>CAVOWX010000023.1:0-106661 GCA_963700265.1 uncultured Acidimicrobiaceae bacterium | reverse complement strand
ACATCCGGTCAATGTAGTCGTCCTCATCTCGTGAGCTGCTGTCTGATGCCGTGACCGTGAAGGCTCGTGGCTCAGCGCCCTTCGGCGAGCTGTTGTTCGAGATCGTGCAGGACCTCGTAGCAGGCGAGCACCTGGGCGACGCTCGAGTTCGGTTCACGACCCTCTCGGATGGCGGCCACGAACTCGCGGTCCTGCAGCTCGATCCCGTTCATCGACACATCGACCCGCGACACGTCGACGACCTCATCGCGTCCGGTGACCAGGTCGTCGTAGCGGGCGATGTAGGTGGCGGTATCGCCGATGTATCGGAAGAACGTACCGAACGGTCCGTCGTTGTTGAACGACAGCGAGAGTGTGCAGATCGCTCCCGTATCGACCTTGAGTTGGATCGACATGTCCATCGCGATCCCGAGCGCCGGATCGATCGGGCCCTGGATGGCGTTGGCCTGCACGACCGTGCCACCGGTCTGGTGTTGGAACAAGTCGACGGTGTGGGCGGCGTGATGCCAGAGCAGGTGATCGGTCCAACTCCGCGGTTGCCCGAGCGCGTTCGTGTTCGTGCGTCGAAAGAAGTAGGTCTGTACGTCCATCTGCTGGATCGCGAACTCGCCGGCCGCGATCCGGGTGCGAACCCACTGATGGCTCGGGTTGAAGCGCCGCGTGTGGCCGCACATCGCCACCAGGCCGGTCGAGGCTTGTTTCGCCACGACGGCTCGGGCGTCGGCGAGGTTGTCGGCGAGCGGAATCTCGACCTGGACGTGCTTGCCGGCGTCGAGACAGGCAATCGTTTGGCTGGCATGCATCTGGGTCGGGGTCGCCAGGATCACGGCATCGACGTCGTCGCGGGCCAACGTCTCGGCGAGATCGGTCGTGACATGGCTGACGCCGTAGCGCGCAGCAACCTCAGCGGTCGGATCGAGCGTGCGTCCGACGAGTGAGGTGACCACGACCCCATCGATGTTGGCCAGCCCGTCGAGGTGTTTGATGCCGAACGCCCCAGCGCCGGCCAGCGCAATCCTGATGGTCATGGCGTGATCCTCCAACGAGTGGGTCGGCGACTCGAAGTCACCATGATCAGCCACCCGCCGCCGATCGCGCAACTCGGCCGCGCCGACGTCGTCCCGGATTGCCGGCGGTGACGACGATGCTGACGCCGACAACGACCAGGGCACCACCGATCACCTCGACGCGGCCGAGTAGTTCGTCGCGGATCAACCAACCGAAGAACACGCCGAACAGCGGGATCATGTAGGCCGAGGCGGCCGCCTGCGTGGGTGTCGCCCTGCGCACCACGGTCGCCATCAGTGTGAATGTGACGGCATTGGCAGGGATGCCGGCGTAGAGCACCGGAATGAGGAGCCCGAGCGACCAGTCGGTGTCGCCGGCGCCTTCGACGAGCAGGGCGAACGGCAGCAGCACCGCCGCCGACATCACGAGTTGCACACCGACCAGCATGATCGGGCTCACGGCGCTGAAGTCCTTCCACTTCATGAAGACGGTCCCGAATGCCCAGGCCGACGCCGAACACAACAGTGCTATGGCTCCGATCAGTCGGGCGTCACCGTCGAGTGCTGGCGATGCCAGCACAGCGGTACCCCCGAACCCGACGACCAAGCCGACGACGCCGAGTTTGGTGAGTCGCGCCCGCAAGAGGAACACCGACAGGCAGGCGGTGAACAACGGCATCGTGCTGGACATCAACGAAGCGAATCCGGCGGGTACCCGACTGACGCCGAACACGAGCAAGGCGCTCGACACGGTGGTGATGCTGAAGCTGACGACGAAGATCCGACCGAGCACGCTCCTGTCGGTGGGGAACCGCTCGCCTCGCAAGAATGCAAGCGTCAGCAGGAAGCTGCCTCCGAGCACGGTTCGCATCGCCGCCAGAAGCATGGGGCCGGTGTGATCGAGGGCGTACTTGAGCGCCGTGAAGTTGCCACCGATCAGCATCGCAATCAGCACGACAGCGCCCATCACGACTGCCGGGCTGACCGCATGATCGTCGCCCGTCGGTGCATCCGGTTCGTCCTGGGTTCGTGCCTGCACGCTGCTCCATCACCGTCGTCCGCGAACCGGATCGACCGACCACAGTCTGGCGGGCGCCGGCTGCGATCGCCTACATCGAGCGGGCGGCGATCGTGACGATCGGCAACGCCGGTCGGCGCCACCGCAGCTCGTCGATCAGCCCATCCACCAGCGCTGCGTTGCGGTCGTCGACCTTGTTGATGGCCACCACCAGTTCGGCTGGGGCGGGTAGCGCCTTGGTGGCGCCCCGCTCATGCAGGATCACGGTCGCCGCCATCCACGGTTCGAGTCTGACATCGGGACGGCACCCGGCCAGTGCGGCGACACGCAGAGGGCGGTGGCACTGGTCGGCGATCACCCGTCCGAGGGCGTCGGCGCCGATCACGCTGATCATCATCGTCGCTGTCGAGGGAACCACTGGCTCGTAGTCGGCGGGTGCTTTGAACGGGCGCCGCCGTGATCCATCGGCTTCGACCAGCACGTGGTCGACTCGCTCGAACCAGGCATCGCATCGGGCCGGATCGACCCCGGTCGCCTTGGGCTCGTCGATCCGCGACCACACCATCACCTGTTGGCGTCGGGCGGCATCGACGACCTCGTCGTCGGTCGGGGAGACCAGTATCCGTCGACCGCCGTGCTGGTCGGCACCCATCTTGGTCGTGCAGGTCAGCACCACGGATCCGCTGAGCTGGTCACCGAGCGCCCGCACCAGGGTCGACTTGCCGCCGCCACCGACCAGCGCTACGTGCGACCGGGCACCGATCCCGAACGCCTTGGCGACCTCGTCGAGCGAGATCGGTGTCAGCGGTGTCGCCGCGACCACCACAACACCGCCTCGACCACGCCGCCACCGATCGCCAGCGCCTTGTCGGAGATTTCGTGACAGGCGGCATCGGGCCGCGGATCCACGTCGCCGATCTTCAAGCCCGACTTGACCACGCTGGCGTCGAGGATCAGCCCACGGATCACGCCGGGGAACTTCGCCGACACCGGCTCATCGCCGACAAAGCCGAGCAGCTCGTCTTCGTCGACCTGGTCACCGATCGCCTTCACCCACCGGACCGACCCGTCGCTCGGCGCCCGAATCACCCGTTCGGCGCCTCGACCCTCGACAATCCCGGGTGTTCCGGTGTTGGGTTGGGCCGACCCGGACCAGAACACCCTGCCGAGGTTGGGCCCTCGCATCGTCTCGATCACAGCATGGCAGTCGGCCCCGGCGCAGAATCCGGGGCCGAGCCCGATCACCAAGGGTGCGTCGTCGATCGTCGTGTCGATGTTGCGCTTTGCGAGCCGGGCATCGATCACCACGTCGACGTCAAGCGCAGCGGGGAACTCGGACAGCTCCGGAGCGACGACCACACCGACGACCTCTGAAACGTTGGCACGGGCCAACCGGACTGCTTCGGTCGGCGTCGAGGCCAACTGACCGCGCATGCCCTCGACGTCGACGACGCCGTCGGTCACGGCGCTCGACAGTGCAACAGTTCGACGGACGGTCAGCGGACTCGCCAACTCGGTCACCACAACGGCGAGGCCGGCCCGGGTCAACCGCCAGGCGACACCCGTGGCAAGGTCGCCGCCACCTCGGATCACACACAACTGAATGTCAGCGTCTGGGGAATCGGTGGTGAGGTGGCTTCGCAGCTTGTCATCCCGCATGAAAACACCGGTGATCTCGAGTGGCCAACGCAACAACCTCCCCTCCAACCGTAGCCCGGTGATCGGTTCGGGCGACGCTCGTCATCGCGTTCGTTGGCTATTCTGCGGTTCTTGCTGTCAGCCCGTTCACGAAACGCTCCCGAGTTCACCGTCGATGGGCGTACCGACGAAGTCGTGCAGCTGAACGCAGAGGCACGGCTGCTGCGCTCCTCTCGAGCACTGACTGGCGCTGAGTCTGCCTGAGGATGCCGCTCCCGTGCACGACGGCTACGAAGCGTTTCCTCGTTTGGATGCTCTGTGAGCCCGGGGTCGGGCTCGATCTGGCGGCAGCGAGACTTCCGGATCGCCTGGTCGGCCGGATTCGTGAACGACGCCGGTGACTGGGTGCTGATCGTCGGGCTGCCGACCTTCGTGTTCGTCGAGACGGGGTCGGGCGCATCGACGGCGTTGCTGTTCGTCTGCCAACTCGTCGTCGCCGCCGCGCTCGGGCCGTTCGGCGGGGCAATCGTCGACCGCTTCGACCTGCGCCGCTGCTTGGTGGTGACCAACCTGGCGCAGGCGGTCGCCGTGCTGCCGTTGCTGGCGGTCACACCGGACCGGCTCTGGCCGGCGTATGTCGTGGTCGTCGTCCAAGCCGTCCTGACACAGGTCAACAACCCTGCCAATGTCGCCCTGGTCCCTCGAGTGGTTCAACGCGATCGGCTCACCGAGGGGAACGCGGCACTTGCGGCGGCGTTCAATCTGGCGCGGTTGGTCGGGTCGCCGATCGGTGGACTCCTGGTGGCATGGCGTGGCCTCGGACCGATCGTGGTGATCGACGCAACGAGCTTCTTGGTCGTCGCTGTCTCGCTGTCGTTCCTGCGGTCCGACACGTCGCCACATCCCGACCCCGACGCCGGGAGCCGAGCGGGTGTGCGAGCCGGACTCCGGGCCGTCCGCACCCATCCGCCACTCGCCCGCCTGCTTTCGCTCCACGGCCTTGCGCAGATCGCCCAAGGTGGCTTCGTCGTGCTGTTCGTCGCCTTCATGGTCGACGTGTTGGGCGACGACGGCACCTGGCTCGGCCTGATCCGCGGCACGATGGCGATCGGCGCCCTCGCAGGATCGATCCTGATCGGCCGGCTCGCCCGATATCTCGAGCCCTCGGTCCTGTACAGCGCTGGACTGGCCGGGATGGGCGTCGTCTCGTTGGTGTTCTGGAACGCACCATCGGTCACGACAGCATTCGCCGTGTACGTCGTGTTGTTCGCGCTCACGGGTATTCCCGCCTCCGCTGCGTCGGTCGGAATGCTGACCACCATCCAGACCCGTAGCCCAGCCCATGCGATCGGACGCGTCGTCGGCTTCATGGGGACAGCCGAAGCGGTCGGTAGTGCGATTGGCGCGATCACCGCGGGCGCCCTGATCGACCGCCTCGCCCTGCGTCCACTCCTGAACGCCCAAGCCTCCATCTATCTCGTCACCGGAGCACTCGCCGCCGTGCTGATCGCACGTCACCGCGCCGACCACCCCCCGCTCGTGGCGCCCGTTTCGTCGGGTTGACGTCGTCGCTCAGGGGCGGACTGCGGTGATCACTCGTCCGATGGTTTCGTGGCCGCGGCCGACGACCTGCAGGTAGTGGTCGGGGTCGGTGGCGCCCTCGGTCACCACGACCAACACCGTGGCATCGGCGAGGTCCGGGGTGCCAGACCGGAAGCCTTCGTCTTGGATGAGGGCCTCGAAGCCCGCCAACCCGGCCGCCCCGGTTTCGCCGGCGACGATACCGACCTCGGCCAGGTCGCGCATGGCCTGGCAGGCAGCCTCGTCGTCGACGGAGGCGAACCAGTCGATTCCCTTCGACAACCTCGGCCACGCCGTGAGCGACGGCATGCCGCAGTTCAGGCCGACCATGATCGAGTTGTGCGGACCCGGAACGGCGGTGATCTCGCCGGCGATCGCCGAGACCTGGACGCAGTTGGCGTCGAGCGGTTCGACACCGACGATCACGGCTTCTCCACCGTCGGCTCGGTAGTGGCTGACGCCGGCCGCCATGAAGGCGCCGACGCCCATCGGGCACACGACGATGTCGGGCCGCTTCAGCCCACTGGCGTCGATCGCCTCGTCGATCTCGTGGAAGATCGTGGAGTAGCCCTCGATCACACGCGCCGGGGTGGTCTCGTAACCCTCCCACGACGTGTCGCTCACGACCAGGCATCGATCGGATGCCTCTTTCGCCGACATGGCGACCGCCTCGTCGTACGTTCCGTCGACGACCGTGACGAGCGCACCCTCGCTGCGGATCGCCTGGATGCGGGCCTCGACCATGCCGCGCGGCACATAGATGTGGCAGTCGAAGCCGAGCAACCGGGCCATGAACGCCACTGCCCTGCCGTGGTTGCCGTCGGTCGCTGTGGCGAGCTTGAACGGCCTGAGGTGGGCGAGGTTCTTGGCCAGTTCGTTGATGTTTCGCCACGGTTCCGGCTCGTAGCCGATGTGCTCGCAGATCGCCTGGTACGTCGCCCACGAGGCGCCGAGGATCTTGAAGGACGGCAACCCCATCCGGCGCGTCTCGGCCTTCACCAGCAGTCGTGCGACCCCGAGCTGAGCCGCCAGTTCCGGCACGTCGAACAGCATCGTCGGTGAGTAGGCCGGCATCCTGGCGTGGTAGGCCGTGACCTTCGGGTCGATCGGGTCGATCGCTATGGGCGCCCGCAGCGGATTGGGCGTGATACGGGCGCTGGTGACGGCCGGCGTGTCGCCGCTCGACATCACGGTTGCCAGTCGGCAAACGTGTCGACCATGTAGCGCACGTCGGGTCCGAGCGGGTACAGGATCGGACACGTGCAACCGTTGGCCATGTATTCGGCGACCTTGGCGCGCACCTCGTCCGGGGTACCGGCGGCGCAGATCATCTGGACGATCTCATCGGGCACCAGCTTGGAGGCTTCGACGACCTGGTCGTGGGTCGCCGGCCACGTGAGCACGTTGCCGACCTCATCGAGCAATGACTGCGGAACTCCGCTGGCCTTCATGATGTGGGGTTGCTGCCCGAGGTACTGGGTGACCAGCAGGCGGGCGCCGTCGAGCGCGGCCTGGCGGTCCTCGTCGACCGAGCACACGACCAACTGCGGTCGATCGAGATCGTCGACCGACCGCCCGGCCCGTTCGGCACCGACTTGGAGGTGGTCCATCGCTTCGTTGTTGTACGACGGCGACACGAGGTAGTTGAGCACCACGCCGTCGCCGATCTCGCCGCTCAGCTCCATCATCTTCATGCCGGTGGCGCCGATGTAGATCGGCACGTCCTTGGGGCGACGCTCCTGGTGTACATAGTCGAGCTCGACGCCGTCGAGGTGTACGAACTCGCCGTTCATGGTGACCGTCTCGTTGTTCAGGAGCGCCCGCACGGCGGTGACGATCTCGCGCATCGCCAGCAGCGGGCGCCGCCGATCGACGCCGACCTTCGAGGCCAAGGGCTCCCACCACGCGCCCAGCCCGCAGATCATGCGGCCGGGAGCCAAGTCGTCGAGCGTCGAGAACATCGAAGCCAGGCGAGCCGGATTGCGGGTCCAGATGTCGATCACACCCGAGCCGATCTTGATCGTGTTGGTGGTGGCACCGAAGGCGGCCATCGGCACAGCCGCCTCGCGGACCAGTCGCGAGTCGGCCTGCCAGACCGCCTCGAACCCCTTCGATTCTGCGTATTGCGTGTGCGAGATCGCGTCCCGAATCGGATGTGCGTCCTGCAGGTAGATGGCCAGCCGTGTCATGTGATTCCTCCTAAAGGTTCTCCGTAACGGATTGGCGCCAGGCACCGATCCGTTACGGCGGTTGGGTCAGAGATTTTCGAGTTTGGTGAAGAGTCGGGTGGCGGCTTCGGTCGCCTTGGCGCGGATCTCGGCGGCGTCGACCCGAGTGGCCTGGCCGTCTGCCCACACGGTTTCGCCGGCGATCTCGACCGTGGTCGGGTTGACGCCAGTGGTGAACGCCAGTCGCCATGGGTCGATCGGTTCGTACGACCAGGTGACACGGTCGTCGAGCGCCTCGGGGAACAGGTCGTAGTTGGTCTGGAGCATGGCCCACACGGTGTCGGGCGTTTCGGTGACGTCGTGTTCGCGGAGACGCACATAGGCGAGCCGAAATTCGTCGAGCATGTCGGCGCCGATCCCGTCGGTACCGAGCCCGACCGGGTTGGTGAAGCGGGTCGGCTCGGCGTACCCGACGGCGTTGTTCATGTTCGAGCGCGGGTTGTGCACGATCGTGCCCTGCAACCCGTGGTCATCGGCGAGATGGACGCCGTGGATGATCATCCACTTCGGCGTCGTGAGTTCGCGGATGCGGTCGGCCGCATCGGCGTCGCCAGGGCCCTCGGCAACGTGGATGTGGACACCGACACCGTGGCGTTCGGCCAACTCCGCAGCTGCGGTAAGCGTGTCGTCGGTGCACGTGAAGGCGGCGTGCACACCGACCATGCCGTGGCCACCCTGACGCAGGAACCGGTCGTTCTCGGCCAGGCCGATGGCGGCGCCTTCAGGGCCGTGACGATCGGTCACGCCGTAGGCGCAGCTGACCCGAACACCGACCTCGGCACAGGCTTGTTCGATCAACGACAGTGAGCCCTCGATCGCGTTCGGGGATTCGTGATGGTCGACGATCGCCGTGCAGCCGCGTTCGAGAGCTTCGAGGGCGCCCAGCTTGGCTGACCAATAGATCGTGTCGGCGTCGAGTGCCCGGTCCAGCCGCCACCACACGAGCTCGAGGATCTCGAGGAACTCTGCGGGTGTTCGGGGCGGCGCCGGCATACCGCGTGCCAACGACGAGTACAGGTGGTGGTGGGCACACACCAGCCCAGCGGTCTGCGATGGGCCAAGCGTTGGGCGCTCGGTCACGGCAGCTCCGGGGGAGCGATCGCGCCCTTGCGTTCCGTGATCAGCCCGTACACCTCTGGCCGCCGGTAGCGGGCGAAGTCGAACAGCGTGTCCTTGTAGCGGGTACACAGGTCGAGGTCGCAGCGGGCGCTGATCAACACATCGCCACTGGTCACCGCCTGGGCGACGATCTGGCCGGACGGGGCGATGATCGCGCTCTGCGACAGCGACTCGACTCCCTCCTCGATGCCGCCCTTGGCGACACCGACCACCCACGCACCGTTCTGGTAGGCACCGGACTGCATCACGAGATGGTTGTGGAAGCCCTGGAGCGCGTTCTGGTCGGGATCGGGGGCGTAGTGCATCGGTGTGTTGTAGCCGATCAGGATCAGCTCGGCGCCCTGCAGGCCCATCACCCGGTACGTCTCGGGCCAACGTCGGTCGTTGCACAGCGCCATGCCGATCACGCCGCCGTATGCCCGCCACACACCGAAGCCGTCGTGCGACTCCTGGAAATAGCGCCGTTCGAGGTGTTGGAACGGGCGCCACGGTTCGTGAGCCTCATGGCCGGGGATGTGAGCCTTGCGGTACTTGCCGACGATCGCCCCGGTGCGCTCGACGAGCACGTAGGTGTTGAAACGCTCGCCATCGGGCGTGAGTTCTGCGTAGCCGAGACAGAATCCGACCTTGAGCCGAGCGGCGGCGTCGAACAACGGCTGTGTGACCGGGCTCGGCATGGCGGTTTCGAAGTAGTCGTCGTGACCGCTGACCTCGTCGGTGTACCACCGCGGGAAGAACGTGGTCAGCGCCAGTTCCGGAAACACGACGAGGTCGAGGTGGCGCTCGGCCCCCTCTTCGAGCAATTTGATCAGCCGACAGATCACCGACTGGCGATCCTCGTCCCGGTTGATCGGTCCGAGTTGGCCGGCTCCGATGGCGACGATCCGGCTCATGGTGTGGCTCCTGGTGATTGCCGGTCTGCCTGGGCGAGCGTCGCCACGACCCGATCGGGAGTGAGCGGGAAGGTGTCGAACCATACGCCGGTGGCGTCGTGGAGCGCAGCGATCACGGCCGGGGCGTAGGTCATGAACGGCATCTCCGCCATGCCGCGGGCACCCCACGGTCCGTTCGGGTCGGCGAGTTCCAGCACGACGCTCTCGATGCGGGTCGGGATGTCGCCGATACCGGGGATCAGGTAGGTGCTGAGGCGCGGGTTGAGCACCCGCCCGTCGGCGACCTGGAGCCGTTCACTGAGCACATAACCGTGGGCCTGCACCACGGCACCCTCGATCTGGCCGACCACGTTGGCCGGGTTGATCGCCCGCCCGACGTCGTTGGTGCTCACGACCCGGTCGATCACGATGTGTCCGGTCGCCCGGTCGACGGTGAGCTCGATGGCCTGAGCGACGTAGCCGTAACTGAAGTTGGGGGCACCGGCGCCGGTCTCGGGGTCGAGCGTTTCCGTCGGCGGCGGCACGTACCGGAAGTGTCCGACAGCCGGCCGGTCACCGTTGCGCCACGCTTTGTCGGCCTCTTCGGCGGCGCCGAGGATCGAGTTGCCCGCCATGAACGTGAGCCGTGAGGCCGATGCCGAGCCGGAGTCACCCGACGACGAGGTGTCGGAGAACCCGCCCTGCATTCGATCCATCGGCACGCCGGTCGCATCGGCCGCCATCTGTAGGAACGCCGTGTGGGAGCCCTGGCCGACGTCCGCACCGGCGTGGAACAGCTCGCCCCGCTCGGGTGTGGCCGAGCCGGGGTCGCCGTGCAGCACGATCGTCGCCTCGCAGCGCTCGGGGAACCCGAACGAGAAACCGACATTCTTGAAGGAGCAGGCGAACCCACGGCCTCGCGCCAGGTCGCCGTCGGCGGGGGGGAGCGAGGCGAACGGCGAGAAGGCCGGCGATGAGGCGAGCGGCTGATCGAAGCCCGCCTCGGTGGCACAGCGTTCGATCACCTGCGGCATGGTGACGCCTGCCGGCATCACCGTTTGGGTGATGCCGATGCTGCCGTCGTGGAGTGCGTTGCGGCGCCGGATCTCGACCGGATCGATCCCGAGCGCCTCGGCCAGCTTGTTCATCTGCGACTCGGCGGCGAACGCCGCCTGCGGTCCGCCGAAGCCACGGAAGGCGCCACCCGGCACGGCGTTCGTGTACACGGCATGGCTGTCGATGTGGGCGTTGGGCACCTCGTACGGCCCGGCCTGGCCGAGGTGGCAGTTCCCGAGCACCTTGTTGGTGGTGTAGTTGTAGGCGCCGGCATCGAGCCACGCCTCGCTCTGCACGGCCACCAACTTGCCGTCGGCATCGGCGCCCCACTTGGCGTGGATCCGTCCGCGATGGCGCTTGTGGTGGCCGACGATCGACTCCTCGCGCGACCACGTGCTGGCGATCGGGCGGTGTTCGCCGCGCTCGGCCGAGTTTCATCGCCGCCAACGCCAGCACGATCTGCAGCGACATGTCCTCGCGGCCGCCGAACGCGCCGCCGATCGCCGGGTAGATCGACCCGCACCCGGTCGGCGGGCAGGTCGAGGGCGTGGGCGATCTGCTCCTGGTCCTCGTGGATCCACTGGCCGGCGACCTCGACGGTGATCCGGCCCTCGGGGTCGACGTACGCCACGGCGGCCTCGGGCTGGAGGTAGGCGTGCTCCTGATAGGGCAGTTCGTAGGTGGCCTCGACGACCGCCGCCGCCTGCGCCCAGGCGTCGTCGATCGAGCCCTTGCGGATCTTGTAGGTGTGGTAGATGTTGCTGTCGAGCCCGAGGTCGGGGTGTACCAGCGAAGCCCCCGGGGCCAAGGCCTGATCGATATCGGCAACGATCGGCAGCTGCTCCCAGTCGGCCTCGATCGCTTCGGCTGCGGCGGTCGCCTCGGCGACGGTTTCGGCCACGACGAGCGCCAGGTGATCGGCCTCCCAGCGGCTGACGTCGCTCTCGACCTTGCTGCGGCCGGTGTGCTCGATCGACACGAACACCGGCTGATCCATCTCGGTCAACCCGTACTCGTTGACCGGCACGTCGCGACCGGTGAACACCGCCACCACGCCCGGCATCTGCTCGGCCTTCGACACGTCGAGTCGGGTCAGTCGAGCATGTGGCTGATCGGTGAACACGACCCTGGCGACCAGCGAGCCCACCGGCGCTCGGTCACCGGGATACTGCGCCGCGCCGGTGACCTTGGCATGGGCGTCGATGCGGATCGGGGAGCTACCGACGCTCACGGTGTCACCCCATGGGCCTGCCCGGCGATCTGCTCGATCGCCCGCTCGATCGCCCCGTAGCCGGTGCAGCGGCACAGGTTGCCGGCCAGACCGAGTTGCACCTGACGCAACGTTGGTGCGGGGTGCTCGTCGAGCAGCTTGTCGCACGACATCAGCAATCCAGGGGTGCAGAACCCGCACTGGACGGCACCGTTGTCGACGAACGCTTGTCTGGATCGGGGCCAGCCGGTCATCGTCGGCGAGACCCTCGACGGTCACGACCTGGCTGCCGGCGGCGCTGCCCTGCGGGGACGAGGCAGCTCATCACGGCGGCGCCGTCGAGGTGCACGGTGCAGGCACCGCACTCACCCTCGGCGCAGCCTTCCTTCACGCCCTTCATGCCGGCCTGGTCACGCAACCAATCGAGCAAGGTGACACCGGCCGCACCGGCGGCGGTGACGACGTTTCCGTTCACGGTGGCCGTGATCGTTGCCGCTGCGTCGATGTCGATGCTGGGTGCGGTGGCCTCGCCCCGGTTCGCCGACGGGCCGCGGAGCAGCGGTGCGTCCTCGGGCCACTGCGATGCCTGTTGCCCGGCGGCCAGCGTTCGCAACGCTCGCTCGACCATCGTGGCGACCAGCGACGTGCGGTACTCGGCGGTGGCGCGCAGATCGTCGATCGGGGCGGCCGTGTCGATCGCCGCCGCGACGGCGTCGCCGATCGACGCGTCATCGAGGTGGCGACCGGCCAGCAGCGAGCCGAGCCCAGCGACCGGCACGACCGTTGCAGCGACACTGCCGAGCGTGAGCACGGCGTCGGTCACGAGTTGGTCGTCGCCGGGGTCACCGAACGACACGACTGCGGTGAGATGCACGACCGAGATCGCCTGCGCCCGTCGCAACCCGGCTTTGACGAACACGCCCCGCTGGGTGTCGGTCAGGGGGCGAACCGAGATGCCGGTGACCAGTTCGTCGGACGCCAGCACCGTGGTGCGGAATCCGTTGATGAACTCGCTGATCGGCACCGACCGGCGGCCGCTTGACCGAGGCGATGTGGACGTCGGCCCCGAGCGCCAAGAGGGCAGAGATCGTGTCGTTGGCAGGGCTGGCAGTGATCACGTTTCCGGCCACGGTGGCGCGGTTGCGGAGCTGCGGCGAACCGACCTCCAGGCAGGCCTGCGCCAGCGGCAACGCGAGCTCGCGACAGATCGCGCTCTCGACGACCTGACTGTGACTGACCAGGGCGCCCAGGTGGACCCAGCCGTCGCCGACCTCGATCGTGTCGAGCCCATCGATCCGGCTGAGATCGACCAGTAACTCGACGCCGGCTCGGGCGCCGCGATCGAGTTCGACCAGCAGGTCGGTGCCGCCGGCGATCGCTCGCGCCCGATCGCCGTGTTCGGCGAACACACTCAGCGCGTCGTCGATCGTGGTCGGCGACATATAGCGAGGCACCACGGTCGGGGCGTGCTGTACATGGTGTAGTTGCATCAGCGTTCGGCCCTGTCGTATGGCACACCGAGTGCGCTCGGGGCCCCGACCTTGCGGCGCAGGTCGCGACTGCCCCACACCACCAGCACGGCGACCGTGAGCAGGTACGGCAACATGCTGAGGAACTCGGCGGGAATGTTGGGTGCCCATTCCTCGCCCTGGAGCCAGAAGTTGGCGCGCCGGGCGAAGCCGAACAGGAATGCACCGAGCAGCACCCGCAGCGGGCGCCACGAGGCGAACACGACGAGCGCCAGGGCGATCCAGCCGATCCCGGCGGTGGTGCCGTCTTGACTCCACGAGGGCACCTGGCCGAGTACCAGGTAGGCACCGGCCATGCCGGCCAGCAGCCCGCCGAGCATGACGTGCACATAGCGGGTCGCGGCCACGGCGACGCCCATCGTGTCGGCTGTGCCAGGCGACTCACCGACGGCGCGTAACGCCAGGCCGGCCTTCGTGCGGTTGAGGTACATGGTGATCACGATCGCGATCGCGATCGTTGCGTAGACCATCGGATCCTGGTCGAACAGCAGCGGCCCGAGTACAGGGATGTCGGCCAGCGGACCCCACGCGATCGGCGTGAAATCGGTGTCCAGCGGTTTGCCCTCGATCGACTTGCCGATGAACGTCGACAGACCGGTGCCGAAGATCACCAACGCCAGCCCGGACACGATCTGGTTGGCGCGTAGCGTGATCGTCAAGAAGGCGTGGATCGACGAGAACGCAGCGCCCGCCAAGCTGCCGACCAACAGCGCCAACCACAGCGAACCTGAGGCATCGCCGACCTGGAAGGCCATCACGGCGCCGATCAGCATCATGCCCTCGACGCCGAGGTTGAGCACGCCCGACTTCTCGGCGAGCAGTTCGCCCAGTGCTGCGAGTGCGATCGGCACGGCGGCGCCGACAGCGGCGGCGAGGGTGAGAATGAAGGCGGTGTCGTTCATGCCGCCACCGCCTGTTCGAGGCGTACGAGTCGCAATCGGTGGTGCGTGAAGATCTCGCCACCGATCGCGAACAACAGGATCACTCCCTGCAACATCAAGCTGACCTCGACCGGTACGCGCTCGCCGGGCAGACCCTGCAAGGCCACGCCGGCGTTGCGAAGACCGCCCAGGAAGGTCGCCACCAAGATGATCGCGAACGGGTTGTACCGAGCCAGCGCAGCCACGACGATGCCGGTGAACCCGAGCCCCAGCTCGAGCCCGTTCGGATCGAGGGCGTACGCCCGTCCGGCCACCTCCGTTGCGCCGGCCAGCCCGCCCAGGGCACCCGACATCAGCAGCGCAACGATGACGGTGCGCCTGACCGGGATGCCGGCGTAGCGAGCAGCGGCGTCGGATGACCCGACGACGTTCATGTCGAACCCGAGCGAGGTGTAGCGGATGATGACCCAGACCAGCAGCGCGATCCCGATCGCCACGACCAGGCCCCAGTGCAGGCGGGTGTTGCTCCACAGCTCGAATCGAGCCTCGGGCGAGATCTTCTTGCCCTGCGGGAAGTTGGTGCTCTCCGGATCGCGCCAGTACGACTTGGAACCGAAGATCAGGTAGCGCATCAGGAACAGGGCGATGAACGTCAGCATCAGCGTCGTGATGATCTCGCTGGTACCGAAGTAAGCCTTGAACACGGCGGCGGGCGCTGCCCACAATGCGCCGCCAACGGCGCCGGCCACCAGGATCACGCCGACGCCCAGCACCGTCGGGAGGTTGTCGGCGAGCGCCAACCCGGCCCACGAACCGAAGATCGCGCCGAGGTAGAGCTGCCCCTCGGCGCCGATATTGAACAGGTTCATGCGAAACACCACGGCCGCCGCCAGCCCGGTCAGGATCAGCGGTACAGCGATCGTGAGGCTGTCGGTGATCCCGAACTTGCTGGTGAAGCTGGCCTTGAACAGGGCGCGATAGACCGTGATCGGATCGAAGCCTTCGATCAACAGAAAGATCGCCCCTGCCACCAGGGCGGCGAAGATCGACACGATCGGGGTCAACCCGGTGTGCCACCAACGTCGTTCGAGTCGGCGCTCGAGTCGGAATCTGAACGGGATCATGGCGTGCCTTCCTGATCGTCGGTGTCCTGGCTGACACCGGCCATCGCCAGTCCGATCGATTCGATCGACAGTTCGTCGGCCACGCCTTCTAAAGCGATCCGGCCGCGGTACAGCACGGCGACGCGGTCGGACAGGCTGCGAACCTCTTCGAGGTCTTCGCTGATGATCAGCACGGCAGCACCTCGTTGGCGAGCATCGTGGAGCAGACCGCGGACGAACTCGGCAGCACCGATATCGAGTCCGCGAGTCGGGCTGGACACGATGATCGCCTGTGGTCCACCGGGTTCACCGAGATTGGCCAACTCGCGGGCCAGCAACACCTTCTGCGAGTTGCCGCCCGACAGGTTGCGGGCCTGTGTCTCGGTTCCGGGGGTCTTGATCTCGTAGGCGCCGATCGCCGCCGAGATCTCGGCGCGCGCCGACTTGCGGTCGACGAACAGACTTCGTTTGCGGGTCAGCAGCATGTTGTCGGTCAGACTGAGGCCTGGTACCAGGCCGGTACCGAGCCGATCCTCCGGGACGAACGAGAGTCCGGCGTGGCGGGCGGCCACGGGGCCGCGACCCGTCACATCGCGCCCGCCGATCGTGACACGACCGGCGTGTGGCTTGAGGACACCCGCGAGAGCTCGGGCGAGTGGGCGTTGACCGTTGCCGGCGACGCCGGCGATTCCCACGATCTCACCTCGTCGAACGTGGAGGTCGACGCCGTCGACCACGGTTTGGCCGGAGTCGTGCACGGTGAGGCCGGTGGCGCTCAGGGCGATGTCCGGCGAGATGTCGCTGCCGCGGCGCGTGACGATATCGACGGGATGACCGACCATCAGTTCGGCCAGGTGGCGCTGGTTGGTATCCGCTGTTGCCACCTCACCCGTGACGGCGCCGGCGCGCATGACGGTGACGCGGTCGCTGACCTCCATCACCTCTCCGAGCTTGTGGCTGATGAACACGATCGCCTTGCCCTCGGCGGTCATCGATCGCACGGTGGTGAACAACGCCGCCACCTCTGGGGGTGTGAGCACGGCCGTCGGCTCGTCGAGCAGCAGGACGTCGGCACCGCGGTACAGCATCTTGACGATCTCCACGCGTTGTCGTTGGCCGACGGTGAGATTCGAGATCAGGGCACGCGGGTCGATCGGAAGTCCGAACCGCTCGCCGATCTCGGCGACGCGTTGTTCGACATCGCGATAGTTCAGGACTCGCGCTTGGTCGGGGTCGCCGAGCACGACGTTCTCGGCGACGGTGAAGCGATCGACCAGGCGGAAGTGCTGGTGCACCATGCCGATCCCGTGCGCCAGACCGTCGCGCGGGCTGCGCAACGGAACCGCTTTGCCGTTGCGCTCGATGTGTCCCTCGTCGGGGCGGTAGAGGCCGCACAGCATCGCTGCCAACGTGCTCTTGCCGGCTCCGTTCTCGCCGAGGATCGTGTGGACCTCGCCGGGCATCACACAGAAATCGACGGCGTCGGTGGCGAGCACGCCGGGGAACCGTTTGGTGACAGTGACGGCAGCGATCGCTGCCGGCTGGCCCGGGCTTGCGCCCGGACCAGCCTGGACGGCGGAACTCATGTCAGCCTGTTGCGCTCCCGACGACACCGGCCACGAAGTAGCCCATGCCGAGCAGCGAGCCCAGGTCCGGAACCTCGCCTGCGGCGACGACCTCGTTGCCGTCCTGATCGGAGATCGGGCCGGTGAACGGGGCGAACGTGCCGGCGATGATCTCGGCCTGCACCGATGCGATCTGGTCGCGGACATCCTGCGGAACGACGTCGGCCACCGGGGAGAGGTTGACCAGACCGTCGGCCATCGTGCCGTAGTACTGCTCAGATGCCCAGGTGCCGTCGCGGACAGCTTCGACGGTGGCGATGTAGAACGGGCCCCAGTCCCAGACCGGTGCGGTCAGCCACGCCTCAGGGGCGAAGCGGGACATGTCGTCGTTGTAGCCGACCCAGTAGCCACCGGCCGTTTGGGCGGCCTCGCCGGCCGACGGGGTGTCCTGGTGCTGAGCGATCACGTCGGCGCCGCCGTTCAGCAACGCTTCGGCAGCCTCCTTCTCGATCACCGGATCGAACCAGGTCGATGTCCAGGCGACTTCGACGGTGACGTCGGGGTTGATCCGCTGGGCACCCAGCGTGAAGGCGTTGATGCCACGCAGCACTTCAGGGATCGGGAAGGCGGCGACGTAACCGATCTGACCCGACTCGCTGACCGAGGCGGCGGCCATGCCCGACAGGTAGCGGGCCTCTTCGGCTGCGCCGAAGTAGGTGCCCATGTTGTCGCTGGTCTTGTAGCCGGTGGCGTGCTCGAACTTGACGTCGGGGAACCGTTCGGAGACTGCCAGCATCTGGTCCATGTAGCCGAACGAGGTGCCGAAGATGACGTCGGCTCCGTCGCGGGCGAGCCGCTCGAACACAGCTTCGGATTCGGCGCCTTCCGGCACGCTCTCGAGGTAGCTCGTCTCGACGCAGTCACCGAGTGCTGCTTCGAGTTCGAGCCGACCGTCGTCGTGCTTCTTGGTCCAGCCGGCGTCACCGATCGGGCCGACGTACACGAACGCCGCCTTGATCGGATCGCAATCGGCGGCCGGCTCATCGGCCGGCTCTGCTGCGGGTTCGGCGGCTGGTTCAGCAGCTGGCGCGGCTGTGGTTTCGGCAGCTGGTTCTGCACTGTCGTCATCGTCGCCGCCACAGGCGGTTGCGATGAGTGCAATCGCGGCCATGGCTGCGATCGAGCGTCGGAACGCTCCTCTGGTGAGTTTGGTGTTCACGCTTGCTTCTCCTGTTGTTGGTATGACGGGATTTCACGGGAGCGGGGTACGCCCCGTTGTGGGTACCCGGTCACGGCCGGGCGGTTGCTGATCATGGGAATGCTCTCGAACGATGGCGCATCAACTCGAAGCTCATCGCTCCCGGTGGGAACCAGGTCCGGCTGAACCAGATCGGGTGTTGGTGCTCATCCAGCCCAGTCTCGTCGATACGGAGCACTGGGATACTGGTCGCGGCGTCGGCCGGAGCGTGCGGGTGGTCGATGTCGCATTCGAGTTCGGCGTGCAGCCGTGCCAATTGGGCGGTTGTCGAGAGTCCGGCATGGGCTTCGAGGAAGGAGAACAGCGGCTCGGTGATCTCGGGTCGGCGAACGATCTGCTCGGCCAGTTCGGTGCCGAGTCGAGCGACGGCGATGACGTTGACGACGTACACCACGGTGACGCCTTCGGCGATGAACCGCTTGGTGGCCACGACGACATCGTCGCCTTCGGTGATCGCCAGCTGATGGGCGACGTGCCGGGACGCCGGCCTGACAGCGACATCGTCGAAGACGATCTCGAACTCGATGCCCTGACGTTGGAGCAGTTCGGCGAGGTCGACGGCGACCGCGAGGTCGTTGGTGAGACCCGCCCCGGCCGCAGCGAAGTTACCGACGCCGTGACGTTGCACGACGAGCCCACGCTGCGCCAGCGCCGTGATCGCCGACCGGATCGTTGCCCGGCTGACCTGGAACTGGCGAGCCAGCTCGTGTTCTGGCGGCAGTCGATCCCCAGGGGCGAGCTCGCCGCTGACGAGTTGCTCGTGCAGGATCTGTTCGGTCTGGACCGCCAACGAGGGTTGCCGAACGGGGCGCCGACGGCTGGGCTGCCGTGCAGGCGCTGCCGTCGCTGTTGGGCTCATGGCTCCCCTTTCGGTTGTCACGTTGCGATCGGTCCCCGGGTTCGATCACGAGTCGTCAGATGACTGCCATCTGAAGCTGTGTCCAAGAGTAAGGTATGTCCAGCCGTCATGCAAGAGCCCGACGGCCCTTGCATTTCTGATCGTTATCGGCAACGGTGGCTTGCGTCCGAGTGTCATTGCTCGTTCGTGTGCGGTCACCTGCCGACGGTTGTGTCGTCGATGTACTGGAGGTTCGAGATGTATCAAGTCGTCGGGTATCACCGGCCCACGTCCCTGTCCGAAGCGCTCCGACTGTTGGACGTCGGTGATCACGTCGCGCTGGCGGGAGGCGTTCATCTCCGCCACGATGGAGGCGCTCGACCGACCCAGGTCGTCGATCTCCAGTCGGCCGGGTTGGACACGATCGAGGTGAGCCCGACCTCGGCTCGCGTCGGTGCGATGGTTCGGCTCCAGTCGCTGGTCGACGAGCCGCGATTCCCGAACGTCATCCGGGCGACCGCCCGGGCCGAACAGCCGAGTGCGCTGCGCACGCTCGCCACCGTCGGGGGAACGATTGCCCATGCCGCCGATGACAGCCTTTTCCTGGCGGCGTTGCTGGCTCACGATTCGGTCGTCGAACTCGCCTCTTCGACCGGACAGAGATCGGTGCCGCTGGATGAATTGCTCGCCGACGGTCGCCGGCCCGGCGAGTTGATCGTCGAGGTGGTGATCCAGACCGATGGTCGCTCTGCGGTTGCGCACACCGGCCGCACCCCGCACGACATCCCGATCGTCGGTGTCGTCGGTCGCCGCTCTGGTGACGGTGCGCCCGCCACGCTCGGGTTGTGCGGCGTCGGCGCTCGCCCGGTGACCGTCGCTTCCGACGGTCTGTCCGCCTTGCAACCCGTCGACGATCATCGAGCGACGGCCGCCTATCGATCACATCTGGTGGAAGTCCTTGCCGATCGCGTTCTGGAGGAGCTGTCATGAGCACCATCTCGTTCCACCTCAACGGAACGCCGATCTCGGTCGACGCCGAACCCCACGAGTCGTTGCGCACGGTGTTGCGGCGGCTCGGCATGATCAGCGTCAAGTACGGCTCGGCGACCGGCGAGACCGGTGCCGCCGCCGTGCTGCTCGACGGGCGGCTCGTGTCGTCCGACGTGGTGCTGGCGATGCAGGCCGACGGCCACTCGCGTCACCACCGTCGAGGTGCTGAACGTCAGCCCCGACCTGCACCCGATCCAGACCGCGTTCGTCGCCACCGGAGCATTCCAGTCCGGCTACTCGGCGGGGGCGATGGTGCTCGGCACGATGGCCCTGCTCGAACGCGATCCCGATCCGTCCGACGAGGCGATCCGCGACATGTTGTCGGGCATCCTCGACCGCGAGACCGGCTACGTGAAGCCGGTCGAAGCGGTCCGTCGGGCGGCCGCCGTGCTGCGCGGCGACGCCGGTCGAACCGTTCGCCCCGGTCGATGTTGCCGCCGATGACCGACGGCACGAACCCGGTCGACGTCGACCCGGACGATCCGCCGGTCCGACTTCTCGCTACGCCGTGCCGCGCGTCGTGCCGTCGGTCGACGTGCCGGAGATGGCCGTCGTCGGCAAGCCAGAGATCAAGGTCGACGCGCGTGAAGCTGGCGAAGGGCAATCCGGCCTTCACCGACGACATCGAGCTGCGCGGGATGCTGTACGCCAAGGTGCTGCTACAGCCCGCACGCCCACGCCCGCATCGTCGACATCGACGACACGGCGGCGCGTGCCGCTGCCCGGCGTGCACGCGGTGCTGCACCACGAGAACACGCCGCGGGTCAAGTACGCCTCCGGTGGCCAGTCGTGGCCGAACCCGCACCCGTACGACCAGGTCAGCTTCGACGACAAGGTGCGCCACGTCGGCGATCGTGTCGCCGCCGTCGCCGCCGAGTCGATCGAGATCGCCGAGGCAGGCGATGCGCCTGATCGACGTCACCTACGAGGTGCTGCCGGCGGTGTTCGACGAGCTCGAGGCGATCGAGCCGGGTGCCCCCGTGATCCACGACGAGGCCGACACCGACGACATCTTCGATCGCGATCGCAACATCGTCCACCAGCTTCGAGCGCCGACCGCGGCGACGTCGACGCGGCGCTCGCGGCGCGCGCACCAGGTGTTCGAGGGCACCTTCCGGGTGCACCAGGTGCAGCAGGTGCCGATCGAGCCGCACATCTCGATCGCCTGGCTCGACGCCGACGAGCGGCATGGTCGTGCGCACGGCGACCCAGGTGCCGTTCCACACCCGACGCATGCTGGCGCCGCTGATCGGGATGGAGGTCAAGGACATCCGCGTCATCAAGCCCCGCATCGGCGGCGGGTTCGGCGCCAAGCAGGAGATGCTGATCGAGGACATCGTCGCCCACCTCGCGATCGCGACCCGCCGGCCGGTCCGGCTCGAACTCACCCGCGAGGAGGAGTTCTGGGCCAGCCGCACCCGCCACCCGCAGACGATCACGTTCCGCTCGGGTGTCGACGACGACGGCAACCTCGTGGCGCAGCACATGAGGGTCGATCGGCAACACCGGCGCCTACGGCACCCACGGCTACACGGTGCAGGCGGTCAGCGGGCTGCGCGGGCTCACGCTCGTACAACTGCCCGAACAAGCGCTTCGACTGCGACGTCGCCTACACCAACATCCCGGTGCCCGGCGCGTACCGCGGCTACGGCGCGCCGCAGGCCGCGTTCGCGCTCGAGGCGCACATGGAGGACATCGCCCGCGCGACTCGGTCGCGACCCGCTCGAGTTCAAGCGCCAGAACTGGGTCAAGCTCGGCGACGAGCTGAACATCGCCCCCCACATCGGCGAGCGGGCGACCGACGGACGACCTCGATGCTCGACGAGTACCCGAAGGTGATCTCGACCGGCATCGAGGAGTGCGTCGCCCAGGGGCAAGCGGGCGATCGGCTGGCACCGCCGCCTCGACCCGGCGTGGCGCCAGCCGGCCGACCGCCCGACACATCCGGCGCGGGCTCGGGTTCGCGTTCTGCATGCACGGCTCGGGCATCCCGTTCCTCGACATGGGCGGGTGCAGCATCAAGCTCAACGACGACGGCTCGTTCAACATGCTGATCGGTGCGACCGACCTCGGCACCGGCGCCGACACCGTGATCGGCCAGATCGCCGCCGAGGTGCTGGGCGTTCCGCTCGACGACATCATCGTGTACTCCTCCGACACCGACGTGACCCCGTTCGACACCGGGCGCCTACGCCTCGTCGACCACCTACATCTCGGGCACGGCCGTCAAGCTGGCCGCCGAGGCGGTGCGCAAGCGGCTCAAGGAGCGCGCCGCCGAGATGCTCGGCAGTCGACGAGCCGTGCACGATCGAGCTGCGCGACAAGCGGGCGTGGGCACCCGACGGCCGATCGGTCAGCCATCGAGGAGATCGCCCTCGCACACGCCTGCACTGGGAGGACCAGGAGCAGATCATGGGCACGGCGTCGTACATGTCGCCCGACTGCCCACCGCCGTTCGCCGCCCAGTTCGTCGAGCTCGAGGTCGACATCGACACCGGCCAGGTCGAGGTGATCAAGATGGTGATGGCGGTCGACTGCGGCGTCGCCATCAACCCGATCACCGCCTCCGGCCAGGTCGAGGGCGGCCTGGTGCAGGCGCTCGGCTACGCCCACTGCGAGGAGTACCACTACGACGAGCACGGGCGAGATGCTCAACGACACGCTCGGGCCGTACAAGATCTACCGGGCCGACGAGATGCCGGAGACCGAGGTGTTCCTCGTGCAGACGATGGAGGACTCCGGTCCGTTCGGCGCCAAGGCGGTCGCCGAGATCCCGAAGGACGGCGTCGCGCCGGCGATGCGCAACGCGATCATCAACGCCACCGGCGTGGTGATCAACGACCTGCCGTTCACGCCCGAGCGGGTCTGGAACGCGATCCAGGCCCAGACGTGAGTCCCTGGTGAACGACCACGAGCTGGTCCGTGCGGCGCTCGCCGCTGTCGATCGGGGCGAGTCGGTGGTGGTGGCAACGGTCGTCGAGACCGACCGCTCGGTGCCGCGCCACGCCGGCTCGAAGATGCTCGTGTTCGCCGATCGGCGCCAGGTCGGCACGATCGGCGGTGGTGAGATGGAGGCGCGCGTGATCGACGAGTCCGTCGCCGCGTTGGCGTCCGGCGAGCCCGCGTCTGATGAACTTCGATCTCGTCGACCCGGCAGCCGGCGACCCCGGCGTGTGCGGCGGAACCGTGACCCTCTACCTGGAGCCGCTGCATGCCAGAAGCGAACATCGTGATCGTCGGATGCGGCCACGTCGGCAAAGCCGTCGCCGACCTCGCGCACTGGTTGGGCTACGGCGTCACGGCGCTCGACGATCGCTCCGAGTTGGCGACGCCGGAACAGATCCCGACCGCCGACGAGGTGCTGGCCGGGCCCGCTCGCCGAGCTGCATCGCTCAGGCAGCGATCACCGGTCAGACCCACGTCGTGCTCGTCACCCGCAATCTGGCGGTCGACCTCGAGGTGATCCCGGCCGCGTTCGCCACGCCGGCCCGATCGATCGGCGTGATGGGCAGCGAGCGGCGGTGGGCGATCACCCGCCAGAAGCTGATCGACGCCGGGGTCGCAACGGAGCAACTCGATCGGGTGCGATCACCGATCGGTCTCGACATCAACGCCGAGACCCCGCAGCAGATCGCCGTGTCGATCATGGCCGAGATCACCGCGCTCGCCTGACAGCGCCCGGCCCGCCCACGCTCCCGGCGAACAAATCGCCTTCGGTACGATGGAAACGCGCAGGAGGCTGCTCGACAGCCTTCGGCTGCGGTCCTATCGTGTGCGAGGCAACCGCCGGCGTTCGAGTGAGGAGACCCAATGACCAGCTTGCAGAACCGACCCAACAGTGCGCTCGTGATCGTCGATGTACAGAACGCCGTCGTCGACGGTGCCTATCGCCGTGACGAGGTGATCGCCAACATCAACACGCTCGTCGACAAGGCCCGCGGCGAACAGGTGCCGGTGATCTGGGTCCAGCACTCGTCGGAGGAGTTGGTCGAGAACACGGACGGCTGGCAGTACGTGCCCGAGCTCCAGCGCCACGAATCCGAGCCGCTGGTGCACAAGCAGTACGGCGACTCCTTCGAGGCCACCACGCTCGAGTCCGTACTCGCCGAACGGGGCGTCGGACGAGTGGTCGTGTCGGGCGCCCAAACCGATGCCTGCGTGCGGGCAACGCTGCACGGTGCCTTCGTGCGCGGCTACGACACGGTGCTGGTCGGTGACGCCCACACCACCGAGGACCTCTCCGAATACGGCCTACCGACTCCCGACAAGGTGGTCGCTCACACCAACATGTACTGGACCTGGCAGGGCGGCCCCGGCCGCACCGCCACCGTCGTCGACACCGCCGTCGTCGACTTCTGAGCCCGCGTCCCGCCGGCGGACGCTTCGGGGAGGAAAGGGACCTTCGCCACTAGGAGGGCGGTCGCACGCTCGGCTCAAATGGAACAACGACGACTCCGATGTGTCGACGGTCCCAAGTCTGAGGAGGACAACGGTGGATGAATGGGTAATTCCCGAAGGGGCCGGATCGCGGACGCACCGCACAACGGTCGGCTCGCGAGCCAGACCGCGACTTCGAGATCTCGGTGCTCCAGATGTTCGAACGTCATGGCGCGATGGAGGGAGAGATCCTCGAGTCGTATCGAGAGGTCGCCGAACGGTCGTCGGCAGGTGAAGCGGTTCAGTTCTTGGTGGGTTTGATCCTCGAGGACGAGCATCGCCATCATGAGGTCTTCGCCAAGATGGCGAATGCGATCCGATCGATCCTGTGGGAGGTTCCGGTCGAACCTCGCATGCCGGCGATGGGAACACGTCCCGATCCCGAACTGCTGGCCGAGACCAAGCGCCTGCTGGCGTTCGAACGCGAGGACGCCAAGCAGTTGCGAGCGCTCCGTAAGGACGTGAAACGCAGCTCTCAGCACTCCTTGGATCCGCTCATGATCGAGCTGATGTTGCACGACACCGCCAAGCACATCGCGATCCTCAAGTACATCAAGGCCCATCTCCGTCGATGAACGTGGCCTGATCGCCCCGGTCGGGCGTAGTCTCCGACGGTGCCCCGGTCGCCCGCCTTCGACCTGATTGGGCGAGTGTTCGCCGGTGAAGTGCAACTGAGTGAACGCCAGGGGGCCGCGATGGTCGCCGGTTCGGGTGTGATCTTCAGCTTCACGGCGATCGCCTATCGGGCCGTCGACGAGGCGTCGGACTGGCAGTTTCTCACCTATCGGGGTGGCTCGACGACGCTGGCGATGCTCGCCCTCGTCGCCGTGCGGCGCCGGTCGAGACCGGTGCGCCTCGGCGCCACTACATGGCGTACCGGTGCTGGCGGGGCTCGTGCTGGCGGCGACCTCGATGCTCTACATCCTGGCGCTCGGCCGTACGTCGGCGGCGACGACCTTGTTCCTGTTGGCGGCTGCGCCGATCTTCGCGGCGATCTTCGGATGGCTGTTGTTGCGCGAGCGGGTCCGTCGACCGACCCTGATCTCGATCGGTGTCACGATGGTCGGGATCGCGGTGATGGTCGGCACCGGACTCGATGCCGGCTCTGGTGTCGGCGTGTTGCTGGCTGCTCTGATCCCGATCACTGTCGGGCTGTACAACGTCCTGCTCCGAGGTGAGGGTGAGGTCGATCCGGTGATTCCGGCGCTGATCGCCGGCGCCGCCCTCGCCCTGACCGCCGGCGTGATTGCCGTCGCTTCGGACGGGCTCGCCGTGTCGTGGCGCGACATCGGCCTTGCGACGATCACCGGTGGTCTAGCGCTCGGAGTCGGACTCCCGTTGTTCAACCTCGGTCACCGTTCCGTACCGGCCGCCAAGGTGTCACTGCTGCTGATGACCGAGGTCGTGCTGGCCCCGCTGTGGGTCTGGATCTGGCCGGGCGAGACGCCCAAGGTCGGCACGCTGATCGGCGGCGCCGTCGTGCTCGGCAGCGGTGGTGTGGCTGGTGCTCACCTCGACCGATCAGGAAGACGTGTTGCTCGTCTCCTGACTGGTCAGCGCCTCAGGAACCGGCGACCTCGAAGGTTCCGCTCATCCCCAGCATCGTGTGTTCCTTGCCGCTGACCGGGTCGATCAGGATGCACTGGAACTCGTAGGTGCCGGCCGTTTCGAAGGTGACGGTGGCTGCCCCGGTCTGGGTCGCCTCGATCGCCTCCACTTCGCCGATCGCCTCGCCGCCCGGTTCGAGCACCTCGAACTCGTGCGGCTGCGATCCGTTGTTGACCATCTCGAACCGGATCGTGTCGCCGACCGAGATCCCGGTCAGGTCGAGGTCGTCGTAGGTGAAGTCGACGGCGCTGAAGCTGATCGTGCGGTCGGCGACCGCTTCGGCGGCTCCACCTTCGCCGGTGACGGTGAACGGCGTGCTGAAGCCGGTGCCGGTCTGGCCGGGCTTGCATCGCACCATGTAGTCACCTGCATTGAGGTCGACCGTCAACGAGCGCTTGGTTCCGGTGGTCACATTCTCCACCTCGCCGACGACGTCGCCACTGGCGCGGAGCACATAGAGCTCGCTGACGTCACCGGCCTCGTTCGTGAACTCGAAGTCGATCTTGCCCGCTTCGAGTTCGGTGTCGGCGAGGACGCAGCCATCATCGGTGCCGGTGACCGCTGTGGTGGTGTCGGCCGAGCCGAACGAGCAGGCCGGCAGCAGGATCGCCGCCGCCGCGAGCACGGCGACAGCGGTGTTTGCGCGGTTACGGACGTTGGTCATCTTCGTGCTCATTCTGTGAGGGGGTGTGGTCAGCCGGCGTCGGCGGCGACGAGGTCGCGCTGCTCGGCAGGCTGGGTGGTGGTATCGATGGGCCGCAGGAAGCGGGCCATCGTGGGGATCAGGTAGGCGGCGTACGTGAGCACTTCCAGCACGGTCATCTGCGGGCCGAGGTTGAAGATCCCCTTGACCAACGTGCCGTACCAGCCGGTGGCGTCGTAGCCCTCGATGTTCCACGCCAACGTGTCGAGACCGGGCAGGATGCCGGCCTCCTGCAGGTCATGCACGCCGTACGCGAGCACACCTGCGGCGATCACGATCAGCGCCGCTCCGGTGACCCGGAAGAACACCGACAGGTTCATGCGCACCGTGCCGCGATAGATCAGTGCGCCGATCACCACCGCCGTCACGATGCCGATCAGTGCCCCGGCAGCCGGGCCGACCCCCGACCCCTGGGCCTGGAACGTGGGGTACAAGAACAGCGCCGTCTCCAAACCTTCTCGGCCGACCGCCAGCAACGCCGCCACGAACACGCCGGCGGTGCCCAACTCGAGGGCGTCCTGCATCTTTCCCTGCAGGTCGCCTTTCAAGGTGTGTGCGGCGCGACGCATCCAGAACACCATCCAGGTCACGAACACCACGGCGACGATCGACATGATCCCGCCGAACGCCTCCTGCGCTTCGAAGCTCATGTTCGCCGAGGTGAAGTGCAGAAACGCCCCGAATCCGAATGAAGCAGCAATCGCTGTTGCTACGCCGCCCCACAGGGCGGGGATCCGGTCACGGTGGCCACCGCGCACGAGAAACGACAGCAGGATGCCGACGACGAGCGCCGCTTCCAGCCCTTCCCGCAGGCCTGTCAGAAACGTCTGAAACATCTTTCCTCACGGATCTTCCGGCATGCGAAGCATGCTCACCGACATGTGTTAGGCAATCCTAACAAGGTGCCGTTCGGTGTGCCAACTTCGGCATCCGAGCTGACCAAAGGCATGGATACCGTCCGGGCTCGCCGATACCGAGGCGGGCCGATCAGTCGAGCGGGGTGTCCGCCGGTATCTGCACCGTGAACGCGCATCCCGCCCCGACGCCGGTCTCGAGCGTGATCGAGCCACCATGGGCGGTCGCGATCGAACTGGCGATCGCCAGCCCGAGCCCTGACCCGCCGCTCGACCGGGCCCTGCCGGAGTCGCCACGGTAGAAGCGCTCGAAGACGTGTGCTGCCTGCTCATCGCTGAGTCCGGGTCCGTCGTCGGTGACCACGAACTCGACCCCGGATGTCGTGCGCCCACACCGCACGACCACGGTGGCCTCCGGTGCGTGGGTCAAGGCGTTGTGGACGAGTCCACCCAGCAGCTGTTGGATCTTGTGCCGGTCGAGTAGAGACCGGCGGCATCGCCTGGTCGATCACGGCGTCGATCCGTCGCTCGGGGTGGGCTGCTCGACCGTCGGTGACGACATCGGTGACCAGCGCCGCGACGTCGACCGGGGACCGCTCCAACGGCTGCCCCTCATCCATTCGCGCCAGCTGCAACAGGCTCTCGACGAGACCGGTCATCCGGTCGGCTTCCGAACGCATCCGCCGAATCACGTCGTCGAGCTGGCCGTCCTCCCGGAAGCCTCCCTGGGTGTAGAGATCCAGATAGCCGCTGATCGAGGTGAGCGGTGTGCGCAGCTCGTGGGAGGCGTCCGAGACGAAGCGCCGCAGACGGTCCTCTGCCCCGTCACGCTGGTCGAGCATCTGGTTGAACGCCGCTGCCAGTTGCCCGGCCTCGGTTCGCTCGTCGAGATTCGGAACGCGGTGCTCGCGGTCGCCGGCGGCGATCGCAGTGGCGGCCGAGGTCATGTTGGAGATCGGGCGCAGACCGAGCCGTGCGATCCACCAGGCGAGCAGCGCCAGGACCGCCGCGACGAAGATCGCCAGCAAGGCGAGGGTGACGATCAGTTGGCGGATCGAATCGTCGACATCGGTCAGTGGAAGGGCGATCGCCACGGCACCGCCATCGGCCCCGAGCGGCTCGACGAGCACACGGAACTCGGTCGAACCATCGACCGAATCGACATCCATGAACTCGCTGCGGGTCGCTCGCAACACGAGCGTCCGGGTCGAGCCTCGGGACCGTGTCGAGCAGTTGGCCTTGCACGATCACCTCGATCGACCGATCCGCCGCGATCGCGGCGATGTAGAGATCGGAGATCGGGTCGTCTCGCTCGGCGGTCGGGATCGGGGACCGGTGGCGGCTCGGCGCCCTGTGGCGGTTGCGGGCCGCCCCGGTTGAGCGGTGCGACGGTTTCGAGTCGGTGGTCGAGCTGATCGATCATGCGGTCGCGCTGGGCGACCACGACGATCGCTCCGACGGCGATGAAGGCGACGAGCACCACCGCGAAACCGGCGAAGATGCGAGATCGCAGGCTCACTCGTCGACTCGCAGGCAGAACCCGACGCCACGGATCGTGTGGATCAGCTTCGGTTCGGTGTGGTCGAGCTTGCGGCGCAGGTAGCTGATGTAGGTGTCGACGACCGACGAGTCACCGTCGAAGTCGTAGTTCCACACGTGGTCGAGCAGTTGGGCACGGCTCAGCACGCGACCGGTGTTGCTGATCAGGAGGTGCAACAGCTTGTACTCGGTCGGGGACAGCTCGATCGTTTCGCCGTAGCGGGTCACCCGGTGTGCCTCGGTGTCGAGTTGCAGGTCGGCGCAGCGCAGCACCGGACCCGTGGCGCTCGCCCCGCGTTGTTCGAGACGCAGCTTGACCCGGGCGATCAACTCGGCGATCGCGAACGGCTTGACGACGTAGTCGTCGGCTCCGCTGGTCAAGCCCGCAACCCGGTCGTCGGTGGTGTCGCGGGCGGTGAGGAAGATCACCGGAGTGCGGTCGCCCGCCTCGCGCAGGCGCTTGACGACGGCGAACCCGTCGAGCTCGGGCATCATCACGTCGAGCACGATCAGATCGGGTCGATGTTCCGCCACCGCCGCGATCGCGGTCCGGCCGTTGTCGGCGGAGACCGTGTCGAGCCCGGCCAGCTGCAGGCCGGACTCGACAAGAAATCGGATGTTCTCCTCGTCATCGACGACGAGAACGAGCGGGGCGGAACGTGAGGACATCAGCTCGTCGGGAACGCTTTCAGCACGGCGCTCGCCTCGGACGCGATCGTTGCAGCGTCGACGACGGTCTGCGTGCCGAGCACCTCGACCCAGGTGTCGACGATCGCCGTCGCCGTGCCGTCGGCGAACAGAGTTCGTGGTCAGCTGCTCGATCGCTGTGTCGTAGAGCTGTGAGAACTCGTCGTTGGCCATGAATCGTTCGACCAGCACGTTGTTGCCGATGTTCGGTCCGCCGGCTCCGCCTCCTGGTCCGCCGATCGCTGCGCCGGCCTCGCCGATCGGTGGTCCGCCGACCGGGGCGCCGGCCTCGCCGACCGGTGGTCCGCCGACCGGTGCGCCGGCCAGCGGTGCTTCGCCGGGGACGCCGGCGGGGACGCCGGCGCGGCCGCCGGGGAATCCGCCGCCTGCCCCGTCTGCGGCATTGGCGGTGCCGAAGGCGAGGTTGAGGTCCCAGTTGACGACGGTGAAGATGCCGGTGTCGTAGTCGTACTGCAGGTACGAGTTGTTGCCCGGTCCGTCGATGTCGTCGAAGTTGCCGATCAGATCCTGGAAGGCGAGGTAGGTCGCGAACGACCCGATGTCGAGGTGGTCGGCGAGCTCGCTGGCGAACGTGGCGTCGTCGGTGTTGTTGACGAAATCGAGGAAGTCGATCAGCGGTTCGAGGTCGTCGTCGCCGGCCTCCTGGTCGAACACGTCGATGTACGAGTCGGGGTCGTCACCGCGGTACGAGTAGTCGCCGGTGCTCTCGGCCTTGTACAGCGCCGAGTGCTCAGAGTCGAAGTTCTCCGCCTCCCAGACGCGATCGGGGTTCTGGATCGCCAGCCGCAACTCGGTCTCGCCACCGTTGAACGTCAGCGTCGTGGCGATCGCCTCCTGCGTGGCCAGCCCGGCTTCGGCGAGCAGTTCGACGGCGACCGCCTCGTTGATCGCCGTCTCGGTCGAGTTGGAACGGATCACGATGTCGTTGTACCCCTGATGGTTCTGATCGTCCTCGTACTTGTCGAGCCGGATCAGCCAGTGCAGATCCTCCGGGTTCTCAGCGGTCTCGGACGTGACGACCCGCAGCGACGAGTTGCCCTTGAGTCGAAGGCCGGCGTTGTCGTACGTGACGCCGTCGATCGTGACGGTCACCTCGATCCAGTCCTTCTCCTCGGTGGTCTCATACGTGGCGATCATCTCATCGTAGGCGTCCTGGTCGAAGTCGATCTCGATGTCGTGGACCACTCCGCTGTCCCACAGCTCGGGAGTGCCGCCGGCGTCGCTCGCATCGTCTGCGCGTTGCAGAACTGCTCGACTCGACGTCGCCGTCGGCGAGGGCGACCGCCTGTGCTGTGACGCTTCCGGTGTCGGTCGAGTCGGTGTCGGCTGAAGCGCTGCAGGCGGTGACTCCGACCACGAGCGCGACGGCCAGCGCCACGGAGCGGCGCCGCCTGCGAGACGACGGTGCGAGGTCGCGGAGGTCGCGGGGGTTGCGGGGGATGCGGGGGATGCGGGTGGTGAACACTGGGGGTTCCTTTCGAACGGCTCTCGATCAGTTGTGGACTCCATGGAAGGGCCCTCGTCGGTGGCCTTCCTGCGATCTGTCTGGGAGTTTTCTGTGAGTCGGAATCGGCGTCGATCCATCGCTCAGAAGGTCCGCAGGCCGTTCACAAGAAACTCCCAAGGTCGATCGTTTGGATGGCGTCGTACCAACCCACCCACTCACATCACGTCGGAGCCCACCATGTCCCAGTCACTGATCATCCTCGCCAACTTCGTGGCCGTCACCGTCTTGGTGTTCGGCCTGTACTTCCCCCGCTATCACCGCAAGGACATGGTGGTGGCGATCCTCGGCCTCAATGTCGGGGTGATGGCGGTCGCAACGGCGCTGGCGTCGACAGAGGTCACCGCCGGGCTCGGGCTCGGCCTGTTCGGCGTCCTGTCGATCATCCGCCTCCGCAGTTCCGAACTCGCCCAGGAAGAGGTGGCGTACTACTTCACGGCATTGGCACTCGGTCTGCTGGCCGGCTTCCAACTCGATCCGGCCTGGCTGACCCCGGTACTGATGAGTGTGATCCTGGCGACGTTGTTCGTCGGCGACCATCCCCGCTTGTTCGCCCGCAACCGTCACCAGAACGTGCAGCTCGACTCCGCCTACACGAGCGAACCGCAACTGATCGCCCGGCTCGGCCAACTGCTCGACGCCGAGATCGTCATGATCAAGGTCAAGAAGGTCGACCTGGTCAACGACACGACGTCTGTCGACGTTCGCTACCGGCTCTACGACAACTCGTCGGACGGCGACTCGTCGGCGACGACCGCAGTGGTGTCCCACGTCGGAGTCGCCCGATGAGAGCGGAGCTGATCACCGACCCTGGCACGGCGCTCGACAACGTCGCCGGACTGCCGGCGATCTCCCTCGCCGACCTGAACGACGCTGCGGCGCTCCAACGTCGAGTCGACCGCAAGTACGTCCTGACCGGTCAGCAGGTGGCCGGCATGATCGACCGCTTGGCGCATCGGCTGGCCGTGCTCGAGATCGACGGACGGCGCAGCTTCGGTTACGAATCGACCTACTTCGACACCGTCGGACTGCAGTCGTTTCACGCTGCCGCATCGAAGCGTCGGCGTCGCTTCAAGGTCCGAACCCGCACCTATCTCGACTCGGCGACGACGATGCTCGAAGTCAAGACCCGGGGCAGCCGAGAGGTGACCATCAAGCAGCGGCGGCCACACGACTTCGACGACCGAAACGTTCTCGATCGTGAGGCTGAGCAGTTCATCGACGGGGTACTCGATGCTCCAGGGCTGGCACACAGCTTGCGACCGACGCTGACGACCTCCTATCGCCGGACCACTCTGGTCGACCTCGACGACATCGCCCGCATCACGATCGACGCCGAACTGCGCTGTGTCGACTGGTGTGATCGAAGCATCGAGCTTGGCGACCGATTCGTGGTCGAGACGAAGTCGACCGGTTCACCGAGCATCGCCGACCGCGAACTCTGGAAGAGCGGCATCCGCCCGGAGAAGATCAGCAAGTACGGTACGGGTCTGGCCGCCCTGCACCCGGAGCTGCCGTCGAACAAGTGGCACCGCACCCTCCACCGCTATTTCGTGTGACCGTCTCCGGCTGGCGCTACCTGCCCGAGACCGAGCGGAGCAGTTCGAGTCGCTCGCTGATCGCAGGGTCGGCCAGGCGGGTCCGGGCCGACGCCAACGCCGCCGCAGTCGTCGGCCGGCGACGCGAGGCGTCCATCGGGTTGCGGCCCATCGCCGAGACGTCCGCAGGCGTTGGCTGAAAGGTCAGAATCAGGCAGCCGGCTCGACGCAACCGGGCGACCTCATCGGCAAGCCGGCGGGCATGCACGGGTCTGGCGCTGGGAAGCATCGCCCCGTGGGCGAGCCGTGTTGCCGACATCGGTGAGCTGATCACCACGATGTCGAATCGCGCGTCGGTGACGATGTCGGCGTTGGTCGGCGAGTGAACCCCGCCGTCCACATATCGACGGCCGCCGTGTTCGACCGGTCGGAAGAAGCCCGGGATCGCCGACGAAGCCTGCACCGCCACGCCGACACGCACCTCGGGACCGTCGTGTCCGAACACGACGCGGTCGCCGCTGTCGAGGTCGACGGCACAGATCCACAGTCGCCGATCGGGCCACGTTCGATCGCCGTAGAGGGCGTCGATCCGCTCGCCGATCACGTCGGTCGAGATCGTTCCGGTCGGCAGCAGGCCGACCAGCGCCTTGGCGGGATGCCGCCCGAACCGGAACAGCAGCTTGGGTGACGAGGGAAGCGGGGGCGCGAGAACGGTTGTGGCCGAAAGTCGATCACCGGTGGCCCGCCCGTGGCGCCGATGATCGCAGCCGCCTCGGCCGACAGCGGCTGGTCGAGGTTGCGGGCGGCGAGGTCGAGCGGCGGGAATCCGGCTCGCAACGTGGCGGCCATACCCGACCCGGCAGAGGTGCCGACGATCAGGTCTGCGTCGACGAGCGTCGAACCCAGCCTCGGCGAGCGCCGTGAGCACACCGGCGTGGTACGCCCCACCGACGATCCCGCCGGCACCCAGAACGAGTCCAACCGACGGCATCGGGTCAGTCTGGCACGACGGTGGCAGGGCGTGGTCAGGGCTTCTTGCGACGCGACTTCACAGCATCGCTGAGACGCGAGGCGCGCCAGTTTCACCGCGAGCGGCTCTGCGTTGCTTGCGGACGGCGCGTTCCACCGACTCGCTGACGACGAGCGTCGCCGCCGCCAGCCAGCAACCCCCACAGTGCGCCGACGTTGATCCACACGAGCACGCAGACCGCGACGATCACGATCAGCCAGGCGACATTCCGTTTCGACATCAGGTCAACTCCTCAGCGCTGCAGGTCATCGGGATCCACGAGAGTGTGCCCAACTCGATGGGTTAGATCTCCCACGTGATCGGTGCCAGCGGATCGGCGTGGTAGGCGCAGTAGGTGCCGGTGTTGATGCTCTGGCCGAGGTGGGCGGCGACGGCTGGATGGTGCTGTGCCAGGCGTTCGAGCGCGTACCGGATCGAACGGGTCACGCTGGTGCGGGCCCGTTCGGCGGTGCCGCCCGTCGTGCGATGTCGACCACCGAGTCCGGCGGCAGCCGTGAGTTCGGCGATCAGGTACTCGCGGTCGCGCTGCGCCAGTTCGATCGCGACCGGGTCGTTCATGCGAGTGGCCTCATCGATGTCCTCGTCGACCTCTGCCAGGCGCCGCCGATAGGCGTCTCGCGCTCGTCGTCGAGCACCGGGAGCCCGCTCGAATCGCCGTCAACCGCAGCTCTCGCCATGGTCGATCGGGCGACCGGTCGGCAGCGAGCCCCGTTCGACGGCGACCAGGTCGAGCACGTGGAACTCACGCCCGGGTCGGCGAGCAGGTCGCTGCCGACGTAGCGGAAGCCCTTGAGATCGTGCATCAGGACGTGTCGTCTCCCCGAAGCAGATCGTTCTGCGTGTCGCCGTCGCATCGAAAGATGGCGTCGTCGCGGCAGTGCTGCCCGGGGGCGGTTTCGGAGAGCACTGCGATCGGGTGCCGAGCAGGCCCCCAGCTAGCTCGGCCCACCGCACCGCTCCGAACGACTCGAACTCGATCCGTGCGGCCTGCCGTTCCATCCGCGCTCCCTCGGCATTTCCCGACCGATCGTATGCCTCGCCGAGCACCAAGCGCGCCTTGGCTGCCTCGAACGGGGCGCCGATGTCGGTCCACGCCGCCGTCGCCGCGGTGGCGTCGTGGATCGCCTGCTGGTAGATCGCCGTCGAGCAGCGCCACCCGGGCGTCGGCCAGTGCCGCCGCCGCCGCAAGTGACCGGCTCGGATACGAATCGGCGATCGTCTGGAGCGCCTGAGCTGCCCGGCGGGCGGTCGCACCGTCTGCCGGCGGCGGCGGCGATCTCGGCCTGGGCGTCGAACAGCGGAGCGAGCCGCAGGTCACCGAACGGCGGCCGTTCCTTCGAAGGGATCTCGAACGGATGGGTGATCGCGTCGGCGATCATCGTCGACGCCGTATCGATGTCACCCTGCGCCAGCCGGAGCAGAGCCAGACCGGGATGCGGAGACCAGGCGTGTCGATGGGCTGCCAGGAACGCCTCTTCGGCGCCGGCCAGGTCTCCGCTGCGCAAGTCGGATGTTGCCCAGCTCGACGAGCGGCCAGCCGAACTCGCGGCGCATCCACGGCCGCAACTCCTCGCATGCCCCGAGCGCCTCCGCCTCGGCCAGGTCGCACGGCCCGGACACCCGCAACATCTCGGCCCGGTGTACGCGGCAACGGCCGCTGATCCCTCCGATCGCGGCGCCGTGCCGCCAGCGATCCATGATGTCCGTCCACTCGCTGGCCCGATCGTGGAGCGCCATCCCCTGTGCGGCGCAGATCAGCTCGCAGTACATCATCCCGGTCGTGAGCGGATCGGCCACGCCCGACATCAGATCGATCGCGATCTCGTCGAGCAGGTCGAGCCCTTCGTCGACCCGACCGTCGAAGATCGTGACGCGAGCCGTGCAGGTCCGCCCGATCACGACTGCCGGCGTGACACCGAGCCGCGTGCCGATCTCGATCGCGCTGGCGGCGTTCTCGTCGGGCAGCGACCATGTCGCCGCACATGAAGCGTTCGTAGCCGCGGACCACGGCGATGATGGCGTGCGCCGGTGCGTCGTCGTGGCCCTCCAGCAGCCGCTCGGCGCGTCGAAGCCATCCGCGAACTGGGCGCCATCAGGCCGGTGTCCATCATCAGGAACATGGCGACCATCGACGCCGCCATCGCGGCGCAGGCACGTCGCCCTCCGACAGCAGAAGCCGATGCAGGTGCTCCCACGTGGACACCGACGCTTCGAACTCGCCGTTTCCGTACTGGGCTCTGGCCAGCAGCTCGAGACCTTCCGGAGTGTCTGCGTCGGTCCCACAGTCGGCCAGCCGATCGAGCGCCGACTGCCATTCGCCCTCGGTCGACCGCCTCGCTGCACCGCCGACAATCCGCCCATGTCGCATTGTGACATCAATTGTCACGCCTTCTCGATAGCGGCCCGCATCATCGGGCGCTGACACCGACCGGAGCCGCTCGAAAGGCAAGTTCATGCAACCCATCGACCAGCTCTCCTACATCATTCCGACGCTTGACCGCTCTGGTCGACCGGATCGATCCGGCCCAGCTCGACGACTCGACGCCGTGCTCCAAGTTCACGGTCCACGACGTGCTCGACCACATGATCGGGCTCGGCAGGTCGTTCGCCTACGGGTTCCGCGGCGAGCGAGGCACCGGAGATCACGAGCCGAAGCCGCCGTCTGGGACGCGTTCCGGCCGTCGAGTTCCGTACAGCGATGGAGCGATCTGCTCGGTGCGGTGAAGTCGCCCGGTGCGCTGGAACGCACGATCTCGGCGCCGATCGGCGAGATGCCCGGCGAGGTGTTCGCCCGCTTCGTGGCGTTCGACGGACTGGTCCACGGCTGGGACCTGGCCGTCGCCACCGGCCTGGGCTTCGAGCTTCCCGGCTGTGTGATCGATGCCGTCGACGAGTTCGCCCGCCAGGCGCTGACCCCCGAGATGCGCGACGGCGACACCTTCAAGGACGAAGTCGTTGCGCCCGACGGTGCCTCCCCGCTGGAGCGCCTCGCCGCCTTCAGCGGTCGCTCGCTCTGAACAGCTCGACCGATCGCAACACCACCGATTACACCCGACCACCAACACAGAAGGAAGCATCACCATGCGAATGACCAAGAACGACCTCGCCGTCAAGATCGACGCTCCCGGCGCCCACGCCCGTCATCAGCCGGGATTCGGCGACGCCACGCGGCACGATGGCCGCCGAGTACTTCACCTTGGGTGCCGGCGCCGACCTGGCGCCACTCCTGCAAGGTCTCGACTCACGATGGCTGCCAGTCGGCCCACTGGGGTTTCGTGGTGACCGGCGCCGTTGTCGTCACCTACACCGAAGGTGCCGACGAACGCTGCTCGATGGGCGACCTGTTCTACTGGCCGCCCGGTCACAGCGTCCGCGTCGAGGACGACGCCGAACTCGTGATGTTCAGCCCGCAGGCCGACCACGGACCGGTGCTCGACCACATCCTCGACCAAGATGACCGGCGGCTGAGCCGCCTCGCGCCAGCGTTACGGCGTCGGAGTGAGAGCGGTGTCGATCACGGCCACGTTCAGCGGCCGCGGGTGACCGAAGCGGTGGCATCGCGGAACTCACCGTGGAGTTGCACTCGGGCGACCGGCTCGGCCTCGAGGTTGGCGAACCACTGCGAGTCGGCCCGCACGGTGCTGACCAGCAGCCGGTCGCCGAATCGCATCGACAGCAACGGAACCTGGCGCGGCTTGCCGCTGGTGCGACCCGGTGGTTTCGACGAGCACGGCGCCGACGCCGATCGGCAGCGGATTGCCGATGCCGAGTTCGAGGGCCGGCTTGACGACGCTGTTCAGCGCACGAAACGCTTGGCGGGTCACGGATTCGGGGAGCAATGTGTTCACGTGCAGTACCAACAGCGCCGCGCTCCACCCGATTCCTCGAAGCCGGTTTCGCCGGGGCGACTTCGGTCACACCAATCCGTGAGTCGTCGTGGTCGGTCAGAGCCGGGCGATCGCCGCTGATGCCAAGGCGACCAGGGCATCACGGGGCTCGGCGAGTTCCTCCGGGTAGCCGCCGTTGAGCCCGACGGCGACGAACCTGCCGTCGCCGGCATCGACAGCCAGTCCGCGGAAGCTGGGTGAGTACACCGCCGCCACGCCCAGGTCGGCGACGAGTTCGGCCGTCCCGTCGTCGGCCAGATCCATGTAGTTGGTGAACAGGAAATCGCGGCCCACCTGTACGCTCCCCTGACCAGTCGTCGACCTCGACGAACACGTCGGCGGACAGACCGACGTCGAACACGCAGCCGGTTGGTTCGAGGGCGATGTCGTCGACGGTGACGACCGACAGCCCGGTCGCCGCCTCGACGTCCGCTGCGCTGACGAGGTCGCAGGGACTGATCGCAAGTTCGACCACATCGTTGGCTTCCGCAGTCGTCGCCACGGGGCCGGTGGCTTCGCTGTTGTCCGAGACGGGATTGGTGGTCTCGGTCACGGCAGCGGTGCCCTGACGTAATCGTGACGGACTCCTCCGACTCCGTGTTGTCACCCCCACACCCGACCACCAGCACCAACAGCCCGCAGACCAATCCGGACGTTCGAAGCATCGCCGTTCCTTCTCTCCAGTCGCATCTGCAACAGGCCCATTGTCCGCCCCCTCCGCCAACACCCTCCAGAGTCCAACGGCCCACCCCGTTCGGTCAGCAAATCGGGTCCCCTGAGTCTGATCTGCTGCACGGAACGGGGTGCGGGTGAGGATCCGCGAGGATGAGGGGATGACCGGCCACCGATACCGACTGTCCGATCGCTACCTGGCCGAGTCCGGGCAGGTGTTCCTGTCCGGCGTGCAGGCGCTGGCGCGGATTCCGATCGAGCAACTTCGACGCGACCGTGCGGCTGGGCTCAACACGGCGGCGTTCGTGTCGGGATATCCCGGTTCACCGCTGGGGGCTTCGACCTCGAGTTGGCGCGGGCGCTGCGTGAGGTGGGCGACCTGCCGATCGTGCACCAGCCGGCCGTGAACGAGGAACTCGGCGCCACCGCCGTGATGGGTTCGCAGTTGGTCGCCACCCGCCCGGACGCGAGATACGACGGGGTGGTCGGGATCTGGTACGGCAAGGCCCCCGGTCTCGACCGGGCCACCGACGCCCTGCGCCACGGTGTGTTCGCCGGGTCCAGCGCCGGTGGCGGGGCGCTGGCGTTGGTCGGCGACGACCCGGCCGCCAAGTCCTCGACGATGCCGTCATCGTCGGACGCCGCGCTGGTCGACCTGCACATGCCGATCCTGTACCCGGCCTCCGTCGCCGAGTGTCTCGAACTCGGTCTGCACGGGATCGCCATGTCGCGGGCGACGGGATTGTGGTCGGCACTCAAGATCGTCACCCCGATCGCCGACGGCACGGGTACGGTCACGCTGCCGGTGTTCGACGCCGAACCGGTGATCCCGACCGTCGAGATCGACGGCGCAGTGTGGATGCCGCATCCGTCGGCCCAGTTCCTCGGGCCGCGGATGGTCGCCGTCGAGCAGGAGTTCCACGAGGTTCGGCTCGACCTCGCCCGTCGGTACGGAATCGACAACCGCCTCAACCGGCTGACCACCAACCCGTCCGACGCCTGGCTCGGCATCGTCGCCACTGGCTACACCTACTCCGAGGTGCTCGAGGCGCTTGCGACGGCTCGGGTTTCCGACGCTCGAATCGATCGCCGACGTCGGAATCCGCCTGCTGCAGCTGAAGTTGCCGGTGCCGTTCGAGGCGACGCCAGATCGTCGAGTTCGCCGATGGCTTGCACGAGATCGTGGTCGTCGAGGAGAAGAACCCGACCCTCGAACTCATGGTGCGCGACGTGCTGTACCAGTCGACGTTGCGACCGCTCGTGGTCGGCAAACAGGCATCCGATGGCACTCGTCTGATGCCGTCGCACGGGCTGCTCGACGCCGACGCGATCGCCCCGGCGCTGCGCAGTCGGCTCAATGATCGTCTCGCCGATCGTCTCGCACCGCCACCTCCGATCGAGCGCGACCTGATCCCGCTCACCGTCAACCGAGCCCCGTTCTTCTGCTCGGGTTGCCCTCACAACTGGGGTACGAAGGTGCCCGAAGGCGCCGTCGTCGGGATGGGTACCGGGTGCCACGGCATGACGTTGCTGATGGACGAGGAGCGGGTGGGCGAGAGCATCGGCATCACGGCGATGGGCAACGAGGGCGCCCACTGGATCGGGATGGCGCCGTTCGTCGAGACGCCACACGTGTTCCAGAACATCGGCGACGGCACGTACTTCCATTCGGCGCAACTGGCCGTGCAGGCGGCGATCGGGGCCGGCGCCAACGTCACCTACAAGCTGCTCTACAACGACACCGTGGCGATGACCGGCGGCCAGGAGACCAGCTTCCGGGTGGGCGTGGTCGACCTCGCCCGGATCCTGCTGTTGCAGGGTGTCAAGGAGGTCGTGATCACCGCCGACGATGTCGGCCGCTACCGGGGTCGCTCGCTGCCCGACGGTGTGATGGTTCACGACCGATCCGAGATCGTGGCGATCCAGCAACGGCTCGCCGGGGTCGCCGGTGTGACGGTGCTGATCCACGACCAGGAATGCGCAGCCGAATTGCGGCGGGCGCGCAGCCGCGGCAAGGCCGTCAAGCCGACCACCCGGGTGGTCATCAACCACCGGATCTGTGAGGGCTGCGGCGACTGCGGAGACGTCAGCAACTGTCTCAGCGTGCAGCCGGTCGACACGCCGCTCGGTCGCAAGACGCAGATCGATCAGGCCAGCTGCAACATCGATCTGTCGTGCCTCGGCGGCGATTGCCCGGCGTTCATGACCGTCGAAGTCGACCCCGCAGCGAGTGCCGCGTCACCGCTGCCCGTCCGCGACGACACGTTGCCCCGAGTTGCCGGACCCTCCGGCCGGTTCACCGGCGAGCGTCGTGGTGCGACTGGCCGGCATCGGTGGGACCGGCGTCGTCACCGCCGCCCAGGTGTTGGGGACGGCGGCGATGCTGGCGGGGTTCCACGTCGACGGGCTCGACCAGACCGGGCTGTCCCAGAAGGCGGGTCCGGTCGTCAGCGACCTCAGCCTCACCGCTGCCGACCAGCCGCGCCGCACCAATCTGGTCGGGCGCGGCCAGGCCGACCTGCTGCTGGCGTTCGACCTGCTGACCGCCGCCTCCGACCCGGTGGTCGGCGCCGCCACCCACCACGGCACGGCGTTGGTCGCCTCGTCTGGCGACGACGCCGGTCGGCCGCCAGATCAGCAACCCGTCGCTCGAAGTGCCCGATGCCGACCAATTGATGCAACGCCTCGCCCGCCACGTCGACCCCGACCGCACGATCGCACTCGACGCCGAGCGGGCGGCCGCGGCGCTGGTCGGTTCGCAGTCGGCAGCGAACATCCTGCTGCTCGGTGTCGCCGTGCAGTTCGGTGCCCTGCCGATTCCGGTCGAAGCGGTCGAACAGGCGATCCGGCTCAACGGTGTTGCCGTCGAACGCAACCTGGCGGCGTTCGAATGGGGCCGGCGTTGGGTCGCAGATCGGGCGACGGTCGAGACCGAACTGGCGCGCCGCTCGACGTCGGGCCTGCGGATCGACGTCGGCCCGGTTGCCGATCGTGTTCGCGCAACGGATCGCCGCGCTCGCAGATCGCCGAGCCGGTGCGAGCCAGGGTCGAGGTACTCGCCGCTGACCTGGTCGGGTACCAGAACGAGGCGTACGCCAACCGCTACCTCGACCTCGTCGCGCGAGCGTCAGCCGGCGGCGACGACAGCTTCACCGACACGGTCGCCCGCATGTTCCACAAGCTGCTGGCGTACAAGGACGAGTACGAGGTGGCCCGGCTGATGCGATCTCCCGACGGGCTGGCACCGGCGCTGGAGTTGACGGGCGGGTCGCTGGCAACGGCGAGGTGGCACCTCCATCCTCCGACGGCGAAGGTGATCGGGATCGATCGCAAGCTCCGCTTTCGTCGTCGCTCGGCCCCGCTGTTCACCGTGTTGGCACGCGGCAAACGCCTCAGAGGCACCGCCCTCGATCCGTTCGGTCGTTCGGCGATGCGACGTCTGGAACGGGCGCTCGTCGCTGAGTACGAATCGGCGGTCGAGCGGGTCGTTCGGGCACTGCTGGCGGGCGACCTCACGGCGCAGCGGGCCACGGAGATCGCCGCCCTGCCCGACCAGGTGCGTGGGTACGAGGCTCTGAAGCTTCGGCGGGCCGCCGAGTACCGCTCTCAACTTGCGGCGGCGCTCGCGACGCTGTCGTAGCGGGGCCCGCACCAAACGCTAGTATCTGGTCACGTTTGGCTACGTTCAGTTCGGTAGCCGCTCAACAGGGTCGCGTCGCGTGCTCGCACTCAGCGTCGGGGCGGGCGTGGGATCAGCGACGGTGTGTTGCGCTTGTAGGCCTGGAACGCTTCTTCGTCGCCCCACCGCTTCTTGGCTCGGGCCTCCAGCATCGGCACGCCGCTGACGCGAGTGAGCAGCACCACCACGAACACCGGGGAGATCAACATCGCCCACCGCCAGCCCGACAGCACCGGGATGGCGATGATCGCGATGCCGGTCCACAGCGTGATCTCACCGAAGTAGTTGGGGTGCCGGGACCACGCCCACAGCCCTGTCGTGATGAAGCGGCCCTCGTTGGCGGGGTTCTGCTTGAACGCCGACTTCTGCTGGTCGGCGACGACCTCGATCGCGAAGCCGACGACCCACACCACGATGCCGACGATCGCCACCCACTCGATCGATCGACGCTCGCTGCCGGTGATGACCGCCAGCGCGCAGGCAACCGTGAGCAGCACCCACAACCCCTGCAACGTCCAGGTCATGAAGAACCGGAGCGGGTCGGTCTTGATGCGATCGAACCGACCGTCGCGACCGTCGCGCCTGACCCGTGCGAACAGGAACGAGCCGAGTCGCGCCGCCCACAGCACGACCATCGCCGCCACGATCACGGCGCGGGCATCGAGGTCGTCGCTGAGCACCAGCGCCACGACCGTCAACGTGAGGTAGGTGATGCTGCCGGTGAGATCGAAGTAGTGCTCGGTCTTGGCCGCGTTCGACGGCACGAACACGGCCCAGTTGATGACGTACGACAGGATCCCGCACAGCGCGAACACGGCGAGCGACCCCACCTTCGTGCTGCCGTCGCTCCCCGCCAGGATGACCAGCACCCCGATCCCCACACTGGCGAAGATCCCGATCAACGAGTTGCGGTTCCGGCTGGTCACCCCGACAAGGCTACGGGAGTTGGGAGTTGTGCCAGGCACAACTCCCAACTCCCGGAGGTGCTGGATCAGATCCAGGGGCCGACGCCGCTGATTCGGTTGATCTTGATTCGCACGACGATGCTGGTCGGCGAGTCGCGCAGCGCCAGGGGGTGGCGGCGCAGGCCGAGGTACTTCATGGCCAGGCGGTCCATCAGCTCGGGGTCACCCGGTTCGAGCGAAGCCATCCCGCGGACCACGAGGTGCCGCTGGAAACCGCGGGCGTTGCGCTCCTCGTCCTCGATCGATAGGAGGATCCGTCGATCACGGGTGAGGTTCTTGGCCTTCTGACTGTTGCGATCGGTGCCGAACAGGATCTCGTCGCCGTCGGCGATGACCCAGACCACGGACACTTGCGGCGACCCGTCGGGATTGTTCGTCCACACGTGGGCGACTGCGTCAGAACCCAGGAGCACCTGAGCCGGTGCCGAGATCGTTGCCATGGCTGCCTCCTCTTGCTCGGGATGCCCGCCCCACCCGCCTCCACCCTGTCACCCGTGGATCGACGGCACAAGGCCCGCTGCGCGTTCAGGACGAGTGACACACCGCTGGCGTGCAGCGCTGTCGTCGGTTGATCGGTGCGCAGGAATCTCTCGGCGGCGGCCAACTCGGGTGAGAGCACACGGTCGGGGCCGGGGCCGGGGACCACCTCGCGTAGGGCGGCGATCACGGCGCCGGTGGCGACGGCTGGTTGGAGCGGAGCCCTCAGATCGACGGCTCTGGCACCGATCACCAGCTCGATCGCCAGGATTCGGCGCACGTTGTCGACGACGCGGCGCAGCTTGCGGACTGCACCCCATGCCATCGACACATGGTCTTCCTGCATGCCAGACGTCGGCAATGAATCGACGCTGGCCGGGGCAGCAAGTCGGCGGTTCTCTGCGCACATCGCGGCCGCCGTGTATTGGCCGATCATCATTCCGCTGTCGACACCGACCTCGTCGGCGAGGAACGGTGGCAGGCCATGCGAGCGGGTGCGGTCGAGCACCCGGTCCATCCGTCGTTCGGCGATCGCACCGACCTCGGTCAGGGCGATCGCCAGGAAGTCGGCGGCGAAACCGAGCGGTGCACCGTGGAAGTTGCCGCCCGACTCGACCCGGCCGTCCGGCAACACCATCGGATTGTCGATCGCCGCCGCCAGCTCCCACTCGGCGACTCGGCGGACGTGGTCGAGCGTGTCTCGTGCGGCACCGTGAACCTGGGGGGTGCAGCGAATCGAGTAAGCGTCCTGCACACGGCTGTCGTCGGTGAGGTGGCTGGCGACGATCGGCGAGTCGGCCAGCATCGTGCGCAGGTTGGCGGCGCTGACGGCCTGGCCGGGATGCGGACGCAATGCGAGCAGGTCGGCGGCGAACGCCCGGTCGGTGGCGAGCAGACCCTCGACCGTCACGGCGGCGGCGATGTCGGCTTGACCGAGCAGGGTTGCGGCGTCGTGGATCGCCATGCACAACATGCCCAGGATCCCGTCGGTGCCGTTGGTGACCGCCAGCCCCTCCTTCTCGGACAGAGTGATCGGTTCGAGCCCGGCATCGGCGAGCGCGTCTGCTGACGCTTGCCGCGTGCCGCCGACGAACGCCTCACCCTCGCCGAGCAGCGTCAACGCGGCGTGGGCGAGCGGTGCCAGGTCGCCGCTGGCGCCGAGCGAGCCGTACTCGGGCACGACCGGCACGATCCCGGCGTTGACGACGTCGACCATCGCCTGCGCCACGAGCGGGCGGGCACCGCTGAAGCCGAGCGCCAGCGTGCGGGCCCGCAGGAACATCATCGCTCGCACCACCTCGGCCTCGACCGGGTCGCCCATCCCGGCGGCGTGACTGCGCACCAGCGCGTGCTGCAGGTCCTGGCGGCGTTCCGGCGGGATCGACACGTTGGCGAGTGCTCCGAATCCGGTCGACAGCCCGTAGACCGCATCGCTGCCGGCGGCGAGTCGATCGACGACCGCCCGCGAGGCGTTCATCCGAGCGACGGCGCTGTCGGTGAGTTCCACCTGTGCGCTGCGGCGGGCTACGGCCACGACGTCGTCGATGGTGACCCCAGGGCCGTCGAGCAGAACCGTGTCGGCGATGTCGATTGCGGCTGGATCAGTGTTCATGTTCGGAGCCCTCCGGTGGTGGGAACCAGTTGGGAGTTGTGCCTGGCACAACTTCCAACTGGCGAGACGGTGTCGACGCTGTGGGACTTGGCTGGATCGGTGTTCATGTGCGGAGCACACCGATGGTGGGTGATGAGCGGTCGGGCTGGCTGAAGCCGAGTGATGTCGAGAGCTTGACCACGGCATGTTGGAGCGCGGCGGCGGCGGCGTCGATGGCCGCCTGGTCCATGCGATGGGACGGGCCGATCACGGAGAGGGCGGCGACGACCCGGTCTCCGTCGTGTACAGCGCGGGCGACGGCTGCGATGTCGGGCTCGACCGATCCGGCGCGGGTGCGCGGCCCGTCGGTACCGGCCAACGCCTCGCCGACCGCGGTGCCCGCGAGGGGGACCGTCTTGCCGACCCAACCGACGTGCCGGATCGAGCGTGTGCTTTCGCACGTGGCCAGGTAGATCGCTTGGTCGCCATCGCTGACTGCGAGATACGACGATTCGCCGGTTGCGGCGGTCAGTTCGTCGAGCACCGGCTGGGCGGCTGCCACGAGACGCGCCAGGGGCCCGTCGTCGCGAGTGGCGGCGGCGAGTCGCAGCACGGTTGGTCCGGCTGCATAGTTGTTGTCGGTGTCGCGTCGCAGGTAGCCCCGCGACTCGAGCGCCCGCAGGTGACGGAGTGCCGTGGTCGGGGTGAGACCTGCCGCTGCAGCGGCCGTGGTGAGGTTGGCTTCTCCGGCGGCGATCACGATCTCGAGCAGATCGAAGGCGCGTCCGACCGAACGGGGCATCGCGCTCGTCGATCTCGGTCGGCTTCGGCATTGTCACTCCATGACATTTCATGTCGGCTGTTGACAACGTACGCCACGGCGAGCGAAACTGCAAGGGAACAATCGACACGCCAGTTCGACAGCCGAGTTCGATGGAGGACAGATGACGATCGCCAAGGTGTCAGCACCCCGAGGCACCACCCTGAACTGCCTGGGGTGGCAGCAGGAAGCCCCGTACCGGATGCTGCAGAACAACCTCGACCCAGAGGTCGCCGAGAACCCCGACGAGCTGGTCGTGTACGGAGGCACCGGCCGAGCAGCGCGCTCGTGGGACGCCTTCCACGCCATGAAGCGCACGCTCACCACGCTCAAGGCCGACGAGACGATGCTCGTGCAATCGGGCAAGCCGGTCGGCGTGATGCGCACCCACGAGTGGGCGCCGCGGGTGCTGATCGCCAACTCCAACCTGGTGCCCGACTGGGCCAACTGGGACGAGTTCCGTCGGCTCGAACACATGGGCCTCACCATGTACGGCCAGATGACGGCCGGTTCGTGGATCTACATCGGAACCCAGGGCATCCTGCAGGGCACCTACGAGTGCTTCGCCGAGATCGCCCGTCGCAAGTTCGGTGGCACGCTGGCGGGCACGCTCACGATCACCGCCGGTGCCGGTGGGATGGGCGGCGCCCAGCCGCTGGCCGTCACGATGAACGACGGCGTCGTGCTGATCATCGACGTCGACCAGCACATGCTGCAGCGCCGCGTCGACCACCGCTACCTCGACGAGATCGCCCCCGACTACGACTCCGCGGTGCGCACGGTGATGGAGGCCAAGGCCGCCCGCCGCCCACTCTCGGTCGGCCTGCTCGGCAACGCCGCCGACGTGCTGCCGAGGTTGCTCGCCGACAATGTCGATGCCGACATCGTCACCGACCAGACGAGCGCCCACGACCCGCTCAGCTACATGCCGAACGACCTCAGCCTCGAAGCCGCCGCAGAGATGCGCCGCACTCAGCCCGACGAGTTCATCCGCCGCTCGCGCGCCGCGATGGCGGCGCACTGTGAGGCGATGGTCGGTTTCATGGACGCCGGCGTCGAGGTGTTCGACTACGGCAACAGCCTGCGGGCCGAGGCCCAACTCGGGGGATACGACAGGGCGTTCGACTACCCCGGCTTCCTTCCCGCCTACATCCGGCCGCTGTTCTGCGAGGGCAAAGGGCCGTTCCGCTGGGTCGCGTTGTCGGGCGATCCGGCCGACATCGCCGCCACCGACAAGGCCGTGCTGGAGGAGTTCCCCGATGACGAGGGACTGGCGCGGTGGATCAAGATGGCAGGCGAGCGGGTCGCCTTCCAGGGCCTGCCCGGCCCGCATCTGCTGGCTCGGCTACGGCGAACGCCATCGGCTCGGGATGCGCTTCAACGAGATGGTGCGGTCGGGCGAGCTGAAGGCACCGATCGTGATCGGTCGCGATCACCTCGACTCGGGTTCGGTCGCCTCGCCGTACCGCGAAACCGAGGACATGCTCGACGGCTCGGACGCGATCGCCGACTGGCCGCTGCTGAACGGCATGGTCAACGCCTGCTCGGGAGCCACCTGGGTCAGCATCCACCACGGTGGTGGGGTCGGGATCGGGCGCTCGATCCACGCCGGCCAGGTGTGTGTCGCCGACGGCACCGACCTGGCCGACCAGAAGCTCGAGCGAGTGCTCACCAACGATCCGGGGATGGGCGTGATCCGCCACGTCGACGCCGGCTACGAACGAGCGATCGAGGTCGCCGCCGAACGCGGCGTTCGAGTCCCGATGACCGAAGGCCCGTGATGACCACGACAGCTCGGAGCAGACGAGTCGACGGGCGGCGGGGTGATCGGCGGTGACGGTTCGAACGATTCGGCGAATTGGCGATCCGGTGCTTCGTCGGCGGGCCGACGAGGTCGATCCCTCCGAGATCGGATCGGACGACACCCAGGAACTGATCGACGACCTGATCGAGACGATGCGGCACGCCAACGGGGCCGGGCTGGCGGCCAATCAGATCGGCGTGACCCGACGGGTCGTGGTGATGGAGGTCGGTGACAACCCGCGCTATCCGTACAAGCCGCGGATCCCGCTCACGGTCGCCATCAATCCGGTGATCGAACCGCTCGACGACGAGCTGGTCGACATCAACGAGGGCTGCCTGTCGGTGCCAGTTCGGGGCGTCGTGCCACGCCACGTCAACATTCGGGTTCGCTATCTCGACCGCCACGGAGTCGAGCACGACGAGGTCAAGCGTGGGCTGACCGCGGGCACCTGGCAGCACGAATGCGACCATCTCGACGGGGTGCTGATCGTCGATCGCGTCGTCGACACCACCACCTTCGCCGAATGGGCCGAGTTCGAGGCGTATCACCGCGATTCGTTCGTCGAGCGGATCACGGCCTTCGTCGAGCGTGTCGGATCGTAAGGTCGCGGGTGTGACGGCTGAGATGACGCGATCGGCGACACGGGTGTGGTGTGAGCACGCGCTGCTGCCCGACGGTGTGGCCGACCGGGTCGCGATCGACATCGCGGACGGACGGATCGCGTCCGTCGTGGCGGGGGTCGACCCGACGCCGGACGCCCAGCGTCGGCTGGGCGTCACGATCCCTGGAGCTGCGAACGCCCACAGCCACGCCTTCCACCGCGCCATGCGCCACCGCAGCCAGGCCGGTCGCGGTTCGTTCTGGACCTGGCGCGAGCAGATGTACTCCGTTGCGACGGCACTCGACCCTGACCGATACCACCGGCTGGCGAGGGCGGTCTTCGCCGAGATGGTGTGTAGTGGATACACCACCGTCGGCGAGTTCAACTACGTGCACCATCGCCCGGGAGGTGCGCCGTACTCCGACCCGAACGCGATGAGCGAGGCACTCACTCAGGCAGCCCACGACGCCGGTATCAGAATCACGTTGCTCGACACGATCTACCTGCACGGCGGCCTTGCCGACGACGGATACCTCTCGGTGTTCGATCGTCAGCGTCGCTTCGCCGAAGCCTCGTTCGAGGCATGGGCAGAGCGCGTCGCTGCGCTGGCGCCAGACACTCGGCGCCAAGTCGGCGTCGCCGTCCATTCCGTGCGCGCCGTCGATCCGGCGGCGATCGCCCGTGTCGCTCGGTGGGCCGTCGACAACGATGCGCCGATGCACGCCCACGTCAGCGAGCAGCCGGCCGAGAACGAGCAGTGCAGGGTCGCTCACGGATGCACACCGGTCGAATTGTTCGCCAGGGCTGACGCACTGTCGCCTCGCTTCACGGCGGTTCATGCCACCCATCTCACCGAGAGCGACATTCCGCTGCTCGCCAACGCCGGCGCGATCGTGTGCGCCTGCCCGACGACCGAACGCGACCTTGGTGACGGCGTTGGCCCAACTCGCCGGCTCGCGGATGCGGGTGTATCGCTGACGATCGGGAGCGACTCGCACGCCGTGATCGATCCGTTCGAGGAGGCACGAGCGATCGAGCTCGACGAGCGACTCGTGCGGGGTGAACGCGGGTGTTTCGAAGTTGGCGAGTTGCTTGCCACGATGTCAGCTGGCCATCGATCGCTCGGATGGAGCGACGCCGGATCGATCGTCGCCGGGCAGCGAGCCGACCTGGTGACGGTTGCCCTCGATTCGCCGCGCACCTCCGGCTGCGAGCCGGACGCGGTGGCTGAGGCGGTCGTGTTCGCCGCCGCCGCGGCCGACGTGACACACGTGATGATCGACGGGATCACCATCGTCGAAGGCGGCGCCCACACCAGCGTCGACGTCGCCGCCGAGCTGACCGCCACGATCGCTGAAATCGTTGCGGAGGTCGACCGATGAGCTCGTTGGTGCTCGACAACATCGGCTCACTCGTCACGAACGACCCGGCACTCGGAGCAGGCCCACTAGGGCTGATCGGCAACGCCTCGGTCGTCATCGAGCACGGCGTCGTCGTCTCCGTCGGTCGAGCGGGAGCGATCGCCGACCAACGGATCGACGCCGATGGTGCCTGCGTGCTGCCGGGGTTCGTCGACGCTCATACCCACCTGGTGTTCGCCGGCGACCGTGCTGCCGAGTTCAGCGCCCGTATGGCCGGTCAGCCCTACGACGGTGGTGGGATCGTGGTCACCACCGAGGCGACTCGAGCAGCCAGTACCGCCGAACTCGACCGACTGACGTTGCTGCGGGTGGCCGAGGCCCGCCGCCACGGCACGACGACGCTCGAGATCAAGTCGGGCTATGGCCTCGACGTCCCCAACGAAGTACGGGCGCTCGACATCGCCGGCCACCACACCGCGGAGACGACCTTCCTCGGGGCCCATCTCGTGCCGACTGAATACACCGGTCGCCCCGACGACTACATCGACCTCGTGTGCGGGGAGATGCTGGCGGCTGTCACCGGCCGCGCAAAGTGGATCGATGCGTTCTGCGAAACCGGGGCGTTCGACGCCGATCAATGCCGAGCGGTGCTCGATGCCGGCCGGGCCGCCGGACTCGGGTTGCGGCTGCACGGCAACCAACTCGGCCACGGCCCTGGTGTGCAGCTCGCTGTCGAGTGCGGCTGTGCCTCGGTCGACCACTGCACCTACCTCAGCGACGCCGACATCGCAGCGCTGGCGGCGAGCAACACCGTGGCGACGTTCCTGCCGGCCGCCGACTTCTCGACTCGTCAACCGTACCCCGATGCCCGGCGGGCGATCGACGCCGGCGTCAAGGTGGCGATCGCCTCGAACTGCAACCCGGGGTCGAGCTACACGACGTCGATCCCGTTCTGTATCGCGCTCGCTGTTCGAGACATGAAGATGACGATCGACGAGGCGGTCCAAGCCGCCACCATCGGTGGTGCGCTGGCACTGCTCCGCCACGACGTGGGGCGACTGTCCCCGGGAAGCGCCGGCCACGCGATCGTGCTCGACGCTCCCTCGCACCACCACCTCGCCTACCGCCCGGGAGTGCAACTGATCCGGCAGGTCATCACCTGACGAGCGGCGGTGTCGCCGGTGGGATCGCTTGTGGCGGGCAAATCGCCCATGATGGACGGATGACGTTCAACACCATCATCGAACCGTTTCGTATCCACTCGGTCGAACCGCTCGTGATGACGACGCCGGAACAGCGCCACCGGGCGATCGAGGCGGCAGGAAACAATCTGTTCTCGTTGCGCGCCGAGGATGTGCTGATCGACTTCCTCACCGATTCGGGCACGGGGGCGATGTCGCGCGACCAGTGGGCCGCCATCCAACGTGGCGACGAGAGCTACGCAGGGTCGCCATCGTGGTTCCGGTTCCTCGAGAGCGTCCAGGAACTGTTCCCGTTCCGGCACGTGATCCCCACACACCAGGGCCGGGCAGCCGAGAGGATCCTCTTCACGGCGATCGGTGGCGACGGCAAGATCGTGCCGAACAACACCCACTTCGACACCACCCGCGCCAACGTCGAGTACACCGGGGCGCGAGCGATCGACCTGGTGATCGCAGAGGGCCGCGACCCGGCGTCGCGGCACCCGTTCAAGGGCAACATGGATCTGGACGCGCTCGAGAACCTGCTGAGCGAGCACGGTCCGGAGACGGTGCCGGTCGTGTTCATGACGATTACCAACAACTCCGGCGGTGGTCAGCCGGTTTCGCTCGAGAACCTGCGCGGCGTGCGGGCGGTATGCGACCGGCACGGCATCCCGTTCTTCCTCGACGCCTGCCGTTTCGCCGAGAACGCCTGGTTCATCAGGGAACGAGAGGCCGGCCACGGCGACCGCGATGTGGCCGACATCGTCCGTGAGATGGCGTCGCTGGCCGACGGTATGACGATGAGCGCCAAGAAGGATCCGCTCGGAAATATCGGTGGCTGGTTGGCGATGAACGACGATGCGCTCGCCGACCAATGCAGCACGCTGCTGGTGCTGACCGAGGGGTTTCCCACCTACGGCGGGCTCGCCGGACGCGATCTCGATGCCGTGGCCCAGGGTCTGCGCGAGGCGGTGCAGCACGACTATCTGCGCTATCGGATTCGCTCGACCGCCTATCTCGGCGATGCTCTGACCGACTGCGGCGTTCCGGTCGTACAGCCGATCGGCGGCCATGCCGTGTACATCGACGCCGGGGCACTCCTGCCGCACATCGACCCGCTCGAGTATCCGGGTCAGGCACTGGCGATCGCGCTCTACGAGGTCGGCGGCATCCGTGGCTGCGAGATCGGCTCGGTGATGTTCGGGCTCCAGCCCGACGGTAGTGAGCTGCCCGCCTCGATGGAGTTGGTTCGCCTGGCGATCCCGCGCCGCACGTATACACAGAGCCACATCGACTATGTGATCGAGGTTGCCGCCGCAGTCGCCGAGCGGGCCGAGCAACTCGGGGGTTACCGCATCACGAGCGAACCGCGTCCGCTCCGCCACTTCACCGCCACGTTCGAACCGCTGTCGTCGTAGCCCACCCGAAATCGATGGCGGTGCTCAACCGGTGACCGGTTTGCGGGCGAGCACGATCACCGACAGCCCTGTCGGGAGGTTGATGCGTCGAAGCAGCGCCCGTTCGACACGTGCCAACAGCGCCATCACACCGCCCAGCCCCGACTCGTTGCGTCCGACATCGCTGGTCTGCTTGCCGCGTTCGAGCAGCGCCAAGACGGCCGCTGGGGGGATCAGGAACGAGTAGGCCCCAGTCGAGCGCACGATCTCCAGGTCGGCTTGCTGCGCCAGATCGCTCAGGTCGTTGCGGCTGAACCGTCGGGCGGTGTGGGTGACCTTGTCGTGACCGCGCCTCAGCCTTCGAACCCCCGGCTCCATCAGGATCACCAGCCCACCCGGTTTGTTGCATGAACCAACTCGGCGACGGGGACGGCGGGGTTGGTGTTGAGACGGTGGTGCGGCCGAACGCAACATCTTCTCACTGGTGGCCGGCTCGCCGGAGCGGTCGACGGTCGACCCCAGCCAATGGATGATCTTCTTCAGCGCCGACGTTCGGATCAGCGACCTCGACGACCTCGTCGAGGACGGTGCGATCACGCCACGAGTCCCGGCAACCGCCGAGGAACAAGCGTTGGTCGACCAAGCGCTGTCGCACCCGGCCCCGTGAGTGGTCCAGTGGCGACCTGGCTGGCCCAGCCTGGCTCGATCCTTACTCACCGATGTTGAGGACCATTTTGACCGGCGGCACCTCACCGGTCAGCACCTGTTCGGAGTCGGCTTTGGCCGACAGGTAGATGCCCTTGGCCATCAGCGACGTCTCCGTCGAACGGCGGGCGGCGTAGATCGCGGCACGGGCCTCGTGCACGGCATGCGACTCGGGTTCTGCGGCGACGGCGTACTCGATCAACTGGCAGGCCAGACGATGGTCGTCCGAGCGCTGACAGTTCGGTCGCCCGCTCGATCAACTTGTCGACTCCGCCGGCCAGCGCCGCCACCTCGGTGCCGACGGCGGTGTCGGACGGGGGCTTGAGCCGCGCCGGGTTGCCGTCGTACCAGCCGCCGAACAGGCGCCAGATGTTTCGGATCACGAACTCGGGCTCGTCGTACAGTGGCCGGAGATAGGGCAGCGCCAGTGTCTCGGCCGGCACCGACACGCTGTGGACGATCTCGTCGAGCGTCGCCCCCGAGTTCATGGCGTCGAGCACCTGGCCGACCAGCGTGTCGAGGGTGCCGGCCACCGTGTAGAGACACTGTCGGATGCGGTCCCGTCCGGCGATCGGCAGGCCGTGCGCCGGCACGAACAACTCGGCGTCTTTGGCGGCCATCGCCCGCAGCGACTCGGCCCATTCGATCGGATAGCGCTGCACCTTCTGTGGGTTGCCACAGTTCGGGAAGTTCCAGATGAACTGGTCGCCGGCGCTGATCATCTTGTGTTTCGGGATCCACGTCCAGGTGTGGTCGTCGGTCTCGCCCTTGCAGTAGTTGTATTCGAAGTCGATGTCGCCGATTCGCTCGGTCATCTGGTCGGCGTAGGTGAGATCGGGACGCAACGTGCCGCGTGGCAGGAACGGCAGATCGCCAAGCTGTCCGGCCGCTCTGGCTGCCCCGCCGAACTGGCGCAGGTTGATCGTGACGTTGTAGCCCTTCGTCTGCTCGTAGCGGTCGAACCGCGGAATCACCCGCTCGTGCCCGAGTACCCGCGGCGTCGGGCGACCGTGATCGCTGGCGTCGGCGGCGAATGAACGCGAGCCACCGACGTGGTCGACGTGCCCGTGGGTATAGACCAGCGTGTGGACCGGGTCGTCGGACCAGGCTCGCAGCGATTTCACCACCGCCGGTCCGGATTGGGCGCCGCTGGCGTCGAAGGCGACCAGTCCGTCGCCGGTGTCGACGAGCACGACGTGGCTGAACGACTCGATCATCGCCACACCGTCGGCCAGTTCGGACAGTTCCTGGGTGATCCGGTTCGGTGGCGTGTCCACCACGCCCGAATCGATCATGCGGGCCGACAACTCCAACGGGTGCTCACTCATCTCGTCAGTCTGACCGAAACTCGACCCGCCGTCGGGCTCGGAGCGTGCGCACTACGGTCGGTGCATGGTTTCCGAGAAGATTGTCGAAGGGTCCGCCAGTTTCGCCGTGCAGATCACGGTCGACTGTGCCGACCCGCACGAACTCGCGGCGTGGTGGGCCGAGACCCTGCGCTGGGAGGTCGAGCCTCAGGACGAGGGCTTCATCCGATCGATGATCGAGCAGGGCCACGCCACCGACGCCGACACACGCACCTATCGGGGTGCGCTGGTATGGCGCGAGGGGGCGGCGATCGTCCCGGCCGGCGAACCAGGCTTGGGACATACCCGGTTGCTGTTCCAGCTGGTCAGCGAGCCGAAGACGGTGAAGAACCGGGTCCACCTCGACGTGCGCCCGACGACGTCGGATCTCGAAGCACTGCGCAACGACCTGGTCGAGCGCGGCGCAACCATCATCGGTGGCGGCCGCCAAGGCCCGCACGAATGGGTCACCTTGGCCGACCCCGAAGGCAACGAGTTCTGCGTGTAACGGAAAGGTGCCGGACACCACTCCGCTACACGGGCGGGAAGGCTGGGGGGCGCCTTTCGACGAAGCTGGCGACCCCCTCTTTGAAATCGGGTCGGGTGAACGACTCGTGCATCAACCGGTTGGCGTCGGTGAGCGCCTCGCCGATCGACATCGACGGATGGGTGTAGACCTGCATCTTGATCGCCGCCATCGAAGCCGGAGAGGCGTTGATGGCGAGATCGTTGGCGTAGGCGAGTGTCTCGCCGAGCAGCGACTCGGGTGCGAACACTCGATTGACGATCCCCATCTGCTCGGCCTCCTCGGCAAGGAACACGCGACCCGAGAGCAAGATGTCGAGCGCTACCGCTTGGCCGACGAGGCGCGGCAGCGTCCATGAGCAGCCGTGTTCGGCGATCAAGCCGCGACGACTGAAGGAGGAGGTGAACTTGGCGCCTGCGGCGGCGAACCGGAGATCGCAGGCCAGGGCATGCACGAAGCCGAGCCCCGCACAGGCGCCGTTGATGGCGGCGATCACCGGCTTCGGGATCGTCATGGCGTGGGTGTGATCCCACGTCGATCTGCTCATCGCCCCGGCCGACTGCGAGTCAGCGCCACCTTGGATCCCTTGCAGCACGTCCATGTCGGCACCGGCGCACCAGCCTCGGCCGGCACCGGTGACCACGATCACGCGAACTTCGGAGTCGGCTGCGGCCCGATCGAGCGCCGTGAAGTAGCCCTCGTGAAGGTCGTCGTTCCAGGCGTTGAGCCGATCGGGTCGATTGAGGGTGATGACGGCGACCGCTCTGTTGACCTCGTACAGCACTGCGTCACTCATGGGGTTCCCCTCGGTTAGCCGGATTCACCAACGCTAGTCAGGGGTCGCCAATCGAGTCGACGCCGACCGAACCGCTGGTCGATGGCTTCAAGCTGGTCAACGCCGTGTTGCTACATTCGGGGCGTGGACAGACGCAAGGCCGCGGTCTGGGCTGTCACCGGGCTCGTCATGGCGGTGGCTGCGCTGGCAGCGTCGTCAGGACCAGTGCGAATCTGGGTCAACCCGGCGCCGACCGAGGGCCGTTCCGTCGTTCCTTCCGGACCGATCGAGCAATCGACCTGGCAGCCGCCCGCCGACCGTGGCGGCGACGGGTGGCCGTGGCTCGGCGACGTGTTCGATGTCGTCGGCATCGTGCTGCTCGTCGTCTTCGTTGCGGCCTTTGTGAGGCTGGCGATGCTGCCGCGCTTGTCCTGGATCCGGATTCGGCTCGGCGGTGGACGACGTTTCAATCTGGGTCGCTTCGAGGCGTTGCCGGAGGTTCCGAACCGACAACTCGATCTCGACCTGGACGCTGCCCGACAGGCGTTGTCGGGTGGTGCGCCACGCAACGCGATCGTGGCGTGCTGGATGCAACTCGAACACGACGTCGGCGAGGCGGGGTGGCCGCGGTTGATGGCCGAGACATCTGCCGAGTACGTGGAGCGGGTCGTGGCATCGTCCTCGATCGATCCGCGACCCGATCGGTGAGCTGGCGGCGCTGTACCGGGAGGCCCGCTTCTCCGGGCACGCATTGGGTGACGACGATCGCGACCGAGCGGTACGTCGCGCTCCGCCGTGTCGGCGAGGCACTGGGCGGCCGAGTCGAGGTCGTCACGATGACCGAGTCGCGCCTGTTGTTGACCGTCGGTGTGTGGTGGTGCTCTGGATCGGACTGTGGGCCAGCGATGCGAGTCCCGCCGTGCTGTTGCTGTTCGCGGTGGTCGCCGCCGTGGTGGCAACGATCGTCGTCACGATCGATCTGGCGAGCGAACTGTGCGCTGTCGAGTGGACCAGCCGACCGGCGAGATCTCTCGAACCCGCTACCAGCGATCCGCTCGGGGCATCGCTGCGTCGACAGATCCATGGGGCCGCATGGTCCGGATCGACCTCGCTGCACGACACGTTGGTCGACGTGATCGACGAGCGTTTGCTCGCTGGCCACCAAATCGATCGAGCTGTGGACCCGGCCGCCGCAACAGCGGTGTTGACACCGCGATTGCGCCGAGTGATCGCCGGCCAACGACGTCGCCAAGTCGTCCCCAGCGAGTTGCGACTGATCCTCACCGATATCGAGTCGCTGTGAACCGGAGGCTGCCATGACCACGTCGATCGACATCGGAACCGCACGCGATTGGCCGGCGAAGTGCTCGCCGAGGTCGACCGGGCTGTCGTCGGCAAGAGGCGACGAGCTGGCCCTGGTGCTGTGCGGCGTTCTGGCGGGCGGCCACGTGCTCTTGGAGGATCTGCCCGGGCTTGGCAAGACACTGGCGGCGCGCTCGTTCGCCCAGACGCTCGGGCTGCAGTTCACCAGGGCCCAGTTCACTCCCGACCTGTTGCCTGCCGACCTGACCGGCTCGTTCGTGTTCGACCAACGGACGACAGAGTTCGTGTTCCGTCGAGGTCCGCTGTTCACCGGCTTGCTGCTGGCGGACGAGATCAATCGCACGCCTCCCAAAACACAAGCCGCCCTGCTGGAAGCGATGCAGGAACGCCAGATCACCGTCGAGGGTGAAACGTTCGAACTGGCACCGCCGTTCGTCGTGCTCGCCACCGCCAACCCGGTCGAGTACGAGGGCACATACCCGCTCCCCGAGGCGCAGCTCGACCGCTTCCTGCTACGGGTCAGCTTCGGCTATCCGACGCCCGAAGAGGAGTGGGAAGTGCTGTCGCGGCGAATCGGACGCGGCGAAGAGGCCCAGCAGTTGCGGACCGTCGTCGACCGCGAGACGCTGCTCGCCATGCAGGCGGCCGTGGAAATGGTGACGGTCGACGCTGATGTCGGGCGCTACTGCGTGGACCTGGCCGTCGCAACACGGCAGCATCCGCACGTGCAGATCGGCGCCTCGCCGCGCGGCTCGTTGGCGCTGTTGCTGTGCGCCCGGGCACACAGCCTGATCAACGGTCGCGACTACGTCACTCCGGAGGACGTCAAGGCTGTCGCGCCCGTCGGTGCTGGCGCATCGGATCACCGTCAAACCAGAACTGTGGCTGACCAAGGCGACCGGAACCACGGTGACCGACGAGGTCCTGGCGTCGGTGCCGACGCCGGCACCGGGCGGCGCGTCGGCAACCGTGAAGCTGGCCGACCAGTGGCGGCCGACACCGGCCCACGCCCGCGCCGTGCTGGCTGGCCTGATGTTGGCGTTGACCGCGGTGTTGGCGCGCCGTCCCGACCTGCTCGTGCTGGCGACCCCGTTCGTCGCCATCGCCGTCTCGTCGGCGATGCTGCGACCGACGCAGTCTCCGGTCGTCGGTCAATCGATCGGCCATGACACCGTGGGCGAGGGTGAGGCGACCACCTGGCACATCGCCATCGACGATCCGGAGCAACGGATCGACGATGTGGCCGTCGTGCTCGATACGCCGACGTGGGTGGAGCGTCGACCCGTCGATGGTCAGACGGCGGTCAGCTTGGCTGACGACGGCGTCGAGCGGTTGGCGCTCGTCGTCCGGCCGACGCGATGGGGTTGTCATCAGATCGGCCCTGCGCTGGTGGTGGCATCGAGTGCGTGGGGAGGCTTTCGTTGGGCATCACGGTCGTGGGCGCAGCAGCACCGGCTCGTCACGATGCCGCAGCCGTCGCGGTTCGACGCCGCCGCGCCGCCCGTGCACGTGCCGGGTCTGGTCGGCGTGAACCGCGCGCCTCGATACGGCAGTGGCAGCGAGTTCGCCAGTATCCGCCCGTTCCAACAAGGTGATCGATTGCGTCGGATCCATTGGCCACGGTCGTTGCGGACCGGCGAACTGCACGTCACGACGACGTGGGCCGACAACGACCGTCACGTCGTGTTGATGATCGACGCCTTCGACGACATCGGCGTCAGCGGTGGCATCGAAGGTCGGTCCTCCAGCCTCGACATCTCCGTGCGAGCAGCGGCGGCGATCGCCGAACACTTCGTCAGAATCGGCGACCGTGTGGCACTCGTGATGATCGGTGCCCGCCGCGTGCAGCGCGTTCCGCCAGGGTCCGGGTTCCGTCATCTGCGGCGTCTGCTGGAGGGGATGGCGAGCATCGAACCGGCACACGCCGTGATCGACGACGGGCGGTTGCCGCCCGGACTGTCCTCTGGCGCTCTCGTGGTGATGTTGTCACCGCTGACGTCATCGCGCTCCTTGCAGCGGGCGCGCAGCCTGGCCGACCGTGGACTTGGCGTGATCGTGATCGACTGCCTTCCCGCCGATATCGCCGATGAACAACCCGGTGATCCGTACGTCGCCCTCGCCTGGCGGATCGAGCGACTCGAAGCGCGAGCGCCAGATCCGGGCGGTCAGAGAGGGCGGCATCGCCGTCGTGCCGTGGAGCGGTCCGGGCAGTCTCGATCTCGTCTTGCGCGGGTTGCACCGCCGCACCGGAACTCGGATCGGGCGATCGTCATGAGCCTGGCGAGCCCCGTCAGCGAGGCGGGCAACTCCGAGGCCTGGTCGTTGTTGACGCGGGCACGAGGCGTCGGCCTGTTGCTTCGGGTGATGATCGGGGCCAGCGCGCTGGTCGCCCTCGGCTGCACGATGGCGGCCGCCGATGACACGCTTCCGATCGTCAAGTTCGTGATCGTCGTGCTCGCTCTGGTGTGCGTCGTCGTTCCCGATGGCCCGATCGGACTGCTCGTCGTCGTGCTGATCGGTATCGAATGGTTGGCGACCGTCGACGACGTGACCACGCCGTGGTCGATCGCGGCCGCTGCCTCGTTGACCGTGTTTCATGTGTCGCTGGCGGCGGCGAGCGTGGTGCCACCGTCCGCCACGTGGACCCGGTCGATGTGTCGGCGGTGGGGGTTCCGGTGCCTGATCGTGATGGCGCTCGGCTGCTTCACCTGGGCGGTGGTGGCCGCACTCCAGGATCGGAACGCGGCCAGCAGCGAGGTCCTGCTTGCAGCGTCGGTGCTGACCTTGGCGATCGCCGGAGTGTGGGTCCGGAGCGGCTCGCTGGCCGGTCGACGTGCTGCGTGAGTTGATCGATCGGCGAACCAGCGTTGCGCTGACACGGTGGCGGCTGTGACCTTGGGCTCTGCACCCGACTCGACCGGCGGCGGATGATGGAAGCACAACAGGTCGAACGAGGGAGGTCATGATGAGAAACCTCGTGGTCGGCGTGAACGGCGCACCGTCGTCGCAACTCGCCCTCGAATGGGCGGCTGCCGCCGTGGGTCCACAGGGTCGGATCCATGCCGTGTCCGCTGTGTCGCCACCGACCGAGTTGGCAACCGTTCCGCCTCCCAGGGGGCGGGTGACCTATCTCCATCTGTTGCAGCGCCAACTGGAGACGGTCTGGACCGACAGCATCCGTGACAGCGTCGCATCCGTCACCGCCACCGCTGTCGCCGGCACGGCAGCGGAGGCGCTCACGATCGCCGCCGTCGAATGGCGTGCCGACGCGATCGTGGTGGGTGCCCACGTTCCGCTGCGAGCGATGCCCAAGACGGTCGGCAGCACGACCCGTCGCCTGATGAAGTCGGCGGCGTGTCCACTGATCGTGGTGCCCGATGAGGCGGCAGCCGGCCTCGAAGGCGACGGGCCGATCATCGTCGGGATCGGGCACGGTGCGGCCACGGACGCCGCCGTTCGCTGGGCGGCACAGCTGGCCGACGAACGTGACATCGGTGTCGGTCTGGTGCGAGCGACGGGAGAGGGCCCGGTGTTCCAGGTCGACGGACTGCTCAGTCTGCTCGCCTTCTACATCGACCCCACCAAGCGTGCCGAGTGGACACGTGAGGACCTCGACGAGTTCGCCACGGAGGTGCAGGCGATGACGCAGCACGAGTTGCCGATCGGCGTGTCGGCACCGGCCGGTCTGCCCGCCGTACGACTGGTCGAGGCCAGTGCCAATGCGTCGTTGCTGGTGATCGGTCACCACCGTTCGGCGGTCACGGGCCACTCACACGCCACCCAGCCACTGCGCCATGCACTGACCCACGCCCGCTGCCCGATCGCCGTGATCCCTGCCGACGACGGATTGTGAGCCGCGTACCTATGGCTCGTCGGGTGTCGGCGTGACCATGTTGACGACGGTGCCGAGCCCGGGTATCCGGAACAGCCCTGGGGCGTCGATCACGGCTGCAACGGCGCCCTTGGCGGTCGAGCCGGTCATCGCCATGTGGCGAATGAGTGCGGCCGTGACGACCGGCGCAGCGAACGATGTTCCGGTCCAGCGCGCCCACCCCTCGTAGACGACCGGTTCTCCGCTGCCGGGGAGCGGCGGCACGGGCTGGTCGAGCACCGGCAACGCGGTGTTGGTGCCGTCGTAGAAGGCGCTCACCAGATCGGTGCCAGGCGCACACGCCCGAACCCAGGGCCCGTGATTCGAGTACGGGGCCGGGCCGTGGTCGTCGAGTGCGCCGACACCGACCACACCGGGCAGACAGGCGGGGTAGGCCGGTCGACAGGTGGCGTCGTTCCCGGCTGATGCAACCACGACAGCACCAGTACGTTGCACACGTCGGATGGCGCGCGCCAGCGAGCGCATCCGTCGATCGGCATACCCCCCGAACGACAGGTTGAGCACCGTGTCCGGACCGAGCAGGCCGTTGCCCAGGAGGCAGTACAGCATCGGAACGATCTCGGTGGCGATGTCGCCGTCCCCGAACGATGACAGCACGCGCCGCACCCAGAGGTCGGCGCCCGTTGCCAGTTGTTCGATGATTCCGGCGACGAACGTGCCGTGACCGCTTGCCGGGTCGAGTCTCTGGTCACCGTCGATGTCGGGCGGATCATCGCCGCACGCATGTGTCAACCCTGTCAGCAGCGGCGGCCGCCACTGTTCGGCAGCGATCCCGGTGTCGAGCACGATCGCCCGAACCGACGTCGTCGTCGGCAGTGTGACGGTGGCGATCTTGGGCTTGGCAACCGGGCGGGCGCTGTTCGAGCGCATGCCCTCGGTCTTGTACTTGCTGGCGTAGATCGGGCTGGCGTAGATCGGGCTGGCATAGATCGGGCTGGCATAGATCGGGCTGGCATAGATCGGGCTGGCGAACTGCCCGCTCGCCCCGACAGAACTGGCGTAGATCGGGCTGGCGTAGATCGGATTCCCGCCGAATCCGCATGCGCACCCACACCCACCGTCAGATGGCGACGGTCCGGCATCGTTGAACAGCACGTAGTTCGGTTCGCAGCTGGCGCCCAGGTCGAGCAACTCGTCGATGAAGAACTCGATGTCGACCGTGGGGCCGTCACCCAGCGTGACCAAGTGTTCGTGTTCTCCGTCGTCGTAATCAGTGCCGACGATTGGCTCGTCAGAGTATTGGCCAGACTCGAGTTCGTCGGGCTCGGACTCGGGCTCGATCCTGTTCAGCCCACGTCGGTCGAGGTAGCTCCTCGTGATATCGAGCGAACGACTGTCGTGGCAATGGATGTGAACCGGTCGGTAGGCGAATCCACCACCGCGTTCCCGAAAAGGCAACCTGGTGTCGGCGTCGGCGGCCTCCGTCCAGGCCCCACGGGCCCTTCGGAAGCTTGGCCGGGTCGCAGCATGGTCCGTGTTCGGTCATCGCCTACTCCTTTGTTCTGTTCCTGAAATGTGGTTGCCGTCACGATCCGAGTCGGCAGACGAGACGGTGGTGAGCACTCGTGTCGCCAGCTCGGTCGCTTCGGCCACCTCGAGTGCCGCGCCGGCTGCAACCTCCTGTCCGAACGCGATGTCACCCAGGGATGCGCGAGCACTCTCCATGAAGGCCTGCTTGTCGTCGACATCGAAGGCATAGAGAGCATGACCGGTCGCCGCCAGTACGGCATCGGCGCTCGACTGCAGCGTGACAGCGAGGTTCCATTCGCCCTGATCGCCAGCCAGACGGGAGGCGAGGATGCACGAGAACGCCAACATGATCGGCTGGCCGAGCGCAATCGCCAGTTCGAGACACTGCAACTGATGGTGGGCGGCGGTTGCGGGATCCCCCAACTGCATCGCGGCCTCGGCGACATTGCCGTGGGCGCTGGCCATCTTCGCTTCATGGCCACTTCGTGTGTATCCGTCGAGTTCGTGCTGAAAGGCGGTCGCCGCCGCACGGATGTCGCCGGATGTGTAGTGCACGATGCCGAGCAGGTTCCACATGCGCGACTTCCCTTGCTCCGAAAGCTCGCCGGCGAGTGAGCGTTCGGCGATCTCGCGTGCGGCGTCCAGATTGCCGTGCCGGATCTCGATCTCCCCACGTGTCCGCTCGACTGCCGCGTCCGCCCACTCGGGTGGGCCGACGAGAGATTGCAGTTCGGTGGCCGAGTCGAGCAGGCCTCGTGCGGCGACGACATCTGATCGACGGAGATGGAGGTCGGCCAACGACGTGAGCAGCGTCACCCGAGTGGGCGTCGGGGCGGGCAACTCGGCAGTGGCCCGCGTCAGCTCGTCGATCGCCGTCGTGAACGACTGCAACGAATGGTGATAGAGGCCGATGCTCAATGCCAGTTGCTGGGCGATCTCTGGCTCGGTCGATGCGAGCAGGGTGACCAACCCGCGTATGTTGGCGAGCTCGGTGCCGACTCGACCGATCCAACGCCGGTCGGTCGTCATCCAGGGTCCGCAGCATTCGAGCGCCCAACTCGCCAGGCGTGAGGCGGCCGCAGCCGTCTCGCCGAGCTGGTCGAGTAGCCGCCGGGCATAGTCGCGTAGGCTTTCCGGGAGGCGATACCGGGTCTCCGATTCGGTGAGGTCGGCCACCACCAGCGACTTGTCGACGAGCGCCCACACGAGCTCGGCGACGTGCTCGGCTGCGATCTCGTCGGCCGCCACGGTCTGGCTGGCGGCATCGATCGAGAAGCTGCCGCCGAATACGGCCAGTCGCCGCAACGCCGCCCGCTCGTCGTCGGCGAGCAGGCGATAGCTCCAATCCAGGAGGCCCTCCAGGGTGCGCTGTCGCTCTGGCAACGTGCGATCTTGACTCTTGAGGAGCTGGAACCGATCGTTGAGTCCTGCCAACATCTCACGCAGGCTGAGCACGCCGACCCGAGCGCCGGCGATCTCCAGTGCCAGAGGAAGGCCGTCGAGGCGAGCACAGATGCTGGCGACGTCGCGCGCCGATTGCGTATCGAGCTGGAAGTTGGGCTGGGCGAGCCGCGCCCGATCACAGAACAGCTGGACCGCTGCCGACTGTTCGATCCTTGCCTGATCGCGGTCGTCGCTGGCCGGCATGCCGAGCGGGGCGACGCGGTAAGTCATCTCGCCCGGAATCTTCAGCGGTTCTCGCCCGGTCGACAACACACCGACTTGGTCGCAGCGGGTGATGAGGTCGATCACGGCCCCGGCGCATGCCTCGAGGTGGTGTTCCGTGTTGTCGAGAATCACGAGTGCCCGCCGATCGACCAGATGGTCGATGACGTCGTCCCAGCGAGTCGATGAGTCGCCGCTTCGGGCGCCGATTGCATTTGCCACCGTGTCGGCGATGAGGGCCGAGTCGCCGATGTCAGCGAGTTCGACCATCCACACGCCATCGGGCCAGTCGGCGCCGACCGCCAGTCCGATTTCGGTGGCCAGGCGCGTCTTGCCCACCCCGCCTGGCCCGGTGAGCGTGATGGTGCGGCCCGAGCCGAGCAGCGGTGTGATCCCGGCGACGTCGGTGTCGCGGCCCATCAACGTGGTCGCGGGTTTGACCAGATTGTGCCCCTCGGCCGGGGTCGCACGGATCGGTTGCTCGTTGGGTTCGACCCCGGCCGTATCCAGCCGGAACAGCAACTCGGGTTCGTCGAAGTCGCGCAACCGGAATCTTCCCAGCGGCACCAACCGACCGTCGGGAGGTGGCTGCGAACGTCGGGCGGCCGTGTCGGTGATCAACACCTGCCCCCCGTGGGCGGCGGACGAGACACGGGCCGCCTGATGGATGGACAGTGCGATGTAGTTGTCGCCGCGCTGGGCAGCGATGCCGGCGTGGATCCCCATCCGAACCCTGACCTGCTCGCCATCGGGCCAAGGCTCGGCGGCCAACCGTGCCTGAGCCAGCGAACACGCAACCATCGCGTCCCCGGTGTCCGAGAACGCAACGAAGAACGAGTCGCCCTCGGTGCTGACCTCGTGCCCGCCGGTGTCCAGCCATGCCGAGCGGAGGATTTCGTCGTGGCGATCGAACAGATCGGGGGCGAGTTCCGGCAGGCGTTTCAGCAGCCTGGTCGACCCCTCGATGTCGGTGAGGACGAATGTGACGAAACCGGACGGCAACACTCTCCGTGCGCCCGCTGCCCGCGGCTCGACGCGCTGATCCGGCACGAGATCCGTGGGCCCATCCTCCACCCGTCCACTATCGCGCAGTTTTCAAGAACGTTCGACCGTGGTTTCCCCGGAGGGGTTCGGGACGTTCGACACTGGTCGCTGCGCCCCAGGGCTGGCTGACTGGAGGGTGAGGAGGTTCGCTGTGTGTCTCGGGGAGTACGGGACCGTTGTCCAGTTGATCGATGTCGGCCGAGCGATCGTTCGCTTCGGTGACGACACCACGCGCCAAGTCTCGCTGGCAGTCCTGGTTGCCGAAGGCACGACAGGTGACGCCCGGTGACCGCGTGATGGTCTCGATCGGCATGGCGCTCGAACACGACCCACAGCCGCGCCCGCCCAACGGGCAGCGAACTTCACGGCTCGAAACAACGACGGAGGTCACCGGATGAACACCGACGAGCGGCGCAGCAAGGGGATCAGGTTGGCGTTCGTCGCCGCGCTGGTCAGTGGTGGTGCTGTGTTTGCGAACGGACTGGCCGTTCAACGCTTCGACGACGCCACGGTGTACACGACGGCCAAGAACCTGATCGCCGGCGCGACCCTGCTGATCGTTCTGATCGCCACCGCGGCGATGACCTCGGTCGGTTCGGTGCGGTCCTTTGCCCGATCAGTTCCGCCGCCGGCGATCCTGAAGTTGGCCGTCGTCGCCGTGCTCGGAGGGGCGGTGCCGTTCGTGTTGTTCTTCGAGGGGTTGGCGCGAGCGACCTCGACCAACGCCGCCTTCATCCACAAGACGCTGGTCGTGTGGGTGGCGATCGGGGCCACGATCGCGCTCAGGGAGCGGGTGACGGCGGTCCACGCCGCTGCGATCGGCCTGTTGGTGGTGGGCCATCTGATGCTGACCGGCGGCCTCGGTGCAGCGAGGTTCGGCTCGGCCGAGTTCTTGGTACTCGGCGCCACGCTGTGCTGGGCGGTCGAGGTGTTGATCGTCAAGCGACTGTTGGTCGGTGTGCCGTCTCAGATCGCCGCAGCCAGTCGGATGGTCGGCGGCAGCGTGCTGCTGGTCGGCTGGCTGACGATCAAGGGTGATCTCGGTGAGCTCGGAGGGTTTGCCGTGAACCAGTGGGCTTGGCTGGTGTTGACAGGTGTCACGCTGGCCGCCTTCGTCGCCACCTGGTACTCGGCCCTGGCCCTGGCGCCGGCCGTCGACGTCACGGCCGTGTTGGTGCTCGGTGCCGTCATCACCGGGTTGCTGAACTCGGGGTTCCGCGGTGTGCCACTGACCGTTGATTCGTACGGCTACGTGTTGATCGCATTGGGGGCGCTCGGAGTCGCCGCCTCTGGCCTGCGGTCGGTACCGCGACGTCCGGTCGTGACGTGACGGCGGCGTTGGCGACCACGTCGGGGCCAGTGCGATTCGCCCGGTTCGCCTTCCCTCCGAATCGACTTGGCTACTGCGGCCCAGGTGACGGTGGGGAGTTGGCTCACTACACCCGAGGCCACGACGACCCGGGGCTGCGCGACATCGCCGCCGGGTTCGAGGGTGCATACCCGTATCTCCAGTTGTTGGCCGGCGCCAATCGCCGGGTCGATCCGCTCGACGCCGAGGTCGTCGAGGCGTACTGGATCGGCAACGAGTTGCTCGACCATGTCTCGGTGCACGACTTCGGGAACTCGATCGATGCCCGCTTTCGGCGTCGCGCCGGCGCCTCATGGCGCCAGATCGACGCCTCGATTCCCGGCGGTGTCGCCCATCATTCGTTCCACGTGATGCACGTGATGCCGTGGGCCGGGCTGCTGCGAGACGGTGTCGTCGATGAACCGCTGCGCATCATCGATCGCTGCCGGATCAGCTGGGCCACCGTGCTCGGCCACGTCGACGACGCCACGGACGGCCGCGTGTTGGTGCGGCGTCTGCCGTTGGTGTGGTCGGGGAGCCGGTTGCTGTTCGGGGAGCCAGTGGTCGAACACGTCGACTCACCGTTCCCGGTCGAGCCCGGCGACGTCGTGGCGATCCATTGGGACTGGATCTGTGAACGTCTCGACCCGCGTCAACTGGCGTGCCTGCAACGAGTCACCACCCACCAACTCGCCGACCTCCACGCCGACTGACCACTACCCGGATCACCGCTCCCGTTCAGCTGGAGCGATGGCTACATCTGGGGTGGTTATCGCTCCAGCTGATGGAGGGCTGCGGCTACCTGGGTGGCCGCTTGTCGGACGGCTGGGGTGAGGGGTTCGCCGAACTCGCACGCTTCGGCTTCGATGCCGATCACGGTCAGCGCCGCCGGCAGCCGATCCAATGCTCGCGCCAACTCGATTGCTGCGCCGACGTCGATCGTGTGGGTGGACAGCGCCGACGGGGCGCTCAGATGCTGGGCCAGAACATCGACCTCCGTCACGCGACCAGGTCTGCCGGTCGGTTCGGCGGCGTCGACGATCACGACACGGTCGGTCGCCGACCAGTGCGATCGGCAAGTCGAGCACCGAGCCCTCGAACACGATCGTGGCGATGTCGGGCAGCGCCAGCTCGGCGATCAGGTCGCACACGATCGGACCGACCGCGTCGTCGCCGCGGTCGCGGTTGCCGACCCCGATCACGAGCAAGCGGGATCGGCCGGACATCACCCTGCTCATGAACCTCGGCGGTCGATCGTGAACCGCAGGAAGTGGGTGGCGCACGAGATACACGGGTCGTAGTTGCGGATCACCTGCTCGCAACGGTGCCCGAGCGTGTGGTCGTCGAGGTCGAGGTGGGAGGCGACGAAGTCGCGCAGGTCGGTCTCGATCGCGTCCTGGTTCTGGGAAGTCGGGGGGATGATCACAGCGTCGGTGATCGTGCCGGCGGCGTCGATCTCGTAGCGGTGGTACAAGATGCCGCGTGGCGCCTCGGTGCACCCGTGGCCGACACCGGCGACGGCCGGCACCTCCAACGCCGGCCGGTCCGGGGGGTGATACGAGCCGATGATCCGCTGCGCCTCCTCGATCGCCCACAGGGTTTCCAGGCCGCGCACCAAGATGCTGCGAAACGGATTGGTCTCGACCTTGGCGACGCCCAACTCGTCGGCAACGGCACGCACCGACGGAGGCACCAGGTCGGCGCTGTTCATCCAGCGCGCCAGCGGCCCGGTCTGGTATCGCTGACCCGGTCCGCGGGCGGTGTCGAGCACGGCATGCAGGGCCGTCGAGTGGGCTACGTGATACTCGGTCACGCGTTCACCGAATGTGGCGACGTCGATGTCGAGCCCCAGGTTCGACACGATCCGTCCCTCGTTGAACGGGTACTCGTGCTCGTGTCGCAGGGACACGTACTCGGTCTCGGCGGCGAGCCTGCCGGGGATCGACGGATACTCGAACGTGGCGACCCAACGCAGCAACGCCAGCGCACCGGCATGGGCGCGCTCCAGATCAGGGCTGAGCACCTCGAGTTCGGCCCGAGTGGGTGCTCGGTAGAACCCACCGAGACGCACGTTGACGGGGTGGATCGGGCGCCCGCCGACCACATCCAGGATCCGGTTGCCGGTCTTCTTGAGGTGCAATACCTCCGCCATCAGCTCGGGGTGGAGTTGGGCGATCTCGATCCCCGAGTCGACCCCGACGAAGTCGGGTGCGTGCAGGAACGCCATGTGCAACACATGGCTCTCGATCCATTCGCCGCAGTACAGCAGTCGACGCAGCTCGCGGATCGCCCCACTCGGATGCACCCCGGCGATCGATTCGATCGCGTGGGCGGCGCTCATCTGATAGGCGACCGGGCAGATCCCACAGATCCGGGCGGTGATGTCGACCGGTTCGGAGTAGCCGCGACCGCGCAGGAACGCCTCGAACATGCGCGGCGGTTCATAGATCTCGAGTTTGACGTCGGTGACCTCACCGTCGTCGACGGTGACGTGCATGGCACCCTCGCCCTCGACTCGGGTGAGGGTCGGCACGTTGAGGTTGAGGGTCTTGTGGGTCATGTCGAATCCCCCTCATCGATCGGACCGGGGTCGAGTTCGGCGAAGGCTGCCGTGTTGAACGTGTTGAGCAGGCGGTCGATGCCGAGCCCGTCGAGCCCGAGCAGTCCGAGCTGTGCTCGCAGGGCGGCGATGTTGGGACTCTCCATCGGGCCGAAGCAGCCGTAGCACCCGCGATGGAACGAGGGGCACAGGGCGTCGCACCCGGCCTGCGTGATCGGACCGAGACACGGGGTGCCGTGGGCCACCATCACACACGTCGTCGAGCGGGCCTTGCACTCGACGCAGACGCTCGTCGTGGGGAGCCGCAGCGCATGTCGATTGAGAACGGCGGCCAGCGTCTGCAGCAGTTGGCCGCGATCGATCGGGCAACCGCGCAGCTCGAGGTCGACCGGGACGTGGTCGGCGATCGGCGTCGACGTAGCGAGCGTGGTGATGTACTCGGGATGGGCGTACACGATCGAGGTGAAGCCATCGACATCGCGCCCGTTGCGCAAGGCCTGGATGCCCCCGGCCGTTGCGCACGCACCGATCGTCACCAGCAGTCGAGACTGGCGACGAATCTCCTGGATTCGTTCGGCGTCGTGTGCGTTGGTGATCGAACCCTCCACCAGCGACACGTCGTAGGGCCCAGCGACCATCGCCGTCGTCGCCTCGGGGAAGTACGAAATGGCGACCCGTCCGGCCACGGCGAGCAACTCGTCCTCGCAGTCGAGCAGGCTCAGTTGGCAACCATCGCACGAGGCGAACTTCCACACCGCCAACGAGGGCGGTCTGCCGTCATTCAAGCTGTCGGGCCACACGATCGGGGGTGAACTGGTGTGTTGCATGGGGGTTACAACTCCTTCACCATCAGCGATGAAGCGACCGCCGGCCACCGCACCACCGGACCGTCGCGACACACCACGAGCGGGCCGAGTTGGCAATGGCCGCAGAGACCGTTGCCGCACTGCATGTTGCGCTCGAGCGTGACCTGGATCTCGTCGTCGGGCACGCCGGCGGCGAGCAGGCGCTCAGCCGTGAGCTGCATCATGATGTCCGGGCCGCACAGCAACGCACTCGTGTTGCGCCCCGGCCAGACCGAGCTGCTCGACCACGTCGGGGACGAACCCGACCCGACCCGACCAGCCCGGTTCGGGGGTGTCGATCGTGCCGAACACCGCCAGTCCGTGCTCTCGCCAGGGCTCGTACTCGTTGGCGTACAGCAGCTGTGCCGAGCTGCGGGCGCCCACCACGAGCGCCACCTTGCCGTACCGCTCGCGATACTTCAGCACGGCGTAGATCGCCGAGCGCAGTGGCGCCAGGCCGATCCCCCCGGCCGCGATCAGAATGTCGCGACCATCGAGATCGAGGTCCCAGGGCGTGCCGAACGGCCCGCGCACCCAGAACTGATCGCCGACGTTCATGCGTGTCAACGCCCCCGTGATCGCGCCTGTGCGGCGGATCGTGTACTCGTGGAACCGGCGCTCGTTGGCGGGTGAACTGATCGAGATCGCTGCCTCGCCGATTCCGAACGCCCCGACCATCCCGATCTGGGCGGGGAGGAACTCGAACGGCTCGCCCTCGACCGGGGCGCAGCGGATCGTGACGGTGTCGGGCATCTCGGGGATCATCGCCAGCACCTCGTGCACGATCGGCACCAGCAGCGGATCGGCGTCCGGTCGAGCGACCGGCGACTCCGTGCTCATGACGGAACCTCGACGGGAACGGAGAGCGACTCGATCTCGGCGGTCAGGTCGATCCCGACCGGGCACCAGGTGATGCATCGCCCGCATCCGACGCAACCCGACTCGCCGAACTGGTCGTGCCAGGTGCCCAACTTGTGCGTCAGCCACTGGCGATAGCGCGAGGTCGTCGAGGAGCGGTGGGGACCCTCGCCGAGGTGCGAATACTCCATGCTGAAGCAGGTGTCCCAGACCCGCGTCCGGCTGGCTGTCTCCCCGTCGAGGCCGACGACGTCGTCCATGTCGGTGCAGAAGCAGGTCGGGCACACCGCGGTGCAGTTGCCGCACGCCAGGCATCGCTCGGCGACGTCGTTCCAGTGTGGGTGGTCCGGCTGGCGCACGATGTCGGCGGCGTCCTTGCGGCAGTTCTCTGATGAAGTTGGCGGCGATCGCAGCGAATTGCCGCTCGCTGTGTTCGATCAGCGACCGCGGCGCTGTCGGGAGTTGCATCGCGTCGATGACCGAGCGGCCCTGATCGGACCCGGCCCGCACCAGGTACACGACGCCTTGGCGTACCTCCAGCTCGGTCAGGGCAAGGTCGAAGCCGGCATCGGTCATCGCTCCGTCGGCGACGGTGTCGCAGAAACACGTCGGCGACGGATGGGTGCAGTCGACGGCGATCAGGAACAGCCCGCGGCGGTGAGCGGCGAACGCCGGATCGGCGTGTTGCCCTCCGGTTTGGGTGCGTTCGAGCACGGCCAGCGCTTTCAGGTCACAGTGCCGAGTCCCGATCACCGCCCGCGTCGTGGTCGGGTGCAGCGACTGATCGACGATCAGCGAACCGTCGTGGCGCCGCATCGTCCAGACGGGACTGCGCGGCGGATGCACGATCGCCTTGAGTGAGTCGGGGCCGACACCGTACGAGAATCGCAGGTCCGTATCGGTTCGGATCAGACGATACGAGGCGGTCTCCTGCTGATCGGTGACACCGATCGGGAGTTCCTCAGCGGACTCGATCGATCGCATCCGGATCACGCCGTCGACGGCGACCGGTCCGATCACCTCGTCGAACCGTTTGGCCAGAAGTGCCACGAATCGAGGCAGATCGCCGCCTCGCATCACCCACCGATCGTCGGAGGCTGCGTGCTCAGCCGATCGGAGAACGGGTTGCTCGATCGACGGTTCGTCGTTCACGACTCCAGGTTCGACCTCTGCCGCCTGGCGGCACCAGGGTCCTTGGTCGGATCGCAGACCGAGCCGATCGATCGAGACCCGGTCGTCACCGCTCGTCGACTGGTGCCGACATGGCGCCCAGCACCGTCGCGATGTCATGCTCCGTGGTCGTCGGGTTGACGAAGCACAAGCGGAACATGGTCTCGCCCTCGTGAACCGTTGGCACGACCAACGCCAGGCCGTCTGCCAGCGCCTGATCCGACCACGCCTGGTAGTCGTCGGGTTTCCAGCCGACCCGGCGGAACAACACGACGGACAGCTCCGGTTCGAGCGTCAGTTCGAGATTCCGGTCGGCGGCGATCATGCCTGCTGCCACCCGGGCGAGTTCGATCCCGCGGCTGACTGCCCGGTCGTAGGCCTCCTCGCCGTGCGCCGTCAGTGAGAACCACAGTGGCAGCCCACGCACGCGGCGGGTCATGTGGATCGCGAAGTCCGATGGGTTCCACTCGGCGGTGGCGTCGAGCGTCTCCAGATACTCGGCGTGCTGGGTCAGCGCCGCCCCGGCCAGGGCAGGGTCGCGGTAGACCAGCGCACAGCAGTCGAACGGGGCGAACAGCCACTTGTGCGGGTCGACGACGAACGAGTCGGCCTGCTCGATGCCGTTCAACAGCGGCCGACCGATGGTGGACACCAGCGCTGCGCCGCCGTAGGCCGCATCGACGTGGAACCAGGCCCCGATCTCGGCGGCGACCCGACCTGCCCCGACCAGGTCGTCGACGATTCCGGTGTTGGTCGCTCCGCCGGTGCCGACGACGGCGACGATGTCCACTCCATCGACACCGGCTTGCTCGACGGTCACCCGCAGCGCCGCCTCGGTGAGTCGGCCCCGCTCGTCGGGCTCGACCGGCAGGATCGGGACATCGAGCACCATCGCTGCCAACCGGATCGACGAGTGGGCGCTCGCCGCGCAGGCGATCGCGATCGGCCGCTGGCGTCCGTGCCGGCGGCGCCATGTCTCACGGGCGGTCGTCAGCGCCGCCAGATTGCCGGACGTACCCCCGCTGACGAACGCTCCGCCGGCCCCGTCGGGCAAGCCCGCCAGTCGGCCCATCCACCGCAGCGTCTCGTTCTCGGCATGGATCGCCCCGGCGCCTTCCAGCCACCAGTCGCCGTAGATCGACGAAGCCGACACCACGAGGTCGAACAAGGTGGCGGCCTCACTCGGGGCGGTCGGCACGAAGGCGAGGTAGCGCGGGTGGTCGCTCGAGATGCAGGCCGGGGCGAGGACGTCCCGGAACAGCTCGAAGGCACGGTCGTAACCCAGCCCCGATCGGGTGATCATGTCACCCGTTGCCTCGTGCAACTCCGCCGCGCTGCAGCGGCCCGTCGAGCGGCGGCGGCGACATTCGGATCCGATCGAGCACGTACTCGAAGATCCGGTGCGCCATCAGCTCGGTCGACGGATCGAGCCCGTGCAGCGGCGAAACGGAATCATCCGGCATGGTGTCGATCGTAGGGTGTGCAGGTCGGATCGAGTGACGGGCGGCGTCGCACCTGGCCGATCGTGCCATCCCCTGGGAGCACTGGTGCCAGCACTCCTGTCACCAACGGCGCCCATTGCTACCGTCGAACCATGAGTTCCCAGACGCGGGTCGTGGGTCTGCAGGATGCCTTCCGGGCCGCGGTCGCGGCGTCGACCGCCGGAGATTTCTGGGCAGTGATCGCGGCCGGCGTGCTGGCAACAGGCATCGACCAGCGCCAGTGGGACGTGAGCGTGGCGTGTTCGCCGATCGCCGAGTACCGCGCCCTTCGGCGGCGGCACGTTGTCGTGCTGGGGCGTCCAGGGTCGGGGTGGCCGTGGGGCGTAGGATTTCTGTGCATGCACGGATTCCGACCAGTTGCTGGGTACCACATCTCGGCGGGTCGTCTAGCCGGTGCGGGTCCACCTGTGTGGGGTGCGCGGGTCGGCTCCGGCGGTCGGGGTGGACTTCGCCGGCGTCGGCGGGAACACGTCGTGCGTCGCGATCGCCCACGACGACGAGGAGGTGCCGCGTCTCGTGCTCGACGCCGGCACCGGGTTGCGATCGGTCACGACGCTGTTGGCGGGCGAGCCGTTCCGAGGCACGATCCTGCTCGGTCACCTGCACTGGGACCACACCTACGGGCTGCCGTTCTTCCGTGCCGGTGATCGTCCCGACGCGGTGACCCGTCTGCTCGTTCCGGAGCAAGGCGTGCCGGCGATCGATCTGATCGCGCCGGTTCATGGGGCCACCGGCGTTCCCGATCGGCCCGGACCGACTGCGCGGCGACTGGACGTTCGACTCGATCGACGAGGGCGTCCATCGGGTGGAGGGGTTCGAGGTGCTCGCCCGTGAGATTCCGCACAAGGGCGGGCGAACGTTCGGGTACCGCATCTCCGACGGTGTCAGCAGCGTCGCCTACCTGTCCGACCATGGACCCGCCGGGGTGATGGGCCCCGGTCCCGACGGGTCTCGGGCCGTACCACGAGGCGGCGCTCGAGCTGTGCGGCGACGTCGACGTGCTGATCCACGACGCCCAGTACACCGCCGCCGAACTTCCCGACCGGGTCGATTTCGGGCACTCGGCGGGCGAGTACGCGGTCGAGTTGGCGCGACGGTGCGGGGGCGGCATCGGTGCTGCTGTTCCATCACGACCCCGACCGCACCGACGACGAGGTCGAGGCGATCGAGCGGCTGCTGCGCCGGCTCCGACGGACCCGACGGTGGTCGCCGCCCGCGAGGGTCGAGACGATCATCGCTGCCGGCCGCAGCCGGGCGGGCGGACGATGAGCTGCCGAGCGATTCGACGCGGTCGTCGTCGGGTCGGGCCCGAACGGGCTGTCGGCTGCGGTCAGGCTGGCGGAAGCCGGCCGGTCGGTGCTGGTGCTCGAGGCCGCCGACGTGATCGGTGGCGGAACGCGGTCGGCCGAGCTCACGCTGCCCGGCTACGTGCACGACGTGTGCGCCGCCGTCCACGCCCTCGGCGTATCGGCGCCGCCGCTGTCGCTCGACACGCTCGGCGAGCACGGGTTGCGGTGGGTCGTGGCCGGAGATCCCGCTCGCCCACCCGCTCGACGGCGGCCGCGCCGGGGTGCTGCACCGCAGCGTCGACGACACGGCCGCCGGGCTGGGCGCCGACGGCCGGGCCTGGCAGCGATTGTTCGGGCCGCTCGTCGAGAACTGGCCCAAGCTGCTCCCGCAGCTGCTCGGGCCCGGTGATCTCGGTGCCGCGCCATCCGGTCGCCATGGCGCGCTTCGGTGTGCACGCCCTGCAGCCGGCGACCTGGGTGGCGAAGCGTTTCGAGCAGCGACGAGGCAGCGGCCCTGTTCGGTGGGTGCGCGGCGCATGCCATCTTGCCGCTCACCCGGCCGCTGACCGCCGCCTTCGGGTTGATGCTGGCCGGTTCGGCGCACGCCGACGGATGGCCGGTCGCGGCCGGCGGCTCGCAGGCGGTCGCCGATGCCCTCACGGCGCGACTGCGGCAACTCGGCGGCGAGGTCCGCACCGGTGTGCGCGTGCGTTCGCTGGCCGACCTGCCGGCCCACGACATCGCCTTGTTCGACACCAACCCGGCGCAGCTCGCCTCGATCGCCGGCGACGCTCTGCCGGCGCGCTACCGCAAGCGCCTGCGAGCGCTTCCATCACGGTCCGGGCGCGTTCAAGCTCGACTACGCCCTCGACGGTCCGGTGCCGTGGCAGAACGAGGAGTGTCGACGAGCGGGAACGGTGCACGTCGTCGGCTCGCTCGCCGAACTCGTCGCCGCCGAGGCCGACGTCGCGGCCGGTCGCATGCCGGATCGTCCGCTCGTGCTCGTGGTGCAGCCGACCGTCTTCGACCCCGGCCGGGCTCCGGCCGGCAAACACACGCTGTGGGCCTACGCCCACGTGCCGCACGGCTACGACGGCGATGCCACCGAGGCGATCGAGCGCCAGATCGAACGCTTCGCCCCGGGTTTCCGCGATCTCGTGTTGGCCCGCCACGTCACCGGCCCGCGCGGCGCTCCACGACTACAACCCGAACTACGTCGGCGGCGACATCGCCGGCGGAGCCCACAGCGGCCTGCAGCTCGTGTTCCGGCCGACGATCGCCCTGCGTGCCTACCGCACGCCGAACCCGTCGCTGTTCCTCTGCTCGGCGTCGACCCCGCCCGGCGCCGGCGTACACGGCATGTGCGGCCTCCACGCCGCCGACCGCGCCCTCGGGTCCCCACCATGACGGGATGTGCCAGGCACATCCCGTCATCCCGCCGCCGACCAGGGTGAGCATCTGGTGGCACCGCTCCGCTAACGCGGCGACGTGACCATGACGACCGACGAGATCATGGCCTGACGCGGGGTGTGTAGCGGTAGTCGAGCTGATGTCTCGCCGCGCTCGGCCGCTGCCGCGAGTTCCGGGCCCGCATCCCGTACACGACCTCGACCACGGCACCGCCACACTTCGGACACCGTTGCCGTGCAGTCGCTGTCCCTGTCATGTCACCATTCTGACTGAGGGCTGCGCGATCCGAAGCGGCGCCGCCATGACGGGATGTGCCTGGCACATCCCGTCATGAGCGGCCGTCAGTGGCTACGCCGGTTCTCGACCGCCGGAATTGTCCGGACTATTGGATAGCATGACGTCATGTTGAAGCTCGTCGTTCCGCTGGTGCTGACCTTGTCGCTCGCCGCATGCGGCGGCGATGACAACCACGTCGGCGATCCCGAAGACGTCGCAGCCTTCACGTACCGCGAACGGATGATCACGGTCGAAGATGCTGTGACGATGTGGGAGGAGGCCGACACCATCGACGAAGCGCAGGCCGCCGCCGAGGCCGCCGCCAATCTCGTCGTAGGTTCCGGTGGGCCCGACTACGGTGATCGCGACGGCAACGGCAACATCGATGGCGACAAGGAGTTCGGCGTGCTTCCCGGCCTGGACGGCACACCGCCAGGGCTGGCGAACGCGATCTCGGACAACGAGTGCATCGTCACCGACGTGCTGGGTGGCGACTGGAGCGAGCCGGGGGCGCGCTGGGGTGAGTTGCAGACGGCGGTCGACGCCTGGACCCCCGACAACGACACGATCTCGAGCCTCGCCAGCCAACCGATGCAGATCGTCGCCTGGGCGATGCTCACGCAGGCGACGGACTCGCTCGACGAGGCCACCGAGTTCGCCGGACGCAGCCAGCTCAACACCGCGTCGGCAATCAGCGCACTCGACTGCTGAGCGGGCCCTTCAGCGGTCGCGGGTACCGAACCGAACCGTCGGCGGGTACCCGCCACGACCAAGACCACGCCCAACAGCAGGATCCACATCGCGACCCGCACGGTCCTCGAGCCATCGCTGCCGGTCGCCGGCAGCGCACCTCGCGACCTGGTCGTCGTCGGGTCGACGGGCGGATCGGCTTGATCGATTTCCCCACCTGACGAACGAGGCGAGATGCCGAGATCGTGGTCGCTACTCCTGATTGAGGTGGGCAGCGGGGCGCAGGCGTCGAGCGCGTTGTGCGGGCACTCAGAGCAACGAGGTTGGCGACGAGCACGGTGGCGATGATGCTGACCAGCAGGACCGAAGCTGGAACCGTCGCGCCGCCCCGAGCGCCGACGCTATCGGTGATGAACCGGTACACGGACTGTCCGGCGATCACACCGATCGGGATCGCAATGACGATCACGGCCGCCGTGAACACGGTCGCTTGGACGTGGACGACCTCCGACACGAAGCCACGATTGGCGCCGAGCGCCTTCAGGACGCCCAGATCGCGCCGTCGATGACGTGCCGACACGACGAGCTGATGGGCGAGACTCAACATGGCGAAGGTCGCCAGGACGGCGGCCACGAGCCACGGGATCGATCGGATCCGATCGAGGTTCACGATCCTGGCGGTGGGCTGCAGCTCGACCGATGAATAGCCCGCGAACTCTGCTCGAGGCGCTCGGCGGTGTCGTCGGGAGCCCCCGCTCGAAGTTCGAGACCTGCGATGTTCAGCGACGCAGTCGGGTCGAGGCGGAGCAGCCCGCCCGGCGTGACGACACCGCCTTCGCCGATGCCGTCTGCCTTGCTCCACGCTGGGGATCACGACCAGCCCCGTCACACGGAGCCGATGGGGCCCGGTCTCGGTGGTTACCTCGAACTCGTCGCCGAGGCCGACGCCCAGACGTGTGGCACTGAGCTTGCCCAACACGATCTCGTCGTCGGCTTGCGGAAGCCTGCCTGACAACAATGGCGGCAGGAGTTCGCCGCGGGTCGGTTGGATGCCGACAATGTCGAGTCCGCCGTGTGCCGACGGCGACGGTGACGATGCCGTAGTACGTGACGGCCTCGACGTCGGGGTCGGTGTCCAGCAGATTCCGGACGTCGTCGGAGATGCCGGCCCCGCCAGTTCCGACACTGAGCGCCGGCGACCCCCACTCGGACGGTTGATCGACGAGCCGGGCGACGTTGGAGCCGAGCGTCGCTGCTGCGACGACGACAGCGAGCACGATCACCAAACCCAGGAACGATCCGGCCGGCCATCGGCGGTCACGGGCGGCGCTGAAGGCGAACCGCATGCCGGTGGCGAGTTCGGCGTTGCGAAGACGACTGGCGACGCCGTCGACGACCGGAGTCGTTGCGCTCGGCGACCGCCGCCGGTCGGTCGCGCGCCATGTCCGGTCGCGACCCACGCGAGCAGCGCCACAATCAGGATCAGCGGCCCGGCAGATGAACGAGCGGCGTTCAAACGCACACCGGGATGCGGCTCGATCTGCTCGACGAATCCCGTCGGGAACCACCCCGAACAGGCGATCGCCAGAGCGGCCGAGCCGATCGTTCCCACCACGATCGGTACGGCAGCACGTGTCAATGGGTCGGCGATCAACTGTTGCCGTGTCATCCCGATCGAGGCGAGCGCCAGCCGCTCGGCTTCGGACATGCGGTACTGACGTGCCAGCAGCTGACCGATCACGGCGACCGCGGCGACGACAGCGAACAGCGCCAGTATCGCCGAGACCCTGGCCTTGCGTGCGCACTGCTGAGCGAACTGCGATCGGGTACCCAGTCGGCTTCGCGTGATGGCGAGGTCGGTACCGTTCGGCAGCGTGTTGAGCTGCACCCGCAGATCGTCGAGCGATGTTCCCGGCGCCAACTGGACGGCGCTCGTGCCGCCGCCCAACCCGACATCGCCCAGGTCGAGCAGCGCCGGAGAGAACAACGCGATCACATAGCCGTCGGCCAGTTCGGACGCGCCGCCGAAGACGCCGACGACCGTCGCCGTCGTGGTCGGCCCGTCCGGATGGAGGGTTGTCGAAGCCCGACAGCGTCGGCCTGATCCTGCGTGAACGTCGAGAGCTCGAAGACGTCGCCGAGCTGTGCTCCGGTCTGAGCGAGAAACGAACTCGACACGATGACTTCGTCGGCGCGTGCCGGGTTCGGTTCCCGACCGGCGACCAGGTTCGTGCCTGCCACCGCGTCGACTGCGCCAACAAAGACGATCGCGTCGACCGGCTCCTGCGGCATCGCTCGGGGTCAGAGAAGCCGAACACGAACGTCGCCCGACGTCAGCGTCTGCACACCTGGGAGAGCCGCCAGCATGTCGGGGCTCGGCTGCGCACCGGATTGGTCGATCGTCGACGTCGTACTCGCCGCCGAAGGCGCGGTCATACCGGTCCGGTGCGCTCAGTGTTCTCAACGCGCCGGCCACCAGCGTGAGCACCAGTCCCAACATGAGGGCGACGATGAGCGTGAGCAGCGCGGTGGTGCCGAGGTGGGTTCGAAGCGAGCGCCGCAGCCGGTGGAGAATCGGCGACATGGTGACAGTCAAGCGTGTCGGCGGCCTCGCGCACCAGCGTGCTGGCATCACCATCGCGGTTGGTGGTCGTACCACTCGGTCGCCGACCAGCCTGCGGAACCCGGCCGGACGGTCCGCCCGACCCTATGATTTGGGGATGGATGATTCTGGTGTGGACATCCGCGTCGTGGTCGCCGAGGACAACGCACTGCTGCGCGACGGTCTGACGCGGCTGATCACGGCCACCGCCGGGTTCGAGTTGGTCGGTGCCGCAACCAGCTACGACGAATTGATCGTCGATCGTCGAGCAACCGAGCCCGACGTGGTCGTCACCGATATTCGCATGCCTCCGACCGGAACCGATGAGGGCATCAGGGCGGCTGTCGCCTTGCGCACCAGCCATCCGGAGATCGGCGTGATCGTGCTCAGTCAGTACGTCTCGCCGGGCTACGCCCTGGCGCTGCTGGCGGACGGATCGGATCGTCGCGGCTACCTGCTCAAGGATCGCGTCGCCGACGTCGACGACCTCGTCGACGCGATCCGGGTCGTGGCTCAGGGCGGGGCGGTCATCGACCCGAAGGTCGTCGAGCAGTTGGTCGGGGCCATCCGGCAGGGGGGCCAAGGCTCCGCTCGACTTCCTCACGGCGAGGGAGCGTGAGGTGCTGGGTGAGATCGCTCAGGGCAAATCGAACTCGGCGGTCGCAGGCGCGCTCGTGCTGTCCGAGCGGGCGGTCGAAAAGCACATCAACTCGATCTTCTCCAAGCTGCACCTCAGCGAGGAACGCGACGTCAATCGGCGCGTCACGGCGGTGCTGATGTATCTCACTGGTGGTGATGCTGACCACACCCCCGGTGAGGTAGCAGCACGCTTCCAGAACGATGCCTGATCCGTCATCATGACAGGGTCATGATGTGTCTCGGGATGGAGCCGACAATCGATGCCATCGACGCAGGCGCCGAGACGGTGCGCGTTCTGGTCGTCGACGATCAGGCGCCGTTTCGCGCCGCCGCACGTGCCGTGATCGCCCGTGTGCAGGGTTTCGACCTGGTCGGTGAGGCGACATCGGGTGAGGAGGCGGTCGAGCTCGCCGATTCGCTTCGACCAGCCGTGATCCTGATGGACATCAACATGGGAGTGATGGACGGGTTGGAGGCGACGCGCCTGATCACCGCAGCGCATCCCGAGACGATGGTCATCCTCGTGTCCACGTACACCGAGGCCGACATGCCGCCGGCGGCCCGAACGTGCGGCGCGGCGGCCTACGTCAACAAGGACGAGCTGTCACCGAGGGTCGTGCGACGCCTGTGGGAGGCCGGCGGCGACCCCGCCTGGCCCGGCGATTCAGCCGTCACAGCGTTGATCGCGTCGGCAGACTCCCGACTCAGCCGGGCGGGACGTTGCCGCGGATCGTGGTGCCCGCTCCGGCGGCGCTGATCACGTCGACCGTTCCGCCGAAGGCGCCCATCCGGTCGCGCATGTTGACGAAGCCATGTCCGGCACCGGCTACGCCGACCGAGTCGAAACCCGGACCGTCGTCGGCGACCTCCCAGTGCAGTCCGGTCGCATCCTCCCAGACCTTGATCGTCGCCGACGCCTCGCTGCCGGCGTGCTTGCCGGCGTTCTGGAGCGCCTCCATGCAGCAGAAGTACACGGCCGCCTCGACCTCCTGGGGATGACGGGTGACGGCTACGTCGTGGCTCGTCGGCAGTGCCGCTCGGCCGGCGGCGGCGGGCAACGCTTCGGCCAGCCCGCCCGACATCAGCAGCGGCGGGTAGATGCCGTGGGCGAGTGAGCGGAGTTCGGCGATCGCTTCCTGCAGGTCGCCGCGCACCTCGTCGATCATCGCCTCGGCGTCGGCCGGGTCATCGACGACGGCGTCCTTGGCGATTCGGAGCTTGACCGCCAGCGAAACCAGATGCTGTTGGGCGCCGTCGTGGAGGTTTCGCTCGAGCTTGCGGCGTTCGGCGTCGCCGGCGGCGACGATCCGCACCCGCGAGGCGCGCAGCTCCTCGTTGGTCTGGCGCAGTTCGTCGAGCGATGCCTGGAGCGCCGTGTCGAGCTGCACATTGTGCAGGGCGAGGCCGACCTGGCGGGCCAATTCGGTGAGCACGCGGTCGTCGTCCTCGTCGAACGCCGCCCGATCGGCCGGTCGTTCGCACACGATCATCCCGAGCAGACTGCCGCTGTGGGCGATCGGGGCGACGCGGGTCGACGTCACCAGAGACGGATCGACCAGCCCGGGCAGCCAGATGTCGAGCCACGTCCCGCCGGACACCCCCGACCGGCTGACCACCGCGCGTTCCTTCTCACCGACGACGTAGTGCCCGACCGGGCGGTGGGGAACCATCGCCGTGACCTCGAATCTGCTGTCGGCGCCGACCCAGATCTGGGCGCTGCTGAGCTGCATCGACTTGCGCAGGGTCTCCGCCAGTTGCAGCAGCAGCTCGTCGAGCGGGATCGCCCGGGTCAGGCGCGAGCCCCACGTGCGCAGCGCCTCGTCCGGTGAGACCCGTTCGCCGTAGACGATCCGGTTCGCACGATCCGTCAGCCACGCCCGAGCCGGTTGGTAGACGATCGCGGCGCCGGCGGCGGCCAGCATCGAGAGCAACAGCAGCGTTCGCTCGCTGCCGTCGGGACGGCGACCGAACGCCGCCAGCGCCAGCAGGTACGCCATCACGATCAGCGCCGTGAGCCCGGCCAAGCGAGACCGTATGGGTGAGCAGCCGATCGACGCGAGCCAGCAGCCGTTGCGCCGTGCCGGCGGCAAGCGACAACGGCAACAGGCCGGTCGCCGCCAGCGCGATCGCGCCGTCGTGGTGCGGCCAGTCGGCGACGAGCGACAACGCGATCGACACCATGGTCACCTCGGTCGCCACCATCGCCGCCCACCCCACCCACTGCATCCGCCGTTGGTCGGTGACACCGGCGGTTCGGTAGTTGGCGTGCGCGCTCGGTGCAATCAGCGGCACGGTGAGCCACAAGACGACGACCGGCCACACGATCACCTGGCTCCGATCGGCGAGCAGCGCCACGCCGGTCGCGACACCGATTGCGTAGGCGGCGAACACCAGCCGCCGGTGAGCGGTCTTGGTGAGGTGACCGTTCGGCAACGTCAGCACGAGGTGGAAGGCCAACGCAGGGAGCATCGTGAGCGCCACCCGCTGACCAGCGTCAGCGAGCAGCGCGATGACGCCGCTCGGCTCAGCATGGGCGTTCACGCTCCAGGCAATAGTGCCGACGGCGGCGGTCGCCGCGACGGCCTGCACGATCGAGGCAGCCGGGCAACGGTGCCGGATCGCCAGGATGATCCCGGCGGCGGCCCAGAGCGCTGCGAGGCAGGCGGTCACGACGAGTTCAGCGGTTGCGTCGCCTCCGGCCACCATCAGTGCCGCCCCGGCTGCGAGCGCGCTGGTCAGCGCTCACTGCCGAGCCCAACCACGTCGCCGGCGCTCGTGGTTCCACGAGGTCGGCCTTGGCCGAACGCACGGCGAGCATGTCGACGTTCACTCATGCCTCATGGGTCGAGGTGGGCAGAACGCCGTCACGGCACCGCTCACTCGGCGTGGGTGCCGCGGCCGTCGTCGATGACCCGGCCGTCCTTCATGTGCACGATCCGTTGCGCCGCGTCGGCGACCGGTTGGTCGTGGGTGACGAGCAAGATGGTCTGGCCGCCCGAGTGGAGGCGGGTGAAGAGCTCGAGCACCTCCTCGCCACCTTCGGAGTCGAGCGCGCCGGTCGGTTCGTCAGCGAGCAGCAGCGTCGGCTCGTTGGCGAGCGCCCGGGCGATCGCCAGTCGTTGACGCTGGCCACCCGACAGAGCGGCGGGCGACTGCTTGGCCTTGTCGCTGATGCCGAGCAGATCGAGCAGGTCTCGTGCCCGGGTCTCGGCCGCCTTGCGCTTGCGGCCGGCGATCAGCGCCGGCATCAGCACGTTCTCGAGCGCCGTCATGCCTTCGAGCAGGTTGAAGAACTGGAACACGATCCCGACGTGCTCACGGCGCATGATCGCCAGTTCGCTCTCGGTCTTGCCGACCAGCGCTTCGACCGGCGACGGAGACCGCACCTTCGTCGGGCACGTCGAGGCCGGCGACGATGTTGAGCAGCGTCGACTTGCCACAACCCGACGGTCCCATGACGGCGACGAACTCTCCGCTGCCGGATATCGAGGTCGGCGCCGCGCAGGGCGCGCACGGGAGCTGTGTCCTGCTCGAAGGTGCGGAACACCTGCTTGACATCGACGACCAAACCGCCGTCGACGGCGGCGCCGTCGCGCACAGCTTCGCTGATGGTCATGTTGTTGCCTCCTGGCTGGCGCTCGTTTCGGCCGATGGCCGATTCACGGATGCGATCTTGCGTGGGCGGACCGGGGTGGTTCGGCCCTTGACGAGGTGCGGGCCGAGGTCTTCGGCCTGCGGTTTCACCGACAGCTGGTCCCAGGTGAGGTCGCTCACGACGATCTCACCGTCGGCGGCGAACTGCTGGAGACGTTGACAGAGGTTGACCGCGTCGCCGACGACGGTGTACTCGAGTCGCTCGTCGGAACCGAGCATGGCGGCGGCGACGTCGCCGGTCGACAGTCCGATCCCGAGCGGGAACGGTTCGAGGCTGTCGGCGAGCCACTGTTCGTTCACGGCGACCTGGGCGGCGTGCATGGCGTGGGCGGCGACGAGGGCGCGGTCGGCGTGGTCGGTCGCCGGTTCGGGTGCGCCGAACACGGCCATCACGGCGTCGCCGACGTACTGCATCACGGTGCCGCCGGCGTCGAGGATCGCCCGGTTCATCTCGGCGCGGTGCCGGTTCAGCTGCTGGGCCAGTCTGCGACGGATCGGTGTGCTCGCTGATCGTCGAGTACCCGCGGATGTCGCTCATCAGCACCGTCAGGTTGAGCTGCTCGCTGTCGCCGGCGTGGGCCCCTCGGGCTCGGATGTGGTCGGCGACACCGGTCGGCAGCAGGCGCGAGAGCGACTCGCCCTGTTCCTCGCGCGACATGATCGCGGTGTGCATCCGCTTGAGCCGATCGAGCGCTCCGGCGGTACCGGCCGAGACACCTTCTGCCAGGCGCACGAACAGGCCCTCGACCCGCGCCTCGACGGCGGCGGGCGTCGACTTGGTGGCGGCGGCGATCGCCTTGATCGGCTTGCCCTCGGCGACCATCTCCAGCAGCGCATCGTCGTCGGCGTCGAGGCCACCGGTGCGGCGGACCGGGTTCATGAGTGCGCTCACGACGGCCGGGTCGAGCATCGATCCACCCGACGCGACCTCGCGGATCGCCCTGGCGAGCTGGTCGCCCTCGGCGATGTGGTCCTTGAGGAGATAGGCGTACCCGGCGGCGCCTTCGGAGAGCAGCGCGATCGCGTAGTCGGGGTCGTCGAACTGGCTGAGGATCACGATTCCCGGTGCCGGGGTGACGCTTGCGGATCAGCTTGCAGGCCTCGATGCCCTCGTTGTGGAAGTTGGGCGGCATCCGGATGTCGCTGACGACGACGTTCGGTTCGGCCGCCTCGGCGCCGGCGACGAGCCCGTCGAAGTCCTCGGCCTCACCGACGATCTCGATGTCGGTCTGGCGCGACAGCATCGCCTTGACGCCCTCGCGGATGAAGACGTTGTCGTCGGCGACGAACACCGTGATCGCTCCCATGAGTTGTCATCTAACTCCGATGCGGAGCACGAAGCGAGGGCGTAAGCCTGTGTCGCACGGTGGTGCCAGCCACACCTGTGTAGATCGCGCTTGCGCGTTCATCATCGAGCGTGTGCGGAGCCCAAGGTGGTGTCATTCCGAGAGTGCATCTCTGACATCGATGGTGTGGTCAGTCGGTACGGATCGCAGCGCGGAGCGGGTGGCGTCGCATGCCGATCACGAACGCCGCGCCGACGCCGATTGATGCGGCAAGTCCGACGCTTACACGTTGCGATCGGAGTAGCAACAGGCCACCGAGAGTCGACGACGCCACGATGGCTGACACGCACGCCGACGGGATACCAGCCACACCCCGACGAGCGGGTCAACGCCCTGGAGACGGTCGCCGCTTCGGCGCAACATAGGGACAGGTACAAGGAGGACCGTCATGAGAATCGAGCGCAGCATCACCACGGTGTCGTGGATTCCGTCAGATCTGTTGGAGGGGATGGGCAAGGTGGCAACGCGGATGAAGATGGCTCACCACGACCCCCCGCCTCCCGACCCGCTCGGTTCGGACATCCCAGCTGCGATCGAGGAGCTGCGGGTGGATGACGGATTCCGGTTCGCCAACCAGCTGCGGGCGTACGTCGAGGTCGATGACTCGGGGGCGATCACGGGTTCTGGGTACTGCGGCGGTGGGGTGATCGGCGCGACGACCGTCGGCCTCGGTGTGGGCTCGATCACGGTGCCCGCCGTGAAACTCCATGACCTGCACGCTGAGCCCGAGGTCTCAGGGTCGACGGTGCGATTCATACAGACCGTAGGCGGGCGGACCGGGGCGCCGATGCCGAGGGCGGTCACGCATCCACCCTTCATCCAGTACTTCGCCCCGACCGTGTGGACCACGCTCGAGCTCACGATCCACACCGACGGCACGCACGAAGCTGCGATGATCGGTGCCTCTGGCTTCCCCCGCCACTGGGTGTTCGATCACAGCGGGGCGCTGGTCGCCAAGAGCAGCGTCGCCGAGTACAAGAAGTGGATGAACGACTCGTTCGGGCGCCGCACGCCGTGGGGCGACGAGGATTCGCCGGCGCTGGTGACCGCCGTCGAGACACAACTCGAACGTCAGCTCCAAGAAGGGATCATGCGTGGCGGTGCCAAGCCCGACATCCGCCGTATCAAGGCAGGCAAAACGCTCGTCGGAGCAGGGCTCCGAGTCGAATGAGCTGTTCCTGCTCCTCAACGGCGTTCTGGTCGTCGAGGTCGACGGCGAGCAGCTCGCCGAGCTCGGCCCCGGCGCTGTGCTGGGGGAGCGCGCGGTGCTGGAAGGCGGGGTGCGCACCTCGACGCTGCGGGCGGTCACTGAATGCAAGGTAGCCGCCGTGTCGCCCGACCACATCGACCAAGCCAAGCTCGCCGAACTGGCGGAAAGCCACCGTCGCGAAGAGGTCCGATGACCGTTCTGGTCGCAAGCCGCCGACGCTCCGACCGTACCCACGGCGAGCAACGGGCCCACGGCGATCGCTGCCTTCTCCATCGTCGGTATCGCCATGGAGTGCTGTCAGCGAGCAACGCTGCGCCATCGCGTCGGTCTTGCCGCTATCGGCGAGTGCAATCGACGCCAGGCCGTCGTAGGTTCGTGGCATGACATGGAACACGAACGACATCCCCGACCTCAGTGGCAGGGTCGCCGTGATCACCGGTGCCAACGGAGGGCTCGGGCTGGCATCGGCCAAAGCGCTCGCCGGCAAAGGCGCCCACGTCGTGATGGCGGCGCGCGACCAGGACAAGGCCGCCGCTGCACGTGCCGAGATACTCACCGCCCACCCCGACGCCTCGCTCGAGATCGTCGAACTCGATCTCGGGTCGCTGGCCTCCGTCCAGGCCGCCGCCGACACGATCGCGGCAGCGCACGACCGAATCGACATCCTGATGTGCAACGCCGGTGTGATGGCGGTCCCGCAGAGCACCACCGTCGACGGATTCGACACGCAGTTCGGGATCAACGTGCTCGGACACTGGGCGCTCGTCGGGCGGCTGATGCCGACCATCGCCGCAACGCCGGGCGCTCGGATCGTCACGCTGTCGAGCACGGCCCAGCACACCGGAAAGGCGATCGACCCCGAGGACCCGCACATGCGCAAGAAGTACGACGCCTGGCGAATGTACGGCCAGACGAAGCTGGCGATGCGGCACTTCGCGGTCGGCCTCCAGGAACGCTTCGACAGGGCCGGCATCGACGCCAAAGCACTGTCGGCCCAGCCGGGGCTCACGAACTCGGATCTGCAGACCACGACGCAGTCCCAGGGTGGGGCCGGTCTGCTCGGAACGATCTCGGAGAAGTGGGCCAAGACCACCGGCATGTCGACCGACCGCGGCGCGTTGAGTCAACTGCGGGCGGCGACGGATCCCGAAGCACCCGGCGCCGGTTTCTACGGCCCGCTGTTCGTCACCAATGGTCCACCCGTCCGCAAGCCACTGGTTCGCCCGGGTAGCGAGAGCGCGATCGCCGTGCTGTGGCAGGTCGCCGAACGTGAGACCGGAGTCCGGATCGAGCTCGGCGACTCAGCGCCCCAGGCGTAGAACTCGATCCGTCACGCGTCGGCCGTGATGAGCGACTCGGCCGGAGACGACGGGTCGACGGGTCGGTATGCAGGTGCCAGTTCGATGTGCTCTGCTAGGGCGAACGCCGTTCCTCGGGCCACGCAGCACGAGCACGGCCAGAGCGGCTGCGGCGAGCACGCCGCCGACCGGACGTCGATCGTGCCGGCATGACGAACGGTGAAGGGTGCGGTTGCCCGACGTGGTTCCCCGACAACTGAGCGATCGACGCTCCGGTGTGGTCGCCGTCAGGCGGGGGCGTGGACGCCCTGGGTCGCCGGGGTGGCGAACATCGGCCAGGGGCGCTCGCGCTCGACGGCCCGGGCCACGTCGAACAGGAGGTCGTCGCGGTGGTGGCGGGCCAGTACCTGCATGCCGATCGGCAGGCCGTCGATCGTGCCCGCCGGGATCGATACCGCAGGGTTGCCGTAGATGTTGGAGATGATCGTCAGCGCTCCCATGTTCACCATGTCGGGGAACTTGGCGCTGAAGTAGTCGAGCAGGGTCGCCGGCAGCTTGGGGGCGAACGAACTGGCTACCCGGGTGCCGAGCAGGGCGCCCCGAAACAGGCCACGCGCTACCCGGCTCGACTTTGCCCAGTCGATGAGGTCATCCTCGGGGTTGCTCGTGGCCGACTCGGCTGGGAAGGCAGGACCCGGGTTGGTGGCGCCGATGATGAGATCGACCTGCTCGAACGCCTGGGCCATGGCGGCGTTGGCCTGGAGTCGGAGCGCCTCGGCATTGGCCGCGGTCTGCAGGTTGTAGAGCGCCTGTGAGAGGTACAGGCCGATCGCGACCTCGTCGGTGAGCAGCGCCGCACACCGGGGCCACTCGTCGCCCAGCTCGGCCAACAAGGTGGACAGGTTGCCGATCATCCATTGGGCGGCCATGTTCGGAGTCTGGAGATCGAGGTCGACCAGCTTCATGCGATGGTCGGCGATGAGCAGGTCGGCATGGGTGCGGATCTGCTGCTCGACGCCGTCCTCGAGGGTCGCCCCGCCGAGGTCGGGGATGACCGCCACCCGCAGGCCCGTGAGGTCGTTCTGGCCGAGACCCGCCTCCCAGCGCCCGTGCGAGGGAATGCTGGTCGGGTCCCATGGGTCGACGCCGGCGGTGACGTCGTAGAAGCGGGCGGCGTCGCGTACCGAGCGGGCAAGGTTGCCCAACACCACGGTGTTCGGGCGCGACATGGCGTGCGGGCCGCGGGTGATCCGTCCGAACGTGCCCTTCATGCCCAGCAGACCGGTGTAGCCGGCAGGGATCCGGATCGAGCCGCCGCCGTCGCCGCCGGTGGCCAGGCTGACCAGGCCGCCCATGACCGCCGCCGCCGAGCCGCCCGATGAGCCGCCGACCGTGCGACCGTGGCGCCATGGATTGTGCGCCACACCGTTGAGCTTGGTGACGCTGACATTGAGTCCGCCGAACTCGCTCGAGGTGGTGAGCCCGAGGGGCACCACACCGCCGTCGTCGAGCAGGCGCTGGATGTCGTGGGCGGTGTGCCTGGCGATCCGGTTCCGGAACACGAGCGAGGCGCCCGTGTCGGGCCAGCCTTCGACCGGCTCGAGTTCCTTGATGCCCGCGGGGACCCCACCGAAGGGCAGCGTCAGGTCGGCCTTCTGCGCTGTCGCCCGAGCCCGCTCAGGGTCGAGGTAGGAAAAGCAGTTGAGGTTCGACGCCTCGATCGCGGCCAGGCTGGCGTCGAGTTCCTCCAGCGGCGAGCGCTCGCCGGCCCGGAAGGCATCCACGAGGGAGGACGCATCGCCTTGCCACGGTGTCTCGCTCACGATGTCACTCTCACGCTGTCCTCGGGGTGTCTGCTGGTGCGCAGGCCGCACCCACGACGACCATCTTCGCCGAGAGCAGCGCCGCACCCGTGGTCGGACCAAGGTCGGTCCCCGGTCGCCGACCGGCGAGGGAATCGAACCCTGGTCGGCGTGAGCGGAACTGGTCGCCGTACGCCGGAATCGCCCGGCCGATGCGTTCGGTGCTGCGCTTGCGATCGCTGAACGTGCCGAACTCTGGACCGGCGAGCCCGAACTCCTCATCGAGGCGGCGACATGGCGCTGGATCGATCTCCGTAGAGCGGGCTGATCGCTCCATCAGATGCGAACACGGCTGTTGCACGTGCGTCGGCCTCACCGAGTTCGGGTCCGATGACGGTGACGCTGGCGAGCGGATTCGAACTCGGGGCCGCGCGAATGTGATCGCCTCGCTCGTACGTTCCCGATGTAGCGACTGCGACGTCGTGGGCATCGATGACATCGATGAGTCCACCGGTCATGGACGGTTCATTGATACAGGCCGTTCTCACGACCGTTGTCTCCACGCTGCCGTGCGATGGGGGGCGTCACGGGTTGCTCGGTTCGGCCTCGGAATGCAGCGGGGTCTGCCGATTGCAGGCACTGCTGCTCCCAATCGGTGAGCAGTTCCATGATCTCCAGCGAGTCGTCGAGCCGTGGAGAGGGCCGAGGTGCCTCCGTGAGACCGCTGGCGACAGATTGCTCGACCACGCGGATCTGGTGGAAGAACGCGTCGTGGCGGTCGGTGACGACGATCGTGTCGGGTACCCCGTCGTAGGGCGTCCAGGTGATGATGTTGTCACCGGCGACCGGCAACCAGGGGTTGGTGTCGATGCGAAGTTCTCCGGCGTCGGTGAGCACCGAGCAGGCGTGTGCCATTCCGTAGTCATCGGTCGACGACAGGCTTGCCAGCACGCCGTTGTCGAACCGGATCGCCGCCGTGGTCGCACCGATCGTGCCGTCGGGTGTGAGGGTTCCCGTCGCCGCGATGGTTCGTCGCCCGAAGACATCCGGGCCGAACGCCACGCTGATCACGAGCTGGAGCAGCGACGCCGGATAGCAGCCGAGGTTGTAGATGGTTCCACGGCCGAGCGGGTTGACGAGGTGAGCGATGTTCGCCGCGTAGCGGACGTGGACGGCGGTCACGTTCCCGGTCCGTTCCTCGGCCAACAGCTCGGTCAGCACACGGTACATCGGGTGGGCGAGGTACATCAGTCCTTCGACGAAGAACACTCGGTCGCGCACCGCATCAGCGAGGGCGTTGGCGGATTCCATCGTCGTGGTCAACGACTTCTCCGAGAGGATCGCCTTGCCGTGTTCGGCTGCGGCGATCGCCAATGGATGGTGGTGGTGATTGGGTGTGCCGATGTACACCGCGTCGATGTCAGGGTCGGCGATCGCCGTGTCGTACCCGATCGACTGGCGCGGGATCGAGTGCATCCGCTGGAACTCGGCGACCCGCTCGGCGTTGCGCCCGGCGATCAGGTCGACCCGAGAGCCATCGCTGTTCGAGATCGCCTCGACCACCGTGTTCGAGATGAACCCTGTTCCGAGAATCGCCCATCGCAGCATCTCCACGCGCCTCCTGTCGTCGCCCCAGCCCGATCGGGCGTGTGCCGGACAGTGTGACAGAGCTGCCCGGAGCGGGCCGCCCTGAGCGGCGACCCGCTCGACTGACGGCCCCTGTGACCTTGCGATCGCAGGGGCCGTCAGCACTGCGGTGTCAGCAGCAGTCCTTCTTGTCCATCTTGAAGCCGACGATCACTTCTTTGATCTGCGTCGAACAGACGTCTTGGTTCCGCACGCCGAGGCAGTCGAGCATCGCCTTGGCCGCATCCCCACAATCACCGTCCTTGTCGGGCGTGTTGTACGGGCGGCTGATCATCGGATCGACGTGGTACGCCATCCCGCCGATCAACCCGTCGTCGGCAAACACATCGACGGCGATGTCACGATCGGCGAGAGCCTCGATCTCGGCCCTGGTGAAATCCGAGCCTGCCTGCAGCCGCAGCTTCACCTCGCGTCGTTCCCCGGGCTTCATCACCACGTCACCGTGGCGATCGAATCCGTCGAGCGTCAGCTTCCAGCCCTTGTCGACCAGCACCGCCGGAAGGGTCGTTGCAACGGTCATCACGGCACGACGTGGATTCGGGTTCCCGATCCACATCGAGACGCCGTTCAGCCCTGCCATCAAACCTTCCATCCCGCCGCCGCCCGGAACCGGATGCACGTTGCGTTGGCCGACATTGTTGTCGTTCGGCACCAACCGCCACTCAGGAATCACCTCACCCGCCGTGAAGTTGTCGACGTTGGATGCGTCACCGTCTGCCGAAACGACCATCAGCATGCAGTCATGCCCATAGGCGTTGATGTTGGGCGTCCACTCGAACGGCCCCACGATCTGTTCATCGGAATCGTTGCCGCCAACGCTGCCGACGGCGATCGATGGGGTCGTGAACGCCTCGAAGTCGTTCGGCCACAACAGACCCGCCCCCGGCTTGGTGTGGAAGCCCTTGACCACGACATTGTTCGCTGTCTGCGTCCCGCGATTCTTGACCTTGACGTAGGCGTAGTTCGTCTCACCCAACGCCGGCTCTTGGTGGCCGACCATGGCGTCGTCGGTGCGGCGGTTCCAGATCGTCGTCGTGTGCCAGTGCACGTGCTGGAACTCGTAGCCACCGGCCCGGCCGTCATCGATGTAGACGTCCTGTTCAGGCGGTTTGCCTGCCGCTGTGACCGAACCGTCACCTGGGCCACCGCTCGTGACGAGCGGTACCTGGTAGTCACCCTGCCGCTCGAACGCCCAGCGGATCACCTTGTTGTAGGCGCCACCATCAACGCCTTCCGAGGTCCAATTGAGTAGATCGGCGGCCATCAACTCTCCGGCGAAGTCGCGGGCATAGTTCGGGTTGGTCGCCGGTGTCAGGTTCTGGACGGAGCGCAGGATCAGATACATCGCCATCCTTGAGGCGAATCGGCGCCGACCGAGACTCGTCGAGTCGCCGCCGATCGAGCGGTAGACGTTGAACAGCGTCGTCGCCAGAATCTCCTCCGAGCCGTACCCGCCGTTGTCGTGGGATCCGCCCCAGGCCCAACCGGAGGAGACGTCTCGATCGAATCGGCGATTGAGGCTGGGGTGCCACGGCACGTACGTGAACCGTAGGTCGCCCGGCTTGCCGAGCGGCGTCCCGTCAACCCCATTGAGGCTGGATTCGGGATCGAAGTAGATCCCGGACAGTGCGTCGCCTGCGCTGTGCGAGAAGTCGAAGTTCGGACCGTCGACGAACTGGTACAGGATTCCGTGGCCGCACACCTCGTGCCAGTGCACGCGCGGATCGCACGCTCGGCCGAGCGGGTTGGTCGTGTCGGTGGTGTCCATCAACCCGAAGCCGACGTGGCCGATGCCGCCCATGCCGTTGCCAGGACAATGCGCATTGACAACGTCGAAGCACCGGATGTCGACCGTGATCGGGAAGTTCGTGTTGCTGAAGTACGTCGACACATCAAACCCGAGCGATGCGATCTCCCGGAAGATCCGGTCGACGTGGAAGTAGCCGCTCACCGCTGCGAAGTCGTTCGTCCGTGTGTCGTAGTCGAAATCGACGCCCGTTGCCTTCGTTGGTGCCGCGATGTCCGCCCCCTCGATCTGACCGACCGTTGCCCACGTTCCGGTCAGCGCCTGTTGGCCGCCGGATGGCGCGCCGAGGTTCGACAGGAGCACCGAATCGCGATGAGGATTGAGAATCGCATTCGAGTCCGCTGAGTCGAGCGACGTGTCTCCGGTCTTCGTTGGCGGATCCTGCGTGAACACCAACCCATCGACGTTGCTGGTCAGCGCACGCAGGTAGAGCACGGAGCCAGTGGTGAGCTCGACGAGGGCCTTCCACGGAAAGTGATAGCCGTCACCCTGATCGGGCAACTCGAACGTGATCTCCGCACACACATAGTGGCGACCGTCGACGATGCTGTCGGGTACGTCAGGCAGATCGAGCATCGGATGGTCGTGCGGATCCAGGTCGGGGCCATCGACTTCGGCGTCGTCGGACTCGCGGAGCCGGTTCACGTGGTCGACCTTGCGGTTGCCTTCGAATCGCTTGTTGGCGTCGTAGCGGTAGATGTAGAACCGACCACGAATGAGTCGGGTGGCTTGGGTCGCGACCGCCTTCTTGGCGACCGACGGTGCCACCCCGACGGTGTCGGTAACCAGCTTGACGAGGTCCGCTTCGGAAGCCGGTCGAATCGACTCGCCGGCCAGTCGCCGAGTCGTCAACTGCTCCGCCTTCTCGAATATCGAGCGATACCGGGCGAACTCGCGATCGGTCGGCATCGTGACCTCGACGTCGTCGTGGGATGTGTCGACCGATCGGACCACGCGATTCGGGCCGCGCTTGAGAGTCACCTTCACGCCGGCGTGCCAGACGGGGATGTTGTGCACCGTTTGGTTGAAGCCGTAGGTCACGCTGTCGAATCCCGAGTTCTCGTCGGAGAGCCGGTACTCGGGCGGGGCATCGGTGGGATTGAGGTACTCGACGGGGATGTGGAGCGAGTCCAGCTGGCTGCTGTTCATCTCGAAGACTCCGAGGTGTTGGCGGAGGTACTCGGTCGCCGCCTCCAGCGTCGAGGCTGATTCGGCCTCCCAGAACTCCTGAGAGTGGCGCACGGCGCGAGCGCGTCCCAATGGGTCGCGGACGACGTGTGCCTTGAGGCTTGGTTCGTACTTCTCGGTCATTGTCATGTTCCTTTCTGAAGGCCCAGCAGCTCGCCGGGTCGATGGCGTTGTGGTCAGGTCGAGGAGGCGGTTCGGCGCTTCGTCTTGGGCGTGGACTTGGGCGCGTTCGCTGGCTTTGTTCGTCTCGGCTTGGTGACGCAAACGAGCAAACTGAGGCCGCCGACCACGACGCCGTCGGCGTCGCGTTGCAGCACGTCGATCGATAGCTCGTCTCCGGGCTCTGCATCGGCCGGTACGTCGAAGCGCAACTTGATCGGTGCGACTCGCCGAGCATCGAGCCCGAAACGCACGCTGCTCGACTGGCTGGGTGCGAACACGACGCTCGCAACGGCCGAACGCCAGGGGATCGGTGCGTCGCCGATGCTGGCTCGGTCCGGGTGGCGGGTGTAGTCCAGGCGGGCGCGTACGGGATGCCGATCGACGGCCGGCGCCTCAGCGGCGAACGGAGCGCCTGCTGGCTGCCCGAGTGCGAGGGTTGAACCGGCGGTCAGTTCAAGACACATCGGTGGCTCTGCGCCGCGGATGATCTCGATCCGCGAGTGGTCGAGCAGCCGAACGGTCGGCGATTCGACGATCGCCGGTGGCGGGTCCACGACGCGAGCGGCGTCGTCGAGCAGTTGGTCGAGACGCGTTCCCTTGTCCCCGGTCAGCGACACCGTCACGCCTCGGGCCGACACCGGCCGGATGACTTCGATCTCGACGAGCTGATGACGGTCGATCAACCTGTTGCCGATCGAGAACTCGATCTCACCGGAGCCACCGGCGGGCGCTGCGACGATAGCCAGGTTCTTCTGGGCGAGGTTGTTGTGCTCCCACACGTGCGCACCGCCGATGGGTTGATCGCCATCAACCTGCACCGCCGCCAGCCAGCACGCATGTGTTCCGGCAGCGGGTACGTCGGTCGCATCCCACCGTGCGGTCAGCCGCTGCTCGTCGTCGGGTGCCAGGTTGCTCCCCGCCACCGACGCATGTGTTGGCGACCAGTCGCCCGGATACACGAATTGGCTGCCGAGATACTCTCGCACCGAGAAGCGGACCGTGTAGGAGCGGACGATGCCCTCGCCGCGATTGCGGACCCTGCAGTTGAAGAAGTTGTCGACTCCCGAGCGAGGAGACTGGTGACCGGATCCCGCATCATCGGCGTGTCGGATCCAGAGGTCGGGCGAGTTCCAGAAGTTCGATCCGGTGAAGAGGTCATCTCCGGGGTCGGTGGTGGCGTCCAGGAGGTGCAGGTCGATGTCCAACGGCGGAAACAGGGCGAGCATTTCATCGAGGAACGTCACGCACTCCCCGGATGCCGACGTGCAGGACGCCCCGAACGGCTTGTGGATCGCTCGCCACCCGAGCGCCCGTGCGGCGTTGATGTGGCTGAGCGCCTCGGTCACGAACACGGTGCTGCTCGATGCAACGCCATGACCGGCCTTCAGACGGGCCGCGTCGAAGATTGCGGCGGCCGGCTTGTTGATCGGCGGAGTGAACTCGGACGAGATCGTGATCACGTCGAACTTGGTGGAGTCCAGGCCGTAGCCGTCGACCTTCGTCCGGACATCGAGTTCGGTCGTGCCCGGAAGCTGGTCGGACAGCAGCCCGATCTGGTAGCCGCGACTCCAGAGCTCGTCGATGGTCGCCACAGCGTCGGCGAAGGGTGTCTTGTCCGAGCCGGTGCCGTAGACCAACGTGTTGCCGAGGTCGAAGTAGATGACTGGTGCGCTCATTGCTGGGTACTCCCGTTCGTGTCGAGTTGGAGATGCTTTGCGCTTGCGGGCTTCGTGATCCGCAGACGGAAGGTGTTGCCGCCGACGACCCGTCCCCGTTCGTCGCGCTGGACAACGGGGACGTCGAACTCGTCGCCGACGCGAGCGTTTCGTGGTGCGCAGAACTGGATTGCGAGGTCGTGGCGGGAGTTCGCCGGCAGGTGCACCGGCAGCGCCGATACGAGACCGCCGTCGAAGTGGATCCTTGACGCGTCGCCGTCCTTCGGACGTGTCGCCGCAGGGCGACAGTGAGCGTGCGATCGCGATGCGACCGTCAGCTCGGACTGGACGAGCAGCCGCGATCCGACCCCAGCGTCAACAGCCAGGTGAACTCCCTCGCCCGGAACGCTGAAACGTCGGCCGATGTCGACCAACACGTCGTGAATCGTGCGATCCGGCTTGCGGATCGGCGCAGGCCCGGCGATCACATCGAGGATCGGGCGCCCGCTGGGCCGCCTCACCGACACGTCGAGGTCTCGCCACTCCTTCGGCCGGTGGATCTCGATCGTGTGGAATCGCTCCGTCTTCGAGAACTGCGAACCGAACCACATCGGGATCTCGGCGCACTCGTTCGGTTCGAGATCGACAATCGTGATGTTCCGTTGGGCGAGGTTGTTGTCGTGCCACACGTTGGCGCCGTTGGTCGCCGGATCGTCTGGCGAGTAGGCCACGGCGAGCAGGCAGCCGTGTGTGCCCGCCGGAGGCACGTCCTCGGAGCGCCAACGAGCACTGACGATCACGCTGTCGCCCGGTCCGAGGTCGTGACCGACCCCCACCGCCGTGAACGGCAGCCAATCACCCGGATAGACGAACTCGGTGCCAGCCCAGGTCTGGACGCGAAACCCGACGACGACCGATGGTGCCGTCGCCGTGCCATGATTCCAGACACGCGCGTGGAGCCAGTTGTCCTGCCCGTACTCGACGCCTTCGTGCGTCACCCCACCGTCGTCGGCATGGCGAACCCACACGTCCGGTGATTGCCAGAACGTGCCCGACGAAGGTTCTGCTCCGCTGTCGGTGAGGTGGTCGCGCATCACGAGATTCGGATGGGTGCCAGGCGCGGAACCACTGTGGCCGTACACGAATCGATCGAAGAATCGGGCGAGGTCGAGTCGACTCGTGTACTTGATCAGCCCGGCTTCGAGTTCGGGCGTCGAAAGATGGGTCGTCCGGCGACCGCTGTAGATGCTGGCCATCGCCGACTGCAGCGTCGACAGCCCGAGTTCCGACGCGAGACCGGCGAAGAACCGCTTGTGGGAGTAACTGATCCCCGGCGTAAATCGGCGCCATGGGTTGTTCGTCCAGATCTCGATCGGGGGATCCGTCAGATCGAACGGCTGTGTGAACGGTGCGGCGCCTGGCGTGTTGAACGACGTCCACGCCTCATCGATCCATCCGTCGCCGCCGGTCGCCGGTGTCATTCCTCGCGCCCACCAACTGTGGAACGTCTCGTGCTCGACCGCCGACAGCGATGATGTCGTGCCGCCCGCGTACTCCATCGAATGAATGGCGCCACTCGAGAGCAAGGCGACGAATCGGTTGCCGTGCAGGTACGGACCGATGGCTGTGTGATTGTCGGTCAGCAGGCCGGCGATGATCGTTCGTTGCGCCGCCAGGTCGACGCCGGTGTCGTCGGCCTTCTTCATCAGCTCGATCGAGATCGGGACCCCGGCGACGAGCACCGTCGACGAACTCACCGTGACACGATCTACGGCGTCGATGAGAACCAGCGGCGAGCAGCTCGCGAAGGTGTCGGGGAAGTTCAACTGCCAGTGGTTCGTGCCGAGCGGTGTCGTCGCAGCATTGGAGAGCAGGACGTGATCGAAGCTCGTGCCTTGGATCTCGATCTCGAGGTCGACAGGGAAGCGGTCGAACAGCAGGTTCGACGGCAGCCACGACTCGAGGTATCGGGCCGGGTTGAGGTCACTCAGGAATATGTTGAACGCGAGTCGCGCCGACGTGCTCGACCAACCGATCGGTCCGGCGTTGTTCGACTGAGGAGTGCCGACTGGATAGGTCAACTCGAGCACGTGCGAGGAACCTGCGGTCATCCATTGTGAGATGACTCGAACGTCGGCGCCCGCCCCGCCACCCATCGAATGGTGGGCCAGCGACGACGCCGCTATCGGCGCACCGTCGAGAGTCGCCGTGCCGATCGTTTGACGAAGGTCGAAGACCGGATTGCCGTCGTTCGGACCGACCGTGAACTCCATGACCGCGGTCGCCGACGCAGTCTTGGTTGCGCCGTCGAACACGATCGTGCCGGTGACACGATCGATGTGTATCGGTACGCCTACCAATCCTGCAGCCGCCGTCGGTGGCGGCGCGTAGCGGAAGATCTCGCTCGACATCTTCGTGTTCCTCTCGATGGATGGCCCGAATGATTCGGTTCACATCAGGAGAGTGAGCAGTTCCGCCCGTGATACATGCCGCCCTCGATCTGACGCGGCGAAGCAACCTCGGCGCATCGACGAGGTGGTCAGAAAGGCGACGTGCGATCTAGCGGTTCTCGCGTCGCCCGGTCGCCGAACACATGGAATGCCTGGGCCGCCGCGATCCGGGTCGGATCGCCACCGTCTGAGAGCGTGTGTCGAGCGGCGACCGTGGCGTCGTCTACGGAATCGCCTCGGGCAAGCCGCTCGTGTAGACACAGTGAGAAGTCCGCCGCCGCGGCGTCGTTGACGCTGACCAACGGGGCGATGACCAGGCGGGCACCGAGATGGCGGAGCTCGGTTGCCGTGCCGACGGTCAGCGGGTCTTCGGTCGGCGAGGACACAGCGGCCGCTCCCGCATCGCACGACGCCAGCACCACCACCGATGGCACGGATCCGAGTTCGGTCAGCTCGAGGATCGTCAGATGACCGTCTGCGAAGACGAGCGACGAGAAGAAGGGGTTGTCGGTCCGGAAAGCGCCGTGTGCAGCGATGTGCACCAGGTCGGCGCGACGCAGCGCTGCAGCCGCCTCACCACATGACGCCCGTGTCACCACAGCGTCGGGTCGTTGCCAGACGCGGGCGATCGCCTCGAGCTCGTCGACGTTGGCGAGGCCTGGGCCGCCCAGAAAGGCCACCTGGCTGACGCTGATTCGTTCGGCATCGGACGTCCACGCGCCAAGGGTCGTCGTCAGGGTTGCCGGTCGATCACGCAGTGATGGCAACGCGGCCCACGCCAGGCCGAGCAACGGTGTCGCAGGAGTGAGCACGAGCCGGTCGGCCCATCCGACATCGAGTGATTCGATCAGTGCTGAATCGAGTTGTCTGCTCGCATCGAGCAGCCGTTGCTGTTCGTGGGAGGAACGTTGTCGTCGTTCGTCGGCGAGATGCCGAAGCGCGGTGCGTTGGGCGCGCACCAAGGGGAGGACATCGCTGACGCGTCCGAGCCGAACCAGCCTCGTCGCGCCGCTCGCATGAACGAGGCCGATCACGTGGCTCCGGTCCAGCGCAAACGTCACGTAGGCGGTGTCGTGCGGAAGCGCTTCGGTAGCCGGCCGGCCAGCCGATCGCGGCGCTGAGCGCTCGGCAAGCATCGCCCGACGGTGGGCGAGCGTCTCGCGTTCGAGCGCTCGCACCCTGGCATCAGCGGCGCGTACCTCGGTTCCGGCAATCTTGGCTTCCTCGAGTGCCACGCGAGCATCGCGCAGGCGCGCCAGTTGTTCGGTGTCGACGGCGGTCGGCCGGGCCAGCCCGCGGGGCGCCTCGCGAACGGACCGTGCCCGTTCGAGTACGTCCAGGGCCGTGGCTGCCGGGAGGTCCATCCGCAGTGCGGCCGCGAGAGCGACGTCGCGCACCGGACCGATGCGACGGGCGATCGTCGCCCGCATCTCCGCCGAGCCCACCAGCTCGCGTTGCTCGGCGATCGCGGCCAACGCGGCATCGAAAGCAGCATCGACTGCCTCGGGGTCGTCGGCGCAGTCGGCGAGCAGGAGGGATCCGAACGCCCGAACAACCGGGTCGACGTCGAGCCCCTTCGTTCGCTGATCGGCGGCGAGCAAGATGTTGCGAGCTGCGTCCGGGTCGTCGGCGCGCATGTGGACCGCTCGCTGAATCGCTGCCTCGTAGGCCTCCCGCACCCAGCCCGCCGCCAGGAACTGGTCGATGTCTCCGCCGACGGTCATCGATGAGATCGGCGCCGCAGACGACGAGGCTGTATCGAGCTCGGAAGCGAGGTAAGCCGCTCGCAGCTCGTAGGCCGCCTGGCCCAGGCGGCGAGCGAGTTCGGCGCCGCGCCGGATCTGTTCTTCGGCAGCGCGGTGTTCGCCGAGGCGGATGAGCGCCTCTCCCAGGAGTAGGCGGCTCTGCGTCTCGAGCATCTGATTGCCGCCGGCCGTCGAGGATTCGGTCGCACGGATCGAGGCGTCTGCCGCGTCGGCCGCCAGTCCGACGTCGAGCAGCGTCCGGGCGTGGTCGACCTCGAGGACCGCTTCGAGCAGGCCGACCTGCTCGAACGCATCGAAGCTGGATCTGGCGCGTGTGTACCAGTCGAGAGCCGCCGCGAAATTCCCGCGCCGTGACTCGATGTACCCGAGGTTGCCTTCGATCGCGCTGGCGACGACGTCTTGACCGGTCGAGATCGCGAGGTCGCGGGCGTCGGCATACCAGCGCTCCGCATCGTCCAGCCGCCCCATCACCGATGCGATCGCTCCGAGGTTGACCAGCGCCCTGGCCTCGTGGTGCACGTCGCCCGCCTCGTGGAGCAGGGCGATCGCCTGCTCGGTCTGGGTGAGCGCCTCGGGTAGGCGGTTCAACTCCGTCAGGATGATGCCGCGCTGGTTGCGGAGCTGGCCGGCGAACTTCGGCTCCAGTTCGAGCGCCGGGTCCTGGAGGATCCGGAGTGCCTCGTCCGGGTGCCCCTCCTTGCTCAGCGCCGGCGCCAGCGTCAGCAGGAGTTCCGTGAGCAGCTCCGGATCGTCGACGAGCGGTAATGCGTCGCGGAGCAGTCCGACGGCGTCCGACATCCGGTTGGCGTAGTAGGCCGTGCGCCCGAGGACCCAGAGTGCCTGCGCCCGATCGGTGCGTGAGGCCGTTGGCGACGACATGGTGGCACGTGCCGCTCGGACTGCCTCGGCCGGCGCCGCGTACACCTGCTCGGCGTCGTCGGAGGCGTCAGTTCGAGCGCTGTCGGCCACGTCGTGCTCGCATGACTCCGATTTCCATGAGACTCTTTGTATCTGAGCGGAGTTTGCGTCCTCTACTCGGTATCCGCCAATCAACTACAGGAGCGCCGCTACATGGCACCCAACTCGCCGAAGAACAGGGCTGCCGCCGAGCCGGCCGCCGCTACGTACGAAGGACGCGTCGTGTTCCGATCCGACCATTCGGGCAAACCGCTGACCATCAGACCAGGGCAGTTTCTGGCAAGCGGTCCTGCGCAGAACGTGCTGACGGCGATTCTCCAGATTCGAGCCGAGATCGAGGGCATCGCGTTCGATCCCGACCAGCGCGACGACGAACGACTCGAGCTGCTGGGCAATGTGCGAGGCGATTGGAATCGCTATCGGCTCCTGGCGGATGACGAGCAAGCGGAGGAGAACGAGGAGAAGTTCAACCTGGCCAAGACACTGCGACCAAGCCCGCGAGCCGAGTCCGACACGGATCACAACATCGACATCATCAGGGTGGTTCGAGGCCTTCGCGACCGCGGTATCTCCGCCCAGCCCAACCATGTGTACTTCGCCAACTCGATGCGGCCCGACAACGCCCTGTTCGCCCCCAACATGTTCGCCCCCAACATGTTCGCCCCCAACATGTTCGCCCCCAACATGTTTGCTCCCAACATGTTTGCTCCCAACATGTTCGCTGGTGGCGGCGCCGGTGCGGGGGGTTGCTGTTGCCCGGGAGCGCTCGCAGACACGGGAACGAGTGCGGTGCCGCGCCACGGCGCCCGCCGGTTTCCGACCAAGGATCTCGCTGCCGACGCAAGGAGCCAGCTGAAACCCAAAGCTCTGGCGGACTTCGAACGCGTCCTGGCGCGGGAGGTCGAACGGCTGGCCGCACTCGAGAAGACCCCTCGAGCGAAGAAGACTGCCGTCGAGGTCCACGTCATCGATATCGCCAGGCCCGGCGTCGGCGTCAGAGAGAACGCCACCGGCGAATTGAAGCAGGCCGACTTCCTGAAAGACGACGCGATCGATGAGAACAGCGACGGCTGGGCCGATCCAGCGATGGGTCACGGCGACTTCGTGCACAGCATCGTCGAGCTCTACAGCGGGATGACCGCCACGCTCTGGAACGCCGCCGACCCGCTCGGCGACATCGACGATGCGTGTCTCGTCGACGCCATGATGGATGTCGACGCCGCAGTCGGTGACTCACCGGACACGTTGAAGATCCTCAATCTGTCGCTCAGCGGGTACAACGAAGATGACCGGCCGGCGGCGCTGCTCGCCGATCAGGTCAAGCAGATGATCAAGAACGGCTGGATGATCGTTGCGTCGGCCGGCAACAACGCAAGTTGTCGTCTGGCGTGGCCTGCCGCACTCCCCGACGTCGTGGCGGTCGGTGCCATCAGCAAGTGTGCGCCGGCGTGGTTCTCGAACTATGGGCCGTGGGTCGACGTCTCTGCTCCGGGTGTCGACGTCGTCGCCCGATTTCCGAAACTTCCGGGACGCACGGAGAAGTTTGCCGAGATCGAGTGGCCCGAGGGCTCGGGCCAACGCACACCGATCGGTCTGGCCGACATGGACACCGGATGGGCTCGTTGGAGTGGGACGAGTTTCTCCGCGCCCCTGGTAACCGCCCGATTGGCGGCGCGGCTGCACGACAAGAACATCACCGATCGCAAGGAAGCGATCGAGGACGCGCTCGACCATGTCGTGCGCAACACGGAGCTGGACTGGTTGCCGAACTATGGGCGTCTGTTGAGTCATGACTTGGCGTAGTTCGTTGAGGCTCGACCATCCGGCTTGTTCGACGCGGGTGACTAGTGTCGCCGAGGTGGTCTCCGAGCGATCCACTGCCGAGCTCCTCGCGTCGGCGTTGGCGGGTGACCGCGACGCGTGGAATCGGATCATCGAGGACTACACGCGGCTGCTCTGGTGGATCGCTCGAAGCCATCGACTGGACGACGCCACGTCGGCCGACGTGGTCCAGACGGTCTGGCTGCAACTGATCAGATTCGGAGACCGAATCCAGGACCCGAGCAAGCTCAAGGCCTGGCTCGCCACCACCGCCCGTCGGGAGGCGTTGCGACGGGTGTCGCCGGCCGAGATCCCGGCCGACGTCGTCGGTGGGCAGCCCGACTCGCACGACGCGCCGCCCGACGAACGCCTTCTCGACGACGAGATGCTCGGCATTGTCCTGGCCGCGTTCGACCAACTCTCCGCCGACGATCAGCGCCTGCTGCGACTGGTCTGCGATGTCCCACCCAAGAGCTACGAGGAAGTCGCTGCACTCCTCGGACGATCGGTCGGCTACATCGGCCCATCCCGCCAGCGCGCACTCAACCGACTGCGTGCTCTCCTGAACGAAATGGGGTTGTCATGACCGACCACGGGGCCCCCGCAAACGCCCACGACCACACGCTCGATTTGCTGCGGAGATCGTTGGCAACAGCGCCCCTCGATCTCATCCCGGCGGACACCACACCGCCGGACTCCGTACTCGATGGGGCACGATGGGTGCACGACTGGCTCAACATGGACGCCGAACTCGCCGAGTTGACCTTCGACTCGACGGAGAACGTCGAGCTGGCGGGCATCCGGGCGACCGGCTCGCTGCGAGAGCTCACGTTCGTGAGCGGCGAGCACACGATCGAAATCGAGATCGAACCGGGACGCCGCACCGTAGGCGTGTCGGGAACGATCGATCCGTCCGTGGCAGGCTCCATGCAACTGGTCGTGGGTGGTGAAGTCTTTGCCGGCGAGATCGACGAATCGGGTGGATTCATGATCGACGGCGTCGAGCGCGGAACCGCGCTGGCGTTTGTTGAAACCCAGCGCGGCAAGATCCGCCTGGGCGCATTCGAGATCTGATCCCGAGTCGGTGATCCGCCGGGTGGTTTGAGACTTTTGGATGAGACGGGCGGCGACCTCCGACCGATTCTCGGAAGTTCGAGGTTGGTGACGATGTCATTGGCGACTCACACCGGGTCCCACGACAGAGGAGACAACCGATGACTGCATCGATCCAAGCAAGAACGACGAGCACTGCGGGTGAACCGATGACACCGCAACGCCTGACCCTGGTGGTCGCCACACTTCTGGTCGGACTCTCCGCCGGGTTCTTCTTCGCCTACGAGGCGTCGGTCACCCTCGGGCTGGCCCGTGTCGGTGACGTCGCTTACGTCGAGTCGTTCCAAGCAATCAACGAAACCGTGCGGAACCCGGCGTTCGGGCTGGTCTTCTTCGGGTCGATCCCGGCGATCGCGGTCGCCGTCGTCGTCAACTGGAAGTCGACCGCTCAACCGCAGCGGATCCTCCTGGCAGCGGCACTTCCGCTGTACCTGGTGGGGTTGTTGATCACCGGCATCGGAAACGTGCCCCTCAACGATGACCTCGCCGATCTCAAGCAGCTCACACCGGCGATCGCCGCCGAGGCGCGGGCCGACTTCGAAGCGGACTGGAATCGGCTCAACCTGATGCGCGCGCTCGCCATCGGAGCCAGCTTCGCCACGCTTGCAGGGGCGGGAATGTTCGTCTCATCGTCGGGCGACAACCGGGACAACCGATACGACCGGCATTCGATCGGCGAGACTGCATCACTGTGACAGCGATCTTGCGAACGGACGGCACGCAGATCCCGACCAAGGGCGACCTCGCCCTCGGCGGGAGTCTGCTCGTCGTCGCGGTTCTCTCCGGGTTGTTCATCGACGCCGCCAGACCGGACACGATCGAACCGTCGTCGTGGTGGCATTGGTTGCTGATCTCGATGCCGCCGGTACTCGTTGCGCTTCGTCGTCTCAACCCGATCGTCATCACGGTGTTGGCGACCGCAGCACAGGCCGCGATCTGGATCTCTGACCTGCCAGAGGTCTTGTTGTCGATGATCGTGATCCTGTATTTCGTTGCTTCCGAAGCCGGCCAACGTGGCTTGCGGGTAGCGGTCGGCTCCAGCGTCGTGCTGACAGCGGTCACCGCAGTCGGCGTCCGGGTTGCGGACGACGTCACCGTCTACCAGTTGCCACTGATCGTGTTGACCTGCGGCACGGCGATCGTGCTCGGTGTACACGCCGCCCGGCAGAGCAGAACCAGCGCCGAACTCGCCACCCAGGTCGCCGAGATTCGGCTCAGAAGCGAATACGAACGAGCGAGCGCCGTCGCCGACGAACGCAATCACATCGCCCGCGAGCTGCACGACATCATCGGCCACACCCTCTCGACGATTGCCGTGCGGGCCGAAGCCGCCGATCGTGTCGCCGAGCGGCGACCCGACGCCGCGCACGATGCCGTCACGGCGATCGCCGGCACCGCTCGCTCGGCACTCGCCGAGACCCGCCGCGTTCTCGCCGGCCTTCGCCAATCCGCCGACGTCGAACTTGCACCTCCTCCGGATCTGGACGCGATCCGTCGAATGGTCGCCGAACTGGCCGCTGCCGGGGTCGACGTGACGATGACCGACGACGGGTGCGACGAACACCCTGTGTCAGCCGTTGTGGCCGGTGGCGCCTATCGCATCGTCCAGGAATCCCTGACGAACGCAGTCAGACACGCAGGCCCGACCGCGACGATCAGCGTCACGCTGTCCTGTCGCAATGGAGAGTTCGAGGTCACGGTTGCCGATGACGGCCGGGGACGAAGCGTCGACAATATCGACGGCACTGGATCCGGTCTCACGGGCATGGTCGAACGGGCCATGGTGCTCGGCGGAACACTCACCACCGGGAATCGTCCATCCGGAGGCTTTGTCGTCAAGGCCGTCCTACCAACCGATCGAGCACCCGCCGCATCGGTCGTCGACCGGCAGGTGAACCCATGATCAGAGTCGCCATCGCCGACGACCTCGACATGATCCGCGCCGGCTTCGAGCTGATCATCGACAACGAAGAAGACATGACCGTCGTCGCCTCCGTTGCCGACGGCAACGAGATCATCGAGGCCTGCAGAACCCGCCACGTCGACGTGGTTCTGATGGATATCCGAATGCCCGACCTGGACGGACTCGCCGCGACCGAACGGATCATGGCCGAGCCCAACCCGCCGCGGATCGTGATCCTCACGACCTTCGGGCTCGACGAGTACGTCTCCGCGGCCGTGCTGGCGGGAGCGTCGGGCTTCCTGCTCAAAGACGCATCGGCCGGCGACCTCGTCGAAGCAGTGCGGGCAGTCGCCGCCGGCGACGCCGCCCTGGCCCCCTCGCTGATCAAGACCGTCATCGAACAAGCCCGCACCTCACTGCGGATACGACCTGTTCCCGGCATCGAGAATCTGACCGAACGCGAACGACAAGTGCTCGAACAACTCGCCACCGGACGTTCCAATGCCGAGATCGGCGCCCAGCTCTTTCTCAGCGAGGCAACGGTCAAGACCCACGTCAGCCACGTCCTCACCAAGCTCGGAGTCAGAGACCGAGTCCAAGCCGTCATCGCCGCCTTCACGGCGGGCATCGCTCAGCCCGATATCGACCAACTCCCACCCGACAACCAGCCCCGC
>CAVOWX010000022.1:0-8370 GCA_963700265.1 uncultured Acidimicrobiaceae bacterium | reverse complement strand
AGGAAGCCGGGAGTCCGAATCTCGCCCCCGATCGGTCGATGCGATCCAGCCGGTGGCCGCGTATCACGGATCTCTTGAAGGTCGCCTGCCGGCGGGCACGGCGTGACTCCGAGTCTTGCCCGCCACCGAGCCCGGTGTGAGCGAGGACGCCGAGATGGTTGATCTGGTCGCAGGCGACCGTGTGCGGAGCAGCTACTCCCGAGTGAGTACTGGCAGTCAGCGGACCAGGAGCAGCTGCAGTTCGAGCACGCCGAAGTCTTCGACGGAGACAACGATCCGACTGTCGGGCACTTCGACGCCATAGTCGCTGAAGGTGATGTCGGTGGAGCCAACGATCACGATGGTGTCCTGCACGAGTTGCGCTTCCAGGTCGATGGTGATGTCTTGGGTCGTGCCGTGGATCGTGAGTTGGCCGCTTCCGGTTGCCGTGAACGCCTCGCCAGCAAGTGCTGCATCGGTCAGTTCGATTGGGTCGGTGAGCACGAACGACGCGGACGCAAACTCGCCGGTGTCGAGCGCATCCTGCACGTTGTCGTCACGGCGGGAATCCTCGGTTGTGATGGTAGTGACGTCGACGTCGAAGGTCACGTCGGTCACTGTTGTGCCGTCGATGACGATGCTGCCGGCAACGTCACCTGTCCGACCGACGGCCGTGGTCGAACCCACCCCGGACAGTTCCTCCTCGATCCGGAAGCCCACGAACGAGCCGGTCGCCGACTGATAGTCGAAGTCACCGGTTGTCGTGTCGACGGTCCACGTGCCATTGAGGTCGACCGCTGCAGCGTCGGCACCGTTCGTGTTGCTCGTGTTCGTGTCGCTTGTGTTCGTGTCGCTTGCGTCGTCGACGGCCGTGGTACCGACGGACTCGGTCGCCGCCTCGAGGCTGACCTCGTCGACGGGGTCGCCACGAAAGAACCACCACACACCTGCTGCGGCAACAAGGAGAACGATGGCGGTGGCGGCCGCAAGAACTTTCAACAGTTTTGAGTTCATGCGCGCACCGTACGAATCGAACTTGTGCGAACGCTGTGTGCGCACGGTGAAGTCGCGTCTGAACCTACCTTGAGACGTGCCCGAGGTTCCCCGCTTGGCATGCGGGAGTCCGAGGTCGACAACCTTGTGCCCCATTCGCGCACGTTGTGATTGCCTCGACGGAGGGCGAGGACTTTCGATCTTCGTTCGATAGTTCGGCGACTTCCCTCACGGAGAGCTCCGACGCTGCTCTTCATGATCACAACAGACACGCTCACTTCCCCTGCCCGAGTTCCTGACGGCCAAGACCGTCAGCCCCGCCGAAGTCTCCGCTCTCTACCGGCCGGCAAGCTCGGGATTCTTCTCCCTTTGCAACTCTTCCTCGCTGCCGGGTGGTTCAGGGCCGGCGTGGAGAAAGTCATCGACCCGCAGTGGTGGACCGGCGAACACCTCGTCGGGTTCTTGGAAGAACAGCGCGCACACATGCTGCCGTTCTTCGTTCCGTTCACCGACTACCTACTTCTTCCTCTCGCTCCGATCGTTGCGTGGATCGTCGTGTGGACGCAACTCACGATCGCCATCGGACTGTTCACGAATCGGTACATGAAACCGGCACTGTGGGCCGGCATTCTTCTCAACGTCTGTTTCACGATGGCGGGGCGAGTCAACCCGTCGGCCTTCTACCTGGTGATGCAGGTGACCCTGCTCTTCGCGCTCGAGCCGACCCGTCGATCTCCGAATCGCGTTGCGTCGCGCCGTGCTCTGGTTGATTCCCGCAGCGCTCGTCGCACCGTTCGCGCGCACTCTGCACCCAGCAGAGGTCATCGACGACCCGGCCTTGATGCTCTCGTTCGTCTCCATTCTCGCAGCGGTGACGACAGTGGCGATCCTGAACCGAACGAGCGAACTGATCGACATGGCTGCGTCGACCGCGCTCGGCAAGTGGGTCGTCGAACGCATTCGGACCTCACCGCACGAACTGCACCACCGACTCACCGCCGGGACAGGTAGCGACCTGAACGAACGGTCGAGTCGATCTTTCGATCTCTCTTCGAACGACTGACCTCGCTCTCGCGCTTCGTCCACGCCCACAGCATCGACCGCGAGTCGGCAGTGGAGGTGGCGCTCGCACCCTCGCCGCTCGTCCACACGACGGCCATCGAAGGCATCGCCCATCCCATCGTGGCCGCACTCGATCTTTCCCGAGCACAACGCGGTCGCGAGATCCTGCACGACTGGACCGAGGTCGTATCACCGGTTGCGACCGAGGAGAGCCGACCCGTATGGCAGTGACCGATCTGGTGCCCGCTGCGGCAGCGCTCACGCAAGCGTTCGGCGGCGGCGCACCGCGATGCCGAGGCAGACGACGAGCGCGGCCGGGACGCCGATCGCGACCGGGAGCACCCCTGTGGCGTCGATCGTGCGGGTCGCGGTGACGGTCGCTTGGAGCGGCTGGCTGGCGACGACGTTCTTGCCGCCGCTGCGGGTTGTGACGGCGACGTACAGGATCAGCTGGCCGCTGGTCACGGCGCGTACCTTCCAGGTCAGGTCGCGGGTCGCCCCGGCTGGGAGCGTCTCGATGTACTGGGAGCGTTCGGACGACCAGTCCTCCGGGTCGACGTAGACGTCACCGTTCGTGCTCACGATGTTGAGATGTGCGATCACCGACGTGAGCGGTCGATCGGTCAGGTTGGTGATCGTGGACCGGAACTGGAACACCTGCCCGGTTCCGACGCCGACACTGTTCTGGTCGAGGGCGACGCTCATCTCGACGGCGGAGGGGTCGGGCGCCGCAGCGGCGAGGCTGGGACCGGCCGGAATCGCCATGGCGGCGAATGCCATCAGCCCGAAGAGCGTTGCGCCGATGCGGCGTTTCATGATCGAACTCCGCCGGCGAGGGTGAGCCGAGTCGCGATCGCAGCGGCGACCAGAATGCCGACCCCGGCGGCGACGAGTGGTCCGACGAGCCACCCGATGTCGTCGGCGTAGCCGTTGGCGTCGACGACGAGCTTGCCGAGGTACCGCAGCCCCGACGTGAAGGGATTGGCGTGCAGGAGCAGCGTGCCGAGCCAGGCCTGACGCGCGGACGTGGGGAGCTGGGTCGGGGCGAACAGCGCGATCAGCACGAACATGCCGATCGCGATGCTGGCGCGGCTGGTCGGTGCCACGACGCTGAGCACGAGACCGACGGCCGCCGCGAAGACGGCCAGCACGGTGCCCACGACGAGTCCGCCGACCAGAGCGGCAGCCGAGACGCGGGTGCCTCGCGCCAGGTAGACGACGTACGGAACGGCGGTCATGTAGGCGGCGAACCAAAGCGAGAGTGCAGCGATCGCCTTGCCCGCGAGCAATGCTTCGCGCCGGACCGGCGCGACCATGAGGGGCTCGAGTGTGCCGCGGTCGCGCTCGCCACTGACCGCGTCAGCCGCCGCAACCAGCACCAGCAGTGCCGAGATGGCGACAGCGATCTGCAGTGTCTGGTTGAGCGCCTCGCGCTGTTCGAGGAAGTTGAGCTCGCGGTTGGTCGCCGTCACGTAGCTGGTGATGCTCAGCAGCAACGCATACGCGATCAACAACGGCAGCCCGCGACCCCGCAGCCAGAGGTCGCGGAGTTCACGCCGAGCGGCGATGCGGATCGCGGCGGTCGTCGAACACCGGGTGTCGCTCATGGCTGGGCCGTCAGTTCGAGGAAGGCGTCGCTGAGTCGGCCGCGTTCGAGATCGAACCCGAGCACGGGGATCCCGGCGGTGACCATTGCCGCCAGGAGCTCCGAAGCGGCGTCGTCGGCCGTGACACCGGCGCGCAACTCAACGCGCACGTCACGCGATCGGCGCTCGCTCTCGGCGTGCTCCACCACGGCGAGGTCGGCCAGTCGCGCGACCGCGGCCGAGATCCGATCGCTGGGGACCGTGAGGCGACCGCGGCGTGGAGCGGCCGCCCGTTCGGCGACGTCGGCGGTGCGGCCCTCAGCGATGATCCGGCCGCGATTGAGGATCACCACCCGGTCGCAGATCTCCTCGACCTCGGCGAGTACGTGGGTGCTGAGCACCACCGTGGTGCCCTGTTCGCGTACCACGGCAGCGACGTAGTCGATGATCTGCTTCTGGCCGGCGGGATCGAGCCCCAGAGTGGGCTCATCAAGGAACACGACGTCGGGATCGGCGACGAACGCCCGCGCGATACCGAGTCGCTGGCGCATCCCGCGGCTGAATCCGTCCACGAGTGAGCCCGCCCGGTCGGCTAGGCCGACGAGTTGCAGGAGAGCGTCGGCGCGTACACGAGCCTCGGCCCGCGAGGAGCCGCAGAGTTCGGCGTGGAACATCAGGATCTCGGCGGCGGTCTCGCCGGCCTGCAGACCGGCGCTCTCGGGCAGCAGACCGACCCGCGCCCGCACGGCGATCGGATCGCTCGACGGCACCCCGCCGATCGTGAACGAGCCACTGTCGGCGTTGAGCACGGTCGTCAGGATCCGGATGAGGGTCGTCTTGCCAGCGCCGTTCGGCCCGAGCAGACCGAGCATCGTCCCCCGCTCGACCACCAGATCGACACCTGACAGGGCGTTGCGGCCGCCGTAGCTCTTCGTGAGTGCCTGCGCTCGGATGGCGTAGCTGGGATCGGTACGGACGTCGGCGGTGGGATCGGTATCGGTATCGGTCATCGCGCCCTCATCTCCTCGCCCTTCAGCATAAAAAGTCGACCTGACTCCCCACTGACCGCGATCGGTAGGAGAGCCTGGAATGACACCGGTGCAGGTTGCGGATCAAGCGGGCGGGCCCTCATCGGTCACGGTGAGTGTCACCATGTGCTCACCGACACAGTTACCGATGTGCACCTCGCCGGCGCCGTGGTTGAGGGCCCAGTCATCGCATCAAGGTCGACACAGTCGATCAGAACGCAAGTATCCGCGGCGAAATCGGTCACCGTCGGCGGGCGCGTCGCCTGCGACCGCTCCGGTGGATGGGCTGCAGCAGTTTGCCGGAACCGCCGTCCCGCGATCTCCTCGGCTATTCGTCGCGGAGGAGTTCGGTGGGTTGCAGTCGGCCGAGCAGCAGCGACGCAGTGATCGAGGAGACGATTGTGGCGGCAATGACGAGCAGGATGGGTGCGAGGAGAAGTCGTGGGGGCATGACATAGGGGGGTGGAAGCACAAACAGTGGCCGCAGAATGGTGACGAAGAAGAGACCCATCGTGGTGCCGATGGCGAGTCCGGCAACGATTCCGGTGATTGCGACGGTGCTGGCCTCGGCGATGATCAGGCGTCGGAGCGAGTTGGGCGCGAGGCCCAGGGCCCGCAGGGTGATGAATTCGCGTCGACGTTGAAGGAGCAGTCCGAACACGAAGATCGATGCGGCGGTGGCGGCGATGAGGAGTGAGAAGGCGTTGTCGAGGTCGACGAGGCCGCCGATGTTGAGTGCGGCGAGCGACGATTGATCGCGAGCAAGGGTGTCGATGCGGGTCTCGATCTGTATGTCGCCCTTGGCGCCCGGTCCGCGCCGGAGGGCGTCGACGGCCTGGTTGAGTTGAGCGTCGCTGCCGGTGGTCGTCGCGAGGAAGAAGTCGGGTGTCTTGGTCGGGACATCGGTGGTGTGCTGCTGGATCGAGATGACGGCGTCGGCGCCGTCGGGGAATCCGGGTAGTCGTTCGTAGAGGCCGGTGACTCGGAATCGGACGGCGATTTGCTGATCGGTTGCTCGGGCGAGGAGAACATCGAGTCGGTCGCCGATGTCGGCTTGGAGAAACGACGCCATGTCGGTGCTGAGCAGCAGTGCGTGGTCGTCGGTGACCAGCGTGTCGAGGAGCGTTGCTGGGGTGAACGCTGGTGCGTCGCTCGATGCGACCTGCGGGTAGGTGGCAGGGTCGATCGCGGCGAGGTTGGCGGGATCCGATGTGCGGGCGCTGGCAAGGATGACGTTCGACAGTCCGTAGATGACAGGCGTGATGTGCTGGATTCCGTCGACGGCGAACAGGTCGGCGCGATCGAGCGTGTAGGGCGTCGCCGCAGTGGGTGCGGGGGTGATTCGGATGTCGGCGCCGAGGGTGTAGCGGGCATCGTTGGTCTTGGCGGCGTCATAGGAGGACGTGAAAGCGGTGAGCGTCGTGGAGAGCGCCACGACGAGGGCGATGATGATCGTGCCGTTGCCGATCGGCCACGGCCGTCGACCGATGCTGCGCTGGTAGAGGTTTCGAAGTGGTGGGGCCATCGCTCCTGCGGACTGTGGTGCAATCCGGGTGAGCACGGTGACGACCAGCCGTGCTGCGAGCAGGGTGCCGGCGAGCCAGACCCCGAGAGGGAGCACGAGGAGCATGACGTCGAGTTGGACGGCGCGACCGAAGTAGACCGAACCGGCTGCGCCGTCGAACGCGCTTGTGCGGATCGCAGCGATCGTGGCGGTGACGACGACGGCGAGCACGATGACGTCGAGGCCGGCTCGTCGCCAGAATGGGGCTCGTTGTGCAAGTTGTGCTCGGTCGTCGTTGATCTGGCGCTGGATCGATCGATGTCCGGTGACGTAGAGGGCCAGGCCCGCTGCTGCGAAGCCGGCGGCGGCGCCGATGATCCCGGAGGCGACGAGGCTCGTGGTGCTGGCTCGGGTGAGCGATTCGCGCCCGAGCAGGGAGGCTGCCGCAAGGTATCCGAGCACGATGCCGACGACCGCGCCGACGGCGGTCAGGAGTGCAGTGTGCAACGCCAACATCTGCAGTAGGTGACGGCGGCCGGCACCGCGCACTCGCAGGGTTGCGTGCTCGCGACGCTCGGCCTCGGCGAGCACGCTTCCGGCGTACGCCGCGAGCATCGCCGCGAGGAGGCCGCCCGGGAGGCCGAGAAAGATGAAGAGTCGCTTCGCGACGGCGGCGTCGGCGGTGGCCACGGTGAGGGTGTTGGAGATGTTGTCGAGGAGGTAGTCCTGCCCAGCAGCGACCGCGCTGATCTCGATGCCGACGCGCTGGGTCTGTTCGAGTGCCGTCGCAGGATCCGAGTTCAGGGCGCGTTCGTTCCAGCCAGATGTCGACCTCACGGATCGGTGGGGCCTTCAGCCGGGCCCCTCGCTCGCTCGATGCCCGTTCGTAGGCCGGTTGTGCGATGTCGGCGAACGTGGTGGATGACACCATGACCGAGTTGGGCACGTAGACGAACGTTTCGAGGTCGCCACCGCGTCGACTGGAGAACAACGCCCGTGACCGTGACAGGTCGGCGACACCGCTGACGACGAGATGCATGGCGGAACCGTCGGGCAGGTCGATCGTGACCGTGTCGCCGATTTCGACTCCGAGCTCATGGGTTGCCTCGGCACTGAGGACCGCGCCATCGGCGCTGAGTTCTCCTTCGACGATGTCGATCGTTTCGTCGCGTGCGGCGTCGTTGCGGTCGATGCCGATGATCTTCGTCGGTCCGGCGGCGGTGGAGTCGCCACTCGACAGCGTGGCCGGACCGAGGTCGGCCAGTGACAGCGGCGAGGCGCGCTCGACCCCGTCGATCTGCGAGATGAGACCGACGAGTTCGTCGAGTTGCATCGGGGGCGGCTGGTTGGCGGGAATCGGGCTGACCGATTCACGGCTCGAGTACGACGTGGTCACTGCGTTGTCGTTCAACGCGACTGCGCCGGCCGCCTCGACGACGTAGCTGAGGGTGTGCGACGTCGCCCGGTTCGATCGTGCCGAGGTTGTGTCCGGTCTGGCCTGGCCCGTGGGCGAACGGATTGTCGGCGACGTCGTCGATCGGGACGCCGTCGGCGAGGGCGGATCCCTCGACGAAGTTCAGCGTCGCCGAGGGCACGGACCGGATCGTGACCTCATTGGCCGCGACCACGCCGGTGTTGGTGATGACCAGGTCGACACGCGCCCGCTCGACGGCGCTCATCATCACCGGCGTTGCGGATCGGCCGTCGATGTTGAGTGTCTGGCTGAGCGTGAGCGAGCTCCCGGTGCGTTCGGTGACGATCCGTTGCACGTCGATCGCCAAGGGGGCGACCGCGCGTTGGGTCATCGACGCTGACAGGCCGTCGACGAAGAAGAGCACACCACAGAACAACCCGATGCCGAACGCCACGCCGCTGAGCGTGGCCAACGTTCGGCGCGGATTGCGCAACAGATCGGCCAGGACATACCGGATCAACACGGCTGCCTCCTGGCGCCGACGTCTCTGGTGGGCTCGACGTCGATGCGGGTCGGGTGGGCGAGCTTCACCATTCGGTCGGCGAACCGGGCGACAGCAGGGTCGTGGGTGACGACGACCAGGCTCGCGCCGCTCTCACGCTGCACGTCGATGAGGAGTTCGATCACAGCGTGTGCGTTCTCGGCGTCGAGCGCTCCGGTTGGTTCGTCGGCGAGGATGATCGCTGGTCGATGAACGATCGCCCGCGCCACTGATACGCGTTGGCGTTGGCCGCCTGACAGCTG
>CAVOWX010000021.1:0-9861 GCA_963700265.1 uncultured Acidimicrobiaceae bacterium | reverse complement strand
ATGGGTCATGCGACCCGTGCGCGTGGTCTCCGAGCGTGAGAGCCGGATCAGGCTCGGCCGGCTGCCTCACCGACGACCAGCGCGTGGGTGATCACCGAGCCGATGGCGCCGCGGATCAGGGCAGAAGCGTGAGCAACCCTCGAGTCGCTCGAGCGTTGCGACCACCGATGGGTTCAAGGACCGTCATCCGGACACATGGGAGCGCCTCGATCAGCGGGCGTGAAAGCGCCGTGAAAGCGCAGTGCTTCAGAGTGAGTGGTGGGTCGCATCCAGCACCCACCGAACGACAGGAGAACACCATGAATACGACCCTCGCCTCTGCCGAACTGCTCGACGAGTCTTCAGACAACGTTTCGCTGACCACGTCGCCGGACAGCCGGCCCCGTCGCTCGCTTCGCGACCGGCGTGCGTTCCGTACGGCCGCTTGCCTCCTCGCCGGCCTGGCGCTCACATCGGGGACGCTCGTCACAAGTGGCGCTCCGGCCGAGGCGTCGTACACCGTCATCGTCCCGAACTCGGGCGCCGCGGTCTGCTTCGCGGGTAGCAACAGTCTGGCGATCTCGGCGGAGGCGGCGCCACGTGGATCGGGGCAATGGATGTCGGTGAAGTTCGGCATCTTCGACCAGACCATCGGCCAGTGGACGGAGTCCGGCTTCACAGATCCCATCTACGCAAGGGCGAAGGGCTACTACGAGCCAGGCGGGCTCGCCACGGTGATTGGCGCCGGGAACTTTGCGGGTGTGGTCAATCACTCCTACCAGGCGTACGTCCAGATCTGGCGATGGAACGGTGCTCGATGGGCTGCTGACCAGTGGACCCTGGCCGGACACAAGATCGACAACAGCACGGTCCAAACCAATATCTACGGGCAGGTCCTGAGCCAACTCGGTGGAGGGACGGGGAACAACTGTCTGATCCTGTGACGATCGATCGATCGTCGATATCGAGTCCCCGCAGCCGAAGCAGCGGGGACTCGAGCACGTCCGACCTGCGAAGTAGATTCGCGAATGGTGGACATCGCATTGATGGGGCGGGTGCAGGTCACGCACGAGGGGCAGGCAATCGAGCTCGTCTCCGAGAAGCAGCGCACGATCGTCGCGATGCTGGCCTTCGCGGTTCCCGAACCCGTCGGGACCGATCCGCTCATCGACGCCCTGTGGGGCGAGGATCTTCCGGCCAAGCCGAACACCGCTCTCCAGATCCAGATCTCACGGCTGCGCAAGTTGCTGCCCGAAGGCTCGATCGACACGACGGGCTCCGGATACCACCTGCGCGTCGCCGCAGACTCGATCGATGTCAACCGGTTTCGACGGGTGATCACCACGGCACGCGAGCTGGCAGCCGGTGGCTCGACGATCGAGGCGATCGAGCACTTCCGTCAGGCACAGCAGTTGTGGCGCGGTTCACCGATGGGGGACCACCCGATGACCGACTGGGCCCGCGCCGACATCGCCGAGCTCATCGAGCTGCGGCTCCGCGCTCTCGAGGATCAATGCGAGTTGATGCTCGACGTCGGTCCACGTGAGGGTTCCGCGGTCGACGTCGTCTCCGAACTCGAACGGTTGGTCGTCGAGCATCCGCTGCGCGAGCGGTTGACGTCACTCTTGATGAAGGCGCTGTACCGGGACGGACGCCAGCCGGACGCGCTTCGTCGCTACGACGCGTTTCGTCGTCGACTCGCCGACGAGCTCGGTCTGACGCCGTCCCCGGACCTTCGCGATCTGGAGTTGGCGATCCTCACCCAGGAACTCGTGACGACTCGGTCGAGCCCGATTTCGGTGACGGGTGCCCCACCGCCCGCCGCGTTGACCTCGTTCGTCGGACGCAACCGCGAGCGCGCCGAGCTCATCGACCTGATCGATCAACACCGGTTGGTGACCTTGGTCGGCCCGGGTGGTGTGGGCAAGACCCGGCTGGTCAGCGAGGTCTTCCCGTCACTCGACACCGCCCGACCGCAGCGCGCCTGGTTCATCCCACTCGCCGACGTCGACTCGGATGTTCTCGTCGTCCGCCGGGTGGCAACGGCTCTGGGTATCGAACTGTCTCCCGAGATGGACCCGACCGACGAGGTCGTGCGCCGCCTCGAACAGTGGTCATGCACGTTGCTCATCGACAATTGTGAGAACTCCATCGACGCGGTCGCGTCGCTCGCGCATCGACTGCTCACGGCGTGCCCCCTGATCTCCATTGTCGCGACGTCCCGCGAGCCGCTCATGCTGCAGGGCGAGCGAACCATCGTGTTGAAGGGGTTGGCGGTCGCCGGCTCGGCATCCGGTGAGGCCGAGTCGCTGTTCCTCGACCGCGTTCGGCAGGTGATCGACGTCCCTGTCGACCCGCTGACCGTGTCCGAGCTGTGCGAGCTGGTCGACGGTTGGCCGCTCGCGATCGAGTTGATCGCAGCGAACGCCGCCGGCGTCGAACTCGATCACGTGGCCGCTGACATCGAGTCGCGAATCGTCGACCTCGACAGCCCGTACCGCTTCATCCCAGGTCGCCACTCCAGCCTTGCGGCGACGCTCGACTGGTCGTACGACCTGCTCGACAGCGGGCTGCAGCTCGCGTATCGATGGCTGGGAACCTTCGATGGGCAGATCACCGCCGACGCAGCAGCAGAGGTCCTCGCAACGGCGCCCGAACACGCCGCCGAATCCGGCGATCTCCGGCGGCTCGCCGACCGCTCACTCGTCGACGTCGTCAGCGACGACCCGCTGATCGTCCGGATGCTGCGCCCCGTCGTCCAACACGCCCGCGCCTTGCTCGACCAGGATCCGACGGATCGATCCCACGCCGTCGCCACGTACGTCGCGTTCTTCGACCGGCTCGCCGCGGAAGCGGACGATCACTTCGACGGCCCCGACGGAGCCCTGTGGATCCGTCGCTTCGCTGCCGAGGAGCCGAACCTCCTCCGCTCGATCGAGCTTGCCGTCGACGGCGGGCGCTTCGACGAGGTTGCCCGGCTGATACGTCAGCTCGGCCACTACTGGATGGTCACCTCGTCGCAACTCGTCGGGCTGCCCGTGATCGAAAGGGTGATCCAACTGTCCGAGGGTCAGCTCGAGTGGAGGCAGACCGTCTTTTTGCACGGCGCCGCCGGATACCTGTACGGGTCGATGGGAGACGATGTGGCGGCGCGGGCCTACCTCGAGCGATGCCTGCAGCTCGAGGAGCGCCATGACGACCCTGAGCGGGTGACGACCATCAACAACCTCAGCGTGGTGCTGGAGCAGGACCTCCAGCTCGAGGCAGCCCTTCAACTCATCGACACGACGACATCGTTGATGCCCAGATACGCCGACTTCGCTCCGGAGGACAAAACGCTGGCGACCGAGTCGACGATTGCCGCAACACGGTCGTCGATCCTGTACGGATTCGGAAGGTGGCCCGAGGCCCTCGCCGCGGCTGAATCCGCTCTCGTCGCAGCGGAACGCCTGAACGGTGACCACCAGATCGTCATGGCCGTCATGTCGCGTGCTGTGGCCCGGATCGGGGTCGGTGACCTGGATGGTGCCGAAGCCGACTGCGATACGGCGGAGCAGATCGCGTCCGAGCTGGATGGGTTTCTGCTCGGACAGGTGTACCAATACCGTGCGATCGCCGCCTTGATGAGAGGTGATGTCGCGACGGCAGAGAACGTTCATTCGGGAAGCCGTCGTTCAGGCCTCGGACCACGAGTTCCTCGATGTGACCGAGGCGCTGATGTGGCGCAGCGAGATCGAGCGACGCACCGGCGACCTCGTCGGTGCTCGGGCGACCCTGTGCCACGCGCTTCGTCTCGCCGTCGACGGCCGATTCGCCAAGCAGATCATGGGTCTCCTCAGGGTGGCAGCGCTCCTGTTCGGGGACGAGGCGCGTCTCGACGATGCCCATGCGGTTGCCTCGAGGCTGAGGTCGATTGGGAAGCAGACCGGCCACGTCGCGGTACCCGGGATGTCGACATCCCCCATCCTCGATGCGGACGGCGCAGCAGAGGACGCCCCCGACGTCACACCGGTTTCGGCCGGGGGCCAAGTCCTCGCGCTCCTGGGCGAGTCCCCTGTGACCCACGCTGGCTGAGCTCCGACTGCTTCACTCAAACACTGCAGGTTGCGCACGACGTCAGCCATCCTGCAGCGCACGAGTATCTCCACGCAAGCGTTACCTGGCCGAGCAGATCCGGCGGCGGGGAGCGCCCTCGACGTATCGCAGATCTGCGGTCCTGGCTCAGGTCGACATGGATCACTTCGACATCGAAACCATGATCGCTGACGACGAGACGGTCGTGACCGTCCTCGACATCGGCTACACGGTCAACGCCACCGGCAAGAAGGGAGCGGCGGGACCGACGGTGCACATCATGAGCTTTCGCGACGGCAAGATGACACGGTTCCGCGAGCTCGCCGTTCCAGATGGCGGCGCCTGGGACGGCTGAGCCGCGACCGCTGAGTGGCCCGACGGCTGCTGTCAAGCAGCCGGGTCCCTCTCGCTTCACGAGTTCCACTCGCTTCACACGGCAAAGGCGGAGGCGCTGGTGAGCAGCGCACGGGCGAGTTCTGGATCGCCGTCGATCGTGCAGTCGAGATCGTCAGGAGCAACCCGCCGGGCGACGAGGCGACAGTAGTCGATCACATCGGTGACGATCGTGGTGACCGACCCGGGATGGCGGCCGATGTCGAACGTGCCGCCACCTGGTCCGGTCAACACGATGCGGGTCGGTGTGAGCGTTTGATCGGGAGCTATCAGATCGAGCGTGAGCGGCAGCGCCCGGACCGAGAACCCCGACATCGTCCGCAGGTCGCCGGCGATCGGCGACCACAGCGGACGACCGGTGGCGCGCCGAATGTCGTCGGCATGCGTCCAGATCTCAAACGCTCTGGCGATGAGCGCTCCATCGAGCGAGAACGGCCATCCGTGAAGGTCGACATCGGTCGGCAGTTCGCGGGAGTCGTCGTGCAGCGCTGCGACCGTCGCAGTCGCCCGTTCGAGCCAATCTGATGCGGTTGCCGTCGGGTCACGCTCCAGCTCGTCGGAGATCCGCTCGGCGCCGATCGCGAGGTGATGCTCGTCGGAAAAACCATCCGGCCCGATACCCAGGCGGCCGGCCGTGTAGTGCTCGATCACGAGGACGTGCGCAACGAGCCCGTGGACGGTCCAGTCGTACGGTCCGACTGGCCGGCTCCAGTCGTGTCCGTCGAGTTCGTCGCAGCAGTTCAGCGAGCGCGGCGATTTGATTCGAGAAGAGGTCGGTAACCGGTGACGGATCAGGTTGGGGCGCACGTCGCTCGGCCGCCGTCCTGAGGAGGTTCGCCTTGATGTCGGGTGGCGGTGCTGATTCGAGCAGCAGATCCAGCGCGGCGACGGTTTCATTGAGCGCACGTTGCCGATCGTTTCGCTCAGAATCGACACGATCGCGAACCGCCGGCTTCGGCTCTGCTCCGGCGAACGCGGCAGCGACCATCTCGTCGTCCAGATCGTCGCCCGTCATGCCAGCTCTGCCCGTTCCGTGTCGCTGCGAAGCGTACCGAGGTCTTTGGCGAGCCTGGAGAGCCCGAGTCGCAGCCGCGACTTCGCGGTCCCCTCGGCCGTACCGGTAGCGAGCGCGACCTGGCGAAACGTCATGCCCTCCAAGTAGGCGTACTCGATCGCCTCGCGCTGCGGCGTCGGCAAACTCTCGAGCGCCTGTCGAACCCGTTCTGCGGTGAGCATCGCCATGGCAGCTTCGTCGACGTTGGGTGGCGCGACCGGGTTCAGATCGCTCGCTCGGCGCTCGCGCGCCCGACGACGACCGACGGATCGCATCTGATCGATGCAACGTCGTCGAGTCATCACCGCAATGAACGTGCGCAATGCGCCGCGATCGAGATCGAACCGGTCCGGTCGCAGCCACAGATCCATGAACACGTCCTGGCACACTTCGGCGGCGTCGGTTCTGACCAGCTGCTCGGCGATGCCGTGGACCATCGGCGAGTACTGGTCGTACACCGCCGCCAGCGCGGCGTCGTCGCCCACCCGGATGCGGGCCATCATGGCCCGCTCCCACTCCCGCGGATCCTGGTTCACCCAGTCGACAGTAGTCCTGGCCGGCCACGACTGCGAGAGGTCGCTGCGATGACCGCAACGGACGTCGAAGTCTGTGGCCGACAGCTGACTCGTGATCACGAGCGCCTGTTCGGAACGCTGTGCCTGATGACCTGGTGGCGGCGGTCAGCGCTGGGTGTCGTCACCAACGTTCCCAGGCGACGAACGTGTCGATCGGATACCGGGCCCCGGTCTTGAACTCGGTTCCGATGCTGTGGGCGACCGGAATCAGCGCAGCCTGCATCACCTCGTCATACGGAATCCCCAGCACCTCGGCCGCCTCCTGCTCGAAGAACAGGTGCAGGCTCGTCCACGCCGTACCGAGCCCGCGCGCCCTCGCCGCGAGCATGAAGCTCCACGCAGCCGGTGCGATCGAACCCCACCACGCCGAGTCGAACGGGTTACCGGCGAGCGGTTGACGCCCGATGCACGGGATCACATGGACAGGGACCTCGTGCAAGTGTTCGACGAGATAGCCCAACGAGCTCAGGATCCGTTCGTTGGTCGCATCCGTCGACCGCGTCACCGGTCGGTTCGGAGACTGCGAACGGGAGCGCAAGGTACTCCTGCAGGCCCCTCCGGAACAGGTCGGCCAGTGCGGCCCTGGTGTCGGGTTCAGTGACCACGACGAATCGCCAGTTCTGCATGTTCGACTGGGTCGGCGCTTGCTGCGCGATCTGGAGGCATTCCTCGAGCAACTCGCGCTCGATGGGCCGGACCAGGTCGAGGCGCTTGCGAACTGCTCGGGTGGTTGTGAGCAGTTCGTCCGTCGTGAGCGTCACGGTGGCGGTCATCGATACCTCAGCTCGAGGTCGAGGTCGCGTGGGCTCCCTGCGCCGCGTCCTCGTGCGTCGACCAGTCGCCAACATGCCGGAACGAATCGACCTTGCCATCAGGCCGGAATGTCCAGATGTGCACGAATACATCGTCGGGGATCTCCGAGCCCGTTGTGATGTTGCGAGCGACCTCGCGCACCGCCACCATCACCGTGTCGCCGCCCGCACACGGTGTCTGGGGCTCGAACGTCGTGAACTCGATCTGGGAGACGAGTTCCGTGAAGAAGCCGGCGACGTGCTGCTTGCCGGTGCCGGGGCGCAGGTAGGTGAGGTCGGTGTCGCGGACGCCGTGGTCCCACCGGACGTCATCGCCCATCTGATCAAGGATGAATGCGACGTCGCCGCGCCCGAACGCTGCGTACATGGCCATCACGGTGTCGGTATTGCTGTTCATCGTCCCCTCCTCGGGTTCGTCGGTTCCCCCTGGTACGTCACCGGTGTCCAACTCGGATCACTTCTCCGACCGAAGCGAGTTGGACGAGACGCGAACAAAGTTGATCCGGGAGGGGGTGCCGTGACGAACCACGGTGGACGAACCGTTCGAAGACGACGCCAACTGGATGCGTAGCCGCCTCGAGGAATCAGGCGGAATCGAGTTGACGGGCCCCCTGCCCGGCCCGCCCCCCAGAACTCATTCTGGAATGACCCGCGTGACGTCGCGGTCGCGGCTCACCACTCAGATTCAAACGCTGCGGAAGCTCGCACCAACCAACAACAGGAGAGTTCAATGCTCGTCGTAAGATTCAAAATCACCTGCCAGCCAGGAAAGACCGAACAAGCTCTAGAGGTAATGCGCCCCGTTGTCGCCCCGAGCCGGGAGCTTCAAGGTGTTATCAATTTCGACATCGCCCGTGACATCGTCAACCCGGAATCGATCATCGCCACGGAGGTATTCGAAGACATGGCGGCGCTCGATCGCCAGAACGCGTTGCCCGAAGTCGCAGCGGTCATGGAAGCACTGCCCGGCCTACTCGCAGCCGAACCCGAAGCCACCCTCTTCCACGTCTCGTCGGCAGTGCCGACCGGCTGACGGCGGGCCTGTGACCCTCGCGGTTGCCGCGGCGTCCGTCACCGAAGTAGACGTCGCCTTATGCGATGCAGAACTCGTTGCCTTCGGGGTCGGCCATGACGGTCCAGTGTGGGCATCTGATGATCGGGTTTCGATTTCGGTGGCGCCGAGTGCTTGCACGGTCCCTGCGTGGAGCCCGGCCGTGATGCGGGAATGCGCCGCCGTGTGTGCTCCGCCGTCGATCTTCTCGATCACCCAGACGGTCTCGACATTGCCGTGGGCGGTTGTGAAGACCGTCAGACCTGGTAGATCACCAGATCAGTGCAGTGCGCCCGGAGAGATTCGAACTCCCAACCTTCTGATCCGTAATCAGATGCTCTATCCGTTGAGCTACGGGCGCTGAGCGGCAACAGTGTAGAGGGTGGACCTCAGAAATGGAACCTGGTTCTGGTCCGACGCCGACGCCTCAGCCGCCCCAAGGGCCGAAGCCGCCGGAGCGCTGGTACAGGGCGTACGCCGCCTGGATGTTCTTGCGGGCGTCGAGCAGATCGTTCGACGTCGTAATGCCGTAGTCGTCGAGCCAGCTGCGATGAACGGTCCAGTAGATCTGGAACACGCCGTAGCAACACCAGCCGTTGTACACACTCGACTTGTAGTTGCTCTCGCGCCGGGCGATCTCGAGCGCTCGTTCTTCGAGCTCGTCGGGCCAGATCTCTCGGATCAGACGCTGCACTTCGTCGGTGCTCACCGTTGCCGGGGGCGTCGTCGGTTGGGTGGTCGGCGGGGTAGTGGTGGTCGGCGCCGGTGTCGTGGATGCCGTCGGCTGAGTCGTCGCTGGCGGATCGCTGGTCACGACAGGCTGGGTCGGCATCGTGGCACCCTCGGGCAAGCAGATGTCGTCGCCGGGGAAGATCACGCTGTCGAGCGAGGCCAGGTTCTGATCCAACAGTGCGCTCGGGGTGACATCTGCCTCATCGGCAATCCGGTACCACGAATCGCCAGGTCCGGCGACGTAGGTGCTCGGGCACTCGGGTTGCTGGCGTTCGGCCGGCTCTGAGACGGAGGCCGCCTCGCCGCCCGTCGAAGGCTGGTCCTGGGCGACATCGCCAACGCTGTCGGCTGATTCCGTGCCCGATCCGGATGTGGCGACCTGGACGGCGGCGGGTTGCGTGGCGACAGAGGCTGCGACGTCGCCGGTGCCGGTCGACCCGGCGGCGACCGTGGCCGTAGCACTCGGCTGCTGACCCAGCTCCGAGCCGGTCGCGGCAGTTTCGAAGACACCCGCCGCGACACCAGCGGCCACGAAGTCGGGGACGGTCGATTCGTCGGCGGCATCGACTGCGGCTCCGGCGGCGGGACCCCCCTCGATGACGTCGGCGGCGGCCGGGCGCAATGCCAGGGCGATCGGTACCAGCATCACTGCCACGAGGATCATCGTTCCGATCCGGAGCAAGAGTGGGTCGACGGCGCTCAGCCCGAGCCGATCGGCGAGCGGCTGCACCGGCGAGAGAGGCACGAGATCGCGGTCGTCGTCGGCGAGCTGCTTGCGCTGGAACGCGTGGGCCGCCGTCGGTAGATCGTCGTAGCCGCCGACGTGCGGACTTTCGTCAAACCGGCCGGAGGCGAGTTGCCCCAACGTTGCCTCGGGAGTCGCCGGGCGTCGGAGGGCTGACGCTTGACGGTCCTCGACGATCTCGTTGTCGAAGTTGGCGCCCGCAACGACCCGGTGCTGGCGGGTGCGCTCGACCTGCCCGGCGGTGTTGCGGAACGCGCTGTGGACGAAACGCCCGCACGCCGTCACGCAGCGCTCGGAGCGAACCCGTCGTGTCGTCGTTACGGAAGTCGCGTCCCGTTCCGGAGGAGGGGGTTTCGTCGGCGGGGTACTCGCCGGTCTGGTGATCGCGTCGCATCCACCCGCGTGATGTCCCCGGAATTCCCTGGTGACATCGTCGGCCTCTTCGG
>CAVOWX010000020.1:0-17387 GCA_963700265.1 uncultured Acidimicrobiaceae bacterium | reverse complement strand
GTTGGGAGTTGTGCCAGGGGATTCAGCGGATTGGTCGCTTCGCTCCCCATTCATTCCGCACGACTCCCCCCGCAACCATTGGTCGCAGTTCGCCTATCGGCTCACGCTCCAGGCACAACTCCCAACTGCATCAGGGGTCTGACGGGTTGTCGGTAGTCTTGAGGCGTCATGTCTCGCTCTTACACCGTTCTCGCAGCGGCGCTCGTCGGCGTCGTCGGTCTGGCGGGTGGCGCCCACCTGCTGGGTAGCGGCGACGACGAGCAACTGGCGACGGCCGGCGAGGTTGTTTCCGACGCTCCCGTGGCGGCCGCCGCCGACGCCGGATTGATCGACGACGAACTCTCCTCCGGAGCGTTGGCCGACGAAGTCCGCGACGAGCAGGGGCTCGAGCCGGTGGCCGTGATCGATCCCAACTGCACGCTGTCGGTTCGACTCGAGATCGGTGCCACCGACCCCCAGGTCGCCTGCCTCGAATCGCAGTTGATCGCTGCAGGGGCACTCAGCGAAGTAGCCCCCGACGAGGTGTTTGACGCTGCTACCGACGCCGCGGTGCGCACCTTTCAGGCCGCCAACGGACTCGTGGTCGACGGCACGGTCGGTCCACAAACGGCGACGCAGCTGGGATCGTGGGTCGGCCCCGAGGTGTTGCCACCCGATCCCGCCACCTGCCCCGAGACCGGACGGGCTGCAGTCGTCGACCGTTTCAACCAGCGCTCCTGGCTGTGCGAAGCAGGCGAGATCACCGACCTGATGCCGATCACCTCGGCGATCTCGCAACCCGACCCTGGCACCTACCAGGTGTACGCCAAGGACATGAACGCCTCGTCCACGCTGACCGGCGAGTATTCGACGATGACCCATTTCGTCGCCTTCACCTACGGCAAGTACCAGGGCGCTCGGATCGCCTTTCACAGCATCCCGAAGTATTCCAGCGGGGACTACGTGCAGCCGCTCGACAGCGTCGGCACGCAGGAGTTGTTCGGCGAGTCGTCCGGCTGCATCCGGGTCTTGCCAGAAGACGCCGAGCTGATCTGGAGCTGGCTCGACATCGGCGACACCGTCAAGGTCGTCACCTGACAAACCAGTCCGCTCGGCGACCGGTCAGTCTTCGTCGGGCCAGCCACCTGCGGCGAGCGAGGCGTTCGAGTAGCGGCCGTCATCGGTCACCTCGCGACCGAACCAATCGGGCGGATCGAACGCACCCGCTGCGTCATCGCTGTCGAACTCGACCTCGACGATCCGGCGGCCGGCCAGATCACCGTCGAACAGATCGAGCTCGGCGACATGGCCGCCGTGCACGTCGATGCGGTAGCGGCGCTTGTCGATTCGCAGTTCGTGGGTGATCTCCCACAGCGCCTCGAACTCATCGGGGTCGAGCCGGCGTTCGATCTCCGTTCTTGCCAGCCCCGACCCGGTCTTGATCGTCAACGTGTGGACGCCGTCCTGGCGCCGCACCCTGATCGCCGCAGGTCGCGTGGTGAGGTATCCCTGCACAATGTGGTGAGGAGTGGGCAGCACTTCGGGAATCGCGCGGACGAGGAACCGTCGTTCACGCTCGATCATCGACACTGAGTCACTTCCGAGGCCCGATCGGCGACACGGGCGTGCCGGACTCGTGTTGGCGGCGACGGCGCTCCCAGACCGTTTCCACGACGTACATCCCGATCATCAGTCCAACCAGCCCGCCGAACACGACGCGGATTGCGAGAACACCCGAGTCGCCGTTGCGGAACAGCAACCAGGACAACGCAGCGCCGGTCGCCGCACAGATCACGGCAGCGATCCGCCACGGGCGCGACGGCATCTTCGGGTACTTACGAGCGTCCCGTTTCCACGGCTTGGCGAAGCGCCGGGCGAAGAAGTAGCCGAACAGGAAGTCATCGTCGGGCATCAGGCACCAACGTCCTGGGAATCCATATCGCGATCATGCCATCCGGCGGCCGTCAAGGCTGCGCGTCAGCATTTGCAGGGGAGCTGATCACACTTCGGGCAACCGTGCTGAAACCTGTCGATCACCGTCGTGAGGTCGACACCGACTTGGTTGGCGAGCGACGCCACCCAGGCGAGCACGTCGCTGAACTCGTGCTCGATCTCGGCCGGAGTGCCTTTGCGGACGGCCTGAGCCAGCTCACCGAGCTCCTCGGCCAGCCAGGCGACGGTCGAGGCCACGCCGCGGTCCCGGTCGCGCTCGCCGTAGGTGCGGGCGATGACGTCTTGCAGCTCGATCAGATCCACGTGCCGACCGTACCCCCAGGTTCGGTGACGTCGACATCTTCGTGCGGCGTCTGACTCCGACGCGATGACGGCTACAGTCAGGCAGATGTCATCGATCTATGAACTCGAGATGACGAGCATCACCGGCGAGCAGGTCAACTTCGACCAGTTCCGCGACCAGGTGTTGCTCATCGTCAATGTCGCAAGCGCTTGAGGCCTTACTCCTCAGTACGCAGGTCTGCGTGCGCTTCACCACCAGTTCGAGGGCGTTCAGGTTCTGGGCTTCCCGTGCAATCAATTCGGCGCACAAGAGCCGGGCACCGAGGCGGAGATCCTCGAGTTCGTCACCTCGAAGTTCGATGTCGACTTCCCGATGTTCTCCAAGATCGACGTCAACGGCGACGACCAGGCAGCGTTGTACTCGCTGCTCAAGTCAGCTCAGCCTGGTGAGGGCGACTCGCCGGACATCACATGGAACTTCGAGAAGTTCCTGATCGACAAGCAGGGCAACGTGGTGAAGCGGTTCGCTCCGATCACCACCCCTGAAGCCGTCGCCGCCATCATCCCCGACTACCTGTAGTCGCTCGAGCGTCGCTCCGAACATGAACGGGCCCGGGTCGCGTTGGACCTCCGACTCGAACGTTCAGCGCGGCGCCGACTACGACCAACGCTGGCAGCAGATGGCAGCCGCCGGGCTGTCCGTGCACGGTGAGGCCGACTTCATCTGTGGCTTGCGGCCGGCCAGCGTGCTCGACGCCGGCTGCGGCACGGGTCGGGTGGCGATCGAGCTGGCCGCCCGCGGTATCGACGTCACCGGTGTCGACCTCGATCGTCCGATGCTCGATCAAGCGCGTGCCAAGGCGCCCGACCTGCCATGGGTCGAGGCCAATCTGGTCAGCGTCGAGCTCGACCGCGACTTCGACGTCGTCGCCATGCCAGGCAACGTGATGATCTTCGTGCAGCCCGGCACCGAGCCGAGCGTGGTCGCCAACATGGCCCGCCACGTTCGTGTCGGCGGAGCCTTGATCGCCGGCTTCCAGTTGGACCGCGGCTACGGCATCGATCGCTACGACGCCGACTGCCGGGCCGCCGGCCTCGTCGCCGAAGCCCGCTACGCAGGATGGGATGCAACCCCTTGGCTGCGGAGCGCCGACTACGCCGTCAGCATCCACCGCCGCTGAGTTGGGACTTGTGCCAGGCACAACTCCCAACTCGACTGGGGTTTGCCGAGGCGGGGCGGGCAACATGGCCAGGTGGCAACCCGAATCGAATCCCGAACACTGACGATTCGTGGGGTCGGGGTCGACCTCGTGGCTGACGCCTACGGCGACGAGCAGGGTGCACCGGTGGTGCTGCTGCACGGAGGCGGACAGACCCGGCACGCCTGGGGTGGTGCCGCTCGGGCGTTCGCCGAGGCCGGCCGGTACGCGTTGGCGGTCGACCTGCGCGGGCACGGGCATTCCGACTGGTCGCCTGACGGGGTCTACGGCCTCAGTCGATTCGCCGGCGACGTGCATGCCATCACCGCCTACCTCGGCCGACCTCCCGCCTTGGTCGGCGCCTCGTTGGGGGGACTGTCCTCGATCATCGCCGTCGGTGAGAGCACCGAGCAGGTCGCCGCAGCCCTGGTGCTGGTCGACGTCGCCCCGCGCGTCGAGGAGGAGGGCCGCAACAACATCGCCGAGTTCATGCGATCGGGATTCAACGGCTTCGACACGCTGGAACAGGCGGCCGACGTGATCGCCGCCTTCGTGCCTCACCGCCCCCGCCCAACCGATCTGTCCGGGCTCAAGAAGAACCTCAGGCAGCGCGGCGACGGCCGCTGGTATTGGCACTGGGACCCGCGCTTCATCACCAACCGCGAGGGCGTCGACGGTCAGGAAGGCCTGGTGAACCACGAACGGTTGTGCGAGGCGGCCCGCAGGATCACGATCCCGACGATGCTGGTGCGCGGCCGGATGAGCGACATCGTGAGCGACGAGAGCGTGCGCGAGCTGCAGGAACTCGTGCCACACGCAGAGGTGGTGCACGTGGCGGGTGCCGGCCACATGGTCGCCGGCGACAAGAACGACGCCTTCAACTCGGCAGTGGTCGACTTCGTCAACCGCCACGCCTGAGTTGGGAGTTGTGCCTGGCACAACTCCCAACTGGCTACGTGGTGGGGAAACGGGCGAGGGTTCTGTAGATCGGGCCGTCAGCGTGCAGGTCGCTGCTGACCAGCGCGACCTCCTCGATGTCGAACACGGTGCTGAACGGGGTACCGAGCACCGACGTCGTGCTGCCCGGCTTGAGCCTTGCGATCGTGAGGTGGCCACGGAAGCGGTGCGGATCGGGCTCCCCGATCGCTTCGGTGGCCGCTCGAACGGCGTGCGCCAACGCGTCGACACCGTCGACGGGCAACACGGCCTGACGCGGTCCGAGCTGTTCGATCCGCGGGCCGAGGCGGGCCGTCGCGGCGGGCAGGGTGGCATCTTCGAGTTGTTGCGTCAACCCGTCAACGTCGGCATCACCGACGAACCGCAACGTGATGTGCCAGTTCAGCGGTGACACCCATCTGACGCCGGCCTCGTTCGGTTGGGCGATACCGGCCAAAGCCTCGGCGACCGGAGGAGTCGGCCAGACAGCGACGAAGAGGCGAGCCATCCCGCCAGCATGCCACCGAATCCGCATGGACGTGGGAAGCCCGACGAGCAGCGATTGGCCGATGGTTCTACTGTGGAGGCATGCGGATTGGGATCAATGGTTCGGACAAGTTGGTGCGACCCGACCTGCGCCAGATCATCGAGGACGTGGCAGCCGTCGAGGCCGACGGCTTCTCGAGTTACTGGCTGGCGCAGACGGCACTGATCGATGCGACGGCTGTGCTCGGCTTGGCAGGCAACAGCACCTCCACGATCGAACTCGGAACTGCTGTGGTGCCCACATGGGAACGCCATCCGCGGGCGCTCGCCGCCCAGGCACTCACCACCCAGGCCGCCTGTGGCGGTCGGTTCACGCTCGGGATCGGGCTCTCGCACCGCCCCGTCGTGGAGGGCATGCTGCGGATGGAGTGGGACCGTCCGGTGCGCCACATGCTCGACTACCTCGACGTGTTGCAGCCCTTGCTGGAGGAGGGCAAAGTCAGCCACAAGGGCGAGATCTGGAGTTTCATGGGCAGCGGCGGTCGCCCGACCGACACTCCGCCGAAGGTGATGTTGGCGGCGCTCGGCCAGCAGATGTTGAAGATCGCCGGCCGCCGCACCGACGGCACGATCCTGTGGTGCGTCGGTCCGACCACGATCGAACGCCAGATCCTGCCGATCCTGACCGCCGCAGCCGACCAGGCCGGCCGGCCGATGCCGAGCATCGTGTGCAGCTTGCCGGTGTGGGTCACCGATGATGTCGCCACCGCCAAGAGCGTGGTGGCAACCACCTTCAAGGACTATGCGGTGCTGCCCTCGTACCGGGCGATGCTCGACATCGAAGGCGCGCAAGGGATCGAGTCGATCGCTCTGATCGGCAGCGAACAGAAGATCGCCGATGGCTTGGCCCAGATCGCCCAATCTGGTGCGACCGACTTCACCGCCGTGGTGATGGGCGCCTCCCCAGACGAACTGGCCCGAGGCCGGGCCGCCTTGACAGCCCATCCCGTGTGAAATCGAGGCTGCTGGTGGCGATGCTTGCGTAGGTGTCGTCTCGGACATGTACCTCATCGTTTGGAGGGTGCGTCGAGACCAGCAAGGATTGCGCCGTGCAATCATCCGACCTGCCTCCGATGGCCGACTCGCTGCTTTCGAGGCGCCGCCTCGGGGTCGCCGTTCTGCTCGCAGCGCTCATCATTCCGACCGTGATGTGGAGCGGCGTCGCTGCTGCCCCGGACTACGAACCGATCGTGCTTCAACCGCTCGTACCGGCGCGTCTGCTGGAGACACGATTGGGGGCCGGGTTGATCACCGTCGATGGTCAGTTCCAAGGGATCGGGCGGCGTGCCGCTGGTTCGACCGTCGAGGTGTTGGTCGCTGGTCGCGGCGGGGTCCCGGCGTCGGCGTCGGCGGTGATGCTGAACGTGACAGCGGTCAAGCCGTCGGTGAACGGGTATCTCACGGTGTTTCCGTGTGGAACGGTGATGCCGGTGGCCTCGAGTGTGAACTATGCGCCGGGTGATGTTGTCCCGAATGCTGTGCTGGCCAAGATCGGTGACGGCGGCAAGGTGTGCATCTTCACGCTCGCCGACACCGACCTGATCGTCGACGTCAACGCCGCGGTCGTCGGGGCCACGGCCGTGACGCCGTTGGTGCCCGTTCGCTTGTTGGAGTCGCGAGTGGGTCCGGGGATGATCACGGTCGACGGTCAGCTGCAGGGGATTGGGCGGCGCAGCGCCGGTTCCGTTGTCGAGGTGTTGGTTGCCGGTCGCGGCGGGGTCGCTGCGTCGGCGTCGGCGGTGATGCTGAACGTGACCGCGGTCAAGCCGTCTGGGAACGGGTATCTCACGGTGTTTCCGTGCGGAACGGCGATGCCGGTGGCCTCGAGTGTGAACTATGCGCCGGGTGATGTTGTCCCGAATGCTGTGCTGGCCAAGATCGGTGACGGCGGCAAGGTGTGCATTTTCACGCTCGCCGACACCGACCTGATCGTCGACGTCAACGGTTCGACCACTCAATCACCAGCGCTGATTCCGATGGTCCCGGCTCGCCTGTTGGAGACACGTTCGGGGCCGCAGAACCTGACGGTCGATGCTCAGTTCCAGGGGATTGGGCGACGACCGGTCAGTTCCACGCTTGAGTTGGTGGTGGTGGGCCGTGCCGGAATCCCGAGCATTGCCACCGCGGTGATGTTGAACGTGACGGCGATCAAGCCATCGGCCGCCGGGTTTCTGACCGTGTTCCCGTGCGGAGGAGTCATGCCTCAGGCATCCAACGTGAACTACGTGCCCGGCGATGTTGTCGCCAACTCCGTTCTGGCGAAGATCGGAGCTGACGGCAAGGTGTGCATCTTCACGATCGCAGACACCGACCTCGTGGTGGATGTGAACGCCTTCATCGTGTATGCCCCACCGATGAGCAACGACGGGAATTTGACGCCGACGCAGCCCGGTGTGTTCGGTCGGTTGCCAGTGGCGCCGCCGCAATCACTGGTCGAGTCGCTCGTCGCTGGAGTGGGCGATCTCGAGAGTGGTCCCCCCGCATCCGGCTTGGCGCACCAGAGCCGCCCCGCCATGGATCTGGCCGCCACAGATTCCGCCGACCATTGGTTCGCGCTGGAGTCTGGTTTCGCTCCCGTGCGGTCAGCCGACGGGCAGCGCCTTCCTGAATTCGTGATCAACGAACCGATCTATGGCATGAATTCGGTCGGCTACACCACGGTGGGAACGGGCGTCGGACGGCTCTTCCTGTGGCGCTGGGATGGTGTCGACTACGTCCAAGAGTCATCGTGCTCGGGCACGGTGGTGGGTGGATCGATGGTGCTGACGGCCGGTCATTGCCTCACCGACGCCGCCGGGGTGTGGTGGGACTACTACTCCTTCGTGCCAGGACTGGTCGGGCTCAAGGCGCCGGCGGGCGAGTGGTGGGCGGCACCGGACCGGGCATACCGGCCGAACGGATTCCTTGCTTCGCCACCGGCGGATCGGATCGCCTACGACTACGGACTCGTCAAGTTCGATGCCACCGAGAACGACGGGCTGTTGTTGAGCGACCATGTCGACGACTACGGCATCTACCTGGATGCCGCCTTGGAAGTACCGACGCTCGTGACAGCCGGCTACCCGGGTGAGGGCTACTTCGACCTGGAGAACGATGGGTGGTGTTCGGCCGGCTTCGAGTGGTGCTTTCCGTACCAGTGCTCCTCGAATGACGGGGCGTGGGTAGAGATCGGCGATCGAGCAGCGGTCGGAATGGGGTGCTCGATGAACGGTGGGATGTCGGGAGCGGGCATCTTCGGACAAATCGAGGGCAATTGGTACGTGACCTCTGTGGTGAGCCGGGGCGGCGAGCTGCGAGACATCAACGATGTCCCGTGCGCCGATCGAGAACTGTGCAACTGGTACATGTCGAATGCCTGGGGCCCGGTGTTACAGGCGGGATACTTCGACGCGTTCTACGACGCCGTCGCGGCGCTCTGATCAGGTCGGGCCGGGCGTTCGCCTCAGCAGGCGAGGGCGGGGCGCGGGCAACCTCCGCACAATCAGGCTGCCGAGCGTTTGATGTCGGCCCAGAACGCTGGGCCGTCGCGGCGGAGGATGGCATCCTCGCCGAACGCGTTGCAGATTCTGATGATCGTTTCGACGTGGTCGTCGACGATCTCATCGAACTCGTTCTGCGTGCTGCCGGTGCGCCACCCGCCCCGGTCGAGTGAGTCGACGATCGCTTGGCGCAACAGATCGGGACCGATCGCCGTTCGATTGACCACCATCGCTGTCGTGGTGGCTCGGGCGCTGACCAACCCGGGGAATCCGCGTGAACAGCCGCAGGCATCGGGCAGGCAGCACTCGACCGTGATCGGCGTCACCAACTCGCCCTCGACCGTATGGCAATAGTCGCCCTCGGAACGCCCCTGTGTTTGTTTCGTTGCCACCAACACCATCATCGTCGTACTCCATCTGGATCTGCCCTGACCGGGCGGGTCGTTCGGCCGAGCGGGTCGGCGATCTGAACCCATCATGACGAGGGGGTGCGCGGTGGTTCGGTGGGCCGGCGAGCGTCGGATGTCGAGTCAGACGCAGAACGTGAACCAGCGGTAGACGCCGTCGACCAAGGCGAGGTGTGACTCCGATGGTGTCGCCGACTGGCCGCGGCCGGTCAGGACGATCGTGACGGTGGTGGCATCGGCGACCACCAACGTTCGGCCGTCCGGCAGGACCCATTCCCACGTATCGGTGGTGCCGATCGATTCGAGGGTGACGTCGAAATCGGGATCGCTGAACGATTCGAGGATCGCCGGGCAGGCGCCCGGGTACGCCTCGTGCACGACGGGGTGCAGGCGTTCCAGGAGGAATCCGGTGTCGCCGTTGCGGATGCTCTCAGCGAACTGCTCGTAGAACTCGGCGATCGTTTCGATGTCGGCCGCCGGTGTCGAGGTGGGCGGCGATTCGGGAAGTGTGTCCGAAGGCGATGCAGCCGACAACACGGTCGGTGTCGTGATCGTGCCGAGCACCGGGGCGAGCGGTTGGTCGAGCGTCGCCTCGCCGTCGGTGGTGTGTAGGACGTACTGCAGGGCACCATCGGGAAGTTCGCGGTGTGGCACGAGCAACGTGAGCGAGTCGTTGCGGATCACCGCTCGGGCGTCGGTCGTCGCGTCACCGGCGTCGATCGTCCATTCCGGTCCGTCGCCGCCGATCGACCAAGCCGGGCCGCCCGACGGCGCGAAGTCGATCGTGACGGTTCGGTCGGGCGCCTCCACGGGAAGGGCGTCGTCGAACACGACCGTGACGGCGATCAGCGATCCGGCGGCCACCGGACCATCGCTGTCGGACGGGCACACCGTCACGCCGACGTGGCCGACGCCGCACGGGAAGATGGTCTGATCGAACAGCGGGCCGGAGGTGTCGAACCCGTCGAAACCGGCAGCGGCAGAGTCGGCCCGACCCTCTGGGTTGACGAACCCTGCACCGTGGGCGACCGGGGTGAGCTGCTGAGCGATGGATGCGTCGTGCGTGAACCCGGCCGCCAGCACCCACCCGGCGCCCTGCGATCGACAGGTCGCCAGAACGTCGGCGGTCTCAGCCGCGTCGGTCGGTTCGGCGAGGCGGACACAGCGTCCGTCGAGCGGTGTCGCGGCGAGCACCCCCAGCGTCGTGAGGGCGCCATCCGACCAGTCGGACTCGAATCTGAACCGCGAATCGTCGAACACGCTTGCGTTGCCGACGTCGAGAGCGGCGGCGACCGCTGCCGAGTCGACGACGAACTCGCCGTCCGTACCGAACATCGAGGCGGGCAATTCGATCTCGGCCCCATCGGCCAGTTCGATCACGCCACCCACCGTCCGACACGGTCCGAACGAGAACAGCGGGTGAGCGACGAGTGTCGTGCCGTTGGGTTCGAGTGCCGACCGACCGGTCAACGGTTCGCCACAGTCCGACGTGATCCGAACGTTCGCCCCGGTGATGTCGATCCCGGCCGGCGCCAACACTTGCACGGGGTACTCGGCCTGTGACGGACCTTGCTCGCCGGTCACCGCATCGGGCACCGAACCGTCGTGGCTGATGCCGACGATGCCTCGCGCCCTGACCAGCCACGGCGCCGCGCCCGGGCAGGGCAGCACGGTCGAGTCGCACGAGAAGGTGCCGTCGGACGGGAGCTGCTGGCACGGCTGGAGGGCGTCGATGGTGTCCCAGCTACCGGGCGCGAAGCGCTCGCCACCGACCTGTGGCGCCCCGCACACGATGATGTCCGGCGTGGGGGTCGGGAGCACCGCGTCATCGGTTGCCGGGTCCTCGGCCGGGGGCGGTTGCTCGGTCGGTTCAACCGCTGCAGCGTCGTCCTGAGGTGCGGGTGTCGGGGTCGGTACTGCTGGCGATGCTCGCTCGCCGCTGGACCGACGGCTCGCCCACACGCCCAGTCCGCCCAACAACACCAACGCAATGGCGGTGACGGTGGCGATCAACTTCTTGGTGGTGGATGAGGAAGCCGACGGCGCCGCGGCCGGAGTATCGCTCGACGACCTCGATCTCGATCTCGACCCTGGGGCGGCGAACCCACCGAGACCCCCGGCGTTGGCACCGTGCGGTGGAGTGTCTCGTTTGGTGAACGTCACCCGGTCGTGTTCGGCCCGCAGCTGATCGAGCTCCTTGGAGCGCTCGGTCAAGGTGCGGTTGAAGTCGGCGATCCACCGATCGGCGTCGGAACGCAGCAGCGACGGCAGGATGCCGGTGTCGACGCTCAATCGGCCCGACACCACGGTCAGGCGCACGTCGGTCGTGAGAAAACCGGCCGTGTCCCAGGTGACCCGCAACGGAGCGGTTGCGGCGGTCGATCCGGGCAGCAACTCGACGCTCGGTTGGTAGCCGGCCGCCGACAGCCATCCCAGCTGACGGAGATCGAGCTCGAGTCGGTTGGAACGGCACTCGACGAAGGCCCGAACCGACTCCGGCGCGTCGGGCGGCAACCGGGCGGGCTCGGCCACGACGCGCTCAGCCGTCCGAGGCGATGCCCAACAGCCGGGCGAGACCATCGTCGACCACGCCGGCCAGCGCCCCGAGCGATTCTGCCCGACCGATGTGTGGGGTTGCGCCGCGCAGCGTCGATTCGATGACGCGGCGCTGCTCGCCGTCTTCGATCACGACGAGTGCTTCGCTCCACGACGCCACCATGTCGGCACCGCGGTCGAACGTGAGCTGGAGGTCGACTCGTTGCTCGGCGTCGCTACCGCGACCGAGTTGCGTGTGACCCCAGGCGGCCAGAAACTCGTTCGTGGTGCGGGCGATCTTCATCATCATTCCCGAGCGATGAGCCTGCTCTCTCGCCTCGGCATCGTTGCGTTGCCGTTCCGTTTCCGCCTCACGCTGTCTGCGAGCGTCGTGCATGTCCCAGTAGCGGGGCAGCAATCCCAAGATGGCGCCCAGCGCGACGCCGGCGAATCCAACCCATGCGGTACCCATGCCGGCCACCATAGCCCTCGGTCATCGGGCGATTTCTCGGGCAAGCCGACGGGTGGCGATACCGTGTCGGGATGAGCCTGATCAGTTGGATCGTCGTGGGTTTGCTGGCCGGTGGGCTGGCGCGGTGGATCGTCAAGGACGACCGTTCGGGCTGTATCTACACGATGGTGGTCGGAGTGCTGGGCGCGATCATCGGCGGATGGCTGATGGCCTCGGTCGATAAAGACGGAATCGACGATTTCTCGCTGCGCAGCGTCGGCGTGGCGGCCATCGGAGCCGTGTTGCTCTTGCTCGTACTGCAGGCAATCGCCGGCCGCGGCCCCCGCACCCCCACCCGCCGCTGAAACGGTAAGCCCCATCAGCCTGCGCGATAACGACATCGTGCGTGCTGATCGCGCCGGCAGACGCCGGTGGATGGGCGGTCGCTTATGGGCGTCCGGCGTGGGGGTGGTCGACACGGATCGTGTAGATCGCGCCGCCGGCCTTGCCGGCTACCTCGTCGGGGTGGGAACCGGGGGCGCACAGCACGTGCAGGGTGCGGCCGTCGTCGCCGCCGAGTGCGCAGGCGAACGTGGGCTGCGGCGTGGGTACCCGGTGGGTCACGTTGCCGCCCTCTTCGACGCGCACGACCTGTGAACCGAGGGCGTCTGAGAACCAGATTCCGCCGGCCGAATCGAGCGTGCATCCGTCGGGCGCCGTGCCAGGGATCTCGGCCCACTGGCGCCGCTCACCCAGCGTGGCGTCGGCGTTGATCGGATAGGCGAGGTAGTCGCCGCCGAACGTTTGGCCGACGATCAACGTGTTGCCGTCGGGCGTGATGACCGAGCCGTTCGGGAAAGCCAGTGCGGTCGCAGCGACTTCGACACTTCCGTCGGGACGCACCAGGGCCAGGTCGGCCGGCTGGAACTCGCTGCTCGATTCGAGATCGAAACCGAAGTTGCCGACGTAGATGTTGCCGTTGCCGTCGACGACCATGTCGTTGCAGTGCCACGCCGCCACACCCGACAGGTCGGCGTGTTCGACGAGCGTGCCATCGCCGTTGTCACGCATGACCCGGCGGGTCGTCATGAACACCACGACCAGCGTGCCGTCCGGCAGCCAACCCATCCCGGAGGGCCGATCGTCGAGCCCGCTGAACACGGCGGTCCGCACGCCGTCGGCGGTGACCCGGTAGATCGAGCGCTGGTAGAAGTCGGAGTACCACAGCGTTCCGTCGCGCCAGCGCGGCCCCTCCCCGAAGTCGACCCCGTCGACGAGCAGCTGCCATTCACGTTCCAAGTCAGTAGTCACCCCCCGAACCTACGCGACAAGTTGGATGTTGTGCCAGGAGCGTGAGCCGATAGGCGAACTGCGACCAATCGTGACGAGATTCGTGCGGAATGAAAAGGAGCGCTATCCGCTGATCTCAGGCACAAGTCCCAACTGCAACAGAGTTGGGTTGGCCTGCACGTCCAACTCGTACTATGCGGCGATGGGGTTCGACACAGCGATCACGACCGACGGCGACACGATCACCGGGCCGGCAGCGCCATCCTCGGCAGATGTTGGCGGATCAGGCGTACGACGGTCACGCCAGCGTGCACGACGGTGATGTCGCCGACAAGCTCGGGTTGCCCGGCGCCCCGATCGAGGGGCCGACCCACTTCAGCCAGTTCGATCCGCTCGCCTTCTCGGTGTGGGGCCGGCGCTGGTTCGAGACCGGGTGCATCAGCGCCCACTTCCAGACGATGGTGGTCGAAGGCGAATCGGTCACGGCGACGCTGACCCGTGGCGACGATCCCGACATCGCCCGGATCGACGCCTCGAAGGCCGACGGCACCCCGGTCCTGACCGGCACCGCCAGCGTCGACCCGGAGGCCACGACCGAACTCGGTGAACGGCTGGCCACCATGCAGGCCCGCGAGCCGGGCGAGCTGTTCATCGTCGACCGGGTGGTCGTGGGGCATCGCAGCCGGGTCGCCTCGACGGTGTCGATCGACATGGACACCGACAACGGCATGCTGTACCCGTTCTCGCTGCGTCGCAAGCTCGACGCGATCACCGAGCGGTCGCGGTTGGTACGCCACCGACGACACGCCGTGGGGCCGTGCGATCGTGCCGTTCGAGATGTTCAGCGTGCTCGCCAACAAGGTCGGCGGCGATCTGGCGGTGCGCGGCCCAGCGGTCGGGTTGTTCATCGACCTCGAGGTGCGCCTGTTCGACGGGCCGCTGTTCGTCGGCGAGCAGTACGTGCTCGATCGCGAGGTGCTCGCCGTGGGTCAGAGTCGTCGGGTCGAGTCGCACTGGGTCGAGACCAAGATCTCGTCGGCGGCAACCGGCGCCCACGTGGCCTCGGTGCTGTTGCACTCGGGGGTATTCAAGGCGTCCTACGCCGACTATCCGGCCGACCGCCTCTGAGCGGTGGCGTCCCAGCTCGTACGGTTGGGGGATGAGCGATGTTGAGACACGGGTCGATATCGAGGGGCACTACGACTGGGGACGAATCGTCGATGACCTGAACCGGTTGCTGCGATTGCGCACCACGCCGATCGGGATGAAACGCTTCGCCACGGTCGCCGAGATGGAAGCGATCCCGAAGATCCGCAGGCCGCAGGCGATCCACACCACCGACCAGATCGTTGGCCAGGCAGCCCGCAACGGTTGGACGGTCGGGATCACCAAGGCCGACCTGGTCGGTGACCAATGCGCCGCCGTGATCGGGCTGCACCCGCGTGACGAGGAATGGCTCAGCGGCGTGCGCTACTCGGGTGTGTGGTACTCGACACCGGAGGACGCCGCCGCCCATCAGGCGGCGATGGACCTGCCCGCCTTCGGTCAGCACGAGGCACTGGCGGTTTCGCCGCTCGCCGGCGGCCGCCTCGACCCGCCAGACATCTGCCTGATCTACGCCACCCCGGCCCAGATGATCCTGTTCATCAACGGGCTCCAATGGACCGGCTACAAGAAGCTCGAGTGGGGCTGCGTCGGTGAGTCATCGTGCGCCGACTCGTGGGGGCGGGCGCTGGCGACCGGCGAACCGAGCCTGTCGATCCCGTGCTTCGCCGAGCGTCGCTACGGAGGGGTGATGGAGGACGAGCTGCTGATGGCGATCCCGCCATCGTTCCTGCCCAAGGTGATCGACGGCCTGCAGGCTCTGTCGCGCAACGGCCTGCGCTATCCGATCGCGCAGTACGGCGTCAACGCCGACGCCAGGGCCGGGCTCGGCGTCAGCTACGGCAACTGAGCCAGTGATCGAGTAGGTGGTTCCTGTGAGGAGCGCTCGGCGATGTTGATCAAACGGGTCGTGCTCGACCGGATCGCGTCCGGTGAGATCGACACCCTGTTCCGGCGTCAGAAGCGACCGACCGTGAAGACGGGTGGCACGCTTCGCACGTCGATCGGGATGCTCGACATCCTGGCGGTCGAGCAGATCGAGCTGGCCGACGTGACGTCCGATGACGCCCGTCGGGCCGGTTTCGAATCGGTCGAGGCCGCCGTGGCCGCCCTGACCGAGAAGCCCGACGGCTTGTTCCTGCGGGTTCGGGTGCAGGTCGGCGGGGTCGATCCACGGGTCGTGCTGCGCTCGCAGGGAGACCTCGATGCCGCCGAGCTGGCTGACGTGCTGACCCGACTGGAACGCCTCGACCGCGCCAGCAAACGTGGCCCGTGGACCACGCAGTTCCTGACCATGATCTCCGCCCAGCCGCACGTGCGGGCGCCCGACCTGGCGGCTTCGATCGGGTGGGAGAAGGCCCCGTTCAAGAACAACGTCGCCAAGTTGAAAGGGCTCGGGCTCACGATCAGCCACAGCCCCGGCTACGAGCTGTCGCGGCGCGGTCACACGGTGCTGGCCGCCCTGCTCGACTCGCCCGACTGACCACGGGGTGGCGGTTCGGCGCCAGTCCGCGCGGGCTCGATCGAGGCGTCGTAGTGTCAATCCCATGTGGTGCATTCAGATCGCGCAGCAGGGTGGGCCGGAAGTACTGACCTGGACCGAGCTCCCCGACCCGGCCGCCGGCCCCGGTCAGGTCGTGGTCGACGTCGCGGCCGCCGGACTCAACTACATCGACACCTATCAGCGCACCGGGCTGTATCAGGTGGCGTTGCCGATGGTGCTCGGGCTGGAGGGCGCCGGCACGGTGATCGAAGTCGGCGATGGAGTCACCCGGTTCGCGGTGGGCGACCTGATTGCCTGGGCGACCAACCCGGGGTCGTACGCCGGGCGGGTGGCGATCTCGGCCGACGCCGCTGTGAAGGTGCCGGCCGGTATCGACCTCGAAATTGCAGCGGCGCTCCCACTCCAGGGCATGACCGCCCACTTCCTGGCGACCAGCACGTACCCGCTCGGTCCAGGCGACCGTTGCTTGATCCACGCCGGAGCCGGCGGAGTCGGGCTGTTGCTGATCCAGATCGCCAAGCTGCGCGGCGCCGAGGTGTTCACCACCGTCGGCACTGCCGAGAAGGCCGAACTGGCTTCGATCGCCGGGGCGGATCACACGATCCTGTATCGCGACGTCGACTTCGCGGCTGCCGTGACCGAGATCGCCGGCGAGCGCCCGCTCGACGTGGTGTACGACGGCGTCGGCAAGACGACCTTCTCCCAGAGCCTGACGCTGCTGCGGCCAGCGCGGGATGATGGTCACGTTCGGCAACGCCTCCGGCCCGGTCGATCCGATCTCACCGCTCGAACTGTCGGCCAACGGCTCGCTGTATCTCACCCGCCCGACCCTGTTCCACCACGTGCGAACCCCAGCCGAACTGCAGGGCCGCGCCGACGACCTGTTCGACTGGGTCGACAACGGCGACCTCGACGTACGAATCGGAGCAAGGTTCGCCCTACGCGACGCCGCCGATGCCCACCGAGCCCTGGAAGCCCGAACCACCACCGGCAAAGTGCTGCTGGTCCCCTGAACAGCGCCCCGCAAAGGTGGCCGACACCTTTCCGTTACGGGTCAGCAGTCGGCGAACTGGAAGAAGGGGAGTTCTCCGGCGTGCATCTGGATGACAGTGACGTCGGCTGGTGCCGGGGTGAGGAAGACGTACTCGTCGTTTTCGAATTTGATGAACGGGTCGCCGGTGCTCAACAGCGACAGTCCGACTCCGGCAGTCTCGCCGTAGCCGTTGGTGAAGCAGCCACCCTGTTCGACGGTGATCACGGCCTCGAAGGCGGCCAGGTTGGCGCCGACGGTGACGCCGTCGGTGGTGAACAACTGGGGTGCCGCATCGCTGCTGAGGTCCCAGCCGGTGAACGTCAACGTGTCGGTGGTGGCCCCGCCGAACTGCACGCACAGGTCGTTGGCGAAGCAGACGTAGCGGCCGACCGGGAACTTGTAGCCCTGTTCCTCGGCGGCGTCGAGCAGGTAGTCGCCCTCGGGGATCACGTAGGTGTGTGCATTGTCGAAGACCGTTGCTCCCAACACGGCTGACAGCCCCGTGATCACCCGTGCGTCCGTGTCGCCGAACACGAACGGCAACACACCGTTGCGGGCGAGCATCAGATCAGCCACCGTGAGCGGCGCCACGGTGGTGGTGGTGACCGCCTCGGTCGTTGTCGTCTCGGCGACCGTGGTAGTGGTCGCCACGGTGGTGCTGGTGTCCAGTGTGGTTTCCGGGATGGAGC
>CAVOWX010000019.1:0-73873 GCA_963700265.1 uncultured Acidimicrobiaceae bacterium | reverse complement strand
GTCCTGTTGCTTCGTTCGGTTGCGGTCTTGCTCTTTCACCTCTTCAACATCCAGCCAACAAATGGTCTATAATCCTGCAGCATGGCAAGGATATCCTTTGGGTCTTCGAGCCACTGTTCCGGGGTTGGATCCAGTCCTTTTACAAAGTCGATTATTTCAGCTCTGCCAATCTGCAGCTGCTCCACCTCATCCAGCTGGCACGCGGCGTGTACGCCCATCAGGTTGCTGATACAAGGAGAAATACCGGTGGCGGTGACCGCCGTAATGCCGGCAACCTCGGCCTCGGGTCCTAGCTGTGCTGCCTGTTCGAGGATGCCTGCCCACGCCATATCGCAGTAGTGAGCACGGTCGCGTATTGCAGCCCGTATGGATGGGAGAACGACTCCATTCGAGGCCGCGTTCACGATAAAGTCATAGCCCTCCAGGATCGAGGCAAGTTCCTGTTCATCGGCACCATCAGCCTGGACAGCGATCGCTTTCTCTCCGATCTCTTTTGTCACCTTTTCAGCCTGTCCTAAATCTCTCCCGGCAACTGCAATTTTGCTGACCAGGTCACTTTTCACAAGCAACTTGATCGCTGGCAAACCTGTTTTACCGTAACCTCCCAAAACAAATACTTTCATGACTTTCCTCCACGATTAAGCACGAGTGACAGTTAAAATGTACTCTCCTTTTACTCATTATAACCAGAAATGAGCCTGGTTCTTAATGGCAATCATGAACGCAAGCAGTTGAGGAGGAGTGAATTACCGCTGCTGTCTAAACATGCCTGCATGTTTGTGCTATGGGGAAGCTTCTACAAAAACAAAAGGGGAGAACGATGATCTACCAAGAATATTTTCCATTAGCGGCTGAATATTTAGAACTGATTGGCGAACAATGATTTTCCTATATCCAGGAATAAATCTGTATCCTGGTGAATTGGATCTCGGCTATCGAAAGGCAGCAATTCAGCAAGGAGGAATTATGATCTGGGCTTTTGTAGAAACCCTCGCATTATTCTCCTCCTGGGAGGATGTGTGTTCGGTGCCGACGGACAGCTCTCATGGCCTATGGCTTGGGTTGTTCTGGGCGTTTATCCCGCCTTCAAGATAGCTGCCTTCGCGTTTGTCGACCCAGAACTCATCATAGAGGGTGCTGCTCCCGGGGCTAGCTCCCTGGAGAAGATACCCCTGGCCTCAACCAGGCGATTTTGAACGGGTTGTACGCTATTGAACGCAGGCGGCTTCAGGCCGGAATCTTTTCCCCTTTGAATGGATTGAGAGGAAGGCGACACGGACGGCCCTCCATTCCACCAGCACAAACTCCGGCATTCGGTCGAAGAGCTCAAAATAACAGTATTGGGGCAGTCTCGCCATGGAGAGGACCTAGATATCACCCTGGCGAATATCAGGTAGAATATTCATAGATTTGTTTTGATAATATTCTCTGGGATGACTATATCCGTAGTAAGTTGTAAATTTGATCCAGATAATTTGGACTTCGCTGAATTAGAGCATTAAGGTGTTGGCTTATCAACCCGATAGCCGCCTGCCAGTTGTAGAAATTCAAGATATGATTGGGAGTATCGAAAAATATGAGCAACACTAATGAACAGTTAGCGACTCTTGGATTTTATATCAAGCTTACATTGTTGGCTTGGTTGTCCATGATTGGATTTGATTTCTTTTTACATGCAGGTATCCTTGCTCCTCTGTATGCAAAGGAAAGCACTTTTTTGCTGCCCCCTGAACGAGCTTTTGCATTGATTCCGATTGGGTACATATCTTTCCTTGGTTTAGCAGCCTTGTTGATCTGGCTAATGCGCCGAGCCAGCGCAGGGGGCGAGCCCACTTGCTGTGGCCCGGCTGCACCCATGTCGTGTTGATCATCCCCAGCGGCGCCGAGCAGGCGTTCGGTCACATGAGTCTGGAGGGTGATGCCCGTGACCCGATGCACGACCCGCCCGAGCACGGCGTAGCCGAAGTTGGAGTACTCGAACTCGGTCCCGGTCGGGACGGCGAACACCGGGCCGGAGGCGACGATCGCATCGAAATCGTCGTCGGTCAGATCGAGGTTCCGGTCGGCCCATGCGTCATCGGTCACGAACCCACCGGTCATCGACAACAGGTCGCGGACGGTGATCGGAGCGGCGTCCGAGGTCGGCCCCCGCAACGACTCGAGTTCGGGCACGAGACGTCCGACCGGGTCGTCGAGCCGGAAGGCGCCCTCGTCGCGAAGCAGCAACGTGGCTGCGGCCGAGAACGACTTCGTCATCGAAGCGATTCGATACACCGTGTGCTCGTCTGTGTCGCCGACCGAACCCGACGACGCCGAGCCGTCCGTCCGGACGATCCCCCAGGAGACGGTGGCGCAATGGTGCCCGCTGACGTACTCGCTCGACGAACTGGTCGAGTGCTGATCGATCGATCGATCCGGTGCTCATCGCAACAGTGTGCCTGCTCGCGCAGCGTCGCCGACTCGGTGAGTTGAGCCGCCAGTGGGCCGCGACGGCGTAGCGTGAGCGGTATGAGCGACACAGGAATCGTGTTCGGTGTCTTCATCCCGCAGGGCTGGAAGATGGAGCTGTCGGGATCGACGGCGCCGCCGAGAAATGGCAGCAAGTCGGTCGAAGTGGCGCAGACTGGCCGAACGCCTCGGCTACGACTCGATCTGGGTCTACGACCACTTCCACAACGTGCCGCGTCCCGCCCACGAGGCGGTGTTCGAGTGCTGGACGACGATGGCGGCGATCAGCCAGCTCACGTCCACGATCCGCCTCGGTCAGATGGTGGGCTGCAACAGCTACCGCAACCCGGCGCGTGCTGGCCAAGATCACGTCGAACATCGACGTGATCTCCGGTGGCCGGCTCGACTGGGGGATCGGCGCCGGCTGGTACGAGAACGAGTACCGCGTCATACGGGTTCGACTTCCCGACGTCCGAAGGATCGGATCGGCATGCTCGACGAGACGGTCCAGATCGTGAAGTCGATGTGGACCGAGCCGGAGACCACGTTCGCCGGGAAGTACTACGAGGTCAAGCGGGCCAACTGCGACCCGAAGCCGCTGCAACAGCCGGCGCCACCGATCTGGATCGGTGGCGGCGGCGAGCAACTCACCCTACGGGTCGTCGCCAAGTACGCCGACTGCTCGAACTTCGGTGGTCCACCGGAGACATGGGCCCACAAGCGCGACGTGCTGCGTCGGCACTGTGCGGCCGTCGGCCGTGACCCCGACGAGATCCGCATGACGTGGTCGCCAGAGGTGTTCATCCGTCGCACCGAAGCCGAGGTCGACGCAGCCGGATCGCTGGCCGTGTGGGGGCAACCCGCCGACGAATGGCGGGCCAACAACCTCGTCGGAACGGTCGAGCAGGTCACCGAGAAGATGCAGGACCTACGTCGACCTCGGCTGCCGCGGCTTCGTGCCGTGGTGCTCGCGACTACCCCGACACCGAGTCGCTCGAACTGCTCGCCACCGAGATCATGCCGGAGTTCCGCTGATGGCCGAGCACGATCACGCCGAACCTCCAGTTCGTCCCCAGCGCCGACGAACTGATGGACCGCAACGCCGAGTACGCAGCGTCGTTCGCCGACGAGCAGCTGGCGGTCAGCCCGAAGCGCCGGTTGGCGATCGTGGCCTGCATGGACTCGCGGATGGACATCTTCGAGATGCTCGGCCTCGCCCACGGTGAGGCGCACGTGATCCGCAACGCCGGCGGCGTGATCACCGACGACGTGATCCGCTCGCTGTGCCTGTCGCAGCGCTATCTCGGCACCCGCGAGATCATCTTGCTGCACCACACCGACTGCGGCCTGCAGCGCGTGACCGAGGACGTCTTCAAGGCCGAGCTCGAAGCCGAGCTCGGCGTCAAGCCGTGGTGGGCGCTCGAGTCGTTCACCGACCCGTACGCCGACACGCTGCAGTCGATGCGGCGGCTCGACATGACCCCGTTCGTGCCGCACAAGGATCACGTCCGCGGATTCGTCTACGACGTCGACACCGGCTGCTCAACGAAGTCCGACTCGACGACTGATCGCGCTCGATCGACCCGCCGGTGGCGCTGTCTGGCTGTCCGGAGCTGCTGTCAGAAGTAGCTGCGGTAGATCACTTCGGCGACGCAACTCGGCTTGGCGGCGCCTTCGCACTCGAACGTGAACTCCAGCACCGTCTGCACGCCGCCGGCGATGTCGGTGACCTCGAGCAGCTTGACGCCGAGCCGCAGCCGTGAGCCGACCGGCACCGGCGATGGGAAGCGGATCTTGTTGGCGCCGTAGTTGACGCCCATCGAGAAGCCGGTCGTGATGACGACCTGCGGGTACAGCGCCGGGCCCAACGACAGGGTGAGGTAGCCGTGGGCGATCGGGCCGCCGAACGGGCCGGCCTTGGCCTTCTCGACGTCGACGTGGATCCACTGGTGGTCGCCGGTCGCCTCGGCGAACAGGTTGACCTGTTCCTGGGTGATGTCGACGTACGGGCTGTAGCCGAGGTGTTCGCCGACGAGACCCTTGAGTTCGTCGGCGCCGTTGATGATGCGAGGAGACATGTCCGCCAGCATGCCACTCATGTCCCGAGGTGATACGAATACGGACGATGACCGATCTGTTGACCACCCGCGCCGTGAACCAGCCCGACCAGCTCGCCGTCGTCGACGACCGAGGACGCGGCAACGATGTCTGAGCCGACCGCCTCGGAACCGGTGTCGGCAGGCGGACTGCGTTCCGGCTTCATCACGTTCGTCGGGACGGCCCAACGTGGGCAAGTCGTCGCTGATCAACGCGATCTGCGGTCGCAAGGTCAGCATCGTGTCCGACAAGCCGCAGACCACCCGCCATCGCATCATGGGCGTGCTGACTCGGCCCGACGCCCAACTGGTGTTCGTCGACACGCCAGGCCTGCACAAGCCGGTGTCGGCGCTCGGCGAGCGGGTCAACGCGACCGCGCTCGACAGCACCGTCGACGTCGACGTGCAGTGCCTCGTACTCGACGCCACGATGCCGTTCGGCAAGGGTGACCGCTGGGTGGCCGAGAAGCTGCAGATCGAGCGGGCCGTCGTGATCGTGAACAAGACCGACGTCGCCTCCGGTGATCAGGTGATCGCCATGCTGGTCGCCGCCGGCCAACTCGATGCCGAGGCCTACTTTCCGGTGTCGGCCAAGACCGGCGCAGGGATCGGCGAACTCGTCGAGCACCTCGCCGGCAGACTGCCCGAGGGCCACAAGTACTTCCCTGACGACGAGGTCAGCGACATGCCCGAGGAGCAGTTCGTCGCCGAACTCGTCCGCGAGCAACTGCTCGCCGTGACGCGAGACGAACTGCCGTACTCGATCGCCACGCGTGTCACCGAGTGGGAATGGCCACGGATTCGGGTCGACATCATCGTCGAGCGCGACAGCCAGAAGGGCATGGTGATCGGCAAGGGCGGCAGCGTGCTCAAAGAGGTCGGCACGCGGGCCAGGGCGCAGATGCCCGAGGGCGTGTTTCTGGAGTTGCGGGTCAAGGTCGACAAGGACTGGCAACGCCGCCCCGACCGGGTGCAACGGCTCGGCTACTGATCGCGAGCCGAAGGCACTCAGCCGCCCGGAGCGGTGGTGTCCGGCGTGATGTCCGGAGCGGTCGTTGTCGTTGTGCGGCTGGTCGTGGTCGTGGTCGTGGTCGTTGTGGAGGTCGGCGTCGAGAGCGAGGTTTCGACCACGAGGCTCGCAGAAGTCGACGAACGCCAATGATTCGCCCGGATCGCTCGAGCCGCCAAACGACGGAACGAAGACAGCGAAGCCATCCCCGTCGACCTCGAATCGGACGAATCCGATCGCGCCCTCGTCGTCGGTGACGAACGACGTCAACGTGAGCACGATCTGGGCGGTCGCTCGCCGTAGCTCATCGTTCGAGAGTCGGTCGAGCACCGTCGGGTCGAGCACCACCGTCGCGATGGCCCGATCGAGTAGGACGTTCTCGATCAGGCCTGGTCGAACTGAGCTGCGGAGCCCGAAGCCGGCGAGGTCGCCGAGCGGAGTTTCGAGCTGGCCGATCACGTTGGGCAACGGCACGGGAGCGATCAGGTCGCGCCGGATCGGCTGCATCTCGTCGGAAAATCCGATCGTGTAGAAGATCTGGACCGGTGCGGTGAGTGGGGCGGGAACCGTCGTGGTGCTGCTCGTCGTGCTCGAACCATCGTCGGGGGTCGAGTCGGGCACGACCGGCACCGTGGTCGTGGTGGTCGTGCTGGTCGTGGTGGTCGGTTCGGTGAGGTCAGCCGGCAGATCGGCAGGGTTGTACGGCGACACACGCTCGTCGGTCGGCAGGCTGCAGGCAACGAGTGCGAGTGGCAGCAGCAGGGCGCCGACCAGGCGGACCCGGAATCGGGAGGCCGACAGCGTGGGTTCGGGCGGAATCACGCGTTCTCCGTTGGCAGTCGTACGACGAAACGGGACCCGCCTCCTGGACGGTCCTCGACCCACGCTTCGCCACCGAGCGCTGCAGCGTGTTCGGCGACGAGCGCCAGGCCCAATCCGGTCCCGATCCGGTTGCGGGCGGCGCTTCCCCTGGCGAAGCGTTCGAAGATCCGCTTGCGCTCGCTGGCTGCCACGCCGGGCCCTGGTCCTCGACGGCGAGCAGCACCGACTTCTTGACGGGCGACGGCTCGATCGAGATCCGGATCGGGCCTCCCGCATGGTGGGTGGCATTCTCCAGCAGGTTGCCGAGAATCCGCTCGAACCGCACCCGATCGACCTGGGCTCGGCGTTTCGCTCGACGGTGGACCTCGATCGGGAGTTCGCCATAGCCGAATCGTTGCGACACCCGATCGGCGAGTTCGACCAGATCGACCGATTCGGCATGCAGGTCATGGGCGCCGGCTTCGAGTCGCGAGAGTTCGAGCAGGTCGATCACCATGTCGTCGAACCGCCGGATCTGGCTGACGACGACATCGAGCGCCTGCTGGGTGCGATCGGGCAGATCGGCGCGTCGGGCGTCGAGCACCTCGACGGCGGCCGTCAGAGCGGTGATCGGTGAACGCAGTTCGTGGCTCACGTCGGAGGCGAACCGCTGCTCGCGTTCGATCCGTTCCTGAACGGCATCGGCCATTTCGTTGAACGAGCCGGCCAACCGGTTGAGGTCAGGGTCGGTCTCCTCGTCGAGCCGAGCCCCGAGCGTTCCCGACGCGATGTCGCCGGCGGCATCAGCCACCCTCGACAACGGACGCAGCAGCCTGCGGCTGGTCGACCATCCGAAGAAGGTGGCGACGAGTGTGGCGAGAATCGCCCCGACGATCAGCGCCGACGCCAGCACCCGCAACGTGCGTTCGGTCGTGTCGAGTGGGAACGCCTCGACGTAGCCGACGTCGAACCCCCGCAAGTTGAGCGCGACCCCGACCCACGGGTTGCCGTCGCTGTCGGCGTACAACTGCTGACCTGACTCCCCGTTGCGGACCGAATCGACGAGTTGTTGCGGGCAGATCCTGCAAGGAGTACCCGCTCCGAGAGAACACCGGGCGCGACGACAGTTCAGGATTGGTGAGCAGCGCGGCATAACCGAACTGCTCGGTGTCGAGATCCTGTATGGCCAGGGCGAGTGTCCGCGAATCCGGCTCGGTGGCGAGCACGTCATTGATGTCGCTGGCGTGCTGGATGGCCGCCACCTTGGCGGCGCTGATCCGCTGGTCGAGCAGTGAGTTGCGGGCGAAGAAGAACGTGGCGAGCGTGAGCCCGATGCCGCCGAGCAGTGCCATGACCCCGAAGAACAGCGTGACCCTGGTGCTGAGGCGCAGGGATCGACGACGGACCATAGGCAGTAGTGTGGCACCGACCGGCATGGAGATGCCGATCGGTGTGGCAATCGGTGTGGCCCCGGGCCAGCCGTGCTGGCCGGTCGATCTGGGGGAGTTCCCACGCTGCCGGTGAGGCACCAGGGGGAGGAAGGTACCTCACCGGGGCAGCGTGAACAGTTGACATATTCCTCGCCGTGTGTGACAGGAACTCGCTGGAACTGTGCGATTTCTGTAACAAAACTGGAAAAGTTGGCCGCGAACCCCCTGGAAGCGGCTCGTTTTCTCATATGACGAGATTCGTGGCAGAATGGACATGACGTGAACACTTTGCTCTTCATCGAGGACGACGACGGCATTCGCCTGGCGCTTCGGTTGGCCCTCGAGGACGAGGGCTACACCGTGCACGAGGCCGTCGACGGCGCCGAGGGTCTGCATGTGTTCGGCCAGCACGACATCGATCTGGTGCTGCTCGACCTGCGCTTGCCCGACACGTCGGGCTTCGAGGTGTGCCGCGCCTTGCGTTCGGAGAGCATCGTGCCGATCATCATCATCACGGCTCAAACCGACACCTACGACATGGTGGCAGGGCTCGAGGCCGGCGCCGACGACTACGTCACCAAGCCGGTCGTTCCGAAGGAGCTGGCGGCCAGGATTCGCGCCCTGCTTCGACGGGTTCAACTGCACGAGTCCAGTCCGGCTCACAAATCGGTGCATTTCGGCGACATCGAGCTGCGTCGCGAGCAGGGCATCGTGTTGCGCAACGACGAAGAGCTGAGCCTCACGAAGACCGAGTACCGGCTGTTGTGCGAGTTCGCCGACCACGCCGGTGCCGTGCTGTCACGCGATCAGCTGCTCGAGCGCGTGTGGGGCTACGAATACCTCGGTGACTCGCGGTTGGTCGATGCTCACGTTCGCAGGCTGCGGCTCAAGATCGAGGACCACGCCGACGACCCGAAACTGATCGTCACCGTACGAGGCATCGGCTACCGCCTGATCGCCTGAACACACCACCCACCAGACCTCACGCGTGGGGTGGGGTGGGCCAGATCGGTTGGCGTTTTTCGCGGAAAGCCAGCATGCCTTCGGCGGCGTCGGGCACGGGAGAACATCGCCTCGCTGAGCGCGCTCATCTCGGCGAAGCCGGTCGACCGGTCGAGCGTTGGCACCCGGTCGAGGATCCGCTTGGTTTCGGCGACCGCTCCGGGAGCACCCGCTCGAATCCCGTCGCAGAGTGCCTTGACCGTCGCGTCGACCTGATCGCTGACATGCGTGACCAATCCGATCGAGCGAGCTTCGGTGGCGTCGAACTGCTCGCCCGTCAGCATCGCGGCGGCGATCCTTGTGGGCGGAACTCGGCGGAGAATCGGCACCGAGATGATGGCGGGGGCGACCCCGATCCGAACTTCGGTCAGGGCGAAACTGACGGCCGGATGCACCACGATCAGGTCGCACGACGCCATCAGACCGATCCCACCTGCGCGCACCGCTCCGTTGACCGCAGCGATCGTGGGAACCGGTGAATCCATCAACGTTTCGAGGATCGCCACGAACGGTCTCGAATCGGGTGCCCCGCCGGCATCGGAGCGCTCCTTGAGGTCTGCGCCGGCGCAGAACGCCGTCCCCTCATGTCGCACGACGATCGCACGCACCGCAGCGCCCGTGCAGCCCGCAAGCGCCTCGCCGAGTTCCGAGACGAGTTGCTTCGACAGGGCGTTGCGGTTGTGTTGCGAGTCGAGCGTGATGGTGGCGACACCATCGGTGACGTCGAGCCGGACGAGTTCTCCCATGCGAGCCGACCGTAGCGGAGCTCAGTGATCGCGCAGGCCCCGGAGGAACGCCTCGACTTCGGAGCGCTCACGAGTTCGTTTCATCGGCGGCAGCGCCTTGACGATGTCCCATCGGTAGCGGGCGGTGCCGAGCCGCGAGTCAAGCACGGCGACGACGCCGCGATCGGTGGCGTTGCGGATCAGACGCCCTGACGCTTGAGCCAGCATGGTGGCGGCTCGCGGTACATCGATCTCTGAGAAGGCGCTGGCGCCGAGTTGCTCACGGCGAGCCGACAGCAGCGGATCGTCGGGTCGCGGGAACGGCAGCTTGTCGATCACCACGAGCGACAACGTGCTGCCAGGCACATCGACACCCTGGAACATGCCCGTCGTCGCAAACAGGCACGTCTCCTGCGAGTCAGCGAACTTGGCGATCAGCGCAGGCTTGGGAAGATCGCGTTGTGTGAGGATCGGCACGGAGAGCTTGTCGCGGGTCTTCTCGACAGCGTCGTCCATCGCCGCCCAACTCGTGAACAGCGCCAGCGTTCGGCCGCCTGCTGCCTCGATCAACGCGATCAACTCGTCGGCGACGGCGTCTCGGAACTTGGGCGACTTCGGGGGTGGAAGGTGCAGGGCGCAATACAGGATCGCTTGAGATTCGTAGTCGAACGGGCTGCCGACATCTGCTTCGACGGTGTTCGTCTCAGGCAGCCCGACCCGCCGACTGAGCGACGACGGAATCGTTGCGCTGGTGAGGATCGCCGTGTGCTGACCCCAGACGCCTGCGGCCAGGGTCGGCCCGACGTCGAGTGGGGCGATCTCGAGTCGGGGATTGTCGCGACTGCCTGACACGAACGGGACGGTGCCTTCGCCGGCTGCCAAGGCCGCCTCGACCGACTCCATCGTGCGGGCGATGATGCGCTGGGCCCGCAACTTTCGTTGTTGGGCATCCTCGACCCCGGTTTCGATCTTCTGCACGGCCTCGCCGACTCGGGTCAAACGCAACTGGGCCTCGTGGAGCGCGTCCACGATCGGGTCGGGGAGTGGCGTCGCCAGCCGTTGGTTGGCGTACGGCGACAAAGCCTCGCGGATCAACGAGGCGAGATCGGTGATCGCCCCGACCAACTGCGGATCCTCGAGGAAGCGCCTCACCGTGGCGCCGACGGCGACGAACCGGCCAGGGGCGATCTGCACCCCGACGGTGTCGCTCATGATGTCTTCGAGCACGTGAGCCTCGTCGAACACGATGACCTCATGTTCCGGCAGGATCACCCCGCCGCTGCCGACGTGCAGCCCGTACAGGTGCGTATTCACCACGATCACGTCGGCCACCTGGGCGTGTCGTCTGGCCTGCTCGGCGAAGCACTCTTGCCCCATCGGACAACGGTCGGCGCCAGGGCACTCGTCGGAGCCGACGCTCACGGCCCGCCACGACGTGTCAGACGGACTCCAGTCGAGTTCGGCTTGATCGCCGGTCGGCGATGTCGCCGCCCATTCGCCGAGCTGCTTGATCTCCAGCTTCGTGGTGGCCGACATCTCATCGAGGTCGAGCTGGGTTTGAGCAGGGTCGTTCGTTTCACGCAGCCGTTGCAGGCAGATGTAGTTGCTGCGTCCTTTGAGCACGGCCCAGTCCAACTCGATGCCCTGCTCGGCGAGCTGTTCGCTGAGGAACGGCAGGTCCTTCGTGGCGAGCTGATCCTGGAGCGCCTTGGTGGCGGTCGCCACGATCGTGCGCTTGCCGGACACGATCGCCGGCACCAGATAGGCCAACGTCTTGCCGGTGCCGGTGCCGGCCTGCACGACGAGGTGTCGCCCACCCTCGATCGCGGCACCCACCTGCTCGGCCATCTGACGCTGACCGGCGCGCTGCTCGGATGCTGGGAGGGCGGCGGTGACCGCATCGAGGGCGGCGATCATCGCCGCTTCGGCAGGTGCCGTCGTCATCGAACCAGGGCGATCGCAGCGTCGAGATCGACAGCCCCGAAGTCGGGCCAGGCTGCTTCGGTGAAGTGAATCCTCGAGCCGGCGCTCTGCCAGAGCAGGAAGTTCGAGACACGTTGCTCGCCGCTGGTGCGGACCATCACGTCGACCGGTGGGAGTTCGGGCAAGTACAGGTGGGCATCGATGGTGTCCGGGGTGATCGGCTCGCCTGCGGCGCGAGCGGCTCGCACAGCACTCATCAACTCGGTCCGTCCGCCATAGTCGAATGCGATCGTCAGCACCATGCCCGTGTTCGAAGCGGTGTCGTTGATCGCCTTGCGGATCGCTCGTTGCACGTACTTCGGGGTCCTCGCTGCGGGACTGTCGAAGGGCCGGCCGATCCACTGGATGCGAACGTTCAACTCGTTCAGTTCGCGCACTCGGCCGAACAGCTTCTCGTGGAGTCCGAGGATGTGGCGTACCTCGCTTCGCGGCCGAACCCAGTTCTCGGTCGAGAACCCGAACATCGTGAGCCATCCGATGTCGCGAGTGACGGCGACTCGCACGATGCGCGCCAGATTCTCCTCGCCCTCGGTGTGTCCGTCGGTCCTCGGGAGATCGCGCTGGCGTGCCCACCGGCCGTTGCCATCCATGATGCATGCGACGTGGAGCTGGCGAGCGCGTGTCGCCGCGTTCGTCGACCCGCCCGCCGACCCGTCGGTCGTGTTGGTGCCGGCCACACTGCTCACAGAGCGACCACGGTAGTGGCACGGAAGCTGCCCGAGACGGCCATCGGCGTGGGAGACTGGACCCGTGAAGCGGTCATCGTCGGCTCCTGTGTCAGATCTCCGTGCCGAGCCAGGCGTGGCAGCTCCTTCCAACTCGTCGCTCCGACACATCCTGCTGGTCGGGGGAACCCTCACGGAATGGGCAGCCATGTCGCAGGCCGAATGGGAGCATCGGGTCGACGCGCTCGGCTCGCGGTGTGCCGAACTGGGCGTGCCCTGGCTCACCGTACGGGCCTATGAGCGGGGGCAGGCCGGCGACCGAGCCGGACTGGTTCAATGGCGTCGCTCCGTGGGCGGTTGTGAGGTGGTGGTCGATCCGAGTGGCGATGGGCGGCAACGGTTCGCCGACGCCATGCAGCACCTCGACCTGTCCGATGAGATCAACGAAGCCTCCGTCGCCGCGGCGCTTGTATGAACCGGCCGATTGCGAACCCGATCTGGTCGTGGTGCTCGGCTCGTCGACGCAACTGCCCCCTTCCTTGGTCTGGGAGTTGGCGTACGCCGAGCTGGCGTTCATACGCGTGGCGTGGAGTGATCTGGCCGTCGAGGATCTGGCCGCTGCGATCGCCGACTTCTCGAACCGGCGCCGCCGGTTTGGCGGGCTCGACGACGATGAGTGAGCTGTACCGAGACGTCGGTGTCGTGCTGCGCACGTACAAACTGCGTGAATCCGACCGGATCATCGTGTTCATGACCGAGGAGAACGGCAAGGTACGAGCCGTTGCCAAAGGGGTCCGCAAGACGAAGTCGAAGTTCGGCGCTCGGCTCGAACCGATGAGCCACGTGCGACTGCTGTTGTACCGCGGTCGCGAACTCGACATCGTCAGCCAAGCCGACTCGGTCGAATCGTTGTCGCCGTTGTGGTCGTCGCTCGACCGAGCGTCGCAGGCGATGGCTGCGCTCGAGGCGGTCGACCAACTCGGGTTGGAACGAGAGCCGAATCCGCGCCTGTACCGAATGGCGGTCGGGGTGCTGCGTACGATCGCCGAGCGACCGGCCGCACTCAACGTGCCGGCCTTCTACTGGAAGCTCTTGGCAGCCGAGGGTCTCGAGCCACAGCTCGATGCGTGCGTGAGGTGTGGCGAGTCAGAACCCGAGCGCGCAGCTCGTCTCGTTCGACCTCAACGAGGGTGGCGTGATGTGCCGGAGCTGCCGGTCGGGTACCCCGATTTCCGAGTCGGCGCTGGGAATCATGCGCGACATCCTCGGCGGCCGCCTGAACGAATCGCTCGCCCTGGAAGAATCACCCGCTACCCACGAAGTCGGAGCGCTCGCGACGCGAGCCCTCGAACACCACATCGAGCGCCGCCTCAAAGCGGTCGCCATGTTCGAACGCCACTGAGTTGCGAGTTGTGCCAGGCACAACTCCCAACTCAACTCCCAACTCGCTGGGCGCTGCCAGAATGGTCCGATGTTCGACGGGATTCTCGACAAGGTCAGCGGCACTGCTCTCAAGTTTGATCCTCGCAAGGTGATCGACCTGATCGATGATCTGTGGGAGTCGCGCCACAAGATCGTCGAGACGGTCGACTTCGTGTGGGACAACCGAGACGCGATCAACTCGGCGATCGGGTTCATGGGTGACCACGCCGACGATCTCGTCGATCTCGGTAAGCGGTTGCCGGCGCTCCTGTTCAACGCCGGTTCGGCCCTGGGGACGGCCGGCGACGGAGCCCGCCAGGCGAGTCAGATGCTGCTCGGCTCGGACGGAGACGGTGTCCGAGAGCTGGCAGGGGAGGCCGCCGATGCGCTGGAACGCTGCCAGAGCGAGCTGTGGATGGTGATGGGTCTGTTCGACCGGGCCGGTAGCGGACTTGCCGCGTTGCCGTTGGTCGGCGAGATTGCCAACCCGCTGGTCGACGGGGCGGGACGAATCGGCGCGGTCTCCGATGACCTCGGATCGGTGGCACGCCGATTGCGCGGTTTGGGTGCATCGATCACCGATGCTGGGCGTGATCTCGGCGCCGTAGGGGATTCACTCGGTTCGTCGGGCGCCGCTCTCCAGCTGCTCACGGCGGGACCGGTTTCGGCCGCTTCCCTCTCGTTCGTCGCAACGACCAGCTCACCGCGGGCGCGTCCAACCAAGAAGGCCACCGCCAAGAAGGCGCCGGCCAAGAAGGGATCGGTGAGGAAGGCCACCGCCAAGAAGGCGCCGGCCAAGAAGGGATCGGTGAAGAAGGCGCCGGCCAAGATGGCGCCGGCCAAGAAGGGATCGGTGAAGAAGGCGCCGGCCAAGAAGGCGCCGGCCAAGAAGGGATCGGTGAAGAAGGCGCCGGCCAAGATGGCGCCGGCCAAGAAGGGATCGGTGAAGAAGGCGCCGGGCAAGAAATCTCCGGCCAAGAAGTCGCCGGCCAAGAGCTGAGTCGGGTTCGACAGCGAAACAGAACTCACCCGTGGAATCGGCGGGCGTCCTTCTAGCCTGATCCGTCTATGCCCGCTACCGAGCTCGACCAGATCGTCAACCTCTGCAAGCGCCGCGGATTCGTGTATCCATCGGCCGAGATCTACGGCGGCTTCCGGTCCACGTACGACTACGGCCCGCTCGGCTCGCTGATGCTGCGCAACGTCAAAGACGCCTGGGTGCGAGCGATGGTGCAAGAGCGTGACGACGTCGTACTGATCGACGCTGCGATCCTCAGCCCACCCCAGGTCTGGGAGGCCAGCGGCCACCTCTCCAACTTCACCGATCCGCTGGTCGATTGCACCAACTGCAAGAACCGCTTTCGCGAAGACAAGCTCGACGATCCGAACACCTGCCCCAGCTGCGGCAAGACGGGCACGTTCACCGAGGCCCGTCACTTCAACTTGATGTTCAAAACCCAGGCTGGCCCGATCGCCGATACCAGCGCTGATGCCTACCTGCGCCCCGAGACCGCCCAGGGTATGTTCACCAACTTCGGGCAGGTGCTCCAGACCAGCCGCAAGAAGCCTCCGTTCGGTATCGCCCAGGTCGGCAAGAGCTTCCGCAACGAGATCACACCCCAGAACTGGATCTTCCGAACTCGCGAGTTCGAGCAGATGGAAATGGAGTTCTTCGTGCCGCCAGCCGAGGGCCCGAAGTGGTACGAATACTGGTGCAGCGAGCGGCTCGACTGGTACGTCCGCCACGGCATCCCGGCCGAGATGTTGCGGGTTCGCCCCCACGACGCCGACGAGCTGTCGCACTACTCGACCGGTACCTCCGACGTCGAGTTCTTGTTTCCGTGGGGCTGGGACGAGCTGGAAGGCATCGCCCAGCGCACCGACTTCGACCTCAAGGCGCACAGCGAGCGCTCGGGCGAGCGGCTCGACTACTTCGATCAGCAGAACAACGAGCGCTACGTGCCGTACGTGATCGAGCCGGCGGCGGGCGCGACCCGCACGATGGCGGCGTTCTTGCTGGCGGCCTACGACGAGGAGGTCGTGAACGACGAGACCCGCACGGTGCTGCGGCTGCACCCTCGTCTGGCCCCGTACCAGATTGCTGTACTGCCGCTGTCCAAGAAGGACACGTTGACGCCGCTCGCCCACGAGGTTCGCAAGCTGCTCAGCAGCCGCTACATGGTCGAGTACGACGAGACTCAGGCGATCGGTCGGCGCTACCGCCGCCAGGACGAGATCGGTACGCCACTGTGCGTCACGGTCGACTTCGACTCGCTCGACGACAACGCCGTCACGATCCGCGATCGCGACACCATGGACCAGGTCCGTGTCCCGATCGCCGACCTCCTGACCGAGATCGCCGGGCGATTGGGTTTCTGAGGGTTGATGGTCACCTACCTCGACCGCATTCTGGAACGCCACCGCCGAGCGCGCGGCGACCGACAACCGGGACCTCGACGAGTTGATCGAGCGGGCCAAGTCGATGCCGCCGACGCGTGGGTTTCGTGCCGCGCTCGCCGGCCGGGATCGGCTTGGCGTGATCAGCGAGATCAAGCGCCGGTCGCCTTCCAAGGGCGAGCTGCATCCCGGTCTCGACCCGGCAGCGATCGCCCGTGCGTACCAGCGCGGCGGAGCGGCGTGCTTGTCGGTGCTGACCGACGAGGAGTTCTTCGGTGGCTCGGCGGCGGATCTCTCGGCGGCGCGGGCTGCGTGCTCGCTGCCGGTGCTTCGCAAGGACTTCACCGTGTCGTCGCACGACGTTGCCGACGCCCGATTGATGGGGGCTGACTGCCTGCTGCTGATCGCCGCCGCGATGTCACCCCAGCAACTCGCCGAACTTCACGCCCTGGCACTCGACCTGGGGCTCGACGTACTCGTCGAGATCCACGACGAGGCTGAACTCGAGCATGCGATGGCGGCCGACGCCACGCTGGTCGGCGTCAATCAGCGCGACCTCGTCACGTTCCAGGTCGATCACGAGCGAGCGCTGCGGATGGCGGCGTGCGATCCCCGACGGTGTCGTCAAAGTAGCCGAATCGGGTGTGCGCGGTGGCGAGGATGGGCGTGTGCTGCACGCCGCCGGCTATCACGCCGTGCTGGTCGGCGAGACCCTGGTGACCTCCAGCGATCCCGCCGTCGCCGTCGCCGATCTGATCGGCGAGTGAGCACCGTGCAAACGGTGGCACGAATCTCACCCGCCGGGCGGTACGGTTCCTGACGCATGTTCGTCAAGATCTGCGGCATCACCAACGAGGACGACGCTCTGTTCGCCGTCGCCATGGGTGCCGACGCGGTCGGGTTCGTGTTCGCACCGTCGACCCGGCAGGTTGCAGCGCAACTCGTGTACGACATCACCCGCCGGCTTCCACCCGAGGTGTTGACGGTCGGCGTGTTCCGCGACGAGCATCCATCACGCGTGATCGACATCGCCAACAAGTCGGGTGTCAAGGCGGTTCAGTTGCACGGCCGGGAGACACCCGAGCAGACGATCGAGATCGCCCGCAGTATTCGCTATGTGATCAAGGCGTTCGGATCCGACTCACCACACCTGCAACGGGCCGACCAGTACGGCACCGACCTGGTGCTGGTCGACGCACCGAGCCCGGGTTCAGGCAGGGTGTTCGACTGGCATCTCGCCGCCGAGGTCCCAGAGGGGTTGCGCCTGATCCTCGCCGGCGGCCTCGATCCGGACAACGTGGCCGATGCCATCTCGCTGGTCGAACCATGGGGTGTCGACGTTTCCTCCGGTGTCGAGGCCTCGCCCGGACGCAAGGACCCCACCAAGGTCCGCCGTTTCATCTCCAATGCCCGCGCTGCAGCTCCTACCCCGTATCTCGGCCCCGATGAGCTTCCCTACGACTGGGCCGACGAGTAGACGAATCGCATCCACATCGACATGACCGACGCAGATCGAACCCCCAAAGTCGACCCCGACTCATTGATGACCGAACCATCCGATACCGGTCGGTTCGGCGAGTTCGGCGGCCGATTCGTTCCCGAGACGCTGGTTCCGGCGTGTGAGGAACTGGAGGCTGGTTTCCGTACGGCATGGGCCGATCCGGACTTCCGATCCGAACTCCACACGATTCTGCGCGACTACGCCGGGCGCCCGTCGATGCTGACCGAGTGCTTCCGGCTCAGCGACGAACTCGGCGTGCGGGTGTTTCTCAAACGAGAAGATCTCAATCACACCGGTTCCCACAAGATCAACAACGTGCTCGGCCAAGCCCTGCTCGCCAAACGGATGGGCAAGACCCGGCTCGTCGCAGAGACCGGTGCCGGACAGCACGGCGTCGCCTCGGCGACAGCGGCGGCGTTGATGGGGCTCGAGTGCAAGGTGTACATGGGTGCCGTCGACGTTGAGCGACAAGAACTCAACGTGTTCCGGATGAAGCTGTTGGGCGCTGAGGTGGAGGCGGTCCACAGCGGATCCAAAACGCTCAAGGACGCCGTCAACGAGGCGATGCGCGACTGGGTGGCCACGGTCGGCCACAGTCACTACTGCCTCGGGTCGGTGATGGGGCCCCATCCGTACCCGTGGATGGTGCGCCAGTTCCACCGTGTGATCGGCGACGAGGCCCGTGAACAGTGCCGGGCGGCAACCGGGGGAGACCCGGACCTCGTCGTCGCATGTGTCGGGGGCGGGTCGAACGCGATCGGCCTGTTCTCCGGCTTCGTCGACACCGAGACGCGGCTGATCGGGGTCGAACCGGCAGGTGGCGCGGCGGTTCGCCATGGTGTGCCTGGCGTGGTGCACGGGATGCGCAGCTACCTGATGCAGGACGAACACGGCCAAGTCGAGGAGGCGCTCTCGATCTCGGCCGGGCTCGACTATCCCGGCGTCGGCCCGGAGCACTCGTATCTGGCATCGATCGGTCGCGCCGAGTACCCGAACGTCACCGACGACGAGGTCGTCGAGGCGTTCCAACTGTTGGCGCGCACCGAGGGCATCATCCCGGCGCTCGAATCGGCGCACGCCATCGCCTGGCTGTCGCGGGAGGCCTCGACGATCCAGGGACAGACGGTGATCGTGAACCTGTCGGGCCGCGGCGACAAGGACGTCTCGCAGATGATGGACATCCTCGGATGAGTTCGGCACCGCACGGGTTGCCGCCGGGTCGACTGGAATCCGAGTTCAGGGCCAAGCGTGCCGCTCGGCCGCAAGTTGTTGGTTCCCTACATCACCGGTGGCTATCCCGGACTGGCAAGCAGCGATCCGGGCGGCCGCCGCCAACGGCGCCGACGCGGTCGAGATCGGTGTGCCGTTCTCCGACCCGGTGATGGATGGGCCGATCATCCAGCAGGCATCACAGGCGTCGCTCGAACTCGGCTCGACTCCGGCGTCGATCCTCGACGATGTACCCGGACTCGACGTCGAGATTCCGTTGCTGGTGATGACGTACTACAACATCGTGCACCACGAGGGTCATCGTCGTTTCGCCAACCGCCTCGTTCAGGCTGGTGTCGTCCGGTTGCATCCTGCCGGACCTGCCGCTCGAAGAATCAGAGCCATGGTGCCGTGCTGCCGATCACGAGGGTGTCGAGACGGTGATGCTGGCGGCGCCCACAGCGCCAGACGAGCGGCTCCCGCGCGTCGCCGCCCGAGCTCGAGGCTTCCTCTATTCTGTTGGTTTGCTCGGCGTCACCGGTGAACGCGACACGTTGGCGGCCACCGCCACAGCCTTGGCCGGGCGGCTGAAAGCGATCACCGATGTTCCGGTTCTGGTCGGTGTCGGGGTTTCCAACGCCGATCAGGCGTATCAGGCCACGCGCGTCGCCGACGGCGTGATCCAGGGCGCGTCGGTGGTCCGCCGGCTGATGGAGGCCGGACCCGACGCGGTCGGCGCCTACGTCGCCGAGGTTCGGGCAGCGATCGACGCCTGAACCACCGGGCCAGGCTCGGCGTGTGACCCTCGACGGTAGACCAGCAAACCGGTCAACGCGAACGCAAACGGGGGTCCGCGCACGGACCCCCGTTCTCGTTCCCTCCGCGTCCCGCCGTGGGCTCCGATCGGGTGCACCCGATCTACAGTCGGTTCGATGTCCTCCTCGAACTGCGAACTGTGTGAAGCCGTCAGGATGACGACGTGGTGGTTTGAAGATGATGTCTGCTGGGTCGCCGAGTGCGAGTCGTGCGGCGTGCCGATGGTGGTCTGGAAACACCACGATCCGAACCCCTCCGCCGATATCAAGGCGAAGCTACTGGATCGGCTTCGTGCCGTTGCCGACGTCCACGGCCCGCCGAACTGTTGGATCGACGACAACCTCCGAACGATTCCGGACCACTACCACGCTCACGCACGAAGGAGACCGACGTGGTGAGGTAGCGGTTCAGAGCGATCTGCAGACGACTGGAATCAGTAAGGACGAACGTAATGCATGGGAGCCTCCTTCCGACCTGGGACAAACGGTCAGTGCTGACAGTAGCACTCTCGGTGGCGGCTCTTGTCAAAGCACAGACAATTTCTTGAAAAGTCGCGGGTTATCAGCGGGTTATCTCCCGTATGGCGTTTGTGCGACCACACGCACACTGCGTGGCAATCGCCACACCCCTGTGAGTCACCTACAGTGACCGACGTGCGCCCTGAAGATCTGCTGCCCCACCGCCCGCCGTTTTTGTTCGTCGACGAAATTCTCGCCATCGACCCAGGCGTCTCAGCGCGCGGGATCTGGCGGCTCACCGGCGACGAGTGGTTCTTCGCCGGCCACTTCCCAGGACGCCCGACGTTGCCGGGAGTACTGATGTGCGAGGCGATCGCTCAGGTCGGTGCGCTCGCCGTGCTGAACGACGAGCGCTTCGTCGGCAAGCTGCCGTTGTTCGGTGGGCTCGACAGCGCCCGCTTCCGACGCCAGGTCGGACCGGGCGACGAACTCGTGCTCGAATGCGAGATGGGTCGCATGTCGGCGAGGGCCGGCAAGGGCCGTGGGCGAGCGCTGCTCGACGGCAAAGTGGCTACCGAGTGCGAGTTGATGTTCGTGGTCGTCGACGCCTAGTGCCGTACGACGCGGCCGCTCAGGCGGGAGCGATGATGATCGAACCGTTGTGCCCGCCGAACCCGAAGTTGTTCGACAAGGTCGGTCCGGGCTCCCAGTTGCGCGCTTGTCCCATGACGACATCGATCTCGACGCCGTCGTCGAGCACCTTGGTGTTGGCGGTCGGCGGAATCTGACGCTTCTCGAACGACAGCAGTACGGCCGCCGCCTCGAGTGCCCCGGCTGCACCGAGGGCGTGGCCGGTGACACCCTTCGTCGATACCACCGGCACACGATGCTCACCGAACACGGCTGCCACGGCGGCCGCCTCGGCGGAGTCGTTGAGCGGTGTACTCGTGCCGTGGGCGTTGATCTGACGGATATCGGTCGGTTGCAGCCCGGCATCGTCGAGTGCCAGTTTCATGCAGGCGATCGCCCCGACTCCGCCGGGCGCAGGGGCGGTGACATGGTGCGCATCGGCGTTGCTGCCGCCGCCAAGGATCTCGCCGAGGATGGTGGCACCGCGGGCGACCGCCATCTCCCACTCCTCGAGTACGAACGCTGCGGCGCCCTCGCCCATCACGAAGCCGTCACGATCGGCGTCGAACGGCCGACTGGTGCCCGTTGAGGACAACGCCGTCATGTTGCCGAAACTGGCGAGCGCAGTTGCCGTACCGGCCCGCTCGGTGCCGCCGGCGACAACAGCGTCGGCGAGGCCCCAGGCGATCAGCCGAGCGGCGTACACGAGGGCGTGAGTACCAGCCGCACATGCGGTGCAGATCGTCTCGTTCGGCCCCTGAAGGCCGTACCGCATCGAAACCGCGGCACCGGAAGCGTTGGCCATCATCATCGGCACCAGGAACGGCGACACGCGCCGCTCACCGCGCTCGAGCCGCACGACGATCTGCTCTTCGAGCGTATGAATCCCACCGACACCGATGCCGAAGATCGTGCCGATTCGCGCCGGATCGGCAGTGAGCGTGCCCGCCTGCTGCATCGCTTCGTCGGCGGCTGCGACTGCGAACTGCTCACACAGGTCGGCTCGCCGAGCGTCCTTTGGAGTCGCGTAGTACGGCGTCGAGTCCCAGTTTTGGATCTCGATCGAGCGCCCGACATTGGTCAGGCCAGGGCCGAGCAGCCCGGCCCAATAGGCTTCTTTGCCGTGCCCACAGGGGGCAACGACGCCGAAGCCGGTGATCGCGATGCGGCGTCCTTGTCCCTTCATCGGGGCTCAGACCCTCAGAGCTTCGCGGTGACGAGTTCGTATGCCTGTTGCACCGTCTCGATGCCTTCGAGCTCCTCTTCGGGAACCTCGACGCCGAACTCCTCTTCGAGTGCCATCACCAGCTCGACCAGGTCGAGGCTGTCGGCGTCGAGATCGTCACCGAACTTGGCGTCGGGTTTGACCTGGTCTGCAGATACCGAGAGCACCTCGATGGCGCACTTCTGGAAGCGGGCGAACAGTTCTTGATCCAACGGATTCTCCTTGTAGGTGTGAACGGCGCCCAGTCTAGGTAACGACTGCTCGCCGTGGTGGTTCGGACGGCGATTCGGCCGTCGGTTGAGATGGTCAGTGCCCCATGCCGAGGCCGCCGTCGACGGGTATTACCGCACCGGTGATGTAGGCCGCGTCTGGTGAAGCGAGAAAGGCTACGACGCCGGCGATCTCGTCGGGGGCGGCGGCCCGCTCGAGTGGCACGGCCTGCACGATCGCAGCCAGCCGCTCCTCGCCGAGAGCGGCGGTCATGTCGGTCACCACCGGCCCAGGCGCTACCACGTTGACGGTGATGCCGCGAGAACCGAGCTCGCGGGCCAACGACCGAGCCAACCCGACCAGTCCCGCCTTCGAGGCGGCGTAGTTCGACTGGCCGGCGGCGCCGAGCAGACCGACCACGGACGACATCAGAATGATCCGACCCCGACGTGCCTTGAGCATGCCGCGAGCGGCGCGCTTGGTGACGCGGTACGACGCAGTGAGGTTGGCGTCGATGACGCTGGCGAAGTCGTCTTCGCTCATCCGTAGCAGCAACCCGTCGCGGGTGACACCGGCATTCGACACGAGCACGTCGACGGGTCCGCCGAACTCAGCTTCGATCGCTGCGAACGCGGCGTCGACCTGCTCGGTGCTGGTGACGTCGCATTTCACGCCGAAGAAGCCGGCGGGTGGTGGCGAAGAGTGGTAGGTGACGGCGACATGGTCGCCGAGCGACCGGAAGCGTTCGGCGCAGGCGAGCCCGATGCCTCGCGACCCGCCGGTGACCAGGACGATCCGGGGAGTCGGTTGCGAGGTGTCGCTCATTCGATTCCGCCGCCCCAACGCAGCACACAACTGGCGGCGGTCATACCGCCGCCGAAACCGACCAGCAGCACCAGGTCGCCGTGATGGATCCGGTCGTTGTCGAGCGCATCGGCCAGCGCCAATGGAATCGACGCCGACGATGTATTGCCGGTGCGGTGGATCACGATCGAGGCGCGTTCGATCGGGATGCCGAGCCGATCACAGGCGGCCTGGATGATCCGCGTGTTGGCTTGATGCGGAATCACGATCTTGATGTCGTCGGCGCTCACGCCGGCATGAGCCAAGCGACTTCTCGGCCGAGTCGACCATGATTCGGACGGCCCGCCGGAAGACTTCCTTGCCTTCCATCTGGATCTTGCCGCCGACCTCGGCCTGCAAGATCGACAGCGCCGAGCCGTCGGCGTCGAGATCCCAGCCGAGCATCTGGCCCGGGCCGTCGACCGACTCGATCACGACGGCTCCCGACCCGTCGGCGAACAACGGCGCCGTCGTGCGGTCGTCCCAGTCGGTGATTCGCGACAGCGTGTCGGTGCCGATCACCAACACCCGGTCGGCGCCCATCGCGATCAGTCCGTGGGCGGTCACCAGGCCATAGACGAATCCTGAGCAGGCGGCGTTGACGTCGAACGCCCCGCAGAACAGATCGAGTTCGTGCTGCACGGCCGCAGAAGTTCCCCACTGCTTGTCAGGGGTGGTGGTCGCCAGAACCAAGGCGTCGATCCGCGAGGGATCGAGACCTGCCATCTCCAATGCCTGACGTCCGGACTCCACCGACAACCCGACGGTGGTACCGCCGATGCGGCGCTCGTGGATGCCGGTCCGCGAACGGATCCACTCATCGCTGGTGTCCATGGTGGCGGCCAACTCGTCGTTGGTGACGATCTTCTCCGGCAGGGCGGTGCCCCACCCGGAAATCACAGCGCCTCGGGCGCCTGGTCGTATTGCGGGCATACAGATCCTCCGTTGTCAGCGTCAGCCGGTGCGCAGCCAGGCGATCGGTTGGCGAGATGTCACACGTTCGGTGTCGACGGCGATGAAGCTTTGCAGGATCCCGTGAAACGGGGATCGCACCTCGTATTCGCCCACGTGACCGATGACTGCACCGACCTCGATCAACGATCCGGAGGCGATCACCAGCGGCGTGAAGATGCCGGCTGCCGGGGATACGACCAGCCGCTCGACGGCGAACAGATGCTCGCCTTCGATATGGCCGACCACCCCGACGTCACCCTGCAGCCACTCGACGAGCTTGTCGAGATCATCGGGCGTGGCAACCGAGATCGTACGGGCGCCTTCGACACTGCGTTTGGCCATGCCGGTCAGAACGCCACCGGGGCCGAGTTCGGCGAACTCGGTGACGCCGAGCGACGACATCGTCTGGAGCGCGTGCTTCCATCGAACCGGGCTGGACAACTGGGCGGACAGCAACGACGTCCACTCGTTGCCGCGGTCGTGTGGCTTGGCGTCGACGTTCGACACGACCGGGATGTCGGCATCGCGGATTCCGGCGGCCGCGATCGCGTCGCGGAAGCGATCGCGGGCGGGTGCCATGAACGCCGTGTGGAAGGCGCCGGAGACCTGCAGTGACATCACTCGCTTGGCTCCGAGATCTTTGGCATGCTTGCCGGCTGCCTCGACTCCGGCGGGCGTGCCGGCGATGACGACCTGCCCGGGAGCGTTGAAGTTGGCAACCCAGACCTCGGCGTCGGCGAGGTTGCAGGCGACCTCGACCTGGTCGTCATCGAGACCGAGTACGGCGGCCATCGTGCCCTGCTCGCGCGTACCTGCCTCGTGCATCGCTGCCGCCCGTTCGGCGACGAGCGCAACACCCTCGTCGAATCCGAGCGCTCCCGTCGCCGCCAAGTGCGGTGTACTCGCCGAGGCTGTGGCCGGCGCAGAAACTGGCTTCGATGCCGAATCGCTCGACGGCGTCGAGCACCATCAAGCTCGAGACGAACGTGGTGAGCTGGGCGTTGCGGGTGTCTTTGAGTTCGTCGGCATCTGCGTCGAGCAGCAGCGAGCCGACATCGCGTCCGGCGACCTCGCTCGCCTCGTCGACGAGTTCCCAGCTGTCGTGATCGACCCATGGGCGCCCCATACCCGGTCGCTGCGACCCCTGTCCGGGGAACGTGAATGCGAGCATTGTGGCGAGGCTAGACGGAATTGCAGGGGTCGCTCGCGCTACCCGCGGGTAACCACGAAGATTCTCGTGACCGGATGACGAGGTGTGAACCGGTCGGCCCTGAGGAGCCGGCTGAGGGAGCGGCTGAGAGCCGGCCCTGAGGAGCCGTCCTGAGGGAGTCGGCCTGAGGAGCCGGCCTGAGGCGAGCGGGGAACCGAACGCTGCGATCGATCGGTGTCCCGGCTCGCTGACGCGGGTAGCCTCGCTCGCACGCCCCGGTAGCCCAACGGCAGAGGCAGCGGTCTCAAACACCGTCCAGTGTGGGTTCGAATCCCACCCGGGGCACGTCAGCCGGTCGGCACGCGACCGGTTACGGTTCACCCCTCGCCGCCGGGCATCACGTCGAGATGCGCCTAGCATCACGGCATGGGTTCCTGGTTGGTGCAGCGACGGCTCTCGCAGAACGTGACGAGGCTCAAGTCGTTGCGAGTCCGAGCTTTCACAGATCGACGAGCAACTCGACGTGTTCGCGAACGACGCAGACGACCAAGCGATCCGGGCCCTCGTTTCGGAGACGCCGATCGCCAGCGCAGGAAGCGAACGAGGCCCGCAAGCACGCCGACGCGATGCGACGCCACCGCCAGCACGTGGCCGACTCGATCGTCGAACTGGAGCGACGTCAGGACGAACTGCTCGACAAGCTCAACGACGCCCGCTGAGCTGAGCGAGCTGAGCTTCGGTCGTCGCCACGGTACGACGGTTCGGCGGCGTCGATTGGCCCGTCTGATCGACCGTTCTGATTGAATGGCAGTGCTTCGCGTTTTCCGGGGTGCGGAAAGGACTCGAACTTGTCACTGAGAGTTGTCATCGCAGAAGACGAGGCCATCATCAGGATGGATCTTCGCGAGACCCTCGAAGAGGAGGGCTACGAGGTGGTCGGCGAGACGGGCCGTGGCGACGAGGCCGTCGAGTTGGTGCGTGCGTCTGCTTCCCGACCTCGCCGTGCTCGACGTGAAGATGCCCGGCATGGACGGGCTCCAGGCGGCCGGCATCATCACCGACGAGAAGCTGTGTGGGGTGCTGATCCTCACGGCCTTCAGCCAGCGCGAGGTGATCGAACAGGCCCGTGACGCCGGAGCGCTCTGGCGTACCTGGTCAAGCCGTTCCAGAAGAGTGACCTGATCCCTGCGATCGAGGTCGCGATCGGTCGCTTTCGTGAGTTGCGCAACCTGACCGGTGAGATCGACGCACTCGGCGAACAACTCGCCGCCCGCAAGACCATCGATCGTGCCAAGGGCTTCCTGATCGACGAGTGCGGCATGAAGGAAAGCGACGCATTCGCCTTCATCCAACGCACGGCCATGAGCGAGCGCACGAAGATGCGCGATGTCGCCGAGCGGATCCTCAACGAAACGTTGCGGCCCGAATAGCTCGGGCGATCGGACCGGCAGTACGCACCCATGGCCACCTTGCTCCTCGTCGACGGCAACTCGCTGACGTACCGAGCGTTCTTTGCGTTGCCGGCCGATATGGCGACCGCCAGCGGTCAGGTCACGAACGCCGTCTTCGGTTTCACGTCGATGCTGATCAACGTCATCAAAGATCAGCATCCTGACGGCATGGTCGTTGCGTTCGACCGTCCGGAACCGACTTTTCGTCACGTCGCCGAACCGTCGTACAAGGCGCAACGCGAGTCGGCCCCCGACATCCTGCGCCAACAGATGGGCCTCGTCCGCGAGGTGCTCGATGCGATCGGCATCCAACAGGTCGAGGCGATCGGGTGGGAGGCCGACGACTTGTTGGCGACGCTGACCAGCCAGCTGGTGGCGGATGGCCACGACATCGTGATCGTCACCGGTGACCGCGACAGCTACCAACTCGTCAGCGATCCCCACGTGAAGGTGCTCTACAACAAGCGCGGCGTCAGCGACTACGCCCTGTACGACGAGGCCGGCATTGCGGAACGCACCGGGGTGACACCCGCCCTCTACCCGCAGTACGCGGCGTTGCGTGGCGACAACTCGGACAACCTCCCGGGTGTTCCGGGAGTGGGGGAGAAGACCGCCGCCAAGCTGATCAACCAGTACGGCGGTCTCGACGGGATCTTCGCCCATGTGCACGAGCAGACGCCCAAGCTGCGTGAGAACTTGACCGAGCACGAGCAGCGCGTCCGCACCAACCTCGAGCTGATGATCCTTCGTCACGATGCGCCGATCGAATCGGTCGATCTCGATGCGTTGGCGATCACACCGAAGCCCGACGAGCTTCAGCGCTTGTTCGATTTCCTCGAGTTCCGAACACTCGGCGATCGTCTGGCCGAAGTGCTCGGGCCTCGTCGGGGATCGCCTCGAGCGTTCCCCGAGACGAACTCGTCGCCGAGGTCGAACTGCTCTCCGATGTGGCCACCGCGGTCGCCCACCTCGAGCGGATCGAGGTGCTCGATGTCGCCGCTACGTGGGAGGGTGAACCGGGTCGCAGCGCATTGGTCGGTATCGCGGTCGTGACCGATCCGGCAACGTCGGCAGTCGCCTGGATCCCGGGTGCGATGCTGCGGCGACGAGGCGCTCGCGGTCGCCCTCGGTCGGCATCGCCCACTTCGCGGCCACAACGTCAAGCCGCTGATGCGCTCGCTGCTCGAAGCCGACGTCGATCTCCGCGGCTCCAACTCGACACAGCGATCGCGGCCTACCTGATCGATCCCGCCGAGGCCAGATACGAACTGGCCGATCTGCTCGTCAAGTACACGTCGTTCGCGCCGCCGGCGACGATGCCGTCGGCGTCCGGGCAGCTCGACCTGACCGGCACTGCGGTCGGCGACGCCGAGCGGTCCGGGCGCGACGCCTTGGCGGTCCACCACATCGCCGGCCCGATCGAGGCCAGCCTCGACGCACAGGGCATGGCCGAGCTGTACCACTCGATCGAGAACCCGCTGGTGCGGGTGCTGGCGAAGATGGAGCACGTCGGTGTCGGCGTCGACATCGAGGCGTTGCGGGCGATCAACGCCAGATTGACCGCCGAAGTCGAGTCGTCGGGGCCGAACTTCGACGTGTCGCCGAGCAGGATGACCTCAACCTCAACTCGCCGACCCAGCTGCGGGCGCTGTTGTTCGACGAGCGCCAACTCAGTCCGCTGGGCGTCAAGAAGACCAAGTCGGGGTACTCGACCGATGCCCAGACCCTGGAGAAGCTGAAGGATCAGTGGCCCGAGTTCATCGTGCCGCTGCTGCGTCACCGCGAGGTCGAGAAGCTGCGTGGCACCTACGGGGAGGGTCTGCTGCAGGAGGTCGCCGAGGACGGGCGAATCCATGCCACGTTCAACCAGACCGTGGCCCGCACCGGTCGACTCAGTTCCGACCAGCCGAACCTGCACAACATCCCCGTCCGCAGCGACGAGGGTCGAGTCTTCCGCACCGCCTTCATGCCGAGCGACGGGATGTCGCTGCTCGTCGCCGACTACAACCAGATCGAGCTGCGGTGCATCGCCCATCTCGCCGCCGATCCGGGCCTGATCGAGGCGTTCACGAGCGGCCAGGACATCCACAACGCCACCGCCGCGCGGGTGTTCTCCGTCGAACCGGGGGCGGTCACGCTCGAGCAACGCTCGAAGGCCAAGATGGTGTCGTACGGGCTGGCCTACGGCATGGAGGCGTACGGGTCTCGGGCAGCGGCTCGGCATCCCGACCGACGAAGCGTCGGTGATTCTCGACGCCTATTTCGTGGCGTTTCCCGAACGTCAAGGCGTACATGGACGCCACCGTTCAAGAAGCCCGCAAGAACGGCTACACCGAGACGCTTGTTCGGACGTCGACGGCCGATCCCCGAGCTGCTCAACTCGAACTGGCGTATCCGTCAGGCGGGCGAACGCCAGGCGATGAACGCCGGGATCCAGGGCCTGGCGGCCGACATCTTCAAGGTCGCCCTGGTGCGAATCGACGAGGCGCTCGAAGCCGGCGGGTACCGGAGCGAATTGGTGTTCCAGGTCCACGACGAAGTGATCGTCGAGGTGCCCGCCGACGAACACGACGTGGTCGGCGACCTGGTGATCGGCCTGATGAACGGAGCGGCCGAACTCGACGTGCCGCTCGAGGTCAACGTCGCGTGGGGCGCTACCTGGGCGGCTGCAAAGGGTTGACCGACGAGCGCGTCCCGACTCGGCGATCCGCTGGCGTTGCCGGCCCGACCCCGAACATCGGGCCATCGACGGTTCGACCAGCCATGCCGGATCCCAGTCGGTCACCCATCGAACCAAGTCGTGAAGTGGTAGCGGCGATGTTGATGAGATTTCCTTGCATCTCCTCGCACCCGAGCTTGGCCACCGCGCGGAGCGTGTGCCAATCCTCGATGCCCTCAGCGACGGTCGACAGGCCGAGGTCCCGGGCGAGGTTGATCGACCCTCGCACGATCGCCTCGGCATTGGAATCGGTGCTGAGTCAACTGGATGAAGCTCTGATCGATCTTGAGTTCGTCGACAGGGAGACGGTGCAACAACTGCATCGACGAGTACCCGGTGCCGAAGTCGTCGATCGCCACACGGATCCCGAGTTCGCGCATGCGTCGTAACGCCGACCCACTGGTGTCGAAGTCGACCACCATCGCGTCCTCGGTGATCTCCATCGTCAGCAGGCTCGGGTCGATCGCAGGCTTCCCGCAGTTGTTCGGAGATTTCGTCGATGAGTACAGGGTCGAGCAGGTCGCGGGGCGTGAGGTTGACGGCGATCGGCACCGGAGCCCGGCGGCATGGAACACGACCGCAGCCTCGATCGCCCGTCGAACGACGAGTCGAGTGAGCTTGCCGATCAGTCCCGACTGCACGATCAGTGGGACGAACTCGGCCGGTGAGATCGGTCCGTGGGCTGGGTGGTTCCAGCGGACGACCGCCTCGGCGCCGGTGATCCGGCCGTCGATCAGCGACACCTTGGGTTGGAAGTGGACGAAGTAGTCGTCGTTCTCGAGTGCGGAGCTCACCGAGAGGTACAGATCGAGGCGCCGCGGAGCGTCGGCATCGAGTTCGGGTTGATACCAGACCACGCCGAGATGATTGCGCTTGGCCTCGTACATGGCCGTGTCGGCCCGGTGCAGCAGTGCTGTCGCTGCGAGTGCCCTGATTGGGCCACACGACGGCGCCGACGCTGGCGCCGATCTCGAACGTGATGCCGTCCAACTCGACCTTGGCGATCAACGCATCGCGGATCGCTCCGACCCGCTCGATCAACTCCATCGAGCGTTCAGGATCGATGCCGCACAGCATGACGGCGAACTCGTCGCCGCCGAATCGCGGCCACCATGTCGGTCGGCCGGTGACGCTCGCAGTCGCTTGGCGACCTCGATCAGCAGGCGATCGCCGGTCTCGTGACCGAGCGAGTCGTTGATCGCCTTGAAACGATCGAGGTCGATCATGACGACGGCGCCATGTTGATCGGCTCGCGCCAGCGAGCGAGGTCAGGCCGATCTCGAAACTGAGACGATTCGGCAAGCCCGGTGAGCGCATCGGTGCGGGCCTGACTCTCCAGCCGCCCGACGAGATGGTCGTTCGACAGGCGCGAACTCAGGGTGTTGGCGAGCGACCCGAACAACCGCAGTTCGTCGACGCCGAATCCGCTTCGCATGCCCAGCCGATCGCACACGAACAGGACGCCATCGGCGTCGACCTCGCGGAGCATCCGCACGGCGACGATCTTGGTGGCCCGGAGGCGGCGCAGGACGTCTCGGCGCCTCGGGGCGGGGATCATCGAGATCGATCTCGGTGACCGCATCCTGATCGACGAGATCGATCAGCATGGGCGGCAGCGGTTCCGGGTCGAAGTCCTCGAAGGTGTCGTCGATGAGCACCCGCACCGTGGTGAGGTCCTCGCCGCTGCCGACCACCGCCAGGCCGGCTGAGCGGGCGCGCATGATGTGCACCAACTCGATCAGGCCGGTGTCGAGTGTTCGTGGGCCACGCTCGTTGGCCAGGGCGCGTGTGAAGGTGTGCAACTGCTGAAGATCGCGGAACCGTTGCGAGAGGTGTCCGGTGCTCTGCAGGATCGCTCCGACACCGATCAGCGGCAGCAAGTGCATAGGCGGCCATGTATGGGCTGCTGAGCGAGGCCGACATGGCGGTGACGGCGAACGTGCCGGCCAGCACGGCGAGCACCTGTGACTGGCCGACGTTGGCGAACAAGCCGGGCCGGAACTTGGCGTCGACGGCCATGATGACCAACGGAACCGCGAACAGGCTGAGCAACTCGGCGGCGACCACTGCGCCGAGCGGAATCACCCACTCGACCGGGTTTTCCGGCAGGCCGTCACCCAGTGCGGTGTGCACGATCAGACCGGCGACGCCGACCTCGGCCACGAACAGGCAGGCGTTCCAGATCACCTTGAGCAGGCTCGATCGGCGGATCCAGAGCAGGGCGGCGCATCCGCCGAGCACATACGCCACGGCCACGAGGGCAGGGCTGGTGTACAACAGGCCGGCCAGCAACGGGATACCGGCCAGCGACAGCGAATGCGATTCCTTGCGGATCTCGACGTGGAGTGCGGTTGCTTCGGAAAGACCGAAGGCGATCACGAGCGCGAAGAACGGCAGCGACCACTCACGCTCGGGTGTCACCGTCGCCGAATCGGCGTCAGGAGCAACAGGATGGTGCCGAACGCCGCCAGGAAAGCGCGCGTAGGTCAAGACCCGCACGGATGAAGGCAGACTGCGACCATCGAGGTTGGGGCGGTCGGGTCCGAGCGTCCGATCGACGTGCGACTCGTGCATGTTGTCATGTGTCTCCCATCATGTGCGGCCCGGCGTGTCGCCGGACGCCGGTCAGGACCAGGTGCTGCCGGTCAAATCAACATCCGACGTCTCGACTCCGGACCAGGTCGCCCCGGACCAGGTTGCTCCGGACCAGGTTGCCCCGGACCAGGTTGCCCCCGACCAGGTTGCCCCGGACCAGGTTTCATTCGACCAGGTCGCGCCCGACCAGGTTGCCCCGGACCAGATCCCGCCGGACCAGGTGGCTCCGGTCCAGGTTGCTCCGGACCACGTCGCCCCGCTCCACTGCCGCCCGACCAGGTGGCGCCGTTCCAGCCGCCGCCCGACCAGGTCGCGCCCAGTACCTCTGCCGCTTCCTGGGCATCGTTCTTCTTGTTCGCTCGCCCGTGGGACTGCTTCCCGGCCTTCTTCGCGGCGTCCTTGGTCTTCTTGATCGAGTCCTTGGGCTGGATTCGGCCGTCGCCTTCGATCGAGTGTCGTTTCGTGAGTTCTTTGGCTTGCTCGACGAAGAGGTACTTGACCTGATCGGGAGTGAGGGCCGGGTAGCCCGACAGCATCGCTGCTGCGAAGCCGCTGACGACTGCCGCCGCCTGCGACGTGCCCGAGCCGAGGAAGTACTTGCCGTCGACGACCGCCGACGGGTGATTCTGGTCGAGCATCGATCCTGGGACTCGAAAGCTCACGATCGAACGGCCCGGTGCCACGACGTCGGGAGAGCGGTAGCCGTTGCCGCCCGAACTCCACGAGGGGATCGTGTCCTTCTTGCCGGAGGATTCGTACGACTCGGTTGCGCCAACGGCGATCACGTAGGGAGACACTGCGGGGCTGTCGACCCCGTTTGCGTCGTTGCCGCGGTTGCCGGCGGCGGCGACGACGACGATGCCGGCTGCCCAGGCGCGCTCGACCGCAGCCGACAACGGGTCGCCGGCATTGGTGGGAACTCCGGCGACACCGAGCGACAGGTTGAGGACCCGAATGTTGAGGCCGTTGTCGTTGCGGTGTTCGATCACCCAGTCGATTCCGGCGATCACCGGGGCGATATCGGTCAGTCCGGTCGCTCCAGCGACCTTGACGCTGACGATTCGACTGTCGGGTGCGATCCCGCCGACCTGGTCCCCGTCATCGCCGGCGATGATCCCGGCGAGGTGGGTGCCGTGTCCGTACGTGTCGAGCCCCGCCAGGTTGGCGATCGCGCCTTCGTTCGAGAGGTCGGGGCCATAGACGACCTTGCCGGGCTGGTCGAGCCCGCCGACCGGTGTCACCCCCGAGTCGACCGAGGCGACGTCGACGCCTGGCCGGTGAAGCCCTTCTTGCCGTATTCCTTGAAGGAATCCTCGGTGATCAACGACAAGGGGACCGGGCTGCCAGGCTCGATCTTGGTCGAAAACGTGACCGGTCCGAGCTCGCCCACGCTGCTGACGTGGCCGAAGATGCCTCGCTCGGATTCTCGCCCGTCCCGACTGCCCGCCGACGTGAACGCCAACGCCGCAAACACCGCCGCAACGACCGCTCGTGGCCTGGTTGGGCGTGCTACCTGCGTGTCGATGTTCGTTCCGTCAGTTGCCGACGCATTCGGTGGTCTCCCGCAAGACGTTTGGTCGCCCGTGATCCTAGCCTGTGTCCGATATCGCTGCTATCGGCATTCGGTTTGCTTGATCTATACAAGCAGAGTTCGATGACAGAATTCACTCAAGTTTCGCTCAAGTTGACAGAACACTGTATTGACTTGAGGCTGAAACAGCGACGGCACCAACGAACTGGACGGCCAACTGACGCTGGCATGATAGCGGTGATGTCCGAGCGACCACTGGTTCGAACCGCTTGCCGATCACCTCGGGTCGGCCTACCTGAGATACTCCTTCACGAAGGGCACCCGTCAAGAGATCGACTTCCTGATCCCGGCGCATCGGGCTGGAATCCGGCATGCGTGTGCTCGACGTCGGGTGCGGTCCCGGACGCCACGCCCGAGCGCTCGCCGAACGAGGCATCGAGGTGCACGGCATCGACGTGAGTCGGCGGTTCGTCGACATCGCCAACGATCGGGCTCCCGAGGGTGCGAGCTTCGAGCGACTGGACGCCCGCCAGATGGTGTTCGAGGCCGAGTTCGACGCCGTGATCTGCCTGTGCCAAGGAGCGTTCGGGCTGATGACCGCCGACGGCCACGACGAAACCGTGATCGCCGGGATCGCCCGGGCGCTGCGACCCGGCGGGCGTCTGGCGCTGTCGGCGTTCAGTTCCTACTTCGTCATGAAGCACTGGGACGGGGCCGACTTCGACGCCGACAGCGGCGTCAACCATGAGCGCACCGAGATCCGCAACGAGGCCGGCGAGGCGATCGAGGCCAGCCTGTGGACCGGGTGCTACACGCCTCGCGAACTGCGATTGTTGTGTGTCGCCCATGGGCTCGTCGTCGACTCGATCAACAGCGTCGAGCCAGGGGCCTACGCAATCGCCTCGCCCACCGCCGATTCAGCGGAGTTCCTGCTGCTGGCCCACCGCCGCGGTTGAGCCTGGCGCCGGGTGGAAAACCGCTGGTTCTGGTAGGATCGACAGCTGCGCTCGGCAACCCGTGTCTTTCGCATTTCCCTATTCACACTTTGAAAGCAGTTCGTTTCTTGTCCGACACCTCGACCCAAACGCCCGCCTCGAACCCCGCAATGGGGACCTTCGACGAGGAGGGCATCTACACCCCGCGTGAGATCGTTTCGAACGATCTCGGCATGAGCTTCGCGGATGCCATCGCCGGCACCATCGTCGAAGTCGAAGATGGCCAGATGGTCAACGGCACCGTCGTCAAGATCGACAAGGACGAGGTCCTGCTCGACATCGGCTACAAGAGCGAGGGTGTGATCCCCAGCCGTGAGCTGAGCATCCGCAACGACGTCAACCCGTCGGAGATCGTCAGCCTCGGTGAGATGATCGAGGCCCTCGTGCTCACCAAAGAGGACAAGGAAGGGCGCCTGCTGCTCTCGAAGAAGCGGGCCCAGTACGAGCGTGCGTGGGGCACGATCGAGGCCAAGAAGGAAGCCGACGAGATCGTCGAGGGTCCGGTCATCGAGGTCGTCAAGGGCGGCCTGATCGTCGACATCGGTCTGCGTGGCTTCCTGCCGGCATCGCTCGTCGAGCTGCGTCGTGTCCGCGACCTGGCGCCGTACATCGGCACCACGGTGCAGGCCAAGATCATCGAGCTCGACAAGAACCGCAACAACGTCGTGCTGTCGCGTCGGGCGTACCTCGAGGAGACGCAGAAGGAGACCCGCGACAGTTTCCTCAACAACCTCAAGATCGGCGAGGTCCGCGAGGGCACCGTGTCGTCGGTCGTCAGCTTCGGCGCATTCGTCGATCTGGGCGGTATGGACGGGCTGATCCACGTCAGCGAGCTGTCGTGGAAGCACGTCGATCATCCCGGTTCCGTGGTGGCCATCGGCGATCCGGTCAAGGTTCAGGTGCTCGACGTCGACTTCAGCCGCGAGCGGATCAGCTTGTCGCTCAAGGCCACGCAGGCCGACCCGTGGCAGGAGTTCGCCGAGACCCACGAGGTCGGGCAGCTCGTGTACGGCCGAGTCACCAAGCTCGTGCAGTTCGGTGCGTTCGTGCAAGTCGGCGACGGCATCGAGGGTCTGGTCCACATCTCGGAGATGTCGGCCCATCATGTCGATTCGCCCAGAGCAGGTCGTTACCCCCGGCGAAGAGCTGTGGGTCAAGATCATCGACCTCGATCTCGCACGTCGCCGGATCAGCCTGTCGATCAAGCAGGCCGCCGAAGGTGGCGAGCTGGCCGCCGAGTACCGCGAGCACTTCGAGATCGACTCCGAGGGCAACTGGGCCACGAGCAGCGACGAGGTCGAAGCCGCCTGGGCCGAGTACCAGAAAACCGAGGCCGGTGGCGCTGCAGCAGCCACCGAGGCCGACAGCACCTGCGGTGGCAGTCGCCGAAGGCCGCAGCACCTGAGGTGACGGCGCCGAGGTTGCCGCTGAGGTGCCAGTCCCTGAAGCGTCGCCGCTGAGGTGCCGGCACCGAGGCCGCCGCCGAGGTGGCGGCACCTGAGGCCGCCGCCCCGCCGAGCCGGTCGCTGACGAGGCCTGATCGAACCGATGCTCCTGGTCGGCTGACTGGGGGCATCGGTGTCGGCAAGTCGACGGTTTCCGATGCTCCTTGCCGAGCACGGCGCCGTCATCGTCGACGCCGATCAGATCGCCAACGATCTGCAGGTCCCGGTGCGCCCTTGCTGGAGCGGATGGCCGACACGTTTCGGTCGACCACATCATCCGCGACGACGGGTCGCTCGATCGTGCCGCCGTGGCGGCGATCGTGTTCGGCGATTCCGATCGATGCCAAACAGGCGTTGACCGATCTCAACGGCATCGTGCACCCGGCGATGCAGCAGGAGATTCGACGCCAGATCGATGCGCAGACCGAGACCGATCGTATCGTGGTGCTCGACTTCCCGTTGCTCGGCGAGAACCCGCGCGACGACATCGCCGCGACGGTCGTCGTCGATGTCGCAACCGACGTAGCGATCGAGCGGCTGGTCGCAGTTCCGAGGCATGGACGAGACCGATGCTCGCAACCGCATCAGCAGCCAGATCGATCGCAACGAGCGGCTTGGCAACGGCCACCCATGTCATCGACAACTCCGGCGACCTCGACTCGCTGCGCGATCAGGTCGATGGCCTGTGGGCGCAGCTGGTCGCACTTGCGCGACGACGCCTCCAGCTGACCTGTCCGCACGACCGCCGTCGAGCTGCGCCTCGATCTCTCCGTTGTCGACGACCGTCGGTTCGAATCCGAGCGCTGCGTCGAACCTCCACAGGTAGGATCGCGGCAGCCCGGGCCACGGTTCGGCCGTCGTCACGCAGCCCACCAGTGCCCAGCTGGGGCAGCCCGATCGGCCCGACGTAACCTGCTTCACCGTGACGTCGATCCTGCTCATCTCGCTGGCGGCTGTGTTCGCCGTGCTCGACTGGTGAGCGGTCGCCCAGCGACGACGTCGGCTCGAACTGTTCGCCAAGCCGGCCGACCATGGCGGCTCTCGTCGTCGTCGCTCTCGTCGTCGGCGACGCTGCCGTCGACGTGCGGACGTGGCTCGTGATCGGTGCAGCGTTCGGGCTCGTCGGTGATGTCGCGCTGCTCGGCGACGGCGAGACGGCCTTCATGGCGGGTCTGGCATCGTTTGCCGTCGGCCACTTGGCGTACGTGGTGGCTGCCGTGATGGTGGGATTCGACTCGATGTGGGCGATCGCCTGGGGCGGCGTTCGTCGTCGCCCTGCTCGGCTTTCGATTCCTCACCCGGATCGTTCCTGGTGCGCGTCAGCACGGTGGACCGATGCTGGCAGGCGCCGTCGTGCTCTACGCCTGCGTGATCTCGGCGATGGTGTTCACGGCGTGGTCGGCTGCGGCATGGCTGGCGGCGATCGGGGCGATGCTGTTCGCCATCAGCGACTGGGTGCTCGGCTACCAGCGATTCGTCGGCCCTCTGCCCGGCCGACGGTTGTCAGTCATCGTCCCGTATCACGTTGGGCAGGCGTTGCTGATCATCGGCTTGGCGAACGCCTGACCGACCTCGGTGCTAACGCGGGAGCGATTCGCGGAGCACGTTGCGTACCTGCTCGGCCGCGCTGCCGAGCACCGCACCGATGTCGATGGTGATCGACTCGTCGAGTTGTCCGCTCCATTCGTCCATGAAGATCTTCTTCATCTCGACGGCGATCGAGCAGCCACGACTGCCGTATCGAGCGTTGATCCATCGAGTCATTTGGCCACCCTTGAACTTGACGTTCTCTCGCACGTCGAGGTGCCCATGATCGAATGGGTGAGATGCCACAGCCTTGGCGAACACGTCGACGATGTGCCTCAGTTCGGGCGCGACCGTGTCGGTTCCGAGGTTGATATCCGGGTTGGCGTCGGGGTCGTCGACGGGCCGGTCGGGTCCGAGCCGCCGGTGGTTGTACGAATGCAGATCCAGAACGACGAACGTGCCGTGGCGTCTCGACCAATCGGTCGCACAACTCGCCGAGCTCGGCGTAGAACTGGTCGTAGACGGCCAACGAGTCGTCGACGAACTCGTCAGAGGGAGGCGACTTCCACAGCTCGAGACCCCAGGCGTCGGCAGGTTCGCGGTACACCGCCTTGTCGCGTGGTCGATTGAGATCGACCTCGAACCGTGACGGCGACACAACGATCGAGTTGGCGGCGATCTCGACCCAGCGATCGGTGAAGGGATCCTCTTCGCGGAGCCGCTGATCATCGGACAGGGCGGTCAAAGCGGACGCTTCGGGGCGCAGTTCGTGGCCGGCGTGAATCGCCGTGGCGAGCATCGGATCGTCACCGGCTACGACTGTCCAAGGGGAGTTGCTCACAGCGTGTTCATCTCCGTGTTGTTGAAGTTGCGTCGGTAGAAGCCCATGTAGTCGACCTTGCGTTCGAGGCTGTCGATCACCGACTCGCTGAAGTTCACGCCTTCGAGCTTCTGGGCCGAGCCCAGTCCGCCGGGGCTGAACACGTTGATCTCCATCAGCTTGTCGCCGACGATGTCGATCCCGACCAGGAACATGCCGTCCTGCACGAGCTTCGGTCGCACGATCTCGGCGAGTCGGAATGCGTCGTCGTCGAGGTCGGCCCGGGCCAGGGAGCCCCCGGCGTGCAGATTCGAGCGCATGTCGCCCCCGCGGCGAAGCCTCCTGAACGCGGCGTACTTGCCCTTGTGGCGCAGCGGTTCGCCGTTCATCAGGAACAAGCGAGTGTCGCCTGCCTCGGCTCGCTCGAGGTACTGCTGGGCAATGACGTAGCCGTCGCGTGCCACGGCGTCGATCATCTGGTTGAGGTTGGCCGTGTCGTCGGCCCGCACCAGGAACACGCCTTCTCCACCCGAACCGCTCAGCGGCTTGATCACCGCTCGTCCCTCAGACTTGACGAAGGCCTTGATTTCGTCACGGTTACGCGTGATCAGCGTGCCCTGGACGAACCTCCTCCGGGAAGAGCTGGAAGTACATCTTGTTCTCGGCCTTGGCGAGCCCGTTCGGGTCGTTGAGAACGATCACGCCATGTCGCATCGCCACGCGTCCGAAGTCGATGGCGGCCGACTTGGCCCATTCGCGCTTGCCCTTTTCGTCGGATGGCACGTTGCGCAGGAACAGCACATCCAAATCGTCAACGGTGACCCGTTCGGTGATGGCCGCTTTGCTTTGCAGGTCGCGAAGATAGGCGACGCCGTCCTTGTAGCGGGGCTTCGGTGGCCGCTTGGCGGTCGCCCTGACCAGTTCGTCGTGGTCGTAGGCGAGGTCACCGACACTGATCGTCCAGGCCTCGTGGCCCCGATTGGTGGCGGCGACACACAGTCGTGTCGTGGTGAAACCCGCCTCCTCGGTCATCACGTCGTTGACGACAAAGCCAATTCTCATAGTTCTCCTCGCTCAGGCGCCGCGACACGGGCGCTCATGGTGGCTCGAGCGTGCGAGCCGACTCCTCGATCCTAGCGACAGCGGAACGGGTCTCCCTGATGGGGTGCCGACGATCCACCTGGTTGGGCGGCGCCAACGGGTACAGTTCGCCGTCGATGCTGGCGAGACTGGACTCACATGACGGCTGACAAGAAGCGAGCGCTCAATACGGCTGACAAGAAGCGAGCGCTCGATACGGCGCTGCTGGACACGATCGCCGATCGTGTTCAACAGGGTCTCCGGGTCCGGCGCAGTCTTGCGCCCGACGGTCGTGTCCATATCGACCGCCATTTGCCGTTCCTGGTCGTCTATCGGCCGACCGAAGCGAACGCCGACGAAGCTGTCCGTGCGCTCGTCTCCAGCCAAGCCTCGTATGTGATCGGGCCGTCCGACGCGGCGTCGGACGGCTTCACACACGAACTCGTGGAGCGGATCGCGTCGATCCAGTCGGAAGTCTTCGGCGGCTTCCTGCTGATCGAGATCTGGGTCAAGGCAGGGCCTTCGGAAGCAACCACGGTTGCCGACGACATCCGCCCCGACTTCGAGATCGCGATCCCGCGTCAGCTCCAGGAAACGCCGGCGCTCGAGGCGCTGGTGGCCGGCCTCGGTCGGGTCCGGATACTCGGGCACACCGCCAGCGTTGCGGTCCGTCCGGCGGCCCCGTTGGCGCCGCCATCGCAGCGCCGGTTGCTGTCGGCGCCTGTTGCGAAGGCGACCAACACGCACATGTTCGGGGTCGCCGCATACGCCGCCTGGCGCTCGACCGAATCCGGCGAGCTCTACCCGTTGGTTCGTCAGGCGATGATCCGCCAGGTCTCCCGCTCGATCGCACGAGCAGCCTTCGTGTTCGCCAGGGAAGAGACATCGTCGCGTCCGTTGCACTACCACTCGTTGGGCCGTCGAGCCGTGGTGCGGGCCGTGCACAAGGTCGATCACGAGCTGGCCTCCGTTGCCGAGTCCTTCGACCTGCTTCTGACCGTCACTCCGGTCAACGCCGACAGCGCCTACCGCAGCTTTCGTCGTTCCAAGAACGGACGCCCACCGAGGTTCCAGTACCGCCCGCTCACGGTCGACCCGTCGCTGCTCAAGCGACGACTCTTCGATATCAGGATCGAGCAGATCGAAGACCCCACGCTCGAGAGCCTGTTTCGAGAGAAGCGCAGCGAACTCGAGCTGAAACTGTCGCTGATGGCAGATCGTCTGACCCCGCGATTCCTGCCCACCAGCATCGCCTTGTACGGACGCGTCGACGACCGTTCGGTGGCACTCGCCCGATCGGTCCTCGACAACATCGACGACCGGGATCGGGGCCGCAAATCGCGTCGGATCTCGGGTGAGGACTTCGCCGCCGCTGCGGAGATCGAGTTGGCCAAATATCGCAGCGTCGATCCTTCGATCACGCCGCAGGTTTTCCTCCGCGATGACGTGTCGTCGCTGATGGTCTCGGCCGGCAACCTGTTGGTCGGTCGCGGCATGGCGATACCGCGGGAGCGTGTCGAAGCGCTGCTGCAACACGAGGTCGGGACCCACGTCGTGACCTACTGGAACGGTCGCGCTCAACCACTTCGCCTGCTGGCGTCGGGTCTCGCCCGCCACGACGAACTTCAGGAGGGTTTGGCGGTCTTCGCCGAATACCTCGTCGGTGGTTTGACCGCTGCCCGGCTGCGAACGCTGGCGGCGCGCGTGCTGGCGGCCCGATCGGTTGCCGACGGTGCCGAGTTCAACGACACGTTCCGGCTGCTCGTCGACGAGGTGGGTCTGTCGGAACGCGGTGCGTTCGGGATCGCCATGCGGGTCCATCGCGGTGGGGGATTGGTCAAGGATGCCGTCTACTTGCGAGGGCTCCAAGGTGTCGTCGACTATGTCCGCAGCGGCGGGCGGCTCGACACGCTGCTGGTCGGCAAGATCGCGCCGGAGCACACCGCCATCATCGAAGAGTTGCAACGACGTGAGGTGTTGCGGACCCCACCCCTGCGACCCAACTTCTTGAATCTGCCCGACGCCCACTATCGGATCGAGAAAGTGCGTGCCGGAGCGGACCTCCACGAGTTGGTCGACCCTGCTTGACCAGTCGAACGTCCGTTCGATGATAGACTGACGACATGTCCGAAACGGTCACGAGCGGCAGCTCGCTCGACAACCTGTCCGGCTCTGGTGCGCAGACACCATTCCGGGTCGTATCCGACTTCGAACCGTCCGGAGACCAACCCACCGCGATCGATCAGCTCGCCGCCGGAATCGACGCCGGTGAACGATTTCAGACGTTGCTGGGTATCACGGGGTCCGGTAAGTCGGCGACCATGGCGTGGACCATCGAGCGAGTCCAGCGACCGACGCTGATCCTGGCCCCGAACAAAAGCCTCGCTGCCCAGCTCGCCCAAGAGATGCGCGAGTTCTTTCCCGACAACCGTGTCGAGTACTTCGTCAGCTACTACGACTACTACCAACCCGAGGCGTACATCCCCTCCAGCGACACGTTCATCGAGAAGGACAGCTCGGTCAACGACGAGATCGACCGCTTGCGGCACTCCGCGACGGCGGCCCTCCTGACGCGCCGTGATGTCATCGTCGTGGCGTCCGTCAGCTGTATCTACGGCATGGGCAACCCCGACGAGTACAAGGGGCAACTGCTCGATCTCAGCGTCGGTGTCGACTACGACATGCGCAACATCCTGCGCCGTCTGGTCGACATGCAGTACGACCGCAACGACGTCGCTCTCGGGCGTGGCAAGTTTCGGGTTCGGGGCGACACGATCGAGGTCCATCCGGCCTACGAGGAGAGCGTGCTGCGGATCGAGTTGTTCGGTGACACGATCGACCGGCTGACCCGGATCGACCCGTTGACCGGCGAAACACTCGAAGACATGAAGCGCGGCGTCATCTTCCCGGCCACGCACTACGTCGCCGGCAACGAACGGCTGGCGATCGCGACCGGCAAGATCGAACACGAGCTGCAGGTCAGGCTGAAGACCTTCGAAGAGGAAGGCAAGTTGCTCGAGGCGCAGCGCTTGCGGATGCGCACCCAGTACGACCTCGAGATGATCGCCGAACTCGGGTACTGCAACGGCATCGAGAACTACTCGATGCACATCGATGGTCGTGACTACGGCGAACCACCGTTCACGTTGCTCGACTACTTCCCCGACGACTTCTTGCTGGTCGTCGACGAAAGCCACGTGGCCGTTCCCCAGCTGCACGGTCAATACGCCGGTGACCGCAGCCGCAAGGACATGCTCGTCGAGCACGGGTTCCGGTTGCCGTCGGCGCGCGACAACCGCCCGCTCACGTTCGAAGAGGTACTCGAGCGGGTCAACCAGTGCGTGTTCATGTCGGCCACGCCCAGTCAGTACGAGTTACGGGTGTCGACCCAGGTCGTCGAGCAGATCGTGCGGCCGACCGGGCTGGTCGACCCCGAGGTGATCGTGAAACCCACGAAGGGGCAGATCGACGACCTGATCGAAATGGTCAACGGCCGCATCACCAACGGCGAGCGGGTGCTCGTCACCACGCTCACCAAGAAGATGGCCGAGGACCTCACCGACTATCTGCTCGAGCAGGGGCTACGGGTGCGCTACCTGCACTCCAACATCGACACGATCCAACGGATCGAGATCCTGCGGGCATTGCGGCTCGGCGAGTTCGACGTGCTGGTCGGCATCAACCTGTTGCGTGAGGGGCTCGACCTCCCCGAGGTGTCGCTGGTGTGCATCCTCGACGCCGACAAGGAAGGCTTCCTCCGCTCTGAGACCTCGCTCGTCCAGATGATTGGCCGTGCGGCCCGCAACGTTGCGGGACAGGTGGTCATGTACGCCGACCGGATCACCGATTCGATGCAGCGTGCGATCGGCGAAACGCACCGTCGCCGCCAACTCCAGTTGGCCTACAACGAGTTGCACGGCATCGACCCACAAACCATCCGCAAGGCGGTCGGCGACATTTTGTCGCTGCTGCGACCGGCCGAGGGCTCGCCGATCCCCGGCAAGGACAAGCGTCGCCAGCGCGAGCGCGACAAAGTCCAACGCGAACTCAAGTCGCTGCCACAGAAAGAGCTGGGTCGCCTGATCCAGACGTTGGAAGAAGAGATGCACGAGGCATCGGCCGAGCTCAAGTTCGAGTACGCAGCCCGCTTGCGCGACGAGATCAACGACCTCCGCCGCGAAATCCGTGACGCTCAGTAGCCCCGCCATCGAACTCGATGCCGTGGCGTCCTCGTAGCGGGACGAACCGCACCTGGGTCAACACTTCGGTCACATCGCCGACAGGAGTTCGCGTGATCAGCACGAGCTGCTCGGTGCCGCGGCCCAGGGGCAGAACGAGTCGTCCGCCAGGGGCCAACTGTTCGAGCAACGGCGGGGGGACGACGGATGATGAAGCGGCGACGGCGATCGCGTCGTAGGGAGCGCCGTCCGGATAGCCGAGCGACCCATCTCCGCAGACCACCGTGACCCGCTCACCGTACGACGCCAACCGTTGCCTGGCGAGATCGGCGAGTGGTTCGACGATCTCGATTGCCACCACACTGCCGGCCAGTTCGGCGAAGACGGCTGCGGCGTATCCCGACCCAGCGCCGACCTCGAGCACTCGGTCGGTTGGCAGGAGCGCCAAGGACTGAGCCATCAGCGCCACGATGTATGGCTGCGAGATGGTGGCCTCGAACCCGATCGGGAGCGGTCGGTCGTCGTACGCCAACTCGGCAAGCGCCTGCGGGACGAACTCGTGGCGGGGTACCCGGCGCATCGCCTCCAGCACACGAACGTCGGTGATGTCGCGTTCGACCAGTTGCCGTTCGACACTCTGCCGACGTTCGGTCGTGCGACCGTCAGAGCCCATCTCCACCTCACCTCGTGCGACCTCAACGGTAACGCCGTCTCGGTGTCTTCAAACCGATGTCAGGAGAGCGGCCGCGGTGCATGACGACCGCCGAACTCAGCGGATGCCAAGCGCTCGTAGCGTGATTCGACGATACGTACGTGTGTTCGATTCGAGCTGCTAGTGTCCAACCCGTGAAGGAATCCCTGCAGTTCTCACCGGGCTGGCGCCGGGCATCTCGGTAGCCTCCGACAACAATGGCTGCCCGCACGACAGCGAAGCCGTCCGGACCGATCATCGAGGTCCGCGGCGCTCGCGAACACAATCTCAAGAACGTCAACGTCGAACTTCCGCGCGACAAACTGATCGTCTTCACCGGCCTGTCCGGTTCCGGCAAGTCGAGCTTGGCGTTCGACACCATCTACGCCGAGGGGCAGCGCCGCTACGTCGAGTCGCTGAGTTCCTACGCCCGCCAGTTCCTCGGGCAGATGGACAAGCCGGACGTCGACGTGATCGAAGGCCTCTCGCCGGCGATCTCGATCGATCAGAAGTCGGCTGGTCGCAACCCGCGATCCACCGTTGGCACGATCACCGAGGTCTACGACTATCTGCGTTTGCTGTATGCCAGGGTTGGCGTACAGCACTGTCCGAATGACGGAACCGTGCTGCAGCGCCAGACACCGCAGCAGATCGTCGACCGCATTCTCGAACTCGAGGAGGGCACTCGTTTCCAGGTGCTCGCACCGGTGGTGCGCGGCCGCAAGGGCGAGTACGACACGTTGCTGGCCGATCTCAGCGGGCAGGGTTATGTTCGGGCCCGGATCGACGGCGAGACCGTCATCATCGACGAGTTCCTCCAGCGTGACGAGCGACTCGCCCGCTACGAGCAACACAAGATCGAGATCGTCGTCGACCGACTCGTGTTGCGTGAGGGCCTCGAACGGCGCCTCACCGATTCGCTCGAAACCGCGCTGCGGCTTGCCGACGGCGTCGCCGAGGTCGAGCTGATCGCCAAGGCCGGCGAGCCCGACCCGGAGACGCTCACGTTCAGCCAACACCTCGCCTGCCCGAAATGCGGCGAGAGCTTCGAGGAGCCGGCGCCTCGCAACTTCTCGTTCAACTCCCCGTATGGGGCGTGCGAAAAGTGCGACGGTCTCGGCACCACTTTCGAGGTCGACCCCGAGTTGATCATTCCCGATCCTGACGCCTCGCTCAACGACGGAGCGATCGCCCCGTGGCGCAGCGCCCACACCCAGTACTTCACGAGGATGCTCGAGTCGGTCGCCAACGTGCACGAGATCGACCTCGATGCGCCGTGGCAAACGCTCACGGCCAAGCAGCAAAAGGTCGTGCTGCACGGTGTCGGCGGCAAGCTCACCGTGAAATACAAGAACCGGTACGGACGCAGTCGTCAGTATTCGACCGAGTACGAGGGCGTGATCCCGTGGATCAAGCGTCGCCACGAAGGCGCCGAGAGCGACTGGTCGCGGGAGCAGTACGAGGGCTACATGCGGCTCGTTCCCTGCGGCGCCTGCGGGGGAGCGCGCCTCAAGCCGTACTCGCTGGCGATCACCGTCGGTGACAAGAACATCTCCGAGGTGTGCGAGTTGTCGATCGGCGAATCGGCCAAGTTCCTCGCCGCCCTCGAACTCAGCGAGCGTGATCGGCTGATCGCCGAACGCATCACGAAAGAGGTCAACGCCCGACTCGGTTTCCTGCTCGACGTCGGACTCGACTATCTGACGCTCTCGCGCTCTGCGGGCACCCTGGCGGGTGGCGAGGCCCAGCGGATTCGGCTTGCCAGCCAGATCGGTTCGGGACTCGTCGGCACGCTGTACGTGCTCGACGAGCCATCGATCGGATTGCACCAACGCGACAACCGGCGACTGATCGACACCTTGACTCGGCTGCGCGACCTTGGCAACACGGTGATCGTGGTCGAGCACGACGAGGAGACCATCCGCGAGAGCGACTGGATCGTCGATATCGGCCCCGGTGCCGGCGAACACGGTGGGGAGGTTGTCTACAGCGGTGAGGTCAAGGGGCTCCTGAAGGCCAAGCAGTCGGTGACCGGTCAGTATCTGTCTGGCAAGAAGTCGATCCCGATTCCTGCCGAACGACGCCCACCCAAACTCGAGAAGGTCACCGTCCACGGTGCCCGCGAACACAATCTGCAGAACATCGACGTCGACATCCCGCTCGGCTGTTTCGTCGCCGTGACCGGCGTGTCCGGGTCTGGCAAGTCGACACTGGTGCGCGACATCTTGCTGCCGGTTCTGATGCAGCGGATCTACAAGTCGAAGACACCGGCCGGCAAGCACAAGAAGATCGACGGCATCGAGTTCCTCGACAAGGTCATCGACATGGACCAGTCGCCGATCGGACGCACGCCTCGCTCGAACCCGGCGACCTACACGGGAGTGTTCGACAGCATCCGCAAGTTGTTCGCCAGCACCAACGAGGCCAAGGTGCGCGGGTACATGCCCGGTCGATTCTCGTTCAACGTCAAGGGTGGGCGCTGCGAGGCCTGCGCCGGTGACGGCACGATCAAGATCGAGATGCACTTCCTTCCCGACGTCTACGTGCCCTGCGAGGTCTGTCGAGGCGCCCGCTACAACCGGGACACGCTCGACATCGAGTTCAAGGGCAAGAACATCGCCGACGTGCTCGACATGCCGGTCGCCGAGGCCGTCGACTTCTTTGCGAATCAGCCCAGGATCGGGCGCTACATGACCACGCTGATGGACGTCGGACTGGGGTACGTGCGATTGGGGCAATCGGCGCCCACGTTGTCGGGTGGCGAGGCGCAGCGAGTGAAGCTGGCGACCGAACTCGCCAAGCGATCGACCGGGCACACGATCTATCTGCTCGACGAACCGACCACCGGGCTGCACTTCGACGATGTGCGGCGTCTGCTGACCGTGCTCTCACGGCTCGTCGACCAGGGCAACACAGTACTGGTGATCGAGCACAACCTCGACGTCATCAAGACCGCCGACTGGCTGATCGATCTCGGTCCGGAAGGTGGCACGGGCGGCGGCCTCGTGATCGCCGAAGGCTCCCCGGAACACGTCGCCACCGTCGAGGGCAGCCACACCGGTCGTTACCTGCGAGAACTGCTCGGCTCCGGATAATCGGTCGTCGACAGTGGCCGGCGATCCAATCGCATTTGTTCGGACCAATCCTGCAAGAGTGCAACGGTGAACAGCAGCGGAGCGGACGGCTCGTCGATGGACCAGTTCCAAGAACAACAGCGCCGCACGCTCAACGTCATCAGACTGGCGGTCGTGCCCGGCCAGGCCGCCGTGGCCGGCACGGTTGCGGTGGTCACGTTGTTGGCGTCGGACATGTTGGGCAACGACCGGCTGGCCGGGCTCGGCAGTGCCGCCTTCACACTCGGGGCGGCGATCGTGTCAATTCCGTTGGCTGCCTTCATGCGTCGGCGTGGGCGACGGCCTGGGCTGGTCGTGGCGTTGACAGCCGGAGGTATCGGCGCCGCGATCGCTGCGACCGGCGGGCAACTGCGATGGTTCCCGTTGTTCGTGCTCGGCATGTTCGTGTTCGGTTCGGGGCAAGCGGCAACCCTGCAAGCTCGATACGTTGCCGCCGACCTCGCTCACGAGTTCGACAGCGCCAGGGCGATTGGAGCGATCGTGTGGATCGGCACACTCGGAGCCGTGTTCGGGCCGGTCTTCACGCCCATCGAGAAGGACTTCGGTGAGTGGCTCGGGCTCGACGAGTTCATCGGTCCCTACCTGTTCGCCGGAGCGTTGTTCCTGTTGGGAGCGGTCGCCTACGGTGTGTTGCTACGACCCGACCCGTTGGTCCTGGTCGGTGGCACCGACCCGGACGCCGAGCGGCGGCACCCGATCTCCCAGGTTCGTAGCTCGTTCGGGGTGATCAGGTCATCGCCGGGAGCGATGTTGGGCATCGTCGCGATGGCTGGGTCGCAGGCCGCGATGGTGGGTGTCATGACCATGACGCCTCCCCACATGAAAGACCACGCCCAGGGCGACCTTTCGGCGCTCGTCATCGCTGTTCACATCCTGGGGATGTACGGACTGGCACCGGTCGTCGGCCGGTTCGTCGATCGGGTTGGTGCCGTTCGGGCGATCGAGTTCGGAGCCGTGGTGTTGGGGACCGGTACGGTCGCCGCCGTGGTGGCCGGGTATGTGCCGGCGATGATCTTCATCGGTTTGTTCCTCCTGGGGTTGGGATGGAACATCGGGTTGATCGGTGGCACCACCTTGCTCACCGCGTCGGTTCCCAGAGAGTCGCGGGTGGAGGCGCAGGGCACGGGTGACCTGACACTCAGCCTGTGCGGTGCGATGGCCGCATTCGGCTCGGGATTCGTGAAGGAAGCCGCCGGTTACCACATCCTCGCCGACCTGGCGACCGCGCTGGCCGGCGCCCTGTTGTTCTACGCCTGGATCACGAGAGCGAGGATGGGTCGATCCGGCGTGGCCGCCGCCGCCTGACAGCGCGCTCTGCTTGCCCGCCCATTTCTGGTCAGTCGCCGATGACGACGCGGGCACGGCCTGCGCGCTTTCCGTTGAGCATCGCCCGGTCGGCTGCGTGCAGCAGTTCGGCCGCGTTGGTGGGGCTGATCTGGCGTGCAAACCCGACGCTGGCCGAGATCGACGTCGGACCGAGCTGGGCCGGGAGCGGTGCCGCGATCGAGCGCAGCAACCGATCGGAGATCGAGCGGGCGATGTGTTCGTCGGTGTCGGTGAGGAGCACAGCGAACTCGTCGCCGCCGATCCGGGCGATCACGTCTCCCGGCCGACAGGCGCGCCGCAACCGGTTCGCCACCTCGATCAGCACCTCGTCGCCGACGCGATGCCCGAACTCGTCGTTCACGAGCTTGAAGTGGTCGAGGTCGATGAACATCAAGGTCGCGTCGCGACCGGTGAAGGCGCTCAGCAGCTGATCGAAGCGGCCACGGTTGGACAAACCGGTGAGCGCATCCTGAAGTGCTGCGGCCTTGAGCAGGCGGTCGGCGACGTCGCGGTAGACGGTGTGGCGCACGATCCGAGTCAGCTCGCGTTGGTTGATCGCCACGTTGCCGGCCATCGCGTTGCCGCCGGGATCATCGACCATCGTGGCCATGACCGCCTCGAGCCGCCCGTCGATGTCGATCCGAGTCACGGTGCAGGTTCGGAAGCCGCCGACTTCTGCCGCCAGTCGCAGGATTGCCGGGAGTTGTTCGCTGTTCAACTCGACCGAGCCGTCGTCGGGCACATCTCGCCACAACCGGTCGTTGCGAGCGTCTGTCAGAGTTTGCAGCGCGTCGGAGATCGCGTTTCGTTCTGGACTCACCATGAGTCGGTCCGAGCTCGTCGGCCGGATCACGATGTGGGGGTCGAGCCGTGCCTCCTGGGTCGATCGCGCCTGATGGGTGACCAGCTCGCGGAGCACGGTTTCGAGCGAGGCGCCATCGAGGATCAGGTCGAGCACCTTGAGCGGTGCCGGGTAGTCGCCGCGCGGCATCACGGTGATCACCCAGCCTCCAGCGCTCTCGTCGAGGCTGTGCGGCAGGAGATCGACCAGCTCGCGCTCACCGTTGGGTCCGACCACTCGGACCGGGAATGGTGAGGGTTTGGGCAACACGGGAAAGTCAGGGTCCGGCGCGAACACGTGCATCAACTCGAGCCGGTCAGCCTCGGAGACGAGGTCGAGCGATTGGCGACCGACCAGTTCCTCCGTTCGGTAGCCGGCGATCCCGCCGGGTGCTCCGTGTGCCTGCGCCACAACGCCGTCACGATCGAGCACGAGCACCAGCGGCCGCACTTTGGCGAGCACGTCGGTTGCGTCGAGTTGTTTCGATTTCGTCATGGTTCCGCCGTTGGGTCGTGGGGTTGGCAAGGATTCAGTCGCTGACGAACAGTCGTCCGCGCGAGGTGCGTTTGCCGGAGTGCAATGAGGTGCTCGCCGACTCGAACAGTTCGTCCGTGTCGACCAGCCCGAACTGATGACTGAGGGCGGCTGTTGCGGTGACCGCCTCGGGTCCGGCTGTCGAATTCAATGGTGCAGCGACGGCTGCCAGCAATCGGGTCGCCACCTGAAGCCCGGTCGCACGGTCGATGTCTCCGAACAGCACGGCGAATGCGTCGATGCCGATCAGGGCGACCACGTCGTGGCGCCGGGTGCCCTGCACGAGTCGAGCCGCGGTGGTCTCCAGCACCCGTTCGGCAACGTCGTTTCCGAACTCGTCGGCGATCTGGCCGAAATGATCGATGTCGATGATCAGCAGCGTTGCTCGGTCGGAGTCGTACTCCGACAGAACGCGCTCGAACTGCTGTCGACTGAGCGCTCCACCGAACTCGTGGCCAGTGGGATTGTCGCCGTTTTGGTCGTCCGCTCCGGCTCGGGAGTTGAGCCGTCGGTTGCTCCGGCGGCAACGGTTCCGGAGCGGTGTGCATGCCCGGTTGATCGGCGGCATTCCTGGTCGACTTAAGCCAAAACTGACAGAACTTTACTCAGCGAAGACGTTTCGAGAGCTCGTTGAGTCGGCGCTTCTCGTCGGGCGTCAACGAATCGAGCCCGCTCGCCGAGATCTTGTCGAGCAGCTGATCGAGTTCGTGTTGGGCCGCCACAGCCTCCGGGCCTGACGGCGGCCGGGCTCGGCGACCCGTCCCACGGACCGGCGACGACCGTGTCGTGCCCGTGAGCCGCGTGTTCGGGCGAGCCGACTTGGGCTTGCGCCCCGAACCGGGCGAGGTTCCGAAGCGGGGGATGAACTCGAGACGCTCTGCGAAACCCCACTGTCGAACGATCACGACGCCGAGTGCGATCGCCGTCAGCATCAGCAGCAACGTGCCCCACAGCCGATCGCCCGTCAGTCGCAGCACGTCGATGCCGACGAACACGAGCGCCAACACCCACGCCGGAATGCCGAAGAAGAACGGCTGTGACGGGTACTGCACGGCGAAGATCACGAACATCGCCGAGGCCAACAAGCCGAGCCCGATCTCCGGGCTGGTCGGAAAGCTGGCGGTTGGCAACAGCGTGACGAAGACGGCGGGGAGCACGGTCACGGCAGCGATCAGACCGAGGTAGCGGTTGCGGCCGACCATGTCCTCGACGGCGTGACCGATGAACCAGAAGAACGCCAGCGTGATCACGACCCAGATCTCGGTCGGTGGATTGGCGAGCGGCCAGGTCGCCAGCCGCCACAGCTCTCCGTCGCGAACCGGGCTGGGATGGAACATCAACTTGACCACGGCGGCCTTGCTGATCGCCCACAGGAACATCGAAGCGACGCCTCCGACCACGAGCATCGCCGTGGTGGTGAGGTCGAGATTGCCGACCCGGGTCCAGCCGTCGCGTTGACGTGGATCCGGGAGGGCGAACTGGAATCGGTTGGCCACGGTCTCACCGTACCTGGCCGGATCGTCGTAGCCTGAGCGCGAATGGTGCGAAGACCTCCGACCGGAACGATTCCCGAGGAACCGGGCTCGTATCAGTTCAAGGACGGGCGCGGCCGAGTGATCTACGTCGGCAAGGCTTCGAACCTCCGCCAGCGCCTGTCGAACTACTTCCAGGCGCCCCACAACCTGCATCCGCGCACCCGTCAGATGGTCGAGACCGCCGAATCGGTCGAGTGGACGATCGTGCGCAACGAGGTCGAGGCGTTGATGCTCGAGTTCTCGTTGATCAAGCAACATCAGCCGCGTTTCAACGTGCGCCTCCGCGACGACAAGTCGTATCCGTTCCTGGCGGTCACGATCGACGAGCAGTGGCCGCGAGCGACGGTGATGCGTGGCCACAAGCGCAAGGGCACCCGCTACTTCGGTCCGTACGCCCACGCCTACGCGATCCGCGACACGCTCGACCTGCTGTTGCGCAGCTTCCCGATCCGCACCTGCAGCGCCGCCAAGTTCAATCAGCACGAGCGGCTCGGCCGGCCGTGCCTGCTGTTCCACATCGAGAAGTGCGCCGGGCCGTGCGTCGGCGAGATCGAGGAGATGCCCTACCGCGAACTCGTTCGGGAGCTGTGCGACTTCCTCGCCGGCGACACCGACGAGATCGTCGATCGGCTCGAAGCCGAGATGAAGATCCGCCGCTTCAGAGCTGGAGTTCGAGAAGGCCGCCGGCTTGCGCGACCGCCTCGATCGCGGTTCGCAAGGCGATCGAGAAGCAACAGATGGTGGCCGAGAAGAGCGAGGACATCGACGTGATCGGGATCGCCGACGACGAACTCGAAGCGTCGGTCCAGATGTTCTTCGTTCGCAAGGGCCGCGTGGTCGGTCGCAAGGGCTTCGTGCTCGACAAGGTCGAGGAGCTGACGCCGGGCAAGCTGGTCGACCGGATCCTCGAAGCGGTGTACGGCGACGAACCGATCACCGGATATCCGAAGCAGGTGCTGGTCCCGTACGAAGCCGACGACGTCGACACGTACGAGGAATGGCTCAGCTACATGCGCGAGTCGCGGGTGCAGATCCGAGTGCCGCAGCGCGGTGACAAGCGGGCGCTGATGGAGACCGTCGAGAAGAACGCCGGCGAGCAGTTCACCCGGCACCGCATGAAGCGAGCCGCCGATCACAACACCAGGTCGCGGGCGTTGACCGAGCTCCAACAGGTGCTCGGGTCTGCCCGAGGCGCCGCTGCGGATCGAGTGCTACGACATGGCGCACCTGCAGGGAACCGACTATGTGGGTTCGATGGTGGTGCTCGAGGACGGACTCCCGAACAAGCGCGAATACCGTCGCTTCAAGGTGCACGTCGAGGGCAACGACGACTATGCGGCGATGGAGGAGGTACTGACCCGCCGGCTCCAGGCCTACATCGACGAGCGCGACCGCCCGATCGGTGAGCCGGGGGAGCGTCCCGGCAAGTTCGCCTATCCGCCACAACTGCTGGTGGTCGACGGCGGCAAGGGTCAGCTCGGCGTCGCCAAGCGGGTCGTCGATCGGCTCGGACTGGGTGACGAGATACCTGTCGCCGGCCTCGCCAAGCGATTCGAGGAGGTCTACGTGCCGGGTCGTTCGTCACCGGTCGAGATCCAGCGCGGGAGCGATGCGCTGTTCATGCTGCAGCGAATCCGCGACGAAGCTCACCGCTTCGCCAACTCGTTCCATCGCGAACGTCGGTCGAAACGGATGACGGCCAGCTCGCTCGATGGCATCCACGGGCTGGGAGATGTGCGCAAGAAGCAACTGGTGAAGGCGATGGGTGGGGTGAACGCCGTCAAGCGCGCCGAACTCGATCGAGCTTCAGGCGTTGAGCTTCCTCCCCGATGCGGTCGCACAGGCTGTGTACGACAAGTTCCATCCCGACCCGTCGGCGTGAGTCGATGTGGCCGGTCCGGTCAGTCGAGCTGGCTCGATGACCTCGGAATGGATTCGCTCGAGCGCCTCGCGGCGCGCCTCAGGCGTGCCGCCGAGGTTGAAGTCGGGCACGATGAACTCGTCGAAACCGAGCTCGCCGTAGACGCCCATCTGGTCGACCAGCTGAGCCGCGCTCCCGGCGACCATGCGGTTCCCGAACGGGCTTGCCAGGGCGCCCTCGACGGCAGCCGCATCGTCGGACAACATCACCAAGGCCTGCACGGACGTCCACATCGACGCCGGGTCGCGCTCGACCGATTCGCACGCCGCAGTGAATGCCGTTCGCCGTTCGCCGGCCATCTCGACGCTGCCCCACGTGTTCCACTCGTCTGCGTGACGGGCGGTGATCCGCAGCATGCGCGGGCTGCCGGTGCCGACCAGGATCGGGAGCGGTGACTGGATCGGCGCCGGGTCGGAGGGGGCGTCGATGATCGAGTAGACGGAGCCATCGAACGTGGTGCGATCCTCGGCCAACAGTGACCGGATGATCTGGATCGCCTCATCGAACCGGTCGACGCGCTGCTTGGGTGGTTCGAGTTCGATCCCGTAGGCGCGATGTTCGTTGATCTGCCAACCGGCACCGAGCCCGAGCACCATCCGACCGTTGGAGATGTGGTCGATCGTCGCCGCCCGGTTCGCCAGCACCGCAGGATGATGCACAGAGGTGGGGGAGACCAGCGAGCCGATCCGCACCCGCTCGGTGACCGCCGCGATCGCCGGCAGCATCGCCCAGCACTCGTGCGTGTCGCCCGGCTCGAACTGCTCGCTGCCGGTGTTCGGCATGTAGTGGTCGGCGTACCAGACGCCGTGCCACCCGGTGGCTTCGGCCCATCGGGCGGTATCGAGCACCTCGGAGGGTGCGTGACTCATGTTGGGCCAGACAGAGAACTTCATGGGGTCGACCGTAACCTGCGACATCGTGAACGGCGAGCTGGAACCCGACCCGGATCGCGACCCGTCGCGAGACCTGTGGGAGGACCACGCCAAGTGGTGGATCGACGGCTTCACCGACGGCGCCGACCCTGAGTACGAGGAGCAGATCCTGCCGCTTGGCGTCTACCGAACTCGCCGATGCCCGAACGATCCTCGACATCGGATGCGGCGACGGTCAGATCAGCCGGATGTTGGCGGCCGGCGGCGCCGAGGTCGTCGGGATCGACCCGACGTGGAATCAGATCAGCGTCGCTCACGAACGCCGGGGCGGGCCGTCCTATCTGCGCTCGACCGCCGACCACCTTGCCGTTCGCCGACGCCAGTTTCGATGCCGCGGTGGCGTGCCTGGTGTTCGAACACATCGATGCCGTCGACGCCGCGATCGCCGAGGTGGCCAGGGTGACCAAGCCGGGCGGACGGTTCTGCTTCTTCCTGAACCATCCGCTCCTGCAGACGCCTGGCAGCGGGTGGATCGACGACCACATCATCGACCCGCCCGAGCAGTACTGGCGGATCGGTCCGTACCTGGTCGAGAGCGAGTCGATCGAGCAGGTCGAACTCGGTGTCGTACATCCGCTTCATCCACCGTCCGCTGTCGCGCTACATCAACACGCTCGCCGAACACGGTCTGATGCTGGAACGGATGATCGAGCCGGCGCCCCCGCAGGGCTTCCTCGACCGTGCTCCCGAGTATCTCGAGGCGGCGACCATCCCGCGCCTGTTGTACTCTGCGCCTCCGCCGCGATGGCGTCCAGAGCTCGGTCGTTCCCGATCCGCGTTCACTAGTGTGATCGTGTGGCTTCCGTCGTTCTGATCACCGGTCTGTCCGGCGCCGGGCGTTCCGGCGCCGCCGACGTGCTCGAGGACCTCGGCTTCTACGTCATCGACAATCTCCCGACGTCGCTGCTGCCGACGATCATCGAACTGGCAGCCAAACCCGGCGGCGACATCGACCGGTTGGCGCTCGTGTCCGGGCGGGCGCACGAGACCCTCTTGCCGCAGGTAGCTCGGATGCGAGCCGACGGGCACGACGTGACGCTGCTGTTTCTCGATGCATCCACGGCGGTCCTCGTGCAGCGCTACGACGCGACGCGACGCAAGCATCCGTTCGCGGAGGAGGCGGGTGGCCTGCTCGAGGCGATCGAACACGAACGCACCTTGCTCGACGCGGTCAGAGGACAGGCCGACCTCATCATCGACACCAGCGACCTCAACGTGCACCAGCTCAAGCACCGGCTGGTCGAGGCATTCGAGTCGGTCGACCATCAGCGGCTCCAGGTGGCGGTCGAGAGTTTCGGCTTCAAGCACGGCCTGCCGCTCGACGCCGACATCGTGATGGACGTTCGGTTCCTCCCGAACCCGCACTGGGATGAGGAGCTGCGCCCGTTGACGGGGCACGACCCCAAGGTTCGTGACTACGTGCTCGAACGAGCGGTCACATCGACGTTCCTCGATCATTTCGAGACGATGCTGGCGGACGTGCTGCCGAGCTATCAATCCGAGGGCCGGTCGTATCTCACGATCGCGATCGGATGCACGGGTGGTCGGCATCGCTCCGTCGCGATCGCCGAGGAGCTCGCCCGGCGGTTCTCCGATCGGGGCATCGCCGCCCGCACATCGCATCGCGATGTCGGCGGCCGGATTTGACGGAATTCACCTGACAGACCGAACTTTCGCCTCTATCGCGGTGCGGTGAGTGGAAGTAGCGTCAGTACCCGGTATCCAGGTACCACGCGGCTCCCGAGTGGGCGCCGCTCTATCACCTTCGTTCGAAAGGACTCCTCATGACGGTGCGAGTTGGCATCAACGGTTTCGGCAGGATCGGCCGGAACTTCTTCCGGGCCGCCAAGCAGCGCGGCGCGGACATCGATTTCGTGGCGGTCAACGACCTCGGGTCGCTCGAGACCATGGCGCACCTCCTCAAGTACGACTCGGTGATGGGCACCCTGCCGCAGAACATTCGAGCGACCAAGACCGGAATCCGGGTCGGCAACGACTCGTTGCGCGTGTTGTCCGAGCGCAACCCGGCCGATCTGCCGTGGGGCGAGCTCGGCGTCGACGTCGTGATCGAGTCGACCGGCTTCTTCACCGCCCGCGAGAAGGCCGCCCTGCACATCGAGGCGGGTGCTCCCCGAGTGATCGTGTCGGCACCGTCGAACGGCGCCGACCTCACCGTCGTCTACGGCGTCAACCACAAGGACTACAACCCGAAGAAGCATCAGGTCATCTCCAACGCCAGTTGCACCACGAACTGCTTCGTGCCGATGGTGAAGGTGCTCGACGACGCGTTCGGCATCGAGAACGGTCTGATGACCACGATCCACGCCTACACCGGCGACCAGCAACTCGTCGACGGGCCGCACAGCGACCTGCGCCGGGCGCGTGGGGCGGCGATCAACATCGTGCCGACCGGCACCGGCGCCGCCCGGGCGACCAGCCTGGTGCTGGAGTCGATGAAGGGCAAGCTCGACGGCACCTCGTTCCGAGTTCCGGTCCCGACCGGCTCGGTCACCGACTTCACGACCAACCTCAAGAAGGCCGTGTCGGTCGAGGAGATCAACGCAGCCTTCAAGGCGGCCGCCTCCAAGGGTGACCTCAAGGGCATCCTCAAGTACACCGAGGACCCGATCGTGTCGAGCGACATCGTCCAGGACCCGCACTCGTCGATCTTCGATGCCGGCATGACGATGACCAATGGCAAACTCGTCAAGATCTGTGCGTGGTACGACAACGAGTGGGGCTACTCGAACCGCCTCATCGATCTCGTCACCTACGTCGCCAAGAAGCGCTGAGCGAGCGATGATCAACGGGATTCCCACCCTGGAGGATCTCGGTGACGTTGCTGGCAAACGGGTATTGGTGCGGACCGACTTCAACGTCCCGCTCCATCACGACGGTGACACGGTCACGATCGCCGACGACTTCCGGATCCGCGCTGCGCTCCCGACCATCGAATGGTTGACCGAGCGCGGCGCCGATGTGGTGTGTGCCAGCCATCTCGGTCGTCCCAAAGGCGCCCCCGATCCGCAGTTCTCGATGGAGCCGGTGCGGGCCCGGCTGGCCGAGTTGGCACCCGGTGTCGAGCTGTTGGAGAACCTGCGCTTCGACGCCGGCGAAACCAAGAACGCCGATGCTTTCGTGGATCGGCTCGTGGACGGTATCGATCTCTACGTGAACGACGCCTTCGGCGCATCGCACCGTGCGCATGCCTCGATCGTCGGTCCGCCACATCGGGTGCCGTCGGCGATGGGGCGTCTGCTGGAGAAGGAAGTCGACGTGCTGCTCGGCCTGCGCGATCGGCCGCAACGCCCATTCGTGGCGGTGCTCGGTGGTGCCAAGATCTCCGACAAGCTCGGTGTCGTCGAAGCGTTGCTCGAGGTCGTCGATTCGCTCGTGATCGGCGGGGCGATGTGCTTCACGTTCTTCGCCGCCCAGGGCAAACCGATCGGCGATTCGTTGTTCGAGCCCGATCAGGTCGACACGTGCGCCCGCATCCTCGCCGCCAGCGGCGCCAAGATCCACCTTCCCGATGATCTCGTCGGCGTCGACCGTGACGGCAACTTCGCCACGTGGGGCACCCACCTGCCCGACGGGGCCAAGGGCTTCGACATCGGGCCAGGGTCGGCGGCTGCGTTCAGCGATGTGATCATGGACGCTCGCATGGTGTTCTGGAACGGCCCGATGGGGATGTTCGAGGACGACCGATTCGCAGCGGGTACCCGCACGGTCGCCCAGGCGATGGCGGATACCAAGGCGTTCACTGTCGTCGGTGGTGGTGACTCGGCTGCCGCCCTCGCGCAGTTCCGTCTCGACGACGACGTCGATCACGTCTCGACCGGAGGCGGAGCAAGCCTCGAACTGTTGGAACTGGGCGACCTGCCCGGCCTCGCCGCTCTGAGAGGAGCACCCAATGCCAACTAACCGCAAGCCGATCATCTCGGGCAACTGGAAGATGAACCTCAACCACTTCGAGGCGATTCAGACGGTTCAGAAGCTGCACTACTCGCTTCCCAAGGATGTTTTCGACAAGGTCGACGTCAGCGTCCACCCGCCGTTCACCGACATCCGCAGTGTGCAGACCGTGATCGAGGCCGACGACCTCGACCTGTTGCTGGGCGCCCAGCACTGCCACTGGGACGACAAGGGTGCCTTCACCGGCGAAGTGTCGCCGGCATTCCTGGCCAAACTTGATGTCAAGCTGGTGGTGTGCGGACACAGCGAGCGACGTGACCTGTTCGGTGAGACCGATGAGATGGTCAACAACAAGGTCCACGCCATCTTCAAGCACGGCATGACGCCGATCATGTGCTGCGGCGAATCGCTCGCAGAGCGCGAGGCCGGCGAGACGGAAGCGAAGGTACTCGGCCAGGTTGCGGCGGGGCTGGCCAAACTGAAGGCAGATCAGGTGAGTGCTTTGGTGATCGCCTACGAACCGATCTGGGCGATCGGCACAGGCATGACGGCTACGGCCGACGATGCCCAAGCGGTCTGCGCAGCGATCCGCAACTCGGTCGCCGCTCAGTTCGGTGCCGGCGCCGCCGAGGCCGTGCGGATCCAGTACGGCGGTTCGGTCAAGGCCGGAACGACCGAGGAGCTGATGGCGCAACCCGACGTGGATGGCGCATTGGTCGGTGGCGCCAGCCTCGATCCCGACGAGTTCTCTCGGATCGTTCAGTTCGCTGCACCTTAAGAATCGGAGGGTTTGATCCAAAGATTTCGCCGATGACCTGAAGCTTCGCGAGGGGAGCTGGTATGGTCCGTATGCCCGCTTCGGTCGGGGAGGACGATTTGGGCGTTGAGATCCGACAAGACCCCGCAGCGTGAACACTCTTTGGGTGATGGTCGGTTTCAGCACACTCCTCCCGCTGTCCAAATAATGAGGAGGACCTACGTGATTACCACGAGGCGTACCAAGCGGATCATCGCTCTGGCTGTCGGTTTGTCACTCGTTGCAGCTGCCTGTGGCGGCGACGACGATGCGGCCGATGACGTTGCGACCGAAACATCTGGCGACACCACCGACGCACCAGCCGACGAGCCGGCTGACGCGGGTGAAGAGCCGGCCGAAGAGCCCGCCGAGGAGCCAGCCGAGGAGCCGGCCGAAGAGCCGGCCGAAGCCGTGAGTGACGCCGGTGTCGGCGAAGTCGGGGGAAGCGCGTGCGGCATTCCGCACGGCCCGTACGACGACAAGGACGATCCCTCCGGCGAAGTACGCGTGGCCTGGAATGACCCGTTGCTGTCTTTCAACAACAACACCAACCATGGCAACGCGACCGCAAATGCCAACGTCGACTACTTGATGCAGGCTGGGCAGTTCAGCTACTACGACGGCGAACTCAACTACATCAACAACGACTCGTACGGCACGTGCACGGTCGATTCGCTCGATCCGCTGACCATCACATACCGGGTCAACGAAGGTGTGACCTGGAGCGATGGCGTGCAAATCGGCGCCGCCGACATGATTCTCTCGTGGGGCGCGACCAGCGGCCAGTTCAGCCAGGGCAACGTGACGTTCCTCGATGACGGCACTGCCATCAAAGTTGACGATGACGGCAACTGGCTCGTCACGACTCCCGAGGGCACTATCGAGCCCGAGGAAGCCGGCGTGAGCTACGACCCCGAGACGTATGAGTTGTACGAGGGCTATGAGTACATCCCCGACGACGGCGTCAACTTCGACGGCTCGAGCGAGGCGTTCGAACTCGTCACGCAGTTCCCGGAAATCTCCGAGGACGGCCTTGCGATCACGATGGTGTACGACTCGTTCTACGTCGACTATCAGCTCTCGGCCCCGACCGGGGTTCCGGCCCACACGGTCGCCCGCCTGGCGCTCGGTATCGAAGATCCGATCGAGGCACAGGAGGCGTTGATCGCCGCATTCCGCGACAACGACGCCGAGGCACTCGCCGCGATCGCCCCAGTTTGGAGCTCCGGCTTCGATACTGACGAACTGCCGAGCGACCCGGGTCTGTACCTCAGCTCAGGCCCATACCTGCTGACGTCGTACGATCAGCGTGCACAGATGACCTTCGAAGCGAACCCCGACTACGCGTGGGGTCCGCAGCCCAGCATTCAGACGATCGTGTACCGGATCATCGGTGACCCGACCGCTGCGGTGCAGGCCCTCGCCAACGAAGAGATCGACGTGATTCAGCCGCAGGCAACCGCCGACATCTTGACGCAGCTGCTCGACCTCGAAGGTCGTGGAGTGGTCGTCGTCACCGGCGACACGGGCACCTACGAGCACGTTGACTTGGTGTTCGACAACGGCGGCCCGTTCGACCCGGCAGCCTACGGTGGCGATGAAGAGGTCGCCCTCATGGTTCGCCAGGCGATGCTGAAGACGCTCCCACGTCAAGACATCGTCGATCGTTTGATCGTTCCGCTGAACCCGAACGCCACGACTCGTGACTCCTTCACGACCATCATTGGTGCTCCCACGTACGACGCGATCGTCGCTTCCAGCGGCATCAGCGAGTACGCCGAAGTCGACATCGAAGGCGCCATTGCGCTGCTCGCAGAGGCCGGCGTCACGACGCCGATCAAGGTTCGTACGCACTTCGCGGAGAACAACCCGCGCCGTGCCAACGAGTTCGACCTCATCGCTGCCAGCGCAGCTCAGGCCGGTTTCGAACTGATCGACGGCCGCAGCGCATCGTGGGGCTCGGAGCTCGCCGACAACTCGATCTACGACATGACGTTCTTCGGGTGGCAGTCGACGGCGGTAGCCGTCGCCGATACCGAGGCGAACTTCGTGAGCGACGGTCAGAACAACTACGGGCACTTCAACAGCCCGGTGGTCGATGAGCTCTACGCCGAGCTCAAGGCCACGACCGACCCGACCCGCCAGCAGGAAATCCTGCAAGAGGTCGAAGCAGAGCTGGTGGCGGCCGCATTCGGTGTTCCGCTGTTCCAGTTCCCCGGCGTGGTGGCCTTCAACGGCACCTACGTGAATGGCATCAGTGCGATTCCGATCTCTCCGACGATCTTCTGGAACGTCTGGGACTGGGAAGCCAGCTGACCCATTGATTGACGAACGGGTGTCGGGACGGCCGAGCGCCGCCCCGACACCCGTTCTGATCAACTGCTCATGATTACCTTCATCCTGCGACGCCTTGTCGCATCCTTCTTCATCGTTGTTGCAGCGTCATTCGTGGTGTACATGATGATGGCGTACGCCGGTGATCCGCTCGAGTTCTTGCGAGAGATCACCAACCCCACCGAGCGAGCTGCGATCGAACGATCGGTCACCGATGCCCTGAGTCTCGACGTACCGCCGATCGAGCGCTACTTCCACTGGTTGGCCGATGTATTGCGCGGCGACTTCGGTATTTCGGCTCGAACTCGACTTCCGGTCAACGACGAACTCGCGGCCAGGCTCCCGACCACACTCAAGTTGGTCTCCGCGTCGTGGTTCCTGTCCATCTTTCTCGGTGTCGCGATTGGTGTCGTTACCGCCCTTCGGCAGTATTCGGCATTCGACTACATCGTCACCTTCTTCACGTTTGTGTTCTTCTCGCTGCCGGTGTTCTGGGTGGCGGTGATCCTGAAGGACCTCGGTGGGATTCGACTCAACGACTGGTTCCGAGACGGCGGAGAACTCCCGACGCTGATGATCGTTTTGGGGGCCGGCTCGATAGCGATCTTGGCGTACAGCATTGCCGGTGGTCGAGCTTCCGCGTCGGATTGCGATAGCTGCTGGAAGCGCGGCCGCAACCGTCGCGTTCCTCCTGTATCTGTCGAAGTCCGGCTGGTTTCGCGAGCCATCGATCGGATGGGGACTGATTCCCCTCGCGCTCGGGACAGCGGTCGGTGTGACGGCGATGTTTGCCGGCATCGCCAACCGCAAGGCACTGCTGACGTCCGTCACGACCGCCGCCATCGGTCTGGTGTTGTACTTCCCGCTCCAAGGGATATTCGACGACGAGTCGATGGATATGACGAAGCTGCTGTTGATGGGTGTGGTCGCGATCGCCGTCGGCGTTGCGATCGGTTACTTGTACGGCGGCTACGACAAGGGCCTCTCAGCGAAGGTCGGTGGGCTCGTCGCCTTGTTGGTCGGCGGGTACCTGTTCGTCGATCGTCTGATGTCCGAGTTCTCCGAATACACGAGCAACTCGATCATTCGAAACCGCCCGATCAAGACGATCGGTGACCGCGAGACTCGTCTCGAGGGGAGCTTCTGGCTGCTGGGCAACGATGTGTTCACCCACCTCGTGTTGCCGACGATCACGCTGATGTTGATCTCGCTGGCCGGATACACCCGATACTCGCGGGCGAGCATGCTCGAAGTGCTCAATCAGGACTACATCCGAACGGCTCGGGCGAAGGGGTTGTCCGAGCGCACCGTTGTGGTTCGGCACGGACTGCGCAACGCGTTGATTCCGCTTGCCACGATCGTGGCGTTCGACATCGGAGGAATTCTTGGTGGTGCGGTCATCACCGAAAGCGTGTTCGAATGGAATGGCATGGGTCGACTGTTCATCGAAGGCCTACGTAGCCTCGACCCGAATCCTGTGATGGCGTTCTTCGTCGTCGTGGGCTTGACCGCAGTGCTCGCCAACCTGCTTGCCGACGTGGTGTATTCCGTACTCGATCCCAGAATCAGGATTGGCGAATAGTGGACGTTGAACCAGAAGACGGTGCCTCCGCAGGCGAGTCACAGGCTGTTGGCCTTGACGATGAGCTGACGCACGAACAGCGAGAGGTCGCCGGGCTCACTCAGAACCAGATTGTTCGGCGACGGTTCTTTCGGCACCGCGCCGCCATGATCTCGCTGATCGTGCTGATCGGCATCGTGGTCCTCGCAGTGACGAGTATCGGTGCCGGCCCGATCCCTGGTTGGTGGCACTACGAGCACTCCACGTTGCTGCCGAATACTCCGGACGACGGCCCGACCATGTCAATGCCGAGCTTCTTGGGAGGATCCGGTCTGGCATGGGGCGACCATCCGTTCGGTATCGACAACCAGCGCGGTCGCGACCTGTTCGCGATGACGATGCGTGGCGTCCAGGTCAGCCTGGTGGTCATCCTCGTGCTGGCGCTGTTGTCGGTCACGATCGGCGTGGTGTTTGGTGCCGCATCGGGCTACTTCGGTGGTTGGATCGATTCGATTCTGATGCGGCTCACCGACGTCATTCTGGTGATTCCGTTGCTGGTCGTGGTGTCGGTGGCGGCGTATTCGTTTGGTGCATCTGGTTTGTGGAGCGTCGCTCTGACACTCGGATTGTTCTCGTGGACCGGTCTCGCCAGACTCGTGCGGGCCGAGGTGCTGACCTTGCGCGAGCGCGAATATGTCGATGCGGCCCGCGTCGCAGGGGCGTCGACGCGTCGCATCATCTTCAAACACATCTTGCCGAACACGATCGGCACGATCGTGGTGTCGACGACGCTGCTGATGGGCGCAGGCATTCTGACCGAGGCGGCGCTGTCGTTCCTCGGTTTCGGTATCCAGAGTCCGAACGTCTCGCTCGGGTCATTGGTGTTCGACTACCAGGGAGCGTTCAGCAGTCGGCCGTGGCTGTTCGTCTTCCCTGGCCTGTTCATCATCGCCATCGTGCTGTGTCTGCAGTTCATCGGTGACGGATTGCGGGACGCCTTCGACCCGCGCCAGAAGCGAATCCCGAAGTTCAAAGACCTGGAGCGAGAGCAATGGCGATCAGCGCAAGTCCACACAGGATCGTCCAGCCATGGATAGATCGGGTCACCGACTTACTCGTGGGATCGTCGTACGCGATCGAGTCCCGCACCGCCGTCCAGTATCGGCGCACCATCGTCGCGGCCGCTCCCGAATCGGTCTCCGGCAGGTCGCCGGGGCGAATCTCACCGCCGATCGCAGCGTCTTTCAAGCGGTGAGTGTTGGGATGCTGATGGCGCATGACGGATCGTCCTGGAGCGGGGGCAGCCCAAGCCTTGTAACGCTGCTCAGCGGTTACCAACGTCAATGTCCATTTGGTTTCGATGCCGATCAGCAGGTGCCATGGCACCTCGGTCCGGTGCCACACGTTGACCAGCACGACCGACGTCTCGTCGACGCGAACTTCCGGCCGCCAGAACACCGCCCAGGCGGCGCCCGCCAGCAAGCCCAGCCAGGGCCAGACGGTCACGATCGCCTCGAGGCCCGTGCTCCCCAAGCTGATCAACGCAGCGAGCCCGCAGATCGCGCCGATCGCTGCGGTGAGCCATCGGCCGAACGCCGGGCGGAACGAGGTGGGCTCGGGAGTCGGCATGTGCCCATGCTGCCAGCTACGTGGCTGACCTCAACCAACCCGACCGGAAGTCTGAACGCGCTATGACGAGTGACCAACACCCCGTTCTCGAGGTTCGCGGACTGAATATCGACTTCTGGGTCGCCGGCGAGTGGTATCCGGCCGTGATCGACTCATCGTTCGATGTGCACTCCGGAGAGGTGGTCGCGATCGTCGGTGAGTCCGGCTCGGGCAAGTCCACCACGGCACTGGCAACAATGGGCCTGCTGCCGAAGAATGCGAGCATCCGCGGGTCCGTCAAAGTCGATGGCACGGAACTCGTCGGGATCGACAACCGCACGCTGCTCTCCTACCGGGGCCGGATGGTCTCGGTGATCTTCCAGGAACCGATGACGGCGCTCAACCCGGTGTACACGGTCGGGTTCCAGATTGCTGAGATGCTGAGGAGCCACAAGTCGATGGCGCCGAAGGCGGCGCGGGCTCGCGCCATCGAGTTGCTCAAGATGGTCGAGATCAAAGACGCCGAGCACCGCGTCGACTCGTTTCCACACCAGCTGTCCGGCGGGCAGCGTCAGCGGGCGATGATCGCCCAGGCGCTCGCTCTCGATCCGAAGTTGCTGATCGCCGACGAGCCGACCACAGCGCTCGATGTGACCGTTCAGGCGGAGATCCTCAAGTTGATGCGTGACCTGCGCGACCGCATCGACGCCGGGGTCCTGCTGATCACGCACGACATGGGCGTCGTCGCCGACATGTCCGATCGCGTGCTCGTCATGCAGAACGGAATCATTGTCGAATCCGGAACTGCCGAGCAGGTGTTCTATCGACCACAGGACCCGTACACGCAAGAGCTGCTTGCAGCCGTCCCGTTCCTGGGCAAGATCGTCGAGCAAGACCAAGCAGCTGAGCGTGCCGCCACGGATGCGGCCGTTGCGGCTGCGTCACCGGTCGGTCCTCGTACGGTCGACCTGGTCGACGTCGCCATCGAGTATCCCAAGCGCGGCCGTACACCCGCGTTTCGGGCGGTCGATGGCATCTCACTCGACATCAAGCCAGGTGAGATCGTCGGGCTCGTCGGGGAGTCGGGCTCGGGTAAGACGACGGTCGGTCGCGCAATCGTCGGGTTGCTTCCGTTCTGCGAAGGCACGGCCAAGGTGCTCGATCAAGACATGGTCGACATCAACAAGGAGACGCTTCGCCTGGTTCGTCAGGACGTCAGTTTCGTCTTCCAGGACCCTGGTTCGTCACTCAACCCGCGACTGCCGATCGGGGAGTCGGTCGGGGAGCCGTTGCTGCTCGCCGGTTGGAGCAAGTCCGACATCAACAGCCGGGTCGAAGAGCTGCTCGATCAAGTGGAACTCCTCCGGGACCTGCGAAACCGGTACCCACACGAACTGTCGGGTGGGCAACGCCAACGGGTGGGAATTGCCAGAGCGCTGGCACTCCGACCCAAGCTGCTGATCGCCGACGAGCCGACGTCGGCGCTCGACGTGTCGGTGCAGGCGCGGGTGCTCGACCTGTTCAGCGATCTTCAGAAAGAGATCGGTTTTGCGTGCCTGTTCATCTCGCACGACTTGGCTGTCGTGGAGATTCTCGCCTCGCGGATCGCCGTGATGGAGAACGGGAAGCTGGTCGAGTTCGGGTCGCGCAAGCAGATCTTGAATGCCCCGACCGAGCCGTACACGCGTCGTCTGTTGGCGGCGGTGCCGGTGCCCGACCCCGATGCTCAGCGGCTACGTCGTACCGAGCGCGACGCGATACTTGCGTTGACTTCTGAAAGCTGATCGTCACCCTGGCCACAGCCCGCCGAGCGGGTGTTCGTCGGTGTCGATTCGCAGGCGGCATGCGTGGCGGCCGGAGTCGGCCCCGACCAGGTAGCATCGATGATTGTGCGTGACGTGATGCTGTACATCGTTCTGGTCATCAATGTGGTGTCCATGTTCGCCTTGATCGGCGGCATTCTGCTCCACAGTGGACGTGGCGGAGGTCTCTCCGACATGTTCGGTGGTGGCGGCGGCGCGGCACTTGGTTCCACGGCTGCCGAGCGCAACCTGAACCGCATCACGTTCGTGTTTGCACTGGTGTGGATCCTCACGGTGGTTGCCCTGAGTTTCCTGTTCGTCCGAGCCTGATTCGGCGATAGCCTCAACAACCAGTCACGTCGAAGTGGCGGAATGGCAGACGCGCTAGCTTGAGGTGCTAGTGCCCTATTATGGGCGTGGGGGTTCAAGTCCCCCCTTCGACACCAAACAACCAGGGCAAAAGCCCTGGTTGTTGGCATTTCGGGAGTGGTCATCTGGCCTTGAAGACCCATTTGTCAGCATGGCGATCTATTCATCGCGAGGCGAGGCGGCGGTAGCGCTTCGGGCGTGAAGGAGTTGAGATTGTCGGTTGGCCGAGCGATCTATATTGAGGCCATCGAGATGGATGACGGCGGACAAGACATACCAACAGGCGACTACCGCGCCTCTCAGGATCTTCAACGGCTGTCGGCTGCCCGCGAGTACTTGACCCTCGCCTCACTATGCGGGACCGAGCGAGCTGCCGATGCGGTTACAGAGCTGACCAAGGCATCGAGCGATCCCGACGCAGCGCGATGGTTGCTCGCGATGATGATCGCTCGTCCCGCTGACGAAGGGCTGATGGCGCAGATTCACCCGTCTCTCGAAGTGACGATCGACATCCCGGAGGATTTTGACGAGGAACTGGATGGCTTCATGCATGCGCACGATCCCGCCGGCAGCCACGGTCTGATCGTGCGCCAGAAGCTTCTGAAGCTGGCTGCTGGGGAGTCTGGTCTGGACCTGGCACAACGGATCGCCGAAGGTGGCGGTGATCCCGCGCTGCGACTTGTTGCATTGATGAGGCTCGCAGCGTCCAATGAAGCAGGCCGGCGAGCTGCTGTGTTCGACAGCCTCGAAGGGCTGTCGGCTGGTCAGACAGCGGAGATTCTGGACTCGTTCACTGCGCCACTGAAGGCGGGCGAACAGGACATGATCGTGAAGCGTCTCGTCGCTGTCGTATCCCCAGCCAATGCCGGAGCCGTCGCCGCAAGTCATGTTGCTGCCACATTGCCAAGGCTGACGGATCGGTCGCTGGCGGAGTTGATAGCTGCGAATTGGGACCCTGCACTCCGTTCGGAGATTCTCACCGACGCCTCACCTTCAGGGCTCGTAGCCGTGCTTTTTAAACGGAATCGGCTCGTTTCGTTTCTTGAGCGGGATGAGATTGACACAGCGACAAGCCTGATCGTGCTGACGACGGCTGCAGCTTCGCTCTCGGTGACTGCTTTGCGGGAATTCGGGCGCTGGGCCTACGACGTCTTCAGCTCTGATGAGCTTCAGCCGATCCACACCCGACTGACTAAGGGCCTGCAAGGAGCGGAGCGTGGCGAAGCGCGGGATGCTCTGTTCGAGTTGAACTCGATCGGAATGCCGGTGGAGCGCACCGATGATCTGGCGGCCAGGTTGGTTGTTGATGACCTTGTACCGCTCGCCGGCCAGTGCTCGACGGATAGATCAGTGTCGAACCTCGGAAGGATCTGCGCTTGCGTTCTCGGAAGTGCGAGCGAGGGCGAAGTCGGTGAGATCGTCGATTCGATGCTCGGCGTGCTCGACGGAGTGTCAGTTGCTTCGTTCTGGACCGGAGTGCTCGGCGTAGCGCCCGATCCGTTTCCTGAGTGGCTTCCTTCCCGTGCAGTCCGTGACGACGATGCAGTCGCTCATATTGCGGAAGACCATCCGTCTGCCCTGCTCGCCGGGGCGAAGAACTCTGACGATCCAGAAACGCGACTACGCGTCGTGCGCTCGCTCGCTAACACGCTGGCCGACGGTGACCTCGTCGACATTCACCCGGGCTGGCGTTTGGACAAGATCTATAGATCGTTCCTTGAGGTTCTGGCCGCATCCGAACGTGCCGATTTGGTGGCGGATGAGATCCGACGAGCGTTCGTCTCCCGCCGCGGAGCGCAGGCTGATCGAATCCCGACTGAACAGCTCGTTGCGCTTCTCCAGGTCTCGACAACACTCGGCGTTCATTCTCTTCCGGACGAGGCAGAGGATGTAGCGCGTGACCTCTTGGAAGACCCGAACGAGCGCTTGCTCGTGGCAGCGTGCGAGTGGTTACGCACGGCGGCCGGTGATGCCGGCTTGTTGGTTCGAGCAGTCCACGATGCGCGTCGTTCTCGGGCCCTTGCGAACGAGCCGCTGGACCGCCTTGGTTTCGAACTCGCCGATCGTCGATTGGAAGTGGCTCGTGACCTTGGGCAGCCGACGGTCGATCGTTCAAATGCGATCAGGGACGCTGGCCTGCTCGATCGAGGTTCGGCGTGCGCGACCGCTCTGCAGATACTGGAGAACCTTGAGTCTCCTCAGGCGCTGCGTTCAGAGGCTGCCCAGGTGCTCGAAGATCTACGGCACCGCTGAAGGCGATTGGGAAAGAATCGACTCGCTTCTTGCTACCGAGAGTCTCAGCGCAATTCGTGAATCGCTTCAGAGGGCTCGTTCTACTCTCCCGGATGATAGAGGTGTCATGGTACACGAACGCGACGTCTTCATATCGTACGTGCACGAAGACGCGGAGCGCATCGATTGGCTGTGCGAGAGGCTTGACAAGGCCGAGATCTCATACTGGCGAGACAAGAATGACCTCCCTCCCGGCTCGATCTGGGAGGCAGAGATCCGGCGAGCCATCAAGTCAGGTACGTTCTTCCTGGCATGCTTCTCGAAGCAGGCGGTGGCGAAGCAGAGGACGTATCAACGGCGCGAGATCATGCTCGCAATCGACGAACTGCAACTCCGACCACATGACCAAGCCTGGTTCATCCCAGTGGTGCTGGAGCCATGCGAAGTACCAGATCACAGCATCGGTGGCGGCCGAACCCTGGGCGACATACAACAGAGCAGATTTGCACGCTGATCCCGACGAGGAGGTCCGGCGCCTCGTGGAGGTTCTCTCGCGTATCAAGTCTTAGGATTGACCACTCGCGGACGTGCTTCGGGTCAATGCGCCAGGGAGAGTCCGATGCACAACTCGTTCGGCGTCGAGGCGGCGTTGTATTTCTCCATTGTCGTCAGCCCGGGCGTTCGTAGTCTCGGTTCCACGATTCTCCGTCGAAGTAGACGAATGAGACCTGCCCGACGGCTCTCACTCCATCACGAATGAGTTGCTCGTCGGCGCCTTCGATCTGGTCCCGTTGAAGGACCAGAACGGACAAGGGGGCGAACTCCGCGTTGGTCGTCATGCGCAAGCGGTTTGCCATTCCTCTGACGCGGTCTCGAGCGCTCTGATCGCGGATGTCGAGATCGCTCGTCCGCAACCAGCACTCGCCGAAGGCGGCGATGATCGCGGCGCTCGACACGCGACGCAAGAAGGAAGCCGACCCAGGCGTGACCCAACTCCGCGCCTGGTGGACCGAGCGGGCCGAGGAGATGGGTTTCGACCCGGCGCGGTTGCGCGATGCGATCGGTCGCGCCGAGCCGGTGCCGATGAACGATTCGGAACGCCAGACCATCGAGGATCGGCTGCTCGGCGCCGCCGGTCTGACAGCACACGACTCGTCGTTCCAGCGCAACGAGATCCTCCGAGCGTGGTGTGATGCGCTTCCCGCCGGCGCACCGATCGAGCAGATCGAGGATCTCGTCGAGCTGCTGATCGATCGAATGGAGACAGCACCTTTGCACGAGATCGCCCCCGGCAAGGGTGACGTGATTCGCAACGCATCGGGTCGAACGATCTCGACGCTGCCCGCCCAGGAGCGATGGACCACGTTCGAGTTGCTCGACACCGAACGGCACGCCCTGCGAACCGCGCACGATCTCCTCGAAGCCGGACGGGCGGTGTGTGACGAAGGAATCGTGTTGTCCGCACTTCGCGGGTCGCGGAGCCTGTCGGACGAACAGGTGGCGGCGGTGATCCAGATGACGACGTCGGGCAACGGCGTCGACGTGCTGACCGCCCCGGCCGGGGCCGGCAAGACATACGCGTTCGCAACCGCACGCGACGCATGGGAGCGGGCTCGCTATCGGGTGATCGGCGCCGCGCACACCGGCGTCGCCGCCGACGAACTAGCGATGGCGGCTGGCATCACGTCGACCACGATCGCCCGACTGTTGATCGCGATCGATCGCGGCGAGCCCGGCGGTCCTGAATCTCACTCCCACGGGTCACTCCCAGGGGGACGTATCATCTGGACCACTACGAAGGGCTCACCTCAATCTCCCGGGCGATCTCAGGCCTGCGTATCGAGTAATTCTGGTTGCCGATTGGCGATTTCGGTCGCTGAGCGCTTACAACTCGATTGCCGCCATCAGCAACCTGGACATTGCGCCATGCCGCCTCGTTTACGACCTCCGGGGGCATTGACCGAGTCCTCACCAACATTCCCATGGTCACGGTCTTGACTGCAGGTTTGAACGGGAGGAGTGTTCGATCATGGAACTCAGAACCGAAGGAGGCATGAAGTCATGAAGGCTTTCTGGCGAGCTGTTCTCGCCCTAACAATCGTGGGCGGATCCGCCGTGGCCGGGGTAGCACCTCCCGCCCAGGCGATTGGCGTGAGTGCCACGGTCCTGAACAATTTTGTGTGCTCGACGGCGACCGGACGCTGCTATCAGCAGAACCCGGCATTCAACAAGAACTACAAGTGTCACATCTCATATTGGGTTGACTGGTCGATCACGGCCCCGTACAAATCTCTTCGCGACATCCGAACCGACTGCATCAAGGGCTGGGGGTAGCTGCACAGCGTTCGACCTCGACTGGCTGCAGTCTCCCGAGATATCGTTCAGGGCCCGTGCCGAGTGAAGTTCGTGTTCGGTCAGTTTCGACCGGACAGCGACCAACGGTCGTCAGGGGGTTGGGGCCGAGTTCCTGGACGTCACACACTTGGCTGCGCAGCTGAGTCCCGGCGTGGCAATCTGGTGCCGTGATGAGAACATGTTGACTGATCCGACGGGCCGATCGTTCATCAGCTATCGGAGGGTCCGTGCCTCGGAGGTGGCTGCGCTCGTCGCTTCCCATCACGACCATGGCATTCCGACTTGGCTTGACACAACGGAACTGGGTCCCGGCCCAACCGAGGATGTGCTTCGGCGTACGCTCCAGGATCCACAGACTGCGAACGGGGTGATGTGGCTGACCGAAGAAGTCGCAGACAGTCCCGTCATCACCCGCGTTGAAGCGCCGTGCCTGGTTGACCGCATCGATGCCGGCGATTCGTTCTTCTTGATACCAGTCGCTGCCGGTGGAATCGACCACATCGCTGGAGCGCGCACTGTGGGCAAGTACTTGCCGGGGAGATCGCTCGAGGGGTGGAACATTCTGAAGATTGACGATGATTCACAGAGCGATACTGTGCACGTAACGCGCTGCGTGCTTACGTCGAGAATCAAGGCGATCCACGAGGCGCTCCCGCCGGGAGAGCCACTTCACGTCACATTCGATACCCGTGGGCAGGCTCCCTTTCGGCCCGGCACTGCCTTGGCGTTCGACTGGTGGCAAAGATTCGAGGATCGGGTCGCTCCGCCCGAAGTCTGGTCGGACGTGCTGCTTCCAGCAGTGCGATTCGCGGCCGAATCGATCCGAGTTCACGCTCCCGGACGCGCTGTGGTGGCTGGAGGTTTGGCTGCCATTCCAGCGGCTGTCGCTTTCGGCGAGGCATTTCTCTCGCTTCGCGAGCAACCGCTCACATGGATGCAGTTCACCCATGGAAGGGGCGAGCAGGCGTGGAGCCTTTCTGTCGCGCGCTGAGTTGAGTGAGCTGACGGCTACACCCCGGGCGGCGCTCACGGATGCCGAAGATTTAGCCGTTCTGGTGTCGGTCACCGAAGACGTGCGCACCGCGTTCCAGGCGACGCAAGAGGAGCTGCCCGAAGTTCCGCGCGATCGTTGATGTGCACGGACCGAACTATCAGCATGTGGACCTTGCCACACCGGGTCAGGCAAGTGGTGCAGCACGCACGATCGTCGAATCGATACGGCGAGCACGTCACGAATTCAAGCCGATCGGCACGATTCACCTTTTCATGGCCGTTCCGCCCGGTCTGGCCGTACTTGTCGGGCAGCTTCTCAACACGTTGGGCCCGGTGCAGACATATGAGTACACGGCTCCGGGCGCGTCCGGACGATATCGCTTGGGAGCGTTGCTCAGCCCTACTCGTTGAGAGGGCGAGGCTCGTCATTCAACGTCCTTCCCGCGCAGTCAATCCGATCGTGTGAACAGATGCATGGTAGCGCCCGCGTCTGCTTGGGATCGGAGATCCACTAGCGGCACTCAGTCGGCTGATCCAATCAGTGGACCGTTGCCCAATCGCTGGTGTCGATGACGGCTGAAACTGAGCGGTCCTGCCGGGGTGGTTTCCAGCTCGGCACAACCGCGGAGTTTTGGACCGTCGTCGACAGAACTCGGACCGATGATGTCGCTTGTCAGCAGTTTGTCAGCAGGTTGTCCGCGAACTGGACGAAACTAGCGGGTATCAGACATCACCAGACGGCACGAGGCGTCACGTAGAACACCCCCTGACCAGGTGTAACGGCCAACCACGGACATCAGCGGACAACCACGGACAATCGGCTTTCCGGAGTTCAAGTCCCCCCTTCGACACCAAATGACCAGGGCGAAAGCCCTGGTCATTGCCGTTTGTCCGCGATTTGTCAGCACATGTCAGCAATACATCGGTGTGCTGTCCCGGTTCATAGTGGACATGTTGGCTCCGGTAGTTGTGTTCCACTTTGGGGACTGGCTCCGGTACCTGGGCGACACTGGCTCCGGTACCTGCGTTCACACCTGATTGGTTCTTTTGTCGGTGCTGAGCCTCTTCGATGATGACCTGCAGGGTCGTCTGAGTCCGGGGAGGTCGTCATCGTGTTGGTGGAGTTGGGGCTGGTGGAGCAGCGCTATCAGGCAGTGCTCGAGGTGTTGAACGACGCTTCGACGGTGACCGATGTGGCGGTTCGGCTCGGGGTGACGCGTCAGACGGTGCATCGCTGGTTGCGGCGCTATGCGGCTGACGGGATCGCCGGCCTGGTGGATCATGTGTCGACGCCGGGTTCGTGTCCGCATCAGATGCGACCGGAGGTGGAGGTCCGCATCGTTGAGCTCTGCCGTCTGAACCCTGGTTGGGGTCCGAGAACCATCCTGTTCCAGTCGAACCGAGTTGTCCACGACCCACCGACCTACATCACCAAGACCCACGCCAAGCGCCCGATCGACAGGCCCAAGGACAGAGCCTCGGGTCGGCGCTGTCCCTGGAAATCGAGCAATACTGCCTCGAACAAGGCATCACCGACGGCCGCACGAAAAATGGCCCAGCGCCCACCGAGCGTGACGCCGCCGAGGCCTGGCATCGAGCCAGCGAGGTCGCTTCCGACGCCCGAGTCGTGACCGGCAGCTGAGGGACGGTGGACTCGTGGGCGGTGGCGGGCGACGACATCG
>CAVOWX010000018.1:0-865717 GCA_963700265.1 uncultured Acidimicrobiaceae bacterium | reverse complement strand
GTACCTCGCAGGACTCATCGCCGAACGGCTGATTCGACTTGACTACAGCGTGGTCGTCATCGACCCCGAAGGTGACCACACGGCTCTTGCCGATCTCCATGACGTTGTGCGGATCGGCGGTCATGATCCGCTGCCATCGGCCGAACTCGTACGCAACATGCTCGGCCGCCACGGAACCAGCGTGATCGTCGACTTGTCCCAGCTCTCTGGTGCCGACAGGCAGGCTTGGTACAGCGAACGGCTCACCCCGGCTCGGTGACCTGCGCTCTGAACGGGGGCTACCGCATTGGATGATCGTCGACGAAGCCCATGAGTCTTTCGCCGACGAGGGCGCAGCCCGAGAGCTGTTCGCTCCTGCCCGCAAGGGTCATTGCCTGATCACGTACCATCCCACCGAACTGTGCACAGAGGCCAGCGAAAGCATCGACATCCTCATTGCGCTGGCGCCAAACGGGCTCGAGGCCGACGATCCTGTTGTCGCAGCCACAGCCTTGTTCTCTGGATTGCCACTCACCGACGTGATTGACGCATTCGTTGCACTGCCTGTCGGCCACGCGCTGTTGTCGACGGCTAGCGACCCTGGCTCGCTGCGCCAGTTCCGCCCCGAGGTCCGGCTGACGGTTCACGTTCGCCACTGGCACAAGTACGCGACCGGAGAGCTCCCCGCCGATCGCCGGTTCGTGTTCCGCAACGAAGACGACCAATTGACCGGTGCGGTTGCCGCCAACCTACGCGACCTATGCCTTGAACTCGCTCGCTGCGAGTCAACCGTGATCGTCCACCACGCCACGAATCACGACTACTCTCGATGGATTCGCGACGTCTTCCGCGACGAGCGCCTCGCCGCTGAGCTCGAACGAACCGAGGCAGAACTCGGCACGAACCTGCTCGAGGTCGAAACTGCCCGCCAGCGATTGCATGCGGCTGTGCTCGAGCGATACGAGACCTACTTGACCCGTTCAGCATCCACCGAAGGCGAATCGGATCTCACAACCCGCTGTTGAGCCGCCGATTGTCATCGGAAGGGATGAGCGCTCCGCCGATCCGTGCACACTGGCACCGCGCTCTGAACCGCTATTGGCGTTCGAGGCGGCGGATCGGGCACTCGCGGAGCAGCTCGTCGATCAGGCTCGTGCCGATGGCAAAAGCTTGGTCGGCCCTGATGGTTTGGGTTCGGAACTCACCAAGCAGGTCCTCGAGACCGGGTTGGAGGTCGAGATAGAAGAACATCTCGGCTATCCGAAGCACCCCGTCGAGGGCCGCAACCACGGCAACTCGCGCAACGGGACCTGATCGAAGACAGAGATCACTATCGAAGACAGAGATCACTGAGGTCGGCCCGGTCGAGTTGGAGGTCCCACGCGACTCGATGGTGGTCTCACTCACCGCGAAGGGTTGACGATCGGTGAGGTCGAAGCGCATCGGCCGAGGTGTATGGCATCGAGATCAGCCGGGAGACGATTTCGAAGTTCACCGACCGGGTCCTCGACGAGCTCGGGGACTGGTTGAACCGGCCCCTCGATCGCGTGTACCCGGTGATCGATACGCCAAACCTAGATCGACCATGGCGGCACCGTCGCGGCTATCGGCCGACCGTCGACGACGACGACCGAAACGTCTCGATCAACTCGTCGGAGACACCGGGATTGCTGAGTCGAGCGGAGTACCCACCGGCACGGGAACGGCACCGAAGAGTAAGATCAAGGTGTTCGGGAACCGCCACGAGAGGTTGCAGCCAATGTCTGACGGTGTTGAAGTGGGGCCGGTGTCTGATCTCACCCCCGGCACAGTGCACGGGGCCGGCCGTTACGCCGTGGGTAACGTCGACGGCGAGTTGTTTGCGGTCACCCGGCGGTGCCGACACCTGTATGCCGACCTCGCCCATGGCAGTATCGACGAGGCAGGTTGTTTGGTGTGTCCGTGGCACAGCTCCAAGTACGACATCAACAGCGGCAAGATGGTGCTCGGACCCCACGGAGTATTCGCCAAGATCCCAGGCCTCGGAGCCGCTTTCAAAGCTCTGACATCGGTGCTACCGCTCGGGCGGGGCCGTGTCGTCGAGCGCGACGACACGCTCTACGTCGAGTGACTCTCGACATAGCCGGGTGGCCGGCTCGCTGTGGATCGTTGATATTTCGCCCGGACTTCGTCCGGGCGATGAACAGGGAAGGGAGTTTCTCATGAAGTCCACTTGGGCGAAGGTTGCTGCTGCTGTTGCGGGCGTCGGTGCGATGCTGATGTTTTGGCGCAAGCGAAGCGACACAGATAGCGCCGACACCGCTGATTGATCCCCTGACGCTGGCCAACCGGCACCCCCGACACTGAGCGGCAGAACCTGATAGGCGATCCTCGCGACGTCCACAACGCGAGGCTCGACGTGTTGTGGACTTCAAGATCTCGTTCGCTCGGTGAAGCTCACGATTTCGCCCACGTCGGTCATCAAACCTGGTCGCTGCCCGGCAACGGTCCCCGCGCGCACCCACACCCCGTGCTCTCGTCACGCACGCCGATCGTGCAGATCGCATCCACCGCAACAGATACTCGTCGTGACGCTCAAACACCACCCGCACCACGCGCCGCGTCGATCTCCCCTGGCCGAGTCGTGTGCTGAAAGCTCCGTACGGAGCGCCGGCAAGGCCCGCGACCACAACAAACTCGAACTGGACGTCGGCCGCGGACAGGCCCTCGGCAACCAGCGCATAACACCAGCCGAACGCACGCAGAACGTTCCCGATCACCCAGAAACAGCACGCGGATCCGGCGATCTGTATCTCGCGGACGAGTTGTCGAAGTGCGGGTTGGGGCACGCGAGGACGTCGCTCGGTGAGCCGATCGGGTCCGGCCGGGGAGCAGGGTTGACGTTGTCGGCCGGCGGGTAGATCGAGGCCGCTCACCTACTGAGACTCGTCCTTGGACGGGTTCGGAGACGTCGTCGACGGATGGTCGACGCCACTCATGTCGGCGCCGCCGTCCGGGCACCCTATGGGGTGCATATGTGCCAGATCGAAGAAAATTTGGTCGGATTGCGTCACAGAACCGTGTTTCGGGAGGCATGTGTATGTGTGGAGGCTGTCTGGAAGCTCCGGGTTGGTGCCGAGGCGTATTACGTGGCGCAGGTGGCGTCAGGTCTGGACGAGTACTACACGGGTTCGGGTGAGGCGCCGGGCGTCTGGGCAGGCGGCGGGATCTCGGCGCTGGGCCTGACGGGCGAGGTCGATCCTGTCGATTTGCGGGCGGTGTTGGCGGGGTTGGCGCCGGGAACGGGGTTGTCGCCGAACGGGTCGACGTTGCGGGCGCACCGGCGGCGGGTGCCGGGGTTCGATCTCACGTTCGCGGTCCCCAAGTCGGTGTCGGTCGCCTATGCGCTGGGGGATCGCCGGGTCCAGCATCTGATCGTGGGGGCGTGCGAGGCGGCACTCACCGAGACGTTGGGCTGGTTGGAACGCGAGGCGTGTTTCGTGCGGCGGGGGACGAACAAGGCCGAGAACCGCGAAGCGTGGGGTGCACGGTGGGGCACCCGGCGAATGGTGGCGAACGGGTTCGTGGCTGCCGGGTTTCGGCATCGCACGTCACGGGAAGGGGATCCGCATCTGCATTGGCATGTGCTGGTCGCGAACCTCGCCCAGGGCATCGATGGTCGCTGGTCAGCACTCGATGGGACGGCGATCTATCAGACGGCACGCACGGGTGGGGCCGTGTTCCAGACGGCGATGCGCCGAGAGTTGTCGGAGGTGTTGGGTGTCGAGTGGGGGCCGGTGCACGAGGACACCGCTGAGATCGCCGGCATCCCCGAACCGGTGCTGCGGGCGTTCTCGCAGCGTCACGAACAGATCGCCGAATGGCTCGACACCCACGGCGCATCGGGGTCGGTGGCGGCGGGGGTGGCGCAGCGGGCGACGCGCCGCACCAAGCAGGTGCCAGGCGAGTTCGCCGCGATCGAAGCCGTGTGGCATCAACGTGCCGATGCGCTCGGCTGGGGCCCGGCCGAGTTCGAACAACTCCTGGCCGCCGGGACGCCGGCGGCGCTGTCTGGGCTTCTGGTCGACGATGTGGTGTGGCGTGACGGTGTCCGACATGTGGGGACACGGCTGGTCGAGTTCGATGAGTGGCTCGACTGGCTGCTCGAAACCCGGGTGACCGCCCATGACGGGACGTTCACCCGGTTCGATCTGACCCGGGCGATCGGCTCGGCACTGCCGGCATCGACCTCGGCCGAGGTGGTCGACTCGACCGTGCAGCGGGCGCTCGCCTCACCGGCGGTGGTCCCGATCGGCGACCACGCGGCCGAAGCGATGCCGGTGTGGGCGTCGTGTCGGATGGTGTTCGACGACCGTGACGTGTCCTACACGACACGGTCATTGCTGCAGCTGGAGGAGCGACTCGTATGCCAGCTGTCCGACGGTGTCTGCGCTGGGGTCGGGGTGCTCGACCCGGCACAGGTGGACCGGATCGTTGCCGGTTCGACGCTCGGAGCCGATCAGGCCGCCGCGGCGCAGCGTTTGGTGACGGCTGGTGATCGGGTGGCGGTGCTGGTCGGTCGGGCAGGGACCGGCAAGACCCACACACTGGGCACGGTCCGTGCGCTGTACGAGGAGGCCGGGTTCACGATGATCGGTCTCGCCCCGTCGGCGCGGGCCGCTCGCGAGTTGCAGGCCGGGGCGGGGATCGAGTCGACGACGATCGCCCGTCATCTCGTCGAACGACGCCAGATCGACGCCACGACCGTGGTCGTGGTCGACGAGGCCGGGATGGTCGGGGTTCGCGATCTGGCCCATGTCATCGATCAGGTGACACGGATCGGTGCCAAAGTGATCTTGGTCGGCGACCATCACCAACTCCCCGAGGTCGCCGCTGGCGGAGGGTTCCGAGCCACCCTCGACACCCTCGCCGGACGGGTCGCAGAACTGACGGTCAATCGCCGACAACAACACCAGTGGGAACAGACCGCGCTCGATCGGCTCCGCCACGGCGACGTCACCGCCGCGTTCGCCGCCTACCGCGACCACGACCGTGTCATCATCGCCGATGACCGCGCCGGCGTGCACGACCGTGCGATCGCGGACTGGTGTGCGCTCAGATCCAGCGGTGACACCTTGATGCTTTCCGGCACCCGCGCCGAAGCCCACCGGTTGAACCGGATCGCCCGCCAGCAGTTGATCGAGTCCGGCGAGATCGACATCACCCAACAGTTCGTCATCGACCAGCACCAGTTCGCGCCCGGCGACCATGTGCTGTTGCGCCGCAACGACCGAGGCCAGCACCTCGCCAATGGCACCGCGTTCGGGGTCGACAACGGGATGCGCGCCACGATCACCGGCATCGACGATCGTGGTGTCCACGTCACGCTGTCGACCGGTGAACAGGTGGTGCTCGACCGCAGCTACGTCGCTGATGGCTGGGTCGAGTACGCCTACGCGTCGACGATCCACACGGCCCAAGGGGTCACCTGTGACCACGTCCTGCTGATCGGCCCCGCCGGCCTCTACCGCGAGGGGATCTACGTCGCGTTGTCTCGGGCACGACTCAGCGCCTGGATCTACGCCACCACTACCCAAGCCGCCGAGATCGAACGCCACGACACCGGCATCCCACTCCCTACCGACACCAACCGGATCCCCGAACACGAGCTGGTGGCCCGCATGCACCGCTCCGGCGCCAAAACACTCGCCGGCGCCGACGACCCCGACGCCGCCCAGATCGCTGAGCTCGCCGCCAGCGTCCCGGTTCCTGAACTGGTCACCCTCGCTCGACAGGCACGCCAAGCCGAACAGGTCACGGCAGCACGGTGCGCGGATCCGGTCGAGTTGCGCTCCGAGTTCGAGCGTGCGCTCGCCGCCCGGATGCTCCTCGTCGAGGGCCGACGCGTGCGAGCTCTCGACCGCGACAACATCGGCACGATCGTCGCGCTCGACGACAGCGCCGGCGTCTGCGACGTCCACTTCGTCAACGACCACGGTCGCTGCGCCACCCGCACCCTCGGCTGGGATCAACTCGTCGTCATCGACCACCCCGACCCCGTCGAACCCACCCCCACCGCAGCGACGACACTCGAGCGGATCGCCACCGCCGTCTACACCGCCGAACAGCAGTGGGCGACCGAACTCGCAACCCGCGGGTTCTCCCCTGGCGACGCCACCCGCTACCAACGCGCCATCAACGTCGCGACAGAACGCGCCGCCCACCAGCTCCGAGCCGACCAACCCGACTGGTTGACCAGCTGGCTCGGCCCACGACCCACCGACGCCCCAGGAGCCGCCGTCTGGGACGACACCACACGCCGCCTCGCCCACTACCGAACCCTCCACCGCCTCGACGACTCGACAACCGGGCTCGGACCCCGACCCGACCACCCCGACACCACCAGCCAGTGGCAACACGTCATGCTACGAACCCTCCACGACCGGATCTGGCTCAACGACCGCCACCAACAACCCACCCTCGCCCCGACGACACGAACTCCCGCTGACCTCGTCGAGCGCCGCCACCAGCTCGAACAACTCATGCGCACCGCGCCACCCGACCAACGCCACATCATCGAACGACTCACCACCAGCCACGCCGACCCCGTCGACCTCCACGAGCACCTCGTCGCCGCCACGCACGCTCAACACGCCAGGAGCGACTGGATCATCGCCAACTGGCCCCACGTCGTCGAGCTCGAACAGATCAACACCCTCATCGCCGCACAACCACCACTCGCCCACTGGCCGACACCCCAACCACCAGCAATCACCGCCACCCTCGCGGCGCTCGCCCAACTCGCCCCCACCCTGGACCATCGCGAAGATCGCAGCCTCGCCCAGATCGACCAAGACGCCGTCACCAACGACCCCGTCCGACAACTCGAACAACAACTCCATCACCTCGACCAAGTCGCCACCCGCGCCACCACCGCAGAACGCAGTGCGGTCGAAGCCGGACAACGCGCCGTGCGCCGCGAACTGGGCGCCGCCCGCCGCGCCCACCGCGCCGACGCCCTGTTCGCCCGCTACGGCATCGGCGACCACCCCGAAGCACGACAACAGCGAGCCGTCACCATCGCCCACGACGTGCTCACCGCACCACCCGGATGGGTCATCGACCACCTCACCCAACTCCACCACGACGCTCGACTTCCCGCTACCCGACTCGATGAACTCGCCGCCCAGATCGTGCGCGCCGCGACCCACTTCGACCAACACGGACACCTCCCGCACCACTGGCACAACCCACAACCCACACCCGCCACACGGGCGGTACCCGAACCCGGAATCAGTCCGCCCGGGCACTGACGGGTAGTGACCCGGGTGGTGATCCGGGCAGCAGCCGCACCGCCTATCCGGAACAGACCGCCCAGGTCGGGTAGTGATCCGTGACATCGCTTTCGGACGATCGTCGACATGAACAAACACACCGACAACACCCCACACACCAACACACCCCAACCGCCGCTGCTCGTCACCATCCCCCAAGCAGCACAACTCCTTGCTGTCGGCCGATCAACCATCTACGAACTGATCTGGAACCACGAACTCCAACCCATCCACATCGGCCGCAGCGTCCGCCTCACCATCGACGACCTCGAGAACTACATCCAACGAAAGCGTGCCGCTTGACCTTCGGGTCTGCCGCACTGTTCGGTGACATCGGTTGTGGGTGGTCCGAAGCGACCGGCTGGAACGATGAGACGTGATCGCGATCCTCCGACGGAACCGCACACCCTGAGGGGACGGACGCCGGCCCATCGACTCCGCCAGGTCATCGTCGATCTGCGGCCACCAGTCGTGGCTCACACGAGCGCCGGAGGCTGCCCGATCGCACAAGCGATACGGTCGGCCAGCGCCAGGGGTAGTCCCTCGACCGAGCCCTCTGAACTGCTGACCGTGACAACCCGAGCCGCAGCGCGAGCTCCGCGGCCGTGAGTCTCAACCGGCGTGACCCTCGACCCTGTCGACCAGCGGCGGCGCCGGCAACCGAATCCCACCGGATCGCCGGGCGTCGCCCTTCCGCGGGCTCAGGCCTCCTCGTAGGTCTGAACCAGACGCGGGCGCCGTTCCAGCGGCGCCGGGTCACGGGCTTGTAGGTGGCAATTGCGCTACCCACCCCGCTACCCACCTGCTGACTTCGGATGTTTCGCCGTCCGGAGAATCATGCGATCTACCTGGTGTTATGTGGTGGGCGCAGAGGGACTCGAACCCCCGACATCTGCCTTGTAAGGGCAGCGCTCTAGCCAACTGAGCTATGCGCCCGGAACAAGTGGCGAATCTTACCGGCAGCGAATCAGGACGCAGCGGCCGGCTGCGACGCCGACAACTCGGCCACGCCGCCGCCCGGTCGGGCACGGCCGATCCACGGATAGCGTCGCGGAAGGCCCAGCGATCTCGTCCTCAAGACCATGAACAGCGTGCACCGCACGATCCTGAAGGTCAGCGATGGCCGGATCGGGTGGAGCGCCGGCAACATGCCCGTGCTCGAACTCACCACGACGGGGCGAAAGAGCGGCACAGCGCGATCGGTGATGCTGACGTCGCCGCACCAGGAAGACGACACGATCGTGATCGTGGCCTCGCGGGGCGGAGACGACCAGCATCCGGCCTGGTTCCTGAACCTTCGCGACACCCCTGAGGTCATGGTCAGGTGGAAGGGTGGCGAGCCCCAGACCATGACGGCGAGCATCGCCAACGATGAAGAGCGTGCCCGAATGTGGCCGATCGTCACCGAGCAGTACAAGAACTACGCCGGCTACCAGAAGCGAAACCGATCGCGAGATCCCGCTCGTGCTGCTCAAGCCGGCCTGACGAGCCCCTGGCGTTCCCGCCCCCAACGCGTCACGATGCACGGATGACATCCGACATCGCTCTGCTTCGAGCCGCTGCCGAGTTTGCGATCGGCTACGCCGAAGCGATCGACGATCGGCACGCCACCCCGACACGCGAGGCGATCGGCCGCCTGACCGAACTCGATGGGCCGCTGCCCGACGACCCCACCGATCCGGCCGCCACGCTGGCAATCCTCGCCGACATCGGCGGACCCGCCACGATCGGCAGTACCGGGGCCAACTACTTCGGATTCGTCAACGGCGCCACCTACCCGGTTGCACTCGGCACCTCGATGATCGTCAACGCCTGGGACCAGAACGCAGCGCTCCCTGTCATGTCGCCGGTCGCCGCCAAGCTGCACGACATCACCCGGCGCTGGTTGAACGAGCTGCTCGGGCTGCCGATCCACACCGATGTCGCCTTCGTCACCGGAGCGACGGTCGCCAACGCCAGCTGCCTGGCCGCCGCCCGCGACGCGTTGCTGCTCGATCATGGCTGGGACGTGCAAGCCGACGGCCTGTTCGGTGCCCCAGAGATCACCGTGATCATCGGCGCCAAAGCACACAGCACGCTTCGTAAGTCGCTCGGCCTGGTCGGGCTCGGGCGCGATCGGGTCACGATCATCCCGGCTGACGACCAGGGCCGCCTCCAGGCCGACCTGATGCCCGATCCCGGGTCGATCAGCGGTCCCGTGCTGGTCTGCGCCCAGGCAGGAGAGGTGAACACCGGCGCCTTCGACCCGTTCGACCCGCTCGCCGACTGGGTCGCCGAGCACGGCTCGGCCTGGCTGCACGTCGACGGAGCATTCGGGCTGTGGGCGCTCGCCGATCCCAGCCGGTCCGGGCTCGTGCGAGGGCCTGACTCGCGCCGACTCACTGGCGACCGACGCCCACAAGTGGCTCAACGTCACCTACGACTGCGGAATCGCGTTCGTCACCCGATCCGGCTCGCTGCGCCGCACGTTCGCCGCCGTCGCCGGCTACCTGCCGCCGGATCACGGCTTCGAGGCGATGCACCACACACCCCAATCGTCGCAACGTGCCCGCCAGATCGAGGTGTGGTCGGTGCTGCGCACACTGGGGCGTTCGGGGGTCGCCCAGCTGGTGCAGGTCGCATCCGACTGCGCCGTGGCGATCGCCGATCGACCTACGCCAGGCGGGCATCGAGATCCTCAATGATGTCGTGCTCAACCAGGTGCTGGTGCGCTTGCACGACGGCGAGACCACCGAGCGCCTGATCGCCGAGATCCAGCGCGACGGACGGATCTGGTGTGGCCCGACGCAATGGAACGGCAGTACCGCGATGCGGATCAGCGTGTCGTCATGGAAGACCACGCTGGACGACGCCAGGGCGGCGGCCGACGTGATCACCGCCTGCGCCGCTGCGGTGACGCAACCCGGTGGTGATCGCCCGCGGTGACCGTCGCCCGCCGTGACCGTCGCCACGCTTTCTCCAATCGGTCGATCACGAACCTGTTTCGCCGATCATGGACGGGGAGCCCGCCAAGAGTGTGACACCCCTTGGTCATGATGGGGGTATGGATGTTTCGTCGGTGGTCGAGCGGGTGCGGGAGGTGTCGTTGGTCAGTGGCGATGCTCCTGGGCCGGGCGCTCGGTGATCGAGTCGGCGATCACGGCGTCGGCTGAGATCAAGTCGTGGCTGGCTGCGGCTGATGCCCGGTTGGCGTCGGCGTTGGCGGCGGAGGTGTCGTTCCCGGAGAAGACGATCGCTGATTGCACACGTTCCTCGCTGAACGATGCGGCCAAGGCGAAGGAGCGAGCCGACACGTTGGGCAAGGTGCCCGGTTTCGCCGACGCGTTGGATGAGGCGGCGGTCACTGCTGGTCATGTCGATGCGATCACGTCGAAGGCCAAGCCGCTGACCGACGATCAACGAGCCGAGTATTTCGAGCGGGTCGCCGGGCTGGTCGACGTCGCATCCGCAGCAACGGTCGAGGAGTTCCGGCGCCGCTTGGCGCTCGAAGCCGGGCGACCGAACGCGACGACGGGATCGACCGTCTGGAGCGTCAGCGCCGCAAGACGTCGCTGCGGGTGTGGACCGATGGTGAGGGCATGTGGCGGTTCGACGGCCGCTTCGACCCGCTCACCGGCGCCCGGCTCGACGCCCGGCTCGAAACCGCCGTGCAAGCCCTGTTCGCCGAAGCAGACGCCCGAGTCGTGTCCGAGCGATCCGGTGTTGAAACAGCAGCATCTACGGGCGTTGGCGTTCCAACGCCTGGTGTTGGAGGGCGGGGCCGGTGTCGGCCAGCCAGGCCGACCCGAGATGATCGTCGTCGTCGACGCCGACGCACCCAACGGTGCCGGCGGGCCGACGGTCGACTGGGGGATCCCGGTCGAACTCCCCGATCGGGTGTTGGCCGAGATGTGCGGCGATGCCGATCTGCATGCCGTTGTGGTCCGCAACGGTGTGATCCTGCATGCACCGGGTGAGCTCGATCTCGGTCGCACCACCCGGTTGGCGAACCGTGCCCAACGACGGGCGTTGCGAGCCCTGTACTCGACGTGTGCGATCCCCGGCTGCGCGGTGCGCTACAGCCGCTGCAAGCTGCATCACATCATCTGGTGGCGCAACGGCGGCCGCACCGACCTCGCAAACCTGCTGCCGATCTGCACCCACCACCACACCAAAGTCCACGACCACGGCTGGAACCTTCAGTTCGGCCCGAACCGAGAACTCACGATCAGCTTCCCCGACGGCACGATCCACAACACCGGCCCACCCAACCGGCGAGCCGCCTGAGGCGGCGGAGCCGACGACAACGGAAAGGTGTCTGACACCTTTCCGATACTGGTTCATCCGCGATGATGCGTACATGGGCGAAGCAGTTCGAGAAGAAACGCACGGTCACGTCCGACGACTGACGCTGTGCCGCCCCGACCGGTACAACACGATCACGCCACAGCTGCGTGACGAGCTCGGCGCTGCGATCGACGCCGCCGAACGCGACTCGAACGTGGGCGTGATCCTGCTCGACGCCGAAGGCAAGGCGTTCTGTGCCGGCTACGACCTCGACTGGTCGACCGAGGCCCAGGCCGCCGAAGAACAACGGGACGAACGGGTGTGGGACTCGGTGCGCGACCAGCACATGATCGGCTCGTTCGCCGCGACGTGGGCCAAGCTGCACGACTGCTCGAAGCCAACGATTGCCGCCGTGCAGGGCTGGTGCATCGCCGGCGGCACGAACATCGTGTTCAACGCCCACCTGATCGTCGCCGCCGAGTCGGCCCGATTCGGATATCCCCCATCGCGTGTGTGGGGCGTTCCGGAAGCACCGTGGAACTGGGTGGCCCGCCTCGGGCTCCAGAACGCCCGTCGCTACATGCTGACCGGTGACGAGTTCACCGCCCTCCAGGCGCTCGAGATGGGCGCCGTGCTGGAGGTCGTCCCCGACGACCGGCTGCACGACCACGCGATGGCGCTCGCACAGCGGATCGCACAGGTGCCGTCGACCCAGCTCGAGATGATCACGTGGTCGCTGAACGCGGTCGCCGACGAGATGTACGACCCGAAGTCGTCGCGGCGGCTCGGCACGCTGTTCGACGGTGTCGCCCGCCACACTCAGGACGGGCTCGACTTCGTCGCCCGCTCGACCGACGTCGGGTTCCGCCAGGCGGTGCGAGAGCGCGACCGACCGTTCGGCGACTACGGGGAAAGAACACCATGAGCGGACGTTTGCACGAGAAGGTCGCAGTGATCGTTGGCGCCGGCCAGCAACGAGGCCAGACGATCGGCAACGGGCGGGCGACCGCGATCCGGTTCGCCGAGGAAGGGGCACGGCTGCTGCTGGTCGACCGCGACGCCGACGCGCTCGCAGAGACACAACGCCAGGTCCACGACTCGCAGCGGGGTGGAAAGCCACCTCGTCATCGACATCACCGCCGACGACGCCCCCGGCGAGATCATCGAGGCGGCGCTGGCCGCCTTCGGCCGATTCGACGTGCTCCACAACAACGTCGGCATCGGGGCCGGCGACGCGCCGCCCCACAAGCTCACCGACGAGGCCTACGACCGCATCATGGACGTCAACCTGCGTTCGCTCTGGCGGATCTGCCGGGCGGCGATCCCGGTGATGCGCACAGCAGGAGTCGGGCGTGATCACCAACATCTCGTCGATCGCTTCGGTCGCCGCCAACCACATCGCTGCGTACCGCATGTCGAAGGCGGGGATCGACGCACTCACCAAGAACCTGGCGGTCACCAACGCCAAGTACGGCATCCGTGTCAACGCCATCCTGCCGGGCCTGATCGACACCCCGCTCGGGGTCGACTCCGCCGCCAAGGCGATGGGTGTCGACCGCGACGTGCTGGCCGCCCGGCGCGACGCTGCCGTACCGATGGGGCATCAGGGCACGGCCTGGGACGTCGCCAACGCCGCCGTGTTCCTCGCCAGCGACGAAGCGGCGTTCATCACCGGTGTCTGCCTCCCCGTCGACGGTGGTCAGTCGGCCAAGATCGGCTGAGCCTCAGCGCTCACCGCCGGCGTTCGCGCAGCACCGCTTCGAGCAGCTCGGGCGTGGCGGCGACGACGGGTGATCGGCGGGCGGCCGGGTCCAGCACGCACAGTTCACGACCGAACACCTCCGCCGACACGCCACCTGCCTCCTCGAGGATCAGCACCGACGCCAGGTAGTCCCACACGCCGTGGCCGTCGTCGATCATGTCGCACCACGCATCGGTGACGCCATTGGCGACGGCGCAGATGTCGGGGGCCGAAGCACCCATCGCCCGGAACTGGTTCCAGCCATAGTGATGACTCGGCAGTCCGGACATCCCGAGGATCGCCGAATCGAGCGTGGTCACATCGGTGGGACGAATCGGCGAGCCGTTGCACTCCGCTCCCGCCGCCGCGCACCGCACTGAAACGCTCGCCGGTCGGATGATTCACCACCACGCCCACCGCCGGACCGTCGTCGTCGACCAGGCACAGCGCCGAGCGCGTACCAGGGAACGTGCCGCGACGGCGTTGGTCGAACCGTCGAGTGGATCGACCACCACGATCGGTGCCGATGTCGAGACGCCGGCGGCCCGGTGACCCCACTTTCCTCCGACAACACCCGGTAACCGGCGCCGTACAGCACGTCGAGACAGGCCGCGTCGGCGTCGAGGTCGACGGCGTACTGGCCGTCGCGCATTCCCGACGCCCCCCAGTCGGTAGTGGCCGCCAACACCGCTGCCACCGCGTCGGCTGCCGACATCAGTGTCTCGACGGCCTGGATCAGCTTGGGATCGATCACGCTTGCTGACGGTAGTGTCCCTGAACGTGGCAGTGATCGACGTAGCCGGATTCGTCGCCGACCTGAAGAGCCAGGCGATCGACTACGGGTTCCACGTCCACGACGAACGGCACTTCGTCGAGACCTACTCGCTGCGTCAGCTGTGGGAGGTCGACCTGCACCCCGAAGAGGCGTGCGCCGGCCCGATCGACCTGCACCTGTCGCTCGACGTCGACCCTCGGGCGCTGCTCGGGTTCGAGGACGAGGTCATGAAGATGGACGACATCGACGACGATCCGCCGCCCGGTTTCACCTTCCCGCTGCTGTTCACCTGGACGCTGCCGCCGCTCACGCATCCGCCCGACCTGCTGGTGCTCGCCACCGATGTCGCCGGCGTCGGCGGACTCGACCTGCCCGGTCGAGGTGTCGGCGATCGACTCGTTCGCGAGCGTCACCGATGCTCCCGAGCGCAGCCTCTCGATCGTCGCTCGTATCGCCCTCGACCTGGCCGACGTGTACATGAACAACGATCGGTCCGTCGCGCAGGCCCTCGATCGGTGCAAACATGTCAGTCTGTACCTGCTCGAGCACGCCGGCGCCTGGCTCGGCGACGACTTCTGACCACGATCCTGACCACGCGCTGACCACCGATCCTGACCACACGACCCGACGGACAAGGGGACGCCATGGAACTCGAACAACGAGAAGGCCTCACGGTTGCCGAGCTGATCGACATGCTCAGCCATCATCCGGGTGACGCCGTCGTCGAGACTGTCGATCATCGCCCCGATCAAGGACGGCGACGACGACATCACCGTCGATCGCTACAACGTCGACGGCGTGATGCCCTGGACCGACGACGACAGCGACGACGAGCGTCGTCTGGCTGATCGGCGGCGAGGACGCCGACGTCGACCTCTTCATCGACGCCATCGAACAACCCGACGACCACGACCACGACCACGACCACGACGGCTGAGCCACGCCGCTGTCATCACCCCGGGCCCGTTCGCCCTGGGCCGGGTCGGCTCGGAGCCGCTCGGGTCCGATTCGTTACGATCGGCGGTTCGCGTTCGAGGAGGATGACATGACGGGTCGGGTAGCGGGCAAGGTGGCGATCATCACCGGAGGCGCCTCGGGGATCGGACGGGCCTGTGCGATCCGGCTCGCCGAAGAGGGTGCCACCGTCGTCGTCACCGACATCCAGGACGAGGCCGGCAACGCCGTGGCCGCCGACATCACATCGACTGGTGGCAACGCCGAGTACCTGACCCACGACGTCACGTCCGAGCAGGCCTGGATCGACGTCGCCGCCGCCGTCGTCGATCGACACGGGCGCCTCGACGTGCTGGTCAACAACGCCGGGATCGGTATCGGTGGCAGCATCATCGAGATGCCGCTGGCCGACTGGCAACGCCAGCAGGCGATCAACCTCGACGGCGTGTTCCTCGGGATCAAGCACTGCATCCCACCGATGCGCGACAGCGGCGGTGGATCGATCATCAACATGTCGTCGGTCGCCGGCCTGAAGGGCAGCGCCCGACTCGCCGGCTACAACGCCACCAAGGGCGGCGTGCGGCTGTTGACCAAGGGCGTCGCCCTCGAATCCGCACGCGAGCGGTGGCATGTGCGGGTCAACTCCGTGCACCCGGGCATCATCGACACCCCGATCTGGGACACCGTGCTGCCCGGCGCGATACAGACCGGAATCGTGGAAATCAATCCGGCAGCGATCGCCGAGCTGGCGGTGCCGACGGGAGTGCTCGGCACGCCTCACGACGTGGCCAATGGCGTGTTGTTCCTGGCCAGCGACGACTCGTCGTACATCACCGGCACCGAACTCGTGATCGACGCAGGCCTGTCCGCCTAGCGCGATTCACGCACCGTTCGACCTCACGGGCAGGTGCTCGTGGCCGACCGGATAGTGACACGCCACGAAATGGCCGTGCCTCAGCTCGCGAACGACCGGCTCATCGGTCGCGCACAGCTTGGTCGCGCTGGGGCAACGTGTTCGGAACCGGCAGCCCGAAGGTGGGTCGATCGGTGACGGCAACTCGCCGCGGATCAGCTCGTCCGCCGGCGGCAGATCGAGCGTGTGACCAGGGATCGACGCCAGCAGGGCGCGGCTGTACGGGTGCGCCGGGCCGGCGTACAGCAGATCCGACTCGGCCACCTCGCAGACCTTCCCGAGGTACATCACCATCACCCGGTCGCTGATGTTCTTGACCACCGCCAGGTCGTGACTGATGAAGATCATCGTCAGCCCGAACGTGGCCTTGAGCTTCTCGAGCAGATTCAGGATCTGAGCCTGCACCGATACGTCCAGCGCCGACACCGGCTCGTCGAGGATCATCACCTCCGGATCCATCACCAGCGCCCGGGCGATGCAGATCCGTTGGCATTGCCCACCCGAGAACTCGTGCGGCCGGCGCTCGCCGACGTCGCCGCCGCCGAGCCCGACCGACTCCATCACCTCGCGCACCCGGTCCTCGTGGTCGCCCGGCTTGGCCCCCCAGATCTGGAGGCCCTCGCGAACGATGTCTCGAACACGCCGGCTCGGGTTAAGCGACGACACGGGGTCCTGGAAGATCATCTGGATCGGTCGCCGCCGACGGCGCAACAACTCGCCGGTCGCCTGCGTCAGGTACTCGCCATTGATCGTGACGCTGCCTGAGGTGACCTGCTCGAGTTGCATCACGGCGCGCCCCGTCGTCGACTTGCCGCACCCCGATTCGCCGACGATCCCGAGCGTCTCGCCGGCCTGAAGGTCGAAGCTGACGCCCGACACGGCGTGCACCACCGACTTGCCCGGTCCGGGGAATTCGACATGCAGATCGATCACCCGCAGCAGTGCGTCGCCGCGCAGGTGCGTCGTGCCGCTACCCGCCATGTGCACCACCCTGGGCGATCGCGACCGCCACGTCATCGGCCGGGAAATAGCATCGGTACCAGTGTTCGTCGGTGCCTTCGCGGGAGGGCGGCTCGCGGTGGCAGACCTCCTGAGCGGCCGGACAGCGCGGTGCGAAGCGGCACCCGGCCGGCGGCACGATCAACGACGGGGGAACACCCTCGATCGTGGCCAGCTCGGAATGGCTTGGCAGATCGAGGTTGGGCATCGACAACATCAGCGCCACCGTGTACTGGTGCCGCGGGCTCGAGAAGATCTGGCTGGTCGGGCCGAGCTCGACCACCTCTCCGGCGTACACGATCGCCACGCGGTCGGTGAACCCCTTCACGACAGCCAAGTCGTGCGTGACCAGCACCATCGCCATGTCGCGCGAACGCTGAAGACCCGACAGCAGACGCAAGAATCTGATCCTGAACGGTGACATCGAGCGCGGTCGTCGGTTCGTCGGCGAGCAACAGGTCGGGCTCGTTGGCGAGTGCGATCGCGATTGTCACACGCTGGCGCATGCCGCCCGAGAGTTGGTGTGGGTACTCGCGCAGCCGGCGTTCCGGGGCAGGAATCCCGACCGACTTCATCAGGTCGAGCGCACGCGCTCGGGCCTGGGTTCGTGACAGTCCGGTGTGGGCCAACATCGGCTCGACGATCTGGGTCTCGATCCGGCGCACCGGATTGAGCGCCGTCAGCGGGTTCTGCGAGACCATCCCGATCTTCGTGCCGAGTGTCCGCCGGATCAGTGCCGGGTCGGATCGCAACATGTCGACACCGTCGACTTCGACGGTGCCCGATCGTGTGACGTCCGCCAGTGCGAACGCCCCGACGATCGATCGCAGGATCATCGTCTTGCCCGAACCCGACTCGCCGACGACACCGATCGCCTCACCCGGCGCGACCGAGAACGTGACACCGTCGGCGGCGCGCACGTCACCGTTCGGCGTGTGCAGGTACGTGTGCAGGTTCTCGATCTGCAGCATCGCCCCGTCGTTGCCGGGCCGATGCTCGCCCTCGGCACGCAGGCGGCGCTGTGTGGCGACCTCGCGGGGCGTGTAGATCTGCCGCATCCCGTCTCCGACCAGATTGAAGGCCAGAATCGTGAGGAACATCACCGTCGCCGGGATCAGCGACACATGCGAGTGGTGCTGGATGTCGCCGGTGCCCTCGGCGATCAGTTTGCCCCACGTGGTCTGATCGAGCGACAGGCCGATGAACGCCAACCCACCCTCGGCAACGATCACCAGGGCGAACCCGATGAACGCGAACGACAGCACCGGGAGCGCGATGTTGGGGGCCAGCTCGCGCAGCAGCACGCGTCGTTTGGTGGCGCCCATCGCAACGGCGGCGTCGACGAACTCGCGCTCGGACAGCGCCAGCGCCGCACCGCGGACGATCCGGGCGTAGCTGGGGATGCTGGAGGCGATGAACAACACGATGAACACCGACATCGAGTTGCCGAATGTCGCCCGCACCGCGATCAGCAGCACGAGCGCCGGAAACGCCAGCGCGATGTCGATCGCGATCGTGGTGACCGTGTCGACCTTGCCGCGCAAGTAGCCGGCGGTCACCCCGAGCGCGCTGCCGAGCAACCCACCGATCACGGTGACGGTGACACCGAGGATCAGCGCCGGCCGGGCACCGGCGACCACACGGGCGAACTGGTCACGCCCCTGACCGTCGCCGCCGAACCAAGCGTTCCACCCCGGTCCCTCGAACTTGGCGACCTCACGGGTGCGGATCCCGAGCGCATCGGGGTCGCGGAGTGGCAGCAGGTCGATGAAGATCGCGAAGAACACCAACGCGAATATCCAGGCGACCGACATCCAGAAGATGATCCCGAGCCGGAGACTGGGGGCCGACCCCCCAGCGTCAGCCCGCGCCATGACGGATCCGAGGGTCGAGGATCGAATACAGGATGTCGACGACGAAGTTGGCGAAGACGTAGGCGACGGTCAGCAGGGCAACGATCGCGGCGACGACCGAGTAGTCCTCCAGCAGCACCGAGAAGATGACGAGCCGCCCCATTCCGTTGATCGCAAACAGCACTTCGATGATGAACGCGCCGCCGATCAACCCGGCGATGTTCAACCCGACGGCGGTCATGAAGTTGAGCGACGAGGGCCGCAAGACGTGGCGCCACATGATGCGCCGTTCGGTCAGCCCGCGCGCCTGGGCGAGCATCACGTAGTCCTCCTGGAGCGTGGTGATCAGGTCGGTCCTGAGCAGGCGCAGATAGACCGCCACGAGGTTGAGCGCCAGCGTCAGCGAGGGCAGGAACATCTGTCGCAGGTTCTCGAGTGGGTCGTCGTTGAGACCGGGGAGGTCGCTGACGATCGTCGGGAACCACCGCAACTGCACGGCGAACACGAACGACAGGTAGATGCCCAACACGAACGCCGGCAGCGCCAGCAGGCCGAACGCCGTCGATGACGACACCTTGTCGATCAGCCCGCCGGGACGTTTGGCCGACGCGATCGCGAGCGGCACGGCGATCCCGATCGCCATCAACTCGGCGAGCACCATCAACTCCAGCGTCTTCGGCAGCGACTCGCGAATCAGGTCCCAGCTGCTGAAGCCCTTCGTCACGATCGAGTCGCCGAAGTCGAGCCGCACGGCGTCGCCGACCCAGTTGAGGTACCGGATCGGCAACGGGTCGTCGAGCCCGAGCTCGGTCCGGATCTGAGCGATCGTCTCGGGCGACGCGTTCAAACCCGCTTGCAGAACCGCCGGATCACCTGGCGCCCTGGTCGAGCAGGAAGAACGTGAAGAACGTGACGACGAAGAAGACCAGCACCAAGCGCACGAGGCGCTTGACGAAAGCCATCGGCTATTGCTCCAACCAGACACCGGGCCAGGCGAAGAAGCTGCCGTCCGTCATCGCCAACTGTGCCCCACCGTCGGGTAGCTCGCCGGGAGTGCCGATGCCGTGCAGCTCGGGGATCGTCACCGCCGCCTCGACTCCATTGAGATGGTCGATCCAGATCATCGGCAGCGCTTCGTGCGAGGCCCTCCTGGAACAGCGCGTACCCGGCTTGGCGGGTGGCCACGTCATCGTTCTGACGGCCGATGTCGAGCCCTTCGTCGATCTTCGTCGTTGACGAGGTTCGACCAGTTCAAGATGCCACCGCTGGAGTGGAAGAACACGTACAGTCCGTCGGGGTCGGGCGAGCCGAACTGGAACCAGCTGAACGCCTGGAAGTCATCGTGAATCGCGGTGATCGCAGACTGGCCCTGGCCGATCTCCTTGACGGTCGCCTCGATGCCGACGTCGGCCCAGAACGAAGCTGCGACCTCGATCACCTCGATCACCGACGCGTTCGGCTCGGCCGACACCTCGAACACGATCGGTCCGACCTCGGCCTCGTACTCGTCGACCAACTCCTGAGCCTTGGCCGGATCGAAGCCGGGGTAGTCGGTCTCGGCGAACCAGCGCGACGACGGGTTGAGGGGCCCGTTGGCAGGAATCGTGAGACCGGATCGGAAGTTGTCGATCAGGAACTGACGGTCGGTGGCGTAGGCGAGCGCTTGCCGGACGCGCAGGTCGTCGAACGGCGGGGCCGTGGTGTTGAGCATCGAACACGTACTCGTTGGCGCCGGCTTCGCCGATCCACACGTCGACGTCGTCGTCCTCGAGGAAGTCGAGGATGTCCTCGTCGCCGGGGCTGATGTACCCCTGCACGTCGCCGGCCTCGAGCGCCTGACGCTTGACCGTTTGATCGACCAGGAACTTGAAGTTGATCGCATCGAGATACGGGAGACCCTCGCGCCAGTAGTTGGGGTTGCGAACGACGCGGGCTCCGTCGCCAGGGGTCCAGCTCTCCAACATGAACGGTCCGGTGCCGACGAAAGTGTCGTTCTGACCGATCGTCGACGGGGAAACCATCCAGCCGGCCTGTCCATTGAGGCCGAACGGGAAGGCCGCCCACGGGGACGACATCGCCACCTCGACCGACAGGTCGCTGACCGCGGTGATCGAGACGACCGGGGCCAATGCGAAGCCAACGGTCGGACTGTCCTTGAAGGCCTGCAGGTTGGCGGCCACGGCGGCGGCGTCGACCGGCGCGCCGTCGTGGAAGGTCAGACCGGGTCGCATCGTGATCGTCCAGAGCGTGAAGTCGTCGTTGGGAACGAGACTCTCGGCCAGGCCCGGCGCCCAGTCGCCATTGACGGTGAAGGTCACGAGCGACTCGTTCAACGCCGTGATCACCCGGATCGAACCCGGAGCGATCGCCCCGGTCGTGTCGAAGCCGGTGCCATCGTTGGTGAGACCCCACGTGATCTCGCCGCCGGCGACCGGTTCCATGTCCTCGAGGTCGCTGCCCTCACCCTCGCTGGTGAGCTGGTCCTCGTCCTCGAGCGGTGCCGCTGTGACGACCGTTTCGTCGGACGGTTCGTCGGGTGTCGTTTCGTCGGACGGTTCGTCGGGTGTCGTTTCGTCGGATGGCTCGTCGGTTGATTCGGCAACCGTGTCTGCGGCGGGCGACGAATCGTCGTCGCCCCCGCTGCATCCGGCGGCGACCAGCGCCCCAGTGGCAATCAGCGCCAACCAAGTCCGAGTCCGTCGACCAGTCATCTTCCCCCCGCTTCGTCAGGAGCACAGCCCCCGCCGCGCATGGTCGGCAAGCTAGCAAACCGCCCGCCATCCGGTCCCAGCGGCCGTTGCCGGACATCTCTCCAGTCCGCTGCCGCGAAGTGACCTTCGCCCCTGACGGCGACGTCGGCGCTCGGTCTACGTTCGAGTTGAAGGCGATGTCTCCTCGCACGGCGACCTCGCCGGATGGACGAAAGGAGAGTCCAGTGGCTGCGACTGCGTCGATGCGGCGCGGTTACTCGGCGATCCGGGTGAAAGGAGCCACCGTGGACACGACGCTCGACTCCGACCGCTGGCAGTCGTTGCGCGACCGACTGGTCCGGACCCCGTTGAGTGAGGGTGTCAACATCGCCGATCAGGCGGTCGACCAGCACGTCATCGATGGCTTCGGCTCGACCACGGCGCTCAGATTCCTCGGCAAGCACGACGCCCCGGATTCACCGGGCACGGAGTACACGTATCAACGCTTGTCGACGGAGACGTCACGATTCGCGCACGTGTTGGGCGGGCTCGACGTGTCACCTGGCGAAGCGATCTTCCTGCTCGCCGGCCGGGTACCTCGGCTGTACGTCGCGGCGCTCGGTGCGCTCAAGGGTCAACACGTCGTGTGCCCGCTGTTCTCGGCGTTCGGTCCGGAACCGATCAAGCAACGGATGGTGATCGGCAAGGCCGCCGTGCTGGTCACGACGTCGGCGCTGTATCGCCGCAAGATCGCCGCCATCCGCGACGAACTGCCCGTTCGGCACGTGATCCTGCTCGACGTCGATGACCAGGCCGAAGCACCGCCGGACACGTTGGCATACGGCGACCTCTTCGATCGGGCGGTCGGGCTGTTCGAGATCGCCGACACGCCGCCGGAAACGCCGGCACTGCTGCACTTCACGTCCGGCACGACCGGAACCCCGAAGGGTGCACTGCATGTCCACGATGCCGTCGCCATGCATCGGGCAACCGTCGAGGACGTGTTCGGGTTGCGGCGCGGCGACGTGTACTGGTGCACCGCCGATCCCGGCTGGGTGACCGGCACCAGTTACGGAATCGTCGGACCGCTGACCGTCGGCGCCACACTCGTGATCGACGAAGCCGAATTCGACGCCGAACGCTGGTACCGGATCCTCGAGAGTCAGCGGGTCGACGTGTGGTACACGGCGCCCACCGCGATTCGGATGCTGATGCACGCCGGCGCCGAGACGGCGTCCGGGATCGACCTGTCGTCGGTCGAACGGGCGTTCAGCGTCGGCGAACCGTTGAGTGCCGAAGCGGTGCACTGGGGCATCGATCAGCTCGGCATCACGTTCCGCGACACCTGGTGGCAGACCGAGACCGGAGCGATCATGATCGCCAACACCGCCGGCGCCACCGTGCGACCGGGGTCGATGGGTCGTCCGGTGTGTGGCATCGAGGCGGGGTTGTTGCAGACCACCGACGCCGGCGAGATCGTGCTCGACGACACGGGACACGTGATCGAGATCGACGACCCCGACCAAATCGGCATGATCGCCCTCCGGGCCGGCTGGCCCTCGATGTTCCGTACCTACCTCGACAACGACGAGCGCTATCGCAAGTGCTTCGCCGACGGCTGGTACCTGGCGGGTGACCTCGCCCGGCGCGACGCCGACGGGGCGTACTGGTTCGTCGGCCGCGCCGACGATGTGATCAAGACGGCCGGCCACCTGATCGGCCCGTTCGAGGTCGAGAGCGTGCTGAACGAGCACCCGGACGTCACCGGATCGGGTGTGTACGGGATCCCCGATCCGGTCGCCGGCGAAGTGATCCACGCCCGCGTGGTGCTGCGACGCGGCGTCGAGCCGACCGACGAGATGATGACCGACATCATGGCCCACGCCCGGCGCCGGCTCGGCGCTGCCGTGGCGCCGCGCCAGATCGTCGCCGTCGAACAGCTGCCGGTGACGCGCAGCGGCAAGGTGATGCGCAGAGTGCTCCGGGCACGCGAACTCGGACTGCCCGAAGGCGACCTGTCGACACTCGAATCACCCACCTCCGACGAAGGGAGCAATCAATGAGCCGGCTCGACACTGCGACCCGCACCACGTTGTTGCGCGACATGGTGTTCGTGCGGCGCTTCGAGGAACGCTGCGCTCAGCTCTACCAACAGTCCAAGATCCGCGGATTCCTGCACCTCTACGTCGGCGAGGAGGCGATCGCCACCGGCGTGTCACACCTGCTTCGTCCCGACGACGCTGTCGTCGCCACCTACCGCGAGCACGGTCACGCCTTGATGAAGGGTGTCACGGCCGGATCGGTGATGGCCGAGATGTTCGGCCGCGTCGACGGTTGCTCGGGCGGCCGCGGCGGATCGATGCACCTGTTCGACGCCGAGCACCGCTTCTACGGCGGCAATGCGATCGTGGCTGGCGGCCTACCTGTCGCTGTCGGGCTGGGGCTGGCGGACAAGCTGGTCGGGCGCGATCGTGTCACCGCCTGCTTCTTCGGGGAGGGAGCGATGGCCGAGGGCGAGTTCCACGAGAGCATGAACCTGGCTGCGCTCTGGGACCTCCCGGTGCTGTTCTGCTGCGAGAACAACCAGTACGCGATGGGCACTGCCCTCAAGCGCTCCGAGGCCCAGACCGAGCTGGCCCTGCGGGCGACCGGATACGGCATGCCGGCCTGGCCGGTCGACGGGATGGACGTCGAGGCAGTGGTCGACGGCACCGATCGGGCGACCGAAGCGATCCGGGCCGGTGGCGGACCTGCGTTCCTCGAGTTCCAGACCTACCGCTTCCGGGCCCACTCGATGTACGACCCCGAGCTGTATCGAGACAAGGACGAGGTCACCGATCTGGCGTGACCGCGACCCGATCAAGATCCTGTTCGACCGGATGCTCGCCGACGGCGAGATCGAGGCGGATGCCCTGCCACCGATCGAGGCCGACGTCGACGCCGAGATCGAACTCGCCGTCGAGTTCGCCGACGCCTCACCGATCGAGGACGTGGCGACGCTCGAACGACATCTGTACGCCCCGACGCTCGAGGAGGTCGGCTCATGAGCGCCACCGCGACCACCACACACCACCAGCAGCACCACCGCACGCGACCACCACGATGACCGGCCGCGAGGCGATGCGCGAGGCCATGCGTCAGGCGATGCTGGCCGACGACCGCGTGTTCCTGATGGGCGAGGACGTCGGCGAGTACGGCGGCTGTTTCGCGGTGTCGGCCGGCATGCTCGACGAGTTCGGCCCCGAACGGATCCGAGACACCCCGCTGTCGGAGGCGGCCTTCGTCGGCGCAGGCATCGGGGCGGCGATGGGCGGGATGCGCCCGATCGTCGAAATCATGACCGTCAACTTCAGCCTGCTGGCGCTCGACCAGATCATGAACAACGCGGCGACGCTGCGACACATGTCGGGCGGACAGTTCGGTGTACCGCTCGTGATCCGCATGACCACCGGCGGCGGCCGCCAGTTGGCGGCCCAGCACAGCCACAGCCTCGACGGCTGGTACGGGCACATTCCCGGCATCAAGATCCTGGCGCCTGGCACGATCGACGACCTGCGTTGGATGCTCGGCCCAGCGCTCGCCGACCCCGACCCGGTGATCATCTTCGAGAACGGCGGTCTCTACGGCGCCACCGGTGAGGTCTCGGTGACCGATCCCGGCCTGCCGATCGACCGCGCCATCGTGCGGCGTCCCGGACGTGATGTCTCCTTGATCACGTTCGGTGGCACGCTGCCGACCTGCCTCGACGCCGCCGACGCTCTGGCGACCCACGGCGTCGAGGCAGAGGTCGTCGATCTCCGCTCGCTGCGGCCGATCGACGACGCCACGATCATGGAGTCGGTCGGACGCACCCACCGAGCGATCGTCGTCGACGAGGGCTGGAGATCGGTCGGAATCTCGGGCGAGATCGCAGCCCGCGTGATGGAGCAGGTGTTCTACGAGCTCGACGCGCCCGTCGGACGGGTGTGCACGGCCGAGATTCCGCTCCCCTATCCGCATCATCTCGAGCTGGCAGCGATGCCGAGCGTCGAACGGATCGTCGAGGCCGCGAACGGGCGATGCGGGGAGAATCTGCCGAGATGGCGGTGGCGTGATGACCGTCGACATCAGCCACGGCGAGACCCGCGAGGGCTCGATCTTCGCGATGCCGTCGCTGGGCGCCGACATGACCGAGGGTCGGATCACCGAGTGGCTGGTGCGAGCCTGGCGACCACGTCGACCGCGGACAGATCGTCGTGATCGTCGAGACCGACAAATCCGACATCGAGGTCGAGGTGTTCGAGCCGGCCACCGTGGTCGAGTTGCTGGTCGGCGAGGGAGATCTCGTGCCGGTCGGTACGCCGATCGCACGATTCGCTGCGGCTGGGGCGAGTGTCAGCGGCACTGCACCCGTCCCAGCCCGGCAACCCGAACAACCGCGTCGGTGTACCAGACGTCTACCGGACACGCGGCGCCTCCGGTGCACGGTCACGTCACGTCGCCGATGATTCGGCACCTCGCCGAGGACCTGCACGTCGACCCGGAGCGGATCCACGGGTCCGGTCCCGGCGGACGGGTCCATCGCGACGACGTCGAAGCGGCGGCCCATCAGCCGATGCGACCTCGTGTCACCCCGAGGGCTCGCAGACTGTTGAGCGAGCGCGGCATCGACCCGACCACGGTCGCCGACCAGGGATACGTCAGTGGCGACCACGTGCTGGCGATCGAGTCCGCTCCGCTCCCCGAGCAACCGCCGAGCAAACCGCCGAGCAATCGGCACAACGTCCGACCCGGGCCGAGACGATGCGTCGCCACATCGCCGACTTGATGACCCGCTCGTGGCACGAGATCCCCCACTTCCACGTCTCGAAGGTGATCGACCTCGGCGCTGCATCCGACCGGTTGGCCGTCGTCAACCAAGACCGTCCGCTCACCGAACGGTTGGTACCGGGATCGTTGCTGCTGTGCGCCGCCGCCCGAGCTGCCGCCAAGGTGCACGCCTGCAACGGCTGGTGGCGTGACGGCGGATTCGAGCAGGCCGCCGATGTGCGACTGGGTGTGGTGCTCTCGCTGCGGACCGGCGGCATCATCGTGCCGACGATCGACGGCGCCGATCAACTCAACCCGACCGAGATGATGGCGCGCCTCACCGAGCTGGTGCAGCGGGCCCGCCAGGGTCGGCTGCGCGCCTCGGATCTGACCGAGGCCACGATCACGGTCACCAACCTCGGCGACCTCGGAGCCGACTCGGTCGCCGGCGTGATCCACCCGCCGCAGGTGGCGATCGTCGGCTTCGGCGCGGTACACGACGAGGTTCGCCCGCTCGACGCAACGCCGGCGGTGCGTCCCGTCGTGCACGCCTCGCTGGCCGGCGACCACCGCGCCTTCGACGGGCTCGCCGGCTCGCGCTATCTCGCTCAGCTGCAAACGCTGCTCGATGGACCCCTCCTGGAGGAGATGTGATGAATCCACGCCAGACCATCCTCGACGCGATCGTGAAGGTCGCGCCGGACGTCGATCCCGACACGTTGCCCAGCGACGTCGATTTCCGCGAAGAGGCCGAGCTCGACTCGATGGACTTCCTCGGGGTGCTCACCGCAGTCCAGGAGTCGACCGGCATCGAGGTTCCGGAAACCGACTACTCCGAGATCACGACGATCGATCGGTTCGTCACCTACCTGGCAGCCAGGATCCCAGCCGCCTGAGCTGCCACTCGAATCGCCGCTCGATACGCTGAGCGAATGGGATTGATGAACGCTCGCAACCTCAAGAAGGCCAAGTCGATGCTGGAGAAGAACCGTCACAAGGTCGGTGATCTCGTCGGCAAGGCCACCGATCAGGTCGACAAGGTCAGCAAGGGCAAGACGTCGAACGTGACGGCCAAGATCGACGAGGCGGCCCGCAAGTTCTCCGGCGACACCGCATCCGACGAGGCCGTCGCCGACGCTGCTGAGGTCGCCTCCGACGACGAAGCGCCCGACGCCGAGAACACCCCGCCCGATCCCGCCAGCTGATCCCGGCGGAGCAGCTCAGCCGTCGATCCGGGCGAAGAACGCCGCCAGACCGTCGGTGTCGAGTCGCGCCGTCAGATTGCCATCGGCGTCATGCCCGAGGTCGAGCGCCGGACAGAAGAAGTTGTCGTGGCCGACGAAGAAGTGCGGCGAGCCGCTGACCCCGCGTCTGCGACCCTCGTCGTAATCGAACTGGACCGCGGCGCTCGCCCCCGGCTCGGGGGCCGGCAGGTCGTGGTTGGCGGCGATCTCGGTCAGCACCTCACGGGCGCCGACGTCGCGGCCGTGCTCGAACAGTGCCGACCTCAGATCGAGACTGACCGCCAACCCGGTCGCCATGTCGCGTGCGTAGCCGGCGGCGGCCAGTTCGAGGGCGGGAATCGTGCTGTCGGGCCAGTGATCGTGATCGAGCCCGGAGAAGTCATCGACGCCGAGCTGCTCGGTGAGCGCTTTCGCCTTGGCTTCGACCGCCGTCACATCGAGACCCGTCTCGTTGACCCATTCGAGCGGCCACGCCCGCACGTACACGGAGACGGGGCGCGTCAGCTCGGCGATGTGTTCGATCACACGCTTGAGCCCGACGTGGGTGAACGGGCATGTGATGTCAGCGAACACTTCGATGGTCGTGAGGTCCTGGTGCGGTCCGTCGGACATGCCCCGAGTATCGCCGATCACGCCCGATTCGGCGCGAACGGGCGGCGAGCAACCTGCACCGGCCCGGCCTACAGTACGACGGCATCGTCACCATCTGCCACCACGACGCCCGGCGCCGAGCATGAGCCGGGCGTTCGAGGAACTCGCCCACGAGACCACGCCGATGGGAGAGATCAGCCTGCGGCGCCGGCTCGAGCCGACACTCAAGGTCGACGTGTTCGAGGTCAAGCTCGACGACGAATTCCTGATGTCGAGCCTGTTCACCACCGGCGAGTTGGCCGTCGCCGAGCTCGGATTGGCGGCCGTCGAGGGCGAGCAGCTCGACGTCGTGATCGGCGGCCTCGGGCTCGGCTACACGGCACGGGCGGCGCTACTCGATCCCAGGGTCCGATCGATCAAGGTGATCGATGCGCTGGCGGAAGTGATCGATTGGCACCGCCGTCATCTCGTACCGCTGGGGGCCGAACTCACCGGTGACCCGCGTTGCGAGCTGGTGCACGGTGACTTCTTCGCGATGGTCGCCGCAGGTCTCGAGACCACCGATGACGGGCCGACTCGTTTCGACGCGATCCTGGTCGACATCGACCACACTCCTCGCCACTTGCTCAACGCTTCCCACGCCGGGTTCTACGAGCCGAGCGGATTACGTCGGCTCACCGAGCAACTGCGTCCCGGCGGTGTGTTCGCCCTGTGGTCGGACGATCCGCCCGACGACCAGTTCCTGGCCGTGTTGTTGGACGAGTTCGCACGCGTCCACGCCCACGTCGTGACGTTTCCGAACTTCTATACCGGCGGGCACGCCAACAGCACGGTCTACGTGGCGGTGACCGACGACCCGTGAGAGGTCCCACCAGGAGGAAGGAACGGCGTCGGTGGCTACATCCGCAGACTCGTTCGTGGACGCGCTGCGCTGGGCCGGCCAGGTTCCGTGCCGAGTCGAGCCCTGCCTGCGTGGAAGCGGTCTTCTCGGCGCCGATCGTCGGTCTCGGTGATGAGATGGAGGCTGCGACGACGCTCGTGGTGGAGGACCACCTCGAACTCGATCGCGAGTTCCTGCCGTTCTTCTACAACGAATGGCGACGATGCTTCCGGTTCACCGGCCCCGGGTGGGAACGGATCGAGCTGAACGTCCGTTCCGACCGCTCCGGCCGTGTGCATGCTGTCGATTCCACCGCACCCGAGATCGGCAACGCCTGCGAGCTGGTCCCCGGGGTCGGGTGATCCGGTCAGGACGACGGAGCGTCCGCGTACCGCAGGTACGGCTTGACCTCGACCACATTCTGGAATTTGGACTTGGCGTCGTCGGTCGATACGCCGGTCGACACGATCACCCGATCGCCGGGGCGCCAGTCGGCCGGCGTGGCGATCGGATCACGATCGGTGGCCTGGAGGGCATCGAGTACCCGCACGATCTCGTCGAAGTTGCGGCCCACCGACTTCGGGTAGGTGAGCATCAGGCGCAGCTTGTTGTCGGGGTCGATGATGAACACCGACCGAACGGTCGACGTGTCGCCTTCACCAGGATGGATCATGTCGTACAACTCGGCGACCTTGCGGTCGGGGTCGGCGACGATCGGGAAGTTGAGCGGTGTGCCGGTCACTTCGCCGATGTCCGGGCGCCCACGCATGGTGATCCTCGACCGGATCGATCGACAGCGCCATCGCCTTGGTGTTGCGCTTGGCGAACTCGCTGCTGCAGTGCTGCGGTGCGACCGAGCTCGGTGGTGCACACTGGGGTGAAGTCGGCTGGGTGACTGAAGAAGACGGCCCACGAGCCCTGCTTCCAATCGTGGAACGACAACCCCCCATCGGTCGTGTCGGCCGTGAAATCGGGGGCGGTATCGCCGAGATGCAAACTCATGTCTGATCCTCTCGTTCGAGCGCCGCGGGTGCGACGCAGACAGTTTGTACGGACATCTCGATCAACCGCTCGTGTCAGCGTCGTATTCCCATGCGGCGGCCGCAGCGTCGGGCGTTCTGGCCAACCCACGCCGTAGGTTCGAGGAGTGCGAACACTGCGAGAAGAGCATCGGGTCGGTGTTGACTACTTGGAAGCTGTGACGGCGCTCCTGCAGCGAGCCCGCAGTGTTCACCCCACGAAGGGGTTGTACGAAGCCGCCGAGCTGCAGTGGTGGTGGGGTGAAACGCCGCGCTCGACCGACCACCTCGGTCAGCTCTTCTGGTTCGATGACCTCGGTCGCCCGGAAGCTGCGGTGATCGTCACCGAATGGCGCGACCGGATAGGTCCTCGACCCGATCGTCCTGCCCGACGCAACTCCCGACTGGGTTGCACATGTCGTCGAGCGCGGGCTCGCCCACGCCGGCGAGTCCGGGTTCGAAGCCGTCCAACTCGAGGTCGACCGTGCCGATGACGTGATGCGGGAGGTGTTGGCCGGCCACGGCTTCGCGATCGAGGAAGACGGGATGGTCGAGTCGTGGCTGGCTGCAGACGCTCGGCCGGAGATCAGCCCACTGCACGACGACTATCGGTTGTTCAGTCGCGCTCGACACGATGGAGCGCCCGCATCACATGATCGAACGGCACGGACCCGACGTCGAGCAGCGTCTGCTCCAGACATCGCTCTACCGATCCGACCTCGACCTGCTCGTTCTCGACAGCGACGACAACTGCGCTGCGTACGGTCTGTGCTGGTACGACCCCGAGACCGCCACGGGTGTCGTCGAACCGATGCGCACCGAAGACGACCACCAGCAACGGGGACTTGCCCGCCACGTGCTCACGACCGGTATCAACCTGCTTGCCGAGGCCGGCGCAGAGCGCATCAAGATCGTCTTCGAACCCGGCAACCCGGCATCGAGTCATCTCTACCTCGACGTCGGCTTCGAACCCGTCAAGCAGACCGACACCTTCTCCGGCCGAACAAGCGCACGAGCGTCGTAGGCGGAGAGCTCGTCAGCCGGCCTCGTCGATTCTGCCGTATGGTCAGCTCGTGCTCGAACGAACGCGTCGACTGTGGGACAAGCAGGATCGACCCGTCGGTGACCGCTGCGGCCTGTTCGCCGCCGTCGCCGACTCCGTGGACGTGAAGACCGTGCTCTACCCGGGTTCGTACGTCGACGTCGCACCATCATTCGTCTGGCCCTCGGTGACCTACGTCGATGTCGACCGACGGGCGAAGCAGTTCTTCGACGACACCGACGGGATCCGAGAGCTGCTCGAAGACCACGGCGTCGAACGCGATCCTGACGCCGTGCGGTTCATCCACAGCGACTACACCAGTGACCTGGACGTCGCCGAGCACTCGTTCGACCTGCTCGTTTCGCTGTACGCCGGCTTCATCTCCGAACACTGCACTCGCTACCTGCGACCGGGTGGATTCCTGCTGGTGAACCCGAGTCACGGGGACGCAGCCATGGCGTCGCTCGATGCCCGGTACCGACTGAGCGGCGTGATCGTCGCTGATGCCGACCGCTACTCGGTCGACACCGACCAACTCGACACGTACCTCGTACCGAAACGAGAGGTCGACATCACGATCGAGAAACTTCACGAGACGGGCGCGGTATCGCCTACTCCACGTCCCCGTTCGCCTACCTGTTCGAGCGCATCAGCTGAGCCGCTGCTGGACCGACGTGGTGCTGTCGCTTGCTCCCCTGTACGTCGCACGACGTATTGCGGTGGACACGGTCGGCCTGAAGCATTGGGCGATGTTCCGACCGAGGACTGCCCGAACGTCGACTCGTTCCCATCCGATACGACGCGCCGACGGATCCCACGATGACATCGATCCGCCATCTCCGAACCTCGACCATTGCGATCGGCCTCTGCGCTCGCACTGCTGGGCGCGGCGTGCGGCGGGTCGGACGGGTCAGCCGAGAGCGACCCGGTGACGACGTCATCTCTGGAGGCGACGTCAACGGAGCCATCGACCACGGTCGGCGCAACGACCACGACCTCGACCTCGACGACCGAACCGGCGACGACGACGACACCGGCGACCACGACCTCGACGACCAGCTCCCGCCAACGACGACCCCACCACAACCACGACGACCGCACCGGCCATACCAGCACCGTTGCATCGACCACGACCACAACAGCGGCTCCGGTCGCGCCGGAGTACTGCGACGCCGCGGCACCGCTCCCGGGCAGTGCGGTACTGGACTACTCGCTCACGCTGGACATGATGGATGACGGCACCGCCGACGACGTGATCGAGGCCTACGACATCGACGGATGGTCTCGACTCCGCCTCAGGACGGGCGGATCGGTCGTGTCGGAGATCGTCAACCCAGCGATCGACGGCCGCTATCGCCCGCTGGGCGTCGCCTCGGTGCTTCCTGGCGACAGTGCCGAGTTGTTCGCGGTGATCGGAGAGGGCTCCGCCGCGGCGGAGATCGGAGTGTTCGGGATCGACTCGGCCGACTGTCTCTTCAGTTACACCTACACCGGCACGAGCGACGACTTCACGATGCTGATCCGACCGGCTTCACCGTTCCGCAGTGGCGCCTCCTGTTTCGCCGGTGGGATCGGACTCTTCAGCGCCGAACAGCGAAGCGACGGGAAATGGGATGCATCTTCGGCTGCGTACGAGATCGCAACCCCATGGACACTCCAGTACTTGGGAGGTTCCGACGACTACAGCGAGGGACTCGACGAATCCGAGCTCCGCACGTTCGAGTTCGACTGCTTCGGTCTGACCCTGTAGGGCGCCGCGGCGGTCTATGCGAGGACCTCCCGTGCGGCGCGGCGATCAACGTCCGAGCCGCATCTATGAGCGGAGGTACACGAGTACCGCCATCACCCGGCGGTGGATCTCCGGGGATTGGTCGAGTCCGAACTTGGTGAAGATCCGTGCCGTGTGGGTCTCGACGGTGCGCTCGTTGATGACCAGGCGCTCGGCGATCGCCTGGTTGGACAGCCCCTCGGCGACGAGCGCCAGCACCTCCAGTTCACGGTCGGTGAGGTCGACGACACCGCTGCTGCGCCGACGACGCAACACCTGGGTGACGATCGTCGGGTCGATCACCGTCTCGCCCTCGGTCAACCGGCGGAGCGCGTCGGTCAGCGTGGCCACGTCCATCACGCGGTCCTTCAGCAGAAAGCCGGCGCGCTCCGGCGCCTCCTGCAGCAGGCGCACAGCGTGTGTCGCATCGAGAAACTGGGAGAGCACGAGGATGGCCACGCTCGGGTGCGAGCGCGACCGATCAGTCGTCGTCGCTGAGCGAGTCGGCAATCGGTGCGAGCTGAGCGCGGAGGAGCGGGACGTCGTTGTCGATCACGTTGCCGACGATGTCGTGTTCGATGTGGAAGTACGCATGTGCGAGGATCACCCGGATTCCGCTGATCTCGCGCCAAGCGACCTGCGGGTGAGCGCCTTTGATCTCGTCGGACACATGCGAGGCTGCCTCGCCGAGCACCTCGATCCAGCGCTGTGCAGCTGCCTGGATCACCGGGTCGTCGACAAGCCGTTGACGGTCCGAGGCGTGTTCGAGGAGCAGGTCGCACATCTCGATCATGTCGAGGATGCGGTCGCGGTCACCTCTCACAGCTCGACGGCGTCTGCGAGAACCCGTTGGGCGACCCTCGGGCGAAGCCCACGCTCGGTAACAACGTCGACGTTCCGCTCGAGGAGGTCTTGGAGGTCCATCAGCAGGCCACCGAGGTCGAGCAGGCTCCGGCCCGGTTCAAGGTCGACCAAGAAGTCGACGTCGCTGCCGTCGGCAGCTTCGCCCCGGGCGACGGAGCCGAACACTCGCACCCTGGAGGCCCCACGGGCGCGGGCGATCTCGACGATCTCGTCGCGCCGATTGCGCAACTCCGTCAACGTCGTTCCGGCCATCGCCCTCAGGATATGTCAGACGAACCGCCAAGTCGGGTAGTGATCCGTGACGTGCATGGTCGATCGTCGGACGCATGTCCACTCACCAACTCGTCGACATCACGAATCGAGGTGCCCGCCTCACTCTCACGACCGAGGAGCTCGCCCACCGGTGGGGCATCCATCCGGAGTCGCTCAAACGGGCTGTGCGCAACGGGTCCTCACCGGTCCGGCCGATCATCCCTGGCGCCGGCGCTGGGTGTTCTCGCTCGTCGCGGTCGAACGCGCCGAGCAGCAGACGCTCGCGAGCTGACCATGGGCTCCTCAGCCGGAGCAGGCGCGCATTCACGCCGGCGGCTTCACGGTCTTGCTCTGGCAGCCAGTGACCGTACGTGTTGAGCGTCACCGACGTGCTCGTGTGGCCGAGCCGCTTGCTGACCGTGGTGACCGGTACACCGGCAGCGATCAGCTGGGTGGCGTGGTAGTGCCGCAGGTCGTGCAGCCGGAACTCCCGCCCCGACAGCCGACCGAACGCCAGCGAGAGATAGTCGGGCCGCCACGGCAACACACCGGCGTCGAACGAGAACACGTACACGGGCTCGGGCAACTCGTGCTCATCGGCCGCCGCCCACTGCCGAACCTGGAGCGCCTCGACCGCCTCGAGCGTGTCAGCATCGACGGCGATCGTCCGGTGGCCCTTCGTGCCCGACTTCGTGCGGCGTTCGATCAAGCAAACCTCGGACTCGACCAGCGACCGACGGATCGTCAGCCGCCCACCGCTGAAGTCGAACCACTTCAGCGCCACGAGCTCCCCACGCCGCGCCCCCGTCGCCGCGGCCAGCCGGAGGCACACCGCCAGGTCGTCGTTCACCCCTTCCGCCGCGGCAATCGTCCGACGAACCCACCCGGGCGGCGGCGGCTCGATCTCCGTGCTGGTCACCTTCGGCTTCGTCGCCTGAATGCACGGATTTGCCGCCAGCCACCCGTAGCGCACGGCTCGGTTGAACGACGCCGACAGCAAACGGTGGACCTTCTGGGCCTTGTGCTCGCTCGCCCAGCGGCGCGCATCTCGGCGTACAAGCTGCCGAGCACGAGCGGCGTCACCTCGCCGAGGGGGCGGGCCACCTCCCCCACCGAACGACGCTCCCTCGGCGCCGTCGTTCCGCCCATCGACAGCTTGACCTTGGCCTCCAACATCTTCGCCTCGGCGACCGCCGGAACCGCCTTGCTGGCCCGCTTCGCGCCGCCGTGTCGCACCACTGCCCGGTACTTGCCGGAGGGCAATTTCTCGATCGACACCGTAGAAAACGTCCCACGAGAAATCAACCGCCGCGACAGCAAACACCTCTGACCTGGTGGGGCGGGTGGGGATCGAACCCACGACCCGGGGATTATGAGGTGGTCTACCTGGTCAAACGCGACCACTTCTGACACGAAACCCCACGTCGGACGACGCTCGGCACGACCGAATTGTCATGTGTTGTCGCGTTTCGTCCCACCGCGTCCCACGAAATCCGGTGGTCGCTGCCAATCCGGGTGCGGGTCAGGCAATCAGTTCTCGGAGCCGCTGGGCTATCTCGTCGACGCTCGGTTGGGCGGCGGCGACTTCGATCACGAGTTCGTAGACCGCATCGTTGTCGGCGCTCGAGATCTCGATGCCGTTGACCTCCAAGAAGACCGCTGTAGCGAGCCACCCGAGCCGCTTGTTGCCGTCGACGAGCGCATGGTTCCGCACGACCGACTGCAAGAGTGCCGCGGCCTTCGTCCAGAGGTCCGGGTACGCATCCTCACCGAACGCGCTCGTGCGCGGCCGCGCCACGGCCGATCCGAGCAGACCGATGTCACGAATCGGCGGAGGGTCACCGAACAACGTGATCGCCAGGTCGATGACGTCGTCGAGGTCGAGGAACTCGACGGGCTCGTTCACTCGCCGAGCCGGCGCAGGGCGTCGGCATGGGCGTCCATCACCCGACGGGCGGCGTGTCCGACGCGATCACGATGGTCGCTCCGTGCGACGAACTCACGCACCGCGCGTCGTGCCGCCTCCTGCATCGAGATCCCCTCGGCGTCGGCGCGCGCCTTCAAAGCCTCCTGCTCAGCGTCCGTGAGTCGCAGCGTCATCGCCATACGAACATGGTATCACTTCGATACCGGCTGTCTTGAGGCTTTCGTAGATCGGCAGCCCGCGACTATGTGGCGTCACGCTTGGGCCTGATTCATGCTGGGTGTGCGTTGCGGCGGTTGTCGTAGCGTTCAGAGCGCCGGTCGGTGTGACTCCGCTAGCAGGGTGCTGAAAAACCTCTGATTGGTGCTCGCGTTCGTCGTTGGGATCGAAAAGAATGGGGGTATGCGTGGAACCCCGGACCGGCAGTTGTCGATGTTGTCGTCGTTGAGCACCGAGGATCTGATCCCAGTGGATCATCCGATCCGCAAGATCCGTGTGGTGGTCGACACAGTGCTTGCCGAACTCGACGACACGTTCGACGCGATGTACGCGAAGTCGGGTCGGCCGTCGGTGCCGCCGGAGATGTTGTTGAAGGCGTCGGTGTTGATGGCGATGTACTCGATGCGATCCGAGCGGGCGTTCTGCGAACGCCTGAACTACGACATGTTGTTCAAGTGGTTCCTCGACCTGCCCATCGACGCAGCGTCGTTTGATGCGTCGACGTTCTCGAAGAACCGTCAACGACTCCTCGACGCCGACGTCGCGGACGAGTTCTTCGCCGCCGTGGTGCGCCAGGCGAAGCTTCGCCGCTACATCTCCTCGGACCACTTCTCTGTGGATGGCACCTTGTTGGAGGCATGGGCGTCGCACAAGTCGTTCAAGCCGAAGGACTCCGAGCGCGACGGCGACGACGGCCCGAAGGGCCGCAACGCCGAGGTCCAGTGGCACGGCCAGAAACGATCGAACGACACCCACGCGTCGACGACTGATCCCGACGCTCGGCTCTATCGCAAGTCGAACAACACCGCCGCCCAGCTCTGCTACGCCGGGCACCTGTTGATCGAGCACCGCTCGGCGTTGATCGTCGACGCCGAGTTGACCGCGGCGACCGGATACGCGGAACGTGACGGCGCGACCGACATGCTGAAACGGCTCCCGAAGAGCGCTCGGCGACGAACCGTGGCTGGAGACAAGAACTACGACACGAAGAACTTCGTCGCTGACGTGCGCGCAGCTGGGTTCACTCCCCACGTTGCGCAGAACACCACCAACCGCAGGTCCGCGATCGATGCACGCACCACCCGACACGCCGGCTACGACGTCAGCCAACGGATCCGAAAACGGGTCGAGGAACCCTTCGGCTGGGTCAAGACCGTTGGAGCCGGACGCAAGTTGCGCTACATCGGCAACGACCGCAACCGGGCCTGGTTCAAGATGACCACCGCCGTCTACAACCTCATCCGCATCACCGCCCTCGACGCAGCTACCGCCTGATGGGGACCACGGCGAGGCCGCAACCGCCACACCGGGGTCGCCCGTCTCGGAGATCACCGAGACCGGACACCGACAATCACTGAAATCCGACATCGGTTCACGGCCCCAACCAGACCCACGACATCAGGCGACTCGGCCATCCCCCTCAGAGCCGAATTTCATCACCCTGCTAGCCCGCCCTGTTCAGTAGCTGGTTGTGGTGTGGTTGCCGCGTCCGCGAAAACGCCCTTCTGGTGCGGGAAACTTGAGCTGTCGAAGGCATCAAGACCCCAACCAGAAGGGCACTTCCATGGTGAATCGTAATCGTCGCCGTCCACGTCTCAAGGTCACCGGTGACGGGACCGGGATCGTGAACCATGTCGGTGCCCGGCTGGTCGCCGATCTTGCCGACCAGGTCGGATTGACCTCCGCGTTGTCGGCAGCGATGGCGCCGACCAAGCAACGTCGCCGTGGCCATGACCGCGGCGAAGTGCTCGTCGATGTGGCGGTGATGCTCGCCGATGGTGGCGACACGATCTCCGACGTTGCGGTGCTGCGCGATCAGCCCGACCTGTTCGGTGAGGTGGCATCGCATCCAACGGTGTGGCGCACTCTCGAAGCCGTCGACACGGGGGCGTTGGAACGGATCAAGTCCGCCCGCGCCCAAGCGCGCTGTCGGGCGTGGGCGGCGGGTGCGGATCCGGGGTTCTACGTGATCGACATCGACGCCACCTTGATTGGTTCACACTCGGACAAAGAACACGCGGCGCCGACCTACAAGCGGGGGTTCGGGTTCCATCCACTGATGGCCTATCTCGATGCAACCGGCGAAGCACTGGCCGGGCTGCTGCGCCCGGGCAACGCCGGGTCGGGCACCGCAACCGATCATGTCGCCGTGCTCAACGATGCGCTCGCCCAACTCCCAATCGATCCTGCCGCCGAGGGCACCGAGGTGATCGTCAGGACCGACTCGGCGGGCTGGTCACACAAGTTCGTGCAACACTGCCGGGCACGCCAGGCGAACTTCGTGATCGGTCACCGACTCACCGTCGACATCGCCAAAGTCCTGGTCAACGTCCCCAAACGGTCATGGTCACCGGCGATCTCTGCTGACGGCGGCGACTGGCGAGACCATGCCGAAGTGGTCGAGATCACTCACCTCGTCGACAACGTCTTCGACACATCGAGAGCCTGGCCACCGGGGCTTCGAATGATCGCCCGACGCGAACTCCCGCACCCTGGCGCCCAGTTGACCTTCACCGATGTCGACGGGCACCGCTACCAAGTGTTCGTCACCGACTGTGACGATCCCGACATTGCCTACCTCGAAGCGCTCTACCGCGGACGCGGACGCGCCGAACGACAAATCTGCGACACCAAGACCCTCGGACTCACGAACCTGCCATCGCACTCGTTCGCGATCAACCACGCCTGGCTGCACCTCGTGCTCTGCGCCCACGACCTGCTCGCTTGGACCCGACTACTCACACTCGCCGGCACCAGCCTCGCCGACGCCGAACCCAAACGGCTCCGCTACTGCCTGTTCCACACCGCCGCCCGCATCAGCACCAGCAGCCGACAGTCGACCTGTCGACTCGCTGTCAACTGGCCCTGGACACCTGACCTCCTCACCGCGTTCGACCGCATCCACCAGCTCCGGAAGAAGTGCTGAACAACACGACCGCGGCCCACCGGCGACCGCAGCACCCGACCGAGCCGGCCAACCAACACCACCTGCCCAACCTCACCTCGCACGCCTCGACACCAGACCAGACCCCGCAACGACCACCCGACCACACCGAGACGGTCCCGCCCACCGCCCAGGCCGCTACCGAACAGCTTGGGCTAGGAGTCTGCTGAGCAATCTGTCGGGGGTGCTCGCGATTTGTGGTGAGATCGAAAAGAATGGGGGGCGTGCAAGGGAAGTCTGATCCGAACCCGGAGTTGTTGGACGCGATGGCGATGTGCGGGCATCTGGTGCCGCATGATTCGGTTCATTGGTTCTTGGCTGAGAACCGTCACCGGCTGTTCCCCGATGACTTGTTCTCGGACCTGTTCATGTCGAGGCGTGGTCGTCCGTCGGTGCCGGCTGATGTGATCGCAACGGTGATGGTGCTCCAAGCACTCGAAGGTTTGTCGGATCGTGACGCGATCGCCCAGTTGCGGATGAACATCGCCTGGAAGGTTGCCGCCGGGCGCTCGTTGCATGATGAAGGGTTCCATCCGACGGTGTTGACGTTGTGGCGCAACAAGCTGCGTGCGAGTGATCGGCCGCAACGGATCTTCGACGCAGTCGCGCGACGTGATCGACGCCACGAACGTGTTGGCTGGCAAGACGCGCCGAGCGTTGGACTCTACGGTCCTCGATGACGCCGTGACACGTCAGGACGCGATCATGCAACTGGTCGCCCAGATCCGCCGCGTCCGTCGTCTGGTCCCCGCCGCGAAAGCACTCGAGTTGGTCGCGCATGACTATGACAACGATGCGGGCAAGCCGGCGTGCGCGTGGAACGACCGCAGTGACATCGACCGGGTCGTCACCGAGTTGGTGAGCGATGCTCACACGATCCTCGCTGCACTCGATGGCGTCGAGTTGGACGACGCACAAAGTGAAGCGGTCGGTCTGCTCGCTCTGGTCGCCGGTCAAGATGTCGAGCCCGGTGACACCGACGGGACCTGGCGGATTGCCCAGGTCACCCGGCCGGGACGAATGGTGTCGGTGCATGATCCCGAGTCGCGCCATGTGCACAAGACGAATCACAACTATCGCGACGGTTTCAAGGCCCACATCGGCATCGAACCCGACACCGGGTTGATCACCGCGTGTGACCTGACTGCCGGCAATGTCGGTGACGCTCAAGCCGCGCCAGGGCTGCTCGCCGACGAACCGGCCCCCGTCGAAGTGCTCGCCGATTCCGGATACGGCTCTGGCGAGTTCCGCGCTCACCTCGCCGAACAAGGCCATCGAGCGATCATCAAACCCGGGCCACTGAACTCGGCGATCCCCGGCGGGTTCACGATTGACGACTTCACCATCGACCTCGACGCAATGACCGCCACGTGTCCGAACGGGATCACCGTCGCGATCAGTCCACGCACCCGCCAAGCAAGATTCCGGCGACGCTGTGAGGGATGCCCGATCCGGCAGAGCTGCACCCACGCGTCTGCGGGCAGAGACCTCCGCGTCCACGTCCATCATGAACTGCTCGCCGCCGCCCGCGTCCACGCCCGCACTAACGAGTTCATCGAGCCCTACCGGCAACACCGGCCAATGGTCGAACACTCCATTGCGTGGCTGATCCGACGCGGCGGACGCAAAGTCCGCTACCGCGGCATCGCCCGCAACCGCATCGGGTTCTCCCACCGATGCGCCGCGATCAACCTGCGCCGGCTCATCAACCTCGGCTTGGACTGGGACGACGGCTGGCAACTCGCCACCTGAACCGGAGAGCGTTCCGGCCAGACAAGCAGGAAACCACACCTACCGGACAAACCCATCCAGCGCGGCCGACTTCTCACCCTGAACGTCGATTCTTCGGTCGGCATCCCCCACAACGCAACGACCAATCCCCAAGCTTCAAGAGTGCGACTTGCTCAGCAGACTCCTAGGGCCTGTCGCCTTCGGGTTGGCCTTACTTCGATCTGTCTGCCGGCCGGTGTTCTGACCCGGGGTGTGGCTCGAAAGAGGCGCGAGCTCAACGAACCCAAATCAGGAGTGCCCACCTCGGTTCCTCATCACCGAGAGAAAGGCATTTCAGATGACCATCACCATTGGCGTCGATCCGCACAAGGCATCACACACCGCCGTCGCGATCGATCACAGCGAGTGTGTGCTCGACGAGTACCGCCTGCGAGCGTGCAGCGACCAGGCCGATCAGCTGCGGGCGTGGGCGGCCCCGTTCCCGGATCGGCTGTGGGCGATCGAGTCCGCCCGCGGGCTCGGCTATCTCCTCGCCCAGCAGCTCGTCGCAGCCGGCGAGAGCGTCGTGGACGTGCCGGCGGTGTTGTCGACACGCACGCGGCTGCTGGGGTCGGGCCGGGCGCAGAAGAACGACCCGAACGACGCCCGTTCCGTCGCGATCGCAGCGTTGCGCAATCGTGGACTCACCCGCGTCTGCCTCGATGATCACGCCCAGGTGTTGAGGCTGTTGGCCAAACGCCACCGCGATCTGGCCCAGTCACGCGCCGAGACAGCAAGCCGACTGCACGCGTTGTTGATGGAACTGCAACCCGGCGGCATGGCGAAGAGAATGAACGTGACCAGGGCAAACGGCATCCTCGACACCATCAGCATCGACATCTCGATCGTCGAGCACCGAGTCGGCGTCGCTCGAGAACTCGTCGCCGACCTCGTCCACCGCGAGACCCAAATGAAGGCCTCCAAGGCCCGACTGCGCCGGGCGGTCGCCGCGGCATCCACATCGCTCACCGACATCCGCGGCATCGGCGTGGTCACCGCCGCGATGATCATCGGCCACGTCGGCAACATTGACCGGTTCGCCACCGCCGCTCACTTCGCCAGCTACAACGGCACCGCCCCGATCGAAACGTCATCGGGAGACCGGCGCCGGCACCGACTCAACTCACGCGGCAACCGCCAACTGAACTTCGCGATTCACGTCGCCGCCATCACCCAGCTCCGCTACCCCGGCCCGGGACGCGACTACTACGACCGCAAACGCGCCGAGGGCAAGAGCACCAAAGAAGCAACCCGCGCCTTGAAACGACAGATCTCCAACGTCGTCTACCGGTCACTGATCGCGGACGCCCGCCGACTCGGGCAGTGATCGGCAGGCCCGGGAGGACAATCAGGCACGACACGAAATCCAGCGTGACCGGCTCAACATCCTGAACGGCCGGCTCTTCGGATAGGTCACTCCCGGACCCAACAACCAACCCTACGACGCCACCTCCGGCAACGCCAGGCATCACCTCACGCGCCACGAACCACGTCGAAATCAGTACTTGACAACAAAGAGGCCGTGATGCGGCGCGGGCCTGGCGCCGTCCAGTGGATTATCGAGCGAGCGTTACTGTGCGGCCAACGGCCGAGAACCTTCGAGCAGGTTTGCCGGTACTGGGCGCATGCCAAGGCGCTCGCTGCCTGTCGTGACCGGGCACTTTGTAATCCTCGCCGGACACACCCGACGATGTTCACTCGTCGCCGATGACGAGGGCAGCGGTGGCGTTGTCGGGGAGCGGATCGTTGATGAGGTCCTGTGTCCAGGTGTCGAAGCCGCCGACGATGGCGAGCTCGTCGACCGCGAACGTCCAGGCGGTCGGGGTGCCGATCGGCATCAGCATCGTCTGTTCAACCGGGCGTGAGGCGGGGAGGATCGCAGCGACGTCCACGCCGGCGGCGCGAAGCGCTTCGGCTCGTGCGTTGACTTGTTGGTGTCCCCGGTCGTTCGTCGTCGCGTCGACGATGACGAGTCGGCCGATTCCGAGGTCAACCAGTGGGGCCGGAGTGTCCTGCCAGGGGGCGTGGCTGAGATCGTTGCCGAGCACGATGACGGTGGCGGCGTCGGTGGTCGTCTCGGTCGTGACGACCGCGGATGGCGGCGCTGCTTCTTCCCAGCGAATCTCAAGCACTGGGCCAAGGGCATTCGCGATCGACAATGGGGCTTTGGGCTGGGTGTACATGGTCGATCGATCGAGCAGGGTGCCGTTGGCGGCGTCCACGGCCTGTACTGCGCGGTAGCCGCTGAGCGTCAGCGCATCACGGAGCGAGTCGGCGAGTCCGGGGTTCGTTGAAGCATTGACGACGAGCACGCGGGCGTCGACTCCGAGGGCGGCAGCGAGCTCGTCTCCGATCAGGTTGAGGTGCTCTGGGATTGTGATCGTCGAGTCGGCTTGTTGAGAACTCGGCGGGCCTGTGACCGCAGGCGCGTCTGCGGTTCGACGTTGGACGGCGACGATGGCGCCGACGCCGACCACGACGATGACTGCTGCGGCAACGGCAAGCCATCGTCGACCGTTGTCGTTGGGGGTAGGCGTGAGGTGCACGACGTCGCCCGACGGCGTGGGCCCGATGTCGGGGGTGTGGGCGACGATGTCGTCGAAGACGGCCTTCACGTGGGGATCGAGTTGCATGTTCATGTCAGTGCCTTTCGGAGCGCGATGCGGGCTCGTGCGAGTGTTCGGTGGACGCTGCTTCGAGCGACGTCGAGCGTTTCCGCTATTTGTGCCTCGGTCATGTCGTGCCAGTAGGCAAGGAACACGACTGAGCGCTGCTGCACGCTGAGCGCTGCGATCGCTCGGAGCAGGTCGATGTCGGGGACCGGATCGGTGCTCGCTTCGGGTCGCACGGCGAGAAGGTCGCGCTGCCAGCGTCGTCTGCGTTGGCGGTACAGGTTCTGTGCTTCGTTGCGGACGGCTCGGATCAGGTAGCGGTCGAAGTGTTCGATGTCGGTCCACCCCGGCTGCTGCGTGACCCGCAGGAACGCGGACGTCGTCACATCGTGGGCGTCGATGGGTCCGACGACGGCAGTGGCGAACCGCATCGCGGCCGGTGCATGAGCGCGCCAGACGGCATCGAGTTGCCGGTCGGTGTCGTCTCGCTCGGGTGTTCGTTGTTGTCGCATCAGATCCATCTCGACAGGTAGACACCGCCGAGGCTCCTGGTGCGCGACTGTCGACTCAAGAATGACTCGCGCAACACCCTCTCGGGTCAAGCGGTTGTCTCACCGCTGCAGTTGAAGGTGCCCAGACTCGCCCATCCAGAGGTGAGCTGGCTCGCCGAGATAACCCATCGCACCATCGCACGCTTCATCCACTTCCCGCCCTGGTGTCAGAAGTCCGGGATCTCGATGCCTCGCTCGTCGAGGACTTGGTTTGCTCGGTTGATTATGTCGACCCGCATGATTGCGAGGGTGTCGAACAGGCCCGCGTCGTCTCCCAGTGCTCGGCGTTGGTACTCGGCGTAGACCTTTGACCAGAGGCTGGGGAGCCCGAGCTGGGTTTGGCATTGGGCGTCGGCGGTTGCTACCTCGATCTCTCGGGCGGTGGTGCTGGGTTCGAAGGCGAAGCGGCGTGCGACTTCATTCGGTGTGTCCGCCGCGTCGCCGGTGGCGTCTTCGAGACAGGCGCGCCATGTCGAGAGCGCTGTTTGGATTCGCGGGTCTCGTTCGGTGGCGTCGGCGACCTTCTCCTGGTCGATTCCTGTTTCGTTGACGACTTGGCGATAGGCCTCTTGGTCGTTGATGAGGTTGTCGAAAGCTTCACGGGCGACGCCGAGACAGCCACCCACAACGATCTCTCCGTTTGAGGTTTCGTCCGGCAGTGTGATCGGCACGGGCTCGGTGTCGTCACCGCCCATGAGGGCTTGGTAGAAGCGAGTTTGCTCGTCGGGCGAGAGTGTCTGAGCAAAGGTGTCGGGTCCGACGATGGACCGTTCGTCACGGTGGTAGCCGTTCGCCTTGGCGGCTTCGACCGTTCCGATGCCGAGCACCGGGTGTGGGCTCCACGCTCCAGCTTGCGCGGCGAAGGCGGATGGGTCGGCGATCTCGTAGTCCCAGCCGGCGTCGGCCATGCATTCTTGCGCCAACGTCTGTGAGGCAATGGTGAGCGCAAGGTTCCCTTGGGGTGTCCAGTCGACACCGGTGCGCGGAAGGCCTGACGGCAGTGGAGGTGGGTTGCCATCCGCGGCCGCGGGCGGCCGATCCTGCGGTTCGCGGGCCGCGATCATCAGGCCGCCGACGGTGACGGCGGCGACGGATGCTGCCACAAGGGCCGGGCGAAGCCACGACCGTGGCGGGGGCGAAGCCGTCGCTCGCATGGACCAGCTGCCCGACACGACTGCGTCGAGTCGGAACTCCGGCGCGGCTTCGTCGCCCTCGGTGCGGAAGTGGTCGATGAGCTGTTGCTCGACGTCGTTCATGAAAGCTCCTTTCGTAGGGTGGCCAGACCGCGATTGATCCAGGGGCCGACGGAGCCAGGCCGGCAGTCGAGCGCGTCGGCGATCTCAACGGTCGTTGAACCGCCGTAGTAGCGCAGCACGAGTGCGGCACGTTGATTGAACGGCAACTTCGACAGCACTCGGCGCATTTCGATCGAGTCAATCGCACTGTGGGGATGCGCGAGTTCCGCCGCCGTCAGCATCTGGAGCGAGCGACCGGCGACTTGCCGTCGCCGGCCGTGGTCGCGGCATCGGTTGAGGACCGCCCGATTGAGGTACGCCCCCGGAGTCTCCAACGTCGACCATCGCCGGTACACCTCGATCATCGCGTCGTGAACGATGTCGTTGGCGGTCTCGTTCGATCCGGTGAGGATGAAGCAGCGACGAACCTGACCCTCAAGTTCATCGATGTAGAACTCTTCGAAGGTCATCAAGGGATCTGCTGCGACCCGGGCTGATTCCTGCAACACACCCTCTCCGACGAACGACCCATACAAATTGATACGAGGAACACCGCAATCCCCGAAGAGCGACGACGTGGCGGGCGAACCGGTGGAGTCACATCGTGCCACCACCTGACCTCGTCCAAGCTCACCGGCGACGCTCAGCTCGCCATCGGATCGACAGCCCTCGCAGGTCCAGAGTCAGTTGGGGGCGCGGGCAGCATCACTCCCGCTCCGCACGTCAGGTCGCCCGGGCGACGACACGGGCACTCAAGATCGCCGTGCCCGACGCGCTTGGCGAGTACGACTTGCGTGGCGCAATGGCAGAGCCCCAACCCCCCAGAACTTCCGCAAGAACGTCAACACCTGCCGACGGTGGGGACCAGCAGGAAGGGCAACGACAATGCCTCGCCCAAGCGTTGCCGTGCGCGCGACGCTGACCGCTACTCGTTTGACAACGACGATCACCGGTCCCTTCAAGCAGGCCGCCCCCACCGTGCGGACGCCTCGCCCTCGGCGTAGTCAGCCGTCGACGCCGTCGAAGCGAACGCACACTTCGCTCACATGTTTGGGACCAGAACGCACCCGTGAACCGGCGTGATCGGCTATCCCCGATCGGGACTATGCAGTGCTCGGCTTGGGTAGTTATTTCGCACGCGTGCTCGTCGCCGTCGACCGGATTACGGAGCGCGCGTTCTGTGCGGATGCCGCGTGACGACGGCGATCGAGATGCCGGTTCCAGAGCTGGCTTGAGAGCGAGCCGTTGCGCTCGTTTCCGGACGGGTGCTGCCTATCGGACAGGATCGCACAGAGATCAGCCCGTCGTACTCGGGCGCAGGTCGCAAGGATCGTGTCGATCGAATGGGTCCGATGGAACCATTCGTCGTTGGGCGAGGTCGAGGTAGGTGTGATGCAAGACCAATCTGCACATCGAGCGCCATGTTGAGCCCCACCGACACGTCCACGTCTGACGCTGAGTTCCAGCGGCTCTACCGCCGAGAGTACGCAGCTGTTGTGAAGCTCGCCCGTCTGCTTACCGGGTCGGCGAGCGCGGCCGAGGATCTTGCACAGGACGCGTTCGTGCGGCTGTACCGCCGAGGCGCTCGCGCAGACAACCCGCCTGCGCTCTTGCGCACGATCACGGTCAACGTGTGTCGAAGCTGGCACACGTCGCGCGAGCGAAGTCGCCTTCGGATGGTGCGCCACGGTCCATCACCCGAATCGCTCACCTCGTTCGAACGCGAACTTGATCACTCGCTTCGCCGCCTCCCGTACGACCAACGTGCCGTCATCGTCATGCGCTACTGGCTCGGACTCTCAGAAGCCGAGATCGCCGACTCGTTGGGCTGCCGGCCCGGCACCGTCAAGTCCCGTCACTCCCGCGCGATGCGCACGCTCCGAAAGGACCTTTCATGAAGCTCGAAGACCGTCTCCCGACTGCTCTCGGCAACCTCGCCAATACGCCACCCGTGCCCGACGTGGGCGAGTTCGATCCCGACCAAACCGTCACCGCCCGGCCGCTTCGAGAACAACGCGGCTCGAAGCGTCTGCTGGCGGCCGCGGCAGCGGTTGCAGCGATCGGAGTGGGCGGACTCGTGATCGCCTCCAACCGGTCGACACCCGACCCGGTTGCGGACTCCCAGCCTGTGCCTCAGACGCCCGCCCCCACGCTCCCGCCCGTGACCGCGCCAGCGCCGGGCCCTGACGGAGCGCTCCTGCTGCCCCCCACAGCAACTCTCCAACCCGTGTCGATCGAACAAGGGGCGTTGGCCGGTACTGCGCCGGTCGCCTGGTACGGAACCACAGTCTCACAACCGGAGACCGACACCTACCTACGTGTTCAAGCCGTCGACCTCGGACAAGCCCCGGACAGCGTTCCGCAGTGCGTGTCGGATCAGACCACCGTCACCGCAACCCTTGCCGATGGAGCAACGGCGTGTCTCGAAGAACGCGATGCTTCCGCTGACCCGACCGGCACCATCGAACGGCGAGTCGGCGCTTACGTGGTCATCATCGACGGTCGTGCCAGCGACGACCAGCTCATCGCCGCGGCCGAGAACCTCACGCCCGGGCCGTCCGCGGGCAGCTTCCGGATCGAGGCGGCCGGGCGGCCCGAAGGTGTCGAACTCACCGCCACCGGCGTCGGTGTCTCCGACTTCGCATACGTTCCGGACAGCGATGCCAACGACGACGACATGATCTCCACGATCTACGTCGACGACCAGTCGAAGTCGGTCTTCTACCTCGCAACCCGCAGCGACCCCGAAACGCTCGCCGTACACCGCCTCGGCTTCGCATCAGTCTCCGACACGACCGTTCGAGGCCAGCCCGGCTTCTTCCGAACCCTCGAGAACGAGCCGACCTACCTCGGGCTCGTCTGGCACGAGAACGGCTTCACCTATCAACTCGGCAGTCAACAGCTGACGCAGCCCGAGCTGCTCGACATCGTCGATCAACTCAAGGTCGTCACCCTGGCCGACTGGGTCACAGCCACCGCCTCGGTCGCCGATGTCCAGCAGATGGAGACCGAACCGGCATCGACCACCATCGTCGTCGACGAATAGACCTCGAGACCTGGGCCGGTGTCGGGGCGAGCGGCCCCGACCGCTCGGTATCGACAGCACCGATCTTGTCGACCCCCGCCCAGTACGGCATACACGTATCGCTCGGCCGCTCGACCGAAGAGGCCGAGCGATAATCGCGAGCGATATCGCCCACCGCCGCGCCGCATCGCCGGCGAAGTGTTTGAGGTCGCGGCGACACGAGGGCACCGCATAATGCCCTGAAGACGAGGCCGCTTGAGCGCCGATGCAGCTGTCCGCCGCGGTCAGCAGATCGCATCGCGTGGCCAGCGTCCGAGACCCGGTTGGGCTCAGTTCGTCCTGAGTGGTGGTGCTCTTTGCGAGACCGTGATATCATCTTTGGTGTCATGTGGTCGGTTGAGCTGGAACCGGAGGTGGAGACGTGGTTCGACAACCTGACGGTCAAGTCGTTCGCGACGGCGCTACCTCACGTCGAACGTCTGGCCGACCAGGGCAACCGACTTCGCATGCCGGCGTCACGTTCTCTCGGCGACGGGCTGTTCGAGCTCCGCTTCGACCTGCAACGAGTGTCGTGGCGCATCACCTACTACTTCGCACAGGAACGACGGATCGTGTTGCTCACCGTCTTCCGCAAACAGCGACAAAACGAACGAGCCGAAGTGAGCCGAGCACGAACTGCGATGGCGCGCTGCATTGCCGAAGGCCACACCGCCGAGGAGGATGACCGATGACCCGATCAACGATTGAAGACGTGAAGCGACGACGCCTCGCCGAGATGTCGGCCGATGAGCGAGCCGAGTTCGACGAGACCTACGAAACCACCAGGCTTGCGATCGAGGTCGGCGAACAGGTCCGTGACGCCCGGGAAGCTGCTGGGCTCAGCCAGCGCGAGCTCGCGGCCCGGATGGGGACAAGCCAAGCGGCGGTGGCTCGCCTCGAAGCCGGTGGAACCGGCGCCACGTTGACCACCCTCCAGAAAGTTGCCGCGGCGATGGACCTCAAGGTCACCGTCGAGCTGTCAACGGCAAGCTGACAGCCCGCCCGCCGGGCAGGCGGCACCTCACACCCACAACCATTTCGGGCGAGATCGCACCAACGGTCCCCAGGGCGTCGTCGTCGGTGACGGCCGCGGTCGAGAACTTGCACATCCATCGAGGTCAACCACCCGATCTGATACATCCGCCGATACATCACCCGAAAAATGGTTACCGTCTCATGCTGTCGGCGCAGGTGGTCGCCGATGTATCAAAGATGTATCAATCCGGGGAGCACCGGGCTGTGTCAGCCTGTCCGGTTGATGTCAGCCTGTCCACACGTCATCCCTGATAGACGACACATTCCGACACGATCCGGCACGAGACGACACGAGCCGATATCGCCGCTTTTCGGCTTTGGGAGCAGGGAGTCGGGAGTTCGAATCTCCCCATCCCGACGAATCTACGAGGAACTTCCTCATCCGACGGGAACCCTCAATCGCTGTGTGGGGGAACACAGATGGTGGAGAATCGGCGACCGGCCCGTGCGGATCACTCACGAAGGATCAACGCACGATCTGGACCGCGATATGCGCCACACCGCGCCAGGGCGGCTCACCGGCATTGCCGACGATCCTCATCTTCGTGTGGCTGCGGTCCAGAGGTGGCTATCGCAATGAGGTGAACGCCCTCACGGGCACGGCGTGCGGAAGGCATCGTCGAGATCCAGCGGGACGATGATCGTGGTGACGCCCGCCGATCGGGCTGTGGCACAGGTTGCCTCCGGATCGTTGATGGCGACGTCTGAGTACTCCGCCCCGAAGATCGGTTTGCCTGCAGTAGCGAATGGCTCGTAGACGTCGCACTCGCCGTATTCGACGCACTGCTCGTTGACCGCGAAGTCGAAGTCGTCGACGAGTAGCGGGATCTGTTCGAGATCATTCTTCAGCCCGATCAGCAGGCCGCGGTCGTGTGCGGCGTTTGCGAGGAATCGGTTGAAGTCCAATTGGTCGTCGGCGGTCAGGTCAAACCCGGAATCGTTGCGATAGGCCGTGACGTTGTCGGGCTCGACCCCATCGCAACCCTTCTCGACGGCAAGGTCGAGACGGTCCAACAACGTGGTGCGGAGCGTGGCACTTCGAATATCGACCCAGCGCTCGCCGTCCCAGTCGTCGAGATTCGCTCCGAGGTCGTCGGGATCGAAGTTCGCGGCGTCGGCGCGCCACTCCTCATAGGCGGTCGAGAAGTAGCAGATGACGATCCGTCGATCAGCGTGGACGCGGTCGATCGTCGAGGTCGGCACATCGAAGAGGTCGATGTCGTACACGTCGACGTCGTAGCTGGCGTTGATCTCACCTTGCAGCTGCCACTGCCACGTCATGTCGGTGGTCAACGCCACGGGCGGTGCCGACCCCGATGGAGCTGGAGAGTTGCCGGGCGATGCCGCCGACTCGTCACCGGTCGCTGGTCCGGCCCCTGGTTCGACCGACTCGACGGCAGTGTCGCCACCGAAGTCGTCGTCATCGCCGCCGCCCACCGCACGCAGCGAGCAGCAGCAGAGCAACGAGCCCGGAGCGTCCGGCAGGGCGACGGGCGCCACGGCCGAAGGAGCCAAGCTGGAGGTGGGTAGTCATGGTGAAGCGTTCCTTCGATCAGTCTGCACGATGACGAGTCTTCGAGCTGACCACTTCGTTCCAAGGGTGCCTGGTCAACGGGGGCAGCGGCGCACCGGGCAGCGCCCCTCTCCTCAACCTCCCCACTCTGTCAGGGGCGCACCGCTGCCTGTCTGCGTTCGGGCCAGCGACCGTTGCCGTGATAACATCGTTATCCGCGGACGGCTCAGAAGTGAGCAGATAGCTGGTGTCATCGGGCAGGCGGCCCGACGCTGGTAGCACCCGGTGTGTAGTGGCATCCAATCCCATGTGGTCGGGCTCTCGACGGACAGCGTCGACGACTCTAAGGTGTGTAGAAACAAGGTGCGGGGTGGGCTCGCTGCGTCTACCGAGGTGGAAGGCACGAAGCAACGATGGTGGTGGAGTTGAAACGTTCCGAATCAGCGACGGCGGTCGATGATCCGCGTCGCCGTGAACCGGTTGCCCGGAACTCCGAGAATGCATCCGCAGGCCACTGCCAGCCCGGCACACCCAACGCGCTCCTGATCTCCCGTTGCCTCGACGAAGAGTTCGGGGCGTGGAACGAGCTGGTCACGCGCTACGAACGGCTCGTCTACGCGATTCCGCTCCGCGAAGGCCTCAGCCCGGACGATGCCGCCGAGATCAGCCAAGCGGTGTTCGAGACGCTGGTTCAGTCGCTGCACCGAATCCAGCAGCCGGAGCGACTTGGCCATTGGCTGATGACCGTGGCGCGTCGGTTGTCCTGGCGGCGTCGGAACCAGCAGCGCATGGAGGTCAGCGTCGACGTCCACGCCGCCGAGCCGACCGCCGACGACCGTCAGTGGGAACACACGGTCGAGATCTACGATGCGATCCTCGAACTCGGCGACCCGTGCCGGTCGCTCATCTTCGGGCTCTTCTTCGACCCGGCCGAGCCGTCGTACGACGAACTCGGACGGAGCCTCGGGTTCGCGGTCGGCAGCATCGGACCGCTGCGTGCACGCTGCCTCTCGCGACTTCGATCGATCCTCGAGGAAGACGCAGCGTGAGCAACGACGAATCGATAGCGAGGGCACTCGACGAGGCGGGAAGGCACCTCCCCCTGCCCCTTGTTCCGCCCGGCCAGTCGCGTCGGCTGCGCGAAGATATTGCACACCTCGTTGCGCATCGTTCCGGCCGAGCTCGTGGCCGACACCCGCGAACAGGCTGTGCTCGTCGGCGCTCGCGGCGGAGCGACGTCGGCGTGGTCGATGTCGTTTCGCTCCGGAGTTTGCGACATCCTGCTCGATCTCGTTCCGAACCGCTCAGCCGTACGAGTCAGCGGACAACTGCTGTGCCCCGACCCAACGGCGGACACGGTGATGCGCATCTTCGACGGTGACAACCTCGTCGGCGCTGGTTCGACCGACAAACACGGACAGTTCGAACTCGGCGAGCTGGGACCCGCTGAGTACGCGATCGCGGCGACCCGACCGGACCATGTCATCGAGATCCTCCTCGACCTCCGACCGCAGGCAGACCCATGAGCCTGCAACCCGGAGCCCGACTTCGACGCGAACGCCCTGGCGAGCCGGGTCGAGAACGCAGCCGAGACCTCACGGCACGACCCCGATGCGGCAGGCACCGAACTCACGGCGATCATCGAGATCTGCGACTCCGCCGAACTCACGGCGATCGCCGCACAGGCACGCTATGCACTCGCCCGCGTGCTGATCACGCTCGGAGCGGCAGAATCGGCATTGGACCTGATCGAGGAAGCCGAGCGTGACTGGCGGTCGGTCGGCGAGATCGATGCGGCGATTCGCTCCAACCTGGGCCGAATGCACGTGTTGGACGAATTGGGGCGCCATACCGATGCGGTGGTCGTCGGACGGTCGATGCTGTCACAGCTTCTCGACCGCGGCGATACCGATGAGATCGTCTGGCTCCGTGCTGCCGCCGAGGAGAACACTGGCGTGGCACTCGGCTACCTGGGGTGCCATGCCGAGGCGCTCGACGCCTACGCCTCGGCCTCGATCTGCTACGAGCAATTGGGAATGGCCGCCGACTCGGCACGTGTGCTCGCCAACCGCGGCGTGGAGCTGAACGAACTCGCTCGTCCCACCGAAGCAATCGAGGCGCTCGAGCGCGCCCACGATCAGTTCAATGCCGTCGGCGATCGCCTCTGGCAGGCGTTGTGCCAGACCAACCTCTCGCAGGCATGGATCGCAGCGGGTCGCTATCTCGAGGCGTTCCGATGCCTCGACGCCGCCGAATCATCGCTTGCCGGTCTCGACCAGACCACCGAGTGGTCCCGCGCCCAACTGGCGCGTGCGACCTGCTTGGAGTCGCTCCACCTCGACGTCGAAGCACTCGATCTGTACGACGACCTCATCGAGCCGTTGACGAAAGCCGGACTCCTCGACGATCTCGGCACGGTCCACCTCGGTCGCGGCACGATTCTTGCTCGGGGGGCGTCGCCCGACGAGGCCCTCGACGCGTTCGGAGCGGCGTTCGTCGCGTTCGAATCGACCGGCAACGACCCGATGCTCGCCCGCACCTGTCTCGCCGCAGGGCCGATCGACACCGACCCGCTCGGTCTCATCGAGCGTGCGATCGATTTGCTGGCGACCGGTGAGCGGCCGGCCGAGTTGGCGATCGCCCACCTCGCAGCCGCGAAGCATCTCGAGTCGGTCGACTTGTCGCTGGCCTCCGCCGCCCTGATCGACGCCGCCGGCCTGATCGAACCGCTCGGTGTTCCATCCCTGCGATGGCAACTCCACCACCGGACCGGGCGGCTGGAGCGACGTGCCGGCCAGAATGACGAGGCGCGGCGATCGTTCGAGGCTGCGATTGGCGTACTGGAAACGATCAGATCCTCGGTCGACCGCGACGGGATCCGCCAGCGCTTCGATGGTGCGAGTGGGGAAGCTGCTGACGACCTGATCGAACTGTTGCTCGACGCAGGGGACGCCGACGGCGCGTTCGCCGTCAGCGAGTCGGTTCGAGGCCGAGGACTCGTCGATCGCCTCCGAGCCGGAACGTCGACGACCGCCGACGCGCCGCCCGACGAACTGCTGTCGACCTACGACCGTCTGCTCATGGCCCGCGGCCCACTCGTGGATGAGCTGGCGGCGCAGGCACGGCGTCTCGAGCGTCGGGCGTCGGTCGGTGCCGACGTCACAACCAGCACGAGACCAGAATTGCTCGAACTGCCGCCGAACACGATCGCTTTCCAAACGATCGCTGACGAGATCGTCGCGTTCGTCACCGACGGGGACAACGTGGTCGCGGTCCGGAAAGTCGCCGAGCTGAGTGAGGTCGACACCATCCTCGGCCACCTCGACGCGCAGTGGCGTCGGTTCGCCCACCACGATGTGGTCGCCCGCCACGCCACCCAACTCGAAATGGCAACGGTCGAACTGCTCGGGCGACTCCACGACGTTCTGATCGGCCCGCTGCGCGACCACTTCTCGACGGTGAGACCCTTGACCTTCGTGCCCGACCGTTCGCTGGGAGCGGTGCCATTCGCCGCCCTCCATGACGGAGAGCGGTACCTCGTCGAGCGTCAAGCCGTCCGGCAGACACCGTCGGTCGTCGCCGACGAGATCCTCAGCGCCCGCCACCGCAGTCTGGTTTCCCTGCTCGCGCTCGGTACTGCCGACCGCGTGGCACCGCTGGCCAGCATCGAGGCCGAGCAAGTCGGCGAGGCGTGGTCGCTCGCAACGGTGCACGTCGGTTCTGCGGCCGTTGCCGACACCCTGTTCGCCTCGGCCAATGACCACGACATCATTCACATCGCCGGACACGGGTTGTTCCGGCCCGACGCACCGGAGTTCTCGGCGATCCGCCTCGCCGATCGTTGGGTGACGGCAGCGGAGATCGCACGGCTCCGATTGGACGGTCAGCTCGTAATCCTCAGCGCCTGTGACACCGGTCGGCGAACCCTCAACCTCAACATGAGGGAGATGCTTGGACTACCGCGAGCATTCCTCGCCGCCGGGGCCGGGGGCGTGCTCGTCAATCAGTGGGCCGCTGACGATCGGGCGACCGTCGAGTTGATGACGGCGCTGCACCGCTCCCTGGCTTCCGGCGACACGGTGCCCGATGCCTTGCGCAGTGCCCAACTCGACACCATGACCCGACACCGACATCCGTACTTCTGGGGCGCAACGACGCTCATTGGCTGGAACGATGGCGCCAGGGCGTCTGCAGACGACACGACCGAAGGGCTTCTGACATGAACCGACACACCGCGCTGCTCGCAATCAGCGCCGCCCTCATCTCATCGTTCGTCGCCGTTCCCGTGGCGGGTGCTGCGGCGGGTGCTGCGCCGGACGAGACCGATCCGATCCGCACCGAGTTCATCGTGTGGCTCGATGATGATCTCGGTGATGAAGGTAGTGATGTCGGCGGTGATGACAACGTTCTGGAAACTGCAACCGTCGACATCGAACAGATCGCCGAACAACACGGCGTGGTCGTGCTCGACACGCTGGTGGCTTCCCAGGGCATCTTTCTGCTGGGATCGACCGCCGACCTCGACGAAGGGGCCATCAAGAAGCTGTTCGACAAGGACGAACGCATCAAGTACGCCGAACCCAACTATGAGGGCGGCTCCGCTGACGGCAACCGCTTCCACGCCTGGCCGATGGGCACTCCGCTCCCAAGTGACCACGTTGACGAGTCGACCCTTCTCGGCCTCGACCTGACGGCGGTGCACGATCGAGCGACCGGCGCAGGTGTCGCCGTCGCGATCCTCGACACCGGCATCGACGTCGACCACGAGTTGCTGCGCGACCGGGTCACCACCGGTTGGGACTACATCGATGACGACGCCAACGCCGACGACGAAGCGGCCGGGCTCGACCGCGATCACGACGGTTTGGTCGACGAGGCATGGGGACACGGCACCCATATCGCCGGGATCATCGCCCAAATCGCCCCAGATGCACAATTACTCTCCTACCGTGTGCTCGATTCGGAGGGATCTGGTCGGGTGTTCGCCGTCGCCGCAGCGGTCTTCGATGCCGTCGACCGCGGTGCCGACGTCATCAACCTGTCGTTCGGGCTCGACCATCGGTCACGGTCGAAGATGCTGAAGGACGCGATGAAGTACGCCAAGAAGGCAGGCGTGACGGTCGTTGCCGCCGCTGGAAACGAAGCGGATGCGCACGAGCAGTTTCCAGCGGCAGAGAAAGACGTGATCTCGGTGACTGCCATGGACTCGTCGTCGAACGCGCTCGCCACGTTCGCCAACCATGGCGACTGGGTGGACGTCGCTGCGCCCGGCGTGGCCGTCATGAGCACCCTGCCCAACGGACAAGTCGGCACGTGGAGCGGCAGTTCGATGGCTGCACCGTTCGTGACAGCACAGGCTGCGCTTCTCATCGAGTACGCCACGAAGCACGACGCCAAGCACGACGCCAAGCACGTCGCCAAGGCGATCCTGAAGTCCAGCCGCAAGATGGAGATGGGCAAGGACTTCAAACTCAAGTACGGCTCCGTCGACATCACGTCGAGCCTCGACGAGATCGACTGACTGGCGTCGCTACATCCTCGGCTGGAAAGTTTTCTCGTCAAGGTTGCATCAAACCTGGTCCTCCCATGCACAGGTAGTGAGCGCAAGACACCGCGCTCCACCCGTGATGAACTGGAAGGAATCAACCATGGCCCTTGCTCGGAACTCGAGAACCCGCCGGATCGGTCGCATCGGAGGAGTCTGGTTGGTAGCTGCGCTCACCGCTGTGATCGCCTCGCGACACCGACCACCGTGAATGCAGCGAACGAGACATACAACTACACGTTCTCGTTCGTCAACGGCACAACGATCACCGGTACGTCCCCCGACAAGGAAGCCTTCATCGCTGGTGCGGGTGGATCATCGGCGACGAACCCGACCGGGATGACGGTGCACCTGTCGTGTTCCGACAAGTTCTCCGGTGGCTGGGGCGAAAAGGACGGCCCCAACCAGTCCGTCGACAACGCATGGCGAACTCCAGTCGTACGAGATCAACAAGTACAAGGACGGCAAGCTCGACAAGACCTGCAGCGGCAGCGACCCGACCACTCACTGCCATCGGGTGACTACATCCAATACACCTTCAACTTCGTCAACGGGACCACCGTCACCGGCACGAGCGAGGGCAACACCGCCTTCCTCCCCGGTGCCGGTGGCACATCGGCCAACAACCCGACCGGCATGAACGTCCACGTCTCCTGCTCCGACAGCTTCGAAGGTGGCTGGGGCGAGAAGGACGGCCCCGAGCCAGTCCGTCGACACCGCATGGCAAATCCAGTCGTACGAGATCGACAAGATCAAGGACGGCAAGGTCGACAAGACCTGCAGTGGCAACTTCGGGCCGCCGACGCCGGTCGGTGTTCCGGCGATCGACATCGAGAAGTACGTCAACGGCGTCGACGCCGACACTCCACCAGGCCCGACCGTCAACGTCGGTGACACGGTCACGTTCGACGTATGTCGTCACCAACACCGGCGCGGTGCCGCTGCGCAACATCGCTGTCGTCGACACCACGCTCGGACCGGTGACGTGCCCGAGCACGAACCTCGGCATCGGCGCATCGATGAACTGCAACCCGCACACCGAGGTCGTCACCGCTCCCGGTCCGATGTTCATGGAGGCCATCGTGACTGGCGTGGGTGACACCGCCGCTCCCGGCGTCACCGCTCCGATCCCGGGCACCGGCAAGGGTCGCCTCTACAGCTTCACGTTCGTCAACGGCATCACGATCTCGGGCCTGGCCCCGACAACAACACCTTCTTCCTCCCGAACGCCGGCGGATCCTCGGTCGCCAACCCGACCGGGATGAACGTGCACCTGTCGTGCTCCGACAATTCCAGGGTGGTTGGGGCCAGAAGGACGGCCCCACGCAGAACGTCGATACCGCCTGGCAGCTCGCAGCGTTCGACATCATCAAGTTCAAGGACGGCAAGATCGACAAGCGTTGCACCGACTCGTTCTCCCCGGTCGCGCAACAGGTCACCGACACCGACCCCGTCAACTTCATCGTTGTCGTGCCAGCCAACCCGGCGATCGACATCGAGAAGTACGTCAACGGCGACGACGCCGACAACCCACCGGGACCGACCGTCAACGTCGGTGACACCGTCACCTTCACCTACGTCGTCACCAACACCGGCAACACCACGCTCAACAACATCGCAGTCATCGACTCGACGCTGGGACCCGTGATCTGCCCGCTTGCCACACTCCAACCAGGCGAAACGATGAACTGCGGACCTGAAACCGAAGTCGTCGTCACACCCGGCCCGATGTTCATGCAAGCAACCGTGACCGGCACCAGTCCCAGCGGCACCCCTGCCACCGACACCGACCCCGTCAACTTCATCGTCGTCGCCCCCGCCAACCCGGCAATCGACATCGAGAAGTACGTCAACGGCTACGACGCCGACAACCCACCGGGGCCGACCGTCAACGTCGGCGACACCCTGCACCTTCACCTACGTCGTCACCAACACCGGCAACACCACACTCAACAACATCCAGTCATCGACTCGACGCTGGGACCGTGATCTGCCCGTTGGCCACACTCGAACCAGGCGAAACGATGAACTGCGGACCTGAAACCGAAGTCGTCGTCACAGCCGGCCCGATGTACATGCAAGCAACCGTCACCGGCAACAGTCCCAACGGCACCCCCGTCACCGACACCGACCCGGTCAACTTCATCGTTGTCGTGCCCGCCAACCCGGCAATCGACATCGAGAAGGCCGTCAACGGTTACGACGCCGACAACCCACCAGGGCCGACCTTCAACGTCGGTGACACCCTGCACGTTCACGTACCTCGTCACCAACACCGGCAACACCACACTCAACAACGTCACCGTCATCGACTCGACGCTGGGACCAGTGATCTGCCCGAAGGCCACACTCGAACCAGGCGAAACAATGAACTGCGGACCCGAAACCGAAGTCGTCGTCACAGCCGGCCCGATGTACATGCAAGCAACCGTCACCGGTAACGACCCCAACGGCACCCCCGTCACCGACACCGACCCGGTCAACTTCATCGTTGTCGTGCCCGCCAACCCGGCAATCGACATCGAGAAGGCCGTCAACGGCTACGACGCCGACAACCCACCAGGACCGATCGTGTACGTCGGAGACGACGTCACGTTCACCTACGTCGTCACCAACACCGGCAACACCGTGCTGAACAACATCCAGGTGGTCGACGATCATTTGGGACCGATCGCATGCCCGTCGACCTCGCTCAACCCGGGCGAAACGATGAACTGTGACTCGGTCACGAAGACCACCACGATGACCGGCCCGATGGGCATGGAGTCGACCGTCACCGGTTACGACCCCAACGGCACCCCCGTCACCGACACCGACCCGGTCAACTTCTACGTCAAGAAGCGGCACACGAAGCCAGCGATCGACATCGAGAATTACGTCAACGTCCTCGACGCCGACGACCCGCCCGGAGCGATCGTGTACGTCGGTGACGACGTCACGTTCGACTACGTCGTCACCAACACCGGCGACACCGTGGTCAACAACATCCTCGTCGTCGACGACTACTTCGGACCGATCGTGTGCCCGTCGACCTCGCTCAACCCGGGCGAATCGATGAACTGTCAAACGCTCACCGTGACCGCGACCGCCGACAACATCGGCCAGTTTCTCTTGGTTGCAACCGTCACCGGCAACGATCCCAACGGCACCCCCGTCACCGACAGCGACCCCATCAACGTCTGTGTCAAGTGGCCGGGCGAACACTGATTCCATCAGCGTGTGCGCCTTCGGTCCGCCGGGGGCGCACGCGCCGGATCTAGCTGGTTGACACGCGATCGATCCTGTTTCGGCCAGCCCTGCAAAAAGGCGCCTTCGCAACCACCTGGTGGTTGCGAAGGCGCCTTTTGGCACCGGGAAGGAGCTGACTCGGTCACAGGCTCACCAACAGGCATGGTGTGTTCCCCGCTCCGCATCGCCGCGGATCACCCGCTCCATCAGTGGGTCGTCGTGGATGGTGCCGCGTTGCCACCGCCACAGATCGCGGAGGAGTCCGATTTCACTGCCATGGTGGATGTACTCGTCCAGTACGTAGGCCGACCTCGACCTGGTGGCGAACTGTGGCCCGGCAGCCTCACCGACCTGCTCCGCAAGTCGGTCGGGTCGTACGAGCTCGAGGTCAGCATCCCAACGGTCGTGGGCCCGTCCGAGCAGGTCGATCGCGGTTGCAGCAGTCGACGGAGGTGTTCCGTCGGGGTCATCGAGCCCGATCGGCTCGCCCTGAGCGGCCACGTTCAGCCACCTTGGCGCGCTGGCCGACCGGAAGGTCGACAGCTACTCCTGGGAAACTGGTCGCGAGACCGGCGGAGCCGAAACGGGGTCGACGGCCGGCAATCGAGGATCTGGGGTGGATCGCCAATCGACGGTGCGACGTCGTCCGACCCGACGCCGCACCAGCAAGCCCGTCATGGAAACGACGATGGCGATTCCAAGTAGCGGCCGGCGAATGCTGACCGAGCTGATCCAAGGCGGATGGACATACACGGCTGGTTCAGTTGCAACGCTCAGAATGGCTCCGGCATCGGCCCAGCCATCCCTATGGAGAACGACCGACATCACCGTCTGTCCCTCAGGGAGCAACACACCGGTTGCGAATGCAAGGCCCTGAGCATCGGGTGTCGCCGTGTACGTCTCGGAACCGATGAGGATGTCGATCGACGTGACGTCGCCGGGGCTTGGGCGACGAGTCTCGCCGAACCGCACCTCGACGGTGTTGACGCCTGGCTGGGCAGGGATCGCCCTGGCCTGCACGATCAGATCGTCGGCCGAGACAGCCGCTGGAGGGACCGACGAGGCCGTCCGATCGTTCGTGAAACCCGGATCGACGGCCGGCCCGGAGGTCGCCATCGCCGCTCCGAGCAGAACCACGACCGACAGCGCGCCGAGCTCGCCGAACGACCAATCGGCGCGAGATCCACGACGCATAGCGATCCCCGCCACGACCCCGACGATCAGCAGACCGATCTTGACGGCGAGGACCGCTCCGTAAGTCGTCGCTGCCAGTGCCGTCAGCGACACCACCAACTGGCTCGCCAGAACGAGCCCCGACACCACCGTGAGGAACGCTCCGAACAGGGCGGCCTCGCTCATCGACGCCAAGGCCGCGCGGCGGCTCGTCGCGCCTGTACTACTGATCAACACGACCGCCAACACGCCGACCCACAGACCGAGGCCGATCAGGTGGCCGGTCTTCGCAAACACGGTGATCAGCGAGATCGAGCCATTGAGCTCGCTGTGGGCGCCCCAGCTCGCCAACACGGCGAGGTCGACGAGCCCGATCCAGGCGAGCGCCAGACGACAGCTGAGCCAGCCTTCGGCCCGTAACGGAACGTCGAGCCACAGCGCTCGCCGCGGTACCTCGCCGAACGCGACACAAGCGAGCGCGATCGCGACGAGAATCACCCGACGGGCGTCGTCCGTGCCGAGCACTGTTCGGGCTGCTCCAACACGAGACCCGCCGAGCGAAAGCAGCCTGGCGACGAGCACGCCGACGCGGCCGACGGCCACCAGCGTGATGCCTGCCAACGCGATCGTGTGCAAGCGGTGCGGCCGATCAATTCTGATGTTCGGCCACCTCGTCCGCACCGCTGCGACTCCGACGAGAAGCGCAAGTCCGGCGGCGAAGAGCCACCGTGCGCCGGTTTCGACGGGCTCGGGCCCCGCTATCACGGGTGCGCTTGGGGCGGGAGCTGCTTCGCCGACCGCGAAACTGGTCCGTGCGACGACGAGGTGCAGATCCTCTCGGTCGCGAACGCTCACCCGAACCTGATAGGTGCCATCGGCGATCTCACCGAGATGCACGATGATCCGCCTGGCGTTGGCGCTGTCGACCTCGACCGTTGCCGAAGTGGCAGTCGCCGTGCCGCTCTCGCTGACGTCGACCGTGAGACCATCTGCGAGCATCGGTTCGCTGAAGGTCATGACGACGTCGGTCGGAGCGATCAACAGCGACGATCCGTCGGCGGGGTCGATGTCGACGACTATCCCGTGTGCACTGACAGCGCCGGTCGGCGCGGCGACTCCGGCGATACCGAGACCAGCAATGAGGACGAGCGCTCGAACCCAGCGCGGAGGAGATGCTCCCCCGATGATCAGGGAGCGCGAGCCAACCCTGCTCGCCGCCCGTCGCCGGTCAGGCGAGGTCGAACGCATCGATGTCCTGAGCAGATCCAGCGACCAGCCCGTGTGCAGATCCGACGAAGTAGGACGACCAGATCGAACCGTTGCGAGCGACGACATCGACGTCGGCTACGGCGCCAAGGCCGGAGATCGTGGTGCTCGTGCCGGCGAATGTCACGTAGAAGTTCGTTGCATCGACTCGGACGTAGCCATTCACGTTCGCACTACTGGGTACGCCGTTCGCCGTTGCATCCCAGACCCGAGCGAATGACGACGCCGTTCCAACTGTAGATGTCGGCGTCGTCGGCGGTGCCCGAGACCCCCGGCGGATTGGTGTTGCCGGTCGTCGAGAAGTAGAGCACGCCACCAGAGATGTTGATCGCGTCGAGATCCTGGTTGTTCGCCGCGAGGCCGCGGGCCGTGCCGTCGAAGTACAGCGACCAGGAACCGTTGGCGTAGTACACGACGTCCTCGTCCTGGACGCTGCCGAGCCCCGGCACCGTGGTGTTGGCCGCCGAGAACGACATGTAGAAGTGCGAGGCGTCGACACGGTCGAATCCGTCGACATTGGCGCCGCTCGGCAGCCCGAGGCTTCCGGTTCCGGCAGCGTCGAGGATCCGGCTGAACGCCGTGCCGTTCCAGCCGTAGATGTCGGCGTCGTCGGCCGCACCCGTCACCCCCGGCGGGTTTGCGCTTCCGGTCGTCGAGAAGAAGAGGTTCAACGACGGCGTCGGCGGAACCGTCGTGGTCGTGGTGGACGTGGTGGTGGTCGGCGGAACCGTCGTGGTCGTGGTGGACGTGGTGGTGGTCGGCGGAACCGTCGTGGAGGTGGTGGTCGGCGGAATCGTGGAGGTGGTGGTCGTCGGTGGAACCGTCGTGGTGGTGGTGGTGGTGGTCGGCGGAATCGTCGTGGTCGTGGTCGTGGTCGTGGTCGTGGTCGTGGTCGTGGTCGTGGTCGGCGGCACCGTCGTGGTCGTAGTCGTGCTCGATGGCTCGGTCGTGGAGGTGGTCGTCGGCGGCACCGTCGTGGTCGTGGTCGATGGCTCGGTCGTCGTCGTGGTGGTGGTCGGCGGGACATCGAGCAACGCGTATGCAGCAGAGACATCGATGCGACCGAGTCCGAATGTGTTGTCCGGGCCGGCCACACCGATGTCTACTGTCGTGCCGAGCAGCGCAGCTTCGGCGGCGGGAGCCGATGCCGACGTACTACTCAACAGAACGGCGATCGCTCCTGTCACTGCAGGTGCGGCCAGCGACGTACCGGTCCAGTAGCTGTACAACCCGTTTCGATCGGTCGTCCAGATGTTCTTGCCGGGAGCGACCACGTCGGGAAACGTGGACGACGGCTCGCCGCACGCCGACGGGCCGCGACTGCTTCCCGACCAGATTCGATTGAGCGAATCGACGGCGCCGACCGACAACGCCTCCGGATAGTTTGCGGGACTGACGCCGGTCGACGACCATGGACCGTAGTTGCCGGCAGCGAATACGGGAACGATCCCTGCTGCGCGCAGCGACTGCAGGTCGGCCTGGAACTCGAGGTTGCATCCGGGTGTGCCGAACGCCCACGAGTTGTTGACAACACTCGGCGCGTCCGCGGTGGCAGGGTTGTCGTCCGGATCGAGCACCCATTGCAGTGCTTGATGGATAGCGACCGCAGTTGCGTTGCCAGCGTCGTCGAAGACCTTGGCTGCGATCCAGGTCGCACCGGGCGCCACGCCTACGGTCGTTCCGCCAAGGCCGCCGCCGACGATGACGCCCATCGTCGCAGTGCCGTGCCCCGAGGCGTCGTACGGCACCGAAGGGTGTTGACCATACGGGTCGAACCAGGAGTCGATACCGCCGCGATAGCTGCCGTTGAGATCGGGATGGTTGGCGTCGACACCCGAGTCGAGGCTTGCGATGAGGACCCCCTCACCGTCGTGCCCGAGGCTCCAAACCTGCGGCACATGGATCTGTGTGATGTTCGGTTCGGGCGGCGCGGTCGGCGTGCCGGTCTGCACGATGTCAACGTCGTCGAGCGTGATCCGTTCGACGTCGCCTCGTGTAGCGAGTTGCTCGATCACCGCCGGCACGGCGGTGACGACGACTGCGTCGGTCACCCACAGCGGGGTGTAGTTCAGCACCGTGCCGCGAGCGACTCGGTTGTCGAGCATGCGCCGGATCCCGACCTGGGCGCGCGACGCGGTCTCGCGGAGGGCGCCGACCACCGCCCGTTGTCGCTGGGCGCGCGACCCATTCTGGACCGAGGTCAGCTGAGCGCGCTCCCGAAGGTGCACCACGACGGTCACGTGGTCGTTTGGCCCGGCAACGGCGAGCAACGTGGCGACCTGCGGATCGAGATCTGCCTGACGCCCCGCTCCCGTTGCGCCTGCCGTGCCCGCCGCGTGGGCGACCGAGAACACGAGCGTGACGGCGACCAGCGCAGCGGCACTTCGCTTCATCACTGATGGTTCCGCCGCAGTCATCAGTCAAGCTTCTCCCTAGCGCAGCACTGTGAGGTGAGGAATGCGAACGCCGTTCACGACGAACGCAACTTGGGACCCTTCGTGGACGGAGTTCGCGACGTTGGCGTACAGGAAGAAGTACGACGCACCGTCGAGAATGGTGAGCGAGTGCCGCATACCGTTCGGGGTCCGCAGCACACGATCCGACCCCTCGACGGCGAGCACAGGCATGTCCTCGACCGAACCGAACAGGCCGAGTGCTTTGTCGGCGTCGATCACCTGGAACTTCAACTCGAGCAGACCGCCTCCGGCGAGCAGGCCGACGACGTCGAGGCGCACGCCGTAGTCCTGTTCCAGCTGTTCGGCAGTGATCGCGGTGCTGCCCGCGATCGCGGCGTTGGTGGCCGGCCGGTTGATCCAGAACAGAACGCCGGAGAGCAGCACGGCGACGAGCGCCGCGACGACCAGCAACCGCCAGGTGCCCACGCGTTCTCGAACGGTTCGGGCGAGAGGTGTGTCATGCGTCTCGCCGCCTGCTCCGACGAGCGCCACGCGTCGTCCTGTCGTGCTCATGGCAGATCGAACGCATCGATGTCGAGGTTGCCGCTGGTCAGCCCTTTCGAGGTGCCGTCGAAGTAGACCGACCAGACTCCGGCGTTGTAGTAGACGACGTCCTCGTCCTGCACCGCACCGAGGACCGGCACGGTGGCATCGACGCTGTACGACAGGTAGACGTGCGTGGCGTCCACCCAGACGAGTCCATCGACATTTGCACCCGACCAGCCGACGTCCGACGCGTCGATCACGCGCGTATACGAACTGCCTCCGTTCCAGCGGTAGATGTCGGCGTCGTCGCCTGTTCCCCCAGACCCTGGTGGCACTGTGGTGTTGTCGGTCGAGAAGTACATCGTTCCACCGACGATGCTGATGGCATCGAGATCCGTTCCGGCAACGCCATTGGCGCTGCCGTCGAACCACAACGACCAGGTGCCGGCGTTGTAGTAGACGACGTCCTCGTCGGCGACGGACAAGTCCGGTCCAGGAATTGCGATGGTGACGTTGCCCGTGAACGACATGTAGAAGTGCGTGTCGTCGACCCTGTCGAATCCGTCGACGTTCGCTCCTCCGGGAACACCCAGCGTGCTGGCGTCGATCACCCGGCTGAACGAAGCGCCGCCCCACAGGTAAATGTCGGCGTCATCGGCGGTTCCGCCGACCGATGGTGGGTTGGAGTTGCCGAACGTCGAGAAGTACAACGGCGGGCTGACGACGGTGTAGACCTGCCCGACGAACGGGAGACCCGTCGACGAGAGGCTGTTCCCGGCGATGTCCTTGATGCCCGCGGCGGTCGTGAGGTCGAGGCCCAACGTTCCGCCACCCGTCCCTGTGCTGACGGTGACGGTTCGGGTCGTTCCGGTACCCACGGACGATGTCACGGATGTTCCGGGGGCACTACCAGCCGTCGAGAAGTTGGCGCTGGTCACTCCTGTCACGGCTTCGGAGAACGTCACGAGGAACCGAACGGACGCTGCCGCCGTAGGAGTCGGGTCGAGGCGGTTGATACTCGAGGCCGTTGGAGCGGTCTTGTCGATGACCAGGGTGGTCGTCGACATCGGGCCCCAGTTGCCTGCCTTGTCCTTGGCGTGGACATAAATGATGTGATTGCCGGCACCCAGCGAGCTGATCGTCGTCAATGGAATATCGACGCTCATGCTCTCGGTCGACGAGTTCCACGTTCCATCGGTCGGCACGAACGGGAAACCTGCGCCGTCACCGCCGGCCACTGAGTCGATGAAACCTTCGGCGCGCTCGATCGTGGAGTTCGTGTCGGTCGCCGTCGCCGTAACCCGCACCGCTGGGATCGACGAGTTGACGCCCAGAGTCCCGTTGTTCGGATTCGGCGCCGCAGCAACGCCCGAAGTCGTCGGTCCGGACTTGTCCACGATGAGGTCGATGGTGGTCCAACCACCCCAGTTGCCCGCAGAGTCCTGAGCCCGCACGGCGACCGGATGCGGGCCTGCAACGAGGCCGAGCACTGTCCCCGCCGAGATTGCCGCGTCGAGGCTGGCGGTGACAGCCCCAGGGGGACTCACCGTCATTCCGACCGGTGAGCCGCCATCGATTCTGTACTCGGCCGCTGCAACCGCCGAACCGCCGGTCGCCGTGTCGGAACCGGTGGCATGTAGCGCCACTTGCACCAAACCGTTGCTTGGGTTGGGGGTGAGAGCGAGACCAGTTGTAAGGGGACCCTGGTTGTCGGTCGACACCACTACGGAGGCGTACAAGCCGTAGTTACCGGACGAGTCATGGCCACGGACGCGGATGGTGTGGCTCCCTGGGGAAAGCGCCGCGAACGTCTCGCTGACCGAGACGGTCGGTGAACCGAACGTCCCCGTGAAAGCGATCGGAGCACCACCGTCGATCGTGAAGTCCGCCGCATCGACGTTGCTGTTGCCGGTCGTTGCGTCGCTGATCGAGGCGCTGATGCTGGTCGTCGTGGCGACGAGGTTCGAGGCCACGGGACCGACCGTGTCGCCGGTGCCCGGCGTGCCGTCGATCGCGATGAATCCGAGCGCGCCACCATAGGTGACTGTTGCGGTGGCAGTCGCCGGCCGCCGGTTGCGGTTGCGAATCTGAAGACTGGCGTCGAACACGGTCAGCATCGTGTTGGCCGCAGCCGTGGCCGATGCGTGCACGACCGCGTCGGTCGTCTGACCGGGTCCGACTGTCTGTGCGACGACCGTGTACGGGTGCGGCAAGGCGTGGCCGTCGTCGGCGACGATCCGCTGGTCGGCTCCGAGCACGCTCATCGAGTGGTAGTTGATGCCGGCGTTGACATAGCGCACCAAGAAGTCGCCTCCCGGTGCGACCGTACCGAGCACCGCGTTGGCCGTCGGGTACACCACGCCGTTGATGAGCGTGTACTTGGGCGCGTAGTTCCGCATGTCGAACGTTGCCGGGGTAGCGCTGTTGCTGAGGGCCGGGTCGATCTCGCTGATCACGATGACCGACTCGCCGACAGGTGGGCCAGCGTTCACGACCAGCACGCCGTACAGGCCCATCGCGACCTGATGCTGTGCGTTGGCGAGTGGGCCGGCCTCATAGATGTACGTGCCGGGCTCGGTCGGTGTGAACGTGTACACCGAGATGCCACCCGAAGCGGGCGCCCCCGTCTGGTCGGTGGGAAGGTCCTGGCCGCGGATCACGACCGACGACGCTTCGCTGAGTTGATTGTGGAACGCGAGCGCGACCGGCTGGCCGACGGTCGCCGTGAGTACCGGGCCGCCGGGCTTGGTGACGGGCGTGTTCGATGTGTTGTAGCCCCACACCGTCACGCCGAGGCCGTCGAGCGTGGTGCTGCCGGTGACCGCATAGATCTCGTGGGTCGGGGCGATCACCGTGAACGTCTGCGGCACATTTGGCGCCGCGTTGTAGTTCGTGTTGCCGGTCTGCGACGCCGTAATGGTGCACGAACCGGCCGCTCCAGTGAGGTGAACCGACGCTCCCGAGATGGTGCAGACGCCTGTTGCGGCGAAGCTCACCGCCAAGCCGGAGCTGGCCGCCGCGCTGACCGTGAAGTCCGGTTCGATCGTGGCCTTCGCCTGGAGCGGGCCGAAGGCGATCGTTTGGTCGCCCGGATTGACCGTGAACGAGCGTGGGACGTCCGGCGCAGGCAGGTAGCTCGCATTGCCGGGCTGGGAGGCAGTGATCGTGCAAGGGCCCGCCCCGGCGAGATGGACCATCGCCGCTGTGACGGTGCAGTTCCCAGCTGCTGCGAAGCTCACCGGGAGACCCGATGACGCAGAGGCATTCACCGCGAAGTCGGCGCCGCCGTATACCTTGTCCGGGAGCGGCGCGAACGTGATCGTCTGTGGCTGAACCACGGACTGTATGGTCAGCGTGCCGCTCGATGACGTCGAACCACTGAAGAAGGCACTGGCCTGAACCGTGAAGTTCGTGGAGCCGCCCGGTGTCGCAGCAGTCGTGTTGACCGTCATCTGATAGTTCCGTGTCGAGCCGCTCCAGTTTCCGAGTGCCACGAAGTTGCCGGCTGAAGCACCGGTCGGCAGGCCCGTGACACTCCAACTCACGGTGGTGCCATTGCCGGGGAAGAAGGTACCGCTCCTACTGAGAACCAACTGATAGTTGACGGCCCCAGCAGTTCCAGCGTTGAGCACGCCGGCTTGACTTCCCACGGTGAGCCCGTTGATAGCCGCCGAGGCCGGCGCCGAGCCGGCGAGCAGCACGATGGCGAGCACGGTGCCGGTAACCGCCAGGCGACGACCGAGGCGGGCCCGGAGTGGAGAGGAATGATTCGTCGACATGGTCATCTCCTACTGCGGGCAGGTGCTGTTGGGCGGATCGATCCGCATGTATGTGATCGGTCCGGTCATGTTCACGCCCCATGAGGTGATCTGGAAGAGAGCGTGGTTGTGCGAGATGATGTAGAACTCGCCGCACTGGTTGAGCGTCTGATTTCCTGGCGGTTGCGGTCCGGTCACACCGAGATATGGGCTGCCGCTGTAGAACATTCCGAACACCTGGTTCGCCACCTGCGGAACCTCGACGGGCACCGGCTCTGTGGCGCTGTAATGCTCGGCGTCGTACCAGCGGAACAGCACGTCGTAGGTCTGCCCGGGCCCGATGTCGATCGCGAACTTCTCGTAGGAGAGGTCGGCGCCGGCGTCCTCGAGAGGGTTGCCGTCTCGGCCGATCACCTTGCCGTTGTTGCCGTGGGGGTGGAACGGGAAGGTCTCGGTGCCGACGTTGAGGTAACGCGCCAGCCCGCCGAACGGATGCCCGAGATCCAGGACGTGGCCCGGCGTGTCGTCGTTGGACTCACGCACCTGGGCGAGGGCACCGTAGGGCTGGTTGGGGAGCCAGCTGGCTCCGTTGTCGGCGATCGAGTCGGGGAAAGCCGCGGCCGTTCACGAGCCAGTAGCGAGGGTGATAGTTGTCGAGGTTGTAGTTCGACGTGAGGTTGCTGTCCTTGCGCTCGATCGCTTGGTTGAGGTACGGGTCGATCTCCGACAACAACACCATGAACTCCTCGGTGTTGTTGGCGCCAGTCGGCGAGTTGGCAACCGTCGTGAACCGGTCGTTGGCGCTGTTGTAGGCGTAGTCCGCACCCATTGATGGGCGCACGATCAGCGCACCGAACAAACCCATCCTGACCTGGACGTCGGGATCGGTACCCGATTCGTACAGGAACGTGCCGGGATGGTCGGCGACGAAGCTGTAGGTGACGGTGCCGCCGAGCGCAGCCGCGCCCTGAGTCATCGACGTCATCGTGGTCGGATCCCCCGGCGTCGAGAACTGCGGCGTCGCCGGTGCCCCGTTGGCCATCACGTCGTGCTGACCAGGGAAGATCATCGATATGTCGCGCTTGAGCGCGTTGGTCAGGGTGATCGTGACGGTGTCACCCTGCGTGACACAGAGCACCGGACTCGGGTGCTGGAAGGGGGTGCCAACCAACTTGTAGCCGTACATGTAGGCGGTGTTGCCATCAGGCAAGCTGATGTAGTCGGCATCGGTGGTCATGTCGAACGTGGGTCCGTCGGAACAGGCGATGCCCACCCTGGGTCCGCTGAAAGCGGACACCTGAGAGGCAGCCGGTCCACTGGTGACGACCACAGCGGCAACGGCGAGGACCCCGCCGAGTAGCGCTGTCACCTGCCGGCGATGGAGTGCGATTCGATGCATCGTGGTACCTCTTTCGTTCGCAGTCACGGCTCAGGTGTTCGGCACGGTCTGGGGTGGGATGGCGGCACTGGCCGGATACACGCGGATCTCGGTGGCCTGACCACCGAAACCTCCAGCGAGGTTGTTCGACCTCAGGTAGTTGCGGTTGTAGAGCATGTATGTGTCCCAGCCCTCACCACTCGACCCGGTATCGCCGGTGTAAGGCGGAGCGGTGATGATCACGTCGAAGCTCTCGCCGGCGTTGAAGTTGATCGTGTTCGTCGTGTAGCTGGTGTCGGTGTTGTCGCGGGATCGCATGGGCGTCGCGTCACGCCCGACGACCTTCATCGGGATGCCGTCGATCGTCATCGCCGCCTCCTTGAACCCGAGGTTCGAGAAGCGCAACGCGACCTTCTCCCCCGCCATGCATCGCACTAGCGACGAGAGCGGTTGGTACTGCAGGTGCGGATTGCCCACCGGGGCGACCAACGTGCCGTCCGGTTCGGTAGCGACCGGCATGTACGGCTTGGTCCACGGTTGTCCCGAGCCGTCGACGACGGTTCCGGTGGCGCCTGAACCCCACCCTGCCGGGAGGGGCGCGTTGGGGGCGACGGTGTCCGGGTAGACCCTGCCGTTCAGCAAGGCGAAGTCGGCCCGGTAGTCGCTCCACTCCGGCAGCTGGATGTGGGCGTCCGCCCAGTGCGACTCGGCCCACACCTCCGACAGGTGCATCGCGTACTCGCGGTCGTAGGCCGTCGCCGGATCGTTGTACACGTACTTCTGGGTTGCAGTGTTGTTCTTCGGGCGCACGAAGACGAGACCGTTCATGCCCATGTGGACGTGCTCGACGTCCTCGACGTGGCAGTGGTACATGTAGGTCCCGGCATCGCGAGGCCGGTACACATACCGGAACACGGTGCCTGCAGGCACCGACACCGAGCCGGTCGGCTCACCGTCGAAGAACGGGATCACGTTGCGGAACCCGTGCCAGTGGAGCGTGTGGGCGTCGAACAGATCGGGACGCACCGCAAGCCCGAGGTTGGTGATGTCGACGACGAACTCATTGTCCGGATTGTCGTCGTACTCGTTCACCCAGAACAGCGGAGCGCTGTGCTGGGCGTGCTCCTTCTGACCGAACCGCTCGGCCTCGTCGAGCTCGGTGATGTTGCGGAACCCGAAGATATACGTCGTGAGCCCGGTGTCGGCGCCACCAGGGCCCTTCGTCTTCGCCAGAGGATCCGGATGGAACACGGGGACAGCGGGCGTCTTGGGGAGCCCCATCCAGCCGTCGGTGCCGCCGAGGAACATGTAGCGATCCGGCTGGATGGTGGCGAGATGGCTGTCGGCGAACACCTCGCTCGACGAGGCCGGCCGGAGAACCTTCATTCCGGCACCGGCCGCGGTGGCGAACACGGCCGCGCCACCGGCGTACCGCAAGAACTGGCGGCGGCCGAAGCCGGCGTGCTCGTTGAGTTCACTCATCGTGGTGTCTCCCTCGTCCGTGCCGTTGAAGTTCGTGTCCGGGTTGCGACTCACGGGTAGTTCCCGCCGCCGAAGTTGTCGATGCGGGCGTTGCCTGCTCCGGTGTTGGTGGTGCCCGCGAACCAGATGCCGATCTGGCTGGTACCCGAGGCGCTCGGAACCGTCCTGGTTCCGATCGTCGTGCCGTTGCGATACACCGTCACCGCGGTGCCGACCACCCTGACACCGAGCGTGTTGCCGTTGGCGAAGCTGGCCGCAATCGGGGTTCCCACCGCAGCGACGGTTGCTCCGCTCTGCGTCTCGACCACGACGTCGCCGGTCGACTGCCGGTAGTACACCCGGATCGACGAGGTTCCCGTCGACCGGAGCACGAGTCCTTGGGCGCTCGCCAGCGTGCTGACGTCGGCGAAGGTGAAATGGGCCTCCTGGTTGGCGTTGAAGCCAGCGGTCCAGAGCTTCGGCGGGCTCGCGCCAGCTCGAATCTCGAGGTTGCTGGAGTTGACCCGGTAGCCAAGATTCGACCCTGGCCAGTTGGTTCCGAGGTTGGAGTTGTTGGCCCGGTTGAAGTCGTCGAGTACCGCTGTTGCCGGGAACGCCGATGGTGGTGGAGCGACTCCGCCGACCAGTTCATCGGCACCGGCCTCGAAACCGCCGGCCGATGGGCGCCCGTCGCCGTCGATATCCGAAGTTGGAGCACTGACCGACGACTTGCTCGCCGTGCCGAGGTTGACCGCCGACGACGTCGGCGAGATGTGATAGTCGCCGAGCAGTTCCGGGGGCAGGTCGAGGCTGATGAGGAACGCTGCGATGAAGTTGGGGTTGGTGCGCCAACCGTTGAACGCCACCTGGGTGTCGTACGGCGAGAGCACCTGCGGGTTCGACAGGCTGTTCGACGCGTGGATGAGCGTCCCCGTTGTCGTCTGGAGCACTGAGTTGGTCGGCGCCAACGATCCGACGCCGTCCGCCGCCCCCAGGTCCCAATGGTTGATGGTCGTCGGGTCACCTGGGGCGCCGATACCCAGCACACCATCGAGTCCGCGGGCACCTGCCCGGTTGTCCCAGAAGATGTTGTTGAACAACAGCGGGTTGCTGAATATCGGCGCTCCGCCGGGCAGTGATGCTTGAAGCGGGGCGCTGTTCCGCGATGTAGAGAGCCCGGCAGGAGCGGGTAGACCGTCAGAGGTCAACGCGGTCGCCGTCGTCACGTTCTTCATCACCGTGTTGTTGTAGAAGCGCACGTTCGTGGTGTCATTGATGCCGACCCCACCGCCTTCGTGCGTCGACACGTTGTTGTCGATCATGTTGTTGTAGACGTTCATCGCCGCAGTGCCGGCCATCAGGAACCGCAAACCACCACCGTCGTCGTTGGAGAGGTTCGACTGGATGACGTTGCCGCGGATGGTGACCGCACCGCTACCCGGCGACAGCGTCGACGGGTTGCTCGGGAGTGCACCGGCGATCATGATGCCGCCACCCTCGTCGTAGGACTGGTTGAACCAGATGCGGTTGTTCTCGATCGTGCCGTTCGGACTCAGGCCGTAAGCCGAGATGCCGCCGCCGTACTCGGCCGAGAAGTTGCCGCAGATGTCGTTGCCGGCGATGGTGTAGCTGTCGGAACCGGCGAACAGTCCGATGCCGCCGGCCAGGTTGGTGCCACCGTTGGCGATGATCCTGTTGTTGGCGATGCGGATGTTCTCGTTGTGGTTCAGCGCCGGCGAGATGTCGGCGGTACCGATGCGGATCGTGCCGTAGGCGCCGCCGTTGTTCTGAACGACGTTGTTGGTGATCCGCAGGTACCGGGCGTAGGCGTTGGCGAACACCGCGCCACCCTGGGTGATCAGGCCACCGGGCTGGCCGGTCGGGAAGCCGCCGATCTCGTTGATGTTGCCGGGGAAGCCCTGCTGATCACCGCCGCGCAAGTCGAACCCGTCGATCGCACCGTTGAAGGCCGCCGTGAACGCACCGTCGTGGGTGAAGATCGAGACGACGGCCCCGTCGTAGACGGTCTGGTTGCCGTCCCACGTCAGTCCACCGAGCAGGTTGTACCAATCGGTCGCCGTCTGGCCGTCGCCTCCGAAGGAGCCGCCGTCGATGATCGAGCCCCGAACCGACCCATCGGGACTGCCGGAGCCCACTCCCTGGAGCTTGACCGCCTGCGTGAGTATCACGTTCTCGTAGTACGCACCCCGCGGGTTGAATCGCTCGACAGCCTCGTTCGGGTAGACGACGACAAGGTCGTTTCCATTGCTCGCGGCTGCCGCGTTGACGGCGGCCTGGATCGTCGCGAACGCCTTGTTCGGTCCAACCTCGTACACGTGTGGGTTGTACCCGCCGATCGGCTCGATGAAGTCGCCGCCCCCGAAGTTGTCCCAACGGGCGTCATTGGTGGTGGTGGCGCCGATCTGGAAGACCCCGATCCGGCCGAATCCCGTCGATGCAAAGATTTCGGGCCACGGGTCCGCCGTGGTGGTCACGTTCACGGAGCCGATTGCTGCGCCGTTGACGTACACGGTGACGGTGCCGTCGCCCAGAGTGCGAGCGCCTAGCACGCTGCCGACCGCAGCGTTCGGGAACGTCGCCTGCGTTACCCACGGCGACAGGAAGCTGATGCTCGTCTGAACCTGAATGTTCGTCGAGGTCCGGACGATTCGAATTCCCGACCCGATCACGGTCGACTTGAGCACGAGGCCGGTCTGTGAACTCGACGGGCCGAACTTGGTGAGTGTCGCGTACGCCTCCTGGTTCACACCTGGAGATCCGACGATCGGCCCATACAGCGTCGTGGCCGGCAGTCCGAGAAAGACGGAGCTGGTACCGAGCTGGTTGCTGACGATCCGGAACCCAGTGTTGCTGCTCCAGTTGTTGCCGAGGTTGTTGCTGCTGGCCCGGTTGAAGTTGTCGAGCACGCCCGTGCTCGGGAACGAACCCGCGGGGGCGCCGAGCACGTGGAACGTGAGACCGTTGACCGTCGTGACGCCGGCGGAGTTGGTGACCATCAGTTGATGCGGACCGAAAACCGCCGTCGATCCCGACAAGGTCGCCACGATCGTGGTGTCGTTCCACGACGTCGTCACCACGTCGATGCCGTCGAGTGTCACCTTGCCGGTGCCCTTTGTCGCACCGAAGCCCTGTCCGCGAATCGTGAACGAACCTGAACCGTTGACGTACGGCTTGTCGACCGCGAACAACTGAGGCGCAGTCGGGGCGACGGCACACTCCAGATGAAGCGACTGGCCGCCTGGCAACTGCACGCTCACACCGACCTGCGTCGGAGCGAGGTCGGCCGGGATCAGGTTGCCCGGCACCGTCTCGAACTCGGCTGCAATGGTCCTGTATGAGGGCTTGTAGTTGGTGTTCAGCGCACCCGGCCCACCGGGGTCGTTGCCGACGAAGCGATAGACATTGCCGCAAACGCCTGACGGGGTCGGGCAGTTGATGCGGTTGGTCGACGGCATCAACACGTCGAAGAGGCCGCTGTGGTCCGACTCGACCGTGTGGACGAGCCGGTTCGTGTAATCGTAGATGCCGACCGGCGCGAATGGGATTCCAGACTTCTCGCCGAAGTTGATCTGGGTCGGGTCACCCGAGAAGTTGAGGTCGTCCACCAGCAAGCCCCAGAACCGACCAGGGATCGGCACGTCGGTGAAGACGTTGAACAAGGGGGCGATTGACTTTCCGTTGGCGAGCGGCACGAGCTTGGTGTCGCACGACGGCTTCTGCATGCCTTCGTACGGCGACCCGTCGATGTCGAGGAACGTGAGGTTGTCGACGGCAGTCGAACCCGGCACGATCACGCCGACGGGAAGGTTGTTGGTCACACCACCATCGCCGACCACCGTCGGATAGTTGTCGTGGCCACTTGGGTCATCGAGTACATCGACGGTGTGGAGTGCGCCGACACAGGCGGGCGGCGGCACCTGCGGGTAGAACTCATCACCGTTGCCGATGTTGATGTCCTCTTCCCGAGTGAACTGGTACAGGGGCTTGAAGTACTGGTCCTCTGGCGAGATGACGTGCACCAGATAGTCCGACGCCCCTGGCAGGGGCGTCGGGTCGGTGCCGTCAGCACATTCGCCGGCCTCGGCGTCGAATCCGCCGACACCGAAACAGCCGTCGCCGAAGCCGTAGTTGCCGTCGACGGTCGAGTAGCCGTTCTGGAACTGGACGCCCATCAGTGGGCCCTCGAGGCAGTCGCTGTCCGAGTCGGTGATCTGCTGGCCCGCCGGGTACGGCAGACGATTCCCGTTGACATCGCGCGGGATGCAGATGCCGTCGTCGTTCTTGCCCGGTTGTTCCCACGTCTCGGTCGTGGTCGAGTTCAGCAATTGGCCCTTGAGGTATGCCCCGTGCTCGTCGAGCTGGTAGTAGCCGTCCGGGTCGCAGGCCTGGGTCAGCGGATCGTCGCAGTCGACCGGTGTGTACAGCTCGACCGTCATGTCCGGGACGCCCGGCTGCCAGTCCTCGACCGCCGCATAGCGCGGGTCGAGCTCGTTGCGGGTCGTGTCGTACGAGACGGTGCCGACGATGCCGCCGTTGCGCGGGTCGACGCAGCTGTTGTAGCTCCCGACAGGAGTGCAGGTCGAGCCATTTGCGTTGTACGAGTGCACGCCCCAGTCCATGCGGCCGCCGAGGCCGATGATCGGCAGCGTGCTGACGTCGACGCCAGCGCCGAGCACCGTGGTGGGCACCGGTTGATTGTCGGCCTGGTAGGTGATGCCCGTGGTGTAGTAGAGGTCGTTGTAGGCCTCCATGACCAGCCACTGGGTCATCGGATAGGCACTCTCCATGAAGTAGTAGCCACAGGCGTCGGTGCTCACAGCGGTCGTGCCGCGGTCCATGAGCGTGTTCTCACGCCGGCGCATCGTCAGGCCGAAATTCGGCACCCCGACCTCACCCTCGCTGGGCTGCGGACATCCGTCGTGGTTGGCGTCGGTCCAGTCCATCTTGCCGTTGCGGTTGGCGTCGTTGAAGACGTAGCCGTCATACGTGGTCCACCAGCCGTTGAGTGGCAACACGCCGAGGTCGATGACTTCACCATTGGCGATGGTCACCTGCTGGAAGTCCAAGATGTAGTCCTGGGGCTCGTCCCAGTACGTGAGCGTGTAGTTGCCGTCGGGAACGTTCGGAATCGTGAACGAGCCGTCCGCCCCGCCACGTCCGACCCACACCGCCGTATCACCATTGGCCAGGTCGGAGAGTGCGATGTACGGGCGATCGATCGCGCCGGCGAGCTTGCCACCTGCAACTCCACCGTAAATCGTGCCACTGACCGGCAGCCCGCCGGTGGGCGGTACGTAGACCTTCATGGCGTCTACGACGCCCTTGATCTCGCCATCTCCGCCCAGGTTCGGCGTCATGTTGCCAGGGGTGTACCCGAAGATCGCAAACGGGAATGGCTCACCGGCGACGACGAACTCGGTGTCGAGACCCGTCGAGCCCTCCATGATCCACGAGTCCCAATCGTGATTGCCTTCGAGTGTCGTCGTCTGGACAAAGTCCAGGCCGTCGGGCGGGGTCACCAACAGCGTGAACCGGTTGGTGCCGAGGCCCGGAATCTTGACCTTGCCCTCGATCGCTGCCGTTCCCGGGACCGCCACGGTATACGAGAGCGCTCCGGCAGGCGGGATGCCCGTCGGGTCCGGGAGTGGCCACATCAGCAGCCCAGTCGGTTCGCCGGGCTCCAGCGTGGTGGAGACGTTCGGGCACCTGCCTGCGGCGTCGATCGGCTTCACGACACCGACGTCGAGGCCACCGTCGACCACGTAGCAATAGCTCAGGCACACGCCGGTGCCACACAGTGGGTTGCCGTACACGTCGGTGGTGAGCTCGCCCAGCGTGTCGCGTACGACACCGGAGAATCCGGCGAGCCCGTGCTCGGCCGGCAGGTCGGGAGCGCCATTGACCGGCGAGATGTCCTCGAACACGGCCGCCTGAATCGTCGCATCTGGCAATGGAGGGACCTGCATACGCACGACGACCTTGGTACTGTCGGCGAGCGGCATCGCGAAGTGCTCGCCGTCGAGCTTGTAGCCGTCGGCGAGCACCGAGATGAGATAGCGACCGTCTGGCACGTTGGCGAGACCGGCTGCGAGATCGTCCTGGTCGCCCTGCGTGAAAATCGGGCTCGAGCTGGCAGTCCCCATCGACGTCCAGTTGCACGAGTCCGGGTAGCCAGCCGATTCAGGCGAACACCCGTCACTCGGCGATCGCTGCTCAGTCGTGCCGGTGTTGTCGACGTTGATGATGAACTTGAACTCCGGGATCAAGGCGTCGGTGTCGGCATCGCGAACTTCGACGTTCGTCGATGACAGGGTGCTCGTCTGTGCCTGCGCCGACGAAGGGAACACGCCCTCGACGCTGAGGATCGTGGTGACGACCAGCATCAGAACAGACGCAACTCCGATCCGGCGGCGCCGGAACATGCGTGTGCGCGCCCGAGCGTCCGTTCCTCCTTGAACCACCCGGACGACCCGCCGAAGGCCGGGGTCGACGGACGACATGCCTCCGGTGTGCTCCTCGTGAGTCTGCATCGATGACCGCCCTTCGCCATCGCGAGCCGGACCGACCGGCATGCCGCGCCTTGGATTTGCCCTAGTCAGTCACTCGTCGCGTTCAAGAAACGTTCAGATTCCGTTCAACCCAAAACGCCAGGCGTCGAATTTCGATCGACGCTGCGTCGCATTCGAGGTTGAACGCTCGCCCACAGCGGTGTGCGTCGGGCCGCCGACAAAGTGAGGTCCTGGCCCGGCCTTACCTGCCGGCCGCCTCAGCCATGAAGGCGCTGATCGCCGACATGCGCACAGAGGACGCGACGCATGACTTGGGCCTGGAACTCCCAGAGACCGGCCGCCGGGTCGACGACGCGAACGAGGTGGCGGCACGCCAGGTCAGCCAACAGGTCACGGGTCCACCGTTCGCTGAGGCCGAGACGGTGCGCCAAGTCATGCGTGTCGAAGGTCTGTCCCATCGTGGCGGCGGCCTCCAACGCAACTCGTTGCGGCGACTCAGCAGCGCCCACCCACTCGAGTATGTCCGCAATCGCGGCCACGCCGAGGCGCCCACCGGTCCGAGCAGCCTCGATACACGCGGCGAGCAGTCCAGGATGACCGCCGGTCTCATCCCATCCCGACTCGATCGGGAGCGCGTCAACGACTGCACGCTCCAACGGCCCGAGCTCGATCATCGCCGATCTGGATGGCGCGATCGCTGGGACGTCATCGTCGCATCTCGTCAGCAGTCGCGTGGCGACCACGAGCAACGACTGCGTCTCCCGTTGATGGGTGACTCCTGCGAGCACGGCCAGCGATTCTTGATCGGCCCACTGCACATCGTCGAGGAGTATCACCATCGGTCCGAGTCGGTCGATGATCTCCGCCAGACGGGTGAACACGACCGGCACGGTGTCCCCGAGCGGGGGCAACGCGCCGAGCGTCGATTCAGTCGCCAACGATCGCATGAGGCGGTGCGCCACGAACAGCGGATAGCCGGCGTCAGAGCGGAGACACGCGAACGAACGCACATCGCAGTCCGCACGCTGGGCGACCGCGCCGAGTAACGCCGTCTTGCCGACCCCTCCCGAACCTTGCACCACGACCACCTCGCAGGCACCGTTGCGAGTTCGTGCGATCGCCGCGTCGATCGCCGCGATTTCGGGATCTCGACCGACGAACGGAAGCGTCTCGAGCCGGCCGCTGATGCGTGATTCGACGAGCACCTGATCGGTTCGAAGCAGTCCACGCGTCTCGCGAAGGATCGAGCGAAGCATCGCCGTTTCAGGTGCCAACTCGGCACCGAGCTCCTCGCTCATGCGGCGTTCGAGGTCGAGCATCATCGCCCGCGCGTCATGTCGACGGTCGAGCCGGATCAGCGCCGAGATACAAAGCGCGAATCCTTCCTCGAGCACGACGAGTGACTCGGCCCGCGCCCGGCCTGCCATGTCGAGCGCTAGGCGGGGATCGTCGTGCACCAGCGCGTCTCGGGCGATGTCGAGCAGGAGCCGTTGGACTCGGTGTGTGTAGCGCTCACGAAGATCGTGCGCCCACGGCGCATACATCTCGTCCTCGAGCACTTGACCGCCGGCCAGTTTGACCGCCGTAAGGAGTTGCGAGAGCGGCACCGTGCGTGCGTCGACTGACTCCGAGCCGACCAACTCGTCGAAGCGGATCAAGTCGACTTCAGCGACCGACAAGTCGATTCGATAGCGGCCACGCTCGGTCAGAATCGGCTGCGATCCATCGTCTGCTACGACCAACGACCGCAACAGGGAAAGCGTGTGATCAACGACAGCACTCGGATTGCGGGGCAACTTGTCGCCCCACAGCTCGTCGATCAACGTGTCCTTCGAGACCGAGCGCCCAGCAGCACTGACCAACAGCTGGCACACCTGCTTGACCTTTCGACTCGGGAAGTCCGAAACGCCAATACGACGCGTCGCCGTTCTCACCTCGATCGGCCCGAATAGACAGAATCGAACCGTCGACGGGCCGACTTCGCTGTCGGCGTCATACACACCGTGCGAGATGGTGCTTCCCGTTGAACGGGGAACCTCGATGACGCTCATCGCGTTGGCGTTCCGACGCCGATGTGTCCGCCGGGCGCGAGCATCGAATCAGTCATCCGCGCGACGGGCCGCGGGCGCGAACTCCCGACCGTTCCCACTGATGACACCGCAGCCGGATTGCCCACTTCGCATAGTCGATGACACCAAGGTCAGTCGCAGATCAACCGTTCCTCAACGATCTCACAACAGACAGCGACATCGAGTGCGACATCGGTCACACAACGTGGTCGACGCCTGGCAGCGTCAGGTGAGTGCAGCTGGCGGCGCGTAGCGGTATCCGATACCGCGAACCGTGACGATCGACGCACGACACGACGGGTGCCGCACGAGTTCCTTGCGAAGACGGTGAATGTGCTCGGTCACGGTGCCATCGCCAATCCATCCGGGCTCGGCGTCCCAGACCTGACGCAACAACTGGTCACGTGTGAACACCTGCCGCGGATGTGCGTTCAAGAACGCGAGTAGGTCGAACTCGCGAGCCGTGAGCGTGAGCACGGATCCGGCGACCAGCGCCTCACGGGCGGCAAGATCGATCTCGACATCATCGTGCCGACCGACCACGTCAATTGTCGGAGGTGTCGGGTTGGTCGACGACGATCGGCGGATCGCTGCACGCACTCGGGCCGTCATCTCGCCCGGCAGGAACGGCTTGACGATGTAATCGTCAGCACCGAGATCGAGTCCGAGCACGCGGTCGCCCTCCTCACTCGCCGCTGTCATCATGACGATCGCTACTTCCGACGACCGCCGGATCGCCCGAACGACAGCGAATCCGTCGATACCCGGCAGCCCAACGTCGACCAAGACGACCGAGACGTTCGAATCGAGCAGATCGAGACCCGCTTCGCCCGTTTCCGCTTCCAACACCTGGAAGCCGGCCGCCTCGAGCCGAGATCGAACGAATCTGCGCATTCCATCGTCGTCATCGATCAACAGCGCAACCGGGCTCGGTCCCGGTTCTCCCTGCCCGAACGCCCCCATTCAAACCACTCTACCGAACGCCACAACTGGCCTCGGGAATGCACTCGCTTGAACATCTCATCGACGAGGACTAGCGTTATCACGCCGTCCCTGAGCGATGGCAGACCGGGCGGTACTACACGATGGCGGAGTCGAGGATCGGTTCATGACCCCATCACCGACGACGACCCGATATTCGAATGCGCGTACCGCGAACTGGTCGTGGTCGTCGGGACTCGAGAAGTGGCACAACGGCCTGAAAAGCCGCGCGGTCACGTGGGTGATCGACCTGGGTTTGCTCACGGTCGCCGCCGGCGCCGTCATCACGCAACAGGTGGTGCTCGGGTTCCATCTCATCTTCGCCTTGGTCGTCGTTGCCGCGCTCCAGTTGCCGTTCCGACCGTTCGTCACGCGGTTGGCATTCTGGTTGGTGGTGTCGACCGGGCTCGTGATCTGGGCCGTGACCAAGCTCGAGACCCCCAGCCAGGAACTCACCGAACTCCCGATCCTGACGTTCGTACTGATCCTCGTCTTTCTCGTCGCGCAGTCACGAGCCCATACCGTTGACAAGTTGGATCAGGCCCGACGCGATGCCGAGTCCAGAGCGCTGAGCGAGAGCGGGGCAATGCGTACTCAGCTCGAGGAGAGCCAGCGGCTCGACGTACTCGGGCGGGCCAGCACCAGGACTGCCCACGAGATGCGCAACGTGCTGACCATCGTGCGCGGCTGCGCTGCCGAACTGATCGACGAGACCGAGGCGAGCGTCCGACAGAAGGCCGACGAGGTGCTCGACGCCGTCGATCGCGGGCTCGAGTTGCTCAACGAGTTGATGGCAGCCGGCCGTGCCAATCGGATGCCGCCGGAAGCGCTCGACCTAGCACACACCCTCCAACATACGAAAGTACTTCTGGCGCACCTGCTTCACGATGGGATCGAGCTGCGATGCGTCGTTCCCGGCACTCCGCTCCTCGTCGAGATCGAGCGCTCCAGCTTCGCCCAGATCGTGATGAACCTGGTGACCAACGCAGCGGACGCAATCGACGCCAGCGGCCGCCAAGGGGTCATCGACGTGTCGGTCCGCGAGCTACTGCGGCACCGCACCGGAGCCCTTGGTCTGGAACGCTGCGCAGCGATAACCGTCTCCGACTCCGGCGATGGTCTCGATGTCGACAACGGCGATGTCTTCGACCCCGGCTTCACCACGAAGTCAGGAACACACAGCGGGCTCGGACTGCCGATGGTGTGGCAGATCGCGATGAGAGCGGGAGGCACCGTCGAAATCGACTCTGTCCCTGGAGATGGCACGACGGTCAACGTCTACCTTCCGCTCGCCGGCGGAGCCCCACACCAGCGTCGCTGCCTCGTCGGCGTCAGCGACGGGCATGCGGCGGTGATGATCAGCCACGAGTTCGACCTACTCGGGTACCACGTATACCGAGCAGCCGAGATCGGTCCATCCGATCGCTTCGACGCCGACGTTGCGGTCTTCGACGCTGATCACCCGCCGGGCCCGACGATCGGAACTCGAATAGCACGGTTGTTTCTCCTGGACTCGGCTGGGCCTTGGCGTTCGCCATCGACCCCGACCGATGCCGCGACGCTGGTGCGGCAGATACAGATGGACGTGTCAGCACCGCCGAGCCAGCGCTCGAACCGCAAATCGAACCGTTCCGGATGACCACGCCGAAGCCGAAGCTCAAGCCAGTCGCGGCGGTGCTGCCCGGCCGGCGCTCGTTGCCCCGACCCAGATGACGGGCTGAGTGCCAGCTGTGAGGGTGCTGAACATTGCCGTAGAACGCTCGATCCGGCTTTGACCGGTCCCGCTCGCTGGGCACACTGGACCGATGCGGAACGCGACGGACAGAATGGGTGCCGGAGTGCCACGCATGACGGCGAGGTCGATGACAACGTGAGCAGCATGGAACCCAAACAGACCGGAGCGACACGGGTGCTCGTGGTCGACGACGAGCCGTCGCTGGTCGACGCTGTGTCGACGGCATTGCGCTACGAAGGGTTCGAGGTGACCGAGGCCACCACCGGTCGAGCTGGGTTGACGGCGGCGCAGGACGGTCAACACGACTTGATCGTGCTCGATGTGATGCTGCCCGATCTCGACGGTTTCGCTGTCACGACTCGGCTCCGCCAGGACGGCATCACGACTCCTGTCCTCTTCCTGACTGCGCGAGACAGCCTCGACGACAAGGCCAAGGGCTACTCGGCGGGCGGCGATGACTACCTCACGAAACCGTTCTCGCTGGCGGAACTGGTAATGCGGGTCAAAGCGATCCTGCGCCGATCAGGGCGAGCCACCGAGGTCTCCAACACGCTCACCTTCTCCGGTCTCGAGCTCGATCTCGACGCCCATACCTGCCGACGTGACGATCAGCTGATCGAGCTGACCGCCACCGAGTTCAGCCTGCTGGAGTTCCTGATGAAGAACCCTGGCCGGGTGCTGTCGAAGGCGCAGATCCTCGACCATGTCTGGCACTACGACTTCGGCGGCGACTCGAACATTTGCGAGACCTACATCAGCTATCTCCGCAAGAAGCTGAACGAACACGGCCCAGCGTTGATCCACACCGTGCGATTGGTCGGCTACGTGCTCCGTGAACCGCGACCGTCATGATCATGTCACTGCGCGTGCGTCTGCTGGCGGCGACCGCCGTCGCCATGTTGGGCGGGCTCGTCGTACTCGACGTGGTGACGTACGTGATCGTGTCACGCTCCCAGATCCAACAGGTCGATGACTTGCTGCAGCGCGCTCACCTACCCGTCGAACAGCTGGCATCGTCTCGCCCTGGCAACGATCGCCAACGGATCCCCAATGTTGCACCTGGCCTGTTCGTAGCGATCGTCGATGAGGAAGGAAACGCCGAGTACATGTCGGCGGCAGCAGAACCAGGCGGTGAGACCGACAGCGTCGACGTCGTCACGATCGATCTACAGCAGCGCCTTCAGACCATCACCGCGACCGACGGTGACGACATGCGGATTCGGGTCGATCGCATGCAGAACGGTTCAACGCTGATCATCGGCCAGTCACTGCACGAGGTGAACGAAACCCAGCGCAAGCTGCTCGGTGTGCTGATCAGCGCCAGCGCGATCGCGATCGCGATCGCCTCGTCGATGGCGTGGTGGCTGCTGCGAGCCGGCCTCACACCACTGCGTCGGGTCGAGACCAGCGCAGCAGCCATCACCGACAGCGCCCTCGCCGACCAACGGGTCGCGGGCGCCCAACCCGGGACCGAGGTGGGTCGGCTGGCGATGACCCTCAACGAGATGCTCGATCGCCTGCAACGGGCGAGCGAAGATCGACAGGATTCGATCGACGAGTTGCGCGAATCGGAGGCTCGGATGCGGCGATTCGTCGCCGATGCCTCACACGAACTTCGCACACCCATCGCTGCCACCTCGGCGTACGCCGAGCTGTTCGAACAAGGCGCCCGCGACCGACCGGACGATCTGGCACGAGCGATGGCAGGCATTCGAAGCGAGACCGGGCGGATGAGCGAGCTCGTGGATGATCTGCTGCTCCTGGCTCGACTCGACGAGCAGCGTGAGCTCGACAGTGAGCGGGTCGACCTCACCGAACTCGTGTTGGCCTCGATCGACGCAGCCCGAACGCTGGAACCGGATCGCATCGTGAGGCCCCACATCGGCGGGGTCGTGACGGCCAACGGCGATCCCGCACGGCTCCGGCAGGTCGTCGACAACCTGCTCGCCAACGTGCGTTCCCACACCCCGTCGTCGTCGTCGTGCGACGTCACACTGACGGAGCATGACGGTGAGGTGCTGCTCGAGGTCGCGGACACCGGTCCCGGTGTCGCCGATGACCAGCTCGCCCAACTGTTCGACCGCTTCTATCGCGCCGACGACGCCCGCACTCGCAGCACCGGTGGCAGCGGATTGGGGCTCTCGATCGTGCACGCCATCGTCAACGCTCACGGCGGCTCGATGAGTGCCCGCACCAACCAGCCACACGGACTCGTCATCACCGTGCGACTCCCCGGTACGGAACTCGGGCCGTCATCGTGAGCCGCATCATGTTCGCCATCACCCGATCGACCGGCATCGTTGCGATGGCGTTGATGGTCGCATCGTTGCTGTGGGGGTTCGTGTTCTCCTCGCGGGCGACCGGCAAACGGCTGCGGCCGAACTGGTGGCTCGACCTCCACAACTGGCTGGGTGGATTGGCACTGATATTCACCGCCATCCACATCGCCGCTGCGCTGCTCGACAGCGGGTCGGGAGTCGCCATTCTCGATGTCTTCGTGCCGGGCAGATCGGGCGACGGATGGGCGATCACGTCGGGGGTATTGGCGACCTACATCACCGCGGTTGTGGTGTTCACGACCTGGCCAAAGCGATGGAAGAACCGGCGTTGGTGGCGCGTCGTCCATGTGCTCTCGGTGGTCGGCACCGCACTGGCGTTGGTGCACTCGTACCAGAGCGGGAGCGACGCCACCCGACTGGCATTCCAGGTCGGCATGGTGATCGCCGTGGCGCTGAGCACCTACGGCCTCGGTTTACGACTCTCCACGCTGCGGCACCAGCGGCCGTCCACAGGGGCGTCATAGAACTCACAGCTGGGACTCAGCTGTGACTCATGCTCCTCAAATCCTCGGCTGGCTGAATTGAGCCATGGCCACCGCTACCACCACCCACGTCTCCGCTGGAGCACGCTCCTCGGGCGTAACGGGTGACCCTCTGCTCCCACCCCCCGTTGCGCCTGCACGACCGGCACCGCCTCTTGGCGATATCGACGCGGCATTGAAGGAGCGCCTCGACCGCCTCGCCACAGCCCGCTCCGGCGCCGGCCGCAACGATGTTCCCCCGACCGCCCGCACCAATCGCGCCACCCCGAAGCGTCGTCATCCGGCCAAGCATTCTCGGACGGCGGCGCTGGGCCTCAGTGTCCTGGCCAGTGGCGGGCTCGGATTCTGGTTCTCCAGTTCCGACCCCGGCACCACCGCCCCGGTCGCCACCTCGGGCATCGTGACGACATCGCCGCTCGGCACATCGACCGCCGCCACGTCGACTGCCACCGCAACCGCCGGCGCCTCGGCCGAGTTGTCTCCTGCGGCGGCGCAAGAGCCCGTCCAGGAGGACATCGTCGTCGCCAGCGCCGAGCCGCGAGTTCCGGACGCTACGGCCGCTCCCGAGCCGCCCACGACAGCGGCCGAGGTGATCGTCGCAGCTGAACCGGTCACCATCAACGGAGCCAACTTCACCAACAAGTGGGGCGACGTTCAGGTCCAGGCCACGTTCGCCGCCGACGGCACGCTGACCGATGTGACCATGTTGCAGGTTCCGTTCCGCGACGACAAGAGCGTGCGCATCAACGACCGGGCGGTTCCCGTGCTCAACAGTGAGGCGCTATCCGCACAGAGCGCCCAGATCGACACCGTTTCGGGTGCCACCTATACGAGTGTCGGTTACAAGCAGTCACTCCAATCAGCGATCGACATCGCCATCGCCAACGGCATTGCGGTCGGCACATCCTCATGATGGCGATCGACGGATGTGACCGCACCGGCCTCCACCACGTCGAGTTCGTGATGGGGATGGCGGTCAGTATCGATGTCCGCGACCCCTCCGCTCCTCGGGCTGCGATCGACGAAGTCGTCGAATGGTTGCACCACGTCGACGCCACCTTCAGCACGCACAAGCCGGACAGCCCGATCAGCGCCCTCGGTCGAGGCGAGTTGCAGCTCGAGGACGTGGATGACGAGATCGGCGGCGTCCTCCGCCTGTGCGAAGCGCTGCGCGTCGACTCGGACGGATTCTTCGACGCCTTCGAGGTGCCTGCACCGAACGGCACGCGATTCGATCCGTCCGGGTTGGTCAAGGGCTGGTCGATCGAGCGGGCCGCCGACCTGTTGGAACGGCGCGGATGCAACAACTTCTGCATCAATGCCGGGGGCGACATCGCGATTCGCGGCAACTCGATCGATACGGAGCCGTGGCGGGTTGGTATCCGGCACCCCGTCGAAGCCGATCAGCTGGCACTCGTGATCGACGCCAGCCAACGATTGGCGATCGCCACGTCAGCCACCTACGAACGCGGTGCACACATCATCGATCCGCGTTCCGGTGACTATCCAACCGACCTCGCTTCGGTGACGGTCGTGGGACCGGATCTGACGTTTGCGGACGCTTACGCCACGACGCTGTTCGTCATGGGTCTCGGTGGGCTGACGTGGCTCAGCGAGCACGCCGGGTACGACGCCTATGTCATCACCCATGACGACCTCACGTATTGGACGGACGGCTTTGCCCGCTACCGGTCGATCTGAGCGAGCACGCGCCGTTCAGCCGGCGGGGTTGAGCGGCGCCAATGGTCCGTCGATGATGTACAGCACACCATTTGTGGCCTCGATGTCGGCCTCGAGGATCGCACGGCCGCCGATCGTCGGGCCCTCCCCGATCGGATACTCGACACCCATCGCCGTCGACACGCCCGCCCCGAGCTGGTCACTGGCGACCGCCCCGACCTTCAGGTGCTCGCTGAGGAAGATGGTGAATGCGTCGAAGTCGGTGGCGGCCGCGAATGCGTCCTGATCGCTGAACCCATCATTGTTGGGGAGAAACAACGTGACTCCCCTGGCGTTGCGAAGCACTCCGTCACGGCCGGGATCGTCGGCCAGCCATGCGACGATGGCGGCGTTGATGTTGCTGAGGTCTTCGCGCTCGGAGACGATGTCTTGCAGCGACCCTTCCAGATCGACCGGTTGCGGCAATGTCGCCTCGGTGGTTTCGGGGGTTGCTTCCGTCGTCTCTGGGGCGGCCTCGGTCGACTCCGTCGCCTCGGTTGTTGCGGAACTCGCCTCGGTCGTCTCGGTGGCGACGTCGGTCGACTCGATGTCCATCGTTGTGGTGCTGTCGGTGTCCTGGCTGTCCGAATCGTCGCCGGAGCAGGCCGTGATGGCCAAGGTGGCGACGAACAGCGCCAGAGCGCTGGTCTTCAACATGGGGGGTTCCTTTTGTGGTCAGATCGAGGCGCCACGACGGCGGCGACGATGTGAGGCGGCCAACATGGTACCGCCCAGGAAGACCAGCAGGATCGCGGCTCGGATCGGGCCATCGGAGTCGGTGCCGGTGCTCGGCAACTCTGACTGCCCAGCAGCGGCGTAGCCGAAGTTGACGAGGTCGACCCGTCCACCGGGCGTCGTCACCGTGACGGTTGCCTTGCCATCGTTGTTGCCGTCGAAGTCGTAGGTTCCGTTCGGGAACTTCGCAGCGAACGACGCCTCGTCGACCGTCACCACGCAGGCCTGGCCGATCGGCACACCGGTGAAGGTGTACGGGCTGGCCGTGACGGTCGAGAGCACAACGTCATCGATGGTCCCGGCGATTCCGTCAGATCCCGGGCAGACGAGTCGGACGATGACACCGGAGATGTCGCTCTCGCCCGGATCGAGCACACCGTTGCGGTTCAGGTCAGACCAGATCTGGCCCGTGATCGTGCCTGGCTGTGGCTCGACCTTGGTGGTGACCGAGGACTCGTTGTTGGCCGGGTCGGGATCGGGTGTCGCCGACTTCACGGTCGCCTTGTTGACGACGTCGGTGGCGCTCGGTACCGAACCGAGCTTGACGTTGACGTCGATCTCGACCATCGCACCAGGAACGATCGACGCGATCGAACAGGTGACGAGACCTGCGGCATGGGTGCAGCCTCCGGTCGATCCGACGAATGTCGAGCCGGCCGGAAGCGGGTCGCTGACGACCACCGCGGTGGCGGTCGACGGGCCGGCGTTCTTGACCGTCAACTTGTAGACGATCGTGTCGACGGCGTTGGCCGTGGCCGGTCCGGACTTGACGATCGACACGTCAGCCTTGGGGGCCGGGGTGACCGACACCTCGCTGTCGTTGTTGTCCGGGTTCGGATCGGTCGTCTTCGTCTTCACGAGGGCGACGTTGGTGATCGCCGTCGAGACGCTCGGGTCGGTATCGACCGTGAGCGTGACGGCAACGGTGGCGCCGGCAACGACGGTGCCCAGGACACAGCTCACCTTCTGGTTGACGATGTTGCACAGGCCGGCTGAGGTCGTGACAGCGGTGCCGGTCATTCCCGATGGGATCAGGTCGCTGACGGTCACGTCGACGGCGTCGGACGGGCCGGCGTTCGAGACGGTCAGTGTGTAGGTGACCGGCTGGCCTGGTACGAACGGCGACGGGCTGACGGTCTTGACGATGCCGACATCGGCCGACGGCACCGACGGCACCGACGGATCGACCGCCGTGTTCGTGTTGTTCACCGGCGTGGGATCCTTGGTCGGGCTGGTGACGGTGGCCGTGTTGGTCACGTTGCCGGTCACGCCGGATGCGACGTTGACCAGGACCGAGATCGTCACGACCCCGCCCACCGCAACGGTTCCAAGGTTGCAGGTCACGGTGACGCCGTCATGACCGCAGGTTCCCGCCGTCGTGGTGGCAGCGGTTGCCGTGAGCCCGCTCGGCAGAGTGTCGGATACGACGACCGATTGGGCGTCGGACGGCCCGCTGTTGGTCACGACGAGTTCGTACCGTTCCGAGGTACCGGGAACCAACGGACCCGTCGTCAAACGCTTCGTGATCGACATGTCGGCGCTGGTGTCGACGATGACCGGATGGTCATCGGTGTTGTTGTTCGGGTTCGGGTCAGGCGTGGGGCTGGTGGCGGTCGCCCGGTTGATGATCGTCGATTGGTCGGTGGCCGACGCTGCGATCTTGGCGACGATCGTGATCGAGACGCTGGTACCAGCCGCGATCTTCGACCATGTGCAGGTCAGGGCAACACAGGCGCCCGAACCGGACGGAACTGCCGAGACGAGCGTTGCCTCGGGTGGCAACACATCGGTCACGGAAGCGTTCACCGCGTCCGACGGGCCGTTGTTGGTCACCACGACGGTGTAGGTCGCCTGGGTGCCGGCAACGACGGTCGCCGGGCCGGTCTTGACGACCGACAGGTCGGCCTCCGGGATGGTCGGCGTCGAGGTGCTCGCCACGTTGTTGCCGAGATCCGGGTCGGGCGTGGTGCTGGTGACGGTGACGGTGTTGTCGAGCGTGCCGAGCAGTGCCGGGTTGACACTGGCGGTGATCTTGATCACGACGCTCTGGCCCACCGTGAGCGTGCCGAGCGAGCAGTTGAGCGGGTCACCGAGCGTGCAGGTTGCACCGGTGGCGCCAGTTGCCGTGAGGCCAGCAGGCAGGTCGTCGCTGATCTTCACGTTCTTGGCGATCGACGGCCCGCTGTTGAGCACGGTGATCGTGTAGCTGATCGGGTCGCCGGGGCGGACCTGGGTGACATCGGCCAGCTTGGTGACCGAAACGTCTGCGGACGCTGTCACCGGAGTGACGTCGGTATCGGTGTTGTTGGTGGGCTTCGGGTCAGGAGTGGGGCTCGAAACCGTGGCGCTGTTCGTGACCGAGGTGCCGGCGTAGTCGGCGGCGATCAGCACGGTGACGTCGATCGTGAACACATCACCAGGCTTGAGCGTTCCGAACGAGCAGCTCACGGTGTTGGTGGTCGGCGTCGGACACGTTCCGGTGCCGGCCTGGACGACGGCCGAGACGTAGCTCGTGCCGATCGGCAGGTTGTCGACGATCTGGACGTTGGTCGCATTCGACGGCCCGGCGTTTCCGCCCGTGATCTGGTAGGTCAGCTGGGTGCCGGCGATGGCGCTGATCGACGTGGCGTCCTTGCTGAGGAACACGTCGGCCTGCGGGTCGGACGGGTCCTGAGAGGTGCCGACGTTGTTGGTCGGGATCGGGTCAGGTGTCGTCGAGGTGACCGAAGCCGAGTTGGTGACGGCACCGGTGACCGACGGGTCAACGTTGACCTTGATCGTGATCACGACGAGTTGGTTCACGGTCAACGTACCCAGCGAACAGGTGACGACCTCTGGCGCCCCACCGTTACCGACGCAGGTGGCACCGGTCGCCGACGCGAACGTCAGCTGTGCCGGGAGGGCGTCGGTGACGACCACACCATCAGCGTCGGACGGGCCGGCGTTCAACACCTGGATGTTGTACGTGCGCTGACCGCCAGGTGTGACGGCGCTCCCCTGAGCGATCTTGGTGAGCACCAAGTCGGCCGACTCGATGACGTCGGTCGTCTCGGTGTCGGTGTTGTTGGCGTTGTTGGGGTCGGGTGTCACCGATGCCACCGTGACGGTGTTCGAGAGTTCCGGCGGGTTGGCGATCCCGACGTCGGTGACGTTCGAGTTGACCTTGCCGACGACCTTGATGATCCTCGAGTCACCGGCTGCGAGCGTGGCGTAGGTACACAGCACCGACAGCACACACTCGGGGCGGGCGACGTTGTTCTCGTCGGTGACGCCAGTCACCTGGAATCCGACCGGCGGCGGGTCGACCACTGTGACCGACTTGGCGTCCGACGGACCGTTGTTGGTGACCGTGATCGTGTAGGTCAGTGGGGCGCCGGCGATGACCGGGTCGACCGAATCGGTCTTGGTGACCCGCAGATCAGCCGAGGGCTGGCCGGTGTTGCGATCGTCATCGGTGTTGTTGACCGGATTGGTATCGATCGTGTCGGTCGTGACGGTTGCGGTGTTCACGAGCAGCGTGGACGACGGGCTCGTGGCACCGGCGATCGTGATGCCGACCGAGGCACCGACGGCCAAACTTGCGAACGTACAGGTCACCGAACCGCCACCAGCGGCGAGCACACAGGCTGGCGACGGCAAGGCGCCGAGGCCGGTGAACCCTGCCGGGAAGGTATCGGTGACCACGACGTTGGTCGCCGGGAACGGTCCGATGTTGAGCACGTTGATGGAGTACGTCAGCGGCTGACCAGGCACAAACGGGTTCGGCGTGGAGGTCTTCGTCAGCACCAGGTCGGCGCGGACGGCTTCGACCGTTTCGTCGACCGGGGCCGAGGTGATCGGCTGGCTGCCCGGATCGGAGGCGGTGACGGTGGCGACGTTGGTCACCTTGAACGGCGTCAACAGATCGGCGGCCTTGATGGCGTAGGTGTTCGTACAGGTGAACGTTCCTGCCGGAGCCAACTGCGCCACGGCGGGCGTTCCGACACAGGCAAAGCTGCCGATCTTGTCGTCGGCGATCGTGAACGGAGCGCTGAGCGTGACGTTGCCGGTGTTGGTCACCGTGTAGGTGTACGTGATCGTCTGAGCGAGCGTGTTGTACACCTGAGGTGCGGCGAGCTTCTCGAGCTTCAACGACGGGCTGTGCGGGGCCAGCGGCACCGCAGCCGAGTCGTCATCGATGGCAGGCGGGATCGTGCCTGGCGCTGTGCCGGTGACGGATGCCGTGTTGTCGATGTCGCTGTCGCCGCCACCCTTGGAGTCGAACTCTGGCTGGGTGATGACGTGTGTGTTGTTGGTCGGCGTACACGATGCAGTCGCACCAGCGGCGAGAACGGCGATCACACACGTCAACGTCGGCAGCATCGGGTCGGTCACGGTGACGTTGGTCAGCGTGACCGTGCCCGTGTTCTGCACCGAGAAGCTGTAGGTGATCGTGTCGCCGGCATCACCGGTGACTGCACTGGCGTTCGTGTTGGCGGTCGAGCCGGCCTTGGTCAACACGATCGATGCGACCGGTGCCGGCTTGGTCGGCGTCACCAAGGTGTCGTCGTCGGTCGGATCAGGGATCGTGCCGGGTGCATCACCGGTCGCCGTTGCGATGTTGGTGACGCCAGCAGGCACGTCTCCCGACAGAATCACGAACGTGTTGTTGGTCGCCGTGCACGACGCGGTCGCACCAGCAGCCAACGAAGCCAGCACACAGGACAGTGTCGGAAGCTTCGGATCGGTCACCGTGACCGGGGCCAACGTGACCGTGCCGGTGTTGTGCACCGAGAAGCTGTAGGTGATCGTGTCACCGGGATCGCCGGTGACCGTGTTGCCGTTCGTGTCGGCGGTCGAGCCGGTCTTGGTCAACACCAGCGACGCAACCGGCTTCGGCAACGTCGGAGTGTCCAACTTGTCGGTGTCGGTCGGGTCAGGGATCGTGCCAGGCGCGTCGCCGGTCGCCGAAGCCGTATTGGTGACCTTGCCGTCGGTTTGCTCACCAGCGGTGATCACATGCGTGTTGTTGGTCGCCGTGCAACTCGACGTCGCACCAGCAGCCAGCGAAGCGATCACGCACGACAGCGTCGGCAGCAGCGGATCGGTCACCGTGACCGGAGCCAACGTGACCGTGCCGGTGTTCTGCACCGAGAAGCTGTAGGTGATCGTGTCACCAGAATCACCCGTGACCGTGTTCCCGTTCGTGTCGGCCGTTGTCGACGTCTTCGTCAACACCAGCGACGCCACCGGCTTCGGGGATGTCGGCGTGTCCAGCGTGTCCGGATCAGACGGATCAGGAATCGTGCCAGGCGCATCACCCGTCGCGGTCGCCGTGTTGGTGACCTTGCCGTCGAGCTGCTCACCAACGGTGATCACATGCGTGTTGTTGGTCGCTACACACGAGGCCGTGGCGCTCGGCGCCAGACTGGCGATCACGCACGACAGCGTCGGCAACTTCGGATCGGTGACCGTGACCGGCGCCAGCGTGACCGTGCCGGTGTTGTGCACCGAGAAGCTGTAGGTGATCGTGTCTCCAGAATCACCTGTGACCGTGTTTCCGTTCGTGTCAGCCGTGACGCCCGTCTTGGTCAATACCAACGACGCCACCGGGGCCGGCTTGGTCGGCGTCAACAGGGTGTCCGGATCAGACGGGTCCGGGATCGTGCCAGGAGCATCGCCGAGCGCGGTCGCCGTGTTGGTCACGCCAGCAGGGACGTCGCCCGGCTGGACCACGTACGTGTTGTTGGTCGGCGTGCACGACGCTGTCGCACCAGCAGCCAACGAAGCCAGCACACAGGACAGGGTCGGCAGCTTCGGATCGGTGACCGTGACCGGCGCCAGCGTGACCGTGCCGGTGTTGTGCACCGAGAAGCCATAGGTGATCGTGTCACCGGGATCGCCCACGATGGTGTTGCCGTTCGTGTCAGCGATCGAACCGGTCTTCGTCAACACCAACGACGCAACCGGCGCCGGAGCCAACGGCGTGCTGATCGTGTGGTCATCGGTCGGCGGGGTCATCGTGCCAGGAGGCGTACCCGTCGCCGTCGCCGTGTTGGCCTTCGGACCAGGCAGGTCGCCCGGCAGAATCACGTAGGTGTTGTTGGTCGGCGTACATGACGCAGTCGCACCCGCAGCCAACGATGCGATCACACACGACAGCGTCGGCAGCAACGGATCGGTCACCGTGACGTTCGTCAACGCAACCGTGCCCGTGTTGTGGACCGAGAACGTATAGGTGATCGTGTCACCCGGATCACCCACGATGGTGTTGCCGTTCGTGTCAGCCTTGGCAGCCGACTTCGTCAACTCGAGCGAAGCGACCGGCGCCGGAGCCAGCGGCGTGCTGACCGTGTGGTCATCGGTCGGCGGAGTCAGTGTGCCCGGAGGCGTACCCGTCACCGTCGCCGTGTTGGCCTTCGGACCCGGCAGGTCGGCAGCCTTGATCACATAGGTGTTGTTGGTCGGCGTGCACGACCCAGTCGCACCAGCAGCCAGCGACGCGATCACGCACGACAGCGTCGGCAGCAACGGGTCGGTCACCGTGACGTTCGTCAACGCAACCGTGCCCGTGTTGTGGACCGAGAACGTGTAGGTGATCGTGTCACCAGGATCACCCAGGGTCGCGTTTGTGTTCGTGTCGGCAACGACACCGGTCTTGGTGAGTTCCAGCGACGCAACCGGCTTCGGCAACGTCGGAGTGTCCAACTTGTCGGTGTCGGTCGGGTCAGGGATCGTGCCAGGCGCGTCGCCGGTCGCCGAAGCCGTATTGGTGACCTTGCCGTCGGTTTGCTCACCAGCGGTGATCACATGCGTGTTGTTGGTCGCCGTGCAACTCGACGTCGCACCAGCAGCCAGCGAAGCGATCACACAAGAGAGGGTCGGCAACTTCGGATCGGTCACCGTGACCGGAGCCAACGTGACCGTGCCGGTGTTCTGCACCGAGAAGCTGTAGGTGATCGTGTCACCAGAATCACCCGTGACCGTGTTCCCGTTCGTGTCGGCCGTTGTCGACGTCTTCGTCAACACCAGCGACGCCACCGGGGCCGGCAAGGTCGGCGTGTTCACCGTGTCCGGATCAGACGGATCAGGAATCGTGCCGGGCGCATCACCCGTCGCCGTGGCCGTATTCGTCACCTTGCCGTCGAGCTGTTGCCCAACGGTGATCACATGCGTGTTGCCGGCACACGAGATGGGGGCCGAAGCCGCAGGCGCCAAGGACGCAATCGGCGTACACACCATCCCGGTCAACAGCGGGTCGGACACCGTGACATTCGCCAAGGCGACCGTACCGGTGTTCTGCACCGAGAACGTGTAGGTGATCGTGTCACCAGCGTCGCCGGTCACCGTGTTGCCATCGGTGTCGGCAATCGATGCGGACTTCGTCAAGACGATCGACGCCACCGGGGCCGGCTTGGTCGGTGTCAACAGGGTGTCCGGATCAGACGGGTCTGGGATATTGCCAGGAGCATCGCCGAGCGCGGTCGCCGTGTTGGACACGCCGCCCGGAACATCAGCGGCCTGGATCACATAGGTGTTGTTGGTCGGCGTGCACGACGCGGTCGCACCAGCAGCCAACGCCGCGATCACACACGACAGCGTCGGAAGCTTCGGATCGGTGACCGTGACCGGCGCCAGCGTGACGTTGCCGGTGTTGTTCACCGAGAAGCCATAGGTGATCGTGTCACCCGGATCGCCCACGATGGTGTTGCCGTTCGTGTCGGCGGTCGAGCCGGTCTTCGTCAACACCAACGACGCGACCGGCGTCGGCGCCAGCGGCGTGTTCACCGTGTGGTCATCGGTCGGTGGGGTCATCGTGCCAGGAGGCGTACCGGTCGCGGTGGCTGTGTTGGCCTTCGGACCAGGCAGATCGGCTGCCTTGATCACATAGGTGTTGTTGGTCGGCGTACACGAAGCCGTCGCACCAGCAGCCAACGACGCAATCACACACGACAGCGTCGGCAACAACGGATCGGTCACCGTGACACTCGTCAACGCAACCGTGCCCGTGTTGTGGACCGAGAACGTGTACGTGATCGTGTCACCAGGATCACCAGTCGTCGCGTTCCCGTTCGTGTCAGCCGTCGCAGCAGACTTCGTCAACTCGAGCGACGCAACCGGCGTCGGAGCCAGCGGCGTGCTGACCGTGTGGTCATCGGTCGGCGGAGTCAGTGTGCCCGGAGGCGTACCGGTCGCCGTCGCCGTGTTGGCCTTCGGTCCTGGCAGATCGGCTGCCTTGATCACATAGGTGTTGTTGGTCGGCGTACACGACGCCGTCGCACCAGCAGCCAGCGACGCGATCACGCACGACAGCGTCGGCAGCAACGGGTCGGTCACCGTGACGTTCGTCAACGTAACCGTGCCCGTGTTGTGCACCGAGAACGTGTACGTGATGGTGTCACCCGGATCACCCAGGGTCACGTTCGTGTTCGTGTCAGCGATGGCAGCAGCCTTCGTCAACTCGAGCGAGGCGATCGGCGTCGGGGCCAGCGGCGTGCTCACCATGTGATCGTCGGTCGGCTTGGTCATCGTCCCGGGAGGCGTACCCGTCACAGACGCAGTGTTCACCTTCGGACCAGGAAGATCGGCAACCTTGATCACATAGGTGTTGTTGGTCGGCGTACACGACGCCGTCGCACCAGCAGCCAGCGACGCGATCACACACGACAGCGTCGGCAGCAACGGATCGGTCACCGTGACATTCGTCAACGCAACCGTGCCCGTGTTGTGCACCGAGAACGTGTAGGTGATCGTGTCACCAGGATCACCCGTCGTCGCATTCGTGTTCGTATCAGCCGTCGAAGCCGCCTTCGTCAACTCGAGTGAGGCGATCGGCGTAGGTGCCAGCGGCGTGTTGAACGTGTCCGGATCGGTCGGATCGGGAATCGTGCCAGGCGCATCACCGGTCGCCGTGGCCGTGTTCGCCTTGGGACCAGGTAGATCTGCGGCCTTGATGACGTACGTGTTGCCGGCACAAGTGATCGAGCCCGTGGCCCCCGGGGCCAACGTGGCGATCGGTGAACAGACCATGCCCGTCAACAACGGGTCGGACACGGTGACCGAAGTCAAGGTGACCGTTCCGGTGTTCTGAACCGAGAACGTGTAGGTGATCGTGTCACCTGGATCACCAACGGTGGTGTTGCCATTGGTGTCCACCGTTGAGCCCGACTTGGTCAACACGATCGAAGCAGTCGGTGCTGGTGCGAGCGGTGTGCTCACCATGTGGTCATCGGTCGGTGGGGTCATCGTGCCAGGAGGCGTACCGGTCGCCGTCGCCGTGTTCACCTTCGGGCCGGGCAGGTCAGCAGCCTTGATGACAAAGGTGTTGCCGGCACAGTTGACCGGACCCGTGGCGCCCGGCGCCAAGGTTGCGATCGGCGTACAGACCATGCCCATCAGTAACGGGTCGGACACGGTGACATTCGTCAGCGCCACCGTGCCGGTGTTCTTGACCGAGAAGGTGTACGTGATCGTGTCACCAGGGTCACCCGTGATCGTGTTTCCGTTCATATCAGCCGTCGAGGCCGACTTCGTCAACTCCAGCGAAGCAACCGGCGTCGGTGCCAGCGGCGTGTTGAACGTGTCCGGATCCGACGGATCAGGAATCGTGCCAGGCGCATCGCCCGTGGCCGTGGCCGTGTTGGCCTTCGGACCAGGCAGGTCAGCGGCCTTGATCACATACGTGTTTCCGGCACAGCTGATTGAGCCTGTTGCCCCTGGCGCCAACGTGGCGATCGGGGTACGAAACCAGGCCCGTCAACAATGGGTCGGACACGGTGACCGAGGTCAAGGTGACCGTTCCGGTGTTCTGGACCGAGAACGAATAGGTGATCGTGTCACCCGGATCACCGACGGTGGTGTTGCCGTTGGTGTCGGCGGTCGAACCGGCCTTGGTCAGCACGATCGACGCAACCGGTGCGGGTGCGAGCGGGGTGCTGACGGTGTGGTCATCGGTCGGCGGGGTCAGCGTGCCCGGAGGCGTGCCCGTGGCGGTGGCCGTGTTGACCTTGGGACCCGGCAGATCGGTGGCCTGGATCACATAGGTGTTGTTGGTCGCCGTACACGACGACGTTGCGCCGACGGCCAGCGAGGCAATCACACACGACAGCGTCGGCAACAACGGGTCGGTCACCGTGACATTCGTCAGCGCAACCGTTCCGGTGTTCTGGACCGAGAACGTGTAGGTGATCGTGTCACCCGGATCACCCGTGATGGTGTTGCCGTTCGTGTCAGCGGTAGCCGCAGACTTCGTCAACTCGAGCGCCGGGTTGGAAACGAACGGGTCGATCGTGATATCGACCGATTGGGAATCGTTGCTGGGATCGGGATCGTTCTGGTCGAGAGCCTGAACCGAGGCTGTGTTCGTCACGGCTCCGTCGAGCACGGTCAACGCTTCGATCGTCAGCGTGGCTGTGGAACCAACGGTCAATTTGTCGATGAACCACGTGTCGATACTGGAGGCGTAGGTACCGAGTGTCTCGACCACGATCGAATCGTTGCTGAAGTTCGGTCCGAGTGCCTCGGCGATCTCGACATTGGTGGCGTCATCGGGACCGTTGTTCGTGACCTCGATGGTGAAGGTGACCACGTCGCCGACGACGAGTGTGGCCTTGTCGGCGACCTTGGTGACCGCCAGGTCGGCGGTGGTCGGGACGACCTGGAAGTCGACCGAGCTCTGGTCGTCCTGCTCAGGCACGTGGTCGCCCGGCGTTGAGTCGGAGTCGACCTGGTCGGAGGCGGTGATCTCGGCGGTGTTGGTGTATGTACCGATGCCCGTGGCGGTACCGACCACGTGCAACGTAGCGGTAGCGCCCGAAGCGATCGACGCAACGGTCCACACGCCAGCGGCGTAGGTGCCAGTCGTCGGCGTGACCGTCGGCGAACCGCCGGCGCCGGCGGGGATCGCGTCGGCGATCGTGACATTGGTGGCCTCGTCGGGACCGTCATTGGTCAGCACGACGTTGAACTCGACGGTGGCGCCGGCGAAGAAGGCGGGTCCACCGACGAGCTGCTTGTCGATCGACAGGTCGGCGGTTGGTGGCACCATGGCGGGCACGGTGGCGACGTTGTTGCTCGGATCCGGGTCGGGGCTTTCGCTCTCGGTGATCTCGGCGGTGTTGGTGTAGTCGCCCGAGGCGGCAGCATTGCCGATGATGGTCAGCGTGGTGCTGGCACCGTTGGCCAGCAGCGGAATACTCCACTTGTGGTTGTTGACGTCGTACTGGGTGCCTGCGGCGGGCAGGAACGTAGCGCTGAGCACGTTGGGGGGCGTCTCGTTGACCTTGATGCCCGTTGCCGTATCAGGTCCGTTGTTGGTCAGTGTGACCACGTAGGTGACCGGGTCACCGATCTTGGGATTCGGCGGGTCGATCGTCTTGGTCACAGCCCAGGTCGGCGATGTGTGGCGCCAGCCGGTTGGTGGCGTGGTCGGTGATCGGTGTCGGTTGCTCAATCGAGGTGGTGGATGCCTCGTTCTGCATGATCGGGAAACTCTCGGCGGCATCGACGGTGACCTGGAGCGTGACGATCGCGCTTTCGCCGGGCTGGAGGGTCGGGGGCGGGATCGTGCCGAGCACGTTCGGCGGCGGGCCGCCGTCGCCGCCGGCCGGTTCGGTCCACTGGATCTTGACGTCGTCGAACGTGTGCGTCTTGGCCTCGCCGACGCCGTCGTGGACGATCCGAATCCCGAAGTTGGCGGTGACGACCGCCGAGCGGGCAACGGGAACGACTCGTCGACGTGCGAGCCCTCTGCCCGGATGGGTTGCTGTGTAGGTGGCGAACGTCGTCCAGGTCGTGCCGTTGCCGGTGACCTGGACCATCACCGTCGAGCCGTTCTTGATCTCGTCTTTGGTGAAGATGTCGTAACGTCAGAACGTCGGATTGATCGCCGCCGACAGGTCGGCGTTGCGGCGCACGCTCGCCGGAGTGTCTTTGCCGTCGAACGTGAGACACGAAGAAGCCGGAGGCGGCCAGCGGGCAGTTGGCGTCCTCGACGAAGATGTCGCCGTCCTTGGCGTCGTTGTTGTCGCCGGTCTCGACCCATGGGCCGGCCCACGGATCGGTGCCGTTGGTGCCGGTGTACACCTCTTTGACAGCGTGAACTCGTCGGACGACGTTCTTGATCGGGCCGATGGTCGGGTCGGTCCAGGCGATGTTGATGTCGTCGAACGTGTGGTTCTTGACCTCGCCGACGCCGTCGTGGATGAACCGAATCTGGAAGTTGGCGGTGAGTCACGCCCGAAGGCAACGGGAACGACTCGGACAGGCGTTGCCCTTGCCGGGGTTGCTGGCGGTGTAGGTGGCGAGCGTCGTCCAGCTGCTGCCATCGCCGGTGACCTGGACCTTGAGGGTCGAGCCGTCCTTGATCTCGTCTCTGGCGTACATCTTGTAGGTCAGCGTCGGGCTGAGCGCCGTGGACAGGTTGGCGCTGCGAGCGACACTGACGGCATTCCTTGGCCGTCGAACGTGAGACAGGACGTGCCGCCACCTGCGGTCGGGCAGTTGCTCGTCTTTGACGAAGACATCGCCATCTTTGGCGTCGTTGTTGTCGCCGGTCTCGACCCACGGTCCGAGTCCATGCCTGGTTGCCGTTGTCGCCGGTGTACGCCTCTTTGACATTGAACTCGTCGCGCAGATTCACTGCGGCTCCGGCACCGGGCAGGATGACCTTGCGTCGAGTCGGGCACGTAGGTGACGCCCGGCGGAAGGGTGTCCTGAATGTTGATGCCGGTCTGCGGCACCGTCGAGTTGTTGGTGACCACGATCGTGTACGTGACGGTGTCGGTACCGCCACGATGTCGGTCGGGTTGTTGGTCTTGTCGATCGACAGCGGCGGCGGCGGCGGCGGCGGTGGCGGAGCGAAGTAGCCGAAGTCCTGGTTGGTCACCACGGTGCCGGCCACGGGCAGGTTGACGGGCAGCGTCTTCGGCGTCGTGTTGATCGGCGCCGGCGGGCAGTGACGGGTTGCTGATCTGCAGGATGAAGTTGCCCTGGGCGGCGACATCGAAGCTGTACGTGCCGTTCGCGGCGGTGGTGGCCGTGCCAACGGTTGACCTCGCCGGGGTCGATCATGCCGTTGCCGTTGGTGTCACGGATCAGGTTGACGACCGCACCGGGATGGGGGGTATCGCCGGCATTGTTGGTGCCGCTGGAATCGGCGTCCCGGAAGACGGTGCCCGAGATCTTGATTGGGCACGCCGGTGAGGCAGGAGACCGACTCGAAGTCGCTTCCGATCGGGATCGCTCGACCGTTCGTTGCGGCGCCGGTCAGCGGATTGATCTCGAACAGCTTGTTGTCCGTACCGTCGGTGCCGTACATCGACGCCGAACGGGGTGAACGTCAAGCCTTCCATGTCGGCCGCACCCAACTGGCCGACCAGCGTCTGCTTGCCGGTGAGCTTGTCGATCTTGACCAACCGCTGGCTCGACACCGATGAGCCGGAGTTGGCGATGCCGAACAACTCACCGGTTGTCGGGGTTCATTGCGAGATCGTCGAGGTCGGGTGACGACGCGACGGCCGGCGTGCTGACGACGTAGTCGACGCCAGGACCGAACGCGTCCTTGATCGGTAGTCCGGTGGTGCGGTCGATCTTGAAGAGGTAGTCGGGACCGCGGTTGCGCTGGGTCGCCCAGATGAAACCGTCGAACGGATCGATCGTCATGCCGTCGGCGTCGCTCATCGTCCTGCGCGCCGTCGGCACCGTTCAGCGAACCGAACTTTGGGCCGATCGTGGTGTACACCCCGGTGGTCGAGATTGATCGTGCCGAGTTCGTCGGCGTTGATCGCGTACAACGTGTCGGTCGGTGGCCACAAGTCAGCGGCCTCGATGTCGTACGTACCTGTTCCGGCTCCAACCGGCGCAAAAACACCCGACGACCGGTCGAACGTGACGAGTCGATCATTGCCACCGTTGCCCCCACCGCCGTCGGCGACGATATAGCAGATGTTGGGGTCGGTCGCTGCCGCCGCCGGCGTGGCAGCCGACGTGACGACGACGCCCGTGAGTAGCGTCGCGAAAGCGATCAGGATGCGGAGCGATCTCCACGTTCCGATCGACTGGCGCGTCGTGGAGTTATCGCTGACTGAATGCATTAGGTAGGTCCTCACCGGTGGTCCCGCGGGCGGATTACGCCACACTATCTACAAGTATCTGCAAAGTGCAACGATCAAATAGCTCAATTGCGCTTGCACACGTGTGTTATCGGGTGCTGCACACTGAACCTTGAGCAATCCCTGACGCGAACCTGTCTGGGTCAGCCGCGACCCCGGCCGGGCTGCCGGCTGAACACCGCAAGAATCTGTGGAGTCTCAACCGCATGTAACGCATGCAGGACAAAGGCATCCTCTGCCGATGTGGGTGGCGGCGTACGGGGTGGCGACCAACTCTGGGCCTCAGCCCGCGGCGACAGCGAGCACCGTCGAGGCGCATCCACGGGATGTGGTCGCGACTGTTAGCGCATTGGCCGAAATTGAGTTCTAATCCATCAATGGCACAGCCCGAAAGTGAATCAATAGCAGCGCCATAGCAGCGTTACCATTTGCCGTTCGATCCTCCGTTCGATCCCCGGTCGTCAGCCACGCCACGGCCGGGCCGAGCATGACCCTGCCGCTTCAACACAGCCTCAAGTTGTACTTGACCCTCAAGTTCAACTTGAGGCGCGCCACGATCGGCAGCCTCAGAGCTGCCGACGGGTTGCTTGGGTGGGTTCAGAGCGCGACAGGCCCGCCGGTTGCGGGCCTGACCGGCGGTTGCGGCCATGCCCGCTCGCCTGGCACCAGGCCCATTGCGGCGTACGCGTCGAGCAGCCAGTTGGCCTGAGTGTCGCCGAACACGTACCCGACCAAATCGACGTGAGCGCGCCGGAATACTCCGCTGTGGCCGGCCGCAACCTGTGCGAGCACATGCGCGAACTCGTGCACCAGAGTGGCCGGGGTCATTTGCGGGGCGGCCAAACGCACCACCGGATCGTTCGCTCCGCGCTGGCGGGTGGACGACGACGCTGCGTCGGAACGGGCGGCGACCACCGCAATCTCGCCTCGCGGCCACCAACCGGCCGAGGTGATCACCCCCGCCAGCCCGAGCAGATCGTCGAGCGGCACCAGCGATTCATACGACGTGCCCTCGAACGCATCGATCTCGGCCGCATACACCGCCTCGCGACCGATGTCGGCGCTCACCGACCCGACTCCAACGCTCTGAGCCCGCCGACACGTTTGCGCCCGAGGTCGGCACCGGTGGCGGCCCGCCGCCCGGCCTCCCACCCCGTGACGGTCGCCGGCTTGGGGCGACGGGCAGCCGCCACACGACCGAACCGCTGCCGAGAGAACTCGTCAACCCGGCGATCACGCGCCCGCAGCGCCGGGAGGGCGGCGCTGGATGGATGCACGTGACGGTGCGCCTGCTCGGCCGATCGTTGGAGCATCTGCCTGATCTGATTGGCGAACCCGAACAGGAACGATCGACGCCATTGCTGAGTCGCCGCCGCCGTGGCACGTCGTTCGGTGGTCATGCGCGACGAGGCCTGGGTATGCAGGGAGTGGTACAACAAGCTCGTGGTATCGAGGTCGCTACGGAACCCTGCGACAAAGGCGACCGTGCCACGCTCGCGGACCTCGAACACGACGCGGCAACCATGCGCCTCGGCAACCGCCTGCAACAGCCCCAGGCGGCCCCTCACGTAAGCACCGCGCCCCAGCACGAACTCGGACACTGCCAAGTCGTCGTTGGCCTCGGCCCTGAGCCGATCGGGGTCGATCCGGTGTGCTGCGATCAGCTCGGCCGCCTTGCGCGAGAAGGCGTCGGCTTCGTTCGTATTGGGAGACCCCTCGGCCATCGCCAGCAGCTTGCGCACCTTGGCGATCATCGCCGAGTCGCTCGGGCCGGTATCGGACGGGTGCTGAGGGGACGACATGCTTGAACATCCTCGCGGATGGGTGTGCCAAGGTAGCGGAACGCTCTGCGATCGAGTCGTGGCGTGGATGTTCCGTTGAGCGTGATTCGAGCCCCGTCCGCCACGCGGCGTGGCTGTCGATCGCAAGGACCCAACAATGACGTCGTGATAGATCAAGCCGCCCGCAGGCAGGGCCGAAGGTTTAGGGATGGCTCCCTCTACGACACAGGCACGATGGTCCGGCTGGTCGTTTCCGGTACGGATCACCACTGTTTTCTTGATCGTTGCTGCCGCGACCGTGACGCTGCTCTCGGTTGTCGGGTTACGCCAGTTCCGCGACGTCAACGCCGAAAACGTGTCGATTCGGATCGATCGCGCCGCTCGCGCCGGCACCGCCCTGCTGGGCGCCACCAGTTCCGACTTCGTGGTCGACTGCGACACCGACGGATCCCCCCGCAAGGTCATGCTCGACGACATCGGTCGACTGGTTCCCGGCGATGGCTGGGACTCGCTGGTCGATGAGATCGGCACCGTCAATCAGGGCGCAGCAAACGTGTTCGTGTTCGACACTGACACGCAGTCCTTCGGTCGCATCGCCTCGAGCGCCAAGACGCCCGAGGGCGAGAGGATCGGTGGTTCCGTCCTCGAGCCAGGCCTGATCGAGGCCGGCCACCCTGCCTTCCAGTCGCTCATCGACGTCCAGCCGTTCATCGGGGAGGTGCCGGTGGCGGGTCGGCTGCGGCACGCCTATCTGACGCCGATCGTCAACCCTGAGCTCGAACTGATCGGCGCCTTCGCCGTCGACGTCGGGTGGGTCGATGACCTGACACGGGTCAACAATGAGGTCGGCGCCCAGATCTTCTTTGCGACCACGGCGTTGCTGATCGCCCTGGCGCTCGCCGTCGGCGTGGTCATGTGGTTCGCCTTCAGACCGCTCAACCAACTGATCAGGCTGGCACACGACCTCGGCTCCGGCTCCATGCCGACCGAGGTGCCGCTGACGGATCGGCGTGGAGAGATCGGCTACCTGGCGAATGCGCTGGCTCAGGTGGTCCATCTCCAGACCGACCTCGCAGATCGAGCGTTTCACGACGACCTGACCGGCCTGCCCAATCGGGCCCACTTCCTACACGAGCTCAGCCGACGGATCGATGCCCTCCACGAGGGAACCCGAGACGCATTCGCGTTGTTGCTGATCGACCTCGATCAGTTCAAAGAGGTCAACGACGGTCTCGGACACGCCGCTGGAGACGAACTCCTGGTGACACTGGCGGCGGAGCTCGGTCAGGTCATGCAGCCCGGCGAGTTCCTCGCTCGCCTCGGTGGCGACGAGTTCGCCTTGATCACCGGCGACGTCGCCACCGAACTCGACGCCGACCAGGTCGCCAGCCGCCTCACCGACGCCATCAACGGCGTCACCGGTACCTCGGTCGCACAGATCGGGGTAACCAGCAGCATCGGTATCGTGCTACTCCCCCAGCAGGCCGACACCGCCGAGATCGCCCTCAGCCACGCCGACCTCGCCCTGTATCGCGTCAAGCGAGCCGGACGAGCCCACTGGCAGTTCTACCAATCGACCCTCGCCTCACCCGTGCAGCGACGCGTTCACCTGGCCACCGAGCTACGTATGGCAATCGATGCCGGCCAACTGCGCTGCGAGTACCAGCCGATCATCGACATCGCCACCGGCGAACTGCGTGGATTCGAGGCCCTGGCCCGTTGGGACCATCCGGTGGAGGGTTCGATTCCCCCTTCCGAGTTCATCACGGTCGCCGAGAACGCCGGGTTGATCAACGATCTCGGCAACCATCTCATCATCGTCATCTGTGCGCAGGCCCGCGCCTGGCGCGACGCGGGGTTCGCCGTGCCGCCGATCTCCATCAACTTGTCGACGACGCAGCTCTGGCAGCACAACTTCCTCGAAACGGTGACCGCTGCCTTGCAGCAGTTCGACCTGCAGCCTGACGCATTGCGGTTCGAGATCACCGAGAGCGTCGTGGTGCACCACGCCGACGGCCGCAGTCGTCAGGTTCTTCGCGACCTCAGCGACATGGGTGTGGAGATCTCACTCGACGATTTCGGTACCGGCTATTCGTCGCTCAGCTATCTCCGCGACCTCGAGGTGCATCAACTCAAGATCGACCGACGTTTCATCGCCGGGTCGACGCCGGGCACCATCAATGACCGGCTGTTCGGTGGCATCGCCTCGCTCGGTCGCAGTCTCGGATTGCAGATCGTGGCGGAAGGCGTCGAGACCGAGGCCGAGTTCGAAATGGCCCGGCGGCACGGCTGCGACCTGGCGCAAGGCTTCTGGATCGTCGCGCCCGACGCGCCCCAAGCAGACCGAAGTGCTGTTCGCCGGCCCATTCGTACCCGCCGACTCGGCCACTCACTCCGCCCAACTGGTCTGACCGGCCGGCGGTCGTGGGCGGTAAGGTTGTCGCCCATACGCGGACGTAGTTCAACGGCTAGAACCTCAGCCTTCCAAGCTGATGATGCGGGTTCGATTCCCGTCGTCCGCTCCACGCGAAAGTCCTGGTCAGGAGTGATCTCCTAGCCGGGATTCGTGTAACGCCAGACGCCGGAAACGGCCGTCGTGCCTACACGTGCCTAGAGAGTTGGCACCGAGCACGAGGAGCCTTCCATGGCCCGAGCCCGTTCCTTCGGCAACATCCGCAAGCTGCCCAGCGGCCGCTATCAAGCGCGCTACTGGCGCCTCGGGAAGCAGATCGCCGCTGACTCGACCTTCGCCAACAAGACCGACGCCCGGCGCTGGCTCGCCACCGTCGAGGCCGACATGGTGCGCGGCCATTGGATCGATCCCGACGCCGGTCGTATCCCGTTCGGCGAGTACGCGACCCGATGGGTCGCCGAGCGGCCCGTGCGTCCGCGGACGCGCGAGATCTACGAGGGTCAGCTTCGACACATCGTCGCGGTCTTCGAGAAGGTGCACCTGTGCGACGTCCATCCGGTCGACGTGCGGACGTGGCACGGCCGACTGGCGGCGAGCGGCCTGCACCACAACACGGTGTCGAAGATCTACCGCCTGTTCCGGTCGATCATGACGACCGCCGTCGACGACGGCTTGATCGCCCGCAACCCGGTTCGCATCAAGGGCGCCTCCGCCGAGCGGATGATCGAACGCCCGCTCCTCAGATGGGACGACGTCCGAGCGCTCGCCGGCGCGATCCACCCGAGGTTCGAGTGCATGGTGTGGACGGCGGCGGCGAGCGGCCTGCGCTTCGGCGAACTCGCCGGCCTCACGATCGAGCACGTCAACCTCGAGCGCCGCGAGCTGCGAGTGATGCAAGCGCTCCACGACATCAAGGGCCAGGGCCCAACGCTCGGCCCGCCGAAGACCGAGAGCGCCGTGCGGACCGTCCCGGTCGCCGAGTCGATCGCCGTGCGGCTGGCGAACCACATCGACGAGTACGTCGAGGTCGTCGAGCCGGGCGCGCTCGTCTTCACCTCACTCCGAGGCGGCCCGCTGCTGAACACGTACTTCGCCCCGCAGTGGTCGAAGGCGAGAGACGCCGTCGGTCTGGGCCACGTCCGCTTCCACGACCTCCGTCACCTCGCCGGCACCGAGGCCGCGACGGCAGGAGCCTCGCTCCGAGAAGTGATGTCGATCATGGGCCACGCATCGAGCGCCGCCAGTCTCCGCTACCTCAAGACCGCCGAACACCGAAGCCGCGAGATCGCCGACGCCATCGGCCGTCGGATGGAGAGCTGACTCACTGCTTCGACTCACGACGTGCGAGTTCGAGTCGCCGGTCGAACTCCTCTTCGTACCGGCGACGAACTCGTTCCCGATTCGGCTCCTGCAGTCGCTTGGTTCGCTTCGCTTCGACGTCGCGCTCCCAGTCGGCGAGCTGCTCGACCAGCCAGTTGATGCCTTCCGGGTCGTGCGAGCGCATCCTCCCGAGTGCATGTTCGTGCTTCCGGCTGAGCATCCACCGGCTCAGCACGAGGTCGTCGTAGCGCTCCTCGAGGTCGACCAACTCGCGGCGCAATACACCGATGGTCGCCACGCTGTCGGCGTGGTCGGCGCTTGGCTCCGGAACGACCGCGGACGGCGGCGTCTGACTCGCAGCTGCCGACGGCGTCGGCACATCGTCACCTCGACCGTCCGAGCCATGCGAACGCTTCTTGGCCGGCTCAGCCGTCGCCTCACGCTCGGCACGCTGTGCCGCGCGGGTCGCCCGCATCCGCTCAGCGTCCGAGGACCACTTCCGCGGTCGTCCGGGCTTCCGCTTCTGCTCCTCCATCTGCAGCTCCTCTCGGTCGGTACGCTCCCAAATTCGAGTTCCCGATTCCCGAAAACCCTCCCGAATGCGTTTCCCGAGTTCCCGGAAACCCTCCCAACTACCGAACTCGACTCCCGGAAACCCTCCCAGCTGCGGTGCCTGGCTCACTCCGGATCGGACGGACGGAGGAACTCAGCGGGCGCCGGCGGTGACCGGCAGCGCATAGCGTTCCGTCGTATGGCGTCGAAATCAAGCCGCAAGCGAAAGCGCGAGAAGATGCGCAAGAGGCGGCGCGCGGAGATGGCCGTAGTCACTGACGACAACCTCGGCGACCTTCCACGCCCGTTGCGCCTGATGTACGAGTCGTCCCAGCGGTTCTGGAATGCCCTCGAATCTGGAGGCGACGCGGAGCTTGCTGCATCTGAAGCCCTGAGAGAAGCGTGCGACGCAGCGGAACGGATGGCTGCTCTAGCGGCTCCGTTTGACGCGTTCGACGTACTCGAGTCGGTGCGGTAGACGCAGATGTCACATGATCCTGAGTCGTATCAGGAGACCGAGCACGAGGGCAGCGCCGCGCTCGTTGGGTTGTGTGCGCTCGTACTGTCCAGCCGCGGTACGCGCGATGGATCCTCGGCGGCGCCAAGTCCGGACGAACGAGCGAGGCCTGATGAGCACGTTGAGGCGATTGTCGCCGAGTGCATGGCATCGTTCAACGCCGGAACCATGATCCCTCTGTTCCAGGCGGTCGGAACCGCAGGTACTTCCAGCGGCCTGTCGCCGACCATCAGGAGATGGCGAACACGTGGACGGTCGAGGCCGGCAAGGCGGTCTGGGACGATCACCGGCTGGCGGCCGAGCGTGCCCTGAACGGCGTGGTGCACGGCTCGAACCTCGTCTTGCGCCCAACCCAGGCGCACCTGGTTCTCGCGATCGCGAAGCAGCCCACATGACCAACCTGGACGACCTCGATCGGCTCCGCACGGACTACCTCTTGGCCCTGTACTCCAAGGCCGGTCCAAGTTCGATGAACATGCCCCGGAACTCGGCGGTAGTCCAAGAGATCGGTATCGATGCGTCGACCGGGACCGAGATCGCGCTCTGGCTGAAGCAGCGAGGATGCATCGGCAAGATGACGATGGGCGATCACGCCATGGAGCTATCGCCCAGTGGTGCCGATGAGGCCGAGAGGATCATTCGCGAGAGGCGGAATCGGCTCGAACAGGCCTCTCATTCGCTCGTGATTCTCACACCTGCCGAATTGAGACGGGTCGAGGCGGCCGTCGGAGCGTTGGAACGCGAAGCGATTTCGGACCAGCTCCACGGGGATGACCTCGCCGAGTACGAAGCTGACCTGGCGACTGTCCAGGCTCAGATCCGGTCACCGCGCCCGAAGCGGGAGATTGTCACGACCGCTCTCAAGCGGCTCGGTGTGTTCGCAGTGCAGTTCGGCTCGGGAGTTGCGGCCGGACTTGTCGCCAACGCGCTCGGCTAGACCGTTCAGAGCTGTCCTACGTCGCGCGCTCGCCGGGCACGACGACCGCGCGCTAAGCCAGTCATCCTCGTCGGCAAGGCTGGCACACTGAGGGAGCGCTCGCAGTTCGCCGCGGTTCCACAAAAAACGCAACAGTTGAGATACTATTGCGTTTGTTGTGTTTGGAAGGTAGCCTCCCAGTATGCGTGGCGTCACGAGTGACCCCGACCGCCAGCCTCGAGGAGACGAACTGCTCACCACGGGCGAGGCGGCAAAGATCCTCAACTGCACGCGCCAGCACGTCGTCGACCTATGCGACCGAGGCGACCTTCCCTTCACCACCGTCGGCACACACCGCCGGATCTCCCGCGAGAACATCGAAGCCCTCAAGAGCCGGACCGATCGACTGAGTCGCGACGAACGCCGCAGCCTCTGGCTCGCCTACGTCGTCGCAGGCAGGATCGCCACCGAACCCGAGCGCACGATCGCCGACGCCCTCGATCACCTGGACAAGATGCGTGGCAGTGCTCGAGGACAGGCCAAGAAGTGGCTCGACGAATGGGAGCGCCTCTTGCACGGCCCCGTCCATCGAATCCTCGCAGCGCTCACCGATCGCTCCCTGCGCGGAAGAGAACTCCGGCAAAACTCCCCGTTCGCCGGCGCGCTCACCGAGGAGCAGCGCCGAACGGCTCTTGAGGAATGGCGCTCCCACGATGTCGGCAACCCACGAGGCCGCCGATGAACCGCGAGCAGCTCGCGCACGTCGTTCGAGCCGCCGCAACGATCACCGGCGACGGCGACATCGTCATCATCGGCAGCCAGGCAATCCTCGGCACAGCCGACGTCGGCCGACTGCCCGAGGAAGCGACGATGTCGATAGAAGCCGACGTTGCGTTCCGCGACGATGCCGACGCCCGCAAGGCAGACGCTGTCGACGGAGCCATCGGAGAGCTCTCGCAGTTCCACGAGACCTACGGCTACTACGCACAAGGCGTCGAGATCAGCACGGCGGTGCTCCCAGCTGGGTGGGAGGACCGGGCCGAGATCCTCGACAGGCCGGATTCCCGACCCGGGTACGCCCGCTGCCTGGAGCCGCACGATCTCGTCGTGTCGAAGCTCGTCGCCGGACGGGAGAAGGACATCACGTTCGCAGCCGCCCTCATCGAGCACGGCTTCGTGGCTGTAGCGACCCTGCACGAACGAGCCGAACTGCTGGACCAGCCGAACGCCGTGATCCGACGCGTACGCAACCTCATCGTCCGCTGCACACCTCGGTAAGCAACCCTGGGGTGAGCAGCCGGGCCGCATCGCCAGCGCTGACTGAGAACCGGGAACATCGCAATTGCGCGATGATCGCATTCTTGCGATACTCGGTCTGTGGCCAGGCTGCAAGATCGCCGAGGAATGCGCTCGACTCAAGCCGTAGGAGCACCCCACATGGCCAACTACTCCCGATGGGACGACATCAAGAAGCAGCGGCCCGGCCCCACCGACGAGGAGCGGGCGGCCTCGAGCAGGACTTCGCGCTCGGTGAGCTGATCTACGAGCTGCGCACCGGCGCCGGACTCAGCCGGCGCGAGCTCGCGGAGCGGATGGGCACCACGCAGTCGGTCATCTCACGGCTCGAGAGGGCCACTTCCAAGCTGATGATGCGGGTTCGATTCCCGTCGTCCGCTCCACGCGAAAGCCCCGGTCAGGAGTTTCTGACCAGAGATTGCTGGTCGGTCGAGTTGCCCCGTGTGCCCGGGCGCCAAGCCCGCCGACGAGCACGTACTCGACGCCGTAGCGGTCCAAGGATTCCAGAGCTCGAGCTGGCTCGAACTCCGCTTCAGCCATCACCCGAAGATGTGACTCGCCGACGATTGATCTCGTCGAGGTAGGCAATCACCTTCTCCGGAGAGTCGAGAACTCGACCGTCGAGCGCGATCGGGACGTCATCGTCGGTCGGAGGTAGAGCGCCTGCGAAGAACTCCTCCTCGGACCACTGGCGAACGATATCGCGGCCCACGGGTGCATCGTACCCGAGCGGGCGAACGTGCTGCCGAAGGCGTCCTGATTCGGGCGTCCGACGACTCGCCTCTGACCCGATGGGAGATGGTCAGCCGGGTAGGAGTGCACGTTGGAGGAGTTGGGTCATCGTGGCGACGTAATGGTCGTCGCTCCAGCCGAGTTCGACCACGAGCTCGCGCCACGTGTCGAAGTGAGCGACGGCGTAGAGGGCGGCGGCGGCATCATCGACGGTCCAGTCCGCTGCGAGTTGATCGTGTTCGGCGAGTGTCTCGATCATTGCCCGGAACGTTGCGAGTCGGAACCGCATCCGATCCCGCCAGGCGGTGCCGAGGGCCTCGTCGTCGTGCTGGGCTGCCTCGAGCACCTCCGCCACCGGTAGCACCTGGGCCCAGAACGTGGTGTTGAGCCGCATCGCCGCCTCCAGCAATGTTGCCCCGTCGGGGGCGGCGTGCACTGCTGCGAGTGCGTCGGCGAGGTCGAGGGTCTCGTCCATGTGCTGGACCAGCGCAACCAGCAGCCCGGAGCGGTCACCGAAGTGCAAGTAAAGCGCCTGTCTCGACACCGATGCCCGAGCCGCGACGTCGACCAGCCTAAAACGCGCCCGTTGTTCGGTGACCAGTTCCCAGGCGGCGTCAAGGATGCGCCGTCGGGTCTCCGAAGCTCCATACTCCGCGTCAGTTGACATCGTGTAAACCTCGCTACTAGCCTGGGTTTACACAGTGTAAAGCATGGGATGTCAGGAGATCGCGATGCACGACGAGGATTTTTCAACAGCTCAGACGGCAGTGCTCGATCGCCACGGGATCGTTGCGGAACAGCGATGGGTCGACGCTCCCGTGACGGGCCGGCGAGCCCACGTTCTCGTCAGCGGCGACGGTCGTCCGGTCGTGATGCTCAACGGGATCGGCGTGCCCGCAGCGATGATGGCGCCGCTGATGGCCGGCCTCAACGGCGTCACTCTGTACGCCATCGACCTCCCCGGCTACGGCTTGAGTGACACCACGCCCGGCTTCGCCGACGACCTTCGGGCCAACGCGGTCCGGTTCCTCTCCGAGGTGCTCGATCGGCTGGATCTCGACCGGCCCGTCATCATCGCCAACTCGCTCGGCTCGCTGTGGGCGAGTTGGCTGGCCATCGAGCAACCCGAGCGCGTTGCCGCCCTGGTGCACATCGGGTGCCCCGCCATCGTGCTTGACACCTCCGCCCCTCTCCCGATGCGGCTGCTCTCCGTACGACCACTCGGCCGGCTGATGATGCGGCTCCAGCCACCATCACCACGGCAAGTGAAGCAACTGGCCAAGATGGTCAACGAGCACCCGCTCCCGCCCGACATCGCAGCGCTCATTCTCGCAACCGAGCAACTCGACAACTTCGAGCAGACTTTTCGCGCCATGCTCAACCAGCTGCTTCGGCTGCGAGGCAACAGGCCCGGGCTCGCTCTGACAGCCGACCAGCTCGGCCAGATCACGGCACCCACCCTGCTCGTGTTCGCGGCCAACGATCCGATGGGGGCAGCCGATGTCGGTGAGCGTGTGGCCAACGCTCTGACCGACGCCGAACTGCACGTCGTCGACGGAGGCCACGCCCCGTGGCTGCACCACGCCGACCAGATCATCCCGTTGGTCTCAGCGTTTCTCGAGCGTGTGTAGGCAGCCGACGTTCGAGAATGGCGAATCGTGCCGGCCACGGCGCCAAGCGCCATGGTGATCAGTCCATCATTGAGCGCAGGGCGACTACGGCGGCGGCGCGGCTGTCGACGCCGAGCATTCGGAAGATCGTCTCGAGGTGCTTCTTGACGGTTCCATCGGAGATCCGGAGCGACCGTGCGAGTTGGGAGTTGGTCCCGCCGGTCCGAGCGAGGGCGACAGCAACCTCGGTCTGGCGAGGGGTCAGGCCGACATCGACGAGATGGGCGGCGTCGGCCAGTTCATCACCGAGCCGTCGAACCGACAGACACGGTCGGCCCGACGGCGACCGGACTCACCACGCAACGCCACCGTTCGACGCCGATCGCGACATCGTGAGCACCACTCAGGCGGTCGAGGTCGCCATAGCTCGGGAGCAGGGCGGCCAGTTCGGCCGGCAACCGCTCACCGGGGGTCAACAGCGGCGAGAACGACTCCGCTGACGATGCCTCGACGACACCGTCGGACCGCACGGTCACGACAGTCCACCCGACTCGGTCGACTTCGGCGTCGATAACCCGCGATCGTTCGAGCTCGATCGACACCCGATGATGGAGTGCGAGATGAACGCTGAGCGTGTCGAGCATCTCGGCGTCACGGTCCGAGAACTCGCCTTGATCGGGAGTGCGATTGAGTGCGTACCCGATCACGACGTCGGGCGGCCCGGGCAGCTGGATGACCAGCTGGTAGCGAAGCCCGAACGGCTCGAAGAAGTAGCGGTACAGGTCGGTCTCGGTGAAGGTGTCACCGCCAGGGACGTCACAGAACCGCAGGGCACCACACCCCGGTCGGCGGTGAGCCTCGACGATCAGTGGGTGCTGGTGTGCATAGAGGTCGTAGGCCGGCTTGAGCTGCTGGGCCAGCGGCTCGTCATCGGGAGGCACGATGACGTATCGAAAGTCGCCCGACGCCAACGCCATGTCGTTGAACGAAGCGCTCTCGCAGGCGATCAGCGACCGCAACAAGTCGAGCACGGCCTCGATCGAGGGCGGCGGATCGGCAGCCAGCGCGGTGGTGATTTCGAGCGCAACGCGGGTGTCTGTGTGGTCGAGGGGCACGGCACCAGCGACGCTAGCTGTTCGTCGAATGACGTATTGATTCCTGGCGAGGCACCAGGAAGCCTGACCGCATGGCGAGAACCTCGACGTTGGTGTGGCTGGTATCGGGTGCATTGGTCGTGGCAGCGTGCGGCGGCGGCGACGATGACACGAGTCCAGAACTCGAGGCCGATGCCGGCGATGTCGCTACATCGGTCGAGACCGACAACGGCTTGGGGGACGATTCGGCAGCGCCGGACGAGGGCGCTACCACTCCGGAGACAACCGGTGGGGATGCCGCCGTCGAGGACGGCAGCGGTCCTGCGGCAGCCCTGGGACCTGCATTGGAACCGGTCGCAACGTTCGAAGCACCTCTGTCCGCCTCGCCCGCTGGTGACACGATCGCAGTGTCGCCTACCGGCGATCGAGTCGCCGTGATGTGGATCGACGAATCGGACCTCGCCACCAAACTGGCGGTCTACGACGCTGCGACAGGTGCCGAGTTGGTATCGACCGTCGATGACCGTCTCGACGGGGACCTGTTCTGGACCAGCGACGATCGGATCATCACCGCCGGCAACTTCGGTGTGCTCTGGGCGTGGGACAGCGTCACGTTGGAGGCGCTCTCAGATGACTCGCTGTCGACGGGCGAGGTCGATTGCTCCGGAGGCAACGGGATCGTGTTCGACCCGACCGCCGGCGCCCTGTTCCTGCAATCCGACACGATCTGTCGCATCGACGTCACCACGGGCGAGGCCATCCGGCACGAGTCGGGGAATTCCTCCACGTTGCTGGCGGTAGCGATCGGTGGCAACGAGATCTACCTGAGGACCACCGACGACTCCGGGGGGCTGGTGTTGCGGGTGCTCGACGCCACGACCCTCGACGTCATCTCCGACGAGACTCCAGGCGGGCCGAACCCGGTCGTCGCGGCATCGGGCAACGGCCTGATCGAACAGGAGAGCGGCGGGTTCGGCTACCTCGTACAACCGTCTGGCCGGGTGGTCGACTTCTACACATCCGGCATCACCACGAGTGCCGGCGGCGGGTACTACGTGTCCGGTTTCGATGGTGGCGCGGTCGTGATCTCCAGCTCCGACGGCAACACGATCGGCACGATCGAAACCTCCGATGGATCCGTGCCCCGAACTGCCTGGTCGGCCGATGACAACGTGCTCGTCGCACTCACAGCGGACGCCATCTCGGTCTACCACCTCAGCTGACCACCCACCCCACCCCAGATGACGGAGTGTGCCAGGCACACTCCGTCATGGATGACGGAGTGTGCCTGGCACCAAGCGTCATGGGGGGAAGTAGGGTTTGGCAGCAAGCATGAGCGATCAACCCCTTTCCCCACCGGAACCCGGCACCGAGGCACAGCCCGAGCCGGAACCGACGCGCCACTCCCCTGCTCAGGGGCCTCACCCCGACACCTTGTTCGGGTTGCAGTTCGAGTCGGTCAATCGGGCACAGCAGTTCATGATGGCGCTGGGCCAGTTACGCCAGGACAAGAAGCTGCAGCTGCTCGATGCGGTGATGGTGGTCAAGGACACCAATGATCACGTCCGCGTCCGCGAAACGATCGACCCGCAACCCGGACGCACGGCGATCTCCAGCGGCATGTGGACCGGTCTGCTGGGGCTACTCGTCGGCGGGCCGGTCGGCTGGATCGCCGGGATCGGCATCGGTGCCGGCGTCGGAGCAGTCACCGCCAAAGTGATCGATCTCGGAGTCCCCGACGAGTGGGTCGACTGGTTCAAGCTCGCCGTTCAGCCGGGCAGAGCGATCGTCGTCGTGCTCGCCAAGGACATCGACCAGCGCGCCCTACGGGCCGAGGTCGAACGGTTCCCGGGCGCTCAGCTGGTGCACACCACCGTGCACGCCGAGGCGTTCGCCGAACTGGCGTCGTCGATCGACGCAGCCGAACACCCTCCCGGTCCTGAGTAGTCACACAGCGCCAGTTCCGGCGGTCTGAGTTCGCCTGCTAGCGAGCGTTCAAGATCGCCTGCAACCGCGCCCCGGTGCCGGCCGGGCGCCAGGGTGTTCGATCACCCAGGCCGAGATCATCGTGGCGAATCGGGCTGCTTCTGCCGCCGAGCTGCCCGTCAGGTACTTGGCGAGGAATCCGCCGGCGAACGAGTCGCCGGCCCCTGTGGCGTCGACCAGCTTGTTGGTGGCCGGCGGGATGTGGTGAGCCTCACCGTCCTGCCACAGCAGCGCTCCGTCGGCATCGAGTTTCAGGATCACGAGGGCACTGGGATACAGCTGATCGAGCCGGCGGGCGATCTCGACCGGATCGGATTCGCCCGTGAGCACTCCCCCCTCCTCCTTGTTGGGCAGGAAGATGTCGATCCCGAGGTCGCGAGTGACCGCCAGGAACTGGTCGACACCCATTTCGTCGATCATCTGGAACGAGCCGGGGTCGAACGACAACGTGGCTCCCGATGCTTGGGCGAGGTGTGCGGCAGCACGTGCCGCCGAACGGGGCGGATCGGTGAAGAACGACCATGCCGTCAGATGCAGATGCGACGACCCACGAATCACCTCGCGTTGCAGCTCGCTCGGCAACAGGTCGAAGTCGGCACCGTGGCCGGACACCATCGAACGCTCACCCGTGTGATCGACGAACACGGCGACCGACCCGGTGAGGTTGGTGTCGGTTTCGACGAAATGGTGTTGCACTCCCTCGGCGGTGAGGTCCTCGATCGCCAGTTGGCCCATTCGGTCGCGGCCGATCTTGCCGATGAACCGCGTCGGCAGCCCACACCGCGCAGCCCACACCGCCACGTTCGCGGCGCTCCCGCCGGGCGACAGCATCACCTCGCCGAACGTGTCGCCGCCGCGCAGCAGCTCGCTGTTGGTGCGGATCAGCACATCCCAGGCGAAGTCGCCCAGCACGCAGAGTTCGGTCGACGATTCCGCCACGCCGCAACCGTATCTGGCACACAGCGACTACACCGGGGTCAGGGCATGTCGTAGGCGTCGTCGTCGAGGGGTTCGACGTGGCGCTGTTCGAGCACATCCTCGACCGGGGCTTCGAGCGGGGCATCGAGGGGTTCACCTGTTCCGATGCCCTCCTCGACCTCGGAATCGCTCACGCCACGTTCATCGTCCGGCCGAACGACACGCTCGGCGGGCACGGCGGGTGTCTCGCTGTGTGCTGCCATACCTCGATCGTGCTCCCACCCACCGCAAACCGCAAGCGGACGACGCCACCCGTTTTCGTTCAATGACACAGAACGACTCTTGAAATTTGTCTCGCGATGTGCGCGCGATTCAGTCCAGAGGGCCGTGCTCCGGGCCCTTCGGAGCAGGTCCGTGTCACGAAAGGAGTACGATCATGACCAAGAAGACCACCACACCGGCCAAGGCCGTTGACAACGCTCCCGCCACCGCCGCCACGAGGATGGATCCGTTCGCTCGGATCGGCCTCGGCGAGTGGTTCGAACGGTGGCCCGAGTTGTTCGCCCGTCGTTGGCCAGAGAGCTTCCACGACATGCCGTTCGTCGACGAAGGTTTCCGGATGGAGCAGTTCGTCGAAGACGACGGCACGATCGTGGTACGTGGCGAACTGCCGGGGCTCGACCCCGACCACGACGTCACGATCACGCTCGACGACGACCGCCTCGTGATCGCCGGGGAACGTGAGGAACGCCACGAGGACCAGCACAACGGCGGATATCGCAGCGAGTTCCGCTACGGCTCGTTCAAGCGTTCGGTGCGTCTGCCGGCAGGCGCCAAGACCGACGAGGTCATGGCGACCTACACCGACGGCATCCTCGAAGTACGGGTACCGGTCGACCGCGAGATGCCCGCCGTCACAACGGTCCCGATCGCCAAGAAGTAGCGATCTGGGCAACGCCGGGCGCGTTGACCGGCCGGAGCCTTGACGCTCGGCCGGTCGCACGCGAGATCGGCGCTACAAGCCGAGCACGAAACCGAGCGTGGCCTCGAGATACGGGGCCAGCAGCACGGCGGCCGTGGTGGAGATGTGATTGCCGTCGCGGTACAACAACACGTCGTCGAAGATCACCGGGCAACCGACGTCGGTACACAACCAGTCGCCGGTCGGAGCGAACAGCGCGTTGTGGGCACGTGCAGCTTCGCGCTCGACCGAGACTCGGGCCTCGACCACAGCCCGGCTGCGGGCTGCCGTGCAGCGGTCGGCCCGACTGAGATTCTCGGCGAGACACGACGGAACATCCTTGGGTACCGGTGTCGGGGTGTCGCCCAACACGAGCACCTGGGCGGCGGTCGGTCGCAGTGACTCCAGCGTGGCATTCAGACCGGAGCGCCACGGCTCGTCCGCCAGACCGCCAGGGTTGTAGCGATACGACGACATCACGACCAGGTCGGGCGGATCAGCGGCGAGCCGCTCGATCACGGCGTCCCGCCAGCGGCGACAGTCCGGGTCACGGTCGGTGCGGGTCGTCGGCACGTCAGCTGTCGGGCAGCCCTGTTTGGTCAGCGACTCCAGCCGCCACCCGCGCGCCTCGGCGATCCGATGCAAGGCCGGGAACCACTGGGCGGCGTGCGAATCGCCGAACAGCACGATCGTGGTCGACGACGACGCACTCCCGAAGATGCAATCACCCGGCCGCGTCTCACCATCGGACAGCATGCACCCGTTGTCGTAGACCGCCGGCTTGTCGTCGGCGGCGCCCGACAATGACGGGCGCAGGTTGGACGGCACGTCGGTCACCAGCAGGGCCTGTTCGAGAGCGCCGGCGTTGGCGGCCACGATCGGTGCGACAACATCGGCGAGGTCGACCGGATCGTCGACGGGGGCGGCGGGTTCGGCGACCGTCGGCACCGTGGAAACCGGCGTCGCCGGATCGGTCGTTACCACGGTCGGCGCGGTGACCGGCACTTCGATCGCGGCCGAGGCGGCGACCGCCCCCGAATCGAGCTGACGCGGCGCCCGCAGCATCGCCGTCCCGAAGCCGATCACCGTCACGACCAGAGCCCCGCCGACCAACAGGCTGCGGGCGGGCCGCACCGTGAGCCACGGCAGGTGTCGGATCGGGTTCTCGAACAACTGGTATGCCGCGGCGGCGACCGCCACCGACACGATCAGCAGCGCCGTGCGCTCCCAGGCGGCGAGCGGGCCCCACGCGGCAGCACCCAGCACGAGCGCCGGCCAGTGCCACAGGTAGATCCCGTACGAACGCTGTCCGATCCAGATCATCGGCTTGCTTCCGAGCAGGCGTTGGGCGCCGTGCTCGGCCGGGTTGACTCCTGCCAGGACCACGGCGACCGTGCCGACGACGGGCCACAGGGCGATCCATCCGGGAAAGTCGGCGCGGGTGGTCAGCAACAGCATCGACGAGGCGACGACGGCGAGCCCGACCCACGCCGAGCGCGGCGCGCACCGACTCCGACAGTTTGGGTGCGATCGTCGGGCCGAGGATCGCCACCGCGGCGCCGCTCAACAGCTCCCAGGCCCTGGTCGGCAGAAGGTAGAACGCCCACGGCGCGTTGCGGCCGGTGACCACGATCGAAGCAGCGAACGACGCCACCCACATCACCCCGATCGTGCCGATCAGAGCGGTCCGCTTGCCGGACCGCACCCGCACCACGACCATCAGGATCAGCGGCCACACCAGGTAGAACTGCTCCTCGACGGCGAGCGACCAGAAGTGCAGCAGCGGCGACGGCGCCAGTTCGGAGGCGAAGTAGTCGCCGTCGCGTCCGGCGAACACCATGTTGACCACAAACCCGGCGGCCGCGATCGCATCGCGGGCCAGCGAGCGGAACGAAAGCGGATCGAGCGCCGACCAGCCGGCGATCAAGGTGGCGACGATCACCAGTGCCGAGGCCGGTAACAGGCGGCGCGCCCGCCGCGCCCAGAAGTTCGGCAGCGACCTGCCCACCCAACTTGGTCAGATCGCGAACCAGCAGCCTCGTGATCAGGAACCCGGACACCACGAAGAACACGTCGACACCGACGTAGCCACCTTCGAAGGGGCCGATGTCAGCGTGATACAGCAACACCGATACCACAGCGATCGCCCGCAAGCCCTCGATGTCGGCTCGAAAGCCGGTCTGGCGCTCCGCCCGGAGTTGCTGGTGGATCGTCATCGCCCGCGACCGTAGCGAAATCTGGGACACGCGTCCGGGTCTGCTGACCAAGACCGCTGTCGGCAGGCGCAACGTGCAGCGGTGAGCGTGACCGTCGCACCACGCAACGTGGGACGGGCAGCGATTCGACCGCAGCGTGCGGTGCCGCACCGCTTGACCTGCGACAATGACCGTCGAGCGTTCACCTGCGCCGACAACCGAACCGATGAAGATCACTGTCCCGCTTCACCACAATCGATCGACCCGAACCGGCCCACGCCCGCTCGGAAACCTTCCCACGCCGGCGGTGACCGGATGATCGACCTCACGCCGTTCGTCCCACGCCTGGCCACCGAACTGGCAACGGATGCCGGATCGACGTGGACACAACTCGACGGTGCGATGCTGTCAGCCGACATCTCCGGGTTCACAGCGCTGTCGGAACGGCTGGCCGGCAAGGGCAAGGCGGGCGCCGAGCAGATCACGGAGCTGATCAACACGTGCTTCACGGCACTGATCGACGCCGCTTACGGGTACGGCGGCGAGATCATCAAGTTCGGCGGTGACGCCGTCCTGGTGCTGTTCCGGGGCGACGGGCACGACCGGCGGTGTGCCAATGCGGCGCTGGCGATGCAGATCGCCCTGCATTCCTCCCCCGCCGCAAAACGAGCCCAACTCACGATGACGGTCGGAGCGTCACACGGCCCGTTCGACGTCTTCCTGGCCGGCAGCGGCTACCGCGAACTCTTGATCGTCGGCCCAGCTGCCTCCCAGGTGATCCACCTCGAAGGCGAAGCCGACAAGGGCGAGACACTGGTCAGCCATCAGATCGCTTCGACCCTGCCCACAGAGGTGACCGGCCGTGAGCACGCCGGCGGGATCGCCATCATCGGCGCACCGCTCGATCCTCCGACCGAGCCCCAAGCGCCGGGTTCACGCCCGGGCCGAGATGGAAGCGTTCGTTCCGCCTCAGGTGATCGAGCAGCTCGGTGCCTTCTCCGAACTCGGCGGCGAACACCGGCTGGTGAGCGTCGGTTTCGTGATGGTCGGTGGGATCGCGGCGGCGATCGCCGAGGACGGTCCCGACCGCACGGCGCTCGCGCTCGGTGCGCTGGTCGACGACCTGCTGGCGGCGACCCGGCCCTATGGCGTCACGGCGCTCCACACCGACATCGCCCCCGACGGGTTCAAGTTCGTGCTGTGCGCCGGTGCCCCGGTCAACCCGGGCGACGTGAGCGACGCGCTGCTGCAGGCGGCGCTCGACATCGCACAGATCGACACCCGCTTCACGCTCCGTCAGGGCGCCCAGACGGGCCGCGTGTTCGCCGGATTTCTCGGTGCCTCGTATCGGCGCACGTACACCTTGATGGGCGACCCCGTCAACACGGCCGCCCGCATGCTGGGCAAGGCCGGCGACCGCGACATCGTCGCCGTCGGAACGATGGTGGACGACACGCGGGCCGTGTTCGAGACGGAGGCGCTCGAACCGTTCCTGGTCAAGGGCAAGACCGAACCGATCGTCGCCTACAAGGTGCGCGGCGTGACCGATGCGATCCGCCGCGACGGCGCCAACACCCAACTGTTCGGTCGCAAGGCCGAACTCGAACTGCTCAGCCGAGCGATCGGCGAACTCGGCGAGATCATCGACATCGTCGGACCGGCCGGCGTCGGCAAGTCGCGTCTGCTCGACGCTGCATGGGCCGAAGCCGAGGGGCTGTTGCACTTCCACGGCTCGTGCACCCCGTATGGCGCGACCTCGCCCTACTCCGTGTTCCGACCACTCTTGCGCAACGGAATCGGCATCGACATCCGAGCCGACCCGATCGAGGCCGGCAAACAGCTCGCAGCCCTGGTGGAACTACGGGCGCCGCAGATGCTCCCGATGCTGCCGCTGCTGGCGGTGCCGTTCGGAGCACAGGTCGATCTCAACCCCCGAAGCCGACGCCATCGACCCGGAGTTCCGTCGCGCCCGCATCCACGACGCCGTGCTCGACTTCTACGACACGACGCTCGGCGGCCGTGCCGTGTTCATGGTGATCGAGGACCTGCACTGGGTCGACGACGCGTCAGGTGACCTGGTCAACCACCTGATGAGGGCGGCTGCCACCCGCCCCTGGGCGGGCGTGATCACCCGCCGCCCGGGAGGCAAGTGGCAACTCGACCCGAAGCTCACCCACGTCACCACCCTGGATCTGGTCGCGCTCACCCCCGACGACATTCGGCAACTGGCGATCGAGGCCAGCCAACACCCTTTGACCGATGCGACCATCGATCTGATCGTCGAGCGATCCCAGGGCAACCCATTGTTCGCCCTCGAACTCGCCCGTGCCGCCGGCCGAGGAGACGGCGGCGAGCTGCCCGACTCGGTCGAGAAGGTGATCTCAGCCCGGATCGACGACCTCGCACCCGAACTGCGACACCTGGTGCGGATCGCATCGGTGTTCGGCAACAGCTTCGACATCGACGACATCGCGCCGGTGCTCGACGAACACGCGCCCGGAGCGACGATCGAAGATCCCGGGCTGTCCGACATCGTCGAACGCCGCATGGATGGCACATGGGCGTTCCGCCACGCCCTCTACCGGGACGCGATCTACGAAGGTCTGCCCTACCGACAGCGCCAACAGCTACATCGTCGTGTGGGTGAGAGCCTCGAACACCGCGTCGCCGACACCCGTCCGATCGCTGCTCTGCTCTCGGTTCATTTCGCACATGCCAAGGTTCGCAGGAAGGCCTGGAGTTACTCGCTGGCCGCCAGCGACGACGCCTCGCTGGCAGGGGCCAATGCCGATGCCGTCGCTGCACTCGAGCGGGCGTTGCGTTGTGCACCGCGGACAATCGGAGGCGTCGAACGAGGGCGCGTGTATGAATCGCTCGGCGACACCAGTTGGCGCGCCGGGCGCCTCGGCCGGGCCGTGCAAGCATTCCAGCGATCGCGGAACTACCTCGGTCACGTGCTCGTCGATGACCTCCGATTGCGTCGAAAGATCGGTGGCATTCGCGAAAACGAGGGGCGGCAATCGGTCGCCCTGCGCTGGTACTCGAAGGCTCTGCACGACGTGTGGACAGCATCCGACGATCCTTCGGTCCGTGCTCAGGTAGCTCTGCTCCTGCTCGCCACAGCCGGGATTCGACATCGCCAGGGCGACAACGTCGCCTGCGCTCGACTCGTGGGCGAAGCCGAGTTGCGGGCGATCGAGTCGGGCGACGACAAGGCGCTCGCTCTCGCCTACGACCGGCAGGTGTTGGCCGGCGCATTTCTCGGCACCGGCGACAACGTGGGACGCGGCAACGCGGCGATCGAACTCTACCGACGCCTCGGTGACACAGCAGGCGAAGCCAGAGTGCTCAACAACATGGGAATCGCCGCCTACTTCGAGGGCAACTGGACAGCGACGGCCGAGCTGTACGCCGCAGCTGTCGAGCGAAGCCAGGCCGCCGGCGACGTCGTGTTGGCGGGTATCGGCGCCGTCAACCAGGCCGAAATTCTCGGCGACCAAGGGCACTGGGCGTCGGCGGCGTCGTTGCTCGACAACGTCATCAGGAACTGGGAAGCGATCGGGTACGAGCCGGGCGTCGCAGTGGCGTTGAGCTACCGCGGCACGGCGCACGGCCGGGCCGGGCGACACGACCAGGCGAGCGCCGACCTCGAGCAGGCACTGCTGCGGTCGTCGGCGATCGGCGTGAGTTCACTCGTGGCGGGGGCCCGGCTCCGGCTCGCCGAGCTAGCGCTGCTGATCGGCCAAGCCGACACGTGCGATCGATTGCTGGACGAAGTCGACGCGATGCCCGAAGCAGCCCAATCCGACATCACCCGACGTTCTCGATTGATGCGGGCGATCGCCCGCTTGCCGCGGGATATCGGTGCCGGCGTCGCCGCCCTCGAAGCGCTCACATCCAACGCCGCCGACTATGACGAAGCGGTGGCGTTGGCGATCCTCGATCGAGTCGCCCCGATCGACACACCGCGCGCGGAACACCTGACGTCGCGTCTCGGAATCGTCGCCTTTCCAGCCTTCCCATTTCCAGACCTGCCGACCCTCGGCCACGTACGTAGCGAGTAGGAGCTGTGACCGGTCCAGTCGACGGTTCGGCTCGTCGGCTACCTTGCTACGACTCGGCTGGATCGTCGTGATTCGAGGCGTCGATCACCCGCCGGCTGAGTCGGTGTCGGCGATGGCCACCAGGACCGACGTTCCTGCACCTCCCGGTGCCTCGCTGATCGCTACCTGCCCTGTCTCGCCAACACGCTCGAAGCTGAAGACCGCCAACACGCCACTGACTTCCTGACGGGCGGTGATCGCATATCCAGCGGCACCGAGGCCAGCCTCGTAGAACGCTGCGAGCTCGTCGATTTCCAGCCCACTGACTCCGCTGAATCCGAAGTCACTCCCAGTCGAGGAGGAGAGTTCGACACGCAGGTCCGCCGGTATGGGGAAATCGGCGCTGACGCCGCTGGGCACCTCCGCCACACCGATTTGAACCACTCCCTCGTCGGTGACGATCTGGACGTCTGCGTCGCTCAGCGCGCCGGTCGCCGTACCGCCACCTTCCGGAGCAGGTCGAGGACGAGTTGGATCACCCGCCTGCACCCCTTCGGTCGAAGCCGGAGCAGGATCTGTGGCGGGTTGATCGAGTGCCGGTTGTGCCGTGGTGGACCCCGCAATTGACGGCGACGTCTCGGGTGAACGTGGACTCGGGCTGACGCCCACAGAAGCTTGAGATTCGACCGTGGCCTCGCCGTCGTCTCGATCGGAGCAGCCCGAGACGATCAGAACCGTTGCGACCACACAGGCGGTCCACCGGCTCACGACTTGACCCTGATGCCGCCCAGGAGTACGCGATTCCCGCTTGCGGATCCGTTCTGGCTGAAGAGCACCCCATTGTCATAAACGACATTGGCCGGATTGCCGTCCTCCCAAACCGTGAGCTGGAAGAAGTCAGTGCGGCCGTTGTCGATGCCCTGCACCCGGAATCGGTAGCCGCTCCGACCGTTGAAACGTCCGACACCTTCGGCCACGGCCAACGTGTCATTGACGATGAGGTAGTCGTAAGCGGTCGACTTGAAGTAGAAGTCGCCGAGCAACAGCAGTTCGGTCTCTCCCTTCAAGGTGCCGTTGTTCTTGTACTTCGCGTCATACCCGAAGAACGCCCACTCGCCGTGTCGGTCGATGTCGTCATACGACGAATCATCCGACCAGTACATTCCGGATCCCGACACGCCACCGGCGTCTGGGTCGTACACCACGATGAACTGATCGTAAGCCCACTCGTCACGCAGCCCCTGGCCGTCGACCACCGTGATCGTCACCGTGTACACACCGGCCCGCGGATATCGGAAGTGAGACGAGATACTGCCCAGATTTCCGGCTCCTCCACCCGGTTGCGTCTCGAACTGGCAGGCCGGATTGCCAGTGGCTGTCGGCATCGTCGAACTGATGGTGCACGTCGACGAGATCGAGAGCGGATCGTTCGGGTCGGCATCGCCGTAGTCGATCGTCACCGTGTAGTGGCCGGTGCCATCCGAGTCGATGAACTCGACATCGACGTCTACCCCGTCATCGATCAGCTGCGGTGTCGACGGAACACCAACGACCGTGATCTGCGGCGGGCTGGAGGCAGCCGTCACCGTGTAGGTCGCCATCTCGATGGTCTCGTTGCCGACATCGTCGACGCCATGCACGGTGAAGAGGAATGAACCGGCGACGCCCGTGGGGAGCTGCTCGCCATCGAGTACCGGCACGGCACCGGCCAGGCCGGGGCCCGTCGCGATGGCCTCACACGATGGCTGCACGGACACGGCATCGACACATTCGAACGACGCCAACAGGACAGAACCGACACCGACTACATCGCTCGCGGGCGACGTGATGGTCACAATGGGTCCGATCGCGTCGACTTGATAGGTGACGCTGCGGGTGGTGACGCGATTGACCGAATCGGTTCCGGTCACGGTCAGAACGTAGCTGCCGGCGAGAGCGGACGGGAGAGCTTCTCCCGTCCCTACGGCAGTCGGCGGCCCACCATCTCGTGACACAGCACCCACACAGGTGACCGACGATGAGTCGACGCATCGGAACTGACTCAACACGGGTGCGCCGGCGGCGAACGAGCTGGCATTGAACGGCTTCGTGATCGTCACGGCAGGTGCCGCGGTGTCGATCGCGAAGTTGAGAGTTTGCCTCTGACCATCCAACGCAACGATCTCGACCTTGTGAGTTCGATCACCGCTGACCACGACACCGTTGATGGGATCGAGTTCCTGGAAGGCGCCGCTGTTGTTGAGGCGATAGGTGACCGGTAGACCACCAGCTTGGGCAGTGATCGTGACAGGTCCGGTGTGGATTCCATTCACCTGCGGATCGGCCGCCGTCACGGTGCTGGTCAGGCTGACCGTGGGTAGTTCGACCAGGGACTCAGCACCGTAGTTGATCGCCTTGTTCGTGCTGACACCGACGTTACCGGCCCGATCCTTGGCCTGAACCAACAACTCGATGTCGTTTGGCGCCGAGTCGAAGGTGATCCCGCCCGACCACTGACCTGCACCGGCGTCGACCAGTTCGACACCGAACCAATCGGCCAGGGGTGTGTTGGGCGTCGGTGTCACGAGCACATAGACGCGGTCGATCTCGGTTCCGCCCCCGTCGTCGACGTGGACTGAAATGCTCAGCTCGGCACCAACCAACGTGGGATCGACCGTGAGGACGCGCGGCGCCGAACGATCAGGCTCGTTGATGTCGGCGTAGTACACGACGACATCGATGTCGTCGTCGAGGCGCTGTTGACCTGTCGTCTCGGTTCCGCGATATTGACCCGTTGCGAGCAACAGCTTTTGACGCGTCCCGGCCGGGGTCTCGAACGTGCTGATCCGCTGGGGCACTGTCGGAAAGACGATGCCTGCAATGGCCGGCTCGACGCCCGGGCTCGACTCGTCGAACACAGGCACAGCGACCACAGGGTCGACCTGCTGGTACGAGGACGTCATGTCGAGGATGATCGCCCCTCGCGCTTCGCGCTCGAGCAGGGTCGACGCGGCGGGATCGAGGTCGGACACGTCGATTGCGAGCGCCGGCTGAAGTGGCCGCCCCGGTTGCGTGATGATCGACTCGTCGCCGTCGGCATCGAGGTTCGAGAAGTAGGTCTCGACGTCGCCGTCGTCGCGTGTGATCAACGTCGGGGTGTTGTCCGGATCAGCGGTGAGCAGAACCGAGAGTTCGCCGGTGATCGGGTCGGCCTCGGGATTGTTGATCGGCGCCGGAGGCGGAAGAACCGGCGCAACCCCAACCCGGAAGAACGGCAGTCCGTAGAAGGTCGACTCCTGATATGCCTTCTCGTGATACACGCTGACGTCAGTCAGCTCGGAGAACGCCTGCTGCTTGGCGTACTTCATCGCGTCTCCGATCGACGTCGCGGTCGATGGATCACCGAGATCGGTCGCGATCGGCGAGGACACGTTGCGAGCAAACAGCTGCATCAATCGTTCGGTGTAGCCAACGGTGTCGGTGTCGCCGTACCCGAAGCCGGTATTGCCGACGTAGACAGCCAACTGCTCCGTGAAGACCTCGGCCCAGTCTTCCTTCACTCCCTGGACGCCGACGGTGAGGTTGGGCACGTTGAGGCCGGAGTGGCAACCCATCGAGAAGATGACCGAACCGTCGAAACGAGGATCGCTTGCGATCAGGTCGGAGATTGCGCTCGTCTCGAAGTTGTCGTTGAAACCGACCACCTTGTCACCGGCCGCCGGCAACGCTCGGTAGTGATCGAAGTGGGCGTTGAACGAAACGAGATCGGGTCCGTTTCCGACGATCGGGCTGCCGACATCGCCCAGCAAGGCTGTGGTGATATCGGCACGATCCCAGGCGGTCAGGTTGCCGTTCAGACCGTCCGCCAGTGAGTCGTCGACATCTGCCGCCGAAATCGGACCGCGAGGCGGCTTGAGCTCGCCGGCGATCGCTTCCGAGCCATCGACGAGGAAGTCGTATCCGGCGACGAGCGCCGAATCGGCGGCCAGATACCCGTCGAAGTCGATGAATTGCTGGATCTGGTCGGCGATCTGCTCTGGCGACTCGAGCACACGTCCGAGTGCCGCGTCGGCGACATACAAGAAGCGGTCTCCGAAGGCTTGTGCACCTGTCTCGCCGTACGGATCGTCGGACAGGAACGTCGACGACCAGAGCGCTCCGGTGAACGAGTTCCGGCCGCGGAGATCGTTGCGATAGTCGAACTCGTTGGCGACCTGCGTCTCGTCGTTCAATCGAGCGAACGGCAACAGATCGTCGGATCCGACGAGCACGACGTTCTCGATGTCCCTGATGTCGCGAATCGGATCCAACACGTCTCGCACGATGCTCGACACGATGCCGTTGGCGGCGGCCGGACTGCAGGCGTCTTCGGCCGCGCCACCATTGCTTGCCGGGTCGTCCCAGAACGCGTAGCCGTCTCTCACGGACTGGTATCCGTCGACCGCGACGACGACAGCGGACAGACCCAACGTTGCGATCTCTGGATCCAACCGCATGGCAGCGACCAAGGCGTCGAGGGAGTCCATCACGATGTTGCCGCGACCCGGGTACATCTGCTCGAACCGCATCTTGTTGACGAGGATCACGGTATTGAGGTCCGCCGGAAGGTTGGCGAGGTCGATCTGCCGGCCCGGCTGGGGTTGACTGGTGAACGTGCCGCGAACGGCACACACGGGCACCTCGCCCGCCTCGATGATGTTGATCTGCAGCACCGCCGGCTCGACGCTGTTGGCCGCATCGTGCCCGTGGACTTGGATGAGGTAGCGGCCCGCTGCCAGACGATCCGTGACGATGCTCTCCTTGGCGTTTCCACGACTGTTCGAGATCTCGACCAGCGACAGATTTGGGTAGATCAGGTCGAGCCGCGGGAAACCCTGGTCAGGAACCGACTCGGTTCCGTCGGCGTCGGGGTCGATCACGGGGATCAGGGCATCGCCGGGAGCGACACGCGTCAACGCAGTCGAACCGGCCGGAGCGTTGTTCTCGCGGTAGAGAACGAGGTCGAAGTCGGCCGGAAGTCCGGACAGATCGACGGCAAGAGCGTCGTTTTCGAGCAGGTCGACGCTGAAGAGGTCGATGTCGGTATCGCTCGGAATGTGGACCAGGTAGATGACGTCTTGTGTCACCTGAACAGCCTGAGCCGGCACGTTGTTCGGCTCGAACGCTTCGAGCACTTGCAGGTACGTGGTGGACGACACCGAACCGGTACCACCGAGCACCCGAGAGTTGGCGTGCACGGCGGTCGATCCCACGGCAAGTGTCGGTTGTACATCGAAGTCCACCGTGTACGTCTGGCCGGGCGTGGCCGCGTCAGGTCCGGGCTCGATGCCGCTGAAGGTCCAGACGAGCCTGCCGTCGACCTCCGTCGGGTTCAGGTCGGCGCCTGCGAGAACCGGCGTCACGGTTGCAGAGCCGGCGACGAACGCTGCGTTCGTCGGCAGTTCGACGGAGAGTTCGACCGAACGTACCCTGACTCCTCGGAGCGCGAAATCGGCACTCAGCGTGATCGGCGACATCACACCAGGAATCGCCTCGGCATCGATCTTCTCGAACGCCAGACCCCATGGCAGAGCGCCAGGAGGCAACAAGCCCAGCAGCAGGTCGCTGAACGTGAACCCTGTGACTTCGTCGTCGGGGAGTGCATCGACCAGATCTTTCACGGTTGCCGCCCCCCACTGTGGGGCACCGATGATGTCGACGATCTTCATGTCGCCGAGATTCAGATTGGGATCGTTCACGGCGTCACGAACCAACCAAGCCCCGCCACCCGTGCCGGCGGTGGCCAGCGCATCCGACAACTGTTGAGGGGTGAACAGATTGAGATCGCCGAGGTGGATGAAGGCGAGGAAGGCGCCGAGATCACCCAACTGGCCGCCGCCGAACGCGGGAAGGAGTTCGGAGAACGTGGTGTTGCCGAAGGTCGCGAAGTCGGCGAGTGTGAGGTTTTCCTGAACGCCGAAGTCGTCGACCACCGTCTCGAGTTCGCCGACAGGATCCGTGACCCCCTGAACCGCCAACAGCGCCAACGCCAGGTCCTCGAACGTGACGGTCGACAAACCGGCCTTGACGTCGTTGAGGACCGTCTTGCGGAACAGCGAACTGTCGACGGGCAGATCGGCGAGCGTCATGTTGGCAAAATCCGTCAGGTCGGCCAAGACGACACCGTCACCCCATTGGTAGACGGCGTCGTACAACTCGTCGGGATCACCATCGATCAGATGCTCGGCGAGATCGGGCAGGCGGAAGTTGTCCAACGCAGTACCGAGGTCTGACAGTGTCGCCCCTTGACGAAGGGCTCCCGCAAGGAAGGCGTCGCGGATTGTGGCGTTACTGTCGCAGTCGATCGCGGTGCAGTCGACGATCGTGCCGATCGCACCGAACGGAATCGCACCGAACGGAATCGCGCCGAACGGGCTGTCGACCAGGTCGATCGCACCGAACGGAATCGCACCGACGTTGTTCGTCGATGGCGCCGAACGGAATCGCACCGAACGGGATCGCACCGAACGGGATCGACTCCGGGCTGATCGCCCCGAACGGGATCGCCCCGAACGGAGTCGACTCGGTTGCGATGTCGTCGAGCCGAATCGCACCGAACGGGCTGCCCTGCACGTCGATCGCACCGAACGGAATCGCACCGACAGATGTGGAGCTTGTGCCGAACGGAAGCGCCCCGAACGGAGTACCCGCCAGGTCGACGTCGAGGATGTCGATGGCGTTGAGATTGATGGCGCCAAAGGGGATCGCACCGAACGGAATCGCACCGAACGGAATCGCCCCATACGGAATCGCTCCGTACGGGATGGCACCGAACGGAATCGCACCGAACGGCACGCCGCGCACGCCGAGGTCGGTGATCGTCGTCGTGCCGACCGATGTAGCCGGGTTGTCGCAGTCCAGATTGAACTCGGCCATCAGCGAGCACCAGTCGGCCTCGATCTCGCTTGGCGTGACGCGGTCGGGGTCGAGCGGTATGGCGCCGAGGTTGACGTCGGCGAGCGCGATCGCACCAAACGGAATCGCACCGAACGGGGCTCCGTTCACATCGATCGCCCCGAACGGGATCGCACCGAACGGGATCGCACCGAACGTCGTTCCCCCGACGTTGATCGTCTCGTACGGGATCGCACCGAACGGAATCGCCCCATACGGGATCGCACCGAACGGGATCGCACCGAACGGGCTGTCCTGGAGTTCGATCGCACCGAACGGGATCGCACCGAACGGTGTGTCGCCGATCCGTACCTCGCTCAGGTTGATCGCGCCGAACGGCACATCCTCGACGGGGATCGCACCGAACGGGATCGCACCGAACGGGATCGCACCGAACGGCACGTCGGAAAGCGAAATCGACAGCAGGGTCGCAGCAGGGTCGAGCACGCCATTCACGCAGGCTTCGCTCGAGCCGGCGAGCACGTCACACCAACCCGCTTGGATCGCCGACGGCGTCGTGGCGTCAGGACCCGGCGGGATGTCCGTGAGGCGTACACCACCCATCGCTATGGCGCCGAACGGAATCGCCCCGAATGGTGTGCCACCGACGTCGATCGCCCCGAACGGAATCGCGTCGACGCTAGCTTTGAGTGCCGCATCGGATGAGCCGAACACATCGCCGACCTTGACGTTGACGAGTGGAATCTCCTCGAACTCGGGTGTGTCGAGGATCTGGGACCATCCGTCGCCGTTGGCGAGTTCGAGACCGATGTTGAGAATCGGAATCCTCGCAAGCTCTTCGTTGGAGACAGCGATTGCACCGAACGGCGTATCGCCCAGCTTGGTGCCGGCGAGCGCTGAACCTGCGACGCCGGTGCCTTGCAGCGCAGTGGATCCTACGCTCGTCGAGTTGTCGGCGTTCCGCTCGATCAGCGGCGCCGCCTTGCTCAGTCTCGACAACGGTATTCCAGCATTCTGGGCGACGAACGGCGGTGTCTGTCCGACTTGCACACCGAGCGAGAACGACAGCGTCGGGTTATCCGGCGTCAAGAGGTTGAACACGTAGGCGGCGCCGGCGTCGATGCCGTTCGGGTTGTCGTCGAGCGGGGAACCGACGATGACGAGATCGCCCGACACTCCGACCGTGGTGCCGAACTGATCCTCGTTGGCGCCGTCGCCGGCGCGCATCGTGTCGGCTTCGACCCACAGGCCGCCCGTCGTCGAGCGGTACACGTAGGCGGCGCCGTTTCGTGTCGGTACCCCAGTTTCCTCTGCGGCGGCGGCACCGACGACGATCGTCGAGCCATCGATATCGACAGACGAACCGAACGTGTTGGCGCTGGCGCTGTCACCGGGGACGAGCTTGGTCGGGGCACCCCATGCGCCGGGACTTCCCTCGTACACCCAGACCGCCCCCGCATCGAACTGGATGCCGTTCGGATCACCGGCGTCATTGTCTTCGAGGCGGTGGCCGACGACCAGGGTCGTGCCCTGAACCGCGACCGACCAGCCGAATTGTCCGTCGGCGGTGCTCGGCGCAGGCGCCGTCAACGTGTCGATCGGGCCTGCCCAGTTGATCGGACCGCTGCGCTCGTAGACGTACACGCTGCCGTCTGCGACCACGAACGGATCGTTGACGCCCACGGCGATGACGCTGCCGTCGATCGTGACGTCAGATCCGAAGTCAGGCGACGGCGAGCCGGCGGAGTTGACCGGCGTCCACGTTCCGAGCGTCTTCGTCCACAGCGACCCGCCGAGCGGTCCGGCCGCGAACACCCCGACGCCGTCGGTGTCGACGCTGCGCATCGACGCCAGACCGGCGACAGAACGTCGCCACCGTGAACGCCGCGCCGGGAGCAGTGCGCTCCCAAATTCCCGTCTCCCCGCTCGCAGCCACGAGCGCGATCACGTTTCCGCCGAGCGCGACATCGACGATCCCGGCTCCAAACGGCGCGATCGCGAACTCGAGCTCCTGGAAGATCGACCAGGCGCCCGAGATCGCGTCGCGTTCGAGCACGTAGACCGAGCTCACGCCAGCGGCGGGCAGGTTGGACTCTGCCACGACCGCCCAGTCCCCTTCGACGTCGACGGCGGTACCGAACTGCGTCGAACCGGCTGCGTCGGAGATCAGTTTGTTGGCAGGAACGACCTGGGCGACCAGTCCCACCGGCGAGAAGATCGATGTGTTCCCCGTGTCGTCGGTGGCGGTCGCCACCAGCGAGTCGGCGGCCAGCACCCCGAGTGCGGCCGAGTCACCGAGATCGAGCGAGTACGAGCCGGGAGCACCGACGGTGGTGCGTCCCAACCAGACGCGTCCCTCACCACTGACGGCGCTGTCGGCCTTGTAGACGTCGATCTGGATCGGGTACGTGCTGCTGCCGACCAGCGAGTCGATCGAGTAGTCGACGACCAAGCTGTCACCGACGATCGCCGGCGTGATCTCCGGATAGTTCTGCTGCCGGTTCACGCCGACATCGCTGTCGCCGGCGTCGTTGACACCAACACCGCTCACGACCAGCCCGGCGCCGACGTTGTCGAACATGCTGTTGCCGACGACCGAGTTGTTCACGCCACCGGCAATCGTGACCCCGACCGAGTTGTAGGCGATCACGTTGCCGTCACCGACACCCTGATTGCCGACCCGGTTGCCCGATGTGGTCACGCGGACACCACCAAAGTTTCCATTCCCCAGAGGTGTCGTGCCGTCGATCCCGACTCCGATGTGGTTGCCGCGCACCCACACCGTCGAATCGGCGTACACACCGCCCTGGGTGTTACCGGAGATCACGTTGCGCCCGCCGGCAGCCGCGTCACCGATCTGATACGGCGCGGCGCCGGCCCCGGTGACCTGAATGCCGTAGTTGTTGGGCACCGCCAGCAGGCCGGTGGCATCGGTCCCGATCAGGTTGCCGTAAATCGTCGCCGGCGTCTGCTGCCCGCTGATACCCACGTTGTTGCCCGAGATCAGATTGCCGTCGCCAGCCCCGAAACCGCCGATCAGCGGCGACGTGGTTTGCTCGACGAAGATTCCGGCTTGCAGGTTGGCGATCGCTGCCGTGCCTGCTGCGTTCGTACCGATGTAGTTGCCCTGGATGACGTTCGCCTTGCCGCTGTCCCAGCGCCCATTCCAGATGCCATACCCGAGGTTGCCCGAGATCACGTTGCGCTCGCCTGGGGCGGGCCCACCCACCTGGTGCAGAGCGGCGTTCGAGGAGATGTCGTCGAAGCGGATGCCCTGCCGGTTGGGAATCGCGAAGGTGCCGGTCGGGTCGGTGCCGATCAAGTTGCCTTCGATCACGACGCCACCCGCGTACTGGACCTTGATGCCCTCACCCCAACTCGGATCGGTGTATCCATTGATCACGAGACCGGTGATGTGGCTGTTGGATCCCGTCGAGTTGACGTAGAGCCCCCATCGGTCGGAACCGGCGTCAGCCAACCCTGGCGCGCCCTGACCATTCAGCTCGATCAACAGCACGGCGTCGGAACCGACAGACAGCGTGTTGCGCGAGGCCCCCGGCTGCGAGTAGCCGTCGATCGTGATCTCGCTCTGCAGAGAGGTCATGTCGGTCAGCGGCTGGATCCGGTGCGGTCCGGGGCCGGGGATGTCGAACGTGATCGTGTCGGCACCCGGCAGGGCGTTGGCCTCGGCGATGGCGGCACGGAGTGTGCACTCTCCAGGCGTCGTGGTCTGGCAGACGCCATCTCCGGGATTGGCGTCGGCGTCGTCGCCGGTCGAGTTGACGGTCCCTTGGGTGAGCGTCACCTGGGTGACCGAGATGCAGGCCGAGAACTCGGACGTGTCCCCGGTCGTCATGTCGACGGCCGTGGTCGTGATGACGGACCCGGCCGCCAGCGCCACCGGGATCGTCGTGTCGAACGTGGCGTTCCCAGCACCGTCGGTGGTGACGGCGATCAGACCGAGATAGGTCTCACCCTCGCCAAAGCCTGATCCGTGGCATTCGGTGTCGGCGTACACGTCGATCTCGAAACTGCGTGACGCCGTGCTGTTGAACGTACCGACCACCTGGGTGCTGCTGCCCAGATCACTCGCAGTCGTGACCACCGGATAGTTCTGGAGATTGTTGGCCCCGACGTCGGCGTCGAGCAGATCGTTGACGGCGACCGCGTAGTCGTTTTCGAGGTCGATGCCGAGGTTGCTCGGAGTGCACGGCCCGAAACAATCGCGCACGATCGAGTTGCCGCGGATCTGGTTGCCCGTCGCCGGATTCCCGGGGAACTGGACCGAGGCGACCGCCCGCGAGAGTCGCAGTCCCAAGCGGTTGCCCTCGCCGGGGTTCGTGCCGCCGATCACATTGTTGCTGCCCAGGGCCCAGATCAACTCGCTGACGCAGCAGGTGATGTAGGGGTCGCCCGCCAGGTCGACGTTGATGTGGTTGCCTTGGATGACGTTGCTGTCACCGAACAACCGGATCGACGAGTTCATGCCGGCGCCGACGATCAGGTTCGCCTGGGTCGCCGCCGATCCACCGATCGAGTTGCCGTCGCCGTTGACGACAATGCCGTAGAAGCCGTCCGGGGTCGGTGTCGCAGCGGCATCAGCGCCGATGAAGTTGCACTCGAGTCGGTTGCCGGTGCCATTCAGCGTCACGCTCGTACTGATCATGTTGTCGATCGCCAAGCCGCGCACGGAGGTGTCGTCGGCGAGTGCGAGACCTGCCCCACCGGCGTTCGTCAGATCGAGCTCGACCTGAAGGGTTGGCGGCCAGGCCGAGCAGTCGGCACCCAGCTGAGTCGTGGCGTCGACCGTGACTGGGCCGGCAATTGCCGGCAGGCCGCTCGTCGGGCTGATCGTCTGGACACCGCCGCCCGGGATGGCGAAGTGGATGCGGTCGACACCCGTCGAGGCGTTGGCCTGCTGGATCGCCGCGCGAAGCGTGCACACACCGTTGCCCGAGGCGGTCTCGCAGACCGAGTCGCCGGTGTCGAAATCGCCTGCGTCAGAGGTGGTGTCGACGACGAGTGTCGGCACCTCGTAGGCGCCGACGTCACAACCCGTGGCTTCACGAACCACACCACGCTGATCGAGACCGTTCACCGGAGGCGACGAGCAGACCGCCGGATCGCCGGCACCGATCGCCGAGCTGCCTGCCAGCAAAGCGACGGTCTCCGTCGATCCATCATTGTCGCCAAGGACATCGAGGTTCAGGCTGCCCGAAGACGAAGCCGACCCACACGTACCGTCGGTGTCGATGTTGAACGAGTTGGCCGCGACGCTGCCCACGCAATCCGAACCCGAGCTGCTGGCGATGATCGTGTTCGTCAACTCCGCTGAGCTACCCAGTTCATTGGCGGACTGGAAGACGCCACCGACAGCGCTGTTGCCGGAGAATGTGCTGTTGGCGACGGAGATCAGGCCGAATTCGGCGTTGTAGACCGCTCCACCGTCCTGGCCCGAGTTCCCGACGAAGGTGGAGTTGGTGATCGTGGTGATCTCTCGGTTCCAGATCGCACCTGCACCGAGCGGTGCCGAGTTGCCCGAGAAGGTGCTGTTCGCCACGGTCAATGCGCCTGCATAGTTCGCAATCGCGCCGCCGGAGCTCAGTCCGCCCGGCGTGTTGTCGACGAAGCTGACACCGTCGACGTTCAACTCGCCGAAGTTCACGACGGCACCACATGTGTCGCTGTTGCAAACCTGCGTGCTGCCGCCCGTGAACGTGAGGTCGATCAGCGTGGCAATCCCCGCCGCGTCGACGGTCATGATCGCAACTGAGCCCTGGCCGCTCACGGAAATGCTCTGACCGGATCCGTCGATCGTGATGTCGCTGGTGATATTCGGCAGCTTGGCCGTCAGCGGAATGATGCCGCTGACGCCGAACACGATCCGGTCGGCGCCCGCTCCGCCCGAACACGAGTCGTTCGGAGTGTCGGTGTTTGCGGCGATGATCGCCTCTCGAAGCGAGCACAAACCGTCGGCCGAGTCGAAGCCGTCGAGCGTGTCGACGACGATCACGTCGAGCGCCAGCTGGAGCGTTTGACCGGGGACCGGTCCGATCACACTGGGCTGCAGGAAGCCGACGTCGTAGACCAGGTCGGGGGTGCCGCACTCGTAGCACGACATCACGTCGTAGACGTCGCCGCCCACAGGCGTGTAGGAACCGTAGGTTTGGAGCGTCGCCGACCCGAACCCAGGCGCGCTGGTCGAGTTGAAACTGAGCGTTCCGAAGTTCGAAGTCGACGGCGGCGGACCGTCGAGCTCGACCCGAATCGTTGCCGACGAGTCGGCGGTGAAGTCATCCTCGTAGATCACATTCGCTGCGGCCATGACGTCAACGGTGCCTTGCTCGAACACCGGCATCTCGAACACGAGGTCGCCGTGCTGGACCACGACGTTGCTGGTGGTGTCGCTGTTCCAGGTGATCCCGGCGCCGATCGTGACGGGAAATCCGCCGCGCTTGCTCATCTCGCCGGAGTTGTTCCACGTACCGCTACCGGCGATCGTGATGCCCTCGTCGGAGGCGAGCGCGTCGATCAGGCCCTCATCGAGGTTGTCGATCGTGCCGCCGACGAGTTCGAACGCATCGTCGGAGGCTACGTACAACGTGCCGCCCGACTGGATCTCGATCGTGCCGCCGATCTGCGACGGGCCACCGAAACCGTTGTAGAGCGACAGCTCAGCCGCATCGCCCACGCTGATCTTTCCGCCGGGCATCAGCAACACGCCCCCGGTCTCGACGTTGCCGGCGACCTCGACCGTCGCCCCTGACGGAATGATCGCGACGTCGCTGCCCTCCGGGACGATCCCGGTGTCCCAGTTGCCTGGCGTTGCCCAGTCGTCGTCGACGGCCCCGATGAACGTGGCGACGAGGCCGGGATCCAGCAGCGTGACGGCACCGGCCAAGGTTCCGAGCGTGCTGACTCCGGGGGCGCCGGAAATCGACTGGCGGCCCTCGAGTGCAACGCTGAAGCCGACACGGTCGCCATCGACCGGCGTGTCCATGACCAGGATGTCGTCGGGGGTGTTCGCAACATCTGACCACGTCACGCCGTTGTAGCGGAAGATGCCGACCTGCCCGCCGTTGCCAGGGCGACCGACCATCAGGGTGCCGCCGAAGATGTCGACGAACTGGTTCGCCGGCCCCGAAACCGTGGCCGGCAGCGGACCGCGAAACACCTCCGCCATCTCGCCCCAGACGTTGGGGGAACCGGGTGTCGAGACTTCGAACACGTGAGCGTTGAAGGCTTGGCCGGCCGACTGATTGCCCAACCCGGCTACGGCGATTCGGTACCCGTCGGTCGCCACCGACCGACCGGCACCGTCATTGGCGCCGAAATCGCTGACGTCGGCCACCTTCTGAACGGCGGTACCGGCACCGAATCCGGCACCGATGTCCTGCCAGATATAGATGGCGCCGGCATCGGGCCCCGCATCGTCGTCACCGGGTGCACCAGCCACAGCGAACTGCCCACTTGGGCCTGAGCCCGCGGCCACTGACCAGCCGACGCGGTCGAGCGGATCGACGGTGCCTGTGGTGAGCTGGACCGGAAGTGACCAACCGCCGCTATAGGCCGTGGCGAACACGCCGCCGGCGTCGGCACTGCGGCCCGGGGCGCCGATGATCAGCCGACTGCTGTCGACGAAGGCGACGCTGGCTCCGAAGCCGTCGTAGGCGGTAGCACCGGCGAACTGGAGGATCGGCGCGCCGAGTACGGTCCAGGCGCCACTGCCCTGACGCTCGAACACCCACACGCGACCGGCTTCACCTTGGTCGCCGAGTCGATCGGACTCACCGATCGCGATCCGGTCGCCGAACAGGTCGAGCGAGTCCCCGAAGAACCCGAGGTCTTCGGGCTGCGGTGAGCGGATGATGGCGACGAGCACCCATGGGAAGTACTGGCCGGCTCGCTCGAAGACCGACACCATTCCGGACCGCGGGTTGGGCTCATCGTCGGACGGTGCGCTGACCGCCATTCGGTCGCCCTCGATATCGACCGCGTAGCCGAACTGATCACGCATGTTGTCGTTGGCGCTGTCGACCGAAGTTTCGTTCGGCGTGGCGGACGACACGTCGTCCCAGATGCGCACCTGACCTTGATCGAGATCGTTGGGCACGCCACCCGTCGTGGCGGTGACATCGTCGTAGAGAGGTAGGCCGAAGGCGACCGCACCGGTATCGCCGAGCGACACCGACGAACCGGCAGCGACCCCGGTTTCACCACCGGCGACAATCGGCGTCACCATCGTTTCGGCAAACGTGAACGGCGAAATCGACGTGAGCTCGAGCTTCGAAACGGTCCCGTTGGCTCCGCGCCAAGGGGCACCGACCACGGCGAAGTTGTCGTGGGCCGACACCGAGTAGCCCAGCCCGTCACCGATCGCCGCGCCACCGAACTGGAGCACGGTGCCCAAAGAGGGCGACAAGATGTTGGCGACGTCGTAGGCGAAGAACGTGCCGAACCCACCGCCGCCACCAGGTTCGGTGACGATCGCATACTGGAATCCACCCGACTCCCCGACCGCGACGGCGTCGCCGAAGTTGCCGTCGGGTTCGGTGCCGTACAGCTGGGGAGTGATCTCGGCCGTCTCGACCAAATCGCCGGCCGAGTCGGCGAACAGGTAGGCCAGCCCTGAATCGGACACCGCGCTCGAAGTCGGCAAGTGGCGCACCGATGATCGCCTGCAATCCGTCGGACGCAATGTCGACCGAAGCACCGAACGCGTCACCAGCCGACGTCCCGCTGCCGGTGAGGATCTGACGGACGTCGTAGGTGGGACCGGTGTTGTCGATCACGAAGGCGCGACCTGCACCGACTCCGTACTGTGGCGCTCCGACAAGAACCGTCTGTCCAAGATTTTGCAGGGCAACGGATTCGCCGAACCGGTCGCCCGCCAGCCCCGACCCGGACGCGCTGGCATCGCACGGCGCCACGGAACATGCGTACAGAACCGTCTTGAGCCCCCATGGATTCCCCGGCCCGGACCGCGTGTACACGTAGACGGCACCGGCATCGGCACCATTGGTGGAATCACCAGGTGCGCCAACGACAAACACGTCGTCTTCGATGTCGACGCTGTAGCCGTAGTCAGCGTCAGCGCCGCTCTCGTCGTTCCAGGTGCTGTCGTAGACGACTTCCGGGGTTCCCTGGATGTACTCCCAGACCTCGACCTTGCCGGAGTCAAGGCCGTAGTCATCGTCGTAGGGCGACGCCGACACCAGCGTGTCCTCATCGATCGCCACCGCAGACCCGTACTGCTCACCCGAAGTGTTGGCGGGCGCGTCGATCATCTCGTCGCCGGTGATCACTGGATCGATCGTGATCGGGTAGGTGGCGCCGCCCGTCTCGATATTCAGGGTGATCCGGCCGTCGACGACATCCATCGCTGCATCGAGCGGCGCACCGGTCGCGTCCCAGGCGATCAGGTCGCGGTAGACGAGGCGGGCGCCTTCGGTGGTGGTGATCAGCACCACTTGTGGATCGACCAGCGTCGGTGTTCCCGACGCCACGTCGACCGCGATCACGGTGGTCGGATCCGTGGTGACCGGAGCAGCGATCGTGAACAGCTGCTGGAGACCCTCGGCCGTGTCACGGTAGGTCTCAGTGATGGAGAGGCTGTGGAGGTAGTAGGCCTGACCGTTCACGATGGTGGGGGCGGTCGGAGTCAACGTGACATCACCGACGGTTTGCGTTCGAAGCGTCACCGTGGCGTCAACGACGCTGACGGACGCTCCCACTGACTGGAAGCGGGCAACCGTCGTGTCGGACACGATCTTCGGGGCGGCCAGCAAGGCAGCCATTTCGGGCGATGCAGCAGCGGCAGCCGACACCGACGCCGGCACAGCTGCGACGGCTTGGGCGGCCGCGATCTGACGTTGGATGTCGGCCCACTCGGCCGCTTCCAGTCCAGCGGGCAGATCACCCGCTTGGACGAGTTGCGACTGGCTCGCGACTGCGCCGGCCGTCGCTGCTTGCTCTGCGGTCCGGTCCTCCGTCGATGTCGACGTCGACGGGATCAGGGTCGCCACGGAGGTGACCATGGCGGCGACCAGGGCTGCCACCAACGGTCCGCGCAGGTCGGGTAGCTGTGCTCTCACGCGGTGCTCGGTCGCCGCCCGCGCCGAGCCCCCGGAAGCTGTCCATACGTACATACGTGTCCCTCCAAATAGTCGCCAGAACGATCCCCAAGTGCGAGGCCGGCAACCGCCTGTTGCCGGCCACGTTCTGACGCACCGCCCGCCGTGGAGCGATGTCGTCAACCTGACTATCAGATCAGTCCCGATCGCGCCAGGTAGATGGCCGTATTTCGGTCCAAACGTGGCGACTGACACATCCGATCCCACACTCGGTGTCAGGCGCCGTACCCAACGTGACAACGCGGCGGCGCCTTGTCGCCGCGTTGACACACCGTGAGGGTGCTTCGAGTACCGCGGGCGGGAGGACCTTTGAGCGATATCGTCCAGATCCATGAGTGAGCAGCAGACGGTCGTGTTTCCCGACGGATTCCTGTGGGGCGCAGCCACTGCGTCCTACCAAATCGAGGGTGCCGCCGCCGAGGGCGGTCGCGGGCCGTCGGTGTGGGACGACTTCTCCCACACGCCTGGCAAGGTCGACCACGGTGACACCGGCGATGTCGCCTGTGACCATTACCACCGGGTCGCCGACGATGTGAAGCTGATGGCCGAACTCGGGCTGCAGTCGTACCGATTCTCGATCTCGTGGTCGCGGGTGCTGCCCGAGGGTCGCGGCAAAGTGAACGACGAAGGAATCGCCTGGTACTCGCGCCTCGTCGACCTGCTGCTCGAACACGACATCGTGCCGTGCCCCACGTTGTTCCACTGGGATCTCCCGTCGGCACTCGAGGCGACCGGTGGTTTCCGCAACCGCGACACCGCCAGCCGGTTCGCTGACTACGCCAGCCTGATGGCGGGCGAACTCGGTGACCGCGTGAAGATGTGGTCGACCTTCAACGAGCCGTATTGTCACGCCTACCTCGGTCATGCGTCTGGCGTACACGCCCCAGGGCTCACGAACGATCACGCCGCGGTCACCGTCGCCCACCACGAACTGCTCGCCCACGGACTGGCTGTCCAGGCGATGCGGGCCGAGCGCAACGACCTGCAACTCGGGATCGTGATCAACCCGGGGCCGATCCGGTCGGAGGGCACACCGGCCGCTTCCACCGACTCGATCCGCCGGATCGACGCCATCCACAATCGCTGGTGGTTCGACGGTGCATTGGCGGGCAGCTACCCGGCGGACCTGATGGACGACTTCGGTCCGCTCGCCGACGCGGTGCGAGCCGGCGACAACGAACAGATCGCCCAGCCGCTCGATTGGATCGGCATCAACTACTACTTCGACCTGTTGGTCCGCGGTGTGGCCGGCCCCGACGACAAGCCGATGCGCAACTATCCGACCGTCACCGACGTCACCGACTCGCCGATCCGCCCCAACCACACCGACATGGGCTGGCCGATCACCCCCGACGGCTTCACCGAACTGCTCGTGCGGCTTCACAACGACTACCCGAATCTGCCGCCGGTCTACATCACCGAGAACGGCTGCGCCTACGACGACCCGGTGATCAACGGCAGCTGTGCCGACCCGCGCCGGATCGACTACCTCGACGCCCACCTCAGGGCCCTGCGCGATGCGATCGATGAAGGGGTCGATATCCGCGGCTACTACCAGTGGTCGCTGCTCGACAACTTCGAGTGGGCGCTCGGGTACGACAAGCGGTTCGGGATCGTGCACGTCGACTTCGACACACTGGAGCGCACCCCACGCGACAGCGCACTGTGGTTCAGAGACGTCATCAAGGCCAACGGCCTCACACGCTGATCGACAGCGGTCACGACCCAGTGACCCTGAGGATTGACACTGCACACGGTGTCGGGCAACGTAGGCGGATGTCGAACGAGACCACCCACTCATTCGAAAGCCCCGGGCCTGGCCTGTGGACACTCGATCGATCCCACTACCCCGGCGGTACCACGCCGATCAGTCAGTGGCTGATTCGTGAATCGATGGGGGCAGGCATGCAGCAGGTCATGGCCGAGATCGGTGCACCCGTCAAGCGGGTCGAGGCGCGTTTCGTCAACGGGTTCATGTACACGCGGGTCTGGCCGCTGATCGGAGGCGACAAGCCGGCCAAGAAGCTCCCGCCGCTCCCCCTCCTCAAGCTGGTCGCCCGACTGCATCCCGAGTTCCGGCGGCGCGCCAAACAGGCCACGATCACGCTCCGCGACCGACCGTCGTTGGATGTCGCCAAACGTTGGGCAGACGAGATTCGCCCACGTGTCCGAACCCTGAACCTGGCGTTCCAGAACGCCGACCCGACGCAGCTCGATGACGCCGCTCTCCAGCAACAGATCGGTGATCTACTCGATCATGGGCGCCAGCACTTCGAACTCCACTTCTGGCTGCATGGCCACGACCTCGGCCCGGTCGCCCGGTATCTCTACGAGGCGATCAACTGGGGGCTCGACCCGACCGAAGCGGTCGGTGCGTTGGTCGGAGCTTCGCCGTCGACGGCGAGGCCGGTCGAACTGCTGTGTCGGCTGCGAGCGATTGTCGATGCCTCTGGCCGAACGATCACGTCGGTCGACGACGTTCGGTCGGTGTCCGAAGAAGCCGGTCGATTGCTCGACGAATACCTGGTTGAGTACGGCCAGATCCTGGCCAGCGGATATGACATCACCTCGTTCACGCTGGCCGAACTCCCCGGCGTCCTACTCAGCAGCATCCGCGGCGCCACGCCGGCCAGGCCGGTCGATCATCGCCAGTTGGCGAACACGCTGCGTGAGCTGGTTCCGACCGAACACCGGGCGTTGTTCGACGACGTGTTGGCTGACGCCCGCGCCGTGATGGACATGCGCGACGACAACGGACCACTGACTGCCGAGTGGCCGGCCGGATTGCTGCGTCGAGCCCTCCTCGAAGCCGGTTGCCGACTCGCAGGTCGTGGTGAGCTGGTCGACGCCGAGCACACGCTCGAACTGACACCCGACGAAGCGCGGGCGATCTTCGATGGTGGGTGCCCGCCCGCCCAACAACTCGCCGCCCGCTCGGCGGAGCGGATGACGAAGGCGACCCTTGCCCCGCCGGCGACGCTCGGCACGCCCGAGCCTGAGCCACCGCTCGACATCCTGCCGCCCCCGCTCCCGAAGCTGGTCGGAATGGTGCAGGTTTCGATGCTCCACCTCGGCATGGACGGAACCGCACCGACCGATCAACTCACCGGGGTCGGTATCGGGAAGGTGGCCTACATCGGCCGCGCTCGAACGGCAGCCAACGCCGACGAGGCGATCGAGAAACTCGAGCCGGGTGACGTGCTCGTCGTGCGAGCGACGTCGCCTGCCTTCAACGCCGTGCTGTCGATCGCCGGCGCGGTCGTAACCGCCAACGGTGGCTCGATGTCGCACGCCGCCGTGCTCGCTCGCGAACTCGGTATTCCCGCTGTTGTGGGAGCAGGAGCAGCGCTCGACATCCCCGACGGGGCCATGGTCGAGGTCGATCCCACGACCGGCACGGTGCGGGTCGTGGAACCGGCCTAGCGACGATTCAGCCGACGCCGAGCAGGTCGACGACGAAGATCAGCGTTTCGTTCGGGGCGATCACGCCGCCCGCGCCTTGGGCGCCGTAGCCCATGTTCGGTGGGATGTGCAGCGTGCGGCGACCGCCGACCTTCATCCCGGCGACGCCTTGGTCCCAGCCCTTGATGACCTGACCAGCGCCGAGTCCGAACCGGAACGGTTCCATGCGGTCCCAGCTGGCGTCGAACTGCTTGCCCGTCGACCACGAGACCCCGACGTAGTGCACGCTGACACCCTTGCCGGAAACGGCCTCATCGCCCTCGCCGACGACGTCGTCGGTGATCACCAAGTCGGTGGGAGGAGCAGTGTCGGGCACGGTCACATCAGGCTTGCGCATCCCGACAACGCTAGTTGGGAGTTGTGCCAGGCACATCTCCCAACTGGAATCAGCGGCCGATTGCTGCGGACAGACCGTCGGGGTCGGCGACGCTGGCCCACAGCGCGGAGTGATCCTTGAAGCCGATCACGCGCGGCACCTTGTCGATGAACTCGATGCAAACGCCGCGCTGGTGATTGGTGCCGAAGGTGATTCCGTCGTCGCTGAAACTGAGCCGTAGACCGACCGCCGTGTACCACCGATGCGGACCGGTGATCTGGGTGTGATGGACGTTGGCCAACGGCGTGTCGACCTTGACGCGGCCGAACGTTGCCACCAGCCGACCGTCATCGGTGATCGTGACGCCATCATCAGCGCCCACCCGAAGGGCGACGAAGATCGCCTTCCACCGGTTGTCGAATCGATATGGGAAGAACTGATCGCTCATGTGTGTGCTCCCTCGATGATCTTTCGGAGTTCGGGCCAAGCGGCCGCGAAGCCGGCGTGCAACGGCCGGTGTTCGACCTCGTCCGGGGAGTCCCAGGCGACGGCGTCGGTTTCGAAGTTGATCGATGCTCCGAACTCCGCGGGCACCTCGACGACGAAGGTGGTGTACGACCAATCGTCCGCCGGAGCGAACACGGTGCGACCCAGCACGATCGAGCCCTCAGGGATGGCGCCGATCTCCTCGGACGCCTCGCGCAGGGCACCTTCGAGCTCTGTCTCACCGTCATCGAGCGCTCCCCCGGCACACGACCAGGTACCACCCTCGTGAGCGAATGCCGATCGCTTCTGCAACAGCACCCGCGGTCCGTCGGGGAAGCGCACCACGAACACCGCTCCGGCGGCACCGTAGACACCCCATCGCACGTGTCCGTCCGAGCACCTGAGGAAGCCATCGCCGCTGCGCCGCATCCGGACAGCGTACGGGCTCCCCGCGCCACCGCCCAGTGAGCCCTCGCGCACCCGCTACCGGTACGCGCCTGATGGCGACGCCAACCGCAACCGGAACGTCTGCCGCGCGCCAAGATGTGAAGATGGCAGATCGAGGGGACATCGCATTCGTGACCGGGGCCGGCGGAGGGCTCGGACTCCCGATCGTGCGTCGGCTCGCAGCGGACGGGTTCCATGTGGTGGCCGCTGACATCGACGGTTCGACGCTAGGTCGTCGATGCGCCGAGATCGACGGCGTGACGGCGCTCGAACTCGACGTAGCCGACGTCGATGCCTGCCGAGTCGCGATCGACACTGCCGCCGAAAGCGGCCGCTTGTCGGTACTGGTCAACAACGCCGCCGTGTTTCCCTCCGGGTCGTTCGTCGAGCTCACCACCGTGGAGTACGACGCCGCTCACGCCGTGAATCAACGGGCCTACTTCTTCGTCGCCCAGGCTGCCGCTCGCCACATGATCGAGCAGCGCCATGGTTCGATCGTCAACATCGGGTCGATCACACAACACGGAGGCTGGCCGAACATCGTTGCCTACGCCACCGCCAAGGGAGCTGCGGCAGCGTTCACGCGCGCCTTGGCGACCGAGCTGGGTCACTTCGACGTGAGGGTCAACTGCATCGCTCCGGGGGCGTTTCCAACTCCGGCCGAGGACATGCAGCCAGCGGGATACGAGGCGACGATCTTCGCCGGGCAGGCGCTGCAACGGCGTGGCCGACTGGACGAGGTCGCCGCCACCGTGTCGTTCCTGTGTAGCGATGACGCCGCGTTCGTCACCGGCCAGACGCTGAACGTCGACGGCGGCTGGAAGATGAACTAGTGCCCTACAGCTCCCACAGCTGTTTGGCAGCGGTCACGGTCGGCATGCCGAGTTCACCGGTCGAGGCGGCCTCGGGCCGGTAGGCACCGCCCACCAGAGCGCTGAGGGTCGACCCGACGCTGTAGGTCAACGCCGTCAGGTCGTAGCCGCCTTCCAGCACGACCAACAGCCTGCGGGCGGGCACCAGCGACTGCAGCCGCCTCGCCAGATCGGCGTAGTCACCGGCGGTCAGATTCAAGCCGGCCAGCGGATCAGCGCGATGGGCGTCGAACCCCGCCGAGATGATCAACCAGTCGGGCGCGAACCGTTCCACGACCGGAATCACCACTTCGTCGAACGCCGCCCGGTACGTGTCGCCCGCTGTACCCGCCGGGAAGGGAAGGTTGAGGTTGGCTCCCTGCCCTGCTGCCCCGCCGGTCTCTCGCAACAGCCCGGTCCCCGGATACAGCGGCGCCTCGTGGGTCGAGATGTAGAGCACGTTCGGATCGTCGTAGAAGATGTCCTGTGTGCCATTGCCGTGGTGGACATCCCAGTCGATCACGGCGACCTTCTCACCGGTGGCGGCGATCTTGGCAGCTCCCACGGCGGCGTTGTTGAAGAGGCAGAAACCCATCGCCCGGTCACTCACGGCGTGATGGCCAGGTGGACGGCCACCGGCGAACGCGACGTCACATTCGTCGGCTCGAAGTGCCGAGATCGCTCCCAGCACCGCACCGGCGCTGCGGCGGGCGGTCGCCCATGAACCCGAGGTCGCCACGGTGTCGGGATCGAGTTCACCTCCGCCGGCGGCGCAGAACCGCTCGACTTCCAGCACATAGTCGCGATCGTGGACCAGCTCGAGGTCAGCGACCGAAACCTGTTCGGGCGTTCGCCATTCCGTCGCCTCGTCGAGCCCCGCCTCGTGAATCCCGGCCAAGGCAGCATCGAGCCGACCACGGTGTTCAGGGTGCCAGTCGGGGGTGCGGTGCTCGTCGTGTTCGGCGTCGGCGAAGACGATCAGTGGCGATGTCACGACCCCAGCCTTGCATCCGACTCCCCGTTTCGCCCAGACGACGGGGCGAACCGCGCTGGGCGCGGTTGCGACGTTCCGGTCGTGACGCAACTACGGTCGCGAATCGTGACCGGATCCTTCCTCCACCCGTTCGCCCCGACGACCGGCGATCACTTCATCTCGCTCGAGCGTGGCAGCGGCGCAATCGTGTGGGACGTCGATGGCAACGAGTACCTCGATGCGATGGCGAGCCTGTGGTACTGCGCGATCGGGCACGGTCGTCAGGAGATGGCCGATGCCATCTCACAGCAGATCACGACGCTCGAGGCCTATTCGTGCTTCGACCCGTTCACCAATCCGGCAGCCGACGCCCTGTCCGACAAGTTGGCGTCGCTGAGCCCGATGCCCGACGCTCGGGTCTTCCTGTGCCAGTCGGGGTCCGAGTCGGTCGATACGGCCATGAAGCTCGCCCGTCAGGCACACGTACAGGCAGGCCACCCCGAGCGCACGCTCATCATCAGCCGCATGCGCGGCTACCACGGCACCAACTACGGCGGCACGTCGGCCCAGGGTCTCCCTGGCAACAAAGTCGGCTGGGGTGAACTCTTGCCAGAGGTCGTACAGGTACCCAGCGACGACATCGAAGCGCTCGCCCAGCTGATGTCGGAACGCAGCCGCGAAGTCGCCGCTGTCATCACCGAGCCGGTGCAGGGAGCGGGCGGTGTCTGGCCGCCTGAGGAGGGTTACCTCGCTTCGCTCCGGCGGCTGTGTGACCAGCACGGCGCGTTCTTGATCTTCGACGAGGTGATCACCGGGTTCGGGCGACTGGGCGACTGGTTCGCAGCCGACCACTACGGTGTGATTCCCGACCTCACCACATTCGCCAAAGCGGTCACATCGGGCTACCAGCCGCTCGGAGGTGTGCTCGTTGGTCAGGCCGTGCGTGAGCGCCTCGAACCAGCGGCCGGCTTTCGGCTGGCGACCGGCTATACCTACTCGGGCCACGCCACGGCGTGCGCCGCTGCCCTCACCAATCTGGCGATCATCGAACGCGAGGGGTTGCTCGCCCGCGCCACCCAGATCGGCGCACGGCTCGGAGCCGGGCTCCAGTCGATCGCCGCCGACGGGTTGGTGGATCACGCCCGCGGCGCCGGCGCGATGTGGGCGGTCGGCACTCGTCCCGATCAGCACGCCGACGGAGTTCGAGCCCGCATGCTCCGACAAGGCGTCATCGTGAGGGCGATCGCCGACCACACGATCACCTTCTGTCCACCCCTGGTCACGACCGACGAACAGGTCGACCAGATCATCGACGCCCTCGCCGGCGCAGCCTCGGAGTGATGCCATGGGACGCCTTGACGATCTCGACCTGACCGCCCAACTCAGCAAGGACGAGTACGAGGAGCGGCTGTACACGGCACAGCGCAAGCTGCTCGCCCTACGGCTCGACCTCGGCGGGCACCTGGAGGACCCCACTCTCGGGCCGGGCGTACTGGTCGTGATGGAGGGGTCGGACGCCGGAGGCAAGGGTGGCGCGATCAAGCGCATCGTGGAACCACTCGACCCGCGCCACTACCGGGTTTCGGCGTTCGCCAAACCAACCTTCGACGAGAAACGCAAGCACTTCCTGTGGCGATTCTGGCAAGAGGTGCCGGGCCTCGGCGGGTTCGCCCTGTTCGATCGCAGCTGGTACGGACGGGTGCTCGTCGAACGGATCGAGGGATACGCAACCAAACACCAGTGGAAGCACGCCTACGACGAAATCGTGCAGTTCGAACGCAACCTCGTGATCGAGGGACTGATCATCGTCAAGTTCTGGGTCCAGATCAGCCCAGACGAGCAGCTCCGGCGGTTCGACAAGCGCAAGGACGACCCGCTGCGGCGCTGGAAGCTGACCGAGGAGGATTGGCGTAACCGCGACAAGATCGGCCCCTACAACGAGGCCGTCGAGGACATGTTCGCCAAGACCGACCACAAGCTGGCTCCGTGGCACGTCGTGTCCGGCGAGCAGAAGCGGTGGGCCCGTGTCCAGATCATCGAGACCCTGATCGAGCGGGTCGAGGAGGGCGTCGAGTCGTTCGAGAACCCAGTCGGTGACGAAGACGGCTGGGCATGAACAACCGTTGGCGCTAGTCCAGCCGAGTCCAACGGGCGAATCGCCTCTCGACAGTCGGCCTCGGCAACAACTGGCCGGCAGGCAACTCACTCATGTGCCGCTCATTTCGAGCAGCCTCGTCGCCGAATCCTTGCGTCGCCCGAGGCGCCGGACAGATCACGCGACGGTGGTCCATCACCTCAGGCGAGATCGGCGGGCACGTACTACGGGCCAGGCGGGACCGTGGGCGTGGTCGGCACGGTGGTCGTGGTGGTCGGCACGGTGGTTGTGGTGGTGGTCGTCGGCACCGTCGTGGTGGTGACCGGACTGCCCGGCACCGTCGTGGTCGTCGTGGTCGTGGGCGTGGTCGTCGTGGTTGTCGACCCGCCGCCGTTGCCGGCGACGGTCACCATCAACTGGGTGTTCTCGAAGAACCGGCCATTGGCGATCGTGTAGCGCACCTCATAGGTGCCACTCGGAGTTCCCGGTGGGGCGCTGATGTCGATGACCTGAGGCGTGCCGGTCAGGCTGACGAACAGGGGGTTTTCCGGTGGGTTTCTCACCGCGACCACGAAGCCGCCGTCGACCACGGTTACCTGACGCGACTGGTTCGGCACCATATTCAGTGTCCCCACCTGGAGTGCGACCGGCCTGGAACCAAAGTCGATCGTCACCGTCGCCGAATCGGAGGCACCGAGCGGGTCGGTACACACATACGGGAAGCTGGCGACCCCTTCGACCTCGGCCGGATCGAAACGCACGCGGTCGTTGGATGCGCCGTCGACCTCGAGTTTCACGCCCAGTATCTTCTTCGGAACCTCGCTCATGCTCAGCTGCTGTTGATCGGGATCAGAGCAGGGGAGCAAGAACTCGTGTTCGTCGAATCTGATCACCGTGATCGTGACATCGCTCGCAATCGGCGGTTGGTTGGCAACCGTGACCGTGACCGGCACGTCGACGAACAGCCCGCCCGGATCGGTGATACGCGCCAGGACCTCCAGCCCGTTGACGGCAACGTCCGATGGGGCGGCGATGAACAGCTCCCCGTTGTCGATCGCGACCCACGACGGAACCTTCGTGGGCAACGACAATACGAGCGTTTGACCATCCGGATCGGTGGCCAGCGTGCCCGCCGAGAGGCGACTGGTTCCACCGATCGGCAAGTTGATCGACTGCGGGTGCCCTTCCGGCGATCGGTTCACGTCGATGCTGAACGCACCCGATGTCGTTTGGCGGCAGGCGTTCCTGACCCGATAGGTGAAACTCACGACCCCGTTCTCTCCGGCGGGCGGCGTGTACGTCAAACCGGACAGAGCGGGCGCGACCTCGATCAGCTCGCCACCAGAGAAGAGTCCACTGATCGGCACCGTGAACGGCTGCTGGTAGCCGGTCGTGAACACAGCATTCGGGTTGACGATGATCGGCGAACTCACGCCGCAGGCCTGCACCGTAATGCTGATCGACGCCTCGGCCATGAGCTCACCGTCGCTCACGCGATACACGAACGATGCGAACCCTTCGGCACCCGGCTTCGACTGGAACACGACCGCTCCACCGTCGCGAGTCAAGTCGCCGATATCAGACCGTTTGCTCAGCAGTTCGACGATCAGGTCACCGCCATCCAGATCGAAGAAGTCCAGAGCGACCCGCACCAAGCCGCCGCTCTCGACGGTCGCCGACACGTTTCTGGCCTCTGGTGGTCGGTTTCGCGGCGCCGTGACGGTGACGACGACGAGCCCCTGGTCGCTCAGGCCGTCGAGGTCGACGATCGTGTAGGCCACGGTGATCTTGCCGACGAAGGTCGACGACGGCACCACGGTGAGCGTGCCCTTGACGTGGCTGATCTGTGCAGCACCAGCGGTGAGTTGTACTCCCGTCACCACGAGATCGCTGACGTTGCCGTCGGGGTCGTGGTCGTTCGCCAACATGTCGATCACGACCGACTCGACGGGTGCGGTCGGTGAGCGCAGATCGTCGTTGGCAACGGGTGCCACAGGGTCGGGTTCAACCACCGTGACGATGATCCGACCGGTCACCGTTCCGCCGTCGCCATCGGTGACCTCGTACCTCATCGTGACGACGCCTGGCGTGGCACTCGCCGAATAGCGAACCTGGTCCGAGGCGATCCGAACCGTGCCCAAACGGGGTGTGCTCACCGACACCAGTTTGAGGTCACCCGCCTCACCGTCCGGATCTTCGTCATTGGCCAGCACGTTGATCTCGATGACCTCGTTCGTCTTGATCGTCCGTTCGTCATCTTGGGCGACCGGTGGCTGGTTGCGATTCGGTGGTTCGACCACGGTGATGATGATCGACGCGGAGGCCCGGAGATCGCGGCTGTTCGTCACTTCGTACATGCAACGAAAGGCGCCGACCTTGCCGGCGGGTGGCGAGAACGTGACGCCCTGGTCGCTGCGAATTCTTGCGCTGCCGCCAGACGGACAGCTCGGTGCACCGACCAATGTGGGACGCTCACCACTCGGATCGCCATCGTTGCGCAACACGTCGATCACGACCGGCGTATCCACCTCGGTTGTCGCGACGTCGTCCTGCGCCCATGGTGGGGTGGGGAGCGCAAGGGCGAGCACCCGCACCGACACTTCGCCCGCCACGTCGTGGCCCTGCCCGTCGGTGACCGTGTAGGTGAACCGAACCGTGCGTTCGTCAACACCGGCGTTGAGCGGCGATGCGCTGAATCGCACACCGCGTCGCTCATTCACGACGGTTCCGCCAGCTGCGGGCTGTGTCACAGCGATGACTGACAGCGGGTCGCCGTCAGGGTCGGAGTCGTTCAACAAGACGTCGATCTTGTGCGCCTCCCCGACGATCATCGTTGCCGTGTCGGCGTACACCAGTGGCGGTCGGTTCGGCTCCTCCGCTCCAACCGCGTACACGAGAACGCTCGACCGAACCTGATGGTCGTGGCCGTCATCGACTTCGTACGTCACGATCGACGTCGGGATCGCACCGGCACCAGCAGTGACTTCGACCTGGTCACCGACTACCCGCGCCGTGACACCCGGAGGGAAAGGCTCGATCAGCGTGACGCTCAACGGATCGCCGTCCGGATCGAGATCGTTCGCCAGCACCGCCACGAGTGTCGGCGTCGCAATCCGTACCCGTACCGCGTCCGGTCGCAACTGAGGCGGCCGGTTGCCCTCGGATCCCGTCGCCACGAGGACGGTCACCTCGACCGTCTCGCCGACCGCTCCGCGCGAGTCTTCCGGTCGATACAGGAACGTGACCTTGCCGGACACCCCGACCGGCGGTTCATAGCGCAGCGCCGGCAGGCCCGACCGACCGATCGCCTCGCTGACGGCGCCACCAGACGTCGGAGTGGTGAACGATCCGATCCGGAGCGCATCGCGTTCGGGATCGGTGTCATTCAGGAGTACGTCCACCACCACTGCCGTCCCGACCCCGGTTTCGGTGAAGTCGGCTTGCCCGGTCGGCGCCTGGTTGGGGGCATTGGTATCGAGCACCTCGACGGTGACGGTCGCCATCGCCTCAGTGCCGTTGCCATCGGCGATTCGGTAGGTGAACTGGTCGATCCCGATGAATCCGGCAACCGGGGTGTACACGATGGTCGTGGCGCTGGCCACCTCGACGGCTCCGCTCGACGGTGCCGACGCACCGACCACGACGATCGCTTCGCCGTCGGGGTCGTAATCATTCGCCGTCACGGCAATCGGAATCGGCGCTCCACCGCGAGCAGAGACCTGGTCATCGACCGCAACGGGCGGATCATCGACGCCGTTGTCGTCGGGTTCGCGCCACCCTTCGTCGGGGCTGGCGCCGGCCGCTCCAGCGCCGAACCCAGGGCGCGGGGCGTCGCCGCCGGACACCACCTCTCCCGACTCACCCAGCAGCGGCACGGAATCATCGTTTTTCTCGATCGCGTTGAGTCCCCACTCGTGGATCGCCCAAACAAAGTCGCCGGCGACGTCATCGACCCAGATCAGGTCGTCGGTGACGGTGACCGCCAGCGATGCATCGGACGGCACCGAAGCGGTGGCGGTATCGACGATGCTCGCGGTGCGCCAGTCGAACCGCACGATCCCAGGGGTCGCTCGGTGGACGACGACCGCCACGTCGCCAGAAACGGCAAGCAGATCGCTTGCGGTGATGTTCAAGCCGGCGATCTCGATGTCGTGGACGACCGACTTGGCGGCCACGCACCAGAGGTGGTCGCCGGCACCGACCCAGGTGCAGTCGTCTGCCGGCCCTGGAGCTTGCACGACCAGATCACTCCGATTCGGATCGCCCGTCAGCTCGACCCAGCCGGCCCCAGCGGTGAGCAGCCGACCGTCTGCCCGGTCGAGCACGACGCCGAGGTTGCCATTGAGCGTGATCGCGTCGGCCCCGGGAGCGTCGTAGGAAGCCGACGACTCGTTCGGACGGGCCCGGTGCAGTTGGCGAGTGTCGACACTCCACACGGAGCCATTCGGGGCGACGACCGCCTCGCCTCGAACGGAGACGAACGGGGCCACCTGACCATCGGGACTGACCAATGTCGACTCACCCGATTGGGGGTCGACCACGGTGAGGCCCGCAGTGCCAGCGGCGGTCGTCGGCACCGACGCCGTGAGCGAAGCCACCGCCAGGCCCGGCCCGAGCCGCAGCGCAGCCTGATCGATCACACGGGTCTGAGCGGTGGATCGGTTGACGAAGAACGCCGCCGTCGAACTCGAACGCGCCTCGATCGATTCACCCGGAACGGCGGCTTCGATCCGAGCGATCGCCTGCCCGCCGAAACCGTCGACCAGCACGACTCGCCCCGACCCCTGGTGAGTGAACCAAGCAGTCGCACGGGTCTGTGCGGCGTCGATCGAGTTGAGGCCGTCGCTTCTCACGAACGCCACGACACCACCGATGACCAACGCCAGCGCGACGAGCGCCGCAGCAGCGAGGCGCCAGGAAACGGTCGCAGGACTCTGCTTGCCGGCACCCAAGTTGGTGGTCGTGGTGCCTTGCACGGCGCTCCTCCGCAAACGATCATGGCGGATTCGATAGTCGACGACCTCGGGGGAAGTCGCGGTCATCAACGTTAGCGCTGGCACTCCCCCATGCGTCGCACGGGGATTCGCCCGAGCGATCGCCGACTGGCTGAAGATTCAGGGAATCAGCGAGACCGGAAAACTCGCCACCACGACCGCTTGACGACAGGGGTCACTGGCCCGTCGGCGTCGCCGATTCGCTCGACCGCCCACGGTTCTGGCACCGAGTCGGCTCCCGAGATGCCGACACTGATCGCGTCGAGCCGCCGAGGTCGGCCGGCAAGCCCTGCCGCGGCGAGCGCCGCACCCAATGCCACGGCCACACGTGGTGGGGAGCGGTCGTCAGCCGGATCGAACATCGGATACGGATCACCGAGCAGGTGAATCCCCAACCGATCGTGCTCGAGTGCCCCGCTCGTGAACGCATCATCGACAGCCTCACCGAGAACGGCGCGAACGGACTCCGGATCGTCGGGCTCTCCGAGATTGCATCGCGGATCGCCCTTGGCAACCACCAATCCGGGCGCTTCACCGTCGAACCCGGTCGACGGTATCGCCCCGACCAAGGCCCCGCGATCGGTGACCATCGTCCAGGTGTTACCGGCTTCGAGGCAGCGCCTCACCGCGGTCGTGCTGGGGTCGAGTACGCGCTGGAGCGCCAGCGGCGACGGCTCGACGGTCACATCGGCGAAACCGGAGCGCCGGGCGAGTCGCTCGATGCGGGCAACCGGACGCTCGTCCCAGTTGACCGCCAGCAGCCATGAACGGGCCGCCTCCTCCACGAACATGGTGTGCGTCACCCCGAGCCGACGACGCAACTCACCACGTCGTCGCTCCACAGCCGCAGCGTTGCCCGCCTGGATCGGCACCCGCACGATCAGCGCCTCGGGACCGAACCACGCCACCCGGACCGGTTCGTCGCTGATCCCGAGCCGCACGTACAGCTCTGCCAGCGCGTCGATCAACGCCTGATCGTCGCGGCGCCGCCCGATCGGCACGGCAGCGGCAACCGCAACTCGCCCCGGTGTCTCAGCGTCGAACCGCACGCCGACCACCACACCGGCCCCGATCTCGATCCCGACGCCGTCGCCGCGTCTCATCGCACGGCTCCGGGTTCGCCGGCGACCGAATCGACACCCACGGTTGCGGCGAGTATCGCGGTCACGTCACCGTCGTTGATCACCAACCCACGGTGAGCGGCGAATCGCTCGAGCCGCAGTCCGAGCGGTGTCTTGACCAGCTCACCATCCTGGTCGCTCGGCCGCAGTAGGACGCCCGTGCGACCACGCATGAGCGGCTTGGCCCAACCCGCCGAATCGCGCAGGCGATCGGCTCTCCCGCTGACGACGACGATCAGCCCATCTGATCGGATCTTGGCGAGACGCTCGAATGACGGGCCGCCCAGCCGTTCGGCATCGTCGATCAGCACCACGCGACGGCCAACCGAGGCCTCGATCCCATCGACCCACCGAGCGACATCGGGTGGCGTCTGCGGGCGATCGATCCATTCCACGTCGTTGAGTGGCCCGCCGCGAGGGCAGACCCCGAACAACGGGGTGTCGGGGGCGACGGCGCGAACCGCCTCGGCGATCGCCACCAGCAACGACGACCGACCCGTTCCGGGACCTCCGGCAACGACCGCGTTCTCGCCCCACTCCAACTCCAGCAGCGCTTCGTCCCCCGTTGCGATCGACAGCCCGATCGCCGCTGCGATCCCGCGCGGTCGATGTTCGCTCGCCGCCGTGACCTCGGCGACCGTCACCTGCGTCGGTAGCCGGTTCACCGACCGAACAGGGCGTTCGCCGTGACCTCGGCGCGATGGCCACGCTGGAGCCGCTTCAGCCAGAGACGTCGCCGCGATCGCCAACTGGAGCTCGGTGAGGTCCGACGGATCCACGGCCCGACCTGGCACGAACGTCGGAACGTCTCCCTTGCGAATTCCGAACGCGGTGTAGGCCGTGGTGTCACCGAGCCGCATGACGAGACGGTTGGCGAACTGCGACGACAACGCCGACGACAGGGCACGTTCGTGGGTTGCGGTCAGCACTGCGCACAGCCCCAACGCAGGGCCGTCTCGAATGACTTGTTCCAACGAACTCCATGCAGCTTCGACGACGCGGTTCTCGGAGGCAGCGGCCCGCAGCGCGGCAACATTGTCGACCATCAGGACGACCTTCGGTTCGGACTCTTGCACGGCGCGAGGGCCGCCGATCTTCACCGACAGCGATTTGCGCCGGGTGACCTCATCGGAGAGGTGTCTGGCCAGCCGTCCAAGCCGTTCGGGATCGTCAGGGCCGATCACCGCACCACAATGGGGCAACGATTCGAGCGGTGCCAACAGGTTGGCGTCGGCATCGATCACATACAGATGGGCGTCATCGGCCGAGTACACACTCGCCAAGCCGAGCGCCAGGGTCGCCAACGCTGTGGATGTTCCGGCACCGGGAATGCCATAGATCAGCATCGAGCCGTCGACCCCCGGAACCCAGTAGCGCACGTCTTGACGTTGCTCGTCCGGCAGGTCCACGAGGGCAAATGGCACACCCCCTGGGGGCGAGTCGGCCGATGCCGGGAGCTCTTCCGACCGAAGCTGCTCAGGCAGCGGATCGGGGTACGGTCGACGCTGATGGGTCTGGCCAGTCGCGATTGCGGCGGCGCGAATCACCGAGACGAGCAGATCGAGGTCGCTGTCGGCGCTGTCGTCCGATGGCAGCGCTCTTCCCGATCGCGCTCTCAACCGCGACTCGAGCGGAGTGAGGTCTCTGAACAAGACGAACGGATCGACATCGATCGCCGTGTCGGGAACCTCCCGCGAGTTACCGGTGGCGTACGCCGTCTGCACCTCGGAGAGTTCACCTGCACCGAGCCGGATGTACGCTCGCCCCGCCTGCCCGCGAGGAATCTTGGCGGCGTCGCGGGTGTCGATGACATCCATCGAATCGCCGTCGTCCTGCACACGCAGGGCGATGCGTAGATTGGTGTTCGCCTTGATCTTGTTGTCGACGACGCCGGCTGGGCGCTGGGTCGCGAGGATCATGTGGATCCCGAGGCTTCGTCCACGTTGGGCGATGTCGACCAGCGAAGGCAAGAACTCAGGGAGTTCCGCTGCGACCGAAGCGAACTCATCGACCACCAGCACGAGCCGCGGAAGTGGGGCGACGCCCGGAAGCTTGCGGTATGCAGGAAGATCGGAGGCGCCGACATCTCGGAGCACGTGCTCGCGATACGTGAGCTCCGCCTTGAGACACCTCAGTACGCGACCGGCGAGGTGCTCGTCGAGGTCGGTGACGAGGCCGACGGTGTGCGGCAGGTCGGCGCATCGATCGAACGCCGATCCGCCCTTGAAGTCGACCAGCACGAAGTTGATGTGGTCAGGTTCGAGGGCCGTCGCCAATCCGAGCACGAGGCTACGCAGCAGCTCGCTCTTGCCTGCTCCGGTCGTGCCGGCGATCAGGCCGTGCGGTCCGTCGTCGACGAGGTCGAGTTCGATGACGCCACGCGGTCCGATCCCGATCGCTGTGCGCGGCGCACCATCGACTCCAGCGAGCGCCCAGCGAGCGACGATGTGCTCGGGCGCAATCTCGTCGATCGCGTCGAACCCGAGCACCTCTCCGATCGAAACCGCCGACGGCACCGAGGACGAATCGACCGCCGGCACGTCGGGATCGTCCAACGCCGCCAACGCACGGCCGACCTCCGTGGCGAGTTGCTCATCGAGGAGGTATGAGCGAACACCGGAGACGTCGTCACCCTGGGAGCGGCGCTGAACCGTTGCGACTCCCTCGTCGTCGACTGCCACCAAGGTCGTACAGACAGCGGGAGCGTCATCAGCGTCGGCAACCATCGCCAGGAAGCGAACCGGCATCGCCGGCTCGGCGAGCAGCGGACGCAGCGGAGCGAGCCGATCTCGCCACCAGCGTTCGTCATCGACGACGATGAAGGTCAGGTGGCTCGGGCGCTGGGGGCGATTCGGACGTTCCCAGTTGGCGCTGACGCTGTTGCACCAGGCGATCACCTGCGCTTCGTCGGCGAGCACGGTGGGGGCACCGCCCAACCTGGTGTGCGGCAGCCACTTCACCCACTCCCACGCCGCCGGCCGGTCGCCGTTGGCGAGCACCACGACGTCGACGTCGGCAGGACCGTGCAGCACCGCGGCCGCAACGAGCAGAGCACGACACGCGGCGACGGTCGTGCTACGCGAGCCGACGAAGGCGACGCCACGTTCGGTCGCCAGGTCGACCGTGATCGGAACGCCCGCCAGGTCACCGGCGCTGTCCACGATCGCGTCGGCAGATGCCAGCGAGGTACCGGAGCGGTCGATCGCCGGCCGGAACGGGATGTCGGCCAACCCGACCGGGATCTTGAAGGCGTCGTCGTGTTCGGGCCGAACCTCCCACAGTCGAGGTGACGAAGTGACCGCCCGCTCGATGGCCTCAGCAATTGTCGGATGCTGGGTGCGCCGGCGGCGAACCTCATCTCGCCGTCGGTCGGCGAGGCGCTGCTCGAACTCTGCGGTTGCCACCTGGTCGGCTGCCGACGACGCCCCGAGTTCGTGTTTGCGGGTACGCCGGTCCTCGAACCAGTTGGCGGCTGCCATCACCGGCGACATCAGCCCGAACAGCATGAACTGCCAACGTCCCAGCACCATCGCCATCAGGACCGCCATCGGGATCGGCACGAGCATCGCCAACAGCGGAAACTTTCGCGCTTCACGGGCCTGTTTGCCGCCGTGCGGTACTTCGACCGGGTCGAACGGAGGCGGCGCCGCTGACCGAGGCGGCCGATTGAACGCCACTTTGCCGTTGAGCGGTTGACCGCGCCGTCGCTCCGCTGGTTGGTCGGTGGCGAGCGTGAACGCTCGGCTGGCCGTCGTCAAGATGCCGCCGGCCCAAGGGATGGACGCCTCGTCGATCTGCACACCATCCAGGCGCGCCGAGGTGGCCGACTCGACGGTCACCACACGGTCAGGGCCGAACGCCAGTTGGATCATGGCGTGGCGAACCGGACCCTCGTCGAGCTCGGCGGCGCCGGCTCGCGTCGCTGGACCGATGTGGTAGCGCCCTGGTCGGAGGTCGATCCGGCGACCAGATCCACGGCCGGCATGTTGCACGATCGTGACCTGATCGTCCGTTCGCCTCGCCTTGGCCGAGACGAACGAAGTCGGGTCGATGTCGATCGTCGACCCGTTCGCCAGTCCGGCCTCGCTCACCAGTGTCGTCGTGATCATCGCCCGACCGTCCACCCATGCCATCGCCGGGGCATTGGTGCGCGTCACGAGTTCGATCACATCTGCGATGGTTGCCGTCGAATTGTCGACCGCCAGCGACAGCTCAGCGACCCCGGTGGGTGAATCAACGACGATTTCCATCCCGTGTGGCCTTTCTGAACAGGGGGAACAGCGGTCGAGCGGGTGCGCCGCACAACCACAGCTGAGCGGTGCCCGCACAGTATGCCAAGCATCAACCAGCGAGGACGACGCCTCCGAGGGTGGGCAGGCTTCGCCAGGTCGGCTATCGTTTCGAGCTATCCGCCCAGCGGATGGTTCCCGAATCGACTTCGGATACGGAACATCGACCACGATCGAAAGGACGACGACATGCCCATTGGTGGTGACCTCGCCGGTATGCAATCCCTCGCCAGCAAGTTCGAGGCGTCGGGTGCTGACTTCTCCTCCAAGTCGTCAAGCCTGGCATCGCGAGTTGAACAGGCGCTCGGCGAGTTCGTCGCTGAAATGGCCCGGCTCCACTCGCAGGCCGAAACCCTTTCGAGCGCGATGACCAGTGAGATGGCCAAGCTGTCAGCGCAGGCCGAGTCGACCAACTGGACGGGCAGCAATCGCGTCAAAGCCGACCAGATCGTCAACGACCTGGCGACCGACGTCGGCGGCTTGCAGTCAGCCATCGACAACTTCGCCCGTGAGGCACACGACATCGTCAACGGCGAACTCAGCCGGGTGATGAACCAGCTGCGTGACAACGCGACCAAGTCAGGCAGCGCCGCCCTCGACACCGCCTCCAGCTTCGCAACCGCCGTCACAGCTCAGCGCAACGCGTTCGACGCTGTGATGAACGGCTGACCGAACCGACCACGAAGGAACGACCGACATGTCAGATTTCATTGGTGCAGAACTCGCCGATCTCGATGCCCTCTCGGCCGAGTTCGACCGCTCCGGAACGCAGATGGATGCGAATGCCAAGGAGCTCAACAGCCAGATCAAGACTGCGATCGCCAGTTTCCGGGACACGCTGTCCGGCTTGCAGCAAGGAGCGACGGCGCTCAACGAACAGATCACCGCCGAGATGAGCTCGCTGCGTGGACAGGCGCAGGCCGTGGCGTGGGAGGGCAACAACCGGGTCCAGTTCAACAGCTCGGTGGAGCGTTTCCGTGCCAACGTCACGTCGGGCACCGAAATGATGAACAGCGATATCGCCTCACTGATGGGCAAGGTCGACTCCGAGTTCAACAGCGTGCTCGAGCAGTTCGGTACCGAGTTGAACTCCGTCGGCGACGACATCGCCAACGTGGGTACCACGATGAAGGGCAAGGTCGCAGACCAGCTCGACGCACTCGATCAGGCAGCCAACATGGGCTGGGACTCCGCCTGACCAAAGCGTTTGACCGACGCCGGTAGTCCGGTCAGTTGGCCACGGCGACGCTCGTTGGCTGGTGGCGGATGGTCAGGCGTCGACGGGTGATCGGGTTGCCCGCCGGAAGGAACGCAGACGCAGCCGCCACCGCAGCCGCCACCACGGTGAGCGCCCGGCCAGCACCGCAGCCTCGAGATCGGGCAGGAGCGCCTCGAGTCGTTGCAGGTCGTCGTCGGTTGCCGGCGGCAGCGTCAGCGCGAAGGTGGCTCGCGAGGCTTGACTTGCGAGCTCGGCCAATTGCGCTTCGGCCGTTGGAGCAAATCGCCTGGCGGCGGTGACGATCTCACGATTTGTCGCCGATGGTGCGATCTGCAGCCCGGCGTCGACCAATCGATCGGTCGCTTCTGCCCAGTAGCCGCGGAGCCGTGCCACGACGTCGACCGATCGGCGACGACGTCTCCACCTCCACCATTTCGCCAGCAAGATGGCAGCGAAGGCGAGGCAGACGAGAAGCCCCGCCCCAGCCACAGCCGCTGCCGACTTGGCGGCGACGGTCCACCCCGGGCCGGCAGCTTCAGCATTCGGCTCGGGTGTCTGTTCGGCATCGTCGACCTGTTCGGCTTCGGCGGGCGGAGCGACGGGCGGCTGAGGCGCCAGCGGTGTCTGAGTCTGGGGTACGGGCGGGGAAATCTCGTCGTTGCCAGCTTCCTCCGGCGGCACGGGGTCGAACACGATCCACCCGATACCGGCCACGTGAACCTCGGGCCACGCCGCCAGGGTCGCCGATCCGAGCGTGGCGTCGCCGACATCATCCGCCCCGTCGGCGAGCGTGCTGTCGAACCCGGTTGCGATCCGAGTCTGTGCACCGAGTTCACGCGCCATCAACGCGAACCCGGCAACGAACTGCTCCCTGGTACCACGCTGGGTCTCGTCGACGAACCGCTCCAGCAACACCGCCTGCTGCCCGGCGCCCGGCGTGTCCGCGTCGAGGCGCCACTCGGTACGCATCAGCGTTTCCAGTCGAACCAACTGGTCGAACAAAGAGCCTTCGTCGCCGACCAGGTCGGTCGCCTGGTCAAAGGTGCCGACGTCGTTGTCCGACACCGATCGAGGGCTCACCGCCGCGCCCTGCATGCCGGCACGGGTCGGAAATGGCACCGCTTCGACGATCAGCGAATCACCGACGGAGGGCCGGGCTGCCAGCCGCACCACCGAGCGTGTCTCATCGGTCTCGAGTTTGCCCGCAGCCCGCACGGGTGTTCCGGGAACGGGTACCAACCGGGTGTCGTCGCTGAGGAATGTGACCGTTGCCGCGATCGGGTCTCCCGGGCTGTCGATGGAGAGCACCGGTCCGATCGGTCGCAACTCGGTCTCGGGTTTCCAGGTGTTCCCGTCGTATTCGGTCAAGACACCCAGGCGCCAGTAGCGCGAGACCCCGCCCGTCGATTGTTCGACGGAGTACAGGTCGAAAGCCGGGTCGGTCAACCGAAGCCCGCCGATCGCTTCGAGCGGCAACAACATCGTGTCCGTCATCCGCACCGGCTCCGCGTAGCGCGGGTCGGTACGGTCGAGCACCGGCAACAGGACGGTCGCCAGTGCCGCCACTGCAATCGGGGCAACCGCCATGACAGCGGCGGTCCTCTCCATGACGACCGACCTCGTGGATGGCGCCGCAGCGACCACATCTCCGACGGCCACCATGGCAACTGCAGCAGCGACCACCGCCACCGCGACCCATGACGGTCGACTCGGCGCGCTCAACACGACGGTCGCCACCGCCACCATGGCGAGTGGCAACGTGGCGACAAACCGGAACCGCTCGACCCCGATCAACACGAGCGTCGCCACGACTGCCACTGCGACCGCTGTTGCCATCGTCGTCAAGAGCAACGGCGTGGCAGGGCTGGGCCACTCGGTCGAAAGCAGGCCGCGAGGCCCATCGATCGGCACGCGTCCCAGATCGCCGATCGAGCCGCCAACCGACACCACGACGATGATCGCCGTCGCAATCGTCGAACCGGCGGCGAACACGACGGGGATCAATCGCCGCCACCGGCGCTGTGTGCCAACCAGCCCTGCCAGTCGCCGGGCTGGAAACCACAGGAGCAACGGGATTGCGGCACCGATCGTGAGCCACCACGTTCCGTCGGCGAACACGCGCTGCGCAAATACGGCAACGACGATCGCGGCGACCGCTACCCCAACCCAGCGAATCAAACCAGCGCGACTCACTGCAACGCCTTCCACCGCAACGCGAACTCCGGAGCATCCCGAACGGCGAGTGCGATCCCCTGTCCCGGCTGTGCTCCGGCACCGACCCGCACGACGATCGACGACGAGCCGGCCAGGGCACTCGAAGGCCCGGCTGGACCGGTCAGCACCAGCACTGCCGCGTCGTCGATGCCCCCGATGAAGATCGCCGCCAGCGTGAGCAGTTCGACACCAGACGCCTGGGCGAGCGCAGTGAGCAGTTCCAGCGCGTCGGCCTCCCTCACGAGTGGTTCCGACCGCCCCGGTCGTTGCCGAGAGGTGGTCCGAATCACGACCTCCATGCCCGACCTGACCACGTGAGCAGCGAGTGACGCGGCGGCGTCGACGAGCTCCTCGAAGTCATCCGGCGTCGCAGCCCCCACAGACGTATCGATCACGATCGTGAACTTGGGCCGCCGAAGCTCGACGTGCTCACGCACCATCAGCGTGCCGGTTCGGGCGGTCGTCGGCCAATGGATCAGCCGCGGGTCATCACCCGGTACGTACTCACGCAACGCGACGAAGCCGGACATCGGATCGGCGAGCGACCGCCGCACCACCGACTCGGACTCGACGACGTGCATCGTGCCGCTGGCCCCGGCCATCGGGTACACCCGAGGGTGCACGAGCACCATCGGCTCACCATCGAGTTCGACCGTGCCTCTCGCCAAGCCGAACGGGTCGCTGCGCTCGAGTCGGCACGGGCCAACAGGGAACTCACCACGACGTCGAGTCGGGATGTGAGCAACCAACTGCACCGCCCCCGATCGAGGGATCGACGGGGCATTGATCCCGATCTCGGCACCGTCGCAGGAGTCGGACACCGTGAACGGGAACGACGCGAATCGCGAGGAGTTGCGCAGGTCGTAGGACACCCTGATCGGTGCAGTTCGGGGCACCCGACGCGTGACCAGACGACGATTGACTTCGATTCGAGCAGGGCGCCGCGCCAGTAGCACGGCTACTGCGACGACCAGCGCCAGAGCGATCCCGACGACGACGAACTCGACGAACCCGAACCCGAGCCCGCCACCGATCAGCGCGGCGGCTGCCAGCAATACACCGAGCCCAGCTCGGGTCAGCATTGGATCGGCCCCAGCGGTCAGACGTCCCGCGTCCGAGGGACGGGGACCTCTTCGACAACTTCAGCGATCACGTCGGTCGCCGTGACGCCTCGTAGTTCCGCCTCCGGCGCAACCGAAATACGGTGCCCGAACACGGCCGACACCGTCGCCTTGACATCTTCGGGAAGCACATAGTCACGGTGGTCGCTGGCGGCGTGGGCTCGAACAACTCGCAGCAGGGCGATCGTGGCGCGGGTCGACGCACCGAGTCGCAGGTCGGGGTGTTGCCGTGTTTCGTTGGCGATCGCCGTGATGTAGCGGGTGATCGCAGGAGCGACATCGATGCGATCGATCTCCGAGATGACACGGTCGATCTCGCCCACGTTGGTGACAGCCACCACGCCCGCAGTATGTCCTCGGCGCGTGTAGCTATCGAGCACCGCTGCCTCGGTCTCAGGATCCGTGTAGCCGACCGAAAGCCGCATCGCGAACCGGTCGAGTTGCACATCGGGCAGCGGGAACGTGCCCTGCGAGTCACGCGGGTTCTGGGTGGCGATGACGAAGAACGGTGTCGGCACGGCACGGCTGTTGCCGTCGACGGTGACCTGACGCTCCTCCATCACCTCGAGCAGCGCCGACTGAGTCTTTGGGCTGCCACGGTTGATCTCGTCGCAAATCAGAACATTCGTGAACACCGGGCCCGGCCGAAAAGTGAACTGGTGATCGCTCTGCTGGTAGACCATCACCCCGGTCACATCGGTCGGCAACAGATCGGGTGTGAACTGAACCCGCTTCCACTCGCCTGAAATCGATCCGGCGATCGCCTTCGCCATCGAGGTCTTGCCCGTGCCCGGCACGTCGTCGAGCAGCAGATGGCCGTCGGCGAGCAGGCAACACAACGCCAAGCGGATCTGCTCGTCCTTGCCGCGCACGTGGAGTGCGACATTGCGGATGACGTCGTCGATGGTCTGGTGCATGAAAGTCTCGCGTGGTCGAGTGTGGCCATGGCACTCCGTCACTGCAGAGCGGTACTAACCCTACCTTTAGGGTTCCCGCCATTTGGCTTCGATGTGGCCGCGATTCGGCGTCCGCTCGACGGTTCAGAGCAGCCGCACCAAGGCGGTTGCGGCGGCGGCAGCGATCACCACCACCACGAACGGTGCTCGACGCCAGACGAGCACACCAGCCACCCCCATACCGACCAGGCGGGCGTCGATCTCGAGCGACGTGCCCGAGGCGACCGTGAGTTGGATGATCACCGCCATCACCACGGCCGCCGGGATCAACGTCGCCAGCCGCCCGAGGGCGGGCTGCCGGCTCAGCACACGTCCACCGACGAACATCCCGAGCAAGCGTTGAGCCCACACGCCCGCAGCCAACAACGCCATGATCGTCCAGGTCACGACTCCGCCTCCGGCTTCATGGCGAGCGCCACGAGCGCCCCGGCCAGGCTGGCGATGATCGGCACACCCGCCGGTGCGATCGGGATCAGGAACAGGCACAATCCGCCCCCGACGACAGCGGCCATCGCCCCATCACCACGTCGCAACAGATTCCCGATGATCGCCAGCAATGCAGCGGGGAACACCGCGTCGAGACCGAGTCGTTGGGTGTCACCGATGACATTCCCGAGGAATACTCCGACTGCGATCCCGCTCAGCCAACCGACGTGCATCGCCGCCGTTGTCCTCCAGAACACGCGCACCACGTCTTTGGCCCGGCGTTGTTGGATCGCCCACGTGACGTTCGGATCGAACGCCTGGAGACCGGCCGCGGCGCGGTGCCAGCGCCCAACCTGAAGTCGACTTCCGAGACTGACCGCCAGCAGGCCGAATCGTGACGCCACGACCCACCCGGCGATCACAGCAGCCAACTGTGTGCCGCCCGCATCGCGGACCGCCAGGTAGGCCAACTCGGTGGTGGCCGAGTTGATGGCAACCGCCGCCACGACCGTGAGCGATTCCGATCCCACGTGTTCGAGCACGAGCACGTTGACGGTGACGCCCAGCGAGAAGAAGGTCAGGCAGAGCGCACCGAGGTCGCTCCATCCCGGCGCCGTCGCTTGCTCATCGGCGACCGATCCTGTCTCCCCCATCGCCGACGAGTTTGACACCACGGTCGCCGTTCCAACGGCCCGGGCGAACCGGCCAGTGGCAGATCGGCAGGGGCAGGCGTGTTTACTGGTCCGGTGGGTAACGGAATCAACGTCGGAAGTCTGGCTGGTCGCAGGGCGATCATCACCGGGGGCGCCAGCGGAATCGGCATGTCGACGGCGATCACCCTCGCCCAGCACGGCGCCGAGGTCATCGTCACCGACGTCAACGAAGCCGGCGGTGCGGCGGTCGCCGAACAGGTTGGCGGCTCGTTTGCCATGCTCGATGTGGGCGACCCGGACGCTTGGGACCGCGTGGTCGCCACTGCGGGACCGTTCGACATCGCCTTCCTGAACGCCGGCATCTCGACGATGCAGGGTCTATCTCCAATGCAATCGCACCCGATCATCGACTTACCACTCGACGCGCATATCGGCGGATCATGTCGATCAACCTCGACGGGGTCGTCTACGGCGCCCGCGCCGTGCTGCCTGGCATGATCGAACGAGGTACCGGCGACATCATCGCCACCGCTTCCATGGCTGGCCTGTCGCCGATCGGGATCGACCCGATCTACGGGCTCACCAAGCACGGCGTGGTCGGTTTCGTGCGGTCGTTGGCGGCAACGTTCGCGGCGGCACCTGACGGACCCGACATCTGTGTCAGCGCGATCTGCCCAGGGTTCACCGACACCAACATCATCGGCGAGGGTGCCCGTGAGCAGATCGGCGCGCTCGGGCTGGAGATCATGTCCCCCGAGCACGTGGCAGGGGTCGTGGCGAGGTCGCTGGACGAGCGCATCCAAGGAGCCCAATGGGTCATCTGGCCGGGAATCGAGCCGCGCACGTATGAGTGGCATCCGGCGGTCAGTCCTGAGGAACTCGGGTTCGGGTGATGGGCGAAACCGAAACCACCCACGAGGTGCTGTACGACCCGTTCGATCCGGAGTTCCGGGCCGATCCGTATCCCTACTACGACCGACTTCGTCTCGAGGCGCCCGCCTATCGCTCGCCCAACGGACAGGTGGTGCTGACCCGATACGCGGATGTGTTCGAGGTGCTTCGCAGCAGTGCGGTCAGTCGCGACCTCGAAGCCAACGCGATCCTCGACGACACCGACCCGATCGCCGTACGGCGGCGCTCCCGCCGACGCGGTGGCGCCAAGAGCATCCTCAACCTCGACCCACCCGACCACACCCGACTGCGGCGTCTGGTGTCGAAGGCGTTCACACCACGGGCGATCGAACAGCTTCGCCCGCGGATCGTCGAGATGGTCGACGAGGTGCTCGATCGTGCTGCCGAACGGGGATCGATCGAACTGATCGACGAGCTCGCCTTCCCGGTTCCGTTTCTGGTCATCTCCGAGTTGCTCGACATGCCGACCGATCGCGCCGAGGACCTACGGGAATGGAGCTCGGCCCTGACGACCGGGCTCGAGCCGGCAGCCAGCCTTGATGACCTCACCGCCAGCGAGCACGCGATTCAGCAACTCGTGCCGTATCTGATCGAGGTCATCGAACAACGTCGGGCGCAACCCGGCGATGACCTGTTGTCGGCACTGTTGGCGGTCGAGGACGACGGCGACACCCTCAGCTACGAGGAACTGATCTCATTCGTCGTGTTGTTGTACGTCGCCGGGCACGAGACCACCGTCAACCTGATCGGCAACGGCGTGCTGGCGTTGCTGCGCCACCCCGATCAACTCGACAAGTGGCGCAGCGATCCCTCGCTCGACGCAATCGCGGTGGACGAACTGCTGCGGTTCGACGGGCCGGTCCAGCACACGGTGCGGGTGGCGATGTCGCCGATCAGCTTCGAGGGCATCGACGGGGACATCATCACTGTCGAACCAGGGCACGTGATGCTGACCGTGCTCGGCGCCGCCAATCACGACCCGGCGATGTTCGACGACCCACACCGCCTGATCCTCGACCGGCCCAATGCCGGCAAGCACACCTCGTTCTCGGCAGGGGTGCACTACTGCCTCGGCGCGTCGTTGGCGAAGCTCGAGGCGAGCGTCGCGATCGCCCGCCTGATCCGGCGGTTCGACCACATCGAGTTGGCCGGAGAGCCGCATTGGCGAGATCGCATCACGATCCGCGGCGTCGACCGGCTCCCGCTCGTCGTCAGGTAGCGGCGCTACCCGACGGGTAGCTGGAGGGTGGTGATCGATTCGCCGTCCGAGGAATAGACGAGCACCAACACGATGCCGTCGGCAGGAACGTCGACGGAGAACTCGAGCGCCGGCGGCTGGTCACAATGCTCCGCTGAGAACCAGGGGTGCAGCGTGATCGTGGCGGGGCCCGGTGGCAGCTCGAGCTGAACATCCTGTGTGCCGCCGAGCACGCTCGCCTGGAAACCCTGCTCCTCGATTCGCTGACGGGCGCAGGTGCCGACGCCTGAACCGACGTAGAACGAACTGCCCCCGAGTGCTGCTGTCAGCGTTTCGTCGAACGATCGGGTGTTCGGGGCGTACAGCAACACGACACCCATCCCCGTCTGGGGCGGCTCAGGGGCGAGACCGGTTTGGTCGGCGGTCGACTCCCACAGATTGGGCGCCCAGACGGCACCGGCGTGGTCATCATTGGTGAAGATCGTGGTGACTCGGTCGTTGCGCCCGGCGTTGAACACGCCCGCCAACTCTTCGCCGTCGGGCCCAGCTCCGGATCCAACCACGACCAGGCTGTACCCGGGCGGCGCAGCGAAATAGTCGGATGCCTGCCCGAACGCCAGCTCCTCCACGAGCAGGATCGGGCCGTTGCTGAACGTTCGTCGTCCCCACACGTCGACCGGCTCGGTCACCCCATCGGGGCCGACCCACAGGTTCACGACACGATTGGCGCCCTCGTACTCGGATCGGTCGGGAGCGGGCAACTCGGTGACCGCCGAGTCAGCCTCCGGTACCGACGCGATATTGGCTTCCGGCGCAGTCGATGACTCGGTGGCCGCGGCGACTTGCTCACGGGCGTTGTCGAGCACCGGCGTCGGTGTCACATCGTCGTTGGTCTCCGCCGCCGCACGCCGTCAGCAGGGCAAGGCTCAGGGCTGTTGCAACAGTTGCACGAGTGAACTGGTGTCCCATCGAGTACCCCCACGCTCGATGACCTGCTTGTACATCTGGTCCACGAGCGCTGTCACCGGCAGACGGGCGCCGAGCCGATCGGCTTCTTCCAGGCAGATCCCGAGGTCTTTGCGCATCCACTCGACAGCGAACCCGAACTCGAACTCACCGGCGGCCATCGTGCGGGCACGATTCTCCATCTGCCAACTTCCTGCTGCGCCCTTCGAGATCGTCTCGACCACCTCATCGACATCGAGTCCTGCACGCTGGGCGAAGGCGACACCTTCGGCGAGACCTTGCAGCAATCCGGCGATGCAGATCTGATTCACCATCTTGGTGGTCTGACCGGCGCCGGCCGGGCCCAACCGTCGGCACTCGCGGGCGTACGCCATGATCACGCCCCGGGCGGCATCGAACGTGTCGGCTTCGTCGGCTCCACACATCACGGTCAGCTGACCGTTCTGGGCCCCTGCCTGACCGCCGGAGACCGGGGCATCGACGAATCCGATGCTTCGTTCGGCACAAGCCACAGCGAGCTCGCGGGCGACGCCTGCCGACGCCGTGGTGTGGTCGACCAGCACGGTGCCGGCGACCATCGCCGGAAGTGCCCCGTGTGCACCGAGCGTTACCTCGCGCACGTCGTGATCGTTGCCGACGCACATCATCACGAACTCGGCGCCCTCGACCGCCTCGGCGGGTGTCGGCGACGCCTGATGCCCGTGATTCGCCACCCATTCGAGCGCCTTCGACGCCGTTCGGTTGTACACGGTGACGGAGTGGCCAGCGGAGGCAAGGTGACCCGCCATCGGGCCTCCCATCACGCCGAGACCGAGAAATGCGACACGAGCCATCCGCAGATTCTCGCAGGTCGCCAGCGGCCCTGTGTCATCGCTCCCGTTGACGGTCCCCGATGTCATCGGAACTGGCGCGACGCAGGCTGAAACCGCTCCGAGACCACGGAGCCAGGTGCAGGGCGGCTTTCCTGCTCGTCGGTCCCGACCGATCAACGATTGGTTTGTTACGATTTGATGACGCCACCAACACTTGGAGTGACCGGGAACGTGTACCCATTGTGGATACGACGCTGGATGTTCGCCTTTCCATGGTGGACCCGCTGTCTCTTCATCTGCCGCGCTGGTTGACCATGCGAAGCGGCAACGATCGTGAAGCCGAGTTCGAACGGTTCTTTCTTGCTCACTATGACTCGATCGCCCAATCCGTGGCGTTCGTGTGTGGGGACGTCGAACGCGCCAACGACGCAACCCAGGAAGCGTTCATCAAGGCCTACGCCCGTTGGAACAAAGTTCGCCGCTACGACAACGCCGGCGCCTGGGTCCGACGAATTGCGATCAACGCCAGCCGCGATACGCGCCGCTCGGACACCAGGCGTCTGCGCCGCGAGGAGCGGGCCGCCCCTGTTGGCGAGGACGACGGAGCCGCCGACGACCACGCATCGGTGCTCGAATTGCTCGAGTACCTGCCCGGCCGACAGCGAGCGATCGCCGCCCTGTTCTACCTCGATGACATGAGCACGGGAGAGATCGCCGCCGTGCTCAACATCGCGGAGGGCACCGTACGGTTCCATCTCAGTCAGGCCAGAAGCCGCCTCCGCGATCACCTCGACCGGAGCCGAGCCCATGAACACTGACGACGAACTGCGCGCCCAACTGGTACGCGAGCGAGCTCGCCGAAGCCAGACCATGCGGGCAGGCGAGGTGCTGACCGAGCTTCGACCGGCCATGCGATCGGCCAAGCGGCGCCGGCTGGCGGTTACGGCCGCCGCCGCGACGATGTCGCTCGGTGGGCTCGTCGCGGCCGCCCAGATCATGCGCACCGCTCCCGATAACTCGATTCGTTCTTCGTCAATCGCACAACTGACCGAATCGTCGATTTCCGTTCCGGACGTCATTCCGTCGTCGACCCAGATCGAAGCGGTCGACGTCGATCCGGTCGGCGGGATCGCCCCCAGCAGCTCCAGCCCCCGGCGCGACGAGATCCCGACGACGATCGCATCCGACCCCGACTTTGGTGCCGTCCCGGCTCCCGCGCCGAGCACCTCCGCTCCACCCCGAGGCGACACGGGCGGAGCGTCGCAACCAGTGACCGTCACGTCGACAGTGCCCGCACCAGCACCAACACCAGCAGCGGTACCAGCGCCGAGTTCGACGATCGCCGGCCAGCCATCGCCGTCGACGACTGGACCACCCGCCACCACGGCACCGGCTTCGGGTGTGCCCGAACGGTTCGATTCGCCGTGCGGATACGCATGGGTGATCAGGTCGGCCGACTCGGTCGAGTTGACCGAGGTCGTGGCTCTCCCCGGATACCAGTACCGCCTCGAAGATCCCGACCACCACGGGATCACGATCCAGTTCACCGGCACCGGTGAGGACTGCGAGTTGAAGATCCCCACCGTCGGCGGCGAGGCCGACAGCTGATCGTCGCGACAGACTCGGCCTCTCGAATCGGCAGGACGGTCGAATCGGAGTAGCTGGCCCGGTTGGGAGGTCGACGGCTGCCGCTGAACGAAGCTGCCGGCCCAGTTCGACTCAGCCGACAGGAGCGTCGGCGGCGACCTCCGCCGAGACAGGCGAGGCACCGGTCGTGACAGCGGCGCGGGCGACAGCGGCTCGCCGGACGGCGAGGATCAGCACGATCGCCAGAAAGGCGACGATGTTGACCGACGCCAACGCGGCCACCCGGAAGGCCTCGTTCGTCTTGTCGGTGCCGGCCGTCAACGAGTGATACGTGCCCATCGTGCAAGCGGCAAGCTCAGCGCGTGAATGCCCCGCCACAGTTTTCGCGGAAGGAACTTCATCGCCAACGACGTCAGCTCGACTGCGACGAGCAGATACATCGACACGATGCCCCAAGCGACAGGTCCAGGCTTCCACTCGCTCGCCATCGGCACAAACAGCTCGCTCCAACCGAATTCGACGTAAGAATCGGCCCACAGTCCGATCAAGTGAATCGACGTGAACGTCACAGCGAGGCCACCGAGGAATCGATGCAGGTCGAGCAGCCAGGCAGGCGACGATGCCTTCGCCACGGCCTTGGTGGAGACGAACAACCCCCAGCACACAGACAGTGTGAGCAATGCCCACGCGGTCATTCCCGACGACCTCGAGACGAACCACCAAACTTGCGAACTCATCGAGCGACCTCCGGGGTGCTGTGGCTGGTCGGGCCAGCAATGACCGACACCAGGTTTCCATGCTCATCGAGCACAACGCCCGAGCAACCGAATCGTCTCAACACGGCCGGCGCTCGTAGAGATCCAGCAAGCACGGCGACCTTGGCGACGACCTCCGCCCACCACAGCTCCGATGACGTCGCCGTGACCGAAACCACGTCGGTAGCACCAGGTTGGCCGGTGGACGGGTCGATCAGGTGATGCAACTGTCGATCGCCAACGGTCCAAGTGCGTCCCAACACACTGCTCGTTGCGATCGCGCCTTGCGCCAGCTCGAGCCGGGTCAGAATTCCAGTGCGGTCCCGAGGATCTTGGACATCGACCAGCCATGGCCGATCAATCCAGTTGTCACCCCAGACCCGAACGTCACCACCGAGTTCGACCTGAACGGCGCGTGCCCCGAGCGACCTGAGGTGTTCCAGCACCACGTCGCCGGCAAGCCCCTTGCCGATTCCACCTGGATCGAAGCGACTGCCAGATGGGAGCCGTACAGCGGACACCTCGCGCAGGACGTCGATCGGCCGATTCTCAACGGGAACGCACCGACCAGGGGGTTCTGCAACCCCGATCGACGAAGGTCCCTCCGGGCCATACCCGAGCCGTTCGAGACGATTGAGGATGAGGGGATTGAACCGTCCCCCCGTCGCAACTCGGGCGTACTCGGCCAACTCGAACAAGCGCGCCGTGAGCTCGGACACCACGACGAGGTGCCCACCCGCACGGTTGACGGCGCTGACCTCACTCGTCGCTCGGAAACGAGTCCAACGTGATTCGAGTTCGTGTACCAGACGCTCACCGGCCAACGCCAACTGTTCGGTGTCGGCGACGATTCGACACGAGCTCGCCATCGCCCGGAACTCGATCACGGAATATGGTCGCGCCAGTTGAGGTGGCGGCCAAGCCGACGCGGTCAGCACAAGTCAGCCTCCGCTGGGCGTGGTGACCGGCGGCGGTGGCGGCGGCGGCGGCGCAGCGGTGGTCGGAGGTGGTGGCGGTGGTGGCGGTGGTGCAACCGTCGTGGCGGGTGTCGGTGGGGCAACGGGTGCCGCAGCGACAGTGGTGGCTGGAGCCGGCGCCGCAGCCGGAGGAGGAGCAGGCGTCGCAGCCGGAGCAGGCGTCGTAGCAGGAGCAGGCGTCGCAGCCGGAGCGGGAGCGGCCGCCGCTGCCGCAGCTGGAGCGGGCGTCGCAGCAGGAGCAGGAGCGGCAGCCGAGGGTGCTGCCGGTTGAGTGGGCGCCGCGGCCCCGGCTGCCGACGCCGCAGCCGGAGCTGCAGCCGACGGTTGAGTCCCTGCCCGTGGAGCGATCGTCGTCGACGCACCCGAAACCGGCACTGCGTCGGATCGCATCGGATCGATCGTTTCCGATGGCGGGATCTCAGCGAGCGGGCTCGTGGTCGCGATCAGATCGGTGGGTGCAACCGTCGCGCCGACATCGACGGCGACGACGCTGGTCGGCACCGGACTCGGCATCACCGTTGCCGATGAAGCCGGTACGTCGGTTTCGGTCTCGCCATCGAGCTGAGCATCGGCCTGAGCGGCGGCCGTGAGTGGGCCCATCAGCGGAATCATCGTCAGGAATCCGATCCCGGCGGCGATCCCGGTCGCCCGCCTGGCTCGCCGTGCAGGGTGGGCCCTGGGTGTTTGGTTGCTCAGCTGTTCACGGACCCTCGCCAGAAATGAAACGCTTCCCGGGTCCGGTGTCGCTTCGATGACGCCGGGAATCGGTTGAGTGGGCGGCACGATCGTCGACACCACTGCGCTTCCCGGCATCGGTGGCGGCAGCAGCGAGCGAGCTGGCTCGGACACCACGGTGGCACGGGTCGCAGCCGAGGTCAGCGGCGCTTGCCCACGTTGTGCTCGAAGGCGAGCGATTCGTTCCTCTGGGGTCAGTTGTGTCATCTCGAACTCCTCAGTTCTCCACTTGGATTTGCCCGCCCTCGAGCGTTGCTTTCCATTCACGGTCCTTTTCCGTTTGGACATTGAAGAACTTCAGCTTCACCGTGCGTGGGCCGTTGCTCTCGACCTGGTGAACCCATCCGCTGTTCGGATAGAAGCCGTACAAACTGACGCTGCTCCCCTACGTGCTACCACCACGTCGCCGACACCGCCGCTCACCGTGTACGTCAGATACTCGATCGGTGCGGGGGCGGCCGTTGTCGGTGGTGAGGTCGTCGCTGGTGCGCTCGTCGGTGCCGAGGTAGTGGGTGCCACCGTCGTCGGGGCCACAGGAGCGGGCACCACCGTCGTCGGGGCCACAGGAGCGGGCGCCACCGTCGTTGGCGCTACAGGGGCGGGCGCCACCGTCGTCGGCGCAGCCGCTACGGGTCCGCCGGGCAGCGTGGTCGGCGCCTGCGCTATCACCGGCGCCGGTTGGCCCGACGCAGCCGGCGCGGTGGCGGCTGCCGGGGTGAAGCTGGGCTGGGTTCGTGCCGGGCTGGGCCCAGGCGCGATCCGCGATCGCCGCCGGAGCACTCAGCGCCTCAGAAAGCGCCGGGTCGGCCACCGAATCTTCGACGTCCACATGGGTTGAAACGGGCGGAACCTCGACCTCGACCGGAACCGCCGTGGCAGCAGGCAGAGACTCGACGGGCGAGGCCTGCTCAACAGCTGGTGGCACCGAAGGCAGGATCTTGGCGACCGGGTTGGCGCCGAGCACAGTGAGATTGAGGGTCAGGCCGATGACGATCACGAGGGCACCGAATACCCCGGCGCGCCAGTTCGCCATACGCGTCGCAAACCATGAAGGAACGATCTGATCCATTCGATGCTGCATCGGTACCTACACGCCGCCGATGAGGCGAGATGTTGGTGAAGCTCGACTTCTTGACCAGTTCTCGACGCAGTTTCACAAAGCGTCAAAACTGACAACATTTTGCCACTCGGAGTAGCGTGGCGCCCGTTGTCGGACTGGGCTGGCTCAGCGTTACTTGGCGGCCTTCTTGGTGGCCTTGGTCGCCTTGGTCGCCTTGGTCGCCTTGGTCGCCTTGGTGGCCTTGGTCGCCTTGGTCGCCTTGGTCGCCTTGGTGGCCTTGGTCGCCTTGGTGGCCTTGGCGGGCTCCTCTGCAGCTGCGGGGGCCTCGGCGGCTTCGACCTTGGCGGGCTTCTCGGCCTTTTCGGGCTTGAGCACACCCTTGGCGAGGGCGTCGTCGAGGTAGGCCTCGGCGTCCTCCGACGACACCTTCAGTGCCGGTGAAATCTCGCTGATCAGGTTGACCCGGGCCCGCTCGTACATGGTTCGCTCGGCTGCCGACAGGGACGCATCACGATTGCGGGCGGCCAGGTTGCGGACGACTTCGGCGACCTGGTACACGTCGCCGCTCTTGAGCTTTTCCTGGTGGTTCTTGAAGCGGCGGCTCCAGTTGGACGGCACGCGCGGATCTGGCTTGGCCAACACGGCGACCAGATCTTCGAGTTCGTCGGCGCTGACCGGCGGGCGCACGCCGACCCCTTCGGCCATATCGACCGGTACCTTCAGCACCATCTCGCTGATCACGGTTTCGAGGATCAGGTATTCCTTCTTCTCGCCGAACATCTCCATCTTCTTCGTGCCCTTGACGACACATGCCCCATGCTGGGGATAGATGACGGTTTCGCCCTTCTTGAAGTTCACGCAATACCTCTCGCCGTGACGTGCCCCGGGACCCCGGAAGCAGTGTTCCAGGCTACAGCGCCCCCGACAGGATTCGAACCTGCGACCTTGTCATTAGAAGGGACCTGCTCTGTCCAGCTGAGCTACGGGGGCCAGCACAGAATACCTGTGCCACATGCCCGAACCGGGCCCACTCGGCCACCGTGCGGTCAGAACGACGTGTCGAGCGCCCGTCCAGCTGCCCCTCCCTCACCGCCCGGTTGACCAGGTGTGCCCGCAGTGATCCTCGAGTCGGTGATCTCGCCGATCGCCGCCCCGTCGTCGCGCCAGCCGATCGAGTCGCCACCCGATGACTGGGCGGCTCGTTCACCTCGGCGGTCGCCGACCCCGACACCGCCCGCCCCACCGGACGCACCGGACGCACCGGACGCACCGGACGCACCGCGACGCACCGGACGCCGACGGTGCCCCGCCGGCGCCGCCCTTGGCGCCCTGGCCGGCGGTGATCGTCGACTCGAGCACGACGACCTTGGCAACACCGACCGTGAGCAGCCCGATCGACGGCCCGCCGGCACCGCCGCCACCGGCGCCACCCTGCCCACCGGCCCCGCCACCGCCGCCGCCGCCGCCCGAGCCGGCTGTATCGAGGAACGACGACACGCCCTGGGCTCCTTGGCCACCGGAACCGCCTGGCGATCCGTCCAAGGACGCTCCGCCAGCTCCTCCTGCTCCGCCGGCGCCACCTCGAATCGTCGACTCGGTCACGGTCAGCCGCTCGACGGTCCGGGCGAGTACCGCCACCGAGGCACGGCCGCCCTTGGCACCCAACCCGGCAGCGCCGCCCAACCCCCCGGCGGCGCCACCACCGCCACCACCACCATCGTGAGCGACGAGTCCGCCGCCACCACCAGCCCCACCGCCCGGGCGTCCGGCGGTTCCGGGCGTTCCCGGAGCACCCGGAGCGCCCGTGAGTCCATCACTGCCGACTCCGACACCACCCGCACCGCTTCGTCCGGGATCGCCACCTCCACCGCCGGCTCCCGGCGAGCCGGCCTCGCCAGGCGCACCGCCGGCCGCGCCTGCCCCACCGCTGCCACCGGCGACCGGGCCTTCGCCTCCCGCTCCGCCCTTGGTACCGGGCAAGCCAAAACGCTCTGCCCCCGGCATCGCACCCACCGCTGCGTTGCCGTCGGCACCGGCGACCAGGGGTGGATCGGGAGCTGCGGTGACGGGCGCGTCGGCGCCGCGCCCAGCTCGTCCGGCGACGATCTCGCTGCGCACGATATCCGCCGACGATGCGTTCTCGATCAGCACCGCGACGTTGGTACCGCTTGACGAGTCTCCGGCCCGCACTACAGCGTCCTCCAGCACGAACGAGTTGGCAAACGACACCCCGAGCACCGGCCGATCGGCATCGTTGCTGCCGCGCAATTCGATCGACGCCAGCACGACCGAACTGCGCCCGACGTATGACAGCTGCCCACCGATCTGACTCCGGCGCGAAGCCGTGCGAACCCAGTCGGCGTCGTAGCCGCCGTAGATGCTGGAACCGTTGCGGATCTCCGCATCCACCGTGTATGCGCCATCGATCGTGCGGATGTAGAGATCCGTCCCGTTTCCACGTGCGTCGGCGGCCACGATCGCAGCCTGGAGGTCTCGAAACGGCCGCTCGCGCGAGCCGTCACCGCCTCCGGAACCATTGACGCCGTCGACAAACAACGCTCGATCGGCTTGCTCATAGACATCGATTCGCAGATCGTCGGTGGCAACGTCTCCGGCGCGTCCGGTGACGCTCAATTCGAAACGCAGCGTCGTCGGACGCGTCGGAGCCGTGAACACTGCTGCGGCGCCGACCAGGCGGCGCCGACCATCGGTCACGTCCGGTCCCGCTACCTGTCGCCACACCACCGATTGGTTTGCCTCGCTGAGGTCGATCGCAGTGAGATTGACGACCTGTCCGGTGTCTACCGCCAAGTCCTCGCCTGGATTGGCAACAGCGGCGATCGGAGCCAGCGTCGTCGATGTCGTCGACGTCGATGTCGTCGACGTCGTCGACGTGCTGCTGAGCGTTGTCGTCGGCAATGGCACGGGAGTGGTCGTCAACACCCTGGTCGTGGTCGGAACCGTGGCCACGACGGTGGTGCCGGGCTTCGTCGCGACCGATTCACTACCGCCGCTCGAGACGGCGACGGCGATCCCTGCGATCAGGATCAGTGCCGCGCATACACCGAGCGTGATCAGGTACTTCGGCTGCAGGAACCCTGGGGGCTCGGGCGGACCGTGCGTCGGTGGTGGCATCGACGCGCCACCGGGGGGTCCGAAGGGGGCGGTCACGAAGCCAACCGTAGTAGCCGCACGGCGGGCGGCGACCTCACCCGATCGTGCGTCGCAGCAGGTCGAGCGACGAGATCACGGAGAACTGACGCATCTGTTCACGCTCGCCAGGCACCCGAAGGCTGCGAGTCAGCTCACCGTCGGGCCACACCAGACCGATGCACAGCGTGCCGACTGGCATCCCATCTTGAAGGCCAGGACCGGCGACGCCCGTGAGCGCCAGCCCGACGTCGGCGCCCAACACCCGCCGCGCGCCGTGTGCCATCTCGAGTGCCGCCGACTCGCTCACCACCGGGCCCTCGGAGACGCCCAGCACCGACTGTTTGACATCGGTCGCATACGACACGATCGAACCTCTGAACACGTCGCTGGCGCCCGATACACCCGTGATTCGAGCTCCGACCAGGCCGCCGGTCACCGATTCCGCGAGCCCCAGCGACCAACCCTTCGCACGGAGTAGGTCGAGCACGACAGATTCCATCGACTCGTCGTCGCTGCCGAACACCAGCTGACCCAGCTCGGATCGCAGCCGGGCATCCAACGGATCGAGCAGGGCGTGACAATCGACGAGGGTGGCCGCCTTGGCGGTGAGCCGCACCTTGAGACCGTTCCATCCGCTCGCCAGGAACGCCAAGGTTGGATTGCCGGCCTGATCGAGTTCGCTGATCACATCGTCGAGTCGCTCGTTGAGCCCACTTTCGCTTTCACCCCACGTGAGCAGCGTGCGGCTGGCGATCACCGATGGGTCGCCGGTTCGTTGTTTGAGAACAGGAAGAATCCCTCGCTCGAACATGTCGAACAGTTCGTGCGGCACACCGGGTACCGCGAACACGACCTTGTCGACACCGTCGATCGAGATCGGGCAAACCAGACCGGGCGCGGTTCCCCTGGTCTGCGGGATCACCGTCGCACCAGATGGCACCATCGCCTGACGCAGGTTGTTCTCGGACATGCGCCGACCGCGGCCGGCGAACAGGTCGCGGATCACGTCGGCGACCGCTTCGTCGAGCACCAACTCGACACCCATCACCGCTGCGATCGCTTCGCGGGTGAGGTCGTCGTGGGTCGGGCCGAGCCCGCCGCACATGATGACGGCGTCGGAGTCGTCGAGCATCCGACGCAGCATCGAGGTGATCCGCCCGACATTGTCACCGACCTTGACCTGCACCAGCGAATCGATGCCGTGAGCAGCCAGCTGCTCCCCCATCCACGCCGAGTTGCTGTCGATGATCTGGCCCAACAGCAACTCCGTACCAACGGCGAGAACGTCGCAGCGCATCGCTAGGCAGCGCTCGCTTCGGCGAGTGCCTTCTCGGTCACCCGCGAGTACCACAGGTACTGGGCGCCGCTGATCATGGACAGGCCGACGGCGATCCACAGCAGCGTCACCCAGAACCACTTGGCGTCCACCGCGAACCATGGCCAGAGAGCAAACCCGACCGCCAGTTGCTGGAACACGGTCTTCCACTTGGCCATCTGACTGGCCGGGATGCTGACGCCTTTCGAGGCGACGAAGGTGCGGTACACGCTGATGATCACCTCGCGGCCGGCGATCAGGGCAACCGGCAACAGCCAGAACACATCGCGAGTGACCAGGGTGAACATCGCCCCGAGCACCAGCACCTTGTCGGCCAGCGGATCGAGGAACGCACCCGAGGCGGTCGACCCATGGCGACGCGCCAGGTATCCGTCGATGCCGTCGCTGACGCACAGCACGAACCACAACAAGAACGCCAGCCATGAGCCCCGGTTGTGATCGGGAATCACGAGGAACATGATCGGAGAGACCACCAGGCGGCCGACCGTGATGGCGTTCGCCCAGGTGGCGAGTGCGTTCGGATCGACCGGCATCAGTCGTCGTCGCCGTCCGGGTCGTCACTGTCCGTGTCGTCGCTGTCGTCGATCGAGCCGCCGGCAGCGACCAGGTCGGGGCCGAAGGCATCGACGATCTCGACCTCGGCGAACGAACCGACAGCGAGCTCGTGACGGACGTGGATCACACCGTCGATCTCGGGAGCCTCGCGAACACTCCGGGCGATGCCGGGTTCGTCGACCAGCACCGTGACGGAACGGCCGATCATGTCGTCACCGCGACTGGCGGTGATGTCGTCTTGCAACCCGCGCAGCTCGGCCAATCGTTCGTGCATCAGCGCAGGGGCGACCACCCCGTCGAGGGTGTAGGCGTGTGTGCCCTCCTCGGGCGAATAGGCGAAGAAGCCGCACCAGTCGAGCTGGGCGTCCTCCACGAACCGCAGGAGCAGGTCGTGATCGGCCTCGGTCTCGCCGGGGTAGCCGACGATGAAGTTGGACCGGAAGGCGGCGTCCGACTCACGCCGCCGGATGTCCTCGATCCGCGACAAGAAGCGCCCGCCGTCGCCCCACCGGCGCATGCGGCGCAGCAAAGGCTTGCTGACGTGCTGGAGCGAGAGATCGAAGTACGGCACACCGGTGGCGCACATGGCATCGATCAACTCGTCGGTCAGGTCGCTCGGATAGAGATACAGCAAGCGCACCCAGTCGGCCCGATCGGCGACGGCTTGGACGAGTGGCACGATCGAGCCGGCGCCGAGTTCGCTCGGGCGGTCCTTGCCGTACGACGCCAAGTCCTGGGCGACCAGCACGATCTCGCGGGCCTCCAGTTCGTCGACCTCGGTGAGGATCTGGCTGATGTCGCGGCTGCGCTGCGGCCCCCGAAAGCTCGGGATCGCGCAGAACCCGCAGCTGCGGTCGCAACCCTCGGCGATCTTCACGTACGCCCACGGCGATGTCGACTTGGGACGTGGCAGGTTGAGCAGGTCGAGCTCGGGCAGCGGCGCCGACGCCACAGGGATCAGCTTCTTGCCTCCCGATGCGACGACCGCAGGTTGGTTGACCGGCACGCCGAATCCGGCGACCTGGTCGACCTCTGGAAGCGCCTCGGCGAGCTCGGCGCCGTAGCGCTCGGCCATGCAGCCCGTGACGACGAGTCGTGACGACGAATCGCGCCGCTCGTCGATCGCCAGGATCGTGTCGATCGACTCCTTGCGGGCGTCGTCGATGAACGCACACGTGTTCACGACGACCAGATCGGCGGCGCCGACATCATCGGTCGGCTGCATCCCGTCGGCCAACAGGGTGCCGATCAGCTTGTCGGAATCCACCTGATTCTTCGGGCAGCCGAGAGTCTCGACGTAGAAGCGCTGCGACATGACCGACCCAGGCTATCTGCGGAGGCACCCTGGTGGCTGGGCACGCCAATTGGCTTGATCTGCTGCCAGACTGCCCGAGTGAGCACCGACGTGGAGTTTTGGGTCGATCCTGTTTGACCATGGTGTTGGGTGACGGCCCGTTGGGTCGTCGATGAGGTAGCACCGCAACGGGATCTGAATCTGATCTGGCAGCCGATCAGCCTGCTGTTCAAGAACGAACCATCGCCGGGCAGCGAGTACTACGACGGCACGATGGTCGGCCACCGCATGCTGCGCGTGATGGAGGCGATCCGAGCCGAGCTGGGCGATTCCGCCGTGTTCGACTGGTACTGGCAGTGCGGCACCCGGCTACATCACGACCGCGACAAGCAAACGCCGTTGGCGGAGCTGCTCGAGCACATCGGCCTCGATCGCAAGTTCGCCGAGGCCGCCGACGACGAGCAGTGGGACGCCGAGATCCGAACCCGCATGAATTCCGGACTCGAGTTGGTGGGCAACGACGTCGGCACGCCGATCATCGCCTTCCGCTGCCCCGACGGCACGAAGCGCGGCATCTTCGGCCCGGTGATCACCAAGGTCCCCGACACCGAACAATCGCTGCGAGTCTGGGATGCGATGGAAACGTTCACCACGATGGACGGCTTCTGGGAGCTCAAGCGCACGCGCACCCAAGGCCCCGAGTTCGGCACCCGCCCCAACGTCTGAGTTGGGAGTTGTGCCAGGCACAACTCCCAACTCATCGCTCGATCAGTTGGGCCAGGACGACGGTGCGTCGCCGGGGAGCGGCACCTCGAACAGGTTGAGCACCATCGAGATCAAGCAGTAGTAGCCGACCAGCGCCGACAGCTCGACCATTCCGGTCTCACCCAGCAGCGCCTCCGCCTCGGCGAAGGTGGCGTCGTCGACCCGACGATTCGTCAGCAGCTGGTTCGTGACGGCGTGCACGATTCGCTCGTCGTCACGTTCGAACACTGGAGGCCGACCCTCACGAAGGGCATCGATGACACCTTGACGCGACACCGTGTTCGATCGCCATCGGGGCGTGCGCGAAGAACTCGAACTCCGATTGCCAGTTGGCGCCGACGGTGCAGATCGCGACCTCGCTGAGGCGCCGCTCGATCGAGGTACGGAAGCGAAGCAACCCGCCCAGCGACGTGAGGCGCTTGCCGATCTTGGGGGAATGCACGAAGGCGTTGAACGGCCCGACCAGGCCGCCACGCTCGTCGAACAGGTCGAGTCCGCCGCCCCGAGTCTCGGTGATGCTGTCCCACAGCGCGGTCTGTTCGTCGGACAGTTCGGATCGGCTGAGGGAACGCAGACGGGTCATCCGCTCAACGTAGATCGCCGTGCGCCGAGGGCTATGGTCCGACGTGATGGAGACCACCGCAGCAGACCTGGAACGCCTCAGCGCGTTGCGCAAGATGAAGGCGCTGGCGTTGGCGCTGCTGCTCGCCGCGGCGGTGGTGTACGTGGTCACCAAGATCGACGGCGGCGGCGGATGGGTCGGGTACGTGAGGGCGTTCTCCGAAGCGGCGATGGTCGGCGCACTCGCCGACTGGTTCGCGGTGACGGCCCTCTTCCGCCACCCGATCGGACTGCCGATCCCGCACACGGCGATCATCCCGAAACGCAAGGACCAGATCGGCCGCAGCCTCGGCGAGTTCGTGGAGAGCAACTTCCTCACCCACGAGGTACTGTCCGAGCGCTTGACGCATGCCAACGTCGGCGCCCGGCTCGGGACTTGGTTGTCCGAACCGGCCAACGCCGCCAGAGCCAGCGAGGCGCTCGGCGACGCGCTGCGGGGAAGCCTCGAGGTGCTCGACGACCGCGAAGTCCAGCATGGTCTGGAACGCGTCGTCCGGCACCGCATCCGTGCGACACCGGCGTCGCCGCTGGTCGGCAAGGTGATCGATCTGTCCGTCGACGGAGGCCATCACCAGCGACTGCTCGACGCCGTCTTGATCGGGCTCGGCGGGTTTCCTCGACGACAACCGCGTCACGTTCCGTGAACGGCTCGATCAGGAGTCGCCGTGGTGGGTACCCGAGCCGATCGACGACCGCATCTTCGACAAGATCTACACGGCCGTCGGAAGCTTCCTGACCGACGTCGGCAACGACCCACGCCACGAGATCCGGCGCGCCGTCGATACTCGCGTGCTCGCCTTCGCCGACCGCCTCAAGTCCGACCAGGAACTGCTCGCCAAGGGCGAGGACTTGAAGGACGAGCTGCTCGATCATCCCGAGTTCCGGGCCTGGGTCGAGTCGCTTTGGATCGGCGCCAAGCAGGGCTTGATCGATGCCGCCGGCGACCACAGCAGTGAGTTCCGGATGAAGGCGGCCGACAGCCTGCAACGACTCGGCCAACGACTCGCCGTGGAACCCGAGCTGCAGCACAAGGTCGACAGCTGGGTCGAGCGGTCGGTCGGCTACATCGTCGACCACTACCGCAGCGAGGTCGGCGATCTGATCGCCGCAACCGTCGAACGCTGGGATGGCGACGTGACCGCCCAGAAGATGGAACTCCAAGTCGGCCGCGATCTCCAGTTCATCCGCATCAACGGCACCTTGGTCGGAGGCCTGGCAGGCATCGCCATCCACGCCCTCGGCGCTTTCCTGTAGCAGTTGGGACTTGTGCCTGGCACAACTCCCAACTTGGCGCAACTCCCAACTCGGCTAGAGGCGGCCGTTGTTCTGGAGCAGCTCGAACTCCTCGACGGTCATCATCACTTCGCGGGCCTTGGAGCCTTCGCTGGGGCCGACGACCCCGCGTTGTTCGAGCAGATCCATGATCCGACCGGCGCGTGCGAATCCGACCTTGAGTTTGCGTTGCAGCATCGAGGTCGAGCCGAGTTGGCTGCGCACGACGAGTTCCATCGCCTGGCGCATCATCACCGTGTCCTCATCCTCCTCGCCTGCCGAGAAGGCGTTGGCGTCGGACGTGACATCGTGCGGGGCGTCGAACGACATCTGTTGCATGCCGCCCACCACTCCGCCTCCGGACTGGCCGTCGTCTTCTTCGCCCTCGACGTTGGACGAGTAGACCGGCTCGGGCGCCTGCTGACGCCAGTGCGCCACGACCTTGCGAACCTCGTCCTCGCTGACGAACGAACCCTGGATGCGGTTCGGGATCGACGAGTTGCCCGGCAGCAGCAACATGTCGCCCTTGCCGACCAGCTTCTCGGCGCCGGGCTGGTCGAGGATCACCCGCGAGTCGGTCAGCGACGACACGGCGAACGCCATACGGGCCGGGACGTTGGCCTTGATCACTCCAGTGATCACGTTCACCGACGGTCGCTGGGTGGCAATGATCAAGTGGATACCGACCGCTCGCGCCTTCTGAGCGATCCGGGTGATCGATTCCTCGACATCGCGGGCTGCGACCATCATCAAATCGTTGAGCTCGTCGACGACCACCACGATGTAGGGCATGTGCTCATAGGGCGAATCGTCGGGATCGATGCCCGGTGGCGGCTCGACCTCGCCACGCTCGAACGCGGCGTTGTAGCCCGTGATGTCTCGGAAGCCAACAGCGCTCAGTACGTCGTAGCGGCGCTCCATCTCCTTGACCGCCCATCCGAGCGCGTTGGCGGCCTTTTTCGGGTTCGTGACGGGCTCGGTCAGCAAGTGCGGGAGGCGCGAGTACTGGCCCATCTCGACCTGCTTCGGGTCGACCAGGATCAAGCGCACCTGATCGGGCGTGGTTCTCATCAGCATCGACGTGATGATGCAGTTGATGCCACTCGACTTGCCGGCGCCGGTCGCACCGGCGATCAGCAGGTGAGGCGTCGTCGACAGGTCGAGAAACACCGACTTGCCGGCGATGTCCTTGCCGATCGCGACCTCGAGCGGATGGGTGGCCGCAGCGGCTTCGGGCGACACCATCAGATCGCCGAGCGCCACGAGTTGACGATGGTGATTGGGCACCTCGACACCGATCGCCGAGCGCCCAGGGATCGGCGCCAAAATGCGCACATCGGTGGCCGCCATCGCGTAGGCGATGTCTTTCTGGAGGCTCGTGATACGGGCCACTTTCACACCAGGGCCGAGTTCGAGCTCGTAGCGCGTCACGGTCGGGCCGACGGTCATGCCGATCAGCTCGGTGTCGACGCCATGTTGCGCCAAGGACTCTTGCAGCGTTTGCCCGCGAGCCTCGATCTCTTTCATGTTCACGGCCTGTTGGCCGGCCTGCTTGAGATGGCTCAGCGGAGGCAACACCCACTCGCCCACCTGCTCGCCGTCGATCGGGAGCGCCGGTTGATCGGCGCCCGGCTTGCGGCGTCGTTTGGAAGCGGGCTTGGCCGGGGCGAACAGTGCATCGTCATCATCGGCGCCGTCGTAGAGTGCCGGCGCCAACGGTTCTCCGTGGACATCGGGTGCTCCGGCGTGGCGTTGGTCCGCATCGTCGTCGCTGGTCGACCGACGCCGCCGCCCTCGACCGGAGCCGCGGGCAAAGCGGTCACCGCGCTCGCTGCTGAGCGTCGAGAGATCAGCGATCGCCCGCCGGGCCGCTCTGCCGATCGGGCGCGCCACCGTGCCGACACCCTTGCCGGTATTGGCCGCCATCGTGCGCAGCGACGTGCTGGTGATCAGGAGTAGCCCACCTACGAACACGGCGACCAGCACGACGACGGCTCCCGCCGACGCAAGCAGGGCCCGAAGCGGACCGGCGACCGCCGCCCCGATCCAACCGCCACCGTCGCCGATCTCGTCGAGATCCTTCAGCGAGTCAGGCTCGCGAATGATGTGCAGCATCCCGAGCACGGCCAAACCGATCAGACTCCAGCCGATCATCAACCTGGTCGGGCTCGAAGATTGGCCTTCCTTGATGAGCGCGACTCCGGAGGCAACGAGCACGACGGGCAGGACGAATCGGGCGACACCGAAGAACCACCCGACGAACGCTTCGACCCCGTTTCCGAGCGGCCCGGCGAGGTCGAAATACATCGCCAAGGCGAGCAGCAACCCGACACCGACCAGAACGATGCCCACGAACTCGTGCTCGCGGCCTTCCATCGCTTGACGCAGGTCGGCCTGGGTCCGTGTGCGTCGGTTCCCGCTGGTGCGGCGCCTCGATCCGGTGCTCGACGACGATGAATCCCCGGACGACGAGGCGGCTGACCGTGACGTCGACGCCCGCCGCCGCCCGGTACCGGAGCCGCTCGAACGCGACGATGTGTTTCGGCGCGGCTTGTTGGAAGGACCCCAGGTGCTCATGGCTCGGTCCACGGTACCAACGCTGCACCGACACCACGAAGCATCAGGCCACGATTCTCACCGCTACTGGGCCTGAACGCCGAGGATCTGACCGGTCGGGCCGAGCAGCACCAAGAGCACGCCACCCCCATCGCTCGCCACCGTGGCGTCGTACACCGTGCCGCCCGTCGCCGTGCCCTGGATCGCGAAGTCGATGATCACCGGGTCGTCGAGTTCGTCGCGCAGCCGATCGAACACCGTGTCCGGGTCGAAGTCGACGGCCTCGGCGCCAAACGTCGAGCCGCTGGCGGCGCCGACCGGCTCGGGCACGGTCAGCCCCGCATCGGTCGTGTACATGGCCTGTTCGGCCTGCGTGGCGCCGTCGACGGCGACGATCACGTTGACATCGGTGATCGTTGCACTGATCTCGAAGTACTGCTGCGGGGCACCGTACTGCGCCTCGACCGCTGCGATCGCCTCGTCGATCCGATCGACGATCGGTGCTGGACCAACGCCCCCGTCGCCGCCGCACGACGCGATCGCCAGGGCACACGCAACGGCCAGCGGGCCGAGCGTGGACGACCGGGTGGTCACGTCTCCATGACGACGGGGACGATCATCGGACGTCGCCGCGTTCGCTCGCTGACGAACTTGCCTGCCGTCCGGCGAACATCACGTTCGAGCGCTTCGACATCGCGCTCGCCGTTCTCGAGTGCCTTCTCGACCGCTGCCGAAATCCGTTCACAGGCCTCGTCGAGGAGGTCTTCCGCCTCGGGTGCGTACACCCAGCCGCGGGTGATGATGTCGGGTCCGGTGAGCACCTTGCCGGTTTGCATGTCGACGGTGACGACCACGACGACGACACCCTCCTCGCCGAGCACTCGGCGATCTCGGATCACTCCTTGTCCGACGTCACCGACGATGCCATCGACGTAGACGTATCCGGCGGGAACACGACCGGCGTGTTCGAGGCCCTGGTCGGAAAGTTCGATCACGTCGCCGTCCTCGCACAACACGACGTTGTTGCGGGGCACATCCATCAGTTCGCCGAGTCGAGCGTTGGCGACCATGTGGCGGTATTCACCGTGGATCGGCACGAACCATTCGGGCTTCACCAACGACAGGTAGGTCTTGATCTCGTCGGCCTGGGCGTGGCCGGTTGCATGCACGTCCATCACCCCGGAGTGGATCACCTCGGCTCCGCGCCGCAAGAGGCCGTCGATCACCTTGTTGACCGCGCTCTCGTTGCCGGGGATCGCATGGCTGGAGAGGATTACGGTGTCGTGCTCGCCGAGCTTCACGAATCGGTTCTCGCCACGGGCCAACAGCGACAACGCCGACATCGGCTCGCCCTGCGAACCAGTCGAGATCACACAGATCTCGCCGGGCGGGTAGTCACCGATCTTCTCGATGTCGATCAGCGCCGACTCGGGGATGTCGACCACCTTGAGATCGCGGCCGAGTCGCACGTTCTTCTTCATGCTCATCCCGAGCGTGGCAACCTTGCGCCCATCGGCGATCGCCGCATCGGCGATCTGCTGGATGCGGTGCAGGTGGCTGGCAAAACTGGCCGTGATGATACGCCGGTCGCGATGCTCGCTGAACAGCGACCGCAGGACCGAGCCGACGCTGGTCTCGCTGGGCGCGTAGCCCGGCTCCTCGGCGTTGGTGGAGTCACCCATCAGGAGCCGCACGCCATCGCCGGCGGTGAGCTGCCCGAGTCGACCGAGGTCGGTGCGACGTCGATCGACCGGTGTGAGGTCGAGCTTCCAGTCGCCGGAGTGCAAGATGATGCCCTGCGACGTATGCACGGCGATCGCGTGGGCGTGCGGCACCGAGTGGGTGACCGGAATGAACTCGACGGTGAACGGGCCGATCTCGACGCTCTCGTTGTCGGCGACGGTGATCATGTCGCAGCGGCCGAGCAGACCGGCTTCCTCGATCCGGTTGCGCGCCAGGCCGAGCGTGAGGGCGGCGCCGTAGATCGGGAGCGGCTCGTCGCGAAGGTGACCGATGCCGTCGTGGTCGCGGAGCAGGAACTGGATTCCGCCGACGTGATCCTCGTGCCCGTGGGTTGCCACCAAAGCGGCGATCTGGTTGGCGTTGTCACGCAAGTACGAGAAGTCGGGCAGGACGAGGTCGATGCCGTGCATGTCGGCATCGGGAAACATCAGACCGCAGTCGATCAGCATGATCGTGCGGTCGTCGCCCTGGCCCTGTTCGATCGCCATGCAGTTGCGGCCGATCTCACCGAGCCCACCGAGGAACACGATCCGAACCGGTTCGCCGCGCTTGGCGGCCTGCTTGCGGTCAGCCACGTGCGATCACCAGGTTCGAGTACACCTCGCGGGCTCGATCTTCGAGACCTTCTGGAGCAGGGCCGACAGGGAGCCGGCATTCGCCGACGGAGAATCCGAGTGTACGCATCATCGCTTTCGTGGGGATCGGGTTAGGGGTCAGGTCGCCGGTCTCGAAGCCGAAGCTCTCGAGCATCCGACGATTGGCGTGCTGGGCGCCGGCGATATCGCCGACAGCCCAGGCGTCGAACAGTGCAACGTGGTCGGGTGCTGTCCAGTGTGTGGCGACACCGATCGTGCCGACCGCGCCGACCGATAGGAACGGCAGCGTGAAGGCATCATCGCCTGAGTACAGCTCGAAGTCGTTCGGGACGGCGGCGATCAGCCGGGCCGTTTCGGAAGGATTGCCTGCGGCATCCTTGACCCCGACGATGTTGGATACCTCGTGGGCGAGCCGCACGAGCACCTCGGTCGACACCTTGCGACCGGTGCGGACGGGGATGTCGTAGATCAACTGCGGCAGGTCGCATCCCTCGGCGATCGCTCGGAAGTGGGCCTCGATACCTGCCTGCGATGGGCGGCTGTAGAACGGGCACAGCGACAGAATTCCGTGCACGCCGAGCTTGGCGGCCTGTTGGCTCAGCTCGATCGAGTGGGCCGTGTTGTAGCCGACGGTGCCGGCGATCACCGGCACGTCGACGGCTTCGACCACGGCCGCCGAACATTCCGAGTTTCTCGTCGTCGCTGAGCGTCGGCGACTCGCCGGTCGTTCCGCAGATCACGAGACCGTCGTTGCCCTCGGTGACGAGATGCTTGGCGAGTTGTTGGGCGACGTCGTAGTCGACCGCTCCTGCGGCGTCGAAGGGCGTGATCATCGCCGTCATGATTCGGCCGAAACGCGCCATCACGTGGCCTCTTGGGTGAACTCTGGCAGATGCACCGGTCCATCCTGCCGAGCCGAGTGCCCCGACGACAACGACGATCTCATTCCGATCGGCCTGACGTTCTGGCACACCTGATCCAGCGCGCTGTTCATGATGAGCGTGACTGTACCCCGCCACCACAGGTACAGCGGATCCCAGCAGCGGATGTATCGTCGCGCCACATGCGACTCGCAGGCAAGACAGCTGTCATCACGGGTACCGCCGGCGGAATCGGCCGCGCCACCGCCCTGCGGTTCGCCGAGGAGGGCGCCACGATCGTCGGCGGCGACGTGGTGGCGGCCACCAACGACGAAACCGCTCGATTGGTTGCAGATTCCGGCGGAACGATGGTCAGCATCACCGTCGACGTGACCGACAGCGACTCCGTCGCCGCCATGTTCGCCGCCGCCGAGCAGACGTTCGGGCGTGTCGACATCGTCTTCAACAACGCCGGTGTCATGCTGTCCGGAGACGACGACGCGGTCGCCACGAGCGACGAGATCATCGAGCGAACTCTTGCGATCAACGTCAAGGGCGTGATCCTGTGTTGTCGACACGGCATTCCGGCGTTGCGTCGGGCCGGCGGTGGGTCGATCATCAACACGGCCTCGTTCGTGGCTTCGGTCGGTGCGGCGACACCGCAGATCGCCTACACGGCGTCGAAAGGCGCCGTGTTGGCGCTGACCCGGGAATTGGCGGTGGTCCACGCCCGTGAGGGCATCCGCGTCAACGCCCTCTCCCCCGGTCCACTCCAGACCGAGATGCTGATGTCGTTCCTCGACACCGAGCAGAAACGCCAGCGCCGGCTGGTGCACGTGCCGATGGGTCGGTTCGGTCAGGCCAGCGAGATGGCCAACGCAGCGCTCTTCCTGGCCAGCGACGAGTCGAGCTACATGACCGGCGCCAACCTCCAGGTCGATGGAGGGCTCACCGCCGCCTACGTCACCCCCGAGTAGTTCGACCCCACATCAGGATTCGCTTGAAGGCGAACAGGTACGGCTCGTGGTGGCCGAGCCGGGCCAGCAGCTCGGCCCGGTAGGCATCGACGAACGGATCATGCAACTCGGCCGGGAGACGCTTGAAGAACCGCGTCAGCGACGTGCCTTTCGTCCATTCGACGACGCTCTCGGTCGACGGCATCACGTGCGGATACACCTGAAGTCGTACGTGCGGTTCGGCGATCCCCAACTCGTACAGCAGGGCCGAGTACCGCTCGGGTGCCAGCACGTTGCCGACGACAGGGTCGGGCGGCGGGTCGCCCCCGAACGCCGATGCGAACGGCTCGAGTGTCGCAACATGCGCACTCGCCAGGTGAGAGTGATGGTCGCCGTTGGACGGAACCTGAACTGCCAGTTGTCCACCTGGTCGCAGGCCGGCGACCCAGCGCGCCAACACCGTCGGATGGTCGGGGACCCATTGCAGCGAGGCGTTGGCAAGCACCAGGTCGCGGTCGCCGGCACTCGTCCATGCCGCGATGTCACCGACCTCGAAGCGAACTCGCCCGGACGCGACCTCGCTGGCGGATTCGAGCATCGCCGGCGAGTTGTCGACGCCGACCAGTTCGGCGATGTCGAGCCGATCGGCGGCTGCCGCTGTCAGTTCACCGGTGCCGCACCCGAGATCGACGCCGCGCTCGACACCGTCAGGATCGACCAGTGCCACGAGATCCCAGAACGGTTGCGATCGTTGGGCTTTGAATCGTTCGTACTGGACCGGGTCCCAATCTGACATGCCCGAAGCATACTTGTATGTAACTTGTATTGCTAGTGCCGTTCAGTCACCTGCGCTGGCGGCGGCAGCCTCCATCGCCTGACCGATGGCGTCGGGCTCGGTTGCGTCGAGTTCGAACTTGAGATACTCGGTTCCGGTGTCTTCCCAATCCTCGAACTGGATCACATTCATCTCTTCGAAGCGACGCCGCAGCCACTGGTCGTTGCGGTCGAGCAGACCCAGCTTCTTGCAGTTCGGAACAATCTTGCTGAACAGCATCTGCTGGAAGATGTCCCTGGTCGGATCCTTGAGCACCAACGGCACCACGTCACGTGGATTGACGCCGTGCTTCTCCCAGACCTCTTGCGACAAGAAGCGGTCGCGCATGCGGATCGCCGCCTCGAAGGCGAACTCCTGACGGTCCTTCATCTCGGCGTCGGTCATGCCCTCGTAGACCTCTTTGAGCGACAGCACGCCGAAGGCGACGTGGCGGGCCTCGTCGCTCATCACGTAGCGCAGCAGCTTCTTGAGCAGCGGCTCGTCGGTCATCTGATGCATGAAGCCGAACGCCGCCAGGGCAAGCCCCTCGACCATCACCTGCATACCGAGATACGTCATGTCCCAGCGGCTGTCGTTGATGATGTCGTCGAGCAGCATTCGCAGGTGGGCGTTGACCTGGAAGCCGCCCCCCATCTTCTCGTCGAGATAGCGGGCGAACACCTCGACGTGGCGGGCCTCGTCGACGACCTGCGTCGAGGCGTACAGCTTGGCGTCGTACCACGGCACGGTCTCGACGATCTTGGCGGTGCACAGCAGGGCACCCTGTTCGCCGTGCAGGAACTGCGACAAGGTCCAGCGACGCTGATCGATGCCGAACTCGAGCCACTCCTTGTCACCCCATTTCTCGACGACGGTCCCGTCGTAGTGGCCGACGGTCAAGCCCGACGCCGCTGCGGACTGGTCAGCTCGAGACGACCTTTTCGATGTCGATGTCGGTGTCCCAGTCGAGATCGGTGGTGGAGTTCCACTGCCCGACCTTGGCCTTCTCGTACAGCTTGCGCAACTGCGGTCGCGCCAGTGAGTAGTCCCAGGTGAAGATCGCGTCGGCGTTGTCCTTGACGATGTGCTGCACCTCGTCGACGTCGGTATTGGTGACCGAGAGGATCGCCTCGATGTCGTTGATCTCATCGCGACCGATGATCTCTTCGTTGGACGAGTGGGTGGTGCTCATGCTGTGGGGGCTCCTGGTTCAGATGCGCGCGAACGCGAGGGCGGCAAGGCCGGGTTGGATGAATTGGCGGGCGGATGCTGGGTCGCCGAGGTCGATCGTGTCGCTCGGCGCCAGGAAATAGGAGATCGTGAGACGTACCAGCAGGTCGATCGCAACCGCCGACTCGTGCTCGCTCAGAAACGGGCGGACCAGCGGCGTGAGATAGTGGGTGGCAACTCGAATCGTGCGCGGCAAACCTTCGACGGTGAGTTGGCTCAGCATTTCGCCCGGCTCGGAACCGAGCATGATCGCCAGGTGTTGATCATCACGCAGTTCTCGTGTCGCCGTGACGATCAAGCGCACGAGTAGGTCCTCGAAGTCACCGACGCCTGCGGCTTGATCGGTCAGGCGATCAAAGAACTCGGTCAGCTGATGCACCCGAAGTGCATCGAACAAGACCTCTTTGCCGCCGGGGAAGTGGCGGTAGAGCGTCGCACGCGAGACCCCGCTGGCGCCGGCGATGTCGTCGATCGTGACCTTGGCGACGCCCCATTTCTCGCAGCACCGCTTGGCCGCATCGAGAATCCGCGCTTCCACCGCGTTCGGCGCCCATCCGTGAGACACTAAGACGAAAACCGTCTCACCGTCAACTCGTCAGTTCAGGCCGAGCAGCGCGCTTCGATGACGAAGCACGGGTACCCCATGTGGCCCGCCCACGGGCCCCAGTACATGTGGGCGCACGCATCGGCGAACCCGGCGTTGTGCAAGGCGTCGAGCATGTCCCATCCGAGATGTTGGAAACACAGCGATCCATCGCCGATCGGATTGCCGTGAACCTCCGGCGGCAAGAGGTGCTGCACGGTGCCGGCGGCATCGACGGTCGCACGAACTTCCGTGGTCGCCAGATGCGCAAAGAACGGAACCGTGAACACCAGCCGGCCAGAGCGCCGCAGGACTCGCCGACATTCGGAAAACGCCGCCGCGAAATCAGGTATGTGTTCGAAGACGTCCTGCGTGATGACGAGATCGAACTGTTGGTCGGCGAACGACAGCTTGGTCATGTCCTCATGCCGAACGCTGACGCCCGAGTCCTGCATGTACTCCGATCCGCCGACGTGGTCGTCACCGAGGAACTCGGAGCCAACGATTCCGGGAAACAGGCGGTCGAACACCGGAAAGCACTCGGTCACACGTTCGGCGACGTAGGCGGCTTCGACGGGTGCTGCGAACGTTCGGAGATAGTCGACCAGTGCTCGCATTCGACTGACCAGCCCGCACTCGTGGCAACAGGCGTTCAACGTCCACGCCGGGTTGACCGACCCTCGCCCATCGACATTGCCGAGATGCCAGGCGACCGCCATCGGTCGCACGCCATCACAGACTGCGCACCACCCTCGAATGTCGAACGAGTGACGCGACCGCATCATGCGATCGTCGATGTCGTCGAACACGGCCAGCGTGGCATCGCGCTCGGCAACGTCGGCATTCCATTCGGCAGCACTCCGGAAGGCGCCCACCCAGATCGATGGGAAGCCCAAGCCATTCGTCGGCGTCATCGTCGGCGACGACCACGGCGCGATGGTCGGCGGCTTTGACCGGCGGACTCGCATGCTGGCGAGACTAACGGCCGACGTTGCCGGCGGTGGGCTCCCCCGCGATCGACCGATCGGCGTGACGTGATTGGTACGTTTGCATGTCTCAGCGTGAACAACTGGAAAGAACGGAGACAACCAATGCGACGCTCACTCATCGCACCCCTGCTCGTCATCGGCCTGGTGGCCGTCGCCTGCGGAGGTGACGACGACGGCAACGGTTCGGGTTCGGCCGATGGCTGCGACAACACGATCACCGAAGGCGTGCTCACGATCGGCACAGGCGAGCCGGCCTTCCCGCCGTACGTGGTCGACAATGCGCCAGAGAACAAGATGGGCTTCGAGTCCGCCGTCGGTTGGGCGGTAGCCGGCGAGATGGGTTACGCCGACGACGCCGTCAAGTGGGTCCGCACCACGTTCGACGAGGCGATCCAACCGGGAGCCAAGAGCTTCGACTTCAACCTCCAGCAGTACTCGATCAAGCCCGAGCGGGCCGAAACGATCACCTTCTCCGACCCGTACTACACCAGCAACCAGGCGATCGTCGGGCTCGTCGGCTCGGCCGCTGAAGGTGCCACCTCGCTCGACGACCTCAAGGATGTCAAGTTCGGCGTGCAGACCGGCACCACCAGCTTGCAGTTCGTCAACGACGTGATCAAGCCCAGCCAGGACGTGTTCGTCTACGACGACAACGTCGCCGCCAAGGCGGCACTCGAGGCCAACCAGATCGACGCCATCGTGGTCGACCTGCCGACCGCCTTCTACATCTCGGCCGTCGAGATCGAGGGCTCCGTCGTGACGGGCCAGTTCCCGGCGTCCGCAGGCGGCACCACCGACGAGTTCGGTCTGGTGATGGAGAAGGGCAACCCGTTGGCGAGCTGTGTCAACGCCGCCCTCAAGTCGCTCAAGGACTCCGGCGAACTCGACACCATCACCGAGAAGTGGATGGCGACCGAGATGAGCGCTCCGATCATTCCGGTCGGCTGATCGCGGCGAACCAACCGACACATCTGAACGTGGACCTGTCATCGACACCTTGACCCGCCGCCAGGCCTACGAACGGGCGCAGAAGAAGCGATCATTGCTGATCGCTGCGACGAGCACGATCATCGCCATCACGGCGGTGATCGTGCTCGTGCCGCTCACCCCCGGCTGGCCGAAGGTCAAGCGATCGTTCTTCGACGGCGAGGTGTTCGTCGACACGTTCCCCGATCTCGTCAAGGCGTTCTGGCTCGACGTCAAGATCTTCCTGGTCGCCGTGCCTTGCATCTTCGCCTTGGCATTGCTGATCGCGCTGGCCCGCAATGCCCGCAATCCGGCTCTGTTTCCCTTGCGTGCATTCGCGGCGATCTACACCGACGTCTTCAGGGGCATCCCGGTGATTCTCACGATCTACCTGATCGGTTTCGGGGTTCCCGGGCTCGGGCTCTCGCGCGAGTGGGGGCGCCCGGTGATCTGGGGCTCCGTCGCGCTGATCCTGGCGTATTCGGCGTACGTGTCCGAGGTGTTTCGAGCAGGAATCGAGAGCGTCCACGAGAGCCAGCGTGCCGCCGCCCGCTCGTTGGGAATGACGAACGGCCAGACGATGCGCTCGATCGTGCTGCCGCAGGCGGTGCGTCGTGTCGTGCCGCCGCTGATGAACGACTTCATCAGCCTCCAGAAGGACGTTGCACTCGTCAGCTTGATCGGGCCGGTCGAGATCCTGCGCAAGGCAGGCATCGAGAAGTCATTGTTTGCGAACTTCACGCCGTACGTCGGCGCCGCCCTGATCTTCTTGGCGGTCACGATCCCGCTCACCCGCACGGCTGACTATCTGATGGCACGCCAACGGCGGCGCACCGGCGGAACGGCGATCGCATGAAGCTTCAGATCACCGGTGTCGTCAAGTCGTTCGGCACGAATCGTGTGCTGGACGAGATGGACCTCGACGTCGCTCAGAGCGAAGTGATCTGCCTGATCGGTGCGTCCGGTTCGGGCAAGAGCACGCTGCTGCGCTGCATCAACCTGCTCGAGCCGATCGACGACGGCAAGATCCTGCTCGACGGCGACGACATCTCCGAGCCCGGCCGCGACCCCGATCCGATCAGACGGCGGATCGGGATGGTGTTCCAGAGCTTCAACCTGTTTCCGCACATGTCGGTCGTCGACAACGTCTCGATCGGGCCCCGCAAGGTGCTCGGTGTCGACGCCGCCACAGCCCGCGATCAGGCCAGGGCGCTGCTCGAGCGGCTCGACCTGGTCGACCGGGCCGACGCCTATCCCGATCATCTCAGCGGTGGCCAGCAGCAGCGCGTGGCGATCGCCCGGTCGTTGGCGATGAACCCAGAGGTGATGTTGCTCGACGAGATCACCTCGGCACTCGACCCGGAGCTGATCGGCGAGGTGCTCGACGTCGTGCGCGACCTCAAACGTGAGGGAATGACGATGCTGTTGGCGACCCACGAGATGGGGTTCGCCCGCGAGATCGCCGACCGGGTGTGCTTCTTGCACAAGGGCCGAATCCTCGAAGACGCCCCACCCGACCAGTTGTTCAGCAACCCCCAAGAACAACGCACCCAACAGTTCCTACAACGCGTGGTAGACGCCGGCCGCATGTGACCGGAGGTCTACCCGCATTCGACCGCCTGATCCGCGCACGGGAGGTTGCGGTGCAGGCACTGTGTGACCTCGTTGTCGAGTTTCGCCTGATCCCAGGTGTTCCAGAAGTCGGCGTGGCCCGACAAGATGTCACCGGATGACAGCGCCAGCGCGGCCAGTTGGTCGGCCGGAACCACCGGGAAGTCGATCGCCAGCTGGAGTTGCAGCAGGTGTACGGGATGGGTGTCTGGGCACTCCCCCGCTGCCGAGTACGCCACATGGCGGCCCGGCTCGGGAACGATCGGACTACGAATGTGCTCGCCGTCCCAGCAGTCCTGGAACGTGATCGTGAGCCGCAGGCTCGGGGCATCGCTGCAGTCGGGTGGGGTGACCGACCGTTCGCCGCCGGTGAAGCACGACCACGACACGACCGAGAGCGGTTGTGGCTCGACCGCCGTGTGGTCGCCGGCCACCAACATCATGCCGGGCGGGTATGACACCACATCGAGTGGATCGACGTCGGGGCCGGCACGGTAGTAGGCGACCGCCTGGATCGGTTCGATCACGTTCTGGTCGGCGTCGATCAGCACCGGCGACCAATACGACGCCGTGTCGGCGCGCTGGTCGCACGTGGTATCGCCCGCCAGCAGCATCACCTCGGTCGCGTCAGCGCCGGCGTCGACGGCGCCGAAGAACTGGTGCAGGTGGCTGCCACCAGGGTCGTCCGGATGAACGATCGGGTCGTCTGGCAGGAAATGGCTCAGCCCGCACACCACCGCGAACTGGCCGACCCGGCCCTGTGGCCCCGAGATCACCCTGTCGGGGGCGCTGAACGGCTGGGCGGCGCCCGACGGCGGTCCGGCATCACCGGACCCGCACGCCGTGACGACGAGCAGTACGACGAGCGCCAGCCGGTCAGCTGGACGGAAGGTCGGGAACCGTGATCGCATCGAGGTCGACCGCGAACGGCACGTCGGTGGCCGGCCGGGCGGGCGCAGTTGCGGCGTCGGGCATGTTGTCGTGCTTGCCGAGCGGGGGCAGCGGCGCCTCGCGCCAGTCGACCTCGCCGGGGAGGCTGGCCTGCTCCTCCAACCAACGCAGCACACCGAGATCCCCGGCGGTCCAGTCGCCGCCGCTTCCCTCGCCGTCGCAGGGGCTGAGCGCCTGGAGGTCGAGGGGAGCCGATGTAGTGATGTCGTTCCCGCTGAAGCAGTTCCCGAACGTGGAGATGTCGCTGCCCACCGAGGCGATCGCGATGTCGGCCTCACCGCTGTTGGTGATGACGTTGTCACGAACGACGTTGTTGAACGAATCCCACAGCAGCGGACCCTCGGGAATCACGACCGGCTGTTGCTTCTGCTCGTCGCAGGTGACATCCCATTCGTCGGGGGTCGGAATGTCGTCGTTCGGAGTCACCTCGAGATACGGCACGAGGCCGATCCCGGTCCGGAAGTGATTGTCGATCCGATTGCGCTCGATCACGTTGCCGATCCCGCCGGGCACGACGATTCCGTTGCCCTGTGCCAGCAGCGCATCGTTGATCGCCGCCGTGTCGGTCTGGTTGTTGTCGTACAACAGGTTGCCGACGATCGTGGTCTCGCGCTCGGGGTAGCACAACTCGTAGCTGCCGGAGTTCGGCACGATGCCGGCCCGGTTGTTGTGCCAGGTCGAGTTGACGATCAGCAGGTTGCCACCCGAGTTGGTGCCCGAGTAGCCGAGCCCGTTGTTCGACGAGATGGCGTGATCGATGACGGCATCGCAGGGGTAGCACTGTCCGATGTAGATCCCCGCGTCGCGGCTGCCGATCGTGTGCGTGTACTCGATCTGACCGCCGACCGAGTCGAAGGCGTAGATGCCGTAGTCGCCGGTGCGATAGGTCGTGATGTACGACGCCCGGTAGCCGGTCGACGACACCCAGAACACGCCGTTGTTGGTGTAGTTCATGGCGGTCAGGTTCTCGACGGCCACGCCCTTGGCACCGAGCACCCGGATGCCGTTGTCGAGTTCGAGCTCTCCGTCGAGTACCACTCCGTCGCGATCGACGCCCCGGATCGTGAGGTTGTTGGTGGTCACGTCGACCGCTTCGACGTACGTGCCTTCCGAGATCAGAACGAGGTCGCCTTCGGCGGCGGCATCGACCGCGTCCTGAATCGTGGCGAACTCACCGGGAACCTCGAGCACGCCGTCGTCACCTGGGGCGGCCGGCTCGGTCACGACCGGGTCGGCGGCGGGTGGGTCGGTCGCCGGCGGGTCGGTGGCGGGTGGGTCGGTGGCCGGTGGGTCGGTGGCCGGCGTGGTCTCCACGGCGGGCGGATCGGTGGCGGTGGACGTGTCGTCGTCGCCTCCGCCACAACTGGCGGCGACGACTGCGCCGACGACGAACAGTGCAATCGTTCGCGAAACCGAACGCTGGGTGGTCTTCAACATCCGATCGTTTCTAGTCGAAGCGCCCTGACGCCGACGATTCCTGCGTGGCGCCGGTTCGACCGGTTCAAACCGGTTCAGGTCAGGGCGACACGATGATCGTGCCGACCATCCCGATCGTCTCGTTGCCGTGGATCGAGCAGAAGTACGAGTACTCGCCCGGCTCGGTGAACACGTGCGAGTAGATACCACCGGGCTGGAAGTCCTCGACCTCGATCCCCCAGTTGTCGCCGACGACCGAGAGTACGTTGTGCTCGTTGAGCCCGCGGTTCTCCCACAACACCTCGTCGCCGACCGAGATCTCGATCACCTGCGGGCGAAAGCTGTTGTCGAGGGCGATCACCGGGATGACGACGCCGGTCGGCTCGACGGACGGCACGGTCGGCTCTGGGGCCTCGGTCTCGGTCGGGGCCGTCGCCGTTCCGGCCGGCTCGGTGGCAGCCACCGGGACGGTGGTAGTGGTCTGGCTGGCGCGATACTCGGCCGCCAGGGTGGCGACCCGTTCCGCTTGCGCAGCAGCATCGGGACCATCGTCAGCACAGGCGGAGACGGTCAGCGCGATGCCTGCGATGATCGCCATCGGGCGGCGATGTGCGTGGGTCATGCTGTCGGCAATTCGTACATGGCAAACCGTTCTCGGAGGGTCTTCTTGGAGAATTTCCCGACGCTGGTCTTGGGGACCTCATCGATGAACACGACGTCATCGGGCAACTGCCACTTGGCAATCTTGCCCGCAAGGTATTCGAGGATCTCCTCTTTCGTCACGATTTCCCCGGCGACCGGCACCACACAGGCCAAGGGGCGCTCGGACCAGCGCGGGTGGGTGACCCCGATCACCGCCGCCTCGGCGATCTTGGGGTGCGCCATGAGCTCGTTCTCCAGCTCGACCGACGAGATCCACTCGCCGCCCGACTTGATCAGGTCCTTGGTGCGATCGACCAGGCGGATCCGGCCGCGTCCATCGACCGTCGCCACATCGCCGGTTCGCAACCAGCCGTCGTCGGTGAAGCTCTCACCGGCACGCTCATCGTCGTAGTAGGTGGCGGCGATCCAGTTGCCCCGGCACTGGAGTTCGCCGCTGCTCTCGCCGTCCCACGGCACTCCGGCCTGCGAGTCGGGGTCGACGACCCGCATCTCAGCGCCAAAGCTGATTCGGCCCACCATCGTGCGCAGCTCCGCCTGCTCGTCGACCGGCAGCGTGGCCTCATCGGCATCGAGCTGGCACACGGCGGCGATCGGGCTGGTCTCCGTCATCCCCCATGCCTGCAGGATCGGCAGCCCGGTCTGCTGGCGATACGCCTCCGAGAGTGCCTTCGGTACCGCCGATCCGCCGCACGGAATCGCCCGCAAGCTGGAACAGTCGCGGTCCTTCAATTCAGGGAGCACCTGCATCCAGATCGTCGGAACACCGGCCGCCACCGTGACGCGTTCATCCACGATCAGATCGGCGAGCGCCTTGCCCGACAGATCGGCTCCGGGCATCACCAGCGACGCTCCAGTCGCTACGGCTGCGTGTGCGAGACCCCAGGCGTTGGCATGGAACATCGGCACGACCGGCAGGATCACGTCGGACTCGCGGGCACCGAGCGAGTCGGCGGTCATCGCCCCGAACGTGTGCAAGAAGGTGCTGCGATGACTATAGAGGACACCCTTCGGGTTGCCGGTGGTACCGCTCGTGTAGCACATGCTGGCGGCGCGATGCTCGTCGTCGACGTGGAAGTCGACCGGATCTGCAGCTGCCAGCAACCCCTCGTAGTCGAGTAGCTCGTGGCCCCCCAGATCATCGGGAATCACTCCGGCGCCATCGTCCATCAACACCAGGTGCTTCAGCCGCTCGAACGTGGGGAGCAGCGGGGCCAGCATCGCCAGCAAGGATCGGTCGACGAAGATGACCTCGTCATCGGCGTGGTTGACGATGTACGTCAACTGCTCCGGGAAGAGCCGGATGTTGAGCGTGTGCAGCACCCGACCGGTGCACGGCGCACCGAAGTACAGCTCGAGGTGGCGGGCCGTGTTCCAGGCGAATGTTCCCACTCGGCCCGATTCGCTGATGCCGAGCGTGTCGAGTACCCCTCCGAGGCGGCGGGTGCGGCCGGCCCAGGTCGCGTAGTCGGTGCGCTGTCGCTCGCCCCCGGCCGCGGTGACGATCGTCTTGTGTCCGTGATACCGCTCAGCACGATCGAACAGATGGGTGATCGTGAGTGGAACATCCTGCATCAAGCCTTGCATGACGCCCGAAGGTAGCCGAGCGCCGGTGCCGTGCCACAGCCGACCCGTTCCCTGCTCAGATGCGCCACCCTACGGCCGCCTGTAGACAGCAGGTGCGATCCGGCGAGCCCGTGACCCACTAGCTTCTGTGCGTGGCGGGTCAGTGGCAAGCTCATCGAGTCGCACTCGGCAACCACTCACTCGTTCGGTACGTCGGGTCGCATTTGCTCGCCGTCAACGCCGAGTGGACCGTGTTCATCGGACTGCTCGTGTACGTCAACGAACTCAGTGGCGCCAGGGCGACCGGCTTCGCATCGATAGCGATACTCGTGCCCTATGTGCTCGTCGCTCCGTTTGCAGGACAAATGGCCGAGCGCTACCGACCGAGCCGCGTCAGACTGGCAGGCTTGGCCGCCCAGACGATCGGCTACGGCATCTCAGCGATCGGCGCCTACCAGGGGTTGCCAACCTGGGTTGCGGTGGCGGGGACGATGGTGGCGCTGGGAGCGACGACCACCTTGCGACCAGCGGGTGCGGTGCTGCTTCCGGCGATGGTGCGCTCCTCGCGAGAGCTCACGGTCGCCAACCTGTGGGTGGGGTACGCCGAGAGCGCCGCTGTGCTCGTCGGCCCGCTGATCGCCACGGTGCTGCTGACGATCGACGGGGCTCGAACAGCGTTGGCCGGCTGCGCCGTGCTCGCCGTATCGGCCACACTGCTGGCTGCCGTCGGACGCGCCACCGATCCTCCCCCGATCCGGAGTGCAGCCAACCACGGTGCGATCCGCACGTCGTTGCATGCTGTCGCAGCGCTGCGCAGACGGCCGGGTGCATTGGGCGTGATGATCATCGCCGGCGGGCAGTTCTTCCTGGTCGGAGCACTCGATCTCGTGATGGTCGTCTCCGCCGAGGAAGTGCTCGACATGGGCGAAGCCGGCGCAGGCGTACTGAGCGCGATGTTCGGTATCGGTGCCGTGCTGAGCGTCGGAGTGACGACCGTGTTGGTACGGCGTCAGCGATTGGCCTCGTTCCTGATCGGCTCACTCGTCATGGTCGTCGCCATGAGCATCGTGTTTGGCGCCTCGATGACCGTCGTCGTCGCCATGATCACGCTCCCGCTGCTCGGGCTCAGCCGATCGTCGCTCGACCTCTTGGCGAGGATGATGCTGCAGCGTTCGGCACCGCCCAACGAGTTGAGTCTGGTGTTCGGTGTGCTGGAATCGACGGCAGGGATCGCCGTGCTGCTCGGGTCGGTCGTGGCCCAGGTCCTGATCGCCGTCGGCGGCGTCGAAGCGGCGATGTACGGAGTGGCTGGATTCTTCGTGCTCCTGCTGGTGCTCACGAGCGCCTCGCTTCGAAGCGCCGACGACAGCGCCGACATACCCGTCGTTGCGATGAGTCTGTTCCGCCGCGACCCGGTGTTCTCGCCGTTGCCGGCCGGCGTACTCGAAACGGTTGCCCGGATGGCCGAGGAGGTCGTCGTCCAGCCCGGTGAGGTGCTGATCCGGCAAGGCGACCGTGGAGATCACTACTTCATCGTCGCCGACGGTTCGCTGGAGATATCGAGCCATGGCGAACTGAAGCACACGGCCGAGCGTGGAAGCGCGTTCGGCGAGGTCGCCCTGCTGGCCGACGTGCCGCGGACCGCCACCGTCACGGCGACTCGCGCCAGCACGTTGCTGGCCGTCGGGCGGATACCGTTCCTGCTCGCGGTGACCGGTCACGATTCCTCGCGGCAGGCGGCTTGGGGCGTGGTCCACGCCATGCACCTCGGCGACCAACTCGACTCGTGATGGCAGGCATCGCCGAGAGAGCGGCGTTCAGCCTGGCGATAGCGTCAGCGCGATGAGCGAGGCCGCCACCATTCACACGAAGCCTCCGTGGGCGCCTTTCACGTTGGCTGGGTTCGTGGCTCTGGTGGTGTGCACCAACGTCGCCGGTGCGATGTGGGGCAGGTTGCTGGTGTCGAGCCCGGAGGCCCTCCTGGCGCTGTCGTCGCGAAATCGTTACCTGGTTCTGGCGCTCGGCGCCGACGTCTCGACGCCTTTCTATTGGATCGTCGGTTCGCTCCGGATCGGCCTGGCGTTCGTGGTCTGCCACCTGATCGGGCGGGCCTACGCCGATGAAGCGCTGCGCTGGTTCATCAAGTACCTCGGGGTCACCCCGGAGGCACTCGAGCAGTTCAACCGAGGGTTCGCCAAGGCGGAATGGGTGATCATCCCGGTCTTCGCCGGCAGCAATCTGGTCGCCGCCCTGAGTGGTGTCCATCGCACCCCGTGGCGTCGCCTGGCGGCGCTGTTGACGGTCGGGATCTTCGCCCGCTTGGCACTGATCTGGTGGCTGGCCCAGGTTTTCGAGGACGAACTCGCCGACTTCGTGGGCTGGCTCCAAAAGTACTCGTGGTGGGCGGTCGGCATCTCGGTCGCCCTCGTGCTGCTGGTCAACGCCCGCAACTTCCGGCGCGGCACGTCCTGATCAGATCCGGCTGATCGGTCGGGCGGTCAGAGACCGAGCAGGCCGTCGAGGCCGATCGTGACGCCGGGGTGCTCGCCGATCCGCTTGCAGGCCAGCACGACGCCGGGCATGAAGCTTTCTCGGTCGTAGCTGTCCTGGCGGATCGTGAGCGACTGACCGAGTGCTCCGAGGATGACCTCTTGGTGGGCGATCATGCCGTGCATTCGCACAGCGTGGACTCGGATGCCGGTTGGCCCGACGCCGCCGCGGGCACCGGGATAGACCTCGTGTTCGGTCGGGTCGGCACCCCACGCCAGGTCACCACGCGCCTCTCCCATTCGAGCAGCGGTGGCGATCGCAGTGCCCGATGGGGCGTCGATCTTGCGGTCGTGGTGGTACTCGATGATCTCTGCGGTGTCGAAGTACGGTGCTGCCATCTCGGCGAACCGCATCATCAGCACAGCCGAGATCGCGAAGTTGGCTGCCACCAGGCAATGCGCTGGTCCGCTACCGAACGCCGACCGCAAGTCGCCCACATCGTCGTCGCTGAGCCCGGTGGTGCCCACGACGGCGTGGATGTCGTGCATCGCCAGCCACGGCAACGTGACTCTGGCTGCCTCTGCCACGGTGAAATCGACGACGACGTCGCATTCCGCCTCGGCGAAGGCGCGCAGCTCGGTCGAGATCGGAATCCCGTGGAAGGAGGCTGCGGAGGTGCGCATGTCGACGGCCGCCACGAAGTCGAGCGCCGGGTCGGCGTGCACGGCGTTGCACACCGATGTGCCCATCCGCCCGCCGGCCCCGTTCACCCCGACTCGAATCGTGTCGCTCACGCCACCGACCGTAGCCGTGACGCTTGGTGTCAGGCACACTCCGTCATGAATGACGGTTCGTGCCTGGCACCATCGGTGGACCTGGGTTCAGGTGGGCCCGAGTGAGACGGTGACGGGTTGGGCGGCGGCATAGACGCGGTGCACGACCCGGTCGACGTCGTCGCTGGTCACTGCCGACCACCGGTCGATCTGTGACTCGACACTGCGAACCTCGCCGAGCAACGTCAACTGGCCGCCCAGCCGCGACATCCGAGCTCCCGAATCCTCGAGGCCCATCTCGTACGATCCGGCCAAGTAGCCCTTGGCGATGTCGAGTTCGTCAGCGGTGATGCCGTCGGCGATCAACCGCTCCAGCTCACGGTGAACGAGTTCGCACACCTGGTCGGCGTGGGCCGGCATCGTGCCGGCATACACCGACCACGCGCCGGTGTCGCCGAAGCCGGCAGCGGACGAGAACACCGAGTACGCCAGGCCGCGGCGTTCGCGGATCTCGTCGAACAGCCGACTCGACAGGCCGCCGCCCAGCACATGGTTGGCGACGTCGAGGGCCTCCCGGTCGGCGTCGTCGCGGGCCAACGCCCGCCCGCCGATCACGAGGTGGACCTGTTCGGTGTCATCGTCGATCCTGATCGGTGTCGGCGCATCGGTCGGCATCGGGTCGGGAGCAGCGCGAGCTGCTGAACCGTCGCCTTCGGGCATCGCGTCGAACGCTTTGGTGATCTGGTCGATCACCTCGTCGGGGTCCACAGCACCGGCGATCGAGACGACGGTGTTGGCCGTGCGGTAGCGGTCACCGTAGAAGCGCCGCAGGTCATCGGGCCGCAGGTTCAACACACTCCTGCGGTCACCGGCGGTGTCACGCCCGAGCGGGTGGTCGCCGAAGACGGCAGCGCTGAAGGCTCGGTGTACGACATCTTCGGGGCTGTCGTCGTCCATCGCCAGCTCTTCGAGGATGACCTGGCGTTCGCTCTCGATGTCGTCATCACGCATCGCCGGCGATGTCAGGACCTCACCAAGCAGTTCGATCCCGGTCTGCACGAACCGCGCCGGCATCCGGCAGTAGTACGCCGTGTACTCCTTGGAGGTGAAGGCGTTGATGTCGCCACCGACGCGATCGACGGTTTGCGAGATCTCGATCGCCGTTCGAGCGTCGGGTGCCTTTGAACAGGAGATGCTCGAGGAAGTGAGAGATCCCCGCCTCTTGTCGGTGATTCGTCGCGGGCGCCGACGCCGACCCAGACGCCGATCGCTGCAGTTCGAGTCGAAACCATCGACTCGACGGCGATCGTGAGACCCGATGGCAACTGGATGATCCGCTCACTCATGGAAGCTGCCAGTCAATCGGCGAAAGCCGCTCAACCCACGGCGAACGCGGACGTCCCCGCCCGGCGAACCGGACGGGGACGTCACACCGATCGAGTCGGTGATGATCGTTCGCTGGAATCAGCGGTGACGGCGGCGGCCGCCGCGATCGCCACGGTCGTCAGGGCGACGCTCGCCCGCCGGACCCAGGTCGCCGAGCTCGCCAGCCAGTTCGGCGTCGAAGTTGTCTTCGAACGACACCGTCTCGACATCCGAGCCGCTGTCGCTGCTCTCTTTGCGCTCGCTGCGAGGCGCACGATCGTTGCGATCGTTGCGATCGTTGCGAGGCGCACGGTCGCCGCGGTCTGAAGCGGGAGCCGATGACTGATCGCCGTCGGACTCGGGCAGATCGCCGGCCGGGACCAGGCTGACCTTGCCGCGGTCGTCGATCTCCTCGACCTTGACCTCGATCTCCTGACCGAGTTCGAGCACGTCTTCGACCGAGTTGATCCGCTTGCCGCGGCCCAGCTTGGAGATGTGCACGAGGCCGTCGCGGCCCGGGAGGATGTTGACGAAGGCACCGAACTTGGTGATGTTCACGACACGGCCCATGTAGACCTTGCCGATCTCGGCCTTCGGCGGGTCGACGATCGCCATGACAGCGTTCATCGCCTCTTCCATCCGCCACGCCTCGACGGCGCCGATCGTGACGAAGCCCTGGGCACCGTCGTCGTCGACGCTGATGTCGGCGCCGGTCTCCTGCTGGATCGTGTTGATGACCTTGCCCTTGGGTCCGATGACCTCGCCGATCTTGTCCATCGGGATCGTGATCGTCTTGATCTTCGGTGCCGTTTCGGCGACCTCGGAGCGCGACTCGGGGATCGCCGCGTTCATCACGTCGAGGATCTCGAGCCGGGCCACCCTGGCCTGCGCCAGAGCGGCGGTCAGCACGTCGGCGGGGATGCCGTCGATCTTGGTGTCGAGCTGCAGGGCGGTGATCGCGTCGGCGGTGCCGGCGACCTTGAAGTCCATGTCACCGAAGGCGTCTTCGGCACCGAGGATGTCGGTCAGGGTGACGTACTTGTCGCCCTCTTTGACGAGCCCCATCGCGATGCCTGCAACGGCGCCACGGGTCGGCACGCCGGCATCCATCAGCGACAGGCTGCTCGAGCACACCGACGCCATCGACGTCGAACCGTTCGACGACATGACCTCGGAGACCAGACGCAGCGTGTAGGCGAAGTCTTCCTGGCTCGGTACGACCGGCAGCACCGCACGGGCGGCGAGCGCACCGTGGCCGATCTCGCGGCGCTTCGGCGAACCGACACGACCGGTCTCACCGTTCGCCCACGGCGGCATGTTGTAGTGGTGCAGGTAACGCTTGGTCTCGGTCGGCGACAGCGAATCGATCATCTGGTTCATGCGCGGCATCGCCATCGTGAGCACGTTGAGGACCTGGGTCTCGCCACGCTGGAACAGCCCTGAACCGTGAGCGGTCGGCAGAACGCCGACTTCGGCGGTGACGGGACGCAGGTCTGCGACCCCGCGGCCGTCGATGCGAAGGCCGTCGTCGACGATCCGCTTGCGCACCAGCTTCTTGGTGAGGCTGCGGATCGCTTCCTTGACACCCTTCTCCTGGCCGGCGAACTCAGCACCGTCGCCGCACAGGGCGGCGATCGCTTCGTTGGCGGCAGCGTCGGTAGCGGCATTGCGCTCGGCCTTGGCCGAGATCGTCACTGCGTTGGCGATCTGGTCGGTGGCGACACCTTCGACGGCGGCGAACACCTCTGGGCTGTAGTCGACCGACGGGGTGAACGACATCGTCTCGATCGGGCCGTGGGTAGCGATCACGCTGGCCAGCAACTGGCGCTGCAGAGCGATCGATTCCTTGATCCATACCTTGCAGGCTTCGAGCCCACTGGCGAGAACTGCCTCGTCGACCTTCGGCGCGCCGTCTTCGTAGTAGTAGAAGCTCTGCTCGGTACCGCCGGCCTCGACCATCATCACGGCGACATCGCCGTTGTCGAGTTCACGGCCTGCGACGACGAGCTCGAACGTGCCGGCCTCGATCTCTTCGTAGGTCGGGTGCGGAATCCACTCACCATCGGTCGAGTACGCCATGCGAACCGAGCCGAGCGGCCCGTCGAACGGGATCGGCGAGATCACCAGCGCCGCCGAGGCAGCGTTGATCGACAAGATGTCGTGCGGATTGTGCTGGTCGGCGCCCATCACCGTGGTGACGACCTGCGTCTCGTTGCGGAAGCCGTCGGGGAACGACGGGCGCAGCGGACGGTCGGTCAGACGGCAGGTGAGGATTGCCTCCTCGGTCGGGCGGCCTTCACGACGGAAGAACGAACCGGGAATCTTGCCGGCCGCGTACGCACGCTCTTCGACATCGACCGTGAGCGGGAAGAAATCCATGCCCGGTCGGGCTTCCTTGGCGGCGTTGGCGGTGGTGAGCACGCTCGTGCCACCGATCGATGCCAGGACGGCACCTTGACTCTGGGGCGCGAAACGGCCCGTTTCAAATGTGAGCGTCTTGTCGGTCCCTGAAACAGGACCGGAAACGCGAATGGGGTCAGCCACGAATGGCTCCTTTCAGACGACGGCACACTGCCATCGCCGCTGATGGAGCAACCGAGCCGGTTCCCAGTTGGCAAGCCCGCACGCACTCGGAGTCGGTGCTACGGAATCGGCAACCGGCAACCAACCCTTGGTTGCTCAGTTGTGCAGAACACGGACCTTCCGTGTTCCGAGTTCTCAGGCTACCTGAACGATCCGGCAAACGGTGGATATGCCACCGAGCGAACGCGGCGACCCTGCGTTGGCTCAGTCGCCGATGCCGCCCTCGACCAGCTTGTCCCAGGTGAGCGGACCGACGATCCCATCGGCGACCAGGCCCCTCGAGGTCTGGAAGTTCTTCACGGCGGTCTCGGTACCTGGGCCGAACTGACCGTCGGCAACGGCCGGGAAGCCGAGCACGGTGAGCCGATCCTGGATGAACCGTACGGTGTCGCCGCAATCCCCACGACGAACGATGTCGTTGAGCCCGGCGACTCGGCACGCAACGGTGGTGGGCGGAGGCGGCGCCAACGTGGTCGGCGCGGCCGTCACGGGAACCGTGGTAACAGCCACGGTCGTGGTCGGTGCCGGGGCGGGTGCGGCCGTTGTCGGCGCAGCCGTGACCGGAACGGTGGTGGGTGCGACGGTCGTGGCAGGAGCCAACGTGGTCGGCGCAGCGGTCGAGGTGGGAGCCACCGTGCTGGTGATGACGGTGGTCGTGGTATCGACAACGGTCGTCGAAGTCGAATTGGCAACGGGAGCAAAGCTTGCCGACGTGGTGACCTCGGACCCGCCGCTACAAGCAGCGACCGTCAGCAACCCCACAGACACAAGAACCGCAGTGCGAATCATGACCCGAGTCAATCACGAATCCCCTCCGCAAGACCAACCACCCAATCCATCGCGATCGCCAAGAACAACAGCCGCGGCCAGAACCAGCCAACAAGCAATGACCCTGAGGCGAGATCACGTTCGTCGAGCGCAAGGCGCGTGACGACGAAGTTGCCTGAAGTGACCAGCGCGCCGAGACCCACCAACCATTTCAAAAGCCCCTGAGGCGAGATCACGTTCGTCGAGCGCAAGGCGCGTGACGACGAAGTTGCCTGAAGTGACCAGCGCGCCGAGACCCACCAACCATTTCAAAAGCCCCTGAGGCGAGATCACGTTCGTCGAGCGCAAGGCGCGTGACGACGAAGTTGCCTTTCGGCAACGAGTCGTTCACGCAACGCAGCGATCGGCGAAGGTGGCTCGCCTCAGCGAAGTTGCCTTTTCGGCAACGAGCCGTTCACGCAACGCAGCGATCGGCGAAGGTGGCTCGCCTCAGCGAAGTTGCCTTTCGGCAACGAGCCGTTCACGCAACGTAGCGATCGGCGAAGGTGGCTCGCCTCAGCCTCAGCGGCGGAGGCCGAGTTCTAGGATGAGCTTGCGATAGCGCTCGACGTCGATCCCACGCAAGTAGTCGAGCATGCGGCGGCGACGGCCGACGAGCATCAACAGGCCACGCCGGCTGTGGTGATCCTTGGCGTGCACTTTGAGGTGCTCGGTGAGGTGCTTGATGCGGTCGGTGAGGAGCGCGATCTGCACTTCCGGGGAGCCGGTGTCGTTCTCGGACGAACCGTGCTTGGCGACGAGGTCTGCCTTCGGCGTGAGTGCCATGATGATGTGCCTTCCAGTTGGAGGTCGCGTCGACCCTCGTGGGTCGATCGCATCGCGCCAGCGCCACACCATCACGGCGGAGCCCCAAACGGACCTCGCAAGGTTAGAGGCGTCGGATCGTCGCTCACAACCAACCCGGTCGCCGACTCGCAAGCGATACAGTCCGGCGCCGTGGGTGATGGGAGTGTGCACGGCATTCGGGCGCTTGGCGTGTCGAAGCGTTTCGGCTCGGTCGAGGCGCTCTCCCCGGTCGACCTCAGCGTCGCCCCCGGCGAGATCGTGACCTTGCTCGGCCCGAGTGGATGCGGCAAGACGACGCTGCTGCGACTGTTGGCAGGGCTCGAGCCGGCCAGCAGCGGCACGATCACGATCGACGGCGAATCACCGGACTCGGCACGTCGCCGCAAACGTTTCGGTCTGGTACCGCAATCGCCGGCCCTGTTGCCATGGCGATCGGTCGAGGCCAACGCCCGCCTGCTTCAAGACATCAACGCCAGGGCCAACCCGGCCGGACTCCCCGACGTCGGCGAGTTGCTCGCTCGCGTCGGACTGGCCGACTTTCGGGATGCCTTCCCGCATGAGTTGTCCGGAGGCATGCAACAACGGGTCGGCCTGGTGCGGGCGTTCGCGATCGACGCCCCATACCTGTTGCTGGACGAACCGTTCGCGGCGCTCGACGAGATCACCCGGGCCGACATGCGGCACCTGCTCGCAACCCTCTGCGAGCCGACCGACACAGGAGTCCTGTTCGTCACGCATTCGATCGCCGAGGCGGTGTTCCTGTCGGACCGCGTCGTCGTGCTGTCCTCACGGCCGGGTCGAGTGGTCGGTATGGTCGATGTCGATCTCCCACGCCCTCGGGTGCCCGAACTGGAGGACGATCCGGCGTTCTTCGCGATCGAGACCGAGTTGCGTCATCTGCTCTACCGGGGAGCATCGTCGTGATCGATCGTCTGCGTCAGAGTGCGGCGTTCTGGGCGACCGTCGGCGGCGTCGTGCTGCTGGCCGTGTGGGAGGGCTTCGTGCGGTTGCGCAACGTGCGTAAGTTCGTGCTGTTGCCACCGAGCGAGATCGGGTCGACGTTCCTCGACAACCCAGGGCTTCTATCTCGACAACATTTGGGTCACAGCCCGCCACTTGGCGATCGGTGTCGCGATCTCGCTGGTGGTGTCGCTGGCGTTCGGCGCCGTGTTGGCGGCGGTGCGCCCGCTCGAACACGCCAGCCAGCCGTTGCTTGTGTTGATCCTGGTGACACCCTGGGTCGCCTACATCAGCTCGATCGTGCTGTGGCTCGGGCGCGGCACACCATCGATCCTGTTCCTGGTCGCCTTCGTGACGGTCCCGGCCTTCGTGTATGCCACCGTCGGCGGGATGCGCGGCGCCGATCCGGCCGCTCGCGAGCTGTTCGCCTCGATCCACGCTTCGCGCTGGGAGGTGCTGTGGCGGCTGCGGCTGCCCTCGGCACTACCGTCGTTGTTCACCGCTGCTCGTTTCAACGTCGGACTCGGGTTGGCCGCCGCCTACTTCGCCGAGGGTGCGGCGCTCAGCAGCGACGGCCTCGGCGAAGCCGGGCGTCGAGCGGTGGCCTTCAACGAGGGCAGCATCTTGTGGACCACGATTCTGTGTACGGCGGTACTGGGAATCCTCGGTCAGGTCGCCGTGTTGGTGCTGGAGCGCTGGTTGCTGCGCTGGCACGCCTCGCAACGACGCATCAACCGTTGACGAAAACCCAGAACGGCGATCCGTCGGTAGGCTCGCCCCACACGACGAACACGGGTGCCACGCCGATCTCTAGCAACGGTGCGCACCCGTCGTGTGCTGGCCCCACCCAATCGAACACGATTCGCTCCCCTGGAGGATTCCACGATGCTGCGCCAGCGCGCCCTCGTCATCACATTGACCACGTTTGCCATGGTTGCCGCCGCATGCGGTAGCGACAGCCCCGATCCTGCAACGACGACGCCGACCAGCGTTGGACAGACGGTGACCACCGATGCCCCAGGCGACACCGCGCTCGATGTCGCCCTCGACGTCGTTGCCGGAGAGGCGTTCCCTGAGGAACGGTGCGAACTGAACAAGGCCGCCGGCACGATCAGCTACCTGACCGGGTTCGACTTCGCCGCCACCGCCTCGATCGTCGACGTGCTCGTTGCCGATCACCACGGCTACTACGACGAACTGTGTCTCGATGTCGACATCGCGGCGTCGTTCTCGACGGCCAACTACCCGCTGGTCGCCGGCAACGACGCCCAGTTCTCATCATCGGGTTCGTTCAGCGAGCTCGCCACGTTCGCCGCTGTCAACGAGGCCGACCTGGTCGCCCTGGCGGTCGAAGGGCGAGTCGCCATCGACAGCCTGATGGTCAAGCCGGAGATCGCTGGGCTGGAACAGCTCGCCGGTACGACGATCGGTGTCAAGGGCAAACTGCCGCCCAGCATTGCCGCCATGCTGGCCCAGGCGGGTTTGGTCGAAGGCACCGACTTCGAAACCTTGTTGCTGGAGGGGTTCAACCCGGTCGCCCACTGGGAGGTCGAGGGCATCTCGGCGATCCCTGGTTGGAAGAGCAACGAACCGGGCGCCCTCGAGCGGGCCGGCGTCGACTTCGATCTCTACGACCCCGCCGACTACGACGTCCCCGGCTCGTTCGGATTGATCTACACGAACCGACAGTTCCTGACCGAGCACCCGACCGCCGCCCACGACTTCATGCGTGCCACGATGCGCGGTCTGGCCGACGCGATCGCCGACCCCGCCGCTGCTGCGCAGATCGCGGTCGACCTGATCAACGGCAACGGCAACCCCAACTTCCTGTCACCCGAGGGCGAAACCTTCCGGTGGGACACCGACGCCAAGTTGATCACGGCGACCACCCCAGCCGGCACCTTTCCCGGCGTTCCGGACGCGACCGCGCTCGCCAACGAGATCGCCGCCTACGACGCCGTCGGCGTGTACGCCCAAACGGGTGTGCCCCCGGTCGAAGGACGGTTCGATCCCGAACTCCTGGCCTCGCTGTACGCGCCGGACGGCTCGGTCATCTGGCCCGGCTGATCGATTACGCGGGAAGTAGGGTTCACCGGATGGAACTCCGGCATGCGCTTCGCACCAACGGCGCCGTCCGCGATTTCAAGGACGAGCCGGTGCCAGCCAGCGTCGTCACGGAGATCCTCGACGATGCCCGTTTCGCCCCGTCCGGCGGCAACAGGCAGCCGTGGAAGGTGGTGTCGGTTCACGACCCGAAGATCCGCCGCTCGCTGGCAGCGCTCATGCAACCGGTATGGGACGAGTACAAAGCCAGCCAGCGCGACGGTGTCGTTCCGTACAACTCGATCGACTACCGGACGCCGAGCGACATCAGGCATGCGCCGAATCCGCTGCTCGACAGGATCGAGTCGATCCCGGTCGTGCTCGTGATCGCCGCCGAACTCGCCAAGATCGTGGCCATGGACAAGGACCTCGAGCGCACCGCAATCGTGCCAGGTGCGTCGATCTACCCCTTCTGCTGGAACGCCATGCTCGCCGCCCGATCGCGTGGGCTGGGCGGCGTGATGACCACGTTCCTGGCGCGCCACGAACCCGAGGCGGCGGGCATCTTGAACCTGCCGGCCGACCATGCCCTGGCGGCCGTGTTGTTTCTCGGATACCCGGTCCGTCAGCCGACCAAACTCAAGCGTGAGCCGGTCGCCGTGTTCGCCACGATCGACACCTTCGACGGCTCCGCCCTCGACTGAACCGGCCAGCCTCAGGAACTGGCGTGTTCGTCGACGCTTTCGTTGGCGAACGACTCGAGTCGCTCGATGCCGGCTCGGCGTCTCGAACCGCATCCGAGTCCACACGAACGTGCGCTCTCCCGCCCATGCTTGCAACAGGCGCCACGAGCCCACCGCTGCGAGCACGATCACGGCCGCCGCTGCTGCATCGATCCACCAATGGTTCGCTGTGGCGATGATCGACAGCGTCATCAGGGCCGGGTGGATCACGATCAGCCATCGCCAACGCGACTTGAGCACCGACACGACTGCCATCGCCTCGATCATCGCCCAGCCGAAGTGCAGTGATGGCATGGCCGGCAATCTGGTTGGCGGCTCCGTCGACGGCGTTGGCCGGATAGATGCTGGGACCGAACTCGCGCATGGTGTCGACGAAGCCGGTCATCATGCGTGGCGGTGCGAGCGGGAATACCAAGTGGATGATCAGCGCCGCAAAGGTGACGAACGCCATCAGGTTGCGGATCGGCGCATACCGATCGTGGTGGCGCAGGTACAACCACAACAGCAGCCCGATCGCCATCGGGAAATGGAACCAGATGTAGTAGTGGTTCAGCAGTTTGATCAACGTTTGATGTTCGAGCAGAAAACCTTGCAGGTTGTCCTCGAACGGCAGCCCGAGCCATTCCTCGAAGCGAACGATCTCGCCGGCATTGACGAACGCCGTTCGAAGATCGGTCTTGTTGACCATCCGGATCGTGCGGTAGATCATGAGCAAACTGCCGCAGATGAAGATCTCGAACAGCAGCTTGGCGCCGTACCGGCCACGCCACCAGGACGCGAGAGCGCGAAACGCGTCCCTGCCCCCCGGTTTGCACAGCGGTACCCATGACCTTCTCCTCTACACAAGAGTAACCCTGTAACGTCATCGACATGAAGGGGTTTCGGCTGAAATCTCACAATTCGGACAGGTGTCACAGGAGGTCACGTTGACGAACACCCCGATCGGGCCGATCGAATTGGCCGCCGACCCAGCTCGCAGCCAGACCCGAACGTGACAATTTGGTGGCGTTCCTCGACTACTTCCGATCGGTGCTGATCCGCAAAGCGGTGGGCCTCGATCAGGCTCAGTTGTCCACCACGCTGGGGCCGTCATCGTTGACGATCGGGGGCCTGGTCAAGCACATGGCGTTCGTCGAGGACCACTGGTTCCGGTTCGTCTTACTCGGCGAGGAATACCCCGAACCGTGGGCGTCCGCCGACTGGACCGCCTCACCCGACTGGGAGTTCGACACGGCACCGAACGACTCCCCCGCCGAACTGTTGGCCCAGTTCGAGTCGTCGGTCGGAGCGCAGCCGGGAGGCCCTCGACGGTGCCGGCGACCTCGACGCCACGGCCGCCCGGGCCTCACACGGCGAACCCACCAGCCTGCGGTGGATCCTCGTCCACATGATCGAGGAGTACGCCCGCCACTGCGGCCACGCCGACCTGATCCGAGAATCGATCGACGCCGCAAACCGGCGATTGACCTCAGTCGGTGCCGGGGCGGCGCTTGGATTCGGCCTTGGGGTCGCCCTTGTAGCCAGGCGGATACGTCAGGGCCAGCTCCGCGGCTGTCGGAGTGCGCTGAATTCTTGCCTCCGATGGGAGCAGCGCCACGATCGCCTTCATGATCGCCTTGGTGTCGTCATCGAGGCTCTCATGCTGCAACTTGACCGGCTTGCCGACCACGGCAGAGACCAAAGGCGGGTCGGTGACGTTGAGCACGTTGGGCACCCGACTGGACCGAGGCCACACCTTCTCCGTGCCCCACATGCCAACCGGCACCACGGTGGCGCCCGTCATCTGCGCCAAGCGTGCGGCACCCCAGCGACCCTTCAGCTCGGGGTCGAAGAACGCCGGCCCACGTGGGATCGTGCCCTCGGGCATGATGCCGATCATCTCGCCACCGCGCAGCGCGGCGGCCGCTGCCTCGAGCGGCTCGTCCGATCCGGTGCCGCGGTCGACCCGGATGCCGCCCATCGCCTTGGCGATCGACCCGAACACGGGCACGTCGAAGACTTCCTTCTTGCCGAGGAAACGAATCGTGCGTCCCGACTTGGCGACGACCAGCGCCATCACGCTCGAGTCGAAGTACGAACGGTGGTTGCCGACCAGGATCACCGGGCCCTCATCGGGGATGTTGTGCGTTCCGCGGATGTCGAAGTCCGCATAGGGCATCATCGACGGACGCGACAGCGCCATCGCCACCTTCTGCAACTCCATGCCGAGCCCGGGGACCTTCTTCACGCCGGGTGACACGTCGAGGTTCTGGACCGGCCAACCGCGAGCGACCGCCATGATTCGCATCCGCGGATCGGGGTTGACGACGACGGCGCGGCCGACGGCAGCCAGCAGCGGCGTGTCGTAGAAGCTGTCGGAGTAGGCGTAGCTCTCGCCAAGATCGATGTTGTGTTCGTTGGCGTAGCGTGCGCACCGCCTCGAGCTTGCCGGTCGACCACACGAACGGCCCGGCCAACGAGCCGACGTAGGTGTCGCCGTCGTCTTCGACCGCGTAGCGAGTTGCCACGACGCCGTCGAGGCCGAGTCGATCGGCGAATGGCTTGACCAGGTCGTACGGCGACGTGGTCGCCAGGATGATCGGACGTCCGGCGGCCCGGTGGGTCTCGAACACGGTCTCTGCGAACGGTTGCACGAGGGCGACCAACTCGTCGGCGACCGATTCGGCGGCTGCCAACACCGCCGAGCGCGAATGGCCCTTGACGAAGGTGACGGCCTGACGGGCGAGTGCCATCGACGGCAGCGTCTCGCCGAGCCTGTTGAACAGGGTAAACACGAACTTCTCGCCGGGGATCGTCCGCGACACCAAACCGGCGGCCCGCATCGCTTCGGAGAACACCTCGCCGCTGGCACCGCGCAGGAGGGTGCGGTCAAGGTCGAAGAACGCGGCGCCCGCTGGTGATCGGCTTCGACGATCCCGACTTGCCGCTGGCCTTGCTGGTCGCCGTGGCCGGCTTCGGAGACCTGGTGGACGTCTTGGCGGTGGTCTGGTACTTTGCAGCAGGCTTCTTGGCGGTGGTCTTCTTGGCGGCTGGCTTCTTGGCGCGCCTCGGTCGTCTTCGCGGCAGGCTTCTTGGCCGGTGGTCTTCTTGGCGCTTGCTTGCCGGCGGGCTTGCCGTTTCGCCGCTGCAGCCTGGCGGTTGCCTTGCCGGCTGATTTGGAGGAGCCAGCGCTGTTTGCCACGTTCGCAGCCTAGTGGGGGGTGCTCGCGGCGTCGGTTCACGGGAGGCTCGGCACGACGCACGGAAAACGGGAAACGCCCCGATGGGGGATCGGGGCGTCTCAACCTGGAAATCCCTTCGGTGGGGGCCGAGTTGTGGGATCTCCTACCGAGCGGAACATGGGGGGTGTTCTCGCGTCGTTCTGTTTGTGAAAGTATGCACGTGCACGTGTGCATCTGGCAAGTAGAACTCTTCGATAGTTGGTATCGGTTTTTGCGATAGGCTGTGCGGATGGATGTTCGCCAACTCGCCGCCATCGTCGCGGTCGCTGACCACGGGACGTTTTCCGCTGCCGCGAGGGCGCTGTACACGGTGCAATCGAACGTGTCCGGCCACGTCGCCAAGCTGGAACGCGAGCTCGGCGTCACGCTCGTCGATCGAGCCAACGGGACCCTCACCGAGGAGGGTGTGCGGGTGGTCGACCGAGCCAGGCGGGTGCTCCACGACATCGATGACATCGCCGCCGACATCGCATCGCTCGACGAGGACGTCTCGGGTGACGCCCGGATCGGTGTGATCGGCACCACGGCCCGCTGGCTGATGCCGCAGCTGCTCGGTGCGGTCGAACTCCGCCATCCTCGCGTGCATCCGATCGTCAGCGAGGGCAGTACGACCACGATCGTGCCCGGAGTGCTGTCGGGTCAGCTGAACGCGGCGATCATCCACCTCCCGATCGACGACCCCGAGCTCGTGGTCGAGCCGTTGTTCGCCGAGGACCTGCTGTTGCTCGTGCACGGCAGCCACCGGTTGGCGGGGCGCGAGACGATGTCGCTCACCGAGCTCGAGGACGTTCCGCTGCTGCTGCCCCCGAAGGGGGCGGCCCTGCGCCGGGTTCTCGATCGTGCCGCCGCCAGCGTCGACGTCACGCTTCGGGCTCAGGCAGAGATCGACGGCGTGCGCCTGCTCGCCTCGCTGGCATTCGACGGATTTGGTGCAGCGATCGTTCCCGCCACGGCGGCACCGCGCCAGCTCGACGGCGACTTCAGGCGAATCCTGGTTCCGGAACTCCCCCGTCGCGTGGTCGCCTGGGTCCGTCGACGACGCCCCGCCCCCTCTGCTGCGACGACCGCAGTCGCCTCGATCCTCACCGAGGTCGTGGCCATGCACGCCCACGATCAGCCGGGCATTCACCTGGCTCTCGAACCGCTGGCACCGGCCCGCGGCTCCTGACGACACGGTTCGCCATCGCCGCCGGCGGCCGTGTGAGCACGCCCACTCGTCGGCGCCCTACTAGGGTCCGCACCAATGTCGCTCGACGAACTCGATCTCGTTGCCCGGGTTCCCGGGCCGATCAGTGCCCGCGTTCGCGTCCTCGACGGGCGACGCGTGTCGTGGCTCGAGTTCGACGACGTCAAACCGGCAGCCCCGCTGACCCAGTTCATGACCTACACGATGGAGACCGCAGCGCGGACAGCGCTGGAGGAACGGATTCCGCTCGTGTTGGTCATCAACAGCGCTGGTGCCGATATCGCAGAGGGCATCGCCGCCCTCGACGGGTGGGGACGCGTCGCCCGCGCCCTCACCAAGTGCTCGGGAGTCGTGCCCACGTTGGCGATCGTCGACGGCCCAGCAGTGTCGGGTCCGGCGCTCTTGCTGGGACTCGTGGACTTCACGATCATGACGGACAACGGGTACGCCTTCGTCAACGGTCCCGTGATGGTGCGTCAGTTCACGGGCATCGAGATCAGCAAGGACGAGCTCGGCAACGCCGCCAGCCTGGAGCGCAATGCCGGCCTGCCGATCGCCGTGGTCGCCGACCGTGCGGCCGGCGAGCAACTCGTCTCCGAGGTACTCGCCTATCTGCCCGACCACGTCGATGCCGAATCGCCGGTTTGGCCCTCGACCGACCCGGTCGATCGGGCCTGCCCGGAAGCAGGCGAGTTGATCCCCGAATCCTCCACCGGCAGCTACGATGTCCGCCACGTTGCCGAAGCGATCGTCGACGAAGGCTCGCTGCTCGAACTTCGTGCGCGTTGGGCCGGCAACGTGGTCACCGCCTTCGCAACATTGGCTGGGCGACCGGTAGGAATCGTCGCCAACCAGCCGATGAATCTGGCCGGCACGCTCGACATTCCTGCCTCCCAGAAGGCGGCCCGTTTCGTCACGCTCTGCGACGCGTTCAGCCTTCCGATCCTGACGCTCGTGGACACACCGGGCTTCTATCCCGGCAAGGACCTCGAGTGGCGCGGCATGATCCGCCACGGTGCCCAGCTCGTCTACGCCTACGGCCGCGCAACCGTCCCGAGAGTGTGCGTGATTCTGCGCAAGAGCTACGGCGGGGCCTTCATCGTGATGGACTCCAAGACGATGGGCAACGACGTATGCCTGGCGTGGCCCTGGGCCGAACTGGCGGTGATGGGCGCCGGCCAAGCGGCAGCGATCCTCCAGCGTCGGGCGACCGACGAAGAACGATCGGCGTTCGAGGCCGACTACGCCGAACGCCTCTTGAATCCGTATGTCGCGGCCGAACGAGGGTACGTCGACGCCGTCATCGATCCTGCCGACACGCGCCGGGAAGTCGCCGCCGCGCTGGCGATGCTTTCGAACAAGCGCGAGCGACTGCCGCATCGCAAGCACGGCAACACTCCGCTCTGACGAGCGGCCCGCCGACCAGCTGCAGCTCAGGTGATCGGCTCCCGAATCCGATCATTCGCTCTCGTTGGAGTGCAGCGTCGCTGGACAGGTACATTGGCCAACGGGGGAGCAAGCCCCCGTCCCACCCAGAGCGCGACACGAAGGAAGCAACGTGCCCGACACCATCACCATCACCGACGATCGCACCGGCAAAACGGTCACTGTCCCGATCGAAGGCGGTGTCTTTCCATCCAGTGCGCTGCGCGAACTCGATCCATCGCTGTTCATGTACGACCCGGCCTACATGTCCACAGCGGCGTGCAAGTCGGAGATCACGTACCTCGACGGCGAACAGGGCATCCTGCGGTATCGCGGTTATCCGATCGAACAGCTCGCCGAGCACTCGACCTATCTCGAGGTGGCGTACTTGCTGCTCGAGGGCGAGTTGCCCACAGCCGACCAGTTGGCCTCGTGGCGAAACGACGTCACTCATCACACCTTCATCCACGAGAACATGCGCAAACGGTTCGTCGACGGATTCCACTATGACGCCCATCCGATGGGGATGTTCGTCTCCTCGATCGCTGCTCTCGGCACGTTCTACGACGGTGCCAAGGACATCCAGGACGATGCAAGTCGTCACAAGCAGATCCTGCGCCTGATCGCCAAGACTCCCACCCTCGCTGCGATGGCGTATCGGTTCTCGGTCGGCCTGCCGTTCAACTACCCGAACAACGACCTGTCGTACCCCGCCAACTTCCTCAACATGATGTGGAAGGTCGGTCCCGATTACGAGATCGACCCAGCGCTCGAACGGGCGATGGAGGTGTTGTTCATCCTCCATGCCGACCACGAGCAGAACTGCGGCACGACCGCCATGCGCGTCGTCGGGTCCAGCCACGCCGACCCGTACTCGTCGGCGGCCGCCGCTGCCAGCGCGTTGTACGGGCCGCTCCACGGCGGTGCCAACGAGGCCGTCGTGCGGATGCTGACCGAGATCGGTTCGATCGACCAGATCCCGGCATTCATCGCCTCGGTCAAGGCCGGCGAGGGCCGCCTGATGGGCTTTGGTCACCGCGTCTACAAGAACTTCGACCCGCGGGCGACGATCATCAAGAAGGCTGCCTACGACGTCTTCGAGATCACGGGCAAGAACCCGCTGCTCGACATCGCCCTGGCGCTCGAGGACGTCGCTCTGAAGGACTCATACTTCGTCGATCGCAAGCTGTACCCGAACGTCGACTTCTACTCGGGCTTGATCTACCAGGCGCTCGGCTTCCCGGTCGACATGTTCACGGTGTTGTTCGCGATTCCGCGCACCGTCGGCTGGTTGTCGCACTGGCAGGAACTGCTCACCGATCCCGACCAGAAGATCTCGCGCCCACGTCAGTGGTACGCCGGGGCTGACGAGCGGGCCTACGTACCGATCGCCAACCGCTGAGGCTCGGCGCCTGTCGGCCGCCCTGCGACCGATCTGCGGGCGCTTCAGAGTCGGCTGTCGATCAACGCAACCGCTGACTCGACGGTGGCGATCATGTCAGCGATCACGTCGGTGACGTCGATCGGACCGGCGACGGACCGGCGAACGCCGAGCACGGGCTCGCGGTTGGTCGCTGACCCGACCCGTCTGGACCGGCGGCTGGGTCGGCAGATCGGGTGCCGGGGCCACGGTGGTCGGCGGAACCGGAGGCGGCCCGACAGCAACCACCACGGTGGTCGGCGGAACCGGAGGCGGCACCGACAGCAACGACCACGGTGGTCGGCGGAACCGGAGGCGGACCGACGGCAACGACCACGGTGGTCGGCGGAACCGGAGGCGGCCCGACAGCAACCACCACGGTGGTCGGCGGAACCGGAGGCGGCCCGACAGCAACCACCACGGTGGTCGGCGGAACCGGAGGCGGCCCGACAGCAACCACGGCACCGTCTACCTCGCCGGTACTCACCGGAGGTTCGGCGACGGGATCGTCTTGGGCGTTGCGCAGGATGCCCGACCGACAGCAACAGGGCGACCGAGGACACGACCGCGCCGAGCGCGAGACCCCTCACTCGACGGATGCCTGACCGGTGCATACCACCAGCGTAGGAAACCGCGACCGCCCGAGTCACGCGGGAATTCAAGAAATTCAGGGGGTTTGTCGTCAAGAATCGAGCGAGCCGACCACGCAAATGTCACGAAATAGGGTCGGTTGAGCACTCTGCGCGGTTTCGATCGGATGCGGCGCATCATCCCAGATTCTTTTACGATCGCGAGTCGATGGACTTCGCCTGGACCCCACAGCAGCTCGAATTGCGCCGAGCAGGCGCGCTCGGTCGCCCAATCGGCAGTCGCCCGGTACGGCCGCCACAACGATTCGTGGATCAACGGCTTCTCCAAGCCGTTCGCCAAGCAGTTGGCCGAGCTCGGCTGGATCGGGCTCACGTGGCCGACCGAGTTCGGCGGTGCCGGCCGCCCCCCGATCGATCGGCTGATCATCGGCGAGGAACTGATCGCCGCGGGCGCCCCGATCGCCGCGATGTGGTTCGCCGACCGACAGATGGGCCCCTCGTTGATCGCCTACGGACGGCCCGATCAGCAGCAGGAGTTCTCTGCCCGGCATGCTGTCGGGCGAACACACGTGGTGTATCGGGATGTCCGAGCCGAATGCCGGAAGCGACCTCGCCAGCCTGTCGACTCTGGCGCTTCGTGACGGTGACGAGTTCGTCATCAACGGCCAGAAGATCTGGACCAGCTTCGGTGCCGTCGCCGACTACTGCTACGTGATCTGTCGCACCAGCACCGAGGGGCCACCGCATCAGGGCATCAGCGAAGTGATCGTGCCGATGGATACACCAGGTGTCGAGGTTCGCCCGATCAAAGACATGACGACCAACCAGCATTTCTGCGAGGTGTTCTTCACCGACGTACGGGTTCCCGTCACCAACCTGGTCGGGCTCGAAGGCAACGCGTTCAAGCAGACGATGCGGCAACTCGAGCACGAACGCGGCGGAATCGACCGGTTGGTGTCCAACCACGCCTTGTTCACGATGGCGGTCGAGCGGGCTGATCGAACCGACCTCAGAGTGCGCCAGGAGATCGCGGCGCTCGAATCGAACTACCGGATCGGGCGGATCCTCGTGACCCGCGAGGTGTTGGGCCAGGCCCCCAAGGGCTTCTCGGCTGCGACCAAATGCTTCTGCACCGAGCACGAATGGCGCGTCTCGGAGTTCGTCGCTCGAACGTTCGGCGCCGAGGCGACCGTCTGGAACGACGTCGTGCACGGCCTGCTGTACGCGCCGGGCTACACGATCATGGGCGGCACCTCCGACATCATGCGCAACATCCTGGGCGAGCGGGTTCTCGGTTTGCCCCGCGAGCCGCGCTGAACGGGCTACGTTCTCGGCAATGGGCGGCGACTGCGAGACTACGTCGGAAACACGACTGGGCGCTTCGTGACACCACCTCTCAACACTCCGGACACTCTGCGGATCGACGTCGGCGACACCGAACTCGGTGTGATCAGATGGAGCGGAGGACCGGGGTCCCCCGTCGTGTTCGCGGTCCACGGGTATATGTCCAATGCGTGGAGTTGGTCCCCCGTCGCACACCACCTCGATGGTCGTCTCAGTTTGGTGGCGGTCGACCTTCGCGGTCGTGGCTTGAGCACCGCTGCGTCCGGGCCGTACGGGATGCGACAACACGGCGATGACCTGGCGGCGATCATCGATCGGTTGAGCGCCGCTCCTGCAGTGGTCGTCGGGCACTCGATGGGGGCCTACGTCGCGCTGGCCGGCGCCGAGCGGCATCCAGGCGTGATCGACGACTTGGTGCTGGTCGACGGCGGGATGGCCGTGCCGCTACCCAACGGGATGACCGCCCGGGAGGCGGCGGATGCCTTGATCGGACCGACGATCGAACAGATCCAGAAGATCTGGCCCGATCGGGTGTCGTATCGCTCCACGTGGACCAAGCATCCGGCATTCGAGGGTTTGTTCACCCCGGATGTCGAGCGTTACCTGTTGTCTGATCTTGTGGAGTGCGAGGGCGGGTTCCGCCGAAACTTGGATGCACACGCGATCGAATTCGACGGCGACGAACTCTTGACCGACCCGGAGATGCGCTCGCTGCTCGATCGCCGCCAACGACCCGCAACGATCCTGCGAGCCGACTCGGGCCCGGTTGGCACTCCCCCGCCGCTGATGCCACTCAACCTTGTCGACCGCTATCCGATCCACGACTGGCGAACGGTGGCGGACACCAACCACTACTCCATCTTGATCAGCGACCGCGGTGCGACGGCCGTTGCCCAAGCGCTGCTCGACAGGGTCAACGCTCGATCGTGATCGCCGCACCGGTCGCCGCCGGCGTGTCACGCTGACGCACGCACTGCCTTCCCAGCTCGACGGATTGGCGCCCGAGATGGCCGTTCTGTCCGAGCATGTGGTTTTCCCCGATGCCACGGACCGGTCGCTCGACGTACAACGGGTCGATGGGATCAAAACTCTTCAAGTACCTGGTCGTTGTCGCTCTCGTTTGCGCCTCGCTGGTCGGCCTGCCAGTCGCCCAACAGCCGGTTCAAGCCGCCGGAGCGGCGTGGTTCGACGGAACGATCGCGTACTCCTACGTCGTCGACTGCACCGGCATCATCTTCGGTACGCCATACGTTGCGCCGGGCGCAGGCACGTACGTCGGATTTCTCGCTGATCCCGAGACCTCGCAGCCGGCGCCGAACCAGGTGTACTACGTGCGCGTCGTTGTCGCCGGAATCGGCAACCCATGTGCCGGCCAGTTCGCCGACATCAACATCCAGCTCCCATCGAGCACGGCGCTGGCGATCAGCGCATCGAACCCGGTTCGCTGTCTGTACAAGGGATCGGCGGTCACACCGTGCCCCCAGACGCTGCCGACCAGCCCGTCGCAAGGAGCCGGGTATCTGTGGGTGCCCTCGCTGAACAGCTCGACGGCCAACCTCTGGGGGCTTCCGCAAGGTGGGACGATCGAGATCCAGATTCCGGTCGTCAGTTCGACGGCGCTGTCCGGCGCGCCGCTTGGCGGCGCCGTGCGGATCATCGATGGCAACAACAACCCGACACTCGCCCCGCAACAGGGCGTGTTCGTGTTCGCCAGCACTCCTGCGGTGCTGTACCCCAGCCCGTCGACAACATTCGGTTCCACGACCTGGCCGTCCACCATCCGCTCGGCCGCCTACCTCTACCCGAAGGGGCAGGGGGGCAACGGGTACTTCGACCTGCGCACCTCGCCAGGCGGTTCGGTCGTCTACACCGACGGCCCGGCGACGATTCCGGGCAACCAGCAAACCGGCTACGAGGTCTGGTCCGACTGGACGCTGCCGAACGGCTCGCTCCCCGCAGTGATCCAGCCGAACACCACGTACTACTGGACATTCCGCTACGTGACCAGCGGCGGTGTCACGTACACCGGGGCGCAGCAATCGTGGACCTCACCGGCCGCCAACCTGTCGATCGTAGGAAACGGAACCGCGGCGAGTTGCACGGGCGCTGCGTTCGCCGCAGCAGTGGCCGGCACGCAGCAGACGATCTCGTTCAACTGCGGTCCGACACCGGTCGTGATCCAGATGACCTCCGAGGCGATCTTCAACTCGGGGCGAACGATCGACGGGGGCAACCTGGTGACCTTGAAGGCGCCGCCCGGCTCGCGAGCGATGCGGTTCACGGCGGGAACCTCCGAAGTCAAGAACCTGACTCTCACCGACGGCGCCCCGGCTTCGTGTGGAGGAGCGGTCTTCGTGTCCGGCGGATCGACGACGCTGACCCGAACGCGCCTGCAGAACAGCACGGCGACGTCCGCTGGTGGCGGCTTGTGCGTCGCCGCGTCGGCGAATGTCGATCTCATTGACTCATCGGTGTCGGGCAACACGGCACCGTCGGGTGGCGGGATCACAACCGCCGGAACGCTCTTCGCGCTGCGCTCGGACATCAGCGGCAACACGGCAACCGGTGACGGCGGAGGCGTGTCGGTGACGGGCGGCGTGGCCGAGTTCCGATCCACGGCGATCCTCGAGAACGTCGCCGGAGCGAACGGCGACGGTGGCGGTGTACGCGGGACGGGGTCGTCCGAGGTCGGGATCAGTACGTCGACGGTGTCGGGGAATCGAGCGGCACGCGGAGCCGGGGTGTCGATCACCGGAACCGGCGGGCTGTATCTGACATCGGCCACGATCGCGGCCAACACCTCCACCGTCGCTGGCCGCGGCGCGCTGGAAGTGAACACCGCGGGGTCCTTGCGCAACAACCTGCTGTCGGGCAACACCCCGGCCAACTGCACCGCCGCCGCACGTGCGTTCACCTCGCTCGGCAACAACCTCGACAGTGCCAACAGCTGTGCCTTTGCAGCCGCCGGCGACCGAGTGAACGCGAATGCAAACCTGCTCCCGCTGGCGCTTTGGGGTGGGTTCAACCGGACGCACGCGTTGGCGCCGGGCAGTCAGGCGATCGACGCTGCGAACGACGGCTATTGCGCCCAGTCCGATCAGCGCGGGACATCGGTCGACGTCGGCGGTCTCGCGTCGCGCTCGATCGACGGGGACGGGGACGGACTCGCCGTCTGCGACATCGGGGCGTACGAACTGGTGCGCGAGACGACCGCGCCCACGGTGGCGTCGGTGACGCTGGCCTCGACCACTCCCACATCGGCGGCGACCGCCACGTGGACCGTCGCCTTCAGCGAAACGGTGACGGGCTTTGATGCAACCGACCTGACTGTCGTCGGATCTGGCGTCACCGGAAGTACCGTGGCATCGATCACTCCAGCGACGCCGGCCCAGAATTACACGGTGACGGTGAACCTCGGCACCGGCACAGGAACGGTGCGCCTCGATGTTGTCGACGACGACAGCGTGCGTGACGCCTTCGGCAACCGGCTCGCGTCGGCGACAGGAACGAACGGCGGCCACGCCGGCCAACAGGCCGACGTCAGCCGGCCGGGCGGAGGCGGCGGTGGTGGCGGCGGCGGCGGCGGAGGCAATGTGTCGTCGATCGTGTCGTTGGTTCCGGCGCGGTTGTTGGAGACCCGCCGCGGTGCTCAGGACAAGACGGTGGACGGCTTGTTCCAGGGCGAAGGTCGGGTTGCGGCCGGATCGGTGAAGCGGATCCAGATCACCGGTCGCGGTGGTGTGCCGGCCGGTGCGAGTGCAGCGGTGTTGAACGTGACGTCGGTGATTCCGTCGGCACCCGGTTTCGTGACCGTGTTTCCGTGCACGGACTCGCCACCGTTGGCATCGTCGCTGAATGTCAGCCAGGGCGCCGTCGTCGCCAACGAGGTGATCGCAAAGCTGACAGCATCAGGAGAGGTCTGTCTGTTCACCCGCGCCGAGGCCGACCTGTTGATCGACGTCACCGGCTACGTGCCGGCCGGGTCAGGCGTGGTGTCGTTGGTTCCGGCGCGGTTGTTGGAGACCCGCCGCGGTGCTCAGGACAAGACGGTGGACGGCTTGTTCCAGGGCGAAGGTCGGGTTGCGGCCGGATCGGTGAAGCGGATCCAGATCACCGGTCGCGGTGGTGTGCCGGCCGGTGCGAGTGCAGCGGTGTTGAACGTGACGTCGGTGATTCCGTCGGCACCCGGTTTCGTGACCGTGTTTCCGTGCACGGACTCGCCACCGTTGGCATCGTCGCTGAATGTCAGCCAGGGCGCCGTCGTCGCCAACGAGGTGATCGCAAAGCTGACAGCATCAGGAGAGGTCTGTCTGTTCACCCGCGCCGAGGCCGACCTGTTGATCGACGTCACCGGCTACGTGCCGGCCGGGTCAGGCGTGGTGTCGTTGGTTCCGGCGCGGTTGTTGGAGACCCGCCGCGGTGCTCAGGACAAGACGGTGGACGGCTTGTTCCAGGGCGAAGGTCGGGTTGCGGCCGGTTCGGTGAAGCGGATCCAGATCACCGGTCGCGGTGGTGTGCCGGCCGGTGCGAGTGCAGCGGTGTTGAACGTGACGTCGGTGATTCCGTCGGCACCCGGTTTCGTGACCGTGTTTCCGTGCACGGACTCGCCACCGTTGGCATCGTCGCTGAATGTCAGCCAGGGCGCCGTCGTCGCCAACGAGGTGATCGCAAAGCTGACAGCATCAGGAGAGGTCTGTCTGTTCACCCGCGCCGAGGCCGACCTGTTGATCGACGTCACCGGCTACGTCACAGCCTGAATGGTCAGCGGTCGTCGGCCCCGTGTATCGATTGGACGGGAGTCGGGCCCTGCGATGCTCTCCGCCGCTGGGCTTGCGCGGGCGCTGCTCGACACGGTCAACTCCCGATCGTGATCGCCGCTACAGCGGCGCCGGCGAGCAGCATCCCGACCACTTGTGATCGGTTGGCGCGCTCGTGGTCGAGCGCCATCGCCAGCATGATCGTGCTGGCCGGGTAGAGCGACACGATCACGGCGACGATCGACAGCAGGCCATCGCCCGTCGACACCAGGTACAGCCCATTCGCCAACCCGACCATGAGGCCGATCGCGACCGGCCGGCACGAACACCCCACTGGTGACCGGGTCGACGATACGGCGCCGGCGGGCGACGGCATAGGCGACCGCGAGCAGCGGCACCCCTCCGAGACGAGAGGTCAACAGCGGCCACAGTCCGCCGTCCTCGCCCGCACGGGAGTAGGCGATGAACAGCATGCCGAAACCGGCACCGACGCCGGCGGCCAGTGCGATCGTCGACAGGTCCACGTGTCGGCTTGTGGCGCCGAGCATCCCGCCGATCAGTCCGACGGCGACGATCGCCATCACGATCCCGATCGCTGCCACCATGCTGGGGCGCTCGCCGAGCGAGACCCCGACCGCAACGGGGAGTGCCGCCGCGACGACACCGGTGACGGGAGCGACGACCGTCATGTTGCCGCGCGACAGGGCGGCGTACAGCCCGAGCACGGCAGCGCTGCCAGAGACGCCGGCCACGAAGCCCCAGCCGATGGCGGCGTTCGTCGGACCGCCGTCGGCGAGCAACGGGATCGTCGTCACGAACACCACCAACATCGTCACTTCGCTGAACCAGGTGATCGCGATCGGCGCCGCACGGCGACTCGTGCGGCCGCCGACGTAATCGGACACGCCGTACACCAGGGCCGACATCAGCGCCAGAAGGATTGCCACCGGGTGTGTGTACCACGACCGGTCGCAGGTCGACACAGGATCGTCACAGGTCGGGGGAACTCGTCGGTGGTCGCCGGACGTCAGACCCGCATGAGGCACAACAACGTGAGCAAGACCATGGCCACGATCGCCCTCGCCGGGCTGATCATCTCGGGGTGCGCTGGTGACGACGATGACGCATCGTCGTCGGAGACGACAGTCGACGATGGCAGGACCAGCCAGACGCGATCGACCACCGGCATCTTCGGCGACGACGCCGACGACGTCGTTCGCCGACGAACCCGCATCCGGACCGACCGAGATCACAGCCGGAGACGACGGGGCCCCAATCCCGAACGTGGTTGCGCCAGGTGAAGTTGCCGCCGACTCGAACCGAACGTCCGCTACGGCTGACGCCGAGGGTGGGCTGTTCGGTGCCGAGCCGCAGCCGCCCGACTCTCAGGATCGTCTCGAGGGCAACACCTTCGAGGACTACGGATACCGGGACTTCGTCGACACCGACGACGATCCGCTCTCGACCTTCGCCCTCGACGTCGACACCGGCTCGTACTCGGTGGCACGCCGCTGGCTCGACGAGGGCAGCCTCCCGCCACCCGAGTCGGTGCGTCCCGAGGAGTACGTGAACGCCTTCCACTACGACTACGACCAGCCCCGCAACGGCCTCGAGCTGACGATCGATGGGGGCCCGTCGCCGTTCGACGACGGCAACTATCCTCGTCCGGGTCGGTGTTCAGGGCGAGGTCGTCGCCGACCGGGACAGGGGGCCGGCGGCGCTCACGTTCGTGATCGACACGTCCGGCTCGATGGACCGAGACGATCGGCTCGGCCTCGTGAAGCAGTCGCTCACGATCCTGGTCGACGAGCTCGAAGATGACGACACCGTGGCCATCGTGACCTACGACGATCGCTCAGGCGTCGTGCTCGAACCGACCCGGGTCAGCGACCGCGACGAGATCCTCGACGCCATCGATCGGTTGCGGCCCGGCGGCTCCACCAACCTCGAGGCCGGTCTGCGTGAGGGCTACCGCCTGGCCGGCGAGTCGTTCCGAGCGCGACGGCATCAACCGGGTCATCCTGGCCTCCGACGGCGTCGCCAATGTCGGTGTGACCGACCCCGATCAGCTGGCGCCGCATGATTCGTGACGACGCCGACCGCGGCATCAACCTCGTGACCGTCGGCTTCGGGATGGGCAACTTCAACGACGTCACGATGGAGCAGCTGGCCGACCAGGGCGACGGGTTCTACGCCTACGTCGACACCGAGGACGAGGCCGAGCGGTTGTTCGAGGACGAGCTGACGTCGACGCTGCTGACGATCGCCAAGGACGCCAAGATCCAGGTCGAGTTCGACCCCGAGATCGTCGAGGAGTACCGGCTGATCGGGTTCGAGAACCGAGGTGTGCTCGACAGCGACTTCCGCAACGACGACGTCGACGCCGGCGAGCTCGGTTCCGGCCACCAGGTCACGGCGCTGTACGAGATCGAGCTGCAGCGGGGCGTTCAGCTCGGCGACCGAGGCGACATCGGTGAGGTGTTCCTGCGCTGGGAGGACCCCGACGACGGCGAGGTGATCGAGATCGACGAGGACATCGACCTGCGACGACATCGAAGCCGTCTGGACCGACACCGCCGACGACTTCCAGCTCGCCACCGTGGTGGCCGTGTTCGCCGAACTGATGCGCCACAACCCATACGCAGACGGAGATCGACCTCGACGACCTGTTGAACGAAGCCGAGCGGATCGCCGACGACCTGCATGACCGCGACGTCGACGAGCTGGTCGACCTGATCGAACGGGCCGCCGACCTGAGCTGACGCAACCGCCCGGAGGGGGTCAGACCCCCTCCGGGCGGTACCGTGCGGCATGGATCAGCTCCGATTCGGCCGCACGGGCCTTCACGTGTCTCGACTGTGCCTCGGCACGATGACGTTCGGCTTCCAATGTGACGACGACACTTCGTTCGCCATCATGGACACCGCCTTCGACGCCGGGCTCACGTTCTTCGACACCGCCGACATCTACCCGTTGGGCGGCCCGGTCGAAACGATCGGGCGCACCGAGGAACTCGTCGGCCAATGGATGCACCAGGGCGGTCGCACCCGCGAGGACATCGTGCTCGCCACCAAGTGCTTCGCCCGCACCGGGCCACACCCCTGGGATCAGGGCAACAACCGCAAGAACATCATGCGGGCGATCGACGCCTCGTTGCGGCGACTCGGAACCGACTACGTCGATCTGTATCAGATCCATTTCTACGACCCGAACGTGCACATCGACGAGACCCTCCAGGCGATGGACGATCTCGTGCGCTCCGGCAAGGTGCGCTACATCGGCTGTTCGAACACGCTCGCCTACCAACTCGCCCGTTCGATCGGACGCAGCGAACTGCAGCGCATCAGCCGATTCGAAAGTGTGCAGCCGCGCTACAACCTGCTGTTCCGCGAGATCGAGCGCGAGCTGCTGCCGCTGTGCGCCGAGGAGAACGTAGCGGTGATCCCCTACAACCCGTTGGCTGGCGGGATGCTCACCGGCAAGCACCGCCCAGGGGCGCCGACCGTGGGCACACGGTTCACGCTCGGACGGGCCCAGGGCAACTACACCGATCGCTACTGGCACGATGCGATGTTCGACTCGGTCGAGCAGATCCGGACTGTCGCCGAAGATGCCGGCGTTCCGATGACCACCCTGGCGCTGCAATGGGTGCTCGCCAACCCGGTGATCACGTCACCGATCATCGGCGCCAGTCGCCCCGAACAACTGGCTGCCTCGGTGGCGGCCGCCGCAGCCCCGCTCGATCCGGACGTCAAGCGCACGGCTCGACGAGATCACCGCTGTCTACCGCCAGGGCGACCACGACCGCTGACGTTCAGCCGCAGCGGACCCGAAACCGGCCGGTCGGCCACCTCACTGGAGGCCGAAGGTGACGGTCAACATCAGCTCGATTTCGTCGATGCTGCGTTCGCCGGTCCAGCGGGCGGCCAGGTTGCCGTCAGCGTCAATCAGAGCGATGAGCGGGAATCCGCTCACGCCGAACGCTGTCGCGGCGATGTACGAATCGCTCTCGAGGTCGATCCCGTCGACCAACGTGGGCAATGTCCAGTTCATGTCGTCGAGCCAGGTATCGGGCGGGAAGTTGGGAGCTGAGGGATTGAGGCCAGTGCTGACCGCAATCACGTTGACGCCTTCGGGAATCCGACCCTCGTCGACGAGTTGCTGAATGCGAGGCATCTCAGCGTTGCAGTGCGGGCACCAGTGAGCAAGGAACACCAGCATGATCGGACCCGACTCGGTTGCGTCGACGTTGATCACGTCGCCGTCGTATCCCTCGCCGACCAAGACCGGCGCCGGCGTGCCGACCGCTGCATCCGAAGACATGTCGGTGGAGGTCAGCAACGGCAAGGCCGCACCGATCGCTTCGACAGGACGGGTGGCGGCCAGCAACTCGGCGGGTAGTTCCCCCGGTGCCGCTTCTTCAACCGGGACATCCGGGTCGGCAACGTCCACTCCGCATTCACGAAGCACAACGTTCAGATCGGCCAAGGCCGCCTTGGCCTCGTCCGAGTCGGGCTCGGTCGTGCGGATCAACTCCAGGTAGGCCTGCCGCACATCGGCGTCTCCGGCGACGACGGTCCCGACACAGTTCGACTGCACCTCCTCGAGGCCACCTTGCGAGCGGAAGATCATCGCCAGAACGTCCCGGAAATCCGAACGGAGGTCCTCACCCGAGGTCTGCTCGGTGGCAAGCTCGTCCTGCATCTGTTCCAGTTTGTAGTCGCTCACGGCTGAGTCGGACTCGAGTTGATCGAGGTTCTCGGTCAGGACCGCGTTCTCTTCGAGCAACGCCACGTACTCGCTCGACTCCGTCACATCGGCAGCTCCACAGGCGCCGACCACGAGACATCCAGCTACCACTACCGCTACCGACACGCTGCGCACATTGACCACGCTCCTTCGATTCCAGCCTATGGGCCTTGCCCGCGACCCACCCCACGCCCGGCACAATCGCCGGCGTTCCGTCGCTGCCTGTTCGGGAATCGTCAAGGGGCAATCACAACGGACGTACACGCGTGTGTCAACCGACTCCCGCACAGTGAGCCCGGCGTTCGGAATCCGGTCAGCGAGATGTGCGGGCGAGTCAATTTCGTGCGCGTCTCTGGACCGCTGATCGGGGCCGTTCTACGCTCGCGACCGGGGAAGTTCGCTATGTGTGGCCAAGAATTCACCAACCGAGGTCGTTGGGCGTGAAGGTGAAACAGCCCTCCCGCCTGCGTCCGCCGCGTGTCAAAGCAGTCGCGCGGGCGCGTGTCGACAGGCTGATGGATCAGGTCTGGGATCATCGCGTCACCTTGCTGCTGGCGCCCGCCGGTTCGGGAAAGACGACGGCGATGGCAGAGTTCGCGCTTCGTCACCGCGACAGCGTTGGCTGGCTGACGTGCAACGGGCTGAACGGTTCGGCGGCGACCTTCACGGCCGCCATCGACGAGGCACTACACCAGATCAACCCGTCGCAACCGCAAGAGCGCAGCGATGAGACGGATCCGCTCGGTTGGTTGAGGAGTGCCGAGTCACCGGTTGCCCTGGCGATCGACGACGAGCACACACTGTTCGGCACCGACGCCGAATGGTCGCTCCAGGAACTGATCGAGGAGTCGCCGGCCGCATTGCACATCGTCCTGGCGACGCGTCGACCGCCAGGCTTCGACCTCGGCTCACTGCAGATGATGGGCCAGGTGCACGTGATCGACAGTGACGATCTGCGGTTTCGCTCGTGGGAATCAGAGCAGCTGTTCAACGACGTGTACGAGACGCGGCTTCCGCCCGACGACATGGCCCGGCTCTCGCGTCGTGTCGATGGCTGGGCGGCGGGGCTCCAGATGTTCCATCTCGCGGCGCGAGGCATGGCGCCGCTCGAACAGCGCAACTTGATCGACCGATTGAGTGGCGGTGCCCGGATCGTCCGCGAGTATCTGGCGACCAATGTGCTGGAGCCGATCAGCGCCGAACTGCGGACATTCCTGATCGACACCTCTGTGCTGGGCGTCGTGACCCCCCGGCTCGCCGACGAACTGCGACGCGACACGGGCTCCGACAGACACCTCGAGGAACTCGCCGCCAGTCTCTTGTTCACCGCACCGATCGACGACGAGGGCACCTACCGGTATCACGAGGTCCTGCGCAGCCACCTCGAGATGCTGCTGATCGAACGAGACGGGGAGGCATCATCGTCGCTGCGGTTCGGAGTCGCTGCCGAGCTGCTCGAGCGTGACGGCTTCATCCACGATGCCATGCGTTGTTTCGCCCGGTCAGGTGACTTGGCGGCGGTCCGACGCCTCGCCAATCCGATCGGAACTCACGGTTCGGCACCGGTTGTGGCGTTGATCCACGACCTCCCTGAATCCGTCATTGCCGATGACCCTTGGCTGCTCTTGCACCGGGGCCTCGCCGAACGCTCCGCCGGACGATGGACCGCCGCGATCCACACCTTCCACGAGGCGGACGCCAAAGGAGTTGGCAGCGAGTTCGGCGATCGGTGTCGAGCCGATCTGGCCGAGCTGGCCTCGTGGCTCGATCCACTCGCACCGGCCGTGCCCGGCTGGGGCGGGCTGGCGCGGGCGGGATGTCGAAAAGATCCCGGCATCGCTGCCCACCAGCTGGAAGACGAGGGGTCGCCGTCAGGACTCCTCGCTGCCGCTGCACTGTTGCTGCTCTTGGGTGATCCGGCCACCTCGATCTCGATCGCCGAGAAGGCGGTCACCACCGAAGCACTCGGGCCGCACGCATCATGTACCGGCATGGCGATTCTGGCGATCAACCGCGTCCTGAACGGGGAGGCCGGAGGCAGTCGTGCACTCGACGAGGCCGCACACCACGCCGATCGATCGGGGTGCGGCTGGATCGCCCGCCTGCTCCAGGCCGCTATGGCGCTCACGGACCGGCCAACCGGTGTCGACACTGCCGCACGCGTTCGCGACCAATGTGACCTCGACGGCGACCCGTGGGGGGCCGCACTGGCATGCCTGTTCGGAGGACTCGGCACCGCACATCGGGGGCTCCCGGCGGGTGACCTGCTCGTCGACGCACGGAATCGGTTCCAACACCTCGGTGCGGGCGCGTTCCAAGCCGTCAGCTGGCTGGCCGCAGCCGAACTCGACGCCACTCAGCGCCAAGCTTCAGCAGCATTCGCGCGGGCTGTCGGCCTGCAGAGCGCCACGCACCCGGTGGCGTGCTTCATTCGGCAACGGTCCTCCATGGACGTCGGAAACCCAACGGACGCACCTCCGATCGAGGCGATCCCTCGATGCGAGCTGGAGGTGGCATGCCTCGGCAGCTTTCACGTGCGAACCAATGGCGTGGAGATCGATCTCGACGCGCTGCGTCCGAAGGCAAGATCCGTGCTGAAGCTCTTGGCGATCCATCCTGAAGCTGCGGTTCATCGCGAATCGATCATCGAAGCTCTGTGGCCCGATTGCGATGTGAACTCCGGGATCCACAACGTTCAAGTTGCAACGTCGGCGGTCCGCAAGATGCTCGCCGCGGCCGGCGTCGATGAGCGGTTTGGCGTCCAACGCTCCGGGGAGGCCTACCGCCTGACACTGCCGTCCGCCGACGCGTGCGACCTCGCTGCATTTCTCCACACGGCAGATGCGGCCAAGGCGGCGGCTACCGCCTCGCAAGACCGACAAGCCGTCTCGCTGGCGACCGCCGCGTTGTCGCTGTATCGCGGCGAACTGTTGGCCGAGGACGGGCCGCTCGACTGGATCGTTCCACAACGACGCTGGATCTCGGCGGTCCGCGAGTCGGTCGCCACGATCGCCGCCAGCTGGTTCGTGGAGGCCGGGCGCTACGACGAGGCGATCGACGTGTGCGAGGCGACGATTCTCGACTGCCCCTACGCCGACGAACTGTGGCGGCTGCTCATGCGCGCCAACCGTGAGCGCGGCGACCTTGCGTCGGCTCGCCGGGCCGAAGCCCGCTACGACCGCGTCCTGGCAGAACTCGATGCATGAACGACACCCTGAACTTGCCCGGATGGGCAGCGGGATGCGCTTGAGTAGTGGCGGTCGAAGTCGCACACTGGAAGCGAGGACGCAAGCGCGCCCTGGTTTGCGCGTGAGAGGACGACGATGACGCCCGTACCGATGAGGCGGCCCGCAGCTCGGGCCCGTGGCCTGTTGCTCGTCGCTGCCCTGTCGTTGTTCGTCGTGACGGACGGCGGCTATTCCGGAGCCGCCACTCCCCCGGCTGAGTTGGTGTCGGTGCCGGGCGATCTGGGACTGTCCGTGAGCCCTTCGATCTCCGGCGATGGTTCGTTCGTCGCCTTCGACCAGACCCGCACGGGGATCGAATCATCTGTTCTGGAAGCCCAAATCCGCAATCGGGTCGCCTCCACATCGAGCGCCGTGCCATTCAATTCGAGTTCGTACGACGTGGTGATCAGCAGGGACGGTTGTCATGTCGCGTTCGTCACCGGTTCGACCTCGAAGTCCGTGTTGGCGTACGACCGCTGTGTCGGCACGACGCCGCGTGTCGTGTTCACCGCTGCTGCGATCACATCGGTCCCGATACTCGGTGAAACGGCGATCTCGGCACACGGCAGGTTCGTCGCCGTCAACAACGGCGTGTATGTCACGCGCATCGATCGCGACCCCGACCGAAATGGTGTGCTCGATGACGTGACGCCCACGGCCACCAGTTCACCGACACCCGGCGCGCATGCCTCGCTCGGCGACGAGACGGTGACGAGCCGAATGGCCTATGCCGAGCTGCGGTCCGGACAGGTCGTCCTGTGGGATCCGACACTCCCACCGAGCAATCCTCAATCCCTGATCCTGGTGAGCGCAGTCGACGGAACGACGTCGACTGCCGGCAACGGTTCGTCCACCGAACCTTCCATGACGCCCGATGCCAGATACGTCACGTTCACCTCGGCAGCCCCCAATCTCTCCAACAACCCCAACCAACGAGAACAGGTCTTGCTACGCGATGTCACCGCGAACCGCACGACGCTGGTGAGCCGCAGCACCGCCGGGGTCGGTGGCAACGGCTACTCGGCAATGCCGTCGATCAGTGCCGATGGAACCCAGATCGCGTTCGGGACGACGGCGACGGATCTCCTCACGCCCGGCCCCGGCGGCCTTTACGACCCTCCGTTGGCAGCGCTCGACCTGCTCGTCGCCCGGTCGACGGGCGGCTGGTTCGCGGGCATCGCCTACGACCGGGTCTCCTTGATGCCGAATGGCACCGCCGTCGACCCGCGAGTCGGCGTCGGCAACCAGGATCAACCCGTCATCTCGTCGAATGGTCGCTGGGTTGCGTTTCGCTCGGCGCTCAACGCCGAACTCCAGTTCGGAACCCGCTCCAGCCCGCGGGCCGGCAACAATCGCGACAACGTGTACGTGATCGGTCGTCCTGCCGATCTGGCGATCACGGCAGTCGATTTCGGGGCCCTGCTCGTGGGGACGACGTCGAGTGTTCGATTCGCCACCGTGACGAACACCGGCATCTCGAGCGTGTTGCCGTCGTCGATCAGCACCGGCGGTGACTTCTCCGTGGCCGGTGGCGGGACGTGCGCGGTCGGGGTCTGGATATCGCCGTCGACCTCGTGCACCGTGGCCTTGCGCTTCCTGCCGTCGGCGGAAGGCCCGCGGTCGGCCGGCCTGACGGTTGCGGAGTCCGGCTTCGCCGCGATCAGCCGGTCGTCGACCTTGACCGGTGTCGGATCGGGGACCCCGGTCGTCGAGCAGACCACGACGATCCCTGGTGTCGTCGTGGTGACCACGACGATTCCTCGCATCGCAGCGCTGACGATCACCCCGACACCGGCCACGTACGGCACCTCGGTCGTGGGGATGGCCACCGAGGACATCGAGTTCGTCGTGAGGAGCACGGGGAATCGTTCGGCGCCGATCAGCTTCGTGACGCTGTCAGGCGCACATCCCAACGACTTCACGATCATCAAGAACGACTGCGAGGGCGCCAATCTGCCACCGGGCGCTGGTTGCGGTGTGTATGTCACTTTCACGCCGACCGACGCCGGACTCCGCACTGCAACGTTGACCGCCGGTTCCGCACTCGCCACTGCGGCAGCACAACTCGACGGCACCGGGATCTATCAGCCGACCCTGCGGCTGCTGCCCGACGTCGTCGCCCTCGGCGACGTCACCGTCGCCGCCGGTGCCGGCTTTCCGCCGAACCTCCCGGTCCAGATCCAATGGCTCGGCGATGCCACCGTGCGCGATGGCATCGCTGACCCATCTGGCAACGTCAGCATCCAGGTGCCAGTTCGCCGGGACGAGCAGCTCGGGCCGCGAACCATGATCGCCATCGATCAACCCGGGGTCTACACCGGCGTCACCACCCCTGGGCTGATCGTCGCCAGGAGCATGCATCCACCGACCAGCCAGAACCCGGCGCTGCCGAACTTCCCGTCGTTGGTCGTCCGCGGCTGAGTGCCGCGGGATCGCCGCTACTTCACGAAGCCGGCGAACGAGACGGCGTCATCGCACTGCACGGCCCCCGGACCGGGGACGGTGCAGGTGATCGCCACGGACAGGGTCTGGCCGCCCTCGAGGATCACGGGTGAGATCGTGTGAAGGTCGTGGAGCCGGAAGTTCTCGAGGCTCAGCGTCCACAGAACTGCGCCGTCGCGTGACACTTCGAGTCGTCCGGTGTCACCCTGCGGGTTCTGGAAGACGATGTCGGTCAGGGCCAGTGTCTGGTCAGCGGGCACCACGAAGCTGGCAATCGGAGAGGTACCGGTCTGGACGACGAGCCGGAGGTCGATCGGCTCGCCGAACGGGGAGACTCCCGTGGAGCCGTCGTCGGCAGGCATGCTGGTCGTCGTGGCACCGACATCTATGGGTGGGCTGGTGGCGACCGGAACGTCGACGATCGTGGTCGTGGTGGTCGTTGCGCCACCTCCACCGCCGCCTCCCCCACCACCGCCGCCGCCCCCGGCGGATGGCAACTCCGGGATGTTGGCAGCATCGAGTCGTTCCTCGATCGGCGCCACGGCCTCCTCGGCCGATGTCTTGATCTGAGGCTTGACCAGGGCATACCACAAGATGATCAGCAGCAGCAGGACTGCCAACGCTGCGAGTACGGCCTTCCAGAACCACTTCGGCAGCATCGCTACCTGCACCATCGACCCGTCGACCGTCAAAGGTGGTTGCTCGTCCTCGTCGGCATTGACCTTGAACGGCAATGTCTTGTTCGGCCCGCGCCAGAAGGAACGGGCCGGCTTCACTTTCACCTTGGCGAACTGAGCGGCGCCGGGCTCGATCGAGAGTGCAGCGGGCTCGAACTCGAACTGGAGCGTCCCCTCAGGGTCGAGCCCCGAGAGTTGTACGTTGATCGGGACGTTGCCCCGGTTGTCGACCGCCAGGTCGTGGGTCGCCGAGCGCTTGCCTTTCGATGTGCGTGGAATCAGCTCGGCCGTTCGCTCGTCGAAGCCCAGCACCTCGATGACGCCCTCTTCGACCGAGGACCCGTCCGGATCCTCGTGCGATGCGGCCTTGACCGCGAACGTCTTGTGTCCGGCGGTGATCGCCGCCACACGTTCCGGACGGAAGATCACCGTGACGGTTTGTTCAGCCCCCGGAAACAGCGAGAGGGTCGGGGGCTCGACCACGCCCCAGTCCGCGGCGTCGCCGAGCACCGACAGGTCGAACTGGTCGACCACACCACCGGTGTTGCGCACGCGTAGCTCGGTCTGCACCTCGCTCCCCGGGGCGACCTCGAGTGCACTCGACGACAGGCTGATAGAGACTCCCATCGCCGCCACGCTACGCGTGTGTCGGCGCCCGGTCGAGCGTGCCGACACCGTCAGCACGGGCGATCGGAACTGCCCGATCGGGCAACACCGTGTGCCCGTCCGGATCGTCTGCAGGTCGTGGAGCGTTTGTGGAGTTCGCGTAGAGCGGTCTCGGAACGGGCTCGCTGGAGAGTGGGTCATCTGAACGACCACCACGACGAAATGAGGGAACGATGGGTGGCAGAACGACGGTGTTCGTCTACAGCAACGACGCGATTTCACAGGCCGGCATGCAGTCGCAGCTGCGCGGCCAGCCGACCGTCACGGTCGTCGAGGAGGCCTACATCGACGACGCCGACGTCGCGGTCGTTCTCGTCGACTCGGTCGACGAGGCGGCGTGTCGCACGATCCGAGCGATCCAACGCAATGGATGCCCGCGTGTCGTGTTGGTCGTCGGGTCACTCGACGACACCAGCTTGATGGTTGCGGTCGAGGTTGGAGTGTGCGGTGTGCTGCGACGGAGCGAAGCGACATCGGCGCGGGTGTGCGATGCAGTCGCCGCTGCCGTGGGTGGGGAAGGCACGCTGGCTCCCGATCTGCTGGGCCGGCTGATGACCCAGTTCGGCCGGCTGCAGCGCGAGGTACTGGCGCCGCGGGGCATCGGTCCGGCAGGGCTCTCCGATCGTGAGGTCGAGGTGCTCAAACTGCTCGCCGACGGTCAGGACACGGCGGCGATCGCCCAGTCGATGGCGTATTCCGAGCGCACGATCAAGAACATCATCCACGACGTCACCGCCCGGCTGAACCTGCGCAACCGCAGCCACGCCGTCGCATACGCCGTGAAGGCCGGCTTGATCTGAGCGACGATGATTCACGAAGTAGACGAGACGCTGCAAGCGTTGATCACCCGCGATGTGATCAACGGATCTGCCGTGGAGATCAGTTTCGAAGCACCGACCACGGGAATGGGCCGCCAAGCGCACCAACCCGACGATCAGCATCTACCTCTACGACATCCGTGAAGACCTCTCGCAGGCGCGATGTCTTCTTCCAGGATGTACGCGACGAGAGCGGCATGGTGATCGAGCGTCGGCAGCCGCCGCGTCGGTTCCGGTTGACGTATCTCATGACCGCCTGGACACAACGGCCCGAGGACGAGCATCGTCTGCTGTCCGACCTGCTCGGGTGCTTCGTGCAGCAGGACTTTCTGCCAGCCGGAGCTGCTGGTCGGCTCACTCGCCGACTCCGGCCGGGTCGTCATCTCGTCGGTCGCCATCCCGATCGGTCAGGACAAGCAGATCTCCGAGGTCTGGACCGCGCTCGGCGGCGAGTTGAAGCCCTCGCTCGACCTGTCGGTCGTCGCCCCCGTCGCCGTCGGTAAGTCGTTCGTGGCAGGCCCACCGGTCACCGAGCAACCCCGGTTCGTGGTGGCCCAGCCGGACGCCCCGACGGAGGATGCCCCGACCCGAACCCGCAAGCCGGCAGGCGCCGAACCAGACGACGAACGCGACGAGCCGGCCGCTGTGGCCGCCGCCAGCACCGGGCCATGGAGCGCCGACGAGACGATCCGAGCGGGCCGCAAGAACGACCCCGGCCGAGTCGTCCGAATTCGGCAAATGCCAGGATAGAGAGACCACCCCTGCTGCCGGCTCAACAGCGCCGTCGATCGGACGGGGCGGTTCCTGGCGTCGTGTTGGACGTGACCATGATCCCGCCGGCACGGCGATCGTGAGCGCCAGGAGGAACATCTGGTCTGCGTGGTGGGTTCCGCTGGGGCTGAGCGACCGTCCGGGCACACATCGGCCGCCCCGGCAGCGCGAGCGCCGGCCGCCGCGCTCAATCGAGGGCGCCTGCCGAACGCTCGCCCGACCCGTTGGGCCATCCGCTCGCCCGACCGCGCCTGTCGGCCGAACCAATCGAGACGACGGGGTCGGCCGGCGCTCGCGCTCGCCGAGGCGGCCGGTCAGGCGCTGAGTGGGAACAGTTCGGCTGATTCGCCCGGTGATCCGGACCGTCGATCGGACCGTCGATCTGGGGGTCGGTCGGGTGGTCGATCGGTGGCTGGGGTGTTCGGGGCGGTCTGGTGCCTCTGCATCGAGGGTCTGGTGGTGGCGTGCACCGTTCCGTCGGGTTGTCGGATCGTGAGGGTGCGGTCAGGTGCGAGGTGGAGTGACCAGCCGAGTTCGTGGATCAGGTGGTGGTGTCTGGAACAGGCGGGGAGCAGATTGGCGAGGTCGGTCGGTCCGTCGAGTTCCCATGGTCGGATGTGGTGGATCTCGCAGCGGTTGAACGGCACGTCGCAGCCGTGAAAGGCGCAGGTGCGGTACATCGCTCGCAGCGCACGGCGTTGGGCTCGGTTGGCGATCCGCTGCTTGCGGCCGACGTCGAGGACGTTGCCGTCAGCCCCGATGATGATCGGCACGATCACTCCGCTGCACAGCAGGCGCAGCATCGATGCCGGTGGGAGTGGTGTGCCGTCGTCGTATTCGCAGATCGAGTGGTCGTGCAGTTCACCGGTCGAGGCGGTGCGTTCGTCGACGTGGACCCGGATCTCTGCTTCGACCGGGCGGGCGGCCTGATGGCCGCCGGTCACGAGGTTGCCGAGTGCTTCGGCGGCGACTTGGGAGCGGTCGACGGAACGGTCACCGCCGGCTTTGACCAGCGCAGCGGTTTCGGCGTCGATGGCGTTGAACACGACGTTGCCGAGTTCGGGGTGGAGCCGGGCGTTGATCACGTACATGCCTTCGCGATCGATCTTCTTCGTCAGCCGGGTGTCGCGGCGTTGCCGTTCGGCACGCTGCACGCCGGCGTCGCGTTCGAGCAGCCGGACCGTGTCGCGGCAGTTCTTGGCGAACTCCTCGGGTGTCATCCGGGCGGCGTCTTGGGCGAGGTCGGCTTCGAGGTCGAGCAGGGAGGTTTTCACGTCGTCGTCGAGTCGGATCGTGGCGTTCGCCAGCGCGTCGGCGTGTTCGGCGCCGATCGTGCCGCCCGCCAGCGCCGAGGCCATCGCAGGCGCCTGGTCGAGGACTTTGGCGCGGCGTTCCTTGCGGCGTGCCTCGTCGGCTGAGACGCCGCTGTTGCGGGTGTGCAGATCGACCGCCGGAGCGCTGACACCCTGCTCATACAGCTCGCCCAGGCGTGACGTGACCGCAGCCTCGTACCGGTCGATGAACCCGCGCACGACCTTCACATCGCCCAGGGCTTGGACAGCCCGGTCGGTGTCGAACCCGGTCACCGGTTCGCCGAGCATCGCCTCCAGGGCGCTCGCCGGGTCAGGACGGGTGATCATGTGTCCAGTATATCGAACACCTGTTCGACTCGCAAGGCCTGACCAGGAATTCTTCTCGTCCCGCCGGACTTGGGATGGACCGCCGGAACAAATCGGCGGCGAGCCAGATTCGCTGCCTTGGCGAACAAACCGAAGTACACACAGGGGCAGGTGCGCGACATCTTGGTGCTGCTCGCAACCGAGCCGGTGCTGACGGTTCGGAATCGTCAGAGCGCCGGCAGATCATGCGAACCCGGGCGGCGCCGAACGTGACGGTCAGGTCATCAGGTGTGGCGTAGGTGCCGAACTCGCTTTCGCGGCACAGGCGACCCATCTTTCTGTACTCGCGCTGGACCGCTGCGATCACATCGCTCATGCCGACCGGGTGCCCGGCGTCGGCGGCGAGGTAGGCGGCCGTGATGACGATGTTTCGGATGTTGCCGCCGGTGAGGTCGAACGCTCGTGCACAGAACGCGAAGTCGACCTCGTCGATCGGCACCGCCGGTCGGAACTCGTGACGCCACAGCTGTTGGCGGGCAGTGGCGTCCGGACGCGGGAAGTCGACCACCACGTCGAGGCGGCGGGTGAACGCTTCGTCGAGATTGGCGCCGAGGTTCGTCGTCAGGATCGCCAGACCGGAGAACCGCTCGATCCGCTGGAGCAGGTAGGAGACCTCGATGTTGGCGTAGCGATCGCGTGCGTCCTTGACCTCGCTGCGCTTGCCGAAGATCGCGTCCGCTTCGTCGAACAGCAGCACGGTGTTCGTTCGCTCGGCCTCGGTGAAGATGACTTCCAGCTTCTTCTCGGTCTCCCCGATGTACTTGTCGACCACGCTGCTCAGGTCGACGACGTGGATGTCGTAGCCGAGATCGCCGGCGATGACCTCGGCGGCCGTGGTCTTCCCGGTGCCCGACGGGCCGCTGAACAAGGCTGCGATGCCACGGCCTCTCCAACCGCGACCGAGGTCCCATTCGTGCATCACTTGCTGCCGACACCGGACGCGCACCGAGAGATCGTTCAACAGGGCAGTCACGTCGGCGGGAAGGATCAAGTCGGCCCACGTCGCGCTCGGCTCGAGCCGGCGGGCAAGTCGGTCCAGACCGGAGGCGGACTGGCCCCGCGACGCTGCGGCGAGCGCTGCGAACCCGATCGGCGACGGGCCGCGGCTGGTCGTCTGTGGCGGCAGCGGCCGCACGAACGACCTGTTCCGGCGTCAGCCGGAACGAGGCGCTCACGTCCCTGATCGCCTCGGAGTCGACCGGCACCCCGTCCAGGCTCCTGATCCAGATCCGTTCCAATTCGGCCGTGCCAAGGTCGGGCGCCACGACCGACTGCGGCGTCGAGTTGGACCAGGTCGGGTCCCAGGCGCGCTTCCCGACGATCACGAGCGAGCCGGGGCTGTCGACCAGCCGCCGGAGTGCGCCGGGCGCCCGGTCGTGCAGGTCGTCGACCGGGCGAACGACGAGGGTCGAATCCGTGAGCGAGCGGTGCCGGATCAAAGCAGAAACGACGTCGGGCAACGCCTGATCGGTGACAGCCGACAGGTCGACGAGCGTGCACCGACGATGAGCTGCCCTCAGCATGGCGTGGGCCACGTGGACCGCTGCGCCGCCGATTCCTTCGACGATGTGCACCACCCGCGAGCCGCCGATCGCGTCCTCGACAGCGGCACAGTCCTCGGTGTCGACCTCGACCGGTTCGACGACCAGCGGACGGATCAGGGCTTCGATCGTCGAAGCGCCGAGCAGCATCTGCGTCACGTGATCGGGAACCCGGAGCTGACGGTTCAGGAACGGCCCGTCATCGTCGACGACCAGCAGGCAACCGGTCACGAGGGCGCCGCTCGATGCGAATCTGGTGCGGTCGACCGGATCGGTCGGGTCGAGCCCACACAGCGACACGGCGAGTCCGATGCTGGCGGTACGCCGCGTCATGTCGTCATGGAGGAAGCCGTACAGCTTGTCGAAGCGCGGATCGATGTCGGGTGCGGCGACGGCGATCAGCACATCGAGATCGCGGTCGTCCAGTTCGACATCGTTCCGCCAACTGCTTCAGTGCGGGTCCGAGCGGGTGTCTCGCCAACCGCGTGGATGTGCCAGCCGACGCCGGTTGCACCAGATCCACAGCCTGCTGACGGGTGAGGTACAGCCCGCGCAGCGGATGGTCCGAGTCGTTCCCGGCCGATGCCTCCACCCGGTCGGCCACGAGCTGACGCAAGAGGTCGAGGCGGGCGAGTACCTCGGCTCGGATGTCTTGACGACCGTCGGCTGGGGCGATCGCCGTCACGTCGTTGCCAACGGCGCGCAGCGCAGCCATGGTGTCGCGGCCCATCGACTCATTGTCCGTCGCTGCGGCGCCGGAGTGAAGTCCACCACCGTTGCCCTTTCGGGCCGATCTCGCTGCCCGGTGGCCGGCTGCCCGAGCCTGTTGCGGCGTCGCCGTTCGACCGTAACCTGGGCGGGTGCCTCGGTACTGGAGCCAACGCGGGTCGGTGTACTCGCCCGAAGAGCGAGCACGGTTGATCCTCGACTACTACGCGGCGATGAAGCGCGGCGAGGACGGCGATCCTAGCAGCACCCGCAGCGATGGCCTCCGTGATCGAGCAGTACGAGGCCGCCACCCCGATCGTCTCGCTGTCACGTTGTCCGTTCACCGGCGAGGTGTTCGAGACGTCGCTCGACCTGTTCGGCATCGACGGCATGTGGTGGGCGTACAACCACAACTACCGACCGTACGTCGCTCCGATCGCCAGCTACTTCGCCTGGACGGGCGCACTGTCGTTCGACGGTCGCCTCCCGGTGATCCCGCTGCAGACGATGGTCGGCCCGGCGGTTCCGTTCGTGCTCCCGCGAATACTGGAACATCCGAATCTGCGGGCGGTCGTGTCGTCGCAGTTGGTCGGAGAACACGTCGGCTTTCCGGTGGTGTACTTCGCCCAGCCGACTCCGCACGACCTGGAGCGGGTGGACGACTGGGGACATTCGTTCCACCTCTTCCTACGAGAAGATGGTTCACCGACCACGGCGACCAGCACCGAGTACGACCCGGACAAAGACTTCGACCTGGCGCCCTGGATCGAGTCCGGCAAGCTGTCGTGGATCGCGCCCGGCGATCTCGACCTGAAATTGCACGGTGAGCTCGGACGACTGTCCGTTCGTCGATCTGCCCGGTGTCCGCCAGCGGCAGTATCTCCAGAACGGCGAGCTCTGGACCGCAGACGACCGCGACTTCCTGGCCCGGTAGACCCAACAGCCAGGCCGGTCAGTTCAGGACCGTGCCGTTGAAGTCGCGAATCACGATCCCGAACCGTCGAGCCCGCGCTCCGACCTCGAAGGGAATCGGGGCGTTCTGAACCGACAGCTCCAGCACCATCTGCCCGACCAGCCGCTGGCCGATCAGTTGCGGGTACCGGGCGCGGTTGCCAGGGGTGTCGGCGACCTTCCTGCCCGGCCCGTACTTGTCGATCAGTTCGTCGACATAGCCCTCGGCGACCGTCGGACTGATTTCGGCGAGCTGGGTCCGCTTGCGTGACACGATCTGTTGCCCGGGGTCGTAGCCGTCGACGATCTTGCCGTTGTCGAGCACGAGTTCCTCGGCCTGATAGACGCCGCTCTGTGCCTTGTTGAAGTCGTTGCCCGACTGCATCACCTCAGGGTCCCAGCGTCGTTCGTTCGTATCGAGTTCGGGGATGCGGCCGGGCTCGCCGTCCGGGCTGCCCCCGGGGTGGCTGCCGGTGTTCGGTTCGAGTTCGTCGAGCGATACGTGGGACTCGTCGTTGAACTCGGATTCACCGCGCCGATCGGCAGCCTGCGACTGATTCTGTTCGTCGATCAGCCGGGCCAGTTCGGCGTCGGACGATTCAGCGGCGAGAGCTTTCCCGTCGGGCGATTCCACTCGGGCGCTTTGGCGTCGGGGACGACCTCGGGTTGGCCCTGTGTGTCGGTCTCGATCGCTTTCACCGAGGCGTCGTCCTTGGGTGTCGGGCGCCCGGGGTTGGTCGGTTCGTCGGCATCGAAGTCGGTCGGCGTCGACGGCGCCTCGGCGCCCGGCGGTACGTGGGGCTTGCCGGACCGCGAGCCCTCAAAGCCCTCTGGGATGTCTCCGAGCGACGCCTTGGAGCCATCTGGAAAGTCGAAGGCCTGCGTGCTGTACCACCCGTGGTACTCCTCGATCGACGCGAACTTCTTGCGGATCGGCGCATCACCCGGGTCTCGGGTAGTCGATCTCGAACGTGCCGGTCTTGGGATCGTACGAGAACGTCGTCACCGCCGGCCCATCCTCCCCGACGAAGTGGATCTCCGAAACCAGCTTCTCGCCGGTCGCATTGGCGTGGCGGACGACCGCCCGCATGTCCCCCGAGGCACCGCTCGGGAACCGGTTGTACTCAGGGGTCACCCCGGTATCGGGATCGACCGGATGGTTGTGCGCTTCGATCACCCATTTCCCGCCGGGCTTCAGGTCACCTGCATCGCCGATCCGTTGGGTCGGGACGGCGTCGACCATCTCACCGGTTTGCCAGATCGGTACGTCGCCTCGATTGCCTTGCATCACGAGGTATTCGCCCGTCTCCGTGTTGCGCAACAGCGCCATCTCGCGCTGCGGGTCGCTCGCAACCGCCTTCGCGAAGTGCTCTCGATTGAGCACCGGATCCATTGGCTGCCGAGCCCTCGCTGTAGAAGATCGTGCCGTCCGGCACCTCGTACGGTTCGTGCCAGACGGCGTGTGGCTCACCTGCGCCGATCCGCACCAGCGGGTCCGTTCCGCCGGCGGAATGCTTGGCCTCCATCTCGGCAGCGCCTTCGGGTCGAACGTCGACTCGGAGTCGAGCTTCCAGTTGGTGGCGGCGCCGTGCTCGACGCCGCAATCGGCCTCGATCAGCTTGTCGACGACCTTTTCGTACTTCTTCGGATCGAGTGGGCGGCCCTCCAGGTCGCGGATGTCGAAGATGTCGTGATCTCCGGTGAACGGGAGCGGCTCCTCGGCCCCGTTGAGCCCCTTGTTCATGATGATGCCGTCGCTCGTGACCTCGATCTCGCCGCGAGTCTGCATGTCAGCCATGTCCTTTTGGTTCTTGAAGAACTCCTCCATGCGATCCTTGGCGCGTTCGAGCAGCTTGCCCTGGAGGCTCAGGATCGAGGTCCTTGAAGTTCTCAGGCAGTTGGATCTTCTCGGGCGGAAAGTACCCAACCTTGCCCAGGTGCTCCTTCGGCGCCAGGCCGAGTTGCACGTCGAGGTCGTTGATCGTCTTGGCCTTGATCTGGGCCGGCTTGGGGAGCGCCTTCCCGCTCTTCAGAAGTTCAGCGGCGTGCGGCGTGGTCGGGCGGATATCGATGATCACACCCTCGGCGGCGGCGATATCGGTGATCTTCTTGACGTTGGCGTCCGGCATGCCGTACCGCTTCGCAAGTTGCTCCGTGCTGAGCGCCTTGCCGACGTCGTCAGGGTCGGCACCGCTCTTGGTCGACGTCGCCGGTTCCCGTTTCGGGAACTCGACCTCGCCGGTCTTGACCGGTGTCGCCACCTCGACGTCCGGCTTGGTGCCCGGCGTGGGCGTCGACGTCCGGCCGCGTCGGCACATCCGGGTCGGCGGCATCGGTCTTGGCGGCAGGGCCCTCGTCGACCTTCGTCCCACCAGGCATCTTGCCCTCCTCGGCGTCGGCCACGATCTTCTTCGGGTCGGCCGCATCGGGCAGATCGATCTCGTCGGGCGGCCGTGTCGGGTACGCCATCGATGTCGGTATCGACCTTGGCGGCGCCGACGTCGACGTGCGGTTCGCCGACGCGGGCGTCGGGTGCTCCTCCCATGTCGACGTGAGGCTCGTCCTTGAGAGCCCCTTTGATGTTCTTGAGGGCGGCTCCGCCGGCGGTCGTGGCACCGTGCATGCCGACGCCCATCCCGGCGCCCTGGAGGCCCGCCATGCCGGCCCCACTTGCGGCCGTGAGCGGATCCTGCCCGTTGAGCACGCCCTCCACGAACGCCGACGGAACGGCTTGGATGCCGTTCTCGATCCCTTCTTCGATCGCCTCCTTCAAGAACGCCTTGATGGCGCTTTCGGTGAGTTCCTCGGCGCCCTCCTTGGCGGCCATCTTGGCGGCCTGGCTGATCACCGCTCGTTGCAGGCCTGCCATCGCCGCCTTGCCCAACCCGGCGGTGGCGTAGCTCATCGCACCGTCGACGATTCCCACCGCGAGGTCGATCCCGAGGTCCTCCCAGCCGTAGGCGGCGCCTTTGAGGCTCATCTTCATGGCGATCGACGTCGCTGCTGACGCGGCCGCCGCGTAGAGCGCGATCACTGCCGGGCCGGCGGTGCCGGCGGTCAGGATCGTGACCGCCACGCCGGCGATCGCTCCCCCGACCTGGGCGGCGACGTCGGTGTAGGCGTCGATCTTCTCGCGGACTTCTTCCTGGGCGGCGACGGCGCCCTGGAAGTTCATGTCGAAGTTGGCCTGGGCGGCGACCAGATCGGGGTTCTCGTTCTTCTTGGTCGGGTCGTAGCCCTCCTGGCTCTCCGCCTTGGTGAGCGCGGCGTCGTAGTCATTGGCGCGCTTGATGGCGTCCTCGAGTTGGTCGGCACTGTTCATGCCGTCGCCGAACAGGTCCATCGCAGCGCCGATGTCGCCGGACTTCTCGAAGTCGCGGCGGGTGGTCAGGTAGTTCTCGAAACCGGCCTTCAGCTTGGCCCGATCCTCGGGCTTGGCCTCGTCGAGTTGGCGGGCGAACGTCGATGGGTCGCCGTACTTGAGCGACAGGCCGACGTCGAGGTCTTCGCGGCCCGAAAGGTCACCGAGGATGTCGGAGTCGAACGATCCCTTGCCATGCAGTCGCTCGTAGTCCTTGCGGATCTTGTCGACTTCGTCGGGCGTCTTGTCCTTCAGGGTCTCCTTGATCTTGTCCTCGTCGGTACCGACGCCTGCCACTGCGAAGTAGATCTCCTGCTCCGGCGACAGCTTGCCCCCCGACTCCATCAAGGCGTTGATCTCCGCCTTGGAGTAGCCGCTGGTGCCTTCCTCGACGAGCGTGTCGAAGGTCTCCTTGCCGTGCAGAGCGATGCTCACATCGGTGTTCGCCATGCCCTCATAGTCGGATTTGAGGGCCGCCATGTTTGCTTTGCCCTTGGCCTGGATCGCCGCTTCCTTGCGTTCCCGGTTGGCCTTGTTGTTGGGGTCGAACTCGGCCATCTTCGACTTGTACTCATCGGGCTTCATGTCGCCCGCCTGGGCGGTCGCCAGGAGACGTGCCTTGTCGCCGGCTTCCTCGAGGTTGACCTCGAACTCGGCCTTCGTGCGCTGGTTGCGGACGATCTTTTCGACCTCGTCGTCGCTGGTGTAGACGCCCTTGCGTTCCACCAGCGCCTTGGCGGCGTCGATCTTCGATTCGTCGCCGGCCTGCAGTGCGTCGAACAGCTTGTTGTCGGCGTTGTTCTCCGAAAGCGGATCGCCGTCGGACAACTCGTCTTTGGCGTTCGCCTTGAGATCGCCGTAGCCCATCGCCGCGTACTTGGCGCCCAGGCGGGAGTTGCGATCGCGGATGCGTTGATCGAGCTCGGCCTTGGTGAGGCCGTGCGACATGGCGTACTTCTGCTCTTCTTCGCGAATCCGCTCGTAGACCTGCTTCATCTTGTCTTCGTCGGTGCCTGGCCCCGACATGGCATCTTCGAGTTCAGCGGCGTCGGCCTTGTCAAGATCGCCGTCGGCGAGGGCGAGCGCGTTGTCGAGTTCCGCTCCGTCCATATCGCCACGGAGGTCGGCGACCAGATCGACGCCGTACTTCGACCGGTAGGCAGCCTTGATCGCCTCGAGTTCCTCGGGGGTCTTGCCGCGCAGCGCTTCCCGGATCGCCTTCTCGTCGGTGCCGAGTCCGTCGACCGCGTCGGCGATCGTGGCGGCGTCGGCTGTCGCCTGGTCGCCCTCTATCTGGGCTTTGGCGCGATCCCATTCCGCGCCGCTCATGTCGTCTTTGACGTCGTCGTACATCGACCCACCGAACGTCGCCGAGTAGCACTTTTCGAGGGCTGCCCGTTCGACCGCCGAGCGGGCACCGCCGAGACCCTTGAAGACCTTGGCCTCGTTGGTGCCCCAGCCGTCGACCCCCCCGTGCACCTGATTGGCGAGTTCTTTGGGTTGGAAGGTCGGATTGGTTGCCCTGGCGAGCTGGCCGAGCGACTCCCAGTCCCATTCGGCGATCGCCCGTTGCTCGAAACCCTTGGCCAGCTCGGGCTTGCGACGATTCCCGATTCGCATCATCGTCGACTCGGCCACGAAGTCGATCGAGTCCATGCCTCCGCCGAGGTACTTCTGGGCCAGCTCCTGCTGCTCCTTGCTGAGCTTGCCCATGGCGGCCGTGTACGCCTCTTGATTGCTGTCGAGCTGCGCCTTCTTGAGATCGGCGAGCACGTTGAGGTCCGTCGTCATCGCTTCGCGCGAGTCGGCGTTGCGCTGCTGTTCCCAGGCTTCGTTGTTGGCGTTGGCCTGCTTGCCCCAGTCGCGGAACATGTCGATCAGGCGCTCCCACCACGAGCGCTCGCGACCCTCTTGGTGCGCTGCCCAGTCGCGGATCTTGTCGCGGCCCGGCTGCAGCTTGCGCGTCACGTCTTCGACGAACCCGTCGTGTTGACCCGTCGCCGCCGCCTTCAACCGTTTCAGTTCGGCGTCGACCTTGACGCACTCGCCGGTTCCCCAGTCGACCGTCGGTCGCGCCTCGACCATGCCCTTGTTCTTGTCGGCGTCCTCCGACCAGTGGCGGCGGATCGCCGCAGCTTGGGTGTTGGCGAGCCCGGTGATCTTCTGCTTCTTCTCGGCGGCACCGGCGTCCAGTTCCTGGTTGCGTTTGGTGAGCGACGACCTGAACCCCGCCGACGCCGCCGCACCGGTGCGTTCCAGCTTGCCGAGCAGCTCGTCGCGCTTGGCTTCGATGGCGGCGGTATCGGGCGGGCCGTCAACGGCAGCTTGTTTGGCGTCGATCTCCGTCTGCACGGCCTTCTTCGCCCCGGCGACGCCCTCGGCCTCTTGCTTGGCGACGTCCTGGCGGTCGGCGACCGCCTTCGTCGCCTCGACGTGCACGCTCTGCTTGGCGACGTCGGTGTCCTTCGTGACCGCGTCCTGCTGCTCTTTGATCTTGGCGTCGAGCTGTTCCTTCGAGACGCCGGCGGCGGCCGCGATCCCGGTCAGTTCGGTCCTCAGCTCGTCTTCCAGCTTGGGCTCTTCGGCGGAGCCCATCTCGAGCATCTTGGGCACCTTCGTGCCCTTGGCGGTGCTCACGGCACCCTTGACGATGTTCTTGGCGTTCGGGCCGACCTTGCCCATCGCCCGGGCGATCGCATCCCCGAGCACGTCACCCATCGCCGGGTCGGGCGGGGTCAGCGGGGACGGCCCGGCGTCCTGGATCGCCTGCGGAGCGTCGGGCGCGGCCGCCTTACCGGCGTTGGCTTCGATCCCTGCGATACGTGCCTTGGCCTGCTCGATCTGTTTGGTGAGTTTGGCCAGCTCGGTCTTGTCGGTCGTTCCGGCCAGCTTCGCTTCCAGTTCGGCCAGGTCGGTGCGGAGGTTCTTGGGCACGTAGTCGCTCGGGCTGAGCGGTGCTCCCTCGTATCGAGGCGGGGTACCGATCGGGCTGAACGACTGATCGCTGAGCTTCCTCTTTGCCGGCTGTCTCCACCGATGCGATCACGGCGTCGGCTTCCGCCGTGTCGAGGCCCTTCTGTTTCGGCTCTTCTTTCGGCAGTGGCGGCTGCTTCGACTTGGCGTCGGCGACCGGGTCGGTCTGGGTCGCCTTGCGGGCCGAGGCCACCTCCGTGCCCTTCTTGGCGACCTCGGCCGCACCGTTCTTGGCGTCGCCCAGGTCTCCCGGCTGCACCGCCGCCGTGCCCGCCCCGACCGCCGCCTTCCATTTGTCGAGGGTCGGGTCGCCCAGGATCGGTTTGCCTCCACCACCCTTGCCGCCGCCTTTTCCACCGCCGCCCTTCCCGCCGCCGCCCTTCCCGCCGGACTTGGCGGCGGGAGCCGGGTTGGCGGCCTTCATCTGTGGTTTGGATCGGTGGGCTGCGTTCTTGTCGACGAATCCGGGCTTCGTCAAGCCGGTTGCCTCCGGGTCACCTGCACCGGCGGGCGCCTGCTTGGCCGGTGCTGTTGTGGCGCCGGACCGGTCTGCGGCGCCTGCGTCGGCAGGGGCAGCGACGGCGTCCGGCGCCGCCTGCTTCGCCGGCGTCGGTCGGCGACCCGTGATCTGCATGGGCTCCATCTCGATCACACCCGCATCGGCAACACTCGACTTCGCCACCGGAGCCCGACCCGAAATCTCCAACGGCTCCATCTCGATCACACCCGCATCGGCAACACTCGACTTCGCCACCGGAGCCCGACCCGAAATCTCCAACGGCTCCATCTCGATCACACCCGCATCGGCAACACTCGACTTCGCCACCGGAGCCCGACCCGAAATCTCCAACGGCTCCATCTCGATCACACCCGCATCGGCAACACTCGACTTCGCCACCGGAGCCCGACCCGAAATCTCCAACGGCTCCATCTCGATCACACCCGAGCCGCCACCACCACCACCCGGCGCCCCACTCGCGATCACCAACGGCTCCATCTCGATCACACCCGAGCCACCCTCACCACCGGCGCCACCACCCGGCGCCCCACTCGCGATCACCAACGGCTCCATCTCGATCACACCCGAGCCACCCTCACCACCGGCGCCACCACCCGGCGCCCCACTCGCGATCACCAACGGCTCCATCTCGATCACACCCGAGCCACCCTCACCACCGGCGCCACCACCCGGCGCCCCACTCGCGATCACCAACGGCTCCATCTCGATCACACCCGAGCCACCCTCACCACCGGCGCCACCACCCGGCGCCCCACTCGCGATCACCAACGGCTCCATCTCGATCACACCCGAGCCACCCTCACCACCGGCGCCACCACCCGGCGCCCCACTCGCGATCACCAACGGCTCCATCTCGATCACACCCGAGCCACCCTCACCACCACCACCGCCTGCGCCAGGTGCTGCAGATGGCCCACCGGCAGCGGCCGGGGCTGCGGCTAGGGCTGATGCCGCACCGGCACCGGCACCGGCACCGGCACCGGCGGCGACCGGCGCCGCTCCAGCCACGGCCGCGGCGGGCGCCGATTCGCCCCCACCTGGCTCACCACCGGTGCCCGCTTGGCCACCCGTGCCGGCCTCGGCGACCGCCGTCGCCGCCCCCGGCGTCGGCGCGCCGGCCGCTTCGTCGTCGCCGAGCAGCGCCGCCACGCCACTGTTCCCGAACGATTGCTGCCATCTGGCGACGATCGACGCCAGCGTGGGCCCGTTCCTGGCTGTGCGCGGCTGCCTCGGCGCACTGGCGTCAGTCACCTCGTCAGCGCGGTCGCGCGTCGTCGACGCCTCAGCCATCCGACGATCATCCCGCCGCAAGAACCTCGGCTCAAGGACGTCCGGGTTGCCCGAACGAGCACCTGGCAATGCCCTCTCCGCGCGCCGTGCACACCTTCGCCCGCACCGTCAACTTGGGAAAGATGCAGTACAGCGTCACCCGCACCAAGGAGGTTGTGCATGCCCCAGTACCTGTCCCCCGGAGTCTACGTCGAGGAGATGGAGGCCGGCTCTCGGCCGATCGAGGGCGTTGCCACGTCGATTGCAGCGTTCGTCGGTCTCGCCAAAACCGGTCCGGTCAACACCCCGACACTGGTCTCGAACTGGACCCAGTTCTCACAAACGTTCGGCGACTTTCTCGAAGACTCGTATCTCGCTCACGCGGTCTACGGGTACTTCAACAACGGTGGTGGCTCGGCCTACATCGTTCGCATCGGAGCAAGCGGCGACGCCGCCGCGCCGGCGATTCCGGCCGCCAAGGGCGAACTCGCCTCGGGCGGCGACAAGCCGGTCCCTGCCTACAAGGTGACCGCCAAGGAAGGTGGAACCGCCGGCAACAACCTGTCGGTCGAGGTCGAGGACGCGCCCGAAGGGTCCAGCGACGACATGTTCAAGCTGGTCGTGAAGCGCAACAACCGCGTCGAGGAAGAGTTCGAGGTGTCCACCAAGCGCGGCGCCAAGAACGCCGTGACCGTGGTGAACCAGACATCGACGCTGGTCGAACTCGGAGGAGCTGGCCAAGGGCGGAAGCCTCGACCGGCCGGCCGCCGGCGACCAAGATCGGCCTGAGCGGCGGCGGGGACAGCGCCCCGGTGCCGGCCGTGCGGATCTCCGCCGAGGACTACGTCGGCGATGCCGCCGACCGCACCGGTTTCGCCGGGCTGGAGGCGATCGAAGAGATCACGATGCTCTCGGTGCCCGACCTGATGGCCGCCTACCAGCGTCGCCTGATCGACCTCGAGGGCGTGCAGGCCGTGCAACTGGCGATGATCGCCCACTGCGAACTGATGGGAGACCGGCTGGCGATCCTCGATCCACCGCCCGGTCTGAACGCCCAGCAGATCAAGGAGTGGCGTGTCGACAAGGCCGGCTACGACTCGAAGCAGGCCGCCCTGTACTGGCCGTGGATCAAGGTCTTCGATCCGGCCACGGGGCAGAACCAGTTCGTGCCGCCGTCCGGTCACATGGCCGGCGTGTGGGCCCGCAGCGACGCCACGCGTGGCGTCCACAAGGCGCCTGCCAACGAGGTCGTGCGCGGTGCGATCAAGCTCGAGTTGAACATCACCAAGACCGAGCACGACCTGCTCAACCCGCACGGCATCAACGTCGTGCGTTCGTTCCCCGGACGCGGGATCCGGGTCTGGGGCGCACGCACCTTGTCGTCCGATCCGGCGTGGCGCTACATCAACGTACGGCGCCTGTTCAACTACCTCGAGGAGTCGATCATGAACGGCACCCAGTGGGTGGTGTTCGAGCCGAACGACTTCGACCTGTGGCAACGGATTCGGCGCACGATCGCCTCGTTCCTGGTTCGCCAATGGCGTGACGGTGCCCTGTTCGGCCAGACCGCCGACGAGGCGTTCTACGTGAAGTGCGACTCCGAGACCAACCCGGCCGAGAACATCGATGCCGGCCAGGTCACCTGTGAGATCGGCATCGCCCCCGTCAAGCCAGCCGAGTTCGTCGTGTTCCGCCTCGCCCAGTACTCGGGCGGAGCGGCGCTGACCGAATAGCCCACCGCATCCCCATCAGACCCAAAGCGAGGAATCATGCCCATCGGCGAAGACGGCATTGCCGGCTACACGTTCAAGATCGAGATCGACGATCACCAGGAGATCGCCCAGTTCAAGGAGGTCTCCGGCCTGTCGTCGGAAATCCAGGTCATCGAGCACCGCGAGAACACGATCACCGGCAAGGAGGTCGTGAAGAAGTTGCCCGGCCAGAAGAAGTACGGCGACATCACGCTCAAGCGCGGCAAGACCGACAACAAGAAGTTGTGGGAGTGGCACAAGAAGGTCCAGGAGGGCAAGATCGACGAAGCCCGCAAGAACGCCTCGATCGTGCTCTACGACTACGCCATGGGCGAGATCAGTCGTTTCAACCTGATCAACTGCTGGCCCAGCAAAGTGTCGATCGGCGCCCTGCAAGCGGGCAGCAACGACGTGCTGATGGAGGAATGCGTCATCGTCCACGAGGGCGTCACGCTGGCGTAACCCACAGCCGTCGTCCGACACCGTCAACACGCCCGAGATCGAAGGAGGAAGTGCCATGTCAGCTCCCAGCGTTGCCGAATCGGCGTACGCGCCGACCGAGGACCGGCTGCAGACCGAGTATCCGTTCGTGCTCCCTCGCGGGTACGTCGACGACGCCGGCACCGTTCACCGCAACGGTGTCATGCGACTGGCGACGGCCAAGGATGAGATTCTCCCGCTGCGCGATCCGCGGGTCCGCGAGAACGAGGCGTACCTCACCGTGTTGCTGCTGGCGCGAGTCGTCGTGCGACTCGGCGACGTCGAGTCGGTACACCCCGGAGTGATCGAGCGCTTGTTCGCCACCGACCTGGCGTTCCTCCAAGATCTCTACCGCAGGGTCAACTCCGAAGGCCACACCCACGCAGCCGTCACCTGTCCAGCGTGCGGGGCTGACTTCGAAGTCGACGTGGCCGGTGATCGCCCGGGGGAATTCTGACGTACGCGACTGACCGCCTGTTCGAGGAGGTCGCGTACGTGGGGTACTACATGCACTGGGATCTGGATCGGATCCTGGACCTCGAACACCCGGTCCGGCAAGAGTTCGTCGAGCAGATCGCGGCGATCAACCGTCGCTTGAGTGACGGGGTCTGACGATGGGAATCTGGCCGTTCCGCCGCCGCCGAGACACCGAACCCGACTCGGGTTCTGACTCGGGTTCTGATTCGGCTCCAGCATCGGTTCCGACCGTGTCGGCGGCCAAGCCATCGCCGCCCCGCCCGCCCCGCCCGAGCGGCGAATGGAATCGTCTCCCGGTGCTCACCAGGACGAGCGGTCCGCCGCCGCTCGTGGCCCCGCTGAGTCGGATCGCGGAGGGAATGTCGTCGAACGCCGAATCGACGATGGTGTTGGCGCCGCTCGGTCATCAGCGACGGCACGATGCGCCAACGGGAGTCGTGAGTGGGACGATCACTCCGAAGCCGGTCACCGCGACCGGTGGCCAAGTCGCCGGCCCGCCGTTGGAGCTGCCCAGGATCCCCGTCCCGCCATCCTCTGCCGAACCCGACCGCGCCGACACGCGAGCCGGTGACAAGGTTGCGGTGGGCGTCTGCCGGCGAATGAGCCGTTCCGAACCGTGCCCGGCAAGTCCGCCGTGCCGGTCGAGTCGGCTGCACTGGTCGGCAATCAGACGTTGTCGCCTCAGCGGAGGCAGTCCACCAGCGGTATCGGTCGGACGACGAGCGACCAGCAGCCGTCGTCCGTAGGTTCGCAGCAGCGAAACGAGACCCAGAACGTCACCGCTCAACCGGTCGCCGGGAACGTCGACCGGGAGCACCCGAGGTGGTCAGCAACCAGCGATGCCGCTCCCCCGGCCGGAGCCGGTCCGGCGGCTGACGCCGGCGCCGACGCCGGTGATTCGGCGTGCGGCCGCCGCCCAGCCACCGAAGCCCCCCGGACCACTTCCGGTGCTCCCGATCGAAGCTCGCACGCGCGCAGGGCGCCCCGGAGCCGCTGGTCCCCGATCCGACCCCTGTCGAGCGCACTTCGACGGCGTCGGAGACGGGCAGCGACATGCCTCCTGCCCAACTCACCGGCCCACGAACGATTCGGCGCAGGCGGGTCGGACAGCCGCTCACCCACCGCCCATCGACGATGGTGGGCACCGTGATCGCCATCGAGCGAGCTGCCACTGCGCACCATCGAACGTGTTTCCGACATGAGTGAGGCCTCAGACCTCGCCGTCCAGCAAGCCACCCCTCCGGCCTCGGCGCCGACGAATCATCTCTGCAACCCGTGAGTCGCTCCCCGATCGCACCCTGCGGCATACCCCTGTCGTCGCCGGCCGCGGCCGGTGGCCCGCACCGAGCCTGGGGCCGGCCGCAGAGCCGACCGCCCTGTTCGGCCGGCGCCACTGGTCGGCCAGACTCCGTCGCTGTCGGGCCAGCGACCGGCCGACAAGCAGCAGCCCGCTGGCCCGCGAACCGGCGGGCTACCGGTATGCGTCACGCAACGCGCTGATGACAAGCCACCCGTTGTGCCCGATCAGGCGGCCCGCTGCCGTCGCGCCGCGAACCGGCATCCGATCGCCGCTCCGCAGCGGGTGCCGGCCGACCTCAGTGCCGAACTGGAACCGATGCTGGGCATGCCGGTGTCCGACGTGCCGATTCACCGCGGCGAGGCGTCGACACGCCGCTCCTCGGAGATGCAGGCCCGTGCCTTCACGCTCGACGGCGAGGTGCATCTCCCGACAAGCTCGGCCCGACGTCGCACGGCGACGCCCGCCAAACGTTGGCGCACGAGCTGACCCACGTCGCCCAGCAGCGTCGACTCGGGACCGTGCGGCCCGACGAGAGCACTCCGCTCGGCGCTCAGATGGAGACGGAGGCGCGCACCGTTGCACGCCGGATCGGAACCGGCAACCGGGTGAGTGTCGCGCCGCCGGTCCCCCGCCGACCTGCCGTCCCGTTGTCGCACCGATCCGAGCTGGCGAGCCCGGCCACCACACCGGATCGGGTTCCGGGGCCTTCGGCTCGTCGAGCAGCGGGCGATGATCGACCACGTCGAGACGGCGGCGCTGTCGAGCGGCATGGCGACCCGCACCCCTGGCGGCGGAGTGGCCTTCGGAGGGGCCGCCCCCTCGGCTGCGGCTGCTGTCGGCGCCCAGCGCGAGCCCGAGCAGACGTCGACCCAGTCGACCAGCTTCAGTTCCCCGTCTCGTTCCGATTCGGGCAGCTCTGACGAGCTCAGTCCGGAACGGATCGAGGAACTCGCCTCACGCCTCTACGACGGAATCCGTTCTCGTTTGCGCCGTGATCTCCTGCTCCAACGCGAGCGCTCCGGCTCACTCTTCGATCATCGCTGAAAGGACCATTCATGGCTGACGACCCAGGACAACAGAACCGATTCAAGGTGATCGTCGACTCGCTGCCGCTCGGCAACTTCAGCAAGTGCGAAGGGCTCAAGGCGTCCTACGAGATCAAGTCGTACGAGGAGGGCGGCCAGAACGGCTACGTGCATCAGCTCCCCGGACGGATCAAGTACGAGAACATCACCCTCACCCGACCGATCGATGCCCAGTCGAAAGGGGTCGCCGCCTGGTTCGCATCCTTCCGAGTTGCGGTCAGGCGGGCGAACGCACAGATCACCGTGATGGATGCCGGCGACAACGACATCATGAACTGGACGCTCAGCGGCGTGATCCCCGTCAGCTGGTCGGCGGGCGCCGTCGACGTTGCCTCCAACAGCGTGGTCACCGAGACGCTGGTGCTGTCCCACGAAGGTTTCCTCGACGCCGGCATGGCCGCCCCCACGTTCTAGGACCGACATGAGCATTCCCTTCAAACTCGAAAAGGCAGTTCTCAAAGAAGCCCCCAGCAGCGGCGGCGGGATGCTCGGCGACATCGCCGATGTCGCCGGCTCGGTCGCCGCCGGTGTCAGCGGCGTCGGAGGCATGATCCCCGCCCCGTGGACCGGCCGCGACCTCAACTTCCGCTTCAACCCCGAGAAGATGACGTTGGCGAAGACCGCCAAGTTCCAGGAGCAGCCCCGGCCGACGTCGCAGCAGGCGGATCAAAAGGCGCCGCCGCCACCGCAATACGTCGGGTCGACCAACCGCACGCTGACGTTTGCCGTGCTGCTCGACGAATGGGATGCCCCTCCGGGGCAGGCCGTGACGTCGCCACGCATGGTCACCGCCTTGCAGTCGCTGATGGACCCACCCACCGACAAGCCCCAGAGCGAGGTGCCGCTTCCACCCAAGATGAGTTTCCACTGGGGCAGCTTCGTGTTCACCGGGTACATCACCAAGGCCGATGCCACGTTCACGTCTGTTCCGCCAGGACGGCTCGCCGGCTCGTGCCGAGGTCAACGTCGTCATGACCGAGCACATCGACACGCCGGGCCGCCAGAACCCGACGTCGGGCGGCCCGGCCGGGCGCCGCACCCGAGTCGTCGTCGAAGGCGACAACCTGCAGTTGTTGTCGTACCGCGAGTACGGCACGTCGAGCTACTGGCGAGCGGTCGCCGAGGCGAACGGAATCGACGACCCGCTGTCGGTTCGCCCCGGCGCCCGCTTGCTGATGCCGTCTCGCGAAGACGCAAGGACGTATCGCTGACATGACGGCACTTCCCAGCCAGATCCCGAGGATCACGGTCGACGGGTCGCCGTTGCGGCCCGAGCACGCCAGCTGTCTGACCGACGCCGTCGTCGACGACGACTCGTACCTGCCCGACATGTTCGAGTTGCGGTTCGCCGATCCGCAACGCACGTTGGCCGAGGAAATGCCGTTCCAGATGGGCGCCGAGGTCGAGATCAAGACCGGTGCCCTCGGGGAGGACGCTTCGACGCTGCTGATCAGCGGCGAGGTGACGGCGATCGAGGCGGCACTCGACGCCTCGGGATCGTTCTTCACGATCACCGGCTACGACCAGTCGCACCGACTGCACCGCGGCCGCAAGACGGCAACGTTCAACGACGTCACCGACTCCGATGTGGCCAAGCGCGTGGCGCAGGCCGCGGGACTCGCAATCGGAACGGTGGCCTCGACCACCGAAACGCTCGAACACGTCAGCCAGGTCAACGAGACCGACTGGAGCTTCCTCCAGTCGCGCGCTCGTGAGTCGGGGTACCGGATCTTCGTGCGGGAGGGCAAGTTCCACCTCCAGACCGGAAGTGAGGCAGCACCCTCGGGTCCGCCGCCCGAGTTTCGGTTCGGTGCCGAGCTGATCGAGTTCCGGGCGCGGATGACCGCCAACGAGCAGGTCGGCAAGGTCGAGGCGCGGGGGTGGGACTTCGATCGCAAGGAGGTCGTCAGCGAGGAACTCGACACCGCCATCTTCTCGGCGTCGCTCGCCAGCTCGTCGATCAGTGCCGATCAGATCGACTCGTCGTTCGGCGACTCGACCTATGTGTGCACCAACCGGGCGATCGGCACTCGGGCCCAGGCGGCGATCGTCGCCGAGGGACTCAGCGTGGATCTCTCCAGCGGGCAGCTGTTCGCCACCGGAACGATCGTCGGTGACCCGCGCGTGTCGGCCGGCTCCAGCATCCAGATCGCCGGTACCGGCAAGGCGTTCGACGGCTCATGGGTCGTCTCCCACAGTCGGCACGTCTTCGATCATGGCGGCTACACCACACACTTCACGGTCTCGGGCAGCCAGGACCGCTCGCTGTCTGGGCTGATCTCCGGGATGGCGGGCGGCTCATCGTCGTCGAGCCCGCAGTCGATCGACGGTGTGGTGATCGGCATCGTGACCGACACTGCCGACCCGATGAAGCTTGGGCGAGTCAAGGTCAAGTTGCCCTGGTTGGCCGACGACTTCGAGACGTTCTGGTGCCGCGTGTGCTATCCGGGCGCCGGCCCCGAGCGGGGCTTGTTCATCTGTCCCGAGATCAGCGACGAGGTGCTGATCGCCTTCGAGCAAGGGGACATTCGTCATCCCTTCGTGATCGGCAGCTTGTACAACGGCGTCGACAAGCCCGACAGTGACAGCTACGCCTCGTCGAGCGACGGATCGGTGACCCGTCGCTCGTGGACCTCACGACAAGGCCACCGGATCGTGATCCTCGAGGACCCCCAGAACCCCAACGCCGACGCCATCGATCTGATCACCAAGAACGGTGTGGCGATGAACTTGAAGGACGACGGCACCTTGATCGTCGACGCCAAGAAGATCCAGTTCGAAGCGTCGGACGACATCACGATCAAGGGCCGCAATGTGTCGATCGAGGCCATGTCCGGCCTCGACCTGAAGGCCTCCTCGGGGGCAACCGTCGACGGCGGAGCGCAGACCGAGATCAAGGGCGGAATGGTGAAGCTGAACTGATGGGAGCGCTCGATGACTGATGCATTCGTAGGCAAGGGATGGGCATTTCCGGTGCGCGTGAGCGCCACCGGTGGCATCGCCCTGGTCTCGAACGAACGCGAGATCGAAGAGGCGATCCGGCTCGTGCTGGGGACGGCACCGGGTGAACGTCCGATGCGGCCGGAGTTCGGTTGCCGGATTCACCAGTACCTGTTCGCCTCGTCCGACGCCACCACCGCCGGCATGATCGCCGCCGACGTCAAGAACAGCCTCCTGCGCTGGGAACCCCGGATCGAGGTGCTCGACGTGACCGTCGGCTACGACGAGCTCGAACCGGCGCTCGTCTACATCGACGTGCGCTACCGGATCCGCAGCACCAACGACGCCCGCAACCTCGTGTTCCCGTTCTACTCGATCCCTCTCGAACAGGAATCGGCATGAAATACGCCCATCGACACCGGAGGCAACCACCATGCCACTCGTAGCTCCCAACCTCGACGACCGTCGGTTCCAGCAGCTCGTCGACGACGCAAAACGGATGGTTCAGCAACGTTGCCCCGAATGGACCGATCACAACGTCTCGGACCCCGGTGTCACGCTGATCGAGACGTTCGCGTGGATGACCGACCTGCTGTTGTACCGGCTCAACCGCGTGCCCGACCGGCACTACGTGAAGTTCCTCGAACTGATCGGGGTGCAGTTGTATCCGGCCACCGCCGCCCATGCCGACGTGACGTTCTGGCTGTCTGGGCCGACGCCGGAACGAGTGCGCGTCGGGGCCGGCACCGAGGTGGCAACGCCGCGCAGCGACGGCGACGACCCGATCGGTTTCACCGTGGCCGAGGAGCTGGCGATCGTGCCGACCGAGCTCGAACACCTTGCGTCGAGCATCGAGGACGGCGACATTCGAGATCACGACGCCACGATCGCGAGCGGCGAGGAGTTCTACCCGTTCGACAGGGTGCCCAAGGTCGGCGACACGCTGTACGTGGGATTGTCCAACGCCGTGCCGCGCTGCGCCGTCACGCTGCGCTTCGCCTGCGACATCGACGGCATCGGAGTCGACCCCAACAACCCGCCGCTGGCGTGGGAGGCGGCGACCAGCGACGGGTGGAAGCGCTGCGAGGTCGACCACGACACCACGGGTGGGCTGAACCGCGCCGGCGACATCGTGGTGCACGTGCCGAACGGCCACGAGGCCACGGTGTTGAACACCGTTCGCGGAGCCTGGTTACGGGCACGGGTGACCGAGGCCGCCATCGATCAGCCTCGCTACGCGTCGTCGCCACGGATCGAGTCGGTGCGGGCGTTCACGATCGGTGGAACCACCGAGGTCGTCAATGCCGATCCGATCCAGGATGAGATTGTCGGCGTCTCAGAGGGTGCCACGGGTCAGCGCTTCGACCTGCTCCACGCGCCGTTGGTGGCGGGCGCCGGGACGCAAGTCGAAGTGTCCGAGGAGGATGGCGGCTGGGTGGAATGGGAACAGGTGTCGGGGTTCGCCGGATCGGGCCCCGACGATCGTCACTTCACGATGGACACGACGAGCGGGGCGGTGGTGTTCGGCCCGGCGGTCACCCTCGCCGACGGCTCGGTTCAACGGTTCGGCGCCGTACCCCCACGTGGTTCGACGATCCGGGTCCGCCGCTACCTGGTCGGCGGGGGCCGGCGCGGCAATGTCAGCAGAGGACGGATCTCCGTCTTGCGCAGCTCGATCCCGTTCATCCATCGAGTCGAGAACCGATCGGCGGCGTTCGGCGGCGTCGATGCCGAGACGCTCGACAACGCCAAGGTCCGCGGTCCGATCAGCCTGCGGACCCGCGATCGCGCCGTCACGTTGGAGGACTACGAACAGTTGGCACGAGACGCAGCGCCCGAGTTCGCCCGGATTCGGGCCGCGTCGGACGACTCCGGGGTGCGCGTGCTCGCCGTGCCGTCGGTGGCACCGGGCGAGTTCGGCCAGGTCCGCTTCGAGCAATTGATCCCTGACCCTGAGGTGCTGGAACGGATTTCTGACTACCTCGACGCACGCCGCACGATCGGAGCCCGCGTCGTCGTCGAGCCGCCTCGCTACCAGGGCATCACCGTCGTCGCACGCGTGCGGGCGCGACCGCGCTTCGCTCCCGATGATCTGCGGATTCAGTGCCTCACCGCCCTGTACGAGTACTTCCATCCGGTCGCTGGCGGCCCCGACGGCACGGGATGGCCGTTCGGGCGGGCGATTCACGTCGGCGACGTGTACGCCGTGCTGCAGGGCCTCGATGGGGTCGCCGTGATCGACGACGCCCGGTTGTTCGCCGCCGACCCGGTCACCGGCGAGCGTGGCCAGTCGGTCCAGCGACTCGACATCGAGCCGTTCTCGCTGGTGTTCTCCTACGAACACCAGGTGCTGGTGGAAGAGGTCTGACGTGCATCGAGGTACCACCACAGGGGCCGCCACCCGGTATCGACTGGGCGACGCGTTGCCGGCGATGTTCTACGACGATCCGTTCATCCAAAGCTTCTGCGACGGGCTCGACGAGGTATTGGCGCCGGTGCCCGCAGCGCTCGACAACTTCTCGGCGTTCCTCGACCCGCGCCTCACTCCGAGCGACTTCCTCGAGTGGCTGGCGGGTTGGGTCGGCGTCGAAACCGATCACACCTGGACCGAGGAGCGCCGTCGCGCGATGGTCTTGAGCGCCGCCGAACTGTATCGCTGGCGGGGCACGGCGACCGGCCTGGCAGATCTGATCGAACTGTTCGTCGGGGTGCGGCCAGAGATCGTGGAAGGCGGTGCGGCCACATGGTCGCAGACCCCGGAGGCGGCGATGCCTGGCACAGCCGGTGGCGCCCTGGTGGTTCGCCTCGACATGGAGCAGCCTGATCCGGCCACCGTGTCGAAGCTGGATAAACTGGTCGCCGCCAACAAGCCGGCTCACGTGTCGCACTCCGTCGAGTATCTGGCGGCCAAACCGAAGACCCCGAAGAATCCGACACCTCCCAAGCCTCCGACACCTCCCAAGCCTCCGACACCTCCACCACCTCCACCACCTCCACCGAAGGAACAAGCGTGATCGTCTGCAAGCGATGCGGGAACCACAACCCGGCTGGTGACGACTTCTGCGGATCGTGTGGCGCCTACCTGGAATGGGAGGGCGAGGCGATCGTCACCGACGTCCCCGAGCAACCACCGGATCAGTTGCCGGCTCCCACGGGATTGGTGACCCGCATCAAACAGGCCGTGCTGGGCGACGCCACGTTGCCGCCGCCATCGACTCCATCAGTGGACCAACCATCCACGCCGACCTCGGAGACGCCACCGGCTTCGACGTCAGGTTCGACGCCGCCTCCGACGGCCGCCGGAGGCGGCGTCGACGAGCAGGCGGCGATCGCTGCCGCACTCGTCGCCAAGCCGCGCCCACCCGAGCCGCAACGACCGCGCCAGCCGGCGGCACAAGTTCCGAGCGCAGCCGTCGCTCGACCCAAACCGCAGGCCAAGCAACCACCCACGCGAACGGTCAAGCCGGGCGATCTGGTGTGCGGAGCGTGCGGCGAGCCGAACTCGTCCGAACGAAACTTCTGCCGGCGCTGCGGTACTTCGTTGGCGGAGGTCGTAGCGGTCAAGAAGCCCTGGTGGAAGCGGGGCGGTGGCCGGTCGGCGGCCAAGTCGGCGCCGACACCGGCCGGTGAACGCCCGATGGGGCGCGGCGCCGGTGGCGAAGGGTTCGGAAAGGGCGCCAAGCGCAAAGGTCGACGTGTCAAGGCGGGCGTGTTCGGTGGCTTCGCCAACGTGCGCCGAGTGCTGGCACTGCTGGCGATCATCGGAATCGGCACCGGACTCGCCGTGCCCGGCCTCCGCTCGACCATCATGAACGGCGGAGGCGATGCCCTCGACTTCGTCAAGCGCAAGGTCAACCCGGACTTCGAGCAGGTCAGCCCCGACAACGCCGCCACGTTCGCCTCGTCGGCCGTCCCCGGGCACGAAGCGACCCTGATTGCCGATGGGGCGAACAACACCCACTGGGTCGCCGCACCCGACGCCACCGAAGTGTCGGCGACGGTGATGTTCGCACCGCCGACCAAGCTGGCGGCCGTGTTGATCACGCCGGGCGACCAGGACAAGCCGGAGAACTTCAAGGTTCAGCCACGACCGAAAGACGTGTTCGTCGAGGCGCTCGACGCCAACGGAGCCAGCCTGAAGTCGATGCAGATCACGTTGGAGGACATCGCCGACCCGCAACGATTCGACTTCTCGGCCTCCGACGTGGTGTTCGTGCGAATCTCCGTCCAAAGCTGCTACCCGAGCCCGGAGTTGCGAGTGTGCGCAATCACGGAGATCGAGTTCTTCAAGAAGCAGTGACGCTCAGGCGACCTGTTCCTTGGTCACGCCCGGACTCGTGATCGAGATCACGCCGCCGTAGCTGCACATGCACGTGCACGAGTTGTTGAGCGCCGGCGCACCGGCGACCATCACGGTCGGCGAACCGGGCGTCCAGGGCGGTCCGGTCATCGGCGTGCAAGCGCCTGGCGTCAGCACGCCGCTCGCCGCAGAAGTCTGTGATGAGGTGATCGGGTTGGCGAGGCTCAGGCACATCGAGAACGAACCGATGTTGGCGAACGGCTTGGTGTCGTTGATGTTGGCCATCGGCTGACTCTCGGCCATCACCCGGCTGGCCGGAAGCACGGTCAGCGTCCCAGGCGCGGCACCGAACGAACACATCAACGACGCCCCATTGGCCACACCGAGCCCCATCCTCCAAATGCTAAGCGACACCACCGCCAAGAGCGTGCCCCTTCGGGAAGCCCAACAGCCACAGTTGGGAGTTGTGCCAGGCACAACTCCCAACTCGATGGGGAACCGAATCGGGTGGGTGGGCGTGTCAATGTGTGGACGTGGACGCACGGGGTTCGACGCTGCCCGCGGACGCGGCGGGGTTCATGGTGCTGGCGTCGGTCGTCGCCGTCGATCCTGGTGGCTGGTATCCGTTCGTCGTCGCCAAGTTCGCGGCGGTCGCCCTGGCCGTGGTCGGCTGCTGGTGGGTGTCTGGGCGGGAGACCGACCACGTCTTGGATCGTGGAGCGTTTCGTCTTTTCGGTGCGCTGTTGCTCGTGCTGTCGATCGCGGCCGTGTTCGGTCGCGACCCCTTGTACGCCTGGACCGGCACACCCGAACGGCACCTCGGCGTGCTCACCTGGGTGCTGTTCTTGGCGGCTTTCGTCGCCGGGGCACGTTTGGCGAACCCGTCTCGAGTTGCCCGTTTCGTGCGGTGGGTCGTCGCCTCAGGCATCGCCCTCGGTCTATACGCGCTGATCGAGCGCTGGCATCCCCTGATCGAGACCACCGCCGACTCGGCGCGACTCGGCGGGCCGTACGGATCTGCTTCGTTCCTCGGTGCCGCACTGTGCCTGGTCCTGCCGATCAGCGTCGCCGCTTCGCTCGGTGATGAACATGCCACGTGGCGATCAGCAGCGGCATTGTCGACAGCACTCGCCACCGCAGCGCTGATCGGGAGCGGCACGCGCGCGGCGTGGCTTGCCGTCGGCGTCAGCGGCCTGGGCGCCATCGTTGCCCGGACCACAATGCGCAGAAGTGCATCTGTCCGACACGACCCAAGCGATCCCGATCCGCCGCGCTGCGACGGCGATTCGCCGGTTCACGGTGCGGGCCGGCTGGCGATACCGATCGTGGCGCTGGCCGCCGGTGGGTTGGCATCGATCGGGACGAGTGGCTCCGTCGCGACGCGGGCACACGGCGCATCGTCCCGCCTCGACGAATGGAGCCTGGGTCTGCGAATCGTCGCCCATCATCCGTGGCTCGGTGTCGGGCCGGAGGGGTACCGGACTGCGCTGGCCGACGGTGTGACGGCATCGTACGAGCGCACCTACGGGCGCTCCGTGTTGCCGGATCGCGCCCACAACACGGTGATCGACGTCGCCGCAGCCGGCGGGGTGCCGGCGGGGATCTTGTATCTGGTGATCGTCGTTCTCGTCGTCGCCGCCGGGTGGAGAGCGCTCCGAACCGGCTCCACGCTGCACGTGGGTCTCGCCGTAGCCGTCGTGGCCTACCTCATCCAACAGCAGTTCCTGTTCCCGGTCGCCACGATCGATCCGGTGTTCTGGCTGGTCGCCGGTGCCCTTGTGTCCGTTCCCGCCGGGGCACCCGTCGGCGAGCCTCGACGGTGGGTTGCACCCGTCTCCGTGATCGCGCTCGTCGCGGTGTTCGTGACAGGAGTGGTGTCCATTGCGGCCGACCGGGCTGCCCGCGACGCCGTCGAGTCGGGCAGTGCTGCGTCGGCCCAGCGCGCCATCACGCTGCGTCCCGATGTCGCCCGCTACCGGCTGCTCGCCGCCGAGTTGGAACCGAAAACGATCGCCGGATACGACAACGCGATCGCTGACATCGAGCGTGCCCACCAGATCACGCCGCACGATCCGATCGTCGAACAGCGGTTGGCCGATGCCCTGACGAAGCGGGCGATCGCCACCGGTGCAGCTTCAGACCGAAGCGCCGCGCTCGACGCCTGGCATCGACTCGCCGACGCCGACCCGAACTGCTACCCGTGCCTTCTCGGCCTCGGCTACGCCGCTGCCCTGTCGGGAGATCTTCCCGTTGCGGCCACAGCGTTCGAGACTGCCGCAGGGCTCGAACCGGTCGGCACGACCGAGGCGGCCGATGCGCTGCGCGGCGTCACCGAAATCGTCGACCAGTCGGGAACCGATTCCGATGGATGAGCGTGTACCTGACATGGCATCACCGATCAGCGCCGAGATTCCGGCCGTGATCTCCGATCTGGCTCGCCGGAATCCACTCGCCGTCGGCGTCGAGGTCGATGCGGCGTCGTTGTTCGAGGTGTTCTACCTCGAAGCCCGCGACTCGGTGGCGCAGGCCGTCGCTCTGGCGATTGGCGATGTCGACCTGGCTGCCGACTCGACCGACGAGGCGATGATCAGGGCCTACCAACGCTGGTCCTACGTCGGAACGCTCGAGCAACCGGCCGGCTGGGTGTTCCGGGTGGCGATCAACCACAGCCGTTCCCGTTTTCGCCGGGTCGCCCGCAAGGCTCGCTACGCCGCAGTCCTCGGTCGCGACCATCACACGGATGACGCTTTCGCCGATCGGATCGAGGACAGCGCCCTGCTGAAGGGGCTGCAGTCGCTACCGCCCGACCGACGCGTCGTCGTGGTGTTGCGGGTACTGCTCGAGTTCTCCGAAGCCGAGTGCGCGACGGCCCTCGACATTCGGCCAGGCACCGCCAAGAGTCGACTTCACCGTGGCTTGGCTCAGCTTCGCGACTCGGTCCCGCACCTCGCTCCTGGAATCGATGCACTGGTTGCGGACGATCCCAGTTCTCTCCACCACCCGTTCTCACACGACAAGTAGGTCCTCGACATGGATGTCAACCGCTCACTTCACGACGAACTCGAATCCGAAGCCCGTCACCTCCCACTCGGCTCGACCAGCATCGAGGTCATCATCGAGACGGCCGGGCGCCGGCGACGTCGGCGCAACGTCGGCGCCGTCGGCGGTGTGCTGGCGCTGACCGCAGTGACGGTGGTCGGCATCCAGCAGCTCTCCCGGGTCGACGAAGCTGCGACACCGTTGCAGTCCCCTGACACGGTGCTGCCGGTCTCGTCGACGTCCGTGCTCGAGTCGGCACCGTCAACCGTTCCTCGTCCGCAGCAGGTGAGCGCCGATCTCACGGGTGCGGTACCCGCCGCGCTGTCAACGCCGGTGATGACGTGGACGATGATCGACGCGGATGGCCCCGAGGCGCTGGCCTTGCGGTACGGCGGTGCCGATGAGCGCTACGCCCTGGCGACCGAGCCGGGCGGCACGCAGCCCGCCCGGCGGGCACTGTACGAGCAACGCGACGGCGAGTGGGTTCGTGTCACGAGCGACGTGTTGCCCGAGGGCCTGGCCCAAGCAACGATCAGTGGCGATGCCATCTACGCAGTCGGCACGGCACCGGCCACCGCTGGCGAACCACCAGGATCGGTCGGCCGCTACGACATCGCCGCCGAGGAGTGGGCTCGATTGCCGCTCCCCGAGGACGCTCGCCCGTATCGCAGCGATGCGGTCCAGACCTCGGTCGACATGTCGATCACCGCACTCGACGATGGCGCCTTGGTGGTCGTCAATCGGGGCGCGCCATTCGCTGACTATCGGGTGGTGAGCGATGCACTCGGGGGGGATCGATCGGCATACGACTGGCGGTGGGTCGATGGAGCCCTGGAGGTGTCGCTCGACTGCGATCAGGCAGGGATCGACCAGGACATCGTGACGACGGAGCAGGACCACATGTCCGACGCCGAATTCCAGGAGATCTACCGCCGGGCGGTGACGGCGAACTGCACGATCCTCTCGTTTTCCGCCGATGAGCTCGGTCTCAGCACGGCGGACGAAGCAGAACTGGGTCGGCCGGCACACATCATGGCGTTCCGGTTCGACGGCGACGGACTCACCCCCGTCGATCTCCCCGACCCGTCTGCACAGGGCGCCTGGCTGTATCGCAACGTGCTCACGACGTGGTCGCTCGAGGGACAGCGTTCCTGGTTCGTGCATCCCGACGCATCGTTCGAGCCGGTGTTCCAGCAGCTCGGCGCCGACGGAGGAATCTCGCCTCAGGCCCATGACGGTGTGCTCTCGGCGGGTGTCGCCGGCGTGATCGTGACCGGCGAGCCTGGCGCTGAACCCATGCTGGTCGACCTGTCGCCGATCGTCGTCGATGCCACGATGGTGAACCCGACCACCTGGATCCAATCGGTCGCCTCGAATCTCTCGGCGACCGTCGCGGCGGTCACCGTCGACTACCAGCGGACCGGTTCGATCACCGAACCGACCACGATCGAGGGCTCGGACTACAACCTGGTCGTCGACCCCGACAACGGCGTCACCGTCGTCGAGCGTTCGTCCGGCCGGACTCTGTCGAGTGAGTACCGACTGGCGACCGAACCGGGGCGCTTGAAGCTGATCTCCTATTCCGGCGACGAGCTGTTCCTGACCTCCCCGACCTCGACAGTGGTCGGTCCGACGGCCACGATCCCACCAATCACGGTTTCTGAGGGGCAGGGTCGTGCGGAGCAGGTGCTCGACGAGTTCATCGTCGACTGGTCGACGTTGGCGCCGTGGTCGCATGCCCACCAGGTGAGCATCGCCAGCTCGGTGGATGGTCACTCGTACGCCGTCGAGTCGTTTGCCGAACTGGTCGGCGCCACGGCAGGCGAGTCGGCCGAAGTCAACCGAGTCGAGATCGTCGACGGTCGCTTCCTGGTCTACGGCTGGGTGTGGGACGGCACCGGCAACACCCGGCCGGTCATCCTGATCGGTACCCCCACCACCTGATCCACAAGCAGGCGCCGCACCGAGCTTCGGCGCCGGCCCGTACGATTTGGGGTATGCGAGTCTTCTTCACTGGTGGTAGCGGCAAGGCGGGGCGGCATGCGGTCGCCCACCTGGTCGAGCAGGGTCATCGGGTGGTCAACGGCGACCTGGTGCCGCTCGGCTTGCCGGGTGTCTCTGACCTTCGTGTCGATCTGACCGATGCCGGGCAAGTCTTCAACGCCCTGTCGGCCTATGCCGGCTTCGACGAACTCGAGCCGGGCACGGGTGTCCCGAAGTACGACGCCGTGGTGCACTTCGCCGCAGTCCCGGCGATTCTCATTCGACCCGACAACGAGACGTTCAGGGTCAACACGCTGAGTACCTACAACGTCATCGACGCCGCTGTGAAGCTGGGGATCCGCAAGGTGATCTTCGCCAGCTCCGAGACGACGTACGGGATCTGTTTCGCCGACGGTGAGCTGCGCCCCGAGTACGTGCCGATCGACGAGCAGCACCCGACGGTCCCCCACGACAGCTACGCCATGTCGAAGGTCGTCAACGAGGCGACGGCTCGGTCGTTCCAGGCTCGGACCGGTATCGACATCTATGGGCTGCGGATCAACAACGTGATCGAGCCACACGAGTACGAGACCAACTTCCCGGCGTTCGTCGCCGACCCGGCGCTGCGACGCCGCAACATCTTCGCCTACATCGACGCCCGCGACCTGGGGCACATGGTCGACTGCTGCCTTCGCACCGACGGCCTCGGCTACGAGGTCTTCAACGTCTCGAACGACGACACATCGGTCGGGATCACCAGCGACGAGGTCTATGAACGCTTCTACGCCGGTGTACCGTGCCGGCGCCAGATGGGGCGTCACGAGACCTTCTACGCCAACGACAAGGCCAAGCGACTCGTCGGGTTCGCCCCCAGCCACTCGTGGCGCGACAAGCTCGGCTCCAGCTGACACTGCTCAGCGGGTCGAGCTGTCAGGCGATGAGACCCTCTCTGTGGGCGAGGGCGGCGGCCTCTCCCCGGTTCGACACACCCATCTTGCGGATGATGTTCGAGACGTGCACACTCGCGGTCTTCTCGCTGATGAACAACGTCGAGGCGATCTGACGATTGGTGGCACCGGTGGCGATCATCGCCAGAACCTCGCGTTCACGATCGGTGAGCTGATAGGCGTCGGACGCCGTTCGCGTCAGACCGATGTCGATTCGGGCCCGTCGGGCGAACGCCTCGATGAGTGCCTGCAGCGGTCGAGCGCCGAGTGTCGTGGCGACCCGGTGGGCCTCGCTGAGCGGGCCGGTGGCCCCAGCCCGATCGGCGGTGACGACCATCGCCTCGGCGCTCCTGAACCGCGTGTAGGCAGCGTGGTAGGGCATCCGCATCTCGTCCCACGACTTCGTCGCCGCCGCCCAGAGGCTGGGGTCGGGCGCACCCAGCGACCGTGACAGCTCCGCTTGGCACTGGATCGCCAGCGCACCCACCTCGCGCTTCCACCCGTTGGTCGGGCCTGGACGGGTCAGCAGTACCTCGATCTGATCGGCATGCGCTGCACAACGCGTGATCGCCTTCTGCAGGTCATCATCTGCGCCGCGACGACGATCGTCCTCAGCGACATCGGCGTCACACCGGCACCCGATCGTGAGCGTGTACGCCGTCGCAATCGGTCCGTCGAGGTCGGCGGTGACTTCGAGCGCGGCGTCGACAGCTCGGCGGGCCGCGTCATAGTGCCCCTCCCAGGTCTCCAGCATGGCCAGGTGCACGAGCGGCCAGCCTTGCTGTTCTTGGTCCGTGAACACGTTGCTGGTCGCCTTCGATTCGATCAGTCGCCTGGCGGCCTCGAACTGGCCGCGCTCTGCGGCCAGTTCGGTCAGCACAGCCCCCTCACCGCCCGTCGCAAACCGTGTGTTCGCTTCGTCGATCATCTGCTGTGCCTCGTCCCACCGGCCCAGCCGGAGCAGGATGTCGGCGGCGTTGGCGTACAGCTCCGGCAACAGATGGCCCTGACCGAGCCGAGGCAACTCCACGGTCGCATCACGAAACGCGCCAAGTGCTCGCTCCCACTCCCCGGCATCGGACAGGCACGCCACCATGTTCCAGTAGCTCCGCATCTGTTGATGTGCGTCACCACATCGTCGAGCCAGCACCAACGCCTCTCGCAACATCGTCAGACCGCGTTCGACGTCGTCGATCACCGTCGCCAGCACCCCGAGCGTGTTGAGGGCGTCGGCCTCGGCGACTGTCGAGCCGGTCAGGCGGGCTTCGTCGACGGCATCGGCAGCGTACGACCGCGCTTCGATGTACCGACCGTGGGTCATCAGTTGGCCGGCGACGCCGGCGAGCACCCTGGCACGGTCGCCGGACGGTGAGTGTTGCGGCAACAATTCGAGCGCTCGTTGCACGAGTTCGAGCGCCTGATCGTGTTCGGTCGTGTCGCGCACATACCGGGCCAGCCGTTCGTGCAGTACTCCGGCGACGAGCGGCTCGGTCGTGGCGTCGACGAGCGCGATCGCCTGGCGAGCCAGGTTGCTGGCGGCTTGGGCGTCTCCCCCGAGGAACGCGTCCTCGGCAGCTCGACCGACGAGATCGGAGTACTCACAGCCGACTCGCTCGGTCGGCGACGTCGCATGATCCCAATGGGCGATGATGCGCGAAAGGTGATGGTGCGCTTCGGCGAAGGCGAAGATCTCCTCGGCTGCAGCGGCAGCGGCGCTCCAGGCTTCGAGTGCTCCCGAGATGTCGCCCGCCGACTCACGGTGATGTGCGAGCTGGGCCAGCAGACCGGCGCAATTGCCGGTGTGGACCTGGAGTTTCGAGGCGATCACATCGGCGAACGCGGCGTGGAACTCGGCCCGCTCACCAGCGAGCAGGTCCGCTTGCAACGCCTCGCGGAGCAACGCATGGGCGAACCGCGTGCCGGTTGGCGTCGATTCGAGCAGGCGTCTGTCGAACGCCTCGCGAATGTGGTTCCTGAGCTCGTCGACCGACGACCCGGTGATACGGGCGAGCGACTTGTCATCGATCTGATCCTCGGCGACGGACAGGATCCTCAGGGTGCGGCGGGTCGCAGGCGAGACGACATCTGCTCTCACCAGCAACAACTCTCTGAGCGACGCCGGGAGCACCCGGCCGTCGAGCCCGTCGGCGGCCACCAGTTGTTCGACGAAATACGGATTGCCCTGCGTGCGCTGCATCACCGCGGCGAGAGCTCGAGCCGACGGTGCGGTTCCGGTGAGGATCTCGATCTGGTCGGCTACGAGCGACGCCGGGAACGGACCCAGGTCGATCTGATCGACCCGTGGGTTTCTCGCGAGCTCGACCAACACGGGTCGCAGTGGATGGTCGCGATGCACGTCGTCGGTCCGGTACGAGACCACCACGAAGAGACGATCTGTTCGCAGATTCGGGATGAGGAACGACAGGAGATCCCGCGTCGAGCGGTCGGCCCAATGCAGATCCTCGATGACGATCACGGTCGTCGCCGACTCGGCGACTCGTGCGATCAGCTCGACGAGGGCCTGGAACAGGTGGGTGCGGCTGGTCGGTTCGGTCGCCGAGCCCGACGCCGGCGAGGTGGCGGAGAGCTGAGCGAGTCCGGCCGGCACGAAGTCATGGAACTCCGGATGGTGGTCGAGCGCTCGGAACATTTCGACGATCGGAGCGAAGGGAACGCCTTGTTCGCCGAGCGGTAGGCACGATCCGATCAGCACCCTGGTGTCGGCGCGTTGGGCGAACTCTCCGAGCAGGGTCGACTTCCCTACGCCTGCCGCACCTCCTACCAGAGCGAAGCAGGTCTCGCCGCTCGAGGCCCGGTCGAGCAGCGAGTCGAGCCGTGCCAGTTCCATCTCACGGCCGATGAATCGACGTGCGAGAGGCGGCGCTGCCATCGACCAACGGTATCGCGCCAATCGATGCGTGGATCGTTCGGATTGTGGCTCGATATACGGCATCTTCCCGATGTGTACGACCCGTCCTTAGGCGCAAGGTGGACACCATGAGACAACGCACACGGAGCCCCCGACACGCGACCATGACGACCATGACGGCCGAATCCAGGTCGCCCGACAGCCACGAGTTCGGACGTGTTCCGAGCCGGGTCCGCAGCGAACGGCAAGAGGCGATCAGGTCGGCCCTGCGGGCCGGACTGACCACGTCGACCGTCACCGCGCCTGCGAGCCGCTCGTGATCCTGCAGATGTCGGCGGCGGTCGGCACCGGGCCGACCGAGCTGGCGGCGTTCGACGATGCACTGCTCAAGGTCGGTGCTGCCAACTTCAACCTGGTTCGGCTCAGCTCGGTGATCCCGCCTGCGTCGCAGGTCGCCGAGCGGATCGGGGCGATCGGCTCGCCGGGCGGCACATGGGGCGACCGGCTGTACGTCGTGTACGCCGAGCAACGAGCCGGCCGACCCGGCGAACAGGCGTGGGCGGGGGTGGGATGGGTGCAGGACGAGTCCGGCCGCGGCCTGTTCGTGGAACACGAAGGCCCGCCGAGGCCGAGCTGTTGTCACAGATCGACGCCAGCCTGGCGCAACTCCAGCGTGGGCGTGGCCTGACGATGGGCGTGCCTCACCACAGGGTGGTCGGAGGCACCGTCGTCGATCAGCCGATCTGCGCGCTCGTGCTGTGCGCCTACGAGACCGAGGCATGGCCGTCCAGCGTGGCCGTCGACCAGCGACAAGCCGGCGCCACTCAGGAGCTTCTGACGTGCTGACCGTCGCCCGTGCACTCGGGGACGTCGCCGCAACCGCGCCCCGGCGGCCGATCGTTCCGGTCATTGCTGCCATCGTGGCCCTGGGAGCACTCGACCTGATCGGCGCAGCGCTCGCCCGATCGTGGTCCGAGCATCGATCGACGATCGCCCTGGTCGGCGGTGTGATGGTGTTCGGGCTGCTGTTCGTCGTGTACGGCAAGAGCCTCGACTACGCCGAACTCAGCACGGTCACGATCGGATGGGTCGTACTCCTGCAGGTCGGTGTCGTCGTGCTCGACCGGCTGCAAGGGGTAGCGATCCCACCCTCGCGAATGACGGCGATCGTGCTGATCCTCGCACTCCAGGCCTACCTGACAGCGAGCGACCTGACCCACCCCGTCGGGGGTTGACCAACGCGCCAGCTTCGCGACCACGCCGTTGGACGCCCGTCCCGGCTGCCACGGTATGAACCGTGTCCGGCTCGATCAACGCCAACAGCACCAGCGTCACCTTCAACAGCCCGAAAGCGGTGGCGGTCGACGGGTCGGGTCACGTGTACGTCGCCGACTTCGACAATCATCTGGTCCGCAAGATCAACTGAGCTTGGTCTCGGGTCGGACCCGTCGCGTTTGCTGGTCATCGAACGAGAAAACCCCAGATCTGTGACCTGGGGTTCTGTGGAAGTGCCCCCTCGTCCGAATGGAAATATGTCGAAATGATGACGGAAAGGTTGCGGTTCGGTGTCATCAGGTGACATGGTTGTAGCGGCGGGCCTGCCCCAAAGGACGACACCCATGCCAAGCCGCTGTCCCGATCGCCACATTTTCCGACGCTCCGTCGCCTCGACCATCGGCGCCGTGTTCGTGCTGACGTCGATCGCGGCCACCGGCGCCCGCGCCGACCCCGGCGACACGATCGATGGCCGCTACTCGGGTGGCGGGGTGCAGACCGCCGGCAAAACCCTCGAACTCGACGTCACCGGACGCGGCGGCACCACCGACAACGCCACCGCCGTCACCCTCAACATCACCGCCACCCAACCCGCCGGACCCGGCTTCGCCACCGTCTACCCGTGCGGCACCACACGCCCCGAAGCCTCCACCATCAACTTCACCGCCGGCACCACCATCGCCAACGCCGTCACCACCAAAGTCGGCACCAACGGCAACGTGTGCATCTACACCCAACAACAAACCCACCTCGTCATCGACGTCAACGGCTACTACACCCCCACCAACAACCCCGCCACCGACTACCGCCCACTCACCCCCGCCCGACTCCTCGACACCCGACCCAACTATCCCACCATCGACGGGAGCGCATCAGGTGGCGGAGTGCAGACCGCCGGCAAAACCCTCGAACTCGACGTCACCGGACGCGGCGGCACCACCGACAACGCCACCGCCGTCACCCTCAACATCACCGCCACCCAACCCGCCGGACCCGGCTTCGCCACCGTCTACCCGTGCGGCACCACACGCCCCGAAGCCTCCACCATCAACTTCACCGCCGGCACCACCATCGCCAACGCCGTCACCACCAAAGTCGGCACCAACGGCAACGTGTGCATCTACACCCAACAACAAACCCACCTCGTCATCGACGTCAACGGCTACTACACCCCCACCAACAACCCCGCCACCGACTACCGCCCACTCACCCCCGCCCGACTCCTCGACACCCGACCCAACTATCCCACCATCGACGGGAGCGCATCAGGTGGCGGAGTGCAGACCGCCGGCAAAACCCTCGAACTCGACGTCACCGGACGCGGCGGCACCACCGACAACGCCACCGCCGTCACCCTCAACATCACCGCCACCCAACCCGCCGGACCCGGCTTCGCCACCGTCTACCCGTGCGGCACCACACGCCCCGAAGCCTCCACCATCAACTTCACCGCCGGCACCACCATCGCCAACGCCGTCACCACCAAAGTCGGCACCAACGGCAACGTGTGCATCTACACCCAACAACAAACCCACCTCGTCATCGACGTCAACGGCTACTACACCCCCACCAACAACCCCACCACCGACTACCGCCCACTCACCCCCGCCCGACTCCTCGACACCCGCAGCCAACGAACCGCCGGCGCCAACACCGGGTGTCGACGCCGCGACACATTCGCTGGCTCTGCTCAACGCACTGCGCGCCGGCGCACGGTGTCGGGCCGGTTGCGCTGGACGCCGCCATGTCGGCATCGGCGGCCGCCTGGTCGCAGGAGATGGCACGGACGCGGGTTCCGTCACAGCGGTGCCGGCTACGCCGAGAACATCGCATGGCACAGCAGCACATCGATGACCCCGCCCGTGGCGGCCACCACGTTGCACAACATGTGGGTCGACAGCCCGGGCCATCACGCCAACATGCTCGATCCGCGCTGGACTCGGGTCGGGATCGGACTCGAGCTCACCGGTTCGGGCTGGTACGGCACGCACATGTTCGCCTGAGCCCCGGCACCCGGTTCCCTGTGGCTGCAACTGGCTCATTCGCCGCGAGGGTCGGCCCAATTGGAAAACCCCAGGCCTGTTGACCTGGGGTTTTGGTGGGCGTAGAGGGAATCGAACCCCCGACCTCATCCGTGTCATGGATGCGCTCTAACCAACTGAGCCATACGCCCGTAGCGGGTGCGTACGCTACCAGCCGTGCCCCCGGCCTCACACCTTGAAACGGAGCTTCACGACGAACTGGCGCTGATCGACATCGGCCCGCTGCTGGACGGCGCCGGTGACGACGAGGCGACCGGCGCGGTCGCTCGCCAAATCGACACGGCGTGTCGCCGGTTGGGGTTCTTCCGGATCGTCGGGCACGGCCTCGATCCGTCGCTCTCGAGCGACATGGATGCCGCCGCTCGGGACTTCTTCGCCCAGCCGGAGTCCGTCAAACGGCAGGTGGCGATGCCGCTCGCCGGGTCGGCGTGGCGGGGATGGTTTCCGGTCAGGGGCGAGGTCACGTCCGGTGTGCCGGATCGCAAAGAGGGCCTGTATGTCGGGCTGGAGCACACCGCCGATCATCCCCGCGTACTCGCCGGTACTCCACTGCACGGCGCCAACCTGTTTCCGCCAGGGCCACTCGGGCCGGCCGTGACGGCCTGGTTGGCAGCCGCCACGCCGGTCGCCGCTGCCGTGATGCGTGGGATCGCCGTCGGGTTGGGGCTGGAACCCGATTGGTTCGAGCGCGAGGTCACGGCTGATCCGACGGTGCTGTTCAGGATCTTCCACTATCCGGCCCTCGCCGACAATGCCTCGGCCCCGGAGTGGGGTGTCGGCGAACACACCGACTACGGGCTGTTGACGCTGCTCGCACAAGACGCGTCCGTGGGCCTGCAGGTGAAGACTCCGGCCGGAGCATGGATCGATGTTCCCGCCGAGCCGAGGGCGATCGTGTGCAACATCGGCGACATGCTCGACAAGCTCACCGAGGGCCGCTACCGCTCGACTCCGCACCGGGTTCGCAACCTCAGCGGCCGTAGCCGGCTGTCGTTTCCGCTCTTCTACGACCCGTCGTGGGATGCCGTGGTCACGCCACTGCCGTTGGAGGACTCACCGCCCGCCGACGACGCCGATCGACGCTGGGATGGCGCCAGCGTACGGGCCTGGACCGGCCCGTACGGCGACTACCTGTCGGACAAGGTCGCCAAGGTGTTTCCCGACCTGTTCGCCGACGTCACCCGCCGCTGAGACGCGCCGTCAGACCGGAACCGTCAGTGCAGGCGGGTGCTGATGTCGTTGGCCATCAGGCGGCCCGAGCGGGTCAGTACCCAGCGGTCGTCGCGGCGCTCGACCAATCCCGGCATCTCGTCCCCGTCGAGGGCGTCGATCGGCACGCCGTCGCGCATCCGCAGCAGCAGCTCCATCCGCTCGAAACGCCGGGTCGGCTCGTCGAGCGTTTCGCCGGCGGCCTCGGTCGACTCGTTGCGGACGACGTGTTCGATGTAGCGGTCGGGGGTGCGCACGTTCCACCAGCGGCGACCGTCTTCGTGTGAGTGGGCTGCACACCCGAACCCGCGGTAGTTCTGTTGGCGCCAATACAGCACGTTGTGGCGGCACTCGTGGCCGGGCTCGGCCCAGTTCGAGATCTCGTAGTTCTCGAGACCGGCGGCGCACAGCAAGTCGTCGGCCAACTCGTACTTGTCGGCCTGGTCGTCGTCGTCGGGGTGCCGGTCGGGTTGTTCGGCGAGCGGTGTGCCGGCCTCGATCGTGAGCGCGTACGCCGACACGTGCGGCGGGTCGAGCGCAACGATCGAACGCAGCGTGTGTTCCCAGTCGGCGACCGACTCCCCGGCAGCGCCGTAGATCACGTCGAGGTTGAAGCTCGCCAAGCCGACCTCGTGTACGGCATCGACCGCCCGTTCGACGTTGCGTTGATCGTGACGACGGCCGAGCGTTCCGAGCACGTGGGTCGCCATCGACTGCACCCCGAGACTGACCCGGTTGACTCCGGCGTCGACGTAGTGGCGGAACAGTTCGACGGTGACGTTGTCAGGGTTGCACTCGACGGTGATCTCGGCATCGGTCGACACCGGTATCGCCGCGATCACGGCACCCAGCTCGGCCCCGTCGACCATCGACGGGGTGCCACCGCCGACGAAGATGCTGCTCGCCACCGGCATGCCTGCATCGACCGCACGCCCGATCTCGGTGTGGAGCGAGGCGAGGTAAGCGTCGGTCAGGTGGTGGCGGTCGGTCCAGGTGGCGAACGCGCAGTAGTCGCACTTCGATGCGCAGAACGGAATGTGGACGTAGACCCCGAAGGGCTCGCCGGGGCTGGCGGCCATGGCGCCAGTGAACCAGCTCAGCCGGGTCGAAACACGAGGTCGAGCGCCTCGAGCCGCAGTGCGACCTGATCGACCGGAATGTCGAGCATCGCCGCGATCGCCCGCTTGTCGTCGTTGCGGATCGTGAGCACGCGACCGTTGAAGTCCTGACGCTGGACCTGAATCATCCGCATGAAGCGGGTCAGCATCTCGAACGGGGCGCCCGTGAGTTGGCTGAGCTTCAAGATGTCGATCGCCAGTTTGGGACGGATTCCGGTGCTGTCTTCGGCGACGCCGGGATCGTCGGGGCGGCGAGGCAACAACTGGTCGACAGGAACGCGGTAGAACTGCGCCAGGCGATCGAGGCGGGGCAGCGAGAGCGCCCGCTCGCCGCGCTCGTAGGCGCCGAGCACCGACGCCTTGAACTCCTGCGTCGGACTGGGCTTCGACCTCGTGCAGCGAGAGCCGCTTCTGCTTGCGGATCGCGCGGAGACGCTCGCCGACCTGCGAGCTGTAGCCAATGTCGTCCTGCTCTTCAGAATCTTCCATGCAAAAGTTCCACCTTGATTCGTGATCCGTGCTGGCACCGAGTTTGCCATGCTTGCACCCTCGGTGACTATGCAACCACAGAAATAGTCTATTCCCACGTTGAGCGGTCGATTGCTCTCACGGCGGCTGCAAGTGCCGCCGTTTCGACACGGAGCACGGTCGGGCCGAGCGACACCAGATCGCGGGAGATACTCAGTTCCGACGGCGACCAGCCACCCTCCGGGCCGATCGCGATCGTGCGGTCGGTGGACACCAGCGCTCGTCCCCCCGGTTCAGCGGCTGCTGCGCCACGCAGCACGTCGAGCGCCGCCACCGGACCCTCGATCGTGGGCAGCCGCACCCGCCGAGACTGTTGCGCGGCCTCGAGCGCCACCCGGCGCAACTTGGTGACGTGTTTGGCCGCCCTGGCCGCATCCCATCGCACGACCGAGCGTTCGGCGTGCAACACGATGATCCGGTCGACGCCGAGCTCGGTCAGCTTCTGCACGATCCACTCGGGGCGATCCTGTTTCGGCACGGCAAAGGCGATCGTGAGCGGGTCGGGTGACTCCGGTTCGAACTGAGCCTCACTCGCTGGCTCGATCGCTGTGCCGACCGCCCGGCACTCTCGCCACGAGCCGGCGCCATCGGTGACGGTGACCAGCTCGCCGTCAGCAACCCGCAAAACCCTGAACACGTGGTGACTCGACGATTCGTCGAGCGCCGGCGCGGTGACGTCGTCGACCACGACATGGGCAGCGGCCCGGCGCAGCGACTCGGCGGCCGCCTCGTTCACGAGAAGGCTGACTTGATCTTCGAGAACAGGCTGCCGTGTGTGCTCGCCGACCTCTTCACCTCGCCCCTCGGCAAAGCTCTTGAGCAGCGAGGCCTCGTCGGCCGACAGCTTGGTGGGCACCTCGACGTGGGCGATCACCCGCAGGTCGCCACGACCGCGCCCGTGCAGGCGCGGAACGCCACGCCCCCGCAGCACGAACTGGTGGCCGGGCTGGGTGCCCGCCGGCACGACGAGATCCTCGTCACCATCGAGCGTTGTCAACACGATCTTGGTGCCGAGCGCAGCTTGGGCGATCGAGATCGGCACGTCGGTGACGAGGTCGTCGTCCTCGCGGCGATACCGGTCGTGAGCTCGCACCCGCAGGTGCACATACAGGTCACCGGGCCCGCCGCCGCGTGGGCCGGCAGCACCGCGCTTGGTGAGTCGCAGCGTGCTGCCATCGACGACGCCGGCTGGCACATCGACGTGGTAGGTCTTGTCGGCGGTGACGCGGCCCTCGCCACGACACGAGCTGCACGGTGTGGTGATGATCTCGCCGAGGCCGCCGCACCGGGGGCACGGGCTGGTGGTCACCATCTGGCCGAGCACGCTCTGGCGCACTCGCCGAACCTGTCCGGCGCCGCTGCAGTCGGAGCACGTGACCGGCTTGGTGCCCTCGCCGGCTCCGGTTCCGTCGCACGTGTCGCAGCCCTGCGGCAGCTTGATCTCGACCGGTATCTGGTCACCGAACACCGACTGCTCGAAGGTGATCGCGACCGCGATCTCCATGTCCTGTCCGCGTGGTGGTCCTGACGGACCGCGTCGGCCTCCGCCTCCGAACGGGCCTCCTCCACCACCGCCGAAGAAGGCGTCGAAGATGTCGCCGAGCCCTCCGCCGCCGAACAAGTCGTCCATCGATGGGCCACCGTTGCCACCGACTCCGGCCTCACCGAACTGGTCGTAGCGGGCACGCTGTTGCTCGTCGGACAACACGGTGTAGGCCCGCGACAGCTCCTTGAACTGTTCGGCGGCCGCAGGGTCGTCGGGGTTGGCGTCGGGGTGCAGCTGGCGGGCCCGCTTGCGATATGCCTTCTTGAGCTCGTCGGCGTTTGCCGTGCGCGAGACACCCAGTAGTTCGTAGTAATCAGCCGCCATCAGCTCTCTCCAAGTCGTCGGCCGAGACGGTTGCTCACCATGTCGACGGTTGCCAGCGCTTGCGGGTAGTTCATGCGTGTCGGACCCAGCACGCCGACCGATCCGATGTGTTCGCCGTCGACGACGACGGGTGCAACCACGACCGAACACGCTGACAGCGGTTCGACTCCGTGCTCGACCCCGATCGCCACCGACATGCCCCGATCGACGATGTCGCGCACCAACGACACCACGACGAACTGCTGCTCGAGGGTGTGCAGCACCTGGCGAACCACGTCGACGGCGTCGAACGATTCGGCCACGGTGGATGCACCGCCGACGTACACGTGGGCCTCGGTCGAGACGGCCCGCATCACGGTGAGCGCTGCCGCGCACACGTCGTCGGTCGCCTCGTCGCCGGTTGCGCCGATCGTGGCGACCGAACCGAGCGTGCTGCCGGTCAGCGCGCCGGCGAGGTGCGCCGAGGCAGCGTCGAACACCGCGTCGGGGGTCGATTCGTCGACCGCGATCAGTTCGTTCTCGACGTTGCCGTTGGCGAACACCAGCACGACGGTGGCTGCGTTGGCGGTCAGCCGCACGATCTGGGCGCTGCGAATCGCGGCGGCCTCCGCCTTCGGGCCGAGCACGACGGCGGCGTTGTGGGTCATCTTGGTCAACAGGTCGGAGGTTTGGTGCAGCATCTCTTCGAGTCGGCCGTGGGCAGCAGCGAAGAACTCGCCGACCTGACGGCTGATCGCGTCGTCGACGCGACCCGGGAGCGGCGAGGTGATCGACGAAGAACCGGTAGCCCTTGTCGGTCGGGATACGGCCGGCCGAGGTGTGCGGCTGAACGAGGTAGCCCTCTTGTTCCAGCACCGCCATCTCGTTGCGCACCGTCGCCGACGAAACCGCGATTCCGGACGCGCCGGCGATGTGGGATGAACCCACCGGTTGTGCCGTCGCGATGTACTCGTGCACGACGGCGCTCAGAATTGCGGTCTTGCGCTCGTCCAACATGATTGGCAATCGAGGATACCGAGTGCCAACGGCCGGTGCTGTCTTCGGGGCCGATCATCCTGAGCAGTCCAGCGCTGATCGGCCGTGGACAAAATCTGGGCGACGGGTCGCTGGCGTCAGCCTCCATACTGGAGAGCGCTATGGCAACGCCTGATGACGAACGTCCGACGAGTACCGATTTCATTCGCGAGTTGGTGCAGCGCGACATCGAGCAGGGCACCTTCGGCGGGCGGGTCCAAACCCGCTTCCCACCCGAGCCGAATGGCTATCTCCACATCGGCCATGCCAAGGCGATCACGCTCGATTTCGAACTGGCCCGCGAGTTCGGTGGTGTCTGCAAGCTGCGATTCGACGACACCAACCCCGACACCGAGGAGGTGTCGTTCGTCGAGGGCATCCTGGCCGACCTGCGCTGGCTGGGTTACGACCCGGGCGAGCCCTTGTACGCCAGCGACTACTTCGAGCAGCTGTACGACTGGGCCGAGCTGCTGATCAACGACGGCAAGGCGTACGTCGACGACCAGGACAGCGACACGATCCGCGCCCAGCGCGGCGGCTACGGCAAGCCCGGTGTCGAGTCGCCACATCGCGACCGACCTGCAGCGGAGAGCCTCGACCTGTTCCGTCGAATGCGGGCCGGCGAGTTCGCCGATGGGTCGCACGTGCTGCGAGCCAAGATCGACATGCAGCACGAGAACATGCAGCTGCGCGACCCGGTCATGTACCGCATTCGACGCGGTCATCATCACCGCACACACGACGCCTGGGTGGTCTATCCCACCTACGACTGGGCGCATGGCCAAAGCGACGCCATCGAGGGCACCACGCACTCGTTCTGCACGCTCGAATTCGACAGTCACCGCCCGTTGTACGACTGGTTCCTCGAACAACTGCCGCTGCCGGGCGATCAGCCCCGTCAGACCGAGATGGCGCGACTCGAGCTGACCCACACGGTCACCTCCAAGCGCAAGCTCGCCAAGCTCGTCGAAGACGGGGTCGTCGACGGGTGGGACGATCCGCGCATGCCGACGCTGCGCGGGATGCGCCGGCGCGGGTATCCGGCGTCGGCGATCCGCGAGTTCTGCGGCTTCATCGGGGTCGCCCGCACGAACAGTCGCCACCAGATCGAGCTGTTCGAGTCGTTCGTGCGAACCGAGCTGAACCGCACCGCTCAGCGACGGATGGCCGTGCTCGACCCGCTGCGGCTCCAGATCACGAACTGGCCGACCGACGCCGACGGCAGGCCGGTGGTCGAGCACTTCGATATCGCCAACAATCCCGAGAACGAGGCCGACGGCACGCGTTCGGTGGCGTTCTCGGGCGAGCTGTTCATCGAACAGGACGACTTTCGGGCCGACCCACCACCCAAGTACTTCCGGCTCACGCCCGGGTCGCGAGGTGCGCCTGCGGGGCGCCTACTTCGTCACGTGCACCGGGTTCGAGACCGACGACGCCGGCAACGTCACCACGGTGTTGGCCACCTACGATCCGGCGACCAAGGGTGGCTCGGCACCCGATGGCCGCAAGGTCAAGTCGACCATGCACTGGGTGTCGGCGCCGCATGCGGTGTCGGCCACGGTGGCGCAGTACGAGCGGTTGTTCGTTCCCGAGGTGCCCGGCGAGGCGACCGGCGACCCGCTCGACGACGTCGACCCGAACTCACGTCAGGTGCTGACCGACTGTCGCGTCGAGGCGGCGCTCGCCGACACACCCCCCGGCGAGGTCGTGCAGTTCGAGCGGCTCGGCTACTTCGCTCACGACCAGCGCCAGGCGATGCTGTTCCACCGCACGGTCGGCCTGCGCGACGAATGGGCCAACCTCCAAAAGCGCCAAGCATGACGGGATGTGCCAGGCACATCCCGTCATCGGGCGCAGGTTGAGATGCCGACGCCGAGCGGGTTCGCGTTCGATCGACGTAAGAACGGCGACGTGGTGATCACCCACCACAACAAGGTCGCCACGGTGCTGCGCGGCAGCTCAGCCGAACGTCTGGCCGCCAAGCTCGAGGCGGCCGACGAGCCGACGGCGCAGCATCTGATGGCCAGGGCGACAGGCAACTACAAACGCGGCAACGAGCGATGACGGGATGTGCCTGGCACATCCCGTCAGAGGAGGAGGCCGAGTTGGCGGGATCGGGCGACCAAACTGCCGGTTGAGTCCCACAGGGAGCCGGTTTCGATCATCCGGCCGTCGATCAGGTCGTCGCATTCGAATCGGGCTTGGATCCAGCCGGGTGCAGGGCGACGGCGGACGTGCACGGTCAGCTCGACGCTGGGCACCCAGCCGATCCTTCCGTACTTGGAGAACAGCGACGGCGGGAACGCATCGGAGAACAGCGGCAATGCCATGGTGTTCGGATCGGTGCCGTCGCTGAATCTGATCCAGCCTTCCATCACGGCTGGTCCGGACGGGTCGGCGTCGACACGGTCGGGATGGATCCGTACGTCGAGCCGGTCGAGAATCGGCAGCTCGACCCCCTGGTCGAGCGTGCGCCGGTCGACGCACTGCATCGGGTGACGGAATCTCCGGAGCCGGCAGGTCGATCGAGACGTCGGCCGTCTCGTGCGGCACCAGTTCGCCGAACGCCGCCATCACGGTCAACCGTTGGCGATCGTCGATCATCAGCGACCCCTGCGCCACCGACGTGGTGCGACCGGTTCGGATCAGTTCCGCCTGCACGGTGCCGGTTTGGATGGCACCCTGGGCGACCTGCACGGGGCGCAGGAAGTGGGTGGTGACCGACAGTGGGTCGGTGTGGTGCGCCGAGCGCGTGCAACGCCCGCAGCACCGGGGTCAGGGCATAGCCGCCGTTGGCGCTGCTCCCGATATTCCATTGACCGCCGTACTCGGCCAGCCACTCCCCCGCCGCAACCAGCTCGACAGCCGTCTCGTCCTCGAAGTGCCCCACCCAAGCATGATGTCACTCCCGGACGGGGTCTGACCCCTTCCGGGAGACACCGATGTCCTGGGGGAGGAGTAGCGTCGGGAGTACCATGTCCGACCCATCGAACCCTGCCCCGCTCGACGACACAGACCTTGCCGCCTACCGCTCCGTTCTGGAGGAGGTGCGCCTCGAACTCGAACATCGGGCGGCGCTGTTGCGCGATGGCGCCGACATTCCGAGTGGCGGGATCTCGTTCGGCAAGCGGGTCGGTGAGGGCACGAGCATCGCCATCCAGCGCTTCGAGGACGTCGCCATCCACGGCCAGGCGGTACAGCAGTTGTCCGACGTCGAACAGGCGCTCGCACGCCTCGCACGAGGGCACATTCGGCATCTGTCTCGGCTGCGAGCGGCCAGATCCCGATCGAGCGACTCGACGTGCTCCCCTGGGCCGCCACCTGCGTCGCCTGCGCGTAGCGGTTTAGAAGAGGAGGATGACGAGGCGCACGGTGTAGCCGCCCATCACGCTCCAGAACATCACGGCGAAGGTGCGCTCGCCGGCTCGACGGTTGAGCGATGAGCCGGTCCAGGTTCCCAACGCCATCAGCGGCACGGCGGCGACGGCGGTGAGCACCGAACCCCGTCCGAGCAGGTCGGCGTCGGAGTAGATCGCCGTCTTGGTGGCGTCGCCGGCGAACGACACCAGCGAAGCTGCCCCGACGAAGTGTCGACGATCGAGGTCGAGGTTGCGGATCGCAACGCCCTTGAGTGGCCCCGACGTTCCCGAGAATCCACTCGATGCACCCGACACGAACGCCAGCACCGGCCCGAAGCCGGCCCGCACCCGGCGCGCCTCGAACCGTTCGGCGAACATCGAGGCGATGAACATCACCACGATGCCGACCGTCACCGCCACCTCGGGAGCGTTGACCAGCAGCGTCGAACCGATCGCAGCTCCGATCACGACCAGCACGGCGATCACCGCGGCGGCCCGGAACGGGAGCGTCTTGCGGTAGGCGATGACCTTCATCACGTTGTTGCCGGCCAGCAGCAGCGCTGCCAGTGCAACGCCTTCCTTCGAGCCGAGCAGCAGTGCCAGCGTCGGCACGAGCAGCAGCGATCCGCCGAGCCCGGCCGACGCGGACACGACGAACGAGGCGTAGACGAGCACCAACACGACGACCGCGGTCACGATGTCCATGTCATTGCCGTTTCGTTCGAGGGGTTCGAGGGGTTCGAGGGGTCAGCCGCTGTCACACGCCGATGATCCCGACGCCGAGTGCGCCGAGCTGCGTGTTGAGGTCGGCGAGATCGCCGGTCACCACTGCGGCCAGTGCGGTGAGTTGGGTATCGGCTTGGCCGGCGAGCTTGTCGTAGACAGCGTACGACTGGGTCGTGGGGCGAGCGTCGGCGCTGCCGACGACGGGCGGCAGTTCGTTCAACTTCTCGAACAGCTTCTCGCGGTAGTTGAGCGAATCGCCGGCCGAGGTGAGTTCGGGTTGCACCAACTCGAGCTCGATCGCGACGAGCTGGTCGCGGACGCCGCCGGCGGCGGTAACTGCGGCGGCGGCCGCCTCGTTGTCGGTGAGGCGTGCGGTCCAGTCGTCGAGTTGGCGCTTCAGCGAACGGATCGTGTTGACGCCGGTGACGATCTCGGACAGCTTGTCCTGGATCCGAAGCAGGAAGTCGAACTGCTCGGCCAGGTCGGCGTCGGAGGTCGAGATGCGCGGGTCCTTGAGCAGCTCGAAGCTCTGGCTCATCGACCACTCCCCGACCGTGAGGGTCGCCTGGTAGATGCCCGGTTTGGCGAGCGGGCCGGGGGGCCGTCCGTGGAACTCGGTGTCGGCCATCTTCACGCCGTCGGGGTATGTCATCGGCCACTGGAAGCTGTTCATGCCTGCGGTGGCGGTGATGTAGAGGCCGACCCGATCCTTCTTCTCGGCCGGGATCGTGCTCGGGAAGCTCTGGACCTCGTTGCCGTCGCTGTCGCTGATGGTGAGGCTCGCCTCGCCGACCGCGTCGTGGTCGAGCAGGTAGGTGATGCGAACGCCTCGTTCGAGGTCGTCGCCGGCGTCGATCACGCGCTTGGTCTTGTGACCCGTGTCGTGTTCGTCGAGGTAGAACGTGGCGTTCTGGCCGGCGGTGACGTGGTAGTTCTTGCCGCCCGGCGACCCATTCCACGCGGCGGTGATGTGCGGCGGAGTGCGCACGACGTCACGCGGCTCGAGGAGGTACCGGTCGGCGCCGAGCAGTTCGTCGTGGAGCTGGTGCAGCGGCGTGAGGTCGTCGAGAATCCAGAACGAGCGGCCGTGGGTTGCCACCACGAGGTCGGTGTCCTTGATGACGAAGTCGTACACGGGCGACACGGGCAGGTTGCACTGCAGCGACTGCCAGCTGGCGCCGTCGTCGAACGACACGTGGATGCCGAGTTCGGTGCCGACGTACAGCAGGCCCTTGCGATTCGGGTCTTCGCGGATCACTCGACAGAAGTCGTGTGCCGGCAGCCCGGCGTCGATGCGGGTCCACGTGGTGCCGAGGTCGGCGGTCTTGTACACGTATGGGCCGTAGTCGCCGTTCTTGTGGCGAGCGGCGGTCAGGTATGCCGTGCCGGCCGTGTGGGGCGACTCCTCGATCATCGTGACCTGCGAGAACTTCGGCAGGTCGGGCGGGGTGACGTTGCGCCATTCGCCGCCGTCGTCGGTGGTGACGTGTACGAGCCCGTCGTCGGAGCCGGCCATCAACGTGCCCTGTTGGTGGGCCGACACCATCAGCGAGAAGATCGTGGCGTACATCTCGGCGCCGGCGGTGTCCATCGTGAGCGGGCCGGAGACGCCCATCGTCGTCGGGGTCGGCGTAGGTGAGGTCGGGGCTGATCGTCTGCCAGCTGTGGCCTTCGTCGGTGGTGCGGAACACCTTGTTGCCGGCCGTGTACAGCACGTTGCTGTCCTGTGGGGAGAACACGATCGGGTAGGTCCACTGGAACCTGACCTCGGCGGTTTCGGCGTCGTGGTACGCCTCTGGCCACACGCTGATCAGCTGGATCTGCTTGGTCGTGTGGTCGTAGCGCTGGAGCGCTTCGCCTCCACCCACCGAGCTGCCGATCGCACCGACGTACACGATGTTCGGGTCGCCGGGCTTGGGAGCGACGTAGCCGCTCTCGGCCGATCCGGGCGGGTAGCAGTCACCCCAGTTGATGGCGCCGAGCCCGGTCTGGCTGGGCACCGCGATGCTGGAGTTGTCCTGCTGCGAGCCGTACACCATGTACGGAAACTGGTCGTCGGTGGCGACGTGGTAGAACTGCGCCGTCAACTGGTTGTAGATCGACGACCACGAGTCGCCGGCGTTGAACGACACCCACGCCCCGCCGTCGTCGCAGCCGATCATGCGATCGGGATTGGTCGGGATCGATCCACAGCGCATGGTTGTCGCCGTGGGGCGTGTGGAACTCGGTGAAGTTCTTGCCGCCGTCGACCGACTTCCAGGCCTTCATGTTCATCACGAACACGGTGTCGGGGTCGGTCGGGTGGGCCGTGATGTGCATGTAGTACCAGGGCCGCCAGCACAGATCGGGGTTCGACGACTGCTTCTCCCAGGTCTCGCCGTGGTCATCGGAGCGGTACACGCCGCGCTTGCGAAACTCGGCCTCGACGATCGCGAACACCCGACCCGACTGGGCCGGCGACACCGACACACCGATCTTGCCGAGCGTGCCATCCGGCATGCCGGGGCGCTCGCTGATGTCCTCCCACGTGTCGCCGCCGTCGCGTGAGCGCCAGAGCCCACAGCGCGGGCCGCCGCTGTTGATCGACCAGAAGTTGCGGCGCGTCTGCCAGGTGGTGGCGAACACGATCCGCGGGTTGTTCGGGGTCGAGCGACACGTCGACCGCACCGGCATCGTCGCCGACGTGGAGCACGAGTTCCCAGTTCTCGCCACCGTCGCGCGAGCGGTACAAACCGCGCTCGGGATTGTCTTTCGACATGTGTCCGAGCGCTGCCACGTAGACCAGGTCGGGGTCGTTCGGGTGAATCCTGATCTCGCCGATGTGGCGTGACTCGGCCAGACCCATGTGCCGCCAGGTGACCCCGGCGTCGGTCGACTTGTACACACCGTCGCCGTGCGACACGTCGATCCGGATCGTCGCCTCGCCCATCCCGGCGTAGATCACGTTGCCGTCGGACGGTGCGACGGCGAGTGCCCCGACCGAGGAAGTTTCGAAGAACCCGTCGGAGACGTTCTCCCAGTACGTGCCGGCATCGGTCGATTTCCAGACGCCACCGGCGCAGGCACCGAAGTAGAACACTGCCTGCTGTTTCGGGTCGGCTGCGACGGCGACGACCCGGCCACCTCGCGTGGGACCGATGCAGCGATAGCGGAGTTGGCTCAAATATTTCGGATCGACCGTTGGCATGGGTGAATCCTGCCATCCCGTCACCCGATCCTGCGTAACGGAACGGTTCTGAGGAGCTCCGAGATCGCGTACTCTTTGACGTGGCCTCGGGCAGCGGCAGTTCGGAAACCTCGGCGTCGTGTCACCCGATCTGATGTCTCGATCGTCTGTCTGATTGTCGTTGTCAATCGAATACCGACAGGAGGAGCTGACATGGACTGGTGGATTCTCGAACTCATCACCGCTGGAGTGCTGATCGCGGTCGTGACGGTGCTCGGCCCGCTCATCAAGCGGTTCGGAAAGGCGTATGCCGCCGACGTGTTCCAGGCCAATCCGCGCACCGGCAAGAGCTACCTGGTGCTGATGGACTTCGCCTACTACATGGTGTTCGGCGCCTACGTCTTGTTCGTCCTCAAGTGGGAGCCCGACACCGGCTGGGCCGATCAGGTCAACGCCGAACAGGTGCAGGGCTCGGTCGTGCGGCTGGGCGGCATGATCCTGCTGATGGGTCTGCTGCACGGCCTCAACGTGCTGACGCTGCCGATCATCGGGCGTGTGTTCACCCTCAACCGACGCCTCGACGACGAGGTCGACAGCCGCCGAGCCGCCTGACGAGCAGTGCCGTGACCTCCGATCGGGTGTTGACCGGGGCGGCGCTGCCACGGTCGATCGACGCCGATCGAATCGTGGCGGACCTGTTCGCCGACGAGGCGCGCTCGTTGGTACGGCTGGCGCGGATCTTCTGCGACGACCGCAACGCCGCCGAGGACTTGGTCCAGGAGGCCTTCATCCGACTGCACCGGTCGGCCGGCACGATTCGCGATCGAAGCCGTGCGCCGGCGTTCCTGCGATCGATCGTGATCAATCTCGCTCGCGATCACAATCGGCGGGGGCTGATGTCGTTGCGCCACACCTCGGCGATGCCGAATCCCGAACCGGACCGAGGGTTCGAGGACGCCACGGTCGAGCGCCACGACGATCGGATCATGCTCGACGCGATTCGTGACCTGCCCGATCAGCAGCGGGCGTGTGTTGCGCTGCGCTTCTATCTGGAACTGTCCGAGTCGGAGACTGCTGACACCTTGGGGATCTCGAAGAGCTCCGTCAAGACCCACTGTCGACGGGCATTGGCCGCTCTCGAAGCCGCCGTGGAGGGATTGCGATGAGTATCGAAGAGCGATTGACGACGGCACTCCGGCAGATCGACGAGATCGAACCGAGCCCCGACCTGTGGGACCGCGTGCTGCACTCGATCGAAGAGGAGCGTCGCCATCGCCGCCGGGTCGTCACGACGGTTGCAGCGATCGCGGCCACGTTGGTGGCGGTGGCCGCCGTCGGTGCGTTTACGTTCCAGGAGAACGGCCACGGACGGTATGTCCATCGCCCCACGATGGAGGTGCTCGAGATCGTGGTGCTCAGCATCCTGGTGGTGGTGCTCGGCCCGGCGATCAGTCGTTTCGGCCGCGGCTTCGTGGCCGACTTGTGGCCGGGCGGAAGCACTGCTCCACCGGCGCTGCTGCGGTTGCTCGACCTGGCCTACGGCTTGGTGTTCTCGGGATACATCCTGCTCAGCACCGAATTCGAGTTCGGCGACTCGTTCCGCATGGTCACCTTCGGGGAACAGATCGCCGAGGCTGCGCATCGGGTCGGTGGATTGCTGCTGTTGGTCGGCGTGCTGCACGCCTTGACGATCGCTGCCTTGCCCGTCGTGGCGCTGATCGACAACTCGACACGAATGAATCGGTCGTTGCCGCGCTGGTTGATCGTGGTCGGAGTGCTGATTGCGATACAGGCCCTGCCACTCCTGGCGATGGCGTTGGTCGGTGCCATCGGCAGCATCTGAACACACCCTCGGACGCGGTCGTGTCACCCGAATCCGGGTCGGGTTCGTCTGTAGGAGCATGACGAGATTCGAAACCAGGCACTCAACTCGCAGGCCGATGATCGGACCGATCGCCCTGGCCGGCGCACTCCTGCTGGCCGCCGGGTGCGGCGATTCGAGCCCGGCCGACGTCGACGCCGACGGAACCGACGATGGTGGTCGGCATCAGATCATCTTCGACTACAGCCCCACGCTGTCCGATGTGACCGCCTTGATGTATCTGACGCAACACCCCGACGTCGAGTTGTTGGCCGTGACGTTGAGCGGCACCGGCGAGTCGCACTGCGACCCGGGCGTTGCCAACACGGTCGCCCTGCTCGAGTTGGCGGGGCTCCCCGAGGTGCCGGTGGCGTGCGGCCAGACGACCCCGATCGGCCCCGGCCACGACTGGCCGACCGAATGGCGTCAACGTTCCGATGAGCTGGTCGGCCTCGATCTGGGCGTCGCCGAGCAAGGCGATCCGGACGATCCAGCCGGTGCAGACGACGCCGCCGATCTGTTGGCGCAGATTGCCGCGCAACAGGAGCGTCCGGTCACGATCGTCGCCGTCGGCCCGTTGACCAATCTCGCCGCCACCATCCAGCAACATGCCGACTTCGCCGACGACGTGGCGGGGATCTACACGATGGGCGGCGCCTTCGACATCAGCGGCAACGCCCCGAACCGGTCGGCGGAATGGAACTACTACATCGACCCAACCGCGGTCCGGATCGTGTTCGAGTCGGGAATCCCGATCACCGTCGTCCCGCTCGACGCCACCGACGACGTGCCCGTGACGAGGCAGTGGTACGGCGGCTTGGCTCGCCATCGCACGACCCCGGCAGCGACCGCCGTGTACGACCTGTTGACCGCCACCCCGGGATGGGATCTCGGGTTCTCGTTCTGGGACGAGCTCGCCGCTGCGGTCGTGCTCGACCCGACCCTGGTGACCTTCGAGCAACGCCGAGTCAGCGTCGACACCGAAGGCGCACGCACCGGACGGACCCGAACCGACGACTCCGGAACGTCGATGAGGGTTGCCGTCGCGACCGACACCGCCCGTTTCGAACACGAGCTGTTGACGGGGCTCAACGCCGGCACACCGCCCCCCGAGCCGCTCACCGCAACCAGCCAGGAAGTCGCCTACTTCGACGCCGTCAGCGAGTCGGCGGCAGCATTCGACGCCGATATCGGCGCGCTGTACGACTCACCCGAGGCGAGCGTGCTCGAAGAGTTCCTGGATGACGACCCCAGCACCCTGACGGTCGAGCAGGAACAGTTGGTGCGGGCCTTCTTCGAGCAGTTCTGGGTGGGTGCGATCGACCTGATCGAGGTTCAGGCCGACGTTCTCGCAATGCTCGACGTACCCACCTCGATCGGCGAGCCGCACGACGCCTACCTCGCCGCGATGGCGCAGCTGATCGACGGCGAGACCGAGCGACTGGCGACGCTTGCCACGCTCGACGGCGAGGACCTGCTCAGCTACTTGTGGGCCCCCGACCCCGGTCTCGAGTTGTTCGACTCGACCTGCGCCCGACTGGAACTGGAGGCTGTGATGCGCAGCCTCGACGTGGTGCTCTGCCCGGGCTGACCAAGCGCGGCTAGCGGATAGGGATGCAGCCTGCGAGCCGTTCGCAGAGGGCGTTGAGCTCGGCCGTCATGGCCATGTGAGCGGCGGCGGGCAAGCTGTACGCGTCACGGATGTCGTCGGCCGGATCGGGGCCGAGCAGCTCGTTGGCCTGGCGGTCGGTGCCGATCTGCTCCAGCCATTGCTGCCAACCCAGTTGATGGACAGCGGGCGGCGCCGAGGAGGCGCGCCGGACGAGGTCTTTCAGGGTGAACGTGCGTGACCAGACCGTGGGGTCGAGCGCCACGGTGTGGGTGAGGTGCTCGCGGGCCATGCAGATCACCAGGTCGGCACCGTCGGCGGCGAGCAGCTCACGCGTCAGCAGGCGCGAGCGGTGGTCGGTGAGGTCGATCCCGCCGACGCGTGCGGCGTCGATCGTGAACGGGTGGACGTCGAGGCGACCACCGATCAGGCCGGCCGACGTGACCGCTGTGCGATGGCCGGCAGCGTCAAGGTGACGGGTCAGCAGGCGCTCAGCGACCGGCGATCGGCAGACATTGGCGGTACACACGACGAGGATCCGCATCGGTGCATCGGTGTCGCCGAGGGTGGACATGTTCAGGTCACGCTAGCTGCGGCTCGCGGTCCGCTCGGCGGATGCCGAGGTCAGGGCGATCGTGGCCACGCACCGACGCCGACCCCCATACCAGCACCGAACGGAAGACCGGTGCGTAGCCGGGTTCGAGCGCTCCGGTGCGGCTGACGAGCAGCGCCGCAACCCCACCGAAGCCAGCGATCAGCCAGCGCACCCAGCTGCGGTCGCTCACCGAGTGACGGATACAGCAGCACGGCGAGCGGCACGATCACGGCCGGCCAGAAGGCGAACGTGGCCCCGACGTAGGCCCGCTCGCTGCCGGCCGCGCCATACCTGCCGGCCCAGACCAGCACCGCCGCAATGGCGATGTGCGTGGCCCAGTGCAGGCGCCGCCGAGTAGCGAGTTCGTACACCAGCGCCCCGACCAGCATCAAGGCGATCGGTTTCATCTGGTCGGTCTCGGGCACGCAGCCGTAGATCGCCGCAGCGACCACGCACCAGATGGCAGGCCACACGCCCGGGGTCTCGAACACCGACAAGGCGGCCACGACCCGACGAGGCATCGTCAACCCGTCAACTCGACGGACCCGGGCACGCTGGCCAGAGCGCCGCGACCGCGCTGCGGTGTTGGCGGATTGCGGCACCGGCACGACGACGGGTGCCGCAGGCTGCACCGGTGGCAGGCACCAGAACAGCAGGAACAGCGGCAAGATCAGCGACCGTTGCCGGACCAGGATGCCGAGGTTGCCGACGCTGGCGAAGGCCACGCCGAAGGTGACCACGCAGATCACGGCGAACACCAGGTAGGGCGTGCTCAGCAGCAGTTTCGGGGTATTCAGCAGTCGGCGCCAGCTCACGACCGCAGCCACCAGGAAGCGCCGTCATCTCCAATGCCGGGAGGAGGCCGGACAGTCCACGCGCTTCGAACAGCAGTGGCCGCGTCAGCGTTCGGAAGGCTGCCATTGGCCAGTTCGCCGGGCTGGAGGTGCTGATTGGCGTGAACGTCGACCCGCCCTCGCTGGTGCGATCCTGAACGTCGTCGAAGATCGAAGTCACCCGATCCGTCACCGCAACGGTCGAGGCGTCGTCTTCCCCCGCCGGAGCAAGGTAATTCAGTGTCGCAGTGACGACGACGACGAATCCCACCACTGCGACCAGGGTGAGCGCGATCGTCGAGAAGCGGAACTGGCGACGACCCAACTCGTTCCGGCGGGTCAGATCCAACACCGCTCTGCCCACCAACGCGATCAGCACCCCACCCACCCAGATCACGGTCAGGTGGACACGAATCCGGGAGATGATCAGCAAGCTGGCGGTGCTCAGGAGCAACCCGAACAACCGGTGTCTCGGCAGTGTGAGGATCACGGCAAACCCGTACGCCGAGGCGCCCAGCCACAGCCCGAGGAACGCCTCCTTGCCGATGCTCGAACCCCAGTACACCAGGCTCGGAAACAGGAACAGCAGCAGCGCGTAACGGCGCCCAGCGAGGTGCGGTACCGCCAGGGCGGCCGCCTTCACGAACAGCACCAAACCCCAGTAGCTCATCCAGCTGAACACCATGAAACCGCCAAGCCGGCTCGACCCGAAGATCGTGTAGACGAGGCCCGTGAGCTGCTCGATGAACAGCGTCTTGGTGCCGGTCGGGATCACCGTCGTCAGGCTCGCACTGCCGTCGCGGACGGCACCGGCCAGCAGCCTTGCAGTGTCGTGGTACCGATTCGCATCCGCTGCCCCGCCGTACGACTCGAACCGCACCCGGTAACCGGCGTACCCACCGGCGAACTTCACGAACATTCCGAACCAGGCGTACGGACGCAGCGATTGGAGCGGCCCCGAGAACGCCCGTTGGACGAGCGGCACCGAGATCAGCACGAGCACCGGCACGACGACCAGCGCCCCCCAGATGTCGTAGGTGATCGTCTGCATGGCGACGCCGAGCACGATCAGATAGAGCGCGGCGCCGGCTATCGCGGCACGCTCCAGGGTGTTCACCGGTCGGGAGCGTCGCCGGGGCCCAGCGGTGACCAGCTCGAGTCGTGATCATCGACGGTGTTCCACGGCAGTTCGTCGGTCGAGCCACCGAGGCCTGCGTTGCACTGTTTCGCCGGCATCGGTGTCCACGAACAGATTGCCACCCAGTCGATCGTGGTCGAAGTCTCCGACCAGCTGAGTGTCGACATCGGCCGCCGCCCGGAACCGTTCATCGCTTCGGCCCTCGGCGCCGTTCGTGTCGTCGCGACTCGACTTCTTCGAGAACGGGTTGAAGCTGCGCTTCGGCGATTTCGACGCAGTCGTCGAGTAGTAGTAGTAACTGGTCTCGTCGGTGTCGCCACCGATGATCACGAGCAACAGGTTGCCGGTCGAGAGCGCTCGGATCATCTCGATCGAACGCTTGGCCGCTTCGATCTGAGTGTGGCCGAGCGTGACGACCATGATGATGTTGTCGGCGAGTGGCACGAACTCGAGCACTTCTGCGGTGCCGCCGACCGGTGAGCTATCGATCACGACGTGGTCGTTGACCGCTGCGATGCGAGGCAGCAGGCGGGCCGTGAGGCGGGCCAACTCGCCCGGGTTCTGTCGGTTCATCGGCGACAGGTCGAGCACCGACATGTCGGCATCGGCGACCTGGGCTAACACCAACTCGAGTGGTGCGTGTTCGACCTGGCCGAGGGTGAGGCCGACCGGCTCGGGGTGCACGACCGCCAGGCGGCGACTCAGCGTGGGCCGCCTGAAGTCGGTGTTGACGGCGACCGTCCGGCTGCCGGCCTCGACGAAGGCGCTCGCCAAGTTGGCGGTGATCGAGGTCTTGCCATCTCCAGGCCCGGCCGACACCACCAGCGTGATCGTGGCCCGGTCGTCAGGGCGTTGCGAACCGGCCCCGATGAAGGAGATCAGGCTGCGCAAGGCGCGATACGAGTCGGACAGCGGGTCGTGGCGATCGGGTACGACCGCGAGGTCACCGGCATGGTGTCCGGCGACTTCAGGAATCGTGGCATGTGCGGTGATACCGAGCACCTGTTCGGCCTGCTGACGGTTGCGGATCTTGCGATCGGTGCGAGCCAACAGCACCGCCAGCCCCAACCCGAGCGCTCCGCCGACCAACCCGCCGAGCGTGCCGCGGGCAACCCGCGATCGGGGTGCACTCAAACCGCGTTCGGTGATGGCGATCGGCTGCGCGGTTTGGAGCGTGGTGAGTACGAGCTGGCCAGCTGGCTCGGTCTGGAGCACGTTGTACTGCCCGAACACGACGCCATAGCGAAGGCTCAGCGCATCGAGCTTCGCCCGCGCAACCTCGTCGTCCTCGTTGGCCCGAACGTCGACCTCGACGTCGTTGATGTCCTGCTCGAGTTCGGTCAGCCGGTCGAGCGTGGAGGTGAGGCGATCTGCCTGGAGGTCATCCTGGCGCTCTGCGAGATAGGTGATCAGCTGGCCGGCAAAGGCGTCGGCGATCTCCACCGCCCGATCCGCGGTTTCCTGAGTGGTGGTGATGACCAGCGCACCAGTCTGCTGCTCGGCGAACACCGAGACTTGGGCGGCCAGCGCCGCCGACGAGCCGTTGTAGTCGAGTTCCTCCGCGACCCGGGACGGCACTTGGCCAGTGGTGGCGAACAACTGGAGCTGATTGAACGAGATCTGGTCGTTGTAGAACGCCCCGTTCCCGGACGAGCTGGAGACGAGGATCGTGTGGCTCGCAGTCCAGCGAGTAGTCGACTCGGCGGTCGTCGTGGGCTTCGGCAAGCCGGCCACCACACCACCCACCAAGATGAACGCCACGATCAGCCACCAGAAACGCCGAATCGCGTCGAAAGTGGTGTTGGCGTTCATCAGGCCGCAAGGTTACCCGGCGCCTCCTCCACGGAGGTGTCAACGGCCGCCAGGCACCCGGCTCGAATGCCTGGCGACCGAGCATCGGTGGCTCCTGGCGGCAACCTTCTCGTGGTTCACACGGTCCACTTCGGCTACTTGCGCCGACCCGGCCCAACGTTCGTCGTGTGGGTTCTTCATCGTCGATCAGAACAGTTCGATGTCACCCATCGTGAGTTGCCAGTTGGCGAGCGCCGGCGTCGCCGCCACTCCGGTCGAACGCCAGGTCAGAGTCGGCCCGGCGCCGGCGGCCGGCATGAAGCCCCGGCGGAGGTCAGGCGACCCCAATCGCAAGCAGTGCGTCGCTCCGACGGCGTGCATCACAGCGCCGGCAGCTTCGTCGGCGGCCCTGGGAGACAAACCGGGCGCCCCGACCACGACCAGCTCGCGCCCGGCGCGGCGTGAACGAAGCCGAACGACTAGGTGCCCATCCCCTACCCGAACCGCGCGGTATCCGAGCAACCCGGCGCCGAACCGCCATCGGTAGAAGTCGTGCCCGGCTCGGGTGCGGATCGAGCGCGGGACGTCGACAGGCGCCGGCGGCGGTGCCTCAGGGAGGTCGGCCAGCACCTCATCGACCGGATGACCGATGTCCAGGTCGAGCGGCCAATGCCCGGCAGCGCCACGCGACCGAAGCACACTCGTGACCGAGCCGACCCCGGCGACTCGCACGGCGACGGGCAACCGACCGACGGTGCTCCAACCCATTTTCAGGTAGCCAGGGCGGCTCTGGTCGTTGGGAGTGTTGAAAACGAAGTCGACACCGTCGGTGCCAACCTCGTCGAGGGCGTGCACCGTCATCGCCGTGAACAGCCCGCGACCTTGATAATCCGGATGTGTAGCGGTGTCGACGGCGCGCACGGCACGGCACACCGTGTCGCCGCGCAGGAACTCCCATCGCATGAACGCTCGCAAGCCCACGAGTCGCTCCCCGTCGGTGGCGACCCACATGTACGACGGCCCGAACACGTTGTGGTCGTGCTTCCACGAGAACAGCTGCTCGAAGCGGGGATCGTCGCCCCATCCGAGCGACGTTCGGCACAGCTCGATCATCGCCGCACGGTCATCGGGACCGGCGGGCCGTATGTCGAGCCCGCTCGGAGTGCTACGTCGAGCCGAACCCGGCCGTGCGGCCACGACGGAACTCGACGCCGACGCTGACGCTCGAACTGGGCCGGAGACATCGGATCCGTAGGCCCGTTCGATCACGGTCACAGCGCGGCTCACGTCGAAATCGGCTGCACGGTCGACCGCTGCCGCCGCCAACCTCAGCCGCAACGGTCGGTCCTCCACCACGCGTTGGAGGGCATCGGCCAAAGCGCCTGGATCTCCGGGCGGCACCAACAGCGCGTCACGATCGTTGGTCAGCGCCTCGGCGACGCCGCCGACCTGGGTCGCCACGATCGGGAGGCCCAACGCCAATGCCTCCATCACCGCGACCGGAAGTCCTTCCCACTTCGAGGCGAGCGTGAAGATGTCGCAGGCGCCCATCACGTTCACGGCGTCATCTCGAAAGCCGGTCAACAGCATCTGCTGCCCAAGGTCGAGCGAACGGTGGAGCGCTCGGACCTCGTCTTCTTGTGGACCTTGGCCGACGGCAACGAGCCGAACCGGCACGTTTCGATCAGCGAGCAGCCGCGTTGCCGCAAGCAGGTTCGGATAGTCCTTCTGGGGGCGGAAGTTGGCGACCGTTCCGATCACCAACTCGTCGACCGCGATTCCCAGTTCGTCGCGAATCGCTGCCCGCGCCGTGCCCGCAGTTGCGATCGCCGCCAGGTCGATGCCGTGCTGGAGTGTGCGAGTTCGGCGACGCGCCCCGACCGCCATGGATGCCCGAACCTCATCGGTGACGGCGAAAACGGTGTCACACCACCGGATCGTGATGCGATTCAGCACACGCGTCGGGAGCCGATGCGTCGCCCACCTGTTGTGCTCGGTCGAGACCAGCGTCGGTCGCCGCGACTTGCGGATCGTTCTCACCGCACAGCGAGCCACGATCGCAGGGAGTGGCGAATGGGTGTGGACGATGTCCCACTCCCCCGAGCGCACCAACCTGGCGAGCCGAATCGGCCACCACCGATCGCGTCGTCGGGTGCTGAGGCAACACGTGCGGACGCCGGCCCGCTCGAGCTCGTCGGCGAGGTGGTCCTTCCACGTCAGAACGTAGGCGCACTCGATTTCGAACTGGCCGTGGTCGTGCGCCGACGCCGATGAGCACAGCAATCGCTCTGCGCCGCCCGGCCCGAGCCCCTTGACCACCCACAGCACTCGCCGACGCACGAAGTCAGGGTACTTGCGTCGGCTGGTTCGTCGAGCGACCGTTCCTCGGTTCGACAGACCCCCTAGGCTCACGAATCATGCAGGCACTGGTGACGGGAGCGGCAGGCTTCATCGGCAGCACTCTCGTCGATCGCCTCCTCGCCGACGGATGGTCGGTCCGAGGCGTCGACTGTTTCACGCCCTACTACGACGAGGCGCTCAAACGATCGAATCTGGCCGATGCCATGCGCTCGTCGAGCTTCGAGTTGGTCGAGGCCGATTTGCTGGACGCCGATCTGAAACCGATCCTCGACGGTGTCGATGTCGTCTTCCACCAAGCGGCGCAACCAGGCGTTCGGCTGTCGTGGGCCGAAGCGTTTCGCACTTACGCCGATCTCAACGTCGTCGTCACCCAGCGACTGCTCGAGACGGCGCGGGACCTCGACCTGACCCGGTTCGTGTACGCCTCGAGCTCGTCGATCTACGGTGACGTCGCCGTCGTGCCGACCGATGAGGATCAGCCTGCTCGCCCGTACAGCCCGTACGGCGTCACCAAACTCGCCGGCGAGCACCTCTGCTCGGCGTACGGCGCCAACTTCGGAGTGCCGACGACCAGCCTGCGCTACTTCACCGTCTACGGACCTCGACAGCGACCTGACATGGCGACGCATCGCCTGATCGAGGCGGCGCTCGACGGTCACACGTTCCCGTTGTTCGGCGATGGCGAGCAGGTGCGCGACTTCACCTACGTCGACGACATCGTGCAGGCCAATGTGCTGGCGGCCGGCGCCGATGTGCCAAACGGAACGGTGTGCAACGTCGCCGGCGGCGGGTCGGTTCGCGTGATCGATCTCGTCGAGCTCGTGGGGGCCTGCGTCGGACGACCCGTCGACATCGACTGGCGCCCGGCTCAAGCCGGTGACGTCCGGCGCACCGGCGGCTCGACCGACAAGGCTCGGCTGCTGCTCGGGTGGGATGCGGCGGTCGACCTGGCTACCGGGGTGGCCAACCAGGCATCGTGGCATCGCCACAGACGGCGATAGCGACTACTCGACTTCCCAGTAGGCGCTCCCGTGTTCGCTGTAGTAGTCGATGCTGCGGCGCAAGCCTTGCCGCAGAGCGACCTCGGGCTGCCAACCGAGCGTCGAGCGGGCCTTGGAGAAGTCGCTGTAATAGTCGCCGATGTCGATCGCTTTGCGGTCGGCCGGGAACGGGACCAGGCGCCATTCACCCGACCCGTGAATCTCGACCAACATCGCTGCCAGATCGGCGAGACCGATCGTCTCGTTGCTGCCCAGGTTCATCACGGCTCCCACGGCGGCCTCGACGGTCGCCGCAAGCAGCAATGCTTCAACCACATCGTCGACGTAGTTGAAGTCGCGCAGCTGCAGGCCGTCGCCGAACACGTCGATCGGGGCGCCGGCCAACAGGTTCTTGAGCCAGATGCCCAGGAACGTCTGGCGCGCATCACGCACCCGCATCGCCGGCCCGTAGGTGTTCGTGAGCCGCAGGCAGGTCGTGGGGATGCCGTAGACCCGCGAATACAACAGGTGGAACGACTCGCCCGCCCATTTGTTGATGCCGTTCACGTCGACCGGTTCGATCGGGTGTACCTCGTCGACGGGCAGGTATTGCGGCCGGCCGTAGATCTGGCGCGTGGATGCGAACACGATTCGCAGACGAGGGTTGACGATCCTGACGGCTTCGAGGATCGCCAGTTGGGCCTTCGAGTTGATCTCGAGGTCGGCCGTCGGATCGGTCATCGAATCGAGGTGACTCGTCTGCCCGGCAAGGTTGAACAGATAGTCCTGCCCGTCGAGCAGATAGGTCATGGCGTGGGTGTCGCGCACGTCGGCGATGTTGAGCCAGACGAGGTCTCGGATGTCGGCGATGTTGACGAGGTTTCCGCCGTACGTCGGCAGCAAGCTGTCGATCAACGTCACCTGCGCACCCTCGTGCACCAGCCTGCGGGCCAGGTTCGAACCGATGAACCCGCACCCACCCGTGATCAGCACCCGCTTGTCCGAGAAGGTCATGACGCCTTGCGTGCAAATGTCGTGGTGCCGATGCACCGCGCGTCGGTGTACGAGGGAGCGATGATGCTCTCGACGACCACACGACGCTGTCCGTCGTGCTCGGGCGAATACGTCACGATCCGAGGAGTTGTGCACTGCGATGATCCCACCAGGCTTCAGGAACGGAGACCAGACGTCAAAGGCCGAACGCGCTCCTTCCGGCGACTGGTCGCCGTCGAGGAACAGCATGTCGACCGGCGTCGCCCACGCCTTGCCGATCTCCTCGGCGGTACCTTCATGCACACAGACGAACTCAGACACACCGGCCTGCGTCATGTTCGCATCGAATTCGGCCCGCATCGACCGACCGAGCGAGCGGGTCAACTGCTCGTAGAACGGCACCGAGTGCTGATCACCGGAAGCGTCGAGCGGGTCGACACAGTGCACGACGCCGTTACCCGCCAGCTTGCGTGCGCCGCCGAGCAGCACCGCCGAGCTACCGAGGAACGATCCGATCTCGACGATCACCGGGTCGCCGGGGAGGCCGGCTGCGACCTGAGCCAACTCGAATGCCTCGGGACCGCGGGCCCAGCCGGCGATCCTGCTCCGAGTGAGCGAGGTACGGGGCCAGCGCCCCGTGCTGCACGGCGGCGCCGGGCGAGCACCCATCGGCGCTTCAGCGGCCGCAACGGCCCTTTCATCAGGTTGATGATGGCAGTCAGGGTTCTCTCCTTGGTGTGCATCAGCGCCATAGCCAGTTGAGATCTGCCCGACGGAAACCGGCAGAGCGGCGACCGGTGTACTTGATCACGGCGGATGCCTGGACAATTCGTGGCCAATCCGTGGCCAGTTCATGAAGGGTGCGCTGACTCGGTATCGATGTCGCAGCTTGACACGTACGCCGACCCTGAAACGTTCTCCACGACGATCGACGATCGACACCATCGCGTTCGGCACCCATGTGCGGCTGTTCAGCAGGCGGTTAGCGTCTACGTCCGTGTCCGTCTCGATCGTCGTCGCTGTCTACAACCTCGAGCGATACGTCCACGATTGCCTTGAAAGCGTGGGAAACCAGGACGTCGACGACCTCGAGATCATCATCGTGGACGACGCCTCGACCGACGGATCGTTGGCGGTGATACGACGCTGGGTCAAGAGCCAGGACCGATCGGTGACCGTCATCGCCCACGAACGCAACGAGGGTGCTCTACGCACTTTCAACGACGGGCTTCGAGCCTGCACCCGTGAGTACGTGAGCATTCTCGACGGCGACGACCTCCTCGGCAGCGGGGTCCTGCGAACTCACTGCGCACTGCTGGACGAAGCGGCACCCCAAGTCGCCGTGGTGTTCGGCGATGTTCAGTTCATATCGGAGGACGGCTCACCGCTGCGGGAGCGATACTTCGACGGGATGACGCCGTACACCGGCGACATTCTCGTCCCACTCATCGAACACGGGTCAGTACTCGCCGTCATCGGAACTGTCGTGCGGCGATCCGTCGTGCATGCCGTCGGCGGCTTTGATGAATCGCTTGCCTACCTTGACTGGCCGCTCTGGATCAGGATCGCGCACGCCCACGAATTCGGCTTCTCCGGCATCGTGGCGGGTCAGTACCGTCAACACGCGGCTTCGATGTCGCGTACTCGGGCTGCCGACCTGCGTCTCGCCCGGATGACGGTGCTGTCGCGGCTGCTCGATCAGCACCAATCGCCGGAGGTCCGGGCGGCCGCCCGAGCCCACGCGGTACGGGTAGCTCGATCGATGTGGTCGGCCAAGGACGGAGCGGATGCTCGACGGTCGTGCTGGGAACTTCTCAAACGCACGCGGGATGCCCGGCTCGCCGCCGTTCTGATAGCGACATCCCTCAAGGTTTCTGAACGACAGGTCAGCAGGATTGGTCACCGGCTCGGTACAGCAGTGCGACGAATCCGACCCACCTGAGCCCTGACGACCACGGGCACGATCGAACCCAGCGGCGGGAGATCACCCGACTTGACTCACATCGGTCCGGGCCGGTGCTGTCTCACGGCGACGTCGTTTCGAGATGTGCGTCCGCGGTCGAGAATTGATTCGAACTTCGCAACTGTCCTGACCAGTTCATCGTCCTGGGCGAGGCTGTGGCTGCGGGCGGCCTCGACCAGAGCGTTGTAGGCGTCGTCGTCGCTCCACAGTCGCTCGATGGCGGCACACCACTGGTCGACTCCATCGATTGGCACTCGGACGCCACCGGCTCCACACGCATCGACGAGCGCTGGCAGGTCGGCGACGATCGCCGGAATCCCGTTTGCGAACGCTTCGGCGATCACTCGTGGTCGGTTGTCGACGCGGTACGGTACCAACGACACGCGGGCATCGCCGTACAAGTGCGGACCAGGCGCCGTCGCCCGCCGAAACTCGACATTCGGGAGGAGCCTGAGGTGGTCGTTGAGGTTGCTCAATTGCTCAGCGGTCAGGGGCCAAGACTCCTGCACCACGAACCGGACGGTCGGGAGCCGCTCGGCGACGTTCCATACCAGATCGACCCCGCGGCTCTCGATTGGATTGATTGCCAGCGCGACTCGACGGGAAGTCTCGACGCGGGTGACGTCGAGGTTCACGACGGACGGAACGTAGTCGCACTCGAAGCCCTGTGAGCGCAGGGCTTCGGCAAGGCTCTCCGCATTGGCGACCACCGCAGCAGGGACCGCTCCGGTCGCCATGTGACTCAGGCTGTCGTCCTCGCGGACGTACAGCACCGATGGAACACCGTGTCGATCGCAGACCTCGTGTATTCGTCGCCATGCCCACCGGTCGAGACTGCTTCCGACGACTACCTCAGGAGCGAACTCCGACATCGCTTGGGCGAGCGCGTTGGCGGGAATCGGGGTGACGCGATGCGCCACCCCATCGACGCTGATTGTCCGTTGGCGTCGGCCAGGAAGCGATTCGATCCGCCGCAACAATCGCCACCCGAAGCGTCCGTCCATTCGAACTGAAAGGCCCGAGAGCCGCTTGTAGACCCATCGCGAGACCGCGCTGCGACGGCCATCGTCGACCAGGAACACCACATCGTGGCCTCGCGACTCGAGTTGCGCTGCGAGTTCGCGTTGGCTGCGCCCTGATCCACCGACGATCGTGGAGGAAACGAAGAGTACTCGCACGTTCAGGTCACCCGACGTTCCGCTTGGCGCTCGTCACAACGCGATCGATCTGGTTTGCTCAGCGTGAGGTCAAGTCCCGCCGACCCGACGAATCGAGCCACCCGATTCGATCCGCTCACAACCACAGCACCCGACCGCGAATTGAACCGACGACGCGGCCGTACTGGATGCCCAGTCGTTTCAACCATGCGCCCCGGCGGCTCACCGGTAGGGCGAATGGCAACCGCGTGCAGAGCCACCAGAGGTCACCCATCACCGCCGACGCCGGGCGCCGCTGCATTCCGAACGCTGCGAACCGTTGGTAGAGCAGCGCCTCCGATTTGCCGTAGCTGATCGACTGCTTCCAATGTCCGCCCAACGTGTCACGCAAGCGGTAGTGCACCATCGCCCCGGGCACCTCGATCAAGTCGATTCCGGCCAGCTGTGCCCGCCAGCAGGAATTCGACATCGTCGCCACCATGCACGAAGGTCTCGTCCAATCCGCCGAGCTGGTCGAACGCATCGCGAGTCATCGCCATGTTGGCGAAATGAGCCGCCGGCAGAAAGCCGTACATCTTCATGACGGTCTCGCCCCGGTTCCCCCGCCACGAAATCGAGATCTCGTCGTTGAGGCGCGAGTAGTCGATCAGCCCACCGAGCAATCGGCCACCGGCGTCGAACGCCGCCTCGATCTCCGACAACCAGCGCGAGTCGATCTCATCGTCGGCGTCACAAAAGACCAATCGATCACTGAGCGCGGCCGACACGCCCACGTTTCTTGCGGCGTTCGCACCGGCCCGATGCGAGGCATCCACGACACGAATCGCAAGTCGGCCCGCGAACGTCATGGCGACTGTCCGTGTCGCATCGGTCGAACCGTTGTCGGCGACCACAACCTCGAACTCGCCTCGCGTCGGCTCGGTACGGCAGAGTGCATCGAGTTGGTCACCAAGCGTCGTCGCTCCATCCCGAACTGGGATGACGACCGACAGAGAAGAAGAGGGCGACGCAACGCTCATCAACGACGCACGCGCCGACGGGCGCTCACCATCAGTTTCCCTACACGGGTACGCGCAACCAGCTTCTTGGATTGGAGCAACGTGCGACGGAACGCGCTGTTGCGTCGCGCCCGCCTGCGATCTCGAACGGCCACGAGTCGCTCGAGGTGTGGGTGGTGCTGCCACGCCGCACGTCCGACCCGATCGTTGATTGCATCGACGTCCCCCGGAATGAGGCTCAAGCCGGGTAGCAGGTCGTCGGTGAAGGCCGAGAAGCCCAGTCCGACGTAGTAGTCGACGACAGCAGCGTGGTCGGTAGGCGGACGAGTCGGATCGAGACCTTGGATCACCCCGAGGCCGGTCGGCGAGGCGTCGATCACGCACACGTCGAGATCGGGGCGATGATCGCGCAGGTACAGCAGAACCTTCCAGACGTCGCCCGTCCAGCCTCCTTCCTGGAACTCGCGAGATGCGACACCCACGTTCGGCGGCAGACAATCGTGCAGCATGATCATCGAGCCAGGGGCGGCGCATCGTTCGACGTTCAGCACGTCACGCAAGGCGAACTCGAACAGATGCATTCCGTCGATGAAGGCGAGGTCGATCGGTTCGGACTGAAACGCAGCAATTGCGCCGCCATTGTCGAAGAAGTCATCGGAGGTGCGCCGTTCGATCCTGGTGTGGCGAGGCAATGGGTGCTTCAGACTTGGGGCAGGGTCGACTCCCACCACCTTGGTTCCTGGGAGTGCCAGCGAAGTCGCGTCACCATGCCGGACACCGATCTCCAGATAGGTTCGCGGATGGCAAGTTCGGTGCACGAGGTCGAGCACATCCATGTAGGAAAGGTGGTCCACTGCGTCATTATGGTCCCCATCTCCAGATTCACGGTGCGACCGGTGTCCGGCGCTGAGGGCAGCGACGCTGATGTTCCGAGTTGCGGCGCCAAGCCGCGACTCGCTCGCCGACACATCCATACGCCAGGCGAAGAAGGACAGGGGCAATGACGGCCAACCGGCGCGAGGTGGTGATCAACAGACTGGGTGCGCTCGCACGTGGTGCGCGAAAGCGGTCGTTGACCTTTGCCGGGAGTGCGGCAGCCGCGGTCCATCGGCGCCGGCCTCCAGCGTGCTACCGGCCCGGCGTCACGATCGTCACCGTCAACTGGAACTCGCTACCGTTTCTGCGGGTGACGCTCGCTGCGACACGCCATTTCTCGCCGCCAGATGCCGAGATCCTGGTCGTCGACAATGGCAGCACGGACGGCTCGTTGGAGTTCCTGGCGACGCGGTCCGATGTCCGGACCCAGCGCCTGCCTTTCAACTTCGGGCACGGTGTTGCACTCGATCTCGCCGTCCCACACATCGACACGGAGTACATCGCGCTTCTCGACGTCGATGCGTTTCCGGTTGACTCGACGTGGCTGTCTGCGAGCATCGAAGCGCTCAGCGACGGAGCATTGGTCGCCGGAGCCCACATGCATCGAAACTTCATTCATCCATGCTTCTTCGTCACCCGCACTTCGCTCCTCCACGAACTCGGGCTCACCTTTCGGCCACGTGGCCGCGCCCGAACCAGATTCAACAAGGCGCCACTCTTCCTCGACGTCGCCGAGGGTCTTTGCCAGCGCTTGATCATCTATTCCGGGGGCTCTCACGTGTTGTACCGGTTTCCCATCACGTCCGCAAGCGGGCCAGGCATGGCAGGAACGGTGTTCGGCGGGCTCGTCTACCACAATCAGGGTGCGACTTGGGGTCCCCGCAGGGCTGAAGCCAGCGCCGACTGGCAGGCGGCGATCAGCGAGCATCTTGCTGCGGATTGGTTCGATGAGTACGAGGCGAGTAGGCCGACGTAGCCGTGAGTGCACAGGGAGCAACGTTTTTCTCATCGCGGACAGGTCGACCTGGAACGCTCGCGCATCGACTTCCTCCTCGATGCCACGTGTCGAACGTTCAGTCCAGTCGACGTCGTACTCCTCAATCCGATCGGCACCGACCAGACTCGTCCATTCGCCGAGTTGGTCGAACGACACGACGTCCGGTCATCGCGGATCATTCCGGCGCCACGATCGAGATCGTCGGCAGTCCGCCGCATGCTCGAGGGCGACCTTGCCGACGACACCAACACGAGAATCGCCGTGGGCTTCAGCGCGGCGTTGTTCCTGCCTCGGCGACGTTGCGCTGTGTGGTGCATCAACGGGATTCCCGAGGAGCGTCTGATGACGTCGTCGAGTCTCCGCTCGAAGGCGGCGGTGAGGTGGGATTGGCGCGCTGCGCGAAAAGTTCGTGCCGACCTCGCGGTGGTTGTGTCCGAACCGATGGCTGACCTCCTGACAACCCGGACCGGCTTGCGCACTTCGGTAGTTCCGAACGCGGTCGACCAACTCGCCTTCCGGCAGCCCGAGAACCCCGCCGGGACCTATCTCACGTATGAAGGTGGGGGATCCCCTTGGCAGGGTCTTGCTCGCCTCGCGGAAATCTGGGCGAGGCCTACCGGCTCGACCCAACGCTCCGCTTTCGTGTAGTGAGCCGTGATCCTCGCTGTCGGATTCTGGCGGATTCGCTACCAGCCGATGCCGTCGAGGTCGTGCCGTCGGGCGACGTCGAAACCACCGGCGCACTGTTGCGAGAAAGCCTGCTGGGGTTCATGGTTCGTCCACCCGGCTTGGTCAACGAAGTGTCGTGTCCGATGAAGCTCGGTGAGTACCTTGCGTCCGGAGCCGCCGTCGTCGCAAGTCGGTGCGGTTGGGATGCCGAGCGACTCATCGAACGCCACGAGGCGGGACTGTTGGTCGAGTGGTCGGATCCACCAGCGGTAACGGCGAGAGCGATTGTCGACTACGTCCGCGACGTCTGGGCATCACGCCCAGTGGGAGTACAGGCTGCGGCCGACGAACTCTCCACACAACGTTGGGCGGGGGAATTGGGCTCCACCATGGCTGCAACCGCGCGCCAGCCGCTCGAGTCACCCCTACAAGCACCCGGCCAGGGAGTCGGATCGTGACTGCGTCGCGGCGGATTGCGGTCGTGTTGGGAACACGGCCCGAAATCATTAAGACGGCCGAAATCATCCGACTCCTCGGGGATCGGGTGTTGCTGATCCATACCGGTCAGCACTGGGATCACATGATGTCCGGCCATTTCATGACTCACCTGGACCTCCCTGAGCCGCACTTCACGCTGTCCGTCGGCGGAGCTTCGCGAGCTGTGCAGATCGCGGAGACGCTGGCAGGTGTCACCAAGGTGCTCGAGTCCGAGCAGCCCGCCGCGGTGGTAGTTCAAGGGGATACGAACACCGTGCTCGGAGGAGCACTTGCTGCCAACGCGTCAGGCATCCAGCTGATCCACATCGAGGCGGGGCTTCGTAGTTTCGATCGGTCGATGCCGGAGGAACACAATCGTGTTGTCACCGACCACCTTTCCGACCTGTGCTTGGCACCTACCACAGCCAACCGGGACCGGCTGCTCAGTGAGGGGATCGGTCGCGATCGAATCGTCGTCACCGGTAACACCGTGGTCGGCGCGGTCGAGCACGCCCTGGTGTCGGGCGCCGAGCCCGCAACGACGCTCTGCCTGGACCACCATCTGTCGCCCGACGAGTTCGTCGTGGTGACGCTGCACCGCCCCGAGAACACCGATGATCCGCGGCAGCTCGAGTCGATCCTTGGGGTGCTCGGGCAAGTTTCAGCGATGCGACCGGTGCTGTTTCCGATGCATCCACGCACGCGAGCCAGAATCGCTGAATTCGGTCTCGAATCGGCGATCGCACCGCTACTGGTCGTCGACCCGTTGGGATACGACGAATTCGTGGCGCTGTGCGCCCGGGCTGCCCTGACAATTTCCGACTCCGGCGGAATTCAAGAAGAGGCGAGCGTTTGGAAACGCCCGGTCATCGTCTTGAGACGATCGACAGAGCGCCAGGAAGTACAGGGAACATTTGCATATCTCTGCCCGTCGGCGAGCGAGCTCGTCGGTCTTGCCGAATCATTGATCGGCCAAGCCGATCGTTTGCTGCCGCAGCTCCTTCGATCACCAACGCCGTACGGGGATGGACATGCGGCGAACCGTTGCGTCGAGGCGATTCTCGACCGGGTAGACCGGTGAGTGTGTGTCGTCTCGTCGCACCACCGACGCTGGTCGGACCTTGAGTCGTCTTCGCCAACGATGGAAGATCGGTGCCCGCCGATGCGGTGGAGCATTTGTCCGGTTCGTTCGTCTGACCGGTACCCGGACGCGCATCCGCTTCTTTCCGACACGAACGACGCGCCCGCTGTATCGCAGTTCCGCGTTGGATGATCTGCTGTTCGCCCACCCTCTCGATCTCGCCATGAGGGCAGCAAGAGTTTTCTGCCGACGACGAACCGGGCTCGGTGGGGTGGTCACGGTCGTCGTCGTCAACTGGAACACGAAGGCGATTCTCGAGGTGACGTTGGAAGCGATCCGACGCCACAGTCCGGTTCACACCGACATCGTGGTGATCGACAACCACTCGACGGACGGAAGTCGGGAATGGTTGCGAGGGCGCCCGCACGGCGTTCGGCCCGTGCTGTTGCCCTTCAATATCCATCACGGCCGAGGGCTCGACCTGGGCTTTGTGCTGGCACGGTCAAAGATCGTCGTCACCCTCGACTCGGACGCATTTCCATACTCTGATCGATGGCTCGACGTGCTGGTCGAGTCGATCGAGTCGGGGGATGCGGTCGCTGCAGGGCTCTGGGGACGGCGCCATCGGGTGCATCCCGCATGCGCCGCTTTTCGCCGTGACGCGTACTTTCGGACCAACCTCAGCTTTTCCCCGTTCTTCTCGGCTGCGTTTGCGGCTGGAGAGGAAGAACGTTTCGGTGAGAACGTCTGGGATACCGGCGAGTTGATTTCGATCGCGCTTCAGAACCAAGGCACCACGCTTCTGCCCACTGACGACCTCGAATACGGCGGTTGCACTATGGCGGGCGTGGTCTACCACCACGGCGCGCTCTCACGGCTGCCCGAACTCGACGACCAGGAGGTGGAGCTCAGACATCAGCAGGCATGGGATCGTGCCGTTCGCGACCTATTGGCGCGGAACGTGTGAATTCGCCAGGATCTGCGACTGAGTCGCCGAATCCATCTACCGATTGCTCGCTCGCAGCGTCTCGATCTTCCGCCGCACGCGCCGCCATTGAAGCGGCCCACGGATGTAGGCAAGGTGTTTGGCACGAACGTAACGTCGAGCCACGTCCTTTTGTGCAACGTCGACCGTGTTCATGGTGCTCTGGGCGTGGCATCGGTACCGCCACAGCGGCTCTTCGATGGCATGGAAGCGAGCGCCCTGCTCGGCGCACGACAACCAGAAGTCCCAGTCCTCGAAGATCGAGAGGCTCGGGTCGTATCCCCCCGCCCGGCGCCAGATCTCGCGCCGGAACAGTGAGTTGGACGGCACGAAATTTCCCCCGCGGAGGTCAGCTCGGGGGCCTCGCTGTTGCGCCGTGAAGGCGATACCGGACTCTGCGCCGAACAGCTCGGCGGGGCCAAACACGACATCGGCGCCATGCCTCCGCGCTTGGGACGCGTACTGCTCGACGTAGGTCGCCAACAAGACATCGTCACCATCGAGGCTCACGAGCAGGTCGCAGTCGTCGAGCAACTGGCAGCCTATATTCCGAGCCGTCGACCTACCCCGCTCATTGTCGAGCCTGACACTCTCGAACCCCAGGTCGGCGGCGAGGTCGCACACACGGCGTTCGGCCGGCGACCCGTTGTCGATGACCACCGTTGAACTCGGAACGACCGTCTGTGATCGAACAGACTCCAGGCATTCTCGCAGGTAGTCCTGTGTGTGCGACACCACGACCAGCCCAACGGAGTCGTAACTCCTTCGATCGGCTCGGCTCCACACGTCCCACTCTCCTGGCGTCGTCGCTCGATGCAGCGGTTCGTGTAGATTCGCCCCACCGATGTACACGGACGTGATCAGCCTATGCGACGAGGCCATTCCGAACACGGTTGATCTCATGCCCCACTCCACAAGCCGACCTCACGAACCCACAAACGGCGCCAAGATCAGGGTCTCGGTCGGAATACTCACCTACGACTCGTCGATCGAGACCGTGGAAGCGACGATCAGGTCGGCGGTCGAATTCGACGACATCATCGTGTGCGATGCCAGGAGCACCGATGGCACCCGCGAACTAGCGAAGAAGTTCGGATGCCGGGTGATCGACCAGGACGCCAAATTCAACGACGCCAACGGTCGGCTCATCAATGAGGCGGGAGTCAATCGGCAACTGCTCGATGCCGCCAGGTACGACTGGCTTCTGCTGCTCGACCATGACGAACTCCTGACACCGGAACTCGTCGACGAGATCGGCGGAGTGATCGAATCGGTGCGCACGGCGGGTGCCTTCCAGATCCCACGACTGTATGTGCTGAACGGCGTCGTGATTCGATGCGCCGCGATGTACCCCCGGTACCAGACCCGGTTGTTGTACACGCACGCTGTCGAAGGTTTCAGCGGCGTCGTGCATTCGCCGGTCATCCTCCGAACTGGCGAGGCTGTCGTAACAATGGAGCACCCGATGCTGATTCCGCTCCCTGGTCAACGCGAACAATGGCGCAAGTGGAGGGGCTATCTACGCCTCGAGGAGATCGAAAAGGCTCGCCTGACACGATCGGAGTGGGTGACGCGGGTGCTTCGTCCGCAATGGCGGACGGCGAAGTGGATCGTCTATCGGATCATCAAAACACGACGCACTTGCGGCGGTGCCCGTTTGCCCTTGCATCACGAGTTCGGCAGAGTCATCTACGAACTTGCCGTCATCGCATACACCGGCCGTAGATTCCTCGGCCTCGGAAATAGCGACGTCGCAAAGGCCTGGCGGTAGGCGCGAGATCATCGAGTTGATGCGCGCTGAACGCGCCACAGCTGACGCTCGCCCGGTCCGGGCCGGGCTCCGGTATCGCGGTGTCATGGGTAACGTCGCACGGTGCGACTGGTGAACCCTCGACGTCTGCGATCGCTTTTTGTTGCGGCGGCCCTCAAACTCGATCGCCCTGGTGGTCGTTGGCTGCTTGCCAGTCTGATGTCGATGAGTGCCACCTTCACTGGCAAGCCGGCGAGGTCGGTCCGCTGGTCCCACCGCCGCCAGGAGTGGATCATTCGGTTTCGGGAGGGTCGCGTCTTCGATGTCCGCCTGTGGGACACGTGGCAGGACTGGGCCACGCAAGGGGCGGGCTACGACCTGGATGACGTACTGTTTCGGCACTATCGTCCGCGAGCGGGCGATGTGGTCGTCGACATCGGTGCCGGCCACGGCGGCGAGACGTTCGCGTTGGCGAACCTGGTCGGTGAGACCGGTAGCGTGGTCGCCTTCGAAGCGTCACCTCAAACCTTCAAGCAGCTCGTCAAGCTGTGCGATTTGAATGCTTGGCCTCACGTGTCGGCGTTGCAGGTGGCAGTCGCCGCCGAGAACGGCGAGTTGTCCATCTCGGAGAGCGCGTCATGGCTGGCCAACAACATCTACGAACCCGGCGACGAATTGGTGCAGGCGCGAACGCTCGACGACACCTGTCGAGATCTCGGAATTGATCGGATTGACTGGCTGAAGATGAATATCGAAGGGGCCGAGAAGGAAGCGATCCAGGGGATGGAGGAGATCGCGCCAGCGATCCAGAACATGACGATCGCTTGCCATGACTTTCTCGGCACCGAGTGGGGGCGGTCCAAGGTTGAAGTGCTGGAATGGTTGACCGCACACGGCTTCACCGTCGCTGAACGTGGCGCCGGCGACGACGAACGCGCACTGAGGGACTATGTGTACGCGTGGCGCGATTCTCTGGCTCAGCACCCGCCACGATCGAGCCGAGACGATCCCGAAAAGCGGCCGGAGACAGCCAACTGAGGTCGCGCTCGGGTGGCGCTTCTGGTTCTTCGGCAAACAACGACCAGTCGAACTCCCAACGCTCGCCGATCAGATGTACCCCTGGCTGTTGCGCTTCGGGAAAGCTGAACACCCCGATCGCTCGGGAGACCACCGAACGGGAGTGCTGCAGCCCGTCGGCAGCGGCCCAACCGAATCCCTCCTCTCGCGAGAACGACAAGTACGCTCGGCAGTTCTCGTATAGATAGCGAAGCTCGGCAGGAGCAGGATCGTCGACGTGAACGATGTTCGGGTGCGCCGCCAAGACGGCATTGGGGACCGAACGAAGCGTCTGGTTGCTGTGGCACCACACGATCGGAAGTGGAGAACTGTCCGCAGCACGTGCCAAGTCGTCCTCGCCCTTGACCGGGCTGTACGGATTGAACACGGTGAGAAAGAACCGATCGGGAATTCCCTCAACAAGGACGACACTGTCGGAGATGGGCGCCAGCGGTGGCGGCAGCAGAATCCGTGGGCACGTTTCGCCGACCAGCCGCCCGTTGTCGGGTGCCTCGAGTGCAACGAGGTCGTAGGACTCAGGGAGCATCGGCGTCTCGTTGCCGCACGGGATATAGAGACGAACATTCGATCTGGTGGCGGGCGTCAGGTTCGGACCGTGCTTGAAACCCAGATGCAGGTCATAAGTCGGGAGTAGTCGCTTGCGCACCGGGTTCACCACCTTTCGGGCGAGCACATCTTTGTATTTCGAAGTGTGAGTCGCTCCGCGCCAACGCCAATCAGAAATCGAAATGACGGTCGTCGATTCTGGAACTTGGGCCCACTCACCACCCAGTTCCTCACGAACAACTACATCCACCTGGTCGCCATCGAGCGCCTGCAGCGCTGCATACACGGCCCGCTCGGCACCACCTGCGCCTCCGAGCCAGCCCGCCGTCAACAAGATCCGCATACGACCGCCGCTATCGGAGCCCTGACAACTGAAGCGCCTCACGATAGAAATCACTCGAATGCTCGAGGTTGGCTGGGGTGTCGAACCCGCTGAGGCGCCCGTCCTGAATGACCATGATCCGATCGCAGATTTCCAGCGTCGACAGCCGATGGGCGATTATCACCACGGTCATCCGCTCCTTGAGACTTTGCATCGTCTCGCGAAGAAGACCTTCACTCTTGACATCCAGCGAGCTGGTCGGCTCGTCGAGAATCAGCAGATCGGGGCGCTCGACGAGGGCACGCGCGATACACAAGCGCTGCTGCTGCCCACCGCTCAGATGGTCACCGCGCTCGCCGACCAAGCGCTGATACTTCTCGGGGAACTGCACTATCTCGTCGTGCAAGTGGGCCAACTTTGCGGCGCGCTCAACCTCGTCGTCGGAAATTTCTTCGCGAAGGAAGCGGATGTTGTCGGCGATGGTGCCACTGATCAAATGCGCCACTTGAGGGACGAACGTCACCTTTCGCGCCCACTGGGCTTTGTCCATCGCGGAGATATCTCGACCATCTGCGAGTATTCGGCCGGACTGCGGGCGACGAAGGCCGAGCAGCAACTGAACAAGCGTCGACTTGCCCGCTCCCGACGGACCGACGATCCCGACGATCTCGCGGTGCTCGATCTCAAGAGACAGATCGACCAGCACCGGCGCTTCGCCCTCGTAGGCGAACGAGACTCGCTCCAGTGCGATCCGACGGATTGATCCCACTGTTTCGCGGCCATCGTGACGCCGTGAACTCTCGAAGTAGTGGAGGCGGTCGACCAAAAGGTCGACTGCCGGCACCGTCGCAACAACGAAGGTGTGCGAGGTCTGCAGGGCCTGCCCATAGCTGAGGGAGCGGAGCATCACCAGCATCACGGCCCCCAACGACGCCAGGCCGGCGGTTTCTGAAGTGGTGACCACCGCCAGCGCAGCAACGAGCGCAACGAACGCCAACCCGCTGTACACCGTCGACGTCGAGCCGCTCGCGAACGAGAGCCGACGCGCACTTCTCCGAGCACGGTCGATCACGGTGTTGAGTCGCTGCTCTGCCTGGGCTTGCACGTTGAAGATGTGCAACTCGATGCCGAGATGGAGCATCTGACTCGTTGCTGCGGCCATGTTCATGTTGGCCTCGTTGGCGAGTTGTGCCCGTCGCCGGACTGCGGCCCGCAGCGGGCGCAACGCCAATGCCAGGAACACAACGGACAGCACCATCACCAGCACGCGCCCAAGGGATCTACCGCGACCGAAAGCGCCAACATGGCCAGCAAACTGGCCCCGGCGACCACTGCCTGGCTCACCGAGTTCAAGAGGTTTGCCGCTTGGCTGGTATAGCCGACTACCAACTCTTGAAGGTTGCCGGCGTCTTGATCCTGTTGCCTGTCCCATGGCGCCCGCATGTACGCGTGGGTGAGACGCTGTCTGAGTCGAGCAACGACATCGGTCACGAGCCGCGCCGACAACGACAACGAGCTCATGGACAGCACTGTCCGAACGACCAGCAGGCCAAGTGCTAGGATGAGTGTCTCGTTGATCGACAAATACCTGCTGGCAACGATGCCGACTCGGCGACTGCTGAGTGCGATCGCGAAGGCCGCCCGAGTGATGGTGAGCAGGAACAGGGCTTCGGTGAGCCCGCCCAGAAGCGCCAGAACCGCTATGGCCGACAAGCGACGTCGTTGTCCGCCGGTGACGAACCGAATCGCCGCTCGCGTACCCCGTGTGTCATCAAGCTTTTCGGACACCTGGGAATTGGCCACCGTCACCTCCTTTGGCTCCAACGATCCACCTGGCGCATCAGGCTAGGAGGTAACACCTCCGCACCGGTGTCCACGGGAGCCACAATCGAATCCGACACCGTGCCGGTGGGGGTCGCACGCTGCGTGAGCGAACAAGCATCCGCAACACGATGCTCAGGATCTGATTCCTGGTCGACGAAAGGGGCGAGCGTCGGCTCGCAACCGATCAGCGACCCGGATGCACCGGGCGATCCGTTGAGCGTCACCCCTCCAGCATGACATCAGACGTCTGGCGCCACCCGGATAGGTACTCTGCGACCGGTGGAACTGTCGATCGTGCTGCCCGCTCACAACGAGGAGCGGTACCTGGGCGCCCAGATCGAGGCGATCCTTGCCCAGCACTGCGAACGGTCGTGGGAGTTGATCGTGGTCGACAACAACTCGACCGATGGCACCGCAGCACTGGTCGAACGGGTGGCGCAGGTCTCCGACCGGGTCAGGTTGGTGCGGGCCAACGATCGCAACGACAAATCGTACGCGGTCGCCGCCGGGGTCGCCGCTGCCCACGCCGACCACCTGGTGTTCTGCGACGCCGACGACATCGTGGCTCCCGGCTGGCTGGCGGCGATCGCCGACGGCCTCGATCGCCACGACGTCGTCACCGGCCCGAATCAGCTCGACGCCCTGAACCCGCCGTGCTTGGCGGCATCGCGCGGCCGATCTGGCGACGAGGCGATCGGCACCTTCTTCGGAATCTTTCCCTGCCTTCGCGGCAACAACTACGGCATGCGACGGTCGGTCTGGGGGGCGATCGGTCCACTCAGTGAGGGCTTCTATCCAGTCGAGGACCTCGAGTACTCGCATCGCTGCTGGATCAACGGCATCGCGATCGTCGGATTGCCCGATGCCGTGGTGTACTACCGCTATCGACAAGAGGCCGGGGCGCTGTGGCGGCAGGGCCACAAGTACGGCGAGGGACGGGTCCGCGTCGCCCGCCTGCTCCGCGACGAAGGCAGACAGACCCCTCCCCGTTTTGCAGGTTGGAAGTCGTGGGTCACGCTCGTGCTCACCGTTCCGATCACCGTCACCAGTGCTGGCCGCGCCCGGTGGGCGTGGATCGCCGGCAATCGGCTCGGCCAACTCGTCGGCTCGGTGCGGTACCGCCTGATCGTGCTGTAACGGCGTTGTAGTCGCATCGACGGCGCTGATCGGGATGAGGTAGTCGACGCAGGTTGATCTTCTGGAGACCAGGCACGATTGATCGTCGCCCAACGCTAACCAGGGACCGGGGGCGACAGCAGATCCTCGAAGACCGACGTCAGGAGAACCGATGCGTACACCGAAATGTGACCCCCATCGCGCCACATCCAGGTCGACCCCGACCAAGTCGAGCACTCGTTCAATGGGCACAGAACACTGGAGACATCGACGGTGCGTGCCGAGAAGGCGTTGGCAGCCGCCGACTCCGCTTTGATCGCACGTGCCAATCCTGTTCCCGCCTCCTGCAGCGTCATCGACGTGCCGCACGATCCTTGAGACAGGACAATCCGAATTACGGCGCATTCCCTCGGATCCCACTCCTGAAACTTCGGCGCGGGATGAACGAGTGCAACTCGTGTGCCGACGGCACCAAGTTCCCCGATCGTCCTCTCCAGAGCCGAGGTCCACGCGGCTGCCTTGTCGTCGGCAGTCGTCGACACCGCGCCGTCCAACGGAGACTCGACGGCGAATCTGTCGAGCTCGATGAAACAGTCGGAGCAAGATGCGATCACGACAACGTCCGGTCGAGTCCGGACGAGGTGCTGAAGAGTTTCGGAGACGAACGCACGGCAGTCCTCCGCTCGTTGGCCGGCGCCGATGATGATGAGGTCGACGAACGGGCAACTCGATGCTGTCGCGACTGTCGCTTGGAGCCGACCAGCGTTGGCACCGCCCACGAACGCCTCGGTGAAGTGGCCGGCGTTCGAGTCGCCCACGAGGACGGCGGTGCCGATCGGACTCTCGACATTCCACGTGCAGCTCTCGCCGTCACGTTTGCCAAACGCGATATGGCTGTCGCAGCCGTTGACGACGTCAGCGTGGAAGCCAGTCGACTGCTCGAAACCGAGAACCGTCCGGTCGTTCTTGAGGATGCTGTTGCCCGCTTCGAGTGCAACCGCTGAAACGACCGGAAACACGACGCATGCCGATGCCAGTGCGATCGTCCTGAGCGTCGGTGGAGACGGCATGAATCGAATCGGGTTTTCGACGAAGCGATACGAGAGCCCGGCCGGGATCAGTGAGAACACCGCTGCAGCGGCTCCGCTGTTGCCGGCGTTCGGCCACAATGCGGCGGCGAACACGATGCACGGCCAGTGCCACAGGTACCAACTGTAGGAAAGGTCGCCGAGGAACTGTGCGGGCCGCAGTGCCAGGGCACGGCTCAGCAAGTTGCCATTTGGCCCGCCACCGGCCGCCAGGATCAGAAGCGTACCGACCACCGGGGCGAGCGCTGCCGTACCCGGAAATGGGGTGTGATCGTCGTAAACGATCGAACTCCAGATCACCAGCGCAGTACCGGCAGCCGCCAGACCCGTGGCGAGCTTCATGCCCAACGACGCGGCGAGCGGTGCGGCAAGGGCAAGCAGGCCACCGGCGGCGAACTGCCATGCCCTCGCCGGCGCTGAGTAGAAGGCCAGTTGGGCGGCGAGGTCGTCGACGCGCAGGACTGCGGTGTGTCCAGTTGTCAATGCCCACGAAAGTGAGAACGACACAGCGACGATGAGGGCGAGAATGATGGCTGCGGCCCGGCCACTTCCGATTCGTGGCAGCCTGCGCCCGAGCACCCATGCGCCGAGCAGCAGGGCCGGGAACACGAGGTAGAACTGCTCTTCTACGGACAGCGACCAGGTGTGGAGCAAAGCGTTGACGGCGCCATCGACGTCGAAGTAGCCGCCGTCACCGAAACGGATGAGGTACGTGTTGGCGTTGAACAACGCCGCCGCAGCACCCGTCGCGCGCAGTGATCTGTTGGCCACCGATCGAAGCGAGAACGATGCTCGCCAGCATCACGACCGACAGCATCAGACCGAGCGCAGGCAGCAGCCTTCTCATTCGTCGCAGGTAGAAGCGCCTGAGGTCGAGACTGCCGATTGCACCCAGTTCGACCGCGAGCATCCGTGTGATCACGTATCCGGAGATGACGAAGAACACATCGACGCCGATGAAGCCACCAGCAAGCCCAACCCCCGAGTGGTACACGACGACCAATATCACGGCGACCGCCCTGAGACCCTGGATGTCGCCACGGCGCGACTGCGGTCCGGTCGGCTCCACCTGCTGCTTCCCGCCGTCCGAAGTCATCGTTCGGAGGCTAACTCTGTGGCCATGCCGAGTGGCGATGCAGCAGGCTTCCAGGAATCTCGTTCGGTGCCAGGCCACAAGCCACTCCTCGAGGAGTTGCGGAGTCGACACCGGTGGCACACTGGGGGTGTGCAGGGTCGGTCGGTGGCGAAGCGGGTACTCGCCCAGGGTGACCGGTTGTTCCCGACGCCGACCGGTGTCACGGTCCTGATCTACCACCGTGTGGGTGGGGGCTCCGGCTCGGAGGTCGACCTCGATCTCGACGCATTTCGGGCCCAGCTCGCACACCTCGCTGCGCACCATCGGGTACTCACACTCGACGCAGCGGTCGAACGGCTGAGCGCCGGTACTTCAACGGACAACGCCGTCGTGGTCACGTTCGACGACGGCACGGCCGACTTCTGTGAGCACGTCGTGCCTGCGCTGGTCGAGGCAGGGGTGCCGGCCACGCTGTACGCGGCCACTCACTTCATCGACTCCGGTGCGGCGTTTCCGTGGGGTGCTGCCCCGGCCAGTTGGGCCGGGCTCCGCGACGCCGTGTCGACCGGGCTCGTCACGATCGGGTCGCACACCCACACCCATCCGCTGCTCGACCGCTTCGATCCTGCCCAGATCGCCGACGAGCTCGACCGCTCGATCGAACTGATCGGCGAACACATCGGTACGCGCCGACCCACTTCGCCTACCCGAAGGCTCTGCCGGGCTCGCGCCGCCGCGGAAGCGGAAGTGCGACAACGGTTCACCTCGGCGGCGCTCGCCCGCAGCCGCGTCAACCAACCCGGCAAGACCGACGTGCATCGGCTCTGGCGCACCCCGATCCAACGCAGCGACGGCCACGACTACTTCGTCCGAAAGGCGGCCGGCGGCATGCGGACTCGAAGGTGAGCTTCGTCACCTGATGTCACGCCGCAAGTACAGCGGTTCCAGCACGTGACCCGGACCCGGAGCTCGCCCGCGTGGTGACGAGCAGGCCGGGCAAACCGCGGACTCGCCTACACTGCGAGCCGTGAGCGAGCAAGGCCATCACCACGGCGCCGATCACGTTCGGCGGGTCCGACCGCCCACGGGCCGCCGACTGACGTCGAAACCGCCGTGTTCGAGGGCGAAGCGGTCGTCTACCACGACTCGACTCGCATGGTGCACCGACTCAACTCGCTGGCCGGCGCCGTCTTCCTGCTGTGCGACGGACAGACGACCGTCGATGCCATGTCGATCGAGTTGGGCGAGGTCTTCGAAGCTCGAGCCGGCGACGCTCGTCGACGGCATCGACGAGGCGCTCCACCATCTCGCCGCCGCCGGTCTGATGGAAGGCGTCGATGCCGCACCGCTGCCGGCCGGTGCCGCATCCGGTGGCGACGGTCGCCCGACGGCAGCCGTCTACTGACCGCTCCACCCAGACCCTTGAGGCACGCCATGTGACCCCTCCGTGTGGGCGGGTTCCTTCGTGGTGCGCCTCGGCGAGCAGCGCGACCTGCTCGTCGCAGTACAGGTCGACAGCACGGCCGGCGCTCGACCGACTCGGCACGCTGTTCGCCGATTGGGTCGAGCCCGATCCACCCGACACCTGCTTGCGCTGACCGCCGGCGTTCAGCGCCAATCTCCAGCCGCTTCGCGGCGACCGGCGGCGCGCCCGCATCAGGTCCGCGAACGATGCCACACTTGCGATACGGATCGAGGGTGATCGCTCGGTCACGACAACCTGACGAGATCGTCGGGGCGCTGACACGGCTGCTGGGCGGCGCCCATGCCCAACACGACAGCCGACGATCTGGCATGGATCGGTCTGCGACCGTACTCACGGGGCGACTCGCTCGTCTTGGTCGACGCCGATCCGCCGACACTCGTCAACGACCGGGCGCTGGCGAGTGCCGGCATCGTCGAACTGCCGGCCTGGTCGGTACACGCATCCATCGGCGGCGACGGTGATCGAGTCATTCCGGCGCCACTCCCCTTCCTGGACTGGGGTGCGACGGGCATCGAACCCCGGTCGCTCGACCCACAGCAGTTTCCGTATGGCCGGGATCGCCGTGCTTGCAGATCACGACCTCAGTCCGGCCGAGTTGGTCGCACGGCTGACCTCCGCAGTGAACACCCCGACTGGTTCGACCTCATTACCTCGCTCGTCGAAGTCGGGCTCAGTCGTCAGTGCCACCACCCGCGCGATTGCGCGCAGCGAATTCGTATCTCTGCTCGCCGTCGAGGTTCACGACCACGAATCGTGAGGAATCGCCCGCCGGTACGATCGGCGCAGTGGGCGACGGTGACACCGCAGAGCCAGCGAATCAGCGACACGCCGCGCTCGACGTGTTGCGGGCGTGCGTCGCGCACGGCCTGCCCCGGTCGATCGGTTCCACCTCGACCGGGTGGCGGCCATACGTCTGACCCCGGCGGTCGTGATGCACGCGACCCACCACAAGGTGCTCGGATTGATGTGGTCGGCGATCGAGCACGACGCCGTCGACGCGACTGACGACGTGCGTCGAACAGGCCCGGACGGCGACCACGGACGCGCCTACGCACGTGTCTGTTGTCCGAGCAGAACGCCGCCCAGGCGATTGCCGGCGTTGCGGTCGAGCCGACGTGCCAGTGAGGGTGCTGAAGGGTATTGCGATCGCCCACCTCGACCACGCCGAGCCCAGTCGGAGCGGGTCTTCGGCGACTGCGATCTGTTGATCCACCGGACCGACTACGACCGCGCCCTCACAGCGCTGGCCGACGCCGGCTTTCAACGCGCCAAGCCCCCGGTTCGTGGATGGTGGGAACGGCGCTTTGCCAAGGCGGTCGTGCTGTACGCCCCGTCCGGTGGAGAACTCGACCTGCACCTGACCATCACCGGTGGCTACTTCGGTGAACGAATCGACCACTCCCGGCTGTGGTCGCCTCCCAGTCAGCCGTTCCGACTTGGCCGGCGTCGAGGCCCACGGGCTCAGCGCCGAGGGCCGATTGCTGCACGCCTGCTGCCACGCCGTGCTGGGCGGCGGCTCGGGCCTGCGGGTGCGCCGCGACATCGCCCAGTTGGTGTTGATCAGCGGCGTCGACTGGCGGGTCACCGCCGAACAGGCGACCATCGACGGCGTCGAGTTGGTGCTCGCCGATGCCGTCCGCACCACGTGGGGCGACCTGGGGCTCGACCCCGAACACGGCTTCGCCCGATGGGCGTCGAGCCTGCCCGTCGATCCGGCGCAACGGCGAGCGATCGACGGCTACCACCAACCATCCGCCACGGCCTGGGGTTCGGAAGGTCGAACCACCCTGGCCGTCCTCGGTCGTTTGGACCGGATCAAATTCCTGACCGGCCTGGCGATCCCGTCGAGAGCCAGCCTCCGCGCCCGCGACCGCACCTGGTGGCAGCACCTGCAATTCGGAACCAAGATCCTGCTCCGTCGCACATGACCACGTTCGAGGAGCGCTGTGCGCACTTGTAGCTATCGCCTGGGTGTCCACGCTCGATAGCTCGTACTCCAGATTTGCCAGAGCTGGGCACGATCGAAGCGGTCGGTCACCCATCCGCGACCGTTCGACCCGAATTCGGCGCGGCGATCTGCGTCGTCGACCAGCTCGGCCAGCGCCTTCGCGAAGCTCGACTCGTCGCCGACTGGAACCAGCAATCCGGTGTGAGCGTGGCTGACCGCATCGACGGTTCCCGTGGCGGCGTAGCCGACGACCGGTACTCCGCTCAGCTGCGCTTCGAGCGGCACGTTCGGCAGGCCCTCGCGGTACGACGGGAAAGCGAGCAAGTCGATCGCTCGGTAAGCGACACCGGTTTGGTCGAGCCAGGGCGCCACCGTCACGTGATCGCCTTCTTCGATCGCCGCTCGCACGTCGGGCAGCAACGGATCACCCTCCTCGAACTGGCCGACCAGCAGCAGGCTCAGCTCGGGTCGTGCGGCACGCAACGCCTCGAACGAACGCATCAGGTCGGCGATGCCCTTATCCCGCGTGAAACGACCGACGAAGCCGATCACGACCACATCGAGCGGCACACCCAACTGGCGCCGAGCTTCGTCCCGGCTCGGCAGGGCGTCGGCTGAGAAGCGGGCAGTGTCGATGCCGTTGCCCGAGCCGGCGCCGAGCACCTCGCCCCGGCCGGCTCGGATCACGCCTTCGCGCTCGCCCACCTCGAGCAAGCTGGCGCTGTTGAACACGACGTGGTTGGCGCAGCGGATCGCTACTCGCTCCAGAAGACGAAACAGCTGCCGCTTGCTTCCCGTCGCGGTCTCGAACCGGAACCCACGCACGACGTACACCCGCACCGGCACCCGACACAGCCAGGCGGCAAGCGATCCGAGCAGACCGGCCTTGGGGGTCGAAGCGTTGACGATCTCGGGACGCAGGCGGTGGATCAGCCGCACCGTGGCCCACAGCCCCCGCAGGTCACGCAACGGTGAAGGCTCACGCACGAACGGCACGTGCTCGACCGACACCCCGTCATCCCACGCACCGGTCCTCGGTGCACCCGGTGTCGCCAACCTGGTCGCCACCGTCACATCGAAACCGTCCTCGACCAGGAATCCGAGCTGGCCACGCACCAGCACCGCCGAGATCTCATCCGACAGCAGATACAAAAGCCGAGGACGAGCCGTCGTCACGCCTGCTCTCCGGCCGAGTTGGAAGTTGTGCCTGGAGCGCTTCCCAACCACAACGGCCTGGCGGGCACGCCGGCGACCGTGACGCCGGCCGCCACGTCACCGGTGACCACCGCACCGGCACCGACAAAGGCCCCGGCACCGATCGAGATTCCCGGCAGCACGTTGGCGCCGGTGCCGATCGTGACGCCCTCGCAGAGGTGCACATTGCCGCTCACCGTGGCACCGGGATACACACCGACGAAATCGTCGAGTACAGAGTCGTGGCCGACGGTCGAGTTCACATGGAGGTCGACGTGGCGTCCGAGCGTGATGTTCGTGGTGACGCGGGCGCCGGCGGCGAGGATGCAGCCGTCACCGATCCGGCAGTCGCCACCGACCGTCGCCATCGGGTGAACCAGAGTGACCGGGGCGCAACCGGCAGCCGTCAGGTCGACGTCGAGCCGCCGCCGCACGGCGCCAGAGCCGATCCCGATCGAGTATCCGGCGTCGGCACCCATCGACATCAGCACTCGCGTGCCGCCGAGCAGCGGGATCAGAAGTCGTTCCAACAGCGGGTGATCGTCGTCGCCGTCGTCGACATAGCCGGCGAACTCGGCGAGCAGGCCGTTCGCCACCACGATGTCGTACACCTCGCGGCCGAATCCACCGGCCCCGACGACCACCAACCGCCTCACGCTGTTTCCCCTACCGTTGCATCGGGTGCCGGACAGCAGATGTAGCGGTCGTACGCTGATCGTGTGGCGCAATGGATCGACTCACCGGCCAAGCGGGCGATCGACGTCGCTCGTTTCCGGCGTCGCACTGGCCGTGCTGGCACCCGTGATCGCCGCCACTGCGGTTGCGGTGCGGCTGCGGCTCGGCACACCGGTGCTGTTCAGGCAGCAACGAGCGGGCCGCAACGGTAACCCATTTCGGATCATCAAATTCCGTTCGATGACCGATGAACGCGGTGCTGACGGCGTACTGCTCACCGACGCAGGTCGGCTGCCCCGATTCGGAGAGCTGCTGCGGGCGACCTCGCTCGACGAGTTGCCCCAACTCTGGAACGTGCTCAACGGCGACATGAGCCTGATCGGCCCGCGTCCGCTGCCCACCAAGTACACGGCGCTGTACTCCGCTCGGCAGCGGCGCCGGCTCGACGCTCCGCCCGGCATCACCGGATGGGCGCAGGTGCACGGGCGCAATTCGCTCGACTGGCCGCGCCGACTCGAGCTCGACGTGGAGTATGTGGATCGCGCATCGTTCGGGATGGACGCCAGGATCGCATGGCGCACGGTGCGCTCGCTGTTCGGCGGCGTGACCGCCGAAGGGCACGCGACGATGCCCGAGTTCCTCGGAACGGAAACCGAGAACGAACTCACGAAAGAACCCTGAGGGCGTCGAGCGTCGAGTCGATCACGCGCTCGACCTGGGAGTCGGTGAGCACGCTCCCACTCGGCAGGCACAACCCGTGGGTGAACAACCGTTCGCTGGTGCCATCGATTCGGGACCGGGCATCGGCGAACACCGGTTGCAGATGCATCGGCTTCCACAACGGCCGGCTCTCGATGTCCGCCTCGGCCAGCGCAGCCTGCACGTCGTCACGGCGGGCAGGATCGTGGAACGTGACGCAGGTCAGCCAACCGTTCCATTCTCCCCACGGTGCGACCGGCATGAACTCGAGCCCCTCGACATCACCGAGCGATGCCCGATAGGCGGCGTTGATCGCCAGCCGCCGCGCCGACATCGCCGGCAGCCGCGCCAACTGAGCGCGCCCGAGCGCCGCCAGCAGATTGCTGAGCCGGTAGTTGAAACCGACCTCGGCGTGCTCATAGTGGGCAACGGGTTGGCGGGCCTGTGTGGAGAGGTAGCGAACTCGGTCGGCGGTCTCGCTGGATGGCGACAGGAATGCCCCGCCCCCCGAGGTGGTGATGATCTTGTTGCCGTTGAACGAGAGCACACCACATTCCCCGAGCGTGCCCGCCGGGCACGCGTTGTGGGTGGCTCCCAGGGCTTCGGCGGCATCCTCGATCAACACCACCCCGTACTCCTCGCAAATCGGGGACAACGCCTCGTAGTCGGCGCATTGGCCATACAGATCCACCACCACGACGGCCTTCGGCACCTGCCCGACGATCGCCAATGCGGCGAGTTCGTCGGCCAGCAGCGATGGACTCATGTTCCACGAGAACGACTCGCTGTCGATCAACACCGGATTGGCCCCGACGTACTTGACGGCGTTCGCCGACGCAGCGAACGTGAAGCTGGATACGAGCACATCATCACCCGCTTGCACCCCGTGCGTCAGCAGTGCCAGATGGAGGGCCGCCGTGCCACTCGACATCGCCACGACGCCGGGCCAGCCGACGGCGGCGGCGAGGTCGGCTTCGAAGGCGTCGAGTTCGGGGCCGGCCGGCGCGACCCAGCCGCTGTCGAATGCGCGCAGCAGGGCTTCACGCTCGGCGTCGCCGACATCCGGTGAGCTGAGGAAGATGGGGTCGGACATGGCGTCGTCAGGCTACTTCGGGGCGACGGGGGCGGCGGTTGACGCTGCCGCGAGTCGCTCGATTCCTGGCAGCTTTCCCGTCCTCTCCAGCACCACATCGCCGTGGACGTCGGTCACGCGAATGTCGTTGTCTGCCGCCAGCACCAACGGTTGTGTTCCGACCACGAGCCGATAGGTGTCAGCGACGCTCGGGTCGGCTGGATCACCGGGTGGCAGCTGCCCGGCCACCGAGAACGAGACCGTCTGCGAGGTGCCTGGAGGCAACACCAGATACAGCCGCGAAGCCGACCAACCGGCTTCCGTGGCGGCCTCGAACCTGGCCTGCTCGCCGTCGATCGACACCCCGGTCACGGGCAGCGCCGTGTACACCGTGACGAGCGAGCGGTTGGTTCCGATCGGGTCGCCGACGTAGTTGCCGATCACTCCGTCGGGCAGGCCCGACGTCGGGCCGTCGTTCGTGAACGTCACGTCGAACCGCCCGACGACCACCCGCGAGGCGGCGTCGAACTCGGCCCGATACCGAACCGATCGACCGAGATAGGCGTCGAGTTTGTTGGCCCCGGCGTTGTTGACGACGACCTGGAAACCATCGCCTCCTTCACGGTCGGCGAGGCCACCGGCGACACCGATCCGCTCGAACAACGACTGCTCGTCGGGATCGCTCATCCACCCGACCAGACGGCCCTCATCCACCAACGGCTTCAACTGATCGGCCAAGCACGGTTGGGCCCGGCAGGGCACCGTCCAGGAGGTCGTCGATCACGAGCTCGGCCACCTGTTCCAACATGTCGGTTCGAGTGGCTGCATCCTCGATCGTGTACTGGTCGAACAACAGGAACTGGGCAGTGTTCTGCTCGGTCAGGCGCACGTCGGCCACATCGCCGTTCACGACACCGACGTCGACCGACACCGGACCGGTGAACCCGACCAACGCCTGCAACACGAACGGATCCATCGCGAACACCCCGTCGACCGGGATGTCCGCCGCTCTGTGGGAACAGATCGGCGATCACCTTCGCCGTCGACGGGAAGTGCGGTGACACCGTGATGTTCGACCACGGCACGTCACCCGTCGTGCCGCCCGGCCCGTTGGTCAACCCGAATCGACCCCACAGCGCAGCCCAATCGTCGGGCGGATGGAGTGCGGCGCTCCCGCCGTACCACCGGCGTTGAGGTCGGCGGTTCGTCCGAACTCGCTGACCGACAGGGCGCCGTCGTCAGCGGTCAGCACGGCGTAGTTGCCCATGAACCCACCCGTCCCCCGCGCCTCGGCCGGAGTCGTGAAGGCGACGAAATAGTTCCGGACCCCGTCGCCGCCGAGCAGGCCAGGCGCCGCCTGCAGCGCCTGCACCGCTGTCTCGACCTGGTCGATGTTGTCGTCGAACTCGGCGGCCGCCGACTCCAGCGGCGATTCCACCTGATCGACCAGCCACGGCGAGTCGACGGCGTCGATCGCGCGCCGCAACTCGACCATCGAGTCGTAGGCAGCCGTGAGCGGACCCTCGATCTCGGCCAGCGCCGCAGGTCGAACCGGCCACCGCTGACCTTCAGATCGCTGGGATCGATGAACAACGCTGCGTTCGCCAGATCGGCGGACGCCGCTGCAGCCCGCGTCGACAACACGGCGACCGCCTCGCGGTTCTGAGCGGCGATCGGCAACAGCCGACCGGGTTGCGCCCACGGCCTCCCGATCGTCGTCTCCGCCGAGCGGAACGTCGTCGCTGCCCGATCGAAACTGACGGCGGCGTCCTCGTACTCACCATCTCGCAGCAGATCGATACCCTCGGCGACCATTCGGCGACCGGCGTACACATCGGAACGCGCACTCAAACCGGCGACACCGACACCGATCCCCGCCAGCACAGCCAGCCCGGCGACACCAGCCCGACCCGCGTCGCCCATCGCCGCACGATGCTGTGACGACGCAGCAGGCCGACGACGACCAGCAGTCGCCCCCAAACCGACGCCGACCAGCGCACTCGCCCCGACGAACAACCCGAATTCCATCCGGCACAACACGTTCACGGCCGACACCGCCGACCGCGGCCCGAGCAATGCTGAGGTCGCGGCGCTGACTCCCGAGCCACAGGCCGCCGACGCAGCCGACGGCTCCGATCGCCGTCACCAGCGGGTCGATCGCCAGCAGCGCACCGATCCCGGCGGCCGATGCACCCGCCCACCACGACGCCGAGGCCGACGCCCACGTCACCACCCCGACCGCCAGAAACACCAGCACCACATCGATCGAACGGCTCCCGACCGGCGACGCATCCGACCACGCCGCGGCGACCCCGCCAGACGGCGGCCACGACGCCGACCGCCCGATCGTCCACACGAACCAGTCTCATGGCACCTTCACGGCGGCACAGGCTACGACGTGCCCGGGCCACGAAGGCTGGCTGTTCAGCCAACGCGGCATCACAGCGTTACACTTGACTCCGGAACGTACCGACGGTGCGAATCGGTCTGAGGTGAGCAGGTGAAGTTGTCGGTGACGTTGCGACGAGGCGCGAGCTCACGAGTGCTCGCGCGCAGTGTCTGCTGATCATCGGTGCCGTGCTCGTCGTCGACCGGCGCTGTCGGCAGCGCCGAGCGCCCCCAGCTACCCGCCGACCACGGGCACCGTGGCCGGACACATCTATCTCGACACCAACGCCAACGGCGTCCAGGATCCCGGCGAACCGAACCTTCCCGGTGTCCGGGTCGTCGTCAGCGCTTCCGGCACCGCCGAGCCGTGCACGGCCGCAGTTCCTCAGCGACTCGAACCCGACCGCAGGCCGTCGTCTGCCCGACCCAGACCGTCATCACCGACGCCAACGGCAACTGGAGCCGCTGTCGTGCCCGCCGGTTCGATCACCGCCGATGTCGACGAAACCACGCTGCCGCCCGGGTGTCGTACACACCGAGGGCACCGATCCGACCACGGTCACCGCGGTTGCCGGCGCCGTCGTCGACGGCGGCAACGACGGCTACGCACCCACCGCGACCGTGTCCGGCCACATCTACCTCGACAGCAACGGCAACGGCACCCAAGACCCCGGCGAGCCCAGCCTGCCCGGGGTCAAGGTGGTCGTCACCGATTCGGGCGGCGCGGTTCAGATCGTCACCACCGACGCCAACGGCGACTGGGCAACCGGCCGTGCGACCCGGCACCACCACCGCCACGGTCGACGCCACCACGCTGCCTCCCGGGCTGACTCAGACCGAGGGCACCGGCACCGCCACCGTCAACGCGATCGCCGGACAGAACACGTTCGTCGGCAACAACGGCTACACCCGCAACGAGGGCACGGTCCCCAAGACCGGATCCGACAGCACACTCGGTGGCACCGGGCTCGGGCTCGGGCTCGTCACCCTCGGCGGCGGCGCTGGTGATCGTCGCCCGCATCCGGCGACGCCGGCCCGCACGTCAGCCTGATCCGGGCCGGCAGCGCTGCCCATCGAGGTCGCTGCCGTCAGACGTCGCAGTCTCGCCAGAGTGGTATGACTGGTGCATCCGGCTCTCCGAGTCGATGGAGTTGGGACCGAGGTCGACCGTTGAAGCTCAGAAGCATGCACAGCGCGGCAGGGTTCGTGCTGGCCGTCGGCGTGTTCGTCGTGATCAGCGGCTCGTCGGCGGCCGCCGATGCACCCGAGCTACCCGCCGTTGACCACCACCGTGGCCGGTCACGTCTACCTGGACACCAACGCCAACGGCATCCAGGATCCCGGGTGAACCGAACCTTTCCGGTGTCAGTGTCGTGATCAGCAGTTCAGGCAGTACCGAGCCGTGCACGGCGAGTGTGCCCCAGCGCCTCGACACTCCCCGAAGCCGTCGTCTGCCCGACTCAGACCGTCATCACCGACGCCAACGGCAACTGGACCGCTCAAGTGCTGCCTGGCTCGACCACCGCCGACGTCGACGAAACCACGCTGCCGCCCGGCGTGCTACAGACCGAGGGCACCGACCCGACCACGATCATCGCCGTGCTCGGCACGAACAACGACGGCGGCACCGACGGCTACACACCGTCGGCGACCGTGTACGGCCACATCTACCTCGACACCAACGGCAACGGCACCCAGGACCCCGGCGAACCCAACCTGCCAGGCGTACAGGTGATCGTCAAGGACTCCGCCGGCAACTCACAAACGGTCACGACCGACGCCAACGGCGACTGGGTCGCCGCTGTCCGCGCCGGGCTCACCACCGCCACCGTGGTGGCCAGCACACTGCCTCCAGGCCTCAAGCAAACAGAGGGCACCGGTTCCGCCACCGTGACCGCGATCGCCGGGCAGAGCGTGTTCGTCGGCAACAACGGATACACCAAAGCCAACATCGTCGGCACCGGCTCGAATACGACCCGCCCGGGCAGTTGGCTGGCACTCGGCTTCGTCGCCCTCGGCGCGGCGCTGATGACGATCGCCCGTTCTCGCCGCCGGCAGCCGGCACTCGCCTGACGGCCGTAGTCAGAGTTGTGGGCCGACCAGGCCGCTCAACGCCACGGCTCGTATCGCGTCCAGCGAGTCGACGACACCGCCCGTCATCTGTGACGTGGGCGCCAGAGCCGGAACATCGACGTGCGTGATCAACGGGTGCGAACGCGACGCGCCGTGCTCGTCGGCGCCGATCAAATCCTCGTGCAACTTCTCGTTCGGGCGGAGCCCCGTGAAGACGATCTCGAGCGGCGGGTCGTGCATCTCAGCGAAGCGCTTGGCGACATCGAGGATCAGCACCGGCTCACCCATATCGAGGATCATCACCTCGCCCGGCTCACCGATCGCACCGGCCTGCACGATCAGGCGCGACGCCTCCTGAATCGTCATGAAGTAGCGGGTGATCTCGGGATGGGTGACCGTGATCGGAGCACCCGCTGCCAACTGCGCCTCGAACGCCTTGAGCACCGAACCGTTGGACCCGAGCACGTTGCCGAACCGGACCGACACACAACTCATCGGCCCGAGCGAGTTGGCGTGGGCCGTCAGTCGCTCCGTGATGCGCTTGGTCCACCCGAGCACACTGGTCGGATTGGCGGCCTTGTCGGTGCTGACGTTCACGAACCTCACAACACCATGCTCACGAGCCGCCTCGAGCAGGTTGAGCGTGCCACACACGTTGGTCTTCCAACCCTCGGCGGGATGCGACTCCAGCAGTGGCAAGTGTTTGAGCGCAGCGGCGTGGAACACGATGTCGGGGCGATGGTCGGCGAACACCTCGCCCATGCGCTCGCGATCGCGTGATGTCCGCCAGGATCAGGTTCGGATTGTCGAGCATCGCTCGGCCCTCGATCGACAGCTGGGTCGTATGCAGTCCGCTCTCGTCGCGGTCGAGCATCAACAGCGCATCAGGTTCGAAGCGCACGATCTGTCGGCACAACTCGCTCCCGATCGACCCACCCGCGCCGGTGACCAGAACACGCCGCCCGGTGATGTAGCCGGCGATCGCCTTGGGGTCGATCTCGGCCGGCTGACGACCGAGCAGATCGCTGTGTGAAATCGGTCGGATGTCGGCAATGCTGATCGACCCGAACAGCTGTCGGACGGGCGGCAATACGAACACGTCGAGACCGAACCTGCGAGCATCCTTGTCGACGCGACTGAGCAAACCGCTGCCTGCACTCGGGATCGCAATCAGCACCGCCGAGGCGTTGCTCGCCTCTGCCACCACGCCGAGCTCGGTGAGATCGCCGGCCACCGCAACCCCGGAGATCCGCAGCTTCGACTTGGTCGGGTCATCGTCGAGCAGGGCAACCGGCACAAACGGGCTGTCGGCATCGGACAACAACGTGCGCACGATGTTGGTCGCCGCATCGCCGGCGCCGATCACGATCAAGCGCCGAGCGCTGGAGCCATCCGGGCGGCGCTTGCTCTCCACGTACGACCGCCACGCCGACCGAGCAGCGACGTGGCCGAGCAAGCTGATCATCGCCGCCAGCATCGGCACCGACCGGGGAACCGAGCGCTCCCACCAGAGCGCGATCGACATGATCACGCCGAGCACGGCTGCGGTGCCGGCGATCACCCGCACCTCGTCGAAGCTGCCGTAGCGCCACAGGCGCCGGTACTGCCCGAATCCGTACCCGGCAGCGGCCTGCAACACGAGCGCCAACACGATCGCCGGCAACAGTGCCGGCCGGATCTCGGAGGTCCGGAAGTCGTAGCGAATCCACACGCTCGAGTGGAATCGCCACCGACCAGATCGCGGCATCGACAAGGAAATGGACGACCGGCAGATGAACCCGGGCGAACCGTTGGAAACCGCGCCACCGGCGAGGTGATAGCGACGTTATCAAACGCCCTGACGGCTCATCCATAGCGCCATATCATAGGGAGCCTCGCAGCGCCGATCGCCGATAGTCACACCAATCCACGTCACACCAGCTCAGTTGGTGCGGTACGTTGTCGGCGGTGAAGCGTTTCGGTATCGGCCGAGCTTCGAAGCTCGCAACACTCGGATTGATGCTTGCCATCAGCGCACTCCCAGCTTGCGGATCCACGCAGACTCCGGCTGTCACCAACCAGGTGGACAACAACACCTACGTCGCCGTGATCAGCCGATTCGTGCCACCGTCGATCGACGCTGACTCGCTGCGAGTCGTCTACTTGGCTGGTACCGGGATGAATGCGATGTCACTGGAAGATCAGATCCTGGTGATCGATCGCTTCGCCTCGACCCACGACGTGCGGTTCGTCGACGAGCTCTCCGCCGCCGTCGACAGCGAGGCGCCAGGGTCACCTCCACGAGACGAAGGCGTACTGATCGAGATCGGCGCGATCAGCAACGAATCGCCGCACATCGTGCGCGTCGAGGTGTACACCGACGCCGACCGAATCGACGCCCAACTGGTCACGCTGGCGTTTCGACAAGGCGACTGGGAGATCGAACTGGTCGAACCCGTCGAACCCGAAGTCCTCGTCGAGGACGAGTAGCTCCGGGAGCGTCACATGGTCGACTCCCCACACACCGAACCCGGCACTCGACAGAGCGCTTCGAACCGGTCACGAGTCGGTGGGTCGTTGCGGCTCTGGTTGCTCGGCCCGGCCCGACAGTCGCGGCTGACGATCACGCACTGCGTACACAGCGCCGCAGAGTCGTTCTTCGTCGTCTCGATGGCCGGGTCGATCTTCTTCAACGTCTCAGCCGACGCGGCGCGTCCGCGGGTGCTGCTGTACCTCGTGGTCACCCTGGCGCCGTTCCTGGTCATGGCCCCGCTCGTCGGTCCGATCGTCGACCGGGTGCGAGGCGGACTGGCGACCACGATGGTCGCCACCTTCGTCGCCAGAACCGTGCTGGCCCTGCTACTCGCCGAGAACCTGAGAACGCTCCTGCTGTTCCCGCTTGCGTTCGGTGTGCTGATCGTCGCCAAGACCTACACCGTGTCGCGCAACGCCATGCTTCCGGCGCTGGTCGACGACCACGAAGACCTCGTGGCAGCCAACGCCCTGCTCTCGCGCAGTGCCACGTTCGCCGGCGCGCTCGCCGCGGCGGCGGCCGTCGCGCTCGTTCGCCGCCACGTCAGGCACCTGGACACTTCGGGTCGGCGCGATCGTGTATGCGGTCGGCGCAATCATGGCCATGCGGGTCCGCTCCGTCGCCGAGCCGATCGAACCGATCGACACCATCGCCCTGATCGAACTCGTCCAGCCCGACGTCGAGAACGCGATCTGGGACATGATGGCGCTGCGGGCAGCGATCGGTTTCGCCCTCTTCCAGTTCGGCTTCTCGTTGCGGTCCGGTGGCGAACCGGCTTGGGTGTTGGGCCTGGTGATCCTCGCCAACGGGTTCGGCGGGTTCACCGGAACGGTGATAGCAGCGCGGCTGCGACGGCGCCTCAACGAGCGCTCGATGCTCACCGCCGCGTTGGTGGGTTCAGCGGTGGTGACCGCACTGTGCGGACTGGCGTTCAACCGCGCCACGCTGGTGGCAACGATCTTCGTGCTTGGGCTGGCGGTCAGCATCGGACGGCGAGCACTCGACGCAACCATTCAGACCAGCGCCCCACACGCCCGCCGGGGGCAGGTGTACGCCGGTCTCGAGACCCGATTGGAACTGGCCTGGGTGCTGGCAGCCGTGCTGGCCGTGGCGATCCGCGTCGCGTCCTGGATTGGCGTGCTCGCACTCGCAGCGTTTCTGGCGTTCGTCACGATCATCCACCTTCGTCGCCGCAGCGGAGTCAACGTACTGCGACCCGTCGCTGCGATACCGCTCGCTGACCGACTGCTACTGCGAGCCAAGACGCTCGCCGATCACGGTCTGTACGACGAGGCGATCATCGTGGCGCGAGCCGCACGTTCGGCAGCGACCGGCCAGGGCATGAACGGGTCGGGGCCAACGCCGACCGAAGCCGTGCCGAACCCTGGAGGCGAACGAGAGCTGCGAGCGATGGCCGACAGCGAGATCGCAGCAGCCCGCCGGCAGATCCTCAGAGGCGGAACAGCCTGAGTTGGGAGTTGAGTTGGGAGTTGTGCCTGGCACAACTCCCAACTGTTTGGGGGCGACGAAGGGACCTTGTCCTCATGATCGATGGGCGGGGAACGGCGACACTGGAACCGGACCGCGCGTGCGGTGAACCCCGATCGATCGGTGAGAACAACATGAATGTGAAGATGATCGCTGCCGAGCCGATGAACGGCACCGACGCCACGTTGTGGGACATCGAGCGAGATCCGTCCCTGCGAACCACCGTCGTGTCGGTCTTGCAACTCGACCGAGCGATCAAGCCCGATCGCCTGCTGCGCTCGATCGACGAGTCATCCCGCCTCATGCCACGCCTGCGCCAGCGCGTCGTGGAAGCGCCGATGGGGATCGGACCGCCGCACTGGGAGATCGCCGAGGATGTCGACATTCGAGACCATGTGCGCTTCGCCGAACTCGAGCCGCCGGTGACGTTCGCGGCGGTGCTCGACCTGGCGGCAGAGTGCGCCACCGAACCGTTCGACCGCGATCGGCCGCTCTGGGAGTGCACCTACGTCGGTGGTCTCGAAGATGGCGGTGCGGCGCTGATCATCAAGGTCCATCACTCGTTCACCGACGGGGTCGGCGGTGTCGGGCTGCTCGACGTGTTCCTCGACGCCTCGCGACGTCCACCCAAACGCACCGCCGATCAACTCCCGGAGCTGCGCGCTGCACCGTCGTCGGGCTCGTCGACACCATCGTTCACGACGATCGCCGAAAAGACGACGACGGCGCAGCTGAAGGTCGCCAAGTCGGCCTTCGAGGCGGCATTGCATCCGCTTCGCGGACGCAACCAAGACGATCGCCGGCGGCCGGTCAGCGGTTCGGATGTTGGCACCCAGCGGCGGTGCCCTGTCGCCGCTGTTCACCGAGCGCGGCGAGGCCCGGCGCCTGGCTGTGCACGAAGCCGACATCGACCGTCTCCACGACGCCGCAGCACGACACGGCTGCACCATCAACCACCTCTTCTTCGCCGGCATACTCGATGGTGCCGCCCGCTACCACCGCGCACGCGGCACACACCCGGCAGAGCTGCGGGTCACCATGCCGATCAGCATCCGTCGCGGCGGCGACAACGGAGGCGGCAACCAATGGGCACCCGTGCGGTTCCGGCTGCCACTCATGATCGACGACCCGATCGAGCGGATGCTCACCATCCGCGAGATCACGGGCCGGTCACGCAAGGAGCCGGCGATCGGCTTCAGCCATTCGATCGCCGGCGCGATCCAGATCTTGCCGAGCTCGGTTTCCGCAGGCGTGGTCGGCGCGATGATGCGTGGCGTCGACCTGGTCGTCACCAACGTGCCGGGCTCAGCGAGGCGCGATATCTGGGTGGCGCCCACGTGGTTCGGCTGTATGCGTTCGCCCCCACCGCCGGGGCGGCGTTCAACGTGGCGCTGATGTCGCACCAAGGCGTTGCCTGCATCGGCATGATGAGCGACACCACCGCCGTCGCCGATCCCGACGACCTGCACGCTGCGATCGCCGCCGGGATAGACAGCGTGCTCGAGGCCGCCGAAACTCGGCCCGTTCAACGAGCGGTGACGCGGACCGAGATCGACCACGATCCGAAGCGGCTGAGCTCGCTCGACACGTCGTTCCTGAGGGTCGAAACTCCGGACACCCCGATGCACATCGGCATCCTGTTCGTGCTCGACGGCACGGCGCTGCGCGGCGACAACGGTGAAGTGCGATTGGCCGACATCCGGCGTCACATCTCGGCCAGGTTGGCTCGCGCCCCGAGAGCCATGCGCCGACTGGCCGAAGTGCCGTTCGGACAAGGCCGACCGGTGTGGGTCGAGGACCCCAACTTCGACATCGCCCACCACGTCAAGATGGCTTCTGCGGCGTCTCCGGGCGGGATGGAGGAGCTGTTCGCGGAGTGCTGCGAACTCGACATGGAGTGCCTCGACCGCAGCCGACCGCTCTGGGAACTGTGGCTGGTCGACAACCTTGCCGACGGACGCGTTGGCGTGCTCCACAAGGTCCACCACGCGGTGCTCGACGGGGCCGGCTTCTTCGACTTCATCAGCACGCTGTTCGACCTCGAACCGCTGCCGGGTCCCGACATCCCCGTCAGGGCACCGGTCGCTGCACCGCCGAGCGGCGGACGCCTGTTGGCCGACGCCTGGGCCGAAAACCTGCGCGACCCCGTCGAAGTGGTTCGCCAGGCGGCCCGCACCTTCGCCTCGGCTCCGGCGACGATCGTCAACCAGGTGAGCGAAGTGGTGACCGCAGGCTTCGACGCCCTCGGCGCGGGAGGTCGGGCACCCGACACGTCACTCAACCAGATGGTTGGCCGTCACCGCCAGCTCGTAGTCGATCGACCTCCAGTTCGCCGACATCGGCACGATCAGGTCGGCGTTTGGCGGCACCGCCAACGACGTCGCCTTGGCCGTGCTCACCGGAGGTCTGCGATCGTGGTTTGAAGGCCACCACGAGCCGCTCGAAGAACTGCAGGCGATGTGCCCGGTGAGCGTCAGAGAGCCCGGACACCGCTGCCGAATGGGGCAACCGAACCGGAGCGATGATGATCCAGTTGCCGCTCGCCGAACCCGACCCTGTTCGCCGGTTCGAGATCATTCGCGAACGCACGACACACGCCAAAGCGAGACACGAAGGCGCCGCCATGGTCGCACTGACCGATGTCGTCGATCACGTCCCGGCCGCGATTCCTGGCCTCGATCGGTGCAGCGCTGCGATCGCTGATCGCCCACCAGCCGTTCATCAACCTCGTCATCACCAACGTGCCCGGTCCGCGTACCCCGGTGTGGCTGATGGGCGCCGAGGTCGAGACGATCGTGCCGATCGTGCCGCTCGGGCCCGAACACGGCGCTGGGTGTGGCGCTGGTGTCATACCTCGACACGCTGACGATCGGCCTGTACGCCGACCCGGATCGGTGCCCCGACCTCGACCTACTGGCCGATGCGATCACCGCCGAGATGAACCGCCTGCGTGGCCGCCTCGTAGCAGCCGGGCTGTTCGCCGATCACCAGTCGGTCGGGCGGTAGTCCTTCAGGAAGCAGCCCCATACGTGGGCGCCGGTGTTGACACCGCCGATGATCGGATCCACGATCCGGGCGGCACCGTCGACGATGTCGAGCGGCGGGTGGAAGTCGTGCTCATGTCGCTTCTGGGCGGCGATCGCGGCCGGGTCTTCGTCGCTCACCCACCCCGTGTCGACGCTGTTCATGTGAATGCCCGTCGCCTGATAGTCGGTGGCCGACGTGCGGGTCATCATGTTGAGCGCAGCCTTCGCCATGTTGGTGTGCGGATGACGGGTGGTCTTGAATCGCCGGTAGAACTGGCCCTCCACCGCCGACACGTTGACGACGTGTTTGTGGCGCCCGGGTGTTCGGTCCATCAGCGGACGCAAGCGGGCGTTGATGACGAACGGCGCCACCGCATTGACCAGCTGGGTCTCGAGCAACTCGACGGAAGACACCTCGTGCAACAGCAGCCGCCATGAGTTGCGGTCGCGCAGGTCGACCTGCTGCAAGTCTTGGTCGAGGCGTCCGGCCGGAAACAGTTCGCCGGAACGGTCGACATCGCTGGGCAGTAGCGGGATCTGCGACAGCTCGGCCGAGCGGGTGAGACCCGGCGCCTCGCTCGCCGACCGAGCAACGCTGCCCTGCGTCGTACCCGAGTCGGTGGAGTCGGCCGAGTCGGCAGTGAGCATGTGGTAGCCCCGGAGCCCCTCGTACTCCCCCACCAGCCCGAGCACGGAACCCGACAGGTCGTGCAGCTTGGCGGTCTCCGCTTCCATCATGTGCTCGTAGAACCCCGGTGGACGTCGCACCGTTTGGCAGGCGTTGTTGACGATGAAGTCGAGCCGATGACGCGTGTCGAGCAGGTGTGAGCAGAACGCCTCGACGCTGGGTGTGTGGCGCAGATCCAGCCCGAACACCTCCAGCCGGTCGCCCCACTCGGCGAAGTCGGGCTCGGCGGCGTACCGGGCGGCGGCGTCGCGCGGAAACCGGGTGGCCACGATCAGCTCGGCACCGCAACGCAACAACTTGACACCGGCCTGATAGCCGATCTTGACCCGCCCCCCGGTCAGCAGCGCCACCGTGCCGGACAGATCGGCCAACTCGGTGCGCTTGGAGAAGTTGAAGTCGCCACACGTCTCGCACAGCTGGTCGTAGAAGTGGTGCAACTCGGTGTAGCGCTGCTTGCAGACGTAGCAGTGCTGGGGTTCGATCGTCTCCCGGAAATCAGGGTCGTCGCTGTCCCCTTGCTCCAGCTCGCCTGGTGCGACCGGGTTCGGGGTGGTGAACACCGGCTTGGCCCGCAAGGCCCTGATGCCGGTTTCATCGAGGGCGTCCTGGTCGCTCTGGCGTTTGGCCGCCCGACGCTTCACGGAGCGCGCCTTGAGTTGCAGCCGGCGCTCGTTCGGGTCGGGGTCGAACACGTCGCCTGCGGCGTTCACCAGGTCGGCCCGCTCCTGCTGGCTGAGCACGCTGAGCACTTCGAAGTTGGCGGCGATCGAGCGCAGGAACGCGGCGGTCTCGATCAACCGATCCCGAAGGCCGGCGCTCTCGTCGACCGGTCCCGATTCGTTCACCGTTCGAATCTACCGACGATCGTCGGTCAGAACGGGCTGAGACCGAGTCGGTTGCGCACCGCAACCATCTCGCCGAGATGATTGACCTGGTGACCGATCGCCTCCCACTGCACGAAGAACTGTCCGGTCTTGCCTGCCCACATGCGATGCAACCACGCAAACCCGGCCTCGTCGACGCCGGCTCGCGACAACGCAGCCGGTGCATCGACGGGCGAATCGAGTGCCGTCAAGTCGGCGGTCGCCAGCCACGCCCTGGTCGACGTGTTCACAGCGGCGTGGTAGACGGCGACCTCGACCGGATCGAGCGAGGCCGTGAAGTCACGATCCTCCGCCTCGGGTAGCCCGGCCCATGCTGCCACTTCGCCCGCGGCAACAGCGCCGTGTTGTTCCAGCACCTGCGGGCGCCCGATCAGGGCGGCGTTGATCGCCAAGTCGTGATGGCGTGCGATGTGCCACAACAGGAACGTGATGCTCGATCCACCGTCGATCGGTTCAGATCGTCGCTCGACGGGCACCAGATCGAGCACCTGGGTGGTGACCCGATCGTGGATCATTGCCAGCTCCCCATCGATCCAGCGCCGCAGGTCCATCGCTCGATCGTAGATCAGGCGACCACGATCGGGCCCTCGACGATGCCTGTCAGCCCGTCGAACCTCGTACTACCAGCCGAGCGCGATCGACGGGCACCGTGCCAGACGCCGGCGCATTGACCTCCGACTGATACGACGTGACCTGGGCATTACCCGAACCCCCTGGTCACGGACCTGTGCCCACCGAACGGTAGGGATAACCCCACCGCTGAGACGCCAGCGGACGGGGCTGCAGACCACGCCAATTGAGAGCATCATAGAGGCATGACGAACACTCTCGATAACACCGTTCCATTCAGTCATACGAGCCCCGAAGCGTCACCAGCGGCTCCCGATCGCGTCCCCTGGCGAGCAGCCGACGACTCCCGCCCGGTCACGTGGGGCAGGTCACATCGCAGCGATCGTGATCGGATGCCTGATGCTGCTGCCCGGGCTCGGCACGCTCGCCGGCGGCGGCGCGATCGCCCTCGCTCAAGCGGTCGCCACCGACGACGACGGCTACTTCAACTTCACGATCGACCGCGTCGAGAGCGACGGAGTAGCGGTCGCCACCACCCATCTGTGGCTGGCCGACGTCGACGACGAAGCCGGCCCGTGGGTGCTCGATTGGCTCGACCTCGACATCCGCCTACGGGTCGACGGCGCCAACTCGACGGACCGGGTGTTCGTCGGGATCGCCCGCTCGGCCGACGTCGAGCGGTACCTCTCGCAGGCCGCCTTCTCGGAGGTGACCGAACTCGACCAGCACACGCCGACCTACCGTCAGCAAGCCGGCACCCTGAACGTGGGGTCTCCACTCGAACAGAACTTCTGGGTTGCCAGCGCCTCTGGAACCGGCGAGCAAGTACTGGACTGGGACGCCCGTGGCGGCCGCTGGTCGGTCGTGGTGATGAACACCGACGGGTCCCCGTCCGTCGCCGCCGACGTCGAGATCGGCGCCCGCTCCGACGCAGTCACCCCGATCGCGATCACCCTCTTGGTGATCGGCGGCATCGTCACCGGTCTGGCGATCACCCTGATCGTGGTGGGCGCCAGGGGCCGCCGCAACCGTCCGCAGATGCACACCCCCTTCCCCCCGCCGCCGACCCCGAACTCAGCGCCCACACAGGCCGCCGACACCACGATGACGGAGAGAGTTCGCATCGACTGACCGTTTCACGTCCCTCTCCTTGCCCCCGCTGACGAGGCCCTCATCGAGGGCCTCGTCACGCGGATTGCGCCGCCGTCGCGACACCACCGGGCGGCCGCAAACTGGATCGGTTCAGGGCGTCACCCTGACGACCGCATGAAAGATCACCGTGCTACTGCTGAGGGACGCCTGGATGACGTAGCCGGTGAACGGCAGATCCATGATCGGATCAAGTGCCTCCCAGACCCAGGCACCAACGCCACGCCTGAGACCGTCTCGGTCGCTGCCGGCCCCCGGCCGGTTCAGCGGTGGCCCGACTCGATCCACTTCGTCAGGCGACTGGTCCACTCAGCATCGTGAGCGAGTGGCTCTCCATCGAGTTGCAGGATCGGCGCCACCAGTCGTCCCGACGAGAGCAACCATGCTCCGTCGCTGCGTCGCAGGTCGTCGATCGTGATCAGCTCATAGGCCGTCGACAGGCGATCCGCAGTGGCACCGGCGAACACGGCTGCTTGGGTGACCGAGGCCAGGATCCCGGTGCCATCCAGACGGGTCGTGGCGAGCCGGTCGCCAGATCGCCACACGAGTGCTGAGCGGGGCGCCTCGAGGGCGTACCCGTCGGTCGAGACGAACAGCACATCGTCGGCACCACGACGCTTCGCTTCACGTCCGGCAGCGACGTTGATCGCGTACGACAGCGACTTGATGCCGCCCAACAGCCACGGCACGTCGATGAACGCGTCCGCTGCGTGGCCCCGAGAGAGCGTGATCACCGAGATACCGAGGTGCCCGCTGAGTGCAGCTTCGTCGAGCGGCGTGATCGTGACCACGCCGGTCGGCGGCCCGTTCGGCGCCGACTCACGTCCCCTGGTCAGCATCACGCGCAGCACGGAGGCGCCGGGCTGGGTCCACGCCTCGACGGCTTCGGCAATCAGCGCCCGCCATGCGTCGATGTCGCAGTCGATCCCCAAACCTGCCGCCGAGCGCTGGAACCGCGCCAGGTGAGCGTTCAGATGGTCGATTCGCGACGTGCCGTCAGCCTCGGTGACGACCCGGGTGGCGTCAAAGCAACCGTCCCCGCGGGTCAGCCCCAGATCGTCAGCGCACAGCACCGCCTGGTCCGGGTCGTCGACCACCCCGACGCCCAGCACACCGATTAGTCGAATACCTCCAGCTCCAGCCACCCCCAGATCGTAGATCGACATAGCGCGGCTTGTTCGGGTCGTTCCACGACGAGCTTCGCTTGCCGCTCGGTGGCGCAGTTCTGACCACGATCTGCGCCACCGACCGGTGACAGCGGGGCGCCGAGTGCCAGCAGCGTCCTGCGGAAAGGCGGCTCAGCTGAGGAGGGCGGCGGCGGTGACCGTGAGCACCAGGCCGACAGCTTGTTTGCGGTCGAGGCGTTCGCTGAGGAACACGACGGCGAGCAGCACCGTGGTCGCCGGGAACAGGCTCACGAGTGCGCCGACGATGGCGAGATCCCCGTCGAGCGTTGACCAGAGGAAGAGTCCGTTGGCGGTCATGTCGAGTGTGCCTGCGACGACAGCGATGCCGGTCGTCGACCGGGCAGGTCTTGACGGTCGCGTGACGGCTGCGGCGATGATCAACACCGTGACCGAGGTGACTCGCGCCATCAGGAGCGGCACGGCCCCGGCGTCGTCGGCGGACCTGGACATCTTCTTCCTCGTGAAGCGTGTGAACCGGTCGCCCGGAGTGTTGCTTGCCGCGGGGCAACCGGCCTCGCATACGGTGCGTTCCAGGACGGCGACGGCCCGATCGAGATCATCGGCATCGTCCCCGACGACGTCACCGCCGTCGACATCAACGGCGTGCCGAGGGCTGGCCTGAGGTTGCGATCGATGAAGCCCTGAGTCTCGACCACCGTCTTCGGCGAGAAGTCCTGCGACGCCTGATCGAACCAGGCGTCGAGCAGCTCGGCCACGGTGGTGTTGGTACGGGACAGCTTTCCGCGCTGGGTGTCCGCGGCGAGTTCGACCAGCGCCCGCTCAGCGTCACGCTTGCCGCCGCGAATGCTCAGGTTCCGAGTGCAGGGTCGTGGTAGCGGTTGTTGAGGTAGACGAGGCCGCGTTCGTGGCAACGCTCGCTTCGAGGTCGTGTACGTCGATCACGTTGACACCGTGCACGCCTGATGATCACGTATCGACGAACCGTTCGAAACGTTGTCGGGCGCCTTGGCGAGTCACACCCAGCTGAGCGCCGATGGTGCCCCACGACAATCCGGACTGCTTTGCCGCAACGACGGCAGCTTCCACGCGCTCTTCGGCCGCCCGACGAGCCGCCGCAGCCGCACGCAGCTCCCGAAACACAACGCCATCAACGGGTCGAACGCGCCCTTGTTCGACCGCCCGATCAAACTCCGCGACCACTGCCTCGACGTCGGCATCGGTCAGGTCACGAGGATGCTTCTTCGTTGTCGCCATAGCTCATCACAGCCAATCCAAATACTGGTTCCGGGCTCGCATTGCATGTACCGCGTACTCGATGTCATCGGTCACGACCAAGCCAACTTCGAGCAAGTTGCCGGACTGGTCCGGACCCACCAACATCATCAAGTTCGTCTCGCCGTCGACCGCTGACCCAATCAACGCATTCTCAACCGCGTGTCGGATGTCATCGTCAGAGATCCCATGCCTGCGAGCACTCGACAGGATCTCGACACGACAACACTAGTTGTCGATCCGTGCCTGTGCAACACCCGCCACCCGCCCCCACCCTTGCCCCCTGGCTCCAGTCCCCGGTGGGGTCGTGGTAGCGGTTGTTGAGGTAACCAACCGAGGCCCGTTCGTGGCAACGGTGGCCGCTGCGTCGTCTACACCGATCTCGTCGAGGACGAGCGTGGTCGACCATCACGGCGAGCTGTTTTCGGATCCGTCGGGCTCGTCGCCACTGACGCCGCCGAAGCTCTCGCTGTTGGTCGGGTCTTGTCCTGCGTCGCTCAGCGCTGTCGTGACGAGGTCGGCGAGACCCAGCGGTCCGGCATCGATCAGCAACTGCTGACGATTGATCCGCCGGCCCTGGACTTGGAGGATCGCCACCACATCGCGCCATTGGCGATCCGACACCTCTCCTCCGAGGCGATACCACCGCAACTTGCGCAGCACCTGATCATCAGCGGCGCCGACCCAGATCGAGGTTCCCGGTTCGATCTCGACCAGTTCTCTGCGAGCGAGCTGACGAACATCCAACGGATCATCCGAGAGCGGAAACAGATCGATCTTCATTCCTGACTCGAAATGGATCAGATTGAACGACGAAGCATGCGTCAGCGCGTCGCGAACCATGTCTTCGCTCACGTAGTAGTCGTCACGGACCGCAGCGACGAGGTCATGAACGTGTCCTACGTCTAGTTGGACAGCGACGTCGATATCCATCGTGGAACGAGGCTCACCCACGATCGAACTCGCCAGCGAGCCACCAAGCACCCACGCAATACCGAGCTCATCGAGGATCCGCCCGATCGACACCACATGCTCGAGTGGTGTCACGAGCTACCAGCCTTCAATCGCCGGGTCCCAGCCGTACACCTCGACCATCACCTGACGGCCGAGCCGTAGCGCGAACACCCGATGACGCACCTCGTCATCACCAGCCCCCGGACAACGAACACGGACGCCGGCCTCTGAGAGCCGTTCGCAGGTCCAATTCAGTTCGGCCACCCGATCGAGCTTCTCACCCGCGGAGGTCCCACGCCACCGCTCGATCACCATGCGTCGCTACGACGCTCGAAGTGTCGCTCGCAACGCCGGTAGAAGAACTCATGTGCCAACACTACCGACAGCTGCATTCACCAGATCGGACAAACACTGTGGTCGTCAACACGACCGCAGTCCACCGCCGTGTCGGTCTAGCGTCCCCAGCGCGGGGCGGGATCGGAACCGAACGCTCATTTCGGCAACACCAACACCGCCGCCCATCGCGTCGAATGGCCGCTGAGATGGCGCGACGCGGCCAACGGTTCCGCACCCCGATACCGGGCAACCCGAACGATTCACGCCGATCAGGCGCTCAAGTTCCTCGTCGACCAATCGCGGCACGTAGTCCACACCGCCACCCTAGCTCGCTTACTCCCGCTCTCACGCGCCGTCTAATCCCGTTCCTATACAACACCTCGTCCCGCTCTCACACCCGTCTCAGGTCAAGATCGCCCACTCGATAGCGAATGTCGGGCTAGCGTCCCCAGCGCTGGCGGGATCGGAACCGAACGCTCATTTCGGCAACACCAACACCGCCGCCCATCGCGTCGAATGGCCGCTGAGATGGCGCAACCCGGGCAACGGTTCCGCACCCCGATACCGGGCAACCCGAACGATCCCAACAGTTGGAGCGCCACCGTCGACGTCTACCTACTCGCTCTCGAACTGCGCCCATTTTCGCCCGCAACCGTGTATGGACGCCGCCGATCACTTGCGCGCTTCGCCACATGGGCCATCGTTTCAGCCAAGCCCGTACACCACTGGCTCACCCGGCGCCGGTGCCCGCATGATCGACAGGCCCTCGACGCCTCCCGCGTCGAGGATCGCCATCAGATCTTTGAGCGACCCGGCAGCGCGCTGGCACCCGGTCGTCCTCGTCGATGGCGACCCAACGGCCGGCCCACTGAGCGAGATCGAGCGTGCGAACCATACCGGTGACCGTACCAGTGGGGTGTCGTTCAGTCAGGGTGGCTCAAACGAAGTCGATGTCCTCTGGCGACCGAGATGGTTGAGCCGCCGGCCGCCGCAGGGCCGACCGAGTCGACGCCGACCGTGCTCCTACCGGTCGACATGACTACCGATACGGCGGCTGTGCTCTCGTGGGCGTGCGGACACCCGTCGACACTCCCGACGCCGACGAGCTTCGCTGCAGCGAGGTTGCGTTCGGTCTGCCAGCGTTCCGCGGTGAACGGCTGTCGCACGTCGGCATCGGACTCAACCAATTCCTTGCCGGACCAGTCGGCTGGACGATCATCGACGAACACATCGCCGGGCGACTGTTCCTGGCGCTCGGCGAGAGCCGCTACATGGGTGGCGAGAATGCCTCAGCGATCAACATCGACTTGCTCGTCGAAGCATCAGCAAGCCTCGACATCGGAGCATCGCCCGTCGTGAACACCGGAAGATTGGCAATCTGACGCGACGAGGATCCGTCGGTGCCGGTGCTGAGTCGGACCGACCAGAGCTGACAACACCCGGTGGACCAGCGACCCCACCGCACTACGACGCTCATAACCACGTGCCGCAGCAAGGCCCTGGTGAACTGCTTCGGCCCGAGTGCGGCGGTACGCAATCGCGTCGACTTCGGACCCGGCTCATTCTGTCGACCGCGTATGCAGACCCGCTCGTCGGCTGTCGTGAGTTCCAGCGTCGTCATGTCGACAACGATCGGACCTGACGCCTACGACGTAGTCTCCGGGCGTGGAGGAGCGGCGAATCGCGGTTGAGAATGGAAAGGTCATGGCCGACGAGTCGTGGGTCTACGCCTGGGTGGATCCAAGCGGCCAGGTGCTCTACATCGGAGGGACTCGACTTCCCGTCGAGGTACGAACTTGGCTCCACCTCACCTCCGAAGATCCTCAGATCGGGCGGGTCTTAGCTCACCATCCTGAGGCGTTGGTTGGTCGAGTCGATATCCACGCCTGGCGGCTGCCGCCAGACGCCGACCGACAACTCGTCCGCGATGCGCTGTCCGCCGAGCTGATCGTGGGTTCGGAAGTGATTGGTTCGATCGACCCCGTGAGTGCAGCCGCCGGGTGCCCGGGGTTCACTTTGCTGCAACGACGGCGTACATCGTCAAGCTCATCGTGAACTGATTGCGCAACGCCGCCGCGCGAACGGTCGATACGAAGTCGGCTCGCTCCACTGGTGTCAGTTGGCCTGCGTCGACGAGGTTGTCGGCCAAGCTCTCCATCGAGAAGCAGCCGTCGGGTGCGGGCGACTCATCAGGGTCCCAATAGGTCCAGGTGTGTGTCTGCGCAGTCTTGGCGAGCTGCGTGAAGCCGGCCTTTTCCGACCAACTCATGGAGCCGACTTCCGATGTTCGATGGCCGATTCCGTTCGACGCTCATGGCCGTGCGAACCCGTGAAGCAAGGTCGACGTCGCCGACATCGATCGTGAGCGTGGACCAGTCGGTATCGATGAGCGAGATTCGGCCACCCGAACGCAGCACCCTGGCCATTTCAGTGACTCCGGTCAGCGGCTCAGCAATCCACTGCAAGGTGCGTTCGGATCGCACAGCGTCGAAGGAGCCGCTCGGCTCGTCGAGGGCACAGGCGTCACCAACGACGAAACGAACACTGCAGCTCGCGGCAGCTGCGTTGGCTTGGGCGATGCGAAGCATTTCTGCGGAAGCGTCGACACCAACGACTTCCCCGGTCGCCCCGAGGTCGTCAGCGAGCGCAAATGCAGCCTCACCCAGACCGCACCCGACATCGAGGAGCCGTTCGCCGTGGACAAGCCTCAACTGCTCGCGTTCCCAGCCTCGCAGGCACAGCGTGGCGGGCCACTGCGCCGTCGCGTCCATCGTGTTGACGAGCACAGCGACGTTCGGGTCATCGTCCACCCGCTCGTATCCGAGTCCGTGTGTGTCGTTGCCTTCGATGATGAGAGGGTAGGGCAGCGCTACGGCCAGGGCCTCACTTCCAGCGCCACATATCGCCACGCAGAATCACCGATGACCCCGACGAGGCCGCGTGCGAGTGCGGCCCAAGCGTGACGCCGCACTTTCACCGAGATAGCTGCCCAAGTCGCACATCCCGTAATCCCGGGCCGCAGCACCAGCCCGAGCGCCACCCAACGCTGGGTCGGAGGCGCGCCCGATGCGCCGCGTACTAGGCGATCTGTGTCGCCTTCGGCTGGCTCAGCGGGCGTCGTTCTGTGTTGCGCGTTCTGTATCACTGATCGAAACATCGGCGACGCGGCTGGACGGTCGGTCGCACCGCCGGAGCTGGGCGGCTGCGAGGTTGGCTTTCTGCCCTTGGCAGAATCGGGTGGTTCTTGAGCGCATCGGTACGAAGATGCGCCCATGACCACAGTCACGTCACGCCCGATCGGTGATCGGTTGCTCGATGCCCGGATCATCATGCTCACCGACGAGGTGTCAGACGAGTCGGCCGATTCCGTGATTGCGCAACTCCTCGCCTTGTCTTGTGACGATCCTGAATCGGATATCTGCTTGTTCGTCAACTCGCCGGGCGGCTCGGTGCTGGCTGGTCTCGCCGTGTACGACGTGATGCAACTCGTCCCGAACGACGTTGTCACCGTTGCTACCGGGCTCGCCGCCAGCATGGGACAGGTACTGTTGTGCGCTGGCGCTGCAGGGAAACGATTCGCACTGCCCAACGCACAGGTGCTGATGCACGAGGGATCGGCCGGCATCGGTGGTTCGGCGTCGGACGTCGAGATCCAAGCCGCCAATCTCATCGGCACCCTGGACCGGTTGCGATCGATCATCGCCCGTCACACCGGCCGCTCGGTCGACCAGATCGTCGAGGACGTGGGACGTGACCGGTGGTTTGACGCCAATCAGGCGCTCGAGTACGGGTTCGTCGATCACGTCGTGACGACGCTCGACGAGGTGCTGCCACGGCGGGTCGTGCGCCGCGTCGGCCTCGCTGCGAGGAGAACAATGACCGAGGGCGCAGCGTGAGCAGCTACACGATTCCGACCGTGATCGAAACGACCGCTCGAGGCGAACGGGTAGCGGACATCTACAGCCGCTTGCTCGCCGACCGGATCGTGTTCATCGGCACGCCGATCGACGACGGTGTCGCAAACGTGATCGTCGCCCAACTGCTCCATCTCGCCGCCGTGCAACCGAGCCAAGACGTGCAGCTCTACATCAACTCTCCGGGTGGGTCCTTCACGGCGATGATGGCGATCTATGACACGATGCAGTTCATCGCGCCCGACGTCGCGACGCTGTGCGTCGGTCAGGCCGCGTCATCGTCGGCGATCCTGCTCGCCGCCGGCACACCCGGCAAGCGGGCCGTTCTTGAACACGCCCGGGTGCTGCTGCACCAACCACACACCGAACTCAGGCGCGGGTCGATGAGCGACCTCGCGGTCGAAGCCGCAGAGCTGGCCCGCGTGCGAAGCGAAGCTGAGGCGATCTTGGCGCGCCACACAGGAAAGGAGGCGGATCGGATTCGCGCTGACACCGATCGGGCGCTCGTCCTGTCGGGCGCCGAGGCTGTGGCATACGGCGTGGCCGACATGGTCCCGAGGCCGTTGCCGTCAGGCCGCCAGGAGCTGAAAGCCAGAACCGCGTTGCGCCCGAGCCTCGATGCGAAGCCGCTGCGCCACTCGATCGAGCACCTCAACGAGCGGTAGTTCCAGGGCGTCGCAGATCGCGCCGAGCAGATCCGACGAGACCTCTTTGCGGCCCCGCTCAACCTCGGAGAGATAGGGCAGCGAGACCGCCGCGGACTCGGCCACCTCGGCGAGAGTGCGAGCCTGTTGCCGGCGTTCCTCGCGGAGCACATCACCAATAAGAGTCCTCAGGCGAGGCTCGCTTTCGCTCTGGTCCTGTCGATCATTCGACGGGAAAGGCAGCACGTTGGACATCGGCAACACAATAGTCGAGCATTCGCGAGCCATCTCCGAATCCAGCGCTCGCCGCCGGGAATCTCGCTTGCCCAACTTGTACTGCAGATCGCAAACTCTGCCGTACGCAGTGTTGACCCGCCTCCCCCAGCCGTACACCGTCACACCTACACAGGCGAGCACCGCACTCAGAAGTTACAGTTCGCACGTGCTCGTGCTCCCCGGCGACGAGGTGGCCGACGCGATCGACCGGTCCGTCGCTGCTCGCGCCAGCGGCGGAGCCAGCTACGACGCCCTCATCGCAGTCACCGCCATGCATCACGGCGCATCGCTGCTCACCCGTGAAGAACGGGCAGTCGAAGTCTACGAACGCCTCGGTGTTGACGTCATGTGGGTGGCGACCTAAGCGCCATCGTTTCCTGGGGTGCATTCTGTGCTGCGGGGTGGCGCCCCGCTCGTCGACACCAATCGTCCGGTCCTCGACCCTGACAGTGATCCAGCAACGAAACGACTGCTACGAACCCATGGCGCCCCCATAACACGAGCGCAGAATCCCGGCCTGCTGCACGGATCGGCCATTGCATCACGACCCAATCGTGACACGAGACAATCCCGGTCGGGCCGGATCTCGGTGCGGCGATACGGAACGGACGCGGACGGAACGGACGCGTGGACGGACGCCCGGGTGGACGCGAAGAAACCCCTGGCGTCGGGCCGTTTGTGGCCTTCTACCAGGGGTTTCTTGTCGTAGCCCGTACGGGATTCGAACCCGTGCCGCCACCTTGAGAGGGTGGTGTCCTAGGCCTCTAGACGAACGGGCCAAGCTACGCCGCCCGACGCTAGCGCCGAGCTATGTGAACCGGACGAAGCCGGTGGTTGGGGTGCAAGGAATCGAACCTTGAATAACAGAACCAGAAACTGTCGTGTTGCCAATTACACCACACCCCAATGGAGCGACGACCGAGTGTATCGGCGGTGCCGATCAGGCCAACCCCGGTTCGGGCCGTAACTCACCCGGTGAGGGCGCTCAGCCGGTCGAAACCGACCAACCGGCCGAGCGCTACGCCCGCCGATTCGAAGATGTGGCGACGCACCGAGGTCCAACCGGTGACCACGCTGGTCGGGGTCGACGACACATGGGCTCGCAACCCGACCTCTTGAGCGGTCAACTTCGACCGGTAGGCGTGGTACGGGTCGGTCACCACGACCACCTCGGAACCCGAGCCGGCGGCGTTCAGCAACGCTGCGGTCGCCTCGAGCGACTCGTAGGTTGTGCTCCCCTGGCCCTCCATGAGGATCGCCTCCGGCGGCACACCGCGATCGGTCAGATACTGCAGCGAGGCCTCCGCTTCGGTGAACCGGTCGCCCGGCCGCTTGCCTCCGGTCACGACCACCGTCGGCGCCACCCCTTCGTTCCACAATGTCACGACGTGGTCGAGGCGGGCAGCCAACTGGGGCGACGGGCGGCCGTCGTACTGGGCTGCACCAAGCACGACGATCGCATCGACCGCTGGCGCGTCGTGCGATCGGCCTGCGGCAGTCACCTGGATCAGCGTGACGGAGTAGTACCCGAACAGCACCGCCAACACCCCGAGCAGCACGCGGTTCCACGACGGCCCGACGCGCCACCACGGTGTCTCCGCCCGAAACACCCGCCCGGCCGCCGAACGGTCAGCCAGATCGTCCAACGGGCGGATGCTCACCACGTCGAAGTCATCATCGCGGTGCTCAGGACCATCGTCCAGAGAATCGGACCCCACGATGCGACCCCTAGCCGCCCAGGGTCGTCAGCGTGTTGCGGATGCGGCGCAACGACTCGTCGCGACCCAGTACCTCGAGCGCCTCGAACAAGGGCGGACCGACCGAACGACCCGTGACCGCGACCCGTGTGCCGGCCTGGGCCTTGCCGAGTTTGATGTCGAACGCCTCCATCAGCGACTCCATCACGGTCTTCAACGTGGCGTGATCCCAGTCGCACGTTTCGTACGCGTCGGCAACTTGACCGAGCAGCGGCACCGCGAACTCGGGCTTGAACGCCTTGTCCCACGAATCCTGATCGAGCTCGGGCTCGTCGGTGAACAGGAAGTCGACCACGCCGGGAGCGTCGGCCAGCGTGACCAGTCGCTGTTGGATATGGGGCGCCATCGCGGCGAACCGGGCGCGGTCCCACTCTCCCGGCAACCACGGGTCACACGCCGCCACCAACTCGTCGACCGACATCATCCGGATGTATTCGCCGTTGAAGGCGCCGAGCTTCTTCACGTCGAAGAACGCCGGCGACAGATTGACGTCTTCGAGCCGGAACGCCGGCTCGATCGTGGACCACGGCTGGATCTCCTGCTCGCCCGGCGACCATCCCAGCGTCATCAGGTAGTTGACCATTGCTTCGGCCAGGTAGCCCTCGCTGCGATACTGCTCGAGCGCCACCTTGTCACGCCGCTTCGACAATTTCTTGCGCTGCTCGTTCACGAGCACGGGCACATGGGCCCACACGGGCGGCTCGTGGCCGAGCGCCTGCCAGATCATCTGCTGCTTGGGAGTGTTCGGAAGATGCTCTTCTGCACGCACCACGTTCGTGATGCCCATCGTCATGTCGTCGATCACATTGGCGAGCAAGAACACGGGCGTGCCGTTGCTGCGCACCAACACGAAATCCTCGATCGTGGCGTTGTCGAACTCCACCTCGCCACGCACCTGGTCACGTACCAGCGTCGAGCCGTCGGGTACCCGGAACCGCAGCACCCGACCGGCGCCAGGCCCCAAACCGAGGTCGCGCGACCAGCCCGCATATCCCGTGACGCCTTCCGCCTTCGCCAAGGCAGCAATCTCATCGGGCGTCATCTCGCAGTAGTAGGCGTGACCCGCCTCGAACAGCCGCTGCGCTGCTGCAACGTGGGCTTCGGCGTACTCACTCTGGAACAAGGGGCCCTCGAAGTGCGGGTCGTCGGCGGAGATGCCGATCCACGCCAGCGAGTCGATGATGCCCTGGGTCCACTCGGGCTGGTTGCGGGTTTCGTCGGTGTCCTCGATCCGCAACACGAACGTGCCACCCGACGAGCGCGCCAGGGCCCAATTGAACAGGGCCGTGCGCGCTCCTCCGACGTGGAAGAAGCCAGTGGGCGACGGGGCGAATCGATAGCGAGGCGTTGGCGACATGACGCCGCCGACGCTACCCGTTGCGACCGCCGCCACGGCGTCGATCAGGCGTCGCGTACCGAGGTTTGAGCCAGATTACGAAGCTGGCGCAGCGCCACCGAGAGGTTGGTCACGTCGTACGCCTCGGCTCGCCGGATCTCTGCCAGCAGCGCCGCAGCACGATCGACGGAACGGTCGTTGGCCTTCATCCACGACTCGACCGAACCGTCGCCGACGCCGATCACATTGCGGGTCAACAGCGCCAACGCCGCCAGCAGGTCATCGCGCAAGGCGCCCCTGGCCTGGGTTTGCCAGCGATCAGCACGAGGGAGCGCCCCGATCGCATCCCACAGCCACAACAGCTCCAAGCGGTCGAACAGGTCCCAGTAGGCGGTGGCCACTGCGATCGGTTCGGCAGCAGCGCGGTCAGCCAGTTCGATCACGTCGAAGGCCGTGTGCAGCAACCGCCACACCACCGACCGTGTCGCCAGATCCTCCGGAACGCCCTGCTTCACACGCTGTTTCGCCAGCGTGTGCATGGCCCGCTTCATCGGACCGTGCAGGCATCCGCCCAACTCGAGCGCCAACTGGCGGACCGGTTCACGGAATCTGGCGACCTCGGCAGCGATGTCGACCGGTGGCCGACGGTGGCGCAGGAACCACAACGAGCAGCGTTCGGCCGTGCGCCGACAGTCGAGATAGAGGTCGAGCCGGTCGTCGTTGGAGATGCCTTCCAGGTCGGCGATCTCCTGCCACCAGGCCGGGAAGCCGAGCACTTCGCGGGCAACCACCCAAGCGCGGCTCACGTCGGCCACGGACGCCCCGGTGTCCTCGGTCATGCGGTGGTCGTACGAGATGCCCGAGAGGTTCACCATCTGGTTCACCAGTTGAGTCGTGGCGATCTCGCGACGCAGCCGGTGCTGGCCGATGTAGTCGCGGTACTTCTCGCGAAGCGGCGTCGGGAAGTAGTTCACGAGGTCGTTCTGGAGAACCGGCGTGTCGGGCAGATCGGTCTTCAGGATCTCGCTCACATTGGCGTTCTTGGTATAGGCGATCATCACCGCGAACTCCGGGGTGCGCAGTCCCGAGCCGGCCGATTGACGCTCTGCGATCTGCTTGTCGGTCGGCAAGAACTCCAGCTCGCGATCGAGATAGCCCTCACGCTCGAGCGTGTCGAGATAGCGGGCGTGCACGTTCACCATCGTGAGCCCTTGGGTGCGGGCGATCAGCAACGCCAGGGTTTGCGCTCGGTTGTTGTCGAGTACCAACTCACCGACTTCATCGGTCATCTGTTCGAGCAGGTGATTGCGTTGCTTGAGCGTCATCTCGCCATCGGCTACCACAGCACCGAGCAGGATCTTGATGTTGACCTCGTGATCGCTGCAGTCGACCCCGGCCGAGTTGTCGATCGCGTCGGTGTAGATCAAGCCGCCACCGATGGCGTACTCGACACGGGCCAACTGCGTGACACCCAGGTTGCCGCCCTCCCCGACGATCCGGCACCGCAACTCATTGGCACTGACCCGCACCATGTCGTTGGCCCGATCACCGACCTGGGCGTCCGACTCAGTGCTGGCCTTGATGTACGTGCCAACACCACCGTTCCACAGCAGGTCGACCGGTGCCCGCAACACGGCCCGGATCAGCTCGGTCGGGGTCAGACGGTCATCGGTGATATCGAGTGCGGCTTGCACCTGGGGCGTGATGTCGATCGCCTTGGCTGTTCGGGGATGCACCCCGCCACCCTCGGAAATCAACGCCGGGTCGTACTCCGCCCACGACGAGCGCGGCACCCCGAACAGCCGCAACCGCTCGTCGTACGAACGCTCCGGGTCGGGATTCGGGTCGAGGAATATGTGCCGGTGGTCGAAGGCGGCCACCAACTTGAGGTGCCTCGAGCGCAACAGCCCGTTACCGAACACGTCACCGGACATGTCGCCGATACCCACTGTGGTGAGTTCGTCGACGTCGGCGTTCAGCCCGAGCACGGTGGCGTGGCGGCGAACGCTCTCCCAGGCGCCGCGGGCGGTGATGCCCATCGCCTTGTGGTCGTAGCCGGCGCTCCCGCCCGACGCGAACGCATCACCGAGCCAGAACCCGTACTCGGCGGCCACCTCGTTGGCGGTGTCGCTGAACGTGGCGGTGCCCTTGTCGGCGGCGACCACGAGGTACGGGTCGTCCCCGTCGTATCGAACGGTGCGGTCCGGATGCACGATCTCGCCCTCGACCACGTTGTCGGTGAGGTCGAGCAGCCCCCTGACGAACATCTTGTAGCACTCGACCACTTCGTCGCGGTTCTCGGCCGGATTCGGCTTGGGGTGCTTCACCACGAAGCCACCCTTTGCGCCGATCGGCACGATCACGGCGTTCTTCACCATCTGGGCTTTGACGAGTCCGAGCACCTCGGTGCGGTAGTCCTCGGGCCGATCGCTCCAACGCAACCCTCCACGGGCGATCGCCCCACCCCGCAAGTGGACTCCCTCGACGCGCGACGAACACACGTAGATCTCGTGGGCCGGACGTGGGTCGGGCAAGTCGGGCACCTTGGCCGGATCGAACTTGAACGACATCGTGGGCTTGCCCTGGTAGGCGCTGGTTCGCACCGTCGCCTCGATCAATGCCAGGAAGGTTCGACCGATCCGATCGTCGTCGAGCGACGGCACGTCGTCGAGCGTTGCTCGCACGGCCGACCTGGTCGCGTCGACCACCACGGCCCTGGCGGCATCATCCAGGTCAGGGTCGAAACGGGCCTCGAACAGATCGACCAACAGCCGCACCAGCTGCGGCAACCTGGCCAACGAATCCTCGACATACCCCTGACTGAACGTGAATCCGGTCTGGTGGGCGTACTTGGCGTAGCACCGCAATACATCGACCTGCGAGGCCTTGAGCCCCGCCAGCAGAATCAGTCGGTTGAAGCCGTCTGACTCGATCGTGCCGGCCAGCAATCCCTCGAGTGCACTGCGCACCTCGGTGTGGCGAAGGTCGCCGATCTGCACGCCGGTCGGCACGCGCACACCGATGTCGTACAGGAAGCATTCGGTTCCGTCGAGCACGAATCGGTATGGGTGCTCATCGAGCGCCCGCAACCCGAGGTGCCCGAGCAGTGGCAACAGATCGGAGAGCGCCACCGGATCGCCCTTGCGATAGACGCGCATCCGCCACACGCCGTCGACAGCGTCGATCTTGCGTGTCAGCGCGGTCAACGTGTCGCGCTCACCCGACACCAGCTGGTCGAGCCGGGAGAAGTCTCCGACGGCGGTCTGCGGATCGACGCTGGTTCGGTATCCCTCGGGCGCCGACGCACCGACCTGCTGCATCAAGATCGCACCGCGCGACTCTCCGAACTCGTGGCTCGCCACCCTGGCCACGCGGTCGAGCCAAGCCGTTGAGGACAAGTCGACGACATCGGACAGCTCGTCGAGATCGGGCACCGCGTCGCCGCGCTCGACCGTGAACGTGATCCGCGCCAGGTTGCCCGAACCGATCAGCGACTCGAGGTCACGAATCGGCGACTCGTACGCCTCACCCACGATCGCCGCCACACGCTCGGGCAGCTGCGCGTTGAACCTGCTCTTGGGGAGAAACACCAAGATCGTCGATGAACGTCCGACCGGTTCGTGCACGTCGAACACCCGAACGATCTGGCGCTCCTGCAAACTGACGACGTCGATCACCAGCTGTGCCAGCCGATCGGTGTCCAGTTCGAACACGAGGTCACGCGGCAACGTCTCGAGCACGTTGCGCATCGAGCGACCCGTATGCGTTTCGGCCCCCTGCAGCGCAAGCCCCAGCACGGAGCGGGCTCGGGCGCCGACCGACGGGATCGCCAACACGCTCTGTCGATAGGCGGTCGAGGCGAGCAGCCCGACGAACCGCTCGGCAACCGGATGACCATCGTCGTCGTCGACCAAGACCGTGACGACCGTGAGCCGATTGGCGCGATGGATCATCGAGATGTGGCTCGACCGGGCGACCGCGACGGTCGGGCCGCCGGCGTCGATCTCGGGGTCGATCTCGCACTGACCGGACAGTTCACCCAGTTGCGACTCGGGGCGGCAGGTGGGGCCGTCCGGTCCGAGGTCATACGTGGCCGCGCCGAGGAACACGAAGTGACCCTGGGCGAGCCAGTCGAGCAGCGGATCGAGATGTGTGTGGGCCAGCATTCGCTCGCGCATCGCGGCGAAGTCGGCGACGGCACGATGCACCGACGCAATCGCCGTTGCCAGATCGGCCCGCAACGCCTCGGCACGGCGCGGGTCGCATCGGTCGATCTCGACCTGAGTCCACGCTTCGATCTGTTCGCCGTAGCGCGTGCCACCGATCGCGATCCCCTTCAGTTCGCCTGCCGGGTTGCGGTTGACGCGCAGCATCGGGTGCACCAACAGATGGGTGTCGATGTGATGCCGCTCCAACACGATCCGAACGGTGTCGACCATGAACGGTGCGTCGTCGGTGATGATCAGCACGACCGAGCGGTCGGAGTGCCAGCCGTCGCGGTCGCGGTCGGGGGACAACACCTCGACGACTGTGTCGCCGTGGTGCCGGGTGCGCCCGAGTCCGAGATGGGTGAGCGCCACCGCGTAGAGGTCCTCCTCGCGGCGATCGTCGACGTCGAATTCGGGCAGCTCGCCGTAGTAGGCCGGCAGGAACGCCGCCAGGATTTCGTCGTCTGGCCGTCGATCCAGGGCAAGTTGGCCGACCCGGCGAATCACCGTCGACTGTTCCGCAGCTCGCGCTTCGTGCTCGCCCATGTGGCCTCCTCGGCCTGTTCGAATGACCGGCCGCAGTCACGCCGTTGTGACCGCCAGGCGCCGTCCATTCGTCCTGCTCCCACTCTGTGTGTCGAGTGCTCGCGTGTCAAATACTAGTCGGCACACCGTCTCAGGACTTGAGTGCCCCGATGCAGTCGTGCCCGGGCGTCTCACCATCGAGGACCGGCGATCGATTCGTCGCTCGGTAGCGTTCCCGGTGTGACCACTCGCACCTACGAACCACACTCGGGGCATCGGTCCGTATCCGGTGGGCTCGCCCGCGCCGCGGTGTTCGGCGTCAGCGACGGGCTCGTGTCGAACGTGTCGCTGATCCTCGGATTCGCCGGATCCGGAGTCGACAACACCGTGGTTCGTCTGGCCGGCCTGGCGGGTGCGGTCGCCGGCGCGATCTCGATGGCTGCTGGCGAGTGGGTGTCGGTCACCTCGCAGAACGACCTGATCGAACGCGAACTCGACATCGAGCGCCGTGAACTCAAGCACAACACAGCCCATGAAACCGCCGAGTTGGCTGCGGTGTACGAAGCCCACGGCATGGGTGCAGAGCGGGCCGCAGCGGCCGCCGAGGAAGTCATGCAGCGCCCCGAGGAGGCACTCGCCGTTCACGCTCGCGCCGAACTCGGAATCGACCCCGACGACCTGCCCTCGGCACTGAGAGCGGCGGGTTTGTCGCTGGTGTGTTTCGTGTTCGGCGCCTTCTTGCCGCTGCTGCCGTGGTACATCGGAGGTGGCACGTCGGCGGCCTGGGCCTCGCTGGCGATCGGTGTCGCCGCCGCCGGAGTGGTCGGTGGCCTGGTGGCACGGTTCGCCGAACGGTCGATCGTGACCGGCGTGGTTCGCCAGGTTCTGATCGTGCTGGTCGCCTGCGGTGTGACCTATCTGATCGGCGAACTGGTCGGCGTCAACGTCGGCGGCTGATACGGCCACCGATCCCCTGGCATCACGCCGGACGGGTCAACTCGTCAACGTACGGCGAGCCTCCTCGGCACGCACTTCGGCCTCTTCTCGCGAGTCGCCCCAGGCGGTCAGGTGGCCCATCTTGCGGCCCGCCCGCGGCGCCGCCTTGCCGTACAGGTGCAACGCCACCCTCGGGTCGCTGAGCGCACTGGCCCAGTCGGGGTCGCCGTCGTCCCAGAGATCGCCAAGCAGGTTCACCATCGCCGCCGCCGGGCGCGTCATCGAAGTGTCTCCCAGCCCGAGACCGCAGATCGCCCGGATCTGCTGCTCGAACTGGCTGGTCTGAGCGACGTCGAGTGTCCAGTGCCCGCTGTTGTGTGGACGCGGGGCGATCTCGTTGATCAGCAGTTCCCCGTCGACGACGAACAACTCGACCGCCAACACGCCGACGTAATCGAGCGCGTCCGTGATCGCCATCGCCAGTCCGACAGCTCGGTCCGAGAGCCTTCGCGACACGTAGGCGGGCACGACCGACAAGTCGAGGATGCCATCGACGTGACGGTTCTCGGCAACCGGGTAGGCGGCAAAGCCACCCTGCGAGGATCTGGCCACGACCACGCTCAACTCGGTCTCGAAGCAGCAGCGCCCGTTCGAGCACGCAGGGCACCGAGCCGAGCAGTCGCCATGCGGCCCGCATCTCCGATCTGTCGGCCACCAGCCGTTGGCCCTTGCCGTCGTAGCCGAGCCTGGCCGTTTTCAGGATCGCCGGGTAGCCGACATCGGGGTCGGCATCCGGGCGGTCGACCACCGCGTACGGCCCGACCGGAAGCCCGTTGTCGACGAGGAACTGCTTCTCGGCGACCCGATCCTGAGCGATCGACACGGCCGCCGCAGAGGGCGCTACGAGCGTGCGGCGAGCGAGCGCTTCGAGCGCCTTCGCCGGCGGGTTCTCGAATTCGGTGGTCACCACGTCGCACTCGTCGCCGAGTCGCCGTAGCGCCGGCGCGTCGTCGTACGGGGCGATCAGATGCAGGTCGGCGATCAGACCGGCCGGGGCGAGCGGGTCGGGTTCGAGCACCACGGTGCGATACCCCATCGTGCGAGCCGCCACCAGCGCGTAGCGGCCGAGTTGCCCGCCACCGAGCATGCCGATCGTGGCGGGCGGAACGATCGCTGCACGCATCTCGCTCATCCTGACGGAGGGACGGGAGGCAGCACTGAGTCGGCGGCCTGCCGGCGACGTTCATCGCGATAGTGCTGGAGGGCGCTCGTGAGGCGCGGGTCGTCGGCGGCGAACATCGCCACCGCGAACAACGCCGCGTTGGTGGCGCCGGCTTCGCCGATCGCGAACGTCGCGGTCGGGATGCCTGCCGGCATCTGCACGATCGACAGCAGCGAGTCATTGCCCGCCAGGTGCCGTGACGCGACCGGAACGCCGAGTACCGGCACCAGTGTTTTGGCCGACAACATGCCTGGTAGATGGGCAGCACCGCCGGCGCCGGCGATGATCGCCCGCAGCCCCCTGCCGGCCGCCTGCTCGGCGTAGGCGAACATCTCGTCGGGCATGCGGTGGGCGGAAACGACCTTGGCCTCGTGGGCGATCCCGAAGTGCACGAGCACGTCGACCGCCTTCGACATGGTGGGCCAATCGCTCGACGAGCCCATCACGACACCCACCACTGGGGAGGCGCTGTCGGTGGCGCTCATCGCTCGATCGCGTGTTTGTCGAGGATCGGATCAGGCACGGTTCGAGACTACGTGGTAGGACATGCAGATGCAGCAGATCAACGTGCTCGGGACCGAACTGATGCCGTGCTCGTACGACCCGATGACCGGCTACTACCGCACCGGCTGTTGCGAGAACCGGGGCGATGACCCGGGCCTCCACGTCGTGTGCTGCCGCGTCACCGACGAGTTCCTGGCGTTCTCCAAGCAGGCCGGCAACGACCTCTCCACACCGATGCCGCAATACGGCTTCGCAGGGCTCAGCGACGGCGACCAATGGTGCCTGTGCGCCTCGCGCTGGGCTGAGGCGCTCGAAGCCGGGCAGGCCTGCCCGGTGGTGCTGGAGGCCACGCACGTGTCGGCACTCGAGTTCGTCGACCTCGCCGACCTGCGAGCTCACGCCGTTACGGCCTGAGGCGGGGTCACCCGGCGAGTGCCGCCAGCAGGTTGGTGGGGGTGTCCTTGGGACTGATCTTCGGCCAGGCCTGTTCGATCTTGCCGTCGGCGCCGATCAGGAATGCCGAGCGCTGCACGCCCATGTACACCTTGCCGTAGTTCTTCTTCTCGACCCACACGCCATACTTCTCGGCGATCGCATGGTCGAGGTCGCTGACCAGCGTGAACCCCAGCTCGTACTTGTCGTCGAACTTCTTGAGCTTGGCGGGTTTGTCGGGGCTGACGCCGATGATCACGGTGTCACCGATTTCCGACGCGATGTCGCGCAAACCGCACGCCTGAGTGGTGCATCCCGGCGTATCGGCACGGGGATAGAAGTACACCAGCACGCGGCGCCCCTTGAGACCCGACAAGCGGACCTGCTCCGAGTTCTGATCCAGCAACGTGAACGCAGGCGCAACCCGCCCAACCAAAGGAGTCGACATGCAGCCAAAGCTACCCGCCCCGCCCCAACCCGCTCGCCAGGCGACGTATCCGTTGGGTTCCCTGACACCAATCCGTTACGCGATCAGGGTGGCGCCGTGTTCGACGGCGGACATCACGGTGTCGGGGTCGTCGGCGGGGAGCCAGAAGATCAGGCGATCGACCCCGGCCTCGCGGTAGCGATCGACGAGATCGGCCCGCATCGGGCATCCGTAGATCCCGATCTCGATCGAATCGGGATCGCGGCCGGCGTCCTCACACATCTGGCGCAGCTGTGGCAGCCGCTCGAGCGGATCGGTGCGGCCATGGATCGGCATCCAGCCATCGCAGTACTCCACGATGTGGCGGAACGTGACCGGTCCTCCTCCACCACCCATGATCACCGGGGGATGCGGTGACTGGACGGGCTTCGGGTTCGAGGCACTCGGGGAGAACTGGACGTACTCACCGTCGAAGCTGGCAGCCTCCTGCGTCCACAGCGCCTTCATAGCGAGAATCCGCTCACGGGCGGTGCTGCGCCGCTTGGCGGGGTCGACGCCGTGGTGCTCCATCTCGTCCTCGTTCCAGCCGACGCCGACACCGAACAGGAACCGCCCGCCCGAGAGCAGATCGATCGAGGCAACCTGCTTGGCGGCGTTGATCGGATGATGCTGGTTGACCAGGCAGATCCCGGTGCCGACCTTCAGCGTGGTGGTGCTGAGCGCCGCAGCCGTGAGTGCGACGAACGGATCCATCGTGCGCCAGTACATGTCGGGCAGGTCGCCGCCACCGGGGTACGGCGTGCGCCGACCGAGTGGGATGTGGGTGTGCTCGGCGACCCAGAACGAGTCGTACCCACGCTGTTCGAGCTCGGGAGCCAGCACGTCCGGCCGAATCGTTCGGTCGGTCGGAAAGATGAGTGCGCCGATCTGCATGTCCAGACCGTAGAGAACTCGCAGGACTCACGACGACACGAACCGCTGAGCCCACCGCCACGATGACGCTTGGTGCCGATCTCCGAATCGCTACGCGCCGGTCAGGGCACGCCAACTGGCGGGGTATGCCGCAGTGGCTTGGTCCGGGGTGAGTCGCAACGTGGACTCGGGCACCAGGTCGGCGATCGCCCGGCCCTCAGCGTAGTGATGATTGACGTTGCCGACGCCTTCGAACAGCGACGCTCGACGCTCGATCAGCTCCGCCGGTGGCTGCTCGTCGAAGTATCCCCAGATCGTGAACGCCACGTTGAGGTCGTGAACGACCGGCGCCCGGCTGAACAACGACGCCCGCCGCAGTGCGATCAGCAGGCATCCTCGGATCGCGTCATCGAGCCGTTCGCTGTCTTGGAGATGCAGCTTGGGTGCCAGCCGTGTGGCGATCGTCAGTGCGAAACCCTGGTCGGGGCCCTGCGCGCCGAGACCGGGACCCGTCGGCTGAAGGCCCTCGACAGCGCCGGGACGGTCCGGATCCCAGCCCGAAGGCACGACGTCCGGAGATGAGTAGTACAGCGATTCGCGGGCTCCCGCAGGAGCAGTTTTCGGTGCAGCCATAGCGAGTTCATCGTAACCACCGGACCAGTTGGGAGTTGTGCCTGGCACAACTCCCAACTCAGGGGGCGTGGAGGAGGCCGTAGACGAGGCTTTCTTCGAGGGCTCGCCACGAGGCCTCGATGATGTTGGCGCTGACGCCGATCGTAGTCCAGTCGTGTTCGCCGTCGGTGGCCGACAGGAGCACCCTGGTGACGGCGCCGGTGGCATCGCCGCCGTCGAGGATCCGCACCTTGTAGTCGGTGAGGTGAATGTCGGCCAGCCGTGGATATGCCTTCTGAACGGCACGCCGCAAGGCGGTGTCGATGGCGTTCACCGGTCCGTTGCCCTCAGCGGTGTAGACGAAGCGCTCGTCGCCGACCCACACCTTCACCGTGGCCTCGGTGTTGAACTCGCCCGTCGCCAACTCGTCGGTGATCACCCGCATCGACTCGACCGAGAAGAACTCCTGCTTCCAACCGATCGCCCGCCGCATCAGCAGCTCGAGCGACGCGTCGGCCGCCTCGAAGTGGTAGCCCTCGTGCTCGAGCCGCTTGAGCTCGTCGATCACCTGCAGGATCGCCGGACCGTCGAGGTCGAGCCCGAGGTCGTCGGCCTTCATCTGGATCGTCGCCTTGCCGGCCATCTCCGACACCACGAAGCGGGTGCCGTTGCCGACCGATTCGGGATCGACGTGCTCATAGGCGTCCTTGGCACGCACGATGGCGCTGACGTGCAGCCCGGCCTTGTGGGCGAATGCTGACGACCCGACGTACGGCGCCTGCGGGTTCACGGCCCGATTGAGCGTCTCGGCAACGCGGTGCGAGACGACGGTGAGTCGCTCCATCCGACCCTCCGGCAGACACACATAGTGCTGCTTGAGTTGCAGGTTCGGGATGATCGACGTGAGGTTGGCGTTGCCGGTGCGCTCCCCGAGCCCGTTCAGCGTGCCCTGCACGTGACGGGCCCCGCCCCGCACGGCAGCCATCGAGTTGGCGACCGCACACCCGGTGTCGTCATGGCAATGGATGCCGATCGTGACGTCGTCGCCGACGTGGGCATACGCCGTCGCCACGATCTCCTCGATCTCGTGTGGAAGCGAACCGCCGTTGGTGTCACACAACACGACGTGCGACGCACCCTTCAGCACGGCGGCCTCGAGCGCCCGGAACGAGAACTCGGGGTTGGACTTGAAACCGTCGAAGAAGTGCTCCATGTCGACCAGCACCTGACGTCCATGGCTGTGCAAGAACTCGACCGAATCGGCGATCATCGCGGCCCCCTCGTCGAGCGTCGTTTTGAGCGCCTCGGTCACGTGGTAGTCCGAGCTCTTGGCGACGATGCACACCGCTGCGGTCTTGGCGTCGAGCAGGTGCTGCAATGTTTGGTCGTCGTCGACCTTGCCACGCGGCCGACGGGTCGAGCCGAACGCCACGAACGTCGACGTCGACAGCTTCAACTCGGTCGTTGCCCGAGCGAAGAACTCGATGTCCTTCGGATTGGCTCCCGGCCAGCCGCCCTCGATGAACTGCACACCGAGATAGTCGAGTTGTTCGGCGATTCGCAGCTTGTCGTCGACCGTGGCCGTGACACCCTCGACCTGAAGCCCGTCGCGCAGGGTCGTGTCGAAGATCTCCACCGCGGTGCGCTGTGCCGACGGGGTGGTTTCGTTCTGCATGTTGGTGTCTTTCGGTGGTGAGGTCGCCGGAGCAACAAAAAAGCCGCCCGTGGGCGGCACAACGAGCACGTGGGTGGCACGTGCTCTAGGGAATCGCAATGATGGCGAGGTGGGTGCGCATCGGTCACCCATTCAACCCCGCAAATGGTCAATCGTCAATCCGCGACGCCACATCGACTCGATCGTCGCCGGCGCGGCGGCGGGCTTTGGGGTGGACCAGGGCGGGTTGGGCTGGGGACAAACCTGTGCACGACGTTGTGTATGAGCAGTGGATGAAACGCGAATTCCTGGGGATTTCCAGAGAAGTTTGGTGGATAACCCTGGGGATTCGAAAATACCTCTTGACCTGCGGTTTCCCGGGCGCGAAGGTATCTCTCGTACCGGAGAGCGCACGCAAACCGGGGTCGAGAGACCGAGTCTGGGAAGTTCGTCCTTCGGGGCAGGCGGAACGGAGAACGGACCCGATCCACGAGGCGAGAGCGGTTCCGGTCGGAGCGAGAAGCCACATGCTTCGAAGTACCGAGTCGCCGGGCAACCGGGGGCCACGGGCGGAGAGGTGACCGGGCGGAGACCGAGCGAGCACCCCAACTGCGAACTCGGACGAAGTCCGGCGGCGTCGAACGATGACACGGTTTACCGGGTCAGCGTGAACGGCGTCGAGGGGTCGACGGGGTCGGTTCGCCGACAGACCGGGGCTCCGTCTCGGAAGCGGAGGTCGGGCAACCGACGGAAGCGACCGGGCGACACCTGCACCGGGCAACCGGTGTGACGCCGAGAGGCAACGGGGTCGGTTCGCCGACAGACCGGGCTTCGACTCCGGCGACGGAGGCTGGGCAACCGGCCGAAGTAGTCGGGGCGACTGTGTGTGCCGGGCAACCGGTGGGTGCAGGTCGAACGGCAGCGGTTCGGGCAACCGAGCGACGGCCGAAAAGGGCATCGCCCGCCGAAACCCCTTGGGGTTCACGACGGGCGATGTGATTGATCGAGACGCAGGCTAACGCCCGTTGATCGGTCAGTGGTGGACCGCTCCACCTTTTGGGTAGCCCCGGGCGTTGTGCGTCGGCGAAAGCTGACAGCACCGCCCGGGGCCGCTCTCGTTTTCGGCCTCCGACAACCTCGAAGCCCAGCTCGCTCTCTGGGGGCACCTCGGCGCAACAAATCGGCTCGGGAACCACCGGGTGTTACCGGATGCGATTTGTTGCGGATACTCGGCACTACCGGGCAGCCGGTCGCAGCCGGGGCACGGACTCGGCGGGGCGTTAGACGGCGAGTTCGCACCAGTGTCGATAGTTGGCAACTTCGCCGCGCACCACTTTGGCGTAGAGGTCGGCGATCGCCAGCGTCTTGGGGCCGGGACACGGGATACTGCGGTCGTCGACGGAGTTGACCGAGCTGACTTCGGCCGCTGTGCCGACCAGGAACATCTCGTCGGCGATGTACACGTCGGAACGGGCCAGGTTGTCGCACACCGCCTCGAAGCCGAGTTCGTCGCACAGGGTCATCACCGTGCTCTGGGTGATGCCCTCGAGCGCCCCGGCCGACAGCGGCGGCGTGATCAGCTTGCCGTGCCGGCTGACGAACACGTTCTCCCCGGAACACTCGGCGATCAGGCCGTTGGGGGCCAACATCAGCGCCTCGTCGTACCCGGCCTTCAACGCCTCGACCTTGGCGAGCGATGAGTTGACGTAGTTGCCCGTGGTCTTCGAGGCGGGCGGCATGATGTTGTGGTCGTGGCGGGTCCACGATGACGTCTTGAGCCGCACCCCCTTCGTCACCGCGTCGTCACCCAGATAGGCGCCCCACGGCCAGCAGGCGATCGACACGTCGACCGAGCACGGGATCGTGTTGAGGCCCATCTCGCCGTACCCGAAGTAGGCGATCGGGCGCACGTAACACGAGTCGAGTCCGGTCGAGGCGACCGTGGCCTTGACGGCCTCGACCAGTTCGTCGACCGAGTACGGGATCTCGATACCGACGATCTTGGCCGAGTTGTGCAGGCGGGCGATGTGCTCGGTCAGTCGGAACACGCCAGGGCCCTGCGCGGTGGCGTAGGCACGGATGCCCTCGAATACGCCGGTGCCATAGTGCAGCGTGTGGGTCAGGATGTGGATCTTGGCGTCCTCCCAGGCGACGAGCTCGCCGTTCATCCAGATTTTCGGGGTCGGGGTAATCGGCATGACGCTTATCCTCTCACTCGGGCTGCGATGGCGTCGCCCACCGACGTGGTACTGCCGGTATCGGCGGCCTCGCAGGCGGCCCGAATCCGGTCGGCGGCAGCGGTCTCACCGAGGAAGTCGAGCATCAGCGCCGCCGACAAGATGGCGGCGGTCGGATTGGCCTTGTTCTGGCCGGCGATATCGGGCGCCGATCCGTGGACCGGCTCGAACATCGACGGGCCGGTACGAGCCGGATTGAGGTTGGCTGACGACGCCAACCCGATCCCGCCGGACACGGCGCCGCCGAGGTCGGTCAGGATGTCACCGAACAGGTTGTCCGTGACGACCACGTCATAGCGATGCGGGTCCTGGACGAAGTAGATGCAGGCCGCATCGACGTGGTTGTACGCCGTTGCCGTGTCGGGGTAATCGGCCGCCACCTCGTTGAACGTGCGCTCCCACAGATCACCCGCAAACGTCAAGACGTTGGTCTTGTGCACCAACGTGACGTGCTTGCGGTGGCGGCCCTGCGCCAGCTCGAAGGCGTAGCGGATGCAACGCTCGACGCCCATTCGAGTGTTGACCGAGCCCTGGGTGGCGACCTCGTTGGCGGTGCCCTTGCGCAGCACACCGCCCTCACCGACGTACGGCCCCTCGGTATTCTCCCGAATCACCACGAAATCGTGCGGCTCGGTGTGCCCAGGGGCGATGCCTTGGAACGGACGCTGATTGACGTAGAGGTCGAGCTGGAACCGCATCTTCAACAGCAACCCTCGCTCGATCACACCCGGCGCAACCTCTGGAGTGCCCACGGCGCCGAGCAGAATCGCATCGAAGCCCGCCAGCTCAGCCAACACCTCGTCGCTGAGAACCTCCCCATCGCGCAGATAACGGGCTCCACCCAGGTCGAACTCGGTCGTGTCCAACTCGACTCCGGCAGCCTCCACCACCTTGATGGCCTGTGCCGTGACTTCGGGGCCGATGCCGTCCCCACCGATGACTGCGATCCTGTGTGTCATAGGCCCTCGAATCTAGAGGTTCCGTGCGCTACCGTCACAGGCGATGAACGTGAGTGGACTCGATCACCTGGTGATCAACGTCGGCGACGTCGAGCGATCGATCACCTGGTACACCGAACTGCTCGGGCTTCGTGTCGAGCGGGTCGACGAGTGGCGAGCCGGAAGCGCGCCGTTTCCATCGGTGCGGATCGACAGCGGCACCATCATCGACCTGATGGAGCTGGCGCGGACCGGCCAGAACATCGACCATCTCTGCCTCGTAGTCGACCGCGCCGACGTCGACGCCGTGGCGACAGACGCCCGCTTTCACGTCGTCGAAGGGCCAGCCGAACGCTGGGGCGCCCAGGGTGTCGGATGGTCGGTCTATGTGACCGACCCGGATGGCAACGTGGTCGAACTCCGCAGCTACGCCTGATCGGTAGGATGCTCTCCCTATGGCGACCCACCAGTTTTCCCGCGCCGCCTACGACCGGCTCAAGGCGGAGTTCGACGACCTCACCACCCGCGGCCGGATCGACGTTGCCGAAAAGATCGAGCGAGCCCGCGAAGAGGGCGACCTCAAGGAAAACGCCGGCTACCACGCCGCCAAGGATGAGCAGGGCCACATGGAGGGTCGCATCCGCCAACTCGAGCACCTGTTGGAGAACGCCGAGATCGTCGCCGACCAGTCGGTCTACACGATCCTCTACGAAGGCGACTCCCCCGAGATGGCCGAGCGCTACGTGGTCGGCAACCTGGAAGAGCAGATCGACGGTGCCGATGTGATCAGCCCGTCCAGCCCGCTCGGTGCCGTGTTGCACACCGCCGGCGAAGGTGACACGGTCAGCTACGAGGCGCCCAACGGGTCGCTCACGATCACGGTGCTGAAGGTCGAGTCGCTCTGAGCGACACCGTCGACCTGTCGTTCGGCACCACGGTCGACCCGACGTCGCGCCTGCCACCTGGCCACGAACTCGAACTCCCCGGGCTGGGGACCGTGTTCGTCCGCGATGCTCCCGGCCCCGCCGGCGCTCCAACGGTCGTGCTGCTGCACGGCTGGACCGCCTCGGCCGATCTCAACTGGTTCACGTGCTACTCGGCGCTCGCCGAGCGCTATCGGGTGATCGCCTTCGACCATCGTGGTCACGCCCGCGGCCTGCGCACCAAGCGCGCCTTTCGTCTGGAGGACTGTGCCGACGACGTCGCCACCGTGACCGAACTGCTCGGCGTCGACACGTTCATCCCGGTCGGCTATTCGATGGGCGGTCCGATCGCCCAGCTGACCTGGCGACAACACCGCGATCGCGTCGACGGATTGGTGCTGTGCGCAACCGCCCCCTACTTCGCCGGCCGGCGACCGGAGCGGATGTCGTTCGTCGGCCTGACCGGCCTGGCAGCACTCGCCCGCTACACGCCGAGTCAGGCCCGCGACTGGATCACCGACCAGGTGTACCTGCAGCGCCGCTCGGAGTCGTGGGGGCCGTGGGCAGCCGAGCAGATCGCCCAACACGACTGGCGGATGATCCTCGAGGCCGGCAAAGCGATCGGCGAGTTCTCGTCGTCGGACTGGCTGCACGAAGTCGACGTGCCGACCTCGGTCGTGGTCACGCTCAACGACCCGATCGTCCCGATTCGGCGACAGGTCAAGCTGTTCGAGTGGATTCCCGACGCCGAGGCGTTTCGAGTCGCCGGCCAGCACGACGCGGTCGCCGCCCGAGCCGACCGTTTCGTGCCGCAACTCTTGCGCGCCGTTGGCGCTGCCAGCCGTCGGCGCTGCTGACGCGGATGCCAGGCGTCTGGCGTCTCGCATCCACCCCTAAAGTGTCAACTCGCAGTGAAGTTCCTGCATATCACTCAGAATTCTCTCGACGTTGGCACCCAGACCGGGCAATAGTGGGTCTTGACCACTTCACAAAACCAGAGACGAGGGGAAACATGGAAACCAAGAACATCCGTACTCGCTGGGCCGCGGTGGGAGCAGCCGTTGCCATTACGTTGGGGGCGGGCGGCATCGGCCTCGTCTCGGCAACGTCGCCGGCCGGAGCGACCGCCTTCATTCCGATCACACCGTGCCGACTCGCCGACACGCGACCCGCACCAGACAACGTCGGGCCACGCAACACACCGGTCGGTGCCGCCGAGACACTGGTGATCATGGCCGAGGGCAACCAGGGCAACTGCGTCGGCATCCCGACTTCGGCGACTGGCCTGGAGTTGAACGTGACGGCGCTCGGCGCCACCGAGCGCAGCTACCTGACGATCTGGGGCGAAGGCGCCCGGCCGACTGCGTCGCACCTGAACCCGATCCCTGGCGCACCACCCGTGCCGAACTCGGTCACCACAGGTCTCACGGCCGCCGGTGCGATCAACATGTACAACAACATCGGCACGGTCAACGTGATCGTCGACATCGTCGGCTACTACGCCGACCACTCACACAGCTCGACGGACATCACCAACGAGTCGGGGATCAGCTACAACCAGTCGAATGCACCGACATCCCTCACGGGAACGCCGGCAGCTGTGATTTCGACAATCATGCGGGTGCCCTCCGATGGGTACGTCTCGATCGAAGTGACCGGCAACTGGCTCAACAACGATGCCGCCATTCCCGACTTGGCGTTTTGCCAGCTCCAGAAGGGGGCTGCGGGCGCGGTCGACATCGACCTGCCGTTCATCCAACTCGCTGACCGCAACACGGGCATCCAGGGTTATTCCGCCTTCTCAGCGCACCGGGTGATGCCGATCGCTGTGGCCGACAACCCGTTCTTGTTCACCTCTGGTCAGACGCTGAGCCTGGTGTGCGACGAGATCCTCGGAGACGTACGGATCGACGATGTTCAGATCTCGGCGACGTTCCACCCGACGTCCTACGCGCCGTTCATCATCATCCTCCCATTCCCCTGATCGGCGTCGTCTGACGACTCCGATGGAGTGGTCAGACCCGGCCGCTGAGAACACAAGGCCGTGGCGTCCCGGGCGACCGGGATGCCACGGTCGCGTCCGGACTCCGGCGGACGCGATCGTTCGATCCTGCGTACGCTGACGGGGTGCTGAAGACGTCGTGGGCGGGAAGATCGGCCAAGGTGGCCAAGCTCGGGGTCAAGGTCGCCGGCACACATGCCTCGACCGCGGCCCGCAAGGTGTTCGCATCGACCGAGCGGCGGGTCGAACTCGACGAGCAACGGCGGCTGACCACGGCCACCGCGGTTGCCGACGAACTCGGCAACATGAAGGGTGCCCTGATGAAGCTCGGCCAGATGGCGAGCTACCTCGACGAGGGGCTCCCCGAGCCGATGCGGATGGCGTTGGCCCAGCTGCGCACATCGGCACCACCGATGTCACGCGAGTTGGCAGAAGGCGTGGTGCTGGCCGAGCTGGGTCGACCGGCGTCGGAGGTGTTCGTCGACTGGGACCCCGACCCGATCGCGGCTGCGTCGATCGGACAGGTCCACCGGGCGATCGCCGTTCATCCAGATACCGGCGAGCACGTGCCGGTTGCCGTGAAATTGCAGTACCCAGGCGTCGACGAGGCGATCAGCGCCGATCTCAAGAACGCCGGCATGCTCGGCACGATCTTGAAACAGGGCTTTGGTGGGCTCAACCCCGACGACATGGTGGCCGAGATCAAGGAACGCCTGACCGAAGAACTCGACTACCGGCTCGAAGCCCGCAACCAGCAGATCTTCGCCGACTACTACCGCGACCACCCGTACATCCACGTGCCGGAGGTGATGCCGGCCTTCTCGACCGGCCGGATACTGACCTCCGAACTCGTCAGCGGGCACACCTGGGACGAGTTGCTGACCTGGGATCAGGGCGAGCGCGACCTCGCCGGCGAAACGATCTTCCGGTTCGTGTTCCGCAGCCTGTACCGGATGCGGGCTTTCAACGGGGACCCGCACCCCGGCAACTACCTGTTCCACGGCGGCGGGCGTGTGACGTTCCTCGATTTCGGGTTGGTGAAGCACTTCACCGACGCCGAGATGAACGCTTTCGCCGGGATGGTGAAGGCAGCCGCCGTCGATCACGACTACGCCAGCTTCCGCACAATCGTCGAGGAGGCCGGCATGCTCAGGCCGAACGCCCCGGTCGACACCGATGAGGTCGGTGAGTATTTCCAACAGTTCTACGAACCCGTGCGCGTCGATCGGGAGATGACCTGGTCGGGCGAGTACGCCAGCGGGATCGTTCGCCACACCTTCGACCGATCCAGCCCGATCAGCCAGTACGCCACCGTGCCCAAGGCATTCGTGTTCATCCAACGCATCAACCTCGGGTTGTACGCCCTGCTCGGGGAGCTCGGCTCGACCGGCAACTACCGCAAGATCGCCGAGGAGTTGTGGCCGTTCGTCGACGGTCCGCCATCGAGTTCGATCGGCGAGGCGGAAGCTGCCTGGAGCATGAGCCGATAGGCGAACTGCGACCAATCGTGACGGGGAGATTCGTGCGGAGTGAACAAGAGCAAAGTGACCTATCCGCTGAATCTCCTGGCTGAGCGTCCGCTGAGCTGCCGCATGCCCGGTTCAACCCCCCGGTAGCGTCACGCTCCATGCGCCGATCCTTCCCGCTGGCCCTCACCGCCATTCTGCTGACCGTCGCAGCGTGCGGCGGCGGTGATGACACATCAACGGAGTCAGGTGGCTCGGTTCCTGTGACCACGACGGGTCCGTCGACCACGATCGTGATCCCGATCACCAGCGATCAGTGCGAGGACACCCCCGACCCGACCATCTATATCGAAGGGCAGATCCCGCCCGCGATTCGCCCGTGCGTGATCCCGGACGAGTTGGCGGCGTACGTGATCCGGCCCGGTATCGGCCGACAGGCGATCGAGGGCGACACCGTGATCGTCGACTACACCGGCCTGCGTGCCGAGAACGGGCTGATCTTCGACACCAGCTACACGAGGGACGTCCCGCTCGACTTTCCACTCGGGAGCGGCGGCGTCATTGCGGGATGGGATCAGGGTCTGGCAGGTGCCCAAGCCGGCTCGTTGATCAAGCTCGACATTCCGTCGAAGCTGGCATACGGCGACGCTCCCCCTGGAGACGTCATCCAACCCGGCGACGCGTTGTCGTTCATCATCGAAGTGCGTGCCGTGATCCCTACGGTCACAGCCGACGACGCCCCGCTCGACCTGCAACTCGAACCCTCGGTCGGCGCCACCGAGGTGACGACCCAGGACATCGTGGTCGGTGACGGGGCCCTCGTCGAACTCGGCAAGACGGCGGTCGTGCACCTGCTACTGGTCCGCGGCGACAACGAGATCGTGTTGTTCAACTCGTGGGAACGCAACGACCCACTTCAAATCGTGATGGAAGAAGGCGCCACGCTGGACGGCATCTTCGTCGGCCTCCAAGGGGCCACGGTCGGCACGATGCGATCGATCATCGTGCCACCCGAACAGGGCTTCGGGCCCGACGGTGACGCCAGCCTCGGCCTACCGGCCGGCATCGACCTGATCGTGGTCGCCGAAGTCGTCGGCGTCTACTGACGTCGTCGGATCAGTCGCCGGCGCTCGCTGCGCCGGCAGGCGTCGCCCGCACCACGGCGCGCACCGCCAGCACTTCACGCACGTCGCTGGCGACGTCGTCGTAGAACTCGTCGCGGTAGGTCGCGTCGGTCACGCTGGCGACCGCGAACTGGAGCACCGAGAAGGCGGCAACGAAGCCCGAGACGGCCAGATGCTCCCAGGTGAGCACGACCTGTTCGCCGAACAGCCCGAACTCGAGCAACGGGTTCAGCTCCGTCGCCGTCGTCCACTGCAACACCGTGTCGCGCCGAACGGCAAGCAGTCCGAACCCCACGTAGAACACGCCGGCGATGGCACCGACCAGCAGGGTCTGCACAGCTTGCGAGATCGTGAGCAGGATCCCGACGTTGACCATCTCGACGCGAGTGAGATCAGGGTCTGGTGGGTGCCCATCGGGGACGATCAGCCCGTCGGTGACCGGGGCGTCGGTGCAGCGAACCAGGTCGCAACAGGTCTCCCAGGAATCGAATCGGGCCAGCTCGTTGATCTCCTTGGGGACCCGCAGCGCCAAGAACGCCAACGCCAACAGCACCATGAACCCGACCGCGATGCCGAAGAAGGCAGGAGAGAAGTCGTGAGCGACCTGCCACATCTCGGCGTTGAGGAACACGAATGCGGTGATCAACAACAACAGCGGCAGCCCTCTGGCGACCAGTTGGGTCACCGTTCGCAGCTGCCGAAATGCCTGCACGACCCCGACCCGCAGGGCGGGCACCAACCCGTACGACGTGACCAAATAGGCGACGCCGAGCACGACCAGATTGGCGCCCACCAAGATCACCACATTCGACCATCCCCGGTCGGTGAACAGCAACGGCAGCACGGCCGGGGCAAGCACGAACACCGACAACTCGACCACGCCGATGTCGTCGGGGAGCCGAAACGCTGGTCGCCGACGCAGCAGGTTGACCGCTACGAACGCCCCGATCAACACGCCGCCGCCAGCGGCGAACACCCCGAGCTGCGCCCACCCCTCGAAGCGGTCACCGAAGCTCGTGAACAACTCGATCAACAAGACGAACAGCAGGAACGGCCACGCCCGAGTCCACACGTCGTCGCGGGCTGTGTAGTTGGCGATCGCCTGCGGGAAGCCGCGACGTACGAACCACCATTCTGTCGTGCCGCCGGCGTTGCGCATTCGGACAGTCTGATCGACTGACCGCCCTACTTCGCGGACAGCCTGGATCCGGTGGCTCAGGAGCTGGAATCGAGAGCGACGGCGATCTCGGTTGCCGCTGACACAACCCTGCTGCCGAATCGCCGACCCGGTTGTGTCGTGAGCCGGTCGATTGGTCCGGAAACACTGACGGCAGCAACCACCGAACCGTCGACACCGACGACGGGCGCGCTCACCGAGGCGACACCTGATTCGCGTTCTTCGACGCTCTGCACCCATCCGGTGTCGTCGATCTCGCCGAGTAGCACACGACCTGCTGAGCCGAGTTCGAGCGGAAACAGTACGCCCTCTGGCACGATCCAACGCAAGGCGTGGGGCGACTGGAGAGACAGCACGCAGCGTCGGCTGGCGCCCTCGCGGACGAACAACTGGGTGCTCTCACCGGTCTCGCTGCGCAACGACTCCAGAGACGGAAGTGCGAGCCCGGCCAACGGGAACCGGGCGGAGGCGATTCGACCCAGGGCGGCCATCTCTGGGCCGAGATCGAACCGACCCTGGTCGTTTCGACGCAGGAGTCCGTGCGCCTCGAGGGCGACCGCCAGCCGGTGCGCTGTCGCCCGTGGCAGCCCGGTCGCGGCTTGCAACTCTTGCAACGAGCACGGGCAATCAGCGACGGCGCGCAACACGAGGGCGGCCTTGTCGAGTACCCCAACTCCGGTTACGATGTCCATACCGCAAGAAGTCTATCTCAGAAAGTGAGAACGACGGCAATGTCGCACGACGATCCCAACACCCGCTCGGCAGGCCAACCGAGCACGCTGCCGGCCAAGTTGTGGCAGCGCCATTTGGTCGCATCGGTGCCAGGCGAGCCCGATCTGCTCTACATCGACCTGCACCTCGTCCACGAGGTGACCAGCCCCCAGGCATTCGACGGGCTGCGCCTGTCCGGCCGGCCGGTGCGGCGACCCGACCTGACCCTCGCCACCGAAGACCACAACGTCCCGACCGAGAACATCGACCAGCCGATCGCTGACGAGATCTCCGCCAAACAGGTCGACACGCTGCGCGCCAACGCCGCCGAGTTCGGCGTGACGAACTTTCCGATGGGCCACCCCGATCAGGGCATCGTGCACGTGATCGGGCCAGAGCAAGGGCGAACGATGCCCGGCATGACGATCGTGTGCGGCGACAGCCACACCGCCACGCACGGCGCCTTCGGGGCGCTGGCGTTCGGGATCGGCACCAGCGAGGTCGAGCACGTGCTCGCCACTCAGACGCTCCCCCAGAGCCGGCCGAAGTGGATGTCGGTCACCGTCGACGGCACGGCGCCCGCCGGCGTCACGGCGAAGGACATCGTGCTGGCGATCATCGGCGTGATCGGCACCGGCGGCGGGATCGGCCACGTGATCGAGTACCGCGGTCAAGCGATTCGCAACCTGTCGATGGAGGGCCGCATGACCGTCTGCAACATGTCGATCGAGGCGGGCGCCAAGGCCGGAATGATCGCCCCCGACGATGTCACGTTCGAGTACCTCAACGGCCGCGACGGCGTGCCGAAGGGATCCGATTGGGATGCCGCCGTCGCCGACTGGCGCACACTGCACACCGACGACGGCGCCGTGTGGGACAAGCAAGTCGTGATCGACGCCTCGACACTGACACCTCAGGTCACGTGGGGTACCAACCCCGGCCAAGTCGGCCCGATCGACGGCGTGATCCCCTCCCCCGACGACTTCGACGACGCCACAACCCGGGAGACGGTCACGCGGGCGCTCGACTACATGGGGCTCACCCCCGGCACACCGATCAAGCAGATCCCGGTCGACACGGTGTTCATCGGATCGTGTACCAACAGCCGGATCGAGGACCTGCGGGCGGCGGCGGCCGTCATGGAGGGCCGCCAGGTCACCGTGCCACGAGTGATGGTCGTGCCCGGCTCACACCGGGTCAAGTTGCAAGCCGAAGCCGAGGGTTTGCACGAGATTTTCCGGGCAGCCGGCGCCGACTGGCGCGAACCTGGCTGTTCGATGTGCCTCGCCATGAACCCCGACAAACTCACCCAAGGCGAACGCTCGGCAAGCACCAGCAACCGCAACTTCGAAGGCCGCCAGGGACGCGGCGGACGAACCCACCTGGTGTCGCCCGCCGTCGCCGCGGCGACCGCCGTGAAGGGCACGTTCGCCGTGCCTGGCGACCTCGATACCCATGCCGACTCGGAGGTTCCGTCATGAAAGCCGTACGAATCGTCACCGGCACCGGCGTGCCGCTGCGCCGCAGCGACGTCGACACCGATCAGATCATCCCAGCCGACTGGCTCAAGCGGGTCGAGCGGACCGGCTTCGAGAAAGGATTGTTCTCGACGTGGCGCGATGATCGCGACTTCGTGCTCAACCAGGAGCAGTATCAGGGCGCGTCGGTGCTCGTAGCCGGGCCGGCGTTCGGTGTCGGATCGAGTCGCGAACACGCCGTCTGGGCGATCCAGCAGGGCGGGTTCGACGCCGTGATCGCCCCCAGCTTCTCCGACATCTTCAGCAACAACTGCACCAAGAACGGGCTGATTCCCGTCGTGTTGCCAGAGGCGACCGTCGAGGCGATCTGGGCGGCGATCGAATCCGACCCGACGACCGAGATCGTGGTCGACGTCGAGCGCCTCACCGTCGAGTTGCCGTCGGCCGGCATCACCGCCACGTTCCCGATCGACGCTCCGACCCAGCACCGTTTCCTGGAGGGTCTCGACGACATCTCTCTGACCCTCACCCACGCCGCCGCGATCGACCAGTTCGAGTCGACCCGCCCGACCTGGATGAGCTGACGCCAGGCGGACGATCAGCTGCAGCTGACGGCAGGTGTGTTGTGCTTGGCGATGCAGGTGCCGCCCAGGCCGGTCGACACATCGGTGGCGCCCAAGACGGTCAAGGTGTTGTCGCTCACGACGGTTCGCCCGCTGGTGCCGGTCGCCACCTGGACGAACGTCTGGCTGGTGACCGCCGAGCGGACCACCCTGATCGACCCGTCGGTGCCGCCAAGGTCAGATGACCTGATGGTGACACCGAAGAAAGGGTTGGTCGACATCGACTCGAGCTGCGAGTCACGGATCACGATCCGGCCGTTCGGCCAGTCGAACGACGTGTTGATGTAGATCGAGCCCGCCACCAGATCGCTGCCACGGATCACCACCGTGCCGTCGTTCTCTGGCACTTCGCTGTCGCCGGCACAACACCCAGCTGTCAGTTCGAGGAAGTCGTCGAACGCCAGCGAACTGTCGACCACACGGACGGTGGTGTTCGGCGCAGTGGCGACTGTGACCAGCGTGGTTCCGGTCAGCGTCAGGTTCTTGAGGACCAACGTGGAATCGGCAGCGAGTACGACCTGGCAGTCGCCGGTCAACGTTGCCTCGCCGCCCACATAGCGCTGGGTTCCGGTCACCTCTATGCGACCGTCGGCGGCGCAATCGGCGGCGAAATCCGTCGCCGTGAGCGGCGCCGCCCCGGCGACCGCGGCCGGAATCGTGACCCCACCAACGAGCGCCAACAGCATCAATACCCGCTTCATCGCAGCCTCCTTCAGCTCGCTTTTCGGCGACATGCCTTGCACCTCAAGGGTAAGCCTGACGTCAAGCTCGACCCCACCTCCCGGAGGGGGCAGTCAGGTGCAGTGGAAGGCGCCGTCGACCGAGACGCCGTCGGCTGTGGCGCTGAAGGTGCCCGACGTTGGCGGGTCGGAGAGGGCGAGCACTACTTGCTCGAAGGTGTAGGTGGTACCACCTGCCGCGCAGCCGGAGCGTCGGCATGTCGCCGCCCGTGAGCTCGAACATGGCGACTGCACCGATGCCACTGCCGCCGTCGACGCGAACCACGATCGGACCGGACGCATCGATCGCCGCTGGGCATTGAGCGGCGACTTCGGGCGACGTGGTCGTGTCGACCGCAACGCCCAGCACCCGCTCAGACTCCCCACGCACCAGCAGTACGGCGACCTCGACGGCGTCGAGCACTCCAGGCGCGTCGGTGGTCGTCAACGGGGCTGACGACGTCGTCACCGCCGCGGCACTCGAATGAACCACTCAGCAGCTCACCACCCGCACCGAAGGCGGTGAACTCGCCCGCACGCAGATCGGCGGCGATGGTGACCGTACCCACCGCCGACCGAGAGGCACCCGACCGCAGTTCGACCCTCACGTCGGCGTCGTAGATGCCCGGCCCCGACACGTCGTCGGTGGCGAGCACTCGAGCGGCGGCCACGTCGCCCGTGTCCGCGGACACCAGCACCGAATACGGGCCGAACGAACGTTGACCGCCGGAACACGAGGCGAAGCTTCCGAACGGATCGGACCGCTCGAGCGCTGTCGGGTCGAGCACCGCTCTCAACTCGGTGTCGATCCCGTCAGCTTCGACGACGACCGACATGGTGACCTCGAGCGGTTCGGTGACGGACAGCACGATCTCTTGCGGCGGAACCTGCGCCTCGGCCTCGTCGTCGGCCTCGACCAGGGTCACCGTGGGTAGCGGTGGAGCGATCGTACCGACGACGATCGGTGGCTCCGACGAGCCACCCGAACAGCCCAGTAGCACGAACAGCGCCGAGACGATCGAGGTCGCCGGGCCACGGTGATTCATCCTGCGAACGTAGACCACAATCAGAACAACCTCGGGGCAACCCTGCGGGGCACCGGTGGATCAGGTGGTGGCGGCGTTGTCGAACAGCGACAGATCGCGCAGGTTCGGGTTGTTCGAGAACACCTCGACCGCCGGGATGTTCGGCAGCCGCATGCCACGCTGCAGGATTCGCACCTGAGTGTGCTGGTTGTACTCGACCAACGTGACAGCCCACCCATCGCGTCCGGCACGCGCGGTGCGGCCCGAGCGGTGCAGGTAGTCCTTGACGTCCTTGGCCGGCTCGTAGTGCAGAACGGCGCCGATGTCGTCGATGTCGATGCCGCGGGCGGCGACGTCGGTTGCGACCAGCACCGCCACCTTGCCCTCGGAGAAGTCCTGCAGGGCACGCTCGCGAGCCTTCTGGGGAAGATCACCGTGGATCGCGCTGGCGTTGACGCCGAGTTCCTTCAAGTTGTTCGACACCCGATCGCAGCTGCGCTTGGTCTGGCAGAACACGAGCAACTTCGGGATGCCCTGACCGATCGCCCCGATCACCTTGTCCTTGTCCATGTGGTGAGCGGCGAGGAACAGGTGGTGCATCGTGCCGACCGTGTCGGTCGCCTCGTCGATGGCGACCTCGATCGGATCGGTGAGGTAGTGCCGGATCAGGTGCCCGACGTCGCCGTCGAGCGTCGCCGAGAACAGCATCGTCTGATTGCGGCCGGTGCAATGACGCAGGACCCACTCGACCTGAGGGGTGAACCCGTCGTCGGCCATGCGGTCGGCCTCGTCGAGGCACACGATCTGGACGGCGTCGAGGGCGACCTCGTTCGACTTGATGAGATCGATCAGGCGCAGCGGCGTGGCGACCACGAGCTCGACGCCCTTGGCGAGCGCGTCGATCTGGGTGTGGCGGCTGGCGCCGCCGTACACGGCCAATACCTTCTGGCCGGCGAAGGCGGCGATCGGTTCGAGCACCTCGGCGACCTGCACCGCCAGTTCGCGAGTGGGCACCAGCACGAGACCAAGCGGCTTGGCGCGGCTCGGCGGTGTCGGTGATGCGAGCCAGCATCGGCACGCCAAACGCCAGCGTCTTGCCGGAACCGGTCTTGGCGCGGCCGCACACATCGCGGCCCAGCATCGCCACCGGGACGGCCTCGGTTTGGATCGCGAACGGCTGAGCGAACCCGCATGCAGCCAGGCCGTCGTCGATTCGGGCCGGAACTCCCAAGTCGAAGAACCCTGTGGGCGGCTCGACCGCCGGCAGCGAGTTGGTGCTGGTCAGTTTGCCGGTGCGCTCAGGGCCGTCGTCGAATTGGCGGGGTGGGCGGTCACCGCGGCCGTGACGGTCATTGCGGCGGGAATCATCGGATTGAGACGTGTTCTGGCGGCGCCCCCCGGGCCGGCTTCCACGTTGGCGGCCACTCGGCCGTGCGTTAGCTTCGTTCATGGTTCGCTCAGGGTACCGGCACCGTTGCGATCGGAGGGCGATAGCGACTAAGGTGCACGACGTGACTGGTTTGAGCGCCCGCAGCCTGCTGCTTCTTACGTAGGGCGAACGCGCACATATCCACGTTCGCCCGCCCCCGCCGCCCCGGCCGGGGGCACTTCCATTTTTCCGGCCAGTTCCCTTTCACCCCTCGCAACCAACTCGACGCACCACCCGCAACAGCTTCTCAGGAGACACCACGATGGCACCCACCGCCACTACCACCACCCACAAGGCACAGCTCGAAACCGATGCCGTTCGGCAAGTACCAGGCATTCGTGCCGATCCAGCTCCCCGATCGCACCTGGCCCGGCGTCGTCACCGACAAGGCCCCGATGTGGTGCTCGGTCGATCTGCGCGACGGCAACCAAGCGTTGATCGACCCGATGGACCCGGTCCGCAAGATGAAGATGTTCCAGGCCCTCGTCGCGATGGGCTTCAAGGAGATCGAGGTCGGCTTCCCGTCGGCCAGCCAGCCCGACTTCGACTTCGTCCGGCAACTGATCGAGGAGAACCTGATCCCCGACGATGTGCGGATTCAGGTCTTGGTGCAGTGCCGTCAGGAACTGATCGAACGAACCTACGAGTGTCTGCAAGGGGCCCGTCAGGCGATCGTGCACTTCTACAACTCCACCAATCCGCTCCAGCGCGAGGTGGTGTTCGGGCTCGACAAGGAGGGCATCAAGGCGATCGCCGTCAACGGCGCCAAGCTGTGCAAGAAGCTGGAGGAGACGATCCCCGACACCGACATTCGCTACGAGTACTCCCCCGAGAGCTTCACCCACACCGAGCCCGATTTCGCGATCGAGATGTGCGAGGCCGTGATGGACGTGATCGAACCGACGCCCGAGCGTCCGATGATCCTCAACCTGCCTGCAACGGTCGAGTGCTACACACCGAACGTGCACGCCGACGTGATCGAGTGGTTCTGCCGCACGATCAAACAGCGCGACTCGGTGTTGATCAGCCTGCACCCGCACAACGACCGCGGCTGCGCCGTCGCCGCCGCCGAACTGGGCGTGATGGCAGGCGCCGATCGTGTCGAGGGGACGCTGTTCGGCAACGGCGAGCGGACCGGCAACGTCGACATCATCACGTTGGCGATGAACCTGTTCTGCAACGGGGTCGACCCCGAACTCGACGTGTCCGACATCGACGCCCTGCGCCGCACCGCCGAGTACTGCAACCGGCTGCCGGTTCCCGAGCGTCACCCGTACGTCGGCGACCTGGTGTACACCGCCTTCTCCGGCTCGCACCAGGACGCCATCAAGAAGGGCCTGGAGAAGCAGGGCAAGGACTACCCGCACTGGGCCGTGCCATACCTGCCGCTCGACCCGCATCACGTCGGGCGCAGCTACGAGGCCGTGATCCGCGTCAACTCGCAGAGCGGCAAGGGCGGGGTGGCGTACGTCATGAAGGAAGAGCACGGCTTCGACCTTCCGCGTCGGATGCAGATCGAGTTCTCGAAGGTGATCCAACACGTCACCGAGGACACCGGCACCGAGATCAGCCCGCTCATCATGTGGGACACGTTCCAGGGCGAGTACATCCCCGAGCAGCCACGGTTCAAGTTGCGCACCCACGAACTGCACACCAAGGAGAACCACACCAAGGTCACGGCCCAGATCGATGTCGACGGCCAGCCGATCACGTTGCTCGGTGAAGGCGACGGGCCGGTCGAGGCGTTCGTGCACGCGATCACCAGCCACTTCGGCAACGACGTTCGACGTGGTCGACTACGCCGAGCACGCGATCGGCCGCGGCAGCAACGCCCAGGCCGTCGCCTACGTGGAAACGATCGCAGACGGCGGCGACATCAAGTGGGGCATCGGTCAGGATCCCAACATCACCACCGCCTCGCTGAGAGCCGTGCTCTCCGCCTTCGAACGCCAACACGGCTGAGTTGGGAGTTGTGCCAGGCACAACTCCCAACTGGGCGCTCGTCTAGGGTTCGGGCATGATGACGATGCTGCGACGCTTGTTCTGGTTGGCGCTCCTCGGCGGTGCCGGGTACGCCGGTTGGACGGTCTGGCAACGCCAGGACGGCACCGAGGCGTCCGCTGCGCCCGAATGGCCGCCGATCGGCGACACCGGCAGCGCCTCTCCGAAAGCACCCGAGAAGGCACCGGCTGCATGGCCCAAACCGGACCACGAGACCATCGCTGCGTTTGCTGACGTGCCGACCGACGACCCGCAGCCCGCCGCCGATGGCGAAGCGCTGTGGGTCGCCCCACTCGACGACGGGAGTTGTCCTGACGGGTACCCGATCAAGGCCAACGACAACTCGGGGATCTATCACGTGCCCGGCGGGCAGTTCTACGACCGTACGGTGCCGGAACGCTGCTACGCCCGTGCCGACCAGTGCGAGGCCGACGGCTATCGTGCTGCCAAGTCGTGAACCGAGAACCAGAATGCTGACAGGGGAAACACCATGAAAGTCACCGTCGACTACGACATGTGCGCCTCGACCGGGGGCTGCATGCAGATCTGTCCAGAGGTCTTCGAGGTCCGCAGTGATGGGTTTCTCTACATCCTTCAGGAGCAACCGGGCGAAGCGTTGCACGACAAGGTCCGCGAAGCCGCCGAACTGTGCCCAACAGCGGCGATCGAACTCGAGGAATGAGTTCGACCGCAACCTGAGCGGCACGCCACCATCAGTTTTCACAAAATCGAAACCTGACTGCCACCGCACATCGGTCGCCGTGCTCTACCGTCTGTGACGTGGGCTTTCATGACCAGCTGAGTCGATCGTGGACAGCATCGAACTCGCTCTTGTGCGTAGGGCTCGATCCCGATCCGGCCCGCCTTCCGCACCCGGTGGCGAACGTCCACGACTCCATCTTCCAGTTCTGCAAGGAGATCGTCGACGCCACCGCCGACTTGGTGTGTGCCTTCAAACCGCAGATCGCCTACTTCGCATCACAGGGCCAGGAACCGGCGCTCGAGCGACTGTGTACCTACATCCGCGACACCTATCCAGACGTGACGTTGATCCTCGACGCCAAGCGGGGCGACATCGGATCGACCGCCGAACACTACGCCCGCGAGGCGTTCGACCGGTACGGCGCCCATGCCGTGACCGTCAACCCGTACCTCGGTGGCGACTCGGTCGTGCCGTACTTCGCCCATGGAGGCGCCGTGATCGCGCTGTGCCGCACCAGCAATCCGGGCGGCAACGACCTGCAATCGCTCGACTGCGGCGGCAAACCGCTGTACATCCGAGTCGCCGAGATGGTCGCCGACGAATGGGCCCAGCACGGCGAGTGCGGGCTGGTGGTCGGAGCCACCTACCCTGACGAGTTGCGTGCTGTCCGAGCGGTGGTTGGTAACTTGCCGATCCTGGTTCCTGGCATCGGCGCCCAAGGCGGCGACCCGCAAGCGGCAGTCGAGGCGGGTGCTACCAGCGATGGTCGTGGCCTGATGATCAGCTCGTCGCGGGCGGTTCTCTACGCCAGCTCCGGCGACGACTTCGCCAGCGCCGCCCGGCAGGCCGCCCTCGACGCCCGACTCGCCACCCTCCCACCCGGCTGGTGACGAACGCCTCGCAGTGCACGTCATGACTGAAAACCGGACGTTCCGGACGTTGGTGCTGGTACTGGCGGATGACCCGAACGCCGAGCTGCCAACCGGCTACGGGTGTCCCAGAACGCCTGGTGGGGTGATCGAGCCGTCTCGCTCTTGAGACACCCGTGCGTCTGTTCAACCGGTGGAGGGTAGTGCGTTGCCGGTCGGCCGGCGATCGCATCGCACCCGTATCAGTTCCGAAATGACACGCACCACGTGTCCGGATCGACTCCATCTGGGACTTTTCGTTTGAACAACATGAATCCCTTCTCCACGCCCGTCATCCAGTTGCTGGACTTGTCCAGCGCGCTCGCTAGAAGGTTGCGAATCGCCCTGTAAGTTTGGGACCGCCCCCTACCGCCGGGTCGGCCGCGTTCGCGATCCGAAGCCGAGCGGCGCGATGGGTTGCCGGTTCTGAAATGCGTCGGCGCCTGTCGATTCGCACGTGAACCGCGTTCGGAGCAGGTGTTGCCCTCGTGCGCTGGATCGGCACTTGGTGGACAGATGGCTGCGCGCAGCAACCGCCGGTGGACGGTATGTCGAAGAACGAATCAAGTGTGGCTGACTGTGAGGTGCATCGACTCGGTTCTCGATCTCTTTCGGTCACTCCGCCAGCGAAGCATCCTCGAAACGCCAACTCGAGTTCCGAGTCTGCGCTCCAAGAAGAACTTCAGATCCAGCACATGCCGCGCCTGGTCATACCTCAGCTCAGCCAAGCGGTATTCGGACTCGGAGACACTGTGGGACAGTTTGTCGTGCGCACCTTGCTCAGGGAAGCCAGAGTCAAATGTCTCGCGCCAGCGCTCATGCAGGATTCCCCGGGCTTCGGTGACGGCAACCGTGTCCCTGGCGCGCCCATCGATCCCCAGTTGGCGGCACGCACGATACGTCGACTCGAGGTCCCGACGATCCTCTTCGCCGAGCGATCGAATCGGCCCGCTGTAATCGGCCCTTGAGACGTGCAGCTCAGCGGTCTCTCGGTCCCTCCACAGGTCCATCCTTCCGCTCCCGGAAAACAAGTGGTGTATGGCGTATTCAGGGTCCTTGGCAAGATCCGCCTCGAGGCGTTCAACCAGTCCCAGCTGTGAGTCGAGAGACTTGATCTCATCACATAGCTGGAGCTGCGAGCTGATGGCGCGCGCGTCTCTGACCGCCGTGCTCGCAAGACGGAGCTCGCGCGCTGAGACGCTGCGAGAAGCGTCTTGGAGTTCTCGAAGAGGCTCCTCCGCTGCTTCTCCGGCGATCGCCAGGTGTTCGGCGTTGTCAAGCTCCGGAGACCCGAGAAGCTCCGTGCGGCTGGCGCGAAAGCGGTGGTCGGAGAGGCCGCCAACGACTGCGGTGGACAGAGCCCCAAAGACTGCGCTCGCCAAGGCTGCTATCAGAGCTATCTCGAGATCACTCACGGATTCCCCTCTCGTGACCTACTCCAGCACGAGACCACGCGTACCAAAGGTTGCCGCCTTTCGATCGAGACTTCAAGGTCAAGCGACACGAGGCCACGACGCGTCACGTGTCGCCCGCCAGCTCGCGGTGGGATCGGAGCGTCACATACCACCTACCCCGACGGCGTGGCCGAGAGCGTAACCCAACGCCGGCTGGTGGCCGCGTCGACATACGGGGCGCCGGATTCGCACTCACCAGTGGGAGGGCGACCTGTTCTATGGTTACGACGACTGCCCGAGACAAGCGAGCGTGGCAGCCGGGAGGTCGGTTCCATGACAGACATGCAGCCCCACGATCCACCTGCCCAGTGGCAGCCGCCGGGGTCACACCCACCCCCGCAGTCAGCTGCACCAACTGTGCAGGCTCCTCTGCAGCCAGTGGCATCACCTCCGCCACAACTCGGGTACGTCGCGAACACCTACCTCTCCGGCTTCGGCGGCGCGACGACGGACCAACGTCCGGCGAGCGGGGCCGTCATCGCTATCGCCTGGATTGCCGCAGTGCTCACGATCGGCTACATGCTTCCGTGGGCAATCGCTGCGACGCGGGGTCGTTCGAACCAGGCTGCGATTGGGGTGATCGATTTGTTGCTCGGCTGGACGTTTATCGGCTGGATCGTGGCGTTGGTCATGGCATGTCAGGCACACCAGGTGGTGCACCACGGGCCGCACGCGGCAGTGATCGTGGCACAGAACATCGCAACGCCAGCATCGCCCCCCGCTGGGTGGTACCCGGCTCCCTCCGGCTACGGCCAGCAATATTGGGACGGCACTGACTGGACGGAACATCGCTCCCCCTAACGCCTACTCGGCGGCGCGTCCGCGAGTGCCCCATAACGCCGGCTGCGCGACATCGGTCGGCACATGGATGACGCTCCTCGAGCACGGGATGGCGCGCGTTCGTGGGACGGCCCGCAATGCGCAGAATGTCCCCCAACGCGCCGCAAGCTCTACTTTCGCGGATTGGCCGGCTTCCCTGCCGCCTTCTTCGTCGGCTTGGGTTTCAAGGTGCCGATCCACTCCCACGCCCGGTCATACCACTCCCGCAGAGCCTCGGTATCGCCCAGCAGCGTGGCCGGCACCGAAGAGTAGCCTCGCATGGTGCGGCCGTACTGGACGACCGGCCCGCTCTCGTACTGCGATCGGAACTCGGCCTCCAACTCCTCCGACAGGTGCAGCGCCATGACGCCGTCGCCATCGAGGAAGCTGAACATGTGACCGTTGCGTGAGGTGTAGGGGTTCTTGGCGCCCTTGACCTCGCCGTTGCCCGACGCTTCGACCACGGCCCGGTAGCGCTCGAGCGCTTCGAACGGTCCGGGGAACTCCGATCCTCTTGGCATGGTTCAATCCTGCCACCGGGGTGACGCGCGTCGCGCGAAACGCGTGGGAGTGACTCAGATCAGGTTTGGCGCCTCCCTGGTGGAACTCTGATCTGACGCATCGCCACCTTGTCGTGTCGGCGGTGGCCGGTCAACAAGGCCCGTCGGGCGTTACTGTGCTGGGGTTGTGACGAGCGCTTCGTCTTTGAACAGAGTCGGGATCTCGTCCCTGTCGGCTTTCGTCGCTTCGATCCTGTCGACCGTCGGCTTGGATTGGCTGTCGCTCTGGCACCTGCCTGACTTGGCGCAAGCGGCGATGCACGCTGCGGCGCCGAGGCCGGCGACGGCGCCGATCAGTACCTTCTTGTTCATCTCGGGCTCCCTGCTGTGATTCGATCGGATCGGTGGGCGGGCCCGCCGGGGCGTTGACTCGCCACCACTTCTCAGTAGACCACTCCGTTGTCAGCCGGTGTAGGGCAGGAGGTCACTGCGACGCGCTCCCAGGCGGCTGACTGAGCACCGCCAGGTGGTCGGAGCTCGTCCAGGCCGATCGCGGAGGTCGCCTCGCTTCACGAACCTCCGAACGGCCACTCTCTCAGGTGGTTCGTCTCGAACTCGCAGGTCCAGCGCCGTTCCGCTGTGTCAAACTCTGTCGGTGGAACGCGCTGATGACAAGCAGACGCTGCATCGCTACCTCCAACTGGCGCGGGATGCTCTGCTGTGGAAACTCGACGGGGTGTCGGAATACGACATGCGGCGGCCACTCACGCCGACCGGCACGAACCTGCTCGGCCTCGTGAAGCATCTGGCGGTCGTCGAGTTCGGCTACTTCGGGGACACCTTCGGACGCCCACACGGTGAGCGGTTCCCGTGGGACGAGCGCGAGGAGGAGCCGAACGAGGACATGTTCGCCACCGCCGATGAGACCGGCGATGAGATCATCGCCATGTACCGACGTGCACACGCACACGCCGATGCGACCATCAGCGCCCTCTCCCTCGATGACACCGGAACCGTTCCGTGGTGGCCCGACGACGTCAATCCCGTCACGTTGCACTGGATCCTCGTCCACATGATCGCCGAGACCCATCGACACCTCGGCCATGCCGACATCCTCCGCGAGCGGATCGACGGCGCAATCGGGCATCGATCCGACGTCGACAATCTGCCCGATGTCGACGCCGACTGGTGGACCGCCTACGTCGGGCGGGTCGAGGACGCAGCACGAGCGGCTCCGACGCAACGCCCGAACGCCTTGGGCTGACGGCAGGGTCGGCGCCACCCCGCTCGAAATCGCAGGCAGTTCTCCGCACGCGCCTGAGCAGGTGACGTTCAGGGCGCCGCGATGCGAGCTGGATTCTGGCCCGCGTCGGCTGTCTTGATCGGGTATCGCGTTCAGCACAGCGATGTCGAACTCGATGATGGCTGACCAGCCCCGAAAAACATGCCCGGCCTATCTAGCCCGAATCGATGATCGGCGCGAACATGGTGTGAGACGGACCATCCGTTATGTCCGAGCAGGGGCCCCGTGTCCCCCAGAATGGAGGGGACCCCGTGTCCCAGTAGGGACCACGGATGGTCCGTCGCCACGTTCGCATTGGCAAGAACGAGATTCGGGTCGAAGACGCGGGAGCAGGCGCCGGTGCCGATGCATCAGCAGGCCGCGGATTCCAGCGATCGGCGAAGTTCTGATAGCCGGCATCGACGAGTTCTTGCGATGCTGGCGGAAACATCGCCAGGTACTTCCAGATCGACGAACCGGTGAATCCGATCACCACGTCGACGCCCAGCAGTCGGGCGGCGCGAGCGGTGTTCTTCATCTCCTTGGCGGCGCCGATCGACCTCCCGCATGTTCACGGTCGTCGGCCGGTGCACCGCCGCGACTCAGCCGTTGTCGATCAGCAGCACGTACGTCACCGGACCGTCCGCTTGTGCGCCGGGGTCGTGGTCCGGAGTGATGCTGATCGTCCGAATTCGCTCGGTGTCGGAACCAGAGAACACGACAATCCCAGCGCTCTCATTGCGTGTCCAACCCTCGTCCTCGGCTGTCCAGTCGTCGTAGAACGCCACCACCCGGTCGAAGTCGTCGCCGTCGTAGTAGAGCTGGCGCTGCCCCGGAGAGGGGATGCCGGAGTCCGCCAGCACGTCGAGCACCAGTCCGTCGGGTCGGGGAATCGGGAAGTCGTCGTCGGCGACATCCGAACCACCGTCGCTGGAACCACCTGACTCCCCACCATCTCCGGCGTCGGGCGGCGCCGACTCACCACCGTCGTCCACCGTCGCAGCAGCATCGCCGGAGGTGGTGTCGTCGCCACCCCCGCACGCGCCAAGCAACAAACTGAGCGCAGCGAGGATTCCGATGCCAACCGGATTTCGCCGTGTTCTCATTCGTGTGCACTTGATGGCGGCGATCATAATCGCGGCCGGAGGAACGACGCTCCGGCATGGAGGCGCCTTGCTTGCCACCGCGTTACGCATGATCGATGTCGACGTGGCGTTCTGCGGGCGAGCCTCGCGGTGTGTTCAGTTGCGGGCGGCTCGATGGTCGCAGTAGGCGACCGCGTCGTCGATCCACTGCCGCAGCACGCGGTCGTCTTCCAAGGCCTCGACGATAGTTTCTGATCGCAGTCGCCCTCGCCAGGTCTCTCCGATTCACCATTCGGCAGGCGCTCCGCGACGATGCCTTATGGACGCTGTGACGACATCGTCCGATTTCTGCTGGTTCGCGACCCCATCGTCGGGCAGGATGATCGGGTGACACCGCAAGATCGCCGCACCCGCTTCTTCGAACTGCACGCTCGCCAGCAGGTGTTCGTGATGCCGAACCCGTGGGATGTCGGTTCGGCCAAGCTGCTGGCGGGGGCCGGGTTCGAAGCGCTCGCCACCACGAGTGCCGGGTTCGCCTGGTCACAGGGTCGCGACGACTACGGCATGACCCGCGACCAACTGGTCGAGCACACGCGGGTGCTCGCAGCGGCCACCGACCTGCCACTCAACGTCGACAGCGAGCGTTGCTTCGCCGATGACCTCGATGGCGTCGCCGAGACGGTTCGACTGCTGCACGCAGCCGGTGCCGCAGGTTGTTCGATCGAGGACTGGAACGGTCCAGCCGGGAGGATCGATCCGGTCGAGATCGCTGCCGACCGAGTCGCAGCGGCTTCGGCAGCTGCCGATGTCGGCGGTGACCGGCTGGTGCTCACAGCACGCGCCGAGAACCTGCTGCACGGGATCGCCGACCTCGACGACACGATCGCCCGCCTGATCGCCTACCGCGACGCCGGCGCCGACTGTCTGTATGCGCCCGGGCTGAACAGCACCGACCAGATCCGCCGAGTCGTCGACGCCGTCGGGATGCCGATCAATGTGCTGGCACTGCCGAACGGACCGTCGGTAGCGGAGATCGGCGAAGCCGGCGGGCGCCGCGTATCGACGGGAGGTTCGCTGGCCAGCACCGCCTATGGGGCGCTGATGGTCGGCGCCAGGGAACTGCTCGATTCGGGCACCAGTACGTATCTGGCGACCCGTCTGCAATCAGCCGACCGGGCCAACCTCACGAAGTCGTGACAGCCGAGCGACTCCGGTCCGCTCAGCTGTGGAGGACTTTGACGCTCAAGATACCGGGGGCGTCGCGGAGCGTCTGGATCACGTGGTGGGGTACCTCAGCGGTGACCGCCAACAACATCACGGCGATGTCGGCCGAGGCGATCCGGCCGACGTCCATGTCGGCGATGTTGACGTTGGCGTTGCCCAGCAGCATGCCGACCGTTCCGATCACGCCCGGTCGGTCGTCGTTCGAGATCACCAGCATGTGCTCGGCCGGTGGCACGTCGAACCCGTGCCCGTCGACCTCGACGATGCGTTGATCGCTGCGCCGACCTGCCAATGTGCCCGAGATGCTGTGGTCGCCACAGCGAAGCGAGATCAGGTTGACGTACTCGTCGGTGTCGATGCAGTTCGTCTCGCGCATCGTGATCCCGGCGGCCTTGGCCATCATCGGGGCGTTGACGTAGCTGACCGGGTCGTCGGAGATACGACCGAAGAACCCCTTCAGCACCGCCAGCCCGAGGATTCGCGTGTCGTACTGGGCGATCTCGCCCTGACAGCACATCTCGAACGAGTCGGGAGCGCTGCCGTGCAGCGAGCCGTACAGCCGGCCGAGTGTTTCGGCCAGTGGGAGGAACGGCCGAAGCGTCTCGTTCGCCTCGGCGGCGTCGACATTGACGGCCCACGGCACGAAATCGCCGTTGAGCGCCAACTGCACCATGTCGGCGATCGCGTCGCCGGCCTTGTCCTGAGCCTCGCGGGTGGATGCCCCGAGGTGCGGCGTGACGACCACCGACGGCAGCTCGAACAACGGTGACTCGGTGGTCGGCTCGACGTCGAACACGTCGAGCGCGGCACCTGCGATGACACCGTCACGGATGCACTCGGCGAGGTCGGCCTCGACCACGATCCCACCGCGAGCGACGTTGATGACACGCAGGTTCGACTTGGCCTTGAGCAGCAGGTCACGGTTGATCAGACCGGCGGTCTCCTTGGTCTTCGGGAGGTGGATCGTGAGGAAGTCCGACTCGGCGATCACCTGATCGAGCGGCAGCAGTTCGACGCCGATCTGCTTCGCCCGATCGGCGGCGATGAACGGGTCGTAGGCGACGAGCCGCATCTGGAACGCCTTGGCGCGATCGGCGACCAGCTTGCCGATCCGGCCGAGCCCGACGATGCCGAGTGTCTTGTCGGCCAGCTCGACGCCCTCCCACTTGCTGCGCTCCCAGCGGCCCTGCTTGAGGGCAGCGTGGGCCTGGGGCACGTTGCGGGCCTGCGACAACAGCAGCGCCATCGTGTGCTCGGCGGCCGAGATGATGTTCGACTGGGGAGCATTGACCACCATCACGCCGCGGTTGGTGGCAGCTGCGACATCGACGTTGTCGAGGCCGATGCCGGCCCGTCCGACCACCACGAGATCCGTGCCAGCGGCCAGCAGCTCGGTGTTGACCTGGGTCTCGGAGCGGATGATCAATGCGTTCGCACCCGGAACGACCGCCAACAGCTCGGCAGCGGATAGCCCGAGCCGCACGTCGACGGTGTGACCGGCGGCCCGCAGACGGTCGAGGCCGCCCTCGGCGATTGCTTCGGTGACCAGGATGTTCGCCATAGAGACCCATGCTTATCGCTCTCGGTCCCGCGAACCCAACACCGTGAACGACACGTCAATGTGCCTCTGCAGATTCAGCGGACACGTCGCTTCGCTCCTCTTCACTCCGCTCGAATCCCCCCGCAACGGTTTTTCGCAGTTCGCCTGTCGGCTCACGCTCAGGCACGAGCGGCTACCGTCCCGATAGTGAGCGACGCCGATCTCGAGATACGCACCTTGGACACGGCGCCAGAGATGGCCGCCATCGTCAACGTGTTCCAGCTGGTCTGGGGCTCGGTCACCCCGATCGCCAGCGTCGAATTGCTGCGAGCGATCTCACACGCCGGTGGCTACGTCGCCGGTGCGTTCGAGTCGGGAACCATCGTGGGCGCCTCGTTCGGGTTTCTCGCCCGTCACGACGGTGAGCAGGCGCTCCACAGCCACGTCACGGGAATCCTGCCCGGAATCCAGCACAGCGGAGTCGGCAGAGCTGTCAAGCACCACCAGCGGGCGTGGGCGGCCGAGCACGAGATCCCGTGGATCACCTGGACCTTCGATCCGCTCGTGCGGCGCAACGCCTGGTTCAACATCGAGGTGCTCGGTGCCGAGATCGCCGACTACCACGTCAACTTCTACGGTGAGATGACCGATTCGATCAACGCCCAGGACGAATCCGACCGGCTGATGGTCGCCTGGCCGTCCGACAACTCGTCGCAACTACCCGCCTCACCGCCGACTCGGTGCGGCACGAGGTCGCAACACCGGACGACATCGTGGCGCTGCGGCGCACCGACCCGGCGGCGGCCGCCGAATGGCGCCAAACCCTGCGGCGCCGCTTCACCGAGCTATTGGCAGCCGACGGCAGGGTCACATCGTTCACCCGCAGCGGCAACTACGTCATCGAAACGCCCACCTGAGCGCTCCCCCACCAGATCGACCGAACACATCGCCCCGAAGGAATCCGCATGAAACTCCAACAGCTCGAACTGCGTCGGATCGCGATCGACCTCGTCACGCCGTTTCGCACCAGCTTCGGTGTCGAAACCCGCCGCGACATCATGCTCCTGAACGTCACCACCGATACGGGCACCGGGTGGGGTGAGTGTGTCGCGATGAGCGAGCCGGCCTACTCGTCAGAGTTCGTGAACGCCGCCGAATTGGTGATCACCGAACACTTCTGGCCGGCGCTGATCGCCGACCCGGCGAGATCGAAGCCGCCTCGGTCGGCAAGCTGCTGCAGCGCTTCGCCGGTCATCCGATGTCGAAGGCGGCGCTCGAGATGGCGGTGCTCGACGCCCAGTTGCGATCCGAGTCGACCAACCTGCACACCTTCTTCGGGGGTGACCGCGACCGGGTGCCGAGTGGAGTCAGCGTGGGCATCTTCGACTCGCTCGACGTGCTGCTGGCCCAGGTCCAGGGCTACGTCGACGACGGGTACGTGCGGATCAAGCTGAAGATCGAACCGGGCTGGGACCTCGAGCCGGTGCGCCTCGTACGCGAGCTGATCGGCCCCGACATGGGCCTCCAAGTCGACGCCAACACCGCCTACGGCCGAACCGACATCGAGCACCTGTGCCGACTCGACGAGTTCGACCTGCTGCTGATCGAGCAACCGTTGCCCGAGGAGGACATCTTGGGCCATGCCCGCCTGGCGGAGGCATCCGACACTCCGATCTGCCTCGACGAGTCGATCGTGTCGATGCACACCGCTGCCGACGCGATCGAGCTCGGTGCGGCCGAGATCATCAACATCAAGCCCGGCCGCGTCGGCGGCTACCTCGAGGCCCGCCGGATCCACGATCTGTGCGTCGACCGCGGCATCCCGGTGTGGTGCGGCGGAATGGTCGAGACCGGGATCGGACGTGCCGCCAACGCAGCCCTGGCGGCGCTTCCGGGTTTCACGCTGCCCGGCGACATCAGCGCCTCCAGCCGGTTCTACGCCCGAGACATCGTGACCGAGCCGATCACCGTCGTCGATGGGCACGTCACCGTGCCCACTGCGCCGGGTCTCGGGTTCGAGATCGACGACGAGTTCCTCGACTCGATCACGACGGCGCGAACGTTCCTCACGGCCTGATCTCGGCGCGAGCGTGGCGCAGGCGACCAGCCGGTACAGTCCCGGGAATGCACGTGTTCCTGACCGACGACTGGATGGCTGCCGCTCACGAGATCCGGGAGCGCTACCAGGCACGACTGCCGGAGATCACCGCCTCGATTCGCATCAACCAGGTGATCACCGAGGCACCGTTCGGCGACGGCACGGTGCATCTCTACGTCGATACCAGCAGCGGCGAGTTCCTGTTGGAACTCGGGCAGCTCGACGAACCTGACGCGGTCGTGATGACCGACTACGAGACGGCCAGGGCGATGATGGTCGACCAGGACCCGACCGTGGCGATGCAGTCGTTCATGGCCGGAAAGATCAAGGTCCAGGGCGACATGATGAAGCTGATGGCGATGCAGACGGCGATCCCGTCCAACGATTTCTCGGTGAAGGTCGCCGCCGAGATCCAGGCGATCACCACCTGAGTTCGCACACTCGTCGATCAGAAGTGGTGGTCGAACGTCTGCATTGCCTGGTCGAGCTGGTCGAGATCCCAGCGCACCGGGTGTTCGATCGACTCGCCGACCAGGCTCCACGACTGCAGTCGCCGCACGGTGCCGCCCTGCACGTAGAACGTCTCACCGCTCAACGGGCACGTGGCGCCGGCCAGGTACGCCACCAGCGGTGACGCGTTGGCAGGATCCCATTCGTCGAACCCCTCGGGTGGTGCTTGCATGATTTCCGGACAGACCCGGCGATGACAAGGTGAGACGGGTGCGGGCGCCCGGTACGACACAGTTCGACACCACGCCGTACCTGGCGAGCTCTTTGGCGGCGATCTGGCTGAACGTGACGATCCCCGACTTGGCCGGGCCGTAGTTGGCCTGCCCGGGGTTGGCGTAGATGCCCGAGGTCGAACTGGTGTGGACCAGGTTGCGACGCCGCTCGACGCCCGCCTTGTGTTGCTCGCGCCAGTAGACCGCGGCCCACTTGGTGGGGGCGAAGTGACCCTTGAGATGAACCCGAACGACCTCGTCGAAGTCGTCCTCGGTCATCTTCACGATCGTGCTGTCGCGCAGGATGCCGGCGTTGTTGACCAGCACGTCGAGATCACCGAAGGCGTCGATCGTGGCGGCGATGATCGCCTTGCCGCCGTCCCCAGGTGGCGACATCGTCGAAGTTCGACGATCGCCGTGCCGCCTGCGGAGCGGATCTCGGAGACCACTTCGTCGGCGGGCGTACTGTCGCCACCCGTGCCGTGAGGGTCGACACCGAGGTCATTCACGACGACGCGAGCACCGTGAGCGGCGAGCAACCGAGCGTGTTCACGCCCCAGCCCTCGTCCGGCGCCCGTGACGATCGCGACGCGACCTTCGAGTTCGACCATACGGGAGCTCCTCTTCTGCTGCGGCGGACTGGCCGGCGACCAAGAGGATCCGGCTCCCCGAACCGTAGCAACCAACACCCGCTGCCCCCATGGTTGGCCCAGAATCCCAAGCCGTTTCCCGAAGTCGGGTTGGTTCTCGACAGCGTGCGTGTCTCGCACGCCCGGCTACAGGGCTTGGAAAGCGACGACGGTGCCTCGGCGGAACTGTTGGCCGGGTTCTGGTTGTGCGCCGTCGATCGTGTACTCGCGGATCTCGCCTTGGGCGTCACCGAACGTCAGGAGCGGCTCGAAACCGGCTGCCCGCAATAGTTCGGCGGCGGCCTCGAAGCTGGGGGCGGCACTGATGTCGGGGAAGGTCACCAAGTCGACGCCGAGCGACACCACGACAGTCAACTCGGAACCACGGGCCACCTCGGTGCCGGGTTCGATGCTCTGACTGATGATCGCCCCGGCGGCCACATCGTCGTTGAACTCCTGGCTGACCTCGGTGAGCACCAGGCCCATCGAATCGAGCTTGACGCGGGCCTCGAGCGCCGAGATTCCGACGATGTCGGGGATCTGGCGCGGCGCCGGTCCCAGCGAGACCACGAGTTGGACCGGCGTGGTCGGCTCGACCAGGGCGCCCGCCATCAAGGTCGGGTCACCGGGCACCGACCATGAGATCACGACCCCGTCCAGCACCACCTCGTCGAACTGCTCGACGACATCGACCGTGAGTCCGCGCTCGATCAAACGGGTCTGGGCCTCGCTGGACAACACACCGGTCGAATCTGGCAGCTCACGCAACGTGGGACCGTCGCTGACCACGATCAGGAACGGTTCGCCCTCGGCCAGATCGATGCCAGCCTGTGGTGCTGTACGCACGATCTGGCCGACCACCGGTACGAGATCACTGCGTTCGTGTGTCTCGGTGATCTCCCACCCGTTGGTGGCGATCAGATTGCGGCCCTCGGCCTGCGGCATGCCGACCAGATCGGGCACCTGATACACGGGCGTACGGAACAACTGGGTCGCCAACACCCCGAGCACTCCGAGCGCCGCCAGTACCAGCAGCGACAGGATGATCTTCCAGGGCACACGGCGGCGGCGCGACGGGGTTGGCGCTCCGCCGTCGATGGCAGTCATCACCTGGGTCGCCTGCGGCGTGGGCGAGTAGCCGGCCAGGTCGTCGAGTTCTTCGGTCCATGCCTCCGGGGTGCGCGGTGCCGGGTCGGCGATGCCCGAATCGAGCGGCAGAATCACGAGACCATCCGGCGCCGCCGCCGGCGCGTCCGCACCGGTTTCGACAGGCGGTCGCGGCAGGTTCCGGCGAACTGGCGAGGTCGTCGGCGTCGGGCTCGTCCAACGGCACGACCACCAACGGCGGAGTGGTTGGGGTGCCCTCGTCGCCGGGGCGGATCACGCCGCCGGTCGGGTCGTCGGGCGAACGGAGCTGCTCGACCGGTGTGTCGAACAATCCGGTCGACAGCAACGGCAGCGGTTCGGGTCGTGGCAGCTTCGAGGCTGCCCTCAGCAGTTCTTTGCCGAACTCGGCCGCCGTGGCACGATCGTCGGCGTCAGGGCGGCCGGCTCGTTCGAACACCGCCGCCAGGGCGCCGAGATCGGCGGAGACGGGCATCAGCTTGCCGACCCGAGCAGACAGCGATGCAACCGTCGAGTCGTCGCGGAACGGCAGCACGCCGGTGACCGCTTCGTGGAGCGCCAGACACAGGGCGTACACGTCGGTCGTGCCGTCGAGCGGCTGCGACAAGGCCTGTTGCGGCGATGCGTACCAGGCGACGTGAGTCGGCACCGAGTCGGGCTGCGCCCACACCGGCTCACCGAGCAGGCGCGCCAGACCGAAGTCGACGATGCGAAGCCGGCGATCGTCGCCGAACACCAGCTTCGACGGGGTCAGCTCGGTGTGGACCAACCCGCGATGGTGGGCGTAGTCCAGCCCGCGACACGCCTCGAGCCCAACACCCAGGGCCTGCGACGGGGTGAGTCGCCGACCGCGGTCGAACAGGTCGCGCAAACTGCCACCGGACAGGTGCTCGATCACGACGTACGCCGCCGAGCGATCACCGACGGGGGCAAGTACCCCAGTCGTACACGGCGGCGATGTTGGGGTGGCTGAGGGTGGCGATCGAACGCATCGTCTCGTCGAAGTGCTCGCGGAACGACGGCGATGCAGCGAGTTTGGAGTGGATCAGCTTGAGGGTGACCGGGCGTGCGTGCTCTTGATCCTGGGCGGTGTAGATGACCGTATTGGCGCCCTCTGACTGCATTGCCCGGATCAGAAAACGCTCAGCGAACAACGAGCCGACCAGTTGAGCGGGGTCGATCGGGTCACCGGGGGGTGTCACGCTGGCACTCACGATGCCCGAACGCTATCGCTTGCCCCTCCCCAGTGTGGTGGCAGCCACGACGCAAACTCACTGGGACGGCGCTGAGCGATCTGGCTGGATGCCCGGCATGATGGTGCTCGTGACCGACCAGGACACCGGAAACGACACCCCCGACCAACCATCCGACAGCCCTGTCGACGAGATCGCCGACGCTGCGGAGCCGGCGGATCACGACGTTTCGCAGGAGGTCCGGCCTCGGATCGACAAGACGTTGGTGATCGTGATCCTGCTGGTGGGTCTCGGGATCGCACTCGTCGGGCGTGGCCTGCTGGTCGGGATCACCGGTGAAGATCGCGCCAACCTTCCCGAACTGATCGAACAGGTCGACCCCGTCCCCGAGTCGGTGCAGGTACTGAGCCAAAGCAACGTGTTCGTCGACTTGGCAACCGGCTACACCGGCGTGCTGGTGATCGACGGACTCGAGATCGAGACGATCAACATCAACGAACTCCGCACCCCCGAGGTCAAGCCCGGCGAGCAGATCGACCTGCCGGCGGTGACGATCTTCGATCCGGGCAACGCCACGCTCACGTTCTCACCGAGCGACAATGCCGCGATCCGTGATTTCTCCGAAGGCCAGCACCGCGCCGAGGTGATCTATTGGAAGGTCGAGGACGGCCGCCAGCGGGCGCGCAGCTACTCCTGGACGTTCAACGTAGTCTGACCCGGCGTCACTCGGCGAGCGCCGCTGCGACCACGGCCTCGGCATGCAAACGGGCGGTCGGGAAGTAGGCAACGGTCACATCGTCGGGGCCGACCAGCAACTCGATCTCGGTGCATCCGGCGATCACTCCCCCGGCCCCGGCAGCAACCAGGGTGGCGATGATGGCGAGATACTTGCGCTTCGAGTCGGCGCTGACGACCCCGCGCACCAGCTCGTCGTAGATCACGTCGTGGATCGTGGTGCGATCTGGTTCGTCGGGCACGATCACGTCGAGCCCGTGACGTTCCAGACGCCCGCGGTAGAACTCGTGCTCCATCGTGTAGCGGGTGCCCAACAGGGCAACACGTTGCACACCGGCGGCACTCACCGCTCGGGCCGCCGCGTCGGCCAGGTGCAAGAACTCCACGTCGATGGCTGCCTCGATCCGGTCCGCCACACGATGCATCGTATTGGTGCACAACACGATGATCTCGGCCCCTGCCTCCTGCAACATCCGGGCGTCGGCGGCCAACAAATCGCCGGCAGCTCGCCAATCACCCGCCGCCTGGAGCACCTCGATCCGGGCGAAGTCATAGCTGCGGATGATCAGGTCGGCCGAGTGCGTGCCGCCGAGTTGGGCTCGCACCCCCTCGTTGATCAGGCGTTCGTACTCGATCGAGCTCTCCCAACTCATCCCGCCGAGCAGCCCGATCGTTCTCACGTCGGGATCTCGCCGTTCGCCAGGAGATCGGCGAATCGATCGGCGGGGACGATCGGTATCCCGAGCTCCTCCGCCTTCGTGAGCTTCGACGCCCCGGCGCCGTCGCCGACCACCAGCGCGAACGTCTTCTTCGACACGCTGCCGGGGCTCTTGCCGCCTCGCGAGGTGATCGCCTGCTCGGCTTCTTCGCGGTTGTGGCCCGGAACGGCACCGGTCACCACGACCGCCTTGCCCTCGAGGGTCTGTTCGATGGCGGCTCTGGCGGCCTCACGAGCAGCCGCCTCCGCTTCGCTTCCGAAGTTCACTCCGGCCGCCTCCAGCCGGTCGATCAGGTCGCGGTTGGACGGCTGGGCGTACCACGTGGTGACGGCCGCAGAGATGACACCGCCGACGCCGTCGACGGCCGAACGTTCCTCGTCGGTGGCCTCCATCACGCGCCGCATCGTGCCGAACTCGGCGGCCAGCGCCTGCGACGCCGACGGGCCGAGATGCTTGATACCCAACGCCGTGAGCACCTTCGGGAGCGGGCGTGCCCGCGACTCCTGGATACCGGCCACCAGCTTCTCGGCGCTCGGGCGGGCGAAACCCTCGAGCGGCTCGATCTGATCGGCGGTCAGCAGGTAGATGTCGGCGGTGTCGTTCACCAGCCCGGCCGACGTGAGTTGTAGCACCGTTCGCTCACCGAGCCCCTCGATGTCCATCGCCCCGCGCGACGCCCAGTAGATGATCTTCTGGTCGCGCTGGAACGGGCAGGCCGGCTCGACGCAGCGGGTGTTGGCCTCGCCCTCCGGTCTCACCAGCGTGCTGGCGAGCGGACACGGACAAGTCGTGGGGAACTGCCACGGCTCGATCCCCGCTGGTCGCAGCGCCAACACCGGCCCGACCACCTCGGGGATCACGTCTCCGGCCTTGCGCACGATCACGGTGTCGCCGGGCCGCACGTCTTTGATCGCCACCTGATCCTGATTGTGGAGGGTTGCCATCGCCACGGTGGAGCCACCCACGAAGACGGGTTCTAAGACGGCGAACGGGGTGGTGCGACCGGTTCGGCCGACCGACACCTGGATGTCGCGCAGCAACGTGGTGCGCTCCTCTGGCGGAAACTTGTAGGCGATCGCCCAGCGCGGCGCCCGTGAGGTGAACCCGAGCTGGCGTTGCTGTGCAAGATCGTCGACCTTGATCACGACACCGTCGATCTCGTAGCCGAGGTCGTGGCGGTGCTCCTGGCGATACAGGCAGTACTCGGCGACCTGCTCGATCGTGTCGAACGAGCGAACCTCCGGGTTGATCGGGAACCCGATCCGGCCGATCAGGTCGAGGGTCTCATGATGGCTGGCGAACTCTGGCCCGCCGATCACCTGACCCAGTTGATACGCCCAGAACGACAGGCGTCGCTTGGCCGTCATCACCGGGTCCTTCTGACGCAGGCTGCCCGCAGCCGCGTTGCGCGGGTTGACCAGTGGGCGTTCGCCGTTCGCCTCATACTCGATATTCAGCGCATCGAAGACGGCGGTCGGCATATAGACCTCGCCGCGCACCTCGACCACCTCGGGAACCTGCCCCTGTTCGGGGTCGGTCAACCGCTCGGGCACATCGTCGATGGTGCGCACGTTGCCGGTGACGTCCTCCCCGATACGTCCGTCGCCGCGCGTGGCGGCCTGAACCAGGACGCCGCGCTCGTAGCGCAAGCTCATCGCCAGCCCGTCGATCTTGAGTTCGGCGATGAACCTCGGCACGCTGCCATCGAGGCCCTTGACGACACGATCGGCCCAAGCCCGCAGCTCGTCACCGTCCATCGCGTTGTCGAGACTGGTCATCGGCACGGCGTGCGTGACCGGCGCAAACGTGACGCTGGCGGTGCCGCCGACGTCGGCGGTCGGCGAATCGTCGGCGGCCAGCTCGGGATACTCGGCCTCGAGCGCCCTCAGCTCACGGGCGAGGGCGTCGAAGTCGCCGTCGAGCAACTCGGGCGTGTCGAGCTCGTGATACAGCCGGTTGTGATGGGCGACGAGTGCTCGCAGCTCGGCGATCCGCTCAGCTGCGACGACGGTGTCGTGGATCTCTGACATCGTGCCCGAGTGTAGAGATACCGTCAGGCACCCAGCACGAACTTGGCTGCTGCAGCTTCACTGCGCAGCGAACGCGACACATCGCGCAACGTGTGGCACAGGCGATCGGCGATACTGACGCTGTGGGTGCCCAGCCCGCACTCGGGCGTCAGCAAGCATTGGGTGCGCAGCAACGTCGGGTCGCAGCCGCGCTGCACGAGTTCGCACCACACCGCCGAGAGCTGATGCCACGACCGGGTCGAGGTGACGCCGATCGGGCCTTCGGTGGCAACGGCACCCCACGCGATCCAACCGCCGTTGCGCAGGAACCGATCGATGTAGCCGGCCAGCGGAACCAGCGTCGACGACGCCCGCAGTGAGAGCACACGTCGGGCCCGACTCCAGCAGCGTGGCGACGTCGGCATCACCGCAGCAATGCACACCGACCGTGGCCTGCGGCTCCAGCACGGCCATCGCCTCGGAGAGCAGATCGATCGCCTGGTCAGGTGCGATCGGAAAGTCGCGCGACATCAGATCATCGGCGAACGGTTCGTCGAGCAGCACCAACTGCGGCGAGTGAGGTAGCGCCTCGGAGACCTGCGGCCGACAGTGCACTGAGGTGGCTGCGAACGGTCTCGAGCGACACATCGAAGGCAACGTCCGGCGGAGGCACCGGCACGCCGCAGTGCAACGCCCACGCTGATCGGGCCGACGAACTGCCACTTGACCGGACCGGTGTAGCCACGCTCGGCGGCGACTTCCAGAAACGTGCGGAACCCGACGAAGTTGTCACGCCGCAAGTCGGTGACGACCGGCGCCGATGCGTCGAGCCGGGCGACGTCGATAGCGACCGTGCCGTACTGGCCGAGCGTGACACCTGCGACACCGACCAGTGCTTGGGCGATCGACGACTCGGCCGGCGACCGTCGGGGCAGGCTGGGGATCGCCGGAATGTCGTACGCCGCCAAGGCGAACTCGACGGCCTGAACCGCGTTGCGGTGCGGCAGGCTGCCGATCCCGGTGGTCGAACCCGATTCCACGACGTCGAGCACCGACAACGGGCGCGGCAGAAGACTCGTCGACCGACGGTCGTACCGCCCCGCCGCGGGTTCCGGTCTCTCCCATGCCGTTCCATCGTTGCACCTCGACCCGTCACAATGACGATTTCTTCGTCACGCCGTGACCGGGGCGACGACCGAGGCTGGCGTTCCCGACTCGGCACGCCAGACTGTCGGCGTGTCAATTCGATTCGACTCGCTCGCCCCGTGGGTCCTTCGTGCGGTTTGGGTTGCGGTGTTGGTGCTCGGCGCAAACGCGATCGACAGCGCCACCGACGACCATCGCGCCGACATCGCTGCCGTCGCGATCTGGGGTGCCGGTGCAATCTGGCTGATCGGTGTCGCGGCGATGGCGATCCCGGCCGTGATCAGCCTCACCGCGACACGCGTCATCGTGCCGCTGGCGATTCCCGCAACCGTGGCGGCATGGGTGTCTGGCGCCTCGGCCGTCGAGGGCGGGTTGGCGGTGGGTGCGGCATCGATCGCCACCGTGCTGGCGCTCTCGGCAACGATCGGGCGATTGTTCGTGCAGGCATCCGCCTACGGCGAGGAGGATCGCTACCTGCTGCGACCGCCGGCCGCCTACCAGTTGGCGGTGGTGATCACGTGGGCCGTGTTCGCGGCGAGCGTGTTGACCGGCCCGCTGTTGATCGCCAGGGGTGGCTGGCTGCTCGGTGGACTGCTCTCGGCGTTCGCGCTCGTGCATCGCAGCGTGGGCGTGGCCGCGCTGGAACCGCTTGTCGCGCCGTTGGTTGGTGATCGTGCCGATCGGGCTCGTCATCCACGACCAACTCGTTCTGGCGGAGACCGTCATGCTGCGTCGTCAGGAGATCGCCGGGATGCGGTTGGCGGCGAGCGACACCCAGGCCGCCGACCTCACGGGGCCCGCCGCCGGCCACGCCCTGGAAATCACCACGGTCGAGCCGGTCACAGCGATCTTCGCTGCCACACCCAAGCAGCCGAGGGGGAACGCGATCCACCTGACGGCCTGCTTGGTGAGCCCAACCAGGCCGGGGCTGGCGCTGACCGCGGCGGCGAGGCGCCGGCTGCCGATCGGCTGAGCGTTCCGTTCAGGACTGCTCGGTTGCGGTGCCGCCGCCGAGCACGCAGCGATCGTCGAGGTCGTAGAACACGACGCTCTGGCCAGGGGCAATCCGGCGCTGCGGCGCAGCCCAAGTGACGGCCACGGTGTCACCGTCGGGTGCGATCGTGGCGTGCGTGTGGGGTGCCGTGAGCGCTGCACTGCACCAGCACCTGACCCTCGACCGGAACGTCGACCCAGGTCGTTCGAACAACCTGCAGCGACCGTCGCAACAGATCGGCGTCGTCGCCGACCACGACGACCGTGTTCGGCACATCGACATCGACCACGTAGCGCTTCGGGCCGCCACCGGGGAGCCCGATACCGCGCCGCTGGCCGATCGTGACCATCTCGACCGACTCGACCTCGCCGAGCGCTCGACCGGCGGTGTCGACCACACGCCCCGGCCGGAACGCGATCCGATCGCCGAGGAACGTCTCGCGGCCCCCTGTGGAGGTGATGAAGCAGACGTCCTGGCTGTCCGGCTTGGATGCGGTCCGCAAGCCCATCTCGCCGGCCAGCCGACGGACCTCGGTCTTGTCGATGTCGCCGACCGGGAACAAGCGTGTTGGCGAGCGCATGCTGGTCGAGCATGTGCACGACGTAGCTCTGGTCCTTGGCGGCGTCGGCCCCGCGCTCGAGTGTCAAACGGTCGCCGTCGGTCGTGCGGCCGACACGGGCGTGATGGCCGGTGGCGACAGCGTCGAATCCGAGCTGCTCGGCGCGCACCAACAGGCGATCGAACTTGACGTGACGGTTGCACTCGATGCACGGATTCGGCGTGACACCGAGGGCGTGATCGCGCACGTACGGATCGACGACATGGGTGTTGAAGTCGTCACCGAAGTTGAACACGAGATGGTCGATGTCGAGTTGCTGGGCGACGCGACGGGCATCGTCGACGTCGCTGACACTGCAACACCCGGTATCGCTGTCGCCGCCCCACAGCTTCATGGTGACCCCGACGACGTCGTGACCGTCGGCCAGCAAGAGCGCTCCGGCGACGGACGAGTCGACGCCGCCACTCATCGCCAGCATCACCTTCATGGCCGCACCCCGAGCCGTCGCAAACGCCGCACGCTGGCGACCACGACCTCGATCGCACGGTCGACATCGGCCGGCGCAGTGGTGTGCCCGAGCGTCATCCGCAGCGCACCCATCGCCAACGAGCGATCGACCCCCATCGCCGCCAGCACGTGCGACGGTTCCATCGCCCCGCTGGCGCACGCCGAAGCGGCGCTGGCGCACACGTCGGCCTCGTCGAGCAGGAACAGCAGCGACTCACTCTCGACACCTTCGAGGCAGACGTGGGCAGACCCGGCGATCTTGTGATCGCGTGGCACGGTTTCGACGACACCGTCGAGCGCACCGGTCAGTCCGTCGACGAGCCGGTTGCGCAGGGCAGCCAGGCGAACGTTCTCGTCGGCCCGCTCGCGATCGGTCTCCGTGAGCGCCGATGCCATCGCCGCGATGCCGGCCACGTTGTGGGTGCCACTGCGACGCTCGCGCTCCTGGCCGCCACCGCTGATCAACGGGTGCAGCTTGACTCCGTCGCGGATCGTGAGGATTCCGACACCCTTCGGTCCACCGAACTTGTGGGCGCTGAACGACATCAGATCGACCATCGGGGCGATCTCTCGAAGGTCGAGCCAGCACACCGCCTGCACGGCGTCGGTGTGCAGCAGCGCGCCGGGCGCCTGACGCCGAACCAGACGCGACACCGCCGCCATGTCGGTGATCGTGCCGACCTCGTTGTTGACCGCCATCACGCTGACCACGGCGACATCGGGAGTCAGCGCGTCAGCGAGTCGATCGAGATCGATGTGGCCGGTGGCGCCGGCACCGACCACGATCCCACCGTGCTCCTCGACCGGGTGCAGCACGGCATGGTGTTCGGCGGCGCCACACACGGCCAGACCACCGGCACCGAGGATCACCGTGTTGTCGGCCTCGGTGCCGCAACCGGTGAAGACGACCTCGCCCGGAGCGACACCCAACACGGCGGCGATCTCATCGCGAGCTTCGTCGACCGCCCGCCTGGCGTCGCGGGCGAATCGATGCGAACCGCTGGGGTTGGCGAACCGCTCGGACAGGAACGGCAGCATCGTGTCGACCGCGGCCTGCCGCATCGGCGTGGTCGCCGCATGATCGAGATACGTGAGTGCCACGCATCCACGCTATCGAGCGGGCGATCGGCCGCCAGCCCGAGCTACCGTGCGGCTCGGACGAGAGGCTAGCGATGAAGGGTTACGACGACACCAGCTACGGATCGGCGTTCGCCGACGTGTACGACGATTGGTACCGGGGCATCTCCGACATCGAGGCGACCAGTCGCCGATCTTGCGCTCGCTGGCCGGGCCGGGACCGGTACTCGAACTCGGCGTCGGCACCGGCCGGTTGGCGGTTCCGCTCGCCTACCACGAGGGGCCCCGCGACTGACCGTGATCGGGATCGACTCCAGCGAGGCGATGCTCACCGAGCTGCGCCGGCGCGACCCCGAATCGCGGATCGGCGTGATCCAGGGTGACATGGTCACCGATCTGCCCGGCGGCCCGTTCACCCTCGCGTTCGTCGCCTACAACACGTTCTTCAATCTGCTCACGACCCGATGCCCAGGCGGCGTGCTTCGAGTCGGTCGCCGCCAGATTGTCACCCGGCGGCCGATTCGTGATCGAGGCGTTCGTGCCAGACGACCCACCCACGGCGAGGCGACGACATCGCCGTGCGAACGCTCGAGGCCGATCGGGTCGTGTTGTCGATCTCGCGCCACGACCCCGAACACCAGTCGGCGGAGGGCCAGTTCGTCGAGATCACCGAGGCCGGTGGAGTGCGCCTGCGCCCCTGGTCGATCCGCTATGCCAGCACCGGAACAACTCGACGCGATGGCCCTCCGAGCAGGTCTGATGCTGGAGTCACGCTGGGAAGCGTTCGGCCAAGTCGCGTTCGAAGCCGATTCCCCGCGCCACGTCTCGGTCTACCGGACGCCGTAGCGGATCCGCAAGCGACGGTTCGTCGCGGCCGATGGATGTGACGTGTGTGTCGTAATGGTCAACTTCGCGTGGCGGGCTGCCCTATCCTGAGGGTCTCATGAGTCAGATGCGTTTGAACCAGCTGACCGGGCGTTGGGTCACCATCGTCGCCGAGCGGGCACAGCGCCCGACCGACTTCGCCCCACGCACCGATCTGCAAGCCTTCGAGTCCGATCGTCCGTGCCCGTTCTGCCCCGGCCACGAAGAAGCCACGCCGCCGGCGCTCGAAACGATCGGCACCGAGGGCGACTGGGAAATCCGAGTCGTCCCCAACCTGTATCCGGCGTTCGATGGCGACGACGGATTCGCAGTGCACCACGACGGGCCCGTGCACGTGATGGCCGAGGGCACGGGCATCCACGAAGTGTTCGTCTACTCGCGTGATCACGAGCAATCGCTCGATCACCTCAGCGACCACAGCGCGGCACAGTTCATGCTCACGCTCAAGCGTCGCTTCAGCGAGCATGCCCGGATCCCCCACATCCGCTACACCCAGGCGATCGTCAACCACGGCCGCGAGGCCGGCGCCTCGATCGCCCACCCGCACGGTCAGTTGCTGGGGCTCCCGTTCGTTCCCGGCGAAGTGCTCGACGAGGAGCGCGCCTTCGCTCGATTCGCGGGCGGCTGCCTGCTGTGCACCACCGCCGAAGCCGAGCTGGCCACCGGCGAACGGGTCGTGTTCGCCAACGACGACGTCGTTGTGATCTGCCCCTACTGGAGCGGATCACCGTACGAACTCTTGATCATCCCCCGGCGCCACGAGTTGCACCTCCAAGACTCCGATGACGAGTCGCTGGCTGCCGTCGGACGTGCCCTGCGCGACGCCACCGCGTTCTTGAACAAGGCGATCGGCGATGTTGCCTACAACGTCGGGTTCCACACCGCCCCGCACGCACACACCGGCGAGTACCACTGGCACATCCACGTGTGGCCGGTGCTCGTGACACAGGCCGGGTTCGAACGTGGCACCGGTGTACTGATCAACATCGTGCCCCCCGAAGACGCTGCCGAAACGTTGCGCCAGGCCGCCTCGCTGTCCCCCGCCTGAACGATCGGTACCCCGCCCCGGGCGGTGCTACGCGACAGCCCTGCGCAGCAGCCGTCACTGCTGCTCCGAGCACGATCACGACCACGAGCGGTGCCTTGCGCCACGCTGCCAGCGTCGCCGCCCCGACGCCGAGGGCGCGAGCGTCGAGCACCAGCTCTTGGCCGACCGACAACGTGTCCTTCACGACGAGCGCCGTGATCAGGGCAGCTGGGATCAGGATCAGACACCGGTCGACGACGGGCGGCAGGCGGCGGGCGCCGACCACCACGAGTCCGAGCATCTTGCAGAGATACGCCCCGACCGCCAGGCCGAGTACCAGCGGCCAGTCGAACTGCGTCACGGCCGCCTCACCCCCACCAGCACCGCCACAGCGGCGCACAGAATCGACACCCCGACCGGCACGAACGGGATCGTGACGAGACAGATCAGCCCACCGAGCACCCCCGCCGCCCGACCGTTGCGGGTCGAGAAGTGGGGGGCGACCATCGCCACGAACCCGGCCGGGAAAGCGGCGTCGAGGCCATATGTCTCCGGATCGATCGCCGATCCGGCCAACGCACCGACCAGCGTGCCCAGATTCCAGAACAGGTACACCGACAGGCCCGTGATCCAGAACGCCGTCGACCGCGACTGGGGATCGGCCTGGGCGGTCGCCATCGCCGTCGACTCGTCGATCGTCAGTTGCGCCGCCAACAGGCGCCGCGCCAACGAACCATCCAGGTGGCGCGCCATCGTGAGCCCGTAGACCCCGTTGCGGGCCGCCAGCAGCATGGCGCTGCTCATCGCCGACCCCGTGCTCCCTCCTCCGTCGATCACGCTCACGGCCGTGAACTGGGAGGCTCCCGTGAACACCAGCAGCGACATGGCGCAGGCCTGCAGCACGGAGCCGCCGGCCGACACGGCCCCGACCCCGAACACCACCCCGAACACGCCGACGACGGCGCCGAGCGTGATGCTGGCCGACACGACGGGCCGCAGTTCGGCATCGATCTCGAGTTTCCTCAGCAGCACCGGCGTCAGGTTACGCACAGCGTGTCGACGATTCGATTGTTCGGCGAGAGCAGCGGCACTAGGTTGTGCCCGGTGCGGGTGCTGATGCTGTCGTGGGAGTACCCACCGAGCGCGACCGGAGGAATGTCCGCCCACGTCGACGGGCTGGCACACGGCCTGCAACGATCCGGGCACGAGGTCGTCGTGATCACGCGACGGGTGCCCGGCACCGAAACGGATTCGGTGGTGGCGGCGGTGCGGGTCTTGCGAGCCGACGTCGAGATGCCGTGGCTGCCCGACGACCCGATTGCGGCGACCGCCTCCGGCAACCACGCCTTCGTGGCGATTTCGAGCGTGTTGGGCGACTGGCGGCCCGACATCGTGCACGCCCACGACTGGGGGGTCGCCTGGGCGGCCGATGTGCTGGCAACGCTTCACGAGGCGCCGATCGTCACCACCCTGCACGGCACCGAACGCGGCCGCCACGGCGGCCACCTCGCCCCTGGCACACCGACCGACATCAACGCCGTCGAGTGGTGGCAGGCAGCTCGTTCCGGTCGAGTGATCACGTCGACCAAGCTGCTCGTGCAGGACATCCTCGACGGATTCGAAATCGATCCGGCGCTCGTCACTCGGATTCCCGGTGGGATCGACCCAGCCTGGTGGGAGACCGCCGGACCCGACGAGCCCGAAACCGATCGACCGCAGTCGGATGGTCTTGGCGTGGGGACGCGTGCGTTACGAGAAGGGCTTCCAGGTACTCGCCAGGGCGGTCGGATCGCTGCGCTCGCAGGTGACCGGTCTGGAGTGCATGATCGCCGGGCGCGGCAGCTATCTCCCTGAACTTCAGTCGCAGATCGACATCGCCGGCGCCGGCGACCTGATCCAGCTCCCGGGCTTCCTCACCGACAACGAACTGCGAGCGGCGATCCACCGCGCCGGGTGCGTGGTGATCCCATCGCTGTACGAACCGTTCGGCGTTGTGGCGCTCGAGGCGCTGGCCGGACGCGCTCCGCTGATCGTCGCCGACACCGGTGGGCTGGCGGAACTGGTTGGCGGCACCGGCTCGGCACTGATGTTCGAACCGGGCAACGCCGATCATCTCGCCAGTTGCATCGAACACGTGCTGACCGACACCGCAGCGGCCGACGAAATGGTGCGACGCGGACACGAACTGCTCGAAGCGAGCTACTCCTGGGATGCGATCGCCGACCGCACCGTCACCGTGTACCACGAGGTACTCGCCAAGGCGTGACCCGCAGCCGTCGCGCCGGTCAGGTGCCGGTGAACGCCGCCTTGCCGGGACCGTGTTCGAGGAAGCTCTTCACGCCGACCTGGCTGTCGCTGGTGCGGAACGACTCGACGAACAGGTCCTGTTCGATCTGCAAACCCTCTGCCAACGAGGTCGACAACCCGGAATCGATCGCCTGCTTGGCGAACGCCTGGGCCAACACCGCGCCTTTGGCACACTCGGCCGCCAGCGCAAATGCGCGGTCGTGCAGCTCGTCCGTCGACACGACCTCGTCGGCGAGACCGAGCCGGAGCGCTTCGTCGGCGTTGACCTGGCGCCCGGTGATCGAGAGCTCCTTGGCCCGGCTCGGCCCGACCAGGCGGGCGAGCCGCTGCGTGCCACCGCCGCCAGGGATCGTGCCGAGCAGGATCTCGGGCTGTCCGAACACCGCCCGCTCCCCGGCGATCCGGTAGTCGCACGCCAGCGACAGTTCGCACCCGCCGCCGAGCGCATACCCGGACACGGCGGCGATCACGAATCGAGGAATCGCCGCGACCGCGTCGAGCGACGCATGGATTCGGGCCGTGATCATGCGCGCCTCATCGGGCCCTCCGAACTCGGAGATGTCGGCGCCTGCCGCGAAGATCCGCTCACCACCGGTCACGACGACCGCTCCCGGCGGGTTGGCAGTGAGGTCCTTGGCGATCTCATGCAGGGCATCGACCACCGCACCCGACAAGGCGTTGACCTTGCCGTTGTTCAACGTGACGACCGCTACCCCGTCGTCACGCCGCTCCAACAGAACCACTGGGTCAGACATCCACCCATTCTGCCCGGTACCGGGCCGGAGAGCCAGATCAGGCGATGCCGACGAGCATCTCGTCGGCCGCGGTCCACGGGTCGGTGGCATGGGTCACCACGGCATCGGTGAGCTGCTCCCACCGATCGCCCGTGCAGATCTGACGTGCTCGCTCACCGAGCCGGTTGGCGACGATCTCACGGAGCTCCTGGCGCGACCGAAAGGCCCGCCGGGCTCGCCAGCTGCCCGCTCGTTTCGGCATAGTCACGATGCGCCAGCACGGCGTCCCAGACGGCGATCACGCCGTCGCCGGTCGAGGCGACAGTCGGCACGATCGGCGGCCGCCAGCCGTCGTGGGGCAGATCGGACAAGTCGAGCATCTGCTCGAGGTCGCGGCGCGTCTCCTCGACCCCCTTGCGGTCGGCCTTGTTGATCACGAACACGTCGGCGATCTCCATCAGTCCGGCCTTGTTGGCCTGCACGCTGTCGCCCCAACCGGGGTTCACCACGACGACCGTGGTGTCGGCCTTGCCGGCGATCTCGACTTCGACCTGCCCGACGCCGACGGTCTCGACGAGAATCCAGTGACGGCCGATCGCGTCGAGCAGCCGAACCGCCTCCGGTGTGGCCAGCGACAGACCGCCGAGGTGGCCGCGGGTGGCCATCGAACGGATGAACACGCCCGGGTCGGTGGCGTGGTCCTGCATTCGCACCCGATCGCCGAGGATCGCCCCGCCGGTGAACGGCGAGGTCGGATCGATCGCCAACACGGCGACTTCGAGCTGCAACGAGCGGAGGTGGCCGATCGTGGCGCTCGTCAAGGTGCTCTTGCCGGCACCGGGAGCGCCCGTCAACCCGACCGTGTACGCCTGTCCGCTGCGCGGATATGCCAGTCGCCCGACTTGACGCCCTGGTTCACCGCCTCGTTCGATCAGCGACAGCAGACGCGCCGTCGAGCCACGGTCACCGTCGATGGCCGCCGAGAACAGTTCGTTCGGATCGGACGTGCGGGCCATGGCCTGAGAATGTCAGACGGGGCTGTCGATCGCCGCTTCGGCGTCGGCAACGTTGACGACCTCGGTCACACCATCGACGCGATCACGCATGATCCGCTCGATCCCGCCCTTGAGGGTCTGGGTCGACACCGGGCACGTGCCACAGGCTCCGACCAGTCGCACCGTGACGATGCCGGTCGTTTCGTCGACGTCGACGAGCTCGATGTCGCCGTTGTCCGCCTGGAGGGCGGGACGAATCACTTCGATGCAGGCTTCGACTTTGGCACGCATGGCATCGACCATTCAATCAGCGAATCCCGTACGATGCCGAGCCATGAGCCCGATCGTGCCGTATGCCACCGTCCTGGCACACCAGGGTGGGTGGGACGAGGTGGCGCTGGTCGGTGGCCCGATCCTGCTGATCATCGCACTGCTGGCGGTCGCCAAACGGCGCGTCGACGCCCAGGTGGCCCGCCATGCGGACGACGAAGTTTCCGATCCGCACCCCGGTTGAGCGGCCGGTGCGGCCAGGTTCAGTTGTCGATCCGGGTGATTCCGGCGCCGACCGCTCTGAGCCGACCGACGAGGTCTTCGTAGCCGCGATCGATGTGGTGGACGCCGGTGATCGTGGTCGTCCCTTCGGCGGCGAGACCGGCGACCACCAGTGCGGCCCCGGCCCGAATGTCGTGTGAAACGACCCGCGCTCCCGTGAGTCGTGGCACCCCGCGCACGATCGCGTGGTGTCCGTCGATCCGGATGTCGGCACCGAGCCGCACCAGCTCGTCGACGTACCGGAACCGCCCCGGGTAGAGGTTCTCGGTCACGATCGCGACACCCTCGGCGACCGACAGCATGGCGATGATGATCGGCTTGTAGTCGGTTGCGATACCGGGGTACGGCAACGTGGCGATATCGGTGGCACGCAGCCGATCGGGCGCCGTGACACGCATGCCGTACGGCAAGGCGGTGAACGTGAGGCCCATGTCGGCGAACCGGCTGAGCGCCATCGCCATATGGGTCGGCTTGGCGTTGAGCAGATCGAGTTCGCCACCCGAGACGGCGCAGGCTGCGATGTATGTGGCGGCTTGGATGCGGTCGGGGACCGTCTCGTGCTCACATGCCCGAAGTGAGTCAGGCTCGACGCCGGTGACCACGAGCGTCGACGTACCAGCGCCGGCGACCTGCGCACCCATCGCGTTGAGGAACTCGCACAGGTCGATGATCTCCGGCTCGCGGGCGGCGTTGTGGATCGTGGTGACGCCGTCCGCGAGCACAGCGGCCGTGACGAGGTTCTCGGTGGCACCGACGCTCGGGAAGTCGAACGTGATCTCGGCGCCGTGCAGCCGCTCGGCAGTGGCCTCGACGAAGCCGTCGCCGGTACGCACGGTTGCGCCCATCGCCTCGAGCCCGGCGATGTGCATGTCGATCGGGCGGGTACCGAAGTCGTCGCCGCCCGGCATCGACAGCCGCACCTGCCCACAGCGCGTCAGCAGCGGACCGAGCACGTTGATCGAGGCTCGCATCCGTCTCGACCAACTCGAACGGAGCAACGGGCGTGAGATTGCCCCGGTTGGTGATCGTGACGATGCCCGGCTCGTCGAGGTTGACTTCGAGGCCGATCGCCCGTCAGCAGGTCGGCCATGATTCTGACGTCGACGATCGCCGGGACGTTGGTGATTTCGAACGTGCCGTCAGCCAGCAGGCTGGCCGCCATCAGCTTGAGCACCGAGTTCTTGGCCCCCGGCACGACCACCTCACCGCTCAAGCGGCCCGGTGTGACGCACCGTGATGCAACACTCGTCAGGCAGCTCCGATGTCACTCCCCCAGTATGCCCAGCCGACGCAAGCCCCAACTCAATAGGCTGTGCGGGTGCTCAGGTCAGGTCGGACGGTCACCCGCGTGTGGCCCGACGAACCGGGAGTCCGCAAGTTCATCGACCGCGAGCGCGACGACCTGGTTGGAGAGCAACGCCACGACGACGGCACGTTCCATCAGATCGCGGGACCGTTCGAGCACTACGAGCGGACCGTGTCGAGCGACGGCGAACAGCTCACCGAGCGCACCACGTACCTCCTGAATATCCCATGGTTCGGTTGGCTGTTCGCGTTGCCGATCCGTTTGCTGATCGGCCGACGAGGGTTCGACCCGGTCAAGGCTCACGCCCACAAGACGCCGTGGTGGGCGCCACCCGACCAGATCAGCCCTCGACACGCCCTGGTGCTCGGGCTGCTGGCGGCTGCATCGATGTCGTCAGCGTTCACGAACACACTGTTCACACAGACCGCCCAGTTCGCCGCTGAGGACTTCGGAATCGGCGACATCGGGTACGGTGTCGCCCAATCGATCGTGCGGGCCGGGATCATCATCGCCCTGCCGTTCGCGATCCTCGCCGATCGGATCGGGCGTCAACGCGTGATTCGGGTCGTCGCCTGGGCGGCCCCGATCGTCACAGCGCTCGGCGCTCTCGCCCCCAACTTCCCTGCCCTCGTCGCCACGCAGGCGGTCGGTCGCCCACTCGGGCTGGCACTCGACATTCTGATCGCGGTCGTCGTTGCCGAGGAGATGCCGCGCAACAGCCGGGCCTACGCGGTGAGCATCATGGCGATGGCGAGCGGGCTCGGCGCTGGGGTTGCCGTGATGGCACTGCCGCTCGCTGATCTCGGCCCGAACGGCTGGCGGCTGGTGTATGTCGTCACCCTGATCTGGTTGGTCGTCGCCGTCGACGTATCGCGCCGTTTGCCAGAGACGGAACGCTTCGAACGGCCGCACGTGGTGGCGCCCCGACTCGACCGCACCAGGTTGCTGACGCTGGGCGCGGTCGCCGTGTTCGCCAACTTCTTCGTGGCGCCGGCGAGCGCCTATCAGAACCGCTACCTGCGCGAGGTCCGTGGATTCGACGCCGGGATGATCTCGCTGTTCACGTTGACGACCGCAACACCCGCTGCGCTGGGACTGATCCTCGGTGGTCGGCTGGCCGACTTCCGAGGTCGGCGGCGCTTGATCGCGATGGCGATTCCGGTGGCGACGGTGTTGGTGCTCGGGTCGTTCGTCGTCGGTGGCGCACCGATGTGGTTCTCGGCGTTCGGTGGTGGTTTTGTCGGGGGCATCGCCTACCCGGCGCTCGCCGTCTACCGAGCCGAGCTGTTCCCGACCGGCAACCGGGGTCGAGCCGCCGGTTTGCTGACCGCTTCAGCGTTGATCGGAGGAATCGGCGGCCTGTTGCTGGTCGGTCAGATGCTCGATCGCGGGCAGTCGTACGGACAGGTGATCGGGCTGGTGGCGCTCGGGCAACTGGTGGTGGTTCTGATCGTGCTCACCCAGTTCCCCGAAACAGCCCACCGAGAACTCGAAGACCTCAACCCCGAAGACCAATGACTCTGGTGAGGAAGTCTTGGATCGCTCCGGCGATGGTGTGATCGGCGCCTTTCAGGTCGTGGCCTTTGCCCTCGATGAACAGGTGGGTCACCTTGGCCTTCTTGGGCATCGTGGCGGTCCATGCTCGCAGCTCATCGGGAGTGCCGAAGGTGTCGCGATCACCGGAGATGAACAATGTCGGCACGTTGATCGCCGGGAGGTGTTCGACCCGCAACCGTTCGGGCTTGCCGGGTGGATGCAGCGGATAGCAGATCAGCACCAGCCCTTTGAGATTGGGCGGTGGCGGTAACTCATCGACGCCGGCGGCGATCATCGAGCACATCCGGCCGCCCATCGACCGACCACCCATCACGAGTGGCTCGTCGGTGGGAAGGCGATCGAGGTCCTCGCGGATCGCTGCCAACAACTTGGGTGCCCGATCGGGCGCCTTGCGGCCCTGCTGTCGGTATGGAAAGTCGGCTCGCACACAGCGATGCGGTGCGATCGCTGCCTCGATCGTGACCAGCGACGAGTGCGTCGAATCGGACCCTGCGCCCGGGTACAGCAGCAGAGTCATCAGACCGACGCCGCCGACAAGATTCGACGCGCCTCGTTGAGATCGAGAATCGCCTTGCTGGCATCGAGCGCTTCACCGCCATGATCGGGGTGCACGTCACGCATCCTGATCCGGTACTGCTTGAGGACCGCCCGTTTCGAGGGCTCCTCGGTGTCGGGCGGAAAGCCGAGAATCGCCATCGCCCAACCTCTCGGATCGGCCAGCGATGCCAACTCGATCGACCGCGCACCGGCCAGAAAGGCCACCAGTGCCGGTCCGATCGGGCCGCGCCATCGAAGCGCTTTGGTGAGCACCGGGGCAACCACTCGGCGACTGGTCTGGTCGAGCCGTTCCACCGCGTACACCGCTCCCAACACCTGGGCAAGATCGCTGCCCGTCGTGCCGAAGTCGAACTCGATGTCGTCGTTCTCACCGATCATGCGATGGCGACTGTGCGCCAAACCGTGCCGATCGACCTGGAAGCGGTGACGCAGCCGAGGCTGAACCACGCGCCCGCCTTGTTCGACCTCGCCGATCAAACGGGCGACGTCGCCGTGCAGCTCAGCGCTCACCCCCGTGATGTGGTTGGCGACCACCGCCCCGAGCAGAAGCCCACCGAAACCGGGCGGCGGCGAAACTGGCAGCACGAGGTGGCCGAGCGAGACCCGTCGCGTCGGCACCGCCGGGCGGGTGTGGAAGATCTCCAGCTCGGCGAGCAACATCAGCACGAGAGTAGCGCCGCGCCACTTCACTCGGTCGGCGTGCGCCGAAACCGCGTCGGGTCGACGCTCGCCACTCAGACGTACGGGCGACAGACGGTGCGCACCTCGTCAGCGGCGGCGGTCAGCAATTCGGAGTCGGCCCCGGCCTCGAAGTGGGCGACCAGCACGTAGGCGCGTTCCACGATCGTGGCCCATGCCCGGTCTGCGATGCCGAACGGTGGCACCGTCGGCGAGAGCTGCGGCACCAGATCCAGCACGGTCTTGCGTCCCGCCGTGTTCGTGCCGTCACGCGCCAGTCGGTCGGCGGCGATATAGAGGTCGTGCAATGCCCCGTCGGGGGCGACGACGTCTTCGTCGAGCGAGGCCACCTCGCCGGCCTCGATCGCATCGAGCAGCTCATCGACCACCGATTCGGCATCTTGGGCGACGAGCAATGTGCGACCGTGCCAGAGGTGTGGGATCTCCGCCTCGACGAGAGATTCCTTGAGCGTTTCGATGTCTCTGAACGGCCATTCGTCGAGGCCGAACTCGGTCGAGGCATCACCCTCGAGGAGCGGCACCGGGAATGGCCCGATCTCTGCCTCGAGACGATCGAACAGGGCGTCGACGGCGTCCTCGATCGTCTCGGGAACGACCAGTTCCTCACCGTCCCACGTATGCGGCACACCGATCTCGGCGAGTGTCTCGGCGAGCTCGGCACGCTGGTCGAGGCTCCACCCGGTGAGGTTGTAGTGAACCTTGGTCTGGTCGGGGTCGTTGGGGTCGAAATCGACGTCGAACGCGGGCGGCGCTCCCGCCGCCACGTCGCCTGACTCCTCTTCGCCGTCGCCACCTGACTTGTTCACGAACGCCATGCAATGACGCTACCCGTCAGGCGCCGTTGACCACGCTCGACAAGAAGTCGCCGATTCGTTCGTACTCGAGGCGTTTGCTGGCCGGGTCACGGAATCCGTGCCCTTCACCCTCCATCACGATCAACTCGACCGTGCGACCGGCAACCCTCATCCGATCGACCAACTCCAGGGTCGAGGCGATCGGCACCACCGGATCGGCGTCACCGTGCATGACGAGCAGCGGCACGTCGATCTGTGTCGCAGTACGACAACGGAGACCGCTCGGCGTACAACTCCGTCTCGGCGAGCGGCCCGACCAGGCCGATCGTGTAGTGAGCCTCGAAGCGATGGCTGTGTTCCGCCAGCACGACCAGATCGGTCACCGGATACAACACCACGCCGCCCGCAGCGAGCCCGTGGTGACGACCGAGCACTCCGAGCGCCGTCAGGCCACCCGACGAACCACCCATCATCACGGTGGCACCCGGACTCGCTCCGGCCGGCGCTGTGCGAATGCTGCAGGATCACTGCCGTATCGTCCACGTCGAGGTGTCCCCAGCCACCGCGAAGTGCCTGCTGGTAGGCCCGGCCGTGGCCCGTCGAGCCACGCGGATCGGGGACCAGGATGTCCCACCCGCGCGACCACCAGTACGCCAGTCGGGGCATGAACTCGACCTGCCATTGGTCGGTCGGCCCGCCATGGATCCAACACAGCGTGCGTCCCTGCCCGGCGACGTAGCGGCGGGCGTGCAACACGACGCCGTCGTGTTCTACCTCGACCAATTCTGGTTCCGGTAGCCCGGCTGCTTCCCAACCGGCGACCGGTCCGATGGCGAGCGATCGTGCGCTCCCACGTGTCCGTGCGGTAGCTCACGATCTGGGTCGGCGTCCGGGCCCCGGTCCGCAGCGCCGTGAGATGGCTCACCACGCCACCCCAGTTGGCCGTGCACACCGCGCCCGACCTGGCGACCTCCCGACTGGCCACATCGACGACACACAACCGTCCGAAGCCGCTCTCGTTGCGGGTGAACGCCACCATCGAACCGTCGGGCGACACGGCGTACGAGCGCTGGCCCATCCCCCACGTCGGCCCAGCGTGTTCGAACGGTTCGTCGACCAGCGGGTCGCTCGCCCAGCCACACGTTCAGCCAGCCGCGTGTCGTCGCGCACGCCGATCCCGGTGCCGTCGGGCATCGTCCTCGGCTGCAGGAGCGCACGCGTGCGACCCGGACCTCATCGCCGACCGGGCCATCCAACACCAGACGTTGCACCCGGGCCGCGTCCCACGGCATGTCCGGACTGTTCCAGGCCGTCCACAGCAGCGTCGAGCCACACGGCGTCACGAATGGGTCGAATACGAAGTCGGCCGACCCGTCGTCGAGCCGTTCCGGCTCGGCGGTGCCGACGAGCGGCCACCTCCACAGCTCGGCCTGATCGACCACGGCGACCACGAACGAACCGTCAGGGGCGACTGCTGGTGCCTCGGCGCGGTGTTCCTCACCGACGTCGCCGATCTCGCCGCGCTGCGCCGCCGGGCAGTGGCTGGTGCCACAGGTTGCCGTCGCCGGCGACGTACACCAGTCCCGATCCGTCGGGCATCCAGTCGTAGCAGCCGCCGCCGAGCCCACGCCCTGGCGACGGTTGCGGCTCGGTGGTCACCAGCCGTTCGGGCCCGCCGCTGACGGGCACCAACGACAGTGCTGCACTGCTTCCCCACCTCGCCACGAAGGCGACCGACGTGCCATCGGGCGATGGTTTCGGCTCGGTGAGGTCGCGCCCAGCGAGGCACATCTCGACGCTGATCTGCATGCCATCGAGAGTACGCCGGACCCGTCCGCGAAACCTGTTTGGTCGACGCACCCGCGTGCGCGCAAGCTGGTGAAGTCGAGACCCAGGAAAGGAGAGCCATGTCAGATCCAGCGAACATCGAGACCTTCAACGCTGCGCAGCGTTGTGTCCACGCGACATCAGGCTCGCTTCCTGTGGGGCTCGCCACCATCGGCTGAGTCTGGTCCCGACAGCCTCCGAGGCTGCGGCGCACCGATTGAGTTCCCCGGCGCCCGTGCGGCGCTCCGCGTCGTCACCAGCGACACCGCTCACCACCAACACCCAACAACCAGAACCCAACAACCAGAGAGGTATCACCATGTACTTCATCACCGATCCCCGTGTTCGCACGGCTCGTCGCCACCGAACGGCAAGAGGAGCTGCGCCGCATCGCCGGAGACAGCAGGTTGCGACGCGAGCTGCGACCCCGCCAACGACGGCGGCGAATCGAAACCCAAACCGGCACGTAACCGGCGGTCGAGGGGAATGTGCCGGGCTGGGCATCGAGCCACTACGGTGGGCTTATGCCCAGTCCGGCAGCCCAACGTCCCGACCGCAACCTGGCGATGGAGTTGGTGCGGGTCACCGAATCCGCAGCCCTCGCCTCCGCCCGGTGGGTCGGACGCGGCGACAAACTCGGTGCCGACGGTGCTGCCGTCGACGCCATGCGGCTCAGCCTGTCGAGCGTGCAGATGAACGGCATCGTCGTCATCGGTGAGGGCGAGAAGGACGAAGCGCCGATGCTCTACAACGGCGAGCAGGTGGGCGACGGCAGCGACCCGCTGGTCGACGTCGCCGTCGACCCGATCGACGGCACCACCCTGACTGCCAACGGTCTCAACAACGCCCTGGCGGTGATCGCCGTCGGCGAACGCGGCTCGATGTTCAATCCCGGCCCGTCGTACTACATGGAGAAGATCGCGGTCGGCCCCGAGTCGGTCGGAGCGATCGACATCACCGCCTCGGCCACCCAGAACCTGCGGTGGATCGCTCGCTCGAAGCAAGAGAGCGTCCGCGACCTGACCGCCATCATCCTCGATCGCCCACGCCACGACGACCTCGATCGAAGAGGTCCGCGCCAGCGGCGCACGAATCCGGATGATCGGCGACGGTGACGTCTACGGAGCGATCGCCTGTGCCTGGCCCGACGCCGGCGTCGACGTATTGTTCGGAATCGGCGGCACGCCTGAGGCGGTCATCGCCGCAGCAGCACTGAAGGCGATGGGCGGCGAGATGCAGACACGGCTGTGCCCGCAGTCCGACGAAGAGCGCGACGCAATGCTCGCGGCCGGCTACGACCTCGACCAAGTACTCGATCAAGACGATCTGATCCAGGGTGACAACTGCTTCTTCGCTGCGACGGGGCTGACCGACGGCCAGCTGCTGCGTGGCGTCCGCTTCGACTCGAGGGGCGCCCGCACCCAAAGCCTCGTCATGCGGTCACGCAGCGGCACGGTGCGGTTGGTGGACGCCCTTCACCGGGTTCGCAAGCTGCAAGAGTTCAGCGCCATCGACTACACCTGAGCAGTCGTCGCCACCAGCACTTGACAGCGGTCGGCGTGGCGACCAATCTCGACCGGGTACACGCCGATCGGCGCCACCACCCAGGAGGACACCCATGCCCGTATTCACCTCACACGCAATCGGCAGCCCCTGCTGGGTCGACCTGATGAGCCCTGATGTCGATGGAGCGGCGGCGTTCTACTCGGCAGTGTTCGGCTGGGAGTCAACCGACCAGCACGACGACGAAGGAAACCGGATCTATGCGATGTTCACCCAGGACGGCAAGAACATCGCCGGCCTGGGTGGTCAGGCACCGGGAATGGAAGGGATGCCACCGGTTTGGAACACCTACGTCGCGGTCGACGACGTGGCGGCGACCGTCGCCAAGGCAACCGCCGCCGGTGGATCGGTGATCGCACCTCCGATGCAGGTGATGGACGCCGGAGAGATGGCGGTGTTCGCCGACCCGACCGGTGCCGTGATCTCGGTCTGGAAGGCCGACCAACACATCGGTGCCGAGTTGTGCAACGAGCCCAACTCGCTCAGCTGGAACGAGTTGGCCACCCGCGACATCGACGCTGCCCGCGGGTTCTACGCCACGGTGTTCGGCTGGACCATCTCCGGACAGGACATGGGCCCGATGGGCACCTACTACGTGGTCGAGGGCGGCGAGAACGGCGGCTGGGCCGGAATGATGCAGATGCCCGCCGAGATGCCCGAGATGGTGCCGAACCACTGGATGGTCTACTTCGCCGTCGCCGATGTCGACGCCACAGTTGCGGCGGTCACCGCCCATGGCGGCTCGATCGTGGCGGAACCCTTCGACGTCCCCGGGGTCGGGCGGATGGCGACGATCCACGACCCGGCAGGCGGCAGCTTCTCGCTGATGCAACCCTCCGCCGATTGAGCGGCCCGACATGACGGGTTGTGCCAGGCACACTCCGTCATATGACGGAGTGTGCCTGGCACAACCCGTCAGACACCATCGGTCGTGATCAGGCGCGCAGGACCAGGCCGGACAGGCGACGCCTCAGCCAGCGCGGCGTCATGTTCGACGCCGCCGTCAATGCCTTGTACTGCACACCCGGAATCGACAGAGCATGATTGGCGATCACGTCGGAGAGACCGGAGGCGACGACCAGTTCAGGGCTCGTCCAGGCGAAGCCTGGGAACGTGTCAGCGTATTGCTCGGTGTTGCTGACCGACATGAACTCGGTCCGCGTCAAACCCGGACACAACGCTGTGACATGCACGCCGGTGCCACGCGTCTCCTCGTGCAAGCTCTCGCTCAGGCTGGTCACATAGGCCTTCGTGGCGGCATAGACGGCGAGTTGCGGCGCCGGCTGGAAGCTGGCGACACTCGACACGTTCAACAACCAACCGCGACCGCGCGGGACCATCACTTCCAGGGCGGCGTGACTGAGACGGGTCAGGGCGGCAACGTTCAGCTCGACTTCGTCGGCCAGCCGGTCGGCGTCGATCTCGGCGAAGCGGCCGTTGCTGCCGAATCCGGCGTTGTTGACGAGCAGATCGATCGGCTTGGCTGTCGAACGGACCCGCTTGGCTACAGCCGACTGACCCTTGGACGTCAGCAGGTCGGCGACCAGCACCTCGACGTCGTCGAACTCGTCGGCGATCGCCCGCAGACGATCTTCACGACGAGCGACGATCACGAGCGGAACGCCGGCGCCGGCGAGGCGGCGGGCCATCACCTCGCCGATACCCGACGATGCTCCGGTGATCAAGGCCGACGAAAACGGATAGCGACTCATTCCTCGACTGTACGTCGGGAAACCCGATAACTCGGCGGTGAATCGCCGGTGGCGTCGGTCAGAGGCTGATGCGGGCGGCGTTGAGGCGGGCGTGTGCCCGCCCGAGGGCGCTGATCGCCTCTGCATCGTGAGAATGCCGAAGCAGTTCTTCCGCTCGCTGCTTGGCGCTCTTGGCGCGTTCCACGTCGACTGCCGAGCCGAGCTCGGCTGCATCGCTGAGGATCGATACCGTGTTGTTGCTGACCTCGACGAAGCCGCCGTGGACGGCGATGTCCTCGATCGACCCATCAGCGAGGTAGACGCGGGTGTGGCACTCTTGCAGGGCTCCGAGGAACGCTGCGTGGCCCGGCTGGAATGCGATCTCACCGCCGCCGATCGTGCGCGTGATGACCATGGTGGCCTCGCCCGAGTACAGGACTTCCTCCGGGGAGACGACTTCGACGGTCATGGACGACATGGCGATCAGCTGTCCTTGAGCGCCTTGGCCTTGGCCAGCACCTGCTCGACGCCACCGACGTTCAAGAAGGCCTGCTCGGGCACGTCGTCAAGATCGCCGTTGAGGATCGCATCGAAGCTCTCGACGGTCTCCTCGACGGGCACGAACTCGCCATCGAGACCGGTGAACACCTTGGCCACGAAGAACGGCTGCGACAGGAACTTCTGGATCTTGCGGGCCCGGTACACCGTGAGGCGATCCTCGTCGGACAGTTCGTCGAGGCCGAGGATGGCGATGATGTCCTGCAGCTCCTTGTAACGCTGGAGGTTCTCCTGCACGCGACGGGCCACGTTGTAGTGGTTGGCTCCCACGACCTCTGGCGACAGGATCGTCGAGGTCGACGCCAGCGGATCGACCGCCGGGTAGATACCCAACGAGGCGACCTGACGGGACAGCTCGGTCGTGGCGTCGAGGTGCGTGAACGTGGTGAACGGGGCCGGGTCGGTGTAGTCGTCGGCGGGCACGTAGACGGCCTGCAGCGACGTGATCGAGCGACCACGCGTCGAGGTGATCCGCTCCTGGAGCTGACCCATCTCGTCGGCGAGGGTCGGCTGATAGCCCACGGCGGACGGCATGCGGCCGAGCAGTGTCGACACCTCGGAACCGGCCTGCACGAAGCGGAAGATGTTGTCGACGAACAGCAGGACGTCCTGATTCTGGACGTCGCGGAAGTACTCCGCCATCGTCAGTGCCGACAGGGCGACCCGCAGGCGCACGCCAGGCGGTTCATCCATCTGACCGAACACCAGGGCAGCCTTTTCGAACACGCCCGACTCGATCATCTCGAGTCGGAGGTCGGTGCCCTCACGGGTGCGCTCGCCGACACCGGCGAACACGGACACGCCACCATGCTGGGAGGCGACACGGTTGATCATCTCGGTGATCAACACCGTTTTGCCGACGCCGGCGCCGCCGAACAGGCCGATCTTGCCGCCCGCTACGTACGGGGTCAGCAGGTCGATCACCTTGATACCGGTCGGGAACAGGCGAGCCGATGGCTCGAGTGCATCGAAGTCGGGCGCCGGGCGGTGGATGTCCCAGCGCTCCATCTGGTCGAAGTCTTCCGGGTCCTCGTCGAGCGCTTCGCCCCACACGTTCCACACGTGGCCGAGCACCTGCTCGCCGACGGGCACCTGGATGCCGTGGCCGAGGTTGCGCACCGGCGTGCCACGCTTGAGACCGTCGGTCGGCTTGAGACACACGGCGCGAACGCGACCGTTGCCGAGCTGCTGTGCGACCTCTGCCATGACGATCGACGTTTCGCCGGCCATGTCGACGGTGAACTCGACCGCCGAGTTCAACGGCGGCAGCGAGTTCGGCGGGAACTCGATGTCGATCACGGGGCCGGCGATACCGACGACGCGCCCGTCCTTCAGATCAGTGTTTGCTTCGGTCATGGTCATGGTTCGTGAGTCTCCTCAACCGTTTCGTGTTCGTGCTCGGTGGGTGGGGCGGATGCCCTCGGAATAGTTCGTTCGACCGCGCAAGGCGTCCGTGTTCGAGGTCGTCATCGTTCGACCCCTGCTCGTGCTCCGAAGCCGTCGGGCAGATCGAAGTCGACGATGAGTGCATCCAGGTCGGAGTCGGCGCCGAGCGCCTCGGCACCACTGACGATCTCCATGATCTCGGTGGTGATCGATGCCTGACGAGCACGGTTCATCGTGATGCTCAGGGTCTTGATGAGCTCTTCGGCGTTGTCGGTGGCCGACTTCATCGCCCGCTGGCGGAAGGCGTGCTCTGAGGCGGCGGCGTTGAGCAAGGCGGCGTACACGCGGGCCTCGACGTAGCGCGGCAGCAACGTGTCGAGAATCGTGCTCGGATCGGGTTCGAACTCGTAGTCGGAACCGGTGCCGTCGTCGGAGCCGGCCTTGCCGTCGCCACCCTTGACGGTGTCCTCCGACAGGGGCACCAGCGGACGCAACACGACTTCCTGGCTACCTGCCGTGATGAAACGGGTGTAGACCAGTTCGACCTTGTCGACGTGACCGCTGGCGAACAGCCCGATCACGTGCTGGCCGATCGCCTTGGCGTCGTCGTATGAGGGGCGGTCGCTGAATCCGGCGAATGCTTGTCCGAGCTCGTAGTCACGGAACTTGAAGTAACTCTCGGCCTTGCGCCCGACCGGAATGATCTCGTAGCCCTTGCCCGCCAGCACGTCAGCTTTGATCTCGCCCTCGGCGGCACGCTGGACACCGGCGTTGTAGCCGCCACACAGACCGCGGTCGGCGGTGATCACCACGTAGCAGGTGTTCTTGATCTCCGGGCGCCCCTTGAGCAACGGCGAGTCGGAGGTGCCGCCTGCGGCGGCGAGATCCTTGACGACGGCCGTGATCTGCTCGGAGTACGGCACCGCAGCCTGAACGCGCTGTTGCGCCTTCACGATTCGGGATCCGGCGATCAGTTCCATCGCTCTCGTGATCTTCTTGGTGGCCTGCATCGTGCGGATGCGGCCCTTCAGGATTCGTTCCTGTCCACCAGCCATTACTGATGTCCTCCTCGTCGGTGGTTCACGATCGACTCGACCCGACCCGCGGGCGCGGGCGACCGACACGGTGTCGGCGACGGCGGGATGCAGGTGAAGGGTCATGACGTGTGATCTCACTCGGTGGCGAGGGTCTTGTTGGACTTGGCGTCGCCCAGCTCATCGGCGTCGACGCTGGCGGGATCGACATGGTGTCCCGCGGCGCCACCGGCGAACTGGTCCTTGAACGACTGGACGACGTCGCCGAGGCCATCGGGAAGGCCGCCCGAGCGCAGGTCGGACAGCATCGAGCCGTGACGGCTGCGCATGAACTCGAGCAACTCGCGCTCGAACCGGATCACGTCCGAGACGTCGATGTCGTCGAGGTAGCCCTTGGTGCCGGCGAAGATCGAGACGACCTGTTCCTCGACGGGCATCGGGCTGTTGAGCGGCTGCTTGAGCAACTCGACCAGTCGGTAGCCACGCTCGAGCTGCGCCTTCGACACGGGGTCGAGCTCGGAACCGAAGGCGGCGAACGCCTCGAGCTCACGGAACTGGGCGAGGTCGAGCTTGAGCGTGCCTGCAACGGCCTTCATCGACTTGGTCTGAGCGGCGCTGCCCACGCGTGACACCGAGATGCCCACGTCGACGGCCGGACGCACACCCGACTTGAACAGGTTGTCCTGCAAGAAGACCTGGCCGTCGGTGATCGAGATCACGTTGGTCGGGATGAAGGCGGACACGTCGCCGGCCTTGGTCTCGATGATCGGCAGCGCCGTGAGCGAGCCCGCTCCGTTCTCGTCGGACAGCTTGGCGGCCCGCTCGAGCAGGCGGCTGTGCAAGTAGAACACGTCGCCGGGGTAGGCCTCGCGGCCCGGTGGGCGGCGCAACAACAGCGACAGCTGGCGGTAGGCGTCGGCCTGCTTGGAGAGGTCGTCGTATACGACCAGGGCGTGCTCGCCGTTGTCCATCCAGTGCTGCCCGATCGCGCACCCGGCGTACGGGGCGAGGTACTTGAAGGGGGCCGAGTCGGCTGCGGGAGCCGAGACGACGACGGTGTACTCCATCGCTCCGGCCTGACGCAGCGTGTCGACGGTCTGAGCGACGGTCGAACCCTTCTGACCGATGGCGACGTAGATGCACTTCACGCCCAGACCCTTTTGGTTGAGGATCGTGTCGATCGCCACCGTGGTCTTGCCGGTCTTGCGGTCGCCGATGATCAACTCGCGCTGGCCGCGCCCGATCGGGGTCATCGCGTCGATCGACTTGATGCCCGTCTGGAGCGGCTCGTGAACCGGCTTGCGCCCGAGGATGCCGGGGGCCTGGATCTCCATGCGGCGCTGGACAGCGCCGACGATGTCGCCGCAAGCCGTCGATCGGATCGCCCGAGCGCGTTCACGACACGTCCGAGCATGGCGTCGCCGACCGGCATCGAGAGAATCCGGCCGGTCGCCTTGACGGTCTGACCCTCCTCGATGTTGTCGACGTTGCCGAGTACGACGGCGCCGATCGACTGCTCGTCGAGGTTGAGGGCCAGCCCGACAGAGCCGTCCTCGAACTCGAGCAGTTCGTTCACGGCGGCGTCAGGCAAGCCCGACACGCGGGCGATGCCGTCGCCGACCTCGGCCACGCGGCCGACGGTGCGAGCTTCGAGCGAGGGCTCGAAGCCCTCGAGGTTGCTTTTGAGCGCCGATGCGATATCGGCGGCGGAGATGGTGAGTTCTGCCATGTTGGTAGCTCGTTTCAGACTTGTCAGCGGCGGCTCAGAGCCGGCTCTTCAACTGGTCGACGCGGGTACGGACGCTGCCGTCGATGACGGTGTCGCCCACGGTGGCCACGATGCCGCCCAGAATGGACGGATCGACGATCACCTTGAGATTGACCGCCTTGCCGGTGGCGTTTGCCAACGCCGCCTTGAGACGATCCTGCTGGTCGTCGGTGAGCGCAACTGCGCTGCGCACCTCGGCGACCTCGAGATTCTTCGACTGCGCTGCCCGTTCCACGAGCTTGTCGACGATCGCCGGGAGATCACGGCCGCGGCCGGAACCGACCACCATCGACACCAGCTGCGTGGTGGTCGCCGTGGCCTTGCCACCGAGCAGGTCTTCGACGATCGCCTGGCGCTTGGCGGCCGGGATCATCTCATCGGTGAGGGCGTTGCGAAGGGCATCACTCGACTCGTACGAGCGGGCGAACCGGAACAGTTCGTCTTCGACCTCGTCGATCGTGCCTTCGGCGCGGGCGACCTCGAACAGCGCCCGTGCGTAGCCGTCGATGCGTGCATCGCTCATCGGGTTGCACCTACCTTGCTGATGAAGCCTTCGATCAGGTCCTGCTGAGTGGCGGCGTCGACCACACCGCCGGCGAGCACACGCTCGGTGGCGACGTTCGACAGCCGGGAGATCTCGGCCCGTAGTTCGTCGTTGACGCGGCTGCCGGCCGAAATGATGTCGGCGTCGGCCTTGGCGTGCAGGTCGAGCACTTCCTGCTCGAGATTGGCGCGACCGGCGACCAGCAGCGCCTCGGCTTGGGCGTCGGCCTCGGCGAACAAGCGTTGACGCTCGCCGTCGATGTCGCCGGCCGCCTTGCGGATGTCTGCTGCCTCGGTCTCGGCCTCGGCCTTGGCTGAAGCCGACGTGTCGAGTTCGTTCTGAATCCGCTCGGTGCGATCCGACATCGCCTTCTTGACGGCCGGTCCGGCGAACTTCCACAACAACCCGAAGATCAACAGCGACGAGATCGTGCCGTAGATCAGCTCGGCCGCTTCGGGCAGCAACCAACTGACCGAGCGGGCCGGGTCGACGTCCTCTGATCCGAAGATGATGCTGGGGATCGTGGACAGGATGCTCATGACGAGACTCCTGCGCTCATGGCGTCGTCGACGGCGCCGCGAACCGCAGCGGCGTCGGGCGCCCTCCCGATCGACAGCTCGACCGTGCGACTGGTCACATCGGCGACCGCCGCTGCGATGTCACCGCGAACGGCGTCGCGGGCGTTCTGCGTGTCGGCAGCGGCGGCCTCGCGCTTGGCGGCGATCGCTGCTCCGACCTCGGTGAGTCGGGCTGCACGCTCGGACTCGAGCGTCTGGCGAGCTGCCTCGACCCGATCGTTGGCCTCGGCCTTGACCGTGGCCAACGCCGACTCGTACTCGGCAACCTCGGCCCGCGCCGACGCACGAGCGGTGTCAGCCTGCTCGTGGCCACCACGAATCAACGAGTAGCGAGCATCCATGCCCTTCTTGAGGCGCGGGTAGAGCAGGAACCGCATGAGCAGCGCCAGCACGATGAACGAGCCGGCACCCCACGCGATCTCCTTGAGTTCGGGCGCGATCGGGCTCGGGCCGGTCTCGCACGGCTCTTCGCTCTCGACTCCTGCTTCAAGGGGAAACTCGCAATCGACGTGCGTTTCCTCGTGGTCGCCTTCTTCTTCGGCGGCGACGACGAAACGAACCTCGATGTGAGTTCCCCTGGTTACGACGGCTGTCAGCACGTCAGCTCCTTGTGGGAGTAGTGGATCAGTGGGATAAGGAGGTGTTCGATATCGGTCAGAGACCGATCAGGATGAACACCACGAAGCCGATCAGGGCGAGCGCCTCGGTGAAGGCGATGCCCAAGAACATCGTGGTACGCACCATGCCGGCAGCCTCGGGTTGACGGGCCATCGCCTCGACGGACTTGCCGACGAGGTAACCGATGCCGATGCCAGGTCCGATTGCAGCCAGGCCATAGGCGAAACCGGCGGATCCGGCGGCGCTTGCGGCTTTGGCTTCGTCACCGGTGAGGCCGGCGAGAACGCTGAATGCTTCCATGTTGGATGATCTCCTCTGGATGTCTGGGTTGGAGAGGTGGGTAGAACGGTTGCTTACTGGGTGGTCCGCCCGGATCAGTGCTCCGGATGGGCCGCGCCACCGATGTAGACGGCGGCGAGGATCGTGAAGATGTAGGCCTGCAGGAAGGCGACGAGCACCTCGAAGGCGGTCAGGAACACGAGCATGAAGAACGGCAGGATGCCGACCGGCTTGAGCACCAGCGAGTCACCTTGGACGAGCTCTTCGGTGAGCAGGGCGAACGTGACCAGCAGGATGTGACCGGCGAGCATGTTGGCGAACAGTCGCACCGTGAGCGAGAACGGGCGCACGAGGAACGTCGAGATGAACTCGATCGGGGCAACCAGCACGTACAGCGGGCCCGGCACGCCTGGCGGGAACAGCGAGTTCTTGAGGTACTTGATGCCCTGATGCTTGAAGCCGACGCCGATGAACACGACCCACACGAGCAGCGACAGGAACAGCGGGATCGCGATACGGGCGGTCGCCGGCATGTACACGACCGGGATGATGCCCGGCACGTTGCACAGATAGATGAACGAGAACAGGCTCAGCATGAAGGGCGTCCAGCCCAGCCCGTCGCGGCCCATCGTGGGCATGATGATCTGGTCCTCGATGAACTCGACGATCGTCTCGGCGAGGTTACGAACGCCCTTGGGCGCTTTGAGACCGTCCTGGCGTGACGCCAGGATGAAGATCAGCGAGGCGATCAATGCCGCCGCGACGGCGATCATGGCGACCTTGTTGAACGTCGGGAAGACGTCCCTCCAGCGGAGGATCTCGTTGATCGGTGGGAATTCGAGAGCGAGCACGTTGTTGTTCCGTTTCAGGTCGTTCCGAAAGGTGTTACGGGCGGGCGGGTTTGAGGCCGGGGTGAGCGAGGGATATGGCGACGTACTTGAGTTCCCAGAGCAGAAGCCCGAGGTGCGTCACGATGATGGTCGTTCCGAGTGCCGGAAGTGAAATCCAACCGGCATCTTTCACGAGCAGCACCGCCAACATGATCAGGCCGAGCCGGATCAGATAGCCGAACAGCGTGGCTCCCATCATCAGTCCGAGAGAGATCTTGGCGGTGGTGGAGATGAGCAACGCGGACAGCGCGAAGTTCACGAGCACGAGCCCGATCGCGAACGCACTGCTCCAGGCGCCATCGGCACCCCAGATGACGGCGCAGATCGCGATCAGCACCGGGGCAACGACCAAACCACGCTTGACCATGTCGACGCTGACCTGCAGCTCGACGGGCTCGCCGTCGAGTTGGGTCACCATCGCCGCAGCGCTGCCGTTGCTCACGCAACGTCCCCGATCGCCGCCGGGCGGCTCGTGGGAATCGCCGGCGACACGCCCGTCTTGGCGGCGCGGTCGGCCTCGAGCCGTTCCATCGTTGCGTCGTACACGTACTTCAACCGCACGAAGCTCCCGATCGCTGCGAACACCACGAGAGCGATCGTGAACACCGGGAACAGGCCGAGCCAGGTGTCGAGCAACGCACCCAACCCGAGGAACACCAACATCGTGAGCGCGACATCCATGCCGCGACCGAGGTTGTCGTCGCTGCCCTGAAGCAGGAGTTCGGTCTGCGCGGCCGACGCGTGTGTTGGTGAAGAGCAGTTTCATGGGCGGTGCGAGACCACAGGATGGCACGATTGCCAACCGAGGGTTTGTGAACGCAGGCACAAGCTAGTCGGCCGAACTGCCGCGGGGCAACTCGGGCGGCACCGAATCCGCCGATTTCTTGCTCGTCGAGTCGGAACTGGTCCGTTTGGTGACCGTCGCGCGCTTGGCCGCGGCCAAGGCCGAACTACGCCGCTCGTCGACTTCGAGCCGTTCCGGCCGACTCGGATCGAGTTGCTCGGAAGCCGGGCGCAGCAGCGCCGCCTCGACGGCCTCGGCTCGTTTGCGGCGCACGCTCGGATGCAGCACCGTGAACAACACGATCGCCAGGGCGCCCATCCCGAACGGCAGGTAGGTCGGGTTCTCGTCGGTGAGGACCGGGTACAACACGAAGCCCGACAGCAACGCCGTCCACGTCCACAGGATCAGCACGCTGCGCCGGTGACCGTGACCGAGGTTCATCAGACGATGGTGGAGGTGACCTTTGTCGGCGACGTCGAGCGCCTGGCGTTTCGTGGCACGCCGTACGATCGCGAACAACGTGTCGAGAATCGGGACACCCAGAATCAGGAGTGGGATCACGAGCGGGGCGAAGAAGAAGAACGTCTGGCCGACGTGAGCCTGCGTGTTCGGGTCGGCGCGACCCCCGACCAGGCTGGTGGACACGGCCAGCAGCAGCCCGAGCAGGAACGCCCCGCTGTCGCCCATGAAGATCCGCGCCGGATTGAAGTTGTGCGGCAGGAAACCGATGCACATGCCGGCGATGATCACCGCGATCAGCGGGCCCGGATTGCTGCCCGACAACAGCCCGAGATCGTCGAGTTTGTTGGCGTACAGAAAGAATGCTCCGGCGGCGATCGCCACGATGCCCGCCGCCAGCCCGTCGAGTCCGTCGATCAGGTTGATCGCCTGGGTCATCCCGAGCAACCACAGCACGGTCACCAGCGGCCGCCAATCGCTCGACAGGATCAGCACGTCGTAGAAGGGAACGCGGAAGTTGAACATCGTGGCGCCGGTGTAGACGAGCACGATCGCCGCCAGCACGATTCCGGTCACCTTGCCGGGCGGTGCCATGTCGTACACATCGTCGAGCAAGCCGGTCCCGAACGCCACCAAGGCGGCCACCACGATGCCGAACGGCTCCGTGTTGTCGACGAAGATCTCGTCGAACGAACCCACCAGGTAGGCGACGGCCATCGCCGCCACGAACCCGGCCAGCATCGCCACGCCACCGACGTCAGGGATCGGCTTGGTGTGGACCGAGCGTTCGTTCGGTTCGTAGACCCAGTCCTTGGCGAGGGCGATCGCCCGCACGATCGGTGTGGTGGCGAAGGTCACGATGGCGGCGACGCCGCCAATCAGGAGATAATCGCCGAGCCCGGGTGACACGATTGCTCACACTACGGGGCCGGCAGGCACGACCCGCTCAGACGCCGTTCGGGTAGGCGGGGAAGCGCCCGCACAGTTCGGCGACTTCACGGCGCACCGCCGCCAAGACGCCGGCGTCGTCGCGGCCTCGCAAGGCCTTGGCGATCAGCGAGGCGATGACCGGCATCTCGTGTTCCGTCATGCCCTGCGTGGTCACCGACGGCGTGCCGATTCGCACGCCGCTCGTGACGAACGGGCTGCGCGGGTCGTCGGGCACCGTGTTCTTGTTGAGCGTGATGCCCGCCTCATCGAGCGACGACTGGGCGACCTTGCCGGTCAGCTCTTCGTCGAACGGGCGCAGGTCGACCACCATCAGGTGGTTGTCGGTACCGCCGGATACCAAGCGGAACCCCTCCCCCGCCAACGCCCCGGCGAGCGCCGACGCATTGGTGACGACCTGGCGGGCGTAGTCGCCGAAGCTCGGTTGGGAGGCCTCGTAGAAGGCGACCGCCTTGCCGGCGATGGCGTGTTCGAGTGGTCCACCCTGCCAACCGGGGAAGACGGCCTTGTCGATCGCCTTGGCGTGTGCCGCGGTCGACAGGATGCAGCCGCCGCGCGGGCCGCGCAAGGTCTTGTGGGTCGTGAAGGTGACGACGTCGGCGAACGGAACCGGATTGGGATGGGCTCCACCGGCGACGAGCCCGGCCAGGTGGGCGATGTCGAACAACAGCAGGGCCCCGACCTCGTCGGCGATCGCCTTGAACGGCTCGGGGTCGAGACGTCGCGGGTAGCTGGTGGTGCCGGCCACGATCATCTTCGGACGATGCTCATGGGCGAGCGAGCGGACCGCATCCATGTCGATCCGCTCCTCGGCGCCGACGCCGTACGACACGAAGTGGTAGAGCATGCCGCTGGCGTTGACCGGCGAGCCGTGCGTGAGGTGCCCGCCGTGGTCGAGGCTGAGGCCGAGCACGGTGTCGCCGGGTTGCAACAACGCCTGGTACACGCACATGTTGGCGTTGGCGCCCGGAGTGCGGCTGGACGTTGGCGTGCTCGGCGCCGAACAGCGCCTTGGCGCGCTCGATGGCGAGCGCCTCGATGTCGTCGACGATCGCGTTTCCGCCGTAGTAGCGCTTGCCCGGGTAGCCCTCGGCGTACTTGTTGGTGAGCACCGAGCCCGTTGCTCGCATCACTGCGGGAGATGTGAAGTTCTCGCTGGCGATCAGCTGCAGGCCGCTGATCTGACGCTCGAACTCGCGCTTCAGCAGGTCCTCGACGGCGGTGTCGGGATGGGTATCGGAATGGAACGGCATGATCAGAATTGCTCCTCGAGTGCGGTGATCTGGGCCACACGGCGAGCGTGCCGGCCACCTTCGAACTGGGTCGACAAGAACAGGTCGACGATCTCCTCGGCCAACCCGACACCGACCACGCGGGCCCCGACCGAGAGCACATTGGCGTCGTTGTGCTCACGCGCCATGCGGGCCGTGTAGAGACAGTTGCAGAGCGCGGCGCGGACGCCGCGCACCTTGTTGGCGGCCAGCTGTTCGCCCTGCCCGCTTCCGCCGAGCACGATCCCGAAATCGGCGTCGCCGTCGCGAACGGTGCGGGCTGCAGCAGCGCAGAACTCCGGATAGTCGACGCTCTCGGTCGAGTCGGTGCCCCGGTCGATGATCTCGTGGCCGGCCCCGGAGAGCCGTTCGATCAGGTGCTGTTTGAGCTCGTAACCGGCATGGTCGGATCCGAAAGCAATGCGTGCCACGGCGAGAGTGTATGAGCCACGTGCCGAACAGACCGAACAGCTTGACGAAAGATCCACCGTGTCGGGCGTGGCCCGCCACACATGGATGGCGCCTCAGCTGCCGTCGATCTCCTGGCCGGTGAGCGTGCCTTGGTCGGGACAAGCGGTCTCGAGGAAGGCGTCGGTGAGCGGCGTCGCGACGCTGACGACCATGCTGGGATCGAGATGGAAGTCGACGCGCTGGGCCCTGAGGCCACGAGCTGCCTCGGCGACGAGCGCCCGCAGATCGTCCGGTACGACGAAAGCCAGATCGGGGTCGGCCGGGTCGCGGACCGCCAGCGCCGCCAGCCACGCCTCGGACAGGCGGTCGATCGCCTCGGCGTCTGCACCGGCGATGAGCAGCGCCGCGCCGGCGTCGAGTGCGCGCCGGTAGAGCACGCCGAAGTAGCCGTCGGCGACGGTGTCGGCCTCGCTCGCCAACTCTTGCTGGGAAGTCATCGATCAGATCCAGATAGGCCTGGCCGATGACCGCCGACGATGCGACCTCCCAGGAGGCGATCCGGTCCGGGTCACTGAGAAACGACGAGCCGACCGACAGCACCTGCCACGAACCGCCGAAACGACTCCATGCGGCGCAGAACCGATCGTCGCTGTCGAGGCCGGGGATACCGGTCTCGGGAACTTCGACCTGGGTCGCCGACGTCGAGTCGACCGTGAGATCGGACTGGTCAGGATCCGTTTGGGACGGACTGGTCGCCGACGAAATGGGTGACGGGTCGACGTCCGATCCAGGACCGGTGGCGTCGATGTCGAGGGTGGCGGTGTCTGCCGGTGGGGCGACCTGACCGTCGTCCCCAGAGCATGCCGACAACGCGTTTCCAGCGACGAGCACCGAAACAAGTAGGCGTTTCACCCCTGCATCGTCGCACGCCACGCGCGAAGCTGGCCCGCATGCCCGACGAAACCTCTGCAGCGTCCACGGATCGTGCTCGACTGCGATCCCGGCCACGACGACGTGATCGCCATCATCCTCGCTGCCCACAGCACCGACCTGCTGGGCATCACCACAGTGGCCGGCAACGCCCCGCTCGATCGCACCACCTACAACGCCTGCGTGATCCGCGACGCGATGCAGTTGGAGACCACGGTGCACTCGGGTGCCGAGCGACCGTTGGTCGCAGAACCCAAGTTCGCCGGGTACGTACACGGCGAGAGTGGCCTCGACGGCGCCGAGCTTGCCGGTGCCCGACCGCGGTCCCGATTCGACCGATGCCGTGTCGTTCATCATCGACACGTGTCGCTCCAACGATGACGTGTGGCTGGTGCCGATCGGACCGCTCACCAACATCGCGTTGGCGCTGCGAACGGCACCCGACCTGGTCGATCACATCGCCGGGATCTCGCTGATGGGCGGAGGCACCTACGGGAACCGCACCCCGAGCGCCGAGTTCAACATCTGGGCCGACCCCCATGCGGCGGCGATCGTGTTCGGCTGCGGGGCCCAGATCAAGATGGCCGGGCTGGACCTGACCCACCAGTTCCTCGTCACACCACCACGGATCGACGAAGTACAAGCGCTGGACACTGCGTTCACGACGATGATCGTCGACCTGTTCCGGTTCTTCGCCCGCAACTACCTCTCGCGCCACGAGCACATGGTGGGCGCCGCCCTGCACGATCCGCTGGCCGTGATGGCGCTCACCCACCCTCACCTCTTCACCGGCACCGATCGACACGTCGCGATCGAGACAGACGGGGCTCACACGGCCGGGATGACCGTGATCGACCGCCGAGGCATGCACGAGCACGAGGCTCCCAACGTCCACGTGCTCGAACATGTCGACCACGAGGCTGCGTGGTCGCTCGTCGTCGAATCACTCGCAGCCGGCGGCGCCCGCGCCGCCACGAGGTGACCCGCCGTGAGCGACTCGTTCCCGCGCCAGTACGCACGCACGCAACGGCTCACGCTCGGCGAGCCGCGCGATCTGATCGTCCGCACCGATGGCACAGCTGTCGTGTTCGCCCGCAGCCGCGGAGGCGCCGATCCCGCTCAACTGTCTGTGGGTCGCCGACACGACGAGCGGCGAGGAGACGCTCGTCGCCGACCCGGCCGCCCTGCTCGCAGCGATCGCCGCCGACGACGCCGACCTGCCGGCGGAGGAACGCGCCCGACGAGAGCGAATGCGCGAGGGCGCCGGCGGGATCACCTCGTACGCCGTGTCCGGTGATGGTTCGTTGGCCACGTTCGCCCTCTCCGGGCAGCTGTTCGCGGCCGACGTGTCGACCGGTCGGTCGTGGCATGTCGCTGTCGACGGACCGGTGTTCGATCCGAGGCCGTCGCCGGTCTCGACCTCCGAAGGCGGCACGGTCGCCTACGTGCGTGGGCGAGCGTTGTGGACGACCGATCTCGGCGGCACTGCCACACTGCTGGCCTCCGAACTCGACGACCCGGACGAGGTCACGTGGGGCAGCGCCGACTTCATCGCCGCTGAGGAGATGGGGCGTCACCGTGGCTACTGGTGGTCGCCCGACGGCAACGCGTTGGCCGTGTGCAGGGCCGACAGTAGGCCGGTTCAGGTGTGGCACATCTCCAACCCGGGCGACCCCGCGACGGCGCCGACGGCGGTCAGATACCCGGCCGCCGGCACTCCGAACGCCGCTGTCTCGCTGCACTTGATTTCGCTCGACGGGGGATCGCAGACCGAGGTTGCGTGGGATCGCTCGGGCTTCCCGTATCTCGCCAAAGTGCACTGGAACGAGCACGGCCTCACGATCACGGTGCAGTCCCGCGATCAACGCCAGCTGGAGGTACTCGGGGTCGATCCGACCACCGGCGCCACAACGGTGCTGTGGAGCGATCACGACGATGCGTGGGTCGAGCTGGTGCCGGGCACTGGGGTGATGATCGACGCCGAACGCCTCGTAGTGTGCGCCGACCGTGACGGTGGGCGGCGTCTGTTGGTCGGCGGCGAAGTCGTGTCGCCTCCGCAGATCCAGATTCGGTCGGTGCTCTCGGCGTCGGACACACGCGTGGTCGTCGTCGGCAACCCCGTCGACGATGCCACGGTCCAGCACCTGTACCAGTGGACACCCGGTGGGTTCACGGCGCTGACCGACGGACTGAGCGTCAACTCGGCGGCGGTCGGCGGCGAGACGATCGTGATCCGAACCGCGACGGTCGACGAGCCGGGAGGACGCTGGCGACTCCCGTCAGGCAACACGCTCGACAGCCATGCCGAACGCCCGCTGGTGAAGCCGCTCGTTTCGATTGCGACCCATTCCGCCCGCGCCGCCACGACCGCGGTGCTGCTCCCCCACGATCACGACGGCTCGCCGCTGCCGGTGCTGCTCGACCCGTACGGCGGCCCGCACGCTCAGCGCGTCGTTCGTTCGCACAACGCGTTCTGTAGCAGCCAGTGGTTTGCCGACCAAGGATTCGCGGTCGTCGTGATCGACGGGCGGGGCACCCCTGGGCGAGGCACCGACTACGAGCGTTCGGTGTTGCACGACCTCGCCTCCGGCGTGTTGAGCGACCAGGTCGACGGCTTGCACGCCGCCGCCGAGCGGCATCCGGAGCTCGATCTCGATCGGGTCGCGATTCGCGGTTGGAGCTTCGGTGGGTACCTCGCGGCGCTGGCGGTGATCCAGCGGCCCGACGTGTTCCATGCCGCGATCGCCGGTGCACCCGTCACCGAATGGCGGCTCTACGACACGCATTACACCGAGCGCTACCTCGGGGATCCGAACGAACAGCCCGAGGTGTACGACGCCTCGTCGCTGTTGCCGCTGGCCGACCGGCTGACGCGCCCACTGCTGTTGGTGCACGGCCTGGCCGACGACAACGTGGTCGCCGCCCACACGCTGCAGCTCTCGTCGGCGCTGTTGGCGGCAGGCAAACCGCACGAGGTGTTGCCGCTGGTCGGCGTGACCCACATGACCCCCCAGGAGGTCGTCGCCGAAAACCTCCTGCTCCACCAACTCGATTTCCTGCATCGGTCGCTGTCCCGCTGACGTCGGTCGGTCTGACGTCGGTCAGTTCGCCTCGCCGAGGTCGGGGTGCCAAACTGACTCGGTGGAGCCCCTCATCGTCGTCCCACACGATTGTCCGACACCGGTCGTCGAGGCCCTGAGCGGAAGCCTGGCAGCAGCCGGCGCCGGTGGCGTCGTCGCCGCCAACGGTGGCGCCCCGCCACCAGAAGCCGTCCACCTGGTCTACTGCAGCAACGACGAACGCTGGGATCAACTCAGGGAACTCGCCTCCGGTGACGAGGCCGTCGTTGCGATGATCACCGAGCTCGACATCGATCAGTACGCACGCGCCTTGGCGGTCGGCGCCGATGGGGTCGTGCACTTCGACACGCCGGCCGCCACGATGGTCTCCGTCATGCACGCCGCCCTGCGCGGCGAGGTCGTGCTGCCGGCGTTCGCCGGCCAGTCACTGGCTGCGGCCTGGAGGGCGCAACCCGTCCCGTCGACGCTGTCCGACTACGAGATCGGTCTGCTCGAGGCGCTTTCCGAGGGTCGCCCGATCCACGACATGGCGACGTCGAGCTTCTACTCGGATCGCACGATCCGCCGACATTTGCAGAGCGTCTACCTCAAGCTCGGGGCCCACAACCGAGGGGACGCCTTGGCGATCGCATCTCGCAGCAATCTGATCTGATCGCGCTCGACGAGCTACTCGGGGGCGTACTTGTCGAGCAGTTCGACGACCAGCCTGTCTGCGGCGCTGCGAGTCGCCTCGCGAAGCTCGTCTGCACAATCGAAGTCAGCGCGGGCGACCGCCAGTTCGTACTCCTGAGCGGCGTACAGTCGATCGGGCGTCGACGCCGCATCCGCTCGCTCAGCGAGTTCGGCGATGATGTCGTCGCGTGACTCGATACGCGTATCCCGCCTCGGCCAGGCAGGAAACCCACGCCGCGTTGGCGGTGACCACCTCCGGGTCGGACGCCAATCGAGACGAGTACTCGGAGATCGCCTGCACGACGATCTCCGAGGTGATCGCTGCAGCGGCGCGGTCGAGGGTCTCTCGTTCGAGGGCGAGGCAGCTGTCGTCGGAGACCGGAGCCTCGCCATTCGGATTCCCGACGAGCGCAATGTTGTAGGCGGCCTGGGCGTCGGGGTCGAGCTGCTCGAAGTACTGCAGATTCGGATCGATCTCGTCCGATCCATCCTCGATGAACGTGGTGATGCCGTAGCCGTAGGTGTCGACGAACAAGACGTCCGAGAGCGCACTGCCCGGTGCCTCGCGTTCCATCGGTGATCCAGACGAACCCACTGCTCGGCCATGCATGCGACCAGGATCTCGTCCACGGTCGATTGTTGGTCGAAGAAGCCACCCTGCAACACCGCCGCCAGGTCAGCTCGCGACACTGACGGAACGTCGAGGTCGTCCGACATTTCGGCGGCCTCCTCGAGGTCGTCTGCTGTGTCGTCAGCGAGCGTTGGCTCGGGGGCGGTGCCGGCAGCGTCATCGTTGCCGCAGCTGCTGCCGACGGTGCCGAGCACGGCGATCGCGACCAGCGCTGTTCGAACTCGACGACTCATCAAGACGCTGTGGCGAGCACGAAGATCGAGCAGCGTCCGGCCAACAGGGACGGGTCGGAGGCATACGGTTCTTCAGTGGCAGTCGGACCCTCGGCAGCGTCGACATACGTGAGGAGCGACAACTGAATGTCGACTCCATCGATCGTCGCCCGGTGGTCGTCGCCGCCCGCCGACGTGAACCCGGCCCCCGTCAGATCACTGACGTACGCCATCTTGTCGGCGTCGAGTTCGGCGCAGTCGACGAGCCACCCGCGACTCACAGCGGGGGGCGGGCAGTCGGTCCGACAGCTCCCGTCGACGGACAGCGAGACGTACTGCTCGCTGCCCGCCAGCGACGGGACCGCCCGATTCAATACCTCGACGGCCCCAGGATCCCCGCCCTTGGCGCACGCTCCGAGCAACATCGTCAGGCCGATGGCGCCGGTGAGAAACGTGCGGGTGGTCGAGCACATCATGTTGGTGGCTCCTTGCGGGGGTCCGGGGACTATCGACGGGAGGGCGGAAGCGGTGTTCGGACGGGGTGCGTCAGAACTTACCGAAGTTGCGCACCGCGGTGTAGAAGGCGAGCGAGTTCACCAAGCACAGCGGCTCTTGACCGGAATACCGAATCGACCAGGCGCCACAGCGAGCATTCATACGACCATGGAAGTAGTCATCGACAGACTTGCGGCGGGTCTCGGTCGCGTCGAGCCGCAGCGATCCACCGAAGTTGCGATAGCCGAAGTCGTGCTGCTTGCACTGGTCCTTGAACTGCAGCGCGGCATAGGCGGTGACCGGGGCAGCGATCTTGACCGCCAGCGGCACGGAACATCCGTCGTCGGTCCAGACGTAGCCTCCGCCACCCTGGGCCTTGCGGTTCATGAAGTCTCCGGTGCCTTGGTAGAAGATGGTGATCGCACCGGATTTGGTCGGCGCAGCGAACACGACGGCGCCGACGCCGAGGCTGGCGACGACGAGGATTGCGGCCGTGACGGCCCTGAAACGATTCTTCATGGCGACTCCTGGTTGTTGGTCCAGTTTGGAACTGGGGCGGAACCGCTGACGCCCGCTTCTGGCTGGGCGGGAGCGGCTAATTCGAAGGTAAACCTCCAGGTAACGGATGGGAAGAGCGCACGACGTTGTTGTCCGCGGATGTCCACAACGGACACGCGGATGTCCACCCGCGGACACTGCCCTTCGTCACCGGTCGAACTGATGGACCTACCGTTCGGCCCTACCCACCTGAGCCGAATTGGTGCGTACTGGTCACAGAAGCCCGAGCGACGGACGCTTCGTTGCGTCGGGCCTACGGACTCGAAAACATCGGAGGCACCATGTACGCACAGATCCAGCAGATTCTCGCCGATCAGGCCGAGTACCTACTCGGCCACACGAGCGAGACGATCCCGAACCAGCACCTGCACCTGCCGGGCCCCGACTTCATCGACCGTGTGACATCGCGAACCGATCGCGGTCCCGCCGTACTCCGCAACCTGCAGACGATGTACGACCACGGCCGCCTGGCGGGCACCGGATATCTCTCGATCCTGCCGGTCGACCAGGGCATCGAGCACTCGGCTGGTGCGAGCTTCGCTCCGAACCCGATCTACTTCGATCCGGCCAACATCTGTGAACTCGCCATCGAGGGTGGCTGCAACGCTGTGGCTTCGACGCTCGGCGTGCTCGGCTCGGTGGCCCGCTCGTATGCCCACAAGATCCCGTTCATCCTCAAGTTCAACCACAACGAACTGCTGACGACGCCCAACACGTTCGACCAGACCCCGTTCGCCTCGATCAACCAGGCGTTCGACATGGGGTGCGTCGGTGTCGGAGCAACGATCTATTGGGGTTCCGACGAGTCCAACCGCCAGCTCCAGGAGATCTCGATCGCCTTCGAACAGGCCCACGCGCTGGGCATGTTCACCGTGCTGTGGTGTTACCTCCGCAGCCCGGCGTTCAAGGTCGACGGCGTCGACTATCACGCCTCCGCCGACCTGACCGGCCAGGCCAACCATCTCGGCGTCACGCTCGAGGCCGACATCGTGAAGCAGAAGCTGCCGGAGAACAACGGCGGGTACACGGCCATCAAGGCCGGCAAGACCCACGCCAAGGTCTACAGCGAACTCACGACCGACCACCCGATCGACCTCACCCGGTATCAGGTGGCCAACTGCTACATGGGCCGGATGGGCCTGATCAACTCCGGCGGTGCCTCCGGCTCGAACGATCTACAGGACGCGACAGCGACCGCCGTGATCAACAAGCGCGCCGGCGGCACCGGCCTGATCACCGGCCGCAAAGCCTTCCAGAAGCCGTTGGATGAAGGGATCGCGATCCTCAACGCCGTCCAGAACGTCTACCTCTGCGACGAGGTCGGCATCGCCTGAGACGCCCCAATGTGCGTCACTTTCGCTGGGAGCTAGTGCCGTGACCGTGAACGTTTGTGTGTTCGCGACGAGTCAGGTTCGTTCCTGGCAAGACGTGGCGACGATCTACCAGCCTTGCCCGGGCCCTGGGGAGCCGCAACGCAGCCAGGGGCGAAGCTGGCCGTCGAAACAGCGCAAACGTTTGTGGTCGGGGCACTAGTCTCGATCCGACGCAGATTGAGGATCGAGATCGAGTGGCAAACAACGGCACAGTGATTGTCACTGGCGCGAGTCGGCGGGTTGGCATCGGCGCAGAGGTCGTGCGAGTCCTCGCCGCCGACGGCTGGTCGGTGTTCACCACGTGGTGGACCGACTACGACGCCTCGATGCCGTGGGGCACTGCTGCCGGCGAGGTCGCCGAGCTGCTTGCATCGACCGGTGCCACCGGCATCGAGGCCGACCTTGGTCAACCGACCGTTCCGAGCGACGTGTTCGACGCCGCCGAAGCGGCCTTCGGACCCGTTCGGGCCCTGGTCAATGTCCATACCTACGATCCAGGCGGAGGCCTCGCCGAGATCGACGGCGAGAGCCTGGACCGGCACTTGGCCGTCAACGTTCGCGGCACGTACCTGATGTGTCGCGAATTCGCTCGCCGCTACACGCCCGACAGCGGGCCGGGCCGGATCGTGAACTTTCTGAGCGGTCCCCCGCTGGTCGGATCGGTCGCCTACGCAACCTCGAAGGGTGCGGTGCACTGGATGACCTTGTCGATCGCCGGTGAACTGGCGCCGAGGGGCATCACGGTGAACGCGATCAATCCGGGTCCGACCGACACCGGTTGGATGTCGCCGGAGCTGCTGACGAGGCTCACCGAAGCAACCCCGGCCGGCCGAGTCTCCACTCCGAACGACGCCGCCCGCCTCGTGCGATTCCTGCTGTCCGAAGAGGGCGGCTGGATCAACGCCCAGTTCCTCCACTCGGACGGCGGATTCTCGGAATTGGCCGGCCCCTGAGTGCATGCGGTCGCCGACGCCGCCGATCGGGACGTGCCGCATTGACCGGCTTCATCGCCGCTAATCGTCGATGACGTCCAACCCTTGCTCCCGGAGTCGCGCGATGTTGTCCAGCATTCCGGCCAGCACCTCGGGAGCGTGACCTTCCCAGGTCTGCACCTCGCCGACTATCTGCAGCGGATGGCGAGTCCGGTAGGACCGGGTGATGTTGCCGGGAAACTTCTTGTTCGTCACGTTGGGGTCGTCCTCGAACGGTCCGGTGGGCTCGACGACGTAGATGTGCCCCCGTTCACCGCTGCCCGCAAGCGCCGTGGCCAACTCGGCCCCCCAGACAGCTGTCTCCACGAGCGCAGAGAAGTAGACGTTGTTCGAGGTGCGGCCCTCCTGGAAGTTGGAGCCATGGCCGGGCACCAACTGATCCCCAACCTCAAAGGTGGACTTCGTCCCGTGGTAGAACGGCCCCTCGATGTCGTCGCATCGGTCGAATGTCACCGGGACGTATGCGGTGTCGTTCGCATCGACGAGCGATTTCTCGGCGGCGTCTTCCTGGTTCGTCAACGAGTCCTCCGATCTCTTGGCACCGAGCGCGGTGTTCGGGCAAGCAGAAACCTGGTGATGGAGTAGCAGCCTTCAACCCAGTCCGCTCGGCCAAACTAGACGTGACCGATTGTGGATGCTCTGTCACCATCAAATGGCATGGTCGCGTCGTGAATCCTTTGCGGTGCACCGGCCCTCTGTGGCGAAAACTCTGTGACACCCCCATGTCACAGTAGAAACATGAATCCCTCTGGTGTGTCGGTAGCGCTCAAAGCGCTCGATGGGGCCGAGATCGCTGCTGCCGACAGCGCCGCGTGCGCCGATCTGTTGGGTCATGCCAAGCGGGTTCGGGGGTGGGTCGATTCGATCGAGGCACAGGTCACTTCACGGATGCGCGAGCTGCACGCCAAAGCTGGAGGCGCACCGGCGGCCGATCTGCACACCCGTTGCGGGGGCGTTTCCTCCGCCGAGGGCAAGCGCAAGGAACGCCGGTCCGAGACCATCGACGAGGCGCCTTCGTTCGGCGAGGCGTTGGCCACGGGATCGATCGGAGCCGAGCATGTCGACGCACTCGCCAACGCCACCGCCCGGCTCGACGACGACACCAAGGCGGCCCTGCTCGATCTCGAAGACGACCTCTTGTCGGATGCGACCGCGATGTCACCCGAGAAGTTCGGGCGGTCGTGCCGCGAACTGGCCCGCATGCTCGAACGCGACCAGGGCATCGACCGCAATCGCCGACAACGGCGCGAGACGTTCCTCTCGCGCAAGCTCAACATGGCGAGCGGCATGGTCGAGGGCCGGTTCGCCTTCCATCCCGAGCTCGCCAACCAGGTCTTCGGGGCTGTCGATCAGCAGGTTGCGTCGATGATCAAGCAGGGCGAGCGGCGCGGCGACCGCGAATTCGTCAACCGCAGCTTCGACCGCAATCGACTCGCCGCCGAGGCACTCGGCGAACTCGTGGCCGGGGGCCATCAGCAACGTCGCCCGCTGGAAGCCGACATCACGTTGATCGTCGATGCCCAAACGGCGACCACGGGTGAGCTCCACGACCACAGCATCTGCGAGACCTCCGACGGCGGCGTGCTTCCACCTGCCTCGGTGCGCCGGCTGATGTGCCAGGGTCGAGTCACGCCGATCGTCGTGGATCAGAACGGCAATCCGTTCAACATGGGCCGCCAGATCCGCAACGCCAACCGAAAGCAGCGGCGGGCGCTCCGAGCGCTGTATCGCTGCTGCGCTTTCGATGACTGCGATGTCACGTTCGATCGCTGCGAGATGCACCACATCTTGCCCTGGGACTTCGGCGGCCAGACCGACCTCGAAAATTTGATCCCGCTCTGCGCTCGGCACCACCATGTCGTTCACGAAGGCGGATGGCGGCTGCAGCTCGATCCCGAACGAACGCTGACGATCACTCGATCCGACGGCGAGTTCCACGCAAGATGCCGGCCCGACATCCCCGACGGCCGAAGACATCGACAACCCGCAGCGTGAAGCACGCTGCCGCCGACCATCACCAACTCCCACCATGTAGCAGCAGAGGAACGCTGGCGGTGATCGCACGCGGTCAGGCAACCCGAAACGGCGCCCCGAACCGGAGACGGCCTGCGTGGCCCGAACGCCCGCCGGAGGCCACCAACACACGAAGTCCCGGCCCCTCGGACCCGCCAAGCAGAGCCGAGGGACCAGGACTGAGTAGTCTGCGGGTCGTGAACGATCGTCTGCTCGAGCTGTACCGAGGTGTCGCTGTGCACGCCACGGCCAACCTCGAGCACACGGCTGCCCTGGAGCTGCTGGCCCTGGTGATGGCAGCCGACAAACACCTCGATCAAGCAGAGATCGACGCCATCCGCGACATCTCCGATGACTGGCGCGATGGCGACTTCACGTTCGAGAAGTATCTCGGGCCGGCGATCATTCGCGCCCAAGAGGCGATCACGAACGACACGGTCGTCGAGTTGATCGAGGACATCGATACCCGGATCCGCAGCAGTGTGCTGCGGCGGGCGCTGTTCTCCGCAGCCCGTGAGGTCGCCGGCGTGAAAGAAACCGTGACCCCGGAAGAGGGCTCGATCCTCGCCGAAGTCGCCGTTCGCTTCGGCTGATCGCGCCGCTCAGGAGCCCTCGGCCAAACGATGGCCGAACTCCAACAGTCGCTGCACCGCTTCCTCGGACACGTCGGGCCGACGGTGTTCGATGGCTGCCTTGATGCGCTGATACACATCGGCCTCCAGGCCACAGCGCTTGCATGCCTCGAGGTGGGCCGCCAGGCAATCGATCTCAACCTCGTGGGCGAGCTCTCCGTCGAGGAAGTGTTGCAGGGAGCGGCCGACCTCCGAGCACGACAGCTGCTCGCCAGGCTGGATCTGCGGGAATCGTCCACCGGTCACACGGCGAACCATCGAGCGAATCATTGGGACCTCCCGGTTTCCACATCTCGGTGCCGCGGCGCCACGCCGGATTGGCGGAGATGCTCTCTGATCTTCTTGCGTCCTCGATGCAGTCGGCTCATGACCGTCCCGACCGGGATGCCGAGCACCTCGGCAGCCTCGGCGTAGGTGAGCCCGTTGACATCGACCAGGTCGATCACGTCTCCAAACGCTGCGCTCAACGTCGCCAAGGCTGTCTCGACCTCGGCCGCGAACTCCAGATCCACGAACCGGTCGGGGCGGGCGGCTTCGTCCTCGGCTGGCGTTTGGATCGCACGTTCCAGCTGGGTGTCCGGGTCGCGAAGCAGTTCCGGTCGCCGGCGGCGATTGCGATTGATGTGTGTGTTGCGAAGGATCGTGAGCAACCAGGCTCGCGGGTGTCGGCCATCGAACCGATCGATCGCTTTGTAGGCACGGATCAACGTGTCCTGTACGAGGTCTTCGGCGTCGGCATGGTGACGGGTCAACGAGCGCGCGACTCGCAGCATCACCTCGACCTCTGGAAGCACATACCGTTCGAAAGCGGCGTCGCCGCTGACCTGATCGCTCATCGTGTGCGATCTCGTTGCCAACGCACCAGACACGGCTCAGCCACGCTCGACAGGAGCATCAGAATCGACGGCATCGGACCAGCATCGCACGCCGAAGGAACCCGAGCACCTCACCCTGCTATTCCGAGTCAGCTATCCGAGTGAGCTATCCGAGTCAGCTGTCCGAGTCAGCTCTACCGGGTCGGCTGCCCCGAGTGAGCTCTACCGGGTCGGCTGCCCCGAGTCAGCTCTACCGGGTCGGCTGCCCCGAGTCAGCTATCCCCGAGTCAGCTATCCCGAGTCAGCTATCCCGAGTCAGCTATCCCAGTCAGCTATCCCGAGTCAGCTATCCCCGAGTCAGCTATCCCCGAGTCAGCTATCCCGAGTCAGCTATCCCGAGTCAGCTATCCCGAGTCAGCTATCCCGAGTCAGCTATCCCGAGTCAGCTATCCCGAGTCAGCTATCCCGAGTCAGCTATCCCGAGTCAGCTCTACCGGGTCGGTCTGCTGAGTCGGTTTCAGCGTTCAACCGTCGCCGTCTCGCACGACGGTGGTCGACGTCGTAGGAACAGTCGTCGCCACCGTGGTGCTCGTGGTGGTGGTTCGTGGCAGCTGGTCCCTCGGAACCGACGTGGTCGATGAGATCGGCGGCGGACGGACGGTCGTGGTTGGGCGTTGATCGCCGGGGGCCGTGGTCGTCGTCGTGCGCCGAACTGCGAGCGTCGTCGTGGTGCGTGGCTCGGGTGAGGTCGTCCTCGGTCGATCTGCCGGTGATGTCGTGGTCGTCCGTCGAGGGCCACTTGGCACACTGCTCGTGGTCGCCGAGGTGGGAGGCGAGCCCGGTCGTCGCGGACCATCGCCTGGCCGAACGCGGTCGCCATCGCCCCCACCGCCGGGTGGTGACTGCGACCCTGGCATGGTCATGGTCGTGGTGGTTCGATCGATCACCGGTGCCGGAACCAGCTGGTCGCCTCGCACGAGATAGCGGCCAGGGCCGAGATCGAGATCACCGATGCGGGCCGATCCACCCTCGCCGATCACGACGATCGACCCGTCGGGCAGGTCGGAACCGGCCGAGGCGCCGACCGAGCGACCGTCTGGCAGTTCCAGAACAACCGACCCCTGAGCGGCATCGACGGTCAACGTGTTGGCACCGTTGAACCACGCCGCAGCGACGACGAACATCACGAGCGCAGCCGCCACCGCAAGGAGGATCGGCAGCGCCCGCCGCCGACCTGCCACGGAGCCGGGGGTGGCGTGTGGACGCCCGATCGCGTCAAGCGTGGCCGCCTCGATCGAGCTCAGGCGGTCGCTGGTGAGCACGGTCGGCTCGCTGCGACCGAGCGCCTCGAGCCGACCGATCAGCTGGTCGTCCTCAGACATCACGGCCTCCTTCCAGTTGGCGGCGCAGGGCGGCCAGCGCCCGGTACTGCAGCACGGCGAAATGGCTGCGGCTGACGTGCATTGCCGGCGCAGCCCGCACGCTGAGACCGAACGCCTCGAGCCGACCGATCAGCCGGTCATCCTCGGACATCACGGCCTCCTTCCAGTTGGCGGCGCAGGGCGGCCAGCGCCCGGTATTGCAGCACGGCGAAATGGCTGCGACTGACGTGCATCGCCGGCGCAGCCCGCACGCTGAGACCGAACGGCCCGAGCCGACCGATCAGCCGGTCGTCCTCAGACATCACGGCCTCCTTCCAGTTGGCGGCGCAGGGCGGCCAGCGCCCGATACTGCAGCACGGCGAAATGGCTGCGACTGACGTCCATCGCCAGCGCAGCCTGCTCGGTGCTGAGGTCGGCCAGGAACCTCAGCGACAACACGGTTTGGTGTCGCTCGTCGAGCATCGCCAACGCTGCCACCAGTTCATCGTCGGGAAGTCCTGGCTCGCGGTTGGCCGACAGCGGTTCGTCACGGGTCGCCACGAGGTGCTCGCGCCGATGCCGACGCGATTCGGACCGATAGTGGCTCGCCACCTCGTTGGCGGCGATCCGCATCAACCACGGTCGCAACGAGTCACGGCGTGGCCGGAATCCCGGCAGGGCGCGCCAGCAGCGCTCGAACGTGAGTGCAGTGAGATCGTCGGCGAGCATGTCGTGACCCGTCCTTCTCCGGATGAACCGGTGTACGTCGCCCACGTGGCGGTGAAACAGCACCGTGAACAGCTCTGGTTCTGCATGGGCGCGACCGGCCAGCGTCGCGTCGTCGAGTGTTTCCAACGAGGCGGCGACGACAGTCGGTCGAGCCCGGGAAGGGGTACGGTCCTTCGTCAGGGTGCGATACCCCCCGCCTTCCGTACACCATCCATCGGAACGTCGCCCTGGCGAGTATCCGTCGGCTGAGCGTCCACCCACTTCGCACTCACCGGCCCGGAACCAACCCGCCCAGCACCCACCGACGGAACGTCCATCGGCCCCGAAGTCACGAGTTGCGCCTCCGCCGGGCGAGTAGTCACGGCCGTGTGTCCACCGAGGGCTCGCGAACCAACCCGCCCAGCACCCACCCACGGAACGTCCACCGGCCTCGCAGTCACGAGTTGCGCCTCCGCCGGGCGAGTAGTCACGGCCGTGTGTCCACCGAGGGCTCGCGAACCCACCCGCCCAGCACCCACCGACGGAACGTCCACCGGCCCCGAAGTCACGAGTTGCGCCTCCGCCGGGCGAGTAGTCACGGCCGTGCGTCCACCGAGGGCTCGCGAACCCACCCGCCCAGCACCCACCCACGGAACGTCCACCGGCCCCGAAGTCACGAGTTGCGCCTCCGCCGGGCGAGTAGTCACGGCGGTGTGTCCACCGAGGGCTCGCGGACCCTCCCGCCCAGCACCCACCGACGGAACGTCCACCGGCCTGGCAGTCACGAGTTGCGCCTCCGCCGGGCGAGTAGTCACGGCCGTGTGTCCACCGAGGCTCGAGAACCAACCGGTCGAGCATTCACTGGCCGCGTGTCCGCGGACTGCCGATCCACCGACGCCGGCCGAGTGTCCGCCGGCTGCGTGCCTACCGGTCGCGCTGCCACCGGCTCCACACTCGCGAGCTGACTGTCCACCGGCTGCGCCGACACCGGCTGACTGTCCACCGGCTCAACGCTCACCGGCTCAACGCTCACCGGCTCAACGCTCACCGGCTCAGCAACGACCGGGGCTGCACTCACCGGCTGAGTATCCACCGGCTCCGCATTCGCCGGCTGCACGTCCGCCGGTCGGGTATCGGCGGTGAGATCGGGGTGCGGGATTCCCACGGTTTCCGGGCGGCTCCGGGCCACGATGCGGTCACCGTCATTGGTTGCGATCACCGTGTAGGTGACCCGGTGAGCTCCGGCAGGCACAGCTTCACGGTAGGTGTTGGGGCCCGCTGGGCGGAATCGTTCCACCAGCACCCGCTCGCCGCCATCGACCGATCGCCACAACGACACCACCGCCGCATCACGGCTGGTCGGATGACTCCATTCACAACCGATCCATGCATTGGCGTCCCCGAGCCGACATGTCAGGCGCAGCACCTCGAGGTCGGGGTCGGCCACCTGAGGCACCCTGACCCATTCGGCGCGGCTGCGACCGACCACGCGTCCGTTGGCGTCGAACACGACGAGTGCGTAGACGTAGCGGTGTCCGGGGCGTACCTCGATGTCGCGAAAGTGGGTCTGGCTGAGATCGCCGGACCGGTACACCACCTGGCGATGAGGATCGACGGCCGGATCGAACCGGTACAGCTTCACGGCCACCGCCGTCGCCGACGTCGGTTGGCTCCACTCACACCCGACGAACTGTCCGGCGTCGGCGCTGCGCACGCCGCATCGCAACCGAATCGGTTCCAGACGACTGTCGACCAAGGCGGGTTCCGCCTCGGAGGGCGGCTCCGCCTCAGCGGCGCTTGCGGTCACGGCCATCGGCACGGCGATCACCAGCGCCATCGCCACCGACGAAATCAGCGTCAATCGTTTCATGATGTTCCTCTCGGTCAGGGTTCCTGTACCCCTACGACGTCACCGACGCTGCGGCGATGACGCGACAGAACGAATCACGCGCAACAAAGCAGACGCAACAACGAGATCAGGTCTCGCCAGAGTGGAGCGGCGCAAAGAACTCGCGGTTCGGCGCCAACAGTTCGAACACCGTGGCGTCGGTCGGCGGCAATGCCGCGTCGGAAGTTCCGATCGGCGTGACACGCGGCCCCCACCGGAACACGGCGCTGGCCCACGTCACGCCACCACCGAACGCTGTCAGCACCACGAGGTCGCCGGGAGCGATCCGACCGCCGTCGAGGGCGTCGGCGAGCGCCATCGGAACTGAAGCGGCGGCTGTGTTTCCGTGGTCAGCGATGTTGAGCATCACCCGGTCGAGGCTGATTCCCAGACGCCTGGCGGCAGCGTTGATGATCCGCTCGTTGGCCTGGTGCGGAACGACCAGGTTGACCTGATCAGCGGTGACCCCCGCATCGTCGAGCGCCTGTTGGACCGAAGCGGCGATGCCCTGAACGGCGATCTTGAAGACCGCCTGACCTTCGAAGTGCAGACGTGAGGTGCGCGGGTCGCGGCCGTCGCCGAGGTGGTAGCGGGTACCGAGCGACTCGAACACCATCGTCGAGCCTGCCGGACCATCAGCTCCCAGCTCGGCGCTCAACATGCCATCCCCGGCGGTAGACGCCTCGAAGACCGCCGCACCAGCGCCGTCGCCGAACAGGATGCAGGTGTTGCGATCCCAGTAGTCCATCACCCAGTGCAATTGTTCAGCCCCGACCACGAGTACTCGACGCTTCACACCGGCGGCGATCATCGACGACGCCGTGATCGCGGCATACACGAACCCTGAGCACGCAGCGTTGAGGTCGAACGCTGCGGCGTTGATCGCCCCGAGCCGGGTTTGGAGATGGCAGGCGTTGCTGGGGCAGCTGATCTCTGGCGTCACGGTCGCCATGATCAGCAGGTCGATGTCGGTCGGCTCCAAACCTGCCGACGCCAGCGCCTGCAGAGCCGCCACCTCCGCCATGTCGGTGGTCTGCATGTGGTTGATACCGCGCGACTTGATCCCGGTTCGGTCGACGATCCACTGGTCCTCGGTGTCGACCAGTTGTTCGAGATCAGCGTTGGTGAGCTTCACCGGCGGCGAGCACTTGCCCCAGCCGGTGATCGTGGCCCGCGTCGTCATGCCCGGCGACCTTAGACGTTGGAGCGCTCCACCCAAAGCGCCGACCGAGCATCGACATCCAGCCCACTTTCTGGGTTTCGTCAAGAAGTCGCGATTCCGTGACAGCCGTGACCGTTCCGTGACGAGAACCGCGTTTTTCGCGCGCGGTTGCGCAATTCACGAGCGCCGACGCACCCGTCGCGAGTACACAGGAGACATGGACATCGGGCGGACAAATTTTCGGGCGGCGATCAAGCTGGCGGCTGCATTCAGCGTCGTGGCAGCGCTGCTGGCACTGGGTGTCGACGCCATCGGCGGGGTCTCCCAAACGGCCGTCGTGCTGGGCGTGATCATCGTCGGATTCGTAGTCAGCCTGGTTCAGACCGGCCGCTCGTCGCCGGCCGGCGGACACACTTCGCACCATCGCCTCACCGCCGTGCCACTGCGCCACGGCGTCGGCCACCCGGTGGGTTGAGCGACCGCTCGATGTGAGACGATCCGGACATGAAGGTCCGGATCGGATTTGGGCTCGGAACCCGCACCACCCTGCACGACGAACGCTTCGGCCATGTCGTCGACGAACTCGAACGGCTGTCGTTCGACAGCTTGTGGGTGTCGGAGCGAATCGGTGCTGACGCCCCTGATCCGATGATGGCCATGGCCTACGGCGCCGGGCGCACCGAACACCTCAAGTTCGGGATGAGCGTGATGGTCCTGCCCGGGCGCAACCCGGTCCTGCTCGCCAAGGCACTCGCCAGTTTGGCAACACTGTCCGGTGGGCGGCTGCTCCCGGCGTTCGGACTGGGATTGGTGCACCCGCTCGAGCAACAGGCATTCGGTGTCGAGCGCACGGAACGGGCCAAGTGGTTCAACGAGTCGATGGCGGTGATGCGGGCCTGTTGGACCGGCCAACCGGTCGTGCACGACGGCGAGCGCTACCACTACGACGGCGTCATGATTCGGCCGGTGCCGAAGCGAATGGACGTGTGGCTGGGCGGAATCGCTCCATCAGAGTTGAAGCGGGTCGGTCGACTCGGCGACGGATGGTTGCCGTCGTTCGTCACGCCTGCCGACGCTGCCGCCGGCCGCACCGTGATCGAACAGGTGGCTGCCGAACACGATCGAGAGATCGAGCACGATCACTACGGGGTCCTGATCCCCTATTCGATGACCGGCGTCCCCGATGCGGTGTTGATGCAACTGGCGAAGCGTCGGCCCGACCTCGACCCGACCACGCTGGTGCCGACATCGTGGGACGAACTCCAGGCGCTGATCCGACAGTTCATCGACGTCGGCACCAGCAAATTCGTCGTGCTGCCGCTCGACGAACCGCATGCCCCAACCGATTGGACCAGCCACCTGGAACAGGCAGCGCAAGCGCTGCTGCCGCTCGAGACCTGACCGCAACCACCGGCTCGGCGTGAACACCACGGCAGCACATCAACTCGCGTACTCGCCGAACAATTCCGGTGCCGGGTCGCGGATCAGCGACCGAGCGAGACCGGGGTCACGTGGGCTGCCGCCTGTTTGGCGTGGTAGCTCGACCGGGTCAGAGGACTGGCCTCGACATGGCCGATGCCGAACTGCTCGCCGATCTGCTTCCACCGTTCGAACTCGTGCGGCTCGACCCAGCGCTCAACTGGCAGATGATGCGAGGTGGGTCGCAGGTACTGGCCGATGGTGACGATGTCGCAACCGATCCCAGCCAGGTCGGCGAGCGCCCCGATCATCTCGTCGTCGGTCTCGCCGATACCCACCATGATGCTCGACTTGGTGACGAGGCCGGCGGCCTTGGCGTTGGCGAGCACCGAGAGACTCCTGGCGTACCCAGCCGAGGGACGAACCGCGCGTTGGAGGCGGGCAACCGTTTCGACGTTGTGGTTGAGCACGTCAGGATGAACGCCGAACAACAACTGCAACGACTCCAGCGAGCCGTGGGCGTCCGAGATCAGGGTTTCGACCCTGGTTTCGGGGCAACGCTCGCGGATCGCCTCGACGCAGGCGGCAACGTGCGCCATGCCGCCATCGGACAGATCGTCGCGGGCGACCATCGTGAGCACGGCGTGTTCGAGCCCGAGTCTGCTGATCGCCTCGGCGACTCGACCAGGTTCGTCGCTCGACGGCTCCAGCGGCTTGCGGGTGTCGACCAGACAGAACCCGCATGCCCGAGAGCAACGTTCGCCGAGCACCATGAAGGTTGCCGTGCCGTCGGCCCAGCAGTCGGACAGGTTGGGGCATCCGGCGTCCTCGCACACGGTGACCAGATCGAGCTCGCGCATGGTCTTCCTGAGCGCCAATACCTCGGAGCCGAGTTGCACCTTCGGGCGCAACCACTCTGGCTTGCGGGTTTCGATCGACAGACCGGCGGTCACCCCAGCCTGCTCCAGCCGAGCATGCGAACGCGGTGATCGAAACGTGACCGTTTCGCCAGGGCCGTCCCCGCGCGAGAACGGTGAGAGGTCTTCGGTGCGCTGCTGCCACACGATGTCCTGGCGTTCGACGGTGCCGCTCCCCCATCGGTTGGCCGCCAGCCTGGCGACGACATCGACGACCTGCTGCATCGTGGCATCGACACCCTCCTCCGACAACGACGTCACCGGACGATCGGCGATACCGCACGCCACGATGTGCTGGCGCATGTAGGCCATGTCGGTCGTGATGTTGAGGGCGAACCCGTGCATCGTGCGACCCCGCGCCAACCGCACACCGATCGCAGCGATCTTGCGTGGGTTCGAACCGGCGGCATCGACCCAGACACCGGGATACTCCGGCAGCCGACCGGCTCCGGTCAGTCCGAGTTCGGCGAGCGCCTCGATCAGCAGGTCTTCCACAGCCCGCACGTGTTCCAGCGAGCCCTTCGCATTCGGCAGCGAGACGATCGGATAGCCGACCAGCTGGCCTGGCCCGTGGTAGGTGATGTCGCCACCTCGGTTGACGGCGACGAAATCGGCTCCGACAGCGGCCGGGTCACAACGGAGGTTCGTCTGCAGGTCGGCGTGCGCTCCGTACGTGAACACGTGGTCGTGTTCGAGCAGCAACAGATGCTGCTGGCGACCGTGTTCGAACAACGCCTGTTGGACCGCCAGCGCCTCGCGATACGGAACCTTGCCCAGCCATCTGACCCGGAGCAGGGAACCGGTTGACATCAGAACTCGGCGGCCCAGTCGCGGGTCTCGAGGAACTCCTTGACGCGCTTGAGGAAACCGGCCGCGTAGGCACCGTCGAAGGCGCGGTGGTCCCAGGCCATTGCCAGGTTGCCGACCGGGTGGATGGCGATCGCCTCCGACCCGTCAGCCGCGCGCACGGCGACTGGCTTGCGCACGATCGCGTCGGTCGAGATGATGCCGACCTGGGGCTGGTTGATGATCGGCATCGTGAGCACCGAGCCGGCAGAACCGTTGTTGGAGATCGTGAAGGTGCCACCCGAGATCTCGTCAGGGCTCAGCTTGCGGGTTCGGGCGCGATCGGCGAGGTCGCCGATCTCGTGGGCGATCGCTCGCAACCGCTTGGTCTCGGCGCTACGAACCACCGGCGCCAGCAAGCCTTCGTAGTTGAGGTCGACGGCGATCCCGAGGTCGATGTAGTGATGGACGATCAGTTCGTTGTCACCCATGCTGGCGTTGAGGTGCGGGAACTCGTGCAGCCCATCGACGATCGCCCGCGTGATGAACGGCAGATAGGTCAAGCTGAAGCCTTCGGTCGCCTTGAACTCCGCCTTCATCTTCGACCGTGTCGCGTCGACGTTGGCGAAATCGACCTCGACGACGCTGAAGGCGTGCGGCGACGTCGCCTTGCTCATCACCATGTGATCGCCGGTGAGTTGACGGATCTTCGACAGCCGAACCGTGGTGTCGCGCTCGCCTGCGGTCGGCGCCGGTCCGGCCGGGACCGGTGGCTTGGCGGCCGAAGCTGCCGGAGCGCAGCGGGCGCCGGAGCCGGAGCGGGAGCCGGAGCGGCCGGAGCCGGAGCCGGAGCCGGAGCCGGAGCGGGAGCCGGAGCGGGAGCCGGAGCGGGAGCCGGAGCCGGAGTGGCGGCTGGAGCGGGCGGAGCCGGGGGCGCGGTTGACGCCTGGCCCGGCTGCGACCCTGTCGCATCGATGTGATCGAGCACGTCTTCGCGGGTGATTCTGCCCCCGGGGCCGGTGCCGACGATCCGATCGGGATCGATGCCGTGCTCGTTCACCAGTCGTCGAACGACCGGCGACAGCAATCGACTGTCACCTGAAGTGTCGGGAGCCGTCGCGGCAGCCGCCGGAGCCACCGGAGCTGGAGGAGCTGCTGGTGCTGGTGCCGGTGCCGGTGCCGGAGCGGGCGCCTCGACCACGGGAGCGCTGGGGCTGGAGCCGGAGCCGGAGCCGGAGCCGGGGCCTCAACGGCCGGAGCCGGAGCCGGCGCTTGAGCGGCCGGAGCGGGCAGCCGCCGCGCCATCGCTGACAACGGCGACGATGGTGCCCACGTCGACCGTGTCGCCTTCGCTGACACGGATCTCGCTGAGCACGCCGGCGACCGGTGACGGCACCTCGGTGTCGACTTTGTCGGTCGACACCTCGAACAACGGCTCATCGGCGGCGACGGTGTCGCCGACCTGCTTGAACCATTGCGTGATCGTGCCCTCGGTGACGGTCTCGCCGAGTTGGGGAAGGGTGACGTCAGCCATGGTATGAGTCTGCTCCTGTTGCGTCTGTACGGTCGATGGGTGGTTCGGATTGAATCGGTGTATTGGTCGGTCAGCCGTTGAAGCTACGCCCGGTCAGGGCAATCATCGTCTCGCCGAACAGTTCGGACATGCTGGGATGGGGCTGGATGAACTCGGCGACTTCGTCGACCGTGGCCTCCCAGTTGACAGCCAGGTAGCCGCCAGAGAGTTGCTCGGTGACCCACGGGCCGACCATGTGCACGCCGAGAATCTGACCGGCCGTGCCGTCGGTGTTCTTCTTGGCGATGATCTTCACCATGCCGTCGGTCTCGCCCAGGATCTGGGCCCGGCTGTTGAACTTGAAGGGATGCTTGCCGACGACGATGTCGATGCCGGCTGCAGTGCATGCGTCCTCACCGGGGCCCGCCCAGGCGACCTCGGGGTGGCAATAGATCGCCCACGGCACACGGTCGTACATCACGGGCATCGGGTTCTCGCCAAGCAGATGCTTGACCACCAGCACCGCCTCGGCGTAGCCGACGTGGGCAAGTTGCGGAGTGTCGATGAGGTCGCCGATTGCATAGACGCCCGGCTCGCCGGTGCGACAGAACTCGTCGACTTCGACGAACCCACGCTCGCTGACCACCACGCCGGTGCCCGTCAAACCGAGTTGGTCAGAGAACGGGCGACGCCCGACCGACACGATGCAGGCATCGACGGCGACGGACTCGCCGTCTCCGAAGTCGACCGTGGTGCCGCCTGCTCCATCGGGAACGTGCCCGGTGACGGCGACGCCGGTCTTGATCGCGATCTTCTTCTTCTTGAAGCTGCGCACGACCACACCGGCCACGTCGGTGTCGAGCCCCGGCAGGATCTTCGGGAGTCCTTCGAGGATCGTCACCTCGGCGCCGAGATCGGCGAACATCGACGCGAACTCACAACCGATCGCACCACCGCCGATCACGGCGACGCGGGCCGGTACGTAGTCGAGGTCGAGCACTTCGTCGCTGGTCATGATCGGACCGCCGCGTTCGAAGCCCGGAATCAAACGGGGCACCGAACCGGTCGCCAGAACGATGTGGCTGCCGGTGATCGTGGCCGTGCTCCCGTCGGCCATCACGACCGACACGGACTTGCCGGCGCCGAGCGATCCGACCCCGTTGAACACTTCGACCTTGCGGCCTTTGCACATCGCACCGATGCCACCGACCAGGCCGGCGACGATCTTCTGCTTGCGTTGCTGCGTTACGGCGAAGTTGACCGACGGCGGACTCGACTCGATCCCGAACTCTGCACCGTGGTCGACGTGGCGCTTGACGGCTGCGGTTTCGAGGAATGCCTTGGCCGGAATGCACCCGCGGTTGAGGCACGTGCCACCGAGCGCATCCTTTTCGACCAGTGCAACCTGGAGTCCGGCGGAGGCGGCGTACAGCGCGGCGGCATAGCCACCAGGACCGCCACCGATGACGACGAGGTCGAACGAATCACTCACTCACGCCACGGTAGCGGCCTACCGGCGGGTAACGCACGAGGCCAGCCGTTCAGCCCAACACCCAGCGTGCCTGGTCGTCGCCACGATCGTAGAACAGCACGCGGGACACTCCGTCGGCGCTGGACACGTCGAACGTCACGGTGCACGTCTGGGATGCTTCGTTCGTTGCCAGACACGTGGTCTGTTCGACCGTCACGGGGCGGCCGGAGGCGATCATTCGAAACCCGTCGGTGGGCAGTTCGTCCACGGTGCCACCGATCTCGATCAGCACCGTCAACGTGCCGGCGGACAACACCTCGGTGTCGGTGACCGTGACCTCCATGTCGCCGACCACGACGGGTTCACCGATCGGGACGGGTTCGGCGAGATCGTCTTGGGTCGTGAGCTGGAACAAGAACACGGCGCCCGCCAGCATGATCGCCAGGCCACATGCGAGCGCCATCATGAGCAGAGTCCGTGTCTTCATCGGCCGGTCAGGCTAACGCTGAGCCACCGTCCTGCCCGACCAGTCGTCGAGGATCTGAACGATTCCGAAACGCCGTGGGGCGACGTGGCGCGAAGCGACCCACCCGCTACGGTTCGGTCGGTGAAACGCCTCGTGCTCCCTCTGATCGCTGTCGGCATGCTCGCCGCCTGCGGTTCAGCGGCCAGCGACACCTCCGACCCGGTGGCGGCTCCGGCCACCACTTCGGCATCAGCCGGTTCCGCACCGGGCGCAGCCAGTTCGCCCATCGACTCGGGCGTACCAGCCAATATTCCCGAGGCGCTCAAGTTCGCCGCCCCGCTGGTTGGCGGCGGCGACATCGAGCTCACCACGCTCGCTGGTCGGCCGGTGTTGCTGTGGTTCTGGGCTCCTTGGTGAAGCACCTGTAATCGAGAAGCTTCCTCGGTCGAGGAAGCAGCACAACGGTGGGCCGGTCAGGCCGAGTTCGTCGGGGTTGCCTGGAGCGGCTCCGAAGATGACTTTCAGTCGTTCGTCGACAAGTACGAGCTGAGCTTCCCGCAGATCAGCGATCTCGATGCCAGCGTGTTCACCCGGTTCGGTGTCACCACCCAGCCGGCGTTTGCGCTGATCTTTCCCGATGGCGAGGTTCAAACGTTGTTCGGCGCAGCTGACGAAACGCTGCTCGACTCGTTGATCAGCGCCGCTCTGGCCTGAGTCGCGATCAAGCGCCAGCAAGCGAGCTGCGGCATTCGTCGACGCGGAGGTCGTACTCGGGGTCGTCGAACACCTGATACCAGTTGCGACCCTCGAAGCATTCGAGTTGGACGAGTTCGTCGGGCAGCTCCGACTGGTCGATCTGGCCCTGCTCGACCAGCGCCAAGAAGCATTCCCTGGCCGGTGCGGCCACCGCCATGAACTCGTCGTCGGGCATGCCGTACACGGCCCCGCCCCACGACGCGTCGGCGTAGCCACACTCCGGAAAACGAAGCACGGCCGGCACCTCTGACTGGTCGACCTCGCCGGCCGCTACAGCGGACGCAAAACAGGCTGTGGCGTCGACAGTGTCCAACTCGTAGCAGTCGTACCAACTCGCTGTATCGGACGGTTCGGGCATTGGGAGTTCGTCCCACGGCAGCGTGTCGTCGATCGGGGACAGCTCCTCGTAGTCGTACTCGTCGGTGTAGAACTCGTCGAACCGACCGAAGATGCCATCGACGAACGCATCGGTCGCCGGCTCGACGGCGCCGATGATCTCGTCGAGTTCTTGACGGTCGAGCGCTCGCAGCATCGCCAGGAGTGCGTCGGTCACCGAGGCGATCGGACTCACGAACCAGGCGCCATCGCGGGAGCGAAGCTCGAGACCGACCGGTTCCATGTCGGCGAACGCAGCCTGCACGACCTCGATCAGGTGGGTGATCTCCGGGGCGTCACCGAACATGTCATCGACGTCGCTGAGGCCTCCGATCGAACCACACTGTTCGACTCGCTCGCCGTCGGCCTCGGCCGTCACGCAGTCGCCGTCGAACGCGAACGACACCGTGTCGCCGTCGATCGAGCCCTCGATCGACAACCCGTCGAAGGAGACCGTGCGCTGTCCACCGGAACCCTCCGCCCGGAACGATCGATCACCGATGGTCAGGTTGAGCCCGACCTCGTCGGCGGCACGCTGTGCATCTTCGAGGAACAGCGGCGCGTAGCGCTGCAGGGCGGCTGCCTCGGCTGGGTCGAGCGCCCTGATCAGGCCGGTCAGGTCGAGTTCCTCGATGCGATCGAGGAACTGGTTGACGGCATCTTCGGGTGTGCTGGCGCCGTCGTGCCCGACGCCCTCCAACGGAATCTCGACGTTGTCCAAATCAGCACGGGCCAGTTCGGCGACCGTGTGCAACAAGCTGAAGTACCAGCGACCATCCTCGAGCACCGCCGTCAGGCTGATGTCGAATTGATCGTTCTCGGTGATCCGTGTGCCCTGCAACTCGGCCACCGCGTCGTCGGGCAGGTTGTCGGTGACGAGCGCGCCGAGCGGCAATTGGGCGCCGTCGACACGCACCTCGACGTCGGCGGACATGGCGATGTTCACGATGTCGTCGACATTGGTCAGCTTGGTTCGTACGACTTCGTTGCTGAGCTCGATGTCCAGTCCGGCAATCTGAGACAGGTCGGCGTCGGCCAACACCTCGAGCCGTTGCAGCTCCATGATCACGTCGACGAACGGATCGCCGAGCGTCTGTCGTTCGCCCGGAACGAGCACGTCGATCACACCGAGTACGTCCTCGGCCTCGATCGCCTGCAGCAGTTCGGTACCCAGGTCGGCCGGCGTGTCGGCACCGCCGACGGCAGCGCGCGTGAGATTGGCGACGGCAAAGATCCCGGCCGCTCCCACGGCCAGCACGGCCAGCACTGCCGAACCGACGAGGATCTTCGAGCGACGACCGCGCTGCCCGACGGACCCGCCATCACCGAGCGGTGCCGTGACGATGACGTCGTCGGTCTCGGCGGCAGCGGCGAGTCGGGACACCGCCGCCGGCATCGCGCTGTTCGGGCTGCCGCTGGGCCGACCCTGCCCGGGCGGATTGGGATCGCTCCGGATGCGACCGTCGGACGGCGCCCACGGCGAGTCGGCTGCCGGAGCCGGCAACACCGGGCCAGGCGGCACAGAGGTCAAGCGCGTGGGAGGCAACGAGGGCGTCGGAGGCAACGAGGGCGTCGGAGGCAACGAGGGGATCGGAGGCGTCGAGGGAATCGGAGGCGTCGAGGATGCAGGATCACCTCCGGGCGGCGGCGGTTGCCACGCCGCGTCGTCGGTCGGATCATCGATGATCGGGTCGTCAGCCATCGTTCGCGACGCTACCCAAGTTGGTGACCACTCGTCGGGACATTTCGGCTCGTTGCCCATCGTGTCCCTATCGGACATACCGAACAGAGGCTTGAACCACAGAGGCTTGAACCCTTCGCCGCAACGGTTTGGTGCCTGACCAAACCGTGACGCGGTCTGGTGGTGGAGGTGGGTCGGTAGCGTGGCTTCATGCGTATCGGTGTGACCGGGTCGACCGGGTTGATCGGGACGGCGTTGTCGGCTCGGCTCACCACCAACGGTCATTCGGTGTGTCCGATCGTGCGACGCGAGCCGCTAGCTGCGAGCGAGATCGGCTGGGACCCTGGCAACGGTGTGATCGACGCCGAGTCGATCTCGCAGCTCGATGCGGTGGTCCATCTCGCCGGTGCCGGGATCGGCGACCATCGCTGGACCGAGCGCTACAAGCAGGTGCTGCTCGCCAGCCGTGTCGACGGAACGACGCTGCTGGCACAGACACTCGCTGAACTCGGCGGTGACGGTCCGCAGGTGCTGATCAGCGGCTCGGCGATCGGCTACTACGGCGATCGAGGCGATGAGCTGGTCGACGAGTCATCGCCGGCCGGCACCGGGTTCCTGGCCGACATCTGTCGCGCCTGGGAGGCGGGCACCGCTGCTGCCGAGTCGGCCGGAGTACGGGTGGTCCAGATTCGCACCGGCATCGTCTTGAGCCGTGATGGCGGTGCGCTGTCCAAGATGCTGCCCCTGTTCAAGCTCGCCCTCGGGGGTCGATTCGGGAACGGCCGACAGTGGATGAGCTGGATCACGATCGGCGACCAGATCGCCGCGATCGAACATCTCCTGACCAGCTCGATCACCGGTCCGGTGAACCTCACGGCGCCCGCCCCGGTTCGCAACGCCGATTTCGCCAAAGCGCTCGGCCGGGTACTGCACCGCCCCGCCGTCCTTCCCGTGCCGGGATTCGGGCCCAAGCTGCTGCTGGGCTCTGAGCTGGCGAAGGCGCTCCTGCTGGATGGGCAGCGAGTACGGTCGAGCAGGCTCGCCAGCGACGGATTCCGTTTTGCTGATCCGGAGATCGAACCGGCGCTGCGGTCCGCGCTCGGCCGCTGACGCCTGACGAGCTGCGCTCAGGCGACCGTCACCCGTTGCGGTCACAACTGTTGTGTTTGGGTAGGTTGTTCGCATGGCGGTGACCAGCAGCCACTCCCCCGCCGAGGTGCGGTCCGGCAACTCCTCGCACCCGGCCTGGCTCGACGATCGAGAAATGGCGGCCTGGCTGGGCTTCATCGAAACCCAAGGCGATCTGCTGACGGCACTCGAAGACGACCTCGCCGGAACCGGGTTGTCGCTCGGCGACTACCAGGTCTTCGTGTACCTGTCTCGGGTCGAGGAGCAGTCGATGCGGATGTGCGACCTCGCCGCACAACTGCAGTTGTCACCGAGCGGATTGACGCGCCGACTGGACGGCCTGGTGAAGGCCGGATGGGTCGAACGCCGACACTCCACCGACGACCGGCGAGTGATGCTGGCGGTGCTCACCGACACCGGACGCCAACAGTTGGAACGGGCCGCCCCGGTCCATCTGGCAAGCGTCCGAAACCGCATCATCGACCTCCTCGATGGCGACGAACTGGCGACGATGGCCAGCAGTTTCGCCAAGATCCGGGCTGCACTCGACGCCTGAACGCTGGTAGACACAGGCTCGTGACCAACCTTCCTTCCGGGTTCCGGAGCCACGTCGCCAACATCGGCATCAAGGACGACACCGACGACTTCGTGGTGATCGTCGCCGACCGTTCGGTTCCCGCCGCAGGCGTGTTCACACGCAGCCGTTTCGCCGGGCCGAGCGTGGTCATCAGCCGCCACCACCTCGTCGATCAGCAAGCCCGTGCGATCGTGATCGTTTCCAAGAACGCAAACGTCGCCAACGGCCCAGCCGGGCTCGCCGATGCCACAGCCGCTCGTCGACGGCGTCGCCGCACGACTCGGGTGCGACCCGAGCGACGTGCTGATCGCATCGACCGGCGTGATCGGCCGGCGATACCCGATGGAGCGTGTGCTGGCCGGAGTCGCCTCGTTGCCTGCCGTGCCGATCGACACCACCGCCGACGGTGCCGCCGCCGGCATCATGACCACCGACACGATTCCCAAACTGGTTTCGGCATCGGTCGCCGGCAGTTCGGCGAGCGTGGTCGGGATCGCCAAGGGCGTCGGCATGATCGAGCCAGACATGGCGACGATGATCGCCGTCATCCTGACCGACGTCGAGATCGCAGCCGACGAACTCGACGTCATGTTTCGACGCGTCGTCGACCGCACCTTCAACTGCGTCAGCATCGACACCGACACGTCCACCAGCGACACCGCAGTCGTGCTCGCCAGCGGAGCCGCCGGACCGGCCGAACCCGAGGCCGTCGAGCTGGCCTTCGAGCAGGTCTGCCTGGCGCTCACGAAGATGATCGCCCGTGACGGCGAAGGCGCCGAGACGCTGATCGAAGTCGTGGTCGACCATGCCAGAGATGCCGCCCAGGCGAAACGAGTCGCCAAAGCGATCGTGAACTCGCCGCTCGTGAAGACCGCCGTGCACGGCGCCGACCCGAACTGGGGTCGCGTCGCGATGGCGATCGGCAAATGCAGCGACGACACCGACATCGACCAAGATCAGGTCGTGATCCGATTCGGTCAGACCGAGGTGTATCCGCGCCAGATCGATTCGAGTGGCCTGGCCGAACTCGCCCACTACATGGGCGACACAGAGGTACTGATCCACGTCACGCTCAACACCGGCGACGCTGCCGCAGCCGTGTGGGGATGCGACCTCACCGACGGCTACGTCCGCATCAACGCCGACTACACCACCTGACACGCGACCACTGGTCGACAGGTCGGGACGGTCAGAGGGTCGGGATCGGGCCGATGCCGTCGCGGGTGTCGACCAACCGACCCGCCGCACTGCGCAACCCGGCGTCGAACCAGGCCGACACATCGACGATCAAATCGGTCTCCTTCAACGACACCACACACACCTCACCAGTCGCATCGACCGGCACCACCACCGCATTCGGCTCCACCACACCAGCCGACGAAAAGTTCACCGACGACGTCTCCGGCTGAGGCGAACCACACGGCCACACCCTGCATCCACCCTGCCCCAGACGGCTTCACCGCCGTCACGTTCAACGCAACACCAGTCACCCCCGACGACGGAACACCACCCAACCCCAACACCGGCACCCGCAACGGCACATTCGCAGTCAACCGAACACCGGTCGTACGCGTGTCGACCAAACGACCCGCCGCACTGCGCAACCCGGCGTCGAACCAGGCCGACACATCGACGATCAGATCGGTCTCCTTCAACGACACCACACACACCTCACCAGTCGCATCGACCGGCACCACCACCGCATTCGGCTCCACCACACCAGCAGACGAAAAGTTCACCGACGACGTCTCAGGCTGAGGCGAACCACACGGCCACACCCTGCATCCACCCTGCCCCAGACGGCTTCACCGCCGTCACATTCAACGCAACACCAGTCACCCCCGACGACGGAACACCACCCAACCCCAACACCGGCACCCGCAACGGCACATTCGCCGCCAAACGAACACCGGTCGTACGGGTGTCGACCAAACGACCCGTCGCACTGCGCAACCCGGCGTCGAACCAGGCCGACACATCGACGATCAAATCGGTCTCCTTCAACGACACCACACACACCTCACCAGTCGCATCGACCGGCACCACCACCGCATTCGGCTCCACCACACCAGCCGACGGAGAAGTTCACCGACGACGTCTCAGGCTCGAGGCGAACCACACGGCCACACCCTGATCCACCCCGCCCCAGACGGGCTTCACCGCCGTCACATTCAACGCAACACCAGTCACCCCCGACGACGGAACACCACCGAACCCCAACACCGGCACCCGCAAGCGCAACACCTGGGTACAGCCGCGCGGCACCGCCGGCGGGGTGTAGCCGTCGGACAGCATCTCGATCACTCGGTCGCGCAGCCACAGGGCGAACTCGCCGTTGCCGTTGGTGGTGAGATGGACGCCGTCCGACGTTGTACCACCGATCGGCGACCGAGTCGTCGCTGGCGGATTTCCAGTCGAGCACGACCAGTTCCTCCCAGCGTCCGACCGTCGCACCGATCGCAGCGTTCGTCGCTGCGTACCCGGCGGACGACTTTGCGCTCGGACACGTTGACCCACGCCACCCGGCCGACGTTGCGGGCCCTGAGCTCGCGTCATCACGGCGTCGATCCGCTGAGGCCATCGACGAAGGCGTGTCGTTGTAGCCGAGTTCGACCACGACCAGGTCGGTACCGACCGGAACCTGCTTGGCGACACTGACGCCGTCGGATGCGCCGCCCTGGGTCGGCGCGACGTGAGCGAGTCGAACATCGACGACGAGAACACGCCCTCGGTCATCGCCTGGAAGCCGGAGTCGGCGGTCGGCGATCGTGACGCCGACGGAATCGCCGATGAAGGCGAAGCTGCCAGCGGCCGTCAGCGTGCGCCGGATCGGGATCAATTCGAAGCCGGGCGACGGCAGGTCGAAGTCGTTGCGGAAATCCCAGGCGCTGACCGGTGCTCCCGTTGCCGAGCACCACCTCGTTGGCCCAGATCCCGTCGTACGGCGGCGACCCGGCGTCGTGTCGGGTCTCGTTGGCACCGGCGTTGGCACTCGCCAACCCGTACCTGGCGCGATCGCGTCGGCGTCGATGATGCGGATCCATCGGTGGTTCGGGTTGCCGGGCACATCGTCGAGCGGATCGTCGACTGGCGGGAAGGTTCCGCCCGCCGTGCGCGGTCCGTTCGACGCCGAGAACTCGGTCGAGACGATCGACCCGGTCGCCGGTCGCGTCGCACCACGCCGACGGTCTTCTCGATCGCCTGGTCGGTGAACGCTGCCTCGACCGAGGTCCAGCCTGCCGCCGTCGGTGACGTACGAGTGGCCGACCCGGCGTACACCTGGCACGACGTCGTGTCGCACGTGCGGCGTAGCTGTAACGCGACTGAGCCAGCCCGTACGAGCGGGCGGCGACCGCCTGGGCCCGAAGGGCGTTCATACCCTTGCCACCGCCATCGTCACCCCAACTCGCCGAGACCTCCTTGGGCAACACGCCGCGCAGGTAGTTCTCGACCTCGAGCTGGTTGACGACCCGGCTCGAAGCCCGAGACGTCGTGGAACTCGACCGAGCCTCGATAGTGCTTGATCGAGCCCGAATCCTGACACACGCCGAACCCGTCGCCCGAGCCGGAGCTGCCCTCGGCAACGGTCGTCGAGAACACCACCGGACCGGTCACGTCCGAGCCGAGCAGCTGCCAGTTGACGCTCGGCGAGGCGTCGATCGACCGCTTGGGCGGCGGTCGCCTCATCGGTGCCCCACTTGCCATCGACAGCTCAGACCCGCCGCGATCTGGAAGCGCTGCACGGCTCCGGCGGTCACCGGACCGTAGTCTCCGTCGACGGACCGGGGGCGTAGCCGAAGAAGGCAAGGAACTCCTGAACCTGCCGGACGGCCTCACCTTCCGATCCGATCTGGAGATCGGCGAACGGAACACCAGATCGAGCGCGCCCGGACAACCGAACTCGCCGGTGACACCCCACACCGAGAACCGGTTGTTTCCCGTGTCCTTGGCGTAGAGCGACGTGTAGTTCGCTGGTCGACGTGTTCCAGCGCGCAGTGCCCGACCGCGAGATCACGCCGACGATCGTGGCGTCGTCCCATTCCGTCAGGCGCACGCGTATCGACGGCTCGGTGCTCACGCCCGGCACAGTGCCGCCGTAGTAGGCGTCGAGAATCTGTTCCCATGTCTGGCCGCCGAGGGCGCGGCCGTATGCGCCCCACTGGCTCATGCCGCGGCCGTGACCGTGCCCGACGCCACGAGCGACGTATGCGACGACCTGATCGTCACCGGCGGGAGCCGCGATCGTCCACCCTGCCGGCGTCGCCCAGGAAAGGATCAAGGCGCCGACCAGCGCTGTAGCAAACCGCTTCACGGACGTGAACCGTAGCGATTCGTCACGCGTCTGTAACGTCACACTCGCGTTATCGGCATCGATCCGGACCGGCTCAAGTGATCGTTCGCTGTTCGGTAAGGAATCGTCAAGATCTCAGACCGCCGGCACGGCGGCGACGGCCAGTTGGTCGACCAGATCGTTCATCGGGTCGCCGGAGTGACCCTTGACCCACCGAAACCGGACGTCGCCCGAGTTCACGAGGTCGACGAGCGGCTTCCAGATGTCGGTGTTGGCGACCGGCTCCTTCTTCGAATTCTTCCAGCCGTTGCGTTGCCACTTCACCCACCACCGATCCCGAAAGCAGTTCACCACGTAGGTCGAATCGGACACGACCTCGATCGGCCCGGCCTCCGAGCCGACCCCGAGCGACCGCAGCGCCTCGAGCACGGCGAGCAGTTCCATCCGTTGGTTGGTCGTCCGGGGCTCGCCGCCCGAGCCCTGCGGCTGCCGTCGGGCGCCACAGCCCAACCCCATCCGCCCGGTCCCGGATTTCCCGAGCAGGCACCGTCGGTGTACACGACGATCGGTGCTGCCGAGGCGTTCGAAGTGTGGTGCTGCAGTTCCGGCCATGGAGGCCTGCAGTGTACGGCCGACCCGGAACGACGGTGCTGACGCCCGGCCGAGCATCGCCGACGACAGGATCCGGCAGACGTAACCCCGATCGGATCTTCCGGTTCGGGGAGGTACCCGTCGGTAACCATGCGAGACTGCGATTCATGATTTTCGACGGTCACGTACACCAGTTGCCCGACATCGACCCGACCGAGACGCAGGAGTGGCTCGATTCACTCGACGCCGTCGTCGACACTCACGGCAAGACGCGGGCCCGCTTTCTGCTGTCCAGACTGCTCGCCAGGGCGAATGCCAAACAGGTCAGCTTCCCCGCCACGGTCAGCACTCCGTATGTCAACACGATCCCACGCGAACACGAGCCGTGGTTCCCGGGCGACGAGGATCTCGAGCGCCGGATCAGGGCGTTCATCCGGTGGAACGCGGCGATCATGGTGGTCAAGGCCAACAAGCACGCCGACGGGATCGGTGGTCACCTCTCCACGTTCGCCAGTTCCGCATCGCTGTACGAGATCGGGTTCAACCACTTCTTCCGGGGCAAGGACGACAAGCCGGGCGACCACGTCTACTTCCAAGGCCACGCCGCCCCGGGCGTGTACGCCAGAGCGTTCCTCGAAGGGCGCCTGACCGAGGAGGATCTCGACCACTTCCGTCAGGAGATCGGCCGCCAGGGCAAGGGCCTGTCGAGCTATCCGCACCCGCGGCTGATGCCGGAGTTCTGGGAGTTCCCGACCGTGTCGATGGGGCTCGGCCCGATCACGGCGCTGTACCACGCCCGTTTCAACCGATACCTCCACAACCGCCAGATCGACGACACCAGCGAGAGCCGTGTCTGGGCGTTCCTCGGTGACGGCGAATGCGACGAGCCGGAAACCCTCGGCGCCATCTCGCTCGCCTCGCGCGAGCAACTCGACAACCTGGTGTTCGTCGTCAACTGCAACCTGCAGCGGCTCGACGGGCCGGTGCGCGGCAACGGCAAGATCATCCAGGAACTGGAGGCCACGTTCCGCGGCGCCGGCTGGAACGTGATCAAGGTCGTGTGGGGCTCGAAGTGGGACGAACTGCTGGCCCAGGACAAAGACGGTGTGCTGCTCAACAAGATGAACACCACCGTCGACGGCGAGTTCCAGCGCTACGCCGTCGAAGACGGCGCCTACGCCCGCGAAAACTTCTTCGGCCCCGACCCACGTCTGCGCCAGATGGTGCAGCACCTCACCGACGACGAGCTGCGTTCGCTCCCCCGTGGCGGTCACAGCTACAAGAAGCTGTACGCCGCCTACAAGGCCGCCACCGAGAACCTCGGCAGTGGCCGGCCCACGGTGATCCTCGCCAAGACGGTCAAGGGCTGGACCCTCGGCCAGGGTTTCGAGGGCCGCAACGCCACGCACTCGATCAAGAAGATGACCAAGCAACAGCTGCTCGATCTGCGCGACCGTCTGCATCTGCACGACGAGATCCCCGAGGAACTGATCCAGGCCGAGAACCCGCCGTACTATCGGCCGCCGGCCGACTCGGTCGAGCATCAGTACATGGTGGAACGCCGCAAGGCGCTCGGCGGGTCGATTCCCGAAGCGCACCACGGCGGTGCGCAAGCCGCTGCTGCTGCCGGTCGACTCGACATTCGAGGAGATGCGATCCGGCTCAGGTGCAACCAATCGGTGTCCACGACGGCGGGCTTCACGCGCCTGCTGCGCAGCCTGTGCCGCGACGAGAACATCGGTGAGCGGGTGGTTCCGATCATCCCCGACGAGGCTCGCACGTTCGGCATGGACGCCCTGTTCCGCGAGTTCGAGATCTACGCCAGCCAGGGTCAGAAGTATCAGCCGGTCGACCACGACCTGCTGCTCTCCTATGCCGAGAACTCCGACGGCCAGATCTTGGAGGAGGGCATCACCGAGTCGGGTTCGATGGCCAGCTTCATCGCCGCCGGCACCACCTACGCCACCCGCGGCGTACCGATGCTCCCGTTCTACACCTTCTATTCGATGTTCGGGTTCCAGCGAACGGGTGACCTCATCTGGCAGGCCGCCGACATCCGGGCCCGCGGCTTCATGCTGGGAGCAACCGCAGGCCGCACCACGCTGCTCGGCGAGGGGCTCCAGCACCAGGATGGTCACAGCCTCGTGCTGGCCTCGACCGTGCCGGCCGTGCAGGCCTACGACCCGGCCTTCGCCTACGAACTGGGGGCGATCGTCAAGTCGGGAATCCAGCGTATGTACGGCGCCGATTCGACCGCCAACGGCGGCACCCTCGACCCCGACTGCATCTACTACATCACGCTCTACAACGAGAACTACGTGATGCCGGCGCTCGAACCGGAGCAGACCGAGGAGTTCGAGGCGGGTGCTGTGCGCGGGCTGTACCGCTGGGCGGCGGCACCCGAGGGACCGAGCAAGCGGGCCACGATCCTGTTCTCGGGCATCTCCCACGCGGCGGCACGCGAAGCGGTCGTCGAGTTGGCCGAGCACTACGACGTCGGTGCCGAGCTCTGGTCGGCCACCAGCTACAAGAAGCTCCGCGAGCAAGCGTTGGCGGTCGAGCGGGTCAACCGACTGCATCCCTCGCAGCCACGCCAGGTGCCGCTGGTGACCCAATTGTTGAACGACTCGCACGGCCCGATCACGGCGGTCAGCGACTTCATGAAGGCCGTCCCCGAGCAGATCGTGCGGTTCGTTCCGGCCGGTCGCCCGTTCAACGTGCTCGGCACCGACGGCATGGGTCGTTCCGACACGCGCGAAGCACTGCGGCGCCACTTCGAGATCGACACCGGCCATGTCGTGGTGGCCACGCTGACCGGCTTGATGGAGGCCGGCGAGGTCGACGGATCGGTCGTCGACGAGGCGATCCGGCGCTACGACATCGATCCCGACGCGGTCGATCCGTTTCTCGTGTGAGCACCGCTCGCACGGCGGGCCCGACGGCGCTCGATCAAGCGCACCGGACCGCCGGCGAGCCCCGCCCCGAGGGCCCTGACATGCACGCTCACCGGCCGGCGTCGCAGACGACGTAACGAGAGCCAGAGCGCACGCCCGATCGTTCGACGGTCGCCGAACCGGAACGCCGCCCAGATCCGGTTGCGCTCTTGAAGTAACAGTGTTCGCCCAGGTTCGGCGCCCGTCGTGACGCCACCGAGATGCTCGACGACCGAGGCGGTGGCCAGGCGATACGACCAACCCAACTCGGCCCCTCGGCGCCCGAGATCGACGTCCTCGTAGTACAGGAAGTAGCGCTCGTCGAAGCCCTTCGTCGCTTCGAGAAACTCGGGATCGAACAGTACGGCACCACCGGTGAACACCTCGATCGAGCCGGACAACGGCGTGGCGGGGGGCACGTCGCCGGCTCCGATGTCGACCCCAGCCCCGTCGTCGCCGACGGTGACGCCGAGGCTGTTGACGCGGTCGCCTCCGGCTGTGAGCAGCATCGGCTGGACTGCCCCGACCCGGGCACCATCCGCCGATCCGACGAACTCTGCCACCAACGGTGCGATCCAGTCGGGACGCACGACCACGTCGTCGTTCAACAGTCCGATCAGGTCGGCACCGGCTCGGCGGGCGGCCTCGAAACCGACGTTGGCCGCCGCTCCGTAGCCATGGTTGGCGACGCGTACCAGTTCGACGTCATGAGCGCCGGCTATGGCCTGCCCGCCCGTGTCGACCACGATGATCCGATCGACGCCATCTGACGCCGCAAGCGACGCGAGACAACGCGCCAGCATCCCCTCGGGAGCACAAAACGTCACGACGACGACGGCGATCACGGCACGAACAGTACAGTTGCACCCTGTGACCACCACCTCGATCCTCGTCACCGGCGGCGCCGGCTACATCGGGTCGCACACCGTGCGCGCCCTTCGATCGGCCGGCCGTTCGGTCGTCGTACTCGACTCGCTCGAACTCGGAAGCGCCGAGGCGGTGTTCGACACACCGCTGGTGGTCGGTGACATCGCCGACGAGGCACTGGTCGAACGGGTGTGCCGTGATCATCACGTCGATTCGATCGTGCACTTCGCGGCCTACAAGAACGTCGGCGAGTCGATGCACCAGCCGGCGAAGTACTTCCACAACAACGTCGACGGCACGGTGCACCTGCTGGACGCTGCGGTCCGGGCAGGCGTCGGACAGATCGTGTTCTCGTCGTCGTGCTCGGTGTATGGCACCCCGGCCGTGGTGCCGGTCGACGAGTCGCAACCGATCCACCCCGAGTCGGTGTATGCCGAGAGCAAGGCGATCGTCGAGCGCGTCCTGCACTGGTACGGCGTCGTACACGGCCTGCGCAGCGTGAGCCTTCGCTATTTCAACGCTGCCGGTGCCAGCTTCGATTCGGTGATCGGTGAGGACTGGAGCGCTGCGCTGAATCTGGTCCCGGTGGCGATTCGGGCATTGCTCACCGGCGATCAGGAACTGCAGGTGTTCGGCGACGACTACCCGACACCGGACGGCACCTGCATTCGCGACTACGTCCACGTCGACGACCTCGCAGCCGCCCACATCGCCGCCATCGATCATCTCCAATCGGGTGGTGAGAGCGCAGCAATCAACGTCGGAACCGGCGTCGGTTCCTCGGTATTCGACGTGCTGCACGGCATCGAGCGGGTCGCCGGTCGACCGGTTCCCCACCGTGTGGTGGCCCGGCGCGAGGGTGATCCGATCTCGACCTTCTCCGACACCACCCAGTCCGGCGAACTCCTCGATTGGCATGCCCAGTACGGCCTCGACGAGATCATCGCCACCGCCTACCGCTGGCATCTCGCCCAGTTCGAAGCATCGAGCTGACCCCGACTCGTCGGTCCGGCAATCCTGGAGCGTGAGCCGACAGTCGAACTGCGACCAATGACAACTGGGTGACACCCGTACGTCTTGCGTCCAACTCTCGGATCAGGCAGCCTTCTCAGGTGCCACCGTCTTCGCGTTCCGTACTCTACGACCAGCTGCACGGAGCACTCATCGAGATTCGTGCAGTTGCCAATGCTGTCGATCGCCGCTGGATTCACGCGGCATCAAGGTGCGAAGCGACGTATTCGCTGCAGCCTTGGGCCGGAGCGGCCACTGGTAGTTTGTCGAGGTGCTGCGCAGCCGGGCCGCCTATCTTCACATCGCGAAGTGCGCAGGCAGCTCGATCACGGCGGCGTTGACACAGGCGGCGGGTGATCCGAGCCAGCCGACGGCTCGGTTCGATTCGTGCTACACCACCACCCACCATCCGCGCTCGGCGCTCAGTGCCGAGGCGCAGGCGATGGTGATCGAACCGGACATCGAACTCCCCGACCCCGGCCCGTACGTGCTCGGTACGCATTGGTCGCTCACCACGCTGCAACGCTGGTTCGCTCCGCACGACGTCGCCACCGTCGTGCGCGAACCTGCGAGCCGGCTGCTGTCCTACGCCCTGTTCGCCCGCACACTCGGGCAGGATCAGCATCGCTTCTGGTATCCGGACGACCTCGGAGCGCAGCTCGTGCGGCTCCCGCTGATCGAGTTGCTCGAGTGGGAACCGGCGACGAGGGCGATCGACAACCTGATCGTGCGTCAGGTCATGTGGGGCGACGAGCGAATCGTGACCGACCGCTACCTTGGCGGTGCCGCCACCGCACTCGGCCACGACGCAGCGGGGCGGATTCGCCAGCTCGGGTTCGTCGGCGTGATCGAAGCTGCGAGTCACGCAATCGACGGGTTGTCGAAGTGGCTCGGCGAACCGATCGCTCCCCGACGCGACAACGTCACCCCAACTCGCGGATCGGGTGGGCTGCTTCGCCGGCGGGCCGATGTCGAACTCGCCCGACAGCTGCTGAGCGACCGCACGATCGGTGACCGTTTGGTGTGGGAGGCGGTCGCCGCCGACTTCGATGTCGACCCTGAGGCGTGCGATCGGCGGCTCGGCGAGCGGCTGCTCGGGCTGTGCGATTCAGCGTTCATGGTGGGATGGCAGCCTGGCACCCGTGCCCCGGGGCGGGCCGAGGGCCAACCTTCGACCGGACCCGGTCCGCTGGCGCTCCCCGATCGAGCGAGCGTCATCGCCTACGGCCTCGATCCGGTCCACGACGGCTCGGACATCGATTCGCTCGCGGTGTCAGGCGCCGAAACGGTCACGATCGTGACCGACCGGCCGCACGAGCGCTTGGCAACAGCGGCCGACGTAGTGGCACTGCTCCCCGACCCACCGACGATGTCGCTCCACGACGTGCTGATCGGACGCGACGCAGACGCCATCATGCTGGGCCGCCGGGCACTGGCCAACGGGGACTCCGCCGAGCGCCTGCGCCAACTCACCGACTGCATGGTCCCCGGCGCACCGGTGCTGCTCACCCGTGAACCAGACGAAGCAACCGCGGCCGACCTGCGCCGCGTCGCCGACGAGCTCGGCCACCCGCTACGAATCCTGAACGCCGAGCCGACCGGTCACACCCGATCGGGATTCGACACGATCAGGGCTGGGCTGGCACGCGTCGTGCGGGTCGCTCGACGATCTCTCAACCGGCTTCGCCGCTGAGCGGAACTACCGCAGTCCGGATTCGACCCAATCGTTGCGGTCGGGCCGCAGATTGGGGTTGAAGAACGGGTCCTCGCGGAGTCGGTGCCCCCAACGCCGGTCGAGGAAACCCCGGTCGGGCGTTTGAGCCGTCGGGTCCGTCACCGCCCCGAAGTCGTACAACTCGACGTCGGGTGTCCAGATGCAAGCGAGCTCCTGCTCCCACAGTTTCAGGCACAGGTCGACGTCGGCGAAGTCGCGTGCGAGCTGCGGGCTCAGCCCCCCGACGCGGAAGTAGGCGTCGCGCGACAGCAGCAGGCAGGCCCCCGAGACGGCTGCGACCTCGCGGGGAACGGTCAGCAGACCTCGATGGCCCGGCTCGTCGTGAGCGAACCCCTGCATGATCTCGTGCGGGTTGCCGTTGTGGACGTAGCCACAGTGCTTCACCCGGCCGTCGGCGAAATACGACTTGCCACCTGCCGCCCCGATCGAAGGATCGGCGGCGAACCCGAGCAACAGATCGAGGAACTCATCGGTGATGACCTCGACGTCGTCGCGCAGCAACAACAGGAACTCACCGGACGCCGAAGCGGTGCCCAAGTTGAACCGTTCGCTGGCGTTCAGGTCGGCGTTCGCCTCGATCACCAGGACCGGAACATCGCCGGCCGCACGACGAATCGCGTCGACGACCGCGGGAGGTGTTTCGGGCTCGGTGACGACGACGAACTCGATCCGCCGTGAAGTCTTCGACCTGGCCGACACGATCGCCTCGACCACATGGCAGCGCTCGACGCCCCACACGCGGGCCGACGAACCGGCGGTGGAGATCACGATGCTCGTCAACGGGTCGCCGTCGACGCGCCGATCGACTCGATAGTTGCCTGGATAACGACCGAGCGACACCTCGGCGTCGAGACCGATCCGCTCGCAGTGCTCTCGAACGGCCTGACAACCGGCGTCGTAGGCGTACGGCTTGACGGTCGGGTCGCCGGTGGCAACCGACGTCGGGATCTGGCGCCAGTGGTACAACACGTGCGGAATGTGAATGATCTGGCGTGCCTGTTCGGTCGCACGCAAGATCAGGTCATAGTCCTGCGAGCCGTCGAACCCGACCCGAAAACCCCCGATCCGTTCGAGTAGGCCGGCGCTGAAGACGGAGAAGTGGGTGCAGTAGTTCTGGGATCGCAGCCGTTCGGGCGACCAGTCCGGCTTGTAGAACTGCCCGACGTAGCGCCCATCGGGCGCCAACAGATCCTCGTCGCTGTAGCAGTAGTCCATCTCGGGATGTTCGTCGGCGTACATGTCGACCAGCCGAAGCGCTTCGGGCACGAGCGTGTCGTCGTGGTCGAGCAGCCCGATGAACTGGCCGGACGCCCGCTCCAGCCCGTCATTGCTGGCAGCGACGATCCCACCATTGCTCGACCGCTCGTGCACGACGATCCGCGCGTCGCCGGCGGCATACGACCGGAGTATCTCGTTGACGTGCGACGACGGTGAACAGTCATCGACGAGAATCAACTCCCAGTCGGTGAACGTCTGATCCAGTACCGACTCGATCATCTCCCGCAACACGTCCGCCGGCGGGTCGTAGACCGGCGTCACGATCGAGAAGCGGCGGGTCATCGGCTCGTGAGCCTGGCGACCGTGCGACCGACGACACTTCGGCCGCGCGAACGCCTTGGCCTTGATGACCACCTGTTCACGGAACCAGAGGAAGTCGCGTTGCAGGCGTGCGACCTCGGCCTCGAGTGCTTGGCTGTACCCGCGTTGCACACCGAGCTCGTGTTCGGCGCCGATCGCCGCGTCGCGAGCGCCCAGCAGATCGACCCGAAGCTTCACGTACGACTCTTCGGTGGGACCCACCAATTCCCGCAACCGGGCTACCTCGACGCGCAACAGTTCGAGTTCGTCGGAAGCGTCATCGGGAGCCATCCCGGGAATTCTAGGTGATCGTTGCGGGTATCATTCCCCTCTCATGAGCGTCGTCGGATCTGCCATCGCGGCAGCACGCCACAACGCTGTGGTCGAGCGGCTCCTGGCGGCCAGGGACGACCACTGGCGCCGTACGACGCTCGCCGGCTCGCCCTACTTCGACGGCGGCTGGTATCTCGAGCACAATCCTGACGTCCGCCAGGCCGGTGTCGACCCGCTCCAGCACTACCTGCACGATGGCGAATCCGAAGGCCGCGACCCGAGCCCCGACTTCGACACCGCGGCCTACGTCTGGATGAATCCCGGCGCCGAGGGCCAGGCGCTCACCCACTATCACCGCGCCGTGGCGGCCGCCAAGCTCGACAGCTCGACGGTCGGGCCGTACGAGGTGAACGGCCTCAGCGTCCCCGCCGGTGCCGAGGGCTGGTTCGACGAAGCCTGGTACACCAGCGCCCATCCCGGTGCGTCGCCGGCTGAGCTCGATGGCGTCCCGGCGTGGGTCCATCATCGCCGCTCGGGGCTCAACCCAGGTCCGCTGTTCGATGTGGACGACTATCGAGCTCAGATGCCCGAGCGCGAGCATCATCTCGCTCCACTCCGGCATTGGTTGGAACATGGCAGCGAGACAGGGCTGCGCCCACGTGTGGTCAGCCGTGCGGACGTCGATCAACCGCCGTACCGGCCGCTGATCCAACACCGGCTGTGGCCGCGCTCGACACTGGCCGAACTCGACGTGGTCGTCATGATCCACGCCTTCTACCCCGATCTACTGCGACCGTTGCTGGTCGCTGTTCGGTTGCTGCCCACACCGTCCAGCGTGCTGGTCAGCGTGACGAGCCGAGCCGACACCGTCGACGCCCACCTGGCGATCGACGAGGTACTCGGCGCCGATCAGCCACGCCTGATCAAGGTGGTTCCGAACCGGGGGCGCAACTTCGCCCCGCTGTTGTGCTCGTTCGGTGACGAGATCCGCCGAACACGACCTGCTGTTGCACCTGCACACCAAGAAGTCGCTCTACTCCGGAAACGAGCAGTCGGATTGGCGCACCCATCTCGTGAACTCGCTGGTGCCGTCGGCCGCCGGCGTCGACGCGATTCTCAGCCTGTTCGCCGACGATCCGACGGTCGGCTTGGTGCAAGCGCCGCCGTGGCAGGGATTCCCGCACTGGGGCAACCACTGGCTCGGCAACCACGGCCGCGGTAGCGAGCTGTTCGATCAGCTCGGCGTCGACGATCGTGTCGCTCGCGGGTACCTCGGCTATCCGGTCGGTGGCATGTTCTGGGCGAAGGTCGATGCCCTCCGGCCGCTGCTCGACCTCGGACTCACGGTCGGCGACTTCGACCGCGAGCACGGGCAGACCGATCGCACCTTGGCGCACGCCATCGAGCGCACGCTCCCGGCCGCCGCCGCCGTGGCGGGTTTCGACACGGTCGAGTTCGACCTTCCCGGCGCGCAATGGAGGCGCAACTGGTCGGCCGGTCCGGTCGCAGCGGTCGCCCACGCCGACCCGTCGGCACTCGACGCTGCGCTGGAATCGGCGCTCGAATCGGCGACGCTGGTGTCCGTCGACCTGTTCGACACGCTGGTGTTGCGTCCGGCGCTCGATCCGGCGGCACTCGACGACGTGCTGGCAGGCCAGGTTCCCGACGGCTCGGCGCTCATGGCACTGCGACGCAGCGTCGAGCATCGGCTTCGTGTCGAGGGCGTGATCGCCGGCGACGTCACGCTCGACGAGATCTACGACGCGGCCGGCGCCAAACACCCCGAACTGGTCGGCCAGTTGGCGCAACTGAAACGATCGGAACTCGAGCTCGAGCCCCGAGTGGCGATCCCCCGCACCTGGCTGATCGACCGGTTGCGAGCCGATCGCCTGCGCACGCTCGATCAGCAATCGCGGCGTCGATACGTACTGATGACCGACACCACTCAGCCGCTCGTAGCGATCGAGAACCTGCTCGAACAGATCGGTGCAGCCGACCTGTTCGACGACCTCTACGTGTCCAACGCCTGCCGTGCCCGCAAGGACACCGGCACCATGTGGGATCTCGTCCGCCAACTCGAGCAACCGGATCGATGGCTACACATCGGCGACAACGAGTTCTCCGACATCCAACAGGCATCCGACCGCGGTATCGCTTGGTTCCATGTGCCGGCGCCAGGGGCACTCTCACAGGCCGCCGGTGTGGAGAGCGCCGCGTTGGGCGACGACACCCGTGCCGCAACGCAAGTGCTGACGGGACACGCACTCGCTGCCCTCACATCGGTGCCCATCAACCAGTGGAACGGGTCGCAGGCCGCCGAGCAGTTCGGGTACGGCGTACTCGGACCGCTCACGCTCGGCTTCGTGAACTGGCTGACCCGTTCGGCACGAGACCGCAGCGTCGACCGGCTGTTGTTCACCGCACGCGACGGACAGTTGGCGTTCGATGTGTTCAACCGGATCCGCACGTTCCTGCCGGCCGACGTGCCGCCGGCCGACTACTTCATGCTGTCGCGCCGAGTCGCGCTCGGCATGCTGCAGCACGACGGTGCCCACATCGCCGACATCTGTGATGCCGGCGACTTCGCGGGCACTGTCGCCGACCTGCTCGATGCTCGGATCGGATTCGCCCTGCCGACACCGGCGGGCGCCGCCCTGGGTCGCGAGGTGGTCACGCTCCCCGCCGACACCGACCGACTGGTCGAAGCCTTGCAGCCGTTCGTTTCGGCGATCACCCAGCACGGCGCCCGCGAGCGACGCGCCTTTCTGGCGTACCTGCGCGATCTCGGCATCGGAGCCGACGAGCACCTCGGGCTGGTCGACCTCGGCTACTCGGGCACCGCTCAGAAGGCGTTGGCGGCCCTGATCGACAACCCGATCACCGGTCTGTACTACGTCACCACCTCGTCGGCCAACGTGCTGGGCGACTCGGCCCTCAGCTGTTTCGGGCGCAACGCCACATTGGGCGGCCACAACCTGATCTACGACAAGGCGCTGACCTTCGAACTGCTGTGTTCCGCAGAGCATCCGCAGGTCGAACGATTCGAGTACGACCGGGCCGGACTCAGAGTCGCCTTCGACCCTCGCACGGCGTCGTCACCGGAAGCACGCCAGGTGATCGACGTGTCCCAGCGGGCGGCGCTGCGCTTCGTCCACGACCACATCGAGCGATTCGGCCCGGAGGTGCTCGACGCCCCGATCGATCCGATCACCTTGATCGACTCGATCGAACGATGCGTGGGCACGCTGCTCCCCGAGGTCAACGACATCTTCGACTCGTTCGTGATCGACGATCGGTTCTGCGGCCGCGGCGACCAGAGCGTTACCGGTCGGCCGGTCCGCCCGCTCGTTGCCGCACGTCCGCAACAGCCGTTCTGAGACGCCGGGCGACCGAGCCCAGCAGCGTGCGACCGACGGCCAGAGGCCCCGAGGTTTCTCGGCCGGATGCGATCCGCTGCAACGCCGTCTGGGGCACAACGATCGGGTGCGGAATCGGAGCATTCATGAGTTCGAGCACACCCTCGACGACCGGCGAGCGGGTGGGAATCTGGGGCCACACCGCGACGACATCCGATGAGTCGGCACGCCGGCACGTGACGATCCACTGATAGGTGGTCGCCTCGGGATCGGCAGCGAGGATTCGGCGCCCGAGTTCGAGCAGATTCTCGTCGATCGGGATCTCGCTGTCCCCCATCGGCCGAACCGTGCGGTCCCAGGCGACCGGAACCAGGCCGGCCGCCCGGATCATCTCGGCAGCCGATTCGAGCGTGAACAGATGGGTGTGGGTGCGGTCGAGCAGCCCGTTGTCGCGGTAGTCGAAATGGCCCTCCAGCAGCGCCAGCCGGATGTCGGCGTGGGCCACGTTCGGGATCGACAACAGCGCCATCCCGTCCGGCCGCAGCAGCTCGGCGGAGCGCCGCAGACAGGCGGTCGGATCTCGCAGGTGTTCGAGCACATCTGCCGCGATCACGATGTCGAACGACCCGTCGTCGAGATCATCGAGCAAGTGGGCACCGGCGGAGTCGACCGATTCGAGATCGCCGATCAGCAGACGATGTGAGAACGGTGCAGCGAGCGCCGCAGCCACCGGGTCGATCTCGACCGCCGTCACCGAATGACCGCGTTCGCTCATCAGTTGGGTCATCATCCCCGCTGAACAGCCGAGTTCGAGGATGTCGCGAGCCTCGCTGCCCGTGAGGCCGACCACGATCGCCCGCGAGTCGGTCGGGTTCGCCATGTCGATCCGCTCGCCGTAACGCGTCCAGTCGGTCGTCGGCGCGGAGGCGTCAGTGGACATGCGCGTCATTATGGTTCAGCCCCACGAAACTTTCCCATCGTCGAGCACTTCGTACGGTGGCCAACCCGACCGCATCGGCAGTTCGAGCCAATCACAGCGACCGGGCGCCAGGTTGGGGTTGTAGAACGGGTCGCGCTCGAGCTGCGTGCCCCACAGCTCTTGGATCCGCCGGATCTCTTCAGGGTCGATCGGGTGCGAGCCCGACCGCTGCTCGAAGTGGTACCAGCAGGCGTGCGGCGTCCACACGATCCGCAAACCGGCCTGGCGGATGCGCATCGAGAAGTCGACGTCGTTGTAGTTGACCGCGAAGTCCTCGTTCATCCCGCCGACGGCGTCGAACACGTCGCGGCGAACGAGCGCCGCCGCCGCCGTGACACCAGCACACTCCCGCTCGACGCACAGCAGGCGGTACGGGCCGGGGTGGTCGCCGGGCCACTCGAGCACGGCATGCGAGATCATGCCGTTGTAGACGTGCCCGCCGTGCTGCAGGCGGCCGTCCTCGAACAGCAACTTTGCCCCGACCATTCCGACCGACGTGTCCTGGGCGAGCGCCGCCATCTCGTCGATGCTGCCTGGAAGGATCAGCTCGGTGTCGTCGTTCAGCAACAGCACGTGGTCTCCGGTGCTGGCGGCGACACCACGATTGATCTTCTCGGCGAAGTTGTACGGCCGGTCGAACGGCACCACCACGAGTGCCTCGCCGGCGATGCTGCGCAGCCCTCGCTCGACGAGTGGATCGGTGTCGTCGTCGATCACCGCCACGATTTCGAGGTCGCAGCCGCCGTCGGGCCGCATCAACGATGCGACGGCGTCGTGGGCGAAGATCCGGTCGACTCCCCAGACCCGGCCGCGCGAGCCGCGCGTCGGCAGGATCACCGACACCTTGGGCCGACCGGCTATCGCCCGATGGATTCGATACACGCCCGGATAGGCCCCCGGTTCGACGGTTGCCGTCACCTCACATCTGGCGAGATGGTCGGCGACCGCCGCCGCACCGCGCAGGTAGGCGTCGGGCTTGTTCATGGCGTCGTTGGCGACGCTCGCCGGAGACTGGCGCCAATGCAACAGGACCTCGGGGATGTGGTGGAACGGTGCCGCCACCTCGGCGAGCCGCAGCAGCAGATCGTGATCCTGGGCCCCGTCGAACCCGCTCCGGAACCCGCCGACCTGCTCGACGACGCTCCGGCGAGCGACGACGAGGTGGGTGATGTAGTTGTGGTTGCGCAGACGCTCCAGAGAGAAGTCGGGCTTGTACATCGGCGACGCACATCGCCCATCGGTTCGCAGCAGATCGTGGTCGCTGTAGTAGACGTCGACATCGTCGCTCAGCGCCCCGGCGACCGCAGCGAGGGCGTTCGGGGCGAGTACGTCATCGTGGTCGAGCAGCACGATGAACTCGCCGGAGGCCACTGCGAGGCCGTCGTTGCTGGCGGCGACGATCCCGCCATTGCTCGCCCGGCGAATCACCGTGCGACGCCGGTCGCCGGCCAGTTCGTCGAGGATCGCCACGACCTCGGGTCGAGTCGAGCCGTCGTCGACGACGATGTGTTCCCACGACGAGTTCGTCTCCGACGGCACCTGCGCATCAACCGACGCGATGCAGGCACGAAGGTGGTCGGGTTCGGGGTCGAAGACCGCCGTGACGACCGAAAACGTTGGCGTCATCGACGCCGCATCCGTTGCCACGAACGTTCGAGGCGCGGAACCACCGAGGTACTCCACCGACGCACGAAGCGATCGACCACCCGCCGGGCAGGCGTCATCGCCGCCCGCCGCAGCAGCAGATCCTGGTCTTGTCGAGCGCGAGAGAGCTGCACGCTCATCTCCTCGATCGTCCCGCGCAGCACGCCAACTTCGGCCGTCGCGTGCTTGGCGACGGCGAGCGCTGCGTCGCGATCGGCGCGCAACGCTTGATAGGCGACTTCCGATGGGCCAACCAGGGCTTGGAGTCGCTCCAGCTCGTCGATCAGCGTGGGTTCCGACGTCATGGGACACGATCCTACGACCCGCACGGTTGCCGGCCACGGTGTCACCGGCAACCGTGACGCGCCAGCGCACGACGCCCCTGCCGACCGACGACCGATAGCGTGTTGCCGATGCCCGCTGCGCCCGCTCCCCGCGACTTGATCGTCAGCGTGTCGCATCTCTCGAAGCGGTTCCGGCTGTTCAACGACCGCAACCAGTCGCTCAAGCAGTCGCTGCTGAACCGGCGACGCAGCTCGTACGAGGACTTCTGGGCGCTGCGCGACATCAGCTTCGAGGTGTCGACCGGCGAAACGTTCGGCATCATCGGCCACAACGGCAGCGGCAAATCGACCTTGCTGAAGTGCCTCACCAAGATTCTCGCAGCCGGACGAAGGCAGCGTGGCGGTCGATGGCAGCGTGTCAGCGCTGCTCGAACTCGGCGCCGGATTCCACCCGGAACTGAGCGGGCGCGAGAACGTGTTCCTGAACGCCGCGATCCTCGGCGTGTCGCGCAAGCAGGTCAACGAACGATTCGACGACATCGTCGACTTCTCCGGGCTGCAGCAGTTCATCGACACACCCGTCAAGAACTACTCATCCGGGATGTTCGTGCGGCTCGGCTTTGCTGTCGCCATCAACGTCGATCCCGACATCCTGATCATCGACGAGGTGCTGGCGGTCGGCGACGCCGACTTCCAGGCCAAGTGTGGCGACCGGATCGCCGACTTCCGCGATCGCGGCAAGACGATCATCCTCGTGACCCACTCGATGCCCGACGTGATCCGACTGTGCCAGCGGGCGGCGTGGATCGACCACGGCAACCTGCGGATGCTCGGATCGCCGCACGACATCACCGACGCCTACCTCGACACGACCCACGAGGGACGCTCCGTCAAATACCAGGACGGTCTGCGGTGGGGCTCTGGCGAGGTCCAGATCACCGGAGTCGAGCTGCTCGGGCCCGACATGCTGCCCGTCGCGGTTGCCCGCTCAGGCGAGCCGCACGCGATCAGAATCGACCTGACGGCCGAGCAGCCGGTCGACGCACCCGAAGTGGTCCTGTCGATCTTCGACCAGAACGCAACCCTCATCACCGAGGTCAGCACCCGCACGCGAGACGTCGTCATCGATCAGGTCCACGGCGCCAAGTCGGTCGTGTTCGAACTCGACAGCCTGCCGTCTGAACGAAGGCACGTTCGAGATGACCTGCAAGGTCATCGACCAAACCGGCCGACGCGAGTACGACGTGCGCAGCAGGTTCGTGAAGTTCGACGTGCTCAAGGGTGCGAGCAGCGACAAAGGCTTGATCACGATGGGCGGCCACTGGGATCTCAGCTGATCCGGTGCGGCCAGGCGTTGGGCTCAGAGTTCCTCGGCGAACCGCGACTCGAACCGATCGAAGATCCACCAGCCGATCATCACGGCGATCAGTGCGTACGCCGTGAGCAACCCGTAGTCGATCAGCCGCGGCATCCGCAGGTCGTACATCAGGTTGCGATAGATCCGAACCACCACCGCCATCGGTAGGTCGTTGTAGATCCGCAGGATCGTCCGGTGGTCGGCCGAGCCGCTCCTCGACGAGAGACAACGGATACACGATCGGCGCCGAGAAGAACCACGCCTGCACGGCGATCCCCCACAGGTACGACATGTCGCGGAAATACACATTTCCGGCCGCCAGCGCCAGTCCGAACCCGGTCGCGAACACCGCCAGCAACACCGACGTCAACACGACCAGCGGCAGCCACGGCAGCACCATGTTTCTGGCGAACAGCAGCGCCACCGAGAGCACCGTCAGTTCGACGGCCAACGTGAACAACCCGGCGATGATCGTGGAGACGATCAGGTGCTCGCGTGGGAAAGCGACTTTGCGAACCAAGGCACCGTTGGCGACGACGCTCTCCATGGCGGTGCTGACCGACACGTTGAAGAACGTCCACGGTAGTAGGCCGCACAGCAGGTAGAAGGCGTACGAGCTGAGTCCGCTCGGGTCACCCGGATCGGGGTTGCTGTCGAGGATGATCGAGAACGCGAACGTGTAGACGACCATGAAGGCGATCGGGTTGAGCAATGACCAACCCCAGCCGAGCAGGCTGCGCTTGTACCTGCCGCGCAGCTCGCGAAGAGTCAGGTTCCACAACAGCTCGCGGCGGGCGATCAGTTCACTCGCCGATGACATGGCCGGGAGGTTAGTGGCGATTCAGCTCGGATCGACCGATCATGGTCAGCCCGATGGTGGCCACGAGTGCTAGAGCACTTCGACGACGCCGCCTGGGCGCAGCCGCCGCCGCGCATCAAACACATGCTTGGCCGTCGAGCCGACCATGTCGTAGTCGAACTCGTCGTGGTCGGTGAGAATCACGACCATGTCCGCCTCGGCGACTTCACCGGGTGTCAGCGGCACCAGAGTGGCCCGGCCGACGCGATCTGGGATGCCCTTGACGAACGGATCGCACACGTGGACGTCGGCACCGAGCGCAACCAGCAACTCGGCCACTTTCACACTGGGGCTCTCGCGTGCGTCGCTGGAGTTTTTCTTGTAAGCGAGCCCGAGCAGCAACAACCGCGTGCCACGAACCGATTTGCTCATGTCGTTGAGCGCCAGTGTGACCCGATTGACGACGTACTGGGGCATGCGGTCATTCACGTCGTTGGCCAGTTCAACGAACCGAAACTGCTGGTTGAGGGACTGCTTGACCCGCCATGACAGGTAGGACGGGTCGATCGGTAGGCAGTGGCCGCCAACGCCTGGCCCAGGCGTGAACCGCATGTATCCGAATGGCTTCGTGCTAGCGGCGTCGATGGCGTCCCAGACGTCGATGCCGAGCTCGTAGGCGAACACAGCGAGTTCATTGACCAGTGCAACATTGACGTGCCGGAAGGTGTTCTCGAGCAGCTTTGTCAGTTCGGCTTCTTTGCAGCCCTTCACCGGAACGACCTGATCGACCAGCGTGCTGTAGAAGTCCGACACCGCGGCAAGCGAGGCTGGGTTGACACCCGACACGACCTTGGGAGTGTTGACGAACGTGTACCGACGGTTGCCTGGATCGATTCGTTCGGGTGAATAGCCCACGAAGAAGTCGGTGCCAGCGACGAGCCCCGACCCTGCCTCGAGCACCGGGATCATGAGTTCCTCTGTGGTACCCGGATAGGTCGTTGACTCGAGCACCACCGTGGATCCGGCGGTGACGTATGGCGCCAGCTCGGTCGATGCTTCCACGATGAACGAGAGATCGGGGGCACCGTCGTGAAGAGGTGTAGGAACCGTGATCACCGCAACCTCGAAGCCCGTCACTGCGCTGACGTCGGTGGCGACCTCGTAGCGACCGCTGGCGAGGGCGGCCTGCAACACCGACCGCTCGACATCTTCGACGAACGAATCACCCGCCGCGACGCGATGCTCGATCGACGTTCTTCTCCAGGCCGACGACTGAGTGCCCGACTTCGACGGCTCGCATCGAAACGGGAAGCCCGACATAGCCCTGTCCGACGATGACCACTCTCATACGCCCTCCTCGATACCCAACGACTTCATGAAAGCACGGATGAACCCTGTGATCGATGCTTCACCGAAGGTTCCGTCGGACCGGTCGCTGCCCCGATCAAACCTCGGATGGCCACGGCAAGGTCGGATACAACTCTCGAACATGGGTCATCATGTGATCGGCGACCAGGTTGGTGGTGCTGAGCATCGACTGTTGCTGGGTCCGGTAGCGGCCGAGCATCTGGGGAACGTGGACGCCGTGTTCGCCGGCGGCGGCGAACCGCAGCCACAGCTCCCAGTCCTCCCAGCCGAAGATCAACTCGTCGTCGGTGCCGTATCCACCGTGGCGGCGCCAGGCATCCTTGCGGATCATCGCCTGGGCATCGATGTAGTTGCGCTCACACAACCACGCAACGTGCCATGCCATCGCGCTGCGTACGCCGGGGCGATACGCCGAACTCCTCCAGCGTCGAGTACGCGAATGCCGCCGTCGGGTCGCCGTCGAGCGCGTCGGCGATCTTGCGCAACGCCGTCGGATACACGAGGTTGTCGGCGTCCATCACCATCACCTTGTCGGCGCGAGCGTGCTCGAATCCGAGGTTGCGGGCTGCCGGCAGACCTTGGTTGACATCGCATCCGATGAGCAGGATCGCGGATCTCAGGGTGGTCTGCGATGAACGCCCGCACCACGTCGCGCCCGTCATCGGTCGAGTGGTCGTCGACGATTACGATCTCGAGTTCGATGTCGGTCGAGGCGACGATCGACTCGAGCGTCTCGGACACCACGTGGGCGTAGTTGAACAACGTCACGACCACGCTCACCTCGGGGTGGGCGCCGGCGTACGCGGCGGACTCGAAGCGTTCGACGTGATGATCGCAGCCGTGGCGAACGAGACACCGGGCCTGCTCGATCTTGCGTTGCAGCTTCGTCTCCGCCATCAACGCCTGGTAGATGCCAACCCTGACGTGCTGGGCGTGCTGGAACGCAGGCAGCAGCGGATGCTGGTGGGCGACGATCATCTGGCGTCGGTATTTCGGAATCCGCCGCGATCCGGCGCCGACCTCGACCGATCGAGCGGCAAGCCGATCGAGTTCGGCGAGCACCGGCTCCAAGGTCGAGGTCAGCGGGTACTGCTCCAGGACAGCGGCCCTCGCCCGTTGTCCGATCCGTTCGCATCGTTCGGGGTCGTCGAGCAGTTCAGCGACCACCCGCTGGAGGTCATCGGCGACGATGAAGTGTTCGCCTTCTACCAGCGGCTCGAAGCCGGTCACCGATTCGGTCACCACACAACACCCGTTGGCCATCGCCTCGACCATCCGCGCCCATTCGAAGTAGCCGGGCCGGGTGTCGTCGCGATGGATGTTGAGCAAGATGCGGCTGCGCGCCAGCAGCCGGTACTTGTCGGCGCCGAACACCAGGCCCGGCACGCCGTTGGCGACCGGGCTGCTGAACGAGAACAGCCGCAGGTCGGCGGTGCGGTTCCACAGCACCGGAGCGACCTCCGCCAACCTGGCGCTGCGACGATCGGTCTTGCCTGCCAGGAACACGACGTCGATGTCGCGCCCGCCGATCGAGGCCGACGTGACATCCATCCCTGGCACGGCCCCGAGCCGAAGGTGACGTGCGTCGATCCCCCGGTCGGTGAGACCGGCGACACCGTGCAGATTGATGTCGAGTGCAAGCGGGCTCGCCCCGGTGGTGATCGCCGAGATGTCGAACCATGGTGTCCCCGGTTGCTCGGTGCACACCGGAACGCTGATCCGGGTGCACCGGTGGATCGTGGCATCGTCGAAGTCGGACAACAGGTAGAACTCGTGCGGCGCGACGACCAGGTTGACGGCGTGTTCGTCATCGGGCGCGGCGCCGTCGTCGCGCAGCGTCGACCGGCGCCCGAGCTGGGCGCCCGCCTCGACCAGCCACGAGGCGATGTCGGCCATGAAGGCGTTGCCGGTCGGGGCAACGAAGACGTTGAGGGGGCGCACGTCAGCGCGCCCGCAGGCGACGCACCAGGTCAGACGGGCGTGCGCAGCATCTTGAGGATCACGCGCTTGGCGACCAGCGGCTTGTTGGGGGCGTGCACGATGCTGGCCACCATCGACTTGGTCATGGCGCGCCTGCTGGTGACCTCCGGCAGGGCTTCCGCCAGCGCCTTCAGTTCGGCCTGCCGCAGCCTCGACTCAGCCTGCAACTCGTCGAGCCGAGCCTCGATCGAGACGTTGTGGTCGCCCGTCGCTGCGTTCATGTGGGGAGAGTACCTGCGCTCAAGCGCTAACCGATGTTCAGCGATCGACGCCGGAGCGCTCACCGGCCCATAGGAGTGACCACCACAGACCGAACGACCCGACACCGAACAACGCGGCCGCCACCATGGGATGCAGTGCGGTTGTGTCGGTGTTCCATCGCCACGGCAACATCGTGCCGTGTTCCCCGACACCCCACCTCCGCAGCGCTTGCCAACAGGCGAGATTCCAGACCACGACGACCACCAAACCGAGACCGAGTCCCAGATGTCGGGTATCGCGCGAAGTGGATCGAAGTGCCTCGACGGGTGCAAACAGGCTTGCCATGAACAGCGGCAACGCGTACCGTCCTTGCCAGATCAGTCCCGAGCGCGGCCCGGAGATCACGTCGGCAGCCCAGCCGAGCACGACGAACCCGATCAGACCCCCGAGAAGGTAGAGCATTCGTCTGAGGTCGCCCACGTACGCAGTCAACACCGCCATCCCGCCGAGCACCGCCCACCAGACCGAGTTCGCCGACGCAGGCATCGCCGTGTCGGCCCAGCTGAACAACCCGACCGCCTCGTCCAGGTGCAAAGAAGTTCGGCCAAGCGACACCACGACCAGGTTGACACCGCGGGCATCTGTCGGAACAGGTATCAGTGGCGACTTGAAGATCGCCGCCCACCCGGCCGAGACGACGAGCGACGCCAGAATCAGCGCACGTTGTCGACCGGCGAGGAGCCGCCAGAGGTGAGCAGGGCTCGTTCGCGACAGCAGGATGGTCGCGGCGACGACGACCAGGGCCCAAACCGCACCGTCGCTCCTCGAAAGGGCGAGCGTCGCTGCACCGCCTGCGTAGAGCCAGCCAGGGCTGTCGCTCCGGGCGGCCAGCCCAATCCCTGCCGCCATGGTGGCAAACGTTCCGGCGACCGCCAGGCCGCTCGGGTTGACCACGACGATCGAGAAGATCGCAGCGGGTGTCAGCGCCAACATCGCCCCGGCGACCGACAGCGCCGAGCCGCGTTCGTCGGATTCGCATGAAGCCGGCGGCGATCAACAGCAGCGCCGGGATCACAGAGAGCAGGCGTGAGATCCAGAGCGTGCTCGTTCCACCCGGCAGCAGCGTCCCGAGACCCGGGAGCAGATGGGGCCACGGCGGGTAGTTGGCGGCGCTGCTGACCCGCTCGAGATCGCCCTCGCCGGGAACGGCGGTCGCGGACGAGGCGTCGACCTCAGGCTGAAAGGCGTAGCAACCTGGATCCGGTTGGCCGACCCACCACGGCACGTCGAACGAGCGGACGACGTCATCGGGCGTCGGCGTACCGAGCACGTCGCCGCGGGCGAGTCCGGCGGCACGGATCAGGTGGGCAGGTTCGTCGGGACCGGCGTTCGGCGGTGTGCTCAGGCTCCACGAGCCGAACACGAGGGCCAGCGAGGCGACCACCAGGCCGAATCGCATCCGATCGGTCACCGGCACCTCCGGCGAGGGATCGAGTGACCGGCGATGATGGCGAGCAGCCGTAGCGAATACCCGGCCCCGCGGATCGGTCCGACCGTTGCCTCGCCGAACTGGCGCGCCTGCATGCGGACCGGCACGGTCTCAACGGTCAAGCCGTGTTCGTGCGCCAGGTACAGCACCTCCACCGTGTCCGACAGGTACTTCTCCGGAAAGATCGGTCCGAGCACATCGGCTGCCCCGGCGCTGAAGGCGCGGAAGCCGCTCGTCGGGTCGCTGACGCGCACCCCCAGCTTCGATGAGATGGCGGCGGCGAAGATTCGCAACACACCGCGTCGGACGGTGCTCATCTCGAAGCCGAGTTCGAAGCGGGTACCGATCACGAGGTCGGCGCCCGTGTGGAGCCGGGCGAACAGCTCGGGGACGAACGACGCATCGTGCTGCCCGTCGCCATCCAGTTGGACGATCACATCGGCGCTGCGCAACCGCGCTTCAGCAAGCCCAGTGGCGATCGCGGTACCCACCCCTCGGTTGTAGCTGTGGCTCAGGACGGTCGCCCCAGCGGCCCTGGCAAGCGCTGCGGTGTCGTCGCTCGAGCCGTCATCGACGACGATCACGTGATCGACGACCGCTTGGGCCTCGGTCACCACCCGCTCGATGCTGGCGGCCTCATCGAGGGCAGGCACCACTGCGAAACTCAGGGTCATGTTGAGCCGACCGGTGACACGGGCATCGCACGAGCGTATCTCCAGCACCGATCGAGCCATCGAACAGCCGCCACAATCGCCAACGGCGGTAAGGCGAGCCGGGTGAGGCAACTCGATAGCGTGAGGTGATGCAGATTGGAATTTCCGGCGGGGCAGGCTTCATCGGTACCCGATTGGCGACCGCTCTTGTGAGCGCCGGGCACCAGGTCGACATCCTCGACAACCTTCATCCGCAGGTTCACCCGACGCCGTCTCGCCCCAAGGAGTTACCGGCAGCCGCTCGCCTCGTGATCGGCGACGTGACCGAGCCCGCCGACTGGGACCGGTGGATCCAGACCTGCGGGGCGCCCGACGTGCTGGTACACCTGGCGGCCGAAACCGGAACCGGACAGTCGCTGGCGGCGGCATCTCGGCATGGCCGGGTCAACGTCGTCGGTACGACCGAGATGATCGATGCCTGCACGCGCCACGAGATCCGCCCTGATCAGATTCTGATCGCCTCGTCGCGGGCGGTGTACGGCGAGGGTCGTTGGCGGACCCCGAACGGCGATCTGTTCTACGCCGACCTTCGGACCGACGAACAACTCCAGAACGCTCAGTGGGATCCGGTCGGACCGGATGGCAGCGTCGGTGGTCCGATCGCCCACCGCACCCTTGACGTCGAGCCGCGCCCCACCAATGTGTACGCCGCCACCAAGCTGGCGCAGGAGCACATTCTCACGGCGTGGTGCGGGGCGCACGACGTTCCCCTCGCAGTGCTTCGGCTTCAGAACGTGTATGGACCTGGCCAGGCGATCGGCAACCCGTACACCGGGGTCCTGACCCACTTCGCCAGACAACTCGCCGAGGGCCGACAGCTCGACGTCTACGAGGACGGTCAGATCATCCGCGACTTCGTCTTCGTCGACGATGTCGTGCGGGCGTTCCGCCTGGCGATCGAGCGCTCACAGCCCGAATCCTTGCGACTCGACATCGGATTCGGACGCCCGTTGGCGCTGATCGAGGTCGCTCGACTGATGACCGAGATGACCGCCGCCGGCCCGCCGATCATTTCGGGCAAGTACCGAAACGGCGACGTCCGGGCAGCATTCGCCGACATCACCGATGCCGAGCAACGTTTGCATTGGTCCCCACTCACAAACGCCGAGACCGGGTTGCGATCACTCGTCGAGTGGGTCGCAGCCGAAATGATCGAGACCGCCGAGCGCTAGGCCCTCGAGACCGCGTGCTGCCTGCGATCACCCGAGCACCGGATGATCAGCCCCGAAAGCTCCGACTTCCGGCTGTACTATTCCGGCGTGGCCATCCGATCAACAACCAGCGAACATGCATGCGCCGGTTGTGCCTCGACCCGAGGGAGCAACGGCAGGCTGTTCGAGCGAGACGGATCGTTTCGACTGTGGAGGTGCTCCGATTGTGGAACGGAATCATGGGTGGCGGTCGACGGGGCCGAGGGCGCTGAGAGCCCGTCCGAGTACTGGGATCTTCAACGGTTCGAGTCCTACGAGCGCGACGAGGTCAGAATCGAGTACACAGACCGTTACGACCGCCTCCGCCAGCTGGCAGGTATCGATTCCACCGCGTTCCGGCACAAGCGAGTGGCCGATTGGGGCGGCGGGATCGGCAACTTGGCAACCTGGGCCAAGGCCTCGGGTGCGGCCGAGGTCACCGTGCTCGACACCGACCCCCGCGCCCTTGCGATCGCCGGCGAACGAGGACTCACGACCGTCGAAGTCGATCTTCTCGACGAGGCCGCACGCTTCAACGTGATCTTCGCGATCGATGTCATCGAGCACGTCAACGACCCAGCGGGATTTCTCGATGCTCTCGGCCGGCACCTCGCGCCGGGCGGCACCGTGGTACTCGAGACGCCGAGCTCGAAGTTCTGGTTGCGTCATCTGGCGCGTCGTGAGCAGCCTCCGTACTTCGGCCGACGCCTCCGGCACTTCCTCTACTACTACGAACACAAGCACTACTTCAGCATCAAAGGCCTCACGGCGCTCGCCGATGCGCGAGGTTTCGACGTTGGAGGCGTGCGGCTCGTAGGGTCACCCCGATCGAAGATCGCGGCGAGCGCCTTTCCGGGGACGTCCACGATGCACCGGGTCTTGCGTCGGTGCACGTCAGCAGCGCTCGCCGCCCTGGGGCGGCGAAACAAGATCTGGATGTCGCTCGAGCGCCGGCCATGAACGAGCTGCTGACGGGCGATCCGCCGGCACGGCGTTCTCAAATCGTCGCCGGTCACCTGATTGTCGTAGCCGCCGCGATCGGAGTGCCCTTAGCGGTGACCGCCGTTCAAGCGTCGGTCCGCAGCAAGGTGCCGATCTCATACCGATTCGACACGGCGTGGATCGAACTCTGCCTGGTCGTCACCCTCAACCTGCTGTGCGCCAACCTGATCGGCCTGCCCAACCTCTATCGCAGATTTCGCACCCGCTTGCTGGCGACCGTCGCGGCACCCGTGCTGGCGTCGTCGCTGGCGATTTCGATACTCGTACTGTTCAAGTCGACGGCGCTGCCGCGATCGGTCTTTTTCGTCACTCCTCTGCTGTTGGCACCGTGCTATCTCGTAGCCACCGCCGTTGCCCACGGCAGCGTCTTCACGAGGCAACGCCAGATCCTCGCCGTCGTCGGATCGGCTGTCGAACTGGCAGCCATCGAGACAGACCTCGCAACACTGCCTCGAGTCGACCTGCGCCTCATCGATTCGGGCGACGTCGAGACCAACCCGGGACGTCTCGTCGGGCTTCGTCCGGATGTACTCGTGCTCTGTACCTCGTCGCGCGATAGCCAAGCAGTTATCGGTGAGGCCGCCGAGCTTCATCTCTCCGGCACCAGGGTCCGCCGACTCGTCGACTTCTACGAGGAGTGGATCGGCAAACTACCCATCCAGGAACTCGAGATCACCGCACTCTTCACCGACGTCGCCGAAATCCACGCGCCGATCTACCTGCGGGCCAAGCGCTGGATCGACGTCGCGGCCGGCCTGGCGATGCTGATTCCGTTGCTTGGCGTCGGCAGTGTCGTGTGGATCGCCAACCGATTCGCGAGCCCCGGCCCGCTGATCTTCGCCCAGGAACGCGTCGGACTCAACGGACAAACCTTCCACATCTTCAAGTTCCGAACGATGAAGCCGTCCGAAGCCACAGCCGGAGCCTGGACCGCCGACAACGATCCCAGGATCACGAAGATCGGAAGCATCCTGCGCCGCACTCATCTCGACGAGCTACCGCAAGCGGTCAACATACTGCGCGGCGAACTCTCGATGGTCGGGCCGCGCCCGGAACAGCTGCATTACGTCGAGGAGCTGTCGGAGAAGGTCCCGTTCTATCAACTTCGACATGCCGTTCGGCCCGGCCTCACGGGCTGGGCCCAGGTGCGCTACCCCTACGGCGCAAACGAACGTGACGCCTTCGAGAAACTCCAGTTCGAGCTGTACTACATCCGACACCAGAGGCTGTCGCTCGACCTCCAGATCCTCGTCAAGACCGCTCACAACATGCTGACCGGAGCCGGCAAGTAGCACGCCGACCTCGCTCGTGCGGAGTCGACTCACGTTCGAGCCACGGTGAGCCTCAGCGTCAGTACCGCAGTTCGACCGCTGTCGACGGCAAGTCGCCCAACCGTTTCCAGGCCCGCATGAGTGCCACACAGACCAGCACCTGGACGACCACCCAGACGGCTGCGGTCACCGATGCACCATGTCGACCGACAACGAGCACGGCCAGCAGGTCGCCAAACGTAGCGACCGACAGGATCGTCAGCCAGGTCCGCTCACGCCCTGCGGCATTCAGTGCGAAGCCGTACGGAATGGCGTACGCGTACGGAATCGCCGCGACGACGAGGAGGACAGTGGTCGGGACAAGGTCGCGATCACCGATCGATTCGCTGACGCGTCCGACCAGAGCAACCGCTCCCACGATCATCGGAGCAACAGCGATCGCCAGGAATCCGACCTTTCTGGCGGCGTTGCCGGTAATCGCCCTCATCACCTCGGTGTCGTCGCGCGCATTGATCTGTCGGACGTACAACGAGTTGTTGAGCGACCCCAGGGCGATCAGAATCGGACCGATCAAGCGGCTGGCGAGCGCATATCTCGAGGCTTCAGCGTCGCTACCGACGATGGTCAGAACGAGATAGTCCGCCCGATTGAACGCCATCGCCATGATGCCGATCGCGATCATCGGCCAGGATTCCCGAGCGATATCTGCGAGCCGCGCCGTCGGTATCCGCACGTTCGAGAGCGGGAACCGAATCGGCCCGACGAACGCGGCGACGGCCGCCAGACACCATACGACCATGTAGACCGACATGAACTGGGCAAGCGACGCCTCGACGATCACCAGAATGATGGTGGCACATACCAGGAGGACGCCGCTGACGGCGTCGATGGCAGCCGATCGCACGTAGCCACCACCGAGCGCGTGCAGACTGGCTCCGAGCGGCGGTACGACGCTGGCGATGCTGGCAACGACCAGGAACACCATCCACATCCCGATCGGCGTCAGCAGGAGGAGGACACCGAACCCCAAGAACGAACACCCGACCGCGAGCGCGACAGACTTTGCCAGCGCATCGGTCGACGATTCACGAATCGAACTGGTTCGAATCAAGTGCTGCTGGAATGCCCCGACCGGTGCGGACACAGCAAGCAACATCACCGTGATGCCAATGAGGAGTTCGTTGTAACTGGAATCGGACAACACCAGCGAAGGGCCGGCAGTGAAACAAAAGATGCCGGCCTGCGCAGCTGCGCGGCCGACCAGCACGATGACCGCTGGGTTTCGAAACCCGTTCGAGATGCTCACATCTCGGCACGAACAGACAGAACCGGCCCGATCCGACGCCGCATCTGTCGGCCGTTCGGGAGGTTGAGCGCGAACAGCAATCCGTGCAGGACCGTCTTGGCGGCTTGCTGGACCGCTCGGGTGACCACCCCACTCGCCCCGTTCTGCGGCAGGAAAATGACATCGCCGAAGCCGGCTTGCCGCAGCACGTAGACCAAACTTTCCTCCGTGAAGCCGACCTCGTGGGTGAAATCGGCGTACCGGAAGTACAACCCGTTGAGGGGGTCCCCCATGTTGGGCACCTCGATCAGCAGTCTGCCCCCAGACCGCAAGGCGCCCCGAACCGCCGTCAGCAACGGGATGACCACCGGCTTGGGCACATGCTCGAGAACATGGAACAAGCTGATGACGTCGTACGCCGCCTCACGTGCTGACAGGTATTCGACGGTGTCATCAGTCAGCGACGCCTGAAAGCCCAACTCAGTGGCCACCGCGATGACTTCCGGCGACATGTCCAGCACCTCGACCTCGCGGTAACCGTGGTGATCGCGAAGGTACTCCGCCAGCTCGCACTCACCGGGCCCGATGTCGAGAATCAACGCCGAACGGTCACCGGGGAAGGAGGTCCCGAATGTCTGCCACGACTTCTCGGCATATCCCTGCCGGGTATATCCGATGCCGTCGCGCGTCGAGCGTAGATGGGCGCTGAGATAGCCACCGCTGGGAACCCCAACGTTCGCCGGTGGGGATTGGTGGCGGTCGTCAGAACGATTCACGGTTGGAGTATAGGGATCGACCACGACGACGGGCCTGCGGCCGTCCGCGACCGCCGCGGTTGTCTGTTGGCCGGGTATCGCACTCCGCCAACCGGGTCTGTGCCTCGGCTCATCCCAAGAGCGAGAGTTCGTGCTGCGACTTGTTGGCGGTCAGTTCTCGGCGGCCGAAGAAGCGCATTGCCAGAGAGAGGAACGATGGAATCATCAGGCCGGTCAGGATCCACCATCGAACAACCGTGATCGAGAAGAAGTCGCGATAGAAGCTCATGAGCATGGTCGCCGCTATCACGGCGTACGTGACGCGATGGACCACCGCGCGCGGAGACATCGCGCGGCGCCGCAGACGGCTCAGCGTCAAGCCCAGCAAGGTGACGACGACCAAGCTTCCGATTGACCCAAAGTTGATGAGCAGCGACACGGCGACGTTCAAACCCCCGAGAGGGTTGTCGAGCACGAATCCCCGTTCCTCAGCGGTCACCCGAATGTCATCCTTTTTGGGCAGGATGATGCGCGGGACGATGTTCACCATGTCGGACGCCAGGAACTCGGGCATCCGCACGACGTCGAACTGCTGTGTGTTCGACTCGAGCGTGTTGAACAGTGCGATCGAACCCTGGACCGTCTCGGTTGTGGAGAACAAGTACAGAGAGTCCGTCGTCGGGGTGTCGCCCGTTCTCACCGAGCCGTAGGCCGTCAGCAGGAGAAAGGCGGCTCCACCGAAGACGCAGGATCACCGTTCGCCTCAGCGGGCGAACAGCGATACCGACCCAGACGACGCCGGCGATCACCATCGTGGTAGCGGTAGAGCCGCCCACCTGCGACCAACAGCACCGTGGCGACCGGGAGGAAGGCCAACGAGAACAGCGCGTTGCGTCGCCGGGCGATGTGCACAGAGGCGACGATCGGCCAGGCGACATCCCGAAGTCGAGACCGGGCGTAGAGCAGCAGCACCCCGACCAGCGTTGCGGCGGCGGAGAGCGTGCCGCGACCCGTCTTGCATGGATCAGGTCGGGTTTCCGGACCGATAGCCGGAGGTGATCACCGCGAGATCGAGGACAGCGACCGTCAAAAAGATGAGGTACGCCGACGCAGCCGCCGCTGCTGCAACCCGGAAAGGCGGCTTCGCGTCGAGTCGGTCGGTCGAATCCGCATCGGCTCGAGCCGAGGATTCGTCGCCAACTGCACAACCCGACGTGGAAGGCAACCAGCATCGCAAGGCTCCACGTGCTGAACAGCAGGGCCCTCTCGTGCGGAATGCGGTCATAGATGCCCCACACGAAGGTCGTACTTGTCGTCGAGCAGGCGCAGGCGCGCCATGATCGAACCGATCGCAAGGTAGTAGGCGTGACCGATCGTGAACAGAATCCGGTGATCGATCACGATCCGGCGGTCCCGGAAACGCAGCAGCACGTAGCCGACGCTCAGCAGGAGCGCGACGACGTCGATGATCAGGCCGAGGGCATCGAGCGTCAACACGAGGTTGGCGTCCCGACTTCGGCGACTTGCCGATAGAGGTCGACGCGCTGGGTAGCAGATCGCGTCCAGCTGAAGCGCTCGCGAAGCGTGCCGACGTCGATGCTGACAGACGTTGGATCGGCGAGCGCCGCTGCGAGCGACTCAGGATCACCCGGGTCGAAGTACGTGGCAAGACCAGCAGCGATCTCGACGTGCGACGGAATCCGCCGAGCAGAACGCGGCACCCGTATTCAGAGCGTCGAGAACCGGGAAACCGAACCCTTCAAAGCGCGAGGGACACACGACGCCGTCGACCGACTGGTACAGCCCGACTCAGCTCGACATCGGAAACTCGACCAAGATAGAAGACGCCCGGTTGGTCCGGAATCGACCAGCCGCGACCGTCCCTGGTGACACATCGACGATGTCTGCGCTCGTGCTCCGCTGGAGGAGGACCGACCACAAGGATCGAGATCTCGCCCGCCAGTTCCGGGTTGCGACCGAAGCGCAGATCGAATCGCGTCGAAGTTCTTGTAGGAGTCGCGATGTCCGACGTGAAGGAGGAGCCGGTTCTGTCCGCCTCGGTCGATCTCGACACCGTGCTCGGTGACGAACGGTACCGACGGTCCATGCTCGGCAACGATCATCAGGGACATCGGCGAGTTCCGCACCGTAGAAGTCCTCGAGGTCATGCAGTGTCGCCTTCGACACGCACACGATTCCTGACGCCCGTTGGACGGCGAGTCGACGTTCGAGCCGCCCCACCGAGGCGCGATGACCATCGATGTACCGGCGTTCGTAGGCGAGGTCGTGGGCCGTCATCACGAGCTGGCAGGATCGAGCCGGAAACGGCCATCTGAACAGGCTGGTGTGCACGACGCCACGTTGGCCGAAGAGCGGCAGGTAGCGGTCGTAGCGCCCTCGGGCAGCCTTCTCCACGATCCTGATGTCGTCGCGCTCGGACAACTCAGCGAACAGATGCTTCCAGTACATGGTCGCCCCGCGCGGGAGACTGCACCCGAAAGATGACGTTGTCGAAGGTCACCGTTTGGACGTGATCGATCGTGTTCGCCATGGGTGATCGCTGAATCAGCCTGCCGGTTGGGATGACTTGAACTTCGGCGCGCCTGGGCCCTTGATCAGCCGCTTGTCAGCGTGAGAGACGGTGCTCGACCAGTTTGAGACGTCGGCGAACCCGGATCCCGGTGTGGACGACCATCTGTTTGAAGCGATTGTCATCCTCGGCGAGATAGATGTCGTACAACCGCCGCAACGCGTCGTGCGAGAGATCGACCTCGCGCTTTGCGTTCTGATTGACCGACTGGCTGCCCAAGTGAAAAACGGCTGAGCCTGCGACATAGTCGACCCTCACGTCGGCGCGCTTGAGCATCAGACAGTACGCCTGATCACAGAACGCCCACGAGAAGCGCTCGTCGAGCACACCCACGGTCTCCCAGACCTCGCGGCGGATGATGAACGCCGTGGTGCCGATCGATTCGACGGGCTGCGACACGTCGTAGTCGAAATCGGTGTTGTAGTAGCGGTCGGTCCACGGATTACCGGGCCAGATCCGGTGCAGGTTGACCGTCTGCATCGCCATCGTGCCGATCCCAGGGAAACTGCGGATGCAGTGTTGGATCGTTCCATCGGGATTCAGCAGACGCGGACCCGCCGCCCCGACCTCAGGGTGCTCATCCATGTACTCGACCAGCGAACTGATCGCGTCGTCCTGGAGCAGGGTGTCGGTGTTCAGCAGCAGGCCGTATCGACCGGTTGCCATCAGCAGACCCCGGTTATTCGTTTTCGCGTAACGAACATTCTCGGGGTTCACGACCACGCGGACGTCCGGGAATTGGCGCTTCACGTGCTCGACGGTGTCGTCGGGCGAGTTGTCGTCGACGAGAATCACTTCGTAGGACACGCGCTGGGTGTTCTCCGTGACGCTGCGCAGACAGTCGAGCGTCAGGTCACGCGTGTTGTAGCTGGCGACGATGATGCTGACATCGATCATGGTGACTCCCCAATCGGCGCTGCCGCAGGAGCGGCCTCGTCGGACTCGCGATGGACAGAATGAAGGCTGCGGGCGGGCACCCCGCCCACGACGTCTCCAGGCGCCACGTCGCGGATCACGACCGCGTTGGCCCCGATCACAGCACCGTCCCCGACGCGAATGCCACCCAGCACCTTGGCGCCGGCAGCGATCACGACGCCGTCACCGACGTGTGGACGTTTGGCCGGATCGAAGCCGAGGTCCAACTCGGTCGCCCCGAGTGTCACACCCTGAAAAATCGTGGCATTGGCGCCGATCTGGTGCGAGCCGAGCACGATTCCGCCCGCGTGGGGCAGGTACAGACCTGGCCCGACACTGGCTTGCAGCGCGACCTCCACGCCGTACACCGTCATGTTGACGAACGAAACCACCCGAGCCAGCAGCCGCCCCGGGACGGTCGGCCCATTGGCCGCCCAGAGCGAGAGTCGCAGCAACAACACGGGATGAAAACGGTGGTTGGCAAGCTCACGCACGATCATCCAAGGACGGTCGGGGACGTCGGTCACCCCACGTTCTGCCCATTGCCGACGCACGTCGGATCGCAAGGTGGATGTCAACGACAGTTGGTCCGACTCACGATGCTGCATCGCGGTACTCAGCCAAGGTGCGGGTCACGAGAACCGTGCCGGCGGCAGGTCGGCCGATGTCGTTCAGCGTCGTCGCCGCGAGCGTGAAGTCCGCTAGAGCGGTCTTCGCGGCGGCGACGACCAAGACGTAGTTGACGTCCTCATCGGTCGTCGGTGAGGACATCCCGAATTGCGGTGGCTCGATCAACTCGGGAGAGAACCGGCGGTCCGCCAGACCGGCCGATATCTCTTGGGCGTCGCTCGAAGCGTGTCCACGGTCGACCGGGACCAGCACGAGCCGTCCAGGCTCGAGCCGATTCGTCAGCGTCGTCACGAGGGTGTCGAGATGACTCGGCGTGTCCATCGACAGGACCGCAAGAACCGGACCGGCGAACGGACTCTCGAGCGAACCGCGGTCGAGCGCCTTCTTGTCCAGGAACGAGATGCCAAGCGTCATCAAGAGTGCCGCCAATCCACCCAGCAGACCGCCCGCAACGAAGGGCACCGGGCCACCGCCGACCTCCTCGACCTTGGAAATGCTGACTTCTCCGAACCGGCGAGTCGCGAAGTCGTCCAGCGCTCCTGCTTGATCGCTGAGAAAGCGCAGCTCCGTTTGCACGCCGACCAGTTCGGACTCGATCACTTCGACGAGCGGGTCACCGAGGTCACCCGCCGCCAGCTGTGTTTCGAGCTCGATCACTCGAGCGGCACCCGACTCGCGCCGGGCGAGGTTGACCTTGCTGAGGGAGTCGACGCTCACCACGACCCGCTCAAGGACATACATGCGGTACTCGGCGGCGTAGTAATCGAGCGCCTTGGCCGTCGACGACGCATCGGAACTGGAAACCGTAACAGTGACGATCGGCGACGGCGCACCCAAGACGTTCGACACCGTCACGTCGATCTTCCTACCGGCCGCTGTCTCGGCCGCCTTCTTCACCTCGACCTGGTCGAGCGCCTCCTCGATCGATCGACCGTCGATCGTTCCGATCAGACTGGACAACGGGACGCTCATTGCCTCGAGGTCGGGGGCCGCCGACGGAAGCCGCAACGTCACCGATGCTTGATGTGCCTTGCCTTGGGACAAGAGGCCGAACACGAGCGCCCCGACCACCGTGACGATCAGGATTCGCCAACGGTTGCGGCGCAGCACTTTTGCCTGCCGACCGAGGTGCGGGTCGATCTCCCCGTCCAAGTGGTACAGGCGTGCGGTGGCAGGGCTATTCGACATCGAACTCTCGTTCAGGTGGAGGCGGCATGGCCCGCCCGAAGGCGGCGGTGAAGCGGTTGCAGCGTACCGGCAAAGGTAGGCTTCAACTCGTGGCAGACGAGGGCGGGGTCAGCGTCGAGCACGCCACCGGCACCGACCTTGCTCGGATCGCCGTTGCGGTTGCAATTGTGATCTCGCTGTCGTCGGCACCGTTCGTGCAGCTGTCCACCCGGGTCCTGCACCTCCCACTCGACTCCTCGACGTGGGCCTACGTCTACCCCTACTTCGGAGCAGCGATTGCCGGCGTGGCGTTGTTCACCCATCATCTGGCCGGCCCCTGGACGGCGCGTTCGCTGCTGCCCGGCATCATTCCGGTCGGCTTGCTCGGTGCTTGGACGCTGCTGTCGGTGGCATGGACCAAGTCGCCTTACAGCACGCCGCGAAGCCCTGTTGATGGCGTGCCTCCTCCTGCTGGCGGTGTGGTTCGCGAAAGCGTTCACCTTCACACAACTTGTCTTGGTGATGTATCTCGCACTTCATGCTCTCACTGTTGCGAGCACCGGGGTGGCGGTTCTGACCGGTGGTGGAAAGGATCTCGGCCACTGGACGGGGGTGTTCGCCAATCGCAACACGCTCGGCCCGATCGCCGCTCTCGCAGGCATCAGCGCCATCGCGATCATCGCCACCCGGACCGACACCACAGGGCGAACGATGGCTCTCGGCCTGCTCGCCCTCGATCTGCTCGTGCTGATCGAGGCCGGCAGTGCCACCGCCATCCTGGCTGCTGTGGGGGCGGCGCTGACCGTTCCGGTGACGAGCGGGGTGCACCGGCTCAGTAGCCGCATCTCCGGCCGAAGTGCTGCGACGGCAGCGATCGTGGTCGGCACGATCGTGTGGTTCGCCACGTTTCGGCTCGTCGGACCGGTCGCTGACGCGCTGGGCAGGGATGACACCTTGTCGAATCGTCGCATCGTGTGGCAGTACCTCCGAGAGGCGACATCCGAACGTCGAATCGTCGGTTTTGGGTACTCGTCCTTCTGGGACGATCCCGACAAGGTCTACCCGCTCTATCTCCGCACCGGATCGATCTACGACAGCGCCCACAACTCGTTCTACGAGGTGATGGTCGGGCAGGGATTGATCGGTTTGGCACTCCTGCTCTGGATCACAGGCGTCGCGATCTGGCGCTGTTGGTCAGGCTGCTGGCGGACCGGATCCGTGCGGTACCGGTGGTGGACTGCGGTCGCCACGTTCGTGCTGATCGAGAACCTGACGGAGAGCATGATCACCTATCACTCGATCATGTGGGTGCTGCTGATCGCAGCAGCGTTCATCGAATTCGACGACGGGGAGTCGCCAACGGACCTCGACGGCCGCTCGGCCGAATCAGGCGTCAGGCTGAGCGAACCCGGTCGAGCCAGCCCATGAGGATCGCCACGGCTCGCGGGTCGTGGCGGAGCCGATGACCGGCGCCTGGTAGCAGCGACAGCTCCGCTTCGCCGTGGGCTTGGGCGAGTTGGCGGGCATCCGAGGTGGGGATGCTCTCGTCGTCGTCACCGTGCATCACCAGCAACGGGTTGGGCGCGAACCGGCGAGCGGCAGCTGTTGGCCGGAATCGACGAAACGCGCGCGACCAGTCGTCCATCGAACGCGGGTAGCCCGGCGTGCGGATCGCACCGATTTCGCGGGCGTGGTCGAGGAACCGTCGCGGGTGGTCGGCCCAGTCGTCGAAATCGGCTCGCGGTGAGAGCAGCGCGGCGGCGACGACTCTCGGATCATCGGCGCCGACACAGATCGCGATCGAGCCGCCGGTGTTGGTACCCACCAACACGACCCGCGACACTCCGGTCTCGCTGGTCAAGTGGTCGATCGCCGCCCGCAGATCGTCGATCCACCCCTGCAGCGAGAAATCACCCTCGCTGGCGCCGCAGCCGCGGAACGTGAATGTCATCGCCGCGTAGCCGACCTCGAACGCAATCCGATCGATCAGCTGCGGGAACGTGCCGGCGGAACCGCGGGCGTCGATCGGCCCGATCGGGAAGCCGTGGCACAAGATCAGCCCCGGACAATCCTCGTCGGCCGCCGCCGAAGTTGGTGGAACCCTGGTGTAGCAGGCGAGTTTGTGGAGACCACTCCGGAAGGTCTGGTCCACAGCGAGGTCGGCTTTCCGGATTGCGTTCAGGCCCGCGGCTTGCGGAGCAGTCGCCGCCGGCCGGGCTTGGCAAGCGAATAGCCACGGTTGCGAGCTTCGACCAGGGTGTCGGGGCCGAACTGAATACCGACGCCGGCGTCGACGAACTCGGTCACGACCGCTTCGTCGGTCCATTCGTCGAGGTCGTAGACGAGCTGTGTGCGCTTGTCGCCGATGAATCGTGCGTGCTCGAAACGAGTCGGTCGCTCCATGAGGGCCCATCGTAGGCGCGGAACGAGGGAGTGCGGGTGCACTCCCTCGTTGCCGTTTTCTGACTGTTTGGGACCGAACACAACTCGGTATTCGCCGATGGGACGAGCCTCGGCAGCGTGTTCGGCGGGGTTGGCGAAGTTTCGCCAGGCGTCCAGCCTGTTGACCTAGCGGCCAACCACCTCCAGCGTCCCGTAAGAACTTTCACTCATTCTGTGGACCACCTCCTCTCTCTGGTGCAGATATTCAAGCACATTCGGCGGCCCCAGTCACGCCAGGTTCCGGGAGGCCTAGAGGACGTCGTCGAGGGGGGCTGGGGGGCCGACTGCGCCGATTGCTTCGAAGTAGGCGAGGTGGGCGTCGACGACGTTGACGGCGTCGACATCGTCGAGCAGGTCGACTCCGACCCGTTCCGCTTCGGAAAGCAGGTATGCCACGAGCGCATCGTCGGTGATCACGACCTGCTCGTCGATCGTCTGGCGGGCATCGACGGCCTTGTCCGGCTGGAGGCCGTGCTCGTGCATCCACCGCAGGTGGGCTCGCAGTAGCTCGTCGACCTCGCCCGGAGTCAGCCGGGCCTGGCTTGCCGCCGGGAGCCGGTCGGCGACGAAGTCGACGGCCTCGTCGAGTTGGTACACAGCTCGCGGGGCGACGGCGTCGAGGCGGTGTGCCTCACGACCGACCATTCCAGCAGCGATCGCGAACACGAGTGCAGCGGCGATCAGAGCGAACACGAGCGTGGTGGCGTCCATCAGCGAATCAGCTTACGGGACCCCGGACGCGGCTCCGCCCCGGCGCATCCGGCCGGGGCGGAGTCGGGTTCGAGGAGGATGGTGTCGGTCAGATACCGATCCGCTGAGCGAGCTGCTCGCGGTGATAGGTCGGGTCACCGAACAGCAGCTCGGAGCTCTTGGCACGCTTGAAGTACAGGTGTGCCGGGTGCTCCCAGGTGAAGCCGATGCCGCCGTGGATCTGGATGTTCTCGGCGGTGGCGTGGAAGTACGCCTCCGAGCAGTACGCCTTCGAGAGCGAGGCCACCGAGGGCAGCTCGTCGTTCATCTCGCTGGCGCACCACAGGCCGTAGTAAGCGGCCGACTTGGCCGACTCGACCTCGAGCAACATGTCGGCACACTTGTGCTTGATCGCCTGGAACGAGCCGATCGGGCGACCGAACTGGACACGATCCTTGGCGTACTGAACGGCCATCTCCAGCACGAACTGGGCTCCACCGACCTGCTCGGCGGCGAGACCGACCGCAGCGAGGTCGAGCACGGTCGAGAGCACGTCCCAACCCTTGCCGTCCTCGCCGATCAGGGTGGCCGGCGTGTTGTCGAAATCGAGCTTGGCCTGCTTGCGGGTTTGGTCCATGGTGGACAGCACCGTGCGGGTCAGGCCGGCGGCACCGCCGTCGACGGCGAACAGGCTGACGCCGGCGGCCGTGCGGGCGGCGACGATGATCAGGCTGGCGGTCGAGCCGTCGAGCACGAAGCTCTTGGTGCCCGACAAGGTGTGGCCGTCGCCCGACGCCGTGGCCTGCATGGTGATGCCGGCCTCGTCCCACTTGCCGGACGGCTCGGTGAAGGCCAGCGTGGCGATCGTCTCACCGCTGGCGATGCCGGGCAGGTGAGCCTGCTTGGCGGCCTCGTCACCCGACTGGAGCAGCGTGTTGGCTGCCAGCACGACCGAGGAGAAGAACGGGGCGCACAGCAGGCCACGGCCCATCTCCTCGAGCACGATGCCGAGCTCGACGTAGCCGAAGCCCGAACCGCCGTAGGCCTCGGGGATGTGCAGGCCCTGGAGACCCATCTGCTCTGCCATCTGGCTCCAGACGGCGGGGTCGTAGCCGTCGTCGGTCTCCATCTGCTCGCGGACCGAGGCCTCGGAGCTCTTGGCTTCCATGAAGGAGCGCACGATGTTGCGGAGTTCTTCTTGTTCTTCCGTGAAGGCGAAGTTCATGGACGGCAGTGTGGTGCGACTTGCGCGAGTCGGTCAAATCTGATTGTGTACGCATGTGGACACATCTGGAGCACGATCCGAAGGGGTGCGCGAACTGCGCTCGACGCTCGCCGAAGCCGTCCGAAGGGCGCAGGCCGGCGAACGCACCGTGGTCACCAGCCACGGTCGCCCGGTCGCCCAGTTGGCACCGCTCGACGAGGGTTCACCCGACGTCGAACGCCTGATCTCGGCAGGTGCCCTGATCCCTCCCCGCCGGCTCGGGGCGTGGCGAGCGCCGCACCCGGTCACGGTGTGGTCAGGCGTGCGCATCGATCGCGCCTTGCGGGAGTTGCGAGGATGACGCTCGCCCTCGACACCAGCGCCCTGCTGGCGCTCGTGGTCGAAGGCACGCAGCGGGCGGTCGTACTGGAGGCCTTGAACACCGACCCCGTCTGGTGCGCCTCGGCGATGGCGCTCACGGAAGCGCTCCCGGCGATCGACCGCCTCACCGACGAGTCGATCCTGCGAGCCGACCTCGAGGACGCAGTACGGCTGGCATGGGATCACCTCCACATCGTGCCCGTCGACCAGCGCTGCCTCGACCGGGCGGCGACCCTGTCCCGGTTGCAGCCGGTACGGCTCACCGACGCCATCCATCTCGCCGCCGCCGAACGGCTCCCCGACCCAGTGCGGTTCATCACCTTCGACCCCGCCCAGATCGGCGTGGCGATCGGGCTCGGCCTCGACGTGGTGTCAGCCTGACGAGCGGTCAGCCGGGGCCGTCGTGAGAACCGGCGAATCGGCGGAGCTGCTCGGCGCCGGTGAACAGTTGGCGCGAAATCCCGAGACTCATCACGGCCGTCGTGGTGGCCACGCTGCCGAGCACCAGATACATCACCGACAGCTGCACCCGCACCGCCTCGGTCGGGTCGACACCGGCGAGGATCAGGCCGACCATGGCACCGGGCAGGGCGATGATCCCGACCGCCTTGGTGCTCTCGATCTGTGGCACCAGGGCGGTTCGCAGCGAGTCGCTGAGGTCGGGCCGGAACGCCTCGGCGGCGGACAACCCGAGCGCCAACCGGCCCTCGATCAGATGACGGTGATCCTCCGCCGAGGCGAACAGTCGGCGCGACACCAACACGGTTGCCGACAACGAGTTGCCGACCACGATGCCGGCCAGCGGCACGATCGTGCGACCCTCCGGGTCGTACACACCGAATCCGAACAACACGCCCAGTGTCACGGTCGCCGAGGCGGCGTACGCAGCGATCGACAACGGGAGCACGGCGGGCACGTCGCTGGCGCGTTTCCAGGTGGTGTACCCGGCGAAGGCGATCATGAAGACCAGCCAGATCAACGAGAACACGAGCGGATCGTCGTCATCGACGATCAGTCGCAACGCCCAACCCACGATCAACAGCTGCACCAACGCCCGCAGGCAGGCCCACAACAGCGTGCGTTCGAGGCCGAGCCGACGCCACATCGACACGGCCAGCGCGACAGCGACCAGAATCCCCGAGGCCGCCATCCCCCACACCCCGATGTCGGTGGTCTTCATCAGATCGCCCCCACCAGCGAACGCACCATGGCATCGGAGTGCGCGTCGAGTTCGGCGAGCGTGCCGAACGCAGCGACCTGCCCAGCGACGAGCACGATCACGTTGTCGGCCATCCTGCGGAGTTGATCGACGTCGTGGGTGACCCACACGATCGGTACGCCATCTGCTGCAATCGACGTGCCCAGATCCTCGATCGTGCGACGCGCCGCCCCGTCGAGCGAAGCGGTCGGCTCGTCGGCGAGCAACACCGCCGGCTCGGTCAGCAAGGCTCTGGCGAAGCACATCCGCTGCGCCTCTCCCCCGCTGAGCAACCCTGCTTCACGCTCGACCAGCTCGCCGGTGAGGCCGACCCGGTCGAGCGCCCGCAGCGCTCCGGCCCTGTCGAGGTCGGGGCGGGCGACTCGAAGGTTGTCGAACACGGTGCCGGCGAACACCGGCGGGCGTTGGAACACCATCGCAACGCGGCGTCGAAGCTGGGCCGGGTTCCAGTCGCGCAGGTCGCGCCCACTCCACTCGACCGAGCCGGCGAGCGGATCGTCGAGCCGATTCAGCAGACGCAACAGTGTCGATTTGCCCGACCCTGACGGCCCTGCCAGTGCGGTCACCCCGTGACATGGGATGTCGAGCGTGAGACGACGGAGAATCGGCTCCCCCACCGGGCCGGCGACCACATCGCGCAATCTGAACACGCCGTCCGGCGACGTACCAGCCAAGCCATCAGCCGGGGAATCAGCCGGGGTGTCCACTGCCCGCACCGTACCGAACCGGGTCGCCGCGCGACACTGATGGGATGACGATTCCTTCCACCACGTTGCACTGGACGAACGCCGACGTCGAGGTTCATCGGGTCGTGGTCGGTTCGTACGACAACAACGTGTTCGTCGTGCGCTGCCGACGGAGCGGCGAGTCGGTCTTGATCGATGCCGCCAACGAGCATGAATTGCTGCTCGAGATGTGCCAGCGGCTGGGCGTTCGCCGGGTGCTCGAGACCCACGGCCACTGGGACCACATCGGTGCCGTCGCCAAGATCCGCGAGGCCGGGTACGAGGTCGCCGTGACCGCCGCCGACGCCCCGATGCTGAAAGACGTCGGGTACGACGTGTTCCTCGACGACGCCGAGGTGATCGAGGTCGGCCGGTTGCGACTCAACGCGATCCACAATCCTGGCCACACGCCCGGCTCGATCTCGTTCCAGCTCGAAGGAACGCCGCTGTTGTTCACGGGCGACACGCTGTTCCCCGGCGGGCCCGGCAATACCGGGTTCGACGGCGGCAACTTCGCCACCATCATCGACTCGATCGACAACAGACTGTTCGGCTTCCCGGCTCACACGATCGTGCTGCCCGGCCACGGCGTCGACACCACGATCGGCCGCGAACGCCCGCACCTCAAAGAGTGGGTCGACCGAGGCTGGTGAGTTGCGAGTTGTGCCAGGCACAACTCCCAACTGTGGCGGGCAGGAGCCGTTGTCGAAGCGGCGTGGTTGCCTCGCGAGGCGACACCAGCGCATTGCCGCAGGCGCCAGATGACGGAGTGCGCTTGGCACCAAGCGTGGTCAGGAGCCGGCGTCGAGGTCGCGGCGGCGTTCTCGGACTCGCGCTTCGGCCAGCAGGCGCCGCGAGGCTGCCTGGAGGTCGCCGAGGAAGCCGACCACCCAGATCTGCATGCCGACCAGCGTGAACACGCCGCCGACCACCAGGCTGGGAATCCGACTGCGGTACTCGTCGGCGAACATCCAGAACCCGAGCCACCGAAGCAGCAGGCCGACGCCCAACAGCATCGGCAGCAGGCCGACCAGGAAGAAGAACCGGAACGGATAGTAGAGGGCGAAGCTGCGCACGATGGTTTGCGCCGACCGGCGCACGTACTGACCGACGCTCTTCACCAACCGAGACGGCCGCGTGGAAGGATTGACCCGGATCGGTACCCCGGTCACGAGCAACCCCTCAGCCTTCGCCTGCACCAGCGTCTCCATGGTGTAGCTGTACTTGCCGAACACCTGGAGTCGTAGGGCAGCCTCACGACTGAACGCTCGAAACCCGCTGGCGGCGTCGCGAATGTCGGTACCCGACAGGCGTCGTACCACCCACGAACCAACCCGTTGCAGGCGCTTCTTGAGGCCCGAAAACTCGGAGATCTGTTCGATCGGCCGCTCGCCGATCACCATGTCGGCGCCACCCTCCAGCACCGGCTGCACCAGATCGGAGATGCACGATCCGACGTACTGATTGTCGGCATCGGTGTTGACCACGATGTCGGCGCCGCACCGGAGCGCAGCATCGAGACCGGTCAGGAATGCTGCCGCCAACCCACGATTGTGGCTGTGCTGCACGACGTGGTCGACACCGTGCTGGCGGGCCACCTCGGCCGTGCGGTCCGAGCTGCCGTCGTCGATGATGAGCCATTCCACGATGTCGACCCCATCAACCTGGCGGGGTAGGTCCGCCAGCGTTTCGGGCAGGGTTTGCTCCTCGTTGAAGCAGGGGATCTGTATGACCAACTTGATCTGGCGCGCAACGGTCTCGGACATACGGGAGCGAGCATACGTGCAGCCGGCGGCTACCGTCCGGAGGGTGAGTGACCACGCCGATCAATCGGCCACCACGGGCGCGGGCATCGGCGAATCCCCACCCGCCAATGTGGCAGGCAACACGTACGACAAATACGCCAGCACGAACCCGATCGAACGTCGGATGATGGCCGGGTTCTTCGACGCGTTCGACAGCATGCTGGAGGCCGTTCAGCCGTCGGTGATCGTCGAGGTCGGGGCCGGCGAAGGGCGGGTGACGGAGCGACTGGTCCGGCGGTTCCCGAATGCAGCGGTGGTCGGGCTTGACCTCCCCGACAGCGAACTGGCTCGTCGAGTGGGCGGCACTCGACGTGCCGATGTTCTTCGGCGACGTCTGCCGACTGCCGTTCGCCGACGACAGCGTCGACCTCGTGATCGGGCTGGAAGTACTCGAACACGTCCCCGATACCGACCGGGCGCTGGCCGAGATCGCCCGCGTGTGCTCCGGAACGGCAGTGCTGTCGGTGCCGCGCGAGCCGATCTGGCGGTTGGGCAACCTGGCTCGCGGCCGGTACATCCGCCACCTCGGCAACACCCCCGGCCACATCAACCACTGGTCGGCGCGGGCGTTCGAGCAGTTGCTCGAACAACACTTCATCGTCGATCAGGTCGAACGCCCGCTCCCATGGACCATGGCCCGAGTGACGCCCCGGCGCAGCTGACGTCAGGCGCCGAACCCGCTTGGTACTCCGGCCACCACTGCGGCCTGCACAGCATCGACGATCTGTCTGATCACGGCGTAGTCGGGTGATCCCGGTTCGATCAGCGGTGGGATCAGGCCAACCGACTCTTGGATCGCGTTGTTGTCGCCGAGTCGGTCGAGCAGGTTGCTGAACTCGTTCGACGACAGCGAGGTGCGCATCGAATCGTCCAACACACCGGTCACCTGGACGAAACCGGTCAGCGCCTCCGTGGCCGTGACTTGCGATCCGAGGGCAGCCAGCAACTGACGCTGGCGGCCCATCCGTTGGTAGTCCGAATCGGCCGAACGAGATCGCACGTAGGAGATCGCCATGGCGCCGTCCATGTCGACGAATCCGGGTCCGATCGTGGCAGGCAACGGACGCTCACCGGGCAGGCTCGGTGGAAGCGGCACAGTCTCACCGAGCTCGAGCGTGACGCCGCCGACGGCATCGATCACCTCGGTGAAACCCTGCATGTTGACGAGTGCGTAGTCGTCGATCTCGACGTCGAGCGAATACCCGAGCGCTTCCGACAACGCCACCGCCTCGCCTTGAAGTCCAGTGGCGCCGTAGTGCTCCATCAGGTCGGGATGCGTGGAGACGTACGGGAAGATCGCGTTCGCCAGGTCGTCGAACCCGTTCGGGAAGGTGGCCGCCAGCGGACTGCCCGGAGGGAACTGGACCCTGGTGAGGTTGCGAGGGATCGAGATCAGGGCAGTCCGCCCAGACGGTTCGTCGATCGTCACCAGGATCATGGTGTCGGTTCGCAACCCCCACCGTCCCGGCCCGGCATCACCACCCAGCAACAGGATCGTCTTGACCGAGTCACGATCGACATCAGAACCGTCGGCCGGCACGAACAGCGATTCACCGTCGCCCGAGGCGAACACGTTGGAAACGACCGCTCGCGCCTGGTTGGCCTGATACGCCGCCCAGAGCACGGGCGACCCCAGTACGAGCACGAGCATGGTCGCCACAGCGGTTCGAGCACCGATGCTCTTTGATGATCGGTGAGCGTTGGCGATCTCGGCGATCGCCGCCAACCGAGCAAACACCGCCGCCAGCCCGAGTCCGGCGACGTACAGCAGGAATGTCGGATCGAGTGCCAACCCGATCAAATCGCCGCGCTGGGTATAGGTGCGAACGGCGATGATGACCGGAAGCACGACTCCCACGATCAGCAGCAGGCCGCCCTTCACGATCGAGCGGCGCAATGCGGCGGTGCCCGGCAGCAAGATCGAGATCGCCATTTCGGCAATCACCGAGCCGTCCTGGTGGTCACTGCTGGGAGCGATGCGACGTCGCTTGCCGAGATCCTCGAGCCGACGCAGTGCGTGTTGTTCCGTCTGCTTCGACATCAGCCCGGAACTCTACGACGGAACGTGCCGCCCCGGTCATCGCCAGGCGGACCACGTCGCCCACACGTTCGACCTGTTCAGTAGCCAGATGGCACGCCGGTGGCGATCGCCACTCGGATCGCACCGACGATTCGGGCCAGTCCGTCGTAGTCGGGATTCTCGACGTCCACCAGTGGGGGTACCAGCCCGACCGACTCGACGATCGCTGTCGAGCCACCGATCACGGCCAGCGTGTCCGCCAGTTCATCGGGGGTCAATGATGTTCGCAGTGTTCCACCGATCGCCGAAGCGACATCCCCGAACGATCGGGCGACATCGCTGAACGAGATCTGGGTTGCCAGTGCTTCCAACAGCTGCCGCTGGCGGCGGGCTCGGTGATAGTCGGTGTCGTCTTTGCGGCTGCGCACGTAGCCGAGCGCCGTCGTGCCGTCCATCTCGATCACTCCGGGCCCGATCGTGTCCGGATACTGACTGCGGGCGCCAGGGACGTTGCCCGGCATCGGAACCGCCTTGGGCACGTTGACGGTGACGCCGCCGAGGGCGTCGATCAGCTCCAAGAAGCCCTGCATGTCGATCAACACGTAGTCGTCGATCGTGACGTCGAGCGAGTATCCGAGCGCCTGCGCAATCGCGACAACACCGGCCCGCACACTCTCTCGCTCGTAGGCATCGCGCAACGCAGCGCTGGCCGACACGATCGGGTAGACGGCGTTGGCGATGTCGTTGAACCCGTACGGATAGCGGGCCTCCAACGGTGAGCCGGGAGGGAACAACACATGCTCGAGGTTGCGCGGGATCGAGATCAGCGAAGCCCGGCCGGACGGCCGATGCAGGCTGAACAGCATCATCGAGTCGGTTCGCAACCCAGATCGGCCAGGGCCGCCATCGCCACCGAGTAGCAGGATGTTCGTGACGTCAGCGATCAGGACAGGGTCGACACCCGAGCGCGGACGCGTCGGCTTGGTTGGCAGCGCGGTCGTTGGTGGCGGCTGCTCGTCTTCGTCGAACGCTGGTCCGATCCGGCTCGCCGATCTGTCCCCCGGTTGGGTCGTCGTGGTGGGCACAGAGGTCGGCACCGCCGGAGCGGTTGACGATGGTGTCGTGATCGAGCTGTCGAACAGGGGAAGGTCAGACTCGCCTGCGAACACGGGCCTGATCGCCGCCCGCGCCTGACCGACCTGCACGACGCCAACGAGCAGCGGCGCGCACAGCAGAACGACCAGGCCCAGCGCCCACCGATCTCGCCCGTTCTCGGACTGTGCCGAGCGGTTGGCGAGCCACACCTCGCCAGCGGCGATCAGGCGCACCACCAGGGCGATCACGCCGACGGTGATCACCCAAGCCAGGAACCCGGCGTCGAGCGTGAGCGCAACCCACTGGCGACCCGAGAACACCACGTAGCCAGCGAGTGCTACCGGCACCAGCACGCCGGCCACGAACAGGGCGCCCGCCAACTGGCGGATTCGTCGATGCGTGTCCCAGCCGGGAATCAACACCGCAATCGCGATCGTCGTCAGCAAGCTCGATTTCTCCTATCCACGTAGTGTTAATGCTGGCGTCTGCGTCGTAGACTCGGGCCCATGACCGAGCTGTTCCAGGTCGCCGGCCTGCACGTGCGTCCCGCAACCGAACAGGGCGCCACACCGGCCGACGAGATCCTCAAGGGTCTCGACCTCACCGTTCGTGCCGGGGAGGTCCACGCCATTATGGGCCCCAATGGGTGCGGCAAGAGCACTCTTGGCAACACGATGCTGGGTTCGCCCGAGTACGAGGTCACCGCCGGGTCGATCCATTTCCAGGGCGACGACGTCACCGAGTGGCCGGCCGACGAGCGTGCCAAGGCCGGCATGTTCCTGGCGTTCCAGTATCCGCAGGAGATCGCCGGCGTTTCGGTGATCCAGTTCCTGCGCCAAGCGTTGTCGGCTCGCAAGGGCCTCGACCTGTCGGTGCTCGAGTTGCGACTCGCCACGATGGATTGGATGAAGCGGCTCGGGATGGACTCGTCGTTCGTCGACCGCTACCTCAACGAGGGGTTCTCCGGCGGCGAGAAGAAGCGCAACGAGATCATGCAGATGGCGATCCTCGAGCCAGAGCTGGCGATCCTCGACGAGACCGACTCGGGGCTCGACATCGACGCCCTGCGGATCGTCGCCCAGGGCATCCGAGAAGTGCGCGTCGAACGCCCTTCGATGGGCGTCGTGCTGATCACCCATTACCAGCGTCTGCTCGACGAGATCCAGCCCGACCACGTGCACATCATGGTCGACGGCCGCATCGTGGAGTCCGGTGGGATGGAGCTCGTCGAACAGCTCGAACGCGACGGCTACGAGGCGTTCCGAGCCCCCGCCTGAGCGTGGGGTCGCGGGGAACACGATCATGACCGTCGACTGGGCCGCCGTCCGGGCTGACTTCCCGATCCTGCAACGCCAGATCGACGGCGCCCCGATCGTCTACCTCGACTCTGGAAACACTTCGCAGAAGCCGCGCCAGGTCATCGAGGCGATGGACGATTTCATGCGAACCTCGTACGCACCGATCAACCGCAGCGCCTACCGCATGGCAGGTGAGGCGACGGAACGCTTCGAGGGCGCTCGTGCCGCGGTGGGTCGTCTGATCAATGCCCCGAGCGCCGACGAAGTGGTCTTCACCAAGAACGCCACCGAGGCACTCAACCTGGTGGTGTCGTCGTGGGGCGGCGCCAACCTCGGACCCGGAGACGCCGTGCTGCTGACGCATCTCGAGCATCACGCCAACATCGTGCCGTGGCAGATGCTGGCGAGCAAGCTCGGGTTCGAGCTGCGCTGGGTTCCGCTGACGGCCGACGCTCAGCTCGATCTGACCGACCTCGACCGGCTGCTCGACGGCGCCAAGGCGTTCGGATTCACGGCCATGAGCAATGTGGTCGGCACGATTCCTCCGGTCGCCCAGCTCGTCAAGGCTGCCCACGACGCCGGGGCGATCGCTGTCGTCGACGCCTGCCAATACGTACCCCACAACGTCACCGACGTTCAGGCCTGGGACGCCGACTTCGTGGCCTTCTCGAGCCACAAGATGTGTGGCCCGTCCGGCGTCGGCGCGCTGTGGGGCAAGATGGAACTGCTCGACGCGATCCCGCCCTTCATCGGGGGCGGCAACATGATCGCCGACGTGCGGCTCGACGGCTTCACCACTGCCCCCGTACCCGCCAAGTTCGAGGCCGGGACTCCCCCGATCGTGGAAGTGATCGGATTCGGCGCCGCCGTCGAATACCTCGAGTCGATCGGGATGGCCGAGATCCGCCAACACGAGATGGAACTCACCCGCTACGCGATCGACACGCTGGTCGGCAGATACGGCGACAACATCGTGATCCACGGCTCGGACAACGTCGAGATCCGTGGCGGTGTGCTGAGCTTCGCCTTCGGCGACATCCATCCTCACGACATCAGCCAGGTACTCGACGAACGCAACGTGTGCGTGCGAGCCGGCCACCACTGCGCCAAGCCGCTGATGCGGGTGCTCGGCGCCAACGCCACCGCCCGCGCCAGCCTGTATCTCTACAACGACCGCTCCGATATCGATGCGCTGGCCGACGCCCTCGACGGCGCCACCGATATCTTCGGTTTCTGACCCAACCCTCGGGAGACACCATGCCTGGCCTCGAAGACCTGTACCGAGAGATCATCCTCGACCACTACCGCACGCCCCGCAACCGCGGCGAACTCCCTGTTCCCCCTGCCCGCCACGCCGAGGGCCACAACCCGCTGTGCGGCGACGAGATCACCGTCTTCATCGACGTGGCCAACGACGACGGCGTCGATGTCGTCGGTGACGTCAAGATCTCGGGTCAGGGATGTTCGATCTCGCAGTCGTCGGCCTCGATGATGAGCGCCGCCGTGAAGGGCAAGCCGGTAGCCGAAGTGCGTGCGCTGGTTCGCAAGTTCAAGGGCATGATGTCGATCGACACCGGCGAAGGCGACGACTCGATCGACGTTCCGCTCGGTGACCTCGAAGCGCTCCAGGGCGTCGTGAAGTTCCCGGTCCGGATCAAGTGCGCCACGCTCGCCTGGAACACGTTGCTCGAAGCGCTCGACTCGCCTGCACCCTCTGACTCCTGATCGGCCCTGGTCGCCTGCCACAGTCGTGGCGATGGGACAACACCAGGCTGACGACCCGGCCACAATCCTCGAAGCCAGAGCTCGCGCCGGTCGGGCGATCCGCGAGATCGGCCACGCCTTCATCGGGCGTCACGCCACGCTCGAACAGATCGAACGTCTGAGCGACGTGCTCGAATCGATCTCGGCTGAACTGTGGCCGGCCGAGCTGCGCACCAGGGGCCTCCACGATTTCGCCAGCGAGCAGCGCACCGACCTTCCCCAGGGTCGGTTCGACAACGTGTTCGATGATCGCCCGGTGTCGGGGCGCTCGTCGCCGTGGGGGCTCGATCTCGACCTGCACCGGTATGGCGACGAGATCGAGGCTCGCGTCACGCTTCGGTCGGCCCACGAGGGTGCGCCCGGGCGCAGTCACGGCGGCGTCGTGTCGGCGCTGTTCGACGACGTATTCGGATATGTGCTGGGGGTCATCCATCAGCCGGCCTTCACCGGCGATCTGTACGTGCGCTATCAGGCACCGACCCCGCTGTTTCGCGAGTTGGCGTGCCGCGTCAGGATGTCCGAGCGAGCGGGCCGCAAGCTGCTGCTGACCGGCGAGTTGACCGACGCCGAAACCGGCGACCTGCTCGCCACCGCCAAAGCCACCTTCATCGCCGTCGACCCAACCATGTTCAAGGCGCTCACCGCCGAACGCCCCGCCCCACCCGACGAACAGTTCGGAGTTGAGTTGGGGGTTGTGCCAGAGCGTGAGCCGACAGGCGAACTGCGACCAATCGTCACGGGGGGATTCGAGCGGAAGGAAAAGGAGCGAAGTGACGTATCCGCTGAATCCCCAGGCACAACTCCCAACTCCATGTCGTGATCAAGTATCTGGGGTCGAAGCGACGCTTGGTTCCTGTACTGACCGAGTTGTTCGAGCGGTCGGGAGCACACTCGGCGCTCGATCTGTTCACGGGCACCACCCGTGTGGCACAGGCCTTCAAGCGGAGCGGCGCCCACGTCACGGCCGTCGACACGGCCCGCTACTCGGAGGTGTTCGGACGGACCTGGATCGAGACCGATGCCGACTCGTTCGATCACGATGCGTTGGCTGAGGCGATCGCCGAGCTGAACGCCCTCCCTGGAACTCCCGGCTACGTGACCGATACGTTCTGCGTGCAATCACGCTTCTTCCAACCCCACAACGGCGAGCGGATCGACGCCATCCGCGACGCGATCGCACGCACCCACGCCGGAACCGATCTCGAACCGGTGCTGTTGACCAGCCTGCTGTTGGCGGCCGACAAGGTCGATTCGACCGCGGGGTTACAGATGGCCTACATCAAGAAGTGGGCGCCACGGTCATACAAACCGCTCGAAATGCTGCCACCGACGATGCTGTCGGGCTCGGGACGATTCGAGTTGGGCGACGCCGTCGAACTAGCCCGTGGCCTGGGTCATTTCGACCTGGCCTACCTCGACCCTCCCTACAACCAGCATCGATACTTCACGAACTACCACGTGTGGGAGACGATCGTCGCCTGGGACCACCCAGAGCACTACGGCGTCGCCTGCAAGCGGATCGACGCCCGCGACGACGACACCAAGAGTGTGTTCAACCGCAAGCGCGAGATGCCCGACGCGCTGCGTCGAACGATCGCAGCGCTCGACGCCGAGGTCGTGGTCGTCTCGTACAACGACGAGTCGTGGGTGGCGCTCGACGAGCTGCGCGATATGTGTTCAGCACACGGCGAGGTCGTGGCGCTGGCGTTCGACTCGAAGCGCTACGTCGGCGCCCAGATCGGTATCCACGACCCAAGCGGCAACAAGGTGGGCACCGTCAGCCACACCCGCAACCTGGAGTACGTCGTGCTGGCCGGCCCGGCCGGGAAGATGCGCACCATGACGACCCCGTTCGAGGCGGCCATCGTCTGACGAGGTGCCGAGACCCGGATCGGTCAGCCGCGGACGCAGGTGCCCAACGGTGGATCGTCGGGCGCGAACCCATCGGGGCAGATCGAGTCCTCGTCGACGTTGGCGCCGGTCAGGTCGATCAACGTCGGGTCGATCGCCGTCAGATCGACGCCGTAGAACGTCGTGAAGTCGAGCGTCGAACCGTCGAGACCGACCACCTTGAGCAGCGGACCGTCGAACGCGTTGGTGATGCTGACGAACGCCAGATCGAGTCCGATCAGCGAGATCTCGTACGGCGCTGTCGGGTCGGCCGGCACGCTCTGCTCGAGGCGGGCGTGGCGCAGCAGCGCACCGTCGACGACGGGCAGTGCAGCAAATGTGAGGTTTGCCGACTGGAGGTTCGTGCCGGCGAAGATCGCTGCCGTCGCATCGCCGATGTCAGCGGCGTGGACGTTGGCGACGGTGAAGTCGGCGCCGACGGCGCTCCCCAACTGCGCCCGCTCGAGCCTTGCGCCGGTGAAGGTCGCCCCGTCGAAGGTGGCGGCGGCGGCGGCCGCCTCCCACAGCGTCGCCCCCGCGAAGTTGGCACCGCTGAAGTCGGCCTCGCCGAAGTCGGAGAACGCCAGGTCGACCCCTGACAGGTCGAGGCCGGCGAAGTCGGGGTATCCGGAGATCGTCGACAGGTCGACATACCGGCAGCTCCCGCCGGGCTGGAAGTCGCAGGGGTCGACGAGTTCGCCCACCGACTCGACGGACCGCCAGATCGCCACCGAGGACACGTTGGGTGGGCCGAACTCGGTCCGGTATCGATCGCTGTCGACGATCCCGGCGACGACGATCGCGCCGCCGCTCCAAGCGGAGCTGACGATCCCGTTGTCGATCAGCAGGGCTCGCTCGGGCGAGGTCTGGCTCCACGATCCATCGGCGTTCTGCAGGATCGAGTCGGCGCCGTCGAACAATCCGACCGCTCCGTCGACATCGATCATCTGGACGACACGGTCGATGGGCACCCCGTCGATCTCGGTGACGACCCACTCGCCATCGACCAGTTGGGTGAACCGCTGGGAACCGGCCGTGAGGGGGTCGGCGACGCTGTCCTCGTCGATCTGATCGACACTCTGGAGCATCGTGATCGCACCGCCGATCACGGCCCCGGTTGCTTGCACGGTGGTGCTGTTCGCATTGTTCACCCCTTCTGGCGTGGTGAACAGTGGTTCACACTCGATGATCTCCGGGTCGTGGGCGAACGGATGCTGGGCAGGGGTCAGCAGGGCCAGGTCGCCGATGTTGGTTCCCGAGAAGATCCGGAGCTTCGAAACCCACGAACTGCCCAGCACCCAACCGTCCGTGGAGGTGCCCGGGCGAGCACACGGGTGCTCGTCGGCGCGCAGCACGACGTTCTCGCCGTCGGTCAACAGTTGGCGTGCACTGATCGGGCTGCCGTCGCCTCGTATCTCGCGGTCGAGTGTCCACGTCTCACCGTCGGGCGACGACCACAGCCGCACATGCCAGTCGGGCCCCGCCACGGTTCCGGCCGCGGCGTAACCGTCGGCTGTTGCGATCAGGCCGTTGACAACCACCGTGGTGTCGCCTGGCGGCGCCATCGCCGGAGGCTCGATCTGGCGCCACGTCGCCCCGTCGTCGTCGGAGAGGTACAGCACCGGTCGATCCCGCTTGCAGAGCCCAACTTCGCGGTATCCGTTACCGGCGTCGTCATTGATCTGGCAGTTGCTGTTGATCGACCCGGTCGCCACGAGTCGCCCCCCGGCGCCGGCGACGAGGTCGGTGACGAACTGTTCACCAGACCCCGGCGGTACCACGACCGGCACCGGCTGCCACGTGACACCGTGGTCGCCGGAACGCACCACGTAGGAGCTGTTGTGGATCGGCCCCAGCAGCCACAGGTCGTCGCCGACCACCAGCATCTTTTCGCTCACACGGTTCAGACTCCGGGATACGTCGGTGGCGACGACACCGACCTCGTCCCAGCGCACTCCGAGTGGAACGACCGTCGGCGGCGCCTCGGTCGTCGTCGTCGGATCGGCCGGGACGGTGGTTGCCACCGGCGCCGTCGTAGTCGTCTCGACGGGCGCCGTGGAAGGAGCGGCGCCGTTGGTCGAGCTCGGCGACGAACCGGTGCCGTCGGTCTCACCTCCCGACCCGGAGCAAGCACCGAACACGACCACCGCGATGAGAACACAGAGCCGGTCCCGCCGGCGCCCAGGCTTCATGGACATCGCCGGATGGTACATGACCAGTGCGCCAACCAACGAGGAGCGCAACAGCGATCGACGGGGTACCCCCATGTACCCACGGATACTCCCGACGGGTCGTGCCGACGGGTCGTGCCGGGCCGAATCGTCATGCTTTCTAGGCTGCCGATGTGGACGGCTCGCTCCGTGGACGCATCGAGGATCTCGTCGGCCGACGACTCGTCGGTTCGCAGGCTCGCAGCGGCGGTGACGACGGATCGGTGCTGTGCACGGTAGATCTGTGCGGCTGCGACTGAGGATCACACCCGAGCCACCCGGACGACCTGTTCGATGCGATCGACGAACGGTCATGCCCATCAACTCTGTAGCACCCCTTCGTCATGATGGTGGGTACTCCGACTTCCCCGATCCGTAGTCCACTTCTACCGATGGGAGACAACCGATGAGACCATCTGACACCGATGCCTTGTATGGGGCGTTGCGTGCCGCCGACCCCGACGTGATGGACAGCGCCGAGCTGGCGGCGCTGACCTCGCAAGTCGCTCAGCTCAAGAGCTGGTGCGATGCGCTGCAGGTGCGGGCGACCCGTCGCCAGCGCCGGCTTGCCGACGAAGGCAGAGCGACGGCACCTCGCGACACGCTGTCCCGTCACGGGCAGCAGTCGGGCAAGGACGCCAAGGCGGCCGACGAGCGTGAGACGGTGTGTTCGTCGATGCCGGGATTCGAGCAGGCACTCGCCGACGGCGTCGTATCGTCCGGCCATGTCGACGCCGTGGCCGCCGCGACCCGCGACCTGAGCGACGGAGATCGTGCCGAGTTCGCAGCGGAGCAGGACAACCTGTTGGGCGATGCCACCCGGCAGGGTGTCGACGTCTTCGCTCGCGGGTGCCGCGAGTTGGCGAAGTCGATCCGCAACCGCAACCATGCCCGGTCCGACGCCGACGAGTTGGAGCGCCAGCGGGCGGCATCCAAGATCAGCCGGTGGATCGACCGGGAAACCGGGATGCACAAGACGTTGATCGAACTCGATCCGGTTTCGGATCGTGAGTTCTGGTCGGCGGTGCAGCACGAGCGCGGTGTGTTGCGGGCACGCACCACGAACCGGCAGGTGTCGTGGGATCGGTTGACGGTCGATGCCCTGCTGTCCTGTCTCAGCCGTGTCGGCAGGGGCGGGCGCCGGGCGCCGTCGTTGCGAGTCCATATCGGGCTGGCCCGGCTGACCGGTGACGGTGGCGCCGAGACGTTGTGCGAAACCGATTCTGGGGTGCCGATCCCGGTTGCCACCGCCCGCCGGCTTGCGTGTGAGGGTGGGTTGATCCCGATCGTGCTCAACGGTGACGGGGTGGTGCTCGATGAGGGCCGTTCGAAGCGGCTCGCCACCGCCGAACAGCGCGCCGCGATCGAAGCGATGCAACGCACCTGCTCACATCCGGATTGCTCGGTGACGGTCGATGACTGTCGGATCCACCACCTCGATCCGTGGCGGCTCGACGGACTGACCGACCTCGACGACCTGGCCGCCGTGTGCGAGACCCACCACCACCTCGTCCACGAAGGCGGATGGACCCTGACGATGACATCTGACCGTGTCGGAACCTGGACCCGCCCCGACGGCGAGACCTACTGGACCGGCCCGCTCAACGACCGAGTCGGCGCAGCGGTGTAACCCGCACCATCTCCCAGACGCACGGGCGCCCATCCATTGCGCCGCCGAACGTCAGCCCATTGCGGGCCCAGCCGCCTCGGTCCCTGCGATTTGGGCGGCGACCGCACCGAGGGCTGCGATTTATCGACTGGCCTCACCCGTCGCGCTCGAATGCAGGCGCCCACGATCCAATGGTGCCGCAAGGACAGGGCGGCTGACTGTTGCACGACGTTCGAGATACTCGAAGCCGAAGACGGCAACCGGGCCGCCCAACGGGTCGTGTTACCTTGGCCTCGTGTCGTTCCTGGAGCGTGGACCGAGTCGCCGATGGCCTCCGGCCAGAGCGAGCGCGTCTGATCGTCGCGCTCTCGCTCGGCGCTGGGGTCACGAGCGTGCACGCCCAATCCGGCGAACCACCCGAGGACCCCACCGAGCAGCCGGACTACATCGACAGCATCGAGATCGACCCGTTCATCGATCCATTCCCACTCGAGATCGGACCGTGGACTGCCGTCGGGAGCGCCCAGGGCACGGCTCGCGCTTCCGAGCAAGGAATCGAGATCACTTGGGCTGGCCGAATCCCAGCTCAGTTCGACTTCACGATCGACTCGGGATCGACGGCAGTGGGTCGATGGCAACACCAAGGCGACGCGATCCAGAAGCTCTCTGGATCGGTCGGCGGGCAGGCCATCAGAGCGACCGGAACCTTGACCTTCAACGGTGGAGGAACCATCGGTGGAGACAACTCGCAGCTGGTACTCACCGGGTCGAGCACCACCGACGGGTCGGTGGTGGCCCTCACGTCGGCTGGGTCGATTGCGATTCCGGTGGGTAGCACGAATCCGTTACCGACCTTGCGGCTCGACATCGCAGCGGTGTCCTGCGACGAGGCGTACGGCGAATGGGCCTACGCCATCGTGCAGGCGTTCGAGGGCGAGGGGTTCACGGCCGACTTCGGTGGCTACTGGCATGGGATCCGCGGCTCCGATGAAGTCAACCAGAACACCGAAGCACTGTTGGCGGCAGCAGGATTCGATGGCGACTCGGCCGACGCTCCCGATCTGATCAGCCAGAGCCCGCTGATGGGAATGAGCGCAGCGATCCTGAGGGAGTACAACGCCTTCGTCGACAGCTTCCCTGGCTGGACCTGCAGGTGCTCGACATCGCCGCCCGAACCGAAGCGTTGCTCGCTGAGCTGCGCAATCTGACCGAGTGACACTCTGTCGTCTACGATCGGACAGGTGCTCGATATCGCCGCCCGAACCGAAGCGTTCCTCGCTGAGCTGCGCAATCTGACCGAGTGCGACGAGCGGCTGTTCGGGGAGGACAACGTCGAGGTGTTCCTCGACGGCCTCACGTTCGTGCTCCAGGGCTTGATCATCGGATCGCCGGCCAGCGCGTACAGCTCGCACGATTTCCAGAACCTCGTCCACATCGCGGTGCGCAATGGGGCGCTTGGTCCTGGCGCGCCCAACCCGGCCCAGGCGGTCAATGCCGAGACAGCGCTGATCCACGCCGGCGAGGCGATCCTCGAAGCCAACCTCGATCCCGCCGACAACAGGATCTTCGTCAACGACGACACCACCCGAGTGATGGCAACCGGGGCGGCGATGGGCTGGGCATTCACCGTCGGTGGCAATACCTACGACGCCCGCGGCACCTACGAGGGGGCGCTCGGGGACACGTGGCAGGAATCGGCACCAGCGACCGGAGACGGCGGATGAGGCCGGTCCCACTTCTGATAGCCGTATCGATTGCCGTCGTCCCGATGTTCACGGCATGCTCGGGCGGCGACGAGTCGGATAGTGACGCCGTCAGCACGACGCCAGGTGACACCACCGTCACTACCGTCACCACGCTCGACTCGGGAACCAGCCCGGAAACTGCGAACGCAACAGATGCCGACCAGCAGTCCGACACGACACCAGCCCCGCCGACGGTTCCCACGACCGAGCCGGCAGCGAGCTTCTTCGGCAGCTTCGCAACGGTGATCGTGCAACACACCGCCGAAACCGGAGACGGAATCAGACCGCTCCTCGAATGGGACGCGGTTCTCGATGCCGATCACTACGGCGTCTATCTGTACGCACCCTCCGGCGCCACGTATTGGGCGTGGCGCGGCACAGAAACTTCCGTGTTCGTGGGAGGGGCGACGCAGATTCGCGAAGATGCGGCCGGCCCGAGCATCGCCGACGGCATGTCCTGGGCGGTGATCGCCTTCGACGCCGATCTTCTGCCGCTTGCCGCCAGCCCGCTCCGACCGATCGCCCCCTGAACTCTGACGGATGGTGTCAGGAGTTGGGAGTTGTGCCTGGCACAACTCCCAACTGTTTGTAGGCGGTGACTTCGGCTTGGAGGGCGGTGCGGCGTTCGGACGTCATGAAAGAGGCGGCGATGGCGTCGAGTTGCATCGCCCGGTGCTGGTCGAGCGTCACGCCGAGCAGCTCGCTGGCGATCGTCAGCTCGGTGACCAGGTCGGTGGCGAACCAGCCGGGGTCATCGGTGTTGAGGCAGACGCGGAGGCCGGCCTCCATCAGCTGCGGCAACGGGTGATCCTCGATCCGATCGACGACCTGGAGCAGGTCGTTGCTGGTCGGGCAGACCTCCAGCATGATCCCGCGCTCGACCAGCAGCTCGACCAGGCTCGGGTCCTCCAGGCATCGCACGCCATGGCCGATCCGCACGGCACCGAGCAGCTCGACGGCCTGGCGCACGCTGTCGGCGCCCTCGGTCTCGCCGGCGTGCGGAACCGCCGGCAGCCCGATCGCACGAGCCCTGGCGAAGTGCTCGGCGTACGGCGCCGCCGGGAAGCCCGACCTCGTACCCACCGAGCCCGATCGCCACCAGGCCGTCGGGAGTCTGGTCACTCTCCAGGTACTCGATCGTCACGGTCTGTTCGGGCATCTCGAGGTCGCGCGGGATGTCGATCACCCAGCCGATCTCGACACCGCGCTCGGCGGCGCGGCGGCGGCCCTCGTTCAAGCCGTCGCGGTACTCCGACCGGGACATGCCGGGACGGCCGTCGAGCGGGTGGAAGTGGGTGAAGGCGGTCGTCGTGACCTCGGCGTAGCGAACGTTCTGGGTGGCCAACGTTGCGGCCATCTCGTCGATGATCGCAGCCAGGTCGGCTCCGCTCCGCAGCAGCGCCAACCCGAACAAGAACTGGTCGGAGAAGTCGAGGAAACCGTCGAACGAGAACGCCTCCGGCCACCCACCAGGCCACACCGAGGTGGGATCGACACCGTGCCGCTCGGAAAGCGACCGCACAGTCGCCACCGACATCGATCCTTCGAGATGGACGTGGAGTTCGACCTTTGGTAGCTCGCTCAGCCAGGTGCGTCCGGTCGGGTCGGTGCTCACTGGTCGGCCCATTTGGTGCCCGGCAGGAAGTAGCGCTTGGCCCACACGCCTCGACGGTCCTCGCCGGTGACCGGCATCCGCCACGTCGACAGGCGGGTCGTCGGCCCATCGAGGTCGATCGCGCACAACGCCCTCGGCTGGTCGTCGGTGCCGTCGACGTAGGCGTCGACGAACCAATCGTCGGTGTAGCGACGGGTGATGGAGCGGTACAGGTCGCGCCACTCGTCGTCGTCGCCCGGCGGATGAACGACTTCGCAGACAGCTTGCACGGTGACCTTTCGATAGGGCTGGGAGCTCTCATCGATGGTGACGCCCAGCTTCGGGTCGCGCACGATGTTGCGCCAGATCACCGCCGGCGACCTCGGGGTGAACAGCAACTGTCGCCCGTCGCGGATGAACCACAACGGGAGCACACGCGGGAAGCCGTCATCGTCGACCGTGGCGATTCGGGCGAGGTGGTGGCGTTCGTCGAGGAACGCCTCGACCTCGACGTCGGTCAGCTTCGGCATCAGGGCCGGTACCCCCAGCTGGGTCGGCCCGGGACCAGGGTGCGGCGCACGAGGCGAACCCAGTCGCACAGCATCGGACGCGTGTCGCGCGGGTCGATGATCTGCTCGATCTCGTAGAACTCGGCCGAGCGATGTGGCGACCGCAGCCGATTGAGGCGCTCTGTGATCTCGGCCCTCAGACCGTCCGGATCGTCGCTGTCCGCGAGGTCGGCCTTGTAGGCCACCTCGAGACCGCCCTCGAGTGGGAGTGAGCCCCAATCGCCCGACGGCCACGCCATCCGCATCGACTCGGTGCCCGGCTTGCGGTTGGCAGCCCCCGCAATACCGAACGCCTTGCGGATCACCACCGTGCAGAACGGCACCTGCGCTTGCTGCAAGGCGACCAACGACTCGGTGCCGTACCGAACGGTGGCATCGCGCTCGGATTCGATACCGATCAGGAAGCCAGGACAGTCCTCGAAGTGCACGATCGGCAGCTTGAACAGCGACGCCAGGTCGATCAGCCGGGTCAGCTTGCGGCACGAATCGGCGGTCCAGCCACCGCCGTACATCATCGGGTTCTCACCGAACACGGCGACCGGCACGCCGTCGAGTCGGGCCAGCCCACACGTGATCGACGTGCCCCAAGCCCGACCGATCTCGAACCAGCTGTCGTGATCGACGACCGAGGCCATGATCGCCGTCATGTCGTACGACTGGCGCGGATTGCGTGGCACGGCGGTGGCCAGCCATTCGTCGCGGCGGCCAGCGTCGTCGCCCCATTGCTCGACCGGAGGAAGCTCGTCGACACTGGTCGGCAGGTACGACAGGAAGTGCAGCGCCCGATCGAACGCTTCGGCCTCGGTGTCGACGGCGTCGTCGATCGCCCCGTTGCCGGTGTGGATGTCGGCGTGTCCGAGCTCTTCTTTGGCAACCGACCCGAGGCCTGCCTGCTCCACCAAGGCAGGGCCGGCAATCATCATTTGCGATGTGCCGCGCACCATCACCGAGTAGTGCGAGGCGACCGCTCGGGCCGCCCCGAATCCGGCCACCGAACCCAGCACCAGCGACACCGACGGTGCCACGTTGAGGTGATCGATCACGTTGTGCCAGCCGGGCAGTACCGGGATGTAGGTGCGTCCGGCCTGCTCGATCGTCTTGACCGACCCGCCGCCCGACATGCCGTCCAACAAGCGCACGTGTGGCAACCGCATCTCGAGCGCGATCGATTCGGAGGCTTCGCGCTTGGCCGAGATCGAGGCGTCGTTCGATCCGCCGCGAACCGTGAAGTCGTCCCCGGACACGACCGCCGGGCGCCCGTCGAGTTCGGCGATACCGAACACGAAGTTCGACGGGGTGAACTCGATCAGGTTGCCCTCGTCGTCGTAGCGAGCGACTCCGGCAGTCTTGCCGAGCTCCCAGAAGCTGCCCTCGTCGACGATTTGGATGACCCGCTCGCGCACGGTCTGCTTGCCGTAGAAGTGCTGGCGCTCGACCTTGTCCGCACCGCCCAATTGCTCGGCGAGGTACTCGCGCCGCCGCAGCTCGTCGAGCTCAGGCTTCCAGGTCACGAATGCTGATCCCTGACCCGTTTGATCTCCACGACGACCCCACCGCTCACCCGCAGCAACTCGGCAGGTGGGAGCGGAAACACGTCGTGCCACGTGCCCGCCGCCGCCCACACCACATCGTGGTGCAGCAGATCGGGGTCGATGAACACGCGCAGTTGGGTGGCATGTCCGATCGGTGGCACTCCCCCGATCGGATAGCCGGTCGCCTCGCGCACGATCTCGGCGTCGACCCGCTGACACGTCAGCCCGCCGGCTGCCGCCGCCAGCTTGTGTTCGTCGAGCTGGTTCGATCCGCTGACGTACGCCAGCACGATCTCGCCGTCGACACCGAAGATCAGGCTCTTGACGATCTGAGCGACCTCGCACCCGATCGCGTTGGCCGCATCGACCGCCGTCTTGGCGCCCTCGGGAAAGCGGCGTGGCTCTACCACCAGACCCAGCACGCGACCGGCCTCGATCACCCGTACGACGTTCTTGTGGACCTCGCTCACAGAGTCACGACCGTCAGCGCGCCGCACGCGATCGGTACTCGCCCGCTCCCACGCTGCGGCGAACCGAAGCAGTTCGACATCACCCTGGGGAGGCCCCACGAACTGCACGCCGACCGGCAGCCCACCGGACGTGAAGCCACTCGGCATCGAGACCGCCGGACACCCGGTGACGGAGATGTCGCAGCACGAGCGCATCCAGTCGATGTAGGTCTCCATCGCCTCACCGTCGACGTGGCGTGGCCAATCCAGCTCGACATCGAACGGGGCGACCTGAGAGGTCGGAAGCGCCAGCACGTCGTACCGATCGAAGAACTGGCGAACCCGCTCGATCAGGGCAGCATGGGCCGAGGTGGCCGAGGCGTGATCGACCATCGTGTAGCGGCGCGCCTCTTCGATGTTCCAGCGGATCGTGTCCTTGAGCTGATCGCCCACCCGGTCATACAGCGAGCCGGACGAAATCTGGAACTGCCAAGCCCGCAGCACCTGGAAGATCCGACGTGCGTCGGTCAGATCGGGCTGGGCCGCCGTCACGACGCATCCGAGCGCTTCCAGGCGTGACGGCACATCGCTCAGAGCGGCGCGTACATCAGGCTCGACCGGCAGACCGAGATCGGGCGACCAGGCGACCCGCAGGCCGGTCACATCGAGATCAGAGGCCCCAGGGTCGCCGACGGCGGCGAAGATCGACCCAGGTTCCGGAAGGCTGATCGGTATCCGGTGGTCGGGCCCGGCGATCGCCTGCATCTGGAGCGCCACGTCGGCAACGGTGCGGCCCATCGCACCCGGTGTCGCAAGCGCCGACCACGGAGTGGCATCCGGCCAATTCGGTACCCGGCCCGCCGACGGCCTCAGGCCGACCACGTTGCAGAACGAGGCCGGGTTGCGCAGCGAGCCACCCATGTCGGAGCCGTCGGCAATCGGGATCATCCCGGTCGCCAGCGCCACCGCTGCTCCCCCGCTGGAGCCACCGCATGTCTTGGTGATGTCGTACGGATTGCGAGTGGCGCCGAAGACCGTATTGAAGGTTTGAGAACCGGCGCCGAATTCGGGCGTGTTCGTCTTGCCGATCGTGACGGCTCCTGCGCCGCGCAGCCGTTGCACGATCAGGTCGTCCTCGGTCGGCACGAAGTCGGCGAGCAGGGGCGAACCCATCGTGGTGCGGATTCCGGCGGTCATCGCCAGGTCTTTGTGGGCGATCGGCAAGCCGTGCAGCGGGCCGAGCGGTTCACCGGACGCGGTTCGCTGGTCGGCCTGCGTCGCCCACGCCTCGGCCATCTCGGGAACCAGCGTGACGATCGCGTTGACCTGAGGATTGGCGCGCTCGATCCGAGCCAGGCTGGCGGCCAAGAGTTCACGAGCCGACACCTCACGGTGCCGGATCATCAAAGCCAACTCGACGGCGGAGCGGTCGATCAACTCGGTCACACCGGCACCTCCATGTGCTCGTGCTCGGGGGCGTTGCTCGACCCGCTCATCATGATCACGCCGGCACCGGTCAGCGACAGACACCCGGCGACGATGTAGCTCGTTCGGTAGCCGCCGGAAGCGTCGTGCAGCCATCCGAGCAGCATCGGGCCCCCGGCCGTGCCGACCAGTCCGAACAGCTGAGCACGGCTGTAGATCTTGGGGTAGTCGCGCACGCCGAATCGTTCGGCGATCAACAGCGGTTGCAGCATCAAGATGTTGCCGATCGTCGCCCCGAACAACACGATCGAACCGAAGATGTGCGCCGTCGACGCGGCGAAGCCGAGCGACACCAACGCCACCATCTGGAGCCCCGCCAGCACGGCGGTGAACGGAACCATCGGCATCGAGGCGATCACCCGACCACCGATCAGCCGGGAGACGACGGACGTGGCGGCGAGCACGAGTGTTGCCAGGGCGGCGGTGTTGGCCGTGGTGCGTTCCTCGACGAGTTTGACGAGCTGCTGGATACCGCCCACCTGCGACCCGAGGGCGAGGATGTACCCGATCGTGACCAGGACGAAGAAGCGGCTGGTGATCGCGTCGCGATAGCGCGTCCCCAGCACGGCCGGAGCGGCGACACCGGGATCGACCCGCTCACCGTCGGGCAGCCAGCCGGTCGACGTCGGATCGGGCGTGATCAACAGATACACGACCGGCACGATCCCGACCACGTACAGCAGGCCGAGCCACGGGGTGCCCGACTCCAGGCCTTGACGGTCGAGCAGCCACTTGGCGCCGGGAGTGATCAGGATCCCGCCGGCCGACAGACCGGTCGAGGCGACCGACAAGGCGACCGATCGACGCACGTGGAACCACCGTGTGACGACCGTGGTCATCGGCACCAATCCGGCCAGCGACCAGCCGGCCGCGAACACGCCGTACACCACGAACAGATGCCACTGCTGGGTGACCTGACCGAGCGCCGCCAAGGCCACCCCGCCGATCACTCCCCCGGCAGCCGACACGTGACGCACGTCGTGGTTGGCGATCAACCGAGCCGCCCACACCCCGACCACCCCGCCGACGAAGAAGAACCACGTGGTCGCCAACGAGATCGAGGAGACATCCCAGCCGCGCTCGTTGCTGAGGGCGTTGAGATACACCGCCAATCCGTAGAACCCGAGCCCTGACGACGTCGTGAGCACGATGAAACAACCGGTGACCACGCGCCAACCGAGGAACCTCTCGCTCGGTCCCCGATCACGGCTCATGCGGGCTGCGACCGGAGAGGACATGGTCGAACCGTAGTGATTCGACGGTCGATATCCTGAGTCGCACGATGTTCAAGAACACCATGAAGACCGGAGTCCTGCTGGCCGGAATGGGCGGCCTGATCGTTGCCGTGGCCGGCATCGTCGGTGGTGGCAGCAGCGCCTCGCTGATCATCGGGCTCGGCCTGGCGCTCGTCATGGTCGGTGGCTCGTACTGGTTCAGCGACAAGCTGGCGCTCAAGTCGGCCAAGGCGCGCGTCATCACCGAAGCCGAGGCCCCCGAGTTCTACAACATGATCCGCAATCTCGCCCAGCGCGCCAACATGCCGATGCCCACGGTAGCGATCTCACCCAACGCCCAGCCGAATGCGTTCGCCACGGGTCGCGGACCGAAGCATGCCGTCGTGTGCGCCACGCAGGGGCTGCTCGAAACCCTGACCCGCGACGAAGTCGAAGGTGTGATGGCGCACGAACTGATGCACGTCAAGCACCGCGACATCCTGATCGGATCGGTGGCGGCTGCGATCGCCACGGCGATCTCGTTCGTCGCTCAGATGACGATGTACTCGTCCATGTTCGGCGGCCGTGATCGTCGCAACAACAACGTGCTCGGGATGCTGGCGATGTCGCTGCTGGCACCGATCGCGGCGTCGCTGATCCAGATGGCGGTGTCACGTTCACGCGAGTTCGAGGCCGACCGCGGCGCAGCCGAGCTACTCGGCAACGGCGACTCGCTGGCAAGGGCGCTCGAGAAGATCGAAGTGATCGCCCACCAACGCCCGATGGCGGTCGCCCCGGCGCAGGCCCAGGCCTACATCCACAACCCACTCGCCGAGGCTCGCTCCAGCGGCGGCGGCCCCAACCTCGCCAAGCTGTTCAGCACCCACCCGCCCACCGAAGAACGAATCCGCCGCCTCCGCGCCATCTGACCGAATGGGCCGGACGGGGTGATTGGCTCCAGCCGGGTTCAAGCGTTCTTGGGGAGTTCTGAGAAGGGGGTGGTGCGGTCGAAGCCGGGGTCTTTCGGGAGGCCGAGCACTCGCTCACCGATGATGTTGCGCTGGACCTGATCGGTGCCGCCGTAGATCGGTGGCGCCTGAGCGAACATCGCCAACTCGGTCACGAATCCGTTGAACGGTTGACCGGTCGCCTCATCGAGCTTGGCCTTGCCCTTGCTGTCGTAGGCGTGCAGCATCCCGCCGGCGCCGATGATCCGCAGACCCAGATCGCGCTGGAGGCGCATCATGTCGCTCATCGACAGCTTGCCGATATTTCCGAAGCCGGGAATGTCCTGGCCCTTCGCCTTGAGCGCCTTGAGCCGCAGGGTGTTCATCCGCCCGATCTCCTGGAGCGTGTGGAGCCGCATCAGGTCCTGGCGGACCGTTGGGTCGTCGGCCACTCCGTTGGACTTGGCGAGCTCGATCAGCATCCGGCCGGCACCGCGGAACTGTGCGCCGCCGCCGCCCGCGTGAGCTGCGATTCTCGACGAAATCGCCGACCCGCTTGTCGAGATCGCCTGCCACCGTTCCCGGCACCGCGGAACTGGTGGCGGCGTGGCCACCGCCCGACCCGAGCCCGGCCCGCTCGAACGCCAGCGTGGTGTTGGCGACCGCCCACCCGTTGTTCTTGTCGCCGATCATGGCGTCGGTGGTCGTGCGGGCATCGGTCATGAAGACCTCGTTGAACAGCGCCCGCCCGGTCATCTCCTTGAGCGGACGAACGTCCATCCCCGGCTGATGCATGTCGATCGCGAAGTAGCTGATGCCCTGGTGCTTGGGGGCCTCCGGGTTGGTGCGGGCGATCAGCATCCCGAGGTCGGCGTAGTGGCCGCCGGAGGTCCACACCTTCTGGCCGTTGACGATCCACTCGTCGCCGTCTTGGATGGCCCGAGCTTGGAGCCCCGCCAGGTCGCTGCCCGCCGCCGGCTCGCTGAACAGCTGGCACCAGGCCTGTTGGCCCGTCACGATGTCGCGCACGTACAGGTCGATCTGCTCCTGGGTGCCGTGGGTGGCGATCGTGGGAGCCGCCAACAGCAGTCCGAGTCCACCTGGTGCAGCGAGTGCGCCGTGCTCGCCGATCGTCTCGGCGACCTTGACGGCATCGTTGCGGGAGAGCCCCTTGCCGTAGGCGTTCTCAGGGAGCGACGGGGCTGACCAACCGGCCAGCCCGAGCCGCTCCCACCACTGGGCGACCGTGAGGTCGGGATCCCAGTTCTCGGAGAGCCAGGTACGGAGTTCGTCGATCACATCGGCCATCCGGTGATCTTGGCATGGCTGTGCGACGGGACCCCTGTCGAGGTCAGCGGAAGGCTGTTGCGTCAGAGTGCGAACAGGTCGTCGAGCCCACCGCTCGACGCGGCTGCATCCGACTCGTCGGCGAGCTCTTCGGCGGGAACGAACGCCGTGTACCCGTCGCTCTCCAACACGTCTGCCAACTCAGGGCCACCCGTGGTGACGATCCGGCCCTTGACGAGAATGTGCACCTGGTCGGGCTTGAGTTCGTTGAGCAGTCGGCTGTAGTGCGTGATCGCCAGCACACCCATCGGCTCGGTGCCGTCGCTGGTGTCGTTGCTGAGGTCCTCGACGCGTCGCGAGCAGTCGCGAAGGGCGTCGATGTCGAGACCCGAGTCGAGTTCGTCGAGGATTGCGAACTTGGGCCGCAGCACGGCCAGTTGCAGGGTCTCGTTGCGCTTCTTCTCGCCACCCGACAAGTCGACGTTGAGCGGGCGGTGCAGGAACCGCTCCTCGAAACCGATCCGTTCGGCCTCGACGAGCAGCTGTTGGCCGAGTGCAGCGATGTCGCGACCGCGGCTGGTGAGGGCCTCGACCGAGCACGTCGTCGAGCATCACGCCCGGCACTTCGGTGGGGTACTGCATCACGAGGTGCAGGCCGGCGGTGGCCCGCTGCCAGGCCGGCAGGGCGAGGATGTCGACTCCGTCGAGCGTGACCGATCCCTCGATCACCTCGTAGCCGGGCTTGCCCATGATGACGGCCGCCAGCGTGCTCTTGCCGGCCCCGTTGGGGCCCATCACGGCGTGCACCTCGCCGGAGTTGATGGTGAGGTCGATCCCGCGCAGGATCTCCTTGCCACCGACGGTGGCACACAGGCCCTTGATCTCGAGTGTGCTCATGACGCCTCGTCCTGGTCGTTCACGTCGACGTCCGACGTCGATCGTGACCGTCACCATCACCTTGCCATCGACGACGGAAGCGTCGAACACGGGAACCGGCTGGGTTGCGGGAAAGGTGACGGGTTCACCCGTGAGCAGGCTGAAGGCGCTGCCGTGCTTGGGGCATTCGAGCTCGAGTTCGTCGCACCACACCTCGCCTTCGCTGAGTGAGACCTCGGCGTGGCTGCAGACGTCGCCGATGGCGTAGACGTCGTCGCCGATCCGAACGACCGATACGGCGATCCCGGCGACCTCGACCTTGCGGGCCGTGCCGGAGGGGATCTCGTTCAGTGGGCAAACGGTGATGGTTCCCTGGGTGCTCATGCTGCGTCCTCTCCGATCTTGAGCTTGGCGGCGACCCTGGCTCGAAGGCCCTCCGCCAGGCCTTGGGCCGGCAACTGGGACAGCACCTCGTCGAAGAACCCGAGCACCACGAGGCGCTCGGCGATCTCGGGGCGGATGCCGCGGCTTTCGAGGTAGAACCGCTGCTCCTCGTCGATCGGGCCGACCGTTGAGGCGTGCGAGCACTTCACGTCGTTCGTGAAGATCTCGAGGTTGGGGACGCTCTCTGCCCAGGCACCGTCAGACAGCGTGAGGTTGCGGTTGGTCTGGAACGCTGCGGTTCCCCTGGCGTGCTCACGGATCTTGATCAGCCCGGTGTAGACGCTGGCGGCATGGTCCTGAACGGCACCCTTGAACAGCAGGTCGCTGTGGGTGTGCGGCGCATCGTGGTCCTGGATGGTGCGGAAGTCGTGCATCTGCGTGCCGCCGGCGAAGTACAGGGCGACCTGACGGGTGGATCCACCCTTGCCAGAGAGGCGGGCTTCAGTGCGCACTCTGGCGTAGTCGCCGCCGAGTGCTACCGACGCCAACAAGGTGCTGGAATCACGGAATCCGACCGCCTGCTGGTTGCCGATCGCCCACGCCTGTTCGCTGAGTTCGTTGATCGCCAGGTAGTTGACGCGAGCGGCTTGATCGGCGCGAAGCTGCAGCACTGGCAGCACCAGCGCCGCGCCATCGGCGGCCGAGACGAAGTGTTCGATGACCGTGACCTGGCTGTTCTCGCCGACTTCGATGATGAGCCGTGGGCACACCAGGCCATCATCGGCGCCGATCGTGTGGGTGATCGAGATCGTGTCGTCGACGGTGACGCCGGCAGGAACCACGATGCGGATCTGGTTGGCAGCCGTGCGGTTCAGCCCCGCAAAGACGTCGGGGGTCTCGTCGGGGAACAGGTCGACGGTGTCACCACCGATCTCGACGTACTCGACCGGGCCGGACACGTCGGGCGTGTGGGCAACCGGTCGGTAGGCAGCGAGGTCGAGGTCACCGATCCGGCTGTACCGCCAGATCTCTTCGTCGGTGGTTGGCAACTCGACGGAGGCGAGTTGCTCGAGGTCGAGGACATCCATCGCCGGGGAATTCTACTACGCGCGTAGTGGAAATCCCGCCTGAGGTTCCGGATCCGTCAGGCGGATCGGTCAGGAACCGCGTTTGCGGCGCAGGAAGCCACGAATTCCGCGGCGCCGACGCTGGTCGGCGACACGCTCCTCGTGTACCTCAGACAGGATCCGCGCCCCAGCGGCGTTGAGGATCTCCTCTGCCTCGTCGAGCAAGGCGGCTGCGGTTCCGTCGTCGAGGCCGGCGGGTTCGGGCGGCGTGGGAGGCACCACCAACGTTCCATGCGTCCAAGCGGCATCGGCCAACCGGCGTTCGTACTTGGGGCAGTTCTCCGGGCAGCGCCACGGCGCATCGGGTGCCAGATCGAGGTTGCACTTGCGAACCGTGTCGCCGTTCGGATACGAGCGGCTCTCGAAATTCTTGCACTCCGTCCGCATCGGCATGTCGACGAGACTACCGTTTGGGTTCGAGCTGTCATCGCAGCCTGCCTGCAGTCACAGGCCGTCCAATGGGCTCAAGCCGTACAGGCCGGCGATGTCCGGAAGGCCGATCGACTCCGGGAGGCCGTCCGGGTTGGGGCACGGGTCGTCGACCAACGCCCCCGGAACCCACGGTTGCACACACGGGCGGTCGTCGAAGGCGCGGACGTGCCGAGAGATCCAATCCGCGACCCCCCACGAACCGAGCTGCGTCTCGTGAACCCCGTCGCTGGCGAACCAGCCCGGCGACCATGTCGAGTACAGGTCGAGGTCCCAAATCCTCACGTCGGGAAACTCACCCGATCCGACTTTGTCGATCAGGACTGCATTCATTTCGCCGTAGTTGGATCGCTCACCGGTGCCCGGCAGCGTGTAGCCGACTCGGGACATGTAGTTCACCCACACGATGTGGTGGAAACCCCTGGCACGAGCGGCGCCTACGACGATGTCGAAATCGGACGAAAAATGGGTATGCCAATCGTTGTAACCGACAGCGATCACGAGAATGTCCTCCCGCCCGGCTACCGGCAACGCCCCGATCTCGTGCTCGGCAGTGGCAGGACGGTACCCGTCGCGACCGCGGCACGAGGCCCGCACCAGACGCCTGCACGACTCCAGCTTGGCGACCGGTATGAAGCCCTGGAGCCCTCCGAGCGCTCCGTTCCATCGGATGCCCGCCATCGCCGAGTCGCTGATGATCGTCACCCGTCTGTCGCCGGGAGGATGATTCGCCGGCGCAGCTCCTGTGGCAGTCATGGCCGAACCGGTGAACCACCCGGTGACATCGATGATCAGATGGGTTGCCTCGCTGGCGTCGACGCCGACGCCGTACTGCGAGACCGAGATGATCGCCATGTTGGCGGCGACCCGGGCCGGCGAGTCGTAGTTGACCGTCGACGTGCCGTTTGCGTCGATCCGTGCCGGGTGGGCGGCTACGAATCCAGCGTCCTCGGTCTGGGCGACCGTGACGTTGGCGGCGATCGCTGCAACCGGGCCGTCGGTCACGGTCGTGATGGCGAACTCTCGACCCCCGCCGTCCCACAGCCTCGGGCCGCCGGAACTTCCGACGGCAAGCCGAGTGTCGACCAGGCGGCTGGGCGGAGCGGCAACGAACAGACCATCGGTCGACGTCGGCGCCGACGGCCCGGTGAAGTACCCGGCGATGTCGACGATCACGTGATTGCCGTTGTGGGTGAACACGTCGAACCCGGAGTCGCTGATCGGGACGATCGTGAACGCTGCCCGCGTCTGATGGCCTCGATCGACATTGAGCACCGAAGCGATCGGCAGGTCGCTTCCGGCGGGGAACGCCGTCAGGAAGTCGGGGCCGGTGGTCGACGTGGTGGTGATGTTGACGGCGACGGCGATCGCGTCCGGCGGCACCTCGGGAGTCACCCGAATGGAACCCTCGGGTGCGGGCCGCCCGGTCAGGCGCGTGTCGATCAACCTGTGTATCGGGACACTCTCGAACCGGCCGGCAGCGCTTCCCTCGGCGGGCGCCTCCACGAAGTAGCCGCTCACGTCGACGACGACGTGGGTCCCTGCGAGCGTGAACAGCGACACGCTGCCCTGGTCCCCGAGTTGCGAAAGCATCGAGTTGGCGACGACCTGGCTCCGACCGTAGGTGATGGACGATGTGTCTGGCTGGGCGGCCCCGAGCGGAAACAGCGTCAGGAAGCCGTTGGACTCGGGCCTCACGACCGTCACGGTCAGCGCCGCGGCGACGGCGGAGTCGCCGACGCCGCACCGGTCGATCACCTGGACGTCGAGGGTGCCCGCCGCCGGAATCGTGGTTCCCGGCCCGATCCGGGTGTCGAGCAGCCGGCACGGCTGTACCGGCACGAACGCTGCCGGTCCGGGGCCTTCAGCGGCGGTCACCGATCCCGACGCCAGCGAGATCGAGGCGAGCATGGTCGCGACGAGGATCGAGGCGACCGTTCGTTTGGCGGCGGCGACACTCATGGTCCAATTGAATCGGATGGGCTCGCTTTCGACTTAAGCCAGGTGGATCGTGCACCGATTGGCGCACGATTCGATCAGCCGACCGAGCCTTCCATCTGAAGCTCGATCAGGCGACTCCATTCGACGGCGTATTCCATCGGGAGCGTCTTGGTGATCGGCTCGATGAAGCCGTTCACGATCATGCCCATCGCCTGCTCTTCGGACAGGCCGCGGCTCATCAGATAGAACAGCTGCTCGTCGGCGATCTTCGACACGGTGGCCTCGTGGCCGATCTGGGCGTCGCGCTCGCCGACCTCCATGTAGGGCAGGGTCTTGCTGACCGAGTCTTCGTCGAGGATCAGGGCGTCGCACTGCACGTGGCTCTTGCAGCCGTGGGCGCCCTTGTCGACCCGCACGAGACCGCGGTAGGTGGTGATGCCACCGTCCTTGCTGATCGACTTCGACACGATCTTCGACGTCGTGTTGGGGGCGGCGTGCACCATCTTGGCGCCGGCGTCCTGATGCTGGCCCTTGCCTGCGTAGGCGACCGACAGCACTTCGCCGGTGGCACCTTCGCCGACCAGGTACACCGACGGGTACTTCATGGTGAGCTTGGAACCGATGTTGCCGTCGATCCACTCCATGTGACCGTGGGCCTCGACCCTGGCCCGCTTGGTGACCAGGTTGTAGACGTTCGGCGACCAGTTCTGGATCGTGGTGTAGGTGACCCTGGCGTGCGGCTTGACGACGATCTCGACCACGGCCGAGTGCAGCGAGTCGCTGGTGTACACCGGGGCGGAGCAGCCCTCGATGTAGTGCACCTGCGAGCCCTCGTCGGCGATGATCAGGGTGCGTTCGAACTGGCCGGCGTTCTCGGAGTTGATTCGGAAGTAGGCCTGGAGCGGCATCTCGCAGTTGACGCCCGGTGGGATGTAGATGAACGAGCCACCCGACCAGACCGACGTGTTGAGCGCCGCGAACTTGTTGTCGCCGGGCGGGATGATGGTGCCGAAGTACTGCTTGACCAGGTCGGGGTACTCGCGCAGGGCGGTGTCCATGTCGCAGAACAGGATCCCCTGTTCGGCGAGGTCTTCGCGGTTCTTGTGGTAGACGACTTCGCTCTCGTACTGGGCGGTGACCCCGGCGAGATACTGGCGCTCCGCTTCGGGGATGCCCAGCTTCTCGTAGGTGCGCATCATCTCTTCGGGGAGCTGGTCCCACTCGTCGACCTGCTCGCCCTTGGGGCGCAGGTAGTAGTAGATGTTCTGGAAATCGATGTCGGGCATGTTGACGGCGAACCATTCGGCCATCGGCTTCTTCTCGAACAAGCGCAGGCTGCGCTGGCGCATCTGGGTCATCCAGCGCGGTTCGCCCTTCCACCACGAGATCTGGTCGACGACGGCGGCGTTGATGCCCCGCTCGGGGGTGAAGGCGTACTCGACTTCATCGCTCCATCCGAGGTCGTACTTGGAGAGGTCGAGATCGAACGACGTCATGTCAGCTCCTGATCGGGTCGCAGTGGCGGGCAGGGTATTTCCACTACCGCCATAGTAACAATCCTCGGGAACCTTCGCTCGCCTGGGTCGCGATCCGCTTCGATCCAGGTGTTGGGTGTGGGCGCCGGCCCGCCTGAGCTACGGTCTGGCGGCGATGACGGAACCCTCGCTCGTGCTGACCCGAGAGCAGATTCTGGCGTACCGGCGACGCGTCACCGCACTCGACCGGCGGCTTCCGTACGGCGCCGACGCGCTGCAGACGGCCGCCTGGGCTGGATTGCAGGACAGCATGCCCCGTGCAGCCGTGCTGTCGATCAACGCCCGGATGGAGGACACCGAGGCAAGCACCTGGGAGCACCCCGATCTGGTGCAGGTCTGGGGTCCGCGATTCAGCGTGTACGTCGTGGCGGCCCAGGACCTGGCGGTGTTCACGCTCGGGCGGCATCCGCACGATCCCAAGTCGCAACGTCGGGCGACCGACTTGGCGGAGCAGCTCGAGGCCCTGCTGGGAGCGGAGGCGATACCGTTCGGTGAGGCAGGCAAAGCACTCGGTGGGCATCCCAACCGACTCAGGTACGCCACCACGACCGGTTCCGTGGTGCTGCGATGGGACGGTGCCAGGCAGCCGACGATTCGAGTTGTGGAGCCCCCTCACGTGGAACCGGCCGACGCCCGTCGAGAGCTGGCCCGTCGACACCTCCACGTGTTCGGTCCGTCGAACCCGCAGTCGTTCGGCGACTGGGCAGGAATCAAGACGCCGTCCGCTGTGGCGGCGTTCGAGCAACTCGCAGACTCGCTGACACCGGTCACGACCCCGCTCGGAGCGCGATGGATTCTCTCCGAGGACGAGCAGGCGATCCGAGACACCGCCGAGACGGCGGGAACGGTGCGACTCCTGCCGAGTGGCGACACGTACTACCTGCTCCAAGGCGTCGAGCGTGAGCTGCTCGTCCCGAACCCCGATCAGCGTGGACTGCTCTGGACGTCGCGGGTCTGGCCCGGCGCGATCCTCGCCAACGGAGAGATCGTGGGAACGTGGCGGCGCACCAAGACGAAGCTGACCGTCAGCGCGTGGGGCAAGCTGGAACGGGCAGTCCGCGATCAGATCGTCGCCGAAACGGAGGCGCTGCCGATCCCCGAGAATCAGGGACGGATGACGGTCGTGTGGGTCGACCTGTGAGGCCTGGCGTCAACATCCCGGCCTCACGGGTCGACCCATTCGGTGCGGACGATGCCGTAGATCATTGCGTCGGTCCGTGACCCGTCGAAGCTGAGCCATGCGTCACGAAGTTGCCCTTCGAGCCGGTAACTGCACAACTCGAGAACCCGACGCATCGCCGCATTGTCCACGCTCGTGGTCGCCTCGATCCGGTGCAACACGTCGAACCGGCCGAACAGGTGGTCCGTCAGCCAGCGCACCGCCGCAGCCCCGAGACCGCGGCCACGGTGCGAGGTGGCAATTCTGATGTCGAACAGCGGGCTGCCCCGCTCGATGTCACCGAGATCGAGCAGTCGGATGAGGCCCACCGGTACGTCCTCATCGAGGATCCAGTAGGAATCCACCTCCGAGGTCAGCAGCGCCATGTTTGCGACGTCGGTCGGCGCGAGACGAGGGTGCGCGTGGAACGGCCACTCGTTCGCACACATCAGGTCGACGACATCGTCCATGTCCGCAGGAAGCGAGAGACGTCGAAACGATGCGGGCACACCCTCAGCATGGCACTCCCGGAGGGGTCAGAACCCCTCCGGCTCCGAGGCGGAAGCACCGCCGATTGAGTCTTGCGTTGGTCGAGACTTGATAATGCTTTGATGATCGATCAGGAACTCACCGCCGCTATCGAGGCCGCCTGGTCGCAGGTCACGGCTGCCGGCGACAACCTCTGGTCGGAGTCCAACCCGGCGGCGGGCCATTGCGACGTGACGTCGCTGATCGTGCGCGAGTCGGTCGGTGGCGATCTTCGGATGGCGCAAGTATTTCGCGGCGGGGAGCTCAGCGAACACCACTATTGGAATGTGCTTCCCGACGGCACGGAGCTCGATCTGACGAAGGCTCAGTTCGACGGATCTGAGACATTCGGCGAAGCGACCTTGATGAACGACGAGTTCTTCGCGTCGGCCGGTCCGATGAACCCTGATCTCGTGAGCAGGCTCGACATGTTTCGCTCGGCGGTCGACAACCAGCGTCGCCCGAGAGCGTGAGCGGTCACCCGGAGGCGGTCAGGTGCAGGTGTTGGAGAGCAGGGTGTAGGCCCCGTTGTAGGTTGCCACGCATTTGAAGGAGGCCGACGTCCCAGAAATGATGGTCGTCGCCGACAATCTCGTTGCGCCGAGCGAGAACGTCGTCGCTCCGTTGCCGCCGGAGGTCGACATCGCCACCGTCGCAGTGATCTGCGACGAATCGACGCGGTACCGGGCCGAGACGGTGTTGGAAACTTCGCTGTGGCGCAGTCCGACGCTTCCGGTGCCCGTGACGTCGATCGCGGAGTTGCGGATGCTGACGGTGCCGTTGTTCATGCTGAAGCCCGCATTCGAGACGGTGCCGCCCGACACCTCGATCCGGGAGCTGTCGATGATCGGGTGGAAGCCCGAACCAGCCCCCGCGAATCCGATGGCTACCGTGCCGCCGCTCACCCTGACCGTGACGTTCGAGAACTGCTGTGTGAACGCAGACGTGTCGGTGACGCCGACACCGCCACCGGTGATCTCGATCGTCGAGGATTGGACGTCGAGTCGACTGCTCGAGCCGGACGTGAACTGCGTGCCAATTCCGATGCCGGCGGTCACCGAGATGACCGAGTTGCGGATGTCGAGCACGTTCATGTGACCGAACGCGGTGCCGATCGTGCCGATACCGCTCCCGGCGTCGGCCGCCACGCGGACACCGTCCAACGTCACGTTGACGTCGCCGGCACCGCTGGGGGCCAGCCCGGCCGCCCTGCTCGCCGAAGCGGCGTTCGTCACCTCGATCGTCGTTTGCTCGATCGCCGTCGATCCGACCCCGGCGAACACGCCGACGGCGGTGGTCCCGGAGCCGGATGTGTTGCGCACCGTGATGTGCCGGAGGGCGGTCTGGTCGGCGGTCCGAATCGTTCCAAACGAACCGCCATCGAACGGATTCGTGTCGTTGATTCCGGCACCGGTGACGATCGAGCGACCCTCGCCGGCACCTTCGAGATCGACGAACGACTTGAGGTCCATTCCGTCGGCGCCGACGTCGTAGGTTCCCGGTGCGAGCCTCACGGTGTACGGCTTCGTGGCCGAAGCATCAGTGATGTTGGCGACAGCCAACTCCAGTGCTGCACCGTTCTGAGTGGGCGTGCCGTCCGCCGAAACGAGTCTCAGCGTGCCCCCCTCGAAGAACCGGCTGTCGGCCGTCGGCTGGGTGTAGTAACGGTCATCGTGGTTGTGGTCCTCGTAGTAGCCAACGACGTCTGCAATGACATTGATCGAACCGATTGAACTGAACACCGAGAGGCGACCATCAGCGGAGAGGCCGACCGTCACCGCGTTGGGGACTGCGGCTTGGCCGCCGACGAAGTTGAGGTTGGAAGCGAGCGGTCGTGCCACGTCTGACGGAAACACCGTCAGGAACCCAACGGCGGTCGGATTCGTGATGGTCACGTTGAGTACCACGCCGACAGCCCCCGCTGGAAGGTTGCATTGGCCACTGACGCCCCGAGCGGACACCACGTAGGTGTCGCCTCCGAGCAATGGCGTGTTCTTCACACCGATTGCGCTCGCTGCACGGGTGTCGAACAAACGACACGGTGTGATCGGAACGAACACCGTTCGATCCCCCGATGACACGGTCGCCCGAGCGAGTCCGAAACCGCCGCCGACGCCGAGCGAAATCGCAACCGCTGCGCCGATCGCCGCCCAGCGCGCACGATGATTGTTGCTGACCACCTTCGTCCTCCGATCTCCGTTTGCCAGCGGTCACGAACATCGCCGCATCGCGCACAGTATGGATCATTCGAACCCTGAATGCGAGTGGTCGAATCGAGTTGTCGACGACGTTCGAAAAGCCGTCAGCCGACAGCTTCGGAGGGGCCCAGACCCACTCTGGGTGTGGCACCCCTGTGTGCATGATGGGGTATGGATGTCGTGTCGGTTGTCGAGCGGGTGCGGGAGATGTCGTTGACGAGCGGCGATCCTGGTGCTGCGCGTGCGGCGATCGAAGCGGCGATCACGGCGGCTGCGCAGGTCAAGTCGTGGCTGGCTGCTGCTGACGCTCGCCTGGCACGGTTGTTGGCGGCTCAGGTGTCGTTCCCCGAAAAGGCGATTGCTGATTGCACTCGTTCATCGTTGAACGACGCTGCGAAGACGAAAGAACGCGCCGACACGTTGGACAAGGTGCCCGGCTTCGCCGACGCCTTGGATGCTGCCGCGGTCAATGCCGGGTCATATCGATGCGATCACGCGGGGCGGCAAACCACTCACCGGTCAGCAACGCTGCGAGTACTTCGAGCGGGTCGCCGGACTGGTTGCTGTCGCCAACGTGGCACGCTGGCGATTCCATCATTGCGCGACCTCGGAACTTCGCAATCCGAGCGCCTCCAAACCCTGTGGGCGATCACCCGCCACGGCTGGCGGGTCGTCACCGCTCACGATGCACGGATCTCGCACAGCGTGACGACGTGGGATCTCGACCACGCCGACGACGAGGCCTGGGAGTCCTCCAGATGGCACCGAGAATCGGAGCTCGCAATCGACGGATCGTTGCTTGAACGCCTGTTGGATGACACCAGTTCAGGAGGCGCGCTCGGCAGCGTGGTGCACCTCGATCAGCGACGAACCGGAGGGGGTCAGACCCCCTCCGTCGGTCAGGCGGCGGCTTCGCCGTCGGCGGCGGCGGGCACGTCGATCTCGATGAAGATGCACTCGCCGGGGCACACTTCGGCGGCCTTGATCACCTCTCGTACGTGGCGATCGGGTACCCACGCCAGGCTGCCCGAGCTGCCCGGATCGTTGAGCGGGCTGCCCTCCTCGGCGACGTAGGCAATGCCGTCCTCGAGTTGCACGAACACGTCGGGGCAGTGGTCGACACACAGGCCGTCGCCGGTGCAGAGGTCCTGGTCGATCCAGACGCGCATGGTACGGGCCAAGTTACCGCCTACATTGCCGGACGTGTCAGAGCCAGCAGCCAAGCAGACCGCCCACACCTGGAATCGACCGACTGGAGCGTTCGACGATCCGTTCGCCTGGCTTCGCGATCGCGACGACCCGGACACGGTCGCCTACCTCGAAGCCGAGAACGAGCTGAGCACCGCCTGGTTCGGCGAACACGGTGATCTCGTCGAAGAGCTGTTCACCGAGATCAAGTCGAGAGTGCAGGAGACCGACGTCGCCGCGCCCGTTCCCGTCGACGAGTGGTTCTACTCCGCACGCACCCAGGAGGGCCAGTCGTATCCGATCCATTGTCGCGGGCGATCGGCCGCCACCGCCACCGAACAACTCGTGCTCGATCAGAACGACGAGTCGAGCGGCCACGAGTTCTTCGACGTCGGTGCGTTCGAGATCAGTCCTGACCACCGACTCGTCGCCTGGTCGGCAGATTTCAGCGGCGACGAGCACTACACGTTGCGAATCCGCGACATCGCCCACCAGCACGATCTCGACGACGAGTTGCACGACACCACGTGGGCCGGCGTCGCTTGGTCGAGCGACGGCACGCATCTGTTCTATGTCGAAGCCGACGAACAGGAGCGTCCCTACCGAGTGATGCGGCACCGACTCGGCACCCCGCAATCCGACGACGTCGAGGTATTCATCGATCGCGACGAACGGTTCTTCGTCGGGATCGGCTCGACTCGGAGCCGCGAATGGATCGTGATCCAGTCGGGCAGCAAGCAGAGCTCCGAGAACTGGCTCCTCCCGGCGGGCGACCCCGAAGCGGGGCCGACCTGCGTGCGACCACGCCAAGACGACCTGGAATACCGAATCGACCACTGGGGTGATCGATTCGTGATCCTCACCAACGACGACGCCGTCGACTTCCGAGTGATGCAGGCGCCACTCGACGATCCGAGCTCATGGACCGAACTGGTCGCCCACCAGGCGGGCCGCCGGATCACGAGTATCGAACCGTTCGCCGACCAACTCGCCCTGCACGAATGGAACAACGCCCAGCCGGCTATCCGCATCGCCTCGCGGGACGGGGCCGAGTCGGTGTTGACGATCGATCCAGAACCCCATGACGTCGAGTTCGGTCCGAACGAGCAATGGGACACGAACGTGATCCGGCTCGTGCACCAGTCGCTCACCGCGCCGTCACGGGTGATCGACGTCGATGTGATCACCAACGACATCACCGTCGTCAAACAGACACCGACGCCGAACGTCGAACTCGACCGCTATGTCGCCGAACGGGTGTGGGCGACCGCTGACGACGGCACCAAGGTGCCGGTCGATGTCGTTCGCCACGTCGACACCCCGGTCGACGGCACTGCTCCCTGCTGTGTATACGGGTACGGGTCGTACGAGATCTCGATGCCACCCTGGTTCTCGGTGGCGCGCCTGTCTCTGCTGGACCGCGGCACCGTGTGGGCACTCGTCCACCCGCGAGGCGGGGGCGAGTTGGGCCGCCAGTGGTACCTCGACGGCAAGCTGCTCAACAAGCGCAACACGTTCACCGACACGTTGTCGGCCTGCGAGCATCTCGTCACCGCAGGGTTCGCCGATCGCCAACGGGTCGCGATCCGCGGCGGGAGTGCCGGCGGCCTGCTCGTGGGGGCGTGCGTCACGATCGAGCCGGGGCGATTCCGCTCGGCGGTCGCCGAGGTGCCCTTCGTCGACGTCACGACCACGATGAGCGACCCGACCCTTCCGCTCACCGTGACCGAGTGGGAGGAATGGGGCGACCCACGGTCGGAACCGTTCGCTTCGTATATCGCCAGCTACTCGCCGTACGACAACACGGTGGCTACGGACTACCCGGCGTTGTTCATCACCGCCGGGCTCAACGATCCGCGAGTCAGCTACCACGAGCCGGCCAAGTGGATCGCCAAGCTGCGTCAGGTTCGCACCAACGATCGCCCGCTCCTGATGCGGACCGAGATGGGCGCCGGCCACGCCGGCCCGAGCGGCCGCTACGACGCCTGGCGCGAGGAAGCCCGAGTCCTCACGTTCCTACTGCGCACCCTGTAGCCCCCATGACGGGTTGTGCCAGGCACATCCCATCATCCGTGACGGGTTGTGCCTGGCACATCCCGTCATCCGAGCAGGGACAGCACGCCGAGCGCCAGCATGGCGGCGTTGCGCACCAGGTGGCCGGGGCCGAGCGGCTTGGCCGACCAGGCGCCGAAGCAGGCGCACACCGGGCGCCGCCCTTGTGACAGGCGGCGTGCAATCAACGCCGTGAAGGCGACCGTCAACGCGATCGCCACCCATGCTGCAAACGGCTCGAACAGCTGAGCGATCAATGCCGCACCGATCAGCAACTCGAACCACGGCAACACCGGCCCGGCGATCTTCGGAGCGCCGAGGTCGGCGACGTGCACAGGCCACAGCGGACCGGCCGCGATCTTGGCACCTCCGGCCACGACGAACGTCAACCCCAACGCGATCGACGCGAGGAGCGAGACGGTGCTCATGACCCGACGTGGAGGGTGAGCCCTTCGCGGGCCCCGATCACCTTGAGTTGACTGCCGACTCGCTGATTGGCATCGGCGACCAACCGGTCGACTTGATCGTCGTCGTGCATCGGATCATGGTGATACAGAGCGAGCGTGCGCACCTCGCATTCGAGCGCCAACCACACGGCGTACTCGATCGTGCAGTGCCCCCAATACGACTTCTCCTCGAACTCGCTGCGTGTGTACTGGGCGTCATGGATCAACACGTCGGCGCCACGACACAGATGGCGGGCGTTCTCGGTCGCCTCGTACACGTCGATGCCCGGTTGCTGGTGATCGCTCAGGTAGGCAACGGACGCGCCACCCCACGAGAGCCGGTATCCGAGCGTGTTGCCAAGGTGCGGGATCAAGCGCGAAACGACTTCGATCTCGCCGATCTCGAAATCGTCGTCGCCGTGCTCGGAGAACACCACGTCGCCGGGAAGGTCGTCGACACAAATCGGGAACAACGGCGGGCACAGCATTCGCGACACCAGCTCTGCCACCGGTGTCCCGTCGTCCTGGCGGGGCGAGTGCAGTTCGAGTCGGCTGCCCGGACGGAGCACCGGCGTGAAGAATGGGAGGCCCTGGATGTGGTCCCAGTGCAGGTGGCTCAGCAGACACAGGCCACGGAACGGTTCGTCGTCCGGCCAGGCGATACCGAAGTAGCGGGCGCCGGTGCCGAGGTCGAACAGGATCGGTTGGTGGCCCGGCACGTCGACGGCGACGCACGAGGTGTTGCCGCCGTAGCGCGCGACCTCATCACCATGACACGGCGTCGAGCCGCGCACGCCGTGAAAAGTGATGTTGAATCCAGGCCCCGCGATGGCTGACAACCTAGTCGACCCAATTCGGCCGAGGAAAGGCTGGGGGCGACGTGTCAGTTGTCACACTGTCACCGATCGATGGTCACCGCTCGAGCAGCCGGATCGCATCCGCTGGCACGTCGAGGCCGACAGGCGTGCCGGGTGCCGGTATCCAGGTGGCACCGTCGTTCGACACGACGATCTGAATTTCCTGGTCACCGACCGCCGTTCGAACATGAGTGGTCGATCCGACAAAGGCGATATCGGTGACGGTCGCATCGACGAAACCGAGGCCTGGCTCGACCACCTTGAGCCGCTCCGGACGGGCGAACACCGTACAGCTGCCGCGTCGCTCGCCGGTCGGCGCTGCCATCGAGCGTCCGAGCATCTCGATCATCCCTGACTCGGGAATCGACGCCGGCAGCAAGTTCGCCAAACCGAGGAAGTCGGCAACGTAGGTGGACTCCGGCCGGTCGTAGACATCCTGCGGTGGGCCGACCTGCTCGATGGTGCCCTGGCGCATCACGGCCAAGCGGTCACTCATCGTGAGCGCTTCCTCCTGATCGTGGGTCACGTACACGAACGTGATCCCGACCTCTCGGTGCAGTTCCTTCAGCTCGAACTGCAGCGCTCGGCGCAGCTTGGCATCGAGCGCCCCGAGCGGCTCGTCGAGCAACAACACCCGCGGCCGCAACACCAGTGCCCGTGCCAGAGCAACACGTTGCTGCTGACCGCCGGACAGTTGGTGGGGGCGCCGCGAGGCGAACTCCCCCAATCGCACCAGGTCGAGCGCCTCGCCGACTCGACGGCGCCGTTCGTCCTTCGTGGACTTCTGGAAACGCAGCCCGAACCCGACGTTGTCGGCGACGGTCATGTGCGGGAACAGGGCGTAGCTCTGGAACACGGTGTTCACCGGCCGCTTCTCGGGTGCCACACCGGCGATGTCTTCGCCGTCGATCAGCACCGCTCCGGACTCGTTCTGCTCGAACCCTCCGATCAACCGCAGGGTGGTGGTCTTGCCACAGCCTGACGGCCCGAGCAGCGAGAAGAACTCGCCCGACTCGATCGTGAGGTCGATCCCCCTCAGCACCAGCTGGGTTCCGTACGACTTGGTGAGGGCGATCAACTCGATCCGGCCACCACGCTCGACGGACTCGCTCGTCGGAGCCAAATCGGTGCTGCTCATATGCAGTGTTCTAGCGCGTTTGCGACGGCGTCCGCGCCTTGGCTCATCGGCCCCGCCCGTCAGCGAGGGCAGCGCGGAGGCGCTCGTGCACGAAGTACACGCCGCGCTCCTCGAAGGTTGCCAGCACGCCGTCGGCGTCAAGGCCTGCGTCGTGCGAGCGCTGGACGGCAAGACAGATCTCGACGTCCTGGTCGTGTACCAGGCGGTGAGCATCGAGAATCGCCGTGAGCGAGGACGGGTCGCGCCCCGGCAGCACCATCAGTCGGCGTTCGACGCGAGTGGTAGCAGGCCCGAGCGGTTCCATCCACATCAGCAGCACAGCGTCGGGAAACACATTGATCATCACGTTCGGCCAGACCGTCAGATATGAACCGACGTCGTAGGGCCGCTCGGTCTCGGCGTCGAACAGGCGCTCCCATCCTGGCTCGCCCGGCAGCAGTGACGATCGGATCTGTTCGTCGTCGGCGTCGCCCGGTCGTCGCAGTCGGTCCCAGGCGTAGAGCACCGGCCCGTCGCTGACCATCGGGTAGTCCTCGCTCGCCGTCGTGTCGATCTCGGGATGGACGAACGGCGTGTGGTAGTTCTCGGAGTAGTTCTCGAGCAGCACCTTCCAGTTGAAGCGGCGATCGTTCGACTCGCTCAGCACCGGTTGCATCGCCTCGATCGGGCAAGCTGCGATCGCATCGGCGAGCGGCCCGAGGTCGAATGGTGCGGCGTGGTCGCCGACGTTGACGAACAGCAATCGTCGCCAGGTGGCCACACCGACCGGCTTGAGTGAATAGTCGGCGACATCGAAACCGTCTGGATGACCGACGCCGTGCGCTTTGGCGAGCGAACCGTCATGCCGGTACAGCCAGGCGTGGTAGGGGCACCGGATCACCGAACCTGAACCCTCGTCGTCGCACAACGGTGCGGCCCTGTGGCGGCAGGCGTTCAGGAATCCCCTCAGTTCACCGTGACGGTCGCGAACGAGCAGGACCGGAACACCGCCAACCGTGAGCGCCGACCAAGCGCCCGGCAACGGCAGTTCGTCGGTCACGCCGGCACACACCCAGCCACCGCGGAAGACACGTTGACGCTCGTGCTCGAAGAAGGCCGGGTCGGCGTACCACGCCGCCGGCAGCGTCTTCGCTGTGGCGATGCCCGGCGGATCGGGGATCAATCTCAATCCATTCACGTCGATCGACCCACCGTCCACCTCGTTCGCTGACAGCGGCGTCCGCCCAGCTTCATCCATGACTCACGACCCCCGAATCGACCACCGGAATCACATCATCTCATCGCCACGCAGCGCAATCATCTCAGGTCAGTCCACCGACCTCGAACAGCTCGGATACTTCGTCGGTGGTGCGTTCCAGTAGCCGACCGAGATGGTCCATGTTCTCGACCAGCCGGTCGCCGTCGGCGGCGGTGTGGGCGACGGACAGTGTCCACGACTCGCTCTTCGCCCAGGGTGCCAGGAACACACCGTTGTTGTGTTGGACGAGGTAGTTGAGGTGGCTGATCGCCGTGTCGATGGCGAGAAACTCGCGATAGTTCGTGGCCGGTCGGTCGTGCACCACCACCGAACCCTTGAAGCCGTGCACGACACCGTAGGACGGCAGTCCGTGATCGCTCAGGGCGGCGGTGCAGCCCTCGAACATCTGGCGACCGAGTTGCTCGGCTCGCCCATACGACTCGGGTGTCAGCACCTCGGTCAACACGGCCCTGCGCTGCGGCCATCGTGAGCGGGTTGCCGTTGAAGGTTCCGACCTGGTCGTAGCGTCCATCGCTGATCGCGCTCATCACCTCGTCGGTTCCACCCACGGCGCCGCACGGCACGCCGCCGCCGAGCGCCTTGGCGAGACAGATGATGTCGGGGGTGACACCGAACAACTCGGTTGCTCCACCGCTGGCGACGACCAATCCGGTCTTCACCTCGTCGAACGTCAGCAGGGCGCCGTTCTGGTGCACGAGTTGCCTCAGCCCTTCGAGGTACCCGGCGTGAGGTGGGATGATGCCGGCGTTCATCATCATCGGCTCGATGATCATGCCGGCGATCTGACCGGGGTGTTCGGCGAACACCCGCTCGACGGCCGCCAGGTCGTTGAACGGCACGATCCGCACGAGGTCGGCAATCGCCTGGGGAATCCCCGGACCGGGTACTCGGCGCGGGTTGGTGACCGGGCCGAGATCGTCGATCGAACCCCACAACGACACGTTCACCAAGTCGTGGTGACCGTGATACGTGCCCTCCACCTTGATCACCAGATCGCGTCCGGTGATCGCCCGCATCAGGTGGATCGCGTCCATCGTGGCCTCGGTGCCCGAGTTGTTGAATCGCCACTGTGGGAGTCCGAACCGCTCCGCCAGATTCTCGGCGACGACGATCGCGTCCTCGACCGGCTGGGCGAAGTGGGTGCCCTTCGTGACCCGTCGCTGAACGGCGTCGACGACTGCGGGGTTGGCGTGGCCGACCACATTGACGCCGTAGCCGGCGTGATAGTCGACGTACTCGTTGCCGTCGGCATCCCACACGTGGCTGCCGGAACCGCGGTCGACCCAGACCGGGATCGGGCGAGTGCTCGACCAACTCGACGTGACGCCGCCCGGCATCACGCGCAGCGCCCGCTCGTACAGCTCCTGCGACTTGCGGTTGCGGGCCAGGAACCTCTGTTCCTGGGCAAGGATGCGGTCATCGATGGTGTGCTCACCGGCGAGCCCGAAACGGGCGGCGGGGGCCGAGCTACTTGATTCGGTTGCGGTTGGGTCGGTGTCGGTCGACATGGTGAATCCTTGCTGGTGCTTCTGGGCTGGCGTTTCCGAGTGAACGAGCGTTTGCCCTGACTGACCAGTCAGTCTAAGCTAGGTGGACACCCAGAACAAGGAGCTCGTTCGTGCGCATCGAACCGGACAGCAGATCGACCACCCAACCGGATACCTCACCCAGCGCCATCCGAGGCGCCGAACGGAATGGGGTGTTGGCGCCGACGCTCACGTCGCAGGATTACAGCTCCCCCGAGGTGTTCGCTCTCGAGCGGCAACGAATCTTCCACGCCGGGTGGATGTACGTGTGCCACATCGACGGGATCCAGCCCGGAACACGGCGAGCGTTCGACGTCGCCGGCGAATCGGTGATCGTCACCCACGACCGTGACGGTGAGATCCAGGCGTTCGCCAACGTGTGCCGCCATCGCGGTGCCGAGCTGTGTCCGGTCGGGGGCGAGGCCTCGCAGGGCAACATCCGCTGCAGCTACCACGCCTGGACCTACGGACTCGATGGCACCCTGCTTGCCACACCACGCGTGCACGACGACTTCGCCCGCGACGAATACGGACTGTGGCGGCACCACGCAGAGGTCTGGAACGGGCTCGTGTTCGTGTCGGTCGCCGTCGACCCACCGCCGTTGGTCGAGTGGTTGACACGGTGGACACCCGGCTTCGCCGAGTTCGCCGACGTGCCGGTCGCCGAGTATCGACTCGGAGCCCGGACGGAAGCGCTCGTGGCCGCCAACTGGAAGATCCTGGTCGAGAACTACAACGAATGCCTGCACTGCGCCGTCGTGCATCCCGAGTTGGTCGACGTGATCCCGATCTATCGGACCGGCCACGTGGTCGACCCCGATCGCGACGACGAGGTTGTCGATCTACGTCAAGGTGCCGTCGCCCTCACCCTCGACGGTGAGACCAACCTGTCGCCGCTACCCGGGATCGCCGACGAACCCGAATACATCGGGCTGGCGTTCTACCCGAACCTCGAGTTCGACCTCACACCGACCAATCTGGCGCTCACGTCACTGTTCCCGATCGCCGCCGACCGCACGCTCGTGGTCGCCGAATATCTGTTCGCCGCCGGCGATGTCACACGGCCCGACTTCGACCCATCGCCTGAGGTCGATTTCAACGAACTCGTCGGCGCCCAGGACTTCGAAGTCTGCGAGATGGTGCAGCGCGGCGTGTCATCGGCCGCGTTCGCCGGCGGTGGGCTCACCCACAAAGACCGATACGTCACCGAGTTCGTCGAGAGATACCTCGACAGCCGAGGTCCACTCAGGCCAAACTGACCGACAAAGCTCGGCAACGCCGGGCACAACGAAGAGGGGGAACCGGATGGGTACGACCAGACGGCAGTTCATTGGGCAATCAGCAGGCTTCGGTCTGCTCCTCGGTGCGGGGGTCCCGTTGCTCGGGGCATGCGGCGGTGACGATGACGATGGTGATGGTGCTGTCTCGGACGCCATCAAGGACGGCCTCGAGCCGGAAGCCGGCCCGCTCCGGATCTTCAACTACGCCGATTACGTCAACCCCGACACGGTCGCCCGGTTCGAGGAGCAGTACGGCGTCAAGGTCGAGATCACGACGTTCGACGTCGACTCAGAGGCGGTCACCAAGCTCGCCAACGGCTCCGTCGAAGTCGATGTGTTCAACTCGGCCGCCCCGAACACGCTGCCTCGCCTGATCGCCGGTGGCATTCTGCAGCCGCTCAACCGGTCGTATCTGACCAACTTCGACAATCTGCTCCCGTCGTTCGTCGATCCCTGGTATGACCAGGGCTCCAAGTACACCGTGCCGTACACCGTGTTCTCCTCCGGCATCGCCTATCGCACCGATCGGGTCGAGGCCGCCAAGGTCGAGGAGATGGGTTGGGACATCCTCTGGGATCCGGCCTACAAGGGCGTCACGTCGATCCTCGACGACTACCGCGAGGGCATTGCCATGGCATTACTGCGCAAGGGCATCACCGATGTCAACACGACCGACGAAGCCCTGATCACACAGGCCGGGGCCGACCTCTCCGAACTCGTCAACCTGATGAACATCAAGGTCAACATCGAGGCCTACAAGGACATCCCAGAGGGCGCCACCGACCTGGCCCACACCTGGAGTGGCGACATGCTGGCGGGGGCCTATTCGTATCTGCCTGAGGGCACCGACCCGTCGGTGCTCGGTTGGTGGTACCCGGCCGACGGTGTCGGCGTCGTGAACAACGACTGCATGACCGTCACCGCCAACGCCAAGAACCCGGTGCTCGCCCACCTCTACATCAACTTCCTGCTCGACGCCGCCAATGCCGAGGAGAACTTCAGCTGGAACGGCTACCTGCCGCCGATCAAGGGACTCGATGCCGACTACCTGATCGCCAACGAGTACGCGCCTGAGAACCTCCGGGCAGCTGTGCTCGACGACGGCGTGATCGCAAAGGGCCTCCGCTTCGAGCCACTCGAGCTCGAGGCCGACCGCCTCTGGGAGGACACCTGGTCGAAGTTCACGGCCGGCTGAGCCGTGACCGCTGCGATCGAACAGCGCTCGGTCCAACCGGCGCCGCCCTCCCGGCAACGGGCCGGGTTTTGGGCGGCGCTGGCTGCACCCGGCACGTTGTGGCTGATCGCCCTGTTCGTGATCCCGTTCTACGCCATCTTGGCGGTGGCGTTCGGCGGGATCGATCCGATCCTTCGTACCACGGCCCCCGAATGGAACCCGTTGGCCTGGGACGTGTCGGCGATGGGCGATGTGCTCGCTCGGGTGTTCAACGAGGATCTCCGGCACGTCTTCGTACGGACCGGGTTGTTCGCGCTGGCGGCGCTGGCCGGCTGTTGTCTGATCGGGTATCCGGTCGCCTACTACGTCGCCCGTTCGGCCACCCGGTCGCGCGGGCACGCTGTTGGCGCTGCTCGTCCTGCCGTTCTGGATCAGCTACCTGATGCGGATGCTGGCCTGGGTCAACCTGCTCCAGACCGACGGCTACGTGAACCGGGTGCTGGGATGGTTGCAGATCGGGGCGGGCTCTCGGAACTGGCTCGACGGTGACTGGCCGACGGTGGTGATGGGGCTGATCTACGGGTACATCCCGTTCTTCATCCTGCCGCTGTACGCCGCCCTCGAGCGACTCGACGGGCGGCTGATCGAGGCCTCTCGCGACCTGGGCGCCTCGTCGATGTCGACGTTCCTGCGGGTCACGCTGCCGTTGTCGGTACCTGGGTTGATGGCTGCGTCGGTGATCGTGGTGCTGCCGATGTGCGGCGACTACTACACCAACACCTACCTCACGGGCGGCTCGCCGCGCACCGAGATGGTCGGCAACCAGATCGAGTTCTTCCTGCGCGGGTCGAGTCAGCCCCAGACGGGAGCCTCGCTGGTGATCATCCTGATGGGCTTCCTGATGGTCCTGATGGCCTACTACCTCGTGACGATCGCCCGCTCCCAGCGCGAAGGAGCACGCTGATGAAACGTCGTCGGTTCGGGCCATTGGCAGTGATCACCTGGCTGTACGTCTTGTGGTCGCTGGTGCCGGTGCTGATCGCGGTCCGGATCTCGTTCAACTCCGGCAAGAGCCGTTCGGCGTTCCAGTCGATGTCGATGCGCTGGTACTGGGGTGACCCGTCGTCGGTCTGGAAGAGCGACGAGCTGCAGACGGCGCTGCTGAACACGCTCAAGCTGGCCGGGCTGACGATGTTGATCGCGACACCGCTCGGTGTCGCGATGGCGATCGGATTGCAGCGCTGGAGGGGCAAGGTGTCGAGAGGCGCCAACAACCTGATGCTGCTGCCGCTCGTGACGCCCGAGATCGTCGTGGGCGTGTCGCTGTTCCTGGTGTTCACCCAGATCTACACGAGCGTGCCACGCGGCTTCGTCACCCAGTTGCTCGGCCACATCACGTTCACCGTCTCGTACGTCGTGATCATCGTTCGCGGGCGATTGCTGTCGATCGGGATCCACTTCGAGGAGGCCGCCCGCGACCTCGGGGCGACCCGGGTACAGGCGATGCGGATGGTGCTTGCTGCCCCAGCTCGGCCCGGCGATCTTCGCCAGCTTGATGGTGGTGTTCGCCACCTCGGTCGACGACTTCGTGATCTCGTCGTTCCTGTCGACCGGGGCGTCGACCGAGACGGTGCCGATCAAGATCTACTCGACCGCTCGAGCGGCGGCGACACCGAACGTCAACGCCCTGGCGACCGTGATGCTGGTGATCACATTGGGTGCTGTGCTCGTGGCGGGTTTGATCATGCGCTTGTTCCGCAAGGGCGGCGTCGACAGCGACGCCAGTCTCACCAGCATGAGCATCTGACCAGCCCCCGTCAGTACGTCCGCCAACCGTCAGGTACTGGTAGTGAGTCAGTGGTCGTTGCCGGCGGGGCGCCGGGCCCTGATGTGGTGGGGGCAGTGCTCGCCCGTCTCGAGCACCGGCACCATCGCCGTCCACGTTGCGATCTGCTTCGCCAACGCATCGGCGCCGATCGCGTGCTCGAAACGGCGGCGCTCAGTTCCGGTGAGACGTTGCAGTTCGTCGCAGGCGACCTCGCGGTACCACTCGTTGCGGTTCACCAACTCGATCTGTTCGAACCCGGCAGAGGCCAGCGCCGCGCGGTATCGGTCGGGCGATGCCATGCCGAAGCCGAGATCTTCGGCGGCGATGTATGCGGCCATCGCCGACGACGGTTCGTGGTCGTGGGCGATCAGCCAATCGCTGGCGACGAACCAGCCGCCGGGGCGCAGCACACGAAACACGTCACGCGCCAGGAATTCCTTGTCGGGGATGTGCACGATCGAGTCCTTGCTGAACACGATGTCGACGCTGGCGTCGTCGAACGGGAGCGGGCCGGGCGTGACCTGACGGATCTCGATCCGGTCCGAGAAGACCGTGTCGGGCGACCAGCACTCTGGCCCGTTCGCACACGGCGCCTCGACGTCGATGCCGACACCGCGGCCGGCGCCGTGGTCGCGCTACGAGGGCGATCGTTGCGCCACCGGAACCGCACCCGATGTCGACCACCAACCTGCCGGTGAAGTCGACATCGGCGATGGTGCGGGCGACCTCCTCGGGCCCGCCAGGCGACAGGAAGCCGTCGCCCCACAGTTGCTCCAGAAAGTTGATCTCGTGTTCGCCGTACAACACGTCGTCAGCGGGATCGGCCATGCCCCCAGCATCACTTCGCTGATGCGCTCGCAGCGAACCCAGCGATACCGTTCTGCCGATGGGCATCTATCGCGAACGGATCCTGCCACGCATCGTCGACCGCGCCTGTGGCACACCGGAGTTGCAGAAGTGGCGTGCGCAGGTGGCGACCGGGCTGTTCGGGCAGATCGTGGAGATCGGCTTCGGGTCGGGTTTGAACATGACGGCCTACCCCGCCGCGGTTCGGCTGGTGTATGCCGTCGAGCCTGCCGAACTCGCCCGCCGTCTGGCCGAACCACGGGTGGCCGCGGCCGGGATCGAGGTCCGACACATCGGCCTCGACGGGCAACGGATTCCGCTCGACGAAAACTCGTGTGATGGCGCCCTGAGCACGTTCACGCTGTGCACGATTCCCGACGTCGCTGCGGCGCTCGCCGAACTGCGCCGTGTGGTCCGACCGGGTGGCCGCTTTCACTTCCTCGAACACGGACGGTCGCCCGACGATCGAGTGGCCAAGTGGCAGAACCGCATCGAGCCCGTTCAAAAGCGGCTCGCCGATGGTTGCCACCTCACCCGCGATATCGCCGAGCTGGTCGAGCAAGCGGGTTTCGAGCTGGAACAGGTGTCCTCGCGCTATGCGAAGGGCCCCAAGCCGTGGTCGTGGTTCACCGAAGGCGTCGCCATCAACCCGTGAGGCTCGGGGTTGCCTGACGTCACGGGCAGCCGATCCCGTGCAACGTGGCACACGGCGGGCAGAGACGGGCGACGCCTTGCGGCGTGTTCCACGAGTGCGCATGAGGCGAGCCGCACGAGACGCAGGGTGCGGCGAGTTCGGGGCGGTCGTGCTGATCGGCGGTCACGTCGGCGACGATAGCCACTCGTTCAGCACCGCTGCGGCGGCTCGGCGGCCGGATTCGTAGGCGCCGTGGACGGTGCCGAACGAGGCCGGGATGGTGTGCTCGCCGGCGAACGACAGCGTCGACGAGGCTGGGCGGGCGAGCTGTTGCATGTCCGCTTGGGTGCCACCGACCGGGACGTAGCTGTACGACCCGTTGGCGAGTGGGTCGCTGGTCCAATCGGTCATGTGCATGGCGATCGGGTCGGGCGCCTCGGGGATCATCGTTCGCAACACATCGAGCGCCATCGCAGCGCGCTCGTCGAGCGAACGTTCCAGCATCCCTGGCGTGGCGTGCGGGTTGTAGAAGGCGATCAGGGTCGGGTGACCAGCGTGATGACTGGTGTCGATCCAACTCGGAAACCGGTGATCGGCGGACACGAACGTCATCCGACGCGCCGACTCTGGCCAGAACCGTCGGTCGAAACGGAACACGGCCTTCTCCAGGTTGGCCATGTCGAGCCGATCGGCTGCAGCCTCATGGGTGGAGATCGCCGGCTCGAACGTGATGTGGCGATGCTGGAGCACGGTGAGCGGAACGGTCACGATGACTCGGTCGCATTCGTAGCGATCGGACGAAGTGGTGACGACACAGGAGTCGTCACCGTGGGCGATCGACACGACCGGCTGATCGAGCCGAACGTCGAGTCGGGCACCGAGATGCTCGACCAGTCGGGTGTAGCCACCGGTGATCATGACATTGCCGCCGCCGTGCAGTTCGTAGCCCGCCGTGCCGGAGACCGACACTCGCGATGGCAAGGCGGCGATGTTGAGCGCCGCCTCCAGCCACTCGATCTGGAAGCGGGCGGCGTCGGCTTGGCGGCCGGTCAGACGTCGATCGGTGATGTACCACTCGGCGGCGTCGGAGTAGTTGGCGGTCGCCGGCAGCAGTTCGGTTGCCTCGTCGGGGTCGAAGTCGTGTTGCACCGCGACGACCGTGGCCGCCACATCGGGCGACGCCCAGCCCTCACCCTCGACGAAGACGGTCAGGCCCATCCCCCACACGCCGTCGTTGGCCCACGTCAGCCCGGCAGACCGGACCTCATCGGCGAGCGGGTTGCCCATCGGCCCATGGATCCACGAACCACCGAGGTCGATTTGAGCACCGGCCACATCGGCGGTCCAGGTGCGTCCCCCGATCCGGTCGCGGGCCTCGAGCACCACGACGTCAGCGCCACCGTCGACGAGATCGCGGGCGGCCGTCAAGCCCGACACCCCGGCACCCACCACGATCACCTTCATGCCATGACCCTACGGAGCGACTGCAACGAGCCACTTCACGGTGCGATGTCGGCGAGGATCTGCTTGCTCGCCAGCCATCCCGGTCCTCCACTCACGCAGCCGCCGGGGTGCGTGCCCGACCCGCACTGGTAGTAGCCCTCGATCGGGGTTCGGTACTGGTTCCAGCCGGGTGCCGGACGGAAGAAGTACATCTGCGGCGCCAAGAACTCTCCGTGGAAGATGTTGCCTTCGGGCAGCCCGGCGACGGTCTCGATGTCGAGCGGTGTCACGATCTCACGTTGCAGCACCAGGTCGGAGAAGCCGGGGAAGAACGACTCGATCGTGGACTGCACGTTGTCGGCCATCTTCTCGCGCTCGGCCGCCCAGTCGCTGCCGCGCAGGTGATACGGCGTGTACTGGATGAAGCACGACATCACGTGCTTGCCAGGGGGCGCCATGTCGGGGTCGATCGTGGACTGGATCGCTGCATCGATGTATGGCCTGGTCGAGTACCAGCCGTACTTCGCCTCGTCGAACGCTCGCTCGAGATACTCCATCGAGGGACCGATGTTGGTGAAGCCCCTGAACATGTCGGTCCGGTCGCCGAGCGACGGGTACTTCGGAAGCCCGTCGAGGGCGAAGTTGACCTTCGACGAGGTGCCCTGATAGCGGAACCGGCGCAGGTTCTCGACCAGGTCGGTGGGCAGTTGGCGGGGGTCCACGAACTGGGTGAACGTTCGCCGTGGGTCGGCGGCGGACACCACGACCTTGGCCTTCAGTTCGGTGCCGTCCTTGAGCGCCACGCCGATCGCCCGACCGTTGGACGTGATGACCTGCTCGACCTCAGCATTCAGTTTGATCTCGGCCCCCAGCGCTTGGGCGGCACGACCGAGCACCTGTGTGAAACCGCCGTTGCCGCCCTTGTGGAATGCCCACGATCCGAACCCGCCGTCGTGCTCGCCCATCCCGTGGAACAGCAGCACCAGCCCCGACCCCTGCGACATCGGACCGACCTTGGTGCCGATGATGCCCGACGACGCCAGGTAGCCCTTGATGATGTCGCTCTCGAAGTAGTCGTCGAGGAAGTCGGCGGCGCTGCCCGTCAACAGCCGAACCAGGTCGTGCAGCACCTTCGGGGCGATCCCCCGCATGTGAGTGGCCAGTTCGGCCATCTCCGCCAAGCCTGCTGGCGACATGTCGAACAGATTGGGCGGAACCCGGTCGAACAGTGGCTTGACGGCCCGCACGACCATCTCGATGTCGTGGCTGTACTGGTCGTACGCATCGGCGTCGCGTGGAGAGTGGCGGGCGATCTCCTTGATGTTCTCGTCGCGGTCCTGGCCCATCACCAGGCTGTCGCCGTTCTCCATCGGGCAGAACGACGACGGCATCAGGATCGGCATGAACCCGTGCTTGACGAGTTCGAGTTCGTGGATGATGTTCGGGCGCAGCAGGCTGAGCGCGTACGAGAACGTCGTGAACTTGAAGCCCGGCCGCAGCTCCTCCGTGATCGCCGCCCCACCGACCAGATGGCGACGTTCGAGGATCAGCGTGCGCAGCCCTGCCTTGGCCAGGTAGGCGCCGTTCACCAGCCCGTTGTGGCCACCGCCAATGACGATTGCGTCGTACTCGGTCGTCGTACTCATGAGTCGGCTCCTGGCATCGGGTCTGGCATCGGGTCCGGCATGGACGTCTTGCGGGCCGGGTTGTACAGCGGCGTGCGGGTGACTTCGGCGCCGACCTGCACGTAGTGGTGGTTGATCGTGAACTCGAGGTTCACATGGGTGCCCGGCTTGGCCATGTCCGGTCGCAGCCGGGCCAGGGCGATGTGGCGTTGCAGCACCGGCGAGTACATGAAGCTGGTGGCGTAGCCGACCCGCTCGACGTTGTCGTCGTAGACCATCATGTCCTCGTGAACCGGGGTGTGGTCCTTGGGCGGCACCATGCCGGCCTCGGTGTACTTGCGGTCGTAGTCGTCCCAGTCGACGACGAGCCCCATCATCTTCCAGCGCGAGGTGCCCTCGGCCCGCTCACGCAGGATCGCCCGGCGGCCGACGAACGGGCGGGTGTCGTCGTCGATGCCCTTCAGCATCCAGTTCAGACCGAGTTCGATCGGTGTCGACCGATGCTCGTCGTTCTGGGCGAATCGGCTGGCCTCGAAGTCGACGTTGATCAACAACAGGCCGGCCTCGATGCGAGCCATCAAGAGCGCCGTCTGGCCGAACGGCTGCATCCCGTGCGGGGCGCCGGCCGCGGCAACCGCCTCCCAGACGGTTTGGGCATCACCGGCGGCGCTGTAGATCTCGAACCCGAGGTCGCCGGTGAAGCCGGTTCGCGAAATGGTGACCGGGGCATCGCCGATCTTGGCGGAGGTGTGGTCGAAGAAGCCGAGGGCGACGACCTCTGGTGCCAGTTCGGCCAACACGGTGCGGCTGCGCGGCCCCTGAACGGCGAGCGTTGCGTACGTCGTAGGTGACGTCGGTGATCTCGACCCGGTCGGTGCCGATCAGGTTCTGGAAGTAGGCCAGGTTCGGTTCGGCGGCGGTGAGCATGAAATCGTCGGCCGAGTGGCGAAATACGACGCCGTCCTCGTTCACGTACCCGCGGTCGTCGCACCAGATCGTGTACTGGGCCTGGCCAGGGCGGCAGGTGCGAATGTCGCGGGTGAGGACTCCCCCGAGGTAGCGCTCGGCGTCGGGTCCGACGATGCGGTACTTGTAGAGCGGCGACGAGTCGAACATGGCGACCGCGTTGCGGATCGCCACGTACTCCCACTTCTCCGACATCTGGTATTTGTCGACGACGAGGTGGCCCGCCCAATGGCTCCAGAGCGAGGTCTGGTTGGCGGCCGCCACCTGAGCGTGGAACGGCGATTGTCGCAGCATGACGAGACCGTACCGCGTTGTTGGACATGTGCGCAATATGTCTCTAACCTGCTTGAGCAATGGCCCGCCTCCCCCCCGACGAACGTCGTCAGACGATCATCGACGCCACCCTCACCGTGGCGCGACGTAAGGGCCTCGGTGCGACCACGGTGCGCGATCTCGCCACCGAGATGGGCACGTCGAGCGGACTGATCCACCACTACTTCGCGTCGATGGACGACGTGCTGGCGGCGGCCTTCGAGCAGGCTGCCGGACGCGACCTCACGAATGCCCGCGCGGCGATCGCCGCCGGTCGGTCACCGACCGCGCAACTCCGGGCCTTCATCGAGAGCTACGCCCCGGCCCAGTCCGACTGGACGATGCAACTCTGGCTCGATGCGTGGGCCGAGGCTTCGCGGCGGCCCGCCCTCCAGCAGGTGTCACGCCGCCTCAACCGCGACTGGCAAACCATCGTTCGCGAGATCATCGACGACGGTGTCGCCGAGGGCGAGTTCGCCACCGACGACCCCGACGCCGCGGCGTGGAGGCTGCTCTCCGTGCTCGACGGCCTGGCACTCCAGGTCGTCGCCCACGACGCCCTCATCACCCGCAACGAAGTCGTCGCCTGGACCCACGCCGCAGCAACCCGAGAACTCGCCATCCGTTGAGTTGGGAGTTGTGCCAGGCACAACTCCCAACTCGATCACACGGGGCCGGGGAACAGGCAGAAGGGGTGGCCGGCCGGGTCGAGCATCACCCGCACGTCGGTCTGCGGTTGGTGGTCGGCGACCGTCGCTCCGGCTTCGATCGCCCAGGCGACGCCGGCGTCGAGGTCCTCGACGGCGATGTCGAGGTGGACCATCATCTGCTGCTCATCTTCCGCGGTCGGCCACACCGGTGGCGTGTAGTGCTCGTCCCACTGGAACTCGATCTTGAGATGGCCGGACGGTGACACGATCCTCGCCCAACCATCACCTGCCGGGTAGCCGGGGCGTGACCCCTCCCGCTCGGTGACCGGCCAGCCGAGCAGTCGAGCGTAGAACTCGGCCAGCGCGATGGCGTCGGACGCATCGAGCACCGGGCCGGACACTCGCATCGGCGGCCGCTCCACGACTACCCGACCTCGCTCGCTAGCGTTGCGGCAGCGGCGGCGACACCCGATCCAGCGATCGGTGCACCCATCGACAGCATCGCTGCTTCGATCGAACCCAGCACACCCAGCACCATTGGCGCGTTGACGTGACCCATGTGGCCGATCCGGAACGAGCGACCGTCGAAGTCGCGGACGCCGATCCCGAGCGTGACCCCCATCGACTCCTTGCACAGACGGGCCAGTTCGATGGCGTCGACATCGCCGGTGCGGATCGTGGTGACCGAGTTGGAGCGCTCGCTCGGCTCGGACACGTGCAGCGACAAGCCGCCCGGCGCCGACCACGCCTCGGCCGCAGACCTGATCGCATCGGCCAGCACTCGATGCCGAGCCCATCGCTGTTCGAGGCCCTCCTCGGCGATCATCCGCAGCGCCTCACGGATCCCGAACAGATGGGAGACGGGCGGGGTGCCGCTATAGCGCAGGTAGTGCGGTCCGTCCTCGGTGCGCGCCGTCCAGTCCCAGTAGCGGGTTCGCAGGTCGGCGTGCTGGTGGGCCGCCAATGCCCGCGGGCCCGGCCACACGAACCCCAGACCGGGTGGTGTCATCAGGCCCTTCTGCGATGCGGCCAGCGCCAGGTCGACGCCCCACTCGTCCATCAGGAACCGCTCGCAGCCCATCGTGGCGATGCAGTCGACCATCAACAGCGCCGGGTGGCCGGCTGCATCGATCGCCTGGCGAAGCGCTGGGATGTCGTTGCGGGCCGACGACGACGTGTCGGCGTGCACCGTGAGCACGGCCTTGATCTCGTGACCGGTGTCGGCCCGAAGTCGTTCCTGGAGTTGGCCGGGATCGTTGGCGCGCCCGAGCGGCGCATTGACGAGTTCGACTTGAACGCCGTTGAAGGTCGCCATGTCGGCCCACACCGAGGCGAACAGCCCACAGTTCAACACGAGCACCAGGTCGCCCCGCGAGAACGTGTTGGCGAGCGCCATCTCCCATGCCCCGTGGCCGTTGCTGATCGTGACGAACCCGCGGCTGGCGGTGCCCGCCAGACCCGGCAACGCGTCGAACACCTCGTCGGTGACGGACAGCAGCTCGCCGTCGTAGATGTCGGGCATCGCCCGGTGCATGGCGGACAGCACCCGAGCCGGAACGACAGTCGGACCAGGGATCGCCACGATTTCGGGACCGGCTGCAAGCAAGGTTGGCACGCTCCGAGTCTGACATGCCGCGGCCCTCTCGAACCGAACCGGATCGGGCCGAAACACGACCTCCTGCACCGTTCACCGAGCCGGCTCCCGACGTCGGTACGATCCGAAGCGAATGTCGACATCAGCCAGCGGTCAACGTAGATCAGAGATCCTCGACGCGGTCGTCGGCGTGATCATCGACGTCGGCTTCACCGAGATGACCGTCGCCGACGTGGCCAAGCGGGCCGGCGTATCGACTGCGCTCGTGCACTACCACTTCTCCTCGAAGGCGGAGCTGATCGCGGCCGCCTTGCGGTCAGCGAGCGAGGACGACAAGCAGTTCCGTGATGCGATCGTCGAAGGACCCGGCACCGCCACGGCCCGGCTCCACCGCCTGTTGAGCGAGTCGCTTCCCGATGACGCCTCGGATGCGTCGTGGCTGTTGTGGATCGAGACGTGGGGCGAGACCCGCCGCGACAACGAGATCCGCCAAATCATGTCCGACCTCGACGCACACGAGATCGCCTCGATCATGGCGCTGATCGCCGCCGGACAGCAGGCCGGCGAGTTCACGTGCACCGACCCGAGCGCTGTTGCCGCTCGCCTGACCGCCCTGCGCGACGGGTTGGCGATCGACCGCACACTGTTCCACGAGGAGCTTCCGGCTGCGGTACTCAGAACGCAACTGAGCGGCTCGGTGCAGTACAACCTCGGGCTCACCGACGATCAGTATTCGGCGCTGCTCGACTCGCCGGCCTGAGTCGGCATCAGCGGCTCGGGCCGCGCTATTCTTCGAGTTGCCGGAGCGCCGCTCCTGGTCGGGTTCGTAGCTTGATCGAGAGGAGTGGCCGTGTCACGGTCACCGAGAAGAATGCCGTCGGCGATCGGTTCGGCGATGGCGCTGTCGGCTGGCGCCGTGTGGAGCTTCGGAGCGATCACCGCCCGGCTCGCCGACACGAGCGACACCTTCCAGTACCTGTTCTGGCGATCGATCGCGATCATCGCCGTGATCGAGATCTGGCACCTGCTCAAGGGGCGTCCCAGCCAGACCGTCACCGCCTACACGTCGGGGCGCCGGATGCTGGCAGCCAACGCAGCCTTGCTGCTCGCCTCGATCGGGTTCGTCTACGCCGTCAAGACGACATCGGTCGCGACCGCAGCGTTTCTCGGAGCGACGACGCCGCTGTTCGGCGTGGCGTCCGCCAGGGCGTTCCTCGGCGAGCGGCTCAACTGGCGAACGATCACGGCGATCACGGTCGCGTTCGTCGGACTCACGATCATGCTGGCCGGCGACCTGCGAAGCAGGCAGCGTCGTCGGCAATCTGGCGGCGATCTCGGCGGCGATCGGCTTCGCGCTCTACACCACGATCGTGCGGTCGGCGCCTGATCGCGACTGGTCACCGGTGCTTCCCGGTTACGCCGTGGTGATGGTCGCCATCTGCGCCGCCGCAACTCTGGCGAACGGCAAGACCCTGGTGCCGCCCGCCCTCGACATCGGGCTGGCGGCCGTGCACGGCGGGCTGTTCGTGGTCGCCGGAATGCTGCTCTACAACGGTGCCTCGCGCACGGTCCCAGCAGCGACGATGACCGTGTTCGCCCAGACCGAGATGGTGCTGGTGCCGGTGTGGGGCTTCCTGGTGCTGGCCGAGCGGCCGGCACCCACCACCCTGCTCGGTGGCACCATCATCCTGGCTGCCGTGATGGGCAAGGCCGTGCTCGATGTCCGCCACGAGGCGCTCCAGTCGCTCGTTGAGCCCCCACGCGACATCGAACTGCTCCCCGCCGGCTGAAATCGGCCGCTCGAGTCGGCACCGACACGGCCCGACGGGACCCACCAGACGGGGCCGATTCTCCCAACGAACAGTTCAGCAGATTTTTCACATAGGACCTGTTCACAGGTTGTTTTGTGAACGTATGTTCGATACCGGTTCCCCATGTTCGAAGCAGTGCTGGAGGGGGTCGTCGGAATGACCGACAGCGAGCTCCTCGCTGAGCTGCGGGCGTCCGAGTTGGTGCGCCGCGAGCACGCCGCTCGACATGCGGCGCTCGTGACTGTCGTCGAGCATCGCGGGGTCTACCGGGCCGATGGGCACCGCACGATGGCTGCCCACCTGCGAGCGTCCTGCAACTCCTCCGGTTCTCAGATTGCGCTCGACCGCAAGCTCGCTCGGCTGCTCGACGCCCAGCCGAGCGTCGGCGACGCGTTGCTCGCCGGGCGGATCAGCATCGGTCACGCCGCCGAGATCGCTCGCATCCAGGGCAATCCACGGATCGCTCACCTGCTGCCACTCGTGGTCGACGTGTTCGTCGAGCAGGCCGAGCACCGTTCGTTCGCCGACTTCCGCGGTGACATCGATGCGTTCGTCACACTCACCGACCAAGACGGTGCGTTCGCCGACCTGGCCGGCAACGTCGAGCACCGCGACGCCAGTGTCAACGACGTCGGCGGCGTAATCGACATCGTTGCCAGCGGCGGCGACCCAGTCGTGGCGGCCCAGATCGTTGCGGTGTTCGAGGCGTTCGCCGAAGGCGAGTACCAGGCCGACGTCGATCTCGACGCGACCTGTATGGCGACGATGCCGATCGGCATCCGCTCGCCCGCACCACCGCCCAACGCCGGTTCGATGCGTTGATCGCAGTATTCGCCGCTGCTGCCGCCTCACCCGAGGGGCGCAACCTGCCCGAGCCGACCATCCACGTCGTGATCGACCACCGATCGCTGCACGAGTCGTTCACCCACGCCGGCATCACACTCCCGAACGGCAACGTCGCCGACATCGATGAGGTCAGCGACGACCCAGCGATGTTGACAACGCTCGCCGACGAACTGCTGGCCGATCCCGAGGCATTCCGGTCACGGCGGTGCGAAACATCGACCGGATCGGCGATTCATCCGATCATCGCCCTGCGAGCGGCGCTGACCGGACACATCCGTCGAGTCGTCGTCGATTCCGACGGCGTCGTGATCGACTTCGGCAGCAAGCAACGCCTGTTCACGGGTCACGCCCGAGCAGCGGCGATGTTGCTGACGCGCACGTGCACCCACCCTGGCTGCCGGCTCGCCGCCAGGATGTGCGAAGTCGATCACATCGCCGAGTGGAATGACGGTGGCGGCACCGATCAGCGCAACGGCGCCATCAAATGCGGCGGCCACAACCGGTTCAAACACCGAGAACGATGGAAGACCCGCGGCGACCAACACGGACGCATCTACAACATCAGAGCCGACGGCACGATCGTGCTTCCTGTAGGTGAACGCACCCCCGATCTCAGCGCCGACGAGTACGCCGAAATCACCCGAATCCCGCCTCGCCGCCCTGCGCAGCTGATGGGACCGAGCAGAGGCGCTTTCAGCTCGAGCGATGACGACAGCGGATGGCGTTATCGCTCCACCTGACGACCGGTCCGCAGCGACGAGTCTCAGCTGGCCGGGACAAATGCCACCGTCAGCGTAGACCGCAGCGGCCGATCTCCATCTTGCCAGTCGCTGCAAACCTGTCAGGTCGGCCTGGATCGTTGGCATCGGTAGGTCGTGCCAACATGTTGTATGCCCGTAGGCCTCGATGGCAACCCGAACCCTGTGATCACCGAGGCTCACGAGCGCGTCCTGTCAGCCGTTGTGCGGCACGTCATTGCGGCGGCTTCAAAGCAAGAGCGACTACTCATGGCGATCGACGGACGTTCCGGAGCGGGCAAGTCAACCTTCGCTGACGAGTTGGCGTCGCGGTTCACCACGTTAGGTCTCGCAACGTTGCGGTCAACGACTGACTCCTTCCATCAACCGCGATCCGAGCGCCTGCGGCTGGGGCCGAGTTCTCCGGACGGCTACTACCTCGACTCTCATCAGCTCGCCGCCATCGTCAATGAACTCCTCGCTCCTTTCGCCGAGGGTGCGCCGAGCGTCCGTGTGGGCGTCTTCGATGAACCCAGCGACGAAGTCGTGGACAAGGTGGCAGCGGTCAGCGGTGCGACGTTGTTGATCTTCGATGGACTCTTCCTCCAACGATCCGAGCTTCGCTCCTTCTGGGACCACAGTGTGTTCCTCGTTGCTGACGAGCGCCTGGACAGGAGATGGCTGGAGTTCCTGCTAGCGGACCTTCCCACCGGGCCGTCAAGGCGCGCCAGTCTCATCGACGAACGGCTCGATCGTGCCCGATGGCCTCGCTATCGACACGGTTGGACCCGGTACTTGGAGGCATGCCGTCCCGCCGAACGAGCGTGCCTCGTCATCGACAACAACGACCTCGAAGCCCCCGCGATTGTTGCTCCTCAGGGCTGAACGGACGGCGCACGCGTCGTTCGCAGTCCGCCCGCCTTTGCAGTCCGCCCGCAATCACGGTGGCGAACGCCTCTCGACAAAGCCCGTGGGCGTGGTACCGAGGTGCCTTTCCGGGCCGCCCATGACGGTCTGCCTCATCTTTGCGAGTGGCCAAGCTTGATGGTCGAGGGGAGTTGGGCGAACAGCACGGCGGTCGCATCGGAGGGCTACGACCGACAGACCGGCAAGATGGTTGCTCCCGTCCATCTTGCGACGGTCAGCCGATGGTCCGGACGGCCGTAGGAGCGGCGCAGATAGCCTGCCCTGCACCATGGCTCACGAGTTCATCTACACCTGTTACAAGCTGGCCCGGCACTATCCGCCCGACAAGACGGTGCTCGAGAACATCTCGCTGTCGTTCTATCCGGGCGCCAAGATCGGCGTGATCGGGTCGAACGGCGCCGGCAAGTCGAGCCTGCTCAAGATCATGGCCGGGCTCGATGACGGGTTCTCCGGCGAGGCTCGCCTCACCCCTGGTATCTCGGTCGGGTACCTGTCGCAGGAGCCGCACCTCGACGACGTCCAAGACCGTCAAAGAGAACGTGATGGACGGCGTCGCCGAGGTGCAGTCGCTGATCGACCGGTACAACGAGGTCATGGCGATGTGGGCCGATCCCGACGCCGACTACGACAAGATCGGCAAGCAGCAGGCGGCCCTCGAAGACAAGATCGCCGCAGCCGACGCCTGGAGCCTCGAGCGCAACGTCGACATCGCGATGGACGCCCTGCGCTGCCCTCCCGACGACTCGCCGGTGACCACCCTGTCCGGCGGCGAGAAGCGTCGCGTGGCGCTGTGTCGCCTGCTGCTCAGCCGTCCCGACCTGTTGCTGCTCGACGAGCCGACCAACCACCTCGACGCCGAGTCGGTGTTCTGGTTGGAGCGCTTCCTGCAGGACTACGCCGGCACGGTGGTGGCGATCACCCACGACCGCTACTTCCTCGACAACGTGGCGCAGTGGATCCTCGAACTCGACAACGGCAAGGGCTTCCCGTTCGAGGGCAACTACACGAGCTGGCTCGTGCAGAAGCAAGAGCGGCTCGCCCTGCAGGAGAAGTCGAACGTCGCCCGCCGTCGCACGCTCGAACGCGAACTCGAATGGGTACGGATGTCGCCGAAGGCACGTCAGGCCAAGGGCAAGGCGCGGCTCGCCGCCTACGACAAGCTGCAATCAGAGGCCGAGGCCGAGCGCGACACCAGCAACACGTTGGAGATCGCGATCCCACCGGGCGCACGTCTGGGCGACACCGTGATCGAGGTCGACAATCTCAAGAAGGCGTTCGGCGACAAGCTCCTGATCGAAGACCTCTCGTTCACGCTGCCGCCGGCCGGGATCGTCGGCATCATCGGTGCCAACGGTGCCGGCAAGACCACGTTGTTCCGTATGTTCACGGGTCAGGAGCAGCCCGACGCCGGATCGATCAAGATCGGCGACACGGTGCAGCTCAGCTACGTCGACCAGTCGCGCGACGACCTCGACCCCGACAAGACGGTCTACGAGGAGATCACCGAGGGCGTCGAGCACATGGTGGTCGGCAACCGCGAAATCCACGGCCGGGCCTACGTCGCCAGCTTCAACTTCAAGGGCACCGACCAGCAGAAGCTGGTCGGCAAGCTGTCGGGCGGCGAGCGCAACCGTGTCCATCTCGCCAAGCTGCTCAAGTCCGGCGGCAACGTGCTGCTGCTCGACGAGCCGACCAACGACCTCGACGTCGACACACTGCGGGCGCTCGAATCAGGGCTCGAATCGTTCCCCGGATGCGCCGTCGTGATCTCCCACGATCGCTGGTTCCTCGACCGGATCGCCACCCACGTGTTGGCGTTCGAGGGCAACAGCGAGGTGCGCTGGTTCGAAGGAAACTTCAGCGAGTACGAGGAGTACAAGCAGAAGGTGCTCGGCGAAAACCCCGAACAACCTCACCGTCTCAAGTACAAGAAGCTCGCCTGACCATGACGGTATGTGCCAGGCACAACCCGTCATCCAACCCGTCATCGCGGTGGACGGTCCTCGGATGACTGCCGCCGACGATTCAGAAGCGGGTCTGACAGCTGACGAGCGCGCTGCGGCGCGGGCCTTCGTGGCCCGTTGCGAGGTCAGACTGTCGACCCTCCATCGGATCGCGGTCGGCATGCTCTCCGGCGCCGGCCTGCTGGTCGTGCTGCCGGTGGTGGCACGTGACTCGGTGACGGGCCTGCTGCGGTCGCTGTTGGTCGGCACGATCGACGCCGCCGACGTCTCTCTGGTGGTCGCCGTGCTGGCGATCCTGGGTGTCCCGGCGGCCGCCCTCTGGCTGCTGTTCGCCGACCTGACACGGTTCTACTTCCACGCCAACCACCTCGGCGGAAACGGCGGTGAGGTGTTCACCCCGCGCTTCACGCTGACGTCGCTGCGGATGCCGTCGGACGAGCTCGGTCGGTCTGCCGAAGCCGACCTGGCGCGGATCCGGGAGGACCCGCGCATCGTCGAACTGCTGGTGCCGACCAACGACGCCTCGCGGGCGGCGATCGATCGCCAACTCGACGTGTACGGCGGGCTGGGACGAGGAACCGACGACATCGGACGCGCCGACGGCCTGTTCGAGTTGGCGGCGTCGAAGTCGCGTTCACTGTTGGAGGAGGTCGCCAAGGTCGAGTACGGGATGGCGCGCCACATCCTGAAGCTGCGCGGGCTCGTGTTGCGCTACGTCAAGGCGCTGCTCGCTCTGCTGACCACCGCCCTCGCGGTGTACGGCGGCGATGCAATCGTCTCCGGGCTCGATCACGGTGACGATATGACCACCAGCGGCGAGTGTGTGGTTGGCGGCGATCGCCCTCGTGTGGGCACCACTCGTCGTCCTCGCGGTGACGACGCCGGTACGATGGATCGAGCGTCTGATGCGCGACGATGGGGCACCTTCGACGGCCGTCGCCGACGACCCGGAGCTGACGTTCGTCGAGCGGGTGTCGCTCCGGATCGCAGCCGTCGGATGGCTCGGCGGCGCCGTGGCGATGGTGCTCTCGGTCACCGACGACGTGGCGAACTCGACGAAGATCGTCGGCCTGATCGTGCTGGCGGCATCGCTGCTGGCTGCGATGACAGCCGCCTTCACCGGCCGCTTCCGCTCCCTGATCTCGATCCACACCTGACCGATGACGGGATGTGCCTGGCACATCCCGTCAGGTGCGGTGGTAGATGAGGTCGGTGACGGTGCGACCGACCGACAGGCCCTTGTGCTCGTAGCGGGTGATCGGGCGCCAATCGGGGCGGTCGACTACTCCGCCGCCGAGATCTGGGTGGGCGTCGCAGATCGCTTGCGTGTCGGCGGCGTACTCGACGATGTCGGTGGCGACGTGAAGCGTGCCACCCTTCGCCAGCAGCGAGACGAACCGGTCGACGTTGGCGGCGCTCGTCATCCGGCGATGGCGTTGGCGGTTCTTCGGCCACGGGTCGGGGAAGTAGATCCGGATGCCGGCCAGCGAGCCGGGGGCCAACCGGGACAGCGAACACCAGCGCGTCGCCGTGCACGAGCCGCACGTTCGAGAACCGCATCGACTCGATCCGCGCCAACGTCGAGGCGATCCCCGGGCGTGTGTACGTCTGCACCGATCAGATCGACGTCGGGCTCGGCGGCGGCGGTCGTGGTGAGCGAGTCGCCGAACCCGATCCCGATGTCGAGCACGAGTGGCGCCGAGCGACCGAACACTTCGATCGGGTCGAGTCGGCCGCCCGTCTCGTCGAGGCACCACACCGGCGCCAGCCGCTCGAACAGTTCGGCACGGGCCGGGGTCAGCTGCCGGCGACGCGGCTTGAACGTCCGGAAGTCCGGCCGGGCCACCGGATCGCTCACGATTGGGTGCTCAGGAACTTGTCCATCAGGTGACGACCCGCCGTGATCGGCGCCGACTTCGGGCGCTCACCGGGATCGAGACACGACGGCAGGCACTCGATCACGGCATCCCAATTGGCGTTGTGGAAGAACGCCATCGACTGGCGGCTGCAATCTCGCCCGGCGTCCGCCGGCGGCACCACGACGCGATGCAGCGTGCTCCGTCCAGCGATCGTTGGTCCAGCGGGCGAGGGCATCGCCGACGTTGACCACGTAGGCGCCGTCGACGGCCGGGACGTCGTGCCACACTCCGCCGATGTCTCGCACCTGGAGACCGCCGGGGGCGTCGTCCTGGCGCAACAGCGTCAACGTGCCGTAGTCACAGTGAGCGCCGGCTCGCAATTGGCCGGGCAGCACGCCGTGACCCGCCAAGATCGGGATAGTGGAGCGACCGCAACGCCGACGTGTGGCGATCGATGAACGGCGCGAAGTAGTCCTCGTCGAGGCCGAGCCCGATCGCCATCAGTTCCATCACTCGTTCGACCACCGCGCGCCAGCGCGTCGTAGTACGACGCGCAGCGCCGATTCGAGGCCGGGCAGGGCCGGCGGCCACAACGACGGCGAGAACACGAACGCCGCCGCCGGATCCGCCATCTCCAGAGTTGGGAGTTGTGCCTGGCACAACTCCCAGCTGGGGCCGATCGAGAACGTCTCCTTGAGGTCGGGTGGGGTGTCGTCACCGAGGCTGGCGGCCAGGTGTTCGACCTGGAACGGGCCGTAGCCGTAGGCGTCGCCCGGTGGGATCGCGACCGCCATCTTGTCGGCGAGCGGGAGTCGGAAGAACTCGGCCGCCGCCTCCCAGCCGGCGGCCTCGATCGCTGGGTCGAGTCCATGTCCGACGATCTGGAAGAAGCCGACGCTCGCGACAGGCGGTGCCGATCTGCTGACCGATCCGAACAGGGTCGCCGTCGAGGTCGATGACCGGGACGATCCCGGTTGCCCCGTTCGACACGGGCTACTCGCCGTACTCGTGCTCGGGCGCCGGATAGACGCCCGACTCGACGTCCTCGCGGAAGGCCGTGGCGGCGTCGAGCAGGGTCTGGGCGATGTTGGCGTACTGCTTGACGAACTTCGGGATGCGGCCACGCGTGAAGCCGGCCCAATCGCTCCAGACCAGGAGCTGTCCGTCGCAGTTCGGACCGGCACCGACCGAGATCGTGGGGATCGTCGAGCTCCTTGGTGACCTGACCGGCGATCGCCGACGGCACCATCTCCATCACCACGGCGAACGCGCCGGCGTCCTCGACGGCGTGGGCGTCGGCCAGCAACTGATCGGCCTCCTCGCCGCGACCCTGGATGATGTGGCCACCGAGCCCGTGCTCGCTCTGCGGGCGTGTAACCCGATGTGTGCCATCACCGGAATGCCGGCCCGCACGATCCGCTTGATCTGCTTGGCGCTGCGAACGCCGCCCTCCAGCTTGACGGCGTGGGCGCCGGTCTCCTTCATGAATCGGATCGCCGAGGCGAGCGCCTCGTCGGGACCGTTCTCGTACGACCCGAACGGGAGGTCGGCGACCACCAATGCCCGGCTGACGGCGCGCACCACGGCGCGGGTGAGCGGGATCAGCTCGTCGAGCGTGACCGGGATCGTGGTGTCGTAGCCGAACACCGTGTTGCCGGCCGAGTCACCGACCAGCAGAAAGTCGATCCCCGCCTCGTCGAAGATCGACGCCGACAGGAAGTCGTAGCTGGTCAGCCCGGTGATCTTGATGCCCTGCTCCTTGGCGCGCTGGAAGTGCCGCGTGCGGACTCGCTTGAGGGCTGGGTCGCTGGTTCCGCCGCCGTAGGGTCGCTGCTCGTCAGTCACGGCACACACCGTAGACCTGCCGCGAACAGCACCCCTGTCACGGTGGCGAGATCGGCGTCGGGAGCGAGATGGCTGGCGGGTGCCACGATGCCCGAGTCACTATGTTCGACACCTCCCAGCTCGGCCCGATGTACGAGGACTTCAGCGTCGGGGCGACCCTGCCACCGCTGCCCTCGATCACGCTGACCGAGGCCGACAACGCGATCTACCGCGCCGTCACCGGCGATCAGCACCTGATGGTGGCCGACGCCACCAAGTACCGTGCCGCCAGCGGCAGCACCGGCCTGCTCGCCAACCCTGGCCTGGTGCTGCAGTACTCGATCGGCCAGACCACGATGGCGACCCGCCAGGCGATCGCCAACCTGTACTACCGCTCGGTGCGGGTGTTGCGACCGGTCGAGGTCGGCCAGACGCTCTCGACGGTCACCACCGTGCTGGGCCTCAAGGATTCGGCCCCGAAGGGTGACCAGTTCCGAGGCAAGGTGTGGCTGGGCATCACCACCAGCAGCGAGCACGGTCCCGTCGTCGAGTACGAGCGCTGTGCGCTCGTTCGAGGTCGCGGTCCGTCCCAGCCAGGCCACGCCGACGACGATCCCCGGGCCGTCCGACCCGAGCCCGCTCGACGAACTCGTCGCGCTCACCCCGAGCTGGGACCTGTCCGGCATGCCGGCGACCGAATGGACCGTCGACGACACCAAGATCGACCCACTCCGCGACCATGTCGATCTGGCTGCGCCGTTCGCCCGACTGACGTTCAATCAGGCCGCAGTGCACCGCGACGTCACGCTGACGGCCAACGGCCGACGGCTCGTGTACGGCGGCCACGTGCAAGGGTCTGGCTCAGGGTTCGTTGACCCGCATGCTTCCCGGGCTGGCGGCGATCGTCGCCTGGGACGGCTGCGACCACATCGGCCCGGCCTACGAGGGCGACCTGATCGAGTTCCGCCACACCCCGCTCGAGCGGTCGCCGGCCGGCTCGGGCCGCCTCACCCGGTTCGAGGTGATCGGCACCAAGATCGCCGACGGAGCCGACGGCGTCGTCGAGCCGGTCGACATCCTGCGCTGGACGCCGATCGTCTGGGCGCCGTGACAGTCGGAGTTGTGCTAGACGGCTCCCAGCTCAGGACTTCTTGGGGCGCCAGAAGGCGGCGAGCAGTACGCACCGCGCCGACGCCGCCGGCGCCGCCAGCCAGCAGCAATCCAGGGACGCCGACCAGGTCGTCATCGATACCGAGCGCGCGGTCGAGCGACCAACGACCGGCGCCGACCGTGCCGATCGCGACGCCGCAAAACACCAGCGTCATCACGTACTCCCAACCCTCGCCGGGACGGAAGATGAAGAACCCGTTGCCGCGGTGGTTGATGATCCACGCCACCGTCATCGTGCCGACCACGCCGGCACCGCCCAGCGGTGTCAGCAGTCCGAGGATCAGCGATGCGCCCGCTGCGACCTCGGTGATGCTGGCGAGCCACGCCTGCACCAGCGGCCGTCGCATGCCCAGCGACTCGAACCACTTGCGCGACGCCGGGAATCTTGCCGCCGCCGATGATGTGGTTGATGCCGTGGGCGAGCATGACGGCGCCGACGCCGCACCGCAGCGACCAGCAGGGCAAAGTCGACGGCGTTCTGATCCGACATCGCTACTTCCCTCACGACGGTGCACGTCGCGCGAATGTCGTCGGCGAAGGACGACACCACTCTGGCACGTCATCGACACGCTGAGGCGATCCAATGAAGTTTTCGGGAACTCAGAACCGCTTCTTGCCACGTCAAACGCCGAGCAGCGTTCGTAATGTTGACGACGACGACGAGATGGGTGGCGCGATGACAGGCCGGACGGGATCACGACAGCGGACGGGCGCAGCGTTGATCGTCGGCGCCCTCCTCCTGACCGGCTGCTGGGGCGGCGGCGACGACGACGGTGACTCGCCGACCGACAGCACCTAACCGACCAACACGATCAGCGACGAACCGGTCGTTTCGGTCGACGGGCGTCGACGCCACCGACCAGGTCGGCGGCCGCTCCAGCTCGGCCTGCGCCTCAGCGAAGGGGCAGCGGCGCAGACCGCGAGCGACATCGAGGTCGTCGACGGGGACCCACTCACCGAAGCGGAACTGACGGCGATCTTCGAACGGCTCACCGCGTGGGTCGTGCCGGCCACCGACCAGCAGGACTTCAACCGGCCGGCCGAGACCCTGCTGCCGCCGCTCGTCGGCGACACGATCGACACGCCGTTCCCGCCCGCCGGTGACGGTGGCGACGCGGAGCCCCCCGACCAGCGGGCCGCTCGACGTGTTGCGCTTACCAGCCGGAGGGCGCAGTCGACATCGCCCCGTTCCTGAGCGTCACGTTCGATCAGCCGATGGTGCCGCTCGCCACGCTCGACCAACTCGACGCCGCCGACGTGCCGGTCCAGGTCACTCCGGCGATCGAGGGCCGCTGGCGCTGGATCGGCACACGCACGTTGCGATTCGAGCTGGTGCCCGGGGTGATCGATCGGCTCCCGGCCGCGACCAGCTACGAGGTCGTCATGCCGAAGGGCACCGAGGCCGCCAACGGTGCGACGCTCGCAGAGGCGGTCTCGTGGTCGTTCACGCACGCCGACCCCGACCGTCACCGGTTCGTCGGGCGACACCGAGAGCATGCCGCTGACACCGGTGTTCGTCGCCGTGTTCGACCAGCGCGTCGACGCCGCAGCGGTGCTGGAGGTCACCACCCTCGACGCGGCCGGCAAGCCGTGGCCCGTTCGGCTGGCGACCGCCGCCGAGATCGACGCCGACACCGGCTGCCAAGAGTGCCGTCGGATCGCCCTCGACTCACGCGCCGTCGCGTTCCGGCCCGATCACCGAGCTGTCCGGCCGACACCGAGCTCAAGATCGACGATCGGCCCCAACACCCCGTCGGCCGAGGGGCCGCTCACGGTCTCGTCCGCTGCCGATACGTATCAGGCACGCACGTTCGGCCAGCTGAAGGTCACCGGCACGTCGTGCGACTGGGGCGACGGTTGCACGCCGGGCGTGCCGCTCACGATCCGGTTCAGCAACCCACTCGACCCGAGGCGTTCAGTGCCGACCAGGTATCCGTGTCACCGGCGATCCCCGGACTGCGGATCGACGTCTACGGCGGCGTGATCGACCTGCCGGGGCCACAGCCGGCCGCACCGACGTACACCGTCACGCTGGACGGCGACCTGACCGACGTGTTCGGGCAGACGCTCGGCGACGACGTCTCGATCGAGTTCGAGTCGGATCGGCACCGCCCGAGTTGCGTGGTCTCAACCGGGAATGGATCACGACCGACCCCACCGCCGACAAGCCGCTCGTGTCCGTCTCGAGCATCAACCACGACTCGATCCACGTCGATGGCATGGGCCGTCACCCCGGCCAACCTCGACGAGTACCGCGACTACCTCGAAGACCAGTGGTCGAACGCCGACGAGCCCGCCCCCGAGTGGCAGGTCGTCTACGACGAAGTGATCGAGATCGACGCCGCAGCCGACCAATGGATCGAGACCGCGATCGATCTGTCATCGCCGTTCAACCAGACCGGATCCCAGCTCGTCGTTCGTGTCGAGCCGACGCGAGTCTTCAGCGAGAACGACGACGACTACTGGCGCAACCGGCCGACCATCGCCTGGGTGCAGAAGACCACGCTCGCCGTCGACGCCTTCTTCGACGATCAGAACCTGCTGATCTGGACCACCGACCTGACAACCGGCAAGCCGGTCGGCGGCGTACCGGTCGAACTGCTCGGTGACGGCCGAATCGCCACCACCGACGAGGAAGGCTTGGCCGAGCTCGAACTCGGCACCGAAGGAATCCTCGGACTGTGGGCCAACGGCGGCGACCGCACCGCCTTCTTGCCCTCCGACTGGTGGGAAGGCTGGAAGGCCAGCGATATCTCCGACGAGAGCCGCTGGTACATCTTCGACGATCGTGGCATCTACCGTCCCGGCGAGACGGCCCGGGTGACCGGCTGGGTGCGCCGCTTCGCTCGCACCGAGGACGCCCAGCTGGCGTTGTTCGGCGGCGAGGTCACGGTCACGTACCAGGCCTGGGATCCGCAGGGCAATCAGATCGGTACCGGCACGGTCGATCTCAACGCGCTCGGCGGTTTCAACATCAGCGATCGACGTACCGGAGGGTTCCAACCTCGGCCAGGCTTGGATCGACTTCCAACTCAACGGCGCCGCCTCCAGCTCCGTACGGCGGCGGTTACGCACACCTTCCAGGTCCAGGAGTTCCGCACTCCCGAGTTCGAAGTGACCGCCCGCAACGAATCGGCCGGGCCGCACTACACCGCGCGGCCGGCAACCGTCGCCGTCGATGCCGACTACTACTCGGGCGGTCCGCTCCCGGACGCCGAGGTGAACTGGCTGGTCAGCACCAGCGACGACCACCTACAGCCCCCCGAACTGGGACGAGTTCACGTTCGGGATCTGGCAGCCGTGGTGGTACGGCGGCTACTCGGTGTACGAGGACTCGTACGCCGCCGACGTCGTCGTACGACTGCTTCGACTGCGGTCCCGGCTATGGCCAGACACCGAGTACGAGCAGTTCACCGGCCGCACCGACGCCAACGGCACGCACTACCTCCAGATCGACTTCGACGGACCCGATGTCGACCTGCCGACCTCGGTCACGGCCGAAGCCACCGTGTTCGACGTGAACCGCCAGGCGTGGGCATCGAGCACGTCACTGCTCGTGCACTCGGCCGAGTTCTACGTCGGATTGCGAAGCGACCGCACGTTCGTCGAGCGCGGGCAGCCGCTGCGGATCGACGCCGTCGTCACCGACGTCGACGGTGCAGCTCGTGCCGGGCCGTTCGGTCGACGTCGTGGCCGGGCGTCTCGAATGGGTGTTCGCCAACGGCACCTGGACCGAGCAGGTCGCCGACGAGACCACCTGCACGATCACGTCGACCGACGACGCCACCGACGAGTCGATGCGCTGCGAGTTCGCCACCGAAGTCGGTGGCACGTATCGGATCACGGCGGTGATCGTCGACGACAGCGGGCACCGCAACCGCACCGAGCTGACGCAATGGGTCACCGGCGGCGAGGGCCGGCCGAACCGCAACGTCGAGCTCGAATCGGTCAACATCGTGCCCGACCACGAGACCTACGCACCCGGCGACACCGCCCAACTGCTGGTGCAGGCGCCGTTCTCGCCGGCGACCGGGCTGGTCACCGTGGTCGCGGCAAGGCATCGTCTCGACCCACACGTTCGAGAGCGAAGACGGCAGCGCCGTCGTCGACGATCCCGATCGAAGACGCCCACGATCCCCAACCTGACGGTGCGGATCGACATGGTCGGCAGCGCCGTGCGCACCGCCGACGACGGTACTCCAGCTGCCCGACCTTCCGCTCCGCACGGCCTACGCACGCGGTCAGATCACGCTGTCGATCCCTCCCGTCACGCGGACGCTCGATGTCATCGCCACGCCGGCCGCGACGGCGGTCCAGCCTGGCGACGACACGACGGTCACGGTCGAGGTGCGCGGCCCCGACGGTGAGCCGGTCAGCGGTGCCGACGTGGCGATCGTGGTCGTCGACGAGGCGGTGCTGTCCTGACCGGATACGAACTGGTCGATCCGCTGAGCGTGTTCTACCAACAGGTGTGGGCGAACCTGAATGCCCAGTACACCAGGTCGAGCGTGCAACTGGCGCGCTCCGATCTGGTGACCGACCAGAGCGAATCGGCCCGCAACGCCGGCGCACCGGACGCCACCGCCGCGGTGAGTGACGACAGCTACGCCGCGGCCGAAGAGCCCGCCGCCGAGGCCGCCGCCGCCGACGGCGACCTCGCGACCGGCGGCGGCGACCAGTCGGCCGCATCCACCGATCGACCTGCGTTCCAACTTCGACGCCCTCGCCGTGTACGCCCCGAGGAGTCGACCGGCGCCGATGGCACGGTCACGATCGACGTTCCGCTGCCCGACAACCTGACCCGCTACCGAGTGATGGCCGTGGCGGTCGACGGCGCCGATCACTTCGGGAAGGGTGAGTCGACGATCACGGCCCGGTTGCCGCTCCAGGTCCGCCCGTCGGCGCCGCGGTTCCTGAACTTCGGCGACCGGTCCGAGCTGCCGATCGTGGTCCAGAACCAGACCGACCAGGACCTCGTCGTCGACGTCGCCCTCCAGGTCGCCAACCTCGCGATCATCGGCCCGGCCGGCAAGCGCGTCACGGTGCCGGCCAACGACCGCAGTCGAAGTCCGCTTCCCGGTCACCACCGACCAGGTCGGCACCGCCCGCTTCCGGGTCGTCACCGTCAGTGGCGACTTCGCCGACGCGGCCGAGATCGAGTTGCCGGTCTACACCCCGGCCACCGCCGAGGCGTTCGCGACCTACGGCGTGATCGACGACGGTGCCGTGGCACAACCGATGCTGGCGCCGACCGGGGTGTTCCCGCAGTTCGGCGGGCTCGAGATCGGCACCTCGGCGACCGCCCTGCAAGCCCTCACCGACGCCGTGCTGTACCTCGTCGAGTACCGGTTCGATTCGGCCGACGGGTACGCCTCGCGGATCATGGCGGTCGCCGCTCTGCGCGACGTGCTCGACGCCTTCGACGCCGACGGACTGCCCGACGCTGCCGAGCTCGACGCCCAAGTCGGTCGCGACATCACCAAGTTGGCCGCGCTCCAGAACGACGACGGCGGATTCCCGTACTGGCAACGTGGTCGCCTTTCGATCCCGTGGGCAGTCGATCCAGTCGACGCACGCGCTCGGTGCTCGCCGATGCCGCCGGCTACCTGGTTCCGACCGACACCCTGAATCGGGCGCTCGATCACCTCGCCGAACATCGAGCAGCTACTTCCCGTCCGAGTACGGTCAACAGATCCGCAACACGCTCAGCGCCTACGCCCTGTACGTGCGAGGCGAGGCCGGCAGCACCGACGTCGGCAAGGCGACCGACCTGTACCGCACGGTCGGCGACGACCTCGAACTCGACGCCGTGGCGTGGCTGTGGCCGTCGATCACCGACCCCGATCTTCGCCAGGAGATCGAGCGTCGCTTCGCCAACGGCGCCGTCGAGACGGCCAACGCCGCCACGTTCGCCACCGGCTACGACGAGAACGCCTACTCTGATCGCCCAGAGCGAACGCAAGACCGATGGCATCATCCTCGACGCGCTTGATCACCGCAAACGCCCGACAGCGATCTGATCGTCAAGACGGTCAACGGTCTGCTCGGACATCAGACCCGTGGGCGCTGGAACAACGCCCACGAGAACGCATTCATCCTGCTGGCGCTCAACCGCTACTTCGACACGTTCGAGTCGATCACCCCCGACTTCGTGGCCAGGGCGTGGCTGGGCGACCTGTACGCCTTCGAGCACTCGTTCGACGGTCGCACCACCGACCGCGCCTCGACGCTGGTGCCGATGAGCGAGTTGGTCGACGCCGGCGACACCGACCTGATCGTGCAGAAGGACGGCGAGGGTCGCCTGTACTACCGGCTCGGGTCTGCGCTACGCCCCGATCGATCTGCAAACTCGATGCTCGCGACGAGGGCTTCGTGGTCGACCGGGTCTACGAGGGCGTCGACGATCCATGCCGACGTCACCCGCGACGCCGACGGCGTGTGGCACATCAAGGCCGGCGCCTCGGTGCGAGTGCGACTCACGATGGTCGCCGACGCTCGCCGTACCCACGTCGCCCTGATCGACCCGCTGCCGGCCGGTCTGGAACCCGTCAACCCGGCGCTGCTCGTGTCGCAGAGCACTCCCCCCGACGAGTCCGACGTGGTCTCGCCGTCCAGGTGGTTCTGGGGCTGGAACTGGTTCGAGCACCAGAACCTGCGCGACGACCGGGCCGAGGCGTTCACGAGCTACCTGCCCGGCGGCACCTACGAGTACACCTACATCGCCCGAGCCACCACGCCCGGCGAGTTCGTGGTACCGCCCGCGCGGGCCGAAGAGATCTACGCCCCCGAGGTGTTCGGTCGTTCGAGCTCCGCCAGCGTCGTCATCGACTGACCGTTCACGATCGGTCGGTCGCGATCTTGGCGACGGCGGGCGTGATCAACTCGACCGGGGATCAACGCCGCCAGGTCGCAGGCTGCGACGGCAGCGAACTGCTGGACGAGCGCCTGAGCCGCCGACGGATCGGCCCGGGACTCGATATCAGGGTTCGATGATCGGGAACATCGACATGAACACGTCGAGATGGTCGAAGATCGCCAGGAATGCTGTTCATCACCGTCGACGACGGCACGTCCGGCTTCGATCGCTGCGCCCGGCAGTGAGTTCGGCGGAACTGATCTCGATCACGACCGATCGATCGAGCGTGACGGTGGCGTCGGGCTCGGCCGCCGTGGCGAGCGTCGTGTGCATCGCCCGGTTCGAGATCACGACCCGCCAGTCCTGGTCGACATCGGTGAAGTGCAGGTTCACCGTGACGTCGAGCCCGCCGACCTCCTCGGCCTTCAGGCGCACCGCCGTCGAGTCCATCAGCTGGTCGACCGTCATCGCGTCGAGGTAGCCGCGGCGCATCGCCGCGTTGCGATTGGGGCTGCCGTTGCGTAGCTCCTGGGCACCCGTGAGGAAGGCGTTTCGGAACGTCGCCGACTCGCTCTGGTATCCGATCTGCTCGAACGCGTCGGCCTGCAGCTCGCGGGCGTCGACGTTGGTCGGATCGGTGAACACCAGGTGTCCGACCACCTCGGCGACCCACCGATAGTCGCCGGCGTCGAACGACTGGCGCGCCTTGGCGAGCAGCGCCTCGGCGCCACCGGCGAGTTCGACGTAGCGACGACCGACCTCGGTCGGTGGCAGCTTGTAGAGGTTGGCCGGATTGCCGTCGTACCAGCTGAGGTAGCGCTGGTAGACCGCCTTCACGTTGTGGGCGAGGTGACCGTAGTAGCCGGTGGTGTGGGCCTCGGTGCGGTACTCCTCAGGGAACTCGATCAGCTCGGCGATCTCGAACGGGGTCAGCCCGTGGTTGGCGTGGCGCATCGTCTGGTCGTGGATGTAGCGGTACATGTCGCGCTGCTTGCGCAGGAAGCCCTTGACGTCGTCGGCGCCCCACCGCGGCCAGTGGTGCGAGGCGAACATGATCTCGGTGTCGTCGCCGAACAGGTCGATCGCCTCGTCGATGTACTTCGACCACGCCAACGAGTTGCGCACCTGGGCACCGCGGATCGGGATCAGGTTGTGCATGTTGTGGGAGCAGTTCTCGGCCATGCACAGCCAGCCGCCTCCACCATCGATCCGGTCAGGGAAGAAGAAGTTCATCTCGGCCGGCGCTTCGGTCTCCGGCGTGAGCTGGAAGATGATCCGCACGCCATCGACGATCAGTTCCTCGCCGGTATACGTGATGTCTTCGGTGGGGGCGATCAGCCCGGGAGGCGACAACGGGATCGCCTTGCCGAGCCCGCAGTCGACGTGCTGGCGCGGGCCGGCCGGCAGCAGCGGGCCGAACTGGTACATCGCCCGACGCGCCATCGCGAATCCGGCGATCACGTTCTCGGAGATCGCCTCGCGCAGGAAGTGCTCTGGGGCGATGATGCGACAGCGCCCGGCGTCGACATCTGCTTGGGTGGTGACCCCGAGCACACCGCCGAAGTGATCGGTGTGCGAGTGGGTGTAGATCACCGCCGTGACCGGACGCTCACCGAGTTGGTCGTTGGCGAGCGCCAGGCAGTCGCGGGCGCAGCCCTCGATGGTCAGCGGGTCGATCACGATCCAACCGGTGTCGCCCTCGATGAACGTGATGTTGGAGATGTCGTACCCGCGCGCCTGCCACACCTTGGGTGCCACCTCGAACAAGCCATGGATGTTGTTGAGTTGGGCTTGGCGCCAGAGGCTGGGGTTGACCGTGTCGGGGTTGCTCGAACCCTGCTCGATGAAGTCGTACTTGTTGATGTCCCAGGCGACGCCCCAGGCACCCTGGATCACGCCGGTCGGATGCTGGGCGATCAGCCCCCGCGAGGCGCGTTCGAAGTCGGCGGGGTCCATCCCCAGGTCGCGTGGCGCATTGATCGCCTGGGTGTGCGAGGTGGCGTCCTTCGGAAACGTCGGCATCGGCTCAGTCTGCCCGTTCCTCCAAGTGCCAGACGAACCTGGCCCTTGGCGGTGCCGTCATGCGATGCCGGGTGGACGCCACGAGGCGCGACCGGGATGATCGGCCGCCAGCGGGAACCGCTCGACCGACCGGGTGCGGGCCGACTGGTACCACGCCGTCACCAACTCGAGCGTCGCCTTCGCGTCGTCGAGCGTGACCGGTGGCGGGCGACCTTCGCCGACGGCGTCGACGAACTGCTGGAACTGGCCGGTGAACTGGCGCGGTTGTGGCGATCCGGCGGCCCACAACCGCTCTGCCTTCGCCGCCGTTTCGTCGTCGGGGAACTCGAACGTCCACGGCTCGCTGGCCGGGTCGTACGGGTGGGTGCCCGAGTGGATCGTGACGTGTTCGAAGTGCCAGGTGAGACGGCTCGACTCGGTCGCTGCACCGAGCGTGACGTTCATCGTCACCAGCGCCCCATCTGCGGTTCGTCCCACGGCGGCAGCGCAATCCTCGGTCTCGATCTCGTTGACACGAGTGGTGGTCATCGCGCTCAGTTCGGACGAGCGGCCCGCCGATCCAGGTCAGCAGGTCGTGGATGTGGACGGCGTGGGTCAGGATGCAGCCGCCGCGCTCGCCTGCCCACGTACCGCGCCACGGGGCACCGCGCGTAGTAGTCGGCGCCGCGCCGCCACCAGGTCGACGCCGACGCCGTGTAGAGCCGGCCCGTCGAGCCCGGCGTCGATCAGCGCCCTGGCGCGGGCGGCGCCGTCACCGAAGCGGTATTGCAGGATCGGCATCAGGTGCACCCCGGCCTCGGCGTAGGCCTGGTCGGCGACGGCACGAACCCGTTCGAATCGCGTCGAGCGAGTCGACGAACGGCTTCTCACAGATCACGTGTACGCCGGCGGCGAGGCCGGCCACGATGTGCTCCTCGTGGAGCGCCGGCGGGGTACAGATGTCGAGCACGTCGATGGGCGTTCCGAGCAACTGGTCGATGCTCTCCACGGCGGCGACGCCCCAGTCGCTGGCGGCCCGGACGCGTCGCTCGGGGTCGGTGTCGGCGATCGCCACGACCTCGGCACCCGTGACCTCGCTCCACGAAGCCAAGTGGAGTTGGCCGATGCCCATCCCGACCACGCCGACTCGAAGATCAGCCATGACTCCCCCACCGCGTTGCGGTCGCCTGGGCTGCCAACGTGAGTTCGCACACGGCGAACACGTGGGCTTGCGACATCATCCGTTGGCCGCCGTCGGCAAGGTCGGCCAGCAGGTCGTCGGCCCAGCCGACGGCCACGTCGCTGAGATCGATCCGCCGCGTTCCGCTCGCCGTCGACGTGGATCAGGTGCTCGCCGCCCGGTGCGCCGCCCGGATCGATGTTGGCCCGTGCCTCGAGCGTGCCCTCGGTGCCGATGATCGTGAGCCGCACATCGCCCCACACCCCGAGGCCGGCCGGGCGTGAGATAGTCGAGCCGATGATCGCCGACGACGCCGCCCGCCTGCGAGCGTCATCGACCCGATGTCTTGCATGTTCGGATGCTCGGCGCAATCGACGTTGCCGACCGCAGCGGTCCGCACCGTCGCCGACCGCCCGGCGTCCCCATCGGCGCCGACTGCGATCGCCAGGAACTGATCGGCTTGGTGGGCTCCGATATCGACGAGGATCCCACCGACTTTCCGGTCGTCCCAGAACCAGTCGGGACGATGCTCGGCGCTGAGCGAATGCGGTCCGGCGCCGATCACGTGCACGACCTTTCCGATCGCTCCCGAGCGTGCGAGCCGCACCGCCTCGGCGATCGCCCGATTCTCGAACCGCTCGCTGAACAACACCGTCCACGGCCGCCCCGGCCGTCCAGCGACTGCCGCTTGGAGGGCGCTCGAATTGCTCGCTGGTCGTGACTCCTGGCTTGTCGCTGACGACGTGCTTTCCGGCGGTGATCGCAGCGAGCGCGATCGCCGCGCGGTCACTCGGCACTGCTGCGGTGACGATCAGATCGATGGTCGGATCGGCCAGAATCTCGTCGACCTGGCGTTCGGCCGACTCGGTCATCCAGCCCGCATAGTGCTCGATCATGGCGCCCATCGGAGCGTGGGCGACCGCTTCGACACCGGCGCTCGCGAGCCGGTCCACGATCTGGAACAGGTGCAGATGATCGGCGCCGATCACAGCGAGACGAACGGGCACCGACATCGCACAAGTGTGGCGTCACCCCCGATCCGAATACGAATCGGCGTTCCACGATCGGTAGTTTCCGAAGCATGACTGCACAGCAACACGTCGACGTCGTCGTGGTCGGGGCCGGGATCTCGGGGATCGGTGCCGCCTACCACCTGCAGCAGCAGTGTCCCGATCGCTCGTTCGTGATGTTGGAGGGGCGGCCCGACATCGGCGGCACCTGGGACCTCTTCCGCTATCCGGGTGTGCGCTCCGACAGCGACATGCACACGCTCGGCTACAGCTTCAAGCCCTGGAAGGCCGACAAGGCGATCGCCGACGGCCCGTCGATCCTGGCCTACCTTCGCGAAACGGTGGCCGAGTACGACATCGAGCGCCACATCCGCTTCAACCACCAGGTCACGACTGCGGAGTGGTCGAGCGACGAGGCGCTTTGGACGCTCACGGCCACTCGGACCGACACGGGTGAATCGGTCACCTACACGTGCTCATTCCTGTTCATGTGCTCGGGCTACTACTCGTACCAGGGTGGCTACACCCCGGACTTCCCCGGCATCGAACGCTTCGAAGGTCAGGTCGTGCACCCCCAGCAGTGGCCCGAAGATCTCGACTACGCCGGCAAGCGGGTGGTCGTGATCGGGTCAGGTGCGACAGCGATGACACTGGTGCCGGCCATGGCATCCGACGCCGGACACGTCACGATGCTGCAACGCTCGCCGACCTACGTCGTGTCGCGCCCCGACACGGACATCATCGCCAACACGCTCCGCAAGGTGCTGCCCGACAAGGTGGCCTACGCGATCACCCGTCAGAAGAACATCAGACTCGGCGAGCTGTTCTACAAGCAGACCCGCACCAAGCCTGCCAAGGTCAAGAAGAAGCTGCTCGATCTGACCCGCAAGGAACTCGACCCGAAACTGGTCGACGAGCACTTCACCCCGACCTACAACCCGTGGGACCAACGTCTGTGCCTGATCCCGAACAGCGATCTGTACCAGGCCATCAATGCCGGCGATGCCTCGGTGGTGACCGACCAGATCGACACGTTCACGGAGACCGGCATTCAGCTGCAGTCGGGAACGCACCTCGACGCCGACATCATCGTCACGGCGACCGGGCTGCAGTTGGTCACGGTCGGCGAGATGGACTTCTCGATCGACGGCGAGCCGCTCGACTTCGCCAAGACCTGGACCTACAAGGGCGTCGCCTACTCCGACGTGCCGAACATGGCGTCGTCGTTCGGGTTCGTCAACGCCTCGTGGACGTTGCGCTCCGACATGATCTGCGAGTTCGTGTGTCGCCTGCTCAATCACATGCGCGCCACCGGCACCAACCAGTGCACTCCCCGGCTGCGCCCGAGCGACCACGACATGGCGCAGCGACCGTTCATCGACGACTTCTCGGCCAACTACATGCAGCGTGTGATGCCGATGCTGCCCAAGCAGGGCGACCGCGAGCCGTGGGTCAACACCCAGAGCTACTCCGCCGACCGCAAACTGATCGCCAAGGCACCGGTCGACGACGGTGTGATGCAGTTCACCCTGTCGAGCAAGCGGGCGATCGAGCGCAGAGTTCGCATGAGCAATATCGACGGGTCGACGATGATCAGCACGATCGACTACCACACCGGCGGCGAGCCGTTCCGGATCGTGATCGGTGGCGTTCAGCGCCCGCTCGGGGCGACCGTGCTCGATCGACGCCAGTTCTGCGAGGAGCATCTCGACGACGTGCGGGCGTTCCTGGTCAACGAGCCGCGCGGCCACGCCGACATGTACGGGTGCTTCATCACCCCGCCCGACGCCGACGAGGACCGCGACGGCGTCGGCTCGTTCGGCATGGTGTTCTTCCACAAGGACGGGTTCTCGACCGCCTGCGGGCATGGCACGATCGCCGGCGTCACATGGGCGACTCGAATCGAAGCGGATCCCCGCCGTCGACACCGGTGACCGAGCTCTGGGTCGACGTGCCCTCGGGCCGGCTGCACGTCCACGCCGATGTCGATCGCCGGCAAGGTGCAGCAGGTGCGGTTCGAGAACGTGCCCAGCTTCGTGTCGGCGACCGACCTCGCCGGTCACCACCCCGCACGGCGAGTTCGTCGTCGACGTCTCGTACGGCGGGGCGTTCTACGCCTCAGCCGACGTCGCCCAACTGGGGCTCACGATCACCCCCGACAACCTGCCGACGCTGATCGAAGCGGGTCGGTCGATCAAGATGGGCGCTCGACGACGACGCCTGCCACACGGCATCCGATCGACGATCGGCTGAGCGGCTGCTACGGCACGATCTGGTTCGAACGCCAGGGTGTCGACGACGACGGCACCGTCCGTCAGCGCAACGTCACGATCTTCGCCGACGGCGAGGTCGATCGGTCGCCGTGCGGTTCGGGAACATCGGCCCGTCTGGCCGTGCTCGCCCAGCGTGGCGAACTGGCCGTCGGCGCCACGCTCGTGCACACCTCGATCGTCGATTCGACGTTCACCGGGCGGGTGCTCGGGGACGGTCCGACTGTCGCCGATCGTGCGACGGTTCGCACCGAGGTCGCCGGTCGCGCCCACCAGACCGGCATCGGGATGTTCACCTTCGATGCCGCCGATCGAGCTGGGGCTCGGGTTCCAGCTGCGCTGAGCGCTCGCCGCCGTGATACATCCAAGGGCGTGACGATGTTCGCGACCGATTCGATCCTGCCGCCCGAACCCGAGGGCATCGAGACGCTGCACGACCGCGAGTACCGCGTGCGCGCCTACCGCAAGGCCGAGCGACCGCCTGCTGATCCAGGGCGGCGTGCGCGACCAGAAGCCGCCCGGCCTGTATGTCGCCGACTCCACCGAGCCGATGACGATCCATCACATGCTGGTCAGCCTCGAGGTCTCGTTCCCGCACCTCGAGATCGTCGACGTCACGGTCGACTTCGAGGCTCACCCCACCGGGTCGTGCCCGTCGATCGTCGAGCACTACGGCAACCTGGTCGGGTTGTCGATCGCCCGCGGGTTCACCCACAAGGTTCGCGAGCTGTTCGGCGGGCCGCGCGGCTGCACGCACACCACCGCGTCTGCTGCTGGCGATGGCACCGGTGGCGATGCAGTGCTTCTGGTCGATGCGCGCCGCCGAAGCCAAGTTGAAGGGCGAACCGAACCCGATCTCGGGTCGCGACCGCACCAACGACGACGGCTGGAAACGGATCATCGGCACCTGCCACGTCTGGGACCCGGACGGGCCGCACGTCGCAGCCCGCATGCAGGGCATGCCGGAGGAACCACCGCTGTTTCTCAAGGGTCGGCTCGGCGAGCTTGGCCGCCGAGCCCGAACGCGGCTGAGATGTCGCAGCTCAGCGCCGAGGAGCAACAGATCGTCGAGCTGGTGGCGCGCTGGGTCGACGACGAGGTGCGCCCGGTCGTCAACGAACTCGAACACGCCGACACCTATCCGGCGGCGTTGATCGAGCAGATGAAGCAGATGGGCGTGTACGGGCTGGCGATCCCCGAGCCGTACGGCGAATCGGCCGTGTCGGCGCGCTGCTATGCCCAGATCACCGAGGAGATCAGCCGCGGCTGGATGTCGTTGGCGGGAGCCTTCGGTGGTCACTCGGTGGTGTCGAAACTGCTGTTGCGGTTCGGCACCGACGAGCAGAAGCAGCGCTACCTGCCGCGCATGGCCACCGGTGAGCTGCGGGCGACGATGGCGCTCACCGAACCCGACGGCGGCTCGGACCTGCAAGCGATCCGCACGGTCGCCGCACCGGTCGACGGCGGCTACCTGATCAACGGTTCCAAGACCTGGATCACCAACGCCCGCATGTCGGGCCTGGTTGCGTTGCTGTGCAAGACCGACCCGACCGCCGAACCCCGCCATCGCGGGGTGTCGATCCTGCTGGTCGAACAACCGAGCCCGGGCTTCACGGTGTCACGCGACCTCCCCAAGCTTGGGCTACAAGGGCGTCGAGTCGTGCGAACTGCACTTCGACGACTGCCAGGTGCCCACCGATGCGCTGCTCGGTGGCACCGAGGGCAGCGGGTTCGCACAGATGATGGCCGGCCTCGAGACCGGACGGATCCAGGTCGCCGGTCGGGCGATCGGCGTCGCCAGGGCGGCCTTCGACGACGCGCTGCGGTACGCCCAGGACCGCCACACGTTCGGCAAGCCGATCTGGCAGCATCAGTCGGTCGGCAACCTGCTGGCCGACATGGCGACCCAGATCACGGCCGCCCAACAGCTCAACTACCACGCCGCCGACTGCATCGACTCAGGCCGGCGGGCCGACATGGAAGCCGGGATGGCGAAGCTGTTCTGCTCGGAGATGGCCGCCAAGGTGACCCTCGACGCGATCCGCATCCACGGCGGCCACGGCTACTCGACCGAGTTCGACGTCGAGCGCTACTACCGCGACGCCCCGTTGATGATCGTCGGCGAAGGCACCAACGAGGTGCTCCGCAACGTGATCGCCAAACAAGCCATCACCCGCAACGGCCTCACCTGACGGGATGTGCCAGGCACATCCCGTCAGTGCAGGCCGAACTCGGTGAGGATTTCTTCGGTGTGTTGACCGAGCGCCGGGACGGGGTCGAAGCGGTCGGCGACTTGCGCGTCCGCTCCGAGCAGGATCGCCGGCGGGCGCAGCGCCGGAACTGGGCCGACCGGGGTGTCGACCTCGCCCCAGCGGTCTCGTTCGGTCAGCTGTGGGTGGGCGATCAAGCCGGCGACGTCGTTCTGGCGGGCGTTGGCGATCTGGGCGTCGTCGAGACGTGCGAGCACCTCGGCAACGCTCAGATCGGCGAAGGCTTGCTCGATCAGCTCGGTCAGCTGGACCCGATGCTCGGCCCGCAGCGAGTTGGTGGCGAATCTCGGGTCGGCGATCAGATTCGGCTGTTCCACCACCTCGGCGCAGAACCGGGCCCACTCGCGCTCGTTCTGGATGCCCAGGATCACCACACCGTCGGCGGCCCGGAACGGGCCGTACGGGGCGACGTTGGCGTGGGCGGCGCCGGAACGAGGCGGCTGCTCGCCGGTGTACAGCGTGGCGTAGATCGGGTGGCTCATCCATTCCGTCAGGGCATCGAACAGCGACACCTCGATCGCCAGCGCCTCCCCCGTCCGTTCGCGGTGGAACAGGGCGCTCAGGATCGACGAGTAGGCGTACATTCCACCCGCCAGATCTGCAACGGAGATGCCCGTCTTCACCATCTCGTCGGGTGTGCCGGTCACCGACAGCACGCCCGTTTCGCACTGCACCAGCAGGTCGTAGGCCTTCTTGTCGACGTACGGCCCCGACGATCCGTAGCCGGACAGATCGCACACGATCAGGCGTGGGAACCGGGCCCGCAGCTCGGCGGCGCCGAGACCGAGCCTCGCCGCTGCGCCGGGCGCCAGGTTCTGCACGAACACGTCGGCGCGTTCCAGCAGCGCCGACAGCACGCCGGGCGCCTCGTCCGATTTGAGGTCGAGGGCGAGCGACTGCTTCGAGCGGTTGAGCCACACGAAGTAGCTCGCCATCCCGTGCACGCGCTCGTCGTACTGGCGGGCGAAATCGCCACCGTCGGGACGTTCGACCTTGATCACGCGGGCCCCGAGATCGGCCAACTGACGCGTGGCGAACGGCGCCGCCACCGCCTGCTCCACGGATACCACGAGAATCCCATCGAGTGGGCGAGTGCTCATCGAAACCTCCTCACAACAGCGCCGCCAGTCGGTCGACCAGCACCACGATCTGGCGGGCACAGTCCACGAACTGGTCGACCTCTCCCCCGCCCGGATCGACGACCTCTTCCCACGGTTCCAGCTCGACGGCATCGAGCTGCAGAGCGTCGAGCCGGTCGGCCAACGGCATGGGCGGTGGCGCCAGCTGACCCACGAGCCGGATCAGCGTCGCCGTGCGATCGGCGACCTCGGGGTGTTGGCGACGCACCCAGTGCACGTGTTCCGGTGCCAGTGCGATCACCAGGTCGGCGCCCTCGACGTGCGCTCGTTCGGCCTGCTCGCTGGTGTGGCGTGGCCACGTCAGGCCGACGTCGTCGAGCGCCGCCCTCGTTCGCCAGCTGATCGGCATGCCGTCGACGGTCAACGTGCCGGCGGTGCGAATGCGCAGATCCGGTCGTCGCCGTTCGAGGGCGACGCCTGCCATCACCGAGCGGGCCGCATTCCCCGTACACAGGAACAGGATCGACGAGATGTCAGAGCCCCTGCACGAACTCGGTCAAGGCCACGTTGACGGCGTCTGGCGCCTCCTGCTGGACCCAGTGCCCGACGCCTGCGATGATCGTGGAGCCGCGGAAGTCGAGACACGCCGCGTCGGCGTAGTCGAACAGGTCCATCCCTGGCACGAACTTGCGCACGCCGTCGAGCTCGCCTGCCACGAATGCTGCGGGCTGGGTCAGGGCAGGCGCTGGGTCCTGCAACGAGCCGAGCTGTTCGGCGTCGATGCCCTGGGCCCGATATCGGTTGAACGGGCCGTGCCAGCCACCCGCTGCGAACGCGTCGACATAGACCTGGAGGTCGTCGGCGCTCATCCACGTCGGGAATGGGTCGGGGTCGATCAGGCCCTCGAGCAGGGTGGAATCGGCGCCCTTCGGCGTGAGCAGCGCACCCGCTCCGTCGCCGCTCGCTCCGTAGTAGATCTTGCGCAGGCTGGCGGCGATGTCGACATCGACCTCGGCCTCGACCACGCCGGGCTCTTGGAAGTAGACCTGGTAGAAGAACTTGTCGGGGTACAGCGCTTTCCACAACTCCAGCGACGAGTTCGGGCCGACCGGCGTGTAGGGCACACTGAGCCCAGCCACGGCGCGGACCTTCGACGGATACAAACGGGCGGTGTTCCAGGCGATCGGCGCACCCCAGTCGTGGCCGAACACGATCGCCTCACCGTCGCCGAGGGCGTCGATCACGGCCGCCGCGTCCGCGGTCAGTTCGGTCAGGGCGTACGCCGCGATCTCGGTCGGCTTGGAACTGCCGCCGTAGCCACGCACATCCATCGCCGCCACGGTGAACCCCTTGGCGGCGAAGTGAGCCATCTGGTGGCGCCACGAATACCACAGCTCGGGCCAGCCGTGGATGCACAGGATCAACGGACCCGATCCGCGTGACGGCGACGCGAAGCGTGATGTCCCCGTTGTCCACCGTGGTGAAACGAATCTCGTTCAGCTGGTCCTTCACGTGGTCCTTTCGGGCCCGATCACAGGCCGAGCGACTTGGCGATGATGGTCTTCATGACCTCGTTGGTGCCACCGTAGATCGACGTCACCCTGGCGTCAGCGTAGGCCCGGGCGATCGGGTACTCGAGCATGTAGCCGTACCCTCCGAACAACTGCAGGCAGCGATCGACCGCCGACTTCTGGAGGTCGGTGCACCACCACTTGGCCTGGGCCGCCTCGGCGGGGTCGAGCGTTCCGGCGTTGAGCGCCAGTACGCACTGGTCGACGTAGGCCTGGCCGATGTCGACCTGGGTCTTGACCTCGGCCAGTTCGAACTTGGTGTTCTGGAACGAGCCGACCGACTTGCCGAACGCGGTGCGCTCCTTCACGTAGGCGAGCGTCCAGTCGAGCGCTGCACGGGCAGTGGCCAACCCGGTGACGGCGATCGACAGCCGCTCCTGAGCGAGGTTCGACGTGAGGTAGCGGAAGCCGGCGCCCTCCTCACCGAGCAGGTTGGACACCGGCACGCGGACGTCGGTGAAGAACAGCTCAGCGGTGTCCTGGCTGTGCATCCCGATCTTGTCGAGGTTGCGACCTCGCTCGAACCCGGGCATCCCCCGCTCGACGACGAACAGCGACATGCCGCTGTGCCGAGCGGTCGGGTCGGTCTTGGCGACGACGATGATCAGGTCGCTGTTGATGCCGTTCGTGATGAACGTCTTCGATCCGTTCAGCACATACTCGTCACCGTCGCGAATGGCGGTGGCTGCGATGCCGGCCAGGTCGGAGCCCGTGCCCGGCTCGGTCATCGCGATCGCCGTGATCAAGGTGCCGTCAGCGATCCCGGGCAGCCAGCGTGCGGCCTGCTCGTCGTTGCACGAGTTCAAGAAGTACGGCGTGGTGACGTCGTTGTGCAGCGTCAGGCCGAGCCCGGCACCGCCGATCCCGGCCGCCGCCAGCTCCTCGGCGATCACCTGGTTGAAGCGGAAGTCGTCGACCCCGCCGCCCCCGTGCTCGGTCGGGATCGCGATGCCCAGAAAGCCGTACGACCCCGCCTCGGCAAAGATCTCGCGCGGCGCGAGGCCGTCGGATTCCCATTGCAGGTAGTTCGGCGTGATCTGCTTGGCGACGAACGCGGCGAACGACTCGCGGAACGCCTCGTGCTCGGTCTCGAACAATGCGCGCATGCTGCAACGGTAGGTGTGCCACGCCTGCAGCGCCTTCATCAGACACCACGCAGCGGCATCGGCCGAACGGCTTAGGATCCTCGCATGGTCCCACGGGATTCCGCCGCGTCGATCGAGTACGACTTCATCATCGTCGGCGGCGGCTCGGCCGGGTGCGCCCTCGCCAACCGACTGAGCGCCGACCCGGCCAATCAGGTGCTCGTGATCGAGGCCGGGCGCACCGACTGGAAGTGGGACGTATTCATCCACATGCCCGCCGCCCTCGCGTTCCCGATCGGCAGCCGCTTCTACGACTGGAAGTACGAGAGCGAGCCCGAGCCGCACATGAACGGGCGGCGGGTCTACCACGCTCGCGGCAAGGTGCTCGGCGGGTCGTCGAGCATCAACGGGATGATCTTCCAGCGTGGCAACCCTGCCGACTACGAGAAGTGGGCCGAGCAGCCGGGCATGGAAGACGTGGGACTACGCCCACTGCCTGCCGTACTTCAAGCGGATGGAGACCTGCCTGGCCGGCGCGGACGAATGGCGTGGCGGCGACGGTCCGCTCGAAGCTCGAACGCGGACCGGCCACGAACCCGCTGTTCCAGGCCTGGCTGGAAGCCGGCCCGCAGGCCGGGTTCCGGCGCACCGACGACGTCAACGGGTACCGCCAGGAGGGGTTCGCGGCCTTCGACAAGAACGTCCGTCGTGGCCGCCGCTTGAGCGCCGCCCGGGCCTACCTGCACCCGTGCTCGATCGCCCCAACCTGCACCTCGTCACCCGCGCGCCACGCCAACCGAATCGTGTTCGAGGGCAACCGAGCGGTCGGCGTCGAGTACCGCCGAGGCCGCAAGACGATCGTCGGCCCGCGGCCGCGAGATCATCTCGTGCGGCGGCGCGTTCAACTCACCGCAACTGCTGCAGCTGTCGGGCGTCGGCGACCCGGAACACCTCGACGTCGCTCGGCATCCCGGTCGTCAGCCGACGTTGCCCGGTGTCGGCGAGAACATGCAGGACCACCTCGAGGTCTACATCCAGTACTCGTGCAAGCAGCCGGTCTCGATGCAGCCGCACCTGGCGAAGTGGAAGATGCCCTGGATCGGGCTTGCAATGGCTGTTCCGCAAGGGCCCGGCGGCCACCAACCACTTCGAGGCCGGCGCGTTCGTGCAAGCAGCAACCCGAGCGAGCGCTACCCGAACCTGATGTTCCACTTCCTGCCGATCGCGATCCGCTACGACGGCACCGCCCCGACCAAGGGGCACGGCTATCAGGTCCACGTCGGCCCGATGTATTCCGAGTCGAAGGGCAGCGTGAAGATCACCTCGACCGACCCACGCACGAAGCCGGCGATCCGGTTCAACTACCTGTCGACCGAGAAGGACCGGCGGGAATGGATCGAGGCGGTCCACACCACGCGGCGAATCCTCAACCAGCCGGCGTTCGAGCCGTATCGACGGCGGCGAGATCTCGCCGGGTCCGTCGGTCGAGACCGACGAGGAGATCATGGACTGGGTCGCCCGCGACTCCGAGACCGCCCTGCACCCGTCGTGTACCTGCAAGATGGGCACCGACGAGATGGCGGTCGTCGACCCGCAGCACGATGCGGGTCCACGGGACCGAAGGGCTTGCGCGTGGTCGATGCCTCGGTGCTGCCGATCGTGACGAACGGCAACCTGTACGCCCCGACGATGATGATCGCCGAAAAGGCCGCCGACATCATCCTGGGTGTGACACCGCTCCCGCCCGACACCGCCGAGGTGTACCTGCCGGACCGGCCGACTGATACCCCTGCGCGTGCCCTGGCCCCGAACAACTTCGTGACGAAAGGCCGTAGTGGCCGCTTGCGGGATAGTCCGTACATTTGAGGGTGCAAGCGACAGCTACATAAAGGGGTCAGCCATGAAGCACCAACGGATGGTCATCCTTGGGGCAGGCACGGGCGGCACGCTCGCCGCCAACCGCCTTCGCAAGCGCTTCTCCACCGCCGAACTGGAGATCGACGTCGTCGATCAGGACAACCAGCACCTGTATCAACCCGGGCTGCTGTTCGTTCCCTTCGGCTTGGCTGAGCCCGACGACATCGTCCGCAAACGCGACCGCCAACTGCGCAAGGGCATCAACTACCACCAGAGCGAGATCACGTCGGTCGATATCGACACCGACACCGTCCACCTCGCCAACGGCACCACGCTCGCTTACGACGTCCTGCTGGTCGCGACCGGGGCGATTCTGCTCCCCGACGAGACCGAAGGCCTGCTCGGGCCCGGCTGGAACCGCGATGTGTTCACGTTCTACGACCTGCCCGGCGCCACCGCGCTGGCCGAGCGGATCGAGACCTTCACGTCTGGCCACCTCGTGATCAACTTCTTCGATCTCCCGATCAAATGCCCGGTCGCACCACTCGAGTTCGCCTTCCTCGCCGACTGGTACTTCACCGAGCACGGCGTTCGCGACGACATCACGATCAGCTACGTCACGCCACTCGACGGCGCCTTCACCAAGGCCGGTGTTCCAACGCTCTGACCTATCTGCTCGACGACAAGGGCATCGAGATGGTCACCGACTTCAACACCGGCGAGGTCGACACCGACGGGACACAAACTGATCTCGTACGACGGCAAGCAGATCGAGTTCGATCTCGCCGTCGTGATCCCCCTCCACGGTGGCGCCGACTACGTGCACGAGTCGCCTGGCCTCGGCGACGAGCTCGGCTTCATACCCACCGACAAGCGACCTTGCAGTCCACGGCCAAGCCGAACATCTTCGTGATCGGCGACGCCGCCGACGTCCCCACCTCCAAGGCGGGCTCGGTGACCCACTTCGAAGGCGAAGTGCTGGTCGAGAACATCGACTCGTTCCTCCACAGCCGGGAACTGAGCGAACGCTTTGACGGCCACACCAACTGCTTCATCGAGACCGGCTACCACAAGGCGTTGCTGATCGACTTCAACTACGAGACCGAGCCGGTCCACGGTCACTACCCCGGCCCGGTCGGCCTGCCGCTGTTGAAGGAATCCCGCATCAACCACCTCGGCAAGCTGATGTTCCAGTCGTTCTACTGGCACGCCCTGCTGCCGGGCCGCGATATCCCTGGCCTCGGCGTCGATATGCCGACGGCCGGCAAACGCGACCTGCAACCAACCCCATAACCCACCAGTTGGAAGTTGTGCCAGGCACAACTCCCAACTCTCCCTGAAGGGAATCCCGAAATGAGCACCACCCAACTCGCCGGCAAGACCGTCGAAGTCAACGAAGAGGGCTTCCTCGTCGATCCCACCCAGTGGACCGAAGAGATGGCGACCGAGATGGCCCCTGCCCACGGCGTCGTGACCCCGCTGACCGATCGCCACTGGCAGGTCCTCAACTTCATGCGCAAGGAGTACTTCGAGAAGGGCACGGGTCCGACCGTGCGCAAGCTCAGCAAGGCGTCGGGCGTCGAGACCAAGGAACTGTTCCAGCTGTTCCCGAAGGGCCCGGCCAAAGTCGCCGCCCTACTCGCCGGGATCCCCAAGCCCAAGGGCTGCATCTAACGCCCACCCACGACAACCAGGTACGACAAACGACAACGAGGTCACCGACATGACGAACACAGCCACCGACAGCACACTCGGCACCGCCGAGCAGAAGGCACGAATCGAGAAGGTTTCGATCATCGTGTCGAAAGGTTCGCTGGAAGGCATCTATCCGGCGCTGATCATGGCCAACGGCGCCCGCAACGAGGGCATCGAGGCCAACCTGTTCTTCACGTTCTTCGGGATGGACGCGATCCACAAGGACCGCCACGACCACATCAAGGTCGCCACGGTCGGCAACCCAGGTCTGCACATGCCCACGTGGGCAGGTGGGCTGCCCGGCGTTTCGGGTCTCGCCACGAAGATGATGGAGAAGAAGATCGAGGCGCTCGACTTCCCTGATATTCCCGAGTTCATCGAGATGATCCACGACACCGGTGCCGGCGTGTACGCCTGTCTCGCATCGGTCGATCTGTTCGGGTTCTCCAAGGATGACCTGATCGAGGAAGTCGACGACATCATCACCGTCGGCGACTTCTACGAGATGGCCGCCGGCGGCCAGATCATCTTCACCTGACCGATCACTGCACGAAGGGAGTTTCCATGACCATTCACGACCATGCCGCCCGCCGCAAGGAGCTCCACCAGGGTTACCGCGAGCTGGGCCAAGTGATCCCCGACCAGATGAAGGGCTTCGGTGATCTACACCGCTCGGCGGTCGCCGATGGCGCGCTTCCGAAGGCGACCAAGGAGTTGATGGCCGTGGCGATCGCGATCTGCACGCGTTGCGAGGACTGCCTGACCCTTCACATGCACGACGCCATCAAGGCCGGCGCCACACCGGAGATGGTGCACGAAGCGATCGGCGTTGCGCTCCTGATGGGCGGAGGCCCGGCCTCGACCTATGCCACACGGGCGCTCGAAGCGTTCCATCAGTTCTCGGCCTGAGGTAGCTCCCCAGGTCGATCGGTGCCGGCACACGCGTCAGACCCCTTCTCGTGTGCCGGCACCTCCGGGCGTCAAGCCTGGCGTGCCCAGCTCCACGGGTACTCGGGGGCCGAGATCGAGCGGGCAGCTTCGGTCACGCACAGCGGGGCGAACGTGTCGATCATCACAGCGATCTCCTCCGTACGGTCCTGGTCGACACTCGCTTCATAGCTGCCTGGCTGAGGGCCGTGTACGAAGCCGGCTGGATGAAACGAGATCGACCCGACGCCGATACCCGAGCCGGCGCGGCTCATGAAGTTGCCGGCCGAGTAGAACAACACCTCGTCGCTGTCGGTGTTTGCGTGGTGATACGGCACCTTCACGGCGTCGGGATGGAAGTCGAACGGGCGCGGCACGAACGAACACACCACGAACCCAGGGCCCTCGAAGGTCTGGTGGACCGGAGGTGGTTGATGGATACGTCCGACGATCGGCTCGAAGTCGTGGATGCTGAACGCCCACGGATACAAGTGGCCATCCCAGCCGACGACATCGAACGGGTGATCGCGGTGGGTATGGCGCGACAGACCGCCGATCGTGCGGACCAGCACATCGACGGACTCGCCGTGTTCGATCAATGGTTGGCCCGGGGCCCGCAGGTCGCGTTCGCAGTACGGAGCATGCTCGAGAAACTGTCCGCCTGCCGACAGGTATCGCTTCGGTGGCGACACGTGCCCGCGTGACTCGACGATCAGCACATCGAACTGTTCGGCGGGCTCGGCCAGCACCCATCGGTGGGTCGTCGAAGCGGGCACCACGACATAGTCGCCCTCGCCGACGGGCAGGCTCCCGAACACCGATTCGAGCACGGCACGCCCACGTTGCACGTAGACGAGTTCGTCTCCGGTGGCATTGCGATACAACGGACTCGACCTGGCGGCGCTCGCCCACGCCACTCGGATATCGCTGTTGGCGAGCAACACCTGTCGACCGGTGACCACATCGATCGCCGGGTCGAGGTCTCCGGTTCGGAGATGCCTCGGGGTCAAGGGATGGTCGGGCGCGGCACCCGTATCGAGGTCGGCAGCGACGGGCTCGATGGCGGTGATCGTCGAGGGCGCGTGACGGTGATACAGCAACGCCGAGCGCGATGAGAACCCTTCCTGCCCCATCAACTCCTCGTGATAGCGGTTGCCATCGGCATCCCGAAAGGCGATGTGGCGCTTGACCGGAATCTCACCGACCTGGCGGTAGTACGGCATCGCTCAGTCCTCCCTCGTCTCCGAGTTGGGAGTTGTGCCTGGCACAACTCCCAACTGTGTGATCGTGCCGCTGACCGAGCCGAGGCCGATCCGGTGGGCGGGTTCGGTGCCGGCCCACCCGGTGAGCGTGACCCGGTCGCCGTCTTGCAAGAACGTGCGGGCCGAGCCGTCGGGGAGTTCGATCGGTCGCCCGCCGTTCCAGGAGAGCTCGATCATGCTGCCCTCGCTGCCGACCGTCGGACCGGACACCGTGCCCGATGCGAACAGGTCGCCCGAGTTGGTGCTTGCCCCGTTGACCGTCAGGTGGGCGAGTTGCTGGGCGGGCGTCCAGTACATGTCAGCAAACGGTACGCGACTGAGGCAGATCGGATCCTGTCCGGCTGCCCTCATCGTCGCCGTCTCCAGCAACACCTCCAGGTGGAGATCGAACCCCCACGCCTGATCGGTGGAGAGATAGTCGGCCACGGGCGGGTCCTGCACCGGCGATGCCACCCGATACGGCTCCAGCGCCTCGAACGAGACCAACCACGGCGACACAGAGGTAGCGAAGCTCTTTCCGAGGAACGGCCCGAGCGGCTGGTACTCGAAGGCCTGGATGTCGCGGGCCGACCAGTCGTTCACGAGACACATGCCGTACAGGTGGCTCCCAGCGTCCTCGATTCGGATCGGCGTCCCGCGCTCGCTGCCGACACCGATCACCGTGCCGACCTCGAGTTCGATGTCGAGCGACCGGCACGGGCCGAACTGCGGTTCGCCGTCGATCGATCGCATTCCGTGTGGGCGGGCGATCTCGGCCCGATCGGCGACGATCGTGCCGGTCCGCCCGTGGTAGCCGATCGGGATCCGCTTCCAGTTCGGCATCAGCGCTTCGCCATCGGGCCGGAACAGCCGACCGAGGTTCGTGGCGTGGTGGATCGACGAATAGAAGTCGACGTAGTCGACCGGCGCGGTCGGTATCCCCATCGTCAGCTGCGACCGGTCGATCAGGAAGCGGCCCATCGAGGCCTGCCGCGATGCGGTCGCCAGCAGCTCGGTCAGCCGTGCCCGCACAGCGCTCCAGATCGTCGGACCGGCCGCCAGGTACCGGTTGAGGCTGGCATCGGCGAAACAGTCCGGGGGCACAGCGATACCGGAGAATGCTCCGGCCCGGTCGGCTGCGGCCAGGTCGAAGGCTGAATCACCGATCGCCGCCCACGCCCGCCAAGTTCCGTCTGCATCCCGGTCGGGACGAGTCAGGCGCCCGATCCCGAGCGGAAGGTTGGCGATCGGGAACGGACTACCGCTCGGGACCGGCACCCAGCTGGAATCAGTCATGAGAGGCACCGCTCACAGGTTGCCGCGCCTGCCCTGCTCGCGTTCGATCGACTCGAACAAGGCCTTGAAGTTGCCCTCTCCGAAACCCCGCGCTCCGCCGCGCTGGATGATCTCGATGAACACGGTCGGACGATCGGTGACCGGCTCGGTGAACAACTGCAGGAGGTGCCCGTCGGGTTCGTGATCGACGAGGATGCCCAGCCGCTGCAGCTCATCCCACGGAAGGTCGAGGAACCCGAGCCTGCTGCGGACGTCGGCGAAGTACGCCGCGTTCGCTTCCAGGAACCGCACCCCTCGGGCACGCAGCGACGAGATCGCCTGAACGACATCGTCGGTGCGGAACGCCAGATGCTGCACACCAGGACCGCGGTAGGTGTCGATGTACTCCTGAATCTGGCTCTTGCGTTTGCCCTCGGCCGGCTCGTTGAGCGGCATCACGATGTTGTTGCCGTTCCACACCACGGTCGATCGCAGGGCGGAGAACTCGGTCGAGATCTGCGACTCGTCGAAGTGGCGCAGCTGCGCGAACCCCATCACGTCCTCGTAGAAGGCGACCCACTCGTCGAGTCGACCTTCCTCGACGTTGCCGACCACATGGTCGATGTCGACCAGCCCGACGGTCGGCCCGACCGGTTCCGGCGGAACTCCATCTCGCTCGAATCCAGGGCAGTAGTAGCCGTGGTAGTCGCGGCGGTCGACGAACGTGTGCTTCGTCTCGCCGTAGGTGGCCACCGACGACAGGCGCAGCGTTCCGTGTGTCGTCGGCGAGTTCGTACGGCTCGTCGACCGGCCGCGCACCGCGGGCGATCGCCGCCTCGTAGGTGGCTGTCGCATCGTCGACGACGAACGCCAGATCGTGGGCACCGTCGCCGTGTGCCCGCACGTGGTTCCAGATCTCCGACTCGGGCGTCAGCCCCGATGTCACGACGAGGCGAATAGTCGCCCTGCTCCAGCAGGTAGGAGGCCTTGTCGGACACTCCTGTCTCCGGGCCGGCATAGGCGGTGACCCGAAACCCGAACGAGCCCGTGAGAAAGCCGGCCATCGCACGCGCATTCCCGACCCAGAACTCGATCGAGTCCCAGCCGGTCAATCGGGCGGCAGGTGTGGACGCTGGTGAGGCGAGGTCGGTCACGGTGGCTCCTCTCGAGTTGGACGGATCGGGTACACAGGCAAGGTACACGGCATCGCCGGCCGGTACCGCGCCGTCCGTATCAGTCGACGGTGTCGGCGGCGAGTCCGGCGTCGATCTCGGCTTCCAGAATCTCCAGCAGCTTCAGTGCGTCGTCGAGTTCCTGCTCGTCATGTCGACACTCGAAGGCGATCGTTTCGGCATGGTTGATCCAGGCGTGAACCGCATCGTCGAGCGCCTCGGTCGGGGCCGGACGCAGTTCGGGCAGAGCTGATCTTCAACTCGCCGACCAGTTCATCGCAGAACTCGGTTCCGCCGGCCAGCAAGGTGGCAGCGTCGGGATAGGCGTCGCGCTTTGCCTCCCAGGTACCCCGCCACACCGAAACCGGAGGTCTCGCCTCGCCACGGCCGCACGACGAGGTGATCGCCAGCAGCAATGTGCAGACCGCCGCAGCGACCAGGCGCGACGCCGATCGACGGTTGGTTCGCTCGAGCAGTTGTGAACGATGCGCTGGCAGATCGGTCGGAATCTCCAGAGACTACTGCTGTGCCCCCGAACGCCCGCGGTCGCTGGCAGTAGTGCGCCCATCGAACCACGCCGACAGGCGATCGAAGCCTTCGGTCAGCGAGACCGACGGTTGCCAGTCGAGCGCCGCCCGTGTCGCCTCCTGGTCGAACCAGTGGGCAGTGCCGAGTTGCTCGGCGAGGAAGCTGGTGATCGGTGGGTCGTCGAGTCGCCCGGTGCGATCCCAGACCCGTTCCAACAACGAGCCGGCACCCCTCGCCAGCGGCTTCGGCACGTGTCGAGGTGACCAATCGATGCCGGCAGCCGCCACCATCCTGCGCAACCAGTTCGTGCACCGTGCGAGGCTCGCCGTTCGATACCACGAACGCCCTGCCACCCAATCCGTTTGCGCGATCGACGGCAGCGATCAGCGCATCGGCGGCATTGTCGACATAGGTGGTGTCGATCAACGCCGCACCCGACCCGACCAACGCCAGCCGGCCAGCTCGGGCGCGCTCGATGATGCGACCGACGAGTTGCGTGTCTCCCGGGCCCCACACCAGATGCGGGCGAATGGCCACGACCGGCATCACGGACGAGCTGGCATCCAACGCCAACCGCTCGGCGATCGCCTTGCTGGTGGCATAGTGGCCCCTCGTCGCCGAAGGATCGGCAGGGTCGGCGCCCGCACCGATCAGCGATCGCCCGGCGTGTGCAACCGATGGCGATGACACGTGCACGAAACGGGTGACCCCGCTTCGGCGGGCCAGCTCGATCAGCTGGCGCGTGCCGTCGACGTTGGTCGACTCGTACTCGGCCCACCCACCCGTGACCCCCACCTTGGCGGCCAGGTGTACGACCGCGTCCTGGCCGTGACATGCCCGAGTCGACGATCTCCTTGTCGGTCACCGACCCGACCAGTTCGATGATCGGCGGTGTGCCGGGCGTGCCACTCGACCGGATGGCGTTGCAGCGTGGTCACGCTGTCGCCGCGCTCCAGCAGACCGGTGACGACGTGACGCCCGATCAGGCTCGACGCCCCGGTCACGAGCACCTTCACAGCCGGCGCAGTCTTCCGCCCGCCAGGGCCTTCTCCGCCCACGCCGCCACCCGCGCCCGGTCGATCTTCGAGTTGTGTCGCCGGTCGACCGGCAGTTCCGGCACCTCGAACACCGCCACAACCGCACGGAATGGTGTCAGGCGACCTTTCCGTTAGCGCCTCTCACGGCGTCGAGCATCGACAGGTCGGCGAGGCGTGGCGAGCGCGGTGGCGACGCCGGTTGTACCACGGCGACCATCTGTTGCAGGCCTGGCGGTCCGACGCCGACGACCGCAGCCAACCCGACGCCGTCGATCGACTCGATCGCATGCTCGATTCGAACAGGGGCGACCGGCCCGTCGGCGGTTGCGATCACGTCGCTGAGGCGTCCGCCGATCCACAATTGGCCGGATCCGTCGAGCTGCCCGAGGTCGCCCGTCGAATGCCACCCTGGCGGTTGCGACGCGGCGAACTCGGTGTGCCAGAGCCGGTCGTATCCCGACCGGGCGTGGGCACCGCGTACCACGACCTCGCCGAGCATGTCCGGCTGGTCGGTCAACGATCCGGTTGCCCTCCCGATCTCGTCCAATCGCCGAATCCGCACGTCGACGCCGGTCACGGGTCGACCGACGCAGACTCCGTCGCCACCTGAAGCCGACTCGATCTCCGTCAAGCTGATGCTGGCGACCGGCAGGCACTCGGTCATTCCGTACGGGGTGTGGGCGGTGGCGTTCGGGAACAGGTCAGCGGCCGATCGCAGCAAGGAGGCCCGTACCGGCGCTCCGGCCGAGAGCACGATCCGGATCCGCTCGAAGGCCGCACGATGCCGCTCGGTGAGCTCGTCGGCGGTTCGTACCACGTTGGCCAACGCAGCTGGGGAGGCGAACACCATCGTGGCCTCGGCCTTCACGACTGCGTCACCGAGCGCAGCGGCCGACAGTGTCCCCGGCGCGGCGACGTCCATGTCCGGCACGATCGAGGAGATGCCCAACGCCGGCCCGAACAATGCGAACGGAGCGAACGCCGCCACCAAACGATCGTCGGTCGTGATGCCGTACAGACCGGCGAGTGCATCGCGCTGGGCCTCCAGCTGACCGTGTGTGTAGGTGACACCCTTGGAGGGGCCGGTCGACCCAGAGGTGAACACGACCGCCGCGAGGTCCGACGAGTCCGGCGGGTCCGGCAAGACGCCGGGGCGGCTGCCCAACGTGGGGAGCTCACCGACCACGCCGAGCGCTCGCCGTGGGAGCGGACCGCCAACGTCGCAACGGCGATCCGACGACCCGGCCAGCGCAGCGCGCGGGCGGCCGCCAGGGCCTTCGGGATGCCGATCAGGTAGTCCGGGTTGGCGGCTTTGATGGCGGCACTCATGCCTGCCGGTCCGAGCCCTGAGTCGACCAATACGATCACCGCGCCTGCCCTCCAGCAGGCGTACAGCGCCACGGCCAGGTCGACACCCGGCGGCACCATCAGTGCCACTCGATCTCCAGCGGCAGCACGCCGGCGCCCGACCAGCCCGGCCGCCGTGGACTCGACGCTGTCAGCAAACTCGGCGAACGTGACACTGCCGGCGCCGCCCGTCATGTCGGCAACTGCGAGTTTGTCGTCGAGCTCGCCGTGCGTGTCGACCAACGAAGAGGGGTGGCCGTTCGGTGACGGTTGCGCCACGGGTCGATCGAGCGTTCCGAGCCAGTCGACGATCGCTGCGACGGCATCGACGTCCTCGGACACGAAGTGACCGGCGTTCGGATAACGGTGGACGTCGGCGTTCGGGAGTCGCCGTTCGAGGTCGTGCAAGTAGAGGTCGGAGAAGACCTTGTCCTTGGCCCCCCACAGCAACAGTGTCGGGCACGTCGTGCAACAGGTCGAGATCGGAGGCGATCCGATCCAACGTCGAGGCGCTGGGGTGGTCCGAGTCGAGCGGGATGTCGGCGACGAACTCGGCGATCGCCGCCCGGCGGTCAGCGGTCAGGTATGGCGCAAGGAAGCCGCGTCGTACGTCGGCGTTCGGGCGCCGGTCGGACATCTCGAGCGCGCCTCGGATGAACGAGGTCGTGCGCACCGTGACGTTCTTGAGCATCGGACGCGACCGGGTGAGACGGATCAGGCCCGGTGCCGGCGAACCTGCCGGCTGGTGCACGGCTGTGTTCATCAACACCACACCGACGAGGTGATCGAGGTGACGTTGCGCCCAACCGAGCGAGATCGGGCCACCCCAATCGTGAGCGACCGTCACGACCGGGCCGGTGATGCCCATCTCGTCGGTCAACTCGCACAGGTCGTCGACCCGCTTCGCCAATCGCCGCACTCCCCCGCTGCGCTCGGAGAACCCCATCTCGAGTTGATCGACGGCGATCACTCGCACATGTTCGGGCGCCAGACGAACCAGGTTGCGGTACAGGTACGACCACGACGGGTTGCCGTGCACGCACAACACCGTCAGGTCGGCATCGACCACGGCGTTGTCGAGCAGGTGCCAGGTTCGACCGACCCCGTCCGTCGCCGGTACGTGAACCAGCCGCGACCAACTCGGGTCGAGTCCGGCCAGCCCGCTGGGCGGGAGGCTCGCTGCCGCCGCGTGCGGCGTGGTCACCACTGCAGTTCGAGCACGCCGGCGTTGAGGCCGGAACCAATACCGAGGCACAGCACGGTGTCACCCGGCGACAAGCTCGTCGGCCTCTTTGGCCAACGTGATCGGCACGGCGGCTGGGCCGATGTTGCCGTAGAACGGAAACGTCAATGGCACCCGTTCGGGGTCGACCCCGAGCACGTCGATCATCGCCGCAGTGTGAACGGCGGAGACTTGATGGAAGATGTAGCGGTCGCGGCCGCCCCAGGTGCCGCCCGCTCCGGCGTCGTCCCATGCCAGCTTGGCCAGCTCGGTACCGGCATCGAGCAGTGCCCGGGTGTCGGTGGTCATCCGCTCCAGCGAGCCGACGCACAACTCGTGGTGTTGGGTGGCGGCGTGGAAGAAGCCGCGCACCATGCGATGGCTGCCGGGGTTCTCCGAGTGGCGACCCAGAACGGCCGCCGCCGAACCGGAGCCAAGCGTCAACGAGGCGAAGTTGGCAATGATGTCGGCCAGGCCTTCGCCGTGCTCATTGAGGTAGTCGATCGTGTTGTCGTAGATCTCGCGGGTGCCCTCACCGTCGACGATCAGGGCATAGTCGATCTGCCCGGAATCGATCATCACGCCGGCCACGTGCATGGCGTTGACGAAGCCCAAGCAGGCGTTGACCAGGTCGAAGTTGAGGCAGGTCGTGTCGAGCCCGAGGGCGTTGTGCACGGTGACGGCGCTGGACGGTTCGAGCCGTGCCCGGCAGACGCTCGTGTCGATCATCAAGCCGATCCGGGAGCGGTCGACACCGGAAGCCGCGATTGCCTTCTCGCCCGCCAGAGCGGCGGCGTCGGTGAACGAAACATCGTCGGGCCACTGCCGCCGTTCGCGAATGCCCGCCAATGATTCGAGCAGTCCGGGAGTTCCGGAGGTGCGTTCGTAGAACGGCGCAAGCCGCTCGTCGACCGACGCCGACGACACCACGAGAGGCGCTTCACAGGCCTCGATCGAGACGATCGCGACGTCATCAAAACTGAAGTTGGCGTTCTTGGTCATGCTGTCCTACGAAGTCCTGCTAGTCGTTGAACACCACCCTATTCGTACCGGGGCATCGATCACCGGCTGGCGGGGAGAACGTCGGCCCCAAATCGAACGTCTTCACCGCCTGTGAGCGTCATCAAGTACCGTGCTCACGATCCTCGATCGGAGCTCATATGACCTACACCTTCGCCACCCGAACTGCCGGCTTGCGATCCTCCGCGATCCGCGACCTGCTCAAAGTAACCGAGATGAGCGACATGCTGTCGCTCGCCGGAGGGCTGCCGACACCCGACAGCTTCCCGCTCCCCGACCTGCGACGTGAGGCCGACCGACTGCTCGGTGAGTACGGACCGCGGGTCGTGCAGTACAGCGCCACCGACGGCGTGGTGGAGCTGCGGCAATGGATCGCCGACGAGTACAGCCCGATCCTGAAGCGCCCGATCGCGGTCGAAGGCGAGATCGTCGTCACCCACGGCTCGCAGCAGGCACTCGACCTGCTCGCCAAGGTGCTGGTCGACCCAGGTGACGTCGTGGTGTCCGAGTCGCCGGCCTACCTCGGGGCCGTGCAGGCGATCGAGCTCTTCCAGCCCCGTTTCGAGGTGATCCCTGGCGACGAGCACGGGATGCAGGTCGAGTTGTTGGCCGAACGGCTCGAGGCCGGTCTGCGACCGAAGTTCGTGTATGTCGTGCCCAACTTCCACAACCCGTCGGGCGCCACGATGTCGTTGGAGCGACGCCAACTGCTGGCCGCCCTCGCCGACCGCTACGAGCTCCTGATCATCGAGGATGACCCGTACGGGGCGATCCGTTTCCACGGCGAACCGCTGCCTCCCGTTGCCAGCTTCACCAACCGGGTGGTGTACCTCAGCACGTTCTCCAAGATCGTCGCCCCAGGGTTCCGGGTCGGGTGGATGATCGGTCCACCCGAGGTGATGGGGTGGGTGGCCCGCGCCAAGCAGGCCGCCGACCTGCACACGTCGAGCTTCGCCCAGTTGCTGCTGGCGAACGTGGTCGGCCAGGACGGATGGCTCGACGCTCAGAAGGCGCGAATCGTGCCGATGTACCGCGACCGCTGCCACGCCTTGTCGGATGCGCTCGACTCCCTGCTCGGTGATCGCATCCAGTTCCACCGACCAGACGGTGGGATGTTCCTGTGGTCGACATTCCCTGACATCGCCGACACGAAGGTGTTGCTCCAGCACGCCATCGAAGAAGGGGTCGCGTTCGTGCCGGGTAACGCCTTCACGATCGACCAGGTCCCCGACTCGAACGCCCGCTTCTCGTACTCGACACTGGCGCCGGACGCAGCTCGGCGAGGCTGCAGCGCGGCTCGCCAAGGCCGTCGCCCGCTGCTGAACGGCGTTCAGCCGGTCGGTGGATCCGTCGGCAACCGTGTTGTGTCGACATAGCGCGGGACCCACATCGACCGATCGATCACCTCAGCGATGGCGCCGTCCGTCGGCGCTGACGCCAGACCCTCGTCGACCGCTGCGGTGGCGACCGCGATGGCAACATGCCGGGCGACCGCACACGCCTCGGTGACCGGCGGCAGCAGACGCAGCGCCGTGCCGCCCGCTGCCTGCGCCGCCAACTCACCGATCGCCAGCGCCGCCGCAGTGAGCATGCCGTCGCTCACGCGCCGGGCACCGACCGCGACCGCTCCGAGCCCGACGCCTGGAAACACATAGACGTTGTTGACCTGGGCGATCTCGTGGGTGACACCGTTGTACACGACGGGGTCGAACGGGCTCCCGGTGCCGATCAACGCCTTTCCGTCGGTCCACGCGATGACGTCGGACGGGATCGCCTCGGCCCGCGGAGTCGGGTTGGACAGCGGCAACACGATCGGACGCTCGACGCGTTCGGCCTGTGCCCGGACGACCTCTTCGGTGAAGAGGCCCGGCTGGCCCGTGACGCCGACGATCGCATGCGGCGCGCACCGTTCCACCACGTCGACCAGATCGATCACACCGTCACCGTCGGTGTCCCACGACGACACCCGTGACCACGGACGAACGTATGGTTGCTGGAACTCGTGGAGCGATTCGAGGCGATCGTGCAACAGCCCGTTGCGGTCGACCAGCCAACACCGACCGACTGCCTCCTCGCGGGACAGACCAGCCGCGATGAGCATCTGGACCGTCTGGCCGGCGATGCCGGTGCCTGCCGAACCAGCCCCGACGATCACCAGACGGAGTTCGTCGAAGGGCACGCCTGCTGCCCCCATGCCCGCCGCCACGGAGGCGGCCGTGACCGCCGCCGTGCCCTGGATGTCGTCGTTGAACGAGCACACTCGTTGGCGGTGACGGTCGAGCAACCGATGGGCGTTGACCTGGGCGAAGTCCTCCCATTGCACGACCGTGCCGGGAAGCCGCCGCTCGACGGATTCGACGAAGGCATCGACGAGCAGGTCGTACTGCTCGCCGCGCACGCGCTCGATGACGCCAGCCGAGGTACAGAGGGTCCGACAGCAGTTCCTCGTTGTCGGTGCCGGTGTCGAGCACCACCGGCAGGGTGCGCGACGGGTCGATACCGCCGACCGCGCTGTACAGCGCGAGCTTGCCGATCGGGATCCCCATGCCGCCGACGCCGAGGTCACCGAGACCCAGTACGCGCTCGCCGTCGGTCACCACGATCACGTCGATCTCCTGCTCGTCGACGGCGGCCTCGAGCAGCTCGTCAACTCGATCGCGCAGCGGCCAGGCAAGGTACAGCCCGTGTTCGCGTCGATACGTCCGGGACCATTGTTGGCAGGCCAACCCGACGGTCGGGGTGTACACGATCGGCAGCAGGCTCTCGAGCCGCTGACAGAGGAAGGCGTAGAACAGCACTGTGTTGCGCTCCTGCAGAGCACGCAGGAATACATGCCGACCCATGTCGGTCTGCTTCTCGTCATATTCCCAAGCGACCCGCGCCAGCTGAGCGTCGAGGTCCTCGATCGCCGGCGGCAGCAGTCCGTCGAGCCCGAGCCGGGCCCGCTCGTCAGCGCTGAAGGCGGTGCCCTTGTTGCGATAGCGGTCGGCGAGTAGCTGGCTCCCGGTCAGCATCGGTAGGTCTCCTTGCCGCACGACTCGGTCGGCCCCGGCACGTCGCACACTGGCGCCATCACCATCCACCCGTGGCGGACCGATCTCCAGAGTAGCCGTCGACACCCCTCCCACCTGCCTTCGCTCCCGACCGCCCGCATCCGCGACACTGGCCGAATGATCGATCTTCACGACGACTTCGACGGCACGTTCCCGTTCGCGCCGCACACGTACGACGGCCACGGCTTCCGGCAGCACTACGTCGACGAGGGTCCCGGCGATGGTCAGGTGATCGTGTGCCTGCACGGTGAGCCGACCTGGGGGTACCTGTATCGCAACATGATCGGGCCGCTCAGCCGCCGGCATCGCGTGATCGTGCCCGACCACATGGGGTTCGGCAAGTCCGAGACGCCACTCGATCGCGAGTACACCCTGAAGACCCACGTCGAGAACCTGGTGGCGCTCGTCGAACACCTCGACCTGACCGACATCACGCTGGTCGGTCAGGACTGGGGAGGCCCGATCGCCACGGCGTTCACGGTGCGCCACCCCGACCGAGTCAAGCGGATCTTCTTCGCCAACACGATCGCCGGCTACGGCGGAGTCAACGACCCGGAGATCCCGCGCAACAACGACTCCCCCTGGTTCCAGTGGATCGGGGCAGGGATGCAATCGGGTCGCACCGAACAGGTGCTCCGCAACGCCGGCTCGACTGTCTTGTCGGTGATGAAGATCATCGGATTCCAGAACTCGGCGGCGGTGACGGACACCTGGATTCGCGCTTACTCGGCACCGTTTCCGGATTGGGACTCAGCGATCGGCGCCTACGAGTTCCCGATCGACGCCTTCTCCGGCCGCATCGTTCCGTACGTGATCGAGGGCGCCGCCGGGGTTCCTGACCTCAAGTCGAAGCCGGCGATGCTGATGGAGGGGATGGAAGATCGTGCGATCCCGCCCGCCTTCGCGATCGCCGACTTCAGAGCGCTGTGGCCGGATGCCCCGATCGTGGAGATGCCCGGTGTCGGCCACTTCTGTCAGGAAGACGCCCCCGATGTGTTGGTGACCAACCTGCTCCAGTTCATCCAAGCCAACCCCTGTACGATGACGGGATGTGCCTGGCACATCCCGTCAGGTCCAGATCTGCGCCGCGGGACTCGGGGTCGAAGAAGTGCAGATTGGCGACGTCGAGCACGATCTCGGTCGTTTCACCGGCTCGTACGCGTGAACGGGGGCTGAAGCGACCGACGCCGTTGGCGTGCTCGCCGATCTCCTCGACGGCATCGGGATCGCCGGCATCGACCGGCGCCGCGTCGAGTTCGAAGTGCACCATCAATTCCGAGCCGAGTGCCTCGACCAGCGTGATCTCGGCCGAGAAGCGGTGACCGGGATCAGGATCGTCGACCATCGCCGCGTCCTCGAGGTCTTCGGGGCGGAACCCGAGGATCACCTTTCGCCCGTCGAATCCGCGCAGCGCCGGCCGAGCGGCGAACAACGAGTCGGGCAACGAGAGCGAACGCGACCCGAACTGCAGGCGTCGAGCCCGTGATCTGCGCCTCGCACAGGTTCATCGACGGTGAACCGATGAACGCCGCCACGAACAGGTTGACCGGGCGGTCGTACAGGTTCTGGGGCGTGTCGACCTGCTGCAGGTAGCCGTCCTTGAGCACGGCCACACGGTCGCCCATCGTCATCGCTTCGATCTGGTCGTGCGTGACGTAGATCGTGGTGACGGCGAGGCGCCGTTGCAGCCCGGCGATCTCGGCCCGCATCTGCACGCGCAGCTTGGCGTCGAGGTTGGAGAGCGGCTCGTCCATCAGGAACGCCGACGGCTGGCGCACGATCGCCCGGCCCATCGCCACGCGCTGGCGCTGGCCGCCGGACAGCTGGCCCGGCTTGCGATCGAGGTTCGACGTGAGTTCCAGCACGTCGGCCGCCTCGCGCACCCGCCGATCGATCTCGTCCTTGGGAACCTTGGCCAGCTTCAGCGCGAACCCGATGTTGTCGTACACCGACATGTGCGGGTACAGGGCATAGTTCTGGAACACCATCGCGATGTCGCGATCCTTGGGCTCGACGTCGTTCACGACGCGATCCCCGATCGTCATCTCGCCGCTGCTGATCGTCTCCAGCCCGGCGACCATCCGCAGGGCGGTCGACTTGCCACAACCTGACGGGCCGACGAGCACCAGGAACTCCTTGTCCTCGATCTCCAGATCGAGATCATGGATCGCGTGGAATCCGTTCTCGTAGATCTTGTTGACACCGTTCATTGTGACCGCAGCCATCGTGACTCCTCATGTTTCGTGTGTGGCCGGTGGATCCCCCACGAACCCGATCCGATTGTTGCCGACCGGCCGACTCCCTCACGGGGCAACCGGCCGGACCATCTCGCGGCGCTGTGGGGTCGCCGAAACCCTTCTGTCAGCCCTTGACCGCCCCGGCGAGCAAGCCGCGCACGAAGTAGCGCTGGAGAGCGAGGAACACAGAGATCGGCAGGATCATCGAGACCATGCCCGATGCGGTGAGCAGATGCCAGGCGTTGCCGCGTTCGCCGGCGACCTGGGCGAGCTTCATCGTGACCGGTCGCCTTGTCGCGCCCGGCGAAGATCAGGGCGATCAGGTAGTCGTTCCAGATCCACATGAACTGGAAGATCCCCAGCGATGCGACCGCCGGCACCGACAATGGCAGTACCAGCCTCATGAACGTCGTCACGTGCCCGGCACCGTCGATGCGTGCCGACTCGATCAGTTCCTTGGGCAGCGCCGACACGAAGTTCTTGAGGATGAAGATGCAGATCGGTAGGCCGAAGGCGACGTGGGCGATCCAGACCCCGACGTACGTGCCGACCAGGTCGAGGTCGGGGAAGATCGTGACCGTGCCGATGTGGGCGCCGCCGCTGAACAGCTGGAGCAACGGGATCAACGACATCTGGAGTGGGACCATCAGCAGCGCGACCACGCCGACGAACAACCAGTCGCGGCCCTTGAAGTTCATCCACGAGAACGCGTACGCGGCGAGCAGCGCGATACCGACCGAGAGCAGCACGGCCGGGACGGTGATCACGAGCGAGTTCATGAAGAACTTGGCCATGTTGTCGTCGCCTGGTGCCGACGACAGCACCCTCCGGTAGTTCGTCGAACGTGAACGACGGGTCGGTGAACCACGTCCACCAACCCGATGTCTTGACGTCGATCTCCGGCCGGAACGACGACACCAGGATGCCGAACGTCGGTATCGTCCACAGGATCATCAGGCCGTACACGATCATCCGCCCCGGGCGGCTGGTGAGGCTGCGACTCGTGGCCTGACCGGTCGTCAGGGGACGCTTGCGCTTCTGGTTTCCCTCGGACGTCATGACCCAGCGGGTCGACGGTGTCGAGTGTCACGCTCATGCGCCCATCATCTCCTCTGCTCGCTTCTGGGCTTGTCGGTTCATGAACACGACCGGGATCACGAGCACGAAGATCAACGACGGCCAGCGCCGAACCGAGACCACCTCTGCCCTGCACGAACTTGGTCACGTAGAACTCGTTGGCGATCGTGCTCGTGTCGAACCGGCCGCCGGTGGTCGCAGCCACGATGTCGAATGCCTTGAGGCCGCCGATCGTGACGATGGTGGCCACGGTGACGATCGTCGAACGGATGTAGGGCAGGGTCACCTTGTAGAACGCCTGCCGATCGGTGGCGCCGTCGACCCTGGCGGCCTCGATCAACTCATCGGGCACGCCCTTGATGGCGGCCGAGAAGATCACCGTGGCGAAGCCGGCCGAGGCCCAGATGAAGATGACGATCAGGAGGAAGGTGTTGAATCCTGGTGCCGAAGCAGGCGGATCCATGCCGCCGAAGCCGCGCTCGAGCAGCCAGATCCGGTCACCGTTGCCTCCCATGCTGGCCGGAAGGCCCGGGATGCTCTTGGTGATGCTGTTGAGCATCCCGACCTCGAACGGAGGGCCGTCGTACACGAACTTCCAGATGATGCCGGCGCCCACCAGCGAGATCGCTCCCGGGATGAAGATCGCCGACTTGGCCGCCTTCTCGCCGCGCATCCCGTCGGCGAACCGGGCGACCGTCAGGCCGACGACGATCGTGACAGTCGTGCCGACGAACACCCACAGCATGCTGTTGAACACCGTCAAACGTGTGCCGCGCGTGGTGAAGATCGTCTCGAAGTTGTCCAGCCCGACGAAGCTCTTGCCGTTGTCGTCGAGCAGGCTCAGGTAGATGGTTCGGATCGTCGGGATCAACAGGCCGACGATCAACGCCACGATCGTCGGCAGCAAGAACACCCAGGAGCGGGCCCCCTCCTGCCACTTCTTCGGGAGTTTGCCCGTCAACCAGTACAGGCCGCCCAACAACGCCAGCAGACTGCCGATCGCCACGACCACCGCGAAGAGTGCACTGATCACATCGCCCATCGGGCCCCCTCTTCGAACGTCATCCCATATTCGTACTCGAACGTCGTGCACGCCACGCAAGTTAGCAGAAGGGGGCCGGGGCGAACCCCGGCCCCCTTCGGACGCTTACTTCAGTTGTTCGGTGTTCAGCTCGGCGGGCCAGCTGGCCTCGATGTTGTCGAGCATCGTCTGGGTGTCCTCGCCACCGATGACCCAGCTCGTCACTTCCGTCCAGAACGTGCCGGCACCAACGGCGCCGGGCATCAGGTCGGAACCGTCGAAGCGGAACACTTCGCCGGTCTGCTGCAGCTCGAACACGGCCTTGAGGAACGGGTCTTCGATCGCGTTGAGATCGATCGCAGTGTTCGGGCCGAGCTCGTTACGGGAGTTGGCGATCGAGGTCTGGTACTCGGCGGAGCCGGTGTACCGGACGACGTCGAAGCTCTCCGGCTTGTCGGTGGCGGCGGCGTAGATGTCGCCGGCGCCCAGCATGAACCTCGGGCCGTCGGCCGGGCTCGGCAGGTAGAAGAACCAGATGTCGCCATCGGGGGCGACGTTGGTGCCTTCCGGCCAGCTGCCGACGTAGAAGCTCGCCTGGCGGTGCATCTGGCAGTCGCCACTGAGGATCGTCAGACCGCCGTCTTGGAACTTGGTGGTGGCGATCGCCTTGACGTTGTTCTCTCCGCCGAGGTAGTCGGCGTTCTTGACGAACGCACCGACCGCGTCGACTGCTGCCAACACCTGCGGGTCGTTGAACGGGATCTCGTGGTTGACCCACTGGTCGTAGACATCGCCACCGTTGATGCGCAGCATGAAGTCTTCGATCCAGTCGGTGAGCACCCAGCCGGTGGCGACACCGGACTCGGCGCCGACGCACCACGGCGTCGTGCCGTCGGTGACCATCTGGTCGGACAGCGCGGTGAGCTCTTCGAGCGTGGTCGGGATCTCGTAGCCGCCGTCAGCGAACTTCGACGGGCTGTACCACACGATCGACTTGACGCTCGAGCGTCCGGGAACGCCGTAGATCGTGCCGTCGTCGCTGGATGCGTAGACGTCCCAGCCGGCGGCGAAGTCGGCGGTGGTGTGAGCGGCGACATCAGCGGGGAGCTGTGTCAGGTAGCCCTTCTCGATGTGGTTGCGCATCAGGCCGGGCTGCGGGTAGTCGATCACGTCGGGCGGGTTGCCACCTTCGAGACGCACGTTGATCTCGGTCTCGAACTGGTCGGTGCCCTGCCACTCGATCTCGACGCCGGTGCACTCGACCAGCGGGTCGTAGCCGGCGACGAAGTCGGGGATCGCCAGGTCGGTGTCGGTGTTGCGCACGGGCGAGAAGATGGTGACCGTCTTGCCGGCGTACTGCTGCTCACACGGGATCTCACCGTTGAGGATCGACGACATGGCGTCGTCGCCTGCCGGCGCTTCGGTCGTGTCGCCCGCTGGCCTTCGGTCGGTCAGCTGCCGGCTCGGCTGCGGCTCGGTGGTGTCGTCATCCCCACCGCACGCGGCGGCGACGAGCGACAGGGCCATCAGGCCGACTGCTGCTTTTCGGAAGTTGCGCTTCATTTGTATGGTTCCTCCCCCTCCCGCACCCTTCGGCACGAGAAGATATTGATCGAACGCTGCCGTTCGTTGGCACGGCCGCCTGAATGGCGGCACGTGGACATTCGTCCACGTAGTTGACAAACCTAGTACGTGGACGCCGTCAAAGATACCCACTCGGAGGTTTCGACCCCGCCGGCAGATCCGACTGCGAGAGGCCCGGTACGCTGGGCTCACATGATCGACTGGAGTGACTTCGGAGCGGTGCTGTTCGATCTCGACGGCGTGATCACACCCACCGCCGACGTCCACGAAGTGGCGTGGGGCGAGTTGTTCGCCGAGTTCGAGTTCACCCAGCACGACTACCTCACCCACGTCGACGGTCGGCCGCGCGTACGACGGCGTGCGATCGTTCCTCGCCAGTCGTCGGTTCGAACTGCCCGAGGGCGATCCGTCCGATCCGCCTGGCGACGCCACGATCTGCGCACTGGGGAATCGCAAGAACGCTGCTGTTCAACGAGATCGTCGAACGCGACGGGATCGAGCCCTACCCCGGCACGGTCCGAGTGCTCGACTCTGCTCGATCGACTCGGCACGCCGCAGGCGATCGTCTCATCGTCGAAGAACGCACGGATGGTGCTCGGCGCGGCCGGGATGGGCGATCGATTCGACCACATCGTCGACGGCATCCGAGTCGTCGACGAAGGCTTGACCGGCAAACCGGCGCCCGACATGTTCGTGCGCGGCGCCGAATTGCTCGGTGTCCCTGCCGATCGATGCATCGTCGTCGAGGACGCCGTGTCCGGGCGTACAGGCAGGTGTCGCCGGTCACTTCGGATTCGTGCTAGGTGTCGACCGCGGAGATCATGCCGAGTCGTTGCGTCGGGCCGGCGCCGACCTGGTCGTGTCCGACCTGAACGACACGTTGCAAGCGACGCCGACACGACGGACGAGAGACCGCGCCATGAAGACCAGGGCCACCACCGAGGCGATCGACCGGCATCGTTTCCCGATCGACCCTTGGCGCCTGATCGAGACGGCACCCGATCGGACCGATCTGGGGCTGACCGAGACACTGTTCGCGGTCGGCAACGGCTACCTCGGCATGCGCGCCGAACCGAGCGAGACGCCGAGAGGCACACCCCCCGGAACGTACGTGAACGGCTTCCACGAGACCTGGCCGATCGTGTACCCGGAAACCGCCCATGCGTTCGCCACCACGGGTCAGACGATCGTCAACGTTCCCGACGCCAAACCGATGCTGATCACCGTCGACGACCAACCGCTGCGGCTCGACGCCGCAGATCTCGAGGTGTACGAACGAACCCTCGATCTGCCGCGATGGATGCCTGCGGCTCGACGTCATCTGGCGCACACATGCCGGTACCCGAGTGCGAGTGACGTCGCGCCGAATGGTCAGCCTCGTGCACCGCCACCTCGCCGTCCTCACGCTCGATGTCACGGCGCTCGACGGTCCGGCCCGGATCGACATCTCGTCGCAGATGCGGAACCGTCAGGATCGCAGACGCACGATCCGACCGAGCCGACGTCGGATCCGGAGTTGCCGAACGACCCACGCAAGGGCAGCCACTTCAGCCAGCGGGTGTTGGTGCCGCAGGTTCAGCGACACCTCCCCGATCTGGGTGCAGGCGGCGAGGTCACGTTGGGGTTCCGATGTGCGCGCAGCGGCGATGACGCTGGCGTGCGCCTACCGCCACGAGATCGACAGCGATTGCCCGGTGCTGCTCGAGACGCTCGTCGACGGCGACGTGGCGACGACCGAGTTCAGCATCGCCGCCGCACAGGGCTGCGACGATTCGTCTCACCAAGTTCGTCTCGTATCATTCGTCTCGCAGCGTGTCGAGCGACGAGTTGGCCGACCGCTGTGCCGACACGATCGCGGCGGCCTGCGACGCCGGCACCGTCGAGCTCGAGGCGCAGCAACGGCAGTTGGCTCGACACGCTTCTGGGCCGCCTCCGACGTGGTGATCGACGGCGATCGCCAAGCGCAGCAGGCCGTCCGCTGGAACCTCTTCCAACTCGCTCAAGCGACCGCCCTGGCAGGCGCCTGGGGCGTCGCCGCCAAGGGCGTGACGAGCGGCGGCTACGACGGCCACTACTTCTGGGACACCGACGTGTATGTCGTGCCGTACCTGGCATACACGAACCCCGATGCCGCTCGCGGGCTGTTGCTGTTCCGCTCCCACATGCTCGATTCCGCCAGAGCCAGGGCGGTCGACCTGAGTCAGCGCGGGGCGCTGTTCCCGTGGCGCACGATCAGCGGCGAGGAAGCCTCGGCCTACTACCCCGCCGGAACCGCGCAGTACCACATCAATGCCGCCGTGGTGTACGCGTTGTCGGCCTACGTGCAGGCCACGGGAGATCTGGTGCTGCTCGCCGACGAGGGGGCCGAGATCCTGGTCGAAACCGCCCGCTTCTGGGAAGACCTCGGGTTCTACCGCAACGTCGGTGCGGGTGGGGCACAGGTGTTCCACATCCACGGGGTGACCGGCCCCGACGAGTACACGGCTGTGGTGAACGACAACGCCTACACCAATCTGATGGCGCAGTTCAGTCTGCGGTACGCGGCGCACACGTCGATTGGCTCGCCGAGCACGATGCCGACGCTTACCGCCGACTCCAGGCCGCGACCGGCCTGGCCGACAGCGAAGCGGCAGCCTGGAACCGGGCCGCCGACGCGATGTTCGTTCCCTACGACGAGCAGCTCGGGATCAACCCGCAAGATGCCGCCTTCCTCTCGCTCGAGCCGTGGGACTTCGAGGGAACCCCAGACGAGTCGTATCCGCTGCTGTTGCACTACCACCCGCTCGTGATCTACCGGCACCAGGTGCTCAAGCAGGCCGACGTCGTGCTGGCGATGTTCCTGCGCGGCAAAGATCTCCCGGACGAACTCAAGCGTCGCAACTTCGACTTCTACGATCCGATCACCACCGGCGACTCGTCGCTGTCGGCCTGTGTGCAGGCGATCGTCGCCGCCGAAGTCGGCCATCACGATCTGGCCTTCGGGTACTTCAAGCAGAGCTGCTACCTCGACCTCGCCGATACCCACGGGAACACGGCCGACGGCGTGCACATCGCCAACGCCGGCGGCGTGTGGGCGTGCACTGGTGCACGGTTTCGCCGGGATGTCCGACGACGGCGAGCAGCTCAGTTTCGACCCGTGTCTGCCCACCCAGTGGAACTCGATGACGTTTCGGCTTCGCACGCACGAGAGCACGATCGAGGTTGCCGTCGATCGATCCGGTTGCGACGTGCGCCTGATCGCTGGGCCATCCGTTGCGATTCGCAGACGGATCGGAGATCGTGCACGTCGCCGGCGACACCATGGTGCACATCGACAACGACGGAATCGTGCTAGTCGATGGAAGTCGTCATCACAGCGACGCCCGAGCAGGCGGCGGCCGTCGCCGCCGACGCGATCGAGCGTCTACTGGCGTCGTCACGGCATCCGGTGTTGGGACTGGCGACCGGCAGCTCCCCGCTACCGACCTACCGCGAGTTGATCGCTCGCCACACTCGAGGACAGCTGAGCTTCGCCGCCGCCCGAGCCTTTCTGCTCGACGAATATGTCGGGCTGCCGACCGACCATCCCGAGTCGTACCGCTCGTTCATCCGGCGCCAGTTCACCGACCACATCGACCTTCCGGTCGAGGCGCTGTGGGGGCCCGACGGTGCCGCCGACGATGTCGCCGAGGCAGCGCGTCCCTACGAACGCAGATCGTCGAGAGCGGCGGAATCGACCTGCAAGTGCTCGGTATCGGTAGCGACGGCCACATCGGGTTCAACGAACCGACCTCGTCGCTCTCGTCGCGGACCCGACTCAAATCGCTGACCGACGCAACCCGCGTCGACAACGCCCGCTTCTTCGGTGACGACATCGGATTGGTGCCTCGCCACGTTCTCACCCAGGGGATCGGCACGATTCTCGACGCCCGCCATCTGGTGCTGATCGCCACGGGGCTCGTCGAAAGCAGCGCCGATCGCGCTCGCCGTCGAGGGGCCGCTCACGGCGATGGTGCCGGCGTCAGCGCTGCAGCTTCATCCACACGCCACGGTCATCATCGACGAGCCGGCAGCCACCGAGTTGCGACTTGGCGACTACTACCGTGAGACGTACCGCAACAAGCCCACGGGCAACACCTCTGACGCAACACCTTTGAGGACACACATCATGGACAACCCGATCGAGTTCGTTCTCGGATCGTTCAGCGGCACCACGATCGACGACGCCACGCACGATCAACTGGTATCCGGAATGACCGGGGTCACGCTGTTTCGCGAGGACAACGTCCGCGATCTCGACCAGGTCGTCGAGTTGTGTGCTGCGCTGCACCGAGCCTGCGGTGGCGATCTTCCGGCGATCGTCGCCGTCGACCAAGAGGGCGGCCAACTGCAGACCATGTCGGGGATCGTCACCGACTTTCCCGGCAACATGGCGCTCGCCGCAACCGGAGATCTCGAACTGGCCGGACGGGTCGGATTCGCCGTCGGCTCCGAGCTGCGGGCGCTGGGGGTCAACGTCAACTACGCCCCGGTCTGCGACCTCTTACGGTTCCCACCAATCACGGGCTCAGCATTCGCAGCTACGGCGACGACCCCGACCGCGCCGCCGGCTTCGCCGCCGCACAGATCGCCGGGCTGCAACGGGCCGGCGTGGCCGCCACCGCCAAGCACTTCCCCGGCAAGGGTGGCGCAACCGTCGACACGCACTATGCGACCGCCGTGATCAATCGCTCGCGGGCCGAGTTCGACGCCTACGAGTTGGTGCCGTTCCTTGCCGCGATCGGTGTCGACGTGCGGTTGATGATGACCAGCCACGCGATCGCTCCGGCGCTCAGCCCCGGTCACGATCGCCCGGCGACGCTCAGCCCAGAGGTGCTGACCGGTCTGTTGCGCGACGAGCTGGGCTTCGACGGGGTCACGATCACAGACGCCCTCGACATGGCAGCCGTCGGCGAAGCAGATCAGGCCAGCGCCGCCGAGTCGCTCGACGCGATCCGGGCCGGATCCGACCTGCTGCTCACCACACCGCGGATGGACATCGACGCCCTCGCCGCGGGCTGCGCAACACCAATTCGGTGACGCCGATCGATCCGGATCTGCTGCGCCGGTCCCGGGCGCGTGTACTCGACTTGCGACGATGGCTCGCCGGATTCGCCGTTCCCGATCTCGGCGTGGTCGGTTCGTCGGGCACGCTGCCCTGGCCGCCGAGGTGGCAGAGCGGTCGATCACCGAGATCACGCCCCGGCATCGCCGGCCCCGATCGATCGCGAGTGCGTCGTGATCCAACCGGAGCTCATCAACCTGACCCCGGCCGACACCACCAACGACAGCGGCGCGTCGCTGGCGGCGGAACTCCGCAGTGCAGGTCTGTCGCCGATCGAGCTCGTCGTCGGCCACGCCCCGACCGCCGCCGATCTCGACAGCGGCCGTCACCGCAGCGACCGGCCATGACGTCGTCGTGCTGGTCACCGCCGCCGCCACCGAGCCGGGCCAGGTCGAGCTGGTGCGTCGGAGTCGGCGGCCTGCGCCTCCCGGACGACCGTGATCGTGGCCCGCAACCCACTCGACCTGGGATTCATCAACACGCCCGACGGACTCCGGCGTGTTGTGCAGCTACGGATTCACGATCTCGACGATCCGTGCCCTGTGCTCCGCCGTCTTGACCGGCCGACCCGAGCCGATCGGTCGACTTCCCGTCCGCAACCCGAGGCGGTGAGTCCCGACGTGGGACGGATCGTCTCGCCGCTCGTCGAGGTTCGCTCGCCCACCGAGTACGACGAGCCGACGGTGAAGGGCAGGCCTACCCCGCTGCGGTCCCCGGGTGCATCGCACGCCGATCTGCTCCGTCACGGTGCGATCCCCGAACCGTTCGCCGATGCCAACGAACTCGACGTCCAGTGGGTCGGTCGAACCGACTGGTCGTATCGAACGACCTTCATCCTGAACGCCGACGACGTCGCCGTCGGCCGGATCGATCTCTGCCTTCGACGGGCTCGACACGCTGGCGACGATCGATCTCAACGGTATCTCAGCTCGCACGAACCGAGAACATGCACCGCCGATACCGGTTCGACGTGACCCGCTCGTCGATCGATGGTTCGAACGAGCTGACGTGACCTTCCGGTCGGCCGAACTCGAAGCCGAACGGCGTCGGGCCGAGCTAGGTCACCTGCCGTGCGCCTCGTTCGACCAGCCGTTACCCATTCATCCGCAAGATGGCGTGTGCGTGGGGATGGGATTGGGGCCCGACCCTCAACACATGCGGCATCTGGCGCGACGGCGGTTCGAGATGTGGGACACCGTTCGGCTCGCGCGTGTTCGGCCGACGGCGACGATCGATGACACTGATCACGGCTCGGTGCGAGTCGTCGTCGATATCGAGCGCGACACGCCGACACACACCCGACCTCGGGCCGTCCTGACCGACCCGGCCGGTGCGCTGGTTGCGGCCGAGTCGGTTCCGATGTCCGACTCCGAGACAAGCAGCCGATCATCGAGCTGGACGCCGGCGTCGGTGGCAGCGCTGGTGGCCGCGAACGATGGGTGGCCAGCCGCTGTACCGCTCACGGTCACCGTGATCGACGCCGAGCGACGCCTGGTCGACGAGCACGCGTCGACGATCGGGTTCCGTTCGATCGAACTCGACACGGACCCGACGAGATCGGCACGCCGTTCACGTTGGTGGTCAACGGCGTGCCGATCTTCACCCGTGGCCTGAACTGGATTCCGGACGATCCACTCGTCGTCCGCGTCGATCGCGCCAGATACCGCGACCGTTTGACCACGTTCTGCGAACTCGGCGCCGACCTGCTCCGGGTGTGGGGCGGCGGCATCTACGAGTCCGACCACTTCTACGAGCTGTGCGACGAACTCGGCATCATGGTGTGGCAGGACTTCCCGTTCGCCTGCGCCGCCTACCCGAGGAGCTGCTCGCCGCCGAGGTCGAAGCCGAGGCCCGCGACAACATCAGCCGCTTGATGTCGCATCCGAGTCTGGCGATCTGGAACGGCAACAACGAGAACTTCATGGGCTGGTTCGAATGGGACTGGCCGCGTCAGCTCGATGGCCGACCGTGGGGATCGCACTTCTACCTCGACCTGCTGCCGTGGCCTCGTCGCCGAACTCGATCCCGACCGCCCGTACTGGCCGGGAAGTCCCGTACTCGGGGTCGATGCAGATCGACACCGACCGACGACCGGCACGGGTGCAGGCACCTGTGGGACGTCTGGAACCAGGTCGACTACCGCCGTACCGCGACGCACGTGCCACGGTTCGTCGCCGAGTTCGGTTGGCAGGCGCCAGCGACACGGGCCACCATCGACCGCTGGATCAGCGACGACCCGCTGCTGCCCGACTCGCCGGCGATGCTGCACCATCAAAAGGCGCTCGACGGCCAGGGCAAGCTGTCGCGCGGGTGTGGCGCCGTTCTTCCGTCGAGCCGACCGACACCGATGTCTGGATGTGGGCGATGCAACTCAATCAGGCGCGGGCGATCACGACCGGCATCGAGCACTTCCGCTCCCACCGCGGCACCTGCATGGGCACCGTTGTGGTGGCAGTTCAACGACTGCTGGCCGGTCACCAGCTGGGCGGTGCTCGACTCGGACGGTCGCCGCAAGCCGGCCTTCTACGCCCTTCAGGCGGCCTACGCGACCGATCTGCTGACGATTCAGCCTCGCCGCGCCGATGATCTGGTCGTTGCGGCCGTCAACGATGGCGGCGAAGTGTGGTCGGGCTCGTTGCGGATCCGCAGGATGCGGTTCGACGGCACGGTGTTGTCAGAAGCCGCAGTCATTCACGTCGACGTACCAGCACGGTCGGTGGGCACAACCCACTCGTGCCGGCCGCGTCGCTGTAGCCGGCGATCCGGCGGTCGAGTTGCTGGTCGCCGAGCTCGGCGAGTCGACGGGCGTTCTGGTTCTTCATTCCCGATCGGGAGCTTCCACCGGAGCAGGCCGTGTTCGACGTCGACGTCGTCTCCGACGACGCGTCGCCCGATGATCACCGCGTGCGACTGACCGCCCGCACGCTCGCCCGTGACCTGACGCCCTGCTCGTCGACCAGATCGCTCCCACGGCCACAGTCGACCACCAACTCGTGACGCTGCTGCCCGGCGAGTCGGTCGATCTGATGGTTGGCGGGGTTCGATCATCAGATCGGCGAACAGCTCAAGCACCCGCCCGTCCTGCGAAGCGCCAACGATCTGGTCGTCGATCCTGTAGCGTGCCGGTCGGCGCAGTGCGTCGTCCGGCTCGGCGCTCCGTAGATTCGACGACACCATGGCTGCACCGCAGGCACTCACGGCGAACCCCGAGGCAGGCACCGACGGACGCAACCCATGGCTGGCGGTGATCGTCACGACGCTCGTGTTCTTCCTGTCGTCATCGACGTGTCGGCCGTCAACGTCGCATTCCCGTCGATCCGCGACGACTTCGGCGTCGCCGAGTCGACGCTCGGATGGGTCATCTCCGGCTACAACATCGCTGTCGCCGCCCTGCTGTCTGGTCGCCGGACGCTACGCCGACAGCCTCGGCCGCAAGCGGCTGTTCATCCCCGGCGTGGCGATCTTCGCGGTCGGTTCGATCTTCAGCGCACTGTCGCCCGAACGTCGCAGCGCCTTGATCGCGGCTCGCGTCGTGCAGGGCATCGGCGGAGCGCATCATCGCCCCCACCGCGATCGCCGTCGTACTGCCCGACTTCCCGCCCAACAAGCGCTCGACCGTGATCGGCATCACGGGCGCGACCGGTGCGCTCGGCGCCGTCGTCGGGCCGGCGCTCGGCGCCTTCGTAACCGACGCCTGGTCGTGGCGGGCGATCTTCTGGATCAACGTGCCGATCTCACTGCTGGTGCTCGCCTTGGCACCCCGCCTGCTGCGCGAGTCGAAGAACCCGAACGCCACCGGCAAGGTCGACTCTGATCGGCGTTCCGATCGGCACGATCGGTGTGGCGTTGGTGATGTTCTCGATCGTGCGAGCCGAAGCGTGGGGTCTCGCCGATGTCCGGGTGCTGGCGGCGTTCGTCGTCGGCATGGCGATGTTCCCCGTGCTGGTGAAGCGATCGCGAACCCATCCCGAACCGCTGCTCGAACTCAGCTCTGTTCCGACTCCGATCGTTCTCCAGCACCAACGCCGCGCTGGCGCTGTACTCGATTGCATTCACGTCCGGCTTCCTGACGAACTCGTTGCTGCTCCAGGAGTTGTGGGGTGAATCGCTGCGCACGACCGGACTGGCGCTCGTTCCATCTCCGTTGCTGGCGGCCTGCATCTCGCCGTTCGCCGGTCAGATACGCCGACAAGATCGGTCACCGTTGGATCCTCGCCGTCGGAAGCGCCGCTTGTGGTGTCGGCTATCTGTCGTTCATCGTGCTGCTCGACGCCGGCCCCGGCACCTGGACCGTCTTCATGCCCGTCTCGCTACTGGTCGGATTCGGGCGTCGGCGCCACGATCGCCACCTGGTCGAGCGCCGGGCTGGCCGACGTCGGCTCGGCCCAGTTCGGCACCGCCAACGCGACGATACGCACCACGCAGCAGGTGTCGTACGCACTCGGCATCTCCGTGATCGTGGCGCTGCTCGCCGACGTCTCCAGCGATCCCGATGTCGGCAGGTTCCGGTGGGCCTGGGCGTTCGTCGGCATCGCCTACCTGGCGGCCGCAGCGACCGTCGCCCTCACCTTCCCCGCCGGCTCCAGCGACGACCGCGCCGCCGCATCAACGCATCCGTGACGACCACGCCGGCGGGCGCTCGGGCCAGCGAACGCCGCTGGCCGGACGACAGTCGTTCAACTACGATCCGATCCAACCGTAGATGCACCCGGTGTGCATCCCTGGAGTGCGAGCGAGGTCTGTAGATGAAGCTCGATGATCTGCTCCGCAGCTGTTTTGACGAGGATGACTGTCGGATGTTTCTCGTCGACACCTTCGACGTCGACGGAACGACGGTTGGCACCGACGCGTGGGACTCCACCACGGGAGCCGTGGAAGCAGCGATCGTTCGATCTGGCCATCGAACTGAAGCGGGTCGGGCTCGTGAAGAGGCAGCTCTTCGAGGCGATGGTTATCGAGCTCCCGAACCGGGCCGACGATATTTCGGCCGGGTTGCCGGACCGCGACCGGCGAGCCGCTCAACTACGCCGTCGGGGCACCACCGCCGGTCGAGTCGTTCCCCTGGGAGGACTACCGACTCGTGTATGTCACGGGGCTCGTCCGGATGCTGCGATACTCCGGATACGACGCACGTAGTCGGGGCTTCACGACCGTGTCCACGTCCGAGATCGTCCGCGTCTACCTGAACTGCAACCGTGGGTGGCCACCTCGATCTTGCCGACACTCGACAGCCTGCGAGCTCGACGGTGAACTCGATCTGTTCGACGACACACTCGGCGCGTCACTGTGTGTCGCCAAGACGATCCATGGACTGGCCACGTTCACCGAACAGCCGAGCAAGTTCACCGAGCACGACGTGTTTCTCGACCTGGTCCGATTCGGCAGCGGCACATCGGCCCGCAAGCTCGCTCCGACCGGCGAGTCGCTCGACAGCATCAACGCCGTGTCGCGCCAACTCGAGGTCGGTCGGGTCACCCGTCACGGTGTGCTCGACGACCACTCCGCCGCTCCGACCTGGCTATTCCAGGTCGGCCGAGTTCGTCGAGGTAGCCGGCCACGCCGGATGTTCGGCGATCACCGAGATCGGAATGCCTTCGTTGTACTTGGGTTGGATCGAGTCTGGATCGCCGGCGTGGTGCAGGGCGACCAGATCCCAGTCGGTGTCGAACACCGGTGAGCCCGACGAGCCGGGCAGCGTGGGCACGGAGTACCGGATTCGATTGCCGGCCGCGTTGACCTCGATCTGCTCGTCCATTCCGATCGCCAGCTTGAGCGGCTCGCGGCTGGGGTGCTGCAAGGATGGCGATGCCATTCATGTCAGCGAAATCGACCGGCTCGCCGGTCGATCGGGATCCAACTGCGCTGGTTGCCGTTCTGGAAACCGCCGGCGGGCAGTTGCACCGGCGGGCTTTGCCAACCTGAGCAGTGCGAAGTCGAGTTCGTCGGCGCCCGGCACACCCGACTTGGGGTCGATCTCGACATCGTGGTTGCTGTGGGGTGAGGAGCCCAGCGTCCACTCGTCGCCGTCCGCGAGCGAGACCCGCTCCCTCTCGAGAGCACCTGCGTTCTCCGCATACTTCAGGTCGAACAGGCAGCTCAGGCGCGTCGGCGAGATCGTCTTGTCGATCGCGTTGCGCACGACGTGGTGATTGGTCAACACCACATCCGGGTCCGATCAGAAAGCCGGTTCCGGCGCCGACCCCGTCGACGTCGATCGCGACACATGCACCACTCGAGTCTGCTCAGTTGTGCACGCCAGACCGCCACATCGAGAAATGTGTGATTGGCGCCGACGAACGCCTCGAGCGTCGACTTCTTCTGATCGGTCGAGTTGATGCCCAGCTTCTCGGCGAACAGGAACAATTCGGGATTGTCCGGATTGGCGTACCGGGCACCGTTGATGAGGTCCCCGAGACGGCCCTGCGACTTGCGCCCATTCGACGACATCGAAGGCCTGCTTCTCCAGGTCGTTGTGCTGGGCCGTCACGCTCGACCAACGGCTTGTTCAGGTAGTCGCTGGTCAATCGTTGCAGCTCTCCCCAACCGGGAAACGCTGCGATGAGACTGCGCCGCAGGCTCTGCCGCTGCGGTCCGTCGAGACTCAGCATCAGGCCATCCACCATGGCTCAGCCGTGCAGCCAGGTCGGGCGTTGATGAGTGCCGTAGAAGGCGATCAGACGTTGTCGGTTGCGGTTGGTCGGCGTTGGGTAGCGTCATCGTCATCGGTGAGGCCGAGCCAGCGCAATGCGTTGCCGCCCATGAACCACGAGTTGCGCCTGCCCCCGACCAGCGTGTTCAATCGTCCGAGAACTGGTCGACGAACGTTCGGCGTGGTCGGGGTTGAGCGTGTTCATCCAATAGTCCGACCCGAACATCAGTCGGCGTCGACGCTTGGTGTGCACATCGTCGACGTTCGCTCCGCTGCCGAGCAGCAATTCGAGCAGTTGGTCGAAGTCGTCCCGATAGCCGGTGTCGTAGACGTAGCGCGAGTTGCTCACGTCGGCGTACACGTGCTGGTGGGTATCGACCAGGTCCATGAACCGCATCACCCAACTCGTCGGGCTCGGACGCCGGATGTCCTCACCGACTCCGTGCAGGTGACCGAAGTGGCCGAAACAGATCCGAAGCTGTGGATAGTCGTCGAGCACTCGTTCCCAACCGCTCGGCGCCGCCAGGTCGTCGAAGCCGTCGTCGAAGCCGTTGCTTCGTGCGGCGTGCGTCAGGATCGGCACCTGCTCGGCAACGCAGTAGGCGTACAACGCCCGCATGGCAGCGTCGAGCCGCCCGCCGACCCTCTCGCCGAACCGTGCGAGGTTGCCGATCGGCAGAAAGCCCGCCGGCGGGTACAGCTTGACACCGGCGAAGCCGCCCAACTCGACAGCGTGGCGCACGATGTCGAGCGATCGTTCGACCCCGTCGAGCTCGAGGCGCGACGACGCCCACGGTCCGGTCGGTATGCGCAGCGGCTTGGCACGCTCGGCCACGTAGGCGATGCCCGGCGTGTACAGGTCGGCAGGCGTGGCGGTCGGCGGGTCGGCGTACGGCACGTACCGATTGGGGGTGCCTGCGTTGATGTCCCAGTCCGTCAGCTCCGACGCCGCCGACTCGCGGTACGGGCAGAAGCCGACCAGCGGATGGATCCGGACATGGCCGGCCGTTGGTGATCCCTCCGACCACAGCGAGCTTCGAGACGAGCGAGTGAATCGCAACCTGTTCTTGAACCGTCGTCGACGGCTCGTCGCGGGCCGTGTGGCTGAAGTCCACCAATGCCGGAACGAACAGTTGGACGGTCGGATACGTGACGGCCAGCTCGCTGGCGATGCGGTGGCGATGGCGGGCAACCAGTTGCAGCGCGTCGACGTAGCGCTTGGCGGCCCGCCGCAACCGCGCCGCCTGGCCGAACAAGTCACCGATCCCCTCGAGACCCTCGGACCGGCGTCGGCTACCCCGTCGTCGCCACACTCCGCCTCCCAGGCGGCCAGCTCCTCGAGCTCCTCCGGCGACGCCGACGCCAGCGCCTGAGCGATCGCGTCCTCGACGGTCATCCCCGCTGTCTCGAGACCGGCCCCCTCGAGACCCGCATCGGCAGTCGAGCTGCCCAAGCCCATCAGCCGAGCGTCGAGTTCGGCGTCGGACAGCAGCGGCCCGGCGACGGCGCTCTCGGTCGGGGCCATCGGTATCCCCTCGAGCCCACCACCGGTGGCGAGCAACGCCAAGATGTCGTCGATCTCGCCTGAACCGGGAGCCGCCCATTGGGTCAGCCTGTCGAGCGGCAACGAGAGCACACCGGTGAGCAGCGACGGCACCGGCGACAACCGCTTGATGAACCCGTCGATCGGCAGGTCCTCGGCGTTGAAGATGTGACTGTGGCAATCGACCACGATCGGTGTAGCCATCTCACGTGCTCCTTTCGATCCCGATCGAACTCATGAGCAGAGGCAATCTTAGGCGACCGAGCGAACACCTGGTCAGTGCGGTGCGCGTCAAACTGGTCACCGTCCGTCGGGCAAAATTTGAGTTGACCCGTTGTCGAAGCGAGCGCACAATTCTCTGCGTCCGAACGTCCAACGGTGGCGTCGGCGAGGGGGCTACGACATGGCACGCAAGCGTGACGATCATGTGTTTGACACGCTGCTCGAATCGCTTCCGGACTCGGTGGTGGCCGGGCTCGAAGTGCGCGACGCCTGGCGCAAGCAACTGGCCGACAGCACCGCCGGGCTCGAGTTCATCGTGGAAGACCTGGCGCGCTGGCCGGTCGGCTCCGTGGTCCGTGTCGCCTTTCTCGACGGCGACAAAGCGCTCCACGCCGACATCGCGGCAGCGACCGAACAGATCGCCAAGTCGGCCAATCTGAAGCTCGACTTCGGCTTCCGGCCGACCACCAAGACGTATCGGCGCTGGAAGACGACCGACACCAAGCTGAAGGCCGAGATTCGCGTCAGCTTCGACATGCCGGGATACTGGTCACTGGTCGGAACCGACAGCACCGATGCCACGATCGCGCCGGGCGGTCCGATCGGCGGCGGCCCCGGGCAACGAAGCCTCAACCTGGGCGGGTACAAGAACGCCAAACCGGCCGGTTGGGAAGGCACCGTGCGCCACGAGTTCCTGCACGCACTGGCCTTCAAACACGAACACCAGAACATGCGCGGGCCGTGCTCGGCGGACTTTCGGTGGGACAACGACCCTGGGTACGTTCCGACCACCAACGCCAACGGATCGTTCATTCCCGATGCACAGGGTCGGCGACCGGGGATCTACACGTATCTCGCCGGGCCACCGAACCAGTGGTCGAAGGCCAAGGTCGACCACAACCTGCGCACCACCGACGACCCGAATGCGGTCGCCGGTCCGTTCGATGCGGCGTCCGTGATGCTGTATCGATTCGCGCCGTTCTTCTACAAGTCGGACCCGAGCCCCTGTGCACCATCCGGAACTGGTCGAGATCTGTCCGATGGCGACAAGCGCGGGCTGCAGCTCCTGTATCCGGCCGCCGCCGACGCCACCGATCCACTCGCAATGCAATCGATGCAAGGCCTCGAGTTGATGGGCGCCGGCAACGAGGCGATGGGTGGGTTGGAGTCGGCAGGCGGGCCCACCTCGGCCCACACCGCACGGCTGATCGAGCTGATGTCGGCGCACGCTGCCGTTCGGTAGCTACAGCACGATCTGGTCGTCGAGTTCGATCGGGATGAACAGTGGCTCTCCACTGCTGACGGCCTCTTGCCCACCGGCCGAAGTGGCAAGCGGATCGGCGGCGACGTAGGCCGAGAAGTCGTAACCGGTCGCCTCGGCCAGGTCGCTGATGGCGATCTGAAACGTGCGATAGGCGCCGAGCACGAACCCCTCGACGCCCTCCACCCGTGAGCGCTTCTCGAGCAGGTCTCGGATCATCTGGCCCTGGCTGAGCAGGTACGCCGTGGCGTGCAGCGCCTTCGTGTCGGCGTTCTTCATCACCACCAGCTTCCAGAACTCGGTGGGGGCGACGACGCCGGGCGCCAGCAGTTCGTCGTCGTCGCGCATCACGGGGCCGGTGAACACGCTGGCCCGGAAGCCGTGGGTCTTGGCGCTGTTCAAGATGTAGTTCTCGAGACCGAGCCAGCGAGCCGTGCTGGCGTTGAGGTCCTGATGTTGGGGCGCCGCGTTCGTGTAGTGAAAAGTGTCGAAGTTGGCCTGTGTGGCGAGCGGGCTCACCGTCTCGTCGGGGTCGCAGACGGCGATCGCCGGATCCCAGTTCGGGTCCTCGCGCCGCACCATGTGGCCGCGATGGATCTCGCGACCGACGTAGTCGTCCTTGCCCAGCTGGGACTCGAGCGGGATTCGGGCATCGCGAAACCAGCGATCCGCCGTTCGCTTGATCTGCACCTTGTGCAGCCCGTCGATGTTCACCGCGGTCATCACCGGTTGGCGACGACTGGTGGAGAACTTGACTCCGAAGTGCGTGTATCGAATCTCGAACGGCTTCTTGGACGTCTCGTCGGTGGGGCGGGCGAGGTCGTCGATCACCGCTTGCGGAAGCCCGGGCCACGGCGCCGTCAGTTTGCCGCGGCCGATGAACTTCGTGTCGTACCCCTTGCGCTTGGTGAGGTCGGCGGGCTGGTGGACGCCATCGCTCGCCGTCTCGGTCGTCCCGGCAGCAGCCAACGTCACGGCGACCGGGCGCTTGCCGGCCATGAGGGCCCGGAGCGTCCCGACGCCGACGGCGCTATTGGCGACGCCGTAGATCCCCGAGAAGTGAAGACCGACCACGGCCCCATCGGACAGCCGGATCACCGGCGAGCCCGAGTTGCCACCGAGACTCGTGCAGTCGTGACGCAAGATGACCCCCGGGGCGAGCGCCTGCAACACCCTGCCCGGCGCGTAACGCTTGACGTTGTACAAGTCGCGAAAGTACTGGGCCATCACGTGCTGGTCATTGCGATCGTCGTGGGCTGGGTAACCGATCAGGGCGACGAGGTCGCCGACCGACGCCTCCTTCGGGGCGAGCGGCAGCGCCGATGGCAGACCCTGTCCTGTGATCCGCATCAGTGCCACGTCGGGAGCCGTCGTGTCGGCCAGGTACAGCACATCGGCGACGTCGAAGGTGGAGACGCTCTGAGTGGGGCTCCCGAACTCCTCCTTGAAGTCGATCCGGGCTCCGTACTTCACCTGCGACGGGTCGCGCATGAAGACCCCACCGCCGTCCACGGTGCGTCGAGCGACCAGACCGGCGACGTGGCGATTGGTGACGACGATCCGATCGTCACCGTCGGCGCCGATCACCCAGCCTGTTCCGCCCCATCCCATCCGGAAGTTGACGAACTCGATCCGGCCGACCGACGGGATGTCACGCTCGGTACCCCGAATCCGTGCGTCGGTGCCGGCCGGGAAGTCGACCAGGCTGTCGTCTTCCCCAGTGCCGAGCTGCACTCTGTCGTTCTGGATCAGCAGCGGTGGCCGTCCGACCCGCTGGACGATCGCTTCGAGCTCGATCGGGGTCGTCATCGATTCGAGGTTGTCGCCGCCGCCCGCCCCGATCGTGCGGCGCCGACACGCCCATTCGCCCGAACAGACCGCCGGCGATCTGCTGTCTGATCGCCTCGGCCAACTCGGGCGAACCGGCAAGCCGTTGCTCGATGGTCTCGAAGTCGTCACTCATGATGATCCCTCTCGATCTCTTCAGTCGTAGTCCAGTTCGATTCGACCAGCGCGATCAGATACGGCCAGCGGGGGTATGAACGCCGCCGGCACGGTGGTCGTCAGGAGCACGGTCGCCGCCGCCGAGGCGTCGCCGAACGGGTCGTCCACCGCTCGATCGCTGCGGTGGCGTCGCGGACCGCTGCCGGGAATCGGCCGGCGAGTCGCGCCGCCAGACCCGGTCCTGAGCCCTGCTCGGTCCCCCACCACAATGCGAGCTCGTCCCGACTTGCGCACGACCGGCTCCGGAGCATGGACCAGTGCGACCGATCCGATCCGAAATGGTCGCGTCGGGATGCCGAGTCCAGCCCGAGCGCTGGTCGTTGCTCGACCGTCGGATAGGCCCAGTCGCCCGCGGTCGTACGTCGCCAGCGTTCGGCTGCCTGGGCGACCAAGCGAAGGTCGGGTATGCGCAGCACCATCGCCGCAGCGCCGAGCCACTCGGCGAGCAGGCCGAGCGAGGCGATGCTGCCGATCGAACCGTCCGGGGAGGCGGCCGGCGCGATCGACCAGTCGCCGGCACCCGACGGCGGCAATCCACCTCGCTCGGCGAGCTCGAAGTCGACCCCGGAGAAGATGAGGCGTGGATTCGCTCTTGATCGAAGCTGCGAAGTGCGTCGGCAACCGAACCGTACGGAGTCGAACTGGCGAGCAAACGTGCGGCGCCCGCCGGCGTCGCAGGATCGGGTGGCCGAGGCGTCGCCGTGGCCCGAGATTCCGTGACGGCGTAGGACGGAGCGATGAGCGACGAGAACCTGCTCGACGGCATCGCCAGCGCGTCCAGAACGGTCGGATCCGCCGGGCCGTCGGGCGACCAGCGCGTCTCGGCACTCCACACGGTCGTTGCGCCGTAGACCGGATCCTCGAGGCTCCAGTTCGACTTGGAGCGATACTCCGCCGTGCGAGGAAGAGCGAATCCAAGGGCGCCGTTGGCCAGCGATCCCGGCGAAGCCACGGGTGCGAAGATCGGATGCCAACTCCGTGAGTGCGTCGTCGTTGTCGAACTCGGCGACGAGCCGCTTGAACTGGAACTCGGCCCAGATCTCCAGGTGCGTCAGCGTCACCAGCGGTGATTGATCCAGGCCGAATGTCGAGTCGCGACGGTCGAAGAAGCCGTCCCGGCGAAGGTGCTTGGTGGCCTCGACCCACCGACCGGAGCGCCAGAGGAAGGCGCGAGCAACGCCGGCCTCGGGCGACCACGGATCGAGGTCGGCGATGTTCGAACGCTCGCGAGTACACATGGTGTGCCTCGGCGAGGTCCCCGCGCTCCAGCAACGGCTCGAGTTCCCTCGCTGCCTCGGCGAGCGTCACCGCCGATGGGGCGCGACGTGGCCGATGTCGATGGCCGAGATGCATCGCTGTCGATCCGGAACTTGGACGTACGTTGGCCCCTCGCCGCCAGGATCAGATCCTGAGCCTGCTGCGGAAGCTCGGCGATCGTGGTCGAATCGAGTTGCCCGAGCACGCTCGGATCGATGTGCGGGGCCTGGCCACCGTGGCGCATCGCCTGGAGCTGGTGGTAGGCCGCCTCGACCACCGCGAACGGCTCCGTTCGGCCGGCGTACCATTTGGCGGCCGCCTTGTTGATTCGCGCCGCGGTCGTTGCCGACTCGCCTTCGTACAACTGGCGTAGGAGCATCGTGCGGATGTCCGCCCGATGGCGTACCCAGCCTGGCGTGGCGTCGGGCTCCACCAACCAATGATGTGTCGCCAGCTTGTCGAACAGATCGGCCGACTGGCCGGGGGTCGGCGGGCCAAGCCCGAGCTGAGGAATCAGCACCTGTTCGATGACCTCAGCGCTGATGCGACGCACCAGCAATCCGGGCTGCGCAAGCCGACGGAGTACCGGATCGGTGATCCGCGAGAGCAGGAAACGGTAGAGGTAGGCCGCCGCCAGTTCTCGGCGACCTTGCGCATGTGTCAGCACCGCCGGGCCCGCCTCGCGGACCGCCAGCGCCGCCAACCGCAACACGAGCGGGTTGCCGTCAGCCAACTCGGTGATCTGGGTCGCCGCCTCGGTTGGCACGTCGAGCGACACCAACAGCGCTTCGGCAGCGACGGGATCGAGACCTTCCAGGTCGACCCGCCACCCGATTCGTTCGGGGGCGCAATCGAGCGCATCCCCGCGTCCGGCGGAGATGACTGCCAACGGCCTCAATCCGCGATCGCACAGCTCGTCGATGCAGTCGAACAGTCGCGCCGGGTGGGTGTCACCGCGTTCACGAAGCACTTCCAGCGTGTCCAGCATCATCAGAACCGGTCGCCCTGAGGACTCGATCGCGGCGCCGAGTGCCTTCGCCAATTCATCGGGGACACGTTCTCGACCCCACCCCTTCACATCCGGCGACGACGTCGGCGTGGCGCCGGCGGCGACCAGGCGCGCCTGGCGAAGCGAGGCCGCCGACTCGCCCAACTCGATCGCTACCTGCCGACCGATCTCCAACGTGAGACCGACTCGGTCCTGAACGTCGAGCCCGCCGCGATCGAAATCGAGCCGGACCACGATCCAGGCCGTTGCCGCGCTCGCCGCTCGCCGAGCCGCCTCGTCGACGAGTGAGGACTTCCCGATTCCCGGTAGGCCACTGATGAACAGCGCCGTCACGGGACGCGAGGAGACCGGACGGTCGAGCCAGTCGGCGATCGCCGCCAGGTCGGAGGTCCGTCCGAAGAAGCCGCGATCCAGCATTGCGGTCGCCCGCTCGCGGAGTCGAGCCGTCCGAGCGCTGCATCGAACCGCTCCTATTGCACCATGTGCCGGTGCTGGAGTTCCGGCGCGGTCGAGCGCCGACGCGATCCTGTTGAGGGTCTCGCGATCGGCGTCGCCGACGCGCTTGTCTGATCGCCAGGTCGGTGTAGTCCCCGGAACCGTCGAGGGCGTCGAGCAGGTCGCTGGTCGCTGCGTCGCTCGGCAGGTCCCGCCGCCAGGCGATCGCCTCCGTGAGCCGACCATCGGTGACCCAACCGTCGATCTCCCGTTGTCGGGCGCTGTTGCGCATCATCCATCCGCCTCCGTCGGAGGCGGTATCGCAGTCGGCCGCCAGATCGGAGGTCACCGCAACCACGACATCGGGTGACGTGGCGTTCGATCACGTCGAGCAACGACTTCGGATCGAATGCTCCCGACAATGCAGCAAAGCGCCGCGCCTGGGTGATCGACTGCGCTGGTCTGCATCGGGTCGCTGGGCCATCAGCCGGTCCCTGCGATCTGGAGCAGTTCGAGGTCAGGACGTAGTCGATCGCAGACCGTTCGAAGGTCCTGGTCTTCGTAGAGACCGTTGAAGTCGACGAGATGGAGCAATGCCCGACTCGTCGCCTGTTCCATCGCTGCCAGGTCGACCTGTCCCGTCAGGTCCCGTGACGCCAGGCTGAGCAGATCGGCGACATCGGCTCGACGGAATCCACCGATGAACTCGACCACCAGGCCAGGCGCCTGTTCCCCCTCGGGTGGCGATGCGCTGGCGAACTCGAGCCCTGGCAGCTGCACGGTCTCGAAGCCGGCGACCACCAGCTCGAATGTGGGGCTTGGTGAGCGCAGCGGCGATGAAGCCCTCCAGCGCCAGCCGGGCCGATTGCGACAGCACGACCGTCGGGTTGTCGAAGAAGAACCAGACCATCAGGGCCTGATCTGCCGCAACCGCCTCGACAGCGTCCGCCAGAATCGCAGCGCGGTCCTTGGCCGTGGTCTCCGGCGGCGCCTGCCCCGGTGCGACACCCGGTTCGGTCTCCGGTTCCGGTATCACGACTCCCTTCATCACGACCCGACGGCGGATCTCAGCCACCAGATCGGGCACCACCTCGTCTTGCGAAACTCGAATGAGCCGATGGCTTTGGCCCCGACGAAGCAGGAGTTGGTCGAGGATGTCGTAGCTGTAACCAAGTCCGACAGATCCGGCATCGATGGTTCGACGCTTGATCCGGACGCCGCGCACGCGCGTGCCGGGCTCACCCGCCTTGGCGATCGCCTCGAAGTACAGGCCTCGACCGACGACGAGCGAGCCGGCGGCGGTCCCATCGAGCGACCACAGGGCAGTCGGCGCAGTGTCGTGTCTGCACGAGCGCCAGCACCGAATCGACGAAGCGTTCGAGCGGTACGAAACGGGCAGTGTTGTCGAACTGGCCCTGGTGGACCCCCAGCAGCTGGAGATCCTTGTTGAAGCAGGCGCCGCCCGATGAGCCACCCATCGTCGGGACGTCGTGACGCCACCGTGCGGACACGTTGCGGATCTTGTGGGTCAAGCCGAAGTCGATCCCGACGTCGTGTCCCTCCGGAAAGTGAACGAGCACGACCCGCGACTTCGAGTGTGGAGTCGGCGCGTGTGGCTCGATCGGCACAAAGCCGAGATGCATCGCCGCCGGACGGTCCATTGCGAGCAGCGCTACGTCGTTGCGATCGACCACCTCGAGGTCACGGACGCGGCCGGTGTGAGCGAACTCGGCGTCGCCGCACTCTGACTCGAACTTGGCCGGCACCCGGGCGGATTGCTTGGTGTCGTCCGACAACAGCACGGACAACGTGGGGACTGGTTCCTGTGGCTGTCCGGGAGGGCTGACGGCGATCACGTGCCACGAGGTCAGCACCAGGCTCGGTCCGACGAGCACCCCGCTGCCGGCCACCGCCCCGTTCTTCAAGATGCGGCACCGGAATGCCTTCGCACGCGGCAGAAACGTCGCCAACCGATCGATGTCGATCGCACCATCCGGGTCGGCCAGCGCGTCCTCGCCGATTGCAACCCCACGTGCCTGCAACGCACCGACGAACGCCGTGACGAGTCCGTGCCTGGTGAGCTGCTCCATCCAGAGTTCCTCCCGATTCCGACTCAGCAGCCCAGCCGCTGCCCCGATCGAATCTGCCGTGAGTGTCGGATCGATACCTGATCCCAGCTGGACGGCGGCGAGTGCGTCCGCGGCCTCGGCGGCGTGTGCGCGAATGGCTTCGAGAATCTCTTCCATTCCAAGCCTGCAACCTCATCATCGAGCCAGAGGTCTTCGGGGAACGGTTGGACAGAGGTGCGTACAGGCATCAGTGTCGCCGTCCCGTCCAACTCTGGTGAGCCCTATAACTTCCAACGGAAGTCCGCTCTCGACAGTAGCACTCCGAAACAAGCCGAATCGGAGGTCGCGACTCGGGCACCTCGGCCCGCTGGTACGTCATCGACTCGCTGCGACGATGCCGGCTGGAGAGAGCTCTTGGCTACGTGACACGCGACGGATGCCCGGCTACGGTTTCGGCGTGGACATGCGACTTGAACTCGTTCCGATTCCTGTGGTGGACATCGACAGAGCGAAGGCCTTCTACGCCGAGCGGGTCGGATTCGTCGTCGACCACGACGTGAAACCCGCCGACGGCGTGCGCGTGGTCCAACTGACGCCGCTCGGCTCGTCGTGCTCGATCGTGCTGACGGAGGGTCTCCCGGTGCTTTCCGCTGAACCCGGCTCGATTCGCGGCCTGCACCTCGTTGTCGACGACATCGATGCCACTCGAAGTGAGCTGGTCGATCGTGGCGTCGCGGTCGACGACGTGGCAGACATCGGGGGCGGGGTTCGGATGTCTGGCTTCGCCGACCCCGACGGAAACACGTGGGCCCTACAGCAACTGCCGTAGCACCACTGCCGCTGACGCTTGTCAGGTGCTGGGCGACGGTCCGACAAGCCATGATGAAGGCATGTCGGAGTCGGAAGTCATGGAGCAATGGGCGGCACAGCGATTCGAGTTGGTGCCGGGGTATCTCAACACGGCGACGCTCGGGCTCCCGACGCGGGCATCGCTCGAGGTGTTGCAGCGCCGCATCGCCGAGTGGCAGACCGGCACGTTGTACGCCCCCTCCTTCGACGCCGACGTCGACCGTTGCCGCGCCGCTTACGCCACGTTGGCCAACACGGATCCATCCCGTGTTGCGATCGCAAGCCAAGCCTCGGTGGCGACCGGTCTCGTCGCTGGTTCGACTCCGGCGGGCAGCACCGTGCTGTGCGCCGAGGGCGACTTCACGTCGGTGTTGTTCCCGTTCCTCGCTGACCCCGACATCACGGTCCGCCTCGTACCGCTCGAGACGTTGATCGATTCGATCAACGACGATGTCGACCTGGTCGCCGTGAGCTCGGCCCAGTCGAGCAACGGCATCCTTCTCGACCTCACCGCTCTCGCCGATGCCGCCGAGCATGCGGGTGCCCGCACGTTCCTCGATGCGACCCAGTCCGCAGCGTGGGCTGTGCTCGATGCCGACCGCTTCGATGTCACCGTCTGCCACGGGTACAAGTGGTTGTGCTCGCCTCGTGGGGCCGCCTTCATGACCGTCAATGCGGCGGCCGATGAGTGGCTCCACCCACGTAGCGCCGGCTGGTACGCGGGCGACCAGCCGTGGACATCGATCTACGGTTCGCCGCTTCGACTGGCGCCCGACGCTCGCCGATTCGACGTCTCTCCGCCGTGGTTCTCGTTCGCCGCTGCGGCGCCGACGTTGGAGATGCTCGCCGAACTCGGCACGGCCGCAATCGGTCAACACAGTGTCGGTCTCGCCAACCACTTTCGTGAGCTGGTCGGCCTCGAACCGTCGAACTCGGCGATCGTCAGCGTTTCCAGCGACGCCACCGACGCGCTCCGAGCCGCCGGGATCGCCCACGCTCCCCGCGATGGCCGGCTTCGTTTCTCGTTCTACGTCTACAACACGATCGCCGACGTCGAAGCCGCGGCAACCATCGTCAACGCCGAGCGCTGATCCGGTCAGGAGGAGAACCGCTTCAGGCGTTAGCGAGCTGTCCAGGGTCCGCTGGCGGCGTCGAGCTGCGCCGTGATGGCGTCGATCTCGGCCAGCGTCTCGTCGCGCCGGGCTTCGAACGCCTCGAACTCCAGCCGTGACCGCTCGATCGCGTCGCGTTGCGTCTGGGTGGGCGGGAGGGTGGTTTCGCGATGCAGCTTCACGACCCGGTCGACGAGGGCTCGGATCGATGGTGTCGTCGCCTCGCTCAGCCGGGCGCGATCGGTATCGCCGAGGAGTCGGATCGCGACGTCGTCGAGAGCGCGAGCGGCGGCGTCGGCAGGCCCGAGCAACTCGCGCGGCCGCGGGCGTCTCGAGGATCGTCGCCCGCACGTGGCGGAGCCGCTCCTGCAGACGCTCGACCTGCTTGACTGCGCCCTCAACCCGCCTCGCCAGCTCGGCGGTCTCGAGACGGAACTCGGGGTCGTCCGGAGGGGAGCTCGCGACGGCTGGAATCGGGCGCACCTCGAACGACTCGGGCCCAGCGAGCACCTCGGGCGCGCCACCGGTGTCGAGCCGCACGATGTCGACGTCGTACCGACCGGGAGGAGCGAGGTTCCCGACGGCCGGCCGATCCCAGGGCGCACGGAACCCTTCGGGCTCGAGCGAGATCGGATCGGGTGCCGGCAGGCGAAGATCCCACGTCGTCCGGTGTAGACCCGCCTCGACTTCGGCCGTCAGCATCCGAACCACCTCGCCGGCGGCATTTCTGACTCGCAGCACGACTGCCGGTGTCGACTCCAGCCGTTCGTCACGCAGGACCTCCCAGCCCGGGAACGCGATGTCCTCTCCGGCGGCGTCGGTCGCCTTCTCCGCCGTTCGGCGCCCAGCCTTGCGGGTCTCGATGTCGGCGGCCAGGTGATAGGTGAAGGTGGCGCCCAGCTCCGGATTCGGCGTACGGAAGGCCGTCGAACCGAGCGTCGGCTGACCGACTGCCTGCATGGGCTGGTACGGCACGTACCACCACGCGTCGCGCACGGGGCACAGCGCGACCGGGTCGTCCAGCAGATCGGCGATCGAGCGGAGCGCGCTGTAGTCGTCGAGGACGTAGAACCCTCGACCGAACGTTGCTGCGACGAGATCGTCGTCGCGACGCTGGATCGCCAGGTCGCGGACGGCGATGGTCGGCATGTTCTTCGTCAGTCGGTGCCAGGCGGTGCCGCCATCGATGCTGACGTGCACGCCTCGCTCGGCGCCCACGAACAGCAGCTCGCGGATGCTCGTGGTCCTGCTCGACGGCCCACACGATGGTGTTGTCCGGAAGGTCGCCGCGGATCGACGCCCAGGACCGGCCGCGGTCACGGCTCTCGAACAGATGGGGCGTGTAGTCGCCGCTCTTGTGGTCGTCGGCGGCGACGATCACGATGTCGGCATCGTGCTGTGACGCCTCGATGTCGTTGATGAACGCGGTGCTCGGCAAGCCCGTCGGGCTGGGCCATGCGACGCCAGGTCGTCCCGCCGTCTTCGCTGACGTGGAGCAGCCCGTCGTCCGTGCCGACGTAGAGCAGCCCCTCGGTGAGCGGTGACTCTGCGACGGCCGAGATCGTGCCGTAGAGCGACATCGCCTGGTGATCGAACACCGAATCGACGCTGGTGACACGATCGCCGGTTGGCAGCTCGTAGCGGTTCCGGTCGGTCGTGAGGTCGCCGCTGATCGGCGTCCATGACTCGCCGCGATCGTCGCTGCGCCACAGCCGTTGCGACGCGACGTAGATCGTCTCGGCGCGGTGGGGGCTGATGAGGATCGGCGTGTCCCAGTTCCAGCGTTCGGGTGGATCACCCTCGGCCGGCTGGGGTTGGATGTCGCGGAGCTCCATCGTCGACGTGTCGTGGCGCCGCACGTCGCCACCCTGGAACTCGAGGTAGCTGATCCGGTCGTCGTCGGGATCGAAGGCGACGTGATAGCCATCGCTGCCCAGGACGACCATCCAGTCCTGGTTCCGCACACCGTCCACGTGCAGCGTCCGCGTCGGTCCGCGGAGGGTGCCCAGGTCTTGGGCGCCACCGAGCACGTTGGTGAACGGCACCGAGTTGTCGACGGCGACCCGGTAGAACTGCGAGATCGGGAGGTTCGAGACGTGCCGCCAGGCCTGACCCTCGTCGAACGTCTCGTACAGGCCGGCGTCGCACCCGACGATCAGATGTCGACCGTCGGTCGGGTCGATCCACACGACGTGGTTGTCGCTGTGCTTGTTCGTGCCGGTCTCGACCTGGCGAAACGTCGTGCCGCCGTCGGTTGTGACGTGGAGGAACACGTCGACCTGGAACACCCGGCCGGCGTCGGTCGGCGAGGCGAACAGTTCCTGGTAGTAGTGCGGTCCGGTCCCGCCGCTCAGGTACTTGTTGCGGCGCTCCCAGGCTCGCCCTCGGGTCGTCGACCGGTAGAAGCCGCGCTCGTTCTCGTCGGCCGCCTCGATGGTGGCGTAGACCACGCTGGGGTCCGCCGGCGTGACCGCCAGTCCGATGCGTCCCATCTCGCCCTTCGGCAGGCCCGCTTCGATCCGCGTGAACGTCGACCCTGCGTCGTTCGAGACATGGATACCCGATCCCGGACCGCCGCCGAGGAACGACCAGACCCGGCGGCGTCGCTGGTACGCGGCGGCGTAGATCGTGTCCGGGTCGTCGGGCGCGAACACTGCGCTGGTGACGCCCGTGTCGTCGTCGATGTGCAGCACTCGATCCCAGGTGCCGCCGCCGTCGGTGGTCTTGTACAGCCCGCGCTCGCCGCCGCTCGACCACAACGGGCCTTCGGCAGCCACATAGACGGTGTCGCCGTTGCGGGGGTCGATGAGGATGTCGCTCACGTGTTCGGAGTGCTCCAGACCCATCCGCGTCCAGCTGTTTCCGGCGTCGATGCTCTTGTAGACGCCGTCCCCCCAGGCGACGTGGCGTCCGCTGACCGCTTCACCGGTCCCCACCCAGACGACCTCGGGGCGTGTCGGATCGATGCGCACGCAGCCGATCGAGTACGAGGTCTCGTCGTCGAACACCGGCGACCAGGTGATGCCATTGTTGACCGTCTTCCAAACGCCGCCCGATCCGACCCCGACGTACCAGGTGCTCCGGTCGGACGGGTGGATTGCGATGTCGGCGATGCGGCCTCCCATGAGCGCCGGGCCGATGCTGCGCATCGGTAGGCCCCCGATCGCTCGCGCTGCGGGGTCGATGTCATTCCGCTTGGGCATTGCCGAGAACTTAGGCGACGGGCGATTCCGAATCGACCCGGCCGACTACGGATTCGGTCGTGCGCTCGCTCGTTCAGGAATCGGACGGGTCACGCGTCGAGGTGGTCGACCCGGCGAATGCCCTTGCGGCTCAAGACGACTCTCGCCGCGCTCCACGTCGTGGTGACGCCGGTCGGAGCAAGGCGATAGAGGATCGTCACGTCATACGCTCGCGGCAGCGACGACTTGACCAGTTCGCCGGACTCGGGGTCGGCCAGCACCACGGATCTCGATGGGTCATCGGTATGCGTCAGCCATCTGGCGACGTCGATGCGGAGGATCTCGGTGATCGCGTCGAAGCGGGGATCGATGGAGTGCACGAGGTCGGAATCGACCTCCATCACCTTGCGGTGATGGAGGATCGAATCCAGTTCCAGCGTCTCGCCCAACGAATCGCGTTGCAGATCGTGCCGAAACTCTGCGACCTCTGGGGGCAGTAGGTCGGGTTCGACGAATCCGTACTTCTCGTCGGCCGTCGCCAGCGGCGGTCCTCCTGATTCGTGGCGAACGATCCAATTCCGGTTCGGATATCGCCGATCGATGTAACGGTTGAACCGGTTCTGGAGACCGGTCTTGATTCGGTCCTTTGCCATGTAGGCGAGGACAGCGAGGCCACCCCAGACCCACACGTCGGTGGCGTCGTTGGGGGTGCCGTACAACGAGCGCGGCGGCAACCGCGAAGGCCATGGCGATGCCGGCGGCGATCGAGTGGAGCACGTTCTCGGCGTTACGCCGAGCGTCACCGGTCTCGGACTGGAGCCACAGCACGGAAGAGGTCAGCCGCTTCAGCGCATGCCGGTGACGCTCGAGCTGCTCGAGCTCGAACGTGCTGTTGTCGGCCGACATCGTCGGGCCGGTCCGGTGTTCCGCCCGGTGCCGGGCTTCGGCGACGGCGGCCCGCTTGAGGCGGTCGATGGCCGGCGCCGTCGACTTGCGGCGGGACAGATCCTTCACGAGCTTGACCATCGAGGTCTCGAACTCGCTGGACAGGTGTTCGTCGACCCAACCTGCGGTCTCGGCGACTTCGGGGTCAGCGCTCTCTGCGGCTGGGAGCAGGTTGTGCCGAATGGCGGTCATCGCCGACTCGATGTCGTCCGTCAGGAGCACGGCCCAGTTCTCGATGGCATCGAGCGAACCCATCATCCGAACGTTGAACGTCTCACGGGCGATCGCTTCGCGGACGCGGCAGGCGAACAGCTTCAGCTCGCGGTTTGCATCGTCTGGATCGGCCTCGCTGATCGCCTTGGCGACCTTGTCGACTTCTTGCGGAACGGCGTGCAACCGGAGCTCGGGAGCGCTGAACCGGATATGCGACTGGATGTCGGAGCCAATCCGTGCGGTCGAGTAGGTGTCGGGGTTGAGGCGGAAGCTCTGCGGCAGGAAGATCCAGGCCTCCCACGTTCGGCCGCTCCCATCGGCCGGGCATTCGAGGTTGATCTCGAGGTGGGTGCGGTCGTGACGGCGCCAACCGGGCGAGAGTTCGGTGATGTCAGGGAGCGGAGCCCTCCACGTCGGATTGTCGAGGAAGATGGACAGGCGCACCGCCCGGTCCTTGATCCCGTCGAGGCTTCGCATGAGTCTTTTCGAGTCGCGTCGCAGCACGGATTCGGTTGAAGTCGCGGCGCGACGGGCGAACGCGGGAACCTGCAACCACCTCGGCCTGCGAACCCGTTCGGATGTCTGATCGCTCATCGGATGCACCGCCCCGGCCGACCGTACTACGAGACCCCGAGACTACGAGTTGCTTCCCACAAGCCGATTCGGGTGATTGTGCTCTGCAATCTCGAGTCAAGGTCGCCAAAAGCGGGTTGGACCCTCACAAGTCGAGCGCAGCGGAGTCTGAATGCTCGCCGCGCCGAGCCATTTGTGACGAGCACGACCGTAGCGCGGGGGTGTCACGGTCTGTTACCAGGGTGCGATCGGCATCGCCGACGGGCGAAGTTGGAGCCGTGGCCCGGTACCAGCTGATCACCGACCTCAAAGGCGGACCTCGTCCCGTGGCCCGGCCCGCCCCGGGCCCGACTCCGCAGGCGAGAAACTCACCGAATTTGGGTCGACGCAAGGTAGTCGATATGCGATGCTTGAGCGCCTGGCAGGGATCACGCCTGCAGTCAACATCTGGAGCGTGTTATGCCGGCCGTGTCGGTTAATCGTGGTTGGCTTGCCGTCGGGATTGCGGTCTCGGTGATCGGTGGGGTCTCGCTGTTGGCCAGCGCCTCGGGCGGGGCAACTCCCGCCGCGTTGGTCCCGATCGTGCCCTGCCGGCTGATGGACACCCGTCCCCAACCTGCCAACAACGTCGGGACACGGGCGACGCCGGTCGGTCCCGCTGAAACCCATGTTGTTGTGGTTCGTGGTACCACCGGCAACTGCCAGATTCCCGAGTCTGCAGTCGCTGTATCCATGAATGTGACCGCTGCGAACCCCACCGCGTCGAGCTACTTGACAGTGTTCCCAGCCGATGCCGAGCGGCCCACGGCGTCGAGCCTCAACTACCGAGCCAACCAGGGCGCAACGCCCAACGCCGTGACCGTGAAGCTGTCGGCTGACGGCAAGGTCGCATTCTTCAATCTGATCGGCACCGTCGACGTGATCGCCGACGTGGTCGGTTACTACGAACCCACGACCGCCGGTGGCGTCGGCCCGGCCGGCGCCCAAGGGCCTACTGGCCCGGCCGGTGGGCAAGGTCCTGCTGGCCCGACTGGTCCGCTGCCGACGGCCTACATCGCCACACTTGGGTCGAGCGGTGCCGCGATCCTGCCGGCCGCCGAGTCGGCCGCGGCGACCGTGCTCAGCAAGAACCTGCCGGCCGGAAGCTACTTGGTGCGGCTCGACGCACAACTCGACACGACGGGCGCGTTGTACTTCCTGTATCACTGCAAGCTTCAGTACCTGACGTACCCGGCGCTTATCTTCACGCCCTACACCGACGTGCCTGGGTCGCAACGCACAGTGAGTTGGCGGCTCGGGCGCGAGGTGAGCGGCGGCGGGGCGCCCGTTTCGATTTCGATGCAGGGCGGGTTGATCGGCGGGTCGTTGGGCGCCACCGTTCGCATGGTGTGTTGGGGTACGTGGGACGGTGCCTCGCCGCCGGTCGTCGACTACGGCTTTGGCGTGTCATCTGCGGTGCTCGTCGTCGAACCCATCGGTGGCTTCGGCTGACCTCGCAGTTGTCGGTGACTGCTTGATGTACCCGGTGATGTCAATGATGAAGTTGGTGCTCGCGTCGGGCGATCCGCCGACGAACACCTTGACCTGCGGAGCAGAAGGGCAGGCGGAGACGTCCAGCGAGTCCCGTCAGTGCGCGAAAGTCCTTGTTGGTCAGAGCGCTGCGAGCGTCCATCGAGTCCAGCGAGATCGGTCGATTCCGAGGCATGCCAGAAATTCTTGTGCAGGAATCGTGCAGGGATTCTGGTCTCCGAGTCACCTCGGGTCCACTACGGATGGATGGTGCAGTGGCGACGGTCCTGCAGGCACGGCGTCAGACGCCAGGGCTCGGCGACGCAGTGCTCGCTGTGTGACCTCAGCACGGTCGTCGTCACTGAGCAGCGTCGCGAATGGCGACACCTTCAGCAGCTCGACGTCGTGTTGGCTGGTCGACATCAGGACACGCACCAGCTCGACGCGAGGGCCGTCGAGCAGGGTGCGCCAGGCATCGAGATACGGCTTGCTCCGATCGCTCGCAACCTCGTGAAGGAGATCAAGCTGTGCTTCCGCCTGCTCGAGCACGTGATCAGGGTCCTGCAGCAGTTTGTCGAGCACGATTCGGTGAATCCCACCATCGAGTTCGAGTCCGGGCTCGAAGAATCGGTCCAGTGGTACGTCGACAACCAAGCCTGGTGGACAGCAGTCTTCGAGCGCAAAGGGGAACTGCAGACCAACTGGACATGACCCGCCCGCGATTTCCGGGCGCGATTTCCGGGCGCACGGCATGGGCCGCAGTCGGTCGGCGGGAGCGAGAATCAGCTCGGGATTCTTACATGCGTGCGAGAAGGGTGTGAGCTCGTCAGATCCCTTTCCGGCAGAGTCGTGTTCGGCCTGCGTCCGTCGCTCACAAGGTCCGGGGCTGCGCGAACGCCGAGCAGTTCCCACGCTGCAGCTCAGCGGTGTGACCTCGCGGATGGCCGAGCAGATACAGTTCCACAGATGGACGTCGATCGAATCTGGTCAGCTGCTGAACTTGAGGCGATGACGCCCGATGACCGCGCTGCCACCATCCGAGCTGGATTCGTGAACGACCCCGCCAACGTTCCTGCCGATCTGATCGACCGGGCGAGGCGCAAGGCTGACGCTCGAATCGTAGCCACCGAGGGTCGCCAAGCCCGCCAGTGACCCGACGTACGGTTCGCGTCGACGCTCAGTTCTTTACCGAACTCGACGCTCAGCTGGGCGAGGCACGCGGCCCCAACGGAGAGCCGTCGGCGAGCGACTTCTTGTTGATCGAGCTCCCGGTTCTTGCCGAAGCGTTCGCCGAACGATTCGATGAGCTGCTGCGCCTCTACCCGGAGCGAGATGACTACCGCTACCTCGTCGCTGGTGGCCGTCTCGTGTACGCAGTGGTCGTCGTCGGGCAACGAACCGATGACGATTCGATCTCGCTGTTCGGAATCGAGATCGACCTGAGCGGACCTCAATAGCCGCCCGATAATCGCAGACCGCCAGATCCCGCCCACACCCACAGTCCGGCCTCTAGTCATAGTTGACGGTGATCCGGGGGTGAGGCCAGCCTTTGGGTCGGGGTTCTGGATGGTTCGCTCGGTATTCCGGCTGCCCGTCGTGTTGTAGCGCGGCGTGGCTCTGCTTTCGGCTTGCGGCCTGAACCTCGAGACGGGGTCGTGGCTGAAGAGAGGTCTGCACTGCTCAATGAGGCGTTGCCCCTCCTCCACAACCAGCACGAGAGATGGGAAACTGCCTGTCGAATGAAGTTCGTGATCGGTCTCGATCCACACAAACTGGCGAGTGCTCGTGCCCGTCGCTCGTTTCATGGCGATGCTCGAAGGGGATCCGCCGCGCGAAGATGACGACGGCGACGCGGAGGATGAGCCGTGAGCTGGAACCTGAACGCTCGGAGTGCCGAGTTACAGCTCGTTCGCCGACTGCTCGACGATCGCCTGCAGCCGCTCGAAATCATCGCGAGCGTCGGACCACGCTTCGCTGGTGTGCACGATCTGCTTGGCTTCACCGAGGCTCACGTGGAGCACGGCGCGCGTGACCTTGATCGATTCGACCGGCGAGAACCCGTCGGAGCGGAGCTGAGCGAGGACGGCGTCCCAGTCGCGGCGGTCGACATCGCCCGCCTGTGTGCTTTGCGCCTGACTCACGGTTCCTCCTTTCGCAACCGGATCGTGAGATCGAGTCTACGACCCGGACTGGCGCCGGTCAGGCGCGTTCCCGTGACACGAAGTTCTGCGAAGCCCTCGTCGGCGATCTCGGCCATCGCCAACCGGGCCCAACCGAGGAGTTCCCTCGGCGAGACGCTCAGTCGGACGGCGTCACGCGGGTAGACCACGATGTCGCGCAGCTCGATCGTCGATCCGGTGATCACGATCTCGGCGAGCACGTCGATCTGACCGGCGGGCGTGTCGAACGACCGCTCGTACAGCTCGCCGTCAGCGAAGCTCATGACGTCGTTCCGTAGATGCGGGAGGAGATGAGCTCCGCGGCGTCGGCGTCGAGGCCCTGGGCGACGTGGGAGTACAGATCGAGGGTGATGGCGATCGTCGAGTGGCCGAGACGCTCGGAGACGACCTTGGGATGCACGCCGGCCTTCAAAGCGAGCGTGGCATAGCTGTGGCGGAGGTCGTGGAGCCGTATGCGCGGCAGCTCGGCGTCGCGCACGACCGGTCGAACGACTTCGAGAACCGATCGGGATGAACCGGACCACCGAGCTCGTCGGTGAACACGAGATCGCCCTCGTTCGACCACACGTCAGCCGCGGCGAGTCGTTCCTCGAGTTGGCGAGCGCGATGCGCCCTGAGCGCGTCGAACGTCAACGTGTCGAGCGAGACGCGACGACGACTCTTGCCGGTCCTCGGCGGTCCGAAGTGGAGACTGTTGCTCACCGTCGTCAACGTCTGCACGATCGACAATGCTCGGCCATCGAGCTCGGTCCTCCCACCGCAGGCCGAGCACCTCACCGCGCCGCATGCCGGTCGTGGCCAGCAACACGAACGCCATCGACAACCGCTCCCCCGCCACCGCGTCGAAGAACCGCTGGATCTCCTCCGACGACCACGTCTTCTGCTCAGCCCGAGGTGCCGAGACCGCCTTCGCAGCCGCTGCCGGGTTGCGGGTCACGAGACCGAGATGCTCAGCGTCGGCAAGAGCCCGCCTGAGGACGATGTGACAGTTGCGGACGGTCTTGGGTGCCAGCGCTCGCCCGCCGGCGCCTCCTTGCTCCAACAGCGTGGCGTACAGGCCCTCGACCTGCAGCGGGGTGAGTGACTGGAGTTGCACCGCTCCGATCTGACGTGTGATGCGTTCGACCACCATCCGGTAGCTGACCCACGTGGTCTCCCGGACGCGAGGCTTGATCGTCTCCAGCCAGTCGGTCAAGAACTGGGACACGGTGATTCGGCTTCGGCTCACCGCTGTGCCGGCATCGGCAGCGGTCGCCAGATCTCGCAGCGCGGCCTCCGCCGCCTTCTTCGTCGCGAAGCCCGATCGGCGGGCCTGGCGCCGACGACCGGTCGCCGGGTCGGGGCCGAGGTCGACGACGAACGACCATACCTTCCCCCTCCGCCTCACCGAACCGTTGGCCATGGGCACAACAGTAGAGCGAGGGTGTCACGGTTTGTGACACGGATGTGACACGGGCGCTACCCGGATGACGTCACGGGTCACTACCCGATCGCGAAATACCAGCGTACGAGTGCCCGGGACGGGATTTGAACCCGTACTCACCTCTCGGTGAAGGGGGGTTTAAGCCCCCCGTGTCTGCCAATTCCACCACCCGGGCGACGTGGATCACGCTAGCGCTGGAAGGCTGTCACATCGGTGGCTCAGGCCACCCTTGGAATCGCACCGCTGGTATCACGAGCATCGCTGCCCAGACGGTCGACGCGGTCGGCCAGCGCATCGACCCCGCAGATCGCCCACAGCTCGGCTCGTAGGCGATCGGATTGTGGCGGCGCCAGTTGATTGGCGGCGACGACGCCTTCGATCATGTCGGCCAGCACCGCCGCCCACGGGCGGCCCCGCAGCCTGACCGAAATGGTCGCCCCGTCGGCTCGGCGGCGGATCGTGCGGTCGACGCCGACCAGCCGCGGCGGGCAGCGGAAGCTTGGCCCGATCAACCCCCGCCGGCGCGCCTCGCGAGTGAGCGTGCGGGCGGCGGAAGCGAAGTCGACCGTGGAGGCCGACGTGATCGGATGGGACATACAGCCATTGTGAACGAAGGCTGTCACAACCACGCTGAACACCGACCGAACGTGGGTAAGGTCGCCGACGATGGCCGACACCGCGGCAACACCGGAACTCACTCCGCTTCAGAACAAGACGCTCGGTCTACTCAGGCGGGCGCCCGATCCGCTGGTGTTCGACACTGCGTTCATCGCCTCGCTGCGAGCCGACGTCGACGAAGCATTCGAGGGATTCCACGAGCGTCTCGGCGAAGAACGGATCTTCATCAGCAAGCACCGCCTCAGCAGCGTGCTCGGATGCGAGGTCCAACACCTCCACGACGACGAGTTCTCATGGTCGCCTGCCGTCGCCGGCGGGCAGATCGCTCACCGGGCGATCCAGCTGATGGTGAACTGGCGCGGCGATCCGGTGCCGGCCGACGTCATCGACGAGGCGCTGGCCAGGCTGTCCAACGAGGACACCAGCATCGGCGAGTGGATCGCCGGACGGTCCGAGGCCGACCTGGCCGATCTGCGCGGCTTCGCCGTCGACAAGCTGATCAAGTTCCAAGAGTGCTTCCCACCGCTCGACCAGCGCGCCGCGCCGACAGTCGAGTCGAGCGTGCGCTGGCCGCTCGACGGGCCGATCGTGCTGTCCGGCAAGGTCGACCTCACCATCGGAAGACCCGCCGGCGCCGAGAGCCGCAAGGTCATCATCGACCTCAAGACGGGCTGGGTCTCCCCCAAGCACCGCGAGGACCTGCGCTTCTACGCCCTCGTCGAGACGCTGCGAACCCAGGTGCCGCCCCGCAAGTTGGCGTCGTTCTACCTCGACGCCGGCGAACCGGTCGTCGAAGACGTCAACGAGCGGGTCTTGATGACCGCCACCCGGCGCATGCTCGACGGCGTCAACACGGAGATCGAGCTGCGGTTCGAAGGTCGCCAGCCGGTCAAGCGCCCCGGTGTGTCGTGCCGCTGGTGCCCTCTGCAAGCCGAATGTGCCGAAGGCCGCGCCTACCTCACCAGTCGCGACGATCCTGACGAAGCCTGAGCCGAACCCGACTCGCGGCGGCGCCGGCCCAGTCCCCGATAGCGGGGCGACCAGTCGCTGCCGGCACAGATCTCGACGAGCGTCAGCTCGGCGGTGGCCGGAGCAACCGCCACAGCGAGTTCACGGTTCCGGCGTCATCAGAGCGACCGGAACGCCGAGACCGACCTGCGAGCGGACCGTGGCGATCAAGCGACCGGGCTGCACTGCCGGTTTGGGGGCACCGATCACGTCGCTTCCCAGTCGCTCGCAGAGTGCAGCCAGATCACCGACGTTGACCACCAATCCGAACAGCGGCAGGGCTCTGCACCCTGGCGTTCTCGACGATCTCGATGATGCAGCCGCGCACACCGCCCTGGTCGGCGAAACGGTGGAACGCCTGGCGAACTGTCTCGGTCTCACGGATTCGAAGGCACTCCAGCCCGAGCGCCTCGGTGACCGCACTCGACGTGCGCTCCAGCGAGTCGGTCACGATCACGACGTGGTCGATCTCGAACGCGCCGCTCGGATGATCGCTACCCGCGACCACGCTGCCGGGCCGCAGCGGGATGCCTTCGATCTGATCGGGAAGCTGTTCGACGCCGTCGATCACGAGTCCAACGATGCCGGGGTCGCCAGGCTCGAACACGAGCGCTCCGTTGGCGAGCGGGATTCGACCCTCGACGTCGGTCACCAATCCGATCGCTTCCCACGCAGCGCAAGAGCCACCGATGTCGATCCCCGCCAATCGAACCGTGGGGGTCACGGCTCGATTCCGAGCTGCCACGAGAAGAACGCCAGTACGTCGGCTTGCTCAGAGGCTCGTTTGCCGACCGGCTTTCCGGCGCCGTGACCGGCGCGGCCCTCTTGGTGCAGCAACACGGGCCGGTCGGCCTGGTCGGCCGCAGCGCTCTGCAACAGGGCCGCCATCTTGCGGGCGTGCAAGGGGTCGACTCGAGTGTCGCCCTCGGCGGTCGACAACAGGACAGCCGGGTAGTTCTGGCCGTCGACCACGTGGTGATACGGCGAGTAGGCATGCAGCCACGCGAACTGCTCGGCAACATCGGGGTCGCCGTACTCATCGGTCCACAATCGGGCGATCAGGAACTCGGGGAACCGGATCATGTCGAGCAGTGGAACCGCACACCACACCGCCCGACACAGGTCGGGCCGTTGAGTCAGCGCAGCCCCGACCAGTAATCCTCCGTTGGATCCCCCGGCGATCGCCAGGCGGTCGCGTGACGTCTTGCCCGTGGCGACCAACCAGTCGGCGGCGGCGTGGAAGTCATCGAACACGTTCTGCTTGTTCGCTCGCTTGCCGGCCTCGTGCCACTGCTCGCCGTGCTCGAACCCACCCCTCAGCCCGGCGATCGCGTACAGCCCACCGGCCTCGCACCAGGCGGCGATCGTGGGTGACCACACGGGAGTCTCGGTGATCGCGAAACCGCCGTAGCCGTTCAAGATCGTTGCCGTGTCGGTGTCGGGTTCGAGATCGGAACGGTGCACCAGGAACAACCCGATCGGTGTGCCGTCGGTCGACGGATACTCCGTCTGCGTCACGGCGAGGTCGGGAACGCCGCCCGGCGTGGCGGGTGGATGAAGCGGCACCGCGTGCAGCTCACCGTCCGGTCGGTCGAGGCGATACACCGACATCGGCGCGTCGAACCCGGTCACCAACGCAAGCGCAGTCCCGGTTGCGGGATCGGTGGCGAGTTCTGCCACGGCACAGACACCGAGCCCAGGAACCACCGTGCCACCACCGCCGTCGATCCCGCCACCGGCCGGCGATTCAGATGACCACCACTCGATCGCATCGACACCGGCCCTACTGGTCGTGACGACGAAACCGCCGCCGACCGGTTTCGGCACGCCGACGACGACGTCGCGCTCGGGAACCACGGTGCTCCACTGCGCCGGTGAGGTGGGTAATCGATCGAGGTCGATGGCGACGATCCGGCCCTTCGGAGCATCGAGCGTGGTCGCACCGATCAAACGCTGTTCACCGTCGAACACCAGTTGGTTGGTCGCCTCGACCCCGCCAATCAGCGTGTGCCACTCCCCCGTTCGGCGGTCCAACAGATGCTGGTCGCTGCGACTCCAGCCGACCATCGCATCGACCAGCACGAACCGACCCTCGGGTGAGATCGAGACCTCTGGCCACGTCTGCGGGGTCGGGTGCTCTGCCCACACCACGGGATCGTCGGCCCAGGCGGCGCCCAAGGTGTGGTGATGCACGGTTCGGTGGTATTCGTCACCTTCGGGATACCGGGTGTAGAAGAAGCCGCCGCGATCGGGTTCCCAAGCCACGCTCGCCGCACGACAATTCGGGATCTCGTCGGCCAGCACGGTCCCGTCGACGGTGCACACGACCCGCAACACCGAGTTCTCGGTACCGCCCTCGCTGGTGCCGACGGCAACCAGATCGCCATCGTTCGAGGCGAAGAACCAGTCGATCGCAACCGCACCATCGTCGCTGCCCTGAGACGGATCCACCAACACGAGCCGGTGCGATGCAGGACTCATCAGCGAACGCACGACGAGCCTGGCCTGCTGTTCGCCGGCACCTCGTTCGAGCAGGAACAGTCGATCGGAGCGAACCTGAACGGCCTGCACGACCGGCAGACCCATCAGTTCGATCAAGCGGTCGTGCCAGACGGTGCGAGCTGGAAACGAATCGAGCGCTGAGCGGGTGCGAGCATTCTGGGCAGCGACCCATCGCTGCACGTCCGGCGCATCGCCGTCCTCCAGCCATCGGTACGGGTCGGCAACCTCGACGCCGTGGATGATGTCCACGACGTCATCTCGACGGGTTTCAACGCGCTGTGGTCGCCTCGTCATGCGGGCCAAACCCTATATCCACCGCTGGTCGCGGGGACATATCCCTCCCTCGACAGAAAACAGCAACTGCCGCCGGCTCAGGCCGACGGCAGTGGTCACGTTCATGTCGCGGATCAGATGCACGACGATTCGATCGGTTGCGTTGACTCAGCGCCCCATGTTGGGGCGCTTGCCATGATTCGCCTTGCTGCGGCGCATCTTGGCCTTCTTCCTGCTGGTCTTCTTCGACATAGCGACCCAGCCTAGGGGCCAGTCCTCGCTGCCCCAACCGCTCGGCCCGAACTCCGGCCCGACCCTGCTGGGACAGACTAGGCGGCAGCCCAGGCGAGCAGGTCGTCGGCGGGCATCGTGTTGACGATCCGGTCGAGCGGCACCTCTCGCTCGGCGGCGCGGTTGCAGCCGAGCGGCTGCCACTCCAGCTGACCGGTGGCATGGGCGTCGGAGTCGATCGAGAACCAGCACCCGTACTCGATCGCCAGGTCGATCAACTCGCGTGGAGGATCGAGTCGCTCTGGGCGGCAGTTGATCTCGACCGCCGTGTCGAACTGGGCGCACGCGGCGAACACGAAGTCGGCGTCGAACGTCGACTCCGGGCGCTTGCCGATCATCCGGCCGGTGCAATGGCCGAGGATGTCGACGTTCGGGTTGGCGACCGCCATCACCATCCGCTCGGTCATCTGCTTGCGTCTCCATCCGCAGCTTCGAATGCACGCTCGCCACGACCACGTCGAGCCGAGCCAGCATCGCGTCGCTCAGGTCGAGTGAACCGTCCTCGAGGATGTCGACCTCCATGCCGGTCAGGATCCGGAAGTCGTGGCCGGCGGCAGTGATCTCGTCGTTGATGCGATCGATCTCGACGAGCTGATCGGTGAGCCGCTGCTCGTTCAGCCCGTGTGCGATCGTCAGCCGGGCCGAATGATCGGTGAGCACCATGTACTCGTGGCCGAGGTCGATCGCCGTCGCAGCCATCGCTTCGATCCGTGCCCCGCCGTCGCTCCAGGTCGAGTGCAGGTGGCAGTCGCCGCGCAGCGCCGGCGGTACTTGGCGCCCTCGTCGGTCAGCAGCACCGTCGACTCGGCCTCGATCTTGGTCAGATAGGTCGGCACGACCCCGGCCAGCGCTTCGGTGATCACGCCGGCCGTGGTGTCACCGATGCCATCCAGTTCGGTGAGCCGGTCATCTCTGGCGCGTTCGGCCAACTCGACCGGGTCAACGGTTCGCACGACGTCGAGGGCGCGCACGAACGCCTTCGTCTTGAACGGTGATGCGAGGGCCCGATCGAGGCAATGGATCACACGCAACAGCGCCGCTTCAGGGGTCATCGGAGTACTCGGTCGCATCGCCGAGACAGTACCGCCCGCACGGCGACACGGCTTCCAGGTGCGACCGCAACCCGTGACGAGTGCCACAGAACCCGAAGGAATACATGTCCGGACCAATGCGTTCCACCACGAGTACGCAACACAAGGAGCACAACGTGTCGACCAGCACACTCAACATGGCCAACTTCGAATCAACCGTGACCGGCGACGGCATCACCCTGGTCGACTTCTGGGCCGAATGGTGCGGCCCGTGCAAGATGTTCGGGCCGATCTTCGAGCAGACCGCTGAGGAGAACCCCGACGTCACCTTCGCCAAGGTCGACACCGAGGCCGAGCAGGAGCTCGCCGGATCGCTCGGGATCATGTCGATCCCGACACTGATGATCTTCCGTGACGGCATCCAGCTGTTCAGTCAGCCTGGTGCGCTCCCCAAGTCGGCGCTCGACGATCTGCTTCGCCAGGTCCGTGAGCTCGACATGGACGAAGTCCGCAAGCAACTCGCCGAGCAGAGCGTCACCGAAGACGCCTGACGGCACCGATCGTCCGGCGGCTCTCCCCCTCCCCCCGAGCCGCCGGACCAAGACCACCCCACAGATTCGATCGGACCCCCCGCCGATCGGATACCCGAGGCGGGCAGCATCGCTGCCCGCCTCGTGCGGTGTTGGCGGCCGACCTCCGACTCGCGCCGACGACCGACGGCTCGTCTCTCGATAGCCTGCACGGTCTCATGGAACGCTTCGGCCTCGTCGGACTGCCAAACGCCGGCAAATCATCGCTCTACAACGCGCTCACCGGTGGTGGTGCGCTGGCAGCGCCCTATCCGTTCGCCACCAAAGACCCCAACATCGGCGTCGCCCGCGTGCCGGACGAACGGCTCGACCGGCTGGCGGTCATGTCCAAGTCGAAGAAGGTCATCCACGCCTCGGTCGAGGTGGTCGACATCGGCGGGCTCGTCGAGGGCGCCTCGAAGGGCGAGGGCCTCGGCAACAAGTTCCTCGCCAACATCCGTGAGGTCGACGCCATCGTGTTCGTGCTGCGGGCATTCGTGGACGACGACGTCACCGGCCCGTCCGATCCGCTGGAGCACCTCCGGATCGTCGAGTTGGAACTGGCGTTGGCCGACCTCGAAACGGTCGAGAAGCGGCTCGGCCAGGCCGAACGTCAGTCGAAGCTCGACAAGACGCTCGGCGACGAGATCGACGCCCTGCGGATTGCCTACGAAGCGCTGAGCGATGGGCGTCCGTTGTACCGGGCCGGCCTCAAGGCCGACCATCGCGAGCTGCTGGCCCCCTATTTCCTGCTCACGAACCGGCGCGTGCTGGCGATCGTCAACGTCGGCGAGGACGCACTCGACGACATTCCCGCCGCCACGGCCCGAGTGCAGGCCGAGTTCAACGATGCCGGCGACAACGTCGAGGTGATCGGGATGTGCGTGCAGCTCGAAGCCGAGGCCGCCTCGATCACCGACCCCGACGAGCGGGCCGAGATGCTCGAGGGGTTCGGATTGGGCGAAGGCGCCCTGTTCCGAATGGTGCGCTCGGCGTACCACCTGCTCGGTCTGCGCACGTACCTGACCACCGGCGAGAAGGAATCGCGGGCCTGGACCTTCTACGAGGGCTCCACCGCACCCGTTTGTGCCGGACGGATCCACTCCGATTTCCAGCGCGGCTTCATCCGGGCCGAGGTCATCCAGTGGGACGAACTGCTCGAACTCGGCTCGTGGAACGCCGCCAAAGAGGTCGGCAAGCTCCGCGTCGAGGGCAAGGACTACATCGCCCAAGACGGAGACGTCATGGAGTTCCGCTTCAACGTCTGAGTGGGGTCACTCGGCCTCGGCACGAGCGACGACCAGCCATCCGGCGGCGACCAGTTGATCGAGGGCATCGACGGTGGCGTGCTCGGTGATCGACGCCTGGTCCGCCAGTTCCACGTCCGAGAGACGGTCGACGACATCGGTCAGCGTGCCTGGCTCGTCGAGCACCATCCAGGTCAGCGCCGCCATCCCGAGCAGGTCGGCGGCCTCGTCGCGACCACTCATCGGCCACAGTCTGCGAACCAGAACACGGTCGGGGGCAAGCCGCCACAGCACCTCGCCATGGCGGGCAAACTCAACCGATTCTCCGGCCATCACGACCTGGCGAGGTAGTTGCGCATCCAGTCGACCGTTGCGCTGAGGCCGGTGTCGAGGTCGACCGGGGCGATCGTGAACAGCGAACGCAACAGAGCGTTGTCGGCCTGACTGTGCGGAACATCGCCGGCGCGGGTGGCCACATGGAGTTGCTCGATCGGTTGGTCGATCACGTGCCTCAGCCGATCGATCAGCTCCAGCAACGTGGTTCGCGTGCCGAAGGCCAAGTTGACCGGCGTGTCGTGCGAGACGCGGCGTTGAACGGCGTCGATGATCACATCGCTGACCGTTCCGACGTACGTGAAATCGCGGGATTGCGTTCCGTCTCCGTGCACCGTGAGCGGATCGCCCGACAGCGCCGCGTGAACGAATGCCGGTACCACAGCGGCGTAGGCGTGTCCTGGCGCTTGGCGCGGCCCAAACACGTTGAAGAACCGAAACGCCAACGTGCGCATTCCGAAGCTCTTCTGCCACGCCAGCGCATACTGCTCGGTCGCCAACTTACTCGCCGCGTACGGGCTGACCGGCAATGTCGCCAGACCCTCGTGTTTCGGCAGGGTCGGGTTCGAGCCGTAGACCGACGACGACGACGCCACGATCACGTGCACCTCCCGGTCCGAGGACCGCGCCGCTTCCAGTATCCGCAGCGTGCCGACCGTGTTCACCTCGTGGCTGGCGACCGGGTCCTCGAGCGAGCGAGGCACCGACGGCCGCGCCGCGAGGTGCACGATCGCATCGACCCCGGCGACGGCGTCCGCCAACGCATCCGGCTCCAGGATCGATCCTTCGACCAGCCGAATCGGAATCCCGGTCAGATTGTCGTCGTCGCCGGTCGACAGATCGTCGATCCCGACCACCTCGATGCGCCCCTCCACGTTCGTCAGCCGCTCGCTCACGTGTGACCCGATGAATCCTGCCGCACCGGTAACGAGAACCCGCATCGCTGTCCGAGCCTACCGAGCTGCGCCGAGAGTGCCTGATGCACGTCCGATGGTCGGCGGTAATGTTCGGGTGTGCCGTGGTTGGTGACAGATGACGCTCGGGTCCTGGCCTCCGCCGAAATCGCTGACGCCCGGTCGGCGCGCCGCAAGGGCCTGCTCGGGCGTGACCACCTCGAGGGCGCGCTCGTGTTGCGGCCGTGCCGGTGGGTCCACACGATGGGGATGCGATTCCCGCTCGACGTGGCGTTCCTCGACAACGACGGCCAGGTCGTGAAGACGATGCACATGCACCGCCGCCGGATCGGTGTCCCGGTGTGGCGAGCCGCAACGGTGATCGAAGCCGAGGGTGGTGCGTTCGCACGGTGGGGCCTGCACGTCGGCGACGTCATCGAGGTACGAGCAGACGACTCGTGATCGCCGACGACCCCGGTGGCCCACCTCGGGGCAGGCCGGGAGGCACGCTGTGGCTGGTCGCCACCCCGATCGGCAATCTCGGTGATCTCGCGCCGCGAGCGATCGAGGTGCTGGCCGCCGCCGCCCTCGTGTGCTGTGAGGACACCCGCCGAACCGGCCGGCTGCTGCAACACGCCGGAATCCGCGTCAGTCGGCTGGCGGTCGCCAACGAACACACCGAGTTCCATCGGATCGCCGACGTGCTGGACACGCTCGGTTCGGGAGGCGATGTCGCCGTCGTCAGCGACGCCGGCACACCGGGAATTTCCGATCCCGGCGAACGCCTGGTAGCGGCCGCCATCGAAGCCGGGTACGACGTTGCCGCCGTTCCCGGACCCGCCGCCGCCATCACCGCACTGGTGATCAGCGGGCTGCCCGCTGATCGATACGTGTTCGAGGGCTTCGTGCCGCGTTCGGGGCGGGAACGAACGCGGCGCCTGGCGGAGATCGCCGAACAGCGGCGCACGACGGTGCTGTACGAAGCACCGCACCGGATGATCCGAACCCTGACAGACCTGGCTGCGGTATGCGGTGGCGATCGCCCCGTGGCGGTCTGCCGGGAGCTCACCAAGCTGTATGAGCAGGTCGTCCGCGGCACGCTCGACAGCATCGACATCGGCCAACCGCGCGGGGAGTACGTGATCGTGCTGGGCGGGGCACCGGTCGATGACGGACCGGTCGATGACGACACGGTGCGCCGGGCGCTGCGCGCCGAGTTGGCGACCGGTGTGAGCAAGAAGGACGCGGTCGGCGCCGTCGCCCTGCGGCTCGGTGTTCCGAAAAAGCAGGTGTACGCCCTGGCGATCGCCGAATGACGATCGTTCTCGGGGCGACCGCTGCATGCCGACCGACCTCGCTACCCTCGACGGCATGAGCGAATACGTGTCGGTCGCAGTCGCCGGCCCGAGTGCCGCATTCTTCGACCTCGACCGCACGCTGATCTCCGGTTCGTCGGCGTTCACGCTCGCCACAGCGGCACGGGCGATGAAGATGGTGCCGACCCACGAGCTGATCCGAGACGCCGTGTCGGCGGCCACCTTCAAGCTGCGCGGCGATCACGACACGGGAGCCAGCGACGATGCTCGCGACCGCATCCTCGGTTTCGTCAAAGGACAACGTCAAGACGATCTGTTGGCCCTCAACGAGCGTGTGCTACCGACCCTGCTCGGCAAGATCAGGCCAGAAGCCCGAAAGCTGGTCGACATCCACCGACACGCAGGTCGTGCCACCTACATCGTGTCGGCGGCGCCGCAAGAGATCGTCGAGCCGCTCGCCATCTCGCTGGGGATGACCGCCGGCCTCGGTACACGCGGCAAGGTGGTCGATGGGTTCTACAACGGCGAGCTGGAGGGACCGTTCTGCTACGGGCAGGGCAAGGTCGATGCGATCACCCAGCTCGCCCGCTTCGAGGGTTTCGACCTGGCGCAGTGCTACGGCTACAGCGACTCGGCCAGCGATCTGCCGATGCTGGGAGCGGTCGGCCACCCGGTCGCCGTCAACCCTGACTCGAAACTGGAACGCCACGCCCTGGCACACGGGTGGCCGATCGTGATCTTCAGCCGTCGAACCAAGACGGTGTTGCGACGCACGTTCGCAGGCGTCGCCTCCGCAGGGCTGGCCGCCGGCACGTTTGCCGCCGGCCTGGAACTCGGCACCCGGCGCAGAGGTCGCGGTATCTTCCGCTGAGTTGGGAGTTGTGCCTGGAGATTCAGCGGACACGTCGCTTCGCTCCTTTTCATTCCGCACGAATCTCCCCGTCACGATCGGTCGCAGTTCGCCTGGCGGCTCACGCTCCTGGCACAACTCCCAACTCAGCCTCTCGGGATCAGGGCGAGTTGGCGGGAGTGAGCGACCAGCGTTCCCGTCGAGTCCCAGAGTTCGCCTGACTCGTCGAACATTCCGTTCTCGATGAAGTTGCTGAAGAAGCGGCAGCGCAACGGACCCGGTGCCGGGACTCCCCTGACGTGCACGGTCAACTCGAGCGTTGGCGACCATCCGACCGGGAACTTGCCGCTGTTGAACACGACCGGTGCAAAGGCATCAGAGGCCATCAACAGTCCGAATGCATCCATCGGTTGATCGTCCGGCAACTCGAACCAACCGTTCACCTCGGCCGAGCCACTCGGGGTGCCGTGCTGGAATCCGGCGTCGATCGGCCGCACACTCGTGCGCACCCGATGGTGGAACCCTGACTCGACCGGCGGCACCGCCAACACGCACTCATCGATCGGTGGCAACTCGGGCGGTGCGCCGACGATCGCAGACGGTCCACCGGGCACCTGATCAGCGAACGTACCCAGCAGCGCCAGTACCTCACCGTCTGTCGACCTCATCCGGGCGGCGACCGTGGCCGTGCGGCGTCCTGCCCGCAGCACGTCGACGTCGATCTCGACCGGGCCCGGCTTGCCGGGCGACAGGTAATGAGCGGTGAGCGTCAACGGCGGACGTCCAACAGCGTCGGCCATCGCCCGCGCCGCGAGCGCGATCACATAGCCCCCGTTGGCGTTGCCGCCGATGTCCCACCCGTCGGCGATCTCGGCGTCATAGAGGCCTCCGCCTCGAAGCTGGACGGCTGTGGCTCGATAGAAGTCTCCGTGCACCGGCCCGACGATACGGGCGACACCAGGGAATCGAACCCATCGGTCGATCGGAGGCCCGGGTCGCTAGCGTCATCCGGGTGAGCCGGTTCTATGTCACGACCCCGATCTACTACGTGAACGCCGAACCCCACCTGGGGCACGCCTACACGACCATCATCGGCGACGCTCTGACGCGCTGGAACCGGCTGATGGGCAACGAGGTCAAGTTCCTCACGGGCACCGATGAACACGGGCTCAAGATCCAGCAGGCTGCCGAGGCCGCCGGCAAATCGCCGCAAGAGTTCTGTGACGAGATCGCCCCCAAGTTCGCTCACGCCTGGGAACGCCTCAACATCGCCAACGACGACTTCATCCGCACCACCGAGCCACGCCACAAAGCCGCCGTGGTGGAGTTGCTGCAACGCTGCTACGACGCCGGCGACATCGAGCTCGGTGTCTACAGCGGCAAGTACTGCGTCGGGTGTGAGGAGTACTACACCGACGAGGAGCTGCTGCCGGGCGACCTGTGCCCGATCCACAAGAAACTCGTCGACACCTATGAGGAGGAGAACTACTTCTTCCGCCTCAGCCGCTTCCAGGATCGGCTGCTCGACTGGTACGCCGCCCACCCAGGGGCGATCAAGCCCGAACACCGCGCCAACGAGGCACTCGGATTGATCCGCGGCGGGCTGCGCGACTTCTCGGTCAGCCGCACCAGCCTCGATTGGGGCATCCCACTCCCGTGGGACCCGAAGCACGTCGCCTACGTCTGGTTCGACGCCCTCACGAATTACCTGTCGGCGACCGGCTTCGGAGACGACGAACGCACCTACACGGACTGGTGGCCGGTCGACTATCACCTGATCGGCAAGGACATCATCCGCCATCACTGCGTGTACTGGCCGGCGATGCTGATGTCGGCCGGCGTCGAGTTGCCCAAGGGTTGGGGCGTCGGGGGCTGGCTGCTGGTCGACGGCGAAAAGATGGCGAAAGCGGCGGCAACGCCGTCAACCCGCTGGAACTGATCGACACCGTCGGCGTCGACGGGTTCCGTTACTACGTGCTCGCCGACACCCCGTACGGAACCGACGGAGATTTCAGCTACGAGGGCCTGGTCGCCAAGTACAACAGCGACCTCGCCAACAACCTGGGCAACCTGGCGGCCAGAGTCGCCACGGTGGTCGCCAAGAAGTGCGACGGGATCGGCCCGGCGCCGCGTTCCGACAGCCCACTCGCCGAGGCCGCTGTGGCGGCGTTCGAGGGTGCCCAGCGGGGATGGAACGACGTCGCCCCGTCGAGAGCACTCGACGCCACCTGGTCGCTGATCCGCGCTACGAACGCATATCTCGAGACCAACGAACCATGGAAGACCGAGCCCGGACCCACCGTCGACGCCGTGATGGGCGACGCCCTCGAAGCCCTGCGGATCGTTTCGGTACTGGCCTTCCCAGCGGTACCGCAGACCTCGCAGATCGTGTGGGAACGGCTCGGATTCACCAGCGACATCGCCGACCAACGCCTCCCCGACGCCGCCGCATGGGGTGGATATCCCGGTGGGCTCACCGTCACCAAGGGCGACCCATTGTTCCCCCGGATCTCCTGACGCGATCTCCTGACCGTGCCGCCCAAGTTCTTCGACTCACACTGCCACGTCCACGACGAACGGATGCCCGGCGGTACCGCAGCCGCCGTACAGGCAGCACGCGACCAGTACGGTGGTCGGGCATGGTCACGGTCGGCTGTGATCGCTCCACCAGCCTGGCGGCGATCGCCACCGCCGCCGCCCACGACGACGTGTGGGCCACCGTGGGGCTGCACCCGCACGACGCAACCCAGGGCGTCGAGACGATCGTCGACCTGTTCGATCAACCCGGGCGTCGTGGCCGTCGGCGAGGCCGGTCTCGACTACTACTACGAGCACTCGCCTCGCGACGTGCAACGCCAGGCCTTCGCCCAACAGGTCCAACTCGCCCACCAACTCGGCCTGCCGTTGATCATCCACTCCCGCGACGCCTGGGACGACACGTTCGATGTGCTGACCGCCGAGGGCACCCCCGAACACACCGTGTTCCACTGCTTCACCGGAGGTGCCGCCGAAGCGCGGCGCTGCCTCGAACTCGGGGCATTCGTCAGCTTCTCCGGGATCGTCACGTTCAAGTCGGCGACCGATGTTCAAGAGGCGGCCTCGCTCGTGCCGCTCGACCGAATGCTGATCGAGACCGACGCCCCATATCTGGCGCCGATCCCGCATCGCGGCAAGCCCAACCAACCTGCCTACGTGGCACTCACGGCACAGTTCATCGCCGACCTCCGCGACGACACCGATCGGCATGGTCGCCTGGGCCACCACCGCCAATGCGGGTGTCGTATTCCCCGGTGTGATCGTGCCGCCGGACCACTCGTGGGCAACCGCAGGCGCCCGACGACGCTGTCGTCGACAACCCGCCGATACCCTGATTCGCCGGTCGGCATCGACCTGCCCCGTGGCGACCACCGAAGCGGGGCAGAATGGTCGACAACGAGCGTCACCCACATGAACCAGGACTTTGCCCAACGCCGTCGAGTTGCCCTTGCATTGGCGATCACCGTGATCGCCGTACCCGCCGCGTTCCTGCTCAATCGCAACGGTGACGATTCGGCGGCGCCACTCGGCACCGTGATCGGATCGGTCGTCGCCGACCAAACGCGAGCCGATCCGCAGCCAGCGGACGGTGCCGATCGCTGCCATCGGATACCGACGCCATGGGCACGACCCCGGTCGGATTCCTCGACGGCACGGTGCCACCTCAGAATGGCGACCCGGCAACGATCGCAATTCCGCGATTGCCGCAGTCGATCAATGGCACCGGTTCGTTCGACCGCAAGATCAAAGAGGCCGAGCGGTGCTGCCGCCAAGGGGATCCCGTTCAATTCGCGGATCACCGTCACGAACCGCGACAACAGCCGCAGCGTCAGCTGCATCAACAACGTCGGGGGCTACGCAGCCGAACGCCGACGTGGTCCTCAACGCTGATGCCTTCTTGCTGATTGCGGACCTGACCGATGCCCCGATCGCGGTACAGATCACCTGGTGACGCACTCTCGAACGCGGATCCACGAGCTGCTCGGCGACGGAGGTCTGGCACCGCGCCGCGACCTCGGCCAGAACTTCGTGGCCGACCCGAATACGGTTCGCCGGATCGCGTCGCTGGCACGGGTCGGCCCTGGCGACCACGTGATCGAGATCGGTGCCGGGCTTGGGCTCGCTCACTCTGGCGTTGGCCGAGACCGGTGCCATCGGTGACCGCGGTCGAGGTCGATCGCGGCATCGTGCCGGTGCTGCGCTCCGTCGTCGGCGCGCTGTCGAACGTGACCGTGCTGGAGGCCGATGCGACGTCGGCCGACTGGTCGGCGATGCTCGCCCCGCACACCGACTGGACGCTGGTCGCCAACCTCCCGTACAACGTCGCCACGCCGCTGGTGTGCGATCTGCTCGATGACGTGCCGGCCGTGCGGTCGATGCTGGTCATGGTCCAGAAGGAGGTCGCCGAGCGATTCGCGGCTGGCCCTGGCTCGAAGCAGTACGGCGCGGTCAGTGTGAAGATCGCCTACTGGGGAACCGCCAAGGTGGTCGCCAGCGTTCCGGCCTCGGTGTTCGTGCCCCGCCCCAACGTCGAGTCTGCGCTGGTTCGTATCGATCGACACGACCCGCCCGACACCGACCCGACATTGCTGTTCGGGCTCGTCAAGCAAGCATTCGGACAACGCCGAAAGATGCTTCGGCGATCGCTGAACGGCACGGTCACGCCCGAGCAGTTCGCCGCCGCCCAGATCTCACCGGAGGATCGCCCCGAACAACTCGGGTTGGCCGCGTGGTGTCGCCTCGCCGACGTGATTGCCGGCAATTCCTCCCCGATGTGACGTCGGTCGGCGCCACGACGTGGAACACTCCACTCCGATGGCACGACTGAAGGCGCCCGCCAAACTCACGCTGTCCCTGCGAATCACCGGTGTCCGGCCCGACGGGTACCACCTGATCGACGCCGAGATGGTCAGCCTGTCGTTGCACGACGTCATCACGATCGACTCGACGGGCACGGGAATCGTGGCCGTCGGCATGTTCGCCGGCGGTGTGCCGACGGACTCCACGAACCTGGTCGCCAAGGCGTTGACGTTGGTCGAGCGATCGGCCAGGGTCACGATCGACAAACGGATACCACACGGCGGCGGGCTGGGCGGAGGTTCGAGCGATGCGGCAGCGGTCTTGCGGTGGGCCGGGTGGGGCACCGACACAGCCCAGCTGGAAGCCGCCGCCGGCTTGGGCGCCGACGTCGCCTATTGCTTGGTCGGCCAACGGGCGCGGGTGCGAGGATTCGGCGAGCTCGTCGAGCCGCTCCCCCATGAGAATCGAACCGTCACCCTGGTGATCCCCCCGTTGCGGGTCAGCACGCCCGCCGCCTATCGGGCGTGGGATGCGCTGGGTGGGCCGACCGCACCGGGGCCCAACGACCTCGAACCGGCGGCGATCATGGTCGAACCCGAGCTGGCCCGATGGCGCGACAGGATCGGGAACGCGTGCGGACGCACACCGGTGCTGGCAGGCAGCGGCGCCACGTGGTTCGTGCACGGCGAGCACAGCAACGCCCTCGCTGCCTTGGGCAACGAGGGCGCCGAGATCATCGCCGCCCGAACCATCCGAACATCACACGATGAAACATCGCAGGATGGGGAAGGGTCGTCGGCAGCCGGACAGGTTGACTGAGTTATTTGCGACGCTGATGGCGCGTGCGGCGAAGCATTTTCTTGTGCTTCTTCTTGCGCATACGCTTGCGGCGCTTCTTGACGAGCGAGCCCATAAGGCTCACGACGCTATCGGCCAAGTCGTCGAGACCGAACGCCGCACACCACCAATCCTGCCGATTCGCGGCAATTTGTGGCGAACGACCGCGGCAAGGTGATCAAACCGTGGTCCGAGAGGCGCACTCGCTCGATCGGGCGTCCGCGACCGCGCCAGGCGGCGCTAGCGTTTCTGGGGCGTGGCCGGGAGACCGGTCGGGTGACCGTCCGGGGTCGTTCAATGGTAGGACAGCGGTTTTTGGTGCCGTCGATGGGGGTTCGAATCCTCTCCCCGGAACGATGATGATGTGCAGGAAGAGCCCTCGATGACCGTGTCGGCGATCGTTCTGGCTGCCGGCGCCGGGACGCGGATGCGTTCCGACCGGCCCAAGCCGCTCCACCGAATCTGTGGTCGCCCGATGGTGCTGCACGTCGTGCATGCGCTCGAGAAGCTCGAGCCGGCCCACACGGTGCTCGTCGTTGGGCATGGCGCCGAACAGGTCACCAAGCGCGTCCAGCACGACGCTCCCAGCTGGGCCAACGTCGGGTTCGTCGAGCAGATCGAGCAGAACGGCACCGGCGATGCAGCGGCGATCGGCATGTCGGCGCTGGCCGGTGATGACTACGAAGACGAGGATGCGACCGTGGTCGTGGTTCCCGGCGACACCCCGCTCTTGCGACCGGACACGCTCGACGAGCTCGTGGCGACGCACGTCGCCAACTCCAACGCGGCCACGATGCTGATCAGCGTGATGGCCGACCCGACCGGCTACGGACGTGTGATCCGGGCCTCAGACGGACGGGTGCTGCGAATCGTCGAACAGCGCGACGGCTCGCCAGAGGAACTCGACATCAAAGAGGTGTGTACGAGCATCTACGCCTTTCGCCGCGACCTGCTCGGACCAGCGTTGCGCAACCTCACCACCGACAACTCACAGGGCGAGTTCTACTTGACCGACGTGATCGGCGGGCTGGCCGCGATGGGCCACCGGGTCGGTGCCGTGAAGGCACCTGAGGCGGAGACCCAGGGGGTCAACGACCGCTGGCAGCTGGCGCTGGCCGAACGTGAGTTTCGCAACCGCACCAACCGACATTGGTTGCTCAACGGGGTCACGATGCTCGATCCCAGGCAGACCTTCATCGACGTCACCGCCCGGCTCGGACGCGACGTCACGATCTATCCCGGAACGCTGCTGCAGGGGGCCACCGTGATCGGAGACGGTTGCGAGATCGGTCCGTCGACACAACTCGACGGATGTGTGGTCGGCCCGAACAGCACGGTCAGTCACACGGTCGGCGCCGATGCCGAAATCGGCGCCGGCGCAACGGTCGGTCCGTATGCCCACCTTTCACCCGGATCGAGTGTCGTTTCCGGCGCCGTGACCGGGCCGTTCTACACTGGACCCGTCGACCACTGATCGTCGCCGTCCGTCACCACCGCGGCGACCATCCAACGCCTGGGAGGGCGCCCATCATGGAGAAGGTCACCACCAAGAAACTGGCCCTCTATTCCGGACGAACACATCCGGCGCTCGCCGAGGAGGTCGCCAGCCATCTCGGGCAGTCACTCGGTGAACCGAACATCGTCGAGTTCGCCAACGGTGAGATCCGGCCCCGCTTCGGTGAGAGCGTGCGCGGCTGCGACGTGTTCGTGATGCAGAGCCACTATGGCGTCGATGGCCGCTCGGTCAACGATTCGATCATGGAGCAACTGACCATGATCGACGCCGCCTATCGGGCGTCCGCCAAACGGATCACGGCTGTCTGCCCGTTCTACGGATATGCCCGCCAGGACCGCAAGGCCGAAGGTCGCGAGCCGATCACCGCCCGGCTGATAGCCGACATGTTCAAGGCTGCGGGTGCCAAACGAATGATCTCACTCGACCTCCACTCTGGCCAGATCCAGGGCTTCTTCGAAGGTCCTGTCGATCACCTCACCGCTGCCCCCGTGTTGGAGAACTACATCCGCGCCCAGGCCCCCGATTCACCCGTGATCGTGTCCCCCGATTCGGGCCGCATCAAGGTCGCCGAGCGAATGGCTCAACACCTCAACGACTGCGAAGCCGACATCGCCTTCATCTACAAGCGTCGGCCGAAGGGCCAGGCCAACGTGGTCGAGGCGAAAGAGGTGATCGGCGACGTCAAGGGCCGGCTGTGCATCCTCACCGACGACATGATCGACACCGGCGGCACGATCGTGTCGGCCGCCGAGATCCTGCTCGCCCGCGGAGCAACCGAAGTGTGGGCGATGGCGACTCACGGTGTGTTGTCCGGACCGGCGATCGACCGGCTGAAGAACGCCCCGTTGAGCAAGCTGGTGCTGACCAACACGTTGCCACTCCCGCCGGAGAAGCAGTTGCCGCAGATCGAAGTGCTGTCGGTTGCCGGCATCATCGCCGAAGCGCTCAGTGCCGTGTTCGACGACACCAGCGTGAGCGACATCTTCGGCGGCGAGAACCTGGCCTGAGTCCGGTCCGAGTCTGTTCCTCCCGTCAGCCGGGCTGGACCTCCCACGAGTTCACGGCCCAACCTTCGTTCTCGTTGATCTGCACCACGGCGTCAGAGACCACGTTCGACCCGTCGGTCGTCCGGGTGACGATCCGGATCACGCGCTGGGTCGTGGGGTTCATCAGGCCGAACGTGAAGTCGCTCGGGCGTGGGTCGATGATCTCGGTCCACGCCGTCAGCACGCCGCCCTGCAACCGAACGGACGCCCGATCAGGATCGGCGGCGGCGATGCGTACCACACCCTGGGGTACGGCGACGTAGCCGGCGATCGACACCGTGACGTCGTGCGCTCCGGTGGTCGAGATGTCGAGCACCGGGTCGGGGCTGTACGGCACCGCGGCCGGCACCACGGGCGGCACGTAGACCACCCCGAGTGGGGGCATCGGAATCGCCTGGTTGTCAGGAGCGTCGTTTCGACCGAATCCCCGATCGGCGTTGCGGGCTTTGACCGAGATCCGGTACGGCGGGCTGACAGGCCCCGGCGACGGCAGCCCGGTCACGGCACATGTACTGGCGCCGGTGGTCGAACACGTCCAGGTCGCAGTACCGTGGCGGACCTCGACGAGGTACTGGGTGATCGGCGCCCCTCCGTTCGACGGCGGCGGATCCCACGAGACGACGAAGGTGTTGCGGTAGCGGCTCTCGGCCGGCACCGGGAGGACCGGATCGAGCTCGATGTCGAGCCCGGTCGGGGTACCCGGGGCGGCCAGCGACGCCAGATACGACTGCGGATGGATCGGGTCCGACTCCGCCGACGGCGGCGACGTGCCGAGGTCGTTGGTGGCGACCACGGTGAAGCGATAGTTGACCAGGTTCGACAGGCCGAGTATTGCGCACGATGTCTGGCCGGCGGTCGTGCACTCGAAACCGCCCGGGGAACTGGTCGCCTTGTAGCTGGTGATCGGTGAGCCGCCATCGGAGGTCGGGGCGTTCCAGGACACCGTGACGGCGCCGTTGAACGGGGTTCCGGTGACGTTCGTCGGCCGCTTCGGTGGCCGCGGTTCCGGGGTCAACGTGGATGGTCGATACTGATCTTCAGGAGCGTCGCGGGGCGTGGCGGAACCGACGAACGAGAGCGGCACCTCGAGTTGATTCGGCGATCAGCAGGTCGAGACCGGAGTTCTTGAAGTCGGTCGCGCCATGGCCTCATCGAGATCGCCGTTGACCGTCATCAGCGAAACTCGCTGTGCCGGGGCGCCCCCGACATCCTCGGGACGACATATCGTTGGTTGATCCGCAGCGACACATCTCCGGCGCTGTCGTCGATCACGAGGCGCCCCTCGTCGCCGATCACGAAGGTCACACCGAGACCGCTGATGTTGTGTGTGGACGGCGCATTGGTGGCGTAGAACGCGGCGTACTGGTCGTCGACGCATCCGACGTCCTTGCCGGAGCCTCCGATCGCGTCGGCACCCCCGGCGAAGCGCAACTCGTCCTCGAAGTAGTACACCCCTGACGTGAAGTAGGTCGCGCTGTCGACGACGACCGGCTGGCGATACGTGCCGGGGAAGTACACCGTGCACGTCGAATATCCGTTCAACGAGTAGCCGGGCGGCATCTGGTACCCGAGCGGTGAACGCAGGTTGAGGGCGTGGACCGGCAGGTTCGGTACCCACAGCTGTTCGAAGTGTGGCTCCGGTGACGCATCCGGCCACCACGTCCCCGGAACTGCGGCACCGGAGTCGGGGTAGGCCGGCCCCACGACGCCCGGTCCGGAGGGTGCCGACGCTCCGGCGAACGTGGTGGCGACCGACCACGGAAGGTCGAGCGCCTGCTGCCCGGCGGCGACGTCCAACAGGAAGCACTCCGTTTCGGTCGCGATGTCGAGTCCGGGTGAGGCCAACGGCCGACCGACGTTCAAGCCGGCAGTCCCGCAGGTCTCGTACAGCACCTGGGGCTCGGCCATGGCGTGTCGGAAACCGGCCTTGACCGCCTCGGTCCTGGCATTTCGATCGCTCAGCACCTCGTTGGACTTCAGAACCGTCACCGCATACGACAACAGCGGCAGCGTGACCAGCGTGCCGACGACCAACAGCACGAGCACCAGGAGCAGCGCCGAACCCTCGTCTCGGCGTTCGGGCGCGGCGGTGCTCACAGCCCCACCCCGATCGTGCATGAGACCGCTTCGTTGGCGCCGACCTGGACGCGCACGCCTTTCCATGTCGAATCGGGGATGTCGACCAGCGTGAAGGCGCGATTGTTGATGCCGGCCTTGCAGTTCCACGAACCGGGTGTGTAGTCGCCGAGATCGGACAGGTTGTGCGGCACGATCTCGACCGTGACGTGTTCACCGCCGGGGATCGAGAAATCGAACGTGCCGACCGGGAACGTGGTGTTCGTCGTCACCACCGTGGGTTGCACGGCGATATCCACGTTCGAGGAGTTGACGACCTTGCTGTTCTGGAACGTGAACGGGTCGGACGGGCGACCGGAGCCGTTGACCATCGCCGAGACCGACAGCGTGCCGCCGCACTCGGCGAGTGCGACCGCTTCGAGCGCCTTGGCGAATTTGGTGTAGTCGGGCAGGATGTACAGCTCGGCGACGTCGGCGTTGGTGTAGGACGTGCCGTTCCACTGGCCCTGCACCGCATGGTCGTTGCCCGCAACGAGCCGGGACAGGATCACCGAGTGCGCCGTCGTCGCCGAGATCGGCGAATCGAAGTGCGTGAACGGCGGGCCGTAGACCTCGGCGTACCGGTATCCGTCGTCGGTGCTCTGCGTCGTGGTCGGTTCCCAGTCGGTGGCGTCCTTGTCCTTCTTGGCCCACTCCTTGCCGCCGTCGCGGTACCCGTCGGTCTCGTCGGATGTCGTGTTGTTGGCGTCGTACAGCGCCTTGCTGATCCAGTTCCACTCGTCGTCGAGCACGGTGCGGTAGCCGTCGCTCTCGTCGGGCGTCGTGTTGTTGGCGTCGTAGATGACCTTGTTGGTGTCCTTCCACTTCTTGATGGTGCGCCGCCAGCCGTCGCTGTCGTCGAGCGTCGTGTTGTAGAGGTTGTAGTCCTTGTCCTTGGCGCCCTTCCACTCGGTGAACGGCGCCGTGTAGACCTTCTTGCCATTTTCCTTGTGGTAGCCCTGTTCATACTCCCACTCGGCCAACTCGTACAACGTCGCCGCCGCCTGATATTGACGGTAGCCACGCTGGTACTCGTAGTGGTACCCGGCGCCCGGGTCCTGAACCCACGTCGAGGCTCCGTTCTTGATCCCGTCGCCGACGCCGACGCCGATGATGCGGGTGCCGCTGCGGATCGAGTCGACGACCCAGTCGGCACGGTTGAAGGCGACCTGACTGAAGTCGCTGCCGTTGCTGTAGTACCCGTTGGAGAGCAGCGGCCAGCCGGGCTCAGGTGCCGGCGGTGCATCGGGAATGATCTGTCCCGGCGTGGAGCGCTGGTACAGGCGTTCCATCGTCGGCTCGCCGTCGGTGAAGAACACGACCGTTTCGGGGATCACCTGGGACAGCTGACCGTTCGGCTGGTAGAAGGTCCTGAACCAGGCATCCTCCCAGTTCGTCGAACCGCCTGCGTCGAGCGCCGGCGGCACTGCCGCCCGCAGTGCAGCCACCTCGACCGGATCGGTCAGGTCGTAGTACTTCGACCAGCCACTCCCGGCACCGACGACGCCAGCGGTGGCATCGAAACGGGTCACCTGCAACTGAGTCGGCGTACCGGCGAACGTCTGGATGAACAGGTCGACAGCCGTCTCGACCGTGCCCATCGCGGTGCCGATCGAGCCCGAGTCGTCGACGATCAGTGCGATCGGACCGCCGCAGCGGCTGCGGGCTTCGGTGAACGTGGGGGCGTTCACGGTGCCGTCGGCGGCGATCTCCGAGCGGTTGGTCCCGCCGGCCGTGATGCTGATCTGGTTGATGCCACCACCGGCTCCGCTGGAGTCGCCGCCACCGTTGACGGTCACGACGACCCGGTTGGCGTCCTTGCGGCTGGCGGCATCGGCAACCTCAGTTCCGTTGACCGCACCAGGGGCAAGCGGCTCGCTGACCTGGATCACCCAGATCGGCCTGGTGTCGCCCGGGATGAACAGCCCGCCCCCGGGAGGCCCGGGAAGATCGCGCAACACGATCGACGTCGTACACGTCCACGATCCGACCGAACCGACGCATTCGACGCGATGCATGTCGTAGGTGCCGACCACGTCGCTCTCCTTGAAGACGTAGGAGACGTTGGTGGTCACGTCGATGGCGGCGACGCCGTTCGACTGCTTCGTCGTCCACGTCAGCATGAGGGCGTTCGATCCGCCGGTCGGCACGCCGGCCGGGCAACCACCTGGGCACGGTGTCAGCGATGGGTCGGTGTCGACGAGGGCAGCAGACGCCAGGTCGGTCGGCATCGTGAAACCCATGCTCTGCTCGGAGCGCGACACGTTGAGACGTCCGTGGACGCCGTCGGCGGTACGCAACGTCACCATGACGGTGCTGGCGATGACCGCCACGATCAGGCCGATCACGGTCACGCTGATCAGTAGTTCGGGCAGCGTCATCCCGGCGTCGCGGCGCTGAGCCGGACGCCGCCAGGAAGCGACTTGGTTGGAAGCGATCTGGTCAGACATTGCTCTTCACCACCTGGATCGAACGGGTCACCTGTCCGTCAGGACTGGTGATCGAAATCGTGACTTTCTGGACGAGATCGAGAGTCGGGGCTGCGAACCTGCAGCCGTCGGCATCGGGATGCCAGCCGTGGACCGTGGGGTCGTACCATTCGTGAGCGACCGACGCTCGGCCCGGATCCCAGCCTTCCGTCTGCACCGCTGCTTGGGCGTAGACGGTGTAGTCGCACACGAGCGGGGCGCGATTGATGCGGTCGGCGGCGTTCACGATCGCGGTCTCGACCTGGGCCGCCGACCGGCTCAACGCCGACACCTTGACGGATGCCTGGACGGCGTTGACCATCACGACCACGACGGTCGCCAACAAGGCGACCGTGATGATCGTTTCGATCAAGGTGTAGCCCCGATCGGGCCGACAAGTTCGGGGTCGATCGGGTGACGTTGAGGTCAAGTCACCCCCGAATACGTTCGTATACTTGTCATATCGCTGCGTTATCGGCTCCACAGCGATGCCTTCGACAGAACCGAGCACCTGCCAGAGTCAAGTTATTGTCAAGCCGGCCGTGAGTTGGGTTCGGGTGTGGTGGAGACGCCGAGCCGATAGCATGGCTCGCTGCTCGTCTGACCCTTCGTAGAGGTTGATCAACTCATGTCTGAGACCATTCTCGTTGCCAACTCCGGCCGCTCCACAGGGAGCGCCCACTCGCGCCGCCTGCGCGCTGAGGACAACATTCCAGCCGTCGTGTACGGCGTCGGCATGGAGCCGATCAGCATCGCCGTGGCACGCCGCGATCTGCGCCAGGCCCTGTCCGGCCCAGCCGGCATGAACACCATCCTCGACCTCTCGGTCGATGGCACGGTGTACCCGGCGATCGTCAAGGACATGCAGCGCCATCCCGTTCGCCGCAACGTCGCTCACGTCGACTTCATCCAGATCAACCTCACTGCCGAGATCACGGTCCACGTGCCAGTGCGTCTGATCGGCGAGGCCAAGCAGGTACAGGCCGAGAACGGCCTGGTCGACCTGGCGATGACCGAGATCGAGGTCGTCACCACGCCTCGCCTGATCCCCGACTCGATCGAGATCGACATCTCCGAGATGACGATGGACTCCACGATCACGATCGGCGATGTCCCGCTTCCCGCCGGGGTCGAGGCGACCCACGACGACGATCAGGTGGTCGTCACCGTGCTCACGATGCGCACGCCGCTGCTCGACGAGGAAGATGCCGCTGCTGCCGAGGCCGCAGAGGCCGAAGGCTGCCGAAGGCGAGATCGACGGCGAAGGCGCTCCCGCCGACGCCGCAGCCGACAGCGCCGGCGACGACGCCGGCGAGTAATCGCCGGCCGGCACCACAGACCGATGGGCCTGTTCGACCGGCGTGCCGGAAAGGGCACCCCATTCGATTGGCTCGTGGTCGGATTGGGCAACCCCGGCTCGAAGTACGCAGGCACTCGCCACAACGTCGGAGAGCAGTGCGTTCGCCTACTCGCCCAACGCCACGATGCGCCGCTCAAGGCTGGTCGCGACAACGCCTTGGTCGGTGAGGCCCGGTTCGGAACCGGTGTCGACACCGAGCGTGTCGTCCTGGCGTTTCCGATCACCTACATGAACGACTCGGGACGCGCCGTTTCTGCGTTGATTCGGCGCTACGGCTTCGAACTTCCCGAGCGGATCATCGTCGTCCACGACGAACTCGACCTCGAACCCGGGGTCCTGCGGGTGAAGGCAGGTGGCGGGTTGGCCGGGCACAACGGTCTGCGCAGTATCACGCAGCATCTCAAGACCCAGGACTACCTGCGGGTGCGAATCGGAGTCGGTAAGCCACTCGACAAGGATCGCGGCGCCAGCCATGTGCTCACCCGCGTTCCGAGTGCTGAGCGCGAACTGCTCGACACAACGGTGGCCGAGGCGGCCGACGCCGTGGAGATGATCATCGCCAGCGGTGTCGACGTGACGATGCGCGAGTTCCATGCCCGCTGAACAACTCGCTCCGCTCGCCGCACTGCCAGCTCAGCTCCGCGATGAACCCGGCCTCACGAGGGCGTTCGACGACCCCAACGCCCGTCTGGCGATCGTCGAGGTCGCCAGACCGGTCTCGATCGCGGCACTCGCCAACTTGTCGAACCACCGGCCGCTGGTCGTCGCCTGCCCGACGGGCGCCATGGCCGGGCAACTGTTCGACGACTTGTGCCAGTTCCTCGGACCCGACGCTGTCGCTCATTTCCCGGCATGGGAGACGCTGCCGTTCGAGCGCGTCAGCCCCGCCGTCGAGACCATGGGGCAGCGCCTCGAAGTGTTGTGGCGGCTGCGCGACCGCGACCGCCTCCCGCAGGTGATCGTTGCCGGCGTGCGGGCACTGCTCCAGAAGCTCGGGCCAGGCGCGGTCGAGGTCGAGCCGATCGTGGTCCGGCCCAATTCGATCGTCGACCCCGACCAACTCGCCGCCCAACTGGTCGAGTTCGGGTATCGCCGCGAGGAGTTGGTCGAGCATCGGGGCGAGTTTGCCCGCCGCGGTGCGATCGTCGACGTCTTCCCCTCGACCGCAGACGCGCCGATCAGAATCGATCTGTGGGGCGATGAGGTCGATCGCCTGACCGTGTTCGGAGTGAACGACCAGCGTTCGCTCGACGACCTCGAAGTCGCAACCATCTTTCCGGCCCGCGAGCTGATCCCGACCGACGACGTCCGCGATCGCGCCAACGACCTGATCGCTGCCGAGCCCTGGGGGCGCGAGCAATGGGAACGACTTGCCGAGGGCGCTCATTTCGAGGGCATGGAGTCGTGGGTGCCGTGGTTGGTCGACGACGACTTGTTGATCACCGACGTGCTCCCCGATTCGGCCAAAGTGTTGTTGATCGAGCCGCGCCGCATGCCGCGACCGGGCCACAGATCTGCTCGCCGAGGAGGACGATCTCGCCAGGGCGCTCGCTTCCACCTGGGCCCGCGATCCCTCCAAGGAGTTCCCGCGGCTGCACGCCGATCCCGACCGGCTGCTCGCTGACGGACCGTCGTTCTGGACCATCGACTCGACACCCGAATCGCCCGACACGCCCTTCGTTCAGGCCTCCGGCTGGGGCCCGGTCGGTGGCGATGGTTCGGGCCTGGCGATGCGCCTCGTGGAACTGATCAGCCAGGGTTACTCGGTCACGGTCGCCGCAGACGGCACAGGGTCGGCGACTCGGCTCCACGAGATCCTGCTCGACCTGGGGCTCGACTTCTCGATCACGCAGGGCGGCGCCAAAGCCCGAGCCGGCGGAACGATCGTGGTGGCGCCGATCCACCGCGGCTGCACGCTCCCGAACGCCAAAGTCGCGGTGGTCGCCGAGAGCGACCTCACCGGCCGCCGACGGGCGCACCGCAAGGCCCGTCCACGCCGCCGCGAGGGCACGACCACGTTCGAGGACCTCACGACCGGCAACTACGTGGTGCATCATCAGCACGGTGTCGGCCATTACGAAGGGATGGTCAAGCGCACGATCGGTGGCGTCGAACGCGACTACCTGCTCGTCGCCTACAAGGGCGGCGACAAGCTGTACGTACCGTCCGACCAAATCGACACCTTGCGCCAGTACGTCGGCGGCGAGGCCCCGACGTTACATCGGCTCGGCGGCAGCGATTTCGCCAAGGCGAAGGGCAAGGTCCGCTCCGCCGTTCGGGAGATCGCCCAGGAACTGGTCGTGCTGTACCAGACCAGGGTCAACGCCGTCGGTCACGCGTTCGGGATCGACACGCCCTGGCAGCGCGAGATGGAGGATGCGTTCCCGTACGTCGAGACACCCGACCAGCGCACCGCGATCGACGACATCAAAGTCGACATGGAACGTCCGTTCCCGATGGACCGGTTGATCTGCGGCGACGTCGGGTTCGGCAAGACCGAGGTCGCCATCCGGGCCGCGTTCAAGGCGATCCAGGAGGGCAAGCAGGTCGCCGTCCTGGCACCGACCACACTGTTGGCGAGCCAGCACGGCAACACCTTCGCCGATCGATTCGCCGGATACCCGATTCGGGTCGAGGTGCTGTCACGGTTCCTCACAGCGGCGCAGGCCAAGAAGGTGATGGAAGGTATGCGCGACGGCGACGTCGACTGCGTGATCGGTACCCACCGGCTGCTTGCCAACGACATCAAGTTCAAGGACCTCGGGTTGCTGGTCGTCGACGAGGAACAACGCTTCGGCGTGCAACACAAAGAGCAGATCAAGAAGATCAAGACGAATGTCGACGTGCTGACGTTGTCGGCGACACCGATTCCGCGCACGCTCGAGATGTCGCTGGTCGGCATTCGCGACCTGTCGCTGCTGCAGACTCCCCCGGCCGACCGGCAACCGATCCTCACCTATGTCGGCGAGTACGACGAGCGCGTTGCTGTCGAGGCGATCCGCCGCGAACTACTGCGCGAGGGCCAGGTCTTCTGGGTTCACAACCGGGTTCGGTCGATCGACACCGCCGCCGCCCGGCTCCGGCAGTTGGTTCCGGAGGCTCGGATCGCGGTCGCTCACGGCCAGATGGACGAGGGCACATTGGAGCAGGTCGTCGTCGACTTCTGGGAGGGTCGCTACGACGTGCTGGTATGCACCACGATCATCGAGTCGGGGATCGACATGCCGACCGTCAACACGCTCGTCGTCGAACGCGCCGATCTGCTCGGCCTCGGCCAGATGCACCAGCTTCGGGGCCGCGTCGGGCGCAGCGGCAGCAGGGCGTACGCCTATCTGTTCCATCCCCAGGACAAGGTGTTGACCGAAGAGGCATACGAACGGCTCAAAACGATCGGCGAGGCAACGGATCTCGGGTCGGGGTTCAAGATCGCCATGCGCGACCTCGAGATCCGCGGTGCCGGCAACCTGCTCGGCCAGGCCCAGTCCGGTCACATCGCCGCCGTCGGCTACGACCTCTACTGCCAGATGGTGACCGAAGCGGTCGCCGAGATGAAGGGCGAGCCGCTCCCCAAACCGTCGGAGATCAAACTCGATGTGCCAACCGACGCCTTCTTGCCGGTCGACTACGTGTCGAAGGAAGGTCTCCGGCTCGAGGCCTACCGTCGATTGGCCGAGGTGACCAGCCACGATCAGGTCGACGACATTCGTACCGAATGGGAGGACCGCTACGGCCCGCTCCCCGCACCGGCCGAGGCATTGCTGATGGTCGGCCGGTTGCGCGCCGAGTGCCATCGCCTCGGCATCGTCGACATGCAGATCACCTCCGACCAGGCGCGACTCGCCCCGATCGAACTCAAACTGTCGGCGGCGACACGCCTCAAGCGGCTCTCGAAGGGCGCCCTCCACAAAGAGGACCAGCAACAACTGGTGGTGCCGATCCCGCGCGGCAAGGATCCGGCGACGTTCCTCGTCGGTTTCCTCGGCGAACTGCTCCCAGCGGCCCCGGCGGCGCCAATCTGACGTTGCGGGGGTCGGGACGGCCACCGGTACCGGCCCCGCCGCTACAGACGACGTGGCGACGGCCGGTAGGTTGTCGGACGTGATTCGACGTTCCCGATTTCGACTTGCCCTGCTGTCCATCGCCGCCGTTGCCGCAACCTCGGGCTGCGCCACGTTCGACAACAGCGACACCGTTGCACTCGTCGACGGTGTCGAGATCACCAACGACGACTTCGCGACACTCGCCACGGAATACTTCGCGACCCCCGAGGCGTTCGGAGCCGAGCCGGTCGAGAACGGGCATGCCAACGCATCGCAGTCGAGGGGTCTGCTCGGCGCATTGGTGCGCCAACAGCAGGTGAACCGATTCCTTGCCGACCGCGGCGTCGATGCGTCTGAGATCCGGCGGGTGTTCCGCGAGACGGCGATGGCCGGCAGCCCGGTCGCCACGACATCCGAACGGATGCAACAACTGGTCGCCGACGTCGACCCCACGGCCACAGCACAGGTCCTGGCACTCGTCGATGCCGCCACGACCGAGGAACTGCGGTCCCTCTACGCCGACAACCCGGCCAGCACCGGCTTGATCTGTACCAGGCACATCCTCGTAGAGACCGAGGCGGAGGCATTTGCCGTGCTCGACGAACTTGCCGCCGGCGCCGACTTCGCCAGCTTGGCGGCCGAACGGTCGATCGAACCAACGGCGGCCGAGACCGGCGGCGCGCTCGCCAACGGTGCCAACCAGTGCATCCCGATCCAAACCGTTCGGCAAACCTTCGATCCCGGCTTCACGGTCGGCGCACTCGCCGCCCGCGAGGGCATTCCGTCACAGCCCGTCGAGAGTTCGTTCGGGTGGCACGTCATCCTGCATCGCCCCTGGGATGAAGTCGCGGCATCGATCACCGAACTGCACCTGCCGGGCGACTCGGGCGGCTACCTGCTCGACGGGGCGATCGCCACCGCCGAGGTCACGGTCGACCCTCGATTCGGGGTGTGGGACCCGGCGATCAGCTCGGTCGTCCCGGCCGGGTGAGCGTGCCAGATCAAAACGTTTCAGATCAGCGGCCTCGGATTCTGGTGGTCGGGCTCGGACCCGGCGGAATCGACCACGTCACGGCCGAAACACTCGGGTTGATCGACCAGGTCCAGCACCGGTTCCTGCGCACCACGATGCATCCCTCGGCACTCCTGGTGCCAGACGCTGAATCGTTCGACTCGCTCTACGAGCAGGCGGACCGGTTCGAGGATGTCTATGCCGCGATCGCCGAGCAACTCGTATCCGCCGCCGAGCAGCACGGCGAGGTGTTGTATGCCGTTCCCGGGTCACCGCTGGTGCTCGAACGGTCGGTTCGAACCTTGCTCGCCGACGACCGCGTCGACGTCACCGTGTTTCCTGCGATGTCGTTCCTCGACCTGGTGTGGGCACGGCTGTCGATCGACCCGATCGAAGCCGGAGTTCGATTGGTCGACGGGCACGAGTTCGCAACTGCGGCGGCCGGGCAGACCGGCGCCCTGCTCGTCGCTCATACCCACGCCAACTGGGTGCTGTCGGAGATCAAGTTGTCGATCGACGACCCGCACGGCGACCTCGACGACGTCCCTGTCGTGTTGCTGGTGGCGCTCGGAACCGCTGACGAACAGATCATCGAAACCACGTGGGCGGAGATGGACCGAGCGATCGAGGCGGACCATCTGACGTCGCTGTACGTGCCTTGCCTCTCGGTCGACGCCGGCGCGGGCTACCTGAGGTTCCATCGGCTGGCTCGCACCCTGCGCGAGCAATGCCCGTGGGACATCGAGCAGACCCACCAGACACTGGTGCCGTATCTGATCGAGGAAACGTACGAGGTGATCGACGCCATCCAAGCGCTCGAACCCGACGATCCCAGCACCGATGCCCACCTGATCGAGGAACTCGGCGACCTGCTGTACCAGGTCGAGTTCCATGCAACGATCGCCGAGCAGCAGGGCCGGTTCACGATCGCCGATGTCACGGCAGGCATTCACGACAAGCTCGTTCGCCGTCACCCCCACGTCTTTCCCGATGCGTCAGGTCACGTCGTCGATGTCGACGGCACGTCGCAGGTGCTCTCCAACTGGGATGCCATCAAGCGCGCCGAGAAGAACCGTACGTCGGCGTTCGACGGGGTGCCGGCGTCATTGCCGTCGCTCGCGTACGCCCATCAACTGCAACGCAAGGCCGCCAAACTCGGCTTCGACTGGCCCGACGTGCACGGCGCATTGCCGAAGATCGCCGAGGAGGCAGCCGAACTCGTCGAGGCGGCTCAGTCGGCCGAGCACGTCGCCGTCGCCGACGAACTGGGCGACCTGTTGTTCGCCGTCGTCAACGTGGCCCGCCACCTCGGCGTCGACCCCGAATCGGCATTGCGGGCCGCCTCGAACAAGTTCAGGGGCCGATTCGAACGAGTCGAGTCGCTGGCCTCTGAGCGAAGCATCGATCTTCATCACGCCGACCTGCCACAGCTCGACGCCCTCTGGGACGAAGTCAAGCGTCAGCCCTGAACGTTGCCGAACGTCAGGCCAGACCGGCCTGAGCCAGCAGCGACTCCCCGAACCGCTGTCGGAGTTGGAATCGATTCTCGGTGCCCTCCTCGATCGCACGCGCCGCCTCGTTGAGAGCAAGCGTCCCGAGCACCTGGATCAGGCCACCGATCAACAGGTAGGCGCCCAGTTTGCCCCATTGGTCGGCTGCACTGGCCTGGTCGACCGTCGAGAGTCCGCCGAGGAATTGCATCTGGGCCAGATACACGACGGCGATCATGTACGACGCCCGGAGCGGACCGTGGCGGGCATCGCCGGCCTCGGCGACCCGTTCGAGCGCCAACAGCGGTACCGCCAACAACACAGCCTGCAGCACGAAGCCGGATCCCTTGCCGACCCAATCGTCGGACTCGGACACCATCTGTGCGCCGATGAACCAGACGCCCAGCAAGCCGATCGGCAAGCTGGCGGCGGCAACGATCGGATCTCTGCGTTTGCCGGTCGCCCGATACACGTTGACCGCCGACAGCGCAATCCACGCGACCCCGACCGGAACCAAGCCGTACGCCACCACACGTTCCGTCTGTCGAAGTACGTCGAACAACTCCCAGGTCCGGTCCAGCTGAGACAACAACACGCCCGACGCGCGGTTTTGCTGCCACAACAACAACACCAGGATCGATCCGCCGACGGTGAGCAGGCATGCCACCGACAGCAGGACCGAGATCGCCAACCGCAGCACGCTGCATCCAGCGTAGGGCGCCCGAGCCGGTGTCAGCTCACCGTGTTGCGAACGGGCGAAACGGCCGACCAGCGATGGTTTGTGGGCGGTCGCTTCGGCGAGGCCAGCGGGTTGGCCCGGTGCTGGTGTCACGAGATCGCGGGTGATCGAACGGCGCGCCTCGTTCTGCTTCGGCGTCGACCCGAAGGGTGGGGACGGTGATTGCGACACGTCAGCTTTCATCATGTTCGGATCCGCACGCCCACACTGCCCTATCGTCCCATAGCACGATCGCCTTGAGGCGGTTCTTCGGAGCGTTGTTGCCCAACCTTCACCAGCCCCTGACACACTGGCCGGATGCGTGTTCAAGTAGCCAGGCCCTCCGAGCATGCAGCGATTGCCGAACTCCCCTTCCGGGAGCCGCTCGACACCTGGAACATGGCCAATGTCCACGACGTGCTCGGCCTGCATCGTCACGTCGTGAAGTTGCTGGAGTACGGCGATATCTCCTACGTCGTGAAGGAACTCCCTGACCATCTTGCGTTGCGCGAGTATCGATTGCTCCGCGAGATCTCCGATGCCGGGCTTCCCACCGCCGAAATGGTGGCGGTGATCACCGATCGGACCGACTCCGATGGGCGCCTGACCGGCGACGGGATGATCGTCACCCGCCACCTCGACTATTCCCTGCCGTATCGGTCGCTGTTGATGGGCCGCGGCCTGGAGATCCCCTACCTCGGCGAGCGGATGCTCGACGCCCTCGTCGTGCTGTTGGTGAGGATCCACCTGGCGGGCTTCTTCTGGGGTGACTGCTCGCTGTCCAACACCCTGTTCCGCCGCGACGCCGGAGCGTTGCAGGCCTACATCATCGACGTCGAGACCGCCGAGCACCACGACCAACTGACCCTCGGGCAACGCGAGTACGACCTGATGCTCGCCACCGACAACGTCGCCGGAGGTCTGCTCGACCTGCAAGCGGCCGGGCGCCTGGCCGCCGGCATCGATCCGATCGACGTGGCGTTGGCGATCGGCGATCGATACGAGTCGCTGTGGAACGAGATCACGTTCGAGTCGACGGCAGCGATCGGCGATGTGGTCCCGATGCGACAACGCCTGGAGCGCCTACACGATCTCGGTTTCGACGTCGAAGAGATGGAGTTGGTCACCGGCGACGACGACATCACCGTCAAGTTCATCCCCAAGGTCGTCGAACACGGCCACCATGCCGAACGACTCACCAATCTGACCGGGCTCGTCGCCGGTGAGAATCAATCCCGCAGGATGCTCAACGACATCCAGGAGTACGCCGCCCACCTGCAAGCCGAAAGCGACAAGCCGGTGCCGTTCAACGTGGCAGCCGTGCGCTGGCTGGACCGCGTGTTCGAGCCTGCGATCGCCTCGATCCCTCCAGAACTGCTCGACCGGCTGGAGTCTGCGGAGATCTTCCACCAACTGCTCGAGCATCGTTGGTACATGGCCGAGCGAAGCGGCACGGACGATTCCGATGACCGACGTCGTCACCGACTATCTCAGGCTGCTCAGCGAGGCTCCCGTCGAGCGGCTCCACCTCGACGCAAACCACGACCGAGATCCCGCTACAAATCGGCGACGATACAGATACCGTCTGAAGCATGACTGAGATCGTTCACATCGCCGGCCGCGAGATCCTCGATTCGCGTGGCAACCCCACCGTCGAAGTCGACGTCGTGCTGTCGTCGGGCGCGACCGGCCGGGCTGCCGTCCCCAGTGGCGCATCGACGGGCGAACACGAAGCCGTCGAGCTTCGAGACGGAGGTGACCGGTACGGAGGCAAGGGTGTGCTGACCGCGGTCGGGTTCGTCAACGACGAGATCGCCGGCGTGTTGGAGGGGTTCGACGCTCTCGACCAGCGCGGTATCGACCGTGAGTTGCTCGATCTCGACGGCACCGACAACAAGAACCGGATCGGCGCCAACGCGATCCTCGGCACCAGCCTGGCGGTCGCCAAGGCGGCGGCCAACGCGCTCGAGATCCCGCTGTACCGCCATGTCGGGGGCGCCAACGCCCATGTCCTGCCGGTCCCGATGATGAACGTGCTCAACGGTGGCGTACACGCCGACAACTCCGTCGACTTCCAGGAGTTCATGATCATGCCGGTCGGGGCGCCCTCGTTCAGCGAGGCACTGCGTTGGGGTACTCAGACCTACCACGTGCTCAAGAAGGTGCTCCACGACAAGGGGCTCGCCACGGCGGTCGGCGACGAGGGCGGGTTCGCCCCCGACCTCGAGTCGAACGAAGACGCCATCAAGCTGCTCGTCGAGGCGATTCACGCCGGCCGGCTTCACGCCCGGCGATGACATCGCGATCGCCCTCGACCCTGCGGTGAGCGAGATCTACCGAGACGGCATGTACCACCTCGACGGCGAGGGCAAGGTGCTCTCGGCCGCCGACATGGCCGCCTACTGGACCCGCCTGGTCGACACCTACCCGATCGTGTCGATCGAAGACGGCATGCAGGAAGACGACTGGGACGGCTGGGCGGCGCTCACGGCCGCCGTCGGTGACCGATGCCAGTTGGTCGGCGACGACCTGTTCGTCACCAACAGTCAACGGCTGCAGATGGGCATCGATCGCTCGATCGCCAACTCGATCCTGGTCAAGGTCAACCAAATCGGCTCACTCACCGAAACGCTCGACACGGTCGAGCTCGCAACCCGCCACTCGTACACGGCGGTCATGAGCCACCGCAGCGGCGAGACCGAAGACTCCACCATCGCCGATCTGGCGGTCGCCACGAACTGCGGACAGATCAAGACCGGAGCACCCGCCCGCTCGGATCGTGTCGCCAAGTACAACCAGCTACTTCGCATCGAAGCCGAGCTCGGCGAGGCAGCCGCCTTCCGGGGACGTGCCGCCTTGGCGCCCCGCTGACACGTTCCGGACCCCCGGTGCTGCCAGACTGTCGAACGTGACCGGAAAGGGAGCATCCACGATCAATCGGCCGGCAACGCCTCCGGCTGCTTCTGACCGCGGACGCTCGCGGCTCGGCGACATCACCCGGCCGGTCCAGATCGATCGCCGGATCACCAAGCAGCGACGCACCACGTTCCTGCTCACGATCGTGGCGTTGGCGATCGCCGGGGCGTTGGCGGCCGCCCTGTTCTTGTTGCCGATCAAGACCTACTTCGGCCAAGACGAGCGGCTCGACCAGCGTCGCTCCCAGCTGGCCCAGCTGGAGTCCGTGAACGGAGACCTTCGCAGCGAGGTCGCACGGCTCGGCACCACCGACGGGGTTCGCGAGGCCGCCCGCGAGGAACTCGGCTTCGTCGAGCCTGGTGAACGTCGCCAGTCGGTGATGGACCTCCCGCCGGTTCCGACCGACCTGCCCGACGGCTGGCCGTACAGCATCGTCGAGGGCATCACCGCCCTGCGCCGCAACCCGCCGCCCGCGGTGGCAGCGGCCCAGCCCTGACGAACACCGGGAAGCCGCGACCGCCTGACTACGGTGTGACCGGTGAGATCGACGATCGGGCGTCTGCGTGTGGCGATTGCCCTCGTACTCGGTGTGTTCGTGGTCGGCACGATCGGGTTTTGGGCGTTCGGTCTGTCACCGATCGACGCCATGTACATGACGATCACCACGATCACCACCGTCGGGTACCGCGAGTTGAACGGTCCCGACATCAGCAACACCGAGAAGGTGTTCACGATGGCGATCATCATCACCGGTGTCAGCAACGTGTTGTACACGTTCACCTTGATGGTGCAGATGATCGTCGAGGGACAACTCCGTGAATTCGTCGGGAGGCGCAGAATGGACAAGAAGATCATCGGGATGCGCGACCACGTGATCGTGTGCGGATTCGGCCGCGTCGGGCGGGCAGCCACCCACGACATCATGATCGCCGGGCGCACCGTCGTCGTCGTCGACGTGAACGCCGACCGGGTCGCCGACCTCGCGATACCCACGATCATCGGCGACGCCACCCACGACGATGTGTTGCGTGCGGCCGGCATCGAGCACGCCGCGGCACTCATCGCAGCGCTCGAGGGTGACGCCGAAAACCTGTTCGTCACCCTGTCCAGCAAGGCGATCAACCCCGACCTGTTCATCGTTGCTCGGGCCCGACAGGAGGAGAGCATCAACAAGCTGAGTCGAGCCGGGGCCGACCGGGTCGTGAACCCCCAGGAGTTGGGGGCCGCTCGGATGGCGTCATTCGTCGTGCAGCCCAACGTCGCCGAGTTCGTCGACGTGGTGATGCACGAACGCTCGATGGATTTCCGGATGCAGGAAGTCGTGATTCCGGAGGGCTCTCAGCTCGTTGGCACCAGCCTCCGCGACGCCAACCTGCGCCAGCGGGCCGGCGTGCTGGTGCTCGCCCTCCGACTCGACGACGGGGCGTTCAACACCAACCCCGACCCTGACACCATCTTGCATGCCAACCACGTGATCATCGCGGTCGGCACCGATGAGGCGCTGCAACAGCTCGTCGAGGTGTGTTCGTGACAGGGCCGATCACGCGCACTCATGTACTGCTCGATCTCGACGGGACGCTGAGCGACTCCGAGCCCGGCATCCTGAAGTCGCTCCAGTGGGCCTGCGAACAGGAAGGTTTCCCGATCCCGACCGACGCCGAGGTGCGCTCGGTGATCGGCCCGCCGTTCGAATTCGGCCTGCCCTCGATCGGCATCCCCGATGACGCCCTGGGACGCGTGATCGACACCTACCGCGACCGGTATACCCGTCTCGGGGCGTTCGAGAACACGCTCTACGACGGAGTCATCGAGATGCTCGACGATTTGGCCGCGCTCGGCCTCTCGCTCTCGATCGCCACCGCCAAGCCGGAACAGACTGCCCACCCGATTCTCGACTACTTCGGAATCACCGAGCGGTTCGACGTTCGAGCCGGCGCCACGCTGACCTCCGAACGCCGCACCAAGGCGCAGGTCATCGACTACGCGCTGCGGGAACTCGAGATTCACGCCGACCCCGAGCTGGGCGATCACGTGATCATGATCGGCGATCGCAACCACGATGTGCAGGGCGCGATGCATCACGGCATCGCCACGATCGGAGTCACCTGGGGCTACGGCTCGATTCAGGAGCTGCTCTCCGCAGGCGCTGTGGCGCTCGCCGACTCGCCTGGCGAAGTTGTCGAGTTGGTCCAGCAGGCGTACCGTTTGCGGAACTCATGAGTACGCAGCCGATCGACACCTCGACCAGCGGGTCGCCGGACGAATACACGCTGTGCGATCCGCCACCGCTCGGCGCCCCGCGTTCGGGCGCCGACCGGTTCATGCGGCGCCTGCTGCGCCTGCCGGTCGATGGTCCGAAGGCCACCGCGGCCGATGCTCAGAAGGCATTTCAGACATCGATCATGGTCGCCACTGTGCGCTGCCTGCTGATGTACATCGTGTTTCCATTCGTGCTCCCGGCGATCGGAGTCGCCAGTGGGGTCGGCCCCTGGATCGGGCTCCCGATCAGCCTCGCTGCGATCATCGCGATCACCATGAGCATCAGGCGCTTCTGGCGAGCTGACCACTCCAAGCGCTGGCACTACACCGTGCTCGGCACGACCGTCATCGGTTTCCTGGTGTTCTTGGTCGTCAAAGACGTCACCGAACTCCTCAGCTAGCGCCCCAGCCTTGGCCGTTAGGGTGGCGCCCCATCCGACGGACAGCCGTGAGCGATCAGTCGTCGAAGGCCAGGAAGCTGACGGTGTCCGAAGCCTCACCGCGGCCACCGTCGACGCCCGACGAAGCCGCCTTCCAGAACGCCCGATAACTCGGGTATTCGATGGCCGGAGTCACCCACCCGCTCTGGACCAGTTCGTCATGCAGCCGCGGCAGGTTGCGCCACGGCACACCCATGTCGACATGGTGGGCGAGGTGCCAGCCGGTGTGATACGGCACCATCCAATACCGGGCGATCAGGCTTTGGCGAATCACGTGAGTGGTCTGGCGCCGGTCGCTGGACCTGATCATGCCGCCGTGTTCGGCGATCGCCCGCATCCGGTTCGACACCCGCCACAGGCTCGACCACGACGCAATCCACACGACGTACGCCAGCGGCCGCATGAAGACGACCGAGGCGCCGATCATCACGACGTGTACGGCGAGGATCTGGAGTGCCTCCGACTTGCCGCGACGGATCGCCCGTACCAGCACCTTGAAGTTCTTGTAGGCGCTGATCCCGACCGCGTCGCGGGTGAGTTTGCGACGCCACGAGTCGGCCGGGATCGGATAGCCGGCGTACAGCGAGGCATCGGGTTCGTCGGGACCCATCTCGTCGCGGTGGTGGGCGAAGTGGGCCCGCCGGTAGGCGAGCATCGCCTGGTACGACGGATATGCCATCAGGAATCGGCCGACCCAGTCGTTGGCCCGACGCTTCGAGAACAGCAGCCGATGAGCCGCCTCGTGCGCCAAGATGTTGAGGCAGACGTGTCCGCGGGTCATCAGTATGAAGGCGATCAGATACGACCACCACGTGTTGATCACGGCGGCGGCAATCACCACACCGAACGATTGCGCCAGCGTCGAGACGACAGCCACGGCGTTGCGCCCGTTGGGGATTCGGCGCAACTCGTCGCGGAGTTGGCGGGTCGGCTTGCCGCGCTCGTTGAGCCGCTCGGTCGGCAACACGTCGGGTAACGACTCGATCGACGGGACGAGGTTGCCTTGGGCGAGCGTCGTCGGCATACCCCGTCATGCTACAACGCACCCGGAAACGGGTCTCGAAGCGTGGACACGAACCCGCAGGTTCGGTGCCGTGGGATTCGGTGTCGTCGAGCAACAATTTCGGGCCGACTGTCCGCTCCCGTGGTGTGAGGGGCGCGCGATGAGGCATGATGTTCACCGGTCGACGATCATCGTCTGCCATCGAACCGTTCCACGTCTCAGACCGAGGGGAGTCACAGTGGAGATCAGCGTCACCGTCAATGGGGTAACCAACACCCACGACGTCGAACCGCGCACCCTGCTGGTGCAGTACATCCGCGAGCACGTCGGGCTGACCGGCACCAACATCGGATGCGACACGTCATCGTGCGGTGCCTGCAGCATCCATCTCAATGGCGAGGCCGTGAAGAGTTGCACCGTGCTGGCCGTTCAGGCCGACGGGCAACAGATCACCACGATCGAGGGCCTCGCCGACGCCGACGGAACACTACACCCGATGCAACAGGCATTCATGGAGAACCACGGCCTGCAGTGCGGCTATTGCACGCCGGGCATGGTGATGGCGGCGACCAGCCTCCTCAAGGAGAATCCGAACCCCTCCGAGCAGGACGTGCGAATCGGCCTCGAGGGCAACCTGTGCCGGTGCACCGGCTACCACAACATCGTTCAGTCCGTTCTCGCTGCCGCCGGAGGTGCGAAATGATCCCCGCCGCATTCGACTACGTCCGGGCCGGCTCCGCCGACGAGGCGATCAGCCTGATCGCCGAGCACGGCGACGAGGCCAAGTTCCTGGCGGGTGGCCACAGCCTGTTGCCGCTGATGAAGCTTCGCCTGGCGCAGCCGACGGTGCTCGTCGATATCGGGCGCGTCACCGACCTGTCCTACATCCGCGACGGCGGCGACCATGTCGCGATCGGGGCGCTGACTCGTCACATGGACATCGAGAACAGCGACCTGTTGCGCGCCGACGTGCCACTGCTCGCCCACGCCGCCAGCCATGTCGGTGACCCGCAGGTGCGCCACCGCGGCACGATCGGTGGCTCGCTGGCCCACGCCGACCCTGCCTCCGACCTGCCTGCAACCACGCTGGCGCTCGGAGCCACCTATCTCGCACAAGGTCCGAACGGCACCCGCGAGATCGCCGCCGGCGACTTCTACCAGGGCTTCCTCACCTCGGCGCTCGAGCCCGACGAGATGCTGACCGAGATCCGGGTCCCGAAGATGAACGGCGCCGGCTGGAGCTTCCAGAAGTTCAACCGTCGCGCCCAGGACTGGGCGATCGTCGGGGTTGCCGCCTGGCGCCGCAACGGCGACTCGGGCGTGGCACTCGTCAACATGGCGTCCGTGCCCGTGATGGCGGCCAGCGTGTCATCGGCACTGGCCGGCGGAGCGTCGATCGAAGATGCCGCCCAGCAGGCCGCTGCCGAGGCTGACCCACAGGCCGACCTCAACGCCAGCATCGAGTACCGCACGCATCTCGCCAAGGTGCTCGTCAAGCGGGCACTCACCGAAGCCTCCGGCTGACCAGAAAGAGTCAAAACGTCCGACGACCCGCCGAGTGATCGGCGGGTCGTCTGCATGTTGGCGCAGCCGGCGACCATGCTCGGTTCGGATGTCGCCGCGACCGTACACTCGACGTGACCAAGCGACAGGTGGAAGATGTCCAGCGACCCAGACCAGATCGACCAGCGTCATCTCGACGCGATCGCCGACGCCGATCAGTACCCGTATTGGTACGAAGACGTCGACGAGCCGGACTCGAACCCGACCCTGGTACGCACCGAAAGCTGCGACCTGTGCGTCATCGGTGGCGGCTACACGGGGTTGTGGACGGCGATCCTGGCCAAGGAACGCGACCCCTCCCGCGACGTCGTCCTGATCGAGGCTGCCGAATGCGGCTCGGCGGCGAGCGGGCGCAACGGCGGATTCATGGACGCCAGCCTGACCCACGGGATCGGCAATGCGATCGCCCGGTGGCCCGACGAGGTCGAGTTGCTCGAGGAACTCGGCGAACGCAACCTCAACGAGATCGAGGCCTCGATCAAGAAGTACGACATCGACTGCGACTACGAGCGAACCGGCGTGATCTCGGTCGCCAACACGTCCCATCCAGCCTCCTACCTCGACGACGTGCGCGAGGAATACGAGTTGTTGACCCGGCTCGGTCACGACGTCGAGTGGCTCGACGCCGAGGCGATGCAGGCCCAGGTCCACTCCCCGATCTTCACCGGCGGGTTGTGGGAGAAGTCGGGCAGCGCGCTCGTCGACCCAGCCCGGCTCGTGTGGGGGCTCAAGGCGGCAGCCGAGTCGCTCGGCGTGCGGATCTACGAAGACACCAAGGCGACCGACCTCAAACGCGACGGGATCGGCATCATGGTCACCACCCCGCTCGGCGCCATCCGGGCCGGCAAGGTGGCGCTGTGCACGAACGCCTTCAAACCGATCCTGAAGCGGCTCAGCAACTACATCGCACCGGTCTACGACTACTGCATGGTGACCGAGCCGCTGACCGCCGAGCAGATGGCGTCGATCGGCTGGGAGCTGCGCCAAGGGCTCTCCGAGCTCGCCAATCAGTTCCACTACTACCGGCTCACCGAGGACAACCGAATCCTGTGGGGTGGCTACGACGCCGTCTATTTCTGGGGTGGCAAAGTGTCGAGCGAACTCGAGAGCCGACCCGAGACGTGGGCGAAGTTGAGCCGCCACTTCTTCGAGACGTTCCCGCAGCTCGACGGGATTCGCTTCACGCACATCTGGGGCGGCGTGATCGACACGTCGAGTCGCTTCTCCGTGTTCTGGGGGCGGGCGATGGGTGGACGGGTCGGGTACGCCCTGGGGTACACCGGGCTCGGGGTGGCGGCGTCTCGGTTCGGCGCCTCGGTGATGCTCGATCTGCTGCACGGGCGCCGCAGCGTCGCCACCCAGACCCAGTTCGTGCAGTCCCGCCCACTTCCGTTCCCGCCCGAACCATTCCGTTTCGCCGGCATCCAGGCAACTCGCTGGTCGCTCGACCGCGAGGACAAGACCGGCAAGCGCAACCTGTGGCTGCGCGGGCTCGACCGGATGGGTCTCGGCTTCGACTCGTGAGCGTCGGCGATCAGTCGACAGAACCGGCTGCTGGCCGACGCGACGATCAGAGATAGCGTCGCTGAGGTGACACCCTCGGACGTCTTCGCCGCCCTGACCCAGCACGGGTACCTCCCCGACGAAGGGCTCACCACAGCGGTGTTCCTGGCGCTCGAACTGCAACGCCCGCTGTTGCTCGAGGGTGAGGCAGGCGTCGGCAAGACCGAGTTGGCCAAGGTGTTGGCCGCCTGGACGGGCGGCGAGCTGATCCGGCTCCAGTGCTACGAGGGCATCGACGCCGCCCAGGCCGTGTACGACTGGGACTACGCCCGCCAACTGCTGCACCTGCGAGCAGCGGAGGCCACCGGCGAGACCACCGGTAGATCGTCCGACGCGATCGAGGCCGAGTTGTACCAAGAACGGTTCCTGATCAAGCGCGCCCTGCTGCGGGCGATCGGTCACGGCGATGGCCCTCCGCCCGTGCTCTTGATCGACGAGATCGACCGGGCCGACGACGAGTTCGAGGCGTACCTGCTGGAGGTGCTCTCCGACTTCCAGATCACCGTGCCCGAACTCGGCGTCTACCGGGCGGCGACACCACCGATCGTGATCCTCACATCGAACCGCACCCGCGACGTACACGATGCGCTCAAGCGACGCTGCCTCTACCACTGGGTCGAGCACCCCGACTTCGAGCGCGAGGTGGCGATCGTTCGGCTCAGAGTGCCGGCCTGCAGCGACCTGCTCGCCCGCCAGGTGGCCGCCGCCGTCGAGTCGATGCGCGACCTGAATCTGTACAAGCCGCCGGGGGTTGCCGAAACGATCGACTGGGCCAACGCGCTCGGGCGCCTGGGTGTCACCGAACTCGACCAACGCAGCGTCGAAACCACCCTCGGCACCGTGCTCAAGTACCGCGAAGATCATCACCGGATCGAGCAGCACGGCGCCGCCAACATCGTGAACCAGGCAGTCGCCCGCAGCCGCCAGGCGAGCTGACTCGATGACCGCGCTGGACACCCGTGACGGGAGTGAGCTGGCGGTCGCCTTCAGTCGGCTGCTGCGCGGAACCGGGATCGACGTCCCGACCAGTTCCACGATCGCCTTCAGCGAGGCGCTCGCCGCCACCGGCCTGAACGACCGTGACACCGTGTTCTGGGCCGGCCGCACCACGCTCGTGCGGCGTCCCGAAGACCACGATCTGTACGACCGGGCGTTTGGCGTGTTCTGGGAGCAGGCATCTGTCAAGGTCGAGTTGGCCATCGAGGAGGAACCGCTCCAGATCACACTCGCCGTCGATGACGACGAAGACGACGACGGCGACGGCCCCGACGATGCCGAGCCGTCGGACGACCCGGTGATCGAACTGCGCTTCAGCCCTACTGAGGTGCTCCGTCGCAAGGATTTCGCCGACTACACGTCGGACGAGTTGATCGAAGCTCAGCAGCTGATGAGCCAGCTTCGATTGACCGGTTCACCTCGCCGATCGCGGCGACTCGCCTCCACCGATCGGCGCACGGAGCGTCCCGATCTGCGCCGCACGGTTCGAGCCGCGATGCGCTCCGGCGGTGAACCGATTCGACGTCACTATCAGCGGCCCAGCACCCGCAATCGTCGACTGGTGTTGTTGCTCGACGTGAGTGGATCGATGGAACCGTACGCCCGAGCCCTGATCCGTTTCGTACACGCCGCCGTCGCCGGACGCCAGAAGGTCGAGGCGTTCGCGGTCGGTACCCGGCTCACCCGGCTCACGCGCGAACTGGCGTCGCGCGACCCGGACGAGGCGCTGTCGCGAGCAGCGGCACGGGTTGCCGACTACGGCGGTGGTACACGCCTCGGCGACGGCCTGAAGGCGTTCAACGACGAATGGGGCCAGCGCGGCACGGCGCGCGGGGCGATCGTAGTGGTGCTCTCCGACGGATGGGACCGCGGCGATCCCGAGGTGCTCGCCGAACAGATGCAACGCCTGCACCGCGCCGCCCACAAGGTGGTGTGGGTCAATCCGCTCAAGGTCACACCCGGCTACGCCCCGCTGGCGCGCGGCATGGCAGCCGCACTCCCCCACATCGACGCCTTCGTCGAGGGCCACTCGATCGAAGCCGTCGAACAACTCGCCAAAGTCATCAGCCAACCGTGAGTTGGGAGTTGTGCCAGGCACAACTCCCAACTTCAGGCAGAATGGGGCGATGAAGGATCTGCTCGACGACATCGACCGGTGGCGTAGCGATGGCAAGCGGGTCGCCCTCGCCCGCGTCGTCGACATCGAGGGGTCGGGCCCGCGCGACCCAGGAGCGTCGATGGCGGTCAACGAACTCGGCGAGGTCGTGGGCAGCGTCAGCGGCGGATGCGTCGAGGGCGCCGTCGTCACCGAGGCCTTGACGATCCTGCAAGGCGACCGCCAAGCAGGGGTGATCACGTTCGGGTACAGCGACGACGACGCGTTCGCAGTCGGGTTGACCTGTGGTGGCACGATCCGGCTGTTCATCGAGGAGCTCGACTGGTGAGCTCGATCTACGGCTCCCTGGCCGAATCGATCCGAACCGAGCAACCGGCCGCCCTGGTCACGGTGATCGACGGGCCGCACGTTGGCGGCAAGCTGCTCGTGCGCCCTGACCACGAACCGCTCGGTTCGCTCGGCGATGCCGAGCTCGACCGAGTCGCCCAACGCGACGCGTTGGCCGAACTCGAAGCCGGCCGGTCGGGAGTTCGACACTACGGCCCGCACGGCGAGACCACCCCCGAGGATCTGCTCGACACGCCGATCGTCAGTGTCTTCGTCGAGAGCTGGGCGGCGCCACCTCAGATGTGGATCTTCGGCGCCGTCGACTTCACCGCTGCGCTGGCAAAGGTCGCCAAGGTGCTCGGTTATCGGGTCATGGTGTGTGATGCCCGTGAGATCTTCGCGACGCGTCGCCGTTTTCCGATGGCCGACGAGGTGCGAGTCACCTGGCCGACACCCGTGTTCGAGCAACGTGGAGCCGAACTCGGCAGTCGGGACGCTGTCTGCATTCTCACCCACGACCCGAAGTTCGATGTGCCGGCGGTGCAGGGCGCTTTGGCGACCAACGTCGGCTACATCGGTGTGATGGGGAGCCGCACGACCCACGCCAAGCGGATGCAGCGCTTGGCAGAGTTCGGAGTCAGCGCACCAGCGGACATCGACCGGCTGATGTCACCGATCGGCCTCGACATCGGCGCCAGAACACCCGAGGAGACAGCAATCTCGATCTGTGCGGAGATCATCGCCCGCCGCACGGGCGCGATCACCCCGTCACTTCGTGACGGAAGCGGCCCGATCCACCAGGGTGGTGGCCGACGGCTCGACGCTTGAGGCCGTATCGGCGATGTCGCCGAAACGCAGCGAATGCTTGATCGGGATCGGGACCGCCTCGACATGGCTGCCCGAGTTCGGCGAGTGCACCATGAGGTCCAAGCCGAGGTAGATCGAAACGTGGCCCGGGTAGTACACGAGATCGCCTGGCTGGGCATCGTCGTGGTCGATCAACGTGGCGGCGTCGAACTGATCACCGCTGACTCGCGGGATGTCCATCCCGGCCACACCGAACGCCCAGGTTGTCAGACCGGAGCAGTCGAACCCGACACCTGGCAGCGACTTCAAGCTTCGATACGGGACGCCCAGCTGTGACATTGCGGCCAGCACGGCCCGCTGCTTGTCGATGCTGGTTCCGGCCCATTCGGCGCGGAGCACGCTGGCGTCGACCTCGAGTTCGAGCGCTGTCAGCGACGCCGTCTCGGCTCGCGCTTGCACGAAGCGGACGTAGTCGGCCGGGTCCTGGGTGGCCGTCCAGCTGGCGAGCGCATCCAGTGCCCAATCAGCTTCAGCAGCAACCACCTCGGACGTGGTCCGTGGTCGTGCGTCGACCGAGTCGGTCGCCGTGGCGGCAAACACGCTTCCGACGACCAGCAGACCAACGGTGAGTTGACGCAGGCGCGCAGTGAAGCTGGTCTGTGTTGTGAGTGATGTGAGTCATACGGCTCTCCTGGCGGGCCCAACACCCGTCCGGTCAGAAAAGGGACTCTATCGTCATGCAACCGTAACAAACGAATCTTTCCGACATCTTTCCGAAACAATCGACATGCGTTCGACCCGAGCTCCTGGCGGCCGACATCGGCTCGGGATGGCGAGCGCACCAGCTACACCAGCCATCCACCGGAGTTGGCATACTGCGACCATGAGCGACGACGGGGGCGAACCGGACACGCTGGTCGAATCGGATTCGACGGTGCTCGTGCTGCTGGCGGCCGGCGCCGGCTCACGGTTTCGCGGGCCACAGCACAAGTTGACGGCGATCGTCGACGGACACTCGGTCGCCGAGCGGGCGGTCGCCTCGGCGCTCGAGGCCGACGTCGGTCGGGTGGTCATCGTCACGGGTTCGGTCCAGCTCTCGATCGAGTTGCCCCCTGGTCGAGCGGAGATCGTTCACAACCCTGACTGGGCATCGGGCCAGAGCAGCTCGCTGGCGGCCGGCATCCGTCGCGCCGATCAGCTTGGCGCCGAGGCAGTCATCGTCGGCCTCGCCGATCAACCATTCATCGATCCACGAGCCTGGCGGCTCCTGGCGGCCGCTGCGTCACCGATTGCCGTCGCCACCTACGATGGATTGCGCCGCAATCCGGTCAGACTGCATCGCAGCACGTGGCCACTCCTGCCGGCGAGTGGTGACGAGGGTGCCCGATCCCTGATCCGGCTGAGGGCAGACCTCGTGCAGGAGATACCCTGCCCCGGGTCGCCAGCCGACATCGATACCTTGGAGGATCTCCGAACATGGCAGAACAGATCGTCAACGAATTCACCGTGAACCGGCCGATCGACGAGGCGTGGCCGATCATCTGCGACGTCGAGCGGATTGCTCCGTGCTTGCCAGGAGCGCAGCTCGAAGAGATCGAAGGCGACATCTATCGAGGCATCGTCAAGGTCAAGCTCGGCGCCGTGTCCACGAAGTTCAAAGGTGAAGCTCACTTCGTCGAACGCGATGACACAAACCACTCGGCCACGTTGAAGGCCAAGGGACGCGACACCGGCGGGCGCGGTAACGCCGAGGCCGACATTCACGCCACCGCTGAGTCGCTGTCACCGACCAGTACGAAGTGCATCGTCACGGCCGATCTTCACATCACCGGCAAGGTCGCCCAGTTCGGACGCGGCATCATGGGCGATGTCAGCCGCAAGCTGATCGACCAGTTCTCGCACAACCTCAACACCATGCTCGACGAGCAGGGACCGATCTCCGCAGAGCCGGCAACCGCCGAGTCTGCATCGGGCGACGAGCCTGCGCCGGCAGCCGAGCCCGAGCGGGCCGAGCCGGCGGTCCGCAAGATCGAGGGTCCGGCGGCCGAACCGGTCGACCTCGCCGGCATGGCGGGCCCAGCGGTTCTGAAACGGGTCGCTCCCGCCGTCGCCGCCCTGCTGCTGATCCTGCTGCTGCTGCGCCGCCGCAGGTGAACCCCGAGCCCGGCGATCGCGCCAAGGTTCGCGAGCTGCTGGGCCGCGAACCTCAAGGTCAGTACGAGATCGTCGTTCGCGACGATCTCGATCAGCCCGTCGTGCTCAGGAATGCCCCATTCCTCGACGACGGCACACCGATGCCGACCCTGTATTGGCTGGTCGGCCACGACGACATCCGTCGTATCGGACAACTCGAGGCCGCCGGTGGCGTCAACGCCGCAGAAGCGGACATCGATCCCACGGAGCTGGAGGGCGCCCATGCCCGCTACCAGGCTGAACGCGACGGCGGCGATTCCCGCCGACCATGTCGGCCCCCGGCCGTCGGGCGGTGTCGGCGGCACGCGCCTCGGAGTGAAATGCCTCCATGCCCACTGGGCTTGGCACTTGGCCGGAGGCGACGATCCCGTCGGGCGATGGATCGAACGACGACTGGCGCCGATCCCCAACGGTGTCGTCGTGGTCGACCGCGACCAGACGATCGTTCGCACCGGGTCCGGGGCCGACGTGTCGATTCCGTGGGGAGCGGACAACCTGACGGCACGATGGTTGACGGACACCGATCCTCCTGGCCCTGAAGCGCTCACCAACGCACTCGGCACGATGACCGATCACCTCGACGATCTCGTACGACTCGATCCGAGCCTGATGACGATCGACACCTTCGAGTTCGCTGGCCCGACGATCGAGTCACTCGCGGCGGTCGAACTGGGCCGGACCGCTGCGCCCGGTTCGATCGAGCTCAGCCGGGAGTCGGCTGAGGAGATCTTCCGGATCGTCGCCACCGAGACGACCCGCCAGCGGGCCTTCAATCCCGGACTACCGTCGCGACATGTCGAATCGATCGTGGGCACCTGCACCATCGTGCTGGCGTTCATGCGACGGCTGCGCCTCGATCGAATCGACCTTCGGGTACCAACACAGGACTGAGCGATGACGCGCCACCCGTCCTCCCTGCTTCGACGTCAGCCGTCGCCGCGCCTCTACGGGCGTCGGGTGGTGTTGCGGCCGCTGGCGCCACACGATTTCTCGGCGTGGCGTGAGGTCAGGGTCCGCAACGAGGACTGGCTGGTGCCATGGGAGCCGATCCGGCAACCGTCGCTCCCCGATGTCTCGCGCGATCGCAGTGCCTTCGAGGCCAGGTGCACCGCCCGCGAACGTGAGCGGTCCGCCGACCACGCCTACCCGTTCGGCGTGTTCGTCGATCAGCAGTTGGCAGGTGAGGTCAACATCAACAACGTCACTCGCGGCGCACTGCAAAGTGCGTCGGTCGGCTACTGGATCGATCGCGCCCGCGCCGGACACGGATACGTGGCCGAAGCAGTGGTGGTCTTGGCCAGGTACGCCTTCGACCAACTCCAGCTGCACCGGCTGGAGGTGTGCGTCGTGCCGCGGAACACCAACAGCCGTCGGGTGATGGAGAAGCTGCAGCTTCGCAACGAGGGCGTGGCAGAACGTTTCCTCGAAATCGCCGGCGCGTGGGAAGACCACGTGCGCTACGCGATCACCACCGAGGAGTGGGCTGATCGTCGCGATGAACTGACGGCGACCTGGCTCACCGGCTGACGGTCGAAGTCCGCCAGCCGACCGGGCTGAGCAGCCCGGTCAGCCAAGTCAGCGATCGGTCGAGGATCTCAGGGTTCGCCGGCGAGACGAAACGCCTCGGCCTTCTCCTGGCGCATCTTCGTGCGCCGCTTCCACATCTTCGTCTTCCAATGCCGCTGCGAGCGAGCCTGCTTCGCAACCTTGTTCTTGGCGACTTCGGAGTCGTGATGATGGATCGGCTTCCAGGCGGTGCCGGGCTCATGCAGATCATCTGCATCGAGTCCGGCGCTCACCTCTTGCGCGACCTGATTGAGCTCCACATGAATGCGATGCCGTTCGCCGTGGGCGTGGGCACGCAGTTCCTGTTTTGGCGGCAACGGCACTTCAGCAGTGCGGTGTCGCTGGCTCATTGGCTACCTCCTCGTTGGTTGGTGTAGCTCCTCCCCTGGGCGCAGAGTAGCCTCATGAGGTGTCGGCGCTGGGATTGCGCTCGGTAACAGTTGTGCGCGATTTCAGCGAAAAATCGCCTGCGCGATCGCCGACCTGCCCGCCGGCGCGTCTACTTCTTGCTGGAGATCTTTGCCTTGAGCGCGGCGATCCGCTCCTCGAACCAAGGCTGCTTGACGGTCCAGAGCTGCGGGTCGAATTCGCGCTCGACAGCGTCGGCGTGAGCATCGATATCGGCCATGTCCTTGATGGTCTGCTTCGTGAGGATCGCCAGCTGGCGCGGTGCCGATGCAGCTCCCCTGGCGAACTCGTGGGCGGCGCTCAACAGTTCGTCGTCGGGGACACACCGGTAGGCGAGCCCGACCCGCTCGGCCTCGCGGCCGTCGAGCACCTGACCGAAGACGACAGCGGCCATGGCTCCCTGCTGGCCGACGATCCGACGCTGCATCCACGTGTGACCGCCGCCAGGGTGCAGACCGATCTGCAGGAACCGGGTGTCGAACCTCGCTCGGACGGCGGCGATGCGTACATCACAGCCGAGGGCGAGGTTCATCCCCGCACCAACCGCCGGGCCGTTCACGGCGGCCAGGGTCGGCAACGGGCTGCGGGCGATCCGCAAGAAGCCCTCATACACCTTGGCGAGGCTCTCTCGAGTCGCGGTCTGCAGGTTGCCGAGGTTGGCGCCGGCACAGAACGCCGTACCGGCACCGGTCACGACGACGGCGCCGACCGACTCGTCGGCTTCGAAGTCATCCATCGCAGCGACGATCGCCTCGACCATCGGAGCCGTCATGGTGTTGCGCTGCTCGGGATTGTTGAGCGTCAGACGGGCAACGCCGTCGGTGATTTCGGTGAGAACAAGCGACATCTCTGCAGTCTCGCAAATCACGCCACCGGTTCGCATGGTCCAAGACGGCGGGCGCAGCACGCCGGACGTCACACCGCGTTGTGGCGTGGTGTGCCATGTCGGGCACTACCAGCGGGTATCGTGAACGTGTTCACGTGAACATCCATCAATTCCTGTCCCACAAGGGGGAGACATGATCAAGACCAAGCGTTTCATGGCGGCCGGTCTCGCAGCAGCACTGGTCCTCGCGGCCTGCGGCGGCGACGACGACGACACAACGACAACCGACGCACCCGCGTCCGAGGCAACCGACGCCCCGGCCGATCCCCCGGCAGACGCCGTACGCGTCGGCCTGGCGTTCGACACGGGCGGCCGCGGCGACGGCACGTTCAACGACGCCGCCGGACGCGGCGCCGACCAAGCCGAGGCCGACCTCGGCGTCAAGGTCGTCGAACTCGAGGCATCGACCGCTGACGACCGTCAGCCGAACCTCGAAACCCTCACCGGCGACGGTATCGGCGTGATCGTCGCCAACGGATTCGCCTTCGGCGACGCCGTGGCAGCCGTGGCAGCCGCCAACCCCGACGTGATGTACGCCATCACCGACGGGTTCATCCCTGACGCCCCCGCCAACGTGACGCACCTGGCGTTCGCCGAGCACGAGGGCTCGTTCCTCGTCGGTGCCGCCGCTGCGCTCGCTTGCGAGTGCGACTCGATCGGCTTCATCGGTGGTCAGGAGATCGACCTCATCAAGAAGTTCGAGGCCGGTTACGTGGCTGGTGCCAAGTACATCAACCCGGACATCGAGGTCAACGTTCAGTACCTCGGTGCCGCCGGCGACAACGCTGCGTGGGGTTCGCCCGACAAGGCCAAGGAAATCGCCAACTCGTGGTACGCCGACGGCGTCGAAGTGATCTACACCGCCGCTGGTGGTTCCGGCGCCGGCACGATCGAGGCCGCCACCGAGTCCGACAAGTGGGCGATCGGTGTCGACAGCGACTCGTACCTCACGGCCACCGCTGACCAGCAGCCGCACATCCTGACCTCGATGCTCAAGCGCGTCGACGTCGCGGTGTACGACGTGTACAAGACGTTCCTCGACGGCACTCTCGTCGGCGGCTTCAACGTCTACAACCTGGCAGTCGACGGTGTCGGCTACTCGACGAGCGGTGACTTCCTCACCGATTACGTCGATCAGCTCGAGCAGATCAAGGCGGACATCATCGCCGGCACGATCACCGTGCCCGACGCTGTCAGCTGAACACACTTCACGCCTCGGCGTGACGTAACCGAATTTGGACAAGGCCCGAGGCATCCGCCTCGGGCCTTGTTCGTTCTCGGCCTTCAGTCCCATCACTTGCATTCGGCAACCTTCAGAGTCCCAGCCGGGTTCTGCTAGAAATGCGGAATCCACGAACCGAGGGGTGACATGTCCGACGACCTTGCCGTCCAGCTGATCGGCATCGAAAAACGCTTTCCCGGCGTCATCGCAAACCACGACGTCAACATCGACGTCAAGGCTGGATCGATCCACGCCATCGTCGGCGAGAACGGCGCAGGCAAGTCGACGCTGATGAAGACGCTCTACGGCATGCACCGCCCCGAACAGGGCCGCGTGATCGTGAACGGCACGGAACAGCATTTCAAGTCGCCGAGTGACGCGATCGACGCAGGAATCGGCATGGTGCACCAGCACTTCATGCTGGCCGACAACTTCACCGTGACCGAGAACATCATCCTGGGGGCTGAACCGCGCAAGGGCGCCAAGCTGGACCTGAAGGCCGCCAAGCAGAAGTTGACCGAGATCGCCAAGTCTTCGGGCATCGAGATCGACCTCGATGCACTGGTCGCCGATCTCGGGGTCGGCCAACGCCAGCGCGTCGAAATCCTCAAGGTGCTGTTCCGGGGTGCCCAGATTCTGATCCTCGACGAACCGACCGCCGTGCTCGTGCCACAAGAGGTCGATGAGCTGTTCACCAACCTCCGCCAACTCGTGACCGACGGGGCAACGGTGATCTTCATCTCGCACAAGCTCGACGAGGTGATGGCGGTCAGCGACGAGATCACCGTGATCCGCTCAGGCACCACGGTCACCACGGTGCTCCCGAGCGAAACCGATCAGAAACAGCTGGCCGAGTACATGGTCGGGTCGGAACTCCCAGCGGCTCAACCGCGCACCACCCAGGTCGGCGAGGCCGTTCGACTCGAGGTCAACGGCGTCAGCGTCGCCAGCAGCGAGCGGTCCCGGCCGGTCGTCGACGACGTCAGCCTGACGGTCCATGCCGGCGAAATCCTCGGCGTCGCAGGGGTCGAAGGCAACGGCCAGTTCGAGCTGTGCCAAGCCATCCTCGGGCTCACCAAGGCAACCGGTACCGTCGTGCTCGATGGACACGATGTGAGCCACGAACAGTCGCGCGCTCGCCAGGACCTCGGTCTGGCATACATCCCGTTCGATCGCCACACCGAGGGACTGATGCTCGACTCGGCACTGTGGGAAAACCTCCTGCTGACGCGTGACAACGAACCCGAGCTGTGCCCGCGCGGCTTCGTCGACAAGGCTGCGGTTCGAGCTGCGACGGTCAAGACGATCAAGGATTTCGACGTGATGACGCCCAGCGAGACGGTTCCGATGTACGCCCTGTCCGGCGGCAACCAACAAAAGATGCTCGTCGGCCGCGAACTCGAGAGCGAGCCGGCCGTGCTTGCTGGCCGCCCATCCCACTCGCGGTGTCGATGTCGGAGCCCAATCGTCGATTTGGGACAAGCTTCGCGACGCCCGCGACGCGGGACTGGCAGTGCTGCTGATCACGGCCGACCTGGAGGAGTTGTTGGCCCTCTCCGACCGGATCATCGTGATGTTCGACGGACGCGTCAACGCTGAACTGGTGCCATCCGCAGCCACCCCCGAGTTACTCGGCACCTACATGACGGGAGGTGCACCGTGACGCTCACCGACATCATCAATCCTCCCAAGCGGGAAACGACCGGATCTCGCAAGGGCGACCTCGAGCGCACCCTCGTCACGATCGGCAGCTCGCTGGTGGCGGTCATCGTCGCCCTGTTGCTGAGCGGGTTGCTGCTGTTGGTCACCGGCAAGGACCCGATCGCAGCCCTCGCCAAGATGGGCGAGGTCGCCACCGACAGCGGCAAGCTGTACGAAACGGTGACGCGGGCGTTGCCGTTCATCATCGCCGCCACGGCGTTCGCCGTCACCGCCAAGCTCGGGCTGTTCAACATCGGCGTCGAAGGCCAGTTCTTGATGGGCATGTTCTGGGCAGCGGTCGTCGGGGCGTACGTCGACCTGCCAGCCGTGATCCACATCCCGTTCGTGATCGTGATCGGCTCGCTGGCCGGCGCCGTGTGGGGCGGGATCGCCGGCTACCTGAAGGTCAAGCGGGGCGTCAACGAGGTCATCAGCACGATCATGCTGAATGCCATCGCGCTCCAGGTCATCGACTGGTTGTTCAACGATTTCTTCCGCTACGACGACGGCACCGGTTCGCTCGACGTGCGCACCAAGCAACTCCCGACGAGTGCCTGGATGCCCGACATCATCGACAACAAGCTCAAGGGCTTTATCGTCGTCGTGCTGCTGGTGGTCATCGCCTACTACGTGATCGTGTTCCGCAGCCGATTCGGATTCCGACTGCGAGCCTCCGGCCTCAACCCCGACGCCGCTCGCACCGCCGGTATCAGCGCCAACCGCATGGTGCTGGTAGCGATGCTGATCTCCGGCTTGATCGGCGGCCTCGCCGGGCTTCCGTATCTGCTCGGCGAGAGCCACTCATACGGCCCGACCCGACCGAGCGGCTATGGCTTCACCGGGATCGGTGTCGCCCTGCTCGGCCGCAACCACCCGGTCGGCATTGTCGGTGCCGGCCTGCTGTTCGGGTTCCTCGAAGCGTCGGGTGGCCCTCTGCAGCTCGAGGAGATCCCCTCGTCGATCGTGCGCGTGATCCAGGGCATCACCCTGTTGTCGGTCGTCATCATCAGCGGTGCCGCCGACCGGTGGTACGCCAACCGGACCACCGAACGGGCCGCTCGCGACATGCAGTTAGTCGGCACCGGAACAGAGGGGGCAGCGGCATGAGCGACACATTGGTCCGCACCGAATCGACCCCACAACCCGAGCCGAAACCGACGTTGATCGATCGGCTGCCCGGCACGAACAACATGATCGTGATCGCCCTGTTCCTGTTCGTGCTGCTCGCCTTCGTACGCACCGTCACCGATGCGAGTGCGCTCACGTCATCGGGCACGGTCGGCACGGCGATCCGAGCCACGATCCCGATCATGCTGGCCGGCCTCGCCGGTCTGTGGGCCGAACGGGCCGGGATCGTCAATATCGGTATCGAGGGCATGATGATCCTCGGGACCTGGTTCGGCGGTTGGGCCGCATGGCAGTGGGGCCCCTGGGCCGGACTGATCATGGCCGTGGTCGGCGGCATGCTCGGTGGTCTCGTGCACGCCGTAGCGGTCGTGCGCTACAACATCGACCACATCATCTCCGGCGTGGCGATCAACATCCTGGCGTTCGGTGCTATGCGGTTCCTCAGCGAACTCACCTTCGTCGGCGAGCAGGGTGGCGGCATCAGCCAATCCCCACCACAGTCATCGTCGATTCCGCGCATCAACCTGCCGGTCTTGGCCGGGGGCGGCGGCTCACCCGACGTGCTCGGCAATCTCGAGGACCGCGGCTGGTTCCTGATCAGCGACGCCGCCGGCGTACTCGGCGGCTTCGCCCACAATCTGTCGTGGGCTTCCGTGATTGCCTTCGCACTCGTGCCGCTCACCGCTTGGATCATGTGGCATACCGTGTTCGGCCTTCGGGTCCGATCGTCAGGCGAGGCACCCGGAGCCGCCGAAACGCTCGGTGTTCGGATCGTTCCGCTGCGCTATGCGGCGCTCTCGATCAGCGGCGGGTTGGCCGGCTTGGGCGGCGGCTATTTGGCGATCGTCGCCTCGTCGTACTATCGCGAGGGCCAAACCGCCAACCGCGGCTTCATCGGACTGGCGACGCTGATCTTCGGCAACTGGAACCCGGTCGGTGTGCTCGGTGGCGCTTCGCTGTTCGGATTCGGTGAGGCACTCAACCTGGTCGGACCGACGGCGCTGCCGAAGCTGTTCTTGTACCTCGCGATCGTTGCCGGTCTGGTGTTCGCCCGTTCGGCGATGCGCCAACGCTGGGTGCCGGCCGCCGTGCAAGCAGCGATGGCGGTCGTCTGCCTGGTGGTGTTTCTCACGGTCGACAAGATCCCTGAGCCGCTGACCAAGTCAGTTCCGTACGTGCTCACCCTGGTCGTGCTGGCAGCAGCCACACAACGGCTCAGAATGCCCGCCCACGACGGCAAGCCATACCGCTCCGGCGAAGACCACTGAGGGTTGATCACGCAGGCCACGCCTGGTACGAGCTGCTTGGTTTCGGCCGGTGCCACGGGCTGCCGTACGCTGGCGGACATGGCTGCTCCACTCGTCGACCTGGAGGTTGCACGGGCGGTGCCGAAGTCGCTGTTGCACGATCATCTCGACGGTGGCGTGCGGGTCGCCACGGTGTTGGAGTTGGCCGACGAGATCGGGTGGGCGCTGCCCACCACCGATCCTGCAGCGTTGCAGGCCTGGTTCACCGCCGGCGCCGCAACCAAGGACTTGCTGCAGTACCTGGCCACGTTCGAGCACACGCTCGCTGTGATGCAGACGGAGGCGCACATCGAGCGAGTCGCCGCAGAGGCGGCGCTCGACCTCGCTGACGACGGGGTGGTGTACGCCGAGGTGCGCTTCGCACCGGAACTTCACCAGGGCAACGGTTTGTCGCTCGATGCGATCGTCGAGGCGGCGACCTCAGGGTTCCGGCGTGGCGAGCGTGAGGCTGCCGCCGCAGGTCACACGATTCTGCGTGAACGCGATCTTGTGCGCGATGCGAACCGAGCAGCGCTCGCTGGAGATCGTGCAGCTGATCGACCGGGTTCGGTCCAGCGACGACAAGGTGGTGGCCTTCGACCTGGCCGGAGCGGAGACCGGCTGGCCGCCGTCGCTGCATACCGAGGCGTTGGCGTTGGCCAGGCAACGCCATATCAACATCACCATCCATGCGTCTGAGCCACCTGACCTGGAACTGATCGACGATGCGCTCCGACACGGCGCCCATCGGATCGGGCATGGGGTTCGGCTGCGCAGCGATATCACCACCGGTGACGACGGCTCGCTCGAACTCGGCGAGCTGGCCCGTTACGTGTTCGACCACCAGGTGGGCCTCGAGATGGCGCCCACCTGCCACGTACACGTCGGCGCCGTGCCCGACCTGCCGTCGCACCCGATCGGACCGATGCTGCGACACGGTTTCAATGTCAGCGTCAACACCGACAATCGTTTGATGAGCGGCGTGATGCCGTCGTCGGAGCTGCTGGCTGTCGCCACCACATTCGACCTCACGTGGCCGGAGGTCGAACAACTGGTGGTCAATGGCGTGATGAGTGGGTTCGCGCCGCTCGAGATTCGCAAGCGAATCATCGAAGAACAGGTCCGCCCTGGGTTCGCTGCGATCGTCACGCCGAACCGTTGACCCGCACATTTCAGCCGAAATCCCCCTAGGGTGGTCGGTTCAGGCGTCGGTCACCATTCGGGTTTCCAGGGCGTCGGAGCCCTGAAGCTCCCGAATCCCCCCGAAAGTCATGATGACCCCCTTCACCTCACTCGTTTCTGGCGCGCGCTCACACGGCGTCCTCGATCGAACGCAGTGGATCAATCGCCCCAGGACCGATCTGTTGTCCGGCTTGGTGGTCGCATTGGCCCTGATCCCCGAGGCGATCTCGTTCTCGATCATCGCCGGCGTCGATCCGAAGGTCGGGCTGTACGCCTCGTTCTCGATCGCCATCATCATCGCCTTCTCCGGGGGACGACCAGGCATGATCTCGGCGGCGACCGGCGCCATGGCGCTCGTGCTCGTACCGCTGGTCGACGAGTACGGCATCGAGTACCTGTTCGCGGCGACGATCCTGGCCGGTGTGCTCCAGGTCGGGCTCGGTTATCTCGGTGTCGGTGAACTGATGAGATTCGTGCCACGAACCGTGATGCTGGGATTCGTCAACGCCCTGGCGATCCTGATCTTCATGGCACAGGTACCGCACATCCTGCTCTCCGACGACGCCTCGGGAAGCGACCGATTGCTCGCCAATGGGGCAGCGATCCTGGTTGGCCTGGCGATCATCTATGGGCTCCCCAGGATCACCAGGGCGATACCGTCTCCGCTGGTCGCGATCGTGGCGATCACCGGCGCGGCGATGCTCTGGAATGTCGATCTGCCCACGGTCGGCGACATGGGCGAGCTTCCGAGCAGCCTCCCGTTCGTGGCGTTGCCCAACCTGCCGTTCGCGTTCGAGACGCTCAGCATCATCTTCCCGGTCGCACTCACGCTCGCCCTGGTGGGTTTGCTCGAGTCGCTCCTGACCGCTCAGTTGCTCGACGACCTGACGGACACCAACTCCGACAAGAACACCGAGGCTCGCGGCCAGGGCGTCGCCAACGTGGCGACCGGGTTCCTCGGCGGCATGGCTGGCTGCGCCATGATCGGCCAGTCGATGATCAACTATCGCTCGGGTGGGCGCACACGGTTGTCGACGCTCGCCTCCGGCGTGTTCCTGCTCGTGCTGATCCTCGCCCTCGGCGATCTCGTGGCCCAGATCCCGATGGCTGCCCTCGTTGCCGTGATGATCATGGTGTCGGTCGGCACGTTCGACTGGCGCAGCATCAGCCCGTCTGCGATCAAGGCTCATCCGCTCGCTGAGTCCGTGATCATGGCGGCCACCGTGGCGATCGTCGTGTTCACTCACAACCTCGCTTACGGCGTCGGTGCCGGCGTCACGTTGTCGGTCGTGTACTTCGCCCGCCACGTGAGCGGACTCGTGAAGGTCACCAGCGTCGTCGACCCCGACAACACCGAACGGCTCTACGCCGTCACCGGCGAGCTGTTCTTCGCATCGACTCACGACATCGTGCACGCCTTCGACTACGACGCTGTGCAGGTCGGGCGGGTCGAAATCGACCTCACCAACGCCAGGATCTGGGACACTTCAGCGGTTGCCGCCCTCGACACGGTGGTCGCCAAGTTCGCGCAGCGCGGCATTCACGCCGATCTGATCGGGATGAACGAGCACGCCGAGCGGCTCCACACCCGCAACACCGGCAACGTCACCGTCCACTGATCGCCAGGGTCAACGGGTCAGTTCACTCATGGCTTGCACCTCGATGCCGCCTCGGGGGCGCTGGGTGAGCGTCACCTTGACTCGCTTCGGCTGTGCTGTCGCCATGATCTCAGCGGCGATCTCGGCCGCCATCGCCTCGGCAAACACGGCACGGTCTCGAAACCCCCACAGGTAGAGCTTGAGGCTCTTCGACTCGACACACGACGATCCGGGCACGTATTCGATCACGACGGTCGACAAGTCGGGTTGTTGGGTGACCGGGCACATCGACGCCAGCTCGTCGTTGGTGAAGGTGACCAGCGTGACATTGGCAGGCGCCGGGAACACCTCGACGTGATCGATGGCGTGGCGCACCGTCGATCCGAGCACGGTCAATCCGTCAGTCATAACTCCCAGGCTAGGAGTTGGGAGATGTGCCTGGCACAAGTTCCAACTCGATACCGTGGCGCGATGATCAACGCGCTGATCCATCGTGCTCCGAAAGTGCTGCTGCACGATCACCTCGATGGCGGGGTCCGGCCGGCGACCGTTCTGGACCTGGCCGGCGAGCACGGCTACGACAAGCTTCCGACCGACGACGTCGACTCGCTGGCCGCTTGGTTCAACCGCGGCGCCAAGCGCAACGACCTGGTGCTGTATCTGGAAACCTTTGCCCACACCGTCGGCGTGATGCAGCATCCCGATTCGCTCGAGCGGGTGGCGTTCGAGTGCGCACAGGATCTCGCCGCAGACGGCGTGGTGTACGCCGAGGTGCGCTTCGCCCCTGAACTGCACACAGAGGCCGGCCTTTCGCTCCAGGAGGTGCTCGATGCAGTGCTGCTGGGCTTCGAACGGGGTGCGGCGGGTACCGATCTGACGATCTACGCGATCTGCTCGGCGATGCGCACCGCCGCCCACAGCCGAGAGATCGCCGAACTCGCCGTCCGTAACCGTGATCGCGGTGTGGTCGGTTTCGACATCGCCGGGGCCGAGGCCGGTTATCCGCCCACGCGACACCTCGAAGCGTTCCAGTACGTGATGCGCGAGAACTTCCACTCCACGATCCACGCCGGTGAAGCGTTTGGGCTGCCCTCGATCTGGGAGGCTTTGCAGTACTGCCATGCCGCTCGACTCGGGCATGGAGTACGAATCGTCGACGACATCACCGGGCCGCCCGGTGAGGAGCAGCTCGGTCCACTCGCCAACTACGTCCGCGATCGTCGCGTCTGCCTCGAGTTGTGTCCGACCTCGAACGTCAACACCGGCGTCTGTGCCTCGATCGCCGAGCACCCGATCGGCATGTTGCGACGGCTGCGGTTTCGGGTCACGCTCAATACCGACAACCGCCTGATGAGCGATACCTCGATGACCAACGAGATGCAGCAACTCCACAAAGCCTTCGGATGGGGGCTCAGCGACTTCGAATGGCTGACGATCAACGCCATGAAGTCGGCGTTCGCTCCGTTCCCCGAACGACTCAAGATCATCAACGGCCTGATCAAACCGCGCTACGCCCTGCTCAATGCTGAATCCTCCATGGGAGCCCTCTGATGTCCGTCACCGTCACCTTCGTCGACCATCCGCTCGTTGCCGATGCGCTGGCCCGGATTCGCGACCGCACCACGCCGAACCCACTGTTTCGCACCAACCTGGAGCGAATCGGCACGCTGTTGCTGGCGGAGGCCACGAAATCGCTGCCGACCGTCGACGGCACCGTCGAGACACCCATCACCACTGCGCCGGCTCGCCGGCTCGCCGTACAACCGGTGATCGTTCCGGTGCTGAGGGCGGGCCTCGGGTTCGTCCACGCCGCCCAGGAGCTGATGCCGATGGCTGACGTCGGCTTCATCGGAATCGCCCGCGACGAGGACACGTTCGAACCCAAGCCGTACGTCAACCGGCTACCGGAGACTCTGGAAGGGCGCCCGGTGATCGTGATCGACCCGATGCTCGCCACCGGCGGCTCGCTGGTGCACACGATCGCCCTGCTCATGGAACGTAACCCGCTGACCCCTATCACCGTCGTGTGCGCGTTGGCGGCTCCTGAGGGTATCCAGCGGTTGCGTGACGAGGGCCTCGACCTGCATGTCGTGACGGCTGCCATCGACGACCACCTCAACGAGCACGCCTTCATCGTGCCAGGTTTGGGCGACGCCGGCGATCGCCAATTCGGCGCCGGCGTCTAACACTCCGACACGTTCGTGACCGCGTTCCGTCAACGGCTGCGGCCGTTGCTTCCTTACGTTGCCCCTGCCGCTCTGGCAGTAGTCGTGGGTGCGATGGCGGCCGTCATGTTCGCATCGCATCGCTCCGGCCATTGGTGGGGCGACGACTGGGCGTTGTACGTTCGCCAGGCGAAGGGCTTGATCGACGGCGATGCCGGTCGGGTGATCGAGGAGAATCGGTTCACCGTCGAGGCCTCACGGGGGCCCGCATTCAGTCCGCCGCTGTATCCGTGGGGCTTCCCGCTGATACTCGCCCCGTTTGTCGCCGTGGTCGGTACCGATCTCGACCAACTGGCGATCGTCGAGGTGTTGTGTGCCTGTCTCTTCGCCTGTTGTTGGTATCTGCTCGCCAAACCGAGACTCGGGCCGTTGGTCGCGCTCACGGGTGTGGCGGCGATCACGCTGTCGCCATTGCTGTTGGGCTGGACCGAGCTGATTCAGTCGGAGTTGCCGTTCATGGCCGTTGCCGGGTTGGCGCTGGTCGGGCTCGACCGCTCCGCTGCGTCGGGCGGGTTGGCGCGGTCGGCGGCGCCGATTTGGCCGCTGATCACGCTGGGATTCGGGGCCGCCGCGGCGTTCACCGTTCGCCGCGAGGGTTTGGCGATGGTCGCCGCGATCGGCGCCGCCCAACTGGCAGCCTTGTACGCCGCCCGCGACCAGCGGTGGTGGCGAGTCGATTCCGGCCGCAGCCGGATCGCGGTACGACTGCTGGCCCCCCATCTGTCTGCGCTGGTCGTGGTCTGGCTGGTCCAGGTGCTGCTTCCCAGCACGATCGTGCCGAAGTACAGCGGGACCAGCATCACCAACGTGTGGCGCTTGTTCGACAAGCACGTCGATCATCTCGCCGAGCTGGTCGGCTTGAAGCGCTCGTGGGAGGCCAATCCGACGATCTTCGACAACGTTGCGCTCGGATGGATCGCCGTCGGCCTGTACCTCGTGCTGGCATGTGTCGGAATCGTCCTGGCCGTTGCCCGCAACAGTCGACGCGACGTACACCTGGCTGCGTATGCGCTGGTCGCACTCGTGATCGGTGGCAGCTTCCGGGTAGCGATCAATCGCTACGTGTGCACGGTCGCCCCGATCCTGATGCTGCTCGCCCTGGTCGCTCTCGTCGCCGGACTCGACCGACTGCGCACGCTGTGCACCACACGCCTCCCGCTGCTCCCAACGCTCATTGCAACACTGGCCCTGGCCGGGATCGTCGCCGGCAACATCGCCAACGCCAACATTCGGATCGACCGGGCCGCCACCGCTCGCGACAGCGGACAGATCGAATGGGGACCAACCCATCCCGACGCGATCGCGATGTTCGACACGGTGATCGAACTCACCCGGCCCGACGACGTGGTCGCCGCGCCCAAGGCACGGGCGATGACCTTGGCGACCGGTCGGCTGTCCGTGCAGGTCGACAGCTATCGGCCGTTGCCGACCGATGTCGAGCTGGCGTTGATCGTCACCGAGCCCAGCGACGAACTGACCGACGAGCTGCTCGCACAGCCCGATCAGTACGCGGTGGTGTGGCGGAACTCGCGATTCCTGGTGTTTCAGCCGAGCAGGGCGGCCAACGCGGCGACGAACGGCGCCGGGTCCTCGTCGACCGCTTCGCCGTAAAGCTTGACCTTCGGCTCGGTGCCGCTCGGCCGGATCTGTACTCGTACACCGCCGTCCAGTTCGAACCGCAGCAGATCGGCCTCGGGGTACTCCTCGATGCCGAGCACCGACCGCCCACCGATCTCGGTTGGTGGGTCGGCCCGGAGCGCTGCCACCTTCGCAGCAGCCGCGACCGGCGTCATCCGCACCGAGGCATCGGCCAAGATGTGGCGCCCGTATCGGGCGGCGATGTCATCGAGCCATTCCTGCAGCGTGCGTCCGTCAGCGGCGGCGACCGCGGCGACCTCTGCGAACAGCACGGCAGCACTGATGCCGTCCTTGTCGAGCGGTTGATCGGCCACCAGGTAACCGAGCGCCTGTTCGTAGCCGAGCACGAAGTTCAGCTCGGGCCGGTCGAGCACGGCGCGGGCGATCCACTTGAACCCGGTGAAGGTCTCGGCGGCGTGGACGCCGTGGTGGGCAGCCATCTTGCCGAGCAGCGACGGACGACACCAGCGTGGTGATCACCAGCCGGTCGGGGTCATCGCCGAACGCCAGGAGGTAGTCGGCGAACAGCCACCCGATCTCGTCGCCGCCGAGCCTGCGCCATGTGCCATCGGGCTGCGGGATCGCCGCCGCCAGGCGGTCGGCATCTGGGTCGTTGGCGATCGCCAACTTGGCGTCGACGCGCTGGGCGAGGGCCATCAGCAAATCCATCGCCCCTGGCTCTTCCGGGTTCGGGAACGAGACGGTTGGAAACGTGCCGTCGGGCTCGAACTGCTCGGCCACCACGTGCGGGGCAGCGAACCCGGACGCCTCGAACGCCCGCACCAACGTGGCCCCTCCGACCCCGTGCATGGCGCTGTACGCCACCACCACGCCTTCCACGTCGGGCCGACGGCGAACCCCGGGCACCGAGGCCAGGTAGGCATCGACCAGTTCATCGCCGACACTGGTGATCAGCGAGTCGTCGGCGGCGACCATCGGCACTCGGGTCGGGTCGATGGCATCGATACATGCCGAGATGCCGACGTCGTGGGGTGGCACGATCTGGGCGCCGTCGCCGAGATACACCTTGTACCCGTTGTCCGCAGGCGGATTGTGCGATGCCGTGACCACGATCCCGGCAGCCGCGTCGAGTTCGGTGATCGACCAGGCCAAGACCGGCGTGGCGACACGTTGGTCGAACAACCGCGCCGGGATTCCGACGGCGGCCATCACTCGCGCCGTGTCCAGCGCGAACACGTCGCTCTTGCGCCGCGCGTCATAGCCGATCACCACGCCGCGGCGACGGGCGCCAGGATCGTTCTCGAGGAGGTACTGCGCCAGACCGGCAGCGGCTTGTTGCACGACCATTCGGTTCATTCGCAGCGGGCCGGCACCGACCGCCGCCCGCAGACCGGCTGTGCCGAACTGCAAGTCGATCAGCGAACCGCGCCGCCAGTTCGTCAGGGTCACCGCCGATCAGAGCCTGTAGCTCGGCTCGGATGTCGTCGTCTGGTTCTGCCGCCAACCAGCGGTCGGCGGTGGCATGCAACTCGTCGCTGTTCACACGACCAGCGTACGCAACTCGACCAGCGGTCGGGGACCCACGTGCGAGATGACCTCGGCTGCCGCCAACGAACCCAACTGGCCGCATTCGATGAGCGACTGGCCGCTCGTGATGCCGTGCAGGAATCCGGAGGCGTACAGGTCGCCGGCGCCCGTCGTATCGATCACCTTGCGAACCGGCACCGCCGGGACTTCGATCAGCTCGTCTGCGGTCACGATGACCGAACCGCTTGGCTCCCACGGTGACCGCCGCCAATTGGCAGTGGCGGCGCAGCTCGGTGACGGCTTGCTCGAACGTGTCCGTCTCGTAGAGGGCGATCAGCTCAGCTTCGTTGCCGAACAACAAATCGACCTCATCGCTGACGAGCGACAGGAAGTCGTCACGATGGCGATCGACGCAGAACGAGTCGGAAAGCGTCAACGACACCATCCGGCCGGCTGCGTGGGCGACGGTGGCAGCGTGACGAAAGGCCGCCTTGGCCTCGTCGCGGTCGTACAGGTATCCCTCCATGTACAGCACTTTGCCTGCCGCGATCGCTGGATCGTCGAGATCATCGATCGACAGCAGACTGGATGCCCCGAGGTAGGTGTTCATGGTGCGCTCGGCGTCGGGGGTGACCACGATGATGCAGCGCCCAGTCGGCACGTCGTTGTGATGGTCACCCGGCCGAAACTGCACGCCGACGGCGAGTAGGTCGTGGCCGAACACCTGGCCGAGTTCGTCGTCGGTCACCTTGCCGAGGTACGCCGCCGACCCGCCGAAACTGGCGACTCCGCAGACCGTGTTGGCAGCGGATCCACCGCTCATCTCGACCGCCGAACCGAGCGCCCGATACAAGCCGACGGCGCGGTCGGTGTCGACCAGGTCCATGCGACCCTTGATCAGGTCGTGGTCCTCGAGGAACTGATCGGAAGCGTGGGCGATCACGTCGACCAGTGCATTCCCGATGCCGACCACATCGAACCGAGCCGGCCCCGCCATCTGATGGTCGTTGATCGTGGTCACGCTTCGGCAGGCTACAAGCCCGGGAGTGTTGGAAGGTCCTTCCAACAGCGAACGGCCGCTGAGGTACGCTCCGCGGAGTGAAAGCTCTCGACGAATCGGCCGACACCCTCGATCCGTACCGCCTGCCTCGGACCACGGTTCCTTCGCGGTACGACCTCGTGCTCCAACCCGACCTCGACGCAGCTTCGTTCCACGGCACCGTCGAGATCGCTGTCAGCACCAGCGAGCCCTCGGCGTTCATCGTGCTCAATGCGATCGAACTCGAGATCGATGCATGCAGCCTCGACGGAGAGCCGGTGCCAGTACGTCTCGAGCCCGACTCGGAGCGCCTGTTCGTGCTGCCGAGCCTCGGAGTCCGGGCGGGCAACCACGTGCTCACGTTCCAGTTCCGGGGCACGCTCAACGATCAACTGCGGGGGTTCTACCGCAGCACGTACCGCGATCGAGTCCGGCGACGAGCACGTGATCGCCACTTCACAACTACAGTCGACCGACTGTCGTCGCGCCTTTCCGTGTTGGGACGAGCCGGCCTTCAAGGCGGTGTTCGGTGTGACGCTGGTGGTCGAATCCGACCTGCTGGCAGTTTCGAATGGGCCGGAGGTCGAGCGTCGTATCGACGACGACGGTCTGGCTGTCGTGCGCTTCGGCGACACGATGGTCATGAGTTCCTACCTGGTGGCGTTCGTCGTCGGCCCGATGGAAGCGACCGACTGGGTCGACGTCGATGGGATCCCGATCCGTATCGTGCATCTCCCCGGCAAGGCCGGCCTCACCGAGTTCGGACTCGATGTGGCGGCGTTCTGTCTGCGCTGGTTCCAGAACTACTACGGCATCCCGTACCCCAGCGACAAGGTCGATCTGCTGGCATTGCCCGACTTCGCTGCCGGGGCGATGGAGAATCTCGGGTGCGTCACGTTCCGCGAGAACCTGTTGCTCGTCGACCCCGCAACGGCAACCCAGGGCGAACGCCAGTTGGTCGCCGATGTGGTCGCCCACGAGCTCGCTCACATGTGGTTCGGCGACCTCGTCACGATGGACTGGTGGAACGGGATCTGGTTGAACGAGGCGTTCGCCACGTTCATGGAACTCGCCGCCTGCGATGCATTTCGACCGGAGTGGGAGCGTTGGACATTCTTCGGGCTGGAACGCAGCGCCGCCTTCGAGGTCGATTCGTTGTCGTCCACTCGACCCGTCGAGTACGAGGTCCGCTCACCCGACGATTGCGAAGGCATGTTCGACGTGCTCACGTACCAGAAGGGTGGAGCGCTGTTGCGAATGCTCGAGCAGTACCTGGGCGCCGAGCATTTCCGACAGGGCGTCAGCCACTACCTCACCACCCACTCGTACGGCAACACCAAAACGAGCGACCTGTGGGACGCGATCGAGCACACCTCTGGTGAACCCGTACGGCGGATGATGGATTCATGGATCTGGCAGCCCGGCTATCCACTGCTGACGGCGAACATCCAGGGCGACCAGCTCATCGTGTCGCAGCGCCGATTCTCGTTCGATCCAGACGATGCGTCAGCCGTCGCTGTGGACGATTCCACTCGTCGTTCGACAGGGCGATCAAGTCGATTCGGTGTTGCTCGAAAGCGACCAGGTCAGCCTGCCGCTCGGCGACGGCCCGGTCGTCGTGAACGTCGGCGGGCACGGGTTCTATCGCGTCGCGTACTCGCCCGAACTCCGTGCGCGCCTCACGGGTGACTTCGTGGCATCGCTGTCGACACTCGAGCGCTACAACCTGGTCGACGACGCCTGGAACGCCGTCACAGCGGGCACGCTCGACGCACTCGACTTCTTGGAACTGGTCGAGCGCTTCGCCGAGGAACGCGAGTACGGGGTGTGGCAGGCCATCGCAATCGGCCTCCGGGGCATTCGGCGGCTGTTGGCCGACGAGGACCCGGCGGTGGCGGGCTTCGAACGACGAGTCGTCGCGCTGGTCGGGCCGGCACTCACCGCTCTCGGCGAGCCGCTCGATGGTGAGTCCGATCTGACGGCCAAGTTGCGCGGTCTGCTGTTGTCGATGATGGCGATCCAGGGTGGCGACGACGCTGCCCTCCAGCGAGCCCGCCGGCATTACGAAGATTGGTCGAGCGACGCCACCTCGGTCGACGCTGAGCTGGCGGCTGCTGCAACAGGCGTGGTCGCCGCCACCGGAGATGCAGCCGACTACGAGCAGATGTTCGAACAGGCGATGCATGCCAAGAATCCGCAGGTGCAGTTGCGGCACCTGTATTCGCTGGCGGAGTTCGATGACGCCGATCTGGTCAACCGCACGTGCGAGTTGGCCATGAGCGACCGCGTCAAGTCCCAGAACGCACCGTTCCTGATGCGGGCCTGTATCGGCAACCGACACCACGGGGCCGAGTCCTGGAATTTCTTGCGCCGCAACTGGGCCGTCGCCAACGAACGTTTCCCGCGCAACACGATCAGCCGGATGGTCGAGACGGTGCGGCTGCTCGATACTCCCGCCCAGGTCGCCGACGTGCAGGCGTTCTTCTCCGAGCACCCGATCGACCAGGCCGCCAAGACACTCGAGCAGATCTTGGAACGTCAGCGAGTGAACGCCGGCGTGAGAGTCCGCAACGAGGCGGCGTTGGCCACTGCATTGCGGTCCTGATCAGATCCGAACCCGTCGCAATTTCTTTTCGGTGTCTGCATCCAAATCAGGGTGCCGGTTCGTAGTGGTGGGTGAACGTGACGTGCAATCGCCTGTGCCGACCGTTCAGTCCCGACAGATCAGGTTCTGACGAGCCTGATCGATACCGAATCGAAAGGCACAACTGACATGAAGCGAGTACTCGCAGGAATTGCGGCAATCGCCGCCATCGTGGCGGCTCCCGGCGCCGCCAATGCCCAGGAAGACACCCAGATCACGCTGCTCCACGGCATCCCTGGAGTGGCGGTCGACGTCGCCGTAGATGGAGAGGTGTTGATCCCCGGTTTCGAGCCGGGCTCCACGCAGGATCTCACGGCGTTCGCCGGTCAGACCCTGAAGAACCTGGAAGTCCGGCTGGCCGGCACCACCACCGCTGCAATCGGACCGGTCGCCGAGTTCGCCGTCCCAGCGTCAGGCAATTGGACCGTGATCGCCCACCTCGACGCCGACGGCACCCCGACCGTCACGCCGTTCGAGAACAACACGGCGATGACGGCCGACGGAGAGGGTCGGCTCACGGTTCGCCACGCAGCGGCGGCGCCAGCCGTCGATCTGGTGGTCGGTGACGCTCGCCCGATCGAGAATGCAGCGAACGGCGCCAGTGCCGAGCTCGAGCTGCCCGCCGGAGAGATCGCCGGAGCGAAGCTCGCACCCACCGGCGCTGAGCCGATCGTCGATGTCCCGACCGTCACGCTCAAGGCAGGTACCAACTTGATCGTGTATGCCGTCGGTTCGCTGGCCGACGACACCTTCACGTTCCTGACCCAGGAGATCGACCTCGGCATGGAGGCCGGTTCCGGAGACGGCACGCCCGCCCCGACGGCGGTCAACACCGGATCACCGATCGGCAACTCGGTCAACACGAGCGTGCTCGCCGCCGCTGCCGGGATGATGATGCTCGCCGGCGGGGCGTTCGCCCTGCGCCGCCGTACCGTCGCCGCCTGACACACACCTCCACATGCAAGAGCTCGCCCGACCCCCTCGCCGCACAACGGCACGGGGTCGGGCGTTGCTCGTTTTCGGAGTGCTCGCCGGCGTCGCCGCGTCTGGCTAGCCGTCTCGGCATTCATCGGAGGAGGTTCCGACGAGGTGACCCTCGACGTCGTCGATGCTGTCGCCTCGATCCCACCGGCCACCGTTGCGCCGCTCGTGACCAGTGCCACGATCACTCCGAGCTCGACCGTTCCGAACGGTCCGCCGCTTTCGTCGCCAACGACCACGACCATTCCGCTCTCCCCGCTGGCAACGCTGCTCGGCCCTGGCGGAAACGCAGTGCCGCCGGCGATCGAACCCCGCCTCCAGCCGACTGCTGTCACCATCGACGACCTCGATGTGAACGGTCCGGTCCGCAGCGTCGGTCTCAGGACCGATGGTGCACTCGAGGTCCCCGAGGCCGGGGAGATCGGGTGGTACAGGTACGGCGCCGCACCGGGCTACGAGGGCGCCACGGTGCTGGCGGCCCACGTCTCGTGGAATGGCGAGATCGGGGTGTTCCATCGGCTCGGCGACCTCGAGCCGGGAGCACGGATCGAAGTCACGCTCGAAGACGGGTCACTGCGGATCTACGAGGTGGTCGAACGAACGATGTACGACAAGGACGCGTTGCCGCGTGAACGGATCTGGCGCAACACGGGCGACGAGACCCTGGTGTTGATCACCTGCGGCGGATCGTTCAATCCGGAGATCAGCCGCTACCGCCAGAACATCGTGGTGTACGCCGCTTCCCGGATCGCCATGAGCCGACCGGCGACGCGTCCGGAGCGTCGTCGACGATCAGTAGATCTCGATCAGGCCGGCGGCGCCCTTGGCCACCGCCGATGCACATCGTGACGACGCCCCACTTGGCGCCGCGACGCTTGCCTTCGAGCAGCACGTGTCCGGCGCAACGGGTACCCGTCATGCCGAACGGATGGCCGATCGCGATCGAGCCACCGTTCACGTTGTACTTCTCGGGGTCGATGCCGAGCTGGTCGCGCGAATACAGACACTGGCTGGCGAAGGCCTCGTTGAGCTCCCACAGGTCGATGTCGTCGACGGTGAGCCCGTGGCGCTTGAGCAGCTTCGGAACGGCGTAGATCGGGCCGATCCCCATCTCGTCGGGCTCGCAGCCGGCGACCGCCCAGCCCTTGAAGGCGCCGAGCGGCTCGATATTGCGACGCGAGGCCTCCTCGTCGGACATCATCACGACTGCGGCAGCGCCGTCGGAGAGCTGGCTGGCATTGCCGGCCGTGACGTAGTTGCCCTCGCCGCGAACCGGCTGCAGCTTGGCGAGCGCTTCGAGCGTCGTGGTCGGACGGTTGCACTCGTCGCCATCGACGGTGTAGTCGACGATCGTCTCTTCCTTGGTCTCGCGGTCGACCAGCTTCATCTTGGTCTGCATCGGAACGATCTCATCCTCGAACAGCCCGTTCTCCTGCGCCGCCGCCATCCGCATCTGGGAAGTGAAGGAGTACTCGTCCTGATATTCGCGCGTCACTCCGTAGCGGTCGGCCACGATGTCAGCCGTCTCGATCATCGCCATGTAGATCGCCGGATACATCTCCGAAAGACGCGGGTCCATGTTCACGGTGCCGCCCATGCCGGGGCTTGGGATCGAGATCGACTCGACGCCGCCGGCGACGACGCAGTCGGCACCATCGGCTTTGATGTAGTTGGCCGCCACGGCAATCGAGTTGAGCCCCGACGAACAATGACGCTGGATCGTGTTGCCGCCGGTGGTCGTGGGCAACCCTGCCAACAGGCTGGCCAGGCGACCGAGGTTGCCGGCTCCGTGGGCACCGTTGCCGAGGGCGACGTCCTCGACGGCCGCCGGCTCGACGCCGGCCTTGGCGACCGCGCTGCTGATGGCATGAGCCGCCATCGACATGGCTGGGGTCATGTTGAAACCGCCGCGGCCCGCCTTGGCGAGGCCGGTTCGGGCGTAGGAAACGAATACTGCTTCGCGCATGGTGGGGCGCTCCTGTCTGGGTGGAAGGGACGAACGAGTCCGTCCCGGACGCTACCGAGTCGCGTCCGACCGACTCGATTCGGAGCGCCTGGCTGTCGACGTCTTCAGTCCCCGACGGCGGCCGGAGCCGTCTCATCGACATCGTCGACGTAGCCCTCGACGTGGTGACCCTCGACATCGATGTTGGGCAGGATCCGGTCGAGCCACTTGGGGATCCACCAGTTGCGGTCGCCGAGCAGTTCCATCGTGGCCGGCACGAGCAACATGCGCACCACGGTGGCGTCGACGGCCACCGCGATCGCCAAACCCATGCCGAACATCTTGAGGCTGCGATCGTCACCGATCACGAACGACAAGAACACGCACACCATGATCAACGCCGCAGCGGTGATGACGCGAGCGGTGGCCGCCAACCCGTCGGCGACGGCGACAGCGTTGTCGCGGGTCTTGTCGTAGTGCTCCTTCATGCGCGACAGCAGGAACACCTCGTAGTCCATCGACAAGCCGAACACGATCGCGAACATCATCATCGGGATCCAGGGCTCGATCGGGCCGGTGGTGTCGACGCCGATCAACGACTTACCCCAACCCCACTGGAAGATCGCCACCAATCCGCCGTACGCAGCCCCGATCGAGAGCAGGTTGAGGATCACCGCCTTGATCGGCACCAGCAGCGAACGGAACACCGCCATCAGCAGGATGAACGACAGGATCAGCACGGCGCCGATCAGCAACGGCAGACGTCTGCCCAGGTAGTCGGAGAAGTCGATCCCACTGGCGGTCCAACCGCCGATCTTGGCGTCGAGACCCGACGCAGGGATGACATCGCTGCGCAGTTCCTTCACGAGTCGCTCGGTCGCCGCTGACTGCGGGGTCTCCGCCGGGAACACCTGGATCAAAGCCAGCTCGGGCGTCATCGGTGCAACCTGTGGGGGCGGAGCCAGGGCGACGCCGTCGACGCCGGCGATCGTTGTGGCGAAGGCCTGCAGCGTGGCATCGTCGCTCGCAGCGTCGCCGGCCACCGTGATGATGATCGGGCCCCCGACTCCGGGTCCGAAACCGTCAGCCAACATGTCGTAGGCGCGGCGAGCGGTCTGGTCCTTGCTGAGGTTGCCCGTATCGCCGAATCCCATCCGGATCGAGAACAACGGGACCGTGAGCAAGATGAGGAATCCTGCAGCGCCGATCAGCACCGGCCACGGGCGGTGCTGGATGAACCGCGACCACTTGTACCAGAACGTCTGGTCGTTGGGTTTCGGGGTGCGGTGCGGAATCGCCTTGCGCAACGCCGGAACGGCGAAGCTGACCGCGAACAGCACCGCTGCGACGGCAACGCCGATCAGGAACGGAACCGGGTCGCTGGTGACGACACCGACGATTGCACCGAGGATGAAGATCGCGACGGCAGCCAAGGCGGCCCGTGTGGTGACGTTCACGCGGCGCCTCACGATCGCCAGGAAGGCGGGCAGCAACGTGAGCGAGGCGGCCATCATCATGAGCACGCCCGTGATGGCCCCGATCGCGAGACCATTCATGAACGCCAGCCCCATCAGGAACATGCCGCACAGCGATATCAGCACGGCAGTGCCGGCAAACAGCACGGCACGACCGCTGGTGTCGATCGCGTCGACGATCGCGTCGTCGACGTCGAGGCCGTGTTGCAGGCCTTCCCGGAACCGTTGCACGATGAACAGGGCGTAGTCGATGCCCACCCCGAGCCCGATCATGGCGGTCATCTGCACGGTGAAGTCAGGCATCGAGAGGGTGTGCGATGCCAGCGTGACGAGGCCCGCACCGGTGGCCAAGCCGACGATCGCAGTACCGATCGGCAGACCCATCGCCAGCACCGAACCGAACGCCAGGATCAGGATGATCATCGCCGCGATCAGTCCGTACAGCTCGGACGCCGGGAACTCGAACTCTCCGAACACGTCGCCGCCGTACTCGATCGTCAGTCCGTCGACCTTCCCATCGCCCTCGGTGATCGGGTCGTCGAGATCCTGGACCTCGTCGGCGAGCGCCAAGAAGTCGGTCTGTTCACGGTCGGTGATGTTCAGTTGGGCGAAGGCGATCGTGCCGCTCTGGTCGATCTGGCCCTGCGTCAGGTACGGACTGATCACTTCGATCCCGTCGAGCGCGTCGATCTTTCCGAACAGGGCTTCCATCGCCGACCGGACGGCGGGATCATCGACGCCCTGGTCCGCCTGGAACACCACCTGTCCGGTGAACCCCGCCCGCTCTGGGCTGACACTCTCGAGCTGATCGATCACATCGGCTGACTCGGAATCGGGCGGCGTGAACTCGGTACTGAAGGCAGAGCCAGCGGCACCGGCCGCCACGTTGACGGCGATCAGCAGCGGAATCCAGATCGCAAAGACGACGAACCACTTGCGGCGGACACAGAATCGGGCGAGACGAGCGAGCACGACCTCGCAGGCTAGGTCAATGCGTCGCCGACGTCACGCGGCCGGCACAGATTCCGTAGCCGGTCTGACGGATCAGTAGCCGACGAGGCTCAGGGATGTGGTGTCTCAGGTCATCCCGGAGTGGAGCTAAGGAGAATCGAACTCCTGACCTCTTCATTGCGAACGAAGCGCTCTACCAACTGAGCTATAGCCCCGAGACCGGAAACGAGTGTATCGGCCGAGGTCGGCGACGCTACCGGCTCAGTGATGCATCCAGTCGCTCGGCCACGAGTGGCTTTCGCGCTGGCGAACCTGAGACAGGAGATACGTGTAGCCGCACAGGGCCAGAAAGGCGAGCGCGAACAAATACAGCATGGCGGGCTCTTGCGTGGTGGCGGCCAAGAACAGTGTGGCTCCGGCGGTGGCGACGAGCATGAACAGCACGTTCGACCGGCGACGACGAACCTGATCGTTGGCCGAAACGTTGTGGCGAGCGACGTGTGCTTGGCGATGTTGTTGGTGTTGCTGGCGACCTGGGCGAGGCTGACCGCCGGTGGAGTCACCGTGGGTACGACTGCGCGGGGCCTCGCGTAGCTGCGCCTGGAGCGCCGATGTGGCTGGTCGTGTGGCCGCCGTGTGACGGTCCGCCCTGTGACGATCCGCCGTGTGAACGGCCAGCTCCGCTGCGGCGCAACTGCGCCGGCTGCTGACCTGGACGTCCGCCGGCGGCAGGGCGGTGCAACGGCGATTGGGCGAGCGGGCGGGCCATGCCACGCATTGCTCCCCCGGCACGGTGTGGGGTGCCACCTTGCAGCTTGTTGAGCTGGCGACGGAAATCGGTGACGGACGAGTTGGGTCGATTCTCGATGCGAGAACGGAGCAGCGGTGGGATCAATACGGCTGCCCAAGCAGCTGCTACGACCAGCAGGACGAGTTCGCCCATGTGTTGCATCCTTCGTTCGGTGACAGGGACATCGTTCGGTGTTGTGTCGCGATCTACAGATCCCGGCACAACGTTTCATTACGATTCTACGACATTTGTAACACAGTCGGCAACATTGAGCGTGGCATAGGTCACACAGTTGCCACGCTGCGTACCGAACTGAGATCGGCTTCAACCAGGCTGACCCTAGTCGGAACGTCAGTCCGACTCGTGACGTTTGTACGTTCCCGAGCGACCGCCGGTCTTCTCCCACAGCGCCAGCTCGCCGATCACCATCGCCCGATCGGCCGACTTGCACATGTCGTAGATCGTGAGCGCCGCCACCGAGCAAGCGTGCAGCGCCTCCATTTCCACCCCGGTCCGCTCGACGGTGTCGACGAAGGCTTCGATCGCGACGTGGTCGTCGCCGATGTCGAAGCTGATCGATACCGCCCCGACGAGCAGCGGGTGGCAGAGCGGGATCATGTCGGACGTGCGTTTGGCGGCCTGGATGCCGGCAACTCGCGCGACGGCCAGAACGTCGCCCTTCTTGACCTCGCGGTTGGCGATCGCGGCGGTGGTCTCGGGCCGCATGAACACCTTGCAGCGAGCGACGGCGCGACGATGGGTCGGTTCCTTCAGCGTGACGTCGACCATGCGGGCATGGCCGAGCGGGTCGAGATGGGTGAACTCCAGATCGCTCATGGTGCCCGCGAGGCTAGTGCCCAGGTCACCCGCAATCCCGTCCGCCCGCTCAGCGCAGCACCGAGCCGGTGTCGACCACCTCGAACTGAGTTCCGGAGATCGACTTGAGTTGATTCAGGTCGTCGTCGTTCCAACCGGGGCTCGGCGCACCCTGGAAGTACCAGTTCGAACCGTTGTCGGCCACGATCAACCCGTAGCGCTGCATCGCCACAGCGATCGTACGGGCCTGGCCGGTCAGCGCACCGACGTCGTACGACGCCTTCAACCTGAGTCGCAGACCCATCGGCGGCAGGTTCGGATCGGTATTCGACGATGCGAAGTGGGTTGCCGGAAGGATGTACCCGCGTTGAGTTCGCGAGAACGTGACCCTGATCGCGTGGCGGATCTCCCCCGCCGCGACCTCGTCGTGTCGCACCAGCCCGGGAAGGATCGGCAGCCCGGCGGCGTCGGCGCTGGTCCAACCGAATGGCCGTAGCTGGTTCGACGACAAGTCGAAGCGCGCTCCGCTCTCCGCCACCCAGCCGGCACCGGCACGCTCGGCGGCGAACAACTCGAACAGCTGGCACGAACCCGATTGCACAACCAGCACGTGGCGATCGCCGGTCGCTCCCGCTCCGCCCTCGACCGGCGCATCGAGAGGAATCGGGAACGGCCCGGGATCGCTCTCATCGCCGTAGGCGTTGTAGCTGATCGGAACCAAGGGCTGGGTTGCCGGGACCACCACGTAGGGAATCCCGTAGTTCGGGTTCTCACCGAAATCGGGGTGCAGCCAATCGCCGCCGTTGGCCTGGATCGTTGCGATGATCGTCGCCGAGTTGGCGTGCAGCGGTGCGCTGGCGATCTCGGTGTTCCAGGCGTTGTCGGACGGAAATACCTCGCACCCACCGACATTCGGCCCCGGCGAACGCAGCCGTTCGGCAGGCAGTCCGACGGTGGCGGGCTCGTCGATCAGCGCCAGCGCCGCCGTTGCGAGGCCACCCGGCCGCCATCGCGGCGAACACCGCGCCAGGAACGACCCAGCGCCGCAAGTCAGCCGCCGATCTGGCTCATCGTGCGCTTGGGCCGGATGAAGTTGACCTGGTTGATCTGGTGACCGGCCCACTTGGTGCCGACGGCAGCTTCGATTCTGGCGGCGATCTGATCGTCGGACTCACCATTGCGAAGCGCCGCTCGCATGTCGAACTCGTCGGTTGCGAACAGGCACGTGCGGAACTGACCGTCGGCGGTCAACCGGACACGGTCGCAATCGCCGCAGAACGGTTTGGTCACGGTCGGAATCACGCCGACCGTGCCGTTGCCATCGAGGTAGCGCCACAGGTTGGCCGGGGCTGCGCCGGTTGCCGGAACGACCTCGATCGGCCACACCGCACCGATCGCGGCGACGATTTCGTCTTGCCCGACGACCTTGGCGCGCTGCCATTCGTCGCTGGCGTCGAGTGGCATGAACTCGATGAAGCGCAACTCGACGCCTTCATCGCGTCCGAAACGGGCAAGGTCGATGATCTCGTCATCGTTGGTGCCGCGCTCGACGACGGCGTTGATCTTGACCCGATCGAAACCGGCCTGCTTGGCGACCCGAATACCTTCGAGCACGTTGCTCAGTTCGTCGCGGCGCGTCATGCGGGCGAACTTGTCGCGGTCGAGCGTGTCGAGGCTGATGTTGATTCGTCGCAAACCCGCGTCGCGCAGGTCGTGGGCCAGGTTGCGCAGCGTGGCGCCGTTGGTGGTCATCGCCAGATCGACACCGAGTTCAGCCAGCTTCGAAACGAGCCGAGTGATGTGAGCTCGGATCGTCGGTTCGCCGCCGGTGAGGCGAATCCCGTTGAAGCCATAGTGGTCGACGCAGATCCGAGCCAGCCGTTCGATCTCCTCGAACGTCAGAATTTCCGAGCGGGGCATCCATTGCATCCCCTCCTCGGGCATGCAATAGGTACACCGGAAGTTGCAGCGGTCTGTGACCGAGATCCGCAGGTCGCGCACGATCCGATCGAACGGATCGACCAGATCGCGTGCCACGGGGTGCGTCATGTCGTCAGCCTACGGTGAAACCGTTGACCGCGCAGCACCACGAGTCATCCCTGCAGCATGACGATCGCGACCTCGGAACCGGACTCGTATCCGTCACCATCGGGCACGACGGCGATCGCGTTGGCGAGCGCCGTGGCGGCGAGTTGGTGACTGCCCTGGGCCCGTGCCGAGCGAATATGGCAGCGCCCGTCGTCTTCGAAGCTGGCGATCACGCGGAGCAAATGCACCTTGCCGTCGGGCCGCCGCGTCAGATCGTCATCGGTGATCGCGACATGGCTGGGGCGCGCCAGCTTGCGGTGGCCCATCATTCGCCGCAGCGCAGGTCGCGCCAGCATCTCGAAACTCACGATCGAGCTGACCGGATTGCCAGGTAGCCCGAACACCGGTGTTCCGTCGATCGTGCCGAACGCGAACGGTTTGGCCGGCTTGATCGCGATCTGCAACCAGGTCATGTCGGCGATCCGACCCAGCACCGCCTTGACGACGTCGTAGTCGCCCATGCTGACGCCGCCGCTGGTGACGATCGCGTCACAATCGATCGCAGCTTGACGGAGTGTCAGCTCGAGCGTGGCCTCGTCGTCGCGAACGATGCCCATGTCGACAACGTCACAGCCCGTTTCGCGCAGCAGGCCGGCCAAGGTGGCACGGTTGCTCTCCCGGATCTGGCCAGGCTTGAGCGGGCGTCCGTCGTCGACCAGTTCGTCGCCGGTGGACAGCACCGCCACACGGGCCCGACGGTGGGCGCTGAGCAGTCGGGCGTTGATGCTGGCCAACACGCCCACCACCATCGGAGTCGCCACGGTGCCGGCTGGAAACACCAGATCACCCGGTTGGACATCGTCGCCGGAGCGGCGCACGGCGGCTCCGGCGACCACACTGGCGCTGATGCGAACACGGTCACCGGGCAGCCGCTCGGTGTCCTCGACCATCACCACCGCATCGCAGCCGGCCGGCATCGGAGCCCCGGTCATGATTCGGATCGCCTCACCAGGCTGCAGCACGTGATCGGTCGTTGCGCCGGCAGCGACCTCGGCCACCACGGTGAGTTCGGCGGGCAGGTCGGTCGTATCGGCGGCGATCACCGCGTACCCATCGACGGCGGAGTTGTCGAAAGGCGGAACCATCTCGTTGGCGACGACGTCGTCGGCCAGGATGAGGCCCTCGACGCGGTCGATGGGCACCCCGACCGGAGGGATCGCCGGGCAACTGGCGAGCACCAACGTCTGAGCGTCTTCAAGAGGAGTCACGCTGCGAACCGTACTGCCCGCAACTCGCCACGCCAGACTGGAGCGGTGAACGACCGCGACTCAGCATCCTTGCCGCTGTTGCGGGCCTTCCCCGCAGACGGCTACGAGGCGCGCTGGACCACGTGGAACGAAGAGCATGGCGAGACGCTCTCGTTGGCGTGGGACAACGAGGCGTGGACGGCGGTCGGTTCCGTGGAACGCGAGAACGTTCAGTACGTGTTTCGGCTGTCCCCGCTCTGGCAGGTCCGCCAGTTCATGTTGTTCCGCGACCTGACGGAACCGGATCTGTGGTTGGGCACCGACGGACGAGGGCGATGGGGCGAGATGAACGGTGCCCACCGCACCGATCTCGACGGCTCACACGACATCGTCGATGCGCTGCACACCGTTCACGCACACGGCGCCGATCCGACGCCTCCCACTCGGGGTCGGCGACCAGGCGGCGTTGGCCGTGCTCGATGTCGACGTCGAGACGCTGGGTGTCGTTCCGGCGATTCACGTGTACGAGCGCCTCGAACCTCAGCGCTGGCGGATCACGGCGGCGAACACGACGTTCGAGTTCGAGGTCGACGAGTTCGGTGTCGCCAACGACATCTCCGGGCACTTTCGACGAGTCCTCTGATCGGCGCGTGGCCGACGGGTCGACCGAACCTGGTCAGCTCGGACAGTGCCGGTCGATCACCGCCCTGATGCCGTCGGACATCTCTGGGTCACGCAGCGCGAACTCGATCGCGGCCGCCAAGAAGCCGACCGGGGTGCCCGTGTCGTAGCGTTCCACGTTGGCCAACACGGCCGCCAACGGTGAGCGCCGTGCCTGAGCTCGCAATGCGTCGGTGAGCTGGAGTTCGCCGCCGCTGCCGGGTGTCAGCGCCTCGATCTCGTCGAACACGTCGGGGGTCAGGACGTAGCGCCCCATCAGGGTGTACTCGCTGGGTGCCTCATCGACTGGCGGCTTCTCGACCAGGTCGGTCACGCCGATCACGCCGTGTTCGTCGATCGCGCCGGACGGGGCGATGACCCCATACGAACTCAACAGCTCGCGGGGCGTCTGCTGAACGCCGACGACGCTGCCCCCGATCTGGTCGCACACGCCGATCATCTGGTTCAACAGGGAAGAATCTCCCATCAACTCGTCGGGGAGCATCACCGCAAACGGCTCGTCACCGACGGCCTCACGGGCACAGCCGACCGCGTGACCGAGCCCGAGCGGGGCGTCCTGATAGGCGATCGAGACGCGCCAGTCACGACCGATCGCGGCGAGTCGCTCGGCGAGTAGGTCGTCGCCTTTTGCTCTGATGGCGTTGACCAGGTCGTCATCCGGAGCGAAGTAGCGGTCGATCGCCGGTTTGTTTCGACTGTTGACGATCACGATGTGATCGATCCCGGCGCCCAACGCCTCATCGATGACGATCTGGATCGCCGGGGTGTCGCCGATCGGCATCAACTCCTTCGGGACCGCCTTCGTCACAGGAAGGAATCGGCTGCCGATACCGGCGGCTGGAATGACGGCACAACGGACCTGCACATCACCGACCATAGCGCCGAGCGCAAAGCTGGGCTTCGATGCCGGTATCTTTCGTACCGCCATGCCAACGTACGTGTACAAGTTCATCGAGACCGGCGAGACGATCGAGGTTCACCAGTCGTTCAACGACGACACCCTCACCGAGGCCGTCCATCCTGAGAGCGGCGACACGCTGCCCGTCAAGAAGGTGTTCTTGCCGGTTGGCGTCACCTTCAAGGGCGACGGCTTCTACAAGACGGACAACCGGTCCTCCAAGAAGTCTGCAACGATTCCCGCCGGTTCCTCCGAGTCCGGCGGGTCGGGCTCGTCTGGCGACTCCTCCAGCAGCACGAAAGAATCGTCGAGTTCGAAGGAATCATCCAGCTCGAAGGATTCGTCGAGTTCATCGTCGGGTTCGAACGGTTCCAGCTCGGGCTCATCGTCGGGCAGCGCATCCAAGTCCGGCTCGTCGTCCGGCAAGAATTCCGCTTCGAGCGACTGAGATGCTGATCCCTCTCAGCGACCGAGCATCTGAACTCGGTGCTGAGGTTGGGATCATCGGCGGGTCAGGGTTCTACGAACTCCTCGACTACTCCGATCGAGGTCGCGATCCATACGCCGTTCGGTGAGCCGGCGGCAGCGATCACGGTCGGCGAATTGGCGGGGCGCACCATCGCCTTTCTTCCGCGCCACGGACGCCACCACGACTACGCAGCGCACCGCGTGCCGTTCCGCGCCAACGTGTGGGCGATGGCTTCACTCGGTGTGCGGGCGCTGATCGGCCCGTGTTCATGCGGGTCGTTGCAGCCCGAGTTGCACCCCGGCGATTTCGTGGTGGTCGATCAACTCGTCGACCGCACGTGGGGGCGATCGGACACGTTCCACGATGTCGGCGCTCCCGACGGCGCCCCTGGGAGCGAGGGCTCGGTTCACCATCAGGAGTTCGCCGATCCCTACGACCACGACCTGCGGCAGGTGTTGATCACCGCCGCCCGCCAGAGCGGCGTCACCGTGCACGACAGCGGCACGATGGTGGTCATCAACGGGCCACGGTTCTCGACCCGTGCGGAGAGCGCTTGGTATCGCCAAATGGGATGGTCGGTCGTCAACATGACGGGTGCTCCCGAAGCCGTACTCGCCGCTGAAGCCGGGCTGGCGTACGCCACCGTTGCGCTCGTCACCGACTACGACGCCGGTGTCGACGGACATCCGCCGGTCACGATGGACGCCGTGCTGGACGTGCTGCGCACCAACGTGTCGAAGCTCCGCGACGTACTCGCCACCGCAATTCCCTCGATATCCTGACCGTTCCGGCTTCCCCTCGTCCTGACGATTTCAGGGAGGGTCTCGATGCCACCCGTCCGTTTCCACCGTCTGGGTTCGCCGGCGGTCTCGCTGCGGCGCCTGCTGATGCGCCGCCCGTGGATCCAGTGGGCGCTGATCGTCGCGTTGGCGGCCGTCATCGCGTTGTCGGTTCAGGCCAGACTGGTCGCCGTCGACGCAGCCCGCGATTCGTGGGGAGCCACCGTGCCGGTGTTGGTGGCGATCGAACCGGTCGAGGTCGGTCAACCACTCCGGCTGGAGGTCCGCGAGGTCCCGCTGGCGCTGGTGCCTGAATCGGCACTCGATCCGGCGAATCAGCTCGGCACCGAAGCTGTCGCCCGCCAACGGTTGGCGCTCGGCGAGATCGTGACCGAAGACGACGTGGTCGCCAACCACGGGCCGCAGGCCCTGACCCCGGCTGGCTGGCTGGCGGTACCCGTCGTCGAGATCCCGCCGTCCGGCGCCGAGATCGGTGACCGGGTGCGGGTTGCCAGCGACGGCATGATCGTGACCACCGACGCCCTCGTCGTCGGCCGTTTCGACAACGTCACGATGCTCGCTGTACCCGAGGCCGATGCCGCCCTGCTGCCCGCAGCATCCAACGCCGGCAGTCTGACCCTCCTGCTCGAACCCTGACGATCAGCGCCAGCCGGCTCCCGCGATCACCAGCACGGCGCAACCGAGGGCCACTCGGTACACCACGAACGGGGTGAAGCTGCGGGTGCGCAACAGACGAAGGGTGCCCCACACCGCCAAGAGGCCCGACAAGAAGCTGGTGACGACGCCGATGATCATCGGCGTCAGCAGGCCCTCGGGAATCCCGTCGAGCACCAGCTTGCCGACTTTCAACACCACGGCGCCGGCGATTACGGGCACGCTCATCAGGAAACTGAGTCGGGCGGCAGCATCGCGATCGAACCCGATCTGGCGGGCTGCCGTCATGGTGATTCCCGATCGGGAGGTACCGGGGTTCAACGCCAGCGCCTGGGCAGCGCCGACCAACAGCGCGTCCTTGGTGCTGAACTCGTCGAGTTGGCGGTGACCGAGTTGGCGATCAGCCCACCACAACAACAGGCCGAACGCGATCAGCGAGACGGCGATGATGACCGGCTTGCCGAGCCGCTGGTCGATGGCGCTCTCGAACGCAGCACCCACGAGCGCTGCCGGAACCGTGGCCAACAACAGCAGCCAGGCGATCCGCCCGTCGTTGTCGACCGGACGCTCTCGGTGCCACAGCATCCGCAGCCCTTGCCGCACGTATTTCGTCAGATCATGGCGGAAGTAGGCGACGACGGCGACGAGGGTTCCGAGGTGGAGCGCGACGTCGAACGCCTTGGTGACCTTCTCGTCGCCCGGCGTCTCCCATCCGAACAACCATCTGGTCAGGATCAGGTGACCGCTCGAGGAGATCGGCAGGAATTCTGAGAAGCCCTGCACGAGACCGAGCACGATGGCATGAAGGATCGGCATCGCCGGGTGACGGTAGCGGCATACGATCGAGTCCGTGGCGATCCGGTCCAGCTCTCGATCCAGCCGACCGCGCCGTCTGTTCGTCACCGGCGGCTCGGGATTCCTCGGGCGCCACATCGTGAATGGACCGGCGACTGCCGGGTGGGAGATCGTGGCACCCTCCTCGCAGGCTGTCGACCTCCGCAACGCCGAGACGCTCGCCTCGATCATCGGCGACTGGAAGCCGACCGCGATCATCCATACCGCGTATCGCAAGGACGACCGGACCACGATCGTCGACGCCACCCGCAACGTCGCCGAGAGCGCAGCACGGTTCGGCATTCGTCTCGTGCACGTCTCGACCGATGCCCTCTTCCGAGGTCGGCTGGCGCCGTACACCGAGGCCGATCAACCGACCCCGATCACCGACTACGGCCGCCACAAGGCGGAAGCCGAACAGCTGGTGGCAGCGATCACCCCGACCGCCGTGATCGTTCGGACATCGCTGTTGTACGGGCTCCGCGAACTCTCCGTTCACGAACTCGCCGTCCGCGAGGTGATCTCGGGTCGGTCGTCGATGCCGTTCTTCACCGACGAGATCCGCTCGGCCGTGATCGTCGACGATGTGGCGACCGCACTGGTGGCGCTCGCCGGGCGGCGTGATCTGGTCGGCCCGCTGCACCTCGGCGGACCGGAGCCGCTGAGTCGGGCGGATCTCGCCGTTCGCACCGCTCGACGGCGGGGCTGGGCCGAATCGAAACTCAACTTCTCGAGCTTGGCCGACTCCGGTTTGGTGCGCCCGTCGCGGGTCGTACTCGATTCGTCGCTCGCCGCTTCGCACGGTCTGACCGCACGCAGCCCGAGCGACAGCTGAACGAGACCGACCCAACCCCGGCTGTCAGGGCCGATCGGGTCGACGGCGAGCCGCCGAGACCACCACGATCGCCGACCCCGCAGCGAGCGCCGCCAGCAGCACACCTTTGGCCCACCACGCGTCGACGACGATGATCGCCACGACGCACGTCACTTCGAAGATCGTGAGGACGGCGAGCTGCAATCCGGAGAGCGGGAACCGGTCGCCTGCCCGACCGAGCCCCAGATACCGCTCGGCGACGCCCGCCTGCTGCTCCGAACTCATGCGCCGCTCATGGTGACGTCGGCGATCACGAGGCTGACGCCGGCTGCACGCATCGGCAACCAATCCAGGTCTCCACCGACCTCGACGATGTCGAGCAGCATCCGCTGCAGGGTCGAGGCGATCGTGAACTCGCGCACCGGCGCACCGACCTGCCCGCCCGAGATCAACAGGCCGGCGGCGCCGGTCGAGAAGTCGCCGCTGATCGGGTTGACGCCGGAATGGATGCCGGTGACGCTCTGCACCAGCAATCCGTCGTCGATGTCGGCGATCAACTCCTGCTGTGAGCGGGAGCCGGGAGCGAGCGACAACGCCAACGCACCGACACCTGGCGTGCTGCCGAACCCTCCCCGCACGGCGTTGCCGGTCGACACGGTGCCGGCCCGGCGAGCCGAGTAGGAGTTGTGGGTGAACTGACGCAGCACGCCGTTTTCGATCAGCGGATTGCGGCGTGCCGCCAAACCCTCGCCGTCGACGTCGGTGGCCGTGTACGCCAGCGGATTGGTCGGATCGTCGATCAGGCTCACGAATGACGGGGCCACAACATCGCCGAGACGGTCCTTGAACAGGCTGCGACCCTTGACGACGGCCTCTCCGTTCAGGGTCGAGGAGATGATCCCGAGCAGTTGGGCGGTGACGAACGGATCGAGCACCACGGTGACGCGCTTCGATGGCTGGCTTGGTGGCACCCAGCAGACGAGTCGCCCGATCGGCGGCTTCTTTGGCTGCCCGCTCGAGATCGAACAGGGACGGTGAGCGCCCCACGCTGAACCCGAAGCCGGTCTGGGTTTCATCACCATCGTCGGCGAGGGTGGAGATGCTGACGTAGCAACCGTTCTCGCGGCCCCACTGGCGGATCCCGCGGGTGGTCGCGACAGCCGCCTCCCCGTAGGCGTCGGCGTAGTTCGAATCGTCGATGCGGACCCGCGTGTCGACGGCCAGGGTCAGCTGCTCGAGCTGTTTCGCCAACTCGATCTTGCGATCGGTCGGGTACTCGGCGAGTTCGTCGTTCCAGAGTTCCTGGTCGGTGACGGCGACCCCATCGGGCTCGGCCAAACCGGCCCACTCGTCGACCGTGCCGAACTGCACGTTGTCGCGGGCCTCGGCCAACACCTCGGCAATCGCTGCCTCGTCGAGCGTGCCGGCGTAGGCGAACCCGGTCCGGCCCTCGCTGATGACGCGAATGCCGACGCCCTCGGCCTGGGCCGAGACGAAGTGCTCGACCTCGCCCTGATAGACGCGCACCTCGGTATCCCCGCCTCGCGAAATGAACGCTTCGAGTTGCTCTCCAGGCCGAGCCTGGGCGATCACGCGGTCGGCGATCTCCAACAGGTCGCTCATGACGCCGTACCTCCGATGGTCAGCGACTTGACCCGCAACGTCGGTTGGCCATCGCCGACCGGTACGCCTTGGCCGTCCTTGCCGCACGTGCCTGGATTGCCCATCGCGAAGTCGTTGCCGAGCATGTCGATGTCGAGCAGCACCTGCGGGCCGTTGCCGATCAGGTTGCCCTCCCGCAGCGGCTCGGTGATCTCGCCGTTCTCGATCAGGTAGGCCTCGTTCATACCGAACACGAAGTCCCCGGTGGCGGTGTTCACGCTGCCGCCACCGAGGTGGCTGACGAACACGCCGTGCTCGGTCGAACTCACGATGTCGTCGGGGTCGTCGGTGCCGTCGAGCACGAACGTGTTGGTCATGCGAACCATCGGGAGGTGCATGTAGCTCTGGCGGCGGCCGTTCCCCGACGGGCGGCGGCCGTCTTTGCGAGCCCGCAGGTGATCCCACATGTAGTCGGTCAGGACGCCGTTCTCGATCAAGACGTTGCGTTGCGTCGGGTGCCCCTCGTCGTCGATCGCGATCGTGCCCCACTCGGTCGCCAGGGTGCCGTCGTCGACGAGCGTGACCAGCGGGGAGGCGACCAGTTCGCCGAGCTTGCCGGCGTAGACCGAAGCGCCCTTTTGGACATGGTCGGCTTCGAGCCCGTGCCCGCACGCCTCATGGAACAACACACCGCCCGACCCGTTCTTGATGACGACCGGCACTGGGCCGGACGGCGCCGGCCTGGCACGCAGTTTCACGATCGCCTGACGAGCGGCATCGCGCGCGAGTTCCTCGACGTCGACCGCGCTGAAGGCCTCCCAACCGATCGTCTGGCCCATCGACTGAAACCCGGTCTGCATGCCCGTGTCGCCACTGGCGACGACGCTGATGCGGGCCAGCACGCGCACGATGTCGTCGTCGGCCAGCAGCCCGTCGCTGTTGGCGATCAACACTCGCTTGCGACTGTCGCCATACCCGGCTGAAACCTGCACGATCTCGCTGCCTGCCGCCCGTGCCGCCTCGTTGATCCGCATCACCATCTCGACCTTGTCGGCCTTGGCGATCTCGTCGGGATACTGCTCGACGTGGTTCACGCTGCGCCGATCCGACCTGGTCAACGCAATCGTTCGCGTCGACGCCGTCACCCTGGCTGGCTGCGGCTGCGGCGGCGAACGCCGCCTCGGCGAGCCCGGCCTCGGTGAGATCACTGGTGTGGGCAAACCCGGTGGTCTCACCCTTGATGACACGAATCCCGGCCCCACGATCACGACCCGACGTGACCTGTTCGATCCGGCCGTCGTCGAGCCCGACCGACGTGTTGCGCTTGTCCTCCGCATAGATCTCGGCGAAGTCGGCGCCAGTGCGCAATGCCGCTCCGAGCGTTCGTTCGATGATGTCTTGATCGATCACGTGCTGCAGCCTACGTGGCACCGGAGGTCGAGCCCTGTGGCGTTCGCCGATCTTGACAGACGATGGCGTGGTTCGCCCGCGCCGCCCCGTTAGCGTGTCGGGCGGTGAACGTAGCGGTCGGATTGAAGGGCGAAGCGAGACTTCTGGTGGGCGAGGGCGATACTGCCCGTGCGCTCGGTTCTGGCGATGTCGAAGTGCTCGGCACGCCCAGGCTGGTCGCCTTGTTCGAACAGGCCACCGTCGACGCACTGCGCGGCATTCTCGAACCGGGCCAGTCGTCGGTCGGTATGCGTGTGCAGGTCGATCACCTCCAGCCGACGCCAATCGGTGCCGAGATCGTGGTCGAGGCCAATCTCGAGAAGATCGAGGGTCGCCGGATCACCTTCACGGTCACCGCCTCCGACTCCGGCGGCCTGGCCGCTGCAGGCAAGGTCACGCGGGTGATCGTCGAGGTCGATCGCTTCATGAGCAAATGCTGCAAGGCCGACTGACCCGCCTCGCTTCAGCGGCCGCTGCGCTGACGGTGCTGGCCGGTTGCGCAGGAGTCGATGGAACGGATCGCGGCGCGATCCGTGAAAACGTGATCGAGCCCGGCATCACGGCCATGAACCAGGCCAGCGAACTCGCCTGTGGTTCGGATGCGGCAACGCTGCGCACGGCGATGGAAACCTATGAACTGTTGGTCGGATCGCCGGCGCCCGACGAATCCGTGCTGGTCGGTGAGTTCATCCGCGCCGAGTCCGACCTGTGGGACATCGTTGACGGGCAACTGGTACCGGTCGACCCGGGCTGCGGCGACGTAGCCACCGAGGCCCCACAGGCGAGCGAGATCGTCACCTCGACCGAGCCGCCCCAGACCGCCGACGAGATCTTCGCCGGCTTCTCCCCGGATCAGATCGCTGCGGTCGGCGGCGACGCCTGCGCCTCGGAGCTGGCAGCGATCTTCTCGGGGGCCGACCGCTACGCCTTCGACGTCGGCTCGGATCCAGACGACTTACAACAGCTGGTAGACGAGGGATACCTCGACGCGCTCCCGGCACTCTGGGAACTCACCGACGACCTGCTCACACCGATCCCCGACTCAGGCTGCCTCACCCTCAACTGACCGGAGGCGATCACCTCCGGTCAGGCGAGGTTGCTGGTGCGGGGGTAGACGTCTGTTGGGTCGGTCATGATGTTGACCAGGTACGGGATTCCGCTGGCGAACGCACGGTCGAGGGCGGGGCCGATCTCGTCGGGACGCGTCACCATCTCGCCGCCGCCGCCGAGGCTCTTGACGACCTTGTCGTAGCGGGTGTTCGGCTGCAGGTCGCAGGCGACGTCCCAGCCGTAGATGAACTGCATCGGATGCTTCTCCAGCCCCCAGATGCTGTTGTTGCCGACCACGATCACGACCGGCAGGTTGTGGCGTACCAGCGTGTCGACGTCCATCAACGAGAATCCGGCAGCACCGTCACCGAGCATCACCACGATCTGTGCGTCGGGCCGGACGACCCGGGCAGCGATCGCGTAGCCGATCCCGTTGCCGAGACACCCGTAGGGGCCGGTGTCGAGCCAGCCACCTGGCTGGTGGACCTCGACGTACTTGCCGGCGTACGACACGAAGTCGCCGCCATCACAGATCACGACCGCGTCGCGTTCCAACCGCTTGCGCAACTCACCGTAGATCCTGGTCGGCTTGATCGGATCGCTGTCGGCGGCGAGCAACGGCGCTTCTGTGGCCGCCGCCGCGTTCTCAGCCTCACGGAGCTCGGCCAGCCAACCGGTGTGATCGACCCGATCACCCGTGTGGTCGGCGAGGCCGCGCAACGTCGCTGCGATGTCGCCGACCACGGTGGGGACCTCGACGTGCCCGGCGACCTGCGAGGCGGCATCGACCACGTGCGCAACTTGAGCGTTCCCGAACCGTCCGAACCCGACCCGGAAGTCGAGCGGGGTACCGATCACCACCACCAGGTCGGCGCGCTGCTTGAGCAGCCCTCGCGTGCGCAGGAACGTGTTCGGGTGGTCAGCGGCGAGCATGCCGCGGCCGAGGCCGTTGAAGAAGCACGGGACATCGAACGCCAGCGCGGCGGCCTCGAGTTCGGCCCACGCACCATCCCAGTAGGCGTCGCTGCCGACCAGGAATGCCGGGCGCTCGGCTCCGGCGATCAACTCGGCGAGCCGGCGGACCTCATCAGGGTCGGCGGCGACGCCGGCGGCGGCACCACTGTCGGGCACGTCGCCCTCCGACGGCCCGAACAGGTCGAGTGGGAAGTCGAGAAACACTGGTCCGCGGTGTGCTTCGGCGGCCAGTTGGGTGGCGGCGTGCACCACCTGACCAGCCGTGGTCGGCTCGGTCACTGTTGCGGAATGCTTCGTGATCGGCGCCAACACGGGTACGTGGTCGAACTCCTGGAGCGAACCGGCGCCCCAACGGGCGGCCGGTGCCCGTCCACCCAGCACCACCAGCGGTGAACCGTTGAAGTGCGCCGACGTGACGGCCGAGACACCATTCGTCACGCCCGGGCCGGCGGTCAGCGCCGCCAGCCCCGGCTTGCGGGTCAGCTTGGCGTACGCCTCGGCCGCGAACGTGGCCGATTGCTCATGGCGGGTGTCGACGATTCGCATACCCCGGTCGCGGGCGGCGTCGTAGAACGGCCAGATGTGCCCGCCGTTGAGCGTGAACATCACATCGATCCCGAACGCTTGCAGGGCAGCGACCGTCTGTTGCCCGGCATGTCCATCGATTCGTGTCATGAGCCGAGCCTAGACACCGGCCTCGACCGGACTTCGATCCGCCCGTCCAAGTCGGCGGCCCACGGCCGGGCCCCGCACGCGGTAGCGTTTCCGACCAGATGTTTCTCGAACGTGTGAACGAACCTGGCGATCTCCGCGGCCTGTCGTACGACGAGATCGACGCGCTGGCAGGTGAGATCCGCGACTTCGTCGTCGCCGCCGTGTCAGAGACCGGCGGTCACCTCGGCTCGAACCTCGGTGCCGTCGAACTCTCCCTGGCGCTCCATCGCGTGTTCGAGTCACCGACCGACGCGATCCTGTGGGACACCGGGCATCAGGCGTACGTCCACAAGATCATCACCGGTCGCCGCAAACAGTTCGAGCAGCTCCGCCAGGCCGGTGGCCTCTCGGGCTATCCCAGCCGCGAAGAAAGCCCGCACGACCACATCGAGAACAGCCATGCCTCGACGGTGCTCAGCTACGCCTACGGCATGGCGGTCGCACGCGATGCCGGCGTCGATGATCATCGTCACATCGTCGCCGTGATCGGCGACGGGGCGATGACGGGCGGCATGGCGTACGAGGCACTCAACAACCTCGGCCACAGCAAACGTCGAGTGATCATCGTGTTGAACGACAACGGCCGCAGCTATGCGCCGACCGTGTCGAACCTGTCGGCCAACAGCCAGGGCGCCGACGAGCGGGTCGATCACCCCAGCCTGCCCGACAAGCTCACCGACAAACTCGCCCACGCACTGACCGACATCCGGCTCAACCCGGTGTACGTGCGCCGCCAGCGTCGGCTCGAGGATTTCCTGTCGCACCTCCCGGCGATCGGGCCGCAGGCCGAGAAGGCGATGGAGGGTTTCAAGGCCGGCGTCCGTGAGTTCCTGCAACCACCCTCGTTCTTCGAAGCACTCGGTGTGCGCTACGTCGGGCCGGTCGATGGCCACAACGTGGCGGCGATGGAGGCTGCCTTCCGCAACGCCGAGCTGCTGTCGGCCGAAGGCCCGATCGTGGTCCACGTGCTGACTCAAAAGGGGCGCGGCTACTCCCCCGCCGAGGACGACGACGAGAAGCACCTCCACGACGCCCCCGTGTTCGACCCGGTCCACGGGCCGCCCAAGGCGGTTCCCACCGGCTATACGCAGGCCTTTGCCGAAGGCGTCGTCAAAGTCGCCGAGCACGATCCGCGGATCGTGGCCATCACGGCGGCGATGACCGGTCCGACCGGGCTGATCCCGTTCCAGGATCGCTTCCCCGATCGCTGCTTCGACGTCGGGATCGCCGAGCAGCACGCCGTGGCAGGTGCCGCCGGGATGGCGATGTGGGGGTTGCGGCCGGTCGTCGCGATCTACGCCACGTTTCTCAACCGGGCCTGGGACCAGGTCGTGTACGACGTCGCCATGCACCGCCTCCCGGTCATCTTCTGCCTCGACCGGGCCGGCATCACCGGACCCGACGGCGCCAGTCATCACGGTGTGTACGACATGGCATTGCTCTCGAAGGTGCCAGGGATGCGGGTGCTCGCCCCGTCGAGCGCCCAGGAATTGCAGCAGATGCTCGAGGATGCCGTGTCGCTGGCCGACGACGGACCGGTCGTGATCCGCTACCCGCGCGGCTCGGCGCGGCAGGTACCCGACACCGAGGTCGGCGTCGGTCTGCTGGCACGCAAGGCTCGACAGGGCGACGGCTCGGTGTGCCTGTTGGCGGTCGGCCGGATGCTGGAGATGGCACTGAAGGCCGCCGACGAACTCGCAGCCACCGGTATCGAGGCCACGGTGTGGGATGCCCGCAGCTGTGCTCCGCTCGACCCGGCGATGATCGCCGATGCCGCCACGCACCGCGGTGTGGTCACGATCGAGGACGGCATCCGCGACGGTGGGATCGGCATGATGATGTTCGACCAGATCGGAGCGATCACGCCCGAGTTGCCGGTCGAGGTGCTCGGGGTGCCGACCCAGTTCATCCCGCACGGCGATCCCAAGCAGATCCTCGCCCGGTTCGGACTCGATCCGGCCGGCATCGTCGGCTCCGTACGATCGCTCGACATCTGAATCGGATGGATCGCTCCGAAGCGCTGCTGGCCGAACTGGAGTTTGCACTCGAGTTGGCGGACCTCGCCGATGCATTCACGCTGCCGCGGTTCGAGCAGGCCGACTTCACGCTCGGGTGGAAGGACAACCGAACCGAAGTCACCGAGGCCGACCGCGGCGCCGAACAACTGCTCGCCGACCACGTGCTGGCGCGGCGCCCTGAACACGGCTTCTTCGGCGAGGAGTTCGGGCTGCAAGGCAAGCCCGACTCACCGTGGCGGTGGATCGTCGACCCGATCGACGGCACCTCAGGGTTCGTGCGCGGGATACCGGTGTGGGCAACCCTGATCGCGCTCACGCACACCCCTGAGAATGCCGCCGACCAGAACGACCCCAACCAGGATGTCGCCGTGGCGGTCGTGTCCGCCCCGGCGATCGGCCGCCGCTGGTGGAGCGCCCGCGGCCACGGCTCGTTCGCCGACGGCAAACGTTGCCAGGTTTCCGACGTCACCGAACTCTCGGCAGCCCAGGTCAGCATCACGTTCAACAGCGGGTGGGATCGGCTCGGCCTCACCGGCGAACTGGTGGCGTTGCTACAGCAGGCGCGCCGGGCGCGCGGGTTCGGCGACTTCTGGCAGCACTGCCTGGTCGCCGAAGGCGCCCTCGACCTAGCCGTCGACGCGATCGGGGTCGCTCCCTACGACATCGCGTCGGTGCGATTGCTCGTGGAAGAAGCCGGCGGACGGTTCACCGACCGCCACGGTGTCGGCACCCATCAGCAACCCTCGGCGATCAGCAGCAACGGGCTGCTCCACGACCAGGTGATCGCCCGCCTCAGCCGCTAGCACCGACCCACGGCTGCAACGGCACTAGCTGGTGATGAAGCAGAATTCGTTGCCGGCTGGATCGGCCATCACCTGGAATGAGCCGTCGTCTTCGTCGACGGGTGAACCGATCTTGCGGGCACCCAGTTGCTCCGCCTCGTCGATCGCTGTCGCCAGGTCGTCGACCTCGACATCGAGGTGGATTCGATTCTTGCCGGACTTGCGTTCGGGCACCTTCTGGAAGCCGAAGTAGAAGCCCTGGTCGTCGCCGTCGAGCACCGCCCAGTCGGCGCTCTCGACGTCGACCTCGCCTCCGATCAACGCCTGCCAGAACCGCGCCAACGCCTCCGGGTTCGAACAATCGATGACGATTTCGTGCAGTACGCCAATGGCCATCCCGGTACCGTACGTCCCGTGGCCGCGGCATTCCAGATCACGATCGATTGCAACAACGCTCAACGCATGTGTGACTTCTGGGCGACCGCCCTCGGATACGTCGAGGAGCCGCCCCCTGCCGGCTATCTGTCGTGGGAGGATTTCCTGCGCGCCAACGACATCACGATCCCACCACCTGGCTCGGTCGGGGCGATCGTCGACCCCACCAATGTCGGCCCACGGATCCTGTTCCTGCGTGTCCCCGAGTCGAAGGCCGTGAAGAATCGAGTTCATCTCGACATCCGCGCTGATCGGAGCGACGAAGCCAAACAGGCCAAGGTCGCCGAACTGCTCGACGCCGGGGCAACCCAGGTTCGCCGGGTCGATGAACACGGCAGTTGGTGGATGGTGATGGCCGACCCCGAAGGCAACGAGTTCTGTGTCACCTGATCCTGCGTCAGTTGATCGGCATCCACTCAACCCCGCCAGCGCAGCGATCCGCGCCGGGCGCGGCGCCAGCGGTGCGTCGTTGGCGCCGGCGCTGTGGGCCTCGACGGTGTGGGAATCCGGCTCGATGGACGATGCCCATCAGCGCGCCACCAGCGTGCGCGCCGACGAGTTCTACGGGCGCTACGCCAACCCGACCGTGCGTGCGTTCGAGCAAGCCATCGCCCAACTCGAAGGAGCGGAGGACGCGATGGCGTTCGGCTCGGGGATGGGTGCGATCGCCACCACCGTGATGGCGTTGTGCTCGAGCGGTGACCACATCGTGGCTGCCAAACAGCTGTACGCCGGCACGCTGGCGTTCCTGCAGGGCCCGTGCGCCAGGTTCGGGATCGAGGTCACGTTCGTCGACGGCACCGTGCCCGGAGCGTTGGGCGACGCCGTGAGGCCCGGACGCACGATGCTGGTGCTGGCCGAAACGCCTTCCAACCCGCGCCTGGAGCTGTGCGATCTGGACGAACTCGGTTCGATCATGGCGCCCTTCACCGTCGTCGATTCCACGTTCGCCACCCCGCTCGGCCAGCAGCCCTTGGCGCACGGTGTCGACATCGTGTTGCACTCGGCCACCAAGGGGATCGCCGGCCACAACGACGCCTCGATCGGCGTGATCGCCGGCGAGCAGGAACTGATCGACTCGATCTGGAACTATGGCGTGCTGCACGGGGCGATGGCGTCACCGTTCGATGCGCTCAACGCACTGCGCGGCATCCGCACACTCGGTGTGCGCACCGCTCACCAGGCAGCTTCCGCCCAGCGCTTGAGCGAGATGCTCGAACGGCATCCTGGGGTCGGCAGCGTGTGCTATCCAGGGCTGGCCAGCCATCCGCAACACGACCTCGCCCAGCGCCAGATGCAGCAGTTCGGCACGGTGCTGGCGTTCGAGCTGGCGGGCGGCAGGCGGGCGGTCGCCGATTTCCTGGATCGTGTTCAACTCGCCCGACGGGCCACGTCGCTGGGCGGCCCCGAGACGCTCGTGTGTCACCCGATGACCACGACCCACGCCAGTCTGGCCCCGGCGGAGCAGGCCGCAACGGGTGTCACGGACGGCCTGGTTCGGGTCAGCGTCGGCCTCGAACACGCCGACGATCTGATCGCCGACTTCACGCAAGCGCTCGGCTGAGACGGCACCAACACGACCTTCACACTGGGGCCTGACGAGTACGTCGTGGCGCTATTCGTGGATGCGCTACTCGTGGATGGGGAGCGGACTCGGGCCGAACATGAACCATTCGTCGAGTTCGGTCTGCGTCGGCGGCTCACTCCAGTTCCAGGACAGCACTTGGGCCGACGATCGACGACCCAGCCGGGAGCGCACCAACTCGAACGTGGTGACTCCGCTCAGCGCGATCTGATCGCCGACACCGTCGATCATCATCGAAGCGCCGTCGGCCAAGCTGACCACGACAGGGCGCCCGAACGCTCCGAACAGTTCGGCCATCCAGGCGATCAGCTCTGAGTCACGATTACCCGGGCGGCCGAGGGCATGGCGCACGTCGTGCTCATGGGTGTGACAATCGATCGGCGGCCGGAACTCGCCAAACGCCTCGATCGCCTCAGCGACCGGCCCGATCTGCTCGTTCCATGTGGCGATCAGGTCGGAACGAGGCGTGGTGCGCCACCGATCGACCTGGACCGCAGTCCACGGCTCGGTGGCCGCCCCTTCGACGTTGCCCTCGGCGACGTCGATCGTGACACCCGCCAGGTGGGACAGCACGTCGTGAACCGTCCAGCCTGGCGTGCACGGAACCGGTGTCGCCCACTCGTCATCGGTCAAGCCTTCGACGAGGTCGACGAATGAGCGTTGGGCGACCAGGTATCTGCGGGCGATCTGCATTCGGCGATCGTACGCACAACCGAAACAGGATCAGCTGTAGTACGGGTTCTCGCCGGTGGCGTGATCGGTGAGGTCCTTGACCCGCTCGACGGCCGGGATCGCGTCGCTGAGCATGGTCTGGACGCCTTCGAGCATCGTCATCTTGCTCATCGAGCAGCCGTGACAGCCACCGCCCATCGTCATGTAGGCGGTGCCCTCACCGTCGTGGCCGACGTAGGTCACGAAGCCTCCGTGAGCGGCCAGCGCCGGGTTGACCTCCGACGAGACGAGTGCCTCGATCTCCGCCGACAAGGCATCGTCGCGGGTGAGGCCCTCGATCGAGGGAACCTCTGGGCGATTCGGGTTGCGGATCACGAGCCCCTGCGATTCGCTGAAGTCGAGTGTGGCGTCTTGCAGCAACTCGACGTGCTCGCCGGGGATGATGACTTTGATCGTGACACCCTCGCCGCCCTCATGGGTGCGTACCTCGTCGGTAAAACCGGCCTTGAGGTACTCGTCGAAGCTGAGGTCGTAGCGGAAGTCCTCGCCGGCCGCCGAGGCGATCGCCAGGCGCAAACCGAGTTGCTCGGCGTCGGTTTCGTCTGCGCGCAACTCGAACAGCTTCGCCATTGCCACCTCGGTGATCGTGATGATCGGACGGCTGGTGGCCCTTGCATCATCGGTTCCGGACGCCAATGCTTCGAGCGGACTCATGCAAGGGAGGCTACCGTCGACCCTCGTGAACCCCGATCCCGCCCAGGAACTCACCCGCGACCGATATCTCGAACACCTGCTCGCCGATGCCGAACGCTTCGCCCTGGTGCTGGAGAGTGGACCGCTCGACGCTCCTGTCGCGGCATGTCCGGGTTGGGACGTATCCCGACTCGCCGAGCATCTCGGACAGATCCATCGATGGGCCAACTTCTGCGCCACGCACGGGCGACGTCCGGACCAGGTCGAGGCCGACGCACTCGAGTCGTACACCGCGCCACGAGCAGCCGACTGGATGCGCGAGGGTGCCGCGCTCCTCGCCCAGACACTGCGCGGACTCGACCCGGATGGGCCGACCTGGCATCCGTTCCCCGTCGACCAGGTGAACCGTTTCTGGCCCCGCCGACAAGCCCACGAAACCGCCGTCCACCGTTGGGATGCCGAACGTGCGGTCGGGTTGCCCGCCTCGATCGACCCGGTGCTTGCGAGCGACGGCGTCGATGAGTACCTGGAGGTCGTGATCCCGCGTTTGGCGACTCGAGAATCGGTCTCGCTGCCGACAGGCAGCTTGCACCTGCACACTGTCGACGTTCCAGGCGAATGGCTGATCTGGTCGGACGAAACTGGCTACCAGATGGTTCGAGCGCACCAGAAGGGCGACGCCGCGCTGCGCGGCCCAGCCGAGGCGATCCTGTTGACCCTGTGGGGTCGCACTCCGACCGACGCCGACCTGCTCAGCCCGGTCGGCGACGAGTCGGTGCTGCAAGCCTGGCTCACCATCGGCGGTGCCTGACGCTGGATCCGACCGGTGAGCTGACCGATCGATGTGTCCATGTGGCAACCTTGCCGGGTGACTGACGGCAGTAGGAAAGCGATCATTGCGGCGTTCTTCGCCAATCTCGGGATCGCCATCGCAAAGTTCATCGGATTCTTGATCACCCGCTCAGCCGGCATGCTGGCCGAATCGGTGCACTCGTTCGCCGACACCGGCAACCAGGGGTTGCTGTTTCTCGGTGGAAACCGGGCCAAGCGCGGCGCAACACCCGAGCACCCGTTCGGGTACGGCCGCGAGCGGTACTTCTGGTCGTTCGCGGTCGCGCTCGTGTTGTTCTCGATGGGCGGGCTGTTCGCGTTGTACGAGGGCATCGAGAAATTCCGTCACCCTCACGAGATCGACAGCGTCTGGGTCGCGGTCGGGATCCTCACCTTCGGCCTGCTGCTGGAGGGCTATTCACTGCGCACCGCGATCAAGGAAGCCCAACATGTCAAGAGCAAGGACGTCAGTTGGTGGAACTTCATCCGCAACTCGAAGCAACCCGAGTTGCCGGTGGTGTTGCTCGAGGACACCGGGGCCGAGCTCGGGCTGGCGTTCGCGCTGTTCGGCGTGCTGATGGCCAAGTACACCGAGGACGGTCGCTGGGATGCTGTCGGTTCGATGGCGATCGGTGTGCTGTTGATCGTGATTGCGATCGTTCTGATCATCGAGATGAAGGGCCTGTTGATCGGCGAATCGGCGACCAAGCACGATCGCGCCAGCATCGTGGCGGCGATCGAAGGGTCGGACCGCGTCGACCATCTGATCCATCTCCGGACCCAGCACATCGGTCCCGACGAAATCCTGGTGGGAGCCAAGATCGAGTACGACTCGTCGCTCACGTTCGACGAGTTGAGTCAGATCATCAATGCCACCGAGGCCAACATCCGGGCAGCTGTTCCGGCGGCACGGATGATCTACCTCGAACCCGACCTCAAGCGACCAGACAACACCGGATCGTCCGCTGACCCGGCCACCGACCACGACCCCGGTACCGAGCACTGAGCCGACCAGCCGTGGCGAATCGCTCGATCGACGGGCGAACACCCCGAACACCCCGAACACCCCGCACGCTCGGCTTGCTGGCTGTGTTCGCGGCCGGCTCGACGTTCTCGATCAGTCTGTCGATCGTCAAGTGGCCGGGTATCCCCGGTTCGGTGATCGCATCGTGGCGACTGCTCGGCTCTGCGCTGTTGTGGTGGGGGTTCCTGACGGTCCGTCGGCAACGAACGGGTCGCCCACTCCCCTCGCTGACGGCGTGGAAGCTGGCCATACCGGCAGCGCTGTGCTTCGGCGTCAACATCTCGCTGTTCTTCCTGGCGTTGACCCGGACCAGTGTCGCTCACGCCGACTTCATCTCGTCGATGTCGCCACTGATTCTGATCCCTGCCGGGTTCGTGTTGTTCGCCGAGCAACCCAAGTGGCGAGCTCTGAGCTGGGGGGTGCTGAGCGCGATCGGGCTCGTGATCATCCTGGCGAACGGCTCGGACTCGGGTGTCGCGACCCTGGAAGGTGACCTGCTCGTGGTCGTCGGTGTGGTCGGCTTCGCCGGGTACCAACTGTTCGCCAAACGCGCCCGCGGACGCGGCGTCGAACCGTTCGACTTCATGACGATCGTGATGACCGTGGCGCTGGTGACGGCGACGCCCGTGGCCGTGTGGACCGCCGGCGACGAACTGTGGCCGCTGAGCGGAAAAGCGTGGGCCGCGGTGGCGATCCTGTCGGTGATGACCGGAATGGTCGGTCACGGCCTGTTGTACTACGCCCACCGATCGGTGCCGATCGCCACCGTCAGCATGATCCAAACCAGCCAGCCGACGATGTCGACATTCTGGGCGTGGGTGCTGCTCGGCGAGACGATCACGCTCGGCCAGGTGCCGGGCATGGCGTTGGTGACGATCGGCGTGGCGATCGTGGTCTGGTTGAGCCACCGAGCGTCACCAACCGCAACGGAATGACGGCCTACGGTACGGATGTGCGCCAACCCGTCGACCTGTTGATCCACGGCGAGACCGTCGTCACCATGAACGGTGACCGAGAGCAGTTGACCGACGGTGCGGTGGTCGTTCACGACGGCCGGATCGTCGATGTGAGTCCGCTGGCCGACGCCTTGCAGCGATTCGAGCCGACGACGACGCTGGGCGGGCAGGGCACTGCGGTGATCCCTGGCCTGATCAATGCCCACCAACACCTGACCGGCGATCGGTTGCTGCGCTCGACGATCCCCGACGACCTCGGGCTCGACCAGGCACTCGTGCAGTGGGCGCTCCCGTCGCATGCTGCCCACACCGGCGATCTCGACCAACTGTCCGCCACGCTGGCGCTGGTCGAGGCCGCCACGAACGGCATCACGTACACGGTCGAGGCCGGCACCGTGGCCCACCCCGACCGAGTGCTGGCCGCCTACGACACCGTCGGGGTGGGCGGCACGCTCGGCTCGTGGGGATGGGATGTGGGTGACGGGCCGCACGCCGGAACGGTCGACGAGGTGTTGGAACGCCAGCGGGCCTCGATCCGATTGGCGGCGGGTCACCCGCGCGTCGATGGTTGGGTCACCCTGGTCGGGCACGATCTGATGAGCGACGAACTGGTGGTCGCCGCCAGCGACCTGGCTCGTCAGCATGACACCAGACTCACGTTCCACATGTCACCCAGCACCGCTGATGCCAAGGCGTACCGGGCTCGCACCGGTCGACGACCGATCGAGCATCTCGCTCGGCTCGGGGCGCTCGGCGACCACGTGTTGATCGCCCACGCCGTCCACATCGACGACACCGAAGTCGATCTCGTGCTCGACCACGATGTCGCCGTCGCATCGTGCCCGTGGGCATACCTGCGGCTCGGCCAAGGCATCACGCATTCCTTCCGACACCAGCAGCTGATGCGCTACGGCGGCCGTCTGGCTCTCGGGTGTGACAGCGAGAATGCCGGGGACTCGATCGACATCTTGCTGGCCGCTCGCCTGTTCGGCGGACTGGTCAAAGACTCGACGGGCGACCCGACCCGCTACACCGCTGGGCAAGCCATGGCGCTGGCGACGATCGACGGTGCACGGGCAATCGGAATGGAACACGAGATCGGCTCGCTGGAGGTCGGCAAACGAGCCGATCTCGTGATCGTCGACACGACCGGCCCGACGTGGACACCGCGACCAAGCAATCCGTTGATTGCGCTCGTGTGGGCCAGCGACGGTCGCTCGGTTCGTGACGTGGTGGCCTCCGGCAGAATCGTGGTCCGCGATCGCGCTTGCACGGGTGTCGATCTCGAATCACTCGCAGGTCAGGCGCAAGAAGCGCACCATCAGCTGATATCCAGGTGTGGTGCGCATACTCGTAACGAATGACGACGGCATCCACGCCCCCGGGCTCCTGCATCTCGCCAAGGCGATGACAGATCACGGCGACGTCGTCGTCGTGGCTCCCGACAGCGAATACTCCGGTGCCGGAGCGGCGATCGGCGCGATCTGGGAACTCCAACCGCACGTCACCCGTCACGAACTCGACGGCATCCCCGAGGCGTGGGCGGTCAACGGTCCCCCAGCTCTGGCGGTGATGTACGCCCGGCTCGGCGCATTCGGAGAGCCGTTCGACCTCGTGGTCTCGGGCATCAACCCCGGTGCCAACGTCGGACGTTCGGTCTACCACTCGGGAACGGTCGGTGCCTGCCTGTCCGGCCGCAACGGAGGTTGGTCGGGCGTGGCAGTGAGCCAGGCGTCATCTGGCTGGGGCGTCGAAGGCCAAGCCTGGGAGGAATCCGTCAAGCTCCAGAAGTGGCACACGGCTGCGACAGTGGCCAGCACGTTCGTGGGCGGTCTGATCACCAACCCTCCCGATGATGTCGTGATCGCCAACATCAACGTGCCGAACCTCGAGCTCGACGAACTCGCCGGCTGGTCGATCACCGAGGTCGGACAGCTGCCACCGCGGGCGATGTCGGGCGCCGACCTGATCCAACGCTCCGATGCTCCAGAGCACTATGACGTGAAGGTGTCGTGGGGCGAGCCGATCGATCTGCCCGAACACACCGACGGTGGAGCGATCGAGCGCGGCTTGGTGTCGATCAGCTATCTGAGCCGCCTGCAGGCCGAACCGCGAGCCGATCTGAGCGCCGCCGAGGCAGCGCTCGATCGACTCGTCGGATAGGTCGCCGACCGAATCAGCCGAACCAGAGGTTTCCGCAACCCGCCGCGGGCGGTCTGGCCACGACCCGTCCGGCGATGCCGGAACCACCTACGCTGGGCCCATGACGTACCCCAACACGCTGGTCTTCATCGACTTCCCGGTCGACGATGTCGACGCTGCCAACGGCTTCTACTCCGAGGTCTTCGGGTGGGAGGTCGAAGAGCGGATTCCGGGCGTATTCCACCGCATCGTGCCGGGTCAGAACTTCAAGGTCGACGATGGTTCGCAGGGGCCGACGGGCAACCTTCACATGGGGATCTCGAACGCTGCCAACGTGCGTCCGCATCCCGATCCGGCGCCTCCCGCCCCGACCCATCTCAGCCCTGGCGGGCGGGCGGTGCGAGCGTGGATCCTGGTCAGCGACGACGACTCGTTCGACCGCATCCTCGACGCCGCTGTACGACTGGGCGGCACCGAACTCTGGCGCAACCACTTCTGGACCGAGTTCGGCGGCGCCAACGCCGCCTTCCTCGACCCGTGGGGCAACCAGTTGATGCTGTGGCAGCACCTCCCCGACGCCGAGCAGGACGAGCAGACCCATCAGGTCGTCGGCGACTACAGCGTGCCCGACGGCTGGACCGTCGAGTAGCACTCACCAGGCTGTGTTGCCGTCAGCCGTTCCTCAGGAGCGGTGGGCGGGCGCCATGTAGAACCAGAACGGGAACGGCATCTCCTGAGCCTGCAGCGACTTGCGGGCAGCCAGGATCGTCTTGCCGGCTTCGGTCTGCTCGAAGAACCACGCCTCGGCGGAGCGTCCACCCGGCGGTGGCCCGGTCACCAGCTCCAGCGCTGCCTCGTCGTAGTAGGCGCGGATGTCGTGACACACGGCGACGGTGTTCTTGCCCGGGCAGGGCGACGCTCCTTCCATCCCGCTCCCTCGGCCCAGGCATGCAGCACCGCCAGCGCGTCGACGACCCCGTCGGCATCGAGCGCCCGACCGACCGCGGTGACGCCGCGCTTGGCGAGCGCCCGGTCGTAGGCGGCCCGCAGCCCACGCGCCTCGTCGACCGCCGGCGGTGCGCTCGGGTCGTAGCGCGGCGGCAGCGCGCAGGCCATCGGTGTCTCGTCGGACTCGATCACCTCGGGATACGTCTCGATCGACTTGGTGGTCCGAGTCGAGCAACGCCAGCCCGCGTCGAAGCACATCGAGTTGGAAGGCCGCGTCCGCGGCTTTCCGAGCGGACGCCCGAGCGGGAACTCGCCGTACAGCGCCCGCGGTGGCTTCATCCGTTCGACGACTTCGATCATCGAGGCGAACACCACCGTGGCCAGGCCGGCTGCCTCGAAGACGTGGGCGAGCGTACTCACGGTACGCGTGCACAGCGGTCAAACCGGGCGTGAGCAGCACCACGTCGACGGCGTCGGCCAACAGCTCGGCGGCGCACGCCGGGCCGGTGTCGAGTCGCAGCTCCGACACGGTGTCGGGCTGATTGCCGGCGAACGCGAAGTGGCGCGGGGCGACCGCCCCGATCGTGCCGTCGGCAGCCAACTCCTCGAGTCGGTCGATCGGGTACACGACGTTCACATCGATCTGGAAGCCGGTGTGATCGAAGTTCGGGCTCCAGTGCCCGAGGATCAGGTTGCGGTCGTTGCGGTCGAGGGCGCGATAGCTGGTGTCGCCCTGCGTGAACGGTGGGTCGTGTGGGCGACGCAGCGCCGCCGACGTGACGATCGCCACGGTGCACTCCGACAATGGCTTGCCCAGCGGGTGAAAGCGGGCTCATCGAACGTCCGGCACCGGTAGCCCTGCCGAGTGTGCCCGCATCGCCGCGTCACCGTTCATTCGATCGTCCCTTCCCTGACGCGGACGCGCCTCTCGGCGAACCATAGGGAACGCGGCCGACGCACGCTGCACCAGAGCAAGCGGCCTGCGGCCGCCCAAATCGCTGACTCGGCTGCGTCAGTGCTCGTCGACCGAGCCTGGTTGCTGCTCTGTCGTGCCGACGAACAACTCACCGAGGTCGAATGGCGGACGCAGACGTACCACCGGCATGGCGATGTCGTTCCATCGCATCCACTCGGACACGCCGATCATCCCACTCTCGATCGGTTCCCCCGCCGTGGAAGCTGACTCATTACTCATGTCGGCCTCCTCTCAACCTCCACAGAACCACCACGGGTGTGAGTTGACCAGGGTCGAAGGTCGCTGCTTCAGCGAATCGGGTACTTGGCTTTGTCGGGCAGGCCCGAACGGGCGGTGATCGCCTCGCCGGCGACCTGGGCCTGGGCGTACAGCCGCGACTCGTCGATCGTCGTCATCCGACCGTCCTCGACCACGACCTGGCCGCCGACCAGCACGGTGTGCACGCCGCGGCCGTCGGCCGACCACACGAGTTGGTTCATGACGTTCAACAGCGGTCGCCACTCGGGTCGCTCGGTGTCGTGCAACACCACGTCGGCGTGCTTGCCGACCTCGAGCGAACCGACGTGGTCGCTGAGTCCGATCGCCTGGGCACCTCCGAGCGTCGCCATCTCGTACGCCTTCTCGGCCGGGAACAACTGTGGATCCTGGCGAGCGTCCTTGAACAGGCCGGCGACGAGGTAGGTCGCCCGCATCAGATCGGAGTAGTTCGAGGCGTTGTTGCCGTCGGTGCCGATCGCGATGTTGATGCCGGCGATCGCCATCTCCGGCATCTTGCCGACCTGTGTGATGCCGTAGCTGACCTTGAGCGCCGTGGTCGGGCAGTGCGCGACCTGGGCTCCGGTCTCGGCGATGATCGCCACCTCGCGGTCGTCGACCTGCACGCAGTGCGTCATCACCACGTCGGGGCCGAGCACGCCGAGTTCGGCGAGGTGCACCATCGGGCGCTGCCCGAACTCGGCGATGAACCCCTCCGGGTCGAGCATCGCCGGCGACATGTGGAAGCTGAAGCCCGTGCCGCGCTGCGTCGCCAGTTCGCGTGCCGCCAGCCACAGCGGGTCCGAACAGGTGGTGTGGCCGACCAGGATCGACCAGGCGCCGATCCGGTCGTCGGGCCCGGCCGGATAGGCGTCGAGTTGGCGTTCCAGGTGGGCGATCGCCTCGTCGGTGCGCTGCTGATAGACGGACGGCTCCGGCGGGAGGTCCCACACCCAGCGCCCGACGCGGCCCACGGATGCCGACCTCGGTGAGACCGTCGACGACCTCGTCGAGGAATCGGATCGTGCCGGCCTCGAGGAACGACGTGGTGCCCGACTTGAGCATCTCGACCGCGGCCAGTTGGGCGGACAAGCCGCTCCTCCTCGGCGGTGTAGCACCGAGTACAGCGGACACAGCCACATGAACACGTTCTCGACGAACGGCGTGTCGTCGGGTACGTAGCCGCGGGTCAGCGGTTCGCCGGTGATGTGGATGTGGCTGTTGATCAGGCCGGGCGTGACCACGAACCGGTCGCCGCCGATCACCCGATCGGCCTCGTAGGCGGCGTCGATCACACTCGCCTTGTCGACCGCCACGATCCTGCCGTCGTCGATGGCGACGGCGCCATTGCGGATGATGTCGCGGGTGGCGTTCATCGTGACGACCTGCCAGCCGTGGACGATGGTGTCGATGTGTTGCATCATTCCTCCAGTGTCGTGTTGCGGTGTCGCCGGCGGTACGACTCCGGTTTGGCCGCGACGTACTGCTGCTGGAAACCGATCGGTTCGATCAGACGGATCGCCTCGAACCCGGCCGCCCTGATCCACTCCGAGTACTGCTGTGCCGGTGAACGCCGTTGCCGTTGACCGTGCTGGCCATCATCGTGGCACCCATCAGCACGGCGTGCGGATTGAGCTTGCGGTCGATGTCGCAGAAGTAGTCGGCCAGGATCAGCGATGCCCTCGGGTCGCAGCGCATCGAAGGCCCGCCCGATCAGGTCGCTCGCGTACCGTCGGCCCCTTCGGTGCGGCACACGTGGCCGAGCACGACGATGTCGTACGCCTCCGATCTCGATCGCGACCGTGTGGAAGTCGCCGGGTCGCAACTCGACCCGGTCGCTCGACTCCGTGCTCGGTCGCCTTGCGCTCGGCCACGCCGATCACGCCTGGCAGGTCGTTGACCACCGCGGTGGCGGCGGGGTTGCCGTGCAGGATGGCGATCGCCCACGGTGCGCCACCGGCGCCGAGATCGAGTACCCGCGGTGCCGGCAACGCCGAGTAGCGCAGCTTGAGGTCTGCCCGCATCGCGCAGCGGTACATCGTGGTGAACGTGCCCTCGACGAGCGGCACGTAGAACGCCGCCGGGTCGTCCTCGATCGGCGTCGAAGGGCGGCCGTTGCGCACCGTGTCCGCCAGTCGCGTCCAGTTGTCGTGCGGGCCGGGCGCGACCGGGATCAGGGCCGCCATCGTCGCCGGGCCGTCGCTGACCAGGTATCGCCTGGCGGCATCGTTGAGTTCGTACACGCCGCCGACCTGGTCGAGCAGTTCCAGCACCACGATCGAGTCGAAGAGCGTGCGCAGGTGCTCGGGTGATGACGGGATCTCGGCGTTGACCCGCATCGAGCGTGGCGGGACCGATTCGCTGCAGTGTGTCGAACACGTCGAGTTCGAGCGCCGCCACCAGCACGTGGTAGCGGGCGAGCCCTTCGATCGCCGCCCACACCGGCGCCGCCGCGCGGCGGCTTGTAGTCGGTGAACGGGCGACCCGACGTGCGCCATCGTGTGACTCTTCTTGAGTTCCGGATACGGGGCATCGCGCGGCTCGAACATGCTCAGTCCGGCGAACACGAGTCATGGCGTCAGCAGGATCTTGCCGAAGAAGTCGTTGGTGACCATCTTCGACTGGGCCTCGGCCGCCGCCTCGAGCGGGAACACCGAGTCGATCACCACGTCGTAGTGGCCGGCGCAGAAGTCGTCCCACGCCGGTGCGAACTCGTCGGGGCGATACGGGTCGGATCCGAGGATCGAGATCCCGGAGTGGAACAGGTAGCCGAGCGACGGGATCGTCGCCTCGTCGCCCGATGCGTTGCCGCAGTTGACCAGCCGGCCGTGCAACCCGATCGCGAACAGCGACGGGCCGAACAGCGCCGTGCCGACGTGGTCGAGCACCATGTCGACCCCGACGCCATTCGTCACCTCGCGGGCCCAACCGGTGATGTCGCCGGTGCGGTTGTTGAGCACGAAGTCGGCACCCAGCGTCGAGCGCCCGCTGGCACTTCTCGTCGGTACCCGCCGTGGCCAGCACGATCGCCCCGGCGTGCTTGGCGAGCTGGATCGCGGCCGTCGACAGGCCCGATCCGGCGGCGTGGATCATCACCGTTTCGCCGGCTTCGCAGCTTGCCGACGTCGAACAGGGCGTGGGCGGACGTGACGAAGCAGGTGGCGAACGGAGCCGCCTGCTCCAAGCGTGATGTCGTCGGGCACGGCGTGGACATGCGAGGCCGGTACCAGGCACTGCTCGGCGTAGCCGCCGTCGACCGTGGCGCCGATGATGCCGAGTTCGCCGTACAGGTCGCCCATTCCGCCCAGCTTCGGACCGATCGTCGACGCCTGCCAGCGACGGGTCGACCACGACCCGGTCGCCGACCACCACGGTCGAGACCTCGTCGCCGATCGCCGAGCACGACGCCGGCGACGTCCATCCCGGCGATGTGCGGCAGCGCGAAGCCGGGCATGTTGAACCAGCCGTTGCGCTGCACGACGTCGAGCCGGTTGAGGGCGGTCGCGGCGACGTCGATCACGACGTCGACGGGACCGGGTTCCGGATCGGGAACGTCCTCGTACTCGAGCACCTCGGTGCCGCCGAACCCGTGGTAGCGGACCGCCTTCATCGCCGCCTCCTTCGGTGTTCGACCCCGAGGCCGGGAGGCGTCCAACTGGCGTCGTCGGGGTTGATGTCGGTGCCGGGTGCCACCACGGCGTCGATCGCGTCGAGCGTGTCGGTGTCGAGTCGCAGTTCGGCCGCACCGAGCAGATCGTCGAGTTGGGCTTCGGTCTTCGGCCCGATCAACGCCGTGGTGACCGCCGGGTGCTCGACACACCAGGCCAGCGCCATGTGGGTCAGGCTGATCCCCGCCTCGTGCGGCGATCGCCGACAGTCGCTCGACCGCATCGAACTTGGCCGGGTTGGCTCCGTCGAAGTGATCGGGATCGGTCTGCGCTCGGCTACCGATCGGGGGCGGTGACGTCCGCGAGTACTTGCCGGTCAGCCAACCTCCGGCGAGCGGGCTCCACACCAGCACACCCATCCCGAACCGCTCGGCGGTCGGCAGCACATCGCGTTCGATGCCCCGTGCCAGGATCGAGTACGGCGGCTGCTCCGTGTGCGGGCCGACGTGGCCGTTGCGTTCGGCGGCCCAGTGGGCGAGCACGATCTCCTCGGCCGGGAACGTCGACGTGCCCCACGCCAGGATCTTGCCGGCGGTGACCAAGTCGTCGAGGGCGGCGACCGTTTCGGCGATGTCGGTGGTCGGGTCGGGTCGGTGCACCTGGTACAGATCGATCCGGTCGGTGCCGAGCCGACGCAGGCTGTCGTCGACGGCCTGGCGGATCCAGCGCCGCGAGTTGCCGCGCCGGTTCGGGTCGTCGTGGTCGCCGACCGGATAGTGGAACTTGGTGCACAGCACGATCTCGTCGCGGCGGGCGGCGATCGCCTCTCCGACGATCTCTTCGTTCTCGCCGTCGGCGTACATGTCGGCGGTGTCGATCAGGTTGATGCCGGCGTCGAGCGTGCGGCCGATGATCCGTCGGCAAGCATCGCGATCGGTGTTGCCCCAGGCGCCCAGCACCATCGCCCCCAACCCGAACCGACTGACGTGGATGCCGGTACGGCCGAGCGGGCGTAGCTCGATGCTCATGTCACTCCCCTCATGTCAGACCTCGCACGAACGGTCGCGCCAAGGCTCCTGGCGGCCGCACCCGGTGGGCGAAGATCGCCATGCCGACCAGCGTGACGACGAACGGCAACGACTGCAACAGTTCGGAGTTGAGCTGATAGCCGAGCCCTTGGATCGACAGGCGGAACGAGAGCGCACCGGCGAACACGACGCACCCGCCGATCGTGCCCCACAGTGTCCAGCCACCGAAGATCACCGCCGCGATGGCGATGAACCCGCGGCCGCCCACGATCGAGTCCTCGAAGCGACCGATCTGGACGAAGATCAAGAACGCCCCGCCCAGTCCGCTCGTGATCCCGGCGTAGTAGATCGACTGACGGCGCCGCAGGTTGACCTTGATGCCCGACACGTCGGCCGGTTGCGGGCTCTCGCCGACGGCCCGCACTTCGAGGCCCCATCGGGTTCGGTAGACGAGCCACCACGAGAACGGGATCAACCCGTACAACAGGTAGAACGGCCAGGGCTGGCCGAACAAGGCGTGTCCGACCAGCGGCAGATCGCTCAGCAGCGGCACCTCGAACCTGGATGCGATCTTGGTCGACGGGGCGATCTCTCGATCGAGGAAGCCGGTCAGGCCGAGCACCAGGATGTTGAGGGTCAGCCCGACCACGAACTGGTCGGCCGCCAACCGATGGCTCATCTCGGCCTGCACACCGGCGACCACCATGCCACCCACCACACCGGCCAGGAGGCCGAGCACCACCGACGACGTCTGGTCGTAGGCGACGGCACTGGTGAATGCACCTGCCAGCAGCATCGCCTCGACCGAGATGTTGAGCGTGCCGGCCCGCTCTGCGACCCATTCACCGGTCGCCGCGAACGCCAACAGGCCGGCGAACAGCGCTCCGTTGATGTAGGTCGAGTCGGCCGAGAAGATCTCGCCGATGGCGCGGAACAGATCGAACACAGCTACGTCCTCGCAGTCGTCGCGGCGCGGGCTCTGCGCCGGTCACGGATGAAGATCACGGCGGGCGGAATCAAGAGCGCCAGCACGAGCAAGCCCTGGATGACGTCGGTGATCCGGCCCTCGACACCGGTACTGCCGACGAAGCCGGACCCAGTGCGCAGCCCGGCGAACACGAACGCCACCGGTATCGCCGCCATCGCCTTTTCGCGGGCCACGAGGGCGACCAGCAGGCCGGTCCAGCCGATGTTGGCCGAGAATCCCGGGACCAGGCGATAGTTGCCGAACGCGAACCCGCCGCCGGCCAGCATCGCCGCCCCGGCGAATCCGGCGAATGCACCGCTCAGCAGCAACGCCATGTTGCCGTATCGGGTCTGGGACACGCCGGCCCGCTGGGCGGCGCGCGGGTTGCGGCCGAGCATTCGCAGCCGGAACCCCCACACCGTGCGCGTCAACGCCCAGGCCACGAACACCGCCAAGGCCGCTGCGATGAACACCGTGACCGGGAACTCGTTGCCGAAGATCGTCGTGCGCTGCATCCGGTTGGCTTCGACGATCTGGTCGCTGACCTGGTTGCGGTTGCCACGGTTCGCCTCCGGTGCCAGCAGCAGCCAGTCGTACCGCAACCCGAACGCCACCGCTTGGCCGGCGACCGTCACCAACAACAAGGTCGAGAGCACCTCCGGGACGCCCCGCCAGTACTTCAGCACGCCGGCGACACCGGCCCACGCCGCTCCCCCGAGCGCCCCGGCCAGCAGTACCACCCCGATGTTGAGCACTCCGCTACCGCCGACCAGAAACCCGAGGTAGGTCGCCGTGGCGGCACCGATCAACAGTTGTCCTTCCTGGCCGATGTTCACCAGCCCGGCCTTGCCGGAGATCACCGTTCCGACCGCCACCAGCAACAGCGGTGCCGCAGCGCCCAGCGTTTCCCCCCATCGGCCGGGAGCACGAACGCTGCCGTCGATCAGCGCAGACAGCACCGGACGCCAGGCTCCACCGGTCGTCTCGACCAGCACCGCCGAGAGCACCAACGCTGCCATCACGCTGAGGCCGTACAGGGTGATCCATTCGGCCAGTCGAGCACCGTTGTTCGGTTTGGGAGCCGGGGCATTGGCGGCGTCCGATGACGAGCCGACCACGCTGTCCACAGACGCGTCGGTCATGCCGCCGCACCTCCCATCAACAGACCGAGCCGCTCCAGGTCGAGTTCGTGGTGGGCCATCTCGCCGACGATCCGACCCTTGTGGATGACCACGACCCGGGTAGCGATGTCGATGATCTCCTCGAGCTCGCTCGAGATCAGCAGCACGGCGACGCCGGCGTCGGCCGCCGCCCTGAGCCGTTCGGTCATGTACTCGATGGCGCCCACATCGAGCCCCCGAGTCGGCTGGGCGGCGACCAGCACGGTCGGGTTGTCTGCGAGCTCGCGAGCCAACACGACACGTTGTTGATTGCCGCCCGACAGCGACCACATCGGAGCGTCGGGACCCGAGCACTGGATGTCGAAATCGGCGATCATGCGGCGCGCCAATCGGTCGAGTGCGGCGCCGTCGATCACACCCCGCCGCGAGACTCGGGCCTGGTTGATCAGCACCAAATTCTCGGCGACGCTCATGTCGAGCACGCACCCCGAGTCGTGGCGATCCTCGGGGATCACGGCGATCCCGGCGCGGCTCATGATTCCGGGGCGCCCCGTGGCAAGCCGTCGACCGCCGACCGACACCGAGCCGGCGTCGAGCCGAACCAGGCTGGAGAGCAGGTCTCCCAGCGCCCGTTGCCCGTTGCCCTCGACACCGGCGACACCGACGATCTCTCCGGGACGCACATCGAGATCGAGCCCGGCGAGCAGCCGCACCCAACCTGGTCCGAACAGGGTTGCACCGCGGATCGAAAGGGCCGGGGCGACCGAGACGTCGACCTCCAGCTGAGCGGTCTGATCGTGGGCGACGTCGTCGACCGAGATCACACCGAGTGCCGCCCGTTCGGAGCGCAGCGACACCTCGCGACCGACCATCGCTGTCGCCAACGAGGGTGCGTCGGTGCCTGCAGTCGGACGCTGGTCGACGACGCGACCCTGTCGCATGATGGTGACCTCGTCGGTCGAGGCGAGCACCTCGTCGAGCTTGTGGCTGACCAGCACGACGGCACGGTTCTCGGTCGTGACGACGTGCCGCAACGATGCGAACAACTGGACCGACTCGTCGGGCGTCAGCACCGAGGTCGGCTCGTCGAACACGACGATCGATGGGTCGCGCCGGAGGCACTTGATGATCTCGACCCGTTGCCGAAGCCCGGCGGTGAGATCGCCGACCCGGGCGTTGGGCTCGATCGCCAATCCGTACTGATCGCTGATTTCGCCGATCCGTTTGCGGACCGCGTTCGGATCGAGCCGTCCGGCGTCACCGAGCGCGACGTTCTCCCACACGGTGAGAGCGTCGATCAGACTGAAGTGTTGGTGCACCATGCCGATCCCCAGCCGGGCGGCATCGATCGGGTCGTGAATCGTGCAGCGCGTCGCCGTCGATCTCGATCGTTCCGGAATCGGGGAGCACGAGTCCGATCAGAATCTTCATCAGGGTCGATTTGCCCGCACCGTTCTCGCCGAGGATCCCGTGGATCCGCCCGCGGTGCAGTGTGAGGTCGACGTCGTCACAGGCGACGACGGCCCCGAACCGCTTCGTGATACCGGTCAGCTCGACCGCCGGGGCGGGCGACGACACGCCCGCCCCGGTCGAGCTCTCAGCGGGTGTGTTCACCCGCCGCTGTACGCCTCACCCGAGATGCCGCCGAGCACACCCATCAGGTCGTCGTCGAAGGCGCCGAGCAGCCCGAACGCATCGGCCAAGGCGGTCTCGGCCTCAGCGGATGCGCCACACAACTCGGCGCCATTGAGACCCTGTTCGGTCGGGAACTGGTAGGTCGATCCCTCGGTCAACTCACCGTCGATGATCAGCCGCAGTGCTTCGGCGGCGTAGCGCCCGCCGTCGAACACGATGCTGCCGGTCCAGGCGATCCCGTCGTCACGATCACAGATGTCGGCGGGACCAGCGGCGAACACGGCGATCCCTTCATCCGTGGCCAACTGACCGACCGGGTCGGTCGCCCCGCCCAGGTAGGCGTAGGCCAGCGTGGCGCCGTTTGCGATCGCATTCGTGAGCGCTGCGGTGGCGTTGCCGGAGTTGTCGAAGTCGAACTGGAAATCGCCGGTGCCGACGTACTCCATCGTGTACGACGGATCGACCGACTGCAGTCCGAACAGCGTGGCGTTGTAGGCCTCCTGTTCGAAGTTGATGTCGCAGCAACCGAGGAACACGGCCTGTGTGCCGCCCTGGTCCTTGAGCGTTGCGCCCATCGCGACGCCGGCTGTGTAGTGGATCGCGGCGCCCCAGTCGGTGGCCTGCGCAAGACCGGGCAGCTCAGCGAAACCGGCGCCGCAGTTGCAGTACCAGAAGATGTCGGGGTACTGCTCGGTCAGATCGGGCAGCGGCTCAGCGATCTCGCTGGCGCCGACGAAGATGATGTCGACGCCCTGGGCGGCGAGGTCGGACATCGCCTGAGCGGCCTCGGCGGAACCGATGTTGTCGCTCACGATCGGTGCCGCGAACCCGTTGTCGGCCGAGAACTCCTCGGCGAACGTGACCAGCGACTGGTAGTAGCCGTTGTCGTCGCGCGGGCCGGCGGCGGCGACGCCGATCGTGACGGTGCCATCGCCGTCGGCATCGAAGGTCGGTGATCAGCTGATTGGTCTCGGGTGCCTCGGCTGGCTCCTCGGCTGGCTCCTCGGTCGGTTCCTCGGCCGGTTCCTCGGCTCGGCTCCTCGGCCGGCTCCTCGGCGGTTCGCTCGGCTGGTGCATCTGTCGGCGTCGGTTGCTCGGTGCATCCGTCGGCTCGGCTGCGGGTGCATCGTCGTCGCCGCCGCAAGCAGCGGCAACGAGCGCGAGCGGCACGAGCAGTGCCAACAGTTTCTTGGACGTTCTGGACATGGTTGTTCTCCCCATCGGTGTGCTGATGATGTTGACGGTCGTTCTCATCGAGAACCCCCCTGATCGCCGCTCAGCTGCGGCGACGACTGTTGCGACATGCTGCCCTGCGAGCAGGCGATAGCGCTGCACGAGCCAGCGGTTGAACTGGACGTGGCTCTCTTCTTGCCACGAGTAACGGCCCCGCGGGGCGAACCGCGAGTTGAGCCCGTTTTGGACCTTCATGGTGGCGTCCTGGTCCTGGCGCACGAACACCTGCACCCCGGCGTCGGACAGCGCCACCTTCTCCTCGAACAGCGGATCGTCGAGTGCCGAGGGATGGAAGATGTAGCCGATCTCGACGTCGATCGTCTGGGCGCTCTTGGGGCGCACGAGGAAGAAGAAGCACTGGTCGGGTGCCGTGCCGAAGCACAGCGTCGGCGGGATCAGGGCGAACGTCGAGCGGGTACGTTCCTCGTCGGTGAGATCCGGGAAGACCGGCATGATCACCCGGTGGGTGGCGTTGAAGCCACCGTCGATGTGGGTGTAGCCCGCAGGTACGGAAGATCACGTTCGAGTCGTCGGTCCACGGTTCCGGGAACGCCGACATGCTGCGACGGGCAGAAGTCCTGCACGTACTGGTGCAGCCGGTTGGCGTGATAGCCGTCGTTGAAGTTCTCGAACATCACCTTCCAGTTCCACGGCATGTTCTCGAGCGTGAACGTTCCGGGGCAGACGGCGTCTTCGAGGTCGTAGTTGGTCGAGGTACGGCGAGTAGCGCTCGAGCGTCGGCGCCAGCGGCGCGGCATCGGGGTCGAAGTTGACGAACACGAAGCCCATCCACTGCTCGACCTGCAGCGCCGGGCAGGCCCCAGTCGCCTTTGTCGAAGCCCTCGGTGCGCTCCATCGCCGGTGCGCCGAGCAGGCGGCCGTCGAGGGCGTAGTTCCAGTGGTGGTACGGACACTTGAACGTGGTGTCGTTGCCGTGCCCCTCGCAGACCTGCATCGCCCGGTGCTGGCACACCGCCGACATGCAGCGAACCTGACCCTGCTTGTCGCGCACCACGATCAGCGGTTCGTCGACGATCGTGACCGTGAACCAGTCGCCGGGGTTCGGGATCCGCTCGGCCCGCCCGACGCACACCCACTCGCTGGTGAACAGCGCCTCCTTCTCGAAGGCGAGCACCTGCTCGGACGTGTACAGCTCAGGCGGAAGCGTGGCTGCGGTGGCGACGTCGCCGATCGACGCGTCGAGCGAGTCGAGCAGCGTCGTCGCTGGGGACCTGAATTCATCGGACTGCCTCCTTCAACAGGAACTTACGGATCTTGCCGACGCTGGTGCGAGGCAGTTCGTCGAGGATCGTGAACTCGCGCGGCACCTTGGCCTTGCCGAGCCGCTCGGTAGCACCACGTCGTCAGCTCGTCGACGTCGGGCGGATTCGACGGGTCGGCGGCGACCACGAAGGCGACCGGCACCTCGTCGCGGACGGGATCGGGGGCGCCGACCACCGACGCCTCGAGCACGCCCGGGTGGGCGGTGACGACCGCTTCGACCTCGACGGTGGACACGTTCTCGCCGGCCACCTTGAGCACATCGGAGCGGCGACCGTCGAAGAAGAAGCGACCGTCGTGGTTGCGGCTGGCGCGATCGCCGGTGAGGAACCAGTCCCCGCGGAAGCTGGCGTCGGTCGTGATCGGATCGTCGAGGTAGCCGGCGAACAGGGTGATGCCACGGTCGCCGCCGACCACGATCTCGCCGATCTCGTCGGCACCGACCGGGCACGCCGTCGGCGTCGTGGATCTCGACCTCGCACCCGCCGGTGACGTATCCCATCGAGCGCGCAGTCGGGCTGCTCGGCGGAGTCGGTGAGCACGGCCGGGATCGTCTCGGTCATGCCGTACAGCTGGCGCGGTCCGACATCCGAACCACTCGCGTGACCGTGGCGTACTGGTCGGGGGTGATGTTCTGGGCGAACCAGCAGTGCCGCAGACGCAGGCCGTCGACCGGGCCGCCGCGGGCGAGGATCATCCGCAGCGGGGCGGCGAACAGGCTGGCGCAGGTGGCGCCGTGACGGGCGGCCTGCGCCAGGAATCCGCTCGCCGAGAAGGTGTGCATCAGCGCCACCGACGCGCCCGGCCCAGATCGCCGAGGCGAACGAGTAGTACTGGGCGTTGGCGTGGAACAGCGGCAAGCACCACGAGCTGCCGATCGGATGCGGTCGAGCGCCGCCGCCTCGGCCATCGTCTTGCCGGCGAAGGCGTAGTTGGCCTGCGTGATCTCGACGCCCTTCGGGCGACCGGTGGTGCCGCTCGTGAACATCACCGCGGCACGATCGGTGAGCGCCGGTTCGCGGCCAGTCGGTGAACGCCTCGGTCGGCAGCCAGGCGAGCTCGGCGTCGGCCTCGTCGATCGGGAACAGCGGGATCGTCGCCGGCCGCCGGCCGGTACTCGTCGACTCGGTCGCGGGAACAGAACCCGACGACCGGGCGCGGTGCGCTCGATGTGGTCGGCCAGCTCGGGCGTGCGGCCCATCGGGTCGGACTGGCACGATCCACGCTCCGAACCGGTTGGTGGCGATCCAGACGGCGACGAAGGTCGGGCAGTTCGTGAGCGCCAGGTGGACCGAGGCGCCGGGCCCGACGTCGTGGCTGGCCAGCTCGGTCGCCATCCGGGCGACGATCGTGTCGAACTCGCCGTAGGTCCACTCGGTGACCGTGCCGTCGGGCGCCTCGAAGACCAGGAAGGGATGCTCGGCGCGCGTCGCGACGGCGTCGACCCACGTCCGGGCGAACGTCACGGCGTCGGGCCAGCTGCTCATGCGACTACTCGGCTGCTCCGTATCCGCCGCCGCCGGGCAGCTCGAGCCGCACCACGTCGCCGGGCTCGAGCGTGAGGCGGGCCTGCGTGACGACGGATTCGTCCGTTGACCTGGAAGCTGCCGGCCCGCCCGGCGAGCCGCCGAACACGCCCTGCGGCGGCTCGGCGAGCCGGCTCGTGACGGCGTTGAGCTGCCACGGCTTGCGTCGTGGCGACCGAGAACTCGACGACCTGGCCGAGTCCGCCGGTCTGGCGTCCGGCGCCACCCGAGCCGCGGCGCAGCGACTTCTCGTGGAACCGGATCGGGGCCGAGGCCTCGACGACCTCGATCGGCACCGCCGACACGCCGGTCGGGTACGAGCAGGCGTCGAGCCCGGGCTTCGTGGCCCGCGCGCCGACCCCACCGGCGTAGGTGAACATCGCCGTGATGAACGGCGACGCCGTCGTCGTGGTTGCCGTTGACCTGCATCGTCCACACCGCGCCGGAGCCCTCCGCCATCGCATCGTCGGGGCGGATCTGGGCGAGCGCCTTGAGGAGCGCATTGGGCAGGAACATGCCGACCACGTGGCGAGCGGTGCCGGGCTGCGGCGAGATGGCGTTGACGATCGAACCCTCCGGGGCGATCATCTTGATCGGGCTGAGGCTGCCGTGGTTGTTCGGGATGTCGGGGTTGAGCACCGAGCGCACCGTGAACGTGGTGTAGGCGTGGGTGTAGTTCTTGACGACGTTGATGCCCCACGGGCTGGCCGGCGACGTGCCCTCGTAGTCGACGGTGATCTCGCCGGCGACGGGATCGACGTCGATCGCACACACGATGTCGATCAGGCTGCCGTCGGCCAGGTCGAGCACCGCCGACGCCTTGTAGGAGCCGGCCGGGCAGCGACCGGATGCTGTCGCGGGTCGCCGCCTCCGAGCGGTCGATGATCTCGTCGGCGAGCGCCTCGATGTCGTCGAGTTCGAACGTGGTGCACAGCGCCGCCAGCCGTTGGGCGCCGACCTCGCCGGACGCCAGCTGGGCGTGCAGGTCGCCGGCCATGTGGTCGGGCTGGCGCACGTTGGACAGGATGAACTTCCAGACGTCGTCGTTGCGCTCGCCGGCCTTCATCAGCTTGCAGATCGGGATCCAGAGGCCCTCTTCGAACACGTCGCGGCCACCGGCCCCGATGCCGTAGCCGCCGACGTCGGTGTGGTGGATCGTCGAACCGAAGAAGGCGATCAGCTTGCCGTTGCGCCACGCCGGCACCAGCACGGTGACGTCGAGCAGCTGGCCGGCGGTCTTGTACGGATCGTTCGTGATCAGCACGTCGCCCGGCTCGATCGTCTCGAGCGGGTACTCGTCGAGCATGTTGGCGGCGCCGATCGCCAGCGAGTTGATGTGCCCGGGCGTTCCGGTGACCGCCTGGGCGACCATCCGGCCGCGGCGGTCGAACACGGCGTTGGCGAGGTCGCCGGCCTCGCGCACGATCGGCGAGAAGGCGGCCCGCTGCAGCGCCCGCGCCTGCTCGTTGACCGTGGCGATCAGCGACTGCCACAGGATCTCCAGCTCGACCGGATCGAACGATCCGGCCGTTCGCGGTGTCGTCGACGATCGTCATGATCGCCCTCCTGGTTGGATCGTCGGCGGGTGGCGATCAGGCTGCCGTCGGTGGCCACCTCGACGGTCCAACCGGGTCGGATCACCGACGTGGTCTCGCGTTCCTCGACGACCGCTGGGCCGTCGAAGCGGGCGCCGGCGCCGAGCTCGGAGCGGCGGTAGACCGGGGCATCGACGGCGGGGACGCCGCGCCCGAACACCATCGGGCGATGGGCGATCGGCATCGGCGGACCCTCGGCGGGCGCCAGCGTCGACGACGGCTCGACGACCGTCGTGGTGGCCGACGCCGACAGGCGCCAGGTGACCGCCTCGACCGTGACGTCGGGGATCGTGAGCCCGTAGATCCGCCGATACTCCCGGTCGAAGGCGTCGGTGACCTCGCTCGGGTGACGCCGGCCATTCGTCGCCTTCGCCGACCCAGATCGTGATCTCGTTGCCCTGACCGGAGTAGCGGGCGTCGACGCCGTACCGGAATCGGACTGCGTCGTCGGGTACGCCCGGCCGCCGACAGCACCCGGCGACCCTCGGTTCGCAACTCGTCGAGCAATGCGTCGCGCTCGGCCGGGTCGATCGTGTCGATCAGCGCGGCAGCGAACGGGCGAGGTCGATCCGCACCGGCGACACCAGTGTGCCGAACGCCGACAGCACGCTGGCGTTGACGGGGAAGATCAGGCGTTCGCTCTCGAGCAGGTCGGCGACACCACAGGCGTGGACCGGTCCGGCGCCGCCGAACGCGATCACCGTGACGCCACGCAGGTCGACGCCCATCTCGACGGCGTGCATACGGGCAGCTGCGGCCATGTTCTGGTTGACGATCTCGTGCATGCCGGCGGCGGTGTCGATCATGGACAGTCCGAGCTGGTCGGCGACGCGGGCGATCGCCTGCTTCGGCGAGCGAGGCGTCGAGCGGCATGTCGCCGCCGAGGAAAGCGGCCGGGTCGAGCAGGCCGAGCACCACGTCGGTGTCGGTGACGGCCGGTTCGGTGCCGCCCCGGCCGTAGCTGGCCGGGCCGGGCTCGGCACCTGAGGACTCGGGGCCGACCTTGAGCAGCCCGAACTGGTCGACGCGGGCGAGGCTGCCGCCGCCGGCGCCGATCTCGACGAGGTCGACCGACGGCACCGACACCGGGAACCCGGAGCCCTTCTTGAAGCGATAGGCGCGGGCGACCTCGAACGTGTTCGTGAGTTCGGGCTCGGCCGTGCTCGATCAGGCACGCCTTGGCCGTGGTGCCACCCATGTCGAAGCACAGCAGCCGCTCCTCACCGAGCCGACGGGCGAACCAGCTTCCGGCCAGCGCGCCGGCCGCCGGTCCGCTCTCGACGAGACGGATCGGCGCCCGTGCGGCGTCGTCGGCCGAGACGACGCCACCGTTCGACAGCATCATCAGCACCGATCCGCCGAAACCCTCGGCCGACAGCCACTTCTGGAGTTCGTCGAGATACGGCCCGATCACCGGCATCGTGGCGGCGTTGCAGGCCGTGGTGATCATGCGCGGGTACTCACGGATCTGCGGGGAGATCTCGGCCGAGATGCACACCGGAACGCCCAGTTGGCTGCGCAGGTACGACGGCGACCTTGTGCTCGTTCGAGCGGTTCACATAGCTGTTGAGCAGGCAGATCGCGACCGATTCGACACTGGCGTCCGCCAACTGGTCGGCGAGCACGGCGAGATCGGCGTCGGTCGGGTCGACCAGCAGCTCACCTGCGGCGCTGACCCGCTCGTCGATCTCGAAGGTGAGCTCACGAGCGATCGGCGGAGCCGGAAACTCGATCTGCAGGTCGTACATGTCGTAGCGATGCTCGTCGCGGATCAGCAGCGTGTCGCCGAAGCCCTTGGTGGTGACCAGTCCGCTGCGGCCGATCTTGCCCTCGATCAAGGCGTTCGTGATGAGCGTGGTGGCGTGCACGATCGGGGCGGTGATCTCGTGCGGGGCGACCCCCGCCTTTGCGAGCAGTTGGGTGACACCGGTCCGAACCCCGTCGAGCGGAGCCGCCGGTGTCGTGAGCGTCTTGTCGACGACGATCCGACCGGACGCCGCATCGAGCAGCACGACATCGGTGAAGGTGCCGCCGATGTCGACGGCGAGGCGCCAATCGGTCGTCGCTGATCCGCTGGTCGCCATCAGCCGTTCCTCAGGTCGTCTCGAGGCGGGGCGAACACGTCGAGGATCCAACACTCGTCGTACTCGTCGTCGCCGACGAACACGCTGTCACCGTGCCACACGCCCGGGGTGGCCAGATAGCCCTGATGCTCACCGAGCACGACTCGCTCGGCGGGGTCGTCGTCACCGATCCGGAAATCGAGCGCGCCGCGCACGATCATGCCGAGCTGCTCGTGCTCGTCGTGCTTGTGCAGGAACGAGCCGGTCGCACCGCCCTCGATCCGCCAGAAGCACAACTGGAGATGGTCGCCGGTGATGATTCGACGCCGGAACCCGGGCCGGTCGGTCTCGACGAACTCGTCGTCGTCGAAGAAATGGCAGTATTGGGCACTCAGATCCACGTCTTCTCCCTCTGCCACGCCGGATGCGCTTCCGACTCTCGAACACTCACGCCGAATCGTCCCCGACGCCGATCATCGCCGCCAGACGACGTCGCCATTCGACCGACGCCTTGTCGGCTTGCACGCTCACCAGTCCGGTGCGATCGAGCGACAACGTGCCCGCTACCTGTTCGAGCATTCGCTTGTCCTCGGCGCCGATCGCCCGGTCGAATTCGATGATCTGTTGGCCATCGACGCTGAAGTCGTCGTTGCGCCACACCACGAACGTGAACAACGAGTTGGTGTCGTCGACCGGCGTGCTGCACAGCAGCAGGATGTGCTCGAGACCATCTTCGTAGCGGATCGTGCTGCGCACCGCGAACGGAAGCTGGAATCCGGTACTCATGTGGCGATGCACGACGGCCTCGGTCGTGCCGGTCGTGGCGACCGCCAGCTCGGGGTTGTTGGCGTCGACCTCGTAGGCGTACCCGTACCAACCGTCTTCCAGATCGCCCAGTTCGATGCGCGGCACGAGCGGGCTCTGCCCGGCCCCGAACGTGGTCGTGTGAACCCACGGGAAGTGGCTGATGTCGCAGAAGTTGTCGACCATCCGCGGCGTGCTCGCACGCCAGTGCTGAATGCCGCTGTTGATCCGCCGGAAGGCCGGATCGCTGTCGTGGGCGATCATCGGGATCTCGCTGGTCGGCTCGCCCGGACACATCCACACCAAGCCGTAGCGCTCCTCGACGCTGACGCACGGCAGGTGCGCTGCCGGAGGCACGACTGCACCATCACCTGACGAGGGAACGCCGACGCACTTGCCGCCGTCACCGAACGACCAGCCGTGGTAGGTGCAGGTCAACACGCCGTCGGCGACGGTTCCGGCCGAGAGCGGCGCCTCGCGATGTGGGCACCGATCGGGCGCGGCGACCAATCTTTGGTCGGAGGAGCGCCACACCACATACCGGTCGCCGAGCAGGGTGACCGGATGCGGAGCGTCGGAGATGTCGGCCCCCTCGGCGACGGGATGCCATGCCGACCGAAGTGCCGAACTGGCGACGAAACTCGTCATGCGATCCCCCTGGGTCGTACCCGATTTGCTTCAAATGGTCAGACCATCTGACCATTGCCGCATCGTAGTCGTGGCGACTGGGCGGCGCCAGTCGAATCGAACCCACCCGAACTCGGCGCCGGTCAGCGCAGGTCGTCGACCATCGAGTGCTCGACCGTGGCGAGGTGAGCGGTCACAGCCGCCGCCATCAGTTCGCCATTGCCCGCCGAGAAGGCGTCGACGATGACGCGGTGACCGGCGACCGCGTCGATCACCAGTTTGCGAACCTCTGGCCGGTTCTGCTCGTCGCTCAGGATCGCGTCGAAGTCGTGGGATCGGAACAACTGATCGAGCACCTTGCCGTACAACTCGATCAGCAGCGGATTGCCGCAGCGTGATGCGATCGTGGTGTGGAACTCTCGATCGAGGTGACGGAACTCGTCGATCTCGAGGTCGTCGTCGAAGCGCCGCAGCAAGGCGGTGACCGCTTCCCTGTCCGCAGCGTCGGCCCGTTCGGCAGCGAGCGCGAAGATCGGGGCTTCGAGCACACGTCGAGTTTCGAAGAGCTCGCGCACGAACGTCTTGCGGTTGTCGCCGCGTTCGACGGAGACCTCCGGCAGATGCTCGGACACACAGGTTCGGTTGCCGCGCCGCTCGATCACGCCCAGCGAGAGCAATCCTTGGATCGCCTCACGCACCGACGTGCGGGCGACCTGGAACTGATCGCTCAACTCGCGCTCAGAGGCGATTCGTGCGCCGGGGGCCAGTTCACCCGTGGTGATCCGGCGCAGCAGTTGCTCGCGGATCTGTGTACTCACCGTTCGGCGAGAGACGGGTTCGAAGCTGACTGGATCCAAGGTGTCCTCCAAAGATGATCTGGAGGGGGTCTGACCCCCTCCGACCATTGGCCCACGCAGACTAACGGTCGACCGCTGCGCCCACAAGCCAACTGGTCAGACCATCGGACCGCGACTAGAGTCGGCCGCACGGTCCGTGATCGCAGCCAGCGACCGGCCGCATGCCCGGAGGTCCAGCCATGCAGGAATCGACGTACGACATCCATCCCAGCGAAGCACGCTGGACCCACGTCGCGCTGCGCGTCGACGACATCGACGCCACGATCGAGTTCTACACCTCGATGACCCCGATGGTGCTGATCGAAAAGCGCCAGGACGAGAACGGGTTCGGGGCCTGGCTCGGCATGCCGGGGGCGACCAACAACCCGTTCATCCTGGTCGTCGCCCAGTTCTTCGAGGGCAGCGACCCGTTCGCCGACGCCCCCAAGGAAGTGCTGGCACCGTTCGCCCACCTCGGGGTCGAACTGCCGACCAAGCAGGCGATCGACGACATGGCCGAGCGAGCCGCAGCAGCGGGATGCCTGGCGATGCCGGCAACGATGATGCCTGCCCCGATCGGCTACATCTGCATGGTCCGCGATCCCGACGGCAACATGGTCGAGTTCTCGTGGGACCAGGGCGTGTTCGCCACGCTTGCGCGACAAGTGGGGCCAACCCACCGCCTGAGCGGTGCGACTGAACCGAGCGAGTGGCGGCCGACTCACTCGGCCGAAGTGCTCGGACGAATCGCGAACGCCTCGATCCCCTCCAACCCGGCGGCGACCGTGTCCGACAACCCGGTCGTCGCGTCGAACGCCGCCAACCGCCCGCCGTACACGTAGAACAGCACACGCCGGTCGGGGGCCCACACCAACGGCAGCGGATCGGGTGACGCCGCCAGTTCTGTGGCGATACCAGTGTCGAGGTCGATCACCACGGTGGATCGCCGGAGCCCCTGATCGGGATCGACCGACTCGACCACCACCGCACGACCATCGCTCGAGAACGCTGAACTGGAGCCCGGCGTCCAGGTTGTCTCGAGCAACACCTCGGCGCCGAGCATCGGGTCGATCGTCAGCACCGAACGGGAGCCGGTCAGCGCGGTCGACGATGCCGTAGTTGCACACCAGTTGTTCGTCGCACTCCTGAGTGAGTGCATGCCAGCGACCGATCGCAACCAGTCGCCCCGAGGTGATTCGGGTCGCTCCATCAGGAGTCGACTGGAACACGCCACCCGGCACGGCGACGACCAGGCCGCCAGCTGGATCAGCGGTCAGCGGCGCCGACGGCAGTTCGACCGACACGCCGAGCGGCCTACCATCGAGTGCGACCTGTTCGACCACCCCGACCTTGCCGCTGAACAGGCTCGGCTCCGACCGCCACACGACGCCTGGCTCGGGCGCCGCCAGCAGTTGCCAGGCGACTCCGATCTCGACGCTGGATGCCTCGCCCTCACCCGTGACGAGCGTCGACGGAAGGTCGTCGTCCCACGACGGCAACAGGATTCCGTCGGGACCAGCGAACAGCGTGGCCGGGCCGAACGGCGGCGAGACGTTGCCTCGGGTCTCGAGCAAACCGGTCGACAAGTCGAGCGTGAGCAGGCGCCGACCACTCCCGATGGCGACGATCTCGACCGGCATGCCGGCGACCGACTCGGCCACCTCGACCTGCACGAGGCTGCGCTCGGGGGCGATGGTCGTCGTCGACAACCGCGTCGTCACCGTGCTGACGGCCGGCGCCGTCGTGGTGTCGCTCGCATCGAGCGTCACCGGCCTGGTCCACGCCGGCGATCGGCTCGGAGACACTTCGTCTCGCAACGACCGACGTGGACGGCGACGGCGTCACCGCCGGGGTCGAATCAGATTCGGCGCCGTTGGACCGACCGAGCACCCAACCGAGTGCGAGCGCCGCCAACACCACCAGTGCTGTCCCCCAGATGCGAGTCGGCTGATGGCCGTCGCTGTGCGACGTCACCGCTTCTGACCGGTCGATCGGCCGCTCCCGATCGTCGTCCTCGACCGGCGACTCCGACCGCGCCCATGCGGCTGCGCCGTCGTTCGAGATCAGCTCGATCTCGATTCGCTTCGGCTTACTCGGCTCATCCACCAGGTGTCATCACACCACATCTCGGCCCATGGCAGCCCGGTCGGCGGTCGCCGGATGTCAGCCAGACGAAGGTCGAGCCGCCATCGCTTCCCACTTGACGGGCTCAGGGAACACAGGGAACACCTCACCTGATTCCCGGTCGAAAGCCTTCAGGTCACGCCCACCGAACCCGCTGAAGTTGTCCACCCCATCGAGGAAGAAGGCGAAACGGCCATCCGGCGACCAGGCCAGCGTCGGCGTGAAGTCGACCGTGCTGAGTTCCACCACGACGCCAGAGCGCGAGGTCGATCAGCGAGAGCACGGGTGGCCCGGAGTTCGATGGCAGGATCACCGCAGCCATCGAACCGTCTGGTGAGACCGACGTGGCACCTCCTTGGCCCCACCCGTACAACGACTCGACGGCGATCGGCTCACCATCAACACCGAACGTCTCGAGCCGGCGGCTTTCACCACTGGCACGATCCGTGACCACCAACCCGCATCGCAACTCGGAGTCGCAGTCCCTCGTCAACGCCATCTGGCGCGAGAGGCCGACCAAGTCACCGGAACCGATCACGCTGATTCCCGACACGTCGACCCGGTACTGCTTGCCCGCCGCCTGCACGATCAGGCCACCGAGCGGATCGGCCTGCCAGGACCAAGCTCCAGCGGGCAACTCGATCGTGGCCCCGGTCGGCTCACCGTCCACGTCGACCTCGTCGTAACTCGCCTGCGAGCCGTACGGACCGTTCTGCATCACCGGACGCCAGAATCGATCGGTGCCGGGCTGCCACATCAGTTGCCACGGTTCACCGAGGTCGACCTGATTGATCGACCCGTCATCGCGTATCACGTACGTTCGGCCTTCATTCGTTCCGGCGATCGTGATCCAGTCGTCGCCGACGAACATCGTGGCCGGGTCGGTACTGAGCCGGCCGAGGTCGCGGCGGACCATGGTTCCGGCACCCAGATCGAGTTCGACGATGTAGCGCTGCCCCTCGATTCCGACCAGTTCGAGATCGACACCTTCGAGACGTGGGTCGAAGGCGGCCTCGAGCAGCAGCGGCGGGGCGAGCGTCGTGGTGGTCGTGGTGCGAGGCGGGCGGGTCGTCGTGGTCGATGCGGACGGCAGCGTTTCGCCGGGCAGCAGCGGAACCCGGACCCGCTCGGTGGTGACCGGTGCGCGTCACGCTCGTCGTGGCGACCTCGTCAGAGCCACCGGAGCGCCCGATCAACCAGCCGAGCAGCAACGCCACGACGCCGACGACCGCAGCGGTCGCCAGCAGACGCCGCTGGTCCGGCGGCGGCGAAGCTGTTCGACGCTCGGCGTTCGGGCCGGTCGTCACGCGCGTCGGTGTGGGTCGTCGGTCGGCAGCGACGGCGTGCCGACACGCCGACGCGGCACCGCAGGGTCGCCGCGGTCGGAGCAGGGTGTTTGCGCCAGCGATCGTGTTCGGGGGTGTTGGCGGTCAGCTCGATCTCGATCCGTTCGGGCTCTGGCTGTTCGTCCACCAGACTGCTATTCGATCACATCGACCGGCCGAGGCGGCACCGCGCTGGTTACGGTTTGCGACATGAACACCCGTGCCACCGTCGAGCAGTACCTCTCCGCCCTGTCTGCGGGCGACGTCGACGGCGTGGTCGCATTGGTGACCGACGACTTCCACAACGAGCACACCAGCACACTCGGTTCGAGCTCGACCGGCCGCGACACGTACCGGCAACGGTTGCCGGGTTTCCTTGCCCAGTTCGCCGCCCTCCAGTACGAAGTCATCGACATCATCGCCGAGGGTGAGCGGGCAGCTGTCAGGTATCGGCTGACCGCCAACTTCGAGGGCCACCCGCTCGACATCCCCGGCGTGATGCTGTTCGAGATCCGCGACGGCCTCGTCGCCAGGCGAACCGACGTGTGGGACAGCCTCACGTTCCTGCGTCAGACCGGCGCCGTCGACGAACAACCGGCTCGGTAGCGGATCAGACAGGTAGGCTGCGCGCCACGTAAGACGGGGAGCTCGCTGGCACGGCGGGCTGAGAGGGTGGACGCCACCACCGACCCGAGAACCTGATCCGGGTAATGCCGGCGGAGGAACCTCATGGACGAAACGGTCATCGTGATCACGGGAGCGGAGCCGCTCCACCCCAGTGCGGTCGCCGCCCTCCCACCGAATGCGATCGTGATCGCTGCCGACGGCGCTCTCGATCACGCGTTGGCGGCCGGCCTGATACCGGCTGGGCTCGTCGGCGACCTCGACTCGATCTCGGCCGCCGGGCTGGCGTGGGCAGAACAGCACGCCACGATCCAGCGCCACGACCCCGACAAGGACCAGACCGACACCGAGCTGGCGCTGGCGATGGCGGCCGACTTCAACCCGGCACGACTGATCCTCGTGTCGGGCGGCGGCGATCGACTCGACCACACGTTTGCTGCGATCGGTGCGCTCGGCCAACCGGTCGTTGACCAGCATCCCGATCGTCGACGGGTGGTGGGGCGACCAGCGAATTCGGGTGCTGCACGGGCCGGGCCGTCTGGTGTTCGACGTGGTGCCGGGCGCGACGATCTCGCTGCTCGCACTGCACGGTCGCGCCAAGGGGGTGACGGTGACCGGTGTCGATGGCCGCTCGACCGGCGACCGTCTGCGGCCGGTCGTCGGTCGAGGGGTCAGCAACATCGCCACCGACGAACGGATCGAGATCACCGTGTCCGAGGGGATCGTCACGATCTTCACCTACGCCCCTGAGCACGCTTCATGAGGCACTCCGTGAATCGGATGCTCGGTCGACCGCTCTGGTCGTGCTCGCTCTGGCCCTGGCTGCGTGCGGCGACGACGCCGGCTCCGAGCAGCGTGACCTCCGACGATCCGCCCGAGGTCACGTTCCCGTCGCCGCCGAGTCGGACACGATCACGCTGGTGGCCTACGACTCGTTCCCGGCGCCGACCCGCCAACCCGATCCACATCGCACTCGCCGAGTTCACGGCCGAGACCGGCATCACCGTCGAGACTCCTGATCGCCGGCGACACCGGCACGATGCTGTCGAAAGCCACACTCACCGCCGGCAACCCGGAGGGCGACGTGATGTGGGGCGTCGACAGCACCTTCCTGTCGCGCGCCGTCGACGCCGAGGTGTTCGAGCCGTACCTGGCAGCCGGTGTCGCCGACCTGCCCGACGAGTTCACCGACGCTCGTCCCGAACGGCGAGGCGACTCCGGTCGACTTCGGCGACGTGTGCGTGAACTACGACATCGCCGCCCTCGAAGCAGCGGGGGTCGCGGCGCCGACCTCGCTGGCCGATCTGGCACTCCCCCAATACGCCGGGCAACTGGTCGTGGAGAACCCGGCCACCTCGTCGCCGGGACTGGCGTTCCTACTGGCCACGATCGCCGAGTTCGGCGACGACGGTTGGGAGCCCTACTGGGAGTCGCTGCGTGCCAACGACGTCGAGATCGTCGACAGCTGGACTCAGGCCTACTACGAGTCGTTCAGCTGGGCCGGCGGCACGCGTCCGCTGGTGGTGAGCTACGGATCGAGCCCGCCGTTCGAGGTGTTGTTCGCCACCGAACCACTCGACTCGGCCCCGACCGGCGTGGTCGAGTCGACCTGTTTCCGACAGGTCGAGTTCGCCGGGGTGCTGCGCGGCACCGAAGCACCGCAGGCGGCCCGACGGCTGGTCGACTTCCTGATCTCGGAACGGTTCCAGCGCGAGGTGCCGATGAACCTGTTCGTGTTCCCGGTCGACCCGACGGTGGAACTTGCGGACGAGTTCGTGCGCTACGCCACGATTCCCGAACAACCGCTGCACCTCGATCCCGAACTGATCGAGACCCATCGAGCGGACTGGATCGACCGGTGGACGGCGATCGCGACCGGCTGAACCGGCTGCCGCACTGGTTCGTGGCCGCCCTCACGGCGCCGCCGGTGGCGTTCCTGGTGGTGTTCTACGTGTGGCCGTTCGCCACGCTGTTGTGGCGTGGGATGAGTGTCGGCGCGATCTCCGACACGTTCGCCCGCACCGACACCTGGCGGGTGTTGTGGTTCACCTTGTGGCAGGCGGTCGCCAGCACATTGCTGACGTTGTTGCTCGGACTGGCTCCCACGTGGGCGACGGCACGCTTCAGCTTTCCCGGGCGGCGGGCGTTCCTGAGCGTGCTGACCGCCGTGTTCGTGCTGCCGACCGTGGTGGTCGGCGCCGCCATCGTGGCGCTGTTGCCGAGTTCGCTCGACCGCAGCGTGTGGGCGATCCTCGGGGCCCACGTCGTGTTCAATCTGGCCGTCGTGGTGCGCACGGTCGGCGCCGTCTGGGAGCAGCTCCCGGCCGACCTCGAACATGCAGCTGCGACGTTGGGGGCCGGCCCGATGACGACGTTCCGACTCGTCACGCTGCCGTTGTTGCGACCGGCGCTGGCGGCAGCAGCCGCAATCGTGTTCATGTTCACGTTCACATCGTTCGGTGTGATCCGCGTGCTCGGAACCACCGGTCGATCGACGATCGAGGTCGAGGTCTGGCGCCGCACGACCCAACTCGGCGACATCGGTGGGGCGGCCGTGTTGGCCGTGCTGCAACTCGTCGTGCTGGCTGCGCTGGTCACGTGGTCCGCCAGGACACAACGCCGCCATGCCCGGTCGCTGGACCTGAGCGCCGCCGCACCGCAGCGCCCGGTCGGTCGTCAACGAGCCTGGGTCGCGCTCAGCGTCGGAGCCGCGTCGGCGCTCGTGCTGATGCCGCTCGTCGCACTCGTCGAGCGATCGCTGCGGGCCGATGGTTCGTACTCACTGGCGGCGTGGCGATCGCTCGGCAACGACGAGATCCGGCCCGGCCTGCGACTCGGCATCGACCCGATCGGAGCGCTTCGCAACTCGGCCACGACGGCGTTGTGGGCGACCCTGTTCGCCGTACTGATCGGTGGTATGGCGGTCGTGGCAATCACGGCCACTGGGGCGTTCGGGACGGCTGCTCGACACGGGGCTGATGCTTCCGCTCGGCACGTCGGCGGTCACGATCGGGTTCGGCATGTTGATCACGTTCGACGTCGACCCGGTCGACTGGCGGGCGTCGTGGTGGCTGGTGCCGGTCGGTCATGCCCTCGTCGCCGTGCCGTTCGTGGTGCGGTCGGCGCTCGGTGTCAGCCGCAGTGTCGATCCCGATCTGCGGGCCGCTGCTGCCACGCTCGGCGCTCCACCGATTCGGGCGTGGGCATCGACCACGCTCCCGTTCCTGCGTCGCCCGCTGGCAACGGGTGCCGGCCTGGCGGCGGCCATCTCGCTCGGTGAGTTCGGCGCCACCAGCTTCCTCAGCCGGTCGGGCTCGGACACACTGCCGATCGCCATCGAACGTCTGCTGGGGCGCACGGGTCGCCTGTTCCAGGCTCAGGCGTTCGCCCTGTCGGCGATCCTGGCAGCGGCCACGATGACGATCGTGATGCTGGTCGACGCCGGGGTCGGATTCGAACGCAAGGACAGCCGTGCTCGACGTTCGTGACGTCACGATCGGGTTCGAGGGTCGTCCCCTACTCGAGCGGTTCGCACTCCACCTGGAGGCCGGCGAGGTGGTCGCCGTGCTCGGGCCGTCTGGCAGTGGCAAGAGCACGCTGCTGCGGATCATCGCCGGCCTCGTCGTGCCAGAAGGCGGTGCGGTGTGGATCGACGGCGTCGACATGACCGGCGTGGCGACCCATCGTCGGTCGGTCGGGCTGGTGTTCCAGGACGAGCAGCTGTTCCCACATCTGTCGGTCGCCGACAACGTCGCCTTCGGCCTCAAGATGGCCGGGATACCCAAGGGCGAGCGCAGGTCGCGCAGCGACGAGCTGCTCGACCTGGTCGGTCTCGCCGGCTTCGGTGACCGCCAGATCGATCGGCTGTCAGGTGGCGAGGCCAAGCGGGTGGCACTCGCCCGCTCGCTCGCCCCGACCCCGAAGGTGCTGCTGCTCGACGAGCCTTTGACCGGCCTCGACCGCGAGCTGCACGACCGGTTGGTGGTCGACGTCGCCGAGATCCTGCACCGCACGGCGACGACCGCCGTATGGGTCACCCACGACGCGGCCGAGGCCGAGACCGTGTCGGATCGAGTCGTGCGGCTCGGCGACGACCGGCCGGAATAGCCTGCCGACGATGGCCATCGAGATCGCCGAGCTACGGGCACCGGACACCCACCCGCTCCGCAAGTCGGTGTTGCGCGACGGCACGGTGAGCGACGCGGTCGAGTTCGACGGCGATGACCTACCGACCACGTTCCACCTCGGTGTGTGCGACGACGGCGAAATCGTCGCCATCTCCACGTGGCTCGTTCGAGCCCATCCCGACCATCCGGACCGGTTCGGATTCCAGTTGCGGGGAATGGCGACTGCCGCCGGTGCCCGCGGGACCGGCGTCAGTGCCGCTCTGCTGGCGGCCGGTATCGAACGATGTCGGCTCGCCGGCGCCGAGCTGATCTGGGCGAGGGCTCGAGTGGCGGCGCTCAGTTTCTACGTTCGCCACGGGTTCAGCACTGTCGGCGACGAGTACGTCGATGCGACGACCGGCTTGGCACACCGCGACATCCTGAGATTGCTCGACTGAGGGTTTCCACTCGGCTGCACACGGCGACCCTCACTCCACCCGGAGGTCACCGTGCAGCTGCAATCACCATCATCGACCGAGCCGTCGTTCAAACCGACGACTCACCACCCCGAGTCGCAGGAGATGCGAGCGCGGGTCGTCGAGCTACGCCGACTGGCCGAATCGATCGAATCATCACTGGTGATGGTGTTGGTCGATGGGGAAGGCCTCGACGGCTGGGGCGGTCTTCGCGCCTCGCTGTGCGAGCGGATGCTGGTGCGCAACCTGCATCAACTGCACAGTGCCGTCGAGGAGCTTCGCGAGTCGGCGCTGTCGTTGAGCGAGCAAGCCGACCAACTCGACCTCGAACACCAGACCTGCGTTGCATGACGCGAGTTCACCGTGACGCGCCAGCACCCGCCCGACTCCGCACCCGCACACACGACGCGATCGCCCAGTTGGCCGAGCTTCGCAGCGACGATCCCGCCGCCGAGGCAGCGATGCGAGCGGTGCGGCTGTGCCGCCACACCCTCGAATGCTTCTGGCTCCCGGCCCTCGACGACCTGTTGGAGACCAGCCATCAACCCGTCGATCGCACCTGAGCAGGATCACACGTGTATGAGGCGATACGTGACAGGTTGATGATCCAAGAAGACAGGCTTGCCTGGGCGAGAGGTGTGCGGCGTAACGGCGGCGGGCCTCGCCGGCGTCTCGTGCCTAGCGGGCGCCGACGCCCTGGACGAGCACCGGGGAGCGGGCGTGGCGGATCACGTGATCGGACGTGGAACCCATCACCGCCCGTCGGAGCCCGCTCCGACCGCTTGTGCCGATGACGACGACGCTCGCCGGCAACTGCTCGGCGAGGTCGCAGATGGCGGCACCGGGTTGTCCGACCACGGCCATCAGCTCGACGTCGACGAGTCCGAGAGCGTCGACCGTGGCGATCAGGTGGTCGCGGGCGAGTGCGTCACCGCTCGTCTCGACCTCGGCGTCGAGGTCTGCCCTGGTCGTGGCGTGGAAGCCAGTGCCAGTCGTGGTGTCGACCGCCATCGGCGATTCGACCGTGACGACGATGGTCCGGTCAGCCGGTGCGAGGAGCGGGAGCGACGCTCGCAGCGCCTCGATTGTCAACTCCGAACCGTCGGTGCAAAGCAAGGTGATGCGTTCCATGACTCCAGTCTCGCAGCGCGAGCGACGCAACCGACGAGCCTTCGTCCCGTACGTGCGGCCGCTCGGGCGGAGCGATGTGGCAGGGTTTCGGTCATGCGGACTCCAGCCACGACGGCCAACCACGGCCTCCGCCGCTGATGAAAGTCTTCGGCCATGGCACGACCACTGGGCGAGGCCACGCGATCAACACCCGCGAGTCGTTCGTCGAACTGGCGTCGCTCGGCGTCGATGGTGTCGAACTCGACGTACGCCGAACTGCTGACGATCATCTGGTCGTGATCCACGATGAGCGCTATAGCGACGGCCGGCTCGTGGTCGAGACCGATCGGAGGGATCGGCCCCCAGAGGTGCTGCTGCTCGACGAGGCCCTCGATTTGTGTCGCGGGCTCGAAGTGAACATCGAGCTGAAGAACTTTCCGGCAGAATCGACGTTCGATCCCGACGAGCGCATTGCGGACCTGTGCGCCGAACTCCTCGACGAGCGTGCCGGAGTTGACAACGTGATCGTGAGTTGCTTTGGACTCGCATGCATCGACCGGGTGCTCGCCCGTCGCCCGCACACACCGACAGCACTGCTCCTGCTGAGCAAACGTCCCGCTGATCAGATCCTGGCCGCGGACGTGAGCGAACGACACCGAGCAGTGCACCCCTACATCTCCATGGTCGATGAACGCTTCGTGCGCCGCTGCGCCGCGCTCGATCTTCGCGTCAACGTCTGGAGCGCTGCCGAGGAAACCGACGACATGGTGCAAGCGTTGATCGACCACGGCGTGGACGGGTTGATCACCGAGTCAGCAGTGCGGGCGATGCGACTGCGAGACCGGTAGCGCCGAGCCCGCACGCAACGGATCGAACGCTCCGAAGCACGCTCGATTCGCTGTCAGCTGCCACTACAGCGCGGCGGTCATCGGGTGAACGTGAGGTGGGTGACGCCGCTGGGGGTTGTGACTACTTCCACGGCGTACTGCTGCTCCAACGCCTCGAGGCCGTCCCACAACCGAACGCCGCGGCCGAGCAAGATCGGCACCTGCACGACGTGCAGGTGGTCGACGAGGTCGGCGGCGAGGAACGCCCGCAGCGTGGTCGGGCCACCCCCGATGCGGACGTCCTGACCGGCGGCTGCGTGGCGCGCTACCTCGAGAGCTTCCACTGGCGCGGCATCGAGGAAGTGGAACGTCGTACCACCCTCCATCTCCAGCGACGGGCGCCGACGGTGGGTCAGGACGTACGTCGGCGTGTGGAACGGCGGATTGTCGCCCCACCACCCGCGCCACTCCGGATCGTCCTGCCAACCCGGAGGGCCGAACTTGTTGGCGCCCATGATCTCCGCACCGATCCCGGGTCCGTGTCGCTCGGCCAGCACGTGATCGACACCTTCGGTGCCGCCCGACTCGCCGAGGATCTCGCGGCGGGCGAACCGCGTGGCGAACATCCACTCGTGGAGCCGATGACCGGCGTGTCCGAACGGCGTGTCGAGGGCCTGCCCCTCGCCGGTGGCGAACCCGTCGAGCGAGATCGAGAAGTTGTGGACGCGGACGCGCGACATGGCGGCTCCTTCAGGTGGGTCAGAACAGGTTGGCGGGTTCGAGGGCTTCGATCTCGATGCGGCCCATCATCCAGGCCAGACGGGTGTTCGGGTCGAGCGCCAGCGCCGCGTCGGGGAGCGGGGTCATGCCCATCGGTTTGCGGGCCTGCCAGAACATGCCCATCAGGCGCAGATCTCGGCGCACGTAGTCGCCCGGCATGTCGGCGAAGCCGTATCCGAGTCCGAGATCGAAGCGATGCACCTCGACCTCGCGTTGGCGCATCAAGGGCAGCGACGCCTTCGGCCGTACGCCGGGGAGCATCGTGACCGTGCCGCTCCAGTCGACTCCCGATTCGGCGAGGCGGGCGCCGAGCGCCGCCGATGTCGATGCGACGTCGGCGACCAGTTCCGGCCACGGGCGCACGGAGCCCGTCTCGATGTCGGCGTTACGGCCCTCGGCGCCGTGCGGGTACTGCGGGAGGCCATCGAGCATGTTGATGATCCCGTCGGCGTTGCGGGCAATGTGGGTCAGCACGTGGCCGACCGTCCACCCCGTCAGTGCCGTCGGGCGGGCGGGACCGACCGGGTCGATCGAACTCAGGTGGGTGTTCAGGGCGGTGTGCGATGCCAGGCACGACTCGATGTCGCGCCGGATCTCTCGTTCGTCGATCTGATCGCTGCCCACAGCGCGACGGTACTCCGTTCGTGGCAGGCTTGGCCGATGCAAGACAGTGCGCAGAACACGATGCAGTTGGGGATGATCGGGCTCGGACGGATGGGCGCCAACATGGTGCGACGCCTGATCGGCGACGGCCACGAGTGCGTCGTCCACGACGTCAGCCCCGTGCCGATCGACGAGTTGGCCGGCGAGGGCGCGACCCCCGCTCACACGCTGGCAGAACTTGGTGGCGGCGCTCGACCCACCCCGCAACATCTGGGTGATGATCCCCGCCGCCTACGTCGGCGGCACCGTCGAGCGGTTGGCGCCGCTGTTGTCGCCGGGCGACACGATCATCGACGGTGGCAACTCGTGGTACCGCCACGACGTCGACCGCAGCGGCCCGCTGCTCGCCGAGCGGGGCGTCAACTACCTCGACGTCGGAACCAGCGGAGGCGTGCACGGACTCGAACGTGGCTACTGCCTGATGATCGGTGGGGGTGACGAGGCGGTCCAGCGGATGGCGCCGATCTTCACCTCGTTGGCCCCGGGCGTCGACGCCGCCGAACGCACCCCCGGCCGCTCGGGCGAACCGACGCCGGCGGAGCAGGGCTGGCTGCACTGCGGGCCATCCGGCGCCGGCCACTTCGTGAAGATGGTCCACAACGGGATCGAGTACGGCCTGATGGCCGCCTACGCCGAGGGTTTCAACGTGCTCGCCAAGGCGAACATCGGTGCCGAGGACCACGCCGTCGACGCCGAGACGGCGCCGCTCGACGACGCCGAGTACTACCGGTACGACATCGACCTGGCGGCCGTCAGCGAGGTGTGGCGGCGCGGGTCGGTCGTGTCGAGTTGGTTGCTCGACCTCACCGCCGAGGCGCTGCTCGACGACCCGCAACTCGACCGGTACGCCGGTCACGTCAGCGACTCGGGCGAGGGGCGCTGGACGATCCATGCCGGCGATCGACGAGGGCGTGCCGACGCCGGTGCTGTCGGCTGCGCTGTACCAACGATTCAGTTCGCGGGGCCGTGCCGACATCGCCGACAAGGTGCTGTCGGCGATGCGGGCCGGTTTCGGTGGACACCACGAGCGCAAGGATTCGAGCCGATGATGATGACCGACACCCATCAGCCCACGGCCGATGCGCTCGTGCTGTTCGGCGCCACCGGCGATCTCGCCATACGCAAGCTGTTCCCGGCCCTGTACCACCTCGAGCGCACCGGCGCACTCAACATGCCGGTGATCGGTGTCGCCCGCAGCGACTGGTCCGACGAGGCCTTCTGCCAGCACGCCCACGACGCGATCCTGGCCGCCGAGCCGCACGCCGACGCGATCGTGATCGAGCCGCTGATGGAGCGGCTCGATCTGATCCAGGGCGACTACGCCGACCAGGCCACCTGGGAGAGTCTGCGCGACACGCTCGATCGGCACTCGTCGAAGAACGCCGTGTTCTACATGGCGATCCCTCCCTCGATGTTTCCGGAGGTGGCCCGCCGGTTGGCGTCGGTGGGGCTCAACGAGCGAGGCCGGATCGTGGTCGAGAAGCCGTTCGGCCGCGACTACGAGTCGGCGGTAGAACTCAACCACACCCTCCACACGGTGTTCCCCGAGGAGCGGATCTTCCGGATCGACCACTACCTCGGCAAGGAGAGCGTCGAGGACCTGCTGGTGTTCCGGTTCTCGAACACGATGCTCGAGCCGATCTGGAACCGGCGCTACGTGCGCAGCGTGCAGGTCACGATGTCCGAGACGATCGGTGTCGAGGGCCGTGGCTCGTTCTACGACGGCGTCGGGGCGATCCGCGACGTGCTCCAGAACCACCTGCTGCAGGTCGTGGCACTGCTGGCGATGGAGCCACCAGCCGGAACCGACCCGCAGTTCCTGCAGGACGAGAAGGCCAAGGTGATGGCGGCGATGTCGCCGATCGATCCGTCACGACTGGTGCGCGGTCAGTACGTCGGCTACCGCGACGAGCCAGGGGTCGCCGCCGACTCACCGGTCGAGACCTACGTGGCGGCCCAGTTCACGATCGACTCGTGGCGATGGGCTGGCGTGCCGTGGTTCGTGCGGGTCGGCAAGGGCCTGACCGCGGCCGCCACCGAGGCCGTGATCGAGTTCCACTCGCCGCCGCGAATGCTGTTCGACGAGGCCGGCGGGCCTCCCCCGGGCCGCAATCTGGTTCGGCTGCGGCTGGGCAAGCGCGACGGCGTCACGTTCACGCTCCAGGCCAAGACACCCGGCCCGCACCTCGACAGCCAGGACGTCGACGTGTCGGTCGACTTCGCCGCCGCTCTGGGCGAGCGTTCCGAGGCGTACGAGCGGCTGCTCGGCGACGCCCTGCGCGGTTCGCCGCGCCGGTTCGCCCGCCAAGACGTCGTCGAACAGACGTGGCGGGTCATCCAACCGGCGCTCGACGAGCCCGGCCCGGTTCACCCGTACTTCCGTGGCACCTGGGGTCCCGCAGAAGCCGAGCGGCTGCTCGCCGACGGCGACCACTGGTTCGACCCGAGCACCTGACGCTCACCGGGGGCGCGTGGCGCATCCCGGCCTGGTACCGTGATCCCACCTGACGGACTGGCTGTCCCAAATGGTAAGACATCATGTGGATCATCATCACGCTCGCCGCAGCGACCTTCCAGATCCTGAGAACCTCGCGCCAGCACGCGCTGCGTTCGGTGCTGTCGACCGGTGCGGCGGCCTTCGTTCGCTACGCCTATGGCGCGCCACTGGCGGTGGTGCTCAGCGCCGTGATGTTCGTCGTGCTCGGGCGCGACGTCCCGAGCGATCCCCGGGCGGTTCTGGGTGATCATCGTGGCCGCCGCGCGTCGCTCAGATCATCGGCACGTTGGCACTGCTCGCCTCGTTCAAGATCCGCGACTTCGCGATCGGCACCGTGTACTCGAAATCGGAGGTGCTGATCGTCGCCACGCTCGGCGCGGTCGGGCTCGGCACGGCGCTGGAACCGTTGGGATGGATCGGTGCCGTGTTGGTCACCGGTGGCGTCGCCTGGCTGGCATCCAAGGGTTCCCTGATCGGGCTGCTTCGTCAGGCGGCCGACCCCGCCGCACTGATGGGACTGGTGGCCGGCGCCGGATTCGCCGGTGCCGCGATCGGGATTCGGGCGGCCTCGCGCTCGCTCACCGACGCCCCTTCATTCGATCGTGCCGTCTTGACCTTGACGGCGCTGTTGCTCATCCAGACGGTGATCAACGTCGGCTGGTTCGTGGTGACCGATCGATCGGAGCTGACCAGCACGATTCGAGCATGGCGTTCGGCCAGCGTGGGTCGGAGTGTTCAGCCTGCTCGGCTCGATCGGCTGGGCGTGGGCATTCACACTCGAGAGCGCCGCCAAGGTGCGAACGCTCGGTCAGGTCGAGCTGATCATCGCCTTCGCCGTCGCCCACTTCACGCTTGGGGAACGCCACACCCGCACCGACTACCTCGCCAGCGCCACCGTGCTGGTCGGAGTCGTACTGGTCGCCGTGCTCGGCTGACGACGCTGTCCCGATGACGGAGTGTGCCTGGCACCAACCGTCATGGCACCAACCGTCAGGTGAGGGCGTCGCGGCGGGGGATCACCACGATCGTGCCGTCGGGTTCGCGGTGGACCGTGACCCGCACGCCGTAGAACTCGGCCAGGGTTTCGGCCCGCAGTACCTGTTCGGGTTCGCCGCTGGCGACGACCGTGCCTTCGTGCAGCAGGGCGAGCCGGTCGCTGTACAGCCCGGCCAGGGTCAGGTCGTGCATCGCCGAGATCACGGTCAGGCCGTGGTCACGGCGTAGCCGGGCGACCAGTTCCAGGGCCTGCTGCTGGTGTCCGATGTCGAGCGCGCTGGTCGGTTCGTCGAGCAGCAGGATCGGCGCCTCGGTCGCCAGCGCACGGGCGATCACCAGCCGCTGACGTTCACCACCGCTCAACTGGCCGAGCTTGCGGTCGGCGAAGTCGGTCAACTCGAGCCGCTCCAGCACGTCGGCGACCATCGCCCGGTCGTGACGGCTCTCGCTCCCGAAGTAGCCCGACGTACGGCGCCCGGCCGAGCATGGCGTACTCGAACCCGGTCATGTCGGACGGCATCAGCGGGTCCTGCGGCACGTAGGCCACCAGCGCCGCCCGCCGCGACCGTGAGCGCAGCGTCATCGAGGAACCGTCGACGACGACCTCGCCACTCGAGGGGATCACGCCGACGATCGCTCGCAGGATCGACGACTTGCCGGCCCCGTTGGGGCCGATCAACCCCAGCCACTCCCCCGAACGGACCGTGTCGGTGAAGCCGTGGACGACCGTTCGCTTGCCGAACCTGACGGTGAGATCGCGGAACTCGATCGAGCTCATCGCGAGATCTCCCTGGTGCGCAGCAGCACGATGAAGAACGGTGCTCCGATGAACGCCGTGACGACGCCGATCGGCAGTTCCGCCGGGGCGGTCAGCATCCGGCCGGGGATGTCGGCCAGGATCAGGAACGCTGCACCGAAGGCGATCGTGAGCGGCACCACCCTGCGGTAGCTGGCACCTGCGATCAGTCGAACCATGTGTGGCACCACCAACCCGACGAACCCGATCAACCCGCTGACGGCGACCACCGACGCTGTCCCGAGGGTTGCCGCGATCACGACGATCAGACGCACCCTGGTGACCGGCACGCCGAGCGTGATCGCCTCGTCGTCGCCGACCCGCAGCAGATCGAGTTGGCGGCGATGGAAGAACAGCACCACACAACTCACGGTCACGTAGGGCAGCACCAGGCGCACGTCATCCCAGCGAGCGGTCGACACGCGCCCGAGGATCCAGCTGTAGACCTCGCGGACCACGTCAGAGTTGCGTTGCAGCACGAACGTCTGCATGGCGGTCAACAGCGACACCATCGCAACACCCGCCAACACCAGAGTCGACGTCGTGCGAACCCCTCCGAACGAGGCACCCACCAGATAGGTCACCGCCACAGCGGCGAGGGCGAACACGAACGCAACCGCCGGCACCGGGTCGACCGGCCAACCGGCGCCGACGTCGTCCCAGATGGCGATCATCAGGGTGGCCCCCAAGCCGGCGCCGGCTGCGGCGCCGAGCAGGTAGGGGTCGACGAGCGGGTTGCGGAATACACCCTGATAGCTCGCACCGCCGACCGACAACATCGCTCCGACGAGGCCGGCCAACACCACCCGCGGCATCCGGATGTTCCAGATGATCGCCCACTCGCGATCGCTGACCCCACTGTCGATCGAGATCAGCGGGAGGTGATCGAGCAGCGCCAACGGCACGCGCCACCACACCGGACCGGCGGGGCCGATCATGGCGCCGAGCAGCACGGCCAGCACGACGGCGATCAACGAGGCCGGCAGCCAGCCAAGTCGCAGTCGCCGGTCACCGTGCTGTTCGACGTTCATGTGTGTCAGCCCGACTTCGCCGCAGCGGCCTGGTTGACAGCGGCACCGGCGATCTCGAGGTACTCCACGAGCCGTGGCCCCCAACGCGAGGCGATGTCGTCGTTCATCTCGATCACGCCATCGTTGGCGAGTGCATCGAGCGAGTCCCAGCCCGGCCGGGCGGCGACGGTGTCAGCGGTTTCGCCGCAGTACAGGGTGCAGGCGAGGAAGATCAGATCGGGGTTGGCGGCGATGATGAACTCGGCGCTGAGCTGCGGGTACGGGTTGCCGTCGCCGACCTCGTCGGCGATGTTGACCAGGCCGATCTCGCCGTACACGGCACCGATGAAGCGTGTTGCTGGTGACCGAGAAGAACGTGTTGTCGAGTTCGTGGTAGTAGGTCAGCGGCTGGTCGAGCTGCGGGAGCCCAGCCTTGACCGCCTCGACATCGGACTGCATCTGGGCGACCAACTCGGCGGCTTCGGCGATGTGTCCGGTCAGCGCGCCGAGCTGCTCGATCTCGGTGTAGACGTCGTCGAACGTCGACCGCCGCGTAGCCCTCCCAGTGGGCGATGTCGAGCGAATCGAGCTGCGCCAGGAAGTCGGGGTTGGTGCCATCGGTCACGAGCAGGTCGGGCTCGAGCCCGGCGATCGCCTCGACGTTCGGCTCCCAGCCGTTGATGCCCTGCATCTTGTCGACCGCCTCGGCCGGGTAGTTCGAGAAGTCGTCGACGGCGAGCACCTGGTCCCCGGCGCCGATCGCGTACAGCATCTCGGTCGCCGTCGGCGAGAGCGAGATGATCGCCGTCGGGACGGTTTCCTCGGTCATCCCGTCGCCATCGGATTCGTCGTCGCCAGGCTCGGGCGCGGTGTCCACAGTGGTCGCAGCCGGTTCAGGCTCGGTCGCCTGGGTCGTGACGACCGCAGCGTCGGCGACCGGGTCGGCCGCCTCGTCACCGCACGACGCGAGTATGAAGACGGCGGCGGCCACCAGGCCGACGGTCTTGGAATGCTTCATGAATTTCCTCCACATTGGGAGGACAAGTGGGTCGAGATCGGCGGACCGATTCGCGAACCGCCCTTGCCTCGAGGGTCTGGTTATCGCGCACCGCAGGGTCGACCGGGCTCGTCCTGATCGAGTTGTCGAACTCGTCGGGAACCACCGTTGCGGGACAGCGCCGGGATCTCACCGGACTTCGCTCCAACTGTGCGAGCGCAACGCTACACCGTCGAACGGCCGAGGCGACATTCCAATAGGCTCCCCGCTCTGATGACTGACGAATCGGCCGAAACGGAAACCGCAGGCGGCTCTGGGACCGAGGCGCTCGCCGAAGACCCGCGACCCGACGGCCTGCGTTCGGCGCCAAGTCGCTGGTGCTCGTGAACACCGGCGACGGCAAGGGCAAGAGTTCGGCGGCGTTCGGTGTGATGCTGCGGGCGTTGGCGGCCGACTGGAAGGTCGCCGTCACCCAGTTCATCAAGATCGAGCGACTGGAAGGTCGGCGAGGAGAAGATCGGACGCCAGCTCGGTGTCGACTGGTTCGCCTTCGGAGATGGCTTCACCTGGGACTCCGACAACATCGACGACGACATCGCCCACGCCCGCCAGGGCTGGGCCAAGGCGAAGGCAGCTGATCGAGGCGGGCGAGCACCAGTTGGTCGTGCTCGACGAGCTGACATACCTGTGTACCTGGGGTTGGATCGATCAGGACGACGTCGTCGCCACGATCACCGGGCGTCCCGAACACGTCAACGTCGTGATCACCGGTCGAGACGCGCCGGCCGAGTTGATCGCAGATCGCCGACACCGTCACCGAGATGACCGAGATCAAGCATGCCTACCAACAGGGCATCCGCGCCAAGCGCGGGATCGACTACTGAGGCCATGATCGACCGATGCTGACCGTCCTGCTCGGCGGCGCTCGCTCGGGCAAGAGCTCGTACGCCGTGCGAGCTGGACAACGTCACAGTGGCGGGGTCACCTACATCGCCACCAGTCCCCACATCGCCGGCGACACCGACCTCGACGACCGGATCGCCGCCCATCGGGCAGAGCGGCCGGCGAGTTGGCGCACGATCGAGGCCGAGTTCGATCTGGCCGGCGCGCTGTCGGACGGCGGCAACCGATCTGGTGATCGTGGACTGCCTGACCCTGTGGCTCAACAACCTGATCCATCACGGCACCGACGAGTCCGCGATTGCGACTGCGTCGCTGGCGGCACTCGCCGCCGCCAGCGCCCGTGCCGGCGACACGATCGTGATCACCAACGAGGTCGGCCTCGGAATCGTCCCCGAGAACGAACTGGCCCGCCGTTACCGCGACGCCCTCGGCCGCATCAACCAGGAATGGGTCGCAGCCTCCGACCGGGCCTACCTGCTGGTCGCCGGCCGAGCGCTCCGTCTCACCGATCTCGATGAAGGTCCGACGTGAGCGTGCGCCTTCGAGCCGAGCTGGGCAAGCTGACGCAGCCCGATGAGGCCTCGGCTGCTGCTGTGCGGAGTCGCTCGGAGAACGTGTTGCGTCCGCGGGGCGCGCTCCAGCGGTTCGACGACGTGGCGATCCACATCGCTGCGTGGCAGGGCACCGCTACCCCGCGGATCGAGCGGCCGGCGACGCTCGTGTTCGCCGCCGACCACGGCGTCGCGGCGGCCGGCGTGAGCAGCTATCCGTCCGAGGTGACAGCGGCCATGCTGGCTGCTGTCCAGGCCGGCAAAGCCACGTATCAACGCCCTCGCCCGTTCGGTGGGGTCATCACTCGACGTGTTCGACGTCGGCGTCGGGCGACCGACCGGTGACATCCGATTCGAGGCGGCGATGACGCCGGATCGACTCGATGAGGTGATCGACGTGGCGTTCGCAGCCGTCGACGCTGCCGTTGCCAGTGGCACCGACCTGCTCGTGCTCGGTGAGCTCGGGATCGGCAACACGACCATCTCCGCCGCCTTGGCGGCTGCGCTGCTCGGTGGCGACGTGTCGGGTTGGGTCGGTCGCGGCACCGGCATCGACGACGACGGATTGGCCCGCAAAGAGGAGGCGGTCAGCCAGGCGGTCGCCCGGGTCGCTGCGATCGACGATCCGATCGAGATCATGCGTCAGATCGGTGGCGCCGAACTCACGGCGATGGCGGCTGCTTGCGCCCGGGCACGCACCCATCGGGTCCCTGTCGTGCTCGACGGGTATGTCGCAACGGCCGCAGTGCTGCCGCTACACCTCGCCCAGTCGGGCACCCTCGACCATTGCCTGGTCGGCCACCTGTCCGCCGAACCCGGCCACCGCCTCCTGCTCGACCATCTGGCGATGCAGCCGCTGCTCGATCTCGAGATGCGGTTGGGTGAGGGCAGCGGGGCGCTCGCCGCCGTGCCACTGATCCGAATGGCCTGCGCCTGCGTTGTCGAGGTGGCGACGTTCGACGAGTGGTTCGGACCGTCAGCGTGAAGGGCCTGCTGGGCGCCGTCCAGTTCCTCACGCGGATCCCGATTCGACTGTCGGCGGCGGTCCAGCACGCCAAGGTCGTCCCCTGGTTCCCGATCGTGGGAGCCATGATCGGTGCCGCTGTCGGCGGGGTCGCGGTCGGTATGGGCGAACTCGTTCCGACCACCGTGGCAGCAGCGTTGGCGGTGATCGTCGGGCTGGCGATCACCGGTGGATTCCACGAGGACGGTCTGGCCGACATCGCCGACGCCTTCGGCGGCGGCTGGACCGTCGAGCAACGAATGCAGATTCTGAAGGACTCGCGCCACGGCACCTACGGTGTCGCCGCGCTGTCCAGTTCGATCGTGTTGCGGATCGTCTGCGCTGCGTCGATCGCCTCGCCGACTGCCCTGTTCGCCTCGTTCGTCGCAGCCCACACCCTGGGCAGAACGGCGGCGGTGGCGGCGATGAAGTCCGCACCGCCGGCATCCGACAGCGGGCTCGGCGTCTCAGCGGCGTCTTCGTTGAGGCCGGCCCCGACGGCGATCGGTCTGGTGGTCGGCGTCGCCCTCACGGCACTCACTACCGGTTGGTGGGTGGGCCCATTCCTGGCTGCAGCGGCGGTCGCCACCGCCGGCGTTGTGTGGTTGGCAGTCCGCAAGATCGGTGGGCTGGCGGGCGACGTACTCGGCGCCGTCGAACAGGTCGTGGAATGCTCGATCCTGGTCGTCGCAACCGGCCTCGCCGCCCGCCACCCCATCTGGTGGTCCTGACGCTTGGTGCCAGGCACACTCCGTCATCGCCCACCGACATGACGGGGTGTGCCTGGCACACTCCGTCATGGGTAGTTTCGGTGGGGTGACTGCTACCGCACACGTTGTCGTTGCGACCGATCGGTTTTCGGACGACCTCGCCGTCCTGCTGGATCAGCTCGGATTCAGAGTCGATGTCATCTTTCCGGCTGATTCACCGTCGACGGCGATCGTTTCCGGGCACGGCGTGCGGCTCCGGCTCGAAGCGGCCGATGAAGCCAGGCCGGTCGTGCTGCATCTGCTCACCGACAGCCCAGGCGAACCGGTCGTCCTGCCCGGCGGGTCGGTCGTCGCATGTCGTCCGATCGCATCGCCGTACGTGGTGCCGGAGAATCGGCCGTCACTGGTGATCTCGCGCGATACCGGTGAGTCGGGCGTAGGCCGGGCGGGCATGCGCTACCGCGACCTGATCCCCGACCGATGGGGCGGACGCTTCATCGCATCGCACATCACGATTGCGGAAGGTGGTCCGGTGCCGGACTACGTGCACTTCCACAAGATCCGGTTCCAGCTGATCTTCGTGAAGTCGGGCTGGGTCAAGGTCGCCTACGAGGATCAGGGCGAGCCGTTCCTGCTCGACGCCGGCGACTGCGTGATCCAACCTCCCGAGATCAGGCACCGCGTACTCGAGAGCTCAGCCGGACTGGAAGTGATCGAGATCGGTTGCCCGGCCGAACACGAGACGATCGCCGACTGGTCGATGACGCTTCCGACCGGTGTCGGTGACCCCACCCGCGACATGGGACGGCCAGCGGATGGTGCGTCACGTCGCCGAGGGCGCTTCGTACGAGCCGTGGCGGATCAGCGGCTGGGAGTACCGAGACAGCGGCATCGCCGCCGCAACCGACGGCCTCGCCGGTGTACGGGTCGCCAGGCCCTCTGGAGCGATCGGCAATGACTGGATCGCCCACGACACGGAGTTCGCCCAACTCGTGGTGCTGTCAGGCGAGACGACCTTCGAGTCAGACGGCGGCGAGATCGAGCGCCTGGCACACGGCGACAGCGTCGCCATTCCCGGCGGGCTGAAGTATCGACTTTCCGACCCGAACATCGACTGCGAACTGCTCGACGTCACGATGCCCGCCGCATTCGAGTACCGCTGACGCCCTCGCCGTGAGAGCGAACCCGCCTGCCACCAACTCGACGGTGGGCCGCGATGCCGAAACCCGCCGCACCCACGCCGCGGAGTGTCGAACTGATATGTTATATGTATGAACGGGTGGGAGTTGCGGGCGAAGCGAACGAGACAGGGTCTCACCCTGGCCAGCGTTGCACGCGCGGCTGGCACCTCGGCACCGAACCTCTCCGCCTACGAGCGTGGCCAGAAGCGCCCGAACCCTGCCACGCTCACCAGACTGCTCGCTGCGATCGCTGTTGGGAAAGACAGCCCGATTCATCGCTCTGGACTCCTCACGATCCCAGCCACCGCGGCAGCGATCCGAGCTGACGTCCGCTCCGGCCAGGCGTCAACATCGGACACGCTTCGATACGTCCGCGAGACCATCAACAACGCCTCTTTCGTCGTCGACAACGACCTTGACCGTGCTGCGTTCTTCGCCGAGCCGTCCACGACCGGTGACCAGCGATGGGATGCCCTGCTCGCAGGCGTCGTCGACCACCTCGCACGACGACATCAGTTCGAGCCACCCACATGGACCGCCAGCCGCTCCGTCATCCCGTTCTGGTTCGTGGGATCAACGCCAGCCCTGCACGCCTACGCCTACGCCCACTCACCTGCGCCGCTTGCAAACCGCGGCGTCTTTATCGACCCCTCCGACCTGGAATCGGTCTGATGCCGCCACGTGCTCAAGCCGGCCTCTTCGACAGTGACACAATCCGTTCCCTACTCGCAACGCTCGGAACCAGACTCCAGCAACGTGGCGTGGAGGGACGCATCTTCATCGTCGGAGGAGCAGCGATGGCGCTTGCCTACAACCGCAAGCGCATCACGCGAGACATCGACGCTGTGTTCGAACCGAAGTCGGTCATCTATGACGAGGCGCGTCGGATGGCCGACGACATTCCGGGGCTCCCACCGGACTGGCTCAACGACGGGGTGAAGGGTTTGATGCCCGACCTCGCATCACCCGAACTCGCCACCGAAACCTTCGCCACCCCCGGCCTCTCGGTCGGCATCGCCTCCGCCGAATATATGTTCGCGATGAAAGCCAGCGCAGCACGATCCGAAGTCGACCGCGACGACATCCGCACCCTCATCGACGAACTCAGCATCACGTCTGTCGACGACGCCTTCAAGATCCTCGAGCGCCACTACAGCCCGCAACGACTCACCCCGAAAACACAGTTGATTCTCGAAGAGCTGGTGAGCGAGCGTCTCGCCGAGCGTGGCGACGCTGACGACGGCAATGGGCACGCCTGAGCAGCGCCTCAGCCGCAAGCGCCTCGAAGCACTCGCCGCTGACACCCGACGACCCGAGTCACAGCACGCCGTCGGCGATCAGCAGCAGGCCAAACAGTACGAACGTGATCGCTGCCCCGATCTTGATGGTTCGCTCGGGCAGCCGGGCGCCGAGTTGTTGGCCGACCACGATCGCCAGCCCGTCGGCAGCGACCATCCCCAGCGTCGAGCCGACCCAAGTCCCGACCAGACCGTTGTCGGTGGCCAGGGTGACGGTGGCCAGCATCGTCTTGTCGCCCAACTCAGCCAGGAAGAAGGCGATCCCGACGGTCCAGAACACCGACCGTGTCGATCGCTGGGCACGCGCCCGTTCATTGTCGTCGAGCTCGTCACCCCGGATCGTCCACACTGCGAATGCCAGGAAGGCGACGCCCGCCACCACCGAGATCGCGTCGGTCGGGAGTGCCGCTCCCACCACGGCCCCGACCAGCACGCTGAACAGGTGCACCACCGCCGTGGCGACGGTGATCGCCACCAGGATCGTGGAGGCCCGGTAGCGCGCCGCGAACGTCATCGCCATCAACTGGCTCTTGTCGCCGAGTTCAGCGACGAAGATGATCCCGAAGCTGATCAAGAAGGCGGTCACGTCATCGTCCGGAAGCTCGGTCTGATTTCAGAATCGATCCGACTGCACGAACTACCCGATGTCCCGCCGCGACAGTCCGAGCAGGCCGACCAGCGTCAAGCCAACCGCGACGAGAACCAGCGCAACCACCGGTGCCAGCTCGAACGACGCCGCGGGGAGTGCCGGCACATGATGGAACGGTGAGATGCTGCGGATCCAGATCGGCAGCTTCAGCGTGTCTGCCAAGAGCCCGACGACGGCGCTGATCGCCACACCCAGCCAGGCCAGCGGCGCCAACTGAGGGCGCCACCCGAACAGCAACACGGTCAAGGCCGCCAACACCATCTGGGCCGGCACGGCCACCAGCACGGCAGCGAGCACGGGCAGGATCAGCCCGGCGTCGCCGAGTTGTGCGGCGGTGCCGAGCCCGACCGCCAGGCCGGTGACCAACATGGCGACGGTCGTTCCGCCGACCGACACGATCAATGCGGCGAGCGCCCACCGACGGCGGCTCACGGGTGTCGCCAGCACCGGTTCGGCGCGGGTGGCGAGCTCCTCGGTTCGAAGCCGCAGCACCGTCGACACCGTGTACCCGGAGGCGGTCAGGGCGACCATCAGCACCGTCGTCGCCAGGAACACTTCGGTCGGTGTGCCGACACCGAACTGGGCGAAGAACTCGGCGATCGCTTCGCTCTCGAGCATCTTCTCGGCCTGGTCGGCGACGATCCCGAAGAAGAACCCGAGCACGGCGAGCCCGATCGTCCACGAGATCAGCGAGGTTCGCTGGAGTCGGGCCGCCATGGCGAGCGGAGTTCGGAGATGCCGGCCGGCCCTGGCAGGGCCGGGCCGCTGTTGGAAGAACCCTGCCCCCAGATCACGCCGGGCCGAGAGCACGATCGCACCGGCGATCAGCGCCGCGGTGCAGGCGATCAGCGGCACCAACACCCACCAGCGTTCGTCATCGAACGCTCGGATCGACTGCGCCCACCCGAGCGGTGAGAACAACGTCATCGCGCTCGTCCCCAGATCGCCGACGGCTCGCAGCAGGAAGAACACCCCGAGCGCGACCCCCGCTGCGGCAGTCGCCGCCCTGGCACTGCTGGCGACCTGGGCGGCGACGGCAGCGACCCCGATGAACACCATCCCGGTCGCCCAGGTCGCGGCGCCGTATGCGAGCGTCCCGGTGGTCGCCACGCCAAAGGCGAGCACGCTCAGCGTCACCCCGACGGCGACCACCGCATCGATGATCGCCACCCAAGCGCACGCCGCAGCCAGAATCGCCAGGCGACCGACACCGGCGGCGCGGACCAACTCCGCCCGGTCGGTCTCCTCCTCGGCGCGGGTGTGGCGGATCAGCAGGAACACGCACATCAGGGCGACTGCGACCAGCGAGTAGAGCTGGACCTCGTTCATCACGACCGCGCCAAGGGTTGGCTCGTCGAGACCGTAGCCAGGGCCGGCGAACGCCTTGAGCGCTGGATCGGCCTGGGCCAACGCGGCGTAGTCGGCCAGATCGGCTGGGGTCTTGTACAACCCGACCACGCTGGCTGTCGACGCCGCCACGAGCCCGACGATCGCAGCGATCCACACCGGTGCCCGCATCCGGTCGCGCCGCACGATGAACCAGAACAGATGGGTGAAGCCGGCCAACGGACGCGACTGCGACGGAGTGCCTGGGGCGGCTTCGATCGAGGTCGCCATTTCGACCAGCACCGTCATGGCTCGCCGACCGAGTCCGACCCAGCGAGATCGTCGCCGTACTCGCGCAGGAACAGCTCCTCGAGGGTCGGTGGCTGGCTGACCAAGGAGCGAATCCCGAATCCGGAGAGGTGGCTCAGCACCTCGCCGAGCGATGCGTTGTCGACCTCGAACCGGAGGTGGGCTCCCTCGGTCCGCACGGCGTGAACGCCGGCTCTGGTGTCGAGCCCGACGACCGGACGATCGGTCGACACGGTGATCGCCGTGCGGGTCGTGGTGCGCAGGTCGTCGAGTGTGCCCGACTGCACGGCTCGTCCATGTCGAATGATCGTGACCCGATCGCACAGCTTTTCGACCTCGGCCAGGATGTGGCTCGAAAGCAGCACGGTGCGGCCTTGCTCGGCGACGTCGGCGATGTAGTCCTGGAACACGGTTTCCATCAGCGGGTCGAGGCCCGACGTCGGCTCGTCGAGCAGCAGCAGTTCAGCATCCGACGACAGTGCGAGCACGAGCGCCACCTTCTGGCGGTTGCCCTTCGAGTACGTGCCGGCCTTCTTGCGAGGATCGAGTTCGAAGCGCTCGATCAGTTCGTCGCGCTTGGCCGAATCTGGATCGCCTCGTAGCCGCGCGAAATAGTCGATGATCTCGCCGCCCGACAGGTTCGGCCACAGGCTGACGTCACCGGGCACGTAGGCGATCCGGCGGTGCAATGCGACCGCGTCTCGCCACGGGTCTCCGCCGAGCATCTGGACCTCACCGCTGTCGTGGCGCAGGAGTCCGAGCAGGGTTCGGATCGTGACCGACTTGCCCGATCCGTTCGGGCCGAGATAGCCGTGCACCTCTCCGGTCGCGACCTCCAGGTCGAGCCCGTCGAGCGCTCGAGTCGGGCCGAAGGTCTTGACCACATTGCGGAGTGTGATCGCTGGCGACATGTTCGGACTCCTTCCGCTCCAGTCCTTCCCGACAGACGATAGAGGCCGACGAGCGCCAGTAGCCTGCCAACTCGTGCCGATCCCCACTCCAGCCGCCCAACTCGTTCGAGGTTTCGCGATGGGAGCGGCCGACATCGTGCCGGGCGTCTCCGGCGGCACGGTCGCTCTCGTGCTCGGCATCTACGAACGTCTGATCCGCAACGTGCACACCGGCGCCCAGGCGCTCAAGGCGTTGGTCACCGGCGACCTCACCGGGTTCAAGGCGACACTCAAGAATGTCGAATGGGTCTGGCTGCTGTCGCTGCTGGCGGGCATCCTGACGGCCGTCGCCTTGCTGTCATCGGTGATCGAGCGGCTGCTCGAGGATCAACCGGTTCGTATGGCTGCCCTGTTCTTCGGACTCGTGGTCGGATCGCTGACCGTCGCCTGGCGACTGATCCGCTCCGTCGGGCCACAGCAGATCGGCACCATCGTCGTGGTCGCCGTCGCACTGTTCCTGGTGCTCGGGCTGCGGAGCGACACCGAGGTCGCCAAGGACGCTGCCGAGATCGTGACGAAGTCGTGGTGGATCTTCTTCCTGTCGGGCGCGTTGGCGATCTGCGCCATGATCCTGCCGGGCATCTCCGGATCGTTCATCCTGGTGATGATCGGGATGTACACCGAGGTGCTCGGCGCCGTCAACGACCGCGACCTGTTCATCATTGCCGTCTTCGGTGCAGGTTGCATCGTCGGTCTGGCGGTGTTCTCGACCGGGCTCAACTGGGCGCTCGATCACCACCACGACCACGTGATGGCGGCGATGGTCGGCCTGATGCTGGGTTCGCTGCGAGTGCTGTGGCCGTGGCCGCACGGCACAGCGACGACCGAACTCGCCCGTCCGGCCGGCGACGTCGCGATCCCGGTGCTGCTGGCGATCGCCGGATGCGTGCTGGTGATCGGCGTCGAGATCGTGGCGACCCGCTCGCAGCGCCGCCACACATCTGTCTGAACGGACTGTCAGCCAGCCAGCAGGCCGGCAGCCCGCTCGGCGACGAACCGCGCCAGCGTCGGGCCGAGATCTGGCGACGCGGTCGCGTTGAGTCGATAGGCCGGGCCGTACAGCGTGGCGACTGCCACCTGGCGTCCGTCGCCGTCGTGAATCGGCACGGCGACACCGTTGACGTCGAGGTCGAGTTCCTGGTCGGTCCAGACGAACCCGTCTGCGACGAGCCTTCGCCAGGCGCCGACGAATCGCAGCCGGTTCGATGACCGAGTGATCGGTCGGCGCCACCAGCGGGCCGGCAAGATACTTCGTCGAGTCGGTCCTGCGGCCACGCCGCCATCGCCATCAAGCCGGGCGCCACCACGTGGAACGGGAACGTGTCGCCGGCCGGGTCGGCGACCTGCACGGCCGTAGCCGAGCGGGCGCTGTCGAGGTACAGGAACCCGTCGCCGTCGTCGATACCGACCGCCGCGTTCTCGTCGAACGTGCGCTGCAGCTCGGCGGTCAACGGACGCAGCAGGTCGCGCAGCACGGCCGGCGAGCGCTCGACGCGGCGGTCAGGGCCGTCAGTCCGGCGCCGGGCCGGGCCGCTCCGGCGGCGGTCCGCTCGACCATCCCGAGTTCGGCCGAGGATGCCGAGCATCCGCGCGGTCGTCGACCTCGACAGGCCGGAACGTCGCGCCAGTTCGCGGGCCCCGACCGGTTCGTCAGCCGCCACGACGAGCTGCAGCAAAGCGAACGCCCGGTGGACCGGCCCGATCGGCCTTGACGGCGTGTCCCATTGGCTCATACGCTGCAACCTATCCCGAATGGGACGTCCTATTCAATAGGACACCAATGAGACCTCGGGCGAGACCAGTGGGGGAACATCCGTGAACAGCGCACCGTTGACACCCGACTTCATTCCGCACCCGTGGCAGCCGCTGGCGTCCGCCGAGCTCATCGACGGATTCGTCACGGTCACCTGGCCCGACGGTGCCGACTTCGACGCCTACTCGCTCTGGCTGGCCGAGAACGCCGACGGCTACGGGCTCGAGCCGATGAGTCGCGAGTCGACGCTCGAACCACGCGACCTGCCCGCACCGTCCGACCTCACTCGGCGCGATCCGTCGACGACGATGGTGCGCTCCTGCTCGACTGGGTCGACGGGCGGCCGCATCGGGTCCACCCCGGTTGGCTGCGGTACGTGGCCGACGACGCCCACCTGCCCGCCAGCGCGCTCCCGACGCCACACGATGTGGACGGCGCTCGACTTCGACGAGCCGCCGACGATCGACGGCTCTCGACATCCTCGACGACGACGCCGTGCTGGAGGAGTGGCTGTCGCTGCTCGTGCAGTACGGCATGTGCCGGCTCGACCAACACGCCGACCGACCTCGACTTCGTGGGTCGCCTGGTCGGCCACGTCGGCCCGATCCGCGACACCAACTTCGGGCCGGTCTGGAGCGTGCGGCTCAAGCCCGACCCCGACTCCACCGCCTACACCGGGCTCGACCTCGGCCAGCACACCGACCTGCCGACCCGCGAGGTGCCGCCCGGCTTCCAGTTCCTGCACTGCATCGAGAACACCGTCGCCGGCGGCTGGTCGCGGATGAGCGACGGCTGGGCCGTCGTCGAGGCGATCCGCGCCGAGCACCCCGACGCCTACGAGGCGCTGACCACGCTCGAGTGGGTGTTCATGAACCGCGCCCAGGACGCCGAGCACCGCTGGATCGGCCCGATCATCGACCACGGCGGCGTCACGCCAGCCGCTCACGCTGCGGGCGTTCTACCCGGTCCGCAGCGCGCCCCACATGGCGCACGCCGACATCCCGCGCGCCTACGAATCGCTGCGGGTGTTCGCCGAGATGGCCCGCGATCCGCGCTTCCAGGTCGGCCTACCCGTTCCGGCCCGGCGACCTGGTCGGGTTCGACAACCGCCGCATCCTGCACGGCCGCGACGCCTTCGAGAGCAGCGGCGCGCGCCACCTGCGAGGCTGTTACACCGACCACGACGACCTGTACTCACGCCTCCGGGTGCTGCGCCGCAGCGGACGCCGAACAACTGCCCAACCCACCGCCCAAGTCACCACCCAGTCACCACCCAGAGGTTCCCGCATGAGTTCCGTGTTCATCACGTGCGCTGTCACCGGCAGCGGCGACACCGTCGGCAAGAGCGACAAGGTTCCGGTCACACCCGAGCAGATCGCCAACGACTGCATCGCCGCCGCCAAGGCCGGTGCCGCCGTCACCCACATCCACGTCCGCGACCCGATCACCGGCGTCGGTCGCGAGAGACCGACCTCTACGCCGAGGTCGTCGAGCGGGTACGCGGCTCCGGACGTCGACGTGGTCATCAACCTCACCGCCGGGATGGGCGGCGACCTCACGTTCGGTTCGGTCGAGCAGCCGTTTCCGCTCGACGAGGCCGGCACCGACCTGGTCGGGGCCACCGAACGACTCGACCACGTGCGCCGCATCATGCCCGAGATCTGCACGCTCGACTGCGGCACGATGAACTTCGGCGAGGGCGACTACATCATGACCAACAGCACCGCCACGCTGAAGGAGATGGCGCGGCAGATCCAGGCGCTCGGCGTGCGCCCCGAGATCGAGGCGTTCGACACCGGCCACCTGTGGCAGGCCAAGTCGCTGGTCGACGAGGGCCTGATCGACGACCCCGTCATGATCCAGCTCTGCATGGGCGTTCCGTGGGGCGCTCCGCCCGACATCAACACGTTCATGGCGATGGTCAACAACGTGCCGGACTCGTGGACGTTCAGTGCGTTCTCGATCGGGCGTCGCCAGCTCGAGTACGTGGCACTGGCGGCGATCGCCGGCGGCAACGTGCGGGTCGGGCTGGAGGACAACCTCTACCTCGGTCGCGGCCGGCTGGCCACCAACGCCGAGCTGGTCACCCGGGCGGTCGAGATCCTCGAGAGCATCGGCTACGGCATCAAGGGCCCCGACGAGGTGCGCTCCGACCTGAAGCTCACCAAGCATGGATGACTCCGACGTCAACGAACCTGGCACATCGGTGACCTGCGCTGCAGCGATCGGGTGCGGCGTGATCGGTGCCGGCTGGATCGCTCGACTGCGGTTGAACGGAATCGACGTGTGCGCCTACGACCCGTCGGCGACCGCCCTCGACGTGATCACCGACGTTCACGACAACGCGTTGTCGGCCTGGCGTGAACTCGACCTCGAACCAGAGCCCGAGGCGATCGGTTCGCTCACGATGTGCTCGTCGATCGAGGCCGCCGTAGCCGCCGCCGACTTCATCGTCGAGAGCGTGCCGGAACGGCTCGAACTCAAGCACGCAACGCTGCTGGCGATCGATGCGGCCTCGATCCCGACCGCGATCATCGCCTCGTCGACGTCCGGGTTCAAACCGTCCGTGCTGGCCGAGCCGCTGACCCACCCCGGTCGACTGATCGTCGGCCACCCGTTCAACCCGGTCTACCTGCTGCCGCTGGTCGAGGTCGTCGGCGGCGTCGACACCGCGAGGACGTGGTCGAGTGCGCGATCGGGCTGTATCGCTCGCTCGGCATGCATCCGCTGCGGGTGCGGGCCGAGATCGACGCCCACATCGCCGACCGCCTGCTGGAGGCGGTCTGGCGCGAAGCGCTGTGGCTCGTCAACGACGGGATCGCCACCACCGAGGAGATCGACGACGCGATCCGATACGGGTTCGGGCTGCGCTGGGCCCAGATGGGCCTGTTCGAGACGTACCGGATCGCCGGCGGATTGGGCGGCATGCGGCACTTCATCGGCCAGTTCGGCGAGTGCCTGTCATGGCCGTGGACGAAGCTGATGGACGTCCCCGAGCTGACCGACGAACTGATCGACACGATCGCCACCCAGAGCGACGAACAGTCAGGTCATCTGGAAGTTCGTGAGCTGGAACGAATCCGCGACCGCAACGTGGCGGCGATGCTGCTGGCACTCGAACGCAACGACTGGGGTGCCGGCCAAACTGTCGCCGAAATGCGCCGCCGCGCTACCCACCAATAAACCGGTCTGGTGCCGCGACTTCAGAACGCAGCGGCAGTACGTTTCCTCATCGTCCGATCGACCGGAGACACGATGAGGCTGCACGACTGGCACGTACGACTGACGAGGGATACCTGGAGGCGGCACCCCGGAGTTCGCACCGAGGATCAACTCAGTTTCGGTGAACGTTCCGCCGACAAGTTGCGCAACGGCTTGGGGTCGTGGCTGTTCGTGTTCGGCGCCCTCATCTTTCTGACCGGATGGATGCTGGGCAACCGCGGTGTCGGATTCGATCCATACCCGTTCATCCTCCTCAACCTGATCCTGTCGTGTGTGGCGGCACTGCAAGGTGCGATCCTGCTGATCGCCGCCCGCCGTTCTGATCAGATCTCTGCTGAGTTGGCGACTCACGACTATCAGACCAATCTCGACGCCGCCGACCGGATCAAGTCGCTCGAGACCTTGGTCGCCGAGATCCATGTCGCCGTGCACGGATCGACTGGCAAGCCCAGCCATGAGTGAGAGCGGGCATGTTCATGGCGGGCGGGTAGCGCTGACGGTCGGAGCGCTCGGTGTGGTGTTCGGCGACATCGGCACCAGCCCCCTGTACGCATTCCGAGAGTCGCTGGCCGGCGAGCACGACCTTGCCGTGTCCGACGCCAACGTGCTCGGTGTGCTGTCGTTGATGTTCTGGTCGCTGATCATCGTCATCACGATCAAGTACCTGCTGATCGTGATGCGCGCCGACAACAACGGCGAAGGCGGGATCCTCGCCCTCGGGGCACTCGTCACCGGTGGCGGCCGTCGCAATCGGTTGCTGGTGATGCTGGCCCTGTTCGGCACCGCCCTGTTGTACGGCGACGGCATGATCACCCCGGCGATCTCGGTGCTGTCGGCGGTCGAGGGCGTCGAGGTGGCGGCGCCCTCGGTCGACCACTTCGTGGTGCCGATCGTCGGTGATCATCCTGGTCGTGTTGTTCTCCGTCCAACGCCACGGCACGGCGACGATCGGGCGCTTGTTCGGGCCGGTGATGCTGTTGTGGTTCGGGACGCTGACCGTGCTCGGCGCCAACGAACTCTCGACCGAGCCACGCGTGCTGAAGGCACTCAACCCCGCCTACGCGGCGCGGTTCTTCATCGACAACGGCGGTCGCGGGTTCCTCGTGCTCGGTTCGGTATTCCTCGTCGTCACCGGCGGCGAGGCGCTGTACGCCGACATGGGGCACTTCGGGCGTCACCCGATTCAGCGTGGCTGGTTCTTGCTCGTGCTCCCGGCGCTGGTCATCAACTATCTCGGACAGGGTGCGCTGTTGCTCAACCACCCCGAGGCGATCGAGAACCCGTTCTTCCTGTTGTCGCCAGACTGGGCCCACTGGCCGCTGATCGTGCTGGCGACGGCGGCCACGGTGATCGCCTCACAAGCGCTGATCACCGGCGCCTTCTCCTTGACCGTGCAAGCCGTACACCTCGGGTATCTCCCGAGGATGAAGACCGTGCAGACATCACCCGATCAGCGCGGTCAGGTGTATGTACCCGCCGTCAACTGGTTCCTGCTGGCCGCCTGCATCACGCTCGTGCTCACGTTCCGGTCATCGACCAAGTTGGCCGCTGCGTACGGCGTGGCGGTCACCCTCACGATGATCATCACGACGGTCTTGATCGCCGCTGTCGCCAAGCAACGCTGGCACTGGTCGACCATCAGAATCGTGCTGGTCACCACTCCCCTGTTCGTGCTCGATCTCGCCTTCGTGATCGCAAACCTGTTCAAAGTGCCCTCGGGTGGCTGGATTCCGTTGGCGATCGGGTTGGTCGGGTTCACGCTCTTCACCACCTGGGGCACCGGCCGCAAGCTGCTGACCGCCCATGTCGCCCGGGCCGGCCTCACGATCGACCGATTCGTCGCCGACCTCGGCAAGAACGCCCCGACGCGCCATGCCGGCACCGGTGTCTACCTGCACCGCACGCCGGGCCAGATACCTCCGTCGCTGTTGGCCAACATCCGCTACAACGACAGCTTGCACGAGACGGTCGTCTTCGTGTCGGTGACGACCGACGAGCGAGCACACGTGAACCCGGCCGAGCGTGACCGCATCACCCACCACGGGATGGGCTTCCACAGCCTGGAAATGCGCTACGGCTTCACGGATCCGACCAATCTCGCCGATGACCTCGGCAACCTGTTGTTGGACGGTCTCACGTTCGACCCCGAGCACACGACCTATTTCCTCGGTCGCGAGAGAATCTCGGTGACCGATCGACCGGGCATGGCGCCGTGGCGCGAGCACCTGTTCGTGTTCCTGTTCCGCAACGCCGGCGACCCTGCGGTCTACTTCGACCTACCACCCAACCGCAGCCTCGACATCGGCACCCACGTCGACATCTGATCCCCCCACCCCACCAACCCCGTGCTATTCGGCAAATCGGGTGCGAAAGGCTGCCCGCTGCACAGAACGGGGCACTAGAGCAACTCGATCGGGGGGACGACGTACCAGGCGCCGGCGGTCGGGGTCGAGAACTCGGTGAGCCGGTCACGGACGCCGTCTTCGACGCCGGCCATTCGGCGCAGCATCCGGTCGAGCCGGGCCTGGTCGGCGCTGAACCCTACGAACATCAATCCGTGTTGCTGCACTCCCCCGAAGGCGGTCGACCGGCGGTAGACCTCCAGCTCTTCGCCCTCGTCGTCCTCCACGACCACCCGCGAGACGTGCGCCGTCGGCAACTGCACCGACTCGTCGAGTTCGACGCTGCCGTCCTTGGTACGACCGAACACCAACTCCTGTTCTGAAACGTCGAGCCGGCTGAAGCCGTCGAGATCGTGGACCCAGCGCTGGAGCAGGGCCACGCTGCCGCCGGCACACGGTTGCCCAGCCGGAATGGTTGCCACCGTCATCGCTTCGTCGATCGGCGGGTTCTCGGTGCCATCTTCGAACCCGGTCAGATCCTGGCTGGCGTGGTACACGAACGACCACTGTTCGGCGGCGACCGAGGCGACGCCGGCGAGTTCCGAGACAGCCTGTCGCCCGAGATCGAACACGGCGTCGGTCGAACTGCCGTGCAGCCACAACCACAGGTCATGCTGAGCGGCCGGCATCGCGAAGCCGTCGGGACCGACGATCGATGCGAAGTCGACCAGGCCGGCAGGCCCCTGGCCCGGCACCAGGCGACCCCACAACCCAGGTCCGAATCCGACGACGAGGTTTACCCCGGCGACCGAGTTGGCGACGTCGCGCACTCTGCCGACGGCTGCCAGCAACCGATCGGGGGCCTCGACATCGAACTCGAGGTGGAGGTGGGTGCGGGTCCCCAGCGAGAAGATGCCCGGCTGTGCTGTCGCCATCCCAAAGTCTTACCCCCACCCCGTTCTGTGCAGCAAACCGCCCGTGCCGGACCCGGTTTGCTGCGTGGAGCGGAGTGGTCAGGTTGGGCGCAGTGTCAGCCCAGTTTCAGGATCGAACAGGTGCAGCCGAGTGTGATCGACGCCGAGCCGTAGCGGCTGCCACAGACTCACTTCCCCGCGACCCTCGACTGCGGCCACGATCGTCGGGGAACCTGTTGGGGCCGAGTCCGATGTATCGATCACCGGGGCATCGGACACGGCGTGGATCCACTGCATGGTTCCGATCTGTTCGTGGAACCGGACACTGAGCTCGAACTCGCCGTGCGGATCGCGGCGGAATGCATCCGGCCGGATGCCGACGACCAGTGCTTCCCCGACCCGGCAGTCGAGTCCTGGCCAATTCGTGGCGACGTCGCCGAGCGAGATCCGATGCGGTCCGACCGTCAGGCCGAGTCCGGACCCTTCCTGCACGAGTCGACCGACCAGCAGATTCATCGGTGGACTGCCGAGGAACTGGGCGACGAACATGTTCTTCGGGCGACGGTACACATCCACGGGTGCGCCGCACTGGACGACCAGGCCGGCACGCATGACCGCCACCCGGTCGCCGAGCGCCATCGCCTCGACCTGGTCGTGTGTGACGTACACGGTCGTGGTTCCGAGTCGGCGTTGCAGCAGCAGCAGTTCGGACCGGAGCTCGGTCCGCAACCTTGCGTCGAGGTTGGACATCGGCTCGTCCATCAACAACAAGTCGGGCTCGCGGACGATTGCTCTGCCCATCGCCACCCGCTGACGCTCGCCACCTGACAGTGCCTGGTGTCGCGCATCGAGCTGTGACGTGAGTCCGAGCAGCCCAGCCACACGAGTGACTGCCTCGGCGATCGACGCCTTGCTTTCGCCGGCCATCCTGAGCGGGAAGCCGAGGTTCTCGGCGACGGTCATGTGCGGGTACAGCGTCGAACTCTGGAACACCATCGACAGGTTTCTGGTGTTCGTCGGAACGTCGTTGACCCGCTCACCGTCGACGAGCACTTCGCCGCCGCTGATCGATTCGAGCCCGGCGATCATGCGCAGCAGCGTGGACTTGCCGCACCCCGAGGGGCCGACCAACACGAACAGTTCCCCATCGGCGATCGAGAGGTCGATCTCATCGACCGCGACGAATCCGTCCGGATAGACCTTGCGCACACCTCGCACCTGCACGATCGACATTGCGACCTCAGCCCGCGACACGATCGTTGGCCCACGCCAGGAAGGCGCCGACCGTGGTGTTGCCACGAGTTGATCTCAACCTAACCGATCGTTGTGGGATCAGGGACCGAGCAGCCTGCCGGTGACGTCGGTCGAGTCGACGTCGATCGCCGAGTAGGGCAGCGTGGTGAAGAACTTGTCGGCGTTGCGGGCGAGCGCCCGGATCGCGGCATAGTTGGCGCTGCCACCGATCACGGCGCCGATGCCGACGGGGAGTGCCGTCCCCAAGGCGATCGCCGCCCGGCGCGAGCCGTATCGCCGCACGAGGGACCGGCTCATCACCCGGTTGGCGATCTGGATCGTGGCGAGCGGAACCTTGCGATCGCTCGCCGGCGCAACACCCGTCGTCGCCTCGTTGATCGCCCGCGAGAAGCCGTCCTTGGCAGAACTGCCGTAGATGAGCACCGCCAGCACCCATGCTCGCCGTTCGTCGACGGTCGGTTCGGGACGGCCGTGGGTTGCAGCGATCGTCAGGATCAGGTCGCCGGCGCGGGCCGTGAACCACGCCAGTTCGGCGGTGGCCGCCATCATCGTGGCCGCCGTTCCGACCGCTGGTGCCGCAGCGGCAGCGCCGGCCGCCGCCCCTGCTGCACCGAGTTCACGGGAGAACGAATCGGTGAGTGTCTTGATCTTCTCCGGCCTGATGCCATTGGGCAACCCGTCGGCCCGCCGCTTGGCGGCGTCCCACCGGTTGCTCGACACGTCGTCGACGGTCGCCAGAATTCGCTCAGAGATCCTGGCCGCGTCGGCGGGGCTGATCCGGCTCGCCAGGCGCGCCGCCCATTCGTTCGCCTTGTTGTTCAGCGTCGAACGGGATGCCACCTGGGTCGTTCTACCTGACCAGCTCGGCGATCCGCCGGATGCCCTCTTCCATGTCGGCGTCGCCGAGGGCGAAACTGAAGCGGGCATAGCCGGGTGCGCCGAACGCCTCGCCGGGCACAAACGCCACCTTTGCCTGCTCGAGCACCAGGTCGGCGAGTTCGAGCGTGGTCGACGCCGACTGACCGTTGATGTCGCGGCCGAGCAGCCCCGTCACGTTGGGGAAGCAGTAGAAGGCGCCCTCGGGCTCGATACAGGTGACGCCGGCGATCTCGTTGAGCATGCGATGCATGTTGGTACCGCGCCGAGTGAACGCTTGGCGCATCATCACGACGTCGTCGAGCGAGCCCGACACGGCGGCCAGCGCCGCCCGCTGGGCGACGTTGGCGACGTTCGAGGTGACGTGGCTCTGGAAGTTGGTGCAGGCCTTGACGATGTCGTTGGGGCCGATCAACCAGCCGACCCGCCATCCGGTCATGGCGTAGGTCTTGGCGACGCCGTTGAGCACGAGGCACTGCGGGGCGAGCTCTGGTACCAGGGTCGCCATCGAGGCGAACTCGTTGCCGCCGTAGGTCAGGTGCTCGTAGATCTCGTCGGTGACCACCCAGACCTGGTTGGCGACCGCCCATTCGCCGATCGCCTTCACCTCGGCCGGGCTGTAGACCGCTCCGGAGGGGTTGTCGGGGCTGACGAACAGCAACACCTTCGTGCGCTCGGTGCGGGCCGCGTCGAGCTGCTCGATCGTGACCTTGAAGCCGGTGTCGTCGGTGGTGTCGATCACCACTGGCACGCCGCCGGCGAGCGTGATCGCCTCGGGATAGGTGGTCCAGTACGGAGCGGGAAGCAGCACCTCGTCGCCCGGATCGCACAGCGCCTCGAATGCGGTGTAGACGGCATGCTTGCCACCGTTGGTCACCAAGACCTGGCCGGCATCGACCTGGTAGCCCGAGTCGCGCAAGGTCTTGGCGGCGATCGCCTCTTTCAGCTCGGGCAGGCCGCCGGCCGGCGAGTAGCGGTGGTTCTTCGGATCGCGACAGGCGGCGACCGCGGCCTCGACGATGTGGGCCGGCGTCGGGAAGTCGGGTTCACCCGCTCCGAAGCCGACGACGTTCTCACCGGCGGCCTGGAGTGCCTTGGCCTTGGCGTCGACGGCGAGGGTCGCGGAAGGAGCGATGGCGGCGAGTCGTTGCGAGGTTCGGTTCACGCCGTCAATGCTGCCAGAGAATCCCCCCGATTCCCCGCCCGGTTCCCCAAGAGTTGGTCGGAACCGGGGAGGGGCGCTGCCATGCTGTGGGCGTGGATCCTCAGACCATCCGAATTCCTGATTCGTTGCTGCCGGCCGACGGACGATTTGGCTGTGGCCCCTCCAAGGTGCGGGTCGAGCAGATCGCCGCCATCACCGCCGGTTCCACCACGTTGATGGGCACCTCACATCGCAAGCCGCCGGTCAAGTCGCTCGTCGGTTCGATCCGATCCGGCTTGAGCGACCTGTTCTCGCTGCCCGATGGTTGGGAGGTCGTGCTCGGCAACGGCGGCACCACCGTGTTCTGGGACGCGGCCACATTCGGACTCGTCGAGCAGCGCAGCCAGCATCTGGTGTTCGGCGAGTTCTCGTCGAAGTTCGCCGAGGCGTGTGCAGCGGCGCCACACCTCGACCAGCCCGAGGTCATCCAGAGCGCCACCGGGGATCACCCTGACGCGGTCGCCACCGAAGGTATCGATCTGTACGCCCTGACCCACAACGAGACATCGACCGGTGTCGCCATGCAGCTGGCCCGGCCCGGCGGCACCGACGAAGCCGCCCTGGTCGCCGTCGACGCCACCTCCGGCGCAGGTGGGTTGCGCTGGAACCCTGCCGACGTCGACGTGTACTACTTCGCTCCCCAGAAGTGTTTCGCCGCCGACGGTGGGCTGTGGCTGGCGGCGTGCTCCCCCGCCGCCGTCGAGCGGATCGAACGGATCGCTGCGGGCGACCGATGGCGGCCGGCCTCGCTCGACCTCGGGATCGCCCTCACCAACAGCCGCGCCGACCAGACGTACAACACGCCGGCCGTCGCGACGTTGATCATGCTCGACACCCAAGTGCAGTGGATGAACGCCAACGGTGGGCTGGAATGGTGCGCCGGGCGCAGCGACGAGTCGGCGGCGATCATGTACGGCTGGGCCGAGCAGCGCCCGTGGGCGACACCGTTCGTGGCCGATCCGGCCAAGCGCTCGCCGGTCGTGGCAACGATCGACCTCGACGACTCGATCGACGCCGACACCGTGTCGGCCGTGCTGCGGGCGAACGGGGTGCTCGACACCGACAGCTATCGCAAGCTCGGACGCAACCAGCTTCGGGTCGGCATGTTCCCGGCCGTCGATCCGGCCGACATCGAGGCCCTCACCCGCTGCATCGACACCGTCGTCGAGTCGCTGAGCGCCTGACACACTGGTTGATCGTGGACGTCGACGAGGTGCTGCAACTGGAGCTCGAGGGGCTCGGCCCGTTGCGATCACCCGTGATGCTGATCGCCCTCACCGGCCTGTTCGACATCGGCGGCGCCGCCACGACGGCGGTCGACCGGTTCGCCCCCGCCGACACCGCCATCACGATCGGCGAAATCGACCCCGACCCGTTCTACGACTTCACCCAGGAACGCCCGCAGGTCGAGCTGGAGGAGGGGGAAGGCGAGGTGCGCCTGATTCGTTGGCCGGAGAACCAGTTCGATGTCGTCCGCGGACGAGGTGGTCGCGATCTGGTCGTGCTGGTCGGCGTCGAGCCACACCTCGGCTGGCGCACCTATTCGGCCTGCATTACAGCAGTCGCCCGACAACTCGGCTGCGAAGCAGTGGTGACCGTCGGGTCGGCTGCCGAAGCGGTGCCGCACACCCGCACGCCGCTCGTGACCGGGAGCACCACCGATGCCAACTTGGCGCGCCGGCTCGGCATCGGACAGCCCACGTACGAGGGCATCACCGGTGTCGTCGGCGTCATCCAGGCCGACCTCGCCGACGCCGGCATCCCTTCGGTTTCGCTGCGGGTCGGCGTGCCGCACTACCTGATGAATGCCGAGCATCCGCAAGCGGTTGCAGCGCTGCAGACTCACCTCTCACACGTGCTCAACGTGCCCGTGCCCGACGACGACGGGGAGCTGGCCGAGGAGATCGCCCGCTGGCGATCGCTCCACGATGAGGTCGTCGACGACGACGTGCAACTCCAGTTCTACACCCGGATGCTGGAGCAGGAACACGATCGCAGGGCCGAGGCGGCGATCCCGTCCGCCGACGACCTCGGCGCCGAGTTCGAACAGTTCCTCCGCGAACAACGCAACGACGACGGAACGTCAGACTGACGGATCGGCACCCTGCCGCGTGCTCGTAGCGAGGCGGCGGGCGGTCAGCAGACACCCCACGCCGACGACGGCCGCCAGCAGCGTGGTCCAAGCCAGGCCGGCGCCGATCGCGCTCGCGGTCTGCTCCCCCAACACGACGTCCTCGCCGGCCAGCACATCACGAACCGAGTCGATGTCGCCGACCCGCCGATCCACCACGAGCAGCAGGATCGCCCCGCCGAGTGCGACGCCATAGGTGATGCACAGCGTGCGAATGAACTGATGGGCGGCGTTCGTACGGCCCATCTCCGACTCGGCGCTGCTGGCCTGCAGCAGGGTCAGCCCGGCCGTCGACACGAACCCGATCGACAGTCCGACAAATGTGAACCCACCGAACACCACCCAGAGCGGCCAGTCCCAGGCGATCGCCAAGCCCGACAGGGCGACCGACGGCACCACCAGCGTTGCGCCCATCGACACCACGTCCGCCTCGCGCCAACTGGTCAACAGCCGGCTGAACACCACCGAGCCGGTCGTCCACCCGACGGTGAGGAACACCAGCGAGAACGCAGCGAAACCCTCGGAGCGGCCGCGGGTGGTCTGCACGTAGAGCGGCAGGTAGTTGTCGGTCGCCAGCCCGGCGATCAGCACCAGCCCGCTCGTGATGTGAACCCATCGCAACGGTGACCGCGTCGAGGTGCTCGCGGTGCAGCACCGGATCAGCGACCCGTCCGCTGTGGCGCCAATACGTAGCGGCGCTGACCGCCGTGATCGCGACACCGACGCCTGCCAACCACCAGCGGGCGCCGATCTCGGACACCGCCACCAACGATGCGAACGTGAGGATCGACAACAGCAGCACGCCGGTCCAGTCGATCGGCACCTTGGCCGGACGGTCGCGGGTGCTCGGCAACGTGCGCCACCCGACGGCGAGCGCCAGTGCGGTCAGCGGGAGCTGCACCAGGAAGATCGAGCGCCAGTCACCGAGAGTGAGCAACGCTCCTGCCACCGCCGGCCCACCGAAGCCCATTCCTCCCCAGACCAACGAGTTGGCGGCGAAGGCGCGCGGCCGCAGCTTGTGCGGGTAGGCCAGGCCGACCGAAGCTAGTGCCACGGCGATCACCAGCCCGCCACCGAGTCCCTGCATGACGCGAATAGCGATCAACACCGGAAGGTTCGGGGCAGCCGCGGCGGCGGCGCTCCAGACGAGGAACCAGACACCGGTGACCCGAAACGTGCGGCGAACGCCGACGGCGTCGATGATCGGGCCCGCCACGATCACGGCCACGGCAGACGTGGCGAGGTAGGCCGTGATCACCCAAGGAACGAGAGCGACGTCACCGAGGTCCTTGGTGATGTTCGGCAGCGCAGCCACGATCGCCAGCCCGTCGAAGGCGGCGATCGCGATGATGGTGAGATTGGCGATCGTGACCGGCAGGTATCGACCGGCCCAGATGCCTTCCTCGGATGTCACGGACGGCAGGCTAACGAGCCGCCGCCAGTTCGAGCTCAGCCTGCGGCTGCGGCGAAGCCTCGATCGAGGTCGGCCAGGATGTCGTCGATCGACTCGAGGCCGACGCTCAGGCGCACCTGACCGGGTGTCACGCCAGCAGCCAATTGCTCGTCACCCGAGAGCTGGCTGTGGGTGGTGGTGGCGGGTTGGATCACGAGACTGCGCACGTCGCCGATGTTGGCGACGTGGCTGTGCAGCGAGAGCGCCTCGACGAACCGTTTGCCGGCATCGACTCCGCCCTCGATGTCGAAGGCGATGACCGAGCCGTAGCCCTTGCCGCCGCCGTACACGCGGGTGCGGTCGTGCCATGGGCTCGATTCGAGGCCGGCGTACGACACGCTCGAAACCTGGGCGTGGGCGTCGAGGTACTCGCCGACCTTCTGGGCATTCTCCCAGTGCCGATCCATCCGCAGACTCAGGGTCTCGACCCCCTGCAGGATCTGGAAGGCGTTGAACGGCGAGATCGCCATGCCGAGGTCGCGCAACATCTGGACCCGGGCTTTGAGGATGAACGAGCCGTGACCGAGTGCCGTCCAGTACGCCAGGCCGTGATAGCTGGGGTCGGGATCGGTGAAGTTGGCGAACCGGCCGGAGGCGCCGTAGTCGAACGTGCCACCGTCAGTGATCGATCCACCGATCGAGTTGCCGTGGCCGCCGATGAACTTGGTCAGCGAGTGGATCACGATGTCGGCGCCCCACTTGAGTGGCTGCACGAGGTACGGGGTCGGCACCGTGTTGTCGACGATCAGCGGGATGCCGTTCTCGTGGGCGATGTCGGCGATGTTCTCGATGTCGAGGAAGTTGTTGCGCGGGTTGGCGAACACCTCGCCGAAGAACGCCTTGGTGTTCGGTCGCACCGCTGCGCGCCAGCCGTCGAGGTCGTCGGGGTCGTCGACGAACGACACCTCGATGCCCATCCTCGGCAGCGTGTAGTGGAGCAGGTTGTAGGTGCCGCCGTACAGCGACGGCGAGGCGACGACATGGTCGCCCGACTCGCACAGCGTGAGAATCGCCAGCGTCTCGGCCGACTGGCCGGAGGCGACGACGAGCGTGCCAGGGATCCCGATCGCCGTCGTGCAGCCACCCTCGAGCGCATTGATGCGAGCCTCGAGTGCCGCCTGCGTGGGGTTCATGATGCGGGTGTAGATGTTGCCGACCTCGGCCAGGCCGAACAGGTTGGCAGCATGCTCGGTGTCGCGGAACTCGTACGACGTGGTCTGGTAGATCGGCACGGCGCGGGCGCCGGTGGTCGGGTCGGGTTCGCCGCCGACGTGGATCTGCTTGGTCTCGAAACCCCAGGTGTCACTCATCGCAGCAACGATAAGCCCTAAAACCCGACCTTACAACTCGGGTTTGACACCGGACGCGGGTTCGACCGGCGTCAGGGGTCTGACCCCTCCGGGATCAGATCAGGCCGAGGCCGGCCACCGCGTCGCGCTCGCCGACCAGTTCGGCCGCCGAGGCGTCGATCTTGGCGCGGCTGTAGTCGTCGATGTCGAGACCCTGGACGATCTCGTAGTCGCCGTTCTTGCAGACGCACGGGAAGCTGGAGATGATGCCCTCTGGCACGCCGTAGCTGCCGTCGGACGGGACACCCATCGAGACCCAGTCGCCGTCTGGTGTGCCGAGCGACCACGAGCGGATGTGATCGACCGCTGCGTTGGCAGCCGATGCGGCCGACGAGGCGCCACGGGCCTTGATGATCGCCCCGCCGCGGGTCGCGACGGTGGGGATGTAGGTCTGATCGACCCACTCGTGATCACCGACGGCGTCGTACGCCGAGCGCCCGTTGACCTCGCAGTGGAACAGGTCGGGGTACTGGGTGTTCGAGTGGTTACCCCAGATCGTCATCTTCTTCACGTCGTTGACGCTGACGCCGAGCTTGGTGGCGAGCTGTGACATCGCCCGGTTGTGGTCGAGCCGGGTCATGGCGGTGAAGCGGCCGGGGTCGAGGTCTGGGGCGTTGTTCATGGCGATCAGCGAGTTGGTGTTGGCCGGGTTGCCGACCACGAGCACCTTGACGTCCTTCTTGGCCGAGCGCGACAGCGCCTGTCCCTGAGGCTTGAAGATGCCGCCGTTGGCCGACAGCAGATCGGAGCGATCCATGCCGTCCTTGCGGGGCATCGCCCCGACGAGCAACGCCACGTCGGCATCGCCGAAGGCGACGTCGGCGTCGTCGGTGCACACGACCTCGGTGAGCAACGGGAAGGCCGAGTCGTCGAGCTCCATCCGCACCCCTTCGAGCGCCCCGAGGGCGGGCGTGATCTCGAGCAACTGGAGGGCGATCGGCGTGTCCGGCCCGAGCATCGAGCCCGATGCGATGCGGAACAACAGGGAGTAACCGATTTGGCCGGCGGCGCCGGTCACTGCAACGCGAACTGGTGAAGTCATAGAACCGAGCGTACGCCCACGACCCCTCGCCGACCCAACGCGCTCGGCTCGCACGCAAGATGCGACCGCCTCCGGTTACTTGCCGGTCCAGTCACCGATCAGGTCGGCGTAGAACTTCTGGCCGTCCGCCGACAGGTGAATGCCGTCAGCCGCAAAGCAGTTTCCTGGGCAGTTGTTCGACAGCGAGTTCCAGTCGATCAAGATGATGTTGTCGTTGGGGCTGTCACGGGCCGCCAGGAGAGCGTTGTTCTGGGCGGTCCATGCACGGTTGGCGCGGATGTTGATCAACAACACATTGGGCACGTTGCTCAACGGACGCAGGAAATCGTCGAGCGTCTCCTTGGTGAACGGCCCGTTGGTGCCGAGATGAACGATGATCGGATCGCCGAACAGGTTGGCATCGCCGAGCTGCTTCATGACCGGCACCATGTCGATCATCTGACGGCTCTTCTCGGCGTTGACGATGTAGCCCCGATCGCTCAGCACACCGGCGGCGCCGAGCATCACCGAGTCGCCGATCGCGAAATAGCTGACCGGTTCGAGCGGCAGCGTGGTGGTGGTGGTCGTGGTGGAGGTGGTCGTCGTGGTCTCGGCAGCGGGGACACCGGGAACCGACTCGGCCGGGGGCTCTGTGGGTTGGGTCACGGTCGGGTCGACCGGCTGCGGCGCCCTCGTCGGCACCTGCCCCGGTTCCCAGCAGGTCGTCGAGGCTCGTGATGTTCCCCTCACCCTCGACGAGCGCTTGGTCGATCTCGTTGCGCTCGACCTCGGCCAATCCGAGCCGCAGCACGCCGAACGACAGCAACGCCAGACTGACGACGACGGTTCCGGCGACGAGTTGGCGAGGGACCGGGTCGCGGCGACGACGCAGGCTGTCCCACCAGATGCCGACCTCGCGACGCCGGATCGGTGTTTCGATGTACGTGTAGGAGAGTTCGGTGATGATCAGCGTCGCCACCATCGCCACCACGAACTGGTTGAACGTCAACGAGTTGCCGGCGACCTTGCGGATGATCTGGTAGATCGGCCAGGAGTACAGGTACAACCCGTACGACCGGGTGCCGATGTAGCTCAACACCGGGTTGCCGAGCAGCTTGCCGATCAACGTGCCGCGGTGGGTCACGGCGGCGATCACCATCAGCGTGGCGACGCCGGTCGCCAGCAGTCCGCCCCGGAACAGCCAGGCGTCGGCACCGGACGGCGTGATGAAGTGGATCTTCCAGGCGAACAGGCCGAGCAGCGCCAGTCCGATCAGGGCGACCAGGTCGAGCAGCCGGTTGGCGCGCGCGTAGCGGGCCGCGCATGATCGCCACCGGCCGCCAGATCATGGCGAACGCTGCGCCGAGCAGCAGACCGCTCGAGCGGGTGATCGTCGACAGGTACAACGTGTCGGCCTTCGAGACGCATCGCTCACCGATCGTCCAGTACGCCTCGGGATTGATGCGTGCATTCGCCGATCCGGCCGGGGTGGTACAGCACGGCGGTCACGACCGACACCAGCAGCGCAGCGAGCACCAGCCAGCGCGCCGTGAGCGCCAGGTTGCGGGTGCCGTTGCGCCTCAGCAGCAACAGCATCACGATCGGCCAGAGCAGGTAGAACTGCTCCTCGACGGCAAGGCTCCAGAGATGCCGCAACGGGGCGAAGTCGCCCGAGGCGCTGTACCCCTGGCCGACCCAGATCTGGTACCAGTTCGACACGTAGAACAGCCCGCCGAGCATGTCGCCGCGCAGCTTGCCGAGCGTGTCGGACTTGAACATCCACGTGTACGTGAGCAGCAGGAACAGCATCACGAACAACGCCGGCAGCAAACGGCGGGCGCGTCGCATCCAGAACTCGCCGACCCGAACCGTTCCGGTCGATTCACGCTCGGCCATCAACAGCAGCGTGATCAGATAGCCGCTGATCACGAAGAACACTTCGACGCCGAGGAACCCGCCCGCCAGCCACTCCGTGTTGGCGTGGTAGATCAGCACCCCGATCACGGCGAGCGCACGCATACCGTCGAGCCCGGGCAGGTACGGAACTCTGCTCAGGTGCGATGCCGCCCGTCGGGGGCGCGCAGGGGCGTAGGTGGCATCAGCCATTCGGACCAGTATCGCCCGCCGACCACCGATTCGGCTGTCATTGCTGACGGGATGTGCCAGGCACATCCCGTCATCGTTCGCCCTCTATCGTGCAGGCATGTCCGACTCGATCGTCGATCCTGTACTGGCCGCCGCAGCAGCGACGGGCGTGGCGTACGAGCTCGTGGCGTGTGATCCGGCGCTCGCCGACACGGCTGAGTTCTGTGAGGCGTACGGGTACTCGCCCGAGCAATCTGCGAATGCGATCGTCGTGGTCGGCAAGGGAGACCCTCGGGTCTATGCCGTCTGCATGGTGCTGGCGACGACGAGGCTCGATGTCAACGGCGTCGTACGCAAGCGGCTCGGCACTCGCAAAGCATCGTTCGCCTCGGCCGACGAAACCGCCGAACTGACCGGCATGCAGATCGGAGGGGTGACCCCCTACGGCCTGCCCCCAGGCCTGCCGATCTGGATCGATGCCAAGGTGATGGAGTGCACCAAGGTGATCGTCGGAGGAGGCTCGAGAGACCGCAAACTCCTCGTCCCCCCAACCTCCCTGACAGCCCTCCCAGTAGCCGAAGTGGTAGAGGCTCTGGCCAAGTAGTTGGGAGTTGTGCCTGGCACAACTCCCAACTCGAAATCAGTGGCGGAAGTGACGTTGGTGGGTGAAGACCATGGCGATGCCGTGTTCGTCGGCCGCCGCGATCACTTCCTCGTCGCGAACGCTGCCGCCGGGCTGGATCACCGCCTTGATACCCGCCGCGGCGGCAGCGTCGAGGCCGTCTCGGAACGGGAAGAAGGCGTCGCTGGCGCAGATCCCGCCGTCGGCACGGCCGTCGGAGCGGTCGGCCGCGATGCGGGCCGAGTCGAGCCGGTTCTGCTGGCCGGCACCGATGCCGAACGCCTGGCGGTCCTTCACGTAGACGATGGCGTTGCTGGTGACCGCCGCACAGACCTGCCAGGCGAACACGAGGTCGTCCCACTGATCGTCGGTCGGCTGCGCCTCGGTGACGACCTGCCAACCTGAGCGGTCGATCGAGACCAGGTCGGGTTGCTGCACGATGAAGCCACCGTCGAGCGGCTTCAGATCGAACGGCCACTCGGCAGGGAGGCTCGGCCGTGATCACCCGCATGTTCTTCTTGGCGAGCAGAATCTCGAGCGCGTCGTCGTCGAAACCGGGAGCGATGACGACTTCGGTGAACACCTCGCTGAGCGGTTGCGCCATCGCCGCCGTCACGGTTCGGTTGACGGCGACGATCCCACCGAAGGCGCTGACCGGGTCGCAGGCGTTGGCCTTCACGTAGGCGTCGGCGATCGGGTCGGCCGCGTCGGTGCCGACCGCCACGCCGCACGGGTTGGCGTGTTTGACGACGACACATGCCGGGTCGTCGAATCGATGCACCAGCCGCCATGCGGCCTCGGTGTCGTAGAGGTTGAGGTAGCTCAGCGCCTTGCCCCCGTGTTGGGTCATGGTGTCCCACCAACTCGTCGCGCCGGCGAAGCGGTAGCGGGCGCCCTGTTGGTGAGGATTCTCGCCGTAGCGCAGGATCTCGGCCCGTTCCAACGCAGCGTGCAGAGTACGCGGCAGCGGTTCGGGGTTGGGCTCGGTGGCGTCGAACCACGTGACGATCGCGGCGTCGTAGGCAGCGGTGTGGGCGAACGCATCACGCGCCAGGCGGCGGCGGGTCGCCAGCGTGACCTCGCCGTGTTCGCCGATCTCGGCCAGCACGGCCGGGTAGTCGGCCGGGTCGACCAGGATCGCCACATGGGCGTGGTTCTTGGCCGATGCCCGCACCATCGCCGGCCCGCCGATGTCGATCAGCTCGATCCCCGGCTCGCCGGCGAACGGATACAGATTGCTGACCACCAGCGAGATCGGCTCGATCCCGTACTCGGCCATGTCGGCCTGATGCTCGGGCTTGGTGGGGTCGGCCAGCAAGCCCGCCGTGCACCTTCGGATGCAGTGTGACGACCCGATGGTCGAGGATCGCCGGCACACCGGTCAGGTCGGCGACATCGGTGACGGGTACGCCGACGCTCGGCCACGACACGGGCCGTGCCGCCGCTCGACACGATGTTCCATCCGAGTTCGTGGAGCGCCTTGGCGAACTCGGCGATTCCGGATTTGTCATAGACGGAGAGCAAGGCGGTGGGCACGTGACTGGACCGTAGTCAGCCGGCGGCGATGACGATCCAACAAGCAGACGAAATGTCAGCCGACGTGGATGTCGCGTCGGCGACTGCCCGAGGGACTACGTTGCGGAGCGGGGATTCTCACGACAGGAGACAGGACAACATGGACTTCAGCAAATTCAAGACGAACGACTGGCTGGTCATCGGCGGCGGGCTCGGGATGCTCATCTTCGGCACGTTCCTCGACTGGGTGCAAGATCGGTCCGTACGGCGGCGGTAACGCCTTCGATTTCTTCTTCACCGGCACCGTCCCGTGGATCCTGTTGATCGGTGCGGCTGTCGTCGACCTTCCTGAGGGTGCAGGGCACGATCAAGGACGGCGGACTGCCGTGGCCGATGGTGATCGCCTTCGCCACGCTGCTCGGCGCAGTGCTGCTCCTGATCCGCATCCTCTTCAACCCGGGCGATCGACGGCGTCGACCGTGGGATCGGCATGATCCTCGCCTTCATCTCGGGCATCGTGGCCGCTGCAGGTGGCGTGATGAGCTTCACCGCCAGCGGTGGCAACATCAAGGACCTCGCCGACATCAACAAGATCAAGGGCGCCTTCGACGGCGGCGACGACGACGCGCCGCCTCTCCCGCCCCCCGCCTGATCGCGGTTGCGGCCAGGCGGCCGCTCGACCAGCGGTTCGGTCCAAAACGACGAACGGCCCCACCCGATCGGGTGGGGCCGTTTCGCGTCCTCGGGACGATCCGTTCGAGCTACAGCCCGGCGATGAGTTCGGCCATCAGTTCGCCGGCTTCGGTCGGGTTGAGGCCGACCTTGCACTCCGGCGGCGGCGAGGGCGTCCATCTTGCCTTGGGCGGTGCCCTTGCCGCCGGACACGATGGCGCCGGCGTGGCCCATCTTCTTGCCGGCCGGGGCGGTGACTCCGGCGATGTAGGCGCTCATCGGCTTGGTGACGTTGGCCTTGATGTAGTCGGCCGCTTCCTCCTCGGCCGAGCCGCCGATCTCGCCGATCATCATGATCGCGTGCGTCTCCGGGTCGGCCTGGAACTCGCTCAGGCAGTCGATGAAGTTGGTGCCCGGAACCGGGTCGCCACCGATCCCGACACAGGTGGTGACGCCGATCCCTTTCTGCTTCAACTCGTACAGCGCCTGGTAGGTGAGCGTGCCGCTGCGGCTGACGATGCCGACGTTCGGGCCACCGGCCGTTGGGGGCTGGGCGATCTCACCGGCGGTGATGCCGATGTTGCACTTGCCGGGGCTGATGATGCCGGGGCAGTTCGGGCCGAGCAGGCGGGTGTTCGGGAAATCGCGCAGCAAGGTGTTGAACACCTTCGCTTCATCCTGAGCGGGGATGCCCTCGGTGATGCACACCACGAACCCGATCCCTGCCTCGGCCGCCTCGAGGATCGCGCCGGGCGCGAACTTCGGTGGTACGGCGGCGAACGAGGCGTTGGCCCCGGTCGCAGCGACCGCTTCGGCGACCGAGTCGAAGATCGGGATGCCCTCGACGTCCTGGCCACCCTTGCCGGGCGTGACGCCGCCGACGATCTGGGTGCCGTAGGCCTTGTTGCGCAGGCCGTGGTACTTGCCCTGGCCCCCGGTGAGACCCTGGACGATCACCTTGGTGTGTTCATTGACGAAAATTGCCATGTCGTTCGATCTTCCTTCGTGTGCAGTCTCAGTTGGCCAGCGCGACGGCGGCTCGGGCGGCTTCGAGCATCGTGGGCTCGGAGCGCAGTTTCTCGGGGGGGATGCCGGCGTCGGCCAGAATCTGGCGACCCTCTTCGGCGTTGGTGCCGTCGAGCCGGATCACGATCGGGGACTTCAGGTCGACCCGACCGAGCGCTTCGACGATGCCCCTGGCGACCTCGTCGCCGCGGGTGATGCCACCGAAGATGTTGATGAAGATCGACTTGACGCTCTCGTCGAAGTTGATCACTTCCAGCGCCCCGGCCATCACGTCGGCGTTGGCGCCGCCGCCGATGTCGAGGAAGTTGGCAGCTGCCCCACCGACCTGGTTGACGACGTCGAGCGTCGACATCGCCAGACCGGCGCCGTTGGCGATGATGCCGACCGAGCCTTCGAGCCCGATGTACTGAAGACCCTTCTCGGCAGCCATCTTCTCGCGCTCGTCCATCTCGGTCAGGCCACGGAAGGCGTCCCACTCGGGATGCCGGAACTCGGCGTTGTCGTCGAGCGTGACCTTGGCGTCGAGTGCGTGCACCTCACCGGTCGGCTTGAGGATCAGCGGATTGATCTCGGCCAGGTCGCAGTCACCCTCGGTGAAGCAGCGATACAGCTTGACGAGGATGTCGGCGGCGCCGTCGAGCGCCCGCTCGGGCAGCTTGGCGGCGACGCATGCCTTCATCGCCGCTGCGAGGTCGAAACCGTCGACCGGGTCGATGTGGACCTTGACGATCGCGTCGGGGTTCTGCTCGGCGACAACTTCGATCTCCACGCCACCCTCGCGTGACAGCATCAGGAGGTGCTGCTTGGCGGCGCGGTCGAGCGTGTACGAGGCGTAGTACTCCTCGTCGATATCGGACGCTGTCTCGACCCAGAGCCGCCGAACGACGTGGCCCTTGATGTCCATCCCCAAGATGTTGCCGGCGTGCTCGCGCACCTCGGCTGCGTTGTCGGCGAGTTTGATGCCGCCCGCCTTGCCGCGGCCGCCGACCTGCACCTGCGCCTTGACGACGACCGGGTACCCGGCGGCGTCGGCGGCGGCGACTGCTTCGTCGACCGTGTCGGCGGGGCCACCCGGACTCACCGGGATGTCATAGCGGGCGAAGTACTGCTTGCCCTGGTATTCGAACAGATCCACTGATCAGCCTTCCTGTGGTTTGCGAAAGAGTGTGCGCACTACTGGTCGACGACGTGCTCGTCGAGTGCGGATTCGAGCCAAGCGCTGATCGCCCGCAGCGATGCGCCGGGCTGGAAGATCTCGGCGATCCCCTGCTCTTTGAGCACCCGCACGTCGGCATCGGGGATCACGCCACCCCCGAACACGAGCGTGTCCTCGAGGTCGCGCTTGGCGAGTTCTTCGACCACCCTCGGAAACAGTGTGAGGTGTGCGCCGGACAGCAGCGACAGTCCGACCGCGTCGGCGTCCTCCTGGAGCACGGTTTCGGCGATCTGCTCGGGGGTCTGGTGGAGCCCGGTGTAGATCACCTCGAAACCGTGGTCGCGCAGCGCTCGGGTGATCGTCTTCGCCCCGCGGTCGTGCCCATCGAGTCCGGGCTTGGCGACGACGACGCGATACTGGCGCTTCACGAGAGAGTCACCCTATTCGGTCACGGTGATCCTCCACCAACCGGCCCATCCCAAAATCGATCCCGGTCGCCGACGGCCTGTGCCGAGCAGCGCCCGGCGCGGCACACTGTGTGGGTGCCGATCCCCGAGTTCCGATCACCAGTCGCACGTGCCGTGATGCCGGTGCTCGGCGGGATCGTGCTGTTCGCCGCGGTCGGTGCCGTGCTGTGGGGCATCGCTGCCTTCATCTCGAGCGGAGGCTCGGATGCCAGCGGTCGACTGGCGCCCGACACGTTCGAGATCGGAAGGGTCGAGAACCTCGCCGCCACCGTCGCCGAAGACGGTCCGCTGCTGTTCCCGGAGTTGGGCACGGCGATCGGCACCCGCTCGATCGTGGTCGACCACACCGGAACCGTCGCCCACGACGGATGGCGCGTGTACTGGGCTTACCCCGCCGATCGTGACGCCACCTGTGTCGTCGAGCAGGTCCGTGGCACCTCCGACTTCGTCGATTGCGACGGACGCACGATCGACGTGAGCGAACTCTCCCCTCCCGACGCCGGCGTGTTCCCGATCGTGCGCGACCGCACCACCTTGATCATCGACCTCCGCAACGGCACACCGTGACGGTCGGACCCTGACACCGGGTCCTTCGACCCTCCCGCTCAGGGGGCTGGCGCGGCAGAATCGAGGGCACCTAGGATTCTCGCCGGGAGGGCAGGATGCACGAACATCTCACCGAACAGATCAGGAACGTTGTGTTGATCGGTCACGGTGGGGTGGGCAAGACCACACTCGCCGAGGCGCTGCTCCACCACGCCGGCGTCACCACCCGCGCCGGAACGGTCGACGATGGCACGAGCACCCTCGATCGTGAGCCAGAGGAGATCCAACGCAGTTCCAGCGTGTCGCTCGCCGTCGCCTCCTTCGACTGGAAGGCGAGCGACGGCAACGAGTACCGGATCAATCTGCTCGACACCCCCGGCCACCCTGATTTCGAGGCGGAGGTCGATGCCGCCCTGGCGGTCGCCGATCTCGCCGTGCTGGTCGTGAGCGCGCCCGGACGGGCTGGAGGTCGGCAGCCACGAGGCGTGGCGCAAGTGCACCGCGCTCGGGATGCCGCGGATGGTGTTCGTCACCCGCGAAGGCAAGCAACGCGCCAACTTCGAGAATGTCGTCGCCCAGCTGAAATCCGTGTTCGGCCCAGGGTTCCTGCCGCTCGAATTGCCGCTCGGCGAGGAATCCAGCTTCCACGGTGTCGCCGATGTGCTGAGCGAGCAGGCTCACGAGTACGAGCCAGACGGCAAGCACCATGTCGAATCGCTCCCCGACGACGTAGCCGCCCACGAGCACGAGGTCCACGACGAGGTCGTCGAGGAGATCGTGACCGGTGACGACAGCATGCTCGAGCGCTATCTCGAGGGCGAGCAGTTCACCCCTGGGGAACTCGAACGCACGCTCGCCGCCGAACTGCTGGCCGGTACCCGGTTCCCCGTGCTGGTCGGATCGGGGGCAACCGGGATCGGTGTCGACCGCCTGGCCGACTACATCTGCGAGATCGGGCCGTCGCCAGCCGACCGGCCCGTTGCGGTCACCGCAGGCGATCGCACCGTGTTGGTCGAGCCCAACCCGAATGAGTCGCCGCTGCTGTACGTATTCAAGACCGTGTCCGATCAGTACGTCGGTCGAATCTCCTTGTTCAAGGTGGTTTCCGGAACCTTGCGGCCCGATACCACGTTGCGCGATATGGCGACCGACAACGACGAGCGCCTGCACGCCCTATTCCAACTGTGTGGTTCCGAGCAGTCACAGGTCAACCGGTTGGTCGCCGGCGAGATCGGCGCGGTCAACAAACTGGTGGCGACCGCGACCGGTACGACGCTCGCCCCTCCGAACCAACCCGTCACGATCCCAACGACGCCGCTGCCGGTCGCCAATCTCGCGCTCGCCTTGGTGCCGCTGACGCAGACCGACGACGACAAGCTGCCTGAAGCGTTGCATCGATTGACCCAGGAGGACCCGTCGCTCACGATCGGACACGACGAGTTGTCGCGTCGAGCCGTGCTGCACGGGGTTGGCGACGCTCACCTGGCGGTCGCTCTCGCGCGACTCGAGCGCAAGTACGGCGTGAAGGTGTCGACCGAGGAGGTCCGGGTGCCGTATTGCCGCACGATCTCGCGTGCGGTCGAGGTCGAGGGTCGCCTCAAGAAGCAGTCCGGTGGTCACGGTCAGTTCGCTGTGGTCAACCTGAGGGTGTCGCCGCTGCCGCGCGGCGCCGGGTTCGAATACGTCGACGCCATCGTCGGTGGTGCGATCCCGAAGCAGTACGTCGCCGCCGTCCAGCATGGCGTCGAGGAGGCAATGCAGACAGGTGGTAGCTCGAGGATTCCGATCGTCGACGTGAAGGTTGAATGCGTCGACGGAAAGACCCATTCCGTCGACTCATCAGACATGGCGTTCAAGACGGCCGCATCAACGGGCTTCCAGGAAGCCGTCGAACTCGGTGACCCAGTCATGCTGGAACCGATCTCCGTGCTCACGGTTCAGGTTCCGATCGATTCCCAAGGCGACGTGCTCGGCGACCTCAGCGGTCGACGGGGACGGATCGTGTCGAGCAACACCGACGGCGACGGTCGACAGACCATCACCGCCGAGGTTCCGACTCGCGAAATCGGACGGTACGCGATGGAACTGCGGGCGATGAGCTCCGGGCGCGGTCGGTACACGGTCCGTCACATCGGCCACGACGTGCTTCCGGATCACCTCGTGAAGGCCGTGCTGGCCGAATACGACCAGCACTGACTGGCCCGCCGAATCAGGCTGTTTCGACGACGCCCAACAAACGCTCGACGAACAGATCGGTGTGTTGATCGAGATAGTTGCGCTTGATCTCGAGCCCGCCGATCACATCGGCGCCGGTTTGGCCGACGGCAGTCGACAACTTGTCGATGCTCTTGCCGGCGTTGAGGGCGAACGTGAGGAAGCACGCTGCCTGCTTGCCGCGCATCGTCGGAAGGTTGGCGATGTTGCCGAGCGCGAACGGTGTCTGGCCGACTACGAACAGACCATGTGTCCAGGTGCCGACGATCACGATGTCGGCGCGCTGGATCGATGCGAGGTCGGGCTTGTTGACCTTCGACAGGCCGGTGATCCCCCATCCGTCCTGTTGCAACTTGTCGCCGATCAGTTCGGCGGCTTTCCATGTGTTCCCGGTGAGGCTCTCGACGAGCAGTGCTGCCTTCATCACAACAGATTCAAGCACGTTCGACCCGCCCGCGTCATAGACGTTGGTCTCGATCGGTGGACCGAGACCGGATTCGTCGACATCCTGATATCTTCGTAGATGTGCAGATGATTCCGGAACCGACTCATGCCGAGCGCGCCGCCGAACTGTTTCGACTACTCGGTGACCCGACCAGGGTGCGAATCCTCGAGACACTCGCCGAGGTCGACGAGTTGTGTGTCCACGAGATCGCCGAGGCGGTCGGCGCCAACGAGACCAAGGTGTCCCAGGCACTGCGCCTGCTGCGCACCGCCGGCGTTGTTCGCAATCGCCGAGACGGCCGCCACATCCACTACCGACTCGACGACGACCACGTGCGGGTCCTGCTGTCGGTCACGTTCGAACACCTCGCCCACGCTGAACCGGGCGCATCACGATGAACACCGAGCACGAGCACGCACATGAGGGGCACTCGCATGGGCCGCCGCTGGCGAGTGCCGGCGAACGCCATCGCAAGCCGCTGCTGATCGCATTCGTGCTGATCAGTGGGTTTCTGGTGGTCGAAGCTGCCGCCGGGATGCTGACCGGTTCGTTGGCGCTCTTGTCGGACGCAGGACACATGCTGACCGACGCGATCGGACTCGGCATGGCGTTGGCCGCGATCCAACTCGCCAGCCGTTTCAGGGAGCGGCAACGTACGGGCCCGCAAGGCGCCGCCGGGGGCCACACCTTCGGCGTCTACCGGCTGGAGATTCTGGCTGCGTTCGTGAACGCTCTGCTGCTGTTCGCCGTCGCGATCTGGGTCGTGGTCGAAGCCGTCCGCCGTCTGTTCGACAAGCCGGAGGTGATCGGCGTCCCGATGCTAGTTGTGGCTGTCGTCGGGTTGATCGTCAACCTGATCGCCTTCGCGATCCTGCGAGAGGGCTCGAAAGAATCGCTGAACGTGGAGGGCGCCTACCTCGAGGTATTGGCCGACACTGTCGGTTCGGTTGGTGTGATTCTGGCGGCCGTGCTGGTCGAGACATTGGGCTTGACGTGGGTCGACCCGGTGATTGCGATGCTGATTGGATTGTGGATCTTGCCGCGCACCTGGCGACTCGGGCGGCGAGCCGTGAGGGTGCTGCTCCAGGCAGCGCCTGAGCACGTCGACCTGGCCGAACTCGAGCGAGACCTCGTCGGCATCGACGGGGTCACGGAAGTGCACGACCTCCATGTCTGGACGCTCACCTCAGCGATGGACGCGGCGAGCGCCCATCTGGTGATCTCGGCCGGAACCGATCCGCACGGCGTGCTCGACCAAGCTCGCGAGTTGCTGTCGAGCACCTACCTCATCGATCACGGAACGTTCCAGGTCGAGCCCGACTCGCACCAGGGTTGCAGCGACCTGACCTGGTGACTGCCGCCTCCGGGCAGTCGGCTCAAGCAACTCAGCTACTTTGTGGTTGAGTTGCCTACGCATAAGGAGTCACTATGTCAGCCACCGATACGCCCACCAGCTCTGCCGATTCCGGTCGGCCCGGCGACGTCAGCTTGTATCTGTCTGGGAACTACGCCCCGGTCGCCGAGGAGATCACGGCGTTCGATCTGCCGGTCGTCGGCGAGCTGCCGGCTGAGCTGAGTGGGCGTTACCTTCGCAACGGGCCCAACCCGGCCGGCGAGGTCGATCCTTCCACGCATCACTGGTTCATGGGCGACGGCATGGTGCACGGAATCCGGCTCAACGAGGGGCGAGCCGAGTGGTACCGCAACCGGTATGTCGGCTCGACCCGGATCAGCGAGATGCGTGGACAGCCCGACATCGCCGGACCGAACTGGAACAACCAGCCGGGCGGGCCCAACACCAACGTCGGCGGGTTCGCCGGGTCGACGTGGGCAATGGTCGAGGCCGGCGGTTGTCCGGTCGAGTTGACCTACGAGCTGGAAACGATCGGACGCAACGACTTCTACGGCACCCTGCCGGGTGCCTTCACGGCACACCCCAAGGTCGACCCGGACACCGGTGAGATGCACGCCATGGTGTACGCCTGGGCCGAGTGGATGGACCACATCCAGTACGTCGTCGTCGGCAAGGACGGACGTGTTCGCGAACCGTCGACATCCCGCTGCCGGGCATGACGATGCTGCACGACATGTCGCTCACCTCGCGATACGCGATCGTGTACGACCAGCCGTGCACGGTCGACTTCGACCTCGCCTTCGCCGGGCGCTTCCCGTTCCGGTGGAGCCCCGACTACGGCAACCGGGTCGGACTGCTACCCCGCGATGGTGAAGCTGTCGGACATCGTGTGGATCGACGTGCCGATCGGCTACGCCTTCCACCCGATGAACGCCTACGACACCGCCGACGGCAACGTCGTGATCGACATCTGCAACTACGACGTGATGTTCGACCTCGATGTGCTCGGCCCGTTCGGCGACCGCACTCTGCCGAGGTTCGAGCGCTGGGAGCTCAACCCGAGCGCTCGTACCGCCTCGATCACGCTCGATCGACGACTCCCCCAACGAGTTCCCCCGGCATCGCGGCTCGCTGTCGGGCAAGCAGTACCGCTACGGCTACTGCGCCTCTCCGTCGTTCGATCGTTCGGCAGGGTGGCCCACGCATCAAGCACGATCTTCAGACCGGCGCTCGCCAGGTGTTCGACCACGGCCCCGGACGGGCTGCCGGCGAGCCGGTGTTCGTCTCCCGCCAGGGCGGTACCGAGGAGGACGACGGCTGGTTGGTCACCTACGTGCACGACCTCGCCGCCGAGACGCGCCGAGTTCGTCGTGATCGACGCCCAGGACTTCGGTCGCGCCGACTACGTCGCCAAGGTGCCGCTGCCGCAGCGGATGCCGTTCGGGTTCCACGGCAACTGGGTCAGCGACCGGTCGGTTCCACCGCCAACCTGACATCCTGAACCGCACCGTGCTTTAGGGTCCACCGCATGACCGTCGTCTTCGTCCATGGCAACCCAGAAGTCGCTGCGATCTGGGACCCGCTGCGGGCCGAGTTGACCGAGCTCGGGCTCGACTCGGTGGCGCTGTCACCACCCGGTTTCGGGGCGCCCATACCGGTCGGGTTCGACGCCACGTCCGATGCCTATGCCGACTGGTTGGTCGGCGAACTCGAGCGAGTTCGACGAGTCCCGTCGACCTGGTCGGGCACGACTGGGGTGGCGGGCACGTGATGCGGGCGACGACTCGCCGACCCGGACCTGGTTCGGCGGATGGTGACCGACATCGCCGGTACCGGCGACCCCGAGTACGTGTGGCACGACATGGCCCAGATCTGGCAGAAGCCCGGCGAAGGCGAGGCGTTCGTGGAGGGTATGGCGGCGATCCCCGTCGACCAGCGCGCCGAGGCGTTCGTCGCCGCCGGCATGTCGCCGCGAAGGCGCCGGCGCCTGCGCCGATGCCTCCGGACCGGAGATGGGGACCTGCATCCTCGGCGCTGTATCGCTCGGCCGTACAACCCGGATGACCGAGTGGGCCGACGAGTACGCGGCCGATCGATCATCCGCCGACGCTGGTCGTGATCGCCCTCGACGACCACTACACCGGCGGCGAGGTGCTGGCCCGCCGCACCGCCGATCGCTGGGGCGCCGAGGTCGCCGTGCTCGAAGGCCTCGGCCACTGGTGGATGATGCAAGACCCCGCCCGCGGCGCCGCCATGCTCCATCGTTTCCTGACCGCCTGACGGACCGGGGCGCATCGACCCCCTCCGGGTCACAGCTTCTTGAGGGGGGCCCAGGCGAGGGCGAGGTGTTTCTGGCCGAAGCCGGAGAAGTTGATCACGGCCTCGGCCTTTTCGCCGGACCCGGAGATGTCGATGATGACGCCCTCGCCGAACGCCGGGTGGGCGACGTCGTCGCCGACCCGCAGGCCGAGCTCTTGGGAGTTGGCGGGCTGCGGCTGGTTCGAGGCTCGCAGCGCCGCCTCGACGACACGCTCGCGATGCTCGTCGGCGGCTCGGCTGTCGGTTGCCCGTCCGCCGCTGTCGCTGCCACCGCCCCGGCGGTAGGCGGGTGGATCGGCGTAGTTGCGGTCGCTGCGCTGGCGATAGCTCTGGCGGCCGTACGACGAGCGTCCGGTGGTGTTGCCCTTCGACTCGATCAGCTCGCTCGGGATCTCGTCGAGGAAGCGCGACGGCGGGTTGTACTGGGTGTTGCCGAACAGCATCCGACTCCAGGCGTGCGAGATGAACAGCCGCTTCATCGCCCGCGTGATGCCGACGTAGGCCAGGCGGCGTTCCTCCTCCATCTCCTCCGGTTCGGTGAGCGCTCGGTTGTGCGGGAACACGCCCTCCTCGACGCCGGTGATGAACACGGCCGGGAACTCGAGCCCCTTGGCCGAGTGGAGCGTCATCATCACGACCTGGTCGTCGTCGTCGAGATCGTCGGTGTCGGCGACCAGCGCGACCTGTTCGAGGAACTCGTCGAGCACCGTGAACTCGCGGGCCGAGCCGACCAGCTCGCCGAGGTTCTCGATCCGTCCGTGCGACTCGACGGTGTCCTCCGCCTCGAGCTCGCCGAGGTAGCCCGAATCGTCGATCGCCGCCTGCAGCAGATCGCCGGGGCCGACGCCCTCCTGGCCGACCATCTCGGCGAGCCGGTCGAGGAACTCGACGAACGAAGCGATCCCGCGCCTGGCGGGACCGCCGACGCCGGCATCCTCGGCGTGGCGCATGGCGTCGACGAACGGCACACCCATCTCGCGGGCGTACTCGTCGAGGCGGCCGATGCTGGTGCTGCCGATCCCACGCTTGGGCACGTTGATGACCCGCTTGAGGCTGACCTCGTCGAGCGGGTTGATCACCGCCCGCAGGTACGACATGGCGTCCTTGATCTCGCGCCGGTCGTAGAAGCGGGTGCCGCCGACCACCTTGTACGGCACGCCGAGCCGCATGAACGCCTCTTCGACCACGCGGGCCTGGGCGTTGGTGCGGTACAGCACCGCCATCTCGCGCCAGTTCATGGCGTCGTCGCTGTGGAGCTGCTGGGCGGTACCGGCGACCCACATCGCCTCATCGCCCTCGTCTTCGGCGTGGTAGCGGATGATCCGCTCGCCGCTGCCGAGGTCGGTCCACAGGTTCTTCGGCTTGCGTTCGAGGTTGTTGTCGATCACCGCATTGGCGGCGTCGAGGATGTTCTGCGTCGAGCGATAGTTCTGGTCGAGCACGATCGTGGTGACGTCAGGAAACGCATCCTCGAACTGCAAGATGTTCCGAAAATCAGCGCCGCGGAATTTGTAGACCGACTGATCGGTGTCGCCGACTACGCAGACGTTGTGGTGGTCGCCGGCGAGCATCAGGACGATCTCGTTCTGGGCTTGGTTCGTGTCTTGGTATTCGTCGACGAGGATGTGGCGGAAGCGTTGGCGGTAGTGATCGAGGATGTCGGGGTGTTGACGGAACAGACGCACCACGTTGAGCAGCAGGTCGTCGAAATCCATGGCGCCTGCACGTTCGAGGCGGGCCTGGTACTCGGCGTACACGTCGGCGTGCTTGCGGTCGAAGATGTTCTCGGCCTTGGCGGCTGCGGCGGTCGGGTCGACCAGCTCGTTCTTCCACAGCGAGATCAGGCCGTGCACGCCGCGCGGCGTGAAACGCTTGGCGTCGAGGCCGAGGTCGCGGATGACGTACCCGGTGAGACGAACGGCGTCGGCCTGGTCGTAGATCGAGAACGTGCGCGGGTAGCCGAGTGCCTCGCCGTCGCGGCGCAGGATGCGCACACACGCCGAGTGGAACGTGGAGACCCACATCGCCTTGACGACCGGTCCGATCAGGGCGCCGACCCGCTCGCGCATCTCGGCAGCGGCCTTGTTGGTGAAGGTGATCGCCAGGATCTCCGATGGGCGCGAGCCCTGGTCGATCAGGTGGGCGATGCGATGAGTGAGCACCCTGGTCTTGCCGGAGCCGGCACCGGCCACCACCAGCAGCGGCCCGTCGCGATGGACCACCGCGTCGAGTTGCTCGGGATTCAGCCCGTCGGTGAACGGGCTGGCGCCGAACAGGTCAGGTTGCGAGGAATCCGACATCGTCGCCCCATCCTAGAGACGGGGTGTGACATGACGGGATGTGCCAGGCACACTCCGTCATCATGACGGGATGTGCCTGGCACCACCCGTCATCAGCGGGTGGCCAGGGCGGCGACGCCGGGGAGTTGTTCCCAGGCGATCTCCAACTCGTCGCCGGGGAACACGTTGATGCTGCTGACGCCGGCCGCTTCGAGGGCGGCGACGTGCGCCAATGCGTCGTCGAAGGTTCCGATCGCACCGATCTCGGACCAGTAGTCGGCAGGCATGGCGAGCAGCGCCGTCGGTCCGTCGGTCTCGACCCGCTCGACGATCTCGTCGAAGAACGGCAGCACTGAACGCCGGCTTGCGACCTCGTGAACAGCTCGGCGACGAACGGGGCGACCGGTTCGTATGCGTCGCGGCGATCGTCGGCGACCGACATGATCGTGAACGTCGCCACCCGAAAGCCGTCGGGGCGGCCGGCCTGGTCGAGCGCCCAGTTCGACGTAGGTCGGCCCGGCGCCCTCGACCAGCAACACGCCGTCGGCGACGCGGCCGGCCAGTGCCAGCGACTTGTGCCTGCTGCACGCCGGCGATCACCGGCGGCACGATCGACGGCGGCTGGTCGAGCTGCACGTCGTCGAGAGTGACCTGGCGGCCGGCGAAGCTGACCTTGCTCGCCGGCCAACAGTCGCTTCACCACGGTGATCGTTTCGTCGAGCGTCGTGAGCGGCGACGGCGTACGGACGCCCATCTGCGCCATCCAGGACTGCACGCCGTGACCGATCCCCGGGGTGAACCGTTCGGGGGCGAGGTTGCACAGCGTGGCGATCTCCATCGCCGTGATCGCCGGGTTGCGGGCGACAGCCGGCATGATCCCGATCCCGACCTTGAGCGACTCGGTGACCGCCAGCGCGGTCGCCGCCAAGCTGACGCCTGCCGTGTAGAAGCAGTCCTCGATCACCCACAGCTGCTGAATCCCTGCCGCCTCGACGCGCCGGGCGTACTCCGCCATCGCCGCCGCCGGGAACACCCGGTCGAAACACATCCCGATCTCAGCAGCTCGCACTCATCGTCCGAACCTAGCCCCGACCCCGCCGGAGGCCGCCGGCGTGCACCGAGACGTAAGGTGTCGCAGATGACCGATGCAACGCTGACCGGGGAGACGACCGAGCTGCTGCAAGCGATGATCCGCAACGCCTGCGTCAACGACGGCACGCCCGAATCCGGCGCGGAAATCCGCAACGCCGACCTGCTCCAGACCTTTCTCGAAGGCGTCAGGGCTCGACACCCAGCGCTACGAACCGATCCCCGGCCGTGGGTCGATCGTGACTCGCATCGAAGGCTCCGACCCGAACGCCCCCTCGCTGTGTCTGATGGGTCACACCGACGTCGTGCCGGTCAGCCCCGATGGTTGGAGCAACGACCCGTTCGGCGGCGAGCTGATCCGCAACGCCGAAGGCCACGACGAGGTGTGGGGTCGCGGGGCGATCGACATGCTCAACCTGACGTCGTCGATGGCGGTCGCCTTCCGCCACCTCGCCCGCACCGGTTTCCAGCCCAAAGGGTGACCTGATCTACTTCGGTGTCGCCGACGAGGAGGCCGGCGGCACGTGGGGCGCCGAGTGGATGTTCGAGCATCACCCCGATGTGATCGACGCCGACTACTGCCTGACCGAGCTCGGTGGTTGGTCGAGCGTCGACGACCACGGCACCCGCCATGTCACGATCAACATCGGCGAGAAGGGCCTCGCCTGGCGCCGGCTGCGCGTCCGCGGTACGCCCGGTCACGGCTCGATGCCGTACGGCGCCGACAATGCCCTCGTCAAAGCCGCCGAGGTGGTGCGCCGCCTGGCCGAGCACCGACCGGCCCCCCATGTCGGCGACACCTGGCAGGCCCAGGTCGACTCGATGGGCTTGCCCGACGAGTTCCGGGCGGCTCTGCTCGATCCGGCCCGCGTCTACGACACGATCGCCACGCTGCCGGTTCCGATCGCTCGGGCCTGCCACGCGCTCACCCACAACACGATCTCACCGAACGTCGGACACGGCGGCCAGAAGACCAACGTGATCCCCGACACCGTCGACATCGAGGTCGACATCCGCACCGTGCCCGGGTTCACCGCCGACGACGTCGACGCGATGCTCGCCGAAGCGTTGGGCGACCTCGCCGAGCACGTCGAATCGACCTCGCTCCAGAGCGGGGAATCCACCCAGTCCGCCACCGACAACGCCTTGTGGAACGTGCTCGCCAAGAACATCCAAACGGTCTACCCGGGCGCCAAGGTCGATCCCCGGGCTCGTGGTCGGCGGCACCGACGCCCGCTTCTACCGCGATCGGGGACGTGTCGCCTACGGCGCCGGCCTGTTCTCACCCGACATGACGGCAGCCACGTTCGGTGACCGTTTCCATGGCCACGACGAACGGATCGACGTCGACAGCCTGGCGTTGGCGACCCAGTTCTGGATCGACATCGCCAACGACCTGCTCACCTGACGGCGGCTCAACCGGTCGATCGGTACTCCGCCACCGCATCCGACAACTGAGCGACGAGCACCTGTTCGGCGACCGGGTCGATCTCGCCGGGCCGTTCGTGCAGCAACGACAGGCGCGCCAATGCAGCGTGGACCCGATCGAACGACGATCGATGCTTGCGGTCGAGTCGACGCCGCTGACGCAGCATGTGCCGCCACCCACGAACAGGGCAGCCTCGTCAGGAGCCACCTGGTAGCGGAGCACGAGCGACGGCACGCTGTCGGAGAACCGCCGTTGCTCGCGACGTCGGCTGATGATCAAGGCGATCGCCACTGCGACGAACAGCACGAAGAACAACAGCATCGCCAGCACGATCACGGTCGTCCCGATGTTCTCATCGGCCTCGTAGGTGACATCGGCCAGAGCTCAGCGAGCCGTTCCACGCCGCATGACACACGACGGCCAGTCCATAGCCCCAGATCGCATGCGGCCAGATGCGGACGCCCGGCATGGACGGCTCGCCCGATCGCCAAGCCGGTCCAGAACGTGAACAGCGGATGGGCGAACGGTGTCAGGATGCGCCGCAGTACGAACACGGGCAGCAACGCACCTTCCACGTCGGCGAGCGAGAAGTAGGTCATGTCCTCGACGACGGCGAATCCGAGTGCCACCCAACCGGCGTAGACGATGCCGTCGGTGACGCCATCGACCTGGCCGCGACGTACCGCCCACACGATCCCCAGGGCCTTGGCGCCCTCCTCGACGATCGGTGCCGAGCCGACCATCGCCGCCCTCTCGCCGAACAACGCAGCGACGACCGAGTTGGCGACGAGGGCGACGATGACCGCCACCGTCGCCACCCCACAACAAGGCGTGCAGGCGCGACGATCGCGGTTCGGGCTCGACACGATCCAGCCACGCCAGGACCGGCAGCACGATCACCAGCGGCACCAGCCCGGCCCCGATCGCCCACGGCGAGTCGATCGCGATCACGAGCAGGATCAGCGCTGTCAAGACACCGCACACCAGCACGGGAGGACTGAGCCAACTCGGCAGTCGTGGCGGACGCCGGTCGCCGGCGATCCGATCGGGAGGTTTCCGTCTCACCTGATGGCCTCGAACTCGTCGCTCCCGAACCAGCCGACGTGAACGACGTCCACGAGGTGCCGTCGAACCAGCGCCATTCAGGTGATCCGTACGGATCGGTGTACCAACCGGCGGTCGGCTGCGGAGCTGCTCGGTCGGGTTGGACGGTGGCGGCGCGCTCACTCGGGTCCACCCACGAACGCTCTGCATGTGGAACTCCATCTGATCGGGGCCGTAGACGAAGGTCGGCACCAACCGGGCACGCCCGCCGGGCGGCGCAACCATCGTGTAGACAGTCGGGTTCGTCGGCGTTTCGAACGTGCGAGAGCGCACGCTGCCGAGTCGTATCCCGTCCACCGTGAACGCGTCGACCGGGCACGTGCTCGAGACACGGCTGGTCATCGACACGAAAGGCACGGCTGGACGCTCTGGCCGACGACCGGCAACCCCATCAAGGTCGGGCGAACAAGAATGCGCCCCGATAGGCGTGCCACAGGCCGTATTCGGCGTGGATCAACAGACCGATCGGCGACTGCCAGACATCGTCGGCTCGTTGCGCCCATCGTTGAAACGGCTGAAACGGCTGATCGCTGGGGTGCACGAACGACGCCGCGAACCGAGTGGCGATCGGTGCGAGGGTCGCCCTGTGTCCAGACGTCGAGCGGGTTCGGATCGACCACGTCGACGCTCGGACTGCGTCAGCTCGGAAACGTGGCCACATCGCTCCCCCGATATTGCCGACCACGACGACGCTGTCGCACGACCGTTCCGTCGGGCATCGAGAGCGAATCGTCCGGCTCGGTCGCGAACCCGCCTCGGGCGACCATCCCGGTCGCCGCGATCGCCGCAGCGACCTCGCCGATAGTCGATCGGCCCGTCGCATGTCGGCAGGTTACGCCGCCTGGTCGGCGCGATCCCTGGCAAACTGTTGGGATGCCGGAACTCGAAACGCTGCCAGCCGAAACGATTCCTGCCATCGACGTCGATCACCGAGACCGAGGAACCGAACGTCGCCCACATCGTGAAGGTCGGGCCGGGCGAATCGGCCACCGCCAAGGTGCTCGAAGCGCGCGTGATGGGCACGCCGATCGAGGCGCTCTGTGGTCACGTTTGGGTACCTGCCAGGGATCCGAAACAGCTGCCGGTCTGTCAGGCCTGCAAGGAGACCTACGACATGTTCCGGATCTTCAACGACGGCCTCAATGACGCCCCGTCCGACTGAGCGATCGATGTCGAACGCTCTGAACATCCGATCGGCGGTCAGGGCGCTGATCGTCGACGAGCACGACCACATCTTGCTGGTGCGGTTCGAGTTTCCCGAACGCCTCGGCGTGGGCACTTCCAGGTGGCGGCTTGGATCAGGGCGAGTCGCCCGAGGACGGTCTCCGTCGCGAACTGCACGAGGAACTCGGCTTCACGGATTTCGAGATCGGCGCCCACATCTGGAATCGCTTGCACATCATCCCGCTGATCAACACCGACTTCGACGGTCAGCGCGATCTGATCCATGTTGTGCGCACGCGGCGGTTCGAACCCGCGCCGACGATTGGCTGGGAGGCGATGCGGGCTGAGTATGTTCACGACATGCGGTGGTGGTCACTCGCCGAGATCGAACGGGCTTCCGATCAGTTGTTCTCGCCACGCCGGCTGGCCGAGTTTGCTGCGCCAGCTGATCGCCGACGGTGCACCGTCGTGCCGATCGATACGGGAATCTGATGAGTGGCTTCGATCCACCCACCGGAAGCCGGTTCGACCGGCCAGTCGCCGAGCAGGCCACGCCACAGCGCACGATTCGCCCGCTGGACGACGCGAACCGGTCGACAAGGCACGCATCGTCGGCCTCAAGGATTCGATGTTGAGCCTCATCGATCGAGTGGTCGACGAGGTCCCCGGTGTCATGGGCTGCGATGGTGAGCAGCGCCGACGGGTCTGGTGCTGGCGTCACGGATCCGCTCCCGGCTCGGGCTCGACCCGCAAACGATCGCCGCCATGTCGGCCGCCGTGTTGGGCTTGTCGAACCGGCTCGTGCAGCTGACCGGTCCGTCGCCCGCATCGTTCTCGCATCAACGCTCCGACGACGGCCAAGTGTTCGTGTTCGGGATCGCCGGCGTGGCCGTACTGACCGTGCTTGGCCGACCCGTCGGCCCAGCCGTCGCAGGTCCAGCAGGTCGGCCACGAGGTAGCCGTCGCCCTCGACGACCTGTTCCACAGCTGACCCGAGTTGGGAGTTGTGCCAGGCACAACTCCCAACTCTCCTGCCGGGTTCGGCCGTGAGTTGCCCGTCCTGTGAGACTCGACTGATGGATCTACACACCAACGATTGGTCACTCGACGAGATGGCAACCGGTGATCCGAACGAGCCGGTCGTGATGTTGAACCTGTTGCGGTATCGAGACACCGCCGAGGACTGGGCGCCGGTGTCGACGGCCTCACGGGTCGCGAGGCGTACGAGCAGTACGGGCGAGCGTTCGCCGAGCTCGGTCCACGGTTCGGTGGGACTCCGATCTGGATGGGCCGCGGTCATCACCCGCTGATCGGCACCGAGCAGTGGGACATCATCATCCTCGTTCGCTATCCGGCCAGGCAGAACTTCGTCGACATGGTCAACGACCCCGCAGTACCAGTCGATCGCACCGATGCGAGCCGCCGCCCTCGCCGACTCGCGCCTTCTGGAAATGACCCAACTGCTCCCCAAGCAGTAGCCCCGGAGCCTCGGCCATGCGACACATCAGCGACGAGCAGCGACGACAACGGCTCGCCCACGTCATCTGCTGACCGCGTCGGCTCGGGTCGACCGTGTCGCGACGGTTGCCGAGCGGGTCGTGGCCCTGCACTCGTCGGATCCGGTGTCGGTTCACCTTGCCGCATGCGCCAGGATGATCGAGCCGTCGATCGACGCTGTGCAATACGGCCCTGTACGACGAACGCTCGATCATCCGGTATCCACGCCATGCGCCGCACGATCTGGGTGATGACCCCGGAGGTCGCCCGAGCGGCGAACGCCGGATTCGCTCGCAAGGTCGCTGATGTCGAACGGCGACGTTCCGCCACGCTGTTCGGCCGCGACGAAGCCTGGGTTGCCGAAGCTGTCGATCGGGTGGCGACAGTGGTGGAGGCCGCCACTCGACCGATCGCCACCCGCGCCGTTGGGCAGGCCGTGCCGGAGTTGGCCGAACCGATCGTGGTCAACCCTGGCAAGAAGTACGAGAGCACGATGGCTGTCCACTCCCGGGCGCTGTTGCAGGCGGCTTTCGAGGGCCGCATCGTGCGAGGCCGGCCGGCCGGCACCTGGATCGGCTCGCAGTACGCGTGGGTGGCGAACGACGACTGGCTCGGCATCGACTGGTCGGAACCCGATGAGCTGACCGGGGCGACGGAAATCGTGCGGCGTTGGCTCGAACGGTTCGGTCCGGGCACGCTCGACGACATCGTGTGGTGGACCGGCTCGACCAAGGGCTTGATCCGTCGGGCACTCGACGCCTGTGGAGCGATCGAGGTCGAACTCGACGACGGCTCGACCGGCTATGTGTCGGAGGGTGACCTCCAGTCAGCCGATGAGGGTTCGGCGACCGAACCGTGGGTGGCGTTGCTCCCCGGCCTCGACCCCACGGCGATGGGATGGAAGCTGCGTGCCTGGTATCTCGTCCCCGAGGTCGCCGGCCGGGTGACCGACCGCAACGGCAACATCGGGCCGACGGTGTGGGCCGACGGCCGCATCGTCGGTGGCTGGGTGCAGCGCCGCGACGGCACGATCGCCCACGATGCTGTGGGTCTCTCGAAGCACCATCATCAGTTGCTGGACGGGGAGATCGACCGCCTTCGAACCGTCCTCGGCAACACGAGATTCAGCGTCCGATTCCCCTCCCCCAACCAGCGCGACCTGCTGCCCTGACGGTTTCGACGCGCCGTCGACGACCTGGTCACTTGGTGGCGATGAAGATTCGATCGCCTTCGTTGGAATCGAGCGTGAGTAGTACACCGGCTGCCGCATCCGCGTTCGTCACAGGAAAACACACGACACCAGAGATCGCACCGCCGGCAAAGACCTCCTTGAACCGGTCCAACTCACCAGGGGCCACACCGCAACCAAACGGTGACGACAGGCCACCGATGATCCCCAACGTCGACGGTCCGAAGAACTCCAGCCGCAGATTGCCCAGCGGAGACAGCGGCTCCTTGTCGGCGCTCTCGAGCGTCAAGGTCACCGGAACCCCATAGAAGATCGAGTCGGCCGGAGGCGGATCGTTGAACTGATTCTCGTCCTCGACGGCTCGGGTGATATCAGAACCCGGGCCATCCACGATCAGCGTCCACACCGAGCCATCTGCGTCCCCGAACGTGTCCAACGTGACTGTCAACGCCTGACCAATCGCGTACGGATTGTCCCGAGAACCCACCGACGCAGCACCCTCCTGGACCGCCGACGAGACATCAGCAACCGGCGACTCGCCTGCAGGTGCTGAGTCTTGATCGTCATCCTTCTTTGGAGAGAGCGCGGTCGCCGCCACAACGACCAACACGACAACGCCCAAGCTGACCACCCACCAGCGTCGCCACCATGGCTTCCGCTTCCGAGGGTTCACGAAAACAGGCGACAGCGGCGATGGTTGCGGAGACGGCCGAGCCATCTGGGCCGGCGGGAGTCGCGGCGCTACCGGCAGCACAGGAGCGTTGTCAGGATGCGACTCTGGCGGATACCACTTTCCATCGGACGCTTGCCACCAGTTGTCACCCTGCGCAAAGTCGCTCACGCCGATCTCCCGTCTTGGCAGCGCACGTGGTCAACTTAGACGACCAGTTCGACGAGCACGACCACTACCACCACGATCGGTACGCCCCCACGACGTGAACCGGCCCTGCCCCTCCGGTCATCTGAAGTCGCGGCTTGCTGTTGACGCGGCCAACGGGAGTGGGGCGAGGTGTTCGGCGACGACGTTGATGACTCCTTCTGAGCGTTCCAGGCGACCACGGATCACCATCGCCGGAGCTCCCCTGGCGACCTTGCGGTAGCGCGCCCAGCAGCCTTTCGACACGACGATGTTGATCAGGCCGGTCTCGTCTTCGAGGTTGAGGAACGTCACGCCTTGGGCTGTCATCGGGCGTTGGCGATGGGTCACCACACCGGCCACCGTGACCCTGGTGCGCGGCTCGCACTCCCACAGGCCCGTCGACGTGACCACACCGAGCTTGTCCAACTCGTTGCGCACGAACTGGGTCGGGTGACCATCGGGCGACACACCGGTCGCCCACAGGTCGGCAACGGATTCCTCCAGTGAGGTCATACCTGGCAAGGTCGGCGGGCGCTCGCCGGTGACGATGCCCGGTAGCCGGCCGGGGCGAGACTGCGACACCGCCCCCACCGCCCACAGCGCTTGGCGGCGCTCCAACCCGAAGCACTCGCCGAACACGTCGGCGGTCGCCATCGCCTCGAGGTGGGCCAGCGTGAGCGCCGGAACCCGACGCACGAGATCCTCCGGCGAGCCGTACGGGCCGTGTTCGAGCCGCTCCAGTTCCACCTGGTCAGCCAACTCCGAGCCGATCCCACGCACCGAGCCGATACCGAGCCGCACCGACGCCCCATCATCTTCCAAGGTGGCTCCCGCCAGCGAAGCGTTGAGGTCGGGGGTGCGAACCGACACTCCGTGACGGCGGGCGTCCTGCACCAGGGTGTGCGGCGACCAGAACCCCATCGGCTGGGCGTTGATCAGGGCAGCGCAGAACGCCGCCGGTTCGTGCAGTTTGATCCACGACGAGGCGTACACCAGGTAGGCGAAGCTGACCGAGTGTGACTCGGGGAAGCCGTAGTTGGCGAAGGCGCTCATCTTCATGAAGATCTCCTCGGCCACGTCGCCGGTGATGCCGCGCTCGGCCATCCCGGCGAACAGGCGCTCCTTGAGGTTCTCCATCCGCGCCGCCGAGCGCTTCGACCCCATCGCCTGGCGCAACTCGTCCGACTCTGACGGGGTGAACCCGGCGACGTCGATCGCCATCTGCATCAACTGCTCTTGGAACAGCGGAATCCCGAGCGTCTTGCCGAGTGCGTTCTCCAGCAGCGGGTGCAGATAGGTGACCGGTTCCTGCCCATTGCGGCGCCGGATGTACGGATGCACCGACCCGCCCTGGATCGGCCCCGGCCGGATCAGAGCCACCTCCACCACCAGGTCGTAGAAGCGGCGCGGTTTGAGCCGCGGCAAGGTGGCCATCTGGGCCCGCGACTCGATCTGGAACACGCCGATCGTGTCGGCCCGGCACAACATCGCGTAGACGTCGTCCTCCTGCGGGATCGTGGCCAGGTCGACCTCGTAGCCACGATGCTCACGGATCAAGTCGACGGCGTAGTGCAGGGCGCTCAGCATCCCGAGTCCGAGCAGGTCGAACTTCACCAACCCGGCGTTGGCGCAGTCGTCCTTGTCCCATTGCAGCACCGAGCGCTTCTCCATGCGGCCCCACTCGACCGGGCACACCTCGATCACCGGGCGGTCGCAGATCACCATCCCACCGGAGTGGATGCCGAGGTGGCGGGGAGCGTCCTCGATCTGGGCTGCCAACTCGAGCACCTCGGCCGGGATCGTGCACTCGGGCTGGGCAGCGGTGGCGGCGATGCCTCCCCACCCGTCGATCTGCTTGGCGTAGGCATCCTGCTGGCCGGTGCGAGTGTCCGAGCGCCTTGGCCATGTCACGGATCGACGAGCGGGCGCGATAGGTGATCACGTTGGCGACCTGGGCGGTGTGGTGGCGTCCGTAGCGCTGGTACACGTACTGGATGACCTCCTCGCGGCGGTCGCTCTCGATGTCGATGTCGATGTCGGGTGGGCCGTCGCGCTCGGTCGACAAGAAGCGCTCGAACAACAACCCGAGCGACACCGCATCGGCCTTGGTGATGCCGAGCGCGTAGCAGACCGCCGAGTTGGCGGCGCTCCCGCGGCCCTGGCAGAAGATGTCGGCGCGGCGGCAGAACTCGACGAGGTCCCAGACCACCAGGAAGTAGCCGGGGAACCCGAGTTGCTCCACGATCGCCAACTCGCGGTCGATCGTGTTCCAGGCCCGCGCCCGCAGCGACAAATCTTCACCGGAACTCGGCCGTTCGCCGTACATCCGGCGGCCTCCCTGTTCGGTGATCTGGCGCAGGTACTCCATCTCGCTGATCGGACGGCCATCGACCTCTGGGCACGGGAACGGCGGCAGGTTGGGGGCAACCAACGACAGGTCGAACGCCGCTGCGCGACCGATCTCGCCTGCCAACTCGACGACACCCGGATAGCGGGCGAACCTGCGGGCCTGCTCGGCACCGGAACGCAGGTGCGCCCCGGCTGTGCCCGGCAGCCACGGGTCGATCTCGTCGAGGCTGCGGCGTGCCCGCACGGCGGCGATCGCCGTGGCGAGTTTGCGCTGGGCCGGGGTGGCGTAGTGGACGTTGTTGGTTGCGACGCACTCGACACCGACCCGATGGGCGATCTCGACGAGGGCATCGTTGCGGGCCGAATCGATCGGGTCGCCGTGATCCCACAACTCGACCAGCACCCGGTCGCGACCGAAGCCGCTCACCAACCGTTCCAGTTCACGCCGGGCAGCAGATGGGCCGTGGTCGAACAGGGCTTGCGGCACCGCCCCCTTGCGGCATCCGGTGAGCACCCAACTGACCCCGCTGACCGCATCGGCGATGTCGGCGAACGTGAACTGCGGTGCCCCCTTCTCCCCCGCTAGATGTCCGAGGCTGAGCGCCCGCGCCAGACGCGAGTACCCGACCGGCCCGTCGGCGAGCACCAGCAGATGGTTCCCGGCCGGGTCGGGAGCGTGCGAGTCGGGAACCTGCCCGGTGTCGATCTGGAACAAGGTGTCGGCTTCGCTGCGGGCCACGTGATGATCGTCGGCGAGGCCGGGAGTGAGCGTGATCTCGGCACCGAACACGGTCGGCAGCCCCACAGCCCTGGCCGCCTCGGCGAACCGCACCACCCCGTAGAACCCGTTGTGGTCGGTCAGCGCCAGCGCTTCCAGCCCGAGCCGGGCAGCTTCGGCGGCGAGTTCTTCGGGATGCGACGCTCCGTCGAGGAACGAATAGTTCGAGTGTGCGTGCAACTCGGCGTACGGCACCGTGCCGGGAACCCGGGTGAGCTGGGCTTCGAACGGTTGCCGTTTGCGGCCCCACGCCGGGCTGTCACCACCGGCATTCCACGACAGGCTGCCAGGGGCGCGCCCGTCACGCCCCTTCCGGTCGGACAGGGTCGCTTCGAGCTCGCTCCAGCTCCACGAAGGATTGTTGAAACCCACTGCCACGAGTATCGAACACTTGTTCGCACGCGCGCAAGTCCCCTGACGGGATGTGCCAGGCACATCCCGTCATCATACTTTCGGTATGATCTGGGAGTGGCCACCGATCGGATCACCGTCACCATCGACGAGGACGTCCTGGCACAACTCCGTGCTCGGGTCGGGCCCGGCGAGGTGTCGTCGTTCGTCGTCGAAGCGGTGCGAGCCAAGCTCCAACGTGATCCGGTGCTCGAGATGCTCGACCAACTCGATCGGCTCGATCCTGCGGGTCCGCTCACCCAGGAAGAACTCGCCGAGGGGGACCAATGGCTCGACGCCGTGCTCGACCAGCTGCATCGGACGTCACCTTCATCCTCGACTCCGGAGCCGTGATCGGGCTCGCTCGGCTGGATCGCACGCTTCGCAGCCGCGTCGATCGGATTCGACGAGCGGGCGCCGACATCATCGTGCCGATGGTCGTGATCACCGAAACGACCCGCGGGAACGGACCGTGTGACGCACGGGTCAACCTGGTGCTCGCCGGATGCTCACCCAGCCGACCTCTCGACGAGCCGACCGCTCGTCTCGCCGGCCGATTGCTCGCCTCGGGCAGCAGCGCCAACACGATCGACGCGCTCGTCGCCGCCGAGGCGATCCAGCGTGCCCCATCGGTGGTCCTCACATCGGATCCCGACGACCTGAGCGCCCTGCTCGCTGATCACCCAACTGTGGTCGTCGCCCGAGTCTGACCCGATGACGGGATGTGCCATGACGGGATGTGCCTGGCACATCCCGTCATCAGTCGCGGCGGGTCGGGGAGGCGGGGCGGAAGCGTTGGGCGATCGCTGAGCCTGACCAGGCGACGCCGGCCACGATCGTCGGTACGGCGAGCAGCAAGGCCACCACCACCAGCCAGGGGAATCGGATCGTCTCGGTCCGGTACGCCTCGTCGGTGGTGACCCGGTACAGCATCCAGGCAGGCACGAACCCGGTCGGTATTCCCAGCACGATCCCGGTCCCGGCCAGCACGGCCGCCCGAGCTGCCGCCTGGCGCCGCAGCGAAGCCGGAGTGGCGCCGACCACGGTCAAGACGTCGCGCTCGTCCCGGCTCTCGGCGGCGGCGAGCGACAGTCCGATCGCAACCACCAGCAGGCTCAGCAACACAGCGGCGGCGACCACGATCAGGCGGGCGATCCAGATGTCGTTGTTCGGCTGGCGGAACTCGGGTTGATCGAACGAGACGCTCCACCACTCGCCCAACACACCGGACTTGCCGGCAAGGTCGGTGCGAGGCGGATCGCCGGGCTCGATGAACGCGTCGTACGGAATCCCCGACACCCCGACCGATACCTCACGAAGTTGCTCCCGTTGCTCGAGCGTCAACGGTGCAGCAGCGCGCACGATCGCACCACGCTGGACGACATCGAAACCGAGCTGGCGAGCGTGTTGTTCGGTGATCAGCATGCCGTAGGTGCCGAACTCGTACTCGGACTGACCGGTGGCCTGAGCAGCAACGACCGTGATGACGCCAGAGGTGTCGGCGAACTGCCACTCCGCTAGCTGATCAAGATTCGGCTCCGGTCGCGGCTCGTCGAAGCTGACGGCGTAGCCGAAGTCGCGATCGAGTCGAATCGCCCCGACCTCCTCCAGCAGCCGACGGTCGCTCGACGACATCCCGATCACGTCGAGCAGCGCCGGATCAGCGATCCGGGGGCCGTTCGGATCGACCCACGGCCCGTTGTAGAAGCGGGGATCGATACTGGGCGGGTCGATGGTTGCGACTCGCAACGGCACGATCTCGGCGCCGGGGAGGATCGACAGCAGCTGCCGGCGCGTTTCGGCTGGCAGATCCCGATCGGTCAAGGCGGCGACGTCGAGCGACACCGGCTCGCTCGGATCGATCGATTCATGGCCAGCGACACCCTCGAAGTCCTCGTAGACCTCGATCACGACCGTGTCGTCTGGCAGGTACGGCCCGCAGCAGTTCTGGCTCTCGCGAATCGACACTTCGACGAATGAGGCCGCCGCGACCGAGCCACCGACGGCCACAGCGATCGCCGCCACCACCGCTGCCGAGCGGGTGCGCGAGCGGGCCAGGCTGCGCAACGCCAGGCGCCACGACAACGAGCGACCGCGGCCCCACGAGCCGACATGCTCGACCACCAGCGGCGTGGCGCACACCATGCCGAACACCACCCCGACCACCCCGAGCACGATCAGCAGCGCCCAGAGGTCGTCGTTGCCTTGGTACGACGCGTCGGCGCCGGCGCCCCCGACCACGATCAGCCCCAACCCGCCGGCCAGCAGACCCAGCCCGGTCGGCACCAGCCAACGTGGCGGGCGCCCGAGCGGGCGACGGCCGGCCAGTGCCGACATCACCGGGATCTGCGATGCGGAGCGGGCCGGTACGAGGGCGGCCAGAGTTCCAGCGATCGTTGCCGTCGACGACGATCACCACCAGGTCCAACACACTGAAGCGGTATGACGGCAGGTCGTGCGCCACGACACGCTCTGCCAACGGTCGGATGAAGGGCAGCGCCACCAATCCAGCGGCGATCCCCACCGCCGAACCGGCCAAACCGGTCCACGTGCCCTGCAGTGCCAGGGTGCGACGGATCATCGTCGGAGTGGCGCCGTTCGCCGACAGCTGTCCGATCGTGACGAGTTGGTTGCGGGCGCTCGTGGCGAACGCCGCCGCCACGATGATGCCGACCGCCACCAGCGCCAGCACACCGGCCACCCAGCCCCAGGCGATCCCGCGGCCGACACTGCTGTCGTAGTAGGAGCCGTACGGGTCGTCATAGCGGGTGAACCCACCGAGTTGCTGGGCGAGCTGCTGTGTCTCGACGATCGGCGTGCCTGCCGGCAGCGTGTACAGCGTGGTGATGTTCCTGCTCTCCGGTGTGATCCGGTCACGGTCGAAGCCCGGCACGACGAACGGCTCGTTCCAGTAGCTGTCCCGGTCGCGTCCGAACCCGGTGACGATCCAACTCCCGGAAGGGCGGGACCAGCTCCAGCCGATCACCGATCGACACGCCGAGCGCCTTGGCGACCCGCTTGCCGAGCAGCACCTCACCGACGCGCGGTGCACGCCCCTCGACCACCTCGATCGGCTGGCCGGTGCCGTCGCCAACGAGCACCAGGTCCGTGAACGTCACCCAGTTGTTGAGCTGGTCGTGCGGTTCGCTGCCGGGATCACCGACGTGCTGACCGAGAGTTGGTCGACGCTGGTCGTGCCCGGTCGGCAGGGCGACGTCCCCGCTGGCAGTCGGACCGGAATCCGTAGAGGTGGGTCCGAACCAACCGGCGTCGACTGCGATGTCGGCCGAACCGTAGCGGCGGGCGAACTGGTCGGCCCAACCGTTCGTCTCGGTTCGGGCGAGCACGCTGCCGATCGTCATCGCCAGCACCGGCACGGCGATCAGGAGGCCGGCCAGCACGGTCCGGCCTGGGCGACGGACGGTCTCACGTCGCGCCAGACGGGCGGCCAGCCGCCAACCGGGACTCCCTGTCTGTGGGATCGGCCGCCGGCCGGGCATCGACGTGTCGATGCCCGGAGGATCGTCGAGGAGGGTCATCGCACCACGCCCGCAGCGCCGGAGACGACCGGATCGGAGGAGAGTGGGCTGGTCTCGTCGACGACCTTGCCGTCGCGTAGGAAGATCACCCGGTCGGCCCACGAGGCGAAGCGCGGCTCATGGGTGACCATCACGACCGCCACACCGGATCGAGCGAGCGCTGCCAACACCTCGATCACATGATCGGAGGTGAGCGTGTCGAGCGCTCCGGTCGGCTCGTCGGCGAACAGCAGCCGGCGATCGCCGACGACTCCGCGGGCGATCGCGATCCGCTGCTGCTCTCCACCCGAGAAGCTGTCTGGGTAGCGCTCGACCTGGGTGGTGATGCCGACCCGTTCGAGCGCCTCTGTTGCAGCTCGCCTGGCGGCCGCAATCGACACGCCATCGAGTTCGAGCGGCAGCATCACGTTCTCGAGCGCCGTCAATGACGGCACCAGATTGAGCGACTGGAATACGTAGCCGAGCTGCCGGCGACGAATCTCGGCCAGCTTGACGGCGCCGACCGACGACAGGTCGGAGCCGTCGAACAGCACGTGTCCGGCGGTCGGCAACTCCAGCCCGCCGCCGAGGTGCAGCAGCGTCGACTTGCCGCAACCCGAAGGGCCCATGACGGCGACGAACTCACCGGGCGGCGACCGATGCGGTGATGCCGTTGACGGCACGCACCTCGGTGGCGCCGGACCCGAACGTCTTGACGACGTCACGGAACTCGATGATCGGGGTGGTGGTCACGAATGCTCCTTCTGGAGTTGTGGAGAGGTCTGGGAAGTGGGTTGGGTGGGTTGATCGGTGTCGATACGGGGGAACTCGGCGACGGGTTTGGCCACCAGGCGCGACTCGCACAGGTCGAGCCATCGCAGGTCGGCCTCGGCCCGCACGATGAGTGCGTCGATGACCAACCGAGCAGAGAGCGCGTCGGCGGTGGCGTGATCGGGAGTGAGCTGGCGGCGATGACGCTGGAGCACGCCGAACAGTGCGGTGCGCTGACGGGTGATCACGGTCAGTGCGTGTTGACGGCCCTGCTCGATCGCCATCAACACCTTGAGCATCAGCTCGTCTCGGGGCGGTGGGTCCTCGGCGGGGATCGTTTCCCACCAGGCGGCCAGTTCCTCACGCCCGGCGGCGGTGAGCAGGTACGACTTCTGGTCGTCGTCGCCGGAGGTGTCGACCACCACCAGGCCATCGCGCTCGAGCCGGTCGAGGGTGGTGTAGACCTGACCGACGTTGAGCTTCCAGGCGCCGCCGGTGACCGCCTCGAACTCGGTCTTGAGCTGGTAGCCGTACCGCGAGCCCGGCTGCAGCAGGGACAGCAATCCCTCACGAACCGCCATGTTGGCCCGCCTCACGCATCATCGTTCCGTACATAGTTACCGAGTATGCATACTCAGTAACTAGTTAGTCAAGAGAATCTTGATTCCCCGAAGGTGGATGACGGGATGTGCCTGGCACATCCCGTCAGGGAGTGAGGTGGGTCAAGAGGTTCGAGAGGCGTTCGTCGCCGGCTCGTTCGACGGCTGCGGGCCACTCGAACCAGTCGATCTCCTGGCTTTCGCCGGGCGGCGGGCTGGGATCAGCCTCGCCGCCGTCGAGCACGTAGCGCAGGTCGAGATGGGTGTGGCCCCGGCCACCGGCGTGAACGTCGACGTGTACCAGACCGCGGAATCCCATCGTCGTCGACGTCGGCGTACGGACACTTCGAGGCCCGGTCTCCTCGGTCGCTTCGCGCAATGCGGCTTCCCAGGGCGACTCGCCAGGGTCGATGTGGCCGCCCGGTTGGAGCCAGAAAGCCGAGCCGCTTGTGACGCAGCAACAGCACGCCACGCGGGCCGACCACGATCGCCGAACCCGTGACATGAACCGGGTCGAGTGCCTGGTCGAGCGGGTCGTCGAGTCGATCGAACTCGACCAGGAACTGCTCGATGCTGGCCGCCTCGTCGGCGTCGATCGGTCGCCGGCTCGACGACCGATTCACGTACTTGCTGATTCAACACCGGCGCCACCTCCTCACCGTACCGGAACGAATCCAGAGGAATTTTGAACAAAGCGCTTGAGTCGCCGACGAGTACGGCCGATACCTCAGTCACAGCCTTATCCAACAGGTGGCGCATCTTCATCATGGAACCAAACACCCAATTTTCTCCCCGAGTGTTGCTCGCCATCGACGACATCCGTCTGCGGCGCACCAACGAAGCTGGGCTTCGAGCAGCAGGCTTCGCGGTGAGCGCACCCGGCGATGCCGATGCGGTCAGCATCCTCGCCGAATCGTTCTCACCCGACGTGTTGATCATCGACACCGTGATGCAGGACGCCAACGCACGTCCGCTCTATCAGCAGCTGCGCGGCGACACCGACGGGTACCTGTTGTGCATCGGTGAGGCCGGCCGCGACCGTGCCCGAGTCGAACTGCTGCGCTCCGGCGCAGACGATGCGGTCTCGCTCCCGATCTCGGCAGACGAGATCGTGGCTCGCTGTCACGCATTGTTGCGCCGCCCACGAGAACTGCGCACCGACTGGGACGCCGTGCAGCAATCGGTGATCACGCTGGGACCACTCACGATCGACACCGGCCGCCACGAGATCCGACTCGGCGAGACCGAGGTCATGGCAACCCGGATCGAGTTCTCGTTGCTCGAACACCTCTGCCGCCGACCGACCGAAGTCGCCTCGCGGAGTGAACTGCTCGAATCGGTGTGGGGACAGAACTGGGTTGGTGACACCCACGTCGTCGACGTCCATCTCTCGAACCTGCGCCGCAAGCTCGATCAAGCAGATCCCGACCTGCGGGTCGTGCACACCGTCCGCGGTGTCGGCTTCCGGATCAGCAACGAGATCCTCGATGCGGCAGAAGCACAAGCCGTCACCGGAATCCCGCTGGCTGATCGCCTGCCGGCGTCCACGAAGGACGCCGAACAGGACATCGAGCAGGATGCCGACGCCGCCGCAATGGCCGGCTGACGACGCACGAACCGGACTCACGAATAGGTGGCGAGGATCGCCCAGCGTTGATGTTCGACACCGACCAGATGGGCAACACCATGTTCGGTGACCACCTGGAACCGCGCCAGTCGGCGCGACCGATCCGGTGACCACCACCGCTGTTCGATCGGCCAGGGCCCGGCCCAGGCGACCACACGTTGGCGCTGCGATCCCACGACGATCGATGCCGGTGGCACGCTGACCTCACCACGGCCATTGACTCGAACCTGTCGATCATCGGCGTCGAGCAGCTCGACCGGGACCGGTTGCTCGGGCACCACCGCTGGGGCCGGAGCAGGCAACGCACCCGGCCATGGCCCACCATCGTGGTCGAGGCGTTCAGCGGGATCTTCGAGATCGACCGATGCAGCCGGCACCCATCGATACCGCTCGACCGGCAATCGACCACCTGCCCACGCCGGCACCTTCACGGACTGTTCCCCCACCAGACCGCTCAATCGGACGATCGCCCGCGCCGCGTCGTGGTCGGCTTGCGAACGACCACCCCACAATCCTCCTTGGACACCGTCGTCGCTGCGCAACTCGTCGGGCACCAAACGGACCAATCCGATCCCACCGCTCAAACCCCCTGGCTGGGCCGCCCAGCCCTCGAGCTGCCACCGCACACGCTCGACGATCGCCGCCGCCGACAGGCCCTGATCGCGATACCACGCCCGCTCGCTGCGCTCACCGAAGTCGGTCTCCATGATCACGACCAGACGGACGCACACCCGACCATCCCCCGCCAGTTCCGTGACCAGTTGATCGGCGAGTCGTTTGGCCACGAACACCACCACCTCGAGCTGCTCGACCGCTTCGAGGAACGGGTGCTCGACCCACCACTCGGGTGGTGGGTCGGTGACGGCCGCCGGGCGGGTGTCGCTGGCGCTGGCAAGCCGATGGGCGTGCAAACCTTCGACTCCGAACCGGCCAACACATCGCCGGCGTCGAGCGCCGCCAACTGGCCGAGCGTTCGCAGGCCGAGCCTGGCGAACAGGTCGACCAGCTCCGGGGTGACCTCACCGAGTTCACGCAACCATGCGACCGGGAGCGGATCGACGAAGCTCGGCGACCCACCCGGTACCACCACCAGCACCCCGGCAGGCTGGCGGGCAGGCCCGACGAGCGGCGATCGCTGACGCCGTTCGCCCGTCGGCGACACCAACTCCTGCCGCAGCACCAGCGACCTCGCGCACCAGAGCGACCAGCTGTTCCGCCATTGGCTTGGTCTCCACCGAAGTAGCGCGACGGGCCGCGAGCAACCAGACACAACCAACCCGGCTCGATGACTTCCAGCCGCGGTGCCATCTCGGCGACCGCCCGGACGATCGGTTCGAACTGGCGTCCGTCACGACCAGGGTCGTGGTCGAGTACCAACAGCTCGGGACATGCGCCCTGTGCAGCGCGGCGGCGTGCGCCCGCCTGCACTCCCGCTGCTGCGGCACCGGGAGTGCGGGCGATCACCCGATTCGAACGGAACACCGCAGCAGGCTGATCGGGAGGTATCCCGGCAGCGACGGTCGGCCATTCCGGGCACCACACCGTGACCAGTCGCGGCGGCGCCTGCAACGACATGTCACCCATGCCAACCTTCACCCCGCCCGGCTGAGTACGGCGTCGGCGGAGAGTTGGGAGTTGTGCCTGGCACAACTTTCAACTCTCCCGGTGGGGCCGGGGAGCCAGAGGTCGAGTTCGACCGGGCGCGGCATGCGGCGGCCACCGGAGCGCACGGTGACACGCCGGGCAGTCAGGTGACCGAACCCTTGCCCGAGGCCGCCCCAGGCGACCGATGTGGTGGTGAACTCGAGGTCGCACGACACACCAAGGGTCACCGAACCGACGACGATCATCACGACGCCGCGCGCTTGCAAGCGGGTACGGACCTTGCGAACCACACGCTCAGCCCCGGCAGGCGGACAGGTCAGCACTACATCGAAACCATCGGCGGCGGCGGCGACCCGTTCGGCCCACGCCGCCGGTCCGCCTTGGACATCGACGACGATCAGGCGCGACAGCGGAATCCCGAACTCGGCGGCGGCCTCGACCCCGAGCATCGGAACCCCCACGGCGGCCAACCACGATCCGACGATCACCGAACGCGACGCCAAGGCCAACCCCAACGACATCGCCGCAGGGCCGGTGCAACCGATCACCCTGCCACGCTGCAAACCCGCGTCGGGGAGCAACGCGGTGAACGCCTCATCGACCGGAAGACAACGATCCCGAGCCGGCGTCAGGGAAGCGAGAGAAGATGTCACCATCCCACGTTACCGAACAGACGTTCGATACGCTAGAGGTTCGTTGAATTCAGTGAGCGACGTCAGCCGCCGTTGGCGGCCTTCCACTTGGCGCGTGCTGCACGACTGCGCTCGAGCAGGTGCGGTGGCACCCGCTTGGCGGCCTCCGACAACTCGGAATCGCCACCGCCATCACCCGAGCCCGAGCCCGAAGCAACGGCAGCCGGCTCATCGGGAACCAGATCCTCGAATGCCGGCGGCACGACGCCCGGCTTCCAGTACTGATACATCTCGCGCACGATGTCGCTGAGCCCGCTCGAGTCGAACCCCTTGGCGATGTCGACGGTGACGATGTTGCCGTAGATGTGCACCCCGGCAACCTGGCCGGAGGCGAACAACAATCGAGCCAGCGCCGACGACGGCTTGGATCCGATCGCCTGGTCGACCGACGTGAACCGTTCATGGCCCATACCCGACAGCGAGCGGTTGAGCTCGAATCGCACCACACCCGGCGTGGTACTCGGCTTTTCGACGACTCCGACCAGCTGACCCATAGTGCGCAACACGCTAGCGCTTCGATGCGTCGCTGCTCCCACTGTCCGCCGCTCGGCGCGGGATGCGCCCCTCGCCCTGTTTCGAACTCGGAGCGCACCGTTAGTGTTCCGGCGTGGTCATCAAACGCATGTTGAATGCGGCCAGCAATCCGGCACAGCTCGTGCTCGCTGCCTTCATCGCCTTGATCCTGTTCGGCACGGCGCTGCTCAGCTTGCCGTTCTCCGTCGATTCCGGGCTCGACCACCACAGCGTGCTCGACTCGTTGTTCTGGTCGACCTCGGCGACGACGGTCACCGGGCTCGGGACATCCGACGTGGGCAACTTCTCACTGTTCGGCGAACTCGTGCTGCTCGGGCTGATCCAACTCGGCGGTTTCGGGATCATGACGATCGGCTCAGTCCTCGCAATCGTCGCATCGCGCCGAGTCGGCTTGCGCCAGCGAATGCTCGCCCAAGCCGAGATCGGCGCCGTCGACATCGGCGAGTTGCGGTACCTGATCTCGGCGATTGCCAAGATCACCCTGTTGGTCGAAACGTCGATCGCCGTGATCCTGTTCATCCACTTGTCGAGCTCCGGCGACGACAGCCTCGGGCGAGCGGCGTACAGCTCGGTCTTCCACGCCGTATCCGCCTTCAACAACGCCGGCATCTCGCTCTACTCCGACAGCCTGACCAGATTCGCCTCCGACCCGCTGGTCGTGTTCCCGATCACGGCCGCCTTCGTGATCGGTGGTCTGGGGTTTCCGATCCTCGTCGAATTCCGCAAGCGCGTCCCACGCAAGCGGTGGAGCCTGCACACACGGATCACCTTGTGGGCGACGGTGTTACTGCTGGTCGCCGGGCCGCTCATGGTGTTGGTGTTCGAGTGGACCAATGCCGCAACGCTCGGACCGATGGGCGTGTGGGACAAGCTGCAGGCCGCCTGGTTCCAGGGCGTCACACCCCGCACCGCCGGCTTCAACACGGTCGACATCGGCGCCCAACGCGAGCCGACGCTGAACATCATGACCGGACTGATGTTCATCGGCGCCGGCCCGGCCTCCACCAGCGGAGGCATCAAGGTCACCACGTTCGCCGTCCTCGGGTTCGCGATGTGGTCGGAGGTGCGCGGCGACTCGGACATCAACGTGTTCAACCGGCGGCTACCCAGCGCTGTGGTACGTCAGGCGATGACCGTGGCGCTGCTGTCGGTCGGCACGGTGTTCGCCGGTGCAATCGCCCTCACTGCGATCTCGCCGTTCAGCTTCACGCAGACCCTGTTCGAGGCCACCTCGGCATTCGGCACGGTCGGTCTGTCGACCGGGATCACGAACGCGCTCCCGGCGTTCGGCCAGTTCTTGTTGGTGCTGATCATGCTCACCGGTCGCATCGGCCCCGTCACGTTCGTCACTGCGCTCGCACTGCGTCAACGCAAGCGCGCCTACCGTTTGCCCGAGGAACGGCCGATCATCGGCTGAGCCCGCTCGAAGGAGCACAGATGTCAGACAAGATCATCCACACCATGCTGACCGGACTCACGTCCGATCGGGTTCGACACGAGGGCGAGATCATCGTGATCGGGCTCGGCCGTTTCGGCTCGGCGCTGGCCCAGACCCTGACCGAACTCGGATACGAGGTGTTGGGTGTCGACTACAGCGAGGACAAGGTGCAGGAACACGCCGGCATGCTGACTCACGTGCTGCAGGCCGACACGACGAGCGAACGCGCCCTGCGCCAGATCGGTGCCGCCGACGCGGTAACCGCCGTGGTCTGCATCGGAACCGGAATCGAGGCCAGCGTGCTGACCACCACGGCACTCGTCGACCTCGGCGTCAAGAACGTGTGGGCGAAGGCCATCACCGAGTCGCACGGCCGGATCCTGCAACGCGTCGGCGCCCACCACGTGGTGTTCCCCGAGGCCGAGATGGGATCGCGTGTGGCGCACCTCGTGACTGGCCAGATGCTCGAGTTCCTCGCGCTCGACGAGAACTTCGTGATCGCCGAACTGATCGCCCCAGAGGAGCTGATCGGCATGCCGCTCGGCGAAACCGATCTGCGTGCCAAGTACAAGGTGACGGTGGTGTGCGTGAAGCCCGATCGCAGTCAATTCACCTACGCCGGCCGCGACACCGTGCTCGGCAAGAGTGACCTGATCGTGATCGCCGGGCACCGCGCCGACGTGGAACGATTCACCGACCGCGACTGACCGTTACGAGGTGTGCCAGGCACACCTCGTAACATCAGCGCCGTTCGAGGGCGTCGGCCAGCACGTCGGGAAACTGGTCGGGGGTGCAGGCCATCACCGTCGCCCCGAGCGCCACGAGGTCGGCTGCCGCAACGTGGTCGTGAACTGGCGCCCCTTCGTCGCTGAGCGCGAGCAGACACAACACCGTGACGCCCGAGCGCACCAGATGGGCGACCCGGCTGCGCATCAGTTCGGCGTTGCCACCCTCGAACAGGTCACTGATCAGCACCAACACCGTGTCGGTCGGGCGCGTGATCAGTTGGCGGCAGTAGCCGAGCGCTTCGGCGATGTCGGTGCCTCCACCGAGTTGCACGCCGAACAGCACGTCGACCGGGTCGTGGAGCACGGGGGTGAGGTCGGTGATCGAGGTGTCGAAGGCGATCAACCGAGTTTGCAGCGCCGGCAGTTGTGACAGCACGGCGCCGAACAACGAGGCGTACACCACGCTGTCGGCCATCGACCCCGACTGATCGACGGCGATCACGACCTCCTTGGCGAGGCTGCGCTGGCGACGCCCGAAGCCGATCAGACGCTCGGGGATCACGGTGCCGTACTTCAGGTTGATAGTGGCGCAGGTTGGTGTGCACCGTGCGCAGCCAGTCGATGTCGCCGGGTCGTGGACGCCGCGACCGGTTGGCTCGGGCCAAGCGCCCCGTGAACCGCTGTGCGGGTGCGGTCGGTCAGGCGTTGCTCGAGCTGTTCGAGCACCTGGGCGATCACTTGACGGGCGGTCGCCCGGGTCTCGTCGGGCAGCAGGTGGTTGAGCTCGACCAGCAGGGTCACGAGGTGGATGTCGGGCTCGATCGACTCGAGCAGCTCCGGTTCGAGCAGCAGCTGGCGCAGGTCGAGCCGCTCGATCGCGTCGCGCTGCATGACCTGCACGACCGGCTTCGGGAAGTAGGTCCGGATGTCACCCAGCCATCGGGCGACCCTGGGCGCCGAGCGTCCCAGCCCGCCCGACTTGCCGCTCCCGCGGCCACCGCGGCGCTGTTGCGGCGCTGTCCTGGTCGTAGACGGCCGCCATCGCCGCATCGATCCGCAGATCGTCGCCGGCCAAGTCGGTTCCGGTTCCCTCGGCGTCGCCGCCACCGAGCACCAACCGCCATCGTCGCAACCGCTCCCCCTCCGAAACCCGCAGCCCGTCGATCCCGCTCATCCCGGCACTCACCCAACGCCCCGAGAACAGCTGCAGCGATAACGACATCCTGCGTCGATATCGCTGCATCTGACCGGCCGACCTACCAACAGCTGCAGCGATAACGACATCTTGCGTCGTTATCGCTCCAACTGACCGGCCACACGAACCCCACCTTCTGCTGGAGGGATAACGACATCTGGCGTCGATATCGCTGCAGCTGACCGGGCGACCACGACAGCTGCGAGGGATAACGACATCTGGCGTCGATATCGCTGCAGCTGATTCGGGGTGCGGGTTGGGTCGGGGGGTCATTTCGACACGGGTTGGTTGGAGACGGGGAGGCCGAGCATGTGGCGGACGGTGCGCAGGGCGGCCAGGACGCGTGCCTCGTCGAGGTCGGGGCCGAAGCCGGTCAGTTGTTGGCGCTGTTGGCCGGCCAGCAGTCGGCCGAGTTGGCGGCGTTCGGCTGACTCGAACGAACCGAATGTGCGCCGCAGCAGTGGGACCGTTTCGTCGAACGCCTGGGGGGTGAGTGACGACAGCCATCGGTCGACGACAGCTCGCAGATCGGCGTCGTGCATCAACACGGTGCCACTGCCGGCGAGGAACCCCTCGACGAACGCCGCCCCGGTGGCCGGTGGCGTGCCGGGCGACAGCGCACGCCCCAACCGGCGCTCGACGCGGCCCGCGTCCCAGTGCCCGCTGTCGTGCAGGATGCGCGTTGCCCTGCCGTGTACCCGACCGTGGCCCTGCCCCTCGCTGAGGCGTTCGAGCACCTCGGGAAACGCACGCCGGCGAGCGCGGTGATCGACCAGCGCCAGCGCTTGTTGCACTCCGCTGAGGCGTTCGACCATCAGCGTGGCAGCGTCGTCATCGAGCGAGGCGCATGCCGGCACCACCCCTGCCAGCACCCGCACCACGAGCCCGTCGAACACCGAGGCGACCGCCGCCGAGTCGGTGGAGCGCACATCGCCGTAGCGCTGGGCCTGGGCGAGCGGGCTCAGCGCTGCCATCAGCTGGCCGACATCGGGGTCGTTGGCGGCACGGGTTGCGAGTTGGATGCACGATCGGATCGACCGCCTCGGGCAGCGCCGCCAGCAGCGCCAGGTCGAGCGCACCGGCGATCTCGACCAGGGTGCTGGCGTGATCGACCCGATCGACGAGGCGATTCGTGGCGGCTTGTTCGACGGTGGTGCCGTATCCGGCGTACTCGATCACGCGGATCGACCACTCGGGCCGCCACGACAGGTTCCAGGTTTCCCGAAACGTACCGCTGCTGCCGCGCCCGTCCTGGAGCGAACCCCACGGCACGCCGATCGCGTTGAGCTGGTGCAACAGGTGCGAGCGTCGAAGACCGTTCGGTGGTGCGCAGGTCGAGCTCGATCACCTGCTCATCGGCGGTCGGGGTGAGGCGGGCCGTGCGCTGGCGCTTGGCGAGATCGCGGGCGAGCGGAACCTGCGGGGCGCCGTCGGGTACCGACCCGATCGCGCTCCCGACCACCAGTTGACGCCGCACCAGCGGCAATCCGCCCATCACCGTGTCGGCCGCGTCGAGCACCTCGTCGAGACCTGGCCGCGGCCGACCCCGCATCGTCGCCAGCGTGTCGGCCATGCGGGTAGCGGCGATCAAGTGGTCGGGTGAAGCCGGCATGTCGGCTCGGCGCAGCACGCGTGCGGCGTCGACGAAGAAGCGAGCGACGCCATCGGCGCCGGGATGCCGGAACACGTGGTCGTACCAGCCGGGGCTGCGCACGCCTGCCCCGTATCCGCTGGCGGTCGCCAGCCGCTCGTGTGTCCACGGCACCCAGCTCACGGCAACCTTGACCTTCGGCAAGCCGCGCAGCGTGGCGTTGTCGGCGGTCGCCGTCGTTGCCCCGGCGGCGGTCACGTCGAGCGCTGGAACGTGCCATGCCCCGCACACCACCACGACGACGTTCTCGCGGCGATCCTGGCTGCTGGCACTGCGGCTGTCCCCGCGGCCCACCGCTCGGCCGTCCGAACCGCTGCTGCGGCTCTCCAAACCACCGACATACCCATCCCGGCCACCATCACGGTCGTCGTCGCCGGCGGCCTTGAGGGCCGCTCGGATCCGCTTGCGCATGTGTGCCTCGCGGCGTTCCTCGCCGGCCGACGGCACGGTGCCGGAGCGCACCGCCGCCATCGCCTCGCCGACCGCCTCGAAGGCGGTCAACCCGTCGCCGCGGTGCTCGATCACGTCGTCCCACCATCGCTCGGCGTCGGGTTCTCCGGCGGCCGCGGCGAGCGCGCCCAACGGGTCGATCGGTGCAGTCACCGTGGAACATCGCCTCGTCATCGGAACCGGCGGCGAGCGTGTTCGCCATCGGCAGATCGATCGCTTCGACCGGCACACCGTGCTCGTTGGCCCACCGCACGGCCTGCCACTCGGGGCTGAAGGAAGCGAGCGGGGCGAACACCGCCCGGCGCGGATCGTCGACGACGTGGCCGAGCAGCGCCACCGGGGGTTCGAGCCCGAGCTCGCCGATCCAGCGGAACGCCGCCGTGGTCTCGGCCGGCGACTCGACCAGCACCATCGACGGTTGCAGCTCGTCGAGCGCACTCACGACCGAGCGCGCCGAACCGGGGCCGTGGTGCCGGATGCCGAGCAGGTGGAGGCGCATCGTCGGCCGCTCAGTCGAGGGCGCGGCAGGCCTCGTAGAAGTCGCCCCAGCCGTCGCGTTGGGCGACGACCGCCTCGAGGTACTCGCGCCAGGCCACCCCGTCGTGGATCGGGTCGCGCACCACGGCACCGAACACGCCGGCGGCGATGTCGTCGGGTGTCAGGTTGCCGTTGCCGAAGTGGGTCGCCAGCGAGAGCCCGTTCGTGACGACCGAGATCGCCTCGGCGGTGGACAGCGTGCCGCTCGGCACCTTGAGACTGGTGCCACCGTCGCTGGTGATGCCGTCGCGCAGTTCACGGAAGATGGTGACGACGCGGCGGATCTCGTCGGCGGCCGGGGCGATCGTCGGGAGCTGCAGCGCCGCCCCGAGTTCGTTGACACGCTGGGCGACGATCGCGATCTCGTCGTCGGCGGTTTCGGGGAGCGGGAGCACGACCGTGTTGAAGCGACGCCGCAGCGCCGACGACAGGTCGTTGACGCCGCGGTCGCGGTCGTTGGCGGTGGCGATCACGTTGAACCCGCGCGATGCGGCGACCTCGGAGTTGAGCTCGGGGATCGGCATCGACTTCTCGGACAGGGCCGTGACGAGCGCGTCCTGCACATCGGACGGCATGCGGGTGAGTTCCTCGACCCGGGCGATCGAGCCGAGCTGCATCGCCCGGTAGATCGGGCTGGGCACGAGCGCCGCCTCGCTCGGACCCTCGGCCAGCAGGCGGGCGTAGTTCCAGCCGTAGCGCAGCGTCTCCTCGGTGGTGCCGGCGGTGCCCTGCACGAGCAGCGTCGAGTTGCCGCTGATGGCGGCGGCGAGGTGCTCGCTGACCCACGTCTTGGCGGTGCCCGGAACCCCGAGCAACAACAGCGCCCGGTCGGTGGCCAGCGTGGCCACAGCAATCTCCATCAGGCGCCGCCGGCCGACGTACTTCGGCACGATCACCGTGCCATCGGCGAGCTCGCCGCCGATCAGATACGTGACGACCGCCCACGGCGACAGGTGCCAGTTGGGCGGCCGCTCGCGATCGTCGGCCGCCGCCAGCGCCGCCAGCTCGGCGGCGTACTCCACCTCGGCATGCGGCCGCAGGATCTCGCTGACGTCGTTCGCACCCATCCCGCCAGACGTTACCCAGTGGGTGTCCCAGTCACCGGTGGCCGACGGTACCTTCGCCTGATGGATTCCTGTTCCTGCGGTTTCAGCGATGCGTCGGTCTCGATCGACGAGATCGACCACCGATCGCACATCGGCGTGGCAGCGATCAGGGCAGTCGTTGCTCGCCGACCCGGTCGGCGTGACACAGCATCCCTCGCCGGATCGCTGGTCGGCGCTCGAATACGCCGCCCACGTGCGCGACGTGTTGCTGCTGCTCCACGGACGGGTGGTGACCGGCCTCGTCGAGGACAACCCGACATTCGCCCCGCTGTACCGCGAGGAACGCGTGGCGCTCGGGCTGTACCGCGCCGACACCGCCGAAGCGATCAGCGGCGAGTTGGCATCGGCCCGAGCGATGTTCGTCCGGCTGTTCACCCAGCTCACCCCCGAATCGCTCGAACGACCGGTGCACTACGGCTTCCCCGACCCGGCGCCCCGAACGATCGGATGGATGGGCAAGCAGGCGGTCCACGAGATCGAACACCATCTCGCCGACATGCACGAGAACGGCCAGACCCTATTGGAACAACACGTTCCGAGTGCCTGACCAGGTTGGGGGCGACCGTCGATTCCGGCCTTGCAATGTACGTGACTCTCGTCGTATAGTTGTACGTCATGAGTGACGTACAACTCGACTCCTCATCGCTCACACCGTGGCCGATCGCACCCGTCACGGGCGGCAAGGTGGCGCTCGGCGACGTCGTCGGTCGCGACGACTTCATCGTCGAGGTGCTCGAACAGCTCCGGGCAGGCAACAACGTGTTGATCGTCGACCCGCGTCGGATGGGCAAGACGACCGTGCTCGCCCGGCTGTGCAACGAGCCTGGTTCCGACTTCGAAGCGGTCTTCGTCGATCTCGAAGGCGCCGACACGATCGAGGAGTGCTTCAGCCGGTTGGTGCATGCGCTCCAGCAACACGACGCGATCTGGCGGCGAGTCAAGAACGCGGTGCGAGCCCACGTCGACACGGTCGACGTGACGCGAGGCTCCGTCACGATCAAGGCGGTCATGGCCGACCGGTCGGCGGTCGACGTGCTGGGCGATGTGGTGTCGGCGGTCGACAAACGCCTGAACGGCGAGAGCAACCTGATCATCGCCATCGACGAGTTGCCGATGGCGGTCGAGAGCATCATGCGCCACGGCTCGGCCGACATGGCGGCGCAGTTGCTGCATCGCCTGCGCCACCTGCGCCAGTCGACGACATCGATCCGTTGGATCCTGGCGGGCTCGATCGGTTTTCATCACGTCGTGCGTGAGGTGGGGAGCACCGAGGGCGTGATCGGCGATCTCTACGCCGCATCCCCTGGTCCACTCGACCCGGGCTGGGCGGAGTTCCTGGCGAAATGCCTGTTCCTCGGCATCGGTCGCGACGCCGAGCCGGATGCGGCGGCGGCGATGGCCGACGTCGCCGGCGGGATCCCGTATGTGATCCACCATGTGGCGCACCGCCTGAAGGGTTCGAGTGGTCCCATCGATGCCGACGAGGTGAGGGCGGAGTTCGTGAACTTCGCCCGCGACCGCGACGCCAGTCGGGCGATGACCCACCTCCTGTCGCGGCTCGACGGCAAGGATCTGCATCGACTGCTGGACCTATTTGCGATGCATGGCGAACTCGGGTTGTCCGACGTGACCAAGCTGTTCACGATCGCGGGTCAGGCCGTCGAGCGCGATCCCTTGCTGGAAATGCTCGACCTGCTCTGCGACGATCACTATCTCCGTCGCCTCGAACGAGGATTCGCCTGGAAGTACGACGTGCTGCGTCGGATCTGGGTCATCAGACGGGAACTCGACCAATGAGCGTCACGACGTCGCGGTTCACCCCGTCGAACCTGCCGGCGACGGTGCTCGATCGGTTGTTCGTCGCCCGCCACGATCTGCTCGACGACCTGACCGGCCGTGTGAGGCGAGCGGCGACATCGACGGAGCGAAACCATTCGATGGTGGTCGGGCCACGCGGTTCCGGCAAGACACACCTCGTGTCGTTGCTGCATCACCGGATCACCGAGATGGCCCGCAACGAGGTCGCCGTGCAGGTGGCGTGGCTGCTGGAGGATCCCTACTTGGTCGGTTCATACCGGGACCTGCTCGGCGAGATCATCGAGGCGATCGGCGGCACGCGCCAGCGAGGAGCAACAGCGGGTCAGCTCGAGCAGCAGATCCTCGACGCCCATCGCGATCTCGGGCTGATCGTGGTCATTGCGGAGAACTTCGACCACATCCTGCATGCGATCGGCGAGGACGGCCAGCATCGACTGCGAAGCTTCCTGCAGTCCGAATCAGCGTTGCTGCTGGTGGTGACGACGACGACGGTCACCCGCGATCTCAACGATTCGGCCTGGCCGTTCTACGGGTTCTTCACGACCGACACGTTGGCGCCGCTGTCGCTCGACGAAGCAGCTCAGATGTTGCAGTTGATCGCCACCGAGAACGGCGATCACGAGCTGGTCGCCTTCCTCGACACCGATGAGGCGCGCGCTCGGCTGCGGGCGATCGAGCATCTCGCCGGTGGGCAGCCTCGGATCTGGGCGGTCTTGGCAACGGCGTTGACCGTGCACGGATTGAACGAGCTCGTCGGTCTGCTGCTCGGTGAACTCGACGCGCTCACCCCCTACTACCAGGAGCAGATGGCGCGGCTGTCTCCGCTCCAGCGACGCACCGTGGCCGAGTTGATCAATGCCGAGAACACGGTCACCGTGTCGGAGTTGGCCGAGCGAGCCGAGGTCGATCAGCGCTCGATGGCCAAGACGCTCAGCGAGCTTCGCCAGCGTCAGTGGGTCGCCGTGTCGACCTCACCGTTCACGGTGTGGGTGGATCGACGCCTCAGCTTCTACGAGCTCGCCGAGCCGCTGGCGCGGATCGCGTTCCAGATCAAGTCGGCCCGTTCGACCCCGATCAGACTGATCGTCGACTTCATGAAGATGTGGTTCGACCCTCGCGTGCTCGACGCCGCCGAGGGGGAGATCGAGGCGATCTACTTCACGGAGATGGAACGGATCGACCGGTTCGATTCGGTCGGCTCGGTGGTTCGGGGGCTGCGCCGGCTTCCTGCCTTTCGGGCGCCCGCCGTCGAGCTGCTCGAAACGATCGACGACGCATTGCACGACCTGACGGACCGCGACCCGAGTCGCCTGCTGGCGCTCCCTGTACCGCTGCGACGAGCGATCGAAGAACGCCTCGCAGATCCCGACAGCGACGAGTTGCCCACGTCGATCGACTGGCTGCGAGCCGAAATCGCCGACTCGGCAATCCGCGAACTCGGCAACGTTCCGTCGGAACGTTCAGCCGCCT
>CAVOWX010000017.1:0-37822 GCA_963700265.1 uncultured Acidimicrobiaceae bacterium | reverse complement strand
ACACGAGTCCCGGTGCGGTCAGAGCTCCGAGACCACCCATCGCGATTCCGAACGTGAACAGAACCCCGAACACGCGCCCCAGATTTCGATCCGCTCCGAGCCTCTGAATCAGGGTAAAGCCGGACACATCGAGCGTTGCGTTGGCGACTCCGATCGTCAACAACGCGGCGACGACCACCGGAGTGTTCGGGACGAGACCGATCATCGCGATCGGCAAACCCCACATGCAGAGCGCGGCCGGCGAAGGGGCGGCCGAGTCGTCGGCGAGGCGTGAGCCGAACCGTGTAGAACCCGCCGGCGATGCCGCCGACGCCGATGATCGCCAAGTAGCCATCCGACTCCGCTGTCGTCGAGTTCGAGCAGATCGAACGAAACCGAGACCAGGAGCACCGAGAGGAACCCGCGAACCACGAGCTGGGCGACGAAGCAGCCGACGACAACGGCAACGTCGGTGTTCTTGCGCAACTCCGTGACTCCACCGATCAGGGCCGCCAGCGGGCGGTCATGCGTAAGGCGCATGGCCTTGGAGGGATCGACCTCGACCCGGATGTTCGCAACCGAGATGCAGCCGGCCGCCGCCGCGACGGAGGCCGCGACCACGACGACCCACGGGTTCGCTCGAAGCAAGAGCACCCCGCGCAAGTGCGGGTCCTGCGAATGTGGCCAGCCCTTCGAGCGTTCCCGACGTCACGTTCATCGCAACCAGCTCTGAGGGCGTCCTGGCGACGAGCGGCCCCAAGGCGAGGTGGGCCGACCGATACGGCGTGGCGGCGACGCCGCTCACCGCGACGAGCGTGTACACCGCGACGGCGGGCGCGTCCGATGCCAACCCGATCGCGATCAACACCTGACTGCCAGCGATCGCGACGAACACAGCCGTGACGACACGGCGCCGCGGGAACCGGTCGGCAGCCCACGCCCCGAACGGCAACGCAATAGCGCCGGGAAGCAGCCGAACCAGTCCCACGATGCCCACCGCCACGGCGCCCCCGTGATCGAAGGCCCACACGGACAATGCCACCGTCGACATGCCCTCCACGAGAAAGAACGCAGTCCATCCGAGCTGCAGCCGGCGCAGGTCGCGCTCGGTCATCACATCGATGACTTCGCTGAACCGACGACCGACCGTGCTCATCAAACTGCGCATACGACACCCCGCTCACACATGTCCCGATCTTGCACCATCCCGTCAAGGTCGATCAGCTCACGCCAGCCAAGCATCACGACAGAAGTCTCGTCGGACCGAGTGGCGTCCCTCAACCATCCCGACCAGCCGACGAACCCTCGACGGAACCCGAATCATCGATCCTCGATGTGCTGCGTCTGTCTCGGCCTCCACAGGGCCACCAGTTGGCGAGTCGATCGCCGGTCGACGGAGGGACGCGTACGGCTCGAGCTTGGTCATTCGGCGCCGCCGTCGCCAACGTTGCGGAGGTGGTCAGGCCAACGAGAGCGCCAGCAGGTTGTCGTAGGCGAGACCCCACGGCGGGCGGAGGAAGCCCAGTGCTCGGACGTCCTCGTACCAGTGGGCGAAGGGGCTTCGGAGCGAGAAAGCGCCCCCGCCGATCACGCGCGCCAGTCGACCGATGATCGCTTCGGCGAGTTCAGCGACCGCTTCTTTGGCGCACAGCGCAGCGAACAGGGCGTCTGGGGCGCCGGCCTCGATCGCCCGCAACGATCCCTCGTACGCCTGCACCGCCAGCCAATGCTCGTTGACCGCACGGGTCCACTCGACCTGCTCGTACGCCCGCAACTCTGTCAACCTGGAACGGAGCTGTTGCTTGGCGACCGTCACGGCCTCGTCGAGCAGGCCGACGATCACCGCGATGAACGTGGTCGCGACGAATGCTCCGGCCGGTCCGGTGACGTCGCTCAACGGGCCATGTCGTGCCAACCGCACGCCGGGGGCATGGTCGAGGCGCATCGCATGACTTTGTGTGGCGGCCATACCGACGCCGTCCCACTCAGCGAGCAGTGTGAACCCGGCGGAGCCGTCCCAGGTTCGAACGGTCGTGTCGAGCGCGAAGAACGTCGGGACGTCTTCGCCCTCGGGGACTGCAGTGGTGATCATCCGGTCGGCGATGCCCGAACCGCTTCCGAAGTGCTTGTCGCCGCTGACGACGTAGGCACGCCCCGACATGAAAGCGAGACCATCGCTCGGCATCGCCGTTGCCTTCGTGCGACCGATGTCGCCGCCACTGCCGGGTTCAGACGTGATCGTGCCCCACTGCTCTCCAGCAACGGCGCTTGCGAACACCGCTTCCCGTTGGGCCTCCCATTCGGGTTGGGATGGGTCGGGGTTGAGGAGCCAGAACGCCACGACGGACGGATGCATCGCCGAGACGAGAGCGACCGATGGATCACCCGTCGCGAGCAGGCGAAGCAGTTCGCACACTACCCTCGCCGACGAAGCGGCATCGTGCCAGAGCCCTCCCGCTGTTTCGGGCACGACAGTCCGCAGAAACCCTGCATCGCGCAAGGCGTCGAAGTCACCCTCATGCAAGCTTCGGCGCTTCAGACGCTCTGGACGGTCGACCTTCCAATCGGCGACGATCGACCGGATGCCGTCGAAGAGAACTGTGGTGTCGGCTTGTGCCATGTAGCACCCTATGCCTATCGAAACGTTGGCGTGAACCAGCCCTGACACCGTTGCATCGTCGGCCGAATCGGTCGAGCCTTGGTCATTGCCAGCGGAAGAGCCGGACTGCAAGCGCTGCCGGCGACGGCCGCGTACACCAACATGACCAGCAGGCTGGTTGTCTCGGGTGTGCTGCCGGTCCAGCTGTCCGAGAGTGCCTGCACCGCGGCGCCGGCCGGCGTGTATCTGCTGACCGTTCGGATCCCGTCGGGCATCACCTCGAGCGGGATGTACACGCCGGCGAAGAACTGGAGCGGAAAGTACAGGAGCATCCCGATGCCCTGCCCGGTGCTCGCCGTCGGCGCCACGGATCCGATCAGCAACCCGAGGGCGAGCAGCGAGGAGGCGCCCAACGCGAACGAGACGACGAACCAACCCAGGCTCTCGGGAAGCGGAAGCGGGAACGCGAGCATTCCGATCAGAACGGCGGTGACCGTGGCCACGGTGACCACCACCAGTTGCACGGCGAGGTGGGCGGCCACGAGTGTTCCTGGATGGGCCGGTGTCGTCGACAGCCGACGCAGGATCCCGCGCTCGCGGTCCCCTCCCAGGGCCACGGGAAGCAGGAAGACGGCCATCGTCGCCATCCCCAGCACGATCGTCGTCGGCGCGTACACCTCGACGAGACTCCTGCCCGTCGAATGCGGGGTCCGGATCGGTCGCCCCGGGATACGCCACGCCGATGACCACGAGCAGAACAGCCGGGAACACCAGCCCGAAGAACACCGCCAGCGGCTCTCGGAGAAAGACCTTGAACTGGGTCCTCGTCAGTGCGGAGAACGCCGACATCATGCCTCTTCCTCGTCCGCCGTCGCCAGATGGCGACCGGTGATGGCGACGAACGCGTCGTCGAGCGTGACCTGATCGACCTGGAACCGATCGGGGACGATCCCGCGACCGGCCAACAGCGAAACGAGCGAGAACTGCAGTCGCTCGTTGCCGGTGACCACGATCTCGCCGTGGGCGCGCGAGACGTCGGTCACCTCGGGCAGAGTTCTCAGCCACTCGTCGTCGATCGGCTCGGAGGTCGTGAAACGGATGCGTTGCTCGAGTCCGACGCTGTCGATCAGCCCCTGTGGCGTGTCGAGGGCGACGAGCCGCCCTTGGTCGATCAGGGCCAACCGGTCGGCCAGACGCTCGGCTTCCTCCATGAAGTGGGTGACCAGCAACACGGTGACGCCGCCGTCGCGGAGCTCCTCGACCAGCCCCCAGGTCTCTCGCCGAGCCTGCGGGTCGAGGCCCGTGGTCAACTCGTCGAGGATCACCGCACGGGGTCGCCCGACGAGCGCGACGGCGATCGACAGACGCTGCTGCTGACCGCCCGACAGCTGGGCGTACCGCGTCCCGGCCTTGTCGGCGAGACCCAGCCGCTCGATCAGTTCCGAGGGATCCAGCGGATCCGGGTACAGCGCGGCGAAGGTCTCCACCACCTCTCGCACCTTCACGCGATCCTGGAACCTGCTCTCCTGCAGCTGGACTCCGAGCAGCTCACGCACCTGGGCCCTGTCACGGATCGGGTCGAACCCGAACACCTCGATGCGGCCCGAGTCGGGGGTCCGCAATCCAGCGATCGACTCGACGGTCGTCGACTTGCCCGCCCCGTTCGGGCCGAGGATCGCGAAGATCTCCCCCTCTTCCACGGCGAACGAGACGCCGTCGACGACGACCTTGTCGTCATAGCGCTTGGTGAGCTGACCGACTTCGATTATCGACATCGAGATGCCCTCCTTGGAACCGACGCGACCTTCCGAAGTGAGCACCCCGCCGCTTCGAGATGATGGCATACGTCGACCTGCTGATCGACGCCTTGTCTGCGGATTCGCGCTTCACGAGTGCTCGACCGGTCATCGGGGCGGCGCGCCTGGTCGAACGACGCCTGTTTCGTAGGCGAGCACGACCGCTTGGACCCGGTCGCGGACGCCGAGCTTGGTGAGCAGTCTGCTGACGTGGGTCTTGGCGGTTGCCTCGCCGACGAACATCGCCGCCGCGATCTCTCGGTTGCTGAGACCACGGGCCAACAGTTCGAGTGCTTCGTGCTCGCGTTCGGTGAGATCGCTCGGTAGCGCGGCGGTGACGGACTCGGGTTCGGGCTGCCGTGCGAATTCTTCGATCAGGCGCTTCGTGACAGACGGCGACAGCAATGCGTCGCCGGCGGCGATCACGCGGACCGCGGCGACGAGTTCCTTGGCCGGTGTGTCCTTCAGGAGATATCCGCTCGCTCCGGCCCGCATCGCTCCGTAGACGTATTCGTCCAGGTCGAAGGTGGTGAGTACGAGCACCTTCGTGGCGCAGCGCTCGTCGGCAGCGATCAGCTTCGTGGCCTCGAGGCCGTCCAGCACGGGCATGCGAATGTCCATCAGCACGACGTCGGGGCACGTGCGTTGGCACAGCTCCACGCCGAGTCGGCCGTTCTCGGCGTCACCGACGACGTCGATGTCGGGTTGGGCGTCGAGGATCATGGTGAAGCCGTCGCGCATCAACGCCTGGTCGTCGACGATTGCGACTCGGATGGTCATGACGATGCACCATTCGTCGTGTGTCGCAGAGGATCCGACGCTCGGTCGACGCTCGGCGTCGTCGGTGGGGAGCACGGCTCGGACTGCGAATCCTCCGCCGGTTCGAGGACCGGCCGACAATTGCCCGCCGTAGATCTCGACCCGCTCGTGCATTCCGATCAGTCCGTGGCCACCATCGGCGGGCGAGAGCGAGGAGGCAGCGCCGCGGCCGTCGTCGGTGATCTCGACCGTAACGGCGCCCGGGTCGTAGGTGATGGTGACCGTGGCAGATGCCGCCGGCCCGGCGTGTTTCAGCACGTTCGTCAGAGCTTCTTGCACGATCCGGAATGCGGTGAGTTCGATGCCGGGGGCGAGGTCGCGTTGCGTGCCGGTGACGACGAGGTCCGTGGCGACGCCGGCGTCCACGGAACGCGCCACGATCGCATCGACGTCGGCGATGCATGGTTGCGGCGCCAGCGATGCGGCGGTGTCGTCGTCGCCGTTGCGGAGCATGCCGAGCATCCGTCGCATCTCGTTGAGCGATTGACGACCGACGTTCTCGATCCGGCCCATGACTTCGGCGGCCTTGTCGGGGTTGGTGTGGACGATCTCCTGCGCCGCCGCTGCCTGGACGGCGATGACGCTCATGCCGTGTGCGACGACGTCGTGCATCTCGCGGGCGATCCGGCTGCGCTCCTGGGCGACGGCTCGCGCTGCGCTCGCTTGCCGGTCGGCTTCGGCGGCGGCCGCCCGCTGTTCGGAGTCGGCGAAGATCCGCCGCCGATTGCGGACGATCAGACCGAACACGATCGCCCCGACGATGAACGAGCCCATACTCACGGCGCTGTCGACGTCGTAGCCGCCGGGTGTGTCGAGAATGGTGATGCTGGCGAGCGCGAACAGCACCGGTGCCGTCACGAGCATCGCCGTCCACGCCCTCCCACGACGGTCGCTGTGAGCAGCGACCGCGTAGAACGCCGAGAGACCGAGGATCGACAGGAAGTCCCCGCCGTCGCGTAGGTAGAAGACCGCCAGCACCATCGACGTGATCGCCAGCACGGTGATCGGCAGGCGGCGACGGACCAACAGGCTGGCTGCCCCGATCACGATCGTGATGTAGGCGAATGTGTCGGCGCCCGACGCTGTCGATGCGGCATCGGGCGACGATGCTTCGACGAGCGAGATGACGCCCACCAGCACGGCGAACAGCGCATCGGCTCGCAGGTTCGGATCTTGTGTCCAGCTCCTGATCGCGCCTGAGGTTCGCTCCAGCAGTCGGGTCATGCTTCGACCGTAGTGGGCGGGCCAGCCGGCGGTCGTCCGGCATCTGGTTGATGACGGTCCGCCAAAGTGATGACGACCGGCCCGGCGAGAGCCCGCAAGAGGTCGCACGTCGGGAATCCGGACGGCGGTCTGGGCGCACCTTTGTGGGGACCAGCGGGTCGTGATGACGAGACCTTCGACGTACCCACGATCAGGCGTTCGCCGGACGACTGGGATGTCTCGAATTCTTACCGTTGGGGGTGTCACGACAACCGCTCGAACCATTCACGAAAGAGACACTCCCATGACGCTCCTCCTCGATCCGCCCGACGCTTCCGGAACCACCCTTGCCGCCGCATCCGCCCGTGGCGCCACCAAGGTCTACGGCAACGGCGACACCGAAGTCCTCGCCCTCGACAACGTCGACGTCGACTTCGCTGTCGGCCAGTTCACCGCCATCATGGGCCCGTCCGGCTCGGGCAAGTCGACCCTGATGCATTGCATGGCCGGGCTCGACCGTCTGAGCGGCGGATCGGCCACCGTCGGCGATGTCGACATCTCGACCGCCAGCGAGAAGCAGCTCACCCTGTTGCGGCGTGACCGGCTCGGTTTCATCTTCCAGGCGTTCAACCTGGTGCCGACATTGACGGCGATCGAGAACATCACGCTTCCGATGGACCTGGCCGGCACCAAGCCCGACCAGGCCTGGGTCGACAACGTGATCGAGACCGTCGGCCTCTCGAATCGCTTGAAGCATCGGCCGAGCGAACTCTCCGGCGGACAACAGCAGCGTGTCGCCGTCGCCAGAGCGCTGGCGTCCCGTCCGCAGATCATCTTCGCCGACGAGCCGACCGGCAACCTCGACAGCACCACCGGCTCGGAGATCTTGGCGTTCATGCGCCACGCCGTGCGAGAACTCGGACAGACGATCGTGATGGTCACCCACGATCCCGTCGCAGCCAGCTACTCCGACCGGGTCGTCTTCCTCGCCGACGGCCGGATCACCGACCAACTCATCGACCCGACCCCCGACGCCGTGCTCGACCAGATGCGTCGCCTCAGCAACTGAACCACCCACGACGAACCGATTGGACCCTGGCCATGTTTCGACTCACCATCAAGAACCTCTTGGCGAACAAGGTGCGTTTCGCCCTCACGACCTTCGGCGTGATGCTCGCCGTCAGCTTCGTCGTCTCGGCATTCGTGCTCGGCGACGGCCTGCGCAGCAGCTTCACCACCGTCTCCGAAGACATCACGGCCGGCGTCGACATCGAAGTCCGCAACGTTGCCGAGTTCGGTGACGCCCAGCCGCTGCCCATGTCGACCGTTGCCGACGTCGCCGCGGTCGACGGCGTTGCCGATGCGGTCGCCGTCATCGAGGCGGCTGACGACTCGGTTCGCCCGATCAAGGCCAACGGCGACTACATCACGACCGCAGGCCCGCCGCAGCTGGCGTTCAACTGGATCGACAACGAACAGCTCAGCCCGTTCACGCTTGGTCGACGGCGCCGCGCCCGAAGTCGGCGAGTTCACGATCGATCTCGACTCGGCTGCCAAGCACGGATTCGTGATCGGTGACAGCTACGAGCTGATCATTCCCGACGGTCGGGTCAGCCTGACCCTGTCGGGTACTTCCTCGTTCGGTGCCGACAACTCGACGCTCGGCGCAGTGTTGATGCAGATGAACACCGCCCAAGCGAGCGAGTTGTTCGGGATCGACGGCATCACCAACGTCAGCGTGCAACTCGCCGACGGAGCCAAGGCCGTCGACGTGCAGGCGGCGATCGCCGCAGCGGTTCCGACCGCCGACGTCGTCGACCACGCAACGGTGCTCGCCGAGACGACCTCGGAGTTCACCGACGAGATCGACATCGTCGGCAACATCTTGCTGGGTTTCGGGTTCGTCGCACTGTTCGTGTCGATCTTCATCATCTACAACACCTTCGCGATCGTGCTGAGCCAGCGCATCCGCGAACTGGCGTTGCTGCGGACGGTCGGTGCCGATCCACGCCAGATCCAACGTTCGGTATTGGGTGAAGCCTTCGTCGTCGGTGTGCTCGCCTCGGTCGGCGGAATCGGTGGGGGCATCCTGGTCGCCAAGGGGCTCGAGGCCCTGTTCGGCCTGATCGGCGCCGACCTCCCCACCTACCCGCTGATCCTCGCCACCCGCACGCTCGTCGTCGCTGTGGTCGATCGGCATCGGCGTCACGATGCTGGCAGCCATCGGTCCGGCTCGCCGGGCTGGCACAGTGCCGCCGATCGCTGCCCTCAACGGTGGCGCAGAGGCAGGCGCCGCCGGTTCCCGGACTCGCAAAGTCAGCGGCTTCGGTCTGTTCGGTGTCGGCGTTGTCGCCGGTGCCGCCGGGCTGAGCGGTGTCGGATCGACGGCGGTGACCGTCGCCACGATGGCGTTCGGTGCGGTCGCCATGTTCCTCGGTGTCACGCTGCTCAGCCCGCTCGCCGTCGGCGCTGTGACCAGTGTGTTGGGTTGGCCGATGCGCAAGACGGCTGGCGTCGCCGGTCACATGGCTCAGAAGAACGCAGCCCGCAACTCACGCCGGACCGCCACCACCGCCGCTGCACTGATGATCGGCCTGGCACTGGTGTCGACGGCCCTCGTCGTCGGCGAATCGATCAAGAACACGATCGGTTCGACGTTCGAACAGAGCGCCACAGCCGAGTACTACCTGACCGACGACCTCGAAGACGTCGAGTTCCCCGCCACGCTCGCCAGCGACATCCGTCAGTCCGATGTGGTCACCGCTGCCACCGGGTTCACCGTGTTCGAGGCTCGGGTCGACGGCACGGTTGCCGACGCCGTCGGGTTCGACTTCGACCAGATCGACTCGCTGCTCGACCTCGACGTGCAAGACGGCTCGCTCACCACCAACGTGGTGAACCCGATGCTCGTGCACGTCGATAAGGCCGAGGCGATCGGTGCCTCGGTCGGCGACGTCCTCACCACCGAGTTCGCCAACGGAGCGACGATCGAAACGACGATCGTCGGGCTGTTCGACGAAGGCGTGATCATGACCCAGGACTACCTGTACGACGACAGTGTTCTCGCAACGGCGGGTGTGCCCCAGACCGCCGAATGGCTCGCCGTGTCAGTCTCTGACGGTGCCTCACCGGCGGCGATCGAAGCCCTGGTCACCAGCCTGAGCGACGAGTTCCCGGCTGCCAACGTCGAGACCAGCGACGAGTTCCGGGCGCGGATCGTCGGCACGATCGACCAGATCCTCACCATGGTCAACGTGATGGTCGCCCTCGCCGTGATCATCGCCCTGATCGGCATCGCCAACACGCTCGCTCTGTCGGTGTTCGAGCGCACCCGTGAGCTCGGCCTGGTGCGGGCAGTCGGCATGACCCGACGGCAGCTCCGTCGGATGGTTCGGTTCGAGGCGGCGCTGGTCGCCACGTTCGGTGCCGTACTCGGTGTCGGGCTCGGCCTGTTCTTCGGATGGGGCCTCGTGGTCGCCATGCCGCGTTCATTCGCAGCGACGACCGCGATCCCGTTCGGCAACATCGTCGTGCTGATGATCGTCGCAGCCATGGCCGGCGTGGTCGCAGCCTGGCTGCCGGCCCGTCGGGCAGGAAAGCTGAACGTGCTCGACGCAATCGCCAGCTGATCCCCCTCGGGCGGCTGGAGTGCGCACAGCACTCCGGCCGGGCCGGGCGGCACCTCGTCGGAGCGCGGCCGCCGGTCGAGGGGCGTGACCGATCGCTGTAGCGTGGTTGGTCCGCGAGGGGCTACGAAATCGGGCGTCGTGGTGGACTGCTCGGCGTGCGGACGCACGAATCGGGAGGGCGCGAGGTTTTGCGCCGGGTGCGCCTGTCCGTTCGCGTTCGTGTGCGGGGCGTGCGGTAGGGAGCTCGCACCGAACACGCGGTTCTGCGATCAGTGTGGAACGCCAGTCGAATCGAAGGTGGGCGGCGCCGGCGAGGTGCGCGACGCGGTCCGCAAGACGGTGACCGTGCTGTTCTGCGATCTCGTCGGCTCGACGTCGTTCGGTGAGCGCGTCGACGCTGAGTCGGCCCGTGAGGCGATGGCGACCTATCACTCGATGGTGCAGGAGGCGATCGAACGGTCCGGTGGCACGCTCGCCAAGTTCATCGGGGATGGGGCGATGGCCCTGTTCGGCGTTCCCGAGATCGCCGAGGACGACGCCGATCGGGCCGTCGCTGCCGGTCTTGCGCTGCAACAGGGCTTCGAGCCGATCAGGGTGCGTGTGGCAGCGCGACATCGGATCGAGCTCGGCTTGCGAGTTGGGATCAACACCGGGGAGGTTGTCATGGCCGACGGCGATGCGGACCTCGTCGGCGATCCGATCAACACCGCCGCTCGGTTGGAGGCGGCATGCCCACCCGGCGACGTGCTCGTCGGCGAGGAGACGTGGCGGTTGACGCGCTGCGTGTTCGATACGAAGTGCTCGGCGAGGTCGACGTGAAGGGCAAGGACGACCCGGTCGCCACGTTCCGGGTCGCCGATGACGCGATCATCGACGACGAGCCGGCCACGCCGTTCGTCGGGCGGGCCGACGAGCTCGCCCGGTTGCGGGCGGCGTTCGACGAATCGGTCGCCAACCGATCGGTGCGGCTCGTGACCGTGATCGGGGCGCCGGGGGTCGGCAAGACCCGGATCTCGCGAGAGTTCTGCGACTCGATCGGCGACGGCCTGTCGGTGGTCGAGCTCCGCTGTGAACGATCGGGAACGGCAACCTTTGCACCGATTGCGGACCTGCTCCGGAGCATCGCCGATATCGGCGACCCGCCCGACGTGGATCGCGTCGTCCCCGCGCTCCGTCACCTCGTGCGCAACCTCGACGATGCCGATCGGATTGCCGACCTGCTCTCCAGTTTCGTCGGCGCGTCGGCAGCGCGATCGACCGAGGAAGCGTTCCTGGCGGTGCGCCGCCTCGTCGAGTCGATCGGGCGGAGGGAACCGCTGATCGTCGTGGTCGACGACATCCAGTGGGCCGAGCCGTTGTTCGCGCATCGTGCACTTCGGCTCGGTCGATGCCGCCTTGGCGCGGCTCCACCAGTCCCCGACCGTGTGACGGTGCGCCCGACGACAGCGTCGGGCACGCAGATGATCGCGGACCCCCGTAGCCCGACGGCGGGGGATGGTCGGGTCAGGAGCTTCCGGACAAGTTGGTGGAGTGCTCGTCGAGGAGTTGCACCACTCGATCAAGATCGTCAGGCGAGATGACCGGGTGGAGGAGTCGGCCGGTGTCGAGGGCGATCGAGTGCGTCTTGGCTGACCGTGTCCGGTCCCAGTGGAAAAAGTGGCGAGGTCGACGAAACCCGAGCCCGACGAGCCGGTGCCTGCCCGACAACGGTCCGAGTTCGATGATTTTGTAGTCGCTGATGGTGGTGTAGAGGATGTGCCGCCGGTGGCTGGGGTAGAGGTAACTCGTGATGGTGATGCCCTGGTCGTCGAGGAACATGCGATCGTCTTGGTAGAGGTTCATGGCGTCGTCTCCGTGGACGTCGGCGTCAGGTGGTGTCGTATCCAGGTGCTGGTCGTGGTGAGCAGCGTCGGGTCGACGGGGCGTTTCGCCTGTCTCTTGTAGGTCCGCACCGATGGAGGGCCGGCCTCCGTTCGGAGCAGGTGGGTCAGGTCGTCGATGACCTGGCCCGAGCAGTTGGTGGGGACGAGCTGGCGGATCCGCTCGATGTCTTCAGGGTTGACCTGGATGTCCTTCGAACCGGTGAGTGCGAGGACCGGGATCTGGATCGAGGAGAGCGACGGCGCCGGGTCGTGGGCCATGAACTCTCTGAGCCACTTGGCGTTGATCTTCACCAGCTGGATCCGTGCGGTGTCGCCGGTGGTGGCCTTGATGTGGGCCAGCCGTTTGGTTTGGGTGCGGACGACGTCTTGTCGTAGAACCCGGAGGAGCAACTTGACCGGCCGCGGTAACGAAGCACTGATGTGTTCTGCTTGCCAACGCAAGACATCCTCACCCAGGGTGGCTGTTCCTGCCAGCAGGATCACACCTGCCAGGCTTGGATCGGCGGCTGCCAGCTCGGCGGCGATCAGGGCGCCTTCGCTGTGACCGATGACGAATATCTGCTCTGGGTCGATGTCGGCCCTGGCCCTGAGCGTGTCGACTGCCGCTGCGGCGTCGGCGACGTTGTCATGCAGTCCGGTCGACTTGAAGTCACCGCTGCTGGCCCCGACACCGCGCTTGTCATATCGAAACGATGTGAGCCCTTGGCTGGACAGGTGGTCCGCGATCTGACCCATCACACCGATGGCGAGCCTCTTGGTGTTCGAGTCTCGATCGATTGGCCCGGAACCGCTGAGTAGCAGGACGGCTGGACCGGGCCCGGTCTGGGCAGTGGTCACCAGGGTGCCGGCGAGCGTCGCTGGCCCTGAGCTGAAGGTGAGGTCGTTGGTCTGCATGGCGATTCCTGCGGTTGAGAGAGGATGTGATCATGGCAATACTATCAACTCTGATAACATTCCCTCATATGAGAACGAAGTTGTTGGAACGACTCACGACGCCGACCACCGGAGCAGTGGTCGCGCCGTGAATGAACTACCCGCTGACCTCTTGCTGCATCCTGTGCGGCTTCGCATCGTGCAGGCGATGATCGGGCGTCCGATGACGGCGTCCGACGTGAAGAACCTGCTCGGCGATGTCGCCCAGGCCACCCTGTACCGGCATCTCAAGCAACTCCACGAGGGCGGACTGCTCGAGATCATCGACGAGCGTCGGGTTCGGGGCGCGGTCGAGCGGACCTACCGCGTCGTGACCGAAACGGTTTCGTTGGGGGCCGACGATCTCGTCGGCGTCGATGCTGACGATCACTTCCGCTACTTCGCAACGTTCGTCGGCACACTGCTGTCCGACTACGCCAGCTACCTCCAGACCGATCGAATCGATCTGGCCGCCGACCGGGTCGGCTTTCGCCAAGTCCCACTCTGGTTGAGCGACGAAGAACTCGACGAACTCGTCGAGGAGCTCGGCTCCGTCCTGGAGAGCCGCCTGGATCGCCTGCCTGGAAATGGGCGACGCCGTCGACTCATCAGCACGGTCGTGATGCCCGACGACCGGTCGAACGCACCAGAGAAGTCACCCGCTCGAGCGCACTCGTGACTCGTGGTGACCGTGCGTCAGTGTTTGTCGTCAGTGCCGACGCAGGCAACGTGTGCGCCCGGACGTCGCTTCGCTTGCCAAGTACTTTGCGGTCCACCGTGATCGGGGTGGACTCGTCGCCGGCGGCCGCCACAGCCCGAGGCCGTCGACCACGTGCAAAGATCTGGAGATGTTGGAGATCGATCGGATACTCGGTGAGTTGACGTTGGAGGAGAAGGCGTCACTGGTGTCGGGGGCCGACTTGTGGCACACCGTCGCCGTGGGCCGTCTCGGGATCCCGGCGATCATGTGTTCCGACGGCCCGCACGGTCTGCGGGCGCAGATGAACGAGGCCGACCACGTCGGTCTCGTCGGCAGCGTCCCGGCAACGTGTTTCCCGACGGCTTCGGCGATCGCCTCGTCGTGGGACGTCGAGCTTCTGCGAGAGGTCGGGTCGGCGATCGGTGCCGAAGCCCGCCGATGGAACATCTCGATCGTGCTCGGCCCCGGTGTGAACATCAAGCGGTCACCGCTGTGCGGCCGCAACTTCGAATACCTCTCGGAAGATCCGTTTCTCGCCGGTGAGCTCGGCGTCGCGATCGTCGATGGCATCCAATCCCAGGGAGTCGGTACGTCGGTCAAGCACTACGCCGCGAACAACCAGGAAGACGACCGGCTTCGCGTCAGCGCCGATGTCGACGAACGCACCTTGCGTGAGATCTATCTGCCGGCGTTCGAACGGATCGCGACCCGCTCCCGGCCTTGGACGGTGATGTGCGCCTACAACAAGGTCAACGGCGTCTACGCCTCCGAGCACCATTGGCTGCTGACCGAGGTTCTCCGCGACGAGTGGGGCTGGGATGGTGTCGTCGTGTCCGACTGGGGCGCCGTACATGACCGTGTCGCCGCGTTGCGCGCCGGTTTGGATTGGGAAATGCCGCCCGACCTTGCTCGCAGCCCGCACGCGGTCGTGGCTGCCGTCGACGCCGGTGACCTCGACATCGACGTGCTCGACTGCAGCGTTCGTCGGATGCTCTCGATGATCGATCGATCGATGAGTGTCGGCGAGACCGAGGACACCTTCGACGAGACGGCGCACCACGCGCTGGCCAGGCGGGCCGCCGCCGAGTCGATCGTGCTGCTGAAGAACGAGGGCGACCTGCTGCCGATCTCGGAGGGCTCGGTCGCGGTGATCGGAGAGTTCGCCCGAACACCCAGGTTCCAGGGGGCCGGCAGCTCACAGGTCAACCCGACGCGCGTCGATCGCGCGATCGACGAGTTGGAACGGGCGCTCGGTCCGGATCGGGTGAGGTTCTGCGCCGGGTACACGATCGGTGACGACGACGATGCGGACGCCCTGCTCCGCACGGAGGCCGTGGCCGTTGCCGCTCAGGTCGACACCGTCGTCTGTGTCCTCGGCCTGCCCGGTTCGTACGAGTCCGAAGGGTTCGACCGGACCCATATGGAGCTGCCGGACGACCAGCTTGTCCTTCTCGACGCTGTGGTTGCAGCGAACCCCAACGTGGTCGTGGTGCTGGTCAACGGGTCGGCCGTGCGCATCTCGGGCTGGGAATCCACCGTGCCGGCGGTCGTCGAAGCCTGGCTCGGCGGCCAAGCCGCCGGCGGAGCGATCGCCGACGTCTTGACCGGCGCCGTCAACCCCTCGGGACGACTCCCTGAGACGATCCCGATCAAGCTCTCCGACGTCCCGTCAACGCTCAATTTCCCGGGCGACTCGGGCCATGTCCGATACGGCGAAGGGTTGTTCGTCGGCTACCGCGCCCACGACCAGCTCGGCCAGGACGTGAGCTTCCCGTTCGGCCATGGACTCTCCTACGCGACCTTTGAATACGAAGATGCCATCGTCGAAGCCTCGGGCGCCGTCGCCGACGGCGCCTTGTCGATGACCGTCGCGGTGTCGGTTTCGAACGTCGGGCACCGCCCCGGTGCCGAGGTCGTCCAGGTCTATGTCAGCGATCTCGAATGCTCCGTCGTCCGCCCACCCCGGGAACTGAAGGGCTTCGCCAAGGTGCGGCTCGAAGCCGGCGAGACCAGCACCGCGACCGTGGTACTCGACCAGCGGGCGTTCTCGTTCTGGTCTGAGCGTCTCGGGCGATGGGTCGTCGAGGCCGGCGACTTCGCGATCGACGTCGGGTCGAGCTCCCGCGACATCCGCTCCACGGTCATCGTGTCCGTGGACGCTCCGTCGATCGCTCCGCCGCTCACCGCCATGTCGACGCTGCACGATTGGCTCGCCGACCAACGCGGCTCCGCCCTGCTGCGGGCAATTCCCGGCCTCGCACCTCTGCTCGGCCAGGACGATCTGATCAGCGTCATCGGATCGATGCCGTTGGACACGTTGGCTTCGTTTCCCGGCATCAGCCTGGACCACGAGCAGCTCGCCGAGCTCACGTCGACAAGCCGACCAGTCTGAAGCAGGTTCGTGAGCGTCCGAGAGTCGGCGCGCACGCATGCACCCTGCCGAGCCGTGGCTGCGCATCGTCAGGCCGGGTCGTCGCCACGGTTCCTCCCGTAGTCGCCGTGCAGCCAATGCCATGCGGATTGCGCTGCGACGAATCGCTTCAAACGAAGTGGAGTTCGGCGTGGATCATCGTCGGGCAGGCGGCTCAGCGCTCGGTCGTACCACTTCACCGCTTCCACCTTGGCACCTGTTCGGTCACTCTCGGCGCCGGCTTCGCTGAACGCATCGACAGCTTCATCGAGCCCTGCCGCATCAGCTGCCGCGAGGTAGTGCGAAGCCACGGCTTCCGTCACTCCCTCTGACCGTGGCTGCGACGCCCACGCTCGCGCAGCGGCCACGTGCAGATCTTCGAGATGGAGCACCGACATCGACGCCGTGGCTGCCTTGCGAAGGATCGCATGCGTGAACCGATACTGCCGCTCGCCGTGGTCGACCTCGTCGAGAATGCCGGCCTGCGTCGCCTCGGCCAGAGCGGCCGGTACGTCAGACACCACTCCCGCAAACTGACGCAACAACCCGACCGGCGCCGCTTCACCGAGGACGGCGGCGTATTGGAGCAAGCTTTGTGTCTCGGGTGACAGACGACGGAGGCGGCGCTCGACCACCTCGGTCACCCCAACAGGAACACCGTTACGCGACCCGGTCTCAGCGATGTGGCCGATGATCTCGACCGCAAGGAACGGGTTGCCGTCTGTCTCCCGATACACCCAACTCGCCGTCGCATCGTCGCTGCTCAACGGGCCAGCAGGCATCAGTAGCATCAGGTCGGTTGCGGGGAGCCCGGCCAGCAGCATGCGTTCCACCTGGGGCTCAGTTCGCAGGTCGGCGAGGATGTCGTCGAACAGCTCGGCGGGTTCCGTGGTGCGATGGGTGCCGATGATCATCGAGCCCGGCAACCTGTGCCCAGCTGCCAGATAGTGCAGCAGTCGCAGCGTCGCTGAATCGGCCCAGTGCAGATCTTCGAGTATCAGGATCAGACGTCGGCTGCCCCGGACCTGCTGCAACATCCAGCAGAACGTCTCGAAGCGTTCGAGCAACGTGATGTCTGCAGCGGATGACGTGTGTTGGTCCGTTCGTTGGTGAGTCTGCGAGTTCCTCAGTGACGGAACGACCTCGGTGACAACGTCCCAGCGCTGCCCGAGGAGTGCTTCCGCGGCGTCATCGCCGATCGACCGGACATGATCCGTCAGTGCCTCCATGAACGGTCGGTAGGGCGCGGCGACGTGCTCGTCGCAACGTCCGACCAGCACCACGGTGTCGTCCTCGACTGCAACCCGTGCCACTTCTGTTGCCAACGTCGTCTTGCCGATGCCTGGCTCTCCTCCGACGAAGACCGTGTGTTGGGCACCATGGGTCGTCTGGGTCAAGCGGTTCCGCATGCGTGCGAGTTCCGCCGTTCGCCCGACCATCGCCCCTGACGACGGCAACACGTCGTGTGCGACTGCGGGAACCGCGAGTGCCGGATCGTGGTTGAGGATCTGCTGCTCGACCTCGACCAGACGCCGTCCGGGTGACACACCGAGGTCGTCGGCCAACACCCGGCGCGCTTCGGCCAGGCCGCGAAGTGCATCGACCTGCCGGTCGCTTCGGTACAGAGCGATCGCGAGCGTCGCCCGCAACCCTTCGCGATAGGGGTGCTGTTCGATCAGTTCGTCGAGTGCGACGACCGCGTCGTGGTGAGCGCCGATGTCGACGAGCGTCTGTGCGTGCAGTTCGGCAGTGTCGACCCACTGCTCGGTCAACCTTGCCGACGCTGCAGCGAGCGGGCCGTCCGGTGCAGCCTCGCCGAACGGGGTGCCGGCGCCGAGTGCGAGTGCTTCGGTCACCAGCGTCAGCGCAAGCTGCGGTTCAGCCGTTGCAGCGGTGCGGGCGCGCCGAGCAAGTTCCTGAAACCGGGCAGCGTCCACAGCACTGTCGTCGAGCGCGAGTGCGTAACCGTTCTCGGTGGTCCGGATGTGGGCGTGCCCGACGACTTTGCGCAGATCTGAGATGTAACCCTGCACCAAGTTCGGAGCCGACGACGGCGGGTGCTCGCCCCACAGCGCGTCGATGATCGAGTCGACCGACCGACTGCTGCCGACGTGCAACGCAAGAAACGCAAGCAGCCAACGCGCCTTGGCTGCACCGATGCGAATGCCGGCTCCATCGTCGAGGTCAACCTCAATGCAGCCGAGCAGTCGTACCTCCATCGCTCCAGTCTGGCTCCAGCGGCACTCCAGGCCGTGCACGCATGGTGAACCTCGACAGGAAACATCAACCAAAAGGAGAAGCAAATCTGATGCAGAGCTACTTGATCGAACGCCACTTCGGCCACATCACCCCGGAACAACTCGCGGCCGGAGGGTCGAAGTCCAAGCAATGCGCCGCCGAGGACTTCACCGACACCATCGTGTGGAAGCAGACGCACGCCCTCGAGACCACCGACGGTCTCGTCACGTACTGCCTGTACGAAGCAGCCAGCGAAGACACCATCCGTGCCCACGCAGCGGCCGCCGGACTGCCATGTGACATGATCAGCGCCGTACAGGTCGTCGGACCTGACGACTTCGAGTGAGAGGAGGGTTGGCGATCATGCCGAAGTTCCTGGTCGAACGCGTGTGGGACCCGATGGACGAAGCCGAACTCACCAAGATGGCCGTGCTGTCACAACGCATCATCGACGAGAGCTTCTCTGACATCACGTGGGAACGCTCCCAAGTAGCGGTCGACGACGACGGCGTGATCCGAACCTTCTGTGTCTACGGTGCGCCCGGCAAGGATCGGGTGCGCGAGCACTCGGCCGTGTTGGGCTGCCACCGCGTCGACAACATCTACGAGATCGCCGGCGACATCGACCCCACCGATCTCCCGTCGTAGCCGGCGCGTCAATGACCGGTTGTCTGCGTCGGAATGGGCGGCGACGACCTCTTGGTCGAACGAAGGGAGTTCGGTGAGGTCGACAAACTCGGTGGTGTACGGGGCGTACTCGCCAGGCTCTGGGCGCGAGATCGGGCGTCTGGTTCCTCCTGGGACTCACGACGACACCCGACTGCGACTGGGGTCTCAGCCTAAGATGACGTCGTCAGGAATTCCGGCTTACCGGCGCTGAGAGGAGGCGATCGATGAAGCGTTTGCTGATAATGCTGGGTGTTGCAGCGCTGCTCGCGGCGTGCGGTAGTAGTGATGAGTCACCCGATGCGACCGATGCGACCGATTCGATCGGGGTCGATTCCGCACCCGTCGAGCCGACGTCGGATGCCCCGGTGCCGGACCCAGCCTCCGAGGCGCCGACCGAGACGCAAGGCGATGCCGCCGACGCGCCGGTCGAGACCGCCGACCTGAGCGGCTTCGATGCCGGCCCTCCGGTCGACGCCTGTGCGCTCTTGACCGATGTTGAAGTCCAGGCACTCGTCGGTGCGATCGTGCCCGGTGCGGCTGAGAACGTTGAACCGTTGTTCTTCGGGTGTCGTTGGGAAACCGACCTGGCGACTGTGTCGATCGACGTGATCAGTCATGGCGATGCCGAGGCCGCCCGTGCGAGCTTCGACATGTTTCTCGGTGACAACGAGAAGATCGAGGGTGTCGGCGACGCGGCGTTGTCGAACGTATTGACCGACATCGCATTCATCAGCGGGGCGTACGAGGTGACCATCTACCTGGGAGCGGATCTCGACGAGGCGGCCAAGGCACAGCGCGTCCGGGAGATCGCGCTCACGATCATCCCCCGTCTGCAATAGCTGCGAATTGAGTTCGCTGCGGATTGCTCCGCCAGTGAACGGTGGATCACGCCGACAGATGCTTGACGAGGTGATCGGCCAGTGTCGAGCCGGGCGCTGCACCTGAGCCCAGATCGCACGGTCTGGTTCACGGAACCGTCGTGATTCTGTGCTGGTGGTATCGGGTGGTTGAATTGGCGACATGCCGGGCAGACCGACGATCGCAGCTTCGATGCTGCTCCTGGGGCTCTGCGCCGTCGTGGCATCGTGCGAGTCCGCTCCGGCGAAGTCGGGACCCAGCATCTCGGATCGGGTGGCCACGACTTCTGTCGCGACGGTCCAAGCCACAATTGCTTCATCCTCGCCGGTCGAGGCGTCTACAACGGTCGCGTCGCCTTCCTCGACAGCGCCTCGTGCAGCGACGCCGCACCGGATCGCGGTGCGAACTGTGGGCGATACTGCGGAGTTCTACGACACGGTCACCGGTGACCGGTTCATTCCGAGAGGCAACAACTACAACATCCTCCGTGAAGTCGATGATGCCCTGATGGGCCGATTGGCTCTTGATACAACGTTGTCGACGGGTTTGTACGACGTCGACCGAGCGGAACGAGATCTGTCCCGGATGGAGGAGATGGGTTACAACATCGTGCGCATCATGCCCGAGACTTGTGGTGCCACGGGTTGCATCACCGGCCTGAGCGGCGGGGTCCGTGGCGACTACATCGACAACCTGGTGGATTTCATTGGTCGGGCGAAGTCGCATGGCATCTACACATGGATCGCGAGTAACACACTTCCTGACGTCGGCCGGTACATCGCGGTGGCGCATGGGGCCGACAACGAGGAGTTCTCGAGTGCAAACTCCGAGTTCTTGACGTCAGCCGGCCTCGCTGCGTACGAGAGCTATTTCACCGACATGATCACGGCTCTGATCGACCGGGATGCACCCTTCGACTACATCTTCAGCTACAGCTTGCGACAAGAGCACAGCTTCGACTCGGCCGCGCCGCCGCTCTCGTTGACGACCGGGACGGTGGCTACCGCCAACGGTCTCACCTACGACGTGGGCGACCCTGACGACCGGATGCGGATGGTCGACGAAGGCCTCCGTCACTGGATTACCCGAACTCGCGATGTGATCCGCGGGCTGGATCCGACCGCGTTGGTATCGGTCGGCTTCTTCGCTCCCAACGAGCCGAACGTGTTCAACCCTGGTGACACACGCTTGGTCAGGGCGGCCGCGGCGCTCGACTCGGATCTGGACTTCGTCGACTACCACGTCTACCCGACCCCACCCGACGCGATGCTCGCGCAGCATGTCGAGAACTTCCAGATGGAAGGCCGCGATGACATCCCGATCGTGATGGGCGAGATGGCGGCCTTCACCTGGTACGACACTGAAGCGGCGGGAGCCATGGCGCTCCATGACCTCCAGGTCGAGTCGTGCGATGCGGGCTTCGACGGATGGCTCACCTGGAGTTGGGACATCCCGGCTCAGCCAGACATCTGGCACGCCACAACGGGCCAAGGTCTCGTCAGCGCTGTGTTGTCGCCCGCCGCAAGACCCGATCCCTGTTCGCCGGGCGTTTTCGACTTCTTCGAGTATTCGCTCACCGAGCGGGCCACGGCAACTGCTTCCGGATCCCTGCCCGACCAGCCGCCCGAAGCAGCGATCGACGGCGGGAGTCCGCAGTGGGGATCGGGCGCGGACGCACCGCAGTTCATCGAGATCGCACTTGAGTCGCCGCATACGGTCGATGAAATCCGGCTCACTGTGGCGCAGTTCCCCGCCGGACCGACCCGACACGAAGTCTGGGTCGGTCGGCCCGGCAGCCAGCTCGTGTTGGTACACACCTTCGACGGTCCCACGGCGGAGCAAGACGTCCTCGTGTACTCGCCGGAAGAGCCTTTGCAGCAGGTCGAAGTCGTGCGCATCGTGACGACTTCAAGCCCGTCGTGGGTGGCTTGGCGTGAGATCAACATCATCAGCCGCCGGCCACCCGGCCGCTGACACCGGATGCCCGAGAACTCGTGAGGCTGGAACGGGCAGCATTTGCGGGGCGCGTGGTTTCGGCCGCGGTTGCGCGCAACGACTGATGCAGACAGGAACCGGGATGTCGACGGCACAGGATTCGGAAGTGTGCGGCTGATGGCGGATCGTGTGGGATCGTCGAATCAGTCGTCGAGGTCGCCGACGATCGCTGACGGGATGTCTCGTTTGGTGTGGAGGACTCGCCAGACGTCAACGACGTCTTCGCTGGTGACGTAGAACACCAGATACGGGAAACGAGCTATCGGTCGGACACGCAGATCAGGGATCTCCAGTTCGTATGCGAATCGAAGGCTTCCGGATTGTGGCGACCGAGCGATCTGGCCGACTGCGCGTTTGATCGCGTCAATGAATCGAAGCGCGACGTCTGTGCCTCTTTCACTGCGGTAGTAGTCGGCGGCACCGTCGATGTCGGTGGCCGCACGCTCGCGCAGCTGGACAGAGCGGGTGGTCACCGTGATCAGGCGTCGGATCGCATGCGATCACGAAGCGATGTGAAGTACGGCGCGTCCGCGATCGGTCCGGGGTTTGACGCCGCCCCGTCGATGAGCACTCGTCGGAGGTGTTGACGGTCTTTGTCTCGCCGGATGAGGTCGCGGACGTACTCGCTGGTGGATCCGTAGCCGCCGACGCCGACTTGTTCGTCGACGTACGACTTGAGCTCGCTGGGGAGCGACACGTTCATCGTCGTCATGATCGCAAACTAGCGGATCATGGCAAGCTTTGCCATCGACCAGAGTGGCGTGACCGTGATTTCGTGGTACCGCAGCGTGGAGCCAGATCGGGGTCGGTGGTTACGCTCGGACGTTATCGGGTGCCATGAACCGGCACGCCGGGATGCGACTGAAGCGGTGGTCGCCGCGCGATATGGGACGATCAGTCGTGATCGGAATGCCGGCAATGGGTGGCTCATCGTGGCTGCGGTGCGCCCGTTTTGATCGCCTGCGAACCATCCTTGGCAGACAACGACCGCCAGGCCCGGCGGTCAACCGATCGGTTGATCGAACAAGCCACCTGGCGGCCGATGCGCTGGGTCGGCTCGATCGGCACCATTGATGACATGACGAATCCACTGATCATCCATCGTTCCACACCCACTGGGGAGCACTCCGCTGAGGCATCCGACGGGGCTCCCACCAAGCCGATCTGGGCGGCCCGTGTCGCACGGGTGCTCACCGCGTCGCTCGCGTTGTTCTTGATCTCGTCGGGGGCCGCCAAGTTCGGTGGCGGGCACGTCTTCCAGTACATCGAACACAAGTCGGGGATCGGCTTGTTTCACCCGTTCTCGAACTATGTGGTCGGCGCCGTCGAGGTGGTGGGTGGGGCCTTCATGCTGTTCCGTCGAACTCGACTCGCCGGTGCGTCCGTTGCATCGTTCGTCATGATCGGTGCCGTCGCGTTCCACCTGTCGCCCTGGCTCGGTGTGTCGGTGCCGACCGGACTGACAAAGGATGCGGCTGCACCGTGGACCGCTAATGACTTCGTCGCGACGACCACGGTTGCGCCGTTCGTCCTGGCGATCGTGACCTGCCTCGGGTCGCTGCTCGTGATGCGCTCCGCGTGGCGCACCCATACTGGGGCGTCGGCCACGCCCATCTCAGCGAAGTGACCTCGGCGTGCAGCGGTTGCCTGAGCGTTTCAGCACGATCGGTACGATCGGTACGGTCGCCGTCGGGCGCCGGCAGGAGGGATTGACCATGGGCAATGAGGAAGGGCGGCGCGAGGCTCCCGTCGGCCGCCTACCTCGTGTGTGGTCGGCGATCGCTCTCGCGAGCGTGCTGGCCGGACTCCTGCTCACCTTTGATCCCGACTTCTCCAGCCTTGGTTCGACTGCGGTCACCCTGATTCCGTTCCTCCTCCTTGCGATCATCGGGGTCGCAGCGATCAATCTGCCCGAGCGGGGTCCGTCGTCGACGCTGACGGTCACGACAATCGTGGCGATCGCCGGCTGGGCGATCTTGGTCATCGACGACGATCGTTGGTCGATCCTGACGTTCGCGCTGCTCGGGTTGTGCTTCTCGGTCGAGCGGGGGGTCGGAGTCGTCCTCGCCCTGGCGGTCTCTGCGATCTGGACTGCCGCGTGGATCGACGACGGTGTCGACGGATGGCAGCTCCTCATCCCGCTCGCCGTCTTCGGCGCCGGGGTGGTCCTGTGGTCGACGTTGCGACGCGCCGAAATCGAGAGCGCGATGCTTGCCGAACTCGTCGAGCGGCTTCGAGTCAACGCAAGCTGAGCTTGCGGCCGCCGAGCACGAGCGTGGTGTGCTCGCCGAGCGTGCCCGCTTCGCCGGAGAGATCCAAGACACGCTCGCCCAGGGCTTCACGTCGATCGTCGTACTCAGTCGCGCCGCCGGGCGCACCGGCGACCTCACCGATGCATTGACCGAGATCGAATCGGTCGCCCAAGACCACCTGGCCGCCGCTCGGCGGCTCGTCGCAGCGGTCGGCCCGGCGGACCTCGATTCTCTGTCGCTTGCCGATGCGATGCGCCGACAGCTCGATCAGACGATCGACCCTGCGAGCACGAAGGCACACTTCGAGGTGAACGGCGACGCCGCCCGCCTTCCGGCCGAGGTCGAGGTCACGCTGTTCCGCGGGCTCCAAGAGGCACTGCTCAACGTCCGCAAACACGCCGAGGCGACCACCGTCTACGTCACCCTCAGCTACCTCGGCGACGTGGTGGCCCTCGATGTCCGCGATGACGGACGCGGCTTCACCGTTGGAAGTGTCGCCGACCACGGCGGCCTCACCGGTGGGCAAGGACTGCGAGCGCTCCGCCATCGGACCGAGGCGCTCGGCGGCGAGTTGACCATCGAGAGCACCGTCCCCGCTGGCTCAGCCGTCTCGCTGCAATTCCCAGCGGTGCAGTTTTGATCACGTTGCTGATCGTCGACGATCACCCGATCGTGCGCAGCGGGCTCGCGACGCTCCTCGCCGCCGAGGACGACATCGACGTTGTCGGCGAAGCCGGCAACGGAGCCGACGCCGTTGCCGCTGCCCTGGCGCTGCGGCCGTCGGCGACGCTCATGGACCTCCGCATGCCCGACCTCGACGGAGTCGAGGCGATCGCACGGATCAAGGCGGAATGGCCCGAAGCAGCGATCGTCGTGCTCACCACGTACGACACCGACGAGGCGATCGTGCGCGCGATCGAGGCCGGCGCCTCCGGCTACCTACTCAAGGACGCGCCACCCGAGGCGCTGCTCGACGCTGTCCGCCGAGCCGCTGCTGGTGAAACCGTGCTCGCGCCACCCGTCGCACGGCGACTCATCGAACGAGTCCGCAACCCAGCAGCAGGCGCCCTGTCACAGCGCGAGATCGAGGTCCTCCGCGAAGTGGCCACAGGCCACACCAACGCCCAGATCGCGGACCGACTCCACATCAGCCAGGCAACGGTCAAGACACACCTGTTGCACATCTACGACAAACTCGGGGTTGCCGACCGGGCAGCAGCGGTTGCGCACGCCTACGACTCCAACATTCTCACCCCGCGCAACAGCTGAACCCGGTCAGTATCCAGGCGCCAGACGGGGCGAAGCAGTCTCAGCCGTGGGGCGTCGTCGGTCTCCTCGAAGGCGTTGGTGCTGCGGAGGTCGGCTTCGGCGCTGTCGTGGGTGGTCCAGTCGATCTGGGCGACCGGGTCAATTCGTTTTTAAGATACCACACCCCGGGGAAATACGATTATAAGGATCGGCCGAACGTCCGAGCTTGTCGTCGACGATCCCATGCGGGCGCCATCCGCCTATTCCATACGGTCGCAGCGACCGTGTTCGATACCCAGGAGCGCCCCAGAGCAGCTCGTCTCGAACCGCCCGGCGACCCAGGGCAGTGCGCCGGCGATGCTGCGCGTTGGCGTGCGTCTTGCCCCGGGATCATCGCTCGGGCGCGATGCGCGCTCATCGGCCAGGCTCTCGCGCAGCGGTAGGCCCCGGTGACGGTGTGACGGATGCCGAAGGGGTTCGCAAGAGTCGCATCTGGGTGAGGGCGAACGTTCCGACGATGGCCGCGATGACTCCGATGAGGGCTGCACCGCTGCTCGAGTACCAGCCGGCGATGATGGTCGCGACCGATGCAGCGATCCAGCCGCCGTCGGCCAAGCTGACAGCCGGCACCCATCGGCGGAGATCCTGCTCGTTGGAGCGGAGAGCGCGATGACGGCGAGGGCGAACGCGACGAGGCCCGCACCGATCACCCGCACCCAGCCCGAATGCGCGGTGGCGAGCCACTCGTCGACACGCTCGCCAGCGGCCAGTGCGGTCAGACCCGCGAGTCCTGACGTGGTGGCGTTGGCGGTGAGGACGAAGCGGAGTTTCGTGATCGGATCGGTGTTGGCGGAGAATTCCATGAGCCGATCGTGACGACCGGGCAGTCCGGATGCCATGACGTGTTGGGTCATGGCTCTCAGGCCCGAGAGCCTCCTACTCTGGGCATCATGTCCCGACCGACGGATCTCCATGCAGGAACCTTGTTGCGGCATTGGCGATCGGTGCGCCGTTTGAGTCAGCTCGACGTGTCGAGCCGCACGGGGGTGTCGACGCGGCATCTGTCGTGTGTCGAGACCGGCCGGGCCAAACCGAGTCGCGAGCTGCTGCTGTATCTGGCGGACGAATTCGAGATGCCCAAACGGGCCGTCAACGACATGCTGCTCGCTGCCGGGTTCGCGCCGGTGTTCAGCGAGTACTCGCTCGACGACGACGCGTTGGCTGCAGCTCGGGACGTGATCCGACTGGTGCTCGACGGTAACGATCCGAACCCGACGACGGTGATCGACACACGCTGGAACGTCGTCGACGCCAACGCCGCCGCGTTCTGGTTCACCGCTAGCGTCGACCCGTCACTGCTCACGGCACCGCTGAACGTGGCCCGGTTGAGTCTGCACCCCGACGGGCTCGCGCCGCGGGTGACGAACTTCGACGAGTACGCCGGCCAGTTGCTGCGTCACATGCGCCACGTGCTCGTGATCACCCAGGACGACGAACTCCGAGCGTTGATCGACGAGTGCGAGACCTACGCCCCGACGGCTGCTCGCACCATGCCCACCGCCCCGGACGTCGTGCTGCCCCTGCGGATCGTGACCGATGGTGTCGAGTTGTCGTTCCTGTCGACCGTGACGATGTTTGGCACCGCTCAGGACGTGACGTTGTCGGAGCTGTCGATCGAGACGCTCTACCCGGCCGATCAAACCACCCGGGAGATCCTGGCGGCGCGACCGTGGATCGATCGCACGTCCGATCTGTCCGCAGTCGTTTGACCCAACGGGTCATCGCTTTGCGTCAGGGGTTGCCCGACGATGGCACACATGAGCAACACGATTGACAACACGAGCACCACCGACCCCCAGACCGTGATCGACAGCTACTTCGAGTGCTGGAACGCAACCAGCGACACCGCTCGCAGCGACGCGATTGGTCGGACCTGGGCACCGGACGCGCAGTCCAGCGACCCGTTCGCCGAGGTAACGGGCCACGAGCAGCTGGCGACCTTCCGGATCACCGACTCGACCCTTCCGTTCAAGACTGCCGACATCGCGTTCACCCTCACCGACAGCCGAATCAGAGATCACACCGAGGTGACCGTCAGCCCGTCCTACACCCTCGAGCACGGACCGATCGGGTGGCTCCTCGACACCGTCGCCGTCCGACGCAACTATCGAGCAGGGATGCGCGACCTCCTCGAGGGACTCAAGCGCCATCTCGAACAGCACTGCTGAACCGTCGAGCCGCTCCTCGTTTCGAGTCAGCTCGTCCCACGGGGGTACTACGAGACACACACGTTGAAGACCCAACCGGAATGGCCGAACGATCAACCGAGATTCCTCGCCGAGGTCGAGACCCAGTTCGTCAACGAGCACGATCTGTTGTCGCTGTCGCTGCGATTGGCCGAGACGCCGTGTGGCCCGCTCTACAAACGTCACATCAGCCCCGACCGCGAGCTTGCTGCCATCGTCAGCTCTCACCAGTGAAACTGGGCTTCTTATTCAGACTTTCCCAGAAACTCTGAATAAGGAATGGTAATCTTCCGTCATGGAACCACCGCGTCGACCGGGAGCAACTCGCGAGGAGGGCGACTCATGGGGCGAGGGAGATCACGACCATGCCACGTCGACAGGCTGGCCGGCGGTCGAGTACGAGGAGCACGAATGGGTCAGCTCGCTCGACATACCCCGTCGATGGCAGTCGACCTTTTCCGGGTCCGTACCGGGCTGCGGTCGTCCCCAAGATCTGTCGGCTGGATCCCGTCCTGCCGGCAGCGACCGCGGCGCTTGCCGATGAGGCCACCGCCGAGCTCGCTCGCTTCGATGCCGAGATGGGGTCCGAGATCGCCCCGTTCGGGGCGATCCTGCTGCGTTCGGAAGCCGCCGCGTCATCGCGCATCGAGAACCTGACGGCGTCCGCTCAGGCGGTCGCACTCGCAGAAATCGGGGACACCTCGCGGCGCAACGCCACTGAGATCGTCGCCAACACGACAGCGATGACCGCCGCGATCGCGCTCGCTGATCGGCTTGACGCGCCAGCGATCCTCGCCATGCACGCCGCGCTGCTCGAACACCACGATCCGATCGCCGGCACGTGGCGCAACGGGCAGGTCTGGGTCGGCTCGAGCAGCTACGGGCCCCACACCGCAAGCTTCGTCCCGCCTCACCACACGCGGGTCGCGCCGGCGATCGACGACCTCGTCTGCTTCATGCACCGTGACGACATGCCGGTGCTGTCGCAGGCCGCGATCGCTCACGCTCAGTTCGAGACGATCCATCCGTTTCCCGATGGCAACGGTCGAACGGGGCGGGCGATCGTTCACTGCTTGCTGCGAGGAAAGCGACTCACCCGTCAGGTGACCGTGCCGGTCTCCGCCGGGCTGCTCACCGACACCGACCGGTACTTCGATGCGCTCACGTCGTACCGGGCAGGTGACGCTGAGCCGATCGTCGAACGTTTCGCAGAGGCAAGCTTCGACAGCGTCGTCAACGGGCGCCAGCTCGTCAGCGGTCTTCGCGCGATCCGTGCTGCGTGGAGCGAGGCGATCACGAGTCGACGCCAGGCAACCGTCTGGCGAGCGCTCGACGTCGTCTTCCAACACCCAGTGCTCGACAACGCGCTCGTCCAGCGTGAGCTCGACGTTTCGGTGATGGGAGCCGATGCTGCAATCACCGAGCTCGTCGAGATCGGCGCGCTGCAGGAGATCACCGGTGGTCGACGCAACCGAAGGTACGCAGCGACCGAGATACTCGCCGCGCTCGACGCCTTCGCGGAACGTGCCGGACGCCGGTCCCCTTGAGTCGCCACGACCGAGGCCCGTTTCAGAAGCGGTGGCCGGTCGGAAGGGGGGTGAGCCGGGTCGACTGCAAGATTCGTTGGCGAAAGTCGCGTCGGGCGTCGTCACGCTGCAAGAAATCCTGGCGAAAGTCGGTCTCGACAACTCCTCGGAGTTGCCAACCCTTGCACGTCGACCGAGCGCCCAACAGCGCGACGTTCGCTACTTCGAGCGCGTGATCGCCACCGTCGACCGGTCCGGCCGGCCCGGCTGACGGGTCCGTTCGACGAGGGCGTCGAGGTCGTTGGTGAGCTGCTCTTGTTTTTGGAAGAGGTGGCCGTAGACGTTCATGGTGACGCCGATCTCGCTGTGGCCCATGCGCTCGCTGATCGCTTTGGGGTGGGCATCGAGGTCGATGAGCAGCGAGGCGTGCGTGTGGCGCAGATCGTACGGTCGGAACTCGGGTAGGTCGGCGGCGACCCGGGCGTTGTGGACGATGCGCCAGAGGGTGTGGTCGTACATCGGTTTGCGGTGGGGGAGACGAACATGCGGTCCGTGCCCGACGGGCGCACCGCGGTCGCTTCTGTCCGGGCGGACAGGGACGCGGCGAGTTGTTCGATGAGCCATTCGGGGATCGGGATGGTGCGGATGCCGCTCTCGGTCTTGGGGCCCTTGACGACGTGCTCGCCCTTGATCCACATCTGGGTTTCGTTGACCGTGAGCGTGCGGCGTGGCCAGTCGATGTCGCACACCCGGAGCCCGCACAGCTCAGAGGGTCGCAGGCCGGCGAGCACGAGCAGCCAGATCGCCGGCGCGTAGCGGGGGTCGGCGGCGTCGGCGAGTTGGTGGACCGGTTCCATCGTGAGGATCGGTGCTCGTCGTCGTCGGACAGGGATGCTGTGCCCGCTGGCCGGGTTCTCTCGAATGAGCTTGGCGCGCTGCGCTGTCTTCATGATGAGACCGATTGGTCACCACCGTGAACTTGGTTGGTTCGACGAACCCCATCGGTCACCTCTCTGTCGTCGCAGCGCTCGTTTCTCCCCGACGGCGGGAAGACGCCCTGGTCGCGCTATCGGAACGCGAATTGGAGGTGCTCGAACTCGTCGCCAAAGGGCGCACGAATGCAGCTGTGGCATCGAGACTGGTCGTGGCCGAACGCACCGTCGAGGCCCACATGCGATCGATCCTCCAGAAGCTCCAGATCCCCGACACCGGCGACGACCACCGCCGGGTACTCGCCGTCATCGAGTACCTGAGCCGTTGAGCCGTGTACCCCAGCCGTCGAGGTGCCCCCGGAGTCATCTGTCCTGCCGCCGTTCGATCGGACACGGCGGACGGGTGCTTGGCTCATTCGTCGAGGTGTCGGGATTCGTAGTAGCTGTCGAGGTGTTCGAGGTCCTTGGCGCGGCCGGTCGCCTGCTTGAGCGCCTCCCACATCGAAACGGTGATCACCATCACCGGCTCGTTGTCCAACGTGGCCTGCGTTGCCTTCTTGCTGAGGTCGACGTAGCCGCCCGGTGCGCCGTCGGGCGTGAAGACGATGTCGATCGGACCGTGGATGGTCATCAGGTGCAGGGTGTCGTATTGGGCCCATTGTTCGACCGGGGTGCGTGGGAACCAACTGCCCGCCTCTTCGGCGGTGTACAAACCTGCTTCGAGTTCGTCGAATGCCCGGGCGAGACGTTCGAGGTTCTTGCGGTCGCGCGCTGGGGTGACGTCGATGTCGACGGTGGCTGGAACGGGCAGGTCGTGGAGTTGGGCGGCGATGCCACCGATGATGACGTATCGAACGCCGAGCCTGTTGAGCACGCGGATGATCGCGGCGGCGTCGAGGTCAGGCATCGACTCGGTGCCGCGCCACCCGCTTGCGTTCGCGTTCGTTTTGCTGTTCGAGTTGGTCAGGCGGTAGGAGCGCTTCGGCGGCGGCGAGGGACGGGACGTGGGTGTCGGGCGGGGCGAGCCGCATGCGGACCTCGTAGCCGGCGGCGCCGAGGAGGCGACAGAGGGTGTCGACCGACGGCGAGCGGCGACCGGACTCGTAGGCCGAGACTGCTGCTTGGCTGGTGCCGGCGCGGTCGGCGAGCGCTTGCTGTGTGAGCCCGGCTCGGCGGCGGGCGATGCGGATCAGGTGCCTGGAGTACGTCTCGGACGCCATGACGTCAGTATACCGGTACCGGTGTAACAGGTTGTGGCTCTTGTCCCGGGCCACAGCGCCCGCGACGTCATCCGTCCGATTTCCGTCCTCGTGATCGCACGTAGACGGGCTCGACGTGCCGACGGACGGACAGAAGCGCTGGTCGGAGATCCCAAGTCGTCACATCGTCCCAGCTCAATCGCCCTGTTGGACGGGGGAATGATCCTTCCGTCCATTCGGTGCAAAACACCTGGTAGATGGCACTTTTCGTGGAGCTGGGGGGAATCGAACCCCCGTCCAACAGTCTGAGAACGGACCCGATACGACCATTCCCGCTTCACACCTACGCAGGTGTACCGGCGGGTCGGATGCTCACCGCAAGCGGTGGGCCACGGATCGTCTTTCCGAACGGTCAGCGGTCTTTCTCGCCGTCAGCAGTCTTTCCTGCCGTCATCCCTCACTTCTGTTGCCGGGCTGTGATGGATTGGCCCCGTGCGACATTTCTGCTCACGATGACTCTTCACTCATCTGAAATAGATCAGGCGGCGAGAGCGAACTGCTCATTGGCAATTCTTATTGGTGCCCTGTTTAGCGAGTCTGAGCAACTCGGGTCGCAAACCCGCCCAACAGTTCTGATGTCGAAACCAGTCAGCCCCGTGAAACGGTATGTAAAGGCCAAGTGTACGGCGAGCCGGCACCGACCGGCACGCAGCCGATCAGCCGGCGACCGCTGGGTGCCAAGCGCGACCTGTTCGAAAACGCCGAATGGGCCCCTCCGAAGAGGGGCCCATCTGGTGGCGGATCTCAGTGGTCGATCAGACGCTTGCCTTCTCCGGCATGTCCTTCAGCAGGTCGTCCGGGATGGTGTCGGGGGCGGTGAACCCGTAGCGGCGCTTGCTCTCCCAGAGGAAAGCGACACCCATGGCCATCGTGACCACGCCGAGCCCGGCGAGCAGGCCGGCGATACCGAGGGCGAGCTGCAGGGCGCTGTGCGTTGCGGCGCCGACGCCGAGCTCGGCGACCAGTGCGTGGGCGGTGCCGCTCCATGCCAGCTCACGGGCGGGGCCGTCGAGCAGGTCGGTGCGGTTGAACCCGGTCCAGTAGCGGCCGTCGACCGGAACCTCGTAGGTGCCTGGCGTGAGAACCTGACCCTGGTAGGCATCGACGGTGCCGTTGTAGGTACCGTCGGCGGCGAGCGCCTCCGACTCGATCGCGGCGTCGATGTCTTCGGCGGTCAGCGTGACGTTCTGCGACGCCGTGCAGCGTGTGGTACGAGATGGTGGCCATCTGGTACATGTACTCGCTGGCGTTGTTGACCACTGGGTCATTCGAATCGATGCCGCCCTTGCCCATCACGACCGGGAAGTCCCAGTCGTCCTTCGACGCAGCGACATGATCGCATCGGCACCTTCCGTGGTGCCCCGGTCGATCAGGTGGCCGTCTTCGTTGTACGACAGCTCGACGTTCTGTGCGGCGCTGAATGCCTCCAAGGAGCCGTAGCCGCCCTGGGTCTTGCTGTAGGCGACGCCTGCACCTACGAAGTAACCGATACCGACGATGATCAGGAAGATCCCGAGTAATCCGAGTGGCTTCTTCAACATGCTCTTCATTACGACCCCTTCGTTGTGCCCGATTCCTTCGGGACTTGACTGTGTCTCATGATTTCGATCACGAGCCTTCTTGTGTTCCAGTGTGGATTGTTGACGGCGCAAGCATTAGGGAACTCGGTCAGCATTCGATGGGACGTCGTCCCTGTCGGAATGGACTTTGGTCCCACGGCTCCGAAGGTCACGGCACCCACGACTTCAGGGCTTCGCTCTCGAGGGCGTACGGTTTTCCGCATGTCAGAAGCCTTCATCGTCGAAGCCGTCCGCACCCCGACCGGTCGCCGCGGTGGCGGTCTGTCCCAGGTCCATCCCGCCGACATCGGTGGGCATGCGATCAGAGCGTTGATCGAGCGATCGGGAATCGATCCGCACGTGGTCGACGATGTCGTGTTCGGCAACGTCGACTCGGTCGGCGTGCAGTCCGGCTGCATCGCCCGCACCTGCGGATTGGTCGGCGGGCTGCCGCAGCACGTCCCGGGCGTCACGATCGACCGCCAGTGCGGCTCGGCCCAGCAGTCGGTGCACTTCGCCGCCCAAGCAGTGATGTCCGGAACGATGGACGTCGTCGTCGCCGGCGGCGTGCAGAACATGTCGATGGTGCCGATCATGAGCGCCAGCACGATCGGCCAGGAGGAAGGCTTCAGCCCGTTCACCACCTCGCCAGGATGGACCACGATCTACGGAGCCGGCGAGGTCAGCCAGTTCGTCGGCGCCGAGATGATGGTCGACAAGTGGGACATCACCCGCGAGGAGATGGAGGCCTACGCCGTCGAGTCCCACGAACGGGCGCTACGAGCCCAGGCCGAGGGCCGGTTCGACAACGAGATCGTTCCCCTCAACGGGCTCGACCGCGACGAGGGCCCACGCCAGCCCAACCTCGACAAGATCCGTTCGTTGGCGACGCTCACCCCAGGCGGCCGTTTGACCGCTGCGGTCGCCAGCCAGATCTCCGACGGTGCGGCGGCGCTGCTGGTCGTCAACCAGAAGGCGCTCGACGAGTACGGGCTGACGCCGCGGGCGCGCATCCACCACATGTCGGTGTGGGCCGACGACCCGATCATGATGCTGTCGGCCCCGATCCCCGCCACCCAGCGGGCACTCGCCAAGACGGGCCTCAAGGCGAGCGACATCGACCTCGTCGAGATCAACGAAGCGTTCGCCCCGGTTCCGATGGCGTGGTTGCGCGAGACCGAGTTCGAGCACGAGCAGATCAACGTCAACGGGGGAGCGATCGCACTCGGTCACCCGCTCGGCGCAACCGGCGCCAAGCTGATGGTCACGCTCCTCAACGAACTCGAGCGCACCGGCGGCCGCTACGGCCTGCAGACGATGTGCGAAGGCGGCGGCCAAGCCAACGTCACCATCATCGAACGCCTCTGAGCTCGCATGGCAACCATCCGGGCAGCCCAACCCGACGACATCGCTCGCATCGCGCTCACCGGTTCACGGGCGTTCGCCGACGACCCGGTGCTGCGCTGGTTCTTTCCCGACGACGACTACTTCGAGATCAGCCCGGTGCTGATCGGCTATATGGCGCGGCGCTGGCTGGCCAACGACTCGCTGTGGTGCACTGACGACGGTGTGGCGATGGCCGGGTGGGCACCTCCGGGACGCCCCGAGACCGATCTTCCCGAGGGGCCAGCAATCGAGCATCCGCCGTGGCGCCTCGAACGATTCGCGGCGATCGGCGACGCCTTCGCCGAGCACACTCCGACCGAGCCGCATTGGTACTTGAACATGCTCGCCACCCATCCCGACTGGCAACGTCAGGGATTGGGCGCCGCCCTGATGGGCGTCACGTTCGACGTGGCCGACGAACACGGCTTGCCGTGCTACCTCGAGACGGAAACCGTCGAGAACGTCGCCTACTACCGCCACCACGGATTCGAAGTTCGCTCCGAGTGGGACCTCAGTGCCGGCGGCGATCTCGGCCCCCACATGTGGGGCATGCTGCGCTGGCCGTCAGCCGGTCGCTAGCTCGTCGATGCCTCGCTGGAGGTCGGTGGCTGCGGTACCGGTGGCGATCCAACGGCGACGGTTGATCCATCGTCGGCGACTCCGGTCGACGAGGCGGCGGACACCGGTGGCGGTGGGATCGGCGGCAGCCCGACGGCGACGGTTGATCCATCGTCGCTGACTCCGGTCTCGGGATCGGTGTCGACCGGCGGTTCGAGCGGTTCGAGCGGTTCGTCGGCTGGCTGATCGAACTCTGGTGGCACCGGCGGCGCGCCGACGGCTACGAGCACTCGTTCGCCGTCGTCACCATCGATCACCCCGACTTCGGTTTCGGCGCTTGGCACCTCGGAACGGGTGGTTGGTCGATCGCCGGTTGGCCGCTCGACGGTTGTCACCGCCGACACGGCGGCAGCGATCTCCGCTTCGGTGACCTCGATCGCCGAGCCTCCAGACCCAGTCCCGACTTCGCGTCGAGCGGCCGGCACGGCGAGCTCGCTCGTGGCGGTCGGCGATGCCGCCGACACCACCCGGCCGGCCTGATGCTGCTCGACGACTTCGAGGGTGACATGCGACCCGGCTTCGCCAGGGGTGCTGCTGGCCGAGCGTGGCGCCTCTGCTGCCGACCGATCCGGTGACGGCGATCAACATCGCGCCCGTCGCCAGCAGTGTCAGCATCGCCGTCCGCTGGGTTCGCGTCGAGCCCATCAGATCGGCCAACCGTTCCGAGCACCATTGCAGAGGACTGTCCGAGGTGCTCGGCGATCAGCTCGATGTCCTCGCGTCGCAGCGTGATCGAGGCGGCTCTGCGCTGGTCGCGGGTCCGGCGCACCATCGTCAGGTAGCTGCGCAGCAACGAATCGGTGTCACCCGGCACGAAGCGCGTCGAGTCGGCTCCGATGTCGAGCATGCCGGCATCGATCGACATGGGGGTTCGTAGTGTGTTGGCGGGTGGTGGCACTGGTTCGGACTCGTTCTGTCGTGTCGGATGTCGTAACCGTGTTATCGGCATCGACGCCGGTCACACCTGAGCGAGAGTTCGTGCCGCCGGTGCGCCTCAGACGCAGATGTTGCGGCATTCGCCGACCCCGCCGATGCGGGTCACGACGGTCTGGCCACGCCGTAGGAACACTTGCGGTGAGCGAGCTACTCCAACTCCACCAGGCGTACCCGTGGCGATCAGGTCGCCGGGTACCAGCGTGACGAAGGTGGAGATGTAGGCAATCAACTCGACCGGCCCGAAGCACAGTTCGGCAGTGTCGGACGCTTGCATCGTCTCTCCGTCGACGTCGCAGGAGATGGGGAAGTGGGCGGGCTGCCCAGGCTCGGCGACGACGAGATAGGGACCGACCGGCGTGGTGCCCTCCCACGCCTTGCCGGGCAGGAACTGCGTGGTGCGGTTCTGGAAGTCGCGCACGCTGATGTCGTTGACCACGGTGTATCCGGCGATCGCCGCCGCCGCCTGTTCGGGCGTGGCACGACGTACTTCGGAGCCGATGACAAGCCCGAGCTCGGCCTCCCAGTCGGTCTGCACCGACTCGTCGTCACGAGGAAGGTGGATTGGGTCATTGGCACCGATCAACGTGCGCGAGAACTTGGTGAACAAGGTCGGAAACTCGGGACGCGGCCGACCGGTCTCGGCGATGTGCCCGAGGTAGTTGAGCCCGACACAGATCACCTTTTCCGGATCGGGAAGCAGGGGAGCGAAGTTCAGCGATCCAAGGCCGTGCGACGCCCCATCGGCGTCCTGCGCGACCCGGCGCCAATCGGGCACCCGTAGCAGCTCACCCAGATCGGCGTGCCCGGTCTCCACAGCGCGGTCGTCGTCGACCCGCACAGCCCGGTTCCCAGAATCGGTTCGAATCGTCGCCAGCTTCATCCCAGCATTCTGCCCCGCCCGGCGCACACCCTCGAAACTCCAGTCCCGCCTGCGTCTCCGCTGGTTGGGGAGGTGCCGAGGATTGGTGGGGTGGGAATGGGTGGGCGTCTGGCATGATCGGCGGCGTGGAATGGTGGGAGGCGCTGCTGCTGGTACTCGGGGGTGCGGCGGCCGGGTTGATCAACGCTGTCGCCGGCGGCGGGTCGACGCTCACCGTTCCGCTGCTGGTGCTGGCCGGCGTGCCCGGCAACAACGCCAATGCGTCCAACCGGGTCGGCATCCTCACCTCCAATGCCGCCGCAGCCACCGCCTTCCGGAAACTTGGTGTGCGCGGGCTGTCGCGTGCGACGCCGATCCTGATCCCGATCGTGATCGGCTCACTGGTCGGTTCGTACGGAATCACACGCCTCACCGACGACAACTTCGAACGCGTCTTCGGGTTGGTGATGCTCCCGGTCATCTTCTTGTCGATCAAGAAGCCGAAGGTCACCGTCGACGCCGCGCCCTGGCCGCAATGGGTCACGGTCGCGGTGTTCTTGGGCGTTGGTCTGTATGGAGGAGCGGTTCAGGCCGGCGTGGGGTTGATCATGCTGGCAGCCCTCACGCGGGCAGGTTTCGATCTCGTCACTGCCAACAACGTGAAGGTGGTCGCCAACCTCACGTTGACGGCGGTTGCCCTGCCGGTCTTCATCATCCAAGGCAAAGTGGAGTGGCTGCCGGCCCTGATACTGGCCGCCGGATTGACGGCCGGCGCATGGATCGGTGCCCACGCCGCAGTCCGCGGAGGAGAACGCTTCATCCGAGCCGTGATGGTGCTGGCTGCCCTCCTCCTGTCCGGAAACCTGCTCGGCCTCTACGGCTGACCCGCAGCCTGACGAGCGGTCAGTGGGTGCCGTATTTGTTGCGGCGGCCGGTCTCGCGCTCGACGTCGCGGGCTGCATCACGCTCGGCGATCGCCTGACGCTTGTCGCCCTTGGTGCGGCCCTTGCCGACGCCGAGCTCGATCTTGACTCGACCGTCACGAAAATACAGGCTGAGCGGCACGAGCGACACCCGCTCCTGGTCGACGCGCGCCTTCAACTTGACGATCTCGTCGTGATGCAACAGCAGCTTGCGTGAGCGGTCGGGGTCGTGAGCGCCGAATCCGATTGCGAACGAGTACGGGGCCACGTGCATGCCATCGAGCCAGGCCTCTCCGTCGCGGATGCGGGCGTAGGCGTCAGATATCTGGACCTGCGCCTCGCGCATGCTCTTGACCTCGCTGCCGAGCAGCACCAGCCCAGCCTCGAA
>CAVOWX010000016.1:0-116347 GCA_963700265.1 uncultured Acidimicrobiaceae bacterium | reverse complement strand
AGCGCGTCGGGGTGAGGTCGCCGCCGTTGTGCTCGGCGTCGAGTGAAGTCCAGGTCGCCAGGAACCGCGGTGCCCGGAGTCAGGGTAAATCGACGATTCGCATCAAACCGGCCCGCTGGGGCCCGGTCGGCGCGGGCGGACCGCGGGGTGACCTACGGGTGGAAGTTCGCCAGGGCGGTCGCGGTCGCTCGATTGCCCGCGGCGTCGATGCAGGTGACCGTCAGTTCGAAGCTGGGTGCCGTGAAGATGTGGAACCACGGTGTTGCCAGGTGCTTGTTGATCCTCCTCTGCACGATCAAGAGCACGGTGTCGCCGTTCTCGACGGGAACACCGTTGAGCAACGCCTCCATCGCCACGCCTGGCCGGTCGTCGGTGCACACTGCTCCCCACGCGGAAGAAGCCGATCGTACGCCCGGCCACCAACTTGTCGAGCGACGCCGTCGCCTCAGGCGGGGTGATGTCGGGGCCGAGCTCGATGAACACCGCCACGGTGCGAGCCGGGATCGAGAACGTGCCAGTCGACGCTTCGAACGTCGACGACGCCACAACCGGATCGACCGAGCCGGCAAGCAGCGGGTGCAGTTCGAGCTCAGTTCCTGCCAGGTTGCCGGCCGTGAAATCGATCGGATCGTCAGTCGGGTTGAAGAGTGACACCACACCGTCGAGCGCCACGTCGAGATCGACCACGCCGTCGCTCGGGTCGGCGATCTGCATCACGATCAACCCCGGGATCTGCCCGGGCCCGGTGTTGAGGAACGAGACCCGCTCCTGTACCTCGGCGGCGGTCTCCAACCGGAACAACCGCGTGCTGTCGCGGACCTCGAGCCATTCGCGGGTGACCGCAGCATTGAACTCGATCTCGGCCTGGCCCGGATTGAGCGCCGAATCCGCAAGTCGCGGCCCGATCAACGGCCAGTCGCCCGCATTGTCGGCGGCGGGCGGCAGTCCGACGCCGAAGTTGTTCGACTCGTAGGTGAAGTCGAGCCGATTGAACCAGTCGCCGGAGTCGTAGGAGTTGCGGTCCATCGACTTCGACCTCAACATGTCCTGACCGGCGTGGAAGAACGGCACGCCCTGAGCGAGGGCGACGATCGCATTGCCGACGTTCTGGGCTCGCACCCGCTCGTCGATCGACGTGTCGAGCGGGTGGTGGTACTGCCCGATGTCGAACAGGGTCTGATTGTCGTGGGCGGCGACGTAGACGATGTTCTCCTGCGGATCGGAGGTGTAGCCGGCCGGCGAGCCGTTGTAGTCGATCTGGTCGCCCCGCTTCACCGTGCCGTCGGCCGCCTCGAACTCATAGCTCGCCAGGTTGCCGGCGAGCCCGACTCGGATCTGGTCGGACGACAGCAGCAACTCGTCGAGCGCCGCGGCGTCGGACAATCCACCGTTGCTGTCGTACCAGAGGCCGTTGACATACCCCTGGTTGTCGACGATCGACTGACCGCCGTCGAACGGGCCGCCGCCGCGCACCGCATCGCGGAGCCGGTCGGAGAAGGTGCCGATGCCGGTACCGCCCATGTTGAGTTGCGTTGCCTGAACGAAGCGGGCGTCGTCGGCGACTTCACCGAAGTTCCAACCCTCGCCGTAGAGGTAGATCGACGAACCGTCGACACCGTCATCGGCGAGGGTGAGCTCGTCGAGGGCGGCTCGCACGTCGAGCATGTTCTGCTTGCTGTGGTGACCCATCAGGTCGAAACGGAAACCGTCGACCTTGTACTGCTTGGCCCACGTGACGACCGAGTCGACCATCAGCTTGCCCATCATCTCGTGCTCGGTCGCAGTGTTGGCGCAACACGTCGATGTCTCGACAGCTCCCGAAGCGTTCAGGCGCTGGTAGTAGCCGGGCACGATCCGGTCGAGGACCGATGTCGCCGCCTGCCCAGAAGATTGGTGTGGTTGTAGACCACGTCCATGACGACCCGCAATCCGGTGTCGTTGAGCGACTGCACCATCTCGCGGAACTCGACGATGCGGGTCGGGCCATTCGGATCGGTGGAGTACGAACCCTCTGGGGTCGTGTAGTGGTAGGGTCGTAGCCCCAGTTGAACCCGTCGAGTCCGGCGGTGGCCGACACGGCCGCCTGCTGCTCCTCGGAATCGGGTGGATAGCCGGCGAGCACAGCCGGGTCGGGTTCCTGGCGCAGCGCGACGTCCTCCTCGATCGTCGCGATGTCGAAGACCGGGAGCAGGTGCACGAAGCTGAGACCCGAGTCGGCGAGGGCGGACAGATGCTCCATGCCGTTCGAGGCGTCGTCGGTGAACGCCGCGAACGTGCCACGCTCAGCCGGACTGACGGTGTCGTCGAAGATCGAGAAATCGCGAACGTGCAGCTCGTAGATCGAAACATCTTCCGGTCGCGCCAAAGCGGGCTTCGCCAGGGCATCCCAACCAGCCGGCGCCAGCACCGGGTCGGCCAGATCGACGATCTGACTCCGCGTCGAGTTCATCGACAGCGACACCGAGTACGGGTCGGTGACGAGGTTCGTCTCGACCGCCCCCGTCGACGCCACGAACACCTCGACCTCGAACAGGTAGTACTTGCCGTTCCACGACGCGTCACCGGCTGCTGACCAGACGCCGTCGGCGGCGGACATCGGCACCGTCGTCGAGGTGGTTGCCGCGTCGGCGTCGTCGAACACGTGCAAGATCACGTTCTTGGCGGTCGGCGCCCAGAGCCTGAGCGTCGGAATGGCGCCGTCCCAGACGACACCGAGCTCGGTATCGGTGGCGTAGAGGTCGTCGAGCACACCTGGGATCTGAAGCCCGGTCGCGTCGACACGCAGCCCGTCCTGGACCGCTTGTACGGCGAGTTGGCCGGTGATCATCGACGGAACGTCACCCAAGGATCCGGCGGGGATCTTCAGCGTCGGAAGCCCGGCGAGATGAAGGAACCCGTCGACCCCGGCCGGGTACGGAGCCCCCGTGGCGAGGGCGATACACGTGCCACCATCGACCCCGGTGTCGCCCAGCGTCATGCCGCCGGTTGGAGCGTGGCAGATCGAGTAATTGACGGTCGGGTCACCGCCGGCCGCCCAGACGATGGTGTCCTCGCGACACCCAGTGCGCCCGCTGCTCGTCGATGTTGCCGGGGCGGCGCCCGAGCCGATGATCGGGAGGACGTAATGCGGTTCCAGGGGTCGGACGGGTTCTCGCCTTGAGCTGCCACACCTCGTAGCCCCACGAGTCGAACCACAGGAACTGGTCGGGTCCGGGGTCCTTCTCGTCGCCGCGGTGGATGATGTAGGCCAGCTCCGGCGCGCCGTCGGCGATGGGGACCTCGAACACCGGGCCGAACACTCGAGATCGCTCCAACGCACCGGATCGGTCCAGTCGGATTGGGGTTCGCCGCCCCGGTCCAGACGTGCAGGCCCCAGAAGTCGTTGAAGTCGGCCTCGATGTTGTCGCCGTAGTCGCCGTCATCACGGTGGTAGTGGATCGTGGCGACGTTCTCTGCCGCGCCCCGCGACGGGTAGATCGTCACGTCGCCGGACTGCATCCACACCGTCGGCGTGTCGGCCGGGATGAAGCTCTGGTCCGGGCCGGTGTCCTTGGTGTCGCCGCGGTGGATGATGAAGTTGAGCGGCAGCCTGGAGTCGACGAGCTGGACGTTCCAGTAGACGCCGTAGTCGTCGATGCCGTCGGGCGGCTTGGGCGCGGTCCACTCGGTGGCCTCGGCGGGGTCGATCGCGTCACCCCACAGATGCAGGCCCCAGAAGTCGTTGAAGTCGGCGCTGGGTGTGCCGTAGTCGCCGTCGTCGCGGTGGTACCGGATCGTCGCGAAGCCCTGGGCGTCGGCCTGCGATGTGTAGACCGTCTCGTCGCCGTCGTTGATCCAGATCTCCGGGTGTGGCGTCGGCGTCGAAGAAGCGATCGGGGTCGGTGTCCTTGGTGTCGCCCTGGTGGAGGATGAAGCCGATTTGGCTCCCGGTGCCGCCGCGCTTGATCCAGGCGAACCGGCCGAACTCGTCCTCGCCGAGAACGGCTTCGGAGCGGTCCAGTCGATGGCCTCGGCGGGATCGATTCCGTCGCCCCACAGGTGCAGACCCCAGAAGTCGTTGAAGTCACCGGTCGTGTGGTCGCCGTAGTCGCCGGCGGGCCGGTTGTAGTGGATGATGGCGTAGTCGAAACCGGAACCGGCGGTGGCTCCTCAGCGCCGACCACGGTCGACGACCTTGTCGGCGTTAGATCGCCCCCGACATGTTGTCGACGATCGCCTTGAACACAGCGAGGTGCCGGCGGCGATGCCCGACACGTCGTAGAACACCCGATACGGCGCATTGTCATCGGTACCGATCGGCTCGAACGGGGCACCGTCGATCGTGACCGCGAACGTGACCTCGGTGTAGGCGGGCGTCGACAACGCTGCGCCGACCTCGATGCGGTCGAGCACCTCGGCGTCGGCGGCGGGGACGATCATGGTGGCGACCGGCGCGATGGTGGGCACGCGATGGTCGCATCGGCCCGGTACAGCCGCAACGCCGAGGCCGGGACGTCGATCGTCAGTTGCCGGTTGCGTCGAACGTCACCGCGGTGCCGATGCCGGGCCACAGTTCGGTGAAGGTCGTCGCCTTCGAATCGGTGCGGAACGTCGCCGTGTCGGCGGCTTCGCTGTTGTTGAGGGCGACCACGTACTCGACCTGCTCGGTGCGATCGATGCGGCTGAAGGCGTAGATGCCGGCGGTGCCTTCGCTGTACCGGTGGAGCTGGGCGCCTCGCGCAAGGCCGGGTGGGCGGCCGACAGCTCGACGTAGTCGGCCAACGCCTGATAGAGCGGATGGGTCTCGTCGAAGTTGTCGTCGGCCGTGGTGGCTGCCGTGCCGATCAGGTCGTCGTCGTTGTAGCTGCCGACGACGCTGGGCATCATGTCCTGCCGGGCGTCCTTGTCGCCGCCGTCGCCGATGAACCCCTGCTCGTCGCCGTAGTAGATCACCGGTATGCCGCGGCCGAAGTACATCAGGGCGTGGGCCAGCTTGATCGCGTGCCAGCAGCTCGGCGTCGGTGGCGCCAGGATTGTTCTCGGCGAGGAACCAGCCGATGCGCCCCATGTCGTGGTTGCCCAGGAACGTCGGCAGGGACGTAGGCGTTGCTGTCGGCGTCGGTGTACTGGTCGTCCGCGGCGTAGAAGTCGCGCATCGCATCGGTGGCGCCGCTCCGTGAGGCGAACCCGAGAGCGTTGCCCTGGAACCCGAAGTCGAGCAGGGCATCCAGGGGCAGTTCCGTGCTGAAGCGAGAGGTGACGGCCGGGATTGCTGTCGAACACCTCACCGAACACGAAGAAGTCGGTCTTGCCGGCGAGTCGGCGTGCGCCTCGATCGCCGGCCCGAAGGCCTGCCAGAACTCGTCGTTGACGTGCTTGACCGTGTCGATGCGGAAACCGTCGATGTCGAAGTTCGTGATCATGTCCTCGAAGACCTGGATCATCCCGTCCTGGACCTCGGGCTTCTCGGTGAACAGGTCGTCGAGACCGAAGAAGTCGCCGTAGAGGCTGTTCTCACCGGTGAACGTGCTGTTGCCGCGGTTGTGGTAGTTGAGCGGGTCGTTGAGCCAGGCGGGCAACTTGGCGGTCTCGTCGGCGGCGGTGCGGAATGTCGGCGTGTACGGGAAGCTGACGGTCGAGTCGAGCGTCGGGAACGTGCCCGTGCCGGCGTAATCGCGGTCGTCGAACGGGGCACCCGTGGCGTCGAGGTACGGGGACGTCGGCCTTGTAGAGGTAGGCCGGGTTGTCCCCTCGGCGTAGGTGATCACGTCGGCGGTGTGGTTGGCGACGATGTCGAAGTAGATGTCGATGCCGAGCGCGTGGGCTGCGGCGACGAACGACTGCATCTCTGCGTTGGTGCCGAAGTGCGGGTCGATCGCTGGAGTAGTCGATCTGCCAGTAGCCGTGATACCCGGCGCTGATCCCGCCGGGGGTGCCGTCGTCCTGGACCCACTTGTTGGTGAACTGCGGTGTCATCCACACCGCCGTCACACCGAGGCCGTCGAGGTAGGGGAGCCGTGCCGTCAGACCGGCCAGGTCGCCACCGTGGTAGAAGCCCTTGTCGGTGGGGTCGAACCCGTTGACGAGCCGGTCGCCCGACGTGTCGCCTCCGGTGTCGTTGGTCGGGTCGCCGTTGTCGAACCGGTCGGGCATCACGAAGTAGAAGACGTCGCCCTGAGCGGCTTCGCGCACAGGCGGCCGCACGAGCAGCTCGTCGCCGGGCTCGGCGGTGCCGGCGCCCTCGTCGACCGACACGTCATTGGTCGCAGCGTCGTAGCTGAACGTGATGGTGGCGCCGTCGGTCGCGGTGAACGCGACGTTGCCGCCGGGGTAGCTCTCGGTCCAGCCCTCGTCGAGGGCGACCTTGAACTCGTAGTTGCCGGCTGGGATCTGGTTGGTGGCGAACGTGTAGGTGCCATCGCCGTCGATGTCCTGCAGCCACGAGCGAGGCAGTCGGGTTGCCAGTCGCCTGGGCAGCCGAGCTCGGACTGGAAGCTGCCGGCGGCGGTGGCGATCGTCGAGTTGACGCTGTCGGTGACCCACTTGGTCGTTTCGTCGAAGTAGAACTTCACGTCGGTGGGGATGGCGAGGTCGAACGCGATGTTGGCGCCGTTGAACTGGGCGTTGGCGCCGTAGTTCTCGTCCCAGCTGTCGTTGATCGCTGCCTTGTACTCGTAGCTGCCGGCGGGAAGCGAGAAGGTGCCTTGCCACACGTCGTCGACGGCGTCGTACACGAGGTGGGTGGCGGCACAGTCGGGCTGCCAGTCGCCGGGGCAGCCGAGCTCGTCTTGCAAGCTGCCGGCGATCGTGACGCTGGGCGGGATGAACGGGTCGATCGCCACCGCCACCTCGTTGGTGGCCGACGTGTAGGTGAACGTGATCGTGTCACCGGTGGCGGATGTGAACGGAACGTTCCCGGCGGGGTACGACGTGTCCCAGGCCTCGCCGAGCGCAACCTTGAACTCGTGGCTGCCGGCGGGGATGGCGTCGGTCGAGAACTCGTAGACGCCATCGCCGTCTGGGTCTTGCAGCCACGATTGGAGGCAGTCGGGCTGCCAGTCGCCCGAACATCCGAGCGCCGACTGGAAGCTGCCGGCGGCCGTGGCGATCGTCGAGTTCACGTTGTCGGTGACCCAATGCGTGTCGTGGTCGTAGTAGAACTTGACGTCGGTCGCAGCACCGAGGGCGAGGGCGATGTTGGCACCGTTGAGCTGGGCGTTGGCGCCGTAGTTCTCGTCCCAAAGGTCGTTGAGTGGAGCCTTGTACTCCCATGCGCCGGCGGGCACGTTGAACGAGCCCTGCCACACGCCGTCCTCTGCGTCGAAGGCGAGTTCGGTGGCAGCACACTCGGGTTGCCAGTCGCCTGGACACCCGAGCTCCGACTGGAGGCTGCCCGCGATAGCCACCGCTGCCGGGTCGGGTGTGTGATCGGCAACGGTGACCGAAACCGACAGTGCCGTTGACAGCACCATGCCGGCGGCGATCGTGGCTGCGACGAAATGACGACTGATCATGACGGTCCTCTCTGTTTCTCGACCGACTTGATCTCGCTGATCTGTGTCCAGCGACGAGCCACACCAAGCGACACCCGATCAACCTGCCGGTCGCAGCCATCTTGGCTCAAATCCCGGTCCGATGGAAGGGGTTGTGCAAGATGGAACCCGACACAGACCAGCCTCTCGCCAAACCGATCATCGACTGGACGTGCAACGGCCCGACCTGGCATGCCCCTGGGGTGAGCCGGTCCGAACTCAGTCGGGGTAGCGCGAGCGGAGGTCGTCGAGCTGGCACCGAAGTTGGGTGACTTCGGCCTCGAGTTCGAGAATCCGTCGGATCCCGGTGAGGGTCATGCCCTCGCCAGCCATGACGGAGACGCGTTGGACGTGCCCGATGTCGTGGCGGCTGTAGCGCCGTTGTCCGCCGTCGGATCGGGCAGGATGCACGACATCGTGTTCGTCGATCCGACGCAGGAACGCCTGTTGTACCCCGAGCATTCCGGCGACTTGGCCGACGGTGTACAGCGGTGCGTGCAGGTCGTCGAAGGGCAGGTCCATTCGCGTCGATTCCTGACGTGTCAGGCGTTCGCCCCGACGCGTTGTTCGTCGCCGGCGATGATGGTCTTCTGGCCCCCGTCGGTGAGGTTGATGGGGATCTGACGTGGCTTGGCCTTCTCGGCGACGGGGATCCTCAGCATGAGAACGCCGCCGTCATAGCTGGCGTCGATCGCATCGGTGTCGAGGCTCTCGCCGAGAAACAGCTGGCGGCTGAACGTTCCGTGAGGACGTTCAGCGACGAGCAACTCGACGCCGTCGCTGATAGCGCGCCTGCGGGCGGCGTGCACGGTGAGCACGTTCTTCTCGACGGTGAGGTCGATCGAGGACGTGTCGACGCCAGGGAGGTCAAACTGCACGACGAATGAATCGCCGTCGCGATAAGCGTCGATCGGCATCGCAGCGGGCCGGGTCGGGGTGCCGAAGGCCTGCTGGGCGATGCGGTCGAATTCGCGGAATGGGTCGGTTCGCATGAGCATTGAATGGCTCCTTTCCACTCGGAGAGAAATGTCGCACTACATATAACATCTGTAGAAGAAAACTGTCAACTACAGCTGCAAGTTTCTTGGTTGTGCGGATGAAGCCTTGTGGTGTGCCCAGATGCGCGAACCTCCGGGATCCGGCGGGCAAACGGAACGGGCTCGATGAGGAGGAACTCGGCAGCAACATCGGGTTTCGGCAAGGGTAGCGACGTTGGTGTCAGTCGATGACCCAGGCGTTGACGGCGTATCCGGCACCGTCTTCGTTGACCTGCACAATCGCTGTCGATGTGACATTCCGGGCGATCGACACGATGCGGACCTTGCGCTGGAGCACGATGTCGTTCTTGAATCCGATCGGTACGGAACCGGGGCTCCCCGTCGCCCGCCAGTCGTCGAGGAAATACGTCCCCGACATGACGCCACCGTTGATCGTGATGTCGCTGGCGGAAGCCCCGTTGTTCACCACACTCACGCGGCCCATCGGAACGGCAACGTAACCGGCGACCGACAACTCGACGGGAGCGGCTCCACCGACCCGGATGTCGATGATCGGGACTGGGATCCATGGCTCGACCATGCGAACTGCGGGTGGCGCCAACGGCGACCCCGTCCCGTCGAACTCGGTCGGGAGCGGATCGGCATTGATTCCGATGTCGGAGACGCCGACGGCGTTCGTCGCTGTGACCTCGAAGCGATATCCGAGATCGTTCGGCGGGGTCAGGTCGGCAAGGCCGCCGATCTCGCAGGTGTTGATCATCGGCAGCGCCGGAGAGGCGACGACCTCGCAGGTCCCGACGGCCGTGCTGCCACGCTGGACCAGCACCTCGATCGTGCCGTTTGCCACCACGTCGGCGAGATCCTTCACGGAATACGGCAGCGAGTAGGTGCCGTCGGGAGCCGTCGTGGTCACACTGACGTCGAACCCGCTGGTGAGCACCGTCCAATCGGCAGCGACAAACCCGGGCTGCACCGCAGGATCGCTCACAGTGAGCACGAGCGTGTCGGTGACACCGTTCGGGTCGAACGCAGCGATGCGGCTGACGATCGGAACACCGACATCGGCGTGGAGCTCGAGAGTGTCAGCGACCGGCGCCACATTGGACGGAGCCGCCAAACCCACATTGACGGTGATGGTGCCCGGAGCCGACGTGGTCGAACCCACAACCGCCTCATAGGTGACGTCGTAGGTTCCAGGGACAGTCGCCGTGATCGCCACATCGCGCCCTGTGGCCACGATGATCGATCCAACAGGTAGGGCGGAGGCGTCGAGGATATTGATGGTCGGGGTCTCACCGTTCGGATCGAATGCCGGAACCGTCCCGACGAACGGGACCGCCGCCGTCAGCTCGAACTCTGCATTGGGTGCCACGGGATCGGCGTCGGGATGCGGGTCGAGGAACGAGTGGTAAGCCGTCACGTCGTAGCGGGTGATCGGCGCGCCGCCGTTGTCAGGCGCATCCCAACTGATCTGAGCGACGTCGTCGACGTCGCTGTCAACGGCGATCACGGAGCTCGGTGCGTCAGGCGCGGTCACGGTGCCGGAACCGGCGGTCGGCGTGACGCTCTGGCCTATCCACCCACTCGTTCCGACTTCGTTCTCAGCGCGAACTTGGACACCATACGTGATGTCGATGTCGAGCCCGCCCACGCTGCACGTGACTTCGTTGCCGTCGATCGGGTTCGCCTTCGGGGTGATGACCTGCTCGTCCGGGGGACACACGTCGGTCCAAGCACCCGATGGCTCGACACGCATCTGTACCTGGTAGGGCGGCGTCGGCCACGTACCGTCGGGAAGCTGCTCGCCGAGCAGGGCGCCGCCGGCATCTTGGCCGGCAACCTCATCCCAGGTGACCAGGGCCACGCCGCGATCGGGCGCTGTCCCGGCTTCTTGCAGGTCGGTGACGGTCAGCGCCGCGGGTGGCTCGGGGAGGCGAGCTTTGTCGGTGTACGTCGACGACGATGGCTGGTACCCGGTTGGGTCCATCGGGGTCGGCGTCGCACCGTTCAAGACGAGTGAACGAGGTATCCGATTGACGTTGGTGACCTCGTGATCGACCGGGTTGACGTCGTCACCGTTGACGGTCATGATCGAAATCCGCCCACCACGGTCGGCGTCGGCATATCGCTGATTGAAACGCACCGTGGCGCCCGAGCCCATCGTGGCATTGTCGATCACCAACTGCCCGTTGGCGCCGAACACCCACGTGGCGCCGCCACCGTTGATGTCGAACGTGGCCGGCGGATTGATGACGTTGGCGGCAACTTGAATGTCGTCGGCGCAGTCGGATGCCGGCGTGAAGTCGTCGAGCCCATACCCCACGATGACGTCGACGTCTCCACTGATGGTCACCGGCTGCTCGAAGTAGTACACACCACTTGCGAAATAGAAACGATCGATCAGGTCGCCGTCACCGTCGAGCATCGGCACGATGTCGAGCGGAGCGGTGTACCTGCCCGGAAAGAAGACGCCGCAGCTGTAGCCGTTCGGCATGTCGAACGGCGTCGAAAGCCGGTCGGTCGATGGCCGCCGCGGCAGGTCGGGCATCCAAATCTTGTCGGCCTCGGCCGACGACGAGTACTGGGCGCCTGGGTCGGGCTGCGCCGGCGTCGCCCACCAGTCGGGCCCATCCGGCGCCACCGGGTACGGCGGGACCGCCGGTGACTGCGTGAAGGTACCGCTGAACGAGGCAGGCACCGTGGCGCCGAGTTGCATTGCGACCGCACCCCGAGGGACCTCGAAGCCGAGTGCCTCGTTCGGGCCGAATTCCTCCAGCAGCGTGCAGTTCGTCTGCACAGAAATGCCGTTGATCTCGGGATTCGGCAAGGGCGGCTGGGGGGTCAGGTCGTCTGTGCCTCCGTCGCAGGTCACGAAGACGTTCTTCGGATCGCCGAGCGCCATCCGCAGACCGCCCTTTGCTGCTTCGGTCTGCTTCGTTCTGTTGCTCACGACGTTGTTGGATCGGAACACCGCCACGGAGTAGTCGAGCAGTGGCACCACGATGAAGGCGGCGACGACGATGAGAACCAGCACCAGGATCAGGACGGCACCCTCGTCGCGCTGTTTGCGCATCAGGGGCTCACTCGGAGCGTGCAGGAGACCGCCGCGTTGGCGCGCACGGTCACCTCGATGCCGGCACCTGGACTTCCCGGTGTCAACAAGTGGAAGTCGGTGCCCTCGACCAGATCTACACCGCCGGCACGGCAACCCCAGCTGGTCGGTGTGTATCCCGTGGCGTCGAACGACTGCGGGATCAAGTCGACATCGTCGCTCGGCACGCCGTTGAGCGGAATGTCGAACGTGCCCGCCTTGGCGATGCGAGTGGTGGTGACCACTTTGTCGCCGACCTGATAGGTGATGTCGGCATCGGCCGGGTTGCCCGCCTGATCGCGGGTCTGCACGGTGAGTGTGCCGCCGCAGTCGACGAGGGCGATCGCGGTGAGCGCGCTCCCGAGCTTGCTCATGTCGTTGGTGACCAACAAGTTGGCGCTGGAGACATCGCCCCACTCGCCATCGGCTTCCATGCCGTACTCACGCTTGACGTATCCGCCCGAGTCTCCCGTACCGTGCTGGCTCGGGTCTCCTCCCTCTGCGATATCTCCCAGGAAGACCTCGTTCGGGATCGGGTTTGAAGGCCATCCTGCTCGGTTCACGGTGGTCGAAAGGTCGAACGCCGTTCCGACTCCGACGCCGATCAGGCGCGTCGTTCGGAACTGGTCAGCGACCCAGTCGGCCCTGAACCATGCGCGTGGGTGGAAGCTCGATCCGTTGGGGGTCCCTTGGAAGCGGTCGGGAATCGGCGACGGTCCGTCCGAACTCGAATCAGACTTGTGGTTGCCGCGGTCATAAGTGGGTACACCATCGGTGAAGAACACGACCAATTCCGGCGCTGGAGCGATGGCATCGATGGTGGAGTACCGCGTGCCGTCCGGCAAGAAGAACGTCCGGAACAATGCGTCCTCCCAGTTGGTGCCACCACGGCTGCTGACCGCGTATTTGTCGATGGTGCTGACGAAACCGCCGTCACCGGTTGGTCCGATCAACAGCTCGACGTCGCTCGGTTCGGACAAGTCGAAGAACCGGTTCCACGACGAGGTTCCCAGTGTCTCGGAAATCGTGCCGAGCCGGATGATCTGGAGTCGCGTCGGTGTTCCCTCGAAGGCTTGGACGAAGTTCTTGACGCCGGTTCGGACCTTGCCGAAATCGGTTGTGGACAGCGAGTTCGAGTTGTCGACGATCAAGGTGACCGGCCCGCCGCAACCGCTGTTGGCGTGCAGGAACTCGGGACCTGAGAAGACCGTCGGTGGAAGGGTCCCGCGCGTCGAACCGCCGGCCGTAAAACTGATGGTGCTGCTGCGATCGACGCCGTCGGGACCCGGGATGCCGTTGACGTTGATGATCACGCGCTTGGCCCCCGACGAGTCAGGGTCGGTCGAACCGACGGCGAGTGGCACCGTGACGTTGATGACGGTGTCTGGCACCCAGTAAGGGGCACTCCACGGGATCGGATTGCCGAGGTCGTCGCTCGGCACCGCCAAGTCACGCAACACGACCTGAGACGTGCACCCGCTGGCGTTGCACACGACCCGTGTGAGCTGGAACGACTCGCCTCCGGATGCCGGGCCGTACCGATACGAAACAGTGGTCAGCCCCGAGCCGTCGTTCCAGCTGAGTTGCAGCGCATTCGCGCTGGTCGCACAATCGGACACGCAGCCGGGAGGAGTGTCGGAGGCTTCGGCACTCACATCTGTTGCGGATGCCAGGTCGTTGGGCAACCACAAAGCGAGGCTTTGCTCCCACCGGGCAACATCGATGCGGGCCTCGGTGCTCGCTTGCTGGCGAAACGTGACCGTGATCGCGGCGGTCAGCACCGTGGCGATTGCCCCGATCACCAAGATCGTCACCAGCAACTCGATCAAGGTCATACCGTCGTCTCGGCGAGTTCGGCGTGTCGTGAGCATCAGATATCACCCTTTACTACTTGCAGCGTACGGCTGAGGCCGTCGTCGGGATTGGTGATCGTGATCGTGAATCGCTGCACGATCCCGTTGTAGAACCCGGTCGCCGGACAGGCCGTGTTGCCCGGTCCCTCTACGAACGTTCCCTTGGTCCCCGGATCGAGGTCGGAAGTGTTCAGATAATGGTTTTTCACGGTTGCGCTCGACGCCGGCCATCCATGGGTTTCGACAGCTGCCTCGACAGGACTGGTCAGGTCGCATTGGAACGTCCCCGTCCTCGGCGCACGGTTGACGCGGTCGACGGCGTTGACCAGCAACGTCTCGACTTCGGCAGCAGATTCGCTGACCGTCGCGGTACGGATAGAAGCGCGCACGGCCGCCAGGATCGGTAGGACGACAACGCCGACCAGGACGATCGTGACGACGACCTCCACGAACGTGAAGCCGGCGTCGGCGCGACGGCAAGAATCACCTTCGGCCGGTCGGCGCTTGGCGGCGCGTCCGCCGGAAGGAGACTTCCGCTTGTCGATTGTCACGGCCCGCATAGCGTACCGGTGGTTTCCGGCCCGCATCAGCACATGTTTGTCGGGTGTTGTCATCATGTCAATCCGATTCGACGAAGTCGCCACGGATGGTGGCGGGTGCGGGCGTCACCTGACACTGCGTGCTCGCCAGTCCGCAGCTGGCGAGCAGGCAGCTTCGCAATGTCTGCGATGTCAGATCCCCGCACGGTGATGTCAGAGTAATGCAAAGTTCCTGCTTCCGCAACCCCCAAATCTACCTGGTTGCGTCAACGATGTGACTACCCCGTCACGAGACGGCGACATGTCGGCTCCCTTCGCTCGGTGCGTCGATTGTCATGAAATCATTGATATCGGGGCTTGATTGTGAGCCCGACATCAAGTTGTGGTCATGCCGGCGAGATTCGCTTTTCAACAGAATCCACGTGGTTTAGGGTCGCTTTCACCCAAACAACTCACTACGGCGGGAGTTCAGGAGGGTTCCCAGAATGGCCGAGAAGAAGGCTCCCGCCAAGAAGACTGCGGCACGCAAGCGGGCCCCCCGCAAACCCGCAGAGAGCGACGCCGAACCGATCGATCCGATCGAGTTGCACGACGAAAGCGACGACGCCGTCGCAGGCGAAGTTCGCACCGCCTACATCGTGCTCGGCAGCGGTCGAACCCAAAGCCGTGCAGTACGAGGTGATCAACGGCGATGCGGTCGTCGAGGCCGACATCGTGCTCGGCACCGTCGAGCAGGTCGAACGTGACTCCGAGTTGCTGAAGGCCGAGATGCGCGGCGAGATCTCGGCGGGTGTGCTGATCACCGGCAACCAGTTCCGCTGGCCGGATTGCATGGTGCCCTACACGATCGACGCCGGTTTGCCGAACCAGGCGAGAGTCACCGATGCGATCGCGCATTGGCAGGCCAACACCAACTTCCAGTTCGTGCTGCGTACTGCGGCGAACGCTGCCCAGTACCCCGACTTCGTGACGTTCCGGCCCTCCACCGGCTGCTCATCGTCGGTCGGCAAACGCGGCGGCCAGCAGTTCATCAACCTGGCGGCCGGCTGCACCACGGGCAACACGATCCACGAGATCGGCCACGCCATCGGGCTGTGGCACGAGCAGTCCCGCCAGGACCGCGACGCCTTCGTCACCATCAACTTCGCCAACATCGAGGCCGGCAAGGAATCCAACTTCAACCAGCACATCACCGACGGCGACGACGTCGGCGCCTACGACTACGGCTCGATCATGCACTACCCGCGGACCGCGTTCTCCAAGAACGGGCTCGACACGATCGTGCCGACCAACCCGCCAGGGGCGGCGATCGGTCAACGCACCGGGCTCAGTGCCGGCGACATCGCTGCCGCCAACTCGATGTGCGCAGTCGTCAAGCCGCGGATCGAGACGATCAAGGAAGCCCACAAGGAGTTCGCCGAAACCCTCAAGGAATTCACGCCGGAGACGATCAAGGAGCGCTTCCCGGAGACGATCAAGGAGCGCTTCCCGGAGACGGCGAAGGAGCTGATTCCCGAGACGATCAAGGAGCGCTTCCCGGAACCACCCGTCACCTGGGTCGAGACCATCAACCCCGGCCCTGGCACGAGGGTGGTCAACCCGGTCGTCAATCCTGGTATCAACCCGCGGATCGGCGGGGCGCTCCCGTTTGCTGTTCGCACGCCCCATGCCGGGATGCAGGGCGACGTCGGCGCCGCCGAACATGGCGCACTCACCGCCGAGGTCGACGCACTCGCCAACGCATACGCCGAGGCCGAGGCGAACCTGCAGGCACTCGGCGAGATGTACGAGGCGGCCATAGCGAGGTTGGCACAGCTCGAGGGCATGTGACGGCGCGATCGTGATCGTCGTCATCTCGCATCCCGACGATCGGCACGCGCAAGTGATCCTCGAGGATCTCGCTCGCCGCGGGCGTGAGTCGTTCCTGTTCGACCTGGCCGACCTCCCAGACCGGGCGTCGGTCACGATCGGCTACGACGATCCTGAAAACCCGGCGGTCTTCGTGGACCATCTCGAGTTCGGCACCGTCGAGCTGTCGGCGGCGACCTCGGTGTGGTGGAGACGGCCGCTGGCGCCGGTGCTCGACGCGATCAGCGACCCCGACGTGTTCGGGTTCACCCACGGGGAGTGGCACGAGGGCCTCAACGGCATGTACCAGCTGATGCAGTGCCCGTGGATGAACGACCCGATCCGCAACGAGATCGCCTCGCGCAAGGCCCACCAACTCGCCGTCGCATCACAACTCGGGTTCCGCGTTCCGCGCACCATTATGACGTCGGATCAGCGACGGGCACAGGCGTTCATCGAGCGCGAGGGCCTCGGCACGGTGATCTACAAGACGTTCGCCTCCACCCACCAGGTGTGGCGCGAGACGCGTCTCGTCCAGCAGGCCGACCTCGACATGCTCGACTCGCTGCGGTACGCCCCGGTGATCTTCCAGGAGTACATTCCGGCTGTCGCCGACCTCAGAGTCACCGTCGTCGGTACCGAGCTGTTCCCGATGGCGATCGACGTCCGCGGCACCGACTACGAAGTCGACTTCCGGGTCAGCATGCGTGACGCCACCACGTCGGTCGCCGAGCTCCCCGACGCGGTCACCAAGCGCCTGCTGCGACTGATGGATCGACTCGGCCTCGCTTATGGGGCGATCGATCTACGCCTGAGCGATGACGGCGACTACGTCTTCCTCGAGGTCAACCCGGCCGGCGAGTTCCTGTTCGTGGAACACGGCGTCGGGCTCCCCGTCACCGACGCCGTCAGCCGCTGGCTCTGTCAGCCGAGCTAGGAAGTCATCCGACGCGGCGCACGGGCGCGGTGACGCGTTGCTCGGGGGAGCTCGGGTCGACTGGCACCGACTGCATCGTGATCCAGTCACCGACCGCGAGCTCGTCGTCGGGTGACTCGGTCACCCGCACCCACACCGTGAGGTCCGACCGTCGATCGACCGATCTGTCGACGACGAGCTCGGTGGTGGCGAGCCAGCGACTCGCCGTGCCGGCAACCGGCGCAGTGTTGCGGGCCAGGACAACCGCCGACGCATCGACCTCGGTCACATCGCGCAGCTCGACCAGTGCCACCGACGGGCGTGCCGGACGCTCGTCCAACCCGCTCCGATCGTCGATCACAACGTCAACCAACACGATCACAAGTGTCACCCTACCGGTCGGCCCGCAGCCGCTCGGTCAGTATCGCTGTGGGGGATCAGGGAACCCTGCGGCCGCGTGGCGTCGTGTCGAAGCAAGTCAGAACGGAGGCGCTGAAACCCGCTCCTACGAGCGGTCGACGATCGTGCGGGCGAGGGTGACGAGATCCGCTTTGGAGTGACCTTCGAAGCTCTCGTCGGAGAGTGCGTCGTAGGCGGCGCCCAGCTCGCGGCAGGCAGGCCCCGAGATCATGTCGTCGGCCATGGCGAACAAGATCTGGTTCTCTTTGCCAATGTGAGCGGTGATCAGCTCGACGAAGTTGGCGGCGGCGTGCCTCACGTTCGCATCGGCAGCGCTCTCTCCGGCTTGGGCTCCGGCCAGCGACGCAGCCATCTCGTTCACCATCGCGCGGCCCTCCTCGTGCTCGTGCAGCATGACCGCCACGGGCCCGGCGTCTCCCGGCAGCCCGTGGGCTACCAGCGCCGGGAACAAGATCTGTTCCTCCTTGCCGTGGTGACAGGCGTCGGCGTACAAGCGGAGGAAGGTGATGCACCGACTCACTGCGTCGTAGTCGAGTGGTGCGTTGGCGTGGCCGGCCAGCATTCCCGAGAGGGCACCGGCGACCTCGAGGATCAGTTCGTGCTCTTCGCGCAGGAGTGCTGTCGGTGTTGCGTGATCGTCAGAAGCCATGAGCACAGAACCTAGAGCGCCGACGGTTCTGTCGCGTCGTGCAGCTTCGAGTTTTCTGGTGCGGCTCGTTGTGCTCACCGGAGCGGGCCTCGAACCGGCTCGTCCGACCCGATCACAATTCTCTGCTTCTGGGCATTGACATCGGCGAAGCATTTCTGCAAACTGAAACAAACCGACCGGTCGGTCGGTAAATTCATCAGCGAGCGGTGAACGCATGAATCCTTCCCTGACAGCTACTCCAACCAAGTCGGAGGCCACTGCAGCTCGGATCATCGCCGTGTCGAGAACCCTGTTCGTCTCACGCAACTACGCCGACGTCACGACCGACATGATCGCCCAGGCGGCCGATGTCACGAAGGGTGGTCTGTATCACCACTTCGCCAGCAAGGAACAGCTCTACGTGGCGATGATGATCGGTGATCTCGACCGCAAGCGTCAGCTGTTCGGACAGGCGGTCGCCGCCAAGGGCACCTGTCGCGAGCGACTCACCAAGCTCACCCGCGACTATCTCGAGCTGCCCGACGAAGACCGCCAAGTCACCCAACTGGTTCGGCGCGACATCAACACGTTCTCGGGGGCTGAGCGGGAACGCCTCGTGCGGGCCTATCAGCGAGCGCTTCCCGAACAGATCGAAGCCATCATCAACGACGGGATCCGAGACGGCGAACTGAGTCCCGCCGACGCTCGAATCCTGTCCTGGTCGTTCGTCGCCCTCGTCGAAGTCGTGATCGGGGAGTACGCCGGCCGACTGCTCGCAAGCACCGAGGCCAGCCTCGACCACGTTGTCAACCACTTTTTCGATGGAGCTGCGGCTCGCCCTCCCGGAGGAACCACATGACGATGACAGCAACCAGGGTGTTCGACGAGTGGCGTGACAAGTCGCTCGAGGATGCACTGCTCGAGTGCCGTGACCAAGTCGAATCCCCCGAGTTCGAAACGGTCCAACGCTGGCGCCAGGCCGGGGGCAAAGTCGCCGGCCACTTCCAGGTCTACTTCCCCGAAGAGATCGTTCACGCCGCCGGCATGCTTCCCTTCAAGCTGCGAGGCGCTCCGCTCGAACCCGACCGAGCTGATTCGCACTTCGGCTCGTATCTCTGCTCGATCCTCAAGACATCGATGGAGCTGGCGATGAGCGAACGTGTCGAACTGGACATGTTCATCTCACACCCGATCTGTGACGCAGCCCGAAACCTGGCCGCGATCTGGGGTCGCAACTTCGACTACCCCTCCCAGATCCTGTATCTGCCCCAGAATCCGAACTCATCCGGAAGCGTGGAGTATCTGCTCCACGAATACGACCGAATCCGCAGGGTCGTCGAAGAGGTCGCCGGCTGCGACATCACCCCATCGGCGCTCGCCAACTCGATCGCCGTCTTCAACACGAATCGACGACTCATGCGCGAGCTGTACGACATCAAACGCGAGACTCCCTGGCTGATCGCCGCCGAGGATGCATACGCGTTGGTGTCGCTGGCCGGGATGATCCCCCGAGAGGAACACAACGAACTGCTGGCCACATTGCTGCCCCTGATCCGAGAGCGCACGAACAAGGCCGAAGACCGAGTTCGAATCGTCTTCGAAGGTGGATTCTGCGAACAGCCTCCGTTCGATCTGATCAGGATGCTCGGTCGCGTCTGCTACCTGGTGGATGACGACTTCCTGATCGGCCTGCGCTGGATCACCCAGGACGTTGCGGTCGACGGAGACCCCCTCCACAACCTGGCCGAGGCATACATCGAGCACTCCTCGTACAGCTCGGTGCAGCACGATCTGCGCAAGCCGAAAGAGACGATGCTGATCAACCGGATCCGGGGCGCCAAGGCCGATGCCACGATCTTGGCGGCCGCCAAGATGTGCGAACCCGGACTCGAAGAACAGGTCACGTACACGCATGCGCTCGACGCCGAACAGATCGCCTATTTCGTCACCGAATTCGAAGAGAACATGACCTCGTTCGACAGCCTCGAGCTGCAGGTCGAAACGTTTGTCGAGCACTTGCTGTTCGCATGATTGCGCGTATCACTGGGAGGTGTACATGAGCACGCTGGAAGACACGAACGAACTGGTCGGGCGAGGCAACCGAGAGGGCGCCGCTCTGTTTCGAGACTGGTTCGCCGAACTCCAACAGACGGCCTACGACGGCGGGCACGCTGCGTATGTCTTCGTGATGGGGAGCACCAACGAGATCTTGAAGAGTTTTGATCTTCCGGTGGTGTTTCCCGAGATCACGTCGCTGCAGACCGCGGTCCGCCGGGTCGCCCACGAACTGCTCGACGAAGCAGAGGACTACGGGTACTCACCGGACATCTGCGGCTACGTCAAGGCTGACGTCGCCGTGCAACTGCGCGGTGGCAAACATCCGATGGGTCAGCTGCCGACGCCGAGCATCGCGGTGCTCACCAACGCCTGCAACACCTACATCAAGTGGGGCGAGATCTGGGAGCGCATGTACGGCACCCCGATGTTCACGATCGATGTCCCCGGAACGCGCCAGGCCGGCACGCAGACCTTCAGCGGCAACGCCGACTTCGAGGCCGATCGTCGCTACGTCGAGACTCAGCTCGGCGAGCTGATCTCACTGTGCGAGCAGGTCACGGGCAAGCGTTTCGACATCGACCGGTTCCGTGAAGTGCTCGGCCACGCCAACACGATGAGCCGGTGCTGGAATCGGGTCCTCGAACTCAACGCCGCCTCGCCGTCGCTGTTCAACGCGATCACCGATGGAACGATCTTTCTCGGTGTCGCCAACGCCTTCAGGGGCACCGAAGAAGGGGCCCGCTACTTCGAACGGCTCGTCGAGGAACTCGAGTACAAGGCCGCCAACGGCATCGGCCAGACGATCGAGGAGAAGTACCGGCTGCTGTTCGTCGGGGTTCCGTGCTACCCGATCTTCCGGCGATTCAACGAGCTGTTCAGCGAATGGGGCGGAACCTTCGTCAACTCCACCTACCTCTGGTTCGCCTCCGGGGGCACCAACCGCGGGTTCCAGTACGACCTCGCCGACCCGCTCGCCAGCCTCGCCGAGGGCATGCTGCTCTCGGTGCGCGACGCCATGGACTCGATGTTCCATCAAAACCTGGCGATCGCCGAGATGGCCCGAGAAACCAAGGTGGACGGGGTCATCTACCACCCGATCAAGAGCTGCCGAACCGTCTCGACCGGCCTCGCCGACGGACGCCGACAGATGACCGAAGACCTCGACATCCCGAGCCTGTTCATCGAGTCCGACATGATGGACCGACGGGTTGTCTCCGAAGCGCAGATGAAGAACCGGATCGACGCCTTCTTCGAAGGCTTGGTAACCCGTCGCCAGCATGAGGCGGCCGCCACAACAGGATCACAGGAGGCGTAATCGCCATGGCGTATGCAGCAGGAGTCGATGTCGGCTCCACCCAAACCAAAGCAGTCGTGATCGACGAGCACCGAAACATCGTCGGTCGGTCACTCATCGATACCGGCGCCAATGTCGTCAAGGCCGCCGAATCCTCCTTCGCTGCGGCCCTCGTCCAGGGCGGCATCGACGAGGAGGAGGTGGAGTACGTGATCGGCACCGGCTACGGCCGCTACCGCGTCACGTTCGGCAACAGCCAGATCACCGAGATCAGCTGCCACGGCCGCGGCGCCGTCCACCTGTTTCCCGCAACGAGAACGGTGGTCGACATGGGAGGCCAGGACACCAAAGCGATCTCGGTCAACGCCGAGGGCGAAATCATCGACTTCTGCATGAACGACAAGTGCGCCGCCGGCACCGGCCGCTTCCTCGGAGCCGCCGCTGCGGCGCTCGACATTCCGATCGATCAGTTGGGGCCGGTATCGCTCCAGAGCCGCAAACCGATCAAGATCACCACCACCTGCACCGTCTTCGCCGAATCCGAGGTACTGGCCTGGCTCGGCAAGGGCAAGAAGATCGAGGACATCCTGTGGGGGGTCCACAAATCGATCGCCTCTCGTTCAGCCGGGCTGATGCGCCGGGTCGGCATCGACAGTGAGATCACCTTCAGCGGCGGGGTTTCGCGCAACATGGGCATGGTCAAAGCGCTCGAGGAACGCCTCGAACAGCCCCTCAACATCAGCGAAGAATGCCACTTCATGGGGGCGCTGGGGGCCGCTCTGTTCGCTCTCGACCGGGTCCAAGCGGGTCGAGCTCCCACCGGCATCAAGGCGGAGGCGACATCATGACCATCACCGCCGGTCTCGACGTCGGGTCCACCTACACCAAGGCCGTGATCTTGAACCATGACCACGAGGTGCTCGGCACAGCCGTGGCTCCGACCGGCTTTCGGCTCACCGAGGTGGCCCGAGCCACGTACGATCAGGCGCTCGACAATGCGGGCATCAGCGACACGGACATCGCCTATGTGATCGCTACCGGAGGGGGCCGCCACCAGGTCGACTTCAAAGACCTGCACGTCACCGACCTGACCGCCGGTGCCCGAGGTGCCAGCTTCCTGTTCCCCGGCACGCGCACGATCTTGGACATCGGTGGCCAGACGATGAAGGCCAGCCGTGTCGACGAAACGGCGAGAGTCCAGTCGTTCCGCCTCAACGACAAGTGCGCCGCCGGCACCGGTGCGTTCTTGGAGAAGACCGCTCGCTACATGGGCTACACCACCGAGGAGATCAGCGTGCTGATGGGCACCTCGAAGGAGCCGGTGCCGATCTCTGGCGTCTGCGCCGTGTTCGCAGAGTCCGAGGTGATCAACCATCTGTCGTTGGGCACGGCGCCGGCCGACATCATGCAGGGTGCTGTCGAGTCGTTGACCGGTCGGTCCGTGCAGTTGATGAAGCGGGTCGGCGCCGAACCCGAGTTCACCCTGATCGGCGGGATCCTGCGGTTCGAGACGATGGGCGCCTCGGTCAGCAAGTCACTCGAAGCCGAGGTCAATGTCCCCGACCCCGACATGGTTCAACATGTGCTTGCGCTCGGGTGTGCCCTGCTCGCCCACCGGCGATTGGAGAAGCTCAGGGACGAAGGGCGCCTCACCACCCCAGCGGAGGCACGGGCGTGACCCAAGCCGACAGCTTCGAGCCGGTGTATTGCTCCGAGGCAGTGCAGATCCTGAGTGGGCCGTTGCTTGCGTCGCTGGGATGGCAGCAACGCACCGTCAGCGATCCGACCCGGATCGGCGAGTTGCAGGAGCTCTACACCAGCCTCGGTTTCGAAACGAAGACGACCGGGCTCGATCCGGCGAGTTTCGGCACCGCCTGCACGAGCTGCGCCGAAACGGCGTGCACGAACTACGTCGCCTTGTTCACCCGCAAGACAGAAGCGTGAGCCACCGCTCCGAACGAGAGCGCATCTCGCCCGTCTCGGTGTTCGGCTAGGTGTTCGTCCATTCCGGTCGGCGTTTCTCGATGAAGGCCTTGATGCCTTCGACACCGTCGTGGGTCGGCAGCAGCTGTTCGAGGTAGAGGTCTTCGGCCTCGCTCAGCCGCTGCTCGAGATCGGCGACCCGACGGCCCCTGACCGCCTTGGTCGCGATCCGGAGTGACAGCGCCGAGCGGGGGACGAAGTGCTGACCGACGAACGTGTCGACGGCTTCATCCAGGGTTCCGATCGTCGGTGACCTGGTTGACGATGCCGATCACCTGAGCCTCTTGGGCGGTGAAGCTGCGGCCGGTGAGCAACAGATCCTCGGCGGCGCGGCCAGTGAACAACGCCGTCGCTGCCGGCGCGATGACCCCGAGCTGGATCTCCGGGTTGGCCAGCGTCGCTCCCTGCTCGGCGATCACGATGCCGCACGCCAGGGCCAGCTCGAGTCCGCCGCCGAGGCACCTGCCTTGGACAGCGGCGACGGTCGGGTAGGGGAACCTGATCAGGTCGCGGATGACCCCACCGAGAGCCTGCAGCATGAGCGGTGCCTTGTCGGGGAGATGCTCTTCGACACTGGCCCCGAAGGAGAAGTGTTTCCCAGCCCCGCGCACGACCAAGACCTTGCCGTCGACGGATTCGGCGGCCGCCGCGATCGCAGGCCGGAGCTGTTCACACATCGCGATGTCGATCACGTTGCCCGGCGGGCTGTCGAGTGTGATCGTGTGGATCGATCGGTCAGCGGCGACGTCGTACCGAACCGATGTGTCGTTCATGACGCCGACTGGGACTGGGGGGACACGGCGGCGATCAGCTCGTCGCCCCAGACCTCGCCGGCAGCCAACCGACGGCGCAAGTCGATGAAGTCGACTTCGCGGCCGACCTCGCGCGAGCCACGATGGAACGCCTGAAAGCCGGCCTTGGCCTCGGTCATCATGTTGAGCGACAGCCATGCACGGTTCGACTCGTGGTTCTTGTCCCAGTGCTCGAGCTTCTTCTTGCGCATCGACTCGATCGTCTTGAGCGTGCAGTCGGGCATCGTGTACAAGATCTTGGTCACCATCGCATCGACACCCCGGTCCAACAGTTCCAAGTCGACCGTGCCCGAGTCGAGCAGTTGCTTGCCGGCTGCGAGTGCATCGCCCGTCTTCGATTTCCCGTGAACCATCTTGCCCCACTCGTCGACGTAGCGATCCGTGACCACGAGTGGATTGGGAACGAACTCGCCGTCGACCTTGAGCGCCGGGAAGATGTCGTTGACCAGACCGATACGCAATGCCTCATGCGCACTCCAGGGATCACAGAGAACGCAGCTGGCGGTCGCTTCGCCCCAACCCACATACAGATCGAGGAAGTCGGTCGAGCCCCCGTCGGGAGCTGAGCCGTGCTTGGGCCCCGCCTGTCCGAATCGGGCGAGGTCGCTGGCGACGCTGAAGTCGCAGGCCATCCCGATCTCCTGGCCGCCGCCGATCCGCATTCCGTTGACCCGGTTGATGACCGGTTTGTCACACGAGAGGATCGCCGAGACCATGTCATTGAACAACCGCATGTACTGCCGGTATTCGCCAGGTCGACCGGCGTAGTACTCGGAATACTCCTCGGTGTTGCCGCCGGTGCAGAACGCCCGGTCGCCGACGCCGGTGAAGACGACGGCGACGGCTGCGCGATCGACCGAGGCCCGTCGGAAGGCCAAGATGACCTCCTTGGTTGCGCCGGTCGTGTAGGAGTTGAGCTGTTCAGGATTGTTGAGCGAGATCCAGACCGTGTGCAGTCCGTCGACCGCAGCGCCGGAGCTGTCGAAGACCGGTCGCTCCTCGTAGATGATCTCGCTCGAAGTCGTGATCGGGTACCAATTCATGGTTGACGAACTGCATGGTTGTTGCTCCTTGGATGCTGTTGCGATGTGGTTTGGCTACTCGGGGATCAGGATCGGTCGACGGGGATCGCTCCCGCGGCGAGCCTCGTCGAGCACGGTGGCGATCTCGTTCATCGGCACCTTGCGGGTGAAGGGCAGCAGCTGGATCTGGCCCGAGGTGACCAACTCGATGGCGGCGGGATACAGGGCGGGTGCGCACCCCCAGTTGCCGATTGCTCTGGCATCGAAGGCCATCAGGTTCGACAGTCTGATCGTGACCTTCTGGGGCGTGAAGCCGACGATCGAAAGCGTGGCTGCCGGGACGAGCAATCCGTACGCCGTTTCTTGTCCCGAGGGTGTGCCTGAACACTCGAAGATCTTCCAACCGAAACGCGAAGCGCCGAGCGCACTCGCCTGCTCGCGCACCTGCTCGCGAACGTCGAACGCCGAGAGCCCGCTCGCATTGACGGAGGCCGCCGCCCCGTGGTCGAGCAGCGGCGCCAATCGGTCATCGTCGATGTCCACGACGACGACCGTCGCCCCGCGCGCCGCCGCGATCTGTGCCGCGAACGTGCCGATCCCTCCGGCACCGATCACGACGACGAAGTCTCCCTCGGTGACTTCGGCCCGGGTGACCGCCTGCAGCGGAGTGGTGACGGCGTCGGCCACGACCGACAGATCGGCAAGGTCGTATCCGGCCGGCACGTTCTCGATCACCGACAGGCCCGTGGCCGGCACGGTGATGTGGGTCGCGAAGCCGCCATCGAGATTGTTGCCGGGCAGCTTCTGGTTGCTGCACACATTGGGTCGGCCAGCCGCGCACGGTTCGCAGGCGCCGCAGGCGATGACGGCGGGCACCAGGACATCGGAACCGATCCATTCGGTGGCGCCATCGCCCGCTTCGAGCACCGTCCCGCTGATCTCGTGGCCGAGTACGAGCGGAAGTTTGCCACGGGTTGGTACGTGCCCATCGAGGAACCCGATGTCGGTATGGCACACGCCGCACCCGGCGATCTGGATCAGCACCTCGCCGGCTTCGGGAATCGCGAGCCGCACTCTCGACCCGTTCGAGCGGCTGACCCGGTTCGACCATCCGCCACGAGTATCGATCGCGATCGGGCTTTGTCATGATGCTTCGGTCCTCTCACTCAGCGCACTGCGAAGCACGAACGCCGATCCCTCCGCCAGGCGCCGGGCGGTGCGGTGGTACACGGCCTGCTCAGCGTTCCAGATCCCTTGATCTCGAGTTGCCGAGGCCCACACCGACATCACACCACTCGGGTGACCGATCCGAATCTCGGCCTGGTCGGCCCGTTCCGGTCGGGTGACCTGGTGGACGGTGGTGCCAGGGATACGGGCGGCGACACCGGTGCAGGCGGCGAGGGTCCCCGGATACGCCTTGTGGGCGTACCGGGGGCCGCCCCCCGATGACTCGGGCGACCAGGTCGACATCTTCGGACTCGATCGGATCACCGGTCGCAAAGCTGACGTAGCGAGCGGGCGGCGAAACGATGGCGGGTACCGGTGTGAGGCCATCGGCAGGCATGCCCAACAACATGGCCGCCGCCTCTTTCACGGCCGAGACCCTGTCGAGCAGCTCGTCGGAGAAATCCCCTGGTGCCTCGGTGCCCGTCATGCCCACCGATTCGGCGGTGAAGAACACCGTCAGGTTGGCGAGATCGACGATCGTGATCTCGATCGGGCCGATGCTGGTCTCGACCAGATCGCAGGGGTTACCGGTCGGCAACAAGGCTCCGGTGATGCCGCCCCCGGTCTGCGCTGAAGTCGAGCGCGATCGGGGCGCCGGTTCCGGGAACACCGTGAATCGAGTACGGACCCGCGATGGCGGCCGCTCCGTTCGACGATCGGCACCTCGGCCAGCAGCACTCTGCCGGTGTTGGTGTTGTGGATTCGCACCGTTGTGACAGGTTCGCTCGATGGCGACCAACGCCTCGTCGACGGCGTAGGCCCCGACGGCGGCCGAGATGTTGCCGCAGTTGATGTCGTAGTCGACCACCGGTTCGGTGATGCTGACCTGGGCGAAGGTGTAGTCGAGATCGGCATCAGGCCTGGTGGAAGGGTCGATGATGGCCAGCTTGCTGGTCAACAGGTCGGCCCCTCCGAGACCGTCGATCTGGCGCGGATCGGGGCTTCCGAACAGTGACAGGATCATCTCGTCGCGGGCAGACTGGTCAGAGGGGAGCGTACTCGCCGCGAAGGAAGACCGCCTTGCTCGTACCGCCCCGCATCAGGACGTAGGGGAGCCGGGCCTGCTCGCCGGCGCCTTGGTGAGCGCCGACGTTCAGCGAACCAGGATCTGGACGGTGCATGCTGCTCCTTCGATACCGACGGCCTTGCCGCCCCGGCAGTGGGCGAGGCCCACACGAGCGCCTTCGATCTGGCGATCACCGGCTTCGCCGCGCAGTTGTCTGACGACCTCGACGACCTGGGCGACACCGGTACCGCCGAGCGGATGACCCTTGCCGAGCAATCCACCGCTGGGGTTGACCGGCAGCCGACCGGTGATGTCGGCGACGCCGCGTTCGACTGCTGCCGGGTATTCGCCCTGGGCGAACAAGCCGAGACCTTCCACACGCAACACCTCGGCGATGCTGAAGCAGTCGTGGACCTCACAGAAGTCGATGTCCTCGGGGCCCAACCCGGCGCGTTGATAGGCATCGTCGGCGGTGAGAGCGGTGAGCGGCTCGAAGGTCATCGAGGTCGGCACGACATCGACCGATCCCGTGCGCAACGAAGAGGCTGCGAGGCGGATCGCCCGCCCCTTGCCGTACTTCTTGGCTGCCTGGTCGCTCATCACGATCACCGCAGCCGCTCCGTCGGTGACCGGCGAGCAATCGTGAAGATTGAGAGGATCGGCGATCGGGCGCGAGTGCAGGACCTCCTCGACCGTGATCGCCTTGCGGAAGTGGGCCAGGGGATTGCGGGCGGCGTTCGACTTGTTCTTGACCGGGATCAGCGCCAGCTGTTCTCGGGTCATCCCGAACTCGTTCATGTAGCGCCGCGCTCGCATCGCGTAGACCGCCGGCATGGTGGCGCCGACGGCGGCTTCGGGATCACTCGGGTCAGGGGTCAGCGCTCCCTGGAACTGGTTCGTGAGGTGCTCGGTGCCGATCGCCACCACCACGTCGTGTTCGCCTGCTCTGATGGCGAGCGACGCCTCTCGGATGGCGGTGGCGCCGCTGCTGCAGGCGTTCTCGACATTCGCCAGCGGGAGCCCGGCGAGACCGACCTGGGCCAGGATCCGCTGGCCGGTGACCATGCCTTGGAACACGTGCCCGCAGTAGGCGGCCTCGATCGCGCGAGCGTCGATACCGGCATCGGCGATCGCCTCGAGCAATGCCTCTGCGCCGAGCTCGGTGGCGTCGCTGTCGGGGTGTTTGCCGAAGCGGGTCATGCCGACTCCAACGACGAATACGTCAGTCATGATGGGCCTCCGCCGGTGTGAATCGATACCCGGTCAACGGGTTCTGGTCGTGGTCGCTTCCGAACGGTTCGAGCGAGAGCACCATCGGCATGCCGATTCGGATCTCGTCCAGTTCACAGCCGCCGAGTTGGCCCATGATGCGCAACCCCTCGGGGAGATCCACGTACCCGAGGGCGTAGGGCACCTCGAAGTCGGGGGTCGATTGGCGCACGATCGAGAACGTGTAGAGCGTGCCCTCGGTCGACAGGGCGACCGTTTCGAGGTCGGCGCTGAGGCAACCGGAGCAGGCGCGTCTGACGGGAAAGAAGTGGGCGCCGCACGATCGGCAGCGGCTCCCGAGCAGATTTCCTGTTCCGTCCTCGTGAACTTCGAGCTCACCGGGTCGGAACGATGTGTCAGTCACAGTCAAGGTGCTCCTTCGAGGTCAAGCTGGAAGCCGACAACATCCCTCCCCATTTGCCAGCCGTCCGACCGTTCGGTCGACTAGTCGAGTGTTTCTTGGATGGCCCGTTCCGTCAATGAGGTTGCGGCTCCATTTGCGTGATGCATCAGCTTCAGGCTGCTCGATGTGATGCATCCGCTTCACAGAAATGACACAGCGGGCGGATTGCCAGCATCGCGGCCGCCTGTGACCCTTGAACCAGCCGCCAGCCAACCGAACGGTCGGACGGGTGACCACAGGGGAGGTCTCATGGCCAACGGCGCATCAGCACCGACAACAGAACGAACCACAGGACAGGAGTACATCTACGACTGGAACCTGATCGGCGAGAGTGAGATCGCCGCACCTCAACTCGTCGAACTCGACGACGAGACGTTGCGTGACGGGCTCCAGTGCCCGTCGGTCCGGCAGCCCAACCTGAGCGAGAAGATCGAGATCCTGCATCGGATGGCGGCGTTGAAGATCGATTCCGCCGACCTGGGCTACGCCGGCGCCAGCCCAGCTGTGCTCGACCATGTCGTCGCCCTGGCCGAAGAGATCGAGCGCGAGAACCTGGGCATCAGCCCGAACTGCGCCGGCCGCACTCACGCGTCCGACATCTTGCCGATCAGCGAAGCCCAGCAACGCTCGGGGGTGGCCATCGAGGCGGCGTTGTTCCTGGGATCGAGCCCCATCCGCCAGTTCGTGGAGGGCTGGGACGTCGACTTCCTGATCCGCACGACCGACGAAGCGGTCCGGCTCGCCCGCAGCGAAGATGTCGAGGTCAACTTCGTCACCGAGGACAGCACCCGGACACCCGCCGATGTGCTTCGCAAGGTCTACACGGCAGCGATCGAGGCCGGGGCCCGACGGATCTGCGTGTGCGACACCGTCGGCCACGCCACACCGTGGGGGGTCAGGGCGCTCGTCGCCTTCGCCCGCCAGGTCGTTGCCGACAGCGGCGAAGATGTGAAGATCGACTGGCATGGTCATCGAGACCGCAATCTCTCGGTGATCAACTCGCTGGCCGCGCTGTCTGCCGGGGCAACACGGATTCATGCCTGTGCGCTCGGCATCGGCGAACGTGTCGGGAACACGCCGATGGATGCACTGCTCGTGAATCTCAAGTTGCTCGGATGGCTCGACGTCAACTTGCGTGAACTGCCTGCGTATTGCACGGCTGTCTCCGAGGCGACCGACACCCCGGTGGCGAACAACGTTCCGGCGATCGGCAAGGACGCCTTCCAGACCGGGACCGGCGTGCACGCGGCTGCGGTGCTCAAAGCGATCCGCAGTGGCGACACGTGGTTCGCCAACCGCATCTACAGCGGCGTGCCGGCCGATGAGCTGGGACGCGAGCAGGAGATCCTGGTCGGGCCGATGAGCGGGAAGGCGAATGCGTTGGCGTGGCTCGACAAGCGGGGCTACCCCTGTGACGACGCGACGATCGAAAAGGTGATGGCGACCGCCAAGACATCCGATCACATCTTGTGCGAGGACGAGATCCTCGGCCTGTTGGGAAGCGAGTACACCCGGTGACCACATCCTCGATCCCGAGCACTTCAACGACGCTGGTCAGCGAATCGGTTGCGCCCTTCAGCGACGAGCCCTCAGACGATTCGCTCGTACTGCTGTCGGGCAACGAGGCGATCGCCCGTGGCGCCGTCGAGGCAGGTGTCCTGGTCGCCGTTGGCTACCCGGGAACACCGAGCACCGAGATCTTGGAATCGATCGCAGATCGCGACGACGTCGATGTTCGCTGGTCACCCAACGAAAAGGTGGCCTTGGACGTCGCTCTGGGGGCTTCGTTGGGTGGGGCGAGAGCGCTCGCGACCATGAAACACGTCGGCCTCAACGTCGCCGCAGACACCTTCATGACCGCCGCCTACACCGGGGTCGGGGCGGGTTTGGTGATCGTCAGCGCCGACGACCCAGGCATGCACAGTTCCCAGAACGAACAGGACAACCGGGCGTACGCCCGGATGGGCGGGGTTCCGATGCTGGAGCCGAGCGGCAGCGCCGAGGCCAGCCAGTACACCCAGCTCGCGTTCGACATCTCCGAAGAGTTCGATACCCCGGTGCTGATCCGCACCACGACCCGCATCTCGCACAATCGGGGGATCGTCCAGCTGGGGGGCCGCGTCGAACGCCCGGCCACGGGCTTCACTCCCGATCCCGCCAAGTACGTCATGATTCCCGGCTACGCCCGCGGTCGCCGGCCGGTGCTGCTCGACCGCCTTCGCCGACTCGCCGATCGCTCCGAGATCAGCCCGCTGAACGTGGAGTCCGGCGTCGGCTCGGAGTTCGGCATCGTGACCGCTGGCATCACCTATCACTATGTCCGCGAGGTGCTCCCCGACGCTCGGGTCCTGAAACTGGGCATGACCTATCCGCTGCCGATCGAGCGAATCAGGGCGTTCGCCGAGTCGGTCGGCAGGCTGTTCGTGGTCGAGGAACTCGACCCGATCATGGAGAACGACATCAAGGCCGCCGGGATCGCCGCCGAAGGGAAGGCCTTCTTTTCGCAGATCGGCGAGTTGAGCCCCGATCTCGTTCGCCGCGGCTTCGTCGCTGCCGGCGTGCTGGACGACCGGTCGGGCGAAGATCCCGATCCAGCCCCACCAACGGTCACGCGACCGCCACTGATGTGTCCCGGCTGTCCGCACACGCCACCGTTCCTGGCGCTGAAACGGCTCGGCGCCGTGGTGACCGGAGACATCGGCTGTTACACACTCGCCGCGCTCGAGCCGCTGGCGTCGATGGACACCTGCCTGGCGATGGGGAGCAGCATCGGCATGGCGGTGGGGATGGCGGCTTCCGGCAGCAGCGACAAGCCGGTGGTGGCCACGATTGGTGACTCGACGTTCATGCATGGCGGTATCCAAGGTCTTGCCGATGCCGTGTACAGCCAAGCCAACATCACGGTGATCATCCTCGACAACGGCACGACGGCGATGACCGGCGGCCAGGAGCATCCAGGCACCGGCGTGACGCTCCAGGGAGCGACGACACCTGCGGTCGACTTCGTCGGTCTGTGCACCGCGCTGGGCGTCGCTCACGTCAGGGTCGTCGACCCCTACGACCTGGCCGCCACCTACAACGCGATCGAGGCCGCAACCGCCCACGTCGGGCCATCTGTGGTGATCACCAACCGCCCATGTGTCGAAGCCCCCATGAAGGTCAGGGATCGGCCCTACACCGTCATCGCCGAGGACTGCACCGCCTGTCAGGCCTGCATGACCGCCGGGTGCCCATCGATCGTGTGGTCCGATGAAACATTCGAGGGCAGGCGCAAAGTCGTCATCGATCCAGTGACCTGCACGGGCTGCACGCTGTGCGCCCAGCTGTGCCCACCACTGGCGATCATCCCGGTGCCTCTCGTCTCGAGTCCGGTGGAGGTTTCACGTGTCTGAGAGCACAAACGGCCTGGTGCTGGCCGGTGTCGGTGGCCAAGGAGTGATCATGGCCAGCATGATCGTCGCCGACGCGTTGGTGAGAGCCGGCCACGACGTCAAACAGAGCGAGGTGCACGGCATGGCGCAGCGAGGTGGCTCGGTGTTCAGCCACATTCGTTGGGGGCCCAAGGTCGACAGCCCGCTCGTTCCCGTTGGCACTGCCTCGGTGCTGGCCTCGTTCGAATGGGCCGAGGCGATTCGCTGGGTCCCGTACGTTCGCGACGGTGGCGTGGTGATCGCCGACGTACGAACCATCGTGCCGCCCGGGGCGTGCGCCGACCGGCGATCCTGGACGACGAGGTATCCGGAGATCGACCCCGAACTCTTTCTCGACCGACGCTTGAAGAGTCGGCTGATCGATGCTGCCGCCACGGCGACCGAACTCGGCAACGTGCGTGCCGCCAACAGCGTGATCCTGGGTGCGGTGGCTGCCTTCATCGACATCGACCGATCGCACTGGGAGGAATCGATCGAACGCCTGGTGCCCGCCGGCACCGCCGATGTCAACCTCGCCGGATTTCGCGCCGGTCTCACCGTGGCCGAGGCTGCGGTACCGGCACCGACACCTGTGCCCAGCGGCTACGCCGGTCCGTACCAGATCGACATCCGCCACGAGTGGTGCAAGGGCTGCGATATCTGTTCTCGGGTGTGCCCGGAGTACTGCTTGCAGATCGGCCTCGACGGGGCACTGTACGTGTCCGACCCCGACGCCTGCACCGGCTGTCAGCTGTGCGAGTTGCTGTGCCCCGACTTCGCCATCTCGATCAACGCCCCTACCCAGCCGGCCCACGTCGGAGCACCCAAAGGAGTCAGCGACAATGAGCCGGACTGAACTGATCCAGGGCAACGAGGCGTGCGCTCTGGCGGCTGTCGCCGCCGGGTGTCGCTTCTTCGGTGGCTATCCGATCACACCGTCAACGGGAATCGCCGAACACATGGTTCGGCTGCTCCCTGGCGCCGGCGGGGTGTTCGTGCAGATGGAAGACGAGATCGCTTCACTGGCGGCGGTGATCGGGGCGTCGCTCGCCGGATCAAAGGCGATGACCGCCACCAGTGGGCCCGGCTTCTCGCTGATGCAGGAACACGTCGGCTACGCCGTGATGGCCGAGGTGCCGTGCGTGATCATCAATGTCATGCGCGGTGGCCCGAGCACCGGGCGTCCAACGGCGCCATCACAAGGTGACGTCATGCAAGCCCGGTGGGGGACCCACGGTGATCATCCGGCGATCGTTCTGGCACCTTCGTCGGTGGGAGAGGTCTATGAGCTCACCGTTCGAGCCTTCAACCTCGCCGAGCGCTTTCGGACTCCGGTCATCGTCTTGTACGACGAGATCATCGGCCACACCCGCGAGAGCGTCGTACTGCCCAGCTCGGTCGATGTCGTCGACCGGGTCCACCCCGATGTCGGGCCCGAGGATTTCTGGCCGAAGGCCCCGGCGGCCAACGGAGTGCCACCCATGCCGGGATTCGGCGATGGCTATCGCTTTCATGTCACCGGGTTGATCCACGACGAGCGGGGGTTCCCCACGGAAAGCTCCGAACTGACGGGCGCATTGATGACCAGGCTGCACTCCAAGGTCGACGAACACACCGACGAGATCGTTCAAGTCGAGCGTTTCATGCTCGACGACGCCGACGTCGCCATCTTCGCCTACGGAATCGTCGGTCGCTCAGCGCGCGAAGCGGTCGAGCGGGCCCGCGCCGTCGGTATCAAGGCCGGCATGATTCGCCCGCTCACCATCTGGCCGTTCCCCGATCAACACGTCGCTGCGGTCGCCGAACAGGTCGACACGATGATCGTCGCCGAGATGAACATGGGACAGTTGATCGGAGAGGTACAGCGCGCCGCCGGCGGGCGCACCGAGATCGTGGGACACCTGCGAGCCGACGGCGAGCCGATCACCCCGACCCAACTGCTGGAACAACTGACCGACCGTCGCGAGGTGGCGCCATGACCGATGTCAAGTCCTACCTCCGCGAATGGGCGATGCCGCACGTGCTGTGTCCCGGCTGCGCTCACGGCATCGTGCTCAGGTCGTTCCTGGTTGCGGTCGATCAGCTGCAACTCGACCAGGACAAGGTGGCGATGGTCGCCGGGATCGGATGCAGCAGCCGCCTGGCGGGATATGCCGACTTCTGCACCCTGCATGGCACCCATGGCCGGGCGCCTGCCTTCGCGACCGGACTCAAGCTCGCTCGCCCCGAGTTGTCCGTCGTCGTGGTGACCGGCGACGGCGACGGTCTTGCGATCGGCGGCAACCATCTGATCCATGCCGCCCGCCGCAACATCGACATCACGGTGATCTTGCTCAACAACTCGATCTACGGCATGACCGGAGGTCAGGTTGCTCCGACCACACCGCCAGGTGCGTTCGCGTCGACGACGCCACACGGCAACACCGAGGCCGCCTTCGATGCGTGCAAACTGCTCGAGGGAGCGGGAGCGTCATTCGTCGCCCGGGTCCTGGCGGCGACACCGATCGAGATGACGAAGGTCATGGCCGAGGGTATGAAGCACCGCGGATTCTCGTTCATCGAGGTGATCAGCGACTGCCCCGAGTACTTCGGGCGCTACAACAAGGTCGGGGGTGGAGCGGCCATGCTGACCGGGCTGACACTCCGGGACGAGGGCGTGGCAGTGCCGCTGTCGTCCAAGCGTTTCGTCAATCACGTGGCCAACTCTGCTCCGCTCCCCGGGTTGGCGACGGGTGTTCTGTACCGTGAAGCCAAGCCCGTATTCGTTGGTGTTCGAGAGGCGATGGACGATGAGTCGTAGCGAGATTCGGATTGCTGGTGCCGGTGGGCAAGGTGTCGTCACGGCGGGGCGGATACTCGCCGAGGCGGCGATCCTGTGTGGCAGGGCATCGACCCACAGCCAGGCCTACGGCCCCCAGGCCCGCGGCGGCGCCAGCCGGTCCGATGTCGTGATCGCCACCGAGGTGATCGGGTTTCCGCTTGCTGACCACATCGACATGCTCGTGATATTGAACTCCGAGGCCTACCTGCGGTATCAGCCTGAACTTGGCGAACACGGTCACCTCATCATCGACGATGGCTGCGCCAACGAGCACCTCGACCGTCATCTCCACGACAGCAAGGTCACGCAGTATCCAATCGTCGAGAAGGCCCGCTCGCTGTCTGGTGGCCAACTCGTGGCCGGCATCATCGCGCTCGGTGTCGTGCAGGCGTTCGCCGAAGTCGTCGACACGGAGGCGCTCCGCCAGGCCGTGGCCAGCGGAGTTCCCGCTCGTCACAAGGAGTTGAATCTGAAGGCCCTCGAGACAGGCATGCAACTGGTGGGGGTTGGGCTCCGATGACGGGTATGCCGACGTCGAGGGAACGGATTCTCACGGCGGCGGCTGCGCTGTTTCACGAGAAGGGCTTCAACGGCACGGGTATGACCGACCTGGCGAATCGGGTCGGGATGACCAAATCGAGCCTGTATCACCACTTCCCCAAGAAGCAGGCGCTGCTGTCTGAGATCATCGAGGTGACGGTCAACCGCGTGACCCCGCTCGTCCAACAGATCGTCGAATCCGATCAGCCGATTCGGCAACGTCTCCACCGAGCGGTGACGATTCATACCGCTGAAGCGATCCGCGACCAGGATGCGGTCGCCTGCTTCATCGAGGAAGGCCGCTACTTGAGCCCTGACTTCATGGCGGCACACGTGCTCAAGCGGGATCGCTACGAGCGTCTGTTTCGACAAGTGTTCGAGGAGGGCATCGCGTCGGGAGAGTTCGTCGACCAGGATCCCGAGCTCGCCGTCAGAGCGATCTTGGGGATGTGCAACTCGGTCGTGCGGTGGTACCGCGCCGATGGCCGCCACACACCCGATGAGATCGCGTTGTCGTTCGCCGACATGGCCGTGCGCGTCGCCTCGGTGGGGGTGTCGTCGGCATTCGTGCTCGAGGGGGTGCCCCGTGAACGCAGCGCTTGACGGCATCACGGTGCTCGATCTCTCCCAGGGTGCCGCCGGACCAACCTCCGCGATGTCGCTGGGCGATCTCGGAGCAACCGTTCTCAAAGTCGAGCCACCCGGCGGCGAGTGGGGGCGCGGGCTCGGACCTCCGTTCGTCGAAGGGGTCGCCGCCGCGTTTCTCGGGATGAACCGCAACAAGCGCAGCATCGTGATCGATCTGAAGAAGCCGGGTGGTTGCGAAGTGGTTCTGCGGCTCGCCGAGCAGTGTGATGTCGCCCTGGAGAGCTTTCGGCCGGGGGTCGCCGATCGGCTCGGAATCGGTCACGAGGCGATGTCGGCTCGCAATCCGCGCCTGATCTACGCAGCGATCTCCGCATTCGGTCAGGACGGACCGTGGCGGGATCGCCCCGGCGTCGACGGCGTAGCGCAGGCGATGGGCGGCCTGATGAGTGTCACCGGAACGGCCGACGGGCCGCCCGTGAAGGTCGGTGTCCCCGCTGCCGACATGGCTGCAGGTATGTACGCCACCCAGACGATCCTTGCGGCCCTGATCGCTCGGGAGCGGACCGGGTGCGGGCAACGCGTCGACGTCTCCCTGCTCGACTCGTTGCTCGCCTATCAGGTGGTGCCGCTGTCGATGTATCTGGCCAGTGGGCAACCGCCGCGACGGCTTGGGAGTGCCGCCCCCTACGCCGCCCCGAACGAGGCGTATGCCACCCACGACGGTCACGTCATGGTCGCCGCCTACTCGCCGAAGCGGTGGGTGGCGCTCTGCAACGCCCTCGGCAGACCGGACTTGGCCGTCGACGCCCGCTTCGACAGCAACGAGAAGCGGGTCGATGCCAGGCCGGAACTGAACGGGGTTCTCGAGTCGCTGTTCCGTACCAAGACGACCGCCGAGTGGATCGAGATACTGGACGAGGCCGACATCTTGTGTGGCCCCCTGCTCTCGTACTCCGAGCTGGTCGCACAGGACCACGTCGCCAATGGCGGCGCGTTCGTGACCGTCGAGCACGCAGCGGTCGGTGAGATCACCACCCCAGGATTCCCCGGTCGGTTCTCCGGCACGGTCGGCGCCCGCTCAGGGCCACCTCCACCGGTCGCCGGTGAGCATTCCCACGAGATCCTGCGCGAGTACGGACTGAGCGACAGCGAGATCGAGGCCCTTCAGCGAGACGGCGTGGTGGCCGGGCCGACGCAATCATGAGCGTTCACGAACAGGAGAGATCAGTGGTCGATGAAACCGACGGAACCGAGCAGCCCTCGGTGCTCTACGAGCGAGATGGAGCGGTCGCGGTTCTGACACTGAATCGGCCACAGGCGCTCAACGCGATGACGGTCGAGATGCTCGAAGCGATGGGCGCCCTGCTCGATGAGATCGAGGCCGATCCGGACACGCGGGTACTGGTTCTGACCGGAAGTGGTCAGAAGGCGTTCTGCGTCGGCGCCGACCTGAAGAACCGCGGCGCCGAGTTCGAACCGGGCCTGATCCACGACCCACTGGGGCAGCTGGTGCGCAGTGTCTTCGGTCGGCTCGAGAACCTTCATATCCCGGTCATCGCCGCGATTCGAGGGTTCGCCCTGGGCGGCGGGCTCGAACTGGCACTGTCGGCCGATCTGCGGGTCGTCAGCGAAGACGCCCGACTGGGGTTTCCCGAAGCCAAGGTCGGCAGCCTGCCCGGAGCCGGCGGCACCCAACGGGCAACGCGGCTGATCGGCCCCGGCTACACCAAGGAACTGATGTTCACCGCCGACTACGTCGATGCCGAACATGCGTTGCGGATGGGTCTCGTCAACCGGGTCGTACCGGCCGACGATCTGATGGAGGAAACGATGACGTTGGCCCAGCGGATCGCCACCCGCGCTCCGTTGTCGCACGATCGTGTCAAGGCGTTGGTCAACCGGGCCAGCGAGACGGATCTCGAAACCGGCCTGGAGTTGGAGTCGACGAGCCACGCCATCCTGCGTGCCAGCGAAGACCGCACGAGGGAATTCGAGCCTTCAACGAGAAGCGCCCGCCCGAGTTCAAGGGCCGATGACGAGCACGGTGTCTGAGGAGCAATGACATGACGGTCAAAGATCGAGTTGCGATCATCACCGGTTCTGGCCAGGGCATCGGTGAGGGCATCGCCAGAGCACTCGCCGAAGCCGGGGCGAAGGTCGTCGTGAACGATCTGGTGCCCGACAAGGTCGACGGTGTCGTCGCTGCCCTCGGCGATGCGGGTCTGATCGTCACCGGGCACGCCGCCGACGTCACGACCGCAGCCGGTGCCGAGGGCTTGATCCAGGCTGCGTTGGACGCCTACGGCCGCGTCGACATCTTGGTCAACAACGTCGGGATGGCCCGCGACGGCTACCTGGCCAAGATGACCGAAGAGGACTGGGACATCGTGATCGAGGTCAATCTCAAGTCACAGTTCTTGTGTTGTCGGGCGGTGGCGCCGCACATGATGGAGCAGCAGTTCGGCCGAATCGTCAACATCACCTCACGGGCCTGGTTGGGTGGGCCGGGGCAGGCCAACTACGCAGCGTCCAAAGGAGCCGTGATCAGTTTGACGCGAACGCTGGCGCTGGAGATGGCTCGGTACGGCGTGACCGCCAACTGCATCGCGCCGGCACTCGTCGACACGCCGTTGTTCCGGGGATTGAAGGAGGACGTTCAAGAGCGCCTGATCAAGACGATCCCTGCCCGTCGTATCGGCACCCCGGAAGACATCGGCAACGCGGCGGTGTTCCTGGCGGCAGACGAATCGTCCTACGTGACCGGTCAGACCCTGTACGTCTGTGGCGGACGCAGCCTCGGAGCCGGGTGAGCTGATGGGCACCACGGGCATGACGATGGCAGAACGGGTCTTGGCCAAGGCCGCTGGGCGCGATCACGTAACGGCAGGCGAGTTCGTCATGGCGAAGATCGATCTCGCCTTGTTGCACGACATCTTCGCCGCCCAGGTGTTCTCGATGCTCCGCGAGGTGGGGGTCGAGAAGGTCTTCGATCCCGACCGAACCGTGGTGGTGATCGATCACCTCGTGCCGGCGCCGACGGCCGAAGCAGCGACCGTTCATCAACAGATCCGACACGACGTCACCCGGCTCGGCATCGGCGCGTTCTATGACGCCGGCCAAGGGATCTGCCATCAGTTGCTTCCCGAGCGGGGCCACGTCCGACCCGGAACACTGGTCGTCGGGACAGACTCGCATTCGACGAGCTACGGAGCGCTCGGAGCGGGGGGTACGGGGATCGGAACCTCGGACATGGTGTACGCCCTCGCCACCGGAAGCCTGTGGTTCAGGGTGCCCCCGACGATTCGTTTCGACCTGACCGGTGAGCTCGCACGAGGGGTCTCGTGGAAGGACGTGATCCTGTATCTGGCCGGACAGTTCGGTGCGGACTCGGCCCAATACAAGTCGATCGAGTTCGGTGGCCCAGCGGTTGCCAAGGCAGACATGTCGAGCCGTCTCACCGTCTCCAACATGGCGGTCGAGATGGGCGCCAAGTTCGGGTTCTTCGCGGCCGACGAGGTCACGAACTCCTACCTCGTCGAGCACGGCGGAGCAGGCTGCGAACCGTTCGGTCCCGATCCTGACGCCGCCTACGAAGCGGTCCACGAGGTATCTCTTTCGGACCTGTCGCCTCAGGTTGCGCTTCCCCACGAGGTCGATCGGGTGGCGCCGGTGTCGGCTGCGGAGGGCGTCACCATCAACCAGGCGTTCCTCGGCTCGTGCACCAATGGCCGTATCGAGGACCTTGGCGCCGCCGCCACGGTGCTCGAAGGCCGCCACGTCGCGCCAGGGGTTCGTCTCCTGGTGGCACCGGCATCCCGGGAGGTTCTGCGAGAGGCCACGAGATCGGGGGTCCTGGCGACCCTCGTCGAGGCCGGCGCCACGATTCTGGCACCAGGCTGCGGCCCGTGCTTCGGGGGACACGGCGGTTTGCTCGGCCCCGGCGAGCGTTGCATCGGTACCCACAACCGCAACTTCTGTGGGCGGATGGGAAGCGCCGATGCCGAGATCTACCTCGCCTCACCGGCGACCGTGGCGGCATCCGCAATCGCAGGTGCGATCGCCGATCCCCGATATCTGGAGGCAGGCGATGACGAGCCGATCGAGTAGCGAGGACACCGTGTTGAGAGGTCGGGTGTGGAAGTTCGACCATGACGTCAGCACCGACGTCTTGTCACCCGGCGCCTATGCCATCGACCCGGTCGAGGTACGCAAGCTGCACGTCCTCGAGTCGGTCAATCCGGCATTCGCCGCCGAAGTCGAACCCGGTGATGTCATCGTCGCCGGACGCAACTTCGGCTGCGGCTCGAGTCGGGAGACAGCCCCGGAAAACCTGAAGGCACTCGGCGTAGCGTGCGTCTGTGCCGAATCGTTCGCCAGGCTCTTCATGCGCAACGCGGTCGCCGTCGGCCTGCCGGTACTGGTGTGTTCCGGTGTTCATGGCGTGTTCCGAGATGGCGACGACGGAGAATTCGATCTGGCCTCCGGTCGGGTCGGCCACGTCGAGACCGGCACCCAACTCCAGGGCGACCCGCTACCGGGGGAGATGCGATCGATCCTGGCCGCCGGAGGGATTCTCGCCTCGCTCAAGACCCAGAGCGGGGCTCACTGATCGTGCACGCTCAGCTCGCCTAGTCTGTGGGCTCGACGACAGGATTGTCTATGAACAGCATGACAACGATCGAGCAAGGGATGGGATCGTCGCTCGTCGACCTGCTCGACATCTTGGGCAGGACCACCGACGCGATGGTCGCGATCGACGCCCAGTTGCGGATCATCGGCTGGAACGAAGCGGCAACCACGCTGCTCGGATTCTCAGCCGACGAGGCGCTCGGGAAACCGTGTCATGAGATCTTGCAGTGGCGCAACCGTTGCGGAGACACCATCTGTGACGGGTCGTGTCCATCGGCGTCGCCCAGCATGGGCGACAAGATCATCGAGACCTGTGAGGTGCTCGGACGTTCGGCAACGAACAGAACACTCTGGCTGAGCGCCTCCACGATCGTGCTCCCCGTCGAACTGCATCACGAGTGCCGGCTGGTGCACCTGATCAGAGAGGTCGCACTTTCTCCGGCGCTGGAGCGGGTCATCGTCGAACGGTTGCAGGACTGGAGCCCCGCCACCGGCCCGGTCAGCTCACGCCTCGATGTGCTCACTCCGCGTGAACGCGAGGTGCTGCAGCTCTTGGCCGACGGGCTCAGCGGAACCGGTATCGCCGAGCGGCTGTTCCTCTCGCCGGCCACCGTGCGCAACCACATCCAACACATCCTCGCCAAGCTCGAGGTTCACAGCCGGGTCGAGGCTGTCGCACTTGCGCTGAGAGGCGATTGAGACCCGATCGCGGTTGCATCGGGGCCACCCTTCGCCCGGCCTGCGGCGGAACCTCGCGAGCTGCTCGCGTGGGTGCGCTCCAACGTGTCCGGGCGGTGCAGCACGATCGGTTCCGCCCGTCGGCATCACGTCGAAGAACTCGATGTGTGCCCTGCTCGCTGCAGATACGCTGCGAGGCACAGCCCGTTGTGGCCGGCGCCGATGACGATTGCGTCGTAGGTGCGAGTGGTCATATTGAGTTCCTCCGAACGTGCGGTGGGTGTGTTGATGGTGAACAGCCATCAACGATGGGCGCGACGACGCGATGCATGACGTGCGAGACACCGACGAACTTGCCGGCCAGGACGGCACCACCGATCCCGTCGCGGACACGGCTCGACATCGCCAACTGAGCATCTGGCTGTGGGTCATCGCCGGACTGGTGTTCGTGATCCTCGTGGTCGGCGGCACGACTCGCCTGACCGAGTCGGGCCTGTCGATGGTGAGTTGGGAGCCGGTCACCGGCATCCTGCCACCGCTGAGCGACGCCGACTGGCAGGTCGAGTTCGACGCCTACCAGTCGTCTCCCGAGTACCAGCTCATCAACCACGGCATGGAGCTCGGCGAGTTCAAGACGATCTACTTCTGGGAGTACCTGCACCGCCTGCTCGGCCGAGTGCTGGGACTGGCGATGGTGGTGCCGTTGCTCTGGTTCCTGGCGAAGCGGGCGATCCCGCCAGGGTACGGATGGAGGCTCGGCGGCCTGGTGCTGCTGGTCGGCCTGCAGGGTGCGATCGGGTGGTGGATGGTGGCGAGCGGACTCGTCGATCGCCCCGATGTGGCGCACGAACGGCTGGCGCTGCACCTCACCACGGCGCTCGTGTTGCTGGCGGCGCTGATCTGGACCGCCCTCGACTTCGACGCCCTGGACTCCGGGCGAGATCCCGTCGACGGTCGGCCCTGCGGCTGGTTCTGGCCGTTCACGGCGCTGTTGTTCGTACAGATCGCCCTCGGAGCGTTCGTCGCCGGGCTCGACGCCGGTCATATCTACACGACCTGGCCGACGATGCAGGGCGATTGGATCCCCGACGATCTCACGTACCTCCGACCGATCTGGACGAACCTCGTCGACAACCCGACCGCCGTGCAGTTCCTGCACCGCTGGCTGGCGATCGTGGTCGCCGTGTTCGCCGTCGTGGTGGCGGTCAGATTGCATCGAGCAGGGGCCGGTCTGCGCTCGGTCGCGCTCGGGGCGGCGGTGCTCCTGCAGTTCCTGCTCGGCGTGTTGACGCTGCTGAACTCCGTACCGATTGCGCTGGGCGTCGCTCATCAGGCGGGTGCCGTCCTGCTGCTGGTGGCGACGATCGTTGCCGGCCACTGGTCGAACGGGGGAGCGAGGCGTTCACCGATCCCGGCTGTCGAGGCCCCGGCCATCGCCCCACCAACGTAGGTGGGGGCCCCGGCTACGAGGTCGGCGAGAGCCCGACCGGCCTGCTCGCTGGAGACGACCGTGTCGGCGATGAGGACTCGTTCCGTCACGACGGTACCGACCTCGTCATCGGTCATCGGGAGAATCCGCGCCGGTACACCGAATGCCCACCGAGGTCGGAACACTACCGGCCGCACCGATCTGGGGTTGTGTGGCTGGGTGTCGTCCGCGAGGAGAAGCCCGAAAGACCGTCCGTCGAGAATCCCTTCGTTTCCGGAGTGGCGGAGCACGGATCACCCGTGTGCTGGTATAGCGCGCGGCGCCTCGATGCTCAGCAGCTGAACCGGGCACGCTTACACTGCGTCGATGACAGCCTGGTCGGACACACGTGGCTCGGCCGCCAGGTGACCGGCGCCGACCGTTCTGCTCGACTCAGGCTGGCTCCTCCGTTCGGACGAGTGTCGACTCCGATGGTCCGCATGCCGCGGACGCGGTTGGTTGACCGCGACCGTGAAGTGAGTCGTATCCGAAGTTGGCTGCTGGCCCCGGATGATCATCTCCTGACCGTGTCAGGGCCGGGTGGGTGCGGCAAAACTCGGCTGGCCGTAGAAGCGATTCGGATCGGCCAACGCAGTGGGATCGAGACCGCCTTCGTCCCATTGGCCGACGTGACCGAGAGCTCGATGATCGAGTTCGCGATCGGTCGAGCGCTCGGAATCACCATGGTGTTCGACGGCGATCTCGAAGCAGCGATTGCGGCCGTGGTGTCCGACGGCCGCTGGGTACTCATCCTCGACAATGCCGAGCACCTTGTCGAGGCGGTCGTCGACGTCGTCGTTCGGCTGCGCACGATCGCTCCTGATCTATCGGTTCTGGTCACCAGCCGTCGTCGGCTCCGTCTCGATGACGAGGCTGTGCTGGCGTTGGGGCCGCTCACCGTTCCCGAGCCTGCCGACGATCTGGCGAGTATCGGTGGAGCGTCGTCGGTGCAGTTGTTCTGCGAACGTGTGGACGCCGTGGTGGCAGGGTTCGAGTTCGCCGCCGGCAACGCGTCAGCGATCGCTGAGGTCTGCCGCCGACTCGACGGCCTTCCGCTTGCGATCGAGCTCGCTGCTGCGAGGTGTGCGCAGATCGGCCCCGTGGCGCTGGCCAGCGAGCTGGATCGAGCCCAGGGTCTCGACTTCCTCGGCGGCGCTTTGCGCGCAGTCCCTGATCGGCAACGAACGATCGCGTCGTTGGTCGTGTGGAGCTACGACCTTCTCGACGACTCGACGAAGTCGGTGTTCAGGGCGCTCGGTGCGCTCCCTGGCCTCTGGACGCTCCGGGTTGCCGAGGCGATCGCCGGTGATCATGCGTCGGTGATCGAAGCGGTGAGCGAACTTGTCGACTTGAACCTTGTCGAACTGAACCTCGAGCGGCCGGGCCGAGCGGACGACGAACCTCGGTTCTCGATGCTCGAGACCGTCCGGGCGGAGGCATCGTCGTTGCTCGTCGCAGCCGATGAGCAGGAGATCACGCTCGACCGGATCGCCGGATACTCGACCTCGGTGGCGCGCCGAGCGATTGCCGACAATGAGTCGCCGCGTCAGCGGGCGGCCGACGTGCGCGTCAGCGAGGCGCTGCCTGTGCTGGGCGTGGCCCATCCGCGACTATGTGGTACCGGTAGATACCAGGAGGCGTGCGAAATCTCGATTGCGGTCGCTCCACTCCTACTGGGGCGCGGTTCGGCTCTCGAGGCACTGCGGTGGTTTGAGTCGGCGATGCCGGAATCGGCCGCAGACGATGAACTCGGTGTGGACGCCGCTGTCTGGCAGTCGCGTCTTCGAGCCGAGATCGGTCCCGACGACACTCGCCCGCGTACGCGTCGCGTCATGGATCTGCGAACTCGAGGCCCTGCGCTCAGCGTCCTCCGAGTTCCTCGATCCGGTTTCCTGGCTCCGGGCTACCGACCACCTCGGCCACGCGCTCACACTCGCCGGCAGGCTCGACGAGGCGGAGCGGATCACAACCGAAGGCCTGGCGAGGTGTGCCGACGACGAGTACGCCAACTGGCGCACGATGTTGCTTCATCGTTCGGTGCTGTTGGCCCAGCAACGAGACGATCGAGTGACCGCGATCGAGCGAGCGACAGCGTGCGGGGAACTCGCAATGGCGATCGGTTTTGATCAGTTCGTGGCGAGAGCGCATCAGGCCCTCGTGTTGCTCAACGATGACCCGGCTTTCGATCCGACCGATGCCCTCCTCCACAATCTCGAACTCTGCATCGCAGCGGAGGACCATCGATTTGCAGTGTCGGCGCTGCTCAGTCTCGGATCCGTCGCCCTACTGCGCGGTGAGGTCGGAGTCGGTGCTGCCTACTATCTCGAATCCTTGTCGTTGTCTCGAGCGATCGGATGGTGGCACAGCCAGGGCTTCGCCATCATGGGGGCGGCCGCCGCCGCTGCCCTCGCCGAACGGCCGCTCGATGCCGCCCGCTTGCACGGTGCACTCGCCGAATCGCTCGACGAGATCGCCAACAGCATGCCGCCTGACTACCTCCGCGCCTATACCGATCTGCAGTCGCATGCCAGGGGGGCCTTGGGTGAGTCCGCGTACGCCTCGATGACCGCCGTCGGGGCCACGATGACCTGGCGCCAGACGCTCGGATCGGCGACGGCGATGCTGCGGCTGATCCAGGCCGCGAACGATGTGTCGGCGCCCACCACGCCAGAACTGGTCGCGTTCAACGACTCGACACGTGGCGTCGCCGAGCGAGACGATCCAACCCGGTTGACCGCTCGCGAGGTCGAGGTACTCGCCTTGCTCGCCCAGGGGCAGACCAACGACGAGATCGCAACCACCCTCGGGATCAGCCCGAAGACGGTGATGCACCACTCGTCACACATCTTTCGCAAGTGGGGCGTGCGCGGTCGTGCTGCCGCGATCACCTACGCGTTCCGCAACGGCTACCTCGGCGATCACCCGCAAGCGTGACGGGACGAATACTCCCCAGTCCCGATCGCTCAGAATGGGCTGTTCGTGAGGTAGTTCCAGTTGGTCGTGAACTCCGGTCCAGGGATGTTGTCGTTGCCAGGGTTGTTGGCGGACCACGTGATCCGGTCGTAGGCCGCCGTAACGCTTCCGACCAGCGTCTGGTCGATCGACAAGGTCACCAGGATCATCGGGTCGGCGGTGATCGTCTGAATCGGCACGCAGGCCAGCTCGACGATGTTGCAGTCTCTGATCACGACCGAACCGGCCGGAGGCGAGACGAGTTGCTGGAGGAGTCTGACGATCGACCGATCCGTTTGCAGCACCAGGGCGAGATCGGACTGACTGCTTGGGTTGCTTCCGTCTGCTGCAACTCCATGTTCGAATGACAACGCGGGGATCCTCGTCGCGGTTCCCAGGTCGACCTCGATCGCTCCCTGTGGGCCGGTCGTCGCGGAAGGCGGCAGTAACTGCTCGAGAACGGATTGAGTCCCGAAGTCGTAGCCGAACTTGGCCACGGCAACGGGCGCACCGCTGGCGACCGACGGCTCGAAGTACGTCAGCGTTCGTGCGGCGCCGTCGAACGTCATCTGGTAGCCGCGCATGGCGCCGTCGCGCAACATCTGGATCGATGCCACCGTCGCGTTCGGAATCTTGAGCCTCATGAAGCAGAACTCGGCCGGACCGTTCGGGCGACAAATGGTCAGGGTCACCTTTCCGACCTGCGTGTGCAGATTGGCCCCCTCGACGAGGTCCAGTAGCTCGGCTGTGAACACGCCGGACACAAGCAGCGGGTTGGCGGACGCCGGCTCTGCGCCTGACGGTCCGCCGTGAGAACGAGCAAAGCTCTGTTCGAACCCGCCGACTTCGAACACTTTTCGGTCGATTCCGTCGACCTGACGGGTCACCGGACCATCGACCAGTTCGATCTGCAGCCACATCGACAGGTTGTATGGGTTGTCGGACGGGCCGGGATCTCCACCGCCAGCCGGCCCCGCCGGGCCTTGCGGGCCTGGTGGCCCTTGCGGGCCCTGTGGTCCAAGGCCCCCGGCCAGACCAGCGTCACCCTGTGCGCCGGTGTCACCCTTGATCCCAGTGGCACCGATGGCACCAGCGGCACCGCCGGGTCCGATTGGTCCCTGCGGGCCCGCAGGTCCGGCGGGTCCGGATGAGCCGGAGGTGGAGGGCTGGTAGTAGCCGACGATGTCGACGATGATGTCGATCGTGCCGGCGTTGTTGTAGGCCTTGATGGCGCCGGTCGCCGAGAGCTTCACGGTGACCTGGTTCGGTGTCGGGGGCGATGCTGGCGTCCAGTTCAGATTCGAGGTCGGCGGTAGGTCGTTGTCAGCCGGGAAGATCGTGAGATAGGACCTGGATGTCGGGTTGAGCGATGTCACGTTGGAGGCGATCCCGTTGGCGGTTGCCGGGATGACGCAGAGACCGTTGCTGCCGGTGACCTGGAAGGTGACCGATTCGCGGGCCCCAATCGGCGTTGTTCGCACCCCGATCGGTGCCGCGCCGCGGGTGTCGACCAGCCGGCATGGCACGATCGGCACGAACGACGAAGGGACGTCGTTGCCGGTGGCGTTGACCGAATGGATCACCCCGGAGGCGGTCACAGCCGCAACAACCAACAGCCCGGCCACGCCGACGCGGACGTAACGCGACCGTGTCGTGATCGGTCGGCGCCGAACCCCGGTCTGTCATTCATGGTTGATGTCCCTTCGAACACGGATGATTCCGCACGGTCGTATTCGGTCGATCTCAACACAACGACGCTCAGCCCGCATCGGGCGATCGCCCTAGGACCACCGCCGTGCCCACGTCCCGATGCTCTTTCAGCCGCAGGTGATTGCCGCCAAAGCGGGGGTCACGACGTTGACGCAGTTCGCTGCACCCACGTCCTGAGGTCCCGAGAGCACCGAGTTGAGGATCTTGACAGTGCCGCCGGACGTGGAGTAAGCGCTCCAAGCACCTCCGCTCAGGAACGAGTCACGGATCAACACGGACCCACCATCCTGAACTACGCCGCTGGCGATGCCGCCGCCGCTGGCGATCGAGGTGGCGGTGATGCTGGTCATCGTCGCTGATGAGAAGTTGTTGTAGATCGCTACGGCGCCGTCGCTGCTGCTGCCGCTGGTGAGGGTCGCGGTGGCGGTGATGTTGGTCATCGTCGGTGATGAGAAGCTGTCGTTGTGGACCGCTGTGGCGTTGCCGCTGGTGGCGAGCACGCGGGAGAGGGCGCTCGACCGCTACGGCGAGCCGGTGGAGGTGGCGGTGGCGGGAGTGGTCATCGTGGTGATGAGGCGCTGACCGCCCCGGTGGCGGTGGCGGTGATGTTGGTCATCGTGGGTGATGAGGTGTCGTTTCGGACCGCTGTGGCGTGGCCGAGGCCGTTGATGGTGGCAGTGGCGGTGATGTTGGTCATCGCCGGTGATGCGCTGTTGTTGGTGTACGCCCGGGCACTGCGCGCCGCCCGTGGCGGTTGTGGTCAGTCCGGTGATGTTCGGTGCCGCGTTCTCGATGTAGGTGCCGAAGTTGGTGTCGGTGCTGCCGGAGGCGTCGACGGTGATGTCGGTGATGCGGAGGGCGCCGTTGGGGGTGGTGGCGGTGACTCGCAGGCCCACTGCGTTGGCGCTGCTGCCGCCGGTGTTGGTGATGGTGAGGTTGCGGATCTCGGCGTTGAGTGGCCCGGTGGCGCAGCGCGGTGGTGGCGAGACCCGCGGTCGAGTCGGCCGTGATGATGGTGCTGGTTTGTCCGGAACCCTCGATGTCGACGTAGTTCTTGAGGTCGATCCCAGCGGGTTCGACGTAGGTGCCTGGTGCGATCTTGATGACGTAGCGTTTGTCGGCCGTGTTGTCGGTGATCGAGCTCAACGCTGCTGTCACGGTCGCGAACGTACCGGTGCCCGCTTTCGCCACCCACACGACCTGAGCCGGATTGACGGCGGGCGCGCCTGCGGCACCGTTTGCTCCGGCTGGTCCGATCGGCCCGACGGGGCCAGCGGGACCGCTGGGTCCGGAGGTGGAGGGCTGGTAGTAGCCGACGATGTCGATGATGATGTCGATCGTGCCGGCGTTGTTGAACGTCTTGATGGCGCCGGTCGCCGACAGTTTGACCGTGACTTGGTTCGGTGTCGGCGGCGAGGTCGATGTCCAGTTCAGGTTGGATGCGAGGGGGAGCGCCTCGTCGGCGGGGAAGACGGTGAGGTAGGACCTGGATGTCGGGTTGACCGACGTCACGTTCGAGGCGATCCCGTTGGCGGTGCTCGGGATGACGCAGCCGCCGTTGCTGCCGGTGACCTGGAAGGTAACCGATTCGCTGGCGCCGATCGGTGTTGCCCGTGATCCGATCGGTGCTGCGCTGCGTGTGTCGACCAGTCGGCAGGGAACGATCGGCACGAACGATGAGGGGATGTCGACGCCGGTGGCGTTGACCGAGTGGATCACCCCAACGGCGGTCACAGCCGTAACCACCAACAGCCCGGCGACACCGACGCGGACGAACCGCGGGTGTGAAGCGATCAGTCGGCCTCGACCCGAAATGTGGCTCATGGTTGGTGCCCCCTCGATCGGTGAAGATCCCGCACAGTCGCGATCGGTCGATCTCAACACAGCGGCGCGAGCAGCCCGCATCGGGCGATCGCCCTACTCCCACTCGATGGACGCGGCGGTGTGTCCAACATCGGCCACGTGGCCTGCACCTCGGCGGGCGAGATCTCCTCACGCTCGATTCCGACGCAGCGCAGGAAGTCGGCCTCCCGACGGAGCTTGTCGATTCGATCGGGCGTTGCGGCGGTCTGGACGTAGCCGACCGGCACGAACCCGGTCGACAGGCCGGTCTCGGATTCGAGCGTCTCGTACAGCTCGCGGGTGTACTTCGCCATCCAGGCCGACGTGTCGCTGGTCATCCCACCGGACACGATCAGACCGGCGGCATGCCACGTGGTGCCCGACGTCAACTTGCTCTGTTCGATCAGTACGACATCGGTCCACCCGAGCTTCGTCAGGTGGTAGGCGACGCTGGCTCCGATCACTCCACCGCCCACGATCACCACCTGAGCCCGGTCGGGCAACGGCTTGGGCTGGGTGCGTCCGTTCATCGGTCTCTGCTCCTCATGGCGTGTGCGTTCTCAAGGCATGTCCATCCGGCAACTCGCGCTAGATCGAGCGGTCGACGCCTTCCCAGAAGGGGGCTCGCAGGGTTCGTTTCTGGATCTTGCCGGTGCCGGTGCGCGGGAGTGCTTCGACGAAGTCGATCGACCTCGGGCGCTTGTAGCCCGCCAAGTTCTGCTTGCAGTACTCGATCAGCTCGTCACGCAGCTCGTCGGTCGGGCCCGACGCTCCGGCCACGACGATCGCCTTCACCTCTTCACCGAACTCCTCGTTGGGAATACCGATCACTGCAACGTCGTCGACTTTGGGGTGGCCACCCAGCACGCCCTCGATCTCGGCCGGATAGATGTTGACGCCACCGGAGATGATCATGTCGATCTTGCGGTCGCTCAGCCACAGATAGCCGTCGTCGTCGAGGTAGCCGACGTCACCCGTCGTGAACACTCCCGGTTCCAGGTGCGCCTCCTCGGTCTTCTCCGGGGCGTTGTGGTACGAGAAGTCGGAGCCCATGTCGCTGCGGAAATACAACGTGCCCGGTTCGTTCGGGCCCAGCGGCTGACCGTCGTCACCGATCACCATGATGTTCACCGTTGGGTTCGCCTTGCCGACGCTGCCACCCCGCTCCAGCCACTCCTCGCTGCTGATCGTGGTGATGATCGACCCCTCGGTCGACCCGTAGTACTCGTGCACGACCGGGCCCCACCAGTCGATCAGTGCCCGCTTGACCGCAGGCGGACACGGCGCCGCACCGTGGATGCAGTACACCAGCGACGAGCCGTCGAAGCCGGCCTTCACGTCGTCGGGCAGCTCGACCAGTCGCTTCATCTGGGTCGGCACGAGGTGGATGTTGGTGCCGCCGTATCGATCGATCAGATCGAGCACCCCGGCGCTGTCGTACTTGTGCTGCATCACCACTGCCGAACCGGTGATCAACGGCAGGAACGAAAAGGCCCATTGCGCCGAGTGGTAGATGGGCCCGCACAAGACGGTGGTGCCGTTGGCGGGCAGCGACGCCGAGAACCCGCCGCTCGCCAACTGCCAGATTTCGGGTCCGGTCTGGCCAGCCAACGCTGTCAGCGTGGTGCGCACACCCTTCGGGTTGCCGGTGGTCCCCGACGTGTAGAACATCGGGGCGCCGAACAGCTGGTCGGCAGGCTCGTCCGGCGAGCCCGACTCGATCAACGTCTCGTACTCGACGAGGTCGTGACCTTTGCGGTCGCCGATCACCACGGCCAGCGCGATCTGGCGACAGGCGTCGTCTTGCAGGGCCTCGGCGACTGCGTCGACGTAGCGTTCGCCGGCGATGATCGCCTTCGAGCCCGAGTCGCTGACGATGTAGGCGATCTCGCGGGGGACCAGATGCCAGTTGACGGGTACGAAGTTGACGCCCGACTGAGCGCAGGCGAGGGTCGCCTCGAACCATTCGACGCGGTTCCCTGCGAGGATCGCGATCGTGTCACCGGTGGTGACGCCGTTGGATCGCATGGCATTGATCAGGCGGTTGACCCTGATGTCGAGTTCGGCCCAGGTCGCACTCGTGCGGTCGTCTGCGAGGGCGAGTTCGTCACCGCGGTCTCGGGCTTGGTCCCTGGTCAACAACGGCATCTGGCGTCCTTTCGATACAGGTCGATCCGATTCGGTGGGGAGTATCCACCGCATCCGTTCCCTCCTCGGAACACGGCTCCCCACAGCGGATTGGGCGCGACCATACCCGTTCCCGAGGGCCCGATCGCCGACACCGAGGCTGCCGCCATCGGGTTTGCCGCCCTCGGTGCGCCAACCGGTGATCCGGTACGGGTCGGGCTCGTCATCTCGGAGGGCACGCCGGGACTCGACTTCCCCGAGATCTCCGTCAACATCACCCCGCGGTCGACTATCTGAACGAACACGGTGGGCTTGGCAACCGGCCGATCGAGCTGGTCCCCGCGGGCGCTGGCGGCCGGCCCGTCGGTGATCTGCATGGATGAGCCGGCCGCCGGACTCGACACCAACGAGAGTGCGCTGCTCGGCCAACGCCTTCGCGGCATCGTCGAGGCCGGCACCGGGATCCTGCTCGTCGATCACGACATGGACCTCGTGATGAGCGTGTGCGACTACATCTACGTGATCAACTTCGGGGTCGTGATCGCCCAAGGCACGGCCGACGAGATCGCTCGCAGCCCCGAGGTGATCTCGGCCTACCTGGGCACCCAACCCGAACGGCCGAGGGCCGGCTCGTGACCCTGCTCAGGATCGAGGCGATGAGCGTGGGCTACCAGGGCGTTCCCGTGGTGCCGCGATCTCGACCTGACGTGTCGACGCCGGCGAGGTCGTTGCGCTGCTCGGACCGAACGGCGCCGGCAAGACCACGACGTTGTGCGCCATCTCTGGTCTGGTCGAGATTCTGGCCGGCGACATCACCGTGTTCGGCCGATCCGTGAAGAAGCGCGTCACCACCACTGAGGGATAGCCGCGCGTGGCGGCTGTATGCAGGGGTGCTCGCCGCCGAGCTAGCGTTCGTGAATGGCTGGCGATGAGGATTCCTCGTGGTTTGGGCGGCTGGATGACTCAAATACATCATCTCGGCCGGGGCCGTCGGGTGTCCATGACGATCGCTTCATCGCGCTGTTCCCCCAGGACTCCTGGAACACACGGGACCGGGTACTCGAGTCGGTTCCGGACGCCACGACCTACCGAATGCTGCCGTTCGCACTGTTCGAAGGAGACCGGTCGCTCGCCGAGCAGGTTGCGGCGCTGCAGGGAGTCATGTCCGTGTTCAAAGCCCCGCGAGGCTCGAAGACCTCGGAGACCCTCGTCGAAGGGTTCGATCGGCTCGCTGAGAAGGAGTTTCTGCAACGCAATCTCGAGCCGGGGGAGCAGGAGGTCATCGGTGGATCGAAGGGTCCACCCCCCACCCAACCGGCGCTGATGCCCGTTGTGAACTTCAGTGTCGGTCCGGTCTCCGACGCCTACGTCTCTCGCCGTGAGGATCCGGTCAACCTTGCCACGCTGACGCTGGCGGACAATCAACTGGTGGTCGTGGCCGCCGGCAACTCCGGTGCGGCCGACGTCGAGACGGTCTCAGCCTGGGCCGAACCTGACTGGGTTCTGTCGGTGGGTGGTACGGCCGATCGGGCCGGAACCACGTTGGCCCCGAAGAGTTCGAGGGGTGTCGCCGGCCAACCGCAATCCGGACCTGACGTGGTTGCCTACGGTGCCAGCGGACTCGACGAGACGAGGACTGGCACGAGCTACGCTGCGCCGCGTGTGACCGAACTGGCGATGCTGCTCGCCGCAGTCGTGCTGCAGGTGCGCCGAATCTGGCTGACCGTGCTCGGCAATCAACCTCCAGGGATCGAACTCGTCGGCGCCGGCTTCGTCGACGTCGGTTTCGACGCCTTTGGTCGCTCGTACGAACCCGTCGTGGGCCTGCCGCCGGCAGGACTCGACGAGCAAGCGTGCCTGGAGTGCTTCGAAGTGGCCTCCGGTGCAGGGGTCGAGACGAACGTGATCGGGTCGCCGCAGCTGCTTCGCCGGCTGCTGATCGCCAGTGCTCGGCCGATTCCCGGCTACGCCGCTCACGAGGTCGGCGCAGGGTTCCTCGACCGTGATGTGGTGCTGGACTGGCTGGCCGCTCGAAACGGACTCGATGTGCTCGGCTGGTTCACGTCTGAACCCGTGGATGCCGATCACCCTGCGGCAGCGGAGCTCGCCCGCCGGCACCCGTTCGACCGAGATTCACTCGCCGGTTTGCACAGTGCCGTCGTCAACACCTGGCCGCTTTGGTGCTACGACTATCGGACGCGACAACTCGGCCACCAACCCTGAACCAACCGCCATGAATCACCATGTCTGATATCGAACACGTCGTCGTGCTGATGCTCGAGAACCGGTCGTACGACCACATGCTCGGGCTGGTGTTCGACGACCCCGCGTTCGAGGGGGTCAGGCGAGGTGACACCGTGTTCTCGAACAGCTACGTGTCGAGCAACGGTGCGCTCAGACGGGTCTCCGTCACCGGCGACGGTTCGCCGACACTCACCGTCGATCCACCCCACTCGCACCGCGGAGCACGGGTCCAGCTCGGGCTCGATCGTGCCGCCAGCCCGGACAACTCGGGGTTCCTGCGGGCCTATGCCGAACGCGTGATGACCGGCGACGAGATCGACAAGCCCGAGCTGTTCTGGGGTCGGATTGTCGTCGCCGTCCTCGTCGCCGTTGCGGCGGTCGTGGCGGTCGCCGCCTTGCCACTCGTGCTCTTGGTGATCGCCGCCGCACTGATCGTGTTTGGGTTCAACCTTGCCGTCGGCGAGGTTCGTTCGTACATCGGTGCGGTCGTGCCGTTCAGACGATGGCTGCGGGTGAGCGTGCTCGGCTCGGTCGCCATCGCAGTGCTGGCAGCTGTGTCCGTGGTACTCGATCAACGTGGTTGGGAACCGCTGTGGCGTGTGATCGTCAGTGCTTCGCTGCTCGCGGTGGTGGCGCTCGCCGGTGCGATTTGGTTCAAGCTGCACCGATCCGCCCCGCCGGCGGGCACCGATCAGATGGCCGAGCGGATCATGGCCTGCATGGACCCCGACACGGTCCCGGTGCTCGCCACGCTGGCCCGCAACTTCACCGTGTGCTCCCGGTGGTTCAGCTCGGTGCCAGGCGCAACGTGGCCGAACCGCAACTTCGCTCACTGCGGATCGTCGGCAGGCACCGTCGACATCGCGGCCGGCTTCTACAACGAATCCACCATCTTCGACCGGGTCGAAGAGGCAGGCCGGGATTGGGCGATCTATCGAGACCCGGACTCGGTGGCCCAGGTGATGGCATTCGACGCGTTGTGGACCGCCGATCGCACACCGCGGTGGCGGCTGATCGACGACTTTGCTGACGACGTCGCGGCGGGACGCCTTCCGGCGTACACCTTCATCGAGCCATGTCACAGCGGCGACCGGTCGAACAGCCAACATCCTGGCAACAACGACTACGACGGTGGCGTCGATTCCGCCGGCCGGGTCGATTTCCAGCGTGGGGAGACCCTGATCGCCGACGTCTACGAGGCGTTGCGCACCTGGGAGCACTTCGACAAGACCCTGCTGGTGGTCACCTACGACGAGCACGGCGGCTTCTACGACCACGTTGCGCCGCCGACCGATGCCGTACCGCCAGGTCCGCCGGTGCCGGCAGACTCACGCCGACTGATCCAGTGGTTCCTCCGTCAGCCGCCGGTCGACTTCGACTTCACGATCCTGGGGCCGCGCGTGCCGGCGATCGTGATCGGTGGTCGTGTGCCGCACCGACCCGAGAGCACCCGGTTCGACCACTCGGCGATCCCTGCGACGGTTCGACGGTTGTTCGCGCCCGGGTCGGAATCGCTCAGTCGGCGCGAGGCGGTGAGCAACACGTTCGACGGACTGGCGACGCTGGCGACCGGCCGCGGTTCTGATCCCGGATCCCCCGATGCGCTGCCCGACCTGAGCGAGTACACGTCGACGGCGGGATTCGGCGCTCTGGCTGCTCCGCCGCCGGCGCTCGAGCCGGACAACGACCTGATGCGTGACCTGACCCGCCTCGCATCGTTGGTCGACGCCGAGCTCGACCAACGCCGAACCGGGTTCGGGCCACTGGGAGATCACGACCCGCAAGATCGGTCGATCCAGGCGGTCGGCTCGCGTTTCACGGCGTTCACCGCGCGAATAGCGGTCACTCCGCTGCGCGTCGGTTGGGATGGCTTCGAACCTGTGGCTGGCGGCGCAGCGGCCGATCAGTAAGAGTGTCGGTCGTGAACACTGACACCGATCCGCAACCGGGCATCGTCGTGGAACGGTCGAACACGATCTTGTACTGCGACCGATGGGCCGAGACGGCCGAGTTCTACGGCCACACGCTCGGGCTTCGGCGATCGTTCGAGAACGATTGGTTTGTCGAGTTCGGGATTCGTGACGGCGTGTTCGTGAGCGTCGCCGACGCAGCCCGAGCCACAATTCACTCCGGCAGTGGGGCGGGTATCACCCTGAGCTGGCAGGTCGCCGACGTCGCTGCCGCCCGGCGCATGCTCACCGGTCGGGGAGTCGTCGTCTCCGAGATCGCGCAGCGGTGGGGCGCGGCGACGGTCTTTTTCCACGATCCGGAGGGCAACCGGATCGAACTGTGGTGTCCTTCCCGGTAGTTTCATAGTGTGCGACTTCAGAACTACGATTGGATCAGCCGGAGCACCGGATCGTGATCGTTCATCCGCTGACCGACGCCGAACTGGCAGACCGGACCGATATCGCCGACCGTGATGACATCGAGCTGCTCGTGCGGTCGTTCTATCGCTACGCCGCAATGGATGAGTTGCTCGGCCCGATCTTCAGCGCAGCACAGGTCGATTGGCCGTCGCACATCGACACCCTCACCGAGTTCTGGGCATGGCAGCTGTTGGGGGAGCGCGGCTACGTCGGCAATCCGTTGCGAGCCCACGAGCCGATCCACGCCCGCACCCCGTTCGCCGAGTCGCACTACGAGCGGTGGATCGAGCTGTTCCTGTCCACCATCGACGAGCACTTCGTGGGAGCCACTGCCGAGGCAGCGAAGGTGCGGGCGACGAAGATGGCGAATGCGTTGCGCCGGCTGCTGGCCGGCGAGCAAGGCGACGCGGCGATGCCGTCCGAGCCGCTCTGGGCGACAGGCAAGCCGCAACCCCCGCCGTCTGCTTGACCTCAGACGCGGTGGTCGGCGATCCAGCGGTCGACCTGTTCCCATTGGTCGAACAGCCAGGCGCTGATATCGGCCGGGTCGTGGGGGACCTGATCGGGGGGCACTGACCAGTAGGTGCCGGCCACATGGCGCCGGAGCGGGATCTTGCGCCAGATCTCCTTGAGCGAGATCAGATCCTCGAGTCCGACGTGGGCGACGAACACGACCGACACGTCGTTGCGGGCCCGCAATGCCGCCACGGCGCCCGCCGAACGGGGGGCCAACACGTTCGGCATCGCCGCTGCACGCACCGCCCGGTCGTGTTGGCCTCGCTGCTCGAGTCGCTCGATCGCCGTGTTCCAGCGTCCCGGCGTCCAGTTGCCGCCTTCCGGAAAGATGATCAACACGCTGTCGTCGTCCATCGTGGCGCACATCTCGGTGATCGATTCCAGGTGCGAGGTCGGCTCTGGCGGGTTCTGCTCGCAGAAGTAGTAGGGCATCCGGCGCAGCATGTGGTCGATGAACGGATCCCACAGCAACTTGGTCGTGCCGAGCATCCGCAGTTGCCGGTGATAGTCGCGGATCACGAGACGCGCCAGCAGGAAGGCGTCGCCCGGCCCGGCGTGGCGGGCGAAGGTGACGACGGGGCCGTCGATCCGTTCGTGGATGGGGATCACGAAGTCGAACCCGAGGTAGAACCGCAGTGCCCGTGTCATCAGTTCCAGCCACCACCCGAACGCCTTGTTGTGAGCGTGATGGAACGGTTTGGTGCGCAGCGCCAACCCGAACCCGGAGGCGACCCACAACAGGAACGCCATGACCAACCCCACGAACTCGGTGACGCACAGGGCGATACCGAGTCCGCCGAGGCGGCTGAATCGCCACCGCTTGCGGTCGAACAGATCGATGATCGCCAGCACCACGTGCAAGGCGGGGGAGAGCACCGTGACGATCGCGCAGAATACGAACACGATCGGCGTCAGTACGAGCAGCCGGAACCATGGAGGAGGCACCCTGGCCGAGAACTTCACCGATGCTCCGATCTTCCAGTCGAGTTGGGTGTCGTGTCACTGTAGATCGGACGACGAGATGCAGGGAGCGGCAGGCGCGGCAATAGCCTGAGCGTCGTGGATGTTCCCGCTTGCGATCCAGGTCGCGCAGGACTCACCGCCCTCGTACTCGGTGGCGGCGGGCTGCGCGGTGCCGTCGAGGCTGGCATGGCGAAAGCGCTCTCCGAGACGGATGTGCGGCCCGACATGGTGTTCGGCACTTCGATCGGAGCCGTCAACGGCGCCGTGTTGGCATCGGGCGATTTCGGCGAGATGGCAGAGCAACTGGAACGCGGCTGGCGCGGGTTGGCCTCGACCGGCGTGCTGCGTGAGCGCATGTCGGGCCGAATCGCCAACATGGTTCGCCACGGAACCCACCTGCACAGCAGCGACGGACTCCGAGAACTCCTGAACGACTGGCTGCCGTACCGCACGTTCGAGGACTTGGAGCTGCCCTTCGAGTGTTCGGCGGCATGCATCGAAACATCGTCGGAGGCTTGGTTCGAGACGGGGCCCTTGATCGAGCCGGTGATGGCTTCCTGCGCTGTGCCGACGTTGCTGCCACCGGTCGCGGTCGATGGTCTGCATTACATCGATGGCGGCGTGGTCAATTCGATACCCATCTCGCGTGCGATCGAGAAGGGCGCCACGACGATCTATGTGATGCACGTCGGCAACATCGACACGCCGCTCAAACTGCCTCGCCAGCCGTGGGACATCGCCTTCGTGTCGTTCGAGATCTCCCGCCGCCACCGTTTCCACCGCGACATGGCCACCCTGCCGCCGGGAGTCACGGTGCACGTGCTGCCGACCGGCGACAGTCCCAGGCAGAAGTACAACGACATCGCCAAGTTGCGGTACAACCACCGCGACACGATCGCTTCGCGGCTCGACGCCGCCTACCGAGCCTCGGTCGAGTACCTCGCCTCGGCGGTCGACTCGGGGAGTCCGACTGGCGGAGTCCGATGACGCGCTGGGTGGCGCTGTTGCGGGGCATCAACGTCGGCGGCAACAACAAGCTGGCGATGGCCGATCTGCGGGCCACGATCGAGTCGCTCGGCTTCGGCAACGTGATGACGCACATCCAGAGCGGCAACGTGTTGTTCGACGGTGCACCTGACCCAGCGACCAGCACCGGCGATCGGATTGCAGCCGCGATCTCCGAACGCCATGGCTTGCTGGTGCCGGTCGTCGTCCGCACCGGCGACCAGATGCGACGCATCGCTGAGGCCCACCCAGATGCCAAGTCCGGAGATCGACCCGAAACTGCTGCACGTCATGTTTCTCGACAAAGAGCCCGACCGGGCAGCGGTCGAGGGCATCGACCGAGAGCGGTTCTTTCCCGACGTCTGGGCCGTCGACGGTACCGAGATCTATCTCAGCTATCCGAACGGGTCGGCCCGCTCGAAGCTGACGATCCAGGTGTTCGAACGCGCCATCGAGGCGACCGCCACGGGACGCAACCTGAACACCGTTCGGGCAATCGCCGCCCTGGCCGCAGCCGACTGACCTGACGGAGTGTGCCAGGCACACTCCGTCATCCGATGACGGTTGGTGCCTGACACCATGCGCTATCAGAACTGGCCGTGACGGCCTTCGCCGGTGGCGAATCGGGTCGCTCCCTCCAGTGTTTCGCCGGACGCGATCACGGCCAGGCCGAGTCGCGTTTCGTTGGCCATCGCGTCTGCCATCGAGAGGTCCCACTGGTCGTAGCTCGACTGTCGGTCAGACCGCATGCAGCCCTGCGGGAAGGCGGCCAACCGATGAGCCAGTGCGATCGCTGCGGCGAGCGCCTCGCCGGGTTCGGTCAGGCGATTGGCGAGGCCCATCATCCGAGCCTCGTCGCCGCTGACGCCGCGTCCGCTGAGGATCAGGTCGAGGGCGTGGCTGTGGCCCAGCATGCGCGACAACCGAACCGTGCCGCCGTCGATCAACGGCACGCCCCAACGACGGCAGTAGACACCGAACACGGCGTCGTCAGCGGCTACGCGCAGATCGCACAGCATCGCCAACTCCAGCCCACCCGCCACGGCGAACCCCTCGATGGCGGCGATCGTGGGCTTGCTGAACACCATCCGGCTCGGGCCCATCGGCCCGTCGACCGCCATGTCGGCGACGACCCGGTTGCCGCGTCCGTCGGACACACCCTTCAGGTCGGCCCCGGCGCAGAACGTGCCATTGGCGCCCGTCAGCACGGCGACATTCAGTTCGGCGTCGGCCTCGAAGCGCCGGAACGCGTCCGCCAGCAACTCAGCCGTCGGACGATCGACCGCATTGCGCACCTCGGGGCGATCGATCGTGATCACGCACACCGGCCCGTCGACGTCGAACTGCACCGTCTCGCTCATGACCGGACGGTATCGCCTTGTCGCCGATGCCCGAGACACCGGAGTCGGCCGTGCTCTGTGGTCGGGTGCCCGGGTACTCTGAGCGGGTGGCTATCCCGACGACTCGGCGAGTACGGGCAACAGGCCGTCCGGCGGACGACGCCAGATGACATTCGGCTTGATGCTCACGGCGGTGACGCTCGGCCTGCGACATGGCGTCGACTGGGACCACATCGCTGCGATCGCCGATCTGTCGAGCAACTCCGGAAGCCGCCGGCGAGGGCTGTTGTGGTCGTTGCTCTATGCCCTGGGCCATGCAGCCGTGGTGTTCTGTCTCGGCACGGTGGCGATCCTGATCGGCACCACGATTCCGAGCAGTGTCGATACCTGGATGTCACGAATTGTCGGGGTCACGTTGATCGCACTCGGCGCGTGGATCCTCAGTGAACTTGTCAGGAAGGGTCGCCAGTTTCGGCTTCGAAGCCGATGGATGCTGATCATCAACGGCACCTTCGCCGGCCTCAGGCGGGTTCGACGCTCCAATTCGAATCGTTCGATCAGCGTCGACCACTCGCACGAGCACGATGCCACTCCTGGTATCGACTCGCTCGGGGCTCACGATCATCCACATCGCGAAGATCGACACGTTCACATTCCGGACCAGGTCTCGGTCGCAGGTCAGGGGTCACCTTCCCACCCTGATTCGAGCGGCACCGGTCGATCTGTTCGCCACACCCACGCCCATCGTCATGATCTGTTGCTTCCCGACCGGGCAACTGCGCGATATGGGAACGGTACTGCCACCGGCATCGGCGTCTTGCACGGGATCGGCGTTGAAAGCCCCACCCAGATCGCGCTGTTCGTCGCGTCGACGTCGGTTGCCGGAAGCGGCGTGGGGATTCTGCTCCTGCTGGGTTGGGTCGGCGGGCTGATCCTCGCCAACACCGCACTTGCGATCCTCGCCGGGTTCGGACTCCTGCACGCCGAGCGCAACTTCGCCGTGTACGCCACATTGGCGAGCATCGTCGCCGTGCTCAGCATCGTGATGGGAGTGATGTTCACGCTCGGACTCGATGCACTCCCAGAGATCAACCTGTGATCGGTGACGTTCCATACGCCTGGTCATTCCTGAAGACCTCGGATGGCACTAGATCCGGCGTTGGCGACCTTCCCAGTAGGGGTCGCGAAGCAGGCGCTTGACCAGCTTGCCGGTCTCCGTTCGCGGGAACGAGTCGGGGAAGTCGAACGACCTCGGCACCTTGTAACGCGCCAGGGTGGCACCGCAGTGCCGGCTGAGTTCGTCGGTGACGGCGACCCCGGGGGTCGAGACCGCTCGTCAGCAACACGGCAGCTTTGACCTGCTCGCCGAACTCGTCGTCGGGAATCCCGAACACTGCTGCGTCCAGCACGGAAGGGTGACTCATCAGGCTCGCCTCGACCTCGGCGGGATAGATGTTCACGCCACCCGAGATGATCAGGTCGATCTTGCGGTCGGACAGGAACAGATAGCCGTCCTCGTCGAGGTGGCCGAGGTCGCCGACCGTCACGATGCCGGGAGCGATATGGGCTTCGGCGGTCTTGGCGCTGTCGTTGTGATACACGACATCGCCGCCGAACCGGTTCTTGAAACAGATCGTCCCCGTCGCGCCGGGTGCGAGCTGCTCGCCGTCGTCGCCGACGATCAAGATCTCGGTGAGCGGCGAGGCGCGGCCGACGCTGCCGGGCTTGGCCAGCCACTCGGCGCTGGAGATGACGGTGCCCACCCCGGCATCCGACGCCGCGTACGTCTCGTGCACCACGGGGCCCCACCATTCGATCATCTGCCGTTTGATCTGAGGAGGGCACGGCGCGGCGGTGTGCCAGACGGTCTGCAGCGAGGCGCCCGAGAACGTCGCCCTGGTCTGCTCGGGGAGGCGCAGAAACCTCGTGAAATGGGTCGGCACGAAATAGGCGTTGGTGATCGCCAGTTCGTCGATGTCGCGCAACACCGCTGCAGGGTCGAACTGGCGGCGCAACACGATCGAGCACCCGGCGCCGAACGGCACCAACCCGAACAGATACGGACCTCCGTGGAACAGCGGTGCCGTCACGAGCGTGCGCCCGCCGACGTCGATCTCGAACATGGAGGCGTAGCCCTGCACGGCGAGTTCGCCGAGCTCGATGTCGGACCCGACGGCCATTCGTGTCGACCGCACGCCCCGCGGACGCCCCGTGGTTCCCGAGGTGTACATCATCACTGCGCCGAGCGTCTGACCGGCTGGTTCAGCCGGCGATGCGGCGGCCAGAATTTGCTCGTACGGCTCGCCGAGCACGATCAGGTCGACCGGTCGTTCGGCACAGGGCGACCGCTTGGTGCGCCAGGTCGAGGTATCGGTCGTCGGCGATCAGCACGGTGGCGCCGCTGTCGTCGAGGATGTACGCCACCTCCGTCGCCGTGAAGTGCCAGTTGATCGGTGGATACAGATAGCCACCGTGGAAGAGGGCGCTCGTGACCTCCAGGAACTCCGAACGGTTGCCGCACAGCATGGCCACGGTCGTTCCGGCCTGATGGCCACGGTCCCTGAGCCCGTTGAGGAATCGGTTGACACGCTCGTCAAAGGCGCGCCAGGTCACGATCCGTCGTCGTCGATGATTGCCGTCTCGTCGCCCCGCGACGCCGCCAGCGCTGCACTCAGCCGGACCATTCGACCTCCCGGGCCGAACCTAGCCAGTCTGGTCCGTGAGACTGAAGTGGATCAGTTCTGGTCGCGGAGCATGCGCCGCAGGATCTTGCCGCTCGCCGACTTGGGGATCGTCTCGACGAACTCGACGAGGCGGACCTGCTTGTAGCTGGCGACGTGTTGGGCGACGTGGGCCTGCACTTCGTCGACGGTCAGCTCCGATCCGGGCACCGGTACGACGAACGCCTTGGGGACCTCGCCTGCCTCCTCGTCGGCGACGCCGATCACAGCCACGTCGGCGATCTTCGGATGGCTGAGCAGCAACGCCTCGAGTTCGGCCGGCGGCACCTGGAAACCCTTGTACTTGATCAGTTCCTTGAGGCGGTCGACGATCGAGACGTGGCCGAACTCGTCGACGACGGCGATGTCACCGGTGTGCAACCAGCCGTCCTCGTCGATGGTGATGCGGGTCGCCTCGGCGTTGTTGAGATAGCCCTTCATGACCTGCGGGCCGCGCACCCACAGTTCGCCCTCGACCCCGACCCCACGGTCCTCTCCCGACTCGGGGTCGACCAGGCGGGTCTCGGTGTTCGGCACCGTGACACCCGACGTGCCGGGGCGGAAGTCACCGACGACCGTGCAGTGGCTGACCGGGCTGAGCTCGGTCATGCCGAATCCCTGCACGACCTCGCAGCCGACGCGGGCGGCCGCTTCAGCGGCCAGTTCGGCACCGAGCGGGGCGGCGCCGGAGAAGACCTGCTTGAGCGAACTCAGGTCGAACTGGTCGACGAGCGGGTGCTTGGCGAGCGCCAGCACGATCGGCGGCACGGCGAAGAAGCGGGTCACCTTGCTGTTCTGGATGATCGTCAGCGCCTGCTCGAGGTCGAAGCGCGGCATCGTGACCACCGTCGCCCCGCACGCCAGCGAGAGGTTCATCAGCACCTGCATGCCGTAGATGTGGAAGAACGGCAAGAAGCACAGGCCCACCTCGCCCTCGGGGGCGAGCTGGATGCACGGTTCGGATCTGGGCGATGTTGGCGACCAGGTTGTGGTGGGTGAGCATCACGCCCTTGGGGAGCCCGGTGGTTCCCGACGAATACGGGAGCACCACCACGTCGTTCATCACGTCGACCGGCACCTGTTCGATCGGGTCACCGAGCAGAGTCGAGCGCGCTGCCGGTGCCGGGTGCGGCGTCGAGGGTCAGCACTTCGGTGATGTCGGTGCCCTCGATCGCCTCCAAGGCCGTCTCGGCGAACAAACCGATCGTGACCAGCAACGAGGCCCCGGCGTCCTGGAGTTGGAAGCGGACTTCCTCGGCGCCGTAGGTGGGATTGATCGTGGTGACCGTGCCACCGGCCACGGCGACGCCATGGAACACCACCGCGTACTCGGGGATGTTCGGCGCCATCAACCCGAGCGTGTCGCCCTTGCCGAAGCCGCGAGCGGCGAGGCCGCCGGCGAAGCTGTGGATCTGGTGCTTCAGTTCCGCGAACGTGATGATTCGGCCGGTCGGGCCGTCGATCAGTGCCGGCCGGTCGGGGTACGTGTCGGCCAGTCGCAGCACGTAGGACGTGATCGACACGTGCGGGATCTCGACGTCGGCGAGCGGGCTGGTATGGATGATCATGGACCGCAGGCTACGCGTTCAGGACGTGGGCTCAGCCACGGGCTGACTAGCCTGCTGCCGGTGAAGCGACGAAGCCTGGCGATCGCAGTCGTGGCCGTCCTGGCACTGACTGCTTGCGATGGCTCGCAGGACGAACAGCTCGTCGTGTTCGCCGCTTCGTCACTGACCGATGTGTTCGACCGAGTCGAGTCGGAGTTCGAGGCGGCCCATCCCGAGATCGACGTCGTGATGAACTACGGCGGCTCATCGAGCTTGGCCGGTCAGATCGAACAGGGTGCGCCTGCCGACCTGTTCGCCGCCGCCGACCAGGCCACCATGCAACGTGTCGCTCCCCGAAGCAGATGGCGAACCGTTCGTGTTCGCCAACAATCGATTGACGATCGCCGTGGAGCGCGGCAATCCGCACGCGATCACCAGCCTGGACGATCTGTCCGACGATGGCTTGGTCGTGGTGCTCGCCGATCCCACCGTGCCTGCCGGCGCCTACGCCGCCGAGCTGCTGGAGCGGGCCGGTATCACGATCGACCCGGCGTCGCTCGAAACGAACGTGCGGGCGGTCGCCTCCAAGGTTGCGCTGGGCGAGGCCGACGCCGGGATCGTGTACCGAACCGACATCGCCGCCTATCCGGGGCAACTCGATTCGGTCGAGATTCCGTCGCAACTCAACGTCACCGCCGCCTACCCGATCGTGGTCGTCCGCAACAGCGGCGCCGCTGACGCGTTGCTGGCGTTCGTGCTCGGCGAGGCCGGCCGCCAGGCGCTTGCTCGATGCGGGATTCGAGCTGCCGTGAGCACCGAACGACGACGCGGCACCGAGACATCCGTGGTGCTGACCGTGCTGGGGGTGTGCGGTGCGCTCGTGTTCGTGTTGCCACTGGTCGCACTGCTGATCAAGGTGCCATGGCGTTCGATCGGGGACATCGCCACGTCTGGTCCGATCCGCTCGGCGCTGTGGCTATCGCTCGTCACCTCGATCGTTGCAGCAGTGATCTCGCTCGTGTTCGGTGTGCCGCTGGCGTGGGTGTTGGCTCGTAGCCGACTGCCCGGCCGCAATCTGTTGCGGGCGATCTGCACGCTCTCGATGGTGCTGCCGCCGGTGGTCGGTGGTGTGGCGCTGTTCCTGGCGGTCGGCCGGCGGGGCCTGATCGGTGAACCGCTGGAACGATGGTTCGGGATCACGCTGCCGTTCACCACCCCGGCGGTCGTGCTGGCCCAGGTATTCGTGGCGATGCCGTTCCTGGTGCTCACCGTCGACGCCGCTCTGGAGGGGCTCGACCATCGAGTCGAAGATGCCGCCCGAACACTCGGCGGCTCGGAGTGGTACGTGTTTCGGCACGTCACACTGCCGGCGATCCGGCCGGCGGTGCTGACGGGTGTGGTGTTGACCTGGGCTCGGGCGCTCGGCGAGTTCGGGGCAACGATCACGTTCGCCGGCAGCCTGCCGGGCGTGACCCGCACGATGCCGCTGGAGACGTACTTGGCGCTCGAGACCGATCTGGATCGTGCGGTGCTGCTGAGTCTGGTGCTGGTCGCCGTCTCGTTCGCCGTCTTGTACGGGCTGCGCGGACGATGGGTCGGCGCTGCGCTGGGACGGAGTCGTTCGTGACGCTCGAGCTGCACGGCGTGATCTCCGTCGACGACTTCACCGCCGAGGTCGATCTCACGGTCGAGCGCGGCGAAACGGTGGCGCTGGTTGGCCCCAACGGTGCCGGCAAGTCGACCGTGTTGCGAGCGATCGCCGGATTGTGCCCGCTCGCATCCGGCCGCTTGAGTTTCGGTGACGAGCTGTGGGACGACCCCACAGCCGGCGTACTCCTGGCGGCCCGCCACCGGCGTGTCGGTGCGGTGTTCCAGCACTACCTCCTGTTCGAACACCTGTCCGCGCTCGACAACGTGGCGTTCGGGTTGCGTGCCCGCCGCATGGACAAGCGCCAGGCGCGCGCCAAGGCGGTGGCGGCGCTGGACCGGCTCGGGCTCGACGACGTGGTGAATCAGATGCCCGCATCGCTGTCCGGCGGGCAGGCGCAGCGCGTGGCACTGGCGAGGGCGATCGTGATGGAGCCCTCGGTCGTGCTGCTCGACGAGCCGCTGGCGGCGCTCGATGCCTCATCGCGCAGCGCCGTTCGCCACGACCTCCCGAGTTGGTTGGCCGACAGCCGCGCCGCCGACGGTGGACCGTCGGCGCGGATCGTGGTCACGCACGACCCGGTCGACGCCGACGCACTCGCCGATCGGGTGATCGTGCTGGAGGCCGGGCGGATCACACAAGCAGGATCGCTCGCCGATCTGGCGGTTCACCCGCGGTCGACCTACGTGGCAGACCTGATGGGAACCAACATCTTGCACGGCGTCTTACGTGGATCGGTCCTGTCGGTCGGGGGCGATGTGGACGGCGATGCGGGGAGCGGACACGAACTGATCGTGGGGGCGCACGAAGCGCAAGACGGGCCGGCGATCGCTGCCATCAGGCCGGCTGCCATCTCGCTGCACCGGTCGCGGCCGGAGGGCAGCCCGCGCAATGTGTGGGAGACCACGATCGCAGGCATCGACCATTCCAACGACCGGGTTCGGGTTCGACTCGACTCTCCGTTCGCTCTGGTAGCGGAGGTCACCGAGGCCGGACTCGGCTCGCTGGGGGCGACGGTCGGTGGGCGAGTGTGGGTGTCCGTGAAGGCCTCGGAGATCACGGTCGTCGCCGACATCTGATCGATCTCGGTCGGCAGGGGCCGGTACGCGGCAGACCCACGAGGTGGTTCCGATCGCCCGGAACGGTTTTGGGACCAGGAGCCACGTTCGCCGCTGAGCGGTGTCGTGGATCTGCGTCCCCGGGTTGCACCTCGTGGATCTGACAAGAGTCTCGCGCCGTCCGGCACCGTGGTCAAGGGACCTTGGTCCCGGTTGTCAGACGACGATGTTGACCATCCGGCCGGGCACCACGATGACCTTCTTGGGCGTGCTGCCCTCGAGCGCTGCGATCACCTTGTCGTCGGCCAATGCCGTGGCTTCGACCGTGGCCGAGTCGGCGTCGGTGGCGACCACGATCCGGCTGCGGATCTTTCCGTTGACCTGGACAGGGACTTCGATCGTGTCGTCGACGAGGTACTGCGGGTTGGCGACGGGGAAGTCGAGATAGGTGATGGTGTCGGTGTGGCCCAGCTTGCGCCACAACTCCTCGGCCATGTGCGGCACCAGCGGGGCGGCCATCAGCACCATCGGTTCGGCGATCTCGCGAGGCGTTGCGTCCAGCTTGGTGACGGCGTTGTTGAGCTCGATCAACTTGGCGATCGCCGTGTTGAAACGCAGGGCGTCCATCTCGGTGCGGACGACCTCGATCGTGCGGTGCAGCAACTTCTTGGTGTCCTCGTCGGCCGGGATGTCGGCGACCACGCAGTCGCCACTGTCCTCGTCGACCATGGTGCGCCACAGGCGCTGGAGGAAGCGGTACATGCCGACCACGTCACGGGTTTCCCACGGCCGCGAGGCGTCCATCGGGCCGGTCGCCATCTCGTACAGGCGCAGCGTGTCGGCGCCGTACTCCTCGTACATGTCGTCGGGCGACACACCGTTCTTGAGGCTCTTGCCCATCTTGCCCATCTCGCGGGTGACGGGTTGCCCCTCGTAGAAGTACTGACCGTCGCGCTGTTCGACCGACAGCGCATCGACGTAGATCTCGCGTTCGTCCTTGTAGGCGGCGGCCTGGATGTAGCCCTGGTTGAACAGCCGTGTGTACGGCTCTTTCGATGACACGTGGCCCAGGTCGAACAGCACCTTGTGCCAGAACCGGGCGTACAGCAGGTGCAGCACGGCGTGCTCGACGCCGCCGACGTACAGGTCGACGCCGCCCGGGTGATCGGGGCGCTGGTCGGTGCGCGGACCGGTCCAGTACCGCTCGACGGCCGGGTCGACGAAGGCGGTCTCGTTGGTCGGATCGCAGTAGCGCAGCTGGTACCAGCACGAGCCGGCCCACTGTGGCATCACGTTGGTGTCGCGGCGATACGGCTGGGGGCCGTCGCCGAGGTCGAGCGTGACCTCGACCCAGTCGTTCAACCGGTCGAGTGGGCTCTCGGGGTTGGAGAACTCGTCGTCGGCCTCGAACGTGCGCGGCGAGAAGTTGTCGGTTTCCGGAAGCTCCACCGGGAGCATGTCGTCGGGCACCGTGTGCGGGTTGCCGTCGACGTCGTACACGACCGGGAACGGCTCGCCCCAGTAGCGCTGGCGGCTGAACAGCCAGTCGCGCAGCTTGTAGGTGATGGTCGGTTCGCCCTTGCCGGTGGCTTCCAGCCACTCGTTGGTGACCCGGATTCCGTCGACCTTGTTGTCGATGCGGTTCAGGTCGAGCGTGTCGTTCGACGAGTTGACGTACGGGGCGTCACCAACGAAGGCGATCTGCCACTGGCTGGTGTCGAGTGCCGCGGCGCTGTACGGATCGACGCCCTGATCCTCGAGCCAGGCGACCGGCGGGTGCTGGATGGCCGGGATCTCCAGCCCGAACTTGCGGGCGAACTCGAAGTCGCGCTGGTCGCCGCACGGCACGGCCATGATGGCGCCGGTGCCATAGCCCATCAGCACGTAGTCGGCGATCCAGATCGGGATCTCAGCGCCGCTCAACGGGTTGGTGGCGTACGAACCGGTGAACACGCCGGTCTTCTCGCGGGTGTCGTCGGTGCGGTCGATCTCGTTCTTGCCGGCGGCGGAGCGACGGTAGGCGGCGACCTCGTCGGTGTGGTCGGCGGTCGTCAACGTGTCGACGAACGGGTGCTCCGGCGCCAGCACCATGAACGTGGCGCCGAACAACGTGTCGGGGCGGGTGGTGAACACCGTCAGCTCGCCGGCCGGCGAGTCGAAGTGCACGTTGGCGCCGTGGCTGCGACCGATCCAGTTGCGCTGCATCGCCTTGATCGAGTCGGTCCAGTCGAGCAGCTCGAGGTCGTCGATCAGGCGGTCGGCGTAGGCGGTGATCCGCATCATCCACTGGCGCATGTTGCGCTGGAAGACCGGGAAGTTGCCGCGATCGGATCGCCCGTCAGAGGTGACCTCCTCGTTGGCCACCACCGTGCCGAGCCCTGGACACCAGTTGACCGGTGCGTTGCTGACGTACGCCAGGCGGTACCCGTCGATGATCTGGTTGCGCTCGCTGGCGTCGATGTCGGCCCAGGCCCGCCCGTCGGGTGTCGGGCGCGAACCGGATTCGAACTCGGCGATCAGTTCGGCGATCGGGCGCGCCTTGTCCTGTTCGGGGTCGAGCCAGGCGTTGAAGATCTGGCTGAAGATCCACTGAGTCCAGCGGTAGTACTGCGGGTCGGTGGTGGAGATGCTGCGGCGCTGGTCGTGACCCAAACCCGAGCCGACGCAGCTGGCGCCGGTAGGTGGCGATGTTCTGCTCGGTGGTGATCCGCGGGTGCTGTCCGGTCTCGACGGCGAACTGCTCGGCCGGCAGCCCGAACGCGTCGAAGCCCATCGTGTGCAACACGTTGTGCCCGGTCATCCGCTTGAAGCGGGCGAACACGTCGGTGCCGATGAACCCCAACGGATGCCCGACGTGCAGGCCACTGCCCGACGGATACGGGAACATGTCCAGCACGAACAGCTTCTCGCCACGGGCCGCAGCCAGCTCAGGATCGCCAAGCGGCCCGGTCGGATTGGGAGTCTCGAAGGTGCCGTTCTGCGCCCACCAGTCCTGCCACCGCTGCTCGATGTCCTGCGCAAGTAGCGACGTGTACCGATACGGGGGAGTGTCGCTCGAGGATGGTTCAGTGTTGGCGCTCATACCGGCCGCTCAGCCTACGTGCCGATCAACCCAAGCCCCCGAACCGTTTCGGTCGTCATCAATGCTCGATCAGTGGTCGCGCCCGAGCGGTTCGCCGTCACAGCGTCGTGTGGTGGCGGTTTCGCCACGCTTCGGTCCAGGTGACCCTGGTTCCCGTGCGCAGCAGGGAATACCGGTAGATCCAGCCGGCGATCCGCAACATCGCGCCGGCCGAGACGGCGAGGATCGCGAACGACAGCACCACCTGCCAGAGAGGTACGTCGACCATCGCGTTGCGGAACGGCAGCAGGACCGGCGAGGTGAACGGGACGAACGAACCGATCGTCACGGCGAGGTTCTTGGGGGCGTCGATGCTGACGGCAGCGATGATGTAACCGGCGAAGAGCGGGAACATCACCGGGACCTGGGCGCCGGTGGCGTCCTCTTGGCGTGAGACCATCGATCCTGCGGCGGCGAACGCGGCAGCGTAGAACGCGAAGCCGAGCAGGAACGTCACCAACGAAAGCGGCGCCGTCGCCCAGACGCTGCCGGGAATCGAGACATCCTGGACCAGCCCCAGCCCGATCACCAGACCGATCACGAGGATCAGCATTTGAGCTAGCGCCAGCAGGCCGAGTCCGAGCACCTTTCCAGTCAGCAGCGTGGACGGCCGAACGTGAGAGAGCAGGATCTCGACCACTTTCGACGCTTTCTCCTCGATCACTCCCATCGTCAGGAACGATCCCCAGATCTGGAGCAGCATGAACGTCGCCAGCCCGGAGATACCCGCTGCAGCCAACCGCACCCCGAACTCGTCGCTGCCGCCGTCAAGTCGGAATTCCTCGATCTCGACGGGCGCGAACAGCTGTCCGAGGTCGGCGGAGCTCAACCCCAAGTCCTCGGCGCGGCGACTGAACGTCGCCTGTTGGACGGAGTCCCGAACGTAGCTGTCCAGGGTGAAATCGGGAAGACCCTCCCATGTCAGGGTGGACCCGTCGAACAAGACATCGATGGCGCCGTCCTCGAGCTGAGCGACGCCGTCGCCGACCGTTTCGACGATCGGTGCCAGGTCGGCGTTCCCGACCTGGAGCGGATCGGAATAGGCGATGCCGTCACCGGTGAGACCGATCGTGACCTGGCGTGGATCGTTCGAATCCGAGACGACTACCTGGATCACTGCGATCGCCACCACACCCACGAACAACAGCCCGGTGATGATCAGGAACCCCTTCGACCGGGCTCGCGTGACGATCTCTCGCTTGGCGATCGTCCAGATCATGATCCTGCCCCCCGCTGTCGATCGTCGGCGTTGATCGAGCCTGGGCCGACCAACTCGGTGAAGACCTCGTCGAGTGCCGGTGGTTCGAGGGCCACCTCGCTGACAGGACCCGCCGCCATGGCGTGTCCGCGATGTTGGCGGCGACGTCGGCATCGGCGCGCAACCGCACTCGTGCACTGCGCCCATCGAACGACTCGACGGTTCCGTCGAGCGGTCGCCACTCGCCGATCGGTTCGACCCAGCGGACGCGGAGCCAACGGGTGTCGGAGGCGGAGCGCAGGTCGTTGATGTTCCCTGCGGCCACCAGGCGCCCCTCGGCGACGATGACGACCTCCTCACACATCCGCTCGACCACGTCGAGTTGGTGCGACGAGAACAGGACGCTGGCTCCGGCAGCGGCACGCTCGGCGATGATCGATCGCATCGTCTCGGCCGCAACCGGGTCGAGCCCGGAAAACGGTTCGTCGAGGATCAGTAGATCGGGGTCGTGAACCAGCGACACCGCCAGCTGCACCCGTTGCTGGTTGCCACCCGACAGTGCTTGCACCAACGAGTCGGCCCGGTCGGTCAGCCCGAGTCGTTCCAACCACCGATCGGTTTCCGCAGCGGCATCGGCGCTCGACATCCCCGCCAACCGACCGAAGTAGATCACCTGTTCTCTGACCTTCATCCGGGCGTACAGGCCGCGTTCCTGGGGCATGTAGCCGATCCGGGTCCTGGTCGCGTCGTCGATCGGCGCACCACGCCATGTGATGGTGCCACGATCGGGGCGAACCATTCCGAGCACCGAGCGCATCGTGGTGGTCTTGCCCGAACCGTTCGGCCCGAGGAAGCCGATCAACGCCCCTGGCGGCACCGTCAGATCGAGTCCGTCGAGAGCGACGACCGATCCGTATCGTTTGGCGAGATCGCTGATCTGCAACCCGGCCTCACGGTGATCATTCACCCGTCAGAGGATAGGTGGACAACCGCCGGCACGTCGGCGGAGCCACCGACGAGGTCGAACGAGTTGTGATCTCGTCGGGCGGGTGGCAGGCCGGCGACTGGTACGGTTCCGCATGATCGACCGGCCTGGTGCACTGTCCGCAATCGGCAACACGCCGGTGGTGAAGTTGTCGAGCTTTCCGGGGCCCGATGCGGCCGAGGTGTGGGTCAAGCTCGAGGCGGCCAACCCGACCGGTTCCTACAAGGACCGCATGGCGCTGGCGATGATCGAGGGCGCCGAGGCGAGGGGCGACCTGCAACCGGGCCAGACGGTCGTGGAGTACACGGGCGGGTCGACCGGGAGTTCGCTGGCGTTCGTGTGCAGCATCAAGGGCTACCCGCTTCGGATCGTCAGTTCGAACGTGTTTGCCGAGGAGAAGCTCAAGACGATGCGGGCGTTCGGTGCCGACCTCGAACTGATCCACAGCGACGACGGCATCCACCCCGAGCTGATCCCCCAGATGAGAGCCCGGGCCGAGGAGATCGTCGCCTCTGACGGAGCGTTCCTGACCGATCAGTTCAACAACCTCGACACGTTGAACGGATACCTCGAAATCGGTCGCGAATTCGTCGAACAGATCGATGGTGAGATCCACGGGGCGGTGGCCTACGTCGGAGTCGGCGGCGCCTTCACCGGCCTCACCCGGCCGATCCACGAGCGCTGGGGGAGTGTGATCCGCACCGTGGTCGAGCCGGCCGAATCGGCCGTGATCGGCGGCGGCCCAGCGGGCAGCCACATGATCGAAGGCGGAGGAGTCGGGTTCATCCCCGCCCTGATCACACCCGACAGCTACGACCGCGTCGAGGCGGTCAGCACCGCTGAAGCATTCGAGGCGGCTCGCACGCTGGCGTTGACCGAGGGCGTCTGGACCGGCCCGAGCGGGGGAGCGAGCATCCTCGCCGCAAGTCGGCTGGCCCGGGAACTCGGCCCTGGACACCGAGTCGTCACGCTGCAGCCGGACTCAGGCCTCAAGTACCTGAACGGCGGCGTCTACAGCTGACGCCGCAACCACAGCAACCAAGCCGATCTCAGACGGCTGGTTGGGCAGGGGTTGGCACGCGGCTGCCGAGTTCGTTGTCGACCATCAGCAGGCCGTAGCCGTCGTCTTTCACCAACCGCAGTTTGGCGATGATGCCGTTCACGGTGGCCTCTTCTTCGACCTGCTCGTTCACGAACCACTGCAACAAGTTGTAGGTGGCGTGGTCCTTCTCGGCCAGTGCCAGATCACTCAGCTCGTTGAGGCGTGAGGTCATCGCCTGCTCGTGGCGCAGCGACCCCTGGAACACCTCCAGCAGCGTGCCGAACTCGGACGGCGGTTCGGCGATCGCCTGCAACCGCACCGGCACGGCCTGCTCGATGAGGTAGCGGTAGATCCGGGTGGCGTGCAGGATCTCCTCCTCGTACTGCAACTCGAGCCAGCTGGCGGAACCGTTGAAGTCGGCGTTGCTGGCATAGGCGGACATCGCCAGGTACAGATACGCCGAGTAGAACTCGCGATTGAGTTGTTCGGTCAGGGCGACTTGGATTCGGGCAGAGATCATGGGCTTCCTCAGGTCGGTATCGGTATCGACCCTAGTGCCGTGAGTCGGTCACTCGTCGGACGAAGCCGGCCGTGGTGAACAGCTCAGCGTGCAGATCGGCTGGCCAGGTTTCGCCGGCAAGGCCGGCTTTGCGCAGCAGATGGTCGATGAAATCGTTGGGCAGCGGCAGCTGGGCCCAGACATCTGGCAGGAACACCGCCCGGTGACGGCCCGCTGGCGACGATCAAACCGTGGCGTCGTGGCACGAGGTGGCTGAGCAGTTCGCGGCGTGTGTTGGCCGGAACGGCGGAGCGCGGCGAGAGCAGCGAGATCTCGATCTCCAGGTCGGCCAGGTCATCAGCGCGTGAGTCGCGGCAGTCGGTGATCCTCGAACGCGGCCTGGACCGCCAGCCTGGCGATGCAGGCACCGATCGCCTGGTCGCTCTCGATGTTGCCGATGCATCCGTTCAGCGCACCCCCGACGTGGAGCGTGACGAACGCTCCACACGGCTGGCGCAATCGCTCGGGCAGACGTTCCACATCGGGTCCGGGGTAGTGGCCGCCTTCGAGCTCGGCCCGGATCGCCAGCTCTGCTACGTCGAGCAACAGCTCGGCCTGATCTGGCGTCAACGCTGTCGACGAACTCTCACCCAAGTGCGAACGCTCCGTATCCGACCACACGATCACGGTCGCCGGCCGTGTCTCCCGAGTTCCGCAGGTCGATCAGTTCGATCGAGATCGCCCGGTCGGAGGCCACCCGCAGCAGCCCCCGTAGCGGCCTCGCCCCACACGCGTCCTGATCTTCGATCGACGCACCCGACCCCGCCAGAATGGCGGCTGCCGTGCGCGCATCGAGCCGGTTGGCCTCGTCGTAGCGGTGATAGTGCGAGAGATCGGTGCTGATCACGATCAGCGTCTCCGGCCCACCCCACACGGCCTCCAACACGCTGGCGACCTGGTCGGCGGAGGCATCCCCAACCGAGAGTGGCAGCAGCGTGAACTCGTCCAGCACGGTCTGCAGGAACGGCAGCTGCACCTCGAGGCTGTGCTCGTGGAAGTGCGGCAGGTCATCGAGCAACACGCCAGGCAGATCGCCAACCGCGGCCCGCAGATCGGCGTCGATCAACACCATCCCGAGCGGGGTCGCGAACAGGTTGTCGACCGGGGCGGCGATACCGACCACGTGAACGCGATGGCTCGGTCCCAGCATCACGACCCGTGTGATCGTGTGCCGGGCCGGTACCAGTCGCAGGTAGGCACTGGCCGCCACGGCACCGGAGTAGGGGTATCCAGCGTGTGGCACGATCAGGGCCTTCGGAACAGGTGCCCCAGCGGGTGGAGGAACCGCGTCGGCGAAGGCCCGCTCGACCGCCTCGCGCAAGCGATCGGGGTCGGCCGGGTAGAACATTCCTGCAACCGCTGGATGACGCACGCTCATGGGTGAGATCCTTTCGGTCGTCTGGTTCCGAGCACCACTGGCTGCCGCCGGGCACCCCACCTGCCCGCAGGGCCGTCGAACACGCCGGGCAGGGTGGTGCCACACGCCGCGCAGCGACCAGAGTCGTCCAGCCGGTACTCGCCGAGCCGGTACCAATCGCGCTCGATCACGCGTGTGCCGCACGAGTGACAGAACGTGCTGCCGCCGGCAGCGTCGTGGACGTTGCCGGTATAGGCGAACCGCATCCCGTTCTCGATCGCGATCTGGCGAGCCCTCGTCAGGGTTGCCGGTGGCGTCGCCGGCACGTCGAGCATCTTGTAGTCGGGGTGGAAGGCGGTGAAGTGGATCGGCACATCCGGGCCGAGGTGCTCGACCACCCACTGCGTCATGGCGTGCAGTTCGGCGTCGCTGTCGTTGAGGCCAGGAATCAGCAGGGTCGTCAGTTCAAACCACACGTCGGTCTCGTGGAGGTACTCCAGCGTCTCCAACACGGCACCCAGCTCGGCGGCGGCGGTGTGCTTGTAGAACTCCTCGGTGAAGCCCTTGAGGTCGACGTTTGCAGCGTCGAGGTGGGCGTAGAACTGGCGCCGCGGTTCGGCGCACATGTAGCCGGCGGTCACGGCGACGGTCTTGATGCCCAGCTCGTGGCATGCCTCGGCGACGTCGATCGCGTACTCGAAGAAGATCGTCGGGTCGTTGTAGGTGAACGCCACGCTGCGGCACCCCAACTGCTTGGCGGTGTGGGCGATCGTCTCCGGGGATGCTTCGTCGGCGAGCGTGTCGATCGCCTTCGACTTCGAGATGTCCCAGTTCTGGCAGAACCGACACGCCAGGTTGCAGCCAGCTGTCCCGAACGAGAACACCGAGCTGCCTGGCAGGAAGTGGTTGAGCGGCTTCTTCTCGATCGGGTCGACGCAGAACCCGCTGGAGCGCCCGTACGTGGTCAGCACGATTCCGTCGGCGCCGTCGATCGCCTGACGGGCGCGCACGAAGCACACGCCTCGTTGGCCGTCGCGCAGCTTGCAGGCGCGAGGACACACATCGCACTGGATCCGGCCGTCTTCGAGCAGATGCCAGTGTTCGGTCGGAATCGTGAATCGGTCCATCACGGCGGCTCCTCCACCCCCCACGATGACAGCCGCAGCCCGGTCAGTCGAGGGTCTTCCGGCCATCACCACCTCATGTCGGCTCCGGATCGGCGCCCTCCGCTCGCAACTCGCCGCCATCACGTGTGAAGATCGGCACGGCGATACCGGCGAGATCGCCGAACCGAACGAGGGGGTCCGCCAATTTCCGCGATGACCGATACAGCAGCGACCGACGCAGCCACGGCCGGGCAGCCGACACCGGACCTCGACGTCGTCGTGGTCGGAGCCGGGATGGCCGGGCTGTACCTGCTGTATCGCCTGCGGCAGCTGGGCCTGACGGCGGTGGCGCTGGAGGCAGCCGACGGCGTGGGTGGCACGTGGTACTGGAATCGCTACCCAGGCGCCCGCTGCGACGTGCAGAGCGTCGACTACTCCTACAGCTTCGACCCCGAGCTTCAGAACGAATGGCAGTGGTCGGAGAAGTACGCCACCCAACCCGAGATCCTGCGCTACCTCGAACACGTCGCAGACAAGCACGACCTGCGCCGCGACGTTCGCTTGGCGACCCGAGTCGACGCAGCGACCTGGAACGAATCCGCCTCGATGTGGCACGTGCGAACCGCCGCAGGCGACGAACTCACCTGCCGCCACTACGTGATGGCGACCGGTTGCCTGTCCGTTCCGAAAGGGCCTGAGATCGAGGGTGCCGATCGATTCGCCGGCGCCGTGTACTTCACGAGTCGTTGGCCGCACGAGGGCGTCGACTTCACGGGCATGCGGGTCGGTGTGATCGGAACCGGTTCGTCCGGCATCCAGTCGATCCCGATCATCGCTGCTCAGGCATCAGCGCTGACCGTGTTCCAACGCACCCCCAACTTCTCGATGCCGGCCGGCAACGGCCCGATCCCGAGGGCGAAGTCGGAGCAGTTCGAGGCCGACCCTGCCGCTTACCGAGCATCGGCCCGCGTGTCGATGGTCGGCGTGCCGCTCGAACCCGCCACCGAGAGCGCTCTGTCCGTGTCCGACGACGAGCGCCGAGCCCGCTTCGAGCGAGCCTGGCAGGCCGGCGAACTGTTCGCCCCCGGTCGCGAGTTCAACGACCTCAGTCTGAACAGGGCTGCCAACGACACGTTCTGCGATTTCGTCCGCGACAAGATCCGCTCGATCGTGACCGACCCAGAGACCGCCGAAACGCTGTGCCCCATCGACCACCCCTTCGGCTCCAAGCGGCCATGCCTCGACAGCGGTTACTACCAGACCTTCAATCTCCCGCACGTGCGGCTGGTCGATCTCGGCAAGCAACCGATCATCACCATCACCGAGACCGGCATCGACACATTCGACGAGAGCTTCGTGTTCGATGCGATCGTGTACGCCACCGGCTTCGACGCCATGACGGGCGCCCTCGTGGCCGTCGACATCGAGGGCCGCAACGGCGTCACTCTGAAGGACAAGTGGTCGGCCGGACCGAAGACCTACCTCGGTTTGACCACCGTCGGGTTTCCCAATTTCTTCATGGTGACCGGCCCCGGCAGCCCGTCCGTCCTGTCGAACATGGCGGTGTCGATCGAGCAGCACGTCGACTGGATCACCGAGCGCATCGACGACCTGCGCCGTAAGGGATACACCCGGATCGAGCCGACCGAAACGGCCGAGGCCGGCTGGGTGCGACACGTCAACGACTGTGCCGAGATCACCTTGTTCCCGACCGCCAACTCGTGGTACATGGGTGCCAACGTGCCCGGCAAGCCACGGGTGTTTCTGCCCTACGTCGGCGGGGTCGGCCCCTATCGTGCGACCTGCGACCGGGTCGTCGCCGAGGACTATCTCGGGTTCGAACTGCAGCGGCCCCGCCGGAACTCGCTGCACCGACGGCGTCGTCAACCGGCTCCAGCCGGATGTGGCGATGCTCTTGAAGTTGATGGGCGAGTTGGGATTGCCGCCGATGGAGACGCTCCCGGTGCCCGATGCGCGGGCGTTCAGCGAGGCGATGGGCGCCCAGCGCCCGCCGGGGCCCGACATCGGCGAGATCGTCGACGGCACGCTGCCCGGTGCCGCCGGGGAGTTGAACTACCGGCTGTACCGACCTTCGACACCCGGTCCGCACCCGATCGTCGCCTACTTCCACGGCGGTGGGTGGGTGCTCGGGCACGCCACCTCCGACGATCCGTTCTGCCGCGACCTGTGTGACCGGTCGGGAGCGATGCTCATCTCGGTCGACTACCGGCACGGCCCCGAGGCGCGCTATCCGGCCGCCGCCGACGACGCCTTCGCTGCGGTGCAGTGGATCGCCGCCAACGCCGAATCGCTCGGGGGAATCCCCGGCCAGCTCGCCGTCGCCGGATGGAGCGCCGGTGGCAACGTGGCAGCGGTCGTCTGCCAACTCGCCCGCCACGCCGGAGGTCCGGCAATCAGCGGGCAACTCCTGGTCACACCCGTCACCGACGGCGTCACCGACTGGGCATCGCTCACCGAGAACGCCGAGGGCTTCGTACTCACGACGGCGCTGATGAATTGGTTCTGGGACCACTACGCCGACCCCGAAGACCGCCCCGATCCGAAGGCCTCGCCGCTGCGAGCCGACAGCCTCGCCGACCTGCCGCCGGCGGCGATCTTCACCTGCGAGTTCGACCCGCTCCGCGATCAAGGCAACGCCTACGCGGCCGCCCTGACCGAGGCAGGTGTCGCCGTTCGACACGAGCAGTGCCGTGGCCACGTACACACCTCGCTGACCGCCGTCGGTCAGATCATCTCCGGCGCACCGGTGAGGGCCAGGATGGCCGAAGCGATCCAGGCCTTCTTCGCCTGACGCCGATCGAGCCGCAGTCGCCCTAGAGGTCGAACACGGCGTTGGCGATCAAGGCGATGCTGCCACCGACCGCCACCGCTGACAGCAGCCTGGCGAGCCATGTCATGGCCGCCAGCCGAGCGCCCTGAACGGTGTCACCGAGCGAGCCGAGCACCAACACGCCGACAGCGACGAGCAGTGCCACGCCATACAGCGCGAGGCCGTGATCGGCCACCACACTGAGCCCGGCGATCACGATCACCGGCCGAACGAACAGTGGAACGGCGACCGGCACGAGTGCGGCGCGTCGACCATCGAGCGCCGCAAGATCGGCGGGTGGTCGGCCGACCAGGTCGGCGCCGGCCGACAGCAACAACAAGCCGCCCGCCGCCAGCCGGATCGCCGGCCCGCTCACATCGGCAACTCCCAACAGCCAACCACTGAGGGAACCGACGAGCAGCAACCCGACGGCGCCCACGAGCCCACCGAGACCGGTGACCGCCAGGCGTTCGATCCGTCTGGACCGGCTCGGTGCGGCGAGTGCCGCTCGAATCGGGTTGATGGCGGCGATCACCACGATCAACCACAACCAGGTCGATGGCGCGGTGTGCCCAGCGCCGGCCAGCGGGCCGGCCTCCAGGATCGGGATCGTCATGAGCAGCGCACTGAGTGCATGTTGTTGGTCGTCCATTCGGGTCAGCCCGTCGATGAACCAGGCTCCTTCCACCTTGCCAGGCGCAGCGTAGGCGCTGGCCTCTTCGGCCGAGACTTGGGCGTCGATCGCCAGCCCGATGATGCACACCGTCCGCTCGGCGAGCTGGCTCCGTTCGTCGGCCAGCCGCTCGTCCAGCTGGGCAGCCCGCCACAGTCCACTCAAACCCTCACCGAACACTCCGTAGCCGCCACCGCGTGGCGTGAAGGTGCCACGCACAATGACACCCCACGGTCCGAAGCGCTGACTGATCGAACGAACTCGCTGGCCGATCAGACCGCCCTGGCGGCGCACGAAGGCGAGCTCCTCATCGGTCAGCGGCGTCCCATCCGGTCGGTCGGGGAAGGCTGCGGTCTCTGCCAGTCCGTACCCCGACCAATGGTCTGCGAGCGGCGGCCAGATGTCCTCCACGTCATCCCGAACGGTCGCCATGTAGCTGCCCATCCGGTCTGCCGTTGCGCCCCACCCCGCTGCCGGGTCTTGGCGGTGCAGCCGCCCGATGGCCCAGTACACCTCGCCGGTGTAGTAGATCGAATACGTGTCGGCGCGGGGCCGATCGGGATCGAGGTCGTAGTAGGCGAGCAGGGCGCCCGACGGCTCGACCTGACCGGTGAGGAACCGGCCGAGCTTGGCCATCAACTCGTCGTATTTGTCGTCACCCGTGAACAACCGGCGTTCCGCCAGCGCCGTGACGGCGAGCGCGTTCGTGCCGGCCTGGATCGAGTTGGTGGTGGTGACACCGGCCCAATCGTGGCGCTCGACGATGTTGGCAAGCGTCCAATCGAGCCCCCGCTCGGCGCTGTCGAAGGCGCCCTCGTACCCGCGGGCGCCGGCCTGGTAGAGCGCCGACATCACACCGGCGTGACGAACGATGTTGTAGTCGTCGGTCTCCACGTCGTTGTCACGGTCGTACTCGTACAGCCAGGTGCCGTCGGCTTGCTGATTGTCGACCAACCAGGCCACCGCCCCAGCAGCTGCTCGCTCGGTGTCAGCAACCGAGATGTCGGGGCAGTTCTCGGGTGGCGCACCGGCTCCAAACGTCAGCACGCCTGCCCCGACCGTCACCCCGACGAATCCGGCGAGCGTGCGAGCGACCGGATTCACGAACCCACCTCGGCAACGGTGCTCGATCGTCTGCCCGGCGACCTCGCGATGCGGGCCCGATCGAGCCACGGGAGCGAGGGGTCGGCCCACGCCACCAACATCGTCAACCCGAGGTACGAGAAGATCTGGACCTCGGCGCTGAACTCGATCATCACATGGAACATCACGGCCGCCACGACTGCCAGGCGTCGAGTGCGAAGTGACCACAGACCCGCCGCGATGCACAGTTCGGTCAGCACCACCAGCTTGGCGGCGACGGTGTGGAAGGAGCGATCGAGCAACATGTCGGCGATCGCGGACGGTAGCAGTGACTCGCGCACCATCGCCTCCTGCACGACGACCCGACCCCAGGTGACTCGCCCACCGAACCAGTCGGGGTCGAGCAGCTTGCTGAGTCCGGAGGCGCCGTAGGTGACGGCGCTCACGAACCGCAACAGCCACAGCGTCCACCCAGCGGCATCCGGCTGGCGCTCCACCTGGCGACGCCCAGCGAGCCAGCCGTCGACCGACAACGACCACCCGCAGGGGGCCATCGCCAGCACGAGCAACACCGTCACGAGGTAGGCCCGGTTGTTGTGGAGGTGGGTCGTCGACAACGTCAGGTTGTAGGCCACGATCGACGAACGTGGTCGCCGCCGACACCCGCGTCGCCAACCCGATCGTCATGGCGACGGCGGTCACCATCGCCAGCACCATCAGCGACGTGTAGACATCGGCCGGGAGGTCCGCCCAGATCGCCACATACGGATGGTGGAAGTGATCGTGGTAGGTGTTGCCGCGCAACCCGTCAGCCACGAACGGCCAGAGATGCAGCAGCGTGATCATCCCGACCAGCACTCGGATCACCCCGATCGACCGTGTGCTGATCGGCTGGGCGAGCAACCCGTCGAGACGATCGACCAGGTTCATGGCAACTCGCGTTCGTGGCTGCGCAGCACCGTGCTGGTGGGCGGATACAGATTGAACCAGGTCGTCACCGTGGCTTCCAGGTAGAGCGTCTCGGTGTCGGCCGGTGTGTGGTCAGCGACCCACTCGAGCGCCTCGTCGAGGAACGCCACCTGATTGTCGATCCCGGCATCAGCGTGGTGTCGCCGCCACGGTGACGACAGCCCGCGACCCTGCACCAGTTCGTTCCATTCGTAACCGGCCCAAGGCTGGTCGATCGGAATCGAGTCTCCGTCAACGGTGACCCGCACGATCTCGGCCTGCCACTCGCTCGCCTCGGGAAACATCTGGTAGCCGAACTCGTGGTGCGGTGCCCAATAGGCGCGTCCGACGAGCCCCAACTGCACGAGCACGAATCCGACAAAGACGGCCCGACGCGCCCGCCGCCGGGTCACCTCGCCTGCGTGTCGCCGGACAGCCCAAGCCATTCCGGCGATCGTAGACCGCCGAGTCGCACAGTGATCTGCCGCGCCCGACTGCGCCAGCGGGCGTCAGGCGGCTTCGGTTTCGATCATTGCCACGGCCAGCACGCCGTTGATGTGCGGTGCCGACATGCCGAGTGAGACGCCGATATCGATCAGGGCTTGGCGTCGGCGCTCGTCGATCGATCCCTCGGCACCCGCGATCGATGCCATGCGATGCAGGAAGCCCTGCTTCCCGTGCGGGGTCAACTCGGCGGCGAGGCGAGCGAGGCTCGCTCGGGCGTCGTGGTCGTCGAGGTATGTCATGTCGTCGATCAACCGTTGCTCGTCATACATGTGGCCCTCAGCGGCCAAGATCGACAACGCAGTGCGGCTGGCATCGTGGGGGATGGCTCGATGCTCTCCGTCCGTCCATCCGGCGCGCAGCACGACGGCGATCGAACTACGGACTGCCATCTCCAGAAACTCGGTCAGCTGTGCTGTCGTGGGCACGTCGAGCACCCCGATGTCGTTGCAATAGCCGCAGGTCTTGCAGACGATCTCGGTGGGCAGCGTCGCCAATGGAATCACGGCGACGCGAGCGACTGCGAACCAGCGTTGTGGCTCGACGTGGTCGCCGACCCGATCGACGCCGCACCGAGGACAGACGAAATCGGTGTGTCGAACCGACCGGCGGCGAATCTCGACTCCCCACATGCCTCTCATCACGATCCCTTCGGTCAGCGCAACGGTTGTGCTGCGTGCCACGACATCGTCCCGATCCGGTGCTCACTTGATCGACCCTGAGGGACTCTTGAGGAGCCGCGTCAAACTCACGTCAACTTGATGCGAGGGGCGTCGTGATAACAGTCAGTCGGTGTGAACGATCAGCACTGAGCAGGGCGCTCGATGGGCAACCGAGTTCGGGACGCTGCCGAGCAATCGACGGGCACCAGTCATCCCGCGGTTGCCGACCACGATCAGGTCGGCCTGCACCGCCTCGGCAACGTCGCACAATGCAACGTGTCCCGAGGCCGCGACGACATGGATCTCGACGTCGATTCCGGTCGAGCGAAACCGGCCCGCCAACGGCTCGAGTTCGGCCGCACAGGCCTGCGCCACAGCGGCCGGATCGATGGCCGGCACATCGCCATACATCGGTGCCGCGAGCACCGGGCTTCCGCTCCCTTGCACCAGGTGCAGCGTGCTGCCCGTCAGGCGTGCGAGCACCGCCGCGTGCTCCGCCGCTTGCGTGCCGCCGACCGATCCGTCGGTTCCGACCACGATGCGCTGGTACATGTTGCCCCCTGTCAGAGCCCGCACGGCGCGTGCGGTCACCTGCGACCGTACGGAACCTTGGCCCTCAGCACAAATCGCTGTGACGAATCGACCGGGGCATCAGGCCTGGCGGCAGAAGTCGGCGATGCTGATCGCCGTCTCGCGACTGATGTCGGGAACCGCGATCGAGATCAGGTCCCCGCCGTGAACGGTGCCCATCACCTGGCGGCACCTGGCAGCAACGCCGGAGCGCAACAGCAGCCGATAGAACTCGATCCCCTCGTCGCGCAGCGGGTCGCACTCGTTGACGCTGATCACCGTCGGTACGAGTCCAGTCACGTCAGCTTCGGTGGCGAATGACGGCCACGCCAGCGGGTTGCCGGCTTCGAACTGTTCGATGCCGTACACGGTTCGGCCCCGATTGTTGTGAAGATCCAGGAACAGGCCGTTGTTCTCGATCGACGAGGCGAAGCGCTCCTGCGGCCAACTGCCGGCGATGTACGGGCACAGCGCATACAACCCGCGGATCAGACCGAGCTCGTTGTCCTGGCGCAGCTTGAGGCCGGTCGCCAACGTGAGGTTGCCGCCACCGCTCTCGCCGGCGACGATGATGCGGGCGGGGTCGATTCCGAGTTGGGCGGCATTGGCGGACACCCACTTGAGCCCGCTCACGCAGTCGTTGAGCCCAGCAGGAAACGGCTCGACCTCGGGCGCCGACGACGGCTCGAGGCAGTTGCGGAAATCGACCATCACCACGGCGACACCCTGATGGGCGATCATCCGCCCCCACGAACGGTAGACGGCGTCGAAACACGAGCTGGTCTGCATGCCGCCGCCGTGGATGTAATAGACGCACGCCAGCACATCGTCGGTCGCCGGACGGATCGCCTGCAGCTTGATCGTGTTGCCGTCGGGCTGCGAGGTGATCTCGAGCGTCGACACGTCGAGGCCAGCGACTGGCGCATTGACCGGATCGTCGAGGATCTCCATCATCGCCGTGACCTGCTCACGCAGGGCGATCGCCTCGGGTTGGTTGACCTCGTCGAGCATCTGCTGCCGGTGGTCGACATCGGATTGCGAGAACGACGGGATCATCGCGAACAGGGCTTTCAAGCGAGGATCGATGCGGCGATCTTCCTGGATGCTGGCCATGGTGAGGTCGCTCCCGCTCAGACCGAGCGGCCGAGGAATGCGGCCAGTTGGTCAGCCGGGCTGGCGTCGTCGCCCGCCGTCTGCTCGGCGCCGAATGGTGCACCCTCGGGCCCGCGGAAGTTGTCGGAGATACCGACCCTGGCCTGGGCGAGCAGCATGGTCGCCATCTCGGGCGCCAGGTCGGTGTCCTGCCCGGTCGCCCTTGCGAGATCCCAGGCGTGCTGGAAGGTATCGGTGATCGCCAACCCCATGAACGCCGGAGCGGGCATCTCCCCGAACGGCGCTTTCACCGTTTTGGCGAGTGCGCCCTCCGCTCCGAATGCGGCGATGCATGCCGCCGACGCAGTGTCGAACGCGGCCCGGAAGTCGCCCGACGCGAAGTCGGGCGAGTCGCCCGACGGCATCGCACCGTTCACGCAGCTCGTGAAGAAGGCTTGACCACCGACCATGTGGTTGACCAATTCAGCGACGGTCCAGGATGCACACGGCGTGGCCGCCGACAACTGTGCCTGCGAGACGCCCGTCAGCACCTTGGCTGCGACGGCAACGGCTTGTTCGAGTGGTTTGGTACTCATGGATCCTCCAGATCGACATCGATTCGCTCGACCCTACGCCGTCGACCAGTGCAGCGCCCACGCCGATCGGTGGGTCGCGACGCAGTTCAGCCGATTCGGTAGGGGAGCAGCCGCTCATAGAGCGGGACCGCCGCCTCATAGGCGGCGACCACGTTCGGCAGCAACTCGACCTGCTTGGGCACATACGGCTGCCACCCGGTCGACCGATGCACGCTGTCGTACCAATGCGGTGCCCAGACACCGTCCTCCGGCTTGGGGCCATACGGCCAACTCAGCATCGCCTCCTCGAACCCGATCCCGAGTTGAGCACAGAGTTGCCCGAGGACGTGCCGCGGATTGTGCAGCAACAGTTCGGAATCGATGACGATCGGTCGTTCGCCGGCCTCCAGCAGCGTGTCGAGGATCTCGATCATCTCCGGAAACCCGGTGTCGTCGATCGTCGCATCGGGCACCTGGACCTGGAACGAGGTGAGCATGTCGTGCGGATTGCGGGTCAACAGGACGTTCTCGCACTGTGGCAGGAAGCTCCGATCGAGATCGATCAGGTGCTTCGCCATCTGCTTGAAGAACACGACCGGGGTGTCGTAGGCGCCGAACAGCACATCTCTGACGACCGCCGAGCCGTCGGTGTTCTGGGCAGCGAGCACGGCCTCGGTGCCAGGGTGGCGGCGGCCGGAAACCGTGAGGTAGTGGGCGTACAACGGCTCGTCGACAACGGTGGTATCGGAACGTTCTCGCCAGGCGTACATCATCGCCGTCGACAGGTTGCGCGGACTCGACCACATGTTGACCCGTTTCGTCGCCGTCGCGTTGGTCATCGCGCGTCTCCGGTGCGCGCCGCGCCCCGGGCGGCGACGTCGGTCTCGATCGCGGCGCGGTACAGGCGAGCCAACTCGGTGGTGACCGGACCCAGCCCGTTGCCGTCGCCGATCGCACGTCCGTCGATCTGATGGACCGGGGTCAGTGCGCCGAACGTGCCCGTCACGAACGCCTCGTCGGCTGCGTACACATCGGTCAGGGAGAACGGTGCTTCGTGGGTTTCGATTCCCGCCGCCCGTGCCTGCTCCAGCACGACGGCGCGCGTGATGCCGGGCAGGTTGTAGTGACCGGTCGACGTCCAGAGTGCTCCCTTGCGAACCACGAAGAAGTTGGTGGCGTTGCACGTAGCCACCGCCCCGGTCGGGTCCAGCATCAGGGCCTCGTCGGCGCCCGCCTTGGTGGCCTGGATCAGTGCGATCACCTCGTGCAGCTTGGAGTGGCAGTTGAGCCGCTGGTCGAGCGTGTCGGGCGGAGGCCGTCGCACCGTTGCGGTGAACAGCGAGATCCCATCGGCGGTGACAGCGGGGTCGGCCCGCTTGTGTTCGGCGATGATCACCGTGTTGGGTCCGCCGATCACGTTCGACGGGTGCTGAGACGGTGTCTTCTTTATGCCCCTCGTGATCATCAACCGCACGTGCACGTCGTCGTGCATGTCGTTGCGTTCGACGGTCGCCCGCAAAGCTCGCTCGATGCCGGCGCGGGTGCCAATGTCGAGGTCGACCGCCCGCGAAGCGCCGAACAGCCGATCGAGGTGACGGTCGAGAAAGGCGAACTCGCCGTGGTGCAGACGGATGCCCTCCCAAATTCCGTCACCGACCAGGAAGGCGCTGTCGAACACCGAGATCTTGGCCTCGTCGCGGTGGAAGAACTCGCCGTTGATGTAGATCTGCACGTCAGCGTTGCGAGCATCGGCAACTGCGGCATGGGTGCTGCGAGTCATGCCGCGCACGCTAATCGGCGACCAGTTGGGAGTTGTGCCTGGGGATTCAGCGGATTGGTCGCCTCGCTCCCATCCATTCCGCACGAATCCCCCGTAACCATTGGTCGCAGTTCGCCTGTCGGCTCACGCTCCTGGCACAACTCCCAACTGGTACAACTCCTCACTCAGGTTTCGAGGGTGAGGTCGACCATCAACTCGTTGGCGAGTTGTTCCAGCGACGCCTGCAGGGCGACCAGATCGACCGCCGGCGTGATCTCCAGTTCGGCTGACGCTTCGAACAACGTGCCGCCCGCCATCGGGGCTTCGCGGGTTGTCGTGGTCAGCGACTCGATGTTGACCCCGTGTTCGGTCAACACCCTGGTGATGTCGCTCACGATGCCGGGGCGATCCGTTCCGACCAGGTCGAGCGAGATGATCGTGGTCTCCTGATCGGGTGGATCCTCGACCGCCAACTGAACCGTCACGTCGAGCATGCCCTTGAGCGGTTCGAGGGCTGCGGTCAGTTCGTCGGAGCGTTCATCGGGGACGCTGATCACGACGATTCCGGCGAACTTGCCGGCCAGTTCGGCCACCTGGCTGCGTTCCCAGTTGCCGCCGTGAGCGGCGACCGCCTCGAGCCACGGCGTTGACCAACCCGGTTCGGTCATCGCCGACAAGAGTGAGCACCAGATTCGCCATGTCCGAAGCGTACGCCACGTGTTCGACCGAGTCGACGGGCCGCTGGCCGACAGACCGACCGGTTCTGCGATACTTCCGGCATGAGCAGCGACGATTCCGATGTTCTCGATCCCGTAGCTGTCGTCGCCCAGTGGCAAGAACGAGGCTTCGGGGACTGCGATCTGAGCGCTGTCGACGACCTCGTCGCCGACCCGTTCGTACGCCACGGACCGACCGGCACCGATGAGCGCACCCACGCTGAGCTCAAGCATGACCTCCGTCAGTACGAGCGGGCGCTCGGCAAGCCGACGATCACGGTCCACGGGCGGGTCGCCGACGGCGACCGCGTCTGGAGCCACATCACCTTGCGCGGGGTCAGTTTCGACACCGGCGAACGTCGAACGGTCGAACGACTCCAGATCCACCGTGTGGTCGACGGCAAGATCGTCGAGGTCTGGTCGCTGCACGCGACCGACGTCGACTGGAGTTGACGAAGCGCCAAACCGTCAGGCCAGCGACACGGCTTCGCCGAAGCGTCGGCGGGCTCGCCGGCTGATCACCAGGTAGACGGCCATCGACAGTATGACGGCCGCTCCCATGCCCGCCGTCATCTTGCGCAGACCGATCTGGTCGGCGAGCAGCCCCAAGGGGAGCGCCGCCATGCCGAATCCGCTGAACGAAAGCATCATCAGGCTCTGGACCCTGCCGTGGTACTCCAGTTCCGACAACGTCAGTACCAGTGAGTTGTTCATGGCCTGAAACCCGGCGGACGCGGCGCCGACACCAGCCACCATCACGGCCGCGATCCAATACGACGGCGCGACGGCCAACCCGATCAACATCACGCCGAACAAGAAGCCCGTCACCGACTGGATCCGCCAGGCTGCTCGGCCCGTGCCGCGTCCGGCGATGTAGATCGACACCAACACGGCGCCGACCGCTGACGAAGCCGCCAGGAAGCCGTAGCCAGCGGAGCCGACGCCGAACGTGTCGGTCGCCAGCCGTGGGAGAAAGGCGAGAAACGGAAAGCCGACCATCACCACCACGAACGAGGCGATGATGAGGTGTCCGACATGGCGTTGGCTCCACACGTACCGCAAGCTGTCGGCGAACTCGGAGCGAGCGGTGGCAACGAGTTGTCCATCGCGCGGCATGCCCTCGGGCAGTCCGACGCAGCCCACGAGGGCGGCCACGCTGAGCATCGCAGAGAAGTAGTACACCCCGGCGGTTCCGATCCACGCAATGCCGATGAACACGCCGGCGATCGCCGGCCCGATGACGCGCGCCGAGTTCATACTCATCTGGCCGAGCACGATCGCGTTGGCGATCAGTTCTCGCCCCGTCACCTCGCCGGTCAACGCCATCCGAGCAGGAACCAGGAACGAGAAGGCGCTGGCCTGGATTGCAGAGGTCGCCAACAGCATCCAGTAGTCGACGAAGTCGAAGCTCACGGCGAGCGCGATCCACAGGGCGCTGAGTGCCAGCAGCATGTTCGTGACGATCAGAATCCGGCGCTTCGAATACCGGTCGGCAGCGACACCACCCATCGGCGTGGCGAGCAGCATCGGAATTCCGAACGCCATGAACACTCCACCCAACCCGGCGTTGGAGTCACTCAGTTCGTTGGCGAGCCACCCGCGGGCGATCACCTGTGATTGCGTGGCGACGAACCCGAACGCCCCGATCGTGAACAACACCCGGTATTCGGGTATCCGCAGCGAGGCGTACGTGTCACCCCGATCGTCACCTCGTCGACTCCGGCGCCGACGGCGCGAGTCGAGGGACGAAGACATCGAGTCAGTCTGCCCGGCGATCGAGCACTCTGTCGCTGTCGGTCCGCCGAGCATGCGATTCCAGCGGCGTGGACGGTGATTCGGTTGGGTACGCTGACGGGATGTCCGAACAGGTGTCGATCACTGGCTCGTTCCCCGTCAAGCGTGGCTTGGCCGAGATGCTGAAGGGCGGCGTCATCATGGACGTCGTCACTCCAGAGCAGGCGAAGATCGCAGAGGACGCCGGCGCATGCGCCGTGATGGCGCTCGAGCGGGTCCCGGCCGACATTCGCCGCGACGGTGGCGTGTCGCGCATGAGCGATCCCGAGATGATCATCGGCATTCAGGCCGCCGTGTCGATCCCGGTCATGGCCAAGGCTCGCATCGGCCACTTCGTCGAGGCCCAGGTGTTGCAGGCGCTCGGTGTCGACTTCGTCGACGAATCCGAGGTGCTCACCCCAGCCGACGAGGCCCACCACATCGACAAGTACAAGTTCTCCGTGCCGTTCGTGTGTGGCGCCACCAACCTCGGCGAGGCATTGCGCCGCATCAGTGAGGGCGCCGCCCTGATTCGCTCCAAGGGCGAGGCAGGCACCGGCAACGTGGTCGAGGCCGTTCGCCACCTGCGCAGCATCACCGGCGACATTCGCAAGATCGGCCAGGCCGACTCCGCCGAACTGTTCGAGTGGGCCAAGCGGCTTCAGGCCCCGCTCGCACTCGTGCAGGAGATCGCCGAAACCGGCAAGCTGCCCGTCCCGGTGTTCTGCGCCGGCGGATTGGCCACCCCGGCCGACGCCGCGCTGGCGATGCAACTCGGCGCCGAGGCCGTGTTCGTCGGGTCGGGCATCTTCAAGAGCGACAACCCGGCCCCGCGGGCCGCCGCCATCGTCGAAGCCACCACGCACTTCAACGACGCCTCGATCCTCGCCAAGGTCAGCCGCGGGCTCGGCGCCCCGATGACCGGGATCGGCATGGACGAGATCAACGAGCGCTACGCCGAGCGCGGTTGGTGACGATGCCGTCCGCATCACCACAGGAGCCCCCAGGTGCCGGTCGCAATGATCGGTGTTCTGGCGCTGCAAGGTGCCTTCGAGTCGCATCAACAGCGCCTCGCTGAGCTCGGCGCGGCTACCCGCCAGGTCCGCACGTCGGCTGACCTCGCCGAGGTCACTGCGCTGGTGATGCCGGGTGGAGAATCCACCACGATGTCGAAGCTGCTCGTCACGAGTGGCCTGTTCCAACCGATCGCCGAGCGGATCGACGATGGCATGCCCGTGTTCGGCACGTGCGCCGGCATGATCCTGCTGGCCGCCGAGGTGCTCGATGGCCGCCCGGATCAGTTCTCGTTCGGGGCGATCGACATCACCGTCCAGCGCAACGGGTACGGACGCCAACTCGACAGCTTCGAGACCGAGATCGTCGTACCGTCGTTCGGCCTCGACGCCACCCCATTCCATGGCGTCTTCATCCGCGCCCCCAAGGTGGTGCGCGTCGGTCCTGGAGTCGAGGTGTTGGCCGAACACGACGGTGTGCCTGTCATCCTGCGACACGCAGCGATTACGGTTGCCTCATTCCATCCTGAGCTGGCTGGCGATCACCGATTGCACGCCGAGTTCCTGAACAGCCTCACCCGTACCCCATCGCACGCGGAGACTTCCTGATGTCAGGTCATTCCAAATGGGCAACCATCAAGCACAAGAAGGGCGCTGCCGACGCCAAGCGCGGCAAGTTGTTCAACAAGCTGGCACGCCAGATCGAGGTGTCGGCCCGCGCCGGTGGCGGTGACGTCGACGCCAACCCGACGCTGCGCACCGCCGTGCAGAAGGCCAAGTCCGGCCAGATGACGAACGACGCCATCGACCGGGCGATCAAGCGTGGCACCGGCGAGGGCGACGGTGGCGTCTACGACAACATCACCTACGAGGGCTATGCCCCAGGCGGAGTCGCGCTCGCTGATCGACGTGTTGACCGACAACCGCAACCGCACCAGCGCCGACCTGCGCAACATCCTCACCAAGATGGGTGGGTCGATGGCCGAGCCGGGCGCCGTCGGCTGGCAGTTCACGCGGCGTGGCGTGGTGCTGCTCGAGGGCAAGGTCAACGAGGACGAACTGATGATGGCCGCCCTCGAGGCAGGCGCCGACGACGTCGCCGACGACGGCGGCACCTGGCGGGTCACCTGCAACCCGAGCGACACGTTCGACGTCAAGGAGTCACTCGAAGCAGCCGGCTACACCGTGATGTCGGCCGACATGCCGATGGTCAGCGACAACCTGGTGCCGGTCACCAGCGTCGAGGACGCCAAGAAGCTGCTCAGGATCATGGACGCCATCGAGGACAACGACGACGTGCAAGACGTGTATTCGAACTTCGACATCGCCGACGACATCATGGAAGCGGCAGCCGGATGAGCGTCGGTATCGGCGATCGAGCACCCGACTTCACGCTGCCCGGAACGGGTGGTGAGACGTACTCGCTGGCCGACTTCCTCGGAAAGCCGATCGTGCTGGTGTTCTACCCCGGTGATGACACCGCCGTGTGCACCAAGCAGCTGAACGCCTACAACGACGGCATGAGCCAGTTCCACGAACTCGACGCCCAGATCGTGGGCGTGTCGGCCCAAGACATGTCGAGCAAGGAAGCCTTCTCGGCCAAGCACGGGTTCGAGTTTCCGCTGCTGGCCGACGTCGACAAGGAAGTTGCCGGTGCCTACGGAACGCTGGGGCCGATCGGATTCCCGCGGCGCAGCGTCTTCATCATCGACCGCGAGGGCATCATCCGCTACGTCCACCGTGCGATCGCCGGGTTGACGTACCGTCCGGTCAGCGAACTGATCGAAGAACTCGAAGCGCTCGGCTGAGCCACCGCGTGAGCGAACCGCCCAGCATCGACGGGATCGACATCATCGATCACGACGATCCCGAACAACCGGCCGCCCCGGCCGCCACCATCGTGCTGATCCGCGACGGTGAGGACGAACTCGAAGTGCTGATGATCCATCGCGGCGCCGACACGGCGTTCGGAGGGATGTGGGCGTTTCCTGGTGGGGTCATCGAGGACGCCGACGTGCCGGCCGGGTCGCCGCCCGACCCGCTGCCGGCGGCGCGCCGGGCGGCGGTTCGTGAAACCCACGAGGAGGTCGGCCTCCACGTCGACGAGGCGTCGCTCGTGTATTGGAGCCATTGGCTTCCGCCCGTCGACACGCCGCGCCGGTTCTCGACCTGGTTCTTCCTGGCACCGGCCGGCGATGCTCACGCCGACGAACATGTCGGCATCGACGGCGAAGAAGTCCACGCCCACCGTTGGATCGCCCCGGCGATCGCGTTGGCGATGCACGCAGGTGGCGAGATGTTGATCGCTGCGCCGACCTACGTCACGCTCGAACAGATCCACCGCTACGGCGATGTCGCCTCCGCGTTGGCCGCCGCCGACCCGGTCTCGTTCATCACCGAGATCGCGTGGGCACCGGACGGCACAAGGATCTGCCTGTGGGAGGGCGACGCCGCCTACGGGCTGGGCGACCCGATGGTGCAGGGTCCTCGCCGACGGCTCGTGATGGACGAGCACGCCGGCTGGCGCTATCTGAACACCGCCTGACGTCGATCGCGTACGATCGAGCCACCATGGATCAATCGTCCCCGTCACACCGAGCGACCCGCTCGCATCGCTCGTCCTGTCGCGTTCATCATCGTGGTCGACGTTGTCCAGGTACTCGTCGTGTTCGACCTTGTCGGTCGGGTCGCTGTCGTCCGTCGCCTCGGTGGCGTCGATCGGCTCGGCAGGCTCGGTCGCCTCGATCGGCTCTGCCGGGTCGATGCTCTCGATCGGGTCGGCGGGCTCGATCCTCTCGTTCGGGTCGGCCGGGTTCGTTGTTGTCGGTCGGGTCGGCCGGTTCGATCCTCAGCTACAACAGCAGCGGGTCGATCCTGAGATGGAACGGCGACCGGATGGACGCCGGTCGGATACTGATCCACGCCAGTCTGATCACGGCGATCGGGCTGGTCGCCGGAGTCGTCACTGGCGCAGTCACCCGCCACCTCCGGTAGGAGAGTTGGTTCGGTCGGCACAGCGTGGTTGGTCGTCCAGGTTCAGGCCCGCAACGTCGACCCGACGATCTGTGTACCTCGTCGCCTGCTCTCGCTCAGCTGCTGCGAGCGGCCGTCGTGTAACGGATAGGGCCCCATCACTGAGAAGTGTCTCGTACCCGCCTCTGTGAGACCTCGCGGGTCAGCGCACGCGCCCAAGAAGGCAGCAATCAAACCCGTCCGGTCGGCTTTCCGCATCCGTACATCCTCGAACTGCAGTGCGGGGACCCGCAAATGTGGTTGGCGCACCTGTGAACGGAATAGTCGAAGGCCGTTGCGGGCTCGGTTCAGGCGGCGGAGTCTTTGCCGAGATGCACGGGAACTCGTCGATCGTCGTCGTCGAACACTGCGACGAGTTCGAGGCGTGCACCGAGCGCTTCGAGGTACTGGCGAAGCGTGGAAACGTGAACGTCGTCGGAATGCTCCAGCTTGGAGATTGCCCCCTGGGTGACCTCAAGTCGACCAGCAAGCTCTGCCTGACTGATCGCCTCGCCATGACGGAGTTCGTACAACCGAATCTCCTCGAGCGTGTCGCCGCGAAGCTCGGCGAGACGCTGAGTCGCGCCCGGCCGGGCGACGACCTGGTCACGTAGTTCGGAGAATTTCGGTTCTGGGCATCAGATCAGTCCTTCGTTTCGGAGTTCGTCGAGATATCGGTCGTACAGGTCGTCGGCGAGCGGAACTGCCCACTCGTACCAGTCGTTCCTCTCACCTGTCTTGTCCCCGCCGAGCAGCAGGATTGCTAGGCGACGTGGATCAAAGCTGAACAGCACCCGGAGCGCACCGCCCTTGGCCGCTCTGAGTTCCTTCATCGATTGGTGCCGTGACGCATGGATTCTGTCGACGATCGGACGACCAAGGTCCGGTCCCCGCTCGGCAAGCACGTCGATTCGATCCGTCACTGCTTCTTGTTGATCGACGGTCAGCGTCGACCACCACTCAACGAACTCGTCGGTGACCTCGACCTCCCACACCCCACCAGTATGAGTCTTGACTCATGATGAGTCAAGACTCATATCCGGGTGGCGCGCCTTGTTCAGGTGACCCTGGTTGACCGTCACTCGGGAGTCGACGCGTCTTCGAGGTCGAGGCCGTGATCCGCGGGCGCTCAGTCACCCCACTCGCCACATGGGGCGTGTCCGATGACGATCCCCATCTGAGATGAATCGCAGTCGGAGACTTCGGTCAACGCTGGCTCGGAAACCGTCCGAGAAACCGTTCCCCTCTTGAGGGAGCCGACCGCCGGGAGGATCGAGTGCCCGCTTGGGCGGATTGGGCACGCCACTCGGCGCCAGGAGCGGGCGGGCGTGCGCCGTTATCGAGTGTTTCGACGGCTGCGAGGAGAGTCCCGCCTACGGCTGCGAAGCCAGGGAGTCCGAACTCGTATTGTCACGCGCCGGACCCCGAGGGTCGGATCGATCCTCTCCGCGAGGTCGCGGTCGGGGCGGCATTGATGTGGAGTGCGTTTCTGTGGGTGGGGATCACTCGGCGTGCGCGGCAGCGACGATGCCGAGCAGAGTGGCGGCGTCGATGCCATCTGAGCGGGCCTTGATGACGATGTCGTGCAGTTCCTGCTCGATCTTGCGGTCGGTGGCGGAGCGGGCGAGCACGACGGTGCCGCGCCTGCCGTTGGAACGGATCACGCCCTCGCGTTCGAGTTCCCGATAGGCGCGGCGCGACGGTGTTGTTCGCGATGCGGAGATCGCCTGCCAGTTGCCGGACCGTCGGGAGTCGACTTCCCGGTTCGAGCTCTCCGCTGGACACCATTGCCCTGATGGCGCGTTGGACCTGCTCGTAGGGATGGACCTTGGAGGTGATGTCGATTCGGATCTTCACAGCGAGCCACCGGGGGCGGGCGGGTTGACGACAGATGTGCGTTCGCCGACCGGCGTTCGACGATGGCGTCGCCGGGCGAATCACCCCGCACGCTGATGACGGGCAGAATGGCCGGGTGACCATGCCACGACGACGTACCAGCAAGGCCGCTGCGGCAGTGCTCGCGATCGCGCTCGTGGCGGCATCCTGTTCTGGGGATGGCGACGATGCCGTCGTCGACGACCCGACGCCGTCACCAACCGCCACGGCCGACGTGGCGGGGCGGGAGCCGGCGGCAACCGCCACGTCGGTCTCTTCGACGCCGACCCCAGCGCCTGAGGCAACGGTCGGCCCGGATCCCACGCCGAGCTCCAGCCCCGGGCTGCAGCCAATCCCCGCCGAACAACTGGAGATCGTGTCGTTCCCCGTCCCGGCCGGGTCGCGGCCGCACGACGTCGCCCCGGCCCTCGACGGCGGTGTCTGGTACACCGCCCAGCGCGCCGGGGCGTTGGGCTACCTCGACCCGGAGACCGGCGATACTCGCCACATCCCCCTGGGCGCCGGCAGCGCACCCCACGGTGTGATCGTCGACGCCGACGGGCTGGCCTGGGTCACCGACGGCGGTTTGAACGCGATCGTCAGCGTCGACCCTGCTGACGATGAGGTCACCGTCTATCCGCTGCCTGTGGGATCGCCGAACGCCAACCTCAACACCGCTGCCTTTGATGACGCTGGGATCCTCTGGTTCACGGGCCAGAACGGCATCTACGGCCGCTTCGATCCCGCTGCCGGCGAGGTCGAGGTGTTCGATGCCCCACGCGGCCGTGGCCCCTACGGCATCACGGCCACCCCGGACGGTGACATCTACTTCGCCTCCCTCGCCGGCAGCTACGTCGGGGCCGTCTCACCCGAGGGTGCCGTCCTCGAGCTCGACCCACCGACCGCCGGCCAAGGTGCCCGCCGCGTCTGGTCGGACTCCGCTGGTGCGATCTGGGTCAGCGAGTGGAACAGCGGTCAGCTCAGCCGTTACATCCCCGAAACCGGCGAGTGGACCGAGTGGCCGCTCCCGGGTCCCGACCCCTCCGCCTATGCGGTCTACGTCGACGAACTCGACCAGGTCTGGGTGAGTGACTTCAACGGCAACGCCCTCCATCGCTTCGACCCCGCCACCGAGACGTTCGAAACCTTTCCCCTCCCCGCCCAACCCAGCGACGTCCGCCAGATCCTCGGCCGCCCCGGCGAGATCTGGGGCGCCGAGTCTGCCAACGACTCTCTGGTCGTAATCCGCGCTGCGCGGTAGCCAGCATCACGGACCCGGCGTTTGGGGCACTCGGTGCCGGTCGATTCTCGATGGGTGTGTAGCCGGTCGGCGGGGTACGACGGTCAGGGGCCGAGGGTGGCGGCAGGCAGGACGACGACGCCGTCAGGGCGGGTATAGCCGTATCCGGTGGCGGTGATCACTGCGAGCGTCGCCGGTTCGCCGACCTTGGTAGTGTCGACCTTGCTGCCGAAGGCGAGCAGGTTGGCAGCAGCCATGTCGATGTCGTCCTGGCCGAGCTTCACCTCGAATGCCGCCCAGCGTCCGTCGCCGGCGGTGACGACCGCGTCGATCTCCAGATCGTCGGAGTCCCGGTAGTGCTGCACGGTGCCGTCCACCGCGTCGGCGAACACTCGTAGGTCACGCACGACGAGCGCTTCGAACAGGTACCCGAAGTAGTTCAGGTCGGCGAGCAGCTGGCCCGCTCCGGCGCGTAGTGCAGCAACGGCAACGGATGGATCGCAGAACTGCACCCGTGGCGAGGTGCGCAGACGGGCCCGGGAACGCAGATGCGATGACCATGCCTCGAGCGGGTCGAGCATCATCAGGCGCTCGAGGGGTGCTAGGTAGTCGTAGACCGTCGATCGTGCGATGTCAGAGTCGTCGGTGCTCGCGTCCTGTGCGACGCGGGTGACGACATAGTCCATCCCGATGTTGCGGGCAAGCGCCTGCAGGATCCGCAGGGCCAGCCTGGGATGCCGCCGGGCCGGGTCGATCGTGGGCAGGTCCACATCGGTGATCGTGGTGACGTAGTCGATGTTCGCTCGCGCCGCGGCGGCGACCGTTCTCGTGAGGTTCAGCGGCCAACCACCACGAACGACCAGTTCGGCGTAGCGGGGCACGGTCACCTCGGTCGGCTTGGCGGTCGGCCGGTGTCCGTCGAGCAGCGCCGCCAACGACATCTCACCGGTCGAGTCGCCCGACTCGAAGAGGCTCATCGGTCGCATCGTCAGTCGGGCGAAGCGCCCGGCGCCGCTGTGACGCCGGGCGTCGTCGGGCGGTGTGGCGGAACCGGTGAGGATGTACAACCCGCTGCCTTGGCGACGGTCAACCTCGGCGCGAACGTGGTTCCACACCCTGGTGGCGTCGAGCTGCCACTCGTCGATGAGCTGTGGTGGGTCACCGGACAGCACGAGCGTTGGGTCCACGCCGAGCGCGGTGCGTGCCTGATCGTCGGTATCGAGGTAGACGCGACTGGCGGCGTGCTGTTCGGCGGTGAACGTCTTCCCGGATGCCTTCGGACCTTCGACCAGCACTGCGCCGGCGGAGGCAAGACGGTCAGCCAACACGGAATCGATGACGCGGGAGCGGTAGACGACCATCACACCAGCCTACAGATTGCAGCCAAGTTAGGCTACATATTGCAGGACATCCAGAATGCATGTTGCGACCCTGCTGAGCTACAGATTGCGAGAACTCGCGATGGTGTCGACTGCCACTGGATCCACTTTGCGTGGATCTGGGTCCGGCATGGGCGTCCCCCGAAGTACCGAACGGTGACACGTGTATTAGGCGTTCTGGGGCGGGCCAGTCTCGGTCCTTCGGTTCGGCGCTCGTGTGGTGGCTTTGATCTCGACCTTTCGCCCTTGGCTGTCGACGGCGTCAACACCGTCATTGGACGGCGGCATCAAGGTCAGATCGAGCAGGCCAGCTGCGAATACCTCGCCAACACGTCGAACCGACGACATCATCACCAAGGTCGAGTGGGGATGCGCCACCCTCGACTGCGTCGATGCCCTCTCGACGCTCCCACTAGCATCCGTCCATGACGGTGTGGACGAACTGGGTCGGGAATCAGTCGTTCGAACCGCGCCGCATCGGTCGTCGCCTCGACGGAGGCCGATATCCAACGACAGGTCGCCGATGCGGCGTCGGCGGGATCGACGGTCAGAACCGTCGGCACGGCCCACTCGTTCACGCCGATCGTCGAGACCGAGGTGTTGATCGACACGTCGGCGCTGCACGGTGTGGTCGACATCGACCCAGACCGATATGCTGGCTCGGGCCCTGCCGAAGACCTCGATCGGTGACTTCGGTGTGCCGCTCTGGGAGCACGGCCTGGCGCTCGCCAACCAGGGCGACATCGACACGCAGGCGATCGCCGGAGCGATCGCCACCGCCACCCACGGATCCGGTCGGCGCTTCGGTTCCTTCTCCAGCACGCTCGAGGCCGCTCGGCTGGTCGACGGGACCGGCGAACTGGTCGAGGTCGACCGTCAATCGGATCCCGACGCCCTGGCAGCTCTCCAGACGTCGATCGGGATGCTCGGCATCATGACCGAGCTGACGATCAAGGTCGTGCCCGCCTACCACCTGCACGCCCGCACCGACATCATGTCGTTCGACGAGGTGCTCGACCGCTTCGAACACGACATCGATCACTACCGCCACTACGGGCTGTTCTGGATGCCGACCGACGAGTCGGCCCGGCTCTACAACCTCGAGGGCGCCGGTGCCGACGACTGCGTCGTGAAGCGCTACGTCGAGGTCGACGCCGACGCCCAGATCGAACTCGGACCGCACGAGCGGTTCGGCCCGGCCCACCGCATCTACCCGATGCACTACGACCCCGAACTTCCACGAGGTCGAGTACTTCCTGCCGCTCGAGCGGTGGCGCGAGATCCTGGTCGAGATGCGGCGCCTGATGCTGCGCTGGCACCCACTGAGCGTGTACCCGCTCGAACTGCGGGTCGTCGCCGCCGAGGACGCCTGGATGAGCCCGAACTATCAGCGCGAGAACCTGGTCGTGTCGGTGTCCGGCCAGCCGGGGGCCGACTACTGGCCATACCTGCGGGCGTGCGACAGCCTGTTCGCCGAGTTCTCCGGCCGCCCGCACTGGGGCAAGCTGCACTTCATGACCGCCGACCGGATCGCCAGGCTGTTCCCCCGCTACGAGGACTTCCTGCAGATCCGCCGCCGATTCGACCCTGCGGGTGTGTTCCTCAACGACCACCTGCGGCCCCTCTTCGGCTGAGCCGGTACGGCCTCGGCGGGCTCAGAGCCGTCCGTCGAGCTCGACGGCGAAGCGTTGCAGTTCGGTGATCTGCTCGAGTCTGGCGTGGAGCGGGTTGATCAACACGTTGCGCTCGCCACTGCGCACGTCGACCAGCGCGCTCGGCACCGTCAACGCCAGCGTGCGGACATCTCCGGCCCACGAACCGCCGACCGTCTGAGTGGTCGCTTGCTTCTCGCCCCAACGCGCTGGCAGCTGGTCGATGTCGAGATGCTCGATCGCTCGGGTCGGGACGTCGAACTGGATCGCCAGGTAGGTCACCCGGGCGCCGAGCAGGTGGACCGACAGTTCCAGCGTGGCCAGCGCCAACGAATCGGCGGTGTAGACCATCCGTGTGCCGACCGGGTTCCAGCGCCCACCGAATCGGGATGCGCCTTCGCCAGTGCAGCGCCGAGGCGGCGTGACGTTCGGCGACGAGCCGCCAGACCCGCATCAGGTGAAGATGCCGTGCTCGAGTCGGCCGAGCAGTTGGAACACCGCCTCGGCGCCGACCTCGGTCGAGGCGACCTCGAGCGGAGCGCGCCGGTCGAGCGCCCGCGACGGAGTGGTCAACCAGGTCCGTGCCTCGGCGCTGCCGCCGACCACTTCCGATGCCCGGCGGATCAGGCGCAGCAGCCGCGCCAGACGATCACTCTCCAGCGTGTCGAACCGGCCGGCGCTCTTGCGCCGCGCCCATGTGCGGGGCGAGATATGGAGCCACTCGATCAGCTCGACCGTGGGAACCCCGAGGGCGGAACTCGCCGTGGCGAGCGTCGCCACGGGTAGACCCTGTCGAACGTCTCGTTCGGTCACTCGAACGACCTCTGCCATATGGCGTACAGTATCATGCCAGATGGCAGGTCGCGGCAGGGCCGTCGTGGATCACACCTCGCTGAGCAACCGGGCGACCACATCGCCGACCGCGACGTCGGACCGATCGCCGGTTGAGCGGTCTTTGACCTCCACGAGGCCGTCGGTGATGCCACGGCCGACGACGACGATGGTGGGCACTCCGATCAGTTCGGCGTCTTTGAAACGCACGCCGGGGGAGACGCCTTCGCGGTCGTCGAACAGCACCCGTAGGCCGGCTGCTTCCAGTTCGGTCGCCAACTGTTCGGCGGCGGGGCGTTGCGGCCCGCCCTCCTTGCCGGCGATCACGAGGTGCACGTCGGCCGGGGCGACCTCGCGCGGCCAGCACAGGCCGAGCTCGTCATTGTTGGTCTCTGCCAGCGCTGCGACGGCCCGTGACACGCCGATCCCGTACGAGCCCATCGTGACCGTGATCTGCTTGCCGGCCTCGTCCTGCACGGTGAGCCCCAAGGACTCGGCGTACTTGCGGCCGAGTTGGAAGATGTGGCCCATCTCGATGCCGCGGGCGAGTCTCGACCGGTTCGCCGCAGTTCGGGCAGGCGTCGCCGTCCACCACCTCGGCGGCCTCGATCAGGCCGTCGGCAATGAAGTCACGACCGTAGGTGAGATCGATCACGTGCTTGCCCGACTCGTTGGCGCCGGTGACCCAACGCGTGCCCTCGACGATCCGTGGATCGATCAGGAAGCGGATCCCCGAGCTGCCTTCGGTGCCGAGCGCGCCGGGTCCGATGTAGCCCTTCACCAGCGCCGCGTTGCGGGCGAAGTCGGCCTCGTCGAACGCCTCGACCTCGGCCGGCACGACCTGCGCCTCGAGCCGCTTCGTGTCGACCTCGCGATCGCCGGGCACACCGATCGCCAGTGGCTCGGTGGTGCCGTCGGGGTGGCGCAACTTGACGATCACGTTCTTCATCGTGTCCGCCGCAGTCCACGGCCGATCGGTGCGTGCCAGGTCGGGGTGAGCGTTGAGATGGTCGACGAATGTCTGGATCGTCGGCGTGTTCGGGGTGTCGACCACGTTGGCGGCCGGCAAGCCCGTCGAGTGCGACGGCGTCGGGCACGGTGACGTTGAAGGCCTCGGTGTTGGCTGCGTAGTCACACGACGAGCAGCGCACGTAGGTGTCCTCGCCGACCTCGAGCGGAGTGAGGAACTCTTCGGAGGCCGAGCCGCCCATCGCTCCCGACATCGCCGAAACGATCACGGTCGGCAGGCCGAGCCGCTCGAACGTCTTGATGTACGCCTCGCGATGGCGGTCGTACGAACGCTGCAGGCCCTCGTCGTCGATGTCGAAGCTGTACGAGTCCTTCATCACGAACTCGCGGCCGCGCAGCAGGCCGGCACGGGGACGGGCCTCGTCACGGAACTTGGTCTGGATCTGGTAGATCGACAGCGGCAGGTCCTTGTACGACCCGAACAGGCCCTTGACGAGCAGCGTGAACATCTCCTCGTGGGTGGGTGCCAGCAGGAAGTCGTTGCCGTGGCGATCCTTGAGGCGGAACAGGTTGTCGCCGTACTCGACCCAACGTCCGGTGGCCTCGTAGGGCTCCTTGGGGAGCGAGCGAAGGGAAATGGACCTCCTGGAAGCCGGCGGCATCCATCTCCTCGCGGATGATGCGCTCGACGTTGCGGTACACGATCCAGCCGAGCGGGAGCCAGGTGAAGCCGCCAGGGGCGGCGCGGCGGATGTATCCGGCCCGAACGAGCAGGCGATGGGAGGCAACTTCGGCGTCGGAGGGATCGTCGCGAAGGGTGCGAAGGAAGAGGTTGGACATGCGGAGCACCCCGGCAAGATACCCCTCTGTCGAGGTATACTCCGGTGTTCCTATTTGGTTTGGTTACCGAAAAGGCGTGGGCTCGTCCCACGCCTTGTTTTGTGAAAGGAGGTAGATCAACTTGTCCGACGGCCCCGTTATGCAGCGTGTTCGCGGCATTGTCGAACCGATCACCTCCGACCTCGAGCTCGATTTGTACGACCTGGAGCAGCGTGGAGCAACATTGCGAATCACCCTCGACGCGCCGGTCGGCTCCGCCACAGGGCTCGACATGGACAAGCTGGCGCTGGCCACTCGTTTGATCTCCCGCGAGATGGATCACCAGGATCCGATCCCCGGCAAGTACACGCTCGAGATCACCACGCCAGGTGTCGAACGCACCCTCCGACTGCCGCAGCACTTCCAGCGCGAAGTCGGCAAGACCGTCAGCATCCGGCTCGCCGACACCACCGCCGACGAGCGTCGATTCGAGGGCGAGCTGATCGCCGCCGACGACACCACTGCCACGGTGCGGATCGATGTCGGCGGCGAGACGACGGACCGGATCGTCGAGATCGCCTCGATCGATCGTGCTCGCACCGTGTTCGTGTGGGGCCCGCAGCCCAAGTCGGCCGGCAAGGGCACGCCCAAGAAGAAGAAGAAAGTCGCCACAGAGTTCGAAGCAGTCTCAAGATCGAAGAAGGAGTCATCGTGAGCAATCTCGACATGAGCGAAGCCATTCGCCTCCTCGCCCAGGAAAAGGGCATGTCAGAGGACGACCTCCTGCACGTGCTCGTCGACGCGCTGGCCAGCGCCTACAAGCGCCGGCCCGGTGCCGCCGACGAGGTCGTCGTCGAGGTCAACCCGATCAGCATGGCAGTTCACGTTCACGGCCTACGACCTCGACGAGGACGGCAACTGGGTCAACGAGCGCGACGACACACCGAAGAAGGAAGAGCTGGGTCGGATCGCCGCCCAGACGTTCCGTCAGGTGATGAGCCAGCGCATCCGCGAGGTCGAGCGTGACCGCAAGTTCGAGGAGTACGCCAACCGCGAAGGCGACATCGTCACCGGCATCATCCAGCAGACCGACACCCGCTACACGCTGCTCGACCTCGGTCGGGTCGAGGCGCTGCTGCCGCAGGCCGAGCAGGTGCCCTACGAGCGTCCCAATCCCGGCGATCGCTCGAAGGCCTACATCGTCGAGGTCCGCAAGACCGCCAAGGGCCCCCAGATCGTCGTGTCGCGCACCCACCCCGGTCTGATCAAGCGGCTGTTCGAGCTCGAGGTGCCCGAGATCGCCGACGGCATCGTCGAGATCAAGGCGTGTGCCCGTGAACCAGGCCACCGCACCAAGATCGCCGTCTGGTCGAACGACCACAACGTCGACCCGGTCGGCGCCTGCGTCGGCGCCCGCGGTGCCCGAGTCCGCATGGTCGTCAACGAACTGCGCGGCGAGAAGATCGACATCGTGCCGTTCAGCGAGGACCTCGCCGACATGGTGGCCAAGGCGCTGTCTCCGGCCAAGGTGACCCAGGTCAACATCTCCGACGACGGCACCGCCGCCGACGTGATCGTGCCCGACCACCAGCTCAGCCTGGCGATCGGTCGTGAGGGCCAGAACGCCCGCTTGTCGGCTCGCCTCACCGGCGTTCGTGTCGACATCCGCTCCGAGTCGCAGGTCGCCGAAGGCGTGCCTGCCGGTGGCTACCTCGACGCCCACGTCGAGTACGCCGAGGGCGAGTGGAGCGAGAACGCCGAGACCGGTGAGATGGAGTGGCACGCCGCCGACGGCTCGATCCTGAGCCAGGCCGAGTGGGTCCAGCAGACCGAGGGCGTGACAGCCGAGGAGCCGCTGCCCGATTGCGCCGCCGCTGCCGAGGCGATGCCGCACGACGGCCGAGGCTGCCGCCGATGCTGATGCCGCCGCCGATGTGACGATGGCGATGCCGATGATTCCGCCGACGTCACTGACGTCGGCGAGAGCAATGACGAAGCCAGTGAGGCGACGACGAGGCGAGTGACGAAACGATCCGATGAAGCGGCCGACGAGGCCGTCGCCGACGCCGAAGCCCGGTCGACGAGACTGGTGACGATGGAGATGTCGAGCCCGAGTGACGATCCATGTTCCGATCCGCACCTGCATCGGTTGCCGTCAGCGGCTTCCGCAGGCCGACCTGCTCCGTTGCGTCCTCGACGCCGACGGGGTGGTTCGGATCGACCGTCATGCGCCAGGACGCGGCGCATGGCTGTGCGGATCAGGATGCTATCGAGCCGGCGCGACGTCGCCGGGCGTTCGATCGGGCGTGGCGCACTGCGGTGCCCGCCTCGGCGATCGAACGACTATCGACCGAGCTGACCGGTCGAACGAACTGAAGGACCGGGTGGGGAACGACTCCACCCATGCGAGACTGAAGAGACGACGAAAGGTTGACACCCAGCGTGGCGAAGAACATTCGGGTACATGAACTAGCGAAGGAACTCGGCATGACCAATGCCGAGACCGTCGACCTCTGCGAGGCGCTCGGTGTGCCTGTCAAGAGTCACTCGTCGTCGCTCCAGGAGGCGTACGCCGACATGGTGCGCCGTCGTGCCGTGCGCGACGGGCTGACCCGTGACGAGCAGCCCGAGGAGCCAGAGCCCGAAGCCCAAGCCGGCGCAAGAAGGCCGCTGCCAAGAAGGCACCGGCCAAGAAGGCCGCTGCCAAGAAGGCCGCTGCCAAGAAGGCGCCGGCCAAGAAGGCCGCCGCCAAGCACGCCGACGACGAGTCGGCTGCGCCCGACGGCAGGCACAACACGGCGCCCGAGCCCGTCGACACGATCGAGGCTCGCTCCTGCCGAGGCCGACCGACCGCCACCTGCTGCACCCGAGGTCGAAGTACCCGCCGTCGTAGCCGCCGAGCCCGAGCCGGCCGAGCACCGCGCCCGCAGCCGCCCCGGCCGGCCTCGAGCCGACCCCGCGAAGCAAGCACTCCGGCTGAAGCGCCCGCCGGGCCGGCTGAGCCGGAGGCTGCCGAGCCGACGGCGCCTGTCGCCGAGCCCGCTCAAACGATTTCGAGCGCCGGTCCAGAGTCGGCAGATCATTCCGGCCGCATCATCTCGAGTGGTCGGCCCGACCCCAGCGCTCCCAGGCCGGCGGAACAGCCCGCTGCTCGCACCGAGGCACCGGTCACCAGGCCCGCACATTCCAAGGCAGTCGACCCGGCGGCGCCGCCCGCTCCGCCGCGTTCGATGGCCGGCAAGCCGATTCCGCCGCCTCCCGGTCGTCCCGTCTCGGCCACCGGCAAGCCGATTCCGCCGCCCCCCGGCTCGGCGCGTCCGGCCGGTTCGCGGCCGGCCGGGTGGCCCGGGTGGTCGCACCGGTGGTTACGCCGGTCGTCCAGGTGGCGGCCCCGGTGGCTATGCCGGTCGTCCAGGTGGCGGTCCCGGTGGTGGCGGCGGCCCCGGTGGCGGTCCAGGTGGCGGTCGTCCGGCAGGCGGTCGTCCCAGCGGACAACGTCGTCCACCACGTCGCAGCAAGCGTCGTCGTCGTCGTGACCGCGACGAGCTGCAGCCCCAGGAGCAGTCGTACACCGCTCACGATGCACCCGTGCCTGACGGCACGATCGTCGTCGAGCGCGGCGTGTCGGCACAGGAGTTCGGCCCCAAGCTGAACCGCACCGCGGGCGACGTCATCAAGTTCCTGTTGCAGCACGGCGAGATGCTCACCGTCACGATGGGCCTCTCCGACGAGCACATGGAGCTGTACGCCATGGATCTCGGCGCCGACCTGTTGCTCGTCGATCCGGGCCAGCAGCAAGAGGTGCAGCTGCAGGCGTTGTTCGACGACAGCGACGACGACGACGAGGAACTGCTCGAGGTGCGCCCGCCGGTGATCACGGTGATGGGTCACGTCGACCACGGCAAGACGACCGTGCTCGACCGCATCCGCTCTGCCAACGTGGTCGCCGGCGAGGCCGGTGGCATCACCCAGCACATCGGCGCCTACCAGGTCGTTCGCGACGGTCACAAGCTGACCTTCATCGATACGCCGGGCCACGCCGCGTTCACCCAGATGCGCGCCCGCGGCGCCGACGCCACCGACATCGTCGTACTCGTCGTCGCCGCCGACGACGGCGTGATGCCGCAGACGATCGAGGCCATCAACCACGCCAGGGCGGCCGACGTGCCGATCGTGGTGGCCCTCAACAAGATCGACAAGGACAACGCCGATCCGCAGCGGGTGCTGTCCGAGCTGGCCGAACACGAACTCGTTCCCGAGACGTGGGGTGGCGACACGATCGTCGTCGAGATGTCGGCGCTCGAGAACCTCGGCATCGACGACCTGCTCGATCAGCTGCTGGTCGTCGCCGAGCTCGAAGACCTGCAGGCCAACCCGACCGGGCGCGCCAAGGGCGTCGTGCTCGAGGCCAACCTCGACAAGGGTCGTGGTCCGGTTGCCACGATCCTGGTCGACAAGGGCGAACTCAAGATCGGCGATCCGATCGTGGCCGGCCCGGCATGGGGCAGGGTCAGGGCGATGATCAACGACAAGGGCGAGCAGGTCAAGGTGGCCGGCCCGTCGATGCCCGTCGAGGTGCTCGGTCTCGGCTCGGTTCCCGAAGCCGGCGACGAGTTCCGCTCCGCCCCCGACGAGAAGACCGCCCGCACCGTCGGCGAGGCCCGCGAGTTCCACCGTCGGGTCCGCGACCAGCGCGGCGACGCCCGGGTCAAGACCGGCGTCAAGCTCGAGGACATCTTCGATCAGATCCAGACCGGCGAGTCCGCCACGCTCAACCTGATCCTCAAGGCCGACGTGCAGGGTTCGCTCGAAGCGGTCACCGAGAGCCTTCGCAAGCTCGGACGCGACGAGGTCGACCTCACCTTCGTGCACCGTGCCGTCGGCGGCATCACCGAGAACGACATCTCGCTGGCATCCACCACGAACTCCACGATCATCGGGTTCAACGTTCGTCCCGATCGCAAGGCGCGCGAGGCTGCCGACGTCGAGACGGTCGAGATCCGTACGTACGAGATCATCTACAAGCTGCTCGAAGACATCGAGCAGGCGATGGTCGGCATGCTCGCCCCCGAATACGAAGAGGTCGTCACCGGCGATGCCGAGGTGCGCGAGATCTTCCGGGTCCCCAAACAGGGTGCGATCGCCGGCTGCCTCGTGCAGAACGGTGTCATCACCCGTGGCTCGAAGGTGCGCTTCCTGCGCGACGGCACGATCATCTGGAAGGGCGCCGTGCAGTCGCTGCGACGCTTCAAGGACGATGCCCAAGAGGTCCGTGCCGGCTTCGAGTGCGGTATCGGCCTGTCCGACTTCCAGGACCTCAAGCCCGGAGACGTCATCGAGACCTACGACGAGCGCGAGATCGCTCGCACGTTGAGCTGACGATCCATGGCAGGGCGCGGACGTCGATCGAGTGGTGGCAACAGCGGTGGTGGTCGCAGCGGCGGCCATCGCTACCCGCGCTCGGCCCGGGTCGGTGAAACCCTGCGCGAGATCATCGCCGAAGAGCTCGTGCGGATCGACGACGAGCGCCTGTCGTTCGTGACGGTCACGGGCATCGAAGTCGACAACGAGCTCAACCGGGCCCACGTCTACTTCGACTCGCTCGCCGGCGAAGAGGGCGACGAGCAGATCATCGAGGCGCTGGCGGCTCACCGCGCTCGGCTGCAGTCGTCGATCGCCAAACAGATTCGGGCCAAGAAGACCCCGATCCTCGACTTCCGTGCCGATATCGCATTGCGGTCCGCCGAGCGGATCGACGACATCCTCCGCGAGGATCGTCAACGTCGTGGCCAGGCGTAAGCCGGCCACCACGCACGGCCTGTGCGTCGTCGACAAGCCGGCCGGGGTGACCAGTCACGACGTCGTCGGCATGCTGCGGCAAACGGTTCCACGAACGCCAAGTCGGCCATGCCGGCACGCTCGACCCCGACGCCACCGGCGTGTTGGTGGTCGCCGTCGGGATGAGCACCAAGCTGCTGCGGTTCGTCGAGAAGACCACCAAGCGTTATGTCGGTGAGGTGGTGCTCGGCACCGAAACGAACACGCTCGACGCGGCGGGCGAGGTGACCGCCACCCACGAGATGTCCGGCCGTCACGGTCGAGCAGGCGCGCCGGGCTGTTGCCGATCACCTGCTCGGACCGATCGAACAGATCCCGCCGATGGTGTCGGCGATCCGGGTCGACGGCAAGCGGCTGCACGAGCTGGCCCGTGAGGGGATCGAGATCGAGCGACAGCCGCGACCCGGTCACGGTCCACTCGTTCACCGTCGATGAAGGTCCCGAGGCCGGCGTGCTGTCGATCGAGGTCGAGTGCTCTGCCGGTACCTACGTCCGCACACTGGCCGCCGACCTCGGACACCTGCTGGGTGGGGGAGCCCACCTTCGCAATCTGCGCCGTACCGCGGTGGGCGAGTTCCGGCTCGACGAGCCGGGTGCCGGTCCGCCCGACGACTGCGAGCTGCTGCCGGTCGATACCACGGTGCGCGGGTTGGAGCGGGTCGAGGTCGACGCCGAGCGGCGGCACTGATCGCCAACGGTCGGGTCCTGCCAGGTTCGACGGCGTCGACGGTGACGGTCCGTGGGCGGTGTTCGGCGCCGAGGGCGCGCTGTTGGCGGTCTACGAGGCGTTTCGCGATGGCAGGTGAAACCGTCGGTCGTGTTACCGACGGCGATCGGAGGGTAACGTCAAAGCCCGTGCTGGTCGTCACCGATGCAAGCTCTGCGCCGTTTCCGGACGAGCGCACGGTCATCACGATCGGGGCATACGACGGCCTCCACCATGGCCATCAGGCGGTCATCGCGGAAGTCCGTCAGATGGCCGACGCGAGAGGCGCTCGATCGGCGGTCGTCACGTTCGACCGTCATCCCGGCCACGATCGTGCGTCCCGAGTCGGCGCCAAAGCTCTTGACCGATCACGACCAGCGGATGGAACTGCTCGAGGAGACCGGCGTCGACGCCGCCGTCGTGCTGCCGTTCGATGAGGCGCAGTCGCAGAGAGACGGCGTTGTCGTTCATCGAACGGGTGCTCGTCAAGTGTCTCCACACCGAGTTGATCGTCGTCGGCGAAGACTTCCACTTCGGTCGCAATCGTGAGGGCAATGTGGCGCTGCTTCGGGAAGTCGGCCAGACCTACGGTTTCGACGTCGAGCCGATGGACCTGGTCGGGCGCAGGGACGGCATCGGCGAACCGATCAGCAGCACCGCGATCCGGCGTGCCCTGGCCGGCGGCAACGTCGAGTTGGCGGGGCGGATGCTGGGGCGGCCGTTCGAGGCGCGCGGAACGTGGTGGTCAACGGCGACGAGCGCGGCCGCCTGCTGGGTTTCCCGACCGCCAACGTCGAGGTACCGAACCGGGTCTGCCTACCCGCCGACGGCGTGTACGCCGGTTGGTACGAGCGGCCGACCGGCAGTGTGCATCCGTGTGCGATCAATCTCGGACGTCGCCCGACGTTCTACGAGCACGCCGACCATTCATTGCTCGAAGCCCACCTGCTCGACTTCGACGGTGACCTGTACGGCGAGCAGGCGAAGGTGCGTTTCGTCGACTTCCTGCGGTCGGAGCGCAAGTTCGACGGCATCGAAGCCCTGATCGAGCAACTCCAGCACGACGTCGCCCACGCCCGCCGAATCCTCAGCGCCCGCCCCCTCTGGTAGTCGGCCGGCTCTGACCGAAGCAGCTGATCGCCCGAGCTTCACCCTGGTTCCGCGGACCCCGCAGTCCCGAAAACTGACCGACTCTGCAACAGACGACGAGCAGTAGCTGACCAAACCACCATCGTCCGAACGTGGCCTTGCGGTGGTGCACAACTCGGCCGAGGCCGCTGTCGCCGCCGACGCCGCACGATACCCGCAGCCCCGATGTCGTTGTGCTTCTGAGTCCGAAACGCCGCCCGTATCGAGTGCTGCCGATGGCACCCGTTCCGAATTGTGCTCCGCGCCACGGCTCGCAGGTCGTCCGACTGGCCGAGCTCGTCACGGTGAGACAGCCGCCACGTGCGGGCAATCGGCGCAAGATCTACGGAGCTTGAACGGCGTGGACCTGCTCGTCCGGCTGCGATTGGACCCAGCTGACCGGGCGGATATCGACAATGCGCTACCTACCAGCTCGCGATGATCGACACCAACGCGACGAAGTGGGCACCTGCGCGGTACCGACGGCAAGCCACAGTCGAACGCGGAGCGTTGGGCAATCGTGATGCGACGAGCGCACCCAAGGTAGGACCTCGCTAGAAGGATCAGCAGGAAGCCGAATCGTCGCCGAATTCCGCGCGGAATAGTCGTCGGCTGGGACGCCATCGAGTGCACGCGACCACGGTGATCACGACAGCCCACCCGAACTGCGCAAGAACCGCGAAGATGCCAGCCACAACCGTTGTCTCGTTCGGGCGATGCGAGGCGCCATGCCGCCCGAAGGGCAGCCGATCGATGGCGGCGGAGGCGGCCAGATTGCGCCCGACGGCGGCGGCCACGGCGTCTCGACACTCACGCCGTACGAGCGTAGCGAGTGGCCTGTGAGCGTAGGGCTCACGGTCGGGCGACTCGTTCGATCAGCCGAGCTAGCCACCAGGCAGATCTGCCGATCGGCGTGACGTTCGGCATGCTCGGACCTGTGATGATCAGTGGCGTGCCGATCGTGATCGTGCGCGTCGGTGACCGCTACGGCCACTCTGTCCCCGCCGCGTGGCGGGATCGCTGGACGTCGCCCGAACCGTTGATCGTCGGATGGACCGGTCGCGAACTCCTTGACGAGGATGGCCACCTCAGACCGTCATCAGAACGCCTTCGACAGCGATGTCGGGTGGACGCGCTTCACTGGATGCGCCGATCGCCGCTGTCGCCACCGTGGTCGTATCGATCGTTGGAGTACGGGACTGCGTGAGGCGAGCAGCCGCACCTCGAAGTTGGATGGTGCCGCCGGACCGACGTGAACCACCACTTCCGCTTGGCGCCGTCAATCAGTCGAACTTTGCTCAATGTTGACGAACATACGTTCGACACGAGGTCGTTGGCCTGCTACAATAAGAACCTCAACCCCGACCCACTGGCAGGAGGCCCACGATGCGAAACGACGGAGTACTCGACGCACTCACCAACCTCCTCCACGCCGACCCCGACCTCGCCGACCGCGACGATCGGTCGCCATGATCCGCCGCAACGCCCACATCCGCGGATGGGTCGACGCCGCCGACATCCGCTTCACCCGACGCCTCCGCCAACTCGCCGCCATCGGCGCATCCGAAGCAGCGGGGATGGCGCTCACCGACGAAGGACGCCGATCCGGCAAAGAAGCCAAAGCAACCGAAGACCGCGAACAAGTCGCGCCACGTTTCCTGGGTTGGAGGATGCGTTGGCGACCGGGGCGGTGTCGGCGGATCATCTCGACGTGCTGGCACGACTCACCAAGAACCTGTCCGAGATCGAACGATCCGACCTCGACGCCGCCGCCGACACGATGATCGCCTCGGCCACTTCGGATTATGTGTCGGAGTTCGAACGCAAAACCCGCAACATGATCAACGAGATCCGCAACACCCATCGCCCCAACGACGATGCTGCGGAACTGGATCGGCAACGCAACCAGTCAGCGATCAAACGATGGGTCGACAAGATCTCAGGGATCCACAAGACACTGATCGAGTGCGACCCGATCCGCGACGCTGCCGTGCACGCTGCGATCGACGCCCAACTCGCCCGCCTCAAACAACAAACCGGCAGCGACAATACGACGGTCCCGTTCGGATCACTCCACGTCGACGCCCTCGTCGCCGCGGTGTCAGCCGATCAGCCTGGGCGGGCACGGATCCCCGAAATCTCGCTGTTGATCGATCAGCGCAGCGCCTGCCACGGACAACACCCCGACACGATCTGTGAAACCTCCACCGGCGTGCAACTCCCGGTGTCGACGGTGCAGCGCCTGTGTTGCGACGCCAACATTCACGGGGTCTTGCTCGACGACAACGGCGAAGTCCTCAACGTCGGCCGTGAACGTCGTACCGCCACCCGTGCTCAACGGCGTGCGTTGCGGGCGATGCACCGCACCTGCGCTCACCCGCACTGCACCATCGCTTCGACAACTGCCGGATCCACCACATCATCTGGTGGCGCAACCTCGGCAACACCGACATCGACAACATGCTGGCGCTATGCGAACAACACCACCACCTCGTCCACGAAGGCCGCTGGACCCTCACCATGACCACCGGGCGGATCGCCACCTGGACCCGACCAGACGGCACCCACTGGCACACCGGCCCCACCACCAACCGCACCCACCACACCAACCACCCAACCAGAACAACAACCACCCGAACACCAACCGCCAGCACAGCGGCATCGAGGGCAGCGTCCTGCGGCACAGCGCCAGCTGGACCGCAACATCAGCAACAGCGCAATCGGGCACAGCACCGACTGGGACAACGCCCGTTGAGACGCGACATCAGCAACAACGCAGCGGCACAGCAGCGAGCGGGGCAGCGCCAGCTGTAGCAACGAACTCTGGGAACGCTCGCCGGGACTGCCCCACCAGCGGGCACGCCCTCAGCCGGAAACCAGGCATCGACGGCAGCAACCGCTCGAGACCCCGTTCGGCCCAGGAACCCAGTCCCCGGACCCCGCACCAACCCGGCACGCGCCGACCGGGACCGTGCCACCCGGCCGACGAACTACGGGAACGTCGCCACGACCGAAGGCGCCACCCGGCCCAGTTCGACCCGCATGCTGATTCGCCCGACCTGGAAGCTGGCTGGCGGATACCGACAACCCAGTCTCTGCTAGCGACCACCACCGGCATCGAGGCTCCTTCCCGCTCCAATCACACCAGCCGCAATCCCAAACGACTTCCAGCAGCCCGCCTCATGTGGGTCGTTGGCGCGACCTCGACCGGTACGTCAACGACCCGTGTGCTGTTCAGCAAACCACCGCCTATTCGACCCCGGTTTGCTGCAGAGAACGGGGTGGGGGTCAGGTCTCGCCGGCGGCGACTTTGGCTCGCACGATGTTCAGTGCTGAACCGGCTGTGAACCAGTCGACCTGCTCGGGGCTGAAGGTGTGCTTGCCCTCGAAGTCGATCGTCGAACCGTCGGGCTTCACGATCTGGCAGTGCACGTTCTTTCCCGGCACCGGAGGCAGATCGAGCACGTTGATGCGGTCGTCCTCGTCGATCAGGTCGTAGGTGGCCGGGTCGGCGAACGTGAGCGGCACCATGCCCTGCTTCTTGAGGTTCGTCTCGTGGATCCGGGCGAAGCTGCGGGCGATCGCCACCAAGCCGAGCCGGAAGCGGGGCTCCATGGCAGCGTGCTCGCGGCTGGAGCCCTCACCCATGTTCTCGTCGCCGATCACGACCCACGGCTGACCGGCTTCGTGATAGGCCTTGGCGGTGTCGGGGAAGCTCTGACGCTCCCCGGTGAGCTGGTTCTTGCCCATCCCGACGATGCCTTCGTTGTAGGCACTCACGGCACCGATGTAGAGGTTGCCGGAGATGTTCTCGAGGTGGCCGCGATACTTCAGCCACGGCCCGGCCATCGAGATGTGGTCGGTGGTGAACTTGCCCTGGGCCTTCACCAGGACCGGCAAGTTGTAGTAGTCGTTGCCGTCCCAAGCCGGGAACGGCTCGAGCAGCTGCAGTCGGTCGCTGGTGGGGCTGACCGCCACCTGGATGTTGCTGCCGTCGGCCGGGGAGCGGTGAAGGTGTCCTCGCCCGGGTCGTAGCCGGCGTCGGGAAGCACCTGGCCGATCGGGGCGTCGAGCGACACTTCGCTGCCATCGGGAGCCGTGATCGTGTCGGTCGTGGGGTCGAAGTCGAGCCGGCCGGCGAGGGCGATCGCCATCACGGTGTCGGGTGACGTGACGAACGCCAACGTGTGGCCCGAGCCGTCGTTGCGCTTGGGAAAGTTGCGGTTGTAGGAGTTGACGATGGTGTTCGCTTCGCCGGTGATCGACGCCGGCCGCGACCACTGGCCGATGCATGGCCCGCAGGCGTTGGCGAGCACGGTGGCGCCGATCGCCTCGAGATCGGCCAGCAATCCGTCGCGCGTCGATCGTGGCGCGGGTCTGTTCGGAACCGGGTGTGACCAGCAGCGGCACCTTGGCGGTGAGGCCTCGGGCAGCGGCCTGGCGGGCGATCGAGGCGGCGCGGGTGAGGTCCTCGTACGACGAGTTGGTGCACGAACCGATCAAGGCAGCCGACGGGGTCAGGGGCCAACCGTTGGCGCGGGCCTCGGCGCCGACGCCGGCGGCGCCGACCTTGTGGGCGCGGTCGGGCGAGTGCGGTCCGTTGATCAGCGGCTTGAGCTGATCGAGATCGATCTCGATCGTCTCGTCGTAGTTGGCGCCGTCGTCGGGGCGCAGGTGATCGGCGACGCGATCGGCGGCGTCGGCGATCGCCTCGCGGCCGGTCGCCTTGAGGTACTGCGACATGTTGTGGTCGTAGCCGAACAGCGACGTCGTAGCGCCGATCTCGGCACCCATGTTGCAGATCGTGGCCTTGCCGGTGGCCGAGATGCTGTCGGCGCCGGGTCCGAAGTATTCGACGATCGCGCCGGTGCCGCCCTTGACGGTGAGTTGGCGGGCGACTTCGAGGATGACGTCCTTGGGCGAGCTCCAGCCCGACAGGTTGCCGGTCAGCTTGACACCGATCACCTTCGGCCAACGGACGTTCCAGGGGAACCCGGTCATCACGTCGACGGCATCGGCCCCGCTGATCTCGATAGGACCCCCATCTCAACGGCCATCTTGCGGGTCCCCTGAAGAGCCGGGGCCTCGTCGCGATGGGTCAGGATGGCGGCCCCGGTCGCCGCCTGCAGCTCGTGGTTGCCGCCGGTGTGGTCCCAGTGGGTGTGGGTATTAAAGATGTACTTGAGCGTCAAGCGGTGTTGGGCCAGCACCTTCAGGATCTCGTCCGCGTCGCCGCCGGGGTCAAAAACCGCCGCTTCAAGGGTGGTTTCATCTCCTACAACGTAGCAGCTGACCATCAAAGGGCCGGTCTCCAAAATCTCCAGGATCATGCTTTGCACCTCACAGAAATCGGGCGCCACACTGCCTGCGTCGGCAGGGGAGCGCTCGCAATATTTTCAGGTGATGGAATATAAGGTGGCGTTCGCCGGCGTGTCAAGAAAGGGGAGTAAAAAAGGGATCCCGAAGCCGGTCCCGGCAACGGGATCCCTGGACGAAGCCGGCTCGGCGGAGGCGCTACTTCTTCATTTTTTTCATGAAAATGTTTTCGGCCTTGTTGGCCATGGCCTCGGACTTGTCGGCCGCGGCGGAAGCCTTCAAGGCGGACTGCTCGGAAGCCTTGGCAGCGCCTTCGGCGCGGTCAGCAGCAGCCTCGGCCCGGCGGGCGGCATCAGCGCCGGCGTTCTTGGCGGCCTGGGCTTCCCTGAGGGCGGCCTCGGCCTTCTCCAAGGCCTGCTGGGTCTGAAACTGCAGGGTCTGGAGGGTGTCGGCTCTGGGCTTGGATCTGCCTGCACAGGCCGTGAGCAGGAGCGCCAAGCAGACGACGCTTGCCAGGAGGATGATTCCACGTCCCAGTTTTTCCACGCGCATGTCTTACACTCCTTTCGCGTTCGGATTATCTAAAATCATGTTCTTTTATCACAGCTACCCGGGCGCTGCAAACAAAATCCGAGAAGGTGAGCTGCCGGCGTTCCGGCTAGTTCCGAGTCTCAGAAGTTCTGTCATGCATTTTGGCTATGTATTTTCTTCTATGACGGGCGGGAGGCCGAAGCACCAAATCCGAAATCCCAAATCCTAAACAATATCAAAATCCTAATGCTCAAAATTCCAAACAAGAGCGGCGGGAGTCGGGTTTAGGGTCTTGATCATTTGGATTTAGGTCATTCGAATTTGTTTCGAGTTTCGATATTTGGATTTTGGATTTCCGCGTCTCTGGGAAGTGGGTCATTACTCCGCGAATCGTTGCGGATTCCGTCTTGCCAGTTTATGGCACTGAACTTA
>CAVOWX010000015.1:0-727255 GCA_963700265.1 uncultured Acidimicrobiaceae bacterium | reverse complement strand
GTTCTGCGCTCGATCGATCACGAACCGGTCGGGCTCCTCGAAGTGGGCCTCGTCGCGATCGGCGGCGGAAGCTCAGCAGCACGCGGTCGCCGGCGCTGATCGGGCACCCGTCGATCTCGGCGTCGGTGGTGGCGGTGCGCGCCATCGTGACGGGAGTAGAAGCGGAGGAACTCCTCGATAGCGAGTGGCCACACGTCGGGGTCGTCGACCATGCGGCGCCGGTCGTCGGGATGCGAGGCGAGGTGGAACAGCGCCGACCCGATAGCACTCCATGTGGTGTCGACGCCCGCGACCAGCAGGATGGCCGCCTCGCCCAGGATCAGCGCTTCGTCGATCGGTTCGCCGTCGTGTTCGGCGAGCACCAGGTGGCTGATCAGATCGGTACCGAGGTCGAGGCGGCGCTGGGCGATCTCCCGCTGGAGGAACTGCGCCAATTCGACCATCGCACCGTGGCGGCGTTCGACGTCGTGGCCGAACTCGACGATCGAGCGGACCCACCCGACGAAGCGGTCGCTGTGCTCCTCGGGCACACCCAGCAGCGCTCCGATCACCCTGACCGGCAGCTGCTGCGCGTACGTCAGCGGCCGCGTGCCGGCGCGGCCGGACCCGATGAACGATGCGATCAACGACCGGCACAGTTCCCTCGTGCCGGGCTCGTATGACGACACCGACTGCGGTGACATCGCCGGCAGCATGAGGCGACGGGTCCATGTGTGTAGCGGCGGGTCGGCGTCGATCGGCGGGCTTCCCTGTGTGAGGGTCTCGTTGCGGTCGGCGACCTCGATGACGCTCACTCCCTGCGACGAACAGAACGTCTCGACGTCGCGGGCGACAGCGGTGATGTCGTCGTAGCGCGTCGGCAGCCACGAGCCGCCGTATCCATCGGAATGCGCAACGGGGCACTCGGCGCGAAAGCGCGCCCATGTGATCGCTGGGTCGGCTACGTAGTCCGGGTCGAACAGGTCGTAGTCGTTGCGGCCGGGAGCCTCGATCGCCATGCGTGGCATCGTAGAGTGCCATCGTGGCACCTGCCAAGTGCCACCATGGCGAGTTCCTGCTACCGTGCCTGGCATGTCGACCACCGAGGTGTCCGCCAATCGGGCCGACTTCATCCGGACGCAGGCGGTCGAGGCCACCCGACTGCTGCTGGCGACCCAGGGCCTGTCGCTCACGATGGATCAGATCGCCGACGGTTCGGGGATCAGCCGCCGGTCGCTCTTCCGCTACTTCGACTCGCGCGACGCACTGGTACGAGCGGCGATCGAGTCTGCCCTCGTCGAGTACGAGACCCAGCTGGCGTCGATCGCCGCCATCGATGGATCGCTCGACGACTGGCTGACGAGGATCATCGAGCACACCCATCGAAGCCACCTCGCCGCCGGACTCGCCATCTGGCAGCTCACCAGCAGCCCTGTCGATCAGCTCGCCCCGGAGCTGCGCGACGTCGACGAGCGTCGGCGGGCGATGCGTCGCCGCGCCACCCGCCAACTCACCGACCAGGCCTGGAGTGCCGCCGGCGGCACCGCGGCTGCACCCGACGTGGTGGTCGAAGCGATGGCGATGGCGGTGTCGAGCTACACCACCCAGTCGCTCGTGGTCGATCTCGGCCAGCCGGTGGAGGAGGTCGCCCGGCTCAGCGCCCTGATGATCGCGGCGGTGATCGACACCAACCTGCGCCCCTGAGCCGCTCGACGTTCAGTCGAGCGCCTCGGTGGCGATGTCGGGATACACCGCCTGGCAGGCGTGCAGGAGCGGTTCGAGGCCCAGCGCTTGACAACAAAGGGGCATCGGACTGGGGCGCTCCCTAGGGCCCTGCGGCAGGGATTCTGTGTGGCGAAGTGTGCGGGTGCGCTCAACGAGGTGCGGTGATTGGATCGTGTGTGGCGCGTTCGCGAGCGCTGGCGGCATCCACCGCGGCTGATGTGACGCTGTTTGAGGTCGAGGCGTCCCGAAGGCAACGCATGATCACTCGCCGCCACGAGTGATCACGACTCCTTCGCCGCGAACGCACGGATGCCGATCGGCTTCTGAGACGAATTCAGCCTTGCCGGCCAATGATGGCCCGGGGGCGCCCCGACCGTCCGGTTCGGTTACAGCTTGAATCTATTGGAGAAATCCAATAGATTCGTAATATGCCGTCGAACCTGATGTCGCTGTCGGATGCTTCGAGCATCTTGGGTGTGTCGTCCGACCGCGTCCGTCAACTCGTTGTGGCTGGCGAGTTGCCCGCGCAGCGGTTCGGCAATGCGTGGGCCGTTCCGAGGGATGCGCTCGTCGCTCGCCAGCACTCGTCCCGGCCGGGTGGCCGGCCGCTGGGTCCTGTCCGGGCGTGGCGCGAGATCGTTGCTGGCGACGTCGACCTGAGTCGGCCAGGTCGCTATAAGCGCCGGGCCGAAATCGTTCGCTGCGAGATGAGCCACCCGACTTGGAGTCACTGCCCCGGGCCGTCGGCGCATTGGCGAGCGGGGTGCGAGGGGCGATCGCGTTTGGGGCGTCGTTGATCGCTTCTGACGATCACGACCTGTACCTCTCGCGGGGCGCTATTGGTCAGCTGGACTCGCTCGTGGCTGTCGTTCGTGACCCGCTCGGTTCGATCCGACTCCGAGTCGTCGAGGACGACGCATGGGCGATCATCCCGCTCGGCGCTTCGGCACCGCGAGGCGCTGTCGCACTCGACCTCCTCGACTCGGCTGACCCGCGGCACTGGATTGCAGCCGAGGAACTGGTCGCCAATGGTTGACGCCCCATTGGTTCGCCTACCGCCGCTTGCTGGTCGACAACAGGAATCGTGGCTGGCGTTCGTCGAACTGGCGTCGACTCTCGGTGATCATTGCCTTGTCGTCGGTGGTCAGATGGTGTTCCTGCTCGAGATCGAACGAGGTGCGCTCGACACGCGACCGACCGACGATGTCGACGTCGTCATCGACCTGCGAGTCGAGCCGACCGGCCTCGCCCGAGTTCATCAGACCCTGACCGACGCAGGCTTCGAGCAGGTGGTCCCGAGCGCCGATGGCATCGCTCACCGTTACGCGCGTGCCGGTGCGACCATCGACGTTCTCGCGCCGGACAAACTGGAAGCCGCGCTCGGCTTGGAGCTCGGAAGCGGACGAACGGTCGAGGCTCCCGGCGGCAGCCAGGCACTCGTCCGCAGCAGCGTCGTCCAAGTCGAACTCGCCGACGGCTCGGCCGCTCGCGTGCGTCGTCCAACCTTGTCGGCGCGTTGCTCGGCAAGGTTGCCGCCGTGACGCAGATCGTCTCCCAAACCTCGGCAGAACGAGCGAAGCACCTGCGCGACGTCGACTCATTGGCGCGCCTGCTCGGCCCGACCGATCGCGAACAGGCAAACCTCACCCGGAAGGAGCGAGCTGTGCTCGAACGGATCGCCGAGTCGCCCGACCTCAGCGCGCTCGCGAAGCGTTCGGTCGCCTTGCTCGCAGGCTTGCCAACGCGCTCGGACTGACGCAGTTCGGTGCGTCAAACAGCACGCCGATCGCGGTGTCGCTTGTCAGCAATTTGTCAGCAGTTTGTCCGCGAACTGGACGAAACTAGCGGGTATCAGACATCACTACACGACACGAGTCGTCATCGAAAATACATGCTGAACAGGTAAAACGGTCAACTACGGACACCAGCGGACAACCACGGACAATCGGCTTTCCGGAGTTCAAGTCCCCCCTTCGACACCAAATGACCAGGGCGAAAGCCCTGGTCATTGCCGTTTGTCCGTGACATGTCAGCACGTGTCCGCAATACATCGGTGTGCTGTCCCGGTTCATAGTGGACATGTTGGCTCCGGTAGTTGTGTTCCACTTTGGGGACTGGCTCCGGTACCTGGGCGACACTGGCTCCGGTACCTGCGTTACACCTGATTGGTTCTTTTGTCGGTGCTGAGCCTCTTCGATGATGACCTGCAGGGTCGTCGAGTCCGGGGAGGTCGTCATCGTGTTGGTGGAGTTGGGGCTGGTGGAGCAGCGCTATCAGGCAGTGCTCGAGGTGTTGAACGACGCTTCGACGGTGACCGATGTGGCGGTTCGGCTCGGGGTGACGCGTCAGACGGTGCATCGCTGGTTGCGGCGCTATGCGGCTGATGGGATCGCCGGCCTGGTGGATCATGTGTCGACGCCGGGTTCGTGTCCGCATCAGATGCGACCGGAGGTGGAGGTCCGCATCGTTGAGCTCTGCCGTCTGAACCCTGGTTGGGGTCCGAGAACCATCCTGTTCCAGTCGAACCGAGTTGTCCACGACCCACCGACCTACATCACCAAGACCCACGCCAAGCGCCCGATCGACAGGCCCAAGGACAGAGCCTGGGTCCGCGCTGTCCCTGGAAATCGAGCAATACCGCCTCGAACAAGGCATCACCGACGGCCGCACGAAAATTGGCCGCAGCGCCCACCGAGCGTGACGCCGCCGAGGCCTGGCATCGAGCCAGCGAGGTCGCTTCCGACGCCCGAGACGTGATCACACCGCCGAAGCGGATGATCCATCCCAAGCCCCCAACCGTCGAACCGATCCTCCGAGGACTCGAAGGCCAATCGCTCGACATCGGCTTCTGAAGTGTCCTTGGAACCGGTCGCAGACGTTCGGCAGCGTCAAGCGCGCTGTGTAACGAATAGCCCCTGTTCAATGAGAATCCTTCCGTACCACCTATGTGAGACGGGCCTGGTCAGGGCACGTGACCGTCGGCTTCCTCGTATGCACGCGTGTCGATGAGCGTTCCTCAAGTGAGATGCGCCGAGCGCTCGATTCTGGTTTATATGGCCGTGAAAGTGTGAGGTCACGCTTGGGCCGCACTGCGCCGGGCCCGGCTTGGTCGGAGGCCGTGATTCTGCGGCGGGTTATCGGGCGGTCTTCGGTTTCGATGACGCTGGTCGTGAGGAGGTGATCAGTCGATCGATCCGCGCTCGACGACCGATTGAGTCGGTTGTCTGGTCATGGCTGCGATGTGGTTGAAGTCTGCGTCGCAATGCATGACCGTGAGCGAGGCGACCTCGGCGACCGCCGCGATGAGGAGACCGGGCACCTTGCGTCCCTTGAGTCCGTTGGCGGCGAGGTCGTGCTGGACTTGACCGGCGCGGTCGAAGTGATGTGCTTCGACGTCGATTCGACGGAACGCTCCGAGTGCAACGGCGAACCTATCCCATTCGTCGGCGTTCGGGATCGAGAAGCCGATCTCGAGGTCGGTCATGGTCGTGTGTGCGAGGCCCGCACCGTCCAGTTCTTCGATTCGCCGTAGGATCGATGGCTGGCGGAGCCTGGTCAGAACGCTCGTATCGAGCAGAAGCACCTGCGCCGGGCCGCAGAACGATCGTCGAATTGCTCGTCGTGGGAGCGGCATGCAGCGCCAGCGTTGGAAGGCACGTCTGAACGCCGATCACGAGGGGTGTGGGGCTATCCGTCGCCATCGGCTCGCAGGGCATCCCATGCGGCGTCGATGTCGACAAGGACCTGGTCGATCGTCCTCACGCCATCGACCCAGTCGAGCATGCCGGCGTAGAACGCCGATTGGGTGGGTGGGTTGTCGAGCCAGCCACCGATCTTGGGTGGCATCGAGTCCGATGCGTCGAGGCGGAACGCCCCGGCCGCCAGCGCCTCGCGCGTCTGGGTGAACAGGCGGCCCCGGACTTCGGCGGAGGGATCGTCCGCAGTCGGGGCGAACATGCCAGCGTCAAAACGTTGGTTGAGCGAGATGAAGCCGTTGCCCGGCTCGGCCGCCCAGATCTCGCCCCACTTCGGGTCGGCCACGTACTCGAGGAACAGCCGAACCTCTGGTCGATCGACGAGTCCGTACGTACTGAATAGCGAGCCGATGACCGGTGTCGTCGAACCGGCCTCGAGCGGCGGAACCGGGAAGAAGTCGACGTCCTGACCGATCACGGTGCCTGGCGGCACGGCGCCGAGCATGAAATCGCCCTGGGGGAACAACCAACAGTCCGGGTCGATTTCGCCCGTCGTCGGATCGCGCTGCAACAGGTTGAACATCTGCTCGGTGAAGTTCTCGTTGCTTATCGCTTCCGGTCCGACCCGGATGAAGCCGGGTTCGAAGATGAGCGAGTCCGCCATGCGCGCACCGGTTGCCACGTCGGGATCACTGAACCGGATCCGACCATCTGACCAGCCGTCGTAGACGCTCGGTCCGGCGGAGATGAGGACGAGGCTCTCGATCAGGTCGGTGCCCGGCCAGCCGTTGAACGGAAAGCCCGACTCGAACGCCATGCACCACGGCGACCGACCGTCTTCGACGATTCGGCGCGACAACCCGATCAGCTCGTCCCAGGTCGCCGGCACGTCGTACCCCGCATCGGCAAAGGCGGCCTTCGGGTAGAACACGAGGCCCTTCAGGTCGGCGTCGAGTGGGATGCCGTACGCCTCGACGTTCAGATTCCCGAGCGACGACGCCTCGTCGCTCATCCCGATATTCAGGATGTAGTCGCCGAAGTCGGAGCGCAGCGTATCGTGATCGAGGAATCGACCCAGGTCGAGCACCAGGGGTTGGGCCCATTCCGGGAGGTGGCCACCCCAGGTCATCGTGTCGGGCAGCTCGAGATTGCCGGAGGCGAGCGCCAGCAGGCCCTCTCCGGTGTTCGATACGACATCGACTGCGATCCCGGTCCGGGCCGTGAAGTCCTCGTATTGACGTTCCAGGCCCGGCTCGCTGCGCAGCGCCGGCGCGGCGATGGCCACACGCGTGCCGGCGAGCGCCATCGGGCCGGGCGCAGTCGCTCCGTACGCCTCCAAGCCGTTTCGGAGCGGGAGATCGTCTGGCAGCGGAATCCGGTCCGGGCATGGCCCGTCGAAAATCGGCGCGCACTCGTGGTCGGTCAGTGTGCGGTCCACCGCGGTATCGGCGAAGGCGACCAGGTCGGCGGGCGGGAGGGCGTAGACGCCGGCGAGCCCCTTCGGTCCGGAACGGATCGCCACCGGTGTCTCAGGCGTGACGTCGTACTGCACGCTCAGCTGCTGAAGGGCGAAATGGACTGCGTCGACGGCATCTTCGTCGGCGAATCGGAGGTCGACCGTCTCGCGGACCGCCTGAACGGCGTACAGGAGCGCCAGCTCTGGATCATCGTTGGCGTAGGCCACCTCGGAAGCGCTTACGAGCTCAGACACGGTCAGCAAGCTGTCCGTGTCGTCCTTGGCGCCGGAGGCCGATCGCCACTGCACGATGCCGAACACCGCCAGCAGCGCGATCACGACGCCGATCGCCCCCACACCGACGAGTTGACGGGCGCGCTGGCGCTCGCGTCGTTCAGCTTCGGCTGCGCGCTCATCGCGCTCGTGCTCGTCCGCCGCCACCCGGTCGGCTTCGGCGATGCTGGCGTTGAGGAACTCCTGCTCGGGCTCCGACAGCGGGAGCGTCGTCATCGAGGCCCAACCGCGGAGTTGTTCGAGGCGTCCGCCGCGCAACAGATACGCAGGGGTGCGCTCAGCAGCAATCCACTCCCGCATCGCGTCTGCCAAGCGGCGTTGGTTGCGGACGTCGTGGCGGGCCCCGTCGATCCACTCCCGCAGTCGAGTCCACTCGGTCAGCAGCGCCTCGTGGGAAATCTCGACCGTTGGGCTGCGAGTGACCGGGTCGCGGTCGAAGCTGAGAAGCCGGTGGCGACCGAACGCATCGAGCACCCCGTCGAGGAACCGTCGGTCGACCGCGAGTTGTTCGAGCTCGGCTCGCAGAACCCGGCGCCGTGTGTCGTCGGCCCCCTCGCCGAGCGTGACCAATCGCAGGAACGTTTGGCGCGCAACATCACGGGCCTCCTCCCCGAGCCCCGCGAACAGGCCTTCGGCCCGTTTCACGAGCGCCCCGGAGACCCCGCCGAGCTCGTGATAGCCGGCGAGTGTGATCCGATTGCCCCGGTGACCGTCGAAGAGCTCGGTCAGTGTGTACTGGAGGAGGGGCAGTGCGCCGGCCCGGTCGACGACGTCACGCACGAGCTGGGCGACGAGAGCCGGCTCGAACGTGATGCCAGACCGCTCCACCGGCCCCGTGATCGCACGGTCGAGCTCCTCCGGCGTCATCGGGGTGATGATCTCGGTGCCCTCGCGGAGCAGCTCACCGAGGCCCCGGTGGCGCAGGGGCCGGTCGTAGAAGTCAGCGCGCAACGTCGCGACCACGCGCAGCCGGCTGTGCTCGTCGGTGACTGCACTCACCAGGGCGTCGAGGAACCGGTCGGCGGTCTCGGCGTCCACCTGGGTGAACAACTCCTCGAACTGATCGACCACCAGGAGGAGCTGCGAACCGTCGTCCGGCAGCACCCGCCCGACCGCCTTGCGGATGCCGCTGTCGTGGTCGGCGAGCAACTCGAGCAGAGATGCGGGTGGGTCGACGGCGACACCGAACAGGGCATCCTGGAGCGCCTCGAATGGATGCGGGGCGGGTGTCATCTCCACGGTGAACCAGCTGCCGGTGAGACCGTCGCGCCGGATCGCCGGCAACAGACCGGCCTTCACGACGCTCGACTTCCCGCTTCCACTCGGGCCGACGACGGCGACGAATCGACCCCGCTCACCCGGCTCACCGAGGCGCGCCAGCAACCGCTCGACCAGCCGCTCACGACCGTAGAAGTCGGTCGCGTCGGCGGAATCGAACGACCGCAATCCCTTGTACGGGTTGTCGGCGTCGGTGAGCGATGCGAGCTCGCCGACCTGGGTGGCGCCGAGAGCTGCCTGTAGCTCGGCGGCGAATGGAGCGATGGACGTGTATCGCCGCTGGGGGTCGACGTCGGTGGCGCGGTCGATCACCTTGACGACCTCGGGGTGCAGCGCACCGCGAATCTGTGCGATCTCGCCCGCCAGCCCGGTCAACACCTGCGCCATCACGACGCCCAGCGCGTAGACGTCCCACGCCGGGCCGGCAGGATCGCCGGCCCGTTGTTCGGGCGGCTGGTAGTTGGACGGTCGCTCCGACTTCGATCCGCTGTGGTTGGAGCCGGCGCCGACCGCGATCTCGAAGTCGGCCAGGTAGGCGTTGCCGTCGCCGTCGATCAGGATGTTCGACGGCGTGACATGGCGGTGCACGACGCCCGATCGATGTGCGGTCTGGAGCGCGCTGCCGATCTGCTCGACGACCCGGCTCGCCTGCTCGGGCACCAGCGCGCTGCGTTCGAGCACGTCGGCGAGGTTGCCGCCCACCATCAAGCGCATGACGAGGTAGGCCGCGTTGGGCTCGCGCCAGTAGTCGTAGAGCGGCACGATATGGGGGTGCTCCAACCGGGCGACCAGTTGCGCCTCTGCCTCAAACCGGCGGATGAACCCGGGGTCGTTGGCCAACTCCGGGCGGATCACCTTGATCGCCACCTCGCGGCCCACGGTCGGCTGGAACGCGCGGTACAGCACCCCCGAACCACGCTCACCGAGCCGGTTACGCAGCTCGTAGCCACGCACCGCGAGGCCCGGCTGGGGTCCCGAACCGGTGAGGGCCCGAGGACCGGCCGTGAGCGCGTCGTCGCCGGTGACGATCCGCTCCTCGAGCCGCCGGATCTCGGCGCCCGGTTCGATGCCGAGCTCCTCGCCGAGCCGGGCCCGCAGCAGCTGGTACGACCGCAAGGAGTCGGCCTGGCGGCCTGACCTGTAGAGGGCCAGCATCAACTGACCGGTGAGCCGCTCCTGGAGTGGGTGCTCGCGGACCAGCGACTCCAGCTCGGAGACCAGCTCGCGCGATATACCGCGCATCAGGTCGGCGTCGATCCGAGCCTCGACCGCTTCAAGCCGCAGCCCTTCCAGCCGGGTGATCGCCGATTGCGCCCACGATTCGTACGTGAACTCCTCGAACGGCCGTCCGTGCCACATCGCAAGGGCCTCCCCGAGCACCAGTCCTGCGGCGGCCGGATCGGTGTCGAGCAGATTGCGCCCTTCGTTCAACAGGCGTTCGAAACGAAGCGAATCGATCTCCTCGGCACCGACCTCGACGAGATAGCCCGGCGACCGGGTAAGCAGGATCGTGCCCTCCGATCGCTTCTCCCGGCCCGGCTCCAACGCCTTGCGGAGGCCCGAGACATACACCCAGAGTGCGTTCTGGCGGTCGGCGCCCACGTCGTCGCCCCACAGCCCGTCGATGATCTGATCCGTCGACCACACCGTGTTCGGCGACGTCAACAGCAATCCGAGCAATGCACGCTGCCGGAACGCACCGAGGTCGACTGGCGCACCGTCTCGCAGCGCCTCCAGCTTCCCCAGTACCCGGAACTCCATCAGATCCCCCTCGGTCCGATCAACGTGCATTGCCCGTGACTTCTCGACGCAGCCTGCACAAGCACACTAAGGCCTGACTTAAGAAGCAGGAAACGCCTGGTAGACGACGATTGCCCCGGTCGGTCACCGCCTGTCCCGGCCGACGCCGAACTGCGCTTCGCCCAGAGCGGCATCGATCTCATCCTGCACGATCCGATACGCCGGACGCTCGACCCCACCGGCAACGGTCGACGACGCCTGATTCTCCGCCAACGCAGCATCGATGTAGTGCTGAACGATCTGGTACGACGGCAGCTTCACGAGGGCATCTTCGAGCTGGCGTTCTGCCAACGCAGCGTCGACGTAGTACTCGACTGTTTCGGGTGCAGACAGGTTGCCGGTCTCGGCTTGCAGCTTGCGCTCGGCCAGCGGGCCGTCAATGTAGCTCTGCACGACCAGATGTGCCGGGCGCTGTGCGTCAGCGTTCGCCGCCGCGGCATGCCGGTTCTCGGCCAGGGCGGCGTCGATGTAGTCCTGGACGATCAGGTACGAGGGACGCTGAGCCGTCGCAGACTCGATGGCCGGTGCGACGGCCGGTTCGGGTGAATCATCGCCCGAGACGGAAACAGCCACGACGGCGATGACCGCAGCGGTGGCGATGCCGGCCGGAACCCGCCAACCCCGGCGCTTGCCGGGCTGCTGTGCTGAAGGGACGGACGGTGGCTGGAACTTGCGTGCTGGTGTCGGTCGACCAGTGGTGCGGTCGAGGGTTGAGCGGGTCAGTTGATTTGTCATGTCGCCAATATCGAGCCACGTACTTCAGCCCGACTGTTGCCGACATATTTCTGACTATGTACAACCAGCTATGTACAACCAGAAAATCGATCACTTGCTTGACGGATGCCGCCTGACCGGCGAGGTCAACCAGCGACGCAGATCGACGTCCGACAGGCGCCCGTAGTCGCGGCCCGGAACGCTCGGGTCCGCGCCGCACCGCCGGCGTGAAGTAGGTCGGGTCGGGACGTTCTCGACCCCACCAATGTTGACGTTCGACGCACCGCGACGAGTTGGCCGAGAGCGTACGGATGTCGATCCCGATGTGCGACGCCCTTCGGCTTCGATCCCGTCGAGCGGGCACCGGCCGAACCATCCGTGCAGCGGTCCTGATTGAGACGACTGAGCAGGGTTGCTTGGTTGGTGAAGGCGAACAGCGGAGGTGGCCTGACCGCTTCGCTTCGAGACCTCTGTTGAGCCACCCACCGCAGCTCAGCTTGGTACCGTGTGGCCATGGATACATCGAAGATCTGGTCAGCAGAGGAGCTGGAGCAGATGAGCCCGAACGAACGCCAGTCGATCGTGCGCGCCGGCTTCGAAACGGACCTGAGCAAGGTGTCGCCGGAGCTTCTCGAACGGACTCGACGCAAGATCGAAGCGCACATCTCTGCGAATCAAGACGCCCCGACACCCGAACGGTGACCAGCCGCCGGACTGTGCGGGTCGACCAGGCATTCTTCGATGACCTCGACCGCCAGCTCGGCGGTGACCGCGGCCCGAACGGAGAACCGTCAGGTACCGACTTCATCGTCATCGACCTCCCGACGGTCGTCGATGAGTTCGCGGAGAACTTCGACTCGCTCCCAATCGTGTACCCGGACCGTAGCGACTATCGGGTATTGGTCGTTGGTGGCACTCTCGTCGCAGCATCGGTGGTGGTCGGACAGCTCGTCGCCGACGGCAGCATCGTGCTGCTCGGCATCGAGTTCGATCTCGGTTGGCCCGACGAGCAACGCGACTGACGAGAGAGCGGCCGGACACTCGCCCGGCAATCGCGCAGCCCAATGAGCATCCGGGCAAGCGGGTCCGTTGGTTTCGGAAGTCGGAGGAGTCCTAGGGCGAGGGACTTTCACCGGTCGCTTCCCATGCGATCTGAACGTATGGCAATCGGCGACTGAGACGAACCTGGCGGCCAATCGACTACGGCGTGAGCGTCGAACGGTCAGTCGATTTCGCTCGCTGGAGAGGCCTACGGGGTGCAGGCCGTCGGTAACCTGTTCGGCATTCGTTCGGAAGTGATGCCGAATTAGTTCGGAACTGGTTGTATGGTGTCTCCATGTCCACCGCTACCGTTGCCCCTGTGTTCCAGTGGTCTGATCTGGCGAAGAAGCCAACCGAGGTTGGAAAGGCCCTCGACGCTGCCGGCGAGGTGACCATTACCCGCGGAACCCAGACGCTGCGAATCTCCCAACCTGAACATGACATCGCGGCAGTCATGCACGAGATGTGCGCGCTGACTCAGCGCCATCGTCACCACCGAGACACCCCAACGTGTGTGCGCGATCCTGAATGCCGCTTGGCCGTGGACTCGCGTCTTGCCGATCGACGATCAAATCGAGCTCGCCGCCGAGGTCGGACCACTCGCCGAGACCTGCGCATCTCTCGACACCTGGCGACCATTGCTCGACTCACTCTCGGCATGGCGCGGCACCGCTCGCGCGTGGGCGAGCGGAGCGAGCCCGGTCGGGCCGTTTGAGAACCCGGTCAGCAAGCGCGTCCAGCGTCCCTGACCAATGGCGAAATCCAAGCGAAGCGTCCAACGCCCGACGAAGAAGTCGGAGTACACGCTCCAGCACGCTGACCGATCGTGCGAGGTCGGATGGGCAGATTTGTGTGCGTCGCAGCGCAACAGCTGCGCCGATGGTGAACGGCGTCGAGATGGATCAATGGCAGCACGAAGTCACCGCCGACGGTCGGATCTGGTACTGCATCGACGACGACCGAGCCACGGTCTGGATGACTGATGCGAGCGTCGGCCACCCCAAGGCGATCGAGTAGGGCAGCAGATCGACTTTGTCCGCGACTCGTCCGACGAGTTGTCGTTTTCGCGAGCTCACGAAGTCCGCCGATGGCGGTGACCGATGGCCGAGCCGAGGGCACGTCACACCGAGGGCACGTCACGGAATCACCGGGCGAGGTTGGGAAGCAGGGATGCATCTGCCGCCGTGGCCTTGCCACTTAGGCTTGCCCGATGGGGCCCACCTTCCGACGCACGCTGCTCGCTCTGGGAGTTGTCGCCATCGCCGTGATCGTGCTCGCAGTTGGCTCCCTCCTGTACTGGGTGGGCGAGGGTCGACCACGTTCTCCCGAAGCGTTCCGGGAACTGGTTGCATCGACTGGGCTCGTCGTCGAGTGGTCGAACAATGGGCCTCGGGGCGGTGATGGCGTCGTGGCCACCGACTGTGGTGAACGGGCGGTGAGCGTGAATGAGTTGGACGGCGAGTTGTGGGTTCAGTGGCTTGACCAGCGTGCTCCGATCATGCCGGCCGTGATCGATGAGATCGTGCGGTGCGATGATGGGCGGGGCGAAGACAACGGTTGAGAGGCGGGGCGACCGACTCCTGCGTCGGAGCACAAACCTGATCACGCTCGATCGTCCGGCACAGAGCGACCGTCGTCCTTCTGCCGTTCGAGCACGGCGACGATCGGGGGCACGAACGCGTCGCCGAACTCGATGGGTTCGACGACGATGCGAAGAACGGCATTCGGGTCGCCGGCGCAGAATTGACTGGCTTGCTGACACGCAGGTTCCGGGTGGGCTATGGTTCGGCGTCATGTTGCAGCACCGTGGGCGAGTGATGAGTTGATCGCTGAAGAACCAGTACTCAAGGTCACCGACCTGACCACTGAGTTCCACACGCCCGACGGCGTCGTCCATGCAGTAAACCAGGTGAGCTTCACGCTGCGTCCCGGTGAGTTCCTCGGTGTCGTCGGCGAGAGCGGGTCAGGCAAGAGCGTCACCATGATGTCGCTGTTGCGTCTGATCCCGATGCCGCCCGGTCGGATCGTCGAGGGTTCAGCCGTGTTCGAAGGCAACGATCTGATCGCCATGGACAACGTCGGCCTGCGGTCGGTTCGCGGCGGCAAGATCGGCTTCATCTTCCAAGATCCGATGACCTCGCTCAACCCTGTCCTGACGATCGGGAACCAGATCACCGAACCGCTCAAGCTGCATCTCCGTTGCGGTTCGAAGATGGCCAACGAGACCGCTGCCAACTTGCTCACCATGGTCGGTCTGCCCGATGCTCGGCAGCGTCTCAAGTCGTACCCGCACGAGTTGTCGGGCGGCATGCGCCAACGCGTGATGATCGCTATCGCGCTGGCATGTTCTCCACAGTTGCTGATCGCTGACGAGCCAACCACCGCCCTCGACGTCACGGTCCAGGCCCAGATCATCGAGATCGTTCGAAACCTGCGCGAGCGACTCGGCACGGCGATGATCTGGATCACCCACGACCTCGGTGTGATCGCCGGGCTGGCCGATCGTGTGCTGGTGATGTACGGCGGCCAGATCGTCGAGCAGGCGTTGGTCAAAGACCTCTACAAGTCTCCCGAGCACCCCTACACGCAGGGTCTGCTTCGGTCGATCCCGCGCCTCGACCAGAAGGGCTCCACGCTCGAGAGCATCAAGGGCAGCCCACCCAACCTGTACGAACCGCCCACCGGGTGCACATTTGCGCCACGCTGCCCGCACGCCTTCGATCGATGCCTGACCGAAGTTCCTCGACTCAGCCCAGTTGGCGATCAACACGAAGTCGCCTGCTGGTGGGACACCAAGACAGAGATGCCGCGCAATGTCTGACGTTCAGACCGACCGACCCATGGCGCAGCCACCGGCGACACGCGATGTGATCGTGCGCGTCTCTGGTCTCAAGAAGCACTTTCCCATCATGAAGGGCCTGTTTCGTCGTCAGGTCGGCGCCGTGCGAGCGGTCGACGGCATCACGTTCGATCTGCATCGGGGCGAAACGCTGGGCCTCGTCGGAGAAAGTGGCTCGGGCAAGTCGACTGCAGGGCGCACGATTCTGCAGCTCGAAGTCCCGACCGAGGGTTCGATCGTGTTCGATGGCACAGACATCAGTGCCTACTCCAGCTCAAAGATGCGATCGCTGCGCCCGCGCATGCAGATGGTGTTCCAGAATCCTCACTCGTCGCTCAATCCTCGAATGACGGTTGCCTCGATCATTGGCGAACCCCTGGTCGAGCACCGCAAAATGACGAAGCGTGAGCGCAGCGACCGGATTGCCGACCTGCTCGCCCAAGTCGGCCTCGACCCGACCCACGCCAATCGTTACCCGCACGAATTCTCCGGTGGCCAGCGGCAGCGGATCGGTATTGCCAGAGCGATCGCGCTCTCGCCTGAGTTCATCGTGTGCGATGAACCGATCGCCGCCCTCGATGTGTCGATTCAGGCACAAGTCGTCAACTTACTCGCAAAGCTTCAGCAGGAACTGGGGCTCAGCTATCTGTTCATCTCGCACGACTTGAGCATGGTGCGCCACATCGCCGATCGGGTGGCGGTGATGTATCTGGGTCGAATCGTCGAGCTGGCCCCGGTCAGCGCTCTGTACGACCACCCCAAGCACCCATATACCCGCGCCCTGCATTCAGCGGTGCCTGTGCCTGACCCGGAGATCGAAGCAAATCGTGCACGGGTGATCCTGAAAGGTGACATCCCGAGCCCGGCGCGGCCGCCTGCGGGATGCCCATTTCACACCCGGTGCCCCGCTGCCCGAGCGCAGTGCAGCACCGATGTTCCCGAGTGGAGGGAACTCGACCCAGGTCACTGGGTCGCATGCCATTTCGCCGACGAGCCTGATTGGTAACCATCAAGGCTCGCTCGCACAGTCGTCAGCCAATACTAGGATGACGAACACGATGCCGATCATCAGATCGGCCCGGGGGAGAGGAAAACCCAACTCATGAAAGCAAGAAAACTATTCGCAGCAGCCGCTGCACTGGCGCTGATCGCCGGGGCATGCGGAGGCGACGATGACGACACGGTGGCACCAGCTGACACCGATGCACCCGCATCCACGGATGCACCCGACGACGCACCCGATACCACGGATGCACCAGCTGACGATGCACCCGCCGCGACGGATGCACCCGCCGACGACGATGCACCCGAGTCGATGGCCGGCCAGGGCGGCGACCTCGTGTTGCTGCAGTGGCAGGCGCCGTCGCAGGCCAACTCGCTGCTCTCGAACGGCACGAAGGATCTGCTCGCAGGTTCGCTCGTGCTCGAGGCGTTCGCTGAGTTCGCTCCCGACGGTTCCGTGGTCCCGGTGCTCGCCACCGAGATCCCGACCGCCGGCAATGGTGGTATCTCAGAGGATCTGACTCAGATCACCTGGAACCTGCGCGACGACGTGTTGTGGTCGGACGGCACGCCGTTCACGGCCGCTGACGCGATCTTCACGTACGAGTACTGCACGGACGAAGCGACCGGTTGTTCGGTCGAGGTGTTCGCCGACGTCGTCAGCGTTGTCGCCGACGATGACTACACCGTCACGATCACGTTCGAGGACCCGAAGCCGTATCCGTTCGCTCCATTCGTCGGCTACACGAGCCCGGTCATCCAGGCCGCTCAGTTCGCTGACTGCGTCGGCGCCGCCGCCGTGTCGTGTTCGGATCAGAACTTCGCCCCGATCGGTACGGGCCCATACATGGTGACCGACCTTCGTCCCGAAGACACGGTCACGTATGCGTACAACCCGAACTACCGAGGCGCCGCCGAAGGCAAGCCGTTCTTCGGCACGGTCACGATCAAGGGTGGCGGCGACGCCGAGGCTGCGGCACGTTCCGTGCTCGAAGTCGGCGAAGCTGACTACGCCTGGAACCTCCAGGTTGCGCCCGAGATCCTGGCTCCGATGGAAGCTGCCGGCAACGGCAGCATCCTGTCGGCGTTCGCGTCCAGCGTCGAGCACATCAACTTGAACCAGACCGATCCGTTTGCCGATCCGCCGTCGGAAGGCACCCCGAACCCGTTGTTCGTGGACAATCCCGACCTGCATCGTGCGTTGTCGATCGCCATCAACCGTGACGAACTCGTCGCGGTGGGCTACGGCCCAACTGGTGCACCGACCTGCAACATGTGGCCGGTGGGCGCCGAGAACAGCACCAACAACGACTGGTGCTTGACCCAGGACATCGATGGCGCCAACGCGCTGCTCGACGGCCTCGGCTACCTCGACACCGACGGTGATGGTGTGCGCGAGGCGGAGGGCTACGGCCCGCTCGAGTTCGACTTCCTCACGTCGACCAACGCCGTGCGTCAGAGCAACCAGGAACTCATCAAGAGCCACTGGGAGCAGATCGGTGTGAAGGCCAACATGAAGAACGAGGACGCAAGCCTGTTCTTCGACGGCACCTGCGCCAGCGATGCGTGTATCTGGAAGTTCTTCGTCCCGATGGAGATGTTCACCAACTCGTCATCGGGCCCGGATGCAGGCACGTACCTCAACGGCTGGATCAGCAGCAAGATCCCGACCTCGGCCACGAGCTGGGGCGGCGACAACATCCCGCGCTTGAACAACGCCGAGTACGACGCCCTCGAGGCGGAACTCTCGGCAACGGCGCTCGATGATCCGGCTCGCGTCGATCTGGTCATTCAGATGAATGACATCTTGACGACCACGGCGATCATCCCGCTGATCCACCGCGCCAACCCCTCGGGAGTCGCCAACTCCCTCAAGGGCATCGGCGACCTCAACGGTTGGGACAGCGAGTACTGGAACATCGAAGAATGGACCCGCGAGGGCTGATCATTCGATGATTGTGAAGGTGGCGGGGGCTTCGGCCCCCGCCACTGTCACAAACCGACTCTGGGGGAACGATGGGGCTCTACATTCTTCGACGGTTACTGCTGGCGATTCCGACGCTGCTGGTCATCAGTTTGGTCGTGTTCGCGATCCTCGACCTGGCGCCAGGTGACCCAACCAGCCAGCTGCCCCTGACCGTCCCCGCCGAGATCCGCGAACAGATTCGCCAGTCACTCGGTTTCAACGACCCGTTCCTCGTTCGCTGGTGGAACTGGAACAAGTTGATGACCATCAATGAACCACTCCACGCATTCGAGTCGATCACCAGAACCTGTATCGGCAACTGTGAGGGTCGCGACCGCATCATCTCCTGGAGTTCTCGCTCGCCGGCGATGGACACGGTCTACGAGCGCCTGCCCCAGACACTCTGGGTGCTCGGCCTCGGACTCCTCTTCGGTGTCCTGATCGCCGTCCCGATCGGTGCCCTGCAGGCGTACAAGCAGTACTCGTGGTTCGACAATGTCGGCACGGTCGTCACGCTGCTCGGTTACTCGGTCCCGGTGTTCGTGATCGGACCGCTCTTCATCTATGCGTTCTCGGTCAAACTCGGGTGGTTACCGACCTACTACACCACCACCCACGACATACAGTGGACGAGCTGGAGCAGTATCTGGTTTCAGATAAAACAGCTGCTGATGCCCGTCACCGTCCTGACGTTGTTCAACGCAGCATCGTTCGGGCGATTCGCCCGCGGCTCGGTGCTCGAGAATCTCAACGAGCAGTACGTGAGAACCGCTCGTTCCAAAGGCGTCAGCGAGCGATCGGTCATGACCCGGCACGTGCTTCGCAACAGCCTGATACCGATCGTCACGCTGCTGGCGCTGTCGATCCCCGGCATTTTCGGCGGCGCCATCATCACCGAGAACATCTTCCGAATCAACGGGCTCGGCCAACTGTTGCTCGTTTCGATCGGACAGAACGATCTCCCGATGGTCCAATCACTCGTGTTCATCTTCGCCGTGCTGACGGTGTTGTTCAATATCGTCGCCGATGTGTTCTACGGCCTGCTCGACCCACGGATTCGATATGACTGACATCTTCAACGACCCAGCAAGCACCCCCGACTTCGCCGCCAGCGAGGAGCTGTCCGATGTCGCCGACCTCGGCGAGTTTCGCTCGTTGCGCGGCGACGTGTGGCGTCAGTTCCGTCGCCACAAGGGCGCAATGGCGGGCACCATCATGCTGGTCGTCATCGTGCTCGGCTGCTTTCTCGGCCCTGTGTTGCTGCCCTTCGACACTTCGACGCCGGTCGTGTTGAACGCCAATCGCTCCGCAGGTTGGCCTCACATCTGGGGAACCGACAATCTCGGCCGTGACGCGTTCGCCGCGAGCACTGCTCGGCGGCAGAATCTCGCTGTTGGTGGGCTTCGTCGCGATGGCGGTGTCGCTCGTGGTCGGTGTACTCGTGGGCGTGTTGGCCGGCTACTATCGACTGATCGACGGGCCGCTGATGCGGCTCACCGACCTGTTCTTGTCGTTGCCGTTGCTCCCGCTGCTCTTGGTCGTCATCGTGTTGTTCCGTGACTCGGTTCAGGAGTCGCTCGGCGACGGGCTCGGGATCTTCGTGCTGATGGTGCTGATCATCGGTGGGACGAGCTGGATGCAGACGGCGCGAATCGTGCGAGGTGAAGTGCTCGCCATCAAAGAGCAGGAATTCATCCTCGCCAGCAGAAGTATCGGCACCCGGTCGCGGCGAATCATCGTTCAGCACATCCTGCCCAACGTGTTGAGCCCCGTGATCGTTGCCGCCTCGCTGGGTATCGCCGTCGCGATTCTCACCGAGTCTGCGGTGTCCTTCCTCGGTCTTGGCTTCCCGCTCGAACTGCCAACGTGGGGTCGGCTCCTCAACGATGCCAAAGACCGCATCTCACTCAATATCTGGCTGGTCGGCGGGCCCGGTCTGCTTCTGTCGGCAACCGTGATGAGCGTCAACCTGATCGGTGACGGCCTGCGCGACGCTCTCGACCCGCAAACCCGTTCGAAGGGCTGATCACACGGGTTGACGGCGAGCCTTTGCTGGTCAGGGTGTCAGGCGTTGTTCGACGAGGGCGACGACTTTGGCGGTGTCTACGGCCGTGCACACGTTGACCGGGGGGCGGCCACGCCAGGCTGGCGGAGCGGAGTCGTCGGTGTTGCCCTGGTTCGGCCAGGTCTTGCCGCGGCTGAAGCTCTCGGTCTCGACTCGGATCGGCCAGGCTTGGGTCGTGAAGATCTCCGGCTCGAGCAGGTAGGCGACGGTGGTCGGGTCGTGCACGAAGATCCCGTCGATGCCCATCCGTCCTTCGAAGAAGTGGTGGTAGAGCGGCAGCGCCTCGGCCAGCAACCGCGCTGTCGGGCTGTCGCCGGACGTGATCCGTTCGATCGCCGCCCCGGTCAGGTTGATCGTGTGTGTGACGTCGAGTCCGACCATCGTGACACGCCACGGCGCACCGAACACCAGGTCGGCGGCCTCGGGATCGTTGTTGATGTTTGCCTCGGCGACGGGGGTGGCGTTGCCGGGCACGAGCGCGTTGCCGCCCATCACCACGACCTCGTCGACCAGCGAGGCAAGCTCTGGATAGCGCTCCAGGGCGACGGCCAGGTTGGTCAGCGGTCCGAGCGCGAGCAACGTGATCTCGCCGGGACGCTCGGCAACCATCCGGTGGATCAGGTCGGCAGCTGCCTCGTCGACGATCGAACCGGCGGGTTCGGCAAGGGCCGTGCCACCCAACCCGTTGGCACCGTGGACCTGGGGCACCGGCCCCCCGTAGACCGAGGCGATCGGCGTCGATGCGCCGGCGGCGACCGGGATGTCGGCCCGGCCTGCGGTTTCCACCAGCCGACAGCGCGTTCGGGGTGGTGATATAGGTCGCCGCGTTGCCGAAGATCGTGGTCAGTGCCAGCACGTCGAGTTCTGGGGAAGCGAGTGCCATCAGGATCGCCATCGCATCGTCGACTCCCGGGTCGGTATCGATGATGATCGCCCGACTCCCACTTCGCCTACTTCGCCCCGGATCCACCACGCAACCAACTTACTCAGCTCACCAAGCGCACCCCGGCCTGTTCAGCAAGGCTGGTGCGTAGGCGGGTGGTTCGCCGAACAGAACGGGGTTCTTGGACCCGTTGCGGGGGTGGCTGGGCTTCTAGTGTCGGCGGGAGCGACAAGGAGCATGCATGAGCGACACCAAACCGCACGATACCGATGTGGTCGACTTTCACTTCGATGTGCTCTGCCCGTACGCGTATCAGACGTCGAAGTGGATTCGCGAGGTGCGCCGCCAGAACGGCATCACGATCAACTGGAAGTTCTTCAGTCTCGAGGAGATCAATCGGGTCGAGGGCAAGAAGCACCCGTGGGAGCGGGAGTGGTCGTACGGGTGGTCGCTGATGCGGATCGGTGCTCTGATCCGGCGCACCAGCATGGACGACCTCGACCGCTGGTACGAACTTGCGGGGCGCGCCCTTCACGAGGACGGCAATCGGCCGCACGAGCCCGATGTCGCCCGCCATCTGGTCGGCCAGCTGGGCCTCGACCCGGCGCTCGTCGACGCTGCCCTCGCCGACTCCGACCACGCACGACGAGGTGAAGGCCGATCATGACCGGGTGGTGGACGAACGGCGGCTACGGAGTACCGACGCTGTTCTTCGGCGAGCACTGCCTGTTCGGGCCGGTTCTGATCGACCCGCCGACCGGCGACGCAGCGGTTCGGCTGTGGAACGCCGTCACGGCCTGGACCGAGTTCCCCGACCTGTACGAACTCCAGAAGCCGAAGACCAAGCACGACGAGCGCCGGATCGTCGAGACGTTCCGCCCGTACGTCGAAGCCCGCGACTGGGTCAGCATCAACCGCGGCACCGTCGTGGGGTTCACCGAAGAGGGATTCCAGGCGGTCGGACCCGGCATCAGAGATGGGACAACGATCATGAGCAACACCACGGTCGCCAACAACTTCGAGCTGTGCTGGGACTCGTTGGACGAGCTGTTCGACCGGCTGACCGCCGAGCAGTGGGCGACGCCGTCGCTGTGCCCCGGCTGGACCACCCGCGACGTCATGATCCACCTCGGCGCGGTCGAACACATGCTGATCGGCGAGGCGCCCGGCTCGATGGTCGACTCGCTGCCGTTCGACAAGGTCGCCGACTGGATCAACGACGTGAAGGGTCTCGACGATGCCGGGGTACTCGATCGCTACCGCCAGGTGATCGCCGCCCGACGGGACGAGGTCGCCAGCCTGACCGACGACGATCTCGCTCTGCCATCGGCGACCCCTGTCGGCCCCGGAACCTACGGCCGTTTCATGGCGATCCGGGTGTTCGACTTCTGGGTTCACGAGCAGGACATCCGACGTCCGCTCGGTCTTCCTGGCCACCGCAGTGGTCCTGCGGCAGACATGGCGATCGACGAGGTCTACCGTTCACTGCCGTACATCATCGGCAAGAAGGTCGGGCTGCCCGACGGCAAGAGCATCACGATCGAGATCGACGGCGGAGTCGAGCGTGCGATGCACGTCGCCGTGACGGGACGAGCCGGACTCGTCGACAGCCTCGATGCTCCCGACGTCGTGCTGCGCGCCGATTCCACGACGTTCGCCCTGCTGGCGTGCGGCCGGATCGACCCACAGGGTGCGATCGACGACGGCAGCATCAGCTGGGGCGGCGACGCCACCTTGGGCGAGGCCGCGGCTCGCAATCTCGCCTTCACGATGTGAACCGCACCAGCGCCGCACCCGGGCTACAGGCGAGTCGACAGCAGGGCTGGCCCCGGGGCAGGTGCCGTTGCAGGTGGAGGGACGGTCTCGGGTGTCGTCGTGATTGGCGCATCGGTGGTAGACGCCGGCCGGGTGGGTGTCGAGTCGGCGACCGTGTTCGCTGCGCCGTCGCCGGTTCCTCCCGCGCAGGCAGCAAACAACAGCGCTGCTGCGACGCCAGAGGTCGCTCTGAATCGTGTGTCCCGTCTGGAGTGCCCCATCTGGCGAGACTAGTGCTGCCTGGGATTTGTCGGTCCGTGACCCACCCGCCTCACCCGAGCCCGATCCGCTACCGTCGGAGTTCGTCGTCGCCTGGGCGGCGGCGATGCAGCTGTCGCCAAAGGCGTTCTCGGGCGGCCAGCGGTTCGGAGAGGATTGCATGTCGAAGCAGCGACGAGGGCTCGGCACGATCGTCGAACCGGCCAGGGAAATCGACGTCATCCACGAGACCGACGTGCTCGTGGTCGGCTCCGGCCCGGCCGGGCTGGCCGCCGCCCTGGCCGCCGCCCGGGCCGGGGTCGACGTCAGCCTGGTCGAGCGATTCGGCTGCTTCGGCGGCAACATCACCACCGTCGGCGTCGAGGGCATGGCGTGGTACCGCCACGAGCAGACCGTCGAGGCAGACGGGATCGGCCGCGAGTTCGAGACGCGGGCTCACGCGATGGGGGCCGCCGTTCCCGAGAGCCAATCGCGACTCGTTCGAACTCGACGCCGAGGGCTTCAAGGTGGTCGCCGACACGCTCGTCGAGGAGGCCGGCGTGCACCCGATGCTGCACCGCAGTTTCGTGGCGCCGATCATGGACGGCGCCCGCGTGGTCGGCATCATCACCGAGTCGAAGGCCGGCCGCGAGGCGATCCTCGCCAGCCGCGTCATCGACGCGACCGGCGACGCCGACATCGCCCACCGGGCCGGCGCGCCGACGCACCTGACGCCGCCGCGAACAGATGATGGCGGCGTCGGTGATGTTCCACCTCGCCGGCGTCGACAAGCGGGCCTTCATGGAGGGCGTCGCGCGCCGACCCGCAGACCTATCGCGACTGGGAGGGCAACGGGGCCTGGGACATCGAGACCGTCGGGCAAGGAGGACGACATGTTCTCGCCGTTCCTCCACAAGCCGTTCGCCCAGGCGGTCCGCGACGGCGTGATCCCCGACAACCTCACCACGCTCGCCGGAACCTGGGGTGCGATCCACGACTCCGGCGAGCTGACGTACATGAACGTCGTGCACCTCCCGCGATGTCGACGGCACCGATCCCGACTCGATGACGCGCGGCGAGATCGAGGGCCGCCGCCAGGCGATGCACGCCATCGACGCGCTGCGCAGGCTACACGCCCGGCTGTTCGAAGGGCCCGGCTGCGCAACTTCGGCATGACGATCGGCATCCGCGACACCCGCAAGATCGACGCCGTCTACAACATGACCGAACACGACGTTCGCGAGCAGGGCCGGTTCGACGACACGATCGGGATCTACCCCGAGTTCATCGACGGCTACGGCATTCTGATCCTGCCGACCACCGGCCGCTACTTCCAGTTGCCGTACCGCAATCTGCTGCCGAAGGGCGATCGACAACCTGCTCGTCGCCGGCCGTTCGTCCGGCGGCGACCGGGTGTCGCACGCCGCCACCCGCAACATGTCGTGCTGCGCGGTGCTCGGCCAGGCCGCCGGCATCGCCGCTGCCGTGTCGTTGCACTCCGGCCGCGAGGTCACCGACGTCGACTATCGGCGGGATACACACCGAGCTCGAACGACAAGGGGTACGGATTCGATGAACCTGGAACTGGAAGGTCTGCGGGTCGTGATCACCGCCGCGGGGGCGGGGATCGGCCGGGCGACCGCCACGATGTTCGCCGATCATGGTGCTCGCGTGTGGGTCTGCGACATCGACGGTGAGGCGCTGGCGACGGTGTGCGAACACTCGGGAATCGAAGGGCGCCGTGCCGACGTCGGCGACACCACCTCGATCGATGCCTTCATGGGTGAGGCGCTGGAGCAACTCGGCGGCATCGACGTGCTGGTCAACAACGCCGGCATCGCCGGCCCTGGTGGGCGTTTGGAGGATCTCGACCCGGCCGACGTCACCCGCACGCTCGACGTCAATGTGACCTCGATGTTCCGAACCTCCCGGCATGCGATCCCAGCGATGAAACAGGCACGGTCGGGGTTGATCGTCAACATCTCGTCCACGGCCGGCTACCTCGGGTTTCCGTATCGCTCGCCGTACGCCGCTGCAAAGTGGGCCGTGATCGGGGTCACCAAGACGATGGCGATGGAGCTCGGTGAGTTCGGTGTGCGAGCCAATGCGATCTGTCCCGGCTCGATCACCGGGCCGCGCATGGACCACGTGATCGAACTCGAGGCACAGGCCAGCGGCCGCACCGCGGCGGAGATCCGGGCCGGGTTCGAATCCCAGGTGTCGATGCGAACGTTCATCGAACCCGAGGAGATCGCTCAGACGATCTGCTTTCTGGCGTCGCCGTTGGGCGTCAAGATCTCCGGCCAGGTGCTGTCCGTCGACGGTCACACCGAAACGCTGCGCACCACATGACGTGCGGGCGTGAGCGTGCCATCCGACGATCAACTGTCCTGAAACCCATTCGACCGGCTGTCGCTCCCGCCGAACGACAGCCGGTCGAATCCCGCCATGGGAGGTTCCCGCTACCTGTCCAGAGTCGCCTGCCGGGCAGGCCTCGCGGTTTTCTTGAACATTTGGCGAATCGGCAGCGCCCTACACTCGCCACATGGCAACCCACATCGTGTGCACCGAGTGCGGCACCGATGAGCACCTGCGCGGTACGCCGACCGACGACGGGTTGATCGAACTCACCTGTGATGCATGCGAGACCTCGTTCACCCGCGATCCGCGACCGTCGTGTGAGCAGTGCGGTGGGTTCGAGATGGAGGCGATGCCCAAGGTGATCGTGGAGAAGTCACGCGGCACCCAGATGTCGATCCAGGGTGTGCATCGCGAGTTCCTGTGCCGCGTCTGCGACGTCGAACAGATTGGCGCCAAGCGCGACGTTCACCTGCCTGACCGATTGCGCGGCAGTCAATAGGTGCTAACGCCGACCCGCTCGGGCGGGTTGTGAGTCGCCGCTGGGCGAACAGGTAGCGTCGACATCCATGCGTTCTCCGTTCTCGTCATTGTCGACGATCGATCGCCTCGAACACGCGGCCGACCTCGGCAAGGGCGTCGAGTTCGTCGGGCACTCGGTCGCTCCCGACGGCCCCGTCAGCGTGTCGTGGCGCCAGATCCACGACGAGGCGCGGGCGGTCGGTGCGGCGCTGCAGGCGAAGGGGCTTGCTGCCCGGTGACCACGTTGCCGTGCTCGGTCCGACCAGCCGTGAGTTGATGACCGTGGTGCGAGGCTGCTGGCTGGCAGGGATCGCCTCGATGGTGCTCCCGCTGCCGATGCGGATGGGGTCGCTCGACGACTTCGTCAACTCGACCAGGGCCCGGATTCGCCACGGCGACGCCAAGCTCGTGTTGATCGACGACCAACTGGCGCCGTTCTACGAGTCGATCCCCGGCGACCCGCCGATCGAGCCGATCGGATCGGTGCTACCGGGTGCCCCGAATGTCCCGTCCGGCGACCGGCTGGAGTCACCCGCCTACGACCCGGAGCGGCTCGTGATCCTGCAATACACCAGCGGCTCGACGAGCGAGCCGAAGGGCGTGATGATCCCGGATCGGGTGCTCTCCGCCAACATCGACGCCTGCTGCGAGGCGGCCGAACTCGGCCCGGAGGAGACCATGGTCTCGTGGCTGCCGCTGTACCACGACATGGGCCTGGTCGGCTTCCTGGCGCTACCGATGACCAAGGGCACCCAGTTGGTGCAGGCCGCGCCACAGGACTTCATGGCGAAGCCGGGCAACTGGATGCAGTGGGTCTCTGACTACCGCGGCACGGCGACTGCCGGTCCGAACTTCTCATGGGTGTTGGCGACGCGTGCGCTCCAGCGTGCCGAGGGCCTCGATCTCTCCCAGCTCACACTGGCCCTGAGCGGCGCCGAGCCGGTCGACCCGAAGGCGGTCGAGGCGTTCGTCGAAGCCGCAGCAGCCGTTCGGGTTCAGCGCCGGCAGCGTGTTCCCGGCGTTCGGTATGGCCGAAACGGCGATCGGCGCATCGTTTCCGAAGCGCGGTGCCGGCCTGCAGTGCGACACGGTCGATCGCGAAGTGCTGGAACGCACCCGTGTCGCCAAGCCGGTCGAGATCGAAGATCCAGACGACCTGGCGATACGTGCCCGTCGGCTTCCGCTGCTGGGCACCGCCGTTCCCGGAATGGAACTGAAGGTCGTCGACCCGGCAACCTACGAGCCGCTGCCCGAGCGGCACGTCGGCGAGTTGCTGCTGCGGGGCACGTCGGTCACGCCCGGGTACTACAAGCGTGAGGCCGCCACGCAGGCACTGTTTCACGATGGATGGCTGTGCACCGGCGACCTCGCCTACTTGCTCGATGGCCAGTTGATCCTGTGCGGGCGAATCAAGGACGTCATCATCGTCGGCGGTCGCAACGTCTTCCCCGAGGACATCGAGCGGGCTGTCGGCGGGCTGGTCGGCGTGCGCGCCGGCAACGTGATCGCCTTCGGGATGGAGGGCTACAAGGGTAAGGAGTCGGTGGTGGTCGTCGCCGAGGTGCGCGCCGACGACATGCAAGCGGTGCGGTATGACATCCATCACCGCACGCTCGAGGTGTGCGGACTCCCGCCGCGCGACGTGATGCTCGTGAAACCGGGCACGCTGCCCAAGACCAGTTCGGGCAAACTGCAGCGCGCCAAATGTCGCGAGCAGTACCTCAGCGAGGAACTCGAACTCGAACTCGAACTCGACCTGAGATGTGCCGGGCGCGGCCGCTCGTTTAGTTGAAGGAATAGTGCTGCGCCAGCTCCTGGCGATCAGCGAGCGTCAGAACGTGGTCGCCGCTGGCCTTCGTGGCCGCCTTGACCCAGTGCTTGTCCCAGGGCACCACGATCTGGCCGGCGACGGTGTGGTACGACCCGACAACCGGTACGTAGTGGGCGGGACGCAGGGGACCGGGATCGACGACGAGCAGTTCGGGGTCTCCGTCATCGGTGTCGTACACCACTTCGGTGACGTGTCCGAGATGGAGTCCGCGCTCATCGAGCACCTCGTGACCGATGTAACCGGTGACGAGTTCCTCATCCTGGCGGCTCGGTTCGTGGGTGAACATAAGACCTCCTTGCAGAATTGTTCTCTATTACGATCGTGTAACAAGCGGTGACCGATTGTCTAGGGCCATCGGTCGTGATTGTCGTCACATTTTCCCCGCACGGTCAGTCGTGTCAGTATGAGCGGTGGCTGCGGATATCTGGCCGGGGTCAGCGCTACGGCGAGTAGAGCAGGAGGGTTGTGCGGATGAAGGTCGTGTATTCGCTACGTCATCGGTCGCACCATCCACAGTTCGAACTCGAGAACGGTGCGCTACAAGAGCCGTTCGAGCACCCCGGTCGGGCCGAGATCATCCGTTCGGCTCTGGCCGCCGACGCATCGTTCGAGTTCGTGGCGCCCGACGACTGGGGAATCGAGCCGATCGAGGCAGTCCACGACCCTGGGTTGGTCGCCTTCCTGGAAACGGCCTGGGAGGACTATCAGCAGGCCAACGGCTACACCCACGACGTGGTACCCGACCTGTTCACGCTGCCGGCGCTGCGCGAGGGCATGGGCCCGGCGACCGAACCGACGGCGATCGGTGCCCGGCTCGGATGGTGGTGCTTCGAGACGACGACGCCACTCACCCACGGCACCTACGTCGGCCGCACGAGCGTCGGTCGATGTCGCCCTCACCGCTGCCGACTTGGTGCTGAACGGCGATCCGGCCGCCTACGGGTTGTGTCGGCCCCCGGGGCATCACGCAGCGCGGCGCCGCGTACGGGGGCTACTGCTTCTTCAACAACGCCGCCGTGGCGGCACACCATCTGGCAGTAAGCACCGGCAGCAAGGTGGCCGTGCTCGATGTCGACTACCACCACGGCAACGGCACGCAGCAGATCTTCTACGACCGCGCCGATGTGCAGATGGTGTCGTTGCACGGCGATCCGGCACGTGCCTATCCCTACCTCACCGGGTTCCGCGACGAGATCGGTGCAGGCAAGGGCAGGGGAGCCACGTCGAACTATCCGCTACCGGCCCGGACCGGCGACGAGGACTACCTCGACGCGCTCACCGCGGCGTGTGGCGAGATCGACGCCTTCGGAGCCGACATGGTGGTGGTCTCGCTCGGCCTCGACACCTACTTCGACGACCCGATCAGCGACCTGGCGGTCACCGCCGATGGGTTCGAGCAATCGGGAGCGTTGGTGCGCCAACTCGGGCTCCCCACGGTGGTGTTGCAGGAGGGTGGCTACGCAACCGCAGAGTTGGGCGAGAACGCCCGACGTTGGCTGTCGGGTGTCAGTTCGCCTGAGGTTGACGAACGCGCCCAGGGGTCATGATCCGCACGATGGTTGCCGTCACCGCCACCATCGTGAGCAGCAGGGCGAGCACCTGATACGCCCGGTTGACGGTGTCGGTGCCGGCCATCCCGGCGTGGATCGCTGCACCCCACACCAGGCCGTACGACAGGAGGTGGATACCGTGCCACATCCGTTTCGACAGCCAGCGCCGCATGTACGACGTCGCCTGCACGGCGACCATCACATAGAACGACAGCACACCGATTGCGACAGCGAGTGGTCTGAACTCGCTCTTGCCGGGAATCAACAGCTCGGCCAACCCGAACTCGATGTACCCGTCGAGGTACAACCCGAGCATGTGCAGCCCGGTCATCACCAGGGCGGTTCCGCCCAGCCACTTGTGCAGGTCGAGCAGCCATGCCGGGCGATCGATGTGGCGCAGCACGCGGGTTGCCAGCAGCACACCCCAGACGACGCTGAGCACGAGCAGCACCAGAGCGACGATGCCCGAGCTGCGTGACAGGTACCACCAGGTCTTCTCGTTCATCGCCAGAACTGTTTCCATGCGGGCGTGTCGAGTCGCCGTCCGTCGCCGGTGGTGATCGAGGCGGCCAGCGAGCGTCGTTCGAGACGCTCCACGGCGGTGGCGAGGTCCTCGGCAAAGGCGACCTTCGTGAACGCTTCTGCCCACGCTGCCGTGCCGGCGATCACCGTGCACGAGACGGCGCCGGTGTCGGCGGATTGCAGGCTGCGTGGGTCGATCAGGTGATGGTGCTGCACCCCACCCTGGGTCCAGGTTCGAAGACGCGATGTCGAGGTGGCGACCGCTCCCTCGCTGAGTTGGACGATGCGGGGGTGATCGTGCGGGCTGGTCGGTGCCACAGCGATCGTCCACGCCTCGCCATTCGGCGGGACGCCGGCCACGCGTAGGTCGCCGCCGACCTCGACCAACGCGCCGAGTGCGCCATCGCCCAGCAGTTGCTCGGCGACGATGTCGGCCGCCAGGCCCTTGCCGATTCCACCTGGATCGAGGGTGGTGCCGTGCGGCAGCTGGATCCACCCTGAGCCGGCGTCGACCAGGATCTGCTCGGGCCGGCCCCGACGCCCGGCGTCGTGGGTCAGCGAGGTACACAGCGTGGCGTCGTCGCGACTGCTCGCATATCCGAGTTCGACGAGCGTTCCCAGCAGGGTCGGGTCGAAGCTGCCGTTCGTGGCGTGCCACGCCTCGACCATCGCCTGTACGAGGCGCACCGTGTCGGGAGATGCGATGCGTGGTTCACCGCCGGCGGCGTTGAGCCCACTGATCTCGCTGGTCGGGATGAACCGGCTCCATCGTTGATCGAGTAGCTGGAGCCGTTCGATGCCGCGACGAGCGAGATCAACCGAGCGGCCCCGATTCGCCGGTTTGTCGTGATCGGCGACCGTGACCGTCACCGAGCAGGCACAGCTCATGGCGCGACCTGTCGCCCGGATAGCGGTCGGTCGGATCGTGTCAGCTGCCACTGCTCGTCGCCTGTGGTGCTGGAGCGGGTGCCGGCGCGGGAGGTGGCGGTGCGGCGGGCACCGCCAGATCGACCGCGACGGGAGCAGCGACTGGTGCTGGCGTCTCGGCGGGCGCTGGCGCGGCGGGCGCCGCCGGAGCGGATGCCGCGGGTGATGGCGACGACGGTGAAGTTGGTGCTGCTACCGGCGGTGGCGTGGCGGCGATGGCAGCGTCGGGGGGCGCCGCTGCCAGCGTCGACAGGTCGAAGTCGCCGGAGATCGGTTGCCCCGTTGCTCCATCGATCACGACAACGATCACCTGAGGGGGCACCGTCGGGGGGATCGTCGCAGCCGACGCGGCTGGCGGCAGGGTCGATGTCGCTGAATCAGCCAATGGAGGTGTGACGATGGCTTCGCCGTCGGCGAGCAGGATCGGTTTGCCGGCGGCGACCTGTTCGGCGATGCCGTACCCCGCCATCATCCCGAGCACCGCCGTCGTGGAGGCGCCAACGGTGAGGATCTTGGCGGTTGTGGCGGGGGACCGTCGCCGGCCACGAACCCGGTTGGCGGGGGCTGTCGGTGCGGTGGCTGTCGGTGCGGGAGTTGTCGCACCGAAGCTCACGGTTGCATCGGCGACGGGTTGGTCCGTCCGGCGCTGGCTCAATCGTGCCAGTCGCTCGGCGCGAAGTGCGTCGGCGTCAGTCATCGTCGCGGTCTTCGTCGTCGTCGTCATGGTCGTCGTCGTCGTGGTCGTCGTCGTCGTGATCGTCGTCGTCGTCGTGATCGTCGTCGTCATGGTCGTCGTGATCGTCGTCGTCATGGTCGTCGTCGTTGGACCCGCCGGGAGCAGGCGCCGGGCTGGTGGTGCCACCGATCGACTTCGAACTGACGCTCGGCACGATCTGGCCGTCGACGAGCGTGGCTTCGAAGTTGACGCGGACCGTGCTCGAGCGGAACTCCACCTGGACCCGGTTCTCGGCGGGCTGGTCGACGGCCGAGGTCACGGTCCAGCCGGCCTTTGATTGGGAATCGACCAACATGACTCGGCCGTCGATCACGTCGACCGTCACGACACCGGCATCGCCGACGTTGAAGGCGGTCAGCATGCTCGGCGCGGCGGGAGCCACCGGCTGCGTGGTGCTCGGCGCGGCGGGGGCCGACAGTGTGGTGACGGGTGCCAGGGAGACCGTGGTTTCGGTCGTGGTCGAGGTCGGGGCCACCGACGTGTCGATCGCCAGTTCAGGAATCGTGACGTCGACGGTTGGCGTGGTTGGCAACAGCGCCGCCGAGGCCGTCGACTCGACGGGCCCGCCGTCGAGGATCTGGGTGTTGACGAGAGCGGCGGCGGATCCGGCGCTGAGTACGCCTGCCACGGAAAGCGCCGTTGCGAGTTTGGTCTTCATGGAGTGCTCCATTCGATGTTGTGGGGGTGTTGCCGAGGGTGGTGCGTCGACGGGTGTGATTGGATGGACTCACCGTACGAACTCGTCCGCCAGCGGTCGGGTCGTACTCATCCAAGGAACGTCCAAGAACAGGCTCTGGATCGGCAGAACGGGCGTGTTCGGCTCACATCTCGGGGATTCAGCGACGACAATGGAGCTGTGCACGTGCTCCTCGTGGAAGACGACCCATCGATCGCCAGCTCACTCGCCGAATCGCTGCTCACCGCCGGCTACACGGTGCAGCACGTAGCGACCGGCGCGGCGGCGATCGATGCGGAGTTCGGTGACGTCGTGCTGCTCGACCTGGGCCTTCCTGATATGGATGGCTACGACGTGTGCCGTTCGATTCGGGCGGCTTCCGCCGTGCCGATCATCGTGATTACGGCACGCGGCGAGGAGTTGGACCGGGTACTCGGACTCGAACTGGGCGCTGACGACTACGTCGTGAAGCCGTTCGGATTCCGTGAGCTGGTCGCTCGGATTCGTGCGGTCACCCGGCGCGCTCAAGCAGCCAACGGTGCGCCCGGGGCGACGGCCAGCGAGCTCGACGAGACGGTGGTCGTCGGACCGCTGACGATCGACCGGCGGACGCATCGAGTCACGCTCGAGACCGCCGGAGTCGTCGATCAACTGGCGCTGACGCCGAAGGAGTTCGAGCTGCTGGCTTTCCTCGCCGACGATGCCGGCGCGGTTCGCACTCGCACAGACATCGTCGAACACGTCTGGGATGCGAACTGGTTCGGCCCCACCAAGACGGTCGATGCCCACGTCGCTGGTATCCGCCGCAAACTCGGCCACGCAGAATGGATCGAGGCCGTGCGAGGCGTCGGGTTTCGGCTCGAGATTCCCGCGGAAGACGTTCGATGAGAGACCGGCGATGAGAGACCGGCGATGAGAAACAGACTGCTGCTGGTGTTGGTCGGCGTCGTCGCGCTGGTGCTGGCGGTCCACGACATCCCACTCGCAGCACACCTCGAACGAGTCGAACACGATCGTCTCGTCACCCAACTCGAACGCGACGCGTTCATCATCGTGGGACGTGCCGAGGAGGCGCTCGAAGGTGGGACGGCTGCCCAGGAACCTGCGTTGCGAACGATGGTCAACACGTACAGCCTCGAAGAGTCGGTCAGGGTCGCCGTGGTCGATGCTGCGGGGATTGGCGTCGTCGGCTCCGACGAGAATGTGCTCGGCGAGGACTTCACCAACCGACTCGAGTTCGAGGTAGCGCTCGGAGGTGCGCCGACCAAGGGTGAGCGGTTCTCGACGACACTGGGGGAGCAGTTGTTCTTCGTCGCCGTGCCGGTGCTGTCGGGAAACGAGGTGGTCGGGGCGGTTCGGCTGAGCGCTCCTGAACGGGTGGTTTCCGATCGCGCCAACAGCCGCGTTCGTGGGCTCCTGGCGGTGGCCCTCATCTCGCTCGCGATTGCCGTCGCTGTGGCGTGGCTGTTGGCGAAGAGCATCACGAGGCCGATCACCCGGCTGCGCGGCGCGACGGATCAGCTGGCCGCCGGCGATCTCGAGGCCCGAGCCGATGACCGGGACGGTCCACCCGAGATCCGGGCGTTGGCGGGTTCGTTCAACTCGATGGCCGGGCGATTGGGGCAGCTGGTCGACCGCCAGCGGGCGTTCGCCGGAACCGCATCGCACCAGCTCAGAACGCCGCTCACGGCGCTCAGACTGCGTCTGGAGCAGTTGGCACAGCAGGTAGACGGCAGCGATGAGGCAAGCCACACCGTGGAAGCTGCCTTGTTCGAGACGGAACGCCTGCATCGCATGATCGAGGGTCTGCTGAGGCTCAGTCGGGCCGAGGACACGGCGCTCGGGCCGGTCGTCGTCGACCTCAGTGCGGTTGCCCGCGCGCGGGTGGAGCACTGGGGTCCGCTGGCCGACGAACGATCGGTCGCCATCGTGTCGGACGTGCCCGATGGTGCCAGGGCGTTGGCGGTTGCCGGCGCGGCTGAACAGATCATCGACAACTTGGTCGACAACGCCCTGGAGGTGTCACCAGCCGGTTCCACACTCCGTTTGGCGGTGACAGCCGACTCCCATCTCGTTGAGTTGCACGTCATCGACGAGGGCCCCGGACTGTCGCCGCAGGACCGGGAGCGGGCATTCGACCGCTTCTGGCGAGGCGAGCGGGCCGGCCCGGGTGGCTCAGGCTTGGGGCTGGCGATCGTTCGACAACTGGTGGCCGCCGGCGACGGAACGGTGGAACTGCGCCCCTCGCCATCCGGAGGGATCGACGCCACCGTCACGTTCAGAGTGCCTTGAGGCCGTCCATGACCGCGGTCCAGCGCTCGAGATCGCTCTGATACGGCGCGTAGAACGAGATCCGGCTGATCACGTCTGCGTAGCGCCTGCCGAGCTCGGGGGCGATCTCCTCGGGGGCGCCCACCACGGCGAAGGTGTTGAGCACCTCGTCGTCGATCAGCGTGCCCATCTCGACCCACTTACCCTGCTTGGAGAGTGCGTTGAGTTCGTCTTGCAGGCCACCCCAACCGTGGATATCGAGCACCTTGCGGTAGGCCGGAGTCGAACCGTAGAAGGCGATCTGCTGCCGGGTTGCGGCGCTCGCCTTGTCCATTTCCTCGTCGTTGGTGCCCGTGACCACGAACGACGGACCGACGATCTCGAAGCCGTCCATCGTCTTGCCGGCCTTGGCTCGGCCGCGCTCGAGAGCGGGGATCGTGACCTCGCGGAGATACTTCTCGGTCGTGAAGCCGTGGCAGAAGAATCCGTCGCAGACCTCGCCGGCGACCTCGGTCATCAGCTCGCCGACACCGGCCAGGAAGATCTTGGGGAGACCGAAATCGCCGAGGTCGGAGGCGGGTGGGGCGAAGAACGGGGTCATCAGGGTGTGGCGGTAGAACTCGCCGCGAAACTGCAGCGGGGTGGCGTTCTGCCAGGTGTCCCAGATCGCCCGAACGGCCAGCACCATCTCGCGCATGCGGGCGGCCGGCTTGCTCCACTCCATCGAAAAGCGTTTCGTGATGTGCGGCTTGATCTGGCTACCGAGACCGAGTACGAACCGACCCTGACTGAGCGCTTGGAGGTCCCAGCCGATGTTCGCCAGCAGCATCGGATTGCGGGCGAAGGCCACGGCGATCGAGGTGCCGAGCTCGATCTCGGATGTGGCTGCTGCCGCCACCGCAATCGGGAGGAACGGGTCATGGGAGGTCTCGGCGGTCCATGCGCCCGAGTATCCGGCGGCTTCCAGTTCGGTCGCCGATCGGGCTGCGTTGGTGATCGATCCGAACAGTGAGCCGTCAACTTTCATGGCCAGGACGGTAGCCAGCTCGGTCGGTGGCGCTCACATCGGACATCGCCGCCGGCCGGAGATCAATCCTGGTCGCGGAGATAGGCCTCGAACTCTTGGGCCAACTCCTCACCGCTTCGCATCTCCAGCGACGGGCCGACTCCGTCGAACGGCACGCCGTCGGGGGAACTGTCGTACAGCTGCTCGAGCTGTTCGATCATCGTGGCGTGCTCGTCGTTGCTGGCGACGAGCGCATCGAGGCGTTGGCCGTGGGTGATGACGTCGCCGCGCAGGCTGGTGGCATCGATGATCACGCCGGTCGCCTCGCGAAGTCCTTCGAGCAGTGCCACGCTGGCAGCCGGGTAGGGCATCGCCGACACGTAGTGCGGCACCTGCGCCCAGATCCCGAGTGACGGGATGCCACGCTCATGGAAGTCCTGTTCGAGCGACGCCGCGGCACCCGCTGGAACATCGATCGAGCTGCGCAGGAACGGCACCCGTGCGAGCACATCCTGGGAGGGGCTGCTGACCGACACGCGAGCGGACCGGGTGTGCGGTACCGCGAACGGGTAGGCGCCGAGGTGGGCCATCTGCCCCACGCCGAGTTCAACCGCCAGTTCGCCGATCACGCGCGTGAATCGATGCCATGCCATGTCGGGCTCGGGGCCCGTGAGCAACACCAGGTCTCGGCCGGTCTGGTCGGTCCCGGTCGAGATCACGATTCGCTCCCAGTTCAACACGATGTTGAGGCCCTCGCGGAGTTCCATCGTGGGTCGCCTGGCCCGGAAGTCGATGTACACGTCGTCGTCGAGTTGAGCGATCGGGTTCGCCTCGGCCTCCTGCTCGATCGCCTCGACAGCTGCTCGAGCTGCGCCGCCTGCGTCGATCCAACCCTCGAGCATCACGATCATGACCGGGTCGGTCAGTTCGGGCCTGGGGGCCAGCCATTCGAGGCTGTCGTCGCTCACATTCGCAGAGTACCCCCGGACGGCCTCAGGTGCGTCGGCGGCCCAGAAAGACGGCGCGAACACGCCGGTATGGTTGGGGCATGGCCATCGATGTCACCGACGCAACATTCCAGACCGACGTGATCGACCGTTCGGCAACGGCAACGGTGCTGGTCGACTTGTGGGCTCCGTGGTGTGAGCCCTGTAAGGCGCTCGGCCCGATCCTCGAGAAGGTCGTCGCCGAGACCGCTGGCCAGGCCGTTCTGGTCAAGGTCGACATCGACCAGAACCCCGGAATCGCCCAGGCCTTCAAGGTGCAGTCGATTCCGATGGTGGTCGGCTTCGTGGACGGACAACCGGTCGATGCGTTCATGGGTGCCCAGGGTGAGCACGAAGTTCGCGAGTTCGTGCAACGGCTGTTGCCGACCCCGGCGGACAACCTGCTCAACAGCCTGATCCACGCCGGCGACGAAGCGTCGCTGCGGCAAGCGCTCGAAATGGACCCGGCCAACGAGGACGCGATCGTCGCCCTCGGCGAGCTGTTGGTTGCGCGAGGCGACACCGACGAGGCGTTGGCATTGCTGGCCAGAATTCCTGAGAGCGACCGCACACGGTTGCTGGCCGCCACGGCCCGGCTCGGCACCGACCCCGACGATGATCACGACGCCACGCTTGCGGCGCTGCTCGATCAGGTCAAGGCCGACGACGACGCCCGCCAGCAGTTCATCGACATCCTGGAGTTGATGGGGCCCCACGATCCGCGCACGGCGCAGTACCGCAAGCAGCTCACCGCCCGCCTGTTCTGAGCGACGGGTTGCCGACCTGCGTTTGGTGTGGGTCGAGATAGAGTAGGTGTTCCGACTTCCTCCGATGTTGAGTGTGCGTTCTCGCACCGTCCACGGAGGCCGTCGATGGCCGATTCTCAAGTTGTTCCTCCCCGTCCCGTTCCGCCGCGCCGTATCGGTGAGTTGGCCGCAGCGTGGTTGGCCTGGTTCGGTGTCGGGCGCCTGATCGCCACGGCTGTCGCGGCGGTCGTGGTTGGCGCCGGTGCGTTCTGGCTGGTGCGATCGCCGCAACCTCCGCCCGAGGCCGGTTTCGCGTTCGCCTCGCCCGCTGCCTCGGTGTCGGCGACCCTGCCGGTTCCGGTCGGCGTCGAGTCGGCCGAGGCGGTCGAGCGTGTGGTGGTGCACGTCGTCGGCTCGGTCGCAGCGCCAGGCGTGTACGAACTCGAACAGGGTGATCGGGTGCACGATGCGGTCGCTTTGGCGGGCGGAGCGTCGTCACAGGCTGACCTCGAAGGCTTGAACTTGGCCGCCCCGCTGGTCGACGGTGCTCGGATCTACGTTCCTTCGATCGGCGAGGTCGACCCGGCCACGGTTCCGTCCGGTCTCGTACCCGACGCGGCTGGACCGCCGACCGGGCCGATCGATCTCAACACGGCGACTGCTGATCAGTTGGAGGGCCTTCCCGGTGTCGGGCCGGCGACGGCTGCAGCGATCGTCGGTGATCGCCAACGGAACGGGCCGTTCGCCTCGGTCGACGATCTCGATCGTGTGCCGGGCATCGGCCCTGCCAAGTTGGAGGCGTTGCGGGATCTGGTGTCGGTGTGATGCCGGTGATCAGAGGATCAGCGACTCGCCGATCACTGCAACGGCAGCGACCAGCGCTGCCGCAGCACCCATCACGACGCCGATCGTCAGCCAGGTCAGCTCACGGGCATAATCGCGCCACGATGCCAACGACCGATTGGTGGCGCGTTGTGATGCCAGCAGCCCGAGCAGCATCCACAGCGGAATACTGGCAACGATGGCGACCTGGTAGCGGCTGTCGTCGGCGAACGGTGCGCCTACGGCGAGCAATCCCGGCGCCGCCGACACGCCGCTCAAGAGTCCGATCAGCCCGCTCGACCGGCCGTCGCCGACACGCAGTGAGATCAGTGAGATGGCGCCCAGAATCGCCATCGGTGCCAATCCGAACAACGGGCCGAGCATCCGAATTCGTCGGCGATACCAGCCGGGGCCAGCGATGATCGGTGGCACCGGTGCGGCCGGGGGAGATCCCGGCGGGGCTTGGCGAGTGACGGTGTCGATGCGACGATTGTACGGCCTGGTGTCCGAGCCGATACGGCATCCCTTGTCGGATCTCGGCGTGATCGCGCTGGCGACCGTTGCGGCGATGGCGTGTTGGACCGCCGATTGGCGGGTGGCGGTGATCGTCGCGGTGGTGGCATGGGTTGTTGTCGGAGGGTCAGATCCGCTTCCCGCCCGGGTGCTGGTGATCTTGGTGGTGGTCGGTGTGCTCGGTGGCGTGCGTGGCAGGCACGAACTCGACGATCTCATCCCGAGAACGGTCGGCGGCTACGAGGGGTGGGCGCGCTTGGTCGACGATCCACAGCCGTACGGGCCGTCGACGCGGGTGCTGATCGAGATCGACGGCGAGCGGTTCGAGATGTGGGCTCGCGGGCGGGCGATCCGAATACGGGTCGGCGAATGGCGGGGCGGCCAGTACGTGCGCGTGCACGGTGAGCGACGGCAGTTGAACGAGGAGCGCCAGGGTCGTGTGGCCTGGCAGCACGTCGTCGGAGAGTTTCGTCTGGAATGGGTGAGCGACGTCGACCCGGGCGGGCCGATCGACCGTGCCTCGAACCGGGTCAGAGCGGCGATCGAGCGCGGCGCCGAGGTGTTGCCCGGCGACGACGGGGCGCTGTTTCGCGGGCTGGTCGTTGGTGACGACCGCGATCAGCCGGCCGAGATGATCCGTCGCTTCCGGGCCAGTGGGCTCTCGCACCTCACTGCCGTGTCTGGTCAAAACGTGTCGTTCGTGTTGGCCGCTGCAGGGCCTCTGTTGCGGGTGTTGCGGCCGTGGGGTCGCTGGGCCGTAACGCTCGGGTTGATCGCATGGTTCGTCAGCCTGACGCGTTTCGAGCCGTCGATCGTTCGTGCGGGCACGATGGCGGCTCTCTCAGCGACGGCATTCGTGCTGGGCCGTGAGCGGGCGCCGGGACGCATTCTGTGTCTCGCCGTCGCAGCATTGGTGCTGATCGACCCGTTGATCGTGCGCTCGGTCGGGTTCTGGTTGTCGGTCGGTGCCACCGCGGGAGTGGTCACGGCCGGGCCGTGGCTGGGTGCACGGTTGAAGCTGTTGGGCCCGCTGGCGATGCCGCTCGGGATCACGCTCGGTGCTCAACTGGGTGTGATCGTCCCGGCCCTCCTGGTATTCGGTCGGCTGCCGCTGGTCAGTATCCCGGCCAACCTGCTGGCGGTGCCGGTGGCCGGGTTCGTGATGCTGTACGGATTGCCGGCCGGTCTGATGGCCGGGTTTGTTCCGCCGATTGCCCCAATCGTGATGTTTCCGTGCCGTCTCGGGGTGCGCTGGGTCGACACGGTGGCGCAGCTCGCCGATCGAATCGAACCCGGAGGTGCGGCGACGTGGATCGGCTGGGGTGTGCTGTCGTTCCTGGTCGGGGCACTCCTGATGCACTCGAGCAGCTGAGTTCGTACAGCGGCGGCGGTGGTAGCCATCGCCGAGCCACCCTCCCAACTCACCAGGCGCGGCGGCCGGCGATGATGGTTTGTTCGACGTGCAGGCTCTGGTCGAAGACAACGAGGTCGGCTCGCCCACCGATGGCGATCCGGCCGCGGTCGGTGAGGCCGAGTAGGTCGGCCGGGTTGACGGTTGCGGCGCCGATCGCTTCGGCGGGGGAGCAGCCGGCGAACTCGACCAGGTTGCGGATCGCCTGGTCGAGTGAGAGGTTGCTGCCGGCCAATACATCGTCGTTCGTTCGCACGCCGCGGTCGGAGACCGTCACGGTGAATTCGCCGAGCGTCATCGTGCCGGAGTTCATCCCGAGTGCCCCGACGGCATCGGTCACCAGGATCGTGTGGCCGAGGGCCGAGCGCCCGCCAGGCCATTGCGACGACGAGCGGGTCGACGTGGATGCCGTCGCAGATGATCCCTGCGTACACACTGCGATCGGCCAATGTGGCACCGATCGGGCCAGGCCGACGGTGTGAGAAGGGGGCCATGGCGTTGAACAGGTGGGTCACCATCGTGATCCCAGCGGTTCGTCCTGCCGCGAACTCGGTCGCCGTGCAGTCCGTGTGTCCGGCGGACACCACGATGCCGTCGGCGGCGAGCCTGGCGGTCAAGTCCAAGGCACCGGGGAGTTCGGGTGCCAAGGTCACCATCGCCACGCCGTTGCTGCGGGTCCACGAGGCGACCTGGTCGGCCGGCGGGAACCCGATCCGCTTCGGATTGTGGGCGCCAGGGCGGACAGGGGAGATGATCGGCCCCTCGAAGTGCAGACCGAGCGCCGTCGCCGACCCTTCGGCGGTGTCGAGCGCCGGTCGATCGCCTCGATCGCCGCCCGGCGTCGCTGCTTCGGTGCTGGTGACGACGGTGGGACAGAAGGCGGCGACGCCCGTGCTCGGCAGGTGCGCTGCCACGGTGGCGATGCTGGAGGCGTCGTTGGTGAAGTCGCAGCCCCAGCCGCCGTTGATCTGCACGTCGATCAAGCCCGGCGCAACGATCCTGTCCGTCACATCGAGGGTTTCGTGGACGACGTCGACCGGGGTATCGGGTGTCACGAGCCCCGTGATCAGGCCGCCGTCCAACAGGACGTCAAGTCGTTCGAGGCTGCCGTTCGGCAACACGACCGAGCCGCCCGTCAAACGGGTCGCGCAGATCATCGGGCGGTCACAGCCGGGCGGTTCACAGGTCGATCATTTCACGGTGTCAGCGGTGTCTTGAAGCTGATCGTCGGAATATCTGGTTGCGCTTCGCCGGGTCTGGCGCGATCGCTGCTATGAATCTGAGTCGCGATGAGTGTGCATCTTCTGACCGGTGAGGACGAGTCGATCCTGCGATCCAAGGCGCTCGACCTCGTCCACCAGTTGATCGGCGATGGCGATCGCAGCCTGATGGTCGACGAGTTCGACGGCGAAGAGTACGAACTGCGCACGGTCGTCGACGCCGCTCAGACGATGCCGTTCCTGACCGACAAACGGATCGTCGTGGCGCGCGCGCGTCGGGCGCTTCAACGCCGACGACCTGGCCCCGTTGCTCGGCTATCTCGACAACCCGCTCGAGTCGAGCGACCTGGTGCTCGTCGGCGGCGGCGGACGGCTTTCGAAGAAGCTCACCGACGCTGTGACCGCATGCGGTGGGCATGCGGTCAACACCAGCCCCCCGAATCGGCCAAAGGATCGCCAGGCCTGGGTGCGAGCCGAAGCCGCCGAACACGGGGTCCGGCTCGACGGCGGCGCGGCGGCACGTATCGCCGACCAGTTGGGCGAGGAAGTCGGTCGCTTGGAGGGCCTCCTGAGCGTCATCCTGTCGGCCTACGGCGAGGGCGCCCGGGTGTCGGTCGAGGACGTCGAGCCGTTCCTCGGAAACGCCGGTGGCGTGCCCCCGTGGGACTTCACCGACGCCATCGATGCCGGGAAAACGGCGCTGGCACTGACCTTGATGGGACGCATGATTCATGGGGGAGAGCGTCACCCGCTCCAGATCATGGCGATCTTGCACGGGCACTACGGCAAGCTGGCCCGGCTCGACGGTGTCGACGCCCGAACCGACAATGACGCTGCCCAGGCGATGGGGATCAAGCCCGGGTATCCGGCCAAGAAGGCGCTCGGCAACTACCAGCGGCTCGGTGGCGGGGGAGTGCTGCGGGCGATGCAGTGGCTCGCCAAGGCCGACCTCGACCTTCGCGGTGGCACCGAGCTCGCACCCGAAATGGTGATGGAAGTGTTGGTCGCCCGCCTCAGCCGACTCGGTTCACGCCGCTGACGAGCCGGTCGATCGTGGCCGACAGCTGCCCGATCAGAACAGCAGGACTCGCAGCGTCACCGTGATCGCCGCGATCAGCAGGAACACGCCGATCCCGACCGCTCTGCCGTAGCGCTGATACAGCCAGGCGGTGAACGACCATTGGGCGTTGTAGTCGGGTTTGTGGATCTGCCGCAGTTGGCCCGTGAGCCACATCACCGGGCACCCCAACACCGCAACTTGCAAGACGACCATCAGGGTCAGCAGGAACACGAACACCGGTCCGGAGAACCAGGTGGCCCCGACCAGGATCAGCGCCAACACGATCGGCATGTGGATGATGTCGATGACAGCGGCGAGATGCCACCACACGACGGTGTTGCGGCCCTCTGCCTCAGTGACATCGTGCTTGGCGACCGCTTGTTTCGAGTCGAGCGGGGTTCGGCTCACGGCACAAGGCTAATCCGGGGTTGCACGCTCAGCGAGCGCGGGCCGAGCTTGCCAGATCCTGGGTGCTGAACGGTCCGACAGCGCGATCGTCGGCACAGAAGTGATAGAGGGCGACACCGAACACGCCGCGAGTTGCACCACCGAACACTGCAGCGCCGATCGCCACCACGACACCGACGATGACCAGCAACGCTCCACCGGCGACGCCTGCCGTCGAGCCGGCCGCGACCAGTGCCACTCCGACGCCTGCCATCACGACACCGATCAGCGTGGCGATACCCGAGATGCCACCGATCACGAAGTTGCCGGTGACCTGCTGGCCCCAACGCTGACGAACGAGCGTGCTCGACCGCTTGATCGCTTCGACCGGTCCGATCCCTTCGAGCGCCAGCACGGGGATCACGAGGAACGTGACGAGGCCCCACAGCGCGGCGCCGAGCGACGCAGCGATGCGGCCGGGGAGTCCACCACGATCTCGCAGCACCGCCAGCACCAGCGAGATCAGTGCCGATACCAGTGCCCAGCCGGCGATCGTGGGAACTCGGTTGCGGGCCACTGTTCTCGCCGCGACGAGGTCGGGTTCACGTCCCTCGAGGGCGTCGTTGGCGGCTGCCGCCAAGATGACGTTGTAGTAGATGATCAAGAACGACGATGCGTACGCCCCGAGCGCGATCAGCACGTAGCCGACGGCGCGGGTGGCGTCGGCATCGCTGCCGATCAGCAAGATCCCGGGAACGGCAAGAACGATCGCTGCGACGAGCGCCAGGATGCCTCCCGTGAGCGGCAGTTTGGCGAGCTGCGGCTGCGATCGGACCACGCTCCATGCCTTCTTGGTGAGTTGCCAGCCTTGTTTGATGCGCCCGAACATGGCAGCCACCGTATCTGTCCGACTCGCCGACCGGCGCCACCTGGTAGACGCGACGAAGCCCGGGGTGGTGCCCCGGGCTTCGGTCAGATATCGATCGGTGATCGACGAATCAGGCAGCGTCAGGCGCTGGTCTTGACCCGCTTGAGGAGGCGGCTCTTCTTGCGGGCCGCCGTGTTCTTGTGGATGACGCCCTTCTGAGCGGCCGTGTCGATCCGCTTGATGGCGGCCTTGACGGCGGTTTCGTCGCCGGACTCGGCGGCCTTGACGCGGCTCTTCAGCTCGGTCCGCACGGACTTGTTGCGCTCATGCGCCTTGGCGTTCGTGATGTTGCGCTTCTTCTGGCTCTTGATGTTCGCCACGGGGCAATCCCTCTATCTCGTTCGATCGTTCAGGTCGATGGAACGTCCATCGATCAGCGCACCGATGCTACCGGCGCAGCCCGGTGATCCCCAACGCACCTGGAGGAACGCACCGATAGCCTGGGTAGCCGCCATGGAGCTCTCCCGTATCCGCAACTTCTCGATCATTGCCCACATCGACCATGGCAAATCGACCCTGTCCGATCGCATTCTCGAGATCACCGGGGCGGTGCAGGCCAGGGACATGAAGGCCCAGTACCTCGACTCGATGGATCTGGAGCGTGAGCGCGGGATCACGATCAAAGCTCAGAACGTGCGGGTCGACTGGCACGATCACGTGTTCCACCTGATCGACACGCCCGGCCACGTCGACTTCGGATACGAGGTCAGCCGTTCGCTGGCCGCCTGTGAGGGCGTGGTGCTGGTGGTCGACGCCGCCCAGGGCATCGAGGCGCAAACGCTGGCCAACTGCTACTTGGCGCTCGAGCACGATCTGGAGATCGTTGCCTGCCTCAACAAGATCGACCTCCCGGCGGCTGACCCCGACCGGTACGCGATGGAGATCGAGAACGTGCTCGGTATCCCCGCCGAGGAGATCCTCAAGATCTCCGCCAAGACGGGCGAGGGCATCCCGACCTTGCTCGATGCGATCATCGAGAAGATCCCGGCGCCGACGGGCGACCCCGATGCCCCGTTGCAAGCGTTGATCTTCGACTCACAATTCGACCAGTACCGCGGTGTCGTTTCGTCGGTACGAGTCATGAATGGCCGCATGCGATCCGGCGCTCGGTTGCACTTCATGCAAACCGGTGCTGACCACGACGTGCTCGAGCTCGGGTCGCGGCGACCCGTTCCGACGCCTCTCGACGAACTCGGCACCGGTGAGGTCGGGTACCTGATCGCCGGCATCAAGGGTGTCGGGGATGCTCGCTCGGGTGAAACGATCACCACCGTCGCGCACGGTGCCACCGAGGCGCTGGCCGGCTACATGGACCCCAAGCCGATGGTGTTCTCCGGCCTGTTCCCGATCGACGGTGACGACTTCGAGGATCTCCGCGATGCGCTCGGCAAGTTGAAGCTCAACGACGCCTCGATCTCGTACATGCCCGAGTCGTCCGGTGCGTTGGGGTTCGGCTTCCGCTGCGGATTTCTCGGGTTGCTCCATATGGAGATCGTCAAGGAACGCCTCGAGCGCGAGTTCGACCTGGCGCTGATCGCCACGGCGCCCTCGGTCGAGTACCGAGTGATCCACACCGACGGCACGGTCACCGTGGTCAGCAACCCTGCCGACCTTCCCATGGTGCAGAAGATCGACATCATCGAAGAGCCGATCTTCAAGGTCTCGATCATCACGCCCAAGGAATACACCGGGGCGCTGATGGACCTCTGCCAGACCCGGCGAGGCGAGATGAAGCGGATGGAGTACCTGTCGCCTGAGCGGGTCGAGCTGAACTACGAGGTCCCGCTGGCCGAGGTCGTGGTCGACTTCTTCGATCAGCTCAAGTCACGCAGCCAGGGCTACGCCTCGCTCGACTACGAGTTGGCCGGGTACCAGGCCGCCAACCTCGTCAAGGTCGACATCTTGTTGAACGGGGTGACGGCCGACGCCTTCTCCACGATCGTGCACCGTGAGAACGCCGAGTACTACGGGCGCCGCATCTGCGAGAAGCTCAAAGAGCTGATTCCGCGGCAGATGTTCGACGTGCCGATCCAAGCCGCGATCGGTGGCAAGGTGATCAGCCGCGAAACGGTGAAGGCACGCCGCAAGGACGTGCTCGCCAAGTGCTACGGCGGCGACATCAGCCGTAAGCGCAAGCTGCTCGAGAAGCAGAAAGAGGGCAAGAAGAAGATGAAGTCGATCGGTCGGGTCGAGGTGCCCGGCGACGTCTTCATCAACGCCCTCAAGCTCGACGACTGATCAGAACGGCACCTGCGTGGCCAGCAGGTCGTGTGTCGGGCTTGCCCGGCCGGTGAGGATGCGGCAGAACTCGACTGCGTCGAGCTCGATCTGAGGTCCGGATGTGGCTTGTCGGAACGCCCCGCCTGCCGGGCCGGTCAACGTGAGTTCGACGGCCTTGCCGTGTCGGCGTGCCCATTCGGCGACGACGTCGGCAACGATCGCGCCGTCGTGTTCGGCGTCGAGCAGCGGCGCTTGATCGACGGCCCGTGCCACGTCGGCGACGCGGTGAAGCCACGTGTCGCGGGTGATGATGATCCCGAACAAGTACTCGAGATTCCACTTCTCGGTGACGCCATTGACGACCTCCGGGAATCGGACAGCGCGCGATGAACGTTGGCGGTGGCCGCTTACGACCTCGGCAGGCCGGTTCGACCAGTTCTTGCATGCGGTCGATCAACTGCTCGGTCGAGAGGTCAGCCAGCCCTTCCACCTGTAGTGCGGTCATCGCGTCCACCGAGTCGATCTGGTCGCGTTTGGCCCGCCGATTCGAGCGGGCCTGTTCAGCGATGAATCGACGCATGGCGGTGACCGAGTGCATCATGCCGGCGACGTGTCCGGCGAGGTCGCGGACCGTCCACTCGGTGCAGTCGGTCTGTTGCTGCCAGTCGGTCGGTGATAGTGCTCGTAACGCATCGACGAGGCGCCGGTACTCGACCCGCCCGAGTTCGATCGCACTCGGTCGATCGATTGCGACGAGTGCGTTGACATCAATGGCTTGGTCGGTCATCCCCTCGCTCCTTCGTCTGAATCGCCCGGCGGTCGTCGCCGCGGTCGCCATGCGTGCGGATCATCCGAAGCCCGCGACGTCGGCTTTGGCGATGATGCGCTCCGGGATCACCCGCACCACCATCTCCGGTGGGACCGCGTTGCGGCGGCCATAGGCCTCGCCCTGGTCGGCGCCCATGTACCGGCCCCCGATCCGGGTGCCCCATTCGAGTAGTTCGGCGGGATCGGTCGTGGTGGTCGCCCGGCCGGTGACTGTGACGAACGCAAACGGCGGTCGGTCGTCGTCGAAGCACAACGCCACCCGGCCGTCGCGCAGGATCGACTTGCCCTTGATCGTGTCGGCACTCGTCATGAACACGATCACGTCCTCGCCATCAGGCCCGGCGTTCCGATCGAGGTCGACCCACACCGGTGCCACATGCGGGCTCCCGTCCTTGCGGGTGACTGCCAACTTGCAGGTGCGGGCAGGCAGGGCGGAGACGAACTCCTGCCACCACCCGTCGGGAGCATCTCGATACGCCATCTCACAAGTATTGCCCATCGAACCAACCAGGCAGTTGGGGCCGGTCGGCCCAGGCCGATCAGAGGTCGTCGATCGGTCGGATGAACGGTGGTTGAGGTGAGCGGTGAGGCGTTGGCCGGGTTTGGTGAGGTGTGCCGATTCGAATCGACCGCGCTGGTCAGCATGGGTCGATCAGGGGTCATCGATCGGCCGGGATGAAGGGTCGTTGAGGTGATCGGTGAGGTGTTGCCGTAAAGCAGAGTCTGGCAGCAACAATGCCGCCTGCCTGGTGGGCCGCGACAACGACCCGCTGTGGGGCGGGTTGTTGTGCTGGTCGGCTGGTTGATTGAGAAGGTTTGGGGGTGGGGCCTCGATGCCGGCTGGGTGCTAGCAGAGGCTGGGTTGTCGATACCCGCCGGCTGGCGCCGGGTCGGGTGGTTTGGTGCCGGGTGGGTCGGTTGCGGGTGGTGGGTCGGTTGCTAACGCCGGCGTTCGGTCGGGCTGGCGGTCGCGGTTGGTGCGGTTGGTGGTGGGGCCGGTGTGCCAGGTGGTGCCGTCGGGGCGGGTCCAGGTGGCGATTCGGCCTGCTGTCATGGTGAGTGTCCAGTGGCCTTCGTGGACGAGGTGGTGGTGCTGTTGGCATAGCGGCAGCATGTTGTCGATGTCGGTTCGTCCGTGTTTGCGCCACCAGGTGATGTGGTGGATCCGGCATTGGTCGAACACGACACTGCAGTGTGGGTGGGCGCAGCTGCGATGCATGGCTCGTAGCGCTCGGCGTTGGGCTCGGGTGGCGGTGCGATGCTCACGTCCGACGTTGAGTGCTTCACCGTCGGCGTTGAGGGTGATCCCGTGGATGGTGGCGTCGCAGCACAGGCGTTGCACGCTCGACACCGGCAAGGTGACACCGGTGGATGTTTCACAGATCGTGTCAGGGTGGTGGCCGTGGTTGAGGGTGTGTTCGTCGATCAGGATCGAGATCTCCGGGATCCGTGCCTGGCCGGGTTGATCACCGGACACAGCTGCGACGAGGGCGTCGAGGTGGAGTGACCCGAACGGAATGTTGGTGTTCTCGGGGAGTTGTTTGATGCGGGCGAGTTGGGCGTCGATCGCGGTGTGGATGGCGGCGTCGCGGATCGGGTCGCACTCGATCAAGGTCTTGTGAACACCTGAAACCTTGTCGACCCATCGTTTGATGATCGATTCGGCGCGTTGACGATCCAGTTCGGCTGCGTCGTCTTGGGGGGCATGAGTGTTGCGGATGTGGTCGATCAGGTTGCGTGTTTTGCGTTCGAACTCGGACACATAATCCGACGTCGCCGAAGCAACGACATCGTCGGCGACGAAGTCCAAGTCGGATCGTTCGATGTCGCTCAGGTTGCGGGTCAAACGTGCCAGCACATCGAGATGATCGCCAGACACGGTTCCCATGGCTAACGCGTCTTCGAGAGCAGGGAACGAGGCACACACTTGTTCACGGTTTTCGGTTGCTTTGGCTTCTTTGCCCGAGCGGCGTCCTTGGTCGGTGAGTGCCATCCCGGCCGCTTCTGATTGGCCTTGCGCTGCGAGTTCTTTCAATCTGCGGGTGAAGCGGATGTCGGCGGCGTCGACCCAGCCCCGGATTTGTGTGTTGTGGCGGATCATGGCACCGATTTGTTCGCGGTCGGCGAGGTCGGGGTCGGCGTGCAGGAGTGTGGTGAGTGCGTCGAGTACTCCGTCGTTACGCATCGTGTCCCCCTGGTGTCCAGTCGAGTGTTTGGTCGAGGTTGAGTGCCTTATCGTAGCAGGTCACACCCCACGATGGGAACAAGTGTTCGTAAACATCTGTCAACGCAATGCAAGGCTTCACCCAGCCCCAAAATGGGGGTTCCTGCCGGTCCACCGACGCCAAGTGTTCTTGCATTCAGATCGAGCCGCCAGCGAGGTGAGATCGCTCCTGCGGGAACGGGGAGACCCAATCAGCTACCGCCAGGATGCGACGCGCGACTCGGGCTTTGCAGGGGGAGAGCGGCTGCTGACGGGAGCTGTGCGACGTAGCGAAGAATCAGTACCCGCTCAGTCGAGCTGTGCGATGATTGGCAATCGGCACGCGATGCCGCCTCCTCAGAGTAGGTGCGTTGTGCGTTCGCCGATGATTATCGTCCCGTGTCGGCACCCGGGCGTCTGGTTGGTTGCCGTCGCCGCGGTGCTGTCGTCGTGTGCTGGGAGCAGCTCCGGCGAACCTCCGTCGACGTCGACGGCGACGTCAGACCGGCCGGTCGAGTCGAACGCTGGCGGTGAGTTCGAGTCGACGCCCGAGGCACTCAGCGCTCTCGACGACCGGATCGGTGAGCTGCTCGCCCTGTCGGAAGGCGATCGCCGAACCGAACTCGCCGAGATGGGCCTCGCGTTGCAGGCCGAACTCGCTGGGCTGTCGGGACTCACCGACGAGTTGGGTGGAGAGGAATCGATGGCTGCTGCAGTCCAGCAGGCGTGGCTCCCGACGATCGAGGGCACGCTGGCACTGGAGACGACACCAATCCGGTTGGGTTTCGCGTCCGCGCCTGCTCCCACGGTGGACACGGGCGAAGGGTTGTACGCGGGAAACATGACGGTCGCGCTCCTCCTCGGCGACGGCGTCAGAAGTACCAACGGGGCGACCGATGCCGAGATGGTCGAGAAGTCGGGCTCCGTCCCTGGTAACCCCAAGATGGAGGTGCATTCCTCCCGCCAGAATGTTGGCGGCGCACTCGAAGTCGAGCAGACCACGAATGGTGTCACGACCAAGATGTCGGTGAAGTACGACGTGGTGGCATGCCCGGACAAGGACGGCAACTTCGGAGGCACCGCGCACCTCGACGTCTCGGTGAGCAAGGGGGTAGTCGGCCAACGCACCACCCTCGACATCACGTTGAAAGGATCCATCTCCGACAACGCGGATATCGCATCGCTCGACATCGGCTTTCGTACTCAAGCGGGTCGGTCCACGGGCGGACGAGGCGAGTTCATCGACGTCTCCGGCACGGCCCGCCTGGGCACGTCGGCGAGCGGGGTCAAGGTCAATCGATCGGGTGGATCGGTCAGCGCAGACCTCAGCCGATCCGCGCAGGACACCGGCAACCTCTACGGGCTCTTGATGGGGGTTGTGATACTCCAGGCGGCCGAGGCCGGCTGGACGTCCGGGCGATGTGTGCAACTGGATGCCACGGCAGCGCCCGGCCCGACCGGCCTCGAACCGGGTAGCACCTCGGCGATCACCGCCTCTCCGACGAGCAAGATCGACGGCGCCGCGACGGGTGGAAAGGTCACCGCCACCCTGTCGGCTGGCGGGGCAGGAGTGTCGCCCACCACGCCCGTGCCGGCCGTTGCCTCGTTCACGTATCAGGCGCCCGACCAGCCCGACAGCGGTGGCACCGTGTCGCTCGAGTCACGATCGAAGCGTGGAGTCGGCAAGGCGGCGATCGATTTCGACACCAAGCAGCCTGGCTACCTTGCAACGTACAACGGTGGCGGCATCTCGATCACCGGCACGATTCTCGACTTGAGCAAAGCTTTCGAGACGGTCGGTGTGTTCACCGGCGGCTCCGCTCACTTCCATCACATTCCGGCGGACGCCGAGAGCGGCTCGATCAACTTCAACGACCCGTGCGGTCCGGGCTGCGTGTTCAAGGGCAGCGGCACGTACGTAATCGCCGACAACGGCGACGGCACGCTCACCATGAATGAAACCCTGTCGGCGTGTACCACAGTCACGGCCGGCTTCACACAGGAGACCTGCCAGAACAAGGCGCATCTCGTCTTGCTGACCCCGATCGCCTGATCCGGGCCCACCATGCGACACGGGAGTTGGCGCGTCGGCCCGAGGCGGAGAATCCCACGCGGCGGACCAACTCGTGCGTGCCGCCTCTGCGTCGGATGCTGTCGTGAACCGTCGGATCGTCGAGGTCGCCACGCCGACTGCTGCGAGATCTTTGACCACGTCAGGTCACGGTCTCGCGCGGCCTGGGCAATCGAGCGACTCGACAGCCTGGTTCAGGTCGAACTGTCCTTGCTGAGATCGCACGTTGCGCAGCGTAGATCGCACTCAGCCGCAACGGCCTCCAAGGCAACCGACGTCGGTCGTGGATATCTCTCGGTCGGGTTGATCGTCGTGCCGTGCCGAGCCGGTGGTGTTGACGAGTGGCTGTGCCGCCTGGAAACGTGGGCTGATGCCCGCCTACATCATCGTCGACACGCTGATCCACGACCCCGTCGAGTACGACCGCTACAAGGCGCTGGCGCGTCCGATCGCCGAGCGCTTCGGCGGTGAGTATCTGGTGCGAGGCGCCGACATCGATCTCATCGACCACGAGCTCTGGACTCCGACCCGGATCGTGTTGCTGCGATTCAAGAATCGTCAGGCTGCTCGCGCCTTCTTGGACAGCGACGAGTACGCACCAGTCAAAGCAATGCGCCATCAACACGCCGACTCGACGCTGTTCATCGTCGAAGGCGACTGACACGACTGGCACGACCTCGTCGATCGCGTCGATGCGAAGCAGCCTGCCCGCGCCCATCGGGGCGGGTCAGTTAGAGCAGCGGCAGCGGTTCTTCTGGCCGTCGCTGTGCGAGGTAGGTGGTGAGCGCCTCGGCTTGGGCGGCGAAGGCTCGCTTGAAGAGTCTGGCTGCGATCGGGATCAGAGGGCGGGCGACGATGCTCACCTCGATGAAATCGATCGACCACGTGTACTCGGTGCCGCCGTCCGGCCGTTGCTTGAATCGGTGGCGGGCGACCATCCTGAACGGCCAGGTCAACGAAACGCTTCGGTACTCGGACAGCGACGGTGGCAACCACGTCACCGCCTCGCTGGTTGCACGAATCGGTACGACGCCCTGTCGACCTCGAATCGTGAATCGAGTCCCGACACCGATCGGCCTGGAGTCTGCTTGCCACACTTTCACGGCGGGGTCGATCAGCGGCCCCGTCTCCGGTGAGTTGACCACGGCGAACACCAGCACCGGCGGGTGAGGCAATCTCGTCGTTCGGTCGATCGTCGTCGTGCGAGGCGACATCGGGAAACACTGTCACACCGACGATCTGCATACGAACGAAATCGACCTGGCAACATGGTCGCATGCTCGATCACATTTCGATTCAGTGTGCTGATCCAACTGCCAGCAAAGCGTTCTACGAGCGGGTTCTTGCACCGCTGGGCGGCAAAACCATCATGAGTTACGGCCGGTGCACGGCATGGGCATCGAGTTCCCGACCTTCTGGATCGGGCCCGTCGGTGACGCTGGTGCACCCCACACAGGACATCCACGTTTGTTTCCGGGCGCAGTCCCGGGCGCACGTCGACGCCTTCGTCGAAGCTGCCCGCGCCGAAGGCGTAGAGGTACTGCACGAACCACAGGTGTGGCCCGAGTACCACCCCGGCTACTACGGCGGCTTCGTCCGCGACCTCGACGGCAACAACATAGAGGCCGTCCACCACACCTTCTGACCGCCCGCGTCTCGGTCCGAGTCGGTGTTCGGGATCGATCGGGGGCAGGATGGGCGGCGATGGCTTCGACGTTCCGTTCGCTCCAGAATCGGAACGCACGTCTGTTCTTCTTCGGGTTGCTGCTGTCGAACATCGGTACCTGGGTCCAGTTCACGGCTGTTGCGATCCTGGTCGACCGACTGACGGGTCGAACGACGGCACTCGGTGTGCTGACGGCGCTGCAGTTCCTGCCGATGCTGTTTCTCGGCGCCTACGCCGGGGCAATCGCCGATCGGCGCGACCGGCGTCGGATGGCGATGCTGACCCAGGGCGGGCTCGCCGTCCAGGCTGTGGCGCTGGCGATCTTCGACCTGACCGGCACGATCAACATCGGCATCATCTACGTACTGACGTTCCTGCTCGGGATCATCAGCGCCTTCGACAACCCAGCTCGCCGCGGGTTCGTCACCGAACTCGTCCCCCAGGAAGACATCGCCAACGCGATCTCGCTGAACACCGCCACGATGACCGGATCGCGGATATTCGGCCCGGCGCTCGCCGCCCTCTTGGTCGGACCGCTCGGCACCGGCTGGCTGTTCTCGATCAACGCCTTCTCGTTCATTGCGATCCTCGGCAGCTTGTTCTTGCTCGACAAGTCGACACTCTTCCCGGCGCCGCGGGCGAACAAGGGTGGCACACCGGTGCGCGACGGCCTGCGCTACATCCGGCGGTCACCGAATCTGTTCGTTCCATTCATCGTGTTCACCCTCGTGGCCACGTTCGGGTTCAACCACAACGTCGTGTTCCCGCGCATGGCTCGCGAGATCTGGGGATCGGAGACGTGGTTCGGGTGGGTGCTGACCACGATGAGTATCGGCAGCCTGCTCGGCTCACTGCTGACCGCCAGCCGCCCGGTCGTCACCCTGCGCTGGATGATCGCCAACGGCATCGTGCTCGGCCTCGCAGGTGTGGCGCTGGCCTTCTCCGGCGAGGTGTGGTTGGCGCTGGCGCTCGCTGTGCCGCTCGGTCTCGGGGGAGCCGGCTTCGTCACCTCGATGAACGCCATCACCCAACAGGAGTGCCCGCCCGACATGCGCGGTCGGATCCTGGCCCTCACGGCGGTCGCCTTCCTCGGCTCGTACCCGATCGGCGGCCCGATCACCGGCCTGATCGGTGACTACATCGGCCTCGAATGGTCGCTGGCCTACGGCGCTGTCATCACGCTGACCGTCGTATCGGCAATGGTGTGGTGGGCGCTCGGCACCCGCGTCGAACAAACCAGGTTCGAGGTGCTGCGAACCCTGCTCGGCTCGTCGACCACGATCGCCCCCAGCCCCAGCGAACACCCCTGATTGCAGCGAACCGTCCGCCGACCGCTGACTGGTGGGCGATCGCCAATTACTCTGGCGAGATGGAACCGACCTCGTCCCTGCTTTCGACTACTGAGGTCGCCACGTTCGCCGCTCGTGGGTTCCTCGAATTCCCCGGGGTGATCCCGGACGATCTCAACCTGGCGGCACTCGAGGAGTGTGATCGGATCGTGGCCACCTGGGGCTCGCCCGAGCGGCCGTTCGCCCCGAGTTCGGGGGACGCATGGGGTGACATCTACCCGGAGCCGTCGGCGCTCGGTGGGGTGCTCCGTCACCCAGCGGTGAGCCGGATCGTCGACAGCCTGGTCGGGTCCGACGCCCGATTCGATCACGACTTCGTCCATCTCCGCCCGCCCCACGACCCGTTCTTCCAGCAGCTCCACGCCGACGCCATCATCGACCCGAACACGGCGTTCGACATCCAGATCTTCTACTTCCCTCACGAGGTGCGTCCCGGTGGTGGCGGCACCGGCTTCGTGCCCGGCACACACCTCCGACGCGTTCACGAAACCCAGGTCGGCCGGTACCGACACCTCAAGGGCGAACGTCAGTGGGAGGGTCCTGCCGGCTCGATCGTTGTGTTCCACCACGGGCTGTGGCACCGAGGCATGGCCAATCCCGGGCCCGATCGGCGGGTGATGTACAAGATTCGGCTCAACCCGACCCGCCCGCAGGTGCGGCTGTGGGACACCACCGACCTCGACCAGGTTCAAAACAGCAACAACGATCACATCTTCGCCACGTTCGACATGGAGAAGATCGGGATGACCCTGAGGACCCGCGAGCCGTGGATGGGCGAGCAGGATCACCGGTTGGAGTTGTACGCCCGGACCCGCCTGTGGCGCTATCTGACCGGCTCGCAGGACTACGACCTCGATTGGTACCACACCCGCGTCGAAGGCCGCGCTGCCTTCGCCGGTGGTGCGTCATGAACTCCGAGACCGAGCGCCAGCAGCTGTTGTTCATCTGGACCGAGGACTCCAACCTGGCGAGCCGAATCATCGGTTGGTCGTTCCATGACGGCAATGATCCACACACCGACGTGGCAGAGCTGCCGCACGCCCGCGGCGTCGACGTGCTCGCCGACGGCTGGCGACTGATCCAGTCGTCGCAGCTGGTCACCCGCCCGGCCGGTGACGAGTACGTCAACGGCGTGCTCGAGTTCGAGTGGCTGTTCGAGCGGATCGTCCGTGCCGCCGAACACCGACAACGTTGACCGGCATGAGCCCCACTTCGGTGATGTGGTTCCGCCGCGATCTGCGGCTGGCCGACAACCCTGCGCTACTGGAGGCATTGAGCGAGGGCGAAGTGCTCCCGCTGTTCGTCATCGACCCTGCATTCGAGCGGGCCGGGGCGCCGCGTCAGGCCCTGTTGCACGATTGCCTGCAGGCGCTCGACGCTGCGAGCGGGGGAGCGCTCGTGATTCGTCACGGCGACCCGGTCGACGAAGTCCCCGCGATCGCCGACGAGATCGGGGCGCAAACCGTGTTCGTCTCGAAGGATTTCGCCCCGTACGGTCGGCGCCGCGACGAACACGTCGCCGATGTCTTGCGGGGAGCGGGCCGCCGTCTGCGCGGCGTTGGCTCACCGTACGCCATCGATCCCGGCTCGGTTCGCAAGGACGACGGCAATCCGTACGCCGTGTTCACCCCGTTTTCTCGGAGGTGGCGCACGCACGGCTGGCAGGCACCGGACGCCGCCCCGGTCACTCCCAACTGGCGGACGGCCCCCTCGGACGGGCTCCCGTCGCGACCTGACATCGGCATCGACCTACCGGCCGTTACCGAGCACCAGGTTGCGGTCCAGTGGGCCGAGTTCCGGGCTGCCGGGCTCGATCGCTACGCCGAGCGGCGCGATCTCCCAGCGGTCGAGGGAACCAGCCGATTGTCGCCGCACCTCAAGTATGGGTTGATCCATCCTCGGCAGTTGCTGACCAACTCTCAACCTCAGAGTGAGGGTGAGAGTACGTTCCAGTCCGAGCTGGCTTGGCGTGATTTCTACGCCGATGTCCTGTTTCATCAGCCGCACACCGCCTGGCGCAACCTCAGCGCCCAGTTCGACGAGATCGTCGTGGATACGGGCGCTGCGGCGCGGGAGAAGTTTCGGCTCTGGTGCGAGGGCCGAACCGGGTTCCCGATCGTCGACGCAGGGATGCGCCAGCTGCTGGCGACTGGGTGGATGCACAACCGGGTGCGGATGATCGTCGCCAGTTTCCTGGTCAAGGACCTCCATCTGCCATGGCAGTGGGGTGCCAGGTTCTTCCTGCAACACCTGCTCGACGGCGATCTGGCCTCGAACAACCACGGCTGGCAATGGGCTGCCGGCACCGGCACCGACGCGGCGCCGTATTTCCGGGTCTTCAACCCGACCGCCCAACAGAAGCGCTGGGACCCGCACGGCGAGTACGTACACCGTTGGATCCCGGAACTCGGTACCGGTGTCTATCCGGCACCGATGGTCGATCACGCCGTCGAACGCCGGGAGGCACTCGATCGATATCAGACGATCAGGCGCCGGTGACAGCGGTCACCGAGGTCGGTGTTCCGTGCCCTCGCCGGCGGTGATGAACAGCGCCGTCGCCTGCTCACCGACGTCGGCGGTGTGCCAGGTGCCGGGTTGGTTCACGGCGTACTGGCCGGCCCCCAGCGTCACGGTCGCCGTGCTGCCGTCGGGCAGCTCTTGGTGGAGCGTGATCTCGCCGGCTGTGCACAGCACGACCTCGCTTCCGGTCGGGTGCATCTCCCACACGTCCCATGGCTCGGTGAACGTGTGCATCGTGACGAGCCGACCTTCGGCGCCGTCGGAGGCGTGGCGCTCGGAGTAGCCGCCATACCAACTCATCTCGCCGGTGAACTCGGGCTCGACCTCGGCCGTCGCCCCGAGACCGAGGTGGATGGGGTGGATACCGATATCGATCGCGCCGTCACTCATACAACCAGTATGACGGAGTGTGCCAGGCACACTCCGTCATCGGGGTACGGTCGGCGGCGTGGCGATTTCCGAGATCGACGTGGATCTGTGGTCCGACGAGGTGCTGGTCGATCCGTATCCGACCTACGCCCGACTCCGGCAACTCGGACCGGTGTTGTACTCGCCGCAGTGGGACGCCTACGTCATCGCACGATACGACGAGGTCCGCCACGTCCTGCAGGACTGGGAAACGTTCAGTTCGGCGAGCGGCGTCGGGCTCAACGCCCGCGCCAACGCGATGTCGGGCGCGGCATCCTCACCACCGACCCACCGCTGCACGACACGCGCCGCAAGGTCCTGAACGCCCAACTGGTGCCACGCGAGGTCGAACGCCACCACGGCTTGCTCGCCGACGAAGCGCAGCGTCTCGTGTCAGCCGCGATCGCGATGGGCACCTTCGACGCCGTCGCCGACCTCGCCCACCCGTACAGCGTGCAGGTGGTGGCAGATCTGTGCGGATTGCCCGAAGAGGGCCGTGACCACCTGATTCGGCGAGCCTCGGCGGCGTTCAACACGTTCGGCCCCGACAACGACTTGTGCCGCCAATCGTGGCAGGGCTTTGAGGAGCTCTATGACTACGCCACCAACTTCGCCACACCGGAGAGGCTCGCACCCGGTCGCTGGGGAACCGACATCTACCAGGCCGCCGACGAAGGTGTCGTCGAGTCAGCGGCGTGCCCGGGACTGGTCCTGGCGTACGCCTGGGCGGGGATGGACACCACCGTCAATGCGATCGCCTCGGCGGTCTCGCTGTTCGCCGACCATCCCGATCAATGGCAACTGCTCCGGTCGGACCGCTCGCTGTTGGCGAGCGCCACCAACGAGGTGCTGCGGGTCGAACCTCCGGTGCAACGATTCACCCGGATCACCACGCGACCGGTCGAACTCGCCGGCGAGCGAATTCCGACCGGCGCCCGCGTCGCTGTGCTGTTCGGTTCGGCCAACCGGGACGAACGCCGGTTCGTCGAGCCCGATCGCTTTGACATCCGACGCAACCCGCTCGACCACCTCAGCTTCGGTCGCGGCGTCCACCGTTGCGTCGGTGCTGGCTTGGCACAGGAAGAGATCAAGGCTGTGCTCGCCGCCCTGCTCGACCGGGTCGACCGATTCGACGTCGTCGATCGAGCCTGGCGCCGAAACAACGCGCTCCACGGCCTTGAATACCTCCACGTCGAGGTTTCGGAGGGATGAGACCGATCGTCGCTGCTCTTCTGGTTTTGGCCGCATGCGGTGGTAGTGGTGCGGCGACACCCGACCGCGGGACGCCGTTTCTTCAGGTCGAGATGCCGGCGACGATCGTCGGCGAGCTCGAGATCACGGTCGAGGAGGGTCCGGTCGGCGACGACGACCTGTCCGAGTTGAACTTTGGTGCGGTCGATACGTCCGATGGTCTGGTTCTGGTCGAGGTGCCAGCCGAGGTGGTACGGGCCGCCGGTCTCGGTCGGGACGAGCTGTATTCGGGTGGCCGATACCGGGTCGAGCTGGGTGGTCTCGCCGACCACTCCAGTCCCGACGTTCCGACCTACCGCGTCGCCGCCCTGACGCCAGACGACTGACCCGATGACGGGATGTGCCTGGCACATCCCGTCATAGCGGTACGTTGGCGGGATGGGTGATAGCTCGCGCCACTTGGCGATCGTGATCGATGCGACGGATCCTGATCTGTTGCGCGACTTCTGGGTGGCGGCGATGCGATACGAACCGTACGGCAGCGCCGGCGCCTACCGATCGGCGCTGCCGGTCGATGGCTCGACGGGACCGAAGCTGGTGTTCCAACAGGTTCCGGAACCCCGGGCGGGCACGAAGAACCGGCTTCATCTCGACATCATCGTCGGCGATGAAATCGGCCAGGAAGTCGACCGGCTGGAGGCGTTGGGCGCCCGGCGGCTGACCGAACTGATCGCTGAGGTCGGCACCTCGTGGATCGTGATGGCCGACCCGGAGGGCAACGAGTTCTGCCTCGTCTACGACACCTGATCTGATGTTGTCCATGGTCAACGACCATGGTCAGATCTCCGATACGATCAGGGGATGGCGACCGAGATCAAGGCCAGCGAGTTCAAGGCGACGTGTCTTGCCCTGCTCGACGAAGTCGCGCAGACACGCGCCGAGTATGTCGTCACCAAGTACGGGCGCCCGGTTGCCCGGCTCGTGCCCGTCGACGTCGGGTCGAGTGTGCACGGTTCGGTCAGCTTCCCCGATCCAACCGACGATCTGCTGTCGGTTGGCGAGGAGTGGAGTGTCGAGGCCGGCGGTCCCGCGGGTGGCTGAGCGGATCATCCTGGATACGCACGCCCTGCTGTGGTGGCTCGGCGGTTCCGATCAGCTGAGTTCGCCCGCCTCCGACGCAATCGAATCCGCTGCCGTCGTGGCGGTCTCGTCGGTGACGTTCTGGGAGGTCGGGATGCTCGATGCCAAAGGTCGCGTCGCGCTCGACCGGCCGGTCCTCGGCTGGACCCACGACCTGGTTTCGTCGGGTGAGGTCACCGATGTAGCGGTCGACGCCACGATCGCTGCCCGGGCAGCCGCCCTCGACGACTTCCACGGGGATCCCGCCGACCGGTTCATCGCCGCCACCGCGATCCAGCTCGACGCACTGCTCATCACCAAGGACCGGGTACTGACCACATGGGCCGGCCTGTCCGGCAGGCTACGGACGCTCTGGTAGCCGATCCTCGCCAGCGCCGGTGGCGGTGGCGATCAGGCGTCGTAGTCGACGTCGATCGTCGGTGTGGTGGGATGTGACTGGCAGGTCAGCACGTACCCGCGGGCGACCTCGTCTGCGCTGAGGCCGTAGTTGACGGCCATCTCGACCTCGCCCTCCCGGATCACGGCCTGGCACGTCGAGCACACGCCGCTGCGACACGAGAACGGAGCATCGGGACGAACTCGCTGCACGGCGTCGAGCACGCTGTCGCCTTCATACAGATCGAACGTCGAAGTGCGCCCGTTCAAGGTTGCCCGCCCGGTCGCCACGGTCACCGACGTCTCGGTGATCTCTTGTGGAGCGAGGGTGGCCATGCCCTGTTGTTTGGTCGTGAACACCTCGCGGTGGATGTGATCGGCCGGCAGACCGGCTGCGGAGAGGGCGTCGCGCGCCTCGTTCGTCATCTCGATCGGGCCGCACAAGAAGACTTGATCGGCCTCTGCCGGCAGCAACCCGGCCTCGATCCAGCGCTCGATTCGGTCTCGGTCGGGTCGGCCGCTCAGCAGATCAGCGCCGACTTCCTCGCGGGTGAAGGCGAACGCGATCGAAAGCCGTCCCAGGAAACGGTCGTGTACGTCGTGTAGCTCGTCGAGCAGCATCGTCGATGAACTCGTCCGGTTGACGTACACCAGCGACACCCGAGAGCGCGGCTCGGCGGCGAGGATCGTCGAGATAATCGACAGGATCGGCGTGATGCCGCTTCCGGCGGCGAGCGCGGCGTAGTTGCGTGCGTTGGCGGGATCGATCCGGTGGGTGAAGTGGCCGAGCGGCGGGAGCGCGTCGATCGTGTCACCGACGTGCAACTCGGTCGATGCCCACGTCGAGAACACCCCGCCGGGCACGCGGCGGATCGCGATCCGCAATGGGCCGTCGGGTGCGCGCGAGCAGATCGAGTAGCTGCGACGCAGTTCGACGCCATCGAACTCCCGGCGCAAAGTCAAATGCTGTCCATGCTCGAATCGCAGCCGCTGATCGCCCCGATCGAACGTGACGACCACGCTGTCGTCGGTGTCGTGGTCGATGGCGGTGACGCGGAGCGGTCGGAAACCGTCGTCGATGATGGTGTCGATCTGGTCGGAGGGTTGTGGCATCACAGGGCCTTGAAGAACTCGAACGGTTCGGAGCAGGCGTTGCAGACGTAGGTCGCCTTGCAGGCGGTGCCCCCGAAGTGGGAGATCAACCGCGTGCGGCGCGATCGGCAGCGCGGGCACGGGACCGGCAGATCGACCGCCACCACGCCAGGCTCGCCGGCCGGCGGCGGGGGAGCGATGCCCGCCGCCAGCAGCCGCTGGTGGCCGCGTTCGGTGATCCAATCCGTGCTCCACGCCGGGCTCATGGTGAGCCGAACGTCCGGCTCGAACCCCGCCGATCGGACTGCTTGAACAACGTCGTCTCGGATCTGTTCTGTGGCCGGGCACCCGGTGTAGGTCGGTGTGAGCAGCACGGTCGCCGTGCCGCCATCGACCCTGACCGACCGGACGATGCCAAGATCGCCGATCGTGACATGCGGCAGTTCCGGGTCTTCGATCTCGCGGACCATCTGATCCAGGTCGGCGAGCTCGGCGCTGACGGCCGTCACCAGGTGGCTCCCGGGTGGGCTCGGGCGAGCACCTGGAGTTCACCGATCAGCCTCGAGAACGACTCGGAGTGGCGGCCGTTCCGTCCACCTGACTGCATGACGACGCCCTCGGGTAGCTCGAGGGTTGCCTCGCCGAGCGCACCGGACACCGTCGACGCCCAGATCGTCCGCAGCGCCTCAGGATCGGCGGCGACCCCGGTGGCCGTCAACTCGTCTTCCACGGCGTCGTGTTCGAACAGTTCGCCGGTGAATCGCCACAGAGTCTCGACGGCCGTCTGGGCGCGGGCGTGGCTCTCGTCGGTGCCGTCGCCGAGACGCACGACCCAGCTGCGAGAGTGGCGCAGGTGATAGGCGGTCTCCTTGACCGACTTGGCGGCCAGCGCCGACAGCGTCTCGTCGCTCGACGAAGTCATCGCCTGCCAGTACGGCAGGGCGTAGGCGTCGTGCAGGAACTGGCGCACGATGATCTGGGCGAAGTCGCCGTTGGGCTGCTCGACCAGGAGCGGGTTGAGAAACTCGTGCTGTTCACGCCAGTAGGCGTAGTGGTCTTCGTCTCGCACGGCACCGTCGACGGGCCCTTCGATCTCACCGGCGTACGTGTACAGCGCCCTGGCCTGCCCGATCAGGTCGAGCGCCAGGTTCGAGAGCGCCATGTCCTCTTCGATCTCCGGCGCGTGGGTGATCGTTTCGAGCAGTCGCTGGGCCAGGATCAACGCCCGGTCGCCCTGGCGCAGCGTGTACGTGAGCAGCGGCTCCATCACATGTTGGCGACTTCGTCGGGCAGTTCGAAGTCGGTCGGGTGACGGAACGTTTTGTCCTCGGCCGGCTCGAACAGTGCCTCGCTGTCGTCGGGATTGGAGGCGGTGATGTCGTTCGACTTCACGACCCACAAGCTGACGCCCTCTGAGCGGCGCGTGAACAGGTCGCGGGCATTCTGCAGGGCGAGCTCGGAGTCGGGGGCGTGCACGGTGCCGGCGTGGACGTGGCTGACGCCTCGCTTGGCGCGCACGAACACCTCCCACAACGGCCAGTCGGCCTTGCTGCTCACGCCGCCGCCTCGGCGGCTCGGGCCGCCTGCTTTTCGGCGTAGGCGGTGGCCGCTTCGCGGACCCACGTGCCGTTCTCGTGGGCGCCGACCCGAGTACCGAGGCGCTCACGGTTGCACGGCCCGTTGCCCTTCACGACGTCCCAGAAATGGTCCCAGTCGATCGGCCCGTGCACGTAGTGACCGGACGACTCATCGAGGCGCAGTTCGGGGTCGGGGATCGTCAGCCCCAGCAGCTCGGCCTGCGGCACGGTGGCGTCGATGAACTTCTGGCGCAGTTCGTCGTTGCTGAAGCGCTTGATTCCCCACCTGGTGCTCTGATCGCCGTGGACCGAGTCGGCGTCGGGCGGGCCGAACATCATCACGGTCGGCCACCACCAGCGATCGAGCGCGTCCTGCGCCATCGCCTTCTGCTCGGCGGTGCCGTTCGCCAGGGTGTGCATGATCTGGAAGCCCTGACGCTGATGGAAACTCTCCTCTTTGCAGATCCGCACCATCGCCCGGGCGTAGGGCCCGAACGAACAGCGGCACAGCGGCACCTGATTCATGATCGCGGCGCCGTCGACCAGCCAACCGATCGCCCCGATGTCGGCCCATGTGAGGGTCGGGTAGTTGAAGATCGATGAGTACTTCTGGCGGCTGGTGTGGAGCCGGTCGAGCAGCTCTTGGCGGGGCGTGCCGAGCGTTTCGGCGGCACCGTATAGATACAACCCGTGGCCCGCCTCGTCCTGCACTTTGGCGGTGAGGATCGCCTTGCGACGCAACGACGGTGCGCGGGTCAACCAGTTGCCCTCGGGCTGCATCCCGATGATCTCGGAATGGGCGTGCTGGGCGATCTGGCGCACGAGCGTCTTGCGGTACTCGTCGGGCATCCAGTCGGTCGGCTCGATCCGGTCATCGGCATCGATCAACCGATCGAACCGTTCCTGCAACACATCTCCGTCAGCACCCATACCAGCAGTATGACAGTTGGGAGTTGTGCCTGTGGATTCAGCGGATTGGTCGCTTCGCTCCCATCCATTCCGCACGAATCCCCCCGTAACTATTGGTCGCAGTTCGCCTATCGGCTCACGCTCCTGGCACAACTCCCAACTGTGTCAGAGCGGGTGGGTCAGGAGCCGACGGAACACGGCAGCGTCGTGGCCGGGGACGATCGATGTGCCGCTGGAGTGTTCCCGGCGCAGCATGTCGAGCGATGCCCGCTGCAGGTCGTAGTCGTAGGCGAACGGTGGCAGGACGCCGTCGTCGAGGGTGTGGCTGAAGTAGCAGGCATCTGATGCGAGGATCACCGGTCCATTGGCGGTGACGACACGCAGAGATTGATGCCCGCAGGTGTGGCCTGGCGTCGGGACGCAGGCGACCGTGCCGTCGCCGAACAGGTCGTGAGCGCCGACGATCGCCAGCACGTCGTGGCCGAGGGCGTACAACGACTTGTCGTAGGCGACATCGTCCTCACGGGTGGCGGCGACCCATTCGTCGGCCTGGATGATCACCCGGGCGTTCGGCAGCTCGCACAGACCGCCGACGTGGTCGAAGTGGCAATGCGACAGCACGACCGTGAAGCTGCCCAACGGGTCGACGCCGTGTTGCTCGAGCCGATGCGAGACCGTGCCCCCGACCTCGAGTTCGGGTGTGAAGCGCTTGGCCATATCGCCGAGCATTTCGGGTCCGCTGGCGAGGCCGGCGTGCAGCCCGACGTCGAACACGACGGTGCCCAGGGGATGCTGCACCAGCCACGACGCAACCGGAAGGTGGATCTCGTCCGTCGAGCCGCCTTGCACGAGCGTGCGCTGTTGGGTGCGCATCCATCCGCAGTCGAGCGCCGTGATCGTCGGAGCCAACAACACCATCCCCAGTGTCTAGCCGCAACGGAATGGTGCCTGGTACCAAACCGTTACGCGACGATGGGCGTATGAGTTTGCTGCCTGCCCTCGATGGCGTACATGGTGATCCTGGGGACGCGGTGTCTGTCGCCGGGGAGACGTTGTCGTGGTCCGAGTTGGTCGGCAGGGCGGACGCGATCGGAGTTCGGATCGCCGACTCGTTGGCGATCGCCGTGTGTGGCGAGCCCACCGTCGACACCGTGATCGCCGTGGTGGCCGGACTGCGGGCCGGGGTACCGGTCGTGCCGGTGCCCGCCGATGCAGGCTCGATGGAACGACAGCACATCCTGCGCGACTCGGGAGCTTCGCTGGTGATCGGCGAACCCGACTGGCCGGAGGTGGAGCTCGAACGGGTCCTCGTGCCGAAGCAGGGGGTGGCACCGCGGGGTTGGGCTCCGAGGCTGAACGGCGACCCGGCGCTGATCATGTACACGTCGGGCACGACCGGGCTGCCGAAAGGCGCCGTGATTCCGCGTCGGGCGATCGTGGCTGGGCTCGACGGGTTGGCCGACGCCTGGGGTTGGACGCCCGACGACACGCTCGTCCACGGGCTACCGCTGTTCCACGTGCACGGGCTGATCCTCGGCGTGCTGGGCGCACTCCGGGTCGGATCGAAGCTGGTCCACACCGGACGACCGACGCCCGAGCGATACGCGGACGCCGGCGGCACGTTGTACTTCGGGGTGCCGACCGTGTGGGGTCGTGTTGCGGCGGCACCCGAGCACGCCGCGGCACTGAAGTCGGCCCGCCTGCTGGTGTCTGGCAGCGCTGCGCTTCCGGTCCCGGTGTTCGACCGGCTACGTGAGCTGACCGGGCACGCACCCGTCGAGCGCTACGGCATGACCGAGACGCTGATCACGCTCTCCACCAGGCACGATGGCGATCGGCGTCCCGGCTACGTGGGGGTGCCGATCGCAGGCGTCGAGACCCGGCTGCGTTCCGAGACGGGCGAGCCGGTGGCGCACGACGGTGAGACGATCGGCGGCCTCCAGGTGCGTGGCACGACGCTGTTCAATGGCTATCTCAACCTGCCCGACAAAACCGCCGAGTCGATGACCGACGACGGCTGGCTCATCACCGGTGACGCCGTCACGATCGGGCCCGACGGCTTCCATCGCATCGTCGGCCGGGCATCGATCGACATCATCAAGTCGGGCGGCTACAAGGTCGGCGCCGGCGAGGTCGAGACGGCATTGCTGTCGCACCCCTCGGTCGACGAGGCCGCCGTGATCGGCGTGCCCGACGACGACCTGGGCGAGCGGATCGTCGCCTTCGTGGTCGGCGAAGGAGCCGTGCCCAAGGACTTGATCGACCATGTCGCCGCCCTGCTGTCGGTCCACAAACGCCCGAGAGAAATTCGCCTGGTCGACAGCCTGCCCCGCAACGCCATGGGCAAAGTACAAAAGCAACAACTCCAGCAGGGATGACCGTTCTGTTCGGGAGCCTGCCGGCGGAGAAATCGGGAACAGATCGCGACCTCCGGGCGTCATGGTGGGCGTGGAGATGAGTTCTCACGACGACTCGGCCGCCCGCCTGGCGGTGCGAGACGACGGCATCGTCGACCTATTCGAACGTGCACGCCGACCGATGGTGCGACTTGCCTACACGTTGACCCGCGACTCGGAGCTCGCGGATGAGATCGTCCAGGACGCGTTCTTGCGACTGCACGAGAAGTGGGCGGTCGTCGACAACCCGGCGGGCTATCTGCGGACCACCGTCGTCAACTCGTGTCACTCCCATCATCGCCATCTGCACGTCGTGCGCAAGGCACCGGTCGAGCCCGGCGTGCCGCCCGTCGGCCCAGACGGTGTCGACGAGACGCTCGCCCGAGCGGTGGCACGTCTCCCGTTCCCGCAGCAAGCGGTTCTGGTGCTGCGCTACTTCTGCGACCTCGACGACATCGAGATCGCCGCCACGCTCGGAATCAACCGCGCCACGGTCAGGACTCGTGCCCATCGCGGGCTCACCCGGCTTCGAAAGGAAGTCACACCATGACAACCGACATCGAGTTGCGTCTGCGGGACCACTTCGCCGACCTCGCCGACGAGGTCCAGATTCCGGAGATGACCTTTGAGGATCTCCTCGTCGAGCGCACCGAACGTGTGCATCGCTCCAGGCTCAGCACCGGCCGACCCGAACGAGCACGATCCATCCGTTCGTGGATGTTGGCGGCCGCGTCAGTGGTCCTCGTACTAGCAGGGTTGTCGGCGCTCGCCTCCCGCCGCGACAGCGTCAACACCGACGAGCGATCGACGCCCGTCGAGCCAACGAAGCAAACCCCATTGTCCTCCGTCGATGACGTAATGGCGTCGGATTGGATCATCGCGACCAGCTTGCCGGAGGATCGCCAATGGCTCTACGCCTTGGCCGCAACGGACGGTTTGTCTGGTGATGCTGCCATGGGTAGACAGGTTTCCTATCGGGTCGTGTGGTACGGCACGGAGCGCAAGACCGAACAGCTCGGGATATCGATCGACGCGTCCTCGCCCGTGCCCGAGGGCGAGGCAGTCGAGGTCGCTGGCACCACGTGGACGGTGAGTGCCTGGACGCCCGGTCAATGGACGGCGGCGCGGCAACTCGCCTCGAGCACCGTCACAGTCTCGGACAGGGGCGTCTTCGATGCCGCCGATCGCGACCTGCTGGCCGGCCTGGTCGTAGTGCCCGAATCCGGTCTTCCCTCGCCGCCGCTCGGCGACCCCGACCGTGCCGTCGCGGTCGCCCGATTTGACCTCGACGGGGTGACGCACACACTGACCGTGCAGGAGTCGAACGGATTCTGGTGCGACTGGGTGGGCAGCGAGCAGGGGAACGCGGGCGGATGCGGCCATGTGCTCGATCCGAACTCGGTGATCACAATCGACGGTGGTTCCACGACGACGTCGGAGGGGTCCGACGTCGTCGAAGTGGAACGCGGCGGAAGTGTCCTGGCCGACGTCGCACGCGTTGAGGTCGAGTTCGGTGGCGGTGTGATCAGTGTCGTGCCGACGGATGAGAGCGGGCAGTTCGATCGAAAGTTCTGGATCGTCGCCGCCCGCTTCGACGCCCCAGCCGAAGCTGGCCGACCCTCCCCGGCAGCGCTGATCGAGGTCCGCGCCTACGACTCGCAAGACCGCCTGCTCGCAACCCAAACGCCCCCCTACACCGGGCTGTGACGACAGCAGGCGTCTCCCGGAGGGGGTCAGAACCCCTCCGGCTACCAGGAGCTCTGGGTTCACACCTCGATGACGACCACGAGCCCTTCGAGGGCTTGGAAGTTGGTGGGGTTGCGGGTGTAGAGGGGGAGTTGCTCTGAACATGCGATGGCGGCGATCAACAGATCGACGGCGCGTGCGCCTCGGGCTTTTCGCCCGACCGAGATCACGGCGGCATAGATCCGGCCGTAGGCACGCGCCGCGGCGTTGTCGAATGGCAGCGGGTCGAAGACCGATTCCGCCCGCTGAAGCCGATCCTGACGCCGTGCCCGCTCGTTAGCGTCGGCGGTTGCGTGCGGTCCTGCGGCGAGTTCGGCCATCGTGATCGCCGTCACAGCCACCTCGATCGGGAGCAGTGCGGTGTCGATGTATTCGAGGTCGATGATGACGGACGTGTCGAGGATGCCCCTCGATGGCCGTGCGTCAGGCACGCGGATCGATGCTTTGGCTGGCTACCGCATCGATATCGGCCCGGAATCGACTGCTATCGACCGCTGGCGCGCCTTTGAATGCGTCTGCCACTGCCTCTGTGGTCACGAAGCGGTGGCGGTGGAGCGGGGTGAGCTCGCCAACCGGCTGGCCGTTGCGAGTGACGACGTAGGTCTCGCCGTCATCGAGGCCGCGCATGATTTCGCCGCTGCTGTTGCGGAGCTCTCGTTGCGTGATCGTCTTGGTCATCTGCGCACTGTAGCACGGGGTGCTACGGTATCGCCAGGTGATCCGCGCCGACCCGCGGCGACCTCAGTCGGTGGGGGTGATGACGTAGTCGGTGAGGTCGATGTCGTGGGTCATCTGCCAGTACTCGAGCAGGCTGAACGGGGTGACGGACACGACCCGTCCGTGCGAGTTCCGGTAGTAGGTCGACATGCCGGGATGGCTCCAGATCATCTCGGAGTGACGCTCGTCCACCAGCCGCACGAACTCGTCGTGCACCCGCTGCTTCGGCTCGATCGAGCCGATCCGGCACTCGATCATGCGCACGATCGCATCGGTGATGTAGCGGGTCTGGCTCTCGGCCTGGAAGATCGCACTACCCCCGTGACCGAGCCCGGTGCTGGGGCCTTGCATCAGGAAGAAGTTCGGGAAGCCGGGCACCGTGATGCCGAGATGGGCGGTGGCGTCATCGTGGCTCCACACGTCATCGAGCATGATGCCGTCTCGACCGACCGGGTTGAGGGCGCGTGCCATGTCGGTCATCCGAAACCCGGTCGAGAGCACGATCACGTCGGCGCGGTGATCGACGCCGTCGACCGTGCGGACGCCGTCGGAGGTGATCCGTTCGATGCCGTCCGTGACGAGTGCAACGTTCGGCCGCAGCAGCATGCTGTACCACCCGTTGTCGAGCAGGATCCGTTTGCCGTACGGCGGGTAGCTCGGAGTGCAGACGGCAATCAGGTCGGGACGGTCGCCCAGTTCGGCCTGGATGTGGTCGACCATCTCCTGGCGGTGACGTTCGTTGATGTAGTTCAGCGAGCGTTCTGGGTGCGGCCACTCGGGGTCACGCCGCAGGAACGGCAGCAGCCCATCGCCGTACCGCCACAACATGGTGAAACGGAACCATTGGGCATAGAACGGCACGTTCGCCAGCAGCCACTGGGCTCGTTCGGTGAGCACGTCGTGGTAGCGCGGGATCGGCCGCGCCCATTGCGGACTGCGTTGGAAGATCGACAGCTGGTCGACGTCGCCGGCGATCGTGGGAGCGATCTGCATCGCCGACGCGCCGGTGCCGATGACGGCGACACGCTTGCCCGTCACATCGAGATCGGCCGGCCAGGCGGTGGTATGGAACATGGTCCCGTTGAACTGGTCCGCACCAGGGATGTCGGGGATCGACGGGATACCGAACTGGCCGATCGCAGCCACCAGATCGGTGCCCGTGAACAGCTCCGGACCCTCGGGCGTCGACACGGCGATATCCCACGCTTGGGTGTGCTCGTTCCATGCGGCTTCGGTGACTTCGCTGTCGAAACAGATGTGTTCGCGAAGCCCGAGTTCGTCGGTCCACTGGCGGAGGTAGTCGAGCAACTCGGCCTGCGGCGAGAAGTTGCGGGTCCAGGCGTGGCGGCGCCCGATCGAGAACGAATAGGCATGGTTCGGGGTGTCGACGCCGCACCCCGGGTAGGTGTTGTCACGCCAGGTTCCACCGACCTCGCCGGCGCGTTCCAAGATGGTGAACGGCACCCCGAGCCGAAGCAACCGAGCCCCGAGGATCAGCCCGCTCGCACCCGCCCCGACGATCACGACGTACCGGTCGGGAGGCTCCGCCGGACGGCGAGCTGTCCACGTCACGTCGCGGCTGACCATGCCGAGGTCTTCGCGCATCATCGGCGCGTAGCCGGGGTCGATCGGCTCGTTCATGCACCAGCGCATCATCTCGAGCATCAACTCGTCACCGGGGTCACCAACCTTGGCGGTGACAGCCTCGCCGGTCAGCAGATCGACTGCCGCCCTGCGCACCTCGGCCGCCGCCTCGGGCGACAACCCGGCCCCCTCATCGGCGATCAATTTCACATCGCGCGTCGGCTGATACGGTGCCGAAAGCCACCGCCGATCACCGGTGAGGTGGAACACGCACATCAGGAGAACCCGCAGATCGGCATCGGCGAGCGCGTCCGAAAGCCGCTCCCTGTCGAGCGGCGCCGACATCACATGCGGCATCGTGTCCATCCCACCGCAGACAGTAGAACGTCGGACCGGCCGGGGCCCCACACGAACATTGCCCGACTTCGGCGGAGAAGCCGTGCTCGGGCGGGCAGCGCGGCGGCGTGGGCCTGGTGAGCGCGCACCGTATCCTGTCGGGACCGCCTGCCGCTGGAGCAGCGGCCCGGCCCGAGTGCTCAGACCACCGCACTCTCGGCCGGCCCAGGTGGTCCTCTAGGAGATGGAACCATGGCAAGCAATCGGCCCCCTGCCGGCATTCGACAGACGGTGACGGTCGTCGTCGCCGTCATTGCCGTGATCGTGGTCGGTGGTCTCGTCGTCGGCAGATTGTTCGACATCAATCTGCCGTTCAGCAAGCAGACCAAGGACCACTCGCCGGCGTTGGTGCTCAACGAGATCCGCGATCTGTCCGAATTCCACGCCGCTCAGGCAGAGTTCGAGGTCACCGTCGACCGCGAAGTCGATGTGAAATGGGTGCCGTCGTTCATCGCCGGCGACCGGGTGCAGTTCGTCGCCGTCGGCACCGTGGACGCGGTCGTCGACTTCGGCGCACTCGGGGAGGATTCGGTCATCATCGACAACGAGACCGACACGGCGACCGTGCTGTTGCTGAAACCGGTCGCCGCCGATCCGGTCGTCGATCTCGAGCGCAGCGGTGTGATGAACCGGGACCGCGGTGTACTCGACCGGCTCGGCAGTGTGTTCGTCGACAGTCCGACCGAGGAGATCAGTCTGATTCGTGAGGCTGAGGACAAGATGGCGGCGTCGGTGGCCGACACCGATCTGATCGCCAGGGCCGAGGCCAGCACGACGTCGATGTTGACCGGCCTGATCCAGTCGCTCGACATCGAAAACGTCCGGGTCGTCTTCACGGCCACTTCCGGCTGACGCTCCCGGCGAGGCGCGACGGCTCGCGAACCGAACGGCACCCGCCACGAATCCCAGGGCTACGGTTCGACACATGAACGTGTGTGTAATCGGCGCCGGATCCTTGGGATCTGCGATCGGTGGAACGCTTGCGGCTGACGGCAACGACATCGTGCTGGTCACTCGCAACCGTGCTCACGTCGATGCCATCACCGCCGGCGGACTGGTTTTGAACGACGGTGAGACCCAACGCACCGTTGCGGTGACGGCGTCGACCGGATACGACGATGTCGCCCCGGTCGACCTGGCGATCGTGCTGGTGAAGGCGTTGGACACGGGGCCGGCGATCGAGGCGGCGCGACCGATCTTGCGGTCGGACACCACGGTGCTGACACTTCAGAACGGCGTCGGGTGCGAGGAGACGATCGCCACGGCGATCGGGCGCCAACGCGTCGTCGCCGGCCGGACGTTCGTCGGCGGCCGGATCACGGCGCCCGGTGTCGTGGAGTTCGGGGTTGCCGGCCGACGCACGACGATCGGCGAGTTGGACGGCTTGATCACGCCTCGCATCCGCGCCATCGCATCGATGTTCGAGCGGGCCGGTATGTCGGTCGACATCAGCACCGACATCGAGGTGACGATGTGGGAGAAGCTGTTCGTCAACGTGGCTACCGGCGCCTGGAGCGCGCTGACCGGGCTGCCGTACGGCGAACTGTCGATCCACCCGGAAGTCGAATCGATGGCGATCGCGACGGTCGCCGAGGCGATCGCCGTCGCCAAGGCGCTCGGCATCAACATTGTCACCACCGACCCCGAACTGCCGTGGCGGCGGGCATGGGAGGGTCTGCCATACGGGTTCAAGGCGTCGATGCTGCAGAGCATCGAGAAGGGCTCGCCCACCGAGGTCGACGTGATGCACGGCGCCGTGTGCCGTGGTGGTCGCCAAGCTGGGATCCCGACCCCGATCAACGACACCCTGCTCGCTGCCGTGAAAGGCCTCGAACACCGCCTCACCCTCTGAGTCGGCCAGACTGGCTCGATGGACGTGGTGGTTGGCGATGACGGGGTGGCGCGATGTTCGTGGGGTGCGTCGACGCCCGACTACGCCGTGTACCACGACACCGAGTGGGGATTCGGCGTCACCGACGACACGCGGCTGTTCGAGAAGCTGTGCCTGGAGGGTTTCCAATCCGGTTTGTCGTGGTTGACGATCCTGCGCAAGCGCGACAACTTCCGAGCGGCGTTCGCCGGGTTCGATGTCGAGACCGTGGCCGGTTTCGGGGAACGCGACGTCGAACGGTTGCTGGCAGACGCCGGCATCGTTCGCCACCAGGGCAAGATCCGTTCCACGATCAACAATGCCGCACGGGCGATCGAGCTGATCGAACAACACGGTTCCATCGCTCAATTCTTCTGGCCGCACGCAACGTTTTCTGACGAGCCAGCCGTCGAGGTGCCGGCGATCACCGAGACCTCGACGATTTTGTCGAAGCAACTCAAGAAGTTCGGTTGGTCGTTCGTAGGGCCGACCACGATGTACGCCTTCATGCAGGCGATGGGCCTCGTCAACGACCACGTCGCCGGTTGTTCGGCGCGAGACGCTGCCGAGCGGGCACGACGCGACGCGCACAAGGCGGTCATCGGCTGAGGCTGCCCGGCTCCTTGTCGCCGAACCGTGGGGTGGGCGACAGCGTGGGTGGCCTACGGTGGGGGTATGGGTGGGCAACGGTATTTCGAGGGGTTGGCGAGTCACTTCGGTGTGCCGGACAGCTTGTTCGATCGCCCCGGCTCGATCGTCGTTCCGGCTCCAGACCGACGAGGCACTGGACGGGTCAGCCATCACCACATTGGTCGACACTCATTGATCTGGGCCGACCCCGATCTCGAGTCGGTGTTGGCTGGCTGGAACAGTCGGCCAACGGCGATCCCGTTCGACGAGCTGCGAGGCGCGGCGTCGACCGCTGGCGTCCAACTGCTCGGGCACGGCCTCGAACACGTGCTTCCCGCCGACTCGCGCCGGGTTCCGTGGACGTCGAGCCTGAGCGTGGTCGATGGTCGTTCTGCCGCAGGAATCGAAACGGTTCGGGGCATGCTCGACCAGTGCCCGCAGGCAGACGTCGACGATGCGGAGTTCGAGCTCGACGGGCTCGACCCATACCTGGTCGGGTGGATCGAGGCGGGGCGCTTGTTGGCGCTCGCCGGTGGACGTCCCGACGAGATGCGGCCCGGCTGCATGGATATCGGAGTGTTGGTTCATCCAGATGCTCGTCTGAGCGGGCGCGGGCGTGCAGTCGTCACGGCGACCGCAGACCTGGTGCTCGACGCTGGGCACGTCGCCCTGTACCGATGCAACTCGGACAATCTCGGCTCGCAACGACTGTGCCGTGCAGCAGGGTTCGAATTGGTGATGGAAATCGACGCGTTCCAGTGGCCGCCCGCGTCGACACGCGGCTCAACGAGAAATGGAGTCCCAGGGGCTTCCCATCCGGCTTGTCCTCGTTGACGTCAGGATGATCGCTCCGAGCAGGATCAGCAATCCGCCGATCCACAACGCCATCCTCCATCCATCGGTGCCGGTGCGCGGAAGCGTCGGTGCCACCGTCACCGGCGGCAGCGTCGGTGCCACCGTCACCGACGGCACGGTGACCGGCGTCGGCTGTGTCAGGACCGTGGTGGTGGTGACCGGTACTGGCTCGGCCTGTGCCACCACGACGATCACTTCGCCGGCGAGGTGATCGAACTGAAATGGTCGATCGACGATGATCGAGCCGAATCCGGTGATCGTGCGGATCTCTGCATGATCGGTACCCGCCCCGACCACGATCTGCTGGCCCACGGCGAACCCGTTGACGACATCGGGCACCGATACGGAGCCGTCTGCTGCCACCTCGATCTCGCTGACGCCTGCCACCGATTCCGTCAGGGCGCCCGGGGTGTCACCGCTCGCATCGCCGCCGCCCGCCACGGTTGAGGGCTGCACCTTCACGTCGATGATCGCCCCGTCGCCGAAGCACAGTTCGTTCAGGCTCGACAGCCCGACCGAACCGTCGGGTGCTGCCTCGTGGATCTTGCCGTCGCTGCCCATGTAGGCGGCTCGCGACCCGGGGTCGTTCGAGTGGATCACCCGGCATCGCCCGACGTTAGGGCCCGCCTTGCCGGCACCGTTCGGGAGCGCGCGATTCTTGCCGGGTTCAGCCGGCCGGCTGGCCTGGGCGGCGGCCGCTGTGTAGTCGAGGGCGACGAGCGTGTCGGACACCTTCACGGCTGCTCCTGCATAGGCAAACCCGCCCTCCCAGTGCAGGTGGTAGTCGTATGGACTCTCCCATCGGCTCTTGTCGGCGCGGAACTTGGCGACTCGCGGAGGGCGTCCGCCCGGGGCGAACTGCAAGCCGGGGTCGCCCGGGCTGAACTGGCTCTCGATGAATCCGGTGCCGCCCTTGATGAAGGTCGCCGACTCACCGTGTTGTGCCCGCAGCAACGGGCTGGCCTGCATGTCCTTGAGGAGCAGCGCGTGCTCGACCTCCGTGAGCGGCGATCCGTCGAGGTGGGTGAACGCGATCGGGTCGATGTCGCCGGTGACCGGCACCCAGTCGCCGACGTCGTTCTTCATCTTGATGACGTACGACTCCGTCTCGCCGGCGATCCGCTCGAGTCGGAAGCCGCGCAGATCCTGGACCGCCGTTGCGACGTTCGACGACACGCCGTTGCCAGGGAGGTTGAAGGTCGTGTCGATGAAGCCCTGGGCGTCGTACTTCTTGTAGGTCTTCTCGAGCTTGCGCCACTCGTCGGTGCGCTGGAGAACCCGGCTCAAGGCGTTGTTGTAGTCGGTCGTGCCCTGCTGGAACCCCCGGTTGGCGAGGTACTGCTGGACGGCTTCGTAGCCACCCTGCTCCCAGGCCACGTAGGCGTCGGGCTTGCGGAACACGAGCTGACCGACATCTTCGGCCCGGTAGCCCAGCCGGGTGTCGAGTTCGCTGACCGACTTCAGTTTGAGTGCCTCGGGCTTGAGCATGGCGCCGAACTCCTCGATCCATTTGATCGAGGACATATGCCGCGACCTGACCGTCAGTAAGAAGTCGTACTTCGTGGCCAGGCGCTGCAGTTCCGCCACCTCGGAAGGAGAGATCCCGTACAGGATCGCGATCTGATCGAGCGTGAGCTCGGTTCCCGGGGCGATCTTCTTCAACACGTCGACGTATTGGCGAACGGTCCTGAGTTCGCCGATGAAGTCCAGAATGGGGCGCATCCGCGCATTCAGCGCCTCTTGACCGCGGGCGACAGCAGCCACGGCCTTGGGAGACTTGGCGAGCTTGGCGAGTGCGGTCGGCAGCACGACGCTGCCGATCGCCTCGGAGCTGTACTTGGCGATCGTCTCGGTGACCGTTGCCACGTCGCCGACTTCCCAGTCCTTGGCCATTTCGGTCATCGAAGCGAGCACCGCCTCATTGACGGTGTCCCACAGTTCGCCGGCGTTCTGCCGCCCCAGCTCCGCACTGCGGACGAGGATGGACACAGCCATCTGTGTGGCGTCCGCCGCGAACTCCTTCTTTTCTGCGTCGGTGAAGCTTTGCCACACCTGTGACAGGAACTCGGCGGTGGCCACCAGGATCGTGTACGGAGCCTTCACCAGCTCCCAAACGCCGTACAACGTTCCGACGGCGAGCGACCACACGCCCTCGACGGCGCCGACAAGGATCGCTCCCCCGTAAGCCTCGGCGCTCATCTCGGGGATGGGGATCGAGTCGTCGATGTGGACCGTACGCACGAGGTCGTCGTCGGTCGTCAGCATCTGTGGTGGGTCCACGTCCTGCGTGGTGCCGTCGGCGAACGTCGCCGTGCCCCACGGGGTGAAGGTCATGGTCGCTCGCGTACCGCCAGATGGTGCCACGCCGCCGTTGGAGCGCGGGTCGCTCCACGCCGTCGAGATCCGCAGCGAGAAGTCCTTGGTCTCTCCTGGCTTGAGTTGCAGGTCGTCGGGCACGATCAGGTCGCGCGGGTCGCCGCCGACGGTGTCATAGGTGAGCCGCATCACTCCGGCGTTGCCGCGCAGCTCCGGGAACAGGGGACCGAGATCGATCGTTGCCGAGTTGGTCAGGTTCTTGACCGTTCCCGATAGCCCGATCGGATCACCGGCCGGCAGCAGTCCGCTGCCGGCGATCGGCTGCACCACCTTCGACTCGAACTTGAAGAACAGCTTCGGCTTTGATTCCAGTTTCGCCGGAGCCATCCGCTCGATGTGCTCGGACCCCTCGTGGGTGAACTTGGCGAGCGCCCCCCATTCCACGAGCCCGTCGTCCATCACGGTGACCGGAATGTCGACTTCGATCGTGGCCCCAGCCGGCACATCGCCGATCGGGATCCCGCCGTCGGGTTCGGGCTCGACCAGAGCGATGATGTTCGAAGCCAGCATCGCCCCGTCGCCGGGATACTGGAACCCCGGCGACAACATCAACAACACCGCCGACGTCACATCCTGATCGGTGACGTTGCTGACCGTCACGTGGAGGTTGAGGGTTTGCGGTTGTGGGCCGTTGGCGTCCTCCTCGAGCGTGATCGTGTCCGGGTCGAACGCGCCCACGACGTCCAGGATCTTCTCGGACACGTCGATGTCGTACGTGGCTTCGATCGTGCGGGTCTTTCCACCCGAGTTGGTCGCCGTGATGGCGGCTCGGAACTGGTCGTTGCCGACGTCGGGACCGGCCGTCACGGTGTACGTGAACGTCCTCAACCCTGCGGGAGGAACCGAATGCTGACCGCTCGCTCCGCCGAGCGGGTCGACCTCGATCAGCCCATCGCGCGAGACCAGTTGCTCGGCGAACGACACATCGATCGGCTGATCGGCGTCGAGCGAACGAACCGTGACGGCGACCGTCGTGGTAGCCCCGGGTGCGATCGGGTTGGCGGCCGGTTCGATCGTCAACTCGGCGAACGGCAGATCCAGTTCGACCGTCTTGGTGATCGTGTCGGAACGACCGTCGTCCGTGGTCGAAGTGAGTGTGACGTCGACCGCTGTGCCGCTCGTGTAGGTGTGTTCGACGGTGGCACCGTCGGCGACGGGGCCGGCCTCGAACGACCAGTGGTGGGTCATCGGGCGGTCGGCCGGGTCGCTCGTGGTGGCGTGGACCGTGATGGTGCCGCCTGCCACATCGGCGCCGAAGTCAGCCGTCGGATCCGGCCACTCCGGGCGCACGCCCACAAATGTCCAGGCCTGCGTGTACGTGTCGAGGCAGGGGAGCTCGACCTGGCATCGTGGGGCGTAGCTCACGGGCAGGATGAACACACGTCCAGGTGCACTGATCCGGAACTCCGACCAGGCCCACTCGGCAGGAGCCGCTCCGGCGGTTCCGATCCTCACCGTGCAGGTCACGTCGGTGGTGCCGCACCCGGCGACCAGGGTGCCGGGGTACGACCACGAGACGCCGCCCTGGCGTGCGATCTCGCCGGCCATCCGCCCGTCGTCGGGGTGGATCGACATCGTAACCACGTCACCGGCCTCGACGACCTGCGAGGCAGAAGCTTCCAGATAGCCCCACCTCGGGTAGCAGCGCGGCGCCTGGACCCAGCGGTGTGAGAACTCCGACCAATAGACGCCGTAGCTCGTGGCGTAGGCGTTGAAGTCGCCGGAGCAGTGTCCAGGCACGTGGCCCGGTGAGATCTCGGGGTAACCGGCCGGCGGTGCCGTGGTCGGACCGGCTTGCGTCGGGGTGGAAGACGTGATGGTGACCGCCACGATGATCAGGGTCAGCGCCAGGCCCGCCGCCACCCTGAGTGCGGACGCCCTGTTCGAGGTGCTCATCGGAGTCCACCACCTACGGCGACTCGACTGACCAGTTGGGCGAGATCGGCGGCGCCGCGTACGGCGACCACCTCGCCGGTGTCGACGACCTCGGCGTGACCGACCAACTCACCGTGCTCGGCCTGATCGGCCTTCAAGCGCACGACGAGACTGACGATGGGGATGTTTGTGTGCATCTACGCATCGTCGGGTGGAGGCGTCCGTCGAACGTCCGTCGGACGTCCATCGGAGCGTCAGAACGTCAGAGCGTCAGCTGTCGACGGAGCACGTGCACCGCCGACGACGACGCGACCCCGAGATCGGCGACGACCTGTTCGGCGCGGTCGAGCGCCCGCTGCCGCTGCGGCGCGCCGGCCTTGTCGGAGCAGTACCTCGACGACCCGCACGTGGCGTTCTTCGTCGAGCGGCTCGTGCTCGATGGCCAACTCGAGATGCCTGACGGCGTCGTCGAAGTCGTCCCGGGAAATCGAGTCCTCGATCACGATGTCGAGTAACGAGAGGTGCCGACGCTTGAGCCGCTCTCGGGGGCCGAGCGTCCAGTCGTCGAATCGTTGGTCTGGCAGCAGTTCGCCCGACCAGTGGGCCAGCGCGTGGCGAGCCAGGCCGCAGCGGTCGGGACCAGCGGCCGCCAAGGCCTCATCGGCAAGTTGTTCGAACACCGCGGCATCGACCTCGACCGGATCGGCAAGTACGATCCGCGCGCCGTCTCGCCGGATCACCTCACCGGAACGATCGTGGACCCGGTTGAGCAAGTTGCGAAGTCGGGCGCGTCCGGTCGAAGGGTCGATCTCCGGCCAGATCAGATCGATCGCTTCGTCGATATCGATGCCGCCACGTACGGCGACCAGCGCCACGAGTGCCATCGGCTGGCCAGGCGGTGGGGAGATATCCCCAGAATGATCGGTGACTCGACAACGGCCCAGCACTGAGATCCGTCGACCACTCTCGGGCGGCGAAGAATTCGTGGGGAGCAAGTCGGCCACGAGGTGCAGCAAGCGCGGCTCGAACCGCCCTGGGAGGTCGGGCTGCCCCTGGTCTGCCGCCGCCTGGAGAGCCGCTGCGGCGAGCTCACCGGCGCGATCGAGGTCGCCGGATCGCTTGACTGCGACCGCCCGTTCGAGCAGGCGGATCCAGCGCTGCTCCGGTACCGCATATGGCGTGCCTTCGATCGCCTCCAGAAGCCGCTCCGCCTCGGCCGGATCACCATCGAGTGCTTCCAGTCGCGCATCGACCATCATCACGGCTGATTCGCGTCCGAGTCGGGAGGCAATCGGACGAGCCTGGTCGAGCAGCCGTCGTCCGCCTTCGAGATCTCCCATTCCGGCAAGCGCATCGGCGACCGTGACCAGGTATTCGAACCCGTTTCCGTCCTCGGGAATCGGTCCGACGGCACGGTCGATCTCGGCGATCGACCGGTCGACACTCTCGCGATCCCCGACTCGAGCAGCCATCAGCAGCGAGGTCCAAGCCGCGAACCAGACCGACCGTGTATCGCCGGTTCGATGACCGATGTCGCTCGCCTCCCGGAGTGCCGTCTGGGCGGCATCGGCACGGCCACATGTCTCCAGCACCTCCGCGAAATAGGACAACGCCATCGCCCGGTCACGATCGGGGGCCGGCAGCAGGGCCAGGGCCCTGGTGAACGCCTCGTTGGCGCGCTCGTAGTCGCCGAGGTGCAGCTCGATCGAGTAGCCGAGGCGGCGGAGTGCCTCGGCCTCCCAGCGACGCATGCCCGAGACCTTGAACAGCTCTGCGGCCTCCCACAGCATCGGTCTCAGCGCGTGTCTGCTCGATGGCTCGTCACTCATGATGTGAGCGACGACGGCCGCCATCAGCACACGCCCTCTCGCCGCTGACTCGCCGGGTCCCATTTGATCGAGCAGCAGCCGATAGGAGTCCAGCACCGTCGACGGCTGTTCGAAGCGCATGCCATCGATCAGTTGCTCGGCTCGAATTCGACGGTTCAGCGCCGGAGCGCTCGTAGTGGTCAGGGCTTCGGCGCGCCGCAGCCAATCGCGTCGCGCCATGTCATTGCGCGTCTCGGCAACGATCGCCGCGTGGTACAGCACGTCGGGGTGAGCGGCGAGCGAGGCATCGTCGAGGAGTGTGATGTACGCCGCCAGTTTGGCAATGCCGAGCACCTGGAAGTCGTCCAGCGAGCAGTGATCGAGGAATGTTGCGAGAGCCGTGTGATCGAGATGCCGTGCGACGAGCTCGGCCGCGAGTCCGATCTCCCCAACCTGGCGCATGTGCCATGCTGCTCGCCCGAGCGCGAAATGGTCGATCGATCCAAGTGCTGCGAGCACTTCACGTACTGGATCGGCGAGCACACTCCAACCATCCGGGCGCTGTGTCACGGGCAGTCCGGAATCGATGAATTCGTCGAACGAACCGTCGCCGATGGCGTGATCGACCAGGTCCCGCGCAAGCAACGGAAGTGCCGCCAGAGTCGGGAGTTGCAGCCGCAGGTCGGACGGCAGCTCGGCGATCGTGTCGGCGAGCAGTCGTTGCATCAACGCCGTCCCGGTGCCTGGCCGGATGATCGCCCGATCGAGCGTCACCTCGAACCGACTCACGGCGACCGCTACTGCGGCCGGCCAACCATCCACAGCCTGATGCAGCGACCGCGCCAGGTGCGAAGCGTCGTCGATGGTCGCGTTCAGCAGGCGCTCGACCTCGCAGACGTCGAACCGGAGGTCGTCGATGCCGACGTGGGCGACCTCAGGGTCGTCGAGCAGTTCTGCGATCGGTCCAGGTATGCGGCGGCCGCACAACAGCACGTGGGCGTTGTTGCTCGAGCAGCGGACTGCCCGGACGAGCGCGGCCGACGTATCGGCACCCAGCCGGTGCACCTCGTCGACGATGATCACGGTGGTTTCCGACCGCTGCGACAACTGCTCGAACACGGCAACGAGGGGATCATCTGCGACGTCGATGACGGCTGCAGTGTCCGAGAGCCCGGCGGTGATGACGGCACGGCGGACCTCCGTGATCAGCTCGGCGGGGCCGGCACCGTCGTCGCAGATGACGCGGACTGCCGCGCAGCCGAGCGAGCGGCCCAGTTGCGTGGCCAACGTGGTCTTCCCGTAGCCGCCTGGCGCCTCGATGATGGCGATCCGAGCCACTGCCAATGCACCGAGCAGGTCGTCGCGCTGTATTGGCTGCCCGCCGCGGAATCGCCGCATCGCCGAAGTGTAGAACGGAGGCTCAGGCGACTTGTGTGCCGACGACGGTCCGGTCGCGGCACCAGTCGGACTGAGGCAGCTGCTCAGCGGGCGTGGATCTCGTTGACCATCTCGGCGAGCATGATCTCATCGTCGGGGTTCTCGACGGGGATCGAGAACTCGACCCTGTCGCACAGCCCCTCGTATCGGGAAGCGACTGCGTCGGCGAGCGTGTCATAGGGCGCTACGACGGCGATCTCGTGCACCATCTCTTCGCTGACGTGGCGCTCCATCTCGTTCCATCGCTGCTGCCTGGACAGCATCGAGAGGTGTTCGCCGATGTCGCCCCACCCGTGCAAATCGAACACAGCTCGGTAGGTGCGGGTCGAGGCGTAGAACGAGATCCGTGAACGCACCGCACTGACCTTCTCAGCCAACTCGGCTTCCGTTCGTGCCGTGACGATCAACGGAGAGGCGACCATTCCGACCTGCGTCGGGCTGCGGCCGGTCTCCTCGGCGCCGGCTGCCACGGATGGCTTCAAGACTTCTTCGATGTAGCGCCGGGTACAGATCGGGTGCGGGCGCACGGCGTCGGCATGTCGACCAGCGAGGCGAGCCATGTGGGCGTTGACGGCAGCCAGGTGGATCGGCGGCGGCGGGTAGTCGATCGGCCCAGGATCGAACAACGGGTTCATCAGGGTGAGGTCGTAGTGGTCGCTATGGAAGTCGAGCGGTGTGCGCTGCTGCCAACAGGTCCACACGGCTCGCACGGCGGCGATGTAGTCCTCCAGCCATGGGCCGGGTGCGGTCCATTGCATGCCGTAGCGGCGCTCGATGTGGCCCTTGACCTGAGTGCCCAATCCGAGTTTGAAGCGGCCCCGGCTGGCGCGCTGGAGTGTCCAGGCGGTCATCGCCGTGACCGTGGGTGAGCGTGGAAAGGCGATCGCCACGGCCGTGGTGAGGTCGATCCGTTGCGTTGTCGTCGCTGCCATGGCCATCACGACGAATGGGTCTTCCTTGGTTTCGGTCAACACCAATCCATCGAGCCCGAGTCGCTCGACGAGCTCGGCGTCCTGATGCACGCGGGTCATGTCGACCGGCTTCTCGGTTTGGCGGATGCCCGGATCGACCTTTCCGAGCGGGAGATGGGTCTCGACCTGCATGCTCACGACGGTAGTGCGGCCGACTCGGCCGCTGGGACACGGGTCGAGCGACCGCCGCCACCCGCTCGATCGTCGTTGTCCCAGGTCGAAAGGGCACGGTGCCAGTTCGTGAAAGCGTCGATGTGATGCGGGTGACTGAGCGGTCACCGTGTCTGGCCACAGATAGTGAGCAGAACCTCTCCAGTGTCATCTGAGGGTGGTCCCAAAGCAAGCGTTCCGGTGCGAAGTTGACCAAACCTCAACAGTTCACACGTCAATCGGTATCGATTGCTCGGGAACGGCGCCAGCGCCGTGAGCGCAGCCCCGACCAGCACGCCAAGATCATCGTCGAGCCCGGTTGAACCTGATCGCTCAGGGCAGACTGTTGGCATGAAGAAGACCGCGAGGCCGATCGACGCCGTCGACTTGCTGTCGCTGCCGTTGTTCGCCGGCACGATGCTGTGGGAGGCCAAGGCGCTCCGCAACCGCGAACTGCGTCAGCCTGGGGACCTCGACGACGCCACCAAGCAGGAGTTGTCGGACAGCAGCCTCCCGCCTGACCCACTCGTGCCGGTCGGTTACGAGCGCAACGACACCAGGGCAAGCCTCACGATGCTGGTCGGCAACGTGGCGGTCAACCTTGCCGTGGCGGGCGCCGTCGGAGCGATGGGCCGGGCCGTGTTCAAGCGCAGGATCTTCAACATCGGGGCCAGCCGCTGGTCGCTGCCGACGGCGATGGTGGCCTGGGATTTCCTGTACTACTGGGACCACCGGTGGATGCACGAGGTTCGCCTGCTGTGGGCCAACCACGTCACCCATCACTCGAGTGAGCGTTACAACCTGTCGACCGCGTTGCGCCAGCCTTGGTCGGGCTTCCTCACGTCGTGGGTGTTTCTCCCGATGCCGCTGGTCGGCATCCCGGCCAAGCACGTCGCCAAGGCGGGCCAGCTGAACCTGCTGTACCAGTACTGGATTCACACCGAGACGATCGATCGGCTCCCGAAGTCGGTCGAGGCCGTGTTCAACACGGCGTCGCACCATCGGGTGCACCACGGAGCAAACCCGCAATACCTCGACAAGAACTACGGCGGGATCCTGATCGTGTGGGACAAGCTGTTCGGCACGTTCGAGCCGGAAGTGCGGCGGATCAAGTACGGCCTCACGAAGAACATCAAGACGTTCAACCCGATCCAGATCGGGTACCACGAGTTCATCGCAATCGCCCGCGACGTGCGCTCCGCCACAGGCCTGCGCAACAAGCTCGGCTACGTGTTCGGCCGGCCGGGTTGGCGCCCGCGACCAGACGATCGGGGGCTCGGTATTCACGATGCGTCATACGCCTGAGTGGGCGGGGGCTACTTCACCGTGGAGGTCTTCGACGAGGTCGATCAGCGCCGCCATCACTCGATCGGTCGCCGCCCGCACCTGCTCGGTGTCATCGACGTCGGTCACCCAGGGGCGCACGTCGATCGCCGATCCGACCGCCACCTCGACACGTGGGCGCAACACGATGCTGGCCACGATCTGACGGATCGGATGGCGACGACCGATCAACTGGTGCGCCCCGACCATGGCGATCGGCACGATCGGGGCTCCGCTCCGCAGCGCAAGTCTGACGGCGCCGGTCTTGGCCCGCTCGGGCCAGTGATCAGGGTCGCGCGTGGTGCGCCCCTCGGGGAAGATTCCAACCGCCTCGCCTGCTGCCAGCGCCTCGACGGCGGCGTCGAGCGAGGATGACGCCGTGGCTGCACCACGGTCGACTCGGATGAAGCCGAGCCGCCGCACCAGGCCGCCGATCAACGGCACACGAAACACTCCTGCGGTCGCCAACAGTCGCAACGATCGACCGAGCCGCCGGCACACCAACGCCAACAGCACCCCATCGGCGTAGCTGGTGTGATTCGAAATCACGATGATGCCGCCAGCCGGGAGTGCCAGGGCGGCCCGGCGTCGCCCGCGGTGGCGGGCGACCGACAGTCGACTGACCACGGTGACCACGCCACCCAGAACGGCGGCACCGACCGCGTACAGCACTGCTCCGAGCCGACCAGGGTGGCGCCAGTTGTTGCCCATGCGGGAGTGTTAGCAGGTCGTACCGGTGATCTCGGCGGACCGTCGGTCGGATCTGGAGCGACGCGCTGTGGCAGGCTCGGGCCGTGACAGCGTTTGATCCGATCAGGGCCGCCGCCGATATCGACCCCGACTGGCTGACGGCGATGCTGCACGCTGCCGGCCTCGGCGTCGGCAACCGGGTGGTTTCGATCGATTCCAAGTCGATCGGCACCGGCCAGGTCGGTGACAACGTGCGATTCCGGCTCGCGTGGGATCAACCCGGTCCGTCGCTACCGACGACGGTGATCGGAAAGTTCCCGTCGCAGAGTGAGATCAGTCGCGCCACTGCCGTCGCCGTCGACACGTACGTCCGTGAGGTCGGCTTCTATCGCGACGTTCAGCACCAGGTCGAGATCCGAACACCGCATGTGCATCACTTCGGCTGGAACCCCGACACGCACGACTTCGTCGTGATGATGGAGGACATCTCGCCCGCCGAGCAGGGCGATCAATTGACCGGCTGCGGTCTCGCTCGAGGCGCAACTGGTGATCGACCAGGCGGTCGGGCTGCACGCGCCGACGTGGGGGCGGATCGGAGACTTCGTCGGATTCGAGTGGATCCAGGTACCCGACGCCGAGCGGGCAACGACCCTCAGCATGATGTACGCGATGTGTGCGCCCGGGTTCAGCGATCGATATCGAGGTCGCCTCAGCGACGATGATCTCGCCCTTGGCGACATCCTGGTTGCCGGTTTTCCGGCGCTGTTCGAGGCGATCGCAGCGTGGGCGGCGGCGAACTCTGGCTACTGCGTGGTGCACGCCGACTACCGCCTCGACAACATGTTGTTCGGGTCGCCCCCGGACTCCCCGGCACTCACCGTCGTCGACTGGCAGACCGTTGCGATCGGGATCGGACCGTCCGACATCGCCTACTTCTGCGGGGCGGGCATGCTGCCCTGCTGAGCGTGAGATTCACGAACGAGCGCTCGTCGATCGGTATGCCGCCGGGATGCGGGCGGCCGGCATCGAACTTTCGGACGCGGCCGCCTGGGATGGCTACGTGCTCGGCAGCGCCGGCGGCTACCTGATGGCGTTGCTGGCTTCACAGATCGTCGAGCGCACCGACCGTGGCGACGAGATGTTCGCCGTGATGGCCGAACGCCACGCCGCCCAAGTCCGCCACGTCGGTCTGCTCGACCAGCTCTGACCCCCACGTTCGATCTGCCAGGAGGCACCATGTTGCACCCACTCGACGACTACCCGATCCACCAGTCGCCGCTGCCGATCAGTCACACCGTCTCCGACTCGCCGTACGTCTACGACCGCTTCTTCTTCAACGGGTACACCGCCGACGGCTCGGTGTTCTTCGCCGTCGCCTTCGGCGTGTACCCGAACCTGCGGGTGATGGACGGTGCCTTCAGCGTGATCCGCGACGGCGTGCAGCACAACGTGCGCGCCTCGCGGCTGTGCCCAGACGACAAGACCGACACGTCGGTGGGCCCGCTGAAGGTCGAGATCGTCGAACCGATGCGACGCCACCGGATCACGGTCGACGATCGCCACGGCCTGTCGGCCGATCTGACGATGACGGCGATCGCCCCGGTGATCGAGGAGCCGCGGTTCGTCCACACCGTCGGGCAGCGGACGTACTTCGACTACACCCGGCTGACCCAGTTCGGCCGCTGGGAGGGCTGGATCGAGCTCGACGGAGAACGGATCACGATCGACGCCACCGTGCCGGTCGTGGGTACCCGCGACCGGTCGTGGGGGCAGCGTCCCGTGGGCCATCCACAACCGGGCCCACGCAGTGCGCCGCAGTTCTTCTGGCTGTGGGCGCCGACCGTGTTCGACGATGTGTGCACCCATATCGCCATCAACCACGAGGCCGACGGTCGGGCGTGGCACGAGAGCGGTGCCGTCGTGCCGCGGCTGGCCGACGGGGAGCCGGTGCTCGATCCGGGCCGCGTCCAGCGCGGCACCGGCACCGGGTTCGACGTCACGTGGCAATCGGGCACCCGGTGGGCGGAGCGGATCACGACCCGGCTCGGGATGTGGGGCGAGCGACGACGTCGAGGTGTCGTACGAACCGTTCCTCACGTTCCAGATGAGCGGGATCGGCTACCGCCATCCGGTGTGGGGCCACGGCTGTTGGGTCGGCAACGACGAGTCGACCCGCGACGAACTCGTGCTAGCCGACGTGAACCCGCTCGACCCGTTGATGGTCCACGTCCAGGCGCTGGCGCGCGCCTCCTGGGGCGAGCGCTCCGGCGTCGGCATCGTCGAACAACTGGTGATCGGACCGCACGAACCGACCGGCCTGACCGGCATCATCGACGGGGCCGCCCTGACGATCCGAAAGTCGAGTTCAGGGCGCGATGCCGAGCGTCGGCATCGAGCGCCTTCGTCATCGGCCAGGCTCCTTCGGAGGTGTTCGACAGCACCGTGTGGGTGAGCACCCGTGGTCGGGTCATGGACGGACCGGAACGAGACGCCGGCGTCGTAGCCCTCCAGGCTGACGGACGGTCCGCCTGCAGCGAGCCAGAACCCGAGCCCGTAGCGGGCGCTTGTGGGCAGGCGCCTCGCTGTGGGGCGACGTCATCAGCGCCACGTGTTCCGAGCTGACGATCCGGCCGTCGAACAACGCCGTCCAGAATCGGTGGATGTCGGCGGCGGTCGAGAAGATGCCGCCGTCGCCGCTGCCGAGCACGGGAAGGTGGAACACGTTGGTTCGCATGCCGTCCGGTGTCAAATAGCCGACTGCGACACCGGACGGCAGCTCGTCGGAGCGCAGGAAGCCGGTGTTCGTCAGCCCGGCGGGCGACGCAGACCAGTTCTCGACGAGCTGCTCGAAACGGGTCCCGGCTGCCCGTTCGGCCACCAGCGCCAGCACGACGAGCCGCCGTTGTTGTAGGTGAAGCGCTCGCCTGGCGGGGACACCTGCGGGTGACCGTCGCAGGACCGGGAGGTACTGCTTCGGTTCCCGACAGCACGTGGACCGGGACCGGCATCGCGTAGTCGTTGATGTCGCTGATCTCGACTTTCGTCGAGGTAGTCGCCGATGCCCGATCGGTGCGCCAACAGATGCTCGACCGTGACCCGGTCGTCGATCATCGGGCAGGTCGCTCCCGAGCAACTCCCGTACCGGTTGGTCGAGCGCGAGCCGGCCGCTCTCGACCAGCGACATCACGGTCGACGGCCGTGAACCCCTTGGCGCCGCTGGCCAAGCCGAACCTCGTCTCGGCGTGTTGGGGATGCCCGCGCCGCCGGTCGGCCAGCCCGAACGCCCACTCGTGAGTGCCGTCGTCGTCATCGACGCTGACGACGCCACTGAAGCCGTGCTCGATTCGCTGTTGCGGTGACGATCGTCGTCGAGGTCAGTCCATCCGCCGAACGGTAGCGAATCTCTGACGCGAGCGCTAGCGTCGGGATTCGTGGAGCGCTCATTCTTCCAACAGGTGCTCGACGTGTTCGAGGGGTTCGTCGCCGACGTCGAAGGCGAGCTGCACACGTTCGCCCATGGTCGCGGCCTCAAGGTGTGGTACGACGATGCAGCGAAGGAGCACTACGAGGCCCAAGTCGTGCGCGTCGACGGCGAATACGGGCTCGAGATCGGCTTCCACAGCGAATATCCGAAGGCGCCCGCCAACGACAAGGTGATGGCGCAGATTGGCCGGCCACGAGCAGGCGTGGCGGGCCGAGTTGGGTGACGAGCCGGTCGCCGGGCCGTTCCTCGGGTCGGACGTATGGCGCCGGATCTCGGAAGTGTGGGAACCGCTCGACCCCGACGACGTCGATGCCGTGATCGAGGTTGCCGCCCGGCTGGCCGACTACGTCACGACGATCGAACCGCTCCGCCGAACAGCAACGTGACTCGCCGGCAGCGCGTCAGCCGGCGAGCTTCTCGAGCATCGCCTTCATCTGGGCGTGCACTGCGTTGATCGCCTGCAGCGGCCGCATCATCACCTTGAACTCGACGATCTGACCGTCGTCGTCGCACGTGATGATGTCGACGCCGTTGGCGTACTTGCCCTCGACCTCGGTCTCGAACTCGAGCATCGCGTGGTGACCCTGGAGGATCTGCTTGGTGTACTTGAACTTCCCGTCGCCATCTGCCTTGATCGACCCCGGAGTCGTCATCGAGGTCGGCATCACCGAGAGTGCTGCCCGCCGCCCGCAGGTAGAGCTTGGTGATGTCGCGACCGCGCTGTGGCGTGAACACGATCGGGGAGAGGAACACCACATCAGGGTGCAGGATCGCGTCGAGCCCTCCGGGCAGATTGCCGGAGATGTGCTGGTGCCAGCGCTCGATGCAGTCAAAGATGGGATCGTCAGCCATCTCGACAGTCTGCCGCGGCCGATGAACGAGCACCGTGTCGAAGCAGTGTGTTCGTCGCGGTCAAACAGAACGGATTCGGAACCGCCCGGTGGTTCCCAATCCGATTTGATCAATCCTGGCGGACGTTTCGGTCCTCGGTCGAGGGCTCAGGCCAGGTGTTCGTGCAGGAACGCTGTGGCTTGCGGCCAGATCTTGTCGTACAGCTCCTGGTTTTGGGTGCCGAGCGCGTTGTGGGGCGCCATGAAGGCGTGCCCAGCGCCTTCGTGCACGGTGATCGACACGTCCTTGCCGAGCGCCTTGAGTTCGGCTTCGAGCGCCCGTGCCGCGTCGGGTGGGAAGAAGTCGTCGTGCTCGGCCATGTGGCCCTGGATGGCGGCCTCGATATCGCGGTAGTTGGGCTGATCGTCGCCGGTCGGGAATCCGTAGAACGGCACGGCGGCGACGATTCGATCGGGGCGCAGGGCAGCCAGCACGAAGGTCAACAGCCCGCCCATGCAGAATCCCATCACACCGATCCCGTCGCTGGTCGTGGCGTCGTGATCGGCGAGATAGTCGACGGCGGCGCTCATGTCGTGGGCAGCCCGTTCGGCCGGAAGCGAGTTCATCAGCTCACCGGCCTTGTCCATCTCGGTGTGGCCGGCGAGTTCGCCGTGGTACAGGTCGGGAGCGAATGCCACGAATCCGGCAGCGGCGAGACGGTCGGCCATCTCCTTGATGCCCGAGTCGAGCCCCCACCATTCCTGCACCACGATCACGCCCGGACCGCGCCGACCCTCCGGGAGCGCCAGGTAACCGGACTCCTTCTCACCGTTGGTCCTGAAGTCGATCATTGATCCCATGCGCCGTAACTTACGACGCCGAGGCAACCGGCGGCGAACGCTCAGCTTCGACAGGAGCCCGTGGCCGTCGGGAAGTGTGCGCGAGACTGCGGGATGTGACTCCACCTGTGCTCTGGAATCCGCCTGCTGATGCTCGGTCGTCGACGCGACTCGGGCAGTTCCTGACCTTCTGCGAGGCTCGCAGCGGGGTGTCGTTCGACGGCTACGACGCGCTGTGGGAGTGGTCGATCGGCGACGGCTTGGAGGACTGCTGGGAGACGATCTGGGAGTTCTTCGACGTGCAGGCGTCGACCCCCTACGAGCAGGTGCTCGATCGTCGGGTGATGCCGGGGGCGCGCTGGTTCGAGGGCGCTCGGCTGAACTACGCCGAACACGTGCTGCGCAGCGGCGATGGCCGGCCCGACGACGTAGCGATCGTGTCGATCTCACAGTCTCGTCGGCGGACCGCAGTGACCTGGGGCGAACTGGCCGACCAGGTGGCACGGGCGAGGGTCGGTCTGCAGCGTCTCGGTGTGAGCGAGGGCGACCGGGTGGCTGCCTACCTGCCCAACATCCCGGAGACGATCGTCGCCTTCCTTGCCACATGCAGCCTGGGAGCGACGTGGACGTCGTGTGCGCCCGGAGTTCGGCGTGCAAGCGGTGCTCGATCGGTTCAGCCAGGTCGAACCGACCGTGCTGCTCGCCGTCGACGGCTATCGGTACGGCCGTCACGATGTCAGCCGCGTCGAGGAGCTGGTGGCGATCCGTGCCGGGCTGCCCACCCTGGGCGGCACCGTGATGGTGCCGTACCTCGACTCCGGGTCGGCGCTGCCGGAGGACGACAAGTCGAGTGGAAGGCGATCTGCTCGCCGAGCTCGGCACCGCTCGAGTTCGTCCAGGTGGCACCCGAGCATCCGCTGTACGTGTTGTACTCGTCGGGCACGACCGGTCTTGCCCAAGCCGATCCTGCACGGGCACGGCGGCGTGCTGCTCGAGCATCTACAAGGTGCTCGGATTGCACGGCGACATGGGCGCCGGCGACCGATTCTTCTGGTTCAGCACCACCGGCTGGATGATGTGGAACCTGCTCGTGTCCGGCCTGCTGGTCGGTGCCGAACTGGTGCTGTTCGACGGAGACCCCAACCACGACGGTCCCGAAACGCTTTGGCAACTCGCCGCCGACGAACGGATCACCTGGTTCGGTGGGGGAGCGCCGTTCTTCACCGCCTGCCGCCGGGCCGGCATCACACCAGGTGAACGGTTCGACCTCACCGACCTGCGAGCCGTGGGGTCGACCGGAGCGCCGCTCCCCGCCGACGCCTTCCGATGGGTGTACGAGGCGGTCTCGCCGGACGTTTTGCTGTCACCGATTTCGGGAGGCACCGACGTGTGCTCGGCGTTCGTCGGCGGCAGCCCGATGACCCCCGTGTGGGAGGGCGAGATCCCGTGCAGCTATCTCGGTGCCGCCGTGCGAGCGTTCGACGAAGACGGCAACGCCGTCGTCGGCGAGCAGGGCGAACTGGTGCTGACCCAGCCGATGCCGTCGATGCCCGTCGGGTTCTGGGGCGACGACGACGGTTCGCGCTACCGGGCTGCCTACTTCGAGCACTATCGAGGGTGTGTGGCGACACGGCGACTGGATCACGATCACCGACCGTGGCAGCTGTCTGATCACCGGTCGCTCCGACGCAACCCTCAACCGCGGCGGCGTGCGGGTCGGCACCGCCGAGATCTACCGAGTGACCGAGTCGATCGAGGGCGTGCTCGACAGCCTGGTGGTGCACCTCGAATCACCCGACGCTGACGATCCCGGCACGCTCGTGTTGTTCGTCGTGCTCGTCGACGGTCGTCGACGCTCGACGACGAGATCCGAGCCCGAATCCGATCGGGACTCCGTACCGGCCTGTCGCCACGCCACGTTCCCGACGAGCTGCATCAGGTGGCTTGCGATCCCGACGACACTCAGCGGCAAGAAGCTGGAACTGCCGGTCAAGAAGATCCTGCGAGGAGGTGACCCGGAACAGGTCGCCAGCCGAGGAGCCCTCAAGGACCCGGCCGCCCTCGACGCGATCGTCGGCATCGCCCGCCTCTCCGCTCGTCAAGTTCATGACGTTGCTGCCGTGTATGAATGTCGGCCGGTCGGGCGTCGTACAGACTGATGGTGATGAACGAGATCGCTGACGGGACTCCCGCATGGACCGGTATCGAGATCGAGTTCGAGTCGACGTCCCCGGTGACGTTCAGCGAGCTGTACGCAACCGAGTTCGTGCCGCTGGTGCGCCTGGCGACGCTGATGACAGGGCGACCCGAATCGGCACGCGACATCGTGCAGGACGCGTTCGTGAAACTGCACGTCAAGTGGTCGACCGTTCGCAACCCGACGGCCTATGTGCGTCGCAGCGTGGTGAACGGCTGCAAGTCACACCATCGCCGTGAGGGTCGTCGGCGCCGCGACGAAAGCATCGCCGAACAAGCCGCCAACCTCGAGATCGACCACACCTTGGCGACACTCGATGCCCTCAATCACCGCCAGCGGGCGGTGGTGATCCTGAAGTATTACGAAGGTCGTTCCGAGGCCGAGATCGCCGACATCGTCGGTTGTCGCCCCGGTTCCGTCGGGCCGACCGTGCAACGGGCGCTGGCCATCCTTCGCGAGAACCAATCCTGACACGACGAAAGGTCGTCATGAACGAGCAAGAACTCACCCGACAGCTACAGGCAGCAGGCGCATCGGTGACTCCGCGACCCGACTTGGCAGAGGTCGAATTGGGCGCCGGACGCGTGCGTGCTCGACGGCGGGTCGGCGCCGGCGTGGTCGCAGCGATGCTGGTAGCCGCAGCAGGTGGTGCCGGCTTCGGAATCGGACGTTCGGTGTCCGACAACGGTGATCAACTCGCCGGCGGGGCAACGGTCGTCGACGAATCGACCACCACCACCACGACATCCGAGAACCAGGGCGACATCTTCCCCGGGCTGCCAACGACGACGACGTCCGGAGAGTACCCATCGGCTGAAGAGGCCGCTGACCAGAGCTACGACAGAGTGCTCGGTGACGAGGGCGGGTACTACGAGCCGCAACCGATGACGCTCGTCTACGAACGCACGTTGGAGAACGGCATCCGCGTCCGGTTCCAGACCGGTCAGAGTTGGGGTGACGAGGGCTGGTATGGCAGCGATTGGCAGCCCGCCAAGTTCTGCTGGCCGACGCGTGAGTCGCGAATCACCCTCGACGGACCGGACATCGTCGACGTCACCGGCTACGGCTGGTACGACGAGTTGTTCAAGGGTCTCGCCGCTCAGGCGTCCGAGGTCGGCTTCTCGGACGACCACCCGATGCGGATTCTGCAGATCCAGGCAGCTCCCGACGTCACCCGCGTGTCGGTGACTTGGAGCGACGGAGCCACCGACGAGACCGATGTCGTCAACGGCGCCGCCGTGCTGGTCGCCGACGGGTTTGGCGCCTATGAGCCGTACACGTTGGAGGTCACGGACGCCAACGGCACCCGCACCATGACCAACGACGACTTCGATTACAACCGAGACCCCGACTACCGGGCCGGGTGTGAGGAGCCGCCGCCGCCGCTCCCTGACGCCGGTGATCAACCCGCAGACCCAGCAGCCGCCGAAGCGGCGATCGGCCAGCGCTTCGACATCCTGTGGGACCGCACGCTGGTCGAAGGCGACAAGCCGACCGACCTGCTCGATGATCGCACCGGTGTCGACGAGGCGATCGCCCAGGTGTTCGAGGGCGGGTTTGCCGAGGCGGCCGACTCGGCGACGCACACGATCGAAGAGTTGGTGTTCACCAGCCCGAGCGAGGCGTGGTTCCGCTACAGCATCGACAGCATCAACGGTCACTTCGGGCCGCGTTTCGGCTACGCCAATCTGGTCGACGGCGTGTGGGTGTTTCCCGAGGGCGCTCGTCTGCCAGGATCTCGGCCTCGCCGGTGGTATGTGCGAGCCGTGGGCCCAGGAGATCTACCCTCCGAGCTGGTACGCCCGCTACGGCGGGGAGTACACCGAGTGCCACCAGAACGAGGATGGCTCGGAGACCTGCGAAACCTACGCCGGAGATGTTCCGGCGCCCAACGATGCCGTTTCCGACCACCACGACGGTTGCCGGCCCCTGACGGTCGTTGTGATCACGGCGGTTCTGATCGCCTTGCCGTGATCGTTACGCTGGTTGCGTGACTCAGATCTACCTCGACCGACTGGCGCGGGTGCGTGCCGCCATGGCAGACCAGGGCGTCGACACGCTGCTGCTGTCGGTCGGCCACGACCTGCCGTACCTCACCGGCTACCTGGCGATGCCGCTCGAGCGTCTCACGATGCTGGTGGTGCCCGCCGACGGCGACGCCACGTTGGTGATCCCGCGCCTCGAGGCGCCCAGGGTCGCCGAGCAACCGGGCGTGTTCGATCTGTTGCCGTGGAACGAAACCGACGATCCGACGGCGCTCGTCGCCAAGCTGGCAGCCGGTTCGCGAACGGTGGCGGTCGGCGACCAGATGTGGGCCCGATTTCTGGTCGAGCTGTTGCCGCAACTTCCGGGAGCGGCGTACACGCGGGCGGTCGACGTGGTCGGGCCGCTGCGGATGGTCAAGGACCAGGCCGAGATCGACGCGCTGGCTGCCGCCGGCGCCGCCGTCGACCGGATCGCCGCCGAACTCCAGGCCGGCCGAATCCCGCTCGTCGGCCGCACCGAGGCCGAGGTGTCCGCCGACCTGTCGGCGCGGATCGTCGCCGAAGGCCATCAGAAGGTCAACTTCGCAATCGTCGCAGCTGGCGAGAATGCGGCCAGCCCTCACCACCACGCCGGCAGCCGCGTGATCCGGGAAGACGAGATCGTGTTGTGCGACTTCGGCGGCACGATGAACGGCTACTGCTCCGACATCACCCGCTGCGTGTTCACCGGCGATGTCGCCGCTGATGTCGCCGAGGCCTACGAGGTCTTGCACGCCGCCCAGGCAGCCTCCGTGGCGTCGGCGGTGGTCGGCACGCCCTGCGAGGAGATCGATCAGGCTGCCCGCAGCGTGATCGAAGACGCAGGATTCGGCGAGTATTTCGTGCACCGCACCGGGCACGGTATCGGCCTGGAGGAACACGAAGACCCGTACATCGTGGCCGGGAATCGCCGCCCGCTCGAGGCCGGCCACGCCTTCAGCGTCGAACCGGGAATCTACGTACCGGGCAAGTGGGGCATGCGGCTCGAAGACATCGTGGTGGCCGCCGACTCAGGCCCGCAACCCCTCAACTCCGCCAACCACGCCCTCGTCACCGTGTAGCAGTTGGGAGTTGTGCCTGGCACAACTCCCAACTGTCGGGGTCGAGGTCGTTGGGTGTGACGGCGAGTGAGATCGACGTCAGCTCGATGCTGACATCGGCGCCGAAGTAGCGAGCCAGAATGCCAGTTTCCAGGGCGCAGTAGACCACGGTGCCGGTGGTCGTCGCGACGCTCGGCACGACCACGTCGACGCACATGGCTTGGTGGTCGGCGATCGTGATCGTGCTGGCTGAGCTGGGCCCGATCCGACGACCAGCGTCAACCTCGAGCCGGGTCTGCATCGCCGATGACCAGAACAAGTGCGTGATCGCCAGGTCGCTGACGCGGCTGTCATCGAGGAAATCGACGCAGCCCTCGACGCCGTTCTGGCAGGTCGACGACGATTCGGCGTCGATCGTGAAGGTGACGTTGCCGATCGTGATACGGCGCTTGCCATCGAGCTGCACCACGGTTGCCTCGGTGGACTCGCCGGTCGCCGATGGGATGATGCGGTAGGTGGCGAGGAAATCGAGTGAACCGGCGCGGTCGAGCAGATCGACGACCGGTTGAGCGGCAGGATCGTCGATCGGTGTTCGGGTGACCAACGTCGGTCGCTGCCCGGTGATGCACCCGCTCAGGATCGCAGCCGCGACGACAACCAGGGGAACGATTCGATGGGGAAGCTCGGACATGGAGCGCCCAGACTACGGCGTTACCCTGCGACCTCGTGATTCGCCTCGACGCTGCCACGGTGCTGTTGCAGTGGGCGGTCGGCGGCATGGCGTTCTGCTGGTTCACCACGCGTCGTCGTGAGGTCAGCCTCGGGTACGGCTGGCTGCTCAGGGTGATCTACGGGATGATGGCCGCAGGAGCAGCCGTCATCGGTTTCCGCTACGGGTCGGTGCTCGTTCGCGAGCTTGCGTCGATCGGAGTGGCGCTGGCATGTCTGTGGGCGCTCGCTGTCTCGGTTCTCCGCAAGGGTGCCGGCGTCAGCGGTCACCGCGTCGCCCACGACCAGCGAACAGCACGTGTTGCGGCGATGACCGGCATCGACCGCGACGCCGACGACGCGGCGCCACCCGTATCCGGCCGAGAATTCCCGCCGGTGCTCGACCTGGTGCCGGTGATGATCGGCGTGATCGGCCTGATCGCGGCCGGGCTGGACGCAGCCCCCGACGGGGTATGGGACACCACCATCTCGCTGATACGGGTACTTGCCGGGGCGGCCTTTCTGGGAGCGGTCAGCGACGCCATGTTGCTCGGCCACTGGTATCTCACACAACCCGGTCTGCCGCGTCGGCTGCTGAACGAACTCGTCGACGCACTCGCCTGGGTCTGGCCGATCGAGGTCATCGCGATGTTGCTCCCGACCGGGATGATCAGCGTGTGGAGCGGAGCGGTCGACGACGGATGGGGCGGCACCCTCGGCTGGTTCTGGGGTGCCTGTGCGGTCTCGACGATCGTGCTGATCTACGTGACCAAGGCCGCCCTGCGCGAGCGCGAGTACTCGGCCGTGATGGCGGCGACCGGCCTGCTGTACCTGGCGATCCTCACCGCGTTCGGCACCGATCTCGTCGCCCGCGCCGTACTCGACGTCTGACGCTCCACTGCCACGCCTGGCACCAAACGTGTGACATCGCGCGCCTGTTCGGGCAGACTGGTTACATGCCTCGCCCTGTCTGGAACGGCACGATCAGCTTCGGTCTCGTCGCGATTCCCGTGAAGCTGTACCACGCCGTCCGCCGCCAGAGTGTGTCGTTCAATCAGCTCGACGATCGCACGATGGCTCGCATCAAGTACAAGAAGGTGTCGGCGCTCGACGGCGAGATCGTTCCCGACGATCACATCGTCAAGGGCTACGAGGTGTCGAAAGAGCGCTACATCATCGTCGACCCCGACGACCTCGAGCCGTTCATGCCGGTGTCCACGAAGACGGTCGAGTTGGAGGAGTTCGTCGACCTCGAGGAGATCGACCCGGTGTACTACGACAGCGCCTACTACGTGGCTCCTGGCACCAACCCCAAGCCGTACGTGTTGTTGGCCCGAGCCATGGAGGAATCCGGCAAGGTGGCGATCGGTCGGTTCGTGATGCGCAACAAGCAGTACACCGCTGCGATCCGGGCCGAAGAGGGCCGCCTGATCATGTCGACGCTGGCGTACGCCGACGAGGTGATCGATCCAGCGACGATCCAAGAACTCGAAGGCATCGGCGACGTCGAGGTGTCGGCCAAGGAAGTCGCGATGGCGGAGTCGCTGGTCGACTCGCTCACCGCAGCGTTCGAGCCCGAGAAGTACCGCGACGAGTACCGCGAACAAGTGCTCGACCTGATCCAGATCAAGGCTGCAGGGCAGGCCTTCGAGTTGCCGGAAGCGCCGATCGAGAAGCCCAACGTGATCGACCTCATGGCCGCCCTGGAGGCAAGCGTCGCCGCCGCCAAACAGGCACGTGGGCGTCATCCATCGATCGGAGACGACGCCGAACCGGGCACCAAAGTCGACCAAGCGTGCAGCCGCCAAGAGGGCCGCTGCCAAGCCAGCACCCAAGAAGGCCGCTGCCAAGAAGCCGGCTGCACGAAAGAAGAAATCTGCGTGAGCGGTGGCGTCGACATCGACGTCGAGGGTCGTCATCTTTCCCTCAGCAATCTCGACAAAGTGCTCTACCCGAACGGGTTCACCAAGGCACAGGTCATCGACTACATGGCCCGCGTCGCACCGACCGCAGTCCCGCACCTGGCCGGGCGGGCGCTGACGTTTCGGCGCTACCCGAACGGCACCGACACCGAAGGCTTCTTCGAGAAGCGGTGTCCAGGGCATCGCCCTGATTGGGTGCCGGTGGCACTCGGGCCGGGCGATCGCAACGGTGGGATCGAATACTGCTGCATCCAGGAGACGGCGGCGATGGTGTGGGCCGCCAACATGGCGGCGATCGAGATCCACGCCCCGATGGCGCTGGCCGCCGATCTCGAAACCCCACGCACCTTGGTGTTCGACTTCGACCCTGGCGCACCCGCCACGATCGTCGAGTGCTGTCAGATCGCTGTGGCCGCCCGGGCCGTGCTCGACGCCGTCGGCTTGCGGGGCTGGTGCAAGACATCGGGGTCGAAGGGCCTCCAGATGTATGTGCCGCTGAATACCGCCGGCGTCACACATCCCGCCGCCGCCGACTTCGCCTTGGCGGTCGGCCAGGTACTGGAGCGTCAGCTTCCTGGTCGGGTCACCACCGTGATGGCCAAGGCAGAGCGACCGGGCAAGATCTTCGTCGACTGGAGTCAGAACGCGCTCCACAAGACCACGATCGCCCCGTACTCGCTGCGGGCTCGCTCCGAGCCGACGGTGTCGACTCCGGTCAAGTGGACCGAGGTCGAGGCGTGCGCAGACGGTTACGAGGTGCTGCGGTTCACCAGCGATGAGGTGCTGGAGCGGGTCGACGTGCTCGGCGATCTGTTCGCCGAGGTGCTCACGGTGCAACAGAGCCTGCCGGTTCCCGGCCGCTGACTGCGTCGAAGGCGCTCCATGGACTCACCCGGTGTGGACGCGATTGCGCGGTCGACCGAGCACCGAGCGTGCAATTCCTTGAGAATTGCGGCCATGATGTCGAGGTGACACCGCGCTGTTGGGACGTGGGGCGGCGGCCAGCTGTCGGTGCGATTGGCCTTGACGATCGTGGTCGCCGCCGCGTGCGGTCAGGCACGCTCGGTCACCCACCGACGCCCGAGTTCGCGATCGGGCAACGTGCCGCGCCGACGGTGACTGGTCGAGGCGAGCCGGGTCACGAAACCGAGCCGATACTGGCGAGCGACGTCGAGTCCGACCGCTCGCTCGGATTCCGTCGACACCCAGTTCGTCGATGTCGGCCGAATGCTCGACGTTCGATGACGCCGGCAACGTGGCGCCGAACCTGACCGGCTGGCAGGCCGTTCGACGACTCGATCGCCGAGCAGCTACTTGCCGGCCGACGTGCAGTGCCTCGGTCGCCGTGATGATCGACGGTCAGCTGGTCCACCAGGCGGCATTCGGTGAACGTGTGGCCGGCAGCCGCCGACCCGGCCGAAACCTCCGATCGATTCCGGATCGCCAGCATCTCCAAGACGATCACCGCGATCGTCGTGTTGCAGTTGGTCGAGGACGGCGAGTTGTCGCTGGATGACCCGATCGGTACCACGCTGATCGAACACCTCGGGTCTGGATCGGTACGACTCGGACGTCCCCAGCCATCACCGTGCGCGAGTTGTTGAGCCACACCGCCGGCTTTCCACAGCACGAGAACACGTTCTTCTCGCGAGGGGCAGACTCCTGCGTGGACGCAGCCACCCAAGGCGTGGCGGGTTCGGTGTCGAGCGCCGGAGGTTTCCGATACAGCAACATGAACTACTGCGTGCTCGGGATGCTGATCGAAGCCGTCACCGGCAAGACGTACGAACGTGTCGTGTACGAGCGCCTGCTGACCCCGCTCGGGATCAGCGGGATGCGGATGTCGTCGACCTACGACCTCGGACCCGACGAGGTGTCGCACCATCCCACGCCCGATCGCAACTTCATGGAGACGCTGGGCGCCGCCGGTGCCTGGAACGCCACCCCGACCGACCTCGTGACGATCATCAACTCGATCGACCAGACGACGCCCGGCTGGAAGGCGCTGTCACCGGAGATGGCAAGCGCCATGCGCTACCGAGTTCCGACCGCTGAGCCACCGGCCGGCTACGGCCTTGGCCTGATCAACTACGACGTCGGATACGGCCACACCGGCACGATTCAGAACACTCACGCGATGGTGCTCGTGCAGCCGGACGGGGTCACCTGGGCGGTCACGGTGTCAGGGGAGTATCCCAGTGACACGCCACAGCTGCGCAGCATCGTGCGCAACGCCCTCCACGCCGGCTTTGCCGCAACCTGAGCCACCACGCAGGCGTTGCGACAGGCCACCGGCGTTCGTGAAGTGCGATGATCGTGGTATGGATCTGGCGCAGCAAGGACGTGACGTTGTCGAAGTGATCGCCGACCTGCGAGCGAAACGCGTCGACGACGCTCGCTGGCAGGACGGCCGCACGTTTGGACTGGTGTTCGACGGCGGACCGAGCGTGCACACCGTCGCCGAACAGGCGGCGCTGATGTATCTCCACGAGAATGCCCTCAATCCGATGGCGTTCCCGTCGCTGGGTCAGATCCAGGACGAGGTCGTCGGTTGGACCGCCGGCTTGCTGCATGGGCCCGACACCGCCGCAGGTTTCCTCACCAGCGGAGGCACCGAGTCGATCCAGTGCGCCGTGCTGGCCGCTCGCGAACGGGGCCGTGCCGAGCGCGGCATCGAGTTCGGCGAGATCGTCGTCACCGAGAGCGCCCACGCCGCATTCCACAAGTCGGCCCACATGTACGGCATGCCGATCCACACCACCAAAGTCGCCGACGACTGGACGGCCGACGTCGACGCCATGGCCGCAGCCGTCAATGACCGGACCGTGCTGGTCGTCGGGTCGGCGCCGCAGTTCCCGCAAGGCGTCGTCGATCCGATTCCCGAAATCGCCGAACTCGCCGCAACGGTCGACGCCAACTGTCATGTCGACGCCTGCATGGGCGGCTTCGTCCTGCCGTTCGCCGAGATGCTCGGGCGGCCGGTGCCGCCGTGGGACTTCCGAGTCGACGGTGTGCACTCGATCTCGGCCGACATCCACAAGCTCGGCTACGCCCCGAAGGGTGTCTCCGTGGTGCTCCACCGCACCAAGCAGCTACGGATGTATCAAACGTTCCTGTTCGACGCCTGGCTGGGTGGCTTCTACGGATCGCCGAACCTGCAGGGCACGCGTTCCGGATTGCCGATGGCCGCCGCCTGGGCCGTGATGCAGCACCTCGGGGTCGACGGGTACGTCGAGCTGACCAAGAAGGTGCTCGACACGGCCGACCGGGTGCGTGCCGGCGTCGCAGCGATCGACGGGCTGCGGGTGTTGGGCGACGGCGCCTATCATCTCGTCGCGATCTCCGCCGATCCGACCGCCGCCGAGCAACTCGACGTGTTCGCCTTGGGCGCAGCGCTCGCCAAGCGCAACTGGTACCTCGACCGCCAGGGCCCGCCCGATTCGTTGCACGCCACGGTGAGCAACGGCAACGCGGCGGTGATCGATCAGTTCCTCAGCGACCTGAGTGCCAGCGTGGACGAGGTCGGTGGCGAGACGACCGACGATCGAGACACGACGTACTCGGCGATCGAATAGCGGCACTCCGGCCGGTTCGGACGCCGGTCAGGGCGGCCGGGGCTCGGATCTGGACGCTCAGTTGACCTGTCGGTCGCGGCCTTCCCAGAACGGTTGGCGGAGCTTGAACTTCTGGAGTTTGCCCGTTGCGGTGCGTGCCAGTTCGTCGCGGAACTCGACCTTCTTGGGGCACTTGTAGCCGGCCAACTTCGTCTTGGTCCAGGCGATCACGTCGGCCTCGGTCAGCTCCGATCCGGGCGATTTGACCACCAGCGCGGTGACCAGCTCGCCCCACTTCTCGTCCGGGATTCCGATCACGGCGACCTCGGTGACGTCGGGGTGTTGGAACACGGCGTCCTCGACCTCGATCGAGCTGACGTTCTCGCCGCCGGTGATGATGACGTCCTTCTTGCGGTCGGCGATCGTGACGTAGTTGTCCTCGTCGATGAACCCGCCATCACCGGTGTGGAAGAAGCCGTCTTTGATGGCATCGTCCGTGGCGTCGGGTTGCTCCCAGTAGCCGGCCATCACGACGTTTGAGCGAGCCATGATCTCGCCGGATGGATCGACGGCCATGGTGCACCCGATGGCGGGGGCACCGGCCCGGTTGAGGTTGACGGCCCGCTCGGCGGGGGAGACGTCGTCCCACTCGGCTCGGGTGCGGTTGATCGTGAGCAGCGGTGCGGTCTCTGTGAGACCGTAGATCTGGTTGAACTGCCAGCCCAGTTCCGTCTCGCAGCGCTCGATGGTGCGGGTCGGAGGCGCCGCACCGGCGATCGCGCAGCGCACGCGTCCTGCGCCGGGGATCGGGCCGTCCCATTCGGCAGCAGCGTCGAGGATGATGTTCAGTACCGCCGGGGCTCCGCACCACAGCGTCACGCCGTGCTCTTCGACCCGTCGCAGGATTTCGGCACCGTCGATCTTGCGCTGAATCACGTGCTTGCCACCCATACCGGTGACGGCGTACAGCATGCCCCAGCCGTTGCAGTGGAACTGGGGAAGCGTGTGGAGGTAGACGTCGCGGTCGCTGACCCCCATGTGCCACCCGAATGTGGTCGCGTTCAGCCATACGTTGCGGTGCGTGAGCTGAACACCCTTGGGGCGGGCGGTGGTGCCCGACGTGTAGTTGATCGTGGCGGTCGCGTCCTCGTCGGCGTCCCACGGTTCTGGTTCGACATCGAACTTCATCAGGATCGCGTCGGTCTCGGCACCGATCGTCCACTTCATCTCGCACTCGACATCGGCCATCGCCTGTTCGAGTTCGGGATCGACGAGCAGCACCCGGGCACCTGAGTGGGCGACGATGTACTTGACCTCCTCGGCGACGAGTCGGAAGTTGATCGGCACCAACACGCGACCCGATCCGGATACGCCGAACAGGGCGGTGAGGAGCCGGGCCGAGTTGTGCGAAACCATCGCCACCCGCTCGCCCGGCGCGATCCCGAGTGCGTCGAGCCCGGCGGCCAGCGCCTTCGCCCGCAGTCCCATCTCGCGATAAGTGATCGACCCCCAGGACTCGGCCGGCTGGTCCGGTTCGTCGACGATCGCCTCGCGATCGGGATAGATCAGCTCCGCCCGGCGGAGAAAGTCGTTGACCGTCAGCGCAACCTTCATGCAGCGAAACTTACAACCTCACTCCCTCCAACCCCGTTCCGTGCTGCAAATCGGGTCCGCCAGGCGGCAACTTGCTGCACAGAACGGCTTTCGGGAAGGTCAGGTGGCGGTGTTGACGGTGAGCGGCCAGGGGCGGTTGCGTTCGGCGGTCAGGGCCAGGTCGAGCAGCAACGGTTCGCTGAAGTGACGACCGTTGACCTGGAGCCCGATCGGAAGGCCGTCGAGAAATCCGGCTGGGATCGAGATCGCCGGATTGCCGTACATGTTGGCGGGGAACGTGAGCCGGCCATTGATCTTGGCCCCCGCCTTGATCCCTCCGAACGTGTTGGGAAGCGGGCCATCGGCAGCGAAGGCCACATCGGGGTTGCTGGCCGTGATGACGAAATCGACCCCGCCCGTGCTGGTGTCGAAGATTCGTGCCATCGCCTCGTTCAGTTCGGTACGGCGCCGCTCGAGCTTGATCCGGGCCTCAGCCCCGTAGAGACCTGGGCCGGTCTCCATCGACATCCGAATTTCTGGCGTGAGGTCGTCGGCACACTCGGGCCAGAAGTCCTGCAGTTGGTTGATCAGACCGACCGAGTTGGCGACCGACCATGCGGCACCCATGCGCGGCAACTCGGTGTCGATGCCCTCGACGCGCACCATGGCGCAGTCGGCAATCAGCGCCAGCGCCGCCTCTTCCAGCAACTCCCACATCACGGGCGACACGACCGCTGCGCCCCAGTCGGGCACGATCGCCACGCGCTTGCCGCGCAGCGCCTCGCCATGGGTGCCGAGCCCGGCCTCCCAACCTTCGACGCGGGGGAGCGACAGCGGCTCGCGCGGGTCGTGACCATTGCACACGTCGAACCAGCGAGCCGTGTCACGGACGGAGCGCGACAGGCACCCGTGGGTCACGGTCATGGCACCGAGGCCGGCGTTCGGCGTCAGCGGGATTCGCCCGTAGGTTGCCTTGAGCCCGACCATCCCGACGAAACCGGCCGGGATTCGGATCGAACCTCCGCCGTCGCCGCCCGTGCCGAGCGTGACCAGGCCACCGGCGACCGCCGCAGCGGTGCCACCCGATGAACCACCGGGCGTGCGCCCGTGCTGCCAGGGGTTGTGTGTGGTGCCGTTCAAGACGGTGCGGGTGACGTTGACGCCACCGAACTCAGAGGCAGTCGTTTGGCCAACCAGTACGGCGCCGCCGATGTCCCGGGCGCGAGCGACGTTTGTGCCAGTGTCGGCGGCGATCTGGTCGCGGTAGACGACGCAGGCGTGGGTGTCGGGCCACCCCTCGACCTGGTCGAGCTCCTTCACGCCGATCGGCACGCCGCCAAACGGCTTGCTGACGTCGGCTGCCGCTGCAGCAGCTTCGGCCTGCTCGCGATGAAGATGGGAGAAGGCGTTGAGGTCGCTGGCCTCGATCGCCGCGTACGTCGCGGCAAGTTCTTCGGACGGGCTGCGTTCGGCCGCCTCGGAACGCTTCCACCAACGAACACGCATCGCCTTGCCAGGGTGTATCAACCATGTCAGGAACGTAGCTGTTGGGGATCGCGCCGCAAGATGCGGGCGTGAGCCGCCTGCACGGTCGAGGCGCGCTTCGGCCGGGGCTGGCCGGCAACGTACAGTCGTCGGCATGCCGTTGCCGATCCGCCCAGGAATGACCATCCCGCTGCCCGGTCCGTTGCATGCGCAGCGCGATCGCATCGTGGAGCTTGCCGATCTCGGCTTCACCGATGTGTGGACCGCCGAATCGGACGGCGGTGACGGGCTGACTCCGCTGGCGCTGGCGTCGGTCTGGGAACCGCGACTTCGCCTTGGTACGGCGATCCTGCCGGCGTATACCCGGGCACCCGCCTGCATGGCACAGAGTGCGGCGTCGATGGCGGACGCGGCGCCCGGCCGATTCGTGCTCGGCATCGGCTCGTCGTCGAATGTGATCGTGGAACGCTGGAACGGGGTGCCGTTCGAGGAGCCGTACAAGAAGGTTCGTGACATGGTGCGGTTTCTTCGCGATGCGTTCACCGGCGAGAAGGTCGATCAGCAGTACGACACGTTCGAGATCCAAGGGTTCCGGCTGGGAATCCGACCCGAACAGCCGCCCTCGATCGTGGTCGCAGCGCTTCGCGAGGGGATGTTGAAGATGGCCGGACGCGAGTCCGATGGAGCGATCACGAACTGGTTGGCGCCGGGCGACGTGCCGCTCGTGGCGGCCGCCGTGCGAGAGGGCGCCGGCGGAGATGATCGCGAACTGGTGGCTCGGATTTTCGTGTGCCCCAGCGACAACGCTGAGATCGTGCGGGCGGGTGCCCGGCGCGTGATCGCCGCCTACATGAACGTTCCGGTGTACGCCGCATTTCAGGAGTGGCTGGGACGTGGCGAGGAACTGGCCGGGATGTGGGCGGCCTGGAAGGCCGGCGACCGCAAACAAGCGCTGGCAGAGATTCCTGACTCGGTCGTCGATGCGCTCATCGTGCATGGCACGCCTGAGCACTGCCGGGCGCGCGTTCAGGAGTACTTCGACAACGGCGTGACGACCAGTTCGCTGGCGATCCTGCCGTTCGATCCGGAACTCGGTCACTGGGACGCGATCACGTCGTTGGCGCCGAACGCCGGCTGACCCGGAGCGTCACGCCGCCCGGGTGCGAATCGGCTGGCGAGTGGGCGGCCGGTCGAACTGCTGCCGGAGGGCTTGGCGTTCGGCCAGTTGGCGCCGGATCTCGATCACGTGCTGGATACCTCGCCGACGAGTGTCCGCGTCGAGCCTGAACTGGAGCGGAACCTCGGACGACGGCAACAGGGTGAGTTGCTGGGGTGCGTCGTTGTCATTCATACCCCCATCATGAATGAGGGGTGTCACGACGTTGCTCCGACGCCCGTCGGAGGGTGAGCTCAGGTGGCCGGAACAGCGAGCAGCGGGTGTGTTGGGTCGAGTCCGACGACCCGCAGGCCCACGCAGCGGTCTTCGACATGACTCAAGAATTGCTCGAGGCTGCGCATCGCCCCCAACGTGGCGATCGGCGCGTCGGTCAGGTCGAGGTGCATGTACTGCCCGGCTGCCAGATCGGCGACCGATGCCTGCAGGAAGGCGATCGTGGACTCGTCGAGTGTGTGGTGTACGACCACGAGCGCCATCGAACCGTCAAAGTCATCGACTCGGGCGATGGGAGCGATCGCAGACCGCGTCGTGCGTGGGTCGACGTGGCCTCGACCGGCCACGATGCGACGCAAGCGCCGACCGGCGGAGCGAATCAGCGTGGAGCAGCTTCGACGGGTGGTGGTGCGAGTGCCGGCGCTGTGGCGAAACCGGCGTCGGGCTGACTCGAGAAGTGAAGTGATCATGGAAACCTCGACTGGATTTGACGAAGAGTTGACCATAACTCACTCGGAGTAGCAATGCATGGCGATTTGCCGCAACTTGTCGAAAGAGAGACAAAAACTCGACGCTATGTCGCTGAGACGACCGAAACGACCACACAGAGTACGCAAATTGCGGCCGGAGCGGCGTAAGTCAGCCAAACAGGAACGCCCTTGTGGCGAGGCGCCATCACGAACAGTGAACAGGCAGCGCCAGCGATCGCGCCCCCCAGGTGGCCCCCCACCGAGATTCGGTCGCGCAACATGAACGTGAGGAACAAGTTCAACATCAGCAGTGTGCCGATCGACGTGTTGAGTGGGTTGGCGCCGTTGAGGTAGGAACCGACGAACGCCAAACCCATCAGGCCGAACACTGCGCCGGAGGCACCGGCTGTGAACGCCGTCGGCTCGAGCAGCAACACGCCGGCCGAACCGCCGAGCAGGCTGGCGACGTACACGAGCAGAAAGCGAACGCGACCCAGCGTTGGCTCCAGCATCTGGCCGAGCAGGTACAGCAGGTACATGTTGAAGCCGATGTGGATGATCCCGTAGTGCAAGAAGCCGGAGGTGATCAACCGGTACCACTCGTCGCCATTGGCGAGCAGTTGCTCGTTGAGTGCAAGGTCGTAGTGGGCCTGGGTGAAGTTTCCGGCGATGCTGCGCGAGTCCCTGAGAGCGGCATACACGAAGACCACGACGTTGATCGCGATCAACACCATCGTCACGAGCGCAGGTTGGCGGGCACTCCAGAACCTCGCTCGCGTCTGTACCGCAGGTCGCGCCGCCTTGGCGCAATCCAGGCAGTGGCTCCCGACAGCGGCTTGCACGAGGCAGTCGGTGCAGGCCGGTTTGCCACACCGCGTGCACCGCCGCCCGGTCTCGCGCTTGGGGTGTCGATAGCAGACGAGGTCACCGTCTGGAACGATCGGAGGGGGAGGAGGAGGCAGCGACATCGATCGGAAGAGTATTCAGTTCTGGTGGGCGTCCCACCAGCGCCGCAGATGTTCCCAGGCGTAGATTCCCGTGTCGTGGCCGTCGGACCACCGGATCGTGATACCCCAGTTGCCGTGCAGTTCGGCGTCGTTGGCAGAGATGACGTCGCCGGGGAACGGGTCGATCGACTGATCTCGTTTGCCACGACACCCAGCGCACGGGCAGCTGCGCCGGAGGGCAGCGAGCGGAAATGTGGCGATCAAACCATCGTCGTAGCTGACTCGCAACTCGGTCTCACGATCGAGTTCGACGTCGACGACCTGGCTGGTACTCATCGGTTCAGGGTACCCGCCTGATCGCGTCCGACTATCCCGTCCGGGCGAACGTGCCCGTCACGGAAGCTTGGCCGATCGCGATCCGGTTGAGGGTCGAGATCACGTCGATGGCAGAAACATCATCGGCGAGTTCGAGGCGCTGGTCGAGCGCATGCACCGTGAACTGGTAGACGTGGTCGTCGTCAGCAGGGGGTGGACAGGGGCCGAAATACCCGATCGTGCCCGCCGAGTTCGTCCACGCCGTACCCGGTAGCGGCTGTTCATTCTCCACCAGGCTCGAAACTTGCGGATCGATGCCGGTCTGAACCCAGTGCACGAACCCGACGGCATCGAGGTCGACAACCGTGACGGCCAGCTCGACGGTGCCGGCCGGCACGTTGGTCCAGGTCAGCGCAGGCGAGAGGTTGTCACCGTCGCAGGTGTGCCGGGTTGGGATCGCGGTGCCGTTCTGCCACGAGGCGATCAGCGAGAAGGTGGCGGGCACTACGGGTGATGTGGTGGCTGCCGGTTCGGCAGGCAGGGTCGACGCCGGCGACGTCGTGGCGGGGGCAGCGAACTCGGGTGGGGCGAGTTGGCGTCCGTCGTCGGTCGCACAGGCAACCACACCGAGCGCGGCGATGGTGAGGAGAATCGGTCGGCGAACCATCCCACAACACTAGGACGAGTCCCGACGGTGAGCGTGGCGGGCATCTGCCAGGCCGGTGCGGGTAGCGTTGTTCGGGTGACGCCAGAACCACGCACGATCCTGACGGTGCATGCCCACCCCGACGACGAAGCCTCGAAGGGCGCGCCGACGCTCGCCAAGTACAAGGCCCAGGGGGCGCACACGATCCTGGTGTGCTGCACGGGCGGCGAGGAGGGTGATCTTCAGAACCCCGTACTGCGCGAGCCAGGGCAGCCCTTCCACGGTCTCGACGCCGACCAGGAGAAGGCGCTCGTCGCCTCGATGCGCCCTGCGGAACTCGCCAAGTCGGCCGAGGTGATCGGCTTCGACGAGGTGGTGATGCTCGGCTACCGCGACTCCGGAATGGCCGACTCCGAGCCGAACGACCACCCGGATTGCTTTCACCAGGCCGATCTCGACGAATCGGCCGGACGCCTCGTTGCGGTCATTCGGCGCACCAGAGCGCAGGTCATCATCACGTACAACGACGATCAGGCGGGGTATCCGCACCCCGACCACCTCAAGGTCCACGACATTTCGCTGCTGGCGTTTGACCGCGCCGGCGATCCCGATTGGTATCCCGAGCTTGGTGAGCCGTTTCAGCCGCTCAAGCTGTACTACTCGACCTGGAGTCGGCGTCGACTGGTGGCTGTGCACGAGGGGTTGCTTCGTCACCGCGGCGAGTCGCCGTTCGACGACAAGTGGCTCGATCGCCCGAACACCGATCACCGTGTCACCACCCACATCGAGATCGGCGCCTATCTGTGGGCACGTACGCAGTCACTGATGGCGCATGCCACCCAGGTCGATCCAACGGCAGCGTTCTGGTTCGGGTTGTCCGACGAGGAGCTCGCACAGATCTACCCCTGGGAAGACTGGATTCTGGCCCGTTCGCTGGTCGGTCCGATCCCGGTCGCCGACAACGGCGAGGCGCTCGAGAACGACTTGTTCGCCGGCATCGAGGTCGCAGCGACGGTCGGCGAGTCGGCGTCGTGACCGCTCAATATCGGGTGGTCGTCGGCAAGAAGGATGAGCGTGTGGAGGGTCCTGACGATGCGACGGTGGTGCTGTCTGTGCCGCTCGAAGTCGCCGCAGACGGCGACTTCGATGCGACCGTCGAGTTCATGCGTGGTCGTCTCAAGGCGGTCGGCCACAGCGGCGCCGTACTGGCCGACCTGAAGTCCGGTAACGCCACGACGGCCCTGCATCGGCTGTCGCAGGTCTGAGCCCGAACGGGCGTCGGGTCAGTCGGCTCGCATCGCAGCGCGGAGCTGGCGGTAGCCGATCAGTTCGGCCCCAGCGTCACGGATCAGCGCCGGCAACGAGGCGTCGAGGGTGACGAAGATGTGATCGTCGATCCAGCGATCGGCATGGTCCGTGATGGCGTGCACCTCTGGCGTGTCGATCGCCGGCTGCACGTGCACCTCGGTCACGCCGGGTTGCAGGTTGCGCAGTGCCGTGATGACCCGTTCGCGTCGAGCCCGGCTCGCCAGTCGTGATCGAAGTGGTCGGGGAACACCACTCCGGCATCGGTGGCGAGCCGCCGGAACGGGAAGCCGGCCTGTTCGGCCGTGACCGTGGACGGCAGCCTGATCGGGAGTCGGAACTCGCCGGCCAGCTCGATGTAGATGTCGAAGAACTCGGGGCGCAGCGTGATCGCCGTCAGATGTGGGGCGAGGTGGGTGACATCGATGCCCCACGCGATCGCTCGCGTGATCTGGGCCTTGAGCTCGCGGTAGACCTCCTCGGAGTCGGCGTGTTCCCAGAGATCGTCGATGTTGCGAGGGAACCCACCCTCACCCGACAGGCAGCGACGGGGCGTAGGTGAGCGGACCCCACCGGAACGTCTCGTGCTCGGCGTTGAGCGTGAGGTGCACGCCGATGTCGTCGGCGGGACGGTATTCGGCCGCCGCATGCCGAGCCCACGGCGCCGGCATCATGATCGAGGCACACGTGGCCTGGCCGTCGCGGATCGCCTGGTAGACCCCGACATTGGCGGCGTGACACGAGCCGAGATCGTCACACGACAGGATCAACAGCTTGGCATCGGCTGAGTATCCAAGGCGTTCGGCGAGCTGGCTCACGGTGCAGACGCTACCCGCAGTCGTCGGTCCGGGCGTCAGAGCCGGTGAACGACATCGAGCAACCGGTCGATGTCGTCTTCGGTGAGATACACGGCGATACCGGCACGAACTGCGCTCTCGATACCGAGCGCCGCCATCGCTTCGAGGGCGTAGTAGTTGCCATCCCAGACAGCGATCCGCTGGTCGGCCAATCGGCGTGCGACGGCTTCGGCGTCGTGGCCGGCGACGTTGAACGCCAGCGTCGGCGCCCGGTCGATCAGATCGTGAGGACCGAACACGGTCACACGTTCGTCAGCCAGCAGACCGTCGAGCAGGCGTGAGAACAGACCTCGCTCGTAGGTGCGGATGTTCTCCATGCCGGTGTCGAGCAGGAACGTGGCGGCGGCATCGATGGCGGCGAAACTCTCGTACGACGGTGTGCCGAGCATGAACCGACCGGGCCCGGTTTCCGGTGCTGGGCGAACCTTGTAGGCCTGGAGTCGGTCGAGCAGCTCGGGTTCGATCCAGGTCGCGCTGGCGTGTGGCCCGTACCACTTGTAGGAGCTGGTCGAGTACACGTCGCAGCCGATCGCCGCCACGTCGACGGTGGCGTGAGGGGTGAGGTGGACACCGTCGACGATCACCTTGGCGCCTGCTGCGTGAGCGGCCGCTGTGATGGCGGTGATGTCCGGCATCGTGCCGATCGCATTGCTGGCTCCGGTCACGGCGACCCAGCGGGTTCGGCTGTTGAGCAGCCTGGCGACGGCGTCGACGGCCAGGCGCCCCGTCGCTGGATCGAATTCGGCGAACCGCACGGTGGCGCCGGTGTCGGCGGCGATCAGCAGCCAGGGTGACACGTTCGAGTCGTGGTCGAGCTGGGTGCAGATGATTTCGTCACCGGGGCGCAGGTCGCGGGCGATCGCCCGCGTGATCGAGAACACGTTGGCGGTCGTGGAGGGCCCGAACATGATGTGTTCGGGCGATGCATTGAGCAGCCGCCCGACCGTGCCCTGGACCTGCTCGAACAGCGCATCGCATGCCTCCGCGGCGGCGAACGATCCGTGGCTGTTGGCGTTGTTGCCGCTGCGCTGCCAGGCCGAAGTCGCCTCGATCGCCGAATCGACGACCTGTGTGCCGGCCGGCCCGTCGAACCGCGACCACCCCTGGTGGACCCCTTCGGTGATGGCTGGAAACCGATGTCGTAGATCGAGCACGTCGGCCATGGTGCCACATCGTCAGCTGGTCACAATGATCGCGTCGAACCGTCGTTGCGGTGCCCGGTACTGATCAGATGCCACACACCACCAGCCTGTCAGCCGCCCAGCCCTACACGACCCTGTTTCGGTCGGTGCAGCTCGTTCAGTTGCAGGCTGACCAGAGGCCGAGGTTGGCGGATTCTGCGTCGCGGGCGGCTTGCACCATCACCTCCGAGAAAGTGACGTTGGGTGGGATCGTGAGTGGCTGGGCGTAGCCCTGCCGGGCGATCTCGTAGTTGATGAAGATGCCGTCGCCAGCTCGATACACGTAGGCCAGCAGGCGCCCGTAGTCGTCACGCCCGACCACGTCGCGTTCCAGTCGTACCGGGGTGCCGACCGGCAGCAGAGCGGCCGTGAAGGCGGTCGCCTCGTCGCCGAAGCATTCGCCGACCGATGCCGGTCGTGAACCGCTGGCGGCGTGGGAGATCTCCGGCGTGTCGATCCCGGTCAGGCGCACCCGTTCTTCGGCACCGTCGATGATGACATCGATCGTGTCGCCGTCGACGATGTAGTCGACCGTGGCGTTCGGCTCGACCGGGCCTGGGACCGCGGTGGTCGGTGTGGCTACGGCCAAGGGTGCCTTGTCGCCGCATCCGACGAGCATCAGTCCGGCAACGATGACGAGGACCAGGCGACGCACATCCACCGTTCTACCGGATCGGTGTGACAGACCGTTGCGCCGGTCGTGTGTCAGAGGCGTTCGATCAGGGTGCCCGTGCCGAGCCCGCCGCCGCAGCACATCGACACCAGTCCGTAGCGGCCCTGGGTGCGCTCCAGTTCGTACAGCGACTTGGTGAGCAAGAAGGCCCCCGTACCGCCGAGCGGGTGGCCGAGCGCGATCGCTCCGCCGTTCGGGTTGGTCTTGTCGGGGTCGGCACCGACCTGCTTGGCCCATGCCAACACCACCGACGCGAACGCTTCGTTGATCTCGAAGTTGTCGATCTCGTCGATCGACAATCCGTTCCGCTTCAGCAGGCGTGTGGTGGCGTCGATCGGGCCGGTCAGCATCAGCACCGGATCGACCCCGACCAGGCAGGTGTCGACGACCCTGGCGCGTGGCCTCAGTCCGAGTGTGGCCGCTCTCTTGGCGGTCATCATCAGTACCGCAGCCGCTCCGTCGGAGATCTGTGACGAGTTGCCTGCCGTGTGGACGCCGTTCTCGCGGCCGACCGGCTTGAGCGTTGCCAGCTTCTCCAACGACGTCTCCCGCAGACCTTCGTCGCGGGCGACGATGTGGGTCGTGCCGGTCGGCTCGCCTTCCTCGTCGTGGTCGGGCGCCTCGATCTCGATGTACTGACCGTCGAAGCGACCTTCCGCCCAGGCCTGCGCAGCGCGCTGTTGGGAGCTGAACCCGAAGCCGTCGGTGTCCTCGCGGGTGATGCCCCACTTCTCGGCGATCCGCTCGGCACCCTCGAACTGTGATGTCATCTCGTACTGCCCGAAATAGGTCTTCGGGATCGGGATACCCAGCCCGAGCCGCTTGGACGAGTTGGAACCGATCGGAATCCGGCTCATCAGCTCGACACCGCAGGCGACAGCCACGTCGACGACGCCGGACCCGATCAACGAACTCGCCATGTTCGTGGCCTGCTGACTGGACCCACATTGCGTGTCGATCGTGGTCGCTGCGGTCTCGAGTGGCAGCCCGGCCGACAACCACGCGGTACGCGTGATGTTGAAGCTCTGCTCGCCGACCTGGCTGACACAGCCGCCGACCACCTGGCCGACCTCGGCGGGGTCGATACCGGAGCGTTCGATCAACGACGACTGGACGCGAGCAAGCAGCTCGGCAGGGTGAAGCGACGACAATCCGCCACCGCGACGCCCGATCGGCGTGCGGACGGCGTCGACGATGACCACGGTGCGAGCGTTCGATGTAGGCATACCCACAGCGTACGAACTCGACGCAGCCGCGCTTCAGTCGGCCGGCTCGCGGACCAATCGGGCCGCCAGATGGTGCTGCATCGGCAGCCCGACGGCGGCCATCCGCAGGTCGTAGTCCATCGTGTCGCCGGTGATCCGGAACGTGCGCTCGACCCCGGTCACCGACTTGGCGGTCGAACTGAGCGTGACGCTGGTCGTGGCGAGTGCGATCACGAGCGTTCCGTCGAGGGTGATCTCGATCGTGCCCTCCTCGATCTCGGTGACGCCTGTCGGGTGGCTGAGCACCACCTCGACCCGGCCCGGCGCCGGAAACCGCCAATAGCCCGACTCGGCGTGCATCGGCAGCCCCGGTTGTTCGGGTGAGCCGATCGACCGCGTCCGTTGTTGGTATGCGAAGAACGGTTTGCCGACGTGAGCGAAGGTGATCGCCTCGGCGTATTCGAACGATGCGATCGTCGGGTATTCGCCGCGCCCGGTACCCGACCAGGTGCCCAGCAAACTTGCGACATGGCGCAGTTCGGGGTGCAGGATCGACATGTTGGTTCCTCTCAGCCGGTGACCATCTTGAGTCGCAGCTCATTGCGCTGGCCGGCGGTCCAGTCGGCCACGAACGTGAACCGACTGCCGCGGATTGTGGTGATTCGCCATTCGACCGGTTGCCCGCTGAACGTGCCGAGCCGTTCGATACAGAACACTGCCTCGCCTTCGTCGAGTTCGAGACACTCACGATGGTCGGCGGTCGGGATCGCCGGATGGATTCGTTCCCAACCTTCATTGGGTCGCTTACCGATCGATCGTTCGAGCTCGTTGTACAGCGATGTATGTGTGAAATCGGCGTCGAGCAGCCCGTCGGCGATGTCGGCCGGCAGCCAGATCCGGTCGAGCGCGAGCGGGTCGGCGCCGGCGAACCTGATCCGCTCGACCAGCACCAACTCGGCGTCGGGTTGTAGCTCGAGGTGGGCCGCAGCGTCGGCATCGACGACTCGTTCGAGCGCCCGTACCGTGCTGTGCTGGGCGACGCCCGATTCCTCGACGACCTGGAACAGGCTGTACAGCGACCCGAGCGAGCGTTCGAAGGTGCGATGGTCGACCGACGTGCCAACGCCGCGTGCCCGACGCAGGATCCCGCTGGCGCCGAGTTGGCTGACGGCATGGCGGGCCGTGTGGCGGCTGACCTGGTAGATCTCCATCAGCTCGCGGTCGGTCGGGAACCGTTCGGCGAACTCGCCGAGGTCGATCCGGCGCCGCAACTCGTTCTCGAGCTGGGACCACAACGGAACCGAATCGCGGCGATCGAGGGACCAGGATCCCTCGTTGAAATCGTCGCTGCTCATCGGTTCGGGCCTTTCGCTGTGGTGCACCGGTGCTGCATCTTGACGTTACCCCGGTCGCTCCGCGGAACTCTGCTACGGGGTGGCCCGGTAGGCGCTCGGTTCGGGCTTGAGCGGCCGGGCGTACCACAACGGCCGCCGCAGGCCGCCAGGGCCGGGCGCCGGGCGGGTCTTGGTCAGCCAGTCGTGGTACGCCTCGCGTGACTTGGCGGTGTCGACCACCACGTCGCCGTACTGGTCGGTCGACTCGGCGGGTGTGACGCGAACCCGCTGATGCCAGCACTGCATGCCCGAGATCGGGTCGGGTTGCACCGAGAACGACAGGTTCTGGTGCACGCCGGCGTCGTTCCACCAGACCCGTTGGGTGTCCGGATCGCCGTCGGGACCCGAATCCCAGCTGCGGTCTCCCTCCTGGCGGGTCAGTTTCCACTGCGATCCGTCGTGATCGATCGTGGCTTTGCCTGCGGCCCATGAGCGGGCTTGGTCCGCTTCGATCCGCCAGCGTCCCATGTGGTGCGATGCCGCCACAACGCCCGGCCGGATGCCCTCGGTTCGCCAGGCGGCGATCACGAAGTGGCCGATCCGGGTGGTGATCCGAACCAACCCCTGCTCGGCGACGCCAAGCTGCTCGGCGTCGCTGGGGTGGATCCACAGTGGGTGGCGGTGACTGATCTCGTTCAGCCACTTGGAGTTGCCCGACCGGGTGTGGATCAGAGTAGGAATTCGGAACGTCGGGAGCAGGATCCGCTCGTTGCCGTCGAGGTCGAGGTCTTCCCAGTGCACGTGTGACGGGATCCATTTCGGCGTGGCGTATTCGGGCCAGCCCCAGTCACGAAGCGTCGTGGAGAACAACTCCAGCTTCTTGGAGGGGGTCGGAAACCCCTCCTTGATCTCGCCGTCGACCTCGACTGCCGGTGACCCGTCGCCGAGCTTGGCGAGTTCGATGCCGTCGAGCGTTGCGTCGCTGCCGTCCCAGGTGCCGATCGTGCCCGGCTTGCGGAACACGCCGGATGAGTCCTTGATGCAATCGGCGACCTGCGACGCTGCGACGACCTTCTCGTACGGCTGATATTGGTCGCCGGCCACCTCGTAGGCGGCGCGATCGCGCATGAACTCGAGTGCCGTCTGGCCGGCCGCCTCGGCGTCGGCGGCGAGCCCCGGCACGCCCTCGAACAGCTTCGAGTAGTACTCGTCGACGCCGACCGGCGTACCGGGGTGCTCGGCACTCTCGAAGAACTGGCGGATGCCCATCGAACCATCGGGGTCGATCTTCCAGGAGAGGTCGATCCAGAACTCGTTCTCCTCCCACACCTCGCCCTTGTTGAACTCGTGGGTGCGGCGGTCAGGACCGACGGTCTCGCCCTTCAGCTCTGCGTAGCGGCGCATCACCGGCTGACGGAACCCGACCCAACGACCGGCGTGGGTTTCGAAGCTGGCGAGGTCGTGACGCTCGGAGCCGACACCCATCGGCAGCACGTAGTCGGCGTACCAGGCGGTCTCCGACCAGGTGGGGGTCAGCGCCACGTGGCACTCGACCTTGCTCTCGTCGAGCAATGCCTCCATCCAGGAGAATCCGTCGGGGTTGGTCCAGATCGGGTTGTAGACCCGGCTGAAATAGGTGTCGAGCTTGCCGCGCCCCTCGTTGAGGAAGTGGGGGAGCAGGATCGACATCTCGTGGTAGGCGAGCGGATACTCCTTGGGCCAGCTCAGCTCGTTCCAGGTGGTGATCGGCTGGCCGCCGAACGGGTGCGGCGGGGCCATCTTGTTCCAGCCGTTGCCGCTCGTGCCGCCCTTGGTGGCGACCGAGCCGGTGAGCACGTTGAGGAAGAACAGGCTTCGTGCAACCTGCCACCCGCCCAGGTTTCCGGCGCCGGCGGCGCGCCAGTTGTGGGAGGCGAACTTGGTCGGGTGGGCGCCGATGATCTCGGCGATCTCGCGGATCGTTTCGGCCTTGACCCCACTGATGTGTTCGGCCCGCTCGGGCGTGTACTCGGCGTATTCGTCGAGGAGCGCCTGCTCGAGCGATTCGAACTGGCACGGCAGGTCGGGTCGGGTTTCGCTGAGGTAGGTCTCCCAGTTGACCCAACGCCGGACGAAGTCGCGTTCCCAGGTGCCGTTCTCGATCAGCAACCGGGCGATCGCCAGCAGCATGAACGGCTCGGTGCCGGGCCAGGTAGCCAGCCAGTAATCGGCCTTGGCGCCCGTGTTCGACAGGCGCGGGTCGACGCAGATCACGGTGGCGCCGTTCTGCTTGGCCTCCATGATCCGTTGGGCGTGCGGATTGAAGTAGTGCCCTGCCTCGAGGTGGGCGGAGATCAAGAACACCACCTCGGCGTTGGCGAAGTCGCTCGACGGTCGGTCGTGGCCCATCCACGACTGGTATCCGATGCGGGCGTTCGACGAGCAGATGTTGGTGTGGCTGTTGTGTCCGTCGACGCCCCACGCCTTGAGCACCCGCTCGGTGTAGCCGTCCTCTCCCGGCCGCCCGACGTGGTACATGATCTCGTTGGTGCGTTGCTCCTGGAGCGCCGTACGAATCCGAGACCCGATCTCGTCGAGCGCCTGATCCCACGAGATCCTTTCCCACTGTCCGCCGCCCCGCTTGCCCGAGCGCTTCATCGGGTACAGCACGCGTTCGGGGTCGTCGACCTGGTTGAGCGTGGCCGGCCCCTTGGCACAGTTGCGGCCCCGGCTGGCAGGGTGCTCGGGGTTGCCTTCGAACTTGGCGATCTCACCGGTTTCGTTGTCGACGAATGCCGTCAGACCGCACGCCGCCTCACAGTTGAAGCAGGTGGTCGGCACGATCGTGTAGCTGCGTTCGAGCTTGGTCGGCCAGGCCTTGGCGTCGAGTTCGGTCCAGTCGTGCCACCGATCGTGCGGTGGATGATTGGCGAGTGTCATGAGGCGTCCTTCACGAGAGGGGGACCGATTGGCCGGCACGGACGTAGGCGTCTTCGTAGGCGAACATGCCGAACAGGGCGGCGAGGCCGGCACACGCTGCCGGCCACGGGCTGACGGTGTCGGTCGCCAGCGCGAACGTGAGCAATCCACCCGGCACGACCAGGCCATTCAGCACGCCGCCGAACCAGAACTGGCCGGCGTACCGTCCGTTTGTCATCTCCAGGGTCGCCAACTCGACGTGCCGGGAACCCTTCGACCACAACTCCGTTGCGATCAGCAGCGTCAGCGCCCCGAGTGCCGCCAGGAACGTGATGCGGATTGCTTTGGGCTCAGGAATCTCCATGGCGACGTCGAGCACCGAGTAGGCGGCACCGCCGGCGACGACTGCCTGAGCGAGCAACACCGGGAGCAGGAGCGGTGTCTGCCACAGGTCGCGCCCCTCGCACTGGCCGAACAGGAACGCCGTGTAGCCGGCTACCGCGGCCGCCAGGAGGGCGATCGGCAGTGCCAGCATCTTCAAGGCATCACCGCGATCGGTGAGACCGAACAGACCCCACATCGCAACCCAGACGGCGAAGCCCCCGAGGATCCAGGCGCCGCGAACCAGCCACGACGACGTGTTCGACTTGGTCAGGATGTAGAAGAACCGCTTCGGTTGCTTGAGATCGCCCACCAGCAAGGCGCCGGTCGCAGCGATGAACACGCCGGCCAAGATCGCCGGCGTCACCCCGACGGCGGCCTTGTTGCTCCCGTGACCGAGCACCACGAGCAGCGCCGCGACCAGCATCAGGCCGGCAGCGACCGCCTTGGTGACGAGGTAGCCGGCGACCATCGACTTCCACGTCATGTGGTGGGCGGTCGTGTACACCGTGCGAGCGACGACACCGGTGCCTGAGTGATCGATCATCGTCGGGCTGAGCGTTGGATGGTCGGGTGTCGTGTCGGCCCAGATCATGCCGTCGTTGCTGATCGCCGTCCGGGTCGGGTCGAGCGAGGCTTGATCGACGCCGCGGTAGAACACCTTCGGATTGGTGCCCTGTTCCGGCGAACGGACGGCGGTTTTGTCTCTGGCCAGGATCTTGGACACCGCCGAGTCGGGATCATCGAGGTCGCCCGTGACGATCGCCTGCGTCGGGCACACCACCACGCACGCCGGCTCGAGGCCGACCTCGACCCGGTGGTTGCAGAAGTTGCACTTCTGGGCGGTGTTCGTTTCGGGGTTGATGTAGATCGCGTCGTAGGGGCACGCATTCATGCACGACTTGCAGCCGATACAGAGTGAGTCGTCGAAGTCGACCACGCCGTTGGGTGCTCTGAACAGCGCGCTGGTGGGGCAGATCGTCATGCACGGGGCGTCATCGCAGTGGTTGCAGCGCATGACGGAGAACGAGCGGCCGGTATTCGGGAACGCCCCGGTCTCGATGTACTTCAGCCACGTGCGGTTGACGCCGAGCGGAACGTCGTGCTCGCTCTTGCAAGCAACCGTGCAGGCGTGGCAGCCGATGCAGCTGTCGCTCAGCAGGGCGAAACCGAGACGTGTCATGGAGTCTCCGTTGGAAGGGGGAGGGATCGTTGGGTCGCGACGGGCCGCATCAGGCGCTTTGGACCGTCAGGATCCAGGCACCGTAGCCCCCGAGCACGTCGCTCACGTCGACGAAGCCGCGGTGGCGCAGCAGGCTGGCGGCCACCGATGACCGATAGCCACCGGCGCAATAGACGACGGTCGGACGCGAGGCATCGAGTTCATCGATTCGGGCGGGCAGCTGTCCGACCGGAATCGTGATCGGCACCGTCGACGATGCCGTCGGCGACCTCACCCGGATTTCGGACGTCGACGATCTGGATGTCGTCGATCTCGGCCACACGCTCGTTGAATGCCTGGGCGGTCAATCGCGATCCAACGCTGACGTCGTCGCGGTGCAGGAACATCACCTTGTACGGATCGTCGAGGTACCCGATCACCCGGTCGAAGCCGATCCGGGCGAGACGGTTCTTGGCTTCGAGTTCGTAGCCCGGGTCGACGACCAGCACGATGTCGACATCGTGCGGCGATGATCGATCCGGCGAACTCGGCGTAGCGTCCGGAGAGCCCGACGTTGATCGCCGCCCGGAGGTGCCCGTGACCGAACTCCTCGGCTCGCGACCGTCGACGAGCATCGCCCCTGCATCGACGGCGTCGATGACCTGGTCGTAGGTCATGGCGTTCGGAAGCGCTGTCTCGTCGAGCAGTTCGCGGTCCTTGCGGTTCAGGATCGCGTCGTAGACGAAGTAGCCGGGCGCCGGTGGCTGGCCCTCGGTGACGAGTTCCATGAACGTTGGCTTGTCCGGCGCCAGCAGGGCGTAGTTGCTCGCCTTCTGAGCACCGATCGTGGACGACAGGTCGGTCGACAGGTTCTTGCCGCACGCCGAGCCAGCCCCGTGGGCGGGGTACACCATCGTGGAGTCGGGCAGCGTCATCAGCTTGTTGTGGAGCGAGTCGTACAACTGGTCGGCGAGTTCCTCACGGGTGAATCCGATCGAGGCCAGCAGATCGGGCCGTCCGACGTCGCCGATGAACAGCGTGTCGCCGGTGAGCACGCCGTACGGGCGGTCGTCGTCGGCATGCTCGAACATCACGATGCTCATCGACTCGGGCGTGTGCCCTGGGGTGTGGCGGAACTCGAGCGTGACATCGCCGAGTGAATAGCGTTCGCCATCGGCCACGCCGAGCGAGTCGAACTCGGTCTTGGCGACCGCCGAGTACACGATCTTGGCGCCGGTCGCCTCGGCCAGTTCGAGGTGGCCAGACAGGAAGTCGGCATGGAAGTGGGTCTCGATCACCAGCTCGATCGTGAGTCCGGCTTCGGCCGCATCGGCGAGGTACTCGGCGACATCGCGTTGCGGGATCGACCACCACCGCCCGACCGCTGATCTCGTCGCCGATCAGGTACGACGCGTGCGACAGGCAATCCAAGTAGTACTGGTTGAACTTCATCGCTGCATCCTCCATCGCTCGACGCTCAGACTATAAGTCCGTACAAAGACGGTCAAGGTTGCGCCGGGAGGCGCTGCCTCGTGGTGGCCTCGGCGTCTCGCCTCGGGGCGCTTGTAACCTGGCCAACCGTGACGACCAGTGCTGACCTCGCCGCCCGATATCGACGGGTGCTGCCCTCGTTCCTGACCCCGTACTACGCCGAACCGATCGCCATCGAGCGCGGCTCGGGCGGGTCGGTGTACGACATCGACGGCAAGCGCTACCTCGACTTCTTCGGTGGCGTGCTCACCACGATGATCGGGCACGACCACCCTGCGGTGACGGCGGCCGTGCAGCAGCAGGCGTGCGAAGGTGATGCACACCTCGACGTTGTACCTGTCGGAACCGATGATCGAGTTCGCCGAAATGGTGGCCGCCGCGTCGGGGATCCCCGACGCCCGTGTGTACTTCACGCCGTCGGGCAGCGAAGCCAACGATGCCGCGCTGTTGTTGGCGACCTCGTATCGCAAGTCGAGTCAGATCCTGGCGATTCGCAACAGCTACCACGGGCGCGGTTTCAGCACCCAGGCCGTCACGTCGCACGCGTCGTGGCGTTCGACCTCGTTGACGGGCCTCCAGGTCCAGTTCGTTCAAGGTGGCTACCGCCTCCGCTCACCGTTCCGCGAGCTCGACGACGACGCCTACACCGAGGCGTGCGTCGACGACCTCGTGCAATTGCTCGACATGACGTCGGCCGGTGACGTGGCGGCGATGATCGCCGAACCGATCCAAGGGGTCGGGCGGATTCGCAACACCGCCCGACGGCATGTTCGGCCGGTTCGGCAAGGAGCTCGCCAATCGCGGCATCCTGTTCATCTCCGACGAGGTGCAAACCGGCTGGGGCCGCACCGGCGACCACTTCTGGGGATATCAGGCACACGACATCGTGCCCGACATGCTGACGTTCGCCAAGGGTGTCGGCAACGGCATCACCCTGGCCGGAGTTGTCGCCAGGGCGGAGATCATGGACACGATCAAGGTCCTCAACTTCTCGACCTTCGGCGGCAATCCGTTATCGGCGGCTGCTGGGATTGCCACGTTGCGCACCGTCCAGGAACAGAATCTGCAGGCCAACGCCAAACTGATGGGGGAACGTTTCTCGGCCGCGATGCAGCCGGTCGCCGACGCCACGCATGGATCGCCGAGATGCGGGGCAGGGGTCTGATGTGGGCGTTCGAGATCTGTGAGCCGGGCGGCGTCGAGCCGGACAAGGCGCGCACGGCCGAGTTCCACGAAGCATGCAAACGTCATGGTCTGCTGGTCGGCAAGGGCGGGCTGTACGGGAACGTGGTCAGGTTGGCGCCGATGCTGAATGTCACCGCCGAGGAGATCGACGAAGGCGTCGCGGCGCTGACCGCAGCGATCGACGACATCGGCTGACCGCGTCAAGCTCGACAGAGGCCGATCGGCCCTGGCGCACGTTGGGGCGGTGGACCAGGATGGATCGCCATGGAACAGCGCCGGCACCTCTGACGATCTCGACCGGCCAGCGCCGATACGGAGGATTCCGACGATGTCATCGACCTCCATTTCGTCGAAGAGGTGGACGATATCGAAGACGAGATGTCGAACGGTGACGTCGCCGATCAGACGACGAGATCGATCGCGCCGCCTGGAAACACGAATATCCCTACGACTCGAAGTTGAAGCGTTCCGAATACGAACACGAGAAGCGTCTCCTCCAGATCGAACTGCTCAAGATGCAGGCCTGGGTCAAGCGCACGGGTACGAAGGTGCTGGTGTTGTTCGAGGGGCGCGACGCGGCCGGCAAGGGCGGTGCGATCAAGCGCTTCTCCGAGCACCTCAATCCGCGCGGAGCGCGGGTGGTGGCGCTCGACAAGCCAACCGAACGGGAAACGTCCCAGTGGTACTTCCAGCGCTACGTCGCACATCTACCGAGTGCCGGCGAGATCGTGTTCATGGACCGGTCGTGGTACAACCGGGCCGGTGTCGAGCGGGTGATGGGATACTGCACCGACGAGCAGTACGACGAGTTCATGCGGGCCTGTCCGGAGTTCGAGCGGATGCTGACCAACTCGGGAGTTCACCTCTTCAAGTTCTGGTTCTCCGTTGGCAGCGCCGAGCAGATGCGACGATTCCACAACCGTCAGATCCGACCCTGTTCGGCAATGGAAGCTGAGCCCGACCGACCTCGCCAGCCTTGACAAATGGGATGAGTACACCGAGGCCAAGGAAGCCATGTTCGCGTTCACCGACACCGACGATGCGCCCTGGACCGTGATCAAATCGAACGACAAACGTCGGGCCCGGCTGGAGGCGATGCGGGTGGTGTTGTGCGACCTGGACTACTCCAAGAAGGACACGTCGGTGGTCGGGAAACCCGACTCGCAGCTCGTCGGCCCACCCGGGGAGTTGCGCGACGAGGGTGAGGAAAGCGGGTCTCGCCGAAGTGGCCGGCGAGGTCGGTGATGCCGAGACGGCGGTATTGTACGTACATATCGAACCGCCACGGTTCGACGAACGACCCGCAAGGAGCATTGCCATGAGCGACCGAAACCGATCAGCACGTCGAGCCGGAATCGTCGGCCTGTGTCTGGTCGCCACACTGGGCATCAGCGCATGTGGCGGCGAATCGCCGGCGCAGGTAGCCGAAGCTGCACCCGTCGCTACGGCAGCTGTGCCCGCCGCTGCGCCGGGTTTCGGTTTGGTCTCACCGAGCAGGCCCTGGAGTTGAGCGGCTCCGAGGGCGTCACGGTGATCGACGTTCGCACGCCGGAGGAGTTCGCCGAAGGACACATCGACGGTGCCACGCTGATCGACTTCTACGCCGACTCCTTCGCCGACCAGATCGACGCCCTCGATCACGACGGCACGTACCTCGTCTACTGCCGGTCGGGCAACCGCTCGGGTCAGACCGCTGCGCTCATGCAGCAACTCGGCTTCGCACAGGTCTACGACATGGACGGCGGCGTCGTGGCGTACGGCCAGAGCCGGCCTCCCGCTGTCCTGACTTCGCTGAACTCGGTCGTGGCCGGCGCAGGCTGCTACGCATCGGGCATGAGTTTCCGGCCGCTCAACGTTCCTCCCGTCGATCACGCGGGCGAGCACCGCTACGTCCACGTCATCGGCGCGACGGTCTTCGTCGACGACCGCCTGGCCGAACCGGATTGGTCGACGCACTTCGTCGGCGTCGTCGACGGGCACGCCTGGTGGGCAGTCGATGTACCCCGTCGACACCGACCCGAGCTACGGAGCGGCGGTCGACCTGAGGGCCTTTCACGGGCGTTCGCCCGAGCATCACTGGCTGGCGGCCGGACGCGCCGTGCAGATCGTCGAATGGGCTCGCACCCATCAGTTCTGCGGTCGCTGCGGCGATCGCACCGTGCTGTCGGATGGCGAGCGCTCGATGCAGTGCCCGACCTGTTCGCTGCTGGCGTTTCCGCGGCTCTCGCCGGCCATGATCACGCTGGTCACACGGGGCGAGTCGGGTCCGGACCAGGAGGCGCTCCTGGCGCGAGGGGTGCAGTGGCAAATCCCGATGTACTCGTGTCTGGCCGGTTTCGTCGAACCGGGGGAATCGCTCGAGGACGCCGTCGTGCGTGAGGTCCGTGAGGAGGTCGGGATCGCGATCGGCCGACCGCAGTACTTCGCCAGCCAACCCTGGCCGTTCCCGAACAGCCTGATGGTCGGGTTCCACGCCGAGTACGAATCCGGAGAGATCGAGTGCGATCCGACCGAGATCATGGATGCCGGCTGGTACCGCCGCGACCAACTGCCGATGATTCCGCCAGGGATCTCGATCGCCCGCAAACTGATCGACCACTGGGTCGCCGGCTGACCGGCTGACCCGGTGGCCGCGATCGCCGGGCGTGTCAGGTGAAGTAGCCGAACACGTCGGCGAGCAGATGTCCGACCGGTGTCGGCGCGTTGACCGACCCGTCGTCGATTCGAAACAGCGCGGTCCCGTTGTCGACCGCGGTCACCGCCGCGGCGGCGCGAGTTTCGCCTGGCCACGTCCAGTTCAGCGAGGACGTGGCCGGTTCGCCGGCACTGCCGCCCAACCGCGCAGGTAGCCCCACCGCGTCGCACGGACCACGGCCAGGTTCCACACCACGGCGCCGGCGTTGGCCGGAATCGTCACGCCCGGTGCCATGGAGGCATCGATACTCACGACCTGGCCGTCCGGCAGCGGTGTCTCGGTGGTTCTCGAGTCGAACGCCCGATTCGGCTCGACGGCGACGAAACGCCCGGCGATGTCACTCGGAGCGGATCCGGAGGTGATGTAGCCGACCGCATCGACGATTACGTGGGTTCCCCCGTTGTCGGCGAACGATCCGACGATCAGGAACCGCTGCCCGGCGACGATCGGCACGATCGCCGTGTTGGCGACCGATCCGCCGGCGTCGATATTGATCGTCGACGTCGTGCCCGCCCCTCCGACCGAATCCGGTTTGGCTTGCAGCCAGCCGGGGCTGGTGGCGCCGGTCGCGGTGATGGTCACCACGAGGCTGTCGATCAGCGTCGGGTCGACCCCGGCGGGGAGGTTGACCACCTGAACACCGAGCCACGGTGCCGGCGGGCCGGGCGCTGCGGTACGTGAGTCGAAGAGACGCTGAGCGGCCGGCAACTCGACGAATCGGCCGCCGGTGACGGCACCCGTCGTCGCTTCGAACCAGCCGAGCAGGTCGACGACCACGTTGCCCCCGGCAGCCGAGTAGATCGAGATCCGCCCGCCGTCGCCGATCGGCACGATGGCGAAGTTCGACCGGGTCTGACCCGCCCCGTCTGTGTTGACATTCGAATAGCTCCCGAGGTCGGCCTCGAGGGTCGGCAAGGCCTGCAGGTAGCCGACTCCGTCGGGCTGCACCGTGACGATGTTGACCGCCACCGCCGTCACCCCGCTCGCCGGAACGCCGGCAATTCCGCTGACGGGGAGATCCAAGATCTCGCCGTGATTCAACCGCCCGATCAACTCCGCCGGTCCGACAGCTGTGGCAGGCCGGGTATCCAGCAAGCGGGTCGGGATATTCAGGCCGACGAAGCGTGATGGAGTGTCATCGACCCCGATGCCGTCCGGTGGTGTCGGCAAACGGAACTCGCCGTACCCGTACAGGTTGTCCGGGCCCGCCGGCCCACGGTCGATCGCCAGGTGTCTGATGAGGCTGCCGAGTGAGGAGGGGTCCGTCGCCATCGAGGCGTCGAGCATCAACGCCGCACCGCCGCTGACGACCGCTGCCGATGCACTGGTGCCGCGGAAGAACCCGAACACCGTGCTGGTGAACCCGGATGGAGCGGCGATCGCCGGAATGATGCGACCGTCGTTCGTCGGGCCCTCCGAGCTGAACGATCCGATCGTTCCCGATGCAGCGGGGTCGACAGCGCCGACCGCCAGCACCCCTGGTGAGGTCGAGTCGACGACGGAGACCGCCGCCGAGTACGCCCGTTGCGTGAACGACGCGATCCCGCTGCCGTAGTCGAGGATCTCGATCACGTCGCCGGCCATATCTCCGCCGAGCCTACCGCAGCTCGAGATACAGCTTCTTGCCGGCCGCCGGGCATCGGTCGGCGATCGAATCCTCGAGCGGATCGGCTCCGAGTTGCTGGCGGCGGGTGGAGCTGTCGACGAGATCGAGCACGGTCGGGTTGCCGCTCGCCGACTCGTACAGGTAGGCGTCGTAGTCGGTGCGATCACCCGGCGCTTTGTCCCAGTCGTTCGACCAGCGGATCCCGACCAGCGCGATACAGCTCTCGAACTGGAGGAACGTGCTGGTGCCGACGGGCCGAACTCGACCCAGTTGTCGACCGACATCGTACCTGGTGGCGGTAGTACTTGTCGGTTCCGTTGTTGCCGCCCGAATTGACCCAGTAGATGCCCTTGGCGACCGCCTCCGTCGCAACCTCGTTCAGTGCGCCGCGGCCGTCACCGGGGCCGTCGTACCGGCTGCCGAGTGAGCGATTGACGATCGTGCACCCCGTTGGCGACGAACCAGTCGATCAGCAGTCGATAGTCGGACACGGTCGTCGCCTGGCCGAGGAACACCTGCGCACCGGGTGCCATGTCGAGGATCGTCTCGACGACCGCCACGCCGTGGTCCTCACCGCCCAGGTCGACTCCGTCGAACATCTCGCTCGTGCAATCGCTGCCGCGGTCGAAACAGCGGGCCGTGACGTCGGCGACGGGCAGTGGCCCGTGTTCTGCGACGTTCCAGAATGCTGTGACGTCGAAGAAGTCGATCACGCCGACCTTGACCCCGGCACCGGTGAACCCTGCGTTCTGCCAGGCGGTGGCGTTGGTGATGTCGGCGTGTGAACCCGAGGTCGGTCCAAAACCCTCCACCAGGCCGTCGGCGGTGCGGCTGGTCGGGCGGATATCGATCGGTACGTCGCTCTCGAGAACGCTGACCGCGCTGACGCGGTGCCTCGGTCGAGCCCAGCCGGAACGTGGGCACGGATTCACCCTGGGCGGCGTGGATGTGAGCGGTGACCGGCCCGATCAGGCCGACCACGAGAGCGGCGGCTGCGGTGAGGGTCAGACGTGGGTGGTGCTGACTTCTCACGCGATGTCGATCGGCTGATGCTCAGCCGCACCGGAGAGTCGTTCGGCGAAGAAGTCGAGGATGATCTCGGCTCGCATTCTGCGATGGACCGGCGAGCCGCCGCGCGACAGTTCGTGGTTCTCGCCGGGGAATCGGTAGAAGGTCACGTCGCGGCCCAACAGACGCAGCGTCATCCACAACTCCTCGGCTTGGCCGATCGGGCAGCGCCAGTCCTGCTCGGAATGGATGATCAACATCGGCACGTCGATCTGACGGGCGAGCGTCATCGGCGACATGCGCAGGTACTCGTCGGGGTCCTCGACCGGATCGGGCCCGTGTTCGACCCTGAACGACGACCCGATGTCGCTCGACCACTCCTCGGTGAGCAGGTTGTTGACCGCCCGCTCGGAACAGATCGCCTGGAACCGCCCGGCGTGTCGGGCAGCCAGCAACGTCGCCATGAACCCGCCGTAGCTACCGCCCAGCATGCCGACCCGATCGCGATCGCAGAACTCGTATCGGTCGAGCGCAGCATCGACCACTGCCAACACGTCGTCGAGGTCGACGCTGCCCCATCCGCTGCCGTCGACGTCGGGGTGTTTGGGGCCGATGATCGCGTGCGCCCAGGCGGCCGTGCGACCGCTGCCACCGCGCGGGTTCGACATCAGCACCACAAATCCGGCCGCCGCCTGCATCTGGGCCTCGTCGAAGAACGTTTCGCCGTACTGCGTGAACGGCCCGCCGTGCACGTTGAGCAGCATCGGGTATCGCTGGTTCGGGTCGAAGTCGGTCGGCCGCATGATCCACGCGTCGATCTCGTCAGAGCCGTCGCTGCACGGCACCGCGAAACGCTCCCAACCGCTGAACTGTTGAGTCACGTGCGTGATTTGACGGTCGGTCCCGTCGCTCGTCAGCCACAGCTCGGAGGGCCGGTCGACCGAGTCGCGGGTGGTCGCCACGACGCCGCCGATGGCGTCGAAACCGGTGGCGTCGAAACCGGTGATCGAGATCGGGCCGCTGGTGATCGGCTCGGGCACCCGTTGGTCGAGCCCGAGCCGGTACAGGTGTACCTCGCCTCGATCCTCGGCGGCAGCCAGCAGCGTCTCGTCGTCGAGCCACAGCGGTGGTTGCGAGCCTCCGTTCTCGAACGTGCGGTCGAGACCCTCGCTGATCCAGCGCCGTTCGCTGCCATCGAGGTTGACGACCCCGACCTTGATGTTCTGGGGGTACAACAGGGCGTTGTCAGTGCCGCAGAAGGCGATCATCGAGCCGTCAGGCGAGACGGATGGCCGGCCGTATCCACCGGTCTGATGGGTGAGCGCAACGACCTCACCGTCGAGCGGCACCACATACAGGTCGGTTGCCAGGTCGCGATCCCAGGTGGCGTGGCGCTGGGCGCTGGTGACGACACCACTCGAATCCTTCAGCCAACAGACACCGCGGTGCTCGAACTCGCCCGGGGTGAGATTGCGTGGCGCCCCGGTGCCGTCTGCCGCCACGACGTACAGATGCTGCGGCCGGTCGAACACCCAGTCCTCGCCGTTGAGACGGGAGAAGAATCGCTCGATCTTGCGAGGTGATTGCCAGCTGACATCCTTGGCGTCGTATCGCTCGGTGCGGGTGCGGCTGGTGAAGGCGATCGATCCGCCGTCGGGAGACCACGCCAGGTCGCCGAGACCGTCGGGCATCGTGCACACCGTTCGCAGTTCGCCCGGTCCGTCGATCGGCAGGATGTGGAGCGTCGAGTCGCCCTGCTTCTCGCCGCGCCGGCTGGTGAACGCCAGCCACTTTCCGTCCGGCGACCAGGTCGGCTGACCGTCGTGGGGCCCTGCCGTGACCGGCGAATCGTCGAGCCACACCCGTGTCCGAGTGATGTTCTCGTCGAGGTCGATCGTGGCAACGACGCTGGCAATCCGGGTGCCGTCAGGCGACAGCCGCGGACGGCCCACGCTCGACCTGAGGTGCAGCAGGTCGCGGGCGACACGACCGTGCGGCGTCAGCTCTGTCGGCTTGGATGTCGAGGGCTCCGTGTGGTCAGGCACGAGACGACGATAGTCCACCTCTCAGCGGCTCGGCCCGTCGGTCACCGTCAGCGGTGCTGTGGTGAGGGATTCGGCAGGTCGAACAGCTCGAGCTGCTCCCACGTGACCGCGACATCGCTCACGGCCATCCACACCAACCGACCTCGGCTCCCCGGTCTGCGGACCTGCAGTGTTTCGGGTTTGAGCGAACGTGCCGCTCCATCCGGATCGTGCAGCGTGATGCTGCCGTCAGCTTCCACGCGGGCAACCTTTCCGATCAGCCACCGCCCACCCTTGTGGCGGCGGAACCGAATCGCCTCACCAAGGTGTAGACCGACCGCGTTGAGGGTTCGCTCAGGCATCGTCGCTCGACGCCGGTCGCTGTGGCTGGGCGGTCATGTTTCACATCGTATGTCCGCGCGAGATCGGCGAAAGCGGGCTACCGTGCTATTCGTGACTGATCAGCAGATCGCCAACACACAGATTCTCGAGCCAGTGATCGAACTCGATGTCGATCGCGAAGCCGTTGTGGCTGAGGCGGTCTCGATCATCGATGGAGCGCTCGGCATGATGATGCATCGCGATCTCGTCTCGTCCGGCGAGGTTGCCGACCTGTTGCTCGACGTGCGCACGCTGCTCACCGCCAAGCGGTAGGCATGCGGCCACCGGGCCGATGATCAGTTCAGCCCGAGCCTTCGGAAAATCCGGCGAGCCAGCACGCCCATCGCCACCCCGGTCAACACGCCACCGACGATGTCGGACGCATGGTGGATCCGCACGTACGGCCGGCTCGTTGCGATCAACGCCGCCAACGATCCCCACAGTGGTGCTGATCGTTTGCCGTCCCAGCCGATCAAGGTGACGGCCGCGAACGCCGCCGCCGACGCATGACCACTGGGAAACGACGAGGTGACGGGAGTACGAATCTCGAATCGATCGTCGCCGCTGGTTGTCGGGCGGGCGCGGCGGAACAGCCGTTTGAGGCCTTGGTTCACGATCAGGCTCTCGGCACCGATGCCGATCGCCAGCGCCACGATCTGATCGGGACGCCGCTTGACGATGCCTCGAACCAGGCTTGCGGCATGCCAGATCACGCTGAACTCACCTGCGCGGGTAGCGATCGTCATCACTCGGTCGGCGGTCGGGTTGCCCCTGACCTGTTCGAGTAACCGATCGACCGCTTCGTCGAAGGTGTCGATCTGGTGGCCGAATCGGCCGGCACCGGGAACGCTCACGCCGGTACGGTACGGCCGAGCACGACCGGTGCCTCGGTCGCCGCCAGCGATGGGTCGCCACCGAACTCGGGGCACCATTGCTGATACGAGCAGTAGTTGCACAGAGCGCTCTGGCGGGGCCGGAAGTCGTCGCGCTCGCAGGCCGTGGTGACCGCCTTGTAGACGGCGTTGGTGCGAGTCGTCAAGAACCGCGTGGACTGCTCGGTCGGCGTGGCGGTGATCGTTTCGCCGGACTTGAGGTACATCAGGCGGATCGCGGCAGGGCGCTTGCCGAAGATCGACTCGCACAAGAAGGCGTAGAAGTTGAGCCCGGACAGGCTCTTGCGTTCCCAGTTGGGGCTTGGGGCGCGACCGGTCTTGTAGTCGGTCACCACCAACTCGCCGTCGTCGTCGAGTTCGAGCCGGTCGATGATGCCGCGTAGCGTGAGCGCCCCGACCGGAGCTTCGAGCCGCAGTTCGAGCCCGATCTCGCGGACCACGGTGGGGTCTTCCATGGTGAGATAGTTGGCGGCCAACTGCCGGCACTCGTCATCGAACACCGCCGTCTGTTGCTCGTCGAGGGAGAGCAACGTGAAGTCGGGGTCGGTGCGGTATTCGGTGATCGCTGTCTCGACCGACCGAGCGAGTGCTTCCGACGTGCGTTCGGGCGCCGGTTCGATGAACAGCAACTCGAGCGCTCGGTGCACCAATGAGCCGCGTGTGGCCGCCACGCTCGGCAAGTCAGGCAACTTCTCGATACTGGAGAAGCGGAACGCCAGCGGACACGACAGGAACGACTCGACGCGGGATGGGGACAGGCTGGTCGGCGCGCTCCAGGGAGAATCTGGCTGGTCGACCGCAGAGGTATCACTCATGATGTCGACCATCGTACGCGAGGGGTGTCAGAGCGGGTATCGAGCCGGGCCACAGGGTAGGTCGCTGACTCAGATGAACTCGTCGACGAGTGTTGCGATTTCGTCGGGATGGCTGAACGGCCCGAAATGGGTCTGATGGTCGAGCAGCAGATACTCGCCATTCGGGAGTTGGCCGGCGATCGCCTCGGTGCTCGACGATGGCTGCATTTGCTCGACGTGGCCGCCGATCACCAGCGCCGGCGTTTCGACCTCCGGGAGCATCGCCCACACCCCGTTGTCGCGTCCGGTCATGAAGACCCCGGCCTCGACCTGCGGAGTGCAGCGCAGTTCGATCGCCGGTCGATCGTGTTCATCGACGATCGACCTGAATCCGTAGTCGACGTAGTTGTGGAGCACCTCACCGACCATCGACGACAACGGCGGCTTGCTCCGATAGTTCTCGTAGGCGTCGTCGAACGATGCGAAACGTGTCCTGCGCCGCATCGCACCGGCGATGATCGGCACCCGGTGAAGTTCCGCTTCGGTCAGCGATGTGTCGGCCGGCGCAAAGGCGATCGGCTCGAACAGCACGAGTCGATCGAACAGGTCGGGGCGTCGATGGGCCGCCATCAGCAACGCCGCCCCACCCATCGAATGCCCGAACCCGACCAGTCCGCCGTTGGGCGCGATCACCTCGGCGACGGCCAATGCATCGTCGCCGAAGTGCGACCAGTCGACGGTCCAGTCCGGTACCGGGGCGGATTCGCCATGACCGTGGTAGTCGAGTGCCAGACAATGGAATCGACGCCCGAGAGCACGCCCGATCGGCACGTAGCAATGGGCGTGGAACCCGGTGGCGTGCGAGATCAGCAGCGGCGGCAGGTCGAGTGTGCCGGACAGTTCGTGGACGGCGATCGAGACACCGTCGTTCGAAGTGACGTGGAACATGGGGGGTGAGGTGGTCTCAGTTCCCGTTTTCGTTCTTGCGCCTGCGCGCCCGCCGCCATTGCCAACTGGCGAGGCGGTCGATCACGATGCCTGCCAGCACGGAGATCGCGATCACGATCCAGACCGGCCACATCCCGTGGATCCACAGATAGTCGATCTGCTGCGTCCTGGCCGTTCTGGAAGATGAAGACGGCCAGCGCGGCAACGACCAGGAGCAGCAGGATCAGTTTGATCGGCGGGCCGCTGCTGCCGCTTTCGGCGGAGTGTTCGTGGTCATCGTGTTCGTGTTCCATACAACGATCCTGTCGTTCGGAGGTCTTGTGAGGGTCAGATTCGCGGTTGGTGTGGCAGGCCGGGTAACCGCTCACCGATCAGATTGTGTTGCACCTGGCTGATGCCCCGACGATTGGCCGCCGGGTGCTGCCAGCATGCCAGATCGATCGGTTCGATCGAGAACCGCGTGACGGTGTCACCGTGTCGTCGACGCGAGTTCACGCCAGGTACTTGAGGTACATCCCGATCTCTTCGCCCATCTGCGCCGGCACTTCGTACTCGTCGCGGTTGGTGACCGCATCCCAGTTGGCAGCGATCAACTCGGGCGAGAGATCTGGGTTGGTGTAGCCGGGGCCCTCGCCGATGAAGATCTCGGCCACGCGACCGCCCGCCACCGAGAACACGCGACCGGTCGGGACACAGCTCTCGTGAGCCAGGTAGGTCACGACGGGAGAGACGTAGCGCGGCTCGAGCTTGTCGCCGATCGGGCCGAGCAGGTCCTCGGTCATGCGGGTCTTGGCGACCGGGGCGATCACGTTGGCCTTGATGTTGTACTTGGCCCCTTCGACCGCCAACACACGGCTGAACCCGACCAACGCCATCTTGGCGGCGCCGTAGTTGGCCTGGCCGAAGTTCCCGAAGATCCCGGCGCCCGAAGCGGTCGACACGACGCGGCCGTAGCCCTGTTCGCGCATGTGCGGCCATGCCGCCGAAGTGACGTGATAAGCGCCGTTGAGGTGGACATCCACGACCGGTGCCCACAGGTCGGGGGTCATGTTGTGGAACGACTTGTCGCGAAGAATCCCGGCGTTGTTGACGACGATGTCGACCCGACCGAAGGCGTCGAGTGCCGTCTTGACGATCGCCGCTCCACCCTCGACGGTGGCGACCGAGTTCGTGTCGGCCACGGCCTCGCCACCGGCCGCCTTGATCTCGTCGACGACCCGCTCTGCGGCGCCCTTGTCGCTGCCGGTGCCGTCGATCGCCCCACCGAGGTCGTTGATGACCACGAGCGCGCCTCGCGAGGCCATCATCAGGGCGTGCTCACGGCCCAGGCCGCCGCCCGAACCCGTAATGATCGCCACCTTGCCGTCGAAACCAAGAGCTTCAGTCATGACGACCAAACTACCGCTCGGTAATCGAGCCCTCCCAACCGGCTCGTAGAGGGCGCAGGGGCGCAATTTGAGAAGGTCTTTGCTTGCCACACCGATCCAGGAAGGCAGATGATTCCGCGATGGCGAGAATGTGCGGGATCCGATCCTTCCAGCGGGTGCGAGCGGGGCATCATCCGGGTTCGCCCCGACCATCCCGAACCGTCCGGCTCGCCGGTTGCGTGATCGGTGTCGTGTTGGCAACGGCGGTGGGTGCGTGCGGTGGCTCCTCGAACGATGCGTCGCAGGTGAACCAGGGCACTGATTTGGTGTCGGTTGGCACTGACGACGCGCCGCCCACCGATCCATCGCAGCCGGACCAGCTTGACGAGAGCGACCCAGACGCAGCCGTCACCGAGTTGCTGGCGATGACAGACGTGGAGCAGCAGGCATACCTGCGGCAGGTCGCCGCTGACTTCGACTTGCTGCTCGCCGAGCAAACCGGTTTGGAAGAGGTGTTGGGCGGTCCGGAGGAGACCGCCGTGGCACTGCAGGAGGCGTGGATTCCCTTGTTCGAGCATGCCCGACAGGACATCGACCGCCCATTGGTTCTCGGATTTCGGTCGGTCGCCGCGCCAGCGCCGACGGTCGGTGAGGGTCTGTTCGGGACCCTGATGATGACCGGCCTCGGGTCTGAAGCGATCGTGTCGGCGTCGAACGATCTGGCTCCCGGCAAGACGGAGCAGGGCACGTTTGGGGAAGCGATCAAGGTCGCGCTGTCCACCAAGATGGCCTCCGGGGATATCGATCTCACCAACACGTCAGCGAAGGGCGTGACCACCAAGTTGAAGGTCCACATCGATGTGTTGCCGTGTCCAGAATCGGACGGTCGGTTCCAAGCTCACGCAACCGCCGATATGTCGGCGACGTCAGGATCCGTCGGCGGATCGGCGACGATCGAGGTCACGGTGGATGGGCAGCTCGACGACGGCGCCCAAATCGCATCCAAGAACATCGATTTCAGGATGCAGATGGCCAACTTCGCCAACGGGGCTGGTCAGTTCGCCGACGTGTCGGGTGGCTACACCGGTGACGAGTTCAACGGGGTCACGGTCAATCGCACGGGTGGCGAGGTCACGCAGGCCCACATGTCCGAGGTCATGTCGGCGGGAACCCTCTTCGGCGTCATGATCGCCAACCAGCTGACCGACGCTGCACGCAAGGGCTGGGAGTCCGGTCGTTGTGTGAAGCTCGAGGCAACGGCGAATCCGGGTCCGAAGGGTCTCCAGCCGAGCAGCAATTCGACGATCACGGCCAAGCCGACCAGCAAGCTGGACGGCATGCCGACGGGTGGATCCGTAACGGCGCTGCTCACTGCGGGCGGCAACGGTGTGGATCCTTCGTCGACCCCGCTCCCTGCCGACGCCGAGTTCACGTACCGTGCTCCCGACGAGACGGGCAAGGGTGGCACCGTGTCGCTCGAGGCCCGATCCAAGCGAGGTGTCGGCAAGGCGACCATCGATTTCGAGACCGGTGGCGCGCCGTACCTCATCGTCGGCGGGCTCCAAGACTGGCAGGTCAACCAGGTCGTCTGCGACATCATGCAGCCCTTCACCCTGACAGCCGACATCGGGTCGATGGAGCTGACTGGAGGACTCACTGGGAACTACGAGTTCAACGGGATGTTCAACTCGCACTACACCGGCACCTACGAGATCTCGCTTCCCGATGGCCCGGGGCAACCGGGCATGATGGTGGGTGTGGGGGCCGGGACGGTCGCCAACCAGGCGGGTTCCGGAACGGAGAACTACACACTGACGCCCGCCGACGCTTGCTGAACGGACGAGCCAAACCGTGGGTGCCCTACTGGGGGTGCGGTTACGTCGGGCGAGTCGTCACGATTCGAGTCGACTGCTGGTGGCGACCGCTGTGAGGGCCTGGTAGTTGAGCTTGCCGTTGACGGCGCGGTCGACCGAGTCGATCGTGATGATCGACTTGGGTGCCTTGTAGCGGGCCAACCGCGACTTCACGTGCTCGATCAGTTCGGCGGCGTCGATGGTGGCGCCCGGCTCAGGCTCGACGAGCGCCGTGATGGCCTCGCCGAATCGTTCATCGGGGAGCCCGACGACGGCCGCGTCGTGGACCGTGGGGTGCAACTTGAGGCACTCCTCGACCTCCTCCGGGTAAACCTTCTCGCCTCCGGTGTTGATGCATTGGCTGCCGCGGCCGAGCAACTTGACGGTGCCGTCGGCGAGTACTTCGGCCCAGTCTCCGGGGACCGAGTAGCGCTTGCCGTCGATGATCTTGAAGGTTGCTGCCGACTTGGCTTCGTCCTTGTAGTAGCCGATCGGTGTGTTGCCCTGGAGGGCGACCATCCCCAGCTCCCCGGACCCGGGGACCACATCGTGTCCGTCCTCGGTGACGACCCGCGTGTTGGGTCCCAGCTCGAACTTGGCGGTCTCGCCGGCGGTCTCGGAGGTGGTGGTGTTGGTCGCCATCCCGATCGCCTCACTCGAACCGAGCGCGTCGACCATGATCAGGCGCGGGTTGTGGCGCAACAGACCGTCTTTGCTCTGCTTCGACCACATCACACCCGACGAAACGATCACTCGCAGCGAGGAGATGTCCCATCGGTCCGGTTCGGCGTCGAGGGCCCGCAGGATCGGCTTGGCGAAGGCGTCCCCGACGATCGAGATCGAGTTGATCCGATGGCGCTCGATTGCGGTCAGGAGTTCCGCAGGATCGAAGTGCCAGTTCTCCATCGTGGTCACCGAACCGCCGACCATCAGTGTGCTGATCGCGTTGAACAGCCCGGTGCCGTGCATCAACGGTGCGCCGGGCAGCCCTCGCGGGCCGGCCTTGATCGTGCGCTGGCCGACCGCATCGAGATTCTGTTCAGGAGGCATTCGGCGCTTGTTGTTCGAGTCGAGGGCGCCGAACATGTCGTCCTGGCGCCACATCACGCCCTTCGGCATCCCCGTCGTGCCACCCGTGTAGAGCAGGAACAGATGATCGCCACTGCGCCCCCACGGACCCTGCGTGCGGCCAGGATTCGACGTGGCGGCCGGTTCGTACGGCACGGCCCAGTCGGGGCACGAACCCTCGCCGTGGTCGACCCACAGCCACAAGCGGATCAGTGGCAGCCGGTCACGAATCGCCTCGACTTGTGACGTGAACGCACCATGGAATATCACGGCGACCACGTCGGCGTTGTCCCACAGGTAGACCAGTTCGTCGGCGGCGTAGCGGTAGTTGGTGTTGACGGTCGCCATGCCGGCTTTGAAGCAGCCGAACAAACTCTCGATGTACTCGGGGCAGTTGTAGAGGTACTGGGCGACCTTGTCCTGCTCGACCAGGCCGGCGTCGAGCAGGGTGCTGGCGATCCCGTCGGCGCGGCGGTCGAACTCGGCCCACGACATCGACCGTTCGCCTTGCTGTTGGGCGAGTTCGTCGGGGATCTGGTCGGCGATCGTTTCGAACACGTCGGCCAGGTTCCAACCAGAGGGAGTCGCGCCAGAAGGAGTCACGGCGGTGACCGTACCGGGAGCGGAGGATCGGCGCAGATTCAGAGACCTGGCGGGCCGTCGCGCAGACGGTCGACGATGGCCAGACTGGGACGCGCCTGGCCGACCGCGTCCCATTGCGTTTCCAGCCACCAGGTCGCCCCTGCCGCTGCCCATGCGGCGGGCGAGTGTTCCGCCCACACGCCTTCGATGATCACGTCGTAGCCGTCGCCGGGGAGCTGGTCGGTGATCGCTGCGAGTTCGTCGAGGTTGGCCTGGCGGGCGACACCTTCGTCGATCACCTGTGGGATCAGGCCGTCCCACCGCAGCGCTCGCCGCATCGAACGCTGGCGCCCCAACACGCCGACACACCAGATCGGAACCCGCGGCTGCTGCACCGTGTTGCCGATCGTGGGGAACTCGGTCGGACGGATCGTGAAGTGCGTGCCCGAGTACTCGAACGGTTGACCCTGCCACAGCCCGCACACGATCTCGAGGCACTCGTCCATCAGCTCGGCGCGGATCTTGCGATCGCACTCTTCGCCGAACGCATCCATGCCCGTGTCGATCGCCCCGAGCCCGACCGACAACGTGACCCGCCCGGCGCTCAGCCGATCGACCGTTGCGACCTGGCCGGCGAGTTCGGCCGGTCGACGGCGTGACGGCGGTGTCAGCATCGTGCCGAGCCGGATCTTCGACGTGCGAACGGCCGCCAGTCCGAGGCTCACCCAGGCGTCGACCCCCCACACCGGTTCCCACACGAACACGCCGTCCCAGCCGCACTCTTCGGCGACGGCGGCGAGCTCTCCGACCTCGTCGGCGTCGGCCCACGGAATCACGAAGCCGAACTTCATACCTGGACGTTAGACCAATCGTTCGGCGGCTGCTCGGCTGTCTACGATCGCCAGCATGAGTACTGGTGACATCACGCTGCTGACGGCCGCTGCGCAGACCGCACGGGACCACGCCGACGAGGCCGACCGGCTGCGGCGGCTGCCGGAGGTCACCGTCGACGCCTTGCAGCGAGCCGGCCTGCTGACACTGTGCCTGCCCGGACGCGTACGGCGGGCCAGGTGCCGGGCCGGTGCATCTGGTCGATTCCGTGATGACGGTCGCCGCCGGCGACGGCGCCGCAGGCTGGTGCGCCGGGATCGCCTCGACCACTTCCTCGATGGCGGCGTTCCTCGCACCTGAGGTCGCCCGCACGGTGTTCTCGACTCCGAACACTGCGACGGGCGGCGTGTTCGCCCCCAACGGGCGCGGTGCACGCGAGGGCGACGGGTATCGGGTGACCGGACGTTGGCAATGGGGGAGCGGCACTCAGCATTGCGACTGGATCGTGGGTGGGGCGATGTGCGACGACGGCACTCAGCGGGTGTGCTTCTTCCCGAGGTCCGATGTGGAATTCATCGACACCTGGCACAGCGTGGGCATGCGCGGCACCGGCTCGCTCGACATCGCTGTGACCGACGTGTTCGTGCCGGAGCAGTTCACCGTGCAACCGGGTGTCAGCAAGGTATTCGTCGATGAGCCACTGGCGCACTTCCCGAACTTCACGCTGTTGGCGCTCGGTATCGCCGCCACCGGGCTCGGTGTCGCCCGCCGAGCACTCGACGAGTTGGTCGACCTGGCGGGCGCCAAGAAGCCGCAGTTCTCGTCGCGGACATTGGCCGACAGCGGCTTCGTCCAGACCGAGTTCGCCCGCGCCGAAGCTCGTTGGCGGGCTGCCAGAGCGCTGCTTCGCGACGAGGTCGGCGATGCGTGGGAGTCGGCCGTGAGCGGCGGGACGGTCACCGTCGCTCAGCGGGTAGCGATGCGACTGGCTGCCGCCCATGCGGCGGCCGAGTGCGTCACCGCCGTACAGACCGCCTGGACGTTGGCCGGAGGGACGTCCGTGTACGAGTCCAGCGTGTTGGGTCGTTGCCTACGCGACGCCCACGTCGTGACCCAGCACATCATGGTCGCCCCAAAGCTGAACGAGACGCTCGGCAAGTTCCTGCTGGGTGCGGACTTCGACTCCAGGATGATCTGAGCGACTCGGGAGGCTTGCAGCGGTGTGCGACTCGCCCTGATGGTCGCTCAGGGGGCGAGCAACTCCAGTGTGCGACAACTGCTCGGAAGGTCTGGCGCCGGTACCACCAGGCACACTTCGGCAACTCCGGCCGCTGCGTAGGCATCGATGCGGGCCCGCACGATCGCCTCGCTGCCGACCAGCGCCACCTTGTCGATCAGATCGAGTGGCATCCGGGCGAAGACCTGCTTCGGGCCCGGCTTGGTGCGGGCGTATTCGACCAGGTCGCCGAAGCCGGCCTCGACGAACATCTCCGAATAGCCGGGGGCGGCGAGGTAGCCGACGAAACCGCGCGACAGCCACGCCCGTTCCTCGTCGCTGGGATCGATCGCGGCGCACAACCACACGGCGGTGTTGGGGTGGTGGGCGGCGAGCCGTTCGGCGGTCTCGACGGTCACCATGTTGAGCACCATCCGATCCGCCCGGCCGGCGACGGCGACCGCCTGTGGTCCGAAGGCGGCGATCGTGATCGATGGGATCATGTCGGGAGGCTGCGACAGTCGGAATCCGTTCACACGCTCGCCGACCAACAGCGCCGCCAACTCGGTCCGTGTCGTGTCGAGTCGTTGTACAGCCCCCACCCGCGACCGATCGTGCCACCGGGCAACCAGCGAACTGGAGGTGCCGAGCGCGACGTTGATGCGGCGACCTGTCTGGGCGACGGTCTGGAGGGCGATCGCGATCTGCACCGAGGAACGCACGGTCACGGGCAGGGGTCCCAACGTGAGCTCGATCTGCTGTGTCCGCTCGGCGACCAGGGTCGCCATCGCAGGCGAGTCGGCTTTTGCCATCTCCGGAACCCACAGCTCGGGGTAGCCCAGCCGGTCAGCGAGCAGGGCAATCTCGAGATCGGCAGCCAGCGACCGATCCAACCATTGACCGAGCACTACCGATGTTCGCATCCGGCGACTGTAGAACCCGTGGCCGATCTGCTGAGATTTCTGCGTCGCCGCCGCCCTCGACGCTCGCCCCAGAGACCGTTTCGTTTACCGTGCTGGGATGGACGCGATCGAGACCATCATGACCACTCGGGCGATACGGCGTTTCACCGACCAGCCGGTCGCACGACGCCGACCTCGAAGATGTGCTTGAAGGCTGCCCAACAGGCCCCGTCGGGCGGAAATGTGCAGCCCCAGCAGTACTACGTGTTCACCGATCCGGGCCGCAAGGCCGAAGTCGCCCGCTGGTACAAGCAGGCGTTCGATCGCTACGAGGCCACGCTCGATGCGCCGACCGAGTTCCGTGACGACAAGTCGCGCCGCTCGTGGGAGCGCACCCGTGACGCCAGCCGCCATCTCGCCGACCACCTCCAGGACACGCCGGCGATCGTGCTGTTCCTGCAGGCCAAGATCCCGTGGTCGCCTCGCGACGCCGAGGGCCCGATGGACATCGGCCGTCTCGACGCCTCGGTCTATCCGTCCGTTCAGAACTTCTGCGTGGCGGCCCGTTCGCTCGGCCTCGGTACGGCCCTGACGACCGTGATCCGGGTCTACGGAGACGACGCCCTGGAGGCGCTCGGCGTGCCAGAGGGCCGTTTCGAGATCGCGGCGTTGATCCCGGTCGGCTACCCATCCGGCAACTTCGGCATCGCCCCCCGCAAACCAGCTTCGGCCGTCACCCACTGGAACACCTGGGGCGAAAAGCGCCGCTGACCCAACCGACCGGGTGGGGGCCCATGTTCGGGTGGGATCCGGCGATAGCGTGGATGAGCCATGTCTGAGAACCCCATCATCACGAAGCTCGTACGCGGTCCGGCGCGACGCGACGACATCCGCAACCTTGCGATCGTCGCCCACGTCGACCACGGCAAGACGACCCTCGTCGACTCGTTGCTCCAGCAGGCCGGTGCTTTCCGGGCCAACGAATTCCACGAAGAGCGGGTGATGGACTCGAACGACCTCGAGCGTGAGAAGGGCATCACGATTCTCGCCAAGAACACCTCCGTGCTGTGGGGCGGCGTCACGCTCAACATCGTCGACACGCCCGGTCACGCCGACTTCGGCGGCGAAGTCGAGCGTGCGCTCACGATGGTCGACGGGATCGTGCTGCTGGTCGATGCAGCCGAGGGCCCGCTGCCGCAGACCCGCTTCGTGCTTCGCAAGGCGCTCGCCTATGACATGCCCGTGATCCTGGTGATCAACAAGATCGACCGCGCCGATGCACGCATCGCCGAAGTCGTCGACGAGGCGTACGAGCTGTTCATGGACCTCGACGCCAGCGACGACCAGCTCGACTTCCCGATCGTCTACTGCTCGGGTCGCGACGGCTGGGCGACACTCGACCTCGACGCGGCCGAGCGCCCAGACACGCTCGGTCCGTTGTGCGATGTGATTCTCGAGACGATCCCGGCCCCGGCCTACACCCCGGGAGCGCCACTTCAGGCGTGGGTCACCAACCTCGACGCCAACCCGTACCTCGGCCGACTGGCGCTGTGCCGTGTCATCGAGGGCACGATCGAAAAGGGCAAGCAGGTCGCCTGGTGCCGCACCGACGGCACGATCGAGCGCACCAAGGTCGCCGAGCTGTTCCTGACCGAGCAGCTGACCCGCGTGCCGGTCGATTCCGCCGGCCCCGGTGACCTGGTCGCCGTCGCCGGTATCCCAGAGATCACGATCGGCGAAACGCTCGCCGACGCCGAGAACCCGATCGCACTTCCGGTCATCACCGTCGATGAGCCGGCGCTGGCGATGACGATCGGTATCAACACCTCGCCGCTGGCCGGCCGCGACGGCAAGAAGCTGACCGCCCGGTTGGTCAAGAGCCGGCTCGACGCCGAACTGGTCGGCAACGTGAGCATCCGCGTCAACCCGACCGAGCGCCCCGACGCCTGGGAGGTTCAGGCTCGCGGGGAGCTACAGCTGGCGGTGCTGGTCGAGACGATGCGTCGCGAAGGCTTCGAGCTGAATGTCGGCAAGCCAGAGGTTGTCACCAAGGAGATCGACGGCAAGCGCAACGAGCCCGTCGAGCGGGTCACGATCGACGTACCCGAAGAGCACCTCGGAGTCGTCACACAGCTGCTCGCCGCCCGCAAGGGTCGCATGGAAAACATGATCAACCACGGCCTCGGCTGGGTGCGGCTCGAGTACCTCGTACCTGCTCGCGGCCTGATCGGGTTCCGCACCGACTTCCTCACCGAGACTCGGGGCACTGGCGTGATCAGCCACATTTTCGAGGGCTACGAGCCATGGTTCGGTGAGATCAGGGCGCGCGACCGCGGCTCGATCGTCGCCGACCGCACCGGCCCTACCACGACGTACGCGATGACCAACCTGCAAGAGCGCTGCACGATGATGGTCGGCCCCGGCACCGATGTGTACTTGGGCATGATCGTCGGCGAGAACTCCCGCTCGGGCGACATGGACGTCAACATCTGCCGAGAGAAGAAGCTCACCAACGTGCGAGCTTCTTCATCTGACGACCCGATCAAGCTGACGCCGCACCGCGTGCTGTCGCTCGAGCACGCGCTCGAATTCATCGCCGGTGACGAATGCATCGAGGTCACGCCGAAGCACATCCGGCTGCGCAAGGTGCACCTCGATCCGCAGGATCGACATCGTCACGCCAAGGCGCTCTCGGGCGCCGGCGCCGGCTGAGCGGCTGTCTTACAACCTGAGGCGTGTCACGGCCCGACCGTGGTGACGTTGTCGGGTTCACCGGGATCGACGCAGCTGTTGTCGCGATGCCGGAACGCGCCGGCGTCCCAGGCCAGCAGGCCGATCCGGCAGCGTTCCCAGCGATTGCCGGAGATCTCGCACGACGAGGCGCCGCGCTGAAGCACGCACCCGCTATCGCCCAGCGAAGCGGCGTTGCCCGTGACCTCGGTGAGCGTGCCGCCGTCGATGTCGACCGCCCGCATCGTGCGCTCGAACGAGTTCCCGATCACTGTGGTGCCCTCGGTGTCGACCAGATGGACGCCCCACCAGCGAGCGGTGACACGGTTGCCGTGCACCGTGGCGCCGACCGTGCTCGTCAGTCGGATCGCCGCCAAGAGGTCGCTGAAGGTACAGCTCTCGACGATGTGTCCGGACCCGCCGGTGATGTCGACGGCGCAGTCCCACTGCATGCCGCGGAACGTGGAGCGCACGATGTTGGCCCGGTCGGCGCCGGCGACCACGACGCCTGAAGCGCTACACGAGGTCACGCGTACGTCATCGGATGTGACACGGATGTGGCCTTTGACGTGGCAACCCAACATGTTGGCTTTTGCGCCGTCGCAGGCAACGACGATACGGGGCAGCCAGGCGATTCGTTTGCCGCCACCCACCAACGAACAATGTTCCAGGCGCGAGCCGGCGCCGAGCGTGACGGCGATGCTCTCCAGGCCGTCGATTCGTGTGCGGTCGGGGCCGAGCCCGCGCAACGTGACCCCATCCGGCACGCGTGCCGGACCAACGTACGTTCCCTCACCGAGTTGCACGATCGCCCCGGAGCGGGCTCCGTCGAGTACGTCAGCCAGCATGAGGTCGGGTTGAATCTGGTCACCGAACAGCGGAATCGGCATTGCCGCCGGTACGTCCATGGTGACCCGGTACACGATCGGTAGACGCTGCGGCTTGCGCGGCGGTCGCACCAGCTGGAGTTCTCGATCGCCCTGCTCGAACGCCGTGACGACACCTTCCATCGATTCGAGCCCGGTGACGTGGCCCGCTGATCGCCCGAGCGCCGAGAATCTGCCGCGACCGCTGATGTCGATGACGTGCAGTTCTCCGTCGAGATCGAGGTACCGGCAGTGCTCGTCGCCCCAGCTGGTCCACGGCGTCGCTCGATCGAGCAGGTCGCGGTGGCGGCGCACCCAACCGCCGGCCGCCCGCAGCCGTTCGGCGTGTGGTTCGGGCATCCGGCCGGCAGAGTCAGGGCCGACGCTCAGGAGCAGATGGCCACCCTTGGCGATCACCTCGGTGAGCAGGGCAACGATCTCGTGGGCGGTCAGCAGATGGTCGGGGCCCTCGGCGCGGTTGTGTCCGATGCTGGAGCCCAGCCCGCGGCGCATCTCCCACGGTGTGGTGACGATCTCGTCAGGGATCTGGTACTCGTAGGAACGCACGTCTGGCTTGTCCGACCACCAACGGTCGTTGACGATCAGGTCGGGGTCGATCGCTCGGGCGGCAGCGATCAGTTCGTCACTGCGCCAGTGGCCACCGCCGGCACCCCAATGACCATCACCCCACAGCATGCGGGTGCCGTAGCGCCGCACCAGGTCGAGCACCTGGGCGTGCACAACCTGGTCGACGTACTCAGCCGATGGGTATCGGACGTCACTCCAGTCGAGCATCGAGTAATGGGTACCGAACACGAGGTCGGCACGCTCACAGGCCGCCGCGAACTCGCCCAGCACGTTGCGGCGCGGTCCGTCGTGCAGCGAGGTGCGTGTCGTGTTCGGTGCATCCCACCAGCACAACCCGTCGTGGTGTTTGGCCGTGATCACCGCGTACGACATTCCGGCGTCTCGGGCGAGCCCTGTCCAGGCATCTGCGTCGAACTCCTCGAACGACAGGAACGGGAAGAAATCGTCGTAGTCGTCGATGTGTCCCCACCGGTCACGGTGATGGGCGAGGGTCTCGACGAGTGGCGAGGGGTGCAAGAGCACGTCGGGTGTCTGCCCGTCGATGTGGGCCTGATACCAGCTGGCGTATTGCCCGAGCGGAGCCCACGCCGGAACGGTCGCCAAATCGGCATTCACGAGCAAACCGAATCGTCGCTGCGTCCACCACTTCGGCGCCACCATCTCACATCATCCTGGCACGTGATGGGGCATGCCGGGCGAGTCGTGGCACACTCACTCGGTGATCTCGACGTCGGATGTGGAGCTCGACCGCAAGCTGAAGGCACTGGCGGACCGCCTGCGCGAGCTGGAAACCGTTGTCGTCGCGTTCTCGGGTGGTGCCGATTCGGCGTTCCTGGCCGCCGTCGCCCATCGAGAGTTGGGCGTCGATCGGGTTCACGCAGTGACCGCTGTGTCGCCGTCGCTGGCAGGGTCGGAGGAAGCCGATTGCCGGTCGCTGGCCCAAGAGTGGGGCCTGCGTTGGACGGCGGTCGTGACGAACGAGATGGAGCAGGCTGCCTATCGGCTCAACGACGGCGATCGGTGCTATCACTGCAAGGCCGAGTTGATGGCGGTGGTCAAGCCGATCGCCGACTCGACCGGGGCCACGATCGTGCTGGGCGTGAACGTCGACGACCTCGGCGACCACCGGCCCGGCCAACGAGCATCTGCCGAGGCGGGCGCCGCGTTCCCGTTGGTCGACGCCGGCTTCACGAAGGATGAGATCCGGATCGCCTCGCGGGTAATGGGTCTGCGCACGTGGGACAAGCCAGCGGCTGCCTGCTTGGCCAGCCGGGTTCCGTACGGAACTGAGGTCACCGTCGGGATTCTGAGCCGTGTCGAGCGCGCCGAGGCCGCACTGCACGCACTCGGTTTCCGACAGTGTCGGGTGCGTCACTACGACAACACGGCCCGAATCGAGGTCGATCAGGATGCCCTCGCTGCAGTCGTGGCTGAGCGCGCTCAGGTCGTCGCCGCCGTGCGAAGCGTCGGGTACGAGTACGTCACGCTCGACCTCGAAGGGTTCCGTTCCGGCAACCTCAACGCGGCGTTGTCGTGACGCGATACTTTTGACGCATGCTCGTCGTCGACATCCATCACGTGTCGCTCAATGTTTCTGACACCGATCGCTCCCTCGGCTTCTACCGTGACGTGCTCGGCATGGCACAACTCCAGCGCCCGGACTTTTCGTTCGGTGGTGCCTGGCTCGATGCCGGCAACGGACGCCAGGTTCACCTGATCGAGGCCAAGGTGCCTGCTGACTTCGGTCAGCACATGGCGTTCCACGTGACCGACCTCGACGTTGTGATCGATCGACTCCGATCGGCGGGTGTCGATGTGCCCGATCCGGTCGCGGTCGGTGCCACCGGTATCCGTCAGACGTTCGTGTCCGATCCCGACGGTAATCGGATCGAGTTCACCCAGCCCGCATGACCGCCGTTCGCGGGTCTCGCTCGGAGACGCTGAAGCGCCGTCTGGTCAGCATTCCAGCGCTGTTCGCCGCCTGTGTGGCCGTCACGGTGCTGGTCCCTCTGTGGTTGCCGATCGCGGTCATTGCCGACGCGGTTCGGCTGCGGTTCCGGTTCCCCCTGGCCCGACTGCTGGCGTTCGCCGTGTGCTGGTCGTGGATCGAGGTGGCCGGCGTTGCGCAGAGCGCTTGGCTGTGGTGCACCGGAAGGGCGTCGAGTGAGTCGGCGAACTACCGCCTGATGGCGTGGTGGTCGGCTGCCTTGATGGCCTCCCTGCGGGTCACGCTCGGGATCGATCCTCAGGTCGAGGGCATCGACGCTGTCCGAGAGGGCAATGCGATCGTGCTGTGCCGACACGCCAGCCTCGCCGACTCGCTGCTGTCGGGCTGGGTGTTCAGTGCGGTGGCCGGTGTCGGCCCCCGGTACGTGCTCAAGCGTGAGTTGCTGATCGACCCGTGCCTCGACATCGTGGGGCTGCGGGTGCCGAACCACTTCCTCGACAGGGGTGCCGCCGACAGCAGCGGTGAGTTGGAGGCGCTCCGCAACCTGGGCGCAACCGTCGGACCCGGTTCGGTCGGGGTGATCTTCGCCGAAGGAACCCGAGCCAACGACCACAAACGCAGGCGGGCGCTCGACAAGATCGCCGAACGCGATCCGCGACGAGCGCAACGTCTCTCCGGCTTGCGGCACCTGCTGCCGCCCCGACCGGCCGGTTCGCGGGCGTTGCTCGAAGGTGCACCAGACGCCGACGTGGCATTGGCATGGCACACCGGCTTCGACGGGCTCGACACCTTCTCCGGAATGATCGAGCGACTGTCGAAGCCGCTACCCCCAGTCCGGTTCGTGATCCGGCGAATCCCACGCACCGACGTCCCCGACGGCGACGCCTTCGCCGAATGGCTCGACGACCGATGGATAGAAATGGACGCCGAAGTCGCCCGAGCCAGCTCGCAACCATGACGGCAACCGACCGACACCGCCTGGTGCGGGCGGTCGGATGCTTGCTGATGGCGAACGCTTGCGTAACGTCGGCGTCGTGAAACTTTCGATGGGTATCAACTATTCGGGCGACTTTCATTCGGATGTCGCTCGTGTTCAGCAGCTCGAAGCGGCCGGGCTCGACCTGGTCTGGGTGCCCGAGGCCTACAGCTTCGACTCGGTCAGCTTGATGGGGTTCCTGGCCGCCAAGACCAGCACGATCCAGATCGGCTCAGGCATCCTCAACACGTACTCGCGCACCGCTACGTGCATTGCCCAAACGGCAGCCGGGCTCGACTACGTGAGCGGGGGGCGATTCGTGCTCGGGCTGGGCGCCTCCGGTCCTCAGGTGATCGAAGGGTTCCACGGTGTGCCGTACGACAAGCCGATGGCTCGCATCCGTGACTACATCAACATCTGCCGCATGGTGTGGCGCCGCGAGCGAGTGATCTACGACGGCCCCGCCGTGCAGGTGCCACTTCCGGAAGGGCAGGGCACCGGGCTCGGCAAGGCGCTCAAGCTGATCAACCACCCCGTGCGCGAGGAGATCCCGATCTTCTGGGCGTCGCTGATGGGGCTCTCCGTCACCGCCACAGCGCAGCTCGCCGACGGTTGGCTGCCGATCTTCTTCGATCCGGAGAAGTTCCACACCGTGTGGGGCGACGAACTGAAGAAGGGCACCGCCCAGCGCGACCCGGCGCTCGGCCCACTCCAGATCTCGGCGGGTGGCATGGTGGCGATCGGCGACGAGTTCGCCGGCGACGCCGCCACACGCGTGCTCGACATGGCCCGCCCCAACGTGGCGCTGTACGTCGGTGGCATGGGCGCCCGCGACAAGAACTTCTACAACACGATCTGCCAGAAGTACGGCTACGTCGACGAAGCGATCGCGATTCAGGATCTGTACCTGAGCGGCAAGAAGGAAGAGGCTGCCGCCAAGGTGCCGGCCGAGATGCTCGCCAACACGAACCTGGTCGGCTCGGCGGGTCAGGTCAAAGAGCGCCTGGCTGCCTATCAGGAGGCCGGTGTCACGCACCTGTCGGTCACCCCGGTCGGCAACGACCCGGTCAAGACGATCGAACAGCTGCGCCAACTGCTCGGCTGAACGCACGTACGCTGTCGGGGTGCACGAGCCCGACGCCGCCAAACCGACCGACGTTGTCGATCTGGCTGAAGCGGTCGAGCTGACCGAGGCCGAGCGATCGGCGGCCGCCCACGCCGAGATGATGGCTGAACACGCCGAGCACCTGGCCGAGATGCGGCGGTCGTCGATCGCTGCCGGACGTCGCAAGGGCGGAATCGTGGGCGCTGGTATGGCCGGAGCGATGCTGGCCGTTGCAGAGATCTACGAGGGACCCCCGAAGGAGGACGCTCCCGTCACCGTGGAGGCGTCGAGCGACCCGATCGACATCGACAAAGACGGCGTCGACGTATCGGTCGGTGACGTCGACGTAGCTGCGCCACCGCTGGAACGGCTCGACCCGGTCATCGACAAGCGTCGCAAACCACCCCAGCTGTAGCGGCCGCGTCAGCGGTCGAGGTAGGCGCCCGGCCGTGCCAGGAAGCCGCGGTGCCAGCGGCGCGGCGAGGTGGCGATCGCACGCGGTTCGTCCTCGAACATCCAGCGTCCGAAGTTGCGGCGCCCCCACAAACCGCTGGCGGCGACGATCCGGATTGCACCGGCGGCTCCGGTGCGGTGTTTGAGCACAGCGCCCAGCCGTTTCGACATGCGGTGGTCGGCGAACAGATCGTGCCGAACGGCCCGCTCGTATCCGCCACACACGGCCTCGGGTTGCATCGCCCCGCCGGCGACGATCGCCTCCGCAGCGAGGCGTCCGGTCAGGAGCGCTTGGCCGATGCCCTCGCCCGTCATCACGTCGCTCGCCGCCGCGGCGTCGCCCACAAAGAGTGTTCGGCCGGATGTCAACGACAGCTCGTCGATGCGGGCCGGGATCGGCCAGGCGGTGTGCCTGCCCTCCAGAACCACATCCGGGCCGAGTGCGTCGACGACGTGCGCTCTGGCGAGCAGATCACGCCACAGATCGGCCATGTCCTGAACGCGGCGTCCCTCCTCGCGCAGCACCCCGAAGCCGATGTTGGCACGGTTGCCCGGCAACGGGAACGACCAGGCATAGCCCGGCAGCAGGTCTTCCTCGAACCACACGAACAGGCGCTCGGCGGCCGGTCCGGTGACGTTGCCGGCGTACTGGCGAAACGCATGCCATTCACCGCGGTAGCCCTCGACAGTGGCGCCGAGTGCCTTGCGAACCGGGCTCCACACGCCGTCGGCGGCGATCACATAGCGGCAGCGCACCAGCCCCAGCCCGTCGACCGTGACCGTCACGCAATCGGCGTGATCGGTGTCGATCGTCGAAAAGCCGTGGCCGTCGTGGACCGGGACACCTCGCCGCCGCGCCAAGCTCCACGAGTTCGTTGTCGAGTGTGCGGCGTGGGGCGATCGCCGCATACAGGCCGGTCTTCGGGAGCGGTACTTCGACCTCTCGTCCGGTCGGTGAGCGCAACCAGGCTGCATCGACGTCGAACCATCCGTCGACGCGGTTTGGTTCCAGGCCGAGCGCCTCGAGTTCTCGCAGGGCGAGCGTGGTGAGCCCGTCGCCGCAGCACTTGTCACGCGGAAACGCCGCCTTGTCGACGACCATCACGCTGCGTCCGGCGTCGTGCAGGGCGATCGCCGCCGCAGTGCCCGCAGGCCCAGCGCCGACGATCAGCACGTCACACACGATGTCACTCACGTCGCCCGAGGCTACGGCCGCATCCGGCGAAGCCCATCGCCGAAGTCGGCGCTCGGGTCGGAGTCGAGCGAGTCGGTAACTCTACGATGCAGATTCAACGGTCGGCTCGGCAGTCGGCCCGGCAACGATGGAGGAATCGACATGAGTCGTTTGTGCGAAGGCAGAGTTGCGATCGTCACGGGAGCTGGTCGCGGGATCGGCCGTGAGCACGCCATCAGCCTGGCGCGGCACGGTGCCAAGGTGGTCGTCAACGACCTCGGGGGAGCGGTCGACGGCTCCGGCGGTGACCTCAGCCCGGCGCAGCAGGTGGTCGACGAGATCACGGCGATGGGTGGGGAGGCGATCGCCAACGGCGAAAGCGTTTCCGACTTTGCGGGTGCCGAGCGAATGGTCCAGGCCGCGATCGACACGTTCGGCGACCTCCACATCCTGATCAACAACGCCGGGATCCTGCGCGACCGCATGTTGTCGAACATGACCGAAGCCGAATGGGACTCCGTGATCAACGTGCACCTCAAAGGCACCTTCGCCCCGAGCCGGCACGCCATCGGCTATTGGCGTGAGCGCGCCAAGGCCGGTCTGCCCGTGAGCGGCCGCATCATCAACACCACGTCGGTGTCGGGCATCTACGGCAACCCGGGCCAGACCAACTACGGCGCCGCCAAGGCGGGCATCGCGGCGTTCACCACGATCGCCGCCCTCGAAGTCGCCCGCTACGGCGTCACGGTCAACGCCGTCGCCCCCGTTGCGCTGACTCGGATGACCGAGAACCTGGGCCCGGCCCCGGAGAGCGACGAGGAGCGCGAGGCTCGCTCGCCGATGTGGATCGCCCCGATCGCCACCTGGTTGGCATCGGAAGAGGCCGCAGACGTCACGGGCAGGGTGTTCGAGGCATCCGGCCAGTTTCTCGCCGTGGCCGAAGGTTGGGTCCGCGGTCCCAGCACCTCGCCCGTCGAAGACCCGACCCAACTCGGTCCGGTCGTTGCCCGAATGCTCGCCGAGGCCCGCCCCAACTCGGGTATGAACGGCGTCCCCGGTGGCCCGCCGCAGCCCAAGCCGGCGTGATGTTCGAACCCATCGGTCCGAAGTCCATCTCTAGGAGGAACTGACATGCCACTCAATCCCGAAGCGGTCGGCAGCAAGAGCGACCCGATCGAAGTCAGCTGGAACAGCAAGGACTGCCTGCTGTACGCGGTCGGCATCGGAGCCGGTACGGGTGACCTCGGTTTCACCACCGAGAACACGAACGGTGTCGAACAGGTCGTGTACCCGACCTTCCCGGTGGTGATCGGGTGGGGGCGTGGCTCGGCGCTGGGCAACATCGGCACCTTCAACCCTGCCCTGCTGGTGCACGGCCAGCAGTCGGTCACGCTGCACCGCCAGATTCCCGTCGAGGGCACCGCAACGCTGCAGAGCGAGGTCACGGCGATGCACGACAAGGGCAAGGCGGCGGTCGTCGTGACCGCCACCACGGCAACGATCAACGGCGAGCCGTTGTATACGACCACCGCATCGATATTCATCCGGGGTGAGGGCGGTTGGGGTGGCGAGCGTGGCCCGTCGGGCCCCCAGAACGTTCCGCCCGAACGCCAACCCGATCACCAGGTGACCTATCAAACATCGCCGGATCAGGCACTCGTGTACCGCCTGTCGGGCGACCGCAATCCGCTCCACAGCGACCCGTCGTTCGCAGCGATGGGCGGATTCGACCGCCCGATCCTGCACGGTCTGTGTACCTACGGGTTCACCGGCCGAGGGCTCCTGCATGCCTTGTGCGGCGACGACCCCTCCAGATTTCAACACGTCGAAGGGCGCTTCACCTCGCCGGTGTATCCGGGCGAGGCATTGACGATCAGCGTGTGGGAGACCGCTGCCGGCGAAGCGGTGTTCACCACATCGGTCGGCGAGCGAGCCGTCATCGACCAGGGCCTGGTGCGGTTCACCTGACGCTGGTCGTCACGACGCTCGGTGCTATTGGCTGCCGCCGGCGATCTCGCCGACCAGCAACTCGGGCGCCACGTTCGTGTAGTTCGGGATGTCACCCATGATCTTGGCGCCGTGTGCCTTCATGCCGGCATCGAGGCCGGCCTGGTCGGTGACCATCGCCCACCCCATGGCGGCGTATTTGCCCTCGGGGAATGCTGCGGCACCCCAGCCCTGGCATGCCTCGCCGAGCGACTCGGCGAACATCGGCATGTGCTTCGAGGTGTAGTAGTCCATGTCGAAGGTCGAGTCGTCGGTGCGCGGGTACAAGATCGTTACAGCAAGCATGTCGTCAGTCTTGCAGATGCCTCGGCTGCCGTCGTCAGTGGCAAGCGTGGTCCGGTCGCGACTCACTGGTGTACTGGCTGGTTGACTGGGGAGATGGAGCCGACCGGTCTGCTGAAACTGTTCCTCGACCTCGATCGGCTTGCGGTTGCCGGGGCATTGGCCGTCAAGCCGTCGACCACCGATCAACTCGTCGACGTCACGAACCGTGACCGACGAACCGTTCTGATCGCACTCGGTGACCTACGGGCGAGCGGTCTCGTCACCGCCCGGGGCGACGTGTACCAACTCGATCCGGAGGCGATGCTGCGAGCCGCTCAGGCCACCGCCGAGATCGAGATCCCGATGGACCCGGTGATGGGCTACGGGATGACTCCTGACGAACAGCTCGTGCTCGGTCGCTACTTCTCCGGCCGCAAGTTGATCTCGATCCCGACCCATCCCGCCAAGCGGTTGGTCGTTCTGCAGCGGCTGGCGCTCGAGTTCGACATCGGGCGCCGCTACTCCGAGCCGGAAGTCAACGACATCCTCGGTGCCTTCAACCCGGACTGGTCGACGTTGCGACGCGGTCTGATCGACGAAGACCTGCTCGACCGCGAAACCTCGGGAGGCGACAACCGCTACTGGCGCAGCGGTGGCCGAATCACAGACCTCCCACCCGCCTGACGGTTTGGTGCCAGCCAGGCACCGAACCGTTACGGTGAGCGGCGTGGGTATGTACGAGACTTTTCGGTCGGTTGTTCGGTTCCGCAAGTTCGAAACCGACCCGGTGGTGCGGCGCCTGCGCACGGCGATGACGGTCGAAGACCTGCGCACGATGGCGAAGCGGCGGCTGCCGCGTGGCGTGTTCGACTACATCGACGGGGGAGCCGAGGACGAGCGCAGTTTGGCCAACAACGCGACCGGATTCGAGCGAATCGAGTTCCAGCCGAACGTGCTGCGCGACGTCAGCCAACTCGACACCAGCACGACGCTGCTGGGTAAGCGGATCTCGATGCCGCTCGTGTTGGCCCCGACCGGATACACGCGCCTGACCCACTCACAAGGCGAGTTGTCGGTGGCCCGGGCAGCCGCCCGCGCCGAGGTGCCCTACTCGCTGTCGACCATGAGCACTCGCTCGATCGAAGACGTCGCCGAGGTCTCCGACGGGCAGAAGTGGTTCCAGGTGTACACCTGGAAGGACCGCGGGCTCGTGAAGGAACTGGTGGAACGAGCCGCCGCCGCCGGCTACGAAGCGTTGTGGCTCACCGTCGACACGGCGGTGCTGGGACGCCGCGAGCGAGACGTTCGCCGCGGCTTGATCATCCCTCCCGAGATCGGACCGGCGATGATCGTCGACGGCATCCTGCACCCGGCGTGGACACTCGACTTCATCACCCACGAACCGCTCGAGTTCGCCAACGTGGTCGACCATGCCGACAAGGGCGTCACCGACCCGATCCCGATGGCGCAGCACGTCATGCAGAACTTCGATCAGCGACTTTCATGGAGCGACGTCGAATGGCTGCAGTCGATCTGGAGCGGACCGATCGTGCTGAAAGGAATCCAGACCGTCGACGACGCGCTGCGAGCAGTGGATGCCGGCGTCGAGGGAATCGGCCTGTCGAACCATGGTGGGCGCCAACTCGACGACGCGCCGTCACCGATCGAACTGGTCGAGCCCGTCGCTCAAGCGGTACAGGGGCGGTCGGCCATCATCTGCGACGGTGGCGTACGGCGGGGGAGCGACATCGTGAAGGCGATCGCGCTCGGCGCCGACGCATGTTCGATCGGGCGGCCCTACCTCTACGGCGCAGCGGTCGGTGGTGAGCGTGGCGTCGACCACGTGTTGCAGTTCTTCAGGGAGGGCCTCGAACGCACGATGGCGCTGACGGGACGTCGCTCGATCGCCGAGATCGACCGCGACGTCGTGCGCTGGAAACGGGCGTGACTTCCGACGAGCGCGCACTGCGTCGGTGGTTGACGATCCTGCTCACCTGAATCCCGGTCCGGTCGACGGTTCGGCGCTAGAGTCGAACCTGTGTTCGCCATCAACCGCGCCGACCGTCCACCTGGCACCTTGCGCGTGCTCGGAATCGATCCCGGTCTGACACGCTGCGGGTTCGCCGTCGTCGACGGGCGCGGGCCGAGTGCGGCCGTGGCCGTGACGATGGGGGTGATCCGAACTCCGGCCACCGACGAGCTGCCACAACGCCTCGCCGCGCTGCGCGACGAACTGGTGTCGCTGATCCAGGAGTTTGCGCCCGACGTGGTGTCGGTCGAGCGGGTGTTCTTTCAAACCAACGTGCGTACCGCCATGAGCGTCGGCCAGGCCAGTGGGCTGGCACTGTGCGAGGCCGCCTCGGCGGGCTGCGAGGTGGTGCAGTACACCCCCAACGAGGTCAAGAACACGGTCGTCGGATACGGGTCGGCCACCAAGCAACAGGTTCAGAAGATGGTGCAGACGCGCCTCAAACTGAGCCAGTTGCCGAAACCCGCCGACGCCGCCGACGCGGCGGCCCTGGCCTTGTGTCACCTTGCGGTTGCGCCGATGAGCCGCCGAATCGCCGAGTCGACGGGGTCACGCCGATGATCGGTTCGCTGCGTGGCGAGATCCTCGAACGAGACGTGTCGGGTTCGGTGCTGATCGAGGTGGCGGGCGTCGGGTACGTCGTCAACGTCTCGCCGCGGGCGCTGGCCGAGATGGAACCCACGTCGACCGCGTTCTTGTACGTCCACCATCACATTCGCGAAGCCGACCAGCAGCTGTTCGGGTTCCTCACCCGCGACGAGCGGGCCACCTTCCAAACGCTGATTGGCACCCACGGGGTCGGCCCGGCGCTCGGCATGGCGATCATCGCCACCCACCCGCCGGCGGCCCTGTTCGACATCGTCGCCAGCCAAGATGTCGCTTCGCTCACGCTGGTGCCAGGTGTCGGCAAGAAGACTGCCGAGCGGCTGCTCGTCGAACTCAAGTCGCGGCTCAGCGTGCCGGTCCTCGACGGCGCCGGCGGCGCAGGGGCCGGCGGCTCGGCGATGGCCGATGTGCGCGAGGCGCTGGCCGGACTCGGATACGGCGACGCCGAGATCCGAGACACGCTGCGCGAACTCACCACGACCGGCGATGCAGCGACATTGTTGCGCGACGCCCTCAAGGCGCTCGGGGCACGTCGTGCGTGACGAGTTTCTCGATCCGGGTGTGGCGTCCGACACCGAGGAAGTCGTCGAGGCCGGTCTGCGACCCCGGGCGCTCGACGAGTTCGTCGGCCAACGCGAACTGAAAGAGCACTTGTCGATCGTGCTCGAAGCGGCTCGCAATCGCGGCCAGGCCGTCGACCACCTGCTGTTCGCCGGGCCACCAGGGCTCGGCAAGACCACCCTGGCGGGGATCGTGGCGACCGAGATGGGCTCGCACATGCACGTCACGTCGGGTCCCGCCCTCGAGCGGGCCGGTGACCTGGCGGCGATCCTCACCAAACTCGAGGATGGCGACGTGTTGTTCGTCGACGAGATCCATCGGCTGTCACGGGCGGTCGAGGAGATCCTCTATCCGGCGATGGAGGACTTCCAGCTCGACATCATCGTCGGCAAGGGCCCTGCGGCATCCAGCATTCGCCTCACGATGCCGCCGTTCACGCTGGTAGGCGCCACCACCCGAACCGGCATGATCACCGGGCCGTTGCGCGACCGCTTCGGTCTGGTTGCCCGGCTCGACTACTACGAACCCGACGAGCTGCAGGCGATCATCACCCGTGCCGCCCGAATTCTGAACGTCACGATCGACGAAGAAGGCGCCTGGGAGATCGCCCGTCGGGCACGCGGCACGCCCCGTATCGCCAACCGGCTACTGCGGCGAGTGCGCGACTTCGCCGAGGTACGTCACGACGGATCGATCACCGATGACATCGCTCGTCAGGGCCTGGCGTTGTTCGGTGTCGACGACCTCGGGCTCGACAAGATCGACAGGGCGATCCTGAACGCCATGTGTAAACAGTTCAACGGTGGTCCGGTGGGTTTGTCCACGGTGGCGATCAGCGTCGGCGAACAGCCAGACACCGTTGAAGATGTGTACGAGCCGTTCCTGATCCAGCAGGGCATGATCGCCCGCACACCGCGCGGTCGCGTCGCCATGCCCGCCGCCTACCAACACCTCGGGCTCACCCAGCCCAAACCGCGACCGGGCCAGCCCGGCTTGTTCGACGGCTGATCAGCCGGCAGTCAACCGGCGGGCAGGTGTTCCGCCAGGAATGCCATCGTCTTGGCCCACGCTGCCTGGGCCGCGGATTCGTTCCAGAACATCTCGCTCTCGTGGTTGTCGAACGCGTGCCCGGCGTTCTCGACGTTGAGCACGAAACCCGCCCGTCCATCGATCGCGGCGTTGATCGCCTCGACCCCCTCGTTGGGGATGAAGGCGTCGTCGTTGCCGAAGTGGAACAGGGTCGGACAACCGACGGAATCGATGCCGTCCAGCATCGACGGAACCCCCGACCCGTAGTAACTGATGCAGGCGGACGGCTGGCCGGCGATCGCAACACCCCACGCCAGCGTGCCGCCGAGGCAGAAGCCCATCACTGCAGGTGCTGACTCGACACCGCTGTTCGATTGCAACACGGCGAGAGCCGCTGTGCAGTCGGCGATAGCGGTCGGTGGGTCGAGCTTTCCGGCCTGTTCCATCGAGGCGGTCAATCCTGCCTGATCGTGAGTGCTCGCCCAGCCGGGAGCGAACCGCCAGAACAGATCGGGCGCCCCGACGACATATCCGGCCTCGGCGAGCCGCTCGGCGACCGCCTTGATGTAGGGGCCGACCCCGAAGATCTCTTGCAACAGCAAGATCGCCGGACCGGTACCCGACTCGGGCCCCCAGACGTGCATCGCCATCTCGCCGCCGTCGCAGGCCACCTGAACCGTTCGCGAATCACTCATGTCGGGCATGATCGCACACTCGGGCACTCCCGTCGCCGCCGTAGTCTGATGGACCATGCGGCTGGACGATTTCGACTACGAGCTCCCTGCCGATCGGATTGCCCAGACCCCGATCGCGCCGCGTGACGGGGCCCGGCTGCTGGTCGACCGGGGGAGTCGGGCGCCCGAGCACCGTCTGGTCAGCGAACTGGCGGAGATATTGCGCCCTGGAGATCTGCTGGTCGTCAACGAGACGAAGGTGATTCCGGCACGTTTGCCGTTGCTGCGTGCCACCGGTGGTCGGGCCGAGGTGCTGATGCTGGAGCCGCTCGATGGTGAACGCAAGCGCTGGGAGGCGCTCGTGCGGCCGGCGCGCAAGTTGAAGCCTGGCGAAGTCCTGCTCGCTCTCGACGGCACACCGGTCGTCGAGATCGGGGAACGCACCGCCGCCGGCGACACGTTCACGGTCACCTTGCTGGGCTCCGTCGATTCGCTGCAGCTGCTCGCCGAACACGGAGAGATGCCGCTTCCGCCGTACATCACCGAGCGCCTCACCGACCCCGATCGGTACCAAACGATCTACGCCCGCAACCCGGGCAGCGCCGCCGCCCCAACCGCCGGCCTGCATTTCACCGATGAGCTGTTGGCCCGGCTGGAGGGGAGCGGTGTCGGCCTCGCCAAGGTCGAGCTGGTGGTCGGGCTCGACACGTTCCGACCGATCACCGAGAACGATCCGCTGACCCACCGCATGCACACCGAGCGCTACCGGGTACCCGAGCCGACGCTGCGCGGTTGCCGGGAGGCCAAACGCGTGGTCGCCGTCGGCACCACGTCGGTGCGGGCGCTCGAATCTGCGGCGGCGACCGGTCAGCTGGAGGGTCGTACCGACATCTTCATCCACCGCGGCTTCGACTGGAAGGTCGTCGACGTGTTGATGACGAACTTCCACATGCCGCGCACGACGTTGCTGATGATGATCGACGCCTTCGTCGGCGACCGCTGGCGAACGCTCTACGACGAGGCGCTGCGAACCGACTACCGGTTCCTCAGCTTCGGCGACGCCATGCTGCTCGACCGCCACGCCGAGTAGTTGGGAGTTGTGCCTGGCACAACTCCCAACTCGTTAGCCTCGCTCGGCGTGCATGTTGTGGGGTTCGAGACCGTTGCGTCGGATGGCTTTGCCAGGGCCGGCGTCGCGACCACGGCCAACGGGTCGTACACGACGCCGCTGTTCATGCCGGTCGGAACGCGCGGGGCGATCAAGTATCTGAGTGCCGACGACTACGACTCGCTCGGGGCCCAGATCGTGCTCGGCAACACCTACCACCTGATGCTGCGGCCGGGCGCCGAAACGGTGGCCGCCCTCGGGGGCCTCGCCAAGTTTGCCGGATGGGACGGTTTGACGCTGACCGATTCGGGCGGATTTCAGGTGTTCTCACTGGAGCCGAAGGTCGACGACGAGGGGGTCACGTTCGCCAGCACGTACGACGGCAGCAAGCATCGCTTCACGCCGGAGGTGGCCGTCGAGACCCAGCAGCTGCTGGGTGCCGACATCCAGATGGTGCTCGACGTGTGCCCGCCGCTGCCGAGCCCGCCCGATGTGGTGCGCCTCGCCGTGGAGCGCACGTCGGCGTGGGCCGCTCGCGCACGAGCTGCTCACACCCGAAGCGACCAGGCCCTGTTCGGGATCGTCCAAGGCGGCACCAGCGAAGTGATGCGGGCCGAGAGCGCCCGACGCACCGTCGAGCTCGAGTTCGACGGATACGGCATCGGTGGACTCTCGGTCGGGGAGAGCCGCGACGAGATGGTTCCGGCTCTGGCGGCGGCGATCGCCCATCTGCCATCCGACCGTCCCCGCTACTTGATGGGTGTCGGCGACCCGGCGTCGATCGTCGAGGCCGTCAACCTCGGCGTCGACCAGTTCGACTGTGTGATGCAGACTCGACTCGGCCGCCACGGAACTGCCCTCACCAGTGCCGGTCGGGTCAACCTCAAGCGCCAAGAGTTCGCACTCAGCGAGATGCCGATCGACGAGACCTGTGTTTGCCAGGTCTGCCGTCGACACAGCCGGGGCTACCTGCGGCACCTGTTCAAGGTTGGAGAACCGACCGCATCGCGACTGGTCAGCATCCACAACGTGGCCTGGACGATCGATCTGATGAACCGGCTTCGGGTATCGATCATCGACGGATCGTTCGCGTCGGTTCGAGCCGGCATCCTGTCGGTCTGGGGCTGAGGTCGATACGCTTGCCCGCCGTTATGGATGCTCTCTCACTTCTCGCTTCAGCCGGCTCCGACGATTCGGGTGGCGGCGGCGGTATCGCCCAGCTGCTGATTCTGCTGCTGATCCCGTTCGCCATGTACTTTCTGCTGATCCGTCCGCAGCGCAAGCGGATGAAGGAGCAGGCTTCGATGCAAAAGTCTCTCGGCGTCGGCGACGAGGTCATCATGAACTCGGGCATCTACGGGTTCATCACCGGCGAGGAGCCGGATCGTTTCTGGGTCGAGATCGACGACGATGTTCAGGTTCGGGTCGCCAAGGCGGCGATCCAGGGCAAGGTCAACACCTCGGCCGATGCTGACGTGAATGACGATGATGACGATGACGACGATGACGAGGACGAATCGTGAAGAAGTCGGCGCTGTGGGCGTCGCTGCTCGGGTTCGTCGGGCTGGTCGCAGGCCTGCTCGGGACGAACCTCGGGCTCGGCAACACACCCGTGCTCGGCCTCGACCTCAAAGGTGGCCTGTCGGTCATCTACGCCACCGCCGAGCCGGCCGATGCCGACCAGCTCGTGATCGTCCGCGACCTGATGCGCGGGCAGCTGGAGAGCTTCGGAATCGCCGAACCCGATGTTCGCGTCGAGGGCGAGAACATCATCGTCGACCTCCCCGGAGTCAGTGACCAGGAAGCGGCCTTCGAGGCGCTCCAGGTGTCGGGCATCGTCACGCTCCGTCCAGTCATCCAGTGTCAGGCCGGATTGGTGACGCCGAGCGAATCCGATCCCACCATCACCAGTGAGCCAGGGGAAACCGGTGAGCCAGTGGAAACCGGTGAGCCAGTGGAAACCGGTGCTCCCGTTGCAACATCGGGTGACCGGCCGGTGCGGCCGCTCGGATTCGCCAACCCGGTCCGCTCGACCCCCAGTTCGACGGTCCCCGACGCCACGGTGCCCGATGCCACGGTGCCGGAGGCGACGACGCCTGACAGCACCCCCGATTCGGTGCCTGCGACGTCGGTGCCCGACGGTGTGGCACCGACCGACAGCGTTCCGCCCGTGCTGACCGACGAGTCGACGATCATCCCCAGCGAGCCGCAGGCGATCCCGGCCGACCAGGCCGTGCTGCCGTACCCAGGTGCCGGCCAAACCTGCCTGGTCGGGGCGTCCGGTGGCACTGGTGAGGTGTTCCAGCAGGGCAGCGCCGCAGCCAACATCGATCCGACTACCGGCCAGTGGGTTGTCAACGTCGATCTCCGCTCCGATGGTCAGGTCGTCTGGAACCAGCTCGCCAGCACCTGCTTCAACGGAGCGGGCGACTGCCCCGTCGCGGCAGTTGGCGATCGTGCTCGACGACGTGATCCAGTCGGCACCAACCGTGCAGACCCCGACTTTCCCGGTTCGGTCCAGATCTCCGGTGCGTTCTCCGAATCTGAGGTGCGCAGCCTGTCTCGGGTGCTCAACCGTGGCGCCTTCCCGGTGCCGGTCGAACAGCAGCGAGTCGAGACCGTGTCGGCGACCGCCGGCCAGGACTCGCTCAACGCCGCCGTGATCGCCGGATTGATCGGCGTGGCGTTGGTGCTGGCGTTCATGGTCGCCTACTACCGGCGACTGTCGGTGGTGATCCTGGTCGGCCTGATCGTGTGGGGCATGACGGTGTTCTCGCTCGCCGTGTTCGTGTCGCGAGCGACCAACTATGCGCTCACGTTGGCGGGGGCGACGGGCATCATCGTGGCGGTCGGCGTCACCGTCGACACATACGTCGTGTACTTCGAGCGTCTCAAAGACGAATTGCGCCACGGACGAACGCTTCGCAATGCGGCCCCACGCAGTTTCAAGGCCACCTGGCGCACGATCGTGTCGGCCGACCTGATTTCGTTGTTGGCGTCGCTGATCCTGTTCTGGCTGAGCGTCGGCTCGGTGAAGGGCTTCGCCCTCTACCTCGGCCTCACCACGATCTGTGACCTGCTCGTGTTCTACTTCTTCACCCGCCCGGCGGTCTACCTGCTGGCCGAGACGAAGTGGTTCAACCGCACCCGCCGAACCCCCGCCGTCGGATCGCCCGTTGGAGCGTCATCATGAGCGACACCTCAACCATCGAGCGTCCGGCGATCGCCAAGTCCGGCCTCGGACGACTGTTCGAGGGTCAGACCGCGATCGACTTCATCGGACGCCGCAAGATCGGCATCTGGATCTCCATCGTGCTGCTGGTCGGCACCGTGGTCTCGTTGTTCGGACAAGGCCTCAACCTGGGTATCGACTTCGAAGGTGGAGTGTCGTGGGATGTCCCCGCCGTCAACGGGTTCACCGTCGACGACGCCAGTTCGGTACTGAGCGACAACGGTCTGTCGACCGAGGGGGCACGGCTGCAAACCCGCTCGTCCGATTCCGGCACCTTCATCAAGGTCCAGGTCGGTAACCAGACCGAGGACGTCGGTATCCAGTTGCGCCAGGCGTTCGCCGACTCGGCGCAGGTCCCGATCGACGACGTCAACGTCAACCTGGTGAGTTCCTCGTGGGGGAGCGAGATCACCAACAAGGCATTGCGGGCCCTGGTGATCTTCCTGATCGTGGTAGCGATCTTCATCTCGCTGCGGTTCGAATGGCGCATGGCGGCAGCAGCGATCATCGCCATGGTGCACGACGTGGTGATCAGCGTCGGGTTGTATTCGATCTTCCAGTTCATCGTCACCCCGCCGACCGTGATCGCGTTCCTCACGATCCTCGGCTACTCGCTGTACGACACGATCGTGGTGTTCGACCGGGTGAAAGAGAACGAAGCCCGGTACGCAGCCCAGAAGCCGCCGTTCGACGACATCGTCAACGTGTCGATGAACCAGGTGCTGATGCGTTCGCTGAACACCAGCTTCTCCTCGATCGTGCCGGTGGTCTCGCTGCTGTTCATCGGCGCCGGCGTGCTCGGCCAGAGCACGCTCGCCGAGTTCGCGTTGGCGCTGCTGATCGGCATGGTGACCGGCGCCTACTCGTCGATCTTCGTCGCCGCCCCACTGCTGGCGGTGTTCAAGCGCTCCGACAAGAGCTGGGGCGGACGCAACATCCAGCGTGCCGTCGGTGAGGCGCTGCGCGACATGGTGATCGGCGGAATCATCGGGAGTCGCCGCACCCGCGCCGTTGCCGCCGAACAGCTCGGGACAGCGTGGCGGCAAGCCTGCCGCGCCGGGTTCAGGGTTGAGTCGGTACCGGCGAGGCCGAACAGGCCAAGGCAGTGCTGTCGCACCCGCCGCGGCCACGCAAGAAGAAGCGCCGCTGAGTCGAATCGTCACCGACGCCGGGCGCCGGCGATGCACTTGTCGTCGTCGGGTCGGTAGTCTCGATCCATGACTGGCGACGCGTCATGGGTACGTGACCACATTCGGGCGATCAACGACTACCCCAAGCCGGGTGTCACCTTTCGCGACATCACTCCGCTGCTGGGCAACGAGGCGGCCTTCGGGCGCGCCGTCGACGACCTGGTGACCCGCTTCCACGACGTGTCGGTCGAACGTGTGGTCGGCGTCGAGTCACGTGGGTTCATCCTCGCCGCACCGGTCGCATACCGCCTGCGTGCCGGGTTCGTGCCGGTCCGCAAGCCAGGCAAGCTTCCATGGGCGGTTGCCCGTGAGGAGTACGAGCTGGAGTACGGGCGCGACAAGCTCGAAATCCACCGTGACGCAATCCACCCTGGCGAGAAGATCCTGATCGTCGACGACGTGCTGGCGACCGGTGGCACGGCCGCCGCCACCGGGCGGCTGGTCGAGACGCTCGGCGGCGTGATCGTCGGGTTCGGGTTCTTGCTCGAGCTCGGTGACCTCGCGCGGACGCAAGGCGCTCGGCACCCACCGAGTCGAGAGCCTCACGACCTACTGAGGTCGCATCATGGCAACCGTCGATCGTGTCCTGCCCTGGCGTCGACACCACGAGACTGCCGCCGCCGACGAGTTGACGCCGCTGCTGGCCAGCTATCGCACGCACCATCCCAAGGCCCGCGTCGACGTGATCAATCGGGCCTACCACATGGCCGCCGAGGCGCATCGCACACAGACCCGATCGAGTGGCGAGAGCTACATCAACCATCCGCTGGCGGTCGCCAAGATCGTCGCCGACATCGGCCTCGACGAGATCTCCGTCGCCGCCGCCTTGTTGCACGACGCTGTCGAGGACACCGAAATCAAGCTCGCCGACGTCGAAGAGCACTTCGGCCAGGAGGTCGCCTGGATCGTCGACGGTGTCACGAAGCTGGAGCGAATCAGGTTCGACTCGCGCGAGGCCCAGCAGGCCGCAACGATGCGCAAGATGCTGGTGGCGATGGCGAAAGACCTTCGGGTGTTGCTGATCAAGCTCGCCGACCGGCTCCACAACATGCGAACGCTGGGCGGCATGGCACCCGACAAGCAACGCCGGATCGCCCAGGAGACGCTCGACATCTACGCCCCGTTGGCGCACCGGCTCGGGATTCAAGAGATCAAGCAACAACTCGAAGACCTCTCGTTCGCTGCGCTGCACCCGAAGCGCTACGCCGAACTCGATTACCTGGTCGCCACCAGGTCACCCGAGCGCGAGATCTTCCTGGCCCAGGCGGTCAGCGAGATCCGCGAGCGGCTGACGGAGCTCGGTGTCGACGCCGACGTGACGGGTCGCGGTAAACACCTGTGGAGCATCTACGAGAAGATGGTCGTCAAGAACCGTGAGTTCGATGACATCTTCGACATCGTCGCCGTGCGCGTGATCGTCGATTCGATCAAAGACTGCTACGCCGCGCTCGGCAGCATTCACGGCCGCTGGCGTCCGGTCGGTGGCCGTTTCAAGGACTACATCGCGGTCCCCAAGTTCAATCTGTACCAAAGCCTCCACACGACCGTGATCGGACCATCTGGTCGGGCGATCGAGGTGCAGATCCGAACCCGCGAGATGCACCAGCGGGCCGAGTGGGGCGTCGCCGCCCACTGGGCCTACAAGGCCGACGGCAACGCCAGCGACATCGACTGGCTGAACCGCATCATCGACTGGCAGGAGGAGGTCAATGATCCTGCCCAGTTCATGCAGAACCTGAAGACCGACCTCGAGCAGGATGAGGTGTTCGTGTTCACGCCGAAGGGCAAGATCGTCACCTTGCCGGTCGGCTCGACACCGGTCGACTTCGCCTACTGCGTGCACACCGAAGTCGGTCACGCCTGCATCGGCAGCAAGGTCAACGGTCGCCTGGTGTCGCTCGACCATCGATTGGCCAGCGGCGACACCTGCGAGATCTTCACCTCCAAGGTCGAAACGGCTGGGCCATCACAGGACTGGCTGAGCTTCGTCGCCTCGCACCGCGCCCAGAACAAGATCCGGCAATGGTTCAGCCGCGAACGCCGAGTCGACATGATCGAGGCCGGCCGCGACGACCTCACCGACGAACTGCGACGCGAGGGCCTGCCGGTTCAGAAGATCTGGCAGTCCGACCAACTCACCGAAATCATCACCGAGTTCAGCTACACCGACCTCGACACCTTCCTGGCGGCGATCGGCGAGCATCACGTTTCGGCTCGCAGCGTGGCCCAGAAGATCGCCCGCTCGTACCGTGACGGAGGCGACCACGATCAGCTGCCGTCAACGGTGTTCAGCCCACGCGGACGCCACAAGAGTGGCGACGACACGATCGGCGTACACGTCGAGGGGCTCGACGACCTGATGGTTCGACTCGCCAACTGCTGTACGCCGTTACCCGGCGATGAGATCATCGGGTTCGTCACCCGAGGCCGAGGGGTCAGCGTGCACCGCCACGACTGTGCCAACGCTGCTTCGCTCGGCCAGGAACAGGCGATGCGACTGATCGAGGTGGAATGGGATGGCGACCGCCGCGATCAGTTGGTCAAGGCCGGTATCGAGGTGGTGGCGCTCGATCGTTCGCGGCTGCTGCTCGACATCGCCAACACGCTCGGCGACCAAGGCGTCAACATCTTGTCGTGCGCCACCACCACGGGCGACGACCGGGTTGCCAAACTGCGATTCCAGATCGAGATGTCGAACCCCGCCCATCTGGCATCGGTTCTCAATCATGTGAAGCGAATCGATGCGGTCTACGACGTGTACCGCATCGTCCCCGGCGCGATCGACCCCGAGTAGCGGCGTACCACCATTGGAACGCACCGCGGTGAGCTAGGGCGGTGCCGGTAGCCTGGCTGGCCGTGCCAGCGTTCCAAACCAGCCCAGGGATGCGTGATGTCCTCGCGCCCGAGTCTGCTCGTTGGCGCGCCTACACATCGGTGTTCGCCGAGGTCGTCGCAGCCGCCGGCTACCAGTTGATCATCCCGCCCCTGCTCGAGGATCTGGCGGTGTTCAGCCGGATCGGTGAGGCGACCGACGTCGTCACCAAGGAGATGTACGACTTCGTCGACAAAGGCGACCGTCACGTCGCGCTCCGCCCCGAACAGACCGCCAGCGTGTGCCGGGCGTTCGTGCAACACCGCCCGGTGACCCCTTGGAAAGTCTGGTACTCCGGCCCCAACTTCCGCTACGAGAAGCCGCAGCGCGGCCGATATCGCCAGTTCGACCAGGTCGGTATCGAAGTGCTCGGCGTCGACGATCCGTATCTGGATGTTGAAGTGATCGCTCTCGGATGGGAGTTCTACCGACAGCTCGGCCTGCGTCAGGTGGAACTGCGGATCAACTCGCTCGGCGAGCCGGAGGACCGTGCCCGCTACGTCGAGGCGCTGCGGGCCCATTTCGAGGCCGCCGGCGATGCGCTCAGCACCCAGAGCCGCGAGACCCTCACCAAGAATCCCTTGCGGGTGCTCGACTCGAAGCGTGAGACGGATGCCCCGTTCGTGGCGTCGGCGCCGACGATCGAACAGTTTTGGAGCGAACAGGCGGCGTCCCACTTCGCCGCCGTGCAATCCGGCCTGAACGCACTCGACATCCCGTTCACGATCGACATGAAGCTCGTTCGCGGTCTCGACTACTACCGGCACACCACCTTCGAGTTCGTCGGGGGCACGCTCGAGTCGGCTCAGAACGCGCTCGGTGGCGGCGGTCGATACGACGGCCTCGTCGAGGCCCTCGGCGGCCCCGCTACGTGCGGCATCGGGTTCGCGCTCGGTGTCGAGCGCACCCTGCTGGCCTGCGACGACGAGGGTGTGTTCGGCGCCCCCGACCCCTCGGTCGACGTGTTCGTCGTCGACACCACCGGCGGCCACGCAGCGCTCACGATCACCGCTGAGCTGCGAGCGGCCGGCATCAGCGCCGACCGGTCATACGAGCAGCGCAGCATGAAAGCCCAGATGAAGGGCGCCCACCGCAGCGGTGCAGCGTTCGCCGTGATCGTCGGAACCGACGAGATCGACGCCGGCACCGTCGCCATCAAGCCGCTCCGCTCGTCTGACGATCAATCGATCGTCGCCAGAGTCGAACTCATCACCCACCTCCGATCCCGTCTCCAGGAAGCAACCTCATGAGCAGTACATCAATGCGCACCCACCAATGTGGCGAACTGCGCTCGGCACACATCGGCCAATCCGTCGCCCTGACCGGGTGGGTCGGACGCCGCCGCGAGCATGGCGACAAGCTGGCCTTCGTCGACATCCGCGACCACACGGGGATCACGCAGTGCGTGGTCGACAACGACGTCGACGTGCGATCCGAGTATGTCGTGCGAATCACCGGCGTGGTGCGGGCGCGTCCGGAGGGCACCGTCAACAGCGGGCTGCCGACCGGCGAGATCGAGATCGGTGAGTGCCAGGTGGAAGTGCTGCGCAGCGCCACTGCGCCACCGTTCCCGATCGATGCCCGCGCTGACGGCGTCGACGAAAACCTGCGCCTCAAGCACCGTTACCTCGATCTACGACGTGAGCGGATGCAGAAGAACCTTCGGGTTCGAGCAGCCGTGAACGCCGCCATCCGGCTCGCCATGGAGCGCCAAGACTTCGTCGAGGTCGAGACTCCGATGCTGGTGCCATCCACCCCCGAGGGCGCCCGCGAGTTTCTGGTGCCGTCGCGGAAAGAGCCCGGCTCGTTCTATGCCCTGCCGCAGTCGCCGCAGCTGTTCAAGCAGCTGCTCATGGTCGGTGGTGTCGACCGCTACTACCAGATCGCTCGTTGCCTGCGCGACGAAGACCTGCGCGCCGACCGCCAGTACGAGTTCATGCAGCTCGACATGGAGATGAGTTTCGTCGAACAGGACGATGTGCTCGACGCGATCAGCGAGGCGGTGCTCGACGCCGCCGAGGCGATCTCCGGCGAACGGCCACCGACGATCGAACGGATCACCTGGCACGACGCCATCAACCGGTTCGGCATCGACAAGCCCGACCTGCGGTTCGGCATGGAGTTGACCGAACTGACCGATGTGTTCGCCACCACCGAGTTCAAGGCGTTCGCCGGGGCTGAGTCGATCAAGGGCATTCGTGTGCCCGGCAAGGCCGCCGAGTTCGGTCGCAACCAACTCGACAAGCTGACCGACCAGGCCAAGTCGAACGGCGCCAAAGGCCTGGTGTGGATGAAGGTCACCGACGACGGTCTCGACAGCCCGGTCGCCAAGTTTCTGTCCGAGCCCGAGTTGGCCGAGGTCAGCTCGCGCCTCGGGGCCGCGGCCGGCGACCTGCTGCTGATCGTCGCCGACGAGTGGATGACCACCTGCGAGGTGCTCGGCACGCTACGTAACGACCTCGGGCGTCCGCCGGTGCACGAGGGCCCGCTCACGTTCGTGTGGGTCGTCGAGTTCCCCTTGTTCGTCGGTGTCGACAAGGAGACCGGTCGTCCCAAGCCCGGCCACCACCCGTTCACGACCCCGCACCCCGACGATGTCGACAAGATGATCACCGACCCGATGTCGGTCCGCTCGATCGCCTACGACCTCGTGTTGAACGGTTGGGAGCTCGGCTCGGGTTCGATCCGAATCCACGAACCCGAGTTGCAGCGCCAGGTGTTCACGGTGCTCGGCATCAGCGATGAAGAGGCTGCACTCAAGTTCGGGTTCTTCCTGAACCCCTTCGAGTACGGCGCCCCGCCGCACGGTGGGTTCGGGCTCGGGCTCGATCGTCTTGTGGCGATCTTGGCCGGTGAGGAGAACATCCGCGAGGTGATCGCCTTCCCGAAGACCCAGTCCGGAGCCGACCCGATGACCAACTCCCCGGTTCCCGGCGACCCCAAGCAGCTCACCGAGCTCGGGCTCCGGATACTTCCCAAAGTCGACTAACTCGGGAGTTGGGAGTTGTGCCTGGCACAACTCCCAACTGTCACTAGATTGGTGCCATGTTGGCTGCGGCGTTGGATCTGGGGATCGACCTCAATGTCTGGCCGTGGATCTGGCTCGGCACGGCGGTGCTGTTCGCCCTCGTCGAACTGATCCTGGTCGGCGGCTCGTTTATCGTGCTGCCGTGGGCAGCGTCGGCGTTCATCGCCGCCATCCTCGCCTTCTACGACGTGCCGGTCGAGGTGCAGTGGGCGGTGTTCGTGTTCGGTGGGGCGGCGATGTTCGCCTTCCTGTACCGCTGGGCACAGAAGTTCATGAAGGAGAACACGATGGCGCCCGGCGTCGGGGCCGACCGGTTGGTCGGGCTCACAGCGATCGTCACCGTGCCGGTCGTTCCTGACGACACCGCCCGCGGTGGGCGTGTCTCGATCGACGGCGAGGTGTGGGGTGTCGCCGACACCGACGAGCAGTTCGAGGTCGGCGCCAAGGTTCGAGTGGTAGCCATGAAGGGCACCCGAGTGGTCGTTACATCAATCGACGCAGAAACCGCCATCGGCGGGGAGGAGTAGGTATGCCCATCATTGTCATCCTGATCGTGGCGATCGCGATCGTCGGTCTTGCCGTGTTGGTGGCGGCGGTCAAGATCGTGCGCCCGTACCAGCGAGGTCTCGTCGAGCGGCTCGGCAAATACAAGACCACCAAAGAGCCAGGCCTCCAGCTGATCGTTCCGTTCATCGAGACGATGCAGTTGATCGACATGCGTGAGCAGGTCGTCGACGTGCCTCCCCAGGAGGTCATCACCTCGGACAACGTGGTTGTGTCGGTCGACGCCGTCGTGTACTACGAGGCAACCGATCCGCAGCGTCTCGTCTACAACGTCGCCGACTTCATGACCGCCATCACGAAGCTGGCGCAGACCAACCTGCGTAACCTTCTCGGCGATCTCGAACTCGACGTGGCGCTCACGTCACGCGACACGATCAACACCCAGCTTCGAGAGGTGCTCGACGACGCCACCGACAAGTGGGGTGTACGGGTCGTGCGTGTCGAAATCCAGCGGATCGACCCACCGCCGGAAGTCGTCTCGGCGATGCACGCTCAGATGCGTGCCGAGCGCGACCGTCGTGCCACCGTCACCGAGGCGCAGGGTTACCGCGAGGCGGCGATCGCCCGAGCCGACGGCGAGAAGCAGTCGGCCGTGCTGGCCGCCGAGGGACGCCGACAGTCGGCAATCCTCGACGCCGAGGGCGACGCCCAGGCGATCGAGCTGCGAGCCAAGGCGGACAAACTGCGGTTGGCAGCACTCGGTGAAGGCGAAGGCGAAGCCGCTCGTGCCCGCCTGACCGGCATCAAGTCGGCTGACGCCGACCAGAACGTGTTGACCGTCGAGTATCTGACGGCACTCGCCAAGATCGGCGACGGACGTGCCACCAAGCTCGTCATCCCTGCTGAGTTCTCGGGGCTGTTGGGCATCGTGGCGGCGCTCGGAGAGTCGGCCAACACCGGCGAACGAACCGACGAGATCCGCCCCAAGGGTGGGCTTCCGATCCCCGAGCGTGAGGAGCGGGTCGACCTGCCGCCGGCCCACGGTGTCTGATGAAAGTCGAGGATGCCCCGCCTCCGGGTTGGTACCCGGACCCGGAGGGGTACACCCGTCTGCGCTGGTGGCAGGGCAGCGACTGGTCGGATCGCTTCCGAGCGCCGCCGACCCCGAGCGAGTCCGACCTGCGCGGCCAAACGTACGGCTACACGGCGCCGACCGACGACGCCGCCGGAACATACGACCAGTACGGATCCCGAACCGGTGGGATGTCGCGCCAGGAATCCGAAGCGATGGTCAATCAGGTGCGCATGGCGGCACGCGAGGAGGCCGAGCGGGCGGCTGCCATGTTCGGTGCTCAGGCCAGGGCGGCGACCCGCAACATCACACCGTTGATCTCCCAGTACACCAACAAGCTGATCAAATGGGTCCGCATCCTGTCGGTGATCGCAATCGTCCTGATCGTCGGCTGGATCGCCTTCCAGATCTTCGCTCAGGTCAGCATGTTCCAGTGGATCGGCGACCGAATCGACAACCTGACCGACAACAGCGGCACGCTCTACCGATCTTCCTGAACTGGCTACTCGGCCCAGGTCTCGAAGTTCTCGCACATCTTGCGAACGCCACCGGCGACGATCTCCTCGAGCACGCCGAGATCGATGTCGGTGAGCTTGTTGATGTAGAGACAACTCTTGCCGAGCCGGTGTTTGCCGAGGCGCGACAACTGCTCGCCGATGTCGTCGTAGCCGGGCATCACGTACACGACCAGGCTCGTCTTGCGGGGTGAGAATCCGGTGACCAGGAAATCGCCCTGGCGGCCTGACTCATAGTGATAGTGGTACCGGCCGAACCCGACGATCGACGGTCCCCACATCCGCGCCGGCCAGCCGGTGAGCGTGGTCATCATGGTCAGCAACGTCTCGGCATCGGAGCGGCGAACCGGGTGCTCGACGGCCGCCACGAATTCGACGGGATCGACGGGTGTCGGTGCGGTCTTGTCGGCCATCCGTCGCCTATCCCAGTCCGAGCCGCTCGAGTTGATGGGCTGGTGCCTCGACAGATTCGAGGGCGTGTCGCAGCAGGTCGATCGCCTCGGACTCGGCCGACGATCCGACCAGGTTCTCGCCTTCATCGACATCGTCGGCGTCGTACAGGTGGTGGTCGTCGATCGGGGTGCCGTACGCCCAGAACGGCAGCAGATCACCCGGAGCGAACGGCTGTCGGATGACGGGCGCCGTGGATCCTGGCATCGAACCGAGCGTGGCGCGCATCGTCGGGCTGCGGGAACCGGTAGGTCGGGGCGGCATGCCAGATCGGCATCGACTCCATCGGTTCGACCACATCTCGAGCGGGAAGCCGTCGCCGACGGGGGAGCGGCCGTACGTTCGCTGCTCGTCGATCACGTACACGTGACGGCTCCAGTATCCGGCCAACAGGTGTTCGCGGACCGATTCGGCGGCACCCGTCGAGCAACGGCACCAGCGATGTGCCGTGGGTGCGGTGTTCGGGTTCGACGTCGAACACGTCGCACAGGGTGGCGTGCAGATCGACGGTGGTCGTCAGTGCCGACGAGCGACCCGGTTCGGCGCCGGGCCAGCGGATCATCAGCGGGATGTGGCCGAGCGCCGCGCCAGATCGGTGAGCCCGGCTTGCCGAACGTGTCGTGCTCGCCGAGGTAGTGCCCGTGGTCGGTGCACACGATCACCGCGACGTCGTCGCCGAGGCCGTCGATCGTCGATCGTCGAGCACCGGCCGAACCAGTGGTCGATCATCGACAACTTGGCTCCGTAGTTGGCTCGGATGTGAGCGGCGTCGCGCTCGGTGACGACGCCGCTGGCGATCGCGTCGACCGCGTACGGCGGCCAGATCAGACGGTCGCCCTCCCAGTCGGCGTCGTACCTCGACGCCCACGGCTCGGGGGTGTCGAACGGCTCGTGCGGATCGAACTCGTCGATCAGCAGCAGGAACGAATCGTGGTGCGGTGCGTCGCGCCGCAGCCACTCGGCCGCCGCCTGCATCGTGCGTGGGCCGGGGAAGTCGGCCTCGTCGCGGAACCAGGTGCGGCTGTCGTCGTAGCGGTGGCGGTCGGTGAGCGGGTCGCGGCCGGCAGCGCCGGCGCGCCGACCCAGGAGGGATCGGGCCGGGTGCGCCACGGGTCGTTCTCGTGGCCGCGGACGTAGTCCCACGCGGTGAAGTCGACGTGGTAGTTCTCGCCGCCGGTCTCGAACAGGTGCGGGTGATCGGAGACGAGCACCGTCGTGACGCCGCGGCGTCGCAGCTCGGTGGTGATCGCTTCCTCCCACACCTCGATCGACCCCCACGGACGCCACAGGAAGTCGAGCGAACCGACCAGCAGGTCGTGGCGGGCCGGCATGCACGGCAGCGAGCCGACGTGATGGCGATCGAACACTGATCGCGCTGTCGCCGCGAACCGGTCGAGATTGGGCGTGTCGAACTCGTCGCTGCCGTACGCACCGAGCAGGTGCCGGTTGAGACTGTCGAGCAGCACGACGACGACCTTGTTGGGCCTCGGATTGGCGCTTGTGGTCGATTCGGCGCCATCACTCGACTCCGACGATCTCGTACTCGGTCGGCACGTGCTGGGCATCGAGCCGTTCCTGGAGCCTGCGGTAGTCGTCGGCGACCCGCTGCGTCGGGTGTCCACGAACGGGCGTAGAACGACCTTGACGACACCGGCCTGGATGAGTTCCTTGCTGCACGAGAAGCACGGCTGGTCGGTCGTGTACACGGTGGTGCCGTCGGTCGAGGCGCCGAACCGCCCGGCGGTCAGCAACGCGTTCGACTCGGCGTGCACGCAGATGCACAGGTCGTAGTCGGTGCCCGACACGAACTGCGGATCGGTCGGCGCACCGCAGGCAGCCGCCGTCGAGACAGTTCGGCAAGCCCGTCAGGCGTGCCGTTGTAGCCGGTCGCGATCACCCGGTCGCCCTTGACCAGGATCGCGCCGACCTTGCGGCCTCGGCAGTTGGCGCGGCGTGCGGCGGTGAACGCCAGCGCCAGGTAGTAGTCGTCGCGGTCGGGAAGCCGTTCGGCAGACGTCGTCGGCGGATCGGTCACAGGCCGCCACCGTAGTCGGCGAGCGCTACGATCATGAGTGCCGCGACGCGCCCTCGGCGTCGCCTGACCGTGAAAGCAGCGAACATCATCATGAGCGACCCACGAAACGATTTCGCACCCGGAGTGATCACCGGGTCGGAGGTTCAGGAGGTCTTTGCGCTGGCGAAGGCGAAGGGATTCGCCCTTCCGGCGGCCAACTGCATCGGATCCAGCACGATCAACGCGGCGATGGAAACGGCGGCAGCAGTGAACTCGCCGATCATCATTCAGTTCTCGAACAGGGGCGGCGCCTTCAACGCCGGCAAGGGCATCGGTGTCGAGTCGCTCGAGGCGTCCGTGCTCGGCTCGCTGGCCGGAGCCGACCACATCAACCGCCTGGCGGAGCACTACGGCGCCAGGGTGATCCTCCACACCGACCACTGCGCCAAGAAGCTGCTGCCGTGGGTCGACGGAATGCTCGACGCCGGAGAACGTCATTTCGCCGCAACCGGCAAGCCGCTCGTACAGCTCGCACATGCTCGATCTGTCCGAGGAGCCGCTCGAGGAGAACGTCGAGATCTGCAAGCGTTACCTCGAGCGGATGTCGGCGATCGACATGACCCTCGAGATGGAGCTCGGCGTCACCGGTGGCGAGGAGGACGGTGTCGACAACTCCGGTGCAGACGAAAGCGACATGTACACCAAGCCCGAAGAGGTCGCCTATGTGTACGAGGAACTCAAGAAGGTCAGCGACAACTTCACGATCGCGGCCGCGTTCGGCAACGTGCACGGTGTCTACAAGCCCGGCAACGTGAAGCTCACGCCGACGATCCTGCGCGACAGCCAGGAGTACATCAAGGCCAAGTTCGGCACGGGTGATCGTCCGGTCGACTTCGTGTTCCACGGAGGTTCGGGGTCATCGGCGGCCGAGATCGCCGAGGCGATCAGCTACGGCGTGGTGAAGATGAACATCGACACCGACCTGCAGTGGGCGTTCTGGGACGGCGTGCGCGGCTACGAGGCCGACAAGCACGACTACCTCCAGGGTCAGATCGGCAACCCCGATGGTGCCGACCGGCCGAACAAGAAGGCGTACGATCCGCGGGCGTGGCTGCGAGCCGGCGAGCAGGCCTTCGTGACCCGCCTCGACGCAGGCCTTCCACGAGCTCAACAACGTCGACACGTTGGCCTGAGACCCGTTCAGCCGGCAGCAATCGGCGCAGGCTGTTACACCCCTGCGTCATGCTCGTCTTCTCCGACTTCCCCACAGCTGAGAGCATCGAAGGGAAGCGAACATGGACGCCAACAACATCGTCGTCATCCGAGGCAGAGTCACCAATGACCCAACCGTGCGAACACTGCCGTCGGGCAGCATCGTCACGCAGTTGGAGGTCACCACCAGGACCGAGGCGCTGACCTCGTCCGTTCCCGTGTCGGTCATCGATCGGCAGGTCGACGTCGGCTCGGGAGACGACGTGGTCGTGACCGGCCGGGTGCATCGACGGTTCTTCCGGGCCGGCGGAGTCACGCAGAGCCGCACAGAGGTGGTTGCGACCACCGTCACCCCGGTTCGGCGGAAGGCGACGGTGCGTCGATCGATCGAGGCGGTGGCCGCACTGCTCGCCGATGAGTAGCGGCTGGTACTGCTGAAGTTCACGGCAAACCAACACATTGTCATCAAACTGTCATATACTCGGCTCCCTCGCTTGAGAAACCGTGCGGACGGGCCGACAGAAGGATGACATGCTACGCAGACTCGTCGTACTCTCGACAGCCATCTCATTGGTGGTGGCGGCCCTGGCTATCTCGCCCGGAGCCGACGCCGCTGTCGTCGATCAAGCGCCGACGCGGGTGCTCGACACTCGTATCGGGCTCGGCGCTGCGGCCCAGGCCGTGCAGCCAGGTCGTGTCCTGAAACTGGCGCTCGACTCCGTTCCTCAAGACGGCGATACCACGGTCTTCCTCAATCTCACCAGCACCGGTGCCACCGCCCCTGGATACGTTTCGGCGTGGTCGTGTGCCGATCCAGCGCCGGCGACCTCGATCTTGAACTTCGCGCCCGGTCGTTCGACTCCGAACATGATGGCGCTTCGATACACCTCGGCGGGCGTGTGCTTCTCGGCCTCGTCTGCGGTGCACCTGATCGCCGATCTGACCGGGACCACCACCGGGGGTGACCTGAAGTCGGTCGCGCCGGCACGATTGTTGGACACGCGAACCAGCAAGCGGCTCGTCGCCGGGCGCGAGTACCAGTATCGGATCGCCGGGCAGGCAGGGATTCCGACGAACGCCGCGGCGGCGGCGCTGAACGTGACGGTCGTGAAGCCTGACGCACGCGGGTACGTGCTGGTCAAGCCGTGTGGCTCGAGTTCCAGCGCGTCAACGATCAACTTCGACGCCAACGAGACCGTTCCACACTTCACGTTCAGCGGACTCGGTGGCGGAAACGTGTGCGTGACCTCGTTGACCGACACCGATCTGATCATCGACGTCTTCGGGTCGATGCCGTCGAGCAGCGCGATCCAAGCGGTCACTCCCGCCCGCCTCCTCGATACACGGTCAGGACACGGAGGTACCGTCGGTGCCGTCGGCAACGGCCAACTCGTTCGAATGCGGGTGGCCGGGTACGCCGGGGTACCCAACAACGCTGCCGGCGCCACGATCAACATCGTGGCCGTCGGTGGCGGCGGTTTCGGGTACGTCACGGCCTGGCCGTGTGATCGGCCCGAACCGGTGGCGTCGACGATCAACCTGTGGCCTGGGATGACCCGTTCGAACCAAGCGACGCTGAGCATGTCCCAGAGTGGCGAAGTGTGCCTGCGCACCGTGACCTCGGGTTCGAGCGGCGTCAACCTCGTGGTCGACGCCGTCGGATACCTGGTCGGAAACGTCGACCGGACCGAGCCTGCGCCGACCACGACACCACCCACGACCCCGCCGACCACGACACCACCCACGACCACGCCACCGGCCGGCGAAAAGTTCAAGACGCTCCCGCTGGGTTCGGCGCTGCCCTCGGGTGCGACCTGCGCCTCGCTCGTGCGGCCGACCGCTCGAGATCCGACCCGAGAATGCGACCGCCAACAATCGTCGAGGTAGCCGGGCGAATGCCAACAATCGAACCGACTGGAGTCAGTTCGACCGCGTTGACGGCGATTTCGTCGGTACCACCGATGAAATCATTCAATGGGCCGCATGCAAGTGGGGTATCGACGAGGATGTCGTTCGCGCCCAAATCGTCAAGGAGTCGTTCTGGTATCAGTCGGCCAACGGCGACAACGGCGAGTCCTGGGGCCTCGGCCAGGTGCGCGACACGGCGCATCAATCAGCGTTCGAGTACTCGGTCAACGCCAAAACGTCATCGGCCTACAACCTCGACTACACCTACGCCTCCTGGCGTGCCTGCTACGAAGGTGTCTACACGTGGCTCAACACGGTCGAGCGCGGCGCCACATACGGTCCCGGCGACGCCTGGGGGTGCCTCGGCGTCTGGTTCAGCGGACGTTGGTACACCGCCCCCTCGATCCGCTACATCGAAGGCGGCGACACCGGTGCGTACGGCGATATCGGCGTTCGTCAACACCTTCGGCGCGCACCTGGGAGACCGCCTCGTTCATCAACGGATGAGGCGCGTCGCCGGGCGGGTCGTCGTCCACCGCTCAATCGAGCGGACGGATGACGAGACCCGTGCGCAGCTTGGGTGTGAAGAACGTCGATTTGGGTGGCATCAACAGACCCTCCCGAGCAGTCCGCTCGATCTCGGCCACGCTGACCGGGCGAATCATCACCGCCGCCGCGATGGTCGGGTCGTCGGCGATCAGGGTCTTCAACTCGGACACGCCGTGCTGGTAGTCGACGGCCGCCGTCGTGTCGTCGAGCAGGTGCTCGAGCCATACGCCGTCCAAGGCCCGGACGGTGTCGAAGGCACCCGGCTTCGGTGTCAGCCAGGAACCCTGCCCGGACCGGTCGACGAGGCACAACGCCGAGCGGCGTTCCATCTCGGCCGGCATCGCCGGCGTCACCTCGCCGGCCGGCGTGATATCGAACCCGACGGACAGCGCCCTCACCAGGTCGTCTCGCTCGATATCGCGATAGACGCGGTGGATCGCTTCCACGCTGAGCTGGTCGGCGACCAACTCGTTGACGAACGCCAACGTCAGCTCGGCGGTCGATTCTTGCGAGCCGGTCTGCTGGCGCACCTCGTCGCGGTATGTGCGAGCCACGCCGTAGCGGTGGTGACCGTCGGCGATCAACACGTCGTCGGTCCACACCAGCGTGCTGATCGCCGCCAGGCGACCCGGGTCGGTGACCCGTTCGACCGAGTGGCGAACACCGTCGAACGTGACCGAGCCGACCGGCTCGCCGGGCTCGACGAGCAGCCCGGTCAAGCCGCTCGCCAACGAGAGCCCCCAGATCGGCGACATGTTGGCGACCGTCGCGCGGGTCAGGTCGAGCCGATCGGTCGATGCCTTCTTGGTGACTCGTTCGTGGGGGAGCACTTCGCCGCCGCCTTCGTCGACGACCTCCAGCGCGCCGAGCACGCCGACGATCTCACGTTCGGCGCCGGAGGCGTCGGTGAACGCCATCCGGTACAGCGTGAACGATGGCTCTGGATCCCGCCGAAGCACCTCCTGGTCGATCCAGCTCCGCAGCAGATCGCCGGCCTGCTCGTAGCGCGATTCGCCATCGCGTTGGCGGGGCACGTCGACGTGCACCACGTTGTGTTGGTGGCGAGCAGCGAGTTCGTCGACGTCCGCCTCAGACAACACGTCGTACGGCGGGGCGATCACATCGCTCAGATCGGCGTTCGCGTACCTGAGGGCGGGGAATGGTTCGAAGCGGGGCACGGTGCACAGGGTGCCAGATAGCGGCCGCCTGCTACAACGGCGACATGGCAGATCCATCCATCGATGTGCGCTCGACGACCTCGTTCGACCAGATCCGGTTCGTCTTGTGCGACCTCGATGGTGTCGTGTGGCTGCAGCGACGGGCGCTGCCTGGGGCGCCACAAGCGATCGAACGGCTGCGACGGTCTGGCCGACGGGTGCTGTTCGTCACGAACAACTCGATGTCGACGATCGGCGATCAGCAGCGGGCCCTGGAGGCGATCGGTGTCCCGGCTGAAGGCGACGTGGTGACGAGTGCCCAGGCTGCAGCGTCATTGGTGGCGCCCGGCGAACGGGTGCTGGTGTGCGGCGGCGCCGGCGTGACCGAGGCCGTCGAGCAGCGCCGGGCGGTCGCCGTGGGCGACGGCGATGCTGACACGGTGATCGTCGGACTCCACCAGGATTTCGACTACTGGCGACTCCAGGCCGCCAACGCCGCGATTCGGGGCGGTGCTCGCTTCATCGCCACGAACGATGACGCAACCTATCCGACCCCCGACGGTCCGATACCCGGCGCCGGTTCGCTGGTCGCCGCGGTGGCGACCGCTGCTGGAGTCTCGCCGCTGATCGCCGGCAAACCCCACGAGCCGATGGCGGCGCTCGTGCGGCAGCTTTGTGGAGCCGACTTCTCCCACGAGACGGCGCTGATGGTCGGCGACCGCTGGAGCACCGACGGGTTGTTCGCCCGCACCCTCGGATGTCCATTCGCCCTCGTCCGCAGCGGCGTCACGCCGCCGGGTGCTCGCAGTGACGACCTCCGGCCCGGTCTCGAGGTTGTGGGCGCCGACGTCGAGGTCGAGTTCGACGTACCCGACCTCGCCGCCCTCGTCGACCTGATTCTGCGCGCCTGACGCGGCGGTGATCGTCAGTTGGTGCGAGAGCGGCATCGCGCCGGGTGATGCGGTGGGGTGTATCGGGGATGAACGGTTCGGCGTGTCGCATAGGCTGGGTGCATGGCTGATAGTCCGATCAAACAGTTCATCGATGCTGGCGTGCAGTTCTCCGAGGTGTCGCGCAAGCAGGCCGAGTCGCTCGTCAAAGGGCTCGTCAAAGCCGGCGAGGTTCGCCGCAAGGATGCCGAGGATCTCGTTCAGACGCTGATCGAGCGGGGTCGCGAGACATCCGAGCAGATCGCCGAAGCGATCCAGAAGGAAGTCGCCAAGCAGATCGACGCCCTGAAGGCCCAGTATGCAGACGTCGAAGCTCGGGTCGAACAGCTGACCCAGCAGCTCCGTGACGCCGCCCCTGCCAAGCGGGCACCCGCCAAGAGGGCACCCGCCAAGAAGGCTCCCGTCAAGAGGGCACCCGCCAAGAAGGCACCTGCCAAGCGGGCACCTGCCAAGAAGGCACCCGTCAAGCGGGCACCCGTCAAGCGGGCACCTGCCAAGAAGGCACCTGCCAAGAAGGCACCCGCCAAGAAGGCGGTCGGCAGTTCGGGTGTACGCCGCGTCAGCACCAGCCGCCCGGGCTGATCTCGTTTCGCGGCGTGGGCGCACGGCGGCGGCTCGACGCTGATCTCGTGCGGCGCGGCTTGGTTTCCAGCCGCACCGAGGCGCAGACGTTGATCGAAGAGCACCGAGTGCTGGTCAACGGAGCGATCGCCGAGAAGTCGTCGCGTCAGGTCGCCGCCGGCGATCAGCTGGTCGTGAGCGGACCGCCGCCTCGATTCGTGGGGCGGGGTGCGCTCAAGCTCGATCATGCGCTCGATGCGTTCGGGCTGGATGTGACGGGGTTGCGTGCGCTCGACGCCGGCGCTTCAACCGGCGGTTTCACCGACTGCTTGTTGCAGCGTGGTGCCGCCAGTGTGGTGGCCGTCGACGTCGGTCACGGGCAGCTCCACGAGCGGCTGTGCGCCGACGAGCGGGTCACCAACCTCGAACGCACCAACGTGCGCCACATCGATGCTGAACTCGTCGGTGGCCTGGTCGATCTCGTGGTCGGCGACCTGTCGTTCATCTCGCTGCGATTGGTCATCGATCCGCTGGTCTCGGTGTGTCAGCCTGGAGCTGCGATGGTGCTGCTCGTCAAACCCCAGTTCGAGGCCGGTCGGTCAGAGGTCAGCCGTGGCCGCGGGATCATCACCGACCCTGCGATCTGGGAGCGGGTGCGCGACGAGGTCGCCGAGGCGTTCCTCACCGCCGGGTGTGAGGTGGTCGGCTGGACCGATTCACCGATCACGGGTGCCGACGGCAATCATGAGTTCCTCGTGCACGCCGTCACACCAGAGAGGTCGCCATGATCCGCGTCGTGATCGTGGCCCATCACGGTCGGGAAGACGCATGGGCGGTCGCCCGAACGACGGCTGCTTGGTTGCACGAACGCGGGCACGTGGCGTGGATGCCGACAGACGAGGCGCGAGCGTTCGGGCTTGCCGAGATCGCCGGTGATGCACCGCTTGCCGAGGCTGATCTCGTGTTGTGCCTGGGAGGTGACGGCACGATGCTTCGCGCGGTCAACCTGCTCGATGGTGCTGCAGTACCGCTGTTGGGCGTCAATCTCGGCCGACTGGGCTACCTGACCGAGATCGAAGCCGACAGTGTGATCGACGCGCTCGGTCGCTTCGATTCCGGCTCGGCGATCGGGCACTGGCAACTCGACGAGCGGATGATGCTCGACGTCGTCGTGACCCCGGCCGACGGCGCCCTCGGTGGTGCTTGGCGGGCACTGAACGAGGCCGTGGTGGAAAAGCGCGACTCCGGGCACACCGTCAACCTGCTGGTGAGGATCGATGGAGAGCCGTTCACGTCGTATGCGGCCGACGGCTTGATCGTGTCGACTCCGACCGGTTCGACCGCCTACTCGCTGTCGGCTCGCGGTCCGATCGTGTCGCCCAAGCACCGAGCGTTGCTGGTCACACCGGTCGCACCGCACACCCTGTTCGACCGCAGCCTGGTGCTCGACCCCAACGAGACCGTCGAGATCGAGGTGCTCGGAGACCGCGATGCGTCGGTGGTCGTGGATGGTCGGCCGGTCTATGACTTGACGACGGGCGGCACCGTACGTTGCGTGCCATCAGCGGCAACCGCCCGATTCGTGCGGTTCGGTGCCCATCACTATCACCAGGTGCTCAAGGCCAAGTTCGGTCTCACCGATCGATGACACACCCTCCTGGTAGAACTGCATCGTGCTGACAGAACTGCACATCGAGAACCTGGGTGTAATCGAACGGGCGGCGCTCGTGCTGGGCGGCGGCGTGACGGCGCTGACCGGTGAGACCGGCGCCGGTAAGACGATGCTGGTCGAGGCGATCGACCTGCTCGTCGGCGGCCGTGCCGACGCATCGATCGTGCGAGCCGGCGCACACGAGGCGCGAATCGACGGCCGGATCGAGGTCGAAACCGCGAACGGAACCGAAGAGATCGTCCTCTCGCGGGTGATCCCGGCAACGGGCCGGTCGCGGGCCTACGTCAACGGACGCCCGGCGACGGTCAGCACATTGGCCGACCTGACCGGGAACGTGATCGACCTGCACGGTCAGCACGCACACCAGAGCCTGCTGTCGACCGCAACGCAACGGGCGGCGCTCGACGAGTTCGGTGCGATCGACCTCGCTCCGCTCCAGGCAGCGCGGGCGCGGCTGACCGAACTCGATGCCGAGTTGGCGATGTTGGGCGGCGACGAGAAGGCGCGCGCACGCGAGATCGACCTCTTGCGGTTCCAGGTCGACGAACTCGATGCTGCCGGTGTCGACGATCCCCAAGAAGACCATCTGCTGGTGAACGAGGAGTCGGTTCTGACCGACGCCGTCGCTCATCGCCAGGCGGGCGAGGCAGCACTCGAGCTGCTGCGAGGCGACGGCGGAGCGCACGATCAGGCCGGCGCAGCGCTGGCCGCACTCGGGGATCGCCAACCGTACGCCGACCTGATCGAGCGGCTGCACGGGCTCAGCGCCGAGCTGGCCGACGTCGCAGTGGAGCTCCGGGCGCGTGCCGAACAGATCGACGAGGACCCTGATCGGCTGTCCGAGATTCGAGTTCGGCGACAACTGTTGGCCGACCTGCGCCGCAAGTACGGCGACGATCTGGCAGAAGTGATGGCGTTTCCACGCCGAGGCCGAACAACGGTTGCGTGAGCTCGAGCACTATGACCGGCGTGCCGCCGAGCTCGATCACGAACGTCGAGCGGCAGCCACCGCGGAACGCGAGGCAGCGAGGGCGGTCGGCGAGCACCGTCGCTCTGTGGCTCCTGAGTTGGCAGCCGCGGTCGAGTCCCGCCTGCAGACATTGGCGATGCCGAATGCGGCGGTCGCGATCGAGATCGGCGAGGGGCCCGACGACCACCCAGGCGATGCGGTCCGCTTTCTGCTGTCGGCCAACCCTGGGTCGGCGATGCTGCCGCTCAGTCGGGTTGCGTCGGGCGGTGAGCTGGCGCGGGCGATGCTCGCCCTGCGGCTCGTGCTCAGCAGCGCCGGCGATCAAGGCGGTGCGGCGACGTTGGTGTTCGACGAGGTCGACGCCGGCATCGGGGGTTCGGCGGCGGCAGCGGTGGGGCAGGCATTGGCCGATCTCGGTGCCCATCACCAGGTGTTGATCGTGACCCACCTCCCGCAGGTTGCCGCCTGCGCCAGCCGCCAACTGGTCGTGTCCAAGGCCGTGCACGGCGACGAGACCTTCGCATCTGTGGAAGCTGTCGACGGCGACGAGCGAGTGGTCGAGATCGCCCGCATGCTGGCCGGAGCCGAAACACCAGCCGCCGTGCAGCACGCACGCGACCTGCTCGGGGAGCGTCAGTCGTGAACTTCTCGTATTTCTGGTCGTCGATGTCGAGGAATCCGCGCGCCGTGCACCTCGCGCGGGATATGGTGTTCTCCCGTCGTGCAATTGCTCGGTGCAAGCAGTAATGACGGAGGTCGGCCCCAACATGACGAAGCACATTTTCGTGACCGGAGGGGTTGCCAGCTCGCTCGGCAAGGGCCTGACCGCGAGTTCACTCGGACGTCTTCTGAAGCTGCGTGGACTGCGCGTCACGCTCCAGAAGCTCGACCCGTACATCAACGTCGACCCGGGCACGATGAACCCGTACGAGCACGGCGAGGTGTTCGTGACCGATGACGGCGGCGAGACCGATCTCGACCTGGGTCACTACGAGCGGTACATCGACGAGACCTTGACGCGTGCCTCGAATGCCACGACCGGCTCGATCTACCAGGCCGTGTTGGCAGCGGAACGCCGTGGCGACTACCTCGGCAAGACCGTGCAGGTGATTCCGCACATCACCGACGAGATCAAGCGCCGAATCCGTCAGGTCGCGACCGAAGACGTCGATGTCGTGATCACCGAGGTCGGTGGCACCGTCGGCGACATCGAGATCCTGCCGTTCCTCGAGGCGATCCGTCAGTTCCGCAAGGACACCGGGCGCGACAACGTGTGCTACATCCATGTCACGCTCGTTCCGTTCATCGGTCCGTCCTCGGAGCAAAAGACCAAGCCGACCCAGCACTCGGTGACCGAGTTGCGCAGCCGTGGCATCCAGCCGGACCTGATCGTGTGCCGCAGCGAGGCGCCGGTCCCCGAGGAGCTCAAGCGCAAGATCTCCAACTTGTGCGACGTCAACGAGAACGCCGTGATCAACGCTGCCGATGTCGGCAACATCTACGAACTGCCGCTGATCCTGCACGACGAAGGGCTCGACACGGTGGCGCTCGAGGTGCTGCGGATGGAGGGCCACGAGCTCGATGTCACTCCGTGGGCGAAACTGGTCGAGCGAGTCGAGCAGTCGACGGCGCCCGTCAAGATCGGTCTGATCGGCAAGTACGTCGAGTTGCCCGACGCCTACCTGTCGGTCGTCGAAGCGCTCAAGCATGCCGGCTTCCATCACGGGGCGAAGGTCGAGATCGATTGGATCCAAGCGGAGGACGTCGAGGGCCTGCTCGCCTCTGACCGCCTGCCGCGATCTCGATGGCATCGTGATCCCTGGTGGGTTCGGCTCGCGAGGATTCGAAGGCAAGATAGCGGCAGCCCAGTTCGCCCGCGAGGAGGACGTGCCATGTCTCGGGTTGTGCCTCGGATTGCACGCCATGACGACCGAGTACGCCCGCAACGTGTTGGGCATGGTCGGGGCCAACTCGAGCGAGATGGATCCCACCACGAAGTATCCGGTGATCGATCTGATGCACGACCAACGCGACGTGACCGACATGGGTGGCACGATGCGGCTCGGCGCCTACTACGCCGTGCTGAAGCCGGGCAGCAAAGTGGCCGCTGCCTACGGTGAGCCGGTCGTGAGCGAGCGGCACCGCCATCGCTACGAGTTCAACCCGCGCTTTCGGACTCGGTTCGAGGAATCCGGATTCGTGTGCAGCGGCACCTCGCCGGACAAGCGGCTGGTGGAGTTCATCGAGCTGTCGAATCATCCGTACTGGGTGGCAACCCAAGCCCACCCCGAGTTCAAGAGCCGTCCCGATCGTGCCCACCCGCTGTTCCGCGACTTGATCGGGGCTGCCTTGGCACGCCGCGACGCAACGCCTCCCGGACTGCGTCGGATGCTCAACGAAGCGTCGGCATCGGCAACTGCGAACGCCGACAGCCTCGACAGTTCTGCATGACCGGGTTCGCCCACCTCGGTGACACCGACGTCCACCATGGGCACGTCTGGAAGGTCGTCGTCGCCGACTTCGAATCGCCGACCGGAGAGCGATTCCAGCGCGACATCGTGCGATCGCCCGGTTCGGTCGGTGTCGTGCCGCTGGTGTTCGACGCCGAGGGCCTCCCGTCGGTAGTGCTGATCAGCCAGTACCGGCCGCCGTTCCACCGCAATGTGATCGAGATCCCGGCAGGGATGCGCGATGTGCCTGGCGAACCGGCGGCCGAAACGGGCAGCAGGGAGTTGATCGAAGAGGCCGGATTGGCGGCCGGTGAGATGGTGCATCTGCTCGACATGATTTCGTCTCCGGGCATGAGCGATTCGGTGTGCTCGATCTTCTTGGCGACCGACTGCACCGTGGTCGACCACGAACGCCAGGGCCCTGAGGAGCGCGAGATGGAGCTCTTGCACCTGCCGCTCGAGGACGCGCTGGCGATGATCGATGGCGGCGAGATCTGCGACGCCAAGACCGTCGCCGGACTGCTCGCCACCGATCGGCGACTGCGCCACGAGGCGTCGAAGGGCGATTGATCAGGCCAGCGATGGGCGCCGTCGAGCTGCCGCTGGAGGTCGAGGAATTCCTGATGTGGATGACCGCCGAACGCGGGCGGTCCCGGAACACGATTCAGGCCTACCGTCGCGACCTGCGCCAGTATCAGGCCTGGTTGCTCGCCAGAGACCTGACACCGATCACGGTCAACCACGATCACCTGACCCATCTGGTGGCCGAACAACGCAGCTCGGGAAGGGCGCCATCGACGGTTGCCCGCCAGATTGCCGCGATCCGCATGTTGCACCGGTACCTCGCCACCGAACAGATTCGCCCCGACGATCCCACGATGCGGATCGACGGGGTGCGGGTTCCCTCCGGAATCCCGAAACCGTTGAGCGAGGCACAGGTGACGAGTCTGCTCGACGCGGTGGTCGGTAACGATCCGCTCCACCGCCGGGACCGGGCGCTGTTGGAGTTGCTGTATGCCACCGGCGCACGTGTGTCCGAGGTGGTCGGGCTGTCGATCGGAGACATCACGTTCGACGACTCGTTGGTGCGATTGTTCGGCAAGGGTTCCAAGGAACGGGTCGTGCCGTTCGGGAGCAGCGCTGCAACAGCCATCGACGACTGGTTCTCGCCGATCGGGTCGGGCAAGACTGGTTCCCGACCGATGGAAGCGGCGCGGAGACGCCGAGGCTGTGTTTCTCAATCAGCGCGGCGGTCGCCTGAGCCGACAAGGAGCGTGGTTGGTGATCAAGAAGTACGGCGAGCGAGCAGGCATCAAGGAACAGCTGTCGCCCCACGTGCTACGGCATTCGTGTGCGACCCACCTGCTCGACCACGGTGCGGACCTGCGGATCGTGCAAGAAATGCTCGGCCACGCCTCGATTTCGACGACCCAGGTGTACACGAGGGTCAGCCAGGAACGACTGTGGGAGGTCTACCGGATGGCACATCCGCGAGCGGTTCGTCGGGGTTCGTCGTGAGCAAGCCGCATCAGCTCCTGACCCACCCACACCATCTGGCGGCCCGGTTCTTCGGCTCGTTGTCGAGCCGGCCACCCGACCCGGATGAGGAGGCGTGGGCACAGGCACAGCTGTTGCCGGGCGAGCTCGCGTTGTGGGTGTCCATGTCGAATCAGGACCGCCGCCATTCCACCAAGGTGGCGCGCCGTTTCGTCGAGGCCCGCCCCGAGGCGACCCGCGCCGAGCGGGCCGGTGCGCTGCTCCACGATGTCGGCAAGATCGAGTGTGGTCTCGGTACGTGGGGGAGGGTGCTGGCCACGATCGTGGGTCGGCCGAACCGAGCGGTTTCGGCTGTATCACGACCACGAGGCGATCGGTGCTGCGCTGGCCCAGCGAGCCGGTTCCGAGCCGGCACACGGTCGAGTTGATCGACGAGCGCGGCCCGGCCTACGAAGTACTCAAGGCGTGCGACCGGGCCTGACTGGTGACGTCGAACGTGGTCGCTGACACGCCGCCTGCGCGGGCTTGCACGATCGCCTCGAACTCGGATCGACTCTTGGCCCCGATGCAACCCGACAGCGTGACCGCGGCGATCAACACGGCACAGGCATGACCGCACTCGGAGCTGGGTCATCGTCACCGACCAGAAAAGTAGTTCAGCGCGTCAGTAGGCGAGCACGCTGCGGGTCCTGCGGTCGTTGACCACGGCGCGCACGACCATCCACACCAACAGGCCGCCCCAGATCCCGGCGATCCCCAACTCGGGTACCAACAAGGTGAGCACCGCGACGGGTACGACCACGATCAGATACCCGAACGCCGCCCGCCCGAGGAAGCGGTAGTCGCCGGCGCCGATCAGGATTCCGTCGTGGGCGAAGGCGATCGCCCCAGGGATCAGGATCACGGCGAGCCACAGCATGCCACCCGTCGCCCGGCTGACTACCTCCGAGTCGTCGGAGAACACGCGGGGAAGCACGGGTGCGAGGGCGGCCACGGCAAGGAACAGCACGACACCCGTTCCGATCGAAAGCCTGACCGCCCGCCTGGCGACATGCGCCGCAGTCGGCACGTCGTCCTTGCCGAGCTCCTCGGCGACGATGGTTTGGGCCGGCACAGCCAATGCGTCGAGGGTGAGAGCGAGGAATGCGAACAAGCTCATCACGACCTGATGGGCAGCCAGCGTCGGCTCGTCGATGCGTGCCGCCACAGCGGTGGCGCCGCCGAACACGGCCATCATCGAGCCAACACGCAGCAGCAGGTATCGACCGGCCGACATCAGGGGCTTGATACCCGCCCGGTCGGGACGCCTGATCGATGCAGCCCGCAGTTGCGGGCGCAGGATCCAGAGAAAGGCGAAGGCGGCGCCGACCTGGGCGATCACGGTCGACCACGCCGAGCCGGCGACACCCATGTCGAGCACGAACACGAACACCAGCTCGATCACGAGGTTGGCGACGTTTGCCCACAACAGTACCCACAGCGGCGTGATGTAGTTGGAGGCGCCGCGCATCACCCCCTGTGCGGCGAGCGTGATCAGGAAGAACGGTACGCCGATGGCGCTGATCGAGAGGTAGGTCTCGGCGTGGTCGAGCACGTGCTCGGACGACCCGAACAACCCCGACAGTGAGCGGGCGCCGAAGTACAGGAGTGGAGCGGCGGGAATGCCACATGCCAGCGACAGCCACATCGCCTGGACACCGACGTTGGCGGCCTCGGCACGACGGCCGGCGCCGAGCATGCGGGCGACGCGTTCGGTGGTGCCGTACGTGAGGAAGTTGGCACCGGCGAAGATGAACGACAGCACCGTCGCCGCGATCGCCAGATCCGGCGAGTTGCTCGGTGCCCAGCCTCCCGACGATCGCGGTGTCGACGAGCACATAGACCGGCTCGACGGCCAGCGAGCCGAGCGCCGGCAGCGCCAGGGCGACGATGCGGCGATCGACCGGTGTCACGCCCGCAACATGCCGATCGCGTCGTAGACGCGCGATCGAGCGTGGCCGACGCCACGGTGCGGGCCCGGCCGGAACCGACCCGCAACAGGCGAGCGAGCTCGGCTCGGTCGTTGATCAGTTCGTGGTATCGGGCCTGGATCGGTTCCAACAGCGCCACGACGGCCTCGCCGGTGTCCGCCTTGAGTGGGCCGTACTGGTCGTACTGTTCGGCAAGCCGGTTGGGATCTCCGCCGGTGGCGGCCGCCAGGATGTCGAGCAGGCCGCTGACGCCGGGCTTGGCCTTGATGTCGTAGAACACTTCGCTGTCGGAGTCGGTGACGGCCCGCTTGAACTTCTTGATGATCGATTTCGGGTCGTCGAGCATCATGATGCAGCCGGAGTCGCTGTCGGACGACTTCGACATCTTCGAGGTTGGGTCCTGGAGGTCCATGACGCGGGCACCGGCCTTGGGGGTGACGGCTTCCGGGATCACGAGCGTGTCGCCGAATCGGTGGTTGAACCGGATCGCGACATCACGGGTGATCTCGATGTGCTGACGTTGATCGTCGCCGACCGGGACCTCGTTGGCGCCGTACAGCACGATGTCGGCCGCTTGCAGGGCCGGATAGGTGAACAGGCCGGCCGAGATGAAGTTGCCCTCGCGCTTGGCGGTCTTCTCTTTGAACTGGGTCATCCGGCTCAGTTCGCCGAACGACACCGTGCACTCCATCACCCAACCGAGCTGCGAGTGTTCGGGGACGTGGCTCTGCACGAACACGGTTGCCACCTCGGGGTCGAGCCCGATCGCAAACAACATCGCCGCCAGGTTCAACGTGGTTTCACCGAGTACGCCTGGCTGCTCGGTGATCGTGAGCGCGTGCAGGTCGACGATGCCGTGAAAGACGTCCTTGTCGTGCTGGTCGGCCACCCAGTTGCGAAGCGCACCGAGGTAATTGCCCAGGTGGACGTCGCCGGTCGGCTGGATACAGGAAAGCACTCGAGTCACGATTTGCGAGGCTACCTGGCCTGCCCGATCACTCCGGTGGGCGTTTCAGGATCGTAGAGTCCGGGTATGCCTTCTCGTCGGCGAAACAAGAAGCAGCCAGAGCATCCGGACCCGATCGTGCGGTTCGCCAAGGCGGTCAAGCAATCCGACGAGCGAAAGCGCACCGAGCAGCGTCGGATCAAGGCCGAGCGCGAAGAGGCGGCCAGGCTGGCTCAGTTGGCGGCCGACCACGCCGAGGCCGTCCGGGTCGCCAAGCGAAAGCTGGACAAGGCGATCGCCTCGGCCAAGTCGGCTCGGGCATCCGGCAGGGGAGTCCAAGAAGCGGACCTCGCCTGGCGTCATGCCAAGGCCAACCTGATCGAGTTGGAGACGGGCGAGGCCCCCGACTGGAAACTCGAAGAGTCGACCTCCGAAGCACCGACCCCGGAAGAGTCGCCCATCGACACGGCGAACGTTGAAGAACCAAGCTTCGAAGAGTCGTAGTCGGCCAGGGACAAAAGGACGGTCCGGGGTCCACGTGACGGGATGTGCCTGGCACAATCCGTCATGGCACGTGACGGTGTGTGCCTGGCACAATCCGTCATTTGGGTTACACGGATGTAACTACACCGGGTAACCTACGCATCACATGTCCATCGACGTCCACACCCCGATCTACGACGGTCCGTTCGATCTGCTGTTGCAGCTGATCTTGAAAGAGCAGGTCGATCTGTACGAGATCGACCTGTCGCGGATCGTCGACGCTTACCTGGCCGAGATCGAGAAGCTGCAATCGCTCGACCTCGACATCGCCACCGAGTTCCTGCTGATCGCCGCCACGCTGGTCGAGCTCAAGACCCGGCGTCTGCTTCCCGGCTCGAACGACATGGACCTCGACGAGGAGTTCGCACTGTGGGAAGAGCGAGATCTGCTGCTCGCTCGCCTGATCGAGTGCAAGACCTTCAAAGACGTCGCCAAGATCTTCCACGCCCTGGCCGACGAGGCCGATCTGTCGTTCCCGCGCACCGTCGGTGCCGACGAGCGCTTCGCCGGCATGATGCCCGACCTGCTCGAAGGAACCAGTCTGCGCCGGTTCCAGAGCGCCGCCATCAGGGCACTCACGCCGCGGCCGGTGCCGATCGTCGACCTCTTCCACGTCGATCCGATCAAGATCACGGTCGCCGAGGCGGTCGCCGAGCTGATCGACGAGTTGCCGCGCACTGGTCGCATCAGCTTTCGTCGGCTCACGGCTGACCTGGCCGACCGGATCGAGGTCATCGTGCGGTTTCTGGCAGTGCTCGAGCTGTTCAAGCAGGGCTACGTCGAGATCGATCAACCGCACCGGTTCGGCGACATCGAGATCGCCTGGTGTGCGCCCGACGATGTGTCGGCTCGAGTCGATCCTGATCGACGCCTACGACGGTTGAGGCCGTAGGGTTGCTTCGCCATGTCTGACGAGCTGCTCCCGGTCGAACAACAGATCGCATCGTTCAAGCGTGCGATCGAGGCCGTCATCATGGTCTCCCACGATCCGGTGCCGACCGACCTGTTGGCGCAGCTGATCGAGCAGCCCGTCGCCTCGATCGAGCGTTGGTGCGACGAGCTGGCCGCCGAATACGTGACCCAGCAGCGGGGGTTCGAGCTGAAGCGGGTGGCCGGTGGCTTCCGTTACCAAACACATTCCGATCAGACGCCGTACGTCGAGCGGTTCGTGCTGCACGACCAGAAGGCACGCCTGTCGGGTGCTGCACTCGAAACGTTGGCAATCGTCGCCTACAAACAGCCCATCTCTCGCGCTCAGGTCGCATCGATCCGCGGTGTCGACCCCGACGGCGTGATCCGCACCCTCCAGGCTCGCGGCTACATCGACGAGGTCGGCCGGGACCACGGACCGGGCCAAGCGATCCTGTTCGGCACCACGGCGCAGTTTCTGGAGAAGCTCGGGATCGACACGATTGACGACCTGCCACCGATCGCAGAGTTCATCCCCGACGCCGACGTCGTCGAAGCGCTCGAGCAAGGGTTGCGGGTACACCCGATCGAGATCCCCGATGCGGCGCTTCCGGAAATCGGTTCCGAGCCCAGACACGATGATGGCACCGCAACCACCTGAGTTTCCCGAGCCTGAGCCGCCGCTGTGGGAACAGCAGGCGGCCAAGAATCTGCAGCTTCCGACCGGCGACCGACTGCAGAAGGTGCTGGCGTCGACCGGTTGGGGGAGTCGGCGGGTGTGTGAGGAACTGATCGCCGAGGGCCGCGTCACCGTCAATGGCGAGGTCGCCCAACTCGGGCGGCGGGTCGACCCCGAGCACGATCTGATCGAGGTCGATCATGCGCCTGTCGGCGTGAAGCCGGGGCTGGTGTACTACCTGCTCAACAAGCCGACCGGTGTGGTCACCACCGCCAAAGACACGCACGGCCGCAAGACCGTCGTCGACCTGGTACCCAGTGAGCCTCGGGTGTTTCCGGTCGGACGGCTCGATGCCGACACCGAGGGCCTGTTGTTGCTCACCAACGATGGCGATCTGGCGCACCGCATCACGCACCCCAGCCACGGTGTCGAGAAGGAATACCTGGTACACGTGCGCGGGCAGTTGAGTGCCAGCTCGCTGCGTCGCCTGCGCCTGGGTGTCGAGCTGGAGGACGGCATCACCGCTCCGGCGACGGCCTCGCAACCCAGCCCCGGCGTGATCCGGTTGACCATCCACGAGGGCCGCAATCGCCAGGTGCGCCGAATGTGCGACGCACTCGGGCACCCGGTGCTGCGTCTGGTGCGCACTCGGGTCGGGCCGATCACCGATCGTTCGTTGCGTCCCGGTGACTATCGCGAGCTTTCCACCGGCGAGCGCCGAGCGCTGACCGAGGCGGTTGCCGAACAAGTGCGCCGGTACGATCAGCCCTCGTGACAACACCGTCGAGCGCCCCGCAGCGCACCGCTAACGTGATCGGGCTCGGTCTGGTCGGTGGGTCGATTGCGCTCGGTCTGCGCCAGCGTGGTTGGCGGGTACACGGCGACGACACTTCTGAGGCGATCGTTGCCCGTGCGTTGGAGGGCAGCGTCGTCGATGCCGCCGGGCTCGACCCGGAGGCTGCTATCACGTTCGTCGCCGTGCCGGTGCTGGCTGTTGCTGATCAGGTCAAGCGGGCGCTCGGCGAAACCACGGGGGCGGTGACCGACGTCGGATCGGTCAAGGGGCCGGTGTGCGCGGCCTGTGACGACCCACGTTTCATCGGCGGGCACCCGATGGCCGGCAGCGAGCTCGATGGGCTCGATGGTGCCGACGGAGAGATGTTCAACGGCGCCGTGTGGGTGCTCACACCGGGAGCCGAGAGCGACGACCACACGCTGGCCATGATCAGCGGGGTGGTGCGCCAACTCGGCGCCGAGGTGGTCGCCCTCACACCCGAACGCCACGACCAGGTGGTCGCCGTGGTCAGCCACGTGCCACACCTGGCGGCAGCGACGCTGATGAAGCTCGCAGCCGACCGTGCCGACGAGCACGCCGCCCTGTTGCGGCTGGCCGCCGGCGGATTCCGCGACATGACCCGAATCGCGTCTGGCCATCCGGCGATCTGGCTGGACATCTGTGCCGAGAACCGAGCGGCGATCGTGACGGCGCTGAGTGGTTTGATCGACGGCCTGTCCGAGATTCGCGACGTGGTCGATGTGGCCGATCGAGAGGCACTGGGCGGCTTGCTGGCGGCGGCTCGTGACGCCCGCACCAACCTGCCTGGACGGGTCGCTCACCCCGAGTCGTTCGCCGAGGTTCGGATTCCGATTCCCGACCGCACCGGCGCCGCCGCCGAGGTGTTCACGCTGGCCGCAGACCTGGGCGTCAACATCTCCAACTTCGAGGTCGTTCACATGGCCGAGGGCAACCGTGGTGTCGCCGTGGTGCTGGTCGACGCCGAGTCCAGCGAAGTGTTCCGCGGTGGCTTGATCGCCCGCGGGTTCAAGCCGGCCGTCTCGCCGCTGGTCTGAGGCTGATCCCGACGATGGTCACCACGCGCCTGGTTCGCCCGATCGTCGGTCCGGTCGATGCCGTGGTATCGGTGCCGGGTTCGAAGTCGATCGCCAATCGGGCGCTGGTGTGTGCAGCGTTGGCCCGCGGTACGAGCGAGCTGACGAATGTTCCCGACGGCGACGACACGGTGGCGATGTTGGGTTGCCTGCGCCAACTCGGCCTCGACGCCGAGCTCGACGGGGACCGAGTCTCGATCACCGGGGTCGGCACCGACTGGGCGCCCGGTCCGCACACGCTGCACGCCGGTCTGGCCGGCACCACCTCGCGGTTTGTCACGGCGCTGGCAGCGCTGTCCGACGAGGTGATCACGATCGACGGCCACCCTCCGCTACGGCGTCGACCGTTCGGCCCGCTCCACGAGGCACTCGTCCAGCTCGGTGTGGCGGTGACTCCGGGGGAGTCTTTCGGAAACCTTCCGGCGGCGATCCATGGGCGGCCGGTCACTGGCGTGGCGGAGATCCGCGGAGATGTGTCGAGTCAGTACATCTCGGCGCTGATGCTGATCGGGCCGTACCTGCCCGGTGGCTTACAGCTTCGGATCACGACCGAGTTGATCTCACGCCCGTACGTGGAGCTGACGGCGACGGCGATGGGCTGGTTCGGGTGTGGCGATGTGGAGATCGGCGACGACCTGATCACCGTCGCCAGTGGCGAGTACCAACCGGTCGAGCTGTCGATCGAGCCCGATGCCTCATCGGCCAGCTATCCGTTGGCGGTCGGCGCCGTCGTCGGGGGAGCGGTGCGGATCGACGGCCTCGGCCTGGGTGCGTTGCAAGGTGACGCCCGATTCACCGAGCTCCTCGAAGCGATGGGCTGCGAGGTGGAACGAGACGACGAGATGGTGCGGGTCAACCGGTCGGGCCCGCTGACCGGGATCGACGTCGACATGGCCGACGTGTCCGATCTGGTTCCCACGATGGCTGTCGTGGCGGCTGTCGCTTCGACTCCGAGCCGGATTCGGGGCGTCGGCTTCATCAGGGAGAAGGAGAGCGACCGGCTCGGCGACCTGGTTGCCGAGCTGCGCAAGGCCGGCGTCGACCTCGATGAGACCGACGACGGGCTCGACATCCGGCCCTCCCTGGCGCTGCTGCGCCCTGCTCGGCTGGCCACTCATCACGATCACCGGTTGGCGATGGCGTTTGCGGTGCTCGGCTCATTGGTGGCCGGCATCGAGATCGAGGACCCGGACGTGGTGTCGAAGAGCTGGCCGGGTTTCTGGTCGATGTTGGAGGATTCGTTCGGATGACGGCGACCACGATCGCCGCCTTCGACTTCGACGCAACGTTGACCCGCCACGACAGTGTCGTGCCGTTCCTGCGTAGCTTCGTCGGCAACGTCCGACTCGTGGCCGGCCTCACGAAGCGGGTGCACCGCGTACTGCCTGCGCTGATGAAGCGTGACCGCAATGCGTTGCGGCTTGCTGCCACCGACGTTGCGTTGCGTGGGGTGTCCCGCCAGCAGTTCGATCGCCACGCCTCCGAGCTGGCGGCGCGAATCCTGGCAGGCGGTCTTCGTGACGACACCGAGGCTCGGCTGCGGTGGCATGTCGAGCAAGGCCACCGGGTGCTGATCGTGTCCGCCTCATACGTCCAGTACGTGAAGTTGGTCGGCGCTGATCTCGGAGTCGAGGCCGTGCTCGCCACCGAGGTCGAGTTCGATGCCGACGACGTGTGCACGGGTCGGCTGAAGGGTGCCAACTGCCGGGCTGAGGAGAAGGTCCGCCGACTGCAGGCGTGGATGGAGACGGCCGGGGTGATCCGTGAGCGGGCGACGATCTGGGCCTACGGAGACTCGAACGGCGATCGGGCGATGCTCGAGTTGGCCGACCATCCGGTCTGGGTGACCGAACCGCTCGCTAGCGTTGCTGCGACCGTCTGACCCGACCCCATGAACGCACTGATCCGCACCGCCCGCCCCAAGCAATGGCTGAAGAACATCCTGGTGTTCGCCGCTCCCGGTGCGGCCGGCGTGCTCGATCAGCCGGGGTTGCTCGGCCGAGCGGTGCTCGTGTTCATCGCCTTCTGTCTGGCGGCGAGCGGCACCTACTTCTGGAATGACGTGCTCGATGTCGAGGCCGACCGCGCCCACCCCACCAAGTCGAAGCGCCCGATCGCCGCAGGCAAAGTCGGGCTCGGCACCGCCAAGCTGGTCGGAACACTGCTACCGCTGATGGCGCTCGGGGTAGCGGCGCTGACCGCACGCTGGCAGCCGGTGGCGGTGCTGGCGGCCTACATGGTGATCACGCTCAGCTACAGCGCGGTATGGAAGCACGTCGCCGTACTCGACCTGGTGGCGATCGCCTCGGGTTTTGTGTTGAGGGCAACGGCAGGTGCCGTGGCGGTGGACGTGCCGATGTCGAGTTGGTTCGTGCTGGTGACCACGTTCGGTTCGCTGTTCATCGTGACGGGTAAGCGATACGCCGAGGCCGTCGAGCTCGGAGAAGGCGCCCACGAGATTCGTTCGACGCTGGGCGACTACACCGAGGGCTATCTGCGATTCGTGCTTGCCGTCACCTGCGGTGGAGCGCTGGTGAGTTACTGCGTGTGGGCGTTCGAGACCAAGGAGCTGGCCGGAAGCGATCTGCCGTACTACGAGTTGTCGATCGTGCCGATGCTGGCGGCGTTCCTGCGCTACGCCCTGATGCTCGACCAAGGCCACGGGGCCGCCCCCGAAGAGGTCTTCGGCCGAGACCGCGTGTTGCAGGTGCTCGGGCTGATCTGGGCGATCGTGTTCGGTGTCGCGGTGTACACGTGACCGACCGCTCGTCATTCGACCAGGCCTGGTTGGCCGTCGCCGACGTCGAGGGCTGGATGACCGAAGGCCAGGGTCGAGCGCTTCACGCTTCCGCGGCGGCGTGCCCGCCGGGAGGTCGCATCGTGGAGATCGGCAGCTTTCAGGGCCGCTCCACGATCGTGTTGGCGATGGCGGCAGCGCCAGGTGTCGAGATCGTGGCGATCGACCCCCACGCCGGCAACGACCGCGGCCCCCAGGAGATCGACGGCTATCAAGCTGCCGCGACCGACGACCACGCCACGTTCGAGGCCAACCTCGTCGCCGCCGGAGTGAGCGACCGAGTCACCCACATCCGTGAGTTCTCGAGCGCTGCGCTCGATCTGGTCGACGGCGGGATCGACGTGCTCTACGTCGACGGGGCCCACCGCTACGCACCCGCCCGAGCCGACATTCGCGACTGGGGCGTCAAGCTCAGGCCGGGCGGCACACTCCTGATCCACGATTCGTTCTCCTCGATCGGCGTCACCCTGGCGATCCTGCGAGAACTCTTGTTCAGCAGCAGCTTCCGCTACCGGTCACGGTCGCGGTCGCTGGCCGTCTACGAGGTCTCGTCGGAAGGAAGCCGGCCGCTCAACGCCGCCAAGCAGCTCGCCCAGTTGCCCTGGTTCGCCAAGAACGTGATCCTCAAAGCGTTGCTGACGCTCGGCCTCGCCAAGCTGCTGCGCCGACTTGGCCGCCCGGTTCCCGACTGGCCGTACTGACGTGGCGTTTCACCGGTCGCGGAAACCCTTCCCGTCGAGGATTTTGGGGACGAACTTCTCGACGCGGGCCTGGCGGGTAGCCGATTGCTTGGCGCTCGAGATCTGCAGGTGGTACTCGCGCTGGCGCCCAGGGGTGAGAGCCTCGAAGGCAGCCTTCAACGCAGAGTCTTGATTCAGCCGAGTTTGGAGTTCTTCCACCAGTACCAACTCGGGCGCCGGACCGACCTCCAGGCCGGCTTCTTCGACAGCGATCGCTTCGGCAACGTAGGCCTCGACGGTGTCCGCCAGCCGAACCACGTCGTCGACCGAGGTGAACTGAATTCGCATCGCCGACCGTGAGTTCGGCCCCTGTGATTGGAGCACGCCGGCAGGATCGGCCAGCAGCGCACCCTTGAAGAACATCACCGCCAGGAACTCCTTCATCTCCTGAAGGATCAAGATGTTCTTGTCGCCATGGCTGTAACAAGGCTTGCCCCACTTGATCGCCTCGCTCAGTCCACACCCGAGCAGGATCGGCCGCAGCTCAGTGATCACATCCGGCCAACTCTCCGACCGCCCCACGTACGCATCAACTTTGGTGTTCACGAGCCCTCCAATCGACGAACGAACCGGTGCCTACCTGCCGGCCCGCACCGAGAATACCGTCGGGATCGACCCAGACCCCGAGACTCGAACCCATGACGTGAGGTCATGGCAGCGTCCGTTGGTTGCCTGCCGAGTCAGAGCCACTTCGTTCGGAACTCACCGACTGTCTGCGACTCGATGTCACTGTGCAATGTCGAGAGTCCAACTTGGGCGTCGTCGCCGAACTCCTCGACGAACTCCAAGACGACCAATCCGGTGGTGTTGTCCATGACCTTGATGGTGCGGCCGCCTGGGTTGCTCGGGCCGCTGCCCAGCCCTTCGAACCAGCCGGCGACGTTCGCGATCAGCACCCCGAGGCTGCGGAACCAACGCTTCGATCGTTCGGCGTCGTCGACGATGATCCGGTAACGGTCGCCGGCCGGCGAGTCCGTCATTGCGTTGTCGAACGATGAACTATCGGCCATGCCACACCGAACCATGCCTGTCGCCAACTCGCATTCCCCGACCCTAGAGCACCCCCACCACGCCGTGCTCTCTCGACCGTCAAACGGGAACCGACGGTGCCGTGATCACAGTGGTTGTCGAAGGCGTTGGAGGGCATCGAGGGTGATGTTTCCGCCGGTCGCGATGGCGATTGCGGGTCTGTTGCCCGTGTGTTTGGCTGCGGCAGCAAGCGCCACGGCGGCCGACGTCTCGACCACGAGATTGAGCTTCTCGGCAGCGCTGATCGTGTACGCCGCAATATCGGACTCGGTGACGGTGACGATGTCGTCGACGCTGCTGGCAATGATCGGGTAGGTGAGGTCGCCAAGGGTTTGCACCTTGATTGCATCGGCGAGTGAAGCGCTCGGCCCGTCAAGGCTGACTCGATAGCCAGCGCGTAGCGACTGGAAGGCGTCGTTCTCGAGTTCTGGCTCAACGCCGATGACTCGCCAGCGCGGGGCCAGGTGGCGCACCGCCGACGCGACACCTGCGATCAGTCCGCCTCCGCCGATCGGCACGTAGATCGTTGCATCGTGGCAACCGATCTGATCGATGAGTTCGGTGACGATCGTGGCTTGGCCCGCCATCACGTCGTAGTCGTCGTACGGTGCGACGAGTGCGAGACATTCTCGTTCGGCGAGTTCCTCCGCAGCGGCTTTGCGAGCGTCCGAGGTCGGGTCGGCGAACACGATGTTTGCGCCGTGTCGGCGGGTCGCTTGGATCTTCGCCTCTAGCACGTCGTGCGACATCACGATCGTGGCCGTCAGGTTGTGACGCCGAGCGGCGAGGGCCACCGCCTGGGCATGGTTGCCGGTCGAATAGGCGACCACCCCCGACACCTCAGGGTTGTTGGCCGTGAGGCAGTGGAGTTTGTTCAGCGCCCCTCGAATCTTGAACGATCCCGTCGGCTGCAAACTCTCGGCCTTGACCAACACCTCACCCGGCTCGTCGGTCATTTCGACCACGGGGGTTGGTCGCAGCGTCGCACCGATGACGACGCTTGCGTCGGTGATCGCGGTCGCACCGAGAACGTTCATCGGTCCGTTCCCGAGTCGGGCGTGATCACTCCGCTCAGATGCGCTGCGAGGTCGTTGCCTGGTGCGAGGCCACCCAGGGCGATTCGGCTCGACAGCGACGTCGATGATTGCTCGATCTCCGCCTGAAGCCCAGGTGGCAGCTTCGTCCAGATGTCGAGCAGAAATCGCTCGTGAGCCACGTACAAGCCGACGGCGGACGCCAGGTAGCGGGTGCTGCTCCACACTCCCTGCGGTTCTCGGTCCTCGGATATCACAGCGACGAGGCTGTCGGGCCACGAGGTGAGCATCAGTAGGCGACCGTGCTGTGACTCGGTGATCGCGTCTGCCTGGTGGTGCGAAACGCAGAAGTCGACGCCGTCGGGGATTTCACCGAACACGATGCCTTCGACCGTCACACCCCGTTGGCGTGCGGCATCGAACTCGGACGACAGCGCGACGAGCTCGGCGGGGAAGGCGGCGATGAGAATGGGTGCCGACGCCTGCTCGATGAGCCGGGTCGCACGAGCATGAATCGCGGTGTGCCCGAACACTGGGAGAGCAGCCACGTCATCGGACCGGCGATACGTCCGCCAGGACCTTCGAGCGCACCGGCGAGTGCGTCCTCCAGGTCGGCGTGCCGGCCGAGTGCGAACTCCTCGACCGGTGTCGCGATGTAGGTGTCGTCGTCGGCCTGGGCTATCGCTCTCCGCTCGAGCAGCCGATCGAGCACCGTGTACACGTTTCCGCGAGCGACACCGGAGCGGCGGGCGACCTCGTATCCGCTCGCTCGCCCTTCAACCAACAGTGTGGCGTAGCACCGCGCCTCGTTGGCGCTGAACCCAAACTCTCGAAGCTGCCCAGCCAACTCGTCCATCGAGTTAGTCTACCTGAACAGTACGACGCCAAGAATGTGCTGGTTCTACTCCGTGACCAGAAGTCGGGGCTCCCGTCGGTCCTTCGACGTGAACCGCCATGATGGGTTGTTACTCGAGTGAGCTATCGGGTGGTTTGCGGTGGGGGAAGTCGGGGTGTTGGGTGGTTCGGGCTTGTGCTCTTCTGGCTTTGAGGGCGTTGTCGTGGGCCCAGCCGAGGCCTACCCAGTTGCGGTTGAGTCGTTCGCCTGAGGGGTGGCGGTATTCGCCGGTCGGTTTTGGGGGTGGTTCGGTGGGTGGGGTGGGTTGACCGGTGTTGGTGATGGTTCGGCCTTTCCAGTCGGTGAAGGTGACTCCGTTTTGGAGGTCGGCGTTGCCGGTGATCCCGAGCAGTGCTTGGTGGTGCATCCGATGGTGTTTCGGGCAGAGGCTGAGCAGGTTCCAGGTGTCGGTGGGGCCGTCGTTGAGCCAGTGGAGGATGTGGTGGATCTCGACGTATCGGGTGGCGGTGCAGCCGGGGACTCGGCAGCCTTGGTCGCGGTGTTCGATGATGCGTCGGGTGCGGTCGGGGACGATCCGTTGTGATCGTCCAACGGAGAACGGGACGCCGTCTTGTTCCCACACTGGTTGGATTTGGCCGTCGCAGACGAGGTGGTCGCGGATCGCGATCGGGATCTGCCAGCCGTTGGTGAGCGAAGCGTCGCCGGTGGCGGCTTCGAGATGGATCCAGGTTTTGAAGCGTTCGCGCCGTGACGGTGAGGTGATCGTGTCGAGGGAGCGTTGCGCCATTTCGACGAGGGCTTGGGACCAGGTGACGTCGGTGTGGCCTTGTTCGAACAACGAATCACGGGCTTCGGTGAGGGCGTTGTCGACGATGGTGCCTGATGCGATGTCGAGTTCGCCGTTGATCCGCCACCGATCCGAGTCGGTTGGTCGGGTCGAGAGCCGGTCGCGGTCGGGCTTGTCAGCAACTGCGGGGTCGGGTTGTTCGGGGTCACCGTCGAAGCGTTCGGCGCGGATCGTGCGGCGCAGTTGTTGAACGGTGGCGTTTTTGGCGAAGTGGGCGACTCGGTCGTCGGCCCAGGCGGGGGCTCGGGTGACCACGACGTGGACTTGATCGATCGCGATTTCGCCGCGGTCGAATGATCCGATCACGGTCGGGAACGAGGAGCGTTGTTGGGCGACTCGCACGATTTCGTTGGCGTGATGGGGTGACATACCGGCGTGATAGGTGAGCCATTGGGCGTGGGTGTGGATGCCGTGGCCGATCAGTTGATCGCCGTCGATGGCGTATGCCATGACTTCGACGAGGCGGGCATTCAAGCACGTTCAAGGAGCCGGCGATTGCCGCCACTTCGGCTTCGACATCGATCGTCACAGGATCATCTGCATTTGCGATGAGCGTGGCTTCCGATGACATGCAAATGAGCGTACACGTGTTCGTATCCGAGCACAACACCCCAGCGTATAGTTCATATCGATACTTGGCGAGTGACTATCGGCAATCCAGATCACACGACCCCGAATGGTCGGAGTCGGAGTATCCGAGTGACCGAACGGACCCGCCTGACCGACGGTTGGTTGGTCAGCGACGGCACCGCATCGGCGCCCATCGAGGCAGCCCGAACAACCTCCCAGCCCAACCCAACACCGGCCAAGCACGACGCCGCCGCCGGCGTCCGCATAGTGTCCGCAACACAGTTCGCAATCCTCGGAGGTTTCAATGTCTGCCCAAACGGTTGTGCTTCACCCGTCCGACACGGTGGTGGTCGTGGTCGACGAGGGCAGCGACATGCGCGGACACAAGCTGGCCCGCGGCGATCTCGCCGCCGGTGATCAGATCGTAAAGCTGGGGGAGGTCATCGGGGTGGCGACCCAGGCGATCGCCGCCGGCGAACACGTCCACAGCCACAACGTGGCTCCCGACCGTCGGCCCGTCAGCGCCGATGACGCTGCGACCAATCTGGTACCGGTACCGACGCGACCGGCCCGCACATTCGAGGGCTACCTGCGCGCCGACGGGCGGATCGGCACCCGCAACCAGGTGCTGGTGCTGACCACCGTCAACTGCTCGGCGTCGGTCGCCAAACTGATCGCCCGCCACGCCAGAGAACGAGGCATGGCCGAGGGGATCGACGGCATCTCGGCGCTGACCCACCAGGGCGGCTGCGGGATCGGGGTCGACAGCGCCTCGCTGGCCAACCTGCGGCGCACGATCGCCGGGTACGCCACACACGTCAACGTCGGTGGGGCGCTGATCCTCGGGCTCGGCTGCGAGGTCAACCAGGTGGCCGGCCTGCTCGACGAGTACGGGCTGGTGGCGGGCGACCGGTTGCGGGCGATGACCATCCAGGAGGAAGGTGGTAGCGCCGCAACGCTCGAGGCCGGTCTCAGTGCACTGGGCGAACTGGTCGAGACTGCCCGCACCGATCGGCGCAGCACCGTTCCGGCTTCGGCGATCGCACTCGGGCTGCAATGCGGCGGCTCTGATGGCTACTCGGCGATCACCGCCAACCCGGCGCTCGGACGGGCATCCGACCTGCTGGTCGGCCAAGGCGGCACCTCGGTGCTGGCGGAAACTCCAGAGATGCATGGGGCGGAACACCTGCTGGTGCGGCGAGCGACCGACAGCGCCGTCGCCGAGAAGCTACTGGATCGCCTGGCCTGGTGGCGGCAGTACAGCGAACCCGAGGACAACCCGACGCCGGGCAACAAGGCCGGCGGACTCACCACGATTGCCGAGAAGTCGCTCGGGGCGGTCGCCAAGGGCGGCACCAGCCCACTCGTAGACGTGTTGCGCTACGCCCAGCCGATCGAACGCAACGGCTTCATCGTGATGGACTCGCCCGGGTACGACCCGTGCTCGGTGACCGGCGAGATCGCCTCGGGCTGCAATCTGATCTGCTTCACCACCGGGCGCGGCAGCGTGTCGGGCTTCGCTCCGGCACCGGGTCTCAAGATCGCCACCAACACCAGCGTGTACGAGCGGATGCTGGGCGACATGGACCTCAACGCCGGCACGATCGCCACCGGCGACGAAACGGTCGACGAGGTCGGCGAGCGGCTGTTCGAACTGATCCTCGAAACCGCCGGCGGGCGCCCGACCAAAAGCGAGGAGCTCGGGTTCGGTGAGGAGGAGTTCGTGCCCTGGCAAACCGGTGTCGTCACCTGAGATCGGTAACCTGATGGCGTTGTGGCCAGCACCGATCCAGCTTCCCCCGCTCGCCGCTCCCTCCTGACCGGTTGGGGGCTGGCGGCCCCCGGCGCCGCCGAGTTGATCGATGTCACCGAAGACACCGTCGCAGCCGCCGTGAAGGAACTCCCCGACCGAGGTGGCATCGCCCGTGGGCTGGGCCGCTCGTACGGCGACCCGGCTCAGAACTCGGGCGGGCACGTGCTGCGGCTGGCGCCCGCCGACGATCAGATCTCGATCGACGTGGCGACCGACACGGTCACGGCCGGGGGCGGCGTCAGCCTCGATCATCTGCTGACCGTGATCATGCCCGGCGGCTACTTCGTGCCCGTCACACCCGGCACCCGATTCGTCACGGTCGGCGGGGCGATCGCCAGCGACATCCACGGCAAGAACCACCACGCCGACGGTTCGTTCGGCTCGCACGTCACTCGCCTGCGCCTGATGCTGGCCGACACCACCATCGTCGAACTCGGGCCCAACCCGGCGCCCGGCAACGACCACGAACTGTTCTGGGCGACGGTCGGGGGGATGGGACTGACCGGCATCATCCTCGACGCCACGTTCCGCCTGATCCCGGTCGAGACCAGCCGGATGATCGTGGAGACCCGGCGGGTCGGCCACCTCGACGAGATCATGGAACGGATGTCCGAGCACGACGCAGCGGTGCGCTACTCGGTGGCATGGATCGACCTGCTCGCCACCGGCAGACAGCTCGGGCGGGGAGTGCTGTCCGACGGCGAACACGCAACGCTCGACCAGCTCAAACCGAAGCAGGCGGCGGCACCGCTGGAGTACTCCGGCAAGCAACTGGCGGCGTTACCTCCGCTGGTGCCCGGCCCCGGTGTCATCAACCGGCTCTCGGCCACTGCGTTCAACGAAGCCTGGTTCCGTAAGGCCCCCAAGCATCGCCAGGGCGAGATCCAGTCGATTCCGGCCTACTTCCACCCGCTCGACGGCGTCGGCGGCTGGAACCGCGTCTACGGGCGCCAGGGCTTCCTCCAATACCAATTCGTGGTTCCGTTCGGAGCCGAGCACGTGCTGCGAACCGTGATCGAACGGATTGCCGCCGCCAAGCTCCCGATCTTTCTCACCGTGCTCAAGCGCTTCGGCCCCGGCAACCAGGCACCGCTCAGCTTCCCGATGGGAGGCTGGACACTGGCGGTCGATGTGGGCGCCGGCGTCAAGGGCCTGCCCGATCTGCTGCACAACCTCGACGCACTGGTGCTCGACGCCGGCGGACGCCACTATCTCGCCAAGGACTTCCACACCTCACCGAGCGCAATCCGGCGCGGCTACCCACGACTCGACGAATGGCTGGCGGTGCGCCAGCGCGTCGACCCGATCGGCGTATGGGCCAGCGACCTCAGCCGCCGCCTCGGCCTCACCGCCACGCCCGCCTCGACCTGAATTGGAACGAACCATGAAGAACGCACTCAACGAAGCCCAGACCATCCTGCTGCTCGGCGGCACCAGCGACATCGGGCGGGCGATCGTCGACGAACTGCTGACCCCGACCGCTCGCACGCTGGTGCTGGCCTCCCGCAATCCCGATGCCACCGACTCGGTCCACTTCGAGCGCGACGGCCTCACCGTGGTGGTCGAGCAGTTCGATGCTGCCAGCACCGAGACCCACGACGCGTTCGTGCGCAAGCTGGCCGCCGAGCACGGTGACATCGACGTGGCGATCGTCGCCTTCGGCGTGTTGGGTGATCAGGCCGACTTCGACGCCGACCCGCAGGCAGCCGCCGAAGCGGTGCACGTCAACTACACGGGTGCCGTCAGCAGCACGCTGGCGCTGGCCGGCCAGATGCGCCGCCAGGGCCACGGCCACATCACGGTGCTGTCCAGCGTGGCCGGTGAACGGGGGAGAGCGAGCAACTTCGTGTACGGCTCGTCGAAGGCCGGGCTCGACGCCTTCGCCCAGGGGCTGGCCGACTCGCTGGTCGGCTCGGGCGTGCAGGTCACCGTGGTGCGGCCCGGCTTCGTGCACTCCAAGATGACCGAAGGCATGGCCGCCGCGCCGTTCGCCACCACCCCGGCCGACGTCGCCCAACAGGCGGTTGCAGCGATGAAGTCCGGCCGCCACACGGTGTGGGCGCCGGGCATCTTGCGCTACGTGTTCATGGCGCTCCGCCACGTACCGCGCCCGATCTTCCGCAAGCTCCCACTGGGATGAGACTCCCGTGGCGGCGCCGGGCACCCAGCCCGCCGATCGAGGTGCCGGCCGACGCCGACCTCGACTGGTTCGTCGACGACCTCGAGGCCCGCGGTATCCAGCGCATCCACGTGCTCGGTTGGCGAGACCTGGCCGACCCCGACGCAGGCGGCTCGGAGGGCCACGCCCACGAGTTCATGCGGCGCTGGGCGTCCCGTGGCCTCGAGGTGACCCACCGCACCTCGCACGCCGCCGGCCAGCCCGACCTGGTCTCGCGTGACGGCTATCAGGTGATCCGTCGCGGCAGTCGGTACTCGGTGTTCCCGCGCACGATCGTTTCCGAACTGACCCGCAGGATGGGGCCGTCCGACGCACTCGTCGAGATCTGGAACGGCGTGCCATGGATGTCGCCGATCTGGTACCGCCGCCCCCGCATCACCGTGTTGCACCACGTACACGGACCGATGTGGGACCAGATCTTCCCCGGCCCGTTGGCCGCCGCCGGACGCCTGATGGAATCGCGTCTGGCACCGCCGTTCTACCGGTCGAGTCTGACCGTGACACCCTCCGACGCCACCCGCGACGAGCTGCTCGAGCTCGGCTTCCGGCCCGACCGCGTCGTCGCCGTGCCCAACGGAGTCGACGAGAAGTTCTCGCCGGGCGGCACCCGCACCTCGCACCCCTCGATCGTGGCCGTCGCCCGCCTCGCCCCGGTGAAACGACTCGACGCCGTGATCCAAGCCGCGATCCAAGCCAAGCAGCGTGTCCCCGACCTGACCCTGACGATCGTCGGCGACGGCCCGAGCCGCGACGAGCTCGAAGCAGCCGTGGCCCACGCCGGGGCCGGCTCGTGGATCACACTGCCCGGCCGCTTTGACGAACAGCAACTGGTCGACCTCTACCGAACCGCCTGGCTGGTCGTCAGCGGGTCGATCGCCGAAGGGTGGGGACTCAGCCTCACCGAAGCTGCAGGGTGCGGCACCCCGTGCGTCGCCACCGACATCCGAGGCCATCACAGCAGCGTGATCGACGGCGCCACCGGCCTGTTGGTCGTCCCCGACCAACTCGGATCCACGATCGCCGACGTCCTCACCGACCACCCCCGGCGTGAACAACTGGCAACCGCCGCCCTGCAACGCGCCCGCACCCTCACGTGGGAGGCCTCTGCACTCGGCGTCACCCGCTGCCTGCACGCTGAAGTCGCCCGCCGTCGAACCCGACCGGACTAACGTCGGGCACCCGTGATGAACGCTGAGCGCGGTGCACCATCACCGCCCCGCACACTGCTGCTGATCCTGGCCGCCGTCGCCTATCTGCCTGCACTGTTCTCATCACCGGGCCGGATGCCGGCCGACACCAAGCTGTACCTGTACCTCGACCCGGGTCGCCTGACCAAGATGTCGGTCAGTACCTGGGACCCGAGCCAGTTCGGCGGGTGGGTGCCACACCAGATGACCACCTACCTGTGGCCGTCGGGCCCGTGGTTCGTGTTGTTCGACACGATCGGTGCCCCCGACTGGATCGCCCACCGGCTCTGGATCGCCACGTTGCTGTTCATGGGCGGCTGGGGCGTACTGCGGTTGGCCCGCCTGCTCGGCCTGTCGGCACAATCAGCGATCGTCGCCGCATTGGTGTACCAGCTCTCGACCTACCTCCTCCCGTACATCAGCCGCACCTCGGTGATGCTGCTCCCGTGGGCGGCCCTCGGCTGGCTGACGATCCTCACGATCCACTCGGTTCGCCAGGGCGGCTGGCGCTACCCGGCGCTGTTCGGGCTGGTGATCCTGACCGTCGCCCACGTCAATCCGACCGCCTTCTTGATGATCGTCCCAGGCCCCCTCTTGTGGGTGGCGATCGAATCGGCCAGCAAGCGGGTGACCGCCCGCCAGGTCATCACGGCCTCGGCCCGTTTGGGGCTGGTGGCGATCGGTGTGTCGATGTGGTGGATCGTGATGCTCGGCATCCAGAGCCGCTACGGCGCCGATGTGTTGGGCTTCTCCGAAACGCTCGAATCCGTTTCGGCATCGTCATCGGCGCCAGAAGTGGTCAGGGGCCTCGGCTACTGGCTGTTCTACATCCGCGACCCGTACGCACCGACCACCGCGGCGTCGCTGATGTACCAATCGTCACCGGCGCTGATCGTGGTCGGCTTCGCCCTCACGATGACCTGTTTGGCCGGACTGGTGGCCACCCGCTGGCAACACCGCTCGTACGCGATCGGGCTGGTGCTGATCGGGGTGATCCTGGCAGTCGGCGTACATCCCAACTCCGACCCGTCACCGGTGATGGAGTTCGTCGGCGACAGCCGCCTGGCGCTCGCCCTGCGCAGCAGCACCCGTGCCCTGCCACTGATGGTGCTCGGGCTCGGGCTCGGCGCCGGGGCGCTGGTGCAAGCGAGCGCCCCCTGGCGACTGCGCCAGCGCGCGATCACGATCGGGTTGCTGGCACTGGTCGTGATCAATGTCCCGTCCGTGTGGCGGGCCAACTTGGTCGACGCCGGACTCGAACGCGACCAGAGCGTGCCCGCCGCGTGGGCTGACGCCGCAGCGGCGCTCGATCAGGGCGACACCGACGCCAGGGTGCTGCAGTTCCCCGGGGCCGAGTTCGGTGCTTACCGGTGGGGCTACACCGTGGATCCACCGCTCCCGTACCTCACTGACAAGCCGCTCCTCACCCGCGACCTGCTGCCGTTGGGAAGCCCCGGCGTGATGGACCTGTTCTACGCCCTCGACAACCGGATCCAGTCGGGCACCCTCGACACCCGCTCGCTGGCGCCGGTTGCGCGCTTGCTCGGCGCCGACCAGATCTGGCTCGCCAACGACCAAGCCTTCGACCGCTTCCAAACACCCCGGCCTGAGCCGCTCAACGACCTCCTCACCGGCCCGGTCGACGGCCTCGGCAACACGGTGTCGTTCGGTGAACCGACCGTCAATCAGCCCGACATCCCGATCATCGACGAGCAGTCGCTGTCCGACCCCCGGATCGGCACTGCACTTCCCTCGGTCGAACTTCGCTCGGTCACCGACCCAGCCGGGATGGTGCGCCTCGTCAACGAGGTGGTCATCCTCGATGGCAGCGGCGACGGAGTGGTCGATGCCGCCGCAGCGGGCCTGCTGACCGGCACCGAGGCCCTGATCTACGGCTACGACCTGGATCGGTACGACGACGCTCTGCAGCCAGCAGCTCGGTACATCGTGACCGACTCGAATCGCGACCGCGACGAGCAGTGGCGCGGCTCGCAAGACGTCACCGGCATGACCGAGTCGGGTGGTCCCGGCTCGGACACGACCATCACCGACGACAGCCACCGCCGCCTACCCCGCAACCGCTCCGGAGAGTCGGCCACACAGACGATCGCCACACTCGACGGCGGCGTCAGGGTGACCGCCTCGACCTATGGCGAACCGTTCGCCTTCCTGCCAGAAGCCCGAGCGGCGATGGCGGTCGACGGGGATCTCGACACAGCCTGGAGGGTCGGGGTGCGAGGTAACCCGATCGGCCAGTCGATCACCGTGTCGTCGGTCGACGGGGGAGTGCTGCAGCTGGTTCAGCCGCGAGCCCGCTCCCTGCTGTCGGCGATCACCGCCGTCGACATCGACGCCGGCGGAACAACACAGCGGGTCGAACTCGGCCCCGAATCCCTGACATCTCCCGGCCAGGCCGTCGCCGTGGCACCGGGCGTTCCGGTCACGATCACGATCGTCGCCACCGCCCCCCGCCCTGATGCTCCGGCGACCGGCGAGGCCTGGGTCGGCTTCGCCGAGCTCGGCCCGACCACCACTGAGTTCGTTCGCCCACCCGAGGTCGTGCTCCCGCTCGTACGACCGACCGACGACTTGGCGATCGTGTTCAGCCGCGACCGGGTGCGAGCTACGAATCGGTGGCGATCCGATCCGGAACCACGTCTTGCGCGCCGATTCACGCTCCCGAGCGGCCGGTCCGGCAACCTCACCGTGACAGTGCGCCTGAACGGCAACGCCGTCGATGTCGCCCTCGACGGCCTCGCAGGCGTCGCCGGCGGAGCAACCTCCAACGGCCATCTGACCGGGGTGCCAGGTGCCCGTGCCGGTTCGGCCTTCGACGCAGACCCGACCACTTGGTGGGCGTCCCCGTTCCACAGTGCGATAGGAAGCCGAATCGAGGTCCCGATCGACCCGACCGCCGAGTTCTCCTCACTCCAGCTGGTACAACCGCTCGACGCCGGTTTCGCCCAGATCACCCAAGTCCGAGTCACCGTCGGAGACGCCACGTACGACGCGACGCTCGAACCCGATGCCGGGGGAGCGGCTGCGATCGAGCTCCCTCCGGTCACCGGCGAACGCCTGTCGATCGAAGTGCTCGCCACCGACCAGGCGACGACGATCGACCGGCGCTACGGCGAGACCACCCTGCTGCCGGTTGCGATCAGTTCGATCATCGGCGCACCCACCCTCATCGCAAGCGCACCCCAACCCCCGAGTTGCCGCCAGGACCTGCTCACCGTCGATGGGGCACCCGTCGGCCTCACGGTGGACACGGCGGCCCTGCTCGCCGGAGAAGCGGTGCAGGCAACCCTGTGCGACGGTGCGACGCTGCAGCTCGAGGCGGGCGAGCACACGATCGTCTCGACACCCGGCCGCTCGACGGCGATCGACGTCGACCTGCTGGTGTGGGATTCGCCAGGGCCCGCACCCGAAACCCCGAGCCTCCCGACACAACCCTCGGTCGTGATCGGCGATCATTCCTCGACCGAGTGGTCGGCCGTGACCGATTCGTGCCCGGCAGGTTGCTGGCTCGTGTTCGGCCAGGGCTACAACGAGGGCTGGTCGGCAACCGACCAGAACTCGGGCGACCTCGGACCCAGTCGTCCGATGTCCGGCGGCTTCAACGGCTGGTGGCTGGAACCTTCGGACGGCGAGCACGAGATCACGTTCACGTTCGCGCCTCAGGGCCGCCTCAACGTGGCTCTCCTGATCTCGTTACTCGCCACCGTTACCTGCCTCGCCCTGGCGTTGGCGCCGCTCGCCAAACGCCGCCGCAGGGCTCCAGCGCTCGGAGAACGCCGATCCGATGATGAGCCGGAGCCCGCCGCGGACGACGCTGTGGACGCGTCCGCGGACGACCTGATCGAATCGAAGACCGCCCAATCGGCAACGTCCGAAGACTCCAGCGACGGCGTCGGTGCTGACGTCCGGTCACCGGTGATCGCAGATCGAGCCGCCGACATGACGCTGAAGCGTGCGATTGTGGCGGGCGTCGCATTGGCGCTGGTCTCTGCGCTGTTCGTTGCCCCGGTTTGGACGCTCGCCGGCTTGGCAGCCGGTGTGGCACTGGTCGCAACCCGCCGGTCACGGTTGGTGGCGCTCACCGGTATCGCCGTGTTGGCGCTGGTCACCGCCGTGGTCGTGCGACGCCAGATCGTCTATGGATACGAGCCGGGCGGGGCCTGGCCGAGCAACTTCGACGACCTCCACCGGCTGACTCTGTTCGCGATCCTGCTGGTCGGTGTGGCGATCTGGTCACCCGATGGCGACAAGCCGGAACCGGCCTCAGCATCGTCGAGCTGACCATCGGGCGATCGGCGTCGGTTTGTGTCACGGCCACGGTGTCGATCGGCGACCGGGTCAGTGATGGAGCGAGTCGCTCAGACCTTCCCGTTTCGTTGGCGGTGCTTGCAGCCCGGCCAGCAGCACGGCCTGCGCTTGCCTTCGGCCAATTCCTCGTGGGTCCGACGGATGCGGCGTTCTCGCGTTGCCGGCTGTTTGGCGTCCTCGACCCAGCAGATGAACTCATTGCGAGCGAGCGGTGTGATGTCCATCCATGCATCGAGGGCACCGTCGACCTCGATCAGTGCCGCTCGCAGGTCACGAGGAAGGTCATGGACGACGCCGCCGGGCACTCGCTTGCTGCTCATCGAACCAACTTAGCCATCGCCCGCCGGCCGGTATTGCACAGCCCTCCGGCGCCGAGCCGATCTCGAGTGTTACGCCGACATCGGGTTGGCGATCAACCGCCGGTCGAGATGTAGCCGGTGACGTCGGCGGCGATGTCGGTGGGGGTCGAGCTGTACAAGCAGACGGTTCCGGTCGGGCTGAGTTTGGCGATCAGTTCGTTGGCGACCACGCCGCCTCCGTTGGGGGCGTTCATCGACGAGGCGTCCGGGCGTGTGCCGCACGGGTAGATCGTCACGAATCCGTTGCCGACGGGGCGGATCATGGTGACGTTCAACACCACCGCGCCGACACCGGAGCTGGGCACCCCGCCACGGTTCAACACCTTGAGTTCGATCATCCCACCAGCGGTGAGCTGGCCGGCCTTTTCGAATTGGTTGTCGACGGTCTCACCCGATGGGCGGCTGTCCAACAGTCGAGCCGGAGCCAGCGACTTCACACCTGATGACGTCGGGATGTAGCCGGTGACGTCGGCGGCGAGGTCGGTGGGGATGGAGCTGTAGAGACAGACGGTTCCGATCGGGCTGAGTTTGGCGATCAGTTCGTTGGCGACCACGCCGCCCCCGTTGGGGGCGTTCATCGACGAGGCGTCCGGGCGTGTACCGCACGGGTAGATCGTCACGAATCCGTTGCCGACGGGGCGGATCATGGTGACGTTCAACACCACTGCGCCGACATCGGAGCTGGGCACCCCGCCACGGTTCAACACCTTGAGTTGGACCGTTCCACCGGCTGCGACGGTGCCGATCTTCTCGAATTGGTTGTCGACGGTTTCGCCCGACGAACGGGAGTCCAACAGTCGAGCCGGAGCCAGCGACTTCACATCTGATGACGTCGGGATGTAGCCGGTGACGTCGGCGGCAAGGTCGGCGGGGGTGGAGCTGTAGAGACAGACGGTGCCTGTTGCGCTGAGTTTGGCGATCACTTCGTTGGCGACCACGCCGCCTCCGTTGGGGGCGTTCATCGACGACGCGTCCGGGCGTGTACCGCACGGGTAGATCGTCACGAACCCGTTGCCGACGGGGCGGATCATGGTGACGTTCAACACCACCGCACCGACACCGGAACCCGGAACACCGCCACGGTTCAACACCTTGAGTTCGATCATCCCACCAGCGGCAAGCTGGCCACCCTTTTCGAACTGGTTGTCGACGGTCTCACCCGAGGCGCGGGTGTCCAACAACCGAACCGGAGACAACGACACGACATCTCCTCCGCCTCCTGGCGTGATATCGACCGCCCTGGACTTCGGGCTAGCCGGTTGCGTGACCGTGTCGTTGCCGACGGCGACCACGCGAGGAACCGACCTCGACAGATCGACGCCGATCGCGATGCTGCGCTGACGTCCCACCGACGGTGAAGACCTTGAATGTGCCGAGCAGACCCCCTGTCGCTGTCACATGGACCAGTTCTTGGTTGATGGTCACCAGGGCGAATGTGCCGTCGCCCAGCGCTTCGAGTTGCAACAGGTCGAAGTCACTTTCGGAGATCTTGGTGGGGGCAACGGTCACCTGTCCGGTGGTATCGAAGGTCTGCAGGTACGTGACGTTGCCGAACTTGGCGGCGGCCATCGTCCAGCGCTGCGACGCGGCATCGAACGCAATGTCGGCCTTTCGGTACTGGTCGTTACCGGGCGCCGCCGGTATCGCGAACTGGACGACTGGACCCGCAGTCAGGTTGCTGCTGTACAGATATGCGGCGTGGCGTTTGCTCACTCGGTCGTACACGCCTGCGACGTGTTGGCCGCTGGCAGGATCGACAGCCAGGAACGGCGTATAGTTCGTGACCGCCTGCCCGGAGCGAATCTCGGACTTCGCCCCGACTTGAAGCGAACCACCGAGCGGCTGAATCATCGCCTGCTCGTCCTGTACCACGCGCACATCGCCGTCGCAGCCGGTCGTGTTGGTCGACCACTGCACGTAGAGCACGGTGTATCCGCCGGTGGTCGGATTCGCTTCGACGGCGATTCCCTGCACTTGGCAGCCAGAGGGGCTCATCGGCAGGTGGATCGGCTGAGCTGGAGCGACGAGAGCCCCGAGCTCGCTCACGAGCCGCCCTCTGCCCCGGGTCGTCCCGAGCGCCCCGTCCGGATTGAACTCGTTCCAGACCACCAAGTACTGGTTGGTCGCCGCGTTGTACGCCACGTCAGGGCCCCTGAACGGGTCGACCGCTTGCGGGGCGACCTCGACTGCGGCACCGAGCGCGGCACCGTCGGCGTCGAGTCGCACCGCCATCAGCTTGGTCGGGTTCACCTTGTACACGGCGAGGTACTCGTTGCGCTCAGGAATTGAACGCCACACTCGGCTGGAACGCCGGATCGCCCGGCGCGATCACCACGATGTCGTTTGCGTTGAACCCGGCGTCCGCCGCCGATCCGGCGAGCACCGCCGTCAGACCCATCGCTACCGCTATCAATCCGCCCCGCCTGCGTCGCATCCCGACCCTTCTTTCATCGCCCGGCTCGATCGTCTTCGAACCGATGTGGCACGACGGTAGCCGAATACCGCCCCGGGCCGAAACGGGCGACGGCTCTCGAAGACGTGCCCCGTCAGCCGGGATGGTGAGAGTCGAGGATGTACTCGAGCCGGCGGTGTGGTTCTGGTGGGAGCTCGACGCAGATGTCATCGCCGGGAGCGACGATCCCGCCGCTGAGCACGATCGGCCATGACGCCGCCGATCCTGACGATGCTGCCGTCGCTGTCGCGGTAGCGCAGCAGCGTCATCAGCCCGTCCTGGAACTCGTCGATTTGGACGCACGGATTGCGGAGACCCGTCAGCTCGATGGCTGCCTCCGGGCCGAGCCGCAACACGGTTCCCGTGGGAAGCGAGAGCAGGTCGAGGCCCTGTGTGGTGATGTTCTCTCCCAGGTCACCGGCATCCACCCGGTGACCGTGCTCGGCGACGAGGGCGAAGAGTTCCTGATGGATGAGGTGTACCTGACGAAGGTTTGGCTGGGTGTGGTCTCGCCGAACCAGATAGCGGTGCTTGACCAGCTCCCCAGCGTGGGCATCACCTTCAACGCCGATCCCGGCAATCAGTCTGATCGATGTCAGGTTCGTCTTGCTGAATGAGTGTTCCGGCTTGGCGCTCACGGCGACGACCGAATGCGACATGTCTCGATCGTATCCGTGGTGACCTCGCTCGGAACGGTGGCGGCCGGTGCGAAGAACGCTCGGTCAGGGGATTGCGCCGAAGGTGCCGTACAGGGCCGTGAGGGCAGTGAGACCGACGGCGCTCGACGCCATGGTGTAGGTCCACAGGTTGTCCTGCTTCTCGCGACGCTCGTACCACACGGCTCCGCCGATCAGCAGTGGGAAGGCGGTGAACAAGAACCGGGGGCGGGCGGTCACGGTGGCCGGGACCAGCATCAGCGCCACGATCGCCCACGAGTACACGGTCAGCATCCACGGCAGCTTGATCTTCCAACTCAGGATCAGCAGTATCACGGTGGCGACCAGACTGATCGCCGTCAGCGTGTCGGTCGGCGAACTGAACGGCGAAATGAGCGCCTCAGCGGTGTTCGTGATTGCCGTCCACCCGAAGCTGGCGCCTTCGCCCCACGCCTCACGTTGGACCCGGAACCACACACCGGCCTCGCCGGTGTGGTTACCGAGCCAGATCTGGAAGGCGACGAAACCGAGCGGCGCCATCAGCACCGCCGAGAGTGCGTGCCAGTCACGCCGATCGCGAATCGCCGGATACACAGCCACCATGCAGGCCAGCACGATCGCCAGCCCGTTCGGTCGGGTGGCGGTCGTGAGTGCCGCCAGCGCCCCCGCTTCGTACCATCGGCAGTCGAGTAGACACAGCATGCAACCGGCCGCCAAGGCGATCATCAACGGCTCGCTGTAGGCGAACGAGAGCACGAAGCTGCCAGGGAACATGGCGACCAGGAGCGCCGTCGTGCGACCGACCTGCTCGCCGTACAGGTGCTCGGCGATCATCGCCACCAGCACGACCACGATCAGCCCGAGGATCGCGTTCACGGTCAACACGGCCACCGTGTCGCCACCGGGCAGCACGGTGTCGAAGGCGCGGGCGATCATCGGGAACAACGGGAAGAACGCTGCCCGAGCGTCGGACACGTGATACGTGACGTCGGGTGCGACGACGGTCGGGTATCCGTCGCGAACGATCGACATGTACCACAGCCCGTCCCACGAGGTGAGCACGTCGATCGCCGCCCGCACGGGGCTGACGGTGGCCGTCAGAAGATGTGGGTCAGCGATCTCGACGCCGCGCTCGTCGCTGAGATTGCGGTCGACGCCGAGTTCCGACGCCACGACAGCAGCTCCGGCGATCACGAACAACCGCGACATCAGGTACGCCGGCAGGGCGTGCAGCAGGATCCGGCCCCAGGTTCGTTGCCGCAGCGCGTCGAGCGAGAAGTCGGTCACGTGGCGACCCAGCAACCAGCGGTGTGTCGCTTCAGGCACGATTTGCTTCCTGGTGCGTTCACGACCAGCGAATCTAACGACATTTCTTGATCACCACTTCGACATCGGGAGGATTCGCTTGCGGGGACCGAACGCCGGCGCCTTGCCTGCGGTCGTCACGATCGACCACAACACCCTGCCGCGTTGACCGCGATACGGCTCGAGTAGTTCCAGCATTCGGTCATCGTCGGCCCGGGCTTGGCCGTCGATCGCCCACGCCACCGTGTTGGGGAAGTGGAAGTCTCCGACCGGGACAGCGTCAGGGTCACCGAACACCGGACCGAGTACCGAGCCGATCGTCCACGGCCCGATTCCGCGGATCAGCGACAGCTTCTGCGCCAACATGTCCGAGCCGCTCGCCGTCCACCCCCACAGCTTGTCGGCGTGGCGGGCCACCTCGACCAGTGGTCGAGCCCGCTTCGTCTTCGATGCCGAGCGGGTGGAACCACCACGCCGGTCGGCGGTGCAGGCTGGCGGGCGACGGTGGCAACAGCAGTCCCTCGACCAGATCGGCCGGGCCGGGCGCCGGCTCGCCGAGCTCACGGCACAACCGTTCCCACTGGCGCACGGCCTCACCGGCCGTGATCCGCTGGGCGATGATCGTCGGCAAGAGGTGGTGATAGAGCGTCGCCGAGGCACCGATTCGGGCCAGCGCGTGCGAACCGCAACGCCCGCTCGACAGCCGGGTGGGCGTCGGGAAAGGTGACCGGGCGATCGGCGTGCGCCTGTGAGGGCGTCCACCCTGGTCAGCAACCAGTCCGCACCCGGACCCCACGCCTCGGCGCTCAGACCGGCATCGTCGACCGGGGCCGGATCGGTGCCCCAGGTCAGCCGCAGCGTGCCAGGACCGTCGGGCGTGTCAAGGCCGCACGCAGGAATACCCCGTCGACCAACCGAGTCGTCGGATCGCCGAAACCGGCACGATACATGCCCAGCGTGCGCTCTCAGCGAGCGTGGGGCATCGACCTTCGGTCCAGCGCAGGCGCAGCACCGGTCGGCTCGGCGGCCTGGCCGGCTGTCAGGCGATCGAGACCGGCGTCTCGAGCGGGTGGTGACAGGCCACGAAGTGGCCGTCGCCGATCGAACGCATGCTGGGTTCGGTCGCTGACTGCAGACCTCGTCGGCGTACGGGCACCGGGGATGGAATCGGCAACCCGACGGTGGATTGACCGGCGACGGCGGCTCGCCGGTGATCGTCGTGCCGGCGACTGCCACGGTCGGGGTCGGGGATCGGGATCGACTCCAGCAGCACGTTGCGTGTACGGGTGCGCCGGACGGCTGTACAGATCGTCGCTGGAGGCGACCTCGCACAGCTTGCCGAGGTACATCACGGCGACCCGGTCGCTGATGTTCTTGACCACCGCGAGGTCGTGGGCGATGAAGATCAGCGTCAGTCCGTACTTGGCCTTGAGGTCCTCGAGCAGGTTGAGCACCTGGGCCTGCACGCTGACGTCGAGAGCCGAGACCGGCTCGTCGCAGATGATCAGCGTCGGATCGAGCACGAGCGCCCGTGGCGATCGAGATCCGCTGGCACTGGCCGCCGGAGAACTGATGGGGGCGGCTCTCCGCAGCTCGATCGGGGTCGATCCCGACCTGTTCCGAGCATCCGGTCGACGAGCTCGATCCGCTCGGCTCGGTCGTGCCGCGGTCCCAGATGTCGAGCGGATCCTTGACGCTGTCGCGCACCTTGCGGCGCGGATTCAGCGACGAGATCGGGTCCTGGAAGATCATCTGGATCTTCGTGCGTGCCTCGCGCAGCTCGTCGTAACTGCAGCGTCGTCAGGTCGGTGCCCTCGAAGCACGACCGAGCCGACGTCGGCGTCGTCGATCTGCATGATCGCCCGACCGGTCGTCGACTTGCCGCATCCCGACTCGCCGACGATGCCGAGCGTCTCGCCACGCAGCACGTCGAAGCTGATCCCGGCGACGGCGCTGACGGTGCCGTTGCGGCCGATCGGGAACTCGACGACGAGATCCTCGACGCGCAGCACGACATCGCCGTCGCGCAGGTGCGCGTTGCCGGTGCCGGCCATCAGATCGGCCGCCTCCGCACTCGCACCTGGGTCATGATCTCGACGTCGCGTTCCTGGAACTCGGGTGACCCGACCGGGTACCAGCAGGCGTAGACAGTGCTCGTTGGAGGTCGTCGGTGGTGACCAGCGGTGGCTCCTCCTGCGACGCACTTGTCGCGGGCGTAGGCGCAACGCGGGGCGAACCGGCATCCCTTCGGCGGGTTGACGAGATCGGGCGGTCGGCCCGGGATCGTGAGCAGCCGGGTGTGGCTCGGGTCCTCGAGCTTCGGGATGCTGCGCATCAGCGACTTCGTGTACGGCATCTTCATGTTGGCGAACAGCTCGCGCGTCGGTGCCTTCTCGACGAGCCGCCCGCCGTACATCACAGCGATCTCGTCGGTGTGGCCGGCGACGACACCCGAGGTCGTGGGTGACGAGGATCACCGACATGTTGCGGTCCTTTCGCTGCTCGCCGATCAGCTCCAGGATCTGCGCCTGCACGGTGACGTCGAGCGCGGTCGTCGGCTCGTCGGCGAACAGCAGCGTCGGACCGCAGGCGAGCGCGATCGCGATCATCACCCGCTGGCGCATGCCGCCCGACAGCTCGTGCGGGTACTGGTCGAGTCGCTTGTCGGGCTCGGGGATGCGGACGTCACGGAGCAGACGCGCGGCCGTTTCGCGGCGTTCGTCTTGTCCATGCCGAGGTGGATGCTGCAGCGGCTCGGTGATCTGCTTGCCGATCTTCATCAGCGGGTTGAGCGACACCATCGGGTTCTGGAAGACCATCGACATCTCGCGGCCCCACAGGTGGCGCATCTGCTTCTGGCTCAGCCCGAGCGTCTCCTGCCCGGCGAACTTGACCGAGCCCGCACAGCACTGCGGTCGACGGGCAGCAGGCCCATGATCGTGCGGCTGAGGACGGTCTTGCCGGAACCCGACTCGCCGACGATGCCGAGCGCCTTGCCGCGCTCGAGATTCGAAGGTGACGCCGTCGACGGCACGCACCAGGCCGCGTTCGGTGCGGAAGTGGGTCTTGAGATCGGTCGACCTCGAGCAACGTGCCCTCGGCGACGCGTCCCTCGGTCTGGAGGTGCGTCGTTCACAGGGCTGATCTCCTTGCACGTCGAAGTAGGCGCGCACCTGGTCGCCGGCGAAGTTGAGCGCAAGCACGGTGAGGAACAGCACGAGAATCGGGAACCATCGAGATCCACGGGGCCTTCTCGAGGTCGCGCGACTCCGGACCCGAGCAGGATCAGCTTGCCCCACGTCTCCTCCTTCTCGACGGAGAGACCCAGGAATGCGAGACCACCTTCGGCGACGATCGCGACGGCCATGCCGAGCAGAGCGAGCGCTCCCATCGGGATCACCACGTTGGGCAGCAGCTCGCGGATGATGATGCGCGGGTGTCGGGCGCCGAGCGTGCGGGCGGCGACACGAACTCGCGCTCGCGTACTGGATCGTGGTGGCCCGGGCGAGGCGACCGACGGGCGCGATCGCCAGGAATCCGAGTGTCGCCGAGATCGTGAACGAGGCCGCGGTCGAGCAGCGACGTGATCAGGATCGCGAGCACCAGGGCCGGGAACGACAGCAGCACGAGGAAGACGAACGAGATGACCCGGTCGAAGCAGCCTCGGAAGTACCCGGCGATCGATTCCGAGCGTGCCGCCGATGATCATGCCGGAGGCGATCGCGGACGAACCCGACGACCAGCGACACTCGGGCACCGTAGATCGTCCGCGAGAACACGTCGCGAGCGTCCTGGTCGGTACCGAACCAGAACGTGCCGAGTTCGGCGGCATACGGCGGCCGACCGAGGTCGCGGTTGATGAAGTTGGCGTTCGGGTCCTTGAACGGCAGCCACGGCGCCAGGATCGCGGCGCCACGATGAGCACCAGCCAGCCGAGTGCACAGCCAGAAGGCCCACCCGAGCGTTGCGCTTGAGTGACCTCGGCTTCGGGTGTCGAGTCGTCGGCCGTCACGGCAGCGTTGATCGCCATCGAGTTGGCTGCCGCCCAGGTCGACGATGCTCGCTCATCGCCGGACCCTCGGATCGATGAGCGAGTACAGCGACGTCGACGAGGATGTTCACGACCACGAAGGCGAACGCGATGATCATCACGATCGCGAGCACGATCGGGAAGTCCTCGACGACGACGGCTTCGACGATCGCCGACCCGAGGCCCGGGCACCCGGAAGATCGTCTCGACGATCAGTGATCCGCCGATCAGTGCGCCGGTCGTGATGCCGAACACCGTGAGGAACGAGAACAGCGACGGCCGCAGGGCGTGCTTGAACAGCACGGCCCGCTCGGACACGCCCTTGCTGCGCGCCATCAGGATGAAGTCCTCCTGCAGCGTGGTGATCAGATCGGTGCGCAGCAGGCGCTGGTACACGGCCGCGGCCGGGAGGGCGATCGTGAGCGCCGGCAGGAACAGTCTGGCACACCCGGGTCGGGAACGGGTCGCTGGCGACGAACGTCTGCGGGAACCATCCGAGTTTGATCGCGAAGACGTACTTGAGGATCACGCCGAGCGCGAAGTTCGGGCAGGGCGATGATCAGGAACGTCGTGAACGTCGACACCTTGTCGACCGCCGTGTTCGCTTTGGCCGCCGACCACAGCGACCACGGGATCGAGATCACGATCGCCATGATCTGCGCCATGATGAGCAACATCGCCGAACGGGGCAGTCGTTCCTTGATCAGGTCGGTGACCGGCGGCTCGCCCGTCTTGCTGAACTGCGGACCCATGTCACCGGTCACGAAGTCGCCGAGCCACCTGACGTACCGCTCGGGGAGCGGCTCGTCGAGGTAGAACTCGGCCTCCGCCGCGTCGATCTGCTTGAGGCTCTCCGGGTTGTCCCGGTCGGCGGCCACCGGGCCGAGGATGTTGAACAGCGGGTCGCCGAGCAGGTTCATCGCCCCGAACGTCAGCATGCTGACGGCCAGCAGCAGCAGCACCGCCATGCCGACACGCTGCATCCAGTAGTTCATCGAAGTCGTCCGGTCGATGTGACGGTCGGTTGGGGCGCACCGGGTCACTCGAATCCAGATCGAACTCGAACCAGCTCCGTCCGTTGGCGGCGCACATCGAGCAGGCGTGCCGTCGGGGGCGGTCCGGTCGCAGACGCCGTGGACGTTCTCGGCGAAGGCGTTTCACCAGAGCGTGTGGTTGAAGAAGACGTACAGGTAGTCCTCGTTCATCTTCGCGCACCAGTTCCTGCATCAGCGGGACCCGCTCGGCGTCGTCGGCTGTCGCCATCGTCTCGAGGATGATCGCATCGCGCTCCTCGTCACAGAATCGCGGCCAGTTGAGCGAGATGCCACCGATCGTGCGACACAGCAGCCAGACGTTGTCGTTGGTCGGGTTGACGGCGCCGAACTGGCGCCACGTGACGACGTTGAACTGGCCGAAGGCCGTCTGCTGGACGTGCTCGTCCTGCAGCAGTTCGTTGAACTCACGTTGAACGCCGAGCTCCACCCCTCGTCGAGCAGGTCGGCGATGCGGGTCTGCACGACCGACGGGCCCGACCACTGGAGCTCGATGTTGATCTTGCCGTCGGTGCACGTCGGTCGTACCGAGCACGGTGTTCTCCTCGGTGCCACGCTCGGCGCAGTACTCGGCGACGAGCGCGATGGCCGCCGTCGATGTCGTCGTGCTCCTGGACGACATCGGGGTTGTAGAACGGGCTCTCGGGAATGAACATCTGGTCGGCCGGCCGGTTGACACCCGAGTGCGATCAGCTCGTTGTACAGGTCGACCGGTGTCGCCAGCGTGAGCGCCTTGCGGGCACGGATGTCGTCGAACGGCGGCACCGAGCGAGTTCATCATCGCGAACGACTCCTCGGAGGCGTCGCTCTCGAGCACGTTCTGGAACGACTCGTCGTCGCTGCAGGTCGAGGATCGACGCCTGGTCGGTGGTGTGCATCGCCTCGAGCTCGCCACCGAACAGCAGGTCGATGCGGGCGTCGGAGTCGGGGACCGGGAAGAACTCGACGGCATCGAGGTAGACCTCGCCGTTCCACCAAGCGTCGTTGCGCACGAACCTGGTGACGGAGTCCTCGCTGCGGCTGTCGAACACGAACGGACCGGTGCCGACCGGCGCCTGGTTGAGCGACGCCGTCGTCGAGCGCAGCAGCGAGCCAGGTCGGCGACGCGATCATGCCGAGCTGGCCGGTGACGCGCGGTCGGGAAGTTGGCGTCGGGATCGAGCAGGTTGAACGTGACGGTCAGATCGTCGACGATCGTGACGGCGCCCTCCTCGGGATAGAACGGCTTCACCGCCAGGCCGACGAGCGGATGGGCACGCTGGGCCTCGAAGTTGGCGACCACGAGCGCTTCGGCAGTTGAGCGGGGTGCCGTCGTGGAACGTGATGCCCTCGCGCAGCGTCATCGTCCAGGACGTGAAGTCCTCACTCGGGGTGAACGACTCGGCGAGGTACGGGCACCCAGTCGCCGTCGGGCGTCAGCGCGGCCAGCGTGTCGAACACGGCGTTGCCCATCATCAGGCCGGTGACCGACAGCGATGACGCAGTCGGGTTGATGCCGTTGACGTCGGCGTCGAGACCCGTAGCGGAGCGTGCCACCGACGACCGGGTCGGTGTTCTCCTCCGGCGGAAGCGTTTCCACGACCGGGCTGCCGTCCGACTGATCGTCGTCGGCGGGCTCTGCAGCGGGCTCGTCGGCCGGCTCGTCGGCCGGGCTCGTCGGTGGGGGCGTCGGTGTCGGTCGGCTGTTCTGTGACTTCGTCGTCCGGAGCGGCATCATCGTCGCCACCTCCGCACGATGCTGCCAACAGCGCCGCGACGACGGGCAGGGCGATGAAGCGAAGCCGCCTCGAATTGGTTGTTCGGCGTGTTGCAATCATGTTGTGGTTCCAAACTTCGTCTCGGAGGGCGCGGGCACGAAGGCCCGCAGAGGTGTGACGGACGTTACATCAAGACGACCTGCCGTCCGACATCGGGCTCGCCCGATCGACTCGGTCAGTTTCAGGATCGGCGACACGCGAGATACGGTCGCCGGATGCCACAGAACGCTGTCAAACGTGCCGTGCGGACGCTTCCCTCGACCTCGACGATCACGATCCGGGTGAGAAGTTCGGGTGGGACAAGGAGCACGCACAGGCCGCCTTCGTCAATGAGATGGCAGCCGTCGCCGAACTTCAGCGGAGATTCTTCGCCGCCGAAGACAGCGCACTGCTCGTGGTGTTGCAGGCGATCGACGCCGGCGGCAAGGACGGCACGATCCGGTCCGTGATGAACGGTCTCAATCCGGCCGGAGTCGACGTGAACTCGTTCGGAGTTCCGTCCGACGAGGAACGTGCCCACGACTACCTCTGGCGCGTCCACGCCCACGCACCGGCGAAGGGCCAGATCGGCATCTTCAACCGCAGCCACTACGAAGACGTGCTGGTCGTGCGCGTCAAGGACTTCGCACCCAAGGCCGTGTGGTCACGCCGGTACGCCCACATCAAGGACTTCGAGCGGATGCTCGCCGACGAGGGCACCCACGTCGTCAAGATCTTCCTGAACGTCTCGAAGGAGGAGCAGCGCGAGCGCCTGCAGGACCGCGTCGACGACCCAGACGAACGATGGAAGTTCCGACTCGGTGATCTCGACGATCGTGAGCTCTGGGACGACTACCAACTCGGCCTTTCGCGATGCGATCCGCGAGACCACCACCGACGATGCTCCGTGGTACGTCGTGCCGGCCGATCGCAAGTGGGTCCGCAACCTCGTCGTCGCCAGGATCCTGCGCCACCATCTGGAGCAGATCGACCCTCAGTACCCACCCGCCGAAGAGGGAATCGACGGCGTGGTCGTCGTCTAGCGGCGCCTCGACCTGTCGTTCCCCGCGCGGGGACGCGCCCGGTAGCGTGCCTGGCATGTCGCAAGAGCGTGAGATCTTGACCTGGGAACTGTTCGGCGTGGCATCACGCGAACTGGCGCAGATGGTGGCCGACGACGGCTATGAGCCCGACATGATCCTGTCGATCGCCCGCGGTGGCCTCCTGATCGGCGGTGCGATGGGTTACGCCATGTCGGTCAAGAACACCTACACCATGAACGTCGAGTTCTACACGGGTGTCGATGAGCGTCTCGAGGTGCCCCGTATCTTGCCGCCGGCGCCCGACTTCATCGACCTCCACAACGCCAAGATCCTGATCGTCGACGACGTCGCCGACACCGGGCACACGCTCAAGTCGGTCGACGAGTTCTGCGAAGGCAAGGTCGGCGAAGTGCGCACCGCCGTGATCTACGAGAAGTCACACTCGGTCGTCAAGTGTGACTACGTCTGGAAGCGGACCGATCAGTGGATCAACTTCCCGTGGAGCGACAAGCCCCCGGTCGTCCAAGCGCGACTGGAACGTCGCCGACGCCTGACATGACGCTGTGTGCCAGGCACACTCCGTCATGATGACGCTTTGTGCCAGGCACACTCCGTCAGGTCAGAGACCGGCTGCCGTCAACTGGTCCCTGAGTCGCTGCGGCGGCACCATGCCGACCAGCACGCCGTCGCTCCATACGGTCACGACCGGGCGTCTGGGGTTGAGGCGGGGGAGTACGGCAGAGAGGTCTTCGTCCGGGCCGGCCTGGGCGATCCGGTCGAACGGCACCATCATCTGGGTGAGCATCACCCAGGGACGCTGATCGGCAGGCACCGCCCACAGTTCGTCCTCCAGCACCAGACCGCAGGGCACGCCCGACTCGTCGGTAACGGCCACGCCCCCGGCGGCGCCGAGCCGGCCGACGCTGCCACAGCATCGAGTCGGCGTCCATGTCGGCGCCCGCCTGGGCCACCCCGAACCACGTGAGGTCGCGCACTTTGACGCCGGCCAGACGACCTGCGATCCGTGCGGCCGCGATCTCGACCTGGGCGTTGAGCATGATGAACAGGCCGGTGACCATCAGCCACACGCCACTCTGGGACCGCAGGATCAAACCGAAGCCGAGCCCGGCGATCAACCATCCGAGCACGACCCCTGCTCGCCCCGCCTCCTGAGCGGCACGATGACGGTCGCCGTGGGCGCCCCAGCGGACCGCCTTGAGGATCCGGCCACCATCGAGTGGTGCGCCGGGAAGCAAGTTGAACAGCGCCAGCAACAGGTTGATCAGACCCAGCCAACCCAGCAGAGCAACGTGCTCGCTGGTGCTGTCACGGCCGCCCAGAGCGAACCATCCGCCGACGCCGGCGATCCCCAGCACCACGCTGGCGGCCGGCCCGGCGACGGCGATCCATCCCTCGGCCTTGGCAGTCGGTGACTCCTTGCTCAGCCGTGCGATCCCGCCCAGCGCCCACAGCTGGATCGACTCGGTTCCGACATCGAAGCGGCGTGCGGTCAACGCATGCGCAAACTCGTGGACCAGGATCGAGGCCAGAAAGCCGACGACACCCAACGCAGCGGGCAACCAACCGATCGCATTGCCGAGGCTGGCGCCCAACAGCATTCCGATCAGAGCGACGCTCCAGTGCATGTTGACGGCAATGCCGAACAACTTTCCGAGCTTCAACGAGCCGGTGTTCATCACAGTCCTTTCGATCCGGCGGAGCCGCACCGTGTCACCTGTCAACCGGCCCCGAGCGAACGGTATTCCTCGCCACGGTTCGGGTGGGTAACGTCGCGGCGTGGTCGTACCAGCGAACAGCAACCCGCATGCCGAGCTTCGGATCGACGCCGATCGTCTGACTCGCCGAATCGAGGCGCTCGGGGAGATCGGAGCGATCGCCGGACCGAACGGCGAGCGTGGTTGCGCCCGGCTGGCGCTGACCGACGCCGATCGGGACGGCCGTGACCTGGTGGTGACCTGGATGCGCGACCTCGGGCTGGTGGTCGAGGTCGACCAAGTCGGCAACGTGTTCGCCACTCGCGTCGGAACCGACGCTGCGCTTGGCGCCGGTGATGACCGGCTCGCATATCGACACCGTCGCGCACCGGTGGTCGGTTCGACGGCAACCTCGGGGTGCTGGCCGGGCTGGAAGTGATCGAGACCCTGATCACCCATCACGTGGACACGCCGCGCGGCCTCACGGTTGCGTTCTTCACCGACGAGGAGGGCGCCCGGTTCGCGCCGGACATGTTGGGCAGCCTGGTGTACGTCGGAGGGATGCCGGTCGAATAAGCACTCGATGTGCGTGCCGCCGACGACGACGCCCGGCTCGGCGACGAACTGACGCGGATCGGCTACGCCGGCAGCCTCCCGGCACCGGCCGTCCGTTTCCACACTGCTACGTCGAACTGCACATCGAACAAGGGCCGATCCTCGAGGATGCTGGGTGTCACGATCGGTGTCGTCGAGGGGGTCCAGGGCATCTCGTGGACCGAGCTCACGATCACCGGTCAGTCGGCGCACGCCGGCACCACGCCGATGCGGCTGCGCCGCGATCCGCTTGTACGCCGCGTCGCGGATCGCCACGACGGTTCGTCGAGACCTGGCGGTCGAGTTCGGCGGCGACCAGGTGGCCACGGTCGGACGGATGGACATCCATCCCAACCTCGTGAACGTCGATGCCGGCGTCGGTCACGATGACGGTCGATCTCCGCAACACCGACGAGTCGGTGTCTGCGGCGACGCCGAGCGGCGGTTCCGAGCCGTCGTCGTCGACCTGGTCGCGGCCGAGGGAGGTCGACGATCGAACGCCGCACGCTGGCCCGATTCGAGCCGGTCGAGTTCGACCCAGCGATGGTCGACCTGGTCGAGGCGACCGCGCAGCGACTCGGCCACAGCACCCACCGGATGCCGAGCGGTGCCGGCCACGACGCCCAGATGCTCGCCCGGGTGTGCCCGACGGCGATGATCTTCACCCCGAGTGTCGAACGGCCTCAGCCACAACATCGCCGAGTTCACCGAGCCAGCCGACCTCGCAGCCGGAGCCAACGTCCTGCTCCACGTCCTGCTCGACCGCCCTCACCCGACCCGAGCGCGATGTCGGATCGGCCGGCCGACGGGGAGAGGTCGGCCGAGCGGCTTAGCATGCGGGGGTGCGACACGGACTGATGCTGATGTCATCGTGGTCGGCGGCAGGGCACAACGGGCTGATCTGCGCCGCCTACCTCGCTCGAGCCGGGATCGACACGCTGCTGGTCGAGGCTCGACCCGATGTCGGAGGGTGTGCGTCGACCGTGACCGACCTCGACGCACGGTTCAACATCTGCAACTGCGATCACTCGATGGTGCGGGCGATGCCGATCGCCGACGAACTCGACCTGGCGTCGCACGGGCTGCGATACCTCGAGTCGGAGGTCAGCGCCGTCCACCGATTCCACGACGGTTCGACGCCGTGGTTGTTCTTCCACGATGTCGGACCGCCATCTCGAGGCGCTCGCCGGCACCCACCCCCACGCCGTCGACGGGCTACCGGCGGTACCTGGCCGACGCCATTGCCCGTCGCCGAACTGGTGCTGGCGATGGCCCGCACCACGCCGTCGGTGCTTCGGATGCTCGACAGCGTCGCTGTCGAAGCGGGCAGCGGGCGCCGCTCGCCTGCTCGACTGGAGCCGGCGCAGCCACGCCGAGATCATGGCCCGCTACTTCGACGACTGGCACATGGTGATGCCGGCGTCAGCACCGGGCCAACGGTGTGGGGTGCGCCGCACACGGCCCCCGGCACCGGGATGGCGGCAGCGCTCTACGCCACCCGCCACCTCGTCAAGACAGGTCGCCCACGTGGCGGCAGCGGCGCACTCACCGACTCGGTACGGGCGAGCTTCGAAGCAGCCGGTGGGCGTGTGCTGTGCGCGAGTCGGGTCGATCGTGTGCTCGATCCGAGATGGCAGCGCCGCCGGTGTGCGACTGCAGGACGGCAGCGAGCTCGTCGCCGACGCCGTCGTCGCCGCCTGCGATCCGCAGCGGGTGTTCGTCGACTGGCTCGACGACGTTCCGAGCGGCGGCGCGACGCATGGTCGACCGTTGGCGGGCAAACCCGGTGCTCGACGGCTACGAGTCGAAGGTCGATGGCGTGCTCGATCGGCTTGCCGACGTTGGAGCGACGAACCGATGCTCTCGTCGATCGCCGGCGGGGCCGATCTGTTGGCTCCGACCACGGTCGTGTCTCCCAGTCCGGAACAACTCGCCGAGGCGCACACGATGCGGGCGCAGGGCAAGGTCGCACCGCAGCCGACGTTCCTGGTCAACGTGCCGAGCGTGCTCGACCCGCACATGCAGCCGACCGCCGACCAGCACGTGCTGAGCCTCGAAGTGCTGTTCACGCCGTACGCCCTCGAAGGCGGCTGGCAGGGTTCGAGCGAACCGGCTCGGTGGCTCGAACGTGCTCGACGGACTGATGGAGCCCGGAACCCTGCAGACTCGATCGGTGGCGGTGCGATGACCCCCGACCGCTACGAGGCCGAGTTCTCGATGCATCGCGGACACACCCCGTCGTACGCCGGCCCGCCGCTGTCGGCGTTCTTCGGTCGTCAGCGTGAGACCACGCGGTATCGCACGCCGATCACCGGGTTGTACCTGTCGGGTGCCGGCACCTTCCCGGGGGCCGGTGTGTTCGGAGCCTCGGGACGCAACGCCGCCGACGCCGTCGAACACGACCTCCGCGGTCGCGGTCGCCGATTCACGTCGCTTGCGGCGCTCAGTCGCCCGCCGGCGATCCGCCTGATGGCGTCGATGATCACGATCGCCGACCCCGACGACATTCGGGTCGCCGATTACCGGCAGCTCAATGATCAAGCTGCAAGGCGGGTGATGGAAGGTGACGAGTACTTCCTGGCCGAGGGGTGGATGACGATCGAGCGCTTGATCGATTCGGGCCATCGGTTCCGCTCGGTGCTGTTGTCGCCGTCGCGGGCGACACGATTCTTGCCATATCTGGATCGTTCCGAGCTCGATGGCATCCCCGTGTTCATCGCCGATCGCGAGGTGATGCGCTCGATCGTCGGGTTCGATCTCCCCAAGGCGGTGTTGATCTCGGCGTCTCGCCTGCCGTTGACGACCGTCGAGGATCTGGCGGCCTCGACCAGTCGGCTGGTGGTGCTGGAGGGCTTGAACGACAACGAGAACGTGGGGGCGATCGCTCGGGCGGCGAGGGCCTTCGGGGTCGACGGGATCATCCTCAGCCCGACCTGCACGGACCCGTACTACCGGCGTACCGTGCGGGTCAGCATGGGGGAGATCCTGCACATGCGTCTCGCCCGCGTGGCACGCAAAGAGTGGCCGTCGGCATTGGAGACACTCCACTCATTTGGATTCGAGACCTGGGCGATGACGCCCGCCGACGATGCCATCGATCTCTGGCAGGCCGAGGTTCCGGACCGGCTGGCGATCGTGCTCGGCGCCGAAGGCCCTGGCCTCACGCCGCCCGTCATGGCCGCTGCCACCCGACGTGTGCGGATACCGATCAGCCCGAACGTTGACTCGCTCAACGTCGGCCACGCAGCAGCCGTGACGCTGGCGGCGATCAGCCGGAGCTAGCGCCCAGTGATTCGGCCAGTGGCACCGTGCCGAGATCGGTGTCGGGGCCGACGATGTAGTTGCCGGCGATCACGGTCTGGAGCGCTTCCGCCTCGTCGAAGTGGACGCCGGCCGGATCGAGGCCGTCGGCCACCATGCGAACCTGCTCCTTGAACTGGCGCCGCACCATCGACACGCCACGATCGCTCGACGACAGACGTTCCTTGGTGTGCTGTGTGATCGGGCCCTGACCGACCTGGGTCTCGAAGTCGCCGGGATACAGCTGGTGCTCGTCGTCGGTCAGGTCGAACCAGCTCTTGTCGCCGGCGTACACGGGAAGCCCCTGTGGTGGACGGTCTTTGGGCTTGCGCACCATCGCGTAGACACGGGTGTTGGTGGCGTCGATCGGCAGTGCCCACGACAGGTTGTTCGTCTTGCCGAGCACCGTCAGCGTCGGGGTCGGGATGACCCGCATCGTCGGCACCCGGATCTCGGTGATGCGGTGCAGCGTGGTGCCGTCGGGCAGTTCGCGATCCTGGGTGGCGGTGATACCGATCTCGCTGCGCTGCCAATCGATGCGTGGCCAGATCTCCAACTTCGGGTCGAACTGTGGGCCGCTGATCGCGTTGTGCAGGATGAACACGTGATACGGGTCCATCGCGTTCTCGTGGGTCTGGAACCAGTTGCACGGCGCATCGGTCGGCCCACCGAAGGCGAAGTGGTCGATGATCACGATCTCCTCGGTCTCGGTGTCGAGATCCTCGAAGATGTCGTAGCGCGGGAACACCGGCTGCTTGTCGGCCGGCCCCATGTAGGCGAACACCAGACCGTGATACTCGACCACCGGGTACCACGGCTGGCGGTACGACTCCTTGTTGCGGCCACGATCGGGCTCGCACGGCTGGTCGAGGCAGCGCCCGTCTTCGGCGAACAGCCAGCCGTGGTAGGGGCACCGGATGCCCTCGTCCTCGACCTTGCCGAAGTACAGCGTGGTGCCGCGGTGACAGCACCTCGGCAGCATCAGCCCGGGCACGCCCTGCAGGTTGCGGTACAGCACGAGGTCCTCGCCGAGCGCCCGCACGTTGCGGGGGAGTGCGGTCGCCTCCTCTGAGCGGGCGATCGGGTGCCAGTACCGACGAAGCAATTCGCCGGAGGGCGTGCCGGCGTCGACCTCCACCAACTCCGGATCCCAGGTGCCCGGCTGATGGCCGTACGCCCTGCCGTCGTTGCTTACCTCGATCTTCGCAGTGGCCATGCCAGCAGTCTGCCAAATCCGAACGCGGCGAATGGGGTCCGAGGCATCAGCCCGCGACATCTCGACATCATCCGGGCGGATACCCAACGCGCCGAAGGCACCGGATTCGTTCAGGCGGCGTTCACACAGACGCAGAGTCGGGCTCGTCATCGGCCCAGCTGGGCACCCAGCGGTCTGCCGTCACGATCGGTACCAGGTGCGAGTTGAGCGCACCCGCCTCGAACACGTGGACCGCAATCGCGCCGGGTTCGTTCGTGTAGTGAGGTTGCTCATCGCGCAGTGTGAAACCCAGTTGCACGGCGGTGCTCGGGCACGTGCTCGCCACGGTGCCGGCGAATCGGCGATGGATCGGTCGATGGAGATGGCCGGACAGCACCGCCTCGACGTTGGTGTGCCGCCCGAGCACCTCTGCCTCGAGCTCGGCCCCGGTGAATCCGCAGTCGCGAGTCCATCCATGCCAGCCCCGACGCGAATGGTGGATGGTGTTGCACGATGATCGTCGGACGACTCGGCTGGTCGGTGAGCCTGGCGATCGAGCCAAACCGTCTGCTCATGGCTCACCTGGCCGGCGTTGCTGCCAGGAATCGTGGTGTCGAGGCAGATCAACCGGAGTTCGTGATCCTCGATCACGAAGTCGATCGGGTCGAGCGGGCCGCCCGCAGGCAGCCCAGCGAATCGACGGCGCATCTCGGCGCGATCGTCGTGGTTGCCGGGTATCGCCACCAGCGGCGCCCGAAGCTGACCGAAGAGTTCCATCAGATGTTCGTACTCAGCGGGAGTGCCGTCGTTGACGAGATCGCCCGAAGCGACCACCAGATCGGGCTGCGGGTCGAGCGCATTGATCAGCGCAATCGCCTTTCGTAGGCCATCGGCCGGGTCAGCTCGATCGGCCATCAGGCCACCAGGCTCCACGATGTGACAGTCGGAGATCTGTGCGATCAACATCGGCCGACCCTATCGAGATTGTTGATCGGGGCTCGAAGCTGTCTGGAGCAAGGCGATTGCAGTTGGGACTTCTACCAGGTCGTACACTGCCGGTACGGAGGCCAAGGCTCGGTTCCTTTCCGATACGGGCGGCGCTTGAGAAGGCCTCGACGTGAAAGGGAGATCCATCGATGACTGACATCCGCGACCTTCGGAGCTACATCGCGGCACTTGATGCTGCAGGACAGTTGGCGCGGGTGACACGCGAGGTGTCCCTCGAGCATGAACTCGCCGACGTAGCCGCGTCGCTCGACCGCAATGACATCGGCGCCGGCATGTTCGAGAACGTCACCGAAAGTCCCTGGCCGATCTTTTGCGGAAGTGTGACCTCGCATCGCCGGGCTGCGGTTGCGCTCGGATGTGAGACCAACGAGATCATCGATGTGATGGAGCGGGTGCTCGATCCGGCGAACGGAGTCGCGCCGGTGCGGGTCGACACGGCAGTTTGGCACGACAACTACATCACCGGCGACCAGATCGACACGGCGATGTTGCCGATTCCGGTACACAGCCGCGGCGACGGCGGTGCGTTCATCACCGGCGCCGTCACCGTTGCAAAGGATCCGATTTCCGGACGCGGAAACCTCGGCTACAACCGGATGCTGCGTCTCGCCCCGAATCGGTTCGGATTCAACGTCAACGAGTGGCGCGATGTCGGCACGTTCTGGAAGTCGCGCGACGACCCCGATGCCCCCTTCCCGGTCGCTCTCGCGATCGGACTCGACCCGGCGATCATGATCGCCGGCGGTGTCAAGACTCCTGTCGACGAACTCCTGATCGCCGGGGCGATCAGGGGCAGAGGGATCGAGGTCTGCCCTGGCCGCACGATCGATGTCGATATCCCCGCTGCTGCCGAGATCGTGGTCGAGGGTTTCATCCATCCGACGGTGCGCGAGCCGGAGGGCCCCTTGGCCGAGTTCCACGGATACCACGGCGAGCAGTGGAACAGCCCAACCTTCGAGGTCACCTGCATCGCGTGGCGAAATGATCCGATCTATCAAACGATCATCCCGGGTTGGTATGAGCACATCTATATCGGCAACGTGCTGCCTCGCGAGCCACTTCTCAGGCGCTTCGTTCGTCACCTGGACAAGACCGCCGACGTGCATATCCCTCCCTATGGCAACGGCTTCCTGGCGATCATCCAGATCGATCGTGACAATCCCGGTGGGCCGAAGAATCTGGCGATGGCCGCTCTGGCCGCTCACATCAATGTTCGAAATGTGATCGTCATCGATCGCGATGTCGACATGTACGAGCCCTCCGAGATCCAGTGGGCGCTCACCAACCGCGTGCACTGGGGCGACGACGTGTTCACCGTGCCCTTCGCCCAAGGGCACGAGATGGATCCCACCGCAGATCAACGCGGTGTGAGCACGAAGGTCGGAATCGACGCCACCTACAAGCGCGAGCGGCGGGAGTATGGCGCACGAGTTTCGTATCCGCCGGTCGATCTGGGCAAGTACCTGAACTGATGCGCCGAGTCGTTGTTGCCATCACCGGAGCGAGCGGCTCGATCTTCGGGATCCGCGCGCTCGAGATGTTCGCATCGATGGCCGACATCGAGACCCATCTCGTTCTCTCAGGGCCGGCCAAGACAACGATCGCCGTCGAGACCCAATGGGCGGTGAGCGATGTCGAGGCGTTGGCGGATCACGTGCATGGTGCCCGCGACATCGCCGCACCGATCAGCAGCGGCTCGTTCCGTACGGCAGGAATGCTCGTGGCCCCCTGTTCGATCAAGTCGCTCTCGGCGATCGCCAGCTCGTTCTCAGCCGACTTGATCAGCCGGGCGGCGGACGTCACCCTCAAAGAACGTCGGCCGCTCGTTCTGATGGTCCGCGAGACGCCGCTGCACCTCGGCCACCTTCGCCTCATGCAGCAAGCAGCGGAGACCGGTGCGATCATCTTCCCCCCGGTGCCGGCCTTCTACAACAACCCTCGATCACTCGACGACGTCGTCACCCACTCGGTAGGCCGGGCGATCGAGCATCTCGGTATCGATGTGGCGGGCCTCGAGCGCTGGCACGGAGGCTGAGCGCCCAGTCGCGTGGATTCAGGTTCGGCCGGTGAACATTGCCGCTGCCCGTTCGATCAGCGCCGCACCGCCATCGACCTCGAGTACCGAGAGCAGGAATTCGTCGATCTCGTTGATCGAAAGGAGCTCGGCGATCTCTGCGGCACAATCGCCAACGGTTCCCGAGATCACGAACGGCGAGACCCACTCCGGGCGCACGTGTCGTGCCGCATGGCGAGGACCACCCTCCGCCAGCGCCGATCGAATCTTGGCGACATCGGACTCCGATATTCCAACCAGTTGCTTGACCTCTGGTGGCGAGTCGACGAGTCGGAACGTCAACTGGGCCCTCGCTTCTTCGAACTGGGCGTCGGTCGTAACGATCATGGTGGAATAGCTGATGTGGAACGGTCGGTCGCCGCACGCTGCACGAAGTGCACGGGCATGCGAACCGAGCAGCCCCTTGTGGACGTAGCTCAAGAGAAAGCCATCGGCGACCGCGCCACCGAGAGCGGTCACCTTGGGGCCGCTCCTGCCAGGATGATTTCGATGTCGGGTCTGGCGTAGGCGAGGCGAGCGTTGGCGAACGAGAAGGCGACGCCTTCATGGTCGACACGTTCACCGGCGAACAGCCTGCGAAGGGTCTCTACCATCTCGGCAACGGTGGCCAGCGGCTGTCGACGTTTGATCGCCAGCGGATCGAGGGTGAGCCCACCTCCGGTGCCCAGCCCGATGAACGCTCGTCCGCCACTGAACTCGTCGAGCGACGCGATGGCAGCGGCCGTCGCTCCGGGATGGCGGACAAAGGGGTTGGTGATGCCCGGCCCGAGTGAGATTCGGTTGGTCCGAGCGGCGATGGCGGTGAGGGTGACATAGACATCGCGGGTGACGAGACCCTCGTCATAGACCCAACACCTGGCGAGTCCCAGCTGTTCGGCCAGGACGGCGAGTTCGACCACGTCGCCGACAGGCGCGTCGGGCATCAGAACCACCGAGACGGGTAGCGACATCAGGTTGCTCCAGCTCGTGAGGAGTCAGGGCTGGTTGCCCCGTACATCGGTTCGTTGCCGGTGATCGCCGCCCAACGGCGAGTCCCGAACTCGAAGTGCCACCACTCACCCTCGTAGATCACGAACCCCTGTGCTGCCATTGCGTGAAACAGTGCCCGACGAATATGTCGGTCGGGCCCGGGCAGATTCTCCAGGTGGGCGGCGCGAGCGCGCTCGGTCGTGTCGTCGAAACCAGTTCCCGGTGCGATCGGGGTGCCGTCGAGGGTCAACGTGAGGTCGACAGCGCCGCCGCTCACATGCGGTGGAGGGGTCGCCGGATCAGCGCTGGCCAGCGCCATGAATCCCGGTTCGAGGTCGGGATTCAGAGCAGCAGCGTCGTACAACTGCCGCTGCAGGTCGACTGGACGCCAGGCGTCGAAGATGGCGAGCCCCCACCGGTCGGGCAAGCGATCGGCGACGGCCGTCAGCCGTTCGAATGCCCCGGCCCGCAGCCACGTCGGAGCGATCGCCGTTGTCCAGCCAGCGTGCCAGTAGTTGGACAGCAGTCGGATCCGGCGGTGTTCGACCCGGACCAGCGGCTCGGGATGTCGATTGACAACAGCGACGGGATCCGGATCGCGGAGTGTCGGGAGTGGCCCACCGTCGGGGATCGTTGGAGCACCATCGGTGAACAGGGTTGACGCCCCAACGGTGTAGTTCGGCTCATCGAATCGAGGAAACTCAGCAGTCACAGCTTGTCCAGCACCGAAGCAACCCTGGAGAGGTATGCGCTGTTGTCGGCCATGTCGAACACGGGCAGGAGGAACTCCTCGATGCCATGCTGATCGACGATGTTTCCGAGTTGCGACGTGCACTCGGCCTTAGATCCGCTGATGACGAACGGAACGATCCACTCGTCGGGGACATGCTCGGCGGCGGCGTGGATGCCTCCCCGCAGTGCGCTTCGGATCCGATCGGTCGCGGCGGCGTCGATTCCGAGAGCATCCTTCACCGACTGCGGTGCGTCGACCAGGCGATAGGTCATGTGGGGACGCACGAACTCGAAGTCGTCATCAGAGGTGACGACCGCGGTCGAGTAGCAGATTCGTGCATCACGTCCGGACTCACCTGCTCCGCTTCTCACCAGCGAAACGTAGTCAGCGAGTGACCGCTGGTGAATGAAATCGAGCATGACTCCGTCGGCCTGTGCACCGCCGAGCCTGAGCATGTTCGGACCCCGCCCAGCCAGCCAGATCTCGGTGTCCGGGCGTCCGTAATCGAGTGTTGCCGCGCGCAACCGCACATGCTCACCATCGAGGTCGACGGATTCGCCAGCCCACAGTCGACGACAAGCCTCCATGGTCTCACGAACGGCGGTGAGCGGTCGGTGCCGGTCGATGCCGAGCGGACCGAGGGTGAGGCTGCCGCCGGCTCCGATCCCGAGGAACGCGTGACCTCCGCTCAGCTCGTCGAGACTGGCGATAGCGGCGGCGGTCTGACCGGGATGCCTGGTATGGGGGTTGGTGATGCCCGGTCCCAGCTCAAGGCGGGTGGTCGCGTTCGCGATCGCGCCGAGCGTTACGTAAGACGTCGCGGGTAGCGAGGCCCTCGTCGTAGACCCAACACCGATCGAACCCGAGTGTCTCTGCATGCAGCGCGATGTCGACCATTTCACTGATCGGGGCTTCTGGAATGATGTTGATGCTCGAGATGATCACGACGATTGATCGCTTCCTTCTACGGAGGTCCGGTGGGCTGCCGCCGGTGATGCCGGCACCCTCCTCGGCGTGCTGAGATCAGGCACCGCGTCGGCCACCGATCACTTCGGCCAGGATGCTCACGGCGATCTCCTCGGGTGTCTCGGCCCGGATCTCGATACCGATCGGCGCACGGATCCGGTCGAGGTCGGCTTCGGCGATGCCGGCGTCGACCAGCCGTGCTCGGGTGGTGTGCCAACGCCGGTTGCTCCCCATCAGCCCGATGTACCCCGCCGGCGTGGCAAGCAGGTGGGGCAGGATCTCGAGGTCGAGGCCGACGTTGCGGGTCACCATGACGATCGAGTCGTTGGCCGTGACGGTCTGCCCGGCGAGGGCGACATCGATCGGTCCGCAAAGCGCTATGTCGACAGCATCGTTGTGCTCGACCTCGTCGATGAGTTCGGCCCGGTCGTCCCAGACGACGGTGCGGAAACCGAGCCAGCGGCCGAGTTCTCCGACCGCCTTGCCGACATGGCCGGCACCGATGACGTACAGCGTTGCGGTTGGCATGTAGGGCTCCAGGAAGATGTCGGCCTCGCCACCGCACACACCGGGGTCACCGGCGCCAGGGTCGACGAGGGAGTAGGAGAGCAGTCGCGGAACACCGTCGGCGAGGGCGGCAGCAGCGGCGACCATCACCCGGTGCTCCATCTCACCTCCGCCGATCGTGTCGACGGTGCGGCCGTCGCCGAAGACGAGCATCTTCGATCCCGGGCGCCGTGGAACTGAGTTGCGTGTCTCGACCACCGTCGCCACCACGACGGCTTCGCCTCGTTCGATCGCGGCAGCAAGCTCGGAGATCAGCGAATTCGTCATGTGTCGGCTCCTACGCGGTGCCGCAACGGACGACCATCGAGAACACCACGGATATTGGTGAACTCGTGGCGCCGAAGGTCGACATCGAGGATCAGGTCGGCCTGGGCCGAATGGGGTGTGAGAACAACATTCGCGCTGGAATCCGCAGCGAGCGTGACGAGCGGGTTGTCCGGACGCACGGGCTCCCATCGAAAACCGTCGGCGGCGATGCCGGCCAGGTGCCCGGATACGTATCCGGCGGCAACAGCGCCTTCGTCGAGCAGCGTACTCGCCCCCGAACTGACGAGAAAGGACCGGGGACGCATTCGCTCGATGAACGAGGCGTCGACGCTGCCTTCGGTGTCGGGGGAGTGGGGCATCAAGACGACCACGATGTCGCTGCGTGCGAGCAGTGCATCACGATCGGCGTAGCACACGCCGAGCCGATCTTCGGTAGCGCTGGGCAAGCGCGTACGGCGGTGGTAGAGCACCGAACAGCCGAACGGCTGCAGCAACCCGGCCAGCACGGTTCCGACCTCACCCAACCCGACGATTCCGACGGTGCTTCCACGAATCTGGCGAACACCACGGAACCCCGACCAATCGATCGCGAAGGTGTCCGCGTCACAACGCTTCGGCTCGCCCCACCGCTCGCTGGCCTCGACGACCACCGCCGACGCCGGGCGCCCGCGCTTGACCAGACTGAGCATCTGCATCATCACGTGTTCGGCCACCATGGCGAGCTGTGGCAGCGGCCAGAAACAGACCGGGACATTCCGTGCTCGCGCTGCATCGAGATCGATGTCGTGCACCTGGGATCCCAGCCGCTGGATCAGCCGAAGGCGAGGACCCGCCTTGATCATCGCCGCGTTGATCAGACCCGTTCGCTCAGAAATGAGGAATGTCGGGTCGAGTTCGGTGATCGCTTGTTCGACCTCTTCGGGTGTCGGTGAAACGAGCATCGTGATGTCGAGTTCGTCGGGGGCAGCCTCGAGCGCCAGCCGTTGGTGCACGGGTGGTCGGCTCGTGACGAAGATCGCTCGGTGGACGTTCATAGGCGCTCGAGTGTCAGGCGATCGGCCATTCCGGTGTGAGCCCTTCGACACCGGACCTGCTCGCCACATCTCGAAAGCGTCCGCGTACGTCGTCGAGGATCTCTTCCTCGTTCATGGTGAGCACGTGTCGGTTGCGCATGATGACTCGGCCGTTGATGACCACGGTGTCGACGTCGCCCCCCTGGGCGGCAAACACCGCCGTGGCGACCGGGTTCCAGACGGGTTGCAGGTGAGGGGCATCGGTATTGATCGAGATGAAGTCGGCCTTCTTGCCGACTTCCAGCGAGCCCACATCAGCTTCGATACCAAGCGCCCGGGCACCGTTGATGGTGGCCATCTCGAGCGCCGTTTCCGGACCGAACGCCAGACGTGTTCCGGATCGCATGCGAGCCGTGTGGCAGGCGATCCGAAGATCGCGGAGGACATCCATATTGGCGTTCGTGGGGGCACCGTCGCAACCGATCGCCACGTTCACGCCAGCTTCCAACATGTCGGTGACAGGCGCTGGACCCCATGCCGCTGCAGCGTTGTTTCCTGGGTTGTGAGCGACGGAGGTGCCGGTCTCGGCGAGCAACGCGATGTCTTGCTCGTCGGCGATCGTGCAGTGGGCGAGGACTGTTCGTGGCCCCAGAAGGCCATGGCCGTGGGCGAACTCGACGTGGCTCCGGTACCCCTGGGTGCGGGCGTATTGATTGTCGTGAGCCAGTTCGGCGAGATGGATCGTGACACCCATGTCTCGCTCACGCGCCAGCGCCGAGACCTCGTCGAAGAGGCTCGGGTCGTTGGCAGGTTCGGCAGATCTGCAGCCGAACCAAACCTGCAGGCGTCCGTCTCCGCTGCCGTCCCACACATCGTGGGCGGCGATCGTGCCCTCGATCGAAGACTCGCGTGTCTGCCACATTCCGTGGTGCCATCCGAGCCGATCGTGGTTCTCGGGGCTGACATCCATGACGACCTTGCCCAGAGCGGCTCGGATGCCGGAGTCGACGCACAGCTGCGCGATGCCGTCGAAGCCGTAGTGCTCGGCCAGCAGGCATTCGATGAAGCCGGTCGTGCCCGACTTGATCATTTCGAGAATGCAGAGTGATGCGCTGGCCCGTGCGTCCGCTTCGGTATACGAGCCCTGCAGCGGAAAGATCCGGCCGAACAGCCAGTCCGAGAAGTCGGCGAGCCGCTTTCCCTCGGAGACCCCCCTGAGCATGCACTGAGCCGTGTGCACGTGGGCATCGATGAGGCCCGGCAACACGATGTGGCCGTTGAGGTCGATCTGTTGCTCGTGAGGGTTGGTCGCGATCAGTTCGGCAGATTTCCCGATCGCCGCGATTCGATCACCGGTCACCAGGATCGCACCGTCGTCGATGATGACGCGACCGGAATTCATGGTGAGGATCGTGGCGTGGGTGAAGATCAAGGCATCCACCCCGCGAATGCATCGACGACGGGCTTGATGTCGGGCATCAGCGGATACAGGATCGGGCACGTGACCCCGGCTTCGATGTAGCCGGCGACGGTATCTCGGCACTGGGAGGAGGTTCCTACCGCCATCAGCTTTCGAACCAGCTCGTCGGGAATCAGGTGAGCGGCCTTGCGGTAGTCGTCTTCGGTCGCCGGCCAGCCCACGATCTGTTGCACACGATCGACCAGCTCGGGGTCGGCTCCGGAAGCCTTCATGATGTGCGGTTCGGTCCCGAGGTAGTACGCAACCAACGACTTGCCGGTCATGATCGCCTCGTCGGGGTCGTCATCGGAAAGTGAGCAAGCGAGCAGTTCGGGACGATCGATATCGGCCAGCGACTTGCCCGCCTTGGCCGCACCGGCCGTTACCTGCTCGACCGCGTCGGCGATGTAGTCGGTCGACACGACATAGTTGAGCACGGGGCCGTCGCAGATTTCACCGGAAAGCTCGAGCATCTTGGGTCCCGTCGCTCCGATATAGATCGGGATGTTGCGCGGGCCGGCATCTCCGTACGCCACGTCGAGGCGGACCCGATCGAGATGTACGAACTCACCCTCGTAGGAGACCTCTTCCATGGTGAACAGTTGGCGAATCGCCTCGACGTTCTCGCGCATCGCCGTGAGTGGTTTACGTCGGTCGGCACCGACTCGACTCGCGATCGGCTCCCACCAGGCGCCGAGCCCGAGCATGACCCGGCTTTCGCCCTCGGGTGTGAGACCACCGAGTTCCCACATCGTGCTCCACGTTGCGGCGATCACGGCTGGGTTCCGGGTGTAGATCGGCAACACGCCCGAACCGATGCGGATGCGGCTGGTTTCCGTGAGCAGAGCGCTCATCATGACCACACAATCACGTGCCAGCCGGGTGTCGGCCTGCCAGATCTCGGAGAACCCCTGCCGCTCGGCATATTTGGCGATCTCGAGCTCGTAGCGGATGTCGTGCTTGTCTTGCAGATAGAGGGCCATTCGTTGTGTCATCGGTGCATCCTCATCGTGTTCGCCAACCTGCCCGATAGGCCATCTACTTCGGTTCGAATCGGGCAGCGTGAGCGGGCGGGGCAGTCGACAGTTCGGTGATCAATGTTTATCAGGACAAAGGTTTGTTTGCCAGTAGCAAATCGACAGGACTAGGGTCGAGGCCGGATCTCCGTTGGCAATCTCACCCCTGGTCGGCCGTTCGGCGCCGAGATCATCATGCCAATGCGTGTTCTGCCGGATGCCTGTCTTGCTAGGAGGCGAGTTCGATGGATTACCAGCTCAGTGGACAACGTGCGATCGTCGTGGGTGCCGCACAAGGCATTGGACGCAGGTGCGCACATGCGCTGGCGAAGGCCGGTGCAATCGTCACCGTCGCCGACCTGAATGGTGACCTTGCAGCGGCCACGGCGGCGGAGATCCGTGCCGCCGGAGACGCGGCAAGGGCGGCAACGGTCGACATCGTCGATCCAGCCCAATGTGCCGAGCTCGTCGCAGGCGCGGCCGAGTCGGGAGTCGCACCTGATCTGCTCGTCAACTGTGCCACGCTGTACCGCCAAGCACCGGCGCTGACGCAAGATCCGAACGAGTGGGCCCGGGTGATCCATGTCGGGCTCAACGGTGCCTTCTTCTTGTCCCAGGCATTCGCTCGAGCCGTCGAGGCGTCGGGCGGCACCGGACGGATCGTCCACCTCAGCAGCGTCTCGGCCACCCACAGCATGCGCGACAAGGCGGCCTATGGAGCGGCCAAGGCGGGGCTCGACGCGATGACCAAGGCGCTCGCCGTCGAGTGGGGTCCTCACGGCATCCGTGTCAACGCCGTCGCTCCCAGCCACGTCGCCACCGAAACCATCAACGAGCTGGCAGCCAGTGGGGCGCTACCGCTCGACCAGATCGTGCAGCGCATCCCGCTCGGACGCATCGCCGATCCGGACGAGATCGCCGACGCTGTTCTGTTCTTGGCATCGGAGAGCGCTCGGTTCATCACGGGCCAGATCCTCGCCGTCGATGGTGGCTACACGGCCAACGGCGATTGGGCCGTGTCGCCGACATGACCATCGGTGCCGATTCAGGTCCGAGCTCGAGATTGTCGCTCGGGCTGCAGATCGTTCCGACGATGCCGGCCGCCGAGATCATCGAGACGATTCGAGTCGCCGAGGCGTTGGGTTATGAGTACTGCATGATTGCCGACGAGGGGTTCATGCAGGACATCTATGTGTGTCTCGGCGCCGCCGCCGGTGTCACCGAATCGATCCGACTCGGCGTCGTGACCAACGGGTACACCCGTCACCCAGCGGTGACAGCGGCGGCCCTGGCGACGGTCAACGAGTTGAGTCATGGTCGGGCCTTCGTCACCCTCGTGGCCGGCGGGACCATGGTGCTGCAACCGATGGGGATCGAACGAACGAGGCCGCTGGCGGTCATCGGCGACACGATCGCGATCCTGCGCTCGCTGTGGCGAGGTGAGCCCGTCGATTGGGACGGTCAGCAGTTGCGGCTCGATGGTGCCCAGTTGAGTCACGGTCCGCAGTCGATTCCGATCTGGGTCGCGGCGCGCGGTGAGCAGATTCTCAAACTGGCGGGCCAACAAGCAGATGGGCTCGTGCTGATGGTCAAGTCCGACCTCGCCGATGCAATCGATGTTGCGGGACGCTCGGGGAGAGACCTCAGCTACATCTACCTCGATCGGCTGGCCTTCACCCCGGAGATGATCGAGGAGGCTCGCGGTCTGTACGGGTATGCGATTCTCGACAGTCCGACTCGGATGCTGCGCAATCTTGGCATCGACGAGGCCACGATCGAGCAGATGCGTGTCGCATTCGGGCGGGGAGGTGCTGCGGCGATCGCCCCGCTCGTGACCGACGAGATGGTTGCCGCGTATCAGATCGCTGGTTCGCCCGAACAGTGCCGAGCACAGCTCGACCAGTTGATCGGTGAGCACGGGCTCGACGGGTTCTTCGTCAACATCATCGCAACCGGTCTCGAAGCGAACCGAGGGCTGCTGGGCAATGTCGCCGAGATCGTACGAGGATCGGGCACCTCAGGATCGTGACGAGCGCGACTGGGGGCCAGTGCGATTCGCACCGGCCCCCAGTCACATTCAGTTGCTGTCTGTCGGCAGGGTTTAGAAGCCGATGCTCGGATCGATGAACTCGTTGGTGTAGATCTTGTCGAGCGTGAGGTCAGCTGGGAGCTCGAGGCCGGACTCGGCGATCTGGTCGACTACCTCCTGCAGCCGGGCTTCGTCGATGTTGCCGACGATGTCGTCGGGGCCGTTGCCGACCAATCCGAGTTCGACCTGCGTAGCGATCGAGAAGGCGGCGAGGTCTGCGTTGTAGATCCAGAAGTCAGCGAACTGCTCGACCGCGTCGACGATCATCGCGTTTGCCCGGTCGGGGCTGTTTGCGTAGTCGACAATCGACTGCTGGAGGATCGGTACGACCTCGGTGAGACATGGGCGCAACTCATCGAGGTCGGCCGGCCTGATACCGATGGTCTGCGAGTAGATCTGGAAGCCGGCATCGTGGATCGTCTGGTAGGCGACTGGCTTGCCCCACTCCTCGACCTCGTTCAGATAGGTGAACGGTTCGGCCGACGCAAAACCCTGCTGAGCGATCTTGCCGCCTTCCGATACGAACCGCGAAGGACTGCCGTCGTAGGAGGGATCGATCTGGTCATCGGTCCAAATTCCCTGGGCGACGAACACGTTGGCGAAGCGTCCCTCCGGGAACAGGTTGATCGTGACTCCAGCGGCACCGAGATCGGCGAGGGTCTTGACATCCGGGTAGGTGTCGGGATCCCACATGATGATCTGCGGGTTCTTGTCGAGCGGTGCGATGACGGTGAGAATCGGTGCCTCTTCGATGCGAAGCACCTGGCCGTCGGTCGACGCGTAACCGAGATGGATCGAGTCATCGGTGTACATGTACGAAGCCACCGGGGCGAAACCGATCGCCGGCCCACCGGTACGAACCTCGAAGTCGATGCCGAGGTCTTGACCGTCGACCACCATCGAACCGGAGACCACCTTGTTGTTGGTGTCGACCGTGTAGTCGTCACCGATCAGGTTGTACAGCGCGCCGTGCTCCGCCTCGGGGAACCAGTCCGTCTGCACGACCAGCGGGCTCGGGCAGATCGATGCTAGGTCGACCATGTCTGCTGGTGCGTCGGTGGCGGCCGGTGCGTCGGTGGCGGCCGGAGCGTCGTCAGGTGCGTCGGTGGCGGCCGGAGCGTTGTCGGGCGCGTCGGTGGCGGCCGGAGCGTCGCGTGGCGCGTCGGGCGGCCGGTGCATCGGTGGCCACGGGTGCGTCGTCGTCGTCCCCGCCGCAGGCAGCCGCGACGAGCCCGACGGCGACCACGGTCGCCATCAGCCGATACCTAGTTTGACTCTTCATTGCCCCTCCATTGGGATCGCTTGTACTTGGTATTGTGCAGATCGGATATCTGCAGATCTCACTCAGGTCCCGCTCGGGTCGTACCACTTCCCGATAGCACGATTCTGGATCCAACCGAACAGAAGAAACACCGCTACACCGAGGACCGACGACATGATGACCGCCGCCAGCAATTGCTCGCCGTCGAGTTGGTTCGCGTACTTGCGAAGCATCTGACCGATGCCGACCTCACCTCGGCCGAAGAAGAAGTCTCCGACGATCGCTCCGATCACCGACAGCCCGGCTGAGATTCGCAGGCCGGCAAAGATGGCCGGCAAGGCAGCAGGAAAGTTGAGTTTGCGCAGGCGTGTTGCCCGACTGGACGAGTGCAAGGTGAACAGGTCGTGCATTCCGCGTTCGGCCGATTGGAGTCCGAACAGCGTATTGACGATGATCGGGAACAAGGAGATGATCACGCAGACGACGACTCTCGACTGCTGGCCGGTGCCGAACCAGAAGGCGATCAGCGGAACGATGGCGAGAATCGGAATCGCCTGGAGTGTGACCATGTACGGGAAGATCGCCCGCTCCAACAGCTTCGACTGGCTCATGATGATGGCAAGCGTGACACCCATCACGATCGCGATGATCAGACCGATGATGGCAACCTTCGTGCTCGACCAGAGAGCATTCAGGATTTCCGAGAAGTTGTCCCAGTCGAGGAACCCGACCTTCAAGACGGCATGTGGTGGTTCCAGCAGGAATCGCCGGTTGTCTGCGAGCAGTATGTACGAGACGAAGTACCAACCGGCAAGCACCAAGACGCCAAGCACGAAAGGCGGCAAGATGTTGAGCGCCAGCGACCTGAGCCGACCGGGTCCGGCGATGACGACCGGAGCATCGTCGAGCGAGAGCGGCTTGGTGACGCCAATCGGGAACGCCGCATCATCGGGACCGCTCATGAGTGAGACCCCCGCAGCTCGTGAGAGATTTCGCCGCTGAGTCGGGCGAACTCGGGCTCGAAGCGTAGATCCGGCCGCCTCGGATACTCGAATGGCACATCGAACTCGGCAACGATCCTTCCGGGTCGAGCTGACATCACCAGTACCCGGGTGCTCATGAAGACCGCCTCGCTGATGCTGTGGGTGATGAAGAGACCGGCGAAGCCCTCGCGCTGGAACAGCTGTTGGGTCTCTTCGTTGAGGTGCTCCCGAGTGATTTCGTCCACTGCGCCAAACGGTTCGTCAAAGAGGAAGACGGGTGGACTCAGCGTCAGGGTGCGGGCGAGCGAGGCCCGCATTTTCATACCGCCGGAGAGAGACTTCGGATAATGGTTCTCAAAACCCTTGAGGCCAACGAGATCGATGGCGTCGGTCGCCAGGCGTCTGCGCTCGGCCTTCGGGATGCCGTGCAGTTCCCCGAACAGTTCAACATTGCTCAGGACCGTTCGCCAATGAAGCAGGGTGGCGTCCTGGAACACGTACCCGATGTGGTCGCGGTCGACATCGACATCGCCGACGGTTTGCTTGAGCAGGCCAGAGGCGATCTTGAGCAGCGTCGACTTTCCGCAACCTGAGGGTCCCACGACGGTGACGAACTCGCCGCGTTCGACAGAAAAGTCAATGTCGGTGAGGGCCTGAGTGCCGTCGGGGAACGTCATTCCGATGTTGTGGAAGGCGAGCGCCTGCATGCTGTCTGTGGAGGTAGCAACCTCGGCCACCCATTCCCCCTTCGTGCTCAGTCGGCGCAACCTTAGTCGCAGCGGTCGTTGTTTGTGAAGCTTGGTGGTACTGAAAATAATTTAGCATGCACTGAGCACGTGGAGAAAGCTGCGACGGGGTTGCCGTCGTTGGCCAGGGCCGAGCTAGCTTCGTGAGGTGGGTACTCTCGTTGTTCACGCTCATCCTCTCGAAGACAGCTACAGCGCAGCGATTCGAGACGCCGTGTGTGGAGCGCTCGAAACCTCGGGTGTCGGCTATCGGCTCGTCGACTTCAGCGAGAGCAACGAACCAGACTCCAGCAGCGAGTTCGACCATCTCGTGGCGATCTACCCGACATGGTGGGGTGGGCCCCCTGCTGTCATGCTCGATTGGCTTCAGGGCGTGTTGGGTGAACACGTCGATGGCAGCACCCGAGCCGAGACTTCGCCGCTGGCATCGGTACAACGGATCACCGTCGTGACAACACATGGATCATCGGCACTGCTGAACAAGATGCAGGGTCGACCAGGAAAGCTGACATGGTCACGGGTGGTGATCCCGCTCTGTGCGCCGGGAGCGGAATTCGAATGGTTGGCGCTGTACGCGATCGACACCACCACGGAAGCTGAACGAACCGGCTTCATCGACAAGGTTCGTACTCACTTCACCAGCGTGACAATGCCCGTCTGACGTTTGTTGTGCCGTCGTGGCCGGCTCGGACCGACACGAATGTGCGCTTGCACAGCATGTGGCAACTCATACGGAGGTTGCGCAAGATGGTCAGGCGGGCGGCGTCGCCGGCGCGTCGGGTAGCAGCCTCGTCATGGGCGCTCGTGGTGATGACGCCGATCCGTCTGATGTTCGTCATCCCAGGGCGCACCTTGCCGTTGGAATTGAACACGAATGACACCCCTGGCACCAGGACTCGTTCGAGCCAACTCTTGAGGACGCCGGGCATGGTGAACATGGTGGTCGGATAGCAGAACAGAAGCCCTTGAGCGGCCTGCAGCGCGGCTGCATCCTCGCTGGTCTCTGGAGTGACGAGCGGTTGGTCGCCGTGATATGCGGCTCGCTCCTGCGGGGACATGAAGGTCTCGAACGGGCTACCGCACAGCACGCGCTCAGTGACGTCGTGGCCGCTCGCTCGCAGCGTGTCGAGGGCGGCATCGATCAACCTGCGATCGGGGGAATCGGTTGGGAAGGCGTCGAGCAGCAGAACTTTCATCGGTTCACTACGCAGGTGGAGTCATCATGCAGATCAGTTCCAGTGGTTCTACGCCAATCGAATTGACTTCCTCGAGCCGGGTGCTTTCGAAGTGGATCGAGTCGCCGACGCCGAGCTCGTATCGATCGTGATCACTCAGGAAGATCTCCATCGTTCCCGAAGCCACATAGATCCATTCCTCCCGGGCGCGCTCGATTCGTGTCGCCTTGTAGTTCTCACCAACCGCAAGAGTACGAACGAATGGCATCATCTGCCAGTTTTGGAAGTTCGTCAGGAGTTCGACATGCACGCCTGTCGATCCAGTTCCTGGGTGATCCGTTCCGCTGCCCTGACCACGGGGTTGCGCTCGTCTGACGAAAGCAGTTCGTAGATCGGCGTACGGAGTGCCCGAGCGATGCGGTCGAGCGAGTTGAGCGATGGCGAAACCTGATCGTTCTCGAGTTGGGACAGGAAGCCGATGCTGAGCTCGGTCAGGTCGGCGACGTCGCGCTGACTCATCTGAAGTTCGACCCGACGTCGCTTGAGCTGCCGACCGACTTTCAACGCTGTGCTCCCGAGTAGTCCAACAGTCGCAGCCTACGTGACCGACCACGGGTCGGTTGGGGTTTGGATCGGCAGTGGGGCATAGTCGATGCTGCGGTCCGAAGCGACGAGCGCGCCGACGAGGTGGCCGATTCCCTGCGGCCGCATCATCTTGGAGCGGACTTCGTCCGGTGCCTTGCCATCCCACAACTCGGTATCGATCTGTGCGGGGGACAACGTGAGGATTCGAATCCCGTGCGGTTGACCCTCGACCCTCAAGACTTCACCGAAGGCGTTCATCCCACCCTTCGATGCGGCGTACGCCGTATTCCCTGCGAATCCCCTGAGCGCGGCTGCACTGCTGATCAACACGACCTGCCCCGCGGTGTCGATCAAATGCGGCCAGGCTGATCGTGTCAACGCGACCACCGACGTGAGATTGAGATCGATGATGCGATGCCAGAACTCGGCATCGGTGGCTTCGAGGGAGCGCTTTTCGAAAGCCCCTGCTGCATGCACGACGATATCGAGTCGTCCGAACTGCTCGATCGTCGTCGTGACGAGCGTTCGAGGCGTATCGAGATCAGTGATATCGGCGGCGATGTATGAGCCGGTGGTGGTGAGAGATTCCGAGACCTCCCGGAGCCGTGCCTCACGCCGTCCGGTCAGAACGGTGTGGACACCGAGATCGGCGAGCGCCTTCGCAGATTCGGCACCGACCCCGGATCCGCCCCCGGTGATCAGGGCGACCTGTCCTTCGATCGTCGCCTGAGCCATCAGAAGAACGATTGTTCGAGCACGTCGTAGTTGATCGAACCGGCGCTGAACGTGTTTCCCGTGGTCAGGTTGTTCAGGTGCACTTCTGCTGGCGAGTGCAATTCGATCGGAATCTCGTAGAAGTCTCGGCCCGCATCCTCGTAGATTTCGATGAAGGGCCGACCGTAGGCGTCACATGCCGACGCGATCACCTTCGTGACCACGTCGCGGCAGAGTTCATCGGTGCTGTCGACGGCAATATTGGCGACACCGCCATAGAGCAGGCTGTCGTTGATCCGGCCCATCGAGATCATGTCGTCGTCGACGAGCGGCGGGATCACCCCGAGCCCGTAGGCGTGCCTGAGGCAGCGAAGGTCCATGCCCTCCTCAGCAAGTCGATGCAGGGTTTGCTCCACGATTCGGGCTGCCACCTGGACTGCACACACCAGGCTTCGATTGGGTGCCACCAGAACGTACAAGTCGTCGGGTTCGACCCCACAAGATGAAGCGATGAGGTCACTCAGTTCGACCGAGATCGGTTCGGATGCCTGGATTGCCACGACGGCCTCGGTGTGGTCATCGCGGTAATCAGTCCAGTCGAAATAGTGGTCGAGTGACACCTTGTTCAGCGCTCGGCCGGGGCCGGCAAGGATCGCCGCATGCTCCTTGCCTGGCGTTTCAAGTCGCCAACCCGCGATCTGTGATGCCACGCAGCCTTCGATCGGGTGATCGATCATGACTCTCACCGCGCTGAGCGTGCGTTGATTGACCTGGAACGGCTCATAGGAGACTTCGCCGAGCCCGCCGATCGTGACCAGCGTGTAGAGCTTGGCGGCTCGCCAACCGCCTTTCGACTCGAGCCCCATGTCGACCACGGTCGCTCCGTTCGAGAGCGTCTCGACCGTGACGCCGAGGGCGTCCGCCTCGTCGAGAATGATGCGAACTACCTTCATTGCTTCGCGGTTGATGCTGATGGTCATGCCGGCCCTGCTTCTTTGCTGCCGAGTCCGGCATCGACTGGGATAATTGCACCGTTGAGATAGCTGGCCTCTGGGGAAGCGGCGAACAAGATCGCCGACATGAGCTCTTCTGGCCGTCCGAAGCGGCCGCCAGGGATGTAGCGCTGGATGTTCGCCTGCAATTCGGGGTCAGGCATGCCACCGAGTAGCGCTTCGGTGGCGATCAGGCCAGGCGCCACGGCATTCACACGGATTCCGTGCGGTGCGAGGTCGAGGGCCATGGCGCGGGTGAGACCCTCGATCGCCCCCTTCGAGGTGATGTATGCCGTGCGATTCGTGATCGCCAGCTTGGCGAGTATCGAGCTGAGATGAACGATCACACCGCCCTCGCCTCGATTCACCATGTCGGCCGCAACTCGCTGACTGAGCTGGAATACTCCTCGCACGTTGGTCCGCCACACGGCCTCGAAGTCGTCGAGGCTGAGATCGAGGAACGACGAACGTTGCATCATCGCTGCGTTGTTCACGAGGATTGATACCGGGCCGAGGGTTGTGCTGACCGAATCGGCAAGGCGGTCCACATCGTCGACCAGACCGACGTCGGCTTGGAATACTTCAGCGACACCTCCGCTGGCGACGATCGCCGCTCGGGTCTCGTTGGCACCGGCTTCGTCGCTGCGGAAATTGATTGCCACCGAGGCACCCTCGCTGGCGAAGGCGATCGCGGTAGCGGCGCCGATCCCGCGCGAAGCCCCCGTGACGATCACGGTCTGATCAGAAAACCGCTTCATTGAGTACCTCCAAGGTTCTCACGTAGTTGTGTTGCATCGCCGAGCGCTGCGTCGATGTCCAGCAGGAATCGCGCTGCCGTCGCGCCGTCGATGTAGCGGTGATCGAAACTGAGACCACACCAACACAATGGCTTCACGACGGGGGAGCCGTCTTCGTCCGGTACGAATGAGTCGCGTACCCGACCGACAAGGAGAATCGCCCCCTGTGGCTGCGGAGGGAGCGCGAAGCCTCCGTCGATACCGAACATCCCGAGGTTGGACACGGTGAAGGTTCCGCCCTCGATGTCGGGAAAGGTGAGCTCGCCGTTGCGGGCCTTGCCTGCTGCCACAGAGGCGGCTTCGTCGAGTTGGGCGAACGACAGTCGATCGGCGCCGTGAACGATCGGTACAACCAGGCCATCGGGGACCGACACGGCAATCCCCAAGTTGACCTGATCGGGTACGACCACCGAACGGTCTTCCAGGCGACCGTTGAGCATCGGATGGCGCGGCAAGGCTGTTGGCGACTGCGGCGAGAATGTAGGTATTGATCGAACGGCGTTCGGCGACCGACGCTCGATCGCGTTGCACCGACGACATATCGATTTCTCGGACGACCTGGCTGAGAGCGGCGGTTGCGACCGCATTGCTCATCGTCTTCACCATCACCTTTTGAAGGCGTGTCAGGCGGTGGACGGTTTCGGCCGGCTCGGGCGTTGGGGCCTCTCCCGCATCCGACATGGTTCAAACGCCTCGGATTTGGGCGGCTTCTGCTTCGTCGGTGGCGATAATTGCCAGGACGGTTCCGACGTCGACCGTGTCGTCTTCTTCGACGAGAATCTTGGCGATGATGCCTGCGCACGGTGCCTCGATCTCGTTCTCAACCTTTTCCGGTTTCGACCTCGGCGATGAGTTGGCCTTCGGCCACGGTGTCGCCCTCGCTGACATGCCAGGCGACCACGGTGCCGTCTTCCATGGTCAGGCCCCACTTCGGCAAGATCACGTTCTGACTCATCGGCCGGCCTCCATGGTGGAGCGAATTGCCGACGTGATGTCCGTCTGATCCGGCAAGATCTCGTGCTCGAGCGGTACGGAAAACGGTATCGGAGCATCGAGTCCGTCGACTCGACCGACGGGTGCTTTCAGAGCAGAGAAGCACTCTTCGTGGATTCGGGCGCTGAGTTCTGCGCCGAGCCCGCCGATCTTCGGTGCCTCGTTGGCGACAACGGCCCTACCGGTTTTCGCCACGGACTCGAGGATGGTTTCGGCGTCGTACGGTCGGATCGTGCGAAGGTCGATCACCTCGACCGACACGCCCTCGGCTTCGAGTTGCTCGGCAGCGGCGAGCGCCATCGGAACCATGCGCATCGTGGCCACGACGGTGATGTCGGTTCCTTCACGGGCGATGGCAGCCTTACCGAGCGGTGTCGTGAAGTAGCCCTCGGGAACATCCCCCCTCGTTCTGTAGAGGGCCTTGTGCTCGAGGAACAAGACCGGGTCGTCCGACTCGATCGACGCCAACAGGAGGCCCTTGGCATCTGCTGGATTGGATGGTGCGACGATCACGATTCCCGGCACGTTGAGGAACCATCCCTCGACACTTTGGGAATGATGTGGACCACCGCCGAAGCCGCCCCCACATGCCGTGCGAATCACGAGCGGTGCGTTGAACTGACCGTCGAACATGTAGTGCACCTTGGCGGCGTTGTTGACGATCTGGTCGTAGCACTCTCCCAGGAAGTCGGCAAACATGATCTCGGCGACCGGGCGCATACCGACCATTGCCGCACCAACACAGGTGCCGATGATCGCCGCCTCCGACAACGGTGTGTCGCGCACTCGCGCGGCACCGTACTTGGCCCACAGATTCTTGGTGACGGCGAAGTCGCCACCCATCTCACCGATGTCCTCGCCAATCAGGAACATCTCGGGAAACCGGTCCATGCCGATATCGAGGGCGTCGTTGAGAGCCTTGGTGAAGCTGGTCTTGCGAGGCTTCTTGGCAGGTTTTGCGGAGCCGACGAGTGTTGCTGCATCGCTCATTTCGATGCCACCTCCCAGTTGACATACACGTTGGCGGTCGCCTTCGCCAGATCTGGTGTCGGACTCTCCTTGGCGAAGGTGATCCATTCCTCGATCAGGTCCCGCTGCGCCTGCTCTCTGGATTTGAGCTCTGCGAGATCGACACCCATCGTCTGCAGAACATCATCGGCCATGAGGATCGGGTCATGATCTTCGCGCCAGTATTTGACTTCCGCCTTCGGTCGGAACTCTCCGGCGAAGATGCCCTGCCACCGCCACGTCTTGAACTCCAGAAAGTAGGGACCGTTGCCCTGTCGAATGTGTTCGATGGCAGCGCCGACCTTGCGGTGCGCTTCGACGATGTCGTTGCCATCCACTTGCTCGCACTTGAATCCGTAGCCCTTGGCCAGATCAATGATGTCCGCCGACGCGTGCCCCTGTCCGACCGGCATCGAGATTGCGTAGCCGTTGTTGACGCAGGCATACAACACGGGCAGGTTCCAGATCGCTGCCATGTTGAGGCTCTCGTGGAACTCGCCACGTCCGACGGTGCCGTCGCCGATGATGGCGCAAGCAACATTTGGCTGGCCGCGCAGCTGGGATGCCAACGCGACGCCGAGCACGGTGGCCATGTACGACCCCTCGACGGCGTTGTCGCCGAAGTTGCCTGCGGCCGGATCGGCCGAGTGCAGGCTCCCCCCTTGCCGCTGCAGACACCGGTTGCCTTGCCGAACAGTTCGGCCATGATGCGTTCGCCGTTGCCTCGGTGGCGCTGCTGTGCCAGTGCATTGATTCCGTGGCAGCGGTGATCTGGGAAGAAGCAATCGGTTGCTTCGAGGTGGCTGGCCAGCGCTGCTTGGACTGCCTCTTGCCCCAGGCCGGTATGCAGCATGCCGGGCACGTTGCCCTGCTCGAACTCGCGCTCGAGCGCCTGTTCGAAGGCCCGAATCAGCCACATGTCGCTGTAGAGCCCCAGGAGTGTGTCGCGTTCCATGCGTCTCCTTGACGTTTTGGCCCGATGGGTTGATCGCACCAGTCACCAGACCATATCCCGACCGGTTAGGTGCTGGCAAACAATTCTTGGCCTTGATAAACCCGAAGCTGATAGACATTGGCGAACGGTTCGTCAGCGTCGCCGAATGTCGGCACTCGGACAGGGGTACCCACATGACAACACGCGTGCTGATCAGCGGTGGAGCGGTCGTGACCGTCGACGATGATTTCACCGTTCACGATCCCGGTTGGGTTCACATCGTCGACGGCCGGATCGACGGGGTCGGGGCCGGCACTGCTCCGCACCAGGTGGTGTCAGCAGCCGACCGCGTTGTGGATGCAGCGGGCTCAGCCGTGATGCCAGGGATGACCAATGCTCACACGCATCTGTTCCAGACCTTTTTCAGGGGTCTTGCGGACGACAAGCCCCTGCTCGATTGGTTGCGTGAGTGCATCTGGCCAGGAGCCGTCCACCTCGATCGTGAATCGGCCCACCTGGCTGCCACCGTTGGGCTCATGGAGAATCTCCGTAGCGGCGCCACCTCGGTCATCGACCACCAGTACATCCACGTCGACGAGGGCATCGACGATGGTGTGTGTGCCGCTGCCGCCGAGGTAGGCGGTCGGTTTCTGCTGGCAAGGGGGTGGGCCGACAGAAACTACGAACCGTCGTTGAGCGAATCGGCCGATCAAGTGATCGTGCGAACCCGTCGAGTCCACGATCGTTGGCACGGACACGACGACGACCGCATCCGAGTCGAGTTCGCACCGCTCATCCCGTGGGGATGCTCCGACGAGGCGATGAAAGCCACGGTGGCCGAGGCCCGCGGTTGGGGAGTCGGCACCCACCTCCATTGTGCTGAGACAGCTACCGAAGTGGACATGAGTCTGAGTGAACGAGGCGTGCGTCATGTCGAGTGGCTGGAGCAGCTGGGTCTGCTCGGGCCCGACATCCAGTTGGCCCACTGCGTCTGGCTGGACGATGGCGAACTCGATCTGATCGCTGCCAGAGACGCTGTCGTCGTGCACTGTCCCGTCAGCAACATGTACCTCGCATCCGGCGTCCCTCGCATTGTCGACATGCACGAGCGTGGGATTCGGGTGGCGTTGGCCTCAGACGGCCCAGGTAGCAACAACCGCCAAGACATGTTCGAGGTGCTCAAAGCGACCGTTCTGCTGCAGAAGATTCATCGTCTCGACGCAATGGCCCTCCAACCAGAAGATGTCATCCGGATGGCGTGCCAGGGGGGCGGCGCTGCACTCGGGCGTACCGATATCGGCTCGATCGAAGTCGGCAACAGGGCCGACCTCGTCGTGGTCGCGCTCGATTCGGTCTTCGTGAGTCCCGTTCACAAGGTGGCGAGCGCTCTCGTCTTCTGCGCTTCGCCGGCCGACGTCACCCACGTGCTGGTCGACGGCCGATTGCTCATCGACGACCGCCGGTTCACGATGCTCGACGAGCAGGCCGTGATTCGACTCGCGAACGCATCGGCTCGGGACGTGTTTCGTCGTGCCGGCATCGAGAGTCGCCTCACCAGGGACCCTATTTCGCCGGAGCCGGCGAGCTAAGTGCGCTGCGGGGCGGCGGCTACCATCCGTTCGGAATCGAGAGACCACGAGGTGTCATGGAACTCCAAGGAAAGACTGCACTGATCACTGGCGGTGCCAAGCGAGTCGGCCGTGGCATCACAATGGCGTTTGCTCAGGCAGGCGCCAATGTCGTGATCAACTACAACAACTCATCGGTCGATGCAGTTCAAACGGCACATGATGCGCAAGCCATGGGTGTCCAAGCCCTTGCGGTGCAGGCCGACGTGGCTGACTACGACCAGGTGGGATCGATGGTCGACCAAGCCGTCGCCCGATTCGGCACGATCGACATCTTGGTCAACAACGCTTCGGTCTTCTTGCCGAATCCGTTGCCAACGGACGACCTGAGTATCTGGCGCAAGTCGATCGACACGCTCGTTCACGGACCGTTCTATTGCGCCAACCGAGTCGCACCGGTGATGTTGGCAAACGATGGGGGAGTGATCATCGGAATCAGCGACCTGAGTGCCCTCGAACCGTGGCCAGGCTTCGCCGGCCATGCGGTCGGGAAGGGCGCGATCCTGACGCTGACCCGACAGTTGGCACTTGAGCTTTCACCGCGAATCCGGGCGAATGCAGTCATTCCCGGCCCGGCGCTGCGGCCCGTCGATTACGACGACGAGACCTACGAGCGGGTTGCCGACAACACCCTGCTCGGTCGGTGGGGAACACCTGCCGAGATGGCCGATGCCGTGTTGTTCCTGGCCCGCGCCGACTACATCACCGGCGAGGTCATCACGGTCGATGGTGGGCAGCGCTTTGGCCATCGCAAGCACGCTCACGGATAGCCGCTGATGGTTGCAGCAGGCGTACACATCATTCCCCTCATGCCCACGCGTGATGTCGTTGCAGTAGCAGTCGAGGCCGAACGGCTCGGATACGACTACTGCATGGTGGCCGACGAGGGTGTGCATCCCGACATCTACGCATGTCTCGGCGCGGTCGCCACGGCGACCGAGCGGATCAAGCTGGGGGTGATGACCAACGGCTATACCCGTCATCCGGCGGTCACGGCCGCTGCTGTGGCGACGGTGAATGAGCTTGCTCCGGGTCGAATGATCGCGACGATCGTGGCCGGTGGATCGATGGTGCTCGGTCCGATGGCGATCGACCGGAAGCGTCCCTTTCGTGTCTTGGCCGACACGATCACGGCAATCCAGAAACTCTGGTCGGGTGATGAGGTCTCGTGGGTTGGCGAGACGTGTTCCCTCGACCACGCCAGACTCGGCATGGGGCGCCAGGAGATCCCGATCTGGATCGCCGGTCGCGGTCCGATGGTGCTCGACCTGGCCGGGCGCCAAGCCGACGGGGTGATCTTCACCGTCAAACCCGATCTGGGTGCCGCCATCGAGGTCGTCAACGAAGCCGCCTCACGCATCGGTCGCCCGCAGCCGATGCGCTGCTATCTCGGCCGCATCTGTTTCACCGCAGAAATGCTCGAGGGTCAACGTCGGACGTTGTCGTTCGTGCTGATGGATTCGCCGCCGAGGGTGTTGCGATCGCTCGGCCTCGATGAAGGCGAGGTGGCGACCATCGCACAAGCGGCTCGCAACAACGACCCGGGCATGGTCGATCCGTTGGTATCCGATGGCCTGCTCGAGCGGTATCAGGTTGCGGGTACGCCGGCCGAATGCTCCCTCCAGATCGCTACGATGGTCGCCGACTACGGACTTCACGCCGTCTTCATCGACGCTCTTGCGGGCGAGATCGAAGAGAATCTGGAGGTTCTGGCCACTTCGCTGTCCATTATCAAAGGAAGAATTACATGACGACGCGCCGCCTCAATCGAATCTTCGCCAGCGATGGCCGCACGGTGATCATCGCTCTGGACCATGGCCTGATCGATGGGCCGTGCCAAGGATTCGAACACCCGGCCGAAGTGATCGCGGCGGTGATCGCCGGCGGTGCCGACGCCATTTTGACCTCGTTCGGAATTGCCGAAACCTATGCCGAAGAACTCAGCAGAGTCGGCCTGATTCTGCGTAGCGACGGGGCATCGACGAACCTCGGCTCGCCGAGCACCGGCTCGCTTTCGAGGTTCTTCGGTCCCGAAGATGCACTCCGACTGGGTGCCGACGCGCTGGTCATCACGGCGTTGCCCGGTTCGGACAAGGAGGCCGCAACGCTGGAAACACTGGCACGCACGGCGGCCGAGGCACATCGATGGGGCCTGCCTGTGTTGGGCGAAATGGTCCCTGGTGGTTTCAATGGCGACGCCTCGTTGCGTGGCACCGAAGCCGTCGCCATCGCGGCCAGGTTGGGAGCCGAGCTGGGAGCCGACTTCATCAAGGCACCGTACTGCGACGACTACGCCACCGTTACGTCCGGCACGTTTGCGCCGGTCGTGATCCTCGGCGGAGCGAAGGGCGATGAGCGTCAGATGCTCGCCAACATCCGCGATGCCATCGATGCCGGAGCCAAGGGAGTTGCGATCGGACGAAACGTGTTCCAGTGTGAGAGCCCCACGGCGATGACACAGGCGATCGTCGCCGTCGTGCACGGCGACGCAACGGTCGACGATGCACTCGCCATCTTGAAGGCCTGAGGCCTCATGTCGAGGTCGCGCGAGGTCGTCATCGGTCTCGATGCCGGCACGACGTCGGCGAAGCTGGTCGCAGTGGACCGATCGGGAAGCATCGTCGCGACATCGACGTCCGACACGATCCCGAGCCTCACATCCGCTCCAGGATCGAGTGTCCAATCTCCCGAGGGCATCTGGAGTGCGATCATCGATGCATGTCGGCGGGGCCTCGACGAACTTGCCGACTCCGCGGAGGTGGTCGGCATCAGCATCGCCGCTCAAAGCGGTTCGGTTGTGCCGATCGTCGATGGTCACCCGACAGAAGTGATCACCTGGATGGACACACGGTCGGACGCACTGGTGCGTACATGGCCGGAATCGACGAACGAGTTGATTCGGTTCCGAAGTGGCTGGGCACCGTCGACCGGCCTCGGTTTGGCCACGATCTCGTGGCTGCGATCGCTGGCAAGCGGGCGATGAAAATCGCAGAACCCGGTACGGCTCGGTCGACGACTATCTCACGTGGTGCCTGACCGGGGCATGGGTGACCAACCCATCCAATGCCGCAGGGATGCAACTGATGGACGTTGCTCAGCTCGAGTGGAGTCGCGACCTGTGTGCGCTGGCCGGTATCACCCCATCGGTCTTGTCGGAAATGAGAACCTGTGGCGATCCGGTCGGTGTACTCCAGGCTTCGGCAGTCATGGCAACTGGGCTACCGACAGCAACTCCGGTCACGGTCGGTGGACACGATCAAGCCTGCGCCGCGCTCGGTCTTGGCGTCGTCGAAACGGGAGCCGCTGTGTTGTCGATGGGCACTGCGTGGGTGCTCACGATCGTGACCGATCATGGCGAACTCGGTAATCTGCCGTTCGGTTTCAATCTCAGTCCGCATGTGATCCCGCGGCGCTGGTCGATCTCACAGAATCTTGGTGGCCTCGGCGCCGCGCTCGCGTGGGCGATCGATGACACCGACGACGATCAGCTCGAGGCCGACCTGAGAGCCCGCCCGATCTTGTCCGATGACCCCTTCTTCGTTTCCGAAATCCACCTGGCCGACCGAACCGACTGGGGACGCTTCACACAAGTCATCTCGTCGACCGATCCGGCTGGGAGAGTGCGTGCGGTGATGGAGTCGCTCGCCTTCGAGACACGCAGGGCGGTCGACGAGGCGGCGACCTCCGCCATCAGGCTCACCGATCTCACCATCGTCGGGGGAGGTACGAGAAGTCGGTATCTGACGCAACTGGTCGCCGACGTGTTGGGCGTCGGTGTGACGATTCGACCGGATGCGAGTTGGCCGGCGATCGGCGCAGCCAAGCTGGCGGCGATCGCCTCCGGGTGGTCGGATACATCGAGTGCCGACTTGCCGAGCCACCGAGTCACTCCACGCGACGAAGCGACCATCACAACGGACCGCCGCTACAGCGAATACTTGCGGCTGACATCAGGAGCAACCACATGAGCAAACCCATCGTGGCCGTCACCATCGGTCGAGCCAACTATGAGCGCATGTTCAGCGACGCGGCCTGGCAACGCCTCCAAGAATTCGCCACGATCGTCCATCATCAACGAGACGAACCGGCGGGGCGCGACGATCTGATCGAGTTGTTGCCAGGTGCACTGGCTTGCATCACGAGTTGGGGCGTCGCCCAATTCGACGCCGACGTCGTCGCGGCAGCCGACTCGTTGCAGGTGATGTCCCACATGGGCAGCAGCGTCAAACGGTTCCTCTCTGACGCGATCTGGGAGAGAGGCATCCGAGTGACCAGTGCGGGTATCACTCTGGCTCGCGACGTTGCAGAGACGACGTTGGGTCTCATGATCGTCGGCCGCAAGCGAATCCTGCCGCTCGGGCGCCATGTCGCCGACGGGGGCTGGCGCGACAGCCCGACGTGGGATCAATGGGACGCCCGTGAGCTGACCCGCTCGACCGTCGGGCTCGTCGGAGCAAGCAACGTGGGCCGTCACGTCATCGAACTGCTCGGCCCGTTCGAGACGACCATCCTGGTCGCAGATCCCTTCCTGTCCGATCAGGATGCGGCCCGGCTCGGCGTCGAGGTGGTCGACATCGAAGAGCTCATCGTTCGCTCCGACGTCGTGTCGCTGCACTGTCCCGAGAACGACGCAACGCGCCACATCTTGAACCGTTCGCGGCTGTCCAAGCTGAAAGATGGCGCGCTGCTGATCAACACCGCCAGGGGTGGCCTGATCGATGAGACCGCGCTCATCGACGAACTCGAAACCGGACGGATCTTCGCGTTCCTCGATGTGACCGACCCAGAACCGCCGGCGCTCGACAGCGCATTACGCCGGTTGCCCAACGTGGTGGTGACACCCCATATTGCCGGGTGTATCGAGAACTGCAATCGCATGGGCGAGCTGGCAGTGGAAGAAGTCCGGCGCAGCCTTGCCGGCGAACCGGCGGTCTATGAGATTCGCCAAGACATGCTCGATCGAATCTCCTGACGTTCGGCGGCTGCAATCGTTCAGCTGAGGATGATGCCGCCGTCGACTTCTATGGATTGGCCGGTGAGGTAGCGAGCGTCCTCGCTGGCGAGGAATGCGATCACGCCTGCGATCTCTTCGGGCGATGCGAGGCGTTTGAGCGCCGTGTCGTTCGCTCGCATCTCGAGCCATTGAGCGCCGCTCATGCCGAGCGACCCGCCGATCTCCTCGGCGACCTTGCGGACCATCGCCGTCAGTGTGTTGCCAGGACACACCGCGTTGACCGTGACACCGAACGGCCCGAGCTCCATCGCTGCCGAGCGAGTGATGCCGATTACGCCGCTCTTGGTAGCTGAGTATTCGGCAGAGTTCGGCCAACTGGTCTTTCCCGCCATCGACGAGATGTTCACGATTGCGCCTCGGCCCTGTTCGGTCATCAACGGAGCGACGAGCATGTTCGATACGAGCACCCCGGTGAGGTTGACCGCCAGGATGTTCTCCCATCGGTCAGCAGGAATCTCATGCAACGCACCGCCGGTGTAGATCCCGGCGCTTGCGACCAAGACATCGATCCTGCCCCAGCGATCGAACACAGCGTTGAACGCCGACTCCTGATCAGAGCGTGACCTGACATCACAGGTCAAGGCAACCGCGTCGACGCCGTAGGCGGCTGCGGCTGCGGCGGTGGAGCCGTTCGCGGCAGGATCGACGTCGAGACAGGCGACCCGCGCTCCCTCCGACGCGAAGCGGATTGCTGTGGCATCGCCGATGCCGGTTGCCGCCCCGGTTACGACCACCACCTGGTCTTCGAACCTGGCGTTCACGGCTTGGTCTGATTCGTGGCGTCGGCAAGAGTCATGGGCTGAGTTAACTCCAGGCATCAGGCGATTTCCAATCGATTCGGCACGTCGACAGGGCACCTCGACACGGCACGTCGACAGGGCACGTTGGACGAGACGTGGGACTTCGTCGTTCTCCGAAGGATCGGTTAGGGTCGAGTCTGTTCAAACGAGATCCTGGACTCGACCGACGGCGTATCCTCGGAAGGGCTGGTAAGAGACGGAGAATCTTGTGCCATTGGTGGCCGCCTATTTTCGACCGGAAAGCCTCGACGAAGCGCTTTCCCTACTTACTGAGCCAAATCGGATCGTGCTCGGTGGCGGAACGACGATCAACAGCGATCGGCAACGTTCCGACATCGAGGTCGTCGATTTACAGGCGCTCGGGCTCGACTTGATCGAGTCATCTGAAACCGAATTGAGCATCGGTGCGACCGCCACCCTGGCCGATGTTGCCGGAAGCGATCAGGTGCCGGACGGACTTCGCGCTCTCGCCCGACGGGAGTCACCATCGACGTTGCGAACCCTCGCCACGATCGGTGGGCTGATTGCCTCGGCGCACCGAGACAGCCTGCTGATAGCAGCGCTCCTGGTGCACGATGCCAGCGTCGACTTTGCGGGGGCCGAGGCGATGCGGCTGGCCGCTGTGTTGGCACAGGGAGTTCCTTCCGGAGCGATCATCACCGCCGTTCGGTTCGACCCGTCAGGTGTCTTGTATCATGCATCTACGGGCCGAACACCCGCCGATGTGCCGATCGTTGCAGCGGTGGCTCGAGCCGGCGAAGGCGGCAGATCGCTCGCTCTGACCGGAGTCGCCGCGACTCCGATCAGCGTTGACCCAGATGACCCAGTTCGAGGGTTGCAGCCACCTGGTGATTTTCGAGGTTCGGGTGGATATCGGATCGAGCTGGCCGGCGTACTCGCTGCCCGTGCATTGGGAGGTTTGCGATGAGCCAGGAACACACGATCACCTTCGACCTGAACGGTGCCGCGACGACCGTCACGATCCAGGCCCACGAGAACCTCCGAGATGTACTCCGAAGGCTCGGCATGTTCAGCGTCAAGTTCGGGTCGAACGACGGCGAGACGGGCGCCGCCGCGATCCTGTTCGATGGCGAACTCGCCAGCGCCGACGTGATCCTCGCCGCCCAGGCAGCTGGGCACAAGGTCACCACCGTCGAGTCGATCAATACCGAGCGCGAGCTGCACCCCGTGCAGATGGCATTCGCGGCGACGGGCGCGATCCAGTCCGGCTACTCAGCAGGGGCCATGATCCTTGGAACGTTGGCACTGTTGGAGCAGAATCCCGATCCGAGCGAAGCCGACATCCGCGACATGCTGTCGGGGATTCTCGATCGCGAGACCGCGTATGTGAAGCCCGTGGAGGCGGTCAAGCGTGCCGCAGCGGTTCTGCGAGGTGACGCAACCGAGCCGTTCGGACCGCTCATCGTGGAGCCGATGACCGATGGTACGAACTCGATCGTCTACGACCCGACCAGCCCAGCACCGCGTGCTTCCGAAGCGGTGCCCCGATTGATTCCGTCCAGAGATGTGCCGGCGATGACGGTCGTTGGCCACCCAGAAATCAAGGTCGACGCCGTCAAACTGGTCAAGGGGAATCCGGCCTTCACCGACGACATCGAACTGCGCGGCATGCTCTTCGCCAAGCTGCTGACGAGCCCTCACGCGCATGCCAACATCGTCGACATCGACGACACGGCGGCACGTGCATTGCCTGGCGTACACGCAGTTCTGCACTACAAGAACACCCCGAGAATCAAGTACGCGTCCGGCGGACAGAGCTGGCCCAATCCACACCCCTACGACCAGGTGAGCTTCGATACCAAGGTCCGCCATGTCGGCGATCGAGTCGCCGTTGTCGCCGCCGAGTCGGTCGAGATCGCGGAGCGCGCAGTGGCGCTCATCGAAGTGACGTACAAGGTATTGCCGGCGATCTTCGATGAGCACCAGGCAATGCTTCCCGGTGCCCCGGTCATCCATGACGAAACGGACACCACAGAGATCTTCGACCGCGACCGCAACCTCGTCCACCAGATCACGGCGGAGCGCGGCGATGTCACCAAGGCTCTCGCCGATTCGAGCCTGGTGTTCGAGCAGACATTCCGAGTCCACCAGGTGCAGCAATGTCCGATCGAACCGCACATCTCGATCGCCTGGCTCGACGCCGACGAGCGGCTCGTGATTCGCACCGCGACCCAGGTTCCCTTTCATACGCGCCGGATGGTGGCACCGCTGGTGGGCATGGAGATCAAGGATATCCGTGTGATCAAGCCCCGTATCGGTGGCGGCTTCGGTGCCAAACAGGAGATGTTGCTCGAAGACATCGTCGGGCATCTGGCGATCGCAACCAGGCGCCCGGTGCGGCTCGAGCTGACTCGCGAGGAAGAGTTCATGTCGAGTCGTACGCGGCATCCTCAAACGATCACCTACCGAACCGCTGTGACGCCGGACGGAATGCTGATCGCTCAGGACATGTACGTACTGGCCAACACCGGGCCGTACGGAACGCATGGCATGACGGTGCAGACCGTGACCGGCTTGCGTGGGCTCACCTCGTACAACGCTCCGAACAAGCGTTTCCACTGTGACGTCGTGTACACGAACATCCCGGTGCCAGGGGCGTATCGGGGGTACGGGGCACCGCAGGCCGAGTTCGCCCTCGAAGCACACATGGAAGACATCGCTGCCCAACTCGGCATGGATGCGATCGAGTTCAAACGGCTCAACTGGGCCAAGGTCGGCTCTGAGATGGACATTGCCCCTCACCTGGGGGAGCGTGCCGTCGCAGAAGGTGAGCTCGACGAGTACCCGAAGGTGATGTCGTCAGGGATCGAGGAATGTGTTGCCCAAGGTATGCGTGAGGTGCAGTGGCATCGCCGCGATGACCTGTCATGGGTGCAGCCTGCCGATCGCCCTCACATTCGTCGTGGAATCGGGTTTGCGTTCTGCATGCACGGGACGGCGATCCCGTTCCTCGACATGGGCGGGTGTTCGATCAAGATCAACGATGACGGCTCGTTCAACATGTTGGTCGGTGCCACCGACTTGGGCACCGGTGCCGACACCGTGCTCGGCCAAATTGCGGCCGAGGTGTTGGGGGTTCCGCTCGACGACATCAAGGTGTATTCGTCGGATACCGATATGACGCCGTTCGATACAGGTGCATATGCGAGTTCGACCACATACATCTCTGGCACAGCCGCGATGAAGGCAGCCGAGGCGGTGAGAAAGCGATTGAAAGAGCGGGCGGCGATGCTGCTCGGCGTCGATACCCCGTGCACGATCGAGCTTCGAGACAGGCGCGCTTACGCCGCCGATGGCCGTTCGGTCAGCCTGGAGGAGATTGCCCTCGATTCGTTGCATACCCAGGAGCAAGAGCAGATCATGGGTACGGCGTCATTCGTTTCCCAAGACTGCCCCCCTCCGTTCGCGGCACAGTTCGCAGAGATCGAGGTCGACACCGAAACCGGGCAAGTCACCATCATCAAACTGGTCATGGCCGTCGACTGTGGTGTGGCGATCAACCCGATCACTGCCAGTGGCCAGGTCGAAGGCGGTATGGCCCAGGCGCTCGGTTACGCACATTGCGAGGAGTACGACTACGACGAGTCGGGACGAATGCGCAACGCCTCGTTCGGTCCGTACAAGATCTACCGGGCGGACGAGATGCCGGAGATGACGGTATTTCTCGCCCAGACCATGGAGGACAGCGGTCCGTTCGGCGCCAAGGCCGTCGCCGAGATCCCCAAGGATGGTGTGGCTCCGGCTATCCGCAACGCGATCCTCAACGCAACCGGTGTTGCCATCAACGAGATTCCATTCACGCCCGAGCGGGTCTGGAACGCTCTCCACGCCACATGACCCTGATCCTGCCCAGCTGGTTGGTCGCTTCAGCCGATGCGCCTCCACATGCCGGTTGGGGGGTGCGGGTCAACGGTTCGACCATCGACCGAGTCGGAGCCCACGCAGCGTTGCGCTCGGCATTCCCTGACGACGACGTGGTCGACGCTCCAGGGTCGATATTGCTGCCGGGGTTCGTGAACGCTCACGTACACCTGTACGGCACGTTGGCCCACGGGATACCTGTCGACGAGGCGCCGGCAGACTTCTGGAGCTTCCTTGTCGACTACTGGTGGCCGAAGGTCGAAGATGCGCTCGATGTCGACATGATTGCTGCCGCAACCGACTACGTGTGCGCAGAGATGCTGCGATCCGGAACAACCTCGTTCTATGACATCCTCGAAGCTCCTCACGCGATTCCCGAGGCGTTGATCGTGCAAAAGGAGATCGTCGAGCGTCGCGGGCTTCGTGGGCTGCTCAGCTTCGAGGCCACAGAGCGTGCCGGTGAGAAGATCGCCAAGCTCGGCCTGTCGGAGAATGCGAACCTGATCGACTCGTGCGGGCCTGACTCGCTCGTCGGGGGTCTGATGTGTTGGCACACCACATTCACGTGTTCCGACAGTTTCATCAGCGAAGCGTTCGAGCTGGCGGCCGACCGGGGTGTGATGAGTCACGCCCATGTCAACGAAGGCCAGCACGAGGGCATTTGGGCTCAAGAGAAGTACGGGCATCGCACGCTCGAGCACTACGACCAGTTGGGCGTGGCCGGACCCAGGTTCCTGGCGAGTCAGTGCGTGCATCTCTCCGATCGAGAGATGGCGCTGCTGGTCGAGCGCGATGTGCGAGTGACCCACATGCCACTGGCCAACTGTGAGGTCGGCGGCGGTATCGCTCCGATCCCGGAGATGCTTCGAGCCGGAGTCGTCGTCGGCCTCGGCAGCGACGGCTACATCAACGACTTCTTCGCTGTCATGCGGGGAGCGTTCCTCATCCACAAGGCTCGCTTGCATGATCCGGGGGTGATGGCGGCCGCCGAGGTGCTCCAGATGGCTACCGAGGGCGGGGCGAAAGTGCTCGGGCTCGATCGGGTCGGCAGGCTCGAGCCAGGATGGGCAGCCGACCTGCAGCTGGTCGACGCCAACTTTCCAACACCGCTCACCGAACACAATCTGATCGAGCAACTCGTGCTCTGGCGCAACCAACATCATGTGAACGACGTCATGGTCGCCGGGCAGTGGCGGGTTCGTGGCCGTGAGGTGCTCGATGCAGACCTCGACCTCCTCCGGGCTCGCACCAGAGCGCAGGCGATTCGCCTGTGGAGTTGACCCGAGCGGCGACACCGGAACTGCACGGCCGCCCTGGCTGTATGTCAGTCTTTGGGGCGTTCGCTATCGCGCTCGATGTGGAGGACGCCCGATGCACGATGATTTCAGTTACCAGATGCCCACACGGATCGTCTGGCACTCACCTGCCCGAGAAGCCGTCATCACTGAATTGCAGGCGATCGGGGCGAGACGTGCTCTGATCGTCACCGATCCCGGACTGCTCGCTACCGGGCTTCCCAGCGAGGTGCAGGCCGCCCTGGCCGAGGCGGGTGTCGACGTGGAGATCCATGCCGACGTCGCCGGCAACCCCACGACCGACGACGTGGTGGCGGTGCGCTCGCTCGCCGAAGAACACGGCAGCGAGGTGCTGATCGCGATCGGTGGCGGGTCGGCGATCGATACTGCCAAGGCGGCATCGATGCTGTTGGCGAACGGCGGCGACTACGCCGAATACCAATGGGAAGGGCGCCCCATCACACGCCGCAGCCACCCGTTCGTCGCCGTGCCGACGACGGCGGGAACCGGTAGCGAGGTGAGCAAGGTTGCAGTGATCTCGGACCCGACGCAGCCGTTCAAGAAGGGCGTGCTGAGCCCGCTGATGTTCGCCCACGTGGCGGTGATCGACCCAGCGGCAACGCTCGGGCTTCCACCACATCTCACAGCAGCGACGGGCATGGACGCGTTCATCCACGCACTCGAGGCATACACCGGTCGCGGTGCGAATCCGTTCAGCGACATGCTGGCGCTCGAATCTCTCCGGCTGGCTGTCGCCAATCTCGCCCGCGCCACCACGGATGGTGCCGATCTCGAGGCCCGACGGGCGATGATGCTCGCCGCGATCTACGGCGGGATGGCGATGGATCAGGCCGGTCTCGGACTCGTGCACGCCATGTCGGGTGGCTTGTGCAGCCATCTCCATCTGCACCACGGGCTGGCGAATGCCCTGCTTTTGCCCTACGTCGCCGAGTTCAACATGTCGGCGATCGCAGATGACCGCCGCATGGCGCTCAACGGGCTGTTCGGACTCGATCGGGGCGCACCGGGTGACGAACTCGTCGCAGCACTCACCGCGCTGGTACAGACCGTCGGGCTCCCCGTCGGCCTGGCCGATAGGCGCGGCGAGACCGCCGACCTCGATTGGGACGCCGTGACCGACGAGTCGATGCGGATGGTGATGGTCAAGAACAACCCGCGGACCGTGAGCAGGCAAGAATGTCGCGCATTGTTCGATGCGATGCGCTGATTCGAGAAGGACGAGATCGATGAGTTTGCAGGGTGCCGATCCTTCATCGCTGCAGTGGGGCGTGAGCCTCATGCCCGACTTCCCGGTGGCGGAGATGGCACGCCTCGGCGCGGTCGCAGAGGAGGCAGGATTCGACCGGTGCTGGCTGTTCGACGAAGGCCTGGCGACCCGCGACCTGTACGTGACACTCACCGCGATGGCACTTGCGACAACTCGAATCCGTCTGGGCCCGGGTATCACCAACCCCTACACCCGTCACCCCGGGGTCACCGCGGCGGCGATCGCGTCGCTCCACGAGCTCAGTGGCGGCAGGAGCTTTCTCGGGCTCGGGGCCGGTGGAAGCCTGACCCTCGGTCCGCTCGGCATCGTAGGAGATCGCCCTGCCCGAACGATGCGGGAGTCGATTCAGGTGATTCGCGCCCTGCTCGACGGTGGGCTCGTCGACTTCGATGGGTCGGTGCTGCAGTTGCGACACGCCGAGCTGTCATACGGCGACCCGGACATCCCACTGTGGGTCGCCGCGCGCGGACCGCGAATCCTGGCGATCGGCGCTGAGCTGGCGAACGGCGTATCGCTCGATCACATCCATCGGGATTTCATCACCGAACAGACCGCGAGTGTTCGTGCCGTCGCCGCCCAGGCCGGCAACGACATTTCGATCGCCTATTCGGCGACGCTCGTGGTCACCGATGCCGACCTCGAACGTGTTCGCCGGCACATGACGTACCGACTCGTCGACTCGCCGCCGGCGGTGAGGGACGCGCTCGGAATGGACGACGACGACGTCGAGACGCTGCGCCAGGCCATGAACGGCGGGCTCGACGAGGCGGCTCGGTACGTGCGCGACGAGTGGATATTCCCGTTCGTCGTCCATGGAACCCCCGCAGAATGTGCCTCGAAGATCCTCGAGCTGGTGGGTGACAACGGGTTCTCCGAGTTCATCGTTCCGATTCCGGACCCATCGGAAGCCGAAGCCACGATGGCCACTGCCATCGACATCGCGACGCGGGCAGGCCAAGCCGGCGTTGCCCTTCGTTCGAACTGAGCGGGGCTGGGTACCGAGCACCGACCCTGGCTAATCTCGCCTTCATGGGAGCGACGCAATGACAGACCTGAGCCCGGCTGCCGAACGGTTCCTGACCAGGCCGAGGAGATCGATGCTGATCGGCGGAGAGCGCGTCGAAGCGATGAGCGGGGCCGTCATCGAAGCGTCCAGTCCGTCCGATGGCCGGGCCCTCGGTTCTTTTCCGCTGGCAGCCCAGGCCGATGTCGATCTGGCGGTTCAGGCGGCGCGGTCGGCGGCGAACGGACCGTGGTCGAAGTTGACCGCACCCGAGCGTGAGCGCCATCTCCGACGGGTGGCGAGCCTGATCGAGCAGACCGGCCCAGAACTGGCCGAGATCGAGTCGAGCGACAATGGCAAACCGATCGCGAAGACCAGAACGATCGATGTCGGGGTGGCGACGCGGCTCGCATACAACTTCGCTGGTTGGCCGACCAAGATCGCAGGCGAGACGCCATCGGTGTCGGCGCCGGGCTTCTTCACGTACACGCGACGTGAGCCGTTGGGTGTGATCGGGATGATCATCCCGTGGAACTATCCCATGATCCACACGATCCAGAAGATCATGCCAGCGTTGGCGTGTGGCAACACGGCGATCCTGAAGCCGTCGGAGAAAGCGTCGCTCGTCACACTCCGTCTGGCAGAACTGTTCGCCGAGGCCGATCTACCCCCCGGAGTCGTCAACATCGTGACGGGAGACGGCAGCACGGGCGCAGCGATGTCGACGCACCCCGGCATTGCCAAGATCGCGTTCACCGGGTCGGTGGCGGCTGGTCGGGCCGTGATGCGCTCAGCTGCCGACACCACCAAGCGGATCAGCCTCGAACTCGGCAACAAGGGTGCCAACATCGTCTTCGCAGATGCCGACCTCGAGACGGCGATACCGCGCAGCTTCGGTGCGGCATTCGGAAACACCGGACAGAGCTGTGTCGCCGGCTCACGCCTCTTTGTCCAGGCAGAGATCGTCGATGACGTCGTGGACGGCCTGATCGAACTGGCCGGCGCTGCTCGAATCGGTCATGCACTCGATCCCACCACCACGATCGGTCCGATCATCGACGACATCCAGATCGAGTCGGTCCTGGGCTACATCGACCGCGGCGGTCGAGAAGGCGCCAACCTGCGGTGCGGCGGCCATCGGCTCATCGATGGTGCCCTCGCCAACGGGTTCTACGTCGGACCCACGATCTTCGACGCTGTCGACGACTCGATGACGATCGCCTCCGAGGAGATATTCGGGCCGGTGCTCACGGTCCATCCGTTCGACTCCGAGGCCGAGGTGATCGAGCGCGCCAACGACACCCCGTTCGGGCTGGCCTCAGCGGTGTGGACATCATCCTCCGGCCGTGCCCACCGTATGGCTGCGGCACTCGACACCGGGGTGGTGTGGATCAACACGTTCGACATGTTCGACCCGGCGATGCCGTTCGGGGGCCACAAGGGCAGCGGCTTCGGACGCGACAACGGGCGTGACGTGATCGATATGTACACCGAGTCGAAGTCGGTGTGGGTCAGCACGGCCTGATGTCGGCCCGAAACCGCTTCAGCGAGCGTGGCGAGCGTCGTCGACGATCGCCAGCACCTCTCGCATCATCTGTGTGTTGTTGTCGAGCCCTGGGCTCTTGACATAGAAGCAGAAGGCGTCGAGGTCGAGTTGCTCGGTGAGCGAGCGCAGCATGTCGCTGCACTCCGCTGGCGAGCCCACGAGCTGGTGCCTGCGCACGATGTCATCGGTCACGTGTTCTGACGCCAGCTTCGCACCACCGGTGCGGTAGGCCGTTCGGAACGCGTCGATCTGTTGCTCGGACAGGCCGAGCGAGAGCAGCTGACGGGTCGGCGAGTCCATGAGCACGTGCACGAACACTTCCGACACCGACCCTTGGTATTGATCCGGCCGGTACGCCAGCCGATCGAGATAGATCCGGTCCGGACCCCTTGTGTCGCCGGTGTGGCCCTCGCCGACCAGCTCCAGAGCACCTGGGAGATCGGCCTTGACCTCGAGCATCACACCATCGGCCAACCGGCCCGCCAACCGCAGTATCCGCGGGCCCCTGGCCGCTACCCACAACGGAATCTGCTGGTGCCCCATGCCGAGCTGGGCACCGTCGAGGCGAACGTGATCGCCGGACCATGTGATCGATTCGCCCGACCACAGTGAGCGGATCACCTCGATGCTCTCGGCGAGCACCTCGACCGGTGCCTGGCGCTGAATGCCGAGCGGCGCCAGCGTCATCGAACCACCGGCGATGAGCATCCCGATCGCGCGGCCACCCGAGAGCTCGTTCAAGGTCGCGATCGCGGTCGCGGTCGCGGCCGGATGGCGCGTGTACCCATTGGTGACCGGCCCAAGTCGGATCCGCGATGTCCGCAGGGCGGCGGCGCCGAGGGCGACGTACACGTCCGACATGAGGCCCTCATCGGCGAGCAGGCAGTAGTCGAGGCCGACCTGCTCGGCTGCCACGATCGTCTCGACCACCTCGTCGGTCGGCATGACCGGGATGATCATCGCCCCGAGCTTCAGCACGGCGGCACGCTCCCGGGTGCTCGCACGATCAGCCTCCGCCCGCTCCGAAGAAGGCCTCGGACAGCATGTCCTCGCGAATCTCGCCGGCCCGGAACGTGTTGCCCGTCGCTTCGTTCCAGAACTCGTAGACGGCGACGGTGTGGACGTCTTTGTCGACCCGGTAGAAGTCTCGTTCGCCCTCGTCGAACAGGTCGGCGAACCGCTCACCGAAGCGCTTCGATGCATTGAAGGGCAGCAGGTCGATGACCTGTTCGATCTCGGCGTCGTCACAATCGACGATGAAGCGCACCTTCACGCCGTACAACAGCGCCGTGTTCACCCTGTGCATGGCCGTGAACTCGTCGCGCACGACCGGCGGGAGTGGGCAGGTGCCCATCGCGCTGCTGATCTTCGAGATGTCGAAGCCCTTGCGGAAGATCCGCCAGATCGAGGCCTCGACGGTCCTGGAACACACTTGGATCGAGCCGGCGAGGCTGCCGGTACGCGCCGCCAGCACGTAGACGTTGGCGGGCTCGATGCCGCATTCGGCGGCGACCTCGGCGACGAAGTCCTCGTCGGGGAGCTTGGTGGTCTGGGCGCCGAAAACGGTGGCGTGGTGCTGATCCGCGTAGCTCCACGCCTGCGAGAAGATGTCGTTCCTGGCGATCGCTCGGGCCGGTCCCGAACCGATCGGGACGATGCCGTCGACCTGATCTCGCTCCGGCATTCTCCATCCCGAGAACTGGGAGGACAGACAGGCGGCCTGGGGGCGGTCGACGTGGACGTCGATCGACGGCACCGTGAAATCGGTGCCGCTGGTACGTGCCGAAGCCCACCGTGCCGAGCCCGCCGATCGTGGCCTCCACGAATCGGAGTCCGGCCAACCCAGCCACCAGGGGCGTCGACACCCATGTCGACGATCGTCGCACCGTTCCCGAGAGTGACGACGCGGCAATGCAACTGGTCGGCGACCGGCAGAATCCGATCGGTGACGATTCGAACCGCGTCCTGGCTGATGCTGAACATGTCGTTGGTGCCCTTTCAATCTGGCTGTGTTGTGTGGCGTCGGTCGACCGTCGACCGTCTGGTGATCGCTTCTCCGACAGAGGCTTCGGATGTGAATCGGAACGTGTAACCGGCGTCCTGGATCCGTGGGATCACGAGGTCCAACACGTCGGGGTTGTGCGCGACCCGATCGTGGAGTGCGACGATGGCCCCGTCCCCGAGGCCGCTGAGTAGACGCTTGGCGATCGCCGGGGCGTCGGGGCCCTCCCAATCCCGAACGCTTCGGTTCCATAACACGACGTCGTGGCCGGTGGCCAGGATCGCGTCGATCATCTCTGGCGCGAGTCGTCCCCATGGTGGCCTGAACTGGTCGGTGAGCACGCCCGTCTCGCTGTGGATGATCTCTTGAGCCCGACCGACTTCTCGGATCACCTCATCGACACCCAGCTCGTCGAGGTTGCGGTGACTGTACGAGTGGTTGCCGATTTCGTGGCCGGCTGCCAGGACCCGCCGAGCACAGTCGCCGTGCTCGTGCATCCTGTGACCTTCCAGGAAGAACGTGGCGCGCACACCATGCCTGGCGAGGGCTGCTAGCAACGCGTCCGTGCCCGGGGGGTTCGGCGCTCCGTCGAAGGTCAGATAGAAGGACCGTTCGTCAGAACTCGTCACCTCTCCGCTCGCCAAGCGCATCCCTCCGACTGTCGAGAGATCCGAATGCGATGGCCAGTGCCGAAGGTCCCGACAGATGAACATCTGATCGCTCGGCGTTCTTCGTCGTCGCGTGTGGGGTCGGACACCGTGTGGCCGTCGCCAGATCCCATGGCTCGGTGCCCTGGAATTTGCGTGGCCGTGATCAGATCGATGACGTACGGTTCAGCCCATGGTGGTCGAGTTTCTGACGTTCACGGTGCCGGTCGACGAGCTGGAGGGTTGGCTCGAGATCGAGCGACGACATTGGACCCGCTTTCTCGAGCGACAGACGGGGTTCGTACACAAGGAGATGTGGCGATCCCAGGATGACCCGAACATCGTGCACGCCGTGATCTGGTGGGAGTCGATGGCGGATTGGCAGTCGATTCCGGCCGCTGATCTGGATCGAATCGTGACCGACATGGGGGTACACGAGCGCACGGCGTCGTGCGTGGCGTTCGACGTCCTACGTCAGAGCTGATCAGGAATCGGGCTGCAAACTGTGCAGCAGTTCTGCCGCGCGCTCGACGAGCCGCACCGGATCGCACGCTCGGTGGCCCATGAGATCGACAAGATTGATCCCGATCGAGGCGGGGTGATTTCTCGTTAGGGCCTCGTCGAGCACGCGATGTGCAGCGTCCCAGTTCTGCTCGCTTGGCCGGGCGGGCCGATCGAGCGCCGATTGGTACACGGCGACCGGAATCTGTCGCACGGCTGCCGCGTTCGAGATGATCTCGTCGTGCTGGGCGAGTGTGCATCCGGAGAGGAACAGACCATCCGCGTGCTGAGCGGCCGTTCGTACCAGTTGTGGACCCCTCGCTCCGACCCAAATTGGCACGTCGCGCGGTGGCGCCGCGTGCGCAGGCACGTCATAACGGACGGAGTCAACGCCACCGAAAACGTCGCGGCGCAGTCTGGATAGCGTCGCGGAATAGCGCCACCGGTCGCTCAGCTGCGAGTCCAAAGGGCGCCAGGGACATGTCGCCGCCGACCCCGAGACCGAGTACGGCGCGGCCATCACTCAACTCATCGAGCGTCGCCAGCGACGCCGCAATCGCCCCTGGATGACGAAGTACCGGCGAGGTCACCCCAACAATCAGCTTGATCGTCGTTGTCTGCATCGCCGCTGCCGCCAGCACGGCCACGGGGTCGCGGGCGACCCCCTCGTCAGCAATCCACACCTCGTCCAACCCGAGCTCCTCGGCCGCCACCACGGCTTCGACAAGGCGCCCGCAGCGACGCCCGGGAACATCCACACCCCACGGCGCACATTCTGGGGGCCTTTGGCATGTGCATTCACACCGTGTCAGTTTCGTACAGTGCGCCGCATGCGTACCGGGATCTTCTTCTTCGGTGGCGTCGAGATGCCGGATGCGGGTGCCGGGCCCCCGGCTCCGACCGAGCGTCGGTACGACAAGCACGAGATGTGGCGGGCGACCGAGCAGATCCTCGACATGGGTGTGCTCGCCGACCGGCTCGGCTTCGACTCGTTCTGGCTGACCGAGCACCACTTCCAGTACGAGGGCTACGAGGTGATCCCGAACGGCCTGCTGATCGGCTCGATCCTGGCCGAGCGCACGGAACGGATCCGGATCGGGATGGCGTTCAACATCGTGCCGCAGTGGCATCCGCTCAAGCTCGCCGAGGACTTCGCCACGCTTGCACAACATCTCGGGCGGTCGCGGCATCCTCGGCGTCGGTCGTGGCACCGTGCCGCGCGAGGCCGAGCCGCTCGGCACCAAGATCGGCAGCTTCGACAACCCCGATCAGGTCGCCGCCGACGAACTCAACCGCAAGATGTTCGACGAGGCGATGGAGGTGATCCGGCTGGCGCTCGACAACGACTCGTTCTCGTACCACGGCGACGTGTTCGACTTCCCGCCGCCAGGGATCCCCGATCGGGGCGGGTTCGTCGAGGAGCTGACGCTGGTACCGCAGCCGCTGTACCCGTACGAGATCTGGCAGGCGATCACGTCGCCGCCGTCGCTCGAGCAGGTGCCCAAGGCGGGTTGGGGTGGCGTGTTCTGGAACTGCCATCACTCGTTCATCAAGATGCGCTGGGAGCGCTTCGCCGAGATCTACGAGCAGACCCACGGTCGCCCGCTCGAGCGCGGCGAGAAGCGCACGCTGGTGCTGAACACGTGCATCGAGGACACCCGAGAGCAGGCGATCGAATCGGTCCGCAACGGTCACGACGAGTTCTGGAAGTTCCTCGGGCCGTACGGCTGGAGCAAGGGCTACATGGGCGACGACGGCCGGCCGGCCCAGCCCGGCCTGATCCCGACCCTCGAGGACTCGATGGACCGCCAACGCACCTGGGTCGTCGGTTCACCCGACGAGGTGGCCGAGTCGATCGCCTGGTACCGCGACGAACTCGGGATCGAGAACCTGCTGATCTTCCCCGCCATGCCCGGCGACCCATACAGCAAGGTCGAGACCCAGCTCCACCGCCTCGCCGAACAAGTCCTCCCGCAACTGTCCTGAGCCGTCAGGTCAGCTGGCGCGATCATCACGCAGGATGTCGTTGTCGCGCCGGCTGAACCGAGCGTACGCGTGGTGCCGTGCTTCAGCGGCCGAAATCGAAGGTGGCGATTTCGGCCATTTGGGCGCTGAGATGGGTGATGCTGGCGTCGAACAACTGCTGACCGAGTTCGGTCGAGGCGCCGGTCGGGTCGCCGATGTAGCCATCCGGATCGAAGTCGTTCGACAACCAGCCGAACATCACCGGGCCACCGAACTTCACGAACCGGTTGTCGGCGAGCGCCTCGGGAACCTTGCGCTCGGCCTTCGACAGGTCCACCAGATCGGGCCTCAGGTGCATGAACACCGACGTCTCGTGAAGGCCGCCGTGGATGCCCATGCCGAGTTCGCTCTCGGTCGACACGCCGCCGTATGCCGGCGGCACCGACGGGTGCACGAGGAACGTCTTGAGTCCGAACTCGAGTCGCAGCTCGCGCAGGGCGGTGTTGAGCAGTGTGGTGTTGCCGCCGTGCCCGTTGAGCAGCACCAACCGCTCGGCACCGGTGCTGGCTACCGACCGGCCCAGGTCACGCAGGATCGACATCATCGTGTCGGCCGAGAACCACAGCGTGCCGTGGCGACCATGCGTGCTCGTTCGACTTGCTGATCGACAGCGTCGGCAACTGCCACACGTCGAGCTCCTCACCGACCGCGTCGACGACCGCCGTCGCGGTTTCGTGAGCGATCACGTGATCGACGGCGAGCGGCAGGTGTGGGCCGTGCTGCTCGACGGCGCCGATCGGCAACAACAGCGTCGACGAGGCCGAAACCCGGTCGAGGATCTCGGGTCCGGTCAGTTCCTCGTAGCGACGGCTCATGAGGCGGAGGCTAGTGACATCTACGCTGCCAGGCGATGTACAGCATGATCAACAACGCACGCCTGGCCGACGGACGGGTCGTCGATATCGCCGTCGACGACGGGCTGATCGCCTCCGTCGCTGCCTCGGGTACACGTCGACTGGCGCTCATCGACGGACCACCCGCCTCGATCTCGGTGGCTGGCTCCTGCTGCCACCGATGGCAGAGCCGCATGCCCACCTCGACAAGGCCTTGACCGCCGAGCTGGTGCCGAACCCTCGGGCGACCTGTCGGGGGCGATCGAGGCGTGGATCGCTGCGGCCGCAGCGGGTGTGTTCACCCACGACGACATGGTCGTCCGGATTCGAGCGGCGATCGACAAGCTGCTGTTGAGTGGAGTCACCGCGATCCGCAGCCACATCAACTGTGGTTCCAACGCAGGGATCACGCATCTGATCGCGGCGCACGAGGCCGTGGCCGGCTACGGGCACCTGGTCGACATCGAGTTCGTCGCCCTGACCCACTCGCCGATGGTCGGACCGGATGGCGAACTGAACCGCAAGGCGCTCCACGACGCGATCGAGTTCGGTGCCGACCTGGTCGGGGGTTGCCCACATCTGGAGCTCGACGGTGCCGGCTCGATCGCCTACGACCTGGCGACAGCCCGAGCGGCGGGTGTTCCCGTCGACCTGCACGTCGACGAGACGCTCGACCCGACCGTGCTGACGCTGCGCGATCCTGGCGAGACAGGTGGTCGACCTCGGGTTCGAAGGGCCGGGTCGCGGCCAGCCACTGCGTCAGCCTCGGGATGCAATCCCCGGACGTACAAGCGGCCATCGCCGCCGAGGTCGCCGATGCCGGCATCACCGTGATCCCGCTGCCACAGACCAACCTGTTCCTGCAGGGCCGTCAGCATCCGACCGCAACGCCTCGCGGACTGACGGCGATCGCCGCCCTCAGAGCATGCCGGGGTGCTGATCGCCGCCGGCGCCGACAACGTCCAAGACCCGTTCAACCTCGTCGGTCGTTCCGATCCCCTCGAAACAGCGGCGCTGCTGGTGATGGCAGGCCACATTCTGCCCGACGACGCCTACGACATGGTCAGCAACAACGTGCGTCGGGCGATGGGACTCCCCGAGATCCGATTCGAGGTCGGCGACCCGGCCGACTTCGTGGCGATCGACGCCCCGTCGATCCGAGCAGCGATCGCCGACGCCCCCGCCGACCGCAAGGTCTTCAAGGCCGGACGCCTGATCGCCTCGTCGTCGACAACCCGAACGATCCACCGCTAGCGAACGGAGTGGTGTCAGACACCACTCCGTTACGCCTCGTCGGGGTAGGGGAACCAGCGAAGGTGTTCGAAATCGGCGGTGGTGTCTGGAAGCCCGATCGGTGACGGGGGAGCGTCGGCAAGATCGGCGAGCAACCGCTTGGCTCGATCGAGGTACTCGGCGAGACCGCCTTCCGGCAGGAGTCGCGGCCGGCGGTGGTACGCCATCGATCCATCGGAGTACGACACGTCGTGCAACGACAACGGTGCGCCGGTCAGCCCGTCACGGTGCTTCCACAATCCGGTGTCGGGTTCGAAGCGGTAGTACGGCAGCAGCTTGCGGCCATCGTCGGCCAGCAGAGCGACGGCGCCGACGATGTAGTCGAACGTGTCGTCGTCGATGAAGTAGTTGAAGTTGACTCGCACCCAGCCGGGCTTGATGCCCTCACAGCCCCTCGTGATCTCGCGCTCGAACTCGTGCGAACGATCGAGGTCGATCCCCAACAGGCGGTGACCGTACGGGCCTGCGCACGAGCAGCCGCCGCGTGACTGGATTCCGAACAGGTCGTTGAGCACGCTCACGACGAAGTTGTGGTGCAGATACCGACCAGGCAGCGCTGTCGCTCCGGCGGCCGCATCGCGAACCACGAACGACACGATCGACAACCGCTCTGCCTCGTGGCTGCCCAGGATCATCATGTTCGGGTGGGCGTCCCACCTCGTGATCGCGTTCCGAAGGAAGCGCTCCTCGCGGGACTTGATCTCGTTCAAGCCGACGGCCCGCTTGAGTTGGAAGATCAGCCCTGTTCGGATCGCTCCGACGATGTCGGGTGTGCCGCCCTCCTCGCGATGCTCGACGTCGGCCAGATAGTCGTGCTCGTTGGGGTTGACGAACGCCACCGTGCCACCGCCTGGCACATCGGGGACCCGGTTCGTGAACAGCTCACGGCGGGCGACCAGCAGTCCGGGTGTGCCGGGGCCACCGATCAGCTTGTGAGGCGAGATGAAGATCGCGTCGAGATATCCGTCGCCGTCGGCGGGCGAACCCATGTCGATCGCGACGTAGGGGGCCGCCGCCGCGAAATCCCACAGTGCAATCGCCCCGTACCGGTGCAACAGCGACGATACGGCGACCGTGTCGGTGACGATTCCGGTCACGTTCGACGCCGCCGAGAACGACCCGATCAGCTGCGGCCGATCGCGATAGCGCTCGAGTTCGGCTTCGAGTTGGGCGAGATCGACGTGACCATCGTGGTCCTCGTCGATGGTGACGACGTCGGCGATCGACTCACGCCACGGAAGCTCATTCGAGTGGTGCTCGTACGGTCCGATGAACACGACCGGACGCTGATCGGCAGGAATCTGCTGAGACAGGTGATAGCGGTCTTCGAGCACCGACGGAATCCGCAGGCCGAGTACGCCGACCATCTTGGCGATCGAGCCGGTCGAGCCGCTGCCACAGAACAGCACGGCGTGCTCGTCGGTCGCCCCCACGCAGTCACCGATGATCTTGCGGGCATCCTCCCGGAATCGAGTCGTCTGGAGCCCGGTTCCCGACGACTCGGTGTGGGTATTGGCGTACAGCGGCAGCACGACGTCGGTGATGTAGTCCTCGATGAACGACAGTGAACGACCCGACGCCGTGTAGTCGGCGTACACGACGGGACGCGGCCCGAACGGGCCCTCGACCATCTCGGCGCCGCCGATCACCGACGTTCGAATCGTGTCGATCAGGCCGGAGGTATCGGTCATGTCGCCAAGGGTAGTGACCCGACGTTGCGGATCTATCGGGCGGCGACCGAGCCGACCACCGTCCGCGGGTCGGCGGCGCCGGACAGCACGCCGTCGTCACCCAACACGATCGCATGGGCGTGCCCGAACCCGCTGTCGTAGGCGGGCAGCGTGGCCACGACGTGCCCGCGTCCGGTCAATCCGTCCGCCCAGCCGGCGGGAGCGTGCCCCTCGACCTCGACGATCGGTCCCTGGCTGGACGTCCACGTGTCGAAGCCCGTCGAAGGGCCCGGCCAGCGCCCATCGCGGGGCGTTGATGGCGCGGGCAGGGGAGTGGCCGTGATGAAACAGACGAGCCGCGATCTGGAGCAGGATCTGCGGTTGCGCATCGCCACCCATCGTGCCGAACACCGACACCAGCCGATCCTCGGCAGTCGCCAGCGCAGGCGACAACGTGTGCGGTGGCCGCCGACCTGGACCGAACTCGGCCGGGTGGCCCTCGATCAGGTTGAAGCCGAGTCCTCGGTTGTGCAGGTTGATGCCGGTGTTCGGCTCGGCCAGCCACGAGCCGAAACCTGAAGCGTTCGACTGGATCAGCGACACCGCCAGCCCGTCGACCTGAGCAGTGCACAGGTAGGTCGTGTCACCAGGCCCGGCGTGGCTGGCGACGCTCGATGCGCGTTCGGTGTCGATCAGGTGGTTGCGGGCAGCGATCGACCTCAACAACGCCTGGCCGTCGGCGTGCTCGTGCAACACGTCGGGCCGATCGAAACCGGCCACTTTGGCCGCCTCGATCAGCAGGTGTGCCCAGCGCTCGTCGTCGGGGTCGTCTGGCAGCTCGAGCCGATCAGCCAAGATGCCGCCCCCGAGCGTCAGGTAGCCCTGCGAATTCGGGCCGATCGTGTGCATATCGACACCGAACATCGATGCCGTCAGCGGGTCGATCCATTCGGACTGTGGGGTGCCCAGGTCGGCGTCGTCGAAGTGCCCGGCACCGAGCGTCAGCAGCCCGTCGCCGAACTCGCCACCGTAGAAGCCGTCACGTCCGTGTTCGACGATCGCCCGCAAGGCGCGCCCGACTCCCGGACGCTTCACCAGCGACCCGGTGCGAGTCGCCTGGGCAGACAGCTCGTGCAGGTTGGAGCGACCGGCCGGATCGAGCCGACCAACCGAACCGGCCAGCAGCGGACTGGCGGCATAACCGCGTTCGGCGAGGTCGATCGCCGGGGCCAGGATCTCCGCCAGCGGCAACGATCCGAATCGGGCGTGGAGCGCCAGCCACCCGTCGACGCACCCCGGCACCGTCACCGTGCGGACGTCGTGTCGGAACGGCATCGCCGTGTGTCCCTCAGCACGCAACTGACCGGCGTCGGTACCGCTGCCGGAGCGACCGCTGGAGTTGAGCGCCACCACGCCGTGGGGCGTGTGGATCAGCGCCAGGAGATCGCCGCCCATGCCGCACAGATGTGGCCCGGTCACCGCGATCGCTGCGTTCGTGGCGATCGCCGCATCGACGGCGTTGCCGCCCGAGGCGAAGATCAGGTCGCCAGCCGCGGCTGGCCACTTGATCGGCCGAAGCCACCATGTGGTCGATGCCCCGGACGCTGCTGTGCACAGGATCGGTCATGACCGCCACGGTAGGCCGGGCCGTACGCTCACAGCGTGGTGGATCGCTCCCAACTCGCGCGATGGCTGGTCGGCGTCGGTGCGGTGCTGACCCTGTTCGGCACGTTCCTGCCGTGGCTGAGCTCTGGCAGTACTCGCAGATCGAGCTACGAACTGTTCAGCATCGTCGATCGACTCGGCTTCTCACCGGGTGGTGCGATTGGGTGGGGGCTCAGGTTGTGGCCGCTCGCCCCGCTGGTGTTGGTGCTCAGTGCCGTGGTGCAGGGGGCACCTGCAACCGACCGGTGGCAGCGAGTTGCTCGCCTCGCGGTCCCTGCGCTCGCAGTGCTCTACGTCGGTGGGACCGCAGCGGCGGTACGGCTGGCACCCGACGGCGGCCTGTTCCGGCTGCGATTCGGAATCTGGGTGAGCCTGATCGGTGCCCTCGCGATGTTGGTCGGCCTGGCGCTGCGGCCCGACCGCGGTGCGCTCGGTGACCGACGCCTCGATTCCTGCGGAATCGGGACCCTCGGAAGTCGCTTGACGCGCTGGCGGCTACAGCTGGTGCCACTCGTTGCGCGAGATCAGCACATCCTTGAGCACTTGCGGGCGATCGGTCATCACGCCGTCGACGCCGAGGTCGAGCAGCCGGTGCATCTCGTCGGGCTCGTCGATCGTCCACACGTGGACCTGGATGCCGCGTCGGTGGGCGACTCGTACCGATCGTTCGTTGACCACGGTGAACGGACCTCGGCGAACCGGCACCTGGGCTACCTGGCCTCCCCACGGCGTACGCCCGAGGAACTTCTGGGACACGATCTGGATCGGGCCGTAGCTCGAACACAGGGCGTCGCCGAACTCGGCCCGAAAGCGCCTCAGTCGGCGGTCGCTGAAACTGCCGACGCAGACCCGGTCGAGGCAGTCGAGCTTTCTGAGTGAGGCGATCAGGCTGTCGAGCGCGCTGTCGGCCTTGCAGTCGATATTGACGCGGGCGTCGGGGAACTGCTCCATCAGTTCCTCGAACAACGGGATCGGTTCGCGCCCGTCGACTCGGGCCTTGGACACCTCGCTCCACGGCAGCTCGTCGATGATGCCGTGCCGGTCGGTGGTGCGGGAGAGATCGGAGTCGTGGAACGCGACCAACACACCGTCGCTCGTTGCGTGGACGTCGGTCTCCAGGTAGCAGTACCCGAGATCGACAGCGTGCTGGAACGCCAGCATCGTGTTCTCAGGGTTGTCGCTGGCCCCACCCCGATGGGCAAAGGCGATCGGCCCAGGCCAGTCGAGATACGGGTGGACAGCCATCAGATGCTGCGATTGGCTGCCTGCCAGTACTCGTCTTTGAGGAGGCGCTTGTAGAGCTTGCCGGTGGGGTGGCGGGGGAGTTCCTCTCGGAAGTCGATCGATCGCGGGCACTTCACGTCGGCGAGGTGGGTGCGGCAGTACTGGATCAACTCACCGGCGAGCTTGGCGGCGGCGGCCTCGTCGGCGGGCATCTGCTTGGGTTGCACGACCGCCTTGACCTCTTCGCCGAAGTCGTCGTTGGGCACGCCGAAGACGGCGACGTCGATCACGTCCGGGTGCATCGTCAGGACGTTCTCGGCCTCCTGCGGGTAGATGTTGACACCGCCCGAGATGATCATGAACGCCTTGCGGTCCGTGAGGTACAGGTAGTTGTCGGCGATCGAGGTAGCCGACGTCGCCCAGCGTCGACCAGCCCTTGGGGTGGCGTGAACCGGCCGTCTTCTCGGCGTCGTTGTGGTACTCGAAGGTGCTGCCGCCCTCGAAGTAGACCGTGCCGACCTCGCCCTGAGGCAGCTCCTCACCCTCCTCGTCGGTGATGTGCACGACACAGTTGATCGGCATGCCGACCGTGCCCTCGTGGGCCAGCCACATGTCGCTGTTGCAGTAGCAGAATCCGTTGCCTTCGGTGCCGGCGTAGTACTCGTGGATCACCGGACCCCACCATTCGATCATCTGCTTCTTGACCGGGATCGGGCACGGTGCGGCGGCGTGGATCACACACTCGATCGACGACACGTCGTACTTGGCGCGGGTCTCCTCGGGGAGCTTCAGCATGCGCACGAACATCGTCGGCACGACCTGGCTGTGGGTGGCCTTGAACTTGTCGAGCGCCGCCAGGTAGCCCTCGGCGTCGAAGTGCTCCATCACGACCACCGTCGCGCCAGTAGGCGAGCGTGCCCATGCAGAACCGCAGCGGAGCGGCGTGGTACAGCGGTGCCGGCGAGAGGTACGTGCTGTCGGCGGTCATCCCGAACAACACGCCCAGCATGCTGGCGACGCCGGTGACACGTTCCTCGAGCGGTTGCTCGCACGAACGCCGGCAGCACACCCTTCGGGCGACCGGTCGTGCCCGACGAGTACAGCATGTCGGTGCCGGCGACGCGATTCGCGAGCGGCTCGGCAGGTCTGGGCGTCGACGGCCGCCTCGTAGCTCTCGTAGCCGTCGATCGTAGCGTCGAGCATCAGACGGAAGCTCGACGTTCGGTGTCTCATCGATCAGCTCGGCCGCCTGGGTCGGCCTTGTACTTCGACGTGATGTAGGCCTTGGCGCCGCAGTCGTTGACGATGTACGCCAGCTCCTCGGTGGTCAACCTGGACGACGCCGCCGTGTAGATCAACCCGGCGTACTCGCATCCCCACAGGACCTCGAAGTAGCGAGGATGGTTCTCCATGCACAGCGCCACGTGGTCACCGGGCTGGAGACCGGCAGCCCGGAACAGCTGGCTCAATCGATTGGCGCCGGCGTCGAGCTCGCCGAACGTCAGCGTCGTTGCCGCTTTCGGCCATGATGACGGCGGGATTGTCGGCGTGCTGGTCGACGTGTGATCCGGGGTACATGGCTGCGGACGGTAGCCGACGGTACGGTCGCGATGTGGAGTCGACCGGCCGATCCGAGGTACAACGCCGGCTGCAGCCGTTCGCCGAGGCGGTCGCCGACCCTGGGCGGGACCTCGACGAGATGGCGTTTGCGCTGTCTGCGGTGCTCCAGCCGGAACTCGACCTGATCGAATGCCTGGCTGCCCTCGACGAGCTGGCAGCGATCTGTCCGACCCCGACCCGCGACGGGGTCATCAGCTATCTGTTCGGGTCGGAGGCGCCCGGGTTCGGGATGTTCGTCGGGGATCGATCCGACTACCACCACTGGCGCAACTCGTGCCTCGACCAGGTGATCGCAACGCGACGCGGGATGCCGATCACGTTGGCGGTGGTTGCGATCGAGGTTGCGAGACGGGTCGGTGTGCGACTGGTCGGGGTCGGCCTGCCCGGCCACTTCCTCGTCGGCGATCCCGACGATCGCGACTGGTTCGCCGACCCGTTCCACGGTCGAGCCGGCCTGGGCGTTGCTGACTGCCGGGAACTCCTGTTGCAGGCCGGGGTGTCGCGCTGGTCGGACCGTTTCCTCGAGCCGACCCCGAACCGATTGGTGATCGCCCGCATGCTGAACAACCTCAAGTTGTCGTGCGAGCGCCGCGGCGACGGCGTTCGCCTGGCGCTCGTGATGCAGGCCCGTCAGGCGATGCCCGAGTTCGCCGCCGAGGCCGAAGCGGCCCGCGTGGCCCTGGCGTCGCTCAACTGAAGCGGCCTATTCGGTCGTCGTTGGCGGGGCGATGTCGTCGAGCGGTCTGTGTCGCAGCAGGGCCGGGGTTGTTGTCGCTGTCGCGGCAGGCGAAGTTGACGTAGTCGTTGAGCCGTTCGCTGGGGGTGTCGCTGTTGAGCGTCCCTCGTCGAAGCCGGCATCTCCCTGCGGCACCACCGATCCGTCGACCGGATTCGTGACGGGCGGTTGCGATGCTGCCGGGCGCTGTCGCTGCGTCGGCGCGGGGCCGTGAAGGCCGGGACGGACTCCGGTACGACGGTAGCAACCGGCTTGCCCTGCAGGCCGGCCAGCACGACGTTGAAGTCATCGGCGATCTCGGGCGGCACGACTCGACGGATCGACGATAGGTCTCGATGATCAGCGCCTCGACGTCGTCCGGCGGATCGGTTTCGCAGTCGGTCCGACAGATCGATCATCGCCTCGCAGAACGGCGTCAGGCGTTCGGCGGGCACGGCGACGGTGCCACTCGGCACCGCTGGATCGATCGTTCCTCGCCGTTGCCGGCCTCGGTCGATGTGCAGGCGACCGACACCAGCAGCCCGCGCGAGCGCTACGACCGGATCGCCGGCTCGGCGGGTGACGATCGCATCGCCTGTGAGTGTGGCAGGCGCGGCTCGATTCGTGGTGCACTGCTTCGCCACCGGCGGGCCGACTGGGTACGTTGACGCCATGACGGTGATCGAGAGCACCCTGACCGCCGACGAGCAACGGGTGGCCGAGCTCGTCGACCACCTGGTCGAGTCGTACCCACCGGCGACGACCAGCATCCGCCGAGTTCCTCGGCGCTCAGTTCGACCTGGGACTCGCGTGGGTGCACTTCGACGAGGGGCTCGGCGGTCTCGGCCTCAACCCGAAGCTGCAGCGGGTCGTCAACGAGCGGGTTCGCCGGGACGGCTGGGCCGTTCTCGATGGCGCGCAACCCGATCGGGTACGGCATGTGCGGCCCGACCGTGCACGCCTGGGGCAGCGACGACCAGAAGCAGCGCTACCTGCGACCGCTGTTCACCTGCGAAGAGATCTGGTGCCAGCTGTTCAGCGAGCCGGGGTCGGGCTCCGACTTCGCCGGCCTCTCGTCGCGGGGTGTCCGAGACGGCGACGAATGGGTCGTCAACGGCCAGAAGGTCTGGACCACGCTGGCGCACGTGTCGCGGTGGGGGCTGCTCGTGGTTCGCACCGACCCCGAGGCGGTCAAGCACGCCGGCCTGACCGCGTTCGTCGTCGACATGCATGCGCCGACACCGTCGAGACGCGTCCGCTCCGCCAGATGACCGGTGAAGCCGAGTTCAACGAGGTCTACTTCACCGACACGCGGATCCCCAACGACGAATTGCTGGGGAATCCGGGCGACGGCTGGCGGGTGTCGCTGACGACGCTGATGAACGAGCGCACCTCGATCGGCGGCAGTCGATCCCGGCTCGGGGTTCGGGCTCGATCGGTGACCTGGTGAAGGTGTGGTCGCGGACTGCCCGAGGATCGCAAGGACGACGCCACGCGCGACCGGGTGACGCAGCTGTGGATCCGGGCCGAGGTGCATCGCCTCACCAACATCCGGGCCAACCAGAACCGGCGGCTGGGCGACCCGGGCCCGGAGGGCTCGATCGGCAAGATGGAGTCGGCCAACCTCAACAAGGCGATCTACGAGGAACTGGTCGGCCTGATGGGTGCCGACGGGCATGCTCTACGGCAGCTATGCGATGGTTCAGCCCGCGACCCTGCGATGCCGCCGACTCGCAGCAGAAGGCGTTCCTGCGGTCGCGGGCGAACTCGATCGAGGGCGGCACCACCGAGGTCATGTTGAACATCCTCGGCGAACGGGTGCTCGGCCTGCCCGGCGACGTCCGAGTCGACCGCGACGTCCCCTGGAGCCAGGTCCCCCGCAACTGAACGGGGTGCCCGACCACGTCGCAACGGTCAGGTGCCCGTCGTCAGCAGGTAGCCGCAGAACATCGCGCCGAGGGCGGCGAGGAGGCCGACGGCTCCGCCGATGGCGAGCGCTGCCCGCTGACTGGCCGACCTGATGCACGGCGGCGGCGGCGCCGCTGGCGATCGCCAGCGTGATCTTGACGAACAGGGTGATCTGGTAGGCGGTCGTGGTGTTCGCCACGTCGATCTCGGCGAGGTTCCACAGGCCCGTGACGACCACGATCGCGAACGCCGGCCAGGCGACCGCGCGAACGACCGGGCCACGACCTTGGTGGCGTCGGGGAACGATCGCCGCAGGCTGGGCACGAGGCCGGCCGAGCACGATCTGGCCGCCGACCCACACCGAGGCGCCGAGCACGTGCAGGAACAGACGGACCGTGTCGAGGGTGGGGGAGAGCATCGGTCCAGTCGGCGAGCGCGGCGAGCACTTCGCTGGCGGGCAGGTTGCGGTCGTCGATGCACCGGGCGAGTCGAGCAGCGAACCACCGAGCAGCACCGTGCTGGCGGTCTCGATCGAGGCCTGGCAGTTCGCGAATGTTGCGCGGCGGCGGAAAGTACTCGTCCTCGTCGGTGATCCGCACGACGTCGACGCCGTGCGTCGGCGCCAGACGGTCGAGCACCGCCTCGACGAGCTCCTCCGGTGCCGACGCGCCGGCGGTGACGCCGACCGTTCCCGTCAGGTCGTCGGGCAGTTGGTCGGCGACGTTGATGCGATACACCCGATCACACCCGGCCTCGATCGCGAGCTTCTCCGAGCGCCCGGGTGTTCGACGAGTTCGACGAACCGATCACGACGATCGCGTCGCATCGCTCGGCGATCGCGAGCAGCGACGACTGTCGATTGGTCGTGGCGAAACAGAGATCGCTGCGACCCGGCGTCCAGACGTCCGGGAAACGTTCGCGAACCCGAACGGCGACGCCCTCCCAGTCGCGGTGCGACAGGGTGGTCTGGGCGAGCAGCGCCACCGGTTCGTCGAAGTCGGGCAGCTGGTCGACCTCGTCGACCGACTCGACCCGGCTGATCGAGCTCGGGCGCGACCGCCATCGTGCCGACGGCCTCCTCGTGGCCGTCGTGGCCGACGTACACGATCCGGTAGCCCTTGCCGGCCCGGACCTTGACCTCGTGGTGGACCTTGGTGACGAGCGGGCACACCGAATCGACCACGAAGCTGCCGCGCTGCCTTGGCGGCGGCGACGACCTCGGGAGCCGAGCCGTGCGCCGACAGCATGATCGGGCTGCCCGTCGGGCACCTCGGTCGATGTCGTCGACGAAGACCACGCCCTGGCGCTCGAAGCGCTCGACCACGATCTTGTTGTGGACGATCTCGTGGTAGCAGTAGATCGGCGGCTCGAACGACCGAACCATCCACGCCAGCGCCTTGATCGCCATCTCGACACCGGCGCAGAACCCACGGGGTTCGGCGAGCAGGACGCGATCACGGTCGACGTCCTCATGTGCTCGACGGAGCATCGGGTACGCATGCGGCGCCAAGAGTACCGCACCCGCGATAGCCTGGCTCGGCCATGTCCGCCACCGTCGTCGTCGCCGTCGCACCGGATTCAGCCCGGCCGCGACGGCCGGGCTCGTGCCCGGCGACGAGATCGCGCGCGTCGACGGTCAGGTCCCACGCGACGTGATCGAGTGGCAGATGTTCACCGACGAGGCCGACATCGTGCTCGACGTCCTGCGCAACGGACTCGAACTCGACGTCGAGGTCGCCAAGCGGGCCGGCGAGTCGCTCGGCGTCGAGGTCCAGTCGGCCGTGTTCGACCGGGTCCGCACCTGCGACAACCACTGCGAGTTCTGCTTCATCTACCAGCTGCCCGAAGGGCATGCGCCGCAGCCTGTACCTGAAGGACGACGACTACCGGCTGAGCTTCCTGTACGGCAACTTCACCACGCTGACCCGCTTCACCGAGGCCGATCTGGAACGGGTGGTCACCGAACGCCTGTCGCCGCTGCACGTGTCGATCCACGCCACCGACCACGACGTCCGCAACCGGATGCTCAAGAACGCACCGGGGCGGCATGAGCCTGCGCTGGCTGCGAGCGCTGCTCGACCACGGCATCGAGGTCCGCGGTCAGGTCGTCGTGTGTCCCGGGCGTCAACGACGGTGACGTCCTCGACGACACGCTCGGCCGGTGTGCTCGACCGCTTTCCCGAACTGGCATCGGTGGCGGTCGTGCCGCTCGGTCTGTCGAAGTTCAACAAAGAGTCGGCGATGCGACTCCACACCCCGACGAGGCCAAGCGGGTGGTCGACGTCGATCGAGGCGCTGGCAGTCCACGTTCCGCGAGGTGCTCGGTCGGCGCATGGTGTTCGCCGCCGACGAGTACTACCTGATGACCGGTCGACCGTTCCCGACGGCCGAGGCCTACGAGGGGTTCGCCATGCACGAGGACGGCATCGGCATGGCACGCACGTTCGAGCGCGAGTTCCACGGCGAGAGCGACGAGGCCACCGGTGTGCGCAGCGGGTTCTTCGCCGCCGTCGACCTGCCGGCCAACCCGGCCGCCTACACCGGGCTGCGGGCACGGACCCGCCGACGCCGGTCAGCCGGTGTCGCTGTCGCCCGCGACGCAAGGCGCCGATCGGCGTGCTGACCGGCGAGTTCGGTGCCCAGGTCATCGACCCCGTTGATCGCACGAGCTCGACCGCGACGACATCCGGGTGGTCCCGGTCGATCAACGAGTTCTTCGGCGGCAACACCGGCGTCACCGGCCTGATGACCGGCGACGACCTCATGCCGCGTGCTCGCCGATCAGCCCGAGGGCGACCGGTATCTGCTGCCCGACGTCTGCCTCTCCGACGACGGTCGATTCCTCGACGGGCTCGCCGTCGACGACCTGCCCCGACCGGTCGAGATCGTGCCGACCGACGGCATTGCGTTGAGAACCGCTCTGGAGCAGGCAGCATGAGTGGCATGAATGACACCGAACTGCCCACGATCGTCATCGTCGGTCGCCCAAACGTGGGCAAGAGCACCCTGTTCAACCGGATCATCGGCGAGCAGGCGGCGATCGTCGAGAACCGCCCCGGTGTCACCCGCGACCGCAAGGAACTCGAGGCCGAGTGGCTCGGTGTGTCGTTCCGGGTGATCGACACCGGTGGCTGGATGCCGAAGGGTAGCGACCTCGACGACAAGGTCAGCCGCGCAGGTCGAGGCGGCGGTCGAGGAGGCCGACCTGGTGCTGTTCGTCGTCGATGCGAGCGTCGGGGTGCTCGAAGACGACGAAGCCGTCGCCGACTGGTTGCGTCGCGGCTCAGTACAACGTGATCGTCGTCGGCCAACAAGGCCGACAACAACCGCCGCGAGGAAGACCTGTGGCAGTTCCTGTCGCTCGGCCTCGGCGATGCGGTTCCGGTCAGTGCCCTGCACGGCCGACGCGCCGGCGACCTGCTCGACGTCGTGCTCGAACGGCTCGGCGACAAGGCCGTCTACGTGCCGCCGCCCGAGCTCGACGGATGTGCCGCTCGACGCCGAGCCGTGGGACCCCGACGACCAGAAGCCGCCGCGGGTTGCGATCGTCGGGCGCCCGAACGTCGGCAAGAGCACGCTGTTCAACCGGCTCGTCGGCTCCGACCGCGCGGTGGTGCACGACATGGCCGGCACGACCCGCGACGCGATCGACACCCTGGTCGAGACCGAGGACGGTCCGATCGTGTTCGTCGACACCGCCGGCATGCGCAAGAGAGCGCAGATCGACGATTCGGCCGAGTACTACTCGCTGGTCCGGGCGCTGCGGGCGATCGACGACGCCGACATCGCACTGCTGATCATCGACTCGACCGAGGGGGTCACCGGGCAGGATCAGCGGCTCGCCGAACGGGTCGACGCGTCGGGGTGCCCGATCGTGATCCTGCTCAACAAGTGGGAGCTCGTCGACGACCCCGAGCGGCGGATCGAGATCGAGGCAGACGTCAAGCGCAAGCTGGCGTTCGTCGGCGACGTGCCGGTGCTCAAGATCTCGGCGCTGACCGGCAAGGGCGTGCACAAGCTGCGCCCCCGCCTGCAGGAGGCGATCGAGCAGTACCACCGGCGGGTTCCGACCCGCGACGTGAACCGAGTGATCGCCGCAGGCCCAGCAGCAGTCGCCGGCCGGTGGGGGAGCCAAGGTGCTGTACGCCGTGCAGGGTGCCACCGATCCGCCGACGTTCACGCTGTTCGTCAACCGTGAGCTGCCGCAGCACCACGTGCGCTATCTCGAGCGCAAGATCAAGGAGGCATTCGGCTTCGGTGCGACCCCGATCAAGCTGCGGATCCGCAAGAAGATCGACTGACCATGCCCTGGTGCGAGGAGTGCGCCAAGTACCTGGCGCCGACGGCGATGAACGACGACGGCACCTGCCCGAAGTGCGGCGGACCGGTCGGGGAGAGCGAGCAACGCGCCGCCGAGGTCGCCGGCGACGAGACGACGCCGTGGCACTTCAAGCTGCTGGTGGTTGCCCTGATCGTGTATCTCGGATGGCGTTTCGTGCAGATCTTCGTCTGATCGAACTTGGTCCTGGCGGACCGATCACGAGGAGCCGTCGATAGGCTCACGCTCCGAATACGTACCGCGATAGCAGTACGGGCTGTGGCGCAGCTTGGTTAGCGCACTTGTCTGGGGGACAAGAGGTCGCGAGTTCGAATCTCGGCAGCCCGACCACTCTGGCCAGGGGTTTCGACCCCTGGTCAGACTTTTGTCTGGGCCCTCGTCCGAGCGGAGGTATCGATCTACGCCGGATGCCCGCCCATGTAGTTGGCTTGGGCGCCGAGTTCGGTTCGGAATGATTCGGAGCCGGGCAGGATCCTGCTGGGCTTGCCGGGCTTGCCCAGGATTTGGGGTTCCAACAGGTAGCGGCCGTCGGGGAGGGTGACGACCCAGTGTCGGAAGTTGCGCCCCTCGAGCACGAGATCGTGGGCCGTGAACTCGACCTCGGAGCGCCGCATGCCCAGGAGCGTCTCCTTGATCTTCTCTCTCAAACCGCCGAGCCTGAGCACGTAGAAATGCGCTGCCGTGAGCACGAACAACCCGGCCCGGCCACCCAGCAACCTCGCTTCGTTGGCGGGGTCGAGCCCGAGCAACTTCGGCGTCGCCGTGATATCGCCGATGCCGCCACGACCCATATCCGACACTTCGTAGTTGGGGGGTCTCATCACTCGAGTGAAGGCGACCAGCCGTTCACCCGCCTGGTGCTCATCGAGCCACGCTTGGACCGGTACGGGATCGAGAAGAACCATCGCCATCTCCGGACCCTAGCCACACGTGCCCGATCCACTCGCTGTCCTTGTTCAGCGAAAGCGTCCGGCGCGCTAAGTTGACGCCCGACCACACACAACAAGGAGTAATCATGGCTGGCAAGTTCGAGGTGTACCAGGACAAGCAGGGCGAGTTTCGTTTTCGCCTGAAGGCGGGCAACGGTCAAACGATTGCCACCGGCGAGGCCTACACCACCAAGAAGGCATGTCTGAACGGGATCGAGTCGATTCGCAAGAACGCTCCCGACGCCAAACTCGACGACCAGACCGTCTGACCACCGGACTCGCCCGTGTGCGGCCGTTTCGTCTCGTCCTCCTCACCTGATCGAATCGCCGACTACTTCGGTGCTGCCGTCGCTGTCGAACAACTCGGAGCGAACTTCAACGTCGCCCCGACCAACGACATCTACGGCGTCGTCGCCACTGGCGAAGGCGAGCGCGAAGTGCAGGCATTCCACTGGGGCCTGATCCCGGTGTGGGCCAAGGACCGCAAGATCGGTCAGCGGATGATCAACGCCCGTTCTGAGACGCTGGCCGAGAAGCCGGCGTTCAAAGGCGACTTCAAGCGGCATCGGTGCATCATCCCGATGGATGGCTTTTACGAGTGGGCCGCCGGCGTCGAGGGCGGCCCACTCACGAAGGCCGGCAAGCTCGCCAAGCGGCCGTTCTTCATCCACCGGGTCGACGACGAACCACTTGCCGTAGCCGGTTTGTGGTCGGCCTGGAAGGACCGCTCCGAGGGCGCCGACGACGGCTGGCTGCACAGTGCCACCGTCGTCACCACGAGTGCCAACGCGACGATGGAGCCGGTCCACAACCGGATGCCGGTCATCTTGCCCAAGGCGATGTGGGAGATCTGGCTCGACCCGGAGAACCAGAACATCGAGATGCTCCAGAAGCTGCTCGTGCCTGCGCCCGACAGCCTGCTGACGATGCACGAGGTGTCGACGCTGGTCAACAACGTGCGCAACAAGTCATCGGATCTGACCGCTCCCCACGAGTCGGAGCGACACCAGAATCTGCTCGATTGAGGCCGCAGCGAGGCGGTGTCAGTCGACCAGCGCCTGATACACCAACTGCTTGAGTTGCGGCCGGATCGGATGCGTGCTCGACGGCAGCAGCTGGGTGAGGAACACGACCGCGATGTCCTCGTGCGGGTCGCAGAAGAACGCCGTGCTGGCGGCTCCTCCCCAGGCATATTCGGTGGGGGAGCTGAGCACTCGATAGGCAGCCGGGTCGAGTTGCACCGAGAACCCGAGCCCGAATCCGACGCCGTCGAACGAGGTCTCGGCGAACAGCGGCCGTCCGAAGGCTTCGAGATCGGCGTTGCCCGGCAGATGGTTGCGGGTCATGTAGTCGACCGTGCGCGAACCCAACAGCCGCACGCCGTCGAGTTGGCCGCGACCCAACAGCATGTGACAGAACCGCAGGTAGTCGGCAGCGGTGCCCCACAATCCACCACCGCCGGACAGGAATGTCGGTGACTCGGTGGTTATGGAATCGAGCGGGCTGACCACGGCCTCACCGGTTGCCGGATGCGGCCCGTACAGACGAGCGACCCTCTCGACGCGTTCGGGCGGCACGAAGAATCCGGTTTCCGTCATCCCGAGCGGTGCGAAGATCCGCTCGCCGAGGAACTGGTCGAGCGGCATACCCGACACCACTTCCACGACGCGTCCGAGCACGTCGGTCGAGACGCCGTAGTTCCATTCGGTTCCAGGCTGGAACGCCAACGGGAGGCCGGCCCACGCGTCGCAACACGCTTCGAGGTCGAACCCTTTCGGCTGGCCCCACTCATAACCGGCCATGCGATAGATCGCGTCGGTCACATGCTGGTGGTGGAATCCGTAGGTGAGCCCGGCGGTGTGGGTGAGCAGATGCCAGATCCGAACCGGCTCGGTGAGCGGTTCGGTGAGCGGCTTGAAGGCCGACCCGCTGCGGTACACCCGGGCGTCGGCGAACGACGGGATGAACTTCGAGACCGGATCCTTCAGTTCGAAGCCGCCCTCCTCGTACAGCATCATCGCTGCCACCGAGGTGATCGGCTTGGTCATCGAGAACATCCGCACGATCGTGTCGTCCGACCATGGCGTGCCCGCCTCGCGGTCGCGATCGCCGGCCGTGCTGTGATGCACCAACTGCCCAGCCGCGGCTCACAGCAACCTGCCAGCCGGCGAGCCGACCGTCGTCGATGTATCGCTGGAAGTGACTGTCGATCCGCGCCAGTCGCTGAGGGTCGAAGCCGAGTCGTGTCGGGTCGACGGGAATCATTGCTCGACTACCTCCTGCTCGTGTCCGTTGGTTCTGAGTGCCTGGCGGATCGCGGCGGCCGCCGCGTCGAGGGTCTCGCGCTCGACCGACCGGGCTGCGCTGGCGAACGACAGCTCACGCATCTCGTTGGTCGGGATGACGTGAATGTGCGTGTGAGGTACCTCGTACCCGGCGATGATCACTCCGACCCGCTCGGGCGCGAACGCATCGCGCTGTGCGCGAGCGATGTGGCGGGTCACGCGGAACAGATGATCGGCCAGTTCGGCCGAGGCATCGACCCAATGATCGACCTCCTCGATCGGCACCACCAGCACATGTCCGTACGCCATCGGGTTGATCGACATGAACGCCACGCACAGACCTCGTCACGCCACACGAAGGTGCCGGGAATCTCACCGTCGATGATGCGCGTGAAGATCGTGGCCATCGCCGCAATCTACTCAGGCACGTCGCGCCTAGGCTCGCTGGGGTGAGCGAACGAGTCGACGCTGTCGAGTGTCCCCGGTGAGGTCGACACGTCTGTGGACTGTTCCCAACCTGGTCACGCTGGTGCGATTGCTGCTGTTGCCGGTGTTCGTGTGGGTGCTGTTCGGGCTGCCGTCTCGACAAGCGGCGGCTTGGATGCTCGGGTGCCTCGGGCTGACCGACTGGGTCGACGGCTACCTGGCGCGCCGGCTGGGCCAGACGAGTGAGTTCGGCAAGAAGTTCGATCCGACCGTCGACCGCCTGTGGTTCGTGGTCGGCGTGGTGGCGATCATCATCAACGGTTCGATCCCGATCTGGTTCGCCGTCGCCGTGCTGGCGAGGGAGGTCATCGTCGGTGTCAGCGTTGCCGATCGCGACACTGGCGTTCGGGATGCAACGATTCGACGTCACCTGGTGGGGTAAGACCGCAACCTTCTTGTTGATGTTCGCAGTTCCCGGCTTCCTGATGGCCGAGAGCAGCATCGGCATCGCCGGCGGGTTCGAGGTCGCCGCCTGGTGTTTCGCGATTCCCGGCCTGGTTCTGAGCTACTACACCGCGGTCGATGTATATTCCGGCGATCCGAGACGGCATCCGGTCAGGTGGCCAAGCGTGAATCACGCGTGCTTGGCGAGCCCACCGAAAGCGATACGGTTGCAGCCATGAACGTCCCCGACGACCTGCGCTACTCAGCGGAACACGAGTGGGCGAAGCCGCCTCGACGACACATCGAGGGTTCGCATCGGCATCACCGACTTTGCACAGGACGCACTCGGTGACGTCGTGTACGTCGATCTCCCCGAGATCGGTAGCACCGTCGCCGCCGGCGAGGCCGTCGGCGAACTCGAGTCGACCAAGTCGGTATCCGAGATGTACGCACCGGTATCGGGTGCGGTCGTCGCCGTCAACGAGGCGCTCGCCGACAACCCGGCGCTGCTCAACGAGGACCCATACGGCGACGGATGGCTTTGTGAGATCGACATGTCGAATCCAGCTGACTTCGACGCCATGATGGATGCGGCTGCCTATCTCGCTCTCACCGACGGCTGACCGAGCGGAGGAACCATGGCATACACCTATTGCAACCAGTGCGGGCATCGCAACCCGCCCGAGAGCAGCTTCTGCTCGAGCTGTGGCTCGACCCTCGACCTCATGGACGATCGCACGATCACGCTGACCGCTGTCGATCCGCTCCAGGACGCTCCCGGCCCCGACGACGACCTCGTCATCCCGGTCGGCGAACTGGCGAAGGGGAGTTGGCGTACTGATCGTGCGGGCCGGCTCGCAGGCCGGTGCACCCGTTTCCCGCTCGACTCGGACATCACGCGTCTCGGACGTCACCCCGACAGCGAGATCTCGCTCGACGACATCACCGTGTCGCGCCGCCACGCAGAAGTGCAACGCACCGCCGAGGGCTATGTCGTCGCCGATTCCGGCTCGCTCAACGGAACCTACGTCAATCAGGAGCGCGTCGAACGAGCGGCGGTACGCCACGGTGACGAACTGCAGATCGGCAAGTTCCGGCTGGTGTTCTTCGAGCGCGCCGATGGTTGATGTGCAAGAGGCCAGCCACCGGTCGATCGGCGAGGTACTCGGGCTGCTGCTGGAGGAGTTCCCCGACGTCACGATCTCCAAGATCAGATTTCTGGAGAGCCAGGGTCTGATCTCGCCCGAACGCACCTCGTCCGGGTATCGCAAGTTCTTTCAGGATGACGTCGACCTGCTCCGCGTGATCCTCACCGAGCAGCGTACGAACTACCTACCGTTGCGAGTGATCAAGAACCGTCTGGCGACGGGTGAGATCGACCCGACCGGCGAGCACCTTCGTCCGAACGGTGTCGACGGCGACGGCACCGACGGCGATCACTCCGCTGAAGCGGACGCGGCTTCGGCGCCGACGAGACCACCGAGTCGATTCCGGCGAGAGTTCGGACGCCGATCCATCAGAAGAGGTTCCGGTCGCGAGCATCCGCTCGCATCCCGCGTCACGTCATCAACCACCGGCCACCGATCAACCTGCCCCACGGCTGACAGCGAGCTCGGTGCCGACCGAGACGGCCGCCACTCAACTGCTGCCGGGCGTGCTGCTCGATCGCGGTGAGCTGTGCAATATGACCGGCATGTCCGACGCCGAACTCACCGAGCTCGAGAGCTTCGGGATCGTCTCCGCCAATACCGGTAGCGGGGCGGCACTGTACGGCGACGACGCCGTCGACATCTGCAGGACCTCGTGCGAGTTCCTGAGGGCCGGAGTCGACGCCCGCCATCTCCGCAACTGGAAAACCTCGGCCGAGCGCGAGGCGTCGCTGTACGAGCAGCTGGTGACACCCCGATTCCGGCAACGCAATCCGGAGGCACGCGCGGCGGCACTGAGCGAACTCAAACGACTCGACCAACTCGGCTCGAAGCTTCGGGCGGCGATGACACGCCAAGCGCTACGGCATCATTTCGAGTCCTGAAGCTGCAGGGTCTTCGACGGACCTCGAAGGCGACGGGATTCCGGGTTGCGCAGGGGGGTATGGTGAGCTCATGACACCGATGGAACTGGTAGGCGTGCGTGTCGAGATCCCGGCCAACACCCCGATGGTGTTGCTGCAGGAACAAGACGGCGAACATCGGCTGCTTCCGATCTACATCGGAAGCCCGGAAGCGTCGGCGATCCACTATGCCCTCGAAGGCGTCGACCCGCCCAGGCCGCTCACCCACGACCTGTTCATGTCCGTGATCGACCTGTTGGGCGCCGTGCTCGACAGGGTCGTGATCACGGAGGTGCGCGATCACACCTACTACGCAGAGTTGCATCTCTCGACAGGTACCGGAGCCAAGGTGATCTCGAGTCGGCCGTCCGACGCGATCGCGCTGGCGGTGCGATGCGAAGCACCGATCCTTGCGTCGGACCAACTGCTCGACGAGGTCGGCCAGATCCCAGAGCCTGAGCCAGAGGAACAGGCCGAGGAGATCATCGACGAGTTCAAGGACTTCATCGACAACGTGAGTCCCGACGACTTCGCCAGCTGACCGGCGACACGTTCAACGTTGACGCCGCACGGTAGGTCGCGTAGGCTCACAGGTCCGTAGTTACACCGGTGTCAGAGATCTGACGCCGTTCCGTGGCTCGGACCTGGTTGGGCAGGCATCACGATGAACGGAAGGTTGCGATGAACGAAGGTTTCAGTGGAACGCACGCGGCAAAGGTGGTCGGTATCACGTACCGGCAACTCGACTATTGGGCACGAACCGATCTGATTCGTCCGTCGCTCTCCGACGCTGCGGGCAGTGGCAGCCGTCGGGCCTACAGCTACAAGGACCTGCTCGAACTGCGGGTGATCAAGACCCTGCTCGACGCCGGAATCAAGCTCGAATCCGTACGTGAGGTCTTCAACTACCTGCGTGAACACGTCAGCACCGATATCTCCTCGGCACACCTGGTGATCAACGGCAACTCGGTCGTGCTCGCCCAGGGTGAGGAACTGATCGACGTGCTCGCCAAGGGTCAGGGCGTGCTCAACGTGCTGTCGATGGCCGGTGTCAAGAACGAGGTCGACGCGCAGTTGGTGCCGCTCGGCTACGAACTCCCGATCTCGATCGCACAGTAGCCGCCATGAACAACCGGTCACCGCTCGACGCTGTCCACCGGCAACTGGGTGCCAAGATGGTGCCGTTCGGCGGCTGGGACATGCCGCTCGAGTACGGCAGCACGATCGAGGAACACCTGGCATGCCGGTCGGGTGCGGTCATGTTCGACGTATCGCACCTCGGCACGGTGCGACTGAGCGGCGCTGAAGCGTTCGATCTGCTTCAGGCTGCGTTCACGAACGATCTCAACAAGATCGGACCGGGCCGTGCGCAGTACACACACCTGCTCGACGACGCCGACGGCTCGGTGCTCGACGACATCATCGTGTGGTGGCACCCGGGCGACGATCACGTCTTCGACGTGATGCCGAATGCCTCGAACACCAGCCGCGTGATCGACGCGATCGGTGGCACCGACATCACCGCAACTCGGGCGGTGATCGCCGTACAGGGCCCGACTGCCCGCGAGCTGGTCGGCAGCTTCTTCCCCGAGGCGGCGGCCGTCGGCCGGTTTCGGCGTCGGCCACTGCACCTGGCAGGGCACCCCCGTGGTGGTCGCCGGCACCGGGTACACCGGTGAAGCAGGTCTCGAGATCGCAGTGCCAGGCGATGTCGCCCCGTCACTGTGGGCGGCGCTCAGCGAGGCGGGGGTCACCCCGGCCGGGCTCGGCGCCCGCGACACGTTGCGGCTCGAGGCAGGACTGCCGCTGCACGGTCAGGAACTGGGTCCTGGTATCACGCCGTTGCAGGCCGGTCTGTCGTGGGTCGTCGCATTCGACAAGCCCGTGTTCCGTGGCCGCCAGGCGTTGCTCGACGAGCGCGACCGAGGCGTCGATCGTCGGTTGCGAGGCATCTCGACCGAAGGTCGACGGCCGCCCCGCACCGGTTGCACGGTGCTGCGTGACGACGTCGAAGTCGGCACCGTGAGCTCGGGCAACTTCTCGCCGGTGCTCGGCCACGGCATCGCCATTGGCATTCGTCGACCCCGTCGATCGCCATCGGCGATCGGTCGAGGTCGATGTCCGCGGGTCACGCCTGGCCGGCACGCGTCGTTACGATGCCGTTCGTCTGATTCTCGGCTAGCCCGCGGACGACTTCTTCTTGGCGGTGGTCTTCTTGGCCGTCGACTTCTTGGCGGTGGTCTTCTTGGCGGTGGTCTTCTTGGCCGCTGACTTCTTCGGGGCAGGGCGTGCCTTGGTCGGTGCTGGCGGAGTCGGGTCGGGTGCCGAGGGGCGCGACGACCCGGTGCCGGGGAGTCGGAAGCCACCGAACAGGCCGCCGGCGTTCTCGGCCAGGGAGGTCAGCGGGGCGAGCCGCTTCGACATCTCGCCGACTGCACCCATGAAGTCGCCGAGCTGATTCGGCAAGGTGGCGAAGCCCGGTGAACTGAGCGCCTCGACCATTCGCTCGATGTTCGGTGCGACCGCTCGCACCGGAGCCTCCAACAGCCGCGACATCTCGTCGGCGGCCTTCACGGATCGGGTGATCTGCGGCATCATCGCCCGGATCGGCCCTTCGATGTCGCCGAGCAGATTGTTGATCCGCGTCGCCGCCTCGTTGAGGTTCTCCATCGTGCGATTGAGGTTCTCGATCGACTTCATCAGCTCGTCCGAGCCACGCTTGACCTGCTCGACGGTTCGGAGTCCACCCGCCAGCGGCGCTGCCAGCAAGTTCAGCACGTCAGCGAAAGCATCAGATCGTCCGAAGTCGTCGTTCATCGTCCGCAGGCTAGTGCGCGCGCGCTCGCGAACTCAGGGTTCGGTGGTGGTCGTCGTGGTCGATGACGAGGTTGTCGTCGTCGGTTCGGTCGTCGACGTGGTGGTCGTCGGCTCGAGTGATGTGGTGGTCGTCGGCTCGACGTCGTGCTGGTCGTACTCGTGCTCGTGGTGCTGGTGGAGCTCGTGGTCGTGGTCGATGTGGTCGTGGTGCTGGTGGAGCTCGTCGGCGTGGTGGACGTGGTGGTCGTGGGAGCAACGGTCGTGTCGTGGTGGTTGTCGGAGCGAGCGTGGTGGTCGTCGTCGCAGCGGCGGCGTTGGGTGATGGGCGACGGCGATCACCATCGGGCGGTACCGGTGGGGGCTGTTCCAGGCGTCTTTCAACATGTTGCGGGCGTTGTTCGACACCGTGATCAGACACCGAGCTGCGATCCGCCTCGCCAGGGGAGTGGTTGAGCGTGATAGGTGTTCATCTTCGGGTCGCCGTTGCGGGGCGCCAAGTCGCTGTACTGGACCGTCGTCCATGGCCCCCACGGTTGCGGCGCAACGTCGACCGCCAGCTTGTCGCCCCAGTAGCCATCGACGGCGGTGGTCGCAACCCATTGACCGTCGAGGTAGCGGGGTTGCATCGGGTTCTCGGCGAAATACCGATTGGCGATCGGCACCGCGGCCGCAGGATCGGAGGACCAGCCCATCGGCGGTGCGGTACTCGGGTGCCTGCCAGACACGACCCACGCGGCACCCGTGCGCAACCACATCGCGGTCGCCGAGTGCGGGCCGTTCCAGAACCCACCTTCACGAAGCATGTTCTGCTCGAACGTGTTGCCGAACAGGTAGGTGTGCGAGTCATTCGAGGCGACGGCATACCCGTAGATCGGCGCCGCGCCGCTGTTCGGAGCGAGGCCGAACGTCTTGCGCTTCAGTGTCGAGGCGTCGTAGCTCGCCAGGTAGGTCCGCTCGGGATGCCATCCCAGACCGTCGGGAGGGTCGGGGTTGTACGGGTCTTTGATCATCTCGACCCAGAACACCCACAGCTCCCCGCCGACCAACTCGCCACCCATCGGCCAGAACCATCGGTTGCCGAAGATCGACCTTGCCGTCCCCGAGTCTCGAACGCATCGGGCCGATCGGCTGTGCCACGGTGCAGCAGCCGGAAACAGCGTCCCTCTTGGAGCATTGCCGCGTTGTGCACGAACCGAGCCGCTTCCGAGGTTGTCGATCGTGCCCGAATGGTCGATGAAGGCATCCTGGAACAACCACAGAGAAACCGGTCGCCGCCGAGTGGATAGACGTGCTGGTAGTCCCACCCGAGCACCGGGCCGAGCCGATTGCCCAGAAGCGATTGAGAGCCTGCAGCCGACAGATCGTCGGAACATCCCAGATCGGTGCCGAGTTGGCCCCCGGCGGTCGGTGACCGACGTGCTCGACGCCCAGGGCGGAGGAGCGATCGTGCTCGGCAGGCGGTTCGTCGATCGGCGGCTCGACCGGTTCGGGTCGCGCCGCAACGGCCGGGTCGGCAGTGTCGAACTTGAACTCGTACCCGTAAACGTGTCGTACCTCGTAGTACGCTGGGATCGAACACCACCACGGCTGGCGGCCGCACCGGCGGCTGCCTGGGCGGCGTCGTCGAGCCGGATGCGAGTCGATCGAGGTGCCGTGGATCGATTGCAACCGAACTGGTCATCGTCGAGCGGTCGCCGGACTCGGCGCCGGGTTCGACCCTGTCGTCGCTGGCGACCGATCCGACCCACCTGAGGCCCAACTGGTCGCCACGATGCAGATCAGCATCGCCACGCCACCGGTGCCGGCGATCCTCCATTGTCGATCCAAGGTGCGCAGTCGGTCGAGTCCGATCACACGGACACGGTAGCGATCCGCCGGATGTCCCGTCGAGATGGATTCCGACAGACCGGCCTCACCGACAGGAGTGTGACTCCGCCGACTTCTACAGCGTGGTGGCGTAGGCCTCGAGCGGTTCGCAGCTGCAGACGAGGTTGCGGTCGCCGTAGGCGCCGTCGATCCGGGAGACCGGTGGGAAATACTTGTCGACGCGCAATGAACCCAGCGGGAACGCCGCCTGTTCCGGTGTATACGCCCGTTCGGCGTCGGCCAGTAGATCGGCGACGGTATGCGGGGCCATGCGCAGCGCACTCGTTTCGAACTCGTCCGATCCGTCGGCGATCCGATCGATCTCGGCTCGAATCGACGAGCATCGCCTCACAGAACCGATCGAGCTCGCCGAGATCCTCGCTCTCCGTCGGCTCGATCATCAGCGTGCCTGCGACCGGGAAGCTCATCGTGGGGGAGTGGAACCCGTAGTCGATCAGCCGTTTCGCGACATCGTCGACGGTCACGCCAGTCGTGTGGGTGATCGGGCGCAGGTCGACGATGCACTCGTGTGCGACCCGTCCGTTGGCGCCCGTGTAGAGCACCGGGAACGCCGGCGCCAGTCGTGTCGCCACATAGTTGGCACTGGTGATCGCCATTTCGGTCGCCTGTCGCAGTCCGCTGCCACCCATCAGCTTGAGGTATACCCACGGGATCGGGAGGATGCCCGCCGACCCGAAGTTGGCGGCTGAGACCGGTCCGACCTGCTGGTCATCGCCACCCAGCGGATCACCTGGCAGGAACGGTGTCAGATGTTGGCGAACGCCGATCGGTCCGACTCCGGGTCCGCCACCACCGTGCGGGATGCAGAACGTCTTGTGCAGATTGAGGTGGCTGACATCGGAGCCGAATCGGCCCGGCTTCGCCAACCCGACGAGTGCATTCAGGTTGGCGCCGTCGACGTACACCTGGCCGCCGGCGTCGTGGATCATGCCGCACAGCTTGGCGATGCCGAGTTCGAACACACCGTGCGTCGACGGATACGTCACCATGATGGCCGACAGTCGCTCGCCGCTCTTGTCGATCTTGGTGGCGAGGTCGTCGAAGTCGACATTGCCTTGCTCGTCACAACTGACCACGACGACGTCCATCCCTGCCATCACGGCGCTGGCCGCATTGGTTCCGTGGGCGCTGGCAGGAATCAGACAGATCGTTCGCTGGTCGTCGCCCCGGCTGCGGTGATAGGCGCGAATCGCCAGCAGGCCGGCCAGCTCGCCCTGGCTGCCGGCGTTGGGCTGCAGGCTGACGGCGTCGTAGCCGGTGATCTCGGCCAGTATCTGCTCGAGTTCGGTGATCATCGTGCGGTACCCAACGGTCTGATAGTCGGGGGCGAACGGGTGGACGTTGGCGAACTCTGGCCAACTGATCGGCTCCATCTCGCTGGTGGCGTTGAGCTTCATGGTGCACGAGCCGAGCGGGATCATGGTGCGATCGAGCGCCAGGTCGCGATCGGAGAGGCGTCGCAGGTAGCGCAGCATCTGATGCTCGCTGTGATGGTTGTGGAACACCCCCTGCGGAAGAATCTCGCCGGTGCGCAGCGAGTGTCTCGGGCGATCGCCGATGGAGCATCGGTCGACCTCGCCCAGCGCCGGAGCGCCCAAGCAGGCGACGACATCGGAGGCGACAGCAACGGTGGTGGTCTCGTCGAAGCTGAATCCGACCGACGAGTCGCTGACCCGGCGGAGGTTGATCCCGCGCCGCTCTGCTGCGGCGATCACGGCGTCGGCGTCGACGCCGGTCACCGTGAGGGTGTCGAACCAGGTCGAGTTGGCCAGTGCGACACCGTTGGCCGCCAGGTGGGCGGCGACGATCGTCGTGAGGGCGTGCACCCGCTGGGCGATTCGGCGCAACCCGTCGGGGCCGTGCCACGTGGCGTACAGACCGGCGATGTTCGCCAGCAGCACCTGGGCGGTGCAGATGTTGGAGGTCGCCTTCTCACGGCGGATGTGCTGCTCGCGGGTTTGCAGCGCCAGCCTCAATGCCGGGCGCCCGGCGGTATCGGTGCTGACCCCGACCAGCCGGCCAGGAAGCGACCGGGTAGCAGACTCGCGGACCGCCATGAACCCGGCGTGCGGGCCGCCGTAGCCCATCGGCACACCGAACCGCTGCGCCGAACCGACGGCGATGTCGGCCCCGAGCGATCCCGGTGATTGCAGCAGCACGCAGGCAAGCAGGTCGGTGGTCACGATCGCTTGCGCTCCGAGGTCGTGAGTCTGAGCGATCGCAGCGGTCCAATCGATGATCGCTCCACTCGATGTGGGGTAGCTGAAGAGGGCACCGAAGAATCCGTCGCCTGCCAACGCATCGAGCCCGCCGACGACGACCTCGACACCGACCGGCTCAGAGCGGGTACGCAGCACGGCCAATGTCTGCGGGTGCACGTCGTGGTGCACGAAGAAGCGGGTTCGATCGCCACGGGTCACCCGCCGCGCCAGCGACATCGCCTCGGCAGCGGCGGTGGCCTCGTCGAGCAGCGACGAGTTGGCGATGTCGAGCCCCGTCAGGTCGCACACCATGGTCTGGAAGTTGAGCAGCGTTTCGAGCCGCCCTTGGCTGATCTCGGGCTGATACGGCGTGTAGGCCGTGTACCAGGCCGGGCTCTCCAGCACGTTGCGGCGGATCACCGGGGGAGTGATCGTGCCGTAGTAGCCCATCCCGATCAGGCTGGTCATCGCGTGGTTCTGGTCGGCGATCGAGCGCAGCTCGGCCAACACGTCGGTTTCGGTGCGGGGCCCGGGGAGCGCCAGCTCGTCGTCGAGTCGGATCGCCGGGCGGCACGGTTTCGTCGATCAGTTGGTCGATGCTGTCGACACCGATCACCGACAACATCTTGGCCAGGTCGGCGGGCTGGGGGCCGATGTGGCGGGTGACGAAATCGTCAGCGTTGAGCAGGTGGTTGAATGGCGTCGACACAGGACCTCCGATTGGCATCGTTCGTTCGTGCCCCCGCTGTCATCGGTACCTGAGAGTTTCACCCACTGACGTGGGCTTTCCCCGTCGGCGAGGGGGTGCGAGCACCTCCTGCTTTCCAGCGTTGCCTCGCCCGATCGGTCCGGTTGCCTGAGAGATTCCGGGGTGGTTGCTCCTTCGGCGTCGTCATCACTGGCTGTGATGCCGACTCTCCCGAGCGGGTTTTGCGACACCCCAAAGCTACACCCTCGCTGTCGTTCGACAGCAGACCCAGCGACAACTCCGGGCGACTATGGCGTGGTGCCGTCGGCGGCGATCGGATCGGCGAGCCAGGCGTCGAGCGAGCCGAACACGGCGAGCACCAGTCGATCGATACCGGATTTCGTCATGACGATTCGTTCAGGATGGCTCGGGTCGAGCAGAGCGGCGTCGAATGCGGTGTACGCGGTGCGTACGAACGGCCGCTCACCGGCCGCCTGATCGGCGGCGGCCAGGAACCGATCGCGGCGCGGGATCCGCCACGCCACGTTGACGCCGTCGGCATGCTCGCCCGCCAACCGGCTGAGGCGCTCGCTGTTGACGCCGACGATCCGCAACGGCGGGGGAGTGGGTCGTGGAAACGTCGCCAGCGTCTCGGACGGTGTCCCGCTCGACCATTGGCGGGCGGCGAGCTCGAGCACCTCCAGCACTCGCTGATGGCGCAGTTCGAGCGACGGTTCGACGAAGGCCGCCGACGGCGTGTTGCTCGGCCGCCCACGTGCTGGTGGGGGAGGCGCCGGCCCCGATCCCGAAGTGGAATCGACGGCCAGACATGATCGCCACCGAAGCGGCCGCCGTCACCAGCGTGCCGACCTGACGGTTCCAGACGTTGGCGACCATCGTGCCGAGCTCGATCGTCGTCGTGGCCTCGGCCATCGCCCCGAGCAGCGTGAAGCACTCGAGCATCGTGGTGCCCTCGAGCGGTGCGCCGGCCAGATGGTCGAACACCATCGCAGCGCCGTACCCGCGCCGCTCGGCTTCGATCGTCGCCGCCCGCAGCGTTGCCCAGTCGGTATTGGCCGGGCTGAACTGGATGTCGACGACCGTCATCGGGTGCAGCGTACGCCCAGCCGGTAGCCGCCAGAGCGTAGCCGCCTTGCGAACACGACGCGACCGGGCGACGTGACGCCCACGATCAACGACTCAGCGGTGGCCGCCGGTCTGCGGCGGATCAGGGCTGGGGGAGCGGGTGTGTTGCTGCAGCCGTTGATCGCCTTGACGATCGGGTACGGATTCACGGCTGCACCACCCTTGGGGTGGACCTCGAAGTGCAGGTGCGGCGTGCCCGAGTTGCCCGTGCTGCCGACCGTACCGACGATCTGCCCAGCCTTGACCGGCACACCGGCGGCGATGCCGTCGGCGATCCCGGTCATGTGGGCGTAGAACACGTAGGTGCCATCAGCCATCGTGATCCGCAGCCCGTTTCCGGCGAGTGAGCCCGGGTAGTCGGCGTAGACCTTGGTGACGGTCCCGTCGACGGCGGCGTACAGCAGGTTGCCGGCCGGAGGCGATGATGTCGACCCCGAGGTGGGTCCTGCCACCGCTGCGCGGCGAAGCCGTAGCTGTCTCCGAAGGTACAGATGCCCTGCACCGGGAAGACCGCGATCTGAACGGTGGAGGGGTCGACCGCAACCGGGGCGGGTGCGGCGGCCAATCCGAGCGCCGCTGCAGTGGCTTCGTTGACCTTGCCGGTGACCGACAGGCCGTGAGCCGTCTGGAACTCCATCACCGCCGCGCTCGTGCCGGCACCGAAGTCACCGTCGACGCCGCCGCGCACGGCGATCCCGGCAGCGATCAGCGCTGACTGGAGTGCCATGACCCGGTCGCCCTTCTCGCCGTACGCCGCGAATCCGTCGGCCTGAGCGGTCGAGGGTGAGGTGGCTCGACGGGCGGCTGGGTGCCTTCGGGTTGGCGAGGGCGGCGACCGTGGCATCGTCGACGATGCCGCTGACGGCGATGCCCTGCGAGGTCTGGAAGTCCTTGAGTGCGTTGGTGGTGGCGGGGCCGAAGATTCCGTCGGCGCCACCGCGAACCTTGACACCAGCATCGATCAACGCCTGCTGGAGTTGCTTGACGGTGTTGCCGAGCGACCCGGACTTCAACCCGAGCAGCGGGCTGGAGGCACTCGTGGTGCCCCCGACCGAGGCCAGCGCACTGGCCGTTGCTTCGTCGACCTGGCCGGTCTGTTCGAGGCCGAGGCCGGCCTGGTAGCTCTTGACCGCCGATGTGGTGGCGGTACCGAACACGCCGTCGGCGCCGCCGCGAACTGCGACACCTGCTGAGATGAGGGCCTGTTGGAGCGCTTTCACATCCGAGCCGATCGAGCCGTACTTCAGCCCGAGCAGTGGGGAAGCGGTGACCGTCGGGTCGTGGATGCCGGCAGCCGGGGCGACGACCGTGGCGAGCGCGGCGGCGGTCGCCTCATCGACGACACCGGTCACGCCGAGCCCGTTGGCGTTCTGGAACGAACGCAGAGCGTTGGACGTCAGCACACCGAAGATGCCATCGGCGCCACCGACGACGGTGAATCCGGCGTCGATGATGCGTTGCTGGAGCGTTTGCACAGCCGCCCCGCGTGACCCGATCTTGAGTCCGACGAGGGTAGGTGGCATCGACAGATGGTGCAGCAGCCGGGGCCGGGGTCTCGGCAGCCGGGGCTGCGGGCCGGTGTGAATGCGAGCAGCGCTGCCGCCGTCGACGCGTCGACGGTGCCCGGTAGCAGCAAACCCCTTGTTGGTCTGGAACTGCTTGACAGCGGCGGCTGTGCCGGGACCGAAGATGCCGTCGGCGCCGCCGCTGACGTTGATGCCGGCGGCGATCAACTGCTGCTGCAGGAGCAGCACCTGCTCGTTGCGCACGCCCTGGGTGAGGCCGAGCACAGGACTCGACGCCAATCCCAACTCGATCGCCGTCGGCGTCGTCGACGACGCCCGAGGCGGACAGGCCGTGCTCGTGACTGGAACTGCTTGAGGGCTGCCTCGGTACCGGCGCCGAACACGCCATCCACGCCGCCGGCGACCTCGATGCCCTGATTGACGAGTGCCTGCTGAACCGACTTCACCGCATCGCCCTTGGAGCCGCGGGCGAGGCCGGTAACGGCCGATGCAGGTGCCTGTGCATTCAGCGGACCGGACCCCGGGATGACCGGAGACAGCGACAGCACCACGCCGAGGGCGAGAGCACTGAGCGCGTGGCGGCGCACTCGGCTGGTTGTCGTGATCGAACGTTGCATACCTACGGTTCCTCCTCAACAGGGACAGTTGAGATATCGGTCCGCCCGCAGTACCGCTGGAATCCCGCTTCAGGGCTCTGACGTGGTGAAACGCCAGGAGCAGGAGAGTTGCGGCCTTTCCAGTCTTGACGATTTCCAGAGACGATGTCGGTCGCGTGACATCAAGTTGACATAACGGAGATTATGGGCGATGCGACCGACGGGCGCCGAGGAAGGCTCGGGGCTGCAACTGCCGCGTGGTCAGCTTCTGGACGCATCGCCCATCAATCTCGACTTGCTCCTCCCAGCACTTCGCACAGGTGGCACTGGCTCCAACGCACAGGCTTCGTACGGTCGGCACCTGGCTGGTTCGGGGCACATCATCCGGTGGGCCGAGTTCGCGGTGTGATCGCTGGGGCACTGCCACTCGCCAGCGCTCTCGAGCTTCCCTATTTCGTCATGACGTTTTGGTGGGTGGTACGTCGGGTGCGGAGAGTTCTCGGTCTCTGAGGGGTTTGGCGGCGTCGAGCAGCCAGGTGACGATTTCTCGGAGTTCTTTCAGGGTCGGCTTTGATCCTGCGGCCTCGAGATCGCGCTCGGCGTCGTCCACCGCGCACGCCAGCACGTACAAGTCGTCGTGCAAGGCGTCGAGTTCTGATCTGGCGACGACCAACTCGCCTTCACTCAACTCGAGTTCACGTGCCCGCTGACGGGCGACCCAATCCCACTGTCGACAGCGTTGCGAACAGAACTCCTTGCGGCGCCCTGGCCCCTTCCGCTCGGGAAGCACTCTCCTGCACCACCGACATCGACCGAGTTCCGTCATGACGAAATAGTAGGTGCAGCGGAATGGTGTCAGACACCACTCCGTTTCAGGTCACCGTCGCACGAGCAGGATCATTGAACTGCCGGCTCGCTGTGTGATCGTCGCCGATCGTAACGCGTCGCCTCGTGGGGTCAGTAGTGCTGAGGGACGAACGTCTGATCCTGGATCGGCGGTCGGATGTACGCCTCGTCGGATCGCTGTGGGATCTCTACCGGGTCGGGAACCACATTCTTGTAGGGGACCGATGAGAGGATGTGGCTGATGCAGTTGAGGCGGGCCCGACGCTTGTCGTCGGAGGGCACCACGAACCACGGCGCCTGCTTGATGTCGGTGTACTGAAACGTCGTGTCCTTGGCCATCGAGTAGCGCACGTAGCGGCGATGCTCCTCGAGGTCGATGTCTGAAAGCTTCCAGCGTTTGAGCGGTTCCTGGTTGCGGGCCTCGAAGCGGCGCTCCTGCTCCTCGTAGCTGATCGAGAACCAGTACTTGCGCAAGATGATCCCCGACCGAACCAGCATCCTCTCGAACTCTGGACAGGTCCGCAGGAACTCCTGATGCTGCTCCTCGGTGCAGAACCCCATCACCCATTCGACGTTCGACCGGTTGTACCAGCTGCGGTCGAACAGCACGATTTCGCCGCCAGATGGCAGCAGCGGAACATACCGTTGGAAGTACCACTGGGTCTGCTCACGCTCGGTCGGCTTTGGGAGGGCGACCGTGCGAACGATGCGAGGGCTCGTTCGTTCGCTGATCCGCTTGATCACTCCGCCTTTGCCTGCCGAACCTCGACCCTCGAAAATGATCAGCACCCGCAGCCCGTTCCTGCTGACCCAATACTGCAACTTGACCAGTTCTTCCTGTAGCCGAGCCAGCTCAGCCTCATAGAACTTGGTCTTCAGTCGACCGTTGGCCGCGGTAGTGCTCGGCACCGATCGAGCGCTCGGGCTCCATGTGCCCGAGGTCCGACCATTCGTGAACTGACTTCACCATGATGCGAGTCTGACACGTCGGCAGCTCCGGGCGGAAGGTGACTCACACCATTCGCTCGGTCCGGCCGGTATGGGTCAGCCGGCGATGATGTGGGCGAGCAACAGGTCGGGTTCGTCGTTCTCGATCCGCTGCAGGCGGTAGCGGCTCTCGAACAGGGCGACGAGATGGCCGTCACCGCGCTCCATCACGCGGATGCCTCCGATCTCGCGAAGTCGCTTGGCCGACGTCTCATCGGTCAGTCGGATCGACTCGTACGGAGCCGACAGCATCTCGATCGGCGCGTTGAACTCGACGTCGAGTCGATTGGCGAACACGTCGAACTGGAGCTGCCCGACCGCCGCCAGGATCGGTGCGCTGTCGCCCATGTCCGGGTCGCGCAGCACCTGCACGACGCCCTCCTCGTCGAGTTGGGCGAGCCCCTTGCGGAACTGCTTCGACTTGCCGGTGTCGAGCGGCCGGACGCTGGCGAACACCTCGGGTGAGAAACGCGGGATCGGTGGGAACGTCACCGGCTCGGCTCGTACAGCGAGTCGCCGATGTTCAGCCCGGTGGCGTTGACGAGCCCGACGACGTCGCCCGGGTAGGCCTCGTCGACCGTCGTGCGCTCGGCGCCGAACACCGTCGAGGCGTACTTGGTGGCGAACGGCTTCTCGGTGCGGTCGCAGGTCAGCACCATGCCCGCGCTCGAACCGGCCCGAGCAGATCCGCACGAAGGCGATCCGATCGCGGTGCGACCGATCCATGTTGGCCTGCACCTTGAACACGAACGCCGAGCAGTCGGCGTCGAGCGGTCGGTGGTCGTCCGTCGATCGTCTACGTGCGGTCGGGCGCCGGTGCCAGGTCGACGATCGCGTCGAGCACGTGCGCACACCGAAGTTGGTCAGCGCCGAGCCGACGAACACCGGGGTCGACTCCCCGGCCAGGAACGACGGCAGGTCGACGTCGGCCCCGACGGCGTCGAGCAGTCCGCATTCGTCCTGGCGTGTGGATCCAGGCCTTGCCCTCCTCCTCTGCGGCGCGGTCGGCGTCCACGAGTTCCTCCGGGGCGATCGCACTCCCCCGCGTGGTCCGGGTGAACCGTGTGAACTCGCCGGTGCGCCGGTCGACGCACGCCACGGAAGTCACCGGAGATTCCGACCGGCCAGGTCGCCGGTGTCGGGCGCAGACCGATCTGCTCCTCGATCTCGTCGAGCAGTTCGAGCGGCTCGCGCCCGGGGCGGTCGTACTTGTTGAGGAACGTGATCACCGGGCAGGTTGCGCGAGCGGCAGACCTCGAACAGCTTCAGCGTCTGCGGCTCGATGCCCTTGGCGCTGTCGAGCACCATCACCACGGCATCGACCGCCGACAGCACCCGGTAGGTGTCCTCCGAGAAGTCGCGGTGGCCGGGCGTGTCGAGCAGGTTGAGCTGATGATCCGCGGTAGTCGAACGACAGCGCCGTCGAACTGATCGAGATGCCTCGCTTCTGCTCCATCTCCATCCAGTCGCTGGTGGCAGCGCGTCGACCCGGCCGGGCCTTCACCGCGCCTGCCTCGTTCAGCGCCCCGGAGTACAGCAGGAACTTCTCGGTGAGCGTGGTCTTTCCGGCGTCCGGGTGGCTGATGATCGCGAACGTGCGGCGACGGCTTGCTTCCTCGACGACGCTGGTGGACATTGAGACAACGCTATCGACGCCCCGGCGCTGCCGGGTCTGGCTATCCGGTGCGGCCGTCGGTGAGCGAGCCGTTCGCCCGCCAGGCGACCTCGACGACGCCGAGCCGTTCGGGAGCCGAGCGTCGCAACTCGGTGGCGACGTCGAGCGCCACGAGGTTGAGCAGTGCCAGCGTCCCGACGTGGCTGTCGAACGGCCCGATCGAGCCGGCGCGCACCACGAACGTCACGTCGGCTGTCGTGGCGATCGGCGACAGCATGCTGTCGGTCAAGCCCGCCGACCAGAGTCCCCGTTCGACGACGCATCGATGAGCGTCGAGCACCCACTGTTCGTAACGACGGAGATCGATCACCACCACCGTGGTGGTCTCGTCGAGCAACGCCAGATCGCGGCGGACCACGACATCGCTTCCGCCGATCATCGTGACACCCGGACGGAGCTGGTGAAGTTGGGCGGCGAACTGTTGGGCGACCCCGCCGGACGCCTCGCCCGAGATGATCGCGACCGGGCGATCGAGGTCGGCCAGTCGCTTCACGAGCACACGTCAACGATCGATCGTCGGCGTTGTCGAGCGTCGCCTGGACGTTGGCCAGTTCGGCGGCGGCGTGATCGGACCGTGATGCGTTGGCCGGCTCGTGGATCCGTTCGGCGGCTGGCCGCAGCTGCTGGGTGAGGTCGCGCTGCACGCACTGTTGCAGGTCGGAGTATCCGTCGAACCCAAGCTTGGTCGCCAACCTGCACGACCGAGGCTGCGCCGACATTGGCGGCCCGAGCAAGATCGGCGACGGTGCCGAACCCGACCGCTTGTGGAGCCGCCAAGATCGCTTCGGCGACCCGCCGTTCAGCAGATGTCAACAGTGTCCCGCGCACGCGAATTCGCTCTGCAACCTCCACGCCGTCACGGTACACCGGGCCTCGTGGCATGTTTCAAAACACGTCATGCGAGTCGACACAGACGCACTACCAGGTGCTCCGGCCGGCCGCCCGGACTCCGCCGACGATTACTTGCAGCATGCAATTGACTACGCGATTAGCTGCGCCTATCGTGACCTTTCGTTCGAGCGCATGCGGGGTGCCGTTCGTCGAATCAAGTTCAGGTCGAACCGGGCATCCGGGAAACGCAGAGGGGCGTACATGGCAGCTGTCGAGATCGTCAAGAATTCGGTGCAAGCCGAGAACGACTGGATGCGGCAAGCCGCCTGCAAAGGGCTGACTCACCTGTTCTTTCCGACCCCGGCGGAACGTCCGCAGGCAAGAGAACGTCGCGAGGCGACCGCTCGCGAAGTGTGCGCCAGCTGCTCGGTGCGAACCACGTGCAGAGTGTTCGCCCGAGACGAGCACGAGTACGGTTTCTGGGGTGGCGAGAGCGAAGACGAGCGGCACGCCGCCGGCTACCGCCTGATCGCCCCGATCGGCGTTCGCGCCCGCTCCGCCAGCTGAATACGCTCCCGCTGTGGTTCCCCGTGTAGACGTCTGCGTGGTCGGCAGCGCCAACCTCGATCTCGTGGCGACCACCGCCCGCCACCCGCTGCCCGGCGAAACCGTACTCGGCTCGGCATACGCCGAACACCCCGGCGGCAAGGGCCTCAACCAGGCCGTCGCTGCATCCCGATCCGGGGCCACGACGACGTTCGTCGGTGCGCTCGGCTCGGACGATGCCGCACAGCGTCTGCGAAGCGTGCTCGCCGCCGAGCAGATCGACGCCACCGCCGTCAGCACCGTCGATGTGCCAACCGGTCGAGCCCTGATCATCGTCGACGACGCCGGCGAGAACTCGATCGTGGTCATCCCCGGCGCCAACGCGACTGTCGGCGACGTCGATCTACCCGCAGCAGCAGTGGTGCTGGCCCAACTCGAGATACCGATCGAGACGGTGGTCGCGGCGCTGATCGCGGCCGCCGCCGCCGGCAGCACGATGATCCTCAACCCGGCCCCCGCCACTCCCCTGCCGCCGACGTTGGTCGCAGCCTGTGACGTGATCGTGCCCAATCAGCACGAACTGGCCCTGCTCGGTGGTGCAGAGGCTCTTCTGGCGGGCGGCTGTGGCGCGGTCGTCGTGACGCTCGGGAGCGCCGGCGCCGAAATTCACACCTCCGCACGGTGTCACCCGGGTGCCGGCGTTCGCCGTCGAGGTGGTCGACACGACCGGTGCCGGCGACGCGTTCTGCGGATCGTTGGCTGCCCGATTGTCGGCGGGCGACGACACTGCCAGACGCCGTTCGGTGGGCGTCTGCTGCCGGCGCCCTCGCCACGACCGTGCACGGCGCTGTTCCCGCCCAACCGACGGCGGCGGCGATCGCTCGACTGCTGCGCTGCTGAACGGCGTTCTCGGTCACAGGCGCGCGTGGCGGAGTTCGACGCAAGCCCAGCCGTCCAGGTGGGTCGACTCGACGACCTGCATCGGTTGCAGGGCCGCCAGCACATGGTCGTAGCTGGTCGGCCAGCACACCCGACAGGACGAGCCGTCCATCTGGCGCCACGAGCCGACGCAGATCGGTGCGACATGGCCACCAGCACTGGTGCGAGGATGTTCGCCACGACAAGGTCGAACTCGCCCATCGAGTCGGCGAGCGGCGTCGTGCTCGCGGCGATCGAGATCACCGACGCCGTTGCGCTGAGCGTTGTCGACCGTTGCCTCGCGAGCCGCCTCGGCGATGTCGATCGCGACCATCTCGCGCAGCGCCGCGCCGGGCGGCGACGATCGACAGCACGCCGCTTCCGCATCCGACGTCGAGCACTCGGTCTCCGGGCTGCGTCGAGCGCCACACAGCGTCGGCCGACAGGCGTGTCGTCGGATGATCGCCAAGCCCGAAGCTGCCGCCCGGTTCGATCGCGATCTCCACGAGCGACGGGTCTGCGGGCGACTCCGACCCAGGCCGGACGAATCGACAGCGATTCGTTGACCACGATCGTCTGGACGAACTGTCGCCACGTCTGGAGCGGCTCGGAATCGATGGTCTCGAACGACACCAGCCAGGTCGTCGGCAAGGCTGCCGAGCCGATCGAGCGAGGTCTCGTCCGATGCCGCGAGGATCGTGCGCAACGCCACCAATCCGGCTGGCCAACGGGCGTTCCTCGACCGCTCCGGCCCCGGCTCTCCACAGTCGGTCCGAGGCGAGCTCGACGTCGACGAGCGGCACGCTCAGCACGAGGACGCGCATCAGTCGATCCGGCGCAGGTCGTCCCGAAACCGTTGGGACCGGGTCACATAGGTCTCGACGCCCTCGGCGATCATCTCCCTGCGGGGCCGCCCCTTCTTGACCACGGCGGGCGATCCCACTGCGATCGATTCGCTCGGCACGACCGTGTCGTTCAGCACCACGGCGTTGGCGCCGACGATCGACCACGGATGTACCACCGCCCGGTGCAGCACGATCGACCCGTTGCCGACCAGCACGTCGTCGTGGATCGTGCAACCCTCGAGGTGAACGATGTGGCCGACCACGCATCGGTCACCGACGACCGTCGGCCAATCCGGGCGTGGTGTGCAGCACAGAGTTGTCCTGCACGCTGGTGCGTGCGCCGATTCGGATCTCTCCCTCATCGCCACGCAGCACGGCGCCCGGCCAGACCGAGCTCTGCGATCCGATCGTGACCGAGCCGATGATCACGGCATCGGGGTGGACGTAGGCGTCGTCGGCAATCTGCGGGATCTGGGTTCCGAGAGCGTAGATCGGCATTTTGCGACCGTACCCGGCAACATCGTCACAACCTCAATGGTGCTGAGGGTGCTCCGAGGCGGTACCGTTCTGACCCATGTCTCGACGGATCGACATCGAACTCACCAGCGCGCTCGGTGACGGAACCTGGACCTGGCGTGCGGCCGGCGCCCGCCAACCCAAAGGTGTCGTCGACGAGCACGGTGCTTCCTGCCGACCCGAGTGTCGGTGACATCTTCAAGGTCGATGTCGAGCAGGAGATCGATGGGATCACGGTGTTGGGTGTGGTCCAGGTCCGCGAGAAGTCCGAGCCCGACCTGGTCGAGCTGCTTCCGGTCGAGCGTGACTTCCAACCGGTCGTCGAGACCCGGGCCAAGCGTGATCGAAACGATCGTGGTGGACGTGGCGGGCGCGACGGCGACCGGCGTCCCCGGCGAGATCGCGACGATCGCGGTGGCCGCGGTGACGGCCGAGGCCGTGACGGAGCCGGACGTGGCGACGATCGGGGCCGTGGCGACGGTCCTGGCGCGTCGAGCCGATGGCCCCGGTGGCCGCGGTCGTGGTGGCCGGATGGTGGCGGTCGTGGACGCGATGGTGGCGGCCGCAGAGGCCCTTCGTTCACTCCCCCGCCGGAGATCCCGCAGCGTCCGAAGCCGAAGCGCTTGCGGCCCGGCAAGGCCCACCGCAACACCGTGCTGGCCGAACTGCCCGAAGAGCAGCGGGCGATTGCCGAGCTGGCGCTTGCAGGGCATGGGCGCCGTCCGCCAACGAGTCCGCGAGGAGAACACCAAGGCGGTCGCCGAAGGTCGCGCCGAGATGCCCGAAGCATCGGTCATGAAGATCGCCGAGGAGTTGCTCCCGAAGCTCCGATTGGCCGAGTGGCTGGACCGGGCCGAAGCGGCGCTGCGACAGATGGAGCACCTCGACCTGCGCGACCTACGCAGCGTCGTCGCTGCGTCCGGCGACCCGACGGTCGCCCGCGACGAGGGTTCGACTGCGCTCGTCGCCGAACTCAAGGCCGCGCTCGCTGACCAAGCAGGAGCAGGAGCTGCTGTTGTGGTTCGGCGACGTCGACGCCGCACTTGCCGTCGGTCGGGTCATCAGAGCGCTTGCGCCTGTCGTCACAGCCACCCGAAGGCAGGTGTTCCGTTCCCGGTCGACATCGCCCAACGCCTGGTCGACAGCGTCAACGCCTCGTTGGCGCCGATGGACAGCCCCGAGCGCTGGTCGGCGATGCTCGAAGGCAGCGGCCTTCTCGCCGGTTCGCGTTCGCTGGTCAAGCCGGCCCGCAAGCCAGACGAGGTCAACGACGATCTCCTGGCGACCGTGAAGCGGCTCGCACCTGCGCTCCCGCAGATCGCGGCCATGTTCGAGATCGAGGTCGACCCCAAGGCGTCGATGCCGAAGCCGTTGCGCTCCAACCCCCGTCAGCGCAAGGACGGCGAGCACTCCGGTAAGGGCGGCAAGGGCAAGGCCAAGGAGAACGGCCGGCGGTGGCGACGAGCGCCGCCCGAAGCGCGCCGACAAATCGACGGGCCCGCAAACCAGACGCCAGTGCCAAGGCCGAACAAGCCTCAGCGAAGCAAGCCGACGCCGCCGTCGGCCCCAGAGGTCGTCGAGGCTCCTGCTGTCGACCACCGAGCAGTCGAGACGCCGCCGCCGAGACCACCGAGACCGTCGAAGCGCCGGCTGCCGACCACTGAGGTCGTCGAGGCTGCTGCTGTGACCACCGAGGTCGTCGAGGCTCCGGCTGCGACCACCGAGGTCGTCGAGGCTCCGCGCTGTCGAGCCACCGAGGCCGTCGAGGCTCCTGCTGTGACCACTCGAGGCCGTCGAGGCTCCCGCTGCTGTCGACCACCGAGGTCGTCGAGGCTCCGGCTGCCACCGAGGCTCGTCGAGGCTCCTGCTGCTGTGACCACCGAGGTCGTCGAGGCTGTCGAAAGCCTCTGAGAACCCGATTGCGTCGGACGATCAGGCTGACGACGACCGCACGCGGTCGACAGCTGAAGGCACCCCCCTTCGTCGGGGTCGACGTGCGGTCAATACGATCGCCCCATGTCAGACAGCGTCAAGTACGAAGCCCTGGGCCGCGTGGCGATCATCACCCTCAATCGCCCCGAGGCACGCAACGCCGTCAACGGCGACGTAGCGGTTGGTCTGGAGTCGGCAATCGATCGGCTCGAGGCCGACGACGAGGTGTGGGTCGGCGTACTCACCGCCAACACCGAGGGTCAGGAGCGCCCCGTGTTCTGCGCCGGAGCCGATCTGAAGGCAATCAACTGCGGCGATGCCGGCTCGATCGGCACCAAGCGCGGCGGGTTCGCCGGGTTCGTGTATCGCCAGCGCAAGAAGCCCGTGATCGTCGCCGTCGATGGGCTCGCCACGGCGGGTGGATGCGAGATCGTGCTGGCCGCCGATCTGGTGGTCGCCTCCACTCGGTCGGCGTTCGGGCTGGCGGAGGCCAAGCGCAACCTGGTCGCCGGAGCGGGCGGCCTGTTCCGGCTGCCGAGGGCAATCGGGCAGGCTGCGGCGATGGAGGCGATCCTCACCGGTGAGCCGTTCCCAGCCCAGCGTGCGTACGACCTCGGACTCGTCTCCCGTCTCACCGAGCCGGGAGCAACGCTCGACGAGGCGCTCGCTCTGGCGGCACAGATCACGGCGTGTGCCCCGATGGCGGTGTGGGAATCACGAGCGGTCGTGCATGGCCGCCGCGTCCGAAAGCGACGAGACTCTGATCCGCATGACCAACGAAGCACTCGGTCGGGTCATGGCCTCCGACGACCTCAAAGAGGGTCTCACCGCCTTCATCGAGAAGCGGGCACCGAACTGGTCGGGCCGCTGACGGGCGACCGCTCGCTCAGAGTTCGATCGAAACGGTGATCAGACGGGCCTTGATGCCGGCCCGCTCATAGAGGTTCTTGGTGTCGCGATCGCCGGGGAGTGCCTCGCCTTCCAGCAGTCGCATTCCCGCCCGCCGGCCCGCCTCGATCGCCTCGCGCCAGGAGGGCATCGCCGAATCCGAGCTCGCTGGCCTCTGGCTGCACGAATACGTCGTCGATGACGAGCAGGTCGTCGCTCATCGAGGCCACCAAGTACCCCACGATGACGCTGTCGATCTCGCCGACGAACACGCTGTTCGACCGAATCGTCGACGACCAACGCTCGCCCCGCTCGGTGTGGGTGTCGAGCCAGCGTCGTCCCGCCGCGCTGGTCGACCAGTGAACTCCGGGCGATCGCACTCGAGCCATCGCAGCTGATCGACGTCGGCACTTTCGGCCCGCCGAACGAGTGGATCGATCATGGCCGTCAGTCGCTCGGAGTCAGGACGAGCAGGAACGGGTCGGTCAGCCGAACACTGGGCAGGAGTCGTCCTCCACCGGGACAGCCCGGTGCGTTCGGGCGGACCAACAAGAAGCAGCTGGTGCACAGGATTTCGTCTGCCCGCTTCGGCTGGATGCCGTCGGGGGCGTCAGAGCGATCTGCCGGGGCCGGCTCGACCTCGTCGTCGTCGTCATCGTCATCGGTCGTGGTGACCATTCGGTCTTTGAGAATGGTGTCGAGATCGGCCTCGACATCGTCGGGAGCGATGATGTCGTCGTCGTCGTCGTCATCGTCGTCGTCGCCGGCCTTACCTGCCTTGCGCTTGCGAACTCGGGCGGCACGGTCGTCGTCGTCTTCATCTTCGTCGTCATCTTCGTCGTCGGCAACGTCATCATCATCGTCGTCGTCGACGACATCGAGATCGTCGTCCTCTTCGAAATCCTCATCAGGTTCGGCGTCGGACGTGTCGTCGTCGTCCTCGTTCTCTTCTTCGTTTTCGATCTCGTCGTCGTCAGCCATCGTCATTCCTCACTGGGCGGTCGCGCCGGATACTAGGCCGCTCCCGGCGAGACTCTCGCGACGAGGCATGTGACACCCGTCACACATTGCGTCGCGACTCCGCTCGGCGCTCAGATTCGAGGCGTTCCAGCTCAGGTGCCTCGGTCGTCATGTGGCTCATCGCAGCGGCGATCGAGTGATGACCAGCCTGGTCAGCAATCAGCCGGTGCATCTCGAGTGCGACTCTCCGATACGACGGGTGGCCTTGCGGAGCGGAGCGCAGCTCGAGCATGTGCATCGCCTCTCGTGCGTTGAACTGCATCATGTAGCGGAGTCGGTATGCCATCGACACGGCATACGAGGCCTGCTCGGGGAACTCACCCTTCATGGCATCGAACAACCTCGCCGAGCGGTCCATCGTGTCGTCGAAGATGGGTCCCAGACCGGATGCCTCGACGAGATCTGGGCGAGTGAACCCGTGATTCGGGGTGAGCTTCTGCCACTCGATCGTGAGCATGCGGTGACGCTGCAGATCTCGAAATGCGCCATAGTCGGACAACACGTCGAATCGGTAGTCGATCCGCTCGAACGCCCGGCCTGGTTTGTGACGACGATTCTCACGATTGCCGATGTAGGCCTGGATCAATGCGATCTTCTCGTCGCTGCCGAGTCGGGCGACCCGGTCGAGCAGCGTCGATTCGGGCAGGTGCGAATGGCTGTAGCAGATCGCCGCCAGCAGCTTGTGCTCGGCGTCCGGGTCGAAGTCGACCAGGCTGACCTCGGGCATCGGGTCGGCGGGAACCTCTCCGAACAACTGATCGTACCAGCTCGGAAGTATCCGATCGGGTGGACTCCAGATAGTCGCTCCACTGCCCGCCCCGGTCGGCCAGGTCGACCCGTCGCAGAAAGCTCGGGATCACCTTGCGCAAGTTCGTGCAGCATGAGGTCGGAGTAGTGGCGGGCCTCGGGCAACGGGTGCGAGCGCATCCGCAACAGCAGCGCCTCGAACGCCTGACCGGTGCCGTAGATGCCGAGATTCGACAGCGCCGCCGCCGGCAGCATGCCGCGGGTGGCATCGAGTGCTTTGGCGCGGGTCGCCTGTCGGTACACGAACTCGCTGTCGTCCGGACCGCGAGCGATGGTGTCGCGAACGTGGTTGGTGACCGTGTTGACCGCCGACGAGTAGGCGTCGAACATGCGGTCCATGTCGCCGACGTAGCGCGTTCCGAGCGAGCTCGCCAGCACGGCTGGATCGCGGTGGAAGCGGTATCGCCCTCCGAGCCGTGCGTCGTAACTGATGTAGCGCGTGCTCTGTTCGAGGTAGCTCATCAGCCGGCCCCACTCGAGCACCTTGGTCAGGATGTTCGACGCCTGTTCGCATGCAAGGTGGACACCGCCGAGCTGTGCAACGGAATCGTCGCCGTACTCGAAGAACACCTTCTCGTACAGCTCCTCGGCCCGCTCCAAGCCGATCGTGGCGTCGATCGATTCGTCGCCTTCGACGTCGAGATCGTTCACGAACTCGTCGAGGAACAGGCGTCGCAGGCTCTTCGGGCTGCGGCTGTAGCGGGCGAACAGCGCGCCCTTCACCACCTCGGGAAGGTTGACCAGGGCGAACACCGGACCGTCGAGATTGGTGAAGTAGCGCCGCAGCACGTCTGCTTCGTCGGAGCTGAACTCCTCGGGTACGTAGACCGTCACGGGAGGCATCGTAGGAGACAGTCACCGGTGACTGAGGGACCGTCGCCGCGACCTGCGCTCAGACGTGAATCGCGAAGGCGTCGGGCTCGATGGTGATACTCAACCGGCGCACCGACCCGGCACGTTTTCCATCGAGCCACAACCCTTGCGGCCGATCGAAGACCCAGGTCGATTCGGTGGCCGTTCGAGTGGTGATCCTCGGGTGCGGAACGTGCGTGCCCTGCTTCAGGCGAGCATCTCGCCTGAAGCCGTTGGCGGATGGTCATCGCCCGATCGACCTCGACCACGTCGAACCGGCCATCGTTGGGATGCGCCCGGGGGGCCACGTTCCAGTCACCGACGTGGTCGACGTTGACAGCGGCGACGATTTCGTGCCGCCACCACGATCGTCGGGCAACCACGTGGGCGACCGCGAGATGCGTCTGACCGTCGGCGTCGACGCGGAGCACGTCGATCGGCAGACGAACCGCCTGCGCCCGTCGGGCAGGGGCACCGACGGTGCGGAACAGATCACCGCTCGATACGCCGAGCGGTCGCTCCACTCGCTCGGCCACGTGTCGCGCCAGTTCCTTGTCGGATGCGGCAACGATGAGGTCGGCGGGACGATCGACCACTTCGCCCCATTGCTCGCCACGACGGATCGTCATACACCCTCGACCATCGATGCGTCGGCGACAACTCCACGAAACGCCGCCGCAGCGGCACGCCGTGCGGTCGCCCTGGTAGCCGGATTCGGGGCGACCTGACCGACCTGGCCGAGCACGTCGATCAGCTGCTTCATCGTGCGCACGAAGTCGCCGCCGGTCAGATCCTCCTCGGCGACCACCTCGGCAAACCCCTCCCCCGCCACCCAGGCGTAGGCGATCGCGAAGAATGTCGGCTCAGGCGGGCGATGCTCGCTGAGCCCGGTCTGCGACTCCAAGACCCTGAGTTCGATACTCAGGCGTTCGATCTGGGTCCAGCGTCGGCGAGCCTCTTGGTCGGAGAACCATGGTGCCGGCGGATCGTCCGGCGAACGGTGCTCGTACACGAACGTCGACACCAGACCGGCCAGCGTCGGTGCATCGACATCGTCGAGCAGCCCGAGTTGGATCGACTCGCTGATCAGTAGGTCGCATTCATGGAACACGCGGGCGAGCATCTCTCCGCGCTCGGTGAGTTGCCAACGGTCGAGATCGACGTGGCCGCGCTGTGACAACACGGCGAGCACCCCGTCGAGCTCTCTGGCGAGCGTGGCGTTGCTGTGCGAGACCTTGCGCTCGAGTTCGGCGATCTCGCGTCGAACTCGGTCGACCTGGGCGCCGGCTCGCAATCGCGCCCGCAGGTCGGGATCGTGCTCGACGGGATGCAAACCGGTGCCGGGGCGCGGTGTGCCGGCGGTCCCGGAGCCACCGCGTCCGGTTACGTCGCGCCCTGACGCCTTGAGTTTCGCCGCTTTGACTCGGCGGCCGACCTCTGCCCGGTAGTCCTTACGGTTGGGTGAGTACGTGCCCGGCAGCACGACGGTTCCGATCAGGCGGGGCGGCACCGCGAAATCGTCGGCGGCGAGATGCAGCGCGTGCCCGCTCGGCGTGATCGTGGTCAGCTTCAAGCCACCCTTTCGGTTGGCGGTCGCCACGACCGCCACCGGACCGTGGTACTTGCCCTTCGATGCGTGGATCACCGACCCCGGCCGCAGCTGCATCATCGCCAACTCGGTCGGATCGTCGCGGTTCGCGGGCCCTTCAAGCCGTCCATCTCGGCGCGGTACTCCTCGATGTCCCCGAATGGGCTCGTGGCCTGTTCGATCAAACCCGTCAGGCGCTCACGTTGACTCTGGAGACGCCGCTCGATCCGAACGACGTCACGGTCGGCCTGGAACTGGGCGAACGACAGGGACAGCAATTGGCGCGCTGTCTGGGCGTCGTAGGTGCGAACCAGGTTGGCCGCCATGTTGTACGTGGGTCGAAACGCTGATCGGAGATGGAAACTGCGGCTCATCGCCAGCTCGGCAACCTGATCGAACCGGACGAACGGGCTCCACAGCACGACGGCGCTTCCCAACTCGTCGATACCCCGTCGCCCCGCTCGCCCCGTCAGCTGGGTGTATTGGCCCGGAGAGAGCGCCTCATGGTGCTCTCCGGTGAACTTGGTGAGCTTTTCGATCACCACGCTGCGAGCGGGCATGTTGACGCCGACGGCGAGCGTCTCCGTTGCGAACACGACCTTGATCAAGCCCTCGATGAAGCACGCCTCGACGACCTCCTTGAACGGCGGCACCATCCCGGCGTGGTGGGCAGCGACACCCGATTCGAGCTGCAGCATGAACTGCGGGTACCCCAGCACCTCCAGGTCGTCGTCGGCCAGCCCGTCGAGCCGCTGACCGGCGATCTGACGGATCCGCTCGCTGTCGCCCTCGTCGGTGAGCCGAAGCCCAGCAGCGACGCAGCTTCGAGCCGCCTCATCACACTGGGCCCGGCTGAAGATGAAGAAGATCGTCGGGAGCAGCTGCTGGTCGCGCAGGGTCTCGACGGTCTCGAGTCGGCCAGGGGTCGCCAGGACCCGCTGCCCGCCGCCGCGCAGGTCACGGTCGTTGCGCCGACCCTGGCCTCGTCGGACACCGCTGGCGTCGAGGCGCACCGCTTCGGAGTTCGGGGTGCCGTCGACGATCGTCGGCAGCATCCGCAGCCGATCGTTGGTCCGGTCGGAGACGAAGTAGAGATTGTCGAGTCGTACCGGGTCGACGCGATTCCACGACCGCTCGCGTCGGGCCGCGGACCGTCGCGATCCAGTCCGCAACCTCTTGGGCATTGCTCACGGTTGCCGACAGACACACCAGCTGCACGTGCTGCGGGAGGTGGATGATGACTTCCTCCCAGACCGGCCCCCGGTAGGCATCCTGCAAGAAGTGCACCTCGTCCAGCACGACGACGGCCAGATCGCTGAGATCGCGACCGCCGTAGATCATGTTGCGCAGCACCTCGGTCGTCATCACGACCACCGGGGCGTCGCCGTTGATCGAGTTGTCACCCGTGAGCAGCCCGACCCGCTCGTCGCCGTGTACGGCGAGCAGGTCGCGATACTTCTGATTCGAGAGCGCCTTGATCGGAGCCGTGTAGAACGCTCGTTTGCCGTCGCGGATCGCCGTCTCGACGCCGTACTCTGCCACAACCGTCTTGCCGCTGCCCGTAGGGGCTGCGACGATGACGTGCTCTCCCCGCGTCGAGTGCATCGATCGATGCATCCTGGAACGCATCGAGCTGGAACGAATAGCGGGCGAGGATCGCTTGGCGGTCTGGTCGCACGGGGTCAGTCTCGCAGCTCGCGGCCCGGACGACGGTCCGGAAATCGATCTGGTCGGGTCAGGCTTCGGCCTTTTGGCGTCGGCGCTGCACGATTCGTCCGATCAGGATCGCCACGAAATACAGCACCACCATCGGCACCGACAACGCCATCAGCGAGATCGGGTCGCCCGACGGCGTGATCGCGGCGGCGACGAAGAACGTGCCGACGATCGAGTAACGCCACGCCCCTAACAGCTGCTGGGGCGTGATCACCCGGATCAACTGCAGGAACACGAGCATCACCGGAATCGTGAAACCGACGCCGAAAGCCACCACCATCAGCGTGACCAGACGTACGTATGCGTTGACCTGGAACAGCGGGTCGACATCCTCGCCGGCCCAGCTGATGAGGAACTCGAGCGCCCGTTCCAGCGTGGTGTAGGCGATGAACCCACCGAGCATGAACAGAGCGATCGACGATCCGACAAACCCTGCGGCATACGACCGCTCGTTCTTGTGCAGCGCCGGAACGATGAACTTCCACAGTTGCCACAGCAGCACCGGAAGCGCCACCACGATGCCGCCGTAGAACCCGATTCGCAGACGGGTCGAGAAGCCCTCGATCGGGTCGGGGTTGAACAGCAGCACTTTGCCGGTCTCGGCGTCGAACGATTGGCCGCAGTACTCCGGTGGTTGCCGCTGGCAGAGCGCGCTGTATGGCTCGAGCAGCCAGCCCATCACGGTGTCGTAGAAGGCGATCACCAGGATCGATCCGAGAACGACCGCCAGCCCGCAGCGGATGATTCGCATCCGGAGTTCGGCGAGATGCTCCATCAGGCTCATCTGGCCGTCGGGACCGCTTGCTTTCTTGCCGCCGAAACGAGAAGCGACTCACTCCGAGAGCTCCCCGTCACCCTCGTCGACTGCCTCGTCGGCTCCCCGGACGGGTGTCGGTCACTGCGGTGTCGTCACCCGCACGCTCGACGCTCGTTTCAGCAGCGTCGACATCGTCGGGGGCGACCGGCGGTTCGGCCGGCGCCGATTCACGGATCGGTGGGCTCGCGCTCGACACCTGAGTGCCGGAGAACGCCTTGGGGGCTTGGGTCTCGGGCGCGCCGCCGGCTCGCACCGCCACCGGCGATGGCTCCGCCGGTCGGTTCGGCGAGCACCACACTGGCGAATGGCTCCTGATCTCCGGGGGCTACGTCGACCACGGCTCGACCGCGCTCGACCGCGGCCTCAGTCCGGCGTCATCGTGTCGTCGCTGTCGCCAGGTTGGAAGGGTAGATCGTTGGAGGGCACGGCGTCCGGGTCGGCCGCCGCGATCATCTCGGCCGACTTCGGCTTCTCGGCCCGCCCGACCGCTCTGCAGCTTGGTGAAGTCGGCCGAGTCGCGGATCGTGTTGGCGGTCTCCTTGAGTTCTTTCAGCGGTTCCTCGACGGCGGCCCGGAACTCGGACTGGAATCCGGTCGACATCTTCTTCAGCTCGGCGTAGAACTGGCCGGCCTTGCGCATCGCATCGGGCAACTTCTCCGGGCCGAGCACGACGAGAGCGAGCAGCAGAGATGATGATCAGCTCGCTGCCCTGAAGGTTGAACACGGAGGCAGTCTAGGAGTCCGAGGCGCCGCACAACCGCGCCCATCAGCCGGGACAACGTGGCGCCGGTGCGAACACCTGCCAAGATGACCGGGCGTGCAACAGCGACTGCCATCCCTGCTCGACACTCCCGTGATGTTCGCCCATCGTGGAGCTCGCGCCCATGCCCCGGAGAACACGATCGCCGCCTTCCAATTGGCGTTGCGACTTGGCGCCACCGGCTTGGAGAGTGACGTCTGGTTGACGTCAGACGGCGTGCCGGTGCTCGACCATGACGGCGAGCTGCGGGTCGGTCGCTTTCGCAAGGTCCCGATCGGAACCTTGCGGCGCGATCAGCTTCCCGACCACATCCCGACGCTGCATGAGTTGTTCGAGACCTGCGGGACGGCGTACCAGTTCTCACTCGACTTGAAAGACCATGGGTCGGGTCCCGTCGTGATCGAAGCCGTACGTCGCCACGCACCCGATCTGATGAGTCGTCTCTGGCTGTGCCACTACGACGTCGAGGTGCTGATCGAACTCCGTCCGCTGGACGATCAGGTCAAGTTGGTCGATTCAACTCGCCTCGCAAAGATTGCCGAAGGTCCGGAACGCCGGGCGGCCCGTTTGGCGGCCGAGGGGATCGACGGCATCAATCTGCGCCGCGAAGACTGGAACGGAGGCCTGGTCGCCCTGTTTCATCGCTTCGACAGAACGGCGTTCTCGTGGGACCTCCAACTCGAGCATCAACTCCAGACGGCGTATCGGATGGGTCTCGACGCGGTCTACAGCGACCACGTCGACCGGATGGTCGATGCCTTCAGGCACGAGATCGGCTCGGTGGATGACGATCGAGCGGGTGGCTACAGCCACTGCCAATCGCTCTTGGGCCAGAACACCACGAACGCCCGCCCGACGAGGTCTTCGAATGGAATCGTTCCGAGCGCTCGGCTGTCGTGCGAACCAGGGCGGTTGTCACCCATCACGAACACGTGCCCCTCGGGAATCACCATCGGATTGATCGCTTGGCCGCATCGGCCGGGGGTGACCACCGTGGGATCGAGGTACGGCTCCTGCAACAGCTGGCCGTCGATCTTGACGACGCAGTTCTCCATCTCGATCTCTTCACCTGGCAGAGCGATCACGCGTTTGATCAGATCGCGCTCGGTCGATGCATGGATCTCGTGCAGAACGACGACATCGCCGCGGCCGGGATCGTGCAGGCGATACGACATCTTGTTGACGAACACGCGGTCGCCGGGCTCGAGCGTGGAGTACATCGACTGGCCCTCCACGATGAAGTGGGCGAGCAAAAAGGTGCGTACGAGAATCGCCACGAGCAGCGCAACACCCACCACGATTGCCCAGTCGAAGAACGCCCGGGCGCCGTGTGACATCCCGGTCCTCGGACTGTCCGGGGCCTGGGAGATCGTCGAGATCGTCGGTCACCTGCTCGAGCGATTGATCATTGTCGGCAGCGGCGGCATCACGGCCGAGTGCGGCCGAACTGGTTGTGGGGTCGAAGATCTCGGTCACGCCCGCGCAACCGTATCTGAGGAAGCCCTCACAGCGGCACCGCCGAACACCCGATCACAATGACTCGATCAGCTTCTCGACTCGTTCGTCGCGGCTCTTGAACGGGTCCTTGCACAAGACGGTCCGCTGGGCCTGGTCGTTGAGCTTGAGATGAACCCAGTCGACGGTGTAGTCGCGACGGCGTTCCTTGGCGCGCTTGATGAACTCGCCGCGCAACCGGGCTCGGGTCGTTTGGGGAGGTGTATCGATCGCTGTATCGATGTCCTCGTCGACGCAGACCCGTTCCACCAGTCCCCTGTCCTGCATCTTGAAGAACGGGCTTCGTGAACGGGTGACGTCGTGGTATTGCAGGTCGAGCAGCTGTACCCGGGCGTGGCCGAGCGGCAGGTCGTGGCGTTCACGAAAGGCCTCGATCAGCTTGTACTTGATCACCCAATCGACCTCACGATCGAGTTTGAGCGGGTCGTTCTCGAGCTGTGTCATGCAGTGTTCCCACATCTCGAGTGCTCGTTGTTCGAGCGGCGGGAAACCCTGGCTGTCGGCGTAACGCAACGCTCGGTCGAGGTATTCGCGCTGGATGTCGATGGCGCTGACCTCGCGACCGTTGGCGAGCCGCACCACCCGCCGACACGTGATGTCGTGGCTGATCTCGCGGATCGCCCTGATCGGGTTCTCGAGCGTCATGTCGCGCAGCACCACGTTGTTGTCCTCGAGCATCCGCAGCATGCACGCCGCTGCTCCGACCTTCAGAAACGTGGTGTATTCGCTCATGTTGGAGTCGCCGACGATGACGTGCAGACGGCGGTACAACTCGGCGTCGGCGTGCGGCTCATCGCGCGTGTTGATGATCGGGCGGCTTCGGGTGGTCGCCGAACTCACGCCTTCCCAGATGTGTTCGGCCCGCTGGGCGATCGAGAACGTTGCGCCGCGCGCCGTCTGCAACACCTTGCCGGCGCCGGCGTAGATCTGCCGGCTCACGAAGAACGGGATCAGCACCTCGGCGTAGTGGGCCATGTCGTCGCCGCGCCGTGTCAGGTAGTTCTCGTGGCAGCCGTAGCTGTTGCCGGCCGAATCGGTGTTGTTCTTGAACAGGTAGATCGTGCCCCGTATCGATTCCTCGGCGAGCCGTTCCTCGGCCGACTCGACCAGCGATTCGAGAATTCGTTCACCGGCCTTGTCGTGCACCACCAAGTCGTACAACGAGTCGCATTCGGGCGTGGCGTACTCGGGGTGCGATCCGACGTCGAGGTACAACCGCGAGCCGTTCTGCAGGAACACGTTCGATGACCGGCCCCATGACACGACGCGCCTGAACAGGTACCGGGCTACTTCGTCAGGGCTGAGTCGTCGCTGGCCACGCAACGTGCAGGTCACCCCGTATTCGCTCTCCAGACCGAAGATGCGGCGATCCATGGCCGCACGGTAACAGCGCTGCGGCTCCGGCGCCGGTTGCCCGGCGCAACACTCACGTGTTGGTCGTAGAGGCTCCTCGACGGAACTGAACCGCTGACCCTGGTGGATGCTGGGCGAGCACGGCGACATCGTCGGGGTGTACGACGGCGATCACCGGGTAGCCGCCGGTGGTGGGATGGTCGGCGAGCATCATCACCGGGTTGCCGTCCGGGGGAACCTGCAGCGCTCCGCGAACCAAGCCTTCGCTCGGCAACTCGCCGGCGTTGATGCGTTCGATCGACACGCCGGTCAAGCGCACTCCGACTCGGCTGGACGTGGTGACCGACCAACGGACCGACGTCAGCGCATCGAGCGATGCAGCGGTGAACCAGTCTTGGCCGCGGACCCTCGACGATCCGAATCGTGTCGACCAACTGCGGGAGCGGTGCCAGGTCAGCATGGATCGGCGCCACCGGTTGTGGGCCGACGCTGAGTTGGTCGCCGAGTCGACATTCGGGTGGCCCAAGTTTCGACAACGTGTCGCGCGACGACGACCCAAGTATGTGCTCGGCGGCGATCCCACCGCGCACGGCGACGTAGTGCCACAACCGACCGTTGCTGCCGACCGGCACGTTGCAGGTGTCTCCCGGTCGAAGCGACCGCGGCGCCGGTTCGGCACTGGTGGCGATCAACACGTGGGCGAGCGCTCGAAGCGTCAATCCGCCGCACGTCTCGATCACGGTGGCGTCCGGACCATTGCCGACGAGACGGTTCACGAGGCCCGCCAGCGCCCGGTCCACGGCTCCGCTGGTCGGCACCCCGAGGTGGGCGTAGCCAGGGCGACCGCGGTCCTGGAGTGTCGTCGCCATTCCGGCGGCAACGATTTCGATCGCCGGTGATGCCGCTGCGCTCATACCGGCCGAAACCTGACGGGAGTCCCCGGGGACAACAACGCCGGTGGGTCGCGGTGGCCATCGAACAGCACGAGGTCTGTGTGCCCGAGCAGATGCCATCCACCAGGTGATTCCGACGGGTAGACGGCACTGAACTCCGCTGCGATCGCCACCGATCCGGCAGGGACACGCGTTCGTGGCGTCGCACGGCGCGGCAGATGCAACACGTCGGGTAGCCCACGCAGGTAGCCGAAACCGGGTGCAAAACCGCAGAAGGCGACTTCGTAGTCAACGCCGGAGTGCAGGTCGACGACCTCGTCGATGGTGCGGCCGATCTGGCGAGCCACGTCCTCCAGATCGGCGCCGTCGTAGTGCACGTCGATCGTTACCGTCGGTATCTCGGCGGTCTCGTGTGTACGAACGGTCTCGACCTCCGCCAAACGCCTGACCGCCGCCGCCAAGGCGTCGGACGAGTCGCAGCTGATCAGCACCGTGTTGGCGGCTGGAACGATGTCGGTCACACCCAGCAGATCCAGCGAGCGCAGAGCGACGCTCCATGCGGCGGGATCGCCGGGAGGATCCTCGACGAGCACTGCGGCGGATCCCATCGGAAGCAAACGCATGGCTACAGAGCGAACGAATGCAAGCTGACCGAGGCGCCCTCGAGGCCGGCTCGAACGGCTCGTGCCATGGCGACCGCCCCCGGGGTGTCCCCGTGGATGCAGATCGATCGCGCCTGAACCGCAACCGGACTCCCGTCGATCGCGATCACCTGCCGGTCGACGGCGATCGACACCGCCCGGGCAGCGACCGTTTCCGGATCGCCGAGCACGGCACCTGGTTCCGAGCGCGGCACGAGCCGCCCGTCGGCCAAGTACGCACGATCCGCAAAGGCCTCGGCCACCGGCTCCATCCCGTGCGCGTCGGCGAAGGAGAGCAGCCATGAGCCCGGCGCCCCGAGCACAGCCATGGACGGATCGTATTCGTGGGCAGCGTCAGCGACGGCCTGGGCTTGATCGGGGTGCGTGCTGCAGGCGTGGTAGAGCGCGCCGTGGGCCTTGATGTACGCAACGCCGGTGCCCGCCACTTGGGCGAACCCGTCGAGTGCGCCGAGTTGGTACAGCACCGCGTCGCGGAGCTCGCCCGGATCGATGTCGATGAACCGCCTGCCGAACCCGACCAGGTCGGGATACGACACGTGGGCACCGATCGTGACGTTTCGGTCTGCGGCCGCCTGGCAGACCCGCCTCAGCGTCGAAGGATCTCCGGCGTGAAACCCGCATGCGATGTTGGCGCTGGTGACGAGATCGAGCATCGCCTCGTCGTCGCCGAGCCGCCAGGTCCCGAACGACTCCCCCAGATCACTGTTGAGATCGATCGCTGCCACGAGCCGAGCGTAGACCGAACACCCGCATGGTGTCGTGGCGCACGTGGAGGTCGCTCCGGATCCCAGCGGCGCGTTCTCGCCGGCGATTATCGCGTGGGTCCAAGCGCCCATCGACTCGATGAGACGTGCCGTATTGAGCGGGGCGCTCACTCAGGCTAAGCGCGGATATGGGCGGTTCGTCCACCGCAAGTGGCCGCTTGTACCAGCGTTGGCCCAATGCCTTGACGAGATCTTTGCCTCCTTGCCGGACTCAGGCACGGAGGAAACGCCCGCGACGGACATCGACGCGGACCGCAGCTTCACCCGACCGCGGTGTCAGAGACCGCTGCCACCAGCTCTTCGAGACGAAGGCCAGCAACGTCGCCGGGGAGAGGTTCGACAACAGCGATAACCGCGTCCTGAGAGCCGACGCACGACACGTGCAGACCCTGAACGTCTATGCCAAACCCACCAGGTACGTCCGGTGCCCGACGCAAAAAGGCAACGAAGGCCAGGTCATCGGTACGGACCGGGCCGGCGAGCGGATCAATCTCTCCCCTCACGACCCATTTCGAGAACATCGAGAACTCCGAAACCTCATCAGGGGTGAGGTCGGGCGATTGGGCGATAATCCGGACATCGGGCGTCGAGACGGTCGTCCAGCTGTCGTCACCAGGGCTATCTGGACCGTAGCTGTCCGGCTCGTAGTTCCGCGCGATGTTCTCGACCGTTCCGGTCACGACGAGGTGCGTCCTGTCGATCAATGCACGAAGGTCGGCAGCTGGGTTGTAGTCCGTAGTCGGGAGACCGGACCGAAGGGCGTCAACGATCGCGGCGAGGTCCTCGTCGCACGCCAGCGTCCTCGAGCTGGTCTGCGTTTCCGGATCGTCGTCGCCGCAACCAGGCAGCAACAGCAAGATCCCCGAGATGGCGACTCGGAGCGAACACCGCCGAACCGCGAAGGCTCGGCCAACGTCCATGCGCTTGACCGTAGCCGCGAGGTGACACGGCCCACGAGAAGCCTGTCGTGCGGCACAGGGCTTCAGCGCTCGACCGGCCGCACCCAGCCGATCAGATTGTTCACGTTCGCCAACACGTCAACCCGTCCGCCTCGCGAAACCCCAGGTGGATTACAGGGATATGGAGCAGTTCTTCGCACCCCGATCTGCGCATAACGGGCGCTCGGTAACCCGGCCGGCGACTCCACGATGCCGCTCGGGAACGGCCCAAGCTGACACCACCTCAGAATGGCTTCCTCTCTGCTTGCCGTCAAGACACCCGTTCGGCGATCGCCACGTGAGGCGTCTCGGGGATGTGCCACCTGTCGCCGGGTCGGTGAGCCGGTGATCGCTCGAACGTGGACGAGTACGGTGGGAGCGTGCTCGGCTCGACGATCGAGGAACTTCGTGCGGCTGCTCGGGAGGCAGACGACGCCAGTGGGTACTTCCCTGCGATGTACGCCAGAGTCACCGACCGCGTCCAGGCGGCGATCACAGACGGTCGCTTCGGCGACGGGGAGAGGATGGCGCGTTTCGCCCGCACGTTCGCCGACTGGTACCTCGGTCCTCGCGATGGGGACCGAACGCGTCCAGCTTGCTGGAAAGCAGCTGACGACGTCAGCGCAGATCGCCGGCTCCTGATCGTGCAACACCTGCTGTTGGGCGTCAACGCCCACGTCAACCACGACCTTCCTCAGGTGGTCGTTGAACTGGCCGACGGCGAGGCGTCGCTGGACGTGCTTCGACCTGACTTCGAGGCGATCAACGACATCCTCGCCGAGACGCAACCGGACGTCCTACGCGACCTCGGTCGTGTGGCTGGCTGGACGCAGCTCGCCGTCTCACGAGGAGGCGGACGGGTCTTCAACTTCTCGCTCGGCCGCGCTCGCGCCCAGGCGTGGCAATCCGCCCAGCGACTCCACGACCTCGACGCCACCGCGCGGGCCGGCGAGGCCGCCGACTTGGATCGACTCGTCACTGTGCTCGCCTACGTCATCACGAGGCCGAGTGCACCCGTTTCCTGGCTACTTCCGATTCCGAGATGGCTCGAACACGACGATCCTCGAGTGGTGACTTCGCGGTTGTTGGGCCACCTCGCCTGACCGACCTGGTCCAACTGCCCCACATCGCCGGGATGAGGCCGGAGGCGGGCGGCGTCAGGACAGGATTTCGGCGACGCCGAGGTCGTTGACCCGGTGGAAGCAGCGCCTGCCGTTGCCACGGGCGAGGGCCGCGACCTCGAGCTCGGTGGTCGGCAACTCCCGGTCGGGGCCCGCCAACGCTGCGACACCCAGCTTCACTGCCGCTTCGAGGCCGAGATCCGGCTCATAGCTGGCGCGGAGGCGTTCGCCGATCGCGTCGGCATCGCCGCCCAACACCGCAACATCGCGCTGGTCGACGACGGTGCCGTCGTAGAGGATTTGGAACATCTGATCCCCTGCCGGCTCGAGACCGACTTCGGCAACGAGGATTTCGACCTCCATCGGCTTCATTTCGTGGGTGAAAATGTTGCCGAGGATCTGGGCGTACTGGTTCGCCAGCGCCCGCGCATCGACGTCGTCACGCGAATACTGAAACCCCTTCAGGTCGGCGGCACGGATGCCGGCGACGCGCAGCTGATCGAACTCGTTGTACTTGCCGACACCGGCGAACGCGATCCGGTCATAGATCTCACTCACCTTGCGGAGCGTTTCCGACGGATTCTCGGCGACGATCGCAATCCCGTCGACATACCGGATCGCCACGAGGGCGCGTCCGCGGGCGATGCCTTTGCGGGCATAGTCGGCCCGATCCTTCATCACCTGTTCGGGCGCTACGTAGAACGGTTGGCTCATCGCTCCCTCACCTCCGAGGCGATCGTGTCGAACCGCGGGGCGAGTTCTGCGTCGTCGATCGCGACCCAGCCGGCTGCGGTCACGGTGGCGACGATCGGGTAGATGCCGCGCAGTGCGTCGGGGCCCCCGGTTGCGGAATCGGCATCTGCTGCTTCCCACAGGCTCCGAACGGCCAGATCGACGGCCGCGTCCTTGGTCATGTCGGTGCGGAAACCGACCTTGATCACCGTGCCGGCGTGCAGGCTTCCCGACCCGGTGGCGACGTACTCGCGCTCCTCGTAGCGGCCACCCGTGACGTCGTAGGCGAACAGCCGCCCTGATTCGCGGCGTTCGTCCCAGCCGGCGAAGAGTGGCACGACGACCATCCCCTGCATGGCTGCCGGCAGGTTGCCGCGCACCATCATCGAGAGCTGGTTCGCCTTACCTTCCAGGCTGAGCGTGGTTCCTTCGACCTTCTCGTAGTGCTCCAACTGGAGCTGGAACAGTCGGATCATCTCCATCGCAGGCCCGGCCGCGCCAGCGATCGCGACGCCGCTGTATCGGTCGGCCTGGACGACCTTTTCCATCGAACGGTGCGAGATCAGGTTGCCGCTGGTTGCCCGACGGTCACCGGCCATGACGACACCGTCGGCGTACCGCAACGCCACACAGGTCGTGGCGTGGGGTACATCGAGCGTGCCTGCCGCCGATACGACCGGGCCGAGCCCGACGCGCCGCAGCAGCTCTGGAAAGTTCGACCCCGGATCATCGACCGGATCGAAGAACGGCATCGACACGGGTTACTGCCCGCCCTTTTGCACGTACGACTTGACGAAGTCCTCGGCGTTGGTTTCGAGCACTTCGTCGATTTCGTCGAGCAGGTCGTCGAGCTCGGCCTTGAGCTTCTCGCCGGATTCGCTCGTGGTCGGGGCCGCCTCCTGGACGACCTCGTCACTGCGTCCCGGTGACTGCTTCTGTTTCTGGGTTCGTTCCGCCATGTTGGTCCTCCCTATGCGCCGAGTCGGTCGAGTAGCTCGGCCGCGGTGGCGCTCTCGTCGATCAAACTACCCACGTGTTCGGCCGTGCCGCGCAGCGGTTCCATCATCGGAACCCGCTTGAGCGGGTCGCGGCCCACGTCGAACACCAGCGAGTCCCAGTTGGCTGCGACGATCTCGTTGGCGAACTTTTCGAGGCAGCGACCACGGAAATAGGCCCTGGTCGTGGTCGGTGGTTGGGTCATCGCCGACACCGCGTCGTCGGCATCGACGATCGTGTCGAGCCCAACTCGCAGTGCCAGACAGCGGTCGGCGCGCATGTCGTGGTATTGCAGATCGATCGCCTTCAAACGCGGCGAATCGGCAGCGAGGTCGTGGCGTTCCCGGTAGCCATCGACGAGCCGCCGCTTGGCGACCCAATCGACCCAGTGCGCCATCGAGTCAGGATCGGCCTCGAGCCCCGTCAGCACCTGTTCCCAGCGCTCGAGCAGGTCGGCACCAACCTCCTCGCCGACCACCTCCAGCCCGTGTGTCTGCTCATATTTGCGGGCCTTCTTGAGCAGCCCCCATTGGATCTCGAGGGCGGTCGCCCGGCGCCCGTCGCGCAGCAGGATCGAGCGTTGCAGCGACGGATCGTGACTGACCTGACGGATCGCCGGGACCGGATTGCCGAGCAGGAACTCGTCGCTGAACTGATCATCTTCGATCATCGCCAGCACGATCGACGTCGTGCCGACCTTGAGATAGGTGGCGACCTCGCTCATGTTGGCGTCGCCGACGATCACATGCAGGCGGCGGTACTTCTGGGGGTCGCAGTGCGGCTCGTCACGAGTGTTCACGATCGGTCGCTTGAGCGTGGTTTCGAGCCCGACTTGCTCCTCGAAGAAGTCGGCCCGTTGGCTGAGCTGGTAGGCCACATCGCCCGGTTGGCGCCCCGGTTGCTCACAGCCGACCTTGCCGGCGCCACAGAAGATCTGTCGGGTCACGAAATGCGGCGTGATGTGATTCACGATCCGACCAAAGGGCGTCTCGCGGCTGAGCAGGTAGTTCTCGTGGCAGCCGTAGCTGTTGCCCTTGCCGTCAGAGTTGTTCTTGTAGACGACCAGTTCGGCTCCCTGGTCGAGAATCTCGGCGGCGTAGCGCATCGAGGCCCGGACGATCTCGTCGGCGGCACGGTCCCAGCGCACCGCTTCAGCCGCCGTAGAAACCTCAGGCGTCGAGATTTCCGGGTGGGCGTGATCGACGTAGTAGCGGGCTCCGTTGGTCAACACCGCATTCACCATCGAGGTTTCGATCTCCGGCGGGAAGATGTCGTCGAGATTGAAGCCGCGGGCGTCGTTGGCCGGTGTCTCGTCCTCGAAATCCCAACCGACCTTGCGCGACGTGGCGTTGACGTAAGCGTTGATCAGCAGCGAGGAAGCCGACACGGGGTTGTTGTCACCGCCGCGCACGACGATGCCGTACTCGGTCTCGATGCCACAGACCTTCGGGATGGCCATGCGCGAAACCCTAACCCCCAAAGGTCACCGGCACCCGGTCAACGCCTCAGGCGTCGAGCAGCGACCTGGCGATCGCACGGGTCTGGATCTCGTCCGTGCCGGCGTAGATCTGGAGCACCTTGGCGTCGCGGGCAAGTTGTTCGACGTGGTATTCGGCCATGTAGCCGTTGCCGCCGTGCAACTGCACGGCTTCGAGCGCACATGCGGTCGCCTGCTGGGCCGAGTACAGCTTCATCGCCGACGCCTCGGCGAACGTCATCGTCTTGCCGGCGTTCGACATCTCGATCGTGCGGTACACCAGGTTCTGGATGTTCATCCTGGCGACCTCCATCATCGCCAGCTTCTGCTGGATCAGCTGGAACTCACCGATCGGTTGACCGAACTGGACGCGCTCCTTGGCATATGCCACCGAGAGATCGAGGCATTGCTCGATGATGCCGAGCGACATCGCTGCCACGCCGGCCCGCTCCTGCTGGAAGGTTGCCTTGGCTCCGTCGCGACCGCCCTTGGGCGGGTTCTCGTCCTCACCGATCAGACGGTCCTTGCCGACCCGAACATCGGTCAGGAACAGTTCTCCGGTCGGCGACGAGTGCATCCCCATCTTGCGCAGCGGCTTGCTCTGGGTGAGACCCGGCATGCCCTGGTCGAGCACGAAGCTGAGGATCTTGCGGTCCTTCGGATCGTTGCCCTCGTCGAGCTTGCAGATGAACACGATCGTGTCGGCGAACGGCCCATTGGTGATGAACGTCTTGTTGCCGTTGAGCACGTACTCGTCGCCGTCGCGTCGTGCCGTCGCGAGCATCGAGCCGAAGGCGTCCGACCCCGAGTTGGGTTCGGTGATCGCCCAGGCGCCGATCGTTCGCAGCGTGATCAGGTCGGGCACCCAGCGTTCCTTTTGAGCGATCGTGCCCTTGCCGTTGATCGCCGAGGCGGTCAGGCCGGACGACACGCCGAGCGCCGTGACCAGTCCAGGACACTGGCGACACAGCTCGATCGTGGGAATCAGGCTGAACCCGGAATCGCCGCCACTGTGACGACTCGGCTTGTCCGAGTCGCTTGCGATGCCGGCGGCCTCCGCCTTCTCGTGTTCGATCCGCTTCCGGAAACTGACCTCGGCCTGCTCACCGATCCCGAACGTGGCGTACATCTTGCGGAGCACTTCGTACGGCGGAGTGTCGCCGTGCTCCAGGTCATCTCGAATCGGGATGACCTCCTTGGCGATGAACTCTTTCATCGCGGCGCGGATCATCTCGTGCTCCTCGGACCATTCGTACATGGCCCAAAGCGTAGTGATGGCGACCGTCGCAGAAGTAGCGCTCAGGGGACGAATGGCCCTGGCCCTTCAGCGCCGACGGCGTGACAATGGACACAGCAGTCGAGTACGGGGAAGGGAGGGCGTCATGGCACTCTTGGATCGACCGATCGCTCCCCCCGGGCGACGGGTCGAACGCACAACGATGCGGGCGGTCGTGCTGAGCCGGTACGGCTCGGCTGACACGCTCGAGGTGAGTGAAGTTGCGATGCCGATCATCGGTGACGACGAACTGCTCGTCCAGGTCCATGCCGCTGCCCTCAATCCGGTCGACCTGCGAGCCCTGACCGGGCTCCCCTACCTGGGTCGGTTGCGCTACGGGCTGCGTCGCCCCAGGGCGACCGGGCTCGGGGCCGATCTCGCCGGCCGGGTCGCGGCCGTCGGGCGCAACGTCACGGCGTTCGCTCCCGGCGACGAGGTGTTCGGCGTCGTCGACCGCATCAAGCCGGGACACCGGATCCCGGCCCTCGGTTCCTGTGCCGAGTTCGTCTGCGTGCAACAGGATGGGGTGGTACACAAGCCGGCCAAAGTGTCGTTCCGCAAGGCGGCCTCCGTCGGAGTCGCCGGCACGACGGCGTTACGGGCGGTCCGAGACATCGGTCGTGTGCGGGCCGGCCAGCACATCCTCGTCAACGGTGCCTGTGGGGGCGTCGGCAGCTTCGCCGTTCAGATCGCCAAGGATCTCGATGCCGAAGTGACCGCCGTGTGCAGTCCCCGCAACATCGAGACGATCCGCGCCCTCGGCGCCGACCATGTCCTCGACGAAACCGTCGACGATTTCACCGCCGGGCCACGCCGGTTCGACGTGGTGCTCGACATCGTCGGCGATCGCTCGCTGCGCGACTGCCGACGCGTCATGCATCTCCGATCGACGTATGTGGCTGGATTCCGGCAACCCCACCACCGGTGGTTCGGGCCTGCTCTGAAGCTGGCGAGGATGACCGCCATCGGTCGCTTCGTGAGCCAACGCCTCGTCACGCTTCCACCGAGTCAAAGCAGCGCCGACCTGCTGTATCTGGCGGATCTGCTGGAACAGGGTCGACTGACCTCGGTGATCGAGCGGACCTATCCGCTCTGCGACATCGCGTGTGCGATGCGCCGTCTCCAAGCTGGCGACGCCAGCGGCAAGATCCTGATCACCCTCTGAGTTTGGGCCCGATCACCCTCTAGGTTGAGACGGTGATTCCGCTCTCGGTGCTCGATCTGTCCGTGGTGCGCGAGGGCGGGTCGTCCGCCGACGCTCTGGCCGACACGACCCGGCTGGCGCAACACGCCGATCAGCTCGGGATGCGCCGGTTCTGGGTCGCCGAGCACCACAACATGGCAACCGTGGCCAGCACCACCCCCAGCGTGTTGATCGCCCATTTGGCGGCGGCCACGACCCGCATTCGGGTCGGATCGGGCGGCGTGATGTTGCCGAACCACGCCCCGTTGGCGATCGCCGAACAGTTCGCCCTGCTCGAGGCGCTCCACCCCGATCGGATCGATCTCGGCATCGGTCGTGCACCCGGAACCGACCCGATGACCGCATCGGCGTTCGGTCGGCACCCCCACGAAAGCGTCGAGAAGTTCCCGCGCGATCTGCTCGACCTGATGGGAATGCTCGGTGATCCTCGACGCGACGACGGGGTCTGGACGCGGCTGCGTGCGACTCCGGTAGCGACGACGTCGCCGGTGATCGCGCTGCTCGGATCGTCGGGCTACAGCGCCCAACTGGCGGGGATGCTCGGCCTGCCGTTTGCCTACGCTCACCACTTCGACACCGGCGCCACCGACATGGCGTCGCAGCTGTACCTCGATCACTTCGAGCCGTCGCCCGTGCTCGACGCTCCGTATCTGATCGTGGGGGTCGGAGCGCTCGCCGCCGAGACCGACGAGGAAGCTGCCCGGGTCGGACTGCCTGGCCGAATCCTGCGGCTCGGTATTCGCACCAACCGGCGCCACCCGCTGCTCAGCCCTGAGGCGGCGGCCGCTCATCCCGACGCCGACGCGGCGCGAAACATGCCGAGCGACCAGCTGATCGGCAGCGTCGAACGCGTCGTCGAAGGCTTGCGGCACCTCGTTCAACGCACGAAGGCGAACGAGCTGATGTTGACCGCCGCGACCTACGACGTCGACGACAGGGTCCGCAGCCTGGAGCTGATCACAGCCGCCTGGCGGTGAGCCTCTAGCGTCACGACAGCCGAAACGCGATCGGCTCGTCGGGGATCACAGATACTGACCGGTTTGCGTGCGCTCGATGCTTCGTCCACCCATCGGGCCCTCATCTTGTGCCTCGGACACCAACGTGCGAATGAACACGATCCGCTCGCCCTTCTTGCCGGAGATCTTGGCCCAATCGTCGGGGTTGGTGGTGTTCGGGAGGTCTTCGTGTTCTTTGTATTCCTGCTTGATCGAGGCGATCAGGTCGGCGGTGCAGACGCCCCTCGCTCCCCCGCCGATCACACGCTTGATCGCCAGCTTCTTGGCGCGCCTCACGATGTTCTCGATCATCGCTCCCGAGGCGAAGTCCTTGTAGTACAGGATTTCTTTGTCGCCGTTCTGGTAGGTGACCTCGAGGAATCGGTTGGCGTCGTCGTCGCGGTACATCTCGGCGACGGTGGTCTCGATCATGTCGGGCACGTGCTCACCCTCGGCGATCGGGATTTCGTCGGTGAGGTACCTGGCGAAGATCTGGGCCGCGGCGGCGGCCTGCGGACGCTCGATCTTGATCTTCACATCGAGCCGGCCGGGGCGCAGGATCGCCGGGTCGATCAGGTCCTCGCGGTTGGTGGCTCCGATCACGATCACGTTCTTGAGACCCTCGACGCCGTCGATCTCGGCCAGCAGCTGCGGCACGATCGTGGACTCCATGTCGGAGCTGATGCCCGACCCCCGGGTGCGGAACATCGAATCCATCTCATCGAAGAACACGATCACCGGCCAGCCCTCCTCGCTCTTCTCGCGAGCTCGCTGGAAGACGAGGCGGATCTGGCGCTCGGTTTCACCGACGTACTTGTTGAGCAGCTCCGGCCCCTTGATGTTGATGAAGTACGAGCGTCCCTTGCCCTCCCCCATCGTTTCGGCGACCTTCTTGGCCAAGCTGTTGGCGACCGCCTTGGCGATCAGCGTCTTGCCACAGCCGGGCGGGCCGTACAACAGGATTCCCTTCGGTGCCGGCAGGCGATGTTCGGCAAACAGTTCGTGGTGCAGGAACGGCAGCTCGACGGCATCGGCGATCGCCTCGATCTGAGTGTCGAGCCCCCCGATGTCCTCATACGAGATGTCGGGAACCTCCTCGAGCAGGAGGTCCTCCACCTCGGGTCGCGGGAGCAGTTCGAGCAACATGTTGGAGCGCGGATCGAGTCGCATCATGTCGCCGTTGCGCAACCTCGTCCCGCGCAGCGTGCTCGCCAGTTCACAGACACGTTCCTCGTCGGCGTGTCCGATCACGATCGCCCGCACGCCATCTTCCATGACGTCTTTCAGGGTGACCACCTCGCCGACGGTTTCGGGATGTCGTGCCGAGATCACGTTGAAGCTCTCGTTGAGCGCCACCTCAGCGCCGAGGTCGAGCAGTTCGAAGTCGACGTCGGGGTGCATCTCGACTCGCATCTTGCGGCCGCGCTGAGAACATCGACGCTTCCGTCGTCGTTCTTGCCGACCACCACGCCGTAAGCGTTCGGCGGTTGCGTCAGCTTGTCGACCTCGTCGCGCAGCGACCCGATGTGCTCGCGCGCCTCGCGCAACGTGTAGCTGAGCTTCTCGTTCTGAGCGGTCGCCTGGGCGAGTTGACCCTTCGTTTCGAGCAGGCGCTCCTCGAGTGCCCGAACCCGATTCGGGGTGTCGGCCAGACGCGAACGGAGATGGGCGTTCTCCTCTCCGAGCACGGAGACCTGTGCTTCGAGCGCCGCCTGGTCGCTGATCGACGCCTCGACCGCATCGGTTCCCTGGGTCGTGTTCTCTCCGGTTGAATCCGCCACGCTCACCTCCCACGCTCAAGCTGCGGTCGATCGGAACTTACACCGTGACCCCCTCGCATGCCCATCATGTACGTTTCCGCGAACAAGGCCGGGTAAAGTGCCAAGGTACACACACCCCTCCGAAGGAGACACGAATCACATGAAGGTCTGGATTGACCAGGATCTCTGCACGGGCGATGGTCTGTGCGAGGAAATCGCCCCCGACGTGTTCACGTTGCTCGACGATGGCCTTGCCTACGTGAAAGAGGGCGACAAGATCTACGCAGCAGCCAAGGGCAACGCCGAGGGTGCCGAGGGGCTCGCCGAGTTCCCCGACAGCCAACTCGATGGAGTGATCGAGTCCGCCGAGGAATGCCCCGGCGAGTGCATCTTCATCGAGCCCTGAACGGCTCGAACAACCAACTCGTGAACGGCCCGGCTTCGCACGTTGCCGGGCCGTTGCGCGTCCGTGGCAGTGTGCAGCCGTGACCGACGTCGTGTCATCCGGCCTGTTCGGGTTCGACAACACGTTGCCCGGGAACTGGAGGGGTTCTACGCGCCCTGGCAGCCCGTCGACGTCGCCGACCCACGGTTGCTGCGGCTCAACCACGATCTGGCGCGTTCGCTCGGGCTCGACCCGTCGCAGCTCGATGGTGCTGCCGGGGCGGCGATCTTCTCGGGCAACTCGCTGCCCGCCGACGCCACTCCGATCGCTCAGGCCTACGCCGGGCACCAGTTCGGAGGCTTCTCACCCCAACTCGGCGATGGCCGGGCGCTGCTGCTGGGCGAACTCGTCGACCCTCAGCGGCGCCGCTTCGACATCGCCCTGAAGGGATCGGGGCGGACACCGTTCTCGCGCGGAGGCGACGGGCGGGCCGCACTCGGGCCGGTGTTGCGTGAGTACCTGATGGGCGAGGCGATGCACGCCCTCGGCGTGCCCACGACTCGGGCACTGGCGGCCGTCACCACCGGCGAGCGTGTGTTCCGCGACCAACCGCTCCGCGGAGCGATCCTCACCAGGGTCGCCTCCAGCCACCTGCGGGTCGGCACGTTCCAGTTCTTCGCCGCTCGCGGCGAGGTCGACAAGCTGCGACGCCTCGTCGACTATGCCCTCGCCCGCCACGACCCGCACCTCGCCGGCGATCCCAATCCCGCCCTGGTACTCCTGCGGGCCGTGATCGAACGCCAGGCTTCGCTCGTTGCGACCTGGATGAACGTCGGCTTCATCCACGGAGTTCAGAACACCGACAACGTCACCGTGTCGGGCGAAACGATCGACTACGGGCCGTGCGCATTCATCGAGGGTTTCGACCCGGCCACCAGTTTCAGCTCGATCGACGAAGGCGGACGCTATGCCTACGGCCGCCAACCCTCGATCAGCAAGTGGAACATGACTCGATTGGCCGAAGCGCTTCTGCCGTTGATCGCCGACGACACCGACGCCGCGATCGCCTTGGCCACCGAGGCGCTCGACACGTTCGATGGCCAGTACCGGCGAGCCTGGCTCGCCGGCGTCCGCGCCAAGCTGGGGGTGTCGGCGATCGACGAGCGAGCCGATGACGACCAGCAACTCGCCGAGGACTGGCTGGCCGCTCTGGCGGCCCAACGTGTCGATTTCACGCTCGCCTGGCGTCGCCTCGCCGATGCCGCCGCCGGTGATCCGGCTCCGCTGCGTTCACTGTTCGACGACACCTCGATGCTCGATAGCTGGTTGGAGCGCTGGAGCGACCGTCTCGCCTCAGACACAGTTGGATCAGCCGAGCGGGCAGCACGGATGCGACAGGTCAACCCGATCTACATCCCCCGCAACCACCTCGTCGAAGAAGCGCTCGAAGCCGCTGCCGACGACGATCTCGCACCGTTCGACCGGCTGCTGGCCGTCGTCACCGACCCGTTCACCGAGCGACTCGCCGACATCCGCTACGCCCACCCAGCCCCGCCGCACTTCACCGCCACCTACCGCACCTACTGCGGCACCTGAATCTGATCCTCGCCCAGCGACTTCAGCGGACGCGTTCTACCTTTCGGTCGGTTCGCATCGCTCGGTTGCCTTTGCCGAGGAATCGGGAGACCGTGAGGAACGCCGTGTGGGCGACCATTCGATGGTCGGGGCGCACCGCTTGGCCGTCGATGTGCCAACCGCGGTGCAGCACCTCGATCGTGCGCGAATCGATCCAGCGGCCCTTGAACTCCTCGCGGACCTGCATCGCCTGCGTGATCGACGGCGTGTACGCAACGCACACGCCACCGGGCAGCAGCACCGACTCGAGGTGCGGGATCACCCTCCACGGCTCAGGCAGATCGAGCACTGCCCGGTCGAACGGTCCATGCTCGTCGCTGACGCCCTCGTAGCTGTCGGCGAGATGCACGTCATAGCGATCGAGCACGCCCTCACCGAGGAACTCACGCACGTTGGCCTTGGCCCGGTTGGCGAAGTCTTCCCTGATCTCGTACCCGACGATCTGGGCGCCCCACCGCAACATCGTCATCGACAGGGCGGCCGAGCCGACGCCGGTTTCGAACACCTTCATGCCAGGGCCGATGTCGGCCAGCATGCAGATCGGGGCGAGGTCCTTGGGGTAGATCACCTGAGCGCCACGCGGCATCTCGAGCACATAGTCCTCGAGGGTCGGCCGCAACACCGTGTACTCGGCGCCCTTCGTGCTGCTCACGGTGACACCCTCGGACTGACCGATGATCTCGCCGTGCAGCACGAAGCCGGCGTGGGTGTGGAACTCTCCCCCGTCGGCCAGCGTCAGCAGATAGCGCCGCTTCTTCGCGTCGAGCAGCATCACCCGGTCGCCCGGTGCCAAGTTGTTCACGATCACTCCCCTGCCGCACGAGCGGCGAGATAGGCCTTGCGGGCCTTCTTGTTGAGTACCAACTCCACCGGTACAGGATCATGGCCGGAGACCCGATCCTTCAGGCGGCAGAAGGCACATTCCTCACCGGTGGTCGGCGCACCACACGTATCGCACTGACGCAGCTCACCGGCCGCCGCTTGACTGCGGCCCGCCAGCAGCGGGGCCATCTTGTCGATGAAGTTCAGGTAGAACGCCGACTTCGAGCCCGGCGACGTGCGCTCGATCGCGTTCAACGCCTCCTTGTAGCCGAGGTGCTTGTTGCCGAGCGCCATCGGGCATTCCTCGACCTGGTAGTCGATGCCGCGCACGATGCACCACGCCGCCATCTCGCGCTCGGTCAGCCGCACGAGTGGCTTGACCTTCTTCGGGAAGCCGTCACGTGCCGGGAGCACCGGGAACTGGCGGGCCAGATACTCGATGTCCCACCGCAGCGTGTTGCCGAACAGCACGGCTGCCTCGTCGTCGAGGTTGTGACCGGTGACGACGACGTCGTAGCCGCCATCGAGGGCAGCCTTGTCGAACAGGTGTCGCTTGGACAGCCCGCACGCAGAGCAGGGAACCCGTTTGGTGATCCTGGCGGCGGTCGGCACGTCGTACCCGTACTCGCCGCGCAGGTCGACGGTGATCAGTTTCAAGCCACGCTCGTCGGCGAACTGGCGTGTGTAGTCGAGGCTGACGTCGCTGTACTCGCCGATCCCGAGCCCGATGTACAGACCATCCGCCTGATAGCCGAGTTCGAGCAGAATGTCCCAGACGGCCAGCGAGTCCTTGCCTCCGCTGACGGCGACCAGGATCTTGTCGTCGATCGACAGCATGTCGTGGTCGTGGATCGCCTTCTCGACCTGGCGGCGGCACAGCTGCAGCAGGTGTTCGGCGCAGAAGTTGGCGTTGTGGCGCGGGAGGTCGATGATCGCCGGCTCACCGCACACACGGCACTTCGAATACGACATCAACCCTCCTTTGCGAACACTTGCGACAACGATTCGGCGCCGCCGATGGTCGTCACCCTCCGGAGATGACCGGACGGATTTCGATCGTGTCGTCGTCGTCCAGGCGGCCGTCGCCGGGCACCAGTGTGCCGTTGCGGATCACCAGGAACGACTCGCGGTTCATGTCGAGTTGGTCGAGCAGGTGATTCACCGTGCGAGCACCATCGAGTGTGATCTCGCGTTTGGGTTGCCGAAGTCGAACGATCACGATGCTCGCGGGGTGTTCAGGTCGGCCCACAATCGGCCGAGTGCCTGATCACCCTTGAGCGTCGGAGGCAGGCCACCGGAACGCACGATCTTCTTGCGAGCCCGACGCGACAGGGGCTTCGTGGTGGCGATCTGCATCGTTCGGCCCGAACCGAGGCTGGAGATGTCGATGACCTCCGGGTTCTTCCCGAAGAACTTCTTGAGTGTGCTCTTGCCGAACACGACGACACCGATGACTTTCCAGAGTGTGCTGTTGCCGAGGAAGCCGTTGTACATCGCCTTGCGGCGGATCAGCACCGACGGCCGCAGCAGTCGCGGGACCAAGGCCATCGTCAGATGCGCCTGATCTCGACCAGCGTGGTCTTCTTCTTGCCGCTCCGCTTACCCATCAGGAAGAAGATGATCAGCAGCAACGTGACGCCGCCGGCGCCAATCGCCAGCATCGTGTTCTTCTTGCTGGCGACCTTGTCCTGCACGTCACCTTGGAACGCGCGCAACTTGCTTTCCAGATCGGCAGTCGAGATCTTCTCGGGAGTTGTCGTCTTGCTCATGACTTGTCTTCCTTGTCGAGGAACGTCTTGTTGATCCGCATCAGCGTCAAGACGAGGAGGGCGATACAGGTGACCAGCACGATCAGATAGGACAGCCAGGACAGGCGACCGGTGGCGGAGCGGTCCCACTCGCTCTGCAACAGTCGCAACAGACCGAGCAGCAAGAGCGAGAGTCCGATACCGAGTGAGATCGCACCGGCGGCGCCGAATGCGATCCATCGACCAGCACCCTTGAGCGGGCCAACGGTTTCCTGCTTGGCGTACGTCTTGACGTAGTCGATCACCTCGCCAACCGAGGCCTGATCGCGGCGCGAGGGAGTGTTCGACGAGTCGTCAACCATCCCCTGTTTCTATCACGAACCACGGAATTTCAGCACAGCCGTCGCATCATCGAGGGCTTCCGACAGCACCCGCACCCGCTCGGTCAGGCTGGGCGCAGCCAGGATTCGCTGGCGGTCGGCGGGCCCGAGCGGCGACAGCGAAGCCAGGTGATAGACCGCCAGGTGAGGGTCGTCGCTGATCTCGGCGTCGGGAGGTGGCTCGAGTTCCCCGAGCGAACGCACGATCTCGTTCAGGTCCCGAACCCGTTGGTGCAGCCGGTCGATCATCGTCGACGAAACATCGGCGGCGTGGCCCTCGTCTGGCCACAGATCCACATCGGCGAGCGGGTACGGATCGTCGGGAAGCCAGCTGTTGACGCGCAACCGTTCGGTCCCGACAGCCACCAGTGTGTAACGGCCGTCGGGGGTGACCTGGATATCGGCAACGCGTGCCACGGTGCCAACCATCGCTCGCACGTCGCCACCGCCGACTTCATGTCCGCGCTCGATCAGAATCACACCGAACTCCGGCGGGTTCACATCGTCACGCAAGATGTCCTGCACCATCTGGCGATACCGCGGCTCGAACACCTGGAGCGGCAACACAGCGCCCGGCAACAACGCCGTCCCGAGAGGAAACATCGCCATCACAGCCATCGGGACCCACCCTACAAACCCCGACAGGGCGAGGGTCAGCGGGGGGCGAACCGGGTGACGTCGGGGTCGACCTCGATCGGGTAATCGTCGATCAGGGCGACGATTCGCTTCCACACCGGTTCGTATGTCGTTGGATCGTTGACGCCTTCCCCGTTGAGCACCAGCGAGAAGTCGACACGCACCCTGGTGCCCGACAACTGCGAGCCGGTCAGCGCCTTGACGTCGGTCAGCGTGCCGGTCTTGGCTTGCAGGCGCCCCTCGGCCTCGGTACCCAGCAGTTGGTCGGCCAACGTGCCGTCGCGGCCGGCGACCGGAAGCAGTTGCCTCAGCTGGTCGGAGACCGGTGTCGCCGAGATGACGGCCGTCAGCGCCGCGCACGTCAACTGATTGGCGCGGCTGAGACCGGACCCGTCGTGCAGCTGGAGGCCATCGACCGGCACACCCCAACCGGCGAGCGTCGACCGGATTGCGTCGAGCCCGGCTTGCCACGTGCCCGACCCGGACGCGACGAACCCGATCTCCTTGACCAGCATCTCGGCCGTGTTGTTGTCGCTGGTATGGAGCAACTCGACCAATACGTCGGTGAGTGGCAGCGACTCGATCGTTGCGAGGGTCGTGACGGCCAGGTCGACGGGCCGCGAATCGTTGGCTGGTGTTCCGGTGATCGTGATCCCTCTGGCGACCAGCAGGTCGTACATGATCCGAGCTGCCGACCTGTTCGGGTTGAGCCCGTAGTTGCCGTTCGAGATCAGGCCGTCGTTGACGAGCAAGGCGTCGATCGGGCCGGCATCGAAACTCGTGATGTCGTCACCCCAGCTCGGACTCCGGAACTCGTTGTCGTAGCGCCCGCCGTCTCCGACGAGGTTCCCCTCGATCGTGGTGACCCCGAGCGCGACGAGCTGGTCGGCGAGTGGTTCGAGTGCCGTCGTGTTGAAGCCCGGATAGCGCAAGGGGTCAGGAACATCGGCCGTGCGCAGCACCGGGTCTCCACCCCCGACGAGATACACGTCACCGACGATCACGCCAGCGGTCGGAGCGGCCGCCTGGAGTTGTGTGGTGAATCGGTAGTCACCACCCAGCACTTCGAGCGCTGCGGCGGCAACGAGCAGCTTCTGGTTGCTGGCAGGAATCACCGCAAGACCAGCATGGATTTGTGAAATCAGCTCGGCGTCGTGGACCATCATCAGACAGCTCGCTTCACCCACATCGTCGACGAGCGACTGGACCCGGTCGGTGAACACCTTCTCCGACTCGACCTCGGCGGCCCGCTCGGCGAGCGGCGTCGGGTGTCGGCGCAACGAGAACAGTTCGGTCGTCAACTGCTCGACGGGCGGTGGCGGCAGCGTGGTCGTGGTGGTCGTGGTCACCGGGGGTTCGTTCGCCTCGGCGTACTGCCACACACCGATCAGCGCCACCGCCGGCACCACGGCGATCGCCGTCAGCGCCGTGATCGGCAGCACCCGGCGAGGGCGACGTTCGTTGCCGGTCATCGTGGGCCGAGTGTGGCTGGGCTCGCCACCGCCGGATAGGAGTTGAGCGCGTTCACGAGGTGGGCCCAGATCGGTCGGTACTCGCTCTGATCGGAAATTGTCGGGCCATTCAGGATCAGCGTGTACTCGATCGCACCCCCACCGTCGACGGGCAGATACCCGGCGAGCGCCTTCACGGCGGGCGGGTCCTCGTTGAACGGCGGGTTGTTCAGCGTGCCGGTCTTGCCGTACAGGCGCCCGGCCAACGGCGTGTCGACGAACACCTCGATCAGCGTGCCAGTCGTGCCTGCCACCGCCAGACCCTGCCCGACGGCGCTGTCGAAACCGACGTGCTCCAAGACCCCTTGCAAGGTCGCGCAGGTGATTCGGTTGTCGAGACTGAGCCCACTTCCGTCACCGAGTTGAAGACCGGCGATGTCGATCCCCCACCCGGCGATCGTCGAACTGATGGCATCGAGCCCAGCCTGACGCGTGCCGGCTACCGGAGGCCACCAACCCGATCTCTTTCACCATCAGCTCGGCGGTGTTGTTGTCGCTGTTGGTCAGCATCTCGGCGATCACCGCCGGAAGCGGTTGCGACTCGACCGACGCCAGATTGCTCAGGTTGGCCGGTGCCACACCGACACCTGATCCGCCGCTCACGCTGATTCCTTGCTCGGACAGGATCCGAACGAATTCGCGGGCACCGGCCTCGGCCGGGTCGGACCCACGTTGGTCGTCACCCAGCACTCGCGAGTCGTTGACGAGCAGTGCGTCGTACGGCCCGGCCTCGAGGCCTGCCACGCCGCCACCCCAGCCCGGAGCAAAGAACTCGTCGTCGTACCGACTCCCGTCACCCCGAACGGACCCCTGGATCTGGGACACGCCGGCGGCCGCCAGGTCCCGTGCAAGTTGGTCGAGCGATGTGGTGTTGAACGCCTGAAACCTGTCGAGGCCCGAGGTCGAGTACCACTCACCCGACAGCAACGGGTCGCCGCCGCCGACCAGGAACACGTCACCGTTGACCACACCGCTCTCGGGTGCGGGTCCGACCAGGTTGGTCGTGTACCGAAACGTTTCCCCGAGCACCTCGAGCGCCACAGCGGCGACCAGGATCTTCTGGCTACTGGCCGGAATCACCACCGTGTCCGGGTTGGCAGCGCCGACCAGCCGACCGTCGAGCGACACCACCGCACAGGAGCGGCCATCGATGGCGGCCAAGAGCGGCTGCAGCGCCGTTTCGAAGGCACCCACGTTGAGGCGTCTCGACATCTCGCCGGCCGACCGCCGAAACGACAGCAACCCGGTGCTCAGAGCCGGTTCGGGAACCGGCGCAGCGATCGGCGTTTGCGCTTGTTCGGGCACGGCATCCTTGCCGGCCTCGGCGCGGCCACCCGCCCAACGCCATACACCCCACAACAGTGCCGCAGGCACGAGCAGGATCATCGTCATCACGATGATCGGGCCGGCGGATGGGTCGCGGCGAGAAGCCATGCGGGCGGTCACGCCGAACGTCGCTGGCGGTGACGGGCATAGCGGTACAGGTGGCCGAGCGCCACCACGGCACGGTCGCCGCTCGGATAGCACAGCCGCCCCGTGGCTCGCAGAGCGGCAGGCCCGGGATTGTCGGGGTCGGCAACCGCCAGTTCTGTGGCGGCCAGGATCGGCTTGCCGGTGCGCTCGCTGAGCTCCGCCGCCGCCTCGGCGAAGCGACGGTCCTGGCGCTCGTGGTATTCGACGATCCGCTCCAGGCCGTGATCGGGGAAGAAGCCGCCCTCGCGCATCATTCGAGCCTGGTTGGATTGAATCCCGAGCCCGATGTACACGATCGCATCGACGGCGGGATGTTCGGCGATCAAACCCATCACGGTCGGGATCGTGTCGCGGGTTTCGCCACCGGCGCAGTCGACCGGGTTGTTGCGGCTCCAGCGTGGCGGCAGATGCTCGTCGATCGCCGCCAGTAGGTCGTCGGGGAGTTCGAGCAGTTGCAGGTCTGGGTCGCGGGCGATCGCGTCGGCGGTCACCACGCCCCAGCCGCCTGCGGTGGTGAGCACCACGACGTTCGGGCCCTTCGGCAGCGGCTGTGTGGCGAACGTGGCCGCCGCCTCGAACGCCTCCTCGACGCTCATCGCCCGCGTGATCCCGTTGGCGCGGCACGTGCCGTCGAACACCTTGTCGTCGGCGGCGAGCGCACCCGTGTGGCTGGCAGCGGCCCGGGCGCCTCCCGCTGTCGCCCCGCCCTTGAGCAGCACCAGTGGCTTGAGGGCGGCCGACTCACCGAGGCGACGCATCAGCTGTTCGCCGTCGGTGATGCCCTCCACATAAGCCAAACCGACCGACGTTGCGTCGTCGTGCGGCGTAGAAGTCGAGATAGTCGGCAACGCTCACAGCCGCCGCGTTGCCCGCCGAAACGGCTCGACTGATTCCCACACCCGACGACCGCGAGAGGTTGAGGAAACTCGACACGAAGTTGCCCGACTGGCTGGCGACCCCGATCCGTCCGGCCGGCGGGAAGGGCGCAACGATCTGAGCGCACAGTTTGACCGGCGTCGAAACCACGCCTTGGCCGTTCGGTCCGGCCAGCAGGATCCCGAGCTCGTCGGCGAGCGCCACGAGTTCGGCCTCTGCCACCCGCCCTTGGTCGCCCGCCTCGCCGTAGCCGGCCGACGTGAGGAAGGCGGCCCGGATCCCCTTGCGAGCGCAGGCCCGCAGGATGTCTGGATTGGTCTTGGCCGGTGTGCACACGAACACGAGGTCGATCGAGTCGTCGGGCAGGAGATCGATGTCGGCGACCGTCTGCACCCCCAGCACCAGTTCGCTCTGGAGGTTGGTGGCGTACACGCCTCCCTCGTAGCCGGCAGCGAGCAGGTTGTGGAGCGACACGAAGCCGAACTTGCCGGGATGCGTCGATGCACCGGTGACGAGCACACCCTTGGGCTCGAACAGCGCTCGGAACGATTCATCGGACGGACGCGGCCTGGGAGCTGGGCGGGCCGACGTGTCGGACCCACCGATCTCGACGAGCGCATCGACCGCCACCGGGTCTCCAGCAGGGGTGACGATCAGCGGGTTCACATCGACGCTGGCGATGTCCGGTCGATCGACGGCGAGTTGGCCGAGCCCCACCAGCAGCCGGACGACCGCTTGCCGATCGAGCGCCGCCTCGCCGCGGAACTCGCCGAGCAGCTTCTGCGTAGCGAGGCTGTCGATCATCTCGTGCGCCGTCACTTCGTCGAGCGGAGCCGGGCGAAACACCACATCGGCGACTGCCTCGGCGAGAATCCCGCCGAGCCCGAGCATCACGGTCGGTCCGAACTGCTGGTCACGAAGCAGCCCGACGATCAGCTCCCGGTTGCCCCGGATCATGGGCGCCACGAGCACCCGCACGGCACCGTCCTCGGGCGTCGCCGCGGCCAGCAAGCTCGGTCGCCGCCGCCTCGACCGCGGCGGCGTCGCCGAGCTGCAGACGCACCAACCCGCGTTCGGTCTTGTGGGCGATGGCATCGCCCTCGAGCTTGGCGACGACGGGGTATCCGAGTTCGGATGCGGCAGTGACGGCAGCTGCTGCAGTTGCGACGATCCGCTCGTCAGCAGTCGGCATCCCATACGGGGCGAGCAGTGCCTTGGATTCGGACTCGGAGAGTGTGGTGCCGATAGTCATGCGCTGACAACGGTAACCAGCGAACACCGCCCGACGCCGTCAATCGGCCGCAAACCCCGCCACCCGGTGGGTCAGCGCATCAAGGCTGCACGAAAGAAGGCCACGATGTGGTCCTCGCGGGCAGCGAGTGCATCCTCGGACAACGGGGCGACGTCGAGCAGACCCTCCAGAAACGGTTCGTCTGAGAAGTAGCTCAACAAGGCGCCGTATCCGGTGATCAGCAACTGACGGGCGTCCTGGCGCACGAACTTTCCGGCTTCCATCTCGCGTTCGAAGTATCCGGCCGCCAGGTCGAACATCGGGCGCAGCACGCTGGCGAGGTCGATCGCCAAATGTTGACCACCGTCGATCGCTTCGCGTCGCACCATTCGGACGTAGCTCGGGTTGTCGGCGAAGAACCGGAATCCGGCGCGCAGCACCAGTTCGACCTTGTCCCACCCCTGTTCGGGGGTACCGATCGCGCTTGCCAACCGTTCGAACCAGTCCGACAGAAGGTGCTCGAAGACCTCTTGGTACAGCGCCTCCTTGGAGGCGAAGTGGTGCAGCAGACTCGGTCGACGAATACCGACGCCGGCGGCGATGTCGTTCAGTGACGTGCCTTCGTAGCCAGACTGGGCGAAGCACGCCAACGCTTCATCGAGAATCTGCTCGCGTGTCGAGCGTTGTTCTGGTTCGGTCCGCTCGTTCGCTGACACTGAAGGGGTACTGGCCATGCGAATTCCCAACCTAACACTGGAATCGGAATTCCTGCCTACCGACCAGTAGGTAGTCTCTGATAACGTCCTTGGGCAATGCGTATTCTTCTGCTTGCATTGCTCATCGGAATCGCCGTCACGACGCTCGCCAACGTGTGCACCACGGTGTACCTACACCGGGGTTTGTCGCATCGGGCGGTCACCTTCTCACGGCCGGCTCACGCCTCCTTCAAGTTGTTGATCTGGCTCAGCACCGGCATCAAGGTTCGTGAATGGGTGGCGGTTCACCGCAAACATCACGCCCACACCGACACGCCTGACGACCCGCATTCACCCGCCGTGAGCGGCTGGAAGAAGGTCCAGATGCAGAACCTGGCGATGTACCGGCGAGCTGCCCACGACCAGGCCAACATCGACAAGTACGCCAAGGACCTCGCCCCCACCAAGTGGGACCGCTACCTGTTCGACCACTCGCCGCTCGGGTTGATCCTGGGTGCGGTGCTGTTGGTGTTGGCGTTCGGATGGCAGATCGGCCTGCTGGCGTCGTTCATCCACGTCAACTACTACCTCGCTGGATCGGCCGCCGTGAATGCGATGGGCCACCACTTCGGCCGCCGCCCGTACCCGAACTCGGCAACCAACCTCCAATGGTTGGCATTCGTCACCGCCGGCGAAGGCCTCCACAACAACCATCACGCCGCCCCCACGTCGGCCAAGCTCTCGCACCGCTGGTACGAGATCGACCCCGGCTGGTTCGTGATCAAGCCGCTCACCTGGACGCGACTCGCCAAGGTACGCCTCAGCGAAATCCGCCTGTCCGCTTCCCAGACGCCAAAAGCGCCGGCCAGCGCCGCCTGACCCCACGGGGTGGCGGCGCCTTCCGGCGCCCTGACAACGGTGCTTGCGTCGATCAGCTTGGCGGGTACACGCCCATTCCCTTGGCCTTCTCGGTCTGCCAGAACACGTCGGCGATGGCATCGATCATGTCGATCAGTTTCTGACCGGCAGCCGGCTCGTTCGACTTCTTGACTTCACCGGCCTGGTGGATGGCGTCCCAGAACATCTGGTGCAGGTTCGGGAACTGGGCGAAGTGGTCGGGAGCGAAGAAGTCGGCCCACAACACCATCAGGTGATGCTTGACGTCTTCGGCGCGCTGCTCTTTGACGATGATGCAGCGGGTGCGGAAGTGCTCGTCGTCAGAATCCTGGTACTTCTGAGCGGTCTTCAGGCACGACAGTGCCTCGATCTTGGCCTGAGCGGGGTCGTACACGCCGCAGTACAAGTCACAGTGGGCGTGGGCCACGGTCGCATCGGCGAACAAGCGGTTCAACATCGGATGGTTCTCCTTCATGAGATCAGTACGAGGGGCGGTACTCACCGCGAACCTACACTGCCGATCGTGGCAGGTGGGCAACCCTGGATGAAACGATTCATCGTGTCTGAGGACTCCATGCTACCCACGTTGCGCTCGGGCGACGGACTGGTGGCGATCCGTTCGTCGCGAGTGCGCACCGGACAGATCCGCTGTTTCGAGCATCCCCAGCGCCCCGACTTCTGGCTGGTCAAGCGGGTCGGCGAAGTCGACGGCCCCAGCGTTCGAGGCCCGCTCCGACAACGACATTCCCGGCGTTGTCGATTCCCGGCAACTCGGCCCCGTTCCCGGTGTTCCCAGCTATCGCATGCTGTTCCGCGTACCGAGGCGACTGCTCGGGCGTTGACTCAATGGCGGCGAGCCACCAGCGTCGCCTCGCCGTCGGCCTCGAGTGAGCGCACGATGTCGACGTCGAGATCGCGGAATGCGTCGACCAGTTCACCGGGCGTGGCATGGAAGCGACCGACCTCCCCGGTACGACCGACCACGGACTGCACGGTGATGACGAGCACTCCATCTGGCTGCAACATGTAGACCAACTGCTCGTACAACTCAGGGTCACGAAATCGCTGGCAGATCACCAGCGAACAGGTTCCGGCCAGGTCGGCCGGAAGCCCGTCATCGAGGTCGTGGATCCGCGAGTCGATCCGGTCGCGAACCCCGAGGTTCATCGCTTCGACGTTGAGCGCCGTGACCGCCACGCCGGAGGCGTCGAGGGCGACCACGTCGAAACCCTGCTGAGCCGCCCACAGCGACTGCGCACCCAATCCGCACGCAACGTCGAGGCAACGCCCACCGCGGCGCAGTTCGAGTCCGCCCAGCCCTTTCGGCATCGAGGGCACCCCTGGCGCACGGCCACGATGGCGGGCATCCCAACGATCGCCGTCGTCACGCATGGCCGCGATCTTCGCAGGTACCCTCGCTGAGATGCAGATCGTGTCGGCACTGTTCGTCGAGAACTTCGAGATGCGTCAGGCCCCTGGGCCGTCGACGCGGATCGATCTCACCGGGGCGATGTTCTCGATGGCGGCGCCGTCACCGGTGCCGGTCACCCTCTCACCGCACCTCGTCGGCCTGATCTTCTGTCCCGCCGGTCGAGTCCGGCCAGGGCGTGTTCGAGGTCGTGTTCCGAACCGAGATGGGAGATCCCGAGGCACCCGACGCCGGCGACCACATGGCCCGCAACGTCAGTCCGTTCAGCGTCGAGCCCGGAAAGTTCACCTACCGGCTGGTTCGCGGCGAACTCGTGTTCAACGACTACCAGCAGATCTTCGCCTACTGCCGAGTCGACAAGAGCCCGTGGCACGTCGTGCCGTTCACCCTGCTCCCCCCAGTCGACTGATGACGGGATGTGCCTGGCACATCCCGTCATTGGCGGCTGGCGCTAGTCTCGGAACGGATGACCAAGCTCTCCGCCGAACTCGACAACCAGGCCGTCAATCTGATCCGTGGGTTCGCCATGGACGGGCCGCTCAACGCCAAGAGCGGTCACCAGGGCACGGCGATGGCGCTGGCGCCACTCGCCCACGTGCTCTTCAGCCGGGTGATGAAGTTCGACCCTGCCGACCCCGCCTGGGCCGACCGCGACCGTTTCGTGTTGTCAGCCGGGCACGCATCGATGCTTGCAGTACTCGATGCTGTACCTCACCGGGTTCGGGCTCACACTCGATGACCTCAAGGCGTTCCGGCAGTGGGAATCGGCAACACCGGGCCACCCGGAGGCCGGCCACACCGCCGGCGTCGAAGTCACCACCGGGCCGCTCGGACAGGGCTTCGCCAACGCCGTCGGAATGGCGATCGCCGAACGGATCCTTGGCGACAAGTTCGGCGCCGAGGCGATCGACCATCACACCTACGTGATCGCCGGCGACGGCTGCCTGATGGAGGGCGTCTCCCACGAGGCGGCCTCGCTGGCCGGCCACCTCGGGCTCGGCAAGTTGATCGCCGTCTACGACGACAACCACATCACGATCGACGGCGCCACAGAGATCACCTATGACGACGACGTTCCGGCCCGGTTCCGCAGCTACGGCTGGCACGTGCTGGAACTCGGTGAAGTCGCCAACGACCTCGACGCACTCGAAGCAGCGCTCGACGCCGCCAAGGCCGTCACCGATCGACCCAGCTTGCTCGTTCTGCGGTCGCACATCGGCTATCCCTCCCCCGACCACACCGACTCGCACGAAGCCCACGGGTTGGCCTTCGACGCCGACGACGTCACCCGCACGAAGGCCGTGATGGGTATCCCCGACGAGCCGTTCTGGGCTCCCGCCGAGCTGGTCGACGCCTATCGTGCGCACGCAGCACGAGCGCGGCACCGCCGCCTCCCAAGCGTGGAGAACCACCAACGCCGCGCTCGTCGGCGACACCCGAGTGGATCGCCTCCTGGAACAGCACCGGGATCGACGGATGGGCAGACGATCTACCGGTCTACGACCGGGGCGCCAAGGTGGCCACCCGCAAGGCGATCAACGCCGCCCTCGACGCCACCGTCGCATCGCTGCCGGGCCTGGTCGCCGGCTCCGCCGACCTCACCGGCAATACCGGCACCAAGCTGGCCGGCCAGACAGCGCAGTCGTCGTCGAACCCCGGAGGTCGCCAGGTGTACTACGGCGTCCGCGAACACGGCATGGGCTCGGCGATGGTCGGCATGGCTTTGCACGGCGGCATCATCCCGGTCGGTGGCACGTTCTTCGTGTTCGTCGACTACATGCGCCCACCGATCCGGCTGGCGGCGTTGTCGAACGCCAAAGCGTGTTTCGTGTTCACCCACGACTCGGTCGGGGTCGGCGAAGACGGCCCCACCCACCAGCCGGTCGAACAACTGGCGACGATCCGGGCAATCCCCAACCTGCACGTCGTTCGCCCCGCCGACGCCAACGAAACGGTCGCCGCCTGGAAGGACGCCGTCACCCACGACGGGCCGACCGTGCTGGTGCTCAGCCGACAGGACATCGAGGTCGTCACCGACGGCTCGGCGGTCGAGTTCGGGGCCGGGATCGTGCTCGGTGACGGCGCCCCCGACATCGTGCTGGTGGCAACCGGCAGCGAGGTCGCCCTGTGCGTCTCGGCCGCCGAGCAACTCGCATCGGCCGGCACCGTCTGCGCGGGTCGTGAGCATGCCCTCGTGGGATCGCTTCGAGCAGCAGAACACCGGCTTCCGTCGCGGCATCTTCCCGCCAGGGGTACCGGTGCTGTCGGTCGAGGCCGCAACCACGCTCGGTTGGCACAAGTACGCAGACGACGCAATCGGAATCGACCGCTTCGGTGCCAGTGCCCCTGGTGGCGTCGCACTCAACAATCTCGGCATCAACGTCGATCACGTCGTCGAGCGGGCCAACGCCTTGCTCGCCGGCTGATCTCACCCTCGAGGAGCACCCCATGAACCGTCTCACCGCCCTGTCACAGGAGTTCGGCCAAAGCCCTTGGCTCGACAACCTGAAGCGCAGCTATCTCACCTCGGGTGAGCTGGCAGCGATTCGCGACCGAGGAGTTCGTGGGCTCACGTCGAACCCGTCGATCTTCCAGAAGGCGATCCAGGGTTCGCCCGACTACGACGAGCAGTTCCGTCAGCTGGCCGTCGATCAGCATCCCGTGATCGACGACTACTGGGCGATGGTGCTGGCCGACATCCACGGTGCCTGCGATGTGTTCTCCCGCGTGTACGACGAGAGCGATGGGCTCGATGGATACGTCTCCGTCGAAGTCGACCCCGGTCTCGCCCACGACGGCCCCGGCACCGAAACGGCTGCCCGCCACCTGCACGAGCGACTCCGGCGCCGCAATCTGATGGTCAAGATCCCCGCCACCGCCGAGGGCCTGGCACCGATCGGGCAGATGATTTCCGAAGGCCGCAGCATCAACGTCACCTTGATCTTCTCGCTCGAGCGCTATCAGGCCGTGATGGATGCCTACGTCGATGGGCTCGAACGGCTCGCCGCCGATCCGTCCGCCGATCTCTCGCGGGTGGCCAGCGTCGCCAGCTTCTTCATCAGCAGGGTCGACGTCGAGGTCGATCGCCGACTCGAGGCGATCGGCACCCCTGCCGCACTCGCCCTGCGCGGCAAGGCGGCGTTGACCCAGGGCCAGCTCGCCTACCAGCAGTTCACCGACACGTTCAGTGGGCGCCGGTGGAATGCGCTCCAAGCGCGTGGAGCCCGGGTGCAGCGGCCACTGTGGGCCAGCACCGGCACGAAGAACCCTGACTACTCCGACGTGCTCTACGTCGACGGGTTGATCGGCCCGCACACTGTCAACACGCTCCCCGAACCGACCCTCGAAGCGTTCGCCGACCACGGCACGCTGGCCCGCACCGTCGATGCCGACATGGATGCCGCCCGATCCGTGTGGGCCTCGCTCGCCGACGTCGGTGTCGACATGGACGACGTCGCCGAGCAGCTCGAGCGCGAAGGCGTCGACGCCTTCATCAAGAGCTTCGACGAGCTGATCGAGGTGCTCGAGAGCAAAGCCGCCGAACTGCGCGCCGGATAGACCCCAGCGGACAGCCTGGGTCAGCGGTCGGATGCCCGACGGCCGTAGGCGTCGAGCAATCGCGGCCCGTCGAGATCGCGAACGTAGGGAAGCGGATCGATGCCCTCGGCCAGGATGTAGTCGGTGACCGCCTCGATCGTGACCGAAGTCAGTTGCTCGCTGGTCCACGGCTTGGCGATGTAGCGATCGAGCCCCGCCTCGTTGACGGCGCGAATCGTGTCGGCGTGATCGGCCTGGCCGGTCACCAGGACTTTGCGGGTGGCGGCGGTCGCTCGATCAGCGTTGAGCTCGATCAGGAACTCGACCCCGGTGGTGCCAGGTAGTCGATGATCCGCCAACACCAGCGCCAGCCGGTCGCCGTCGGCGGTGATCTCCGCCAGGGCGGCGCGGGCGTCGTCGACATCGTCGGAGGTCTCGATCCGCAGGGTGCCGGCGAGTGATTCCAGGTCACGTACGAGTGCGGAGCGAACCTCCGGTTCGTCCTCGATGATCAGCACGGCAAGTCGATTCATGGTGATGTCCTCCCCGACTGGGACGGTAGTGCCGATAGGCAACACGACGGTGGCCACGGTGAGCCCGTCGCCCGAGCGCAGCTCGATCGTGCCGCCGTGACCTTCGACGATCTGATGGCAGACCGACAGCCCCAGCCCGAGTCCGAAGCTGACACGGCCATGCTTGGTGGTGAAGTGAGGCTGATACAGCTGGGCGGCGATCTCGGGATCGATACCAGGACCGTCGTCGGTGATTCTGACCCGCACGTGTTCGGCGTCGGGAGCGTCGACGCTCACCGTCAGGTGGGCATTCGGCCCGGCAGCGTCGAGTGCGTTGGCAACCAGGTTGGTCCACAACTGCTGGAGCTGGCCGGGACGAACCCAGGCCCGAGGAACGGGTTCGTATTCGCGTTCGACGGACGCCTGGGCAAGCCGATGGCCCAGCAATCGAAGCGCATCGTCGACTGTTTCGGTGATATCGATGTCGGCGATCGGCGGATTGTCCTCGCCGCCTCGCAGGTACGACCGCAGGCTCGACACGAGATCGGCGACCCGGGCTGACGCCGTGGTGATGTTTCGCAGTTCGCCGCCGAGCTGGTGGGCGGCCGCAATCCGTTCGATCTGGGCCGGTGAACCAGCGAGGGCGACCGCCTGGTCGAGGTCAGTGACACCGGCCGTGACGAGTCGCTCGGCCAGGGCGCGGTCCCCGAGCCGTTCGGCCATCATCTGGCGCGTCGACCGCAACTCGGACGAGGGCATCGGCGTGGCGTGGCGGGCACGGTCGAGGTGTTGAGCGACGGCGTCGCCGGCGAGCAGTGCATCGACGTCCGTCGCCACGAACTCTGCGGCGCGAGTGAGGGCGGCGACCGGGTTGTTGAGCTCATGGGCGATCCCTGCGGCCAGTTCGCCGAGCGTCGCCATGCGGGCCTTCTGCACCAGCGTGGCCTGAGCGCGTTCGAGCGCTTCGAGCGCATCGGCCAACTGATCGCGCTCCTGCTCGACCCTGGCGTTGAGCGCATCGATTCGGATCTGCAGGTCGTCCGCATCGCGCAGCCGGTTGGCAAGGGCGTTCACCAGCGTGCGGGTGAGCAGTGGTCCGACATCGGATTCCGCCGCGATCGCCTGTTCCAGCTGACCCAGCGTGATCGGCAGGGCGCGTACTTCGGTGACCGCTCTGACCTCCAGGAATGCCCGCCGCTGACTCGCCAGCGACAGCAACCCGACGATCGGTCCGGTGCCCTCTCGGTGGACCATGCCCTCGCCGGCATCGGTGCGTCGCCGTAACTCGACCTCGCCGTCGAGAATCACGTAGATCCCGCCGACGTCAGCTCCCTGTTCGAGCAGGATCGAGCCCGGGCTGACCCGCAGACGCGGTGGGTGGCCGAGCGCCTGATCGAGGGCGGCCACCAGGCGTGTCACCACCTCGGCATCGTCCATCTGGGGGGCAAGCAAGACATGGCCCGGTTCGTCGAGCGACCGGTGCGGAGCAGCCCGGCGCTGGTCGATTCGGAGTTGCGCTCTGCCCCGGTCGTCATCCTGGATGAGGTCGCCGTACAGGTCGAGCCGATCGGGGTCGTGTTCGACGTGGTAGGTGGAGAGTTGGGCCCGCAACTGCTCGGTCAGGGCGAACATCGACCAGGGACGCGTCAACATGCCCTGCACCGCACCGACCGACAAGGCGGCATCGACATTGCTGAGCGACGTTGCTTGAGTCACCAACACCCGTTTGGTACGCGCCAACAACGAGTCGGCGTGCATGGCAAGCGCCAGCTCGGCGCCGCTCATCGCCGGCAGCGTGCGTTCGATGAACGCCACCGGAATGCTGTTGCCGGCGGCGACGATCTCGGAAGCTGCCGCCAGTCCCGCTTCCCCCGACTCGACACCGACGATCTCGACCGACTCGCCGAGCAGCGTCGTGAGATCGGCGATCATGTGAGCTCTCAAGGCCGTCGTCGCCTTCGACCACGAGCACTCGTGGTCGACCATCGACCTCGGGCCGACCGTTCACGATGCGAGCCTCATGGCAGCAACCCGAGCGAGTCCCAAAGCGGTGGAGCAAGGAACGCCAACACCACGGCGCCGACGGCGCCGATCACCAGGCCGGTTCGTGCCAGGTCGCGGGTGGCAACATCGCCGGTAGCGAACGCGATCGCGTTCGGTGGGGTGCTGACCGGCAACGACATCGCCAGCGAACAGGCGACGGCGATCACGACGGCGGCCAACGCTGGGTCGAGGTCGATCGTGGATGCCGTCGCCAGGCTGACGCCGATCGGAATCAGCAGGTTGGCCGCCGCCGAATGCGAGATGACCGTGCTCAGCGCGATCGCGAACAACACCAGGCCGAGCAGGAGCGCCAATCTCGGCAAGCTGGACCAATCGACGATGTCGACCAGCCAGACATCGAGCCCGGTCGCCGAGACGCCTGTGCCGAGGGCGATGCCGCCGCCGACCAACCAGAGCACGTGCCAGTTGATGTTGCGCATGTCATCAGAATCCATGACACCGAGGCCGAGCAGCGCCACGACCGGGAGGAATCCGACAACCGTCGACGGAACACCGTGGATCGGCTCGGTCATCCAGAGCAGCACGGTCACGGCGAACGTGACATACAGCACCTTGGCAGGGCGCGACCGGTCGAACTCACCGCCGATCCGAACGTCGACCCGGTCGGTCTCGGCCGGGTACCACCGCACGAGCAACAGCCAGGCCACGAACAAGATGACCACGACGATCGGGACAGCCAAGCCCATCCAGGTCAGGAAGTCGATTCGGATCCCTTCATCGGCGAGACGCCCGAGGGCGATTGCATTCGGCGGCGTGCCGACAGGCGTTCCGAGCCCACCGATGTTGGCAGCGATCGGGATCGACAACGCCAGACCGGTACGCAGCGGGTCGCTGACGTTCAGCGATGCGGTGACCGGCAAGATGACGGCCATCATGGCTGCGGTCGTGGCGGTGTTCGACATGAACATCGACAAGAGTGCCGTGATCACCATCAGGCCACCCAGCAACTTGGCAGGTGAGCTGCCGAAAGGTTTCAGCAGAACGCCGGCAAGATTGCGATCGAGTCGGTACTTGGCAGCGGCGTCGGCCAGAAAGAAGCCGCCGAGGAACAGCATCAGCACCGGGTGGGCGAGGGCGGCATAGAACGACGAATAGGTGGGCGCCTCGAAGCCGTCCGACACGTGCACGATCGCCTCGTCCGAGATCAGCACGATCTCGGAGAAGATGATGATCACGGCCGTGGCGTACAGCGGGATCGCCTCGGTCACCCACAGCACGACCGCGGCACCGAAGATCGCCAGCATGCGACGTCCTTCGATCGACAGGTCACCGATCGGGAAGGCGAGCGGCACGATTGCCCAGAGCACCGCCAGCGATGCACCGATCAGCGTCTTGCGTCCCTGCCAGAAGTGGCTCGACGGCCGACTCGCTGCGGCCTGTATTGACATGCTCCCGAGGGTACCGCTGGCCGACCACGAGCAGGTGAGCTCGGGACCAAGGTCCTAGTGTTGGGAGATGGCTGAGATTCGTTTCGATCACGCCCCCCGATTCACCGAGTTGACCGAGTGGATGCACCAACTCGCCGACGAGTACCCCGAACTCATGACGCTCGAGGTGCTCGGCGAATCGCACGAGGGCCGCCAACTGTGGATCGCCACCGTCACCAACTCGGTGAGCGGCCCACACGACGAGAAGCCAGCCATCTGGCTGGATGGCAATATCCACGCCAGCGAGACGACCGCCTCGGTGGCGCTGATCCACCTCTTGCACCGCCTCTGCACGGGGTACGGATCCGACACCCAGATCACCAGGGCGCTCGACACCCGCACGTTCTACATCGTGCCCCGCGTCAACCCCGACGGCGCCGAACTGGCGCTCGGCGAGGTGCCCTTCATCGTGCGTTCGACGGTGCGCGAATGGCCGAGAGCCGATCAGGCCGACGGGTTGATCATCAGTGACGTCGACCACGACGGCCGGATTCTCCAGATGCGGGTCAGCGACACCAACGGCACCTGGAAACCATCGAGCGTCGACGCCCGGCTGCTGGTGCCACGCGAACCAGACGAAGACGGCGCCGGGCCGTACTATCGCGTGTTCCGAGAGGGCCGCGTCCACAACTTCGACGGTGTCAACGTGCCGGTCGCGACCCCGGTGGCAGGCATCGACTCGAACCGCAACTTCCCGTACGACTGGGAGCGCTACCCCGGCAAGGCCCCGACCGGCGCCGGCGACCACCCGATGAGCGAACCCGAGGTGCGCGCCGTCGTCGAGGGGGTCACGGCACGCCCCAACATCACCGCCTACTTCGCCTACCACACGTTTTCCGGGGTGCATCTGCGCCCGTACGGCAACAAGGGCCAGGACAACTACCCGACCGTCGACCTGTGGACCTTCCAGGACCTCGGCGAGCGCTACACCGCCCTCACCGGCTATCCATCGATCTCGATCCTGGAGGACTTCCGCTACGACCCGAAGTCGACGATCGGCGGCAGCGGCAGCGACTGGGCCTACGACCAAGTCGGTGTGATCTCGTGGACGACCGAGTTCTGGAACCCGATGAAGGCGGCCGGGATCGAGGACTCACATCCGATCGAGTGGTTCCGAAACCACCCCCTCGACGACGAGTTCAAGCTGCTGTCGTGGGTCGACGAGAACACCGTCGACGGCTTCGTCGACTGGTACCCGTACGAGCACCCTCAACTCGGCCCGGTCGAGTTGGGTGGGTGGAACAGTTCGGCTGTGTTCCGCAATCCGCCCGATCACCTGCTCGAGGCCGAGGTCGCACCACACACCGATCTGGCGATCTTCCAAGCGCTGACATCCCCGGAACTCCGGCTGCGAGAGACGCTCGTCGAATCGGTCGGTGACGGCGCTTGGCGGGTTCGGGTCGTCGTCGAGAACGCCGGTTGGTTGCCGACCAACGTCACGCAGTTGGCCGTGGACCGCCGGATCGTGCTGCCCTTGCGTGCCGAGATCGAGCTGCCCGCCGATGCATCGCTGGTCACCGGTACCGCCAGACATGACCTCGGGCAGCTCGCCGGGCGAGCGCTCAAGACCAGCGCGATCGGCATGTTCTCGTTCGGCACCGACGACACCGGCGATCGGGCCGTGGCGGAATGGATCGTGTCCGCTGCAACAGGCACCGAGTGCGCTGTCACGGTTCGCCACGATCGGGCAGGCGTCGTGCGCACCACCGTCACCCTCGCCTGACCCCAGGGGGTCAGCCCCCCTCCGGTCAGGCGACCTTGAACTCGACCTTGTGGTAGCCCTGGGCGCCGTCGGGAGCGACGTCCTTGGGTTCTTCGGGCTGGGGGACGCCGGCACCGTCGTAGGCGCGGGCACGCACGCTGTGCTTGCCGGGCGTCGCCTTATCCCACTGGTAGCGCCATTGGCGCCACGTGTCGTCGGTGGGAACGCCGGCCAGTTCGCACTCACGCCACTCGCCCTCGTCGATCGACACCTCGACCTTCGAGATACCGCGATGGACGGCCCACGCCAGCCCAGCGATGTCGACCACACCGTCGGCATCGGCGCTGTAGTCGCGACCGCTGGTGGGCCGGTCGATCCGCGCCATCGTCTTGACGGGGCCCTCCTTCGACCAACGGCGCTCGATCCAGTAGCCGTCGAAGTCTTCCCATCGTGTCAGTTCGATCTCGGTGACCCACTTGGTGGCCGACACGTAGCCGTACAGGCCGGGTACGACGAGTCGCACCGGGTAGCCGTGTTCGGCGGGCAGCGGCTCGTCGTTCATGGCGATCGCCAGCATCGCATCGCGTCCATCCATGATCGCCGAGGTCGGCGATCCACAGTTCCAGCCATCGATCGACCGGCTCACGACCTGGGTCGCTTCGGGGTGCACTCCCGCCTCGTCGAGCACGTCCTTGAGCCGCACGCCTTGCCACTTGGCGTTGCCGACCAGGTCGCCACCGATCCGGTTCGACACACACGACAGCGTGATGTAGCGCTCGATCATGTCTCGCTCGAGCAGGTCGGCGAACGTGATCTCGAGCTCTCGATCGACCATCCCGTGGACTCGTAGCTTCCACGAGTCCTTCGGAACCTGCGGAACCACCAGGGCGGTATCGATCCGGTAGAAGTCACCATTCGGCACGACCCACGGCTCGACCTCGTCGATGCCGAAGTCGGTCATCGCTACCGAGGCGGTCTGCACGCTCGGTTCGAGACCGGCTCCCACAGCTGCTTCCGGCACCGTGGCGACCGGTGCAACGGTGTCGACCGGCGGCGGCAACTCGAGCGCTGCCCGCTCGCCACCGACGTCGAAACGACCCTTGAGGACCCGACCGATACCGCCCGCCATGACAGAAAGCAGCCCGACGGTGCTGGCACCCTGTAGAAAGTTGCGGCGCTGCACGGTCGAGGTGAACAACGAACCCATCGTCGCCGACGCCGAGTTGGGCTCGAGCGGCACGGATTGAACCGTCTCGTCTGCTCGCTCCGGTCGCTCAACTTCGGTCGCAACGGCGGCAACCCCGACATCGCGGGGCGACAGCCACCAGATCACCAGCATCGAGACCAGCGTGCCAACGATCGGCGGCAGCATCTTGCCGAACGTCGGTGCCGGGCGCATCTGCACGGCGAACACCCCGATCACACCGACCACACCCGTCACGGCGTAGGCCGCCGCCCGGTTGCCCTTGATGGCCAGATTGCCGACGATCGACCCGATCACGGCCAGCGACAGCAGCGTGCCGATGATCAAGACGGCCTTGTCGGCAGTGCCGAACCAATCGATCGCCCAGTCCTTGACGGCGGGCGGAACGATGTCGATCACTTCCTGGCCAACGGGCACAACCGGCGAGTTGGCACCGCGTACGAGGCCCACGATCAGCTCGGCGACGGCAAGCCCGGCAAACGTCGACAACAGACCGATCGCCACACCGTGCCAGCGTGAGCCGTAGAGTTTGTGTGTCATGACGTTTAGTGTGCCCAACCGCGACGAGCAACGCATCGCGGAACTGCTCCGTGAGCTCGGAGTTTCGAAGGACTTTCGAATCTCGGAAGGATTCGTTTCGGAAGTGCTCGGTCTGATCACCGACGAGCCCCATCCGCTCGACCTCAAGATCGCCAGCGCTGCCATCACCGAGATGCGCGATGCGTTCAACATGTTCGCCCCCTACAAGGGGATCCCCAAGGTGTCGATCTTCGGGTCGGCACGCACGAAGCCCGACGATCCGCTGTACGCCCAAACGCGTCAGGTGGCCAAACAGCTTGCCGACGTCGGGTGGATGGTCGTCACCGGCGCCGGCCCCGGAATCATGGAAGCGGGCATGGAGGGTGCCGGGGTCGAGCGCAGCATCGGTGTGTCGATTCGTCTGCCGTTCGAGGCGGGCGCCAACTCGATCATCGCCGACGACGACAAGCACGTCAGCATGAAGTATTTCTTCACCCGCAAGCTGATGCTGGTGAAAGAGAGCGCGGCCTTCATCTGCCTGCCGGGAGGCTTCGGCACGCTCGACGAAACGTTCGAGCTGCTGACCCTGACCCAGACCGGCAAAGGGATCCCCGTGCCAATCGTGTTTCTCGATACGCCTGGCGACATGTACTGGGAAGGCGTGCACGACTTCGTTCAGCAACACCTGGTGCGACGCGGGTTGGTCTCGCCCACCGACACGGCCTTGTACCACATCACCGATTCGTGCGACGACGCCGTCGATGAGATCACCCGCTTCTACGCCAACTACCACAGCATCCGCAGCGTCGGCAGCGAACTGGTCATCCGTCTCCGCAGGTCCCCGAACGACGAGCAGTTGGCAACCCTCAATCAGCAGTTCGCACACCTCGTGAAGTCAGGCGAGATCGAGCGCACCGAGCCGCTGGCGGTCGAACGTCGCCACGACGACCACCTCGAACTCGACCGGATCAAGCTCAACTTCGACCGCCACGGCTACGCCGAGCTGAGAGCCATGATCGACGTCCTCAACACCTACGCGTAGCCCCAGCCGTGGTGCGAACCGGTCCCGGGTGGCGGCTAGTGGCGAGTCCACGGTGAAGCCGCCAAGTGCCGTCGTATTCCCTGCCAGTTGTCGTCCATGCGCCCCTTCGGTGGTCTCGCTGCCCACCGGATACTGGTGGCAAGGCCCTGCAAGGCGATCGGTCAGGTGTCACGACTGGGCGAGGGTTCGGAGGATGTTGGCGGCCTTTTCGGTCGCACGTCTTGCTTTGGAGAGTTCTTTGTCGCTCTGGGGGCGTTGTGTGGCGCCGTCGGCGACGGCCTCCCGTAGCCGGTCGAAAGCGAGTTCGTCGAGGTCTTCCACGATCGATTCGAGTCGGTCGGCGAGCGATCCGAAGTCGCTCACGGCAATGCCTCGGCCAGCAGGTCGATCGGGTGTCGCACGGCGACCCCTCGGTCTTCGAGCACCGCCTGCAGGTGCATGCTGCAACCGGGATTGGCACTGGCGATCACCGACGCCGCGCTGCGGCCGATCGCCCGCTCGATGGCGGCCAGCTTGCGGTCACGGATCTGACCGGCCAGCTCGGGTTCCATCACCGAGTAGGCGCCGCCGGCACCGCAACACAGGCCGTCGTCGTCGAGTTCGACCACCTCGGCGAAGCGGCTGATCACCGCACGCACCGGCTCGTGGGCGCGCTGCACGTGGCGCAGGTGGCATGGGTCCTGCACGATCACGGGACCGGCACTGCGGCGCAGGCCAGGGAGGTCGTCGAGCCGTTCGGCGATCCATTCGTGGACGTCGAACACTCGCTTCGAGAAGCGGTGCGCTGCGTCGGTGCCGAGCAAGCGGCCGTAGTCCTTCAGAGCAGCACCGCAGCCCGCCGAGTTGACCAGGATCGGCTCGTCGCCAGGCATCGAGGCGATCACCCGGGCCGCCATCTCGACCGTCTCATGATGCAAGCCGGCGTGAGCGTGCAGCGCGCCACAGCAGCCGCCACCTCGACCCGGCACGGCGTACGTGACACCCAACGCATCGAGCACTCGCGCCGTGGAGCGATGGGTGTCTCGTTGCCAGGCATCCATCACGCACCCGGTGAACAACCACACGTCGCCGCCGGTCGGCTCGCATGGCTGGCCCCCTCCGCACGGGCAAGCGACCCAGCCCGAATCGCTTCGGAACCAGCTTCGCTCGCTGGGCGACGGCCAGCGCTGTCGAGCCGGCCAGCAACAGGCGGTGTCGGGCCAGCATCGACAGACCGAAGCGCTGCCAGCGGGGCGTGATCCTGCGGATCTCGGCCAGATGTTGGCGAGTGCCCTCGATCAGGTTCCCGTACTGGACCCCGCTCGGACAGGCCGGCTCGCAGCCCCGGCACTGCACGCAGGTCTCCATGAACGACACGAAGTCGGCATCGATCGGTGCTCCTCTCAGTTGCACCGCCCGCATCGCATCGATCCGGCCTCTCGGCGACAAGGCCTCCTCACCGGTGACGCGGTACGTGGGGCAATGCGGCAAGCACAAACCGCAAGCGACGCAGGTGTTGAGTTGCTCGGGATCCAGGTGCAGGGTCATCCAATCCGCATCGTAGGGCGAACGGGTGCTGGGCGTAACCTTGTGCCATGAGCATCGCCGTCGACACCCAGCATTCGAACGACATTCCGGGCAAGATCGACAAGGTTCGCGAGGGGTTCCGGGTCGGGGATCCTGCGCGACGTCAACGAGCGGGTCACTCAGCTGCGTCAGCTGCGGCGCTTTCTGGTCGAACAGGAGTCGGCGATCATCGAGGCGCTGGCATCGGATCTCGGCAAGTGCTCGACCGAGGCGTACGTGACCGAGATCGGTTTCGTGATCAACGAGATCGAACACACCCTCGATCGGATCGAGAAGTGGACCCAGCCCCGCAAGGTCAGCTTGCCGATTCACCAGCGTCCCGGTTCCGGAAGGGTGATACCCGAGCCGCTCGGCACGGTGCTGATCATCGCCCCGTGGAACTATCCGCTGCAGTTGCTGCTGGCCCCACTCGTGCCGGCGATCGCCGCCGGCAACACCGTCATTCTCAAGCCGTCCGAGATCGCCCCGGCGACGTCGGCGCTGGTCGATTCGTTGCTGTTGGACTATCTCGACAGCCGTCTCGTGCAGGTGGTCACCGGTGGGGTCGACGAAACGACCGAGCTGCTCGCCGAACCGTTCGACCACATCTTCTACACAGGCAACGGCACGGTCGGCAAGATCGTGATGCGGGCCGCTGCCGAACACCTCACCCCCGTCACGCTCGAGCTCGGTGGCAAGAGCCCAGCGATCGTCACGGCATCGGCCGACATCGCCGTGAGCGCCCGCCGGATCGCCTGGGGCAAGTGCATCAACGCCGGCCAGACCTGCGTGGCACCCGACTACGTGCTGGTCGACGAGTCGGTGGCGGATCAGTTCATCGAGCAGCTCGGCGTGGCGATCACCGAGTTCTACGGTGAGCACGTGTCCGACTCCCCCGACTACGGACGGATCGTCTCAGCCCGCCATTTCGATCGGGTCACCGGTTTGCTCGACGCCGGCGGGTTCGACCGCATCGCACACGGCGGAATCGCCGACCGCGACACGCTGTTCATCTCACCGACCGTGATCACCGGGGTCGATCCCAACGCGACCGTGATGACCGAGGAGATCTTCGGTCCGATCCTGCCCGTCCTCACCTACTCCGACCTGGGTGAGGCGATCGATTTCGTCAACGGGCGCGGCAAGCCACTCGCCCTGTACGTGTTCGCCGGCAAGGACCACGAGGCGAACCGAGTTATCGCCCACACGTCGTCGGGTGGTGTCACGGTCAACCACACACTGCTGCATCTGGCGGTGCCCGACTTCCCGTTCGGCGGCGTCGGGCCGAGTGGCATGGGCAGCTATCACGGTGAGTACGGATTCAACGTGTTCTCGCACCTCAAGCCGGTGCTGCGCCGCGGCACCAAGCCAGACCCGAAGGTCGCCTACCCGCCGTACACCGACTTCAAGCAAAAGCTGATCCGCAAGCTGCTCTGAGCGTCGACTCGCCCAACGACCGGTCCGACCCTTACTGGGCTGACCAGATCGGCGGGTCGGACTCGCCGCGCCAGTATCGCAAGCGTCGCTCGGCCTCGTGGCGGGCGGACGGGTTGGTTCGTCCGGCGCCCACCCGCATCAGAGTCGCTGCGACATTGCGCAGGTCGGCCAGTGCGACCGTGAGCGGGTCGTCGGCCAGGTTGGTGCCGTATCCGTCGGCAAAGGCCGGATACACGGCGCGATCGCCACCCCATCGTTCGGCATAGGACGTGAGCATGGCGTGGTCCCAGGCCGGGTTGGCTCGGCACAGCAGGTCCCAGTCGATCAGCAGTGGTCGGCTCTGCGATGCGAGCACGTTGCCAGGGTGGACGTCACCGTGGCAGAGCACTTCGTCGACGGCGATCGCCCGCTGCCATCCCCCTCGCTGTTCGAGTGTCGCTTCGATCCCACGCCTGGCGTCATCGTCGATCAGGTCGGCCACCTCTGCCAGCAGGGCGTCGAAATCCCACCACGGAAAGTCGACCGGCGACGGAACGGGGTAGCCCTCGGGGAGCTCGTCGAGTGCGACGGCATGCACCCGTCGCACGGCTGCCCCGACGGCATGCCAATCGACTCGGACATCGGTCGGCGCAACCCGTTCCCAAGCGCTCACCGCGACGCGCGAAACACGCCGGCCAACCCATCGATCGGGGACACCGTCGGCACTCCGTGGTTGCGCATCACGGTGGCAACGTCGTGGCCCAGCACCGGAGCGGCGGTGGCGTTTCCGACTCGCAACACCACCGGTCCGCAGACGTACAGCGAGTTCATCCCTCGCCGCAAGAGAACTGCCGGCTGGAGCGACCACTGCGCGACCGCCTGTGCCGCCGCCCGGTCGGCTCGATCGGTGTCGGTCATCGCCCGGTCGACGTAGGGACGCGTGGCTCCCACGTTCAGCCGACCGACAGCACGTCGACGCCAGGGTTGAGTCGGCCCTCGGGGTCGAACTGGTACTTGATCCGTCGATGTAGCTCGACGATCGCAGGGTCGATCTGGCGGGGAGGTTGCGGCTGCTCGTGATGCACGATCCCAACCCCGACCTCGGCGACGAATCGGCCCGTCCCGGGAAGGTTCGGGATCTCGGCCGGCGAAATCGACCATCGCCCGCCGATCGGCAGTTCGGCGGGTGGGTCAGAATGGTTCAACCGGGCGCCACTCGCCTGCTGCTCGACATCGCGCTGGTCGCCCTCGAGCAGCACCCACGTCGAGCTTCCATCCCACAACACCGACGTCGGGCGATACAACTGAGCGACGACCGACTCTGGATCGTCGGTGGTGACGAACCACTGCTCGTGGGGTGCCCGCGGGCGGGTGCGCAGGATCACGTCACCCAGGAATCCGAGTGTGCCCTGCGACCCCACCAGCAGCCTGCACAGATCGAACCCGCTGACGTTCTTGACCGTCGGGCCACCGGCCTTCACGACCTGCCCGTCGGCATTGATGTAGCGAGCTTGCAGCAAGGTGTCGCGAATCGGGCCGTACCCGAGCCGCCGCAGGCCGCTCTCCCCCACCGCCAGCGCCCCTCCGATCGTTCCTGATGGCGGGATCGCAACCGACTGTCCGTGGGCGGCGAGCGCCGCGTCGACCTCGTCGACGGGCGTGCCGGCGCCGCAACAGATCGTCATCTCATCTGGCTGCACCCACTCGATGCCGACCGGCGCCATCACGGTGCGAACGCCGTCGACCGGGCCCCCACGGGTCGCCAGCCCGGCGACGGTGACCGGCCCGGTTGAGTCCGACCTCTTCGGCGAAGTCGGTCAGATCCACGCGCCCTCCGGCACCGAATGAATGTCGCCGCACGACGCTGGACTCGGCAGCACCTTGCCAGGGTTGGAAGCACCGTTCGGATCGAACGCCGAACGCAGCGCACCCTGCGCCGCCAAGTCGATCTCGGAGAACATCAAGTGCATGTAGTCGCGCTTCTCCAGCCCGATGCCGTGCTCGCCGCTCAGCACCCCTCCGGCCTCGACAGACACGCGGACGATCTCCTGTCCTGCCAGGTGAACGCGCTCGACGATGCCCGGCTCGCGGGCGTCGTAGACCAGCAAGGGGTGCAGGTTGCCGTCGCCGGCGTGAAACACGTTGAGCACTTGAAGTTCGTACCGAGCGGAGATCTCGTAGACCTTGTTGAGCACTTCTGGCAGCTTGGAGCGCGGCACCACGGTGTCGTGGAGGTAGTAGTTCGGCTTGATCCGGGCGATTGCTCCGAACGCCGACTTGCGGCCCTTCCACAGCAGCGCCCGTTCGGCCTCGTCCTGGGCGACGCGCACGTGATTGACGTTGTGGTCGTGGGCGATCGCCACGATCCGGTCGACGTCAGCCTCGAGGCCGTTCGGCAAGCCGACCACTTCCACGAGCAACGCTGCCGCCGAGTCAACGGGCAGATCGGCATGGATGTAGGCCTCGACGGCTTGCAGACACAGTTGGTCCATCATCTCGACGGCGGCCGGCACCATGCCGGCGGCGATGATGCCGCTCACGGTCGCTGCGCCGTCCTCGACCGATGCGAAGTCCATCAGCATCGTCTTCACGCCCGGCGGGTTCTGGGTCAGACGCACACACACCTCGGTGGCGATCCCGAGCATGCCCTCGCTCCCGACGAACACGCCTCGCAGGTCATATCCATCGGGTTCCGGTTGTTCACCGCCCAGCACGGTGATCTTGCCGTCCGGCAACACCACCTGCACGGCGAGGATGTGAGATGCGGTCACGCCCTCAGCAAGGCAGTGTGGCCCGCCCGAGTTGTTGGCGACATTGCCGCCGATCGAGCAGGTCTGCTGGCTGCTCGGGTCGGGCGCAAAATGTAGGCCGAGGTGGGTCAGTCGGTTGGACAGGTCGAGGTTCAACAATCCTGGCTGGACCCAGGCCAACCGGTTCAACTCGTCGACCCGCAGGATCTGATCCATCTTTGTGGTGGCGATCACGACCGCTCCGTCAAGCGGTACGGCACCGCCGGACAGGCCGGTTCCCGAGCCGCGCGGCACGAACGGGACACCGTGTCGATTGGCGATTCGCACGCAGGCCTGCACCTGCTCGGTGGTTGCAGGCAGACACACCACCGAGGTCGAACCCTCCATGTTGGAGGAGTCGCGGCGATACAACGAGAGCTCGCTCGATCCCGTCCGAACGGCCTTGTCTCCGAGGGCGGCCCGCAGATCTTCGACCAGGCTGGTCATCTACCGCCTCTGCTTGAGCACGATCACTCGGCCCGAGTCGACCGGTCGACCGTCGACGAGCAACTGGTCGCCTGGATCGAGATGGTCATCGAGGGTCTCGACCCGCTGATCGCGGCGAGCCTTCAGTTCATCCTCGCGATCGCGCATCGCTGAGCGGCCCTCTTTGACCGCCGCGACGACTCGTTGACCGCCCTGCCTGGCGCGCCCTGCGGCGCTCTTGGCGACGTTCACGGGCGTCAGTTGAGCTGCCGTGCGTTTGATCTTCTTGGTGGCGTAGCCGGCACTCGTAGCGCCGGCAGCCACGCCGGTGACGAACCAGGTGAGGCGTTTCATGCGCGTCTCCGTTCGCTTTGTTCGGGCACGTGCACCAACTCGATGTCCGTGTTGGTGGTGCGACCTCGCAGTCGACGCACGGCCCGACTGGTACCCGTTGCCAACCCGGCCAGCTTGATGACGGGAGCCGAGAACGCAGTTCGGGCAACGCGGCTGCCGCCATCGACGGCCCCGCTGATCGCCTCGGCCGAGCCCAACACTCGATCGAATCGTTGGAGGTCGGTTCTCGCCGTGTCCATGGTGGTGCGGGCCTCGTCGGTCGTCTGGCGAAGTTCCGCCAGCAGCGGACGGGTTTCCTGGCGGAGCGACTCGACCTCGCTTCGAAGTGATCGGAGGGTGTCGAGCACGCGCACCAGCACCACGATCAACGCCGCGAAGCCGATCACGCACAAGAGCGCGGCAAGCGTGACGGCCAGATCGCCGGCGGTCACGCCGAACCACCTCGATCCGCGTCGCTGCCCGATGTCGGTTGTCGGTGTGGCTGCTTGCGATGTCGATCCATGCGTGCTGCGATCTCCTGTTCGTACCCGTGCCGACTCGGTCGGTACCACTGCCGGTCATTCAGACCATCGGGTTGATACTGCTGCTGAACCCAGCCGGCGTCGTGATCATGAGGGTACTCGTAGCCGACGCCGTGGCCCAGGGTGGAGGCACCCTGATAGTGCCCATCGCGCAGGTGCGCCGGCACTTCGCCGACCACACCTTCACGCACAGCAGCCCGAGATTCCCAGATCGCCAGCGCAGATCGATTGCTCTTGGGGGCGGTCGCCAGATGGATCGCCGCTTGCGACAGGTTCAACTGGGCTTCGGGAAGTCCGACGTGTTCCACCGCGTGGGCGGCGGCGACCGCCACCAACAACGCCTGGGGATCGGCCATTCCGACATCCTCGCTGGCGAAGATCACCAGTCGACGGGCGATGAAGCGGGCGTCCTCACCGGCTTCCAACATACGTGCCAACCAATACACCGCTGCGTCGGGATCCGAACCGCGCATCGACTTGATGAAGGCGCTGACCACGTCGTAGTGATCATCTCGGCCATACCGTAGGGCGCTCGTTCCGAGCGCAGCCTCGACATGCTCCAGTTCGACGGGTGCCGGGTGGGCGAGTGCGCACGCCACCTCGAGCGACGTCAGCACCTGCCTGCCGTCGCCACCCGCCCGGTCGACCAGCATGGTGATCGCCTCGGGCGAGGCACTGGCGCCTTCGGCCTCGAGCCCGCGTACGATCAGCACTCGCATCGCCTCGCTTTCGAGCGGCTCCAGCCGGAACAGTGTCGAGCGGCTGCGCAACGGCGGGTTGACCTCGAAGAACGGGTTCTCGGTGGTCGCCCCGATCAGCGTCAGGGTGCCGTCCTCCACTGCCGGCAACAGAGCGTCTTGCTGAGCCTTGCTGAAGCGGTGGATCTCGTCGAGGAACAGGATCGTGCCCTGGCCCCGTTCGCCCAACCGGTGACGGGCACGCTCGATCACCTCGCGCACATCCTTCACACCGGCCGTCACGGCCGACAGTTGCTCGAACGCCCGGGCGGTCGTGCCCGCTACGGCGAGGGCGAGCGTGGTCTTGCCGGTTCCTGGTGGGCCCCAGAAGATCGCCGACGTCAACCGGTCCTGTTCGACGAGGCGCCGAAGTGGCTTTCCGACGCCGACCAGGTGTTCTTGGCCGACGACGTCGGCGAGGCTGCGAGGTCGCAGTCGGGCAGCCAGGGGTGCCGTCGCCCGAAGCCGTTCCTCGACGGCGGCGCTGAACAGGTCAGCCACCGAGCACGCTCCGGTACGGGCCCTGTCGGAACCCGACCACCTGATGGATCAGATCGGACGGTTCCATCCAGCGCCAGTCGCTGAACTCCCGGCCGTCTGGTTTCGGATCGGCGGCACCGTCGCTCCACTCGAAGAAGAACCAGCGGTGAGCCTGCCCGAGCCGATCAGCGGGCCGCATCTCGTCGGGCCACGTGTACACCGTCCAGTGCTCGTGCTCACCGAGCAGGCGAACATGGCGCTGGTCGAGCCCCGTCTCCTCGAAGAGTTCGCGCCACGCCGCGGCCTCGGGCGTCTCCCCGCTCTCGATCCCGCCTTGCGGGAGTTGCCATTGGCCGGCCTGATCGGAGCGTTCGAACGCCAAGACCATGCCGTCTTCACGCCGAACGACGGTGACGACACCCGCCCGAAAATGTGGTTTCGCCATCGGTTGGCAGCGTAGCCAGTGCCCCGTGCTCAGCGACCCAGCGAGCGCAGACGATCGCGCACGTCGGAGAACGCCGCATCGCGTTGAGCAATCTCGCGGAACCAGCGCGAGGCCGCCACGGTGTCACCAGCTCGGTCGTACAGGTCGGCCAGCACGTACCACTGGCGAAGATGGTGATCTCGGACCCGCTTGGGAGGCTTGGCCGACAGCGCTCATCAGCTCGATCGCCTGTTTCAGGTCGCCGCGATCGGCGAGCGAACTCGCCATCACGATCCGGGCCTCTGCCATCACCTCGTGGGGTGGCGACGCCTTGCGGACATCGGCCCACACGGTGTCGACGTCCTTCCACTGCCCGAGCGCCCGATAGCAATCTGCCAACACCGGGAGCAACGATGCGTCGGGCCGCAGCTGGCGGGCCAGTTCGAGCGATTGGGCGGCCTGCTTCCAGCGTCCGGTTCGATACGACGCCAAACCGTTGACCTCGTGGACGGCCGCCACTTGAGGCAGTTCGCGCACCAGAGGTGTCACCATCCGACGTGCCTCGTCGAATCGCTCGCGGTCGAGCGCTGAGGCTGCTGCCGCGAGCCGTTCGCTCAGCCGCGCCGCACGACGCGGGTCGACGGCACCGTGGATCTCGGCGACCACCTCGGGGTCGACTTCGGGTGCCTGCCGTTCACGGCCGCCGCCGGCTGCGCGACTGGTTGCCTGCTCGGCGACCTCGCGCAACGAGCCCTCGTCGATCCATTGCTCGGTCTGGCGGGCTTCGATCTTGGCCTGCTCGCCCTCCGGCGTAATCGGTGTACGCCGGGGACCGCGCCGGGCACGCACCTCGGCGGCGCGCCGCTCGGCCTCGTTGGTGGGGGCGGGCCTGCCATACTTTGGACGGTCATCTCGACGGTCGCGGTCGTAGCGACCACTGCCACCCTCATCGCCATCACGACGCGGTCGACCTGAGCCAGAGCCCGACCGACCGCCACCGGAGCGCCCGGCTCCACCGGAGCGCCCGGATCCCCCGGAGCGTCCATCAGCGGAGCGCCCGGGACCACTGAAACGGCCGCCGGAGCGACCACCGCCTGGCGCGCCGGCGCCACGTGCATTCCCGAACGAGAACCGCCGCTGCCACCGTCACCGCCCCGGATCCACCCGGACCACCCGAACGGCCGCCGGTTCGGCCGCCTGCGCTCGAGCCGGAACGACCAGAACCGGAAGACGGCCGCCCTCCAGAACTACCCGGACGACGCGAGCCGGAGCGATCGCCACCGGCGCGCTTGCCGGAGGAAGATCCGCCTGGACGTTGGCTGCGGGGTCGGTCATCAGACATGGCCACCAATGCTAGGGCCGGCAGATCCGGTAACGGGTGGAAACATGGGCGGAAAACGACGAAGAGCGCCACCCGTGGGGTGGCGCTCTTCGAGCGTACAATTCCGGCGGCGTCCTACTCTCCCAGGGGATCTCTCCCCAAGTACCATCGGCGCTGAGAGGCTTAACTTCCGTGTTCGGGATGGGAACGGGTGTGACCCTCTCGCCAAGGCCACCGGAAACCTATTGTCAATTGGGTCGCACCCAAAGGACTCCAGAGCAAGCACGAGCGATCGTATAAAATCCAAGCCCTCGGCCGATTAGTACCGGTCGGCTGAACGTGTTGCCACGCTTACACCTCCGGCCTATCAACGTGGTGGTCTTGCCACGGGCCTTACTACCTTAACGGTATGGGAACACTCATCTTCGAACAGGTTTCCCACTTAGATGCTTTCAGCGGTTATCCTTTCCGGAGGTGGCTAATCTGCCATGCCCTTGGCAGGACAACAGACACACCAGAGCTCCGTCCATCCCGGTCCTCTCGTACTAGGGATAGCCTTCGTCAATGTTCCTTCGGCTGCGGAGGATAGGGACCGAACTGTCTCACGACGTTCTGAACCCAGCTCGCGTACCGCTTTAATGGGCGAACAGCCCAACCCTTGGGACCTGCTTCAGCCCCAGGATGCGATGAGCCGACATCGAGGTGCCAAACCTTTCCGTCGATATGGACTCTTGGGAAAGATTAGCCTGTTATCCCCGGAGTACCTTTTATCCGTTGAGCGACCACGCTTCCACAAGCAATGGCCGGGTCACTATGCCCTACTTTCGTACCTGCTCGACTTGTTGGTCTCGCAGTCAAGCTCCCTTGTGTCATTGCACTCGACGGCTGATTGCCAACCAGCCTGAGGGAACCTTTGGGCGCCTCCGTTACATTTTAGGAGGCGACCGCCCCAGTCAAACTACCCGCCTGGCGCTGTCCCTGATCCAGGTAATGGACCAAAGTTAGAGCCCCAAAATACGCAGGGTGGTATTTCAACGACGACTCCACACTGGCTAGCGCCAATGCTTCCAAGTCTCCCACCTATCCTACACAACGCAGTTCAAGACTCAACACCAAGTTATAGTAAAGGTTCACGGGGTCTTTCCGTCCTTCCGCAGCTAACGAGCATCTTTACTCGTACTTCAATTTCGCCGGGTCTATGGTTGAGACAGTGGGGAAGTCGTTACGCCATTCGTGCAGGTCGGAACTTACCCGACAAGGAATTTCGCTACCTTAGGACCGTTATAGTTACGGCCGCCATTCACTGGGGCTTAGGTTCACAGCTTCGCTCCAAAGAGCTAACCGTTCCCCGTGACCTTCCAGCATTGGGCAGGCGTCACAGCGTATACAGCGCCTTACGGCTTCGCACGCTGCTGTGTTTTTGGTAAACAGTCGCTACCCCCTGGTCTGTGCCACCCTCGCCAGCTCGGAGAGTAAATCTCGTCACCAGAAAGGGTCATCCTTCTCCCGAAGTTACGGATGCAATTTGCCGAGTTCCTTAACCATAGTTCTCCCGATCGCCTTGGTATTCTCTACCCGCCCACCTGTGTCGGTTTGGGGTACGGGCACCGTGTCAACTCACTGCTGGGATTTTCTTGGCAGCATAGGATCAGTGACTTCGACTATTGTCTCGGCATCACGTCTCAGCGTTACGACTCCAACTCTCATCGGAATCCGCCTACACGCTTACCCGGGGACTACCATCGCCCCGGTTCACCTACCTTCCTGCGTCCCCCTTCAGCTATCCGCCAGTAGCTCGGTCGGTTCGCTCACCCGAAGGTGAACAGCCCCAACGTTGCCGCTATTGGACTTGACGCGTACACGGTGGTACTGGAATATTAACCAGTTGTGCATCGACTACGCCTTTCGGCCTCGCCTTAGCTCCCGACTTACCCTGGGGGGATTAGCCTTCCCCAGGAACCCTTGGGCTTTCGGCGGAGGGGTTTCTCACCCCTCTCTCGCTACTCATGCCTGCATTCTCACTCGATGCCGCTCCACGGGACCCTTACGGGCCGGCTTCACTGCAACATCGACGCTCCTCTACCGCTCGTACTTACGTACGAACCCGTAGCTTCGGCTCTGAACTTAGCCCCGTTACATTGTCCGCGCAGGATCACTCGACCAGTGAGCTATTACGCACTCTTTCAAGGGTGGCTGCTTCTAAGCCAACCTCCTGGCTGTCTGGGCAATCCCACATCGTTTACCACTTAGTTCAGAATTTCGGGGCCTTAGCTGACGGTCTGGGCTGTTTCCCTTTCGACCAACGAAGCTCATCCCTCGTGGTCTCACTGCTGCGCTCTGGAGTACCGGCATTCGGAGTTTGACTGAGTTCGGTAAGCTTGTAGGCCCCCTATCCCAATCAGTGCTCTACCTCCGGCACTGAACACGCAACGCTGCACCTAGATGCATTTCGAGGAGAACCAGCTATCGCCAAGTTTGATTAGCCTTTCACCCCTATACACAGCTCATCCCCGCCGTTTTCAACCGACGTGGGTTCGGTCCTCCACGAAGTCTTACCTTCGCTTCAACCTGGCCATGCATAGATCACTTGGCTTCGGGTCTACAGCATGCGACTAAACGCCCTATTCAGACTCGCTTTCGCTTCGGCTTCCCATCACTGGTTAACCTTGCCACATACCGTAACTCGCAGGCTCATTCTTCAAAAGGCACGCTATCGAGGCCACCCGAAGGTGACGACTCTCTAACTGCTTGTAAACCAACGGTTTCAGGTACTATTTCACTCCCCTCCCGGGGTACTTTTCACCTTTCCCTCACGGTACTGGTTCACTATCGGTCGCCAAGGAATACTTAGACTTACGGGGTGGTCCCCGCAGATTCACGCCGGTTTGCTCGGTCCCGGCGCTACTTGGGATGACAGTCGGAGGTTGCGTGTGTTTAAAATACGGGGCTGTTACCCACTACGGCCCACCTTTCCAGGTGTGTTCTTCTACACAGCAACTTGGTAACTCCGTGTGTGATCTAGCGTTCACACTACTGGTCCCACGACCCCACATCAGCAACGCCGCTAGGCTTGGCACTGATATGGTTTAGTCTCTACCCGTTTCGCTCGCCGCTACTCAGGGTGTCGCGGTTGCTTTCCTTTCCTGACGGTACTGAGATGTTTCAATTCCCGTCGTTCCCTCCTCCGGCCCTATGTATTCAGACCGGGGTAACACTCCATGACGAGTGCTGGGTTTCCCCATTCAGATATCTCCGGATCGGTGCCTAGTAGACGGCTCCCCGGAGCTTTTCGCAGTCACTCACGTCTTTCATCGGTTCTTGGCGCCAAGGCATCCACCGTTGGCTCTTTGTAGCTTGGAATTCTTTATACGTTTTCGATCGTTCAAACAAAATTGAACTATTTGAGCTCTCCGAAGAGAGTTCAAGATGCTCGTGCTTGCTCTGCAGTTCTCAAGGTGCGACGTGACGCATGCGGAGCCGGCACCCGAAGGCGACAGCTCGACGCAGCGGCGTCGGAGGTGTTGTTACCAACTCCCTCAAAACGGAAGAGAAGACAATGATTGTGCAGCAACGTTGCTCGTGAGGAGGGACCGAATCCCTGCGACCCTCGAGGTCTGTGGCTGACAGTCTTACCAGTGCACCAACTAGGTAGTGTCTCGTCTGGGCCGTACTGATGACGACCAACAGGCGAGAAGACACTCCTTAGAAAGGAGGTGATCCAGCCGCACCTTCCGGTACGGCTACCTTGTTACGACTTCACCCCAATCACCGATCCCACCTTCGACGGCTCCCTCTCTTGCGAGTTGGGCCACCGGCTTCGGGTGTTACCGACTTTCGTGGTGTGACGGGCGGTGTGTACAAGGCCCGGGAACGTATTCACCCTGGCGTGCTGATCCAGGATTACTAGCAACTCCGGCTTCATGGAGTCGAGTTGCAGACTCCAATCCGAACTGAGACCGGCTTTGTGGGATTCGCTCACCCTCGCGGGATCGCAGCCCTCTGTACCGGCCATTGTAGCGTGTTTGCAGCCCTGGGCATAAGGGGCATGATGACTTGACGTCGTCCCCACCTTCCTCCGAGTTGACCCCGGCAGTCTCCTGCGAGTCCCCAACTTTACTTGCTGGCAACACAGGATAAGGGTTGCGCTCGTTGCGGGACTTAACCCAACATCTCACGACACGAGCTGACGACAGCCATGCACCACCTGTGTGAGGCCCCGAAGGACACCCTATCTCTAGAGCTTTTCCCCACATGTCAAACCCAGGTAAGGTTCTTCGCGTTGCATCGAATTAAGCAACACGCTCCGCTGCTTGTGCGGGCCCCCGTCAATTCCTTTGAGTTTTAGTCTTGCGACCGTACTCCCCAGGCGGGGCACTTAATGCGTTAGCGACGGCGCGGATCTCGTTGGTTGAGACCCACACCTAGTGCCCAACGTTTACGGCATGGACTACCAGGGTATCTAATCCTGTTTGCTACCCATGCTTTCGCTCCTCAGCGTCAGTTACGGCCCAGAGTGGCGCCTTCGCCACCGGTGTTCCTCCTGATATCTGCGCATTTCACCGCTACACCAGGAATTCCCCACTCCCCTACCGTACTCTAGTCACAGCAGTATCGGGTGGCGTCTCTGGGTTGAGCCCAGAGTTTTCACACCCGACTAACTGAACCGCCTACGAGCTCTTTACGCCCAATAAATCCGGACAACGCTTGGTGCCTACGTGTCACCGCGGCTGCTGGCACGTAGTTGGCCGCACCTTCTTCTGCAGGTACCGTCATTTTCTTCCCTGCTGAAAGCGGTTTACAACCCTAGGGCCTTCATCCCGCACGCGGCATCGCTGCATCAGGCTTGCGCCCATTGTGCAATATTCCCCACTGCTGCCTCCCGTAGGAGTCTGGACCGTGTCTCAGTTCCAGTGTGGCTGATCATCCTCTCAGACCAGCTACCCGTCGATGCCTTGGTGAGCCATTACCTCACCAACTAGCTGATAGGCCGCGAGACCCTCTCAAACCGCACAAGGCTTTCGTCATTGCGCCATGCGACGCTGTGACGGTATTCGGTATTAGCAGTCGTTTCCGACTGTTATTCCCAAGTTTGAGGCAGGTTTCTCACGTGTTACGCACCCGTTCGCCACTAAACCTTCAGGAGCAAGCTCCTTGAGTTTCGTTCGACTTGCATGTGTTAAGCGTGCCGCCAGCGTTCGTCCTGAGCCAGGATCAAACTCTCCAACAAAAGCCTGTCGTCAGCGTTGGCGGTTGCCTCGACTGACGATCGACATGTCGTTGAGCGCAGTGGCGAGTGGAATACTCGGTCACTGCGATCTGACGTTTATTACTTGTTGCCACCGACAGGGTATGTCGATGGCAGAATTGACAAGCAGGTTCATCTCACGAGCATCCCGAAGGATGGTCGCCCTGAAGACCTGCCCGCACTGGCATTTCTGTCTTCTCTTCCGTTTTCAAGGAGCCGAAGCTCGGGCACATCTTGGCGGCGGTGTTGCTGCCTGCTTGGCTTGGTGCCGGTGCTCTTCCGGAGGCTTGGAGCCTGCCGTGGAGCGAAGAAGAATGTTAGCTCTGCAGGTAGTGCCACACAACCCCGTCAGGAAAAAACTTCGACGAGGTGGTGCGACTTCTTGCCGCGCTGCAGCAGCAGGAACCGACCGTGCAGCAGTTCGTGCTCGCTGAGCTGGGCGTTAGCGTCGATCTGAACGCCGTTGCAGCGGTAACCGGAGCCGTCCAACGTTCGCCGCGCGTCGCTGTTCGATTGCGCCAGTTCGGTGGCGACGAGCACCCCGACAAGATCCTCGAGTTGCGTCGGTGTCATTCGCGAGGACGGCACTTCGCGACCCACGGCCTCGAGCGCCGCCAGCGATGCCTTGGTGGGATCGCCACCGAACAGCACGTCGGCTGCCTCGTCGGCGGCGGCCGCCGCCTCGTCGCCATGGACCAATGCGGTGATCTCGTGGGCGAGCGAGCGCTGACCCAAACGGCGATGTGGCTCGTTCTCGTGGGCCGCCATCAACTCCTCGAGCTCAGACACCGGTCGCAACGAGAACACCAGCAACTGGGGTCGCAGGTCCTCGTCGGCAGTCTGCAGGAAGTGCTGTCGCAGTTGGTATGGCGATGTCTTGTCGGCGTCCAACCAGGTCCTCGCCCCGGTCGTCTTGCCGAGCTTGCTGCCATCGCTCGCCGTCAGAAGTGGCCAGGAGAACGCATGAACCTGGTGCTGGCGCTTGCGGCGGATCAGATCGACCCCGGAGATGATGTTGCCCCACTGATCGGAACCACCGATCTGGATGTCGCACCCAAGGTTGTCGTGCAGCCACAGGTAATCGTTGGCCTGCAGCAGCATGTAGCTGAACTCGGTGAACGAGATGCCGTGTTCACTCTCGAGCCGAATTCTGACGCTCTCCCGGGCGGTCATCTGGTTGACCGTGACGTGCTTGCCGACATCGCGGAGGAAGTCGAGCAGGGTGATCGCTTGGGTCCAGTCACGGTTGTCGACCAGCACCCCGCGATCTGGGTCGCCGAGATCGACGATTCGGCCCAACTGCTGCTTGATGGCGGCAACGTTGTTGGTGAGCGTCTCCTCATCGAGCAGATTGCGCTCCTCAGAACGGCCACCGGGGTCGCCGACCATGCCGGTCGCCCCACCGGCCAACGCGATCGCCTTGTGGCCGGCGTCCTGGAAGCGGCGCAGCACGATCAGACCGATCAGGTTGCCGACGTGCAGACTGTCGGCCGTCGGATCACAGCCGTAGTAGATACCGACCGGGCCGTCCTTCACTCGGGCCCGCAGAAACTCGCGGTCCGTCGAATCGTGGATGAGCCCGCGGGCTTCGAGATCGGAGATCAGGTCCATAGCACCTCCGATGATGGCACGCCGCGCTGCGGAAACGTCGGCTCGGTTACCGTCTGCGGCGTGCCGGACCTCGCCGAACTGACCCGAATCTTCCGAGCATTCGGCAGAGACCAGGACGTACGGTCACCCTTCAACGCCCATCTCAGCCGGCAGGTCGCCACCAACCCAGACCTGGTCAGCCTCCTGATGGGCGCCCCTGACGAGCAGCAAATGCCCGTGCTCTTGTTCGCCGCCGTTCACTCGATCGTGCTCGCCGAACCCGGGCTCGAACTCGCTCGCTGGTACCCGACGATCACGCCCGACCCGCTCGACAGCGATCCGTTTCCAGCGTTCGAGCGCCTGTGCTACGAACGCCAGGATCAGATCCGTGCGATTGCGTCCAGCCGCTTCGTTCAAACCAACGAGGTCGGGCGCTGTTCGTTCATCCTGCCGGCGCTCGGCCTGCTCGATCGAGAGGTCGGCGACGTTGGCCTGATCGATGTCGGCACCAGCGCCGGACTCAATCTGCACCTCGATCGATATCGGTACCTCTACTCCCCTGGCGGAACCGTCGGTGGACCCTCGCCGGTCGTGCTCGAATGCGGCCTCCGTGGTGCGGTGCCCGTTCCGAGCCGGCTGCCGAGGATCGCTCATCGATTCGGCATCGACCAACATCCGATCGACCTCACGGACCCTGCCGAGGCACGCTGGTTGAAGGCCTGCGTCTGGCCCGACCAGGCCGACCGCTTCCACCGCATCGAGCGAGCGATCGAGATCGCCCACCAGCATCCCACCGAGATCCGCAAGGCGGACGCGATCGCCGGTCTGCGACCGGCGGTCGAGTCGGCAGCACAACACGGTCATCCGGTCGTCATGAACTCATGGGTGCTGAACTACTTGACGGTGGACCAACGTGGCGAGTATGTGAACGAGCTCGACTCGATCGGCACCGAGCGAGACCTCACGTGGGTGTACGCCGAGTCCCCCGGCCAGTGCGCCGGGCTCGAGTTCCCTGAACACCTCGCCGATCGACACCTCACGGCGCTGATGATGGTCCGCTGGCGCTCTGGTGAGCGGGCCGTTGAACATCTCGGCGTGGCCCATCCCCACGGCTATTGGCTGCACTGGGCCGACTGACTGCGGCCGGGCGCGGGCGGACCCTGCGAACTCACTGCATTTCCCACCGACGATCGCTCCGATCCCGAGTCCATCACTCCAGTGTGGCGCGCCGAAACCTCGAGGGGCGCGACACCGCTACGGGACTCGCCACCTCCAGGGGACATCGACCGCTTTGCTGATGCCGACCCTGGGTCCGACGAGCGGGTCGATCGGAGGAGCGATTCCGTCGTCGAACAGGCCGGGCCCGGCGCCGCCGCACACGTCGACGCCGTTGTGTTCGGGACCGATCGCGAACGCCTGACACAGCTTGGCCGGGCCATCGGCCAGTTGGGGCCGACCATGTCGGCGTTCGCTCATCAGCACCAGGCCGTCGATCGGCTCGACGGCTCGCAACAGACACTGCCGCTCCCACACCGGTGGGCCCGGTGACCACATTGGCGCAGTGATGCATGCCGTAGGTGAAGTACACGTACAGGTGACCGGCACGCCCGAACATCACGGCGTTGCGATCGGTACGGCCCCGGAACGTGTGGCTCGCCGGATCGTCCTGTCGATAGGCCTCGACCTCGGTGATCCGGCCGACGCACCCGTCGTACACCAACAGCTTGTTGAGCAGCTGAGGGGCGACCTCAGGTGCGTCTCCGGCCAGCAGCGACCTGGCGACGCGCTTCACGCTCGGCGGATGAACTCGTCGTGCTCGCCGGCGAGCATTCGCCGGTAGCTCGCCAGCTGGGCAGCGATCGCCTGTGGGCCTGCTCCGCCCGGAGAAGTGCGTTGCCGCACACCGACACCGGGGCCGACCAGCGCTGCCGCGTCGGCATCGATCTCGGATGCGGCCAGTTCGGCAAGCCCGCCTTCGCCGGCGAGATGGCGCCGCACGAGTTGGCCGACGATCGCGTGTGCGTCTCGGAACGGCGTGCCGCAGCGCACCAGATACTCGGCGAGATCGGTGGCGGCGGTGACATCGGCGTCGGCGGCGGCCTGCATCGCCGCCGGCACGAACGTCGCTGTGGCGATCATGCCGGTCAGCGCCGCAACAGCCAGGTTGACCTGATCGACCGAGTCGAACAGGCCCTCTTTGTCCTCCTGGAGGTCACGGTTGTACGCCAGCGGAAGTCCCTTGAGCGTGGTCAACAGCGCCGTGAGGTTGCCGATCAGCCGCCCGGCCTTGCCGCGCGCCAGCTCGGCGATGTCGGGGTTCTTCTTCTGCGGCAGCATCGACGATCCCGTCGCGAACGCATCGTCCAGCTTGGCGAACCCGAACTCCTCGGTGGTCCAGAGCACCCATTCCTCGCCGATCCGACTGAGGTGGACACCCACCAGGGCGAGATCGAACAAACCCTCGGCGACGAAGTCACGGTCGCTGACGGCGTCGAGCGAGTTGTCGAACACGCGGGCGAAACCGAGGTCGGCAGCGTTTCCGGCCGGGTCGATCGGCAGCGAGGTGCCGGCCAGCGCCCCGGCACCGAGCGGTGACACATCGAGACGGTCGACCGTGGCGAGCAGGCGTTCGATGTCGCGACCGAATGCCCAGCCGTGAGCCAACAGATGATGCGACAACAGCACCGGCTGCGCCCGTTGCAGATGGGTGTAGCCGGGCAGGTAGGTGTCACCGGCCTCGATCGCCCTCGTGAGCAGCACCTGTTGCAGGTCGTACAACCCACGCGCAACCTCGACGAGTTCGCGCTTGCACCACAACCGCAGGTCGGTGGCCACCTGGTCGTTGCGGCTGCGAGCGGTGTGCAACTTGGCGCCCGCCGGCCCCGAAATCTCGGTGACACGGCGCTCCACAGCCGTGTGGATGTCCTCGTCGGAGGGCACGAACTCGAACCGTCCCTCGGCCATCTCGGAATGGACCTGGTCGAGAGCGGCCAACACGTTGTCGCGTTCGATCTCGGTCAGCAGCCCGACCCGCGCCAAACCACGAACGTGGGCTCGTGACCCGACGATGTCGTCGTGCCACATCCGGCGATCGAACGGAAGACTCACCGTGTACGCCATCAGGGCTGCGTCAGGGCCGCCCTCGAAGCGCCCGTGCCACAGCGTCGATCCGCCTTCGCCACTCATTCGTGACCTCCCTCGATCCCTGCCAGTTCGCGCATCGCTGCTGCCAACTGGACACCGCCCACCGCTTCGGTGGCAACGCACAGCATCGTGTCGTCGCCGGCGACGGTACCGAGCAATCCCTCGATCGCGCTGCGGTCGAGTGCCGAGGCGACCACGTGGGCACAGCCCGGCGGCGTGCGGACGATCACGATGTTGCCGGAGTGGGTGACCTCAGCGACCCACTCCCCCATCACCCGGCGCAGTTGGTCGAGCGGAGCCACCCGTTCCGGGGCGAACTCGGGCACGGCGTAGACGGTGGCGCCGCCGGGCACCCGGACCTTGACGGCACCCAAGTCCTCCAGGTCGCGCGACACGGTCGCCTGGGTGGCGGTGATGCTCTCGTCGCCGAGCAGTTCGACCAGTTGCGGCTGGTTGGTCACCGAATGTTGTTGGATCAGGCGGGCGATCGCCTGTTGACGCTGAACTTTGCTCACCGCCGCTTCACCTCACGCCGAGCAGGAACGCCATGATCGCCCGCGCGCTGTGGAGCCGGTTGTGGCCCTGTTGGTACACGACGCTCTGCGGACCGTCGATCACCGAGGCGCTGACCTCGAAACCCCGGTAGGCCGGCAGGCAGTGCATGAAGACCGCCGTCGGATCGGCACCCGCCATCATCGCGTCGTCGACCCGGAACCCCTCGAACGCCTGGCGGCGGGCGGCCTTGTCATCCTCTTGGCCCATCGAGACCCACGTGTCGGTGTGGACGGCGTGGGCGCCGGCGACCGCCTCGGAGGGTCGGGTCGACTGCTCGACCGACGCTGCACCGAGCAGCAGAATCCGTTCCAGCTCGGCCTGGTTCCGCATCGAACCCGGTCGGGCAGCCGAACCGGATGTGCATCCCCGACATCGCCGAGATCTCGGCCAGCGAGCGGGCGACGTTGTTGTAGTCGCCGACATAGGCGACCGTCAGACCGGCCAACTCGCCGAGCGATTGCTGCATCGTGAGCGCATCGGCGAGGCCCTGCAGGGGATGCGACCGATCGCTGAGCATGTTGACCACCGGCACACTGGTGGAGGCGGCAAGCCGCTCGACGATCGAGTGCGAGAACACCCTGGCGGCGATCAGGCCGTGGTAGCCCTCCATGATCTTGCCGATGTCCTCGACGGGCTCGCGGGTGTCGAACCCGACCTCTTCGCCGCGGGTGTACACCGGATGGCCGCCGAGTTGTACGACCGCCATCTCCATCGAGTGGCGGGTGCGGTTCGACGGCTTCTCGAAGATCAGGGCGGCGCCCTGGCCGTTCAACGGGCGACCGAGTTCGGCGATCGGGCGTTCGGCGATCTCGAGCACGAGTCGCACCTCGTCCGGTGAGAGATCGGTGATGTCGAGCAGTGACCGGTTCATGCGGATGCCTCCTGGAGTGCTTCGGCGATCAGCGCCGCCGCCTCGACCAGTTCCGCCTCGCTGACGGTGAGCGGAGGCAGGAACCGCAACGTCGTGGCGTTCACGGCATTGCAGATCAGGCCCTTGCCGATCAGGGCCCTGTAGACGGAGGGGGCGTCGATGCCGGCGGCCAACTGGGCGCCGAGGATCAGACCTGCTCCGCGAACGGAATCGATCTGCGGGATCTGCATCAACAGTTCGGTGAAACGGGCGCCCTGCTCGGTCGCCAGGCGCGGTGCGTCGATCCGGCGCATCTCGTCGATCACGGCGCTGACCGCAGCGGTCGCCAGAGCGGTGCCGCTGTAGGTACTGCCGTGGTCCCCGGGTTCGAACACGCCGGCGACATCCGTGCGGGCCCAGCAGGCGCCGACCGGCATGCCGTTCCCGATCGCTTTGGCGAGCGTGACGACGTCGGGGCTGACGCCGTCGAGTTCGAACCCGAACCACTTTCCGGTGCGTCCGAATCCGGTCTGAATTTCATCGATGATCATCAACGCTCCGACCTCGTCGCAGAGCTCCCGGATGCCCTGCAGGTAGCCGGCAGGAGCTCGATTGACGCCACCCTCGCCCTGGATCGCCTCGATGATCACCGCCGCGACCGATCCGTCGACCGACGCCCGCATCGCATCGAGATCGCCCCAGGCAACGTGCTTGAAACCGTCTGGCATCGGGGCGAACGGCTCGTGCTTGGCCGGTTGACCGGTGGCCGCCAAGGTCGCCAGCGTCCGTCCGTGGAAGCTTCCGAATGCGCTGACCACGGTGTGGCGGCCGCGGCCACCCCACTTGCGGGCCAGCTTGAGGGCGCACTCGTTCGATTCGGCGCCAGAGTTGGTGAAGAACAGTTGGCCTTCGTGACCGGTCGCATCGCGGAGCAACTCGTTGACCTTGATCGCCGCTGCCGTGGCCTGCGGGTTGGTGAAGAAGTTGCTGACGTGCAGCAACGTCGATGCTTGCCGGCTGATGGCGTCTGCGATCACCGGGTTGGCATGTCCGAGCGACGTCACGGCGATTCCCGCCAGGAAGTCGAGATAGCGCTTGCCGTCGGTATCCCACACCTCGGTGCCACTGCCGCGGGCGATGCTCAGCGCTGGGGCTCCGAACACCGGCATGAAGGGGCAGCTGGTGATGTCATTCGTTGCAAACGTGTGCGTACTCATGGTGTGCCTTCCTGGGCATCGACGCCCTTGATCATCGTGCCGATTCCCGAATCGGTGAACAGTTCGAGCAGCAGCACGTGGGCGATCCGCCCGTCGAGGATGTGGGCATTGTGGACGCCGTTGCGCACGGCGTGGATGCAACTCGCCACTTTCGGGATCATGCCACCGGCGATGACGCCCTCGGCGATCAACCGATCGAGGTCGTCGGCGGTCGTCTGGCGAATCAAGCTGGTGACATCATTGACGTCACGGCGCAGCCCTTCGATGTCGGTGAGATACACGAGCTTCTCGGCGCCGAGCGCCTCGGCGATCGCCCCGGCAACGGTGTCGGCGTTGATGTTGTAGGCCTGGCCTGCCTCGTCGGAGCCGATCGTGGCGATCACCGGGATGAACTCGTTGGCGAGCATGCCGAGCAGCACCTCGGGGTGGATCGCCGTGACATCGCCGACAAAACCGAGTTGCGGGTCACGAACCTCAGCTCGGATCAGGCCTCCATCGACGCCACTCACACCGACCGCGTAGTTGCCGTGCACGTTGATGGCAGCGACGACTTGTGGGTTGACCTGGCCTTTGAGCACCATCCGGGCGATGTCGACCGTTTCGGCATCGGTGACGCGCAGCCCGTCGACGAACTCGGCCTGTTTGCCGAGCCGAGCCATCATCTCGCTGATCTGGGGGCCGCCACCGTGCACCACGACCGGCTGCATGCCGACCAGTCGCATCAGCACGATGTCCTCGGCGAACAGCGCCAGTGCGTCGTGTTGCGAGGTGCCGGCCAGCGCATTGCCGCCGTATTTCACGACCACGGTCTTGCCGGCGAACCGGCGGATGTACGGAAGCGCCTCGACCAGGGTCGCCGCCTTGAGGGCGGCGGCGTCCATGTCCAGATCGATCTCGCTGGAGTTCGAGTTGCCGTTCACGGCGCGACACCGATCTTGGTGAGCCCGGCGGTCTCGTCGAGGCCGAGCGCCACATTGGCCGACTGGACGGCGCCTCCTGAGGCGCCTTTGGTGAGATTGTCGAGGGCTGCGATCGCCAACACCGTGTTGGTGCGGCTGTCGTACCGGGCAGTGACGTGCACTGCGTTCGAGCCGAGCGTCGCCTTCGTGGATGGCGAACCATCGGTGACCACCATGAACGGTTCATCGGCCCACCGCTCCCGCAGGACTGTCAGCAACGACTCGGTCGACAGCGCCGCACCTCGAGCGGGCCGGGCGTGGCAGGTGGCAAGCAGGCCCCGGCTCATCGGAACCAGGTGGGGAGTGAACAGCACTTCGGCACCGAGTTCTTGTTCGATCTCGGGCGTGTGCCGGTGGGTGAGGAATCCGTAGGCCTCGACGTTCGAGTCGATGCTCGTGAACAGATTGGTGTTGGTCGGCTTGCGGCCGGCACCGGTGATACCCGTCATCGTGGTGATCGTCACGCCGTGTTCCTCGATCAGACCGGCTTCGACGAACGGCCGCAGCGCCAGCACGGCGGTCGTCACGTGGCACCCCGGTGTGGCGATCAGCTGTGCCCCCTTCAGCTGTGACCGATGCAGTTCGGGCAGACCGTAGACAGCGTCGGCCAACAAGCCGGGCTGGTCGTGTTCGAAGCCGTAGTAGGTCGGATAGTGGGCGGCGTCCTTGAGACGGTAGGCAGCGGACAGGTCGACGACGCACCCGACGTGGCCGACAAGTTGTGGGGCGAGTGCCATCGAGGCCTCGTGCGGCAGACCCAAGAACACCAGGTCGAGTCCACGCGCCCGGTCGATGTCGAAGGTCTCGAACACGAGATCGGGATACACACTGGCCAGGTTGGGGTACAGGTCAGCGGCACGAGTGCCGGCCTGGGTCTCGCCGGTGGCGTACACCACGTCGTAGGCGGGGTGTTGTGCTGCGAGCCGTAGGAGCTCGGCGCCGGTGAAACCCGACGCACCGATGATGCCGACCTGAACCATGACGCATGACTATACATTACTTCGTATCTTCATACAACCATCGGTGTCAGATCCAGAACGCGCCACAATGGGGGTGTGATTCCAGGTTCGGTGCTCACCAAGGGTCGGCTGCTCGTTGCCACTCCCCCACTCGAGGACCCGAACTTCGACCGCACGGTCGTCTACATGCTCGAGCACCATCACGAGGGCGCCCTCGGCGTCGTCATCAACCGCCCGACCGACGAGCCGCTCGGCGACCCACTCGATCGGTGGATCGATCTCCAGGCCGCACCGGCGGCGATCTTCGACGGTGGGCCCGTCGAGCCGGATGCGTTGATCGCCTTGGCGCTCGCCAAGCGGCCGATCAGCGAGGCCACCGACGACCTCTCACCGGTGGCCGGGCGCGTCGCCTCGGCCGATCTCACGACCGACCCGGCGATGATGGCGGCTCACGTCGAATCGGTGCGCGTGTTCAGGGGCTACGCCGGGTGGGGCCCCGGGCAGTTGGAGGGCGAGATCGAGGCCGGCGCATGGCTGGTGCTCGACGCCGAGCCGAGCGACGTGTTCGCAGACGCGCCCGATCGTCTGTGGCGGACCGTGCTGCGGCGTCAAGGCGGACGGCTGGCCTGGTTGGCCGACGCTCCCGACGACCTCGCCGCCAACTGACCGCGAGCGGGAGGGTGCCGGCGCCAGGCCGCGTACGATCGAACCGTGAGCAAATTCCTGAGGCGTAGGCCGCGGACCATCCGTGAAGTCCTCGAAGATCTCGGGCTGACGCCGGAAGCGATCGACGCCGCCGAGGCGACCGGAACCGACGAACTCCTGGCGATCGATGCGGTCGTGCTCCCCAAGCCCGGCAAGTTCACGATCGACGAGTTGGCCGACCGAGTCGGCACCGACGTCGAGGTCGTCCGGATCTTCTGGCGGGCGCTGGGCTTTGTCGATGCCGGCGACAGCGAGCGCACGTTCACCAAGCGCGACGTGGCGATCCTGCGGTCGCTGGTCGGGTTGACCGATCGTGGGCTGCTCGACCCTGAACTCTCGGTCGGTGTCGCCAGAGTGGTCGGTGTCTCGATGGCGCAGGTCGCGGCGGCGATCGTCGACGCCACCGAATCCCGGTCCGAGGAGCGCCGTGAAGCAACGGCAGACGCTGATCCCCAGGCGATCGCCCAGTACGAGTCGAACTCGTTCGCGCTGCGAGCCGGCGAACTGCTGCCGTTCATGACCGATGTGATCGACTACTCGTTCCGACGCCACCTCCGCGCCGCCGCACGCCGCCAAGTCGTGCTCTCGTCGGCGGTCGACGGACCCGCACAGGTGATCGGATTCGCCGATCTCGTCAAGTTCACCGAGCTCAGCCTGCAACTCGACGAACACGAACTGGCACAGGTCGTCGGCCGGTTCGATCAACTCGTCAACCATGCTGTCGTGCAACATGGCGGCCGAATCGTCAAGATGATCGGTGACGCTGCGATGTTCACCGTCGTCAGCCCACACTCCGCTGCGTCGATCGCACTCGAAATGTCTGAGGCAGCGAGGCTCGACGAGCTCCTGCCAGGGCTACGGATCGGCATGGCCAGCGGCCAGGCGCTGGCGCGCGACGGCGACCTGTACGGACCGGTCGTCAATCTCGCCAGTCGACTCGGCACGATCGGCCGGGCCGGAGCGGTCAACATCGACGTGAGCCTCCGCGACAGCATCGCCAGTGACCACCGCTTCTCTCTGCGCAGCCTCGGCGAACGAAACCTTCGCCACATCGGCGATGTCCGCGTCTATCGCCTCAGCCAAGGCCCCGATTGGGTGGTCCCGGCCGACCGAGTGTGATCGCTCGGTCGGCCGGAGGCTGGTCGGTGACGTCAGCCGAAGGTGACCGGGATCGTGCGTGGGCCGCGGACTTGGCCGCCGGCCCAGGTGACTTCTTCGGTCGGATCGAGTTCGAACTCGGGGATTCGGGCGAGCCACTCCTCGACTGCGACGCGCATCTCCATGCGGGCCAGGTTCGAGCCCGCACACCGATGGATGCCTGCCCCGAACGCCACGTGCCGGTTGATCTCGCGATCGATCTGTACCTTGTCGGCGTCTGGGAATGCGGCTGGGTCACGATTGGCCGCCGGGAAGTTGAGCAGCACGCGGTCGCCTGCGTGCATCGGACAGCCGGCGAACTCGACGTCCTCCGTGACGATCCGAGCCATCGTGACGGGTGAGTAGGCCCGCAGCAGTTCCTCGATCGCGATCGGCATCAACTCCGGTTCGGCAACGAGCCGGCGGCGATCCTCGGGGTGTGTGGCGAGGTGCCACAACGCCGAACCGATCGCCGACCACGTGGTGTCGACACCGGCGATCAGCGTCAGGGCGACGGTTCCGAGGATGTGTCCGTCGGGGACCGGCGACCCCGTCGTGATCGGTGCGCAGCAGTTCGCTGATGAGATCGTTGCCGTCGCCACCGCGTCGGGTGTCCATCTCGCCGAAGAAGTAGGCGGCAAGCTCGTCTCGCGCACCGTTGCGACGGTCGGCATCGTGTGCGAACTCGAGGATGTCGCGGACCCATCCGGTGAACGTGTCCGACATCGACTCGGGCACGCCGAGCACGAGCCCGATGACGCGAACCGGGATCTGCTGGGCGTAGTCGGCAGCGGCGTCGGCGCTGCCGTGCCTCGATCAAACCGTTGACCAACCGCCGGCACAGTTCACGCGTGACCACCTCGTACTCGGCGACACGGTTCGGCGAGAACCACGGCAGCAGCAGGCGTCGCGTCCACGTGTGCTCGGGCGGGTCGGCGCTGATCGGCGGAACTCCGGCGGGCAGCAACTGGGTGTCGTCGCCCGTCGGCGTGATCACCGAGACGCTGCGCGAGCTGAAGTGCTCGACGTCGCGGGCGATCGCAGTGACGTCGGCGTAGCGTGGTCGGCAACCACGAGCCACCCCACCGGTCGGTGTGTGCGACGGGGCAGCCCTGCGCGCAGCTCGTCCCACACCGGGAACGGATCGGCGACGTAGTCCCTGATCGAACAGGTCGTAGTCGCTGGCCCAGTCACGTACTGCTTCACCCATATCGAGCTCCTCTTGCGTGCGGACGAACCTGTCGGATATATTAGCCACACGGCTAGACGTTGGCAAGGAGTTCGATGACGAATTCGACCGATTCAGCATCGACACCGGCGGGACGCCGTCGCCGCGACCCTCGAGGGCGCCCGCTCGGCGTTGACCCAGGCTGCCGGCCGACTGCTGACGCAGCACGCTCCGAACGCCATCTCTGGGCGCCAGCTGGCCGCCGAGGCGGGCGTCAACTACGGGCTGGTGCATCACTACTTCGGCGGCAAGGACGCAGCATTGGCGGCGGGGCTCCAGTCGCTCAGGGACGACTTCATCGAGCAGCACGGCGACGGAGCGAACACCCCGCTGCTGGGATCGGTGGTCACGCCTACCTTGCAGGCGATCGTTCGCTCGCAGGTCGACCACCCGGACTCGGTGACGCCCGGCGACGAGTTCCCGATCTCCTCGGCGATGGTGCGAGCGATGACCGAGCGGCTCGTATCGCACCGCCCAGCACATCCGAGGACGACACCGACTGGTCGAGGCGGAAGCCAAGGCCCGCGTGCGTGGCGGCGGTCTCGATCCAGGTGTGCTACAGCGTGTTCGGCACCGCTGCTGTTGGACTCGATCGATGTCGAGTCATCGAGAGCACGCCTAGGTCGAGGCTCATCTGGCGCGCTGTACGAGTCGTTGACGCTGCAGCCACGATCGAATGAGCCTCTTCCCACTAGTTATCCAATCGGCTAACATCTCGTCAAATCTCGAAGTTCTGGGGGACCCCGATGAGCGAGAGCAACGCACGCCGCGTCGGACGCACGATGACCGAGTCGGACCCGTTCTGGCCCGACGAGCCCACGCCGTCGGCCGGCACGCCGAACGTCGATCTACTGCGTGTTCGACGATGTCGGCTTCTCCGATTTCGGCTGCTACGGCTCGGAGATCTCGACCCCCAACATCGATCGGCTGGCGCGACGGCGGCGTGCGCTACACCAACTTCCACACCACGTCGCTGTGCTCACCCTCGCGGGCCTCGCTCCTGACGGGCCGCAACCACCACGCCGTCGGGATGGGATCGCTCGCCAACTACGACCTCGGGTTCGACGGCTACCGAGGCGCCATCTCGAAGCGGTCAGCGATGCTTCCGGAGATCCTCCGCGAGCAGGGCTGGAACAGCTTCGCGATCGGCAAGTGGCACCTCACCCCGATGCATCACAGTGGTCCGGCCGGGCCGTTCCACCAGTGGCCGACCCAGCGCGGATTCGACCGCTTCTACGGCTTCATGGATGGCGCCATGAACCACTGGGAGCCGTTCCTCACCGCCGACAACCATCACATTCCGACCCCGACACGCCGGACTATCACCTCACCACCGACCTGATGGACAACGCCGTACGGCTCGTCAGCGACCAACGGTCCGTCGCGCCGGAGCGGCCGTTCTTCCTGTATCTGGCATTCGGCGCCGGACACTCGCCGCACCACGTGCCCAAGCACATGATCGACGAGTACGTGCCGGTCTTCGAGAAGGGATGGGACGCCACGCGCGACGAACGGATCGCACGCCAGAAGGCGACCGGACTGATTCCCGAATCCACCCAACTGCCGCCCCGCAACCCGGGTGTGCGCGTGTGGGACGACCTGTCCGACCGCGAGCAGACAGCTCTTCGTGCGGTATCAGGCGGCGTTCGCGGCGATGCTGACCCACACCGACCGCGAGATCGGCCGCCTGATCGAGGTGCTGGAACGGACCGGCTCGCTCGACAACACGATCTTCGTCGTGATGAGTGACAACGGCGCATCGCAGGAAGGCAGCCAGGTCGGCACCCTGCACCAGGGCCAGTACTTCGAGCGCGCCCCGATGACGATCGACCAGGCGATCGAACTCAGCCACGAGATCGGCGAGACGCAGTGGTTCAACAACTACCCGCTCGGTTGGGCGATGGCGGGCAACACGCCGTGCAAGTTCTACAAGCAGAACACGCACGGCGGCGGCGTCCGCGACCCGCTCGTGATCCACTGGCCGCACGGGCTTGCCCGAGAGCCGCCGCCGGCACGGTTCGCCACCAGTTCCACCACGTCAGCGACCTCACTCCGACGGTGTTGGAGATCGCCGGGATCACACCGCCTCGCGGCGTGAACGGAGATCGACCAGATGCCGGTTCCCGGGACGTCGCTGGCATATACCTTCGCCGAATCCGGACGCACCGACTCGCAAGTCGGTCCAGCACTTCGAGATGCTGGGCCACCGTGGCATCGTGGCCGACGGCTGGAAGGCCGTCACCGTGCACGATCCGCGCACCGGCCTCGACGACGACACGTGGGAGCTCTACCACATCGACGCCGACTTCTCCGAGCACGACGACCTCGCCGAGGCAGCATCCCGAGCGCGTCAAGGAGCTCGTCGAGCGGTGGTGGGAAGAAGCCGCCAAGTACCAGGTGCTGCCGGTCGACGAGCGGGCCGGCGGCGGAAGCCGTCCGCGACGTCCGGTGCGCCAGGACTGGACGTTGTTCCCCGGCCTCGAGCGAGTTCCCGTCCGACGCCGCTCCACGTCTGCAGAACACCAGTCACACGATCACTGCGCACGTCACCGTCCCCGAGTCGGGATGTGAGGGCGCGCTCTACGCCAGTGGTGACCGTTGGGGCGGCTACGCGATGTTCGTCCAAGACGGTCTGCCCTGTTTCCACTACCACTTTCCGCTCGAACGTCATGAGCTACGACGGCAGCCAGCCGTTGACCCCCGGCGATCACACGATCACGTGGACGCTCACCAAGATCGACCGGATCGCCGGCCGCGGCGAGTTGTCGTCGATGGCACCTCGGTCGCCACGGTCGACATCCCGCGCATCATCCGCGGATGGATGCCGTTCAGCGGGCTCGACATCGGGTGCGACAACGGAGCACCGGTCGGAACGACCTACGAATCACCGTTCCGGTTCACCGGCTCAGCTCCACAAGGTCGAGGTGCACTTGCACGAGCGAGGGGCAACCCCCGACGCTGCCACCGAGCACCGCTCGGAGATGGGCAAGCAGTAGCCGCTCGTCAGCGGCCCTCCGCACTCAGCGGCTGCTGAGTTGGCGCAGGATCGCGTTGCTTCGTCGGCCCGATCTGCCGGGACGAGCAGGTGGTCGTGGTGGTAGCCGGAGAGGGTGTTGCAGGCGATACCGGCGTCCGCCAGCACCCGACTGACGGCGGCGGTCAGACCGACCGCCTCGAGCGAGCTCCACACCGTCAGCGTCAGCCAGGCCGGCCTCGAAATCGACCGGCGCACCGACCGAGCGGCGCGTCCTCCACGGTCACCACCGACGTCAGCCCCTCGCTCTCGGAGATCGTCGCGTGGGCGACGGCCCGCAGCTACGGCCAGTCGCCGGTGACGAACGTGAAGCGCCCGGGACGCTGTTCGATGTCGAGCGAGGCCAGCATCCTGGCCAGATCGACGTTCACCCGCCATCCGTCAGCCTCGCAGCTCGGCGCCGAGCTTGCCGGCCGCTGCGACGGCGCCACGCCGCGACGTCGGCGATGTCCGCGTCGGTCAGGTTGCGGTCGGCGGCCTGAAGTCGCAGACGGTAGGCCAGGCTGCGTCGCCCATCGCCGAGCGACAGCCCGCGGAACACGTCGAACTGCTCGAGGTCGGTCAAGCAGTGCGCCGGCACCCTGTCGAATCGCCCGATCGAGCTTCTCGGCGGGGACATCGTCGGCCATCACGAATGCCAGATCGAGGTCGCTCGACGGCATCCGGCTGACCGGCTTCCAGGCCGACGGCTTGGGATCACGCCCGAGCAACTCATCGAGGTTGAGCTCGAGGATCGCCACCCGCTCGGCCACGTCGAACCGCTGGAGCACACCTGGGATCGATCTCGCCGACCGCCCCGCTGGGCTGCTTGCCGGCCTGCAGCACCGCCGACCGAGTGGCGTGTAGCCCGGCGGGAACACGGCTTTGATCGACGCGGGCGCCGACGCCGAGGGTGTTCGAGATCTCGCGCCACACCGCCATCGCGGCCGGTGCCTCGTTGCCGGACAGCACGACACACAAGGCCTCGTATTCGTCGGGCAGCTCACCGTCGCCGGGTGGGTAGACGTGGCCGATCTCGAACAGCTTGACACCGGCACGGCGATGCGACTCGTTGTAGGCGATCGCTTCGAGCAGGCCGGGACGCAACGACGTGCGCAGCACGCTCTCCTCGACGATCAGCGGATTGGTGATGCTGATCGTCGGTCCGTCGAGCCCGGCTTTGGCGAGCGTGTCGGGTGCCAGGAACGGATTCGGCATCGCCTCGGAGATCCCGAGACCGAGCAGGAGGTCTCTCAGCCGGCGCCTGCGTTGCTGACGCACGGAGAGACCGCCGTGGACCGTCGAGGTGGGCACCGACTTGCCGAGCTTGGCGTAGCCGTAGTGGCGTGCGATCTCCTCGATCACATCGACCTCGGCTTCGCTGTCGGGCCGCCAGGACGGGAGTGCGACCGTGCGCGTGTCTCCGTCTCCGGACACGGCGTAGCCGATCGCGTCGAGCAGCCCAGGCAAGTCGTCGGCGACGAGATCGGTGCCGAGAATCCGGTTGACCTCTCTGATGCGAACGGTGGTCGAGCGCTGCTGTTGTGGCAGCCCTGGGCCGCGTTGATCCACCGAACCGGCGTGAACCACCAGATCGGGGCATGTCTCGCAGAGCAGCTCGGCGAACCGCGCCTGGGCGGTGTCGATGATGTACGGGTCGCAGCCGCGCTCGTACCGGGCCGAGGCCTCCGACCGAAGTCCGAGTCGGGCCGAGGTCTGCAGCACGGTCAACATCTGGAACCAGGCGATCTCCAGAACGACCGTGTCGGTGGCGCTGGTGATCTCGGTGTTGCGGCCGCCCATCACGCCACCGATACCGATCGGCCGGTCGTCGGCATCGCAGATCAGCAGATCGTTGGGCGTGAACGTGCGGGTCTCGCCGTCGAGCGTCTGCATCTGCTCGCCTTCGGCGGCGACGCGGACACGGAACCCTCCACCGCCGAGCGTGTCGAGGTCGTAGGCATGGTTGGGTTGGTTGAGTTCGAGCATGACGTAGTTCGACACGTCGACGACATTGCTGATCGGGCGCATGCCGGCCGCCCTGAGGCGGCGCTGCATCCACTCGGCACTCGGCCCGACCTGCACTCCCGACAGCACGATGCTGGTGAAACGGCCGCACTTGTCGCCGTCGATCAACTCGACCGGGGCCGTGCGTTGATCACCGGTGACCGTCAACGCTGGTTGCGGCGGGCGGAACTCGACACCCATCTGGGCCGCCACATCACGGGCGATCCCGACGTAACCCCAGCAATCGGGCCGGTTGCGCGTGACATCGAGGTCGAACAGGATGTCCGGTTCGATACCGAGCGCCTGCTCCGTACGGAACGCCCAACGGAGTTCCGGCAGGCAGGATCAGGATCCCGCTGTGGTCGCTTCCGAGCCCGAGTTCGTCGGGGGCACACAGCATCCCCTCGGAGTCGATGCCCAGGATGCCTCGCCGCTCGATCGTCATCCCGTTGGGCATGGTGGTGCCGAACGTGGCCATCGGCACGACGTCGCCCTCGCTCATGTTGAACGCACCGCACCACACGTGACGTTCGTTTCCGTCGCCGGCGTCGACGTAGACACGCTGCACCTTGGCGGCGTCGGGGTGTTGGACGAGCCGCTTGACCTGGGCGGTGATCACACCGTCGACGGTGTCGCCGACGCGATCGATGTCGCCGACCTCGAGCCCGAGTCCGGTCATGACCTCAGCGAGACGCGCTACCGCGGCATCGTCGGTGGGGTCGGCGAAGTCGCCGTATTCGTTGAGCCACGAAAGAAGGATCTTCATGTCGCTGCCCCTTTCTCAGAACTGCTCGATGAAGCGGATGTCGTTGACGAACATGTCGCGGATGTCGGCGATCTGGTGGCGCAAAACCGCCATCCGGTCGATCCCGAACCCGAACGCGAACCCGCTCCACTCCTCGGGGTCGAGGCCACCGGCGATCAGCACGTTGGGGTGCACCATGCCGCACCCGCCCAGCTCCAGCCAGGATCCATCCGGGCGCTGGATGTCGAACTCGGCCGACGGTTCGGTGAACGGGAAGTACGAGGGCCGCAAACGCGACGAGAAGTCGGCACCGAAGAACGCCTTCGTGAATGCTTCGATCGTGCCGGCCAGGTCGGCCATCGTGATGTTGCGGTCGATCACCAGCCCTTCGATCTGGTGGAACACCGGCATGTGGGTGGCATCGGGGGTGTCACGGCGGAACACGCGACCAGGGGCGACGATGTAGATCGGCGGCTCTTGCTCGAGCATCGTTCGGATCTGGACCGGTGATGTGTGGGTCCGCAGCACCGTGCGCCCGGGTTGCTCGCCTGGTGGCGCGTGGTCGACGAACAGGGTGTCGAACTCTCCGCGGGCCGGGTGCCCCTCCCCCATGTTGAGGGCCTCGAAGTTGTGCCAGTCGGTCTCGACTTCGGGGCCTTCGGCGACCCGGAAACCGAGACCGATGAACACGTCCTCGAGTCGTTCCCATGCCTGGGTCACCACGTGGGCGTGGCCGCGGGTCGGCTTGCCGACGTACTCGGTGAGGTCGATCCGTTCGGATTCGACCCTGGCAGCCAGCGCCGCCTCACCGAGCTCGGCGGTGCGGGCGTCGAGCGCCGCCGTCACGGATTGGAGCGCCTCGTTGACCGCCTGACCGGCGGCCTTCTTCTCGTCGATCGTGGCCAGCGAACCGAGCTGCGTCTTGAGCTGGGCGAGTCGACCCTTCTTGCCGAGCAATCGGGTATCGAGCTCAGCGAGCGATTCGGGCGAATCGGCGCCTGCCACCTGTTCCAGTGCTGCATCACGGGCAGCACGAATATCGTCGATCACGGGAGTCCTTTCAACACGACGAGCGTACGGGAGCGAACAGAATCATCCCCGGATGGACTCAGGTGCGAGCGCGCAAGCTGTCAGCGGCGCCGTCCCCAGGCTGTCCGCCCGGGGCACCGAAATCGCAGAACCATCGTCACAGCGCTCCAGACTACGCGCAGTTCACACCAGAGCCCAACCAGTTCCGACGAACGCCGCGATCCAACCGCGACAAATCGCTTCGGGAACCACCGCTGGTTCCCGAAGCGACGAGTACGAGGTGAAGTTGTCGTCATCACGCGGAGATGACGGTGGTGGCAGTCGGGTCGGTCTTACGTAACGTCGTGGCGTGGGGTCTTCGGAAGCTGCTCGTCTCGCCGAGCGGCGCACGCTGTTCGTCGGCACGTTCACCGTGTCGGCTGTCGCCGTGTTCGCCGTCGCCGCGATCTCGATGACACGCGACGCCGCACACGACCCGACGATCGACGCCGCATCGATCGACAGCACGTTGGGCACGGTCGCCGACGAAACCACGACACCCGCCGAACGCTCGCTGGCAGCCCGGATTGACAACACCTCGACGACCATCACGACGGCGGCGACATCTGCGCCGGGCTCGTCGCTCACCACGACCACCGCCACGAGCACCACCGACCTCGACCTGCTGCCGACATTGCAGGAAAGCGACACCGGCATCGAGGTGCTGTTGCTACAGCGCATGTTGAACATCGTGGTCACCGCCGAGATCGCTGCCGACGGGGTGTACGGTCCGGCGACGACCGAGGCGGTCAAGCAGTTTCAACGCTCGGTCAGGCTGCCGGCAACCGGCAAGGCCGACCACCGGACACGGATCATGCTCACCGAGATCGACGCCGGACGGTCGATGTTGACGCCGTCCTGGCCAATCCCGACGATCGGGGATGGTGGCGCCGACGGCTGCCAGGTCGCCGTCGTCGGCGACTCGCTGATCGACGGTGCCGAGCGGATTTACACACGGCGGCTGGCGGAGATCGGATGCACGTCGGCGGTCGACGGCGTCAGCGGCCGAACGATGTCATTCGGATGGCACTGTGAGGTGCTGCAATCGAGCGGTCGACGCTCGCAGGACATCCTTCGCGACCCAGAGCCGGGCAACGACACCTGCGCACCAGCAGGGCTCGAGTTGCTGCAGATGTGGTCGGATGCCGAGGCACTCGGAGACATCGTGGTGCTGGCGCTCGGCACCAACGATGCGCTGGCCTATGACGCCCAGAGCTGGATCACACGGTGGGAGCGGGTGTTCGCCCTGGCGGGCACCAGACCGGTGATCGTCGTCACCACGCAGGCCCGACCCGGCGCGTCGGTCGCACCAGCTGAGGCGGCCTACTCCGAAGCGCTGCGGCGGTGGTGTGTCGCCGCGCAACGCTGCGTTCTGGCCGACTGGGCTCTCACCGACGTCGCCAACGACGCCAGCTCGTACCAGGATTCCGTACATCTGGTCGATGCCGCCTCCGATTCCCGCGCCTCGTTCATCCGCGATGTCGTTGCCGCCGTGCTGGCAGGCAAGCCGGCCCCGAACCCGTCGCCCGTCCCCACGCCGGCCATCACCACGACCGTCCCGACCACTTCCACCAGCATCCCGGGAGCCACCAGCACCAGCACCACCAGCACCACCAGCAGCACCACGACCTCGACGACCTCGACGACCTCGACGACCTCGACGACCTCGACGACCTCGACCAGCACCACGACAACGACGGTGGCGCCGAGTTCCACGACCACGACGACGACCAACGACGAGCCTGCACCGGACGACGAGGACGAAGTTGTTGCTCGGGAACAGCCCGACGGTGGCTCGTCAGCGTTGACGGGCGGCTTCGAAGCACAGAATCGTGGCAGCCATTGCCACGTTGAGGCTTTCGGCTCGCCCGTGGTGCTCGATCCTCACCCAATCATCGACAGCGGTGTCATCGGAGAGCCCATGTGCCTCGTTGCCGAGCACGATCGCCACGCGACCACTCCAGTCGGCATCGGTGTGCTGGTTGCCTTGGTGTGACGACGTGCCGATCAGGCGCAGGCCGGCCGCTCGAACCTCGACCAGCGTCGCCGACACGACCGGCACATTGAAGAGCGCGCCGGCGCTGGCCCGAACCACCTTGGGGTTGTAGGCGTCGACCGACCCGGGCGTCAACACGACCGCCTCGACGCCGGCTGCCTCCGCCGAGCGCAGGATCGTTCCCAGGTTGCCGGGGTCGTTGAGTTGGTCGGCGATCAACACGAACGAAGCGGCGGCGAGGTCGACCACCGCATCGGGCATTCGAACGACCGCCAGGTTGGGCTGCGGGCGCTCGGTCGAGGCGACGCGTTCGAGCACGCCCTCGGCGAGTTCGAAGATCGGCGCATCGGAGATGAACGCCGAGCCGGCAGCGATGAACTCTGCCTCGACGTGCCATCCGGCGGCGACCGCCTCGGCGATCAGGACCGCACCTTCGACGACGAAGGCACCCTCATCCAGACGCGAACTACGACGCCCCAAAAGGCGCCGCAGCCGTTGAACCTTCGGATTGCTGAAGGTCAGTTGTTCGCTCAGGGCGTTGCTCCTAGAGCGCTGCCTTGGCTTGTGCAACGAGGCCGGAGAAGGCGGCCGCATCGGTGACCGCCAAGTCGGCGAGCACCTTGCGATTGACCTCGATGCCGGCCGCGTTGAGGCCGGCGATGAAGCGGCTGTAGGTCATGTCGTTCTGGCGACACGCAGCGTTGATGCGCTGGATCCAGAGGCGACGGAACTCGCCCTTCTTCGCACGCCGGTCACGGAATGCGTATTGCCCACTATGGAGCACCTGCTCGTTGGCGGCCCGGAACGAACGGCTCTTGTTGCCGTAGTAGCCCTTGGCCTGCTTGAGTACCTTCTTGTGGCGCTTCTTGGCAGCCACACCGCGCTTGACGCGTGCCATGTCATTCTCCTTGTGTCGGTCAGTCGATGCTGATCAGTGTCTGGATCAGCGCTCGCCGAGGAGTCGCTTGATCTTCTTCGCGTCGGACGGGTGCACGTCGGCATCACGGTCGAGGCGATGCTTGCGGTTCGACGTCTTCGACTCGAACTTGTGCTGGTTGTTTTGCTGCTCGTGACGCAGCTGACCCTTGGCGGTCTTCTTGAACCGCTTGGCGGCGGTCTTCGATGTCTTCATCTTCGGCATCAGTTGTCTCCTGGTACTTCGGTCGGCGCCTCGTCGGCATCGGCCTCGGTGGTCGCTGCGGACTCATCGGTGAGTTCTGCAGGTTCCGGTGCTGCTTCGGGCTCTTCGACGGGAGCCACAGCCTCGGCTGTTGGTTGGTCGGATTCGGTCACAGCCGCCATTTCAGCTTCGTGAGCCGCCTTCTTGGCCGCTTCCTCCGCTGCCTTCTTGATCGCCTCTTGGGCCTTCTTGTCGGGAGACAGCACGAGTGTCATGCTGCGACCTTCCATGCGGGCCTGGCTTTCGACCTTGGCGATCGGACCGACGGTGGTGATCACATCGTCGAGAATCTTGCGCCCCAGTTCGGGGTGCGCCATCTCGCGGCCTCTGAACTGCAGGGTGACCTTCACCTTGTGGCCCTCTTCGATGAACTCGGTGAGGTGCCGCATTTTGGTGTCGAAGTCACCCTTGCCGATCTTCGGACGGAACTTGACTTCCTTGATCGTGACGTGGACGGTCTTGCGCCGCGCTTCCTTGGCTTTCTGCGCTTCTTCGTACCGGAACTTTCCGTAGTCCATGATCCGGCACACCGGGGGGTTCGCCATCGGCGCAACTTCGACGAGGTCGAGGTCGAGCCCACGGGCCATCCGGAGCGCTTCGGGAACTGCTTTGATCCCGAGTTGATTGCCGTCGGGACCGATCAATCGGACCTCGCGGGCCCTGATTCGGTCGTTGACGCGGTGTTGGTCGCTCTTCGGCGGTGCTATGACTGATCACTCCTGTGCAATGGGTTTGCCTCCCCCATAGTCGCTCTGCGGGTCTGCTCGACGCGAAGTCAATGCGGAGCAGACGGGCAGGAGATCCGTCAGCGACGGGTACCTGCAAGCCGTGATCATCATCAACCTCGACGCACATGTTCCGCGCGGTGCACGGAACCGTGGCCGGGTGGGAGCCCGTGTAGCTGGCCCCACTTCGCCTCGATTGTACGTCGGTCGCCGAAACGACCGACCTCGATAGGGTAGCGCAGGTGAGTGACGAAACCGACGTGACCAGCAACGACGCCAACCAACGGGGCGCCGACCAGGCAGCCGAGATCGAGGCTGCGATGGCGGAGGCGAGGGCACGATTGTCCGACGTGCCCGCCGAAGTCGTCGTGACGAACCATGTGATGGGGCTCTACGAGCTGGCGGCGATCCACCTGTCGGCACCGAGCCCTGACCTCGTGTCCGCATCGCTGGCGATCGATTCGATGGCGATGCTGGTCGAAGGCCTCGGCCAGCGACTCGGCGACGATGCACCAACCATGAAGGACGCCCTGGCGAACATCCGCATGGCGTTCGTCAGCGTCAAGGCCCAAACCGGTCAGTCTTCCGCGACCGGCGACGATTGAGAAGGGTGCGACGGAAAGGGCCCTGACCCGCTCCGGTCAGCGGCGGCTGAAGCGGCCGTGCGGGGCCGACTTCACGTGGCCGTTGCGGATCAGTACGTCCTCCTCGCTCAGCAGCTCGGATTGCTCACGCTCGTGACCTGGCACGAGGCGGCCGGCGACGTTGACGACTCGCCACCACGGCACCTCGATGTCGGTGGTCTGCAGGATCCGGCCCACCAACCGGGAGTGTTTCGGATAGCCCGCCACGTCGGCGATGTCGCCGTACGTGGTGACCTCGCCCGGTTGCAGAGCGATCAGGACGTCGATGATGCGACGTTCCCGGTCGTCCACCTCAGACCTTGCGAATCCGGCTGGCTTGGTAGCGGCCGAACTTCGGGAGCGGCTGGAATCGAACCGGCTGCCCGATGTCGATCGTTCGGGTCCGGTCGTCGATCTCGATCGCATGGAACGAGTACTCCTGGCCCGCGTCGGTCGTCACCGTGCCAAGCCCCTTGGCCTGATCGAACGCAGAGACCGTTCCGGCCAACATCAGTGCACGATCTTGAGGATCGGGATCTCGAGCAGATCGGTGGCACCCGCTTCCCGCAGCGAGGGAATCAGGCGGTTGATGCCGTTCTTCTCAACCACCGTCTCGATCGCGTAGTCACCGTTGGCGAGTTGGTTGATGGTCGGTGATTTCGCCGCCGGCAGCTCGGCCAGCACGGCATCACGCTGGGCGGCGACGACATTGAGTTTCAGCAGCACCTTGCCGCGCGCTTCGAGGGCGCCGTTCAACAACGTCATCAGCTGGTCCATAGCGTGGCGCTTGACCGGGTCGGCGAAGCTGATCGGGTTGGCGACCACCTCGGTGAAACTGGTGAGGATCGTGTCGATCACGCGAAGGCCCGCAGCGCGCAGTGCCCGACCGGTCTCGGTGATGTCGACCACGCAGTCGGCGATGTCGGGAATCTTGGCCTCGCTGGCGCCGTACGACAGGCGAACATCGGCGTCGACACCCTTGGCGGCGAAGTAGCGCTTGGTCATCTCCGGGTACTCGGAGGCGACCCGCACTCCGGACGGAAGGTCTTCGACACTGCGCACCGGCGAGTCGGAGGCGACCGCCACCACCACCTTGACCGGGTTCGACGTGGCCTTCGAGTACTGAAGTTCGCCGAGGCTCTCGACGTTGGCGCCGGTTTCCTCGACCCAGTCACGACCGGTGATTCCGATGTCGAACAGGCCCTCGGCGACGTACCCGGCGATCTCCTGTGGGCGCAGGATCCGGACCTCGTCGACACGCGGGTCATCGATCGACGCCTTGTAGTCGACCGCCGACGACCGCACGACGCTCAGGTCGGCAGCCTCGAACAGTTCGAATGTCGCCCGTTCGAGCGACCCCTTCGGAAGAACCAGACGCAGCACGACCGCTGAGGTTACCGACCGATCGCTCCTGGCCCGCACAAGGATTGCGGGCGCCGTCGCCCGGCCACCTCAAGCGTTCCATCGAGCAGGCCGATGAGACTGTTAGTGGACATGCTCCCCAACTCGATGTCGTTCCGTTTCGTCGCCACCATCACGGTGACCGACGAAGAACAGATCCCGCGCGACTTCACCGGTCGCGTTCGAGTGTTGGACTGGCGGCCTGTTGGAGTCGGTGTCGTGGCTGTCCCGCGGTGCCCTCGAGGATCCGGACCCGAAGACTCCCGCCCACTCGCGATATCGCCCGAGTGGCGAGGTCAAACAGGTTCGTCACTACCGGCTCGGCCGGCTGCATGACCCGGCACTCGGCACACCTGCGGTGCAGGGCTTCTTCGCCAACGGATCGCGGCGCTACGAAGAGCACTACCGATACGGCCGCCGCCACGACTACTGCGACAGGCCGGCGATCATCAAGTGGCGTCACGACGGCACGATTCGGGCCCAGTTGCACTACTACGAGGGCATGCGGATCGAGGTCGTTGCACCGCAACTGGTCGGTTGAACGAGGCTCGTCGGCCGCTCAGTGGTCGGTCGGGTCGGCGTTGAGCAATCGCAAGGCGTGCGGCAACACGTCGAGGATCGCATCGATCTGTTCGATCGCGCCCTTCGGTGAACCCGGTGTGTTGCAGATGATGGCGGTTCCTCGAATACCGGCGACACCTCTCGACAATCGCCCGAACGGACTGATCAGACGCATCGCTTCCGCCAAACCCGGAGCGTCGCGCTCGATCACGCCACGAGTGCCCTCTGGCGTCTGATCGCGCGGAGCGAAGCCCGTGCCACCGGTGGTGACGATCAGGCCGGCAAACCCTTCGGCCATCTCCGTCAGTCTCGTCGCCACCTCTGCGGAGCCATCCTGGGTGACCTGGTGGTCGACCACATCGAACCCGTTCGCTGCCAGGTGGGCCACCAGTCCCCTGCCCCCGGTGTCATCGCGGGCGCCGTGAAACACCCCATCGCTGACCGTGAGCACCTTCGCCAGCAGTCGCTCCACCGAGTCGTTCGACTTGTTCATGCTGTGCGACGGTACCGAATCAGCACCATGCCGTCGGTGTCGGCCTCGTGCGGAAGCACCCGCCATCCGTGGCCGAACGGCTGCCATGCGCCGATCTCTGGCTGACGCCCATCGATCTCGAACCCCTCTGGCACGGGGTGGTCGATCGACTCGACGGCCGTGATGGTGCACACGCTGTACACCAGGCGACCGCCCGGCCGAACCAGCGGTGCCGACGCTGCGAGGATCCGGCGCTGGAGATCAGCGAGTTCGACCACGTCGGACGGTTGGATCCGCCAGCGGGCGTCGGCCCGCCGCCGTAGCGAACCCAGTCCGCTGCACGGGGCGTCGATCAACACGGCGTCGAACGATGCCGGCTCGAACGGCGGGTCGGTGGCGTCGGCGACGACGGTCTCGATGTCGAGACCCAGCCGCTGTAGCGTTCTCGGTGATCAGGCTGACCCTGTTGGCGCGGTTGTCGGCTGCGGTGACGATCGCCCCAGACGAAGCCATCGCGGTCGCCTTGCCACCAGGAGCGGCACACGTGTCCAGCACCCGCTCTCCCGCCTGGCACTCGACCGCGGCAGCCACCCACTGCGACGACTCGTCCTGCACGTATCCGTCGTCGCGGATGGTCACCCCTGGAGCGGTGTTCATCGTGCGGAGTGCCCGGCTGGCTTCGTCTTCGCCGAGCTGGGCGACGAACAGTTCGCCGATCCAATCGGGATAGCTGAGGCGAGCGAACTCGGACGGCCACACCATGTCGGTCACCGAAGCGCGACGCAGCACGGCGTTCACGAAGCCGCGCACCCGTTTGGGGGCGAGCGCCACCGTTTCGCCGACGGCGGCGTGGGCGGGAACACCGGCGAACTCGAGTTGGTACGCGCCCGAGCCGCAACAGCGTGCGGGTCGCAGCGTCGGGCGGCTTCGTGATGAACCGGTCGATCACGGCGTCGCAGGCGCGCCGCATGCGGGTCGTGCCGTAGACGAGATCGGTGGCGAAACGTTTGTCGACGTCGCTGAGCTGAGAGCGATCGAGCATCGCTCCCAGCACCAGGTTGGCGTACGCACCGTCGGACTCGATTCGCTTCAGCGCGTCGAGGGCGACGGAACGGGCAGTCGGCTGGTCAGGGGGGCTCATACGAACGGTTCCTCGTCGGTTGGTCGGGCGCCATTGCGCCATGCGTCGGCACTCATACGGGGCTTGCCTTCGGGTTGCACCATCGTCGGCACGATCCGCCCGTCGACCAGTTCGGCGGCATGGATCTTGAACCGTGCTCCCCGAAACGTGGTCCAGGCCCCGCCGAGACGAATCAGGCGATCGATCTGTTCGATCGGCTGCGACCAGTCGATCCGCAGCTCGGAGGGATCGATCTTGGTGGCATACGTGGGGGTGCCGACCTGTTCGTCGGGAACCCCGAGCCCGGCCGCCAGCGTGTCGATCAAGAGCCGGTTCCCGACCGCGACCAGTTCGGCTCTGAGCTGATCGGCTGTGGTGGTCGCACCGATCGGTACCTCGCAGCGCGCATAGACGCCTCCGGTGTCGAGGCCTTCCTCGACAGCCATCACGCACACCCCGGTGACAGCATCGCCGTCCAGCAAGGCCCGCTCGACCGGTGCCGCACCGCGCCAACGGGGCAGCAACGAGAAGTGCAGGTTCACCATCGGCAACTGGTCGAGGACATGCGGTTTCACGATCTTGCCGAACGCCACCACCACCCCGAGTTCGGCGCCGACCGAGAGCACGTCGTCGACCACGTGTGAGACCGGCAGCCCGAGTTCGAGCGCCGCCGCCTTGACCGGGCTCGGTGACACTTCACTTCCCCTGCCGCGTCGCTTGTCGATGCCGGTGACGACCAACGCGACGTCGTGCCCGGCGGCGACGAGTGCCTGCAGCGACGGCACAGCGATCGCCGGTGTCCCCAGAAAGACGAGCCTCACTGCGAGCGCAACCGACGCAGCCGTGACGTCGGCCGAGCGGGCGCCGGCGTGGCGGCCTCACGCTCGAGCCGACGGAACTCGGCAATCGCCTGCTTGCGCTGGTCGGGCTGCATCCGGTCGAACATCAGCACGCCATGCAGGTGGTCGATCTCGTGTTGGTACATGCGAGCCTCGAGTTCGTCGGCCTCGCGCTCGACGATCTCACCGTTGACGTCGATACCGCGCATCAGCACCGTCTTGGGTCGCACCATCTCGACGTACAAACCAGGGATCGACAGGCAACCCTCGTCGTACACCCACTCGCCATCAGACTCGATGATCTCGGGATTGAAGATCGCCTCATGTGTGCCGTCGAGGTTCCAGACGAAGATCTGCTTGCGGACACCGATCTGGGGTGCAGCGAGCGCAATTCCGAGGCCGCTGTCGACCAGTGTCGTCAGCATGTCGTCGACGAGCCGCACGAGTTTGCCATCGACGTCGGTGATCGGCGCAGCTTCGGTTTTCAGCACCGGGTCTCCGAAGGTGCGTATCACATGACCCATAACGTGCGAGGCTACCTTCGGTGACGCAGTACTTCGACGAGCAGCCCAGCGTCGGCAGCGATCGACAAACGGTCGATGTCGCGCTGAGCGACGTTGCTTTCACGATGCTCACTGACCGTGGCGTGTTCTCGCACGGCCACCTCGACACGGGCACATCGTTGCTGCTGCGTCAAGCACCGCCGCCCTCGCCAGTCGGCGATCTCCTCGATCTGGGGTGTGGGAGCGGAGCGATCGCGATCGCGATGGCGTTGCGATCGCCGGCTGCGACGGTGTGGGCGATCGACGTCAACGAACGTGCCCGCCGACTGACCGCCACCAACGCCGAACGCAACTCGGTCTCCAACATCGAGGTGATCGCTCCGGATGACCTGCCGGCCGACGTGAGATTCGCGACGATCTGGTCGAACCCGCCGATCCGAATCGGCAAGGCCGCGCTGCACGAGCTGCTCCAGCGGTGGCTGCCGCGGCTCACCAGCGACGGAACCGCCGTGCTCGTGGTCCAGAAGCATCTCGGTGCCGATTCGCTGCAGCGGTGGTTGAGCACTCGCGGTTTCGAAGTCGATCGACTGTCCAGCAAGGCTGGCTTCCGGCTGCTCGAAGTGCGCCTCGCCGAGAGCCGTTAGCGAGCCGGATCGACCGCGATCCGAAGCCGCGCTCGCGGTGGGCGAACACCGGTGCTGAGCGCCCGACCGAGACTCATCCAGTCGGGCCCACGGGCCACGTACTCGCCGTTCCCGCCGGCGATCACGACGCCATCTGCCGGCGTGATCGAAGCGACGAACTCGTCGCTGCCGGTACCGGACACTTCGGCGTAGGCGCCAAACGGTGGCAGCCCCAGCATCTGTCGACGTTGGCGCTCACCCTCGACCAATCGGCCGGGGTCGGCGTTCTGAACCGCCTCGATCACCTCGTGCTCGGGTACGAAGGTCTGAATCAGCAGGCGACCACCACGATCCCGCGGTCCGACCAGACGTGCCGCCCTCACCAGCAGCGCCAAGGCTTGTTCGGCGGCGCGATAGCGAGGCGCAAGCAGCTCTCGGTCGAAGTCGAGGAAGGCCACCGTGTCGGCACGGTCGACCCGGTGCAACGCCGCCTCGGTGCCGACATACAGGCCGGCCCGTTCTGGCCGGTCGGGCCCCGATCCGGTCACCAACACCGTCGGGCGTCCGGAAGCAGCCTCGAGTTCCTCGCGCAGACGCGTGACCCCAGGTCGCAGATTGGCGAACCTGCCCGCCCCGCAGTGCAGGCAAACCGGCGGGCGGATCATGTCGCAACGCAGGCAGCTCAGCTGACCGTCGTCGCCCATCACGACCGCCGCCTCACACCGCTCGCAGCGCGTCAGCTGGCGGCATTGACGGCACGCCAAGAGCCTGGCCCGCCCAGTCGTGTTGCTGACACACACGACGACGCGATCGAGATCGCGGATCTCCTGGATCAGTTCCGACGTCAGCAGCGAGCGCTTCCACGGTTCCTCGTCGGAACGGTCGACGACGTCGATGATCGGCCAGCCGGCTCGTTCGCGGGCAGGTGGCGGGCGGGTCAGTGGCCCCCACTCGAGTGCCGTCAACGTGGGAGCCGGTGAGATCAGCAAGACGGGCACACCGGCCCGGCGGCTTCGCTCGATGACGACGTCCCTGGCGTGCCAGGTCGGCGACGCCTCCTCCTGGAGTGCCTCGTCGTGCTCGTCGATCACCACGGCTGCAGCCAAGCCGGGGCATGGCGCCCAGGCGGCCCCTCTGGCGCCGATCACGATGTCGACTCCCCCAGCGGCCGCCGCCCAGTCGTGCGGCATCACGGCGATCGTGAGGCCGCTGCGACGCAGCCGAGCGGCGAGCAACATCGCCTGCTCGACGGACGCCACGACGACGAGCGTCGGACCATGTGCGACGGCGCTCAGCACGGCCGGCATCGGGTCGCTCGCCGGCGGGAGTCGCAGTACGCCACCACCGGACGCCAGGATCGCCGTGGACGCCGGCGAGCGCGGCTCGACTTTGGCTCCGGTGCGGCGAGTCGCCGGCAGTCCTGCGACCGCCCGCGGTGGTGAACAAGCCACCAGGAAGTGCCGCAGTCGGGCTGCCCATCTGATCGAGGCCCACTCGGCCAACTCGATCAGATCGGCATCGGGGCCGATCCCGGTCACACTGGCGATCGGTTTCAGATCGGCTTCGTCGAGGGCGTCGGCCGGATCGATGGCGACCACCCAGCCGCCGACACGGCGCCCGTGCAATTCGATGCGCACCCGCGTGCCAGTGGTGATCGATGCTGCCAGAGCCTCCGGCACGACGTAGTCGAACTGTTTGTCGAGGCCGGTGACATTCGGCAGAACCCTGGCGGCGGTCACGATGCCATCAGATTCGGTCGCTCCCGGGCCAGCACTCGGCCGGGGATCAGAGTCCGACGGCAGCCTTGAACTCGTCGAGCCGGCTGACGTCCTCCCAGGTGAACCCCGCCCGGCCGAAGTGACCGTAGGCGGCAGTGCGCTTGTAGCCCGGCTTCTTGAGATCGAGATCGCGAACGATCGCGCCGGGACGCAGGTCGAAGACTTCGAGCACGGCGCGCTCGATGGCGGCTTCGTCGACGTGGTTCGTGCCGAAGGTCTCGACCAGCACGCTCATCGGGTGTGCCATGCCGATCGCATAGGCGACCTGCAGCTCGCACCGATCGGCAGCACCGCTGGCGACGACGTGCTTGGCGACCCAACGAGTTGCGTAGGCGGCCGACCGGTCGACCTTGGACGGGTCCTTGCCGGAGAAGGCGCCACCACCGTGGCGGCCCATGCCCCCGTAGGTGTCGACGATGATCTTGCGACCGGTCAGACCACAGTCACCGACCGGCCCGCCGATCACGAAGTTGCCGGTTGGATTGACCCAGACTTCGTAGTCGTCATCAGCGAACTGGGCCGGAACCACGGGACGAATCACCTGTTCGATCAGATCGGGGCGGATCACACTGTCGCGATCGATGCCTTCCTGATGCTGTGTCGAGATCAACACGCTCTTGAGGGCAACCGGGAATCCCGTCCTCGTATTCGTACGTGACCTGGGTCTTGCCATCGGGGCGCAGGTACGGCACCTGACCCGACTTGCGGACTTCGGCCAGCCGCTCGGCCAGACGATGGGCGGTCCAGATCGGAAGCGGCATCAGGTCGGGTGTTTCGTTGCAGGCGTACCCGAACATCATGCCTTGGTCACCGGCGCCCTGTGAGTTGATCTGGTCCTCGCCGGCCTTGCCGTGGCGCAGCTCCTCAGAGGCGTCGACACCCGCCGCGATATCGGGGCTCTGCTCGTCGATCGACACGATCACGCCACAGGTGTTTCCGTCGAACCCGAACAGCGCATTGTCGTAGCCGATCTCGTTGATCGTCTCGCGAGCGATCTTCGGAATCTCGACGTAGGCCGAGGTGGTGATCTCACCGGCGATCACACACAACCCGGTGGTCACCAGCGTCTCGCACGCAACTCGACCGTTGGGATCCTCGTTGAGGATCGCATCGAGAATTGCATCGCTGATCTGGTCAGCCATCTTGTCGGGGTGACCTTCGGTCACGCTCTCGGAACTGAAGGTTCTACGAGCCACGTCGTCTCCTTGGTATCGGCGGATTGGGGTTGAATCGGTGCGGTGTAGCCGGCACGTCGCTCACGTCGGGGGACACGTGCGGGGGCCGAATGCGGATCAAGTTCGGTGAGTGCTCGCACGAATCGAAACGACGCGGTCGAACACTGCGGCTGCAATCGTACGTTTGTCTGCGAGCGGCACCACCAATGGCGCCGAATTCGGTGCAAACAGCGTGACCGCATTGGTGTCGTGCTGGAAGCCGGTGTGCGGTGCGCCGACGTCGTTGGCGACGATCAGGTCGAGTTGTTTGGCCTCGAGCTTGCGCTGGGCGTTGGCCTCGAGGTCGTCGGTCTCGGCCGCGAACCCGACCAGGATCTGACCGACAGGTTTGCTGGCGCCCAGCCCGGCCAGGATGTCGGCCGTCGGCTCGAGCACGATCTGTGGAACCCCGTCGCGCTTCTTGAGCTTGTGATCCGCAGCGGCCGCCGGGCGGAAGTCGGCGACTGCAGCGGCCATCACGATCACGTCGGTGTCGGCGGCGACCGCTTCGATCGCCGCCTGCATCTGGGCAGCCGTCTCGACCGGCACCACGACCACGCCCGACGGCACCGGCAACTCGACCGTTGACACCAAGGTCACGTGCGCCCCACGGGCGCTCGCCTCGGCGGCCAAGGCGTAGCCCTGCTTGCCGGAGCTTCGATTGGCGATCACCCGCACGGCGTCGATCGGTTCGCGAGTTCCACCGGCGCTGATGACCACCCGAACACCCACCAGATCTCCCGGAGACAGCATCACGTTCGACTGCGGCGACGATCGACTCCGGCGAAGCCAAACGGCCGGCACCTGAGTCGCCGCCTGCGAGGCGACCGCTCTCCGGATCGACCACGTGCACGCCGCGGGCCCGCAGTACTGCGATGTTCTCGACGACCGAGGGGTGCTCCCACATCTCGGTGTGCATCGCCGGACACACCATCACGGGTGCCCGCGTTGCCAGCAAGACGTTGGTGAGCAGGTCGGTCGACAGCCCGATCCGGTAGGCGGCGAGCAGACGCGCCGTGGCGGGGGCGACCAGAATCAGATCAGCGTTCTGGCCGAGCTTGGTGTGCGGGATCGGAGTGTCCGGGTCGTCCCACAGGCGAGTTCGAACCGGTTCGCTGGCGAGTGCCGAGAGCGTGGTTGCACCAAGAAAGCGTTGGGCACCGTCGGTCATCACCGGCACGACATGGGCGCCGGCGTCGACGAGGCGCCTACTGATCTCGACGGCCTTGTAGGCGGCGATCCCCCCGGTCACGCCGAGAACGATCCGCTTGCCTGCAAGCACCGAAGGCTCAGTCGTCGGAGGCGTCGACGTCGGCGTCGCCCGCAGGCAGGCCCGACTCGTCGACCTCTGGCTCGACCGGAAGCGGAGCGGAGACGATCTTGTCGACCGAGATCTCTTCGAAGGCGATGCTGAGCGGCTTGCGGGCCGTCGATGACACCTGCGGCGGGATCATGTGGCCGAGGCCATCACCGAGCTGATTGAAGTACGAGTTGATGTTGCGCGCCCGACGGGCGGCCAGCGTGACCAGGCTGAACTTGGAGTCGACGCGGCCCAACAGGCCCTCGATCGCAGGGGTCATCATCGTTTCGTGGCTCTTGGCCATGGACCAACTCCCTCTCAGGGTCTTCGTTTCTAGCTCAGACACCCTATCGGCAAGTCCGCATCGAACGACCGCCTCGACCGGCGGCTCAACGGCCGCGTTCGGTGTTGACGATGTCGATCATCTCGTCGACGGTTCGTTCGAAGTCGTCGTTCACGACCAGGTAGTCGGCCTGCTCGACGACCGATCGGCTCCTCCTTTTCGGCCTTGCGGAGCCGTGCGTGGACCTTGTCGTCCGGATCGCCGCGACCTCGCAGACGCCGCTCTTGTTCCTCACGAGACGGCGGGAGCACGAAGATCAGGACCGCCTGGGGGTACTGCTGTTTGACCTGCTGGGCGCCATCGAGCTCGATCTCGAGCACGATGTCGGGGGCGTCGGGATCGTCGAGCCGATCGGGCCGCGGCGTGCCGTAGTAGTTGCCGAGAAACTCGGTCCACTCGAGGAATCCACCCCGGCTGATGTGCGACTCGAACTGCTCGGCGCTGACGAACTCGTAGGCGTCGCTCGCTCTCGCCGAGGCGACGATCACGCGTGGTCCAGGACCGGCTCAACCACAGGTGCGGGTCGCGCTGAACCAGGGCATCGACGATCGTGCCCTTGCCAACGCCTCCGGGACCGGAGACGACGATGATCAGACGTTCGTCAGCCAAGCTGGTCGAGTAGGGACGCTCGTTGCTGCGCACCCAATCCCTGGACGCGACGGTTGTCGGCAATGCCGATCTCTTCCATCACGCGCCGTGCCTTCACCTTGCCGACACCTGGCAAGGATTCGAGCAGGGAGACCACCTTCAGCTTGGCGACGTTGCGGTCGTCGGAGTCGAGCGCTTCGGACAGGCTCATCGAGCCCATCTTCAGACGAGCTTTGATGTCTGCCCGTGCTGCGCGCGCCTCGGCGGCCTTCACAAGAGCCGCAGCTCGTTGCTCAGGAGTCAACTGAGGAGGTGTTGCCATGTGATCAAGTTACCGCGCTCAGGTCCGCCACGCGGGGAATCTCGCGCTGCGTGGCAAAATCCACGAGTTCGGCGCTCACCCTGGCGCACGCCCGAGGATCGGCGAAGCTGGCCGTTCCGACCTGAATCGCCTGTGCGCCGGCCACCATCAGCTCGGCTGCTTCCCATCCGGTGCTGACTCCCCCAACCCCGACGATCGGGAGATCCGGCAGTGCCCTTCGCACGTCGTAGACGGCGCGCACGGCGATCGGGTGGATGGCACGACCGGACAGTCCGCCGCCACCGTTGCCCAATGCAGGTCGCAGAGTGCGCGGGTCGATCACCATCCCGAGCAGCGTGTTGATCAAGGTGACCGCCTCGGCACCGGCCCCGCCGACCGACTCGGCGACCTCGACGATCCGGTCGGTGTTCGGGCTGAGTTTCGCCCAACGCGGACGATTGCATCCGGCGGTGGCAGCAATCACCTGCGCTGACAAGTCGGCGTCGTGGGCGAAGATGCTGCCGCGCCCTTCGAGGTTCGGGCACGACAGGTTGACCTCGACGGCAACGACTTGGTCGGGAGCGCCGGCCAACATCTCGGCGGCACGTCGGTACTCCTCGACCGAACGACCCCAGATGCTGCACACCACGGTGGCTCCGGTGTCGATCAGCGCCGGCAGTTCGTGGGTGAGCCAGTGCTCGATCCCTGGGCCCTGGAGCCCCACGGCGTTGATCATGCCTGCCGGTGTCGGATGCACCCTCGGGGCCGGATTTCCGGCCCACTCGAACGCGGCGATCGACTTGGTGACCACGGCGCCGATCGAGGACAGATCGAAGAACGCAGCGAACTCGCTGCCGTAGCCGGCCGTACCGGAAGCCGTCATCACCGGGTTGCGTAGCTCGACGGACCCGACCTGGACCCGGGTGTCGACCTGGAAGGGCGTCATCGGGCGTGGTACTCCTGAAGGCTCTTGACCGGGAGCTGCTCGGGTGATTCGCCGAGTCCCTGAGCCGCCGCCAGCGCTGCGCTGACCGTGGTCACACAGCTCACGTGGTGCAGGCTGGCGGACTTGCGGATGTGCTCGCCGTCGCTTCGACCGACCGAACCGCGAGGGGTGTTCACGACGAACACGATCGTTCCGTCTGCGATCAGGTCGACCGCGGTCGGTCCGTCGCCGCCGTCTTGTACCTTGCCGAGCACCCGATCGACGACGACCCCGAACCTGGCGAGGTAGTCGGCGGTCCCCTTGGTTGCCATCAGTCCCAGCCCGCGCTCGCGCATCCGTTGGGCCACCACGATGCCGGCCGGCTTGTCGATGTCGTTGAGCGACAGGAACACGGTGCCGCTCTGCGGCAGTCCGTTGCCGGCCGCCAGTTCGGCTTTGAAGAACGCTCGGCCGAACGTCGAGTCGATTCCCATCACCTCACCGGTCGAGCGCATCTCGGGCCCGAGCGCCGGGTCGACCTCGGGGAACCGGTTGAACGGCAGCACGGCCTCCTTGACGGCCACGTGGCCCTCGACCGGATCTGCGCAGCAGGCCCTCCTGACGGAGCTCCTCCAGGGTGGCGCCGAGCATCACGCGGGTCGCCACCTTGGCGAGCGGAATCCCCTTCGCCTTGGCGACGAACGGCACCGTGCGGCTGGCTCGTGGGTTGGCCTCGATCACGTAGACCGTGGTGCCCGTCACCGCGAACTGGACGTTGATCAGGCCACTGACCTCGAGCCGATGGGCGATCGCTGTGGTGTACGCCGTGAGCACGTCGACCACCCAATCGGGCAGGGTTTGAGGCGGGATCGCGCACGCCGAGTCACCGGAGTGGACACCGGCCTCCTCGACGTGTTCCATCACGCCGCCGATCAGTACCTCGCCGGTGTGATCGCGGATTGCGTCGACATCGACCTCGGTGGCGCTGGCCAGGAAGCGGTCGATCAAGACCGGCCGCTCGGCCGACAGTCCGCCCTCTTTGCCGAGGCTGCCGATCCCACTCAGCTCATCCATCGCCCGGGCGAGGTGGTTGCGATCGTGCACGATCTGCATCGCACGTCCACCGAGCACGTAGCTGGGGCGAACGAGAACCGGGAACCCGATCTGGTCGGTGATCGCCAGTGCCTGCTCCAAGTCGACCGCGGTACCGCCGGGGGTTGCGGGATGTGCAGTTCGTCGCACAGCTGGTTCCACTTCTCGCGGTCTTCGGCGTCGTCGATCGACTGTGCCGACGTTCCGGCGACCAACTCGACCGGGATGTCACCGGACAGCTTGAGCGGTGTCTGACCGCCGAGCGACACGATCACCTTGTACGGCTGTTCGGCGTCGATGACGTTGAGGACGTCCTCCTTGGTGAGCGGCTCGAAGTAGAGCCGGTCGCTGGTGTCGTAGTCGGTCGACACGGTCTCCGGGTTGCAGTTGACCATGATCGTCTCGTAGCCGGCCTGGCGGAGGGCGAAGCTGGCGTGCACGCAGCAGTAGTCGAACTCGATGCCTTGGCCGATCCGGTTGGGACCCGACCCGAGAATCATCACCTTCTGACGGTCGCTCGGACGAACCTCGTTCTCGTCCTCGTAGGTCGAGTAGTGGTACGGCGTCTCGGCGGCGAACTCGGCTGAGCAGGTGTCGACGGTCTTGTAGGTCGGGATCACCCCCGTCGCGATACGAGCCGCACGTACTTCGTCCTCGGTCATGCCCCACAGGTGGGCGAGTTGAGAGTCGGCGAAACCGAGCCGCTTGGCACGCTTCCACGCCCGCACCGGTCATCGCCTCGAATCCGGTCTCCGCCAGCACCACCTGTTCCTCGACGATGATCTGCATCTGGTCGAGGAACCACGGATCGACGCGGCACGAGTCGTGGATCGCCTCGATCGTGACACCGCGCCGCAGCAGTTCGCCGATCTGGAAGATTCGTTCGGGCGTCGGGATCGACACGGCGGTCAGCAACTCGACGTCGTCGAGCACGCCGTAGTGTTCGGCCGCCGGATCACAGTTGAGGCCCCAGCGGCCCTGTTCGAGTGAGCGGAGACCCTTCTGGAGACTCTCCGGGAAGGTCCTGCCGATCGACATGGCTTCGCCGACGGACTGCATCTGTGTGCCGAGCACTCCGGTCGTGCCGGGCAGCTTCTCGAACGCCCAGCGCGGGATCTTCGTGACGACATAGTCGATCGTCGGCTCGAAGCTGGCAGGCGTCGCCTTGGTGATGTCGTTCGGGATCTCGTCGAGCGTGTACCCGACCGCCAACTTGGCGGCCATCTTGGCGATCGGGAAGCCGGTCGCCTTCGACGCCAGCGCCGAACTGCGCGACACCCGAGGGTTCATCTCGATCACGACCTGCTGGCCGGTCGCCGGATTCACGGCGAACTGCACGTTCGACCCGCCGGTTTCGACGCCGACCCGGCGGATGCACTTGATCGCCGCGTCGCGCATCTCCTGGTACTCGACATCGGTGAGCGTCTGTTGCGGGGCGACCGTGATCGAGTCCCCGGTGTGGACACCCATCGGGTCGAAGTTCTCGATCGAGCAGATGATGACGCAGTTGTCCTTGTGGTCGCGCATCACCTCCAGCTCGTACTCCTTCCACCCGGCGATCGATTCCTCGATCAGGATCTCGCTGATCGGGCTGGCGGCGAGTCCGTTGGCGGCCAGCCGCTCGAACTCTTCGGCGGTGCTGGCGATCCCGGTACCGCGCCCGCCGAGGATGTAGGCCGGACGGATGATGATCGGCAGCCCGATCTCTGCGACGACCTTGCGGGCCGTTCTCCATGTCGTGTGCCGAGCCCGAGCGCGGCACCGCGAGGCCGATCTCGATCATCGCCTGCTTGAACTTCTCGCGGTCCTCTGCGGTGGCGATCGCCTCGGCGTTGGCGCCGATCATCTCGGGCTTGCCGGGCACACCGATCAGGCCCCGCTCGTACAACTCCATGGCCACGTTGAGGCCGGTCTGGCCGCCGAGTGTCGGAAGCACGGCATCGGGCTGCTCGCGGTCGATGATCGACGACAGCACCTCCCAGGTGAGCGGCTCGACGTACGTGGCATCGGCGAAGTCGGGGTCGGTCATGATCGTGGCAGGGTTCGAGTTGGCGAGGATCACCCGATAGCCCTCTTCGCGCAGCACGCGGCAGGCTTGCGTGCCGGAGTAGTCGAACTCGCACGCCTGTCCGATCACGATCGGGCCGGAGCCGATGATCAGGATCGACTTGATGTCGTCTCTGCGGGGCATCAGGCGCCGACCTTTCCGGCCGACATCAGCTCGTCGAACTGACCGAACAGGTATCTACTGTCGTGCGGGCCGGGACCTGCCTCGGGATGGTGTTGCACGCTGAAGCAGCGCTCCCCCACCACCTCGAGTCCCTCGCACACGCCGTCGTTGAGGTTGACGTGGGTCATCCGAACCGTCTTTCCGAGGCCCCCGAACGAATCGGCATCGACGGCGAAGTTGTGATTCTGGCTGGTGATCTCGATCTGCTCCGTGTGCGAGGTTCTTGACCGGGTGGTTGCCGCCGTGGTGACCGAACGGCAGCTTGACCGTGCCGGCGCCGAGCGCCAGGCCGAGCAGCTGATGTCCGAGGCAGATCCCGAAGATCGGCACCTGACCGATCAGTTGGGCGATGTTGTCGACGGCGTAACGCACCTCGGTGGGGTCGCCGGGGCCGTTCGACAAGAACACACCGTCGGGGTTGCGGGCCAGTACGTCGGCGGCCGACGTCGAGGCCGGCACGACCTCGACCCGGCCGAGACCGGCCAGGCTGCGGATGATCGTGGTCTTGATACCGAAGTCGTAGGCGACGATCAGGCGCTCGCCGTCTCCCGCCGTGTACGGCTGGGCGGCGGTGACCTGGGCGACCAGATCGATCCCGTCGGTGCCGGGCTCGGCCAGGGCGGCCGCCTTGAGGTCGGCCTCCGAAGCGTCGCCGAAGGCTCCCGGCATGGCGCCGGTGTCGCGGATGATGCGGGTCAAACGGCGGGTGTCGATCCCGGCGATCCCGGGGATGCCGTGCCGTTCCAACAGCACCTGGAGATGGCTCTCCGAGCGGTGATTGCTGGCCCGCCGGGCGAGGTCACGCACGATCACGCCGCGGCAGAACGCCCCCCGCGACTCGTAGTCGTCGGCGTTGGCGCCGTAGTTGCCGATGTGCGGGTACGTGAAGCTGATGATCTGGCCGGCATAGCTCGGGTCGGTGATGATCTCCTGGTACCCCGACATGCGCCGTGTTGAACACCACCTCACCGGTGGCGATCCCGTTCGGCGCCACGAGCACCGATCAGCTCCCCCTCGAACACGCTCCCATCAGCCAGCACGAGCTGACCCTCAGTGATCATGACCCAACCCCGGTGACCGTCGGGCACGCTCCAGCAATCACGATGCACGCTCCAAGCCTCGCTGCGCTCGGCGTCGCTTTCACAGGCCTTCGCCGCTCCTGTGGTTGCAGGTCGCTGTTGTTGGTCACTTTGATCACTGCCTGTTCTTGCGGGTGCTTGTTGGTCACTTCGTTGGCCTTCCGTCGTTCACCGTGATCGTGCCATTCAGGATCGTGTGTTTCACTTTGCCTCGCAGCTGGACTCCTACGAAGGGGGTGTTTCGGCTTTTGCTGGCCAGCTGGGCGGGGACTACTTGCCACTCCTCGGTTGGGTCGAAGACCGTCAGGTTGGCTGGTTCGCCTTCTGGCTATCGGGCGGCCGTGCTGGTCGGCTACTCCGGCGATCGCGGCCGGCTTCCACGACAGCGCTGCCACCACGTCGGCGAGCGGCATGTCGAGGCTGGCCAGGCTGACGCCGAGCGCGGTCTCGAGGCCGAGCATGCCCGGGCGGTGCCTGGTCGAGCGGCTGTTCTTTGGTTTCGGGAGCGTGGGGGGCGTGGTCGGTGGCGATCGCGTCGATCGTGCCATCGGCCAATCCGGCCCGCACCGCTTCGACATCGGCCATCGTGCGCAGCGGCGGGTTGACCTTGTACAGCGAGCTGTATCCGGCCAGCAGCTCGTCGGTCAGGCTGATGTGGTGCGGCGTCGCCTCGGCGGTGACGGGGAGCCCATCGGCCTTGGCGGCTCGCACCAGTTCGACGCTGCGGGCGGTCGACAGGTGCAGGATGTGGATCGGGGCGCCGGTCAACCTGACCAGCTCGATGTCGCGGAACACCATCAGTTCCTCGGCGATCGACGGCCAGCCGGGCAACCCGAACTTCGAGCAGCAATGGCCCTCGTGCATCACGGCGCCCTCGGTGAGTCGCTTCACCTCGCAGTGCTGTGCCAGCACGATTCCGAGGTCGGCGGCGTACTCCAACGCCCGGCGCATCAGCAGCGGGTCCTGCACGCCGTCGCCGTCGTCGGTGAACAGGTGCACGCCCGCTGCGGCCAGTTCGGCCAGCGGCGACAGCTGATTGCCCTGGCGCCCGATCGTGATCGAGCCGGACGGACGCACGTCGCACAGACCCGCCAGCTGGCCCTGACGGCGCACGAACTCGATCACGCTGACCGTGTCCTGGGTGGGGTCGGTGTTCGGCATCGCCACGACGCACGTGTAGCCGCCCTTGGCCGCTGCTCGCGAACCGGTTTCGATCGTCTCCGCCTCCTCTTTGCCAGGCTCGCGGAGATGGGTGTGGAGGTCGACGAAACCGGGGCTCACGATGCAACCGGAGGCGTCGATCACCGTCTCGGCGCCGGAGGCGATGAGGCCGCTCCCCCACCTCGCTGACGCAGGCCGTCGGCGATCCGCACGTCGGCCGGTGCGCTCACCGGTCGAGTCGAGCACGGTTCCGCCGGTGATCAGGATGCCGCTCATTCGTTGTCCTCCAGGTTGTTGCCGCTGCCGAGCAGGTCGAACAGCACGGCCATCCGCACGGCGATGCCGTTGGTGACCTGTTGGGTGATCACCGATCCGGGCAGCTCCGACGGATCGACCGCCATCTCGACACCTCGGTTCATCGGCCCCGGATGCATGATCAGGGCGTGCTCGGGAAGCCGCCTGGCGCGCTCGGCGTGTCAGGCCGAACCGGGTCGTGTATTCGCGCAGGCTGGGCACCAGCGATTCGGTCATCCGTTCCTGCTGCATCCGCAGCAGGTAGATCACGTCGAGCCCGTCGATGATCTGGTCGAGGTCGGTCACGACCGGCACGTCGATCACCGGCGGCAGCAGCGTACGAGGCGCCACCAGCGTGACGTCGGCGCCCAGCATCTGGAACGCCCGGATGTCGCTGCGGGCGACCCGGCTGTGCTTGATGTCGCCGACGATCGCGATCTTCAACCCGTCGAACGAGTCGGTGCGGTTGAGCGCCGTGCGGATCGTGTAGCAGTCGAGCAGCGCTTGGGTCGGGTGGGCGTGCCAACCGTCGCCGGCGTTGATCACGCTCGCCCGTGTCCACTCGCTGACCTGCCACGGCACGCCGCTCGACTTGTGGCGGATCACGAACGCGTCGACGCCCATCGCGGCGATCGTCTCGATCGTGTCCCGCAGGCTCTCGCCCTTGTTGACGCTCGACGACGACACGGCGAAGTTCATGATGTCGGCCGACAGCCGCTTGGCGGCGGTCTCGAAACTGAGCCTGGTGCGGGTCGAGTCCTCGAAGAACAGATTGCACACGGTCTTGCCGCGCAGCGCAGGCACCTTCGGGTTCGGGCGGCGATTGACCTCTGCCATGTGGTCGGCGAGGTCGAGCAGCCGACGCAGCGCCTCTGGGCCGGCCTCGTCGACGGAACGGAAGTGCCTCACGAGATCACCACGCCGTCAGCGGTGGCGGCGACCTGCTCGTCGGCCGATGTCGGGAGGTTCTTGCCGACGAAATCGGGGCGGATCGGCAGTTCGCGATGGCCGCGGTCGACCAGCACGGCCAACTGCACCGCGCTCGGCCGCCCGTAGTCGGTGATCGCGTCGAGCGCCGCCTTGACGGTGCGCCCGGTGAACAGCACATCGTCGACCAACACCACGACTGCGCCGTCGATCTCGAAGCTGATCTCGCTGACGCTGCCAGGCGAGACCGGGCGCAGCCCGATGTCGTCGCGGTACAACGAAGCGTCGATCGATCCGACCGGAACCGGGCGTTCGATCCGGGCGATCTCTGCGCCGAGCGATTCGGCCAGCCACACGCCACCGCGCTGGAGCCCGATCAGAGCCACGCCGTCGAGGCCATGGTTGCGCTCGATGATCTCGTGCGCCATGCGGGTCACCGCTCTGCGCACGTCGTCAGGCCCGAGGACCTGTTTGCTTTCCATCACATCGCTCCTGCCGTGTGAGCCTCACAGAACCCACTTCACGGTCGACGAGCAACCTAGCGCGGGACCCGGCCACGCGCGTCGCACCAGTCGCCCTGGCCTGCCGGGCTCGCATCGGCCTGCTACCCACCGGACAGTTCGGCACCGGTCGAGCGGCGGCGGCGCCGATCGTGGCGACCACCCGGCCCTCGATGTCGATCAGCTTCAGCTCGACCACCTCGTTGACGAGCGTGCCGTCGACGCTGGTCGATGTCGGCACACCGCCCGGGAGGATGGCCGCGAACCAACCATCAGCGCTGACGACGTTGAAGGTGTACTCGGCACCGTCGCCGAAGTCGGCCGTGATCGACACGACGTCGGGGAACACCGCCCCGACCAGCGCGACCGCCGCGTTCGGATCGCCGATCGGGCCGATCGGACCTCGGTCAGGAAACCGAATCGGTCGCTCGGCCTGATCAGCCGGAATCCTGGATCGCTCCAATCGACCGCCGGACCGTCGAACCAACACCGCACTCGTTGGCTCGTCACCCCGCTCGATCCGTCCGCTGTGATCCCCTGCCAATCGGTGCTCGATCACGATGCACTCGCCTTGGCCGCGGTCGGTCGGCACCAGCGACACGTCCACGCCGGCGGTCGCCGTCGAGTCGGAGGCGACCGGGCGAGCCCGTTCCCAGTCGGGTTCCGGGTCGCCGAGCAGGCGTTGTTCGATCGAGTCCTTCACGTCGCCCGGTGACATCCCGCGCCGGCCAGCAGCCCGACGGTTGCGACGAGTAGCAGCACGATCACGATCCGCGACGTCCCCGTCTGCGGTCTGCTCGAGACCGACCACGCCGCTGACCGCTTCGGGTCGGCTTCGGGCTCGGCTTGGTCGATGGATGGTCTTCTGGTGCGTCCGTCATGTCATCGGTCATGGCCATCGAACCCGGTGATCGTCTCCGACCAGGTTCTCGCGTTCCGCCGTGTCGTACGGCTCGGGGCCACACTACGGTGTCGGATCCATGTATGACTTGGTGATCCGTGGTGGCAACGTCGTCGACGGGTCGGGTGCACCGTCCCGAGCGGCTGACGTCGCCGTCACCGACGGGATCGATCGCGGCGGTCGGCCCGAAGCCTCGGCCCGGTCACGCGCGAGGTCGATGCGACCGGGTTGCTGGTGACGCCCGGCTTCGTCGATGTGCACACCCACTACGACGCCCAGGCCACCTGGGATCCGTATCTCACCCCGAGCTCCTGGCACGGTGTGACGACGGCCGTGTTCGGCAACTGCGGCGTCGGGTTCGCTCCGGCCGCACCCGATCGCCACGAGTGGCTGATCGAGATGATGGAGGGCGTCGAGGACATCCCCGGTGCCGCGCTCACCGAGGGCATCACGTGGGACTGGGAGACGCTTCCCCGAGTACCTCGACTCGCTCGACCGACGCGAGTACATCCTCGACATCGCCACCCAGGTGCCGCACGGCGCCGTGCGGGGCTACGTGATGGGCGATCGAGGCGCCGCCAACGAGCCGGCGACCACCGACGACATCGCAGCGATGGCGCGACTCGTCGCCGAGGGGCTGGCCGGCGGAGCGCTCGGATTCTCGACCTCGCGGACCTCGCTGCACAAGTCGAAGTCCGGCGAACTGGTCCCCGGCACGATGGTCGACGCCGAGGAGCTGCTCGGGATCGCCGACGCCATGAACCGAGGTCGGACACGGCGTGTTCCAGTTCGCTCCGGAACACATGATCCTTCCCGACCAGGAGTGGCCCTGGATGCGCCAACTGGCGGCCCGCAGCGGGCGCACCGTGTGCGTCAACCTCAACCAGACCGACAAGGCCCCCGACCTGTGGCGCGACGTGCTGGCCAAGCTCGACGAGGACCGCGCCGACGGGCTGCCGATCTTCGCCCAGGTCCACGGTCGCACGGTCGGCCTGTTGATGTGCCTCGAAGGCAGCTACCACCCGCTGATGTTCCACCCCGCCTACCAGAGATCGCCGATCTGCCGCTGGCGCGAACGGTGCCGAGCGCTGCGGTCGGGCCCGATCCGCGACCGGATCATCAACGAGCTCCCCGACGATGGCGGCATCTTCGAGAACGTCGTGCTCAGCTCGCTGGCCAAGACATGGGCGGTCGGCCGACGGCGACATCGACTACGAACCCGAACCGTCGCGACTCGCTCGGGCGCGTGTCGCGAGCACGCAGCAGGCAGTCCCGGCGATCGAGATCGACGATCGACCAACTGCTCACCGCCGACGGCCACGGCATGCTGTCGTCGCCGTTCTTCAACTACAGCTACGGCGACCTGAGCTACACCTACGAAGCGCACATGCACCCGTCGACCCGGATGGGCCTGGCCGACGCCGGCGCCCACGTGCGAGTGATCTGCGACGGCGGCACGCCGACGTTCATGCTCACCCACTGGACCCGCGACCGCACCCGCGGCCCGAAGATGCCGCTCGAGCACGTGATCCACCGCCAGACCCGCCAGACCGCCGAGCTGTACGGCCTCACCGACCGCGGGCTGCTGGCGCCAGGGCTGCGGGCCGACGTCAACGTGATCGACTACGACGGCTCAGCTTCGGCAAGCCACGGATGGCCTGGGACCTCCCGGGCGGAGCCCCGCGCCTGGTGCAGAAGGCGACCGGCTACCGGCACACGTTCGTCGCCGGAGTCGAAACGGTCACCGACGACGAGTTCACCGGCGAACTCCCCGGCCGACTCGTGCGCGGCCCGCGCTGACCGCTGCATGACAACCACTTCGAATCGCTTCAGTAGCAACGGGTGGTTCCGAATCCGATCTGACCACCTTGACGACCAACAGCCTCCCGAGTTGTGATCTGCCGCGCTCGATGATGCCCTGCGGCCCGTCCTTGAACTGGACTGAACGCGAGCGCTGGAAATCAGTCCTCAGCGAATCGCGTGAGGGTCACACGCATCGAACTCTCTTCGTCGTTGCCGTTCGCCAGATCGAACTCCATCGCTACCGGCACTCCGAGGTCATCGAATTGAACAGCAATCGTGTGCTCGCCGAACTCCGGGCCGGCGAACTCGTCGACGGCTTCCAGCCAACCAGCGATCATCTCGTGGAGTTGCTCGACGGTCCAGTCGACCGGATGACACTCGCTGGACGTCGACGGGTCGACCTCCCCGGCGGTCACGGCGCCGTCGGAGATCACGGTGATCCACCTGCAACCCTGGCTCCAAGTGTTGCGATCCTCGGCGACGGTCAACCGGTAGCTGGCGATCCCCGCTTCAGACCAGCGGACCTTCGCGCTTTCCAACGCGTGTGACACGGCGACGGTTTCGTGTGCTTCCATCGGCGCAATGGATGGGACGACGCTCGTCGCCGCAACGGTCGGGGCCGACCCGACGACCGTCGACGTGACAGCGATGCTGGGAGACGCGGGCATCAGCCAGCGAGTCCGTCGAGTCGTGTGCGCCGCAGCCGCCGGCGACGAGCGCCAAGCCCACCACGATCGCCCGCGACCCAACCGGTGCCATCGACTCCGGACGTTACCGCACGACGTTTCGTTCCCGAGCGTCTCGGGATTCTTGGGCGTGTCACCCGTTCGGGCCGTTGGTGACGACAGATGGTGTGGCCATGGTGGATCATTCGATGGAGCCCGCATTTCGACGGCACGACCAGCGCCTATCCCCGAGGTGTCTCTGGGAACACGCTCGGCGACCTCACCGGACGAATCGAACCGATCATCGCTCGAATCTCTGTCATCGACGGCGGCGACTTCATCCTCCGAACCACCGGCGACATCGCTCTCCCACCGCCCAGGAGCTGACAAGCCGCCAGCTACCTGGTCTGTCCAACACAGGAGTGATTCGTGACGGGGTCAGGGCGCCGGTGTGAAGTCGCGGTCAGCACCGAGCTGCTGAGGTTCGCCGTGCCGGACCCGATGCCGCGGCAGACGAGGTTGTATGTGACCGTCGCACCGGCGGCGATGTCGAACGAACGCGTTCCGGCCAGCTGCGAAACCAGCCCGTTGCCTCCGGCGGAGTTCCAGCCCTGGTTGAAGTTGGCGTCCAGGACGTTGCCGGTGGTGATCGAACAACGCACGCCACTGTATGCGCCGGTGTGAACCGCCAACGTCGTGGAGTCGATCGTCACCTGGCCGATGACCGGTGCGGCCACCAGGACAGACACCACCACCTCATCGGCCGAGCCCACGTCTTGGTTGGCGTCGCGGGCGGTGTTGACGAACGGTCGCGACCGCGAACAACCTGTCTGTCGTCATCTCGAGTTCGAACAGCCGGGCACTGGTGTTCGCCCCTTCCAACGCCGTCAGCCGACTGCTGATCTCTTGCAACGACTGCTTGGTGTAGTAGCCGTTGACATCGATGATCACGTTCACGGTGCCGGCATTGTTGAACACGTTGAACGAACCCGAGCCCGACAGGTTGGTGGTCACGGCGTTGGGGGCCGGCGGCTGACCAGGAACCGGGTTGAGACTCGACGCCTTGGGCCGGGTGCCGTCGGGCCACACCGTCAGAAACGAGGTCGCCGTCGCGTGAAGGGCAGTGACGTTCAACGACAAAGCAACCGCGTCCACCGGGATCGCGCACTGTCCGTTCGTGCCGTGGGCGGCGATGGTCTTGGTGTCGGCAACCCCGAACGTGGCGTGTGGGCCGACACGATCATCCCCAGATCGAGTGTCGATCAGACGGCACGGTGTGATCGCCACAAAGGTGGCATCGGTATCACCGGGTGCAGCGTCGACACGCCAGGCCTGGAACACGAAGACCGATATCAGTGCGACGGCGAGACCAGCCGTGAACGCAACGATGGTGCGCAATGAGATGGTGACAGACATGGTGACCTCCGAGGTTCGGCACCCCGACCCCTCCGCCAGGGCACACCAACCATCACCTTACGACTCGCCGGCCACCACGTCACCAGGCCGGCGCTGCGAAGAGGGACGGGATCCTCATCAGGCTCCAAGGCGACTCTTCGGCCAGTCCACGAGTCGTCGTCGTACACGGCGCGATCGGTGTTCGACGCACTCCTAGGTCAATCGGGTGGGGCGTCGTTCCGCTGTGGTGTTGTGCGTCTCGAAGGTGCGCACTCTGTCGTCAATCGCTACACGCCCTCGGGGTCGGGGCGTGGGTTGGCGAGGAGACCAACGCGTCCGCGGACGTCTGGGCAGGTCACCAAGCGGCCCACGAAGTCGCAGGCGTTCCAGCGCCACTCGCCTCCGGATTCCGCACGTTGGACCCTGAGTAGGCTCGGGCGTTGGGTGATGGTTGGTGCGCCCCAGCCCACACAGGGGGTGTTGCTTCACAGTTTCGAGGATCTGGTCCGGCGCGCCGGCGGACACGCGCACTGAGGTGATGCCAGACTCGCCGCCAGCCACCAGAACCGCCCAGTCGATCGCCGCCCGCTGGGTGGTGGACCGGGCGGGTAGCCCGTCGGCGGTGCTCTTGACGATCTCACCGCCGTGTATTAAGCGATCTGCGTGCAGAGGGTGCAGAGGGTGCAGAGGGTGCAGGTGGTCTGGCCGCTCAGGCTCCGGGAAGCTGGAGCGGCGGCAAGGGCACGCTCCGGTTGCGCTGCCACAGCTCCCAGCTGGCGTTTGCTCGCACCAGCGTGAATGCCGAGCGGATCACCTCGAAGTCGGCTGCATTCTCCGGCGACTTGTCGACCTGGAGCACCAGGTACTCGACACCCTCGGCCAGGTCGTCGATGCGGGTGTTCTCCATCGAGATGTCGGGGCCGTAGAGCACGATCCGGAACGGGTTCGGGAACTGGTAGATCTCCTTGCGGTAGGCAAGGTGCGGGGTCATGCGATAGTGCGCCGCCACCGAGGCCCCGTCGGGCACGTCAGCGATGATGTCGCGTGCCGCCTGGGCGACCGGATGGTCGGGAGCCCAGTAGCCGGGTTGATGGTTGGCGAACGGGAGCGGTGCCCAGGCGTATCCGGCCAGCACGGCGGCGATCGCCACGGCCGAGACCGACTGATATCGGTTCCAGCGTCCGGTCCGCGGGATCGAGCCGAGCGCGTACGTGGTGCCCATCACCAGCGCCGGCACCACGATCAAGCTGTAGTGGTACTGGATGTGGAACTGGTACCAGAACGTGCTGAGGATGTTCGTGAACAACACGAGCGCGCCGATCGCTGCAACCGAGGGCTTGCGCAAGAACATCATCGCCATCGGTGATGTCATCTGCCACACGTACCACGGGCGCCCCTCACGTCGGAAGTGGTCGGTGACCTGGGTCGGGTTGCGCAGCGAGGTTTCCACGAATCCGAACGGGCCGCCGAACGGGATCCTCCAACCGTTGCGGGTCGGGACACCGATCAGGCTGCGCATGATCACCAACATCGCCACCGCCATGAAGGCGACGCTTCCGAAGATCGTCAGCAGGCCGATTCGCCGATCGCGCTTGATCGCCACCCACACACCGAGTGGCACGATCACGAGCGAGACGTCCTCTTTGACCAGCAACGACAGCACGACGAACACGGCGTACAGGCGCCACTTGCGTTCCAGCGCTCCGTAGATGGCGAACCCGACGAACACGCCGAGGAACGCATCGGGGTGGAAGTTCTCCATGTTGGTCCACGACACGGCCGGGTGCAGCAGATACACGCACGCCATGACGACGCCGAGCCAGTCGGATCCGAGCCGTTTGCGGGCGTACGCGTAGATCGGGATCGCGCCGGCACCGATCACCGCCGCCTGCACGAAGAACATCGTGCCGGCAGCCGGGAAGAGCCAGTACAGCGGCACCATCAGCACCAACACGAACGACGTGTGGTCGCCCATCAGGTTGCGGCCCATCAGCGTCACGAACGGCGCATGGAACCTGGACATCAACCAGATCCCCTGGTCGTACAGCGCCGAGTCGTACGACGCTGTGCCCAACCCGTGGTGGATGTCGAGCGTGCGGTTGGTGAAGAACGCGGTGTAGGCGGCGACCAGCAGCAGCACCACCCACGTGGCCGGCGCAACACACCGCAGGCGATCGATCAAGGACGACCGACCTGGCAGGAACGGTTGGGCTGCCACAGCGGAACAGTATCGGGCCGGTCGGCGCTCAGGCCTTCGGCCGAACCTCGGCGGCCACGGCGGCGAGCACGCCGTTCACGAAACGCCCGGAATCGTCGGTCGAGAAACGCTTCGCCAACTCCACCGCCTCGTTCAAGATCACGGCGGTCGGCACGTCGGCGCGTTCGATCAGTTCGTACACGCCGAGCCGCATCACGTTGAGGTCGAGCACCGGCATGCGGGCCAGTGTCCAACCCTTGGCCTTGGCCGCGATCTGCTGGTCGAGGGCGGCGAGCGTGCGCCCGACACCGAGCACCAGTTGCTGGGTCATCTCGTCGGGTTCCACGACCTGAAGGTCGATCGTTGCCGCCGGCTCGATGCCCTTCGAGTGTGCTTCGTACAGCAGGTAGAGGGCGCGCTCGCGTGCATCGGAGCGCTCGTCGGGACGATGCATGTCGCTCAGACGCGGGTCATGTACTCGCCGGAGCGGGTATCGACACGAATCTTCTCTCCGGTCTCGATGAACAGCGGAACCTGAACCACTTTGCCGGTGACCAGAGTCGCCGGCTTGCGGGCGCCCGACACACGATCGCCCTGTACGCCAGGTTCGGTCTCGGCGATCTCCAACTCGACCGAGGCGGCGATCTCGACGCCGATGATCTCGCCGTTGAAGAACGCCACCTGAGCGGTCATGCCCTCGACCATGTAGTCGGCCGCCTCGCCGAGTGCAACGGGCGCCACGTTCATCTGTTCGTACGTGCTGTTGTTCATGAACACGTAGTCGTCGGCGTCGCGATAGAGGAACTGCATCTCCTCGCGGTTGATGATCGCCTGCTCGACTTTGATCCCGGCGTTGAAGGTGCGATCGAACACGTTGCCAGACTTGACGTTGCGGAGTTTGGTGCGCACGAACGCACCGCCCTTCCCCGGCTTGACATGCTGGAATTCGACGACCTGGAACAGGCCGTTGTCGAGTTCCAGCGTGATGCCGGTCTTCAGATCGTTGGTGGTGATGGTGGGCATGGGGTGTCCTTGGGCGATTCGGTGAGAATTCGACAGCCGGTCTCGGTGACCTCGACGAGGTCCTCGATGCGGAAACCGCCGAAACCGACACGATAGAGGCCAGGTTCGACAGTCACGACGTCGCCGACGAGTAGATCCGATTCGGATGCGGTCGATTCGTAGGGCTCCTCGTGGATCAACAGGCCCACTCCGTGGCCGGTCGAGTGCAAGAACCAATCCCCGTAGCCGCCCTCGAGCGCCATCGAGCGACACGCCGCATCGACATCCTTGGCAGCCACACCGGCGCCCACCGCGGCCAGACCGGCCAGTTGGATCTCGAGCAACAACTCGTACAACTCGCGCTGTGTGGCGGTCGGCTCACCGATCACGTAGCTGCGGGTCATGTCGGAGTGATATCCGTCGACCAGGCTGCCGACGTCGATCACGACCGTGTCGCCCTCGATGATCGTTCGCTTGCTCGGCTGATGGTGGGGCCGCGCCGAGTGGTCGGGCCCGCTGGCGACGATCGTGTCGTAGCTCGGACCGTCCGCACCCGTGACGACGCATCTGATACTCGAGTTCGGTTCGTACGTCGGCCTCGGTCAGTCCGCTCCCGAGCAGCGGCGCAACCTCGGCCAGAGCGGCATCGGCGTACCGGCAGGCGGCCGTGATACGGGCGATCTCACCGACATCTTTGACCCTGCCGTTCCTCCTCGATCTGGCCGTCGGCGGCGACCAATTGCAGGTCGGCTCCCAGCGCCCGCCAGTTGGCGTAGGTCAGCGAACGTGCGGCGGCACCGATCGGGCCGCAGCCCGTCGAACGCCTTGACGAACGCCTCGTGCTGGTGCAGCCTGCGTGAAACCGATGACGACCTCGGCATCGACGCCGGCGGCGGCCAGCTCGTCGGCCGCTCGGTCGCGGTAGCGCCCGTCGGTCACGAGCACCATCCGATCGGGCAGCAGCGCCAACGAACCACTCGATCCGGTGAAGCCGGTCAACCACCGCAGATTGGTGAGGTCGGTGACGGCCATCGCACCGACACCGGCCGAACCGAGGCGGTGCGCGCACCCGGTCGGCACGACCGGCGTACTGGATCGGCGGGAAGTCGGCCAGCGCATCCATCAGGCGAGCTTTGCGGCGACCGCGCGAACGGCCAAGTCGTACCCCTGTCTGCCGAATCCCATGATCGAACCCGTGGCGACCGGAGCAACCACGCTCGTGTGACGCCATGGCTCGCGGGCGTTCGGGTTCGAGATGTGGACTTCGACGATCGGACCATCGAACGCCGCCAGGGCGTCGTGGATCGCCCATGCGTAATGCGTGAACGCTCCAGGATTGATGATGATCGCCGCGCATCGACCACGTGCACGATGGATGTGCTCGATCAGTTCACCCTCGTGGTTCGACTGGTGTGCCTCGACCGTGAGCCCATGCTGTTGCGCAGCCGTGGTGGCGAAGGTGACGTAGTCAGCGAGCGTGTCGGTGCCGTAGATCTCCGGCTCGCGGTCGCCCAGCAGATTGAGGTTCGGGCCGTGCAGCAGGAGTACGAGCGTCGTCACGAGATGTCACGGTACTGCGCAGCGGTGATTCGGTACAGCACGTGTTCTCGCAACGGGCTGCCCTCGGGAACGCTGGGGTGGTCGAAGTCCTCACTCGGGTCGTACTCCAATCCGAGCTTCTCCATCACCCGCCGCGACCGCACGTTGATCGCCGCCGTGAACGAGATCACCTCCGGAAATCCGAGATCGTCGAATCCGTGCCGCAGGCACTCGGTCGCCGCTTCGGTGGCGTACCCGTTGCCCCACCGATCGGCCCGAATCCGCCAGCCGATCTCGACGCCTTCTCGGAACCACGGCGCCATGAACCCGGTAAAGCCGATCGCGTCCCCGTCGTGCTCGACGCACCACAGTCCGAAGCCGTGCTCGTGGAAACGTTGCTCGATGCGGTCCATGAAGGCGTCGGACTCAGCCCGATTCATCACGGGACCGATCGTGGCCATCACCAGCGGGTCGACATTCAGGGCGTGGAACGCCTCGCGATCTGTCTCACGCCAGCGACGCAGCAACAGCCGTTCAGTGTGCAACGAGGCGACCGGCGTCATCGAGTCATCCGGTCGAGTGCTTCGAGCACGGGCTGATCGTCGACACCGACGACCACCTCGACACCGTCAGAGCCGTCGAGCACGAACGTGAGCCCGTCGAGCGCCTTCTTGTCGCGACGCATCAACTCGAGCAACCGGCCCGGCTCGAGACCGTCGGGGAGGTCGACCCCCAGCCCGTACTCCTCGCCGACCACCTCGAAGTGCTGGTCGACGCGCTCGACCGGCACCCGCCCGAGCACGTGGGCGAGGTGGGCGGCGAAGATCAATCCGATCGCCACCGCCTCACCGTGCGCGACGCGATGCTCGGTCGCTGTCTCGATGGCGTGGGCGAGCGTGTGCCCGTAGTTGAGAATCGCTCGGCGGCCACCCTCACGTTCGTCGGATGCCACGACCTCGGCCTTGATCTCCACACAGCGGGCGACGCGGTCGCCAAGATCCATCGCCAACAGATCGTCACCCGTGAGGAAGTGGTACTTGGCCATTTCGCCATAGCCACACCGCAACTCACGGTCGGGAAGTGTGTCGATCGCGTCGAGGTCGCACACCACCCCGACCGGTTGCCAGAACGCCCCGACCAGGTTCTTGCCCTCCGGGAGGTTGACACCGGTCTTTCCGCCGATCGCAGCGTCGACCATTCCCAGCAACGTGGTGGCGACGTGGACGACGGGCACGCCGCGGTGGTAGCTGGCCGCCGCAAAACCGGCGACGTCGGTCACCATGCCACCGCCGACCCCGATCACCACGTCGTTGCGGGTCAGCCCCATCCTGGCGAAGCCCCGACACAGCTCCCCGATCGTGTCGAGCGACTTGTGCTGCTCACCGTTCCCGATCCGAAACGTCTCGTGCGGGATGCTGGCATGGATCTCGATCGGAACACCCAGCTGGGTCACGATCGCAGCTCGTTTCGCCGTGGACGGCAACAGGTCGCCCGAGATGCTGGGCTGCACCACGGCCGATCAGCACGTCATACGAGCGGTCCCCGATCGGCACCGTGACACGGCGGATCTGACTCATCGGGCGACTCGCTCACCGGTCACAACGTTGCCCGGAACGCATCGGCATTGCGGACGAACTCGTCGACCGAATCTCCGCCGAACTTGCGCTGCGCCTCTTGCGCCAAGCACCAATGCCACCATCGTCTCCGCCACCACACCCATCGCCGGCACAGCGGTGACGTCGGTTCGCTCCTTGAACGACACCCCCGACTGCTTGGTCTCGGTGTCGACCGTTTCCAGCGTCGGGCGATTGAGCGTTGCCAGCGGCTTCATCGCCGCTCGCGCCACGAGCAGTTCGCCGTTCGTCATGCCGCCCTCGACACCACCGGCGAGCGTGCTGAGGCGTGTGTACACCCGGTTCTCGGCGTCCCACCGAATCGCGTCGTGGGCATGGCTCCCGCGTCGTCCGGCGACCTCGAAACCGTCACCGATCTCCACGCCTTTCACCGCCTGAATCGACATCAGGGCCTGCGCCAACAGCGCATCGAGCTTGCGATCCCAGTGGACGTGCGAGCCGAGCCCGACCGGCACGCCGAATCCGAGCACCTCGATCACACCCCCGAGCGAGTCACCCTCTTTGGCGGCGGCCTTGATCTCGGCCACCATCGCAGCGGTGCCGGCGGCGTCGAAACAGCGCACGTCGGAGGCGTCGACGGCGGCGAGGTCGTCGGGGGTCGGGCGGGCGGCACCCGGCGCGACTCGGGCAGCACCCATCTGGATGACGTGCGAGATGATCTCGATCCCCAGGTGCGACAACAGCTTCTTGGCGAGCGCACCAGCAGCAACCCGGGCGGCCGTCTCGCGAGCCGAAGCCCGTTCCAGCACGTCACGGGCATCGGTGAAGCCGTACTTCTGCATCCCCGCCAGGTCGGCGTGGCCGGGCCGCACCTGGGTCAGCGGATCCTTCGTGACACCGGGTGCCGGCGACATCTCCTCGTGCCACTTGTCGCTGCGGAACCACTCGGAGTTCTTGATTTCGATCACGACCGGCGAACCGATCGTGCGCCCGTGACGAACACCGCCGATCAAGGTCAACTCGTCCTGCTCGAACTTCTGGCGAGGGCCGCGGCCGTAGCCGAGCCGACGACGGGCCATCTCGACCTGGATTTCCTCGACGGTGATCTCGAGACCCGCCGGCAAACCCTCGATGACGGCAACCAGCGCCTGACCGTGGGATTCACCGGCAGTGAGGAAACGCAGCATCCGAGCGAGGTTATCCCGGCGCTACCGCGACCGAGCCAGCAGTTCGGCCTCGGCGGCCTGGCGCATCAGCGACGGCTCCGGGCGCTGACCGGTCCAGAGCTGCTGCTGCAACACCGCCTGGTACACCAACATCCCCAACCCGTCCACCGTCAGTGCGCCGACCGCCGACGGCGGCGGTCGAGCAACCCGTCTGCAGCGGGTGGTAGACGATGTCGGCCACGGCCAGGTCGGCCCGCAACAACGTCGGATCGATCGGTAGCTCGGCGCGTGCCCATGCCGATCGAGGTGGCGTTCACCAGCAGATCGGCATCGCCGATATCGGCTGAGGTGCCGACCCTGGCGACGTCACACAAGCTTCGCCGCAGACTCGGCGCCGGCCTGTGTGCGGTTGACGATTGCGATGTCGGAGACACCCGCCCGTGCCCGAGCGCATCGACGATCGAGCGGGCGGCGCCACCTGCGCCCAGCACGACGACACGACTGGCTGGGATCCGGAACCCGGCGGCAGTGACCGAATCGACGAAGCCGGCGCCATCGGTGCTCGCCCCGAACGTCGAACCATCGGGACGCAACACGACCGTATTGACCGAGCCGAGCGCCGCCGACGCCTGATCGACCTCGTCGACCGCTGCGGCGACATCGGCCTTGTGCGGCATCGTGACCGCAAATCCGGCGATCCCGAGCAGCTTCATCGCCGCCACCGCCTCGCCGGCCCTGCCGGGGGCGACCTCGAAGGCGACGAAACGCCAGTCGAGTCGGGCCGCCTCGAATACGGCGTTGTGGAGCGCCGGCGACAGCGAATGACGCACCGGTGACCCGATCACGGCCGCCAGGCGTGTGGCGCCGGTGATCGCCCAGCTCATCCCAGGACCCCCGCTTCACGTGCTGCTCTGATGTTGGCTTCGTGCTGTTCCAACGTGACCGCGAAGGCGTGTCCGCCCTCCTCGTTGGCGAGCACGTAGAACAGCAGATAGCACTCCTGCGTCGGATCGGGTAGCACCTGGCAGACCGGATCGCCCGAGGCAGGGTTCGGAGCGGGGTTGAGCGCTGCCCTGATCGACGCTCGCCCCGGATTGGAGATCGGGGTGGGAGGCAGGCCGGCACGCGTGTACGTGTTGTACGGACCGTCGATCCGAGCCAGCGCGCTCGGCGACGAACCCTTTGGCTGGCCGTACAGCAGCGTGGCGTCGATCTGCAGGTTCATGCCGATGAAGAGCCGGTTGTAGATGACGCGCGAGATCCTGGCCCGGTCGACGTCGAGCTTGGCTTCCTTCTCGATGATCGAGGCGATGATCAGGATCTGATATGCGGTCAGGCCGGTGAGTTTGGCCTTGTCCTCGAGCTCCTCCTGATCGGCCACACGCTCCATGATGCTGATCATGCGTTCCACGACCTGGGCCTCGTTGTCGGCGTTCGACACCTGATAGGTGTCGGGGAACAGCAAGCCCTCCAAGGTGGCGACGCCAGGCCCGCGCAGCCGGGCCGGCACCGACGGCGAGTTGGCCGCCGCGATGAAACGCTTCGCGATCGAGTCGTGGCATCGTTTCCACCAACCGGTCGGCCATCTGGACGATCGTGAAACCCTCAGGGAACGTGACCCGCTGGTACGTCTGTCCCGGCGGCGTGCGCAACCGGGACAACACATTGCCGACGTGGTCGTTGGTGGGCAAGCAGGTAGAACCCGGGCGTGATCTCGAGCCCACCCTTCTGCTCGACGTACCACTTGAAGACCGACTCGTCGACGATCAGCCCCTCGTCCTTCAGGCGGCCCGCCAGCGAATCGACGGTGTCCGTCTCGAGCACCGTGAAGGCAATATCGTCGCCCGGCTCACCATCAGGTCGAACCTGGCCGAGGTACCACCATCCGACATAGCCGGCAACGATGATCAGCGTGCTCGCCACCACGAACGCCAGCCACACGACCCATTTGACGATCCGGGTCTGCTGCCGCAACGGTTCCACGGCGGCGGCCTCGCCGACCTCGTCCCATTCGTCGACCGACCCAGTCCGAGCGCCTCCGATCGAGGTCGGGTTCGAGGTCGAACGACACGGGATCAGGCCTCCCGCGCCAAGCGGGCCGCCCTGGCGTCGAGCCACGACTGGAGCATGATCGCAGCAGCCACCTTGTCGACCACCTTGCGGCGCTCGATCGCATTCAGCCCGGCGTCGAGCATGCTGCGCTCGGCGGTGACCGTGGTCAGACGTTCGTCGTGCATCTCGATCGGCACGTCGACCAACGTAGCCAGCCGACGGCCTTCGGCGACGGCAGCCTTGGCCGCCTTGCCGTGCGATCCGTCCATGTTGAGCGGCAGCCCGATCACGATCACATCGGCCTCCTCGTCACGGGCGATCCTGGCCAGCTCGTTCAGGTCATGTTGGCGGGATTTGCTGCGCTGGAGGACCAGGAACGGTGAGGCGATCGTGCCGGACAGGTCGCTGATCGCGATCCCGATCCGTTTCGAGCCAGGGTCGACCCCGAGCGCTCGCACGCCCGGGCGCCGCAGTTCGCTCACGCGGTGGCTGCCTCCGTGGCAATCTGCATCGCCTCGTCGAGTCCGTCCGGGTTCTTGCCTCCGGCTGTGGCGATGTCACCCTTGCCGCCACCGCCGCCACCCACCGCCCGGGCGGCGGCCTTGATCAAATCTGCGGCGGGGATGCCTTCGTCGGGATGGACCGCGGCAACCAGACTGACCCCACCCGAGGGCGACTCCCCCATCAACACGACCCGACGGATATCGGGCTGCTGGCGAACGGCGATCGCCAGGTCGCGAAGGTCGCCGGGGTCGAAGCCGTCGAGCCGTTGCACGACGACGCCACCGGTGGCGTCACCGGCCAACTCGGCGGCCTGACCGGTCGCCAGCTTGGCCCGCAGCGCCTTGAGTTCGACCTGCAGCGCCTTGACGTCGTCGAGCTTGCGACGTACACCGTCGACGACGTCGCCGGTGGTGCCGACCAGCTGGGCGATCTCGCTCAACAGTCGCTCGTCGCGTTGGAGCAGTTCGACCGAGGCAGCGCCGGTGATCGCCTCGATCCGGCGCAGGTTGGAGCCGATCGAGGCCTCGGCGACGACCTTGAGCAGCCCGATATCGCCGGTCGCAGTCACATGCGTTCCGCCGCACAGCTCGATCGACGGTCCGGCTTCGAGCACGCGAACGAGGTCACCGTACTTGTCGCCGAAGAAGGCGATCGCCCCCATCGCCTCGGCTTCGGTCTTCGTGGTCTCGAACGAGCGGGCCCGCTCGTTGAGCAGCGTCTCGGCGTTGACGAGCTGTTCGATCTGGGTGATCTCCTCGTCGGTGACGGCCTCATAGTGCGAGAAGTCGAACCGCAGCCGGTCGGGGCCGACGTGTGAGCCGGCCTGCTTGACGTGCTCGCCGAGCACGTGGCGCAGAGCCCAATGGAGCAGGTGGGTGCCGGTGTGATTGCGACGGATCGCATTGCGACGATCGACATCGATGCGGGCGGTGGCGGCCTGCCCGGAGGCGACCGTGCCGCTGGCGATGCGGGCGGTGTGCCTGCGCAGGTTCGGGAGCGCCAGCGTGGTGTCGACCACCTCGGCGACCCCGGAGTCGGTCGTGATCGTGCCGGTGTCACCGACCTGGCCGCCGCTCTCGGCATAGAACGGGGTGCGATCGAGGAAGATCTCGACCAGATCGTTGCCGTCGTCGTCGGCTCCGGCCGGCAGAACAGCGAGCACGCGACTGGATGTCTCGTCGTCGGTGTAGCCGAGGAACTCGGTCACCCCGAACTGCTCGACGACTTCGCGGTAGCCCTCGAGTCGACCGTCGTCGGCGCTCGAATCCTTGCGGGCCGCCTTGGCGCGCTCGCGCTGCTCGGTCATCTCGATCTGGAAGCCGTCCAGGTCGACGTCGATCTGGCGTTCGCCGGCGATCTCCTGGGTCAGCTCGAGCGGGAAACCATAGGTGTCGTGGAGCAGGAACGCGGTCGGCGCCCTTCAGGGGTCCGCCGGTTTCGAGTTCGTCGTCAAGAATGCCCGAGCCCGGTCCGCAACGTGTGGCGGAAGCGTTCCTCCTCGCGGGTCAGCACACCCATGATGAAGTCGCGATTCTTGATCACGTCGGGATACGCATTGCCCATCACGTCGATCGCTGTGTCGACCAGGCGCGGCATCACGAGCTGCTCGGTGCCGAGCAGGTAGGCGTAGCGAACCGCTCGCCTGATGATCCGCCGCAGCACATAGCCGCGACCCTCGTTCGACGGGAACACGCCGTCGCTGACCAGCATCGTGGACGATCGGGCGTGTTCGGCCAGCACTCGCATGGCGAAGCTGTCGCGGTCTTCGTAGTTGCCGACGCGATACGTCTTGCCGGTGACCGACTGAGCGGTGTCGACGAGCGGCGCCATGAGATCGGTCTCCCACACCGAGTCGACGCCCTGTCGCAGCGCCAGGATTCGTTCCAGTCCGGCGCCGGTGTCGACCGATGGCTTGGGTAGCGGCTGTGCGAGTGCCATCGGGCGCCTGGTTGTACTGCATGAACACCAGGTTCCAGAACTCCATGAACCGGTCGCCGGCCGGGTCGCCGAGCGGTCCGCCGTCGGGGCCGAACTTCGGGGCCCCGGTCGATGTGAATCTCCGAGCACGGACCACACGGTCCGGTGTCGCCCATCTGCCAGAAGTTGTCCTTGTCGCCGAGCCGCTGAATCCGGTCGAGTGGAACGCCGACCTGTTCGTGCCAGATCGCCTCGGCCTCGTCGTCGCTGTCGTGGACGGTGATCCAGAGCCGGTCCCCGTCGAAACCCCAGCCGCCACCGGCGATGTCACCCGTGACGAGGTCCCAGCTCCAGGGGATGATCTCCTGCTTGAAGTAGTCGCCGAAGCTGAAGTTGCCCATCATCTCGAAGAACACGAGGTGGCGCTTGGTGCGGCCGACGTCGTCGAGATCGTTGTGCTTGCCGCCGGCGCGGGCGCACTTCTGAGAGCTGACGGCCCGGGCGTAGGGCGGCACTTCGTCACCGACGAAATAGCTCTTGAACGGCACCATTCCGGCAACCGTGAACATGATCGTCGGGATCGTGCGGGATCAGGCTTGCCGAGGGCACGACCGCATGATCCTTCGCAGCGAAGAAGTCGATGAAGGACTGTCGAAGCCCGTCGGCATTGATCCCGCCGTCGTCATAGGCGGGACAGCCTACCGATGGCCATGCCTTCCAGCGTGGGCGGTTCGGGTCGCGGACGGCACCACGCGTCGGTGTGTCTGCGAGCGCTACCCTGCGGCTTCGTGACGCCCAAGTCCGATGTTCCCGCTGAGGTACACGAGTGGATCTCCTTCGACGACCCGAGCGAACAACGAACCTGGGTGTTCGACGCAACGTATCTACGGTCGAATCACCGGTGCATCTACGGCGAGGGGTGTCAGGGCGTGCTCGATGCACCGGCCGAGGAGATGGCGCAGGGGTGCTGCAGCTACGGTGCGCACTTCGTCGACGACGACGACGTCCAAACCGTCGTCAAGGCCTTCGTCAAGGTCCGCCCTGAGCACATGCAGTTCCACGCCAAGGCCGTCAAAGGCGGTTTCCTGCGGCCAGAACCCGGCGACGAGGGCAACCCCGTCACGATCACACGCCTGGTCGACGACGCCTGCATCTTCCTCAATCGTCCCGGTTTCGAGGGTGGAGCAGGTTGTGCACTGCACATCGCCGCGCTCGACGCCGGCGAGCGTCCGCTCGACTGGAAACCGAACGTGTGCTGGCAGGTCCCGATCCGACTCGAGCATTCGACCGACGAGAACGGCCACGTCACCTCGCGGCTGAGGGAATGGAAACGCCGCGACTGGGGCGACGGCGGCAGCGAGTTCCATTGGTGGTGCACCGAGGCACCAGAGGCGTTCAGCGGCAACGACGCTGTGTACGTCGGGTCACGCGACGAGATCGTCGAACTGGTCGGTGAAGCGATCTACGACCTGATGGTCACCCAACTGGAGCGCCCAGATTGGGTTCCGTTGGCGCATCCCACCGTGCGACGTCGTTGAGAGCGATCCGTTCGCTGATCTCGCAGACGATCGACAAATGTTGGACGGCGAATCAGTCGTCGACGTCGTCGTCGTCTTCAAACGTGACGCCGTACTTTTCCGCTAACGCGGCGTACTCGTCTTCGTCGTCCGCTTCCGGACGCGATTTATCACCAAACCCGAGGTCAAAGGCACCTGGACCCGATTGCTTGAGCTTTCGCGCTTCTTCGAAGCGGCGATGACGACCCTTCTTCACGACAGGGCTCCCACAGACTAGAAAGTTGACATTGACCGGCACTCTAGCGCCTTCGATCTGATCTGCGTCGTTATCGACCGTCACCGACGTGTCGCGTGTCACGATGGTGTTCATGCTTCGCACGCTGGCGATCCTGAATCAGAAGGGTGGGGTCGGGAAAACCACGGTCACGCTGGGGCTTGCCTCAGCTGCCGCTGCGGCTGGTCGCCGCCTGCTGGTCGTGGACCTCGATCCCCAGGCGGCTTCGACGTGGGTGCTCGGCATCGACCCGTCCGATCTCGATCATTCCGTCGCCGACTTGTTGTCGACCAAGAACTTCCCGGTGTGCCAACGTGATCAGGCGTTCGACATGGTCGGACCTGATCGACGTGCTGCCGAGCACCGGGGTCGCTGCAGGGGCTCGAATCGGGACCCGTCCAAGCGGCTCCGACAAGGCGCTGGCGTCGATCGAGCACGAGCTACGAAGCGGTGTTGATCGATTGCCCGCCATCGCTCGGCAATCTCACCAGAAGCGCCCTGACGGCGGCCCGTCACGCACTCGTCGTGGTCGAACCATCGGCGCTCGGGTTGCGCGGCATCGGCGGTGTCGCCGACCTGATCGACGACGTCTGGGAGGCGACCAACTCCGAGCTCGAACTGGCGGGAGTCGTGCTCAATCGTGTGCCCGCCGTGTCGCGCGAGGCCGAACGACGAATCGACGAACTGGCTCGGATCGTCGGGCGTTCGGCGATCTGGTCGCCGAGGTGCCGCAGCGAGTCGTGTTCAACCAGGCCGTCGGCGAACGCCGGAGCATCCATTCGTTCGGGAGTCGGGCGAGCGAGCCGATCGCCGTATTCGATTCGCTCTGGCGCCGGGTGCGCGGCACGATTCAGACGTCAGCTGCCGGGTAGGTCGACCAGGCGCAACCCGGTCCCGCGCTCGAACGTGAGCGCCGCCGTACCCGCCAGCAGGTGATCGATTCCCTCGCCGAGCAACTCTCTGCGCCATCCATGGGCGAGCCGGGCGTCCGGGTCGCCCGACAACAAGGCGATCAGGTCGGCTCGCGTGGCGAGCATCGACGTGTCGATCTTGGCCGACTTGGCAACCTGGCTGACCCAGGCTGAAATCAACGTCACCGCTGGCCGCAACTCGCGCCCGAGGTCGTCGTTGCTCGCTCCCACCGCGGGCGGCTCGGCCTGTTTGCCCTCGGCCACCGCCGCCAGGATCTGGGCGGCGACCTTGCCGCGGCTGAACCGGTCGTCGACGCCGCGCGCCTGCGAGAGTTCTTTCTCGTTGCTCGGTTGCCGCTGCGAGATGCCCAACACGGCCAAGTCGGGAAGCACCTGACGGACCGGGATGTTGCGTTCCATGGCGGTGCGCTCTCGCCACGCGGCGATCGACTGGGCGACCGCTCGCGGCCGGGGACGCAGCCCGCGGACGTCTTTCAACCGATTCCAGGCGTCTTCAGGGTGGAGCCCGCTGGTGGGACGGGCACGCAACTCCTGGCATGCCTCGGTGACCCAACTGCGCCGTCCGAGGTCATCCAGTTTGGCGATCAGGAGGCCGCTGCACCTCGAGCAGATACGCCACATCGGCGGCGGCGTAGTCGCGCTGGGCATCGGTCAACGGTCTGCGCAGCCAGTCGGTGAGCCGATCGCCCTTGGGAGGGCTGACGCCGACCTCGCCGCTCAGCAGCGACACCAACGAAGGGGTGCCGTACCCCACGAATCCGCCCGCGATCTGCGTGTCGAAGAACTCCTTGGGCACGACCCCGACGGCGTGGGTCAGCACGTCGAGGTCCTGTTGGGCAGCGTGAAAGACCGCCTCGACGTCGCTGTCGAACAATCGCGCCAATGCCGTGATGTCGACGGCCTTCGGATCGACCAAGACCAACTCGTCGTCGCCCCAGCCGAGTTGCACGAGGGCAAGTGTCGGGAAGTACGTGCGCTCGCGGTGGAACTCGGTGTCGATCGCGTACCGCTCTTCGAGCAGCAGGGCGTCGATGACGGCCTCGAAGTCGTCCTGCTGGTCGACCCAGCGATGCGGATGAACGAGGCTCACGCTGGACCGGCGACGTAGTCGCGAGCGGAGCTGATCCACGCCATCATGCCGCCGGAGACATTCACCACGTCGATTCCTTGTTCGGCGAGGAAGTTGCAGGCCTGCATGCTGCGACCTCCGGAGCGACAGATCACGTAGATCGGGCCTTCGCCGCGGAAGTCGTCGATCCGCTCCGGAACGGTGGCGAGCGGAATCAGCAACGACTCGCCGAGTCGGGCCTGCTCGTACTCGGCCGGCTCACGGACATCGATGACCCGTGCGCCTCTCGCCAGTCGCCCTGCCAACTCGTCGACGGTGATCTCCTGGACAGCCATGATGCCCGAAGGATACCGGTCTCAGCCCAGGTCCTCCGGACGGTTGATGTTGCGGACCGCGGCCGGCTCGACCGCTACTGCGACCGCACCGAGCCGATCGAGTGCGCGGCGGTAGGCGGTGACACCGTCGGCGATCAGCTCGCACAACGGTGGCAGAGCGTCGCCAGACCACCACGACACGAGATGTGGGCTGCCCCTCGGCGACCGCCACGGCCACCAGCGGCCGTGGTTCGTTCGACGCAGCGTCGACCACCGCACGCCAACGAGGCACTGTCGAGATCGGCGAGATCGCAGGCGGCGACCAGGATCGACGTGCCCGCCGCTTCGAGAGCGGTCTTGATGGCGACCAGCGGACCAGCGTGGGGTTCCGGGTCGGGATGGGTCTGCAAACCCAGCAATTCCAAAGCGCTGTGCGTCACCACCCTGGCAGCACACGGTCACGCAACCGGCAGCCGACAGAGCGTCGGCAACCAGCATGATCATCGGTTGTCCGCCGATCTCGACGAATGCCTTGTCGACGCCCATCCGCCGGCTGGCACCGCCGGCGAGGATCACCCCGATCGGTGGCCGAGTCGTGCCGTTCACGGCTTCGGAACGGCCGCCAGCACGTCGGCTGGGACACCACCCGGATCGAGCTGCAACAGGAACTGTGCACATCGCTCGGCTTCGTCGACCTCGCCGATCGAGTCCGCCATCAGGTGCAGGCCGAGCAAGCTCCGCAGGAACCCACGATTGCCCGGCGCCGCCCAGCGCACGTAGCCCGACCCACGCCAGCCGTTGGCCCGCAGCGCGTCGAGCCCACGGTGATACCCCACCCGATACGCCGCGTAGCGACTCATCACGTCGGGGCAGTGGTCTCCAAACGCAGCCCACCCATCGAGCGATCGCGGATTGCCGGCGATCACGACGGCGATCGCGGCCGCCGGGTCGGAGCCGCTCAACGCCTGAGCGAGCTCATCGCGCTCGACGGGATCCGACTCGGGGAGCACCGTCGTCGGCAATCCACTGGACATCTGTATCGACTGATCGGACATGGTCGCAACCCTACGTGCGGCAACGCCGGTTGTGCGCCGGGAAACCGCCCGGTGAGCGTCGCCGGCAGGTGCTGCCACGTAAGGTGGCGCCGTGCTCGCACTCACTCTCGGACAGGCCAAGACCCTCGCAATCCTGATCGTGCTCGCCCTCGTGGTGATGGCCGTCGGATCGGCCTGGTTGATGAAGACCATCGCCCAGAAGGTTGCGCTGGTCGTGATCCTCGGGTTGTTGGCATTGCTGGTGTGGAGCCAGCGGTCGTCGCTCGACGAATGCGCCGACAAGGTCCGCGAGGGTGGTGTGCGGGTCGACACGACGTGTTCGTTCTTCGGGCGCGACATCAACATCTCGACCAACCGGTCCTCGTGAGCCGCGGCCCGTCGCAGGGCGCACGCTCACAGTCCGCCCAGTTCACGATCCTCACGTCGGCCAAAGTCGTCTCGAATACCGCCCTTCGGTGGGTCGGGCCGTTCCTGCCGACGTTGGAACGGGCGTTCTCCAGCACGACCGGCACGCTGACCGGAATCATGGGGGTCAGCGAGCTCGGCGGGCTCTCCACGGCCGCTACCGGACGACTGCTCGATCGGGGCCGCGAGCGGCAACTGTTCGCACTGGGATTGAGCGCTGTGAGCGCCTCATCGCTGATCGCCTTGTACGGCACGATCACCTCGTTCGCGATCTCGTTCGCCGTGCTCGTGATCGGGGTCGGCAATCTCACCGTCGCCGGGCACGCCTGGATCGGACACCGAGTGCCGTTCGCCGCACGAGGCAGAGCGATCGGACTGTTCGAGATGTCATGGGCGATCGCCTTGCTGATCGGCGCCCCACTGGTGGCGCTGCTGATCCGATGGTTCGGGTGGCGCGGCCCGTACGTCGCGCTCGCCGTGGGTGCTGCGTTGGCGGCACTCGCCGTCACCGTGCTCGTGGCTCCTGGCACTGCGGTCGGTGCCGACTCGTCGTCCAACACCGATCGGTTGCCGAATTCGGCGTGGCCGCCGATGCTGGCGGCTGCGTTCACGGCGGCCGCCGGGATCGGCATGTTCGTCGTTTCGGGTGCGTGGCTCGACGACGCCCACGGGGTCTCGACCGGCGGACTGGGAGTGATCGCCGCCACCTTCGGATTGGTGGAGCTCGGTGCATCGGCGTCGGTCGCCAGCTTCGGCGACTTGGTGGGCAGCCGTCGTTCGGTGCTGTTCGGACTCGTCCTGTTGGGCGTAGGTCTCGGCGCGATGCTGCTCTCCGGGCCATCTCGAGCGTTCGCAATCGCTGGGCTACTCGTCTACCTCTCCGGGTTCGAGTACGCCTTCGTCTCGGCCCTGACATTGGTCACCGAGGCTGCTCCACTGGCACGCGGCCGGGCGATCGGCGTCAGCAACGCGCTCGGCACGGTCGCCCGATCGGCAGCTGTGATCGCCTCGGGCCAGCTGTACGAGTCGTTCGGAATGTCCGGATCGCTCGCTATGACGGGTGGAGCGGCGCTGGTGGCAGCCGTGATGGCGGTTCGGAGCCGGCCCGCTACGGCGAGCCGCTAAGCGCCGATCCGGTCGACGAAGTCGGTCACGATCGCGGCGACTTCGTCGGGGTGCGTGTTCGGACCGAAGTGATGAGCGCCAGGGACACTCCGCCAGGTTGCGTTCGGGAGCATCTCCGCCAGGCGCTGTGTGCCGACTCGGTGGTGTTCCTGACCGAGCTCGCCATGCAGCGCAACGACGGGAGCCGTGATCCGTTCCGCTGTCCACGGCGCTCGCGACCGAAGATCCGACAGCTCCCCGATCATCGCCGGACCCTCGGCGCGGCGGGCGTTCCTGCTGCTCGGTGGCAGTTTGTCCCAGCGCTCGTCACCGATCAGGCGTCGCATGAACCGTTCGGCGGCCTCTTCCGGATCGTCTCGCCACGCGATCGCATTGCCGCCCGCCGAGTTGCCCGGCCACCACGAGGTCCACGACAGCGGTGACTCGAAGGTGATCACTCCAGCTGCCAGTTCCGGATGACGGTCGGCGACGGCCAACGCCACGTTGCCCCCGTAGCTGTGCCCGACGATCACGGTCGGCGAACCTGCTTGGCGTCTCCCGCCCGATCACCTCGACCAGGTCGGCAACCTGCTGTTCCATGTCGAACGGACCGGGGTGTGGGTTCGAACGCCCGTACCCGCGCCGGTCGTACCGGCTCACGCGAAACCGCTCGTCGAGCCGTCGGCTGAGCTTGAGCAGGCCCGCCGACCGATCGAGCGAGCCATGCACCAACACGACGTGCGGCGCACCGACGACGCCGGCCGTCGCCGACCAGATCGTTCCGCCAGTGCGCGTCACGGCAACCCTGTTGGTCATCCGACCTGGACGATTCGCAACACGTCGGCAGCGGTGGACGCCGAACGTGTCCGCGACCCGGCCAACACGATCACCGTGTCGCCCTGCTCGATGCATCCGTGGTTGACCGCTGCCTCGACGGCGAACCACACCATGTCGTCGGTGGTCTCGTAGGTCTCGACGGCGATCGTTTCGACGCCCCAAGTGAGCGAGAGGGCGTTGACGGTGCGCTGATTCGGGGAGAGCGCGATCAGTCGGCCAGATGGCCGGAACCGGGCCATCGCCTTGGCGGTCCGGCCGCTGCTGGTGCAGCACAGGATCGCCGTCGCGTCGGCATCGTCGGCGGCCTCGGATGCGGCGTGCGTCAGCGCAGCCGTCACCCGGTCTCCGACCGAGTCCCATCGTTCTCGCTGCACCCGACCGAGCCGAGCGGCCCAGTGCCGATAGTGAGCCTCTCGCTCCGCACGCTCGGCGATCACGCCCATCGTCGACACCGTCAATGCCGGATCGTGACCGATCGCCGTCTCCCCCGACAGCATCAACGCGTCGGTGCCGTCGAAGATCGCGTTGGCGACATCGGTGACCTCGGCGCGGGTCGGCGACGGTGCGGTGATCATCGATTCCAGCATCTGGGTAGCTGTGATCACCGGAATTCCGTACTCGACGCACTGACGGATGATCGACTTCTGGAGATGCGGAACGTCCTCCAACGGACAGTCGATGCCGAGGTCACCGCGCGCCACCATGATCGCGTCGCTCGCCTCGATGATCTCGGTGAGGTTCGCCAGCGCCGAACCGGTCTCGACCTTCGCAACCAGTTCGGCACGATCGCCGACCACCTCTCGCACCTTGCGCACGTCGGCGGCTGATCGCACGAACGACACAGCGATGAACTCGACGCCGGCCGAGGCGAACTGCTCGGCCAGCACCAGATCTTCGTCGGTCGGCGTGACCAGCCGCAGACGCTCCGAGCGAAGATGGACGCCAGGATTGCCCTGCGTGCGCGCCCCGGACTCGACGATCGCCTCGGCGACCTCACCGTCGTTGGCGGTGACCCTCAGACTGATCGCCCCGTCGCCGAGCACGACGTGGTCGCCGACGTCGAGATCCTCGATCAGCGTGTCGTAGTCGACCCAGATCGTGCCGGCATCGCTGCGACCATCGCCGGCCCGCAGGTGCACATAGGCACCGGAGACGAGCGACACCCCACCCTCCGGGAACTGCCCCGTTCTGATCTTCGGGCCCGGCAGGTCGGCGAGCACGGCGGTCGGGCGTCCGAGCGCGGCGGAAACCTGGCGGATCCTGGCGAGCCGTTCGAGATGCTCCTCCGGCGATCCGTGGCTGAGGTTCAAGCGCACCACGTCGACGCCCGCCGAAAGCAGTCGTTCGAGCGACTCCATGGTGTCGCTTGCCGGTCCGATCGTTGCCACGATCTTCGTGCGTCTCGTCATTCGTGCTTATCCTCGACGTTCGTGGAGTTGATTCTCATTCGTCATGCCCTTCCGGAGCGCCGCCAAGTCAGCGAAGGTGCCGCCGATCCCGAACTGTCACTGGAAGGCCACGCCCAGGCCGAGCATATGGCTGACTACCTGAGTACCGAGCAGATCGACGCCATCTACACCAGCCCGATGCGGCGCGCCGCACAGACCGCTGCCCCACTCGGGCGGCGGTTCGCGCTCGCACCCGTCGTCGTCGACGATGTCGCCGAGTGGGATCGCAACGCGTCGGAGTATGTTCCCATCGAGCAGCTCAAGGCCGAGGGTGACCCGCGCTTCTACGAGATCCTTGGCAACCAGTGGGACGGTGCCGATCCGATCGAGGAGTTCGAGGGGCGGGTTCTCGTTGCGCTGAACGACCTGGTCGCACGGCACGCCGGGGACACCGTCGTGGTCGTTTGTCACGGCGGCGTGATCAACACGTACCTGTCGAATGTGCTCGGCCTGGCCGGTGGCGAACGCACGGGGTTCTTCTATCCCAACTACACATCGATCCATCGCATCGCAGCCTCCCGCTCCGGCGTGCGCTCGATCGTTACGATCAACGAGACCTCCCATCTCCGCAACACCGGTTTGCCGATGGGCCTGTTCCAGAAGGGCTGACCACGTGACCACCCCGATCGACGACCTCCGAGACTTCCTCGACGCGTCACCGTCACCATTCCACGCCGTGCGCACGGCAGCGGATCGCCTGACTTCAGCCGGGTTCAGAGAGATCGCCGAGGGCGACGACTGGACCGAACTACCGATCGACGGATTCGTGATCCGCGACGGTGGGCTGATCGCCTGGCGCACACCGTCTGACGCCACTGCCGAGACACCGTTCCGGCTGGCAGGGGCGCACACCGATTCGCCGTGCCTGCGCGTCAAACCCCGCCCGGACACGGGTATCGCCGGCTGGAAACAGCTCAACGTCGAGGTCTACGGCGGGATCCTCAACAACTCGTGGCTGGATCGCGATCTCGGTGTGGCAGGCCGACTGACACTGCTCGACGGCACGCACGTGCTCGTCAACGTCAACCAACCGATCGCCCGCGTGCCACAACTCGCAGTGCACCTCGATCGCGGCGTCAACGACTGTCTCAAACTCGACCCACAGCTCCACCTGCAACCCGTTTGGGGTATCGGCCAACCTGCAGTCGGCGAGTTCGCCGGCTGGATCGCCGAGCAGGCCGGTTGCGCTCCGGCGGCGTTCTGGGAACTGTCGCTGTACGACGTGCAACCTGCCGCAGTGATCGGAGCCGACGGTTCGCTGCTGGCCAGCGGCCGGCTCGACAACCTGCTGTCGTGCTGGGCAGCCATCGACGCGCTCCTTGCCTGTGAGCCGACCGAGGCGACCGCCATGATCGTGCTCAACGATCACGAGGAGGTCGGTTCATCGTCGACCACCGGCGCCGGCGGCCCGCTGCTCGAACGGGTTCTGGAACGCCATGTGCTCGCACGCCGCGGCACACGGAACGATCTGCACCGGAGTCTCGCCGCCTCGTTCTGCGTTTCGGCTGACAACGCACACGCAGTGCACCCCAACTACTCCGACCGCCACGACCTCGATCACGGTCCGATCGTGAATGCCGGCCCGGCGATCAAGATCAACAGCAACCAGCGCTATGCCACGTCATCGGGTACCGCAGCCACGTTCCGGCGGGCATGCGAAACCGCAGGGGTGCGCCACCAGCTGTTCGTTTCCCGCAACAACATGCCGTGCGGCTCGACGATCGGTCCGATCACATCGACCCGACTCGGGATCGACACGGTCGATGTCGGCATCCCACAGCTCTCGATGCACTCAGCACGCGAACTGTGCGGCACCGAGGACCCGATCGCCCTGGCTGCAGCCCTGACGGTGCTGTTCTCCTGACCGACCTACTCGATCGGGTAATCCCAGGGGACTCGTTCCATCGCTTTGTCGAACAGGCGTTGGAGTTCGGCGTGCAGTTGCTCTGAGTGGTCCTTGTAGACCGTTCGCGGCAGGCGCCCACCCTCCGGCGCCACCGGCGCCGGAATCGGCGGACCGATCTCGATATGGACCTTGCGGGGATAGATGAACTTGGCCTTCTTGGGCATCACCCGTTCGGAGCCGCCGATACCGACCGGCACGATCGGCACACCGGCCTTGATGGCGATGTACACGGCCCCGTCGAACAGCGGCTGTACGACCGGACCCTGCTTGCGTTCGCCCTCGGGGAACAGCACCAGCGGCTCGCCGCCCTCCAGCACGGCGATCGCTCGACGCAGCGCCTCGCGATCCGGCGGTGCCACGCGTCACCGGGAACGCTCCGAACGCTGACAGGACCCAACCGAACTGGCGGTTGTTCCACATCGAGTCCTTGCCCATGAAGCGCATCCGTTTGCCGCGCACGCACCCCGCGAATGGCGTGTCGAGGTACGAACGATGAACGGGAGCGAGCACGAACGCACCGTGCTTGGGGAGGTGCTCACGACCGTTGATCGTGAGGCGCGTGTAGACCCGACAGATCAGCGTCGAGACCGACCAACCGAAGCGGTAGAAGATGCGACTCGTCAGGCTGTTGCCGGCGAGAAACGAGGCCGGGCTTACTCACGACAGCAACTCCAGAATGCGGGAGACGACCTCGTCGATCGTCATGCCGGTGGTGTCGACCGTGATCGCATCGTCGAGCCTCGGTGAGGGGGCTGTGAACACGAGACGAGTCGATCCGGTCCCGTTTCAGAATCGATGCCTCGACCTCGTCCACATCACCGCCGATCTCGCGCACGCGGCGCTCGGCGCGGACCCGAGCCGAGGCCGTGATGTAGAGCTTGAGCTTGGCGTCGGGGAACACCACCGAGCCGATGTCGCGGCCCTCGACGACTCCCCCGCCATGCGCGTCGACCCACGCCCGCTGGCGTTCCACGAGCACCTCGCGGACGGTCGGATTGGTGGAAATCTGAGAGACTGCTTCGGTCACGTCACGTCCGCGGATGGCTGTGCGGTGGCGTCGACTCCGTCGACGATCACGATGTCGCCGTCGATGGCAATCTCGACGGTCGGCGCCATCGCCGCCACGTCGTCGAGATCGCCTTCGACGACGCCGCGTCGCAAGGCCGCGAAAGTCATCGCCCGGTACATGGCGCCGGTGTCGAGGTAGTCGAGCGACAGGCGCTCTGGCAGGGCACGGCCGACCGTGCTCTTGCCGGCACCGGCGGGCCGTCGATGGCGATCACCAGCGGTGTCACCAGGATGTACCGAGCGGTCGGCCCTCGTCGTAGCCGGCGTGGCTCTGCACCCCGACGACCGCCTGGTCGTGGAACTCGGGGATCGTTGCGGCGCCGGCGTAGGTGCACGCCGAGCGAACCCCGGCGACGATCTGGTCGATGATGTCCTCGACGCCTGGACGTTCGGGGTCGAGATACATCCGAGAGGTGCTGATGCCCTCCTCGAACAACTCCTTGCGGGCCCGATCGAGTTCGGACTCGGTCTTCGTGCGGTTCTTGACGGCCCGGTTGGAGGCCATCCCGAAGCTCTCCTTGTAGAGCCGCCCGTCGGTGTCGCGCAGCGTGTCGGCGGCGGACTCGTGAGTGCCCGCCAGCCACGATCCGACCATCACGTTCGATGCGCCCGGCCGCCAGCGCCAAGGCGACGTCGCGCGGGAACCGCACGCCGCCATCGGCCCAGACGTGCGCATCGAGCCGGGTCGGCCTCATCGGCGCACTCGACGACCGCCGAGAACTGCGGTCGGCCGACACCGGTCATCATGCGGGTCGTGCACATCGCCCCGGGACCGACCCCGACCTTGACGATGTCGGCACCGGCTTCGATCAGCTGCCGGGTGCCGTCGGCGGTCACGACGTTGCCGGCGACGATCGTGGCGTCGGGACACGCCGTGCGTACCTGTTCCACGACCGCGAGCATCCGCGATTGATGGCCGTGGGCCGTGTCGATCACCAGCACGTCGGCGCCCATCCGCACCAGGTGGCTGGAGCGCCCGACAGGGTCGGCATTGATCCCGATCGCAACGGCTGTCAGCAGGCGGCCCTGCGACGTCGAGAGCCGGTCGATAGATCGTCGACCTGAGGGCGCCGGTGCTGGTCGAGCAGTCCGAGCAACCGGCCGTCGTCGTCGACCACCGGCGCCAACGTGCGACGCTCGCCGTGGAGCCGGTCGAACGCCGCTTCCGGTGTGATGTCGGCAGGCAGCGTGTCGAGTTCGGTGCTCATCACGTGTTGCAACTGGGTGAAGCGGTCGAAGCCGGCGGCGTCGTGCTCGGTGAACACCCCGATCGGTTGCCCGCCCGAACCGATCACGATGACGGCGCCGTGTGCGCGTTTGTGGATCAGGCTGAGGGCGTCACCGACGGTGTTGGTCGGCGACAGCGTGATCGGTGTCTCGAACAGCGGGTGGCGGCTCTTGACCCAGCCGATCACACTGTCGATCACGTCGACGGGGATGTCCTGCGGGAGCACCGCCACGCCACCTCTGCCGAGCCACGACCTCGGCCATCCGGCGACCGGCGATCGCCGTCATGTTGGCCACGACGAGCGGAATCCTGGTACCGATCCGATCGGGTGTCGTGAGGTCGACTGCGAACCGCGAGCCGACCGACGACAAGCTCGGGACCATGAACACGTCGCTGTACGTGAGGTCGTGGGGCGGATGGGCGTGCAGCATTCTCATGGGTGGTTCCTCCCTGCGGGGCGGGCACAGGCTAACGCCATGGCGCAGTCACCTACGATGCTGGCGTGACTGCGGATCAAGATGCCCTCGCCGCTCCCGTCGTGCTGGTGCACGGGTGGGGCGGCTCGTTCACCACGACCTGGGAGCGCTCCGGCTTCACGGCGCTGCTCGCCGACGCCGAACGTGAAGTGATCGGGATCGACCTGCTCGGGCACGGCACGGCCCCCAAACCGCACGACCCCGACGCATACAGCGACCTGACCGCCCGGGTGTTCGAGGCGATGCCCGACGGACCGGTGGACGCGGTCGGGTTCTCACTCGGAGCGCTCACGCTGCTGCGAGCGGCGATCGATCAACCACACCGCTTCCAACGGTTGGTGCTGGCAGGGATCGGCCGCAACGTGTTCGAGCGTGACGAGGAGATGACACGCCGCATCGTCGAGGCGATCGAGTCCGGCGGCAGCGACGACGAGACCGACAATCGAGCCCGGCTGTTCGCCCAATACGCCCACCAGACCGGCAACGACCCGGTCGCCTTGGCTGCGATCATGAAGCGCTCGACGACCGACCTCATCACCGACGAGCAGTTCGCACGCGTCACCTGCCCCGTGCTGGTCGCGGTTGGCGACCAGGACTTCGTTCATCCCGCCGATCATTTGATCGACGTGCTGCCGGACGCCCGCCTGGTCACGCTGCGACGCACCGATCATTTCGCCACGCCCGAGTCGTTCGACTTCATCGATGCCACGCTCGAGTTTCTCGATGCCATCGCCGGCTGACGATCTGATCTCGACCGACATCGAGCTTGCGCTGCAGCGGATTCGCAGCGGTGGTCTGGTCGCAATACCGACCGAGACGGTGTACGGATTGGCGGCCGACGCCGAGCAGCCGGCGGCGGTCGCCCGATCTGTTCGCCGTCAAGGGTCGCCCGACGAACCATCCGTTGATCGTGCACCTCGCCGCCGTCGAGCAGGTCGAGGGTTGGGCCACCGGATTCTCCGATCGGGCAGTTCAGTTGGCCGACGCATGCTGGCCCGGACCGCTCACGATGCTGGTGACGCGGGGACCCCGCGTCACCGACCCGATCACCGGCGGCCGCGACACCGTCGGGCTGCGGGTTCCGAGCCATCCGATGACGCATGAGCTGCTGGTGCGGCACGGCGGGGGTTTGGCGGCGCCGTCTGCAAACCGCTACGGCAGGGTCAGCCCGACCACGGCTCAGCACGTATTCGACGATCTCGCCGAGCACCTCGACCCGCAACGTGACCTGATCCTCGACGGCGGGCCGTGCCGAATCGGTGTCGAGAGCACGATCGTCGACCTCACGGTGGAGCCACCCCAGGTGTTGCGGGCAGGCGCCATTTCGGCCGACGACATCGAGCGGCTCACGAGCCGTCCGGTCGCCGCCGCCGACGGCCCCAGCCGGGCGGCAGGCATGACGACCTCGCACTACGCGCCGCAGTGCGAGGTCGTGCTGGCGAACGAACAGTCCCAAGCACTGGCGATCGCCGACGCCCGCGCGCGCGGCGGGTGAAACGGTGGCCGTGCTCGACCGCACCGACGACCTCGTGATCGCCGCCCAACAGCTGTACGCAGACCTCAGAGCGGCCGATCGCCGTCAGATCGACGTGCTCGTGGTCGTGCTCCCTCCGCCCGAAGGGATCGGCCACGCCCTGCGAGATCGACTCACCAAAGCCGCCGCCCGCTAGCCCCACCGGGTCACAGGGGCTCGAGGTCGGACCAGTCGAGGCGATTCAGGGCTTCGATCCACAGGTCACGGATGGCGTCGACGGAGGGAACGGGGTATCCGGGCTCGGCGGCGACCGTGAGGCTGACGGTGCTGGCGCCGGCGTCGGGCACGAGATCGAGGCGGCACCAGCCCCGTATCGGGTCGACCAGCGCCACCTCGAGCGTGTACGGCGGGTCGTCCGAGGCGACCTCGCCCAACCACGACGCCACCACCAGCAGCGCCTCGAAGGCCTCGACCGGTAGCGCCTCGACCGTGAACGAGGGGTGGTCGCGGCGAGCCGGAGGAGAAGCAGTCCAGGCCGGGGCCGTTCGTGTGCTGCTCGACCGATCCGGTCGGAGTTCGTCCAGCGCCGATTCGACTGCCCGATTGATGCGTTGCATCAACTCGACCGTGCCTCCGATATCGGGATGAACTTGCTTTGCAAGCCGTCGTTTGGCGTCCTTGACCGCCGCCGCCGACGAGCCTGGAGCAAGCCCGAGCAGCCCCCAATGGTCCTCGGGAGCAGGGTCAGCGGGCGTCGGCGCACGACCCGACGGTAGCGGTCATTCGACAGGGGTGGTTGTAGTGAGGTACCAATTCGTTCTACGCTTGTGAAACCTAAATCTGACGGGGCAAACCCGCCTCGTCACACCCAGGGGGAGAAACAACCTATGCAGAAATCACGTGTGCGCCGCGTCGGCGCTCTCATCGTGGGCCTCTCGCTCGTAGCAGCCGCTTGCGGCGGCGACGACGACGATGCCCCCGCTGCTGAGCCCGCCGCTACCGATGCGCCAGCCGACGAGCCGGCCACCACTGATGCACCCGCCGACAGCAGCGGCTGCGAGTCCGACGGTGTGCTCAACATCGGCACGATCCTGCCGGTCACTGGCGACTTGGCGTTCCTCGGACCACCCGAGATCGCCGCAGCTGACGTCGCAGTACGGGACATCAACGAAGCCGGTGGCGTGCTCGGCAACCCGGTCGTCCTCAACCAGGGCGACTCTGGCGACACCACCACCGACACCGCCAACCTCGAGGTCGACCGTCTCTTGTCGCTGGGTGCCGACGCCATCATGGGCGCCGCTTCCTCAGCCGTTTCCAAGACCGTGATCGACAAGATCACCGGCGCCTGCGTGATCCAGTTCTCGCCGGCCAACACGTCGCCCGACTTCACCACCTACGACGACGGCGGAATGTACTTCCGTGCCGCCCCGTCCGACCTGCTCCAGGGCCGCGTGCTCTCCAACCTCGTGTTGGACGAGGGCAGCACCACGGCAACAGTGCTGTTCCGTCAGGAGTCGTACGGACAGGGTCTCGCCGACTCGTTCAAGGAGAACTTCGAGGGCGCCGGTGGCGTGATCGACCAGTTCCTTGCATACGCAGTCGACACCGAGAGCTTCGATGCTGAAGTCGACCTGGCAGTCGAGGCCGACAGCGATGCGATCATCGTGATCGGCTTCGCCGAGTCGGCCCTGATCCTCACCACCATGAACGAGCGTGGCATCAGCCCGAGCGTCAAGAAGGTCTACGGCGTCGATGGCAACATCGGCGGCATCGGCAAGGAACTCGCCGACCCGTCGATCATCGCCGGTCTCAAGGGCACGGAGCCGTCGGTCGACTTGTCGACCATCACCGACTTCACCGCTCGCCTCGACGCCGAGGGCGACATGGGCGGCGTGTACGCCTACGGTGCCGAGACCTACGACTCGATCGTGATCACAGCGCTCGCCGCTGAGTTGGCAGGCACCGATGATCCGTCGGCGATCGCCGCTCAGATCAACGGCGTCACCGGTGGTGGCGACAAGTGCACCACGTTCGCGGAATGCAAGGCTCTCATCGACGGCGGGTCGACCGACATCGACTACGACGGCATCGGTGGCCCCTACGAGTTCGTGGAGGCCGGCGAGCCGGCAGCTGCGAGCTTCCGAATCGCTACCTACGATGGTGGCGATACCCCGAACCCCGAACTCGACGAGTACGTGTTCGCCAGCTGATCAGTTCACTCTGATGTGACCGAGGCCCGCCGGCCGCTCCGCAAGGAGCGGTCGGCGGGCCTTCTCGCGTCGACGACCCGTTCGAGGGCAGACGCGCAGGGTTCACGCATCTCACTGGTGTGCAAGCGCCTGGTCTGACTCTGGTCAGACTTTGGCGAGGGTGCCGAGGTACAGCTCGATCACCTTCGGGTCGTGCAGCAGATCCTTGCCACGCCCGGTGTAGGCATTCGTTCCTTGATCGAGCACATACCCACGGTGGCAGACCTGGAGACACCGGCGGGCGTTCTGCTCGACCATCACGACCGAGACGCCGGCCTTGTTGATCTCGCGGGTACGCACGAACACCTGGTCCTGCAGCACCGGTGACAGGCCAGCCGACGGCTCGTCGAGCAACAACACCTCTGGGCCCATCATCAACGCCCGGCTCATGGCGAGCATCTGACGCTCACCGCCCGACAGCGAACCGGCCCGCTGTGAGAGCCGCTCGGACAAGCGCGGGAACAGATCGCAGACGAAGTCGAGTTGGGACTTGTAGGTTTTCGGGCGCAGGAACACGCCCATCTCGAGGTTCTCCGCCACCGTGAGCGTGGTGAACACGTTGTCGCGTTGGGGCACGTAGCCGATCCCGCGCGACACGAGGTCGTGGGCTGGTGCGCCGCTGATGTCCTCGCCCTTGTAGAGCACGCCCCCATCGCGGATCTTGATCAGGCCGAACAACGCCTTGAGCAGCGTCGACTTGCCGGCCCCGTTGGGACCGATGATGCCGATCAACTCACCTTGGCGCAGTTCGAGCGAGCAGTCCGTCAGGATGTCGACCCCCGGCACGTAGCCGGCGCGGATCTTGTCGACGTGGATCAGCAGGTCGTCGCTCACGATTCGTGCTCCTCATCGTCGTCCTCGGAAAGGTCGCTGTCGTGGTGCGAGCCGAGGTAGGCGTCGATGACGGCGGTGTTGGCGGCGATATCGTCGGGGGTCCCCTCGGCGATGATCGCACCTTCGGCCATCACGACCACCCAGTCCGAGATGTCGCGCACGACGTCCATGTCGTGTTCCACGAAGATCACGGTTCGGCCCTCGGATCGCAACGCCTTGACGTGACCGAGCAACGACTGGGTCAATGCCGGGTTGACACCCGCCATCGGCTCGTCGAGCATGACGAGCTGCGGGTCGGTCATCAGAGCCCTCGCCATCTCGATCAACTTGCGTTGACCACCCGACAGGGTTCCGGCGAACTCGTCGCCCATGTGGGTCATGTTGAAGCGATCGAGCAGCTCGTTGGCACGCCGTTCGACATCGACTTCCTGACCCGACCACAGCGGCGACACCAGAGCCCGCCAGAAGCTCTCGCCGATCTGTCCGGTCGCTCCGAGCTTCATGTTGTCGATGACGGTCATCCTGGACAGCGCCTTGGTGAGCTGGAACGTGCGCACCATGCCGCGCTTGGCGAGCTTGTAGGACGCGACGTTGTTGATCGACTGGCCCTCGAGCACGACGTTGCCACGATCGGGTTTGTCGAATCCGGTCAACAAGTTGAAGAAGGTGGTCTTGCCGGCGCCGTTCGGTCCGATCAGGGCCGTGATCGCCCCGCGCTGGATCTCGAGGTGATCGACGGCGACCGCCGTCAATCCTCCGAACGACCGAACGACGTCGTCGGCGACCAGGATCGGGTTGGGCTTGGAGGATCCCGGAACGGGTTCGACATCGTCGAACACGCCGGCGACGGGATTGTCGTAGACGGCATCGCGAACGGCGGCGGCGCCTCCTCCACCGGCGGTCGACCGCGCCGGCCGTCTTCGGGTTGAGCGTCATCGGTCATCGAGCGCCATCTCCTCTCGCGATCCGAAGATGCCCTGGGGTCGGTATCGGGCCAGCAGGACCAGACCGATCCCGACCAGGATGAATCGGAACTGGCCGATGTTGAAGTCGCTCAACTCGACCGTGCTCTCGAGCTTGTCGCGGGCGCCACCGGGCAAACCTCGCAGGACGTTCTCGATGAACACGAGCAACGACCAGTAGATCATCGAACCGACCACTGGCGACCAGACCTTGCCGGGCCCACCCAAGATCAGGATCGTCCAGATCAGGAACGTGATCACCGGGTTGAACGTGTCGGGCTGGATCGAGGCCTTCTGGATCACCTGCAGCATGCCGGCCACCCCGCCGATCACACCGCCCAGCATCAGCGCCTGGACCTTCAGCGCATAGGCGTTCTTCCCCAACGCTCGGGCGGCATCTTCGTCCTCACGAACCGCTTTCAGGGCACGCCCCCATGGCGATCGCATCAGCTGCCACACCACGAGCAGTGCAAGCATCACCAGGATCCAGCCGATCAACAACATCCACAAGTCGCGGCCGAGGTACTTGAACGGGCCGAACTGGTAGAACACACCGTCGTGGAAGGGGTTGATGTCGTAGAACGCTCCGGCGAACTCGCCGATCCCCTCCGATGCGCCGGTGCGGCTGCGGTTGCCGCGCCATCTGACGAACAGTCGGATCGTTTCCGAGGATGCGATCGTGACGAGCCCCAGATAGTCGGCCCGCAACCGCAGCGTGGGCAAGCCCAAAATGAGCGCCAGCACGATCGAGTAGGCGACGCCCATCCCGATCCCGAGCCAGAAGCTTGCGTCGAGCCAGTACACGGTCATCCCGAGGCCGTAGGCGCCGGCGGCCATGAACCCGACCTGCCCGAAGTTGAGCAGCCCGGCGTAGCCGAAGTGTACGTTGAGGCCGATCGCCGCCAGGGCGAACACCACGACCTCAGGGCCGATCATCGCGGAGAAGGTCCGCTCGAGAATGAATCCCCAGTCCATGCCGCTATCCGATCCGCTCGCTGCGTCCGAGAATGCCCTGCGGCCGGAAGAGCAGGACGAGGACCATCACCAACAGCGCCGTCATGTTCTTGAGTTCGGCATCGATGAACAGGGTCGAGAGCTGGATCGCCAGCCCGACCACCAAGGCGCCGACCAGCGCCCCGTAGGCGGTTCCCAGGCCGCCGAGGGTCACCGCCGCGAACAACAACAACAGGGTCCGGAAGCCGAAGTCCCACTTGACCTGGTCGAGACCGAAGAACGCTCCTCCGAGGGCAGCGAGACCGGCACCGGAGACCCAGACCCACGTGATGACCTTCTCGACGTCGATCCCGGAGGACTCGGCCAGTTCGCGATTGTCGGCCACAGCGCGCATCGCCTTGCCCATCTTGGTCATCTGGAGGTACAGCCCGACACCGAGCAGGATCACGATCGACAAACCCATTGCCAGCAGGTCCTTCTTGGTGAGTTCGACCGGGCCCAGCGAGACCGCCCGCTGGGCGGCGTAGTCGCTGAACGTGCGCGGACTGCCCTTGAAGTTGTAGAGGAACAGGTACCGCATCAGGATCGAGAGACCGATCGTCATCACCATCTGGGCCGTCAGGCTGACGCCGGACCGGCGGGCGTTGCGGAACATGAACCGGTTCAGCCCCCAACCCATCAAGCCACCGAACAGCACGCCGAGCCCGGCAGCGAAGACCAGGTTGACACCGTCGCCGAGCGGCCTCGGCCAACCGGCCATGAACCCGATCGCTCCGGCCAAACCGTAGAAGTTGAAGAAATACGTGCTCAGCATGCCCCAGGTGACGAGTTCGGCATGGGCAAAGTTGACGAGACCGGTCGTGCCGAAGATCAGCGACAACCCGATCGCTGCCATCGCCAGATACAGCCCGGTCTTGAGGCCCTCCGCGGTCAGCTGGGCGAACCGACGGAAGTTGATCGTGCTCGCTGCCTCGGGGCCGCCCTCTTCGCCGTGCACGATCGGGAACAAGACGCGCTGTGACGATCCATCGGCGACTCGCACGTTGGAGAGGACGGCCCGGTCGGCGTCGCTGAGGCTGACCCCGGGAGGCAGCGTTTCGATATCGAGCATGACCGAGTACTCGCCGTCCGGAACCGGGATCCGAAACTCGCCGTTGGCGTCGGAGGTGACCGTGCCGACACCCTCGACGATCACGTCGACGCCGGCCAGCAGCACCGTTTCGCCATCTTCGTCTTCGTACCGAAGTTGACCGAAGATCGACTGGTCATCGTCTTGTGCGTGCACGGCGTCGCCGACCGCCAACGCCCCGACAGCCATCGCCAGACCTGCGAGCAGAAACACCAGGATCCGACTCACTCGGTTCTGGGCCCCCTGATGGTGAGAACTGCTGTGCAGAGTCATCAAGGGAGTGACACTAGTTGACCTACGCCAACCGACTGAACTTCTCGCGAAATCGGCCGCGATGTGTCGAGCACCACCTGTGTGCTCACCAGCATCACCAGCGTTGCTCCGCCAACGTGGATCCCGACCAACAGCGCCGGGATGTCGTTGAAGTACTGGATGTACCCGATCGCAGCCTGCAGCGCGGCGACGAAGATCCACGTCGACAACACACTGGTGAGTGCCCGCCGATCGCTCGCGAATTGGCGGATCCGCCATGCGATGAGGAGCGCTGCGGCGAGCGCTGTCAGCACGGCTACCGCATGGACCCGGGCCACCCCAGCGATCGCTAGATCGAGTCGGCGAGCATCCTCGTCACCGGCGTGCGGCCCGGCGCCGGTGACCACCGTGCCCGTCACTACGGCGATCCACGTGAGGCCCATCAGCAACCCGGCCAACCGTTGTGTCGGCAGCGTCACCACCCGTTCCCGTGCGACGCCGTCAGGCTCGCCCGAGCGTCGTACCAGCACCGCACCTGTCACGATCAGCCCCATCGACAACAACAGGTGACCCTGCACGGCGATCGGGTGCAGATCGACCAAGACCGAAATGCCGCCCAAGACGGCGTTGGCGAGCACGCCAACGACCAGCACCAGGGACAACCGCACGAGATCGCGGCGACGCTCCCCGAACCTGACCAATGAGCCGAGCACAGCAGCGATCACAGCAAAGCCGACGATGCCCGTGAACAGCCGATTGATCTGCTCGATCGCGGCGTGCTTGGAGGACACGTCGACGAACCGCTCGTTCGAGCAGTTCGGCCAATCGTCGCAGCCCAGACCGCTGTTGGTGAGCCGCACGGCCGCACCCGACACGATGATCACCGCCAACGCCACCAGCGACCCGATCGCGATCTGGCGATATCGACCCGGCGAGATCTGCATGCGCCGTCCAGGCTAGGACCCGGAGGGTGCGATCAGTCTTGCAGTTGCACACCCAGTTGCTGCTGGAGCGCCTGGAGCGTGTCGGCGAGCAGCGATGCGTCCAGCGGCCCGACTGCGGGTACCAAGATCACCACAACATCGTCTGGGCCCGGGATCGCAAAGATCACCGATCGTGACTCTGTGAAATCGGAGTCTGCGGCGATCAACGAAATGAGCTGCGTTCGTTGGCGCTTGGAAACATGGCGATGTCCTCCTGTGGTCCGTGTACGAGCCGATCGTGGTCAGTGGGGGATCGATCGGACGCTCAACGGTCAAGACGGGCAAGGAATACCCGGAGGGCGCCCCTCCGGTCAGGGGCGGACTTCGTAGAAGGCGTTCATCGGGTGTGCAACGTCGAGCGTCTCGAATCGGGTGAACCCGGCCAAGGCTGCCATCTGCTCGGCCTTCGAGGCCGGAAGGCCGAGCGTGCCGAGCCCTGCGCCATCCGGCTCTGACAGCGCCGACGACATACATGACAAGACGCTGACGCCGTACAGCAACGACGCCATCGGGTTGGCGGCGATGTTGTCGGCCAACGTCTCCGCCGCCCGGATATCGACCAACAGCCAGTGGCCGTCACCGGCGAGGGCGCCACGGATGGCGTCGATCACCGGCTGTGGGTGAGCCATGTCGTGGATGCAGTCGAACGTGGTGACCAGGTCGAATGAACCATCTGCCGGCAGTGGGTCGTGACGCGGGTCGACGAATCTGGCGTTGCTGAGCCCCGACTCGCGGAGCCTGATGGTGGCCCGATCGAGGGCGTGCTGCGAGATGTCGTAGCCGACGAAGGTGCTGTTCGGGAACGCTTCGGCCATCAGCATCACGGCCCCGCCGGCCCCACAGCCGACATCGGCGACCGTGACACCGGCACGCAGTCGCTCGACGACGCCGTCCATGGCGGGCAACACCTTGCGCAACAAGTTGGCGTTGTTCCACGGCTCGAAGCTGCGCTCGATGCCCTCGGCGCCCTGCGGGCCGTGGCTGTCGTAGTCGTGGCCCATCCCGGTTGCGAAGGCCTCTGGCATCAGTTCCAGGGCGCCCATCGTCGCCGGCAGGCGGTGGAACATCCCCATCCCGAACGCCGGGTGCTCGGGGCTGGCGAACACGGCCCGAGCTTCGCCTGACAGCGAGAACCGATCGAGCATCACCGGTCGGGTCGTGCTCGATCAGCTTGGCGGCCGCCTGATTCGAGAGCCACTCGCGAACCCAGCGCTCTTGCAGCTCGACCCGGTCGGCCAACTCCTGACTGGTGAGCGGTCCGTCTGCTCGCGCCATCGCCCGGTACAGGCCCAGTCGATCACCGAGATGGATCATCCCTGCCGTGAACGCACCCTCCAGTTTCGAGAACACCTGGAAGGTGAACATCCTCAACCGGTCTTGGTCGGTGGCCGTCTCGCTCATGGAGCGACGCTAACGAACCGTCGACCGCGATCGACTGTCGGGGTCAGGACAGGTTGATGTAGATCTGCTTCGATTCGAGATAGGCGTCGAGCGCGTACGGCCCGAGCTCGCGACCGATCCCGCTCTGCTTGTAGCCGCCCCACATCGTCTCGCTCGGCGCCGGCTGGCTGTCGTTGATCCACACCACACCGGCTCGAACCGCCCTGGCGGTGCGCAGCGCCAGCCCGATGTCGCCGCGTCCAGATCGCCGCCGCCAATCCGTATTCGGTGTCGTTCGACAAGTCGCACCACCTCGTCGACGTCGCTGAACGGGATCACCGCCGCCACCGGGCCGAAGATCTCCTCGCGGGCGAGACGAACCTCGTTGGTGGCCTCGAAGATCGTCGGCGCAACGAAGTACCCGCCGCGCCAGCGCCGGATCGGTCGGCGCGCGCTCCGCTGTAGACCAGCGTGGCGCCCTTCGGCAGGACCGGAGTCGATGTAGGCCTGCACACGATCGCGCTGCAGCGCCGACACCAACGGGCCCATCGTGGTCTCCGGGTCGAGTCCGGAGCCGAGCGTCATGCGCGCTGGCGAAATCGGTCATGCCCTGCAGCACGTCGTCGTACACCGAGCGGTGCACGAACACCCGGCTTCCTGCCGAACACACCTCGCCCTGGTTGCCGAACACCCCGAGCGCCGACCCCTCGATCGCACGCTCCAGGTCGGCGTCGCCGAAGATGATGTTGGGGCTCTTGCCGCCGAGTTCGAGCGTGACCCGCTTCAGCTGATCGGCGCACGTGCGCTGGATCATCGTGCCGGTCGCCTTCGACCCGGTGAACGAGATCTTGTCGACGCCAGGGTGGGTCAGCAGCGGTGCGCCGGCTTCGGCCCCGAATCCGGTGACGACGTTGAATACCCCCGCCGGAAGGCCGGCCTGTTCGGCGATCGCCGCCATTCGCAGCGCAGTCAGCGGTGTCTGCTCGGCGGGCTTGAGCACGACGGTGCAGCCCGTGGCGAGCGCCGGTGCCACCTTCTGAGCTGCCATCAACATCGGATAGTTCCACGGGACGATCAGGCCGCACACCCCGACCGGCTCCTTCACGATCAAGCTCATCGCGTCCGGCCCGACCGGTGGGATATCGCCGGCGATCTTCGTCGCCCAACCGGCGTAGTACTCGAACATGAACGCCACCTCGTCGATGTCACCGAGCGCATCACCGATCGGCTTGCCGCAGTCGCGGACCTCGAGCTCGGCCAGCGATTGACGCTGCTCGGATACGAGTTGCGACATCCGCAACATGATTCGGGCCCGCTCGCGCTCGGCGACGGCACTCCCCCACGTGCCGTCGTCGAACGTTCGCCGGGCGGCAGCGACGGCCGACAGCGACATCGTCGGCACCGGCTCGTGGCACCGTGGCGAGCACGTGTCCGGTTGCGGGGTCGATCGACTCGAAGGTGTCGCCCGATCGGGCATCGACCCACGCTCCATCGATGTACATCTGCAGTGTCTCAGTCATCGGCCGACGAACGTAGCCGACCGGCGGCGACCGTCCGCCGTGGCGCTCAGCGCGTGCGGAGTTCGGGCGTCAGGTGCTCGAGGTTCGACAACGACGTCAGGCTGAACGTGAAGCCGCCGTGCACCGGCACCGCCTCGAGTCGGCTGACCGAGGTGTGTCCGAGCACGAAGCGGTCCCACTCCCAAGGTGTCGGGGTGAGGCCGAGCAGGTGGGCGATCGTGACCGAATTGGTTCCTGCGTGGGCCACCGAGCGCGATCCGACGTCCTGGTTCGGCGATCGACCACATCGGCAACTCGTGATCGACCCGTACGACGCCGCGGGCGGACAGGAACTCCGAAGCGCCGACGTGAATCCGTCGTGTGAAGTCCGTGATCGACTCGCCGCCATCGAGTCCGTCCCACCGTTGGTCGACAGGGCGTTCACGCATCTCGCGGTAGGCCCGTTCGGCCTTCTCGGCGGGCGTGCCGTGCCAACCAGGGTCGCGGATCTCCTCGAGCCACGGATCGATCTGCTCGGCACGCCCGGTCTTGCGCTGTACAACGGCGCAGCGGTCTGGCGGGCCCGCTCGAGCGGCGAAACCAGGATCTCGTCGAACGGTTCGGAAGCGATCTGGGCCGGCCATCGCGTCGGCCTGCCGGCGACCGAGTTCGGTCAACGGCGGGTTGACGACGTTGAGCCCGTCTCGAACCCACTCCGGTTGGCCATGACGAATCAACACGATCTCCACGACGGCGACGGTACTCTGCCCACCTGTGAGCACCCCGCCTCCCCCGCGACCTTCGAGTGTCACACCGGCCGGCTGGTTTCCCGACCCGCTCGGGCGCCACGAACACCGCTACTTCAACGGCGTGACCTGGACCTCGGACGTGTCCGACGGCGGGCAACGGTTGATCGACCCACTCGGCACCGGCCCAGGGTATGGTGCCGCCCACATCCGGCGCCGGCAACGGTGTCGCAACCGCAGCGCTGACCTGCGGCATCATCGGCATGCTGATCGCCTGGATCCCGTTCGTCGTCGTGGCCGGCATCGTGCTCGGCGTGCTGGCCCTCGTGTTCGGCATCAAGGGGCTCCGGCGATCGGCGTCGGTCGGATCCGGACGAGGGATGGCCATCACCGGGATCGTCACCGGCAGCGCTGACGCTCCTGTTGGCGATCATCGGTGTCATACTGTCGGTCGTTCTTCATTCAAGCGGTCGCCGACTTCATCGAGCCCGGCCCTGTCGTAGCCGAGTTCTCCGACTGCACGCTCGACGGTCGCTCTGCGATCGTGCACGGCACGCTCACCAACGACAGCCGCAGCGTGCGCGACTACACGTTGTTCGTCACCGTCGACGAGCAGGTCGACATCATCTCCTTCGACGCCATCGAGCCAGGCGAGACGGTCGGCGTGGACGGCTACGCATCCGGACCCGCACGGTCACTCGACGAACTGCCGACCGACGCTGAACGTGCACGGCCCGTTTCCGTTCGGCGTCGAGATCGATCCGATCGAGCGCTGAACGAAGCTCCGAGCCGTAGGGTTGGTGGCGATGCAGACGGTCGCTCCCCCCACCGGGCCAGACGCCCCACGCCAACTCGATCAAGCGTGTGCTGCGGCGCAGCCTGCTCGGCGCTCCTCGTCATCGGATTCGCGACGTTCTGGATCTGGGCGTTGTTCTTCGCCTCCAAGGAGGCAGTCAACCGGATCGACGATCGAGCCTGGGCGGACCGCAGCGAAGCGCTCTGCCTCCAGGCAGCCGAGGATCGGATCGAGCTCACCGACCTGCGCCCGATCGTTGACGTCGGCCCCGAACTGATCCGCGAACGAGCCGACATCGTCGACCGCGCCACCGACATCCTCGAAACCGATGCTCGAACGACATCGTCGCCGTGCAGCCCAGCGACGAGAAGGGCCGCGCCATCGTGCCCCTGTGGGAAGCCGACTACCGGATCTACATCCAGGATCGCCGCAACTTCGCCGACACGCTTGCGTGAGACCGGCGAGAACCGGGCGTTCTACGAAACCGAGATCGACGCGATCCCGATCAGCGAGCGAATCGCCACGTTCGCCGGCGACAACGAGATGGCGACCTGTTCGCCCCCGTACGACCTCAGCCGCTGAGCGACGAGTGAGTCGCCTGTCAGGACGGCCTGCCTGACGGGATGTGCCTGGCCATCCGCGTCATGATGGCCGATCCGTCTGATCCCCGGGCGGGGGCCCCGACCGCGATCGAGTGGTCGGGGATCGTTCCGGTCACGACGCTGTTGGCGCCGATCACCACGTTGCGTCCGATGTGGCGCACCGGGCAAGACGACGCTGCCGTAGCCCAGCCACGATCCCGATCCGATCACTGACCGGGCGCTCCGGTTGCGTTTGCTGCGAAATCGGGACGGTCGGGATCGTCGTACCCGTGGTTCTGGTCGGTGATGTACACGTGATGACCGGTCCAGACGTCGTCGCCGATCTCGATCGACAGATGCCCGACGATGCCGCTCCCACGTCCGATCAGGCAACGGTCACCGATCGACACGACGGGATTGGTGATGCACTCCTGCCCGGGCATCATGCCGGCCGACAGTGCCACGTGCGGCCCGATCATCGTGTTCGAACCGACGTGGATGAACTCCTCGTTGAAGATCGTCACCCACGGGAAGCAGATGATGCTGGACCGACCGAACTTCGCCGAACCGCCTGCCGCGGGCCGTGTCCGGTGCCGATCGCGGCCCACGCCGATGCCGTCTCGTGGGCCCTGATGAACAGTTCCCCGGCGCTGCGCTTGGCGGCGCCGGCGAACCGCACCCACGGCGTGTCTGGTGGCGATCTCTCTGACTCAGCACGGGCGAAACGCTACTGGCTGGGAGCAGCACCCACGGAGTGGCGGTCCGGCGCCGCACCGGGTTGGCTACGGTCAGCGTCGTGAGCACGGCCATCGGATCCTTTCCAGCACGGCTCGTTGACCGACATCGCCGGCGTGCTCGTCGGCCACCATCAACGCACCGGGCGAGGATGGCTGACCGGCACGACGGTGATCATCGTCCCCGATCGGGGCGGTCGCCGGAGTCGACGTGCGTGGTGGCGGCCCGGCACCCGCGAGACCGACGCCCTCGATCCGCGCAACCTGGTGGACCAGCATCCACGGCTCTGTCTGACCGGCGGGAGCGCGTATGGGCTGGCGGCCGCCGACGGGGTCATGGCCGATCTCGAGCGACGCCGACTGGGTGTTCCCGTCGGGCCCGAACGCCACCACGTCGTGCCGGTCGTGCCGGCCGCCGTGATCTTCGACCTCGGGCGGGGAGGTGAGTTTGCCAACCGGCCCGACCGAACGTTCGGCGAGCGGGCAGCCCGAACGGCGAAGCGGCGCTCCGGCCCGTGGCGCGATCGGTGCCGGCGTTGGCGCCCGAGCCGGTGGGCTGCAGGGTGGAATCGGAATGGCGTCGACCCGGATCGTACTCGGGGACGTGACGATCGGCGTCGCCGCGATCGCCGTCGTGAACGCCTCCGGGTCGCTGATCGATCCCTCCACCGGTCTGCCGTGGGCGCCACCGGTCGGGCTGCGACGGCCGGTCGCCGAGCAGCGCAGGGCCCTCGCTGCCGCCAGGGATGCTGTCGCTGCTCCCCCGCTCAACACCACGATCGGCGTCGTCGTCACGCGATGCCGCACTGACCCGTCCCGAGTCCGGGCGGCTCGCCCAATCGGCCCACGACGGCCTCGCCAGGGCGATCCGCCCGGCACACTCGCTGATGGACGGCGACACGTGTTCGGTCGTGGCGACCGGTCGGTCAGGTGATCGCAGCCGGACAGACCGGAATCGTTCGGGGCAGCGATTCGCGAGCGTTGCAGCTGAATGTTCTGTTCGGCGCCGCCGCCGACATGTTCGAGACCGCTTGTGTCGACGCCGTACTGACCGCCGTTTCGCTGGGGGCCGATGCCGGCCTACCGCGACCTGTGTCCGTCGGCGTTCCGGCGCTGAACCGACCCGCCCGGCTGACTGACGCTCAGGTCCCGCCCCGGACGCACTGCCTGGAGGGTCGGCCCGGTACCCTGCCGCCATGCAGGTGTTCGTGACACCCGACTCGATGCGTAGCTGGTCGCTTCGACCAGCGCCGAGCGGGCGACCGGATCGCCGTGGTTCCCACGATGGGCGCCCTGCACGACGGGCACATCCAACTCGTCGCTGCCGCACGCCAACACGCCGACCGCGTGATCGTGACGATCTTCGTCAACCCGCTCCAGTTCAATCAGTCGACCGACTTCGACAGCTATCCGCGTCCGATCGACGACGACCTGGCCGCCTGCGATCGCGCCGGGGTCGACGCCGTGTACGCCCCGACCGCAGCGACGATGTACACCAAGGGCTTTCAGACCCACGTCGATCCGGGCGATCTCGCCGAACGGCTCGAAGGCCCGATGCGGCCCGGTCACTTCCGAGGTGTCACCACCGTCGTCACCAAGCTGCTCGGTGCCACCGCCCCTGACGTCGCCGTGTTCGGCCGCAAGGACTTCCAACAACTCACCATCATCCGCCGCATGGTTGCCGATCTCGATCTCGGGATCGAGATCGTCGGCATCCCGATCGTGCGCGAGGCCGACGGTCTGGCGATGTCGAGCCGCAACGCTCGTCTGACACCGCCGGACCGGCGAGCGGCGGTCGTCCTGTCGAGCGCCCTGGCGGCCTGCGAGGCGGCATTCGACGCGTGGCGAACGACGGGCGTCGTCGCTGCGCGCGGTCGCTACCGATCTGATCGAAGCTGAACCGCGGGCCTCGATCGAGTACGTCGAGATCGTCGACGCCGACGACGCTGCTTCCGCGACGTCGACCCGATCGACTCAACCGGCGTGGTGCTGATCGCCGCCTGGTTCGGTGACGTGCGGTTGATCGACAACCGGCAACTCGGTGACGACTGAACCGGCTGAGCCTTCGGTACGCCCGAAATCGACCTCGACGTCGCCGCCCGCGCCGGTCAACACGATGGCGAAGACGACAGCGTTGAAGATCGCGTGGGCGATCACCGGCGGTCCGAGCCGACGGGTCAGGAACGCCGCCGCCACCGAGTGCCACCCCGACGCCCGACAGCACCAGCGCCAGCCCGATGTTGCCGCTGCCGCGGGCCGGGTCGACGTGGGCGACGCCGAACAGCACGCCTTGCAGACCGATCGCGGCGACGGGCCCCATGCGGCTCAGAAGCCGCGCAGACACCAAACCGCGAAACACGATCTCCTCGACGATCGGAGCGGCGATGACGGCGGCCACCAGGGTGGCGATCAGATAGGCACGATCGGCGTCGAAATCACTGGCGCTTGTCGATGTTGCTGCTGAGCGGCACGTCGAACACCAGCACCGCGATCGCCAGCGAACCGCGACTGCGACACGATTGCCACCAGCCACGTGAGCGGCCCCCATCCGAGATCGCTCCAACGAAACCTCCAGCCGAGCGAAGCCAGCCGCCCGGCGCCCCACCGACGACGCACATGGAGCCCCCACACGACCGACGGGCCGTACGACACCACGACAGAGATCGCGATGTAGGCGATCAGCGGCCAGTCGTAATCGATCAACGCCTCGAGAAGCACCTTGCCGACGACCAGTGACACCGTCAGCACGAGCAGTGCGCCGAGCGCCGCCCAGATCGGCAAGGCTCGGGTGGTCCTCTTGCACCTCGAACCGGGGCTGCGGGGGCGACCAGACGCGGCCATCGAAGTAGCGCTGCGGGCCACCGAGCGGGTCGGGATACCAACCGGCGGGTGCAGTGGTGGGAGGAGGAAGTTGACTCATGGGTATCGAGTGGTGGTGACCGCAGCCCACCTCAGCGAGCGCGACCCGGTGGGCGAACGGAATGAGGGGCCCCTCTCCGCTGAATCCCTTAGCGTAGAGGCGTGGCACCAACGATGAATCGTTCACTCTGGTCGGACACGATGCCCGAGTACCGAACTGGCCCGACCGATCGACGAGCGTGACACGCGACACACAGGACAGCTTCGACGTGGCGATCGTCGGTGCCGGGCTGACCGGCCTGTGGACAGCGTGGTACCTGCTGCGGGCGCGACCCGAGCCTGCGAATCGTGCTGCTCGAACGCCAAACGATCGGTTTCGGAGCGAGCGGACGCAACGGCGGATGGTGCTCGGCATTGCTGCCGATGAGCCTCGACTCGATCGCCGACCGACACGGCGAACCGGCCGCCCGCCGCATGCTCGACGCGATGCACGACACGGTGGCGCGAAGTCGGGCGCTTCGTCGAACAGCACGGGGCACCGGACATCTTTCATCGAGGCGGCACCATCACGCTCGCCCGCAGTGCTCCCCAACGAGACCGCATCCAGGCAGAACTCGCCGAACTGCGACGGTTCGGTTTCGGACGAAGACGACTACCGCTGGCTCGGACCGCGACCAGGTCCTCCGGCGTGGTCGCCGCCACGGGCTGCGATCGGTGCGCTGGAGACACAACACTGTGCGACGGTCCATCCGCTGCGCCTCACCCACGCCGTCGCCCGCGCTGTGATCGCAGCCGGCGCCGAGATCCGCGAACACACCGAGGTCACGGCGATCACCTCTGGCTCTGTTTCGACCCGACGCTGGAACCGTTCGGGCCGAGGTGATCGTGCGCGCCACCGAGGGTTACACGTCCCAACTCGACGGGCATCGGCGAGACCTTTTGCCGATCTATTCATTGATGGTCGCCACCGAGTCGCTGCCCGACTCGGTGTGGAGCGAGATCGGTCTCGCCGACCGGCCGACGTTCGCCGACGGGCGCCACATGATCATCTACGGCCAGCGAACCGCCGACGGCAGATTGGCGTTCGGGGGACGAGGCGCTCCGTATCACTTCGGCTCGGTGATCAAGCCGCAATTCGATACCGACGAGACGATCCGCAATCCTGCTCGAGACGTCGCTTCGCGAATCTGTTTCCGCAGATCGGACAGGCTGCCATCACCCATCACTGGGGCGGCGTCCTGGGTGCGTCTCGCGACTGGACCTGTTCGGTTCGATTCGATCGGGCGACCGGTTTGGCGAGCGCAGGCGGATACGTCGGTGACGGTGTCAGCACCACCAATCTCAGCGGCCGAACACTTGGCTGCGCTGATCACCCAGGGCGACGATCCTGGCGATCTGACCAGATTGCCGTGGGTCGGACATCGCTCCCGGAAGTGGGAACCGGAGCCGTTGCGTTGGATCGGCGTCAACGCCGCCCGCGCCGCCGCCCGACGCGCCGACAGCGTCGAACTCAGAACGGGTCGCGACAGCAAGCTGTGGGGCGGAATGATCGATCGCCTCCTGCACCGCTGAACAGCACCATCCGCGTGGCGTCGGCTCACGTCTCCTGCAGTTGGTTCGGAAGCTCGGTCGGGATCGACACGGCCGACACCCATGTGTCGAAGAAGTCGCTCAGGTCGAGCCCGCTGGCAACCTCCATCGCCGTTTGGAACTCAGCGGTCGTCGCACTGGCGTCGAAATGGGTCTCGACCCAGTCCGCAATCCTGAGAAGAACGCATCGTCACCGACCACGATCCGCAGTGCGTGTAGCACGGTGGCCCCGCCGTCGTACACCACCGAGCCGAACAACTCCGCCGGCCGATCGAGCGGCCAGCCGGTAGCCGGAAGCGCTCTCAAGGTACGTGCCGCGCGTTCGTTCACAGCACCGAATCCGGCGTTCTCGGACCACAGCCACTCGGCGTAGGTGGCGAAGCCCTCATTGAGCCAGATGTCATCCCACTCCGCCGGTGAGACAGCGTCGCCGAACCATTGGTGACTGAGCTCGTGCGCCAGATACGCGTGCTGGATCGGACCGAGCTCGCCGTTCAACTGGGCGACGCTGAACAACGAAAGCCCTTGTGTCTCCATCGCCAATCCACCGATCGAGTCGGTGATCGCCAGGCCGTAGCGGTCGAACGGATACGGCCCGAACAGCGCCTCGAAAAAGGCCAGTTGCTCGCGGGTCACGTCGATGTAGGCATCGAGCGCCTGACGTTCGGCCGCCAACACCACATGGTCCAGTTCGACCCCGCTTGCGGACATGCCGTCGTCGACGAGTTCGTAGTCTCCGACCAACAGCAGGATCAAGTACGACGCCATCGGCTCGGTTTGGTCCCAGGACCATGTGCTCGTTGCGGCGCTGTGTCGGGCGGACACGAGCGCCCCGTTGGCGATCGCCGTCAATCCACTCGGAACGGTGATCTCGAAGGTCCAGGACGCCTTGTCGGTCGGGTGATCGTTGACCGGCAACCAGGTGCTGGCCCCGTCCGGCTCGTTGACCGACCACAGTCCTCCTGGCGTGGCGAAAAGGCCGGCATCCCCGTCGAAGAAGCTGCGACCGCCAACCGTGACCGAGTAGTCGACGGCGATCGAGAACGAAGACCCGCTCGGCCACGCACCGCCGAGCGCAACGGTCAGCTCCCGATCGCCGGCAGAGAACTCAGCGGTGGTTCCATTCGAGCGCACCGAGGTCACCAGCGGTCCGTCCAGATCGAGCGATACCTGGTCCGTCTGGTTCACCAGCGTGCCACTGATCGTGACCGTTCCAGCCAGGGTGAGGTCGGCCGGGCCGTACTCGAGCTGGACCAGGTAGTGGTCGACGTCGATGTCGGCCGAGCCGAGTTCTGGGAAGCGCTCATCACCAGACGACGTCGACCTCGACATGGTCGTCGAAGCGGGTGTTGAGATCGTGGGCGGCTGCGAGGGCGAGGGCGGGTCCGTCGACTCCGAATCGCCCTCAGACGGGACGCTCGCCGCCGGCGCGGTCACCGCCGGCGATGACGTTCGAGAGCTGTGTATGGCGACAGGGCCAGCGGCTGCCGAGCATCCCGCGGCCGCGACACACAGCATCGAACCCAGCCATCCGCGCCACAGCCTCACGGCGCCGACGCTAGCGAGCCCGAACCTGCCTTGGCCGGCGGCCGACTCAGGTGAACCGGCAAGGTTCTCTCAAGCTCGTCAAGCGCATCTCGAGCACCACCGATAGGTCATTTGTGAATGTTGTCACCAAAACAGCGATGCCAGGACGCGGGCACGCTCGACGCTCGCTCGCCGCCAGCGCGCTGGCGGTGCTCGGTCTCGTCCTCGGAGCGCTCGGGCTCGGCAGTCCGACCCCGGTCGCGGCCGTGGCCGACAACGACTGGTTGACGATCGTCAATACCTACCGGGCGATGTCAGGCGTCGCCCCGGTCACCGCCAACGCGGTGTGGTCCGCCGAAGCGCAAGCTCACTCGTGCTACATGCTCGAGAACGGGATCGCCCACGACGAAATCCCGGGAAGGTCCGGATACACCTCTGGTGGCGACGTTGCCGGAAACAGCGGCAACGTGGCGGTCAGCAGCTCGATCGGCGCCTCAGCCCGCAGTCACATCGACCTCTGGATGACCGGCCCATTCCACGCCATCGGGATCCTTCGCCACAATCTGGCCTCCACCGGTTTCGGGCTGTGTGCCAGCAGCAGCACGCCGACGCCGTGGCATTCGGCGGGCACGCTCGACGTGATCCGCGGCTTGGACTACGGACGACCGGCCCCGACCAATCCGATCGTGTTCCCGGGCAACGGCGCAGTCGTTCCTCTCCACAGCTTCATTACCGAGTATCCGAACCCGATGACGATGTGCGGCTGGTCGGGGAACGCCGGATTGCCTCTGATCGCGATGATGCCGAACGATGTCACGTCGGCAACGGCGACGATCACCGGCCCGAACGGCCCGGTCGAGACCTGCACGCTGCACAAAGGCAACACCGGGTCCGATGCGACCGCTCGCTCCATCCTCGATGGCGACAACGCGGTGATCGTGATGCCGCGCACGGTGCTCGCCGACGGCGTGTACACGGTGACGGTCAACAGCAACGGCGGCAACGTCACGTGGTCGTTCACGGTGGATCGCAGTGCATCACTCCAACTCCCGATTCCTGACACTCCCGACACACAGCCGACGGCGACAGCAGTCAAGTTCCAACCGGTCGAACCGTTTCGCCTCGTGGACAGCCGAATCCAGCTCGGAGTGGCTCGGCTACAGCCGGGTGTGGTGAGCCGCATCACCGTCGGCGGCGCCGATATCGCGGCCGTCAGCGCCAACTTCACGGCGGCCAACCCGTCGAGCTCCGGATATGTGACCGTCTACAACTGCACCGCCGAGCGTCCGACGGTGAGCACGCTCAACTTCGCGACCGGTCAGACCGTCGCCAACCAGGCGATCGTGCCACTCGCCAGCGGCGACCTGTGTGTGTACTCGGTCGCCTCGACGGATCTGTTGATCGACGTCAACGGCTACTACCGCGATACCGCAAACGGAACCGGCTTCGAGCCGCTCACTCCAGCGCGTCTGCATGACTCTCGCCTCGGCGGCCAGATGCTGCCGGCCGGCGTAGAGCTTCAGATCCAGGTCGCCGGTGTCGCCGGCGCACCGGCCGAGGCCACCGGCGCCGCCATGAACGTCACCGCGATCTGGCCCGTCGGGCCCGGGTATCTGCAGGTCTACCCATGCGGCGTCGACTCGACTCAGGCGTTCTCGAACATCAACTTCGCCCCTGGCGACGTTCGGCCCAACGCGGTCGCCACGGCGCTCGGCCCGCAGGGCAGCATCTGTGTCCGATCGCTGGTCGACACCCATGTCGCCGTCGACCTGACCGGCTACTTCGCGGTGGGCTCGGGGCTCGACTTCGTGGCGCTCGATCCGATCCGGTTCTTCGACAGCCGCTCCACGTTCGCGACGCTGAACGAGTCGACTGGCGGTCAACAAGTCTCCCCCGGCAACGTGGTGCGACTCAAGATCGCTGGGCAACGCGGGATTCCGTCGACTGCCAAAGCGATTTCGATCAACCTCACCGCGACAGGAGCGAACGGCAGCGGGTTCCTCACGGCGTATCCGTGTGGCACCCTCCCCGGAACGTCGAACGTGAACATCCTGCCTGCCCGGGCGGCCGCCAATGGGGCGATGGTGAAGCTCTCTCCCAGTGGCGAACTGTGCATCTACAGCGAGGGCAGCAGCCACGTGATCGTCGACATCAACGGCGTCTGGCAGTAACCGTCACCGACGCAGATCGGGGTCGCTGACCCTGGCCCGGTAGCGCACCGTATAGACGGCGTCGCCGGACAAGATCCCACCCCGACCCAGCATCCGGCCACCCTCCCAGTTGGAGAGCCCCAGCTCCGGAGCATCGAGGGCGTACTGCCCGTCGACCCACCGCGTGAAACCGTCACCGACGAACGGGGCGTCGATCGTTGCATAGAAGTCGTCGTGAGCTGCCGCCGATTGGCTCACCAGCGAGGCGACGAACCGCGGGCTGTATCGATTGCACAAGTCGACCGCCTCGCCGACGCTGTCGACCACGTGGAGCGTCGCCTCGGGGGAAGCTTCCCACTCCCATTCGTGTCCGAGTTCGTCGAGCGCGATCGGCGACACGAACGGTTCGTCGTGACACGCCGTCGGCTCGCTGAACCTGGGCCCGCGCCTGCAGTGTTTCGGACGGGATGAACGCCTCTGCATCAGCCGTTGCATGGACCCGCCCATCCGTGCCACGTTCGGCACCGGCGGCGATCATCGCCTCGATGAACTTCGGAACCAACTCGGCTGCCCGCCGGCGCACGATGCAACACACATTGAGCGTGTTGCAGACCTTCCGGTCGAGCGAATGTCTGACGGCCCCGTCGAACCGGGCCAGGTCGGCATCGTCGGCGGCGACCAGCCACGCTCCCCCGGTCCCGTGCAGGCTCACGGGAACACCCGCCTGGCGCGCCACGGCGCCGAGCTGCGCAACCGCTGGTCCCGACCCGCGGGCCACAGCGAGCGACAGCCGCGGGTCGGAGAACAGCGCCCAACCCGCTGCGTGCGCTGCGGATGCCACCAGCCCGACCGTTCCACTCGGTAGACCGGCGGCACGCAATGCAGGCTCGAGGGCGTGTTCGACGATCGCCTCGGCGGTGCCGAGCGCGTCCGACCCGATTCGGAACACCACGGTGTTGCCAGTTCGCACGACCCCGGCGGCGTCGGCGAACACGTTGGGTCGACCTTCGAACACGAACCCGATCACCCCGAGCGGTGCCCGGCGGGCCTCGACCGACCACCCCTCATGATCGATCTGACGTTCCAGGACGTCGCGCGACGCCGAACTGGAAGCCCAACCGCTCAGTCCGGCTACCATGCCGGCCCGCATCGAGTCGCTCAGCTCCAGCCGCGTGGTCGACCGGCCGCGGGAACGGGCTCGCTCGACATCGGATCGATTCGCCGCCGCGATCGGAGCGAACTGGCGGTCGTCCGCGAGACGGTCGGCGAACCCGGTGAAGAAGGCGGTGATCTGATCGTCCGAACAGCGACTCAGCAGAGCGAATGCAGCGATCGCGGCGTCGACGGCATCGGTCGCGATCGTGTGGGCGGCGGCCGGAACGTGCAACAGCGCTCCCGTGTTCGGATCGACGACCAGTCGGTCACCCGCCGCGAACGCCCCGGCCAGCTCGCTCGACACCTCGCTCACGCGATCGCCTGCGTACACGATCTGTTGACCGATCGTGAGGGCGGCCAACCGGCCGGCGGTCGGTGACGCCAGGTCGGTCGACGCCAGGTGGTTGGACGATGGGACGTTGGGCTCGGATGCGGTCACCACGGGACCGAAGCGTACGCTCGCGACATGGCCGACCCCAATGACGATCGCTTCTACTTCCGACAGCTGCTCTCGGGCCGCGACTTTGCGGTCGGCGACGAGATGGCCACCCAGATGGTCAATTTCGTCTACGCGATCGGTGACCGATCGACTGGCGAATGCGTGCTGGTCGACCCTGCGTACGACCCGGCCGGGTTGATCGACACCGTCGCCGCGGACGGCATGACGATCACCGGTGTGCTGGCGACGCACTATCACGCCGACCACATCGGCGGTTCGATCATGGGGTTCGAGATCGCCGGCGTCGCCGATCTGCTCGAGCATGTCTCGTGCCCGGTGCATGTCCAACGCGACGAGATCGCATGGGTCACCCGTACCTCTGGCGTCACCGAAGCCGACCTGGTCGGCCACGACTCCGGCGACATCGTCACCGTCGGCGGGGTCGAGATCGAGTTGGTCCACACACCGGGCCACACGCCTGGCAGCCAGTGTTTCCTGGTCCACGGCAAGCTGGTCGCCGGCGACACCCTGTTTCTCGACGGGTGTGGGCGAACCGACCTGCCCGGCAGCGATCACGCCTTGATGATCGCCAGCCTCAAGCGGCTCTCGAAGGTCGACGACGACATCATCCTCTACCCGGGGCACCGGTATTCGCCGGCGTCGAGCGCCAGCATGGGCTCGGTCAAGCAATCCAACTACATCTTCGATCAACTGCTCGGCGACTGAACTGGTTTGCGACTCACCAGGTGTCGATGTTGGGGCGGGCGACGTAGCCATCGGGGCGCGGCGGTGACGACTCCAGCAGTGTGGTGATCCAGCGCCGGGTGTCGGCCGGGTCGATCACGTCATCGATCTCGAAGAACTCGGCGATCCGGAGCGCCTTGCCGTACTCGTACAGCCGATCGACGAGTTCCTGGAACAGCTCCTGGCGGGCGGCGTCGTCAGCGCAGGCGTCGAGTTCCTTGCGGTAGCCCAGTCGCACGGCGCCCTCCAGCCCCATTCCGCCGAACTCACCGGTCGGCCACGACACGCACGCCAGCGGCGCCTTCGTGCTGCCGCCCATCATCGCCTGGGCCCCGAGTCCGTACGATTTCCGGAGCACCACCGACACCATCGGAACCGACACGTTGGCGCCCGTGACGAACAGGCGGCTGCAATGTCGCACGAGGGCCGTCGCCTCGACCTCGGGGCCGACCATCATCCCCGGTGTGTCGACCAGCGTCACGATCGGCAGCCCGTGGGCGTCGCAGAGCTGCATGAACCGGGCGGCCTTGTCCGATCCGTCGCTGTCGATCGCCCCGGCCAGGTGAGCGGGGTTGTTGGCGATCACTCCGACCGGCCTGCCCTCGATCCGAGCGAGGGCCGTGATCATGCCGTCGCCGAAATCGCGCCGAAGTTCGAGCACCGAGCCGATGTCGAACAGCAGCGAGATGGCGGCGTGCACGTCGTAGCCCCGCAACCGGTCGACCGGCACCACGTCGCGCAACTCGGTCTGGTCAGCGCACGTCCAGTCGGCGATCGACCCCTGGAAGTACGACAGGTACTGCTTCGCCAACGCGGTCGCATGCGCTTCGTCGTCGGCGACGATGTCGACCACGCCGCTGTACTGCTGCACTTCGATCGGCCCGATCTCGGTCGGGGCGTAGACGCCGAGCCCACCTCCTTCGATCATCGCCGGACCACCCATCCCGATGTTCGAGTCTTTGGTGGCGATCACGACGTCGCAACACCCCAAAATTGCAGCATTGCCGGCGAAGCAGTAGCCGGCGTTGACACCCACGAGCGGCACCGTTCCCGACAGCTGGGCGAACCACAGGAAGGCCAGGCAGTCGAGGCCGGTGACTCCCCCGGTGTCGGTGTCGCCGGGCCGCCCGCCGCCGCCCTCGGTGTAGAACACGATCGGCAACCGCAGTTGCTCGGCGACCTCGAACGAGCCGGTCCTTCTTGCGGTGGTTGCGGTGCCCCTGTGTGCCAGCCAGCACGGTGTAGTCGTACGACATGGCGACCGCCCGTGCGGCGCGTCCCTCGAACAAGTCACCGTTGATCGTGCCGATCCCGCCGATCATTCCGTCGGCCGGCGTGCGGGTGATCAGATCGAGGTGCTGGCGACGCTTCGACTGGGCAGCGATGGTGATCGGACCGTATTCCACGAAGGACCCGTCGTCGAGCAGGTCGGCGACGTTCTCGCGGGCTGTTCGGCGACCTTTGGCGCGGCGACGTTGAACGGCGTCGGGACGGGCGCTGTCGAGTCCCAGTCGGTGCCGATCGATGACGTCGCCGAGATCGAGCCGGTCGAGGCCGCGCGGTCCCGTGGGGCGGTGCTGGAACGCCGGCGACCGACGTGTCGGCCAGTGAGTCGGACGCGCCGATCGCCAGCAAGACATCTCCAGAGTGCACGGTGGCACCGACCGCCACGTCGAGCGACAGCACCACGCCGGCGTGCTCGGCACGTACCTCGTGATGCAGCTTCATCGACTCCACGAGTGCCACCACCGTGCCAGGCGCAACAGCGTCCCCGACCCCGACCTCGACGCTGATGACCGTGCCTTGCAGGGACGATGTCACGAGCCAGGCTGGTTGAGCAGGGTCTGTCATCCCGCGATACTGCCAAGCGCGAGTGCTGGCAGGCGAACTGCGGTCAATCGGTTCCGGGACGGCGTTGGAACGCCGTGATCGACTGGTCGCCCATCACGAGTTCGGCAGCCACTGCGGCGAACAGCGCAGGCACCACGAAGTTCGGTTTGCCCGTGGTCTCGGCAACGAACATCACGGCGGCAAGCGGAACTCGGTACCCGGCGCCGAGAAAGGCAGCGATCCCCAGCAACGTGTAGAGCGGCGCCCGGTCCGGGTGGATCACCTCGGCGATGCCGCGTCCGACCAGCCCGCCGCCGACCACGAGTGGGATGAAAAGCCCTCCGACACCGCTCCCGGCTGTGGTCACCGCAGAAGCCAGGCACCGAATCAAGAACACCGCGATCAACAGCCACACGGCGATGTCACGCTCGACGAACAGCCATGACCGAAACACCTCGTAGCCGGCACCGGCACTGAGCGGCAACCCGGTGAGCTCACGGCTCAGGAAGAACAAACCGATGAGCGACGTCGTCGTTGCAGCGAGTCGAATCGGAAGCGCACGCAACGAGAACCCCTTGGCGATCCGCATCAGTTTGGCGAATGCCCTGGCTCCGATCGCACACGTCGCCCCGACGAGCAAGGCTCCACCCAAGTCGATCAGTTCGAACGGGGGGACCGAGAACTCACCGACGCTGAGCAGCGGAACGGTGTCGCTGAGCGTGACGAAGGTGATGTAGCCGGTGGCGCTGGCTACCAGTGCCGGCAGCAGCATCCGTCTGGCCATGTCGTCGCGATACGGAACTTCGAGGGCGAAGATCGCCCCCGTGGCCGGTGCTTTGAAGATCGCCGCGACACCCGCCGCAGCGCCGGCCACCAGCAGAGTTCGATGGTCGGTCCCACGAAATGGGCCGGGCAGGCGACGCTGAATCATGGCGCCGATTGCGGACCCACCGTACAGTGACGGGCCTTCGAGTCCCAGTGAACCGCCCGAACCGAGCGTCGTGATCGACGCCATGATGCGGGCGACGAGATAGCGCGGCCGAAGCCGATAGGCCGGGTCGTGGAACGCCCGTAGATACTCATCCGACGTTGCCGGCGAGGCGCCTCCCCCGACCGTCTGCAGAATCAGCGCCGCCGAAACCAGCCCGATCGCTGGGGCGGTAGCGCTCCACCACAGCGGAGCGTCAAGGACTCGAACATACAACTCGTGAACGAGGAACTCGAATCCCCGAACGGCCAGTCCAGTGACGACACCGGTCACCGCCGCCAACAGGATCACCTCACGGGATCGCCGAACCAGCTCACGCAGTTCGCCTCTGCGAACCTCGAACGATTCAGGACGCAGGGCCCTGATCATCCGTCGGCGCCGCACGACGCCGAGTGTACGTGCCGTACGTTGTCGGTGACGCAGCGTGTGCGCAGCAATCTGGGCGGATCGGAGAATTCGTTGGCGATCAAGCGGTCGGACTGCTGGTGGATCGCAGTGATCGAGGAGCGCAAGCCGGTCCTGGTTCGAGCCGGCATCGATGGAGACGGGGCGAATTCCGTCGTCGGGAGCGGCTCCAGCGCTACCGTCGGGACCGTGGCCCAATCTCCGCCCGACGTTCCTTGCTACGAAGAGTCAGGTGGCCCGTGTCGCTGGGTCTACGACCACACGGGGCAAAACGAAGCGCTCGCTGAGCTGACCGAGTGGTTCCTCTACAAACCGCTCCAGATCGTGCTGGTCGTGTCGATCGCGCTCGTTCTGACTCGCATCGCACGGCGCTGGGTGCGGCGCTTCGTGAAACGGGTTCTCGTCCCGAAATCTGATGCGGCTACGCAGTTGGGACGACTGGGAATCGATCTCCCTGCGACGCTCGCAGCTGCACCCGATCCTCGACGCGAGGCTCGGGCGACCTCAGCCTCTGTCGTGTTGACCAGCACCGTGGTGATGGCAATCTGGGTGATCGCCATGCTCACGATCCTCGGCGTCATCGGCATCGAGTTGGCACCGCTGCTGGCCGGAGCCGGGGTCGCCGGCATCGCCCTCGGATTCGGCGCCCAAAGCCTCGTCAAAGACTGCATCGCCGGCCTGTTCATGCTGATCGAGGACCAGTTCGGGATCGGTGACATCGTCGATCTCGGCGAGGCGATCGGCGTCGTCGAGGAAGTGTCGTTGCGGACCACCGTGTTGCGTGCGTTCGACGGCACGGTCTGGCATGTCCCCAACGGCGTCGTGCAGCGGGTCGGCAACCGAAGTCAGCTGTGGTCGGTGGCGGTGATCGATGTCGATGTCGCCTACGACACCGAGATCGATCGGGCCCGTCAGCTCCTGCAGCGGGCTGCCGACGAGGTGTGCGACCGCGAGGACATCGCACCGGACATCGTCGAACGCCCGACCGTGCTGGGCGTCGAAGCACTCGCCGCCGACGGCGTGACCCTGCGGCTCACGGTCAAGGTCAAGCCAGGGGTCCAATGGAACCTGCAGCGCACCCTCCGCGAGCACATCAAGTTCGTGTTCGACCAGGCAGCGATCGAGATTCCGTTTCCTCAGCGAACGGTCTGGATGAGGGCCGACGGCGAGCGCCGAGATCCCCCGCCGGAGGAATCAATCTGATTACTCCCGAATGGCAGTGCCCTCGCATGCAATGATGGCGGTCATGTCACTGGCCGCGCAGGGCGGAGCGCTTGCCTTCTTCCATCGCCCGACCACCACCGGTCTGTCGCTTGGCGATCGTGTGTGCCGTGGTCGGATGGTTGCTGCATGTCTACGCCGACTGGAGCACTCGGGCGCCGGCCTGTGAGCCAGGCCCGCCGGCACGGCCCGAGCCGCTCGATGACCATCAGCTCGAACCACCGGCCGTGGTGGCGCTGCTCACCAACGGGTATGACACACCCCGAACGGCCGTTGTCGCGACCGCCCTCGATCTGGCGGCACGAGGTTGGATTCGCCTGACCACGGTCGACGGAGAAGTGGTCGTGGTGACCCGCGGGAATGCCGCCAGCGGCGATTCGCTACGCCCGTTCGAACAGCAGGTCCTGAATCACCTGGCTGCACGAGCCTTCAACGATGTCACCTTCGGCGAACACGTTGGCCGGCTCGCATCACCGACTGAATCGACGCTGGTGGATGCGATTCGGGCGATCGGTTGCCGCCCATGCCAACCACCTCGGCCTGTCGGTGCGGCGGTACTCACCGATCGAGATCGCACCGCCGGGGGCGGCGGCGATCGTCGGACTCATCGCCGCTTGGGTCGCAGCACGCGGTGGCGATGAGGTCGCGATTGCGGATTCATGGAAGTCGCGGGCGATCTGGATCGTCACCTTGATCGCCCTGATCGCGCTGGGTCGCGGCACCATCGAGCGGGCGATCGGTTCGGCCCAGCGGCCGACCGAACTCGGAGCGAGCCGAAGCTCGGCATGGATGGGTTACCGCCGCCGACTCGGCGACCGAGTCCCTCCGAACGCCAGCGTGCTGGCATCGCCGGCCCAGCAGATCGCGCTCGCCCACGCCTGCGTGATGGGAGTCGCCGAACACGTTCTGACCGAGCTACCGGCAGCCCCAGAGGACCACCGAGCTGGCGTGGTCAGAGGCGGGCGGAACGCCCCACATCGTGCGAGTCCGGTACCCCGTGCGCCCTGGCTACGGCCAGCACCCGCTGAAGGTCGGGATCGCCGGCATCGTCGCCTTCTTCCTGGCGAGATGGCTGCGCGGCTTTCTCGTGCGAGTGTCGGATGGCGAAGCGCTCGAGTCGTTGCTCGATCGTGTCCCCGGTCAGATCGACCTGATCGAAAAGCTCGCCGACATCTTGGCGGCGGTCTGCTGGGTCCCGATTCTCTGGGGCGTGTGGGCGATCGTGGCCGGCGCTGTCGATTCCGTGGCCACTCGCGAGCGCCTCGGTTCGGTCGTGCGCGCTCGCCGACCGGTCGAGGTGCTGCCCCCGCTCTTGGCCGGCGTCGTGAAGCCGTTCGCCGAGCGCGACCGCTTCTCCACCTACTTGGCCGTAGACGACGGCAAGCGGGTCTGGGTCACCGCCTGGCTGGCGGGTGAGCGAAGCGCCGCACCGCAAGGTGCACAAGCCAGAGTCCGAGCGACGCCACTGCTCGGCTATGTACGTTCCTCCGAACCGGTCGGCACGGCGACACGGTCGTCCGACTGAGCCGGCAGCCCGAGTCGGCCGATCGCGATAATTCTGCTGCATCGGCCGTCCACCAGACTGGGGACATATGCCGACCGATGCCCGCCAAACGATCGTCACCCTCGACCTGGAGGGAGTCCTCGTTCCCGAGGTCTGGATCGCGGTCGCCGAGCGGACGGGCATCGAAGCGCTGAGGCGCACGACACGTGACGAGCCTGACTACGACGTGTTGATGCGGTATCGACTCGACGTGTTGGCCGAGCACGGTCTCGTCGATGTCCTTGATCAGCGACGTGATCGCCGGCCTCGAGCCGCTTCCCGGAGCACGCCAGTTCCTCGATCAGCTGCGATCGGCGACGCAGGTCATCTTGCTGTCCGACACGTTCGAGCAGTTCGCCGCCCCGCTGATGGTGCAACTCGGCATGCCGACGGTGTCTCTGCCATCGACTCGTCGTCGAGAACGACCGGATCGTCGACTATCGGCTGCGGCAGCCAGATCAGAAGCGACTGGCCGTGGAAGCCTTCCACGGCCTCAACTATCGGGTCATCGCTGCCGGCGACTCGTACAACGACACCGCCATGCTCGGCGCCGCCGACTTCGGCTTCCTGTTCAAGTCGCCCGCCAACGTTCGCGCCGAGTTCCCACAGTTCCCAGCGGTCGACGAGTTCGACGACCTGTTGCATCTGATCACAGCCAGACTCGGCTGATCTACCCGACAGCTGCGAGACTCGCAGCATGTCGCAGCACTCCGAAGGCTCGTTCACCGCAATGGACGGGCTCAGCATCTTCCACCAAACCTGGTTGCCGACGGGCACCCCGACCGCTGTCGTGATGCTGGTGCACGGCCTTGGTGAACACTCAGGACGCTACGCACACGTCGCCGATGCGCTGACCGATGCCGGTGTTGCCGTGCATGCGCTCGACCATCGAGGCCACGGCAAGTCGGACGGCAAGCGCACGTTCGTCAAGTCCTACGACGAGTTCATGGCCGACCTCGTGCAGTTCCGGGCCCTGATCGAGGCACAGCACCCGGACCTTCCTCTGATCGTGCTGGGCCACAGCATGGGCGGCAATCTGGCGGTCGGGCATGCACTCGACCACCAGAGCGGGATCGCAGGGCTGGCCCTGTCGGGGGCCGCCCTGCAGGTCGGCAGCGACCTCTCCCCCGGCAAGCTGAAGGTGTTCCGACTGGTCGCCAAGTTCGCACCAGGTTTCCGGCCAGAAGGGCTCAGTGCCGAGGCGATCAGCCGTGACCCGGCCGTGGTCACCGCCTACCAGAGCGATCCGCTGGTGTTCACGGGAAAGATCAGCGCTGGACTGGGAGCTGCCCTGATCGGCGCAATGGAACGATTCCCTGCTCGGTTCGGCGAGTTCAAGCTGCCGATCCTGATCATGCACGGCACCGAGGACCAACTCGCCAGCATCGAAGGCTCGCGGGCGCTCGAGGCGGCGGCCGTCAATGCCGACGTCACCGCCCACTACTACGAGGGGCTGTACCACGAGATCTTCAACGAGCCCGAACAGCAAGAGGTGTTGGCCGACCTCGTGACCTGGATCGAAACGGTGATCCGATGAGCGAACTCGAAGTGTTTCCGGAGGACTGGTCGACGGCGCTGGCCGTCGTCGCTCATCCCGACGACATGGAGTACGGGGCGGCGAGTGCCGTGGCACGCTGGACCTCACAGGGCAAACACGTCGCCTATCTGCTGGTGACACGCGGCGAGGCGGGCATCGCAACGATGGCACCCGATGAGGTCACCAAGCTGCGTGCGGTCGAACAGCGCCGCAGCTGCGATGCAGTCGGCGTCGACACGCTCGAGTACCTCGACCATCCGGACGGACTGGTGGTCGAGGGGCTTGGCATTGCGCCGCGATCTGGCGGCCGCGATCCGACGCCACCAGCCCGAGGTGATCCTTTCGATCAACCACCACGAGTCGTGGGGCGGGCCGTCCTGGAACCATGCCGACCATCGCGCCGTCGGTCGTTCCTTGCTCGACGCCACCCGTGACGCCGCCAACCGCTGGCTGTTCCCGGATGCCGGCGAGCCATGGAGCGGCGTCCGGTTCGTCGCCTTCAACGCCTCGACCTACTGCAGTCACGCCGTCGACATCACCGATTTCATCGCCCTCGGTGTCGCATCGCTGGCATGCCACGAGTTGTACCTCGAGGCGCTCGACGAACCCACCGACCCAGACAGCTTCCTGCGCGAGAGTGCCAGCGGCATCGGTGAGCAATTCGGGTGCGAGTACGCCACGGCGTTCGAACTCATCTCCCCATGACGCCACCATGAGTGCCGCGTCCAGCTCATCGGCCCCCTCGAGCAGTCGCGACATACAGCTCGGTTTGCTCGGCACCGGTGTGGCCGTGTTGGCCTGGGGAACGTCTGGGGTGGTCATCAAAGCGATCGACATGGGCGGCCTGGCGATCGGGTTCTGGCGATTCTCGCTCTACGCACTGCTCTTGATCGTGTGGATGGTCGGCCGCGGCACACGGCTGAGCCCGATGATCATGAGGGCCAGCCTGCCTGGCGGGATCTGCCTCGGGCTCGACGTGGTGTTCTTCTTCACCGCCGTCAAGACCACCAGTATCGTCAATGCGACGACGATCGGCGCCCTGCAACCGCTCGTCGTCGCTGGATTTGCGGCGCGAATGTTCGGCGAACGGATCAGGCGCAGCGACATCGTCGCCGCCCTCGTGGCGATCGGCGCCGTGACCGTGATCGTGATCGAGTCGTCCGGCACGCCCGAGTGGAGCGGTGCCGGCGATCTGGCTGCGGTCGGGGCCCTGTTCAGCTGGAGCGGCTACTTCATCTACTCGAAGCGCTCTGCAGGCGTCATCACGCCGCAGCAGTACACGGTCGGGACTGGCGTCTGGACGGCCCTCATCTGTCTCGCCACCGGACTCGTATTCCGACAGGACATGTCGTTCCCGTCGAGCGTCGACTGGTTGCCGTTGATCGCCCTCACGCTCGGGGCCGGCATCCTGGGCCATTCGATCATGAACTGGTCACTCGTCCGCGTGCCGTTGTGGCTCGGCTCGACGCTGACCCTGTTGATTCCGGTCGTCAGCTCACTGACCGCCTGGGTCTTCCTCGACGAACCCTTGACCGGTCTGCAGTTGATGGCCATGGCGGTCGTGATCGGTGGACTCGCCTCGATCGTCATGTCACAGCGCAGACCAGAGCCGGTCCGTGCCCCTCAGATAGCGACCGTCTGACGCGTCCGGTCGCCGGCGCGATTCAGCGCTGCCTCGGCGAGTCGCTCATTCGGCGTGTCGATGGTTCGGCCGGTACGATCGCCTCGTGACCGAGTCGAAGATCATCTACACCCACACGGACGAAGCGCCGGCACTTGCCACGTACTCGTTGCTTCCGATCGTCAAGGCCTTTGCGGGCGCCGCCGGCGTCAATGTCGAGACACGTGACATCTCGTTGGCCGGCCGGATCGTGGCGCTGTTTCCCGACTTCGTCGCCGACCAGATGCGGATCAGCGACGACCTCGCCGAACTCGGTGCGCTCGCCACCACCCCCGAGGCGAACATCATCAAACTGCCGAACGTGTCAGCTTCGATGCCGCAGCTCAAGGCCGCAATCGCCGAGTTGCAGGCCAAGGGTTACGCCCTGCCTGACTATCCCGATGACCCGTCAAGCGATGCAGAGCACGACATCAAGGCCCGCTACGGGCGGGCGATGGGTTCTGCGGTCAATCCGGTGTTGCGTGAGGGCAACTCCGATCGTCGGGCCCCGAAAGCGGTCAAGGACTACGCCCGTAGTCACCCCCATTCGATGGGTGCATGGTCATCCGATTCGAAGACGCACGTCACCACGATGGGCGCTGACGACTTTTTCACCAACGAACAGTCGGTCACGATGGCTGGTGACGACGAACTGCGGATCGAACACGTCGATGCCGACGGTGCCGTCACCGTACTCAAGCAATCCGTACCGGTGTTGGCCGGCGAGATCGTCGACGGCACGTTCATGTCGAAGCGGGCGCTGGTCGCCTTCCTGACCGAACAGGTCGCAGATGCCCGCGCCGAAGGTGTGTTGTTCTCGCTGCACCTCAAGGCCACGATGATGAAGGTTTCCGATCCGATCATGTTCGGGCATGCAGTTCGGGTCTACTTTGCCGAGGTGTTCGAGCGGTTCGGCGAACAACTCGAAGCAGCTGGTGCAAATCCCAACAACGGGTGGGGCAACGTGCTCGAGGCCGTCGCCTCGTTGCCGGCTGATGCGCAAGCCGAGATCGGTGCCATCGTCGACCGGATCTACGCCGCCGGACCGGACATGGCGATGGTCGACTCCGATCGGGGCATCACGAACCTGCACGTGCCGAGCGACATCATCGTCGACGCCTCGATGCCGGCAATGATCCGCACCTCGGGCCAGATGTGGAACAAGGCCGGCGAACAGCAGGACTGCAAAGCCGTGATCCCCGACTCCAGCTACGCAGGGGTGTACCAGACGGTGATCGCCGACTGCCAGGCCCGCGGCGCCTACGACCCGGCCACGATGGGCTCGGTTCCGAACGTCGGTCTGATGGCGCAGAAGGCCGAGGAGTACGGCAGCCACGACAAGACCTTCGAGGTTCCAGCCGATGGCACCGTCCGGGTCGTCGCCGCCGACGGTTCTGAGCTGATGGCGTTTGCCGTCGAGGCCGGAGACATCTGGCGGATGTGCAACGTTCGCGATCTGCCCGTTCAGGACTGGGTCAAGTTGGCCGTCACCCGTGCCCGCGCCACCGGCGCCCCGACCGTCTTCTGGCTCGACGTGGTGCGCGCCCACGACGCCCTGCTGATCGCCAAGGTCAGCACGTATCTCGGCGACCACGACACCGACGGGCTCGACATCCGCATCATGGCTCCAGCCGACGCCACCCAGTTGTCGATCGACCGCATCCGTCAGGGCCTCGACACGATCTCGGTCACCGGCAACGTGCTGCGCGACTACAACACCGACCTGTTCCCGATCCTCGAGCTCGGTACCAGCGCCAAGATGCTGTCGGTCGTGCCGCTGATGAACGGCGGCGGCCTGTTCGAGACCGGAGCGGGCGGGTCGGCCCCGAAGCACGTGCAGCAATTCGAGAAGGTCAACTACCTTCGTTGGGACTCGCTCGGCGAGTTCTTGGCGCTGGCCGTCTCGTTCGAACACGTCGCCGAGGCGACCGGCAACGCTGCCGCCAAGTTGCTCGGCGAGGCGCTCGACACCGCGACCGGCCAGTTGCTCAACGAGAACAAGTCACCGGCCCGGCGGCTCGGCCAGATCGACAACCGAGGCAGCCACTGCTGGCTGGCCCTCTACTGGGCACAGGCGCTCGCCACCCAGAGTGACGACCCCGAGCTGGCCGCCCGCTTCGCTCCGATCGCTACGGCGTTGGCCGACCAGATCGACCAGATCGATGCCGAGCTGATCGCTGACCAAGGCCACCCGAACGACGTCGGCGGCTACTACATGCCCGATCCGGTCAAGGTCGAGGCAGCGATGCGGCCCAGCAAGACGTTCAACAAGATCCTCGCCGACTTCTGACGTCCCGAACGATAGGTCGGCGACGCAGAGTTGGCGTTGGTCGGCCAGACTGAGGCCATCACCGTGCTCACCGCCACCGCTTCCCTGATTCTGCGCCAGGTGGATCAGCCCGTCTTCGAGGGCGATGCACTGACGAATGGTGACTGGCTACGAGCCGGTGGGATCGTGCTCACCTCGATCGCCGTCGCCGTCGCCGCCAATCGACTGGCACGTTCGGTCCTGAGCAGAATGCACGGATCGGGCATGGCGGCGATCATCACCGCCCGTTTGATCGGCTATCTACTCGTCCTCGTCGGGTTGGTCTACGCCCTCAACACGTTGGGAGTACGCGTCGGCCCGCTGCTGGGAGCGCTCGGACTGGGCGGTTTGGTGCTGGCCTTGGCGCTCCAGAAGGTCGTCGAAAACTTCGTCGGCGCATTGATCCTGCAAACTCGCCGACCCTTCACCGTCGGCGACACCGTGACGCTCGGCGATCAGACCGGGGTCGTCACCGACATCGATTCGCGGACAACGGTGCTGCTCGGCCTGGACGGCACGATGGTCCGGATTCCCAACGGCACCGTGCTGGCATCGACGATCGTCAACCTCACTCGGTCACCGATTCGTCGCAGCGAGCTGACAGTCGGCGTCGCCTACGACACCAACCTCGATATCGCCACTGCGACATTGAACGAGGCACTCCCCCGCGTGCAGCGCGTGCTGCGAGACCCGGCTCCGCTCGTCGTGCTGCGCGGATTCGGATCGTCGAGCATCGATTTCACGATCTTCTACTGGCATGCCAGCGACATCCCGTCCGAGCTGTCAGCCAAGCACGATCTGATGTTGGCGATCCATCATGCGTTCGCCGACGACCAGATCACGATCGCCTTCCCACAAGTTGTCGTGTGGCCGGCCCACGAGGCAACCAGCAATCCGTACCACCAAGCACCGGGCGCGGTCTTCACGCCACGGTCGCACGAATCCGCTGCCGCCAAGCCATCCGAAATGGGCTGGTGGGCTCGCCGCCGCAGCGACGGGCCGACCCCTGATCAGGAGTGATCAGCCGACGCTCGCGGCGGCACGATCCTGGGCGACAGCGTCGTAGGTCTCGTAGTCGCTGGCCGTGTCATCGGCGAACTCGAACTCCATCGGCCCTGACCGAGCAAGGCCGTCAGGTGGTGACAGCGCTGACCGGCGAACGGCCGGCGAGCACCTCGACGACGTTGCGAGCGGCCAGTGTTGCCATCGCAGATCTGGTTTCGATCGTCGCCGATCCGAGGTGCGGAATCAGCACCACGTTGTCGAGGCTCAGCAGCACAGAGTGGACCTGCGGTTCGTTCTCGAACACGTCGAGCGCGGCGCCGGCGATCTGGTCCGACACCAGAGCGCCGGCCAGCGCACGCCTCGTCGACGATCGGTCCGCGCGCCGTGTTGACCAGGAACGAGGTGGGTTTCATTCGGCTCAGCGCGGCGGCATCGATCAGATGATGGGTCGCCTCGTTGTACGGGCAGTTGAGCGATACGACGTCACTGGTTTCGAGCAACTCGTGCAAGCCGACCAGGCGTGCTCCGAGGCGGGCTTCGGTTTCGGCGTCGACGGCGCGCCGGTTGTGGTAGACGATGGTCATCCCGAACGCCGCCGCACGTTGCGCCAGTGCTTCACCGATCCCGCCCATGCCGACGATGCCGAGCTGGCGGCCTTGCAGTCCCACTCCGAGCATCATGAACATGCCCCACTGCCAACTCGCTCCGGATCGGATCAGGCGTTCGCCCTCGCCGAGTCGGCGTGTGCTCATCAGGATCAACGCCATCGCCAGGTCGGCTGTGGCATCGGTGAGAACCCCGGGTGTGTTCGTGACCGTCACACCGCGCCGGTCGCAAGCGGCGACATCGATGTTGTTGTAGCCGACGGCGACGTTGGCGACCAGTCTGAGTTGGGGTGCAGCGTCGAGGAACGCATCATCGACGCGATCCGTGAGCAGGGTCACGGCCACATCGGCTACCGCCAACTGGGCGTTGCGAACCTCGATCGGGATCGGCTCGTCGAGGTCCCATGCCCACACCTCGCCGGCCGTGCGAAGCAGCTCCAATCCCGGTTCCGGGATCTTGCCCGTGACGACGATGCGGGGTCTGGCGTTCATGCCGACGCGATCCATGCAGCGAGCCGACCGATGCCCTCGGAGATGTCGTCGACGCTGATTCCCGAGTAGGCGAACCTCACGTAGTGATCGGTCTCGTCGGGCTGGGCGCTGCCGAAGTGATGGCGGGTGCAGAACGACACGCCCGTGTTGTGCAACGCAGCCGTCGCAAACTCGCTGACCGATCCGAATCCGAATCGGGCGACCGCTTCGGTCACGTTGGGGAACAGGTAGAACGTGGCCTCCGGTGTGGCACAGGAGACACCGGGTACCGAGGCGAGGGCGGCCGCAGCGGCGTCGCGGCGCTGTCGCAACTCGGCCAGCAGGGCGATCGACCCTGACGGGTCGCCAAGCGCCTCGACCCCAGCGGCCTGCACGAAGTGAGTCGTGCAGCTCTCGTCGTTGGTGTTCAGTTTGGTCAGCTGTTGGGCGACCGCGGTGGGGGCAGCGGCACACCCCAATCGCCAACCGGTCATGGCGAACTTCTTCGAGTACGTGTACAGGATCACGGTGCGCTCGGCCATTCCCGGCAACGAGGCGATCGATGTCGACACACCCGAGTAGCGCATCTCGAAGTACGCCTCATCGCTGAGCACGACGAGATCGTGTTCGACCGCCAGTCGGGCGATCTCGGCCATCTCCTCCGGCGAACTCTCGCAGCCGAGCGGGTTCTGGAGGTTGTTGTAGATCATCAGCCGGGCCTGGGGCGCCAGTTGGCGCAACTGCTCGAGGTCGATCCCGAACCCGGTCGGTGTCTCGTGGTAGCGGTACGGGAGTGGCGGTCCCACCGAAGTAGTTGACCTGGCTCTCGTAGATCGGGTATCCGGGGTTCGGGTAGAGCACGCCATCGCCGGGGTTCATCAGCGCCTGGATGAACTTCGTGATCACCGGCTTTCCACCCGGCTGGACCACGATGTTCTCCCCGCTCAGGTCGAGTCCGCGATCGCCTGCGATGTTGGCAGCGAGCGCCTCGCGCAGTTCGGGGATGCCGGCCGCCGGGCAGTAGCCGGTTCGCCCATCGGAGATCGCCCGATTCATTGCGTCGACGATGTTGCCCGGCGTCGGCAGGTTGATGTCACCGAGGTGGAACGGATAGACCCGGTTGCCCTTCGCAGCCCAGTCAGCGGCCGCCAGGGACACCGCAAAGGCGGTCTCTGTACCCAAGTTGTGGAGTCGATCGGCGAGCTGCATGTTGGCCGAGACTAACCATTCGTCCAGGTGTTCCGCAATGCAGAACGGTTCCACGATACGGAACCAATTGGGGCGGAGTGTCCGCTCGTCAACTCGTTGCAGCGATCCGAACGCGACTCAGCACGTGGACGTTGGCTGCTTCGACGTTGGCGCGCAGCGCCTCCCATGCCTGATCGGCGGTCGCCGCTTCGGCGACAGCGACCGTCACGTTGCCGTTGTACCGCTCCGCCTCGGCGATCCAAACGGGCTCGACCCGCAACAACCGACCATCGAGGCTGCGCACATGGTTCTCACGGAACTCGAGCGTGGTGCGCCACCCCGTCCGCTCCAGGATCGCGACGGGCTGCCGGCTGCAACACCGCACCGTGGCGGCGAGCCCTGTTACCCGAGTGACGAAGCGTCGAAGACATCTGGTCCATTGTGAACCATCCGCCCTGTGGATCGTCAGCCCCGAACAAGTTGTGAATTTCCTGGGGATGAGCGACGGTGCAGCTGTGGGTAACTACACGCGTTCGGCCACGAGCACCGGGATCACCCGGTCGGTGCCTGGCCTGATATTCGGCGTAGGTCGGGAACACGGCGACACCGCGATCGAACCAGGTTTGGCGTTCTGCGCCGGTCACCTCGCGAACCACGAAGTCGTGCGGCTCGGGACCGTCCTGGATCATCACGTTCGGATCGGCGACCAGGTTCGAGTACCAGCCGGGATTGGCGGGCCGGCCTCCGTACGAGGCGACCAGGGCGTAGGCGCCGTCATGTTCGACCCGCATCAGCGCGATCTTGCGTACGTTCCCGGAGCGATGCCCGCGCATCGTCACCACGATGATCGGGATGCCCGTCTCTCGCAGGGTGTTCGCTCGCTGACCGCCCGACTCCTCGTACTCGGCAATTTGATCGCGCACCCATTCGGCGGTGCTCGGCTCGTAGTCCCCATCGATCGGCATAGACGCATCGTACGGCGCGCGCGCGACGGGATGCCGATCGTGGCAGAGATTCGGATCCTGCACACTCGCTGGCTCCACTCACGTCGAGGAGTACGGTGGTGGCGTGTCTGACGTCTTTCACCTCGGCCTCACCCGCGATCAACTACAAGGCGCAACCGTGGCGATCCTGCCCGGTGACCCTGGGCGGGTGCCCAAGATCGCCAGCCTGCTCGACAACCCGGTCGGACTCGCCTCGAATCGCGAATACCACAGCTACCTCGGGTTCTCCGGTGACACACCGATCGTCGTCTGCTCGACCGGGATCGGTGGGCCGTCCACGTCGATCGCCGTCGAGGAATTGGCCCAGCTCGGTGTGCGCACCTTCCTGCGGGTCGGCACCACCGGGGCGATCCAGCCCGACATCGACGTCGCCGACGTGATCGTCACCACCGGTGCGGTGCGGATGGATGGCGCCAGCTTGCACTTCGCCCCGATGGAGTACCCCGCTGTCGCTCACTTCGACTGCGTGACGGCGCTCGTCGAATCGGCTCACGATCTGGGATACCCGAGCCACGTCGGCATCACGGTCGCCTCGGACACGTTCTATCCCGGCCAGGAGCGCTACGACACGGTCTCCGGCTACGTCCGCCGCTCACTCCAGGGCAGCGCCGCCGAATGGGCCGCCCTGCACGTGCTCAACTACGAGATGGAAAGCGCCACGTTGTTCACGATGTGTTCGGCCAACGGGTGGCGAGCTGGCATGGTCGCCGGCGTGCTCGTCAACCGCACCCAACAAGAGATCCCCGACGCCGCCGTGCACGACCGCGTCGAGGCCAACGCCGTGGCCGTCGTGGTCGAAGCGGCCCGCCGGCTGGCCGGCTGACATCACCGTGCGATGAGCGGCGCTCGAACATGATCCCGACGATGTTGTTGGTCGGAATCGGTCTGGGGCTGCTGGCTGTCGGTGGCGTGGCTCCCCGATCCGTGGCGATCGGCGTGGCCGCCACCTCGCTGCTCTGGGGCATCGTCGTCGGTGTCGGAGCATCGTCGGCATGGGTGGGCATCGGCGGCACAGCCTTGTCCGCCGTCAATGTCGCGGTTGGAGCCGGGGTCGTGTGGTCGATCGCTTGGCCGATCCGTCGCACCAGACGCCGATCCGGCTGACCGACCGGCTGACCGATCCGGGCGAGCGGCCGGCACATGACCGACTTGTCATACTGGGCCGATGGAGACACAGGTCACGATCGTCGGCGCCGGGCCGGCCGGAACGCTGTTGGCACTGTTGCTGCACCGAGCCGGCATCGAGTCGATCGTGATCGAGCGCCAGAGTCGACACCATGTGCTGTCGCGCATTCGAGCCGGGGTGCTCGAACGAGGCACCGTCGATGTACTCCGAGGGGCCGGCCTGACAGAGCGGCTCGACCGCGAGGGGCACGTGCACAGTTCGACCGGCATCGCCTACGGCGGCGAGCACGTGTTCTTCGTCGACATCGGACAACATGCCGGCTCCCATTTCGTGGCATACGGGCAGACCATGCTGCAAGAGGACCTGTACCAGGCCGTCGACCGCAACGGTCTGGTGATCGAGTTCGACGTCGACGATGTCTCCATCCACGACATCACAACCTCGAAACCCAGCGTGACCTACACGCAGGATGGAACGTCGAAGCGGATCGACTGTCGCTACGTCGTCGGTTGCGACGGGTTCCACGGGCCCTCCCGAGCGACGATTCCGGCGGGCGTGCTACGGACCTACGAGAAGACCTATCCGTTCGGATGGTTGGGCATCCTGTCGGAGACGCCACCGCTCGACCACCTCGTGTACTGCAGCAGCGAGCGAGGGTTTCGCACTCGCCTCGCAACGCAACCCGATGCTCAGCCGCTACTACCTCCAGTGTTCGCTCGCCGACACGACCGATGACTGGAGCGATGACCGCTTCTGGACCGAGTTGCAGTACCGGTTCCCGGCGCAGATCGCCGAGCAGATCGTGACCGGACCATCGATCGAGAAGTCGATCGCACCGCTTCGTAGCTTCGTTGCCGAGCCGATGCGGTACGGCAACCTGCTGCTGGCCGGCGACGCCGCCCACATCGTGCCACCGACCGGAGCCAAGGGCCTCAACCTGGCCATTTCCGATGTGCACTACCTGTCGCGGGCGCTGATCGACACCACTTCGTCGACAGCGACGATCACTACCTCGACTGCTACTCCGACATGGCGCTGCGTCGCGTGTGGGGCGCCGTGCGGTTCTCGTGGTGGATGACCTCGCTCCTGCATCGGTTCCCCGACCAGGCAGCGATCGATCGACCGGTTGCAAACCGCCGAACTCGCCTATCTGAGTTCGTCATCAGCTGCCCAGGCAGCGATGTGCGAGCAGTACGCCGGCTTGCCGTTCGAGGACTGACTGAACCCTTGCTCGGTCACTCCGACCAGGATCACCACGACCACTCGTGGTTGCGCGGGATCTCGATCCAGGTGCGGCCGGGACTGAGTCCGATCGGATTGAGATCGTCGATGTTGTCGTACAGGGCGAACGGATCCTCGGCTGCAAACCGCAGCCAGGTTCCGGCGCGAACGGTGCCACCGGTGAAGACGTAGACCGGATTTGATCCCAGCACCTGAGCGTCTGGGTTGCCGTCGAACGGGTTGACGCCGTAGTCGGCGACCATCACGACGACGTTGGCGGTCCAGACCCGTTCGACACCCGTCGAGGTCTCGGTGTTGTGCTCGTCACCGTTCTGGGACCGGTAGTAGCCGCCGGTCTCCTCGTCGTAGCGCCACACGACGCGAACGCTGTCGAGCTTGCAGTTCGATCTCGGTGGCGGCCTCACCGTCGGGCTGCTCGTCTGGATCGAGGTAGGTGAACACCTGTGGCGGCGGGGCGGCGTCCGTCGGGGGTGTGCCCCCGCAGTGCGTCGGTGCTGGAGTACAGGTCGTTCGGATTCTTGCGGCCACTGCGCCGGTAGTAGCCGCTGGTGTGCTGGGCGCTGAGGTCGATCAGGTCCGAGTTGCGGATCGCCCTGGTGACCGACGCGTTGCCGCCACTCCACGCCAGCAGCGGCCGGTTCAACGACAGCAACAGGTTGATGTCCTGGGCCGCGACCTGACCGGACCGGACCGACCGGATCGCTCTCCTCCGAATGGAACACGGCGGCGAGACGCGTCGACTGGTCGTTGATGACCTCCTCGAACACGAGGTCGGCCTGATTCAGACCAGCCTGTGGCAGCACACTCTGGGGCGCGTTCGAGATCTTGACGACCAGAGCCGGGCGATCGGGGATCTCCGACACGTCGGTGATCGGCTCGCCCGTGAGTGGCATCCGCAGGCACCGACGGAACCGTGGTGGTGGTCGGCGGCACCGTGGTCGACGTGGTCGACGTGGTCGTGGTCGGCGCCACCGTCGTCGTGGTGACCGCCGTGGTCGACGTCGACTCGGCGGCTGGCGTCCTCGCCTCCGCCCGAGCAGGCGGCGGCGATCAGTGTGGCGGCGACGAGCAGGCCCGTCGATCGTGCAGTTCGGTTCACAGTTCCCTCAACAATGCAATGCGTTCTTCCAGTGGCGGATGGGTGTTGAACCACTGATGAGTGCCCGCCAGTCGACCACCGTCGCCAACGCCACTCATCGGTTGTTCGATCCACAAGTGTGCCGTAGCGGTGGACGCAGAATGCGTCACCGTGGTGTCGGCTTGAAGCTTCTCGAGCGCCGAGATCAACCCTGGCGGGTAGCGGGTCATCTGGCAGGCGCTGACGTCGGCCAGCGTCTCGCGTTGGCGCGAGATCGACGCCTGCATCGCCTTGGCGATCAACGGCGACACGATCAACAGACGCGAAGCCGACCAGAGCGAGCGGGTTGGTGCGATCGGACTGGTCGCCGGATCGACGCACCCGTCCACCGTTCCACCACATCGTCCTGATCGCGATGTCGCTCAACAGCGCGACGGCGCCGACCATCGTGACCGCCAGCGTCGACACCAAGATGTCGTAGTTGCGAATGTGGCTCAGTTCGTGAGCGACCACACCCTCCAGTTCGACCCGGTTCATCTTCTCGAGCAATCCGGTGGTGACGGCGATCGCAGCGTGGCGCGGGTTGCGCCCGGTGGCGAATGCGTTCGGAGCTGGGTCGTCGACGATGTAGACGCCAGGCTTCGGTAGCCCGGAGGCGATACACAGCCCCTCGACGAGATTGTGCAACCGGGCGTACTGCTCGGGATCGGCCGGCTTGGCGCGGCTGACCGCCAAGGCGACCTTGTCGGCCTTCCAGTAGCTGGCGAAGGCGATCGCGGCGCCGATCAGCAGGGCGATGATCGTTGCGATCAACCCGCCTCCGAACGCCAACCCGAACGCCGCGCCGATCAGCGCCAGGACGATCACGAAGGCGACGATGAGCAGCGCGCTGCGCCGTTTGTTCGAGCGAATCAGTTCGTGCATGTTGGGGGGTCAGTGGCGATCGGGGCGGCTCAGAACTCGACCGTGGGGACCGAGCGCGCCGCCTCGTCGGCTTCGAAGTACTCGCGACGCTCGAACTTGAGCATCTTGGCGAAGTACATCGTGGGAAACTGCTGCAGCTTGTTGTTGTAGCCGAGCACCGAGTCGTTGTAGAACTGGCGGGCGTACGCCACCCTGCCCTCTGTGGCACTGAGTTCCTCCTGCAGCGCCAGGAAGTTCTGGTTGGCCTTCAGGTCGGGGTACGCCTCGCCGAGTGCGAACAGTTGCCGCAGGGTGCCAGACAGCGCATTCTCGGCCTGGGCTTGGGCGGCCGGGGTGCCCGGCGCGGCGACGGCCGCTTGACGAGCCTTGATGACGGCGTCGAGCGTCTCCTTCTCGTGGGCTGCATAGCCCTTGACGGTCTCGACCAGGCTGGGGATCAGATCGAGCCGACGCTTGAGCTGCACGTCGATCTGAGACCACGCGTTCTCGATCTGGTTTCGGCGACGAATGAGTCCGTTGTAGGCGCTGATCAGGTACGCCACGAGAACAACCACGACAATCAGCACGACGATGAGCAACCACATGCTGGCCAGTCTACGTTCGGCGGAGAGGTCGCCTCGCTTCGCTTCATTCACCCTGGAATCCGCCAGGGCCCAGGTCAGCGAGTTGTCGGGCGATGCTTTGGCCGGGCAGCCAGACGCCGGTAGATCGACGTACGCGACGGCAAGTTTCGACATCGCGAAGTCGTCGGCCCGCAGCGCCCCGTTCGACCAGCGCGGCCTCCACCGGATTGCCCGAATACCTGCCGCAGGGCGGCACCGAGCGCGTCGACATCTCCGGGAGGCACGAGGATCGCATCGACCCCATCGGTCGCCACGTTCCGGTAGCCGTCGAGTGCGCTGGCGACGACCGGCGTGCCTGCCGCCATCGCTTCGATCAGCACGACACCGAACGACTCGCCGTGCAGCGAAGGCGCACAGAACACCGATGCCCCGCGCATCCGAGCCAACTTGTCGGCTTCGGTGATCCGGCCAAGCCATTCGAGTCGTGCATCTCCGGCGTACTCGGCTCGCAACCGATTGGTGTCAGGGCCATCACCGGCGATCCAACACGACACGTCGAGATCGCTTCGTCTGAGGGCCTCGAGCAGCACCTCGAGTCCCTTGCGTTCCTCATGGCGATCCGAGGAAGAAGATCGCCGGTCGATCGTGCACTCGCGGTTGCGTCGCTCGAATCTCGGTCGTCTCGACACCGTTGAACAGCACCTCGTACTCGCCGCCCAGATAGCCCTGTACGAGCGCCAAGGCGTCCTTGGAGACGACGACCTTGTGATCGATCCGGTCGTTAAGACGTCGCAGCGCCGGAGCGAACGACCCGGTACATCGAAGACCGGCCAGCGGCGTGGAACGTGCCGACCGTCGGTGCGGTGTGCAGCGTGACCGTCGTGATCGACGGCCCAGGGGCCAGTGGCTCGTGAACGTGAATCACGTCGAACGCCTCGTCGCGCAGGACCCGCAGCGTGCGCATCACGGCCGACTGGTCGGGGGCCAGCGGTGCGATCGACCCGTTGGCGGCCGTCGGAAGACTGTCCCCGAGCGGAGTGACGAACGATTCCGGCGGCGGACCGTCGCACGGTCCGAGCACCCGAACCTCATGTCCGTTGCGTCGCAGCTCTCGCGCCAATCCGAGCACCTGGGCCTGGACCCCTCCTGGGATCGACAGGCTGTACGGGCAGACCATGCCGACGCGCAAGCTCACCGGCGCACCGTAACGCGCTGGGTCAGCCGACGCCGACCGCGTCGACCGGACCGAACCTGATCGCCAACGCGTCGGCCTCGAGCGGGTGACACAACAGGTAACCCTGGCCGAGATCGCACCCGGTCTGACGCAGCTCGCGCAGCTGCCCGGTGGTCTCGATTCCCTCGGCGACGGTCTCCAGCTCCAGCGACTCGGCCATCTGCAGGATCGCCCTCGTCAGCGTGTTCCCGCTCGGATCGCGCCCGAAATCAGCAATCGCGGCGCGGTCGACTTTGAGCAGATCGACCGGGTGTTTCTGGAGATGACTCAGCGAACAGTGTCCCGACCCGAAGTCGTCGATCGCCACCCGGAATCCTTCGCGCTCGGAGCTGCTCGACGACAAGATCGGCGCGTTCTCCCTCGTCGACGAGCACGGTCTCGGAGATCTCGAACATCACCGACCGCGGCTCGACCGACCGTTCGGTGACCGCTTCGATCACGCGCTCGACGAAATCAGGTTCACGGATCTGGACGGCCGACACGTTGACGCTCAGATACAGATCCGGGCGCCACTTGGTCAGCTGCTCGAGACCTTGCTCCAACACCCACGATACCCATCGGCACGATCAGACCCGAGCGTTCGGCGATCGGCACGAACTCGGCGGCCGGGATGTCGCCGTGTACCGGATGGTGCCATCGAACCAACGCCTCGGCGCCGGTGACCTGTCCGGTCTTGAGGTCGACGTAGGGCATGTAGACCAAGCGCAGCTGATCCATTTCCAGCGCTGAACCGAGCTCGCTCCGGTATTCGAGATGCTTGGTGGCGACCAGTCGCATCGCCGGATCGAAGATACGAATCTGACCCTTGCCGGCGCGTTTTGCTTCGTACATCGCGATGTCTGCGTCTCGCAGCACGCTGGTGGTGCTCATGCCGGGTGCCGCCACGGCCACGCCGACGCTGGCCAGCACCGCAACGTCATAGCCGGCGATCGACACCGGCTGGCGCAGGGATTCGAGCAGACCGCTCGGCGACGTCGATGGCTCGCTCGATCCCACCGCGGTCCTCGAGCAGAACAGCGAACTCGTCACCGCCGAGACGGGCGGCGGTGTCGCCTGTGCCGGCCGCCGATCGAATCCTCGCCGACACCGACTTCAAGCAGTTCGTCGCCCACCCCGTGGCCGAGCGCGTCGTTCACCGACTTGAAGTCGTCGAGATCGACGAACAACACCACCACCGGGTCGGCATGCGGTCGGGCAACGCGAAGGGCATGATCCATTCGATCGAGAAACAGCGCACGGTTGGCGAGCCCGGTGAGCTCGTCGTGGAACGCACGATGGCTGAGCTGGCGTTCCAGGTCGCGTTGTTCGGTGACATCGCGGAAGGTCGCGACGATCTCCGTCGATCGCCTCGCCGCCGAGCAGATTGGCGATCACGACGGTGGCTTTGCGGTGCTGCCCGTCGGCACGCACGATCGAGGTGTCGAACTCGACCGTTCCACCGTGTCCGGCTTCGATCAGCCTGGCGAAGTGGCGTTCTGCGGACTCACGCTCGTCGTCGCCGACGATGTCGACACATGGCGCCCATCGAGCGCTCGGGATCGTGTCCGAGCATCGAACGAAGACCAGGGCTGGCATAGCTGACGAGCCCGGCTTGCGTCGGCGAGCAAGCACGACGTCGCTCGAATGTTCGACCATCGCCGCCAACCGGGTGCGCCCGCGCTGTTCGGTCAGCAGCCGAACCTGATCGACCAACCGCCACATTCGGGCCAGCGCCAGCACGATCACACGACCGCTGACAGTGCCACGACCAGGAACGACGAGCAGCCATGACAGGTCGCTTGCGAGCATCAGGATCATCGCTCCGAGCGGTAGTCAACGCGGCGAACAACAACCGAAGATCTGTGCCCAGTGAACCTCGACGTCTCTCGGTCGCTCGCCGCCGTCGACACGAACCATGGAACGACCGGTGGCGCCAGGCAGATCACCAGCGGTGCAACCATCACGGTGGCGGCGACACTCCACCGGAGCTGAGATCGGCCGTCGAATGCTCTGCCAGCCGGTGACCACATGGGCCGCACCGAGCAGCACGAAGCCGAGCACGAGCGAGTCCACCATCGGCCGTATTCGATCGGGAAGGTCGACCCCGCGAAGCGCCACCAGCGCCAACAGGCCGTCGAGCATCGGAAGCAGCCAGATCCACGCCTCACCGGTCGAGCGGCATCGAGCCGTCGTCGAGATACGGGCCGGTGACGCCAGCCACACGACGGCGGTCACGGCGACCGAGTAGATGATCAGCTCGGACCCGGCCAAGCGCACGCGTGCGTGACGCCGACTCGAAGCGATCCCGATCGTGGCCACCGAACAACGACGGATAGGCCAGGAGGCTGACCGCTTGACCACCCCCTGGAAACAGCATCCCGGTCTCGCCGTACCACTCACCGGCCTGCACGATCGTCGCCGCCGACAGGATTCCGAGCCCGACCGCCAACAGGAACCAAGGAACCGGGCGAGCCGGGCGACGGACCACCGTGGCAAGCAGCACGACGAACGCAGACGAAGGTCGGCGAAGCCGCCACCGATCAGCTCGGACGATGGGATGCGGGACGCGACGAGATACGTCACGATCAACCCTGCCCCGATCAGGACGGAGCCACCGGACGCGACCCAGAGTCGACTCATCATGTTCCCATCGGCACTCAACGCCGTAGGGGTTGAGTTGTGCTTGGGCATGAACGATGTGCCGTCCGATGCCGATCAAGCGGCGTATCCAGGGTCGCTCGGCCAGTTCGGTTGGAACAGGTGCCACTGGTGTGGGGCACGGCGGATCAGGTACTCGAGTTCGAGGCGAGCGCTTGGCTGACCCGATTGACATCCGCTCGCAGTCCGTCGCCGGATCGGGTCACGTCGACCGGTGGCCGCACGATCCCGAGGTGGCCATCGGTCCGGTCGGTGAAGTACACTGCCGTCGGAAGCAGCGGCGCTCCGGTGCGGATCGACAACGTCGCCGGCCCGGCCGGAATCGTTGTGATCTCGCCGAAGAACTCGACCTCGACACCCGAGCGTTGGATGTCCCGGTCGCTCAAGCAGGCAGACGACATCGTTGCGTTTCAGCGCCGCCAACACCTCGCTGCCGGCGGTCGGGCCGAGCGACACGATGTTCATTCCGAGTTTCTGGCGCAGGTCGGCGAACCATTCGAACAGCTCGGGCGGCTCGATCGCCTCGACCACCGCAGTCAGCCCGTGACCGCGGTCGGCCAACCATCGCCCCGCCCACTCCCATCCGCCGAGGTGCGGAAGCGCCAGGATCACGCCGTTGCCCAACTCCAGCGCCTCGGTCACGTACTGGTATCCCTCGACCTGCATCCCCTTCTCGACGGCCCGCGTCGACAGGTACGGCAACCGAAAGCTCTCGAGCCAGTAGCGGGTGTACGAGTCGAACGCTTCCTGCACGCCGCGCCGGAGCCGCTGCCCTCCGATCGTCGGGTCGGCTCGGCGAAGGTGGCGTTCGATCATCGCTCGCCGTTCGGGACTGGCAACATTCGCACCGAGGCCGATCGCCGGCACCAACCCCTGGGCGGCGAATCCGGGCAGGCCGCTGTGCAGCCAGCGCTGCCATTCGGTAGCCGCCGAGCGTGGCAGCATCGGTGAGATCGAATCGGTCACGCGGACGATCCATGAAGGCGACGGTCAGTCCTTGCGGGGCAACACCCGCTGGCGCAGCGGGACGCGAGTGCTATGGCGATTGGCTACGAACTCCGCGCCGGGATTCGCGGCGTTCGCGTCGAAGGTCGATTCGGGCCTGGGTGACCGGTGCGACGGCTGCCTGCTTCCAGACCTTGACGAAGCGCTGCACGGCGGTGATCGAGATCAGCACCAGCATGCCCCACAAGATCCACAACAGCGCTCCGTCGATCCACGGTTCGATCAGGAGACCGATGCACAGCACGACGATCCGTTCGGCGCGCTCCATCAGCCCACCCTTGGCGTCGAGGCCGAGCGATTCCGCCTTGGCGCGCTGGTACGAGATCACCGAGGACACCGACGACACGGCGAACGGCAACACCGCCAGGCGAGGGTCCTCGGTCGTGGCGAAGTAGTAGGCGATGCCGCCGAACAGCAGGGCATCGGTCACGCGATCGACGGTCGAGTCGAAGAACGCGCCGCGCTGGCTGGACGAGTTCGACGCCTTCGCCAATGCACCGTCGAGCAAATCGGGCAACGCCGCCGCGATCACGAGGACGAGGCCGAGTCGGAGCCGGCCGGAGCCGACGGCCACCGCCGCACCGGCACCCACCAACATGCCGACGATCGTCAGGTGATCGGGTGTCATCTTCGTCTTGCGCAGCGCCGCCCCGAGCGGCTTGACCGCGGCGTCGACTGGTGCTCTGAACTTGCCGTCGAACATCAGGCGCCGCCGCCCCATCGCTCTGGGTTGTCTTCGACCAGATGCTGGATCACGTCGCCCGTCGACGGCATCGACCAGCACCAGACCTCGTCGCTGCGGAGGCTCCTCGGTCGAATAGCACAGCACCCGCCACGTCGGCCGGCTTCGGAGTCCGTGCCAGACCTGTTGTGCAGAAGCATGCCCGACCGGAAAACCGATCGCCTGTTGTGCCTCGACCAATGCCTGCTTCTCGTCGATGTTCATGCGCCAACCAGAGGTGAGGCTGAATGAGTCCCATCGACGCCGAGTGCTACGGCTGCCCAAGCGAACCCCCCGTTCACGAGCGGTGAAGAATCGGAGAACGCCAGATACAGAGCGAGACACACACCGGCAAGCACCATGTAGATCACGCCAGGGATTCGGCGCCGGGAATTGTCAGGAAAGAGGTAGGCGCCGACGAAGCCTGTCGGGTCTCAGGTCGTCTGGAAGCTCGTCACGGAGATCGTCGGACGCGATGGCGTCGGGGGGATTCATGATCGAATCAGCCTACTCGGGCTCGCAGCGCCGCTCCGATCGGCGGCCTACCGGCCTGATTCCTCCACGCCGCCCGCAATTTGGCGGCGGTGTCGATCAGTGGCTCCGGCAGCGTGCGCGTGTTGGCGATCGCGGTCATGAAGTTGCCATCGCCGATCCATCTCGGAACGACGTGCACGTGCAGGTGCTCGCTGACCGAGCCGCCTGCCGCCCGTCCGAGGTTGAGTGCCGACATTGACGCCGTCGGGCGCGTAGGCCCGGGTGACCGCCCCGACCGCGTCGGTCACGGTCGCCCACAGTTCGATCGTCTCGACGGGATCGAGATCCTCGAGTCGGGCGATCTCCCGGTACGGCAGCACGAGCAGGTGCCCGGTGCCGTAGGGATAGGCGTTCAGAATCGCGAAGCAGGTCGGCCCGCGGTGCACGATGTTGGTGTCGTCGTCCGATAGACCCGACGACAGGATCTGCGTGAAGACACTCCCCTGCCCATCGGTCTCATCGTCGTCGGTCTGGCTGTCCGGCTCAACGCCGAGCGAGCTGACGTAGCTCGATCGCCAGCCGTTCCAGAGACGCTCCAACATGGGACAGGCCAGCCGTGCTCAGGCCGTGAGGGCTCGGTCGGTGCCGGCGGCGACTTCGTCGACAAAGCGAGCGATGAACTCGGCGACCCCGACCCCGCGTTCGACCTCGCCGCCACGCGGATTGACACCGACCGAGTCGGCGGCGACATCGTCGTCGCCGACCACCAGGATGTACGGCAACTTGTCGAGCTTCGAGGTCCTGATCCGCTTGCCGAGTGCGTCACCGGAGCCGACCATGTCGACTCTGGCGCCGGCGTCGGCGAGCCGCTGAACGACCTTTTCGGCGTACTCCTCGTGTGCGGTGGCGACCGGAAGCACCCGCACCTGGAGCGGCGCCAGCCAGGTCGGAAAGTTGCCGGCATAGTGTTCGAGCAGCACCCCGAAGAACCGTTCGATCGAGCCGAACAGGGCGCGGTGCAACATGATCGGGCGATGTCGTTCGTTGTCGGCGCCGACGTACTCGAGGTCGAACCGCTCGGGAAGTTGGAAGTCGGCCTGGATCGTCGACAACTGCCAGGAACGTCCGATCGCATCGCGCACGTCGATGTCGATTTTCGGTCCGTAGAACGCGGCGTCACCTTCCTTCACGCTGTAGGCGAGGCCGTGATGATCGAGTGCCTCGCGCAGCGCTTCCGTAGCGCCTTCCCAGATCTCGTCCGAGCCGACGTACTTGTCGGGGTCCTTGGTCGAGAGGTTGAATTTGAAGTCGTCGAACCCGAACGCTCGTAGCACCGACAGTACGAAATCGAGCAGCGACGCGATCTCGTCGGCGAGCTGCTCCTGGGTGCAGTAGATGTGGCTGTCGTCCTGCGTGAAGCCGCGGATCCGCAACAGACCGTGCAGCGTGCCCGCCCGCTCGTAGCGGTACACGTTGCCGAGTTCGAACAACCGCAAAGGCAGTTCCCGGTAGCTGCGTTGCCGGCTCTTGAAGATCAGACAATGCATCGGGCAGTTCATCGGTTTCATGTAGTACGTGCCGTTGTCCATCTCCATCGGCGGGTACATGCCGTCGGCGTACCACTCCAGATGGCCCGACGTTTCGAACAACTTGCCGTTCGCCAGGTGCGGCGTGAACACGAATTCGTAGCCACCGTTCTCATGACGCGTTCGGCTGTAGTCCTCCATCAGCTTGCGAACCGTCGCACCCTTGGGGTGCCACACCGCCAGGCCACCGCCCAACTCCTGCGGAAAGCTGAGCAGGTCGAGTTCGGTAGCCAGCTTGCGATGGTCGCGCTTGCCGGCCTCTTCGAGTTGATGGAGATGGTCGGCGAGCGCCTGCTTGGACTCCCAGGCCGTGCCGTAGATGCGCTGCAGCATCGGGCCCTTCTCGTTGCCACGCCAATACGCCCCGGAAACGCGTTGCAGCTTGAAGTGGCCGAGTCGGCCGGTGCTCGGTACGTGCGGGCCGACGCACATGTCGACGAACGTGTCGGTGTTGCGGTAGGCGCTGATCACACCGCCGTCACCGATCTCGGCCGAATCCTCCGAGTCGGCTTCGGCAGCCTCGACGCGCTCGATGATCTCGACCTTGTACGGCTGATCGGCGAACAACGCCTTGGCGTCGGCCATCGACATCTCCGATCGAACGAACGGCTGGTCGGCCTGCATGATGGCGCGCATCTCGGACTCGATCGACTCGAGGTCATCGTCGCTGAACGTCTTGTTGTCGGGCAGGTCGAAGTCGTAGTAGAAGCCGTTTTCGATCGCCGGACCGATCGAGAACTTGGCGCCAGGAAACAGCCGCGTGACGGCCTGCGCCAGAACGTGGGCCGTCGAGTGGCGCAGCACGTGGCGACCTTCGTCGGTGTCGTCGGTGATGATCGCCACCGTGCTCCCGGCGTCGAGCGGCTTGGTCAGATCGGTCTCTGCACCGTCGACCGTCGCTGCAACAGCCGCCTTGGCGAGCCGCTTTCCGATCGAACTCGCCAGATCGAGGGCGGTAGCGCCAACAGGCAGCTCTCGCTCGGATCCGTCGGGGAGGGAGATGGTGATGTTCGACATGACGTCGAAAAGTCTACGAGTTCACACCGGCCATTCCCGGAAGGGTTTCGGTGGTTCTCCGATCGCGCCTCGCCCACACGAACATCTCGCGTCGCGTCGCCCGCCCGATCATGACTTGTCTGCGCTACATACCCGGCCGGGTGTGCGGCGGGAGTTCTCGATAGCTCGCTGCCGGAGATGACACGCCTCCGCAGGCCATCATGGTGTCACCTGACCGCGCAGCTTGGGACCTGTGGGTTTGGTCAGGCTGCTTGGAGGGCGGCGGCTCGGGCTCTTGCCAGTGTCGTCAGGTGTTCGATGTCTGCGTCGTCGTCGTCTTCGTTGGGGAAGGTGGGTGGGCGTGTTCCGGTGGGGAGCATGATCGTGCCGTCGGCTCGGATGGTGTAGGTGTGGCCGTTGGTGGCTCGTTTTGAGTGCCATCGGTGTGTGGTTTTGTCGGTGTTGTGGGTGCCGCAGCGGATTCTGGCGTTGTGTTGGTCGGTCAGCCCGTCGTGGGCCCATTCGTTGGCGTGGTCGATGTCGCACAGTTCGGCGGGGAGTTCACATCCGGGATGCTCACATCGAAGCACGAGTAGTTGGGCTGCTTGGCGGGCTGGGCCTTGGAACAGTCGGCGTCGGCGTCCCATGTCGATCGCCACGCCGGCGGTGTCGACGACGATGCGGCGGGTGTGGCCGGCGAGTGCTGCTCGCAGCACGTCGTGGGGGTGCAGGGTGATGCCGCTGCTGGTTTCGCAGCGCCGCTCGGTCAACGACTGGGGTGAGTTGAGGAGTTCGTTGAGGAGGTCTGATGGGTGAGCGATACCGGTGAACGGGTCGATTGGTTGTCCGTCGAGTGACATGGTCGGGGCGAGCCCGGTTTCGGCGAGCAGTCGGGCCCAGGTGTCGGCGTCGATGATCACGTTGACGAGCGGATCAGCGGTCGAACCGAGACCTTGTGCGCTAGCGGCCTGCCGGAAGATCGTGACGAGGGCGTCGAAGCGTCGTTGGCGGGTGGTGCGGGCGAGTGGGTGTTGGTCGGCGTCTGAACCGAACCGGGTGCGGCGGGTGTCGAGGTCGGTTTGGTATTCGGCTTGGGTGAAGCGTTGATGGATGGCGATCAGTTCGGCGGTGGTGAGTGCGTCGCCGCCGTGGGCGGCGATGTCGACCATGCCGCCGAGGTCGGTGATGTGGGCGTCGCGATGTTCGATGGCGTGGTCGCGTGCGTCGTGGGCTCCGTCGACGTCGGCGAGGGTGACGAACCGGTCGACGCATTGGGCCCACTGGCTGTACGGGAGTTGTTCGGCTTGGTCGAGCAGGATCGGGGCGAACTCGCGCAACCGGTGGCGGACTCGAGGGTTGGTGTTGACGATTGCGAGGCGGGTGACTTGGGAGTGGCCGATGCGGCCGTGGAGCCATGCGTCGCCGAGTCCGGCGATCTCGTCGACCGCTCGGGCTTGGGATCGGAGTCGGCTGGCTTCGGTGCTCGAACAGTTGAGTGTTGCCCGCAGATACGAGTTGGTGGTGCGATGTCCGTCTTCGGCTCCGAGGCGACGGTTCTCGGCGATTTTGACGGCGGCGGCGAGTTCGGTGTCGAGTTGGCGGCGCTCGAGTTCGATCTCGCGGATGCGACTGTCGAGCGCTGCGTCTGGCAGCCCCATCAGTGCTTCGAGGAGATCGGAGAACATGGCCCTATTGTACCAAACAAATGTTCGTACGCAAGCCTGTGACCAGGCACGATACTACCGTTTGCCGCTCATCCGACGAGTGCGTTCAGGGGCGCCGGAGCGCCACTCACGACGCCCGCTCGGGCCGGTGAGAACTCGCTACACGGCGCCCTGCCGAGCTGATTTCGACGGCCCGAACTGCCGATTTCACAGCCCTCTCAGGGCGTCGAGAAATCTCAGAAATTATCTGGGTGCCGGCGACGAGCCGACGCAGATCAGGCGACGCCGACGAGCTGGGGCTGCCCGGCCGGGGCGTGATCGGCATCGACGTTGGCGACCTTGGAGGGCGTGTCCGCCTCGGTCTCGGCCTGCCCGGCATACACGTTCCGGTACGTCTGTCCGGTCATCTCGCGGATTTCGAACATGACTTCGTCCATCATCGACCGCCACGCCAGGTGTTCGGCACCGCGCCCGGCGTAACGCTCGGGCCGAATCGGACGACCGATCGTGATCGAACAGCTCTTGCGGAGTTTGGGGAGCTTGGCATCACAGGGCTGGATCTCGTCGGTGCCAACGATGCCGACCGGGAAGATCGGGCAGCCGATCGCCATCGCCAACCGGGCGGCTCCGGTGCGGGCCTTGTAGAGCGTTCCGTCGCGGCTGCGGGTGCCCTCGGGAAAGATGCCGAACAACTCGCCTCGCTGGAGCACCTGCTCGGCGGCATCGAGCGCAGCTTGGCTCTTGCTGCCACCCGACCGGTCGATCGGGATCATGCCGAGCGCCGGAAACAGGAACTTGGTCTTCCAAGAATCCATGTACTCGGCCTTGCCGACGAAACTGATGTTGCGAGGCACCGTCATCATCAGGAATGCGGAATCGAGGAAGCTGATGTGATTCGGACACAAGATCGCGGGACCATCGGTCGGCAGGCGCTCGTAGCCGGAGCGGTCGATCGTCCACAGCTTGGACACCACCGGGCTGGCAGATCGTTCGCGTGCGGGTTTGCAGCTTGTTCGCCCCCGATCGATCGCTCATGCCTCGCAGACTAGGCGATCGAGATTGCCGAACACGATGAGAAACGGTTGATTTCGTGTGAACAGACTGGTGCGACGGATCGGACTCAACGCAACATCACAGACGTACGCCGAGCAGTTCGGCGGCCGCTCGCGTGGATTGTCCCTCGGCTGCGGCACGGTCGACAGCGACCACCGCTCCGGGCGAGTCGAGGTCGTCGTCGAGCCGCTCGCGGACCTCGTCGAGCACGTCACCGGCGACGCCTTCGGCATTGGCCCGCCAAGCGATCAGGCGCGAACTGTTGCGGTCCATCAGCCCGTCGTCCCACTCCCACTCGGTGCGGTAGTGATGTTCGATCAGCCCGAGTCGAATCGCCATCGGGTCGTACTCGTTGCGGAGCCGGTCGACGAACACCAAGTTGCCGAGGCTCTTCGACATCTTCTGGCCGTCCATGCTGACCAGGCAGGTGTGCATCCAGTGCTTCACGAACAGCTCACCGGTTGCCGCCTCGGACTGGGCCCGCTCGCACTCATGGTGCGGGAAGATCAAATCAGCGCCGCCGCCGTGCAGGTCGATGGTGGTGCCGAGTTCGCGCAGCGCCGAGCGCGCTGCACTCGATGTGCCATCCAGGACGACCGGGGCCCCACATGGTGTCCCACGACGGCTCGTCGTCAGCCGACGGGTGCCAGAGCACGAAGTCGAGTGGGTGACGCTTGTTCGGATCGTCGATCTGGCCGCCACGCTGTTTGGCGAGTTCGATCATCTCCGCCTCGGTGAGGTGGCTGATCGACCCGAACGTGTCCGACTTCGAGACGTCGAAGTACACCGAACCGCCGGCCTGGTAAGCGAAACCGCGGTCGAGCACCATCCCGATGAAGCCGCGGATGTCGGGGATCGCCGACGACGCCCGCGGGGTCGACGAAACGGGAAGCGCGTTGAGGGCGACCATGTCGCGCTCGAATCGGGCCTCTTCGGCCGCCGCCAGGTCGAGGTAGTGGACCCCGAGTTCACGCGCCTTGGCGAACAGCGGATCGTCGACGTCGGTGACGTTGCGGACGCACTGCACGGTGTGGCCCTTGTCGATCAGGTGGCGCTGCAAGATGTCGTACGAGATGAACGTTGCGGCGTGACCGAGATGGGTTGCGTCGTACGGCGTGATGCCGCACGTGTACATCAAGACATGGTCGTTCGGTTCGAAGCGCGACGACCTGGGCACGGGCGGTGTCGTAGAGCTGCAGGGTGGTCATGCCCCGGGTTCAACCGCGCGAGGGTCGAGTTTGATTCCCGTGAGCTTGGGAGCGACCCTGGTCTTGTACCTGATGTTGAGCTGCAACAGCACGGCCGTGAACGCCTCGATGGCGGTGGCGTTGGACAGTTCGCCGGCGTCGAGTGGGCGGCATCCCGGGATCTTCGCCACCATCTCGCTGATCGTGGTCACGGCGTGCGGCATCGTCGCCGCAGATCAACACGTCGGAGTCGATCGGCTCGCCGATGTCCCCCAACTCCTTGGCGGGAAGGTGGTGGAAGGCGGCGACCACTCGACTCTCGGGAACCGCCGCTTGCACGTGCGCGGCAACGCTGCCGCGGGGCGGTACCAGCGGTTGGAACTCTTTGCCGACCCTCACCAGTGCGTTCGCCATGCTGACCACGATCTTGCCGCGCAGTTCGGAGGCGAATCCCTGCGCCATCGTGGCTGCCGAATCCCAGGGCGTTGCGATCACCACGATGTCGCAGTCGGCGGCGGGGTGTTGTCGCCGTAGTCGAGCAGATCCTCCAGTTCGGGATACCGCTCGACGTATTCGTCGCGGATCTCCATCGCCCGGTACTTCGACCTCGACCCGATCACGGCGTAGTACCCAACGCTGGCAAGCCGGGCGGCCAGGCCGCTGCCTGCAGGTCCGCTGCCACCGATCACTCCGATTCGCATGCCCAGAGCCTTGCACAACTCACCCCCGCCGCTCCCAGTCCCAGATCGGTACACACGATCGGCCGACCGGGCGGCTACCTTGCGCCTCATGGCTTTGCTCGAGGGTAAGAAGATCGTCATCACCGGTGTCCTGACCGATGCGTCACTGGCGTTCGGCGTCGCCAAGATCGCACTGGAGGAGGGCGCCGAGATCGTGCTGACCGGAGCGGGACGGGCGACGAGTCTCACCAGGCGCACCGCTCGCAAGCTGGGCGACGGGATCGACGTGCTCGAACTCGACGTCACGGTGCCCGAGCAGGTCGAGGCGGCCGGCGCTGCGGTCGCCGCCAAGTGGGGAAGAGTCGACGGTGTCCTACACGCCATCGGCTTCGCCCCCGCATCGTGCCTCGGCGACGACTTCTTCGATGCTCCCTGGGAGGACGTCGCCACGGCGATCCACATCTCGACCTACTCGCTCAAGACACTGGCCGACGCCTTCGCCCCGTTGATGGACCAGGGCGGCTCGTTCGTGGGGCTCGACTTCGACAACCAGCAGGCCTGGCCGGCCTACAACTGGATGGGCGTCGCCAAGTCGGCGCTGCAGAGCCTGTCGCGCTACATGGCCCGCGAACTCGGGCCTCGTCAGATCCGATGCAATCTGGTCGCTGCCGGCCCGATCAAAACGATGGCGGCCAAGTCGGTCCCCGGATTCAAGCTGTTCGAGGACGCATGGGACGGCCGCGCCCCGCTCGGGTGGGATGTGCAGAACTCCGAGCCCGTTGCTCGGGCGTGCGTGGCGCTACTGAGCGATTGGTTCCCTGCCACGACGGGCGAGATCATCCACGTCGACGGCGGCTATCACGCCGTCGGCGCCTGACCCGGCGGCCGGCCGGGCAACTGGCCGGGCGCTCGTCCAACACCCTCCAGAACACTGTGGCGGAGCCAGGTGCGAACCACGCCTGCCGCCGTGCGGCTGGTGATCGAGGACACGGCATCGAAGGCGTGCTGGGCACCGAACACCGGCACGAAGTCGACCGGGCGGCCAGCTGCTCGCAAGGCGGCGACGAACTGCTCGCCCTCCCCCACCGGCACCAGCGTGTCGTGGGTGCCGTGCAAGATCAGCATCGGCGGTGAGTGGTCGCTGATCTGGTCGAGCGGGGAGACCGCCCGATAGCGATCCGGTGCCTCATCGACCGATGCCAGCATCACCTCGCGCTTCGTCTTCGCCCAGTAGGCCCTCGTCTTGTTGCGGTTGGCCATGTCGTAGACGCCGTAGATACCGACGCAGGCGTCGACCCGCTCGTGTTCGTCGTTGGCCGTGAGGGCCGACATCGCCGCCAGGTGTCCGCCGGCCGATCCACCGGCCAGCACGAGGTGGGACGCCTCGACGGCGAGCTCGGTCAGCCCCGTTCGCGCCCAGCGAACCGCCGACTTGATCGTGTCGACCTGGTCCTCGACGGACACCGACGGCGTGAACGGATAGCGCACCGCAATCGTCGTCCAGCCGTCGAGCGCAAGGGCGTGGTAGAGATCGCGGGCCTGATGTTGCGGGTCACCGCCAGTCCAGCCGCCACCGTGCACGTACACCAACACCGGGCACGTCCGATCGGCCGAGGCGGGCCGGATCAGGTCGAGTGTCAGGCCCGCACGCCATTCGATGCCGTGCTGTTCCACCACACCGGGAGGCGTCGGGACCGGTCGACCGACGAACCGAGCCGCACCGCGAGCAGGTTGCACGCCCCCGACGACCAGGCGCCGCAGCCTGCGGACCCCGATCAGCGACCTGACGACAATCCACACCAACAAGGTGATCGAGAGCGCCAGCAGTGCGACACCGACGCGACCGACCGGCTGTCGCCACGCCCCGCCCAACAAGCCGAGCGTGAGCACGACACCGTGCACCATCAGCCACAGCGGCGCCAGTTCGGCGACCACCATCGCCGGCAGCCACGCCGACGAATAGCGTCGAGTCGGGTTGACGATCGGGCGAGCAGCGTTCCAGGTCGCCACCAATCCGAACACGCCACAGAACACCAGAACCACAGCCGCAACCCAAGACACAGCCGACAGCCTGCCACGCGACGGTACGAGATGGCGTCGCGTCGGCCGCGCCGTGCAGGTCCTCCACCGCCGGCGTTCACCCCGAGTAGCTTGACGTCGATGTCGGCAGCACCTCGTTCACTGGCGGAACGGGTGTCGGCCCGGGCAGAACGGTGGCACCGTTCGGCGCGGTTGCTGCGGCACCACCCCGCCGTCCGCCTTCATCGACGACTCGGCGATCTCACCATGGTTCCCCGTACACAATTCGTCGAGAACATCGAGATCGCTCGAACCGCCCGCACAGTCTCAGGTGACCTGGTGGAATGCGGAGTCTGGCGCGGAGGCATGAGCGCCGCCCTCGCTCACGTACTACCGAATCGCACGTCGGTCCTGTTCGACAGCTTTGAAGGTCTGCCGGACGCCAAGCGGATCGACGGACCGGCCGCCGTCCATTGGTCGACATCGATTCGCGAACACGACAACTGCACCGCCGACGAGGAATCAGCGCATCGAGCGATGACTCGCCTCGGGAAGCCGAGCTACGAGATCCGCCCAGGCTGGTTTGACGAGACGATTCCCGCATACGCCACGCTCCGACGGCCGATCGCTGTGCTTCGACTCGACGGCGACTGGTACGACTCCACCTTGGTGTGTCTCACCCATCTCTTCCCGCTCGTCCAACCTGGCGGCGTCGTTCTGGTTGACGACTACTTCGACTGGGACGGCTGCAGCCGTGCCGTCCACGACTACCTGTCTGGGATCGATGCGAGCGAACGGGTTCGAACGTCGCGATACGACGAGTTCGCCTTCATCATCAAGAACGGCGCAGCGATCCCGTTCGCGGACTGAACAGGGCCTCGGTAGGGTCGGATCGTGAACCGGCTAGCCGCTGAGACCTCGCCCTATCTGCGTCAGCATCGCGACAACCCCGTCGACTGGTACCCGTGGGGCGACGAGGCATTTCAGGTCGCTCGCCGACGCGACGTGCCGATTCTGCTGTCCGTCGGGTACTCGGCATGCCATTGGTGCCATGTGATGGCACACGAGTCGTTCGAAGACCAGCACGTTGCCGATTCGATGAACGCCAAGTTCGTGTGCGTCAAGGTCGACCGCGAGGAACGCCCTGACGTCGACGCCGTGTACATGGACGCCGTGCAGGCGATGACGGGGCGCGGCGGCTGGCCGATGACGGTCTTGATCGATCCCGATGGGCGGCCGCTGTGGGGCGGCACCTACTTCCCCAAGGAGAACTTCCTGAAGCTGCTCGACGCCCTCGACGACGTGTGGCGCAACCGTCGTGAAGACTTCGAGAAGAACGCCGTTGCGCTGGTTGCTGCGATCGGCAAGAGCGCCGAGACAGCGCCGAAAGACGACGTGCCCGGGCTCGACCTCGTCAACCGGGCGCTCGCCTCGATCGCCGGGGCGTTCGACGCCGAGTGGGGCGGGTTTGGTATCGGCCCCCAAGTTCCCTTCCACCCATCACCTCGAACTCGCCCTGCGAGCCTTCTTGACGACCGCCGATTCCGACGCCGAGCGCGTCGTCAAGACGTCGCTCGACGCGATGGCGTCGGGCGGCCTGTACGACCACATCGGCGGTGGGTTCGCCCGCTACTCGACCGATCGCCAATGGCTGGTGCCGCATTTCGAGAAGATGCTCTACGACCAGGCGTTGCTGGTGCGGGTCTACCGCCAGGCGTACTCGGCGTTCGGGCTCCCCCACTACCGACAGGTGGTCGAGGAAACGATCGGCTACGTGCTGCGTGAGCTGCAGCATCCCGACGGCGGGTTCTACTCCGCCGAGGACGCCGATTCGCCCGACGAGCGGGGCGTTGGCGTCGAGGGGCTCTACCACACCTGGACCGCAACCGAAGTTCGTGAGGCGCTGGCCGGCACCGACCCGAAGACCGTCACGGCCACCTTGCAGTGGTTCGGGATCACCAAGGGCGGCAACTTCGAGGGTCGCTCGATTCCGAATCGAATCGAACACCGAGGCCAACTACAACGCCCATCGGCGATCGAGGCGCGCCCGTCGACAGCTGCTGGCCGCTCGGTCGCAGCGACGTCGACCCGGCCTCGACGACAAGGTGCTGACCGAATGGAACGCGATGTTCCTGTACGCCCTCGCCGACGCCGCGTTGGTCTTCCAACGCGACGACTGGAAGCAGGCGGCGATCGCCAACGGCGAGTTCCTGCTCGACCGGCTGCGCCGACCGAACGGACGCTGGCACCGATCGTGGCACGCCGACGGCGAGCCCCAGGCGCGACACGAGGCGATGGCCGCCGACCACGCGGCACTGGTCGAGGCGTTCATCAGACTCGGAGAACTGACCGGCCAAGCGCGCTGGACCGAGGCAGCACGTGCCACCGCCGACACCATGCTCGACTGGTACTGGGATCCCCACCAAGGTGGCCTGTTCACGACCGCCGAGGACGGCGAGGCGTTGGTCGTGCGCCAGAAGGACCTGCTCGACAACGCGACACCGTCGGCCAACTCGAGCGCTGCCCACGGCCTGATGCGGCTCGCCGCGCTGACCGGCGAGCAGCGCTACCAGAACCATGCCGATCGCATCTTGCAGCTGCTGGGAACGGTGATCGAGCAAGCGCCCGGCGGGGCGTCGAACGCGCTCTCGGCGATCGAGACCCGCCACCGTGGGCTGGTCGAACTGGCGATCGTCGGCGACGCACCCGACCTGGTTCGAGTTGCCCACCTGCTGTGGCGCCCCGACCTCGTGCTGGCCTGGGGCGAGCCGTACGACTCACCGCTGTGGGAAGGCACGCGTCGACGGACACGCCTATCTGTGCCGGGACCACGTCTGCGAAGTCCCCTGTCAGCACCCCAGAAGCGCTGTACGAGAAGATCACCGGCCGACCGCTCCCCGAGGGCCGATCGATCGATCAGCTCCTCCTGACACGTCACCAGCCGCCGCGGTGCACGATCTGGTCAGGCGTCCGAGTTGGTCGGCCGGCGCTCAGCCCTGACGATTCGAGCTTCGGCGCCGGATACCCGAGCGCGATCGCCCCGAGCAACTGAAGACCGTCCGGCACACCGAGCGCGGCGCGCAGCTCGGATTCGCCCTTGAACACGCCGAACAGCAGCGCCCCGAGCCCTGCGTCTTGGGCGGCCAGCAGCAGTGTCATCACCGACATCGAGGCGTCGATCGTCCAATACGGCGCCGGCCATGCCTCGGCTGCTGCACCCAGCCCGCTGGCTGCCTTGTCCGGTTCGGAGTAGCGCTCGACGTAGGCCGTCCGGATCGGCGAACGGCAACAGGATCGTGGGGGCATCGAGCAGCCCCTGCCACTTGAACCGTTCACGCCGCGGGGATGGCAGCGTGATGTCCCAGAACCGAGCCGTCTCGTCGCCCTCGAGGGCGACCAGGTGCCAACCCTGTGTCTTGCCGGCGCTCGGTGCCCGCGCAGCGAGCCGCACCATGTCGTCGAGCACATCCGCCGGTACCGGCTGGTTCGAGAACGATCGGGTCATCCGCCGTCGGCCGTACGACCTCGGCGAACTCACCCATGACAGCTTCCACCAGTTGGGACTTGTGCCTGGCACAACTCCCAACTCACGAGTCAGCGTTGGCCGTGCTTGACGAGGTCTTCGGCCATGGTCCAGCCGTAGACGACCATCGCACCGCCGGTCGCCTTCTTGACCGGCTCGAACATCGACACCACGTCGGCATCGAGCTTGTCGGGCTTCGACGACTCGAAGTCGAGGAAGCCGGACTGGGCGTTCTTGGCGATGAAGGTTTGCGCCTCGTACTTGGAGTCGACCCCGAACCGCTTGGCGAGCCGTCGGCCCCAGGCCCGCTCCTCGCCGACCGCGCGAACGCCGGGCGACGGGCGTGACCTCGTCGAGCTTGTCGAACGCCTCGAGCCCGTCGGCGGTGACGAACCGCGAGCCGAACACGACATCTTCGTCGGGGAACGCCATGAGCGCACGGTGATAGGCCTCGCCCATCAGTCCTCGCAGCACGGTGTCACGACGGGAATGGCGGCGCACGCTCAACATGCCGATCAGCACACACGGGGTGCCACCGATCCGTTCGAGCGTCGAGAACATGAAGCCGTGCAGCTTGTCGTCGAGACGCGCCGTGGTGGCGAGCACCCAGTCCTCTTGTGCTTTCGAAAGCGCGCCAATGTCAAACGCTCCCTCGATCGAACCCATCTCGTCGAGATCGTCGTCTGTCAACGCGATCGCGTCATTGGTGGCAACTACGAGCGGCATATACCCTTCTCCCGGACGGTTTTCGAAGCACCATTGTGCCACCGAAATCGTCAGGATTCACAAACGGGGCGACCGGAAGTCTTGGCGACGCCAAACCAGCCGGCACCTCGACGCGGCTCCTCAGAGCAACACAGCGTCGTGGCCGAACGCCATCCGCAGTTCACCGACGGCCCGATCGATGTCGACTCGGAACTCGTCGGCCAGCCGCAACACCTTGCCCTGGCCGATGTCGACCTGGACCACCGAGTCGCCCGGATGATCCCGAAGAATCCGCTTGAGCCGATGGATCTTGAGCTCGTCGAGCGTGTGGCTGGGGAGCATCAGTCGCAACGGAGGTGCCGGCCCGTCGCCGAGCCCTGACAAGCACTTGGACATCTTGGGCGATCAGCCGAACCGCGACTCGTCGCGCTTGTCGAGTCGACCCTTGACCGCAACGATGATGTCGTCTTCGAGTTTGTGACCCTGCTCGACGAGCGTGCGCGGGAACACGGTGACCTCGATCGACGATTCGAGGTCTTCCAACACGAACACCGCCATCTGGTCGCCCTTCTTGGTGAACTTGCGGGCGAGATTGGTGATCACGCCGCCGACCTTCACCGATGCCCCGTCTTCCATCTCCGGGCAGATCGATCGAGGGCGTGTTCGACCTGACGTTTGAGCGCCGATTCGACTCCGAACAGCGGATGATCCGACACGTACAGGCCGAGCATCTCCTTTTCGGCCTTGAGCTTGTCGCTCTTGTCGAACTCGATGTCGGGGATCGGGATCCGCTCGTCGAACCCCGCCACTCCGTCACCGCCGTCGCCCTCGGCGCTGTCGCCCCAGTCGCCGAACAGGCTCATCACGCCACGATCTCGTTCGCGACGTCGGTCGATCGTGGTGTCGAGGATCTGCTCGAACGACGCAACCAGCCCGCGACGTGGGTGGTTCATCTGGTCGAACGCGCCGGCCTTGATCAGCGACTCGACGGTGCGCTTGTTCAGCACCTGTTCGGGCACCCGTTCGGCGAAGTCGTAGAACGACTCGTAGCGACCGTTCTCGTCGCGGTCGGCGACGAGCAACTCGACGAGGCCCTCGCCGACGTTGCGAACCGCCGACAGGCCGAACGTGATCGCCCCTGGGCTGCCGATCGGCAGCGAGACGTCGTCGGGCACCCGATCGCCCGACGAGCGCATCGAAGTTCATCACCGAGCGGTTGACGTCGGGGGTCAGCACCTTGATGCCCGCCGAGCGGCAGTCGCTCAGGTACACCGCCGCCTTGTCGAGATTGCTCTTCACGCTGGTGAGCAAGCAGGCGAAGTACTCGACCGGGTAGTGGGCCTTGAGGTATGCCGTCTGGTACGTGATCAGTCCGTAGCCGTAGCTGTGGCTCTTGGCGAACGCGTAGTCGGCGAACTTCTCGATGATGTCGAACAGTTCCTTGCCGAGATCGGGGCCGTAGCCGGAACGCTCGACGCCCGACTCGAACGTGTCGCGTTCTTTCGCCATCACCTCTCGGACCTTCTTGCCCATCGCCTTGCGGAGGTTGTCCGCGTCGGCCAGCGAGTAGCCGGCGAACTTCTGGGCGACACGCATCACGCTCTCCTGATAGATCATCAGGCCGTACGTGTCGCCGAGTACTTCTTTGGCGTCGTCGTGGAAGTACTCGACCGGCTTGCGACCGTTCTTGAGGTCGGCGAAGTCGTAGTGCATGTTGGCGCCCATCGGGCCCGGCCGGTACAAGGCGATCAGAGCGGCCACGTCGTCGAAGCTGGTCGGAGCCAGCGCCCGGAGCAGTTGGCGCATCGGTGGCGACTCGAGCTGGAACACACCGAGCGTGTCGCCGCGGCTGAGCAACCCGAACGTGTCGGCAGTCGGAGAGCGACACCGGTCGATGTCGAAATCGGAATCTCTCGTTCGGCGCACCATCGCCTGCGTGTCGGTGATGACGTCGAGGTTGCGCAGCCCCAAGAAGTCCATCTTGAGCAAGCCGAGTTCCTCGACACCGTGCATCTCGTACTGGGTGACGACCGGTGCATCGGCCGGATCCTTGCCCGATTCGGGCTTGCGTTGGATCGGCAGGTAGTGCGTGACCGGTTCTTTGGTGATCACGACGGCTGCGGCGTGGATGCCGTCGGAGCGAATCAGGCCTTCGAGCCCCTTGGCGACATCGACCACCTTCTTGACGTCGGGGTCGGTGTCGTACATGGCCCGCAGGTCGCCGGCCGCCTTGTACCCGTCGGCGTACTTCTCGCTGGTTTCGAAGCAGTACTTGAGCGGCGTGTCGCGACCCATCACCAGCGGAGGCATCGCCTTGGCGACCTTGTCGCCGACGCTGTACGGGTAACCGAGCACGCGGGCCGCATCTCGCACGGCGTTGCGGGCCTTGATCGTGCCGAACGTGATGATCTGGGCGACGTGGTCGCGGCCGTAGGTGTCGGCGGCGTACCGGATCATCTGGTCGCGGTAGCGCGAGTCGAAGTCCATGTCGATGTCGGGCATCGAGATCCGGCTCGGGTTGAGGAACCGTTCGAACAGCAGGTCGTACTTGATCGGGTCGAGGTCGGTGATGCGAAGGCAGTAGGCAACCGCACAGCCGGCGGCAGATCCGCGGCCGGGCCCGACCCGAATGCCGCACTCCCTGGCGTAACGGATGAGGTCCCAGGTGATCAAGAAGTACGAGGCGAACCCCATGTCGTTGATGACCTTGAGTTCGTAGGCGACCCGCTCGACGACGCTGGGCGGCAGCTCATCGCCCCAACGCTTGCGGGCGCCCTCCCATGCCAGGTGGTCGAGGTAGTCCTTGTCGGTCGTCGAACCCGGCCGGCAGCGGGAAGTTCGGGAGCAACGCCTCGCCGAACGTGATCTCGAGGTCGGCCCGCTCGGCGATCCAGAGGCTGTTGTCGCACGCCTCGGGCAGCTCGCGGAACAGATAGCGCATCTCCTGGGCCGACTTCAGGTAGTGCTCCTGGCCCTCGAACTTGAGCCGCTTGGGGTCGGAGATCAGGGAACCGGTCTGGACGCACAGCAGTGCGTCGTGCGCCTCGTGGTCCTCACGGTGGGTGTAGTGCGAGTCGTTGGTGGCGAGCAGCGGGGCGCCGATCTTCTTGGCGATCTCGACCAGCTTCGGATTGGTCTCGCGCTGGGCCGCAATCCCATGATCCTGGAGCTCGACGAACAGGTTGTCCTTGCCGAAGATCTCCTGCAACCGACCGGCCTTGTCGAGTGCACCCTTGTCGTCACCGTTCAGCAGCGACTGCAACACGTGCCCGCCCAGGCAACCGGTGGTGGCGATCAGCCCGTCGGAGTACTTCTCGAGCAACTCCCAGTCCATCCGCGGCTTGTAGTAGTAGCCCTCGAGGAAGGCCAGGCTGGAGAGCTGGATCAGGTTGCGGTAGCCGACCTCGTTCTCGGCCAGCAGCGTGAGGTGGTAGTAGAGCTTCTTGCCGCCCTCGGTGTCGCCGCCCGAGTCGTCGATCCGACCCCGCCGCGTGGGCCGCTCGGAGCGATGGTCGTGGGCCATGTAGGCCTCGGTGCCGATGATCGGCTTGATCCCCTGCTTGCGACACTCCTTGTAGAACTCGAGCGTGCCGTACATGTTGCCGTGATCGGTCATGCCGATCGCCGGCTGCCCGTCGGCCACTGCTTTGGCCACCATCTCGTCGAGGCGCGCCGCCCCGTCGAGCATCGAGAACTCGGTGTGAACGTGGAGGTGGGTGAAGGAGTCGGTCACTGGGTCGCCAGCACGGCGCGGAGGTCGGTGGAAATCACAATCATGTGGTTCGCGAACCTACCAGACCCAGACACGCAGACGATTCATGAGTCCGGCCCCTCAAAGGTATGTGCCGGGACGATCCGGCTGGCCGGGATCGCCACCGGGCAGGTTGTCGCCCTGCGGAAGCTGACGCATCTGTTCGAGTTGCTGTCGGGCTGCGAATTGTTGGGCGAACAGCGTTGCCTGAATCCCGTGGAACAGGCCCTCCAGCCACCCGACCAGCTGCGCCTGGGCAACTCGCAGCTCGCTGTCGCTCGGCACCGAATCGTCGTCGAACGGCAACGCCAGCGAGCGCAACTCCTCTTGCAGGTCCGGCGAGAGTGCCATCGACAACTCGGTCACCGAACGCTCGTAGATCTCGGCCAACCGCTCCCGGCTGCGTTCGTCGAGCGGCGCCTGACGCACCTCCTCGAGCAGCTGTTTGACCATCGAACCGATTCGCATCACCTTGGCGGGCTCGGTGACAGATCCACGCTCCTCCTCGTTCGGGTCGGGCTGGTTCGGGCCGGGCTGGGTCGATCGGACTGGATCCGTCGCCAGCGGGTTCGACTCAGTTCGGCGTGGTCGGCCGCTGGTTGGCTCGTTCGGTTCGTTCGGTTCGGTGTTGGTGACATCAGACATGTCGGTGGTCCTTCGGGTGGGTGCATGGCGACGATCAGGAACCGATTCCCGCCACCAGCGGAACGTACATCTCGGCCGACGTCATCGAACCGTGGCGGCAGACCAGTTCGAACGGGCCGCTGTCGAGTGGGTCGTGGTAGCTGACGGGTTGACGAGCGACGAGCGCCACGTCGCCGAGCCGGTTGGGCGATCGGCTGGCGCAACGGTCGGGCCGAACCACCCCTCGTCGATGATCTGATCTCGGGCTACTGACCCAACCCGTGCCGCCGAACTCGTCGCTCGCTGCCGCCAACAGCTCCTGGCCGCACCGCGATCGGGCATGCAGCCAGCGAAACCGTCCCTCGCCGGATTGGATCGACACCAGTCGAGCAGCGTGCTCGGACGGCGTGATGATGTTGTCTGCCGACCTCGACCTGCCCGTGGTCAGCGGTGACCAGCAGCACGGCGCCCGCTCGGCAAGCACATCGAGCAGATCGGCGACGAGTCGGTCGGCGTCCCTCAAGCTCCGCTTCGTAGAATTCGCCGAAGCCACGCTCGTGGGCGATCTTGTCGACGCCTCCGTAGTAGGCGTACACGAACCGTTCGCCGGCCTCCAGTTCGCGACGGCACCTCGATCGCCAACGACGAGGTCGCCCGGTAGCCGACCGGGCCGCGACCCGCGCAGATGCCCCTCGCTGAAGGCCGAGTTGCACGAGCTCGTGCGGGCTGACGACGGGTACCGGTTCGCCCAGAAAGGCTGGATACCGCTGCACATCACGGGGCGGCTGGGAGCGCCGCCGCGACTCGCCGGCGGCTGCCCACTGCAACACGTTGACGACCTCGCCGGCGAGCATCATGCGGTAGCCGATCAGACCGTGTTCGCCGGGGGTCAGTCCGGTCGAGATCGAACTCAGCGCGGTCGCCGTGGTGGTGGGCGCGACCGTCGTGATCGGGCCGCCGACGAGGCCGCGATCGTCGGGGCGACGTGGCGGTGATCCTGGAGTTGGTCCCATCCGAGACCATCCAGCACCAGCAACACGGCCTGGTTCGGCCGAGGCGACCGGTTCGGGCATCCAATCGGGCAGTCGACGTACTCCACGAACCGGGACCGAGCAGGGCGGGGACGATGCCCCGCACGTTGGCCCCGCCGTAGGTGGGAAGGATTGGTTGCTCAGTCAGAGTCGGTCACGCGCTCCCTAGTCCACCACCTTCGCGGCGCTCCAGCCAAGCGAACACGCAGAGTGGCTCCGATCGCACCGCCGACGAGATGCGTGCGCACGTTGTCTCACCACCTACGTTGGAGCCGTGCGAGTGTCCACCAGAGGCGATTATGCGTGTCGGGCCCTGCTGTCGCTGGCGCTTCGCGAAGGCGAGACCGGGCCGACCTCCGTTCGCGACATCGCCGAACGCACGGCGCTGCCGCAGCCCTATCTCGAACAGATCCTGCTGGCGCTCAAGGGCGCCGGCCTGGTGCGCTCGAAGCGAGGTGTCGGAGGCGGCTATGTCCTGGCCCGCCCGCCCGACGAGATCCTGCTGTCCGAGATCGTGTCGGCCGTCGACGGCCCGATCACGCTCGGCGACTTCGGCGAACCGCATGCCGACGGAGCCTGCGACCACGAGGGGCAGTGTGTGCTGCTGGCGATCTGGAAGCAGGCCGGCGAGGTGATGCGCAATCCACCTCGAGGGTTTCACCCTGGCGTCGATCGCCAGCGTCGCCCGCGGCGACGCCCCCTGGCCGCCGTCCCGAGTCGCACGCCTTCAGTCGCACGCAATCGTGCCGGGTTCCTCCGATACGTCGGGACCGGCTACAGGGTCGGTGCAGCACGAGCGCTTGAGATCGGCTGCCAGTTCGCTCCGGAACGTCACCGGTTCGCCGGTCGCAGGGTGATCCAACACCAGTTCGATGGCGTGCAGGAACGGGCGCTCCAACTGCAGTTTCGGGCGGCGCTGGCCGTACACCGGGTCGCCGACGAGCGGATGGTTGATCGAGCTCAGGTGGATCCGGATCTGGTGGGTTCGACCGGTTTCGAGATTGCACTGCAGCAGCGCCAACTCGGCCGGGCTGTCGAAACGATCGAGCACCTGGTACTCGGTACGCGACGGGCGTCCGTCTGGCGACGATCGCCATCCGCAGCGGATCGCTGCCGGGAACGACCGATCGGCGCGTCGATCACGCCGTGCGGCGCCGCCGGGTGCCCCCACACCAACGCCAGGTACGCCCGGGTTGCGTGGTGCGAGGCGAACTGCTCCATCAGCATCTTGCGGGCGTGCTGGGTGCGCGCCACGACGAGCAGCCCCGAGCTTCCGGCATCGAGTCGATGCACGATCCCTGGGCGGACCTGTTCGCCGACTCCGGCCAGTTCCGGGTAGCGCGCCAGCAGCCCGTTGACCAGGGTGTGGTCGGGGTTTCCCGCTCCGGGGTGCACGACCAGACCGGCCGGTTTGTCGATCGACGATGATGTGGTCGTCCTCATGGAGCACGTCGAACTCGACCGAGTCGTCGGGCGAGCGGTGCCTGTTCGACCGGGATCGCAGCCGGGATCGGCCGCCACCTCTTGGCCTTCGGTCAGGCGCGACCTTGCCGGCCGAGGCGGCTTTCACCGTCGACCGCGACGCCGCCGGTCTCGATCACCTTGGAGGCGACCGATCGGCTGACGTCGAGCATCAGTGCGACGATTCGGTCGAGTCGTTCCCCGGCCAACGCAGGAGGCACGATTTCGACGATCATGGTGCCATCGTGTCAGACGCCGCAGCGTCGTCAGGACGATCGTCGTCATCGACGGTCGTGGTCAGCGGTGCGCCCGAGGTCATCGCCGGGCTCGAGTGCCTCGTCCCGGCGACCGACCTGCCATGACGCCAGCACCGAGCAGCGCGCCACCGATCGTGACACCCATGTCGGCGACGTTGAAGATCGGGAACCACTGGAAGTCGATGAAGTCGACACGGCGCCGCGGAACCAGCCCGGCGATCGGAACAACCGATCGATCACGTTGCCGATCGCTCCACCGACGATCAAGCCGACCGAGACGTCGTCAGCCGCCCGGGTTGGCGCCTCAGACTGAGCAGCAAGGCGACGACGATGACCATCGCCAGAATTGCCGATGACGGGGCCCCAGTCCTGTCCCCGGCTGAAGGCCATCCCGGTGTTGAACGAGAGATGGAAACGCAAGGTCCAGAACGATGTCGATGTCGCCGTCGACCAATCGGTCGACCGCCCAACTCTTGGTGAGTTGGTCGAGCGACGACCACGACGAGCGCAACCGGCAACCACCCGCGCAGGGCGCACGGCGACGCCTTCATCGGCGGCCGATCCCCCCGACCTTCTCCTCGACCAGCACGATCGACCACGGGATCGCCTCGAGGCGTTCACGCGGGATCGGACGGCCTGACATCAACGAGAAGCCGTACGTGCCTTTGGTGATCCGCACCAGCGCATCGTCGATCTCGACGACGGCCTCGCGGGCCTGGGCGCTGAGCGCCAGATCACGCTCACGTTCGACGACCATCGTGTCGCCCTCGCCGCCCTCGTCATCGAACTGCACATCGCCCATCTCCGCCTCTTCGACGAGTTGGTGAGCTTCGTCTTCGAGCCGTTTGGCTTGCCCGGTCAGTCGAACTCGTTCGGCCTGGAGCGCATCGTGCATCTCCTTGACGAAACTGAGGTCGAAGTCCTTGGTGTAGCCGAATCCGTCCTTGTTGAAGCGCGGCTTGGGGAGCTCCTGGGTGGACGACTGGTCAGTCTTGGTCGAATTTGCCATGGGGGTGGTTCGAGTGGCCTTCTTGGTAGAGGTTCGCGGGGTCGTCCGCGACGCACGCTTGGTGGCAGGTTTGCGGCGGCTGGTCGCAGCAGCCTGCTTGGCTGGTGCCTGCTTGGTTGGTGCAGCCTTCTTGGCTGGTGCCTTCTTGGCTGGCGTGCCTTCTTGGCTGGTGCCTTCTTGGCTGGCGCCTTCTTGGCTGGCGCCTTCTTGGCTGGGCGCCTTCTTGGTTGGAGCAGCCTTCTTGGCTGGTGCCTTCTTGGCTGGTGCCTTCTTGGCTGGTGCCTTCTTGGCTGGCGCCTTCTTGGCCGGCGCAGCCTTCTTGGCTGGGCGCAGCCTTCTTGGCTGGCGCCTTCCTGACCGGCGCAGCCTTCTTCGCAGCCGCCTTCTTCCTCGCAGCAGTCATGGTTAAATGCACCTCCCGGCGAATGTGAACGCCGGACTCTACCGCGCCAGCACCCGTTTGTGAGGCACCCGGGCGATTCCGGGCCTGATCAGCCCGGTGGCGGGTTCGAGACGAGCCACCCGATCGGCGAGCTCCTCGAGCGGTCACGCCTTCGATCTCGAACACCTTGGTACGCGACGTGAAACCGCTGACCAGCGTGATCTGACGGGGCCGCACGCCGAGCGCCTCGGCCAAGGCCTCGACAACAGCGCGATTGGCTGCCCCGTCGACCGGTGCCGCCGAAACGGTCAGTTTGGGCACGTCGCCGTACCACCCTGCGAACTTGGTCCGGCTGGCCCCCGGCTGCACCCGGATCTCCAGCCGGGCCATCACCGCTGCGCCCGTTCGACTGACGATCACGACCTCGTCGCCGGGCGACACGCTCGCATCAGCACTCGTCGAGAGGGTCTCCCCCATCACGAGTTGGCGATGGGTCTCGAAGGCGTCGACGGTTTGCTGTGGAGCAGTCACCTTCAACGAGATCCTGTCGCTCACGTCGAGATCAGCCTCTCGCCGAGCCTGCTGGATGAGTCGCACCAGGTCGCGGGCCGTGCCCTCGAGTTCGAGCTCCGGCGTCACCGCCGTGTCGAGCACGACCAGCCCTTCCGACGACTTGAGGGTCGCCACGGCATCGTCGCCGGCCGACACGAGCCGGAAGTCGAACTCACCTGGGTGCAGCTCGATTCCACCCACGACGGCACGCCCATCGACGAGCGACCAATCCCCCGCCTTGTACGCCTTGATCACCTGTTGTGTCTGTCCACCGAGCCGTGGGCCGAGCGTCTTGGGGTTCAGGATCAGTTCCTGCGATCCGTATCGGTCGACGTCGGTGGTGAGTTCGACCTCTTTGACGTTCAACTCGTCGCGCAGGATGTCGATGTGGGGTGCCAACAGCGCTGCGTCCGGTGTTGCGACGACTGCCCGGGCCAGCGGCAAGCGGACGCGCAGCCCCTCGGCCTTGCGCAGCGACAGCAGCGTGGAGCAGGCGTCGCGCACCTGCTCCATGCCGGCGTGCAGGTCGGCGTCGAACGGGAACGCTTCAGCGCTCGGCCAATCGGTCAGATGCACGCTGTCGTGGTCGGAGTCCGAGCCGATCAGGCCGGCGTAGACATGCTCGGTGATCAGCGGCAACAGCGGAGCAGCGACCTGCGACAGCGTGACCAGAGCGGTGTGCAGGGTGTCGATCGCGTCCGGGTCACCCGCCCAGAAACGGTCCCGGCTGCGCCGGATGTACCAGTTCGTGAGCGTGTCGAGGAACGCGGCGACGGTTTCGCATGCGCCGAACAGGTCGTAGACGTCGAGTTGCTGCGTCGCACCGTCGACGAGCGCCTTCAACTCACCGAGCAGGTAACGATCGAGCACATCGGTCTGATCGGTCCGGATCACTCCGCTGCGTCCGGCGGCGTTGGCGTACAGCGTCAAGAAGTAGTAGGCGTTCCAGTACGGCAAGATGACGTGGCGAACGGTGTCGCGCATGCCGACCTCGGTCACCGCCGAGTCGGCGCCGCGCAGGATCGGTGACGACAACAGGTACCAGCGGATCGCGTCGGCACCGTGCACGTCGAGCATCTCGTTCGGGTCGGGATAGTTGCTGAGCGACTTCGACATCTTGCGCCCGTCGTCGCCGAGCACGTTGCCGTGGCTGACGCATGCCGAGAAGGCCGGCCGGTCGAACAGCGCTGTCGCCAAGACGTGCATCGTGTAGAACCAGCCGCGGGTCTGTCCGATGTACTCGACGATGAAGTCACCGGGATAGTGATGCTCGAACCAATCGGCGTTCTCGAACGGGTAGTGGACCTGGGCGAACGGCATCGAACCCGACTCGAACCAGCAATCGAGCACTTCTGGTACGCGACGCATCATCGACTGGCCGGTCGGGTCATCGGGGTTGGGCCGCACCAGGTCGTCGACGTTCGGGCGGTGCAGGTCGGTCACCTCGACACCGAAGTCGGCCTGCATCTCTGCCAGCGAGCCGTAGACGTCGATCCTCGGGTACGCCGGGTCGTCACTCTTCCAGACCGGGATCGGTGATCCCCAGAACCGGTTGCGGCTGATCGCCCAGTCACGGGCATTCTCCAGCCACTTCCCGAAACTGCCGTCCTTGATGTGACCCGGAACCCAGCTGATCTGCTGGTTGAGTTCGACCATCCGGTCGCGGAACTCGGTGACCTTCACGAACCAGGACGAGATCGCCCGATAGACGAGCGGCTGATTGCAGCGCCAGCAATGCGGGTACGAGTGCTCGTAGCTGTCGTGGCGGACCACGACACCCTCGTCTTTCAAGTGACGGATGATGTGCGGGTTGGCATCGAACACGTGCTGGCCGACCCAGTCGCTCACCTCTGCGGTAAACCTGCCGTGCTCATCCATTGGACACACGGTCGGGATCCCGACCGCGTCGCAGGCCAGTTGGTCATCCTCGCCGAATCCGGGGGCCATATGGACCACACCGGTGCCGTCCTCGGTCGACACGAACTCGCCCGCCAGCACCTGGAAGGCGTTGGGGGTGTCGGCGAAATAGCCGAACATCGGCTCGTACCGCCGGCCGACCAAGTCCGAGCCCTTCAGCGTGGCGATCTGGGTTGCGTCAGCCAACTCGCGCTCGTACGAGCCGAGGCGAGCCTCAGCCAGGATGTAGCGCTCGCCGTTCTCCTCCATCACGGCGTAGTCGATGTCCGGACCCACGGCCAGTGCCAGGTTGGAGGGCAGCGTCCACGGCGTCGTGGTCCATGCCAGGATCCGTTCGCCGGTCTCGAGTCGGAACGACACGGTGAGTGCCGGGTCCTGGCGGTCGCGATAGACATCGTCCATCCGGGTCTCGGTATTGCTGAGCGGTGTCTCGCAACGCCAGCAGTAGGCGAGCACCCGGAACCCCTCGGTGATCAAGTCCTTGTCCCACAACGACTTGAACGCCCACATGACGCTCTCCATGTAGTCGAGGTCGAGTGTCTTGTAGTCGTTCTCGAAATCGACCCACCGGGCCTGTCGAGTGACGTAGTCCTCCCACTCCTGGGTGTACCGCAGCACGCTCGTGCGGCAGGCATCGTTGAACCGGTCGATTCCGTAGGCGGTGATCTCGGGGTGTCCGGCGATGCCGAGTTCCTTTTCGGCCTGCACCTCGGCCGGCAGGCCGTGGCAATCCCAGCCGAACCGGCGCTCGACCCGCTTGCCGCGCATCGTTTGATAGCGCGGCACGGCATCTTTCACGTACCCCGTCAGCAGGTGTCCGTAGTGAGGCAGCCCGTTGGCGAATGGTGGCCCGTCGTAGAACACGAACTCGTTGTCCCCGTCGACCCCGGCGTCACGCTGATCGATCGAGCGCTGGAAGGTGTTCTCGCGCTCCCACCGATCGAGGATGGCGCGCTCGATCTTCGGCAGATCGGGATGCGACGGCACGTTCGGGTATCGGTGGTTGGCGTTCACGCTGGTGGCTCCTTGGGTTGTCTGCCAGGGACGAGCCGGAGCCCGCGGTACCACCCTGCTTGTCGACTCCCGCAGAAGCCGACCGCTCACCTTCGCCAGCGATGACGGGCTGGACCCGTCCGGTTCTACTGAGCAGCGAACTGCCGTTCTTCCGGAGGCTCAGAGGTGATTGCCTCGTCGATGCCGTTGAGCACTGAGGTTACCCGCCCGGAACGTCAGTCGGGCAGGGGGTTTGCGCCACGCTTGGGCAGGTCCTCGGCCGAGTCGCTCGGTGTCGGATCGTCATCGGCGGCGTCGTCGGCGGAGAACTCGAGCGTCGGGATCGGCTGGGTTTCGCCGAGATCGATCGCCTCGGCGAGTTCCTGGACATCTGCAAATGGTCCCTGTGCCTCGGCCGGCATGATCAGCTCGGCGGTGTTGTCACCAGGCTCGTCGTCGGAGGCCGACAGCGCCGGCGGTCGAACCTGCCCCAGCCCGGACGGAACCCGATCGACCAACGCCTCGATCTGACGCGCCGCGCCGCGCAGCCGTTCGCGTTGGTCGACGAGGAACTGCTCGAGTTGGTCGACGTCGCCAACCAGGAACTCGCGGCGGGCCTTGAGTGACTGCACTTCGTTCTCGGCCGCCTTGCGGGCGGACTCGTTTGCCTTGCGCGCCTCGCCTCGGGCCTCTTCGACCAAGCGGGCCGACATCTCTCGCGTGGAATCGATCGTGGTCTCTGCCTCGATCTGGGCCTCGCGTTTGATCTTTGCCGCCTCGGATTCCGCTTCGGCGACGGTGGAGTCGGCGGTGCGTTGGGCGAGCAGCAGTGTGCGAGAGATCGTCTCGGCCTCGACCGGCGACAGTTCGGCGACGGCGTGCTCGGCGTCGTGTGCGTCGACCATCTCGGCGCTGGCATCGAGCGTCGCCGGCACGGCGACGTCGGACGCCGTCGGCGCTGGGGAACTCGCTTCCTGGAGGCGGGCGACCGCGGCCCTGGCGCGAGCCTCCATCGATGTGGCTTGCTGTTGAGCTGCCTCGAGTGCCGCCGCAACCTGTTCGAGGAAGCTCTCGACCTCGGCGGGGTCGTAACCCTTGCGGACCGTTCGAAACGTGGCCCCTGCAATCTGGGAAGGCGTGAGGTCCGTACTCATGTCAGTCGTCGTACTCGTCGTTGCGACCGCCGCGAGGAGGGGTCGGCTTGAGCAAATACACGCCGTTGGCGACCTTCTCCATCGAGCCATCGAGCCCATAGCACAGGCCGCTGGCGAAGTCGATCAGCCGTCGGGCGACCTCACGGTCCGATCCCTCCAGGTTCATGATGACCGGCTGGCCCTCTTTGAACTTGTCGGCGACCTCTTGAGCTTGATCGAAGCGACGTGGCCGAACCGCTGCGGGTTCGGTCGAACCAGTGGAACGCTGAGGGCGCGGTTGCACCCCGGAATCGTCACGTTCGGCGTTCCGGCGTGCCTGCGACGGATCGAAGTCACGCGACGGGAAAGTCGGTCGGCTTGGCAAGGTTCGTACCACCCCTTCTGAGCTCTGTTCCTCGCGGTGACCCTTGGTCTGACGGACATCAGGCTCAGGTGGGCGCCGACCACGAGGCGCGGGCTCATATTCTTCGTCGAGATCGTAATCGTCATAGGCGTCGTCAGGACCGAGACCGAGATAGTCCATCGTGCGTTTCCAGAAAGACATACCGACTTCCTCCTTGGCGCGGAGCCTACCGCTGCTGCTCACGCCATGCGTGGACAGGACGAGAACCGAACAGCGCTGTGCCGATCCGGATCTGCGTACTGCCCTCTTGTACGGCGACCTCGAGGTCGCCTGTCATACCCATCGAGCAGACCGTCAACCCGAGCCGGTCGACCGCATGGCGGACCAGTCGGAAACCTGCTCGGGCCGCTTCCGGCCCACCGATCGTCGGCCCGACTGTCATCAGCCCAGCCAGATCGAGCCCGCGTTGGCGGACGTGTTCAGCGAACTCATCGAGCTCGGCGATCGGGCATCCGCCTTTGCCCGGTTCCTGTGACGTGTCGACCTGGATCAGCACCTTGGCTGCCGGCGCACGCTTGGCGATCTCTGCAGCCAGTTTGGGTCTGTCGAGCGATTCGTACACGTCGACCAACTCACTCAGCTGGCGAACCTTGTTGGTCTGCAGCTGGCCGATGAAATGCACCTCGAGGGTGCCGGTGCCGCGCCGCAGCGCGTCATGTTTGGCGACCAGTTCCTGGGCGTAGCTCTCACCGACTGCAGTGCAACCGGCGGCGAGGGCGGCGGTGATCGCCTCCGGCCCGAACCCCTTGGTCACCGGCAGGATCGCAACGGTTGCATCGCCACCGGCATCGATGATCCGCTGGCGCACGAGTTCGAGCGCGGCGGCGACGCTGGCGCTGTCGATGCCGCTCACGCCTCGCACCTCATGCGCCGGGCCGATTCTGCCAAACGGCCACGACGTGGCGCTGGGGGTCGCGGCGAGAGCGGTGCGAGAAGCCGGGGAACTCACAACCGGTACAGCCGGCCAACACCTGCAGGTCGAGATCTCCGCAGGCAGACCTCACCGCGGCTCGCACATCGAGGGCGAGCGCGCCGACGGTGGTCGCACTGGACAGTAGCGCCGGATCGGCGCCGACACCGGCGGCGACGAGCTCGAGGTCGGAAGCGCCGAACTCGTAACAGCAGGGGCCGATTGCAGGCCCGAGCAACGCTGCGACCACCGGCTCGTCGAACGCCTCGAGCGCCTTCTGGATCACTCCCGCGGCAAGTCCGCGCCATCCGGCATGCACCACGGCGAACTCGGACCGGGCACCGATCAGCACGACCGGGGCGCAATCGCCGACCCAGCAACCCAACACAGCATTGTCCGTCGACGAGATGGCGATGTCACCGATCGCTCCATCGCCGTCACCGGGACGATCGACGCGAACGACTCCGACACCGTGGTTCTGGTCGAGTTGTGTCCATTCCAGGTCGATCAACGATCGTCGACGAGATTCGAGTTCATCGAAGTCGACGTCGGCTCGATGAAAGTCACCGTCGGAGCGAATCGACGACACCACATGCAACAGCCGGCCGCCGGGCCGAGCGATCGAGACTGCCGTCGGGCCGCTACTTGAGGAACGACGGGACGTCGAAGTCGTCGTCGTCATCTTCGACCGTTTCGGCTTCTTCTGGTTCGGCGAACAGCTCCGTGATGCGTCCCGACGTAGCCGAGCCGCCGTTGCCGAGCCGCAGGCCGGAACTGGCTGCTGCATTGTCGAGCCGGTCGAAGCCGGCGGCGATCACGGTGACCTTGACCTCGTCGCCCATCTCGTCGTCGATCACGGTGCCGAAGATGATGTTGGCGTCCTGGTGGGCGACGGCGTGGATGATCTCGGCGGCGGCGTTCATCTCGAACAGACTCATGCTGGACGGGCCGGTGATGTTGAGCAGCACACCCCTGGCGCCATCGATCGCCGACTCGAGCAACGGGCTGGAGATCGCCTGCTTGGCTGCCGACACGGCGCGATCGTCGCCACTGGCCTGGCCGATGCCCATCAACGCCGAGCCGGCGTTGGTGAGCACCATCTTGACGTCGGCGAAGTCGGTGTTGATCAAACCGGGCGTGGTGATCAGGTTGGTGATGCCGGAGACACCCTGGAGCAGTACCTCGTCGGCCATCTTGAAGGCGTTGAGCACGCTGGTCTTGTCGTTGGCGACGGTGAGCAGGCGATCGTTCGGAATGACGATCAGCGTGTCGACCTTCTCCTTGAGTCGCTGCACGCCGTTGTCGGCCTGAACCGCCCGTCGGCGGCCCTCGAAACCGAACGGCCGGGTGACCACGCCGATCGTCAGCGCACCAGCGTTGCGAGCGATCTCGGCGATCACGGGAGCCGAACCGGTACCGGTTCCGCCGCCTTCGCCGGCCGTGATGAACACCATGTCGGCGCCCTTCACCATCTCTTCGATCTCGTCGTCGTGCGCCTCGGCGGCGGCACGACCGACCTCGGGGTCGCTTCCGGCACCGAGACCGCGGGTGAGGTCGCGACCGATGTCGAGCTTGACGTCGGCGTCGCTCATCAACAGGGCCTGGGCGTCGGTGTTCACCGCAATGAACTCGACACCTTTGAGGCCGGCATCGATCATGCGGTTGACAGCGTTGACACCGCCTCCGCCGACACCGATGACCTTGATCACGGCAAGATAGTTCTGGGGCGCGCCGGACATCAGTGGAACCTCCGTCGGAGATGGCGATCAATTGGGGCGTAGGTGACGTGCAGTTGGTTCATGTGGAATCAATTCATCTGGGAGATCTGTCGGAGAACCTGACGGTCCGCCGCGCGCCATCCTGGCACGTCACGCTCCCTGCGTGCGGTGATGCTAGCCGAGTGAGCCGCCAGTCGTTGGGACGAGCACCGCCGAATCTGGACAGCGAACTCGCTCACAGCGTGACCTCGTTGGTCGAGATGTCGATCACACCCGGCTGGCGAACCTCGTCCGACGACAACACCGTCTCGAGTCGGACCAGCTTGGCGAACAGATCTCGGGCCTCGCCGAACCGCACCTCGGTGCCGTCGGTGAGAAACATCACGAGCCGCCCGCCGTCGGAGGTGACCTCGATCCGGTCGACACCACCGCGTACCGAGCCGGTCAGGTTCTTGGCCAGTTCGGCAGCGGCCGCGTACCCGCGCGGAGCGAACTCGCCGGCGTCGAGATCGACCGGGTCAGGACCGTCCAACAGGAGGTAGGCAATCGGATACAGGTCGATCACATCGAGCACCCTGCCCTCCCGATCGAGCACACGAAACCGCAGGTCAGGGCCCTGATACGTGGCGATCGCCTGGCGTTCTCGGATCTCGATCGTGGCCCCGTGCGGGAAGTCCGTGCTGACCCTGGCTTGGTCGACCCATGGGATTGCCTCGAGCTGCCGCTCAGCGGCCTGAGCATCGACCAGCAAGACGGGGGTACCCACGAGGTCATCGATCACGACCTGTAGTTGTTCCGGATCGGTGTACACGTTGCCGGTCACGAAAACCTGGTCGCTCCTTGACGGCGAACAGACCCGAGCCCAGCAGTGCCAACGCCCCGACGACGACCACGACGACCAGCGCCGCAAGCATGACCCACTTCAGACGTTTGCGCCCCTGAGCTCGCTTGACCGCGACCCGCCGCTCACGCATGCGCGGTTCGATGCCGCGCCGAATATCGCGCTCGGATTCCGGTACCAGGGCATCGCCCGTGTCGTCGTCTTCGATGATCACGATCGAGCGCGACCCCGAACGATCCAGACTGCCCTCGATGTACACCGCATCGGGAAGTTCGTCGTCGATCTCGATCACGATCGGTTCGCCGTCGGCCACTTCGGCGTTCAGCCCGCTCGGGTCACCGATCGGAGTCTCGTCGCGAGGATCCTCGATCTGATGCGACCCGCTGTAGTCGTCGATGCGGATGATCGTCGGCTTCGGCGCCGGCACCCCGGCTGGTTCGATCACTGCCTCGACCGGATCGTCAGCCGGATCGTCAGCCGGATCGTCAGTCAGATCGTCCGGTGTTGGGTCAGCAGATTGGAACGGCTCCGCTTCGACGATCAGCAGTTCTCCGGTCACCGGACCGGCGTGGCCCACCGGCTGGGTCGAGCCATCCCCATCTGCATCTGCATCTGCATCTGCATCGGATGCTGATGTCGGCCCACCGAACGCTTGCTCGAGTTCGTCGAGGGCGGCTCGGTCTGGCTCGCGTTCATGGTCGGGCGGCCCGCTCATACGTGCGTGCCTTCAACGTCGTCGAACGACATCGGATCCGTGTCGTCGAATCCGACCAGCCGGACCTCGCTGCGCAGCCGGAATCCGGATTGCTCGGCAACGCGTGCCCTGACCGCCTCGATCACGGCCCGCACGTCGCTCGCCGAACCACCCTCGCCGGCCTGGATGAAGTTGGCATGCTTCTCCGACACCCATGCCGATCCAATCCGGAAACCACGCATGCCGAGGGCGTCGATCAACCCGCCTGCTGTGACTTCCCCCGGCACGGGATTGACGAACACCGACCCACAGTTCTGTCCCCCTGGCTGGTGTTCGCGTCGCCACCGAACCGTTTCCGAAATCATCCGTTCGGACTGCTCACGGTCTCCCTCGGTGAGGCGCAGCCCGACCTCGATCACGACCTGTGTGGCGGGGAACGCCGACGCCCGAAATCGGAGGCCCAGTTCGTCGACCGCAACGGACCGAACGCCATCGAACGGGCTGTTCATGTCGAACACGCACACGTCGCTGAGGCATGCGGCCATGTCCGAGCCGTGGCCACCGGCGTTCATCCGCACCGCTCCGCCAATCGACCCCGGCACGCCGACCGCCCATTCGAAGCCGGTCAAGCCGGCGGCAGCCGTTCGGCGGGCCAATGTCGGGAGTGCCACCCCACCGCCGGCCGTAACGATCCGCTCGACGCCATCGCCGGTTGACGGCTGGGGGATGTCGATGTGGTCGGCCAATCGAGCGATCGACAGGGCGATCCCCCGAAAACCCTGATCGGAGATCAACATGTTCGATCCGCGCCCGACGACCAGCACCGGCACCCCGGTCTCCAGCCTGGTCTCGGCGACCGCCACCAGCTCATCCACCGACGCCGCGTCGACGAACAGCGCCGCCTCGCCACCGACCCGATAGGTCGTCAACGCGGCGAGCGGGACACGACGTGCGAGCCGGTCGCCGAGACGAGCGTCGAGCAGTACATCAGCCGCCGCCAACGCCGACTCGAGATCGATCACCCGACAGCTCCGCGTCGAGCGGCGAGCACCTCGTCGGGCAGCGAGGCGATGTCCCCACAACCCATCGACACACACACATCACCGTCCACGATGTGTCGAGCCAGGTAGTCGACCAGGTCGTCGCGACGCGGCAGCCAGACGACGGATGTCTTCGGATGAGCGTCGAGTACGGCGTTCACCACGAGCTTTCCGGTGATGCCTGGGATCGGATCGGTGCCCGACGAGTAGATGTCGGTGAGCACCACCAGATCGGCTGCCTGGAAGGCGCCGGCGTAGTCCTGCCACATCTCCGCCATGCGGTTGTAGCGGTTCGGTTGGAACACGGCAACCGTGCGGCGCCAGCCATCGCCGCTGTCGCGAGCCGCCCGCAACACCGCATCGATCTCGGTCGGAAGGTGGGCGTAGTCATCGACGAAGGTGGCACCGCCGTGGTGCCCGCGGACGTCGAATCGTCGCGCCACCCCACCGAACTTGGCGAGCGCGTCGGCGGCAACCTGGGGGTCGACGCCGAGTTCGACGGCCATCGCCAGCGCGCCGGTGGCGTTGACGACATTGTGGATGCCTCGCAGCGGCAAGTGGACCGAGGCGAGTCGTTTCCCGTTGCGCTCCACATCGAACTGGAACGAACCGGACTCGGCGCGCACCCGCACGGCGCGCACGTCGGCCGATTCGTGGGTGCCGTACGTGATCGCATCGTGGCGGGCGGCGATCGCCGCCGCCCTCGCATCGTCGGCGCAGACGACCTTCGGACCCGGGATCTGGGCGAGGTACTGGTCGAACGACCGCTCGATCCCTTCGATCGATCCGTACAGGTCGAGGTGGTCGGTGTCGACGTTCGTGAGAATCGTGCCGTACAGGGGCAGTTCGAGGTGAGTTCCGTCGCTCTCGTCGGCCTCGACCACGAACCACTCGCTGCCGGTCCATTGCGCCCCCGTTCCCATGTCGGTGACGTCGCCGCCGATCACGAAGCTCGGGTGCAGGCCAGCCTCCACCAGAATCAGCATCAACATCGACGTCGTGGTGGTCTTGCCGTGGGTACCAGCGACCGCCAACGACTTCGCCATCGCACAGATCGACGCCAGCATTCCGGCCCGACTGAGCACCGTGACGCCGAGCTTGCGGGCCTCGTCCAACTCGTTCAGGTCGGGTGAGATCGCCGTTGAGGCGGTCACCGCATCACAGCCGACGACGTGAGACCGTCGCGTGACCGATGTGGACCGTGACACCGGCCGCCCGCAGGCGATCGAGCACCTGTCGCTCACGCAGGTCGACGCCTGACACGAGATGCCCCATCTGTGCCAGAGCGAGGGCGATGGCGCTCATTCCGGGGCCTGCCGCGCCGATCACGTGGAGGCGGCGCGGCTGCGACAAGTCGAGCGGAGCAACGGACACAACGGGGGATTCGGTCACGGTGCTCACGGCGTCATCAGGTTAGTGGCGCGAACGGTCGCCAGCGCGGCGTCTCCGACGCGCTTCATCGCCGCCCCGCAACGGACTCGACCAACTCGGCCAGAGCTCCGCTGCGATGCACCGAGCCGACCTCGAATGCCTTCTGACCCAACGCCAGCCGCTGCTCCGAGTCGGCTCGGAGCCGCTCGATCACCGTTGCCAGTTCGTCGACCTGAGACTCCGGCAGGTGTATCGCCGCGCCCTGGTCCGACAGCCAGGTGACATTCAGCGTCTGATGATCCTCCGCCGCATCGGACCAGGGCACGAGCACTGCTGGGGTTCCGGTGGCGGCGACCTCGTGGGCCGTGCTCGCTCCCCCACGACCGACGAATACGTCGCAGGCGGCGTACACGGCAGGCATGTTCGACTCGAAACCGATCGGGTGGTAGATCACGCCATCACCGCCGACGAGTGGGGTCGGCGCGTTGGCGACGAAACGGGCTCCGACCGCATGTCGAACCGCCAGGCCCGTATCACTCCGATGTGTTTCGACGAGGTCCCAAACCGCCTGATTGAGAATTCCCGACCCCTGCGAGCCCCCCATCACGGCGACGACGAACCGGTCGTCGGGCAGTTCCAACAGCCTGCGGGCGGCGGCCCGATCTCGAGTTCGGTCGAGCTCGAGCATCTGGCGTCGCACGGGCGCTCCGGTCAGAGTCGCCCGAGGCAGCGGCGAGTTGGGAAACGCCACGGCACATGCCACCGCGTGGCGCGCCGCCATCTTGCTGGCGCGGCCGGGCAACAGGTCGAAGCTCACCACGACGATCGGAATCCCGAGTTTCCTGGCTGCGAACACGGCGGGCATGCTGGCGTATCCGCCGACGCTCACCACGACCTGGGGTTCCAGTCGTCGGAACAGCGCGATCGCTGTGCGGCGCGACCGCCACATCTTCGGCACGAATCCGAGGTTTCGTTTCGACAGCTTGCGTTGAAACCCGACGACGTCGAGAAAGGTGTGCGGGAACTCGGTCTCGGGCAGCAGGCTGGTCTCGATCCCACGTTCGGCTCCGACGTAGTGGATCGATTCGGGGGCGTGTCCTCTCGCCACCAATCCCTCGGCAACGGCCAGCGCTGGGAGTACGTGCCCTGCGGTACCGCCGCCGGTGACCACCGCAAAGGCCCGGGTCGTGGTGTCGCCCTGTTCAGTGCCGGTGGCGCTCACCTCGATCGGGCAGGGAGCCGCGCCGTGCGGGTCGCCGATGACTTGGCCGTTGACGAGCGGCGTCGGGGAGCCGTGACCGCCCGCCGCGAGACATTGAGCAGCAATCCGGCGGACACCATCGAGATGAACAGCGACGTGCCACCGGCCGAGAAGAACGGCAGGGTCAGGCCGGTGACCGGCATCAGCCCCACCACGCCGCCCATGTTGACGATCGCCTGGACCCCGAACCACGCCGAGATCCCGCCGGCCAGGATCAGACCGAACTGATCCGGAGCGGCGAGCGCGGCCTGGATTCCGAACCAGACGAGCAGGCCGAATCCGCCGATCACGGCGACGGAGCCGACGAACCCGAGTTCGTCGGCGATCACGGCGAAGATGAAGTCGCTGTGGGCGAGCGGAAGGTACCCGAGTTTCGAGTTGCTGCCGCCGATCCCCGAGCCGGTCATCCCACCGTTGGCGATGCTCAGGAGGCCCTGCCACGATTGCCAGGCAAGGTGTTCCTTGTTGCCCTCGATGTCGCGGAACGCGGCGAGTCGATTGAATCGACGCGGGTCCGACATGATCGCCACGATCGCACCGCCGGCACCGACCGCCGAGAGCAGCGCCACGTGAGCGAACGGCACACCGGCCACCAGTCCAACCGCCAGCACGATCGACGCCAGCACGATCGCTGCTCCGAGGTCGCCCTGCACGAAGCTCACCCCTGCACATCCGAACACGACCAGGCCGAGTGGTACCAAGCCCCTGCGCGGCACATGCAGTTCGTCCTGGTGGCGGGCGAACAGGTCTGCCAGAGAATGCCACCGCTGCCAGCTTGAGCACCTCCGAGGGCTGGAACCCGAATGAACCGAACCGGACCCACGAGTTGGCGTCGTTGATCGTTGCACCGAGCCCTGGTACGAATGGCAGCATCATCGCTCCGGCGGCGAGTACCGCGGCAGGGACCACGAGCGCCCGCCACCGCTGGTACGGCACCCTCATGGCGACCAGCATCCCGACGAGACCGAGCGCCGCCCACATCAGCTGTCGATTGAAGATCGCGTAGGGCGAGGTGGTGCCACCGACGTTCCTGGCCGAAGTTGCGGACAGCACCATCACCAGCCCGAGCATCACGAAGATGGCGGTGACGACTGCGATCCCGTAGTACACGCCCGGTGGTGGACCGAGTTGTTCGATCGCCCTCGGTTGCGGTCTCTGAACGGCTCGCCGTGATGGCTTGGTACGCCTGGCCGTACCCCGCGATCCGGTCTTGCCCGGTCCGCCTTGCAGCCGATCGAGGGCCGCCTGGCGGCGGGCGCGGACGTCGGCCGAGCCAGACAAGGGATTCATGGTGATCGTCATCCGGTGGTCTCCATCTGTGACGAGTTGGGGTGGGGCGAGCGAGAGGGGGCCAGGTTGGCCCCGGCCGAGTCGGCCTGGGGCGCGTCGGCGAGGCGCTGATTCACGATCCGTCGAAAGTCGTCGCCTCTGGCTGGGTAGCCCGTGTACCAGTCGAAGCTTGCGCAGCCGGGCGAGAGCACGACTGCGTCACCGGGCCGGGACAACGAGGCGGCCAGTTCGACCGCTTGCTGCATGGTGTCGGCGTCGACGACGGTGGTGACCGAGTCGAACACGGCATGGATGTCGGGCGCGGCTTCACCGATCGCCACGACGGCTCGGATCCGCTTCGGCTCGGCGGCCATCGGTGAGAGGTCGAGCCCCTTTCGGCTGCCGCCGGCGATCAGCACCAACGAATCGAAGGCACGAATCGCGGTGGATGCAGCGTGTGGTGTCGTGGCCTTGGAATCGTTGAACCACTCGACACCGCCGGAGCTCCCGAGCGGTTCGAGGCGGTGCGGCGGGGCCGAGAACGTCGCGAGCGCGGCAGCGATCGCCTGAGCATTCGCCAGCCCACTCTCCAAAACGAGTGCAGACGCGGCCAGCGCGTTGGTGATGTCGTGAGGCAGTCGGCGACGCATCACGGACACGTCGACGATCGGGCCATGTCGGGCTCATCAAGGTCGTGCCGGCGAGGTGATAGTCGGCGCCGGTGGTGCCGAACGTGCGGTGCCGGGCCGGCGCCCGATCGAGATGGCTCATCACAACCGGATCGTCGACGAACCCGATCGCAGCGTCGGTCGCTCGCTGGAGGTCGAAGATGCGGGCCTTGGCCGCCACGTAGGTGTCCATCGACGTATGCCAGTTGAGATGGTCGGGTGCCAGATTCAGCCACACCGCTGCATCGGCGCGGAACCGCTCGGTCCACGCCAGGCGAAAGCTGGTGCACTCGACCACGAAGGCGTCGAGATCGTCGTCGAGGGCGTCGACCAACGGCACGTCGGTGTTGCCGAGCGCTTCGGTTCGCAACCCAGCTGCTCGCAGGATCGCAACGGTCAACTCGGTCGTGGTGGTCTTGCCGTCGGTCCCGGTGATCGCCAGGATCGGCCGCGGACCGCCCACTCGCTCCTGCTCCCAGATGTACGCGAGTTCGATCTCGCTGCGAATCGGTACTGCCGCCGAATCGTGCGACGGCGATCACCGGGTGCGACTCTGGCACGCCAGGTGCCGGCGACAGCACGTCGAAGTCGGCGACGAACCGTTCGAGGTCGATCGGCAGCGGTCCGAACTCGACGCCGAGATCGGATGCCAGCAGACGCTTGGCGTCGTCGATCGAGTCGTCGGTGGCGACGACGTCATAGCCGTGCCGCCGAAGCGCCCGAACCGTCGAGCTGCCGGCGATCGCCAAACCGTGGACCAGGGCCCGCATGGTCAGCCGACCACTCTCGTGTAGTCGGCGATGAAGACCGCCAGCGCACTGGCGACGCAGATCGCCGAGATCAACCAGAACCGGATGATGACCGTGGTCTCCGGCCAGCCGCTCAGTTCGAAGTGGTGATGGATCGGCGACATGCGGAACAGACGCTTCTTGCGACCGGACGCCTTGAACACACCCATCTGGATCGCCACCGAGCCCGCCTCCATCACGTTGATGCCACAGATCAGGATCAAGAGCAGGTGGGTATTGAGGGTCAGCGCCATGAACGCCAATGCTGAGCCGATACCGAGGGCGCCGACATCGCCCATGAAGATTCGTGCGGGTGCCGCGTTCCACCACAGAAAGCCGAGGCACGCTCCGGCGAAACCCGCTGCCATCACGCCCATGTCGAGCGGGTTCACGACCGCCGAGTAGATATCCGGGTTGCGGAACGCCCAGTACCCGATGATCATGAACGCCCCGAATCCCATCAGGGCCGCTCCGCCCGCCAGCCCATCGAGTCCGTCGGTGACGTTGACAGCATTCGTGGTGGCCCAGATGATCGCAGCCGACCACAGCACCCAGACGACGGCCGGCACATCGAAGCCGATGTCGCCGGCGCGCACGATCGTGATCGTTTCCGAGACACCGGTGGCGGCGACCAGCCACCAGGCCAGGCCGAGGCTCATGACCATCGTGATGTAGTTCTTCTGCTTCCAGAAGATGCCTCGGTTGTGGCGTTTGCGAACCTTGATCCAGTCGTCGAGCAGACCCATCACGCGACATCCCGAGGATGCCGATCCACACGATCATCGCCTGATCGGAGAATGCGAGATCACGGACGTGGGCGACGATCCAACCGATGAACGCTGCGATCGACGATCGCCAGGCCACCCATCGTCGGTGTGCCCTGCTTCACCATGTGGTGCTCGGGGCCGCGATCCTCCTTGCCGAGAATCGGCTGGCCGTGCCCGCGGCTGCTGAAGAAGATGATGAGGTAGCGGGTGCCGAGCAGCGAGATCAGCGTCGAGACCGCCCCTGCGATGAGGACGGCGATCATGCCGGGCCTTCCACGTTCTCTTCGTCGGATTCGGACGCGTCCGATTCGACCGTGTTCGGCGGCACGCTCGGTGAGCGCTTGACGTGCGACGAGGCGATCGTCGAACGCATCGCTACATCGTCGCCGATCGTCTGTGTGGTCTCGTGTCCCTTGCCGGCGATCACCACCACATCACCCGTCTCGGCGACGCCGATCGCGTGTGTGATCGCGGCGCGGCGATCGACCTCGAGCAGCACGGCGTCACCGTAGCGAGCGTCCGACACCCGACGCCGCCGCGGCGACGATCGCCTGCGGATCCTCGTGGCGAGGATTGTCGCTGGTGATCACGACCAAGTCGGCGTGCTCGGCGGCGACGGCACCCATCAGCGGACGCTTCTCGGCGTCACGATCCCCGCCGCAGCCGAACACGGCGATCACTCCTGCCGCACGCCGGCGAGATGTCGAGCAGCGGCGAGCAGTTCTTCGAGCCCATCGGGCGTGTGGGCGTAGTCGACGACGACCGCGAAGTCGTGTTGGTTCGGGATCGCTGACCACTTCGAAGCGTCCCGCCACCGGCGGGCAGGCGGCCAAGCCGGCGATCGCCCGGTCGATGTCGATCCCGAGTTGGGCGGTAGTCGTCAGCGCCGCCAACGTGTTCATCACGTTGAATCGCCCGCCGAGCGGCACGCTGACCCGGTGTCCGTGCCACGTGAACGCTGTGCTGTTCGACGCCGACCTCGATGTCGCTCGCATCGGCGAGTTCGAACCCGACCATCTCGACCGTCGCAGCGTCGAGCAGCAGGCGTCCGTGGCGGTCGTCGAGATTGGTGATGCCGACGGCGGTCAGTTCGGGAACGAACAGCGACGCCTTGGCCCGGAAGTAGGCCTCCATCGATTCGTGCAGGTCGAGGTGGTCGCGTCCGAGGTTGGTGAACACCGCCGCATCGAATCGGGTTCCGCCGACGCGGTGCAGCGCCAGAGCATGCGACGAGACCTCCATGACGACGGCGTCGACACCATCGGCCACGAACCCGGCCAACAGGCGTTGCAGGTCAGGGGCCTCCGGGGTGGTGCGGGCACCCGTCAGGGTGCCCACCTGGCGCACCTCGTAGCCGGCGCCGCGCAGCGCCGCCGCCAGCAGATGCGTCGTGGTGGTCTTGCCGTTGGTACCGGTGATTCCGACCATCCGCATCTTGGTGGCGGGATGGCCGTGCACTGCTGCGGCGAGTGAACCCATCGCCTGCCTGACATCGGTGACCACGATCTGGGCCGCATCGAGCGGCAATGGTCGGTCGACGATCAGCACCTCGACGCCACGCTCGACGGCCGTCGCCGCGAAGTCGTGACCGTCGAAGTGATCGCCGCGGACGCACGCGAAAGCCCAACCTGGTCCGACCTGGCGCGAGTCGTGGCTGAGGTCGTGCACCGACACGTCGGCGGCGCCGATCACTTGAACCAGCGCCGATGGCGCCAGCAGCGTCGGCGAGTTGACGAGCGGTGATCGCCATGGCCGTCACGCCGCCGGACACGGCGTGGTCTCAGCCGGCGGCTGGATCCCCAGCTCATAGGCGATCGTGGGAACCAGCGCCGCGAACACCGGCGCTGCTGCCGTGCCGCCGAATCGGTTGATGTCGCCGGCCGGCGGCTCGTCGATCGACACCAGCACGGTGATCTGGGGGTCCTCAGCAGGGAAGAACCCCACGAAGCTGGCGTAGTAGACCGGCTCGCCCGCTTCGTTGAGATAGGTACCGTTCGGCTGCGCCTTCAAGCCGGTGCCGGTCTTGCCGGCAACACTGAAGTTCTGGAGCCCCTGCTGGGCCCGTTTGCCGGTGCCGTGCGGATCGCACACCACCGCCCGCATCAGACGCTGCAGTTCCTTGGCGACCTCTGGTCGAAGCACCTCACGCGTTTCGAGCGGTGCTGCTGGGATCACTTCGCCTCCCGCATCGACCGTTCCCATCACGAGCCGCGGCGGCACGTACGTGCCGTCGTTGGCAATCGTGTTGACCGCTGCGGCGAGTTGGATCGACGAGCTGGCGAGCCCCTGACCATAGGCGACGGTGACGCGCTCCGACCCCCATAGGTCGCTCCAGTGCTTGAGGATGCCGGGCGACTCACCGGGGAAATCGAGTGCCGTCTTCTCCCCCAGGCCGAAGTTGCGCATGTACTCCCAATGCGTCTGGCGAGCGGTCTCCCAGTCGCTGTCGAGCGCCTCTTGGACATCGATCGTTCCGATGTTCGACGACTCGATCAGAATCCGCTCGACCGTCATCTCCTCGTCAGGGTGTTCGTGCGAGTCCTTGAGCAGGTCGTCGGCGTACTGCCTGCGCCACGGCACCAGGAACGACGTTTCCGGGGTGACGGCGCCCTGGTTGAGACCCGCTGCGATGGTGATCACCTTGGCGACCGAGCCGGGCTCGTAGGCGTTGACGGCGGCGTAGTTGCCGGAGGTGACGGCGACGACACCATCCTCGTCGTCGCGCACCACCGACGCCATCGCGTACACATCACCGCTTCCGGTACCCAAGACGATGATGGTGCCCGACTTGGCTCCCAGTTCGCCGACTCTGTCGACGAGCAGGTTCTCGGCCGCGAACTGCACCGAGCGGTCGATCGTCAGCACCAGATCGTTGCCGGGAACCGGCACTGCGCTGATGTGTTCCGACCCGGGGATCGAGCGACCGTTGGGCGCCACCTCTTTGCTCGACTCACCGGCGGTTCCGGTCAGCAGTTCGTCGTATTGCTGTTCGAGCCCGGCAATCCCGTTGCCGTCGATGTCGGTGCGCCCGATCACGCTCAGCCCCACGATGCCACCAGGGAGCACACGGCGGTCTTCGGCGTCGACGTTCACACCGCTCAACTTGAGCGCCGAGATCTGGTCGCCGACCTCGCCGTCGACTTCACGCTGCACGTACACGAACCCACTGTCCTTGGAAACCATCTTGTCGTACAGCTCGCGGGTCTCCGTGTCATCGAGACCGAGGAACGACTGCAACATCTTGGCCGTACCGGCCGGGTCGGTGACCAGCTTGGGATTGACGCTGATCGTGGCGGCTGGGATCGACAATGCCAGTTCCTCGCCGTTGCGATCGAAGATCGTGCCGCGGTCCGCAGGCAGCGGCCTGGTTCTGCTCCACTGCGCTGCTCCCGCACTTCGCAGTGTCTCGCCGCCTGCCGATTGGATCTTGGCGACTTTGAACAGCACCGCTCCCAACACGATCAGCAACATCACCAGCAGCAGCCGCAGTCGCACGGGCGACTTGCCGAGCCCCAGGAAATCACGACGCGTCGGGATTGCGTGCTTGGTAGCGACGACGCGGCGCCGGGCCGCCCGCCGGGCCGCCGACTGATGCTTGCGCGATGGCGACTGTGTCGGCTCTTTGAACGAGATCGCACGCTTTCGACGCGCCTGCGGTGGAGCCGGTGTCGTCGCCCGACGCGACGGCTTGGCCGGCGCTGCGGCCGGTCGTCGACGTTGGGTCGGTACCGGGTCGGACGCGGTCGAGCGGCGCTGACGAGGCACGGGCTGATCGGCAGCTGGACGCTGTGTCCGGCGGACCGGCTGGCGGGGCTCCCAGAAATCGGGTGCCGCGTCGGACCGACGCCGAGCGGGCGACGGCGGCGGCTCGCTCGTCGGCCGGCGCCGACCGCTCGGCTGCGACGAGGCGCGCTGCACCTGCGGGGCACTGCGGCGGGCCGGACGGGGAGGCGGAGTGCGGCGGCTCATGGGGCTTCGCTGCTGACTGCTTTGACGAGCCGGAACTGATCGAGCGGCTCGAGGCGTGCGGTGGAACCGAGCACGATCTCACCGGTGATCGGCACCTCGCCGGTGCGAGCGATCGTGACCGCCAGCACCATCGGGTCAATTGCGATGAAGTCACCTTCGGCGGCTGGGTGCATGCCCAGCTCGGTCGCCTCCGCGGACAGCCTGGTCAGCGACCGTAGGTCGGCGCGTTCGGCACGCAGCACGTCGAAATCCTCCTGAGCCTGGCGCATCGAGCGGTCGAGTTGGTCGATTTCAAGCTGTCGTTCGGCGATCCGGGTGTGCAGCAGGACAGCACCCATCATCACTCCGGACAACAGCACGGTGAGTGCGATCGCGAACCGGGCTGCCCTGCGCCGACCAGGCAGGACGGCGAGCTGGCCACGACCGTTCGCCGATGGTGTCGGACGTTTGGCGGTGTGCGTCGACCGACTCGGGTCGGCGGGCTGCCTGAACGGGATTGCCATCAGCGAGCCCCCATATCAGACGCTGCAAGTCGTTCGGCGACTCGATAGCGCGCCGATCCAGCACGCCGATTGTCGGCACTCTCCGCCTTGCTCGGACGCTTGGCGATGCCGCGCACGATTCGAACCGTCTGGACTGCGCCACACACGCACGGCAGCTCTGGAGGGCACTCGCAACCACCCGTTTCGGCAAACCGGATGCGGTCCTTGGCGATCCGGTCCTCGCCCGAGTGGTACGCCAGCACTGCCAGACGACCGCCAGGTACCAGGGCTTCGATGGCGCTGTCGAGCGCATCGGGGATCGCCTCGAGCTCACCGTTGACTTCGATCCGGATCGCCTGGAAGGTGCGCTTGGCCGGGTGCCCTCCGGTACGGCGGGCCGGGGCCGGAATCGCACTCGTGACGACTTCGGCGAGTTGCGTCGTCGATTCGATCGGGCGCGCCGCCACGATCGACTTGGCGATCCGTGTGGCGAACCGTTCGTCGCCGTAACGACGGATGACGTGTGACAACTGACGCTCGGAGTAGCCGTTGACGATGTCGTCGGCGGACCACGGCGCATCGGTGTCCATCCGCATGTCGAGCGGCCCGTCGTTGCGATACGAGAAGCCGCGCTCGGCGCGGTCGAGTTGAGGCGACGAGACGCCCAGGTCGAACAATGCCCCGCTGAGCGCTTCCACCGAGTGCGCCTGCATCGCTTCGCGGATGTCGTCGAAACGACAGCGGTGGGTCATCAGGCGCGGACCGAACCGCGCCAACCGTTGCGTTGCAGCGGCGATCGCGGCTGGGTCCCGGTCGAGCCCGAGGATGCTGATGTCGTCGCGCGAGTCGAGGATCGCTTCGCTGTGCCCTCCCCCGCCCATCGTGGCGTCGACGATCACGCCGGCCGGGACCGAACGGAACGTGTCGACGACCTCGTCCTTCATGACCGGTTCGTGGTGGAACGCTGGGGTGCTCATGCTTGGTCGTCCTCGTCCTGCCAGACACGGGTGGGTTGCACAACGCCGTCTTCGCTGCGAATCGTGCGGTAGCGCGACGGCCGCCACACTTGAAGCTGTGTCACCGCTCCGGCGATCACGGCTTGTCCGCCGGGGGTGATACCGGCGTGCCGGCGGATCTGCTCGTCGAGTGTGATCCGGCCCTGCTTGTCGATCGAGGCGACCGACGAGTTGACGCCGAACGCCCGCATCGCCGACTCGGGAGCCTCGCCCGACCGCACCCGTTGCTTCAGTTCGGCGGCCTCGATCTCGTGTTCGGTGTTCGTGGTGATCGACACGAATCCGTCGGGATGGCAGCGCAGGTAGCACTTGCCACCGAGTTCGTCGCGGAAGTCGGCCGGCAACGCCAAACGGCCGGTGCCGTCAACGCTGCGATCGAACTCGCCGACGAACACGTTCGCACCACACCTTCCCGATCAAGCCCGCTCTCCTGCCTTCCCCCGCCTCCGACACTTGGTCGTGTGATGGGTCGAGACCGACGGGCGCGCTCTCGTGAACGGCAAGTATGGCCGATGCTACCCACCGAAATCAACCATTTCGCCCCTATTTGCCCCAAAACAATCCGAGAAGGGGGAATCAGAACGGAGAAATCGGTTCGATCAGATCAGTTCAGCGAGCCCGCCAATGCGGTTGCCAGCGCTTGGCCATCGAGCCCGTCGAGGTGGGCGGGCTCGGGGAAGTTCGCCCGACGGCACGTCGCCCACGAACAGCCCGACCAGGCGACGGCGGTGACGGGCGACCGGTACACCAAACCCTGCAAACGCAGCCCGTGACGGGTTCCGCGCTGGCTCAGACCGACCAGCTTGCGTCCGTCGAGCAGCACCTCGCCAGGGCCGATTCCGGCGAAGCAGACCAGGTCGCTCCACGGCGCTCGTCAGCATCCCACCACGGTGCACGGCGAGTCGACTCTCCGCCGGTTTCGCCGGCACACGGTGCCACCGCCGTCTTCCAGCGCTCCCCGATCCACTCCATTGCGCCCCGCACGTCATCAGGGGCGACGCCGTGCGGGCAGCACGACGTCGATCCACACCACGGCCGACGGGCGCACGACGCACGGCGCCTCCACCGGAGCGACGTCGAACGATCGCCAGCCCCGCTGCTGCGACTCGATCGATATCGACCAGCTCGGCCGAGCTGCCGAGACCCGAGCACGATGGCGGCGTCGGTCGGGTCACACCACCACACCTGCGGTGAACCGAACCGGACCGTCGACGAACGGGTCGAGTGCGTGCAGATCGGCGACCGTGCCGCGTTGGCGTACCACCTCGACCAACTCGACCACGTCGCCTCCATCGATCACGAGCCAACGCTACCGAAAGCCCGGCGCACGCCGACCGCTGTCAGCTGGCGATCGCCAGGTAGGGCTTCCAGGTGTCCGGCACGAGTGTGCCGCCTGACGACGACCCACGCCGTTGTGCGCGGCGCCCGGCATGGTCTGATCAGCCGCATGCCGGCCTCGTCGGGTGTGCGATCGCGTTTGGCGCTGTTGCACGGTTGACACGCGGCGGCCAGGTTGTCCCACACGTCGCGGCCGCCGCGCGAGCGGGGAACGACGTGATCGATCGAGTCGGCACGGCTCCCGCAGTACTGGCACCGAAACTCGTCGCGGACGAGCACGGCGCGCCGCGACACCGATGGCGATCCGGTAGCGAGGGGCGTGCACCATGTAGCGCAGGCGGATCACCGCCGGCGTGGCGATCGTGATTCGAGCGGATCGCATGACGCCGTCGTCGGCCTCGATCAACTCGGCCTTCTCGGCCAGCAGCAAGCACACCGCCCGCCGCGACGACACGATGCTGAGCGGCTCGTAGGTGGCGTTGAGCACGAGTGACCGGCGCATCGCTCAGCACCGCCCCGCCGGGCGCGCCGCCAGCGTGGTGTGTCCCTCGGAGTCGCAGCGTGACCGAGTCAGCCGGCTCCCACCTTGGAACGGTCCCATTCCCGGCACCACAGGAGATAGTTCACCACATCGTGGGGGTCGGGTGGACGATCGGTATCGCCGTACTGGGTCAGCATCCGGAACCGCAGATACTCACCTGACGGCAGCGGTAGGAACGGCGGACGCCGCCACCAGCCTCGTCCCGCCGTGCGGTGTGCCTGACGAAGCGCTGTGGCCCACAGCGACGGGTGTCGGGCGACCGTCAAGGCAACTCGGATCATGGCGTCACTTCGGGCGCGGTTCCTTGGGCAGTCCGAGCACCATCTCGCCGATGATGTTGCGTTGGATCTGCGACGACCCGGCGTAGATCGTTCCGGCCCGCGAGTTGAGGAACGTGTCGACCCAGGACGCCGACGTGTTCGGGGCGCCGGCATCGTCGGTCTGGAACGCCGACGACGGCCCCCGCCCAGACGGTGTCATCGCCTCGGCCCCGAGGATGTCGACTCCGAGTTCGGTGATCGCCTGGTGGTACTCGCTCCAGTACAGCTTGGAGATCGCTCCGTCGGGGCCGGGGTGGTGGCCCTGCACGAAGCGGGTCAGCACGCGCATCCCGTTGTAGCGCATGATCTGGACCTTCGAGTAGGCCCATGCCAGCTTCTGGCGGATCACCGGATCGTCGGCGACACCGCGCTGCTTGGCGAGCAGGAACAGTCGATCGAGTTCGGCCTGGAACCGGATCGGCATCGTGGCGGCTGCTTCGCCGCGCTCGAACCCGAGCAGCGTCATCGCCACTCGCCATCCGTCGTTGACGCCGCCGACGACGTTCTGCTTGGGACACGTGGCGTCGGTGTAGAACACCTCGTTGAACTCGCTGTCGCCGGAGATCATCTTGATCGGGCGCACCTCGACACCGGGCTGGCGCATGTCGACCAGCAGGAACGAGATGCCCTTGTGCTTGGGCGCATCGGGGTCGGTACGGGCGAGGGTGAAGATGTGGTCGGCGAGATGGCCGGCGGAGGTCCAGATCTTCTGACCGTTGAGCAGCCACTGATCGCCGTCGAGTTCGGCCTTGAGCCCGACATTGGACAGGTCGGACCCGGCGTTCGGCTCGCTGTAGCCCTGACACCACGTGTCAGCTCCTGACAGGATGCGCGGCAGGTAGTACGCCTTCTGCTCGTCGCTGCCCTGCAGCAGCAAGGTGTTGCCGAGCATCTGGATGCCGAACACATCGTTCGGGCCACCACTGGGGACCCCGGCCTTCGTGAACTCCTCGGACAGGATCACCTGCTCGAGCGCCGACAGCCCGGCTCCGCCGTACTCGACCGGCCAGCCGGGCGCCAGATAGCCGGCTTCGTAGAGGGTTCCACGCCATTCGGCGACGAAGGTCTCGAGCGCCTCGCCTTCGAGTTGCCCCATCCCACCCCAGGTGGTCGGGAGCTTCTCGGCGAGGAATGCCTGCACCTTTTGGCGGTAGGCCTCGGCGTCTGCGGAGTAGGTCGGCTGCATACCGACGACCTTATCCCGTCGTGGTTACCGTCGGGTAGATCGCGGAGCGGGAGGCGCCTCGGCCGCTCGCTGCTGCTCGGCGTGCCGGCGACGGCGGCAGCAGCCACGAGCGGCCCGATCCGACCTGCTCCGGTTCCCCGCACGCGGAGCGATTCGAGATGGCTGAGCCCGGATCGACGATCGAGTTCGATTCCCAACGCGTCGAAGAACGGCTCACCGAACACCGAAGGCACGACGCCACCGATCACGATGTCGGTCACGTCCAGCATCGCCGCGATCGATGCGCAAGCACGACCCGACCATGATTCCGGTCCGCTCCACGATCGCCGACGGCGTTCGGCGAACGTCGCGACCGGTACTGGCCTCGATCCCTTTCGCTCCGGCGTACGCAGTCAGACATCCGATCGCCCCACACGCACAGGTCGTGCCGTCCGGCTCGACGATCAGATGTCCGAACTGACCGAGGTTTCCGGTCAGGCCCTGCGCCAGGCGACCATTGACCACGACAACGCGCCATCGACGTCATCGCCGAGCACCAACGTTGCGATCTGCTGCTCCGCTGGCGGCCGCCCGGCTGCCTCGCCGCACCACAGTTCGGCGAGCGCCAACCCGCGCCCTGCGGTGTCGAGGTCGACCGGCAGACCCGGTCACCTGGGCCAGTTCGCGGCGCAACGGGAAGTCGTGCCACAGCGGCATACCGATCGGCTTCATCGAACCGGTGCCACGATCGATCGGGCCGGGGCACGTGATCCCCACGGCACCCGGCACGACGTCGCCCGGGTTGGCCGCCATCACCCGCCGGACGAGTTGGGTCAGCGCCGGCCACACGTTGCGGGCCGGGGTGGCGAGACGATCGCGCACGACGATCTCCCCGTTTTCGTCGAGGACGCCTACCGCCATCCGGCTCGCTACCGAGCTCGATCGCGAGATAGCCGTTCGTCACGCCAGGCACGGTACCGCCACGCCAGACGCATGGTGTCGCGTACGCGACATGGCGTGAGTTGCGGCGGCGCCGGGCACGAGCTGCCGCGACCGTCTACTGTTTGCGACCGTGACAGACACCTCGATTGCGGCCTCGACCTTCTCCACGTTGTTCGAAGGGATCGTCGACAACATCGCAACCGTGGTGCACGGCAAGCGCGACTCGATCGAGTTCGCCGTGATCGCCTTGCTGGCCGAGGGCCACCTGCTGATCGAGGACGTACCCGGCGTCGGCAAGACCAGTCTCGCCAAGGCGCTCGCCGGCTCGATCGACTGCTCCTGGAAACGGATCCAGTTCACCCCCGACCTGTTGCCGACCGACCTCGTCGGCGTCAGCGTGTACGAACGATCGACCGAGCAGTTCCGGTTCACACCGGGTCCGCTGTTCGCCAACATCGTGCTGGCCGACGAGATCAACCGTGCTTCACCGAAGACGCAGTCCGCCCTGTTGGAGGCGATGGAGGAACGTCAGGTCAGCGCCGACGGCGTGACCCGCGCTCTCGATCCACCGTTCATGGTGATCGCCACCCAGAACCCGGTCGAGCAGGAGGGCACCTACCGGCTGCCCGAGAGCCAACTCGACCGATTTCTGCTGCGGATCTCGCTCGGATATCCGGGCCGCACGGCAGAGATCGCGATCCTCGACCGTCAAGGGTCGGCGCAGGCGCTGACCAAGCTGGAACCGGTGGTCACCGTGACCGAGGTGCTGTCGATGGCCGCAGACCGTCCGAAGCGTCTACCTGGCGAGTGCGCTCAAGTCGTACATGGTCGACATCTCCGAGGCCAGCCGCCGTCACCCGGCGATCGAATTGGGGTTGTCACCACGGGCCACGCTGCAGCTGTCGGCTGCCGTGCGCGGGTATGCGGCCGCCAAGGGCCGCGACTACGCAACCCCCGACGATGTCAAGGTGGTCGCCCCCGCAGCGCTGGCGCACCGTCTGATGCTGCGCGCCGGGAGCAACGCCCGGACCACATCCGAGGAAGCGATCCGCGAGTTGCTTGCCGAAGTGCCGGTGCCGGTCTCGAAGTGAGCCGGTGAACAGGACTCATTGATGCCCACTCGGCAAGGTTGGACCATCGCATTCGGCGCCGTGGCGGCGCTCACGATCGGGCGCGTGTTCGCGATCGTCGAGCTGTTCGTGATCGGAGCCGGACTGTTGGCGGCCGTGGTCGTGGCGGTCGCCACCGTCCGCGTCCACCGGCCGCATCTGGCGATCACGCGATGGGCCCACCCGTCGGTGCTGACCGTCGGCGATACCGGGCGCGTCGACTTGCTGATCGAGAATCGTGGCGGGATGCGATCGCCCCGCGTCGATCTCACCGAGCCGGTCGGGGCCAGCAATACGGCACACATGACCGTGCTGCCGTTGCGAGCCGGCGCCCAGGTCACCGCCGGCTACCGCGTACCGGCGCTGCGCCGAGGCGTTCTGCTCGTGGGGCCGACCACACTCGATCGACAGCGACGTGCTGGGCCTCGCCTACGACACCCGGATCGCGACCGATGCCACCGAGTTGACGGTGGCACCGCGCACATTTGAAATGCCGATGCCGTCGCTCGGCCAGGGTGTTCTCGGGCGACACCTGTTGGCGTTGTCGCAACGCGTCGGACCGGGCGAATTCCACAGCCTTCGCGACTACGTGGTCGGCGATGAACTGCGCTCGATCCATTGGCGTGCCTCGGCCCGCTCCGAGGAACTCAAGGTTCGCCAGCATGAGGCGCAGGGGGTACGGCGCTGCATCGTCGTGCTCGACCGTGACGGCGACGCCTATCCGGCTCCGCTGACCGAGGCCGACGCCGACGTGTTCGAACGGGCGATCACCGCTGCCGGGAGCCTGGTCATCAGCGCCGACCGGGCCGGCCTCACGACGCGCTTCGTGAGCGGAGGTGGGATCGACCTGAGGGGGCCCGACGTCGCAGCCCACTCGCTACGAGTGCTGGCTCCGATCGACGTCGGTCCCTCGCTCGGTGACGTCGATCGTGACCCCGGCGAGGGGCTCGGACTGCTGATCGTGGTCACCTCCTCGCCCGATAGCGACGCCTGGCGACGCACGAGCAGGATCAGTGACCCGACCCTGACCCGTGTCGGAGTGTTCACGATGGGCGCCGCCAGTTCGCGGTTGTCGATCGACGCATCGTCGATCGGGTCGTTCCGGCACGGCTGGCATCGCCTGTCGGGCGCTCGTGGGCTCGAACGCGAACTCGTCGCTGCGGGTGATGCGCCGTGACCACCGATCGCGAGAGCCAGACATCGCTCGAACGGGATCTCGCTGCAACCGGTGCACTGGCCGCCTATACGTTCGTGATCGCTGTCGGATTCGCCCGCGTGTTCAGCGGCTGGGATTTCCTGATCGATCTGGCGATCCTCACGATCGTCGGACATGGCGTGTCGTTCCTGCTGCGCCGGGCGCGTCTCACCGGATGGCTGGCGATCCCGCTCACGGCGATCGCACTGGTGTGGGTACTCGCACTCCAGCAGTACAGCGAGACGATGACCAAGCTGGTGCCCCGTCAGGCCACCTGGGATCAGGTCCAGCTCGAGATCGACCTCGTTCAAAGCCAGTTCCAGACCGCTATCGCCCCCGTGCTGTACGGCGCCGGGTGGGCCACGTTGGCCGGTTTCGCGCTGATCGTCGTGATCGTGATGTCGGATTCGTTCGCATTCCGAGCGGAGGCGCGGGGCGAGGCGCTGGTGCCGGGCGGCGTGTTGTTCGTGTTCATCGCCGCCCTCAGCAGCCCGCGTCTTCGCACGCTTTCGACGATGTTGCTGCTGGCGGTCGGTGTGCTCGTCGTCGTCGCCCTGCGGCGGCTTCACGATCGAAGTCGGCGAGTCGAGCTGTCCTCCGGCCATCGCCGTAGTTCGATGGCGCTGCCGACCGCTGTCGCGGCAGCGGTGGCGATTGCCGTGATCGCCGGATTCGTGGGCCCACGCCTGCCCGGCGCACAGGCCGAGCCGCTGTATCAAACTCGTGGCCGCGGCGGCGGCGTCACCGAGGTGATCAGCCCGCTGGTCGACATTCGCTCGCGTCTCACGAACCGCGGCGATGTCGAGCTGTTCAGGGTCAACGCCGACTCCGCCGCATATTGGCGAGCGACCACGTTGCCCGAGTTCGATGGGCGAACGTTCCGGCTGCCGACCCGCGCCCTCGAACGAATCGAAGGCGACTTCGGCTCCGAGCCGGAGAACGCCCGCCGGATCCGCCAGCAGATCCAGGTGCTGTCGCTCGGCGGTCAACTCGTTCCGGCCGCCGCCGATCCGTTCCAGGCCGACGGGTTCTCGGACGGTGAGCGGATCGATCTTCGCCTCAATCGCGACACCAACACGCTGGTGACCCCCGACGAGATCGAGGCCGGCGATCTGTTCACCGTCGTGTCCGCCGTGCCGGAGCTGTCGGCCGACGTGCTGCGAAATGCCACGTCGGCGGCACCGCCCGACCCGATCTTCCTCGAACTCCCCGACGACCTGCCTTCGGTCGTCGCCGACCTGGCAGCAGAGGTCAGCGCCGGGGCGTCGAGCGGCTACGAAGCGGCGATCGCGCTGCAAGACTGGTTCCGATCCGAGTTCGAGTACAGCCTCGACGTGCAGTCGGGCCACGGTTCGAACGCAATCGAGAGCTTCCTGCTCGAACGCGTTGGCTACTGCGAGCAGTTCTCGGCCACGTTCGCGGCGATGGCTCGTACGCTCGGGCTGCCGTCGCGGGTGGCGGTCGGCTTCACCCCGGGGGTGCTCAGCGACTCCGGTTGGTACAGCGTGCTCGGCAAGAACGCCCACGCCTGGCCGGAGTTGTGGTTCGACGGCATCGGCTGGGTGGCGTTCGAACCGACGCCGGGGCGTGGCGCCCCCGGCGCCGAGGCGTACACCAATCTGCCTGCCCAGCAGGACGAGACCCCGCAGGGTGCGCCAAGCGGTGCCGGCGACCCGGATGCTGCGCCCAACCCGACGGCCCCGCGACACGGTGGCCCCGACCGGGACCACCGTGCCCAGGGGCCCGTCGAACAACGCACCACAGTTCGACGAGGACCCCAATTTCGACCTCGGCGGAGGCCCGCTTCCCGCGACCCAGTCCGGTGGCGGCTCGCGGACGCCGTTGGTGATCCTGGCGATCGCCGCGCTGCTCGCTGCGTTCTGGGCTGCACCGTCGGCCGTCCGTCGAATTCGTGCACGAGTCGACCCGCTCACGCAGCGGGGCAGAACGCGTGCAACGGGCATGGAATCGGGCCAGGACAGCGGCCGAACAGGCCGGCGTCAGCGGTCGACCATCGATGACCTCGCGAGAGTGGGCCCAGTCGACCGCCGGCCGGCTGCCGATCGCTGCCCGCCCGATGCGTTCGCTGGCCGAACTCGTCGACCGGGTCACGTACTCGCCACCCGGCAGCGTCGAACTCGATCAGGTAGGGAGCTACGGGGCGACGCTCAGCCACGACAGCGAACTGTGGGGCGAACAGATCACCCGCATCGCCGTCGACGAATTGACCCCGGCACAGCGGATCAAACGCCACTTCACCACCTGGCGTTGAACGCCGCAACGGTGGGGGCGGGCTTGCGGCCGGCGCTACTCGGGGCGGCGTGGCCGACCGGCGCCGGCCAACCAGGCGTTGATCGGCAGGTTGCCGAGCTTCTCTCGGCCGATCACTCGCAGCTCCGACTCGAGCAGGACCGCCAGAACCAGCACGACGATGAACGCAGCGAACGCCACCCAGAAGCTGATCGCCAGTCCGGCGACCGTCACGCACGAGCCCGACGACCAGCCCGAACGACAGGATCACCAGGCGACGACGCGACACGCGCACCCCGCGCTCGGAGAACGACGGATCCTGTTTGAGTTCGTCCTCGATCTGGCGGAGTATCCGCTGCTCATCGTCTGATAGTGGCATGCACTACGCATCATCGCACGTTCGAGGTGATTCCTCAACGCGCCGCCCCGGTTTCATCGGTGCGTTCCTGGTCGGGGCCCCATTGCTGAGAGCCCTTGCGAACCAGTCGCAGACCCTTGGACGTGACCGAGCTGGCCGGCCCGATCGCCGACGAGCCGAACCGTTCCCTGATCTCGTCGATCGCGGCGGCCGACCTGATCGGCTCGTCGGCGCTCCCCGGAGCGTCGAGCAGGCTGAGTTGTTGGGCGCGTTCGCCGAAGTTGCTGGTCGACACACCGAGCAGGCGCACGCCGACCGACACGTCGAGTGCGCGCAGTAGTGGTCGCAGTTCGGCGACCAACTCCGGGCCGGTGTCGACCGCCGACCCCAACGTGATCGAACGGGTCACCGTGTGGAATCCGGCGAAGCGAACCTTGAGGGTCAGCGTGCGGGCCGCCGTGCCGTGGCGCCGCAGCCGCGAGGACACGGCGTCGGACAGCCGCACGAGTTCACGTTCGAGATCGGCCAGCACCGAAACGTCGCTGGGGGTAGGTCTCCTCGTGACCGATCGACTTCGCTTCGCGGCTGACCTCGACGGGCCGATCGTCGAGCCCGTTGGCCAAGGCCAACAGGTGTGCGCCACTCCCCCGTCCGAGGGCGTTGACGACGGTTCGTTCGTCGAGTGCGGCGAGGTCGCCAACGGTGCGCACCCCGATCCGGTCGAGTTTCTCGAGCGTCTTCGGCCCGACCCCCCACAGCTTCGACACCGCCAGCGGGTGCAGGAACTCGAGAATCCGGTCCGGCAGCACCTCGACGACACCCGGTCCGGGCAGCACACGATCCGGGGTCGCCGTCGGCTTGGCCTCGACCGAGGCGAGCTTGGCGAGGAACTTGTTCGGGGCGACACCGACCGAGCAGCCGAGGCTGAGTTCGTCGCCGACGTTCGGTGCGGATCGTCGCCGCGATCTGGGTGCCCTCGCCGAACAGTCGGGTGGCGCCGCTGACGTCGAGGAACGCCTCGTCGAGCGAGAGCGGCTCGATCAGCGGCGTGTAGCGCTGAAAGATCTCCTGAACCTGCTGGCTGACCTCGGTGTACAAGTCGTAGCTGCCAGGGAGGAACACGGCGTGCGGGCAGCGCCGACGGGCCACCACCGAAGGCAACGCCGAAAACACCCCGTACCGCCGAGCCTCGTACGAAGCAGCCGCCACGACCCCCCGCGGCCCGGTCCCGCCCACGACGACAGGCTGGCCCACCAGATCGGGCCGCCGCCGCAGCTCAACCGAAACGAAAAACGCATCCATGTCCACATGCAGGATCACGCGCCGGGCCGGGGAACTCATCGAGCCCACCGTACGCCGCAATCAGCCCACCCGGAAGCTCCTGTTGGCGCACCGACCAAGAACACATCATCCTCGGCGTCTCCGGTGCCCTCGGCACATCGGTCGTCGAGGATGGCTCGGTAGCCTGCTTGGCGATGTCGAGCGCGAACGCTGGTTCCTCATGGGACCGCGACACCCTTCCCGAGGGTGACGAGAAGAAGCAGGCCGTTCGCGAGATGTTCGACGCGATCGCTCCGCGCTACGACCTGGTCAACAGAATCATGACGTTCCGGCTCGACGTGCGGTGGCGCCGCAAGACCGTTGGCGGCCTCGCCCTACCCGCCGGGTCGACCGTGCTCGACCTGGCATCGGGCACCGGTGACCTGTGCATCGACCTGCAGCGGGCACACCTGACCCCGATCTCGATGGACCTGTCCTACGGCATGTTGGCGGCAGACCGTTCCGGCGTTCCCCGCACGCAAGCCGACATCCTGCGACTCCCTGTCCGGGACCGTTCCGTCGACGGGGTCACGTGTGGGTTCGCACTGCGCAACCTGCTCGAACTGCCGGCATTCTTCGAGGAGCTGGCCCGTGTCGTCCGCCCTGGTGGTCGGATCGCGTTGCTCGACGTCGGGATCCCCAAGAACCGGGTGATCCGGTTCGGCAACAACATCTACTTCGGCAAGGTGGTGCCAAGGATCGGGGCCCTGCTCAGCGATGGTGCGGCGTACCGCTACCTGCCCAAGAGCGTGGCCTACCTGCCGGAACCCGGCGAGATGATCGCCATGTTGCATCGAGCGGGGTTCGGCGATGCAAGCCATCACCTGCTTTCGGGGGGCCTCACCCAACAGTTGCTCGCCACGCGAGACTGAGCGCACGATGAAGGCGATCACCACGAAACTCGACGTCGATGTCGATCTCAACGACATCGCCCGAAGCGACGGATATCTGTTCGTTCGCGAGGGTGTCGGTTTCGCCGGCCGCGGCGTTGCGGCCCGAATCTCCGTCGACAGAGCCGTCGAGTTCTTGGCAGCGATCGAACACGACGATCGAGTCGGCGACACGAACGGGCCGATCGCGATCGGTACGATCCCGTTCCTGCCCGGCTCGCCGGCCGAACTGATCGTGCCGCAGGTCGTCGTCGGCAAGGATGCCGATGGACGGCAGTGGTTGACCCGCATCGACGACGCCGAGCTCGACCTGAATCCGACGGCTGGTCCGGTCCCGTCGGCAGCGTCGTTCTCGATCCGGCCCGGGGTCGAGGTCGCCCACTACCTGGCAGCCGTCGCAGCAGCTCGACAGGCGGTCCGCGACGGCCGACTCCACAAGGCGGTGATCGCCCGACCGGTCCAGGTCACCTCTGAACGAGCGATCGACATCCACGCCGTGCTGCGCCGACTGAAGGCAACCTTCGCCACCAGCTACCGGTTCTCGATCGACGGAATGATCGGCGCCTCACCCGAACTGCTGGTGGCCGTCGAGGGTGACATCGTCAGCGCCCACCCGCTGGCAGGCACCACGCCCACCACCGGCGACCCCGAGACCGACGCCCGCCTGGCGGCCGAGTTGCAGGCCAGCCCCAAGAACCAGATCGAGCACAAAGCGGCGATCGAGATGGTGCGCGACACCCTGCTCCCCTACTGCAGCTACCTCGACTGGGCTCCCGAGCCGTCGATCGTGAAGGTCGCCAACGTGCAACACCTCGGATCGCAGGCCGAAGGCATGCTGTCGAAGCCGACCCCGACGGTGATCGAACTGGTGCGGGCGCTGCAGCCGACACCCGCGGTCGGCGGGTATCCACGCGATGCGGCGATCGAGCTGATCCTCGAGGTCGAGGGATTCGAGCGCGGCCGATACGGCGGCGCCGTCGGTTGGGTCGACGCCAACGGCGACGGACGGTGGGCCGTGACGCTGCGCTGTGCCGAACTCAGCGAGGACCGCCACTCGGCACGCCTGGTGGCGGGTGGCGGGATCGTCGCCGACAGCGAGCCGTTGTCGGAGTTGGCCGAAACACAGGCAAAGTTCCAGGCCATGCTCAGCGCCATCGTTCGGCCGTAGGCGATACTGGTTGCGATGTCGATCCGTATTTTTCGCCTGAGCGGCGCGCCGCCGGTGCTGGCCGGTGTGCTGGCGCTCGGGTTGCTGGGTGCCTGCGCCGGCGACGCGGCCGGGCCGACCCAGACGACGCTGTCGTGGTGGGATGTCACCACCACCTCCGGGGTGCCGGGCGACGGCCCCGAACCGAGTGCGGTGGTCGGGCCCGAACTGTTCTCAGCCGAGCAGCCCGTCGACATCATCGTCAGACCGACCGACGGCACCCCATACCTGATCGGGCGGCCGGGCATCGTGCTCCCGATCGTCGACCTCGCAGGCGATGCCCCAACGCTGGGGACTGCGGTGCTCGACTTCAGGGACCAGGTGGTCGGGGGTTTCGAGGAGGGCCTGTTGGCCGCCACCTTCTCCCCAGCCGGCGACGCCCTCTACCTCAACGTCGTCAGCGAGGGCATCACCGAGATCCTCGAATACGGTGTCGCCGCTGACGGCACGATCGCTCCCGGCACGCGTTCGTGTGGTCTACTCGTTGCCGCAACCGGCCGAGCCCCACAACGGAGGTTCGGTGCTGTTCGGCCCCGACGGCTACCTCTACATCTTCCTCGGCGACGGAGGGCTGTTCGAAGACGCCCGCCAGGTCGCCCAGGACCTGACCTCACCGCTCGGCAAGATCCTGAGGATCGACCCGGCGCCGTCGACGACGGCGGCGTTCACGGTGCCGGCCGACAACCCCTTCGTGGGCGTCGACGACGCCCTGCCCGAGATCTGGTCGTACGGGGTCCGCAACCCGTGGCGGGCGTCGTTCGACTCCGAAACGGACGACCTCTGGTTCGGTGACGTCGGCGAGTACTTCTACGAAGAGGTCGACGTGGCGCTGGCGGCCGATGGCGCCGGGCGCGGGATCAGCTTCGGATGGCCCGCTCTCGAGGGTCCGAGCGCCAACGACAAGACGCTCAGCCCCGACGGCCACCAGGCTCCGTTCTTCGACTACGTCCACGGCGAGCTGGGCTGTTCGGTCAGCGGCGGCCAGGTGTACCGCGGCGATGTGATGGCCGACCTCGTCGGGTGGTATGTGTTCGGCGACTATTGCAGCGGACGGATCTGGGCGCTCGAAGCGAACGCCGCCGGAGACGCCGGTCGGATCGTCGAGCTCGGCAAGGTGCCGAACGTCGTGGCGATCTCGCCCGACGCGACCGGTGAGTTGCTGGCGGTCTCGGTCGCAGGACCGGTGCACCGCATCGAGAACCCCACCGGCGACTGAAGCCAGTTCCCTGGGTGGGTCAGCGCTGGGCGGCGGCGACAGCGGCGTTGATCAGATCGTGATGACGCACGTTCTCGACGCGGTCGGTGACGACCCGCGTCACGCTCGGGCCGGATGCTCGCACGGCGACCGCCAGATCGTCCAGTGTCGACACGGTGCGAGCGGCGACACCGTATGCCGACGCGAGTGCTTCGATGTCGGTGTCGTGCGGCGTTCCGAACAACTGCTCGAACCTCGCCGGGGCGAGCTGGGTGGCCTGCGGGAGGAAGCTGAAGATCCCGCCACCTCCGTTGTCGACCACGACGATCCGCAGGTCGACATTGCGGGCGGCGAGACCCACCAACGCATTGCTGTCGTGAGCGAACGCGATGTCGCCCAGGAGTACGACCGTCGAGCGACCGGACATGGCACGACCGAGCGCCGTCGAGATCACACCGTCGATGCCATTGGCGCCCCGGTTGGCGTGGGCCCGGGCGGCCGGGCCGCCGAACCATTCCAGGTCACGAACGGGCATCGACGACGCCACGACGAGCTCGACCCCTGGGTCGATCGCACCGGCGACCGTTCTGGCAACACCTGGCTCACTGACCGGCAGCTCGCCGATCGCCAGCTCGATCGCCTGCTCGGCTCGGGTGTTGGCGTGTCGCCAACGGGCCAGCCACGGTGTTCCTGCGGCTCCGGTCAGCACGAACAGATCGCCGATCGAACAGATCCTCGCCACGTTGTGGTCGGGGTCGATCACACCGGGGCCGCCAATCTGCAACACGGGCGCTGCGGAGGCGACGATCCATTGTGACAACACCTTCGACGCCGGTGGCCGCCCGAACCGAACGACCAGCTCCGGTGCGTGTGCCCTGGCGAAGTCGATGTGTCGGAGCAAGGAGTCGAAGGCGGTCACCGACTGGTCGAACGAACGGCATCCAGAGCTCGGATCCGCCAACACCGGCCACCCGAGGCGAGCCGCCAGCGCCTCGATCTCCGCCACCGGAACACCGTGTCGCCCGCCGGCAACGATCACCCCGCGCTGGCGGTCGAGCGACGGATCGATCGGTGGGCCGGCGTCACCGGCGGGTGGTACGAGCAGCGCTGAGTCGACCGGTGGGTCGAGGGGCTCCGGTAGCGGATCGGCGGTTCCGAGCAACGGTTCGCGGAATGGCAGGTTGAGGTGCACCGGACCGGTCGCGGCCGAGCTGAAGGCACGCCGAGCGAGCGGTCGCCACGACACCGGATCGGCCTCGTCGGGGGGTGTCGCGTCGTGGAACCACCGGACCGACGTGCCGTACAGGTCGAGCTGATCGATGGTCTGTGGGGCGCCGACGCCACGCAGTTCGGGCGGCCGGTCGGCCGTGGCGACGATCATCGGCACGCCGCTCAGCCCGGCCTCGACCACCGCAGGGTGGAAGTTGGCCGCCGCTGTGCCGCTCGTGCACAGCAAGATGGCCGGGACCCCGTCGAGGCCGAGGCCGAGCGCCGCGAACGCGGCAACACGCTCGTCGTGCACGACGTGGACCGACAGCTCGGAGCGTTCCGCCAGGGCGATCGCCAGCGGAGTGCTGCGCGAACCGGGGGCGATCACGGCATGCCGGACGCCGCAACGGACCCACTCGTCGACCAACGTGGCGCACGCCGTGGCGTTGGCGTTGCCGATCAAGGATGCGTCGCCCGCGGTCATGCGTTCCGACGATACGAGGCGTAGGGTCGCGAACCATGAACGCCCCAGCGATTCAGGTCGAGATCTGGTCCGATGTCGTATGCCCGTGGTGTTACATCGGCAAGCGCCGATTCGAGCGTGCCGTCGAGCAACTCGCCGGCGAGATCGATCTCGAGATCGTCTACCGTCCCTACCAACTCGACCCCACAGCGTCGCCCGGCAAGTCGCAACCCGTGTTCGAGGCATACGCCCGCAAGTTCGGCGGCCCCGAGCAGGCGACCGCGATCCTGGAGCGGGTCACCGAGGCAGCGGCGGGCGATGGTCTGGCGTTTCGGATGGACCGTGCTCTGCGCGCCAACACCCTGCTCGCCCACCGAATGCTGTGGCTGGCCGAGCAGCCCGATTCGCCGGTGCCGCAGGAGGCCCTCAAGGAGCGGCTGCTCCAGGCGTACTTCATCGATGGGCTCGACATCGGCGACCCCGATGTGCTGGCCGACTGCGCCGCCGAAGTCGGTTTCGACCGCGCCGAGATGTTCGACTTCCTCGAGACAGACCGGGGTCGTGGCGAGGTCGCCGCCTATCTCGAACAAGCCGGCGATCACGGCATCAGCGCCGTGCCGACGTTCGTGATCAATGGCCAGTGGGCGATCCCCGGCGCTCAGGACACGGAGACCTTCGTGAACGTGCTGCGCCGCCTCAACGAGAAGGTTGTCGCCGATGCAGCCCCCGCCGCCGTGGCAGAGGCCGAGCAGTGCGCCGACGATGCCTGCGACATCTGACTCCGCCCCATCGAGTACCGATCTGGCGGAGCGTCTGGTCTTCCTACACGGGTTCACCCAGACCCATCACCACTGGCACCGCTGCGCCCAACTGATCGACGATCGGCTGCCGAACGCGGCGGCACTCGCCTTCGTCGACCTGCCGGGCCACGGGCTGAGCGGACAGGATCGGACCGAGATCACACCGGGCGTCGTCCGCATGGTCGAACTCGCCGGACGTGGCACGTATGTCGGGTATTCGATGGGCGGTCGCGCCGCCTTGCTGGCGGCCCTGAGCGGCGGCGACCAGGTCGAGCGGTTGGTGCTGGTCGGGGCGACACCGGGGATCGAGAACGAAGCGCTGCGGATCGAACGACAGCAACTCGACGACCAGCGTGCGGCCCGGCTGGAACAGATCGGGCTGGAACGCTTCCTCGATGAATGGTTGGCCGCTCCCCTGTTCGCCACCCTCCCACTCGACGAGCAGGGGCTGGTCCACCGCCGTCGCAACACCGTCGACGGTTTGGCCAACAGCCTGCGCACCTGGGGCACGGGGCACCAGGAATCGATCTGGGAGCAACTCGACCAGATCGAGATTCCGGTGCTCGTGATCGCCGGCGAACTGGACGCCAAGTTCACCGAGATCGCACACCGGATGGCCGAACGCCTCCCCGATGCCACGTTGGTCGCGATCGCCGGCGCAGGGCACGCTGCCCACACCGAGCGGCCCGCCGCTACCGCCGACGCGGTCGCCGAGTGGCTCAGCTCGCGTCTGACGGCGGTCAGCCGAGTGCCAGACCGATCCCGAACAGCAGGCCGTAGGCCAGCTGGGTCCGACCGGTTGCACCGAGAACTGGGATCAGATCTTTGCCGGTCGCCCCGTCGAGCACCTTCTGGATCGGCTCCCTGGAGATCGTGAGGGCGGCGAGCGCCAACAGCGACCAACGCCGCTCGCCGGCAGACACGGCCGCCACGATGAATGCTCCCACGATCAAACCTGCGTACAGCTGACGCGTCTTGCGGTCACCGATCCGAACCGCAAGCGTGCGTTTGCCGACCGCTGTGTCGGTCGGGATGTCGCGCAGGTTGTTGATCACCAGCAGCGCACAGGCGAGAAAGCCGACGCCGGTGGCGGCCACCCAGGTGATGCCCGGGATCGTTTCGATCGCCAGGTAGGTCGTGCCGACCGTCGCCACCAAGCCGAAGAACACGAACACGAACAACTCTCCGAGCCCGAGGTAGCCGTACGGTCGCGGGCCGCCGGTGTATCCCCACGCCGCAAGGATCGCCACGGCGCCAACAGCGATCAACCACCACGTGGTCGCCGCCGCCAGGATCAGTCCCACGATCGCCGCCGCCAGCAGCGACGCCAGGGCCGCCCGCTTGACGGAACCCGGCGATGCGGTACCCGTGGCGACGAGCCGCATCGGTCCGACCCGCACATCGTCGGTGCCCTTCACGCCATCGCTGTAGTCGTTGGCGTAGTTGACGCCGACCTGGAGCAGCAATGAGACAGCGAGGGCGCCGCCGACCCTCCACCAGACCACACCGTCACCGAACGACGGCCCCGTTCCGGCGGCACAGGCGGCGCCGACCGCGACCGGCACCATCGCCGCCGGCAGCGTCCGCGGTCGGGCACCGGCGACCCAGTCGGACAACCGCGGGGCAGGTCGATCTGGGGCGGTGGGGTTCTGGTCGGTGGTCATGTATGCGCCATGATGGGCCGATGAGCGAACTCTGGCAACTCGGGGCCCTTCAACTGGCCGAGAAGATCCGCAATCGCGACGCCTCGAGCCGTGAGGTTCTCGAAGCCCACCTGGCCCGCGTCGACGCCGTCAACCCCAGCCTCAACGCGATCGTGCGGCGGCTCGACGACGAAGCACGGGCGGCGGCAGACGCCGCCGACCGAGCGGTCGCGGCGGGGGCGTCACTCGGTCCGCTGCATGGCGTGCCGTGCACGGTCAAGGAGAACATCGACCTGGCCGGCACCCCGACGACCCAGGGTGTCCCGGCGTTCGCTGAGGCGGTGGCACCGATCGATGCCCCCACCGTCGAGCGGATGCGGGCCGCCGGGGCGATTCCGTTCGCCCGCACCAACCTGCCCGACCTCGGCCTGCGGGTCCACACCGACTCCGCCCTGCACGGGCTCACCCGCAACCCCTGGAACCCGAACGTCACAGCGGGCGGGTCGAGCGGTGGCGAGGCGTCGGCGATCGCCTCCGGCATGAGCCCGATCGGGCTCGGCAACGACATCGGCGGATCGCTTCGCAACCCGGCCCACTGCTGTGGCATCGCCTCGATCAAACCGACCACCGGTGTCGTTCCGATGGCCACCGTCGTCCCTCCTGAGGACCAGCTGCTCGCAGCCCAACAGATGCTGGCGGAAGGTCCGATGGCGCGCCGCGTCGCCGACGTGCGAGCCGGTCTGCTGGCGGTCGCAGGATGGAGCGCCCGCGATCCGCGTTCGGTGCCCGCCCACCTCACCGACCTCGCCGACGGCGAGCACCTCACGGTCGCCGTGATGGCGGACCCACCCGGAGGAGCGACCCACCCCGAGATCGCCGCCGCCGTGCGGCATGCCGCCGATCTGTTGTCCGACCAGGGTCACGACGTCGTCGAGGCAGTCCCGCCGGCGTACGAGCAAATTCTCGAACTGTGGGCGATGCTGCTGATCGGCGACCTGTCGATCATGCGTCCCTTGTTGGACATGGTCCTGTCAGACGACGCTCGTTCCGTGCTCGACTCGATGACGGGCCAGTACCCGGCGCCGACATTGCAGTCATCGGTCGAGCTGCAGGGTGCCCGCTACGGCGCCATGCGGGCATGGTCGTCGTTCTTCGAGCAGCACCCGGTCCTGCTCTCACCGACGTGGGCCCTGCCGGCCTTCGAGCACGGCGCCGACCTGCGTGGCGACGAGGTCGTCACGATCATGCGCGACACGCTGCGGCCGGTGCTTCCTGCCAATCTGCTCGGCATCCCGGCAGCGATCGTTCCGTGCGGCATGGCGGCCGGTCTCCCGGTCGGTGTGCAAGTGATGGGCGACAAGTTCACCGACCTGCGGTGCCTGGCGATCGCCGAGCAGATCCAGCAGGTCGAGGGCGTCCACACGCCGATCGATCCGGTCACCGCCTGAGCGTGCAGCAACTGGTAGCACTCGACCTGGCAGGAGGACCGACCTTCGTCGACGAGTTGGAACGAGCCTGGTCGCACGGCGACGCCGTGTTTCCGGTCGACCAACGGCTTCCCACCGCCGCCAGGGCCGACCTGTTCGCCCGCTTCGGGGTGGCAGCCATCGTTGACGCCGACGGCATCCGAACCGAATTGGCGAGCACCCAGCCAGTTGAGCGCGGCGACGCCTTGGTGGTCGCCACCAGCGGGTCGTCCGGAGTCCCCAAGGGGGTCGTGCTCACCCATGACGCCGTGGCTGCGTCTGCGGCGGCGACGTCCGACCGGCTCGGCGTCGGTCGCGACGATCACTGGCTGGCTTGCCTGCCGCTCTCCCACGTCGGCGGGCTCTCGGTGGTGACGCGGGCGCTGCATACCGGTGTGCGCCTGACGGTGTTGCCCGGCTTCGAAGTCGCCGCAGTCGAACACAGCGGCGCCTCGCTGGTGTCACTCGTATCAACGGCGGTTCGCCGGATCGATCCGTCACTGTTCCGGGTCATCGTGCTGGGCGGATCGCGACCCCCAGCAGATCGGCCGGCCAACGCTGTCACCACGTACGGAATGACGGAGACCGGAAGCGGCGTGGTCTACGACCGACGGCCGCTCGACAGCGTCGAGATCCGAATCGTCGACGGCGAAGTGCATCTGCGCTGTCCAATGCTGCTGCGCTGCTATCGCGACGGCTCCGATCCGCGCACCGCTGACGGCTGGTTCCCGACCGGCGACCTGGGTGAGTTCGATGCAGACGGGTTGCTGACCATCCATGGCCGGCGCCGTGATCTCATCATCAGCGGGGGCGAGAACGTGTGGCCCGAGCCGGTCGAAGCCGTGTTGTCCGTCAGGCCGGACATCAGCGACGTGGCGATCATCGGCGTTCCAGACCCCGAATGGGGCGAACTCGTGACGGCTCTGGTCGTACCGGCCGACCCGCACTCGCCACCGTCGCTCGACAGCCTGCGCGACACCGTCAAGGCCACGATGCCCGGGTTCTGCGCCCCTCGCCGGCTGATCTTCTGCGAACAGTTGCCGCGCACGTCGCTCGGCAAACTGCGTCGTCATGAGCTCCCGAACTCTGCGGAGTAGCCTGCCGAGCGTGCGCACCCAACGGTGTGCGTCGTGAGCCTGCGCCGACCGTGATCATCACTTCCCCCACCCCCACCCCCACACGCAGCCTGCCTGCCGCCTACTGGCGTCAATGGGCAGCGAGTGCGATCAGCAACCTCGGCGACGGCATCAATTTCGTGGCCATGCCACTGCTCGCCCTGTCGCTGACCGACGACGAACGACTGATCTCACTCGTCGTGTTCGCAACGTTCGTGCCGTGGATGCTGCTGGCGCTTCCCGTCGGCGTGATCGTGGACCGGCTGGATCGTCAGCAGCTGATGGTGTCGGCCAACCTGATTCGTGTCGGTCTGTTCGCCGGCATCGCGATCGGTGCGGTCACACACAATCTGTCGATCTGGTCGTTGTTCGGCTTGCTGGTTGTGGTCGGGTCGTGCGAAGTGCTGTTCGACAGCTCAGCCCAGGCATTCCTGCCGATGCTCGTCGAACCACACCAGCTCGCCCGCGCCAACGGCCTGCTGATCACCGCCGAGATCGTGGCAGGCAGCATCGCCGGACTCTCGATCGGCGCCCTGCTGTTCGAGGTTTCGCTCGGGCTGCCGTTCTCGTCGAACGCCGCATCGTTTGCCGTGGCCGCCCTGCTGATTCTGAGCATTCGGGTGACCAGGGTGCCGCCGATCGACCTGTCTGCACCGCTCGAGGGCAGCCTTCGCTCAGGTCTGCGCTGGCTGTTCGACCACCCGTTGCTCAGGACCCTCGCCGCCATGTTCGCCTTGACGAACCTCGGCCTGATGTTCGGTCAGGGCATCTTCGTCAAGTACGCCATCGACGAGCTCGGCCTCGACAGCTTCGAGTTCGGATTGCTGTTGGCGATCACAGCGATGGGCGCCGCGGCGGGTGGTCTGATCGCCTACCGGATCATCGATCTGGTCGGCCTGCGGACCGCCGTCGTGGTGCCGTATCTGGTGTTCGGAACTGCCCAGGTGGCGATCGGGCTGGCATCGGAGCCATGGATCGTGGCAGCGGCCGGGTTTGTGTTGGGGTTCGCGATCACCGTCTGGAACGTGGTCACCGTCACGGTCCGCCAGCGGTTGATCCCCGGCGACCGGTTCGGCCGCGTCAACGGTGTCTACCGCTGGCTGGGCGCAACGGCGAGTGCCGTCGGGGTGGCCGCCGGCGGGTTCGCTGCCTACTGGACCAACCTCCGGGCACCGTATTTGATCGGAGGCGGCATCACCTTGATCGCCGCCGTACTGTTTGCCCGCCCGGTGTTGGAAGGGCTGCGCAGCGCGGACAGCTGAGTGATCGGCAGGTCGACAGCGCTGTCAGTCGACGGTTGGATCTGGTTCGGATTCGGCGTCCGGATCGTCGGGTGGCAGCCGGTGTACCCGCACCAGGCGCACGCGACGCCCTTCCACCTCGACTGCGGTGAACCGCCAGCCGTCGAGCTCGAGCTCCTCGCCCGGGCTCGGAACGTGCTCGAGCGTGCTGAACACGAGGCCCCCGAGTGTGTCCCAGTCGGCGTTCGGGAGCTTGCCGTCGACCAGTTCGTTGAGTTCGTCGATCGACATCCCGCCGTCGAGCAGGTAGTCGCCGTTGGGGAGCTGTTCGACCGAGTGATCCTCGGTGTCGTACTCGTCGACGATCTCACCGACCAGCTCCTCGAGACAGTCCTCGAGCGTGATCAAGCCGGCTACGTCGCCGTACTCGTCTGCCACGATCGCCAGATGGAACTTGCCGGCCTGCATCTCGCGCATCAACCGGCTGACCGGCTTGTTCTCCGGGATGAAGCGCACCGGGCGGACCAGATCGAGCACGGAAAGATCTCCGCGGCCCTCCCGCTCGGCCCGAATCAGGTCTTTCGTATAGGCCAGACCCAGCACATCGGTGTCATCAGGGGCGAACACCGGCAACCTGCTGTACCCGTTGGCGATCGCCAGATCGAGTGCATTCGTGACGGTCGCTTCGTTCTCCACGATCACCATGTCCGGTCGAGGCATCATCACTTCTCGGGCGATCGTGTCACCGAACTCGATGATGCTCTCGATCAACTCGCGTTCCTCGTGTTCGATCACCTCGTCGTGAGCCGCTGCTTCCACGATGCCGAGCAACTCCTGCTCGCTCACGAACGGGCCCTTCTTGAGGCCCTTGCCGCGCACGATCACGTTCGTCAACCCGATCAGTGCCCTCGATACCAGCCGCAGCGCCGGAAACGACACCAAGGCGTTGATCGGACGCGCCGTCAACTGGGCTGCTCGTTCGGAGTGGATGATGGCGTAGGTCTTGGGGACCGCCTCGGCCAGCACGAAGAACACGATCACGTTGAGCGTGACACCGATCGCCACACCAACGGTCCCGAACAGTCGGCCGGCCACGATGCCGGTGAGGGTGGCCTGCACGGTCTGGCAGATGTTGACCGTGAGCAACAGCGGGTTGACCCAACGTTCGGGATGGGCGACCAGCTTGAGCAAGGCCGGGCCGGAGCGGCGGCCTTCATCAGCCAGCGCAGCCGCCTTGGGCTTGGTCATCTTGGACAGCCCCATCTCGGCGACGGCCAAGAAGACCAGCACCAACAACAGTACGAAGATGACTGCCAGCATCAGCACGTCGGTGCCGTTCAAGGTGGCTGCGATGATCGGGCTCATGCGATGCCCTGTTGCTGGGCGAACCCGCTCGGTGCCGGCCCCCGCCAGTGGTGATCGATGAGGAGTTCGAGTTCGCGTCGTCGCATGGTCGTTGTTTCTTCGGGCTCGGCGTGGTCGTGGCCCAGCACGTGAAGCACTCCGTGGACGGTCAGCAGGGCAAGTTCGTCGTCGATGGTACCGGCGTGATCGGGCGCCGAGTCGGCGGCGACACCAGGGCAGATCACGACGTCGCCCAGCAGCACCGGGCCGATACCAGCCACGGGCGCCGGGTCGGTCGGATCGTCGAACGCATCGAGCGGGAACGACAGCACGTCGGTCGGCCCGGTCATGCCCATGTGCTCGGCGTTCAGTTGGGCGATCTCGGCACGATCCACGAACGTCAACGTGAGTTCGCCGCTGCGACCCTCGGCACACAGCACGTCGGTAGCCAGTTTTGCCCACCGGTCGACGTCGATTGCGACCTCGGTCTGTTCGTCGCTGACGACGACGGCGACCTCGGACGGCGCATCGACGCCGGTGGGACTGCCAGGTTCACCCATCGGTGGCTGTTTCTCGCTTCCGCTGAATACGTTGGCCGGCCCGCGGTTCGGACCGGTTGTGTTTGTTGTTCTCGGTTGTCTCGGTGTCGCGCTCGTAGGCCTCGACGATGTCGGCGACGATCTTGTGACGCACCACATCGGATGCCGTCAAGTACACGAACGCCAACTGATCGATTCCGCCGAGGACCCGCTCGAGTCCGCGCACACCGGATCGGCCGTGCGGCACGTCGACCTGGGTTGCGTCGCCCGTCACGACCACTCGCGAGCCGAACCCGATGCGGGTCAGAAACATTTTCATCTGCTCAGGCGTCGTGTTCTGGGCCTCGTCGAGAATGATGAAACTGTTGTTCAGCGTTCGGCCGCGCATGAACGCCAACGGCGCCACCTCGATCGTGCCACGCTCGATCAACTTGGCGGCGCCCTCTGGATCGACCATGTCGTACAGCGCGTCGTACAACGGTCGCAGGTACGGGTCGATCTTGGCCATCATGTCGCCTGGCAGAAATCCCAGACGTTCGCCCGCCTCGACAGCAGGCCTGGTGAGGATGATCCGCTGAACCTGTTTGGCCTGCAGTGCCTGGACCGCCATCGCCACCGCCAGCCACGACTTACCCGTGCCCGCCGGGCCGATCCCGAACGTGACGATGTTGTCTCGAATGGCGTCGATGTATCGCTTTTGTCCGGCTGTCTTGGGGCGCACGTTGCGACCCTTTGCACCGCGCAACACTTGGTGGGTCAGCACTTCGGTCGGCCGCTCGTCGGAACGGACCATGCCGATCGACCGCTCGATCGTGCGTTCGTCGAGTTCGTGGCCGTGCTCGAGCAGACCGACCAGTTCCTCGAACAACCGTCCGACCTGTGCCGTGTCGCCGCCACGCACCGCGATCTCGTTGCCGCGCACCGCCACATCGGTGTCCGGAAACTGCTGTTCGATCTGGCGCAGAAACTGATCGCGCGGACCGAGCAGCGCCGACATCAAGTGCGAACCGGGGACGACGACGGTGGTGAATGTGTCGGTGCTGGTCATGTGTGAACGTGGACCCCGGCGGCCATCGGTCCAACGGTAGCGCCTGGCGACACCGTCTCCGTGCCAGCTTGTCGCATCCGATCGGAGCGCCGAAGCCTCACCAAAAGAAATTCCTACGGAATCTTGAAGTTCTGACCGATAGATGACACGAAGTTGACAATCACCGGGAAACCGTACCAACGGTGACTCACGCTTGGAGTGCCACTATGAATCGATTGACACGAGCGACACCATGGCTGTTCATCGTGCTCGCAGTCGTGTTTGCCGGCTTGATCGCGACCACCGACGATCTGCTCGACCCGTGGTGGCGCTATTGCATCGTGATCAGCGGCGTCGCAGCCGCGGTGGCCGGAAGGCTGATCGCCCGGATACCGCTTCCGTTCGTGGCGGCCCTGGTGCTGACGAGCGCACGCTTGGCGACCGAGCCGATCGATGCGCTGGTTCCCCATACCTCAGAGGTCGACTGGCTCACCGTTCTGCTCGATCTCGGCGTCGGCCTCGCACTCAGCGCGATCCTCACGATCGCCGCCGTGAGGCGCAACGGGATGATGTCGCGACGTGACGTGACCGACATGGTGGCGATCGGGATCGGGGCGTCGATCATGACCTGGCTGCTCGTGACGAATCCGCTCATCAACGATCACGGGATGAATCCGGCGTTGGCGATCGTGGGCACCGCTTACCTGCCGATCAGTGTTCTGATCCTGACGTTCTCGATCGATCTGTTGGGCGTCGGTCTGACTCGTAATCGATCGATGCAGTTCGTGGTGGCGGCCGCCGCCGCCAACGTCGCAGCAGCAGTGGTCGCAAACTTGCGGCTCGTCGAGATCTTGCCTTCCTACTCCCTGTCGATCTCGGTCGGGGTCTACCTGATCGCCTTCCTGTTGCTGTGCGCCGGTCTCGTGCACGCGACGGGCCAGAGATACTGGTCGTCGACGAGACACGCGTCCGAGCACCGCCAGGTCTCCAAGGCCCGCTTGACGGTCATGACGCTCGGGCTGAGCGGGCCGATCGCTGCGATCGCCATCATCCCTCCGTCGTCCAACGTCGATGCAGCGGTGCGAACGATCACCACGTTGGCGCTCGTCGTCACCCTGGTCGCCCGTATGACGACCGCCATCCACGATCACGCCCGCGCCCGCACCACGTTGATGCAGCGCGTGAACCGCGACGAGCTGACCGGCCTTCCGACCCGTAGCCGATTCGTCGAGGTGGTGACCCACCTGTTGGACACCACCTGGCGGTCGGAGTTCCAGCCGACGATCATCCAGCTCAACCTCGATCGGTTCAAGAACATCAACGACAGCCTCGGTCACTTCGATGCCAACAGTGTGCTGGTCGTGGTCGCAGACCGGCTCGGCCTTGCCGTTTCCGGTTTCGGAGGCACCGTGGCCCGCTCCGGTGGCGACGACTTCGTCATCGTCGACGGCACGAGCAGCTCGACAGCCGACGCGATGATGCGCGTCGATGCGATTCGACTCGCACTCAGCCAGCCGATCACGGTCGCCGACTCGACCGTATTCGTCACCGCCAGCATCGGCGTGGCAGTCACGCCCCGCAATCGCACCCTGTCCGCCGAGGAACTGATGCGGCGGGCCGACATCGCCACCCACCGCGCCAAGGCCGACGGCCGCAACCGAGTGGCGCTGTTCGATGACTCGATGCAGGCCCACCTCGCTCGCCGGATGGATGTCGAGCACGCCCTTCACGGGGCGATCGGACGAAAGGAGATGCGGCTGTATCATCAGCCGATCGTCGACATCGTGACCGGGCGGGTCAGCGGCTTCGAAGCGCTCATGCGCTGGCGGCGTCAGGACGGAACGCTGGTTTCGCCGGCCGACTTCATTCCGGTCGCCGAGGAAACCGGCATCATCTGTGAACTCGGCGCGTGGGCGCTTCACGACGCGTTGCGAGAACTGCGGGGCTGGATCGACTCCGGGGTCGTCGCACCCACCACGACGATGTCGGTCAACGTGTCGCCGCGACAGATCGCCGACCCGCACTTCGCAGAGATCGTCTTCGACGCGTTGGACCGATCCGGTGTCGCCTCCCACCTGCTGTGGATCGAGATGACCGAGTCGATGATGCTCGAAGAACCCGAACTGGCCCAATCCACCCTGCGTCAGATTCGCGGGATGGGGGTTCGACTGGCACTCGATGACTTCGGAACCGGCTACTCGTCGCTGTCGCTCCTGCAGCAGTTCCCGATTCAGCGGATCAAGATCGACCGCGCCTTCGTGCGTGGGCTCGGCGAGGAGGGCACCGAGCGCTCGCTCGTTCGAACCATCATTGCGATGGCACGGTCGATGGGGCTCGACCTCGTCGCCGAAGGAGTCGAGACCGTGCAGCAGCTGCAGATGCCTGCGAGACATGGGGTGCGACAAGGCGCAGGGCTACCTGATCAGCCACCCGGTACCTGCCGACGCGATGCGCTCGACCATGGTTGCGCTCGACGAACTGCAATCACTCTCGTTGTTCAGCCCACTCGAACCCATCGTCGAACCCGTGTTGTTGTCGGTCGGCGCCACCCGGCAACGGGCTGGAAGACGGGCTGACTCCGTTGCCCTGTCGGTCGGTGGACCGTTCGGCAACATGGGCAGTCGCCCACTCGGCCAACCGTCGCGCTGATCGCGTCCCGAACGCGGCAAGGGCCCCCGATCGATGACCGGGAGCCCTTCCACGCTGGAGGCGACGGCGGGAATCGAACCCACGTTGACGGCTTTGCAGGCCGTTGCCTTAGCCACTCGGCCACGTCGCCAGCGCCCCCGAGGATAGCGGCAGGCACCCGTCGCCCACCCTCTCTGCGACCGATCGCTGCGGGGAGACTGGCATTGCGTCCGCTCGTGCGCCAACATGGCCCTCTCGTGTTGCGCCACCCACACTCTTCTCGACGGCTCGGGCCAGCTTTCCGACTGATTGGATTCGGCGTGCTGGCCGTGACGGTCACCGCCGGCTGCGACGCGCTCGACCCCGAACCCGAGGCTGCCCCGACGGGTTGCGCCGCAACGGTCGCCGACGCGGCGCAGGCCGGCGAAGTCGACCAACAGGTCAAACTGCTCGACACCGCCTTGATCGCCTGTCGCTCGTATAACGCCTTCACCGACGAGCTGGGCCGCTACCCCGGCATCATCGGCTACGACCCCGCCACGTTCGCCTCGTTGCGATGCACCAAGGTCACCGACGAGGCGGTCCGCGCGTCGCCGACCTGTTCCAGCGTGATCGCTCCCGTCACGACACCGCCACCCACCACGCTGCCCGACCTCGTGTTCGTCGGAGAGACACTCGACGGGCGCCAGATCGAGCTCCGCCCCAGTGCCACGATCCGGTTCGACGGTGACGTGCCCGCGGTCGTCCAGCAGACCGTCGATATCTTCCACGAATCAGGGTGCGACGGAGTGATCGCCCAGCGCGACGAGTGGGCGGCGAGGGTCACCGCTTCGACCATCCGGAGACATCGCGTCGGTGTACGCCAAGCACGCCCAGAACGTGGCCGACTACGTGCAGTGCGTCAGCCCGCCGATCCCCACCGGGTGATCGGCCTGAGCCTGCTCAACCGGACGCCGTGACCGCCGCCAACACGGTCGAGGCAATCGCCCCGGCCTGACCGTTCTGATCGTTGAACGGGTTGAAATCACCGCCACCCGTGAGGATGATCAACACCACGAACGCCAGGATCAGCAACACCGTGACGGCGATCCACTGCGATACCGGTCCGAAGACCCGCTTGCGGCCATAACCGCCCGATCGTGACCGGGTCGGCTTGCCCTTCGGCGGGGTGATTCCGTGTTTCGGCGTCGTCTGCTTCGTCATCGTGACCCGACAGTAGTTGCATCCAATCTCTCGTGCCACAGCGCCAGATGCGATCATGGTGTTGTGCAGACCTTCGTCGACTCCATCAAACGGGCGCTCAGCATCGCGCCAGACCACGAGGCCCTCGTCTGCGGCGAGACCCGATCGACCTATCGCCAGTTCGACGAACGGCTGCGGCGCCTCAACGGATACCTGCAGTCGCTCGGTCTCCAGGCGGGTGACCGCGTCGCCGTGTTGTCGTTCAACTCGATCCCGTTCACCGAGCTGTATTGCGGGATCTCGATGGGCGGGTGGGTGCAGGTGCCGCTCAACTTCCGCTGGGCGCAACCGGAGTTGGCATACGCGCTCGAGGACTCCGGTGCTCGGGTGTTGTTCTGCGACCACGATCCGGGTGGTCTGGCCGACCTCGTGGAACGCGTGGTCCGTATCGACCTCGGCGAATACGATGCAGCCCTCGATGCCGTCGACCCGGTCAGCTTCGACGACGGCGCCGTGCACGAGAGCGATCTGGCCGGCCTGTTCTACACGGGCGGCACGACCGGTGTCAGCAAAGGTGTGATGCTGACGCACCGCAATCTGGTCGCCAATGCCTGGAACATGCACGTCACCCAGCCGATCACTGGCGACGACCGGTACCTGATCGTGGCGCCGATGTTCCATGCCGCCGGGTCGGTCAGCGTGCTGCAGTCGATCTTCGTGGGGGCGACCCAGGTGATCCTGCCCACCTTCGATCCCGGCACGATGCTCGATCTGATCGAGCAGGAGCGGATCACCCAGACGCTCGGCGTACCCACGATGGTCGCCGCCACCGTCGACGAACAACTCGCTCGGCCGCGCGACGTCTCACACTTCAAGGTCTACGCCCACGGCGGTTCGCCGATCGCGATGGAGGTCGTTCGGCGCGGTGTCGAGGCCTTCCCCGGCACGCAGTTCCTGCACTTGTACGGCACGACCGAGACGTCACCGATCATCAGCGGGCTCGTGAACGAGGTCGAGATGCTGGGCACCGACCGCGAGAAGTCGGCCGGCCAGCCCGTGATCGGCTGTCAGGTCGTCATCCGCGACGAGAACGGTCGACCCACTCCCGGCTGGGGAGCCGGGCGAGGTCACGGTCCGCGGGGCGAACATGATGGCCGGCTACTGGAACAAGCCCGACCAGACGGAAGCCGCATTGCGCGATGGTTGGTACTGGTCGGGCGACGTCGGCAAGCTCGACGAGTTGGGCTATCTGTTTCTGCTCGACCGCTCGAAGGACATGATCATCTCCGGCGGTGAGAACATCTACTGCACCGAGGTCGAAGATGCGCTGTACACCCATCCCGCCGTGCTGGAAGCGACCGTGTTCGGTATCCCCAGCGAACAGTGGGGCGAGGCCGTCCACGCCGTGGTCGTGCTGCGACCGGGGGCCGAGGTCGACGAGCAGGTCGTTGATCGGCCACTGCCGAACCCGGATCGCCGGGTACAAGGCACCCCGGTCGATCGCCTTCTCCGCCGATCCGCTGCCGAAGTCCGGCCCCGGAAAGGTGCTCAAGCGCGAGTTGCGGGCACCGCATTGGGCGGACCGCGGCGAGTCGATCGGCTGAGTTCAACAACGGTGCGATTCGATTCGAGTTGCGCATGCATACTGGTTCGGTGACGCAAGCATCACCGTCCCCCGCCAACTCATCGAGCACCGCCGACACCGGCACCACGTGGTGGCGCCACGGCGTCGTGTACCAGGTGTATCCGAGGTCGTTCGCCGACGCCAACGGTGACGGCACCGGCGATCTCGAGGGCATTCGCTCACGACTCCCCTACCTGCGTCAGCTCGGCATCGATGCGATCTGGATCTCGCCGTGGTATCCCTCCCCGCTCAACGACGGTGGCTACGACGTGCGCGACTACCGCGACATCGACCCTCGATTCGGCACGCTCGCCCACGCCGAGGCGCTGATCGCCGACGCACACGACGCTCGACATCCGAGTCGTCATCGACATCGTGCCGAACCACACCTCCAGCGAGCATCCGTGGTTCCAGGCCGCCCTCGCTGCGGCGCCCGGATCGCCCGAGCGCGACCGCTACATCTTCCGCGAGGGCTCGCGGCCCCAACGGTGACTCGCCGCCGAACAACTGGCGAGCCGTGTTCGGTGGCCCAGGCTGGCGGCAGGTTCCCGATGGCCAGTGGTACCTGCACCTGTTCGACTCGACCCAACCCGATCTGAACTGGACCAACGAGGAGGTCCGGGCAGAGTTCGACGACATCTTCCGGTACTGGCTCGACCGCGGCGTCGACGGATTCCGAATCGACGTCGCCCACTCGCTCACCAAGGATCAGACGTTCCCCGACCTCGTCGCCGACGACGAGTTGCTGGAGATCAGCCACATCCCGACCATCCGCACTGGGACCGCGACGACGTGCACGAGATCATTCGGCGCTGGCGACGGATCCTCGATGACTGCGGGCGCGACGTGATGATGGTCGCCGAGGCCTGGGTCCGGCCCGGAGCGCTTGCCGATGTACCTGCGGCCCGACGAGTACCACCAGTCGTTCAACTTCGACTTCCTGATCACGCCGTGGGAGCACGATTCGGCCAGAGCCGCCATCGCCCAAGCGGTCACCGCGCGCAGCGGCGGTCGGTTCGACACCGACCTGGACCCTGGCGAACCACGACGTGATGCGTCATGCCACCCGGTACGGACTGCCGATCGGCACCAACTGGCGCACGTGGCCGCTGACCGGTCCGGTCGAGGCACTCGATGTCGAGGCGGGCTGCGCCGGGCCCGGGCGGCGACGCTGCTGCTGCTCGCGCTGCCGGGCTCGGCCTACATCTACCAGGGCGAAGAACTCGGTCTGCCCGAGGTCTGGGACCTCCCGCCAGAGGTGCTCGACGACCCGGTGTGGGAGAACTCGGAGCACCAGCAGAAGGGCCGCGACGGTTGCCGGGTGCCGATTCCGTGGACCATCGACGGCCCGTCGTTCGGCTTCGGCGACGGGCCACCCTGGCTGCCGCAACCGGCCGGGTTCGGCGACTTGTCCGTCGAGGCTCAGGAGGGACGCTCCGGCTCGACGCTCGAGTTGTACCGATCGGCGCTGGCCGCCCGCTCGGCGCACATGCGCTCCGACGAGTCGCTCGAGTGGCTCGATCTCGGCCCCCAGGTGCTGGCGTTCCGGCGCGGATCGGGCGCCGTGTGCGTGACCAACTTCGGACCCACCGCTGATCGACCTCCCACCGGGCGAGCTGATCGTGGCGACCACCGACGTCAGCGACGGACTACCCACGGACGCCACCGTGTGGGTGCTGCCGGGCACGTAGCGCCGGACGGGCCGTAGCGGCCGGATCGCGGTTCAGTCGTCGGTGTGGTTCGTGCGGCGCACGATCGCCGTACGCAACGGCATCGACGAGATCTCGAACACTGCCCCGGCCACCTGAGCGGGTGTGCGGGCGGCTTCCAGCAACCCTCTACCGAGGGTTGCCCCGGCCCGCCGACCCGACGGCCTGCGGACCCAGCCCTCCGACACGAAGACGCCGATCGAGACCGACGCCACCGCCACCATCAGGCCGACCACGATCAGCCAGCCCCATCGCGAGTTGAGGGTCGGGATATTCGAGTGGTTCATCCCGAAGAAGCCGGCGATCAACGACAGCGGCAGCATGACGGCGGCGTAGACCGTCAACACCTTGGTCACCTCAGTCGCCTGGCGGGCCTCGGCTCCCCGATAGGCGTCGAGCGTTTCGGCCAGGGCCGCCCTGGCTGCATCGAGCCCTGCGGCGGCGCGTGAGGCGACATCGAACACGTCTGAGAATCGCCGCTGCGCCGTATCGGTGACCAACGGAGAGTCAGAGGTGCGCAGTAGGTCGAGCGCCTCGCGCTGCGGTGTCACGACGCGCCGGATCTTCGAGAGGTCGGCCCTGACGGCTGCGACATCGGCGAGCAGGCTGGAGTCGGCCACCAGCGCCTGGGCGATCAGTCCGTCGGTGCGGTCGTCGAACGCCTCCACAACGGCCAGGAGGCGCCGGGTCAACCCGTCAGCGAGCCGGGCTGCGAGGTCGGCGGTGCCGCCGACCGCCAACTCGGTGTGTTGCTGCACGCCGGCGAACAAGCTGTCGACAGCGGGCGCAGCGGGCGCATGAATGGTGACGAAGACGTGCTGGGTCAGGAAGCAGTCGACTTCGTAGGTCTCGACGCGGTCGTCGCGCAGGCCGTGCAGCACGATCAGGATCTGGTCGACGAAGTCATCCACCTTCGGAAGATCGGAGTCGTGGATGGCGTCGTGGAGGGCGATCGGGTCGAGTTGCAGCCCGAGCCCGTCGATCGCCCGATCGGCGTCGCCGCCGGCGACCGAGATGTCGATCCATGCCCACCCCTGTTCGACCTTCGCCGCGTCGGCGGGATCGATCAACTCGGGATGGTTCGTGCCGGTCCAACGAAGTGCGCGCATCTCCATCCGCAGATCCTGACCGCTCTGACCAACCGAATCGCGAACCGTCACACGATGACGGGATGTGCCAGGCACATCCCGTCATCGCCGGGCGATGGTCAGCTCGTGTGGGCGCAGATCGCCCGCCACACCCGCTCGGATGTGGCCGGCATGTCGACGTGGCGCACACCCAGGTGGGCGAGCGCGTCGACGACAGCGTTCTGGACCGCCGGGGTGGCACCGATCGTTCCCGACTCACCGATCCCCTTGGCGCCCAGCGGGTTGCGGGGTGTCGGTGTCTCCTGCGGGATCCGCTCGAAGCTCGGCAGTTCGGCGGCCGAGACCAGGCCGTAGTCCATGAACGTCGCCGTCAGTGGGTTGCCGTCGGCGTCGTAGACGAACTCCTCCATCAGCGCCTGGGCGATGCCCGAGGCGACGCCGCCGTGGACCTGGCCCTCGACCAGCAGCGGGTTGACCATCGTGCCGGCGTCGTCGCAGGCGATGTGACGCAGGATCGTGACCTGGCCGGTGTCACGGTCGACCTCGACCACCGAGAGGTGGGCGCCGAACGGGAACGTGGCCCCTGGCGGCTGGAAGTCGGCTTCGGCTCGCAACGGCTCACCGCTGTCGGCGTGCAGGCGCCCGGCGATCGCCGCCCAGTCGAGCGAGGCGACCGGGGTGCCGGCGACGGAGAACTGACCCGTCGACGAGTCGTGCACGATGTCGTCGGCGCTCGCCTCGAGCATGTCGGCAGCGATCTGCTTGGCCCGCTCGACCACGTTCTCGCTGGCCTCCCACACGGCGCTGCCGCCGACCTGAAGCGATTTCGATCCGCCCGTGCCGCCGCCGCGGGCGACCTCGTCGGTGTCACCGTGGCGCACCTCGATCCGGTCGAACGGGATGCCGGTGATGTCGCTGGCCACCTGGGCGAAGGCGGTGTGGTGGCCCTGGCCGTGCGACGACGATCCGGTCAGCACCACGGCCGAACCGTCGGGCCGCACTTCGATGCTGCCGAACTCGGGATTGGCCATCGGGTTGGCGATCTCGACGTACGTCGCCCAGCCGAGCCCCAGCCACGGCTCGTCGGGGGTTGCCCGACGCCGTTCCTGCTCGGCCCGCAGGGCTGGGTAGTCGACCGTGTCTGCCACGACGGTGAGCGCCTTGTCGTACTCCCCCGTGTCCATCTGTGCGCCGGTCGGCGAGTTGAACGGGAACGCCTCGGGGCGGATGAAGTTGCGACGCCGAACCTCGATCGGATCGATCCCGATCTCCGCTGCGAAGGCGTCCATCATGCGCTCGATCGCAGCGGCCGCCTCAGGACGCCCGGCACCGCGGTAGGCGCCGACCGGCACGGTGTTGGTGACCACGGAGGTGGCGTAGTAGTCGACGTTGGCGATGTCGTACACGCCCGACGCCATGATGCGGCTGATGAACGGCAGCACCGAGCCGACCTCGGGGTAGGCGCCACCGTCCTGAATGCTCTCGACCCGGTAAGCGCTGACCCGTCCATCCCGACTGCCGCCGATCGTGGCGGTGAAGTCGCAGCCGCGGCCGTGGACCAGCCCGAGCATGCTCTCGGTGCGGGTTTCGGCCCAGCGCACCGGGCGTCCGAGCCGGCGCGCCAGCAGGGCGACGACGATGTCTTCCGGGTAGCCGCCGTTCTTGGCGCCGAACCCGCCACCCACGTCGGGGCAGATCACACGGACCCGGTCAGGGGCCACGCCGGTCGCCGCCGCGAGCGTGTTGCGGGTGTCGTGGGCGCCCTGCGTGGTCGCCCACTGTGTGAGCCGTTGCCCGGCCTCGCCGTCGTCGTCCCAGCGGGCCACGGTGGCGCGCGGTTCGAGCGGGCACGGGGCGAGGCGGTGGTTGCGGAACGACAGGTCGACGGTGACCTCGCACCCGTCGAAGAAGTCGTCGCCCGGACGCGATCGGCACCTGGAAGGCGACATTGGTGCCGGCATCAGGGAACAGCAGCGTGTCGCCCTTCAAGGAGTCGGCGGTGGTGACGACCGCCTGGAGCGGCTCGTAGTCGACGAGCACCATGCCGGCGGCGTCGATCCCGGCCGTGAGCGAGGTCGCCACCACGACGGCGATCGGTTCGCCGACATACCGGACCCGGTCGGTGGCCAGGCGGGTTCGCAGCATCTGCTGGTTGAGCATCCCCATCGCCGGCGGACGGGCGGGCAGCTCGAGGTCGGCGGCGGTGAACACGCCGACGACCCCTTCGGCGGCGAGTGCCTCCGACACATCGATCCCGGAGATCTCGGCGTGGGCCATCTCGGAGCGCACGAACACGGCGTGCACGGCATCGGCCGGGGCAAGGTCGTCGACGTACTTGCCACCGACCGTCAACAGATCGGGGTCTTCGACCCGTGTCACCCTGGTTCCGAGAATGCTCACCGTTGCCTCCTAGCAAGAACCGCACCGGTCCAGCGCCTGATACTGCCACGGCCCAGGCGTCGACCCACGCCTGGGCGCTGCAAGGCAGAAGCGATCGCCGCCTCTGATCGCGCTCCAGATGGATTCGCACAACGAGGCGACCGGTGGAGCGCACTGTCGGCGTCATCGAGATGGCGAGGACAGACCCCACCCCGCTGGCGCGACGGTGGCCGCGGACGCCGTCCGCGGCCACCGAATCAGTTCGGGAAGGTTTGTGTGAGATCAGCCGGCGTCGGGGAAGACGTATGCCTCGGCTTCCGGTGACGTGATGTTGGTGGCGAGCGCACCCAGCGCGAACGGCTTGTCGGTGTTGACCTCGAAGATCGTGCTGCCGCGTGGCGGATCGCGATCCTCCGGCGGGCCGAAACCGTAGGCCGGGCTCAGGTCGCCGAAGTTCAGCTCGGACAGCCCGTTCATGGCGGTGATCAGCCCGTCGCGACTCAGATCGCCGTTGGCGACAGCGGCTTCGAGCAACTGGTGAGTCGCCCAGGCCTGCAGATAGCCGAACGTGAAGTAGTAGTCGGGCTCCTGTTCGGGCCGGTACTTGGCGACGCGATCGAGCAGCGCCATCATGTCGACCGATCCCTGAGCGCCCCACTCCTGGCCGAGGGCAACGATCCACACGTTGGCGGTCAGGTAGTCGGCGAGCGCACCGCCGGCGAGTTCGTCGACCCACGCCGGCGACTGTGCGATCCAACGCGGAGCAAAGCCCATCTGGGCGGACGTTCCCGTGATCCCGGCGAATTCGGTCGGGAGCGCGGTCGCCCAGACCATGTCGCACTCGGTATTGACGAGCTGGGTGACCTGGGCGGTGAAGTCCTGGTCGCCTGCGCCGTACCGGGTGACCGTCGCGATCTCGAATCCCATGTTCTCGGCAGCGAACTCGAGCCCCTCCAGGCCGGCCTCGCCGTAGACGTCGTTCTGGATGATGGCGCAGATCGTGTCGTCGACCGAGCCACCACCGTCACCCAGGTAGTACGCCAGGCCATTGATCACATCGATCTGATAGGGCTCGATCACCGGGAGCAGGTTCTGCTCCCGGACCCAGAAGGCGTCCTGCGACGCCGGGGCGGCGATGATGTTGTCCTCCTCGAGCAGCGGCAACATCGCGAACACCGAGGGCGTTCCCATGACCTGGGAAAACATGGCGACATCATCTTTGACCTTGCCGTACTTCTGCACCGTCGTGGCGGTGTCGTACAGGTGATCCTCGAGCACGATCTCGACCGGGTACCGACCGGCGATGCCGCCGAGCTCGGCGTTGAGATAGTCGAAGTAGACCTGCTGGCCATTGGCGAGTTGGACTCCGATCAGCGCCGCTGGTCCGCTGAGGGCGGTGAGGACGCCGACCTTGATGGTCGTTCCGTCGAATCCGGGGCCGGGTTCGGGATCGGGGGCCGGTTCCGCATCGGGCGCCGCGGTGGTGGCCGGAGCGCTGTCGGTGTCGGCCGCTGTGGTGGCCGGCGCACTGTCGTCACTGTCGGCCGCCGTGGTGGCGGGCGAGCTGGCGGGCGAGGTGGCGGTGCTCGCCGCAGTAGTGGCCGGTGAGGCGGTGTCGTCGTCGCCACCGCACGACACGGCAACCAGTGCCAAGCCGAGCATGAGGGCGGTTGCCGCTCGCCCGGATCGGCGAGATCGCCCACCTGGGAGTTGAGAGTATGTACGCATCTGCGTGTCCTTTCCTGTCATGACAGTGGGGGTTTTTGGGAACTTCAGTGATTGGGAGAAGCGAGTGAGAGCTCGGTCAATACGAGAACGGCCAGGCCCGGAAGTAGGTCTTGACGCGGGTCCAGATGGCGGCCAGCCCGCGGGGTTCGAAGAGCAGGAAACCGATGATCAGCAGGCCGAACAGGGCCTGGTTGAGAGCGAATACGGTGATCCCCGACTCGCCCGGCTGCGTCGCCACACCGGGGATCCGGTCGCTCCACTCCTCGATGAGGAACGGAACGGCGGTGATGAACAGCGCTCCGAGCACCGGGCCGTAGATCGTGGCCACACCGCCGATCACGATCATCGCGACATACTCGATCGACAGGAACAGGCCGAACTCGTCGGGGTTGACGAACCGTTGATACGAGCCGTACAACGCACCGGCGACCGCTGCCAGCGAACTGGACACCACGAACGACATCACCTTGGTCGGCGCCAACCGGACACCGATCACCGCTGCCGCGGCATCCCGGTCGCGGACCGCTTGGAAGGCCCGACCGAGACGGGTCCGCATCAGGTTCTTGACCAGCAGGGCGACGATCGCAACGACCCCCCAGATCAGGTAGAAGTAGCCGGCGTTGCGTGAGAAGGAGTGCCCGGCCACGTCGAGCTCGGCGAAGTCGAACGGACCGAGCTTGACCGGTGCCGTGACCGCACGGCCCGTGAGGCCGCCGGTCACCGAGTCCCAGTTCTCGAACACGTGTTGACCGATGAACACGAGGCCGAGCGTGATGATCGCCAGGTAGCTGCCCCGCAGCCGGAGTGCGAACGGGCCGATCACCAGCCCGACCAGTGCCCCGAGGGCGGCGGCACCGACCAGCCAGACCGGCAAGGGCAGTTCGAGCTCGCCACCGACATAGGCGGATGCGTAGGCGCCGGCTCCGAGAAAGAAGCCGTGGCCCAGCGAGATCTGCCCGGTGTACCCGGTCAACACGTTCAGCCCGATCGCCCCGATCGCCGCGATTCCGGCGTAGTCGACGATGGTCAGCTGGAAGTCGGAGAGGGCGATCGGGCCGACGAGGTAGATCGCGACCAGCACGGTGAGCCCGAACCGCTGCCATCCCGAACGCCACAGGGCGGTCGGGTCGAGGTGATCCTGGACCATCGCCCGATTGGCCGAATCGCGACGCGCCGCAAAGACGGTCATAGTCGTTCCACCTCTTCCGTTCCGAACAGCCCATAGGGACGGACCATGAGGATCAAGATCATCACCACGTACGGAGTAACCGACTGAAAGTCGTTGCCCAGCCAGGCAGCATGTTGCGGCTGGTAGCCGGCCGTGAGCATCTGGGTGAGACCGATGATGACACCACCGATCACTGCGCCCAACGGAGAATCGAGCCCGCCCAGAATCATGGCGGGAAAGGCGGCGAGGGCGATCAGACCGACGCTGGGACGCAGGGCTGCCGGCCCGGACGTGAGCGTGATACCGGCGATCGCCGCCACTGCACCCGAGATCGCCCACGCCGTCGCCACGACTCGACGGACCGAGATGCCACGGGCCATCGCCGCCTCCTCGTCGATCGCGACGGCCCGCATGGCCAACCCCATGCCGCTGTATCGGAAGAACACGAAGAAGCCGCCGACCACGAGCATGGCCAGCCCGATCGCCCACAGATCGACGACCGCCATCACGATCTCACCGACCGACACGGTGTCGATCCCCCACGGATCTTCGAGGTTCTGGGCGTTCTGACCCCACACCATCGTGATGACCTGGTCGAGGGTGAACAACAACCCGATCGTGATCATGATGATGGAGAACACGGGTTGGCCGGTCATGCGGCGCAGCAGAAAGCGCTCGACGAGCACTCCGACGAGCGCCGACGCGGCAATCGCGATGAGGGCTGCGTAGAAGAACGGAAGGCCCCATGTGACGTGTGCGTTGAACGTGAAGTATGCCCCCAGCGCCAAGATCGACCCCTGGGCGAAGTTGATGACACCGGTCGCTCGATGGATGACCACGAACCCCAATGCCACCAACGCATATCGGGATCCGAGCGCCAGGCCGGCGAAGCAGAGCTGCAAGAAGTCGTTCACTGGTAGACCTCCTCGATCACGGCGGAGAACTCACGCTCGACCTCTCGACGCTTGACCTTCTGCGTGGCGGTGAGCTCGCCGCCTTCGTGGTCGAGCTCACGACCGAGCAATCGGAACGCCTTCACCTCTTCGGCACGTGCCAGGTCTCGATTGACGTGGGCAACCCATTCGTCGATCAGACGCACGACCTCCGGCTTGGCCGACAGATCGGCATAAGTGGTGTACGCCAGCTCACGACGCCTTGCCCAGTCACCGACCGTGTCGAACTCGATCCCGATCAGGGCGCTGAGGAACTTGCGCCCGTCGCCGATCACGATCGCCTCCTTCACGAACGGCGACACCTTGAGCTGATTCTCGATCTCGCTCGGCGAGACGTTCTTGCCGCCGGCGGTGATGATCAGATCCTTGATGCGGTCGGTGATCGTGAGAAACCCGTCGGCGTCGAGCACACCGACGTCGCCGGTGTGCAACCACCCCTTGGCGTCGATCGTCTCGGCGGTGGCCTCAGGGTTCTTGAGATACCCCAAGAAGTTGCCCGGAGAGCGGGTCAGGATCTCGCCGTCGTCGGCGATCTTGATCTCGACGCCGGGCAGCGCCTTGCCGACCTTGCCGAGCCGGACATCGTCGTGTGGGGTGTAGGTGGCCACGGCGGTGTTCTCGGTCTGCCCGTACCCCTCGCGCACGGGTACGCCCAGTGCCCAGAAGTATTCGAGCAACTGCGGGGCGATCGGCGCTGCGCCCGAGAGCGCGATCCGCACCCGCCGCAGACCGAGCTTGTCGCGAAGCGAACGGAACACCAGCAACCAGGTGAGGCCCATCAGGATCGTTCCGAGCGGTCGTTTGCTACCGACCAGTCGACGCTTGCCGAGCTTGTGCCCGCGGTGTATCGCCCAGCGATAGAGGCTGCGCTTGGTGCGCGATGCATCGTTCATGCGGATCTCGACGGTGGCCGCCATCTTCTCCCACACCCTCGGCACGCCGAGGAAGATCGTCGGCTGCACATCGCGCAGATCTTGTGCGAAGAACGCACCGCCGCGCCCGAAGTTGACGACGTAACCGGTGTTCAAGGCGTTGATCGACGAGTTCAATCGTTCGGCGACGTGGCACAGCGGCAGATACGAGAGCACCTCGTCCTTGACGTCGGACTCGAACGCCTCGCTGAACGTCTTGGCGGCGGCCACCAGGTTGCGGTGACTCAACATGGCGCCCTTCGGTGGGCCGGTGGTGCCCGACGTGTAGACGATCACCGCCATGTCGTCGGCGTCGAGCGCGATCACCCGATCGGTCCACAGCGGCTCTCGTCCGGCACCGAGCGCCTCGAACTCGTCGAACGTCATGATCTGCGGGTCGTCGAGATGATCCAACACCGTGTGCTTGTCGATCACCACGATGTGGCGCAGGTTCGGGAGCCGGTCGCGGACTTCGAGCACCTTGTCGAGTTGCTCCTCGTCCTCGGCGATCAGCACGACCGCCTCACTGTGGCCGAGCAGGTATTCGACCTCGGCCGGCGGGGAGGTCGGATAGATGCCGACCGGCACGGCGCCGACGCCCTGGGCGCCGACATCGGAGATCAGCCACTCGGGACGATTCTCGCTGTGAATCGCAATGCGATCTCCCGACTCGACACCCAGTTCGACCAACGCCATGCCGACGCGCGCCGACCGAGCGGCATAGTCGCTCCAGGTCGACGGCACCCAGATGCCGCGGTCGTGGTAGCGGATCGCGGTTCGATCACCCATCTCAGCGGCGCGGGCGATCAGCAGGGCGGGCAGCGTGAGCGCTGTGCTCGTGCCGCCCACGACGCCCGATGGCGATGGGGGATGCCGTGGCGGTCATGTGTCCGACACTCCGAGGTACACGCTGTGGACACGCTCGTCGCTCTGGACGCTCGCCGGATCGCCGATCGTGACGACGGCCCCGAAGTCGAGCACCATCACCCGGTCGGCGAGATCCATCACCAGGTCCATCTGGTGTTCGACGAGGATCGTGGCGATCCCCAGTTCGCGGCGGATCTGCAGGATGTGTCGAGCAGTGTCCTCGGTCTCCTCCTGGTTCATGCCGGCCACCGGCTCATCGAGCAACAACAGGCGGGGCTCCATGGCGAGTGCCCGTCCGAGTTCGATTCGCTTCTGAACGCCGTAGGGCAGTGCGCCGACGGGCATCGCGCCGTAGTCGGCGAGGTCGAGGAAGTCTGCGATCTCGGCGCACCGGCGTCGGTGGGTGCGTTCCTCGTTGGCTGCTTTCCCCCACCAGAGCGGCCCAGAGATCGGACCGGCACGCAACAGGTGGTGGCGGCCCAGCATCAGGTTGTCGATCACCGACAGGTTCGTGAACAGCGCCAGGTTCTGAAATGTTCGAGCCACGCCGAGTTCTGCCGTGTCGGCCGGGTTGAGGTCGAGCAACTCGACACCGTCCAACCGGGCCGAGCCTTTCTGTGGGCGATACACGGCGTTGAGACAATTGAAGATCGATGTCTTCCCAGCCCCATTCGGGCCGATCACAGCGAACAGCTCACCGGGGTAGACGTCGTAGCTCACGTCCACCAGGGCGGTGACGCCGCCGAACTTCAAGGAGATATCTCGAACCTCGAGCAGCGGCGGAGCAGGCATCGAATCCTCCATCACGAACCCCAGTGCTTCTGGCGGCGGTAGCTCTTGATCTCGTGGAACTTGGTGCGACCACGGTCACCCATCCCGAGGTAGAACTCCTGGATGTCGCGGTCGGCCCGCAGTTCGTCGGCGGGCCCTTCCTTGGCGACCTTGCCGTTTTCGAGCACGTAGGCGTGGTCGGCGATCGAGAGCGCCATCTGGGCGTTCTGTTCGATCAACAGCACCCCGGTTCCCTGGCGGTTGATGTCGACGATCACGTCACGGATGACCTCGATGATTCGCGGCGCCAGACCGAGCGACGGTTCGTCGAGCAACAACAGGCGGGGCGTGGCCATCAGCGCCTGCCCGATCGCCACCATCTGCTGCTCGCCACCAGACAGGTAGCCGGCTTGGCTGTCCCATCGGTTGCGCAGCACCGGGAACAACTGGGCGACGCGGTCGTACCGCTCTGCAAGTTCGTCGCGGCTCGGGCGGGCGACCAGTGCGCCTGCGCGGAGGTTCTCCTGCACGGTCAGATCGGCGAACAGACGGCGCCCCTCCATCACCTGGGCCACACCGTGACCCACGATGCTGGCCGACGAACGTTCGGTGATGTCGACGCCACCCAGCCTGACCGACCCCTTGGTGATCCGCCCGCGTTGGGTCGGCAACAGCCCGGTGATCGCTCGCAGGACCGACGTCTTGCCGGCACCATTGGCGCCCAACAGGGCAATGATCGACCCCGACGGCACGTCGAGGCTGACGCCGCGGAGTGCAACGATCACGTCGCTGTAGACGACCTCCAGATTCTGGATCGACAGCACGTCGTCGTCGGTGTTGACCATTGTCGACAAGACCTCGACTTCCGAGTCGACTGTCGCCCCGGAGGGTGCGACACGCCCAGAATATGACGCGGAACAGTTGTGAATACAGGGGCGGAGGTCCCGAACCACGCGTCGCCGTCGATCGTTACGACGACGCGATGCCTACGATCCTTCGCTTCGTGGCTCGAAGACCACGACCGCAGTCTCGGTGGAGCGGCGCGCCGCGTAGGCGTCGAGGTTCTTGTCGATCTCCCCCCAACGGGCCCAGAGCCGTACCCGTTCCTCACCTTCGGCACCTCGTGCGGTGACGAGACGCGGACCGTCGACGAGTTCGACCTGAACGTCGGGATCAGCCTGCAGGTTGAGCCACCACGCCGGCTCGCCCTCACCCCACCCGTTCATCGCCATCGTCACCAGGTTCGGGCCGTCCTCGAAGTAGCCGACGACCACCTGACGTTGGCGACCGCTGTGGCGTCCAACGGTGGTGACTCGCAGCGCACCCCACTTGTTCGGTTTGGGGCGCCACAGACCCAACCGGCCGCGACTCAACCGGAGTACGGCTCGATGGGCATGCCAGAACGAGCGAACGAACCAGCGCGGAGGCAGACGGGGCTTCTTGTTCGATTGATCAGGCATTCGTACTCCTTGGTCATCGAGGACCGATTTCGTCGCTTGCCGCCCGACACGGCGTCAATCTCCGGGGCCTTGTGTTCGGTAGTACTCCCATGCGTCGACGACCGAACCATCTGGCAACTCGCACATCGGCTCGGGACCCGATGTCGCACCGCCTTGCTCCTCGCAGAACACGGTGGCCGGGTTCGGCACCTGGGGATCGTCGTTGTTGCTGCCACCGCACCCACCGGCGAACACAAGCATCGATGCGACGGCAATCGTGATCACCACTCGTGCTTTCACAGCTCCATCATCCGCCCGCCCGGCGTCGCTCACAAGAGGACCCGGGCCCACATCCGTCACACGTTCTGGGACGGTGAGGTAGCCCGTCACCACGACGGGCCGATCTCGATGTCGCCGTCTTCGTCGAGCACCGGCCGATCATCGCCCAGCCGGATCCCAACAGCTCGATCGACGGCGACACGGCGCGCACGAGATGGATATCGCCGCTCACGTGTTGTGCTGCCCACTCGAGCGCCGCTCGGCTGCCGACCGAGGTGTCCTCTCCGACCGCGACCGATCTGATCACGACTGCGGTACCGGATCGACGTTCGGGGTTCGCGTTGTCTGCATGCTCATACGACCATCGTCGACCGTAGGCACGGGTGTTCGTCAGAGGTCGCGAACCGCCCGGACAGCACGATCACGTCATTGACGACTCCTACGACCGCTCCGAGTGCCGATCCGTTCGTCGAAACACAGTTACCCGCGGCGGCGACTTGGTGTCCTCGCGCAGACCTGATGCCCGATCGACGGTTGGCGGCGTCGTAGCCCATCGGCCGCGCCCCCTGGCGCGGGTATCCGCGACGTGAGATGGTGAGGGGCGTGGAGTACGAATCCGAGGGCGCACGTGAGGTACTTCGGCTGCGAATCCCCGAACCGGCGCGAGGGCATCGCCCCTCGGACCGGGTTCGATTCATCAGCGGCGCCGGGGAGATGAAGAAGCCGGCGCTCGACGAGAAGGTCGAGCGCGTGGCACTGATGCGCAAGCAGCTCGTGAGGGTGATCGACGACGAGGGCCAGGCAGTCGGCGAATGGATCCCCGACCTCTCGCTCGACGCGAAACTCGCCGGGCTTCGCCACATGATGCTCGTGCGCGCCTTCGATGCCCGCATGCTGCGCGCCCATCGTCAGGGCAAGGTCTCGTTCTACATGCAATCGCTGGGCGAGGAGGCGATCGCGTGTGCCCAGCAACAGGCGCTTCGAACAGGCGACATGCACTTCCCGACCTATCGCCAGCAGGGGCTGTTGATCTCCTCGGGGTATCCGCTCGTCGAGATGATGAATCAGATCCTCTCCAACGACCACGACCCCTTGAAGGGGCGGCAGCTCCCAGTGCTGTATTCGTCCAAGCCGCACGGGTTCTTCTCGATCTCTGGCAACCTCGCGACCCAGTACATCCAGGCGGTCGGTTGGGCGATGGCGTCGGCATTGCGCGGCGGATCCGAGATCGCCGCGGCGTGGATCGGTGAGGGCGCGTCAGCCGAGTCCGATTTCCATGCCGCACTCGTGTTCGCGTCCACCTACCAGGCGCCGGTGATCCTCAACATCGTGAACAACCACTGGGCGATCTCGACTCCCGAAGACTTCGCCCGCGGGGCCTCGGCTACGTTCTCCGACCGCGGGTACGGTTTCAGCATCCCGGCGTTACGGGTCGACGGCAACGACTATCTGGCGGCGTACGCGGCGTCGCAGTGGGCTGGTGAACGGGCTCGTTCCAACCTCGGCCCGACGTTGCTGGAGTGGATCACGCTGCGGCGCGGCGCGCACTCCACGTCGGACGACCCGTCGGTCTACCGCCCTGACGACGAGGTCGCATCGTTTCCGCTCGGCGACCCAATCGATCGACTTCGGCTGCACCTCACCGTGTCGGGCGAGTGGGATGCCGACCGACACGAGGATCTACAACACGAGATCGAGGCCGAAGTCGACGCCGCGTTCGCCGAGGCCGACTCGCACGGCTCGATGAAGAGCGGTGTCATCTCGAACCCGCACACGATGTTCGACGACGTGTACCGCGAGGTACCGCGCCGGCTCCGGGAACAGCGCCAGCAGGTGGGCGAGTGAACGCGGCCGTGGTGGGCGGCGCCGACGCCAAAGGTGACCGCTGACATGCCGTCGATGACCATGATCGAGGCGATCCGAGATGCCACGCGATCGCGATGGAGGGCGACGACCGGGTGGTCGTGTTCGGCGAGGACGTCGGCTACTTCGGCGGGGTGTTCCGATGCACGCAGGGGCTCCAGGAGCGGTTCGGCAACCATCGTTGCTTCGACGCACCGATCAACGAATCGGGGATCGTCGGCGCCGCGGTCGGGATGGCGGCGTACGGGTTGCGGCCATGCGTCGAGATCCAGTTCGCCGACTACATGTACCCGGCGTACGACCAGATCGTGTCGGAGGCGGCCCGCCTTCGGCACCGATCAGCCGGGGACTTCACTTGTCCGCTCGTGATCCGCATGCCGACGGGCGGCGGCATCTACGGCGGCCAGACCCACTCGCAGAGTCCCGAGGCGCTGTTCACCCACGTCGCAGGACTGAAGACCGTCGTCGTCTCGAACCCCTTCGACGCCAAGGGCCTGCTGATCGCCGCCATCGAAGACGACGATCCTGTGATCTTCCTCGAACCCAAGCGCGTCTACAACGGACCGTTCGACGGGCACCACGACCGACCGGTCGTACCCTGGTCGCAGCACCCGCTGGGCGAAGTGCCAGAAGGCCACTACACGATCGACCTCGGCACCGCCCGCATCCACCGGCAAGGCGATGATCTGACCGTGCTCACGTACGGCACGCTCGTACACGTCGCCGAAGCTGCGGCGAACGAGTTCGGCATCGACGCCGAAGTGATCGACTTGCGGACGCTCGTGCCGCTCGACGTCGACACCATCGTCGCCTCGGTGAACAAGACCGGGCGATGCCTCGTCGTGCACGAAGCCACACTGACCTCCGGGTTCGGCGCCGAGTTGAGCACCATCGTCCAAGAGCGTTGCTTCTACCACCTCGAAGCGAGCGTCGTTCGGGTGTGCGGGTGGGACACTCCGTATCCGCACGCTCTCGAATGGTCGTACTTCCCCGGACCGGAACGCGTCGGGCGGGCGATGCGGGAGCTGCTGTCGTCATGAGCGTCTTCAGGATGAAGCTGCCCGATGTCGGCGAAGGTGTCGCCGAGGCCGAGTTGATCTCGTGGCTCGTCGCCGTCGGCGACGAGGTGACGCCTCACTCGGTGCTGGCCGAGGTGCTGACCGACAAAGCCACGGTCGAGGTCTCCTCCCCCACGTCCGGCGTCGTGACCGTGCTGCACGGAGAACCCGGCGACGTGTTGGCGGTCGGCAGCGACCTGGTCGAGATCGACACCGGCGGAACCGGCGAGTCGACCGCACCTGAGGGCGACGTCAGCGAACCGGCGGTGCCGAGTTCGGAACCGCCACTGCCGGCAATCGAAAGAGCAACGGATCCGTTGCCCCAGCGAGAACCCGGGTCGAGCGCGGCGCCGATCACCGGTGCCGAACCCGGCCTGGCGCCGGAGCGGATCGCCGGGCATGACCGTGCGGCCGCGGCGCCTGCGGTGCGAGCACGTGCCCGGGCGCTGGCGATCGACCTCGGCACGGTGGCGGGATCGGGTCCCGGCGGTCGCGTCACCCACGCTGACCTCGATCTCCTGATCACCGAGCATCGAGACCGCGGCACGAGACGATTCAGCGACGCCCGATCGATGGGCCCGCAAACCGACCGCGCCGACGAGGGACGCGCCGAAACGGTGCGCGGCGTGCGCCGCCGCATCGCCGACCGGCTGACCGCTGCGTGGAGCGAGATTCCTCACATCACCTACGTCGAAGCCGTCGACGTCACCGAACTCGAACGCCTGCGCGCCCAGCTGAACGCCTCGGGCAAGGGGCACGACGGTGTCCGGCTCACGATTCTGGCATTCGTGACGCGCGCGACCGCGATCGCGTGTGCCGAACAACCACGGGTGAACGCCCACTACGACCACGCCGAGCTGACACTGACCACGTTCGACGCCGCCCACATCGGGATCGCCACCCAGACCGACCAGGGATTGCTCGTCCCGGTCGTACGACGGGTCGACACACGCGGCATCTGGGATCTCGCCACCGAAATCGCTCGCCTCGCCGCCGCCGCCCGCGACGGTTCGGCCAGGCGGGACGAGTTGTCGGGCTCGACGATCACGATCACCTCGCTCGGAGCGCTCGGCGGACTGGTGACGACACCGATCCTCAACGCACCGGAAGTGGCCATCGTCGGCGTCAACAAGATCGAGATCCGACCGGTCTGGCGCACCGGCGGCTTCGAACCGCGCCAGATGTTGAACCTGTCGTCGAGCTTCGACCACCGCATCGTGGATGGGTGGGACGCCGCCAACTTCGTGCAACGGATCAAAGCGCTGCTCGAGACCCCGGCGCTGCTGTTCGTCGACGAAACCTGATCGCCTCGTCGGCCACGATCGGATGGTGCCCGCGTGGGCGCTTCGTGGTCGTTTCGACTGAACGCTGATCCGGCGCTCCGATCGCACCTGGCCCCGGACGCGAGTCAGCGGCCCTGATCGGGCCGCTGACCTGCTGTTTCTATGGAGCGGACGACGAGATTCGAACTCGCGACCCTCACCTTGGCAAGGTGATGCTCTACCAGCTGAGCCACGTCCGCAGCGCACGCCAGAATACCAAGCTTCGGGCCGGACCGGACAACACCCCCAGTGCGATCTGTCGAGTTCCGCGTTGGTCGGCGGGGCGCAGGTCGACGCGCAAGGTGAGGAAGCCGTCCTCGATCGTGGCGGTGGCGTCACCGATCATGGCGTAGTCCTGATAGTCGGTCTTGGCCTGGTTGATGAACTGTTGGCGTTCCTCACCGGCGACGGGTGGTAACGGGCGTTGCTTGACGGCGTGCGCCCGCTCTCGGAATCGTTGAACCATCGCTTCTGGGTCGAGCGTTGCCATACCGGGATCGTAGCGGTCATGCCCCCTGGCGCCCAGCTCAGGTCGGGGGCTGGCGCAGTTCGGCTTCGAGCTCGGCCATCGCCGTCGCCAGCACGTCGGGGTCGACATCACCGTCGGGCAGTTCGTCAACCGGCGGGCGGACCGTTTCATACGGCGTGTCGCTGCTGGCCGAGGCACGCTGGCGATCGTCACCCTCGGCAGACCGGGTGGGCGGCGTGCGTAACTCCCTGGCGACCGGCGACGGTTCGACCTCATCGTCGAGTCCGGCGCCGTGCAAGTCGTCGAACCCGAGAGCCGATGGGCCGTCGTCGAACGATGCGTCCAGATCGGGAGGAGCGCTGCTGCGTTCGAGCGGCATCGCCTCCGGTGGCCTGATTTCGTCGAGCCGGCGACGTTGCCACACGGCGTCGCCGCGGCGCCAGCGGCGCTCCCCCATCACCTCGAGCGGAGCCAGCAACTCTGGGTCGGGACGCGTGGTCTTGAACAACCACACGGCCAGCATCACCAGGCGCAACACCGAGCGCCGTCAGCAGGGCGACGATCGACGTGACGGTGCGGGTGCCTTCCGGGTCGCCGACCGCTGCGACGATGCCAAACAACGACGCTGCCGACCGTGTCGCGTTCGACCGGGAGAGGAGTGCTTCGTTGTTCGCCACGCTGCACACAGTGTGCCACGACGAACGCCGCCGATCACCCGGCGAGCGGTTGTTCGGCAGGTTGGCGGCTCGATGCGGGTTCAGAGCACTCGGTCGAGGAACTCGGCGATCGGTTGGCCGACCTCGTCGAAGTGGATCAGAAACGCATCGTGTCCATGCGGTCGACGTGATCTCGATGTACTCATTGGGCACACCGACCTCGCTCAGCAGGCTGCTCATCTGACGCTGCTGGTACGACGGGTAGAGCATGTCGCTGTCGATCCCGATCGTGAGATTCGGCACGGTGATCATGCGACATCGCACGCTCCAGGCTGCCGCGGCCGCGGGCGACGTCGTGGAGATCCATCGCCTTGCCGATGATCAGGTAGCTGTTGGCGTCGAAGCGTCGAACGAGCTTGTCGCCGTGGTACTGGAGGTAGCGCTCGACCTCGAACTCCTGCCACAGGCCGAACGTGTCGCCGACCTTGGAACGGTCGGTCAGGTTGCGGCCGAATCGCTCGGTGAAGGCGTTGTCGCTGCGGAACGTGACCTGGGCGACCTGGCGGGCGATCGCCAGGCCCTGCGCCGGGCCGTCGCCCGGCTCGGCGTCGTAGTAGTCGCCACCCCGCCAGCGCCGGATCGAGCCGGATCGCACGCCGCCCGATCACACCCCACGCGATCTGCTGGGCGCTGGCCTGCATGCACGTGGCGATCGGAACGATCGAGCGCACGTGCTTGCGGTAGGTGATCGCCCATTCGAGGACCTGCATGCCGCCCATCGACCCGCCGATCACCGATGCCCACTGATCGATCCCGAGATGGCGCATCAGCCGGGCCTGGGCTCGCACCATGTCGCGAATCGTGACGACCGGGAAGCGAGAGCCGTACGGCAGCCCGTCAGCCGGGTGCGGAGAGGCCGGGCCGGTCGACCCCTGGCACCCACCCAGCACGTTCGGGCACACGACGAACCATCGATCGGTGTCGATGTACTTGCCGGGGCCGACCACGTCGTTCCACCAGCCGGGTGCGTTGTGGCCCGGTCCGGCGCGGCCGGCGGCGTGCGAGTCGCCGGTCCAGGCATGACAGACGAGGATCGCGTTCGAGGCGTCGGCGTCGAGGGTGCCCCACGTCTCGTAGGCGACGGTCACGTCGCTCGAGCACCTCGCCGCTCTCGACGGCGAACGGATGCTCGGTGGCGAACGTGAAGAACTGGCGGCGCTCCGGCGCGGATCAGCGGGCGTCCACGCGCCAGAGGCGGGTAGGCCGTCGCTCGTCATGTCGCTCCCTCGCCGCATTCGTGTCGTTACAGTCGAGGTCGTCCTCGTGACATCGCGAGCGGCCCGAATCGCCGGTTTGCCGGACGAGCCGACCGCATGTCTCGCCGCAGCGACCGAAGTCACTGTCGAGGAGGCACCTTGGAGGCGTTCCCAGGTTGCCGGGCCCGGTCGAAACCGAGCCGCTCTTGATGCACCAACGCAGAGTATCAGCGGCGCCGCCGTGCGCAACGGAGGTATCGGGCGGCGCCGGATCGACCGGTCGTGAGGATCGATCGGTTACCGTTCCGCGATGCGCGTGCTCGTGGTCGGTTCGGGTGGGGTTGGTTCGGCGTTCGTGGCGATCGCGTCGCACCGCGAGGCGTACGAGCACATCACGGTCGGCGACATCGATCTGGACAAGGCCGAGGCCGCGGTGGCCACCGCGGTCAACGCCGACGACGGGCGCGTCGTGGCCGCCCACGTCGACGCCTCCGACGAGGACTCGGTCGCCGAACTGGCACGTGCCTGCCGGGCCGACGTGATCCTCAACGCCTGCGATCCGCGCTTCAACCCGCCGATCTTCCAGGGTGCGTTCGCTGGCCGGCTGCCACTACGTCGACATGGCGATGCACATGTCCGAGCCACACCCGACCCAGCCGTACTCGAAGACCGGGCGCCGATTGGGTGACGCCCAGTTCGCCCAGAGTCCGCTCTGGAAGAACCGCGACCTGATGGCTCTCGTCGGGATGGGTGTCGAGCCCGGCTTCTCCGATGTCGCCGCCCGCTACGCGGCCGATCACCTGTTCAGCACGATCGACGAGATCGGTGTCCGCGACGGCGCCGACCTGGTCGTCGACGGCTACGACTTCGCCCCGACGTTCTCGATCTGGACCACGATCGAGGAGTGCCTCAACCCGCCGGTGATCTACGAGCGTGAACGTGGCTGGTTCACCACCGAGCCGTTCAGCGAGCCCGAGATCTTCACGTTCCCGGAGGGCATCGGCCCGCTCCAGTGCGTCAACGTCGAGCACGAGGAAGTGATCCTGATTCCGCGTTGGATCGACGTCGATCGGGTCACGTTCAAGTACGGGCTCGGCGACGACTTCATCAACGTCCTCAAGACGCTCCAGAAGCTCGACCTGGTGTCGACCGACCCGGTCGAGGTGCGCGGCGTGAAGGTGTCGCCCCGCGATGTCGTGGCGGCTGCCCTGCCCGACCCCGCCCTGCTCGGCGACAAGATGACCGGACGCACGTGTGCCGGCACCTGGGTCAAGGGCCTCGGCCTCGATGGCGAGCCACGCGAGGTGTACCTCTACCACATCGTCGACAACGCCTGGTCGATGAAGGAGTTCGGGCACCAGGCCGTCGTTTGGCAGACGGCTGTGATGCCGGCCGTGGCGATCGAACTGATGGCGACCGGTGTGTGGAGTCACGCCGGTGTGGTCGGGCCCGAGGCGCTTGCCGTCCGAACCGTTCCTCGAGCTGCTCGACCAGCACGGCACCGAATGGGAATGGGCCGAGTACCTCGACAAGGCACCCTGCCCCGAGCGAGAGAAGCCCGACACCGACTGATCCGCTCCGGCGGCGAGCCCGGCCACTACCGTTCCCGCATGGCCTACACGACCAACGGTGACTGCTCGATCTTCTACGAGACGTTCGGGTCGCCCGACGATCCCACGCTGCTGATGGTGAACGGGTTGGGTTCGCAGTGCATCAACTACCACGAGGACTGGTGCGCGATGTTCGTCGACGCCGGATTCCATGCGATCCGGTTCGACAACCGTGACGTCGGGTTGTCGACCCACTACACCGATGCGCCCGTCGACGACCAGGGTGCCGCCTACCGCCTGTCCGACATGGCGAACGACGCGATCGCCGTGCTCGACGCGGTCGGTGTCGATCGGGCACACGTGATGGGGCTGTCGATGGGCGGCATGATCGTGCAGCAACTGGCGATCGACCACCGCCATCGGTTGCTGTCGATGGTGTCGGTGATGTCGCGTACGGGCGAGGCCGAGTACGGCCAATCGACTCCCGAGGCACTGGCCCGCCTGGTCGGGCCACCCGCCACCGATCGCGCCTCGGCGATCGCCGGCCACATCGAAGGCCAGCGGATCTGGGGCAGCCCGGCGCATGCCGACGAGCAACGCTGGGCCGACGACGCCGCCCGAGCGTTCGATCGCTGCTTCGATCCCGCCGGTGTCGGTCGCCAGTTCTTCGCCGTCGGGGCATCCGGCTCGACGAGCCGACCAGCTCCGAGAGGTCACCACGCCGACGCTGGTGATGCACGGCACGGCCGACACGTTGATCGACATCAGCGGCGGGCGCCGCACCGCCGAGCTGATCCCGGATGCCAAGTTCGTCGCCCTGGAAGGCATGGGCCACGACTACCCACGAGCCTTCTGGCAACAGTGGGTCAACGAGCTCACCACCTTCTGCCTCTGAGTCGGGAGTTGTGCCAGGCACAACTCCCAACTCAGGCGCTCAGCTGGCCGATCAGGGGTTGGGCGAGGCGCAGGCGTTGTTCGAAGCCCGTTTCGTACGGCATGAAGCCGTTGCGGTCGGGGTAGTACATCTGCACCATTGCGTAGTCACCGCCGCTGTACCAGGCGGTTCGCCGTGCCGAACAGGGCTGAGTGTTCGTCCAGATCGATCGGGGAGAACATGCATCGCAGTTCGTTGTCGAGCAGACCGATCAGTTCGATCCCGAGCGGGATCTCGGTGCCTCCGCGGAGTGCGTCGACGACGAGGCCGATCAAGCCATTGGCCGCCGCCGGCGTGAGACCGAACACGGCGATCTCGGGGAACCCGACCAGCGCCGGCACGCCGATCGTGTAGGCGTAGGCGGGTGTCGGCGGAATCGTGGCGGCGTCGGGCGATACCGGCTCGAGTGCCCATCCGCTGGTCTCGATCATCCACTCGACCTTGTCGAGGTCGCTCATCGACCCGTATCGGTCGGCGAGGTGATCCTCGGGATGCGGCTCCACCACACCACCGTACCGACACGCGTCGGGCTGCGATACCCCCGGTTCGACCCCAGACGCCTATGGCGTACCTGATCCGGACCGTCTGACCTTTGCCGTCCAGCCGCGCTTCCTCGCCGTGGTCACGAACCGCTCGAACGCCTTGGCCACGGCGGCCGACAGATGATTCAGCTGCTCGGCTTGGGCTTGATAGGTCGCCTCCATCTCTGGCGAATTGATGTCATTGTGCGGCCAGACACTCTGCATGCCTCCGTTCGGCGAGGTGTGCACGTCGATGTACCCCATGAATATCGAGGCGGCTTCCATGACGTCATCCAACAATTCGGCCATCTCTCGGTCCACGAGCTGATTCTCGAGTGCATTGCGGAGGTCGTCCGCCCCGAAGAACGCAGCATTCAGCGGTGCCAGATCGAACGCATTGTGGAAGTTGTGCGTTCGCATCATCTCCATCGCACGCCCCTCCATCATCTCGACGAATCGGTCGACGATCTGCTCATCACCGGGGTGGAGCTGCGGCACGGTCAGATCTGTGTGCCCGCTCCCCCGCAGCGCAAGGGCGACGAGCACCACGGCGATCAGCACGAGCGTCCAGAGATGCCATCCGGGATAGCGGTCGGTCCAGACCAAACGTCCGACGTACTTCAGGTCATCCGGTCGTGCCCATGCAAACGCCGCAATGCCAACGGCTGCACCGCCGAGGCCGATCCGAGTGACGAGCCGGCGAATGGTCCGCCGTCCGTTTGACTGGTTCTGCTCAGACACGGATCTCACGGTCGCGGTTCTCGGTCATCCACTCGATCTTGCCCGCATCCGGAATCTGGAAGTCGGGCAGCTCCATCCACCCCGTCCTGCCGACGGACTCGATACGCATGATCGGACCCTAGATCGAACCGTCGACACACAGAAAGACCGATCCACCCGGCACCTTGCCGATCGAGTCCAGATACCGTCATCGGACGCATGTACCGGTTCTTGTTGCGGCCGAAGTGGATCGGTTTTCACCTGCTCGTGGTGGCGGGGATCGTGACCATGATCAACTTGGGCTTCTGGCAGCTCAGGCGACTCGACGAACGTCAGGCGTTCAACGCCGTGGTCGAGCAACGCTACGACGCTCCCCCACTCCCGCTCGACCAACTGCTCACGCCGGACACAGATCCGAGCGACGTCGAGTGGCGTCCGATCACCGTGTCAGGTTCGTATCTCGCTGACGGCACGATCCTGATCGTGAACCGATCCCAGGGTGGGCGCGCCGGCCAGAACGTGGTGGTTCCGATGCAGCTCGCCGACGGCCGCGTGCTGTTGGTGAATCGAGGGTTCGTGCCGCTCATCGTCGAGTCCGAGCCGACCGTGCCGGCGACTGATGTGGAGATTGTCGCCCGGCTGCGCAGGTCGCAGGAGCGCCATCTCGGCCAACTCTCCGACCCGGCCGAGGGCACTCTCGACATCGCCCAGCGGGTCGACATCGACCGGCTCGCTGCTCAGTTGCCGGGCGATGTCATACCGATGTACGTCGATCTGATCGAGTCGGTGCCGCCCGAGATCGGGGGATCCCCCGAACCGGTTGCTCGGCCGGTGCTGGGTGAGGGCAACCACCTCTCGTACGCGGCGCAGTGGTTCATCTTCTCGATCGCCGTGGCGGTCGGGTGGGTGTTGGCGGTGCGGCGTTCGATCGCCACCCGCCGAGCTGCCAAAGCCTGACGCGTCAGTGGTGTTCGAGATCCGCCATCCGGCGGAACTGTTCGATCACGTCGGGCGTGCGGTGGGTCGGGTCGAGTTGGCGGTAGACGGCCTCGACGTTGACGGCGATCCGGCCGAACTCACCGAGCGACTTGAAGTTCTCCGAGGCCCCGATCGCGGCGCCGATATCGCGGGCGGCGTCGAAGGCGTCGAGTCCAGCGGCGTGCCGCACGGTCGCCTCACGTTCGACGAACACGAGGTAGTCGCGAACGGCGGCGACACCCGCTTTGTCGGTGATCGGGCCGTGACCGGGCACGACCTGCTCGACGTCCATGCCGAGCAGCAGGTCGCACGCTGCGACCCAGTTCGACAATGGACCGGCCCACACGATCGGGGTGCCGCCGACGAACAGGATGTCGCCCGTGTAGACGACCTTGGCGTCCGGCACGACCACGATCGTGTCGCCTGCCGTGTGGGCAGGACCGACCTCGATCAGCTCCACCGTGCGACCGCCAACCTCGAGCTCCAACCGTCCGTTGAACGTGCGGTCGGGAAACCGGGGCTCGATACCTTCGAACCGAAACTCCCCGAAGAACGACCGGAACAACTCACCCGTCGCACCCTGGTCGGCGTTGAGGGCCGCCAGCAGCGCCGGCGGCACCTCGGCCATCTCGAAGGCGGTCGCCGACGAGGACACGATCTGGGCGTCGCCGACGAGTTGATTGCCGTAGCAGTGATCGCCGTTGGCGTGGGTGTTGACCACCGTGTCGATCGGAGCCGCCCTGGTGTGATCGGCCATCGCGTCGAGCATGTCCTGTGTGATCACCAGGTCGAACAGCGTGTCGACCAGCAGCGACGCACCGTCGCCGACGATCAACCCGGCGTTGCTCCAACCCCAGCCGCCGTCACCTTGCAGGTACGCCAGACAGCCGTTGCCGACTTCGTTGAGCGATGTCTCACGATTCCCCATGAGGATGGATTACCACGCCGGAGGGTCGCTCGCGTCAATGCGGAGCTGGCGCGCGGGTTCTCCCTCGGTCGTCGTCAGCGGTAGGTTCGTCTGCCATGTCTGGTCCCTCGCAGCTCCGAGCACTGTTGAACCGGGGCGACCTGCTGACCGTGCCCGGCTGCTCGGACGCACTCGGGGCGCGACTGATCGAGCAGGCAGGTTTCGACGCCGCCTACATGACCGGGTTCGGATCGTCGGCGACGTTGTTGGGCAAACCCGATGTCGGCCTGCTGACCGGCTCGGAAATGGTCGACAACGCCCGCCGGATCGCCTCGGCAACCACCTTGCCGGTCATCGCCGACGCCGACACCGGATACGGCAGCCCGGTCAACGTGATCCGCACGGTGCACGACTTCGAGCGGGCCGGGGTTGCAGCGATCCAACTCGAGGATCAGGTGGCACCCAAACGCTGCGGACACATGAGCGACAAACAGGTGATTCCGGTCGGCGAGATGGCCGCAAAGGTGCGCGCAGCCATCGACACCCGCACCGAGATGCTGATCATCGCCCGCACCGATGCCCGAGCACCCGAGGGATTGGCGGCGGCGATCGGCCGGGCTCATGCCTACGTCGAGGCGGGGGCCGACATCGTGTTCGTCGAGGCAGTCGAATCGATCGAGGAGATGGCGACCGTCGGCGCCGAGCGGTTCGGGGTGCCGCTGGTGTTCAACTCGGTCGTCGGTGGTCGCTCGCCGCAACTCACGCCCAGCCAGGTCGCCGACCTCGGCTTTCAGGTGATGCTGTTCCCGATCACCTTGCTGCTCGCCGCTACGAACGCGATGCAAGCAACGTTGGCCGAACTGCGCTCAGGGACGGCCTTCGGGATCGATGGCGACGACGAACCGTTCACGACCTTCACGGACATGATCGGGCTCCCCCAGGTTCTGGACCTACAGCACCGCTACCGGCACTGACGACTCAGTAGCGGTCGTTGGTGCGCTTCTTGGGCGGAGCCTTGAACGGGGCTTCGATCAAGAGCTCGTACCGGGCGTCGTCTGGCTGATTCGGATCGTTCAGCTGACGCAGGTAGTTCTTCAAGGCGGCCCGACCGGCGACCACGTGATCGCCTTTCATGCCGACCGAGCGGGCGAGCGCGTCCTTGGCCTTCTCGACGCGCTCTTTGCGGGTGGCCTTCTCCTCGTCGGAGCGGTTGACCGGCACCTTGTTGGCCTTGGCAGCCTGCCGGGCGAGGCGTTGTGCCTCCTGCTCCTGGAGAGGTGTCAGTTTGCCGGTGCTTGCCATGATCATGAATCCTTCGTCGCTCGGGAACCTCTGACGATACCGGACCGCCCACCCTCTGCGCCGATCCGACCCTCCCGCAAGGTGGCCTGACCTCACCCGCGCCCGGTTGATCATCGAAATCCGAGAAGAGGTGGACCGGGCTGTGAGACACAGTTTCAACCGTGGCACGCGGTTGTGCTGTGCTGGCTCGATGGAATACGAGACCTTGGTTGCCGAGCGTCGCAGCATTCGTGGCTACAAGCCCGATCCGGTGCCCAAGCACGTGATCGACGAGATCATCGAGATCGCCAAGCGGGCACCGTCGTCGATGAACACTCAGCCGTGGCATTTCCACGTGATCACGGGCGCGCCGTTGGAGTTGATCCGTCAGGGCAACACCGAGCGGATGTTGGCGGGGGCGGGGGTCGACCGTGAGATCAAGATGGGTCACGGGTACGAGGGTCCGCACCGCGAACGCCAGGTCGAGATCGCGATCCAGTTGTTCGAAGCGATGGGCATCGAGCGCACCGACAAGGAACGCCGCCTGGACTGGGTGATGCGCGGGTTCCGTCAGTTCGACGCCCCGGTTTCGATCGTGGTCACACTCGACCGGGCGCTCGAGCACGACACGATCGGCCACTTCGACCTCGGTGCCGCCACCTACGGGCTGGTGCTGGCGGCGTGGAGCAAGGGCCTCGGTTCAGTGATCAACGGCCAGGGCATCATGCAGTCATCGGTGGTCCGCGAGCACGCCAACATCCCCGAGGACGAGGTGATCATGACGTGCGTGGCGATGGGCTACCCCGACGAGAGTTTCGTCGCCAACGATGTGCAGTCACGCCGGGTACCGAACGAGCAAGTCGTCACCTACGTCGGCTTCGACGACTGATTCCCGGTTTCTGACTCAGGCCCTGGCGTGGCGTTCGGCCAACGCCCGAACCCTTGCTGCCAGTTCGGCGGTCAGCAGTCCGGGAGTCAGGCGCCAGCCCCAGTTGCCGGTGGTGGTGCCCGGCACGTTCATGCGGGCTGACTCGTCGAGCATCAGACAGGTCGGGCACGGGGACGACGGCGACGACGGCCTTCGAGGCGACTGCCGCTTCGATCACCGACCACACGACGGTCTCGATGTCGTCGCCCTCGTCGAGATCGAGCGCTTCGACCACGTTGGCCTTGGTCTTGGGGTCGAGCGTCGCCCACCAGCCGGCTGTCGTGTTGTTGTCGTGGGTGCCGGTGTACACCAGCGACTCCTCGACGATCGCCTCGGGGAAGTGTGGGTTGTCGGCGTCGCCGTCGAAGCCGAACTGCAGAACGCGCATGCCAGGCAGGTGGTTGCTGTCGCGCAGCACGTACACCGCTTCGTCGAGGTCGCCCAGGTCCTCGGCGACGAACGGCATCTCGGGGAACGCTTGCTCGATGGCGTCGAGGAACGGTTGTGCCGGCCCGTCGACCCATCGACCGTCGATCGCCGTTTCGGCGTCGCCGGCGACTTCCCAGTAGGCACTGAGCGCACGGAAGTGGTCGATCCGCACGATGTCGCTCAGCTCGACGCAGCGACGCAGGCGCTCGATCCACCACGAGTACCCGTCGGCGGCCATGACGTCCCACCGATACACCGGGTTGCCCCACAGTTGACCGTCGGCGCTGAAGTAGTCGGGCGGCACACCCGACTGCACGACCAGCCCACCGTCGTCGTCGAGTTGGAACTGCCCCTGGTTGAGCCACACGTCGGCTGAGTCGGGCGCCACATAGATCGGAATGTCGCCCAAAATCCGGATGCCGTGCGCGGCGGCCGCTTCGCGGACTGCGATCCACTGCACCTCGAAGAAGTACAGAGCAGCCGACCAGCGATCGATCTCAGCGGTTAGCTCGTTGCGTGAGACGGCGAGGGCGGCGGGTTCACACTTCCTGATCGGCTCGGGCCACTCCCACCACGGAGCGTCACCGTGGAGGCCCTTGAGTGCCAGGAAGTGGCAGGTCGGCAGCAACCAGTCGCTTTCAGCGACGAACCGGTCGAACCCAGCCCGCCATTCGTGATCGGGGCTCGCCAGGAACGTGTCGGTGGCCGCCCACAGTGCCGGCTGTTTGGTGCGGCGCAGTTGGTCGAAGTCGATCGTGTCGTGTCTGACCGTGTCGGCAAGACCGGATTCGTCGAGCAACCCGACTGCAACGAGACCGTCGAGGTCGACCATCCACGGGTTGCCGGCGAACGCCGACGAACTGAAGTACGGCGAGTCGTCCTTCCCGTTGATCGACAGCGGCAGAATCTGCCAGATCGTCGCCCCTGTCGAGGCCAGCCAGCCAACGAACTCGTGGGCCTCGGCACCCAGGGTGCCGATCCCGTCACGCCCGGGAAACGACGAAGGATGCATCAGCACCCCCAACGAGCGAGACCGGAACGGCCCGTGATCGATCATCCCTAGATCGTGCCACGAACCCCGTTCCGTTCAGCAAACCACCCGCCCACGCACCCGATTTGCTGCACAGAACGGGCTACGGGCGAGCCGTCATTTCAGCTTGACGATGCCGCAGGCGATCCGTCCGCCGGCGTCACCAGCCCCCTTCGTCGCTGCATCCGCTCCGGCGACCGGCGGTTCGCCGGTCACGTAGCGGGTCGGGACGTTGCCGAAGTTGTCGGGCCCGGCATGCAGTATCACGGCACGGCCACCGATCTCGGCCGGGTCAAACCGTCCAGTTACCGAGCGAGCTGAGCCAGACCCGTCGAGGAGCACCTGAAGGCTCGGCAGGTCACCGGCGTGGCTGCCGTGATCGAGCCCCGTCGGGTTCCAATGCCCGCCGACATTCGTGAACGGCCCAGCCGGTGCCGCCGGATCGCACTGCCCTCCGGCGTCATTGGCGTGCAGGTGGAAACCGTGGTAGCCGTCGAGTCCAACCGTGAGACCGTGCACGTTCGCCTTGACGACCGTGCCGTCGCGGTTACCTTCGAACTTGACCTTGCCAACCTTGTTGCCACCTGCGTCTCGAAGGACCGCAACGCCCTCCCATCCGCCACCGGACGCTGATCCGCTCGCCGTGCCGATCGCGACGGCACCGGCCAGCGCCGCTGCGACAAGCGTTGCCACGGCCAATCTGGCCGGCGCCACTCGTCGCGAATCGGTTGATGTGTTCCTCATGATTCTCTCCAAGTCGTCAGTGGGAGCAACATGCATCCCAAACAGACAGACGAACGAAAGAACCGATCGGGTGACAGCCAGAGCAATCGCCCGCATGCCCCGGCCGTCCCGCAACACCGACCGCGGCCGAGCATCGATGTGCAAGAATGCTCCTATCTCGATACGCGGAGGGGTGCCGTGCGAAAGGTTTTTGTAGATCTGAGTCTCCCGTTCAACGCCGAGTTCGAGATTCGCGGATCGCAGATTCGAATCGAGGGGCCGGCCGGAATAGACATTCGCGGTGTCACCCAACCACCCGAGAACATGGTCTTCGTGATGGGTGACGATGGTCATGGCCAAGGGCCTGTCGTTGGAAACCGCATGTTGCTCGGTGACGACGGCGAGCACGGCGGCGGCCCCGTCGTTCCGCTTTCACCTAAGCCTCACCCTGCTCCGATGCTGGACGTCCAGCAGCAGCTGGAGAGCCTCTCGGACGATTTTGATGCAGTCATCGTCCGCATCAAGTGGTCCTCTGGAGGCGGGAATCTGTGAGTGAAGAGCGAGGCGAGGGCGTCGAAAGCGCCAAGGAGGGCATCGAGAGATACCGCGAAACGGCCAAATGGCTCATCGGTTTACTCGGATCGCTGGCCGCTCTGCTGATCACTTCGCTCTCGCTCTCCGATCTCGGCAAGGCCCGCAACGCAGAGGCCGCCTCAGCGGGCTTCGTCCGCGCCTTGATCGGTCTCGCAGTTGCCCTGGCGGCTGTCACGACGGTGCTGGCTGCGACCAAGCCCCGGTTTCCCGACATCGTCAGCAAGCAACGGTTCCGCGACTTGTTCCCCGACAACTCGCCGGAGCTCCTGGGCTTCGACTCGCTCGATGCTCTGAATAGACGCTTCCTCGCCTCCGGTCGCGCCTATGTCGCTCATTGGATCGAGTACGACACCGCCAAGGCCGCAGGCGATGTCAGCGCGACAGCCACGGCTCTTGCAAGGGCACGCCAAACCGAGCACGCGCTCGCCCTCATCAACCCTGCGGTCGTCTGGGTGAAGGACTACACGTTCTATCGAAGGGTCCGGGCCTGGTTTCTGGCGGCGATGTTGGGGCTCACGATCTCCGTCGGCCTGACCGCAAATGGTGTGCTCGCATTCGCCCGAAATGTCGCCCCGCCGCAAGAGGACAAATCGACGGCCGCAGTTGTTGCGACAGGCCTCGCCGTGCCCGGCCGGATCGAGACGACGGACGTCGATCTCGCCGCCGAACTGTCAGATCTGCTCGGACTGTCGTGTGCGTCCGGCGGCACCGGCACTCTCCCATACTCGGTGAGCGCCCTCCTGATGTCGATGGATGGCGACGAGATGATCGTCGCCGTCGAACAGACAGACCAATGCGCTGGCAAGGTTCTCCAGATCGACCCAACGCTCGTTCGCTTCCACGTTCCTTAGGAGTTCACATGCACTCGCACAAATTTGTGATCCGTTTCGACAAGGCAACCCCTGTCGAGGAAACGATCGATGCCGACATCTGTCGGATCAACGAGGTCTGGGTGGAACTCGTCGATGTCGACAGCAACGGCGTCGAGACGATCACATACCGAATCAAGGCTGACACCGTCAGTCGAATCCAACAACTCGACCACACCGATGCGGCGGGCACAACTCGCCAGGGAGCATCCTCGCCGACCTGACTCGCTCGTGCGGAACTGTCGCCGGCGAACCGCGTTCTCGACAGCTACCTCCAGAACACTCGCCCGTTCTGCCTCAGGGCTGCAGACCGCGAGAACTCGCTACCCAGGCAGGACGTCATCCAGGAAGTCGCCGATCACTCCGATTGCTTCGGCTAGGTGGCGGCGGCCTTCCGGGCCTGTGTAGTAGTGGGTTGCACCCTGCACTTCGTGGAGGCGTTTGTTGTCGTGCGGGATGGCTTCGAACAGACGGTGGGTGTGGCTGGGGGTGCAGGCGTCGTCGGCGGTGTTGCCGACCACCAGCACGGGCTGAGTCACGTGGGCCAGGCTCTTCTTGGCGTCGCCTCTCGCCTCGTCGAGGCTCCACTGGCTGAGCCAGCTGCGCAGCGTGCAGAAGCGGGCCAGTCCGACCGGGCCGTCGTTGACCACCTTCGGGTCGCCGAGGAAGCACCAGCCGGGGCGCCGCTCGCTGGGGTCGATCGTGGGGTCGAGCCAGCGCGGGTCAGCCATCGTGCCGTTGACGACGAACGCCCGCTCGCCGTTCGGCTCATCGGATGCCCGGATCGCATCCAACTGCTCGTGCACCCAGGCGGTGATGCGACGGTTGCGGGCCACCTGGGCGGCCCGGTAGCGCTCCACGAAGTCGGCCGAGTACGGGGGTTGGTTCGGGTTGGCGCTGTCGTACAGGTTCAGCTCGGGGTCACGGTCGAAGGGCCGCGACTCGTCAGTGATCGAGGCATCCATCCACTCGGTCAACGTGCCGTGGCGGCTGATGTGGGCGGCCAGCATCAACAGCGCGTCGGCGGGCGGCAGCCGGTCGGCCGACACCTCGTACGGGTCGCCGGCCGGGGTGTCGCTGATGCCACTCCCGCGGCTCGCCACCGACTGGTAGTACGCCGATAGCGAGCCTCCGCCCGACCATCCGGCCAGCACGACCTGCTCGTAGCCGAGCCGGTCGCGGGCATCGGCGATCACGGCACCGAGGTCGGCGACCACCTTCTCCATGATCAGCGCCGAGTCGGTGCCGCGGTAGCGCGAGTTGGCCCAGATCACGTGGTGCCCGGCCGCCGCCAGGCCGGGGATGATCGGCAGGTACATGCCGCCGCCGGTCGGGTGCATGAACACCAGCACCCGGTTGGACGGGATCGCCGCCGGGCGCACCAGGTGGCAGTCGAGACCGATGATGTTGCCGCCCCCGCCGTAGGTGTCACTGAAGGCCGCATCCTCGCGGTGGATCAGCACGTAGGCGACCCGTTCGCAGCCCGGCGGCGTGCCGGGCACCGTTGCCGTGTCGCTCACCTCACACCTTGACCGGCGGCTCGGCGTATGACGGAGTGTGCCTGGCACACTCCGTCATGGGGGGCGTCTGGTTGGCCACGTCAGACCTTGACCGGGGGCTCGGCGTAGCTGCGCGAACTGGTCAGCTCCTCGTCGGGCACCGCCATGATCTTCTCGAGTACCGGTTGCGGGTAGGCCAACTGCGGACGCTCCATGTCGACCGGCGGCTGGGCGACCGTGCCGCCCTCGCCGGCGTAGGCGGCCGGGCTGACGAACCGCGCCAACTCCTCCTCGGTGATGCCGGCCAGGGCGACCACCTCCGGGTCGATCCATGCCCTCGGGTCGAGCGCTTCCGCGGAGGTAGCCACTTCGAGCACCAGATTCTCGGGACCGGCGAAGTAGATCGACTGGCACATGCCGTGGTCGATCTGGCCCATCACGTTGATGCCACGCGAACGGATTCGGTCGCGCATCGCCAGCAGCTCCTCGACCGTGTCCACGTTGAAGGCAACGTGCTGCATCGTGCCCGGTGCCGACGAGCCGGCACCGGTACCGGCGTGCGACACCCCGATCTCCGGTTCCGCCTCCGAGTTGCCAGGGAGTTGCACGAACGCCACCGAGCAGTGGTCGTTGAGGCGACAGAAGCCGTGCCACCCACCGGGCACACCGTGCATCCAGAACAGCGCAATCAGCTCGGCACCGAGCACGTCACTGAAGAACTCGATCTGGCCTCGGATGTCCTTCGTGCTGATCGCCAGGTGGTGAATGCCGTTGATCCGCATGTCGGGTTTGCCGTCGAAGGTCTCGCTCATCCCTCCAGCCTGACAGCCGACTCAAGCGGTTGTCGAGTCGCGCCAGTGGGCACTGAGCCGCTCGGCCAGCGTGATCACCGACAGATACGGGTTGATCGGTGGAACCCCATCGAACAGCGAGGCGTCGCCGACCAACAGGCCCTCATAGCCGAGCACGGCTCCCCACTCGTCGGTCGCCGTGCCACGGCGGCACGAGCCGGCGACGTGGTGGTATCCGATGAGGTGGCCCAGCAACCACGCACGGATCGCGTCCCGGTCGCCGGCGAGCGATCCGACGAGGGTGCCCTGATCGTCGAGCAACGCTCTCGGGGCGACGGCGACGACGGCGGGATGAGTCGCCAGGGCGATCACATCGAGGGCGAGATCGGTCAGTCGTTCCACGTCGGGCTCGGTCGAGAGCTGATCGAGCTCGACGACCGGCGAACCGTCCGTGGGGTCGATCGTGACGCGACCGACGCTGGTCGGCGTCATCAGCGCCCCGATCAACGAGCCGTACCCGGGAGCCCCCGGCAGGTGATTGACCGCCAGGATCTGGGTGCCTGGGCGATCGATCGCCACGACGATGTTCGGCACCGAGGGGTCGACGGCGTCCGGTGCCAACTCGAGCGTGACGGCGAAGGCGGGATGATCCTGAAGCCCCTCGCCGATTCCTGGCGTGTCGATGCCGCTCACCAGCAACAGCGCCGGGGTACGGATCGCCCCCGCACACATCACGACACGGTCGGCCTGGTACTCGACCCCGCCCACCGTGACCGCCCCGACGACGGACCGGTCGTGGACCAGCAATCGGGCGACAGGGGCATCGGTGATCACCGACAGGTTCGGCCGGCCGAGCAACGGCCGCAGGTAGGCGTCAGCCGCCGAGACCCTCACGCCGCCACGGCGCGACAACAGCACCGACTCGGCAGTTGGATCAGCGGCGAACACGGCACGCCCGACCGGCCCCACCGACACCGGCGGCTCGATAGGCAGCAGGTGTGCCACGTCGGCGTCGTCCGGATTCGGCACCAGCACCGGGCCGTTCAGCAGCGACGACCCTCCCAGCCCGCGGCCCTGCCAGTAGTGCACGGCCGTCCCACCCGCTCGACGCACCACGGTCGAGTCGGCGAACCAGCGCGAGGGCTGATCGAGATACAGCCCGACGTCGTCGGGTGCGTGGTCGGGTCCGTGGTCGGGCCCGGCCTCCAGCAGCGTCACCTGATTCGCCAGGTCCTCGGAGAGCCGCGAGGCGATCACACAGCCGGCGGCGCCGCCACCGACGATCAGCCAGCGCCTCACCACTGCTCAGCCGTCCGCTGCGATGTCGGCCCGCGGCGTTTCTTTGGGCAGGCCTTCGAGATGGGCCGAGTCGTCGTAGCGGGCCAGCCGCCAGCGGCGTGGCCGCGAGTGCACGAACTGGGTCAGGGAGGTGTTCAGGGTGTGCAGATCGAAGCTGCCCGCCGAGGGCAACCGCAGCAGCTGCCGGAACACGGCATCGATCACGCCACCGTGGCACACGATCACGACGACACCCCCGCGATGCAGTTCGAGCACCGGCGCCAGAGCGGCACCGACCCGATGGTGGAAGTCGGCGATCGACTCCCCACCGGGGAACGTCACGTTGTACGGGTTGCCCTCCCAGTCCGGCATGCCGTACTGGTCGATGAAGGCCTGGAAGGTCATCCCGTCGCACTCCGGGCCCGGGTCGTGTTCACCGAAATCGGTCTCGATCTCGATCGGGAGACTCCACGCCGGGGCGATGATCTCGGCCGTCTCCCGAGCTCGTGGATAGCCACTGGAATACAGTGCCGTCGCCTCGATCTCACCGGTGCGGATCAGGCGATCACGCAGCTGCTCGGCCTGCTGCACCCCCAGCTCGGAGAGCCCGGTGCACGTTCGGGGGCCACCCAGCACGCGGTTGACGGTGACCTGCGACTCGCCGTGGCGGATCAGGACCAGGGTGGTCGAGACGAAGTCGTCGCTCACGAGGCCGCCTTGTCGTCGGCGAGCGAGACGATGATGTCGAACTCCTCGTCGGTGAGCGGCATCACCGACAGTCGGTTGCCCTTCGCCAACAAGCGGCAGTCAGCGAGTTCCGGCACTGCCTTCAGTTCGTCGAGCGACACGAACGTCAGCTTGCGCTCGGGTGCAACGGTGACCCAGTCCCAACGGGGATCGTCGGGATTCGACTTGGGGTCGTAGTAGTCGCCGGCCGGGTCGAACTGGGTCGGGTCGGGTTCGGCACCCTTCACCACCTTGCAGATGCCGGCCACGCCGGGCGGCTTGGCGTTGGAGTGGTAGAAGATCGCCCGGTCGCCGCGCTTCATCTCGCGCATGAAGTTGCGAGCCTGATAGTTGCGCACGCCGTCCCACCCCTCACGCTTGTTGCGCACCAGATGGTCGTACCCGAACACGTCGGGCTCGGATTTGAACAGCCATTTCGCCACGCCCGTGACGGTACCGCGTCCTGCGCCGATCAGCGTTTGCGTGAGGTTTCTGCGCACCGAGTGCGAAGAATTCTCACGAAATCGGCGACTGACATTTCGTTCAAAGTACAGGGGATCGGGGCGCGACCTCCTAAGTTCGCGCCAGTGGCCCCCCGGCATCGTCTGACCATCCGCTCGATCGATGTCGACCCGAGAGCGGACGCGGTCGCAACTGCCGCCGATCAGATTGGCATCCCGGTGGACAAACCCGTCGATGTGCGGATCGCCGACTTGATCTTTCTCGAGGGCGAACTGGACCAGGAAGCACTCAACAAGCTGCACGGATTCCTCGTCGACCCCTTGCTCCAAAAGGGTTCGTGGAACGAACCGACCACGTTCGGCACCGAGATCACCTATGTCGCTGGTGTCACCGACAACGCCGCAGCCACCCTCCTGCACGCTGCCGACCAACTCGGACTTGCGATCACCGGAGCCGCAACCGGCCGTCGTGTCGAGTTCGGCGATTCGGTCGACACCGACCACGCCGAGCAGTTGATCCAGCGGATCGTTGCCAACCCGGTGATCGAGCGGTGGGTGACCGGCTGTATCGAGCCGACCTTCCATACCGCCGGCAAGAGCACCGGAAACGCCGAAACCGTGCCGCTCGCCGGCCACAGCCTCGATCAGCTGATCTCGATCGGTCACGACCGGAAACTGGCCCTCGATCCGGAGGAGCTACTGGTCATCCAGAAGCACTTCGACCAGGTCGGCCGAGCCCCTACCGATGTCGAGTTGGAGACCCTGGCGCAGACGTGGAGTGAACACTGCGCCCACAAGACGTTTCGCGCCAACATCAGCACCGATGACGGCGAGGATCGAGAACCGCTGCTCGCCATGTTGCGCCACTGCACCGACACGATCGATGCCCCGTTCGTGAAGTCGGCCTTCATCGGCAATGCCGGCATCGTCGGCTTCCACGATGACGTCACACTGGCGCTCAAGGCAGAAACCCACAATCACCCGTCAGCGGTGGAACCGTTCGGTGGGGCCAACACCGGTGTCGGCGGCGTGATCCGGGATGTCCTGGGGATTGCCCACCGACCGGTTGCAGTGATCGACATCTTGTGCTTCGGTCCGCCCGACACACCCCTGTCCGACGTGCCAGAGGGTGCACTCCACCCACGTCGCATCCGAGACGGTGTCATCGACGGGGTCGCCGACTACGGCAACAAGATCGGCTTGCCCACAGTCGCCGGAGCGATTCTGTACGACCCCGGCTACACCACCAATCCGCTCGTATTCGCCGGGTGCATCGGCACAGCCCGCGAATGGACCCTGCACGAGGGTCCATTCCCCGACGACCGAGTGGTCGTGCTCGGTGGACGAACCGGACGAGATGGCATCCGCGGTGCCACGTTCTCGTCGCTGACGATGGACGCAACGACCGGACAGGTAGCCGGTGCCAGCGTGCAGATCGGCGACCCGATCATCGAGAAACTCCTGATCGACGTGCTGGTCGGCGCCGAGCACCTGTTCACCACGATCACCGACTGTGGCGCCGGCGGTCTGTCGTCGGCGATCGGCGAGATGGCCGAAGGCGTCGGGGCCGACGTCGAACTCGATCACGTGCCGCTCAAGTACCCGGGCCTCGAGCCGTGGGAAGTCTGGCTGTCTGAAGCCCAAGAACGCATGGTGATCGCGGTCGATCCGGCCAACATGGAACAGCTCCAGGACCGATGCGCCTACTACGGCGTCGAGATGGCCGACCTGGGGCATTTCACCGGTGACAACGTGCTCACGGTCCGCAGCGGCGGCCAGCCCGTGCTGCAACTGTCGACCGAATTCCTGCACGACGGCCGCCCCCAGCGCCAGATGACGGCGACGATGCCGACGCCCCTTCGCGGCGAGTACATCAGCCGCACCGTTGCCGATCCCAAAGACGCTCTGCTGCGCCTGCTGTCGCACCGCAACATCGCCTCCAAAGCCAGCACGATCCATCGCTACGACCACGAGATCCTCGGGGCCACCGCGGTGCGTCCGCTGATTGGACGCCTGTCGGACGCACCCGCCGACGGCGTGGTCATCGCCGACCCAACGGACACCGCCGGGTTCGCGATCGGAATCGGAGTCAACCCCTGGTGGGGGCTGCACGACCCCGAGGCCATGGCCTACGGCGCTGTCGACGAGGCGATCCGCAATGTCGTGGCGGTCGGCGCCGACCCCGACCAGGTGGCCCTGCTCGACAACTTCTCGTGGGGCGACCCGCGCCGCGAATCGACGCTCGGCGAACTGGTCGCGGCGGTCGACGGGTGCTGTGCTGCGGCGATGGCCTATCGCGCCCCGTTCGTGTCAGGCAAGGACTCGCTCAACAACGAATACACCGGTTCCGACGGCCAACGCCACTCGGTGCCGCCGACGCTGGTGATCACCGCTATCGCTCACGTACCCGACGCCGACCAACTGGTCACCCCGGAGCTGGCCCAGCCCGGCAACGCATTGGTGCTGCTCGGCACCACGAGCCGCGAGTTCGCCGGCAGCCACCTCGATCTGATCTACGGCGAACCCACCGGACAAGCCGACATCGGCTGTGTGCCCGCCCCTGATCCCGACGCCCCAGTGCGCTACCGCAGATTGCATCAAGCGATCGGCGAGGGCCTGGTGTGGTCGTGCCACGACGTCAGCGAGGGTGGTCTCGCGGTCGCCCTCGCCGAGATGTGCATCGCAGGACGTCTGGGTGCAGAGGTGACCGCACTCCCCCACGACAACGTGATCGCGTCGTTGTTCGCCGAGTCGCAGAGTCGGCTGATCGTCGAGGTGTCGCAGGCCGACCTGTCGAGGTTCACCGACGTGATGCACGACAAGGCGCTCGTGATCGGCAAGATCACCGACGACGAGCAACTCACGATGCCAGGGATCGGTTCGATCGACGTCGAGGACTTGGCCGACGCGTTCAACCGGCTCACAATTCCGCCGCCGCTGTCCGAAGCCGCAACAGACGCCGGAGAGCACACATGAGCATCCCACCAGCGCTCGTGATCGCCGGGCCCGGCACCAACCGCGACAAAGACCTTGCCCTGGCACTCGAGATGGCCGGTGCCGACGCCACCGTCGTGCTCGCCACCGAACTCGCCAGTCATCAGCACGTGTTGCGCGATGCCCGGATCGTCGGCATTGCCGGCGGGTTCTCGTACGGTGACGCGCTCGGCGCCGGGCGCATGCTGGCGCTCGACTTGAAGGTCGGGCTGGGCGAGCAGTTGCGCGAGTTCGTCGCCACCGGGCGACCGGTGATCGGCATCTGCAATGGATTCCAGGTGCTGACCCGCACCAAGTTGTTGCCAGGGTCGCTCGGCCACAACGCTCACGGCCGGTTCGAGTGCCGGTGGGTCGTGCTCGATCCGCAGCCCACCTCGCGGTGCCTGTGGACCAAGGGGATCGACACCCCGATCCACTGCCCGATCGCTCACGGCGAGGGCCGCTACGTGCACCCCGATACCGATTTGCTGGCCGAGGCCGGGCAGATCGCCCTGCGCTATCGCAGCACCAACCCGAACGGATCGGTTGCCGACATCGCCGGTGTGTGCAACGCGGCGGGCAACGTGTTGGGGCTGATGCCGCACCCCGAGAACTTCATCGTGCCCCGCCAACATCCCCACCATCTGCGCGGCCGCGAACTCGACAACCTCGGATTGCGACTGTTCCAGAACGGCGTCAAACTCGCGGCGGAGATGTAGCAATCGATGCGCACCAGCATGTTCGAACCGTTCGTCGAGGTATCCCTTCCACTCCCCGACCGGCGCGACGGCAAGGTGCGTTCGTCGTGGGCGTGCGGCGAGCAGCGACGGCTGATCGTCACCACCGATCGCCTGTCTGCTTTCGACCGTGTGCTGGCCGGCGTGCCGTTCAAGGGCCAGGTGCTCAATCAGCTCGCCGCCTGGTGGTTCGAGCAGTTGGGCGACATCGTCGACCATCACGTGATCTCGGTGCCTGACCCCAACGCCGTGCTGGCGCGCCAGGCCCGCCCGCTCCCGGTCGAGGTGGTCGTGCGCGGCCACATCACCGGTGTCACCGACACGTCGCTGTGGGGCATGTATTCGGCGGGTGCCCGCTCGATGTACGGCTACACCTTCCCCGATGGGCTGTCGAAGAACACCGCCCTCGCCTCCCACATCGTGACCCCCACCACGAAAGCCCAGCAGGGCGGCCACGACGAACCGCTGTCGTGCGACGACGTCGTCGAGCGCGGGTACCTGTCGGCCGACCTTTGGGATCGCGTCATGGATGCGGCGCTGGCGATCTTCGCCCGTGGCGTTCAGGTCGGCGCCGATGCCGGGCTGATCCTGGCGGACACGAAGTACGAGTTCGGGCTGACCGAAGCCGACGAGCTGATCCTGATCGACGAGGTCCACACTCCCGACTCGTCGCGCTGGTGGATGGCCGACAGCTACGAGCGGCGCCTCGCCGCTGGCGACGAGCCCGAGAGCCTCGACAAGGAAGTCGTGCGGCGAGCGTTTGCCGACATCGGCTACAAGGGCGACGGACCGGTGCCGAAGGTGCCCGCCGACGTGTGGTCGGCAACCACGGCTCGCTACATCGTCGCCTACGAGTGTTTGACCGCCACGCCGTTCGAGCCGGGCGCGTATCCTGTACAACCGAGGCTGATCCAGAACCTCACGAAAGCAGGCCTGCTGTGACCACAGTGCCGGTCCAACTCACCAGTCGCCGACGCTCCCACGAGGTCGACGACGTCGCCGGTGATGACACTCCCCGAGACGAATGCGGCGTGATGGGCATCTCGACGCCGCACGGCGAGGGTGTCGCCGAGATGACCTTCTTCGGACTGTTCGCTCTGCAGCACCGTGGCCAGGAGGCCGCCGGCATCGCGGTCAGCGACGGCCAACGGGTGCGACTCCACAAGGACGAGGGCCTGGTCGCCAACGTCTTCACTCCGGACGCGATGGCGCCCCTGACCGGCTACCACTCGATCGGCCACACGAGATACTCCACCACCGGCTCGAACGCGCAACGCAACATCCAGCCGTTCCTGGTGGAGACCATGCACGGCCCGCTTGCCGTCGCCCACAACGGCAACATCGTCAACGCCTCGGCGCTGCGCGAGGAGTTGCTCAACCGCGGTTTCGGGTTGACCGCCACCAGTGACACCGAAGTGATCGCGCTGATGCTGGCGGCTGCCGGTGGGCGCACCTGGCAGGAACGACTCGAGCGGACCCTGCCGGCTTGGAAGGGTGCCTACTCACTGGTCATGTTGGCGGCTGATGCCGTCGTCGCGGTGCGTGACCCGTGGGGCTTTCGGCCGCTCTCGGTTGGCCGCTTGCCACGCGGCGGATGGGCCGTCGCCAGCGAAACCTGTGCCCTCGCCACACTCGGCTGCACCGACGTCGATGAGGTCAAGCCCGGCGAGATGGTCACCCTGCAAGGCGCCGATCTGCACCGCCATCAGGCCCTGGCTCCCGCCACACAGAGCGCGTACTGCACGTTCGAGTTCGTCTACTTCTCGCGCCCCGACTCGGTGTGGGACGGCCACAACGTCCACCACGTCCGCCAGCGGCTCGGGGTCGAACTCGCTCGCCAGTCGCCGGTCGAGGCCGATGTCGTGATCCCTGTCCCCGATTCGTCGATCCCCGCTGCGATCGGGTACTCGAACGAGTCGGGCATCCCCCACAACGACGGGCTGATCAAGAACCGCTACATCGGGCGCACCTTCATCGAGCCGACCCAGGCGATGCGCGACCGCGGCGTCGCTCTGAAGTTCAACGCCCTCACCGAGAACTTGGCCGGCAAGCGGGTTGTGATGATCGATGACTCGCTCGTGCGCGGCACCACCGCCGGTCCGCTGGTCAAGTTGATCCGCGACGCCGGGGCGACCGAGGTGCATGTGCGCATCACCTGCCCGCCGATCACGCACGCCTGCCATTTCGGCGTCGACATGGGTCACGACGGCGACCTGATGGCTGGTCACAAGACGGTCGCCGAGATCGAGCAGCACATCGGCGCCGACAGCCTGGCGTTCCTGTCGCTCGACGGCATGATGCGCGCCGTCGGCTCCGACGACGGCTACTGCAACGCTTGCTTCACCGGCAAGTACCCGATTCCGGTCGGTGACGCACAGGCCAAGCTGTCCTTCGAAGGGGCGATCGCCTGATGCGGGTACTCGTGATCGGAGGAGGCGGGCGAGAGCAGGCGATCGCCTGGGCGTGTGAGCAGCACGGGCACACCGTCTCGATCAGCGCCGGATTGGGCGATGTCACCGCCGACGACATCGATCTCGTGATCCCCGGCCCTGAGTCGGTACTCGTCGCCGGGCTGGCCGATGAGTGCGCGTTCCGGAAGATCCCGTGCTTCGGGCCCACCTCGAAGCAGGCTCGGATCGAGTCATCGAAGGGTTACAGCCGTCACCTCGCCACCTCGCTCGGTGTGCCCGGCCCGGTCTACGAACGCTTCGAGGAGAACGGCGACGCGGCGGCATTGGCGTGGTGGCGAGAGTTCGGCAAGCCGGTCGTGGTCAAGCTCGACGGTCTGGCGGCCGGCAAGGGCGTGATCGTGCCGGCCGACGCCGCCGAAACCGAGGCGGCGATCGCGTCGACGGCACTGCTCGGTCCATTCGTGCTGGAAGAGCAGTTGAGCGGCCCCGAGTGTTCGCTGTTGGCGTTGTGTGACGGCTCCGTCGCCGTCGCCCTGCCGCTCGCTCAGGACCACAAGCGGATCGGTGAGGGCGACACGGGCCCCAACACCGGAGGTATGGGCGCCTTCGCTCCCGCCCCGGTGTCGTACGACCCCGATGTCCTGGTGCACACCTTCGTGCAACCGATTCTCGACTACTTCTCCAAGGCCGGCACCCCCTACGTCGGTGTGCTGTACGCAGGGCTGATGTTGACTGCCGACGGCCCCAAGTTGATCGAGTACAACTGCCGGTTCGGCGATCCTGAAACACAGGCCGTGCTGCCGTTGCTGGAAAGCGATCTGGCCGAGCTCGCCCTGGCCTGCACGACCGGATCGGTCAGCGAACACACGGTGAAGGTGCGCGACGGCGCCACCTGCACGGTCGTCGCCGCCTCGCCCGGCTATCCCGGCGACCCACACACCGGCGCCACGATCTCGCTCACCGGCTTCTCCACGACCGAGTGGGCCAACGCCTCCACGATCGTGCCCGAGGCGATCCTGTTTCCGGCCGCCACCGTGGACGGCAAGACATCCGGCGGGCGTGTGCTGGCGATCACCGGCTACGGCGACGACCTCGCTGCCGCCCGTTCCGCCGCCTACCGCGGGATGGACGGCGTGAAGTTCACCAACATGCAGGTCCGCCGCGACATCGGCTGGCGAGCCCCCGGCGCGCTGCTCACCTCGTACGCCTCGACCGGTGTCGACATCGACGAGGGCAACCGGGCGGTCGAACGTATGAAGGGCGCCGTCGAGCGCACGCTCGGCCCCGACGTGTTGCGCGGGGTCGGCAGCTTCGGTGGTGTGATGTCGGCCCGCCGCATCTTGGAGTTGAACGACCCGGTGTTGGTCGCCTCTGCCGACGGCGTCGGCACCAAGGTCGAACTGGCTGCCCGGCTGGGCAAGGTTCGCGGGGTCGGCACCGACATCGTCAACCACTGCATCGACGACGTGCTGGTGCAATCCGCCCGCCCGCTGTTCTTCCTCGACTACATCGCCGCCAGCAAGCTCGACGCCGACCTCGTCGCCGAGGTGGTCACCGGCATGGCCGAAGCGTGCGAGGCGTCAGGTTGCGTGCTGCTCGGCGGGGAGACCGCCGAAATGCCCGGCGTCTACGCACCGGGAGCATTCGACGTGGCCGGCACGCTGGTCGGGATCGCGGAGCGCGGCGAGCTACTTCCCCGCGACGACGTCGCCGCCGGCGATGTGTTGATCGGTGTCGCCTCCAGCGGCCCGCACACCAACGGATTCTCGTTCCTGCGCAAGCTGTTCGATTGGGCGCCGATGGACATCGTGCCGCCCGGGTTCACGGTGTCGCTGGGCGACGCCTTGCTCGCACCGCACCGCTCGTACCTCGACGTGCTCGACGAGGCGCTCGCCTCCGGCAAGGTCAAGGCGCTCGCCCACATCACCGGCGGAGGCCTGCCGGAGAACCTGCCGCGTGTGCTTCCCGACGGAGTCGACGCCGAGATCGAACTCGGTTCGTGGCCCGGCGGCCCGCTGTTCGACCTGATCGCCGAACTCGCCACCGGTGTCGACACCCACGAGCTGCACCGCATGCTCAACATGGGAATCGGCATGGTCGTCGTCGTAGCACCCGCCGACGCCGACGCCGTACAAGCGACGATCCACGAGCAAACCTGGCGAATCGGCACCCTGGTACGAGGCCAGAACGGCTCCCGCACCGTCCACCTCCTCTAACCTCTGCCATGACGGGATGTGCCAGGCACATCCCGTCATGGCGGCCCAGGTGTGGCTATCCGTGCGGGGTGACGAGCGCCTTGTCGCCGGTGGCCATCCGACCGTAGCGGCGCACCTGATCTGGATCGACCGCCTCCAGCAGCGACAATCGCATGCCGTACGAGCTGGCGAACGTGGTCGTGATCTCGTCGGCGACCCGCTGACGCAGCCGCGCCGCGCCCTCCTGGCCGATCTTCATCAGGAACGGTGTCAGCAACCATCCACCGACCGACCAGCTCGTGCCGAAATCTCGGCGCAGCATCGTCGGGCCACGATCGAGTCCACCGTAGATGTAGACCTGCTTGAAGGTGTTCGACCCGTAGCGGCTGAACTCGTCGCCCTCGGCGGCGACCTTCTCCATCGTCGACAGCAGCGTACTGGCCATGTCGCCGCCGCCGATCGCGTCGAAGGCGATCGTCGCGCCGGTCGCCCGCAGCGCTTCGGTCAGATCGGAAAGGAACGAGCCGGCGCTCGAGTCGACGACGTGCTGGGCTCCCGCCTGGCGCAGCTGTTCGACGTGTTCGGGCTTGCGGACGATGTTGACCAGCCCGACCTCGTCGTCGAGACAGATCCGGTTGAGCATCAACCCCAGGTTCGACGCCCCGACCGTGTGCACCAACGCCGCATGGCCCTCGCTACGCATCGTCTCGACCATGCCGAGCGCCGTCAGCGGGTTCACGAACGCAGCTGCCGCGTCGGCCGGGTCGGTTCCATCGGCCATCGCAAGGCAGGCCGCCACGTGCACGGTGCGGTACTGGGCGTAGGCGTTGCCGGACAGGAAACCGACGACCTTGCCCAGCAGCGCCTGAGCCGCCGGCGAGGTGCCGGCTGCGACCACGGTGCCGCCACCTTCGTTGCCGACCGGCATCGGCTTCCCCAACCTGCCGGACTGTGCAGCCAGTGCTGCGGCACCGATCGAGGCGCTGACTGCGGGCAGCTCGCCGTCGATGCCAGTCGCGGTGGCCAGGTCGGCGCCGGCGAACAACATTCCGAGATCGGACGGGTTGATCGGAGCCGCCTCGACGCGCACGACGACCTCGTCGTCGCCGGGGGCGACCACCTCGCTGTCCCTGACAGCCAGGATCACCGTCCCCTCGGAGGTCACGATCGAACGAAGCTCGAGTCCGGTAGCGGGAAAGGCTGCAGCATTGGGCATCCGTCATCATCGCTCACGTCGCCGCCGAGACCCGCAGCGAGCGCAGCCGACGCTCAGACCGTCGACCTGCGCATGACCCACGCATTCCGGTCGCCACAGCGGACAAATCAGATTCGGAACCACCGGATGGTACTGAGTCCGATCTGTTGCAGATGGAGACGGGCGAGACCGCGCCGGACCTGGCCTCGACGGTGCGAGATCCCCGGTTTCACTGACTTTTCGTTCATGCGCCACGGGTTGTGCTGATCGCGCGCCTACCGTCGTCCCATGGAGGCGCTCACCCCGAACGACACACGATTGGTCGTGCTCGTTTCCGGGAACGGCAGCAATCTGCAGGCGATTCTCGACGCCTGCGAGACCCGCAGTTTGCCCGCCCGAGTGGTCGCTGTGGTGTCCAACAAGTCCGACGCCTACGCCCTCCAGCGGGCCGCTGAGGCAGGGGTTCCATCCGTTCACATCGGCCAGCGCCCGAACGAGGCGCGCGCCGACTACGACGCTCGCCTGACCGACGTCGTGGCCGGGTTCGCTCCCGACCTCGTGGTGCTCGCCGGCTGGATGCGGATCCTCACCAAAGATTTCCTCGGCTGGTTTCCCGACCGCGTCGTCAACTTGCATCCGGCCCGGCCTGGCGAACTGCCAGGCACGCACGCCATCGAGCGGGCGTGGCAGGAGGCACTCGCCGGGGAACGCACCAGCACCGGCGTGATGGTGCACCTCGTCCCCGATGCAGGCGTCGACGATGGGCCGGTACTGGCAACCGAGGATGTCCCGATCCATCCCGATGACACCCTCGAAACGCTCGTGGCACGTGTCCACAGCGTCGAGCACCGCCTGCTCGTCGACACCATCCGGTCGCTCTGCCAGCAACTGAGCCCATCCAGATGACCCGCTCGCCCCAACCTCAACCTTCGCCTTACATGGAGACTTCCCGATGAGCCATATCAACGACAAGCTGTTCGACCGTTACGAAGCGCTCACCTTCGATGACGTCGTGATCGTCCCTGGGTACTCGGAAACCCTGCCCGATGCCGTCGACACGACGGCCCTGTTCGCCCGCGACATCGAGCTCAGCGTGCCGCTGGTGTCGGCAGCGATGGACAAGGTCACCGAGGGCCGGATGGCGATCGCCATGGCCCGCCACGGCGGGATCGGCGTGATCCACCGCAACATGTCGGTCGATCAGCAGGCCGCCGAAGTGCAGATGGTCAAGCGCAGCCAGAGCGGCATGATCTCCGATCCGGTCACGCTCACGAAGGAAGCCAAGCTGTTCGAAGCCGAAGAGCTGATGAACCGGTTCAAGTTCTCCGGCGTACCGATCATCAATGCGTCCGGTGAGTTGGTCGGGATTCTCACCAACCGCGACATCCGGTTCTGCGAAGGCAGCGACTACGAGCGGCCGATCAGCGAGTTCATGACCAGCGAGAACCTGGTCACCGCCAAGGTCGGCACGTCGCTCGATGAAGCCAAGGTGCTGCTTCAGCAGTACCGCATCGAGAAGCTGCCGCTGGTCGACGAGCACGGCAAGCTGGCCGGCCTGATCACGGTCAAGGACATCCAGAAGCGGCTCGACTACCCCAACGCCTCGCGCGACTCGCGGGGACGTCTGCGCTGCGCCGCTGCTTGCGGGGTCGGCGACGACGTCGAGGATCGGGTCGAGGCGCTCGTCAACATGGGCGTCGACGCGATCGCGATCGATACCGCCCACGGTCATTCAGCTGGGGTGATCAAGACCATCGAGCGGATCAAGGGATCGTGGCCCGAGTTGGCTGTCACGGCCGGCAACGTCGTCACCGAAGAGGGTGTCGAGGCACTCGCCAAGGCCGGGGCCGACGCCGTCAAGGTCGGGGTCGGAGCTGGATCGATCTGCACGACCCGCATCATCTCCGGCGCCGGCATGCCGCAGCTCTCGGCGATCTACAACGCCGCCAACAAGGCCCGCCAGATCGGGATCCCGATCATCGGTGACGGTGGCATCGCCTACTCGGGCGACATCGTCAAGGCGATCGCCGCCGGTGCGACCACGGTGATGCTCGGATCGCTGCTGGCCGGCTCGGAGGAGACCCCGGGTGAAACCGAACTGTTCGAAGGTCGCCGGTTCAAGAGCTACCGCGGGATGGGCTCGTTGGGTGCGATGCAGGGGCTCGGTGCCGATCGCTACGCCACCGCCCAGAGCGAACAGTCGAGCGTCGCCGCCGCCAGCCGCAAGCTCGTGCCAGAGGGCATCGAGGGCCGAGTTCCCTACGCCGGCCCGCTCGGCGACACGATCTACCAACTCGTTGGCGGCCTGCGGTCAGGCATGGGCTACGCCGGTGCCGCCGATCTCGACGCCTTGCGCACCGGTGCCCGATTCATGCGGGTCACCACTGCCGGCCGCGAGGAAAGCCACCCCCACGACGTCACGATCACCAAAGAAGCCCCCAACTACCAACGCTCGTAAGAGCCTGGCGTAAACACCGCCCGGTGTGGTGTCAGACACCACACCGTTACAGCAGGATCTCGGGGTCGACCAGGCTGACCGTGAGCTGGCGGAGCTTGATCGGCACACCGCCCACGCTGGCCCGTGCCGCCGGCTCGATCTCGAGCGTCACCAGACCCTTCGACGACCCGTTCACCAACCAGCGCCCGCGCCAGCCGTGGACTCCCCAGCCGAGCACGCGGCCGGTGTGAGCCCGGGTGGACGTGACAGCGGAGCGAGGGATCGAGGTTCTGAACGCCCACCCCATCTTCACGTCGATCGCATCCTCACTCAACACGACGGAGCTGAATCGGCGACCCATCCCGAGTAGGCCGAGCAGCCACCCGCACCAACGGTCGTAGCGAAAGTCGAGTCGGATGCCGTTCATGTGTATGACCCTACCGATGGTGCGACGCGACGGTTTCAGGCGGCCCGATCTAGTCTCCCAACACGATGGCCGACAGCTTCTTCACCACCCTCGACGGCGAATGGTTCCAGCCGACCGATCCATGCCGCGGCCCCTGGGACCCGACCGCTTGCCACGCCGGACCACCCGCCGGCCTGCTCGCCCGGGCCTCTGAGCGTCTCCTACCCGACCAGCAGTTGGTTCGTCTCGCGATCGATCTGACGCGGCCGATCCCGCACGCCGGATTTCGGATCGAGGCGGAAGTCGCCCGAGCCGGACGCTCCGTCAGCACCACCGCGATGACATTGATCGACGGTTCGGACAAGGCGATCGCGACGGCCAGGACGATGCACATCGCACCCGGCGAACCATCGGAGATTCCGACGATCCTGCGCCAGACGCCGAGCCTGAGCGATGCGGTACCGGGCCCCTTCCCGCTGTCGGAGATCGAACACGGCCAACCGGCGTTTCCGACGGGGGTCGAAGTTCGCTATCCACCCGGCCAGGGGCCCGACGTCGGCCCGACTCAGTTCTGGATGCGGGCGCTGCCCTTGCTGCCAGACGAGCAACCGTCGCCGTTCCAACGGATCTGCCCACTCGCCGATTGTGGCAACGCCTTCTCACGCCACGCCGACCCCAGCCAGGTGGCCTTCATGAACACCGACCTCACGATCGTGTTGCACCGCCCTCCGGTCGGCGAGTGGTTCGGGATGGACTCACAATCCGATTGGCACTCGAACCAGATCGGGATGTCCGACTCGCTGCTGTTCGACGACCTCGGACCGGTCGGGCGAGCCGTTCAGGCGCTGATCCTGAGGCCCGTCCGATGACGCACTACGAGCACCCTTACCCTGCTCCGGTCCTGGCGGCACGTCACCCCTTCGTGCCGATCGACTTCCGTCGCTACCCGATCGACGAGATGCGTCGGCGCTCCGACGACTTCCATGCTGAGATGGAGCGCCGCCGATCGGTACGAATGCTGTCCGACGAGCCGGTCCCGTTCGACCTGATCGAGCGGGCGATCGAGACCGCAGGCACCGCTCCGTCGGGCGCCCACCATCAGCCCTGGCAGTTCGTCGTGATCGGTGATCCGAAGATCAAACGTCAAATCCGAGCCGCCGCAGAGGCCGAAGAACGCACCAACTACGAGGACGGCCGGATCAACGAGGAATGGCGACGTGAGCTGGAACCGCTCGGCACCGACTGGCACAAGGAGTTTCTGGAGAAGGCACCCTGGATCGTCGTCCTGTTCGAGGAACGCTACGGCGTTGGCGACGATGGCGAACGCCGCCATCACTACTACGTCAAAGAGTCATGCGGGATCGCCGCCGGGATGTTCATCACGGCCCTGCATCACATGGGACTCACCACCCTGACCCACACTCCGAGCCCGATGGCATTTCTCAGCAAGCTGCTCGGACGACCCGCCAACGAGCGCCCGTTCGTGCTGTTCCCGATCGGCTACCCCGTAGACGGCTGCCTCGTACCCGACCTCCAGAGGAAGCCCGCGGAAGCGATCATGACCGTAGTCGGAGACCTCCCCAACGAGAAACGCACCGCTCGGCCACACCGATGACGACCGCCTCGTCGAAACTCTGCCACCCCATCCCATTCTCGAATTGGAAACGAGGCGGGATCGGTTCGTTCGAGCGCAAGGCGCGGCGAACCCGAACAGCCTTTGGGCTGTGAGCGGTGAGACGGAACGCAGCGATCGGACGAACCGGCCCGCCTCGCTAGGCGAGCTTTTCTACGAAGCCTTCCAGTTGGCGCAGATTGCGGCACTCGTAGACACCGTCGGTGTAGTTGCCGTAGTCGCCGACGATCGAGTCGCCGGTGTTCCAATACGACTTGGGCTCGGGGTTCAGCCAGTACACGTGGCGAGCCTTCTGCTGGATCTCCTTGACCACCCACGACTGGCTGGCGTGGTAGTTGTTGCGGGCGTCGCCCAGCAGCAGCACGGTGGTCTTCGGGCCGACGTCCTTGCCGTAGCGCTCCCAGAACACTTCGAAGGCATGCCCGTAGTCGCTGTGCCCGTCGACCCACACCACGTCGGCCTCGGTGTTGACCCGGTGGATCGCCTCTTGGATGTCTTCGGTGTTGCGGAAGTAGTCGGTGACCTCGTCGATGCCGTCGATGAACACGAACGAGCGGACCTTCGAGAACTGCCCGGAGATGGCGTACACCAACATCAGCGTGAACCGTGCAAAGGCGGCGACGGATCCGGAGATGTCGGCGACCACCATCAGCTCCGGCTTGGCCGGGCGCGGGTACTTGAACTTCGGCTCGGCCGGCACCCCGCCGTAGCTGAGCGAGTGGCGCACCGTGTTGCGGAAGTCGAGCGGGCCCTTGCGGCCGTGGCGGCGCTTGCGGGCCAACCGGGCGGCCAGTTTGCGGGTCAGCGGCTGGAGTGCCTTCTTGAGGCTCTGCATCTCATCGCGTGAGGCGTGCATGAACTCGACATCTTCCGGCAACGGCTTGCGAAGCGTCTTGGCCATCGCTTCGACACCGCGGTCGGCGACCAGACGGCGCCGGATCTCGGCCTCGATCTCCTGTTTGAACTGCTCGATCCGATGCTCGAACTCGTCGTGTTCGAGCCGTTCCTCCAACGTCGTCAGCTCGCCGCCGTCGGCTTGCTGGGCAGTTTGCTCCATCAGCTTGTCGAGCATGCCGTCGAGGTCGAGGTTGCGCAGCGTTCGGTACAGGTAGTACGTGCCACCGACCGGGCGTCCGGGTTCCATGCCGGCGAAGCGCTGCACGGCCTGTTTGGCCAGTGCCCGCATCATCGCCTGGTCACCGTTGAGCAGTGCCTGCATCAGCATCTGGGCGATCTCTTCGGGGGTGAGGGCATCCATCGCCCCACCGCCACTCTTGCCTTCGCCCTCTTGTTGCTGCTCTTGCATCTCGCGCCAGAGCTCGTCGATGTCGCTCTCGTCGCCTTCGGCCAGCTTGTACTCGGGGCCGCGCAGTGAGAAGTACACCTCGAACACCGTCTCGAACGCACGCCAATGGGCGTTGTTCTTGACCATCGTGGCGCCGAGCGCATACTTGAACGGCGTCGCGGTCCTCGATCGGGATGTGCTGCACCGCCTCCATCGCATCGAGGTTCTCGGTCAGGCTGACAGGCAGCCCGGCGCTGCGAAGTTCTTGCACGAACCCATTCAGCAGGTCCAGCATCGAACCCCGCGAACGTCCACTGATCGTGGTGTTGCCGGTGTCGGTGGTGTTGCTCATCGGATCGACCGACGGTCAGCGCTCGACCGTGAGTTCCTTGGTGGCCTTCAGAATGTCGGTCTGGTACTTGAGCAGGATGTGGAGCGTCTCCTTGGCGGTTGCCTCGTCGATCGTCTCGATGTTGAGCAACAGCAGGGTGCGAGCCCAGTCGAGGGTTTCGGAGACACTCGGCGCCTTCTTGAGGTCGAGCATGCGGATCGAGCGCACGATGCGCGAGATCTGATCGGCCAGGTGCTCGGTCACCTCGGGCACCTTGGTGAGCACGATCTCCTTCTCACGTTCCATCGTGGGATAGTCCACATGCAGGTACAAGCAGCGCCGCTTGAGCGCCTCTGACAGTTCGCGGGTGTTGTTCGAGGTGAGGAACACGAGCGGAATCTGCGTGGCCTCGATCGTGCCGAGCTCGGGGATCGATACCTGGTAGTCGGAGAGGATCTCGAGCAGGAGCGCCTCGGTTTCGACCTCGACGCGATCGACTTCGTCGATCAGCAACACGACCGGGTCGGGGGCGCTGATCGCCTCGAGCAGCGGGCGGGTCAGCAAGAACTCATCGGAGAAGATGTCGTCGTGGACCTCGCTCCACGAGTCGCTGTTCTTGTCGGCCTGGATGCGCAGCAGCTGCTTCTTGTAGTTCCACTCGTACAACGCACGGCTCTCGTCGAGGCCCTCGTAGCACTGGAGACGGATCAGACGGGCACCCGTCATCTCGGCGATCGACTTGGCGAGCTGCGTCTTGCCGGTACCGGCAGGGCCCTCCACCAAGACCGGCTTGCCGAGACGATCGGCGAGAAACGCCACCCCGGAGATGCCGTCATCGGCCAGGTAATTGACGGACTTCAGCCCGTCTCGCACCTGCTGGACACTTTCGAAGCGGTTCGCAACCTCTGCTGCCATAGCGATCAACGCTACAACCGATCTTGACCCGACGGTCAATCGGAGTTGGGAGTTGTGCCTGGCACAACTCCCAACTTGCAACTGGGCCTACGATGCGTGGCGATGGCTGGGGCACTGGGGAAATATGTCGATGCATTCGTCGAGGGGGTCGACCACGAGCTGACCTCGCTGTCGGGCAAACAGCACACGCACGAGTGCACGGTCGAGGCCGCCGATCTCGTGTCGGCGATCCTCGCCAGCGACGGTCGACTGACCACCGCCGAACTGGAAGCCTGGCTCGACGACATCGGGCCGCAGCTCGTTCCACCGGTGTTCGTGAGCCCGCAGCGGCTGCGCGAGAGCGACCTGATCACGGGCCGGGCCGGCTGGCTGAAGGCTCCCAGCACGTTGTTCGACCTGCTGGTCAAGGCCGACGCCCGCGACGTCGGGCGTCGAGCCAACACGTACTACGAACTGGCGCTCAAACTCGCCCACGCTTCGGCAGCGCTCGACCTGGTGCCGTCGCCCGACGAGATCGCCGCCATCGACGGGTTCCGCACGATGCTGCTGCACACGATGGACGCCGCAGGCGTGCCACGCCCCGGCCAGCCTGCGGCCACGGCAACCGCCGGCCCGGTCGCCACACCGACCGCCGAGCCGGAGCTACCGCCCGAGCGTCCGGTCGAGGAGATCCTGGCCGAGCTCGATGCGCTGATCGGTCTCGACCATGTGAAGACCGAGGTGCGCCGCCTCACCAGCCTGCTGCGGGTTCAGAACTTGCGGGCCGAGCACGGGCTGCCGGTGATCGAGACCAGTCGTCACCTCGTGTTCGTCGGCAACCCTGGCACGGGCAAGACCACGGTCGCCCGGCTCTTGAGTCAGCTGTACCGCAGCCTCGGCGTCGTCACGAAGGGCCACCTGGTCGAGACCGACCGAGCCGACCTCGTCGCTGGCTTCGTCGGGCAGACCGCCACCAAGACGCAAGCGGTGCTGGTGTCGTCACTGGGCGGCACGCTGCTGATCGACGAGGCCTATGCCCTGGCGCGCGGTGGCGAGAACGACTTCGGGCGCGAGGCGATCGACACGCTCGTGAAGTTCATGGAAGATCACCGGGACGACCTCGCCGTCGTCGTCGCCGGGTACCCCGCTGAGATGGGCGAGCTGATCGGCACCAACCCCGGCCTCGAGAGCCGCTTCGCCCGCACGCTCGAGTTCCCCGACTACACCACCGACGAGTTGGTGGCGATCTTCGAGCTGATCTCGAACAGCAAGCAATACCACCTCGACGATGCCGCCCGCACCCGTCTGATCGAAGTGATCGAAGCCGAACCGCGCGGCCGCGGCTTCGGCAACGCCCGCTTCACCCGCAACGTGTTCGAGCAAGCGATCTCGATGCAAGCAGTGCGACTCACCGACGTCGAGGCCCCGACCGTGAACCAACTCACCGGCCTCGAAACCGAAGACATCGCCCCCGTGTAGATCCCGGTCTCCGACCGAGCTCCGCATCGCCCACCGCTATGTACGGAGGCACCGTCTCAGCAGCCACCCGCGAACGAACTGAATCGCCTTCGAGTCGATTCAGAACCGACCGAGCATCAGGTCGCGGCGTGCGAGTGTGAGCTCGTTCGACGGACCCAGCCGGCCACCTGTAGCCGCCGGGTCGAGGGCATCTGGGTGTGCCGATCGTCGTACCAGGTGTACCGGGGCGACGACGTTCGGGCCATTGCGGAGGCAATCGCCGACACCGACGACACCGACGACGTCCAGCGTGTCGTGTGTTCACGCACCCGCGGCGCCATCTCGGTGGACGTCGAACGATCCTGTGGCTGCACGCGACCGTGGACGCGTCCGTGCTGGGTTGACAAGTCGCGCCGTCGCCGCCTTGATGGCGGGTGAACCTCTCGGTCGTCGAGACCCCGTACGACCCGCTGAGTAGGCTGGTGCGTGCGGGGTGTGGGTGGTACGCACCAGCCTACTCAGCGGGTGCTACAGGGTTTTCCAGGCAGGAGTCAGACGCGCCCGGGCGCGTCTGACTCCTGTGGCGCCACCGACAATCGACACGCAATGCGGAAATGTCCGGGATCGCCCGTTCAGGGATCGTCATCCGAGATGGTGCGTTTCGCAGCGGCGACACGGCAGTTCAAACCTCTCCTGAGATCCCCGATGGTCGCCGGCCTGCGCCTTGCAGTTGGGAGCATTCTCCGAATCAGCGCCGTCGAGCATGCGTGGCAGCGAGACTCACACCAAGGCCAAGGAAGACGACACCGAACATCGCCCACCCCAATGTCGCCACCAGACTCGACTTCATGATCGCGAGGACGACTCCGAGCAGACCCGCGGCCACATACCCGAAGATCGCGATTCTTGGCCGTCGCACGAGCGGCCCTCCCCGCCACGGCCTGGTGTACCAGGGCCCAGTCGTAGTCATAGATGCAGCATAGGCATCGAAGAATCGCGCCTCGATTCAGTGCGGACGATCCAAGAACAGGCCGCCGGACGGACCTGCGCAGCTCCGGTCGGGGTGCAGTCCCGGCATGGGCTCCTCATCGGACGAGGGCGCTGGATGCGACGTTCTGTCAGGTGCGCGCGGCTGTTGTGCGCTTGATGGTGCGGTAGACGGTCGGGCGTGACACTGAGAACAGCTCGCCGAGATCGCTGATCGTGTACTCGCCGGTTTCATGCATCCGCTTCAGCTCACGCTGCTGCTTTGGCGTCAGTTTCGGCTGGCGCCCCTTGAGCTTGCCCTGTGAGCGATCTCCGCTGACGGGTGGCAGATCGGCGGCCTCGAAGTCACCATCGCGCGAAGGCACCGCCAACGAGTCATCGGCCTGGTGGCGATGAAATGAGCTTCGTCGTGTTCCAACAAGCCGCCCGCGAATCCGGCGTCGTCGAGCTGCGTGAATCCAGATCATCCGACCGGCAACTTCATTTGCGGCTGGAGACGGCCGAGGATCAGCCGGCTGAGGATCGTCGTCTGAGACGACATAGCGGCGGGGCGGTGCCGGACGAGTACTGCCGACAGGCCGTCCGCTAGACGGTCGCCATCTGAGACGGGGCTCCGGCCAACTTGCGACCATTGAGCAGCGTGAGTTCGAGCGGGTTGGGTACGTCTCGGCGCCCGAACTCGTCTCTGGAAGCGTGGTGCCGATCGGCGTGTTCAAGCTCGTGGTTTTCGGGCAGATGTCGTCGCACCGCACCGTAGGTCTGAGGCTGGGCCGTAGAGTTCCTACGTGAGCAAGCTCCCCGAATCAGTCCGACTTGCGGCAATCACGGCCGCCGTCAAGCATGCCAAGGCGATGCGTTCGCTCGGCTGTCCGGTCAGCACATACTCTCCTGCGATCAAGGAGCCGGTGCATTACCTGTGGGAACGTCCGAACGGGACAGGCGGTAAGGGCGGGGTGGCTACGGCTCACTCACTTGCGTCTGAGACCAGTGACGAGGAGATCGTCTACGAGCATTCGATTCCGTTCAAGTTCCTCCGCGACGAACTGATGGAGCTGGACGATCCGACGCTTGAGTCAGTCCGTGCGGTCTTGTCCGATCCTCGTCACGGTCACGTTGCCATGATTACGAAGAGCGAAGACGCTCTCATCAACAAGCGTGGATTCGCATCCAAGATGCCCGACGACTGGAACGGCAACGTTCTCGCTCGGTACGAGGCGTGTGGTATCAAAATGGTTGCAGGTCCGCTGATGCGTGACTGTCCGTGTGCGTGCGGAAAGAAGGTCGGGTACCAGTCCACCTGGTCGCCTGGACACGACGCAATCTTCGTCCGTGAAGTGGTGGCAGGTAAGCGACAGGTCAGAGACCTTGAGCCCTATCCGAACCTTCGAAAGAAGTACGACCGCGAGGAGAATCGCCGACAGGCCAATAACGGAACAGCCGCAGCCGATCGGATTTGGAACGACGACGGCGTTGGGCTCGTCATCACCAAGCCCGACGGCACGTCCTACGTCATCGAGGCTGACGACTGAATGCCCACGTGGAGCGTTCGCCGTTCATTGGTGAAGAAGCCCGACCTGATGACTGCGCCGACCATCCGGTGATCGCCGAGTTGTTCGCTGGGCGGTCCGCCACTGAGGCAGGGTGACCATTCGGTATTGATGGGTATGCCCATGGAAAGTGGCGTGCTGCTTGGGCCGCAGTGTTGCGCTGTAGGTCCCTTCTCGGTCGTGATTACAGCGCGCCGGTCTCGAGTGCCCTGCGAACCGAACATTCGTGGCATTACGGAGTCGAATATGGCGGAGCGTTCTGAGACGGTGGTGGCCCAGCGAGAAGCGGCACGAGGTTGGTGGGACCGGCGGTGAGGCGAAGCCAGACCTGCTAGACCACCTTCGTGGCGAACGATCCATCCAGGTTCGTGGCGGCCGAGCGGGCGTTGTGGTCGAAGTTCGGCATCACGCCGTCAGAACGCCGGGTGAGATTGCCGGCCGGGAACGAGGTACGCGTGCAAGAGGTCGGCGAGGGTCCGCCCATCGTGTTCATTCACGGGGTGGCCGTCGCCGGTTCGAGCTGGGTTCTGTTGGCTGACGCCCTCAAGGACGAGTTCCGCTGCATCCTCGTGGACCGTCCCGGCTGCGGTCTTAGTGACCCGATCCCGAGTGGTCCGCTGAAGTCGCCGGCCGAGTTCAAGCGCTTCGCCGACGTCCTCACGCCAGCCATTCTTGATGGGCTCGAGCTTGACGCGGCGCCCATTGCGTGCACGTCGATGGGCGGGTTCTTTGGCTTCCGCGCTGCGATCGCCAATCCGCATCGAGTCACCAAGCTGGTCGAGTATTCCTGGGCTATGGGCACGCCGATGGCCAAGGTGCCGATGATGATGCGACTCGGATCGCCCAAGCTGCTGAAGGCGATGATGGTTCGCATGCCGATCAACGCATCGGCAGTGAAGGTGATGCTCAAGCAGGTGGGCATGAAGCGGGCCATCGAGTCGGGGAAGTTCGATGACGACATGCTCGCGTGGTGCGTCGCAATCATGAAGCACACCGGCACGTTCAAGTCCGAGACGGACAACAACACGTTCATTTCGCTCAAGGGGGAGAACCCCGAGTTCCTGTTCACCGACGCGGAACTGGAGCGCTTGCACATACCCGTACTCCTGTTGTGGGGTGACGAGGACAGCAATGGTGGAAGGCAAGAATCCGAAACGTTCGCTGCCCGGCTACCAAACGCCATCCTCGAGATCGTCGACCAAGCTGGCCATGCGCCGTGGATCGACGATATCGAGTTCTGCGCAGCGAAGACCAGAGATTTCCTTCGGGGCTGAGCGCTGTTCGCAGTCAGCACCGTCGATCCGGGTCGCTCGACGACCTGGTCCATTTCGGGACGGCTTGGCACCGTCCTGCCACGATCATTGTCGTAGTCGGTGACACCAGTCATGTCCGGATGGCGATCGTCAACTGCGACATCGGCTATCGGCGGCGGAGTCCGTCAGAGGCGCGAACTGTCCGATTGCCGGTCGGCTACTGAGACGCCCGCCAGGCGTGTTTGATCTGAATCAATCACGGCGAGGCAGCGTTTGGAGGTTCTTCTCCTATTCCGACGCACGGCTCAGCGAGGCAGGGCCCAATGCCCTCCACCAGCTCAGTTGCTGCTGATAGGCGTGGCGATCATCCGCGTGACCACTGTCCTACGCTGCGATGCCCGGACAAGGAACCCGTCGAGCGGCTCAATGTTCTCGTGATGATCCCGTGGATGGGATGCTCAGCGAGCGGCCAATCCTGCCACTCGCTGCTCGTCTCGTCCACCGGTGCCGCCACCGACATTGTGGTCTGTCATTGTCTGTCCCCCTGGCGTAAGTTTTCGGTCGGTGCGCTGGCACTTCCGTCGGCGTCGTGCCTGTGGGAGGTTGTGTCATGTCAGTCACGATCAGCGCTTCGTTCGTTGTCGGGGTTCTGTGCCGGGTTCTTCGTAGCGACCATCCTGTTCTTCGCGTTCCAGGCGATCACCGCCGACGCGGTGCAGTCCGATGAGGCGACGTTCGTGCCGATCACTCCGTGCCGGTTGTTCGACACCCGCCCCGGCGCAACAAATATCGGCCCGCGTAGCATCCCGCTCGGCGAGGACTCGCCCGTTGCCTTCCAGGTCACCGGTACCAACGGTGATTGCACGATCCCGGCCGCCGCGACGGCGGTGTCGATCAATCTCACCGGTGTCTCGCCAACAGCGGTGACAAACCTGCGGCTGTACCCCGCAAACGCAGCAGTTCCGAACGCATCGGTCTTGAACATGGTGCCCGGCCAAGGAGCAACACCGAACAAGTTGGACGTGAAACTGTCACCTGACGGCAAGCTCGCGATCTACAACCGGTTCGGCACGGTCCACGTGATCGGCGATGTGATGGGCTACTACCGCCACGACGGCTTCGCCGATCTCGAAGCCCGGATCAACGAGTTGGAGGCGTTGACGGCGTCGATGTCGAAAGTCACCGTCGACGGGCAACCGACGGTGCGGTTCACCGGCGTCAACGTGCAGGTCGTGTCGGGCTCCGGAGGAACTGGCGGTGCTGTCAACGGCAAGGGCAACCTGATCGTCGGATACAACGAGAACAACTCCGACTTCCGCACCGGCAGCCACAACCTGATCGTCGGAGCGTCCCACTCTTACAGCAGCTACGGCGGCTTCGTGACCGGCTTCGACAACACCGTCAGCGGTGTCTCCGCCTCGGTGTCCGGGGGCACGGGCAACACCGCCAGCGGCGACTCCTCATCGGTGTCAGGCGGCCACACCAGCACCGCCAGCAACATCTGGTCATCGGTGTCCGGTGGTCAGAGCAACACTGCCAGCGGCGCGGCTTCGGCGGTATCCGGGGGCGCGGCCAACACCGCCAGCGGTGACGTTTCGTCGGTCACCGGCGGCTTCAAGAACACCGCCAGCATCGTGCAGGCGTCCGTTTCCGGGGGATGGCAGAACACGGCCAGCGGCATCAACTCGTCGGTGTCGGGCGGTTCGAACAACACTGCCAGCGGCGACGAGTCATCCGTCTCCGGAGGCGGTTCGAGGTCAGCGACCGGCCTGCAAGACTGGCGCGCCGGGAGCCTCTTCGAACCCAACTGAGCCCGCATCGTTCGAGGAAGCTCGCCCCGCCGCCACGAGCCAGAGCAAGTCGACCACCCGCAACATGTCGGTCTCGCCGAGTCACCCGTCATCGCGAGCGATCGGGCGGGCCCGGTGATCGAAATGGGGATGATGTCACAACTGCAACTCGACGAGCCATGGACACACGCCACCGCAACAACGAACTGCGAGATCGTGCTGATGAGCCAGGTCATGATGGAACTCGACGACGGAGCCGAAGTCCTCCTCTCGCCTGGCGAAACGGCGGGCGCAGACCGGGACGCGTCGCCGATGGTTCGTCGTGAATCTGTCTCAGATGACGATCGGTATCTGAGACTTACTCGCCACCGTGTGCCGAACGCCGATTTGGGCCACACCAGAGTTCCCTTGTTGTCCGATGCGATCCCGATCAGGGCCGATCGACCCTGGCGACCACCGACGGCCACCTTCTACCCTGGCTCGGAACGGAGGTGGTCATGGACTTTCAGGTGTCCGACAAGATGGCGACGATGCTGGCGATGATTCGCGAGTTCATGGATCGCGAGGTCATTCCGCTCGAGGGCGAGATGCTGTTCGGATCGCAGGAAGCCCTCGATGCCGGGGTTCGAGCCGCTCAGGAGAAGGTCAAGCAGATGGGGCTGTGGGCACCGAACCACCCCGTCGAGTTCGGCGGGTTGGGGTTGTCGATGGTCGACCACGGTCTGTTCGCCGAGGCCGTCGGGCGCAGTCCGCTGGGGATGACCGTGTTCGGCACTCAGGCGCCCGATGCGGGCAACATCGAAATCCTCCACAAGTACGGCACCGACGAGCAAAAGGAGCTGTGGATGCGACCCCTCGTCGAGGGCAAGATCCGCAGCTGCTTCTCGATGACCGAGCCGGAGACCGCCGGATCGAACCCGGTCCTGCTCGCCACCACGGCGGTGGCAGACGGCGACGACTACGTGATCAACGGCCAGAAGTGGTTCACCTCGTCGGCCGACGGCTCGTCCGTTGCGATCGTGATGGCGGTCACCGACCCAGGCGCTCCCCCACATCAACGCGCCAGCATGATCCTGGTCCCCACCGACACGCCCGGTTTCAACCTGGTCCGCAACGTCAGCGTGATGGGCCACGCCGGTTCCGGTCACGCCAGCCACGGCGAGGTCATCTACCAGGGCTGCCGGGTACCGAAAACCAATCTGCTCGGCCCCGAAGGACACGGCTTCATCATCGCCCAAGACCGTCTCGGCCCAGGCCGCATCCACCACTGCATGCGCTGGCTCGGCATCGCCGGTCGAGCCTTCGACATGATGTGCGACCGCGCCAACTCACGCATCATCGACACCGAAGGCGGCACGCTCGCAGATCGCCAGGTGATCCAGCACTGGGTCGCCGAACTCGACGCAGAGATCCGTGGCGCCCGTCTGCAGGTCCTGCACGCGGCGTGGATGATCGACCAGCACGGCGCCAAGATCGCCCGCGACGAGATCTCGGCGATCAAGTTCGTGGTGGCGAACACGATGCTCAAGGCGGTCGACACGTCGATTCAGGTGCACGGCGCGCTCGGTGTCACCGACGACACCGTGCTCGCCCACTGGTACCGCCACGAGCGGGCCGCACGCATCTACGACGGCGCCGACGAGGTCCACAAGACCAGCCTCGGGCGACGCATCCTGCGCCGCTACGCCACGGCCGCCAAAGCCGGCTGACAGCGCCGGGTGACCGGTTCAGACGGGCCGTGCGGCTCGACTGTCGAGCCGTACCTGGCTACGGTCGATGAGTCGGCGAGCCTGCCGCTTCGAAGTGGCCGGCTGGTCGATCGTCGCAATCCAGTCGACCCAGGGACCATCGATCCGAACCGTCATGCCGCGGCCATCGCGACCGCGCTGCGACGACACGTAGAGCGAATTGCCATCCGGCGAAAACGCCGGGCCGGCCACTTCCGATCCGTCGTGACCCTCGAACCGAACCACGACCGTCACGGTCGGTTTGCCGGACCCTCGGGTCAGCATGCACAGCTCGTTGTTGCCGCCATCCTCGGCGACGAACAGGTGCTTCGTGACGGGATGCACGGCCAGATTGTCGACGTGCGTCAGCGCCGTCGCTGGAGCGGCGCGGCAGTCGTGGAACACGCTGAGGCGGTTGGTTGCCAGATCCAACTGCCAGATCTTGTGGTCGCCTTTGGTGGCGAACGCCATCCAGTCCCCGTCGATCACGATCCCTTCCCCACCGTCGAATGCTCTGGTCGCCGCCGATCGGTCCGGGTGATCGCTGGGAACCAGCACCCAGGACACGATCGAGTCGGTCACGACCGCCGCTTCGAGCACTCCACTCGACAGGGCAGGCCAGTCGTCGGGCGTGAATCGATACAAGCGCCCGTCGGGATGGTCCTCGGTGAGCAAGACCTGGCGCCGTGCAGTGTCGACGGCGGCGGCCTCGTGTCGGAACGTACCGAATCCGGGCAGGTGATGGGCGACGCCACCGAACGGATCACACTCCCACACCTGCCCACTGTCGGTCTCCTCGCACGACAGCCAGGTTCCCCACGGGGTGGCACCGCCGGCACAGTTGCGACTGGTGCCCGAAAGGATCGGGTAGGCATCGACGAACTGTCGCCGGGCATCGAAACGCACCGCCGACACGCCGCCTCGACCATCGCTGAGCTCGGCATTCGAGACATAGATGTGATCGTTGCTGCCGGGCACCCCGAAGCACGCCCCGCCGTCAGGTGCACCGTGCCAAGTGTGTGACGAGCTACCGACCGCGTCACCCGATCTGGCGACCAATGTTGCTGTGAAGCCGGCCGGTACCCGTACACCCAAACCATCCGCCGGGCCGAGCGGACCGTAGTCGTCACCTGCGAAGGCGCTCGCCAGGTCAGCGAGCTGGGTGCGGGTCGCTCCACCGACGACCAAGGCGCCTGCGGCAGCACCGCTGAGGGCGAACAGGCGGCGTCGGCTGAGGCCGTCGGCACTCACGTCGAGCCCGCCCCGGCCGGGCAACCAGCTCTCGAACGCGGGTGGCACGACACGGTTGCACGTTATCGAGTCGGCACCAACTCGACCGGTCGCTCCCTCCGCGAGCTGCACTGGGCGGTTAGCGTTCTCGACGAGATGGGATTCCGCGACCGCTTCTACACACCAAAGACCGCCAAGGCGATTCTGTCGTGGCGGATCGCGCTCGGCGTCGGCGTCGGGGCGATCGCGGCGATCGCCGGAGCCCCGATTCTGCTCGCCGTCGCGGCTGGGCTGGTCGTCTACGCCGGATCGGTGGCGATCGCCATGCCACGATCCACGAGCGGCCCCACGATCGACCCGTTCGTGCTCAGCGAACCGTGGCGCCAGCTCATGAAAGGCGCTCAAGGGTCGGGACGCAAACTGCGCGCCACCGTCGACGGTGTCGCCGCCGGCCCACTCCGCGACACACTCCAGGCGATTGCCGATCAGCTCCAACGCGGGCTCGGCGAGGCCTGGGAGGTCGCCCGACGCGGCGACGCGATCGACGACGAGGTGCGCCGACTCGACCCGACGTCGTTGCGATCGAAGCTGGAGACGCTTCGCCAACGAGCCCAGGCCGACCCCTCGGACGAGGCCGATCTGGCCGTCGGTTCGATCGAACGACAGCTCGAGTCCGCCGACCGACTGAAGCAGCAGTCCGAACAGACGGCAGCCTCACTGCGGCTGTCCCAGACGCAGCTCGACGAACTCGTCGCCCGAGCCAGCGAGGTGCGAGTCGGATCGTTCGACGCCGACACATACGCCAAGGACGTCGACGAACTCGTCATCAAACTCGAGGCGTTGCATCAAGCGGTGGCGGAAACCAGGGAGCAATGATCGCCAAGCGGATCGCCGCACTCGCAGCGACCGTCGCATTGATCCTCGGTGCGATCGTCATTCGCGATCGGCTGATCGACGACGACGGGACCGATTCGGCCGAGCGCGCTCCGAGCGTCACCGGCGAACTGGTCTGTGCGACCGAGCTGGCCGACGCCTGCCGTGGCCTCGACATCTCGGGGCTCACCGTTCGGGTCGAAGATGCGGGCGCAACGCTCGATCGGTTGCGGGCGATCGGCCCGAACGAACAGGCCCCGCTCTGGCTCACGTTCGAGCCGTTCCCGGCGATGGTCGACGTCGCCCGCTCGACACCCGGCAGTGCCGTACTGGCTCTCGACCCGCTCCCGATCGCGTCGTCTCCGATCGGGTTGGTCACAGCGGCGAGCGATGCACCCACACTGGCCGAGTGCGGCAACCCTGTCTCGTGGCGGTGCCTCGGCGACTCCGACTTGGCGACTGGCTTTGCCCGCTCGACCGACTCGGGGATCGGGCTCTTGGCGGTCGCCCAGGCGGCGGTCGGGTTCAGCTCGTCGGGCCAACTGGCGCTGACCGATGCTCAGTTCCAACGATGGCTGCGCACCGTCGTCACCACCGTGCCGGGCTCCCGGCTGTCTGGTGGCACAGCGATCACCACGATCCAAGTCCGCTCCAGCTCGATGGACGTCGCTGCCGGGGCGTTGGCCGAGCTCGGTGCCAGCCCGCGCGCTGACTTCACCGTGCAATACGCTTCCCCCATGATCCGGGCGGACGTCGTGCTTGCAGTCCCCAGCGATTCGTCGGTTCCAGACGGGCTCGAGCAGGCGCTTTCGGTCGCCCTCTCCGAAGCCGGATGGGATGACCCGGGCACGACCACGAACCCACTTCCGGATGCGGGCACCATGACCGCCATCCGAACGCTCTGGAAGGAGCTGGCGTGAACACTCGAACTTGCCTCCGTCGCAACCTCGTCGCTGTCGGCCTGGCAGCATCACTCGTGCTCGCCGCGTGCAGCGGCGGTGACGAGGCCGGCTCCGATTCCGGGATCGATGGCGATCCCGGCGACTGCACGCTCGTCGACATGGCCGTCAGCAGCGAGAAGATCGCCCTGCTGACCGAGTTGGCCAACGAGTTCAACGCCGGCGACGACGCCAAAACGGATGACGGTTGCATCTTCGTGCGGCCGGCCCGCAAGGCGTCGGGGTCGGCCGCCCAGCTGATCGTGGATGGCTGGCCGAACCCGGAGATCAACGGTGAGCCGCCGGTCATCTGGTCGCCGGCCGCCTCTGGGTGGGGCGGCATCGTGAACGAGCGGTTGGGCAAGGTCGTGGCGCCTCCCGGCACGCCGTTCATGCTGACGCCGCTCGTGATCGCCATGCCCCAGCCGATGGCCGAGGCGCTCGGCTGGCCCGACGAGCCGATCGGATTCGGCGACATCGTCGAACTCGCCAACGACCCCGACGGTTGGGCGTCGGTCGGCCACCCGGAATGGGGCCCGTTCCGGCTCGGCAAGACCAACCCCAACTACTCCACCAGCGGGCTCAACTTCACGATCGCCGAGTACTACGCCGCGACCGGCAAGACCCGCGGGCTCACGACCGAAGACCTCAGCCGCCCAGAGGCGGTCGAGTTCGCCAGCAATGTCGAGTCGGCCGTGGTGCACTACGGCGACATCACGATGACGTTTCTCAACAACTGGTTTGCGACCGACGTGCGTGGCACCTCGCTGACCTACGCGTCAGCGGTCGCCGTCGAGGAGAAGAGCGTCATCGACTACAACCTCGGAAACCCCGACGGCGAGCTCTCGCCAGGCGAGGTACCCCGCGTACCCCGCGTGCCGATCGTCGCGATCTATCCCAGCGAGGGCACGCTGTACTCGGACAACCCGTTCATCATCCTCGACACCGACTGGGTCACGCCCGAACAGAAGCTGGCGGCGAAGGTGTTCGAGGAATACGTGCAGCGTCCCGCCAACCAGCAAAAGGTGATGGAGTTCGGGTTCCGTCCGAACAACCCCGATGTCGCATTGGCCGACCCGGTCAGCACCGCCAACGGTGTCGACCCCACCCAACCGAAAGCGGAACTGGAAGTACCGGCACCCGAGGTGCTGGTCCGCATCCTCGATTCGTGGGCCACGAACCGCAAGGAAGCGCGAGTGCTGTTGGTGCTCGACATCTCCGGTTCGATGGGCGATCAAGCGGCCGACGGGAGCACCAAGCTCGACCTCGCCCAAGAGGCCGCCGTCAGCGCACTCGACCAGTTCAAGGACGCCGACGAGGTCGGCCTGTGGGTGTTCAGCACCGACCTGTTGGGTGGTTCCGACCCGAACTACCGAGAGCTCGTAGCACCCGCCCCGATCGGCACCCAGCGCCAGGTGCTGGCGGAGCAGATCGAGGCCCAGATCCCGACCAACGGCACACCGCTGTACGACGTGGCGTCGAAGGCGTACAGCGCGATGCTCGACTCGTACGACCCCGACAAGATCAATGCCATCGTGTTCCTCACCGACGGCGTCAACGACGACGGCGTCGTCAACGACGACGAGTCGGAGTTCAGCAACCTGATCGATCTGCTCCAGGCCGGCAGCGAAGGCGCTTCTTCGAGACCGGTTCGAGTGTTCACGATCTCCTACGGTGACGGCGCCGACACCGTCACCCTGAAGGCGATCGCCCAGGCCACCAGCGCCGCCCACTACGACGCCTCGAACCCGGCCACCATCCAGCAGGTGTTCACCGCCGTGATCTCCAACTTCTGAACCTCATGCCGCGCCACCGCTTCCGTGATCGATTCCTGACGCCACCGGTGGCGCGGGCGATCATGTCACCGCTCGGGATCGTGCTGTTCGGGATCGGCGCCGCCGGGTCGATCCTGCTCGGGGCTCCCCTGCTGGCGGCGGCCGGTGTCGGGGCGTTGGCGTGGGGCGGTCGGGTACTCGCCGCCGTGCCTCGCAATCCCTCGACCGACCGTGTCGAGCCGTTCGCACTGTCCGACCCGTGGCGTTCCTACGTGGTCGGCGCACAGGCGGCCAAGGCCCGCTTCGACCGAGTCGTCGACGACATGGACCGCGGCCCGCTGCGCCAACGCCTGGCGGGGTTGGCCGACCGGCTCGAGGACGGCATCGACGAGTCATGGCGGATCGCCAAGCGCGGGAACGACATCAGCGACGCGTTGGCCGGCCTGAACACCGTGCGAACCCAGGCGGAACTGGCCAAGATCCGACTCAGTGTGGCCGACCGCCGGCCGAGCGCCGCCGCCGCCAAGACGATCCAGTCGCTCGAAGCGCAGCTCGCGTCGGCACAGCGTCTGCAGACCACCGAGGACGACGCCCGCGACCGACTGCGCCTGCTCGACGCCCGCTTCGACGAGTTGGTCGCACGCGCCGTCGAGGTCAGCCTCGGTACCGAAGACTCCGACGTGCTCGGCAACGATGTCGACGGGTTGGTCGGTGAACTCGAGGCGCTGCGCACAGCGCTCGAAGAGACCAACAGTGTCGGAACCGACACCCTGTCGTTCGAGCCGACCGAGGCGGCATCACCGTTCGACCCGCCCGCCACCGGCACGACCGCAACCTCGTGATCGGCGCCCCATGAGCAGCCTGCTGAGGTCCAACCTCACCGTCGCAGCGGGCACCGCACTGTCACGCCTGACCGGCCTGCTACGGATCATGGTGTTCGGTTGGATCATCGGGCAGACCGCCCTCAGCGACGCCTACCTGATCGCCAACGAGACCCCCAACATCGTGTACGACCTGCTGCTCGGCGGCTTGCTGTCGGCCACGCTGGTGCCGCTGTTCTCGTCCTTCATCGAGACCGAAGATGACGAGGCCACCAACGTCGTCATCACCATCGCCGCCACGCTGATGGTGGCGCTGACCGTCGTCGCCATCGTGGCGGCACCACTGATCTTCCGGATCTACACACTCAACCCGGCGCCAAACGTCGACCCCGAGCTGCTGCGCCGAGTCGGCACCTTGCTGACCCGGGTGTTCCTGATCCAGATCCTGTTCTACGGACTCACCGGGCTCGCCAACGCATTCCTCAACAGTCGACGCAAGTTCTTCGCAGCAGCGTGGAGCCCGGTCGCCTCGAACATCGTCATCATCGCCACCCTGCTCACGCTGCGCGGCCGAGCATGGGAGCTGGGCGACGTCATCACCGACAGCCGGTTCAAATGGACGCTCGGACTCGGTGCCACCGGGGGGATCGCGGCGATGGCAATCATCGTCGTCGCCGCTGCCGGGCGCACCGGCTTTCGATTCCGCCCCTCCTGGCAGTGGAGACACCCGGTGGTCCGCAAGCTGATGGCGCTGTCGGCATGGACGCTCGGCTTCGTCGTGGCCAACCAGGTCGCACTGATCTTCATCCGCAACCTCGCTCAGCCGGGGTCGAGCGAGGCGACGGCCTACATCACGGCGTTCACGTTCTTCGTGCTGCCGCATGGTCTGCTGGCCGTGTCGATCTCGACCACCTTCCAACCAGAGTTGTCACGAGCCGTCGCCCGCAAGGACAAGCCGGCGTTCATCGACCAAGCCTCGCTCGGCATACGGCTGATCAGCCTGCTCACCCTGCCGGCCGGATTCGGGATCTTCGTGTTGAGGCGTCCGATCGTCGGAGCGCTGCTCGAATACAAGAACTTCGACGCCGTCGCCGCCACCAATACCGCCGATGCGCTCGCCGGCTTCTCGCTCGGGCTGGTCGGTTTCTCGGTCTACATGTTCGTGCTGCGCGGGTTCTACGCCCACCACGACACGCGCACTCCATTTATCGTCAATGTCGGCGAGAACGCCCTCAACATCGTGCTGGCATTCGTGCTGGTCGACCGCTACGGCGTGCTCGGATTGGGGTTGGCGTTCGCGATCGCCTACCTGGTGTCGGCGGCGTGGGCACTCAGAGTGCTGTCGAACAAGGTCCGCGGCTTCTCGTTGCGGCCGATCGCAGGCAGCATCGCTCGCATGCTGCTGGCAGCGGTGCTGATGGCAGAGGCGGTCTGGCTGATCACCCGCAACGTCACCCCCGACTCGGGTTGGCGAGCGGTCGCCCAACTGGTCGTCGGTGGCGTGGTGGGAATCATGGTGTACGGGTGCATGTTGTTGGCTCTCAATGCACCCGAGTTGGCGGCGATCCGGCGACGCTTGCCAGGACTCGCTCGCTGACCACCACGCAGCACCGGATATGCTCGCACCCATGTTCAAGCTCGCAAAGAAGTGGTGGAAGTACGTCACCGCCAAGCTCACCGGCAAGTTCAACGACAACGCTGATCCAAAGGTCCAACTGGAACAGGCGATCATGGAGGCGCAGTCGCAGCACAAACGCCTGCGTGAACAGGCGGTCAGCGTGATCGCCGGCCAGAAGCAGTCGGAGATCCGCCTCAACGGCAAGATGGCCGAGCTCGAGAAGCTCAACGGCAATGCCCGCCAGGCTCTGATCATGGCTGCCGACGCCGAGAAGGCCGGCAACGCCGACAAGGCCGCTCAGTACACCTCGGCCGCCGAAACGATCGCCGGCCAGCTGATCCAGGTCGAGAGAGACGTCGAGAGCCTCAAGTCGATGGTGCTCGGCAGCACCGAGGCCGCCGACCAGGCCAAGGCTGCCGTCTCCCAGAACAGCCGCATCCTGCAGGAGAAGATCGCCGAGAAGTCGAAGCTCCTGAGCCAGCTCGAGCAGGCCAAGATGCAAGAAGAGATGAACAAGGCGATGACCCAGCTCAACGAGACCGTCGGCGACGACGTGCCCACGTTGAAAGAGGTCGAAGAGAAGATTCAGGCTCGCTACGCCAAGGCCAAGGCATCGTCGGAGCTCACCGAGGTGTCGGTCGAGTCACGCGTGCTCGAAGTCGAGCAGGCCACCGCCAACGTCGAGGCGCAGGGCCGCCTCAGCGAGCTGCGAGCCGAACTCGGCCTCGACTCAGCCCCCGCCGCGGCCCCCGAAGTAGAAGGCGGCACCGCCGGCTAGTTAGGAGTTGTGCCAGTTGGGACTTGTGCCAGGCACAACTCCCAACTCGACTCACGGCGAGCTCGGCAGCAATACGAGGTCGTCGCGGTGGATGACCTCGTGGACCATGCCACTCGGTAGATCTCTCGTATGCCGTCCGACTACCCGACGCAGGTCGTCGGCGGCGACGAACACCATGCCACGTGCGAAGACCTGACCGTCGGGACCGCACACGTCGACGGTGTCGCCGGCGCCGAATTGTCCACTGACCGAGCGGACTCCCGCCGGCAGCAGGCTGGTCGGCCGTGTCGTGAGTGCATGTTGGGCGCCCTCGTCGACGGTGATCGAACCGGCCACCTCGGCCGCAAACGCAATCCACAGCTTGCGAGCGGGCAGTCGTCGATCGTGAGCGGAGAAGGTGGTACCGACACGTCGGTCGTTCACCGAGTCGGTCAGCACGTCGGGTCGCGACGCCCGAGCGATCACCGTGCGCACACCCGACCACGAGGCGATCCGCGCCGCCGACAGCTTGCTCGCCATGCCACCGCTCCCCCGGCCGCTTCCGTTGGCGCTGGCACGAATCGACAGCAACGGATCGCTGGCTTCGATCAACTCGATCAGCGAGGCGGTCGGGTCGGTGCGCGGGTCGGCGGTGAACAACCCGTCGAGATCGGTCAGCAGCACCAGCAGGTCGGCCGCCACCGAATGTGCCACCAGGGCTGCGATCCGGTCGTTGTCGCCGTATCGCAGCTCGTCGTTGGCGATCGCATCGTTCTCGTTGATGATCGGCACACAACCGAGTTCGACCAGTCGCGTCGAGCGTGTCGCGGGCATGCAGATACTGAACTCGGTCCACGAAATCGTGCGGATCGACCAACACTTGGGCGCCGATCAGGCCGAACGCCGCCAGGTGGTCGTTGTAGACCCTCATGATGCGGCTCTGGCCAACGGCTGAGACAGCCTGCAGCGTGAGCATGTCGGTCGGGCGTGAGTCGAAGCCGAGCGCACCGACGCCGGCAGCTACGGCGCCAGACGAAACCAGCAGCACCTCGTGGCCGGCCGCTCGCACGGCAGCGATCTCGGTGGTCAGCTTGGCGATCGCAGCCTGGTCGATCGATCCGGAATCATCCGTGACCGACGACGTGCCGATCTTGGCGACAACCCTCATCAGATACCCGGCTGGTACTCGAAGCTGAAAGCGCCGATCCACACGACGTCGCCCTCTGCGGCACCGGCCTTGGCGAGCATCTTGTGCACGCCCATGCGGGTGAGCTGGTAGTCGATGTAGCTCAGCGCGGTTGGCGTGGTGACGTCGTTGAGCGCCACGACGCGCTCGACGTCGCGGCCGAGCAGGCGGAACTCGCCATCTTCGAGTCGCTCGACCACCGCACCGGTGACCTCCGGCCGAATCACGACCATGCCGTCCGGCTCGGGTACGTTCTGGCGGGCCTCGTGCACGAGCGCTGCCATGCGACCGACCAGCTCTCGAACGTTCTCTCCGGTCACCGCCGAGATCACCGGATGCTCCCACCCGAGCGCTTCGAGCTCGGCAGGCTGAACCGCGTCGGCCTTCGTGCCGACGACCAGCCGCGGGCGCTCCAGCAGCTCAGGTCGGTACTGGCCGAGCTCGTGCAGCAACACCCGCTCTTGCTCGGCAGGTGTGATTTCATCCATCGGCTGCAGGTCGATCATCAGGCACATCACGCGGGCACGTTCGACGTGACGCAGGAACTGGTGGCCCAAACCGCGGCCCTCGCTGGCGCCCTCGATCAGACCGGGGATGTCGGCGACCACGAAGTTGGTGTCATCGTCGAGGCTGACCACCCCGAGGTTCGGCACCAGCGTGGTGAACGGGTAGTTGGCGATCTTCGGCTTGGCGGCGGAGATCACACTGATCAACGTGCTCTTGCCTGCATTCGGGAAGCCGACCAGGGCGACGTCGGCCATCAGTTGGATCTCGAGCTTGAGCCAGCGTTGCTCGCCGTGCTCGCCCTGCTCGGCGAACGTTGGTTCGCGGCGCCGGTTCGAGAGGAACTTGGCGTTGCCGCGACCGCCCCGGCCCCCGGCGGCAGACAGGAATCGATCTCCGTTGCGGTACAGCTCGGCGAGAACCTCACCGGTGTACATATCGCTCACCACGGTGCCCTCGGGGACCATGATCTCGAGCGACTCGCCACGACGCCCGTGCATGTCCTTGCCCTTGCCGTGCACACCATCGTCGGCACGACGGTGGGGATGATCCCTGAACGCCAGCAGCGAGGACACGTTGTGGTCCGCGACCAGCCAAACGTCGCCACCCTTGCCACCGTCGCCACCGTTCGGCCCGCCCATCACGACCGGCCCCTCGCGACGGAACGACACACAGCCCGCGCCGCCATCGCCTCCGCGCACATTCAGTTGGCACTCGTCGACGAACTGTGACATTGCCCGCAAGCCTACCGACGGCGATCCGATGCCGGGAGAAGGCCGAGCGAGACAGCGACATCCGCAACGATCGACTCACGACGGACGGGCACGCCACGCAGATTCACGGGCAGCGCAGTAGATTCGCCCGATGGAGCCGCTGCTCATCTCGGTCGATGTCGAGACCGCAGGGCCTGCTCCCGGCCGGTACGCGCTGCTCGAGATCGGGGCATGCGTTGTCGATCGTCCCGACGAGACCTTCTCCGTTCGGCTGGTACCAGACCGGGAGGCGGCGGTCCCCGAGGCGCTCGCGGTCAGCGGGTTGTCGCTCGAAGCGCTCCGCGTCGACGGCGACGACCCAGCGTCGGCAATGGCCTCGTTCGCCCGATGGGTCGATCGCGTTTCCGGTGATCGTCGCCCGCTGATGGTCGGGCTCAACGTGCCGTTCGATTGGATGTTCGTGGCCGAGTACTTCGACCGGTATCTGGGTCGCAATCCGTTCGGACATTCCGCACTGGATATCAAGGCACTCTCGATGGGGGTCGATGGCGTGCCGTGGGGCGAGACCTCGTGGCACCACCTGTCGGTTCGCCACGGTTCCGGTGCCGGTTTGGCGCACAGCGCCGTGCAGGATGCTGTCGACCAGGCGGTCGTCGTGCGCCGGCTTCTGCTACGACAACAGGCGCGACTCGAAGGGGAACAGTAGATGGACGATGAACTCGACCAGATCATCATGTCGGCCCAGGCGATCGGGATCGAGCTGGACGCCGACCGGGCTCGCGACTGGCTGCAGGCGATCGAGATCGCTGCAGCGGCCAACGACATCACACTCGACACCCGTTCCGGGGTGTTCGGCCACCGCGTCAGCATGCTCGATTTCTCGGATGCCGACCTCGCCTACTTCCGCTCGATCGGAGCACTCGTCGAGATCCCCGACGCCGACGACGTGGAGACGGCACTGGCGCTGAGTGGGTCCGCCGCCCAATCGAAGATCCAGACGTTCCCAGGCGACTGTGACTACTTCGAGCGCATCAACATTCACGCCGCCAGCCCGCGAGGCAGCGTGCTCCCGACTGGCCGAGACCCTGCGCCAAAAGGCGCTCGCGACGCTGGTCGGCGAGACCTTCTGGTTCATCGAGGCCAAGTTCGGGAGCTACCCGTTCGACGCAATCCGGGACGAAGAACTCCAACCGGCCGGCTCGCCGATCGCTTGGAGCGCTGACGAGATCGAGGCTGGGGTGATCTCGGTTGCCACGCCCGACGGTCAGCCTCGGTCGATCACGTGGGACGAGGTCGCTCTCGACCCGGGCTGGTGCAAGTTCGACTGGGTCGTCGCAGACCCGGTTCGGCGCAAGGTCGCCAATGCCTCCAACATGTTCGACGTCACCTGGGAGGCTCCGGATGGCTCGATCGTTCCCCTCGACGGATATCTGGATCCCTACTTCCAGGAGATTTACCTCGACGCCGCCGATGTGCCGTTGTTCTCGAAGGTCGCCAACCACGTGTCGGCCGACGCCCTCGACGAATACGTTCACGCCCTCGAACAGGAGGTCGAGAAGTACCTGGCCGCCGATCACCCCAACTACGGCAAAGCCGCCAAGCGGATGTACAACATTTTCCGCCTCGATGGCCGGTACCACCTGGCAGCGTTCCTGCGGGAACTCTTCGATGAGCCGACGACCGTGCTGTACCAGGTGTACTCCGTCGTTCGCACGATCGAAGAGGCCTCCGAACCGGGCAGCCCGATCACCGTCGACGCGATTCTCGAGCAGCTCGACGACTTGATCCTCTCGGTCGTCCGCCAACTCGAGGGCGAAGAAGAACAGGCCATCGTCCGAGAGTTGATGAACCTTCGCGACTCGATCGATCACAATCAACGTCTCGAAGAGCGACCGCGAACTGTCGCCGCCTCACGCGCCCAGCTGCTCAACTTGGTCAACAACTTCTTCTACGACAAGATGACCGGGTTGCCGGAGGTCAAGTCCTACGTCGACGGCTTTGCCCGTTGAGTCAGGTCGAGGCGACCACGATCGACCGGCTCTAGGGTGATGGCATGGCTCATCTGGAAACCCCCGCCGACAACGCCATGCAGGAGCGGGCCGAGCGTTGGGCCTCGACGATGCGCGGCCACCACGCCGACGGCGTGGCTCTCGCCCACGAGGACTCGTGGGCCGGCCCAGGCAGCAATGGCACCCTCGAACGGCTGGCACGAGAAGCCGACGAACACGAGCAGCTCGCTCCGCTGGCAACCAAGGCGGTCGGCGCCGGAGAACGCGTCGATGAAGAGCAACCGGATCCCTTTCGCACGTGCTTCGAACGCGACCGCGACCGGATTCTGCATGCGACAGCGTTCCGGCGGTTGGCCGGCAAGACCCAGGTGTTCGTGTTTCCCGATGATCATCAACGCACACGCCTGACGCATGCGCTCGAAGTCGCCCAGGTCGCCCGATCGGTCGCTCAGGCGATCGGACTCAACGTGGCGCTGACCGAGGCGATCGCGATCGGCCATGACTGCGGCCACGGGCCTGGCGGCCACGCCAGCGAAGACGCTCTGACGCCGTACATCGCCGAGGGTTTCGACCATGCCGTCTGGGGGGCCGACGTCACGCTCGTGCCGCTCAACTTGTGCAGCGAGACGCTCGATGGCGTCCGCAACCACTCCTGGAGTCGGCCCGCCCCTGCCACACCGGAGGGCGAAGTGGTGTCGTGGGCCGACCGGATCGCCTACGTCTGCCACGATTTCGAGGACGCCGTGGCGACCGGTGTGGTGTCGCCCGACATGTTGCCGGCGATCGTGCAGAGCCGAATCGGTCTCGATCGTTCGACCCAGCTCGGCACGCTCGTGCGGGCCATGATCCAAGCCACGGCAGACACGGGTCGGATCGGAATGGTCGCCCCGATCGCCGAGGCGCTCGCCGAGTTCCGACGGTTCAACTACGAGCAGGTGTACCTGCGTCCGGCCAGCAACGCCCAGGCCAAGGCGGTGATCGCCCTGCTGCAGGCGCTCGTCGAGCACTACAGCGATCGACCGAACCTGCTCCCTGATGCCCATGGACTCGACGCCGGCTCACCCGCTGCGTTGCGCTGCGCGGTGACCTACGTCGGCGGCATGACCGACCGATTTGCCTGCCGACAGGCACTCGCCCTGCTGGGCTGGGACCGTAGTCGACTACCGATCGGCATCGACACCTAAGCGTGTTTCCCGATCACCACCGCTGGCGACCCCCAGTGATGCGTGATCGCACGACTCACCACAGCTCTCGCTCTGATCGCTCTGCCGGCCCTCGTGGTGCTGACCGGCGGGGACCAGGTACGAGCGGCGACACTGACCGCTTCGTACGAGGCGGGTCATCTCGATGTATCGATCAACGACTATCGCACGTCCGGAATGGGCACCTTTCGGTTGGTCGACGGTGGCACCGACATGCCTGCCCTGTGCATCGAGGCAGACCAGTCGCACTCGACCGCCGACGACGCCTACCGAGCGGTCGCCACCGGCTACTCCGTCCGACGAACTCGACATCTTGATCTGGCTGATCACCCAGGCACCGCCCGACGACGACACCGCAACCGCCGCTGCGGCCTTGGCCTGGTTCTACGCCGGCGCCAAACGAAGCATCGGCCCGCCGGTATGGAGCAACTGGGCGCTCGGGTATCAGCCGATCGGGCCGCTGTCGCCCGAATCGTGGGACAGCCTCGCCCCGTTCGGCTTGTCGCACCCAGTCGGTTTGCGCACAGGACGCTCCGACCTGGACACCGCCGAGCGACGGGTCGCTGCGCTGCACCGACGGGTGCTCGAGTTGGCCGGACCGTGGCAGCTGACGGCCCACCCCGACCGTGGTGGATTCCGCCTGGCTGGTGCGGCCGGGCCGATCGGCGGTCAGCAGGTGACGATCACGATCACGGCTCCCGGCTCGGCTCCGACGACATCGCTCGTGCTGACCGGTGCCGACGGGTACGCCGCAGCTCTTGTCGACCCCTCGGCGATGGCGGACGGGGCGACGATCGATGCCTCACTCAACGCTCCGGGTCCGCATCGCGAATGGGACGGTGACGGCTCGGTCCAGCGGATGATCACCTCGACCCAGGTTCACCTGACGGCACGCTTCGAGGTCGCTCCGGCGCCCCGCCACGTCACCGTGTCGAAACACTCGACAGATCCGACGATCGGGGTCGCCGATGGGGTGTTTGCGCTCACCGACGCCAACGGAATCGAGGTCGAGCGAGTCGTCACCGACGGGAATGGTCGGGCGTGGTTCGCACCGATCGATCCAGCGCTCCACCCACAGCCGTACACCGTCAGCGAGGTCGAACCACCTCCGGGGCTTGCGGCCAATGCCACCGCTGTAATCGTGAGCGACGCCAGCACCGACGCCGAGCGACCGACCGTCACCGAGTTCACGAACGAGCCGCTCACGGCCGAACTCGTCGTGCGCAAAGAGCTCTCTGCACCCGTCGGACCGGACGACAAGTCAGGGTTCGGCTTCTCGATCGTGCGAACCCAAGACGGTCGGTCGGTCGAGGTGTCGAGCGACTCGACCGGCACGACCAGCTCCGGTCGACCGTGTCGATCGGGACCTACGAGATCTGTGAGACCAAGCTGCCGGGGTGGGCCGCGACCCTTGTGGACGGCGGCTGTCAGACGATCGAGATCGACCTCGAGACGGTCAGCGTCGATGCTCGAATCACGGTGCCCTACTTGAATCTCGTGCCGCCGCCGTCGATCGACACGGCCGCCCGCGACGCATCCGATGGCGACCAGGTCCTCGATGCCGCTGGTGGCCGCCTGGTCGACACGGTCACGCTGACCGGGCTCGTCCCCGAATCGCTCTACACATTGATCGCCGAGGTGGTGCGGCTCGGTCCGGACCAGGGCAGCGATCTGCACGAGGTGTCGGCAGACGTCGAGCATCGACTTCGTGGCCGACATCGACTCGGCGGAACTGACGGTCGAGTTCGACATCGCACCGCTCGAATCCACGACGCTGGTGGTGACCGAACGCCTGATGGTCGGCGACACCGTCGTCGCCGTTCACGACGACCTGACCGATCGTGACCAAACGGTCACGGTCAGAGCACCGGCGACGACAACCACCACCGCTGTAACGACGCCCACCCCACCACGAGCACGACGCCGCCACACCCCCGCCAGTACCACCACCTCGACCACGATCACGACGACCGTTCATCCGTCCAACACGCTGCCTCGCACGGGCGGCGACGACGCAGCTCAGCTGTTGCGGCTCGGTGACATCGGTTTCGTGATCGGTGTGGCCTTGATCGCCCTGGCCGGGCTGCTCCCACGCCGGCCTGGCGAGCACCACTGAGCAACACCCCGGCACGCTCAGGCCGGCAGGGCACCGCCGGTCTCGCCGGTCTGCGCCGGGCAACCTATGATCGCCGCATGCGCCGTCGAAGTCTTCTGTTGTTCGCCGTTGCCCTGCCATCGTCGATCTTCTGGAGTTCCGCGATGCCGGGTGTGGTCGAGGCAGCGACGCCGAGCGTCGTGATCAATGAACTGCACTTCAATCCGGAGGATGACAATCCGGCGAGCGAGTTCATCGAACTGTTCAACACCACCGGCGCCGCGATCGATCTGAGTGGATGGTGTATCGACGGCATCTCGTACTGCTTCGGGCCCGGAACCGAGATCGCCGTCAAACGGTTACCTCGTGCGAACCGGACCGCAGTACAGCGGGGCCTTGTCGAACGGCGGCGAGGAGATCGTTCTGTCCAACGCAGTCGGCACCGTGATCGATGCGCTCGAGTACGACGACAAGCAGGAATGGCCGGCGTACGCAGACGGCGAAGGGCAGTCGCTCCAGCGCCGCGATCCAGCCGCCACCTCCGACCACCCAGGCAACTGGGAATCGGGTTCCCCGACGCCTGGCACCCTGAACGTGAATCGTGCCAACGGGTTGCTCCCCACGTTCTCGAAGGTGAAGCACACCGAACTCCCGGCGGCCGGAGCGCCGATCGAGATCACCGCCAAGTTCGACGGGGCGACCGCCGCCACGCTGTTCTATCGGTATGGCTTTGGCGGCGAAGCTTCGATTCGCGATGGCCGTATCGGGGAGCAATCTGTCGGCCTCGATACCCGGACAGCCTGCCGGCACGCTGATCCGGTACCGGCTGGAGGCCACGACCGATGGGCGCACAGGAACGTGGCCACGCCAAGGCGATGGTTCCCGGTACTGGGGCACGACCGTCGCCCGCTCGGTCGCCACCAACCTGCCGCTGTTCGAGTTCTTCATGCCCGACTTCGACTTCGCTGTCATGACGAAGGACCTGAGTCTCCACGGCGACGACGGCTACCCGATGGTGTTCGCCTACAAGGGCCAGATTTTCGACGCCGCAAAGATCCGCGTCAAAGGCCAGGTATCGCGCAATTTCCCGAAGAAGAAGTTCAAGATCATCCTGCCTCCCGGGTATGACCTGAGCGACGACTTCCTGTTCTCCGAGGACGTCGACGAGTGGGCGATGCACTCGGCCTGGGCCGACAAGTCGTTCCTGCGCGAGACCCTGTCGGCAGAGTTCATGCTCGACGCCGGGGCCAAGGCCCAACAGACGTTCCCCGTCCGGTTCGAGCGCAACGGTCAGTTCTTCGGGCTCTACACCTATGTCGAACAACCCGATGGCACCTTCCGAGGGCGCTACGGCCTCGATGACTCAGAGCTGTACGAGGTCGGGCCAGACAACCTGTACGGATTGCTAAACGCCGGCGACGCAAACCGCTCCGAGTCCAGCCTGCGGGCGCGCTACGACAAGGAGACGTTCGAATATCTCAACGACGACCGGCTCCGCCAGTTCATCGAAGCGGTCAACTATCTGTCGGACACCCACGAGCGGGATTGGTTGTACGACAACGCCGACATCCCCTCGATCGTCAACATTCTCGCCGCCAGCATGGTGATCCAGAACCAGGACTACGGGCACAAGAACTACCGACTCGTGTTCGACCAGTACGAACGAGTCGGGATTCTCCAGAACGACTACGACCTGACCTGGGGTCGCCGCTGGTCGAACATCTACGGCGCCACAGAGAGCCGCGTCTACGTCGGTGGCGCTTTCGAGCATCCCGGTGCACCCTTCTTCGACCGCTTCTTCTACGACCCCGAACTGGCGGCGATGGTCCGACGACGGATCCGCACCCTCACCGACGAGCTGCTCGTCCCGTCGCGGCTGGCGGCCCGCGTGGCCGAACTGGCGGCATACATCCGTCCTGAGGCTCTCCTCGACCGCGACGTCTGGGGCACCTACGGTTCGTCGGCAGACCCCACCGACGAAGCCAATCGCATCATCGGTTCGTTCGTGCAACCTCAATACTCACGCCTGCTCGGCACGATGGCGTCTCAGGGCAGGGTGGCATCGACCCCCCAGCCGGCGATCCCCAACGTCGCCTTCGGTTCCGTTCGGTATGACGGAATCGAACACATCATGCTCGACAACCGTTCGGGAGACACCGTCGACATCAGTGGGTTCACGATGCCAGAGATCGGCTTCGTGGTTCCTGGTGGCACCGTGCTGCTGCCGGGCCGATCGGCGGTCTTCGTGCACGAGGACGCACCCACCCTCAAGAACCAGTACCGCGGCTTGCTCGTGGCCGGTGTGTTCCACGAATCCATCGACGACACCGACGACGGCATCACGCTGCTCAACCGCCAGGGGGCGCTGGTCGCCCGCCACAACATGGTTCCACCTCAGCAGAGCACCGAAATCAAGGGTCTCGCCGACCGGTCGGCAATGGTTTCGATCGTTGCGGTCAATGCGTCGGCGAGCGGATGGTTGCAGGTGCTCGCTTGCGGTCAGGAGCCAGGCAAGACGTCGAATCTGAATACCGATGGCCCCGGCCAGACACGCGCCTCGCTGGCGTTGACACGTTTTGGTGCCACCGGAACGAGCTGCCTGAACAACTGGATGGGGACCCATATGGTCGCCGACATCCAGGGCTACTTTGCCGAGAGCGCAATCGACGACATCGCCGACCTGCGGCTGCTCGATTCACGCAGCGGTGCTCGACCTGCGGCCGGCACCCAGACCGTTGTCAGCGGTGGACGCCCCAACTCGACCGGAATCGTCAGCATTGTCGCGACCGCGACCACGGGGCGGTCGTACCTGTCGGTCGTGCCGTGCGGCAGCACGACGGTGCCGACCACGTCGAATCTGAACTGGAGCAGCCCCAACACCACGATCGCCACCGCTGCCTTCGTGCGCTTCGATGCCGAAGGCAAGACCTGCGTGTACACGCACGAACCAACCCATCTCGTGGTCGATGTGCAGGGCTACCTCACCGGCGTCGCATTCGATGACATCGCTGATCAGCGCCTGCTGGATTCCCGAACCGGACCGCTCCCTGGCGGCGGATCGTCGACGGTGATCCACGGACGGCCGAACAGTTCCGCCGTGTTGTCACTGGTTGCGGTCCAAACCGCCGGTAGCGGGTTCTTGCAGGTGCACGATTGCGCGACACCCGCCGGGGCGACATCGAACCTGAACTACGACCGGGCAGGCACCGTCATCGCCGGACTGGCGATTGCGCGCTTCGGCGCTGACGGCACCGCCTGCGTCTACACGTCACGCTCCAGCCACGTCGTCGTCGACCTGCAGGGGTACTTCGCAGATGGAGCCTTCGACGACATCGTCGACGTCAGAGTGCTCGACACGCGCAACAACTGACCCGGGACGCGCAACGGCGGGGCGCCACAGGCGCCCCGCCGTTGTCAGATCGTTTGCGTAGGTCGGTCAGCCCTGAGGGACGACGTCGATCACCTTGCGACCCTTGCGGGTACCGAACTGGACCGAACCGTCGACGAGCGCGAACAGCGTGTCGTCGCCGCCCTGTCCGACGTTCTTGCCAGGATGGAACTTGGTGCCACGCTGACGGATCAGGATGGTGCCGGCGCTGATCTGCGTGCCACCGAACGACTTCACGCCGAGGCGTTGGGCGTTGGAGTCACGACCGTTGCGGGTTGAACCGCCACCTTTGGTTTTCGACATGTCAGCTCCTCAGCTTTTCTTGATCGAGGTGATCTCGACCATCGTGTATTTCTGACGATGGCCATAACGGCGACGGTTGTTGGTGCGGCGCTTGTAGGTGAACCCGTTGATCTTCGGGCCCTTGGTGCTTCCGACGATCTTGCCGGTCACCGAAACACCCGAGAGGGCATCGGCGCCTGCGATCACGTTCTCGCCGTCGACGAGCAGCACGGGGGTAAACGAAACTTCGCTTCCCTCGTCACCGTCGAGCAACTCGAGCGCGACCTGCTGACCTTCGGTCACCTTTTCCTGCTTGCCGCCTGAGGCGATCACTGCGTACATAGCTCATGGAATACTAGCGAGCGGGATCATCGCTCCCAACCGGTCGCGAGGATGATCCCGCCCTCTTTCCCGGCGCACCTCCACGTCTACGCTGATCCCAATGCGTTGGAGCGTCTTCGATCAGGTCGACCCCGCCGAGGTCAGCCAGTTCCTGCGCCTCGCCAGGAGGCGCCGTTTCCGCAAAGGCGAGTCAGCGATTCACGAGGGCGACCTCGCCGACAGCCTGCACTTGATCGACAGCGGCTATGCCGCCGTGCGGGTCACGACGCCGCGTGGCGACGTGGCGACGCTCGAGATGCTCGGACCGGGTAGCCACTTCGGAGACCTCGTGATGATCGAGGGTGAACGACGTTCGGCCGGCGTCACCGCCGTGTCCAAGCTCGAGACATTGGAGTTGCGCTATGCCGACGTCGATCGGTTTCGGCGCCAGCACCCCGATGTCGACCGAGCGCTGCTGATTGCGCTCACACGACAGTTGCGGCGCACGTCGGCAAGTCTCGTCGAATCGATGTACCTGGCCGCACCGGCGCGGATCGCCCGCCGGCTCGCAGCACTGGCTGTGCTCTACGGCACCGACGAAGTTCCGGTCACGCAGGACGACCTGGCAGGTCTGAGCGGAACCACGCGCCAAACCGTCAACCAGGTGCTCACGGAGCTTCGTGATCGATCGATCATCGGGCTCGCCCGCGGACGTGTCACCGTGCTCGACCATGCCGGCCTGGAACAGGCGATGCGCTGACCCGATCGCTTCGAGGTTCTTACCGAGTGTCGGCGAGCTGACATTCAGTGCGTCGGGCGGCTGATAGAAGCCGAACCAGAATTGCTCGATGATGAAGTCAGGCGGATGGCCGCCGGGTTCGATCGAGACCAGCCGTTCTCGGGACAGCACAGGACGGAGCGTTCGGCGGAGCGCTCCAGACGTGTGGGGACGGGTGCACGATCCACCCGGCGGCCACCTGGTTCATCGGAGTTGTCGAGTCAGCACTCGCCACCGTGCTCGACGGGCCGATTGTCGTCGTCGGCGAGTTCGACCACGAGGTTCTTCACGAACCGGCCGCGTGTCGTGATCCGCATCCGCGACGCCATGCCGGATAAGACCGGCGTCACGAGTATTCGATACTCCGGGTGACGGATTCGGCTGTACGGAGCCAGGTTCTTGTTGGTCGTGTTGGTGTCGACCGACACCTCTGCAACCTTGCCTCAACCGGTGGGTCTGATGAAGTCGATCGTCATCGTGCCGCCCCGCTTGGACAGCAGTTGTTTCGCCTCGTCGGTGATTTCGATCTTCATGGTCAGTCCAACAAGCTGTGGTCGACCAGCACGCCACGGCCTTCACAGTCGGGGCAGATCTCGGAGAACTCGGTCAGGAGCCCCTCGCCGATCCGCTTGCGGGTCATCTCCACCAGGCCCAGCTCGGTGATGTCGAACACCTGAGTTCGGGTCTTGTCGCGTGCGAGCGCATCGCGGAAGGCGGACACCACCTTGGCCCGGTTGTCCTTGATCTCCATATCGATGAAGTCGATCACGATGATGCCGCCGATGTCGCGCAGGCGGAGCTGCTTGGCGATCTCCTCGGCCGCTTCCATGTTGTTGTGGAACACGGTTGCCTCGAGGTTCGATTTCCCGACGTTCTTGCCGGTATTGACGTCGATCACCGTCAGCGCTTCGGTGGTCTCGATGATCAGCGAACCACCCGAAGGCAGCCAGACCTTACGATCGAGCGCCTTGTGAACCTGCTCATGGACGTGGAACCGCTCGAACACCGTCAGGCCCTCAGCCTCAGCGTCGTAGAACTCGATCCGATCGGCGAGCTCGGGGTTGAACGCCTCGACGTAGCCGCGCACGTCCTCGAAGAGCCGCTGATCGTCGATGACCACGCCGCGATAGTCGGAGTTGAACTCCTCGCGGATCACACGTACCGCCAACTCGGGCTCGCGGTACAGCAGCGCCGGCCGATTGGCTGAGGCTGCTTTGCGCTCGATCTCGTCCCACTGCTTGAGCAGGATGTTCATATCAGCTTCGAGGTCGGCCTCGGTGGCGTGCTCGGCTGCGGTTCGCACGATCAGACCATGCTGGTCAGGCTTGACCCGATCGAGAATGTTGCGCAGCCGCTTGCGGGTGTCGTCGGGCAACCGCTTCGAAATACCGTAGGTCTTCGAGTTCGGGATCAGCACCACGAACCGACCAGGCAGCGAGACCTCCTGGGTCAAACGGGCGCCCTTCGCCCCGATCGGGTTCTTGGTGACCTGACACATGATCATCTGGCGAGCTTTGAGGATGTCTTCGATGCGAGCGTTCTTGCCCTTCTCCTCGATGTCTTCGGCGTCGTACTGAACGTCGCCGCGATACAACACAGCGTTCTTGGGTGTTGCGATGTCGACGAACGCGGCTTCCATACCTGGCAACACGTTCTGCACCCGGCCGAGGTAGATGTTGCCGTGGATCTGGCTGACGTCATCAGCCGGGCGCGACACGTAGTGCTCGATCAGACTGCGACCTTCGAGCACGCCGACCTGTGCCATGCCTGCTCGCACCTGGACACACATGAAGTAGCGCCCGATCGGCTTGCCGTTGCGCTCGCGGCCCTTGCGCTGTTCGATCAGTTCCAGTTCGGCTGCGCTCGGCTTGCCCTTGCCGCGTCCGCCACGACGCTTCTTGCGCTGACCGTCACTGCTGTCCTTGCCCGAGTCGCCGTTGTTGCCATGGTCCTTCTGGCGGTCCTGCTGACCGCCGCCCGAGCGCTGGCCCGACTTCTGCTTGGGCGAGCGACCACCATCGCGGCCGCCATCGCTACCGCCTTGCTTGCCCGATCCCCCGCCACCGCGCTTGCGGCGTCGGTTGCCCGACTTGGGTGCGGGTTCGTCGGCTTCGTCGGCAACCTTGTCGGCCGGCCCGCGGGCGGGCCCGGGTGGCGGCGTCGACGGAACACTCGGATTGCGGGTGTCGCCGACCTGCGGCTTGCGCACGAGCGACTTCTCGGCCGCTTCAATGTCTTGGACACGACCTTCGCGCATCGGCTCGGGCAACTCGTCGGGGTTCGTGCCGCCGCCGAACCCGCCGTCGGCGCCGTTGTCAGATGCCGAGCGGGTGCTTGCGGACTTGCCGTTGCTGCTGGTGTCCGATGCTGCGTCGAATCCGTCGCCGGTCTGGGTGGGTGTTTCGTCCATGATGGGGGTCCCTTCTCATGCGAGCACCATCAGGGTGCGCGCGTCCACGTCGGCGGGCAGGGTGAGCACCTCGCGCCTCGAGCCGTCGTGATCAATCCATTGGTGAGTACGTAGCGCCCGCACATCGCGTGCATCGATGTGGGGATAGGCCAATTGGGCGAGCTCTCCGGGGCGAAGGGCGCGGCCGATGGTGACCAATTCGGCGATCAGATGATCGCCTGATGGATCGGGGTGCAGATCAAGGATCATCGGGCGCACGTCGTCGGCGCTTCGCTTTCCTTTGCGTTCCCGTTCCAGAACGAGTTCGGTCGACTGGAGCAGCCGACAGGCATCGACGTGGTCCGCTGCGGTGAGCAACGGACTCCACAGCTCCCACGTACACGACGTGACAGCCTCCTGGAGCGACTCGATTCCCGGTTCCCGTTCGCCGACGACGAGCACGTCGAAGCCGTTCGGGAGCGCTTGCGAGAGGCGTTCCGGGAGGGTGTTCACGTCGACATCATCGACAGCGACGTCGCGTTGCAGTTCGATATCGACGTATTCCGCAATCGACTCGGCACCCGTTGGGAGCGCCAGGCCGAAGCTGATCTTTGGACGGGGCGTGAAGCCCTCGGTGAACGCCACGGGAAGGCCGGCGCGCCGGAGCGCCCGCTCCCACATCCTGGCGGCGTCACGGTGACTGGTGAATCGGACCTTGCCGATCTTGGTGGCCCGAACGCGGAGCTTCACGTGCCGACTCCGGCAGGTTCACGGCGGGTCGGCAACAGCGTGACCGGTACCTCGCCACCGCGAGTGAGGTCTTGGCCGGTGCCCTGGCTGCCGCCGGCGGGGGCGATCGGGGAGGCGACGACATGCTCGATGCCGTACCCGGTGCACACGCCACAGTCGTAGCAGGGCGTCCAGCGGCAGTCCTCGACACCCGACTCGGCCAATGCGTCGAGCCAGTCGCCCCACAAGAAGTCCTGGTGGAGTCCGGCGGTGAGGTGCGCCCACGGCAAGATCTCATGCTCGTCGCGGTGCCGGAAGACATACCGGTCGATCGACAGGCCCTCGGCCTCCATCGCCGCGCTCCAGAGTCCGAGGTCGAAATGTTCGCCCCACTCCTGAAACACGCCACCTTCACGCCAGACACGCTCGATCACACGGCCGAGACGACGATCGCCTCGGCTGGTGATGCCCTCGGCCGTGGTGGCAGCAGGATCGTGCCATTTGACGTTGACGCCGCCCATCCGGCGGGTCGCCTGGCGCACGAGGTTGATCTTGCGCTGCAGCTCCTGATCGGTGTTCTGGCCGAACCACTGGAACGGTGTGTGCGGCTTGGGCACGAAGCCTCCCAAGCTGATCGTGACCGACGCCCGATTGGTGTGGCGCTTGCCGATCGCCACGCAGTTCTTGGCGAGTTCGGCGATGCCGAGCGTGTCCTCGTCGGTCTCGGTGGGAAGACCGGTCAGGAAGTACAGCTTGATCCGGGTCCAACCCTGGCTGAACGCCGAATCGACGGCGCCGTACAGGTCTTCCTCTCTGATCAGCTTGTTGATCACGGTGCGGAGTCGCCATGAGCCGGCCTCGGGGGCGAACGTGAGGCCGCTGCGGCGCCCGTTGTTGACCTGGCCGGCCAAGCCGACCGTGAAGGCGTCGACACGCAACGACGGCAGGTTGATCGTCATCGTGTTGCAGTTTCCCGGGATCTCCTTGGAGTCCTCGAGGATGCCGCGCACGACCGGCTCGATGTCGGAGAAGTCGGCCGTGGACAGCGATGTCAGGCTGACTTCGTCGTACCCGGTCGAGCGCAGGCCCTCGCGGATCATCGTGCGAACTTGTTCGGCGGGGCGTTCGCGCACAGGGCGAGTGATCATGCCTGCCTGACAGAACCGACAGCCGCGGGTGCAACCGCGGAACACCTCGACGCTGAGCCGGTCGTGGACGACTTCGGTGAGCGGCACGAGCGGGCGCTTCGGGTACGGCCATTCGCCGAGGTCGACGATGGTGCGCTTGTCGACGGTCGCCGGAACGTCGGGGTAACGAGGCTCGACCGATGCGATCTGCTCGCCGTCGTAGGTCACCTCGTACATCGAGGGCACGTACACGCCGGGCACCTTCGAAAGCTGTCGAAGCAACGACTGGCGATCGGTGCGTCCCTCGGCCTTCCAGGTCTTGAACACCTCGGTGATCTCGGAGACGACCTCTTCGCCCTCACCGAGCACGGCTGCGTCGATGAAGTCGGCGAGCGGCTCGGGGTTGAAAGCGGCGTGCCCACCGACGATCACGAACAGGTCGTCGTCGGATCGTTCCGATGCCCGAACCGGCGTGCCGGCAAGGTCGATCATGTTGAGCACGTTGGTGAACACCAACTCACTCGACAGGTTGAACGCCAGGATGTCGAACTCGGACGCAGCGCGGTGCGAGTCGACGCTGAACAGCGGCACACCGGCGCCGCGCAGCTCGTGGTCGAGGTCACCCCACGGGGCATACGTGCGCTCGGCGAGCGCATCGTCACGTTCGTTCAGGATTTCGTACAGGATCTGCAACCCTTGGTTGGGCAGACCGATCTCGTAGGTATCGGGATAAGCGAGCAACCACGCCACCGCCTCCCCGTCAGCAAATTGTTCGTGGCGGGGGGTGATCGCACCGTCTTCGCAGCCGATGTAACGAGCTGGTTTCTGCACTCGGGCCAAGAGCGGTTCGATCCGCGCCCACAGTGTTGACATGTCAAGCCCAGCCTACCCCCAGTGCCAACCGTCACGTCGGATGCCAGCACCAGCAACCCGAGCAGCTAGCGCACATGACGGTATGTGCCAGGCACACTCCGTCAGATGACGGGATGTGCCTGGCACACTCCGTCATCCCGCTCAGCGCATGCGGCGCATGTGGACGGACTGCACGAGTCCGAACATGGCGAAGTAGGTCAGCAGGCTCGAACCGCCGTAGGAGATGAACGGCATCGGCAGGCCGGTGACGGGCATGATGCCGAGCGTCATCCCCACGTTCTGGAACACCTGCCACAACAGCATCGTGAACACGCCGGCACACAGGTACGTGCCCAACAGGTCGCGCGACAGCGTGGCGATCCGCCAGATCCGCATCAGCGCCACCACGAACAAGCTCAGCAGCAGCGCTCCACCGACCAGGCCGAACTGCTCACCGACCGCCGCGAACGGGAAGTCCGCCCACATCACGGGTACGTACCGGTCGTTGGTGAGGTTGCCCTGGAGCCACCCCTTGCCCCACACACCGCCCGTGCCGACCGCTCGGATGGCGTTGCGAACCTGGTAGATCGAGTCTTCGCTGGCTTCCTGCCCGACGAACACGCGGAGTCGTTCCTTCTGGTACTCGTTGACGAACCCGCTCACGAACGTGGCGGCCACCGTCGACAACGCCAGGAACGTGATGGCGGCGATGTATTTCGGCTTGGCTCCGGCAACCAGCAGGACGCCCATCGCGATCGACACGGTCACCGAGGCCGACCCCAGATCAGGCTGGGCGATGATCAACACCGCTGGGGCACCGACCAGAATCAATCCGACCAGAAACTTCGAGTAGCTGACCTCGTCGCTGCGCTCGTCGGCGAGAAAGGCGGACAAGGCGAGCAACGTCGTGAACTTGGACAGCTCGGCAGGCTGGAAGTTGATCGGACCGAGGTCGAATGAGATTCGATCGAGGTTTTGGGCAAACCCCATCAACAACAGCAGCACGAGCAGCATCAGCGTGGTGCCGTACAGGAACGCAGCGCGCTCCTTGAACCATTCGTAGTCGACCGACATCACCGCCACCATCACGACACTGCCGGCGATCGCGAACAGGACCTGGCGGGTCACGAACGAGTAGGGGTCGCCGGAGATGGTCGTCCACGACGCCGAATAGACGACGAAGCACCCGATCACCGTCAAGAGTCCCTGGGTCAACAGGAGGATCCAGTCGACGTTGCGACTCGGGTCGCCCGGGCTGGATCTGATGTTGCCGAGTCCGCTGTTGGGACGCCGGGAGAAGAACGGCATCGCCATCGTCACTGCCTCACTCGGTGTCTCGCACCTGGGTCTGGACGCCGTCGCCGAACTTCGAGCGGTAGCAGTACTCACGGGTGGCGAGGTCGAGCTCCAGCGATGGGGCCGACACTGTGTCATTCAGATCGAGCGGCTCGGACAACTGAACGGCTTCCACCGGCACCAGGTCGCTCAACGCCATGAACGTGCATTTCACCACCGGTGCTGCGGCCTGTGATCCGTACCCGGCCTTTTCGAGGTAGGCGGTGACCACGAACGGCCGCGAGTCATCGGTGCTGAACGCCGTGAACGCCGACGAGTCGTTCCAGGGGTAGTTGAACGCTCCTTGGGCGGTACCCGTCTTGCCGGCCAGCGGGATCGCCTCCTCGCCGCGCGGATAGCTGTCGAACAGATGCTCGCCGGTGGTCTTGTGCGGGTAATCGGACACGACACCAGGCCCGTAGATCACGCGCGTGAGCCCAGCGACGATCGGGTCGCGGATGTCGTCGGGCATCGAGACCTGGTGGATCAGCGTGGGTGCGCTGAGATCGAGGTGAATGGTTCCCTGTGCGAAGTCGGCGAACCCGAGTTCACCGTCGGGCACACCGGGGTTCCAGATCGCCCGAATGATCGTCGGTTGCAGGAGGAATCCGCGGTTGGCGATCGTGGCGTAGCCGTTGGCGAGTTGGATCGGTGTCGCCGACAGCAGGCCCTGCCCGATCGCCAGCTGCACGTTGTCGCCGACGTAGAAGTTTTGCCCTTCGTCTTCGCTGATCACGCCACGCTCGGCGTACAGCCGCTTGAGTTCCTTGTCGGGGACCGTCCCGTCGAACTCGAAGGGCAACTCGACACCGGTGTCAGCGCCGAACCCGAACAACTCGACCTGCTCCTGGAGGACCGGCAGGCCGCCGTTGCGATCGAGGATGTCCTCGCCGATCCGGTAGAAGAAGGCGTCGGACGAAACCGCCAGGGCCTCTTCAACCGTGACGTCTCCGTACACACACGGGCGCCCGGTGCCGCTACAGGTTGCGTTCTTGTACTCACAACGCACCAGACCCGAGTTGCACTTCGCCGGGTCGACCGAGTGCAACTCGTATGAGCCCGTATCGGTGAACACCTCGCTCGACGTGATCAGCCCGGTGTTGAGGGCGGCGAACGCTGTGAACGGCTTGAACGTGGAGCCCAGGTTGTAGCGGCCCTGCACGGCACGATTCACGAGGATCGACTTGTCCGGGTCTTCGGTGATCGGGAAAATCTGACTGAACTTGTTGCGCGACAGTCCAGCCTCGAACCAACGGTTGTCGAAGGTGGGGTAGCTCGCCATCGCCATCACGTCGCCGGTCAGGTAGTTCATCACCACGGCCGAGCCCGCAGGCGCCTTGAACGGGACGGTCTCACCCTGGGTCAGGTCCATCCGGTCGCGCTCGCCGGTCGGTTTCTTGACGATCGGGTTCGGCGCCTCCTGGGTACGCCGCAGTTCCAGCGTTGTCTCGACGGCTTGCTCGGCGTACTGCTGCATCTCGAGATCGATCGTGAGCTGCACATCGAACCCGTTGATCGGGGGCACCTCGCTGATCACACGGACGGGACGGTTGGCGGCGTCGACCTCGATCACCTTTTCGCCCCACACCCCGTGCAGCCACTTTTCCATGCTGCGTTCGACGCCGAACTGACCGACCCGCTCGTTGCGGAGATATCCGTTGGCAAGCCGGTCGTCGAGTTGCTCGGCGGTGATCGCCCCCATGTAGCCGATGACGTGGGCGGCATGTGGAGCGTACGGGTAGACGCGTTTCCATTCCGTCTCGATCGAGACCCCGGGGAAGTCCTCGACCCGCTCCAGAATTGCGATGGCTGTCGGCTCATCGATGTCGCGCTTGATCGGGAACGGCAGGAACGGGCTGTCGATCTGAGCGTCGAAGCGCTCCTGCATCGTCTCGACAGGAACCTGCACCCAACCAGACAGGCGCGTGAAGATCTCTTCGCGTTGTGATTTGCGGCGCAGCATCTGCCAGTCGACGGCGACCGTGAGAATTCGCTCGTTGTCCGCAAGGATCCGTCCGTCGACGTCGAAGACCCGACCTCGCTCCGGTGCCAGTCGGATCGTGCGCGTCTTGGAGATCGTGACGCTCTGCTGCAACTCGTCGGCTTTGACCGTTTGCAGGAACCACAGACGCACGCCGAGCAGCGAGAACAGGATCACCCCGACCAGGGCGAGCATTCCGAGCCGTGAAGCGCGTCGATCAACAGCCATGCCGACATCCTCGCGTGGGTGGACGGTGATCGGGCATCAGAGGCGTGGTCGCATCAGTCATCGGCCGGCATCTTCCACTCGGGTCGTTCCAGCCGTAGCGCCCATCGGGCGACCGGAACCAGCAGCACGCTGGCCGCTGCCGCCGCCACGGCAACGACCGGAACGATCTTCGCCATCTCCGGCACGAACGCGTCTTCCTCGCCGATGAATCGACGAACCACCGGCACCCCGGCTTCACCGGCCGCAGCACCGACGGCGACGAACAACGCCGCCAGCCACCAGGTCGTTTCGACCCGAATCAGATCGACCCAGCCGGCGACGTAGCCGGCCAGCCCCATCGTGATCGACGACGAGCCGAGCGGCGATCCAACGGCGAGGTCGAACATCAAGCCCAGTGTGAACCCGGTGATCGCCCCGCGCTCCGGTCCCCCGGCCGCCCCGGCCGAGGCGGCGAATGCCAACACGACCTGGATGATGACGCCGAATGGTTGCAGTTCGACGAACATCGTCTTCTGCAACGCCAACAACATCATCCCGATCGGGATGACTCGCGAGAGCGAACTCCTGAAGAGTGCACCGAACATGTCGACCTACCCGAGCGCCGGCGCCTCGGTTGGCGGCACGTACAAGATGACCTGCAAGAAGATCAGGCGATCGAGATCGGCACTGAGTTCGACTTCGAGTTCGAGCCCGGCCGTACCAGCCCGTTGAATCACGTTCGCTACCTGCCCGATCGGAATGTCGGGGGGTGCCAAGCTGAGGCTGCCGCCCGCCGTCAGCACGGCATCGCCGACCGCGATCCGACCGAACTGTGGCGAATCAGCGATGAACCGCACACGCGGCAGGCGGTCGGCACCGAACCCGTTCAGTTCGCCGGTCTCGCGGGTGATCTCGACCATCTCCACGACGGTCGTGGTGGTGGTCGACGTCGATGAGGTGGTGGTCGTGACGCCCGGCGTCTGCAGCGCCGGGTCGAGAATCGGATTGCCGTCGGCGTCGAACACCGTCTGGGGCAGCGTGGTCGAGGTGGTCGTGGTCGTCGGGGCGCTCGTCGTCGTGACATCCTCGACTGCCAAGCCGCTCGGCACGGTGTCTGCAACGGTGGTCGTGGGTGTCGCTGCCACCTCGGCAACGACTTTGACAGGAACGTGGTACTGCGGATCGGTCACCAGCATCACGATCGCGGTTTCGGGAAAGACGTTGGTGATCTTGCCGATCAGTCCGGCGCTGTTGAGCACCGGCATACCGACTCGCAGACCGTCCAGCGATCCGCGATCGATTTCGACCCGCTGATCGAAGTTGCTCGGCGACGAGCCGATGATGCTGGCCGTCACGCGATCGAACGCTGTCAGCGACTCGAGACCGAGGAACGCCCTCAAGTCTCGATTCTCGATCAGTGCATTCTGAGCGGCGATCTGGTCGCTGCGTTGGGCGTCGAGTTGCTGCTGGAGGCGCTGATTCTCATCCTCCAGCTCGTCGATTTCGGTCATCCCTCGCCACAGCCTCGAAGCCGGACGGGTGACGACATCGCCGGCGATCTCGAACGGCCGCAGGGCGTACTCGAAGCCCGAGCGGGCAGCGTTGAACACGGCGTTGCCTCGCAAGTCGAGTGTGATCAGGAGCACGGACGACAGCAGCAAGATGATGATCGTGCGACGCCGACCGGCGGAGTAGATCGCCATTGAGTCGGGCGGGTCAGTCGTCGCCGCCGAGCGACATCAGCCCCCGCATGGCGTCGATGTTCTCGAGCGCCCGCCCGGACCCGATGACAACGCTGTACAGCGGCTCGTCAGCGACCCTGATCGGCATGCCGGTCTCATGCGCGAGCCGTTGCGCCAGACCACCGAGCAGTGCCCCGCCGCCTGTCAACGTGATGCCGTCTTCCATGATGTCGGCGGCCAGTTCGGGTGGGGTTTTGTCGAGCGTGGTCTTGACCGCATCGATGATTGCGCCGACCGGTTCGGCGAGCGCTTCACGCACGTGTTCGGTGGTGAGCTGAATCGTGCGCGGCAATCCGGACACGAGGTCGCGGCCGCGGATGTCGGCGGTCAGTTCTTCTTCGAGCGGCCAGGCAGAACCCATCTGAATCTTGATTTCCTCAGCGGTGCGATCACCGATCGCCAGCGAGTACTCCTTCTTGATGTACTGCAAGACAGCGTCGTCGAGTTCATCGCCGGCGACACGGACCGACTGCGCCGTCACGATGCCACCCAGCGAAATCACGGCCACCTCGGTGGTGCCGCCGCCGATGTCGACGATCATGTTGCCGCTCGGCTCGTGGACCGGAAGATTGGCGCCGATCGCGGCGGCCATCGGCTCTTCGATGATGTGGACCGGTTTGCGGGCGCCTGCGTACTCGGCTGCGTCCTGCACAGCGCGCTGTTCGACGCCGGTGATGCCGGAGGGGACGCAGATGATCATGCGCGGCTTGGACCACTTGCTGGCGTGCACCTTCTGGATGAAGTAGCGCAGCATCTTCTCGCACACCTCGAAGTCGGCGATGACGCCGTCTTTGAGTGGGCGGATCGCCTTGATGTGGTTGGGGGTGCGGCCCATCATCCGCTTGGCCTCGACGCCGACCGCGACCGGGCGACCGTCGTTGATGTTGATCGCCACCACGGACGGCTCGTCGAGCACGATGCCGAGCCCACGGGCGTAGATCAGGGTGTTTGCAGTTCCGAGGTCGATCGCGAGGTCGCGTCCCAAACTCAGTGGGTTACTCCGTGCCATGTCGACCTCCTTTCAACGTTCGTTCGGACGATGCTGTTGGTCGGACACCTACCAGCATCGCACACTCCCCCAATGTTACAGATTCGGGAAGAAGATGCCGATCTCGCGCTCGGCACTCGCCAGCGAATCGCTGCCGTGCACCAGGTTCTCCGTGAACAAGATGCCGAGGTCGCCGCGGATCGTGCCAGGTGCCGCCGATCGGGGATTGGTGGTGCCCATCATGGCTCGCACGACTTCCCAGGTGTGCTCGGGGCCCTCGACCACCATGGCGACCACGGGGCCGCGGCTCATGAACTCGACGAGCTCACCGTAGAAGCCTTTGCCGACGTGCTCTTCGTAGTGGCGAGCCAGCGTGTCGGCATCGAGCTGGCGCAGCTCCAGAGCGACGATGTCGAGGTTCTTGGCCTCGAGGCGAGAGACCACCTGACCGACGAGTTTGCGCTCGACGGTGTCGGGCTTGAGGAGAACGAGTGTGCGATCGGACATGGCCTCGGACGCTATCGGGCAATGCGTCCGTCAGGGTGCGTACTTGCGCAACGCGGAACGCGCCGCGCCGGCAACGTAGATGCTGCCGCACGCAATGATCGCGTCGTCGGCATCCGCAGATCTCAGCGCCGCTCGACACGCCGCGTCGACCGAGTCGTGTACGTACACCTCGTCGCAGCCGAGCTTGCGGGCGGCACGCGCCACGTCGGCGCCCGGCACGCCGCGCGGTGACGGGGCGGTGCATGCGTGGACCACGTCGAACTCGTCGGCCCGCAGCGCAGCCACCATCTCGTCGGGGTCGCGCAACGTGCCGACGATCAGGATCCGCCGGCCGTCGGGATCGAAGTCCCCGAAGAACACCGACGTGCACACATCGGCTCCGGGTGGGTTGTGGGCGCCATCGATGATCGTGAGCGGTTGCACCCCGAGCACCTCGAACCGGCCGGGCATCTCGACGTTGGCGAAGCCCTCGTGAACGACATCTTCAGCCAACGGGGCGGCGAAGAACGTTTCCACGGCTGCCAGCGCCACCGATGCGTTGTCGCCTTGGTGCGCCCCGTGCAGTGGCAGGAAGATGTTCGAGTAGATCGTGGTCGGCGTTCGCAGGTCGAGCGACCGCCCGCCGATCGCCAGCGAGTTGTCGATGGTTTCGAAATCCTCACCGCGCACGAGCGTGACCGCCCCACCCTCGTCGCGGAAGATCTGCACCAGCTCGGGGTTGACCTCACCGACCACCGCCGCGCTGGCGGGCTTGATGATGCCGGCCTTCTCGCGGGCGATGTCGCTCAGCGCCGGGCCGGCGAACTCGGTGTGATCGAGAGCGATGTTGGTGACGACCGCGACCTGAGCGTCGACGATGTTCGTGGCGTCCCAGCGTCCGAGCATGCCGACCTCGATGACGGTGACGTCGACGGCCACGTCGGCGAACCAGCGGAAGGCGGCGGCGGTGACCGCCTCGAAGTAGGTCGGCCGCACGCCGGTGATCACTTCGATGGCGGCGATCGCAGCGATCTGCTCGGCAAATTCCTCGTCGCTGATCGAGTCTCCGTTGCGCTTGATCCGCTCGTTGATGCGCTCGAGGTGGGGGCTGGTGTACGTGCCGACCGTGAGACCCTGCGCCATCAGCAGTCGGCTGATCATCTGCACGGTTGAACCCTTGCCGTTCGTGCCGGTGACGTGGATCACGGGCTGGGCGTTCTGTGGGTCGCCCAACGCTGAGCACAATGTGGCGATCGAGTCGGTCGAGGGGTCGTCGACCCGGCCGGTCTTGTCGTACGAGGCGTGCTCGTCGAGGTACGCCAGCGCGGCCGCAAAGTCCATGTCAGTCGGCTTCCGGGGGTGCGGTGACGTTCAGCTTGCGGCTCGGCGGGGACGCGCCGCCGAGGCCTTGCGAGGCACCAACGTGGGGTTCGTCTTCTGGTGCACGGTTTCGCCGTCGATCACGACCTTGCTGACATCGGTGCGACCGGGGAGCTCGTACATCGTGTTGAGCAACACCTCTTCGAGGATCGCCCGTAGGCCGCGTGCCCCGGTGCCGCGCAGCAGCGCCAGATCGGCGATCGCTGTGAGGCCCTCGTCGGTGAACTCGAGTTCGACGTCTTCGAATGCGAACACCTTCTGGAACTGCTTGACGAGCGAGTTCTTCGGCTCGGTGAGGATCTCGACCAGCGCCGCTTGATCGAGCGAGTGGACGACACCGACCATCGGGAGCCGCCCGATGAACTCGGGGATCATGCCGAACTTGATCAGGTCTTCGGGCAGCACCTTGGCGAACATCTCGCCGGGATCGCGGTTGGCTTTCGACTTGACGGTGCCGTGGAACCCGACACCCTGCTGGCCGACGCGACGTTCGATGATGCTCTCGAGCCCGGCGAACGCCCCGCCCAGGATGAACAACACGTTGGTGGTGTCGATCGTGATGAACTCTTGGTGCGGGTGCTTGCGGCCGCCTTGTGGCGGAACCGAAGCTTGCGTTCCCTCGAGGATCTTCAGCAGTGCCTGCTGCACGCCCTCGCCGGAGACGTCGCGGGTGATCGACGGGTTCTCGCTCTTGCGGGCGATCTTGTCGATCTCGTCGATGTAGATGATGCCGGTCTCGGCCCGCTTGGTGTCGAAATCGGCAGCCTGGATCAGTTTGAGCAGGATGTTCTCGACGTCTTCGCCGACGTACCCGGCCTCGGTCAGCGCTGTGGCGTCGGCGACGGCGAACGGCACGTTCAACATGCGAGCCAGCGTTTGTGCCAGGTGGGTCTTGCCGCACCCGGTCGGGCCGAGCATCAAGATGTTCGACTTCTGCAGTTCGACGTCGTCGCGGCGGCCGATCCCCGACTGCTGCTGATACTGGATCCGCTTGTAGTGGTTGTACACGGCGACCGACAGGATCTTCTTGGCGCCGTCCTGGCCGACCACGTAGTCGTCGAGGAACTCGCGGATCTCGCGCGGGTTCGGGAGCTGATCGAAGGTGAGCTCACCTGTGTCGGTGAGTTCTTCTTCGATGATCTCGTTGCACAGGTCGATGCACTCGTCACAGATGTAGACACCCGGGCCGGCGATCAGCTTCTTGACCTGCTTCTGGGACTTGCCGCAGAACGAGCACTTCAACAGTTCGCCGGTATCTCCGAACTTTGCCATCTGTGTCGCCCCCTTTCAGAGTTCCCGTGTGTCGATTCGTCGATTGCCGACACCGCCAGCGACCGAGGTTAGTGACCCTGACCCCGCCGTCAGCGGATCGCCGACGATGAGTCGACCGCGTCTCGCGATGTCAGCACCGTATCGATGATGCCATATTCGAGCGCCGCCTCGGCCTCGAGCACGAAATCGCGGTCGGTGTCGGTGTGGACCTTCTCCAACGATTGGCCCGTGTGATGCGACAGGATCGTCTCCAGAAGTTCGCGCATCCGCAGGATTTCCTGGGCGGCGAGTTCGAGGTCGGTGACCTGTCCGTAGCCGACCTGGCCGTACGGCTGGTGCAGCAGCACACGGCTGTGCGGCAGAGCCAGACGCTTGCCTTTCGTGCCGGCGGCCAACAACACAGCGGCGGCCGAAGCAGCCTGCCCGAGACAGATCGTGGCGATGTCGTTGCGGATGAACTGCATCGTGTCGTAGATCGCGAACAGCGCCGTGATGTCGCCGCCCGGGCTGTTGATGTAGATGTTGATGTCCTTCTCGGGGTTCTCCGACTCGAGATGGATGAGTTGGGCACACAGCAGCGAGGCGATCTGGTCGTCGATCGGTGTCTGCAAGAAGATGATGTTGTCTTTCAGCAGGCGGCTGTAGAGGTCGTACGCCCGCTCGCCGCGACTGGTCGTTTCAACGACGCTGGGAACCAGATAGTTGGTGGCATCGAGGTTCATTCGGAGTCCTCCGTCGCTGTGTCGTGGTCGTGATCGTCGTGATCGTGATCATGATCGTCGTGATCGTGGTCGTGATCGTCGTCATCATGAGTATGGCCGAGCACGAGGTCGCGATCGATCTCTTGGCCCTCGTGGTCGACCATCTCGACGTGGTGGAGCAACCAATCCATCGCCTTCGACTTGCGGATCTGGGCGATCAGTTCGGGGACGGCGTCGTTGCGCTCGTACATCTTGCGAACTTCCTTGGCCTTCTGGCCGAACTGCATCGCCATCCGCGAGTACTCGATATCGATCTCGTGATCGTCGATCTCGATCGCCTCGGCAACAGCCACCGCTCGCAACGCCAGATCCGCCTTGACCGACGTTTCGGCCTGGGGCCGGGTCGCCTCGATGAACTGCTGGGGTGTCTGGCCGGTGATCGACATCCACTGTTGGAAGTCGATGCCCTGCTGCTGGAGCTGGCGCGCCATGTTCTCGGCTTGACTCTGCATCTCGGACTGGACCATCGCCTCTGGGGCATCGATCTCGACCAAACCGGTGAGGGCTTCGGTCAGCTTGCCCATGACCGTCGAACGAATGGTGGACAGCTTCTTCTCGGTCAACCGCTCGGTGACCGAAGCGGTCCACTCGGCGACGGTGTCGAACTCGCCCGTGTTGTCGGAGACCCATTCGTCGGTCAGCTCTGGCATCTGGAGCGCCTGAACCGCCTTGACGGTGACCGTGAAATCGGCCGGCTCTTCAGTGCCCTTCGGCGTGGTGGTGAACGTCAACACGTCGCCGACGCTGGCGCCGGTGATCTGCTCGTCGAAGTCCTCGGCGACCCAGCCCTGGCCCAGCTCGTACGACCAGTCTTCGGTGTTGAGCCCGATCGCCGGTTCACCGTCGCGGTCGGCGGCGATGTCGAGGGTGAGATAGTCACCCGACTCGGCGGGTCGATCGACGTCGCCCAACGTGCCACCCGAACGCAGCTCGGCGTCGAGCGCCTCCTGGAGCTCTTCGTCGGACGGCAGCGGTGAGTCGAGCTCGATCCGCAATCCGGCGTAACCCGGCACCATGATCTCTGGACGTACCAGGCACTCGGCCTCGAATTCGACGATGCCGTCCTCGTGACCACCCGTGATCTCCACCTCGGGGGTGGCGACCAGATCGACGTCGTGCTCGCGCACGGCCTTGCCGAGGTACTGCGGGATCGCATCGCGCAGCGCCTGCTCGCGGGCCGGCGCAACGCCGATTCGGGCCTCGAGCACTCGTCGCGGCGCCTTGCCGTTGCGGAAGCCCGGAAGCTTCACCTCGCGGGCGATCGTACGAAAGGCTTGTTCGATGTCCTTGTCGAACTCGGCCTCATCGACCTCGATGTACAACTTGACTTTGTTCCCCTCGAGGGGTTCGACCGAAGATTTCACAGGGCGAGAACTCTACCGGCACCAGGGGCGTGAGCCGATCGGCGAACGGCGACCAATCGTGGCGGGGATCCGTGCGGAATGAATGGAGCGAAGCGCCCAATCCGCTGGGATACCAAGCCAACTGACCTTGAAAGGTGCATCGACCCCTGTCGATCCGGCAGAATGTCGACGTGCAGATCTGGAAGCCACACGCGCTCGCCGTCCCCCACGAGGGTCAACTCGACCTGAAACTCGGTGACAAGGTGTGTGCCACCGAGGATCTACTCGGCGTGCCGGCCGGCACCAACGGCAAGGTGATCCTGGCCAACGGCTTCAACTGGCAGCGCTATCGCGTGCTGTTCGACAACGGCGGCGAACTGGGCGATCTCGACCATCGCCACCTTCAGCCGATCGGCCGAACCGCCAAGCGGCTCGCCAGACGGGCCAAACAAGACGCCCGACGCGGCTGACGGACCCCCCGTCGTCGAGCAGATCAGCGTTCAGCGGAACAGGTTGATCAGTTGATCGCTCGTCATCGTGTTCGCTCCGAGCGCTCGGACGTCGCGCACGATCTCTTGATCGTTGGTGATCACCACGATCGAACGGGTCGCAGGTAGTCGCCGCACCTCGTCGCGAATCACGTCGTCGGCGATCACGTCGGCCGGTGAATACACCACCCGCAGGATGCGGCGCCCATCGGCGCAGGCGCCGACCACGTCGGCACCGTCGAACACCACCGTGATGTCACTGCCAAATCGCCGCGCCAGGTTTTCGCTGGCGTCGAGCAGCACCACACGTTGTCCGACCAGATCGAGGTTGGGCCATGCCAGTTTCGCCACGTTGTAGCCGTCGATCAGAATCGACGCACCCGACTTGAGCAGGTACTCGCCGGCCGCAATCGAATCGCCAAGGACGCCGCCCGGCAAGGCGAGTGGTTTGCGCCGAACCGTCTTGGGCGCGCCGGATACGGACGGAGCGGCGAGCAACGCCAGTTGTTGGGCGAGCGCTTCGGCGCCGGCTGCCAGGCGCCCCAGTTCCGAGCGCTCCGCCGCCAGCAGGGCCCGGTCGGCGAGCACGTCGTCGCGGACGTGTTCGGCGACTCCCCTTGCGTCGACCGCCGCTGAGCGAGCCGATTCGGACTTGGCGAGTTTGTCGAGCGCAGCCCGTTCTCGGTCGCGGGCATGGCGAACCTCGAGCCGAGTGTCGACCAGGTCGGACCGCAGGCCGTCGACCGTCTCGGCCAGCTTCACCAGGTCGGAACGCAGCCCCTCGATGACATCGCTGCGGTCGGCGAGGCTTTCCTGCAACGTCGTCACCTCGGCGCGCGACCGGACCAGGGCGACCTCCGCCGCGGCTCGCCGCTTTTCGGCCCGCTTCAGCTCGTTGGCTGCATCCTTCGCCGCCGCGTCGGCCGCCAGCTCGGCGACGAGCTGCTCGATCTGTTGCTCCCACCCGCCGGGTCGTCCGAGCCACAGCCTGCCGATCGGATCGACCAACTCGGGGAGTGCGCCGACCGCGATCCGGGTTCGAAATGGCTCGTCAGCCTCGATCACGCGCCGGATCGAACCCAGCGATGCGGCCGGCAGGCGCGCCACCTTGAGGTACTTGTCGAGACCCTTCGGCGACTTCATCGGTGGCTTGAACTTGCGACCTTCGCGAGCCATCGTGACCGCGAACTCGAGCGCCGACCGCAGCAGGCGGTGGTCGGTGGGCGCGGTCGGCATGCGCCCATCGTACATCTCGACCGATCCGGCTCGCCCGAACACATGTTCTTGACTCGAACGCATGTTCGTGATTGGATCGTCGCATGTCAGCACTGATGTTGGGCCAGCGCAGCTTCGATGATCTCGGTACCCCGTTGCGGGAGGCCACGTTCTGCGTGCTCGACCTCGAGACCACCGGCGGCAGCCGAAACGGCGACATGATCACCGAGATCGGTGCCGTGAAGGTACGCGGCGGCGAGTGCATGGGCACGTTCCACACGCTCGTCAACCCCGGCAGGGCGATCCCACCCCAGATCACCGTGCTGACCGGACTCACCGACGCCGTCGTACAAACCGCTCCCCGGATCGAGTCCGTGCTGGGGTCGCTCGTCGACTTTCTTGGCGATGCCGTGTTCGTGGCCCACAACGCCTCGTTCGACCTCGGGTTCGTGCGCGCCGCCTTGGCCCGCGACGGCCGCAACGACTATCGCCCCACCGTGGTCGACACGGCGGCACTCGCCAGGCGGTTGCTGCGCGACGAGGTGCCGAACTGCAAGTTGTCGACGCTGGCGTCGCGCTTGCGACTCGATCACACACCGACCCATCGGGCACTCGACGATGCGCTCGCAACCACCGATCTGCTTCATCTGCTGATCGAGCGAGCTTCCGGCCTGGGGGTGCTCGGTCTCGATGACCTGGTGACGCTCGCCAAGCTGGCGGGTCATCCGCAGGCCCGCAAGCTCACCATGACCACGTCGCTGCCGCGCTCCCCCGGCGTGTACCTATTCTGCGGCAATCGTGACGAGGTGCTGTACGTCGGCAAGGCAACCAACCTGCGCCAACGGGTTCGCAGCTACTTCGGGCAGGACGATCGACGTCGGGTCGGCCCGATGTTGCGCGAGATGCAGCACGTTCGCCACCTCGAGTTGGCCGACCCGCTGTCGGCCGAGATCGTCGAGTCGCGCCTGATCGCCCGCATGTTGCCGCGCTACAACCGGGCCGGCACCCGAGCCGACAAGTACTGCTTCGTGCGGCTCGATGTCGACGCCGCCTGGCCGCGATTGTCCGTGGTGAAGGAACCCTCGGCGAAGGGCCTCCATCTCGGTCCGCTCTCCTCGCGAGCGAACGCCAACCTGGTGGTGGAGGCGCTCCAGTCGGTGCTGCCGCTTCGGCGGTGCTCGACCCGTCTCGGCAGCGGACATGTACCGACCGAGGGTGCCACGCCGTGCAGTTCCGCACAGCTCGGTGTCAGCCAGTGTCCGTGCGCCGGGCTCGCAGACCGTCAGCGCTACGACGATGCCGTGGCGACCGCCAGGCGGGTATTCACCGGCGACTCCTCGCTCGTGCGAGAACAGCTCACCATCAGGATGAGCCGATTGGCAGCGGCGCAACGCTACGAGGAAGCCGCCCTGGTGCGCGACCGCCTGGCGGCACTGCTCGGTGCGATCCGCAGGCATCGACTCGTCGCCGCCCTCAGATCAGCGGAACGTTGCGTCGTTCGGCGCGGCGACACGACCTGGGTGATCGACCAGGCACGCCTGATCGACACCTCGATCAGTGGCGAGCTGAGCAAAGCACTTCCGGTCGATCCGCCCGATGCCCCGACGGCGGGCCAACCGGTCGACCGACGTCAGATCGATGAAGCGTTGTGTCTCGCCAAGTACTTCGACAAGCACGCCCACCGGCTCCAGATCGTGAGCTGTTCGGGCGACTGGCGATTCCCGATACCGATCCGTGACGACATGCCACGGCTCACCACGCGGTTGGACTCGGCTCAGGCGACCGGGCGGGCGGTGTCCGGGTCATCGGCGGCGCCGGCGTCGTCGGAGACCGTCGTCACCACAGCGCCTTCGTGATCGATCCGCAACACCTTGCTGTGGCCGTCGGCGGGTAGCAGGCCGGCGATCTCCGAGGCCCGACTCGCGTCGCAGAACATCGCGACGGTCGGTCCGCTGCCCGACAGCCACGTCGCCCAGGCGCCGGCGTCGAGCGCCGCTCGCATCGCTTCCGCCGATTGCGGCACCCGCTCGAGCCGAAGGTGTTGGTGGAGACGGTCCCTGGTCGCCTCCCTCAACATCGACGCATCGCCGTTGGCGCAGGCGGCGACGAACATCGCCACGCGGCCGAGGTTGAACACGGCATCATCGCGGCTGACCTGTTCAGGCAATGTGGCCCGGGAACGGTCCGTCGAGGTGGTGGTGGCGTCCGGCACCCACACGACCACAGCCGGATCGAACGCCATCGGTACTCGAGCCACCGTGTCGGCGGCGGCTACGACCAACCCACCGAACAACGACGCGGCAGCATTGTCGGCGTGGCGCTCCAGCTCGGTCGATACCGCCAATGCTTCTGCGAGCGCCTCGTCCTGGTGGAGCGCATCCGGCCCATCGCGTTGCACCAGCGCAGCGGCAGCTCCGCCGACCCGCACTGCCCCGCTGAATCCGAGCCCCCGGCCGATCGGGATACCCGAGCGGACCCACAGGTCTCCGGTACCACCGAGCCGCCTGAATGCAACGTCGGCAGGGTGATGATGATCCGTCTGTCTGGCATCGGTCGGGGCTGTTCCGCAGCCGACTTCTGCATGCAATGCCAGCGCCATGCCGAGTACATCGAATCCGGCACCGAGATTGGCTGACGAGGCGGGAACGCGGACCGCCCATCCGGTCATGGCCGGATCAACTCGTTGCCTCGTGAGACGCCTCGACGAGACGGTTCAGAGTGTCCGTCGCTGCGCCACGGTCGATCGACGCTCCCGCCAACTCGACTCCGGCCGCCAGCGTTTGCGACTTGCCTGCCACGACCAATCCAGCGGCAGCGTTGAGCACGACGATGTCGCGATGCGGGCCGGGCTCGCCACCCAGCACCCGGCGCACGACCTCGGCGTTGTGGGCGCGGTCGCCGCCGGTCAGGTCGTCGTGCTGGGCGCGGGCGAATCCGAGTGCTTTGGGGTCGACGGTGAAGTGGTCGATCTTCCCGTCGCGCAACTCGATCACTTCGCTGGTGCCGGTCGTGGTGAGTTCGTCGAGCCCACCACCGTGCACCACCCAGGCGTGTTCTGAGCCGTGAGTGCGCAGCGTTTCGATCATCCGCTCGGCGAATGCGGCGTTGGCGACGCCGATCACCTGGCGGCGAACGCGGCCAGGGTTGGCCATCGGGCCGAGCAGGTTGAACACGGTAGGAATGCCGATCTCACGGCGTGACGGCGCTGCGAAGCGGAAGGCGGGATGAAACGCAGGAGCAAAGCAGAAGCCCATTCCCGAGGCTTCGATGCAATGCTTGACGCCATCGGGCGTCAGCTCGAGCACGACTCCGAGCTCCTCGAGCACGTCGGCGGTGCCGCATTTCGATGACGACCCACGCGCACCGTGCTTGCAAACCAGCACGCCGGTGGAGGCGGTGACGATGGCAGCCATCGTCGACACGTTGATCGAGTGCGAGTGGTCACCTCCCGTACCCACGATGTCGACAGCAGCCGACCGCTGATCGTCGGAAAGCGGCACGATCGCGGCGTGTGCGAGCACGCTGTCGAGCAGGCCGGAGAGCTCCTCCACGCTTTCGCCCTTGGCCCGCAGGGCGACGACGAAACCGATCAACTGAGCTGGAGTGGCATCACCGGCAAGGATCGTGGTCATCGCCGATCTTGCCTGGGCGGCGGTGAGATGGTTGCGGTCGAGCAGCAGCGTCAGCAGCGCGGCCCATCCACCATGATCCTCGATCGTCTCCATGTGGGCGAGGCTAACGGCCGCTTCGTGCAGCGACGGTCACGCAGTCTTGCGACGTTGGCGCAGCATTCGACGTCGTTCGCGCTCGGTCGCCCCGCCCCACACTCCGACCTTCTCGCGTTTCGTGAGGGCGAAATCGAGACAAACCTGCTGCACACCGCACTCGGCGCACACGCGTTTGGCGATCTCCGCCTCTTCCTCGTTGTCCGGATAGAACAGCCCGGAGTCGAGTCCCCTGCAGGCCCCGAGCATTCTCCACTCAAGTTCGTGTGCTGACACGTCGTCCCCCCATGGGCGCTGGTCGTACGACTTGCGACACTAGAACGACTCGGGCCGAAATGCCAGAAATTCCTGAGGTGGCCTGGTTGAGCTGAGTGCTGACGGCGGTTGCTGTCGAGATCAGCCGACGAGGTCGTTCAGCAGCTCGGTCGTGGTCAGTTCGCTCAACTCGACGGCGTCGAGATAGGCCGGATGGTCGATTCGGAGCCGCACTGGCCCCGCCTGGAAGGCCGCCACCTGGTCAGGGGTGAACTCCCACCGGAGATAGTGCACCGCAGCGGTGACCTCTGGCCTGGTGAGGCCTTGTTCGTGCTGTTCGTCGACGATCGCTCGAACCTGATCACCGTTCGAGAGGTCGAGCAGCACCGAACGCTCGACATTGGCCAGCTTCGAGAGCCACTCCCGCACTTCTGCTTCCGAGGTCAGCTCGATGAACATCGTGGCGGTCAACTGGCCGGGCTCGGGGATCATCGGGTTGTAGATGTCGAGCTCGACCTGGATCTCTTCGTCGGTAGTCAGCTTCTCGACTCGTGACATCTCCTGGATCTGGAAGCGCATCGTGTCGCGGGTCTCGAACAGGAACGTGATGACGGTGCCGACGTGTACTCGCCGGCGGCGCTTGAGTTCCATGACATGGGCTCGGAACTCGGGACGCTGGCGCTCGTAGGCGCGCACATCGGAGATGTCGTCAAGGGTCAGTTTGCGAGGCGAAATGGTCGTGTCCATGGGTTTCCTTTCAGGACGATCCGCGTAACGGATTGGTACCAGGCACCAAATCCGTTACGCGTCGGGGATGCCGTAGGCGCGGGCGATCAGTTGGATCGGGTGGGTGGGGGCGGTGCCGGTTTGTTCAGCGATCGCGGTGTTGGCGAGGTTGCAGTCGCCGGTGACGACGTCACCGGCGGCCTTGTCGATCAGGTCTGCCAGCTTCTTGGCGATCGGAATCGAGATCTCCTCGTTCTCGGCCCGAAGCCCCCACATGCCGTCGATCCCCGAGCATTGCTGCACGAGCTTGACCTTGGCGCCGGTCAACCTCATCAGGTCGCGGCTCTTGAAGCCGATGTTCTGGGCTCGCAGGTGACAGGCGGTGTGGTAGGTGATGTTGGCGGGCACTTCGCCGGTGAACTCCGTGTCGAGTTCGGTGCCCTCCGCCTTGTGGACCTTCATCAGATACTCGGCGGCATCGTACGTGTGCTCGGCGACCAGTTCGGCGTCAGCCCGCAGGGCCGGGTCGACGACGTAGTCGATGTAGTCCTTCTTGAGCACGTATCCACACGTCGGTTGGGGCACGACGATGTCTCCGCCCTTGCGGACTTCGTCGGCGAGGATCTTGACGTTCTTCTCGGCGACCTTGGTGAAGTGCTCGAGGTCTCCTGAGTGCAGCCACGGGGCGCCGCAGCAACCGGCCTCGGTGTTGGTGCACTCGATGCCGTTGCGCTCGTACACCTGCACCAAGTCTTTGCCGATCTGGACCTGCTGGTATTCGACCAGACAGGTCGGAAACACGGTGACCTTGCCCTGACGCTTGGCCGCCAGATTGCTGGTGCGCTTCTTGAACCATGTCGAGAAGCGCTGTTTGGCGTAGGGAGGCAGCAGGCGCACCGAGGACACGCCGGTGACGGTGGCCATCGCCTTGCGAACGATCGAGCCTTCCGGCGCTCCGATCATCTTGTTGGCGACCGGGGCGGCGATGGTGGCTGACTTGCCGAGCAGGTCGGTGCGGCTCAGCATCTGCGTGGTGAGGCGCTGACGAATCGGCTTCTGCCCGGTGTCGTAGCGCATTGCCTCGGCCCGCAACATCAAGCGCGGGAAGTCGAGCTGCCACTCGTGCAGTTCGGGGATGTACGGGCAGTTGACGTAGCACAGCTTGCATTGGAAGCACTCGTCGATGACGCGGTCTTGCTGGGAGGGCGTGAGCCGGCCGGCGTCCTGGTCGTCGTGGGCGTCGATCATCTCGAACAACGACGGGAACGAGGTGCAGAACTTGAAACACAGGCGACAGCCGTGACACAGGTCGTAGACGCGGGTCAGCTCATCGCGGATGTCGGCCTCGTCGAGGTACTTGGGATGTTTCGGGTCGTATGTGGTTGTCATCGCCTCGGACCAGTCGATCGGTGGAAGGGAATGCCGTCTCGCTCGCCGACGCATGAGCGTCGGCGAGCGAGTCGGATCATCAGAGCGCTTCGAGCGCGTCGAGGCCCTGCTGGAAGCGGCCGGCGTGGCTCTTCTCGGCGCGAGCGAGTGTCTCGAACCATTCGGCGATCTCGTCGAAGCCCTCATCGCGGGCGGTCTTCGAGAAGCCCGGGTACATCTGCGTGTACTCGTAGGTCTCGCCTGCGATCGACGCCTTGAAGTTCAAGTCGGTGTCGCCGATCGGCTCGCCGCTGGCGGGGTCGCCGACTTCGGCGAGGTACTCGAGGTGGCCGTGGGCGTGACCGGTCTCGCCCTCGGCGACCGAACGGAACAGGGACGCCGCGTCTGGGTAGCCCTCGATGTCGGCCTTCTGTGCGAACCAGAGGTAGCGACGGTTGGCCTGGCTCTCACCGGCAAACGCCTCTTTCAGGTTCTCATGTGTTTTGGTGCCGTTGAGATCGGCCATGTGTGTCCTCCGTTGGAGTTGTTGATTGGGAACCGTTGATCACGTTCGGGCGCACGAGTCGCACGAGCCGTGGAACACGATCGATGCCGAATCGGGCCGAAACCCGGCGAGGCCGTCGATCGCGAGCTGGTCGGCGCCTTCGACGTAGACGTCGGTGATGGCGCCGCAGATGTCGCACACCGCATGATGGTGCTCGCTGACGTTGGGATCAAAATGTGTGGGACCGGAGCCGAACGTGACCTGTTCGAGCTCGCCCATCGCCGTGAGGTCGGTCAGTGTCTGGTACACGGTACGCAGCGAGATACCCGGCATCTCGCTGGTCGCCGCCGCGAACAACTTGTCGGCCGTGGGATGCTGATCGTTGTCGTGCAACAGCCGGAACAGGAGCTGACGCTGCGGGGTGACCTTGAGGCCACGTGCCCGGAAGGCATCCACGAGTTCGGTCGGCGAGCGCACGCCCCCAGTATCGCGCATGGATTGCTGATTCGCAACCCGTGCAGATTGACTCGCGCAACGGATCGCACAACGGATCGCACAACGGATGGTGTCAGGCACATACCGTCATCTCACGGAGTGTGCCTGACACCAAGCATCACTCCTAGTCTGGGTGGATGGGTGGACGGACGTTCGAGCGCACTGCGATGGTGGAGGCGCTGGCGAACGAGGAGTTCGACGTGCTGGTGATCGGCGGCGGTATCACCGGCGTCGGGATCGCTCTCGACGCTGCCACTCGCGGGCTGCGCACGGCGCTGGTCGAGCGCGACGACTTCGCGTCGGGCACTTCGTCGAAGAGCTCGAAGATGATTCACGGCGGCCTGCGGTACCTCCAGCAAGGCGACGTCCGGTTGGTGTACGAGGCACTTCGGGAACGACAGCGGCTGCTCGACAACGCCCCTCACTTGGTGACCGTGTTGCCATTCCTGATACCGGTCCTCACCAAGGACGGACCGATCTCCAAGAAGATCGCCAAAGCGCTGCGGTCGGCGCTGTGGATGTACGACCTGACCGGCGGGTTGAGGATCGGCAAGCGGCACCAACGGCTCAACGGCGAACGAGCTCTCGCCCACTGTCCCACGATGCCGGCCGAGAAGCTGTCGTCCGGTTTCGTGTACTACGACGCCGGCGCCGACGACGCCCGCGTCACGTTGGCTGTCGCCCGAACAGCGGCCGCCCATGGCGCCGTGCTCGCCAATCGGTGCGAGGTGGTCGATCTGACCAAGAAACCCGATGGCACCACCGACGGGGCGATCGTACGCACGGCGGGCGATCCAGGCAGTGCCCATTTCAAGGTGCGCGCCAAGGTCGTCGTGTCGGCGACCGGAGTGTGGGCCGACACGATCCGCCAACTCGACGAAGGTGCCGACCCCGACTCGTTGCGGCCCGCCAAAGGGGTTCACATCACGGTCCCGTGGCGACTCGTGCGCAACGACATCGCCGTGATCGTGTCGGTGCCGGGCGACAAGCGCAGCATCTTCCTCGTGCCTTGGGGGCAACTGCCCGACGGCACGTTCGAGCACTGCTACATCGGAACCACCGACACCGACTTCGTGGGCGGTCTGAACGATCCGCAAGCCAACGGCGACGATCTCGACTACTTGCTGGGTGCACTCGAACGCAACCTCACCAGCACGATCACCCGAGACGACGTGACCGGCGTGTGGTCGGGGCTGCGTCCGCTCGTGAAGCAGGCCGAATCGGGCCGCACCGCCGACCTCTCCCGACGCCACAGCGTCACCACTGGTGACTCGGGTTTGATCACGGTGACGGGTGGCAAGTTCACCACGTACCGGGCGATGGCCCAGGACGCCGTCGATGAGGTGTTGTCGCAGCTCGGTCGGCGTGGTCGCTGTCGCACCAAGAAGTTGCAACTCGTCGGCGTGGACGGTTGCAAGAAGGTTGCCATCGACCATCCCGATGCACGGCTGATCGGTCGCTATGGCAGCGAGGTGTCCGAACTCAAGGCGCTGATCGCCCTCGATGCCTCGCTCGGCGCGCCGATGGTCGACGGGCTGCGCTACTTGCTGGCCGAGGCCGTGTTCGCCGTGCGGCACGAGATGGCGACCAGCTTGATCGACGTGTTGACACGCCGCACGAGGGCCCACCTCGAGAACCGCGCCGCCTGTCTGTCGGCAGCCGGCCAGCTGGCGACAGCACTGGCGCTCGAGTTCGGATGGAGCGCCGACGAGGTCGCCGACCAGGTGGCCGCCTACCGTCAACTCTGCGACGATGAGCTCGCCGCAGCCGAACAACCCGATGCCCGACACGCGGAAGCGACCTCATGACGACTCCCCTCTCCCCGATCGACCTCGCCGGAACGGCCGACCGCTTCGACGGTCAGGCCGCAGTGCTTCCCGATCGCTTCGTCGATCGACTCGGTGCCGTGTGCGACACGGTCACCGATGTCGCCGCCGCCGCCGAGGTGTCCCGGGATTGGTGGCCGCTGGCGCTGCATTGGGCACTCGAAGGATCGGTGCCACGCAAGGCCGCCATGATCGCCCGACCCACTTCCACCGAGCAGGTGTCTGCTGTGCTGGCTGTCTGCAACGACGCAGGAGTTCCGGTCACTCCCGCCGCCGGACGGAGCGGGGTGTGCGGGGCGTCGCTGCCGGTGTTCGGGGGCGTGCTGCTCGACCTCACCGCACTCGATGCGCTCGGTGAAGTCGACCAGGTTTCCGGTGTCGTCGAAGCCGGAGCGGGCATGTTCGGCCCCGATCTCGAGCGCCTGATCAACACCCACCACGCACTCACGATCGGGCACTTCCCACAGAGTTTCGAGATCGCAACCGTCGGCGGATGGGTGGCGTGCCGCGGCGCCGGCCAGTACTCCACTCGCTACGGCAAGATCGAGGAGATGGTCGTCGGACTCGAGGTCGTGCTGGCCGATGGTCGCGTGATCCGCACCGGAGGTTCGCCGGCGGCAGCCGTTGGGCCGGACCTCAATCAGGTCTTCATCGGGTCGGAGGGCACGCTTGGCGTGATCACTCGGGTGTGGCTGCGGGCCCACCCGGTGGCCCACGCCCAGCGCACGGCTGCGTACCAGTTCCCTACGCTGGCCGACGGATTCGAAGCCTGTCGTCGGATCATCCGCCGTGGCGCAACACCCGCCGTGTTGCGCCTCTACGACGGACCGGAATCGCAGCGAGGTCGCGACGGTGATGGCACCACGTGTGCGCTGCTCGTGCTCGACGAAGGCGACGAAGCGATCATCGACGCCACCATGTCGATCGTGCACGAGGTGGGCGGTTCGCTCGGCGTTCCCGCCGATCAGCGGCTCGTGGCCGAATGGATCGAACACCGCAACGACACCAGCGCGCTGCAGGCATTGACCAAGCGCGGCTACGTGGTGGACACGATGGAGATCGCTGCTCCGTGGAGCGCCCTCCAGCGGGTCTACGACGAGACAACGGCAGCGATCCTGGCGGTTCCGAATGCACTCGTCGCCACGTGCCACTTGTCGCACAGCTACCTCGACGGGGCCTGCTTGTACTTCACGTTCGCCGCCCAGCCGCCGGCCGACGAGGTCGAGTCGACCTACATCGCAATCTGGGATGCCGGCCAGCGGGCGGTGCTCGCCGCGGGAGGCAACCTGTCGCACCATCACGGGGTCGGGCTGAACCGCGGACGGTTCGTCGCCGAAGCGCTCGGACCGGCGTTCGACGTGCTGGTCGGTCTGAAGCAGACACTCGATCCGAACGGCGTGTTGAATCCGGGCAAACTGGGGCTCCCGAGCCCGTTCGGAAGCACTCCATGGCCCTGAACCTCGACCGCTGGGACATCGACGCTCTGCGGGCGGGAGGCATGGTGGCGCTGGTGTTCGCCGTGCCGTTCTCGGTGGGTGCCCGATGGGCATCGGACAGCCGCGACGACAGCACGATGGCGCTCTGGTTGTCGATCGGCGCCGTGATCGGATTCGTACTCGGCGCCGGCTGCGCAGCCTGGGTGCAGCGCCGCCAGCTCCCGTTGTCGCACGGCATCGCAACGGCGATCGTCACATATTCGCTGGCGCAAGCGGTGTTCATCCTGATCCGGTTGCTGCGCGGGAGCGACGTCAACTGGTTCGCGGCGTTGTTCAACCTCTCGGTCGTCGCAGGTGCCGGCCTGCTGGGTGGCGTGTTGGGACAGCGACTCCGCAGCAAGGGCTTTCGACCATCAGGAATGGAACGCGACGGAAGGGAACCATCACCGTGATCCTCGTCATCGACGTCGGCACGACCGGACTGCGGGCAGCGGTCATGCGCCCGGACACCTCACTGGCAGCCGTCGAGTATCGGGCGTTCGCCCCCGACAGCCCCTTCCCCGGCCTCGTCGAGTTCGACGCCGCCCGCATGGCCGAGCTCGTGCTCGACGCCTCGACGGCAGTGCTGGATCGAGCCGGGAACCCCAAACTCGACGGTGTCGGGATCGCCAGTCAGCGCGCCTCGACGGTGGTGTGGGAGCGCTCGACCGGGCGCCCGATCGCTCCGGCCCTGGGATGGCAAGACCTCCGCACGGTCGGCGAGTGCCTCACGGTCAAGGCCGAACACGGCCTATCGCTGGCGCCCAACCAATCCGCAACGAAGCTGGCCTGGCTGTTGGCCAACGCCGCCCCCGGCCGCGACCCGAGCGAGCTGTGTTTCGGCACCGTCGACAGTTGGGTGGCCTGGACGTTGTCACAGGGGTCACTGCACATCACGGACCACACCAACGCAGCCGTGACCGGGCTGTACTCGATCGACGCGGCCGGGTGGCACATGAGAGTGTGCGAATTGCTCGGCATCGATCCGGTCATGTTGCCGACCATCGTCGATTCGTCCGGCCTGGCCGGACCGGCGACGGCGCTGCCCGGCGCTCCCCCGATCGCATCGCTGGCCGGCGATCAGCAGGCGTCGCTCGTCGGGCAGGGTTGCATCGAGCCCGGTATGGCGAAGATCACGTTCGGCACGGGAGGCATGCTCGATGTCTGTACCGGCGGGCAACGGCCGGTGGCTGCCGACCGATCGTCGAACGGAACCTTCCCGATCATCGGATGGACGATCGGCGGTGAGGAGACGTGGGCGGTCGAGGCGATCATGCTGTCGGCCGGCACCAACGTGGAGTGGCTGCGCGACGACATGGGCCTGATCGAGACCGCTGCCGAATCGCACGATGTCGCCAGTCGGTGCACCACCGCCGACGGGGTCGTGTACGTACCGGCCCTGCTGGGGCTCGGCACGCCGCATTGGGACTACGGGGCGCGCGGCACGCTGCTGGGCGTCACCAGGGGCACCGAGCGGCGCCATGTGGTGCGGGCGGTGCTGGAGGGCGTCGCCCACCGTGGCACCGACATGATCGAGGCCGCCCAGGCCGACACCGGCTACGACATCCCACTGCTCAGGATCGACGGTGGGATGAGCCGCAACCCGACCTTCGTCCAGGCGCTCGCCGACGCCAGCGGGAAACCGGTCGAGGTGTCCCCGACCGTCGGGGCCACCACCATGGGCGCCGGCTTCCTCGCCGGCGTCGCGACCGGACTGTGGGACGACCTCGGGCAGGCATCCGAAGGATTGGTGCCGCACGCGTTCGTGGAGCCGGTCGGTCAGTTGGATCGCGAGCAGTGGGCACGAGCGATCGAACGCACCACATCATGGATCCCCGAGCTGTCGGCACTCGACTTCTGAACCGGAATCCTTCCAATCACCCCACACCCTTCTAAACTGGCGTGGCCGCGACCCCGGACACCATCATGTGGGCGCGCACGCAGCAGAACATCTCGAAAGGACCTCACCCGTGACCGACTCCGCCGTTGCGGATCACGCACAACCCGACCGTCCCACACGGCGCGCCCTCTTCGGCGCCGGCGTGATTGGTGCAGCGCTCGCGATGGCCGGTTCCCGGTCGGCGTCCGCTGCGGCCTCCGGGTTGTCCGAGGACGATGCCGCCCTCGTCGCGTTCGCGATCTCGCTCGAACTCTCCGCCAGCGCCCTCTACGACGAGGCGATCGATGCCGGCGCCACGGGCGAGCTGTGGCACGTGATGCGCGAGCAGCACGTTGCCTACGCGACCAGATTGGCCGGAATCGTCGGGCTCCCCGCCGATACCCGCAACGACGAGTTGCTCGACGCATTGCGGAGTGACTTTCGAGGCTCCACCACCCAGGCCGCGATGGCACTCGAGAATACTGCCGCAGCGACACACATCGAGCTGCTGGGTTCGGTGAGCGATACCAACGTTGCGAGCGCTCTGGCATCGATCGTGGCCATCGAGTCTCGCCACGCAGCCCACCTCGCCGATCTCGCCGGCATGGGCGACGACCTCGACGCATTGTTCCTCAACACCGCGACCGCCTTGGCGCCGGAGGCCTGAACGTGAACCATTTCCCGAATCCTTCGCTCGATCGCCGGACGCTCCTGCGCAACGGTGGTTTGGTGCTCTCGTTGGGTGCGATCGCTGCCGCATGCGGCGACAATCGCGGTGGCAGCACCGATCCTGGCCGGCTCGGCGTCGCCGACGAGGCACCCGAGGTCGAGCAAGGCGCGATCGACGACACCGTGCTGCTGCGCACCGCTCAGTCGCTCGAACACACGCTGCTGGCGGTCTACGCGGCGATCGAGCAGGCCGGCGGTCTCGGATCCTCGGGCACTGCACTCGCCGCCCGTTTCGTGCAGGATCACACGGCTCACGCTGCGACGATCGGCGCCCTGGTCACGGCGAGTGGCGGCGACGAGTTCGCCTGCGCCAACCCGTTCATCATGGACCGTGTCGTCGGGCCGATCTTCGCTGCCGTCGAGGGATCCGACGATGTCGAGCGCGACCTGCTCAACATCTCACACGGCTTCGAGGATCTCGCCGCTGCCACGTTTCAGGCGATCACCGCTGCGCTGACCGATCTGTCGCTGCGCAGCGAGATGATGCGGATCGGCGGCGAGGAGAACCGGCATTCCACGGTGCTGGCCAAGGTCATCAACCCGGGTGCGGTGTTCAGCCCGGCCATGTCCGGCGAGCCGCTCAGCAACGACGCCGACGGTTTCCCACAGCCGTACGCGATCCCGGCCACATTCGGTCAGCTGACCGGCATCAACCTGGTGGTCGGCGCTGTCGACGACGAAGGCGCACGGTTCGGCATCCAACTCCAGACCCCCGCCGAAAACACCTACGTCTACACCACCCAGTCCTGCTGAGTTGCGAGTTGTGCCAGGCACAACTCCCAACTAGGCGACGCGGAAGGCTTCGACGAGGTTGTAGACGAAGCTGGCGCCGAGGATCGCACCGACCAACAGCATGATCCGGCTGGCGAGGGCGGTGCCCTTGCGCCACAGGAAGATCGCCGCCGCGCAGGCCACGATCACCACCAACAAGAAGCCGGTGTCGTTGGTGAAGGCGACGTCCCACAGCTTGGTGGAGCTGACGTCGCCGGGGAACAGCGGATTGTCCTGGGCCGTGAACGTGTTCCAGCCCAGCCAGCCGGCCCAGAACGCACCGATCCCGACCGGGGCCAGAACCGCTTTGTGCACATTGACGTTGAGCATCGCGACGATCGCCGCAGTGGCGACGACCAGCGCCACCCCGGTCTGGTAGCCGTTGTAGCCGAGGTTGTCGACGACCGATGCGACGAGATCGGCAATGCTCGACGAGAACCCCTTGCCTGCGGACGCGGCCGAAGAAACGGCGGGGTCCGTCGTTGGTGGCACCGAGGGGTCGGTGATGAGGCCGAGCACGAGCTCCAACATCGTCATCAAGCTTGTCACGGTCGGTTCACGATCCGGTGGATGGCAGGCCGACACGGCACAGGCGGTACCGTCGCCGCATGACCGACTGGCATTTCCTCGTCGACCGCGACGACTACCGCAACACCCGAGTGGTCGACGCCTCCCCCGTCGCCCTCGCCGATGGCGAGCTTCGACTGCGGGTCGACGCGTTCGGATTCACGGCCAACAACATCACCTATGCAGCGGCCGGAGACATGATCGGGTACTGGACGTTCTTCCCCTCACCAGACGTCGGCGACGACACGAACTGGGGTCGCGTGCCCGTGTGGGGATTCGCCGATGTCGTCGAGTCGCGTTGCGACGGTGTCAACGAGGGCGAGCGGTTGTTCGGCTACCTGCCGATGTCGACCGAGTTGGTGATCAGCCCGGGCCGCGTGTCGGCCGGTTCCTTGAGCGACGGTGCCGCCCACCGAGCGGCGCTCCCTGCGGTGTACAACAACTACGACCGCTGCGCCGCCACCCCCGGCTACAAGGTCGAGCTCGAAGCCGAGCAGATGCTGTACCGACCACTGTTCTTCACGTCGTTCGTGATCGACGACTTCCTGGCCGACAATGATTTCTTCGGGGCGGACACGATCGTGCTCGGCAGCGCCTCCAGCAAAACCGCGTTTGGTACCGCCCATCTGCTGTCGCAGCGCGAGGGCTTGACGGTGGTCGGGTTGACATCGCCGGGCAATCTCGCCTTCGTCGAGGGACTCGGCTGCTACGACCAGGTCGTCACCTATGACGCAGTCGGCTCGCTACCAGTGGCGCCGGCGGCGTTCGTCGACATGAGCGGCAACGCCACGGTGGTGCGGGCGGTGCACGAGCACTACGGCGACCAGCTCAAGCACTCGGCGATCGTCGGGCTTACCCACTGGGAGGACCGCCTGGGCAGCTCCGAGCCGATGCCCGGTCCCGCACAATCGTTGTTCTTCGCCCCGACCCAGATCGACAAGCGCCGCAAGGAGTGGGGGCCCGGCGTGATCGACGCCAAGCTGGGCGAGGCGTGGGGACCGTTCATCGAGCAGGTCTCCGGCTGGGTCGAGATCCAACACGGCACCGGCTCCGACGCCGTCAACGACGTGTACGTCGAGCTGCTCGAGAACCGCACCCCGCCGAACACCGCCCACGTGCTGCACCCGTAGACTCGCCGTTGCGATGGTGAGTTGGCCGGGTGGCCGCGGCACGGCATGACCGTGTCGAGGAAAGTCGGGACTCCGAAGGGCAGGGTGCTGGCGAGAGCCAGGTTGGGGTGACCTGACGAACAAGTGCAACAGAGAGAGACCGCCGATGGCTCGGGCAACCGGGCACAGGTGAGGGTGAAACGGTGCGGTAAGAGCGCACCAGCGTGAGAGGTGACTCGCACGGCTCGGCAAACTCCACCCGGAGCAAGGTCAAGCAGAGGGAACGGGCGGCCCGTCCGTCGGCGGCAACGTCGACACCCCTCGGGTAGGCCGCACAGATGGATGGCCACCGGTCGGCAACGACCACAGAATCCCGCTTACAGGCCGACTCACCATCGCACCTGCGGTCGGGCGGTGCCGAATGAACGCCGATCGGCTGATGATGGTTGTCGACTCCGAAGTGGCCAGTTGCTCCGTCAGGCTCACACTCGGGTCATCCGGGCACGTCATGTTCGACCGAGGGAACATCGTGATCGACCGCGCGTACTGTTGTGCATGCCCCGAGACGTGACCGAGTTGCTTGCAGTCGATCCGGCAGCAGGTCGTCCGGCTACGCAGATCGAGGCCGTGATGGCCATCCGGGATGGCGAGACGGCCGTTGTCGCCGATGATGCGACAGCGGTCGAGGTGCTCGAATCACTCGGGCTGACCCGGGCTGAAGCGATCGACCAGGTGCGTGTGTCGTACGGCCCGATGCGGGCCGCCGCCGCCGAAATCCCCAGCGACTGGAATGCCCTCGACGATGACGCCAAGGATGCCGCCGTCAGCGAGATGCTGACCCAACTCGCACGCAAGCTGGGGATAGTGGGCACCGCTGACGACACAGCAAGCGCCGGGTCCGACGACGAGGCTCGATAGAGCGCCAGCAACCGCCCGACGAATCGGCGCTCTGCCGATCGTGCGGGCCAGCGCCAAACGCCTGCTCGAACACCTCCACGACAAACTCGTGCTCGACTGGCGCCGTAAGGCCAGCGCGTCCGCGGGCGTGCGAACCGCAATCCGCGACACCCTCGACGCCGATCTGCCGGCCGACCCGTACCCACCCGAGGTGTTCGACGCCAAGGTCGCAGCAGTGTTCGACCACGTGTCAACGATGGCCTGACCGCTTCGCGAACCCTTCGATGGCCGGCGCCCGGCACCACAACGAGCCGTGAGCGGTGCAGCCCGTCGAAGGCGCGTTGGAACTTGAAGTACGGCGGCCAGACCCGCCCTGGCAGCGAGAGCGATATCGACATCTGATGTCGTTATCGCTTCAGCTGACCGGCCACCAGGCGATTGGGCGGTGAACCGCTCAAACCTGCCACTCGGCGAGGGTTGCTTCGACTTCTTCGATCGACCAGACCAACTTGCCATGTTTGAGGATTGCTCCTCCGACGAAGAAGTTGATGCCTCCGTCGGTGAGGCCGGCGTCGCGGCGACGCCAGACACGCCAGTCGGTGGCGAGCCCGATGATGCCTCGGTAGCGGTCTGGCTGGGTTCGCACGAGTTCGGAGAAGATGCCGATCTCGCAGGCGGTTCCGTCGTCGACCATCGGGCCGTCGAGCCAGGCCACCACCGCGTCGGCTCCGTGCAGGCCGGCCGAGTCGGTGGCGAAAATCGTGGCCGCGTCGAACGACTCGATCGTCTCGCGATGCGGCACGAAGCACTCGTGGCCGGCAGCCTCCAGACGATCGGCGAGACGATCCAGATAGTCACGTTCGCCAGGGGTGAACAGCGGGCCTGCTACGTACAGCTTCATGACCGGTGCTCCTTCAGGATTGAGATGACGGCATCGGCGAGGACCTGGCAACCGGTCACGATGTCGAGCTCGGTGCTGTCTTCGGAGAAGTCGTGACTGACCCCACCGATGCTGGGGATGAACAACATTGCGCTGGGGAGATGATGCGACAGAACCATCGCGTCGTGCACGGCCGCGCTCGGCATCTCGACCCACTCCCCCGGCACCCGCCGCTCGGCTGCAGCGGCCAGGTGCCGGCGCAGGTCAGCGTCCATGTCTGCAGGGGCCTCCGGCTGGCGCTGGTGCGCCACCGTCACCTCGACCGGCCACGCCGAGCGAACCTCATCTGCGGCCGCCACGATCGCCGCCTCCATCGAGTCGAGCAACGCCTCCGTGGGGTCTCGGAACTGCACCACCAGTTCCGCTCGGCCGGGGATGATGCTCTCGCCACCCGGCAACAACCGTGCGTTGCCGATGTTCCACACGCTCACCGGGCCGGCGACCGCCAGAAGCCGCTCGCGCATCGCGACGGCGAACGCGAACATCGCCGCGCCGGCGTCCTTGCGGCGCGCCATCGGCGTGCTTCCGGCGTGATTCTGCTCACCGACGAACGTGACCCGCATGCTGCGGATACCGACGATCGCCGTCACCACACCGATCCGCTTTCCGGCATCCTCGAGATGCGGTCCCTGTTCGATGTGGGGCTCCAGAAAGGCGACGTGCCGGTCGAGATCCAGCGCCGATCGTGGCACTCCGACCAACCCGACCCGGTCCAGCGCCTCCCCAACTGTTTCGCCGCCGGCTTCCGCATCCTGAAGCATGTCGTCGGTCAGGTCGCCGACGAACGAGTTGCTGCCGAGGAACGTCGTGTACGTGCCCTCCTCGTCAGACCATGCGGCCACGTCGACGGCGAGGTCGGCGGTGGACGGGTCTTCCCCGAGCGAACGAGCGATCTCGATCGCGTACATCACACCCATCGCTCCGTCGAGCCATCCGCCCCGCGGCTGCGTGTCGGAGTGCGACCCGATCAACACCGCCGGGCCGGGGTTGCGGGATCGCCCGACCACGTTGCCGACGCCGTCGATCACCGCCTCCAGCCCGGCGGCCTCCATCTGAGCGCACAGCCACCGCCGCGCCGCCATGTCGGGCTCGGAGAACGTCTGACGAACCACCCCGGCACCGGACGCTCCGAACGCTCGCAACATGCGAAGCCCTGCCAGAAGCCGTTGACCGTCGATCTCCGCCATGGCCGGATCGTACAACGAGGCCTCGCCGGACGACCTACGATCGGAAGCCACGGGCATTCGCCCCGGGTGCATGGAAGGGGAATCACATGGCCGAGCTCGAACTGCTGGACCGGGGCTACGCAGCGGTGATGCGCCGCGTGGTCGACACCGGCCAAGCGCAGCACTACACCGAACTTGCGGCCGAACTCGAGATCGAGTTGGCGGCGGCCCGCGACCTCGTCCACGAACTGGTGGCGATCACACCGGGTTGGACCCACCCCGGCACCGACCACCTCGCCTCATTCCCTCCGTTCAACATCCAACCGACCCAGTACCGGGTGTCGATCGACGGCGAGCAGCGTTGGTTCGCCCAGTGCGGGTTCGAGGCGCTGGCGATTCGCTGGTTGGTGCCCGGCAAGCAGGTTCGCATCGATGCGCCGTGTCTGTGCTGCGGCGAACCGATCACCGTGGAGATGACCGACGACGAGATCACCACGATCGAGCCGCCGACGACGGTCGGCTACACCAGCTCGGAGGTCGGCGGCGAGGCTTCCAGCAGACCGTTCAGATGAATGAACATGAACCTCTTCCGGTCGGAAGAGCACGCACGTAACTGGGACGGCTACGCGGAGTCGATGGCCTCCAGCCTGATGTCCGTGGCCGAATGGGCCGAGACCTTCTCCAACCCGTTCTTTCGTGAACGCGGTCGGCCCGACTACATCTCGTGGACCCGTTCCGAGCGAGGTGCCGAGGCGTTCAAGGCGCTACGAGCACGGCTTCCGCGAGCCTCCGACTGACACCCCGACCCATCGCAAAGCCCGATCGGCTAGGGTCGGACAGCGGACCACACCAGATTTTGGGGGGACAGAATGCCGGAACGACAGCAGCTCCAGCACAATACCGAGGACCTACGCGAGGAATCGGTCGTCGAGCCCAAGTCGTCGGCTGCCGGCGTGCCGCGGCACACGACACGCAGCGGCGGTCAAGCGTCTGAACCGCTCGGACCGAGGCCTGGGCTGTCGATCGACGCGTTTGGTGCCGAAGGATCGCCTCGTGTGCAGCGCAACACGCTCCCAGAACCCGAGCGTCAGGGCTCCGGCTCGTCGTCGGGTCTGCAAGTCGGCGCCGCCGGCGATTCCTACGAACGCGAAGCCGATGCGATGGCTGACAAGGTCATGAATCAGATCGCTCCTGGTTCGTCGCAACTTGCCCCGCCACCGATGGGACGCGTCGCACGTCAAGGCACCGCCGAGGTGGGCTCCGAGGGCGGGGCGATCTCGAACGATCTCACCAGCTCGATCAAGGCCAGCAGCGGCTCGGCGATGCCGGACGGTGTCCGCACCAGGATGGAAGGCGGGTTCGGAACCGACTTCTCGGGAGTGCGCGTTCACGCCGACTCGCCCGCCGCGTCGAAAATCCAGGCGCGTGCATTCACCCACGGAAATGACATCCACTTCGCGCCCGGCCAGTTCCAGCCCGACAGCCCTGGCGGACAGCATCTGATCGCCCACGAGTTGACCCACGTCGTACAGCAGTCGGGCGGAGTCCAGCGCCTGATGTGGCAGCCGACCGAGTTCGACGAGAAGACCAGCGAGAGCTGGACCACCAAGAGTTCCGCCCAAAAAGAGATCCGCAAGCTGCTCGCCCAGTACCACGCCCAGTTTCCGTTCGGAGACCTCGACGAGACGAAGGCCAAGTCGGCCTTCGACGCCGTCACAGCGATGAAGGTGATCGCCGACGCCTACCTCGCCAAGAACGTGAAAGAGGTCGACGGCCAGTCGATCGAGCGCGGCAGTCGTTCCAACCGGATCGCCGGAATGCGTGCGTTCTCAGGGTCGTGCGCTGGTGAACTGTCGTGGCTCAAAGGCCGGATCGACCGCGGCAAAGACGCCGCCAACCTGTTCGATGCCGAACAAGCGACCACCCAGGTCCGCGAGAGCGCCGGCGTCAAGAAGCTCACCGACCACTACGAGGGCGACGCAACCAGTTGCTTCCGCAAACTCGGCAGCCTGATCGAGGCGGCGGTCCCGGCGGCCGGCGACAGCGCCAGCATCGCGCTCGAGGTCAAGATCCCGGTCTCCCCAGGAGTCACCGTCAACCTCGGCTTCGGCGCCGAGGCAGCACGCGGCGATCGCGAAGACAAGTACAAGATGCCATCCGACCCGACACAGCTGACGCCTGCTCCCAAGGTGTCGCCGGTCGAGGTCGGGCTCAACGTCTACGTCGGCGCAGGCGGCAACGTCGGCCCGGCGGCCGAGGTCGCCGGCGCACTCGGCGTGTACCTCAAGTCGCGTGCGCAGACCGGCGCCGACGCAGCCGAACTGATCAGCTACGCCCTGTTCCGCCGTGGCCGTTCGTCCAATCTGGTCCCGCGCGAAGTCGTCAACTTCATGTGGGGCGAAGGCAACTCCGACGAGTTCGGCTGGCTCGTTGCCGAACAGTGGTCACTCGGGGTCGAGAAGCGACTGCTCGATACCGCCGGCGTCGACGCCGAAGGCGAAGAGAAGAACGAGAACATGGTCGAAACCGGCGGGTTCGGCAAGGCCAGCGCCGAGATCGGTATCAGCGGAGTCGCCAAGGCCGAGATCGAAGCCGAGGCCTACACAGGCACTCGGATCGATGCCGCTTCGCTCAAGGCCCGCAAGGGCGGTGCAGGCAAGACCAACAAGAAGTCGGGCAAGTTCGGCGGTGACATGACCAGGCAGCAAGGCCGCGGTCAGGGCACCCAGAAAGACGTCGGGCGCACAACCCGCGGGTTCAAGCTGTCAGGGGCGGTCGGCAACGACATGCTCAAGGGCAGCCTCGAGTTCGCCATGCAGTGGATCAGCGACGGTGCCCACGGCAAGAAGACGTACAGCATCAGCGACGCCACGATCGGCGGCAGCTTCGCCTTCACGATGCCCGGCGACCAGATCGTCGGCGGCGGTATCGGCAACATGGTCCCGACCGTGATCGAGTCGGTGAACCGCATGATCGCCCACTCCAAGGCGAAAGCTGCCAAGGAGGAAGGCACCGACCCGCGGGCACTCGGCAACATCGCCCAGTCGCTCGACTCGGCTGCCACCGCCTCGGCGCTGTTGGCCAAGGCGACCGAGAAGTTCACGCCACCGACTCAGCTCGCCGAGGAAGTCAGCGGGTTCAGCTCGTCGACCACCTACACGCTCGGCCTCGAGTACGACATCAAGGGTAAGGAGTTCAAGATCACCCTGTCGCAGGACAAGACCTCCGAGGCCACCAAGGTCGTCGAGCACATGTCGAAGACAGCCAGTGGTGCAGCCGGCGTGAAGCTCGAGATGAGCAAGTCGTCACGGCTGCTCGAGGTCACGTTCGACGGCACGGCCTGGTCGGCCAAGTGGGCCGGAAGCTGACGGCCTGGCTGACATGATCGAAACTGAATTCCGAATTGGGGCGAGCACACTGCTCGCCGCCAAAGTGCTGTCCGGATCAGCCGGTGGTGGCCGTGCCGACCTCACGATCGAGGTCGCCCATCGCCAGTGGGAAACGATCGACATGCTGATGCTGTTCCACACCGAGTGGGGCGACCGCAACGAGGGCGAGATCGTCGGCAACGGCGATGTGCAACTCGAGCTGCGTCTCGACGGCAACCTGGTGGCCGAGTTCGAAGCGCTGGTCAACGGCGGTGACGTCGCCGAGATCGTCGCCGGCCTCGGCTTCCAGCATCTCCTGAAGAGCACCGAGGCGTGGTACGCCCTCACGGTGACCGAGGCGGTCCCGTTACCACCCGAGCTGGTCGACAAGGGTGAGCTCCGATCAGGGTTTACCACGGTGTGGAACGACCGTCAGCTCCCGATCGACCTGCCTGACGAATAGGCGGCTCAGGCCAGGGTTGCCTGCTCGTTGAAGCTGTGCAGCAGCGGGCCGAACTTGCCCATGTCGACTCGGCACAAGCTGGCCTGCGACAAGTGACAGTGGAACATGATGTCGGTCGTCGTGTTCAACGCCCACCCGACAGCTGCCTTGATCGGCGACACATGACTCACGACCACGATGTTGCGGCCGTGGATTCGGCCAGCCAGGTCCTCGCACGCTGAACGCACCCTGGTGTCGAGCGCACCGAAGCTCTCGCCGCCCTTGGTGGCGAACATCGAGTTCGTCTTCCACGATTGCCACACCTCGGGCGGAACCTCTCCTGCCGGGATGCCTTCGTACTCTCCATACGCCAACTCGATCCAACGATCGTCAACCGTGATCTGGCGCCCGAAGTAGGAAGCCGTTTGCTCGGCACGCACCAGCGAACTCGAAATGACCTCGTCGACGTCTCCGATCAGGTTCGCAATCGCGGCTGCCTGCTGACGACCGACGGCGTCGAGCGGTGGATCGAGTCGACCCTGCAGCAGACCTTCGGCATTGGCGGCGGTGCGACCGTGACGAACCAGGTAGAGCACGTTGTCAGTGAAGCACAGATCGGGTCACTGCACGGGCAGCGCCAGCCGACCCGTGCTGAGAAACTCCGCTCGGCGATCACTGCGGGTCAACTCGGCGCCGCGCACGATCCACCAACACAACCACAGCCCGATCACCTCGAGTGGCACATTCCACCAGCCGCGCTCGGCCACCGGATGGGGCGCATCGCCAAACCCGAACCCGAAGAACGGCCACCAGAACACCCTCGTGTCGGTCCACGCACCCGTGAAAACGAGATGCAGCAGCGTGCCGACGGGCAGCCCCAGCAGCATCTTGCGAATCGGCTTGCGACCCGGTGTGACAAGCATCAACACCGCCAGCAGCACGACGCTGAACGTGACGCTGTGGAGCACTCTGGCGCCTCCGAACAGGGCATCGACGCCGGCCGGCAATACGGCCCCGACGAGCAGCAGCCGATAGTCGAAACCGGAGTCACGAAAGACGAACCACACCGACACCACAGCGGTGCCGAGGAACCAGAACAGCATTGGTCAGCCGAACAGCAACCGACCGCACTGGGGGCAGTCGGCGATGCCGCTGGCGGCGAGTTCGTCCTTCACGTCGTCGACCTCGTGCGCCGACAGATCGAGGTGGCAACCCTCGCAGCGCGACCCGCTGAGTTTCGTCGCCGCAACCACATGGTGACGACGCAGACGGTCGTACCGCTTGAGCACACCCTTGTCGACCTCAGATCGCAAACCTTCGAGTCGACCGGCGATGCCGCTCAGCTCACCGTCGATATCGCGCTCGGCCGCTGCCAGGGCCACATCGGCCGTGGTCAGGACTTCTGTCAGCGAGCGCTCCTGGCCAAGCACGGCAGCGAGCTCGTCTTCGAGGCGGCTCTGCTCTTCCAGCGCCGCCAACTCGGCATCGTCGAGTTCGCTGCGACGCTCGTTCAACGTGGCGATCTCCGACTGCAACGCCTCCGCCTCGCGGGGTGCGATCACAGTTTTCAGCTGAGCTTCGAGCTTGGTGCGCTTGCGGTCGATGTCGTGCGATTCCTTCTCGCTCGTCTCGATCTGCTTTTCGAGTTCGTCGAGTCGCGAGTGAAGCAGCTTCCGCGATTCGTTCCAGCGGATCAGGTCGTTGCGAGCGGCTTGTACCTGCTCGCGCTCAGCCAACCGCTGGCGCCGGTTGATCAGCTGATCCGACATCGTCTCGGCCGCCTGCAGTTCGAGAACAGGGTGGCTCATGCCGACACCTCAACGGCACGGTCCAACGACCTGGTCGAGTGGAACTGACGGGAGCGGAGCGGACGGATCGAGTACATCGGGAGGGATCGTAGTGCCACTCTCGATCTGGTTCAGGATCGGCACTGGAGGAAGTGTCGTCGAGGTGGTGGTCGGAGTCGTGTCGACGACCGTGGTGACCGGTGGTGTCGTGACGGGTGGCGCCGCCGGCAGAGTGGTCGGTGGCACCGGTGCCGGTGTCGACGGTGGCGCCGCCAGGCGTCGAAAACCCTCCGGTGCCGGTGCCTCCTCCTCGTTCGGAACCGTGCTTGCCGGCTCGAACCCGACCACCTTGAACAGACACTCGTTTCCGGGCAGGTACAGGCGCGCCGCTCGCCGCGGTTGCGGACCAGGACGATCCCAATCGGCGAACTCGAACTGCTCGAGGCCGATGTTCTCCATGTACGCGCCCCAGATCCGAGCCGGATAGATACCGCCCTGCACGCCTGCCGCGCCGACCGCATTGAGGTCTGCCCGGAACTCGGGGATGTTGCTGCGCATCGGCGTGTAACGATCGGGATCGCGGACCATCACCGCCGTCGACAACTCGGGTGTCGCCCCGACGAAGAAGGCTGTCCAGTTGTTCTGCTGAGTGCCGGTCTTGCCGAACGCCGGCCTGCGGCTGGCGAAGTCGGCCAGTTCTCGACGCGCCGTACCGCCTGTGAGCACGCCCTTGAGCACGTCGATGGCGGTCAGCGCAACCTCCCGGTCGAGCACCTCGACACCGGGGTCGAAGTGGGTGTAGATCCGGTTGCCGAACGCATCGTCGACGTAGTCGACGTAGTACGGCTGCATGTGCATGCCCTCGTTGGCGATCGACTGGATACCCGCTGCCATGTCGAGCGTGCTCATTTCGTTGGCGCCCGTGGCGAACGCCGAGAACGGCTGAATCGGTTCGCGTTCGTCGGGCGACTGCCCTTGGTACAGATACGGGTTGGCCGCCATGCGGTACACGGTGTCGACCATCCGATTGAGTCCGACGATCTGTGACAGACGAGCGAACGCACAGTTGATCGAGCGCACCGTGTGACGCCGCAGCGTGTCGATCCCACCGCTGACGCCGCCGGTGATCTCGAAGAACGGCTCGTTCGGATTGCCGACGTTCGGCAGCCGACACGGCCGGGTGCCGTCGAGCACATCGTCGGGTGTGGCGCCGGCCTGCAGCCCTGCAGCGAGGATGAACAGCTTGATACTCGACCCCGTCTGGCTGGGTGCGAGTGCCAGGTTGACCTCGTTCTGTCCCGGCACGAATCCCCTGCCACCCACCATCGCCCGGATCGCTCCGGTCTTGGTGTCGAGCGACGTGATCGCTGCATCGATGCCTGTGAGATTTTCGGGGAGTTCGTTGCGAGCGCGCTCGGCCTCAGCTTGCAACGTGGGATCGAGCGTGGTGTGGATGCTGAGACCACCACGATGCAACAGGGTGTAGCGCTCCTCATAGGTCTTGCCGAGAATCTCCGAACGGTTGAGCAGGAAGTCGCGCAGCGCCTCGGTGTAGTAGGTGCGCTCGGTTGCCCGTTCAGCGCGCCGACGCACACGTTCCGGCAGCACGAACGACGCTTCGGCCTCGATCCGCTGCTCCTCGGTCAGGAGTTCGTCCGCTTCGAGCCGCTCCAGTACCTGCAGGAAGCGGGCCCGACTGCGCTCTGGTTCGGTGATCGGGTCATAGCTCGACGGCGCCTGCACGAGCCCCGCCAGAAACGCTGCCTCGATGAAGCTGAGTTGTTGCACCGGCTTGCCGAAGTAGGTCTCCGCTGCGGCACCGACGCCGTATGAGTTCTGCCCGAAGAACACCGTGTTCAGGTAGCGCTCGAGGATCTCCTCTTTCGTCTTGTGTTTCTCGAGACGCACGGCGTAGGTGACCTGCAGCAGCTTGTATCGGCCGTCACGGTCGAAGCCGGCGAGATAGTCGTTCTTGACGACCTGCATGGTGATCGTCGAGGCGCCCTGGATCGGGCCCTCCGATGCGAAGTTGGAGAGCGTTGCCCTGAACAAGCTGCGGACATTGACGCCGTGGTGCACGAAGAACTCGTTGTCCTCGACCGCAAGAAACGCCTCGATCACGTGATCGGGTACATCGGCGACGGCAACGGGCTGACTGTTCTCGACTTCGAAGGCGGCGATCTCGTTTCCGGCCAGGTCGTACACGTACGAACGGCGTGCGAGGTCCGCGAAGTCGGGCAGTTCGACGGGCTCTTCCGAATGGGCGTTGGCGAGCCGCCACATCCTCGGCGCCACAGCGACGACGGTGGCGGTGAGCAGCAACGCCCCCGCCCCGATCACCAACGCCATTCGGACAACCCAGCTGAGTCGCATCACAGTAGGCCCGACACTACCGACGGGTCGGGCATCGGAGGTGGCAGCCGTCTACGGTGGCCAACCATGACCAGCGAGCAACGCCCGTTTCGATTCGGAGTCCAGACCTCGGCAACAGGAAACCTGCGGGAATGGACCGACGCCGCCAAACGCGTCGAGGGTCTCGGCTACTCGACGCTCACGATGCCCGACCACTTCGACGGGCAACTGGCCCCGGTGCCGGCACTCCAATGCGCCGCCGACGTCACGTCCACGCTGCGGCTCGGCGCCCTCGTCTACGACAACGACTACAAGCACCCGGTCGTGCTCGCCAAAGAACTGGCGACCATGGACGTGCTGTCCGAAGGGCGGGTCGAGATCGGTCTCGGCGCCGGCTGGATGGCCAGCGATTACGCTCAGTCAGGCATTCCCTACGACCCACCCGGTGTGCGCGTCAGCCGCATGATCGAAGGGCTCGCCGTGATCAAAGGAGCGCTCGGTGCCGAGCCGTTCTCGTTCGCCGGCGAGCACTACACGATCACCGGGTACAACGGACTTCCCAAGCCGATCCAATCACCGCCACCGGTCCTGATCGGCGGCGGCGGGCCGCGAGTGCTGCGGTTCGCAGCCCAGCAGGCCGACATCATCGGGATCAACGCCACCCTTACATCGGGCGCCGTCGACGAGTCCACGTTCGCCTCGATGACCGCCGAGCAGACCGATCTCAAGGTTCAGATCGTGCGCGACGCGGCAACTGCCGCCGGTCGGGCGGCCGAGATCGAGATGAATATCCGCACCTTCATGGTGTTCATCACCGAAGACATCGCCAAAGCATTCGACACCCTGTCGGAGTTCACCGGTGCCCCCAAAGAGGTCATCGCCGAATCACCGTTCGCGCTCGTCGGTCCGCCGAACAAGATCATCGAGGAGTTGCGTGAGCGTCGCCGGCGCTGGGGATTCAGCTATGTGATCGTCGGCCAGAACGACGTCGAACCGTTCGCTCCAGTGGTCGCTGCCCTGTCCGGCACCTGACAGGCGTGACGAAATGGTGTCTGACACCTGTCGTCGCTAGCGGACGATCTGGCCTTTGCTGACGACGACGATGCCGTTGGCACTGATCGTGAAGCGTTTGGCATCCTCGTCCGGGTCGTGACCGATCGAGGCCCAATCGGGAACGACCACGTTCTTGTCGATGATGCAGCGACGGAGTCGGGCACCGGCGCCGACGTGGACGCCCTCCATCAGGATCGAATCGATCACGTGTGCATCGTGATCGATGAACACGCTCGGGCTGATGATCGAGCGTTCGACGTGCGACCCCGACACGATCGACCCCTGCGACAGGAGCGAGCCGTCCACGAATGCCGGCTCGCCTGCCACCCCACCGCGACACCTTTGCCGGGGGCAGCGCTTTGCGGTGGGTGAACACCGGCCAGTAATCGTTGTAGAGGTTGAACACGGGGACCGGGGCGATCAGATCCATGTTCGCCTCGTAGTAGGCGTCGATCGATCCGACGTCGCGCCAGTACCCGCTCGCGCTCGTCCTGACCGGGAACAATGTTCAGCGAGAAGTCGTAGACGTGCGCAACGCCTTGTTCGGTGAGCGCAGGGATCACGTCGCCGCCCATGTCGATCAGCGGGTTGTCCTCATCGGGAGTCACGATGTCCATCAGCGTCTGCGTGTCGAACACGTAGTTGCCCATGCTCGCCAGACAGCGGCTGTCGTCGCCGGGCATGCCGGGCGGGTTCGGGGACTTCTCATGGAAGGCCACGATCTTGCCGTCGTCGTCCGACTCGATCACACCGAACTCGGTGGCCTCTTGACGCGACACCGGGATCGCAGCGACCGTGACCCCGGCCCCGCTGGCGATGTGATGATCGACCATCTGGCGCGGATCCATGCGGTAGATGTGGTCGGCGCCGAACACGCACACGATGTCGGGTCGCTCGTCGAGGATCAGGTTGAGGTTCTGGTAGATCGCGTCAGCCGAACCCTCGAACCATCGTGGGCCGCGTCGCATCTGGGCCGGAACGGTGGTGACATAGTTGTCGAGCAGGTCCGAGAACCGCCAGGTCTGGCTGATGTGGCGATCGAGGCTGTGACTCTTGTACTGCGTCAGCACGACGATTTTCAGGAACCGGGCGTTGGCGAAGTTCGACAACGCAAAGTCGATGATGCGGTAGGTGCCACCGAATGGAACCGCCGGTTTGGCCCGATCCTTGGTGAGTGGCAGCAACCGTTTCCCTTCGCCGCCGGCGAGCACGATCACGAGCACCTTGGGATCAGCCATCGGTTTCAGGGTACACAGCGCGTGCGGTGAGGAACCCACGGCCAGATCGATGTTCGGTGACCGAACAGTCTCGCAATGGTCCAGACTGGGCGCAATGAGCGATGCGACCACGACCGATGCCGGCGACGATATCCGACTGTTGGGACGGCTGATCGGCGATGTGTTGCGGGAACAAGCCGGCGACGACACATTCGAACTCGTCGAGCAGGTGCGGAGGATTGCCGTCGACGGGCGGCGTAGCGGCGAGAGCCCGATCGACGGCCTCAACGAGTTGTTGGCCGACGTCGACGTCGGCGAGCAACTGCAGGTCATCCGGGCCTTCGGATGGCTGTCGCTGCTGGCCAACACCGCCGAGGACCACCACCAGGAACGCCGCCGGCGACACCATCGCGACAGCGGCTCGGGCGCCCAACAAGGCAGCCTTCAGGCCGCCCTCGACCGACTGGCTGCGAACGGGGTGACGATCGACCGAATCCTGGCCGAGCTGGAGAGCCTCACGGTGTCACCAGTGATCACCGCTCATCCCACCGAGGTGCGACGCAAGACCGTGCTCGACCGGGTCGACGTCGTCGCTCAACTGCTCGACCGGCGCGGCCGAGCGAGCGCCAGCCCGAGTGAGACGGCCGAGCTGGAGAGCCAACTTCGGCTCGAGGTCGTGACGTTGTGGCAGACAGCGATCCTGAGGCTCTCCAAGCTTCGTGTGGGCGACGAGATCAACGAGGCACTCCGCTACTACCGGTCCAGCCTGTTCGCGACGGTTCCGGCGATCCAGCGCGATCTCGAACGACTGGTCGCCGACCGGTTGGGTCAGCCGATGGAGAACCATCGAGTGGTGGCGATGGGTTCGTGGATCGGCGGCGACCGCGACGGCAACCCGTTCGTGACCGCCTCGGTACTCCAGATGGCGGTGGCGGCCCAGGCGACCGAGGCGTACCGACACCATCTGTTGGCGCTGAACGAGTTGTCGCGATCGTTGTCGATGTCGAGCCGCCTGATCACTCCGACGCCGGAGTTGCTCACGCTGGCCGAAGCCTCCGGCGACGACTCGCGGTTCCGGGCCGACGAGCCCTACCGGCGCGCCCTGCGCGGCGTCCACGCCCGCCTGTGGGCGATGGCTGCGACCGTCCTCGACGAAGTTCCCGGACCTCCGCCGCACGCCGAGCTGGCACCGTTCGGGTCGATCGACGAGGTGGTCACCGCGCTCAGGATCGTCGCCGACTCGCTGAGGTCGCACGGCGCTTCCGAACTCGCCGAGGCCCGCGTCGAGCCGGTACGTCGCAGCGTCGAGATCTTCGGAACCCACTTGTGCGGACTCGACATGCGCCAGAACTCGAGCGTCCACGAGGAAGTGCTCGACGAACTGTTCCGGCTGGGCGGGGTGAACGACGCCTATCTCGAACTCGACGAGGCCGACAAGGTCGAGTTGCTGACCGCCGAACTCGGCGGCCAACGGCTCCTGATCAGCCCTTTCGTTTCCTACTCGGACCAGGCCACCGGCGAACTCGACGTGTTGCGCCAGGCCGCCGACGCGCACCGACGGTTCGGGCCACGCTCGGTTCCTCACTACGTGATCTCGATGGCCACCTCGGTCAGCGACGTGCTCGAAGTGGTCGTGCTGCTCAAGCAGGTCGGCCTGGTTCAGATCGACCCCGTCAGCAACACGATCTCGAGCTCGCTCGATATCGCTCCCCTGTTCGAGACGATCGACGACCTTCATAACTCGGGCGACACCTTGCGGGCGCTGCTTCGTCACGACCGCTACCGCCAGGTGGTGACACATCGTGGCGACCGACAAGAGGTCATGATCGGGTATTCCGATTCGAACAAGGACGGTGGTTACGTCACGTCGCAATGGGCGCTGTATCAGGCCCAACGCCAACTCGTGGCGGCGGCTGGCGATGCGGGTGTCCGGATTCGGCTGTTCCACGGGCGCGGCGGAACAGTGGGGCGCGGTGGCGGTCCGGCATACCAGGCGATCCTCGCTCAGCCGGCGGGGTCGGTACACGGAGCGCTGCGGATCACCGAGCAGGGCGAGATGGTCGCCGCCAAGTACGGCAAGCCGGCGTCGGCGCGACGCAACCTCGAAACGCTCGTGTCGGCCACGCTCGAAGCGAGCTGTCTCGATGATCAACGCCTCGACGGAGACGCAGCCCGCTTCACGGCGGTGATGGACCGGCTGTCAGCCCACGCCCTCGATGCCTATCACGGCCTGATCGACAACTCGTCGGATCGGTTCGTGAACTTCTTCCGGGCGATCACGCCGGTCGGTGAGATCGCCAGCCTCAACGTGGGCAGCCGCCCAGCCTCACGCAAGAACACGAATCGGATTCAGGACCTGCGGGCGATCCCATGGGTGTTCGGATGGAGCCAGTGCCGACTCAACATCCCCGGTTGGTTCGGTGCCGGGAGCGCGTTCCAGGCCTATGCCGTCGACGCCGAACACGAGGCGACCCTGATCGAGATGCACGAGCGGTGGCCGTTCTTCCAGGCGATGCTCAACAACATGGGAATGGTGCTCGCCAAGACCGATATCGAGATCGGTCGCCGCTACGCCGATGCGCTCGTGGCCGACGTCGATGCCCGCCGTGAGATCCTCGGTTTGATCGAAACAGAGCACGAGTTGACCCGCGAGTGGCACGCCAAGGTGACGGGTTCGAGCGATCCGCTCGTCGACAACCCGGCGTTGGCGCGCAGCATCCGGAACCGGTTTCCGTATCTCGACCCATTGCACGTGATGCAGGTCGAGTTCTTACGACGACACCGAGCCGGCGATCACAACGAACTGGTCGAACGCGGCATTCAACTCACGCTGAACACGATCGCCACCGGCCTCCGCAACAGCGGCTGATGACGCTCTGGGGCTGACGGTACGCTCGAGGGCATGTCGCGCCACAGCATCAGCATCACGTACTGCGTTCCTTGAGATTATTCGGAGCGCGCCGTTGGCGCTGCACGAGATCTCGTTCACGACTACCAGCACGTCATCGCCGACGTGACGATGGTGATGGGTTCCAAAGGAGTGTTCGACGTCGTCGTGGACGGCCGGACTCTGTACTCGAAGCACGAGACCGGCCGCCACGCCGAACCTGGTGAGGTGTTGGCGTTGTTCCGGGAGCACTACGCCACCGACGTCACGCCGTACGAACGCTAAGTGCGTTCGCAGCCAGAAGGGGTAGGTCAGACGACCTTGACACCAACCGCTTCCGGGCCTTTACGCCCGGCAGCGACTTCGAACTCGACCTTCTGGCCGTCGAGGAGGGTGCGCCGTCCGGTGCCTTCGATGTTGCTGAAGTGCACGAAAACGTCATCACCGTCGTCGCGGCTGATAAATCCAAAGCCCTTCTGATCATTGAAGAACTTCACGGTGCCGATGGCCATTGCTGTACTGCTTTCTGTATTCGCCAGCCACCACTGTGGCAGCAGACCTGGCGAACGTTATCGAAATGCCCACCAGATTGCTCGATCGGCCGAATTCCTGATCGTGGTGCCCAAACACCGGCGCTGACCCGATCACGATTCCAGCCAGCGCGACTGGGCGCTCACGATCTCGATCTCGGGATGCGACCACAAGAAGCGGTCGATCTGATCGACGACCTCCTCGGCCAGCCTGGCCTCGGACGCCACGACCGCGAAGCCGAGCGTCGCCCGCTGCCAGGTGTCCTGCCCACCGACTTCGGCGGCGGAGACCGAGAACCGTTGGCGGGCGCCGTCGAGTAGCGATCGAACGACTTGGCGACGATCCTTCAAGGAGTGCGAGTCAGGAATCCGAATCTCGACTTCGAAGGCGACCGCGTGCACCGTCGAATCGTAACCGCCGGTAGGTTCGCGGGTATGACGACGGCGTACAACGGAGTTCAGCCTGCTGCCGGCCGTAGCGCACCAGGCTCGGTGCCATCGTGCTGATCAGTTCGAAGCAGCCCAAGACGCTGGCCGTGCTGACCAGCGGAGGCGACGCAGCCGGCATGAACGCCGCCGTACGGGCGGTCGTTCGCACCGGGCTGTCCGCTGACCTGCAGGTGTTCGCGGTCTACGAGGGCTTTCGCGGCATGGTCAAGGGCGGCGACTCGATCCGGCCGATGAGTTGGGGCGACGTCGGCGGGATCCTGCAACAGGGCGGCACCGTGCTCGGCACCGCGCGGTGCGACGAGTTCCGCACCCGCGACGGCCGACGACAAGCGGCGCGACACCTGGTGGAACGCGGTATCGATGCGCTCGTAGTGATCGGTGGCGACGGCAGCCTCACCGGAGCCGACGTGTTCCGCACGGAGTGGCCGGAGCTGCTCGACGAACTGGTCGCCAGCGGCGAAATCGATCAGTCGTTGGCCGAGCAGCACTCCAGCTTGGCGTTGGTCGGCATGGTGGGCTCGATCGACAACGACATGTTCGGTACCGACATGACGATCGGCGCCGACACGGCGCTGCATCGCATCACCGAGGCAATCGACGCCATCCACAGCACGGCATCCAGCCACCAGCGCGCCTTCGTGATCGAAGTGATGGGCCGCAACTGTGGCTACCTGGCGCTCATGAGCGGCCTCGCAACGGGCGCCAACTTCGTGCTGATCCCCGAGAGTCCGCCAGACACGGACCAGTGGAAGGAATCGATGTGCCGCACCCTCGAGGCAGGGCGGGCGATCGGAAGGCGTTCGAACATCGTGATCGTGGCCGAAGGCGCCCGCGATATTCATGGCAACCCGATCACGGCGGCAGAGGTCAAGCAGGCCCTGGAAGAGCGGCTCGGTGAGGACACCCGGGTCACCAGCCTCGGCCATGTCCAACGTGGCGGATCACCGAGCGCCTTCGACCGATACATCAGTACGGTGCTCGGGTTCGCAGCCGTCCAGCAGTTGCTCACCGCTCCGGCCAGCGAACCACAGCTGATCGGGCTGCGCGGCCATCAGATCATCAGCTCTCCCCTGATGGAATGCGTCGCCAAGACCCTGTCGGTGGCCACATTGATCGCCGAGCGCGACTACGAGGGCGCCATGGATCGGCGCGGCGGCAGTTTCCGGGGTTCGTTCGACCTGATTCGCACGATGGTTCGCGCCCAACCTCACGAGCCAGACCCGGATCAGCGTCGACTTCGGTTGGCCGTCTTGCACGGCGGCGGACCCGCACCGGGAATGAACACCGCCGTCAGAGCGGCAGTACGCGTCGGCATCGACCTCGGGCACACGATGTTGGCGGTCCAGAACGGGATCTCCGGCTTGGCCAAGGGCAACATCAGCGAACTCGACTGGATGAGCGTGTCCGGATGGGTGTCGCGTGGGGGCGCCGAGCTGGGCACCAGCAGGCGCACTCCGACAGCCGACGATCTGACTGCGATCGCCGAGCAGATCACGGCACATCGGATCGACGGACTCCTGGTCATCGGCGGGTGGGCGGCGTACCGCTCGGCCCACCAGATCCATGCCGCCGCAGCCGATCACCCGGAACTCGGCATCCCGATCGTGTGTGTCCCGGCTTCGATCAACAACGACCTTCCGGGTTCCGAGTTGAGCATCGGCGCCGACACCGCGCTCAACAGCATCGTGTTCGACGTCGACAAGATCAAGCAGTCGGCGGTGGCATCGCGACGAACCTTCATCGTCGAGGTGATGGGCCACGACTGTGGGTACCTGGCGCTGATGGGCGGCCTCGCCACCGGTGCCGAACGGGTGTACCTCCCGGAGGAGGGCGTCTCCCTCGCCGACCTCCAGGTCGACCTGGAAGCCCTGCGAACCGGGTTCGAGCAGGGCAAACGGCTCGGGCTCGTGATTCGCGGCGAGCACGCCGACCCCGTGTACACGACGGCCTTCATCAAGGCGTTGTTCGAACGTGAGGGCGGCGATCTGTTCGACGTTCGCGGGGCGATCCTCGGACACGTCCAACAGGGCGGTGACCCGACGCCGTTCGACCGGATCCAGGCGACCCGCTTGGGATCGGTGAGCATTCGCCATCTCGTCGAGCAAGCCCTGGCCGACGAGCACGAGAGCGCGTTCGTCGGGCTCCACCACGGCAAGGTCAGATTCACTCCGCTCGAGCAGTGGCCCGACCTGTTCCACCCCGACGTACGTCGCCCGCGCCAGCAGGACTGGTTGTCGCTGCGTCCGCTCGCGAGGGTCATGGCCGGTATCGACGCCAAGCTCGCCACGTGATCACAGGGTAGGCACATCGGCCCTGCACCGGGGACACGAGCGACGACTAGCGTGGGGTTTGCCGCTCGAACCTGCACGGTGATCTCACCAAGTCGAACGGCCTCGTACCACCATCAGATCTACGAACAAGCGAGCTGAACCATGCGAATCGGAATCCTGACCGGCGGCGGCGACGTCCCCGGTCTCAACGCCTGCATCAAAGCCGTCGTGACCCGCGTGTCCGAACTGGGCCACGAGGTCGTCGGTATCCGACGTGGATGGGGCGGACTGCTCAACACACAGCCCGATGACCCTCAGTCGGTCACCGACAACATCGTGAAGCTCGACCTCCACGCGGTGCGAACGGTCGACCGCTCTGGCGGCACGTTCCTGCACACCTCGCGCACGAACCCCGGCAAGGTCAGCACCGCCGATGTGCCCGATTTCCTGGCGGGTGGAGTCGCCGGCGACGGGCCCCACGATCTCACCGCCCATGTGCTGAAGGTGATCGAGTCGCAGGGCATCGACGTGCTGATCCCGATCGGCGGCGACGACACGCTGTCGTACGCGCTCCGAATGCACAACGAGGGCGTCCCCGTGGTCGCCATCCCGAAGACGATGGACAACGACGTGCACGGCACCGACTACTGCATCGGTTTCTCGACCGCCGTCACCCGAGGCGTCGAGTTCATTCACAACCTTCGCACCAGCACCGGCTCACACGAACGGATCGCCGTCGTCGAGTTGTTCGGTCGATACAGCGGCGAGACCTCGTTGATCACGGCCTACCTGGCGGGGGTCGATCGATCGTTGATCTCCGAGGTGCCGTTCGACATCAACCGCCTCGCCGAGATGCTGCTCACCGACCAGCGCGGCAATCCGTCGAACTACGCCATGGTGACCGTCTCGGAAGGGGCGACGATGCTCGGCGGCGAAATGATCCTGTCCGGCGAAGCGGATGCGTACGGCCACCGCAAGCTGGGGGGGATCGGGCTCGAAACCGGTAGCGCGCTCAAGAAGATCACCGGACAGGGAATCATTTTCCAGCAGATCGGCTACCTCATGCGTTCGGGTCGGCCCGACTCGCTCGACCTCATGGTCGCCACCAACTACGCCGTGATGGCGGCGGACCTTGCACTCGATGGGTCATCCGGACGGATGGTCGCCCTCCGCGGCGGCACCTACTCGAACGTACCGGTCAACGTGACCGGTGAAGGCGTCAAGCGAGTCGACATCGACGAGCTGTACGACCTCGAGGGCTACCGCCCACGCGTTCGCCACGTGCCAGGCAAGCCGATGTTCCTGTACTGAGCCAACGCTGTACGGCGGCTTCCCTCGCCGCGACTCGTAGCACGTCGTGCGCAGGGCCTACCTTCGGTCACTGATCAGGCTTCGAGGGGGCACTCATGGAACTCACCACCGACACCGTCGCCGTAGTCACCGGCGGTGGCCACGGAATCGGGTTGGCACTCGCCGACCGTTTCGCACGCGCCGGCTGCAAGTTGGTGCTGGCCGACGTGCAAGACGACGCACTGGCGACCGCCGCCGAACAGATCCGAGATCACGGAGTCGAGGTGCTGACCGTGCACACCGACGTCAGCAAGCAGGCCGACGTCGAGGCGCTTGCGGCTGCCACGATGGAACAGTTCGGCGCCGTCCACCTCGTGTGCAACAACGCAGGGGTGGCAGGCGGTGGCGACCCATGGGTCGGGCCGATCGAGGGCTGGGAGTGGACGATCGGTGTCAACCTTTGGGGTGTCGTCTACGGCGTTCGATCGTTCCTGCCACACATCGTGGCCTCCGGTGGCGGACACATCGTGAACACGGCATCGATCGCCGGGCTGTTTCCCGGCTTCTCCCCCGCCTACGACGCCACGAAACACGCCGTCGTGGCGCTGACCGAAGGCTTGTATCTCAACCTCCAGGCGGCCGCCCTGCCGGTCGGAGTGAGCTGTCTGTGCCCTGGGTGGGTCAAGACCGGGATCTCCGACTCCGAACGCAACTGGCCGGCTGAGTTCGGCCCTGTACCGGAGCGCGACGCAGTCTCGGAGATCGCACGTGACCACTTCCGACGGGCAATCGACGAAGGCATGCCGCCGGCGGCGGTTGCCGATCTCGTGGCCGCCGCAGTGCTGGACAACCGGTTCTGGGTGTTTCCCCACGCCGACTTCCTCGACATAGCGATCGAGCGGTTCCATCGCATCGCCGATCGCATCGACCCACAACAACTCGAACGGTTGCCGGGCATGCCGCCGCGGTCGGAGATCATGGCCGAGGTGATGGCGGCGATGATGGCCGCCCAACCGGAGCAACCGCAATGACGGACACCATCGGGACCACCACCGGGACTTCGATCGAACACACCGACGTGCTCGTCGTCGGTGCCGGCATCTCCGGCATCGGCGCCGCCTATCACCTCGGACAACAGTGCCCCGACAAGCGCGTGGTCGTGCTCGAGAGTCAACACGACTTCGGCGGAACGTGGTTGACCCACACGTACCCGGGCATCCGATCAGACAGCGACCTGTACACGTTCGGCTACCGGTTCAAGCCGTGGACGGGGGCGCCGATCGCCACCGCCCGAGAGATCCTCGACTACCTCGGCGAGGTGATCGACGAGAACGATCTCGCCAGACACATCCGCTACCGACCACACGATCGCCACCGCCGAATGGTCGAGCGACGATCGCAGATGGACGATCGCCGGCACCCGTTCGGGCACAGGCACCGACGCCGGCGAGCCGTTCACGATCACCGCCTCGTTCCTCTACATGTGCCAGGGCTACTACCGCCACTCACAGGGCTACACCCCGACGTGGCCCGGCATGGAACGCTTCCAGGGAACGTTCGTGCACCCCCAGACCTGGCCGGACGACCTCGACTACCGCGACAAGCGGGTGGTCGTGATCGGGTCGGGTGCGACCGCGGCCACGATGATCCCGGCGATGGCCGGCGATGTCGAACACATCACGATGCTGCAACGCTCGCCGACCTACTTCATCTCGGGCCGCAACGTCAACGAGCTCGCCGACACACTGCGCGACCTCGACATCGACGAGCAGTGGATCCACGAGATCGTGCGCCGCAAGATCCTGTTCGACCAGGCGGCCTTCTCCAAGCGCTGCTTCACCGAGCCGGAAGCGGTCAAGGCCGAGCTGCTTGCCGACGTGCGTGCACGGTTGGCTCCCGACCATTCCGAGATCGTCGAGACGGCGTTCACGCCGAGCTACCTGCCGTGGCGTCAGCGGGTCGCCTTCGTGCCCGACGGCGACCTGTTCCAGGGCATCAGCAGCGGCAAGGCGTCGGTCGTCACCGATCAGATCAGGACGTTCACCGAGACCGGGATCGAACTCGAGTCGGGCGACACGCTCGAAGCCGACATCATCGTCACGGCGACCGGATTCAACCTGAACGTGCTCGGCGATATCGCCTTCACGATCGACGACGAACCGCTCGATTTCTCCGAGACCGTGGCCTACCGCGGCACGATGTTCACCGGCATCCCGAACATGGCGTGGGTGTTCGGATACTTCCGGGCCAGCTGGACGCTGCGGGCCGACATGATCGCCGACTTCGTGTGCCGGCTGCTTGAGCGACATGGACGCCAAGGCAGTCGACGTGGTCGTGCCGCGATTGCGTCCGGGCGATGCCGACATGAAGCTGCTGCCGTGGGTCGATCCGGAGAACTTCAACCCCGGCTACCTCCAGCGCGGCATGCATCTCCTGCCGAAGCAGGGCGACCGCGAGCCGTGGCGCCACACCCAGGACTACTGGGCCGAGAAGGACATCATGCCGGTCGCCGATCTCGACGACGGCGCCCTCGTGTTCGAGTAGCTGACCGGACCGCTCAGGGGCGGATCGCATGCAGGGCGGCAAGCGCCGATCCCCGCGCTCCGGCCATGTCGAGGTCGGACACCAGCGCGAACCGTGCGTGCGCCGCTTGCTCGGCGCGCAGCGTGGTCGCCGAGCGAACGGTGTCGAGGAACCACGTCGCTGAAGTGCGGTTCGGCTTCGATCACGCCGCCACCCACGAAGTAGGCGTCGGGATCGGTGAAGTTGGCGGCGATCGTGAACAACCGCCCGATCGCGACGGCCTGCTGCTCGAAGATCTTGAGCGCCATCTCGTCGCCCTGTTCGCCGTACGACCGGATCTGGCGGGCGGCATCCTTGCCGGCGAGCGAGGCGACCGGATGGTCGGGGTACTTCGTCAGCCAATACGGCAACAGGTTGCGCTCGAGTCCCGTCAGCGACGCCACGCTCTCGGCGTCCCCGACGAAGCCGCAGTTGCACGCCGGGATCGGGCTGGTCGTCGGCGAGCAACCCGTGCATCGGGATGTGGACGTGCCCGAGCTCGCCGGCCATACCGGTTGCACCACGAATCACGTGGCCCGCTTCGACGACGCCCCCACCGAGGCCGGTGCCGACGATCGCCGAAACGGACGAGCGACGGTGAGCCTCGGAGCCGAACAGCTGGTCGTGGGCGTACAACGCGGCGGCGTTGCCGTCGTTGTTGTAGATGACCGGCAGCCCGAGATCGCGTTCGACCGCCATCCGGAAGTCGAAACCCCACCATGCCTGCTGTGAGAAGTTCGTGGCGCCGCGTTCGACGATGACCCCGTTGGCACTGGCCGGACCGGGCGTGTCGAGCCCCACCGCTCGAACCGACTCGGCCGCCACCGCGGCGGCGTGGAGAACGAGCTGGAGCACCTCTCGAATCGCCTCGAGTGCCGCATCGGGTCCCTCGCTGACCCGACTCGGTGTCTCGATCATCCGGTCCACGAGAAACGCACCGTGCTCGTCGAGCACCGTGGCGTTGGTCTTCGTGCCCCCGACATCGAGTCCGACGACGACGGCGGTCGATTCAGTGTGAGCGCTGCTGGTGTCGATCCTCGCAGGCTAGGCGCATCGGAAAGGTGTCAGACACCTTTCCGATGCAGCATCCATCCGATTGGACAACCTAACGGTCGTTAGGTAGGTTGTCGACGTGACCGACACCTCGACCATCGATGCTCCCCTCGATTCGGGGCGGGCGCGGATCATGGACGAAGCGGCAACCTCGTTCCTGCACCAGGGGTACCCGGCCACCTCGCTGCGCCACATCGCCAACGCGGTCGGCATGAAGGCCGGCTCGATCTACTACCACTTCGCCTCCAAGGAGGAGTTGCTGACCGAGATCCTGATCCGCGGAATCAGCGTCATGCAGACCGCCTTCGACGACGCCGAACGTGCGACCGCGGTCAGCGCCGCGGCACCGTCGAGACCCATGTCCGCGCCCACCTGGCGGCGCTGTTCGAGAACGGTCCCTACACGGCAGCACACGTGATGACGTTCCGCACCGCCCCCGACGCGGTTCGGGCGGCGATCGTGCCGGTCCGCGACGAGTACGAAGCGAGATGGACCGAGCTGCTCGCCGACATGCAGGCCGATGGTCAGATCGCTCCGGCCGTCGACGTGCACGTCGCCCGTCTGATCCTGTTCGGGGCCATGAACTCGGCGGTCGAATGGTTCGACCCCGGTCGCGGCAATCTCGACCGGTTCGCAGCGGCGATCACGCAACAGTTCTGGAACGGAGTGGCGGCATGAGACCGATCGAAACACGGGTCGACACCGGATCGGCGCAGTACACCGCCAACCACGAGGCGCTATCAGCAGTTGGTCTCAACACTGCGAGAACGTCTGGAATGGGCGATCAGCGGTGGACCGGGACGGCACCGCTCGATCGAACGCCACCTGGCCGCGCGGCAAGGTGATGGTCCGCGACCGGATCGACATGGTGGTCGACGACGAGACACCGTTCATCGAGTTCTCGACACTCAGCGGCTACGGCCAATACGAGAACTCGGCGCCTGGCGCCGGCATCATCACCGGTGTCGGCGTCGTGCACGGCGTGCCGTATGTCTTCATCGCCAACGACGCCACCGTGAAGGGCGGCTCGCTGTTGCCGGTGTCGATCAAGAAGCACGTCCGAGCCCAGCAGATCGCCGAGGAGAACGGGCTCGGCGTGATCTACCTCGTCGACTCGGGTGGCGCCTTCTTGCCGCTCCAGGACGACATCTTTCCCGACAAGGACCACTTCGGCGGGTCGTTCTACCGCCAGGCCCGGTTGTCGGCGATGGGACTCCCCCAGCTCTCGGTCGTGCTCGGTGGCTGCACGGCCGGTGGCGCCTACGTGCCGGCTCTGTCCGACGAGGTGATCATGGTCGAGGGCATCGGCCGGATCTTTCTGGGCGGCCCACCGATCGTGAAAGCGGCACTCGGCGAGATCATCGAGCCGGACGACCTCGGCGGCGCCGAACTGCACACCCGCGTCTCCGGTGTCAGCGACTACCTGGCCGACACCGAGGCCGAGGCGTACGGCAAGCTCCGCGAGATCTGTGAGACCACCAGTCAGCGCCCGATCGCCGACCGGCAGGGCTGGTGCGACTGGGCCGAGCCGGAACCGCCGTTGTACGACCCGACCGAGATCTACGGGATCATCAGCGCCGACGACCGGATTCCGTTCGACGCCACCGAAGTGATCGCCCGCATGGTGGACGGGTCACGGTTCTCTCCGTTCAAGCCGGAGTGGGGTGAATCGATCGTGTGTGGCTTCGCCCGAATCTGGGGGCACCTCGTCGGCATCATCGCCAACAACGGCATCATCTTCAGCGAGTCGGCTCTGAAAGCAGCCCACTTCATCGAACTCTGCGAGCAGCGTCGGATTCCGCTGCTGTTCCTCCAGAACACCTCGGGCTACATGGTGGGACGCGACTCCGAGGCGGGCGGGATCGCCAAGAACGGCGCCAAGATGGTGGCCGCCGTCGCCAACGCCACGGTGCCTCGCTACACGGTGCTGATCGGCGGGTCGTACGGCGCCGGCAACTACGGCATGTGTGGACGCGGCTTCAATCCCGCGGTTCCTGTTCGCCTGGCCGAACTCGCGGATCGCCACGATGTCGGCCGAGACCGCCCAGACCGTGCTGGTCGACATTCGCTTGGCAGGCATGAAGGGCGATGAGACCACGCCCGAGCATGTCCAGGCGCTGCGCGACGAGGTCGCCCTCCAATACGAGACCCAGAGCGACCCGTACTACGCCACCTCCCGCCTGTGGGACGACGGGCTGATCGACCCGGTCGACACCCGAGATGCGCTCGGGCTGTGTCTGGCGCTGGCCGCACGACAAGACGAACCCGCCCCGGGGCCCGGCCTCGTGTACCGGATGTGACCGAGGGGACCACACGATGCGCATCCTGATAGCCAACCGTGGCGAGATAGCTCGCCGGATCATCCACACCGCCCACCGCCTGGGCCACGAAACGGTCGCCGCCTATGCCGACCCCGACCGCCACGCACCATTCGTGCACGAGGCCACGATCGCCTTCCGGCTCGGGCCGGCCGACCTCGCTTCGTCGTATCTGTCGGTCGACCGGATGCTGGCGGCGATCGAGGAGACCGGCGCCGACGCCGTACATCCCGGCTACGGCTTCCTGGCCGAGAACGGCCCGTTCGCCCGCGCCGTGATCGCCGCCGGGTGCGCCTGGATCGGCCCCAACCCCGATGCTGTCGATGCGATGGGCTCGAAAATCGAGGCACGCCGGCTCGCCGAGGCGGCGAACGTGCCGATCATCCCCGGCTACGACGCCACCCAGGACGAGGCCGACCTGGCCGCCGCAGCGGATCGGATCGGTTACCCGGTGCTGGTGAAGGCGGCTGCCGGCGGGGGCGGCAAGGGGATTCGCATCGTGCACTCCCCCGACGGCTTTGCGGGCGCGCTCCACGAAGCCTCCTCGGAGGCACAGCGGTCGTTCGGTGATGGGGCGATGATCGTCGAGCGTTACATCCAGCGCCCACGCCACGTCGAAGTGCAGGTGATCGGCGACCAACACGGCACCGTCGTGCATCTCGGCACCCGCGAGTGCTCGGTGCAGCGCCGCTACCAGAAGGTGCTCGAGGAAGCTCCGGCGCCGAACCTGCCCGACGCCACCCGTCAAGGGCTGCACGCCTCCGCCGTGAAGCTGGCGCAGGCGATCGGCTACGACTCGGCCGGAACGGTGGAGTTCATCGTCGACGACGAGTCGGGCGACTACTTCTTCCTGGAGATGAACACCCGGCTCCAGGTCGAGCACCCGGTCACCGAGTTCGTGACAGGTGTCGATCTCGTCGAGTTGATGATCCGCTCGGCGGCAGGCGAGCACCTCACCATCTCGCAGGAGACGGTCACGCTTCGACGGGCACGCTTTCGAGGCGCGGATCAACGCCGAGGACCCCGCCAACGGTTTCGCACCGCAGATCGGCCGTGTCACCCACCTGAACGTGCCGGATGGCGTTCGGTGGGACAGCGCCGTGATCGAGGGCGACGAGATCACCTCGTACTACGACCCGATGATCGCCAAGCTGATCGTCGGTGGAGTCGACCGAGACACCGCCCGTCGGCGGCTCGCCAGGGCACTCGACCAACTCGTGATCGGCGGTCTCATCACCAACGCCGGCTTCCATCGCTGGCTGATCGACCAGCCGCCGATCGTCGCCGGCCGGGTCACGACCCGCTTCCTCGACGAGGCCGAGCTGCCGACCGCTCCCGAACCGGCGATCGACGCCGCAGCCGCGGCGTGGCGGCTGGCGCAGCGTGCTGCACGAGGTTCAGGCGCCTGGCAGGCGCTCGGCAGCTTCCGGGTCACACCACACGCCAACACGCTGCCCGTGGGATTGTGTTCGCTCGACGGGGCGCTGCACGAATCGGCAGGTCGCCGGACGGAACCAAGTCCAGTCGCATCCGACCCACTGGTGCCGTCGTGCGTCTCGCTGGCACAGCGATCGTTGGCGATCAATGTCGGTGGACACACACACTCGTTCACCGTTCCGACCCGCGGCGAGCGCTGGGCGCCCGTCGGCTCGGAGGGGCACGGCCACGCCGGCGCGATCGTCGCTCCCTTCCCGGGGGCGGTGACCGAAGTCGCCGTCGAACCGGGCCAACATGTTGCCGGTGGTGCCGCCGTCGTTGTGCTCGAAGCGATGAAGATGCTCCACACGCTCACCGCCGCCGGGCCAGGAACCGTTGCGGAGGTCCGGGTGGTCGCCGGTGACCAGGTTGCCACCAACCAGGTGCTGGTCACCTTCGAGCCGCCATCAGAAACACCTCACGCCGAAACAGAAGTCGATCCATCGGAGGTATCCGAATGACCCATCGCAACATCTACATGACCGACGAACTCCAAGCGATCTACGACCAAACCGTCGACTTCGTCGCCAAGGAAGTCACACCGTTCGGCGACGAGTGGGAAGAGAACGGCAAAGTGCCCCGCGACGTGCTGCGCAAGATGGGCGAACTCGGCATGTTCAGCCTGCGGGTGCCCGAGCAGCACGGAGGCCTCGGGATGGGCATGCTCGCCTCAGCCACCCTCGCCGAGGCGCTCGGCTCGTCGACATTCGCCGGCTTCGATGTGACGGTGCTGGTGCACACCGACATGGCCGGGCCGCACCTCGTTCACTCGGGCTCGCCTGCCCAGCACGAACAATGGCTTCCGGGCATGATGTCCGGCGAGACGATCCTGTCGATCGGCGTCAGCGAACCCGACGCCGGCAGCGACGTCGCCGGTATCCGTACGAGTGCCGTCAAAGACGGCGACGGCTGGCGGATCAACGGCACCAAGACGTTCATCACCAACGCCGTCTACGGCGACCTCACGATCATCGCCGCCAAGACGGACGCCGGCAACAAGTACGGGATCACGATGTTTCTCGTGCCGGCCAGCACCGAAGGGTTCTCGGTCGCCAAGAAGCTCGACAAGCACGGCTGGCGTTGCAGCGACACCGCCGAGCTGGTGCTCGACGATGTGTGGGTCCACGACGACCAGGTGCTCGGCACCGTGCACCGCGGCTTCTACGAGACGATGCGCAACTTCCAGAACGAACGGATGGTGCTGGTCGGGATGGGCTGCGGGGCGACGCAGGCGGCGATCGACCAGACGTTGGCGTACACGCAGGAGCGCAAGGCGTTCGATGGGACGCTGTACGACCTCGGCGCGATCCGACAACGGATGGCCATGAACCAGGCCAAGCTCGACGCTGTGCGGGCCTCGATGTACCACGCCGCCTGGTTGGGCGACGAGGGGCTCGACAACGTGAAAGAGATGTCCGGGGTCAAGGCGTTCGGGGCCGAGGCGATCAACCAGATCATGTACGACTGCGTGCAGTTCCACGGCGGCATGGGCTACATGCGCGAAACCCCGGTCGAGCGGATGTGCCGCGATGCGCGGATCTTGCCGATCGGTGGTGGTGCCACCGAGGTGATGCTCGAAGAGGTCGCCAAGCGCTCGATGATCGGCGCCTGATGAAACAAATCGGTCGTATCCGGTCGCTGTTGTTCGCTCCGGCGGTGCGGCCCGATTTTGTCACCAAGTTGGCCGAACGCGGCGCCGACGCGGTCGTGATCGACTGTGAGGATGCGACCCCGGCCAACGCCAAGGCGGAAGGACGCGCCAACGCTCGCCGCCTCGCCCCTGGGCTGGCCGTGGCGGGCTGCCAGGTGACCGTACGCGTGAACGCTCAGCCGACCGAATGGTTCATCGACGATGTCCGCGATGGTCTCGCCGCCGAGTTGACGGCGATCGTCGTGCCGAAGGTCGAGACGATCGCCGGTCTGAACGCTGTCTCCGAGGCACTCGGTGCCGCCGGGTTCGGCGATCTCGGCGTGATCGCCGGGCTCGAGACGGCGCTCGGCGTCGCCGACGCCCGCATCCTGCTCGCCCACCCGCAGGTGGTGGCGGGCTACTTCGGCGCCGAAGACTTCATCGCCGACATGGGCGGCGTCCGGACCGACGGCAACCACGAGGTCGTCGTCGCCCGATCGATGGTGGCGATCGCCGGACGCTTGGCCGGCGTACCGGTACTCGACCAGGTGGTCACCGACTTCCGTAACGATGAGCGGTTCGTACGCGAGGCCGGCGAGGCGCGTGCTCTCGGCTACGCCGGCAAGCTGTGCATTCACCCCGGCCAGGTGCCGCTCGCCAACCAAGCCTTCGTGCCTGGCGATGAGGAGGTCGAGCGCGCCCACGGTTGTTGGCTGCCTACGAAACAGCAGTGTCAGCAGGGCTGGCAGCGATCGACTTCGAGGGCCAGATGGTCGACGAACCGCTGGCGGCGCAGGCCCGCCGAGTGATCGCCCTCTCCTACCCCTGAGCAACCCCGTTCCGTGCAGCAGACAACCGCCCCCCACACCCGATTTGCTGAACAGAACGGGCTATCGGGGGCGGTTGTGCATCAGGGCGTCGCGTACGGCGCGGCAGACCAGGGTGTCGTGTTGGTTGAAGGCTCGGTGCTCGAAGGTGACGATGCCCTGGGTCGGGCGTGATTTCGAGGGACGGGCGGCTCGAACCTCGGTCTCGACCCGCAGCGTGTCGCCGTGGAACAGCGGCGCCGGAAACACGACTTCGCTGAAGCCCAGGTTGGCGACCGTGGTACCGAGAGTCGTCTCGTGCACGCTGATCCCGATCACCATCGCAACGGTCAGCATCGAGTTCACGATCGGCTTGCCGAACTCGGTCTCGTTGGCGGCGTAGTCGAAATCGAGATGCAGCCAGGCCGGGTTCATCGTCATCGACGTGAACATCACGTTGTCCGACTCGGTGATCGTGCGCCGAATCGCATGCTGGATCACGTTCCCAGGAGCGAGCTCCTCGAACCACTTGCCGGTGTACGCACGTTCCATCATTCAGCTCGCCATCCGTGAGTTCATGGCTCGATGCTGTCACGTCGATCGCCGGAGCGGGCGAAGTCGCGACCGTTCCGTCGGCACCGAACACGGTTGCTCGTACGCTCGACCTCGATCCCGATGACCCTCGACACGACACAGCCCCACCCCGCCGGCAGCCCTGCGACCGCTGATGCGTTGGCTCTGGCAGCTCACCAAGGACGTCTGGAACGAGTATCGGAAGGACGGCGCCGGCGACCTGGCCGCCTCGATCACGTTTTGGACGATTCTGTCGATCCCCGCCGCCGCGCTGGCGTTGGTGAGCGCCCTCAGCTCACTCGAGACGATCGCAGGAACGTCGGTGTCGAACGACGTAGAGGACGAGCTCCAGCAGTTCGTGGCCGACACGCTGGTCGACTCCGAGACGCTCTCGAAGGCGATCACCGAGCTGTTCGACGGCTCGAACGCCGGCGTGGCCACCGTTGCCACCCTGGCCGCATTGTTCACCCTGTCGCGGGCGTTCGCCGGGCTGATCCGAGCGATGGACGTCGCCTACGAAGTCGAGGATGGCCGGTCGTGGTGGCATCTCAGGTTGGCGGCGATCGGGCTCGGGATCGGCACGATCATCGTCGCCGCCGGATCGGCCACGGTACTTGCGATCCTGCCTTCGCTCCCGATGAGCTCGGTGACGCAATGGTTCACGGCACCAGCGGTGTTCGTCGGTGTCGTGCTCTGGTGCGCGACCTTGTTCCACATCGGCCCTCACCACCGCACGCCGTGGCGACACGACCTGCCGGGAGCATTCGTTACGGCCGTCGGTTGGCTCGGCGCCAGCCAACTGTTCGCGTTGTACGTTCGGTTCGCCGGAACCGCCAACCAGGTCCAGAGCGGTGTCGGCGCGATCCTGTTGGCGCTCAGCCTCGTGTATGTCCTGAGTCTCGTGCTCGTGGTCGGCGCCGAAGTGAACGACGTGCTCGCCCGGCGAGCCGGTGTGGTTCAGCAACCGGCTTCAATCAGCTTGCCCAGCCGACTACGGCGACGATGATCATCGGCCCGTTGGATCTACCGATTCTTCTTGCGGGCCGACCGCTGCGCCTTGCGGTTCGGGCGCGTTCCGGGTCCACCGGCGCGGCCGCCTGAGCCACGACCCTTGACGGTTCCCGGCGCCTTCTTTTGATAGCGCTGCTCACGGAACCACAGGTTGCACGCCCACTTCTCCCCCGCCAGCACCGGGGTGCCGCCGTGCAGCGAGTCGACGTGACGTTCGCTCGAATCGACGTACAGGTCGTGAAAGATGCACATCCGTCCAGGGATTGCCTCAACCTCGATGCCGAGGTTCGGGAAGCTGGTTGCGCCGCCCTCGTCGACCTCGTTCAAGTACATCAACACCGTCACAGCTCGATTGCCGCCGACCGCCGTCTTCTCACGACCTTTGGCGCTGTTGATGTCCCAGGCGTCGTAGTGCGGGCGATACTCCTGCGTCTCGCCGTAGTGCACGACCTGCAGCGATTCGGCGTGGTTGGTGGACACGCCGACCAGGTTGCTGACCCGCTTCACGAGGCCCCGAACGATCGGCGTCTGATCATGCTTGACCCACGCCACGCTGCCGGTGCGCTTCTCGCTGGGAGCGTTGGCACCGAATCTGCTGACCTGTGCCTCACTCACCTTGCCGGCTGCAATCTGCATGATGTGCTCGCACTCGAGCTCGGTCACGAAGTCGTCGACGACCCACACCAGCGGGTCGCCAGCGACCTGCTCGCCGATCTCGTATCCGGTCTTCAACGTCAGCGACATCGCCCCATTCTCACACGGCGGCCGACACCCTGGGAGTTCGCCCTCACCACCCGTCGAGCGGTAGCGCCAGATCGACGCCCGGCGTGCTGGAGTGGCATGCTCGGCTGATGACTCGTTCGATCGACACTGGAACCGAAGATCTGCTGGCACACGTCGACGGCAACGTCGGTGTGATCATGTTCAACCGGCCAGATCGTAGGAACGCACTGTCGAATGACATGTACGCCGGGTTCGATCGGGCGCTCACAGCGATGACCGTCGACGATGACGTGCGGGTGGTGATGGTCACCGGTGCAGGTGCTGCGTTCTGTGCCGGCGGCGATGTCAAGGCCATGAACGACTCCCATCGCACGGGTGTCGCCCGACCCGGCAGGTCGACCAATATCGACGACAGCATCGTCCTGCTTCGTCGCTCGCAGCGAGCCGTTTCGTTGGCGTTGCACCAGTTCCCGAAACCGGTCGTGGCCGTGCTGCCTGGCGCCGCCGCCGGGGCCGGGTTGTCGATCGCATTGTCGGCAGACATCCGGATCGCCGCCGAGCGGGCAGTTTTGGTCACGGCATTCGCTGGAGTCGGGGCCTCGGGTGACTTCGGTGGTTCATGGTTCCTCACCCAACTCGTCGGCACCGCCAAGGCCAAGGAGCTCTACTTCACGTCGCCACGGCTCACCGCCGCCGAGGCGAAGGACTTGGGCATGGTCAACCAGGTGTGGCCGAACGACGGATTCGAGGAGGCCGCCCTGGCGTGGTGCCAATCGTTGGCAGACCGCGCTCCGATCGCCACCCGCTTGATGAAGGAGAACCTCAATCGGGCGATCACCTGCGACCTCGCCACAGCGCTCGACGCCGAGGCAGCCAAC
>CAVOWX010000014.1:0-129390 GCA_963700265.1 uncultured Acidimicrobiaceae bacterium | reverse complement strand
TCACGATCAGGAGTTCGATCAGGGTGAACCCCCGGTCGGGTTCGGTCTGGGGGTCTTGGGTGGAAGGCATGGACGTTACTTCGGCACCCTGACCTGCGGAGTTGACCTGAAATTGTAGAGATTGAGGAGAACTTGTGAAAGGCCCTGCTGCGACTGGCCTACCTCGTGGTGCGGTCGCCAAAGTAACGTCGGCCCCGATGACGTCGATGAACGAAAAGATGGAAGACCTCCGCGCTCGCCGCGAGGCGGCCGTGAATGCTGGCTCCCAGCGCTCGATCGACCGCCAGCACGCCAAGGGCAAACTGCTCGCCCGCGAGCGGATCGACTACCTGCTCGACGAGGGCAGTTTCCATGAACTCGACATGCTGGCCCGCCACCGTGCCCTCGATGCCGGGCTCGAGGAGCGGCCATACACCGACGGTGTGATCACCGGATGGGGCACGGTCGATGGCCGCAAGGTGTTCGTGTTCAGCCAGGACTTCACCGTGTTCGGCGGAGCGCTCGGCGAGGTGTTCGCCGAGAAGATCCACAAGATGATGGACCTCGCCCTGAAGACCGGATCACCAGTGGTCGGGCTCAACGACGGCGCCGGCGCCCGAATCCAAGAAGGCGTCGTCAGCCTCGCCAGCTATGGCGGCATCTTCCGACGCAACGTGCAATCGTCCGGCGTCGTGCCGCAGATCTCGGTGATCCTCGGACCATGCGCCGGTGGCGCCGTGTACTCGCCGGCGATGACCGACTTCATCTTCATGGTGCGCGAGGCGTCGCACATGTTCATCACCGGCCCCGACGTCGTCAAGACGGTCACCGGCGAGGATGTCACGCTGGAGGAACTCGGTGGGGCGATGTCGCACGCCTCCAAGTCGGGCGTCGCCACCTTCGTGGCCGACGACGAAAAGGCGTGCCTCGACGACGTCCGGTTCCTGCTCGGCTTTCTGCCATCCAACAATCTCGAGCAGCCACCCGTCGACGACGCCGCCGCCGACGATCCTGATCGGTTGTGTCCCGAGCTCACCGATCTGCTCCCTGAGAGCTCGAACCTGCCCTACGACATGCACAAGGTCGTCAAGTCGGTGGTCGACGACGGCGAGTTCTTCGAGTACTTCCCACATTGGGCGAAGTCGATCATCTGTGGGTTCGCTCGAGTCGAAGGGCATCCGGTCGGAGTCGTCGGAAACCAACCCATGATCCTGGCCGGCGTGCTCGACATCGAGTCGGCCGAGAAAGCCGCCCGTTTCGTTCGAACCTGCGACGCCTTCAACATCCCCTTGCTCACGTTCGTCGACGTGCCCGGCTTTTTGCCTGGCGTCGACCAGGAGTACGGCGGCATCATCCGCCACGGCGCCAAGCTGCTGTACGCCTACTGCGAGGCATCTGTGCCGCGGATCTCGATCATCACCCGCAAGGCTTACGGCGGGGCGTACGTGGTGATGGACTCCAAGTCGATCGGCTCCGATCTGGCCTTCGCCTGGCCGTCGGCAGAGCTCGCCGTGATGGGCCCTCAGGGAGCCGTGGAGATCGTGTACCGCCGCGAGCTGCAACAGGCTGCCGACCCGGTCGCCCGCCGCGCCGAACTGGTCGGGGAGTACACCGAGAAGTACGCCAACCCGTATGCCGCAGCCGAACGAGGCTTCATCGACGACGTGATCGACCCGGCCGAAACCCGCCGCAAGGTGGTCGCAGGGCTGCGCGTGCTGCGCACCAAACGCGAGGACCTTCCGCAGCGCAAGCACGGCAACGTCCCACTCTGATCGACCTCTTCGTCAGCACCGATCGGTGGCGGATGCCCTTGCCGGGTGCCCGATCCTGACACACTGTCCAGGTGACGAATCCACCGCCTCCACCTCCGCCACCTCCTGGTTCCAATCAGCCGCCCCCGCCCCCGCCGCTCGGTGGGCTGGGAGCACCGCCGCCGCCGACGTACGGCGCCGCTCCGGTGTACCAACAGCAGACGAACTACGCCGGCTGGTGGCAGCGCGTCGGTGCAACCATCATCGACTGGATCATCTCGTTGGTGTTCTTCGCTCCAGGGATCATCGCCCTGTTCGCCGGTCCGAGCGAGATCAAGACCTGCACGGTCAACGGTGAGTTCGGAATTTGTGACGTACCGACCGGTGGAACGATCGGGGTCGCCGTGCTGTTGTACGTCGGCGGGTTCATCACCTACCTCGTGCTGTACTGCCGCCGAGTCGGTACCCGTGGACAGAGTTGGGGGATGGGCGCTGCCGGCTACCGAATCGTCGATGAACGAACCGGCGACGTGATCGGCACCGGCCGGGCGGTCGGCCGCTATTTCGCCAAGATCCTGAGTGGCCTGCCCTGCTACCTCGGCTTTCTGTGGCCACTGTGGGATTCGGAGAACCGCACGTTCCACGACATGATCGTGAAGACCCGCGCCGTTCGCAAGTGATTCACGTGGGTGGACACCGACGGCAGCTCGGCAACTACGCTGCCTGACGTGTCCGCCCAACCATCAGTTGCGATCAGCCCCGCACCGACCAACGAGGAAGCCGCCGCGATCGTCGCCGCCGTCGAGGCGTTGTGGCCGAAGCCGATGATGGCCGTGCACGCCGAGCAGGACCGCACGTTGGCGTGGAGGTTCAGCGGGCGCTGGTGGCAGCGCGACCGGTTCGCCAACTCCGATCGACCCTGGAGCTGAACGGCTTGACCGGCCCGGCGATCGAGCTGACCACCGTCGCCGACGATCTGGCTGTCTTCCACGACGGGGTGACGACGCATCGCTACGAGGGTTTGACACCCGACACCGACTACGAGTTGCACGGCATCGCACTGCACACGCTGGCACGGCCGGCGGGCGATCTTCTGGCTCGGGTGGCAACCGTCAACGACGTGCACTTCGGCGAAACCGAATGCGGGGTGATCGACCAGCGCACCGACGGTCCGATCGTCCGCCCGCTCCCCGGTGAACCGCCGTACCCCGAGCTGATGAACCGGGCGGCGGCCGCCGAGGTGGTGGCCCTGACGCCCGATGCGATCGTGGTCAAAGGCGATCTGTCGGTCGACGGACGTGATGAGGAATGGGCGGCGTTCGAGGCCTGCTGGCGTCAGCCGTTCGGCGAGCGGTTGCACGTGGTGCGCGGCAACCACGACGCCTACCAGGGACAACAGCGGTACGCCGGCGACCAGTGGATCGAGTTGCCGGGCCTCACGATCGGCCTGCTCGACACCACGATCCCGCGTCAGACCACCGGTGGACTGCGGACGGCTCAAGTTGCTGAAGTCGACGACCGCCTGGCAACGATCAGCGGACGGGTGCTGCTGATGGGACATCACCAGCAATGGGTGCCCAGCGAACCCACCGCCAACCGCAGCGACGACTACTTCGGCATGCACCCCGACGCCAGCGACGCTCTCGATGACCTGTGTGTTCGCCACCGGCACGTGATCGGGTACACCGCCGGGCACACCCATCGTCACCGGGTTCGCAAGATGGTCCGCAGCGCGGTGCCGTCGATCGAGATCGGCTGTGTCAAGGACTTTCCGGGTACCTGGGCCGAATACCGGGTCTACGAGGGTGGCGTGATGCAGGTCGTCCACCGCATCTCGGCTCCCGAGGCGCTGACCTGGAGCAACCGCTGCCGCGTGATCTACTCCGACTTCGGCATCGACTACGAGACCTACGCGCTCGGCGCGCTGGCCGAGCGCTGCTTCGTCTTCCCCGAACGCTGAACACCAGCTCAGCGGGGGTCCGCGAACCTTGTGACACCCCATGGTCATCATGGTCGGTATGGAGATGTTGATGATCGTGGTGCTCGTGGCCGCCGTTGGGGTGGCCGCTGCGCTCGCCGCCGTCGAATTCACTCGTCGTCGCTACGAGCGCGCTGCCCTGGCTGCAGCCGCCTTGCCCGACACGTCGGTCGACGAGGTCGTGCACGAGGCAATGCTGACTGCGCTGGCCGAGATGCGGGTGCAATCCGCTGCCGAGCGTGATGCGGCGGTGATGGCGGCCCTGCAGCAGTCGGCCGTCATGCAGCGTGAGCAGCTGGGCACCGCCGCCAAGCAGGTTCGTGACGAGTCGACCGCCGAGCTGACCGCCAAGAAAGATGTCATCGACTCTCGGCTCGATCAGGTGCACGCCGAGATGCGGTCCGAGCTCACCAAGCTCGGTTCGATCGTCACCGAGCTCGCCAACACCAGCGCCCAGAAGTTCGGCCAGGTCGATCAGTCGTTGCGCAGCCATGCCGAGGTCACCCAAACCTTGTCCGAATCGGCGCGGGCGCTGCGCGAGGCGATGGCCAGCCCGACCGCCCGCGGTCAATGGGGCGAGCGGATGGCCGAGGATGTGCTGCGCCTGGCGGGTTTCGTCGAGAACGTCAACTACGTCAAGCAAACACAGCTCGACGGTGCCACCGGCCGTCCCGACTTCACGTTCCCGCTGCCGAAGGGGCACGAGCTCTACATGGACGTCAAGTTCCCGATGGCCGGGTACCTGCGCTACATGGAGGCCAATACCGATGCCGAGCGTCAGGCTCATCGGGCGGCGTTCCTGCGTGATGTCCGGGCCCGCGTGAAAGAGCTCGCCAAGCGTGACTACGCCCGCGAGTCTGCCCGCGAGTCGGTCGACTACGTGTTGTTGTTCCTGCCCAACGAACAGCTCACCGGCTTCATCCACGAGGGCGATCCGGGTCTGATCGACGATGCGATGACGCAGCGCGTCGTGATGTGTTCGCCGCTCACCCTGTTCGCCTTTCTCGGAGTCATCCGTCAGGCCTACGACAACTTTGTGGTCGAGCAGACCAGCGATCAGATCCTGGCCCTGATCGGCAGCTTCGGCAATCAGTGGCAGAAGTACTCCGAGCAGCTCGACAAGGTGAAGAACAAGTTCGATCAGCTCGACCGTCAGTTCGACGAACTGGTCGGCACTCGCAAGCGGCAGTTGGAAAAGCCGCTGCAGCAACTCGAGGCGGTGCGCCGAGAACGCAATCTGGCGATCGATGGCCAGTTGTTCCCGATGCTCGACGACTCCGACTCCGATATCGACGAAACGCCGCCCAACGTGCGGCGTCTCGGGGCCTGATCAGCGCCGGGCGGCGGTCCTGGCGCGGCGACGTGATGGTCAGGTGGGCTCGGCGATGAGCGCTTCCGCAGGCGTTGTCGGTACCCGCGTGCCCACGTACCACACCCCGATCGCTCCCAGCCCACCGATCGCCAGCCCGAACGCCCACGATCCCATGATCACGATGCTGAGCGTGACGAACAGCACCATCATCCCGATCGCCCAGTACTTGGCGCGCAACGGCATGCCCAACCCGGCCCGGTATCGCCGTACGGCGGGCCCAATGCGGGGGAGGTTGAGCACCCATTGCTCGAGTGCGGGGTGCGAGCGAGCGAAGCAGGCGGCGGCGAGTATGAAGAACACCGTCGTGGGCAGGCCCGGCACCACGATGCCGATCGCCCCCACGGCGACCGACAGCAGACCGAGCGCCATCCAGGCGCCGCGGCGGGCGTACTCCAGCAAACGCTGCATGCCCCTATCGTGCCGCCGGTTCTGCCCGATCGGCGCCGCGATTGCTCGTCTGTTCGTCGCCCCACCGACGGCGGATGCAGACCCTGATCGACGTTCCGGCAAGAATCGAACGTCGTGAGCCAGCCAGCGTTCGACTTCGGCGACGAGCCGCACGACGACCCCACCAACCCCACCTACACGGTGGGAGAGTTGGCCGACGCCATCAACGACCAACTCCGACGCGGCTTCTCCGACGGCGTATGGGTGCGCGGCGAGATCGACGGGTTGCGGCGCAGCGGCCCGCATACGTACTTCGCCCTCGTCGAGCACGGCGAGCAAGGCAAAGCGGTGTTGAACGTGTCCCTGTTCGCTCCGATGATGCGCAATCTCACCCCGCTGCTGCGCAAGAACCGGCTCGAACTCGCCAACGGCATGAAGGTCCGCATTTTCGGTGCCCTCGACTACTACGCCCCGAACGGGCGACTCGGCTTGAAGATGGCCGGCATCGACCCTCGCTTCACACTGGGCGAGCTGTCCCAGGCCCGTGACCAGGTGGTGCGGCGGCTGGTGGCGACCGGCTTGTTCGATGCCAATCGTGGCCGTCCGATGCCGATCGCCCCGCTGCGGGTCGGCGTCGTCACCAGCGTCGGAACCGCGGCGTGGCACGACTTTCACCAAGAGCTCGTGTCCAGCGGTCTCGGGTTTCAACTGAGCGTCTGCGACACCCGAGTGCAGGGTGAGTTCGCCGAGCGATCGGTCGCCGCAGCGATCCGCACGCTCACCCATCGCACCGATCTCGACGTGGTCGTGGTGATCCGGGGCGGTGGCGCCCGCAATGAGTTGGCCACGTTCGACGCCGAGCCGATCGCGCTGGCGATCGCGACCAGTCCGCTGCCGGTCTTGACCGGTCTCGGTCACGAGATCGACACCAGCGTCGCCGACGAGGTCGCCCATCGCTCACTGAAGACCCCGACCGCATGTGCGGCGGCGCTGATCGACCGGGTGGTCACCTTTCGCGACGCCACAGAACAGCGATGGGCAGCGATTACAGCACGCTCGCTGCACGGGTTGGATGCCAACACCACGGCGCTGTCCGAGCGTGCCCATCGAATCGCCCGCCGCACTCACGCTGCCGTCGAACGCGCCGACGAACGTCTCGCCACACGTCGTGAGCGGCTCCGCAACGCACCCCGCCGTCAGCTGGTCGATTGGCGACGTGGTGTCGACGCCACCGCTCGGCGCCTGGCCGACCGCACCCCGCAGGTCCTCGACGGTCACCAGCGTCGGGTCGATTCGATCGATCAGCGTCTGGCGTTGCTCGATCCGGTCAATCTGATGCGCCGCGGATGGAGTGTGACGCGTTCTGCCGATGGTGCCGTTCTGCGTTCGATCGAAGATGCCCAGCCGGGCGATGTCATCACCACCCAGGTCGCCGACGGCAGCCTGACCAGCCGAATCGAGGAACCGTGAGCACTGAACCAAACGCCGAAACGATCGGGTATTCCGATGCGCTCGCAGAACTCGACACGATCCTGCGCGAGCTGGAAGGGTCCGATGTCGATGTCGACCGGCTCGCCGAGCGGGTCGCCAGGGCCGCTGACCTGATCGCCCTGTGCCGTGACCGAATCGGCAACGCCCGGCTTCGAATCGACGAAGTGATCGCCGATCTCGATGCTGCGACCCAGGTTGGAGACACGCCCGCCGAGGATTCGCCATAGCCTCAGTGGCGTGACCGCAGAAGCGCCGCCAAGCCTGCGAATTATCGCTGATCGGGTGGCCGCTCGCCTCGACGCAGTGCTCACGCCCGAACTCGAACGATGGGCCGCCCTCGATCCCGATCTTCGTGACCCGATGGCAGAAATTCGACGGCTCGTGTTGTCCGGAGGTAAGCGCCTTCGTCCTGCGTTTTGTGCGTGGGGCGCAGCTGCTGTCGGGGGCGATCCGGAGGCACCGATCATCGTCGATGCCGGGGCAGCGTTCGAGTTGATGCACGCCTTCGCGCTGTTTCACGACGATGTGATGGACGACGCCGACAGCCGCCGTGGGGAACGCACCACACATCACACCTTCGCCGATCGCCACGCCGCCAACGGTTGGAGCGGCGAGTCACGCCGGTTCGGGGAGGGTGTTGCGATCCTGATCGGCGATCTGGCCTTCGTGTACTCGGATCGGTTGCTGATCGACGCCAACCGAGTCGCCTGGGGGATCTGGAACGAGTTACGGATCGAGCTCAACGTCGGACAGGTGCTCGACATCCTCGGTTCGGTCAGTGGCGTCCGCAGTGTCGAGCAGGCGGAACGGATCTGCCGCTACAAGTCGGGCAAGTACACGATCGAACGGCCGCTCCATCTCGGTGCTGCGCTCGCCGACCCCGACCGTTTCGAACTGCTCGTCCCGGCGCTGAGCGCCTACGGGCTGCCGCTCGGCGATGCGTTCCAGATGCGCGATGACGTGATGGGCGCGTTCGGTGATACCGCCGCCACGGGCAAGCCGGTCGGCGGCGACCTGCGTGAAGGCAAGCCGACGCCGCTGCTGGCACGGGCGTTGGCCGCAGCCGATCCGGCGCAGCGTCAGGTACTCGAAATGGTCGGGCGCCCCGAGCTCACCGATGCCGACGTCGCCGCCGTCCAACAGGCAATCGTCGACACCGGCGCACTGGCCGACCTCGAAACAACGATCGCTCGGCTCACGCGCGAGGCGGTCCGGGCGATCGAGGCTGCCGACATCGCCGCCTCAGCTCGCGACGAGCTCGTGGCGCTCGCTGAGTTCGTCAGTCAGCGGGAGAGCTGACCATGCGGATCATCGTGATCGGAGCCGGCCTGGGTGGCCTGTCCGCAGCGGCTCACCTCGTCGCCGCCGGCCACGAGGTCACGGTGCTCGAGCGCGGGTCGCGGCCGGGCGGTCGGGCGGGCATCATCGAGCAAGACGGCTTCCGGCTGGACACAGGGCCGACGGTCTTCACGATGCCGCATCTGCTGGAGGACGTGTTCGCCGCCGTCGATCGCAAGATGTCCGACTACGTCACGATCGACCCCGTCGACCCGATGTACCGGGCGGTGTTCGCCGATGGATCTGAGCTGCGCGTGCGACATGGACGTGGGGCGATGACCGAGGAGATTCGGCAGTTCGCCGGCCCACGTGAAGCCGGCGCTTTCAACGAGTTCTGCGAGTGGCTGACCGAGCTGTATGAGCTCGAAATGCCGCGCTTCATCGATACCAACTACGGCTCGCCGATCGAACTGCTGAGGAGATGGCGGGCTGTGCTCGATCTGATTCGGCTCGGCGGGTTCGGCGGACTCGACGGCAAGGTCGCCGAGTTCTTCGAGGATCCGCGCCTGCGCCGCATGTTCAGCTTCCAGTCGATGTACGCCGGGCTGGCACCGAAGGAGGCGCTGGCGCTGTACTCGGTGATCACCTACATGGACACCGTGGCCGGGGTGTTTGCCCCGCGCGGCGGTGTGCACTCGATCGCCACCGGGTTGGCGCGGGCGGTCGTCGAGGCCGGCGCATCGATTCGATACGACACGGATGTCTCTCGCATTCTGCGCACCGGCGAGGGTGCCGTCTCGGGTGTCGATCTGGGCGGTGAGGAACGACTCCCTGCCGACGCGGTCGTCTGCAATGCCGACTTGCCGGTTGCATATCGAACGCTGCTCGGAGGCGTCGAGGCGCCGAGGGTTGCCAGGCGCGGCCGGTACTCGCCATCGTGTCTGCTGTGGGTGGCCGGGGTCCGCGGCACTGCGCCCGAAGGTGCCGCCCACCACAACATCCACTTCGGCAACGACTTCCATGAATCGTTCAAGGCGCTGATGAAGCGCGGTATCAGGATGCCGGACCCCTCGATCCTGATCAGCATGGGGTCGATCAGCGATCCTTCACTGGCGCCGGTGGGCTGCTCGACGCTGTACGCGCTCGAACCGATGCCGAACCTCGACGGCAATCTCGACTGGGCGCGCGACCGCGATCGGTTCGCCGATGATCTCCGGAGTCGCGTCGGACGGCTGGGCTACCCGGTCGACGACGTCATCGTGGAGCGGGTGATCGACCCGCTCGATTGGGAGTCGATGGGGATGGAGCGCGGTACGCCGTTCGCGCTCTCGCACACGTTTCGTCAGAGCGGACCGTTCCGTCCTGGCAATACCGACAAGCGGGTTCCGGGGCTGGTGTTCACGGGTTCGTCGACGCTCCCGGGTGTCGGTGTGCCGATGGTGCTGATCTCGGGCAAGCTCGCCGCTCAGCGAGTCGACGAGTACGCCAAGGCGACCTCGCTGCTCAGACTGTGAGCTGGCGCTGACGAGCGAGCCGGCGGCGGCTCGACAACTCATCGGCTGATCTAGCCGGTGAAATGCAACACTGCTGCTATGGAGTTCCGTTCCGCCACCGAGGGCGACCTGAAGACGATGGTCGAGCTGGCGGCCCGATTGCAGGCGAATCACGCCGAAGCGATCGCCTATCTGGGTGTCGAAACGGACAGCATCCTCGGTGATCTGGAGGCAATCGACTGGCGATCGGTGTCGGCGCTGGCCTTCGAACAGGATCGCCTGGTGGGGTGGCTGGTCGGGGAGACCGATGACGAGATCGGACGAGTGTTCTGGCTCGGACCGTTCGTCGAGAGTGCCGGCTGGGACGCTGTGGCCGACCGCCTGTACGCCGACTGCTCGGTTTTGCTGCCGCCGTCGATGACGCAGGAGGAGATGGCGATCGACGTCGGGTTCGAACGCTGCCAACGGTGGGCAACGACGGTCGGCTTCGTCGCCGAGGAGGGATCCTCGGCGCTCTGTCTCGAGATCGAGCTGGCACCACCGGGGATTTCGCTGCGACCAACCGACAAGGGCGACCTGACGACGGTTGCGGTGTTCCACGACGAGCTGTTCGCCGGGACACACACCACGGGTCGTCGCCTGGTGCTCGGAGGCGATGCGAGCCACGTCCGCCTCGTGGCCGAATCCGACGGCGAGTTCGTCGGGTACGTGGCGGTGGAGGTGGAACCGGATGGTTCGGGGTACATCGACTTCCTCGGGGTCGTGCCCCAGCATCGGCGAAGCGGGTTCGGTGCGGAGCTGGTGCGCGCCGGCGTCGCCGCGTTGCGGCGGCTCGATGCTGCGCCGATCCACCTGACGGTCCGTGAGAGCCTGCACGGTGCGCGATCGTTGTACGCCTCGCTGGGTTTCACGGAGGAGCGGGTCATCCGGCCGCTCCGCAAGGGCTTCTCGCTGTCCTGAAGGATCGGTGTCAGGGATCGGTGTCAGGGATCGGTGTCAGGGATCGGTGTCAGGTTCGATGTCGTCGCCGACCCCGAACGTCGGATTGCCGGGACCGTTCCAGGCAGGCGTCTGCTCGAGCTGCTCGATCAGGTCGTCGGTCGTGCGGCCGATCCGCTGTTGCTCGATCTCGGCCACGCGGCGGTCGTTCTCGACTTGCTCGTTGGTGTCGTGCTCGACGTATGCGGTGTACCCGAACCACCCGGCTCCACCGACGAAACCGATCACCACGACCGTCAACAGGCTCCGCACGACCCGGTTGCGGCGACGCCTACTGCGTTGGCCGCGACGGGCGAGGTCACGCCCCGCCTCGAGCCCATATACCCCTGCTTGCCGCGACAGGTGTGCTCCCGGCGCAGAAACGTTGGACCGGCCCGCCATGGTGGCCCTATCGGCAGATCCACGCCAGAGCTTGAGCAATCGGTCAGAGATTGTTTCCGCTCTGCGTTTCGCGTCGCAGCCGCAACAGATCGCATCCAGAACCACCCGGTGGTTCTCAGTGCGATCTCATCGACCTCGGAACCGGTCGGGGGCTACTTGCCGATCGGGGCGGTGGGGGTGAAGGTGACGGGGAGGTGCTTGATGCCGGCCACCAGCGGAAGACCGGAGGACTGCAACGGCACCGACGTGCCGCTGACCTCGATGTCGGGAAGCCGACGGAACAGCTCGCGGAACACGATCCCGACCTCACGACGTGCCAGGTGAGCACCCAAGCAGAAGTGGGGTCCAGGGCCGCCGAACCCGACATGCGGGTTGGGGCTACGCCTGACGTCGAACGCCTCGGGATTCTCGAACACCCGGGGATCGCGATTGGCAGCGCCATAGAACATGACGACCTTGTCGCCGTCGTGGAAGTCGTGACCGGACACGGTGACATCGCGCGTCGCCGTGCGGCGCATGAAGGTGACGGGCGACGCGGCTCGGACGATCTCGTCGACGGCGGTGGCGGACAGCCCGCCGACGTCGCTCTGCCAGAGTTGGCGCTGCTCGGGGTTCTTCGACAGCAGGTCCATACCGTGGCTGATCGCGTTGCGTGTGGTGTCGTTGCCGGCGGTCGCCAGCAGGATGAAGAACGAGGCGATCTCGTTCGGATTCATCATGTCTTCGGGCGCCTCGTTGTGGACCAGCCGCGACACGAGGTCGTTGGTGGGGTTGGTGCGGCGGTGCTCGACGAGTTCGGTCATCAGCTCGGTCAGCTTCACGCCGGCGCCGATCAGTGCGCCGATCGGGTCGACCTCGTCGAGGTATTCGGGGTCGCCGCCGCCGAGGATGACGTTGGTGGCGTCGAGCACGGTGCCCAGTTCGCTACGAGGCACGCCCATCATGTCGCAGATGATCATCAGCGGGAACGGCTGCGACAGCGCCTGCACCAAGTCGACCTCGCCCTGCTCACAGAACTCGTCGATCACCTCGGTGCAGATCTGCTCGACCGAATCGAACACCCCGGCCAGCTCGGTCGGGGTGAAGGTCTTGGCGACGATTCGGCGTTGGTGGGCGTGGCGCGGGTTGTCCATGTTGATGAACCCGGTGAAGTACTCGAGCATCTCGGTCGGCAGATCGAACACCGACGTAGCGCCGCGCGACGAGCAGAAGTCGTCGGGGTGCTTGCTGATCGCCGTGACGTCTTCGAGCCGGGTGGCGGCGTAGAACGTCTCGGGCGCCCCGATCAAGGGGTTGTCGACCGTGATCGGCACGAATGCCCCGAGTTCGCGGACCTCGGCGAACTCGGCCATCCGGGCCTCGAGCGGCTGGTGCCAGAACGATGGCTCGACGATGCGTGCAGGATCAACGGTCATAGGTTTCATCTCCGTGTTGGCCGGGGGTCACGCCCCAAACGTAGGCGACCGACCCCCAATATTCCTGGCCCAGGACGACAGCGCTGCCGGATACGGTGCGTGTGCGGAAGTGGAGAGGGGATGCGACGACGAATGGGGCAACGTGATGAGCGCTCAGTGCCCGGGTACCCGAGCGGTCAGGATGCTCCACTGCGGGCAACGGCGAATGCCTTGGAGCGAGCACAAGACGCCCGGTCGGTGGTGCTGGTCGAGGGTGTCAGCGACCAGATCGCCATCGAAACTCTGGCTGGCATGCAAGGGCGTGACCTCGCCGACGAGGGCGTGGTCGTGATTCCGGTTGGCGGGGCGCAGGCGATGGCGTCCTACCTGACTCGGTTCGGCCCCAATGGCGCCGGGCTTCGTGTCAGCGGTCTCTGTGATGCCGGTGAGGAACGCCATGTCCGTCACGCTTTGGCGAGATCGGGTTACGACAAGCCTCGAACTCCCGAGGAACTCGAGCAGGCGGGCTTCTTCGTGTGCCACCGGGACCTCGAAGATGAGCTGATTCGGGCCGTCGGGCCCGCTCGCATCGAAACGGTTCTGGCCGACGAAGGCGACCTGGCGTCGCTGCACACGCTTCGGAAGCAGCCGGCCTGGCGGGCGGCCACCTTCGACGCTCAGGTTCGCCGGTTCTTGGGCGCAGGTGCCGGCCGCAAGCTGCGCTACGCGAGTTTGTTCGTGCTCGCCCTCGACCTCGATTGCCAGCCGCAACCACTCCAAGGGCTGCTGCGCCGGGCGTAGGCGCCGGTCGGTCGGCCGCTCGATTGGTGTGGGCGGCATTGAAGACTATACATCAGGGCATGCTGATATCAGGGTCAACTGATATCGTGTGATGTATGCCCGTGGCAACGAACCTGCAGGCGCTTGGCGCTCTTGAACGATTTGGTACGGCTTTGGCGGACCCGATCCGTCGGCACATCTTGCTGTTGTTGCTGGATGGGCCCTCGTACCCCAGCGACCTGCTCGCCCAGATCGACACGAGCCAACCGAACCTCTCGAACCATTTGGCGTGCCTGCGAGGGTGCGGATTGGTGCGCGCCGAACGCGAAGGGCGCAGAGTCCGGTACGAGTTGGCATCAGTAGCCCTTGCCCATGCGCTCAACGATCTCGCCACGGTCGAACTTCGGATCGGCGAACACGATCACTTGGCGACGTTGTCGTGATGCCGGTGCTGGCGTTGGTGCTGTTCACCATCATGTTTCTGGTGGTGTTCGTCGCCCGGACGGCTATTCAGAAGCATCGAACCGGCGACAGTGGAATACGCACTGGAGCGTTGGATGCTCGTGCGGGCTCGACCGAGTGGCTCGCCGGATGGATGCTCGTGGTTGCGATGGTCGCCGGGTTGGCTGCACCGATCGCCGAGATGGCCGGGCTGGCCCCTTGGATCGATGACGGCTGGGTTCGCAGCATCGGAGGCCTCGTCGCTGCGATCGGAATCGCAGCGGCCTTCCTTGCCCAACTCAGCATGGGCGACCAGTGGCGGATCGGCGTCGACAACGAGGAGCAAACTGAGCTGGTGACGAGCGGCGCGTTCGGCGTCGTTCGCAACCCGATCTTCTCGGCGATGATCGTTGTGGCTCTCGGGCTTGCGGTGATGGTCCCCAACCCGATCTCGGCTGCCGGACTCGGGCTCTTGATCGCCGCGATCGAGCTACAGATCCGCTCCGTCGAGGAGCCGTACTTGACGCGAGTTCCACGGCTCCAACTACACCGCCTATTCCAACCGGGTCGGTCGACTCGTCCCGAGGATCGGCTGCGGTTCCGCAAGCCGCACGGAATGACCACCAATCGATGGCTGGTTGCCGCTGCGGCGGTGGTTCGTCTGGTAGGACAGCGGGCGTGAAAGCGATCGTCATCGGAGCAGGGATCGCGGGGCTGGCGTCGGCGATCCGGCTGGCGGTCGCCGGACATCAGGTCGAGTTGATCGAACGCAATCCGATCGTGGGCGGCAAGCTCGCCACGCTGGAGGAGGGCGGCTACTCGTTCGAGCTCGGCCCGACCCTGCTCACACTGCCGCACGTTTTCGACGAGCTGTTCCAGCTCGCCGGCACCACGCTGGCCGATGAGGTCGAGCTCGTGCGGCTCGACCCGCAGATCCGGTACCGCTGGCCGAACGGCTCGACGCTCGACGTGCCCGACGACCCAGCGGCGTTCCTGATGTCACTCGACGTCTTCAGCCCGGGCGCCGGCGCCGACTGGACGCGCTTCGCCGAGCACGCCTCCCAGCTGTGGGAGGCCGGCGAGCGCACGTTCCTCTCAGGACCGGTCGGTTCGCCGCCGACGATGCTGCCGCGGATGCGATCGCCGCTCGACATCGCCAAGCTCGACGGCAAGCGCACGCTCGCCAAGTCCGCCGCCGATCAGTTCGACGACCCGCGTCTCCAGCAACTGGTCGGTCGCTACGCGACCTACTCGGGGTCGTCGCCGTTCCTCGCTCCGGGCACGCTGGCGTGGAACGCCCACATCGAGCAAGCGTTCGGCTGCTGGTACGTGATGGGTGGGCTGGGCCGATTGCGGGACGCGCTGGAGCAGGTGGCAACGAGGGTCGGCGTCACGATCCGGCTCGGCACCGACGTCGGACGCGTGGCTGTCGCCGGCAAGCGGGTGACCGGCGTCGAACTGGCCGATGGCGGCTCTGAGTCGGCCGATGTGGTCGTGTCGAACGTCGATGCGACCCACCTCTATACCGACCTGGTTCCTCTTCCCAAGCAGGCGAAGCGGTTGGAGCGGGCAGGCAAGTCGTCGAGCGCTTTCGTGATCTGCGCCGCCGTGCGGGGAAGAACCGATGGGATCGCCCACCACAACGTGTTCTTCTCGCTCCACGATCGCCAGGAGTTCGAGCACCTCGAGTCAGGCCGCATGGCGATCGATCCGACGGTCTACGCCTGCGTGTCCTCGGTGACCGATCCCGGCCAGGCACCGCCCGATGGTGAGAACTGGTATCTGCACATCACCACGCCTCCCGCCGTGGGGATCGACCGCAAGCTGATGACCGCCGCCGTGCTCAACCGGCTGGCCGAACGCGGCTACGACATCCGGACCCGTATCGACTTCACCCGCACGCTGGTGCCGGCCGACTTCGAGGCCCGCTACCGCGCCGTCGACGGTGCGATCCACGGCACGTCGTCGAACGGCAAGCAGGCGACCTTCCAACGCCCCGACAACGTCGGCCCCGTCGATGGCCTGTACCTCGTGGGAGGCTCGGCCCACCCCGGTGGGGGATTGGCGATGGTCGCGATCAGCGCCCGGATCGTCGCAGACCTCGTCGCCGAGCGCCACGGCTAACCCCCTCCGGGCGTGGGGCGGCACGAAAACTCAGGACCGATAGTTCGCCAGCGCCGCTGCGATCGACGTCGCCTCGGCGACGCCTGGTTCCTCGGCGACGGCTCGCAGCCAAGACGGACGAAAGCGAGCGACGACGGTGATCGGCTCGTCGAGGGCGGAGCGTTGCACCGCCATTCGGGTGAACGTCGTCGCGTAGTCGGGCGGTCGCAGGTCGCGGCCCAGCTCGACCAGGGCGTACGGGTCAGGGGTGGAATCGACGGTCTCCAGTGAGAACACCGGCTGTGACGTCGGGAAGCTCGGCCCGCCCGACAGGCCAGGGCCGTCGGCCAACACGGTGCCGTGCACGTTCTCGGCGCGAGCGCCGGTCAGCAGTAGGCCGATATAGGCGCCGAGCCCGCGTCCCACCACGGTTGCGTCACCGAGGTGGGTCAGTGCGGCGTCCGCATCGGCCAGCAGGATCTCCGCCGTGTAGCCACCACCGACCGGCATCGTGGATGCTCCGTGCCCGGTGAAGTCGAGCGCAACCACCGGCCCCGCCCAGTCGTCGGTGAAGGCCGGAGCGGAATCGGGCGACTGTTCGCCGAGGCCGTGCAGCAGCAGCAGCGGGCGACCGATTCCCGGTCGCAACGTGTGCAGTGCCAACAGGATCCGGTTGTGGGTGAGGAGCTCGGTGCTCACTTGGGTCCTCCGAGGAATTCGAGTACGCGGCCGGCCATCTCGATCGGCTGCTCGACGTGGGCGAAGTGACCGACACCTTGCAGCATTTCGAGTCGCCCGCCTTCCGGTATGAACGGGCGCACATCGTCGGGTTCGGTACCCCACCCCATCGCCTCTTCGATCTCGACCAGCATTCCGTAGAACGGCACCCCGAGACCGGCCAACCGCATCAGCGCCCACTCCGGACGCCACGGTCCGAAACCGCCGAACCGCATCGACGGGTCGAGCTTCCAGCGCCAGCCATCGTCGGTTTCCGAACCGCCAACGGTGACCAGGTAACGCAGCCAATCGCCCGACAGGCGGGGATTCATCCGGCCGCGACGCTTGGCGAGTTCATCGATCGTGCCCGGCTTGCGCTGCGAACCGGCGGTGCCGTGTCGATGGTCGAGCCATCCGGTCAGCTCGCCGATCAGCATCTTCGTGCGCTCGTGCTCGGCGACATCGGGGATCGGACGCTTGGAAGGGATGCCGTCGATGTTCACGAGACTGGCGAACCGATACGGCTGGGCGTCGGACAGCTGGATCAACAGCGCCCCACCCTTGGAGTGACCGATCGCCGGAACCGCTCGACGGCCGGCGGCGTGGTCGAACACGACAGCGGCGTCGCGCAGGTCTGCATCCCACGAGTAGAGGTGAGCGTGATCACTGTCGCCATGACCACGGTGATCCCAGCTGACCACTCTCCACCCGGCATCGGCCAGCAGCGGGGCGAACGTGTCGAACGTGCGGGCGAAGTCGAAACCGCCGTGGGCGAGCATCAAGGGTGGTGCATCGGCATCGCCCCATTCGTGGATCGCGATGCCGATCCCGCCGGCGTCGATGCGATACTCACGGTCGGGTGCACGGGCGCCAGGAATGTCGGCGAGAGTTGGAGAAGTGGTCGGCACCCGATGGAGGCTAGGCAGCCTCGCCTACGATTGAGGAACCTGACGGACAGATCCACCATGTTGATGCACCGAATCACCCTGCTCCCCACGGCCGCCGGCCTGCTCGTTCTGCTCGCTGTCGGCTGCGGTTCCTCCGACAGCGATGCGTTCGATCAGCTGCCGCCGATCCGTACCACGACGAGCAGCTCGACCACCACGACGCTGGTCGACAGTCGTCGCATCTTCTACATCGTCGCCGAGGGTGACAATCTCAACGACATTGCCAAGCGATACCAGGTGACGAGGTCATCGATCGTTCGCCTCAATCGGCTACCGAACGACGGTGCCGTGATCCAGATCGGCCAAGAACTCGAGATCCCCAACGACGTGCGGCTCGATGACACACTGCCCCCGTTGCCCGATCCGTCCGAGACGACCCAACTGCCCTGACCAACCGATGTGACCAAGTGCTCTGCGCCGGCACCCTCGCTGTTCCTAGACTATTCGCATGAGCTTTTGGCCGAATCAGGATCACTGGAGCGTGCAGATCCCGCTGACCAGCGACCACTACCGCATGCCGATCTTGGCTGACACCGGTGTCGTCGAGCTGGCGTCGATGCCGACCGACGTGCCGGCATCCGAATGGGAGTCGCTCGAGTACCTCGATTGGAAGTCAGGTGGCGACACCAACTTCGCGCCGATCGCGTCCGCCGACGGCGAACTCGACTGCCGCGGCTTCTGGGACAAGGGCAAGACCGACAAGGATGCGCTCTGGACCTCCAACGCCGAGATCGCCCCAACGCTGCGCGATTACGTCGGCGGGGTCGGCGCCAACTTCGGTCGGGTTCGCATCATCAAGCTCGAGCCGCAAGACCGTGAGCAGGCGATCAAGTCGATCCACCGCGACGACAACAACCGGTTCAATCCCGACGGTGAGGGCTGGGTCGTGCGGTCGTGGGTCGAGCTCACCGACAACCCTGACAGCTACATGCTGCTGATGGACAACGGGCCCGACGGTCTGCCCGACCGGGCCACCGAGCGCCGTGTGCCGCTGCCGAAGGGTGCCCGGTTCGTGGTCGACACCCAGCGTCTGTGGCACGTGGTGGTGCACAACGGCAACGCCCCTCGCTACACGTTGATCACCAGCTTCGAATCAGGCCAGGCACTCGAGACCTGGATCGATTCCCAGCGCGCCACGATCACCGTGTGATCGGCTCCAGCGCCCTTCGGGTACTCAGGTTCGGCTGATCCAGCCTGGCTGGGCTGCCTCGCAGGCTGCCACGAAGGCGTCGACCAGGCCGACGTCATCGCTGTCGAGTTCGAAATCGCAGACGAAGTAGCGGTCGGTGGCGTTGTCCCACCGGATCACCCTGCCTTCGACTCCATCGGAGAAGCCTGGCTTCGCCAGCACGACGCCTGGCGTGCCTGTGGTCGCACGATCGACGATCAGGTCGCCGCTCTCGCGGTAGAGCGCAATGAATCCGTCGTCGCCATTGAGCCGCGCATCCCAGTCGGTGGCTTCGCACATGCCGTCACAGCCCGTGTCGAGGGTCAACTTGGTGAAGAACCCGAAATCGTCAGGCGCTTCGAACACCGTGCCGAAGAACGAATCGTCGCGTTCCCAACCGGTCGGCACCACGGCCGAAACCAGATAGTCGCCGTCGTCTTCGAGGTCGATCTCGATGACGTCGAACGTCAAGCCAAACGTTGACGGCACGGCTGCGTTCGCCGCAGCTGGGTCGGCGGGGTTCGGTGCCAGCCCGAGACCGGTCGCTGGCGTGCCACTCAATCCGCCCGTGTCTTCGAATGCGGACAGGAACGCGGCGGCGAACAACATGGTGGCGAACGCACCTTCGGCCCCGCATCGGGCTTCGGCGTACAGCCCGAGGCCGGCCATTGCGGCGAACGCCTGGGTCTGGTCGATTCCGGCTGGAAAGCTTCCGTCCTGTGTCGCTACGAGCGCTTGCAGCGTTGCCAGTGCTTCGGCGTGCTCATCGGGAGCGACGCCGATCGCAGCCTCGATCGCCGTTTCTGATTGCGCATCGTCGGAGTCGAGTGCAACCACGACGGCGAGTTGTTCGCAATAGTCGGGCTTGGCCTCGACGGCGCCGATCTTGGACAAGTCGGCGTAGACGCGGATTCCCTCAGAGCGCTTCGCTGGCACCGCAGTCGCGTTCCGCGGCGTCGGCGAAGGAGGTGAGTTCCTCGCCGATGGTCGGACTGGTGAATCGATCGATCACGTCGGGTGACATCGGTCCGTCGATCTCGAACGATGCCACCAGATCGATCAAGAGCTGGGCCGCGTTCGCGAAGTCGCTCGGGACCACGTCGGCCAAGTTGGCGGGCGGCTCGTCCTCGCCGAGGGCGGCACACATGTCGGGCGTCAGGGCGCTGTCGTGCGCCGGTTCGTCGCCCTCGGACTCACTCTCGGCCTGGGTCGTGTCGGGTGTGTCGTCGGTGGCTGGCGCCGACGGAGCTTCGGTATCGGTCGGAGTGGTTGGCGCTGAGTCGTCATCGCCCCCGCCACAGCCGGCAGCGATCAGCGTGATCAGGGCCAGTACCGCACACCGCCGTCGCACGTTGCTCATCGCGCGACAGTATCTCGTCGGCCGTCTGTTGTCCGGCCGATTTCCCGGTCGTACCGTGGCGGCATGCACGACTACGACCCATCGACCTGGGTGATCTACGGGGGCCGGCCGATGGAGGCCGGTGATCCGCTCAATGTGCCGCCGGTGATGGCGTCGAACTTCAGGTTGCCTGGCGATCGCTACTACAGCCGCACCGAGGGGACGCCGACTCAGGCAGCGTTCGAGCAGCTGATGGGTGGGCTCGAAGGCGGTCGCTCGCTGGCCTTCTCATCGGGGATGGCCGCCGTCGCCTGCATCTTCCACGGGCTACCGGTGGGTTCGATCCTGGCGATCCCTGAGGATCCGTATCACGCCGTGAACGGGTTGGCGGTCGAGGGCGAACAGCAGGGTCGATGGACGGTGCGCCGGATCGATCTGGCCGATACGGCAGCGTGGGTGGCGGTCGCAGCCGAAGCTGACCTGATGTGGCTGGAGTCGCCGGCCAACCCGTTGATGACGGTCGCCGATCTGCCGACGATCTGTGCGGCTCCTCGTAAGCCGGGCTGTGTGCTCGCCGTCGACAGCACGTTCGCGACGCCGCTCGTACAGCGTCCGCTCGACTACGGCGCCGACATCGTGATGCACTCGGCGACCAAGTTCATCGGCGGCCACTCCGACCTGTTGGCGGGCGTGCTGACGACCCGTGACGACAGTCTGCACGACGCGCTCTACCGACGCCGTGTCATCAACGGCGGCACGATCGGTGGGTTGGAAGCGTTCCTGGCGATCCGCGGCGCCCGCACGCTCAGCCTGCGGATGGAGAAGTCGATGGCGAACGCCCAAGTTCTTGCCGAGCGGTTGGAAGCTCACCCGGAGGTCGCCACGGTGCGCTTTCCCGGTCTGGCGTCACACTCCACGCACGCCAACGCGGCGTCGTTCATGCACGGTTTCGGGGCGATGATGAGCTTCGATGTGACCGGTTCAGGCGAGCGTGCCAGCGCATTCGCGCAAGCGGCCAAGCTGATCAACAACGCCACCAGTCTGGGCGGAGTCGAATCCACCATGGAGCGTCGTGCACTGATCGCCGGTCAGGAGCACATGCCGCCGACGTTGATCCGCTTCTCCGTCGGATGCGAACACGTCGAGGATCTGTGGGCCGACCTCGAACAGGCCCTGGAAGCTACCCGGACGGTCACCTGACGCTCGCTAGGCGCGTCGTGCCTCGGTCAGGTCGGCAATGTCGGCCATGATCGTGGCGATCCGGAAGTCTTTGGGCGTGTACACGGCTGCGACACCGTCGGCCATCAGCACCGGCCGGTCATCCTCGGGGATGATGCCGCCAACGATCACCGGGGCATCGACGCCTTCGGCCCGCAAGCGGCGAACCAGTTCGGGGATCAGTTCGAGGTGCGACCCGGACAGGATCGAGAGCCCGATCACGTCAGGGTCCTCGTCTCGGGCCGAGGCCGTGATCTGGTCGATCGTGAGTCGGATACCCGAATAGATCACTTCCATGCCGGCGTCGCGGGCGCCGACGGCGATCTGCTCGGCGCCGTTGGAATGCCCGTCGAGGCCGGGCTTGGCGACCAGCAGGCGAGGTGGGCCGCCCGCCATCGCTCGACTGCGATCCGCCACCGCTGCCAGTCCGCTCGTGGCACCGCCGCTGGCGCCGGACACCCCGGTCGGGGCGCGGAACTCGCCGAACACGTCGCGCATCAGAGTGCCCCATTCGCCCGTTGTGCCGCCGGCTTTCGCCAGTGCGATCGTGGCCGGCATGACGTTCTCGTCGCTCTCGGCGACGCGACGCAGTTCGGCCAATGCGGCGTCGACGGCGGCCTGGTCGCGGTTGCTGCGCCACTGCTGCACATCGGTGATCATCTGCTCGCCGACCGCCGGGTCGACGGTGAGGATCGCTCCGTCGCCCCCGAGCGGCGACTCGGTCGACTCGGTGTAGGCGTTCACGCCGACCACGATCTGGTCGCCGTTCTCGATCCGGCGGGTGCGCTGTGCCATCGAGGAGACCAGCCGAGACTTCAACGTTTCGACCGCCTCAAATGCGCCGCCCATCGCCAGCACCTCGTCGAGCTCGGCCTGCGCCGCGCTGCGCAACTCGGCGGTCTTGGCCTCGATCACATGCGAGCCATCGAACAGGTCGTCGTACTCCAGCAGGTCGCTCTCGAAGGCCAGCACCTGTTGCATCCGCAGCGACCATTGCTGATCCCAGGGGGTCGGCAGACCGAGCGCCTCGTTCCACGCCGGCAGCTGGATCGAGCGGGCGCGCGCCCGCTTCGACATCGTGACGCCGAGCATCTCCAGCACGATCCGTTGCACGTTGTTCTCCGGCTGTGCTTCGGTCAGCCCGAGCGAGTTGACCTGCACGCCGTATCGGAAGCGGCGTGCCTTGGAGTCGGTCACGCCGTATCGCTCGAGGCCGATCTGATCCCACATCTCCGTCATCGCCCGCAGCTTGCAGATCTCCTCCACGAACCGAATGCCGGCATTGACGAAGAACGAAATCGATCCGAACACCTGACCGAAACGCTCGTCGGACACCTGTCCCGATGCCTTGACGGCGTCGAGCACCCCGATCGCCGTCGCCAACGAGTAGGCGATCTCCTGCACCGGCGTGGCACCCGCCTCTTGCAGGTGGTACGAGCACACGTTCATCGGATTCCAGAGAGGAGCGTGCTCGGAACACCAGGCGATCATGTCCACGATCAGCCGCCGCGACGGGGCCGGCGGGAAGATGTAGGTGCCGCGCGACAGGTACTCCTTGACGATGTCGTTCTGCGTCGTGCCGCGCAACTCGGCTGGGTCGACGCCGTGCTGCTCGGCGTTCGCCACGTACAGCGCCAGCAGCCATGACGCAGTGGAGTTGATCGTCATCGACGTGTTCATCTGACCCTGCGGAATACCGTCGAGCAGGGTGCTCATGTGCCCGAGGTGAACGACCGGCACGCCGACTTTGCCGACCTCGCCTCGCGACAGTTCCGAGTCGGGGTCGTAGCCGGTCTGGGTCGGCAGGTCGAACGCGATCGACAAGCCGGTCTGCCCCTTGGCGAGGTTGGTGCGGTACAGCTCGTTCGAGGCCTGCGCCGTGGAATGCCCCGAATAGGTGCGCATCATCCACGGTCGATCGCGCTCCGGTCTGCTGCTCGTCGGCTGGCTGTTGTCTGGCTGGCTGTTGTCTGGCCGGTCGCTCATAGTGACGTTTCTCCCAACGAGGACTCAAGGTCGTGTGACCATGAGTCGATAACAGGTTGTCTGACCGAGTCGCCGGTTCACGAATTTTCGTGAAGGGATCCTCCCACCGGCATCTGGGACAAACGGTCAGCATCGGTCTCGGTGCCGGTGGGTGGCGGCCCACCGGCACTGGGTTCACACCCGTTGCCGAGCGCGATGTTCATTCAATCGCCGCCGCGAGTCGTTGCAGATACTCGGCTCTCGACACGTCGACCGCCCCCAGCGACTCGAGATGGGGCGTGGTCCATTGCACGTCGAACAGGCTGGCCTTGGTGCCGCGCAGCCACTCGACGAGGTGCACCAGGGCGACCTTCGAGGCATCGGTGACGCGGTGGAACATGGATTCACCGGCGAACAATCCGGTGACCCGCACGCCATATACCCCTCCGACGAGCTCGTCGGTGCCGGGGGTGTAGATCTCGACCGAGTGTGCCCACCCCATCTGGTGGAGCGTGGTGTAGGCATCGATGAACGATCGGTCGATCCATGCGCCGGTCCGGCTGGGGTCGCCGCAGGCCCTCATCACGTCGGTGAATCTGGTGTCCATCCGTACCTCGAAGCCGGGGATGCTGCGCCGGAGCGAACGCGACACGTGCAGCCCGTCGAGCGGGATGATGCCGCGCGGATCGGGCGAGAACCAGGCGATTCGGCGCCGGTCGAACGGCATCGGGAACAACCCGGCGCGATAGGCAGCCAGCAGCGTGCCCGGTTCGAGATCGGCGCCGAGCGCAACCAGATCGCTGTCATCGACGGGCCCGTCGTCGGGCATCGACCATCGGGTTGGCGGTGGTTCGATCGGGGCGACGAGCGGAACGACCGGCAGGTGATCGAAACCGGGGCGGGTTCCGCGTTCGCTCATGCGACCATCCTGGCATGCCGCTGTCGCAACGCCGGTGAGCGATCGCGGCGGCAACGTGCGGCGGCCTCAGTCGTAGTGGTAGAAGCCCTGGCCGCTCTTGCGCCCGAGCTGACCGGCGGCGACCTTGCGGCGCAGCGTCGGCATGGCCGCGTAGTTCGGGTCGCGGAACTCTTGGTACAGCGCATCGAGGATCGACAGCGAGGTGTCGAGGCCGACCAGGTCGAGCAGGGCGAACGGGCCCATCGGGAAGTTGCAGCCGCCCATCATCGCCGTATCGATCGCCTGCATCTCTGCGGTGCCGCTCTCCCACATCCGGATCGCGTTGTTGAGGTACGGGAACAGCAGCGCGTTGACGACGAAACCAGCCCGGTCCTCGACGGCAACGGCGTCCTTGCCGCAGTGCTCGACGAAGGCGGTCGCCTTGGCGATCGTTTCGTCGCTGGCAGTGATCGGCTTGATGATCTCGACCAGCTTCATCATCGGTGCCGGATTGAAGAAGTGGATGCCGCACACCAATTCCGGGCGCTGCGTCGCCATCGCCAGCTCGATCACCGGAAGCGTCGAGGTGTTGGTGGCGAGGATGCCACTCGGCTTCACAATCTGTTCGAGTTCTGCGAACAGCGCCTTCTTGATCTCGAGGTTCTCGACGACACTCTCGATCACGAGGTCGCAGTTGGCGAGTTGCCCGAGGTGGTCGGTGACTCGAATCCGTCCGACGATCTCGTTGCGCTCATCGGCGGTCATGCGCTCCTTGGCGACGTGGCGGTCGAGCCCCTTCGAGATACGGGTGAGGACGGCCTCGGCGCCCTCCATCGTGCGCGAGCGCACGATCACGTCGTGGCCGGCACGTGCGGCTACCTCGGCCAGCCCGGCGCCCATGATGCCCGAGCCGACGATGCCTACTTCGAAGATGTCTGCCATGTGGACAACGTTAGTTACCGACGGGTAACTGACGCCAGTCGGACACCCGAAAGCCGGTTCGGGGGGTATCGGCAACCTACGATTGGGTCATGACTCGCGGAACCCTGGTGCTGCAAGGCGGTGGCCCGTTCACCGACAACGACGAGCTCGATCGGCGCCTGCTGACCGGCATCGACCGTGTGGTGGTGCTGCCGACCGCCGACGCCTTCGAGGGGCCACAGGACATGGTCGCGGCAGCACAGGCCTGGGGCGATCGGTTGGGCGTAGAGGTCGAGCCGTTGATGGTGCTCACCCGCTCCGAGGCGACCGACGAGGCCGCCCGCGTCGTGGCCGGCGCCAAAGCCGTGTTCCTGGCGGGCGATTCCGCCAACCATCTTCGCAGTGTCCTGAAGGGCACATCGTTGTTGGCGGCGATCGAGGGTGTCCTGGCGGGCGGCGGTGTTGTCATCGCCGCAGGGTCGAGCGCGGCGGCGCTGTGCGACCCGATGACCGATCGTCGTGGGGGTGGATTCGCTCTGGGATTGGGCGTGATCGCCAACCTGGCCCTGATCACCGAAGTCGAGACAATCCCGCCGTACCAACTCCTGCGTTCGCATTCGCTTGCCGACACGCCGGTCGTCGACATGCACACCGGCAGCGCCTTGATCCGCACCGACGCCGGCTGGGAGATCGTCGGCAACGCCACGGTGCACGGCGAACTGCCTGACTGAAAGGCTCGCAGCGGCGCCGGCCTGTCGGCCTACTCCCAGGCGAATACCGGCTGTTCGAAGTGGTCGACCCGCTCGCCGATGTTGCCCGCCATCGCGACCTGACGGAATTGGTACAGCACGGCTCCGGTCGGGGCGTGAATCAGGTCGTTCCCGAGCGGGATCTGCACGACGGGCCGGTCGCTCTCGGGGATCGTGACGAACCTTGGCTCGCCGTCGCGCAACACATGCAGGCCGATCCGGTAGACGGCCAGCACCTCGTCGGGTGAGGGCGTCAGCGGTGGGTCGCCACCGCCCCACACGACCACGGGGGTGATCACATAGCCAGATCGGGTCCGGTAGTCGTCGAGTTGACCGATCACCGAATCGCGTCCGAGGTGCAGCCCGACCTCCTCGTCGAGTTCGCGCAATGCCGCCTCGACCGGTGACTCACCCGGGTCGAGCCGCCCGCCGGGTAGCGCCCACTGACCGGCGTGCTTGCTGAGGCGCGAGGCGCGCCGGCACAGCAGGAACGATGCGCCGCCGGCGACACCAACCATCCGACCGTCGAGTCCTGTGGTGTCGCCCGGCACGATCGACATGTCGATGTCGTCCGCCAGGATCGGATCTTCGTGGTCGCGGTCGTGGTCGCTGTCCACCACGACGATCGCCACGGCGGCGTGCTTGTGGCTGCCGAGATCGCAGTCCTGGCGCGTGTGCGCCTTCAGGTTGGTCGTCAGTTCGGCGCGCAGGTCGTCGGAATAGAGGATCATTCGGGAAGGGTTCACGATCCGACCACTGTCGCGCCCGAGCGGCACCGGTCACGACTCGTGATGATGATCCGCCTCCACAACGACGACTGGGGATTCGAGTCGAACTGCTTCGTCTGCGAACCGAGCAACGCCGGTGGGCTACAGATCCCCTTCTTCCACGACACCGAGCGCGGTCTCGTGACAGCCGACTTCGAGCTGGGCGACACGTTCAGCGGAGCGCCCACGCTGGTGCACGGCGGCGTCACGCTGGCTGTGCTCGACGAGGCGATGGCGTGGGCCTGCATCGCCGTCGGCAAACAGTGGGCGGTGACGACCGAAACCACCACGAGATTCCATCGAGCTGTTCGGATCGGCAGCCGATACCGGGTCGAAGCGGAGGTGGTGGATCACGTCGAGGCCGTGATGCGCACGACCGCCAGGTTGTTCGACCAGCGCGACGTCGTGCGAGCCGAGGCGACCGCCAGTTTCACGACGCTCGGTGAGGCCCAAGCGACTCGGCTGGCCGGCGCACCGGTCGATGATCGCCACCGCGGTTACGTCAACGACTGACGGTGATTTGGTCATTGGGTGGGTGACCGGCGTTGTCGGTTCGACGGGTCTTGATCAGTCGCTCGTCGAGAACGATTCGGAGCGATGACGCCCGAATCGACTCGTGTCACTGCCAGGAGCAAGTTGATTCTCGCTCTGAAGGCAGTTTCGTCGATGAGCCCGCGCAGGATGGCCCTGTCCGAAATCGTTCGGCGGTCATGTCGCACAGCCTGGCACGCGGCGGCCGCGCCCTCCTCCGACGTTCGTCAGCTCGCTACTCACCGCCCAGACGGCGCTGAGTACCGTTCGAGCATGACTCCCGATGTTCAAGTTGCCCGAACGATCGCCGCCCCACCCGAGGCCGTGTTCGCCGCCCTCACCGACATCACCCGGATGGGCGAGTGGTCACCCGAGACGATCCGGGCTGAGTGGAACGACGGCGTCGCAGCGGCCGAGGTGGGAGCCACCTTCACCGGACACAACCGCAACGGCGACAAGCAATGGACCACCGAGGCGACGATCGTCGAGTTGGTGCCGAACGAGCGGTTCTTCTTCGACTGCAGCGTGCGCGGGTACGTGTTCTCGAAAGTGGGGCTACTCGATCGAGCCGACGGACGGCGGATGCGTCGTCACGGAGTACGCCCAGGACCTGCGGCCTGAAAGCGCGCTCGAACGCAGCGCCCAGATCTCCGGCGTGACCGACCGCCTCACGCACAACCGAGCCGGAATGGAGGCCACGCTCGAGCGCCTCGCCTCAGCGGTCGAGTAGAACCACCTCGAGCGCTTCGCGTCGGACCTCGGATGTCAGGCGCCACACGGCAACAACCAGTCGCGATACCGTCGACGAGTCACATTGGGGCGGCGACGCGGCTCTGGCGTCAGTCGCTCACGGCTGGTTCTGATCTGGTCGTGATGAGGTCGACCACGTGGTTGAGGTACTCGGCAGTCGCTCGTGCGGTAGCGCGGTCGTCGAGATCGGCCAGCCCGCCGCGGCGGATCGTGATGGCGTGTTCGACCAGGCCGGCGTGCTCGGGCAGACGGCTCGCCAGCCATTCGCCGGCGGCCGACTTGGAGGCGACGTCGCCGGTGGTGGCGGTGTAGAGCATCCTGGCGATTCCCAGTACGCACCACGTGGTCATCTCGGGGTGGAAGGTGGTCCGCTGTGGATCATCGGCTGCCGTCCTGACCTCAGCGGCGACCGACCGCCAGTACGTGTCGGTGTTGGCCCGCACGAACGACGCCAACTCGACCGGATCGACGTGGACCTCGAGTTCCTCCGAGCTGGGGCCCCGTACGGCGATTCCGTAGTTGGCGAGCGTGTACCAGATCGCCGGGTTGATCTCGAAGCAGTCTGAATCGTGGTGGAACTCGCCGTCGAGCGTCCACGGGCGTGCGCCCGGCGCCGGTCGGAGGGCGACGTCGTTCCAGGTCAACCGCGGCCCGTCGATCTTGACCGTGCCGATCTCGTCGATCGTCGCTTGATGGGCGGCCCGCAACGCCGCAACGTCATCCTGACCGGGCGGGGCGTCGGTGAAGGCGATGATGTCGATGTCACTGCTCGCTTGCCAGTCGTCGAGCGCTACTGAACCGACCAGATACACACCCGTCAGGACGCCCGGAGCGAGCCGATCGTGGTGGCCCATCCACACGTCGACGGCACCGGCGACGGCTTCGGGGATCGAGCGCGTCGTCGGCATCGGAACAGCCTGACAGAGACGGCGTCTCCGTTCGGTTCGGGGTCGTGACGGTGCGCCGGTGGCCGGTGTCGTTGCGGGTCAGTGACCCCAGCCGATGCAGAACGGATGGCCTGCAGGGTCGGCATAGACGCGATGCCCCTCGGCGGCCGCTGGATCATCGGCGTCCCGCAGCAGGCGCGCACCCAGTGCGAGCACCTCGTCGTGGGCGGCGGCAGGGTCCTCGACATGGAGATCGAGATGGATCTGTTGCGGCGTTCCGTCGGGCCAATCGGGCGGGATGTGGTCGGGCGCCCGCTGGATTCCGATTCGCCATTGGCCGTCGGCGTCGAGCACGCTGTGCCAGCCGTCGTCGTCGTCAGGGATGACCCGCCCGCCGAGCACTCCGGCCCAGAAGGCACTCTCGGCATCGAGGTCGGCAGCGTCGAACACGATCACCTGTCGATGGATCTCCATCGCACCAGGCTTTCACTCCTTGTTCTGCTCGGCAAGGTGTCGTCCCGCCGCTCATCGAGGCGGCACTACTCGCACCTTTCCGCAACAAATCGCCCGTGGTACCACCCGGGGTGGTACGCCAGGCGATCTGTTCGCTTTGGATCACGGAACGGCCCGCCAGGAGGGTCTGGCAGGCCGCGATCGGTGGCAGCATCGCCGGGACTGTCACACCGTTCGACTTGAATGGCCGTATGGCATTCGGACAGTCAACAGGTCGACCAGCAACAGGACGGCAGGTCAACGAGCTACTCGAGCTGTTGAACGGGGCGGGTCACACCGACTTCCGCGATGCGCGTGGGCCGATGGGTTTCACGCAGCGGCAGGCCGGCGGCAAGTTCTCTGCCGACGAAGCCGATGCCTTCATCGAACAGCTCCAGACCGAGGCGGAAGGCCAGGTGCCCGACCCGCAACCGGCTGCCGCGCCGGTTGCCAAGCTCACCGCAGCGGATCGGTCGCTTCGCAAGATCCCAGACGCCACCCTCGCCGCCGAGCTGCAACGCCGCGGCTGGATCGTCGTCGAACCGTAGGCCGCCCGTTCGACACGGTCGCGAGGCGGTCGTTGGCTCAGGCGTGGTGGTGATGCGCCGAGTGAGCTGGTTGGGCACCGGCATGGACCGGGGCCGAAGCTGGAACTGCCTGCTCGTCGGGCGTCATCAGGCGGATCAGGGCGACCGCAACCCCGACCGCTACCAACTGGGCGGCGATGAACATCGGGGCCGATGCCGGCTCGATCCCGGCGAACGTGTCGGAGAACATCCGGCTCACCGTGACGGCAGGATTGGCGAAGCTGGTCGACGAGGTGAAGTAGTAGGCGCCGGCGATGTAGCCACCGACGGCGAAGGCGACCGTCTGGGCGTTGCCTGCCCGGACCACGAGGAAGATCACGAGGAGCAGACCGAGCGTGGCGATCCCGTCGGCGAACACCAGGTGCCCGGCCGAGCGTCCCTTCGTCGACCAGTCGACGGCGGGTAGGTCGAACATCACGTTGGCGGCGATCACACCCAGAACTCCACCGAGCGTCTGCATCATGACGTACCACCCTGCAGTCACACGGTCGATGCCGCCGAGTGCCAGATCGGTCAGTGTGACCGCCGGGTTGAAGTGGGCACCGGAAACCGCAGCGAACGCCAGGATCAGGGCGATCAGGGCACCCGCCGTCGCCAGCGCGTTCTGCAGCAGCTGCAATCCGAAGTCGTCGGTCAGGTTCTCGGCCATGATGCCCGAGCCGACCACGGCGGCGAGCAGAAAGAACGTGCCGACGAACTCGCCGGTCATCCGACGTACGAGGGCGGGGCTCATCCGCAGCAGGTTGGCGTCAACTCGTCGACCAGACCTGACACGAGCCGCTCGATCTCGTCGCGCACCTCGCGCACCATCTCGATGCCTTGACCGGCGGGATCGCGCAACTCCCAGTCCAACCGGCGGGTGCCGGGATAGATCGGGCACTCATCGCCACACCCCATCGTGATGATCACGTCGGCGGTACGTGCCATCTCGTCGGTCCAGCGTTGCGGTGTGGCGGTCGCAATGTCGATCCCGCGTTCCGCCATCGCCGTCACCGCCATCGCGTTGAGCTGGTCGCCGGGCGCCGAGCCGGCCGAGTAGACGTCGATCCGATCGCCGGCGATCGAGCGCATGAACCCTGCCGCCATCTGGGACCGTCCGGCGTTGTGCACACACAGGAACAGGACCGCAGGCTTGGCGACATGGTGATGATCTGCGCCTTCGCCGAGCGCCGACCGGATCGCTCCGAGTTCGTTGGTGGCCAGTCGGAACCACGCCCACTTGCCGTGCTGCTCGCGCTCGAGCACTCCGGCATTGACGAGTTGGGTGAGGTGATGGCTGACGGTGGGCTGTGACTTGCCGACAGCATCAGGAAGGTCGCAGGCGCAGGCGCTGCCGGTTGGGGACGTGGCGATGATCGACACCAGCCGTAGCCGGACCGGGTCGGCCAATGCCTTGAGTTGATGGGCGAGCGCGTTCGGCCTGCTGCTCGTCGAGCGGGGCCTCCAACAGGCAGCAGGGCGGGTTGCAGGGCGATGTGGGGAGCGACATGAGAAACATATTGACAGATGTCGATTCGTATGGCAACATATCGACACATATCAATACGAAAGTTCACCGGTTGGACACCATCACGTCACCCGGGGACTCGAACCAGAAGGAATCCACCCATGCGTCTGCAACTCGCCCTCAACGTCACCGACCTCGACGAAGCCGTCGACTTCTACTCCCGGATGTTCGACACCCAGCCGTACAAGGTCAAGCCCGGCTACGCCAACTGGGAGATCGCCAACCCGCCGCTCAAGCTCGTGATCTTCGAGCGCCCCGACGCCGAGCCCGGTTCGATCAACCACCTCGGCGTCGAGACCGAGAGCGCCGACGAGGTCGTCGCCGCAGAGTCACGGATCACCGCCGCCGGCCTGGCCACGTCGGGCATCGACGACACGATCTGCTGCTTCGCCGAGAAAGTCGAGACCTGGGTCCAGGGCCCGCAGGGCCACAAGTGGGAGTGGTACGTGAAGCAGGCCGACCACGAGACCCAGCTCGACAACGTGATCGTCAACCACGAGGACACCTCGACCTGCTGCGCCCCCGAGGCCGCCGGCCCGGCGGCCGAAGAGGCCTGTTGCGCACCGGAGACAGCGAGCGTTGCCACCGGCTCCTGCTGCTGAGCGCCTGTCCGGATGGGGTCTGACCCCGTCCGGCCGATCGCCGTGGTCGCCGATCCTGGCGTCAGCGCAGGAGGGTCAGCATCTCGCCCAGCCATTCCACGCTGACGGGCACGATCGGATCGACGACGAGCTGAATGTGGGCGGCACCGGCATCGGCGAACAGTCGCAGCTGATCGGCGACTTCCGACTGGGACCCTTCGATCGGGGTGGCGCCGGTCGGGTAGTCGCCCATCTGGCGGCCCGATCCACCCGGCAGCTTCACGTACACGGCGGCGGTCGCCTCGATCTCACCGGTCCGCCCGATCGCCGCGATCCGCTCGTCGACCGTCGCCTTGGTTGATGCGAACCCGGCGGCAGTGTTGCCGTAGTCGCTCCACCACACGTTCCACGCCGACACGTGCGGCAACGTGATCGCCTGCATCCGCTCACCGATCGACCCGATCAGCAGCGGTGGCCCTGCCGGGCGCGGCGAACGAGGGTGCAACACCGAGTCGGCGACGTCGTAGTACTCGCCGTGGAAATTGATCCGACCCTCGGCCAACAGGGTGCGCACGATCGTGAACGCCTCTTCGAATCGACTCACCCGATGGTCGTACGGAAATCCGAACGCCGTGTACTCACGCTTGTTCCAACCGGCACCGACACCCAGGATCAGGCGACCGTTCGAGATCGCATCGACCGTCGAAGCCATCTTCGCCAGCATCGGCGGTGCATGAAAGCTGGTCGAGGCGACGAGTGGCCCCAACTCCACCCGTTCGGTCGCAGCGGCCAGCGCCGCCAACGTGGTCCACACCTCCCACGGCCCACGTGGCCCGACGGGCAGGTCGTACAGCAGATGATCCCCCAGCCAGATCGAGTCGAACCCGACCTGCTCAGCGAGCTTGGCCATCGCGATCAGATCAGCAAACGCGATCTCGTACTCGACCTCAGGAAGTTGAATCCCGACCTTCATTGCGAGCCACGCTACTGGTGACGGGATGTGCCAGGCACATCCCGTCATCGGTGTTCGCCGGCACCGTGACGCGGCATGCTGACATGATGCCGTTCACCGTTCCCGCCGCCGTCGGTCGCTTCGCCGCCGAAGTCGACTCGCAGGTGAGGTCAGTCCTGGGCGACCGGTTGGTCTCGACGATCCTGCACGGGTCGGCCGCCCTGGGCGGCTTCGTCGAAGCTCGCAGCGATGTCGACATCGTGATGATCGTCGCTGATGAACTCGACCCCGACCGGGTGTTGGCGGTCGCCGAGCGAGTTCATTCCGTCGCCGACGCGTGCCCCGGCTCGGGCGTCGAGCTGAGTGTCGTGACCACCGGAGCGGCGGCCGATCCCCGACGACCGTGGCCGTACGTGCTGCACGTCGCATCGACGCCCGGCGATCCTCAGACGGTCGTCGGCGCCGACCGTGATGGCGATCCCGACCTCCTGATGCACTATGCCGTGTGCCGATCGGCCGGCAGCGCCGTCACCGGACCACCACCTCATGAGTCGATCGGAACGATCAGACGTGATCTGATTCTCGGCTACCTCGCAACGGAGCTGACCTGGGCGATCGCCCACGCTGACACGACCTACGCCGTTCTCAACGCCTGCCGGGCGTGGCAGTTCGTCGTCACTGGCGACCTGGTGTCGAAGCTCGACGGGGCGGCGTGGGCGCTACGGATCGGTGCGCCGCGAGCGCTCGTCGATACGGCGATCACCGCCCAGCGCGGCACTGGTCCCGCCCCGCCACCATCGGAGTCGCAGCGCTTCGTTGCACACGTGCAAGCGGTCATCGCCGACACCACCCGTCGATGACGGGATGTGCCTGGCACATCCCGTCATCAGCCTCGGTAGCCGTGGGTGATCGGCATGCGGCGGTCTTTGCCGAATGCTTTCACACTGACGCGGACACCGGGGGGTGACTGGCGGCGCTTGTACTCGGCGATGTCGACCAGGCGGGTGACGCGGCGCACGATCGCCTCGTCGTGACCCATCTCGATGATCTCGGTGGCGGTGCGGTCGTGTTCGACGTACAGCTCGAGGATCGGGTCGAGCACCTCGTAGGGCGGCAGCGACTGATCGTCACGCTGATCGGGACGCAGCTCGGCTGACGGTGGCTTGGTGATCACGTTCTCGGGGATCACCTCACGGCCTGCGGCCCGGTTGACGTAGCGGCACAGCTCGTACACCTCGAGCTTGAGGACGTCCTTGATCACGGCGTAACCACCTACGGAGTCGCCGTAGATCGTGAAATAGCCGACCGCCATCTCGCTCTTGTTGCCGGTGGTCAGCGCCATCCAGCCCATCTCGTTGGAGAGCGCCATCAGCAGCATCCCGCGGCAGCGCGACTGGATGTTCTCGTAGGTGAGGCCCGGCTCTCGGCCCTCGAACGACGGGGCGAGCATGTCGAGGTAGGCCTGGAAGGCGGGCTCGATCGAAATCGTGCGAAAGTCGACGCCGAGGTTCTCCGCCAGCAGCTTGGCGTCGGACTTGGAGTGATCCGACGAGTACCGCGACGGCATCGACACGACGTGCACGTGCTCGGGCCCCAGCGCGTCGGCGGCGATGCAGGTGACGATCGTCGAGTCGATCCCGCCGGACAGGGCGATCACGACATCACTGAAACCATTCTTGCGGAGATAGTCGCGGGTGCCCAGCACGAGCGCGTCATACAGCTCGCGGTGGCGTTCGAGCGGCTCGGCGATCGGGCTGTGCACCACCGCGTCAGGGGCCCGCGTGGCGTCGCTGATGTGGACCAACGGCAGTTCGGCATCGGTGCGTTTGCCGCGCGGGTCGAGCAGGCGTTTGCGATACACGGGCGGCACCGGGAGGTCGACGATCATCAGGTCTTCGACGAACTGCGGGGCGCGGGCGAGCAGCTTGCCGTCGGCATCGACGACGAACGAGCCGCCGTCGAACACCAACTCGTCCTGCCCGCCGACCTGGTTGACGTACACGATCGCCGAGTGCGCATCCTGGGCGCGGGTGGCGACCATCCGCTCGCGACCCGTGTCCTTCTCCCAGTGGTACGGCGAGCCGTTGATGTTGATGTTCAGCTCGGCGCCGCCGGCAGCCTGCGTGGCGAGCGGGCCGAACGGTGACCAGATGTCCTCGCACACCGACACCCCGACCTTGATCCCGCCGATCACGTACAGCTCGAGCGGGTCGTTCTCGGTGCCGGGGGTGAAGTAGCGCTGCTCGTCGAACACCGCATAGTTCGGGAGCACGCGCTTGCGGTAGGTGCCGACGACCTCTCCACCCACGCACACGGCGGCGGCGTTGTAGAGATCGCGGTCGGCGTCGACGAACCCGACGACCGCCGCGCACCCGCCGGTGTGGGCGGCGAAGCGCTCCAGCATGGCGCGGTTGTCGGCTACGAAGCCGGGCTTCATCACGAGGTCTTCGGGCGGGTAGCCGGTGGTGGACAGCTCGGGGTAGGCGATGATGTCGCACCCGGCAGCTTCGGCGCGGTCGTAGGCGTCGATCAGCTTCGCCAAGTTACCGTCGAGGTCGCCGACGGTGGGGTTGAGCTGGGCGAGCGCGATCCGCAGAACAGTCACCCGACCAGGCTACTCACCGACGCAGTGGGGTTACTTGGAGAACACTCCGACCAAGTCGACGATGAAGTCGGTTGGGACCGAAGCGGTGAATCGTCCCGCACCATCGCTGCCCAACTGGGTGAAGGCCAGTGCTGCCCGCGTTTGGCTGGGTCCGTTGAAGTTCACGTTCGATACCACCGGCACCGCGTTCGATGGATGGGCAGCGACATACCCCCCGGCGCTGGTGCGCACGGCGGTGAGATTGTGCACAGCGGCGGCGACCGAGGTGCCGTCTGGGTAGGCGATCGTTGCGGTCGTGAGGGCACCCAGCCGACCGAAGCCGACCGGCACCCGCGTGTCGACCAAGCGGGCTGGGGTGACGAACGAGAACAGACCACTCGTCGACGGCGGGGCGCTGTTCGACGTGAGGTAGCCGACGACGTCGATCACGACGTTGGCGATGTTGAACGTGCGGATATCCACCGAACCGTCACCGCCGAGCGGCACGACCACCACGTTGGCCCGCGTGTCACCGTTGACGGCGTTCACGTTCGACGTGCCCGGCCACACCGAGCCGCCCGGATGCGCCCCGGCCCATCCGCCCGGTCCGTCGGAGAGGGCGGCGATCGACATCGCGACGGCGGCGACCGTGCCGTCGTTGGGCACGCCGACCAGCCCGGCGACCTTGACGTTGTAGCTCTCACCCGCGGCCGTCCACGGATTGGTGCTGCCCGACGGCAGCGCCGTACCGGCAGGTTGGCGTGTGTCGGCCAGTCGGACTGGTGTCATGGCGACGAACCGTCCATCGTCGGTAGCGCCCCCCGCTTCGTCGAGCCAGGCCATCACGTCGACGACCACCCGACCGGTCGTCGACGACTCGAGCAGGAAGGTGCCGTCGGCATCGAGCGGCACGATCGCCGAGTTGGCGACGAACGACATCGGGCCCTCGGCGTTCAGCGAAGACGTGGCAGGCCGCAACGCACGCGTGCCCCACGTGCGAATGAAGCCGACCCCGGACGTGGCGGCGTAGGTGAGATTCACCAGGGCGGCCTTGTGCGGAACGGCCGGGTTGAGGTCGATCAGACGTGTCGTGCCGTTGAACACGCTTCCGCTGGCAACGCCCACGGCGTGCCCGGTGTCGTAGGCGCGAACCGGCGTGATCGGGGTCACCTTGAGGCCCGCCGTCGTAGGAGTAGCCGGGGCCGAGGTGGGTGTGATCGCCCGGAGCGACCCACCTCCGACGTAGTACAGGACCATCCGCCCGTTCGTATCGAACCCGAAGGTCATGTCGGTGATCCCGTGAGCGCCCGTCGCGAACGGGGCGTCGTAGTCGACCGAGCCGTTCGCCCGTCGCAGCCAGATCTGCCCCGACCCACCGTCGGCGAACAGGTAGCCGCCGTCGTACTCCGCCGGCCACAGGCCGTTCGGGATGAACGCACCCGCCGTGATGTACGTGCCGAGCGAACGCCCGTAGGACGTGATCGGGTCGGTCAGACCGGCGGCCGGCCCAGCGCACGGTGCGGTGTCACCTTGCGGGCATACACCCTCGCGCATCGGCCATCCGTAGTTGGCCCCGATCGCTCCGACGTCGACTTCCTCTTGGGTGCTCTGGCCGACGTCGTTGATGAAGAATCGGTTGGATCCGTCGTTGCGATCGAACGCGATCCGGAACGGGTTGCGCAGCCCCCAGGCGAACAACTCTTGGCATTCCGATGTGGGAGTCGACGGTGTATTGCCACGGGTCGCGCACTGCGCCGTGCCGGGCCCGGTGAGTGGGTTGCCCGGCGCCGGCCGGCCATCCAACGTGATCCGCAGGATCTTGCCGTTCAACAGCGAGCGGTCCTGGGCGGCGTTGTTCGAACCCGAGTTGCCGCGCGGGTCGCGCCCGGCGTCACCGATCGCGACGTACAAGAAGCCGTCCGAACCGATGTCGAGGTCGCCGCCGTTGTGATTGGTGTTGACCGACGAGATGTTGTCGATCAGCACGACCTCGCTGGCCGGTTCGATCACGCTGCCGGCCATCCGAAACCGGCTGACCCGGCTGACACAGCCACCGGGCGCGCCCGCCGCGTCACGTGTGTAGTACACGAACACGTTGCCGTTCGAGAGGAAGGCCGGGTCGTGGGTGAACCCGAGCAGGCCGCGCTCGCCATTGCTGCAGATGTCGGTGATGGTGAGCGCGGTGGTGAACGAACCTCCTGGGTTCCCGATCCGAACCCGGCCACCCTGTTCCAGCACCACGATCCGGTCATCGGGCAACCACTCGACGGTGGTCGGCTTGCTGAACGATCCGATCGACGAATCGGCGAACCCGGCGATCGGGGACGCCGCCTGAACGGGCGCGGCGGCCGACACGGCGACGGCCAGTGGCCCGATCAACGCAGCCGTCAGGAACCCTCGAAAGATGTGACGCATAGTGGCAACAGTACTGCGTCAAGCGGTTTCGGCCCGGTCAGCCAACCGGGCTGGTCCGGCTACTCGACGGGCAGCGCCAGCGGTTGGTCGATTGCGTTGGCGACGAGCCGGAACGAGACGGTCATCGGCTCGACGCCGTCGCTGCTGGCGTTGATGTTCAGCGTCGCTCCGTAGCGCTGCAACAGCAGCAGCTCCAGGTGCTTGTCGGCGGCGCTGTAGTCGGACCACTCGGTGCGAGCGATCATGCCCTCGTTGAAGAAATCGCCCTCGCCGGCCATCAAGGACTGTTCGTCGGGGAACAGCACCGTCGGGTCGCTGAGGAACGCGATCATCTCGTCGAGTACGTCGGCCGGCGCCTCCCATTCGATCAGCACCTCGAGATAGCTGAGGCCCTTGTCGGCGTCGAACGAATCGGCCGTACGGCTGCGCAGGTCGACGCTGGCCTCGCTCAACTCCAGCCCTTTCGGCATCGGGAGCAGTTCGAGCAGGGCGTTCACGATCGGAGCGGGAATCCCGGCGTTCGGGGCTGTGTTGATGTCGACGTCGATGCTGTACCCGGCCAGAACTTCACGCTCGGCGTTGTAGCTCCATCCGTTGATGTCTTCGGTCGACCACACGAACACGGGTGCGACCTCGCCGGGAACCCCGTTGAAGTCGACGATCGGGTCGGCTGCGACGTACACGTGGTTGACCGAGTTCGGGCCGCCCGGGTCGCCGGGGTCAGAAGCGGTGCTGTTCTTTCGCTCGAAGCCGAGTGCCGCCATGATCGGGTCCCACGTTTCGATGATCTGGAGCGACCCCGGACCGTTGTCCTCCAGCGTGATGTCGATGTCCGGCACGACGCCATCAGGCCCGACCGCGTCGTACCCGAACTCGAACCGGTTGGCTTCGGGTGCGAAGTAGGGATTGAAGCTGATGCCGTACAGGCGTGACCCATCGGGAACTGGGATCTCGAGCGGGAATCCGATCAGTTGCTGGGCGATCGAGAGCGGGGCGATCGTCGGATCGGTCGTGGCTTGCACGACGCTGTCGAGCAACTCGGGAAGCGTGGCGAGGTCGAACGAAACCGGTTCGGGCGCCGGAGCCTCCGTGGTGGTCGGTGCCGGCGGATCGGTTGCCGGCGTCTCGGCAGCAACCGTGGTCGCCGGCTCCGTGGTGGGCGCAGCGTCGGTGGTCTCCGTTGTGTCATCGTTGGCGTCCTCAGTGGTGACCGGTGGATCGGTTGCCACGGTCGACGTGTCGTCGCCCGAGCCCCCTCCGCACGCTGCGGCCGCGAGGCACAGCCCCGCAACCAGTCCGATGCTCGTTGTCCGCTTGGTGTTCATGAGGCCTTCCGCTGGTCGATTCTGGCGTCGATCGAGTACGACGGCAGTGAGGACCAATCGTCCATCGGCCGCCGACACGCCGATGATAAGCAGCTCGATCGGCAGCCGGACGTGCAATCCAACCTGGTCAGGACCGACGTCACACGCACGGATGTGCGGCCGCTGCTGGCCGCCGCCTACGGTTCGGGTCATGCTGGCGGCGCTGGGAGACATGGTCGACGACATCGTCGTGCGGCTCGGAGGCGAGGTGAACGAGGCGAGCGACACCGCTGCCCGGATCGTGCGCCGGCGCGGTGGCAGCGCCGCCAACGTGGCGGCGACGGCGGCCGACCTCGGACACCCGGCGAGATTCCTCGGACAGGTCGGCTCGGACGCGATCGGCAAGGTGCTGGTCGATGAGTTGGGTGCCGCCGGTGTCGACGTCAGCTGCGTCCGGCGCGGCGGCCGATCGGGCACCATCATCGTGCTGGTCGACGTGCAGGCCGAGCGCACGATGCTCACCGACCGGGGCGCCTGCCTGGAGTTGTCCGACCCGCAGCAGACCTGGCTCGACGGCGTGACGACCCTGCACGTGCCGTTCTATTCGTTGACCGAGGGGTCCCTCGCCGGCACGTCGGCAACTCTGATCGGATGGGCCCACGAACTCGATGTGCGGGTCTCGATCGACGTGTCCTCGGTGGCGGTGATCGAACAACTCGGTGCCAGTCGTGTGATCGAGATGCTCAACCTGTTGCGCCCCGACGTCGTGCTCGCCAACGGCGACGAGGGCCTGGCGCTGGGTATCGACGCCCCGATCGCCGGAGCCGTCACGGTGATCAAACACGGCAGCGATCCGGTCGAGGTCTACACCGACCACGACCGGTTCACCGTGCCGGTGCCATCGATCGATCAGGTCAGGGACACCACCGGAGCCGGTGATGCCTTCGCAGCAGGCTTCCTGATCGCCGGCGATGTCTCCGCCCGAGCCGCAGTGCAAGCAGGCAATTCCGCCGCCGCCCGCCTCATCACCTCCAGATGACGGAGTGTGAAGGCCAGGCACCGAGCGTCTAGTGGCGCCGAACGGGCCTGTCGCCTTGCGTCACTCGTGTCGAAGTTCACCCGGCTGGTCGCCATCGTGCACACGACCGCCACGATCGGCGGGACGGTGGTGTCGGGCTCGCAGTGCCAGCGCCAGACCGGTTGCGGGCATCACGAGCGAAATCAGCAGTGCCGTCTCGTAGGTGCCAGAGACCGACTCCACGAGTGCGAACAGCGCCGGGCCGATCGCGCTGCCGATCACGATCGCGCTCATCTGTAGACCGGAGATCGCTCCGAGATGCCTGCGACCGAACAGGCGCGGGATGGCGGCCGAGGTGAGCGGAGCGAAGCAACCCTGCGACATCCCCCAACCGACGACCGCCAAGGTCATCCCGACTGTTGTGTCGATGTGCGAGACCGACAGGTACATCACGATCTGGGCGATCGACATGACGGCGGCGATCACGAGTGGCGAAATCTTGTCGATCAACCATCCGCCGATCAGCGTGACGGGCACACTCACGAACGCGATCGGCACGAAGATTCGCACGATCCGGTCGTCGTCGAGTCCCAGCTCTGCACCGAAATCGATGATGTGAAACGTCAACGCGGTCCCCGTCGATGACAGAGCCGCCACCGGGGCCGTGATCGCCCAGAACCTGGGGTCGCGTACGGTCTCCGCCCTGGTCATGTCGTGATCGGTGCCGATCGGCGCCGACTGTCGCACGCTGCCGTCGGGGTTCGACTCGGCGATCCCGCCGTCGATGATCAGCCCGGAGGCCTCCGGGCTGACGCGGAACAGCACGACGATCACCGAGCCAACGAGGGCGACCAAGACGACGGCGATGATCCTCCACGCGGTTCGGAACCCGTCGATATCGACCAGCGCCAGCAGGATCGCCGGGCTGGCCGCGAAGGCAAAGCTCATGAAGGCATTCGACAAGGAGCTGATCAGCCCGCGGCGGCGGTCGAACCACTGCGAGATCATCGTGCGCGACGAGAGCGTGAGCAGGCCCTGGCCACTGAACCGGAGACATCCGAACCCGATGCTCATGACGACCATGCCGACCGGGGTGCTCATCGGCCCGACGAAGCTGAGTCCGGTGACGGTGGCGGCGAGGCCGAACGTGGCTGCCATCGCCACGACACGTGACCCATATCGATCGATCGCCCGACCTCCGAGCGGCAACAGGAATCCGCTCGAGCCGGTGCCGATCAGGTAGGCGATCGCCAACTGAAGCCGGCTCAGCCCGGTGGTGTCGGTCAGCGGATCGGTGAACACGCTGACGCCGGCGGTCTGCCCCGGTATCGACGCCATGATGCCGAGCGTGCCGACGATCAGCACCACCCAGCCGTAGTAGAACGGCACCTTCGCCGGATCGAACGGCCATCGCCCCGGCGATCGCCGCACCTGCACCGGCGACGAGGTTCCGGCGGTGCGCACACTCATGGGCGCCACCGCCTGGAACGATTCACCGAATCAAGCTACGGCGCTGCGCCGACGAGCGGGCACGGTGCCCGCCCTGCTGGAGGTGCCCGCCGCGTCACCCTCCGCCACAACGGCCGACTCGACGACATCGACATCGGCCGGGTCGACACCGACCAACGGTCGTTGGGGAACCGTCGCCGAGCGACCGGTCGGTCTCAGCAACGTGGAGCTCAGCGGATGTCGAATTCGGCGACGACGTCCAAGGCCTGTTCGGCCACGATCGCATAGCCGGCCGCGGTCAGGTGTAGGCGGTCGGCGTAGAACGTCGGGTCCAACTCGTCACCCGGATCGCCGATGCGTGGGTCGGCGGCGATGTCGACGAGTGCGTCGGCGAACTCAGGCCACGTCTCGCGGATCTGGGCGTTCATGGATTGCCGCTGCTGCTCGAAGGTCGCCGGAGTTTCGTCGTTCGACCGGGGGAGCACGGTGAACACGATCACGTGCCATCCGGCCGCCCGTCGGGCGGTGGACCAGGCCCGGTATTGAGCGATCGTCGCGTCGGCGTCGGCACCGGCGTACAGGTCATTCGTTCCAGCCCAGCCGAAGAGGTAGCCGGCGCCGTCGGGCGGACGCTTGGCGTCGAACCTGGCTGCATCCTGGTCGATCATGCCAGCGAGCATCTGGCCGCCCACCGGATCGAAGATCACGTCGCTGCGTTCGGTGAGCTGATCCTCCAACTGGCTCGGCCAGTCGTCGCCCGGCTCCGACCCGATACCCAAGGTGAGCGAGTCGCCAGAGAATGCGAGAACCGGCCGGGCGGTGTCAACCTGTGTGTCGCTGCCGCAACCGACCGTCGCAAGCCCTGCCACAACGAATCGACCGAACCGTCGCGCCATGTCGATGTACCTTACGGCGACCTCGCACCCCGTCCGAGATTCGTTGACGCGCGTCGATGCCCGAAAACGAAGAAACCCCCTGCTCGCGTGCTGCGAGCAGGGGATCACAATGGTCGGGGTGAGAGGATTTGAACCTCCGGCCTCCACGTCCCGAACGTGGCGCGCTAACCAAGCTGCGCTACACCCCGTAGCGGGGCGATCCTACCCGGCGGTGGCCGGTTGTTCCTCGGCCGACTGCTCGGTTTCCGTCACTTGAGCGTCGTCGGGCGCCTCGGCTTCGGCCACCGGCTCGGCCGGAACCCCTTCGTACACGCCCTCGCCGCTGATCGCCGCCATCGCCGCCCGCTTGAGGCGCAGGGCGTCGAGCGGCTTGATCAGCCATGCGTCGGCATGTGAGCGTTGGGCGAGATACACGTCGGCCTGGCGGTCGAGCAGCATCAGGATCGGCACGCCGTCCTCGCTGCCGAGCGACTCGTCGTTGCGCAGCGCCAGCGAGATCGCCATGCCTCCCATCGATCCGACCTGGAGGTCGGTGATCACGAGGTCGGGGCGACGGTCGGCGACCACACCAGAGACGGCGCGGCCGTCGCTGCATACGGTGAAGCTGGTGTCGGGGTCGCCGAGCGCGGCGGTGACCTCCTCGACGATCCAAGCGGCGTCAGTGGCGAGCAGGATGTGCACGACGACGACGATACCTGCCAAGGCCCGCCGGACGGATAACGAGCAGCCGCAGCAGCAGTGGTTCCTTACCCGAACAGGTGTTGAGCCAACACGTCGAGCGCCTCGACATCGTGTACGTCGCTGGGGAGCAACGGCACCTCGACCACCGCCGACCCGGCGACGCGCGCCAGCAGCGGGGCGAGTTCGGCTCGCTCCGCTGCCGCCACCGTGCGCAGTTCGGCGAGGTTGCTCCACACCGCGGCCAGGTCGGGGTCGCCGCGCTCGGCGGCCTTCGTCGCCCGCGACATCGCGTCAGCAACGGTGCCTTCGCCGAAGCGGGGGTGCAACCGATTGACGATCGTCGCATGCACCGAGAAGCCCTGTTCAGCCAGCTGGTCGGCGAACCAGGTCGCCTCCGTGATCGTGTCGTGTTGTGGTGAGGCCACCAGCACGAATCGAGTGGATTCGGCCCGCAGCAAGGCGGTCACGGCCTCGGCCCGCTGTCGGAACCCGACATCCATCCCGGCGAACGCCTGGAAGAACGCCACCGCATCGGCCAGCACATCCGACCCGACCACGCGACCGATCGCTCGCAACAGCGGCTGGGTCGCCACCGTCAGCACCTTGAGGCCCGTTCGAGTCGGCAACATCAGCAGCTTGAACAGCTTGTGATCGAGGAACCGGCTCAGCACGCCCGGCGCGTCGAGGAAATCGAGGGCGTTGCGACTGGGCGGTGTGTCCACCACGACGAGGTCGAACCGTTCGTCGCCGTGCAGCTCGTGCAGCGCCTCGGACGCCATGTACTCCTGCGTGCCGCTCAGGGCACCGGCGATGTTGCGGTAGAAGCGGTTCTCGACGATCCGATCCGCCTGTTCCGGATCGGGGGCGTTGGCACGCACGACCCGTTCGAACATCGCCGGCGTGTCGAGCATCATCGCCCACAACTCACCGGCAGGGCGATCCCCGCTCGCGTCATCGATCATCACCCGCTGCGGTTCTCCGCTCAGCCCGTCCGCCAACCCGAGCGCGTCGGCGAGCCGCTTGGCGGGGTCGATCGTGACCACCACCACGTTGCGACCGCGTCGAGCAGCCTCGATCCCGATCACCGCCGCTGCGGTCGTCTTGCCAACCCCACCCGACCCGCAACACACCAACACCGAAGCGCCATCGACCACGTCCCCCAACGAGTTGGGACTTGTGCCTGGCACAACTTCCAACTGGTGGGGGGTCATGGTGTGAGCTCCAGGGCGAGGGCGGCGATATCTGTTGGCGACAGTCCGGCCACCGGGAGCGCCGAGAGGTGAATCTGGGGAAGCGGGACGGCAGACGTGAGGCGCTCGAGTTGGGTGGACTGGACCTGCACCTGGGTTCGGCGAAACGCCAGCGCCGCCAGCGCATCGTCGACCTGCACCCTCGCCCGGCCGAAGTCGACCTGATCGGGGTCGGGAAGTGGTGGGCAGCGGTCGAGGCGATTGACCACGATCGGCCCGAGCCGTGCTCCGACGCGTTCGGAAACGGTGACCGAGGTCTCGATCAACTCGTTGACCGGGGTGGCTTCCGGCAGCGTGACCAACAACACCTGACAACGCTCGGGGTCGGTCAGCATGTCGAGCACGTCCTGGGCCTGGTCGCGCACCGGCCCGCCTCGCACGGCGTCGAGCAGCCCACTCGCCGCAGTGAGGAACGTGATCGCATGCCCCGCGGCCGGGCCGTCGACCACGATCAGGTCCCACTCGTGCGAGCGTTCGAACTGCTTGATCTTGCCCAGCACCACGAGGTCGTCGATGCCTGGAGCGGCGGTGCCGATCACGTCGATCACGCCGGTCGACGCCAGTCGCTTGGCGATCCGCTTGAAGCCGTGCTCCAGCAGGTATTCCTCGAGCGAGTCGGCAGCCGAGATCGAGCGTACGTCGAGGTCAGGCAGCAGTTCGGCGAGCGCCGGCTTCCCGTCGAGCTCGACGACGAGCACACGTTGGCCGGCATCGGCTGCGGCGCGCGCCAGAACTGCCGTTACCGTGGTCTTCCCCACGCCGCCCTTGCCCGCGACGATGACGAGGTTCGAGCTTGTGAGCTCGGCGAGTGGGTTTACGTTCGACACAAGTTCTCCGGAGGCACCTCGTGCGCAGACTACTGATCGCCCTGCTCGGCGCCATCGCCCTGCTCGGGATCGCTGCCGCCCCTGCAGCGGCACAGGACGACAACGACTCGACCGTTCCCGCGGCAGAGACGGAAGTGGCGCCTGACGTTGCTCCCGTCGACGTGCTCCAGGTCGACGGCTTGTTCGACGACATCATCGTCGAGGAGATCGGCGCCGCCATCGACCGTGCCGTCGATCAGGGCAGTCAGGCGCTCGTGTTGCAGGTGAACTCTCGAGGCGCCGTCGTCAGCGACGCCACGATGGCCGAACTGATGGATCGGATTGCAACGGCCGGCGTGCCGGTCGCCGTGTGGGTCGGTCCGTCCGGCGCCCGCTTGTACGGAGCGCCAGCCCAGATCCTCGCTGTCGCCGACGTCACCGGCATGGCTCCGGGTTCGCGGGTCGGCAACGTCGGCCCGCCGGTGAGCGACTACGAGATCGGCCCCGGCCTCAACGAGCTTCGCACCCGCACGGTCGGTTTGTCCGAGGCTCGCTCGCTGTCGGTGTTCCAGCAACGGATCTCTGACCTCGGCATTGCCACGGTCCAAAACATGCTGGACGCCCTCGACGGCTACGAGGAGAACGGGGTCGTGCTCGACACCACGATCGAACGGGTCAGCGACTCGGGCGTCGTGCAGCGCGAAACGATCGCCGTGCCCCGGTTCTCGAAGCTCGGCCTGGTCGATCAGCTGTTCCACACGGTCGCCAGCCCACCGGTTGCGTACCTGCTGTTGTTGATCGGTTTGGCGTTGTTGATCTTCGAGTTCTTCACGGCCGGCGTCGGCATCGCCGGTGTGGTCGGAGCGTTCTGCACGATGCTCGCCACCTATGGGCTGGCGGCGCTGCCCGCCCGCGGCTGGGCCGTCGCCCTGCTGGTGTTGGCGATGGTGGTCTTCATGATCGACGTGCAGGTCGGAATCCCACGGTTCTGGACCGGTGTCGGCATCGTGTTCACGATCGTCGGCAGCCTGTGGCTGTACGAGCCGGTCGTCGGCACCACGCTGCGGGTGCCCTGGATCTCGTTGATCGCCGGAATCGGCGGCACGATCCTGACCTTCATCGTCGGGATGCCCTCGATGACCCGCACCCGCTTCGCCACGCCCACCGTCGGTCGCGAATGGATGATCGGCGCCGAAGGTACGGCCACCAGCGAGATCGACCCCGAGGGCACCGTGCGGGTCGGCGAAGGCGAATGGCGAGCGCGCACCAACCGAGCCACCCCGATCCCGACAGGCGACCCACTGCGGGTGATCGCCATCGACGGCGTCACGCTCGAAGTCGAACCGCTCGAAGGCGCCGCCAAGGACTACCGAGAAATGCGCAAAAAGCCCGCCGACGAAGCCGAACTGGCAGCGGCGAGCGAACCGGTCGACACCTGATCCCAGCTGACGGTTTCAACGACAGCGTGATGCCTGACGGCTGTGTTGGTGAGCGCCTGAGCCGTGGCCAGGCGTCCGCTACGGCCGACTACGCGTAGAACGTGTACCGGTTCAGGATCGGGCCGCCCATCAAGTTGTTGCGCTGCGCCGCAGTGAGGTGCGCTTCGTCGCACACGTCGTCCCAGTTGTCGCGGATGACCGCCTCCTGGTCACCGGCGATGTCTCGACCGTCCTCGGGTGCGAGGTGGTAGATCGGCGCAGCGTCGACGAGTGCGGCAATGCGGCTTTCGCCGCCATCGGCACCGTGACCGAAGGCGGGGTGACGTGCAGTTTCGCCGGCGCGAGGCTGCGGGGCGACATCGTAGGCAGGGGTGAGTTCGAGTGCGTCGCCGACGAACGCGGCGTGGTTGCGAGCGTGGTCGTCGGTGTTGCCGACCAAGATGTTGAACATGATCCGTGAATACAGCTCTCGCAGGGTCGCGTCGGGCTCGGCGAAGCTGGCCCGGATCTCATCGGCGAAGTCCAGGTAGGTGAAGTGTCTGGCGGCAACCATCGGCTGCATGCCCAGGATCGTCGCCGCCGACACGACACGGCGACGCGCTCCATCGGATGAGCGGTCGAATCGTTCGACGAGCAGAACCGAACGGCCGGCGGACTCGGTGTAGCGGACCGGCGCCACGTTCAGCCCGCAGCGTCGGGCGAGGTTCATCGCGACGTACTCGGCTTGCACCCAGGTGAACGTGTCGGTCGATCGCGAGAACTTGGCGAGCATCGTGGTGCCGGCGTCGTCGATCAGCGCCTTGGGACGTGCCCCGCCCAGCGGCGTGCCGTACACGAGTGCGTCGGCGAGATCGGCGTCGAGCGGTTCGCCGGCACCGATGAGATCGGCAGCGTGGAGGAGCTGTTCGAGGGGTGCAGCGGTCGGAGTGCGCGGCACGTACTCGGTCGGACTCGTCTGGAAGTCGATCGCGCCGACACGGTCGGAGCCGGATTCGAGCAGGTACACGAGCGGGTCGAGCTCCACTCCCGGGACGCCGAGCTTGGCGTTGATGACGGCACGCCCCCACGAGTCGGGGGCAGCATCGTCGAGGCACAACGGCATCGGACCGTCGAGCGGTTCGTGTTCGAAGTCGTCGAGCGGCAACTCGGGCTCGTAGATCGGTACCCGGTCGGGTCGCGCCAGGTAGCTGGCCCCGTAGCTGAACACGCACCGGTCCGCTCGCCGGTCGATGCGACCGGCAACGACGGGGCGCTCGGCGTCGGGGAGCCAGATCCACACGAACGCCGACGTCGGCGGATCAGCGATGGGATCAGAAGTCATTGTCGGCCCGTCGCCGAGTGCGGCCGCGCCGGGGGAGCAGTTCGAGCTCTCGGCGCACGACGTCACCGGCCAGTTGGCGGTGGTCACCGTACAGCTCGACACCCGTCAATCTGGCCGCCTCGAACACGGTGCCGATCGCCACCGACGGGTCGCCACGCTCGACCTTGGTGATCGTCGGCGACGACACACCGACCCGCTCGGCCAGTGACGCCACGCTCCAGCCGCGGCGCAGCCGCCCCGCCCGGATCGATCCCCCGAGCACGCCGAGAGCCTCCGACGCACTACGCGACACCCGCTTCATGGACAAGAAGAGTAACAGTTAGCGGCTCTAACCCAAAGAATAGTTGTCAATGAACCTCTCGGTTGCCTCGCACCTCGCGTTCTCAACATCGTGTGCTCCGCTCGGTCAAGAGGCGCCACCGACATGACCATCGAGACGCACCGTGGTGTTGATCGACGCCTCGAGATCGACACGTCCTCAGCAGAACATGCTGTTGCAGCCGTCGGATCGTGACGTGTCGACCGTCGACGCAGCCTCCCACGCAGCCTGGTCGACCTCGACGACCGATTCGGCGATGGTGAGCAATTGGTCCAATGGGCCGTACGAGCCGAACACGACCACGACGCCGTCGCTCGGCGACCACGTGACGGCGCTGCTCCCGCCTTCCCGGTCGAACAGCAGGGCAGGCCGGCCGTCGATCGACCCGAGCGTGATGGTGCTGAAGAAGAAGCCCGGTGTACCGATCGCCTCCGGGGCGCCGGCCATCGTCGACATTTCGAGATAGGTGGTGTCGTCGGGTGACCGCTGCACGATGGTTCGCGACGCCGTTCCGGAAGACCACCCCTCGTGGACCAGCGTCCATCGATCCGGATCGGGAAGTGAGGGCGTTACCCATCCGACACCATCGGCATCGACCTCCAACGAACTGAGCGACAACTTGCGCCTGGGAGGCTTCGAGCCCGCTGGTCCACACCGTCATCGATCGCGTCGCGCTGTACAAGTTGAGGATCTCGACGGGTGGCACGGCGATGGCGAAGTACGAGCGGGGCCACCCGGCGATCTCGGCATCGGCGGCCGTCGTGTCGGTCGGCAACCGCGGCTCGAACCGTGTCTCGATCTGTGCGATCGCGTCCACCGCTCCCTGCTCGTCGGAGCGCACCCATGTCTGGGTGTAGCTGGGCGACTCGTTGGGTGGGTCGGCGTACTCGGTACGAACCGTCGACACGACGCCGGGGACCGGCTGCTGTGGGAGCAAGCGAGGCACCGCCGCCAGGTCGGGTGCCTCGAAGGTCGGCACATTCCATCCAGCGAGCGGGTCGACCCCGGCGAACGTCGGGAACGCGTACTCGACGATTGCGTCCTCCAGCTGCACGTAGCCGGTGTCGGTAAAGCGGCCATCGAAGATTGGTGGTACCGGGGCTGGTGCCGATCGTGCCGGTGGCACGACGTGCCGTCCGGCCAGAGCCGTACCAGCAGCCAATCGAGTGATTCGCTGTCGGCGGCGAGCACGTAGACACGCAGCACGATCGATCCGTCCTCGAGCGCCTTGACCTCGATCTCGTTCGTCCGCCAGCCTGGAGGTAGCTGGAACTGGCGTTGGATGCCGCTCAGGCTGAGCGTGACCAGACCGGTCTCCCAGTCGACGTCCCAGGTGGGCATTCCCAGCGGGTACTCCAACGTGTGGATGCGTTGCCCGCCCATCTCGATCGCGTCGTTGACGAGATCGACGGTCGAGTACATCGAGTTCCCGCCGGGATGAGTCGCCACCACGTCCATCGTTCCGGGGTCGTAGGAGACGATCCGCAGACCACTGCGACCTGGCAGGTCGTCCGCCACGCTGGCGTAGATCAAACCGTCAAGACCGATCACCGGAGACGCCGTGACCACCTCGCCGGGACGGTACGGCAAGCTCGTCCAGGCGCCGTCGGAGAAGATCTGCCAGCGCTCGTTGTCGGCGTCGGCCACGAAGATCGTGCCGTCGTCGGTCACGACCGGAGCGAACGGCCGTAACGGCTCGCACTCCTGACAGCTCATGAACCCGAGGTCGTCCGGCCCGTCGCCGCGGCCGTAGGTCGCCAACACGGTGCGGGTGAGTTGCGGTCCGTACTCGTCGGGCACGGCGACGACGAGGTCGTCCGGCGGCGCAACGGTGGTGTCGGACGGCACGGTCGTCGTCGCCTCGACGGTGCCCGTCTGCTCGGTGGCCGCCGGGGCCGTGTCGGGCACGACGTCGACCTCGCTCGGCGCAGGTGCATCTGGCTCGGAGGTGCTGACGATGCTGTCGGGGCTGTCACCTCGAACCACCAGCACGATCCCACCGACGGCTGCGATGGATGCGGCAGCGATCAGCAGCGGCACCCACGGCGACCGGCCGCCCCGCTCGCCATCGGTGTCCACTCGGGCCGAGGCCGTCGTGTGGCCGCCATCCTGGGTCGCTCGTGCCTCGGCTGCCAACAGCTGGGCCAAGGCGCCGTCGCTGTCGGCGATCATGTCGGCTTGAGCACGCACGCCTGCAGCGGCGTCTCTGGCGAGCCGCTCGAACTCGGACTCGTTCATCGTTCGTCCTCCAGATCACTCAGTGCCGCTCGCAACTTCTGGCGGGCGTGCGACAGGGATGCCTTCACGGTGCCGGGGGTGACCTCGAGCACGGCCGCCACCTCGGCGACCGACAGGTCGTCGACGTAGTGCAGCGTCACCGCAGCACGTTCTCGATCGGGCAGTCCGCGCACCGCCTGCCACCACCGGTCGTCGGCGTCGACCGGTTCGTGCGGCGACGGCTCGCCTGCCACGTCGGTCGACAGCCGCCGGTTCAGCTCGACGTTGCGCTGTTCGGAACGGCGGGCGTCGATCAGCAGGTTGATCATGATCCGTCGCACCCAGGCGCCCGGAATGTCGAGATGCTCGACGCGATCCCACGACCGGTAGGCCCGCGTCAGCGCTTCCTGCGCCAGCTCGCGGGCGATCTCGATATTGCCGGTCCAGGCCAGCCCGAGCGCCACCAGTTTGGGGTGTTCGACCAGGAAGAACCGGTCGAACCCGGTCGCTTCACGGCGCCTCGTCATCACACTCACATCATGTACACGCTGGGCCTGCGAACAGGTTGAGTCGAACGACCCGAAAACTCCGGATGCGGGAATTCTGTCGTCGACCTCAGTCGAGTCGGGGGAGCCTCGGACCGGCGATCCGGAAGTCGTCGCGGCGCCTGGTGACGCCGCGGGCGTCGAGCTCGGCGACGAGTGGCAGGGCGTACTTGCGGCTGGCGCCGGTGTGGTCACGGAACTGGGCGACGGTGAAGCCGTCGGGGTGCTCGACCAGCAGCTCGGCGGCGACACGGGCGGCGGCGGCGATCGTGTCCTCGTGGAACAGCAGCTTGTCGCGCTCGATCAGGATGCCGCGCCGGGTCAGTTCTCGGACGGCGGTGCGATCGAGATCGCTCGGGCACCTCCGGCGTGAAGCCACCAGACAGGATCTGCGCCGCCAACGGGTGGTCGACGAACGGGTCGACCACGTCGGCCGGACGCGCCCGCCCGGCCTCGATCGTGATGCCCTCCAGGGTGCCCACGACGGCCCGCTCGTACTCGTCGAGGGCGGCCAGGTCGAGCCCGAGTTCGTCGGCCGCATCGATCGCCGCGCTCAGCCGTTGCTCCGTGTCCGTCAGCTGATCTGGCGTGGTGACCCAGCGTCCCACGGTCGGTTCCACGACCTCGCCGGTCAGCAGCTCCAGCTCGTCGACGTCGACCCATCCGCGCTCGGCCACGACCCGCTCGATCGAGCGGTCCGGTCTGGCCTTCGAGGCCCGTGTCACCGGGGCGATGTCGAGCACCTCGCCACCGCCCACGGTCTCGTCGCGACCCGACTCGCGCAGCACGTACCGATCGCCCGGCAGCAGCGGCAATAAATCGGGCAGGAACAGGCGCACGGAACCGCTGTGGCCGGGCGACAACGCCTCGGCGCCGAGCACCCGAACCTTCACTGGCAGCTCGCGCGACCCGATGTACGCCAGATAGGCACCCCGTCGCGAGACATCGTGGTCGAGGCTGGCGAGCACATCCAGCGAAGCGTCGAACTGGTCGGTCGTGCGCCACCTGGCCGGGGTGACCACGACATGACCGCGGCCGATCTCGTCGTGGCCGACGCCGTTCAGGTTGAGGGCGACCCGATTGCCGGCGCCGATCGCGTCGACACCTGAGCCGAGCGTCTGGATCGAACGGATCCGGGCGGCGTGGGCGCCGGGCTCGATCGTGACCGTGTCGTCGTGGCGGAGCCGTCCCCCGGTCAAGGTGCCGGTCACCACCGTGCCGCTGCCCTTGGCGGCGAACACGCGGTCGATCCACAGTCGAGGCCGGTCACGATCCGCTGACTCAGGTGTCTCTGCGATCAACACGTCGAGTGCGCCCCGCAGGTCGTCGAGCCCATCGCCACGGAGCGAGTCGACGGCGACGATCGGGGCGCCATCGAGGAACGTGCCACCGACGTGATCGGTGACTTCCAACATGGCGATCTCGAGCCACTCGTCATCGACCAGATCACGCTTGGTCATGGCGATCACGCCGTGTCGCAGCCCGAGCAACTCGAGGATCCGGAGGTGTTCCTCGGACTGTGGCTTCCAGCCCTCGGTGGCTGCGACCACGAACAGGCAGGCATCGACCCCGCCCACCCCCGCCAGCATGTTGCGAAGGAACCGCACGTGGCCGGGCACGTCGACGAAGCTGACCGCAGCACCCGACGGCAGGGCGGTATGGGCGAAGCCGAGATCGATCGTGAGCCCGCGCCGCTTCTCTTCCTCGAACCGGTCGGGGTCGGTGCCGGTCAGGGCGAGCACCAGCGACGACTTGCCGTGATCGACGTGGCCGGCGGTGGCGACGACCCTCATGCGACCGGCGAGGTACCGAGGGCGGACAGGGCGGCGATGAGGATTTCGTCGTCGGCTGGATCGACCGATCGCAGATCGAGCACCGTGCGACCGTCGCGGGTGCGGGCGATCACCGGGGTTTCGTGCTGACGCAGTTGCCCCAACCGATCACCGGCGACCGCGATACCGATCGACGGCATCGAAACGCCGGGTGCCGAACCGGCCCCTGGCAGCGCCTCGGTCTCCACCACCGACCCGGTGCCGGCCTTGGCCGCGATCAGCTCTGCCCGCGAGCGAAGATCCTCGGTCGACTGGTCGACCATCCGCCAGAAGGCGATATCGGTCGTGACCGTGCGGTGGAGATACGACAGGGCGACATCCTGCAACGCCGCCAGCACCAGCCCGCCGCACCGCAGCGCTCGCGCCAGCGGATGCGCAGCGCACCGACCGACCAGTTCGGCACTTCCGGCGACGATGCCGGCCTGCGGACCGCCGAGCAGCTTGTCGCCGCTGAACGTGATCAGGTCGGCGCCGTCCGCCAACGTCTGGAGCGCGGCCGGCTCTCCCGCCAACCATGCGGGAGGTGCTCCATGCATCCACGGCACGTTCGCATCGAGCAGGCCGCTGCCGATGTCGGCCACGACCGGCACGTCGAGCGTGGCGAGCTGGCTGACCGGCGTGTCCTCGACGAAACCCTCGACCCGGTAGTTGCTGGGATGCACCTTGAGCACGAGGGCCACGTCGTTGCCCGGCCTCACGATCGCCCGCTGGTAGTCGGACAAGCGGGTCCGGTTGGTGGTGCCGACGTCGACCAGGCGGGCACCCGACTGCTCCATCACCTCCGGCACACGGAAGGCGCCGCCGATCTCGACCGACTCACCCCTCGACACGGCGACGTCGCGCCCTTCGGCCAGCGCCGCCAGCACCAGCAGCACCGCCGAGGCGTTGTTGTTCACGACCATCGCCGCCTCGGCTCCGCACAACTGGGCGAATAACTGCCCGACCGCTTGCTGGCGCGAACCGCGTACGCCAGAGGCGAGGTCGAACTCGACGGTCTGAGGCCGTGCCGGCTGAGTGTGCGCAAGCGGCGCCCGTCCCAGATTGGTGTGCAGGAGCACACCGGTTGCGTTGACCACGGGCGTGAGCAACGTGCGACGGAACGCTTCCGCTCGCTCGGCCGCCGACCCGTGCAATCCGTCGGCGATCGCCGCCCGAGCGATGTCGACCAGGATCGGGTGCGGCAGCCCCGTACCGGCCAAGGACCGGGCGAGTGTGTCGACCGAAGGGGGCCGTTCGCTGGTCTCGCTCATCGTCGGGAGCCTACGCTCGGCATTCGTGCCCCCATCCATCGACCCGATCTCCATCGACCCCATCACCATCGATCTGGTGCAGCTCGACGCCGAGCTCCCGGTTCCGAGCTACGCCCACGAAGGCGACGCCGGGCTCGATCTGTATGCCCGTGAGGACGCTTCGATTCCAGCCGGTGGTGGCAGGCTGCTGATGCCGACCGGCATCTCGATCGCGATCCCGATCGGGTTCTGCGGGCTGGTGATGCCCCGGTCGGGGCTGGCGCTCAAGCACGGCATCAGCGTGGTCAACGCCCCCGGCCTGATCGACGCCGCCTACCGCGGCGAGATCAAGGTCGTGCTGCTGAACACCGACGCCAGCGCCGACTACGTCATCCACCGAGGTGACCGCATCGCCCAGCTGGTGATCCAGCGCGTCAGCCAGGTCACCTGGAACATCGTCGCCGACCTCGACGGCATCGACCGAGGAGGCGGCTTCGGCCACACCGGCCGCTGAGTTGGGAGTTGTGCCTGGAGATTCAGCGGATACGTCGCTTCGCTCCTTTTGATTCCGCGCGAGTCTCCCCGTCACGATTGGTCGCAGTTCGCCTGTCGGCTCACGCTCCTGGCACAACTCCCAACTCAGGAGGTGGTGATGGTGACCGATTCGATCAGGATCTGTTCGAGCGGAGGGACGCCGTTGCTGTCGGGGTTGGCGACCGCGTCCAACTCGGTCACCGTGTCCTCGCCGGCGATCACTTTGCCGAACAGGCTGTACTGCGGTGGGAGAGCGGCGCCTTGCGGACCGGTGATGATGAAGAACTGACTGCCGTTGGTGTCGGGTCCGCTGTTGGCCATCGCCAGTGACCCGATCTGGTATTCACCAGGGCTGGGCAGTTCGTCGGCAAACTTGTATCCCGGGTCGCCCGAGCCGGCTCGCGGTGGGATCGCCGCATTGCACCACGAAACCCGGGATCGCCCGATGGCACTCGGTGCCGTCGAAGTAGTGGAACCAGGCCAACGTGACGAAGCTGTTGACCGTGAGCGGCGCCTTTTCGGGGTACAGCTCGACCGTGATGGTGCCGAAGTTCGTGGTGATCTCGGCCGTATAGGTCTTCGTCACGTCGATGCAGAACGGCGGATACTCCGTGAACGTCTGCTGTGGTTGCTCCGAACCGTCGGTGGCCGGACAGTCGCTGGGGTCGGCCATCGGCGGCGCGGTGACCGGCACTGGGGCCGTGACCGAGACGATCTCGACCACGAATGAGATCACGTCGCCAGGCTTGATGAGGTCGCCGGCCCCGGCATCCCCGTATGCCAGCGCGGGCGGGATGTCGATCTGGCGTCGGCCACCGAGCCGGGCACCGATCAAGCCTTCGGCGAACCCGGTGATGACGCTGGTGACTCCGATGGTTATCTCGATCGGCTGACCGCCGTCGTAGCTGTTGTCGAACTCGGTTCCAGAGGCAGACACGACGCCGACGTAGTGCACTCCGACCGTGTCGCCGGCGGCGATCGGGTCGCCCGTACCAACGATCACATCGGTGGTGACCAGTTCGGTCGGCAGCTCCGCCGGCAGGACCACGGACGGTTTGCCGGTCTCTGGGTCGGCGGGCGTCGTGATGATGGACGCTGGAGCGACCACGGATCCGTCGTCAGGGCTCGTCGCCGAATCGCCCTCAGAATCGCCGCCCTCAGCATCGCTCGCGACGGTGGTGGCTGCGGCCGCCGCCGGCGCCTCGGTGGAGCCGTCTCCGCAGCTCGCCAGCACCAGTGCTCCGGCGACCACGAGCAATCCGGTCTGGCGCGATCGAGGACGCGATCTCATTGGCCGGCAGGTGTAACTGAAACGACGTCGACGATGAACGTGAGCGCGTCGCCGGGGCGGATGGTTCCGCGATCAGAGTCGCCGTAGGCGAGCTCGGCGGGGATGTCGAGCTGGCGTTGACCGCCGGCCTTGACGCCCAGCAGGCCCTGCTCCCAGCCGGCGATGACTCCGCCCGACCCGAGGACCACCGGGAACGGCTCGCCGCGGTCGTAGCTGTTGTCGAACTCTTCGCCGTCCTCGGAGCGCACACCGACGTAGTGCACCACCACCGTGTCGCCGTTCTGGGCGCCCTCGCCAGTGCCTTCGACGAGGTCGGTGATGATCAGCTCGGTGACCGGCTCGGTCGGGATCACGACCTCCGGCTTCGGCGGCACGGGCGTGGTGTCGACCGGCGTCGTGTCGACCGGAAGCGACACGATCGGGAGATCGAGGGGAATCGTGGCCTCGGTGACCGTGTCGTCACCGGAAAACGCACCGCCGATCCAGGCGATCAACACGATCGCACCGAGTGCCGCGACGGCGGCGATGCCCCACCGCAAGACAGTCCGTTTGACGGTGCCGACGCGCTGCGCCCGCGCCTCTTCGATTTGCCGCTGCTGGCGGTTGGCCTTCTGACGTTCACGCTTCGCTGTGCCCACGAGGAAGCGAGGATATCGGCGCTGACTGCCCGATTCGGCGCGGCACCATCTGATGTGCGGTCGATCCGAGCCTCAATAGCAGTTCAAGGCGTACGCAGATGTGGCCGATAACAGCGATAGTGATGGTGCACCCTGGCGCCTCAGGACGGGTCGTCGCCGACATCGCCCTTCCTGAGTTCGACACGCTCGACCGGAGCGAGGACAGCCGCGGTTCGTCGCGCCCGCGCCTTGCCGCCGTCGCCGCCTGGCGTCGCACGGCAGGACCGGCGCTGCTCTCGACGGCGGCTGCGTCGTCGATCGCCTGGCTCGGGTGGCGGGCGTCCGATATCGGTGCCCATCCGATTCAACTGACGTTCTTTCTGACTGAGGTCGTATCGATCGTGTCAGGCCTGATCGTGGGGGTCGGGCTCGCCGGCCATCCGTTGCGCAGCGACGTTCTCGACCCGGATCGGCGCGAGTCGTTCAGGTTTGCGTTCGCCGTGCAAGACGCTGTTGGACGACCTCGTTCGACCGATCTGCGAGCCGACATGGCCAACTTGTGGCGCAGGCTGCGGCACGGCCGTCCCGACCTCTCCGAACTCTCGACAGCAGCCATGCTCAGCGACGGACCACGCCGCCTGCTGCTGGTCGTGTCGATCACGCTGGCGTTGCTGCTCGGTGTCGCTCCGATGGGAGTCCCACCCTACTGGGCGATGATCTGTGCGGTTGCTGCGCCGTTGTCCCTGTCGTGCGCACACGTGTTGCTCAGCGGCGGCCGGATTCGATTCGGCGATCGCGTGAGATGGTCGTCTGCGGCGCTCGGCGAGGTCTGTGCCGGCACCGATCGCGCTGGTGTGGCGCCTCGTCGCTGGGTCGGCACCGTGGCTGCGGTCGTCACGCTCAATCTGGCGATCGGCTTGCGGGGCATGAGCGACCGATGGACTCACGGTCTGGCGCCGATGACTGGCGATGGGCGGCTGCTCACGATGTTGATCGCCAACGTGATCGTGGTCGGCGGGCTCTACACGCTGCGCACCACCACGGCTCCACAGCTCGACAACTCGCATCTCGTCTCGCGCCGGACCGAGGAGCACGGCGCCCGTCGATCGGCGCTCGGTGCAACCGTCGCCCTCAGTGTCGTCGGCCTCCTGGCCGGCATCCTCCCGGTGGGGACCCAGGCTGCCGACGGTCAGCCGGTTCGGGTCGAACATGTGTCGAACGGAGACTCGGATCCGATCGAGCGGATCGAGGTCGGTCTTGCGCCGGTCGGTGCCGGAGATGTCGGAGATGTCGGTGGTTGATGGCACCACTTCGACCTCGAGTCAGGCGCCCCCGATCGCTGCGACGGCCGCACGCGACCACCGGCGTCACAGCGACGGCGCCACGACGGAACAGCCGAGCATCCCGATGCGGGTGAGCTGTGACAGTACGCTGGGTGAGATGGCCCATGTCCGCCTCTTTGCCGCAGCGCGCGATGCTGCAGGGACGACCCGCGACGACGTACCCGGTGACACGGTCGGCGCTGTGCTTGCGGCCGCAAATCGGCGGTACGGCGCGTCGTTCGCTGCGGTGCTGGAAACCAGCAAGATCTGGGTCAACGGCGAGCCGGCACAGTCCGAAGACCATGTCGGTGATGCCGACGAGCTCGCGGTCCTGCCGCCGGTATCAGGAGGGTGATCGTGAACGCACTCGATCCACAGTCGTTGTCGCTCGATGAGCTGCGCCGAATTCGCAACCAGCTCCAGAACGAAGATGACGTGGTGTCGTACGTTCGGCGGGTCGCCCAGGCACGTGTCGACCTCGTCCGCGCCGAGGCCAATCGGCGAGCTCGCGGCGAGATGACCGAGACGCTGTCCAGCGAGCTTCGGGTCGTACTGTCCAGCCACCTGACGGGCGGGCCACCTCGCCCACCACGCCCGGTCGAGAACCTCGAGGACAACGAACTCGCCGACCAGCTCGACGTGGTCTGTGCCCAACACGGCTTCAGCCGATTGGACGAACTCTCGCCGATCGAAATCGAGAACCTCGACCGGCAGTTGACCGCATTCGAGCGACAAGTGTCCGATGATCGTCGCGAGCGGTACGACCGTCTCGATGCCCTGAGTGCCGAATTGGTCAGGCGCTATCGCGACGGCGAGGCCTCGGTCGACGGTCTGTTGGGAGGCTGACGTGGCTCCCCAATCCAAATCGTCACCCAAGCCATCGACACCCAAGCCCAAGTCGAAGCCCGAGTCGGCTCCCGAGCCCGAGTCAGGTGTGAGCACGCCACCGTTGGTCGAGCTGCTCGATGTCGGAGCCTTCATTCGCAGCCAGCGTGAACGAGCCGAGATGTCGATTCGTAAGTTGGCCGAGTTGGCCGATGTCTCGAATCCGTACCTCTCACAGATCGAACGCGGTCTACGCAAGCCGTCGGCTGACATCTTGCAGCAGGTCGCCAACGCGCTTCGGATCAGTGTCGAGACGCTGTACGTGCGGGCCGGCATCCTGCCCGACCGCGACCGACAGGCGGGCACCGTGCCGGAAGCGATCGACGGCGACACCGATCTCACCCACGAGCAGAAGCTTGCCCTCTTGAACGTCTACGAGAGCTTCCTCGCCCACAAGCGCTGATCCCCCGCTGATACCTCGCTCGGGCACGAATCGGTCCAGCGGACGACACGAAAACCTCCGCTGCAGGGAATGTTGACCGACTCGCTAGCGTTTGACCCCTGTGATGCGTCGAGTTGCCGTGATTTCCCTGCACACGTCGCCACTGTTGCAACCCGGTTCGGGCGACAGCGGCGGCATGAACGTGTATGTCCGCGAGCTCGTGTCGTCGCTGTCGCAAGCCGGCCTGGAGTGCACCACGTACACCCGAGCCGACCGTGAAGGGCTTCCGCGCGAGGTGCAGGTCGAGCCCAACCACAAGGTCGTCTACATCGAGGCCGGCCCGCATCATCTCCCCAAAGAGGCGCTCCCCGAGATCGTCGACGAGTTCACCGACCGTGTGCTCGAACACCTCGCTGCCAATGGTGGCGCCGACGCCGTGCATGCCAACTACTGGCTGAGCGGTGTCGCTGCCCATCGCATCAAACACGAGCTCGACATCCCCTTCGTCTCGACATTCCACACGCTCGCCCGGGTCAAGTCCGAAGGCGGCGATCCCGAGCCGGGTTGGCGCGATCGCGCCGAGGCCGAGCTGATCAACTGCGCCGACGCGATCTGTGTCAGTTGTGTGCAGGAAGAAGAGCAGTTCCGGCGCCTGTACGGCAACCCGCAAGGCCTGATCGAGATCGTGGCTCCCGGCGTCGAGCACGCCTTCTTCGCCCCGGGCGAGCAAGTCGGGGCGCGGGCTGCGCTCCAGCTCCCGGTCGACGTGCCGGTGCTGCTGTTCGTCGGCCGCATCCAGCCGCTCAAAGGCCCTGATGTGGCGATTCGTGCGTTGCACGCGCTCGATCGGTCCGACGCGCTGTTGTTGATCGTCGGCGGTGCCAGTGGGTCGACGGGTGACGGCGAGCTGGAACGTGCCGAGCAGCTCGTCGACGAGCTCGGTCTGCACGACCAGGTTCGCTTCGTCGCTCCGCAACCGCATCACATCTTGTCGACTTACTATCGCGCCGCCGATGTCGTCGTCGTTCCGTCTCGCAGCGAAAGCTTCGGACTGGTCGCCCTCGAGGCCGCGGCGTGCGGTATTCCGGTGGTCGCCAGTGCGGTCGGCGGGCTGCAGTCGCTCGTCGATCACGGCGAGACCGGATTCCTGATCGACGACCGAGACCCTGTCGCGTTCGCCAAGGCGATTGCCCAGATCCTCGACGACCACATGCTCGCCGCAGGCATGTCCTCGGCGGCGGCCACCAAGGCCAGCCGATACACCTGGGGCTTCGCCGCCGCCAGGCTGCGGCGGGTGTACAGCGACCTCACGTCGCGCCAGCTCGTACTCGGCGAATGACCGACCTTCACGTCGGGTCCCGGCTCGACGACCTCCGAACCAGGATCGACACCTGGCTGAACGAGTTCGCCACCGACAACCCGATGGTTGCCGCTGTCGATCGCGGCACCAGCGACGACACCGCGCTCGGCGAGCCGCGCTGGTACGTACGGATGATCGGCGAGGACAAGGACTTCATCACGGTCTGGCTGACGCTCGGTCAGCGCACCCTGCGCTACGAGACGTATGTGATGCCTGCGCCAGAGGAGAACCATGCAGCGGTGATGGAGATGCTGCTGCGTCGCAACGATCACCTGGTCGGAGCGCACTTCTCGGTCGGGCAGGAAGATGCCGTGTACTTGCGTGGAGAGATTCCCGACAGCGCAGTGTGCGACGAAGAACTCGACCGCATACTCGGCACCGTCTACGTCGCCGTCGAGAGCAGCTTTCGCGGTCTGCTTCGGCTCGCCTTCGCCAGCCGATTCGGCGAGTAGCCGCGCGACGTTCCCGTTCTGTCGTCCCACGACCTCCATTGGAGTTGTCCGGGCGGCGTATCGGGGAAGTCGGAAGCTCCGTGCCGCCCGGACAGCGATCTGGAAGCTGCCGGTCGTGTTCGTCTGCGAGAACATTCGCCGGGTGATTCGGCCACTCGTCGGCCGGCCATCGACGGTGCCCGATTAGCGTCGTCGAGATGACGTTCGAACTGGTGGTGATCGGCGGCGGAAACATGGGTGCTGCCCTGCTCGGTGGATTGCTCGAATCCGGAGCGGTGGATCGAGCCGACGTTGCGGTCGTCGAGCCGTATGCCGTTCGGCGGACCGAACTCGAAGCGCTGTTCGAAGCGATCGAGATCACCGACACGGTGCCGTCATGTCGATCGGCGGTGTTGGCCGTCAAACCGCCCGACATCCCGTCGGTCGCCAGATCCGCCGTCCAGGCCGGGGCGACACGGTTGCTGTCGATCGCGGCAGGCGTCACGACCGCCACGATCAGTTCCGCAGCCGGGGATGGTGTCGCCGTGCTTCGAACGATGCCCAACACACCCGCCCTCGTCGGTGAGGGCGTGTCGGCGCTCAGTGGGGGGCCGGGCACCACCGACGCAGATCTCGACTGGGCCGAACGGATCCTGTCCGGCGTCGGCCTGGTGGTGCGCGTGGCGGAGTCGCAACTCGACGCCGTCACCGGGTTGACCGGATCGGGTCCGGCGTACGTGTTTCTGGTCGCAGAGGCCCTGATGGACGCCGGTGTCGCCGCCGGTCTGCCGCGAGCGACCGTCGAACCGATGGTCGCCCAACTGCTGGTCGGATCCGCCAAGTTGCTCGTCGAGCGCGGCGATCCGGCAGGGTTGCGAGCGATGGTCACTTCACCCGGCGGCACGACCGCGGCGGGGGTCCGGGTGCTCGAGGATCGAGCCGTTCGGGCGGCGCTGATCGGTGCCGTGCAGGCTGCCACCGATCGCAGTCGAGAACTCGGTCGCAGCTGACGCTTCAAGACGCACAGCGCGGTGACGCTGTCAAGCGCAGGCAAAACAATTTGCTTGTGACTCTTTTCTCAACGCTCTGCGTGGCCTACAGTGACGGTCGGTGAGCGCACCGGCGAAAGCCGGGCAGCGCCGAAGGGCCGGTGCCATCGGGGGGTTGGCACCGGCCCTTGTCGCGTTCGGGGTGATTCGTGAGCGGTCGAGGCGGCGCTGGTCAAGGCTGCACGGTCGGTCGGGTCGAGCAACGGGGATAGCGTCGCCGCGGTGACCAGTCCGCGCTTCGACACCGTTTCGTTCCTCACCGACTACGGCACTGCCGACGAGTTCGTCGGGGTCGTCAAGTCGGTGATTCGCGACATCGCCCCGCACGTCGGCGTGATCGACCTCACGCACGAGATCGCCCCGTTCGACATCCGGGCCGGATCGCTGGCCTTGGCACGTTGCATCGGATATGTGCCGAGTGGTGTCGTGCTGGCGGTCGTCGACCCTGGGGTCGCCACACACCGCCGGGCGATCGCGATCGAAGTGGCGGGTGGGGCCGGCGTCATGATCGGACCGGACAACGGTCTGCTCGCCCCGGCGGTCGCCATGGCGGGCGGTGCCGAACGAGCCGTCGAGCTGACGAACCCCGAGTATCAACTCGAAGCAGCCGGCGCCACGTTCGCCGGTCGCGACATCTTCGCCCCGGCGGCCGCCCACATTTGCAACGGGGTGCCGTTCGAGCAACTCGGGCCGGAGATCGATCCGGTGCTGCTGTTGCCCGGCACGGTGCCGCTTCCCCGAGAGGACGGTGACGCGCTCGTCACCGAGGTGCTCTGGATCGATCGCTTCGGCAATGCGCAACTCAACGTCGGCCCCGACGACTTGCCGTCTGGTTGGGGCAACCACCTGCAGGTTCAGGTCGGGATGCCGACCGATCCCTCCGGAGTCTCCGTTCGGCGCGCCGTGCGTGCCACCAGCTTCGCCGAGTTGCCAGGGGGCGCAGTGGGACTCGTGCTCGACTCGTACGGCATGTTGGCTCTGTCGATGGATCAACGGTCGGCAGCCGAGGAACTGGGGCTGGCGGCCGGCGACCAAGTCACGATCGTGTCGCTCGATGACCCGCCGGTGGTCGCCACGAGGGTCGAACTGGGCCGTCGCTGACGGTTTCCCGCCGGGATTGAAGCAGTGTTCGCCGGGGTCTGCCACCTCCCGGCACTAGCCTGGACGCATGCGCCCAGCCACCACGCTCACGCTCGGACTGTTGTTGGCAGCGATCCTGCTGGCGGGCGTGATCTCGCTCGTTCGGCTGTGATGAGCGGCATGGGTACGATGGACGACGTGCTGGTTCGAGAACGCACCAATCTGGCTCGATTGATCGAGTCACACGACGCTGATCGCGTCGCCCTGATCTCGCGCAACGTCGAGACCACGTATGGCGAACTGCGCGATCAAGTGGCGCGGATGCGTGGTGGACTTGCTGCCCACGGCGTCGACATGTGGCGATCGTGTGGCGATCCTGTGCGGCAACAACCGCTACTTCGTCGTCTCGTACCTGGCGGCGATCGGGCTCGGAGCGGTGGCGGTACCGCTGAACCCGTCGAGTCCGGCCCACGAGATCGAACGCGAACTCGACGTCGTCAAGCCCGATGTCGTGGTCGTCGGTCCGAGCGCGATCAACGCCTGGTCCGACGTCGGTGCCGCCGGCCGTGAGGCGATCGGCACCGTCGTGATCGCCGAGGGCGAGCCGCAGACCGGCTGTCAGTCGTTCGACGATCTGCTGGCGGCCGAGCCGGTTGACGTGGTCGATGTCGACGACGATCACGTTGCGGTCATGATGTTCACCAGCGGCACGGCTGGCCTGCCGAAGGCGGCGATGCTGAGTCATCGCAACCTGATTTCCAACATCGAACAAGATCTCACGGCCCGCGATCACATCAGCGAGGGCGACGTCGTGTACGCCGTGCTGCCGATGTTTCACATCTTCGGTCTCAACGTCGTGCTCGGCGTCGGGATGGCTGTCGGTGCAACGCTGTTGCTGATTCAACGATTCGACCCCGCCACAGCGGTGCAATCGATCGTCCAGCGCCAGGTCACCGTGGTTCCCGGGGCACCACCGATGTGGATCGCCTTCAGCCACTTCGACGAGCTACCGGCCGACACGTTCCAGTCGGTGCGTCTGGCCGTGTCAGGCGCCTCGCGTTTGGCGCCGGCCGTCGTCGACCGCATGCGTGACCGGTTCAACCTGCAGATCCATGAGGGCTACGGGCTCACCGAGGCGTCCCCCGTGGTCACCAGTTCAGCTGGCATGTCGGGTCGTCCTGGCTCTGTCGGCAGAGTGCTCGTCGGTCAAGAGGTTCGGCTCGTCGGCGACGATGGTGAGGATGTGCCGATCGGCGACGCCGGCGAAGTCTGGGTCCGCGGCGAGAACATCTTCCAGGGCTACCTCGACGAGCCAGAGGCCACCGCCCGAGTGCTGGTCGACGGATGGCTGCGCACCGGCGACATTGCCACCGTCGACGACGACGGCTATCTCTATCTCGTCGATCGCGCCAAGGACCTCATCATCGTGTCCGGCTTCAACGTGTTTCCCGGAGAGGTCGAGCAGGTGCTCCAAGCGCATCCCGACGTCGCCGAGGTTGGAGTGCTGGGTGTTCCTCATCCGCATCACGGCGAGGCGGTCAAGGCGTATGTCGTGCTCGAGCCCGGCGCCGACATCGACGAGGACCGACTGATCGAGTATTCGCTCGACTACCTGGCCCGCTACAAGTGTCCGACGAAGGTGTTGTTCGTCGATCAACTGCCACGAAATGCGGCCGGCAAGCTGATCCGCCGGGAACTCGAAGGCACCATCCTCGACGGCTGAGGAGCGTGCCGTCCGCATCCGCCGAAGCGGTGCAATAGGCACAGCTTTGTGAAAACGTGCACATGCGATCTAGGCTCTGATCCCGATGCCCCCCATCGCACACGTCGACGCATTCCCGATGCCACCGTCGCCAGGCTCCCGATCTATCTCCAGCTACTCGCCGAACAGTCCACGGCAGGAACTGAGAACATCTCTTCGGAGGGGCTTGCCGATCTGGCCGGAGTGAATGCCGCCAAGGTCCGCAAGGACCTGTCGTACCTCGGCAGCTATGGCACCAGGGGCGTCGGGTACGACGTCGACTATCTCGTCTATCAGATTCGACGCGAACTCGGTCTCGACCATGACTGGCCCGTCGTCATCGTCGGCGCCGGCAATCTTGGCCAAGCCCTGGCCGGGTACGGCGGATTCAACGATCGCGGATTCCCGGTGGCCGGCATCGTCGACATCGACCCGGGCAAGGTCGACGCCGTTGTGGGTGGTGCCCGCGTGCGCCCGCTCGACGAGTTGGCTCAGATCGTGGCCTCGAAGGAGATCTCGATCGGCGTCATCGCCACCCCGCCGACGGCAGCGCAAGACGCCGCAGACAGGCTGGTCAAGGCAGGTGTCACGAGCATCTTGAACTTCGCTCCGGTGGTGCTGTCAGTTCCGGTCGGTATCACCGTCCGCAAGGTCGATCTGGCCGTCGAGCTGCAGATTCTGAGCTACCACGAGCAGCGCCGTTCGGCGGCGACTCAGAATGGTCAACTCAACGCAGTGCCCGGCAAGCGGGGTCGCGGCGCAACGGCGTAAGCTGCACTGGTCATGTCGATTCTCGTCATCGGAGTCAATCATCACAGCGGGCCGCTGAGCGTGCTCGAACGCGTGACGCTGTCGCTCGACGAGCTTCCCAAGGCGGTCACCGGGCTCGCTGGGCGAGACAACGTACGCGAGGTCGTGGTGCTCAGCACGTGCAACCGCACCGAGATCTACGCCGTCGCCGAGAAGTTCCATGGCGCCTACGCCGACATCCGCGACTTCCTCTGCGATCTCGGCAACATCGCGCCTGACGACCTGCATCCGCATCTCTATTCCGAGCACGACGATGCTGCCGTGCGGCACTTGTTCGAGGTTGCCGCCGGGCTCGATTCCGCTGTCGTCGGTGAGACCGAGATCCTCGGTCAGATCCGTCAGGCGTGGGAGGTTGCCCAGCGCGAGGGCGGAGCACGCACCACGCTGAACCTTCTGTTCCGCCATGCGATCGGCGTCGGCAAGCGGGCTCGCACCGAGACGGGTATCGCGCAGGGGCACGGCATCGGTCAGCCACGCAGCCGTCGAGATGGCGGTCGATCATCACGGCAGCATCGAGGGCCGCCGTGTCACAGTGGTCGGCGCTGGAGCGATGGGTGAGGGGATCGCAGTCGCGCTGCACGGAGCTGGTGTCGGTGATGTTCGAGTCGTGAACCGGTCACCCGAGCGCGGACGCTCGTTGGCCGAACGGATCAACGGTGTTGCGGTCGGTATCGAGGGATTGATCGAGGCGATCGACGAGTCCGATGTGGTGCTGACATCCACCGGCGCAGGCACACCGATCGTCACCGCCGAGCTGATGCAACGGATCCCGCGCCGTGGTCGTCCGCTGCTGTTCGTCGATATTGCCGTGCCGCGCGACATCGCGCCGGGTGTCGCCGAACTGGCCGACGTCACCGTGTTGAACCTCGAAGACCTCAGCGCCTGGGCGGACCGAGGACGAGTCCAACGGCTCGGCGAGGTCGACCAGGTCCGTCAGCATCATCGGTGAGGAAGTCGATCGATTCGCTGTCGAGTCGGCAGCACTTCAGGCGGCCCCCTTGGTGTCTGCGTTGCGCGATCGTGCCGAAACCCTTCGTCTGGCGGAACTCGAGCGCAACGCCAAACGGCTTGCCCAGCTCGACGACGCCCAACGCCAGCTGATCGAGTCGATCACGCGGGGCGTCGATCGCCAAGCTGCTGCACGAGCCATCGGTGCGACTTCGCAACCAGGCGGGCACACCACAAGGCGAACGCAACGCGGCAGCGATGGCCGACCTGTTCGATCTCGGCTGACTCGTCTTGAACGATCCCGTCATCCGAATCGCTACTCGCGGAAGCGCCCAAGCGGTCACTCAGGCCGAGCACGTCGCCGAGCAACTCCGAGCTGAGGGGTTCGTAGCCGAGCTGGTGCTGATCGACACCCACGGTGACCGCACACAATCGGCCAACGTGCCGCTGCACACGATTGGTGGCCAGGGGGTGTTCGTCAAGGAGGTTCAGCTGGCCGTCCTCGACCGGCGAGCGGACGTTGCCGTGCACTCGGCCAAGGACCTTCCCACCACACCGCAAGACGGGCTCACGATCGGCGCCTATACCGCTCGGCGCTCACCCGCCGATGCGCTCGTCGGACACGCCTTGGTCGACCTCGCCGGTGGGGCGACCGTGGCCACCGGCTCGGTCCGGCGCCGCGCTCAATTGCGTCGCGCTCGACCCGATCTCGAGTTCGTCGAGTTGCGCGGCAACGTCGACAGTCGATTGACCAAGGTGCCGGTCGGCGGCTCGATCGTGATTGCAGTCGCCGCCCTCGAAGTGCTGGGCCTCACCGATCGGATCGCAGAGACACTCGATCCGGCAGAATTCGTTCCGGCCGTCGGCCAGGGCTGCGTGGCCGTCGAGTGTCGCAGCGATGACCGCCGTCTGCTGTCGGCACTCGAACGGATCGACCACGTCGGCACACGCATCGAGGTCAGCATCGAGCGGGCCTTCCTCGCCGAGCTCGGCTCGGGATGCTCGCTTCCGGTCGGTGCTCATGTCGACGGGGGCAAGCTGTACACGTTCTTGGCGGACGACGACTCCTCGATCACCGTGTCGGAAACGATCGAACTGTCGGGTGACCCGGTCGCTGACGTGGCACTGGCCGCTGCGTCCGCCAGAGCCGCCCACGATCACGTCCGAAGCGGACGCTGACGCTGTCGTGAACGGACGCCCGTTGCGCGGTCGTCGGGTCGTTACGACGCGCGATGCTCGGGGCCGACTCGACGCCCTGCTCTCGATGGAGGGAGCAGACGTCGTCCACGTTCCGTTGATCGCCATCGGGGAGGCACCCGACGCTGGTCGCTCACTGGCGGCAGCGCTGGTCGATCTCGATCGTTACCAGTGGCTCGTGGTCACGTCTCGACACGGTGCCGACCGGGTCGGTGGGGCCGCAGCTCAGCATCCAGCAGTTCGACTGGCGGCGGTCGGCACGACCACCGCCGAACGACTCGCAGCGATGGCCGGCCGCCCACCGGCGGTCATTCCGCTCGTCCAGACGGCAGCAGCGTTGTGCACCGCGATGCCGGTTGCAGCGAGCACGGACCGGGTGTTGGTGGTCCAGGCGGATCGTGCCGACAACGCACTGGCGACCGGGCTGCGTGCCAAGGGGTACGACGTCACAACCGTCACGGGATACTCGACTCGGCTACGCCAGCCGACCGCCGACGAGCGACGTGCGGCGCTCGGGGCCGATGCTGTCGCGTTCGCCAGCGGATCCGCTGCGACCGCCTGGGTCGCTGCATTCGGCACTGCTTCACCCCCCGTCGTCGTCGTGATCGGACCGACCACTCGCAGCGTCGCCGAGCACGCCGGGCTCAAGGTGACCCACATGGCATCCGATCATTCGATCGAAGGGTTGGCCGCCGAGATCGGCTCGGTTCTGCGGCTGCAACCGTAGAATCGCGGTGCGCGAATGAAGGAGAGCATGCGACGATCAACCGCGACCAAAAGGCGCAGCACCACCATGCTGGTGGCGGCGCTTGCGTTGTCATCGGTCGCTGTCCCGCGTTCGGCTCTCGCCGACGGCTCGGTCGACGACGACGAGGTCGATCTCGTCTCGGGCGAAGTCGTCGACGCCACGTCACCGTCGATCTCCGCTGACGGTCGCTGGATCGTATTCGGCGGAACCGTTGACGAACGACGTTCCGTGTTCCGCACAGATCGCGACACCCAGGAAACGAGTGAGTTGTCACCGGTTCCAGAGGGCGTGCGGTCCGGCGACACGGTGGGGGCGACCATCTCCGCTGACGGATGCGTCGTGGCGGCGGTCACCGAGATCCCGTTCGACCTGTTCAGAGACGACGATCGCCACGAGCGGTGGGATGTCTACCGATTGTTGTTACCCGAATGCGGAGGGCGACCCAATGCCTGGGAACTGGTCTCGGCATCCGAACGTTCAGGAACCGCACGAGACGACGTATTCACCGATTCTCCTCCGGCGATTTCCGGGTCGGGCGCCGTGATCGCCTTCGTACATCCGCTGCAGGGCGCTCCCGACGGGGTCGGAACGATCAGCGTGGTCGACGTGACGACACCGATCAACGAACCTGGCCGGATCACATCCATCGTCGGTATGCCTGTCGAATCACCGAATCGCGCCTACCTCTATCGCGGAGCAACTCAGCCGGCGCTGTCGCAGAATGGTCGGCACGTCGCATTCGTGTCCGATGCGACGTCGTCAGAGCTGTTGCCTGGCTGGGCTGAGGGGCCGGTACTCGGCGACTACGCCACGGCCCAGGTGTACGTATGGGATCGCGTCGCGCCCGACCCGCGCCGTGCGGTGCGGCTGGTGTCGGGTCATGACGGTCGTCGAAGTGATGCCGGCGGTGCAGCACCGGCGATGTCCGAGGATGGTCGCATCATCGCCTTCACGTCTCGCGACCGAAGTCTGGTCACCGCCGAGTTGACGAACTGCGAACCGGATTGCCCCAATCAGGTGTACCGGTTCGACCGCGACACCGACGGCAATGGAATCTTCGACGAGCCGGCCCGGCGCAGCCCGATCTCGATTGTTTCGGCGGCTGACGCCGGGGTGATGGCAGTCGGTGTTCCGCTCGCCGGCGATGCATCATCGTGGGCGCCCGCCGTGAACGCCGACGGCAGCCAGATCGCCTTTGTGACCGATGCAACCAACCTGCTTCCCAGCCGGCGTGGCGGTGGCGGGCTCGCTGATCACGGCGATTTGTTGGTCGCCGAGGTCGAGTTGGGTCGACTCCGCCGCGTGCTCGACTATCCCCACCTCACGGCGGTGCCGGGAGCCCACGGACACCCGACCTTGTCGAAGACGGGGCAGGTGATCGCCTTCGAGACGATGGCGGCGGGGCCGCTGACCGGTGTCCGCCGGGCGGGCATCGGGCGTTCGGTTTTCTCGGTCGAAGTCACACCGAAGCTGTCCCTGGCGGCGCTCGACTTCGGCACGGTGCTGTTGGGCTTCCAGAGTGCCGAACTGTACGCCAAGGTGCTCAACGCCGGACCAGCAGCATTCGAACCACGCGATCTGAAGATCTCCTCCAACTTCACGATCACGGGTGGCACGTGTGTGCGCGGGGTCATCGTGGCTGCCGGAACGTCTTGCACGGTGAAACTCACGTTCACGCCGACGGAGCCTCGCGGTTACAGCGGCACGCTGACGGTCAGCGGAAGCACGCCCGATGCCGGACTGGTGTCGGCGAGCATTCGAGGGGCTGCGGGCGAACCGACCCTGTCGGCAGAACCCGGCGGCGTCGACGTCGACGACGGGATCGTCGGCGACATCGGCGGACGTGTTGCGATCGACATCAAGAACGTCGGATTCCTACCCACCTCGATCGCCGGCCTCGAGGTCGGCGGCGCTCACTCAGGCGACTTCCAGATCGTCACCCAGAGCTGCACACGGCGCGCCCTCAACCCCGATGCCAGTTGCACGGTCGAAGTCGAGTTCCACCCACTCGGCGCCGGCTATCGCAGCGCACTGCTGATCGCAACGACCCCGATCGGCCAGTACACCTCTGCCGTTCTGGGTGGCTTTGCCCGCTACGACCCCGAGTTGGTGACCGAGTTCTCGAGTGGGCGGCCGGGCGAGCAGTTGGGCATCGGAGGAAATCGATTCCCAGCCAACTCGACCGTGTCGATCGGGTTCGATGATGGCGGGGAGCCATTCGCCACGGCCACCACCAATGAGGTCGGGAAGTTCCTCGCATTGATCACCTTGCCTGCCCGCCTGCGCGCCGGCGAGCGCAGACTCGTCGCGTCATCGGCAGATGGAGCGGTGGCGACCGTCGCGATCACCGTTGACGGCCCGGTTCGGCGCCTCGATCAGCCGCTGCCCGGTTTCGGGGTCGGCTGACGCCTCGACGCATTCGTCAGCGCTCGGCGGGGACCAATCGGCCGCCCAGCAGAACGGCGACTTCGCATCCGGTACCGGTGGTTTGACCTGCGACTTCGCAGTCGACGGCGAGCACGATGTTGTCGCCCGGCTCGAACGGCAGCGGGCTGACCCGCGGCTGGAACTCGTTGGCCGTGTTCATCGAGCCGAGATCCCATTCGTACAAGATCGCGCTGTTGCGCAGCAGTTGAGCGGTGCCGAGGTCCCCGTTCGGGTTCTGGAGCACGACGTCGGTCAGATGGAACTTCGAGTCGGGCGGAACCGACACCGACTCGCTGCGTTCCTGCGTAATGCCGACGTCGACGGCGATGCGATAGGAGACGGGCTCACCTTCGTCGACCACCACGGCAGCCGGTTCGCCGACGTCATCGGTGGGCACGGTGTCGACGGTCTCTGGCACGGTTGCCAGAGCAGCGCCGGAGGCGCTGAGCTGCTCGATGCGGTCAGCGACGGCTCGATCAGCGGCGTCTCGCAGCTCGGGTCGCACGACGCTGAACCACGCCAACATAATGGCTGCCAGCGCCGCCGCCCCAGCAAGTGCTTTCCAGGCCGACCGGGCGGAGATCGTGGGGGACTGGATCAGGGTGGCGCGCCCCACCGCCGGAGCGTGTTCGGGCTCTGTGGCCTCGATCTCGAAGTCGAGTTGGCGTTGGTAGCGACGGATCAAACGGAACTGGGCTCGCAGGTTGAGCCGCACCAGGCTTGCCGACCCCGGGGCCACTCCCACCGCCGGGGGGTCGAACGACCCATCGACCCGGTTGCTGGCATCGACCAGGTGGAGCCGGCAGTTGGCGAGGTTGTTGCCGTGGTTCTCCACCATGAACTCGAACGTCGCCCGCCTGCGACTGCGCTGAACGGGCTGGAGTGTGGTGACCCGGCGGTCATCGAAGGCCTGCACAGCAACGATCGATTCGGCGACGACGGCATCGTCGGGATTGGCCTGCGGGATGATCCGCACCGCTACCGAAGTGGGTCCGGCCGTCGTGGCGGAGATCGCCGGTGGCCGCACCATGACCTCGACCACGTCTCGCGAGCCGGCGAACAGCGTGATGTTCGGGCGGCTGACGGTGGACCAGCCGGCGGTCAGGCCGGCCGGAATGATCGTGAAGCTCTCGGTGCGATCGGAGACATTCTCGACGGCCAACGACAGTGACGTCGATTCGCCAGGCCGCATCGAAACCTCATCCTGGGCGAACCACACCTGCACCGACACCGCCCTGACGCTACCGCCGAACCGGCGCAGTGTCAGCGAGGGGCATGGTGACGGGCTCGTGTCGCGCTCGACCGAACCCACGCACTCGACGAGCGGTGGCGCCCGAGCACCGCTGCCCTACCATGCGGGCATGGCAGATTTCCCGTTGCAACGGCCGCGGCGGCTTCGATCGACACGGGCGCTGCGCGATCTCGTCGCCGAGACGAATCTCGCCACGATCGACCTGATCGCACCATTGTTCGTGAGGGAGGGCATTCCGGAGCGGATCGAGATCGGCTCGCTTCCTGGCGTCTTCCAGAACACCCGTGACAGCCTCCGACGTGAGGTCGCCGACCTCGCCGAACTCGGCGTGCGGGCGATCATGCTGTTCGGCGTTCCGGCCACCAAGGACGAGACCGGCTCGGGTGCAAGCGACCCGAACGGCATCGTGCAACTGGCGTTGGAGGATCTCCGTGGCGAACTCGGCGACGAGGTCGTGCTGATGGTCGATCTGTGTGTCGACGAGTACACGAGTCACGGTCATTGCGGCATCGTCGGCGCTGACGGCACGGTCGACAATGACGCCACCCTGCGGCTCTACGCCGACGCTGCGGTTGCTCAGGCCACCGCAGGGGCACACGTCGTGGCCCCCAGCGGCATGATGGACGGCCAGGTCGCAGCGATCCGCGCTGCGCTCGACCACAACGGCTTCACGAACGTGGCGATCCTCGGCTACTCAGCCAAGTACGCCAGCGGGCTGTACGGCCCGTTCCGAGATGCCGTCGACGTCACGATTGCCGACGGCGGCGATCGCAAGGGCTACCAACAGGACTTCCGCAACGCCCGCGAGGCACTGATCGAGGTCCACGCCGATCTGGCGCAGGGCGCCGACATGGTGATGGTCAAGCCGGCGCTGGCATACCTCGACATCATCCACGAGGTACGGCGCCAGGTCGATGTACCGCTGGCGGCGTATCACGTCAGCGGTGAGTACTCGATGATCAAGGCAGCCGCAGCAAACGGGTGGATCGATCACGACACGGTCGCCCTCGAACACCTCACCGCGATCAAGCGCGCCGGCGCCGACATGATCCTCACCTATCTCACCAGATGGTTCGCCGAACGCTCGCCAGGGAGGCCCGCAACATGATCCCGCTCTGCGATCCCGACCGATGTGTCGCCGCCGGTTGCTCTGCCACCACGTGCATCGGCGCTGGAGTAGCGTCCAACGACGAGTTCTTTCGGCGTTCGACCGAGGTGATTCCCGGTGGCGTCAACTCCTCGATCCGGGCATTCACGTCGGTGGGTGGACGCCCCTACGTGGTGGCGCGTGCCGAAGGTGCACGAGTGTGGGATGTCGAAGGCAACGAGTACCTCGATCTCGTGCAGAGCTATGGCGCCGTCATCCTGGGTCATGCCCACCCGGCGATCACCGCCGCCGTCACCCGAGCCGCCACCGGTGGCACCTCATACGGTGCTCCGACGCCGCGCGAGATGAAGCTGGCCGAGGCGATCTCGGATCGGGTCGCTTCGTGTCAGCAGGTTCGGTTCATGAACTCCGGCACTGAGGCCACGAGCACCGCTGTACGACTGGCCCGCGGGTTCACCGGCCGCGACCGCGTCGTGATCTTCCACGGCAACTTCCATGGCGCCACCGATGCTCTGCTCGCCGCCGGCGGGAGCGGCGTCGCAACGCTGGGTCTTCCGGGAACGGCGGGTGTCCCGGCCGGTGCAGTCGCCGAAACGATGGTCGTGCCGTACAACCAGGTGCCGCTACTCGACGAGTCGGTGGCGTGCGTGATCGTCGAGCCGGTGGCCGCCAATATGGGGGTCATCGAGCCGCAACCTGGGTTCTTGCAGGGTCTCCGTGCCGAGTGCGACCGCGTCGGTGCGGTGCTGATCTTCGACGAGGTGATCACCGGATTCCGGCTGGGGCTCGGCGGCGCTCAGGCGAAGTACGGCGTGCGGCCCGACCTGACCACATATGGCAAGGTGATCGGTGGCGGGCTACCGATCGGCGCCGTCGGTGGCAGCCGCCAGATCATGGAGACGCTGTCGCCGCTGGGGCCCGTGTTCCACGCCGGCACGCTGTCCGGCAATCCAATCGCCACGGCGGCCGGCCTGGCAGCACTCGACTTGCTCACCACCGATGTGTACGACATGCTCACCGCCCGAGCTGCGCGGTTCGCCGCACTGATGACGGATGCCTGTCGATCCTCCGGGTTCGAGGCGAGCTTTCCGGTGGTCGGAACCTTGGTCGGCCTGGTGTGCGGCGATCAGCCGCCGGCGGTCGACTTCGACGATGCCAAACGCACCGATGAGGCGGCGTACGCCCGGTTCTTTCATGCCATGCTCGCCGAAGGCGTGGCCTTGGCGCCTGGCGCCTACGAGGCGATCTTCGTCGGTGTCGCTCACTCCGACGACGTCGTCGACCAGATCGCCGAACGGGCCCACCGGGCGGCGGGCATCGCCGCCGCCACGGTGTGACGCACCTCAGCCAGTAGCGTCGGGCACACCATGCGGGAGATCTTCAGCGTGCGCTTCTTCGCAGCCGTCGGTGCGGTGGCCGGCCTGTTCTTCCTGCTCACCACGATTTTCGCCACCCGCGATGCGATCGAAGGCGACGGCGGGCGCGACGAGGTCGTGCTCGAACTCCACAAGATCGACCTGGTCGAGCAGGTGTTCGCGTCTGAAGACGCCAGGTTCCGAATCGGGTTCGATGGCTCGGCGGCGAGCGACACCACGCTGTACATCGACAGTGAGCGGGCAGTGCGGGTCGTCGCCGGAACACCCGGTGAGATCACCTGCCCGGAGTTCGGGCAGCTCGGCGCGTGCGCCGTGGTCGCCGACCTGCTGGGCGAGGCGGTGGTGTGGTTCGCGTTGGTACCGATGGGGCCGAATCGAACCGTGCTGATGCCGGCGATCGACACCCTCGACGATGACGTGGCGACGCTCGTCAACGGCTGGCAGGTCGCCTACGCACCGGTCCTCGATCGACGCTGCCCCGACGAACAGTTCGAGTCGTACCGAGAGTTTCGCGACGTCATGGGCGATGACTTCACGGCGATCTTCGACCTCGACCAGCGGCGACTCTCGGCGGTCGAGTGTCGAACCCGTGTGTCGTACGCTCCCGAGCCGGCGATCACCGTGTCCACCGCGGCGGACGACACGAGCGACGCCAGCGGGCGCTGACGGCAGAATCGTCGGATCAGCGGTTCACCGGCGACCGCTGGCGTACATTTCCTCGACGACATCGGCGTTGATATCGATCACCACCGATCGCTTGACTTTCATCGTCGGCGTCAACTCACCACCCTCGACCGTGAACGGCTCGGGAAGCAGGCGCCAGTGCTTGATCTGCTCGACCGGTGCGTGCTCGCGGTTGACGCGTAGCACCGAGGCCTCGATCTCGGCCCGTAGGTCGGGGTCGCTGGTCAGATGGTCGAGATCGGCGAACGCCCCGTGCGATTCCGCCCACTCGAACGCTTCATCGGGGTCGAGGGTCAGCAGTGCGACGAGGTACTTGCGTCCATCGCCGACCACGACCGCCTGACCGATCAACGGCTCCATCGACAGGCGACTCTCGATCTCCGAGGGCGAGATGTTCTTGCCGGCGGCATTGATGATGAGGTCCTTCTTGCGCCCCGTGATCCTGACATAGCCGAGGCTGTCGATCGCCCCGAGATCTCCGGTCGACATCCAGCCGTCCGGGGTCACCAGTTCGGCGCTTGCATCGGGTCGCCCGTAGTACCCGGCGCACACACTTCCGCCGCGCACCAACAGCTCGCCGTCATCGGCGACCTTGATCTCCAGCCCCGGTAGAGGTCGGCCGATGGTGCCGATCCGGATCGCCGATGGCGGGTTGATGGTGGCGGGCCCGCAGTCCTCGGTCTGACCCCACACTTCGGCGATCGGCAGCCCGAGGGCGTGGAACCAGCGCACCAGATCGGGATGGATCGGGGCCGCCGACGACACGACCATGCGGGCCTGGTCGAGACCGACCTTCTGGCGCAGCTTGGACCCGATCGCCCGATCGAGGACTCGATGCTGGCGGGCCTCGCCGGCGCTGAGCGCCGGTCCGCCTTCCGTTGCGCGGACAGCCATCATCCCGAGTGCCATGTAGCGCTCGATCAGCGCCCGTACCGGTCGCGGCTTGGCGGCGATCTGGTCGAGCATCGCGTCGTGGAACTTCTGCCAGACGCGTGGCACGGCGAAGAAGATCGTCGGTCGGCAGGCTTTCAGATCCTCCGGCACCGTGGCCAGGCTGCGGGCGAACCAGGTTTCGCCACCTGACACGATCTGGCCGATGTGGCTGACGATCCGTTCGGCGATGTGGCTGAGCGGGAGGTAGCTGAGCAGCCGATCGTCCGGCGTCAACCCGACCATCGATTCGACCGCGCTGATCGTCCATTCGAGATTGCCGTGGGTGAGCACAGCGCCCTTCGGTGGACCGGTCGTCCCGCTGGTGTAGACCAGCGTGGCGATGTCGTCCGAGCTGAGTTGAGCTGCGCGCTGGGCGACCGTTTCCGGGCGCTCGGCGAGTTCAGACCGACCACGCTCACGCAACCGGTCGAGGTCGATCATCACCTCGTCTCGATCGAACCCTGGGAACGGAACGAGCCCGACGATCAGTTCGAGGTCTGGGAGGTCGGGAAGGTGCAACAGCACCTTGGAGAGTTGGTCGGCGCTGTCCACGAAACACAGCCGCGCCCCTGAGTCTCGCAGCACATAGGCCACCTGCGACGACGAACTGGTCGGATACACCGGCACCGTGACGCCACCGAGCGACAGGATCGCCAAGTCGGCGATATGCCATTCGGGACGATTTCCGGACAACAGGGCAACCCGATCACCGTGCTCGATCCCGACCGTCGCGAGGCCGGCAGCCACTTGGTCGACGCTCAGGCCGTACTCACCCCAGTCGATGTGTTTCCAGCCATCTGGTGTGTGATGTCGAAGCGCCGGGCGCTCCGGCTGCGACTCGACTCTCGCCCTGAATCGTTGTACGACGGTTCGATCAGTCGATGACGTCGTGGGGGTGTGAACGGTTGACATCACAGCGGTGGCCATGGCGACATACCTCCAAGGAAATTGCTTTGATCCAGACTCGATGATGCGCGTAGATGCGCCAACCGGGGCAAGTGCCGAAGGTCCCCGATCGCCCGGTTCTGGCACGGTCAGGCGAAGTCGGCGACCGCCGCCGCGGCGGCCAGGCCCGAGTTGAAGGCGCCCTCGAACTTGGGACCGGCGAACAAGTCCCCAGCCAGTACCACTTGGCGCTCAGCGTCGACCCAGCATGCTTCGGGCCATGGCTCGAGGGGTCCGGCGAACCTCCACTTCTTGACCTGTGCCGCGAGCACCTCGGCGTTGCCGAGCCACGGTCGAGCTCGTTCGAGCAACTGGCGCTGCAGTTCGTCGAGGTCGACGTCCCAGTGCTCGCTGCTCCATGGTTGTGTGGCGTGCAACGTGACAGCAGGTAACGAACTGATGCCCTTGGCCTGGTTGTCGGCGACGAAGCCGAACGGACTCGCATGGTCGCTCGAGTCGAACTGCAGACCGCCCGGGTCCGGAACCGCGCTCGGGCGGTCGAGCACGGTGAGCAGGGCCACCGTGCGGTGGTAGGCGCGCCGGAACAGTTCTTCGGGGATCGCCAGTTCCGCTTGCGCCAGCAGCGCCCACGACTGAGGCACCGGGCACGTCAAGACGACTGCGTCGGCAGCCAGTGCTGTGCCATCGTCGATCACGACGTTCCAGCCATCCTCGGTCTGGCGCACCATGAACACCATCTGGCCGAGTCGACAGTCGAGTCCACCGGCGAGGTCTTTGGCGAGTGCATTCATGCCGGCCGAGCCACACCACCTCGGATAACCGTCTTCGGCTCCAGCGAAGCCGTTGCACCACACGCGGGCGACGCCGCGGTCGAGCCAGTCGTCGGCCTGCTCCTGGAGCTGCGCGCCGCGCACGGTGAAGAACTGGGCCCCATGGTCGAGCGTGGCACCGCCGATCCGGCGTGTGGCCAGCCGCCCTCCGACCGAGCGGCCTTTGTCGAGCACGGTCACCTGATGTTCGCCGGCCAGAGACCGAGCGGCGACCAGCCCGGATAGACCGGCTCCGATCACCACGACCCGCATCAGCTGACGTTCGCGGCGGCTGCCTCGTAGGAGTCCGACTGGGTGGCCTCAAATGCTGCCTCGGCACGCCCGAGGAACTCGAGCAGCACCCGATTGAACGTGGTGGCGTGCTCGACCATCAGCCCGTGTGCGGCGCCGCTGATGACGACCAGTTCGGCCAGCGGAATCCGGTCGGCGATGTCTTCCGAATCGCCGCGCGGTGTGAGGATGTCCTGGTTGCCGACGATCACCAGCGTGGGGACCGCGATGTCGGTCAGTTCGGCGGCGAGCGAATCGTCGATCGACAGGATCGCCGCGACCTGACCGGCGAAGGCGTGCGGAGGCCGCGAGAACGCCAGTGGACCCATCCAACCGATCGCCGGCGCCACCCGCCGGAACGAACGCGGCCCGATCACCCAGCGAGCGGCCTCGCTGGTCATTGCGCCCATCCCCTTGCGGACCGCAGTGTCCGCCCATTCAGCGAGCAGTTCCTTGCGCCACGCGTGGTGGTTGCAGGCCGTACAGGCGAGCGTGAGTGAGCGGACCCGCTGGGGGTGGCGAACGCCGACGATCTCGGTGATCGCGCCGCCCATCGAGGCGCCCATCACGTGCGCCGTTTCGATGCCGGCGTGGTCGAGCACGGTCATTGCGTCTTGCGCCATCTGCTCGAGCGAATAGTCGCCGTACGGTTTGTCGCTGCGACCGGCGCCACGGTTGTCGAGGGCGATCGTGCGGTATTTCGAGGCCAGCGCCAGGCGTTGCAGTGTCCAGGCGGTCTTGTCGGCGGCGAGACCCTGGATCATCAGCACCGGCGGGCCGGAACGGCGACCGAACTCGTTGTAGTGCAGGCGGATGCCGTCGGTGGCACGGACGAAGGGCATCAGATTCTCCCCACCCAGCTGTTCGGGAACCAGTCGATCGGTGTGCCGGTGATCGTGCCACCCATCTCATCGAGTACGGCGTTGATGTGAGCCTGCAGGTGGTCGGCGGTCTCGAGTTCTTCGAGTGGCCCTCGACGTTTGTGGCTGAGTCTGATCTGTGTGCCGATCTCGACTCGGGCGTTGCGCTGCAGTGGCACCGACATCGTGGCTGCCGGCAGGATCCGAACCTTGGCAGCCACGGCCGATCCGACGAGTTGGTGGTCGATCACGCCGGTGTGCAGGTTGGTTCGGGTGTGGCCGGCGCCCAACACGATCAACTCTCCCGCCCGCAAGGCCCCCTCGAGTTCGGCTTCGACGGGCAACAACCCGCCGAGCCGCTGCATCAGCGGTCCGAGCGGCGCCGTGTCGGGGCGACCGACGAAGCGAACCGGGCGATTGACGGCCGCTCCGATCGCCAGCGCGGCGAAGATCGGTGCCAGGGCGAATCGTCGGGCGTTGACCACGATCAGGGCGCCGGTTCGCTTCGGGACGTGCTCGACGCCGCCGACCGAGGTGGCCCAGCGCAGGTGGCTCAGTGACCAGACCCGGCTTGCGAACGCATCGTCGCGGCCCCAATCGTCGACCTCGTTGGTGGTCCAGTTGCGAAGGTGTTGCACGGTGCCCGTCGCTACCGACACGGCCTGTGTGCCGGCGTTGCGGGCCGGCATCGTGATGACGTCGGCGAGTCGCTGTGCGGTGCCGCTCATCACGCCACCTCGGCGATCGCTGCAGGTGTGTGGACGACACTCGGCCAGCGGTACAACTGGTCGATCACGTCGCCGGTGGTGGTCTTGGGGGCGAACCCGATCAGCTCACGGGCGCGTGCGTTGTCGGCCAGTCGACCGCGGTGCAGCATCTCTTGGACGTGGTCGGGAAGCGGGGCGCCGGCGAGGTACGTCAGGGCTCGGGCAGCCGACCATTCGGGCCCGATCAACGGGATCGGGATACGTCGTCCACGGCGGATTGCTTGGAGTGCCGTGATCGCGCCGGGGGCGACGATGTTGAGTGGCTCATCGACCCGTTGGTGAGCGGCGGTGACGAACGCCTCGGCGGCGTCGTGCTGGTGGATGACGGCGAACGGCGGATCGGCGAGCACGCTGAACGGCACCGCCGGCAATCTCAACAGGCGTCCGAGCGTGCTGGGGACGTGTGGGCCGAGCACCGTGGCGAGTCGCAGGCTGCCGACCGAGACGCCGACTCGCTCACCGATCGCGTTGGCGGTGGCTTCGATCTTTGCGACCATGTGGCCGTACTCGCTGGTGGGGTTCGGGGGTACCTGCTCGCTCGGGCGGGTGACCGAGCCCCGGGCTCGGCCGTAGATTTCGATCCCACTTCGGACGATGATCGATTCGAGCGCCCGACACTCGGCTGCCGCGCCCAGGATCGAGGTGGCGGCGTCGTCGGTCAGGTCGCGAGCAGCCTTGGTTGCGGCACGGGCATGTGGCTCCCACACGGCGATGTGTACGACCACATGGGGGTTGAAATCGGTGACGACCTTGACGGTGCGGTCGTGCTGGCCGGGGACGATACGATGAAAGACGGTTCGGCGTAGTCGTCGCCGGGGCGGGTCGGCATCGATGCCTTCGATCTGTCCCACCCAGGCTTGCTGTTCGAGAAGACTGGCGACTCGTGAGCCGAGTTCCCCACCCATCCCGCTGATCAATACCCGCACACCTGCCACATGACGCACGCTAGCTGCAACCCCACCCGCCCGACCTGCTTCAGCCGGATCGTTCTGGCACTCGTCACCCTGGCCGGGGGCGTCGGAGTGGCGGTCGTGCACGCCGAAATGGGGGTGATCAACCAAGCTGCCGACGTCGAACACGCGGCGAAGCGGGTGACCACATCGGGTGTCGGTGTGTTGTTCCCGATCGATCCGTCACCGAAGTGCGAAGTGTTCAACAACTACGGAGGCTTCAGCAAGACCTTCGGTTCGGGCGGACACCAGGGGTTGGACATCGGGGCGGAGTTCCGCCAAGCGGTGTATGCCGTCGAGAGCGGCGTGTTGTACCGAGACTTCAGCGGCGATGGCTCGGGCATCGGCTGGGGGTTGTTGTCCGACACGGACACCAAGTACCGCTACTACCATCTCGATGCGAAGGCGGACGGTCTGGTTGTCGGGGATCGCGTCACCGAGGGCCAGGTCATCGGTTACGTCGGCGATACCGGCAATGCGACCCCCGGCGGATGGCATCTGCACTTCGAGGTTCGCCCAGGGCCGGAACCGCACAGCACAACCGTCGATCCGGTTCCGTTGCTCGATATCCCGACCATCTGCAACCTGTACTGAGCAGCGATCGGGTCAGCCGAATCCGCGACTGTCCTGCTTGAGGGCGGTGTCGATGCAGAGTGCGCTGGCCACGATCAGCGAGTTGAGCGGCTCGGACGCCCGCGTCTGGATCTGCAGCACGTAGTTGTCGGCTGACGTGAACATCGTTTTGGCCAGGCCCTCCCACGTCTTGGTGACCCTGGCGATCTCATTGCCGGCGGCATCCTCGATCCGGAAATTCCATGCCCGCCAGTTCTCGGCCTTGATCGCCCCGAGCTGCTGACCGTTGGCCTCGAGCCCGAAGTTGATCTTGCCGATCATGTTCTTCTGCACGATCCGACCGATCTCGCGATCGCTGCCGTCGCTGACGATCACGGTCGATTTCATGACCTTGCGGGGCCTCGTGATCTGCAGCAGCACCTGGCCCGCCGGGTCGGTGACCTGGAGTTTGTGGGTCATGAACTGATCGAGGCTCGATACCAACCGAAGCACCTTCTTGGCAGCCGACTGCCCGACCTGGTTGACGGCTGCGACCTGGTTGCCGTGCTGGTCGAACACGCTGTACTGGTTGTTGAGTTCGATCAGCTTGACCTTCTGATTCACGATCAGGATCGGTTCAGTGAGGATTCCGCCGCCGCCGCCGGCGACCGGCCCGTCGAGTCCGATTCCGCGACGGCCAGTGCCGGTGAGCTGCGTGTTCAGAGTTTCCGGCTTCCCTTCGTTGCCCAGTGTCAATCCGGCGTCGAGTCGATCGAGTCGTGAACTCGGTGGCGTGACGGCCTGATCGACCGGATCGGAGCCGGTTGCTCCCTGATCGCTGACGTGATCGGTCCACGCTGCGCCGTCCCAGTAGCGCAGCTCGTGACGTTGTGTCGGGTCGGGATACCAGTCGGCGGCGATTTCGCTCATGACGGAACCATACGCGATGGCGTGATCAGCGACGCTGGTGCAGCGGTGTGGCCCTGTGGGCGACGGCCGGTCAGGCGTTTTCGCGGAGGCTGGCGGCGACCATGATGACGTCGCGGGCCCAGGGGTCGAGCTGGCGGCCGGTGAGCCGCTGGGTGACCTCGATCGCTTTGGTGTCGTCGTCGACCAGACCGGCGAAGCGGATGTAGCCACCCATGATGCCGACCAGACGGTCGCCGAGTTCTTCGCCGTGGACGAGCAGTTTGTTGCCGTTGCGCAGCAGGTCGTCGAGTTCGGTGTAGAAGGCCTTCAACCAGCGGTTGCGCTCGTCGGTACGGAACGGCCGGTGGCGATACGGCAAGTTGAGCTCGTCGTAGTTGTGCAGGTTGTGCGGGGCCTGGATGATCGAGATCGCACAATCGAAGCCGTTCTCACGGATCCAGATGATCTCTTCTTGGCGTCGTACTCGGCGATGATTGTCGCCGTATCCGCCCGGACGCTCGCAGATCGCCAGCTTGTCCTTCATGATCCAGGTGAAATTGCGGGGCGTAATGCCGAGTGCCCACTTGCCGCGCAGCTTTGGAGGCATCAGCGCTCACCTTGAGTCATCATGTCGGTCATCGGGAACATCGCAGGGGTCAACTCTATCGTTCGGGAGAGATGATGCGAATCCGCTGATTGGATCGTTCGACGCGGATGCCCCCGGGAAGTTCACAGGCGATTCGTTCGCCTCTGGCGACCGACATCACCCGCTCGATGGCGTCGGCGTCCGGCGGGTACCCATCGACACTCAACCAGCCCCGTAGCGCGCGCCGAGCCAGCACCGGGTCGGCAGCGGCGACCGCCTTGGCGTCGGTGGCGTCGATCGCAGCCGCCAACGCCTCGAGAAAGGCGTCGTCCTGACGCAGCAGGTCGGCGGTGCGTGTGAGGATCGGAGTCAGATCGCGGCTGGCGATCTCGGCGGCGAGTGGCAAGAGCTCGTGGCGAATCCGGTTGCGCCAGACGTCGAGCACCTCGTTCGAATGGTCGCGAACCGGTGTGATACCGAGATTGGTGCACACCGACTCGGTGTCGGCTCGACGCAACCCCAGGATCGGGTGGGTCGGCCCGGGGGTCATCGCCGCCAACCCACCGCTGCCGCTGCCGCGCAGCAACCGCAGGATCACTGTCTCGGCCTGGTCGTCGGCCGTGTGGCCGGTGAGCGCACCGGCTGGGATCACTCGCCGCCGGGCTGTGCGGGCGCGAGCCTCGAGGTTCGGCCCGGGCTCGACGCTGACCCGGTGGAGTTCGAACCCAACGTCGAGTCGAGCGGCGATCGCCGCTGCGCGGTCGGCGTCGGCCGCAGATTCGGGACGAATCCCGTGGTCCACGTGATGTGCCGTGACCGCGCAACCAGTGTGGCGAGCGAGGGCAACCAGTGCGGTCGAGTCGGGCCCACCGGAGAAGGCGCAGGCGACGTGGGTGCCAGAAACGGGGAAGGTGCAGCGGACGAGGAGGTCGTCGAGCAGAGTCAGAGCTCTTGCTCGCGGCCGCGCTTGCCGCCGGGATACCGCTGCGATGAGACCTGCTTGATGTACTGACCGAGCAACCCGAGTGCTGCACCGACGCCGGCCAACAACATGACGAGTCCGATCCACCAGTGCCAGATGTAGGCGGCGAGCATGTCGGTCAGCGTAGCGAACCGCGGGCCGCTCCACCCAGTTGGTCAGGCCACGTCAGCCTGACCAAGTCGGTCAGGCCGGCCCGACCACGCCGTCGCCATCGAGATCGGTGTTGAAACACATCTCGATCCGACCGAGCAGACCCGGCGGCATCTCGTCGGTGTGGCACTTGCGTCGGATCGCCAGCTTCAGTTCAGCCTGGAAATCGAACGCCTGCAAGCAATCCATGCACGATCCGAGATGCGAATGGATGTGGGCGCGGACATCGTCGGGGAGTTCACCGTCGAGGAAAGCGTCGAGCTCTCTGATCGTTTCGTTGCAGTTCGCCATGGTGGTGTGGTGCCAGTCTCAGCCGTTGCCGGCCTCGTTCTCGGCCTTCTCGTCGAAGCTGCGGGTGAGCCCCCTGGCCTCGGCGTACTCGTACAACGCACGCTGCATCGCTTTTCTTCCCCGATGCAGCCGAGACATCACCGTGCCGATCGGGATGTCGAGCATTTCGGCGATCTCTTTGTAGGCGAAGCCCTCGACATCGGCGAGCAATACGGGCAGCCGAAAGTTGTCGGGGAGATCTTCGAGCGCCTGCTTCACCTCGTCGTCGGTGAACAGGTCGAGGAACTGCTCCTCGGCCGACATCGATGCGGCGGCGGTCTCCATCGAGCCGAGCCGCCGATAGAGGTAGAGCTCCTCGATCTCGCCGAGTTCGCTCTCTTGTGGGCGGCGTTGCTTGGACCGGTACGAGTTGATGTAGGCGTTGGTCAGGATCCGGAACAACCAGGCCCGCAGGTTGGTGCCCTCTTGGAACGTGTGGAAGCTACGAAAGCCACGCAGATAGGCCTCTTGCACGAGGTCCTCGGCGTCGGCCCTGTTGCGGGTCATCCGCAGGGCGGCCGAGTACAGCTGGGGTGCGTACTCCATCGCCTGCTCGGCGAAGTCCTGCTGATCAGCCACGACTGGCGACACTACCCGTTGCCGCCCTCGCCGGCCCTGCCGCTCGGGCGTTACGGTGACCGACCAGGACTCGATGCAGTGCATCGATCACGCCATGACCGACGACGACGCTGCTCGAAGCCCCGACCCCGAACACGCCATGACCGACGACGACGCTGCTCGAAGCCCCGACCCCGAACCCGCCATGACCGACGACGACGCTGCTCGAAGCCCCGACCCCGAACCCGCCCGAGCAGCCAGCGCCGGCCCGAGTGCGCTCGGCTCGTTGCACGTGTACGCCCGTTCCTCGGTCGAGCTGGCGGCGGGTCTCGAACACGTCGAGATCTACACCCCGCACGGCCTTTTGACCGTGTTCGCCCATCGGGTCGACGACAGCTCGGCACCCAGGGCAGCGATCGTCGCCTGCGGGGGAGCGATGGGTGGAGTGCTCGGGCCGGGGCACAGCCTGTTCCACCGACTCGGGTCGGTCTGGCCGGCTCGTGGGGTCGAGGTGTACCGGGTCGGGTACCGGATCCCGAACGACCTCGACCGGTGCTCGCACGACGTGGCGTGTGCGGTCGAGATGGCGGTCGAGCGCGGTGCCGAGCGAGTGGTCGTGATGGGGCACAGCTTCGGCGGAGCTGTTGCAGTTCGCGTCGCCGTGGTGATGACGGCAGAGGTGCACGGCGTAGTCACGTTCGCCACCCAGTCGGCAGGCTGCGAGGCGGCCGGGGCGTTGGCCGGTCGGCCATTGCTGCTGTTCCACGGCGACCGTGACGAACTGTTGCCGATGCAGTCGAGCGAGATCGTGCGAATGATCGCCGGGAGCGGCGAACTGGTCGTGTTGCCGGGAGACGGTCATCTGCTCGGTCGCAGCGATGACATCATGCTCGAGAAGCTCGACGATTGGCTGCCAGAGGTGCTCGGCCTGGAGTAGTCGGCACGGAGTGGTGTCTGACACCACTCCGTGCGGGATCAGCTGCCCTCTTCAGCGAGTTCGGTCACCAGTCGGTCGATCGAGTTCACGAACCGTTCGAGGTACTCGGCGAGTTCGTGGCGTTCGGCGTCGTCGAACGGTTCGAGCACACGTTGCATGCCGATCGCCCGCAGCGTGGTGATCCGCTTGATCATCCGTCGGCCTGCTGGGGTCGGGCGGGCAACGACGACGCGTCGGTCGTCGGGATCGGTGCAGCGCTCGGCGAGTCCGAGCCGCTGCAACCGATTGACGGCGCGGGTCGCTGTGCTCGGGTCGACGTGCATCGCGTCGGCGAAGTCGCTCATCCGCCATCCATCCGGTTCGCTGGCGAGGATCTCGAGTCCGTCCAGCTGCGCTTGTTCGAGAGCCGGCCCGTCGGGGCCGAGCAGATGGCCTCGCAGCTTGGCCCCCGAGGCGCCGCGCCGGAGTTCACGCCACGCCAGGGCGATCCGGCGAGTGGTGGCGTCATCGGCCTCCACGGCGATCAGCCTGCGGGCGCGGTCGCCGGCTGATCGACGCCACGCAAGTCGCGATTGGCGTCGAGTTGATCGAGGTACCACTGATACGTGGTGCGCAGGCCATCGGAAAGTTCGATCTTCGGTTCCCAACCGAGCGAGCGCAGCCGAGTGACGTCGAGCAACTTGCGAGGGGTGCCGTCGGGCTTCGAGCTGTCCCACACCAACTGCGCCTCTGGATTGACGACACCACGAACCGTTTCTGCCAGCTCCCGGATCGACAGGTCGACGCCGGTTCCGACGTTGATGTGTGAATCGTCGGAGTAGTGCTCCATCAGGTAGAGGCAGGCGGCGGCGAGATCGTCGACGTGGAGGAATTCGCGGAATGCAGCACCGGTACCCCACACTTCGACCTCGTTCGGATCGCTCTGCTTGGCGTCGTGGAACTTGCGGATCAGGGCAGGGATCACATGCGACGAATCGAGGTCGAAGTTGTCGCCGGGGCCGTACAGGTTGGTGGGCATCGCCGAGATGAAGTCGCAGCCGTACTGCTTGCGATACGCCTGGCACAGCTTGATGCCGGCGATCTTGGCGATCGCGTACCACTCGTTGGTCGACTCGAGGGGGCCGGTCAGCAGCTGCTCCTCCGTGATCGGTTGGGTGGCGTTGCGGGGGTAGATGCACGACGAGCCGAGGTACAAGAGCTTGCGTACGCCGGTCTCATAAGCGGAGTGCACGACGGTTCCGTGGATCATCAGGTTGTCGTAGATGAACTCGGCCGGGCGGGTGCTGTTGGCGAGAATTCCACCGACCGTGCCGGCGACGAGGAATACGTAGTCCGGTCGGTTGGCCTTGAACCAGTGCGACACCTCGGATTGGTCGCGCAGGTCGACCTGGGTGCGGCCGGCGGTGAGGATGTTGGTGAAGCCGTCGGCCTCGAGCCGGCGAACCAGCGCCGAGCCGACCAACCCGCCGTGACCGGCCACATACACACGAGCATCTCGTTCCAGTTGCGCCATGCGGAAACGTTACCGACCACGGCGCTCGGTGTCAGACCTCGAGCGTCATCCTTGGCCAGTCGGAAAACCCGTCACGCCGGATCGTGCCGCGGTGGGTACGTTCGGAGGATGGAGTTGGTGTGGCCCGACGAGGCGTTCTTGGATGGGTACATCGAGGCGCTTGGTCGCGGCTGGTCGCCGGACACGATGCGACCTGAGGCTGGCGCCGAGGAGTTGCTCTCGATCGAGCGGGACCGGACCGGCTTCCTGGTTTCGTTGGTGGATCGCGAGGCGGCCGGTCCGCCGATCGCGCTTCCCGACGGTTCTTTCGGTCAACGCCTGCCGGGGTTCCGGAAGTGGATGTGGGACGGCGAGTTCTGCGGCTCGATCGGGTTCCGCTGGCAACCCGGCACCTCGCAGCTTCCTGCCCATGTGCTCGGGCACATCGGCTACAGCGTCGTGCCATGGAGACAGCGGCGCGGGTACGCCACCAGGGCGTTGGCGGCAATCTTGATCGACGCAGCGGCCGAGGGGCTCGATCAGGTCGAGATCACCACCGACCTCGACAACGTCGCCTCACAACGCGTGATCCTCGGCAATGGTGGCGAGTTGGCCGAGCAGTTCCAGCGCGGTGCGGCGTACGGCGGAACCGATGCGTTGCGCTACGTGATTCGTCTGCCCCGTACGGGCTGAGATGTGACCGGGCACCCGCCGACCGGATTGGTGAACCGACCAGCTCGATCGGCGCGACAGTACCGGTGTGGACACTCGTCTCGAGGGCTGCAGCGATGCCGAACTCCTGGCGTTGGTGGCCGACCAACATCGAGATGCCCTGACCGAGTTGTACCGCCGACATGCCGGCTGGTTGCTGGCCCGTCTGCGACACCGCTGCGCCGACGACGGGGCGGTGGCCGAGGCACTCCAAGACACGTTCCTGGCCGTGTGGAAGGGCGCCCATCGCTATGAGGGCACCGGTGCGGTGGCCGCCTGGATGTGGGCGATCGCGATCCGCCGCCTGATCGGCATCTTGCGCAAACGGCGCCCCGAGCCGGTTCCGGCCGATCCGTTTGCCGTCGATGTTCTGGCCTCCGTCGAGGACCTCGTTCTATCCGGTACCGAGCACGGCGACCTCGCCGGCGCGCTCCACGCGCTCTCACCCGAACTGAGAGCCGTCGTTCAGGCGACCGTGCTCGATGGTTTGACGACCCGCGAGGCCGGGCAACTACTGGGCATTCCGGCCGGAACTGTGAAGACCCGCATGATGCGGGCCCGAATCGAACTGAGAGGAGCCCTGGCATGACCTGGCACGTGGATGCAGAATCGGCCGAGCGGTACGTGGCGGGCGGTCTCGACATGGCGAACGCTTCGTCGATCGAGTCGCACCTGTTGGTCTGTGACCGGTGTCGAGCGGCGGTGGGGTCGGTGGTCGACACCGAACTGCTGTCGTTCCTGTGGTCGGAGATCTCGGATGTACTCGACCTTCCGCAGCTCGGATGGGGAGAGCGCTCACTTCGACGGCTTGGCTGCTCCGACACGACCGCGCGAATCGTCGCGGCCACCACCCGTGCTCGGTTCTCCTACGTGATCGCTGTGGCGATGAGCATGGCGATGGCTGTGCTTGCGGCGTGGTCTGGGGACGACCACCGCGTTCGGCATGTTTCTGGTCCTGGCCCCGATCGGGCCGCTGCTCGCCACGGCGAGCGCCTACGGCCGGTGGGCAGATCCTGCCTTTGCGGTGCTCTCGACGACTCCCATGTCGGCGCTTCGAATTGTGTTGATCCGAACCGTTGCCTCGGTGCTTCCGGCGATCGTGCTCACGGCGCTGTCGCTCCCGTTGTTGGCCGGCCGTGGGTGGCTGGCGCTGGCCTGGCTGTTGCCGACGCTGGCGCTGACGGTTGGTGCGCTGGCGCTGGCGACATGGGTCGATCTCGCGATCGCTTCGTTGATCGCCGGTGCAGGCTGGCTGTTGACGCCAGTCCTGATCCGAGTTCCGGGCGGCGAGCTACTCGACGTGTTCGCCCAGCAGATCCAACTCGCCTCGATCGCCGTGGCCGCGATCGGAGTCTTCACGATGGTGTTGCGGCGCGACCGCTTTGAAACCAGGGGGGCCAGATGAGTGCATACGTCAGCGTTCGGGGTTTGACCAAGCGCTACGGTCGATCGGACGCGGTCGCTGGTATCGACCTCGACATCGATGCCGGCGTGCTCGGGTCTGCTCGGGCCGAATGGTGCCGGCAAGACGACCATGATGCGGATGCTGGCGACTTCTCTGGCGCCGACGTCCGGAACGGTCAACGTGCTTGGCCACGATCCCGGCGACGCCGCCGGGCGACTGGCGATCCGGCGCCGCCTTGGGTATGTGCCCCAAGAGGTCGGCCTGTACCAGAACTTCACGGTGTTCGACTTCGTCGACTACGTGGCGATCCTGAAGGAACACACCGATCGGCGGGCCCGCCGCGACGAGGTGCGACGGCGTGATCGCAGCGGTCGACCTCGGTGACGTGAGTTCGAAGAAGATCCGCAAATTGTCCGGCGGGATGCGGCGCCGGGTGGCGCTTGCTCAGTCGCTGTTGGGCGAGCCACGCCTGCTCGTGTTGGACGAGCCGACGGTGGGGCTCGACCCGGAGCAGCGTCTGCGGTTCCGCGGGCTGGTGTCCGAGCACGCCGACCAACGTTGTGTCGTGCTCTCGACCCACATGACCGAGGACGTCGAGGCCCTGTGCGACCGGGTGGTCGTGATGGACTGCGGGCGCATCGCGTTCGACGGCAGCCCGGCCGGCCTTGCGGCTCGGGCAGAAGGCCGGGTGTGGCTGGCCGAAGAACGCGATTCCACGGCGTTGGCGAGTTGGCGCACCGGTGAAGGCAGGCACCGCAACGTCGGTGTCCCGCCGGCCCGTGCCGATCTGATCGCTCCCACGGTGCAGGACGGCTACCTGCTGGTCAGCGGTGGCGCGGTCGAAGAGGCGGTCGTCTGATGTCCCCCGTGGCATGCCTGGCACGGGCAGAGGGTGAGCGGCTGGTCCGCAACCCGGCTCTGTGGGCAGCGCTCGGATTGACCGGGTGGTGGGCAACGGTGGCGACCCGAGGCGAGCCGGCGATCGGATCGCAGCCGTTGTCGAAGTTGCTGTTGTTGATCGGCTATGGCGCCGTCGTGCCCGGCCTCGTGTTGTTCGTTGCCGTCGTGCTCGCCGTGCTGCGGGAAAGGATCGAACACACCCAAGAACTGCTGAGCACGATGGCGGTCGACCAAGACCGACGCACGATGGCACACGCGTTGGCGAACTTGGGCCCGACGGTGTTGGTACTGGTCGGCACGTTCGTGATGCTCGCCTTCATGCGCCCCGGCGCCAGCCTCGGACGCGACTTCGAGTTCGAAGGCGCGGCCGCGATCGACATCCCGCGTCCGAACGTCGCTCAGATGCTCCAGGGACCGATCGCCGTGTTGGCGGTCACCACGTTGGCGGTGGCCTTGGTGCGCTGGGTGCCGACTTGGTTGGTGATCGTACCGACCCCGTTCTTCTTGATGGTCCAGCTGCTGTTCTTCGGGTTGTACGTCGGCACGACCACGAGTGCGATCAACTGGCTCGGTGGCGGAGGTTTGCTCGCTCACGGCATCGTGAACGGGCCGTGGGTCGGGTGCGGCGAGTTCGACGACGTGTGTGACCTGCCGGTGAGCGGCTTCGACCACTCGACACCGTGGTGGCACCTCGGATATCTGGTGGCGCTCACCTTGTTGTTCGTCGCGATCGCGGTGCTCAAACATCGCCGCGACCGCCGAACCTGGCTCGCCTTCGGTCTGGCGCTCGCTTGCCGGCTGGATCGTTGGGCGTGGTCCAGGCCGTCACGTTCGTGCCCTACAACGGACAGTGAGCAGATCGTCGTGATGGTCCGTGCGACGGTCGATCAGCGACAACTCGTCCGCTATGTGGCGAGGCGATTGCCGCTCACTGCATTGTGCGTCTCGGCGGGAATCGCGGGCCTGGCCAGTGCCGTCGGTGTCGCCTCGACCGACAGTTTCGACGACCTGCTGAGGTTGCTCCGGCTCGACGCCGTGATCTTGGCAGCGACCGCAGCGCTGTGCCTGGAGGACGAATCAGAGGTGCTGACCGTGAGCACGCCGGTCGGGCGACTCGTTCGACGTCTGGTGGCGATCGCAGCAACCACCCTGGCGACGCTGGGGCTGTGGATGGCGATCGCCGTTCCGGCCGCCTGGTCGGGTGGCCACTTGGCCGAACTTCCGGTCGGCGGGCTGACGATCGAACTGCTCGCTCTCACCGCTGCGGGTTGCATGATCGCCGCGTTGATCGGGCGGGTCTACGGGGTGACGGGGTCGGGGTCCAAGTCGGCGGCCGCCCTGGTGCTGACGTGTCTCGTCACCCTGATGACACCGCGTACGCTGCAGTGGTTGTGGACCAGCCCGAGCCCGACCTGGCGAATCGTTCACATCCGCTGGGCCGTGATCGGTCTGCTATCGGTCGGGATCTGCGTGATGTCGAGTGGCGATCCTGCCCGCAGAAGCTGGTCAGCGGTACTTCGCCGAGATCACATCCGCCAGGAAAGGTAGCCAACACATGAACCACCCATCAGTGTCGCGTTGGGCGCTGCTCGCGATCGCCGTCTTCATGGCACCGACCGGGGTCCAGGCGGCGTTCGCTCCGCGATCGTTCTTCGACGACTTCCCACTCGGACGGGGTTGGCTCGCAGCCGAAGGCGGCGCCTACGACGAGCACCTGGTCCGCGACGTCGGCGTGCTGTTCATCGCCTTGATCCTGGTGACCGTGTGGGCCGCCTGGAAACGCGAAGCCGAAACACCGGTGGCGATCGCCTGGGTGGTGCAGGGCGTGCTGCACCTCGTGTACCACATCGGCCATCTCGACAACCTCGCAGCGGGCGACAAGGTCGCGTTGATCGGATCGCTGGTGAGTATCCCGGTGCTGGCCCTGATCGCCTTCTGGTCATCGATCAGAGCCCTCGCGACCGGCGAGCAGCTGACCCACGGCCGAGCCGGTTCCCCGAACCGTTCGGCCGGTCTGCGCGACAGACGAGATATGACCAACGTCCTCGCTGTGTCACGGTTCGACCTCGAGCCATTGATGTTCGGCGAGCAATCGTCGACACTGGTGGGATGGGCGTGATGCGCGTCTGGATCGATCAGGACCTGTGTACCGGTGATGGCCTGTGCACCGACCACTGCCCAGAGGTGTTCGAGCTGTTGGAGGACGGCATCTCGTATGTTCGAGACGCCGCCACCGGCGTGCTCACCAGCGATCCGGGCGGGCGCCCGAGCATGGTAGGCGTGCTCCGCAAGCACGAAAGCCAGGTGCTCGATGCGGCCCTCGACTGCCCTGGGGAATGCATCTTCGTCGAAGAGGACGTCGCCTACGACCGGCCCGGCGCCGTCACGGTGCGCTGACGACTCGACGGCTCGAAATCGCCGCTGGGCTCGACCGGCGGCTCGCGACGCGAACTCGCCCGATCTGTCGTTCACCCGCTGTTCACCGAGCGTGATGTTCCTGGTCACCGAAGGGGACTACAGTCCCCGGCGACGCAACATTGCGTCCAGACGAACAAGGGGAATATCCGATGAGACCCGTGAACAAGGTCATGGCAGTGGCGGTTGCCGCAGCACTCGTGCTGGCAGCCTGCGGCGGCGATGACGACACCACGTCCGATACCGCCGCACCAGTGGCGGCAACCGACGCACCGGCAGCGACCGATGCGCCCGCCGCAACCGATGCACCGGCAGCGACCGACGCTCCGGCGGCAACCGACGCACCCGCATCGACCGAAGCGCCGATGGACGATCCGGTCGACGCCCTCTACCAGGAATGCCTGGCCGACGGCGCTCAGGTCAACCTGATCGCGCTGCCCGACGAGTGGGCCAACTACAAGGGCATCCTCGCCTCGTTCGGCGAGAAGTACCCCGGCGTGGACGTACCCCGTCCAGAACCCGAACGCTTCGTCGCAGGAAGAGCTCGACGCGATCGTCAACCTGTCCGGCCAGCCCGACATGCCCGACGCCATCGACGTGAGCCCTGCCAAGGCGCAGATCGCGATCGACGAGGGTCTGTGGGAGCCGTACACGCCGACCAGCGATTCCGAGATCCCCGACAACCTGAAGGATCCGGGCGGCAACTGGATCGCCGCCTACTACGGCATCATGGCGATCGGCACCAACACGACGATCGTGGCCAACGCCCCGACCGACGTGGGCCGACCTCACCAAGCCCGAGTACAAGGGTCAGGTCGCTCTCAACGGCGACCCCCGCACCTCGGGTTCGGCGTTCGCCGCCGTCATGGCGGCATCGCTCGCCAACGGTGGCAGCGCCGACGACATCATGCCCGGCATCCAGTTCTTCGCCGACCTGAAGGCCTCCGGCAACCTGATCCCGACCGAGGTCACGCAGGCCACGGTGATCACGGGCGAGACCCCGATCGCACTCGACTGGAGCTACAACTACCCCGGTCTCGTGCAGCAGATCGAGGACGCCGGCTTCACCGTCGAGGTCAACTTCCCGTCCGACGGCGTGTACGGCGGCTTCTACAGCCAGGGCGTGGTCAAGGACTCACCGCATCAGGCCTGCGCCAAGCTGTGGGTCGAGCACATCCTGTCCGACGAGGGTGCCCTCGGCTACCTGCAAGGTGGCGCCATGCCCGCTCGCTTCGGTGCACTCGAGGCCGCTGGCGGGATCAGCGAAGAGGACAAGGCCAATCTGCCGCCCGCCGATCTGCTGGCTCAGGTGAGCTTCCTCACCCAGGCTCAGGTCGACGCAGCCAACACGGCGATCCAGGACAACTGGGGCCCGATGGTGGCCGACGCCTGATCAGGCGTTTCGAAACGGAACAAGTTGACCGACACCACGATCACGTTCGACGGGGACCGCACCACCGGTGCGGTCCCCGCCGCGCGCTCTGAGAGACGTCGGTTCAGCATCGGGCCGTGGCTCGGCCTGCTTCCGTTTTTCTCGTTCTTGTTTCTGTTCTTGTTGTTGCCGACCTACGGGGTCGTGAAGAAGGCGTTCTCCGACGAGACCGGTGCCTTCTCCACATCGGCGTTGACCGATGTCATCAGCACCGAGCGGCAAGCGTTCTACGGCTCGCTCAAGGTCTCATTTGCCACGGCGCTGCTGGGTGTCATCTTCGGCACGATGCTCGCCTACGCCGCCGCCACAGCGACGCGGCCGAAATGGCTGCGTTCGTTGGTTTCGGCCTTCAGCGGGGTCGCCGCCAACATGGGCGGCGTCATACTGGCGTTCTTGTTCATCACCCTGCTCGGACGCCAGGGGCTCGGCACCAAGCTCGTCCGCGAAGGCCTCGGCTACGACCTCTACAACACCAGCTGGTTCGACATCTCCAGTTTCTGGGGCTGGGTCACGGTCTACATGTACTTCCAGATCCCATTGATGGTGTTGGTCACGCTGCCGGCGATCGACGGCCTCAAGCCGGCGTGGCGTGAGGCTTCCTCCAATCTCGGTGGTACCACCTGGACCTACTGGCGTCGGGTCGGACTGCCCGTGTTGGCGCCCTCGTTGCTCGGCGGGTTCTTGCTGTTGTTCGCCAACGCCTTCAGCGCCTACGCCACCGTGTACGCGCTCAATACCCAGTCGAATGTGATGCCGGTCAAGATCAGCTTCGGGCTGCGCAACGACGTCGGTGGCCGGGTCACCACGCCGTACGCCCTGGCGACCTGCATGATCGTGGTGCTCGCCTTCGCGATGGGCGGCTACCTGATGCTGCGCAAGCGGGCCGAACGGTGGCAAGCGTCGTGAGCGACCGACCGATGCGCGTCCGCTTCGCCCGGCTCGGGCCGAACCTGGTGCTGTTCGCCACGTTCGTGTTCTTCATGGCCCCGCTGGTGTCGACCGCCCGTCAGGCACTCCAGACGGTGCCGATGCCGCTGCTCAACTGGGACACGTTGTTCGACAAGTGGACGCTCAAGGGCGTCAAGCGGATCTTCGACGAAGAGAACTTCTGGCCGACGCTCAGGACCAGTCTCGAACTGGCTGGGGCAACGGTGGTCATCACGCTCGCCCTGTTGGTTCCGACCGCGCTGTACGTGCACCTGCGCTTGCCGCGGGCGCGGGCACTGATCGAGTTCCTCACCGTGTTGCCGTACGTGGTGCCACCGGTCGCTCTGGCGGCAGGCGTTGCCGCGTTCTACCGGGCGAACGCCCGCTGGTTCTTCACCTCGAACTACGCACTCGTGCCGTTCTACGTGATCATGGCGCTGCCGTTCACGTACCGGGCGATCGACGCCGGCATCAAGGCGATCGACGTGCGAACGCTGGTCGATGCGTCGCGCAGCCTGGGTGCGGGTTGGATCACGACGATGCGCCGCGCCGTGTTGCCAAACATGGCGTCGAGCCTGATCTCGGCGTCGTTCCTCACGGCTACGGTCGTGCTGGGCGAGTTCACGATCGCCGTGACGTTGGCAAAGCAGACGTTCCCGACGTTCGCCTATGAGTTCTTCGGGCGTGACTTCCAAGGTGGCGTGGCGCTGGCGATGCTCACACTTGTGGCTACGACGGTGCTGCTCGGCGTCCTGACCATATTGACCCGCCCGAAGGCAGTTCGCGCTGCCCGCAAGACTGAACGATCCGCACGGGCACAGCCCCCGACACCTCTGGGAACATGAGCAACCTCGCCTTCAACTCGATCCGCAAGACGTTCGGCGCCACGGTCGCCCTCGAGGGCCTCGATCTCGATGTGCACGAGGGCGAGCTGATCTCGCTGCTCGGCCCGTCGGGATGCGGCAAGACCACCGCCCTGCGGATCGCCGCCGGGTTCACCACCGCCGACAATGGTCGCGTGTTCGTCGGAGACGACGACATCTCCAAGCTCCCGGCCCACAAGCGCAACATGGGGATGGTGTTCCAGAGCTACAGCCTGTTCCCCAACCTGAGTGTCGCCGAAAACGTGGAGTACGGACTGCGGACCCGCAAGATCGACAAGCTCGCACGTCGCCGGCGGGTAGCGGAGACGCTCGAGTTGGTGGAGTTGACCGATCAAGCGATCAAGTACCCGCACCAGTTGTCGGGCGGCCAGCAGCAGCGTGTGGCGCTGGCCCGTGCGCTGGCGATTCAGCCGTCTGTGCTGTTGCTCGACGAGCCGCTGTCGGCGCTCGATGCAAAGGTTCGTGCCAGTCTGCGCGACGAGATCCGCCGAATCCAGACCGAGCTCGGAATCACCACACTGTTCGTCACCCACGATCAGGAGGAGGCGCTCGGCATCTCCGATCGGATCGGCGTGATGTCGCAGGGTCGGCTCGAACAGCTCGGCACACCGGCCGAGATCTACGGCCACCCTTCCAGCGCCTTCGTGGCCCGCTTCATCGGTTCCATGAACGAGATTCCGGCGACCGTGATCGACTCCGGAGCGGTTCAGGTGTTGGAGCTGGCGGTGCCGACCAGACGTTCTCACGACTTCAGCGGCGGCGAGAACGTCAACTTGCTGGTGCGACCCGAGGACACACGAATCGCCGACGACGGAGAAGGCGGACTCGTCGGCATCGTCGTCAGCCAGACCTTCCAGGGATCGTCAACCGATGTGGCGGTGAGGTTGTCGGTGCTCGATGTGCTCATCACCGTGCACGTGGTGGGTTCGACCGAGGGCGTGTTGCGCTCCGGCGATCAGGTCAAGGTCGTGATCGACGGCAGCAACGCCGTCCTCGAACCGGCTGCCTGACCGGGCGAACGACGTCATGCCGATCGTTCGTGTTGCAGACCGCGAGTTCGACGTTGACGTCGTCGTGTTCGACAAGGACGGCACACTGATCGACCTCGATGCTTCGTGGGCGCCGTTGGCCGAGAGCTGGATCGAAGCAGTGGCCGCCGAGGACACGGCACTCAGAGACGATCTCGCCGACAACCTCGGCTACGACTACTCGACGAGTCGGTTGGTTCCCGACAGCACGATCGCGGCCGGCACGTTGGGTGACGTCGGCGAAGCCACCCATCGGCGATTGCTCGCCAACGGTCTGTCTCATGAAGCGGCGAATGTTTCGGTGGCGCAGGCCAGGGCTGCGATCGAGATTGCCGCCGCCACATACCCGGCGGTCACGTTGGCGGATCTGGAGCCGCTCTTCGCGGCGTTGGTCTCCCGCGGGCTCAGGGTGGCGGTGCTCACCAGCGACGATCGTGTACCGACGCTCGACTTCCTCGGTCAGAATCGGCTCTCGCAGCTCGTCTCTGTGGTGATGACCGCCGACGACGTCGCCCACCCCAAACCTCACCCAGACGGCCTCCAGCAGATCGCCAGCGCCTTGGGCGTCGCCAGCGACCGGATGCTGATGGTCGGCGACTCCACGGCCGACCACGGGGCGGCCCGGGCCGCCGGCGCCTGGTTCGTCGCCGTCGGTCACGCCTCAGCAGCGTCGGTCGACGCCGACGCGACCGTCACCTGTGTCGACGAGATCAACCCCGAATAGCGGACACCACCTGGTTACGGCATCGCCACGCCGTGCAGCGCGGCGCGCAGACCGTCGATGTCGTCGGATCCGAACACCACTCGCGATCCGGTCGCCACGTAGACGAGGTCGAGGTTCACCCCCGCTGCCGCGATTCGTCCGGTCAGGTCGGCCAGTTCGCCAGGGCGATCCTGACACTGGACCACGACGACCTGGCGTTCGCGCGTGATCGAGACGCTGTGCACCACGGCCAAGGCGTGCCGTACAGCCTCCGGATGCGGAACCAGGATGTGGAACTCGGCAGCCTGCCCGCGCCCGAGCGCGGTGACCGCGGCGATGTTGATTCCGGCGTCGCTGAGCGCGGTTGCCACGTGTGACAACGCTCCAGGTTCGTCACGTTCCAGTTCGATCACCATGTCCGTGGACATCGTCGTCGTCTCCGATCTGCTAGCCCGAAGCCATATCGTCGCACGATGTGTCGGCGCCGCACGAAACGCCGGCGACCCTCTCGCCAGTTCATGACGGGATGTGCCAGGCACATCCCGTCATGCGGGGAGGCGGTAGTGATGCGACTTGGGGCGGGTGAGGGCGTGGAAGCCCCACTTCGACAATGAGCAGCCGCGGCCGGTGTCTTTGACCCCGACCCACGGGAGCATCGGGTCGAGGTAGTCGCAGCGATTCATGAACACGGTCCCGGTCTGGAGCTCGTGGTCGATCCGACGAACGGCTTCTGGATCGCGTGACCAGACCGAGGCCGACAAGCCGTACTGGCTGTCGTTCATCAGCCGGATCGCATCGGCGTCGTCGGCGACCGGCATGATGCCGATCGCCGGACCGAAGGTTTCCTCGGTCATCAACGCCATCGTGTGGTCGACGTCGATCAGTACCTGGGGTGCCAGGTAGGCGGTGCCGGGTGCGTCGGCCGGGAAGTCGGCGGGGTCGATCAGCGCAGTCGCCCCGGCGGCGACAGCGTCGGCGACCTGACGGCGAACGTCGTCGGCCGCCCTGGCCGTGACCATCGGTCCGAGCGTGGTGGCCGGGTCGAGCGGGTTGCCGAGGATCAGCCGGTTGGTCTCGGCGACGAACAACTCGACGACTTCGTCGAAGATGGCGGCGTCGACGTAGATCCGCTCGATCGCGCAGCACGACTGACCGGAGTTGAAGAAGCTGCCATCGACGATCGACGCCACGGTGTTGGCCAGGTCGGCGTCGGCCCGCACGTAGGCAGGGTCCTTCCCGCCCAGTTCCGTGGCGACGCCGATGAAGCGCCCGGCGGCCGCCCGTTGGATCGTGCGGCCGGCTTCGACCGAGCCGGTCAGCACGACCTGATCGACGAGCGGCTCGCCGATCAGCGCGGCCGCCCCATCGTGCGACATCACGAGCGGGATCAACAGGTCGTCGGGGAGTCCGGCGGCGCTGAAGGTGTCGGCCAGGCGTTGGGCACACGGCGTGGTCTGCGAGGCGTGTTTCAACAACACGGCGTTCCCGGCCAGCAGTGCCGGCGCGATCGCGTTGATCGAGGTGAGGTACGGGTAGTTCCAGGGGGCGATCACGAACACGACGCCGAGCGGCTCGCGAGACGCCCATCGGTCGAAGCCGTCGAGGTCGTCGAAGACCTGATCGGCGAGCGCCTCGGGTGCCACGTCGATCATGTATGTCGTGCGCTCCAGTACGCCTCTGACCTCGCCCGCCCCGACCGAGACGGGACGCCCCATCAGGCGCGCCAGTTCCTCGGCGACGTCGTCGCTCTGGGCGGCGAACAGGTCCATGAAGCGACGCACGATCGCCTGACGTTCGGCCAACGGAACGCCGGCCCACTCTGCCTGAGCGCGCTGTGCCCGGTGTCCTGCCTCGAACAGCTGCTGTTCGTTCAGGAGCGGGTGCTCGGAGTGCGGCTGGCCGTCGACGGGCGACACGATCTGAATGGACTTCGACAACGTACGATTCTCCTCTGTGACGCCCGAACGAGACGCTCGAACCCGCTTGCAGCGAAGTATGCCAGCTGGTCTTCCGTGTTGGATATGTGCCGATGATCGGCACCGAACTGAAGTCGGAGCCTGAGTCCATGTCATCACAAGCGCGTTGGAACTATCCGACAGAGATTCGCATCGGAGCAGGCTGTGTTTTCGAGATCGGCGATGCCTGTCGCCGGCACGGGATCGAACGCCCGCTGGTCGTGACCGACCCGGGGTTCGCCCAGTTGCCGGCGATGGCCACGGTGCTGGCCGGGATCGGTGCGCCTGCCGCTGTGTTCCACGACGTACAACCGAACCCGACCGGCGCCAACATCGACGCCGGTGTCGAGGTGTTTCGCTCGGGTGGCCACGACGGCGTGATCGCCGTCGGTGGCGGGTCGGCGCTCGACGCCGGCAAATGCATCGCCCTGGTGGCCGGCCAGACGCGTCCGATCTGGGATTTCGAGGATGTCGGCGACAACTGGACTCGCGTCGACGTCGATCGGGTCGCCCCGGTGATCGCCGTTCCGACGACGGCCGGGACCGGCAGCGAGGTCGGGCGGGCGGGCCTCGTGATCAAGGAGGACGAGGCCAGAAAGGTCATCATCTTCCACCCCAAGATGCTGCCGGTCGCCGTGCTGGCCGACCCCGAGCTGACGATCGGCCTGCCTCGCGTGCTCACCGTCGGTACCGGTATGGATGCGTTGTCGCACTCGCTGGAGGCAATCTGCGCCCCCAGCTTTCACCCGATGGGAATGGGGATCGGGATGGAGGGTTGCCGCCTGGTCTTCGAGCACCTGCCGCTGGTCGTCGCCGATCCTGGCAACCTCGACAGTCGAACCCAGATGATGGCCGCCGCCGCGATGGGCGCCGTCGCGTTCCAACGTGGGCTGGGGGCGATGCACGCGTTGTCGCACCCGATCGGTGCCGTGTTCAACACGCCGCACGGGATGACCAACGCCGTCGTGATGCCGTACGTGCTGCAGGCGAACGCGGCATCGATCAAGTCGGTGATGGAGGCGCTCGGCGCGTACTGCGGCATTTCGGGTGGCACGGCTGGGATCATCGAGCGGGTGATCAAGCTGCGCGCCGACTTCGGAGTGCCCAACACGCTGCAAGGTCTGGGCGTGGATCCCGGTGCCGTCGATCGGATCGCGGCGGCGGCGATTGTGGACCCCAGCGCGGCCGGCAATCCTGAACCGCTTACGATCGACAAAGCGGCGCGCATCTTCGTTGCCGCATGCAACGGCAGGATCGAGGATCTTCGTGACACCTGAGGAACTACGCACCGAAATCGAGGCGGGCCGAATCGACACGGTCGTGATGGCGTTCCCCGATCACTACGGGCGTCTGATGGGCAAGCGCTTCGACGGTCAGTTCTTCCTCGACTCGGGGCTCGACGACGGCACCCATGCCTGCGACTACCTGTTCACCGTCGACATGGAGATGAACCCGGTCGGCGGGTATGCGTACGCCAGCTGGGAGCGCGGCTACGGCGACTTCCACATGGTCCCCGACCTGGCCACGATCCGTCCGTGCGCCTGGGTCGACAGCTCGGCGATGGTGATGTGCGACGCCGCCGACAACGCCACCCACAGGCGCGTCGCGATCGCACCGAGGTCGGTGCTGCGCCGACAGATCGAGGATGCCACCGCTCAGGGCTTGGTCGCCAAAGGTGCCAGCGAACTCGAGTTCTTCCTATACCGCGACAGCTACCGCGATGCCAGTGGTAAGGGGTATACCGACCTCGAGCCAGCGGGCTGGTACGTCGAGGACTACCACCTGTTCCAGGGTGCGCGTGTCGAGGACTACGTCGGCGCCGCAAGGCGGGCGTTGAGCGCCTCGGAGATTCCCGTCGAGAACTCGAAGGGCGAGGCGGCGATCGGGCAGCACGAACTGAACATCCGATACGCCGAACTGATGGACATGGCCGACCGCCACGTCGTGATGAAGCAGGCCATGAAGGAACTCGCCGACGCCCAGGGCGTGAGCGTGTCGTTCATGGCCAAGCCGCACGTCGATCAATCGGGGAGCAGCTGCCACCTGCACCTGAGCCTGTGGAAGGGCGACGACAACGCCTTCTGTGGCGCCGACGGCGAACACACCGACGAGTTCCGGTGGTTCCTCGGCGGCTGGATGAAACACACCCCGGCGTTCATGCCGTTTTACGCACCGACGATCAACAGCTACAAGCGGTTCCAGGGGCAGTCATGGGCGCCGACCGGGCTGGCGTGGTCGCACGACAACCGCACGACCGGGTTCCGGATCGTCGGGGAAGGCCAGAGTCTGCGGATCGAGTGCCGCCTTCCGGGGGCGGACGCCAATCCGTACCTCGCCTTCTCGGCTGCGTTGGCGAGTGGGCTCGATGGAATCACCAACCAGATCGAGCCGCCCCCCGAGTTCCAGGGTGATGCCTACTCGTCCTCCGATGTGCCTGCACTTCCGCACACGTTGGCCGAGGCGAACCGGCTGTTCTCGACCAGCGCCGACACTCGCCGTCTGCTCGGGGACGCGGTGGTGGATCACTACGCCCATCACTTCGCCACCGAGTGTGCCGCCTACGACGCCGCCGTCACCGACTGGGAACGCCGCCGCTACTTCGAACGGATCTGACCGCGGGGCGTGTCGGTGCGAGGCGCTTCGACGCCGTGATGGCGGGTCATTGTTCGCTCTCGCCATGCCGGCTGTTTCGGAGGCGACGTGAAACGACGACGCCGACGATCGGAGCCGGCAACCAGCGTGGCGACGACGATGATGCCGGTGAGTGTGTTGTGTCGAAACACCTCGGGGATGGTCGATTCGTAACCACTGTCGGGTCCTGCGTAGATGGCGACGTTGACGGCGACGATCGCACCGACGATCGCACCGATGACGCCGCCGACGACGATGTCGACGATCCAACCTCGGGTGTCGGCGTTGACCACTTCAGACAGCCCGCCTTGTCGCCGCCAGGTTGGAGAAGCTTGTCCGACCGCTGCGTGAACCCTGTGCCGTTCGGGCCCACTTCTGGACTCGGAGCGCACGGAGCGTGTTCCATCGGCTCGGACCCCTCGCCGGTTCCATGTCGAACCAGACCTCGCCGGCGTGCTTGTTCTGGGCGAGCCAGGTTCCGTCGGCCCGTCTGCGGCTGGCGAGGGCGTCGAGAGGGTCGGCCAGTCGGTGATCCCACGAGGCGCCGGTTTTCTGGAAGTGGTCGAGTCCCCGGAGCAGGTCGTAGTGCCAGCGTGGCGGGAACGAGAGCTTCGTGAAGGCGTGACTGACGACGGTTCCGTCGCGGTGGGAGCGGTACAGGCGATGGTTCAAGAAGAACTCGTGACCTGCTGCTATGGCGGTGCCGATCTCGGCGCTTCGTGGGTCGGTCGTGTCGGTTTCAGCGAGCGCTTCGAGAGCGAGGATGGACGTGTGGAACGAGCTGTGTCGATCCCCGAAGCGCACGGTGCGGCAGTTCCATCCACCGTCTGCCAGCTGGTTGGCCAACAACCAGTCGATCGCAGCGCCGACGCGAGGGTCGTCGTAGCCGAAGTAGAGAGCCAACGCGATGTAGATCGAGGTGACACAAGCTTCCGGGGCGTCGATCGACGTCGCCGGGGTCAGCCCGCCGTCGAAGTAGCGGGCGCCATCCCAGATCAGCTCGACCCCACGCAACGCGGCGGGATGTCCTGGCGCCAGTCCGCAGTGACGCAAGAGCAGCAGCGTGTAGGTGGTGGAGGTCCATTTCGGGCTGTACAGGCCGCCCGCCCAGGTGCCTGCCGGGTCCTGATGGTTGAGCAGCTCATGGCCCCATCCGGTGGTCGCCACGAGTGACCGCTCGTGCTGCACCTGGGAGCCCGGTGAGTCGAGCAGGTCCCGCATCGTTTGCCAGCGGATCGCCGGGTCGCCTGCCAACAACCACTCGAGCGTTTCCTCCGACACTGCGGTGGCGGCCTGTTCAGGCATGACCGATGGACGGCGCGATCAACTTGGCGGAGCAGTGAGCCCTGTTGACGCTCTTCGGATCGACGCCAGCCACTCGCCAAGCATCTCGTCACGGACTGGGCCGCGGCAAGAGCCGAACGTCCCGATCTACTCGACCGGTTGGAGGCGTCGCTGGTCTCGGGCGGCGAGCCGACGCGACAGAGGGTCGGCGGAGCGGGCGATCAGCGGTCCGGCGATCGCCAGGATCAACACATAGGCCGCCGACAGCGGGCCGATGTCGGCCTCGATTCCCTCGGCGACGGCGATGCCGGCGATCACGATCGAGAACTCGCCCCGGGCGACCAAGGTGAACCCGGCTCGCAATCGGCCTGGGCGCGAGATGCCGGCGCGGTTCGCAGTCCACCAACCGGTGGCGACCTTGGTGCCGGCCGTGACGACTGCCAACACGACAGCGATCCACAGCACTGGTGGCAACGTGCTCGGGTCGACCTGAAGCCCGAAGAACACGAAGAACAGGGCTGCGAAGAGATCTCGCAGCGGTGTCAGCAACTGGCGGGCGGCCTGTTCTGCCGGCCCGCTGAGGGCGATCCCAACCAGAAACGCCCCGACGGCTGCCGACGCCTGCACGTGCTCGGCGAGACCGGCGACGAGCAACGCCAGGCCGATCAAGGTCAACAGCAGGTGCTCACTCGAGTGGCTGAACACGAGCTGGCTCAACCGTTGCCCGAAGAACACGGCGATACCGAGCGCCAGTACGACGGCGGCGATCGCGATGCCGATCTCCAGCCCGATCGCCACTGCGCTGCCACCGATCAGCAGCCCTGCCATCAATGGTAGGTAGAGCGCCATGACCAGGTCTTCGGTCACCAGGATCGCCAGGATCACCGGCGTTTCCCGGTTGCCGAGGTTGCCGAGATCGCCGAGCAGCCGGGCGATGATGCCCGACGAGGAGATGTACGTGATCCCACCCATCAGCAGCGCCGCCCGGTAGTCCCACCCCAGCACGAAACCGACGATCAAACCAGGGGAGAAGTTGAACACCAGATCGACGGCACCGGCGGGGGCACTGGTGCGCAGCGCTCCCACCAGTTCGCTGCCCGAATACTCGAGGCCGAGCAGCAGCAACAACAGGATCACACCGATCTGTGCTCCGACCTCGATGAAGTCCCTGGCGGGCACGATCGGCACCACGCCACCGTCGCCGATCATGACCCCGGCCACCAGGTACAGCGGAATCGACGGCAACCCCCACCTGACTGCCATCCTGCCGAGGATCGCCACGCCGAGCAGGATGCCGCCGAGTTCCAGGAACAGCCCAGCCATCCCCGACGACGCGGCCAGCATCAGTTGGCGACGCTCAGGATCTTGGCGGCGGCGTCGATGCCGGCGGCGGTACCGACGACGACGGCGACGTCCCCGGCGAGCATGACATCATCCGGTCCGGGCGCTGGAACGGCGACGTCGTCGCGGATCAACGCCACGATCGAAACGCCGGTCCTGGAGCGCATCTCGGACTCACCGAGCGGGCGGCCGGCGAGCTTGCTGTTCTTGGAGATCGTCAGCCATCCGATCTCGAGCCCGACGATCTGGTGGCGCAGGTCGTCGAGCCGCTCGACGATGTTGGGCCCTCCGAGCAGCGCTCCCAGCGAGCGTGCTTCGTCGGTCGACATCGACACCGTCTCCCTGACGCGATCGGGGTCGTCGCGGTCGTAGACGATGAGGTCGCGACGACCGGAGTGGTGCGAGATGACGCCGACCCGCCGCTCGGATTCACACTCGAAGTCGTGTCGAACACCGACGCCGGGTAGTGGGGTTTCGGCGATCTCCGTCATAGGTGGTTCCTCCGCTCGACCTCCGGACGAGGACTGTTCATCCGGTGCTTGAGACCATAGGCGCTGTGGACGCTTTTCGGAACCTGGTGTCGGCTCGTACCTGTCAGGCCTTGATGCGTTGGTTGGTGGGGTCGTAGAGGGGCCGCAAGGAGGTGCGTGCAGCGTGTTCAGCGCCGTTGACGTCGACGGTCCACTCACCGGCAGCCAACCACTCCTGTGTGATCGACTCGCCGTGCGCTTCGATCATCGCCAACCCGACCGCACCGCCGACGGTGTGACCGTACGAGCCAGCCCTGAGGTAGCCGACCGGGCGGCCGTCTCGGCGCACGACTTCGGCGTGGTACAAGAGCGGCTCGGGGTCGAGCAGCTGCACCGACACGAGTCGGCGCGGCAGCGAACCGGCTTGGCGGCGTTCGAGAACCGCCTCGCGTCCGACGAACCCGCCAGGCTTGTCGAACGCGATCGCGAATCCGAACCCGGCTTCCAGCGGACCGTCGGTGTTGTCGATGTCGTGGCCGTAGTCGCGGTAGCCCTTCTCCAGTCGCAGGCTGGACAGCGCTTTCAGCCCGGCGTGGTGCAGGCCGTGTGGGCGGCCGGCCTCGATCAGCACCTCGTGGACGTGTCCGGCTTGTTCGGCGGGGACGTACAGCTCGTAGCCGAGCTCGCCCAGGTAGGTGATTCGCACACACAGGACGCGGGCGAACCCGATGTCGATCTGTCGGGCGGCACGAAACGGAAACGCCTCGTTCGACACGTCGCTCGAGGTGACGGCCGCAAGGACCTGACGTGACAACGGGCCCTGGAGGTTGATCTGGGCATACGCCGACGTCACATCCGCGACGCGGGCGTTCGTTCCGTGCCGTCCAACTGCGCCGCGGAGGTGGGCTTCGACGTGACGGTGGGCGGTGTCGGTGGCGACCACGAGGAACTCGTCGTCGTCCAGTTTGGTGACGGTGAGATCGGCTTCCAACAACCCCCGCTCGTTGAGCCACTGGGTGTAGGTGATCTGCCCTGACTCGCCGTCCACGGCGTTCGCCGAGAGGTGGTCGAGCAGCCGGCCGGCGCCATGACCCTCGACTCGGAACTTGGACATGAAGCTCATGTCCATCACCACCACACGTTCACGACAGGCCCGGTGCTCGGCCTCCCAGTTCGTCCACCACGACGGTCGACCCCAGGTGAGTGGGCCAGGATCGGGAGTTGCGCCCGGCCCGGCAAACCAGTCGGCGCCTTCCCATCCGCTGACGTCACGGAAGTGGGCTCCCTCGGCGGCCAGCCGGTGATGCAGCGGCGACAGCTTGGCGCCGCGGGCGGTCTGCATGTCGCGGTTGGGGTAGTGGCACTGGTACACCATGCCGAGCGCCTCGACGGTGCGCGTGCGGCGGTACTCGGGAGTGGCCTGGTATGGGTGGAGTCGAGCCGGATGGATGCCGGTCACGTCGGCACCGGGGTCACCTTCGGCGATCCAGTGGGCCACCATCCGCCCGATCCCTGGCCCGCTCAGGATGCCGATCGAGTTGAGGCCGGCTGCGACGAAGTAGTTGCGCACTTCCGGTGCTGGGCCGACGATCGGGCGCAGGTCGGGAGTGAAGCTCTCGGGGCCGCAGAAGAAGGTGCGGATGCCGGTGTCGTACGAGGCGGGCACCCGGCTCATCGCCGCCTCGACGTACGGTCCCATCCGGTCCCAGTCTGGTTGCAGCGTCGTGAACGAGGCGTCGCCGGGGATCCGGTCGACGTTCCAGGGGGCGCACACCGGCTCGAACAGGCCGACCATCAGCCCGCCGACTTCCTCTCGGTAGTAGCCGAAGTTGGCTGGGTCCTCGATCACCGGCCAACTCGGGTCGATGCCCTTCATCTGTTCGGTGATCAGGTAGTAGTGCTCGGCGGCCTGGAGCGGAATCGACACGCCCGAGAGTTCGCCGAGCTGGCGGGCCCACATGCCGGCCGCGTTCACGACGTACTCGCACTCGATCGTGCCGTGATCGGTCACGACGCCACGAACCGCTCCGTCGCTGACGATGACGTCGGTGACCGTGACACCTTGGGCGATCGTGACGCCCTGTTGGCGAGCGCCGCGGGCGATCGACATCGTGGCGTCGACCGGGTTGACCCGTCCGTCGCCCTCCACGTAGAAGCCGGCCAGCAGGTCGTCGGTGCGGGCCAGCGGAAACAGCCCGGCCACCTCGGCCGGCGAGATCTCGTGCACGTCGACGCCGCAGTAGCGGTTGAACGCGGCGACTCGTCGGTACTCCTCGAGCCGCCCCTCGTCGGCGGCCAGTTCGACGAACCCGATCGGTTTGAACCCGGTCGCCAGTCCGGTCTCCGCTTCGAGCCGCGAGTAGAGGTCGCGGGTGTACTTGCGCAGCTCGGTCGACGTTTCAGACGTCGACCCGAAAGTGACCATCAGCCCGGCCGCGTGCCAGGTGGTGCCAGAGGTGAGCTGGTCGCGTTCCACGAGCACGGTGTCGGTCCATCCGAGGTGACCGAGGTGGTAGGCGATCGACGTGCCGATCACCCCGCCACCGATGATCACGACCCGGCCCCGAGACGGCAGCTCCACCATCGCCACATGCTACGGACCAGGCCCACCGTCGGCCGACCCCGCTCGATTCGACACGTCGATTCGGCAGCGCTGCGTCGAGACCTCGACGATCTGCTCGACAGTTCGGTCGAGCGGCGGGGCCGTGCGGCTTCGGATGTTCGAGCGTTGGCGCTATGCGGCCGGCTCGCGGATGGGCGAGCGAGCGGTGATTCTGATGCCGTTGCGACGGTCGCTCGGGCGATGCCGATGCCAAGTCTGGCTGTCGCTCCCGTTCCAGGTCGCTCGGGACGTGACCAGCGTGTCGTCGTACGTGTGCACGGCGGTGCGGTCGGCTGTGACCCAGATCTGACGAAGAGGTGTCCAATGCCGAGGGTCGACGAAAGCCGGGGTCACTGGGCGGGCGCTCTGGCAGTAGCGGTGCGAAGTGAGATCGATCGTCCACGTGCGATCGCCGAGGTCGAGCTGCACGTATCCGGGAGATGGCACGCTGGCGTTGGCGGGGCGCGGCGAGTTGATCGGCGTCGGTGTTCGCGAAATGCACGGGCGGTGGCTTGGGATGCCAGAGCCGTCGAGGTCGATCAGAACGGTCGCGCGGGTACTCGTCGCGCCGGCGACGCACATCACGAGTGCCTCTGTGCGGTGTTGGTCGAGTTGACCGTCAACCCTGACGAGGACGAGATCGTCAACCATCGAGATCGTGAGCTCGTGGTCGGTGGGGCAACCTGCTGGACGGGGCATGGTGGACCTCCTTGTTCGTGCCGCAAGCCTGAACACGTTCGGTAACAAAACGCCGACAATGCGGTAGCGAGATCGCGACATTTCAGCGGCTGTCGCTATCCGGCCCGACCCCGGATCAGCGCGATTGGGGAACCGAGCCGATCATCGACAGGATGTGGGCGACCGAGTCGTCGCCGGATGCGGGGAGTTCGTTGCACTCGGCAGGGAGCTCGGCGGTTTCGGCGATTCGCTGCGACACGAAGATCGGTACCCCGGGTCGACGCTCTCGGTGAAGAGCGACGAGCTGCTCCGTTCGGTCGTCATCGGGGTCGAGCAGGATCACGATCGCATCGGCGTTGTCAGCCAGCGAGCAGTGTTCGCCGGACAGCACTGGGCAGCCACCACGCGTTCGACCGCTCGGTCCTGAACACACGGCCGTCACACATCCCGCTTTGTTCGCTGCGTCCGAACCCGACCAGCGTCCCCCTGGGGTCGCGACGAGCAGTTTGTGGCCGGTGGCCTTGGGCGGCCAGGAAGGTACGAAGCCGACGGTGCCGATGGTGAGACGCACCGTGCCACCACCTTGCTCGAGGTTGATCGAGCCGCGACGACGCAGGATCGACAGCATCGGCCGGTTCTCGAGCAGTACGTCGGCCTGCAGGTTGTCGATCCCGTGTGCGGCGGCGTGCTGAGCCAGGAGTTCGACGAGGTACGAGCCGAGCCATCCCCTCCATGCCGGGGCGACGGCCACGGCGAGGTCTCCGTCGCCGTCGTGGCGCACTGCGTAACCGGCTTCTCCGACAACCAGACGATGATCGCCATCGTGGACGACGGCGATCAGTCCGTGCCCACCTCGTTCGCCCACCGTCGCCCAGTCGTGACACCACTTCAGTGGCGGTGAGAAGGCGCTGAAAAACCGTCGCCGTCGATCGTCGACCGACAGTGCTTGGTAGAACTCATAGATCAGCTCGGCCTCGTCGGCGGTGGTCGGCCGGATCTCGAGCGTGCGATCGCGACCGATGTCGATCGACTCGGCCGCCTCGTCCTTCACGACTTCACCCTAGGGTCGGAGCTGATCAGACGGTAGATACGAAGGTCACCAAACCAGGATGACGAGTGTGCCGGCACACTCCGTCATCGGCACCTCGGCACCTCGGCGACTCAGGCGAGCTGGGTGGCGGCGAGCAGGATCGCCAGTCCGAGCACGAAGCTGCCGCTGGTTTCGAGCTTGTCGCGAGTTCGTGTCTCTGAGGTGATCTCTGGCAGCAGATCGGCGGCGCCGATATAGATGAAGTTGCCCGCCGCGAACGGCAACAGGTAGGCGACTTCGATGTGGTCGGCCAATCCGTAGGCGATCAGCGCCCCGACCAGGAACGTGAGGGCCGAGACGAAGTTCCAGACGAGCGCCGAACGGCGTTGCCAGCCGCTGTGCACGAGCACACCGAAGTCGCCGAGTTCTTGTGGGACTTCGTGGGCCGCCGCCACCAACCACGTCACGACGCCAACACGGATGTCGACCACAAACGCTCCGCCGACCGCCAGCCCACCGATCAGGTTGTGGAGACCATCGGCCAGCAGGATCAGATATCCGAGCGGACGGCGTTCGAGGTGCTCGGTGTGTTCGGCTCGGTGGCAGTGGTGCCAGTGCAGGAACTGTTCGAGCACGAAGAACACCAGGAATCCGGCGACGAGCGCGAGATAGATCCCGAGTTCGTTGCCGAGCGCGTCGACGGACTCGGGCAGCATGTGGAAGAACGCACCGCCCAGCAGCGAGCCGGCCGCCAGACCGACGATCGGCAGCAATACTCGGGCGAGCGTCGGTGGCGGCAGGAACACCGTGACCGTCCCGATCAGCGCCAGCGCGCTCATCCCGAGACCGGCGATGACGATCCACGTCAGCGTCGACATGGCCGAACTCCCTGGGCGGCCGATTCGCTCAATCCATGCCCCGCCGTCGACGGCGTCGCCGTCCTCGGCGCTCACCGTGAGCCTCTCCGTCGGTCGCCCCGCCACGATCGACGCAACGACGGAATGCCTCCAGGTGTCGTTGCTGCGACGCCTCCTGGAGATTTCGGTAGACGGCCGAGATGTCGGCCTTGTCCGTGCCGGCGAGCAACCGGTCGTACAGTTCGGCGTTTTCGACCTCGGCCGCCACGCCGGCTTCACACGCCTCATGCAGCGAGGTGTAGCGAACGACCCGCCCGGGCCACGTGTCGGCCGGAACCGGCACGCCGTAGTCGTGGAACAAGCCGATCAACGCCTCCGCATGGCGTCCCTCCGCCTCGACGATGTTGACGAATGGCCGGACTGCACCGAAATCTGCGATCACCTGCGCGTAGGTCGCTCTGGCCATGTATTCGTCATCGAGGGCGGCAACGAGATCGGCAACTTCGGTGTCGGACAACCGTTCAGGAGGATGAGAACTCATGCTGTCCCCTTTCATGTTGGTGGCCGTTTCAGGGCTCGTTCGGCCTTGTCAGCGTGCTGACGCTCGGCGAGCACTCCAGCGGGGTGGTCGTCCTTTCCGTGCTCGGACGGCGCCGGGAGTTGCCGACACCGTCGGGTTCAACCGCTTGCTGATCGCTCGTGTACTTGTTCGTTCGCCCTGGTACCCAACCGCGGATCCGTGGTCGGGTACCAGGGGCGAACGTCACGCGTTCGACAAGCGCCACCCGGTGCGACGGGTCGACTCAGGCCGATGGTGCCGGCGACGGGTCGTCGGCGAAGCGCAGGTAGGGCTTGAGCTCCACCACGTTCTGGAATCGGGCCTTGGCGTCGTCGGTCGACACGGTGGTGGACACGATCACACGGTCGCCGGGGCGCCAGTCGGCGGGAGTGGCGATGGGGTCGCGATCGGTGGCCTGGAGGGCGTCGAGTACTCGTACGATCTCGTCGAAGTTGCGGCCCACCGACTTCGGATAGGTGAGCATCAAACGCAGCTTGTTGTCCGGGTCGACGATGAAGACCGACCGGACGGTCGACGTGTCGCCGGCGCCGGGGTGGATCATGTCGTACAACTCGGCGACCTTGCGGTCCGGGTCGGCCACGATCGGGAAGTTGAGCGGCGTGCCGGTCACGTCGCCGATGTCGGGGGCCCAAGCGTGGTGATCTTCGACCGGGTCGATCGACAGCGCCATGGCCTTGGTGTTGCGCTTGGCGAACTCGCTCTGCAGCGCTGCGGTGCGGCCGAGTTCAGTGGTGCACACCGGGGTGAAATCGGCAGGGTGGCTGAAGAACACGGCCCACGACCCTTGCTTCCACTCGTGGAAGGAGATCGGCCCATCGGTGGTCTCGGCCGTGAAATCGGGAGCGGTATCGCCCAGATGCAAACTCATGTTTGTTCCTTTCGTCGGAAGCATCGCTATGCACGCTTCATATGTACGGACAATTGGTGCAACGCATGGTTGGAGAGCGCTATTCCGGTTTCCGGGTGGACGGGGATGATGCCGTGTTCCACCAGCGTGTTGGTCGCGTCCGACCGGGGCGCAGTGCTGGCGATCTACGGTGTAGACACACGGAGAGCAGGTGTTACGGTCTCGCCATGGCCGCTCCAGCCCGCACGACACGCACGGGTGCTTTGGCGCCGGGCAGGGTGCCGTTGTCGCGGGAGCGGATCGTCGCAGCCGCCCTGGAGCTGGCCGATACGCGGGGTGACTTCTCGATGCGGGCGCTCGGCGAGCAACTCGGCGTCGACCCGATGGCGATCTACCGCCACTTCGAGCACAAGGACGCGCTGCTCGATGCGCTCGTCGACGCAGCCCTTGCCGATCTGGTGCCGCAGCCGCCGGAGGCCGGCACTCCGATCGAACGCCTGCGCCAGCTGTGTCTCGACTTCCGGCACGTGCTGTGCGGCCATCCAGGAGTGGCGCATCGAATCCGTACGACTCTGCCGGCGCTCGGCCCGCACGTCATCGCCTTGACCGAAGCCTCGCTCGGGCTGATCCTCGAAGTCGGCGTCGAACCCGCCGAGGCTCCCCGCATCTTCGCGCTGCTGATCCGGTTCGCGACCGCAACGGTCGAAGAGGAGGAACAGGTGCTGGCCGACAATCCCTCCGAACAGGCGTGGAGGGTGGCCGTCCAGGCGCGATATGGCTCGCTGTCGCCTGGTTCGTTCCCGAACATCGCCGCAATGGCGGCCGAGGTCGGTGAGTCGAGCTATCAGAGCGACTTCACGTACGGTCTCGATCTGGTGCTCGACGCCATCAGCAAGCGCGGCACGCTGGCGACCTCCGACTCGTAGCTGGCGGTGGTACTGGGCCGGTCAGGCCGTGTTGAGAATCCGCACCGGCATCACGCGGGGTCCACGGATCTGGCCGGTCGACCAGGCCACGTCGCCTGCCAGTTCGAAGCTGGGGAAGCGGGCGATGAACTCCTCGATCGCGACCTTCATCTCGAGCCGTGCCAGGTTCGAGCCGAGGCACCGGTGGATGCCGAGCCCGAACGCCGCGTGGCGGTTCTTCTGGCGGTCGATCACGAACTCGTCGGCCTGTTCGAAGAACTCAGGGTCGCGGTTGGCGGCGGGGAACGGCAGCAGCACCCAGTCGTCCTGCTTCATCGGGCAGCCGTGGAAGTCGACGTCCTTGGCCACCATTCGAGCCATCGTGACGGGTGCGTAGAAGCGCAGGAACTCCTCGATCGCGAAGTCGGTCGATGCCAGGTCGTCGGTGAGACGCTGGAGGTCTTGCGGGTGCTGCGCCAGGTGCCAGATCGATGAGCCGAGCGCCGACCACGTGGTGTCGATCCCGGCCACGAGCAGCAGCACGATCATGCCGCGCACCATCTCGGGATCGAGCTTCTGGCCGTCGAGCTCGACGTCGAGCAGGAAGCCGATCAGGTCGTCGCGAGGATTCTCGATGTGGTCGGCGATCTGCGTGTCGAGATAGTTGTCGAGCGGATGTGCCTCTTCGCCGATCTCGCTGGGGTCTTGGTTGATGACTTCGATGATCTCGTGCACGAACTCGCGGAAGATGTCGCCGTCCTCCGGCGGGAGCCCGAGCATCCGCCCGATCACCGCGACGGGTATGTGTTGGGCGTATTGCACGGCGGCGTCGACGACGGTGGTACCCGGCTCGATGTCGCCCATCTCGTCGAGCAGGTTGTTGCACAGTTCGCGGACCTCGTCCTCGAGGGCGGCGATCTTCTTGGGAGCGAAGGCCGGCAGCAGGAGCCGGCGGGCGATCTGGTGGAACGGCGGGTCGCTGGTGATCGGGGGAGCGACGCCGATCGGGGCGGGAAGTGCGAGGTCGCCGGGGCGGGTGTGGTTCACGACCACGGTGCGGCTGGTGAAGTTGTCCGTGTCGTAGGCGACCTCGTTGACCGTCTCGTGCGTGATCGGAATCCACATTCCGCCGTAGCGGTCGCTGTGGGCGACCGGGCAGCCTCCGTCGCGGAGTTCGGTCCAGATCTCGGGAGCGACCGGGTTGTAGTCGGGGCTGGAGTGGTCGAAGTCGGTCGCCCAGTCGGTGACCGGCCCGTAGTCGGCTGCGTTGTAGGGAGTGCGCTCCCAGGCATCTGTGCCAACGGGTGAGGGACCGATGATCGGAACCCGACTCCTCGGCGGCGCTGCTGGCTGATCGTTGCCAGTTTGGTCGTCGTTGGCCTGGATCGTGTCGGTCATCGTGTCCCCTTTGAATACCGCAGATCGGGTGTCCTGCAGTGCGCCGCGAGGTACGAGTCTACAACGTAGACAGAGGCGTCACGGAGGCGCCCATCCAGGCTGTGGGGTCCCGACCGTTGGGCTGCAGCGGTACCGTTGCACGCATGGCTGAATCGGCGCCGTCATCGCGGGTTTCGAGAGATGTGTGACTACTGCGGCTGCCGGTCGATCCCTGAGATCGGGGCGCTCTCGCTCGACCACGAACGTGTGCTGTCGATGATGGCGAAGCTTCGCCACCTGACCGCCGCGCCAGGGGTGAGGAGATCGACCGGTTGCTCGAGCAAGTGCAGGCCGAACTCGAACCGCACACCCGTCGCGAGGAGGTGGGCGTGTACAGCGTGTTTCGCGAAGTCGGTCTCGATTTCGACTACTCGAAGCGATTCGTGGACGACCACGTCGATATCACCGACCTGCTCACCCGTTCGTTCGGCGATCACACCGTGGTCACCGAGCTCCTTGCACGACTCGACCAGCACATCCTCGAAGAGGAGAGCGACGTGTTCCCCGCTGCCCAACAGCTGTTCTCCGGGGCGGACTGGGCCGAGGTCGAGCGACGCCTCGTCGTGGCCGAACTCGACGCCGCCCCTCCCGGCTGAGCAACCGCCCGAGCCTGAGCTGGTCGACTGAGTTTCCCGCTACCGCGAAATCCGACCGGTTGCGAGGAAGATCGGGAACGTACCGACTTCGCGTTCGACCTGATGGCATTCCCGAATCTCGACATCCGTGAATCCGGCATTCCCCAGTGAGGCAGCCAGCGTCGACGGATCAAAGCCGTGGTGCACCTCGACGTCTGGACCATGGAACGAACCGTCCTCCTTCTCCAGGTCGACGACACAGAGTCGGCCGCCATCCGCCAAGAGCGCCGCGAATCGCGAGAGCACGAGGTCGACGTCGCCAACGTGGTGCAGCGTCATGACGGTCACGATCACGTCGAACTGTTCGTCGGGCGGTGTTGCGGTCTCCAGGTCGAGATTCCAAACACGTGCGTCAGCGATCGCGCCCGCCGCAATCTTGGCGAGCATGACGTCGCGCATTCCGGCTGATGGATCTGCCAACGTGATCGGTCCGACGTCGTGTTGCAGTGCTTCTGAAACGAGTCCGGTGCCCGCACCGTAGTCGAGCAGCCGTTCTGAACCGTCCAGCTCGATCCGGTCGCGGATAGCGCCGGCCACAGCGTGGGCGCGTACGAGTTTGGCGGGATCGTCGTCCCAGGTGGCGGCGCGTTCGTCGAAGCTGTTCACCTGGTCGATTCAACCACGTCCCGCGATCGGCACACGCACCGTGATCTGGGCTACCTGGTGTTTCTCAGAGCCCAGAAGGAGAATTGAACTCCTGACCTACGCATTACGAGTGCGTTGCTCTACCGACTGAGCTATCTGGGCGGGCCGGCCGGAACCGGTTATGGCTCACGCATCGTATCGCTGGAGATCGCCCGCGCCGACCTCGATTCACGGCCATGACGGGATGTGCCAGGCACATCCCGTCATGTTGGGGTGAGGGTGGTCATTGCTGAGCCCATCAGGTCGATGAAGTTGTCGGCGTAGAAGCGCTCGCGGATCTGCTCGGATCGGTCGCCGAGGCTGCGCTCGAACCGTTCGAAGGGGCGCCGGCCGCCTTCGACGTGGGGGTAGTCGGTGTTGAACAGCAAGATGTCGGGGCCGATCTGGTCGGTCACCCAGCCGACGTCCTCGGTCGGGTAGGGCGTGACCCGCACCTGACGCTCGACGAACTGGCGCGGTGTGAGCGAGAGCGACTGCAATCGCTGTTCGTGGCGACCGAAGGCGTCCATCGCCGACTCCATCTGCTTGAGCCAGCTCGGCAGCCAGATGCAGCCTTGCTCGATGACACCGATCCGGAGGTTTGGGTGGCGGTCGAGCACGCCGTCGAAGATCATCGTCGCCAACGTCTGCATCGGCGGGAACGGGATCGCCATGTAGTCGACCGAGCGGAAGTTCTCGGCCCCGCCGTGGAAGTCGGGCGGGATCGGGAGGCCGTTGTTGAAATAGTTGGCGTCGATCAGTTCGCCGGTGCCGCCGACGTGGAACACGATTGGGATCCCTGCCTCTTCGGCCTGGCGCCAGACGCGGTCCAGCTCTCGGTGCGAGGGGGAGTGGCCGGCGGGGCAGCCCGACGACACGAGCAGCGCCGAGGCTCCCATATCGATCGCTTCCGTCGCCATCGCGGCGGCGCGGTCGAAGTCGGTGAGCGGGACGAAGCACGTACTGAGCAGGCGTGGGTCGACCGAGCAGAACTCGGTCATGCCGCGGTTGTGGGCGCGGGCGGCGCCGTAGGCGAGGTCGAGATCGTCGCCGTGTTCCCACTGGTACAGCCGGCTGTTGTGGAACGTGTTGAACATCAGCTGGCTGTCGACGCCGATGTAGTCGAGCACCCGCGGCCGGTCCTCGGCCAGGAACGAACCGGTGGCTGCGAAGTTCTTGCGGTTCATCACTTCGGTGTCCTCGCCGGCGAGGAACTCGTCGCTGCGGTGGCGAGCGGCGAGGCGGGCGAAGATCGCCTCCAGCGAGGCCGGGTCGGGGGCGTCGCCGGGCGCCGCGTCACCCGTCTGGGCGAGTTCGTTGGCGTAGGCGGGGATCTCGATCCGGTCGCGGATGTCGGGATCGGCGTGATCGCGCAGCCAGGTCGGAGGCTCCATGATGTGAGCATCGGCGTCATGCACTCGGTGACGGTTGATGTAGGCCATGCCCCGAGTCTCGCGCTCAACCCGATGACGGGATGTGCCTGGCACATCCCGTCAGGCACTGTGGGCGGATGTGTCCGGAGCTCTCGACGTAGTTCGTCGTCGCCCGGCTAGCGAGTCGCTCCGGCGTGCGCCGAGGCGTCGCTGTGGGGAGCACCGGTGTCGTCCATGGTCGGCGGTGGGAAGGCGGCCTGCGAGGGCTCGTTCCAGTAGCCCTCGGGGGCGGGGTCGACGAGCCACCACAGCAATGCGTAGGCGAGCAGCGATCCACCGCCGATGAACAGGGCGGCGACGAAGGCGACCCGTACCAGCAGCGGGTCGAGGTCGAAGTAGCGGGCGAGACCGGAGCAGACGCCGCCGATCTTCTGGTCGTCGGTATCTCGGTAGAGGGTGCGATCTGAGCGTGACATTGGGAGCCTTTCGACTTGTTCGAGGCGGGCAGGGTGCGTGAGTCGCCTCGTGGTGTGTAGTGATTCGATCGTCGCGCTCGGGCACGGCGGGCGCCATCCGGATAACCCGAAGATCGATGGGCGGGTGTGCCGGTGTCGCAAGATTCGGCGGACCGCCGGCGACAGTGCCGATTCATAGTCGGCAGACGGGTGTTGACGAGTGCGATCTCGTTCACTAACGTACAACCATATGGTTGTACGTCTTGAAATGTCGGAAGCGGAAGTCGATCGCATCTTTCATGCGCTCGCCGACGCCACCCGACGCGACATCGTGCGCAGAACGCTCAGCGGTGAGGCATCGGTCAGCGCACTCGCCGCCGACTACGAGATGAGTTTCGCCGCCGTGCAGAAGCACGTCGCGGTGCTGGAAGGAGCTGGGCTCGTGACCAAGCACCCCAACGGTCGGGAGCGCCTCGTGCGGGCCGACCCGAACCAGATCGGCCGAGCTCGCGTGCTGCTCGCCTCGCTCGAGGAGCTGTGGCGGGCACGGTTCGAACAACTCGACGACGTGCTCGCCGATCCGAGACCTCGCACTCGACAACCCTGATCCAACCAACTCTGACCCAACCTAACCCCTTATCCATACCACCCTGATTCCCAAGGAGTTCCCATGCCCATCACATCTGTCACCTCCGATCCCGAAGCCCTCACGATGACCATCGTCGGCGAGTATTCAGCAACCGCTGAGCGGTTGTGGGAGGCGTGGGTCGATCCGCGCCAGATCGAGCGCTTCTGGGGCCCGCCCGAGTGGCCGGCCACGTTCACCCGCCACGACATGGTGCTGGGCGGTCGCACCGACTACGTGATGACCGGCCCCGACGGCGAGTCGGCGGGCGGCTACTGGACCGTCACGGCGATCGACCCCGGCCGCAGCTTCGAGGTGATCGATGGGTTCGTCGGAGACGACGGCGAGCCCAACCACGACATGCCCTCGATGACGATGCGGATGCAGTTCGAGTCGACCGGCAGCGGATCACGGTTCACGTCGGTCACCACGTTCCCCGACTTGGCGTCGATGGAACAGCTCGTCGAGATGGGGATGGTCGAGGGCTCGAAGGCGGCGATGGGCCAGATGGATGCCGTGCTGGCCGACCTGGCGTCGTTCGCTGCCGGCCGAATCGCCGAGGCAAAGATCCTGAACGACACCCAGGTGCGCGTCAGCCGGATCGTAGCGCGGCACGGTCGAGCAGGTGTGGCGAGCGCACCACGACGCCGAGTTGATGCAACGTTGGATGCTCGGACCTGACGGTTGGACGATGCCGGTCTGTGAGGTGGCGACCGAGGTCGGGTCGACGTACCGCTACGAGTGGGAGGCCGACGACGGATCGGCCAGCTTCGGGTTCGAGGGCGAGCTGCTCGAGTCGGTGCCGCCGCATCGGGCCGTCACTACTGAGTCGATGATCGGGATGGACTATCCGGGTGCGACCAATGAGATGACGTTGGCTGCCGTCGAGGGCGGCACGTTGCTCACGTTCGTGATCACATACGCCAACAGCGAAGCCCGAGACGCAGTGCTGGCAACCGGCATGGTCGACGGCATGGAGCGCTCCTACGAACGCCTCGAATCCCTCGCCCTCGTATAGACCCGTGCGGTCCGCCACCGAGGTTCCCTCCTGGACCCTCGGCTCGGGTCGGGGTACGGTCGTGTTCGGTCGGCAGAGGGGCGAGCAGGAGTGGGATTTGAGCGAAGCGGTGAACCGGAACGTTCGGTTGTCGTTCATGCCACCCAGCCCGACAACGCTCGCGAACCGGCGCCGCAGCGCACCAACCTGACATCGCGTAGCCCGGCGTGCAACGCCGCAACGCTGCATGGCACCCCACCCCCTTCCCCACCGCCTCTGTCGGCGTTCGGCGAGCACTCGACGGGGCGTATCAAGCGAAGCGCGGTCGAATCGAGAACGCCGAGCTCGGGTTCGGGCGATTGGCTTCGAGCGGCGGCCCGAGCGGGGACCGGGGTAGCCGGAACGCGAATCCGGCGCTCCACGATCCCCGATGTCGCTGATCGCCCGGGCGACGACGCAGACCAGCACATCTCGTCCGAACAGGCGCCGACGATTCGCCGCATGGTGGTGCAGTTCCGTCACGAAGACCGGCCCGCCGAGAACCGCGACACCTTTGGCGACCCAGCGATGCAAGCTCATTTCGGCGGCAAGATCGACCCCGCTCTCACGGGTGACGACTACGTCAACGCGAGGGAACATGAAGAGCCGTTCAGCCCGTTTCAACATGGACAGAAGCCGACCGCCGAGGACTTGGCGAAGGGTGCGAAGCCCCGACTGCTCGAGGTCGACGAAGACCTCACCGTCATCGGTCACGGTGGCATCCAGGGCGATCGGGCACGCCAAGGCGGCCTCGACCCGGTCGACATGGTGGACTTCATCGAGAAATTGATCGGGCCAACCGGCGGCTTGTATCAGGGAACCATCGATCTGACCGGTTGCGAGACCGGCCGAACGACCCGCCGGCGCACCGTCTCGTTCGCCGAGGAGGTGTATGGCATCCTCAAGGCGAGGGGGTACCCGTTCTGCAAGGTCAAGGGATACGCCTGGGACCTCCATCAAGGCTACGCAGGCTCCGGGGAGATCGAGATCAGCCCGACCTTCTACGGGTTGTTCGAGCGTCTCACGGAATCTGATGCGAGCCGGGGAGGCAACGAGGCCCGCCTCGCGAGCAAAATGGCTGCCATGAGGCGCCTCGGTCTGATCCGTGCCCGCCGACCGCTCGTGTTCCCCGGTGCGGGTGGTGAGGGCGATTCGATCCCGATCCCGAAACTCGATGGTGTGCTCGAGGTCGAAGGTGCTGATGGCCAAGGCGGCAAGTTCGAGCCGGGCGCGATGGAGGAGTACGACCTCTGACGCCGGGTTGACCGCACAGCGGAGCGCCCGGTGGGGCGCCGGGCGGATCGATGCACAGGTGTCGATCGGGCGTGGCTGGTCCGGTACTGTGCCCGGCGATGGCCGAACATGGAGCAGTTCTGGATCGGTACATGGCGGAGGTCGGACTCGAACCAGCGTCGCCCTCATTGGAGTTGGTGAACGAGATCATCGAGCGGCACGTCGACTTATTTCCGTTCGCCAGCGTCGGGCCGCAGCTCGGGGATCCGCTTGCCGCTCGATCCCGAGTCGCTGTTCGATCGGATCGTCGTGCGTCGCCGCGGCGGCTACTGCTTCGAGCAGAACGGGTTGATGTACGAGCTGTTGCGCCAACTCGGGTTCGACGTGACGATGGTGCTGGCGCGAGTGCTCCACGATCCGGCCGCCCATCCGCCGCTGACGCACCGCTTCACGATGGTCGCCGTCGATGGCGAGCGGTATCTGGTCGATGTGGGGTTCGGCGCCAGCGGACCTCCGTTCGCGGTGCGGTTCGACCCGTCGAAACCTGGCGATGGCACGTACCGGATCGTCGAGCACGAGCCGGGCGAGTTCCACCTCGAGATCGACAAGGCCGGCCAGTATGTGTCGTTGTACCGATTCGACCTGGTGCGCTACGGCGACGCCGACTGCGAGCTCGGCCACTTCTACTCCCACCGCCATCCGGACGCAGCGTTCGTCAACAACCTCGTGGCGTCGAGGATCCTCGCCGGTGAGATCCGCTCGCTTCGCAATCTCGAACTTCGTGTGTACCGCGACAATGACGAGCAGGTCGTCGCCGTCACCGGCGGCGCTCACCTGCGTCGGATGCTCGCCGAGTCGTTCGACCTCGACGTCACTCCGGCCGAAGCTGAGCGACTGTTCGCTCAAGCCGCCGAGCGAGCGGCGTCAGCCTGACCGGCGTCCGAGGAAGAAGCGCTGATCATCGTGCCGGTTGAGGCGGATCGGTGCGGTTCGGCCCGCGAGTGAGGGGTCCCAACCGGGGCTGGCGGTCATTCTCCCCACGGTTCCGACGATGACACGTGGAAGATCGTGGCGACCGGCGCTTCGGCCACGGCCTGCTGCAACACGCCGAGCGCCGCTGCCACCTCTGGGAGTTGCTCTTGGCGATCGAGTGCGGCGCGATCCTCGAAGACCTCGGTGGCGATGAAGCAATCGGGGTCGGTGACGTCGCGGCCGACGTCGAAGTGGACGACTCCATCGAGCGAGCCGGCTCGCATCGACCACGGCGGCGAGAGCGCCGGCGACCTCATCGGCTCTTCCCGTCTGGCAACGAACACTGAACCTGACGACGATCATGGTGCACTCCTTCGGAATCCGTGACGGAAGTGCGGGTTCGCACTCTCGCAGTAGTTCGTCACCGATCCGGCGGCCGGATCACTTCACGATGCGTGTTTGTGCCTGGTCGGCGCGCCGACGAGGGTTCTGGGTTTGGGCGGAGGTGGTCTGGTGCCCTCAGGCGACGTCAACGAGGTGGAGGTCGGTCTGGGCGAAGTCGGCGCCGATGCACAGCAGGGGCACCTCGAGATGGGCGGCGAGGGCGTAGCTGAAGCAGTCGCCATAGTTGAGGCGCGCCGGATGGTTGCCGCGGCCGTATCGGCGCCAGGCGTCGGCGGCGAGGCCGGCCTGGTGCTCGTCGACCGGAATCGTGACGACCCGGGCTGGATCGAGCAGTGCTCGGATGGCTGCGGGGCCGTCGGGCCCGAGTCGGGCGGCGGCGACGATCGACGCTTCCAGGAGCGTGGCGGCGGAGATGACCGGGCCCGCCGCATCGGTGAGTGCGATCAGCACTCGCTCGGCCGAGGATTCGTCGAGAGTCACGGCGATCAGTGCGGAGCTGTCGATCACCAGATCGATCGGTGCCGGACGGCCGGCCATCACGTCGGAAGCCCGTGGTCGTCGTAGCCGAGGATCTCATCGGCGGTTCGATCGTCGAGCACCGGCATCGTGCGCAGCCGAGCGATGGCTGCACTGATCGTCGCCGTTCCGGCGGCCGCCCGAAGACGCCGTTCCCGGTCGAGCCGCTGACGGACCGCCTCGGTGATCGCCTCGGTCAGCGACTCGCCCGTCAGCTCGGTCAGCTCCCGTACCAATCGATCGGTCTCGTCGTTCTTCACGTTGAACGCCACGTTCTAGAATCTAGCGGTCAGTGTCTAGAACTGGAAATGGACGTGGCGGACGGACAGCACCATCATCGAGCGTCGATCGCCTGCTGGACCGCTGTCTCGACGGCACTGAACGCGATTCGTTCCTGCTCCAGCCGGACCCGGTTGCCGAATCTGCCCGATCTCAGCGCTTCGTACACCTCGCGCTCGTCATCGTTGAGGAGTGGGAGATCTCGCCCGACCGGCGAGGGCTCGACGGCCCAGTAGTCGCGATGAGCCAGCAGCGTGGGAAGGTCCATCAACAGCGACCGCGCCGACGGCACAACACGGCGGAGCTGGTCGAGGATCGCCAAGCCGTGTGTGTCGATGTCTCCCCAGTACCAGACAGGCCGGTCGTGCAGCCACGGCACGGCGGCGAGGTGCTCGAGGCCCGATCCCGCTCCGAACACGACGAACCCATCGCCGATCTCGGGAAAGGCGAGGAAGTTGATCTCGTTCTCGGTGATGAACACGATGCTCGGAGGCTCCACTGCCGCCAGCTCGGCCGCGGGCAGGGTCACGTCGTGGAGTGCAACGGGGCCGAGCCGGGCGGCGGGGTCGAGCGAGCGGAACCGGACCAGTCGCGGCTTCGACCGGAACCCGTAGCGGCGGCTGAGGTCGCCGGTATCGCCGTCGATCGCCGTGTCGGCGAGCAGCGCATCGAGGATGCGGATCATCAGCCGTCGGTGGCGCTCCACCAACTTCGTGTCGACGCCCGGGATGTCCATCTGACGAAGGTAGATCCCTGGCCGAGGGTGGGTCCTCAGCCAGTCGGCGACGTCGAGCAGGCGTGACCAGTCGGCGGCAGCCCCGATGCATTCGAACGGCACCGCTCCCAGCACGGAGAGCACGGCGGGCGCCCGATCGGCTGTCTCGTCGACCAGGTGCCGGAAGGATGCCAGCTCGGTGCCGGCTCCCGACACGATCGTCGCGGCGTCTTCGATGGTGTCGATCCAGACCGCGAACGGCACGTCGTTGGCCCCGACTTGGCGGTGGTTGACCGTGCGGTATTCGATCCGTGCGTGGCGGATCGAACGCAGTTCCTCGTGCCATGCCCGCACATCGGCAAACATCTCGCCGAGTTCGCGGGTCGACGGCCGCTTGAGTGCGATCCGCAGTGGGAACGCCGGTTCGGATTCGACCAGGCTGCGCAGCAGGTGCCCCTGCCTCCACTTGTGTTTCACCGCAGCTCGCACGTCGGCCGCTCGTGTCCAGGCCCGCTCCGGGCTGTCGGCTGACGCCCCGGGCGGCGTCATGGCGTCCCGGTCGGTGCCACTTCGACGCGGCGACGACCCTTGTCTCGAGTACTGCTCGATCGTGAGGTTGCGGAGCCTGTGAGCTGCTCGGCCGCCGTCGTTGTGGACGAAGCCGACGCCGCGCACGAACGGCTCGATGACATGGATCTTCTGCAGCGGCGTGACGACCAGCAGCTGCAGACCCAGCTCGGTGAACAGCTGCAGCCCGTAGCGGGTGGAGTCGTCGGAGCCGCGCCCGAACGCCTCGTCGATCACGACGAAGCGGAACGACCTCGAGCGCACCTCGTCCCCACTCCAGCCCGAACTGGTAGGCCAGCGACTGGCGGCCAGGATCGTGTAGGCGAGCTTCTCCTTCTGCCCGCCGGACTTGCCGGCGGAGTCGGAGTAGTGCTCGTGCTCGGTGTCGTCCTCGCGCCAGCGCTCGGAGGCGGAGAACACGAACCAGTTGCGCACGTCGGTGACCTTGGCGGGTCCAGCGTCGGTCGTGGTCGGTGGTGCCCTCTCGGCCGCGGAAGCGGTCGATGAGCGCTTGCACCTGCGAGGAACTGCGCTCGGAGTACTGCGGCGTCGTCGGAGCCCGTCAGGCGGCCCTCGGTGCAGGTGCGCAGATCCGGTCTGGAAGTCGCGGACCTCCGGGTCGGCGGTCGGCGACGGCTCGAGCGCGATGTAGCGGCCCGGGTTGTAGTCGATCGCCTCGAGCGAGCTCGTTGATCGCGTCGACGCGCTCGTGGATCTCCGCCTGCTGACGCAACAGTTGCGCTTGGAAGTTGGCGATCTCATTGATCGTGTTCTCGTTGAGCAGTTCGTTTGAAGCGGGCCTCATAGCTCGGGAGGTCGTCGCTGACGAGCTGGTGCAGCATCGCCCGGTAGGCGTCCGCCGCATCCACCGACGCGTCGACGTCGGTTGTCTCCGCCGGGTAGTCGTGCCGGTACGCCTGCATGGCTCTCACGATCTTCTCGGCGGCGCGAGCCAATCGCAGACCGAGTGCGTCGATCTCCGCTTGAAGGTGCTCGCGCAGCCGGCGCTCATCGCCCTCGCAGGAGCGGAGCGTGAATGGGGATAGCCCCAACTCGTCGCGGATCACGTCGATGGCGGGACTCGATACGAGATGGTGCGCTGCATCCGGATCAGCGAGCAGCTCGCGTCTGCGGCGAAGTCGGCCTCTAGCTGCTCGGCCTGCGCCTCGATCTTGGCCAACTGACCGCGCAACTGATCGAACGTTTCGTCGAGCGCCATGATCGTCGCTTCGTTATCGTCAAGTTCCTGGCGAAGCTGCCGCAGCTGATCGGACGCTGCGCTGAGCCGCTCCCGCTCGTCGTTGCGCTCAGCGATCTGCCGGGCCGGCGTGCGCCAGTCGAGATCTAGGTAGTCGTCGTAGACCGACAGCTGTGCCCACTTCTCAGCGGCCGACTGAAGCGCCCCCTGCTCGCGACCCAAGGCTGCGATGCGCTCAGCGATCGGGCCAAGCCGGGCCGCTAGATCGCGCTGCTGGTCTTCGATTGCAGCGATCTTGTCGGCATTCGACCAACCGAGCACATCGCGACTTCGGTCATTGATGTGAAGGCGGTCGTCCTTCTCGTGACGCTCGTCGCCACCCTTGGTCTGACCTGCGAGCGTGAGCGCACGCCTCTCACGACGGAACTGCTCGGGCGTATCGCAACAGATGTAATCGAAGCGGCGAGCCAGTTCGCCGTGAAGCCACCGTCTCCAGCGAGTGCCGGGCTGCACCTCGATCTTGCTCGCCAGCCATAGCGGTTGCAGATCAATCGGAGCACCGCGGCGGCGTCGTCGCGGACGCGGAAGTAGACGAAGCGGTGACGCAGGTTTGTGGTGTCGACCCAGGCCTGCACCTCCGTGTAGCGGTCGTCGGCGACCAGCATGGCCAAGCCAAACGAGCGCATCACTCGCTCGGCACTGCCCAGCCAGGCGCGTTCTCCATCGCGCACCTGCAACAGTTCGCCTGCGAATGGCACCTCTTGTTCGTCGATGCCGAGCGCGGCACAGAGTCGTTCTCGCAACGCCACCTGCTCAGTTGGAATGTTGCTCTTGCGCGACCGCAGACTCTCCAGCTCGTGCCCCAAGGCGTCGTGCTCATGCTTGCCCTGCTGGAGTTGGACACCCGCTTCGTTGATGTCGTTCTGAACATCCGCGGCTCGTTGCAGCGCCGCCGCTCGCCGTTCCTCCACTGAGTGCGCGGGGTATAGAACGCATCGGGATCCTCGGGCACCGCCAGGTCGAGATCGCGACACAAGGTTGCGTACTTGTCGGCCTTCTGCTTGCGGCGACTGCGCTCCGACTCCAACTGTGCAATCTCGGCATCGATCGCCGCGAGTCGGTCGCCGCCGTTGGCGGCAAGATCGCTGCGCAGTGACTCTCGCCGACTGAGCAGGTCACGACGCTCGGCATCGTGGGTCGCCTGCCTGGTTTCCAATCGTTGCCGCTGCGATGCCAGGTCGTCGAGGCGCTCCCGCAGCAGCTGCGGAACGCACCTCGGCGAAGTACGTGCGCAAGGCGCTACGGCAGACCTCGCGGAGGTTGCGTTCACCGAGCAGTTGGTCATGACGATCGCAGTCGGCCACCAGCGGCTGCAGCATCTCCATCTGTCGCTTGGCGCGCAGCACGGATTCGTGGGCACGGTTGAGATCGTCGAAGTGTCCGAGCAGCTTCTCGATCCGTTCACTGGCGCTGCCCGCATCCAGCATGTGGTGACGAACGAACTCGGTGAGGTTGCCGACCGACTTCATCGACACGGTCTGGTGGAACAGATCGAGCGCTTGGCTGGACTGGATCCCCAGTCGTCGCCGGAACCACGCTTCGTACGGCGGAGAAGGTGTCGTTGATGTCGGCACCCTGCGCCTTCAGCCGCTTCCGCAACGCCGGGATGTCGGCGCCGAACGACGTGAAGTGCTCGGCGATCGTGAGATCGTGTTCAGCACCCACGAACAACCGAGCGGGCTGACCACCGCCTCCTTCATCCAGAACACCTGGGCGAGGGTGACCGTCTGGTCGAAGCCGTCGTTGCGGAACACACCGAGGATGACGCTGAATGTCGAATGGTCGCGGAGCGCAACCGGCCTCGAGGCACCCGCCGACACCGTTACGCTCGGACTTGTAGTAGCCGAGCACGTACGAACGCAGCGAGCGTTCCTTGTGCTCGGCACCGGCGGCCTTGTTGTACGCAACACGATGAGCGGGCACAAGCAAGGTCGTGACGGCATCGACAACGGTCGACTTGCCCGAGCCGATGTCGCCGGTGAGCAGCGTGTTGTGCGCCATCCAGGTTCGAGTGTCCAGACGTGCCGGTCGAACGTGCCCCAGTTCAACAGACTTCGAGCCGGTGCAGCCGGAAGCCGGTAACGGTGTCGTCGGTGGCGAAGTCGAGCGTGGGGCGTCGTCAGTCGTCATCGCTGTTGCTACCGCCGTCAGATCGCGGCCGAGCGACTGCTGGTACTCGGAGAGTCGTGCGTCGAAGTCGGACAGCCACTGAGCGTCGACGAACGCCTTGATGATGCGGCGAACCTCGAACGTGTGGCGCCACCGAGACGAGCGACCGAGACGCTTCAAGAACCCAAGATCAACCACCTTCTGAATGTGGGTGTCGATCTGACTGAACAGCTTCGCCTCGTCGGCACGATCCGGCAGGAACACGCGCAGGAGGTCGACGATGTCGGCGCGGCACAGCACCAGCCGGCTCTCGCCGCCACGTGCGTCGAACTCGGCGAGCTTCCGGCGCAGCAACGCCAGCAGCAGGCTGACCGCGAACGACAACTGCCGTCGCGCGACGAGCCGAGGCACCGTGGCTTGACCGTCGTCGGCAGCTTCTTCATCGACCTCAGTCGTGCGGCTGCGGACGAACGCGTACCCCTCCGCCTCATCGATGATGAGATCGAGGCCCAGCACCACCAAGTAGTCGCGGGCGCGTGCCTGAAGCGTCACCAGCCGTGCCCAACTGCCCATGTCCGACCTCGCGATACACGACGCCCTTCAGCAACAGCACCAGCAGGCGCGAGAGGTGTCGGCCCGCCGCTCGGCTGCGCCGTCGTCGAGGTCGCCGGCCACCTCCAACAGGCCGTCGCCGAGTGGTCTCGGACGCTCACGCGACGAACACCACCCTCGGCATCGCTCGCCGATCGTTCCCCTCCATCAGTCGACCACGTGACGAGATCTGTGACCGGTCGATCGAGGGTGTCGTAAGCGCTCATACCCAACTGGAGGTAGCTCACCACCTCCGCCAGACCATGCTCGATCGGCTGCGTGCGGCACAGCTCGACCAGCGTCACCTGGCCGCGGACGTCGAGATGTCGCCGTGATATGGTCCGCCAGACGCTCGACATCCACGACATCCTGGGCGAACAGTTCGTCACTATGCCGAGTTCGTCGCCAGCGGTGGCTTCGACGAGATCAACGATCGCAATGCGGTGCTTTGGGGGGAACAGCGGCCGTTCGAACGGCAGCGAGATCTCCGTCGTCCGGGAAGATCGATCGCATGCACGTTGCCGGGTGGTGGGTCGTCACGGACTGCGAGCGCGTGCTGTTCGACCGACCGCAGCAATTCCACGATGCGTCGATCCTCCAGCCACGCCGTGTCGTCGAGGAAGCGACGCAACTGCGTGGAGAGCAACGCGACCGTGCGCTGAGTGTGCTCGCCGGCCTCAAGCCAGTCGTAGTGCACCCTGCGAAGCCGGCGATCGGGCCGAACGCTTCGCATCGCCGGCTGCGCGAGCACGTGTTCGAGGTTGCCGGTCATCTGCTCCTGTCGGGCCTGCGACATGAGGAACTCCCAGAACGCGCGGAAGCTCCGTCCCTCGTCGGAGTTGCGATCGCATCGCGTTCGCCAAGGATCTCGCCGACGAGTTCGCCGCGGCTGCCGTCCCAGGCGGTGATGCGCTCGCGGACGCGCCGGTCGAGAGAGCGGAAGTTGTGCTCGACCTGACGAAAGTCGGCAAGCAGCTCGCGGGCCAGCGACACGAACTGTTGGAAACGCTCGTTCAGGGCCCGGTCGTCGATCACGTCGATGTTCCCCCGCCGGCACCTTCGATCTCGGTGTCGATCTCGGCACGTCGACGCTCGAGATCGGCGAACCGAACTCAGGATCGGTCGGTCGCTTGACGGCCATCTCGTCGAGCATGTCGAACAGGCTGCGCAGCCGCGATTCGGTGCCGACGAAGGGACGGTCGGTGAGGCTGGCCACCCAAGCATCGCCTGCTCGGCGGAGGCGGTGAGGTCGAAGTAGGCCTCGTCGGAGCCGATCGGATAGAAGCGCCGCAACCAGCCTCGCTCGTTGGTCGACCACTCGACGAGGTACTGGGCAGCGGTGCGCGGCATCTGGTCGCCCCCGACCTGGGCCAGCGCGTACAGCTGGTCGTCGAGCGCGCCGACGAGATCGGGTTGCGGGATCGACCGCACGTTGGGCACGACGAAAACCCGGTGGAGAAAGGCGATCGACGACCGCTGCGTGCTCGTATCGGAGCAAACCCCACGCGCTGTGCCGCTCGCGTAGCTCGGTGATCGTGTCGACATCGATCTGCACGCCCGTCACCTTACGCGAGGGCTGCCACAGTCGATTGGGTGTCGGGGAGGGCGGGGCG
>CAVOWX010000013.1:0-81872 GCA_963700265.1 uncultured Acidimicrobiaceae bacterium | reverse complement strand
GCATTGACGAGCTGAGCTAGACCAACGCCTCAGCGCAGGGCCCTGGCGTTGACGAGCTGCGAGCCAGACCAACGCCTCGACCATGGGCTCGGCATTGACGAGCTGAAGCTGACCAACGCCTCAGCGCATGGGCTCGGCGTTGACGAGCTGAGCTAGACGAACGCCTCAGCGCATGGGCTCGGCATTGACGAGCTGAGCCAAACCACCCGCCCGCCCGAATCTCGTCTTCGAGCACCCGCTCCAACAGGCCTCCGCGTCCACAGGGTGCCGTCATAGGCAAGGTGCATCGTGAGCCGCGGTCCAGTGTTCACCAACGGCGGCGATCTCGGCTCGCAGTGCCCAGCCGGCGTGCCGACGATCGTCGATCTCAGCCCGTTCGAACACGGCCAGTTGGTCGGCCAGTAGTTCGGTGCGTTCCATCCGTAGCTGCTTGGACCGTGCGAACAGTTCCAACTGGCGCGCAGCTCGACCGACCAGGCCGGACGCCCGCTGTCCGTCACCGGAACGGCCACGGCTGAGTGCACCAGGCCCAACCAGGCCGGATAGGCGGTCAGATCGGCAACGTGGGCGAACACCGTCGCCGGAGTGCCGGGAACCTCCACCGATTCGGAGATCCGCATCGCTCAGTGCTTCGGCCGGTCCGTGCCGCGAAAGGCTCGTGCGAGCAGCGGGCTGTCGACATGGAGCAGCCCGTCGAGGTCGTCTCCATCGTCGAACGCCGGCTGCCACGGCTCGGGATCGGGGGCCGATTCCGGTACGACGGGCCGCTCGATCTCAGCCGTTCCATCGATCTGCATCTGCTCGGGCTGTGCCACATCGGTTGTCCTTGCACGACGCCCTTTCGACTTCGGGCGACACGATTGCGCTGCAGCGTTCGAGGATTGAACAAGCGTGGGGAGTTCTCTCGCCGGTCGTCGAGTGTCCAGCCGCGTGGCACCACCATCGTCTGCGTGACGCAAACACAGCAGGCTCGGTTCGCCAGCCGGCGATTCGTTGATCGCCACGATCCAGAACAGGAGGTCCTCCGGCACCATCCCGTAGGCCACGGCGCCGACCTCCGAACACCCTGGACGCCCACACAGCCTTGCCACGCCACGAATCTAACCCGCCACTCCGTCCGAGGACAGGCCCGGATGCCCGTCTCGATGTCAGTCGGGGGGCATGTACGGCTTGTCGTGAGCGGGAGGCGGTGACTCGATGGACGCCTTTCGACCACGTGGAACCGACGCCCGCTGATGATGTCGGGGGTCACCCGCACGATGTTCGGCTTGACCGACGCATGCCAAGGGAACAAGGGCAGGTCGTCGGCGTCGAAGTACTCGAGCATGTGCTCGATCTCACGCGCATATCCCTTCACGACCACGCTCCAGGCATCGCCACCGACCGCGTCGTAACCGTCGATCTCGAACGCAACGCCTTTGCCCAGGATGCTGGCCGCCAACTTGGTGCCGGCCGCTGTGCGAAACACGATGCTCTCTCCGTCGACCAGGTAGTTGATCGGGAAGATGTCCGGGTGATCGGCGATCGACACGGCGAGCCGTCCGACCTCTTCGCGGCGGAGCAAGCTCCAGCACTCGGCGACGCTCAGATCTTCCATGCCGTCGGGAAGCCATTGATGGGGCTGGGGGTGGTCAGCACTGGTCATGCCATAGCATCGCGCGCCGACCAGGGGTCTGGGGCAAGGGCACAAGGTCCCCGAACTCTGCCCCTACCGGCTGTCTCTAGAGTGGTGGGCGATAAGGGACTCGAACCCCCGACCCCTGCCGTGTGAAGGCAGTGCTCTAACCATCTGAGCTAATCGCCCTTGCGGGGACCGCAATCTAGCACCGCTGTCGCTCAATCACTCGATCCCGACACCGCCAGCGTGCCAATCGTGCGCCCTCCACCGTATGGCACGGCGAGGCACTGGAATCGGCCTTCCAGTCGGGTCCAGGAATCCTCGCTCGGTGCGATCGGGAGCACTCCGAAGTTCGGAAAGGAGCTGCGGTGCGGCGACGCTGCATCGCTGATCGACGAGCTCGAACAGGTCGCTGTCGTCGGGGTAGTCGAGATCACCACTGCGGAGTTCAAGTCGCCGACCAACACGACCTCGGCCTCGTGCGGTTCCTCGCAGCCGATCACGTCGACCTGCTCCAGCACCTGAACGGACTGCTCAGCGTCACCGATCGCCGGGAAATCGAAGCAATCACCGAGCTGGAGATCTCCTACGGCCGTGCTCGACGAGCCGATCACCACGATCAGCACTCCGAGGGCCACCATGACCACCGCCAGGGCCAGCCCGAGCACCGCCCACATCGAGCGCATCACGACCTCCAGCGCATCAGTCGAACGGGATGCAGACGGTGCCGAGTCCGAGCCGGTCGCGGTGGGCGGCCAACTCGGCTGGACAGGTGGCCCCGGTCGGAATCAAGAGCGAGACGACCACGTCGCGAAGGAGTGTTGCTGCAGGCGATCTCGCTGGGCGTCTCCGTTGGCTCGATCTCGACGCACGATCCGGCTGCGCAGGATACCGTCCGGCGGTTCCTGCGACGGCGAGTCATTGAACGCGGCGTGACCAGCACGAGCACCGATCCGACGACTGCAGCGATCAGCATCAGCTTCCATGGCACGCGGGCCGGACCATCGGGCGCCAGCCGCGATGGCGGGCGCCGACTGTCACCGGCTCGTCGAAGTCGACGTCCTCGTCGATGGTCCGATCCGTTTCGAGATGCTCCGTCGATCTGCCGCCGAGCAGCGCTCGATCGTAGACGGCTCGGCGACCCGGGTCGGCGAGCACGTCGATACGCCTCGTTGACGACGTCATCGACGCCGCCGCACCCTTGAGATCCCCGCTGTGGTCGGGGTGCAACAGGCGCGCCCGTTCGCGGTACGCGGCTCGGATCATGGTAGAGGAAGCGTCACTCGGAAGGCCGAGTACGTCGTAGTGGGTGGCGATTCCTACAGCGTAGAGCGGCACCGGCGAACCGCCCAGAAAAAGCCGTGACCGGAGGACGCTGCCAGTCAGCGCATCCTCCGGTCACGCAGCGTCACACGATTTTGTTGCAGACGAGCGGGACCACAACCGTCGTCTACTCGTGGTCGCCGTAGAACAATATCGTAGTCGCTGTTCCGGGCTGCGTCACGCGTAGCCTGGGATTTCGTTCAGTAGCCGGCTTCGAGGTCGATCAAACCGAGCAATTGGTCACCGGCAGCGAAGCGCCGCACGTTCGCCTCGACCCGTTCTGCCAGCAGCGGGCGGCCCATTTCTGGTGTCGTGCCGGTATGGGGCGTGATGATGCAGTTCTCGAGCTGCCACAGCGGATGCCCAGTCAGGCAGCGGCTCCGGATCGGTGACCTCGAGCCCGGCCCCACCGATAACACCGTCGCGGAGGGCTTCGACGAGGTCGTCGGTGACGACGTGGCCGCCGCGGGCCACGTTCACGAGCCAGGCGTGCGATTCCATCAACGCCAGCTCATCGCGACCGATCAGTTCTTCGGTATCGGGCGTGAGCGGCAAGGCCAGCACCACGAGATCGGCTCCGGGAAGCGAATCGGCGTACTGCTCGGCCTCGAGCACCACATCGACGCCGTCCATGTGGTGAACGTTGGAGCGCACGACGGTGATGTGGCACTCGAACGGTTGCAACAACTCGATCAGCGCCTCGGCGATGCCGCCACCGCCGAGAATCGTGACGCGTCCCGCCGAACAGGCTGTGACCTCGCGGACCCGACCAGGTGTCGGCCCGGGCATAGGTTCCGAGACCGCGCAGACCGGCCAGCCCGAGCGTCAGCGCCAATCTCGGCAACCGGTCCGGCGTACACGCCCTTGCCGCAGGTCCACACGTACTTCCGATCGAGGAGCGGAACGAAGTTCTCGATGCCGGCGAACGGGAGCTGGACCCACGTTGCGTTCGGTGCCTCGGTCGAGCGCCGCAGTAGCCCGCTCGGAGTCGGACGACGTCCGCCCAGACGATCGCCTCGCAGTCCGACAGCGGCACGAGTGTCCACCGCCGTCGTCGACCGCGTCGGAGAGCCAATCCGCCGACTGGGGTCGGTGCCAGGGCGATCTTCGGTGCGTCAGATGTCGGCATGGTTGAGCGAGACTATCGCCCTCTCAGCTGTCGAGGTTCGCCATGACGTGCTTGATCCGGGTGTAGTCGTCGAGGGCGTAGGCCGACAGGTCCTTGCCGTACCCCGACTTCTTGTAGCCGCCGTGCGGCATCTCCGCCACCAGTGGAATGTGGGTGTTGATCCACACGCAACCGAAGTCGAGCCGCTTCGCCATCCGCATCGCCCGCCCGAAGTTGGTGGTCCAGACGCTCGAAGCGAGCCCGTAGTCGACCCCGTTGGCCCAGGCGACGGCCTGTTCCTCGTCGTCGAATTGCTGCACGGTGATGACCGGGCCGAAGATCTCGCGTTGGATCATCTCGTCGTCCTGACGCAGGTCGGCGACGACGGTCGGCTCGAGGAAGTAGCCGATGTTGCCGATCCGGTTGCCGCCGGTGATGATCGACGCGTGATCGGGTGTGCGCTCCAGGAAGCCCTGCACGTGCGCCAACTGGTTGGCGTTGTTGACCGGGCCGAACAGCACGTCCTCGGCATCCGGCCCGCCGACGCCAGACCCCTTGGCCTGCTCGGTCGAGGGCATCGACGAAGTCGCGGTACACCTTGGGGCCGGCGATCACGCGGGTCGGCGGCGGTGCAGTCCTGGCCGGCGTTGAAGTAGCCCGCCACCGCGATCGCCTCGGCAGCAGCCTCGATATCGGCGTCGTCGAACACCACGACCGGCGCTTTGCCTCCCAGTTCGAGGTGCACCCGCTTGAGACTCTTCGAGGCGGCCTCGGCGACCTGCATGCCGGCCCGCACCGATCCGGTGACCGAGACCATTGCCGGCGTGTCGTGCTCGACCATCGCCCGCCCCGTGTCACGGTCGCCGTTGATCACGTTCAGCACGCCGGGCGGCAGGAACTCTGCTGCGATCTCTGCCAGTAGGCCGCTGGTGGCCGGCGTGGTGTCGCTCGGCTTGAGCACGACGGTGTTGCCGGCGGCGATCGCCGGGGCGAACTTCCACACGGCCATCATCATCGGATAGTTCCAGGGCGCCACCTGGGCGCATACGCCGACCGGCTCGCGGCGCACGAACGAGGTCATGTTGGCCATGTACTCGCCGGCCGCCTTGCCCTCGAGGTTGCGGGCGGCGCCGGCGAAGAAGCGGATCTGATCGACCATCGGGCCGATCTCCTCGCCGCGGTGCACCGAGTACGGCTTGCCGGTGTTCTCACACTCCAGGTGCATCAGTTCGTCACCGCGCTGTTCGACAGCGTCGGCGATGCGGATCAGCGCCAACGCCCGCTCCGACGGCGTGGAGTCGCGCCAGCCGTCGAACGCTGACGCAGCAGCGGTCATGGCAGCATCGACGTCGGCCTGACCGGACAGCGCAGCGTCGGCGTATTGCTCACCGGTGCTGGGGTTGATGATCGGGGTGGTCCGGCCGTCGCTCGACTCGACCCACTCACCGTTGACGAAGTTCTTGAAGGCCTTCATGTCGCATGGTGTAGCAGATCGCGGGTGCCTCCGTCACCGTCGACGCATCCCGTTCCACCCGGTGTCCTCGATGATCTACGCTGCGATGGGGCGATCACCAGGATTGGGGCACCAGCATGCAAGACATCGTTGTCGGGATCGATCGGTCTGAGACTGCCCTGGCGGCCGCCAATGTGGCGGCCGAGATCGCGGCTGCGTTCGGCGCCAACTTGCACATCGTGATGTGTGCCGAACGAGAGAAATCAGTCAATCTCCAAGTCGGCGGCGACCAGTTCCACACCGACTGGATGGCAGAGGCCAGGGAGTATCTCGCCGAAGTCGCCGGCACGCTGCCGCATGGCTCCTGCACCATCAGCGTCGCCGAGGGCGATCCCGGCAAGGTGTTGTGCGAGGAGGCCGAACGACTCGACGCTCGCGTCATCGTCGTCGGCAACCGGCGCGTCCAAGGGCTGGCGAGAGTGCTCGGTTCCGTCGCCAACGAGGTGTTGCGCAACGCTCCATGCCACGTCTTCGTCGCCAACACCTTCCACTGATTGGCGCAACCGTCGTCACTCAGTGACGACCCGCAGGAGCAGCTTCGTCTCCGTGCGAGCCACGCCGGCGTCGGAGCGCAACCACCGCACGAAGGCGTCGAGCCCGCCGGCGCCCTCGCATTCGACGAGGATCGAATAGTCAGCCGTGCCGGTCACATAGGCGGCGAACGTCACCTCGTCGCGCTGCGCCAGGCGTGCCTCGAAATCGTCAACCTGGTCGCCAGGTCCGAGGCTGGCGTCGACCACCGCTCGCACGGTCCGACCGAGCGCGTACGGGTCGACTCGAACGCCATACCCCTGGATCACACCGAGGCCTTCCATACGCCTCACCCGATCAGCGGTGGACGTGGGCGACAGATGCACTCGTTGCCCAAGTTCACGCCAGCTGATTCGTGCGTCTTCGGCCAGGATGCCGAGGATTCGGCGGTCGATACGGTCAAGCACACTCGATTCAGGGGCCATCCGGATATTCTTCCACGTATCTCCCTGGCACCCGGCGCCCTCGAACGCCGAGACTGAACACATGCCTGCAGCCATCATCAACACCGTCGGAGTTCCCAAGGAGGTCAAGACCGCCGAGCATCGGGTGGCGATGACGCCCGACGGAGTTCGCGAGCTGGAACGCCACGGGATCAACGTGTACGTCGAGACCGGTGCCGGCGAAGGCGCCTCGATCAGCGACGACGACTACCGGGCGGTCGGCGCCGACATCGTGCCGACGGCGGCCGACGCCTGGTCGCAACAGATGGTGATCAAGGTCAAAGAGCCAAAGCCCGAGGAGTTCGAGTTCCTGCGGCGCGATCTGACCTTGTTCACCTACCTTCACCTGGCGGCCTACCCGGCCGTCGCCCAGGCACTCGTCGACACCGGGGCGACCGGGATCGCCTACGAGACCGTGCAGACGTACGACGGCGCGCTCCCCCTGCTGGCGCCGATGAGCGAGGTTGCCGGACGGTTGGCACCCCAGATGGGCGCCCACTGTCTGGAGCGCCACAACGGCGGACGCGGTGTGTTGATGGGCGGGGCGCCTGGTGTGCGACCCGCCAAAGTGGTCGTGCTGGGGGCCGGCAACGTCGGCTGGAATGCGGCCTGGATCGCGGCCGGCATGGAAGCCGAGGTCGTGTTGATCGACAAGAACCTCGACCGACTTCGCTACGTCGATCAAATCCACAAGGGTCGGATCATGACGCTCGCCTCCAATCGAGGGGCGATCGAGCGCTCGGTACTGGAGGCCGACCTGGTGATCGGCGCCGTGCTGGTCGCCGGTGGCAGGGCGCCGGTCGTCGTGAGCGACGACATGGTTCGCTCGATGAAACCCCGAGCCGTGATCGTCGATGTCGCCGTCGACCAGGGTGGCTGCATCGAGACGATCCGCGAGACCACCCACGAGGAACCGACCTACGAGATGCACGGCGTGCTGCACTACGCCGTTGGCAACATGCCGGGCGCCGTTCCGCACACTTCCACCTACGCCCTCACCAACGCCACGCTCCCCTACATCCTCGACGTTGCTCTGCATGGCGCGGCCGGCGCCGCTCGACGAGACCCTGCCCTTGCGTTCGGTGTCAATACTCACGCCGGTCAGGTCACCAACGGCCCGGTCGCCGAGTTCCTCGGAGTCGAGGTCGTCGACCCGGTCGCCGCATTCGGCTGACGCCGACGTCGCTAGCCTGGTTACACCATGAGGACCACCCTGGAAACCCTTCTCGCGCTGGGGCGGCCGCTGCTGGCCGACGGTGCCACCGGAACCAATTTCTTCGGGATGGGCCTCGGCCCCGGCGAACCACCAGAGATGTGGAACGTCGACCAGCCCGACAAGGTCCGTCGACTTCATCAGGACTTCGTCGACGCCGGAGCCGACATCATCTTGACCAACACGTTCGGCTGCAACCGCTATCGACTCAAGCTGCACCAGGCCGAGGACCGCGCCACCGAGATCGCCGAGCGGGCTGCCGTGATCGCTTGTGAGGTCGCCGCCGCCGCCCCACGTCCGGTCGTGGTCGCCGGCTCGGTCGGACCGACCGGCGAGCTGCTCGAACCACTCGGCGCGATGACGCTCGAAGGGGCGATCGCCGCGTTCCGCGAGGAGATCGAGGGGTTGCGAGCGGGTGGGGTCGACGTGGCCTGGATCGAGACCAAGTCGGCCGCTCAGGAGATGCGGGCCGCTGCGTTGGCGGCGATCGACGTGGGGATGCCGTACACCGTCACCGCTTCGTTCGACACCGCCGGGCGCACGATGATGGGCCTACGCCCCACCGAACTGATCGACGTGTTCGCCGACCTTCCCGTGGCACCGCTGGCGATCGGCGCCAACTGCGGCGTCGGTGCTTCCGACCTGCTGCTGGCGATCCAGCAGATGCGTGGCCGGGATGCCGTGATCATCGCCAAGAGCAACTGCGGTGTGCCGCAGTTCAGGGGCACCGAGATCGAGTACACCGGCAACCCCGAACTGATGGGCCACTACGCCACACTGGCCGTCGATTCGGGTGCCACGATCGTCGGTGGTTGCTGCGGCACGTCTCCAGCCCATCTCGCCGAGATGCGGCGGCAGCTCGATCGGTATCAACCCGGTGAGGTGCCGAGCGTCGACCAGATCGTCGCTGCCACCGGCCCGCTGACGAACGCGATCAGCGCCGACGCCGACCCGAACGCCGAGCCGCCACCGCGCCGCCGCCGTCGCGCTGACTGACGACCCCCGCCCACCATTTCGTAGGGTCTGACCATGCCCACGCTCGCGACCGACGTCGACATGCCCGACCTCACCTCGCTCGACCGACTCACGATGTCGGTCGATGAGCAGCGTGACCAATCGGCGGCCGCCGCCGAGCAGTCGTGGATCGCCCGCAACATGTTCGGGTTCTCGATCCTGCACTACGACGACGTGGTCGCCATGTTGCGCGACAAGCGGTGGCACAGCGCCTCCGGAAAGATCCTCGAGATGTCCGGCATCGAGAACCCCGAGTGGATCGCCCAGGAGGCGCTGGTGATCATGGCGCAGCGGATGCCGGATCTCGAGGTGGCCGGCGAGATCACCTGGAAGCCCGCCACGGTCGGCATCTTCGGCCCCGATCACCTCCCGATCCGCTTCACCCCAACCTGAGTTGGCCGTGCGGCGACAGACGATGCCGCCTCACCGCTGAGATCACCCTCAGCGATACTCGCCGCGCTGCCACTGACGTTGCTGTGGCTGTGGCTGTTGCTGTTGCTGTTGCGCCGGGGCCGGCGACACGCCGCGTTGCCACGGCTGCTGCTGGGGCGGTTGCTGTGGTGCGGGCAACAGCTGATCAGCTTCGATGCCGGCCGCAGCCCAAGCCTGCGGGGCCGCCGTGCCCTCGAGCACCTTGCGGCGCGCGAATCAGGTTCTGCAGCGCCTCACGCTTCTGCACGTCCGGCAAGCCGGAGACCAACGGCAATGGGTTGGCAAGTTGTCGCATCAAGGCCGCCTTGCCGGTGGCCATACCTGCAGCGATCCACGCCAGCATTTTCGTTTTCTGCTTGCGCGCCCCCGCCTCGAAGAGCAGCTTCAGCTTGGCATCGTTGCCGATATCGGCAAGTATCCCCGTAGTGTCGTCGAGGCCGGTCACCGTGGTGAACATCTTGTCGGCGAGTTCGGGCAAGTTGCCGCGGAGACGAGCGACATGTGCATGTCCGGCCCAGTCCTCGAAGGACTCCTTGCTGGAGTACGGCCCCCCCGGTGTAACGACGCTCGTCAGGAATCCACCCTGGCCATTCTGGGTGTTGTCGACGAATGCGAACTTGTCGCCATCGAGGCGGAAGTTTTCGGGATTCCAATAGCCGAGGATGCGGTCGAACATGCCCACCGCCACATCTACGGGCGCCGCCTGAGCAAGCGAGGTGAGCGGCCCAGGCTTGAAGAGGATCTTGTGGAGGATCGAGTCCTTGTCGATGGCCGTCTTGCCCAGCGGGCCCTTGCCCTTCTTGGTGTGTCCTCCGCCCTCGATCTCGTCCCGAAAATCCTGACCGCCGGCCTTGTTCATGAGGACGACCGGATTGTTGGAGTCGACCCCGGTGATGAAGTTGCGGGGAGGGTTGGTACCGATCAACCGAAGCGCTGCCGCCTTGATCGCGGCCTTCTCGGGGGCGGTCGCCAACCGGACGCCGGGGCTCTCGATGCTGAAGCCCCCACTGCCTCCGGCGTCTCCGGCAACGGCAGAATGCAGGTTGCCCGCCACCGCCACCTCGTTGCCGATCAACTGGTCGACCTTGACGATCAGCGGCGCTCCGCCATCGGTGAACTCGGCGACGTTTCCGCTGCCGCCGCCGGCGAACACCCTGAACCCGGTTGCCGTGGTGAAGTCGGGTGCATCGATCGTGAATCGGCGAATCACTTGCCGATTCACGCCAGGCCCCTGTTGCACGGTGTGAGCCAACTCGTGGGCGAGCAGGCGCTGCCCGTCGGCGCGCTCGGGTGCGTAGCTGCCGGCCGAGAAGAACACGTCGCTGCCCGTGGTGAACGCCTTGGCGCCCAGGTCGGAGTTGAGCTGGTCGGCGACCGCGCTGCGGTGGATCCGGACATCGCCCAGATCGGTTCCCATGGCATTTTCGAACCGTCGACGGACGCCGCTCTCGAGCGGTGCCCCGCTCGATGAGGCACCGCGGATGCGTGATTCGACGTCGGGAGAAGCGACGAAACCATCTGCCATGGCTGCCGGCGCCGCCTGCCGGGATGCGATGAACCGTTGAGAGCTCTTGCCGGTGCTGGCCATCTGTTCGACGCCCGAACGGTCGGAGGAACCTGGTTGAACGCCGAGGTGACGAACGACCTCGTCGGCGATGCGATCGGCCTCGTGCTCTGCTGGATCGTTGACCCCGCCAACGGACAACTTGGCCTGGAGGATCATCCCGTTCGATCGACGTTTCTTCGAGCGCACAGGCTCGGCCCCAACTTCCTGCTGGGGTGGAACCACACCTCGGACTTTGGCCAAAGCCGAAACATGCTCGTTCATTGACGAACCCCTTTCGAATGTTGCGACATTAGCGGATTCCTGGCGCCCACTGTGCTCGCAGGAATCCGGCGCCACACCGCCCGACGGCGTTGTTGTCGTCGATTCGTCCTGGGCCCGTCGCGGTTGGTTCACATTGTTGTCAGCGAGGAAGAACACCGACGTTGTTGACGCGTCTCAAACTGGCGTTCGATTGGCATTCTGCGTCCTACATACAGCTTTCTGCGACACTTCGATATCGCCGGTCGTGGCGGCCGAGTTCTCGACGTGGCAGACCTGACCTCAGGTGTGTGATGATCGACCGATGAGCTTTCAGCGGTCCTCGTTCGTCTCCTCGGTCGATGGAATCGACATCGCAACGTACGCCTGGACCGACGTCGCGGGCGAACCGCGCGGCGCCGTCCAGATCGCCCACGGCCTCGCTGAGCATGGTGCCCGCTACGACCGGTTTGCCACGGCCCTCAATCAGGCGGGATTCCTCACGTTCGCCACTGATCACCGCGGGCACGGCCGCACGGGTGGCGATCATCTGGGCGACTTCGGCGCGGCCGGCTTCGATGGGCTGATCGCCGACGTCGTCCAGTACGGGGCGGCGATCGCCGCCGGCCACGGCGGTCTACCGCTGTTCCTGTTCGGCCACTCGATGGGTTCGTTCGCGTCGCAATCGGTCGTGGCTGACGGCTCGGATCAATACGACGGGGTCGTGCTGTCGGGGTCGACTGCGCTCGACGTGCTCGCCGCCGGCCTGGCCCAGGCAGAAGGTCCGGCCGGGCTCGAAGCGTTCAATGTCGGGTTCGAGCACCGCACCGGCTACGAGTGGCTCTCCCGCGACGAGGCCGAGGTCGATGCCTACGTCGCCGATCCATGGTGTGGGTTCGACGTGCCGGAGGACACGATTCCCTCGCTGTTCGCGCAGGCTGGCCGCCTCGCCGACCCCACGGTCCTCGCCGGCATCCGCAGCGACCTGCCGATCCTGATCGCGTCGGGCAGCGACGACCCACTCGCCGGCGGCGGCGAACTCGTCGAACTGCTCGGGCAGCGCTACCGCGACGCCGGTCTCGCCGACGTGACCGTGAGGGTGTACCCGGGTGCCCGTCACGAGATCCTCAACGAAACCAACCGTGATGAGGTCACCACCCACATCGTTGATTGGCTGTCCCGTCACGCGACCGGCTGAGCCTCACCGCGGTTCGCTGACGAGCCCGGTCGATCACCACGAACGCCCCGACGGAAGGCGGCTCGCTGCTGAACGACCGCCCCGGCGATGGGTGACGGGCGAGTGGCTCCGATCGTGTCAGGCTGACGTCATGGACGGTGCCCAGCCCGCGTACCCAGACCTACGGCCCCAGGACGAGCGCTCGGCGCTGTCGCAACGACTCGATCAGTACCGGGAGATCGCAGCGGCCGTTCTGGTCGACGTCCCCTGGCCTCAGGCGTCCACGCGAGTCGTTGTCGGCGACCGACCTGACGATCGCCGGCGTCGTCAGGCATCTTGCATGGGCCGAGGATCGCTGGTTTCAAGGTCGGCTGCTCGGATCGCGGATGCCGCCTCCGTGGGATCGACCGGGCGCGGATGATCCTGATCACGCGATGAGACTCGCACCAGGCGACACCACCGATGGGATCCTCGGGTTGTACAGGTCAGCCTGCCAGCGCAGCCGAGACGCGGTCGCCGAGTGCGACTCGCTCGACAACGCCGCCGCGGTTCCATCGTTCGGACGGGGACCGGTCAACCTTCGCTGGATCCTCGTTCACATGATCGACGAGACGGCCCGGCACGTCGGCCATCTCGATCTGCTCCGCGATGCCCTACCTTCGCGTTGACAAGTGAGGAACCATCATCGAGACCACTCGTTTCGGAGCCAGCATCCTGGGCTGCGCCCTGCTGTGTGCGGCCACGGTCGCAACGTCTGCCGGACCTCGATCGATCTTCATCGATTGGCGATGCTCATCGATGAAGTGGTCGTGATCCAGTGCTCGCTCCCGACCTTCGCCCGAATGATCTGCGGGTCGGGTAGAAGGGACACGACCGCGTCGTGACAGGATCGTGAAGGTGCGGCCCCTTGGCGGCCGTCCGCAAGGCTCGCCCAACGAGCAGAGGATTCGAGGTCATGGAACCGATCAAGTACGTAGAGCTCTTGGATCAGCGGTACAGAATGCAGGGTTTCCCGCCGTATGACTGGACCCGGAACGGACCACCAACCCTGACACCATTGCGCAAGCCGCTCGATCGATGTCGCGTTTCGGTGCTGACCTCCGGCGGAGTCTCACACTGCTCGATGCCCGATTGGAATCCCGAAGCCCGTAATGACTTCCGACTCGACGCGATCGATCCCGACGCGAACAGCGCTGACTTCGCCGTCAACGACAGCTATTACGACACCCACGACGCGACCCGAGACGTCAACACGGTCTTCCCACTCGAGCGCCTGCGGGAGCTGGCGCAACAGAAGGTGATCGGGTCTGTAGCCCCTCGGCTGTGGAGTGGCTTCATGGGACGGATCTACAAGAGAACCCACGTTGTCGAAGTCGCTGCGCCTGCGTGGGCGGAAGAACTGCACGCCGACGAAGTCGATCTCGCCCTGCTCGTACCCGCTTGACCACTCGACCACCAGACAGTTGGTCTGGTCGCACGCGTCATCGAAGCAGCCGGCATCCCCACCGTCCTGGTCTCGACAGGACGAGACCTCACCGAACTCGTCTCACCGCCACGGTCCCTGTTCGTGAACTTCCCGATGGGCAACCCGTTCGGACGGCCGAACGACCCGGAAACCCAGCGGACGATCCTGCTCGCCGCCATGCATCTGGCAGAGCAGGCAACCACACCCGGAGCGATCGTCGACTTCGACGGCCACTGGCAGGATGACTTCTCGGCACGAGTCCGGGACCAACTGCTCTCCGCCACCTAGAGCTCGCCTCGCGGTGTTCCCAATGTCGGCGCGACGGCGCGCGCCGCAACTGATGGCGTTCCTCTCCCCTCCCGCGACCTGCGTCTGCAACTGCGCAGAGGACCGCTGCGGCGGCGGCGATGGTCGACTGGCCGTCGAGTTCACCAAAGTCTGCGACCTCCGCGCTGCATCGTGGCGCAATGCAGTGGCCCTGGTCGCTCGGCGACCGCCCCATCCTGCCGCTCGACGGACCCAGCGGATGCGTCCCCCGATGTGCCGGTGGCGGCGCACGCGTCGTCGACGGGGCGCTGATGGTGCGGTGCAGGGCAGGCGGGCAATCCGACCGAGGGGTATTGGGTCAGGTGACCTGCGTCCATGAGGCCGACGATGCGCCGATTTCGTAGGGGCTGTCGATTCGTTTTGCGATGATGCCAGGGCCCTCGTCGAGTAGCGCCTCCGCTTCATCGATCGTGATCCTCGGGCTGGTACGCCAGCCTGGCCCATCGAGGCGCAGGTCATCGAGTTGTCGTCGCCGGAGTTCCCACGGGAGCGACGTGGTCGGTCGGCCATCGACCCACAACACATCGAACGCCATGAACACGACGGGCGCAGTTCTGGCGGCGTTGCGGGCTCCACTGTCGCTGGCGATCCGAAGCCGGCGAGCAAGGCCGGACCGATCGTGGAGCACCGTGCCAGTCACCGGGTCGACCGGCACGATCACGCCATCGAGGATCAGCTCGCGGTGCCCAAGGGCGCGGCCGATGCGTCGTATCTCGGGAAACTTGATCGAGACGTCCTGGCCGACTTCATCGGTGATGACGACACGGCCGGTGTCATCGGTGACGATGGCGCGGATGCCACGCCATCGAGGCTCGAAGCTCGATCCCTCGCGGTCGGGCAACTCGCCGGCCCGAGCAGTCATCGGGATGACCCCGATCGGCACTCGCACTCGACGTTCGTCGTCGGGTGGATCCATGCGATGAATCAGCCAGTCGCCGCTGCCGCGCATCGAGAACAGCGAATACTTGCCCGCCACCCGTTTGCCGTCGAGGCTGACGACGACCTTGTGGTCCTCCCATTTGTGGGTCTCGTAGGTACCGGTATCCCAAGTCGTCATCCGCCCGGTGCCGTAGCCGGGATCGGTGTCATCACCTTCGTAGTCGAGAAACTCGAGCGAATGATCGGCTGTGGCGACAGCGAGCCGATTCTCCTTCGGACTCCACGGGACACCCCGCGGCAGCGCCCACGAGCGCAGTACCCCGTCGCGTTCGAGCCGGAGGTCCCAGTGCAGCCGGGTCGCATCGTGCTGCTGGATCACGAAGCGCCGGTGCTCGACCATGCTTCCAGTCTGCCCGTCTCGAAACCGGCGACGACATGACATCCCGCTGCCGTCTGCACCGCACTAGTCGTCGCGACTGGGGCGGCGGCGTTGTTGTTTGATCTGGCCGCGTTGTTGTTTGGCCTTCAGGCGGCGATTCTTCGAGCCTTTGGTGGGGCGGGTCGGGCGCCGCGGGCGTTCGACGTGGAGCGCTGATTGCAGGCGGGCCACCAAGCGTTCCTCTGCCAACGCTCGGTTGCGGAGTTGGCTGCGCTCGTCGTCGACCACGACCCGCAGCTCCTCTCCGAGCCGTTCGATCACGCGTGCACGCTGCCCGGGCGTGAAGGTCGACGAGTCGGCGATGTCGAACCGCAGCTCGACCCTGGTCGCCGCCTTGTTGGCGTGCTGACCACCCGGCCCTCCGGACGCGCTGAACGACACTTGCAGTTCGTGGCGCGGGATTCGTACCGACCGGGTGACGATCAGGTCGTCGTTCATGCATCCAGCCTGCCACCATGAGACCCATGTCAGACTTCAAACTCGGTTACTCCACCGGCTATTGGTCGTCGGGCCCACCGGCCGGCGCGCTCGGAGGCGATCCAAGAAGCGGACCGGCTCGGCTTCGATTCGTTCTGGACGGCTGAGGCGTACGGCAGCGACAGCCTGACCCCGCTGGCCTGGTGGGGCAGCCACACCGAGAACATCAAGCTCGGCACGTCGATCGTGCAGATGGCTGCCCGCACGCCGGCCGCCACAGCCATGTCGGCGCTCACGATGGACCACCTGTCCGGTGGGCGCTTCATCCTCGGGCTCGGTGCGTCGGGCCCTCAAGTCGTCGAGGGCTGGTACGGCCAGCCGTACCCACGCCCGTTCGAGCGCACCCGTGAGTACGTGCAGATCGTGCGCGACATCGTGCGCCGCGAAGGCCCGACCGAGTTCCACGGCAAGCACTTCGACATGCCCTACACCGGCGACGACGGGATGGGGCTCGGCAAGCCGCTCAAGGCCACCGTCCATCCGCTGCGCAACGAGATCCCGATCTTGCTCGGCGCCGAGGGCCCCAAGAATGTCTCGCTGGCGGCCGAGATCTGCGACGGCTGGCTGCCGTTGTTCTTCTCGCCGAAGGACGACGCCTGGTATCGCGACCGGCTCCGGATCGGGTTCGAGGCGAGCGGCGAAGCCGACAAAGCCGACCGGTTCGAGGTCGCCTCGATGCTCACGGTGATCCCCGGCGACGACGTCGAGCAATGTGCCGACCTGATGCGTCCGATGGTTGCGCTGTACGCCGGCGGGATGGGCGCCAAAGACGCCAACTTCCACTTCGACGTGTTCGCCCGGATGGGTTGGGAGGAGGTCGCCCTCAACGTGCAGAAGCTCTATCTGGACGGCAAGAAGCAGGAGGCCGCAGCGTCGATTCCGCTGGCGATGGTGGAAGACATCGCGCTGGTCGGCCCGGTCGACAAGATCCGCGACGACCTGGCGCGCTGGAAGGAAACCTGTCTGACCACCGTGCTGCTGAACGGCCGGGCCGACCAGCTGGCGATGCTGGCCGAACTGATCAACGGCTGATCAGCTGCGGTCCTGCCAGGTACACACGCAGGCCTCGTTCCCGTCGGCATCGGCGAGGATCCAGAATGCCCGGGCTCGAGCGTCGCTGACCATCGTTCCACCGGCGGCCAGCGCCGCCGCGATCCGCTGCTCGGCCACATCGTGCGGCACCGACACGTCGATGTGAAAGCGGTTGCGTTCGGTTCGTGGCTCGTCCATCTGCTGAAACCAAACCGCCGGCCCCGATCGCAGCGGATCGGCGATCGAACCGTCGGCGACGACGACGTATCCGAGCACGGCGGCCCAGAACGGACGGATCCGATCGGCATCCATCGTGTCGATCGCGATCTCGAGTGCCTGCACATCGGTTGGCACAGCACGGGCGCCATTCGCGGCGGCGAGCACCGAGACTCGTTTCGCCAGGTCGACGTCGAGCGTCGTGAGGCCACCCGTGGCGTGGGTTGTGAGTAACACCCGCACCCGACCGGGGTAGCGCACGTCGAGGTCAGGGTGGTGATCGGCTGCTTCAGCGGCCTCGGTGATCGCTACCACCAACGCCGCCGCGGCCGGGTACGACGTCGCCACGAAATCAGCCTGAATCGCGCCCAGCACGAACCGCCAGTCACCAACCCCGTCGGTCTCGGCGAACTGGTCAGCGTTGACGGAGGTGTACTGCATGTTCCTACTGTTTCAGTCGCAGCAGCTGTCGCGCCAGCCGCATCCCGAACACTTGAAATGGGCATGCTCGGGAAACAGATCGGCTCCACACAGCGGGCATTCCGGATACGTGCCGAGCGGCGACCGGCAGAGCGGGGCCGGTCCGGATACGTCCGTGACGGGTGTCGTGTTGGCGGCGGTGACGGGGCTCTGTGACATCGGACCACGAGTGTCGCGCGGTCCAACCCGGCAGAGCGCGGACCCCGCCCGATATTCTTGACCGTCCGGTCAAGCCGCTTCGACCCTGCCCACCACACGCATGACAACCACTGCCTCCGACACCGACGCCTCGCTCCCCCACGGCCACAAGCCCGGCACTGCCAGGGCGGCCCTGTCGTACCGCAACTTCCGGATCCTGTTCGTCGGCACGGCGCTGTCCAGCATCGGCACCTGGATGCAGAACTTCACGCTGCCCGCCTACGTCGACGACCGAACCGGTTCGGCGACGCTGGTCGGGCTGCTCGTCTTCGTTCAGCTCGGACCGCTGTTGTTGCTCTCGATCCCGGCCGGCATGCTCGCCGATCGCCTCAACCGAACCCGACTGGTGATCGCCATGCAGACGACGATGATGACGCTGTCGATCGTGCTGGCCGTTCTGGTGTGGCGCGACGCTCCGCTGTGGGCGCTGTTCGGCGCCCAGTTGGCGCTCGGTATCGCCAACACGGTCAACGCCCCCGCCTTCAGCGCCAGCATTCCGATGCTCGTCGAGCGACCCGATCTCCCTGGCGCGATCAGCCTCAACTCGGCGATGATCAACGCCACCCGCATCCTCGGGCCGGCGATCGCCGCCATGCTCGCTGCGATCGGGTTCTCGATCAGTCAGCTGTTCCTCGTGAACTCGGCGACCTATCTGTTCTTGATCGTTCCGTTGTTCTTCGTCAGTCTGCCGCAGGCGGTCGGGGGCCTTCCGGAACGCGGCTGGCGCAAGCTGATGAGCGGCATCAACGTCGTACGGCAACGGACGCGTGCTCAACCGGTCGCTGCTGACGATGTTCATGTTCTCCCTGGTGTGCCTGCCCTACATCGGGCTGTTCCCCTCGGTCGCCCGGCTCAACTTCGGGATCGAGGCGACCGGCGGCAGTTACAAGCTGCTGTACATCGTGTGGGGCCTCGGCGCCTTCCTCGGGGCGCTCGCTGTGGGCACCTGGCTGTCGAACTTCGACACGCGCCGGTTGATCCCGCTCGGGATGCTGTCGTTCGCGATCTTCCTCGGATTGTTCTCGATGATGTCGTCGGTCGCCATGGCGCTCCCGATCGCTGCGGCCCTGGGTTTCGTGTACTTCATGTCGGCCACCGCCTTGTCGTCGGTGATGCAGCAGAACCTGGCCGACAACGAACGAGCCTCGGCGATGCCGCTGTGGTTCATGTCGTTCGGTGGCACGATCCCGATCGGCAACCTGATCGCCGGACCGATCATGGACGCCGTCGGCGCCAGATGGGTGCTCGCCGCAGGCGCCGCCTTCGCCATGTTCCTCGCCTGGTGGGGCGACCTCCGCCGGCTCGGAGCAGACGACTTCCTCCCGGTCGAACACGGCGGCGAGCCGTTCCAACCCGTCAACGCCAACCGCCTCTTCTGACATGACGGGATGTGCCAGGCACATCCCGTCATGGATGACGGGTGGTGCCAGGCACAACCCGTCATTGGGCGAGCAGGGCGGCGGCGACCCGCTCGAGCCCGGCGACACGACTGGCCTTGACCAGCACCGCATCTCCGACACCGATCGCGCCGAGCGCCGCGATCGGGTCGTCGACGGGCCGCAGGCCATACATCTCCGTGTCGACGGCGATCACCTCGATCCCCCGCTCGATCGCGTCGTTCATCACGCGGTGATGGCCCTCGACAGGGTCATCGAGCTCGGCCATCGGCCCGAGCACGGCGACCCGACGATCGGCGACGATCTCGCTCAACGCGTCGAGCGCCGCTCGCATCGAATCGGGATTGGCGTTGTAGGCATCGTTGACGATGATCGCCCCGCTCGCCGAGCGACCGACCTCCATCCTCATCCCCGACACCGTCGCCGTCGCCAAGGCGTCGAGGGCGGCGTCGACGCGCCCCTCGATCACCCCGGCAACACTGATTGCCGCAGCCGCGTTTTGGGCCATGTGCCGCCCGCTGACGCCGAGCCGAACGTCACCGCCGCCCCAGGGCGTGTCGACACGGAACGAGGGCCTGGCCAGATCGTCGAGCTCGAGCCCGCTCAGTCCGGACCTCTCCGAGTTCGCCGTAGGTGACGACCGTGGCGTCGGTGTGACCGGCCATCGCTGCTACCCGCAGATCGTCGGCGTTGAGAATCGCAACGCCCGAGGCGTCGAGCGACTCGACCAGTTCGCGCTTGGCGATCGCCACCCCCTCGATGCCGCCGACCCGTTCGGTGTGCGACGCAGCGACCGAGGTGACGACACCGATCGTCGGCACCGCCACCTCGCACAGTCGGGCGATCTCGCCGAACCCGCGCATTCCCATCTCGACGACCAACGCCTCGACACCGTCGGGTGCGCCGAGGATGGTGACCGGGAGCCCCTGCTCGTTGTTGAAGCTGCGCAGGTTGGCGGTGACGGAACGCGTCGCGCCGAGGGCGGCTGCGATCAGGTCTTTGGTGCTGGTCTTGCCGACGCTGCCGGTGACCCCCACCACGGGAACGTCGAGGCGCCGCCTGGCCCACGCCGCCAGCGCCATCAGCGCCGTCGCGGTGTCACCGACGACGATCGCCGAGCCGCCGACCACTGGCCCACTCGTGAAGTAGGCGCCGGCACCGCGCTCGAGCGCAGCGCCGATGAACTCGTGTCCGTCGCGCTCGGCGACGAGCGGCACGAACAGCTCACCGGCATCCGGTGGTACGGGAATCGAATGATGCACCGTCGACCTCGACGTCGGGGCCGACCAGCGTGCCGCCGACCGCCTCGGCAACTTGGGATGCCAGCAACCTCATGCCGTCGAACGGTACCGTCATGGAAGTGAGCAGCGAGCGAATCCATCTCGTGGTGTTGTTCGGCGGACAGTCCGCCGAACACGAGGTCAGCTGCACCACCGCAGCCCACGTATTGGCCGCCGCCGACCCCGACAAGTACCGGATCACGCCGGTCGGCATCTCCACCGAGGGTGAGTGGTCGCTGGCCGTCGAGGCGGCAGCGGCGCTGGGGCGAGGCCCGGCGGCGCTGCCGTCCCGACTCGACCCGACCGGCGACGCCCTCTCCCCGTCGGTGATGCTGGGAGAAGCGCTCGATCAGCCCGAGCGAACCGTCGTGCTCCCGCTTCTGCACGGCCCGATGGGCGAGGACGGCACCGTCCAAGGCTTGCTCGAACTCGCCAACGTGGCGTACGCCGGGGCAGGCGTGCTCGGCTCAGCCGTTGCGATGGACAAGGCGATGGCCAAGCAGGTCCTGACGGCGGCCGGCATCCCGCAAGCCCGCTACCGAGCGTTCGCCGAGCATCAGATCACGCCTGGCCTGCCCGCCCAACTCGCCGACGAACTCGGACTGCCGTGTTTCGTCAAGCCCGCCAACATGGGTTCGTCGGTCGGGGTCAGCAAAGCCCACACCGTCGAGGAACTGCGCGAGGCGATCGAGTACGCCCTCACCTACGACGAATGGATCGTGGTCGAAGAAGGGATCGTCGGCCGCGAGATCGAGGTCGCCGTGCTCGGCAACAACGACCCGTTCGTCTCGGTCCCCGGCGAGATCGTTCCCGGCGACGAGTTCTACAGCTACGACGACAAGTACGTGAACGACGCCAGCACCGGCTTGATCCCGGCCCCGCTCACCCCGGACCAGACCGCCGACGTGCAAGCCCAGGCGCTCGCCGTCTACCGGGCGCTGCGGTGCGAGGGTCTGGCGAGGTGCGACTTCTTCCTCGAAGAAGAGGGCCAGGCCCGCGGCTTCCTGTGCAACGAGGTCAACACGATGCCGGGGTTCACGCCGATCTCGATGTTCCCGAAGATGATGATCGCCAGCGGCATGTCGTACCCCGACATCATCGACCGTTTGGTCGAGCTTGCGCTCGAACGTCACGGCCGCCGTCGCCGCAACACCAAGCACTGACAATTGGATTCTGGAACGGGCACCGCCGAACCAAGGTCGACACGGTCACCGCCTGACCGATACGGTCGAATCATGCCCGACAACCTGCCTCCCGACACCCTCAACGACGTCGGACTGCTCAAACGCAGGGAGATCGAGGCTCGCATCGTGGCGCCGCTACTGGAGCGCCTCGCCGCCGAGTTCGGCGCCGGTGTCTACGACGTCGCTCGGGATGTCATCGTCGATGTCGCCCACCAACACGGTGCCGCGATGGCCGAACAACTCGGTGACGATTCGCTTTCGTCGTTCGCCCGCGGGCTGGCCGATTTCTCCGCGGACGGGGCGCTCGAGAGCGAGGTCGTCGACCTCACGGAAACCACGTTCGGGTTCAACGTCACGCGGTGTCGCTACGCCGAGATGTATCGGGCGCTCGGAATCCCCGAACTCGGGGCAACGCTGTCGTGCAACCGCGACGGTTCGCTGGTCGAAGGCTTCAACCCCGACATCGTGTTCACCCGCACCAAAACGCTGATGGCCGGCGACGACCACTGCGACTTCCGATTCCAAGCCCCCACCCCGTAACGGAGTGGTGTCAGACACCTTGCCGTTCGCTCAGGAAATCGGCGACGATCGACCAGAACGGTTCGCGTTGGCCGATCGTGTCGTGGATCAGGTGATTGGCTCCCGACAACGTGTGTCTGGATGCGTGCGGGCTGTGAATCGCCATCCTCGCCAGGTCTGCCGGCTGAGTGACGGCATCGGGCAACGCCGGGTCGGCGGCCACGACCGCGGCCGGAACCGGGAGCGGCAGATCGGCATCGAACACGACCGACAACGACGCATCGAGCACACGGTCGAGCACCGAGGCGTCGACGGCGAGCATGCTGGTCGCCATCGTGGCAACGCCGTCATCGTGCAGCAACTCGCCTAGCAATCCACCACTGGAACTCGGGGTTGCGGCGACGACCGCCGTCATGTCCTCTGGCGACATTCCGGCCGCCTGCATCTGTGGGATCGCTTCGCGCAGCACCGCGAACACGTCCATCAGCGAGTTGCGGTCGGCCCCTTCGGCACTCGGGTCGGGCATCGCCAACGGAGCGTCCTCGAGCACCACACCACGAACCAGATCTGGACGGGTCTGCGCCAAACCAGCAGCGGTCGCCCCACCGAGCGAGTGCCCGATCACGATGCAGGGCGCGCCGGCGACCTGTTCGCACACCGCAACCGCGTCGGAGACGTAGTCGGTGAGCTGGTAGGTACCGGCGGCACGATCGGACTCGCCGTGCCCTCGGAAGTCGAGCCGCAGCACGCGGTAGTCGTCGACCAGCCGTGGCACCATCCAGTTCCAGGTCTGTGCGCTGCTGAGGATGCCGTGCAGCAGCAGGATCGGCGGCGCATCGTCGGCTCCGTCGACGACAACATTCAGCCCGACATCACCACTCTTGATTCGCATGGCGACCTTAGACGTCACGGTTTTGTGCGCAGCGCAGACGTCGGCCACCTGACAGTGCCCGACCCAGCACCGCCGCAGTCGCCAGCCGTCGCGCAGGACGGGTCACGACACCGACCAGGGGATCGGCGTCAAGGCTGCTCGGAGGAACGCCCGCAGCTCATCGCGCAGGTGACGCAGACCGGCCGGAGTCGCCTGCCAACCGACCGCTCGCAGTGCCTCGGGCTCGGTGGCGATCCCGGTGACCGTCGCATACGCCAGGGCGGCGATCAACCCCGGATCGGTACGACGCAGATGACCCTTGTCCATCTCGAGCCGGAAGTACTCGACACATCGCTCGATCAGTGGTTGCACGTGCTGGCGAAGCCGGTCGGCCTGTGCCTCCGGAAGCCGGTTGATCTCGCGCACCAGGCCCAACATCGCCGGGCGCCGAACCGCCGGCCGGAACACCGCCCGCACCACGGCGTCGATCCGCTCCAGCGGGTCGTCGCTGGCGGACCGAACGGCGGCATCGATCACCACCACGAGTTCGGTGGCGACCCGCTCCAGCACGGCATCGACGAGTTCATCCTTCGAGGCGAACCAGTACAGAACCGTCTGCTTGCGCACACCCACCTCGCGGGCGATCTCGTCGAGCGACACCGAGTCGACCCCGCGCGCGCCGAACAGATCGAGCGCCGCATCGAGGATGCGTTGACGGGTGGGGATCTCGCGAGTCGGCATGTTGGGGTGGCGCATCTGTCTACCATTTGGTAGACATACCCATTGTGATCGCAGAATCGCTCGCTGGCAAGCGCATCGCCATCACCGGCTCGACCGGATTCGTCGGAACCGCACTCGTGGAACGGTTGCTGCGAGGCGTGCCCGACTGCGAACTGATCCTGCTCGTACGAGACGGCCGCCGCACGCCCGCCGCCCAACGGATCGAGAAGGAACTGCTCAAGAACGACGCCTTCGACCGGCTCCGTGCGCAGCACGCTTCACCGGAGAGCACCGAGACGTTCAAGCAGATGACGGCTCGCCGTATCACCACGGTGGCCGGTGACGTCAGCGCCGACGGGCTCGGGCTCAGCGGGGACGATCGGCTGATCTGGAGCAGCGCCGACACGATCATCCACTCCGCCGCAACCGTGTCGTTCGACTCGCCACTCGACCGTGCCGTCGAGATCAACCTGCTCGGCCCGACCCGCATCGCCAAGCTCTGCCACGACCTGGGCGTGACACCCCATCTGGTTGCGGTCAGCACCTGCTACGTGGCCGGCAACCGCCGCGGCAACGCCCCGGAAGAACTCGTCAGCGAAGGCCCATTCGACATGGGCCTCAGTTGGCAGGCCGAGGTCACGGCTGCCCGCCGCCTGAAGGGCGACACGGAGGCGTTGAGCCGCCAGCCGGTTCGGTTGGTCGAGTTCCGCAAGGGAGCACGGGCCGAGCTCGGCGCCGCCGGCGCACCGGCGCTGGCCGGCCAAGACCGAACAGCTGCGCGAACGCTGGGTCAAGGCCCAACTGGTCGAGGCCGGAATCGCCAGGGCAGGCAGCCTGGGATGGCCAGATGCCTACGCCTACACCAAGGCGCTCGGCGAGCAGGCCCTCACCGACTCGAAGGGCAACGTGCCGGTGTCGATCGTGAGGCCGTCGATCATCGAGTCGGCATGGGCCGAGCCCAAGCCGGGCTGGATCCGCGGATTCCGCATGGCCGAGCCGGTGATCATCTCGTACGCCCGCGGCCTGCTCAAGGAGTTCCCCGGCGTGCCCGAGGGAACCGTCGACGTGATTCCGGTCGACATCGTCGTGGCAGCCATCATCGGCGTCGCCGCCGCCGGCCCCGAACGAGCCCCCGCCATCTCACAGGTGGCCTCCGGCGGCGTCAACCCGCTCAAGTACCGGGCCATGATCGACTACATCAGCGGCTGGTTCACCGAGCACCCGTTGTACGACCCCGAGGGCCAGCCGATCCTGGTGCCCGAATGGAACTTCCCCGGTCGCGGCAAAGTCGAGAGCCAGCTCAACCGGGCGATGACGATTCTGACCCGCACGGAAAAGGCGCTCAACATGCTGCCGTTGCGGGGCCGACAGGCCGAGTTCACGGCGACGCTCGAAGACAAGCGCAGCGAGATCGAAACTGCCAAGCAGTACGTCGAGCTGTACGGGCTCTACACGGAGTGCGAGGCGATCTACCAGGTCGACAACCTGCTCGCCCTCTGGGACACCCTCGACCAAGCCGACCGTGACGCCTTCAACTTCGATCCTCGGGTCGTCGACTGGGAGCGGTACGTCACCGACGATCCACCTGCCATCGATCGTGCAACACGCCCGCGTCAAGACGACGCCGGGCAAGTCGCGCAGCACCGACCGGTCAACTCGCCTTCGTCGGCAGGTGCTCGACCCCAAGCGTCACGTCGTGGCGTTCGACCTCGAGAACACGTTGATCGCCTCGAACGTGGTCGAGAGCTATTCGTTCCTCGCCACCCGCCGACTCAACGGCCCAGAGCGCGCCCGCTACGTGATGCGCACCCTCGCCGAGGCACCGGCCTTGTTGAAGATGGACAAGCGCGACCGCACCGACTTCCTGCGCCACTTCTACCGGCGATACGAGGGCGCCCCGGTCGAACAGATCGAACAGGACGCGCAGGCGATGCTGCACCAGTTGATCATGACCAAGAGCTTCCCGGAGGGTCTGCGACGCGTCCGCCAACACCGTGAGCTCGGCCACCGAACGGTCCTGATCACCGGGGCACTCGGGTTTGCCGTCGAGAACCTGCGACCGTTGTTCGACGAGATCTTCGCCGCCGAGATGAGCGTTCGTGCCGACGGCACCTATTCGGGTGAGATGAGCACCGTGCCACCCACGGGCGAGGCCCGCGCCCAACTGCTGTCCGACTACTGCGACGCCGAAGGCTTCCGGCTCGACGAGTGTGTGGCCTACGCCGACTCGTCATCCGACCTGCCGTTGTTCGAGGCGGTCGGGTTCCCCGTCGCCGTCAACCCCGAGACCCGGCTGGCGACGATCGCCAGGAAGCGTGGCTGGCTGGTCGAGAACTGGTCGAAGTCCAAGGGCGCGCCAAAGCCGCTGCTGCCGATCGGCGAGATGTTGGCCGAACACGAGCGCCGACGGGTGTTCTCGTGAGGGCGCTTCAGATCCGCCGCAGCGCCGCCAAGTTCGGGATGGCCCGTATCGCCTCGGCGATCGCTCCGGCCACCGCCGCCAAGATCGGCCCGCTGGAACTGCGCACGATCGACGATCCCGACTGCCCTGGCGAAGGTTGGCATCGGGTGCAGACTCGGCTGGCCGGCATCTGCGGCTCGGACCTGTCGCTCGTCGAGGGTCATGCGTCCACCTACTTCGATGACTACGTGAGCTTTCCGTTCGTGCCGGGCCACGAGGTGGTCGGTGAACTGGAAGATGGCACGCGGGTGGTGCTCGAACCGGTGCTCGGGCATGCGGCGCGCGGTGTCGTGCCGCCGTTTCCCGACGCCGCGCCCGGCGACGGCGACGACTACGCCCACCTTGCCGTGGTGTCATCGAACGGAATGATCGAGCCCGGCATCCAAACCGGCTTCTGCTGCTCGACCGGTGGTGGCTGGGCACCCTGGTTCTGGGCCCACGAGTCACAACTCCACCGGATCGCCGACGACATGCCCGACGAGCGGGCGGTACTGGTCGAACCCCTTGCGGGTGGCATCCACGCCGCGCTGCTCACGGCACCGACCGTCGCCGGCGTCAAAGACCCGATCGTCGCCGTGCTCGGAGCGGGCACGATGGGCCTCGCCGCGATCGCCGGGCTCAAGCGCTACGTGCCCGGCGTGCGGGTCGTGGTCGGCGCCCGCTACCCGCACCAGATCGCACTGGCAACTGCACTCGGCGCCGATCTGGTCGTGCAAGCTGCCAAGCTCGATCGCGCCGTTCGTCGCCAGGCCGGGTGCCACTTGATCGGCGACACGCTCAGCTCTGGCGCCCACGCCACGATCGACGCCGTCGGCACCAGCGAATCGATCAACGACTGCCTCCGCATCACGCGCCCCCGCGGACGCGTCGTGCTGATGGGCATGCCTGCCGACGTAAAGCTCGACCTGACCGGCCTGTGGCACCGCGAGACCGAACTCAAGGGCGCCTACACCTACGGCACCGAAACGATGCCGGACGGCACCACGGCCCGCACGTTCGACCTGGCGATCGACACCGCCGACCACGTCGAGGCCGAGCGTCTGCTGTCGGCCACCTATCCGCTCGACGACCACGTCGACGCCATCGCCCACGCCGCCGCCGCCGGTCGCCGCGGGGCCGTCAAGATCGCTTTCGATCTGAGATCCAATGAAAGGTCAGGTCGCTGAGCCATGCCACGCCCTGGATTCGTCCTCGAGGTCGACAAGTCGACACCACCAATCCTGTTCTGGAGGGGTGAAGGCTTCAGCCTCGAGAAACTCCCCGCAGACCGCAGCCGCGTGATCTACCCGGCCGAGCCGCTGCCCGGCCTCGACGACGTCGACGGTCACATCCGCAACGCACTCCTCAACCCGGTCGACATGGACCCGCTGCCTGCGCTGCTGCATCCCGACATGAAGCTCACGATCTGCTTCGACGACGCCAGTTTGTCGCTGCCGAAAATGCGCAAGCCCGACACCCGCCAGCGGATCATCGAGGCCGTACTCGATCTGGCCGCTGCCGCCGGTGTCGACGACATCCACCTGATCGCCGCCCTCGGACTGCACCGCCGGATGCACGAGTACGAGTTGCGTCACGTGCTCGGCGACCGGATCTTCGATGCCTTCCACCCGCGCGGCATGCTCTACCAACACGACGCCGAGGACTACGACAACCTGACCGTGATCGGCGAGACCGACCACGGCGAGGTGCTCGAGATCAACAAGCGCGTCGCCGACAGCGACCTCGTGGTCTACGCCAACGTCAACCAGGTCGCGATGGACGGCGGCTGGAAGTCGATCACCACCGGCGTCGCCTCGTACCGCTGCCTCAGCTACCACCACAACCCGGTCACGCTGCAGAACACGCGCAGCCTGATGGACCGCCACAAGAGCGACCTCCACAAGAGCGTGTGGCGGCTCGGCAAGGTGCTCCAGGACCACGGCCCGAAGATCTTCACGGTCGAGACCACGATCAACACCGATGCGTTTCCGTCGCCGTTCGACTTCCTCTCCAAGCGTGAGTGGGAGTGGAACGCCAAAGACCGCGCCCTCTACCTGGCCACCCAGAAGTCGCTCAGCCGCACCCCGAACCGGCTGGCCCGCAAGATCTTCCACGGGATCGAGTCGCCGTACGCCACCACCAGCGTGCAGGCCGGTTTCACGCCGTCGGTCCACGAGATCACGCTCCAGCATGTCTACGACCAGCACATCGTTCCCGTCGAGGGGCAGACCGACATCCTCACGATGGGGATCCCGTTCATCAGCCCGTACAACCCCGAGGGCATCATGAACCCGATCCTCGTGATGTGCATGGGGCTCGGATACCTGTTCAACATGTACCGCAACAAGCCGCTCGTGCGCGAGGGCGGCGTCGTGATCATGACCCACCCCACGTACCGCGAGTTCAACCCGGTCCACCACCCCAGCTACATCGACTTCTTCGACGAGGTGCTGGCCGACACCACCGACCCGGTCGTGATGTCGGAGAAGTGGGAGAAGAAGTACGCCGAGGACGAGTGGTACCGCCACCTGTACCGAACCGGCAACGCCTACCACGGTGTCCACCCGTTCTACGCCTGGTACTGGGGTGCCCACGGCCAGCAGTGGGCCGGCAAGGTGATCATCGTCGGCGGCGACCCGACCGCCGTGCGCCGCCTCGGGTTCACCCCGGCCAGCACGATGGACGACGCCTTCGAGATCGCCAGCGATGTCGTCGGCCGCTCCCCCACCATCTCCCACCTCCACGTACCTGGCGTGCTCGTCGCCGATGTCGTGTGAGTCGGTGACACCATGGTGAACCCGTACCTTCGTTCCGCACAACGTGCAGCCGGCAAGGCCGAGCGCGTCGTGCGTTCAGCTGCCAAGCCGTTGCGCTCGTACGGTTTCCCGTACCGCTCGCCGAACGTGCCCAAGGGCGTCGTCGTGCCGAAGACGCCGTCGAAGCTGGGCGCCAACTACGACACTGAGTGGGCGCGTGGGCCGATCGCCCGCGCCGCTCGCGGTTTGATCGCCGAGGGCCCGATGCGGTTGCTCGTGAGAGGCATCGCCAACCCCGACGTCGTCGGACTCGACCGGCTCCACGACCTGAGTCGGCTCGACGACCCGCCGCCCGTGATCTTCGCCCCCAACCACCACAGCCACGTCGACACGACGCTCATGATCCGCTCCATCCCGCTGTGCTGGCGTCGCCGAGCTCGTCGTTGCGGCCGCCGCCGACTACTTCTTCGACAAGCACTGGAAGGCCACGCTGTCGGCGTTGGCGCTCAACGCGATCCCGATCGACCGCGAGGTCACCGGCCGCAAGTCGAGTGACCAGTTCCGCGACCTCGTCGCCGATGGCCACAGCCTGTTGATCTACCCGGAGGGTGGCCGCTCCCCCGACGGATGGGGCCAGGAGTTCAAGGGCGGGGCGGCATACCTGTCGGCTCGCACCGGTGCGCCGGTCGTGCCGGTCTTCATCGACGGCTCCGGGGCGATCTTCGGCAAGGGCATGAAGCGCCCCAAACCGGGCCGCACGAACGTCGTGTTCGGTGCCCCGCTGTACCCGGCGGACGACGAGAACACTCGGCGCTTCAACGCCCGCATCGAAGCCGCTGTCACGCGGCTCGGCGACGAGGCGTTGACCGACTACTGGACCGCCACGAAACGAGCTGCGCAGGGGTCCAGCCCGAAGCTCACCGGACCCGAGTACAACGGCTGGCGTCGTCAGTGGGAACTCGGCGAACACCGCAAACTGGGAGCCGCCGGACTCCGCCGCCGCCAGCAACGCCGCTGGCCCGACCTCGGCTGACCCTTCCGTCAGCAGGTGCCGTTGGCGGGGATCTTGATCACGTCACCGACCGTGAAGGTCGTGCGGAAGTCGATGAACGGGTTCGCCAGCTGCAGTTCGTCGAAGGTGACGCCGTAGTTGGCGGCCACCCTGGAGGGGTTCTCTCCGGCGACGATCGTGTGGGTACACGCCGGCTCGTCGTCGTTTTCGTCACTCGGCTCGGTCGTCAGTTCTTCGGCCGCCGCCGCCCCGGTGCCGGCGATCGGTGTCTCGGGTGGGATCAGGATCGTGTCGCCCGCCAGCAGCAGGTGGTCGGTGCCGTCTGTCCAGCCGTTGTAGTTGATCAGCACGTCGACGGTGATGTCGTACAGGGACGCGATCTTCGACAGGTTGTCACCCGACACAATGATGTACTGCTGCTCGACTGGCGAGATCTGAGCCGCAGCCGGCTGGTTCGGGTCGAACGGGATCGTGGTGCTGCTGGTCGTGGTGGCCGGCAGGATCGTGACATAGCTCGATGGCTGGATCGGAGAGATCGTCGAACGCGCTCCGTCGCCAGTCGAGCCGCCGCAACCGGCGATGAGCAGGAGCGGGCCGACACCGAAGGCGGCGCAAACAAGAGCGCTCGACTTGATCTGCATGACGCCTAGCGTACGGTGTCGAACGTCGCTGGACGTGTCACCCTGCCGCGACGGTCGCGACAAGGGTCACATCAGCGGACGTGTCGTCGGCTCGATCGGCTCGGGCAGCTTGGTGTCGCCCATCAGGTACCGGTCGGCTCCCGCCGCTGCCGAGCGCCCCTCGGCGATCGCCCACACGATCAGGCTCTGCCCGCGTCCCATGTCGCCGGCCACGAACACGCCTGGCACGTTGCTCATGAAGTTGTGATCGCGAGCCACGTTGCCGCGCTGATCGAGTTCGACGCCGAGGTCAGCCAGCCACGAGCCTTGTTCGGGGCCGGTGAACCCGAGCGCCAGAAACACGTAGTCGGCCGGGAGATCGCGATCGGTGCCCTCGACCTTCACGAACTTGCCGTCGACCATCTCGACCTCGTGGATCGCCAATGCCCGAAGGTTCCCTTGGTCGTCGCCAAGGAACCGTTCGGTGTTGACGGAGTAGACCCGATCGCCACCCTCGGCGTGGGCTGACGTGACCTTGTACACGAACGCGAACTGTGGCCACGGGTTGCCCTCGGCGCGCTCGTCCGGCGGCCGCGGCATGATCTCGAGCTGTGTCACCGACGCCGCACCCTGACGGTGCGCCGTGCCCAGGCAGTCCGCTCCGGTGTCGCCACCACCGATGATCACCACGTGTTTGCCGTTGACGTCGATCGGCGAGACATCCATGTCGCCCATCTGGACGCGGTTGGCGAGCGGCAGGTACTCCATTGCCTGATAGATGTTGTTCAACTCCCGGCCCGGCACCGGCAGGTCGCGCCATTGGGTTGCTCCGCACGCCAGCACGAGGGCGTCGTACGACGCGTGCAGCACGGTGATGTCGACGTTCTCGCCGACGACGGCGTTGGTTCGGAACTCGGTGCCCTCCGCCGACATCTGCTGCAATCGGCGGTCGATGTGACGCTTCTCCATCTTGAACTCGGGGATCCCGTAGCGCAGCAACCCACCGATCCGGTCGGCGCGTTCGAGCACGACGACGTCGTGGCCGGCCCGCGTCAGCTGTTGGGCGGTCGCCAACCCGGCCGGTCCCGAGCCGATCACGACGACCCGCTTGCCGGTGCGGACGGTCGGCACCTGGGGCACCACCCACCCCTCGTCGAACGCCTTGTCGATGATCTCGACCTCGACCTGTTTGATCGTCACCGCCGGCTGATTGATGCCGAGCACGCACGCCGACTCGCACGGCGCCGGGCACAACCGTCCGGTGAACTCGGGAAAGTTGTTCGTGGCGTGCAGACGGTCGATCGCGTCGCTCCAGTGATCGCGGTACACGAAGTCGTTCCAGTCGGGAATCAGGTTGCCAAGCGGGCAACCGTTGTTGCAGAACGGGATGCCACAATCCATGCAGCGACCGGCCTGGGTCTGCAGCTTGTCGTCGGGGAAGTCCTCGTAGACCTCTTTCCAATCCCGCAACCGCACCGGCACCGGCCGGTACTGCGGCAACTCACGGTCCCATTGCATGAACCCTGTCGTCTCACCCACGGGCGGCCTCCATTACTCGAGTCACGATTGCTGCCTCGTCGAGGCCTTCGGATTCGGCTTGCGCCATCACGGTCAACACCCGTTTGAAGTCGACCGGCATGACCTTGCGAAAGTGGCTGACCTCGACGCTCCACGCCGCCAACATCCGGTTGGCAACGGCCGAGTCCGTGTAGGCGAGGTGAGCTTCGACCGTGCGCTGCAGGAAGTCACGATCGTCGGCGTCGAGCTGCTCGACCTCGACCATCTCGTAGTTGACCCTACGGTCGAAGTCGTCGTGACGGTCGTACACGTAAGCGATGCCGCCGGACATCCCTGCGCCGAAGTTGCGTCCGGTCGGGCCGAGCACGACGACTCGCCCACCGGTCATGTACTCGCAGCCATGGTCGCCGAGCCCTTCGACCACCGCCGTGGCACCGGAGTTGCGAACGCAGAAACGCTCACCGACGATTCCGCGCAGGAAGATCTCGCCGCCGGTGGCGCCGTAGCCGATCACGTTCCCGGCGATGACCTGGTCTTCGGCGACGAACGGCGCCTCGATCGGAGGGCGCACCACCAATCGACCACCCGACAAACCCTTGCCGACATAGTCGTTGGCGTCGCCGGTCAGCCGCATCGTGATGCCGGCCGGCAGGAACGCCCCGAAGCTGTTCCCGGCCGAACCGGTGAACCTGATGTCGATCGTGCCGTCGGGAAGACCCGCCCCCTTCCACACCTTGGTGACCTCGTGGCCGAGCAGCGTGCCGACGGTTCTGTTGACGTTGCGGATCGGGAGCTCGATCGTGACCGGTTCGGCGTTGGTGATCGCCGGCTGTGCCAGCCTGATCAGTTCCTGGTCGAGTGCCTCGGCGAGACCGTGATCCTGCTCGGCCGAACACAGCAACGTCTGGTTGTACGGGTTGTCGACGACCTGCAGGATCGGGCTGATGTCGAGCCCGCGAGCCTTCCAGTGGTCGACCGCCGGGTTGACGTCGAGCGCCTCGACGTGGCCGATCATCTCGGCCATCGTGCGGAACCCGAGCGCGGCCATGTGCTCGCGGATCTCCTCGGCGATGTATTCGAAGAAGTTCACGACGAACTCCGGCTTGCCGGTGAAGCGTTCGCGCAGCTCGGGGTTCTGTGTGGCGACGCCGACCGGGCAGGTGTCGAGGTGGCAGACCCGCATCATCACGCAGCCAGACACCACCAACGGCGCTGTGGCGAAGCCATACTCCTCGGCCCCCAGCAGGGCGGCGACCACGACGTCGCGGCCGGTCTTGAGCTGCCCGTCGGCCTGCACGATGATGCGATCGCGCAACCCGTTGAGCAGCAATGTCTGCTGGGTTTCTGCAAGTCCGAGTTCCCACGGGCCGCCAGCATGTTTGAGCGACGTCAGCGGCGATGCACCGGTGCCGCCGTCGTGACCGGAGATCAGCACCACGTCGGCCTTGGCCTTGGAGACGCCGGCGGCGACGGTGCCGACGCCCATCTCGGCGACCAGCTTGACGTGGATCCGAGCCGACGGGTTGGCGTTCTTCAGGTCGTGGATCAGCTGCTTGAGATCCTCGATCGAATAGATGTCGTGGTGCGGCGGCGGGCTGATCAAGCCGACGCCAGGGGTCGAGTAGCGGGTCTTGGCGATCCAGGGATACACCTTGTGTCCGGGCAGCTGGCCGCCCTCGCCCGGCTTGGCGCCCTGGGCCATCTTGATCTGGATGTCGTCGGCGTTCGTGAGGTACTCCGAGGTGACCCCGAATCGGCCGGAGGCGACCTGCTTGATCGCCGAGCGGCGCTCGGGGTCGTGCAGCCGCTCGGGATCCTCGCCACCCTCACCGGTGTTCGACTTGGCGCCCAACTGGTTCATGGCGATCGCCAACGTCTGGTGCGCTTCCATCGAGATCGAGCCGTACGACATGGCGCCCGTCGAGAAGCGCTTGACGATCTCGCTGACCGGCTCGACCTCGTCGATCGGTATCGGCTGACGGTCATCGGCGAACTTGAACAGCCCGCGCAACGTGGCGAGCCGTTTCGATTGATCGTCGACGAGCGCCGTGTACTGCTTGAAGACGTCGTAGCGCTTGGCCCGTGTGGCGTGCTGCAGCTTGAACACCGTCTCCGGATTGAACAGGTGGTACTCGCCCTCACGGCGCCATTGGTACTCGCCGCCGAGTTCGAGCTTGCGGTGGGCACGTTCCTCCGGGCGTCGCGGGTTGGCGATCGTGTGACGCATCCGGATCGCCGTGGCGACCTCGTCGAGACCGATCCCACCGAGCCGACTGACGGTGCCGGTGAAGTACTTGTCGACGAGTTCCTCACCCAACCCGATCGCCTCGAAGATCTGTGCGCCGGTGTACGACGCCACGGTCGAGACGCCCATCTTCGACATCACCTTCAACACACCCTTGCCGCACGACCTGATGTAGTTGGTGACCGCCTGGTGGGGGTCCATGTCGGTCATGCCGTGCAGGCCTTCGGCGATGATGTCCTCGATCGACTCGAACGCCAGGTACGGATTGATCGCACCTGCCCCGTAGCCGACCAGGAGCGCCATGTGGTGCACCTCGCGGGCGTCGCCGCACTCGACGACGAGGCCGACCTTGGTGCGCTGCTTGGTGCGCACCAAGTGGTGATGCACGGCCGAGGTGAGCAGCAGCGACGGGATCGGGGCGTCGACCGAGTCGGCGTTGCGATCGCTCAGCACGATCACACGGGCCCCGCGTTCGATCGCCGATGAGACCTCGTCGAAGATCGCGTCGAGCGAGGTGCGCAGCGATTCACCGCCGCCCGCCACGCGGTACAGGCCCTTCACCACGTAGGCAGCGAGGCCAGGGAACTGGCCGTCGTCGTTGGCGTGAATGATCTTGGCCAACTCGTCGTTGTCGAGGATCGGGAACGGCAGCGCCAGTTGGCGGCAACTCTCCGGGCCGGGGTTGAGCAGGTTGGCTTCGGGTCCGATCGTGGAGGAAACCGCCGTGACGACCTCCTCGCGGATCGCATCGAGCGGCGGGTTGGTGACCTGGGCGAACAGCTGGGCGAAGTAGTCGAACAGCAAGCGCGGCCGCTCCGACAACACGGCGAGCGGTGTGTCGGTCCCCATCGAACCGATCGGTTCCTTGCCGTCGCGGGCCATCGGCACCACGATGATCTTGAGTTCCTCGTGGGTGTAGCCGAACATCTGCTGACGACGCAGCACGCTGTCGTGGCTGAATACGGTGTGCTCGCGATCGGGCAAGTCACCGAGTTTCACCATGCCGTCAGCCAGCCATTCGGCGTACGGGTGCTCGGCGGCGAGCTGCTTCTTGATCTCCTCGTCGTCGACGATGCGACCCTCACGGGTGTCGATCAGGAACATCTTGCCGGGCTGCAGGCGACCTTTGCTGACCACCTTGGCCGGGTCGATCTCCAACACGCCGACCTCTGACGCCATGATCACCAAGTCGTCGTCGGTCACCCAGTAGCGGCTGGGGCGCAGACCGTTTCGGTCGAGCACGGCACCGATCACTTCGCCGTCGGTGAACGTGACGCTGGCAGGGCCATCCCAGGGCTCCATCACGCTGGAGTGGAACTGGTAGAACGCCCGCCGATCGGCGTCCATCTCGTCATTGTTCTCCCACGCTTCAGGGATCATCATCAACATCGCGTGGTGCAACGGCCGGCCGCCGAGGTGGAGCAGTTCGAGCACCTCGTCGAAGCGGGCCGTGTCGGAGGCACCCGGAGTGCAGATCGGGAACGCCTTGGCGAGACCCGGCAGGTGCTTGCTGGCTGCCATTGCCTCACGGGTGCGCATCCAGTTCTGGTTGCCCTGCACGGTGTTGATCTCGCCGTTGTGGGCGACGTACCGGTAGGGGTGCGCCAGCGGCCACGACGGGAACGTGTTGGTGGAGAACCGGGAGTGCACCAGCAGCAGGGCGCTCTCGATCCGCTCGTCGGTGAGGTCGAGGAAGAACTCGCTCAACTGAGGAGTCGTGAGCATGCCCTTGTACACGATCGTGCGCGACGACAGCGACGAGAAGTACGAATCCAACTCGTCGCTGAGTTCGTGTTCGGTGCGTTTGCGGGCCACGTAGGTGCGCCGGTCGAGGTCGACACCGGTTTCGCCGCCCGGTGACGACACGAACAGCTGTCGGAACGTCGGCATCGCCGCCCGCGACGTCTTGCCGAGGCAGTCGGGATCGACCGGCACATCGCGCCACCCGAGCACGGTCAGAGCTTCCTCGGTCATGATCGACTCGATCTGCGACTGGGCCTTGTCGCGCGCTGCTTCGGCAGTCGGCAGGAACACGATTCCGACGGCATACCCACCCTCGGCGGGCAGCTCGAAGTCGACCGAGCCACGCAGCAGCCGATCGGGAACCTGGAGCAGGATGCCGGCACCGTCGCCGGTGTCGGGCTCGGCGCCGGTAGCGCCACGATGCTCGAGGTTGGTCAGCGCCAGCAGGCCGGTTTGAACCAGTTGGTGTGAGCGCTGGCCCTTCATGTGGGCAACGAACGAGACACCACAGGAGTCGTGTTCGAAACGCGGGTCGTACAGGCCCGTGGGCCCAGGGGTCGTCAACATGTCACTTCCACGTAAGTCGGGGGTTGGCTTGTGGGAGTCCGGGACGACGCTGGCCCGAAGAAGCCACCAGTGTAGGCCGTCGACCTGAGGAACCGAAATGCGTTCGGGAACGGCGCCTGCTCGACGGGTCGGCCGAGCGCTACCGTGTCGGTGTGGCACACCCACCGAGGAGGTCGTTGTGAGCGATTGGGACAACCCAGAATCAGACCCAGCAGACGGTGAACCGGACGGCCCCCCCGAGGGGCCAACAGGCGGGCCGACGGACGGTCCTCCTGAGGGTTCGGTACCCGCCCCAGGACCAGTTCTGCCAGCCGCTCCGGCTTACGTACCGGCAGCCAACCCGGTGCCGCCATCGACAGCCGTGCCACCGGTCCCGCCGAGCAAATGGCAGGAAAATGCGCCACGGATACTCGCCGTGTTCGGTGTGATCGCTGCGCTCGTGTTGATCATCGGGGCGATCGTCTGGATCAGCAACGGCGATGAACAGATCGCGACCAGCTCGACCATACCGGTCGTTTCTTCGACCGATGCGACGTTGCCCTCGACCACGGTCGAAGAGACGACGACGACACCTCCCACCACGGTTGCCGAAACCACCACGGTGCCGGAAACCACGGTGCCCGAGACCACGTTGCCCGAAACAACCGTGCCTCCGATCACCGCTCCGCCTCGACCATCGGGCGACACCTGGAGTGTCACCTCGGCGTTGTTCCCCAATGATCCGTTCACCCTTCGCCGCGTCGCCCAGGTCGAGAACTTGGCTGCCTATGACGGAGTGATTCGGGCGACGCCGAACGGCATCAGGTGTGTCGCCATCGTGGTCAACGGCAAGGATGGTTGGCGCGAATGGTGCGGCAATGCAAACCAGCCCGTCAACTTCCTCACGATCGACGGGATCGACCCGTGGATCGTGGAAGTCGGCGCAGCGATCGGCGACATCGCCCTGACCCGCCAACAGCCGAGTTGGACGCTCCCGATGAACGGGTGCACCGAGGCGGTCACCACGCTGATCGCCGCAGCCTCGGTGGTCAGCCCGGCCGTCATCACCGGTGCCGTGTGCGTGCCTGGTGAGGCGTTCCTCACCAATGGGTCCGTATTTCTCCAGCCCGGACCCGTCGACGGGGGTGGAGCGCTCGTCGCCGGCGGTGACGAGGGATGGGACGTGCGCAACTACGGCACCTCGATCGGTTGCGACGACAGCTTCGACGGCGTCGATCGCTGCGCCTTGTACGGCGTGGCGGCCGAACTGTTCGATGCTGTCCTCCCGATCCCACCGATCGAAGCCCTCACCTCGACCGACAACATTGCGATGAGCAATGAGACAGGCAACCGTTCGGTCATGGGTCGGAGCAGAGACCGACCTGGCAACCATCGAAACGATCATCTACGACCAGTTGAACGATCCCGATGGCGAAGTCCCTTCGCAGTCCCGTCGAGCGGTCGGCGTCAGCTATGCCCCCAATCTCAACCTGTTTCTGGTCGAGGTTCCTGCGTTCGATGACTCGATCTTGTCCACCACATGGGCGGTGTGGATCGACAACCGCCCGCCGGCGACCGTGATCAGGGCCTACGCCTGGCAAACGTGCGCCCGCGGCATAGCCGGCCCCGACCTCTGCCTCTAGCCCGTTCGCGGTGGCCGATCAGTCGGCGAAGTTGGCTGGGCGGCGCTCCATGTTCGACCTGATCGCCTCGATCTGATTCGGTGAACCGATCTGCTCACCGATGACCTGGCGCTCGGCCGCGAATTGATCGGCGGCGCCTTCGGCGAACATACGGTTGAAGAGCTGCTTCGAGCCGCGCACGGCGCCAGGGCTGCGGGCCGCGATCTCGCGTGCGAGCGCCATCGCGTCGTCGTAGGGGTTGTCGCTGAGCCGGGTGACCAGGCCGAGTTCGTACGCCTCGCGACCGTCGACCATGCGAGCCGTGTACGTGAGTTCGCGGGCCACATCCGAACGCACGAGGCGGCTCAGCATGAACGTGCCGGTCATGTCGGGCACGAGGCCCCAGTGCACTTCGCGGACCGACCACTTCGTGTCGGGGTGAGCGATCCGGATGTCGGCGCCCATCGCGATCTGGAATCCGCCACCGAGGGCGTGACCGTGCACGGCGGCGATCACCGGCATCGGCAACTCCTGCCACACCCAACAGATCTGCTGGCCGCGATGGGTGATGCGACCTTCCTGGATGTCGCCGGGATTGCCCGCCCGCTGTGCGGGACGTTCGTCGTCGCCCGCCATCCCGGCGAACATCTCGAAGTCGAGTCCGGCGCAGAACGATTCGCCGTCGCCGCACAGCACGACGACGCGAACATCGTCGGCGGTCTTGAGCTGCTCGCCGGCCTCCTCGATGGCCGTGAACTGAGCGCCGTCGAGCGCATTGCGCTTGTCGGGGCGGGTGAACCGTACCTCGGCGATTCCGTCGGTGATCGTGACCTTGACGCGGTCGTTGTAATGACTGTTCTGACATGTGGCCAGTGTCGCAGATCAGCGTTTGCGGGCTCGCAGCGTGTACGTGGCTGCCAACCGCTCGGGTCGGTCGACCAAGGCGTACTCACCGCCACCGATGTCGTGCATCTGCTCACCGAGCGCATTCCACGGCACGCTCTGGTGCTCTTCGAACAGCGTGATCTCCATGCCCGCATCCCAGATTGCGTTGAAGATCTCACTCAGCGAGTGGTTGAAGTGCACGATCTCCGGCGCTTCGAGCGGCGCATCTTGGGCGACATAGGTGTCCGGGTAGCTGAACGGCACACCGTCGGTTTCGAAGTACGGGTACGCCAACACCAGCAACTGATCGGGGCGCGGGTCGTCCATCGCCCACAGCACCGGGTGGCCCTCGCGAATGAACAACTCGCCACCAGGGCGTAGCAGCCCGGCCACCGTCGCTGCCCACCGGCGGACGTCGGGGAGCCAGCACAACGCACCGACGCCGGTGTAGACCAGATCGAACCGCTCGCCGCCCAGCACTTCGACAGCGCCGTACAGGTCGGACTCGACGTAGTCGATCGTGGCGCCTGTCGACTCGGCCAGTTCACGGGCGACATCGAGCGCCAGACCACTGAAGTCGAGCCCGGTCACGTTGGCCCCGAGCCGTGCCAGCGACATGGTGTCGGTACCGATGTGGCATTGCAGGTGCACGACGTCGAGCCCGTCGATCGAGCCGAGCCGCGGCAGGTCGAACGTGACCACCTCGGACAGGTACTCGGGGTCCGCTCGGAACGACGCCAGTGGTAACCGTCGCTGGCGGCGTGGTACTTCACCCGTGACTCCCAGTTGGCGTGGTTGATCGCCCGATACGCCTCGTTCGTCATGCGACGATCGTGGCACACGGCGCGGTGGGAGCCGATACGAGATGGCAGACTCCCCCGCATGCCCCTGATCAACGAGGACGCTGCTCAGCACGGGTTCGCCTACCGCTTCGGCTGGGGCTGCGGAGGGCCTCGAGGCGCTCGCTCCCGTCTGCAGCGTGATCGTGATCGTCGATGTGTTGCGCTTCACCACCGCCGTCAGCGTGGTCGTGGCCGGCGGCTCGATCGTGTTCCCCTACCGCTGGCGCGATGAGAGCGCCCTTGGATACGCCGCCGAGCGGGGTGCTGTGCTGGCCGGTATGCGCGAGGACGGTCCGGTGTCGCTGTCGCCGACCGATCTGATGACCTTGCCGAGCGGCAGCCGGATCGTGCTCCCATCGCCCAACGGCTCGACCCTGTCGTTGCGTGCGCTGGAACTCGGGAGCACGTTCGTGCTGGCCGGATCGCTCCGTAACGCGGCCGCCACCGCCGCCCGTGCCAGGGAGGTCGCCTGCGGAGCGCCGATCGGTGTGATCGCCGCCGGCGAACGGTGGCCCGGCTCGAACGCCGCGCTGCGCCCATCCGTCGAGGACATGTTGGGAGCCGGCGCTGTGTTCGCCGCACTCGACCCGTCGGGTGCCGTATCGGCCCCTGCCTGCTCCCCCGAAGCAGCAGCCGCACGGGCGGCCTTCATCGACGCCAAACCTCAGCTCGGCGACCGGCTCACGGCGTGCGCGTCGGGACGCGAACTGACTCGAATCGGCTTCGCCGACGACGTCGCCAACGCCGCCCAACTCGACGCCAGCGCCGTCGCCGCCCAACTGATCGACGAAGCCTTCGTGGGCAGATAGTTGGGAGTTGTGCCTGGAGATTCAGCGGATAGGTCGCTTCGCTCCTTTTCATTCCGCACGAATCTCCCCGTCACCATTGGTCGCAGTTCGCCTATCGGCTCACGCTCCTGGCACAACTCCCAACTCACTCGACGAGTCGGAGGCCGGCTGGGGTGATGCTGGGTTCGTCGAAGGGGAGGTCGACGACGAACTCGGTGCGGTGGGCGGGGAACAGATGCTCGCTGACCAGGACCGGTACACCGTCGAGGTCGGTCGTGATCCGGCGACACTTCAGCAGTGGGGCACCGACCGGCACTGCCAGCAGCTCGGCTTCGGCCGGTCCGGCCGACTCGGCTCCGATCGTTTGCGTGGCGCCGCGCAACTCGACATCGAGCAACTCATAGAACGGACGCCGCTCGACATCTTCCATCGACAACTTCGAAGCCAGAGCAGCGGGACACCACACGGTGACCACGGCGAAGGGCGCCTCGTCGGCGAGGCTGACGCGCTTGACACGCAGCACGCGGTCGGTCTGCAGGACGGCGCTGACCTGCGGCGGTGGCACGACGAATCCGAACTCGATGACGTGTCGGCCGGCGGCCTTGCCGCTCGACGTCAGCTGTTCGTCGATCGTGCCCAACCGCTCCAGTCGTTGGCGCACCGGCTCGGTGGCGACGAACCATCCGAATCCCTGCCGAGCGGCGATCAAGCCGTCGTCGCGGACGATCTCGAGCGCACGCCGGATCGTGACCCGGCTCGCCGAGAACTCGGCCGAGAGCTCGGATTCGCTCGGCAGCACGGTGCCGGCGCTGGCGGCACGGGCCCGCTGGCGGAGCTCGTCGGCGATCTCTTGGTAGCGGATGTGCCTCACGCCAGGTCCGTTCCCGAGCACTCGATCAGTTCGATCCGATTGCCGAACGGGTCGTCGATGTGGCAGCGGACGGTGCCGGGGATCTCGTCGCTCCATCGCGCTTCGATCCCCGATGCCTCGACGAATTCACGCAAACCCTCGACCAACAAGGCCGGGTGAGCCTTGTGGGCGGGCACGAAGTCAGCCTCGACCCCGACATGGATTCTGGTCGAACCTGCCTCGAACCAGGCCCCACCCCGCGCCGCCAGGACCGCCGGCTTGATGACCTCTGACAGTCCGAGCACGCCGGTGTAGAAGCTGCGGGCGAGCGGCTCACCGCCGGGCGGGATCGCCACTTGAACGTGATCGATCCCACGCCACACCGGCACGGAGTTGATCTTTGCCGAATCCATAGAACTTGTATTATAGTTGTCTACATGACTGTGAGCGCCACCACCCCGATCGAACTCGTCCGCGCCGTCTACGCCAAGCTGCCTGCCAACGTGAAGTTGGGCCGCCAGCGGCTCGGACGGCCACTCACCCTGGCCGAGAAGATCCTCATCAATCACTTGGTCGACCCAGAGGGTCAAGAACTCGAACGCGGCGCCAGCTACGCCGACTTCAACCCTGATCGTGTCGCCATGCAGGACGCCACCGCCCAGATGGCGCTGCTCCAGTTCATGACCGCCGGGCTGCCCGAGGCGTTGGTGCCTTCGACGGTCCACTGCGACCACCTGATCCAAGCCAAGGTCGGCGCCCAAATCGACCTCGGCGTGGCGGTCGACACCAACCGCGAGGTCTACGACTTCCTCAAGAGCGTGTCCGCCAAGTACCAGATCGGCTTCTGGGGTCCGGGTTCGGGCATCATCCACCAGGTGGTGCTGGAGAACTACGCCTTCCCGGGCGGCATGATGATCGGCACCGACAGCCACACCCCCAACGCCGGTGGGCTGGGCATGGTGGCGATCGGAGTCGGCGGGGCCGATGCGGTCGACGTGATGACCGGCTTCCCGTGGAACGTGCGCTGGCCCAACGTGATCGGCGTCAAGCTCACCGGCACGCTGTCCGGTTGGAGCTCCCCCAAGGACGTCATTCTGGAAGTCGCTCGCCAGCTGACCGTCAAGGGCGGCACCGGGGCGATCGTCGAATACTTCGGCCCCGGCGCCGACAGCATCTCCGCCACCGGCAAGGCCACGATCTGCAACATGGGCGCTGAGATCGGCGCCACCACCTCGCTGTTCGGCTACGACCACAACATGTCGCAGTACCTCAAGGCCACCGGCCGCGAAGCGATCGCTGACGCCGCCGACCACGTGGCCGACGATCTTCGGCCAGACGATGGCGCCCTCTACGACCAGCTGATCGAGATCGACCTCGATCAGCTCAAGCCGTTGATCAACGGACCGCACTCCCCCGACCGCGCCCACAAGGTCGGCGCCGCCGGTGTCGGCGCTGAGGCCCGCGCCAACGATTGGCCGCTGGTCCCCTCGGCGGCCCTGATCGGATCGTGCACCAACTCGTCGTACGAGGACATCACCCGCGCCGCCTCGATCGCCCGCCAGGCGGCCGCCCGCGGGCTCACCGCCAAGGTTCCGTTGTTGATCACGCCCGGCTCCGAGCAGACTCGGGCCACGATCGAGCGCGACGGGCTCCTGGCCGACCTCGAAGCAGTCGGCGCCACCGTGCTCGCCAACGCCTGCGGGCCGTGCATCGGTCAGTGGAGTCGACCCGAATCGATCACCGGCGTGGCCAATACGATCGTCACCTCGTTCAACCGCAACTTTCCCAAGCGCAACGACGGCTCGGGCCACACGCTGGCGTTCGTCACGTCACCCGACACCGTGATGGCAATCGCCCTCGCCGGTCGGCTCGACTTCGACCCCACGACCGACACCATCACGGCACCCGACGGTACCGAGGTCAGCCTCGATGCTCCAGTCGGCCAGGTGCTCCCCGACGCCGGCTACGACCCCGGCGTGGATACATTCACCGCTCCCCCGCCCGTCGGCACCGAGATCGAGGTGGCGGTCAGCCCGACCAGCGATCGGTTGCAGCTGCTCGAGCCGTTCCCGGCTTGGGACGGCAACGACTACTTCAACCTGCCCGTGCTGGTGAAGGCCCAAGGCAAGTTCACCACCGATCACATCTCGATGGCGGGACCGTGGCTGAAGTACCGCGGCCACCTCGAGAACATCTCGGGCAATCTCTACCTCGGGGCGGTCAGCGCCTACCACGAGGGCATCGTCGGGATGGGCAAGAACCAACTCAACGGCGAGCGCCAGAGCTTCCCCGACATGGCAAAGGCGTACCACCAGGCCGGCCAGCCGTGGGTCGTGATCGGCGACGAGAACATGGGCGAGGGCTCCAGCCGCGAGCACGCCGCCATGGAGCCACGCTTCCGGCTCGGCTTGGTGGCGATCGCCCGCAGCTTTGCTCGCATCCACGAGACCAACCTCAAGAAGCAGGGCATGGTGCCGCTCACATTCGCCGATCCGGCCACCTACGACCTGATCGACGAGGACGACCGCATCAACGTGCTCGGCCTCCCACCGGTTCCTGGCAAGAACGTGCGCTGCCAGATCGTCAAGCCAGACGGTGAGATCATCGACTTCGAGGGCAAGCACACCTTCAGCCCCGAACAGGTCGACTGGTTCACAGCCGGCTCCGCCCTGAACATCGTGCGAGCCAAGGTCGCCGCCGACGAATCCTGACCGCGCGGTCTGGTCGTTATCGCGCCACCTGACGACCACAAATGACTCGACCCGACCCTGTCGGTTCTGTGGGTGGAGCAGGCATGGCACACCGGAGCGGTGACGTGTTCGGCATCGGGTCGGGCCGGTCGACGCCTGGACGTGCGTGATGGAAACGGTGACATTTCGTGTTCGTTCGCTGGTGTGGTTCGCCAGCGGGGTCGTGGTCACGTTGCTGGCGACGTTGGTCGTGGGGCAAGCGTGGCGGGTCGATGCAGCACCCGGTGATCTCGATTCGACGTTTGCGCCGATCACACCATGCCGCTGATCGACACCCGCCCTGCGCCGTTGCGGGTCGGGCAAGGCACGTTGAGTACCGCCCTGTCGTACCGCTCATCCGATTGAATCGTGCCGCCCACGATTCCGTCTACCTGTGATCAGCTGACCCTGCCCCAGTATGAGGCGCCGCAACGCAACCAGGAGCGAAGCCGGCCGTCGAACACTGCAAACGTTCGTGGTCACGGCACACGTGACCGCCCGGGCCGTCACGGGGGGTCGGCCGTGCGATGAGCGCGACAACAGCCCGCGGTGGGGCGGGTTGTTGTGCTGGGCGGGCTGGTCGGTTGGGTTTGGGGGTGGGGCCTCGATGCCGGCTGGGTGCTAGCAGAGGCTGGGTTGTCGATACCCGCCGGCGGGCGCCGGGTCGGGTGGTTTGGTGCCGGGTGGGTCGGTTGCGGGTGGTGATTCGGTTGCTAACGCCGGCGTTCGGTCGGGCTGGCGGTCGCGGTTGGTGCGGTTGGTGGTGGGGCCGGTGTGCCAGGTGGTGCCGTCGGGGCGGGTCCAGGTGGCGATTCGGCCTGCTGTCATGGTGAGTGTCCAGTGGCCTTCGTGGACGAGGTGGTGGTGTCGTTGGCATAGCGGCAGCATGTTGTCGATGTCGGTTTGTCCGTGTTTGCGCCACCAGGTGATGTGGTGGATCCGGCATTGGTCGAACACGACACTGCAGTGTGGGTGAGCGCAGCTGCGATGCATGGCACGTAGCGCTCGGCGTTGGGCTCGGGTGGCGGTGCGATGCTCACGTCCGACGTTGAGTGCTTCACCGTCGGTGTTGAGGGTGATCCCGTGGATGGTGGCGTCGCAGCACAGGCGTTGCACGCTCGACACCGGCAAGGTGACTCCGGTGGATGTTTCACAGATCGTTTCAGCATGGTGGCCGTGGTTGAGGGTGTGTTCGTCGATCAGGATCGAGATCTCCGGGATCCGTGCCTGGCCGGGTTGATCACCGGACACAGCTGCGACGAGGGCGTCGAGGTGGAGTGACCCGAACGGAACGTTGGTGTTCTCGGGGAGTTGTTTGATACGGGCGAGTTGGGCGTCGATCGCAGTGTGGATGGCGGCGTCGCGGATCGGGTCGCACTCGATCAAGGTCTTGTGAACACCTGAAACCTTGTCGACCCATCGTTTGATGATCGATTCGGCGCGTTGACGATCCAGTTCGGCTGCGTCGTCTTGAGGGGCATGAGTGTTGCGGATGTGGTCGATCAGGTTGCGTGTTTTGCGTTCGAACTCGGACACATAATCCGACGTCGCCGAAGCAACGACATCGTCGGCGACGAAGTCCAAGTCGGATCGTTCGATGTCGCTCAGGTTGCGGGTCAAACGTGCCAGCACATCGAGATGATCGCCAGACACGGTTCCCATGGCTAACGCGTCTTCGAGAGCAGGGAACGAGGCACACACTTGTTCACGGTTTTCGGTTGCTTTGGCTTCTTTGCCTGAGCGGCGTCCTTGGTCGGTGAGTGCCATCCCGGCCGCTTCTGATTGGCCTTGCGCTGCGAGTTCTTTCAATCTGCGGGTGAAGCGGATGTCGGCGGCGTCGACCCAGCCCCGGATCTGTGTGTTGTGGCGGATCATGGCACCGATTTGTTCGCGGTCGGCGAGGTCGGGGTCGGCGTGCAGGAGTGTGGTGAGTGCGTCGAGTACTCCGTCGTTACGCATCGTGTCCCCCTGGTGTCCAGTCGAGTGTTTGGTCGAGGTTGAGTGCCTTATCGTAGCAGGTCACACCCTACGAGGGGAACAAGTGTTCGTAAACATCTGTCAACACACTGCAAGACTTCACCGACCCCCAACCGGGGTTCGCATCGGCCCGCCGAGACGAACTGACCTGAGGTACCGATCGTCCGCATAACGGCAGTTCGGGCGTCGCTGTCGCGACGCAGGCGGTGGCACGTGGTTGGCCACCCTCGCGATCAGTCTGGGTCGGGCACCGTGGTGACCGGCGGGGCCGACGTGGGAGCGAGGTGCACGATGGTCATCGTCACAAGATCCACGAACACGCCGTACTTTTCGACCATCTCGTCGCCGAGTTGCACGGTCACGAGCACATAGTCCTCGACGCGAGTCGGCTCGCTGATTGCTTCCGGGCGGAGAACCGTTGGATTCATCGAAATCGGCTCAGTGAACTCGATCATCGCAACGGCGCCGCGGGGCTCGCCCTCAAGTTCCGCAGGCTCCCAGGGCGTCAGCTGGCCGCCGTATCGGCCGAGCAACTCAGACGCGATGGCGTTGGCTCGAACGAGTTCGGACGCCCTGGCAGCTTCGTCCGCCGAGACCAGTCCATCCATCGCGGTAGCCGAACCGACAGGCGACACGGACATGGTTGCATCCTGTGGCGGCAAGGAAGCCGCCGGTTCTAACGCAGGAGTCGGAGTGACCACCTCTTGTGGCGAAGGCGTTGTTGGCAACGCGGCAGCCGGAGTGACTTCCTCACCACACCCGGCGACAACGACGGCGACGGCGACGGCGAGCGTGCAGACCACGAGCTTGTACAAGGCGCCCAGATTGCCCCGCCGGAAGCGCGAACGCAAGTCGTCGGGCGGGCGCAGAAGTGCGGGCGCGGATGCGCCGATCGGCGCTCGTGATGCCGTGGTGCGCAGACGCAAATCTGCGCTGACGTTCTGGGCCGATCTTGCTGCGAGATCTCGTCTCCGTCAGGTTCGCGTGACGCAGTGTGTTGTCGGGGCGTAGCATTCAGCTATGAGCAACGCGGCTGCTGATCAGCATGACGTGCCCCACGGCACCGCGTTACTGGCTCGCGATTTGACGGCAGATGAGCTGTCGGCGGCGCCTTTGCTCCCGTCGGTTGAGGTTCTCGTGATCGAGGATCTGACCGCCGAGGAGGACGAGGCGTTCGCTTCAGCGCTTCGATCGTGAAACTTGTCGTTGACACCGGTGTGTTCAGCGCAGCGCTGAGTCGACGGCGTCGCTCTTAGCCTCGATCCACCGATGGTGGCCTGGTGAGGTAGGTCGCGTATCCGCGTGAAAGGTCTCCTGAGCTGGGACGATGTTGGTTGCCTACGCCGCATCGAATCAACCAGCCCGAGGAGACACTTCCAGTGACCCGAGTATCGCAGAGCCTTGGACCGCGTTCACGTCACCTTCGACGACGACAATCTGGTCGCCAACGCCGGGCTGTTGCTGCCCGCGACGCTGACCGAGCGACTCGATGTCGAGTCGTTGATCAACGCGACGGTGCGTCTCGACGGTCGTGTTGGTGGCGCGTCACCGGGCCGCAAGGTGTTGACGTTGATGAACACGATCCTGGCCGGCGGCTCCCACATCGATCACGCCGACATGTTGCGCGCCGGAGCGACCGAGGCGGTGGTGTCGCATCGGGTGATGGCACCGTCGACGCTCGGCACGTTCCTGCGAGCGTTCTCGTTCGGTCACGTCCGCCAACTCGAAGCGGTCAACGACGTCGTCCGCCAACGCGCCTGGGCGGCGATGTCGTCGGCGCCGGGTGGGTTGGTGATCGATGTCGACTCGACGATCTGCGAGGTGGCCGGCAAGCACAAGCAGGGCGCCGGCTACGGCTACACGCATGTCCTCGGCTACCACCCGCTGCTGGCGACGATCGCCGGCACCGGGCGAGATCCTGCACGGTCGACTCCGCAAGGGTTCGGCCAACACCCAGCGCGGCACGAAACGGTTCGTCAACGAGTTGGTGGCTCGGGCTCGACGCGACGACAAGCATCGCGAGTTGACGGTCCGGTTCGATTCGGGGTTCTGGAACAACGACACGATCGTCAACCTCGCGCGGTTGAACGTGCGCTACACGATGGGTGTGCGGACCAGTGTTGCTGCGGTCCAGACCGCCATCGCCGCGCATCGACGACGATGCCTGGCAACCCATCGACTACACCTGCGACGGCGAAGCCCACGTCGCCGAGTGCGCCTACACGTCCGGACGCGGCACCAAGGCCGTGACCCGCCGGATGATCGTTCGCCGGACCCGCGTCACCGACGCGACACAGCAAAAGCTGTGGCCTGATTGGCGGCACCATGCGTTCTTGACCGACCTCGACGGCGACGTCGTCGACGTCGACCGGTTCCATCGCGAACACGCCGTCGTCGAACTCGCGATCCGCGACCTCAAAGCCAGCGCCGGGCTCGAACATCTGCCGTCCGGGGTGTTCTCCGCGAACTCGGCCTGGTTCCAGATCGCGATCCTCGCCCACAACATGATCCGCTGGACCGCCCATCTCGGCGGCCACCACACCGACCAGCTGATCGTCGCTCGCACGATCCGCACCCGACTCCTCGCACTGCCCGCACGACTCGTCAACCGCGCCGGCCGACTCACGCTACGACTCCCGACACGATGGCCATGGGCCACCACCTTCACGACGATCCTCACCACCCTGCGCGGACTGCCAGCCGTCCCGATCTGACCGCAAGTCCCGCGGTCAGGCGCGCCGCAGACCAGACCGAGCGCCACCAACCAGCGACCCGCTCCCAGCCCGAACGGTCACGTCCCCGAACCGGTCGAACCGGCAATCGACTCCCAACCCGGCCCGCCCTCCACCAGCACCCGATCACCAGATCCCGATCGGTGGATCGAGGCTTATCTTGAGCATCACGTCCGCTTGCTCGCCGGCAACCAAATCTTCCTTGCCGCATCCACTGTCGTCGAACTGCGATACGGCGCGCTTGTCGCCGAGTGGGGTTCACCGCGTCGTTCGCGGCTGGAGCAAGCGATCGCATCGACCACCGTGATCCCTGTCAGCGACGGACTGCTCACGACGCTGGCGACTGTCCGGTTTGAGTGCCGCAACGCCGGCCACCCTTTGGCCGATCGTGTTCATGCCAACGATCTGTGGATTGCGGCGAGTGCCATTCACCTCGACATCGCCCTGGTGACAGCTGACGGTGTCTTCGCTGGGGTTCCACGCCTCATCATCATCGACTGATCCGCAGCCCCATATCTCGCGCATCCCAGCGGTGTTGCCGATCGGCAGATCGGCGCTACCTCATTTGGTCTTGGATCGTGACGCAGGATCAATCAACTCGGCGAGCGCGAGCAATCTGGGCCTGGGCCAATCTGGCCGCAACCAGCACCGCGACTCCGGCCGCCAACGGCCACCGCGCAAGGTCCCAACGCTGTCCATACAGCCCCCACGACTCGCAACAACCCGGACAGTCGTTCCAGACGCGTCAGGTAGGTACCACACCACAGCGTTCCGCCGTCGGGCATGCCGCCCTTGCCGATCGGGATCACGGTCAACAACGCGAGGCCGATACCCGCTAACGAACTACCGACAAGTGCAACCGGACCACCGCCGCCGACTCGACGGAGCGCTGGAGTGCGACGGGCACGATCAAACGCCAACCACAAGACGACCAGGCCCACCGTAACCGACAGCGGCATCATGCTCGCGAACCTATCTCAGTGATTCTCTGCTGCGAAGCGGCCGAAGTGGGCAGCACCGAGCGGCAGATCGGGCGCTCGCGAGTCTCACGAAGCCCACTCAGCTGTGGCTTGCCTCAACGTGGTCAGACTCGTGACCGGCGGCCATCTGGAAGCCGACAGCTTCGTCGTACTCCATGGCGTCACAGTCGTCCGACGATCGGGACCCAACATGGATCAGGATCTGTGAGCCAGCGCTATTCACGGACACATTCGGGAACAAACCGCAGTACGGCCCAGCGCGGTAGACCACAACGACGTCGTAACCGCCCTCGCCTGGCTGAAGGACCGCGACACCCTCGTCAGCCAGTTTTGGATGGAGCGATATGTACGACGGAAGATCATCTGGAAGGAACACGGTCGCCGACTCGATCAAGTCGTCACGGTCATCGACGTCGACTGGAACACCACGATCGAGGTCTGTTGCCGAGTACGTCCGCTCGCTGGCGTCGTCGCTACACGACGCTGCGGCGACCAGTACGACGTACATCCACCAGAGCCATGGCCTCGTGCCTTTGAGCACCCGAGCAGAATGCCCGTTCTGGCGTTGATATTCAACTCAGCTGCTTAGCCAAACTGGCGCCAGTGGGTAGTACGGGATCGTGCGGTTCGGTCCTCCGTCGTGAACCCGGGCTTCACGCCTCGGGCGTATCCGCTGCTTCCGGTCAGAACGGGTCGTCCTACCAGAGGGGGCGGGCGCTGAGGATTCGGCGGGCGTGGGCGATGTCGTTCTGGAGCTGGGCGATCAGGGCTTCGATGCCGTCGAACTTGCGCTCGGAGCGCAGGAAGTCGACGAATCGCACCTTGGCCACTTCGCCATACAGGTCGCCGTCGAAGTCGAGCAGGTGGGCCTCGAGCAGCGAGTGGTCGGCGTGCTCGTAGAACGTCGGTCGGCGCCCGAGGTTGATGGCGCACGGGTGGACGACACCGTCCGGGCGCTCGTACCACCCGGCGTACACCCCGTCGGCCGGAACGCACACCCGGTTCGGCACCTCGACGTTGGCAGTCGGGAAGCCGAGCAGGCGACCCCGCTCATCGCCGGTCACCACAGTTCCTCGCGCCTCGAACGGGCGACCGAGCATCCGCCCTGCCAACTGCACGTTGCCGCCCGCCAGCGCCCGCCGGATCGCGGTGCTGCTGATCGGTTCGTCGATGCCATCCTTGCGGCCGACCAGATCCATCGGCTCGACGTCGAATCCGTACGTCTCGCCGATCTCCCGCAGCAGCGCCACGTTGCCCTCACGATTGCGGCCGAAATGGAAATCCTCGCCGACCACCACACATTCGGTGTGCAAACACTTCACCAGCACGCGCTCGATGAATGCCAGCGGTGACTCCTGCGACTGAGCCTCATCGAACGGCAACACGACGGCGGCATCGACGCCGGTCGCTTCGAGCAGTTCCATCCGCTGGTCGTGATCAGTCAAGAGTTTGGGAGCCGACTCGGGTCGCACGATCGTGGCCGGGTGACGATCGAAGGTGACGACCGCCGAGCGGGCCCCTCTCGCCTCGGCCATCTGGCGCACCTGTGCGATCACCGACTGATGGCCGTGGTGGAGGCCGTCGTACGCCCCGATCGTGATGACCGTGCGCTCGTTCGGAAACGGCGCAGAGCTTGCATCGGTGACGACCAGCACGGGCGTTGACGCTACCCGCCGACAGCCGTTGGCAACACGACCGAGGGCTTCACCTGCTCGTCGCGGAACACCTCGTACACGGCCAACAACGTGCCATCGGGGCCGAACAGTGCCCACGGTCCGTCACCGCTGACTCCCTCGAACCTGGGCAACACCCGACCGTTCCCGACCAGCGCCGCCGTCTCGGCGTCGATGTCGACTCGCTCCAACCCGCGCACGGTCGTATCGACCGGCAGCAGTTCGCAGTCGTCGGGTGGACCTGCTCCCGGCTCACCGAGCCGGAACTCGCCGACCGCGGTACGCCGCAGATTGCGAAGGTGCGCTCCCCCACCCAACAGGTGGCCGAGGTCGGCGGCCAACGTGCGGATGTAGGTGCCGGCCGAGCATTCGACCTCGATCGCCAGCACCCCAGGCTCGGGGCCTTGATCGACGGTGAACGAGTGAATCGTGACCGGGCGCGGCTGGCGCTCGACCTCGATCCCCTCACGGGCCAGCTCGTGCAGCCGTTTGCCATCGATCCGAATCGCCGACACCATCGGTGGGATCTGCTGGATCGGTCCGAGCAGGTGATCGGCAACAACCTGGCGGGCCTGCTCGACCGTGACGCCGGCCATCTCGTGGGTTGCGGTCACCTCGCCCGCCGCGTCGAGGGTGTTCGTTTCGGTGCCGAGCACCACCTCGCCGACATACCGCTTCGTGGTCTTCTCGACGAACCGCAGCAGCTTGGTGCTCATCCCGACGGCGACCACCAACACGCCGGTGGCATCGGGGTCGAGTGTGCCGGCATGGCCGACTTGGCGTTCGTGGAACCGTTTGCGAAGCATGCCGACGACGTCGTGGCTGGTCACCCCAGCCGGCTTGTCGACGACGCACAGGCCGTGCGTGGTGGCTGGCTTACGCCTGGCCACGACGTTGACGATCCTCGCGGAGGATGTCGTCGATCCGCTCGGCGGACCGCAATGCGATATCGGCACGGAAGTCGAGAATCGGGGTCTTCTTGGCCCGGATCTGTTTGGCGATCGACGACTGCAGCCGAGCGCGGTGAGCGGTCAACGCCTCGATGATCTGCTCGTCGGCCTCTTCGCCGGCCAGCGAGTCGAAGTAGACGTGGGCCCGGTTGAGCTCGTTGTCGACTTCGATGCCCGTGACCGTCACGAACGACAGGCGCTCGTCGTCGATCCGCACCAGTTCTTCGGCGATGATCTCGCGCAGGGTTTCACCGACGCGGGCCGAGCGCGGGTAGCGATGGCCGCCGCTGCGACCACCACCGCTGTTGCCACCACTCGAACGACGTCCGCGCCCTGCCATGGATCGTCAGCTCAACGTGCGAGCGATCTCGCGCTCGTCGTAGGTCTCGATGACGTCTCCGGGCTTGAGGTCCTGGAAGTCGGACAGGCCGATACCGCATTCGAAGCCCGCACGGACCTCTTGGGCATCGTCCTTGAAGCGTCGCAGCGACTGCACGGCGCCCTTCCAGATGATCGTGCCGTTACGCAAGAAGCGCACCTTCGAGCCGCGGGTGATGACACCGTTCTGCACGAGGCAGCCGGCGATCGCACCCTGTTTGGGGACCCGGAAGATCTCGCGCACCTCGGCATCGCCGGTGACGACCTCTTCGTATTCGGGGGCGAGCATGCCGACCATCGCCTGCTCGATGTCTTCGAGCAGCTTGTAGATGATCTCGTAGGTACGGATCTCGACCGTCTCGACGTCGGCAGCCTCGCGCGCCTTGCGATCAGGACGCACGTTGAACCCGATGATCGTGGAGTTCGTGGTGGATGCCAGCGAGATGTCGTTCTCGGTGATCCCGCCGACGGCACGGTGCACGAACGTGAGGTCGACCTCGTCGCGTCCGAGCTTGCGGAGACTCTCGGTGACCGCTTCGAGCGAACCCTGCACGTCGGCCTTGAGGATCAAGTTCAACGTGGCGGACTCGCCGCTCTGGAGCTGATCGAAGATGTCCTCGAGCTTGACTCCGGTCTTGACCCGAGCGTCGCCGCGCTGGTCGCGGACCCGACGATGGAACTCGCGGGCCTCGCCGACGGTGCGGGCCGTCTTCTCGTCGGGAGCGGAGCGGAACTCGTCGCCGGCTTCCGGAACCGAACCGAGCCCGAGCACCTCGACCGGCATCGACGGGTAGGCCACCTTGACCTGCTCGCCCTTGTCGTTGATCATCGCCCTGACCTTGCCCCATGCAGGGCCGGCCACGATCGGATCGCCGATCTTGAGTTCGCCCTTGTCGACCAGGATCGTTGCAACCGGACCACGACCCTTGTCGAGGTTGGCCTCGAGCACGACGCCCTTGGCTCGCCCGGTCGGGTTGGCCTGCAGGTCTTCGAGCTCGGCGACGACCAGGAGCTGATCGAGCAGGTCGTCGATGCCGAGGTTCTCGAGCGCTGACATCTCGACGACGATCGTGTCGCCACCCCAGGTCTCGGGAACCAGTTCGTGCTCGGCGAGCTCGGAGAGCACACGTTGCGGGTCGGCGTTCTCCTTGTCGATCTTGTTGAGGGCGACCACGATCGGCACATCGGCCGCCCTGGCGTGGTTGATGGCCTCGATCGTTTGAGGCATCACACCGTCGTCGGCAGCGACGACCAGCACGACGATGTCGGTGGCATCGGCGCCGCGGGCGCGCATCTGGGTGAACGCCGCGTGGCCTGGCGTATCGATGAAGGTCAGATGGTGACCGTCGCGGACCACCTGGTAGGCACCGATGTGCTGGGTGATGCCGCCGGCTTCGCCGTCGACCACGTTGGCGGACCGAATCCGGTCGAGCACGGTGGTCTTGCCGTGGTCGACGTGACCCATGACGGTGATCACCGGCGGGCGAACTTCGAGCAGTTCCTCGTCGTCGTCATCGCTGTCGTCGAACAACGCCTGCAACTGCACCTCTTGCTGCTGGCCCGGATCGACGAGCAGCAGATCTGCTCCGAGTTCCATGGCGTACAGCTCCATGTGCTCGTCGGAGAGACCCATCGTGACGGTCAGCATCTCGCCGTGTTGCAGCAGGAACTTGATGACGTCACCGGCGGTGCGGTTCAGCTTGGGGCCGAACTCCTGGGCCGACACGCCGCGCTCGACGACGATCGTGCCGTCTGGCACGGGCGCGTCATGAGCGGTGAACGACTGCTCCTGGGGCTGCAACTCATCGCGGTCACGACGACGACGACGCTTGCTGCGACGAGGTGGTCGACGTTGCCCGCTCGGGCGACCGCCAGACGGACGGCCGGGGCCGCCACCTGGGCCGCCACCGCCGGGACCGCCACCAGGACGGCCGGCATATCCACCGGGACCACCACTTGGGCGACCGGCATATCCGCCGCTACGGCCACCGGGGCCACCGGCGGCCCGTCCGGCCGGACGGGCCGAGCCGGGAGGCGGCGGGATCGGCTTGCCAGTCGCCGAGATGGGACGCCCGGGAGGAGGTGGGATCGGCTTGCCGGCCATCGAACGCGGCGGGGTGGGAGGTGCCTCCGGGTCGGCTGGTTTGGAAGGTGTCGGCTTGCCTGCCGGAGCCTCGGACCGTGCGGCGGGCTGCTCAGCCGGCTTGGGTGCGCTGGGGTCGGGGCGACCACTCGAAGATGATGCGACCGGAATGATCAGCGGACTCGGGGCCGGGGCTCGAGATCGTGTGAACGGCCTCGGGGGTGGGCTCGACAGGAGCCGTCATCGGGCGCTTCCGTCGCGGCGGGCGCCTCGACGGGGGGCTCGACCTCGGTCGGGGTCTCGGCGACGGGCTCGGCCGCGGCGGCTCGGACGCGGGTGGCTCGGGCGCGGGCTCGGCTGCTGGTGACTCGACCGGCGCCTCGGCAACGGGTGCGTCGGCCGGTTCGGCCTTGGCCGTAGCGGGCACCTTGTCGGCCGCCGGAGCATCCTCGGCAGCTGTCGTCTTGGCTGCTGTCGTCTTGGCTGCCGGTGCGTCCTCGGCAGCTGACTTCTTGGCGGCCGCCTTCTTGGCGGGAGCCTTCTTGGCGGGAGCCTTCTTGGCGGGAGCCTTCTTGGCGGGAGCCTTCTTGGCTGCCGCCTTTTTGGCGGCCTGCTTCGGGGTGTCTGGCTCCTCCGGCTGCTCGTCACGGGTCAACCCGTCGCGCACGGCACGGCGGCGCACCATGTCGGCGTACGCCTCTTGCAACGACGATGAATGGCTCTTGACGGGAACGCCGAGCGCCTCGCAGAGATCGACGGTCTCGGCATTGGTCATGCCGAGTTCCTTCGCTAGTTCATGTACCCGGATGTTCTTCGCCACGCTGGGTGTCAACCTTTCGTCGTCTCTTCAGTCTCGCATGGGCGGAGTCGTTCCCCACCCGGTGCATCAGTTCGTTCGACCGGTCAACTCGGTCGCAAGTCGTTCGATCGCTGAGGCGGGCACCGCAGTGCGCCACGCCCGATCGAATGCCCGGCGTCGTCGCGCCGGTTCGAAGCATCCCAATCCGCACAGCCATGCACCGCGTCCTGGTGCATGGCGGTCAATCCGAACCACACCGTCGGCGCCGAGGACGCAACGGAGTAGGTCGGCCTGCGGAAGCCGCTGACGGCAACCGATGCAGGTGCGAATGGGATCATGATCGTCACTGGGCTTCGGCATCTCCATCGTCACCAGACCCGTCGACCGGTGCTTCCACCGGCGCCTCGGCGACGGCCTCGTCAGCCGCCTCCTCGGACACGTCATCGATACTCGACTCGGCGTCGCCATCACCGGCTGCGTCATTGCTCTCGCCGACTTCAGTGTCGTCAGCGGAATCATCGGCATCGCCATCGCCGGCATCAGCATCGCCGTCGGCAGCGCTGGCAGCAATGAGGGCAGCGGCCTCCTCGGCTGTCACGCCCTCGGTCTGCTGGATCCACTCGACTTGGCTGAGGATCGAACCGTCGGCGGCGTGCCATTCCATCTCTTTGGTCTCGGCATTCTCGACCCACTCACCTTCGGCGTACTCGACATGAGCATCGAGGTAGCCACCGGCAGGCACACCTTCGGCGACCTGCGACTCGGAGCGGATGTCGACACGAACCCCGGTGAGGCGAGCCGACAAGCGGGCGTTCTGGCCCTCACGTCCGATCGCCAGGCTGAGCTGGTGATCGGGCACGATCACGTCGGCCGCGGTGCCATCGTCAGAGATGTTGACCTGGGTCACCTTGGCCGGAGAGAGCGCCTTGGCCACCATGTCTGCGAGGTCCTCGCTGAACGGCACGATGTCGATCTTCTCGCCGCGCAGTTCGTTGACGACCATGCGCACTCGGGCACCGCGGGCGCCGACGCAGGCGCCGACCGGGTCGACGTTGTGATCGTTCGACCACACCGCGATCTTGGTGCGGTGGCCTGGCTCACGGGCACACGCCTTGATCTCGACGATGCCGTCGGCGATCTCGGGGACTTCGAGCTCGAACAGCCGCTTGATCAGGCCGGGGTGTGTGCGAGACACGACGATCTGGGGGCCCTTGGCCGTCTTGCGGACCTCGACGATGTACGCCTTCGAGCGATCGCCCGGATTGGGACGTTCGTAGGGAACCTGCTCGGCCTGCGGCAACAACGCCTCGACCCGACCGAGGTCGAGCAGCGTGTAGCGGGTGTCGGTCTGCTGGATGATGCCGGTGACGATGTCGCCTTCGCGGTTGGCGTACTCCTCGAACTTGCGGTCACGCTCGACCTCGCGGATCCGCTGGCTCATCACCTGGCGGAACGTCTGGGCGGCGATCCGCCCCAGCTCTTCCTTCTTCGGCGTGTCGTCGCGCTCGTTGACCCAGTTGCCGTCCTCGTCGAGGTCGTAGGCGGTGAACGTGAACGCCATGCTGATCGGGTTGACCTCGACGACGACCTCATCGGCGGCACCGGGCCGGCGCTTGTAGGCACTGGCCAGCGCCTCGACGAGCACGTGCAACAGGTCGTCCTCTGACATGCCCTTTTCCTGGGCGAGGAGGCGAATGGCTTCGCTCATGTCGAGATTGCTCACGATGACTCCTTCTTCGAATCTTGAGACTGCTTCGAACTCTGTGGCGACTTCTTCTTCTTCTTCTGGGCGTGCCCTTGCCGGCCGACTTGGGCTGCGGGCCCCACACGAACACGGTGCGAGCACGGTCGATCGAGGCGATCTCCACGATCCGGTCCGAAGTCTCCCCGCCGACATCGATCCGCACGGTGGCAGTGGTGTCGTCGGCGGCGATCAGCTCACCCTCGAATCGACGCTCGTCTGCGGTGGTGTCGGCGAGCCGGATGCTGACGGTTTTGCCAACTTCGCGCGTGGAAGTGCTGCGGCAGTCGGAGGGTGCGTTCGACACCTGGCGTGGTGATCTCGAGCGTGTACTTGCCGGGGATCGGATCCTGGTGATCCATTTCGCGGGAGATCAAACGAGTGGCCAACGCCAGTTTGTCCATGTCGAGCCCTGTGGCGGACCCGACCGGCGCGTCGAGGGTGATTCGCAATGTTGCTCCGCGCTGCTCCAGGTCGTACAAATCGAGCTCGAGGTCGGAGGTGATCGGTTCGACAATGCCGCGAACACGCTGCATAACGGGGCCATCGGACAAGTTGATCTACCTCCTTTCACAAAACAAGGCGTGGGACGAGCCCACGCCTTTTCGGTAACCAAACCAAATAGGAACACCCGAGTATACCTCGACAGAGGGGTATCTTGCCGGGGTGCTCCGCATGTCCAACCTCTTCCTTCGCACACTTCGCGACGATCCTTCCGACGCCGAAGTTGCCTCCCATCGCCTGCTCGTTCGGGCCGGATACATCCGCCGCGCCGCCCCCGGCGGCTTCACCTGGCTCCCGCTCGGCTGGATCGTGTACCGCAACGTCGAGCGCATCGTCCGCGAGGAAATGGACGCTGCCGGCTTCCAGGAAGTCCACTTCCCTGCCTTGCTCCCGAAGGAGCCCTACGAGGCCACCGGGCGCTGGGTCGAGTACGGCGACAACCTGTTCCGCCTCAAGGATCGCCACGGCAACGACTTCCTGCTGGCACCCACCCACGAAGAGATGTTCACGCTGCTCGTGAAGGGTCTGTTCGGCTCGTACAAAGACTTGCCGCTGTCGATCTATCAGATCCAAACCAAGTTCCGTGACGAGGCGCGTCCCCGGGCCGGCCTGCTGCGCGGCCGCGAGTTCGTGATGAAGGATTCGTACAGCTTCGATCTCGACGACGAGGGCTTGCAGCGTTCGTACGACCGGCATCGCGAGGCGTACATCAAGACGTTCGAGCGGCTCGGCCTGCCGACCGTGATCGTTTCGGCGATGTCGGGTGCGATGGGCGGCTCGGCTTCCGAGGAGTTTCTCACTCCGCTCGAGGTCGGTGAGGACACCTACGTGCGCTGCTCGTCGTGTGACTACGCAGCCAACACCGAGGCCTTCAACGTCACCGTGCCTGACTCCGTCGCACTCGACGGACTTCCGGCCGCCAACGTGGTCGACACCCCGAACACGCCGACCATCCAGACCCTGGTTGACCATCTCAATGCCCGCCCCGACCTGGCCCGCGGCGATCGACCGTGGACCGCGGCGGACACGATGAAGAACGTGATCGTCAAGCTGCGCCACCCCGACGGCAGCACCGAACCGCTGGCGATCGGTGTGCCCGGCGATCGCGAGGTCGACATGAAGCGGCTCGAGGCGCAGGTCGTCCCGGCCGAGATCGAGGCGTTCGACGAGGCCGACTTCGCCCGCAACTCGGCACTGGTGAAGGGCTACATCGGACCCGGCGCGCTCGGCGCCGAAGGCAGCTCGGGGATCCGCTTCCTGATCGATCCTCGGATCGTCGAGGGCACGCGTTGGGTTACCGGCGCCAACGAGTCGGGCAAGCACGTGGTCGGTCTCACCTACGGTCGTGACTTCATTGCCGACGGCCTGATCGAGGCCGCCGAGGTGGTGGACGGCGACGCCTGCCCGAACTGCGGCGAACCGGTCGAACTCGCCCGCGGCATCGAGATGGGCCACATCTTCCAACTCGGCCGCAAGTACGCCGAGTCCTTGGGGCTCACCGTGCAGGACGAGGCCGGCAAGCAGATCACGGTCACGATGGGCTCGTACGGGATCGGTGTGTCACGAGCCGTCGCCGCCTTGGCTGAAACCAACAATGACGAGCTCGGCCTGTGCTGGCCGCGCGAGGTCGCCCCGGCCGACGTGCACCTCGTGATCGCCGGCAAGGAGGGCGGGCCGCAACGCCCCGCCGCCGAACAGCTGGCGACCGAGATGGAAGCAGCCGGCCTGCGGGTGCTGTTCGACGATCGCGAAGGCGTCTCCCCCGGCGTGCGTTTCAAAGACGCTGAACTGATCGGAGTGCCCACCATCGTCGTCGTCGGCCGCGGCATCGCCGACGGCCTCGTGGAGGTTAAAGACCGCTCAACCGGCGAACGAGCAGACAGAGCGGTCGGCGAGGTCGTGACCCACCTCGTGTCGCAGCTCTGACCCCGCCCTCCATTTCCGCCATGTGGCATGGTAGCGTTCGCCATATGGCACAGGCAGTTCGAGTGACGGAGCAGGATGTTCGAGAGGGGCTCCCTGTCGCAACGCTTGCCACGGCGAGTTCGGCGCTCGGGGTTCCCTCGGTCGAGTTGATCGAGTGGCTCCACATCTCACCTCGCACCTGGGCGCGCCGCAAGAGCGCCGGGCGGTTCGACACGCTGGAGAGTGATCGTCTGGCGCGCCTGTTGCGACTGATCCGCCGGACATCGGAGGTGGTCGGCGGCAGCGCCGAGGCGCGGACCTGGTTGACCACTCCGTCGTGGGCGCTCGACCGGCGTACTCCGCTCGAGGTCGCCTCGACCGAGGTCGGCGCCGAGGCGGTGTTTCAACTGCTCGGCCGGCTCGAGCACGGCGTCTTCACCTGATGCGGGTCTGGCGGCTGGTCGCCGAACGTCACGCCGCGGCGGCGCTCACTGGCGAAGGCGCATACCGATTCGGTGGGCGCTGGAACCCGGTCGGAACTCGGATGGTCTACACTGCCGACTCGCTGGCACTGGCCACGCTGGAGTTGTCGGTCCACCTGCTTGGCGCCCGGGCCTCCTATCTGGCGATCCAGTTCGACATCCCGACCCGAGCGATCGAACATCTCGACCGCGATCAACTGCCAGCGCGTTGGGGTGAGAAGCAAGCGGCCACTCAGACGGTCGGCGGTTCGTGGGCCGGAGATGCCCGCACGCTGGCGTTGACGGTACCGAGCGCGCTCGTCGATCGCGCGCAGTGGCGAGCGCAACGTGCTGATCAACCCGCTCCACGCCAAGCGCGAGCAGATCACCGAACTGCAACGCTTCACCGTCGAACTCGACGAACGGCTCTGAGACGACCGAGGTCGGCCGACCGACTCAGCCGAAGAGCGGCCGCAGGTGGTCGTTGAGGAACACGCCGGCCGGGTCGAAGCGGCGGCGGATCGCCAGAAAGTCCTCGTAGCGAGGGAACAGGCGGGCGATCCGGTCGGCGGTCATGAAGTGCAGCTTGCCCCAGTGCGGGCGGCCGGAGAACTCGGCGAACAGGCTGTCGCATGCACGCAGGTACGGCCAGTACTCAGCCCCGGGCTGACCCGACACCGACACGACCAGGTTCTCGCGCTCATAGTTGGGGCTCATCCAGGCGTCTTCGGCGGCGACGACTCGCAGTTCGAGCGGGTAGACGCTGAGCGGATGCCAGCGCAGCATCAGCCGCCGCATCTCGATCAGAATCTCGCGCCAGCGATCGAGCGGTAAGAAGTACTCGACCTCGTGGAAGTTGGGGTCGTAGTGCATCGGGTAGATCTGGTGGGCGGGACCGAACCGTTCGTGCGGACCGAACTCGATCTGGGCGTCGAGGGCGGCCTCGACGTAGCGCTTCACGACGCAGTCGTCGGCACCAGCACCCTCCAGGTTGTAGAGCCGAGCCGACTCGTCGGTCGGCATCCAGAACAGCCCGTAGTGGCGGTAGTGATCGATGTCGTGTTCGAAGCGGTCGAGCACCTCGTCGAACGACATGATGTCCGTGCGGGCGTGCAGGTGGTAGGCGGGCACGACCTTGATCGTCAGTTCGGTCATGATGCCGAGCATCCCGATCGACGTCTGGAGAGCTGCCAGGGCGTCGGGGTCCGACCGACGGTCGACCTCGACCAGTTGGCCGGTCCCGTCGACCAGCCGAGCGGCCTCGAGCGTGCTGGAGAAAGAACCGAAGCGCCGACCCGATCCGTGGGTGGCGGTGGCGATCGCTCCGGCGATCGCCTGCGTGTCGATGTCGCCCTGGTTGGCGAGCGCCAGACCGCGCTCCCAGAGCGGCACGCCGAAGTCACCGATCGAGGTCTTCGGCAAGGCCCGAGCCAGCAATCGGTCTGGGTCGATGTCGACCACACCATGCAGCGCCGACGTGTCGATCAACACCTCGGTCTCGACGATCGGCGTGAACGAGTGGGCCGTGCCGACGGTTCTGACCGTCGATCCCGCCGACGCCGCATCCGCGACCTGTCGTTGGATATCGGCCTCCGTCGAGGCGACGACCGAGCGGCGCGGTTCGAACGACTGATTCCCGACCCAATTCGTCCACACCGTCATGGGCGGATGCTAGTGGGAGCGTCGCAAAGGCATCGACGCAATCGACGGTGGCGCATCCCCCGCACGACCTTGGTGATGATGTCGTCGGTTGGCCGTGTCCAACTTGATGAGGAAGTGGCGATCCGGCGCCAAGCCATCGCCGGGGACACTCACACCTGTTCGCTCATAGTTGGTTCAGGATCTCGCCAGCGAGCGTGCCCGCGGGCGCGTGGGCCCAGCCAGAAGCCCATGTTCGGGACGTCGACGACCGGCAAGGCGACGAACGTCGGGGCGTCAGTTTCGCGCCCGAACAAACCCCGACGGGCGCGCCCGCCGAGCAATGTGAAAACGGTGCTTGCGTGCCACCATCGACAGCATCAGGTGTCCTGCAACTCGGTGCGCCGCACCCGGAGGCTCTTGTCGACACCGAACACCCGCAACATCCGCCGCTCCTTGAGCCGGGAAGTCGTCGATCACCTCGGCCATCGTGCACCACCTCGGGCTGGTCGACCCGGTAGGTGCTCCCCTCGTTGACGATCGACGCCGACCCGCTCGCGAGCAGGTTCTTCAGCCAATCAGCGTTCGCCCCGTACGGCAGCGCAACGACGAAGCCGTCCTCGGTCGCAATCGCCCCGATCGGCGTCTCGTACTCTCGTCCCGACGTGCGACCGACGTGGCGGATCACCGACGCATACGCACCCGGCGACCCGGCTGTAGCCATCTGCCGCGGGTTCGACACGCTGCGGTTGAACCGTCGAACCGCGTTCAGGACTGGCGGCGACTTCGACCGCATCCCGCCGAGGACGACCCCGACAAACACGCCCAGGAGGAAGACCAGGCCGACAACCAGTTGGGTGAGCCGTCGCAACATATGACCAGCATCGCCCAAATGAATGGACCGCGCCACAAAGGCGAAGCAGCAGCATTCTGAATGAGGATCGTCTTGCGGACAGCCGGCAGCATCCAGCGTCATGTCGAGTACTCTGCGTACGGAAACTGCCGTCGCGGGTGGGTCATACCTGGTGGACCGTGATGAGCCCTTCGAGACCTTGGAAGTCGCCGGGGTTGCGAGTGAAGAGCGGGAGCTGCTCAGAACACGCTACGGCTGCAATGAGGAGGTCGACGGCGGCGTGCGCGCGCGCTTGGCGGCCGGCCGAAAGCACCGCTGCATAGATCCTGCCGTAGGCGCGTGCCGCAGAGTTGTCGAAGGGCAACGGGTCGAAGACCGACTCGGCTCGTCGGAGACGATCCTGGCGACTGGCACGCTCGTGGAGGTCGGCGGCGGCGTGAGGTCCAGCAGCAAGTTCGGCCATCGTGATGGTGGTGACGGCCACTTCGAGGGGAAGCGCGCTGACGTCGATCTTCTCGAGGTCGATCACCACGGATGTGTCGAGAATGCCTCGGGCTGGTCGATCGTCAGACACGAGGTTGGATGTCCTGGTCGGCGATCGCGTCGAGATCAGAGCGGAACCTGTCGGCATCGACCGGTGGAGCCTCGCGGAAGACATCTGTTGCGGCTTCGGCGGTCACGAATCGGCGTCGACGCAATGGCGTCAGTTCGCCGACTGGCTGCCCGTTGCGCGTCACAACGTAAGTCTCTCCTTCGTCGAGACCACTCATGATCTCCCCACTTCTGTTACGGAGTTCTCGTTGAGAAATCGTCTTCGTCATATCGCGAGCGTAGCACGTTGTGCTACGCGGAGAACTTCTGGACCGACCGCGATCGGCGTTCCGGAGGTCGCCGATCGTCTCGGCTGAGGATCCCGATGTGCGACGCCCTTCGGCTTCGATCCCGTCGAGTGGGCACCGGCCGAACCACCCGTGCAGCGGTCCTGATTGAGACGACTGAGCAGGGTTGCTTGGTTCGTGAAGGCGAACCGCGGAGGTGGCCTGACCGCTTCGCTTCGAGACCGCTGTTGAGCCACCCACCGCAGCTCAGCTTGGTACCGTGTGGCCATGGATACATCGAAGATCTGGTCAGCAGAGGAGCTGGAGCAGATGAGCCCGAACGAACGCCAGTCGATCGTGCGCGCCCGGCTTCGAAACGGACCTGAGCAAGGTGTCGCCGGAAAGCTTCTCGAACGGACTCGACGCAAGATCGAAGCGCACATCTCTGCGAATCAAGACGCCCCACACCCGAACGGTGACCAGCCGCCGGACTGTTCGGGTCGACCAGGCATTCCTTCGATGACCTCGAGCGCCAGCTCGGCGGTGACCGCGGCCCGAACGGAGAACCGTCAGGTACCGACTTCATCGTCATCGACCTCCCGACGGTCGTCGATGAGTTCGCGGGCAGAACTTCGACTCGACCCAACCGTGACCCGGACCGTAGCGATTATCGGGTATTGGTCGTTGGTGGCACTCTCGTCGCAGCATCGGTGGTGGTCGGACAGCTCGTCGCCGACGGCAGCATCGTGCTGCTCGGCATCGAATTCGATCTCGGTTGGCCCGACGAGCAACGCGACTGACGAGAGAGCGGCCGGACACTCGCCCGGGCGATTGCCAGCCCAACCAGCATCCGGGCAAGCGGGTCCTTGGTTTCGGAAGTCGGAGAAGTCCTAGGGCGAGGGACTTTCATCGGTCGCTTCCCATGCGATCTGACCGGATGGGGATCGTGATCTGGACACCGCCGTGATCCTCAAGTGTCAGCGCAGTCATCACAGTCGTTGCGGTTCAGGACAGTCATACCAACGGGCACTGTCCTGAAAGCATCGTCGGTGGCACCAGTCATGTCCGGATAGCAATCGGCGACTGAGCACGAACCTGGTGGCCGATCGACTACGGCGTGAGCGTCGACCGGTCAGTCGATTTCGCTCGCTGGGGAGGTCTACGGGGTGCAGGCCGTCGGTAGCCTGTTCAGCATTCGTTCGGAAGTGATGCCGAATTGGTTCGGAACTGGTGTATGGTGTCTCCATGTCCACCACTACCGTTGCCCCTGTGTTCCAGTGGTCAGATCTGGCGAAAGAGCCAACCGAGGTTGGCAACGCCCTCGACGCTGCCGGCGAGGTGACCATTACCCGCGGAACCCAGACGCTGCGAATCTCCCAACCTGAACATGACATCGGAGCAGCTATGTACGGCAGATGTGCGCGTGACTCAGCGCCATCGTCACCACCGAGACACCCCAACGTGTGTGCGCGATCCCTGAATGCCGCTTGGCCCTGCACTTGTGCTCTTGCCGATCGACGATCAAATCGAGCTCGCCGCCGAGGTCGGACCACTCGCCGAGACCTGCGAATCTCGACACCTGGCGACCATTGCTCGACTCACTCTCGGCATGGCGCGGCACCGCTCGCGCTGGGCGAGCGGAGCGAGCCCGGTCGGGGCTGTTTCGATATAACTGGTCAGCAAGCGCGTCCAGCGTCCTTGACCAATGGCGAAATCCAAGCGAAGCGTCCAATGCCTCATGAAGAAGTCGGAGTACACGTCGAGCACGCTGACCGATCGTGCGAGGTCGGATGGGCAGATTTGTGTGCGTCGCAGCGCAACAGCTGCGCCCACCTGTTCGATCGCCTGACAGCCGACCCGACCTACGTCGATAACCCCGACAGGCAACACCGTTTGAAGGGCACCCTGTCGACGGCAACCGTCGTCGGCGTCGAGTACGACCAGTGGCAATATGAACTGGCCAGGGGTGCACGCGTCTGGTACGTCATCGACCACGCCGCCAAGACCGTCTACCTGACGAATGTCGCCACGGCGCACCCGAACCAGACGAAGTAGAAGCGAACTCCAGCGACGCTCGATGGACCGTCAGGGCCGTCGAACTCGTCGCGCGGCCCTCGATGCCGACCGGCGACGGTGAGACGGACGTCGCGAGTGTCACCTTCGTATCAGTTGCCGATCCCCGAGTGAGACGATCCCGGGCCTCCCGAAGGGGTATGGCGGCCGATCTGAGAACCGTCTGTCTAGCCATGCCAGCGCCGATACGCGAGAGTGTGGCATGGCCCTCGAGGCTCTGCGTGTGGGATCAGCATCGAAACGGACCACCGTGGTGGAGGTGTGCCATGGCTGATGTGTGCATCTCCTACACGAGTTCAGACTTGCTTCGCGCCAAGAAGTTGGCCGAGTGGTTCGAGACTTCCGGCTGGAGCGTCTGGATGGATCGTGACACAGCCGTGGGTGATCTGTGGGAAGACACCATTCGCGAGAAGTTTGATTCGGCGAAGGCCGTCGTCGTTCTCTGGAGTGCCGAGGCACGAAGATCGAAGTGGGTCCTCGACGAAGCAGCGACCGCTCACGACGCCGGGAAGCTGGTGCAAGTGCAAGCCACCGGCGTTCCATTACCGACGCCATTCGACAGGATCAACGCCGTAAGAATGCCCTCGTGGGGTGGCGAGAATGAACACTCCGAAAGGGATACCTTGCTCGCCGCCGTAGCGGTGAAGCTCGGCGTCGAACCGCCACCCCCAAGCCCCCAGTCGACCACGACTATGTCACCTCGCAACTCGCAGGTATCCAGGCAGCCGTGTACTACTGTTCAACTCAACTTGAGTTTCATGAGGCCGTGCGGAAATCTGGCTACTTCGACGAGGCGGCGAATCGGAACCGTCAGGAGGCGTTCGACGACCTCCTGAGTCTCGTGCGCAATGACGGATCGAGTGAAGATGATCGTCAAGGAATCGTTCACGACCTTGTGAAGCACTTCTTGGAGCGGCTTCAGAGTGCTCTCCCGGTTGGCCGCGAGGTGGAGGCTGAAGGGGCCGACGGCGAAACTGTTCGGACAGGATAGAAACCACCGCACTCCACGGAATTGACGCGACGGCGCTGCCTGTTGTGTCACCGCCTCACCGTTCACATGAGGATCGCTCAGAGGTCGCCGGCTACCTCTCGACCGTTACCGCTGAGCTTGTAGCGGGATGACTTCCCGAAGCCGGATCGTTCGATAAGACCGAGCCGGCGGAGGCGGTCCGTCCGGTCGTCCAGTTCGATGAATGTGGTGAGCCCGACGGCAACTCCGACCTTGCGTGCGAGCTTGTGCCAGGGAACACTTCGCTTCGTCCCAGCGAGAGCCCGGAGCACCTTGACCTCGAAGTCGCTGAGTTTGTCGATCACGACCGACTTCCCTGACCGACGTTGAAGGTGAAGCGCTGAAGCTGATGGATAGCGTCCCCGTCGCGAAGACGGAGGATGAGCGGGTCACCGAGCGTCGCTTTCAAGAGGGCCCTCGAAGCCTCATCAAGCTCGATTGGCTCGGCCTCGATCGAGACTGGAGCAACCCACACGCCCGCGCGGGCTGCGATCTCCAGCTCTTCGCGGCACCAGCCCGATGCGACATAGTCGTTGTCGAGCAATGGCACGAACACATCGCTGCTCCGGATGTTGTCGTGGATGGTCTTCCGCAGTGGCCCTCCCGGAGCCATGTCGTATGCGTCGTACCAAACCCGATGTCCGGCATCGGCCAGCGCGTCATAGACGAGCTTGGCGTCCAGTTGCCGTTTGGTGGAATGGGACAGGAATATGCGAACCGCATGAAAGCCGGAAGGGGGACGAACCTTTCGAGGTGTGACGATGCGGTCGCCCGTACTTCTCCAACTCACGAGCTGGCGTCCGGAATGGGTGAGGATCCCGCTGTCCCCCTCCTGATTGTCCTTCCGAAACCGTGAACCCGCCTTCCTTGAAAGGACGAATGCGTGGCGGCCATCATTGGCACTGAACACAATCTCGTACTTGAGACTCTCGATCTGCCTCATCGACAGTATCTCTGCCGACTTGTCTTCCTTCGTCATGGCACCCTGCTTCATTGGCCTGGCTGCACGAAACTGCGCCTCGGACTCGGGGGTACAGGCAGGACAAGTCCGTTTGCTAGCTAATACCACGGTCAAGTCAGACCTATACGTGGGCTGCCCGAGTTGAATGTGCTCGACGTGATCAACTGTAGTTAGTGTGCCGTTCATGGTAGGCCAGCTTGAGGGCCGGTTCCCCGGAGCGCGGCGAGTAGCGAGGGGAGACTCCGAAGTCGAGCACCGCGGCGAGGCAGTCCTCGTGTGTCCAGCCGACATCACGAGCTGGATCGGCGAGCCGGGCCGATCCTCGGCGCCTTGAGCGCCGCAGCGAGGTAGTGACCTGCTTGATCGCATCCGTGATGTGAGGCGGTGCGTGGCCACCGACACGCGGCGGTTTCGAGTCCGAGGAGCGTTTCTCGTCTACGACCACGAAACCGGCCGCGATTGCAGATGCCACTTGCCGTCAGCGCCACGAATGAACCTGCGGCCACCAACCTGCAGCCCTTTAGAACCCACCTTGTCGGCATGCCCGGTTCCACCACAGAGCGGACACGGCACGCTACGCCCACTATGCCCGAGAATACGTCCGCGGTAGGTGAAGGGGTCCATCCCTGATGCCGTCCTCGATGGTGGACCTTCGTGGATTGTCTTGAGCCCACGACACTGCGGGCAATTCACGCGACAACCGAATGTGGGCGTCCAATCCATAGCGGACGTCGCTGAAGCGCTCCAGCCCGGGCCCAAGTTGCGAATTCGTCCTGCGTCGGCCGGCGTAGCGTCCGGTTTGTTTCGACGACCAGCCCCGACCCGTCGCATCGACCACACTCGAAAACGCCAAGCCAAATTCGCCCCTTTGCGTGGCATTTCGTACAGCGTCGCTCGGTAGTCCTTTTCTTCGTCCAAGGCCACGGTGTGTGGAGCACCCCGTCAGCGGCCACGCTTCCAGTTCCTTGATTGCCGCCTTGAACTCGGCCTTGCTGGGTCGTCGCGGCGAAATCCCCATCCCACCACTCCCAATAGACCGGCTTCGATAGTTCCATGGGCATCCGATACCCTCGGTTGTGCAGTTCCCGAGGGTTTCCATCCAACACCACCGGAGATAAGAACGCCAGCGACGGCGCGCCGATGTTCGACGACGACGAAGCTCGGCGTCAAGGGCTCAACGGCTCCTCGTTCTTGGCACCCTGAACCCGAAACCGCTTCGAGGTGGTTCGCCTATCCGCTCAGGTCCCAAGCCCGTCAGCACGATTGACGAAGGTCTTCTGAGACGGCGTAGGCGTCCCGCCGAGCTCAGAACCGCGAGCCGGGTGAGATCGTCGAACCACTCGATACTTGGAGTGATTATGTGGTGCCGACGGAGGGCCGGCGACCCCAGGGGCAGTACGCCGGCGGTGCGGCGCGTCACGGAGCGATCTGGTCCGCGATTATCAGTGGGGTGCGAGGTGTGCCGTCACCGATCGTAGGTGGCCGCTACGAGCGGCCGCCGCGGCGCCCATGATGTAAGCGTCGCCGACCCCCGGTCGGTGGCGGAGCGATTCGAACAACGGCTCAGGGACTGGCCGTCACCGATGACGACGCCGAGGCAGCACTTGATGACCACGACGACCGTCGGCGAGGTCCGGACCCGACGGCGAGCCGGTCGGGTCCGGCTCCTCCGTGGCATTCGGGCGAACCCCTGCATCCAACGCGAGAAGCGGGCTGGCCGTCGATGCGATCGATGACGAACCCGTTGGCCCGCGCCAGGCGTCGCGTAGCCGGAGCGTGGGGCCGGTGTGGAGGATGGCGCCGGCGTACACGCGGCCACCGAGCCGCAGCAGACCGACGATCGCGGCGACGGTGAGGGCAACGGCGAGCACCGGCTCCCACCACGCGACGGCGCCCATCGCGATGCGGCTGGGCATCGCCAACGGCGCGGTCGGGGGGAACAGCGAGGCCAGTCGGGCGACGCCGCTGTCGGGTCGTCCGACGGCGACGAACGAGGCGAAGTAGCCCGCCATGAGCACGACGATCACCGGGCCCGAGACGCTCTGCGCGTCCTCGGTCCGCGACGCGAGCGAGCCGAGCGCGCCGTAGACCATGGCGTACAGGGCGTAGCCGAGCACGAACCACACGACGACCCAGGCGAGCACGCCTGCGCTGACGGCGGGGAGGTCGACGGAGTCGACCATGGTCGTCGCAACGAGCGCGACCAGCGCGGTCAGGCCGAACTGGGCCAACCCGAGCAGCCCGATACCGGCCACCTTGCCCGCCAGCAGGCTGCGCGCCGGAATGCGGGCCAACAGCACTTCCACGACCCGACTGGACTTCTCCTCGACCACCCCGGTCAACACCAGGTTCCCGTAGGTGGAGATCGCGATGAACAACAGCACCGTCATGATCATGACGGCCATCTCGTCATCGGGGCTCCGCCCCGCAACCGAACCGAGCTCGACGCTCTCGACCGGGACCGGCGCAACCAGCGCGAGGAGCGCGTCGGGGCTGATGCCGGCAGCGGTCGCCCGTTCCTGCACCGCCACGACCTGGATCGCGCTGCGTGAGGACGGACCGCAGTTGCTCGTCGGCCTGCCGACGCCACTCCAGCCGTCGCGCGTCGACGACGAGCACGTCGATGTCGCCTTGGCGAACAGCCTCTTCCCCGGTGGCGACGTCGTCGTAGCGATGTACCTCGACCGTTTCGCCGACTGCCTCGCTCTGGTCGCTGATCGCCCGAGGCAGCTCCTCGGGGACGTCGCCGGTCAGCCCGACATCGAGCGTGCCTCCGCCGCCGTCGAGCAGCGCCGGCACGACGATCACGGCGAGGACGACGAGCAGCATGACGACGAGCGATGCCCGGAACGCACGCGATCGGCTCCGCTCGCGCATCTCCCGGACCGCCACCAGCCAACCCTGCTGCAGGTCGCTCATGCCGTCACCGCCTGCCGGAACAGCTCCGAGAGCGACGGAGGCTGGTAGTCGAACGAGATCGGCTCACCGTTCGCCGTTGCGACGGCCACGACCGCGGCCAGATCCGAATCGCGGTCGAGACGCAGCCGGACGTGGCCGTCCTTCGTTTCGAGCACCTCGACCGCCGCCAGCGTCGACCAGTCCGGGGCCGGCCCTCGGTAGCGGATGTCGACGAACCGTTGCGGCACCGCAGCCCGCAGGTCGGCCAGCGCTCCGGCGAGCACGATGCGGCCGTGGTCGATGATCACGACGTCCTCACACAGGTCCTCGACCAGATCGAGCTGATGGCTGGAGAACAACACCGTCGCGCCCTCGGCTGCCAGTTCGGCGAGCAGTTCGGCCATCACGCCGATGGCGATCGGATCGAGGCCGGAGAACGGCTCGTCGAGCACGAGCAGCTCGGGCTCGTTGACCAACGCCGCGATCAGCTGGACACGCTGTTGATTGCCGTGCGACAGACTGTCGACGCTGTCGTTGACCCGACCGGCGAGACCGAGCCGCTCGAGCCAGTCGTCGACACTGCGGCCCACGTCGTCGGGTGCCCGTCCGCACAACCGCCCGAGATACACCAGCTGGTCCCGTACCCGCATCTTCGGGTACAGAGCCCCGCTCCTCGGGCATGTACCCGAATCGGGCCCGATCGGCGGCCGTAACCGGCCGCCGCGCCAACACACCGTTCCGGCGTCCAGCTCGACGAGCCCGAACACCGCACGCATCGCCGTGGTCTTGCCGCCGCCGTTGGGACCCAGGAAGCCGGTCAGCCGACCCGGCCGGGCCGCGAACGTGCACCCGTCGAGCGCCGCCACAGAACCGAAGCGCTTGACCGCGGCATCGAACTCGAGCACGGTGACCTCCAAGCCGAGCATGCCCAACCACGCGTGAAGCCCGATAGAGCACAAGGACCGCACGCGCGCTGCATCCGTTCAGGTGTGACGACCGACGTCCCCATCACCGTGGCACCAAGGGACGAACTGCCCGCGCCCGAAATAGACGCGCGTATTCACGATTCCGCAGGTGAAGCCCGCGCCGCAGCGCGAATCAGGCCCATACCGGGCGCCCGGGAATCACGGTTGGCTCGGACCCCGATCGCAGCATTCTGGTCGAGGGTCGTTGCTTTCGCCGATCGAGACAGAGGGGGAGAGTGCCGCTCGCGCTCACCCTTGGCTGGCGGGCTCACGGTATGTGCTCGCTCGTGGTCAGTTGATGGCGGCGGAGCGCCGAGGCTTACCGGCCCACCGTTGGATTCGGAGTGCGCGGAGGGTGTTCCAGCGGCTTGGTCTGCCGGCCTGTTCCATGTCGAACAAGACGTCGCCGGAGTGTTTGTTCTGGACCGGTCACGTTCCAGTTATGTGCGGCGCTTCGTAATGGCGTCCACGGCAACGCCTAGACAGGCACCGATCCCGACCCCAATCGCGATGCCGGGTCCGCCGCCGACAAGAACACCGACCGTTGCGCCAAGTCCGGAACCGACCGCTATGAATGTTGCCAGCCGATTCGAGCTCTCCTGCGCATCAACCATCGCACTCATCTCCTGGGGGCACGCAAGACCAGTAACCGCATGTTGCACAGCTTCCGTGCCTTCGACCCCAAGTGTAACTGCCGATGATCGAATCTCGCGAGAGGCAAACGACCTCGAGCAGTGGTACACAGATCTGATGCCGATCGGTGCGGTGGACAGCGGCGACCTGGTCGGGCGATCGACGCTCACCCTCGGGTTGGGCGGACGATGGACATGACCGATCTGGGGTCGGGTGCTGCCTTGGATGAGGCGCCAGCGCCGAGGCTGAGTGTGGTTGCAGATCCACACGTCGGGACACATATCGACATGTGTTGACGACGCTCGGACCTGCTCTGGATCCGGCACGGCGCGCACGACAGTCCACGCATATCGCCGCCCGCCATAATCCGGTTCTCGACGAGCGGCCCGCGCGCGCAATGCGGCCCAAGCGTGACGTCACACTTTCACGGCCATATCAACCAGAATCGAGCGCTCGGCGGGCGTACGAATGGGGAACGCTCATCGACACGCGTGCATACGAGGAAGCCGACGGTCACGTGCCCTGACCAGGCCCGTCTCACATAGGTGGTACGGAAGGATTCTCATTGAACAGGGGCTATTCGTTACACAGCGCGCTTGACGCTGCCGAACGTCTGCGACCGGTTCCAAGGACACTTCAGAAGCCGATGTCGAGCGATTGGCCTTCGAGTCCTCGGAGGATCGGTTCGACGGTTGGGGGCTTGGGATGGATCATCCGCTTCGGCGGTGTGATCACGTCTCGGGCGTCGGAAGCGACCTCGCTGGCTCGATGCCAGGCCTCGGCGGCGTCACGCTCGGTGGGCGCTGGACCAATTTCTCGTGCGGCCGTCGGTGATGCCTTGTTCGAGGCGGTATTGCTCGATTTCCAGGGACAGCGCGGACCCAGGCTCTATCCTTGGGCCTGTCGATCGGGCGCTTGGCGTGGGTCTTGGTGATGTAGGTCGGTGGGTCGTGGACAACTCGGTTCGACTGGAACAGGATGGTTCTCGGACCCCAACCAGGGTTCAGACGGCAGAGCTCAACGATGCGGACCTCCACCTCCGGTCGCATCTGATGCGGACACGAACCCGGCGTCGACACATGATCCACCAGGCCGGCGATCCCATCAGCCGCATAGCGCCGCAACCAGCGATGCACCGTCTGACGTGTCACCCCGAACCGAACCGCCACATCGGTCACCGTCGAAGCGTCGTTCAACACCTCGAGCACTGCCTGATAGCGCTGCTCCACCAGCCCCAACTCCACCAACACGATGACGACCTCCCCGGACTCGACGACCCTGCAGGTCATCATCGAAGAGGCTCAGCACCGACAAAAGAACCAATCAGGTGTAACGCAGGTACCGGAGCCAGTGTCGCCCAGGTACCGGAGCCAGTCCCCAAAGTGGAACACAACTACCGGAGCCAACATGTCCACTATGAACCGGGACAGCACACCGATGTATTGCTGACATCTGCTGACATGTCACGGAAAAACGGCAATGACCAGGGCTTTCGCCCTGGTCATTTGGTGTCGAAGGGGGGACTTGAACTCCGGAAAGCCGATTGTCCGTGGTTGTCCGCTGGTGTCCGTAGTTGACCGTTTTACCTGTTCAGCATGTATTTTCGATGACGACTCGTGTCGTGTAGTGATGTCTGATACCCGCTAGTTTCGTTCAGTTCGCGGACAAGCTGCTGACAAATTGCTGACAAGCGACACCGCGATCGGCGTGCTGTTTGACGCACCGAACTGCGTCAGTCCGAGCGCGTTGGCAAGCCTGCGAGCAAGGCGACCGAACGCTTCGCGAGCGCGCTGAGGTCGGGCGACTCGGCGATCCGTTCGAGCACAGCTCGCTCCTTCCGGGTGAGGTTTGCCTGTTCTCGATCGGTCGGGCCGAGCAGGCGCGCCAATGAGTCGACGTCGCGCAGGTGCTTCGCTCGTTCTGCCGAGGTTTGGGAGACGATCTGCGTCACGGCGGCAACCTTGCCGAGCACCGCGCCGACCAAGGTTGGACGACGCACGCGAGCGGCCGAGCCGTCGGCGAGTTCGACTTGGACGACGCTGCTGCGGACGAGTGCCTGGCTGCCGCCGGGAGCCTCGACCGTTCGTCCGCTTCCGAGCTCCAGCCGAGCGCGGCTTCCAAGTTTGTCCGGCGCGAGAACGTCGATGGTCGCACCGGCACGCGCATAACGGTGAGCGATGCCATCCGCGCTCGGGACCACCTGCTCGAAGCCTGCGTCGGTCAGGGTCTGATGAACTCGGGCGAGGCCGGCCGGTTCGACTCGCAGGTCGATGACGACGTCGACATCGTCGGTTGGTCGCGTGTCGAGCGCACCTCGTTCGATCTCGAGCAGGAACACCATCTGACCACCGACGACAAGACAATGATCACCGAGAGTCGGCGCCAGTTCGACGAACGCCAGCCACGATTCCTGTTGTCGACCAGCAAGCGGCGGTAGGCGAACCAATGGGGCGTCAACCATTGGCGACCAGTTCCTCGGCTGCAATCCAGTGCCGCGGGTCAGCCGAGTCGAGGAGGTCGAGTGCGACAGCGCCTCGCGGTGCCGAAGCGCCGAGCGGGATGATCGCCCATGCGTCGTCCTCGACGACTCGGAGTCGGATCGAACCGAGCGGGTCACGAACGACAGCCACGAGCGAGTCCAGCTGACCAATAGCGCCCCGCGAGAGGTACAGGTCGTGATCGTCAGAAGCGATCAAGGACGCCCCAAACGCGATCGCCCCTCGCACCCCGCTCGCCAATGCGCCGACGGCCCGGGGCAGTGACTCCAAGTCGAGGTGGCTCATCTCGCAGCGAACGATTTCGGCCCGGCGCTTATAGCGACCTGGCCGACTCAGGTCGACGTCGCCAGCAACGATCTCGCGCCACGCCCGGACAGGACCCAGCGGCCGGCCACCCGGCCGGGAGGAGTGCTGGCGAGCGACGAGCGCATCCCTCGGAACGGCCCACGCATTGCCGAACCGCTGCGCGGGCAACTCGCCAGCCACAACGAGTTGACGGACGCGCTCGGACGACACACCCAAGATGCTCGAAGCATCCGACAGCGACATCAGGTCCGACGGCATATTACGAATCTATTGGATTTCTCCAACAGATTCAAGCTGTAACCGAACCGGACGGTCGGGGCGCCCCCGGGCCATCATTGGCCGGCAAGGCTGAATTCGTCTCAGAAGCCGATCGGCATCCGTGCGTTCGCGGCGAAGGAGTCGTGATCACTCGTGGCGGCGAGTGATCATGCGTTGCCTTCGGGACGCCTCGACCTCAAACAGCGTCACATCAGCCGCGGTGGATGCCGCCAGCGCTCGCGAACGCGCCACACACGATCCAATCACCGCACCTCGTTGAGCGCACCCGCACACTTCGCCACACAGAATCCCTGCCGCAGGGCCCTAGGGAGCGCCCCAGTCCGATGCCCCTTTGTTGTCAAGCGCTGGGCCTCGAACCGCTCCTGCACGCCTGCCAGGCGGTGTATCCCGACATCGCCACCGAGGCGCTCGACTGAACGTCGAGCGGCTCAGGGGCGCAGGTTGGTGTCGATCACCGCCGCGATCATCAGGGCGCTGAGCCGGGCGACCTCCTCCACCGGCTGGCCGAGGTCGACCACGAGCGACTGGGTGGTGTAGCTCGACACCGCCATCGCCATCGCTTCGACCACCACGTCGGGTGCAGCCGCGGTGCCGCCGGCGGCACTCCAGGCCTGGTCGGTGAGTTGGCGGGTGGCGCGGCGACGCATCGCCCGCCGACGCTCGTCGACGTCGCGCAGCTCCGGGGCGAGCTGATCGACAGGGCTGCTGGTGAGCTGCCAGATGGCGAGTCCGGCGGCGAGGTGGCTTCGATGGGTGTGCTCGATGATCCTCGTCAGCCAGTCGTCGAGCGATCCATCGATGGCGGCGATCGACGCCAGCTGGGTCTCGTACTCGACGAGGGCAGACTCGATCGCCGCTCGTACCAGTGCGTCGCGCGAGTCGAAGTAGCGGAAGAGCGACCGGCGGCTGATCCCCGAACCGTCGGCGATCTGATCCATCGTGAGCGACAGGCCCTGGGTCGCCAGCAGCAGTCGGGTGGCCTCGACCGCCTGCGTCCGGATGAAGTCGGCCCGATTGGCGGACACCTCGGTGGTCGACATGCCAGGCACGGTAGCAGGAACTCGCCATGGTGGCACTTGACAGTGCCACAATGGCACTCTACGATGCCACGCATGGCGATCGAGGCTCCCGGCCGCAACGACTACGACCTGTTCGACCCGGACTACGTAGCCGACCCAGCGATCACGTGGGCGCGCTTCGCGCCGAGTGCCCCGTTGCGCATTCCGATGGATACGGCGGCTCGTGGCTGCCGACGCGCTACGACGACATCACCGCTGTCGCCCGCGACGTCGAGACGTTCTGTTCGTCGCAGGGAGTGAGCGTCATCGAGGTCGCCGACCGCAACGAGACCCTCACACAGGGAAGCCCGCCGATCGACGCCGACCCGCCGCTACACACATGGACCCGTCGCCTCATGCTGCCGGCGATGTCACCGCAGTCGGTGTCGTCATACGAGCCCGGCACGAGGGAACTGTGCCGGTCGTTGATCGCATCGTTCATCGGGTCCGGCCGCGCCGACGCGGCCGCTGACTACGCGCAGCAGCTGCCGGTCAGGGTGATCGGAGCGCTGCTCGGTGTGCCCGAGGAGCACAGCGACCGCTTCGTCGGGTGGGTCCGCTCGATCGTCGAGTTCGGCCACGACGTCGAACGCCGCCGCGGTGCGATGGTCGAATTGGCGCAGTTCCTCCAGCGGGAGATCGCCCAGCGCCGCCTCGACCTCGGTACCGATCTGATCAGCCACCTGGTGCTCGCCGAACACGACGGCGAACCGATCGACGAAGCGCTGATCCTGGGCGAGGCGGCCATCCTGCTGGTCGCGGGCGTCGACACCACATGGAGTGCTATCGGGTCGGCGCTGTTCCACCTCGCCTCGCATCCCGACGACCGGCGCCGCATGGTCGACGACCCCGACGTGTGGCCACTCGCGATCGAGGAGTTCCTCCGCTTCTACTCCCCCGTCACGATGGCGCGCACCGCCACCACCGACGCCGAGATCGACGGGTGCCCGATCAGCGCCGGCGACCGCGTGCTGCTGAGCTTCCCCGCCGCCAATCGCGACGAGGCCCACTTCGAGGAGCCCGACCGGTTCGTGATCGATCGAGCGCAGAACCGTCACCTCGCGTTCGGCGTCGGCATTCATCGCTGCGCCGGATCGAACCTCGCCCGCATGGAGCTGCGCGTCGCGCTCGAGGAGTGGCTCGCCGCCATCCCCGACTTCGAACTCGCCGGCGAGGTCACCTGGGCCGGCGGCCAGATCCGCGGCCCCCGATCCGTACCCGTCACCTTCCCCGCCGGCAACCGGACCGGCAGCCAGACTCGCAGCCAGACCCGCACCGAGACCAGCAACCAGGAGATCGGATCATGAGCAACGACGTACTGTCCGCCACGAGGTCGACCCCGGTCGACTCACCCGCTGCCTGGTACGGCCGCGACCTGCAGGATCGCGACGACTGGACCGAGCTGCTCTCGCCGGCCGAGGTCGACGAGGTGCTCGCCGCGGTGGCCGACATCGCCGACCGCGGCATCACCCTGCTGGAGATGACCCGGGACGACTTCGCGCTGCCGACGCTCGGCACGCGCCTGCGCGCACTCGCCGATGAACTCGACCGCGGGCGGGGGTTCTGGCTGCTGCGCGGGCTCCCCCGCGAGCAGATGTCGCAGCACGACGCCGCAGTCGCCTATTGGGGCATCGGGCTCCACATGGGCGTGCCGGTGTCGCAGAACTCGCGTGGCCATCTGCTCGGCCACGTCACCGACGAGGGCGTCGACATCCGCGAGCCCGGTTCACGCGGCTACCAGACGAGGGTGCGCCTGCCGTACCACACCGACAGCTCCGACACCGTCGGGCTGCTGTGCCTGCAGCCGTCGAAGTCGGGTGGGCTGAGCTCGGTGGTGTCGTCGACCACGGTGTTCAACGAGACGATCATCCGCCGCCCCGACCTCGCCCACCTCTGGTTCCAGGACTGGTACTTCGACCGCCGCAACGAGCAACGGCCGGGCGAGATGGCCTACTTCACGTCGCCGCTCGCGTGCTGGTACGAGGGGCTGCTGTCGATCCGCTACATCCGCGGGTTCATCGAATCGGCGCAGCGCCACGACGCCGTGCCGCGCCACACCGACGACGAGCGGGCGTTCCTCGACCTGGTCGACGAGATCTCCACCGAGGACGGCATCGCGTTGCACATGGACTTCCGCCCCGGCGACATCCAGTTCCTGTGCAACTACTCCACGCTGCACTCGCGCACCGACTACGACGACTGGCCCGAGCCCGAGCGCAAGCGGCACCTCCTTCGGCTGTGGATCAGCCTCGACGACGGCCGCCCGATGCCCGCCCACTTCGGGCGCGGCGTGACGCCGGGCATGAAGGGCCGCGGCGGGATCCCGCCCGTGCCCGAGTTGGCCGACCCGCTCGCCGGCACCGACATCTGACCGGCCACGATCCAATGACTCCGCCCGATCTGCCCACACTCGGTGCCGCGCGCTTCGCAGCGGATCTCGACGGTGGCGCGGATCACACCGACTTCGGCGCCGACACCGTCATCTCCGCGTTGGACACGCGCACGATCGCCGTGATGCTCGACCACCGAACATGTCGACGGTTCACCGATCGCCCCGTCGATGACGACCTCGTGCACCTCCTGCTGGCGGCGACGTTCAGCACGCCGTCGAAGAGCGACCTGCAGCAGTGCTCGGTGATCGTGGTCGAGGACCCCGCGAACCGGGCAGCGATCGCGGAGCTGATCCCGTCGATGCCGTGGGTCGCGGACGCGCCGCGGTTCCTCGTGTTCTGCGGCGACAGCCGCCGGATCCGCCGGGTGGCCGACGCAGGCGGCGTCGAGTTCGGCAACGACCACCTCGACGCGTTCCTCAACGCCGCGTCCGATGCGGCGATGCACCTGTCGACGTTCGTGTGGGCAGCGGAGTCGGTCGGCCTCGGCACGTGTCCGATCAGCGTGGTGCGCAACCACATCGATGAGGTGGCGGCGATCCTCGGCCTGCCCGATCACGTCTTTCCGCTCGCGGGGATGTGTGTCGGCTGGCCCGAACGCGAGGAGCGTCTGTCGCCGCGGCTCCCGCTCGGCGTCACCGTCCACCACGATCGCTACGACGACAGCGAGGCACCCGAGCTGATCGCCGAGTACGACCGGCGTCGCCACGACGCCCAACCGAAGGGTGACGTCTGGTCGGTGGCGAAGGCGACGATGGTGTCGCAACCGGAGCGGGCACAGCTCGCCCGCTTCCTGCGCGAACGCGGGTTCCGGCTCGACTGACGCCTGGCCACGACCGAGGCGACGGCTGCAACGACGAGCCGGCCGTCGATCGGGTACAGCGTGCGCTGGAACAGCCATGCGCCCGGCCCGCTCGCTGCGATCCGCTGCGTCATTCTCTGCGCCGTGTTCGCCGGCTCCAGGCGGTACTCAAGTTGGTCGAGCACGGTCATTGGTTCCATCCTTCGTGAGCCCAGCGGGCCAGGTCGTCGGGCACCAATGCACCCACCCGGAGGCCATTGCCTGCTCCTGCAGGGTGTAGCCGATCACGTGGTTGTTGACGGCGTGAAAGGCGAGGTGTGCGACCGACGGCGTCATGTCGGTGGCGGCGAGCGCCGCTAGGTGCTGCTCCATGTGGGCGACGCGGGCGGGGCCGGGCATCTGGCGCAGCCACAGCCCGGCTGCCCACCGGTGGCGCACGAGTGCGATGTCGTCGCCCGCCACCGCCCACGAGTCCACCGTCCCTCAGCTGCCGGTCACGACTCGGGCGTCGGAAGCGACCTCGCTGGCTCGATGCCAGGCCTCGGCGGCGTCACGCTCGGTGGGCGCTGGGCCAATTTTCGTGCGGCCGTCGGTGATGCCTTGTTCGAGGCAGTATTGCTCGATTTCCAGGGACAGCGCCGACCCAGGCTCTGTCCTTGGGCCTGTCGATCGGGCGCTTGGCGTGGGTCTTGGTGATGTAGGTCGGTGGGTCGTGGACAACTCGGTTCGACTGGAACAGGATGGTTCTCGGACCCCAACCAGGGTTCAGACGGCAGAGCTCAACGATGCGGACCTCCACCTCCGGTCGCATCTGATGCGGACACGAACCCGGCGTCGACACATGATCCACCAGGCCGGCGATCCCATCAGCCGCATAGCGCCGCAACCAGCGATGCACCGTCTGACGCGTCACCCCGAGCCGAACCGCCACATCGGTCACCGTCGAAGCGTCGTTCAACACCTCGAGCACTGCCTGATAGCGCTGCTCCACCAGCCCCAACTCCACCAACACGATGACGACCTCCCCGGACTCGACGACCCTGCAGGTCATCATCGAAGAGGCTCAGCACCGACAAAAGAACCAATCAGGTGTAACGCAGGTACCGGAGCCAGTGTCGCCCAGGTACCGGAGCCAGTCCCCAAAGTGGAACACAACTACCGGAGCCAACATGTCCACTATGAACCGGGACAGCACACCGATGTATTGCTGACATGTGCTGACAAATCGCGGACAAACGGCAATGACCAGGGCTTTCGCCCTGGTCATTTGGTGTCGAAGGGGGGACTTGAACTCCGGAAAGCCGATTGTCCGTGGTTGTCCGCTGATGTCCGTGGTTGGCCGTTACACCTGGTCAGGGGGTGTTCTACGTGACGCCTCGTGCCGTCTGGTGATGTCTGATACCCGCTAGTTTCGTCCAGTTCGCGGACAACCTGCTGACAAACTGCTGACAAGCGACATCATCGGTCCGAGTTCTGTCGACGACGGTCCAAAACTCCGCGGTTGTGCCGAGCTGGAAACCACCCCGGCAGGACCGCTCAGTTTCAGCCGTCATCGACACCAGCGATTGGGCAACGGTCCACTGATTGGATCAGCCGACTGAGTGCCGCTAGTGGATCTCCGATCCCAAGCAGCGCGGGCGCTACCATGCATCTGTTCACACGATCGGATTGACTCCGCGGGAAGGACGTTGAATGACGAGCCTCGCCCTCTCAACGAGTAGGGCTGAGCAACGCTCCCAAGCGATATCGTCCGGACGCGCCCGGAGCCGTGTACTCATATGTCTGCACCGGGCCCAACGTGTTGAGAAGCTGCCCGACAAGTACGGCCAGACCGGGCGGAACGGCCATGAAAAGGTGAATCGTGCCGATCGGCTTGAATTCGTGACGTGCTCGCCGTATCGATTCGACGATCGTGCGTGCTGCACCACTTGCCTGACCCGGTGTGGCAAGGTCCACATGCTGATAGTTCGGTCCGTGCACATCAACGATCGCGCGGAACTTGGGCAGCTCCTCTTGCGTCGCCTGGAACGCGGTGCGCACGTCTTCGGTGACCGACACCAGAACGGCTAAATCTTCGGCATCCGTGAGCGCCGCCCGGGGTGTAGCCGTCAGCTCACTCAACTCAGGCGCGACAGAAAGGCTCCACGCCTGCTCGCCCCTTCCATGGGTGAACTGCATCCATGTGAGCGGTTGCTCGCGAAGCGAGAGAAATGCCTCGCCGAAAGCGACAGCCGCTGGAATGGCAGCCAAAC
>CAVOWX010000012.1:0-68785 GCA_963700265.1 uncultured Acidimicrobiaceae bacterium | reverse complement strand
ATGGTGCGGACGATGTCGACGGCCGATCATCGCGAGGCAGCCGCCGCCTTCGTCGAGAAGCGCACCCGATCTTCACCGGCGAGTAGGTCGACGGCGGTCAGCTGATCAATCGGCGATCAACCGGAAGTGCATCCGCAGATCTCGACCTGACCGGCTCGGCTCGGATCGGAGGCGCGCAGCTCGAATCCTGCGACGCCTTCGCCACGCTTCCCCGCCTGCACGAACCGGATCTGACCTTCGTCGAGCGCGATCGTGTTGTCGGCGACCGGGCGGCCGAGCACCTCGCCCCAGCGGGCCGACATCGCCCCGGGTCGGCCGCCTCGATCTCGACCGCCAGCACCTCGCTGACAACCTCGCCGCGCACGTGCTCACGCCACTCGGGCCCGCCCACGGCCACTCGCCCCACGTGTCGGCCCGGTCGATCGACAGGATCGCCCCTCCGACGTCGGCCGGATGGAGATGCAGCCCGACGATCCCCTCGCCGACGGCCTCGTACACGAGACGCACACCCACCTCGTCGAAGCGTCGGCGTACCGGCTCGAGGTCGTCGACCTCGAGGATCACCATGTAGCCACCGTCGCCGCCGCGCTTGTCGAGCAATCGGCCGGCGGTGGTTCCGGGCTTGGTCGGCGACACGATCTCGAGCAGTTTGTCGCCGATCGGGAACAACGCGTTGCGCAGCCCGAACGCGGCCACTCCAGGGTCGCGGTAACACAGCTCGACGCCGAGTTGGCTCCACACCCGTCGCTCGGCGGCCGCCAGGTCGGCTGCAACCATGACGATCTGACGAAGCTCGCATCCCCACGCCATGCTCCCGCCGGCGAGTCTCGTCAGTCGACGATTGCGCTGTACACCAGGCTCCGCAATTGACCACGGAAGTCGAACGAAAACGACGGCATCAGCTGTGTCATGAAGATCACCCACAGGTCCTCGACATCGTCGACCCAGAACACGGTCGACGCCGCACCACCCCAGTAGAAGTCGCCGACCGACAACGCCCCGGTGGCCACCTGGTCGATCGTCGACGCGAAGCCGAGACCGAACCCGACCCCGACACTCCCGTTCTCCATCAGCAGCCCGACATCGACCGACGCGAGGTCCTGTCCACCTGGCAGGTGGTTGAGTTTCATGAGCTGCAGCGTGCGCGGACCGATGATCCGCCGCCCGTCGAGTTCCCCACCGCGGCGCAGCATCTCGCAGAACCGGATGTAGTCGGCCATCGTGCCGGTCAGACCGCCGCCACCCGAGGTGAACGTCGGTGGACGTGTGAACGCGCTGGCGATCGGATCGTCCATGAGCGTTGTGGTCTTGTCGGGATTGCGGCTGTAGTTGGCGGCGAACCGGTCGAGCTTGTCCGGGGCGACCTGGAACGACGTGTCGACCATGCCGAGCGGATCGAAGATGTTGTCCTGCAGGTACTCGAGCGAACGGACACGCCGGAAATCCGCTCGACCAGGGCTCCACAGGCATCGGTGGCCAGTGAATACATGTAGGCCGATCCCGGGCTGGTAGCGCAGCGGAACCTGGCCGAGCTTGTCCATGAACTCGACCATCGTGGTGTCGACACCGGCGCTGCGGATCTGCATCGACCGGTACACGGCGTCGACCGGATGTTGATCGCCCATACCTGGTAGCACGCCGCCGTACGTGAGACCACTCGTGTGGCTCAACAGGTCGCGGAACGACACTGGTCGAGCTCGCCGGCTCGGTGATCATGTCGTCACCTGCACCGGAAACCCACACCTGATGACTCCGCCACGACGGGAAGAAGCGGGCAACCGGATCGTCGATCTGGAACATGCCGCGCTCGAACAGCTGCATCAGCGCGATCGACGTGATCGGCTTGGTCATCGAGTAGATCCGGAAGATCGTGTCGTCGCCGATCGCGATCCCACGCTCTCGATCTCGGAGGCCGAACGATCGTTGATACGCGAGATGGCCACGCCGCCCGACCGCCACCTGGCACCCGGCAATCTTGCCGGGGTCGATGTAGTGGCGCTCGAGATGGGCGCCGATGCGGTCGAGCCGCTCCGGCATCGAATCCTGCGGCGTGCGGTAGTAGATCCACGTGGTCCCCCTGATCGAGGCGATCGACGAATCGATGACGGTCCGCATGATCGCAGATCACCGCCTCGGAACCCCGATCGAGGTGCCAACGACCAGGCGCTCGAACGGCGGCGCCACCCGACGAAGGCCCCTGGCAAACATCGTTCGACGAGTCCAATATGGGAGTCGACACCGACGTCGACGATCAGCTGCCATGTTCCCTCACGACCCCGACACGAACGAGTATCCGCGGACGACGGCCGTCGCGCTGCGAGGCGTGTCTGTCGAACGGGGCGGCAAGACCGTACTCGCCGACGTCGATCTGTCCGTACCCGCCGGGCAGATCGTGGGCGTGATCGGGCCGAGCGGTTGCGGCAAGTCGACCATGATGAGGGCGATCGTCGGTGTGCAGGCCCGCGTCACCGGCACGATCGAGGTGCTCGGCCAGCCCGCCGGCATTGCTTCGCGTCGGGGGCTCGTCGGATACGTCACCCAGGAGCCCTCGGTGTACGACGAACTGTCAGTTCGCGAGAACCTCACCTACTTCGCCCGCCTGCTCGATGCCGAGGCACTCCGAAATCGACACTGTGCTCGCAACCGTCTCACTCACCGACTATCAACACCAACGTGTCGGCGACCTGTCCGGGGGTCAGCGGGCTCGGGTCTCGCTGGCGATCGCTCTCCTCAACGACCCGCCGCTGCTCGTGCTCGACGAACCGACCGTCGGCCTCGACCCCGTACTGCGCCACGAGTTGTGGGCCCAGTTCGCCGCACTGTCCTCGTCGGGAACCACGCTGCTGGTGTCGAGTCACGTGATGGACGAAGCGAATCGCTGCGATTGGTTGATCCTGCTGCGCGAGGGCCGGATCCTGGCAACCGGGTCACCAGACGAACTCCTGAAACGCACCGGAGCCGCCGATATCGAGCAGGCGTTCTTGTCGCTGGTGTCGGATCAACGATCTGAGGCGATCGCCCTGACACGCCGGCCATCGCGACGACCTGGCGCACGACGAGGCCACCGCCGCCCGGGTGCTCCGCGAGTTGCGGCGCGACCATCGCACGCTCGCCCTGCTGCTCGTGGTGCCGAGCATGTTGCTGATCCTGGTTCGCTACTCGTTCGACGCTCGTCCGATCGATCTTCCAGCGCACCGGTCTGCCGCTGATCGGAGTGTTTCCACTCGTCTCGATGTTTCTCGTGGCGTCGATCGCCATGCTCCGCGAGCGGCGCTCCGGCACGCTCGAACGACTGATGGCGCTTCCGGTCACCAAACTCGGTCTGCTGCTCGGCTACGCCGCCGGGTTCGCCAGTGGTGGCCTGTGTGCAGGCATCGCTCACGATCGCCGTCGGCGTCTGGGTGCTCGGTCTCGACGTCGTCGGTCCGCTGTGGCTGGCGGTCGTGTGGCGATCGCCAACGCCCTGCTCGGGATGGCGATGGGATTGGCGGTCAGCGCATTCGCCACCACCGAGTTCCAGGCGATTCAGTTCATGCCGGCGTTCGTTCTCCCACAGTTCCTGTTGTGTGGGCTGATCACCGAACGCAGCTCGATGGCACGTCCGCTCGAACTGCTCTCGAACCTCTTGCCGCTCAGCTACGCCTACGACGCCTTCGTCGCGGTCGCCGACCGACCTGGCGTGGGTCGTGAGTGCTCGGCGACCTGGGGTCACCTTGCGATGACCTTGCTCGGGCTCGGGCTCGGCGCAGCGACGCTGCGACGCACGAACCGATTGATGCAACCAACCAACTTCTCAGCGGCGTAGTAGATCGCAGGTTGCACCGGTGGCGCTGCGTGACGCGACGGGCCCAGCCACTCCGGGTATCCCTCGGACGGACCGTCGGAAGGGACCGAACTCGTCTGGGACGACGCCTGTCGGCGACGAGCGCGTTCGATGGCGGCGTTGACGATCGCCGAGCGACGCTCTTCGATCGGGCCGTAGGCGGCGAACGCGAACGTCCATGCATCGACCGAGTCGACGCCGAGCGCAGCGATCTCGACATCGCAGCCGATCGTCGATCATCACTCGATTGTCCCCGACAACACGATCTCGTGACCGTCGACCGTGAACCGTGCGCTTGTCGATCGACTTGTTGACATCTGACCACGGAAAGCCGTGGGCGCCGGAGACGAGACACTCGGCCGGGCTCCATCGACGCCACACCTCGAGTCGACCGGTCGAGGCCCCGGCCGAGCGTCAGCAGCTCCCCGAGCGAACGCCGCACCTTGAGTTCGAGTGTCTCGCCGAAGCGGCGCTTCACACCGGTATCGACACGACCATCCATGCGATACGTGTCGACGCGCTCGCTCGGTCAGCCCTTCGATCCGTCGAGCGTGAACCACGACGCAACGGCGTCGGGAAGCTGACCTTCGACGAACCAGCGGAGTTCCGTCGTGTCGGTGACGGTGACACCCGTCGGCCGGATCGTCGACGGACGGCGCTCACCGTTCGTTCTGTGTAACGGAGAGGCGTCGAGGATCGTGACCATCACCGGCCATGTCCTCGCTCCGGGTCGGTCCGGCCAGGGTCGAATTGCCCACCGGCCGGGTGCTCGATCCGAACCAGCGAGACGACCAGGCGATCCTCGGCCCGCGATCTGCTCGAGATCGACGTGGCCGACCAGACGCCATTCGTCGTGCCCTTCCGGATCGTGCAGGGTCTGCTCGATCCGCCGGTGCCGACTCGAAACTGAACCGCGAGCTGTGGCGGGCATCGCCGTCGGTGGCGATCGAGTCGTACTCGTCCCAGTAGACGGCCATCTCGGACGCGACGTCGAGGTCCTCGGCGGTCGCTGCCGGGCGCCTGCGACGCGCCAGCTGTTCGACCCAGCGGAACGCCTCGTTGCGAACCATCGTGGCGAACGCTCGTCGATCGGAGGTGATGTCGCTCTCGGGCTCGGCATGCGGCCCGGACGCCGACTCGGTGGCCGTCTCGTCGTCGGGGTTCTGGAGACGTTCCCACTCGTCGAGCAGGCTGGAGTCGACGTGGCGAACCAGGTGCCGAGCCAATGCACGATCTCGTCGAGCTCATCGCTGCTCGGCCTCGACGGGAACGTTCTGGATCAGACCCTTGTAGACGTCGGAGAGATACCGCAGCAGAGCGCCCTCCGACTGCTTCAGCCCGTAGAACTGCACGTACTCGCCGAACGTCATCGCCCGCTCGAACAGATCGCGAACGATCGACTTGGGTTTGACGGTGTTGCCGCCGACCCACGGATGTTTCATCCGGAAGTTGTTGAAGTCGGCGTACATCCACTCCTTGAGCGGGCGCGGTGGCTCGACTTTTGCCAGGCGTTCCATGCGTTCCTCGTACTCGACCCCGGCCGACTTCATCTCGCTCATCAGCTCGTCCTTGGCACGTCGGAGCTGGGCGTTGATCACGACCGCCGGGCTCTCCTGAACGGCCTCGATGATCGTCAGGATCGCCAGCGACCGATCGATGTCGCCTTTCGTGGCGACCGCCACCGTCACCATCTCGACGGTGCCGATTCCGTCTGGGACAGGTCGCTCGATCGCCTCGTCCTCGGCTGCGTCGTTCTGGGCTGTGTCGTTCTGGGCTGTGTCATCTGCAGCCGCGTCGTCGAGACCGAGCATCTCGGCCAGCCCGGCGAACGCGCCGTCCGACGGTGCGCGCCGGGGTGCCGGGCCGATGCTGGCGGTCGCGTCGTTTGGTGTCCCCACTGGCGCTCGGTCGCGGCACCTCGATCTCACGGTCGAGGTGCTCGATCGCATCGATCGCCCACAGCGAGAGCGGCTGGTGCAGCGCGAACTCGTCCTGCAGGTCGAAGTTGACGCGCACCCGCCGGCCCAGTTCGTCGGGGTCTCCGGGAACTCGAGCAGGCCGGCGTCGACCAACGACCGATAGATCGCGATCGAACGCCGGATGTGGTGACGCTGACGGCGTCGCGGTTCGTGGTTCTCGACCATCAACCGACGTACCGCCGCACAGCCGTCGCCTGGCCGATCGAGCAGGCTCATCACCATCTGGTGATTCACGTCGAAGCTCGACGTCAGCGGCTCGGGGTCGCCGGAGACCAACTTGTCGAACAACTCCTCGTCCCAGTGGGCGTAGCCGCGCTCGGGTGGCTTCTTCTTGACCAGCTTCTTGCGCTTCTTGGCGTCGGTCTCGGCCTGCTGGGCCGCCTGCTGGTTTCCGACGACGTGGGCCGGAGCCTGCGCCCACACGTCGCCGCGGTCGTCGAAGCCCTTGCGACCTGCACGCCCGGCGATCTGCTGGAACTCGCGCACGCTGAGCACTCGCACGCCGCTGCCGTCGTACTTGCACAGCTGCGTGAACAGCACCGAGCGGATCGGGACATTGACACCGACGCCGAGCGTGTCGGTGCCGCAGATGATCTTCAGCAAGCCGGCCTGCGCCAGCCGCTCGACGAGCAGTCGATACTTGGGCAGCAGCCCGGCGTGGTGCACGCCGATTCCTCCGACCAGGTAGCTGCGGAAGCTCTTGCCGAACGGCGAGTCGAACCGGAATCCACCGATCAGTTCCTTGACCTGCTGCTTCTCGGTCCTTGCTGAGCGGGTTCAGACTGAGCATGCTCTGGGCCGCCTCGGTGGCCTCGCGTTGCGTGAAGTGCACCAGGTAGATCGGGGCCCGATCCCCGGCCAACAGCTCCTCGATCGAATGATGCAGCGTGGTCGATCGATAGCTGAAGTCGAGCGGCACCGGGCGCACGGCCGGACTTCACCGTGATCGTCGGGTCGACCGGTGCGGGTCGGTGAGGTCGCGCTCGAAGAAGGCGGTCGAACCGAGCGTCGCCGACATCAACAGGAACTGGCAGCGCGGCATCTCGAGCAGCGGAAGCTGCCACGCCCATCCCCGCTGCGGGTCGGCGTAGAAGTGGAACTCGTCGGCGACGACGACGTCGACGGGGGTATCGGCGCCGTCCCGCAGCGCCCAGTTGGCCAGGATCTCGGCGGTGCAGCAAATGATCGGGGCGCCGGCGTTGACGCTTCCGTCGCCGGTGATCATGCCGACCCTGTCCGACCCGAACGTGCGACACAGCTCGAAGAACTTCTCGGAGACCAGCGCCTTGATCGGCGCCGTGTAGACGCTTCGCTGGTCACGGGCGAGCGCCAGGAAATGGGCGGCGACCGCCACCAGCGACTTGCCCGACCCGGTCGGGGTGTTGAGGATCACATGGTTGCCGGCGATCAACTCGAGCGTCGCTTCTTCCTGCGCCGGGTACATCTCGATCGCCTGGTCGGCGACGTACGCCGTGAATCCGTCGAGCAGCGCACCCTCGTCGGGCGCCGGCGGCAGGTGCCGCAGAATCGGTGGGAGAGGATTCGGGTCGACAGGCATGACTCGCCGTAGTCTGCCTGAGAGATGCCCTCGGTCGCCGCCTGGCGCCGTTCGGTCGAGGAGGAAACATGGTCGAACAGAGCGGTTGGGTCAACATCACCCAGGCCAACCCGGATCACTCGGCGTGGTACATCGAGCGCTTTCGGGCGATGCGTGCAGCCGGCGACGATCTCGCCGGCGAGGCTCGGTTCGTCGACGCGATGGCGCCGCGCGGTGCCCGGATTCTCGACGCTGGGTGTGGTCCCGGCCGCGTCGGGTCGGCGCTGCACGCGCTCGGCCACCAGGTCGTCGGCGTGGACGTCGACCCGGAACTGATCGCGGCGGCCGATCCACGACCACCCAGGGCCCTCGTGGATCGTCGGCGATCTGGCCGAATTCGAACTGGAGAACGACGTCGGCCGGGAGATGGCTTCGACGTGGTGTTGTGCGTCGGAAACGTGATCCCGTTCCTGGCGCCGAGCACCCGTGTGGCGGTGCTCGCCAACCTCCGTCGCCACCTGCGTCCCAACGGCCGGGTCGTCGTCGGGTTCGGGTCGGGACGCGGCTACGAGTTCGAGCAGTTCCTGCTCGACGCCTCGGGCGTAGGGCTCGAACTCGAACTGCGCCTCGCCACCTGGGACCTCCGGCCGTTCACGGACCAGGCCGACTTCCTGATCACCACGTTCGCGTGATGCGGCGCGACTGACACCGTCTGCGATGTGGCAGTGATGTGGTGGTCGGCGCACGGCGAAGGCGAACTGCCGAATTCGCTCGATTGGCTCTCGCCACACGAACAAGACCACCTCGGCACGATCCGATTCACGAAGCGCCGAAACGAGTACCTGACCCGCCGATGGACGGCGAAGCAAACGATCGCCACGGTGCTCGAAGCTCGAACGCTCGGCTCGGCAATTGGCGCGGATCGAGGTTCGTCACCGCCAGAGTGGGGCGCCGTACGTGACGATCGACGGATCGAACGCCGATGTCGACATCTCGCTCAGTGACCGGGCCGGATGGGCGGTGTGCCTGATCGGCCCGACCGGCACGACCGCCGCCGGCACGCTCGGCATCGACCTCGAGCTCGTCGAGCCACGTACCGACGGCTTCGTCGCCGACTTCTTCACGGCGGCCGAGCAGGCGATCGTCGAATCGCAACCTGACGGCGACGCCCGCCATGAAGCGGTCAACCTGATCTGGTCGGCGAAGGAGGCAGCCCTCAAGGTGCTGCAAGTCGGCCTACGGGTGGATACCCGCACGGTCGAGGTCGACCTCGATACCACGAGGCGGTCGGACGGGTGGGCGGCGATGACGGTGACCGGCGCCGACGGAGCGATGCCCGGTTGGTGGCGACGCGACGGGCTGTTCCTGCTCACGATCGCGTTCGCGGCACCCGCCGACCCACCACGGTGGCTGTCCGCCGGGTCCCAACTGGCGTCGGCGACACCGGTGCACACCTGGGTCGAACGTCCGGTTTGGTGACCACCGACCCTGCTGCCGAGCGCTCGATCACAAGTGCCGGGCGATACCCCGTTCGAGGGCGTCGATCACGTACGGCCGCAGATCAGAGGCGGGGATGATCCGGTCGACCGAGCCGACCCGTTGCGCTCGCTCGATCGTGTGGATCGAGTCGAACTCGTCGGCCACCTCTCCGAGCATCTCCGAGCGGACCCGTTCGGTGACCGTGGCCAACGATGTGCGCAGCCGGGCGACGTCGGTACCGGCAGCGCCGGCGAGCGCCTCACGTGCGTCGCGAATGCGCGGATCGCGCTCGGTGCGCTGCTTGACCTCGCGGGCGAACACCGTGGCCGCAGCGGGGCACCGCCGATGACCGAGGCGTACGAGCCCTCCACGGCGGCGATCTCCATCGACGAGTTGAGCGCCTTGGAGAACACCACGAATGCTCCCCCGTGGTAGCGGGAGACCACCACGAACACGATCGGGCCGTCGAAGTTCGTGACGGCGCGACCGATCTCGGCACCGAACTCCAGCTGACGGCGACGCATCGACTCCGGAGAGCCGTCGAACCCCGACAGGTTGGCGAGCACCACGAGCGGCCGGTTGGCGCTGGCGGCGTTGATCGCCCGTGCCGTCTTGCGCGATGAGTGCGGAAACAGCGTGCCGGATGTCCACGCGGGAGGGCCGTCAGCCGGCACATACCCCTTGCGTCCGACCGTGTGCGATTCGATCCCGAGCAGGCACACCGGGAATGCCTCCGATCGTCGTGTCCCAGACGATCGACGTGTCTCCGTCGCTCAGATCCTTCCATCGCTCCAACGGCTCGGAGTCGGCATCGGCGACGGCACCCATCACCGAACGCATGTCGAACGGCCGCTTGCGTTCGGCGTTGAGTTCTGCGGAGAACACATCGCCGACGGTCGTGAACACACAGTCGACCAGTGCGGCGTGCGGGCTGGTGCGCACGTCGCGGTCGATCGGATCGGATGTGGGACGCCGTCTCGGGAAGCGTTCGCCGGGCACCACGTAGGTGAGTTCGTAGTGCCGCATCAGCACGGCGCAGGCGTCCGGGAACGACGCCGCCCAATACTGGGCTTGACCGTTGGGTCCCATCACGTGGTCGTAGCCACCGATCCCGAAATTGTCCTCGGCACTGACCGCACCGGAGAAGTCGAGCGCCTGCTTGCCGGTCAGCACCATCGTCGAGGCGGGGGTCATGACGAGAATGCCCTTGGTGTGGTTGAGCATCGTCGCCTCGGCGTTCCAGTACGGCTGACCGCCGACGTTGATACCCGTCACCACGATGTTGACTTCGCAACCGGCTTGAGTGAACTCGATCAACCGCCGCAGCGTGAGCGAAATCCAGTCCATGTTCTCGGTGCCCGAGTCCATCGCGATCAGGGCACCGCTCGAGACCGCGAACCACTCGACGGGAAGGCTGTGGGCCTGTGCATACGCAAGGGCAGCGTTGATCCGGCGGCACTCCGGTTCCGCCAGGTTGCCGAGCCCCTGCGTCGGGTCGGAAAGAATCGCGACCCGACTGATGCCCTCCGGCACGACCTCGCTGTGGTTCGTCAGCACGCCCGACGACGAGGTGAGCCGAGTTGTTGCCAGGCGGACGATGAACCGGCACCAACCGATCGTTGGCATCGAGATCGAGCTCCTCGAACGAGTCGGCCGGAAGCCCGCCGCCGGCCGCTCGTTGGGTCAGCAGCCGAACGATCTCGTAGGGGTACGGCACGCCGAAACGGGCCGCCGTGAGCACCTTCTGCTGGTAGCCGCCGAGCGGTCGGACCGGGTCTCGGCCGGCCAACGTCTGGCGCACCAGAATGCGGCTCTCCGACCTGCTCGATCTGCAACACCGAATCACGAAGCGGCCCGTCTGGTTGCGGGTCGGGGATGCGGACCTTGATCACCACCTTCTCCAGTCCGACGCGGGCGGCGAGCGGTGCGAAACGATGCGCCAGGGCGGTGGTCTCGCGGCTCGGCAGCGTCCACGGTGTCTGCACATCCAAGACGAGCCGGTTGGCGACGGGCTGATCCCTGGCGGCGAAGCGACTCAGTTCGGATCGCATTGCGGCCATCGCCTGCAAACCGATCCGTTCCAACCGCGGATATGAGGTCGTTCCGGTCGACGGGTCGTGAGCGGGTACCAGATCACGGATCTCGGCCAGCGCGAACAGGCGGTGATCCTTGGGGTTGCTCAGCGCCACACCGTTGAACAGATACACGTCGTCGGGCGAGGCAAGCCGTTCGAGCCGGAAGTTCGACAGCCGCCAGATCTCCAGGCGCTCACCCAGCATCGGGTGCAGGTTGCGGTACAGCAGCTGTTCTGTCAGGGAGCCGTCATCGCTGCGGGCGAAGGAGACGCTCTGGCGACGGAAGTGCTCCTGCGGATGACCGTTCTCACTGCTGACGGTGACATCGACGCGAGTCGGCGAGCGACCGAACTCGCATTCGGCGATGACCTCGGCCACCTCGTCGGCCAGTTCGTCGATCTGCGGGCGCTGTCCATCGCGCCACGTGACGACGTCGAACACGAGCGAGCGCTCGTCGGCCAGGCCGGCGACCTGTTCGGCGGTTGCCGCGCACCAGTTCGGCAGCGACGTGAGCGGGAGGTACCCGACCACGACGCTCACGTCGCCATCTTCGGAGCGGTAGCCGGTGGTGGCGTAGACAAAGCCATCGGTGTCGTGGATGGAGATCTGATCGAGCGCTCGGATGCGGTACATCCGACGGATGTAGACCTCCAGAACCAGTCGGTGGACCGCTGCCTTCGTATCAGTCGTGGCGGCCCGCCACGACTCGAGCAGGTACGAGCGCATCGGTTGCGGACACCAAACCAGCCGGGAGATCCGCTCGTCGCGATCCGTGCTGTCGGGATGGGTGGTGAGATGCGTGATGTGATCCGACATCTCGGCGTACAACTGTGTCGCCGCCTGTTCCATCGGCGGCTCGTCGAAGTAGTGGAAGCGCACGTCGCGAGCGAGGTCGGCGATCGGCTGCTGGCGGCCCTGCATGGCAGCCGCCAGACGGTCGAGCCGTTCACTCATAGCGGCGTCGGTGCGGGCACTCAACGCGTCGCGGTGCGCCAGGCGCCGTTCGAGAATCGCAATCACGACCGGACTCAGGTCTCCGATTCGGGCGAACGAGCGGAACAGCCACATCAGCGCTGACTCGAGTTCGGGCGTGCGGGTCAGTCCACGCACGCCGAATCGCGACAGCGCCCGCTCCAGTCGACTGCGATAGGCGGCGGGAAGCCCGGCCCGATCGGCGTCGAGCCATTGTAGGAACGAGATCAGGTACTCCTGGGTGTTCTCGGTTGGCACCAGATCGTCCGGATCGGACGCGGTCTGCGGCCGATAGAGCGCACCGAGCTCGGCGTAGATGTCGAGCAGACCGTCCTCACACGCCAACAGAGACGGGTCTCCGGGTTGAGCGATCTCGGCCAGGCGGCGCTGTTGGATCAGGAGTTTGCGCAGCTGGGCAGGAGGCATGTCGTAGCCGAGCAGGTAGTCCCCCAGAGGGCCGTACACCCGATCGCACGGTTTGCGGGTGAAGTCAGGCTTCTGCTTGAGACCCGTCAGGTCGACCCGACCGTCCGGGTGGTCATCGGACGGCGACACAGCGTCGGCACCGAGCGGTCGCAGACGCACCAGCGCGGCACCCCGCTCGACCTGGGCATTGGGGGTCACCATGACCGCCGACACCACCCCATCGACGGGAGCCACGACGGTGGTCTCCATCTTCATCGATTCCAGCACGGCAACCGGATCACCGGCGGCGACCGTGTCGCCTGGTTCTACGAGCGTGCTCACGACGAGTGCCGGCCACCCGGCTCGGACGACCACTCCGTCGAGCCGATCGACGACATGGGTCGTGTCACCCAGTTCGACCCGGAACCCGGTGTCGGTCGGCGATACGACCAATCTGCACCGGCGGCCGGCGACGGTGATTCGGCGTTCGAACGCACCGAACGCGTCCACTTGCACATCGGCCACGATGTGACCGCTTCGGATCGAATAGCTGCGAGGTCCGGTCTGGTCGACATCGAAGCGGTAGGTGGCATCGGCGCAACCGAGTTCCAGGTTGGAGCCGACCTCCGCCGGCTGCTGCGGACGCCCGCGCTCTGCCGAGGCGTAGAACGCCTCCTGAGCATGCACCAGATCGACCTCGTAGGCCTCGACCGCGGCGGCCAACAACACGACCGGCTCCGGACCGGACAGCACACGCTCGGACAACAACCGATCGAGCCAGGCGTCGTCGATATGGCCGGTGACGAAGTCGTCGTGGGCGAGCAGGCCGAGCAGCAACGATCGGTTCGTCGTACCCCCCTCGATCACCAGCGCCGTGCGGTCGAGAGCTCGCCGCACGCGACCGAGGGCGACGGCCCGATCGGGGCCCCATGCAGTGACCACGGCCAACAATGGGTCGCTGGCGTCGACGACGTCGCCGACACGGCGGTTGGCGTCGACGCGCACGCCCGTGCCGACCGGGAACGACAACAGGGCGACCACACCGGGCGCCGGACGCATGCCGTCGTCTGGGTCGACGGCGAGCAGGCGGGCCTCGACAGCGACACCCTCTCCGTCCGGTTCGCCTCCCAGCAACGGCTCGCCGCGGTGGACCCGCAGACGCCATCCGATGATGCTGGCGCCGGTGCGCTCCTCGGTGGTGGCGTGATCGGGCGCGGCGACACAATCGAACGCCTCGAACTCGAAGTTCTCGCCATCGTGTACGAACGTGACGACGCCCGCACCGAGGTAGCCGACCGCCCGAGCCAGCTCGTTCGCCGCCGATCGAATTCGATCGCCGAGATCGACCGATATCGCCGAGCACGGCGACTCTGCGAGCAGCGCCCGGCGATCGTGACGCACACTGACGTTCGCGTCCGCCGAGTGTCCAGATGGCGCCGTGACGATCAGCCAGGATGTCGACTTCGACGCGGCGAGTCGGCGCCCCGACTTTGAGCGATCGGGCTGCACCCGTCGCATCGCCGGGCTCGCTCCCGGGGTCGGTCAGTCGCCGTACCATCGACGCAGACGGCCCGACGACGGCGATGCCACCCGACTCGCAGGCCTCGATCAGATCGGCTCGGTCCGATGGCCAATCCCCCAACCACAAGGTGTCGATCTGAGCCTGCTGGAGACTGGCGACGACCGCTGCGACCGAGATCGGGTCGGGTCCGTCCCCGAGCACTCGCACCTCGTCCGCCTCGCGGCCGAACCACGGCTGCGGGTCGGGGCTGTGGTGGAACAAGACGGTCGTGATCGGCTCGCCATCGGATGTGTTGTTGAGGCCGCCGACAGCGTTGAGCAGCCGCACGGCGGTCTCACCCGAATCGATCACTCCCAACCGTCTGATCGGGCGACCCACGATTGCCGTGTCGTTCATCGAATCTCACCCACGGAATGTCTCGTGAAGGCCGGCGGCCACCGCTTCGGAGATCGGGGCCGGGAGTGGAATCGTCTCGTAGCCATCGAGTCGCACCAGCACCGCTCCGTCTGCGTCGACGACCACACAGTCGAAGACACCCGTGCTGATCTGGTGAGCGACGGCGTGGAGAGGCTGGCTCGCCTCCGACGGGTCGCCGAGCAGTCGGGCGCTGCCGATCCGAGTCGGGAGCGCCAACAGGTCCTCCAGCCCGGCCTGCCACAGACCAGCCGTCTGGAAGCACAGCTCGACCAGCCTCGGCGCCGTGGTGAGCGGCAACTCTGCTGGAACATGGTTGAGCGGAAGCGGATCGCAGAGGCGGGCGACCGAAGAATCGTCGCTGCGCCATGCCGAGGCGACCACCTGATACGCAGGGCCGTGGAAGTAGAACTCGTACACCTGGTCGGCGTTCATGCTCGGCCCGCTCGGTTGCCCGGGGGGCTCGATCCGGTCCCGGACAGGTGGCTCACTGGTGAGCCGCACCTGACCGGTGAAGTGCACGGTGCGTTGCGGGGTGTCATGGGTTGGCAGCATCCGTTCGGCGCTCAACTCGCAGTCGGCGACGAACCCGTCACCGTCGGGGCGCACCACGGCCTGGACCGTGATGGTGCGCGGTTCGTCGCGGTAGAACTTGAGCGGCGCCTTGAAGGCGACGTTCTCGACCGCTCGAACGTACAGGTCAGGTGCCAGCAGGCGGGCAGCCTCGGCGAAGGCTTCCATCCCCATCACTCCGGGGAGCACGGGAATCCCGTCGATGCGATGGTCGTTCAGGAACGGTTGCGTCGTCGGGTCGAGCGTGACCTCGGTGATCACTCCGCCGTGCACGCTGACCGTCGCGTTGTCGATCATCGGGCCAGGTGCGCCCTCGTCGCCGACCAGCGACGACAGATCGACACCACCGTGATCGTGGTACTCGCCCGCCATCATGCCGAGCACGCCGGCCACGATCACCTCTCCGGTGAAGTGGCTCGAGGTCAGCTCGCGCCGAATCCAGGCGACCCCCGCCTCTGGGGGCAGCATCTGCACGCCGGCCATCTCCATGATCTTGGGAATCGAGCCGCGGGTGGCCATACCGATCCCGCCCCAGGCGGTCCAGTCGAACGCCAGTGCTCGGGTTTCGGGGCGGTCGCGCCGGAAGCTGCTGGTGATCTTGCACAGCAGGTCGTTGGCCGCCGAGTAGTCGGTCTGGCCCTGGTTTCCGAAGCGGCCGGCGACCGAGGAGAACACCACGGTGGCGCTGATCGGCATGTCCTGGGCGGCGTGGAACACGTTGAACCAGCCGTCGCTCTTCACATCGAACACCAGGTCGTACTCCCGGGGCTCCTTCTCGGGCAGGTTGCGGCTGATCTCCAACCCGGCGGCGTGCAACAACACGTCGATCCGCCCACTGGTGTCGCGTACGGCGCCGATCGCCGCCTCGACCGCCCCGGCATCGGTGAGGTCGACCGAGTGATAGTGGACCGTGCCGCCGGCGGCCTCGACGGACTGCACCGCGGTCAAGGCGGCGTCGAGCCGTTCGAACCTGCTCAACTCACGTTCGATGGCGACCGGCGTGGGGTGCCCACCCTCGGCCTTCATCCGCTCGGCGATCGTCAGTTTGAGCGCGTTCTTGTCGGTCCGGAACGCCGCCAGATCGGGGTCGTCGCGATCAGGTGTCGGTGTCAGGTCGAGCAGGTGGAACGTGCCGCCCGAGGCGGCGGCCAGATCGGCGGTGATCGCCGACACGATGCTGCCTGCCGCACCGGTCACCACGAACACCGAGTCGTGGTCGAGCGCCATCCCATCACCGTGCGGGGGCTGCCCGTTGTCGTCACGTGCCGGGAACGGCATCTCGACGAAGGCGACGCCGTAGCGCCGGCCGTCGACGCGCCCGATCTCGACACAGCCGGGATCGAACAGCGTCTCCTCGATCAGCTGGGCGGCGATCGCGCTCGTCTTGCGACTCGGGGCGAGGTCGACCGCCTTCACGAGCGCCTCAGGGCGCTCCTTGCGGTACGACTTGGTGAAGCCGACGACCGGCCCGCCCAGCGGGTTGGTGGCACCGTCGGAGTCGTACCCGTGGTAGCCGCCGAGTCGGGTTGCCGACACGAGGAATGGGCTCGTGTCGTAGAGGTGGCGCATGGTGGCATACAGCGTCTTCACGCGGCGGCGCAACGCCTCGCGCCAGCGGGTGAGGTCGTAGTCGGCCAGGTCGCCGTCGTCATCGAGTGCCGGCAACCAGTAGACGCCGTCGATCGGGCCGTCCTTGCCCCAGCTCTCGAGTTGAGCCAACAGCTCGTCGGTTGCGATGCCGGGCGCCAGCGTCAGCGCCGTTGCGCCCGCCTTGGCGAGTTGCTTGACGAGCGCCTCGCCGACGCCTCCCTCGTCGAGCATCACGACGACTCTGGCTCCGTCCAGGGCGACACCGGTGGTGAGGCACAGGTTCGTGTCGGGGCGCAGCGATGGCACCGGCACGCGGCGTGGCAACGAATCGACGGCATCGAAGTCGCCGTGGACCACGTCGACGGCAGCGGGTGCGTCCTCGCTCACAGCCGCTGGCGCGGCGCCCTGAGATGGTGCCGCCGAGCCGGCCGTGCCGACGCGGCCGCGGACCCAACTGGCGACGTGGCGCAGCGTCGGGAAGTCGCGCAACTGCAGATTGTCGTCGCGCTCCAACTGGTACTGAGCGCGCACAGCTGCAAACACCTCGGCCTGCTTCACCGTGTCGACACCCAGATCCGCCTCCAGATCCAGGTCGGGCTCCAACAGATCAGCCGGATACCCCGTCATCTCCGCAACGATCCGAGTCACCGCATCGAGCACATCGTCGGTGCCGGTGGCCGGAGTCGCTGTTCCGGCTGCTGGCACAGTTTCGACCGGCAAATCGGCCGGGGCAGCACCCAGGCCACCGCGATCGCGGACCCAGCTGGCGACGTGGCGCAGCGTCGGGAAGTCGCGCAACTGCAGATTGTCGTCGCGCTCCAACTCGTACTGACCGCGCACCGCAGCAAACACCTCAGCCTGCTTCACCGTGTCGACACCCAGATCCGCCTCCAGATCCAGGTCGGGCTCCAACAAATCAGCCGGATACCCCGTCATCTCCGCAACGATCCGAGTCACCGCATCGAGCACATCGTCAACCGCTACCGCAGGAGCAGCAGCTGCGGTCGACACCGCAGCCGGTGCCACAGCCGAAACAGCGTCGGCCACCGGAGCGGCACCCAGGCCACCTCGGTCGCGGACCCAACTCGCAACATGGCGCAGCGTCGGGAAGTCGCGCAACTGCAGATTGTCGTCGCGCTCCAACTCGTACTGACCACGAACCGCAGCAAACACCTCAGCCTGCTTCACCGTGTCGACACCCAGATCCGCCTCCAGATCCAGGTCGGGCTCCAACAAATCAGCCGGATACCCCGTCATCTCCGCAACGATCCGAGTCACCGCATCGAGCACATCGTCAACCGCTACCGCAGGAGCAGCAGCTGCGGTCGACACCGCAGCCGGTGCCACAGCCGAAACAGCGTCGGCCACCGGAGCGGCACCCAGGCCACCTCGGTCGCGGACCCAACTCGCCACATGGCGCAGCGTCGGGAAGTCGCGCAACTGCAGATTGTCGTCGCGCTCCAACTCGTACTGACCACGAACCGCTGCAAACACCTCAGCCTGCTTCACCGTGTCGACACCCAGATCCGCCTCCAGATCCAGGTCGGGCTCCAACAAATCAGCCGGATACCCCGTCATCTCCGCAACGATCGCCGTCACCTGAGCGAGCACATCGTCAACGACGGCCGCCGTAGCAGCGGCGACGGCCGGGGCAGCGACGGCGGACACTCCTGCATCAGCTTCGGCCGTCGGAGCGGCGCCAAGACCACCTCGGTCGCGGACCCAGCTGGCGACGTGTCGCAGCGTCGGGAAGTCACGCAACTGCAGATTGTCGTCGCGCTCCAACTCGTAGTGACTACGCACGGCCGCGAACACTTCGGCCTGCTTGACCGTGTCGACGCCCAAATCGGCCTCGAGGTCAAGGTCTGGGTCGAGCAGATCGGACGGATATCCGGTCATCTCGGCAACGATGCCGGTCACCTGGGCCAGCACCGGGTCAGCGACGACCGGTGACGCGACAACCGGAGCAGCAGCCGCTGGCGCGGCTCCCGGTGCGGGTGCCGTGACCACCGGGACAGGCGCCGCCGAAGGTGGTGGTGTCGCTGGAGCGGCAACCGTGTGACCCGGCGCGGCTGGCCTGAGCTGACCGGCGTAGGGCACCGGCACGGCCGAGTCGTGACGTGAACTGGTCGGCACACCGACGTCGACGATCCGGAGTCGACGGTGGTCGACCTCGAGCCGGGCATCCTCGTGGCCGGCGAGACGATCGAGCCATCGCTGCCACGCCGCCGCATCAGCGATGCGATACCCGTGGCCGAGTTGGTCAGGGGCACGGCGTTGACCGTCGGCGACTGGGGTCCAGCGCAACAGCGCCATCGCCACTTGCGAGCCGAAGCCGGCCGCCAACCGAAGCGCGTAGCGGACCGGGTGGGCACCACCCTTCGACAAGTTCAGGTTGCCGAGCTCGGGGTCTGGCTCGCGGTAGTTCGGAACGGGTGGCACGATGCCGGTTTCGAGTGCCTTGACCGCAACGACGTCCTCGATGCCGGCACCCATCGCATGCCCGGTGAAGCCCTTCGTGTTGGTGATCACGATGCTGTCGGCAGCGTCGCCGAACACACGCCGTAGGGCATTGATCTCGGCCGAGGCGGAGCCACCACGTGCCGGCGTATAGGTCTCGTGTGACACGAACATCGCCTGCTCGGCGATGACGGCACGCTTTTCGCCCCACGATTCGGCCTGTTGCACGACGGCTTCCATGACGGCGCCGATGTGTTCGACGTCGAGCCGCGTGCCGTGGAAGGCGGAGTTGGCCGTGATTGCTCCGAGCACCTCGCAGATCGGGTTCAGACCGCGTTGACGGGCTGCTTCGGCGGACTCGACCACCAGCGAGGCGGCGCCCATGCCGACGATCATGCCGTGCCTGCGGCGGTCGAACGGGGTGGCTGCATCCTCGACATGTTCGTCGGTCGCAGCCGCTCCACTGGCCAGGAAGCCGCTGGCGATCCAGGGCAGCAATGCATCCCCGGTGGCATCGTCGGCGGACACCACGACGACGCGTCGACACCTACCTGAACGAATCCAGTCCTCGGCCACCGCCACGGCCTGCGTGGTCGAGGCACAGGCCGCGTTGACCTGCGTGTTGGGGCCCCGGGCGCCGATGATCTCGGCGAACTGCGAGTGGCCCATCGACAACACGCGGAACAGGAACTTTCGGTCGAAGTGATACGGGTTGGCGGCCAGTTCGGCCCGCAACTCGGCGATCAATCGATCGACTTCAGACGTATCAGCCCCACCCTCCGTCATGCGCACCCGCACGCCTTCGAGGGCGAGCAGGTGTTCTCGGCGGGCGCGATCAGCGGAGTAGGCCTCGACGTCCTCGGCGAACCGGTTGTACCCGGGGAAGGCGCTGGCGAACACGACGCCGGTGTCGTCGCGGAGTTCGTCCGGCAATCCCCATCGATCGGGCAACTGCGTGCCGAGTGTCGTGGTCTTGTAGCGCATCACGAGCGGGATGCCGGCGTCGCGAAGCGCGTCGAATCCGGCTCCGATCGCCAAACGGGTGACGGAGTCGAGCGCCTCGTCGCGGGCACTCTCGACGGCGAACTGCTCGACCACGTCGAGCGGAGCCTGTCGCCCAGCGAGCTTGATGACCTCGGCAGGATCGTCGATCGTTTCGAAGCTGGCACCGCCGGATTCGCTCTTGACCAGCCGCGTGATGTGCATGTCAGCCATCCGCGCTCGCGCCGACTCGGGCAACGACCCGATGAACTGCTGACCGGCCAGGATGCGGCCGATATTGGCATCGTCGAAGACCTGTTCGACTCCGGGCAGGCCGAGCGCTGCACCGGTGATCACCACTGGCTCGGCGGGTCTGCGACCGGGGTCGGCGGGTACCGGCTGAGGCGCCGTTGCAGGAGCGACCTCGGGGGCGGTCGACCCGCCGCCGTAGATCCGCAAACCTTGTTCGAGCACGCCCGCGAACAGCGTGCCGAGTTGCACGATGCGGTCGTCGACGGGGGCGGTCGTGCCAGACGGGGCTGCGACCGGAGCAACGGCGGGCACCGGCGCAGCGACGACCGGGGTTGCCGCCGAGTCAACGCCTTCGAAGCCGAGGCCGGACGCCCACAGGCCACACAGTGCCTGGTTGATCGACGCCGTGTCGCCGAGCTTGGGATGGTTGGTGAACAGTGACAGCACGTCATCATGGCCACCGAGCACATCCTCGACAAACCCGTGCAGGGCACGTTTCGGACCGACCTCGACGAACACGCGGGCGCCTGCCTCGTACAGCGTGTGGAGGCCCTTCACGAACTGCACCGGTGAGGCAACCTGCTTGCCGAGGAAGTCGAGCATCGTCTGGTTCGTGGCGTTCGACGGGTAGAACTCGCCGGTCACGTTTGCGACCAAGGGAATCTGCGGTGGCCGTACATCGAGCCGAGCCAGGCTGGCCACCAGCGGCACCGAGGCGGGGGCGACGATCGATGTGTGGAAGGCATGGCTGACCGGGATCCGAACGGCCTGGATGCCCGCTGCGGTGAATGCCTCGACCGCTGCCTCGACGGCCTTCGTGGCTCCACCCACGACGGCCTGATTGTTCGAGTTGACGTTGGCGATCACGGCGTAGCCGGGCGTCGCTTCGACGATCCGTTCGATCTCGGGAAGCGGGCCGAACACGGCTGCCATCGCACCGTTGTCCTCGATCGTGAGGCTGGCCATCTCGTGTCCTCGGGCGCTGACCGCTTCCAGGGCGGCTTCGAAGCTCAGCGAGCCGGCCGCGATCAGGGCGCCGTACTCGCCGAGGCTGTGGCCCATCACCATGTCGGGCCGCATCCCGTAGGCCGCCAGCAGGCGGCAGATCGCCGAGTCGGTCGCCAGCACGGCGGGTTGCGTGATCTCCGTCTGCAGGAGCTCCTGCTCGAGCTGTTGCACCGCTGCCGGGTCGTCGCCGTCGATGAAGATGTACGACGTCAGGGGCCGACCCAACAGTGGGGTCATCACGGCATCGGCCTGACGGAACGTGTCGGCCACGATCGGCTCGTCGGCAGTCAAGTCCTTGAGCATGTTCACGTACTGAGAGCCCTGCCCGGTGAACAGGAACGCCACCTTGGGCGCCGGGCCGCGACCCACGAACACACCCTGCTGGCGCAGCATGTGGAACACGGCCTGGTTGTTGCCGCGCAGAGCAGCCACCGCCTTGTCGAGCTTCTTGGCCAGATCAGCGGCGTCGGCGAAGTCGACGGCGATACGCACCGCTGACTTCCCTATCGCCGGATCGGGGCGCGCTGGGGCAGGCGCCCGCCCAGCCCTGGCATCGGCCAGCACGATCTCGATCTGGGACAACAGGTCGGCGTCGTCGCGCCCACCGAGCACGAGCGCGCCCCGCGGCGGAGGCTTGGCAGGGTCGACGTCTGCACGGGTCTGCGGCAACCCAGCGGTTGCGAACACGCGCGACGGCTGCTTGTGGCGGCCGGGAACGTGCTCTTCCAGTACGACGTGGAAATTGGTGCCGCCGAAGCCGAACGCACTCACCCCACCGCGCCGAACGCCACTGGCCGGCATCGGCCAGTCGCGGAGTTGAGTGTTCACGGCGAAGGGCACACGATCCCAGTCGACCTTCGGGTTCGGGTCCTTGAAGTTCAGGCTGGGTGGCAGCACCTTGTCGTGCAAGCTGCGCACCATCTTGAACATGCCGGCGGCACCGGCGGCTGCCTTGAGGTGACCGATGTTGGACTTCACCGATCCGAGCGCGATCCCACCGACCACCGCGCCGGCGGCTCCGAACACCTCGGTCAGGCTTTCGAGTTCGGTGGCGTCGCCCGACGCGTGTCGAGGTGCCGTGGGCCTCGAGCGCCGTGACCGTGCCAGGGTCTTCACCGGCGGCCTCCCAGGCCCGCTTCACGGCGAGCTGTTGACCGATCGGATTGGGTGCCGTGATGCCCTTGCCCTTGCCATCGCTCGACCCGGCGATACCGAGGATGACGGCATAGATCTTGTCATTGTCACGTTCGGCGTCTTCGAGTCGCTTGAGCACGAACAGCGCCGCACCCTCACCCATCACGAACCCATCTGCGTCGGCGTCGAATGGCCTCGTGCCGGTCGCCGACAATGCACCGATCTTGCAGAACTTCACGAATGCCGCAACGCCCATGTTGTGATCGATGCCCCCGGTGATCGCGGCGTCGAACCGGTGGGCGGCCAGGCCGTCCACGGCGACGCTCATCGCCGCCAGCCCCGACGCGCATGCCGCATCGGTCGTGAAGTTCGGGCCTCGGAAGTTGAACAGGTTGGCGATCCGACCCGCCATCACATTGGCGAGTTCACCGGGCATCGTGTCTTCATTGATCTCGCCGTAGTGGGCGAGGAAGTGCGAGCGCGTCTCGTCCAGGATGTGCTGGCGCTGTTCGGCCGGGAGCGCCGCGAACGATTCGGCCTCGGTCAAATCACGGAGCACCTCCGGCAGTTCGATCCGCATGTTCGTCTCGTAGTGCTTCTCGCCGCCGATCGCGTTTCCGATGATCACCGCCACGTTGTTCGGGTCGACCTTCCAATCCGGCCAGCCGGCGTCGATCAGAGCGGAGCGAGCGGCGCTGATCGCCCAGCGTTGGCCGTCGTCCATCTGGTCGGCGACCTTGGGCGGGATCGGGAGCTTCCAGCGGATCGGGTCCCAGGGGAACTCACGAACCCAGCCACCGATCGTCGAATACGTCTTGTCCGGCTCGCTGTGGTCTGGCGAGAAGTACAGCGCCGGGTCCCAGCGCTCGTGGGGCACATCGGTGATCGAGTAGCGCCCCCCTGTGATGTTGGCCCAGAAGGCGTCCGAATCGGGCGCTTCGGGCATGATCGCCCCGACGCCGACCACGGCGATCGGGGAACTCGGGGTGGCAAGACGGTCAGACATCGTGGGTGGCTCCTGCCGAGAACGGCGATCGTGGATTGAGCGAGGGGTGGTACATCAGGCTGTGCGGTCGTACAGGACGTCGGCGACGAGGTCCATGTCGGCGACCAGTCCGGCCTGGGCAGTGCGGATTGCATCGTGCGGAATCGTGGCGAGCAGCGGCGCCACGTCGGCACTTCCGGCGGTGACCGAACCGGCGACCCACCGAACGCCTTCCTGGCCAACCTTCTGGGCGGCTTCGCGGGCGAACACCCGGCTCATCGCCGCCGAGCGCGTCACCGTCGAAGCGGTCGAGGCTCTTCTCGTGCCGGTTGCCGTCGAGCGCCGATGCGGCGCGCTGGGCGAACACCTCGGCGCATTCGGCGAACGTGATCAGCTCACCGAGCCGGAACAACACGTGCTGGTTGCGGGTCAGGCGAGCGACCCGACATGACTCGAGCACGGCCGCAAGCGCTTGGGCGGCGAGCGCCGCCGAGTCGGCTCCGACCGTCGGGTGTGAACGGTGCAGCGCGGCGAGGGCCGCCGCACGGTCGTTGTAGTAGGCGCCGCCCGACTTCAGGTGTTGCTGCCAGCGATCGCGGCCGATCGTCATCTCCATGATCTCGCTGGTGCCCTCGTAGATCGTGGTGATCCGAACGTCGCGCTTGATCTTCTCGACCACGTACTCGCGGGTGTACCCGTATCCGCCGTGGGCCTGGATCGCGGCGTCGGCGGCAGCGTTGCCGGCCTCGGTGGCCATCAGCTTGGCGATTGCACCTTCGCAGTTCATGGCGCCGTCCTCACCGAGCCCGCGGTCGATCTTGTCGGCGGTGTCCTCGATGTAGCTGCGGGCGGCCTCCAGCCGGACCGCGTGGGGCACGATCAGCTTGTGGGTGAAGCCCTGCTTTTCGGCCAGCGGTGAGCCGCCCTGCTTGCGTTCCAGCGAATAGGCGATCGCCCGGTCGAGCGCCTCCCAGCCGCCTCCGAGGCCGAACGCCGCAACCATCAAGCGCGTGTAGCCGAACACCTGCTGGGCTTGCACGAGCCCCTTGCCCTCGACCTCACCGATCAGGTGGTCTGCGGGAACCTCGACGTCGTCGAGGAACAGGGCGGCGGTGTTCGACAGTCGCAGGCCGTGCTTGTCCTCAGGGTTGCCTGCCGTGAATCCGGGGGTGTCCTTGGGCACGGTGAACCACGATGCGCCCTCCGGGGTTCTGGCAAGGATCGTGACCACGTCGGCGATCGAGCCGTTCGAGATCCACTGCTTGCGCCCGTTGATCCGGTAGCCGGTGATCACACCGTCTTGCTCGATCCGCGTGGCGACCGTCTTCATCGACCCGAGGTCGCTACCGGCCTCGGGCTCGGTGGCGCCGTAGGCGAACACCAGGCCCTGCTCGGCGATCGCCCCCAGCCAACGCTGCTTCTGTTGCTCGGTCGCTCCGACCAGGATCGGGTCGGATCCGAGGAACGTCGCGAACACCGCGGTGGCGAGTCCGATGTCGTGGCGGGCCATCACCTCGCACACGCGATACGAGTCGTACGCCCCGCCATCCATCCCGCCGTAGGCCTCCGGCACGAAGATCAGCTGCACGCCCAGTTGGTTCGGGTCGCTCATCGCTCGGACGATGTCCTCCGGGCACTGGTCGTCGCGGTCGAGGTCGAGCTGCAGCTTCGGCGGAAGCGCGTGACCGACGAACTCGCCGAGCGCCTCGAGCATCATCATCAAGGTGTCGGTGTCGAGCCCGGCACCCCCAACGTGTCCGGTCGTCGTCGTGGGCGTATCGGTCATGCTGGATCCCCTTCGTTGCTCGTACACATCCTACGTTTGCAGAGTTTTCGCCGAAGTTGTATGGCCTTAGGTCACCTGACGACCAGCCATGTGGCACGACTCTCGAGATGGTGCGCCACTCTGCGCAGCGAGCGCCTCAGTGGGCGTGGATCAGGTCGTGCAGACGGTCAGGGGTCGTCGCCCCACGAGGCGTCGAGTCAAGGAAGTCGGAAACCACCTCGATGAACCGTTCGGGAGCCTCGGCCTGCGGGAAATGGCCGATCCCTTCGAGGATTTCGAGCCGACTTCCGGGGATCGCCTCGTGGGCGGCGTGAGCATGGGCAACCGGAATGATGTCGTCATGCTCGCCCCATACGATCATCGTCGGCACGTGGGCGGCGAGATACAGCCGGTCGAGAGCGTTGACGGTTTGGCCGCCCGGTTCGATCACGCCCCGGATCGTGCGCACGAACGCCTTTCGGTCGGCGGTGCCGGCCAACGATGAGTACGAACGCCACATCTCCGTCAGCCGCGCCGACCGAACGCCGACCTTCGACAGCGCACGCCCGAGATCGTTGCCACCTTCGGCGACGACCCGCGGGAAGATCAGCGGCATCACGTGCTCGATCCCTGGCACCGTCACGAGGCGCAACAACCAGCTGACCTCGCGGCCCAGCCCACCGCTACCGACCAGTACGAGTCGATCGCACAGCTCCGGGTGTTGGTACGCAAGCTGCATCGCCACCCCACCGCCGAACGAATGCCCGACGATCGTGGCGCTGGGTACATCGAGCACGGCCAGAAGGTCGCGCAAGCCGCTGGCAAAGGCGCCGAGCGAGTAATCACCCATCGGCTTGGCGGACTCGCCGTGACCGATCAGATCGGGTGCGATCACGTCGTAGGTCTGCACGAGCGACGGCTGCACTGCCTTCCAGGTACGGGAACTGCCGGCCAGGCCGTGGATCAGTACGACCGCCTCGCCCTCACCACCTCGTCGGTACCTGACGTCGTGACCATGGATGACGACGTGTGATAGCTCGAGGCGGCCCATGCGACCAGTATCACCCTCGATCGCTGTGCCGTCCTAGAGGAAAAGGGCTTGCGCTGACCGAATCGGCGGCACAACGCCTGCGGCGTCTAGGCCGTTTCGAGCTGAGCCTTGATCCGCTCGAGGGTCCGCTGCATCCCCTTGACCATCGCCGATTGGCGGCGCATCAGCGTTCCGTACAGGAAGCCTTGGAACCCTGAGTAGTCGGCGTGGCTGAACGATTCGGTGACGGCCGTCGAACCAGCGATGTCGGAGAACTCGTAGCGCCATGTGGTGTACCCCTCGGCGACGAACTCGAACACCTCGTTCGGCACACACTCGGTCACCTTCGACGTGGTCGTCCAGCGCTTGAGTGTGATCGGGCCCAGTTTGGCGAGGTTGTCACCCTCGAACTCGGCACCCACCGCCGGTCCGGTGGCTGGGGCGACCCAGCGGCCGGCGATGCACTCGGGGCTCCACTCCCCCATCCGGGTGACGTCGGAGACGGCGGTGAACACATCGCCGATCGGTCGGTCGATGGCAATCGTGGCGGATCCCTCGGTCATAGCCCAGTTCTAGCCGGTCGGGGCCGGCGTGGCCAGCGGATCGCGGCTATCTGCCGACCTGTTCGGTGAAGTCGGCGACGTAGATGCCGAGTGCTGCGGCGACCAACAGACCGGCGATCAGCCAGAACCTGATGATCACGCGGGTCTCCGGCCAACCGCCCAGCTCGAAATGGTGATGAACGGGTGAGATTCGAAACAGCCGACGACGGCGCCCCGAGGCCCGGAACACGCCCATCTGGAGTGCCACCGAACCGATCTCGAGCACGTTCAACCCACAGATCAGCAGGAGCAGGAGATGGGTGTTCGTCGTGAGCGCCAGAACGGCGAGCGCGGTTCCGATCGCCAACGCCCCGACGTCGCCCATGAAGATCAAGGCAGGAGCGGCGTTCATCCAGAGAAACCCGATGCAGGCCCCGGCGAACGCGGCCGAGAACACGGCGAGGTCATAGGGGTTGACGATCGTCCCGTACACCTCGGGCGTTCGAAACCCGGCGTAGGCGATACCGGTGAAGGCGATGAACCCGAACAGGGCGGCCCCGCTCGCCAGCCCGTCCAGACCGTCGGTCACATTGACGGCGTTGGCGGTGCAGAAGATGATCAGTCCGGCCCAGATCGTCCACCAGTACGGGCCGATTTCCCATCCTGGGAAGTCGCCTCGTGTCAAGGAGATCCGGGTGTCGATGTCGGTCGATATCACCAGCGCGGCGGCGATACCGAATGATGCCAGCAGGGTGATGACGCCCTTCAGCTTCCAGAACAACCCACGGTTCTGCCGGGCGCGCACCTTCTTCACGTCATCGATCAGCCCGATCGATGCCATCGCGATCACACCGGCGAAGGCGACCAGTGTCTGGTCCGAGAAAACGACGCCGGCCCGGATGTGGCTGACGAGGTAGCCGATCAGCGCCGCCCCGAGGATCGCGATCCCACCCATCGTCGGCGTGCCGGCCTTGTGCTGGTGCTCGGGAGCGACCAGGTTGTCGGCGTTGCGTTGCAGGATCGGTTGGCTACGACCGCGCGCCTTGAGTACGTAGGCAAGCCAGTAGCTGCCACCGAGCGACACGGCGGCGGCGATCACCGCACTCAGGAACAACGGAATCATGGTGAACCACGCCGGGATTCAGCGGGCCACGGTGCGTGACACATCACGAGCGCCAATCTGCCCACCGTAGGCGTGTCGACGACAGGGCACAAGGTCACCGCACTCCGGGCGCTCCGTTACTGCTCTGCGCGGAGCCGAACCTCGCCGGCATGGTCCGGGTACTTGGCCTGGATGTCGGCGTAGAAGGTTCGGAACCGTTCCATGTCGGCGTCGACGTCCTGCGTCGGGTGGACCACCAGCCCAAACCCGCCGGCCCTGCGGCCATAGTCCAGGTATCCGCACACGATCGGTACGTCAGCCTCGATCGCCACACGGTAGAACCCTGACTTCCAGTGGTCGGTCGCACCGCGTGTCGCCTCTGGCGGGATCACGATCACCAACGACTCGGCATTCCTGAACTCCTCGGCGAGCGACTCGACCATTCCGGACTTCGCGCCCCGACGCACCGGCACCCCGCCGAACCACCGCATCACGGTTCCCATCGGCCCTTTGAACAACGAGTCCTTGCCCAACCACGACACCTTGACGCCGAGCGCGAACGACAACGCCAGGAGGTAGAGCAGATCCCAGTTGCTGGTGTGCGGAGCGGCGATCAGCACATACTTCGGTTCGCTGGGTGCCGACCCTTCGGCTCGCCACCTGGTGACACGTAACACGGCGCGTCCGATGAATTTCCTGATCACTGTGCCACCCTCTCACACCGTCAGGCAGGCGACACCAGCAGCCGCCAGTGCCGACGGATGTCCGGCTCGCTGAGCAGTTCTGACCGGCGGCGAACCGCTAGCCGGGGGTTCGCAGACCGATCGTTGGCAGTTCGTGACGGCTACCGAACAGGGCGTACGCCCAGAACGCGATGCCCGCTCCGACCAGCGTGTCGACCACGTAGTGATTGGCCGTGGTGACCACCGCCAGGCCGACCAGCACGGCGGGGATCATCGTGATCATCTGCCGCCAGAACGAATCGAACGTGGCTGCCAGCGCCAGGCATGCCAGCAGCGTCCAGCCGATGTGGAAGCTCGGAAACGAGGCGAACTGGTTGGTCCAGCTGAGCGGGTAGTCGAGGTAGTGGCGACGGGCAGCGTCGCTGACCGTGCCCTCGTAGCCCGGCATGAACCTCGGTGGAGCGGCCGGGTAGACCCAGAACAGGAACAGTCCCACGAGCCCGGAGGCGATCAGCGAGTTGCGGAGTTGCACGTACCTGATTCGGCTTCGGTGGAACAACACGATCAGCACCGTGATCAACAGTGGCCAGTGCAACCAGACGTAGCTCAGGTTGCCGAGCGTGCGCAGCACGTCGTTGTCGAGCACCAGATTCTGGGCACCGATCTCGACGTCGATCCCAACGGCCTGTTCCAGATCGAGAATTCGACGAGCATTTCGGGTCGACCGTTCGGGGCTTCCTTCGATCAGGACGCGTCCACCGAAGTACACCGCCGCCGCCACGAGGGCGATCATCGCCTCACGGAACGCACGGCGCGGCGCGGGTGAGGGCTTCGCCTCACCGACCTCCCGGGCGGTTTGGTCGATACAGATGACACCAGTATGCGCTGACCGCATTGGCGTCAGCCAGGGCAAACGGTCACGATGTGGGCGTGGAACTGATCGCCCATCGAGCAGGCAACGAACCGCACCTGATCACTCCGGCGCTGGCGGTCGCCGACATGATCGAACTCGACGTGCACCTGTTCCGCGGAAGGCTGGAGGTGCGCCACGCCAAGGTGCTCTGGCCGTTCGCCATCTTCTGGGAGCGTTGGGAACTCTTGCCGGATCTTCCACGCCCCGCCTTGGCGACGATTCTCAAAGCCACCCCTTCCGACGCCCACCTGTGGTTCGACCTCAAGGGCTTCACCAGCCGACTGCCGAAACGGCTGCTCGCACAGGTCGGCGACCGGCACACGTTCACCACGTCGTGTCGGAGTTGGTGGACACTTCGGCGGCGCGCCGGATACCGGGTGTGCGCACGTTCCGATCCGTAGCCAACCGGCGTCATCTCTGGCTGGTGCAACGCGTCCGTTTCGCCGAGCAGGACGACGGGATCGTCATGCACCAACGGCTGGCGACTCCAGAGGTGCTCGATCGGCTGCACCGTCTGACTCCGAACGTGGTCGTGTGGGCGGTGACCGACATCGATCGCGCACTGGAACTGCAAGCCATGGGGGTCTCGGGCATCATCGCCGACGACCTCGACCTGCTTCGAGAACTGCGGGATCGGATGGTCGACGGCGCAAGCTGACTTTTCGTCAGCCGACGACCCAGAGGTGGCCGTCGCCCCGTACCGTGCAGAAGATCGCCGGGCGAACCGACCGGCATGGACCACACATGCAGTCGACGATCAATCTCCCCAACCTCCGCGATGTGGTGCGCCACGCACTTCCGAACGTGATCGAGGGCAAGATCATCCCGCTCCTGCTGTTCGTCGGCTTCCTCGAACTGCTGGGCACCCTGTGGGCGTTGCTGGTCGCCCTGGCGTGGTCGGTCGGCACCGTCACCTATCGCAAGGCCACCCATCGTCGAGTGCCCGGATTGATCGTGCTCAGCACCGTCGCCCTGCTGGCCCGCACGATCGCCGCCGTGGCGACCGGGTCGATGTTGATCTACTTCCTGCAGCCGACGGTCTCGACGGTGCTGGTCGGCCTGGCCTTCATGGTGTCGGTGCCGCTCGGCAATCCGCTCGCCCAAAAGCTCGCCTACGACGTGTTCCCGTTCGACGACGACACCAAACAGCACCCGCTCGTGTGCCAATTCTTCGTCCGCTTGTCCGCACTGTGGGCCGTCACGAGCATGGTCAACGCGTCGATCACCGTGTGGCTGCTGCTGACCCAATCGGTCACCACGTTCGTGTTGGTCAAGTCGGTGCTCGGACCGATGACCGCGGTGGTCACGATCGGTGCCGGCTGGATCTGGTTCCAGATGACGCTGAACCGCACCGGCACCTCGTTGGCCTGGTCGCAATCGCGCCGGGCCACCGCTGCTATCTAGCTGTCACCGCGAGCTTGTCATGTCGGCGGCCCGATCAGCATCTCGCCGAGCGCCGCGGCGTGCTTGGCGAGCGAGGTCACACCGATCCCGCGGTATCCCCAGCCGGCGAGATGCAGATCCGGGATAGTCGCGGCGCGAGGGCGTCGAGCCGATCGAGCCAGGCGAGGTGCCCGACGTCGTACTGTGGGATGCCCTGGTCGTGCCGGACCACCCTGGTCCACGTTGGCTGCGGCACCACGCCGAGCATCCGGCCCGACTCCTCGATCGCCAACTCGACCAACTGCTCGTCGGACAGCGCCAGCACGGACGGATCGGCGGCACCGCCATAGATGGCCTTCAGCAGCCGGTGTCGGCCGGGGCGCGTCCCGGCGCGTACGACGATTCGAACAGCAGGCCCAACAGGCGCACGCCCGAGTCGGGTCCGGTGAGCGCCCCGAATCCGTTCGGTGCCGGCACGTCAGCCGAGGGGCCTCCCATGCCGACCACGGCAACCGGAGCGGCTCGGGCTTGCCTGAGCACCGAGGCCAACGGGTCGGGTGCCAACCGTGCCGCCTCCGACGGAGCGAGGGCGATCACGACCGACGGCGCCGACACGTCACTCGGGCCCTTCGACGACCCACCGATCACCGTCGCCGCGCACCGCCTCGACGGGCCAGTTCGGCCGGAAGCTGTCGCCGAGGGATTCTGCAAGTTCGGCCGCCAAACCCGCCATACCGTCGGGGGCGACGTGGACCTGCGCCCGAGGCGCTCCCTTCGGACGCGAGCGCATGCGTCGCACGCCACCGCGCACGAGACTGCCGGCGGCGTCCTCGAGTTCAGCGAAGGCCGGGAAGGCAGCTCGGGCCGACAGCCGATCGGGATCGCCGGCGAACACGCCGTGTGCCATCAGGGTCGCTGCGAGTCGGCCGACCTCCGGCCCGAAACGGCGCTCGAAGAAGCTCCGCAACGACTCGTCGGGCGCTGGCTTGGGTGGGCGCACCCAGGGCTCGCGAAGCATTCGCAGCTTGCCCCGCATCGACACCAGGCCAGTCGCCAGCGCGCGCGGGCCCGGCCAGCTCGAACAACGTGTCCTCGTTGTAGACGAAGCGGCGATGGGACGCCGCGTGAGCCGGGACGACCGATGGCTCCCGCCCACTCGAGAATCGGCGTGAGAGTGCGGGTGTGGCAGCAGGAACGAGCCGGCTGCCGGCTCCAGCAGATAGCCGTCGTCCCGGATCGTTGCGGCGACTCCCCCGGGAGCTGAGCGGGCCTCGAGCAGCAAAGGGGTGTCCGCCGCGGCGGGCCACCTCACCGGCGACGAGCAGCCCACCCAACCCGCCACCGATCACGATCACATCTGCTGAATGGTTCACAGGTATGCCTCCACGATGTCGGCCAGCATCGGCCCGACGACCGGGTCGTCGTCGAGGCAGCGGCTGCGATGGAACGCTCGGGCGCCGGCGTCGATCGCCTCGGCCTTCAGGGCGATGTCGAGTTCGTGCAGGGTCTCCACGTGTTCCGACACGAACGACACGGGCACGACGCCGATCCAGCGATGCTGGGCTCCGGCCTCGGCGACGACCTCTCGCACGTCGGGGCCGACCCAGCGCACCGGCCCGGCCCGCGACTGGAAGGCCGTGACATGGTCGATCGACAACTCGAGCCGCTCCACGACCCCCTCGACCGTTGCGGCGATCTGTTCCAGATACGGGTCGCCGCGATCGACGATCCGCTGCGGAAGGCCGTGGGCCGAGAACACCACCAACGCCTGGTCGCGATCGGTCTCGGGCAGTTCCGCCAGCATCTCCTCGACCAGCCCGGCCTGTGCGTCGAGGTAGCTGGGATGATCGCACCACGAGCGAACCACGCCGCAGCCCGACTGTTGTGCCCCGCTCGCTCAACACTCGCCTCAACTCGGCTTCCGACGAGCCGGTCGTCGCCACCGAGTAGTGCGGGAACAGAGGCAGCAGCACGATCTGCTCGACACCGGCGGACAGCAACCGTTCCACGGCGTCGTCGGTACTGGGGCGACTGAAACGTTGAGCGACGGCGACGACCACGTCGCGACCCCGCCGTTCCAGTTCGTCAGCCAGCGCCTCGGCTTGGCGCTGTGTGGTCGCCACGATCGGTGAGCCTCCCCCGATCGCGGCGTAGTTCGCCCGCGCCCGGCGGCCCCGTACCCGGGCGACGATGGCGCTGATCGAGCTCCTGGTGCGCGATCCGCCGGGGAGCGGCACGAGGCGCGGGTCATCGAAGATCGCCTTGATGAACGGCTCGACGTCATCGAGGTGCTGCGGCCCACCGAGTTGGGCGACCACGATGCCGGTCGGCGACACCTCACACCGTCCGAGAGAAGACCTGTTCACCACGGCTGGTGCCGAGCCGGGCGTCGAACACCATCGCCACATTGCGAATGAACGGCCGCCCCATCGCTGTGGCTTCGATGTCACCACCGTCGGTGCGCACCATCCCGGCTTCGACCAGTCCCCCGGGAGCCTGCAGGGCCTCGAGTTCTGGGCCGAAGTGAGCGACCATGTCGACGCCGAACCGATCGGTCACCTCATTCGAGCGCAGGCGTCCATTACACATCAGCTCGGTGATCACGAACCGGCGCAGCCGGTCTTCCGGATCGAGTGCAACACCGCGTTCGACCGCCAGTCCGCCGCCGTCGACCGCCTCGTAGTACGAGGCGAGTCGGCGATGGTTCTGTGCATAGGCGTCGGCGACGTCGCTGATCGCTGAGGTGCCGAGACCGATGATCTCCGTACCCCGCTTGGTGGTGTACCCCATGAAGTTGCGCGAGAGCGTGCGCTCCTCGTGGGCGATCGCCAACTCATCGTCGGGCAGGGCGAAATGGTCCATGCCGATCTGGCTGTAGCCGGCCTCCGTCAGCCGCGAGATCGCCATCGACAGCAGCCCGAACTTCTCGTCGCGATCAGGGAGCAGGGTGGCATCGATCCGCTTCTGGTGCGGTCGCATCCACGGCACCAAGGCGAACGAGTAGACCGCCATCCGGTCGGGGCGCAGCGCTGCGACCAGATCGAGTGAGCGCGAGAACGACCGTTCGGTCTGGCCGGGCAACCCGTAGATCAGGTCGATGTTGATCGAGCCGATAGCCGAGTTGCCGGGCGACGTCGTACAGGTCGGCGGTCTGTTCCCAGGTCTGGTTCCTGCCGATCAGCCCTTGCACGGTCTGATCGGCGTCCTGGACACCCATCGACAGGCGGTTGAAGCCCAGCTCGCGAAGCGCCTCCAGATGCTCACGTGTCGTCACGCGTGGATCGACTTCCAGTGCCACCTCCGCACCAGGGGCCAACTCGAACTCGTCCAGCAATGCCCGGTGCAGGTCGGCCAGAACTTCGGGCGGATAGTACGTGGGGGTGCCTCCACCCCAGTGGTATTGCTGGAGTACTCGCCGCTCGCCCAACATGGCGGCCGTCGTCCTCGCTTCTGCAACGACACGGCCGAGGTAGGCGTCGGCGACACTGGCTTTGCCGGTCACCACCACGTGACAGGCGCAGAACGAGCAGCGTTGCTCGCAGAACGGCAGGTGGACGTACAACGAGAGCGGGTCGCCGGCCCGCTCGGCCGCGTCAGCCAACCGCTCGGCGTAGTCGGCCGGTCCGAATCCGTCGTGGAAGTCGACCGCCGTTGGATACGACGTGTAGCGCGGTCCCGGCTTGTCGTAGGTGGCCAGCAGGTCCGGTGTCACCGCGATTGGCGACTCGGCCTGCGGGGCGCCGACTGGGGTCATACTCTGATCTCCTCGAGGCGCTTGGAAACTGGGCCTGGCGCCCAACGTACGGCCACAGCGCACACGCCCCTAGAGGCATAAGGCCCCGGGCCGAGGGCATCTCGAACTGACGTTTCGCCGACGGGCGCAGTGCGCTCGGTGAGCAAAACCCATCTCGTCGTGGCATTGTGAAGGCCTATGAGCGAGAGCGGTACGCGAGTTCTGTGCATTCCTCACGGCGGCGGACCGCTGCCGGTGATGGGAGAACCGTCACACGCACGCATGATCGAGTTCCTGCGCGGCGTCGAGGGTTGGGTCGGTCGCCCGTCTGCGATCGTGGTCGTCAGCGCCCACTGGGAGTGCGATCGTCCGACGATCACCTCCGGATCGGCGCCCGGCCTGATCTACGACTACGGCGGTTTCCCCGACGAGATGTATCAGCTGCAGTATCCGGCGCCAGGGGCGCCGGAGCTGGCGAGCCAAGTCTCGACCCTGCTCACCGAGCGCCGGTTTCGAGCCGGAGCTCGACCCCAATCGTGGCTTCGACCACGGCATGTTCGTGCCGCTGCTGCTGATGTACCCCGACGCTTCGATCCCCGTGATCCAGCTCTCGATGCTCGACCAGTCTCGATCCGGCCGCCCATATCGCGATGGGTGCCGCACTGGCACCGCTGGCCGATGACGACGTGTTGATCCTCGGCTCGGGGTTCACGTTCCACAACATGAACGCCTTCGGCCCCACCCACCCCGTCACCGGTGGCGACCCCGAGAACGAAGCCTTCGAGACCTGGCTCGCTGACACGTGTACGAACAGCCGGCTGTCCGAGCCGGAACGCACCTCCCGGCTGGTCGCTTGGGCCGACGCCCCTGGCGCTCGCTGGTGCCACCCCCGCGAAGAGCACCTGCTCCCGCTTCACGTTTGCTACGGCGCCGGCGGCGGCCCCGCCACACAGGTCTTCGACGATCTCGTGCTCGGCAAACGGGCCAGCGGCTACGCCTGGTAAGTGCCTCGGACGCGGCAACGTACTATGGCCGCGTGGCATCTGTGGGGAAGGGCGGCATCGGCACCAAGACGGTGCTGTTCAGCGACATCGTCGACTCGACGCCGCGTTCGCACCCAGATCGGCGACCGAGCCGCCGATGTGCTCGTGCGCGAGATCGCAGCGGCTGCACGAAACCGCGATCCACGGCAACGGTGGCGAGATCGTCAAGTCGCTCGGTGACGGCTTCATGGCGACCTTCGACGGCGCCGAACCAGGGCTCGTCGCCGCTACCGAGATCCAGGCCCTGATCCGCGACCGCAATGCTCACGCCGAACACCAGGTCGGGCTTCGAATCGGTCTGTCGACGGGCGATGTCAGCATCGAATCCGACGGCGACTACCAGGGTACGCCGGTCGTCGAGGCTGCCCGCCTGTGCGGCGCCGCCCTGGCCGGCCAGATCCTGATCGCCGATGTCGTCCGTGTGCTTGCCGGAAACCGAGGCACACAGGATCTGATCGAGCACGGTCCGCGGGAGTACAAAGGGCTGCCGTTCCCTTTGCTGACGTGGGAGGTCCGCTGGGACACCGCCACCGCACCAGAGGTCAAACTGCCGGCCGCGCTCAGCTTCAACGCCGACTTCTCGTTCGTCGGCCGCACCGCCGAGCGGCACCGGATCGACGCCGCCTGGTCCCGCGCCCTGAGCGGACAGCTGGCGATGGTGCTGCTGGCCGGTGAGCCAGGGGCCGGCAAGACGCGCCTGACCGCCGCAGTTCGCCGTCCGAGCGCCGTCGCCGGTGGGGCAACGCTGCTGTTCGGCTGCTGCGAAGACGGTCTCGGCGTACCTCATCAGCCGTTCGTCGAGAGCATTCGGCACCTCTTGGCAAGCCGCCCAAAACCGAGACTCGGATCACACGCTGCCGACCTTGCGCGTCTCGTTCCCGAGATCGCCGATCATGTCCCTGATCTTCCAGCCTCCGATCAGATCAGATCCGGAGACCGAGCGATATCAGCTGTTCAACGCCTATGTCGACCTGCTCCGCGACGTTGCCGACGAAGGTCCGGTCGTGCTCGTGCTCGACGACCTGCATTGGGCCACCCGGCCGACGCTGCAGCTCCTCCGCCACGTCATTCGCGCCAAGATCGGCGCTCCGGTGCTGGTGTTGGGCACCTACCGCGACACAGACATCGACGAAGACCATCCGTTCGCCGAGGCGCTGGCCGACATGCGTCGCTCGGACGCTGTGGAGCGCGTCCAACTCGGTGGGCTCGACCTCGCCAACGTGCGGTCGTATCTCGGCGACCTGGCCGGGTACGAACTCGACGACCGCGCCGATGCGCTGGCCGCACGAGTGCACGCTGAAACAGACGGAAACCCGTTCTTCGTGCGCGAGGTGCTCCTGCACCTCGTCGAGGCCGGGCACCTGTACCTGCAGGACGGCAGATGGGAATCCGACGAAGGATTCCTCGATGCGGTACCCGCCGGCGCCCGCGACGTGATCAGCCAGCGCCTCAGCCGGCTCGGCGACGATGCCCGCACGCTGCTTGCACGGGCGGCGGTGATCGGCGTCGACTTCCCGCTCGATCTGCTCGCCCACATCGTGCCGCAGGGCGAACACGAGATCTTCGACTGCCTCGAACGTGCCGCAGCGGCGCGACTCGTCGAGGAGATCGGCATCAATCGCTGGCGGTTCTCGCACGCCCTGGTCCGCTCGGCGCTGATCGACGGGCTGTCGGCGAGCCGGGTCGCGGTGCTTCACCGTGAGATCGCCGAGGCGATCGAGGCGACCGTCGCGTTCGACCGACGACATCGTCGACGAACTCGCCGCCCACTGGCTCGCCGCCGGTGAGACCGCGGCCGAGCGGTAAGGCACTGGAGTTCACCGTCCGTGCGGCACGACGCGCCGGAGACCAGCTCGCCCACGATGCGGCAGCGGCGCTGTTCGCCAACGGCCTCGAACTGATTCGAACGACCGATGCCAGCGAGCGCGCGGTTGCAGAACTGCTCACCGAACTCGGGGGTGCCCAGCACCGAGCCGGAGATCCAGCCGCTCGTCAGACGCTGCTCGACGCCGGCCACCTGGCGCACCGGATCGGAGCCATCGACCTACTGGTCGAGTCGGTCCTGCTGAATGCCCGGGTCGCCGCCGTGCTCGACGTCGACGAGGAACGCGTCGAACTGCTGGAGTTGGCGCTGGCCGCGATCGACACGGTTCGGCTTCGGGCACTACCGAGTCCGCCGTGTCGGTGTCAATCGATGTCCGAGTCTTCGCCAACCTGGGGTTCGAGTTGTCGTTCACCCACGACCGCAAGCGGGTGCTGGAGCTCAGCGACGCAGCCCTCGACCTCGCTCGGGTCGTCGGGTGACCTCGCAGACCTGGCGTTCGTCCTGTCGATGCGGGTGATCGCCTTCCGCAGTCCCGACACGCTGAGTGAGCGGCTCGCCGTGTGCGCCGAGATCGAGTCGATCAGCGCTCAGCTCGACGACCCGGCGATGGAGTTCCTTGCCGCCTTCCGACGCGCCGAAGTCGTGATGGATGCCGGCGACACCGACGCCTTCCGCTCCGTCGTCGCGATCATGATCGAGATCTCCGATCGACTTGGTCAGCCGATGATGGCCTGGAACACGGCCCGTCGTCGTTCCGAGCTGGCCCTGCTCGACGGCGACCTCGCCGAGGCGGAACGGCTCTCGATCGAGATGCGCAAATTCGGCGCCGAGCTGCAACTTCCCGTTCGCCGAACCGATCTACGTGGCGATCATGTCGAAGATCTTCAACACGTCGGGACGGGTCGAACGAGTCCGCCGAACTCTGGATCCGGTGGGTCGACCGGATTCACCTGATCGGATTCCGGTTCGGCCTGGCGATCGCGCTCGCTGCTCGACGGCCGGCCCGAGAAGCATCCGCAGCACTGGGAGATCGGCGCCGGCCGACTTCGAGGACATCCACCGCGACCTGTCATGGCTCGAGACGATGAGCCTCGCCGCCGAGGTGGCGTGCGATCTGGGTGACGCACGACGCGTCTGCGATCATTGCCGAGGCATTGGAGCCACATCGCAATCACATCGTCACGTCAGGGGTCGGAGCACTGTGTCCGAGCGATCATGCGCTCGGTGTGGCGGCGCTCGGGGCAGGCGATCTCGAACTGGCGATCGGGGCCCTCGACGACGCCATCACCGCCGGGCAGGCAGCCGATGCTCCGCTGCTGGTCGCACACTCCCAGATTCGGCTCGCACAAGCGCACGCCCGGCGAGGCGACACCGCTGCGGCGAACACGCTGCTCGACACCGCACTCAGCACGTCGCAGCAGCATCACGCCAAAGGTTTGGTCGACATGATCGCCGACCTTCGCTCAGGAGAGGAAGCTCCGATGACGTTTCCAACGGTCGGCTCCGACCAATTCGACGATGCCTTCTTGGACGGTCTGCGGCGGGTCGGCGATCCGGCCGCGGACGTTGTCGTGGCCGACTACATCGACGGCGAACTCGGCGCCCACGCCGGCGACCTCATGGCGCGCGCTGATCGCCCACGGGTCCGACTCCGACGAGGAATCCGCCCCGCTGCGCGGCTTCGTCGAGACCGAACCTGACTGGCCGGCGTGGGCAGACCGTGACGCCGTCCATCGCGGCCAGGACATCTTCGCCGAACACGTTCCCCAGCTCGGGCTCGGCTTGTGGATGGCGTCGATCCCGGCGGGATACGCCGGCGCCCACGGAGCGGAGGTGCTGACGCACACGGCGCGCCTCGTATCCGACGCACGACGTCGATTCCTCGAGACCGGCCAGTTCATCATCGACGTGATGACACACGGCGGGCTCCAGCCCGGCGGTGCAGGGCTCGCCGATATTCGACACGTTCGGCTGATGCACGCATCGGCGCGACATCTGCTGCAGCACAACGACGTGCCCAACCAGCCGCCGTTCGATGTCGAGACGTTCGGTGTTCCGATCAACCAGGAGGACCTACTCGGCACGTTGTTCACGTTCTCGTTGGTCGGGCTCCAGGTGCTCGACCGCAGCGGAGTCCGCATGTCGGCCAGCGACAAGGAGGCGTACGTCCACACCTGGAACGTCGTCGGCCACGGAATGGGTATCCGAGAAGACCTGCTGCCGCTCAACTTCAACGATTCCGAGATCGTCTTCGCCCGAATCAGGCGACGTGCGTATGCCCGCAGCGATGCCGGCGAGCTGCTGACCGCAGCCGCCATCGAGGTGATGCAGGAGTTGCTCCGGTTGAGGGTGCTGCGCGGCGTCCCCGCGGCGGGCATTCGCGAGTATCTGGGCGACGAAGTAGCCGATCTGCTGCGCGGTGCCGCCGGCGGGTGCTCTCGAAGCTGTTCTTCATCCCCGACCGTTTGTTCAACAAGCTGGCGTGCAAGATGGACCGCAATTCACGCGTCGCTCGCAAGGTGAGCGAGTGGCTCGGGGCGCCGCGTGTTCCGCGGATTCCTCGAAATCGAGCGGCAGGGAGAACACCGCCCGAACTTCGAGCTGCCCGACGCCATCGCCGAACAGCTCAAACTGCGCTGATCCAAGGCGCCGTCGGCGGCCGCCCCTGGGCTGTGGTACTACCCAGGAGCCTGCGCGGTTCGCTGGGTGAGATGCGGGCCGCAGAACTGCTCGCCCTTCTGCGGCGTGTTGCTGCACGGCTTGCCCTTCTTGGTCGTCGCCCGACACTTGCTCGGGCTCAGGTCCCCCTTCGATACGACGATCGCGTCGACCCCATCCTCAGGAGCCAGTTGCCGCAGCAGTGCGGATGCCGGGTACCGACAGGCTCCGTGGTGGTAGGTCGGCTTCTTGTCCACGATCACCGAAGCGATCGGGTCGCCGACGGCGAACCGTTGTCCGCATGTAGCACACGTACCGGCGTACCGAGCTGCGATCGTCGGCTCCTCACCCACGTCAGCGAAGTCATCGTCACCGCCACGACCCCTGTCCCAGTTCATCTTGGCCATGCCGATAGTCTCGCGCCACCAGCGTGCGCATCGACTCAACCGCGCCCGTCGCTCTCGCAGCCCGCTCGCCAACCCAAGACGCCATCGAGATGACACAACTCCGTATCGCCGCCGCGACCGCCGTATTCACAGGAGTGCTGTTGGCGGCATGCGCTTCCACCGATGTCGCCGAGCCCGCTGTCACATCGGTCACGGTGGACGTGCCCGCAACGACCGACGCCGCCGGAACTACCGGGTCGGCGTCGGCGGCGATCGACGATCAGGTCGCGTGGCTGGTCCGAGTACTCGACGCCGGCGAGTTCGACGCGACCGAAGCGAGCGAGCGATTCGACCCCGGCTTTCTCGTCGAAGTCCCGGTGGCTGCGCTGAACGCCCCGCTGGCGCAGATCGCCCCGCCCGGCAGCGCCCCCTGGAGGATCGTGAACGACTCCATCGACGGCCGAGTCGCTGAGATCACCGTCGAGTCCGCCCAAGGCGCCCGACTCATCATCAACCTGGCCATCACCGCGTCAACCCCCCACCTGATCGAGGGCCTGTTTCTTCAACCGGCCGAGCCCGAGGTTCCCGACGACTACACATTCGCCCAGCTCGACGCCGATATGGCAGGGCTCGCCGCCGAGCGAGCGATCGGGGTCTACGAGGTCGGCCTCGGCGGGTGCGACGTCGTCTACGAGGCCAACGGCGACCAGCCGCTGGCGATCGGCTCGATCTTCAAGCTCTGGGTGCTGGCGGAACTCGCCGACCAGATCGACCAGGGCACGGCGACCTGGGACGAGCAACTCGCCGTGCGAGCCGAGCTGCGCAGCGACCCTGCCGGTCAGGTGTACCAGCTTGACGATGGGGACACGCTGACCTTGCGCCAGCATGCCGAGGCCATGATCTCGGTCTCGGACAACACCGCCACCGACCATCTCATCGACCGGCTCGGTCGCCAGTCGGTCGAAGCTGCGATGGTGCGATCGGGAGTCGCCGAGCCGTCGCTGAACCAACCGTTCCTGGCCACCCGCGAGTTGTTCTGGCTGAAGTTCCTGGCCGATCCTCCCAACCCACCCGAGTGGTACGACGCCGACGTCGACGGCCGGCGAGCGATCCTCGCTTCGCTCGCCGGCAAGACCGTTCCTTGGTACCTCGACCCCACGATCGCAACCTCATCGAACGCGGAAGGGCTCTCACAAGACCAGCCTCGAAACCTCGACATCGAATGGCTCGCATCGACGAGCGATCTCTGCCGCACACTCGACCATCTCGACGAGGTGGCATCGAAGCCCGGCCTCGAGCCTGTCGCCGACATCTTGTCCATCAACCCCGGTGTCGAACTCGATCCCGATGTGTGGACGCATGTCCGGTTCAAAGGGGGCTCGGAGCCAGGCGTTCTCGCGATGGCGTGGTGGCTCGAACGGAACGACGGTCGGATGTTCGTCGTGGTGGGCATCCTCAATGACCCCGACAAGGGATTCAGCGAGATCGCAGCGGCCGATCTCGTCAACAACGCGATCGACCTGATCCCGACCTGATCGCTTCTTGCTCCGGTCAGATCTCACGATCGATGACCACGACTCGACGACGGAGCCGGATGACCGGCGACGCCTCGATCCGTGGCGAACGCAGCTCGGGCTCTAGCCTGGCCCGACATCTGCACGGGTGGGGAGTCGTGTACTGATCAAACTCGATCAGCACCACGACATCAACACCGGCCATCTTCAACGAGGAGTCCATGATGAGCGACACGACGACCGAGATCCTGCCGTGGCCGCCTGGTGAGTTCCGGACCCCTGAGCAGGAGCAGGCCGAGCATGGCGCCGAGGTCCCGTCGGCCGACCAGCTGTCGATCGAGCAGATCAATCCGCTCAATGCTCATCTGTTCGCCGACCATCGCTGGCACGATCATTTCGAGCGGTTGCGGCTCGAAGACCCCGTTCATTTCAACGAGATCGCCACCGCCGGGCGCTACTGGTCGGTGACGAAGTACGACGACTTGAAGTCGGTCGAGATGGACTGGAAGTCCTTCTCTTCAGCGGACGGCATCACACTCGGCCCTCGCGTCACCCCCGAACTCCGGGCGAGCGGCGGACAGATCATCTCGTTCATCGCCATGGATCCACCCGAGCATCGCGATCAACGCAGAGCGGTGACACCCGCCGTGCAGCCTGCCAATCTGCACAACCTGGAGCCGTTGATTCGTGAGCGCACGATCGCCGTGCTCGAGTCGTTGCCAGAGGGCGAAACGTTCGACTGGGTCGACACCGTTTCGATCGAGCTGACCACGATGATGCTGGCGACGCTCTTCGACTTCCCGTTCGAAGATCGACGCAAGCTGACGCGGTGGTCGGACATCGTGTTCGCGATCCCGCAGCCCGGCGGGCTGGTCGAGACCCTGGCTCAGAAGCGTGACGAGTTCATCGAGTGCGTGCAGTATTTCTCGCGGCTCTGGCAGCAACGCCTGGAGAACCCCGGCCACGACATGGTGTCGATGCTGGCGCACGGCGAAGCCACCAAAGACATCCCGGTCGCCGCCCACCTCGGCAACCTCCTGTTGCTGATCGTCGGCGGGAACGACACCACCCGAAACACCATGTCGGGCAGCGTGTACGGGCTCAACAAGTTCCCCGATCAGTACGACAAGCTGATCGCCCACCCTGAGCTGATCCCGAACATGGTGTCCGAGATCATCCGCTGGCAGACGCCGCTGGCGTACATGCGGCGCACCGCTACTCGAGATGTCGAAGTCGGCGGGAAGCAGATCAAGCAGGACGACCAGGTGCTGATGTGGTACGTGTCGGCCAACCGCGACGCCGACGTGTTCGAGAACCCCGACGAGATCGACATCGAACGCTCCAACGCCGACCAGCACCTCGCCTTCGGTTTCGGGATCCACCGCTGCATGGGCAGCCGGCTGGCCGAGCTGCAGCTGCGAGTGCTGTGGGAGGAGATCCTCCAGCGCTTCGAGCGGATCGAAGTGCAGGGCGAGCCGAACCGCCCGCTGTCGTCGTTCGTGAACGGCTACACCTACCTACCGGTGCAGGTCACCCGCAAGTGAGGTAGCAGAAACGGCGGGAGCAATGGACGACTACTACGCAAGCCATACATTCGAGGAACTGGCGGCATTGCCGACCGTGTATCGCAACGACCTGTTCGCCGGCCGAACGGTGCTGGTGTCCGGAGCGGCGGGCGGAATCGGACTGGCGATCGCCACGTTGTTCGGGCGGCTGGGAGCCACGATCGTCACCTGCGGTCGCGACGCCGACAAGCTGGCGATCGTCGAAGCCCAATTGGGTTCGATCGGTGTCGAGTCGTGGTCGATCCCGATGACGATTCGCGACCCTGAACAGGTCGCCGAACTGATGGACGTCGTCTGGCAACGGCAGGGCGGCCTCGACGTGTTGGTCAACAATGCCGGCGGCCAGTTCGCAGCGTCGGCGCTCGACATCACACCGAAGGGGTGGGCAGCAGTCGTGGAGACCAACCTCTACGGCACCTGGTACATGATGCAGGAGGCTGCTCGCAGGTGGATCGCCGACGACGGAGGCGAACCGCTCCCGCTCGGTACGGTGCCCGACCGGTCGGTGGTGAACATCTCGACGCTGACCGGGCGCGGCTCGGTCGGGATCCCGCACACGAACGCCGCCCGTGCCGGTCAGACCCAGCTCACGAAAAGCCTCGCCCTGGAGTGGGCGCCGCACGGCATCCGGGCCAACACCATCGCAGTCGGCGTCGTACGCAGCCCCGGTCTGGTCAACTACCCGCCGGAGGCACGACCGAGCTTCGACCACAATCCACAGCGCAGGTTGGGAGATGTCCACGATGTCGCCCAGGCAGCCGTGTATCTCAGTGCAGCCAGCGGCGACTACATCACCGGCTCGGTGATCGAAGTCGCCGGTGGGGAGAACATCTGGGGTGAGTACTGGGCGACCGGCAAGCCCGACTGGTTCTTGATCGACGAACGACCGGAGGCGAACTGATGAATTCGACACCCCGTCCCGACACGACACGGCTGCAGCGGATGGCGCGGGCCTACACCGAGTCAGCGGTGCTCTGGGCCGCCCTCGACCTCGGTCTCTTCACCGCTGTAGCCAACGGAGCATCCGACGAGGACGCGGTCGCACAAGCATGTGACATCAGTCGACTCGACGCCGAACGGCTCGTGGTCTGCTGCCTCACCCTCGATCTGCTTCGGATCGAGGAGGGAAGACTCGCCAACCCACCCGACGTGGCGCGCTACCTGGTGCAGGGCGAACGATCGTATGCAGGGCCATGGATGACCTTCACCCGGCGTGATGTACCCGGGTGGTTCCGGATTGCCGAACTCATGACCGACGGGCCCGAGCCGACTCTGCTGGGTATGTACGAGGATCTCACCGTCGAACAGGCCCGCAAGTACCACGAGGCCACGTACAGCATCGGCATGGGCGCCGGACGGCGGTTCGCCCGCACGGTCGATCTGTCCGGGCGACGGCGGATGCTCGACCTCGGTGGCGGGTCGGGGGCGTATTCGATCAACGTGGTGCAGGCCCACCCTGACATGACCGCGGTCGTGTTCGATCTGCCGCCGGTGGTCGAGGTGACCCGCCAGTTCCTTGCCGACAACCGGGTGGCCGATCGGGTCGACACCGTCGGCGGCGACTTCACCGCCGACCCCCTTCCCGACGACTGCGATGTGGTCGTCATGGCCAGCAACCTGCCGATCTATGACGCCGAGGTGATCTCCGGCGTGGTCGCCAGAGCGCACGATGCGCTGCTCCCCGGCGGCGAGATGCACCTGATCGGCGAGATGCTCGACGACGACCGCCGAGGTCCGCCCGACGCGGCGATGTGGGGGATGAACGAACTGCTCTCCGGCGGGCTCGGCCGCGCCCACACGATCGCCGACTGCATCGGCTACTTCGAACGAGCCGGATTCGCCGACGTCAAGGTGGCCGACTTCGTACCCGGCACCCTGCAGCGCGTCTCTGGTCGCAAGTCGAACACAACCGACTGACCAACTACCGCGATGACCGCGGTTGCCGCGTTACCGATCGATCAGTCCGGCCCAGCGGTACGAGATCACGACGCCGACCGCCAGGATCGCACCGAGCGGCAGCCCGATCGCACCGAGCAGGAGCCGGTCGTCTGAGTTGTCGGCGATGCCGAGCCCCAGCAGCGGAGCCCCGATCGCACCGAGAACGCCGACGACTGCGGGCACGAGCATGCCGGGCTTCGAGTCGGCGCTCGCCTTCGGCACCGTGGAACCGAACACCGGCACGGTGGAACCGGAAACCGGCTCCGGATTCGAGGTCGGCGCCGGTGTCGGCTCTGACGGTGACTTCTTCTTCCCACTGATCTTCTTGGCGCTCCCCTGCGCCCGTTTCACCTGACCCTGAGCCCGCCGCGCGCCGTACTTGGCGCGGTTGAACTTCGACATGATCTCCCTGAGTGGCTGGGGCAACATCGAGTCTCTCCGATCGGTAGGACGCGACCCACCGTAGCGCAAGCGGGTTGGTTGCGTTTCGCATGTCAAAGCGCCAGAACGGCGCCACGGCGACGATTCAGGTGAAGAATGTGCCGGAGCAGACAGATCGTGAACTCCGTCGCCGCGCCGGACGACCGCTCAGGTGGCTGACTGGTCTCGACCGGTGAAGTCTTCCATGGTGTGGTAGACGCCGATCACGTGGTCGGCGATGAAGTCACGGACTCCGATCGGGACGACGCCCTTGAGCATCTCACTGAGCTGCACCGTCTTGGGCATGACCACGAACGGCCGACCGGCGAGCGTCGCCCTCCACGCCTCGTCGACGACATCGGCAGGGTCGAGGATCGGCAACAGCGGCGCCGATTTGGCACCGTCGAACATGCCGGTGCGCGTGTAGTACGGGCAGGCGGTGGTCACCTTGACGTGGTCATGGCCGGCTTGCTTGAGCTCGAGGCGGACCGAGTCGGACCATCCGATGACCGCCCACTTCGAGGCGGCGTACGCGGCCATCCGTGGGTTGGGAGTGAAGCCGGCCGCCGAGGCCAGGTTGAGCAGGCGGCAGTCGCTCGAGGCGGCGATCATCGCCGGGAGAAACGCGTGGGCGACGTACATCGGGGCGAGGGTGTTGATGTCGATCGTGAACTTGGCGTCGGTTTCGAGGTCGGTCTCCCAGAAGTACTGGTTGCCGCGGACGACGCCGGCGTTGTTGACCAGGACGTCGATCCGGTCGAGATCGTCGAGGACTGCGGCGGCGGTGTCGGCGACCGCAGCAGCGTCGCTGACATCGACAATCCAGCCACTGACCTCGCTCGACCCGTGGTCGAGCTCGGTGAGCGTGTCGTTGAGGGCGGACTCGTCAACGTCCCACAGCACGACCGCGGACGCCTGCTCGGCGATCGCCCGCTCGGCGAACAGCCGACCCATCCCCATCGCCCCGCCGGTGATGAGCACGTTCTTTCCCTTGACCGATTTCATGATGGCCCCTTCACCGCCCGAGCGGCCAGCGCCTCGGCACGCACCCGGTCGAAATCCTCGTCGGTGTACGGCCCGTTGACCCCTGAGATCGTCGCCAGCTGCATGCCGTGTTTGAGCCCGAGCTGGTAGATCTCCTTGACCTTCGGCCAGCTGATGCTGCGACCGACGGTGAAGTTCTCGTAGCGACCCTCGAGGGCGAGCACGATCGTCTCGGCCAGGCAGGCGTAGACGACACGGTCGGGTAGACCGATGTCCCTCATCCGAACCTCACCGGGCAGCTCGACCTCCCCGGATTCGATGACCAGGACGTCGGGGCGCCTGGCGATGTCCTCGGCGGACATGTCCAGCGGGCGGGCGACATCGGTGATGACGCAGCCCGGCTTGACACGCATGATGTCGAGCACCTTGTTCCCCGCCGCAGAGGTGGCCGTGACGATCATGTCCATGTCCGGGAGGGCGGCCGATGGGTTGGTTGCCACGTGCACGACGGCACGCGGGTTGTCGCGCTCGATGTCCTTCTTGATCTGCAGCAGCTTGGCGGTCTCGGGAGACACGAGCCACAGCTCATCGGCGGCGAGCGCCAGCAGGCGGGCACAGGCCGACCCGATCGCCCCGGAGGCCCCGACGACCATCGCCTTGCCGCTGATCACACCGTCGTCGTCGATGTCAGCGATCCCGAGTCGGCGCACCGCCTCGGCGGCTGCCCACAACGCGCCCGATGCGCTGTAGCTGTTGCCCGTCGTGACCGGCAGCGGCGCCTGCTTGGCGACGGTGACGCCGGCGTCGCCGACGACCTTGGTGAAGGCCCCCAGCCCCATGATCTGGGCGCCGAGTCGCCGGGACAGTTCGGCGGCCTCGAGCAAGCGTGAGTAGGTGAACTCGGGCGGGTGGGCGAGCATCTCCTTGGGGGTGCCGCCGACGGTGATCAGCCATCCCTCGGCCTCGTCGCCGGTGGCCGAGATGATGCCGGTGACATGGCTGTAGACGATGGGCGGTATGTAGGCGATGGCCTTCTCGACCACCTGGCTCATCCCGGGGATGTTGGTGACGAACCCGAGCGGTTCGACGTTCTTGAAGTACTCCGTCGACAGCGGGTGGATGACGAACGAGAAGCGACTCTTGCGGCGGCGACCGCGGGGCCACATCAACCGCGACTCGAGCTCTGCATCCTGGATGAACTGAGCGAGGTCGTCGGTCGTGAGCTCGGCGCCGGGAGCCAGGGTCGCGGCGGCCATCGCCTCGTACATCGCGGGAACGACGACGAAGTCGAAGGGCTGCGGTGTGACGTCCACGACGAGATCGGCACCGAGCTCGCTGAGCGTTGCGAACCGGTCCTCGGAGACCGTGCTCGTGATCACCGCTTTGCCGGCCAGGTTCGGTAGGCCGAAGCGCATCAACTCCGAGAACGAGCCGATGATGACATCGGCATCGTTGGCGGCGAAGTGGGCGATCTTGTCGTTGACGAAGCCGACCGGCCCAGCGACCTGATCCTTGATGAAGCCGGGGACGTTCCGCCAGGCGAACTCACCGATTCCGGCCGCGGTCGCCGTCACCGGATTGGTCTTGACGCTGCCGGGCAACACGATGTCGTGTCCTGCATCGTCGAAGATGATGTTGTCGGTGAACTCGCGGAGCACGGTGATCGTGCGCTCCAGCGTCGTCCCGCCGACGACGACGACACGGGCGTTGGCGAAGTAGCCGGGCATCTCGGCTTCGACGCGGCGGATCGCCCACTCCTGGAAGATGTCGGTGACCAGCGAGTCATCGCGGACGGGAACCAGCGTCGTCGCTGCCTTGATGCGCTGTAGGTCTTCGATCCGACCGGCGAAGTGACCGGCGGCGTTGGCCTCGAGCACCCCGCTGACGGCGATCGCGTCGGCATTGTCGGCCCAGTGCGCAACGCTGCGTTCCGCAGCCTCGGCGTCGCCGCTCGTGCCGACCCGGACGAGGCGGAAACGGTGGCCGGCGAGGGTGACCCGCTCGTCGTAGTCCCACTCGTCACCCTGGAACGTGACATTGACGACGACCTTGTGCTTACGCGACGACATGGCACGACTGGAGTTGGGCACCTGATCGAGGTGCAACCTGATACGTCATGCTTCCTCTGTAGTCCCCAGATCCGCCGGCCCGCCAGGGTCAAAGGGCCGGAGAAGGCCCACCAGGCGCCGCTCGGTTCCCCACCGGCCGCCAGCAGCACGGCATGGCGAGCGCCCGTCTCCTTGGGAAGATGACCGCGCGTGTGCCCTAGCGTGGGTCACGATGACTCGACGTCCCCGATCCGACGCCCAGACCCACTGGCTTGACGGACTCCCCGAGCGGGAGATCTACGACGTCTATGCCCACACGCTCGCCAAGCGCTTCCCGGCGTTCGCCGTGCGTGGATTCGACGAGGCGCGGATCGACCTGGCTCAAACGCTGCACCAGAACGACCCGTCGACGAGCATCGACCAGATACTGCTGGACACGATCGTCACACCCGAGAGCCACGATCGTCTCCTCGCCCAGCTCGACTCGTACTTCTCCAAGCACGGACTCCGCGGTTGGATCGACGCCGGCGAGTCGCTGCTGATCCTCACCGACCACGGCCAGTTCACCGACGTTCCGGTCGTGGCCGAGACCATCGGCCGTCTGGGCCTCGGCGACCGTCGCACGACCGTGCAGGTCGTCAGCGAGATGATCAGCCTGATGGGCCTCGACATCGGCCTCGGCCCTGCGACCGTGCTCCGAACCTTGCAGGCCATCTCGGCGGTCGTCCAGACCGTGCCACGTCTCGACGGGTCGCCGAGCGACGGGCTCCGCCAGTATCGCGAGCGCAAGAACAACGCCGGGCTCCACGTGCTGCAGGCCGCTCGCGACAGCGAAGGCTCGATCACCGTGATGTCGCTGGTCGCACGCCACAATGTCACGTCGAAGAACGGCCGCACCCTGTACATCCACGAGCCGAATCGCAGGACGCTCGAGGGCTACGTCAGCCCCAACGTGAAGGTCGTCCCGATCTGTGTCGACTGTCCCACCTTCCACGACGACGGATCGGTCGTGCCCGCCGATCTGCGCTTCGAGCTGTTCGATCCGATCCGGATCTCAGACCCGCGCGACGACACCCGAGCGATCCTCGACCAGTTCCGCGACGCCACGAACCGCCTCGTCGGAGAGCACTACAAGCACGGCGTCAAGGTCCGGTCGTGGAGGGCGCAGACTGCAGCACAGCGAGTGCGCTCGATGTTGCCCTCCGACGGCGAAACGACCGACTCCGAGTACTGACGACCTGGCCCACGAGGACCTCGTCAAGCGTTCAGGTTCGACAACGATTCGTAGGCGCAGAGGGACTCGAACCCCCGACATCTGCCTTGTAAGGGCAGCGCTCTAGCCAACTGAGCTATGCGCCCGAGGCCGGTGAGGATAGCGGCGATCGGGCGCCGATGGCCCTTGGCATGCCCAGCGATCCCGTCCTCGACGAACACGAACAACGAGCCAGCGCATCAACCTTGCTGGCGCTCGGCGCTCGGACGCGCAACGATGCACAGATGCCGTCTGACATCGATTTGCTTCGTGCCGCCTCTGAACATGCCATCGGTTACGCCGCAGCGATCGACGCCCGCCACGCCACTCCGACGCCCGAGGCGATCGCCGCCCTCACGCGCTTTGGACGGACCGTTGCCCGCAACCACCGGCGACGCCACCGCGACGCTCGCCCTGCTCGCCGACATCGGCGGTCCCGGCGACGATGGGCAGCACCGGGGCCAACTACTTCGGGTTCGTGAACGGGGCCACGTATCCCGGTCGCCCTCGGTGCCTCGATGATCGTCAACGCCTGGGATCAGAACGCCGCCCTTCCCGTGATGTCGCCGGTCGCCGCCAAGCTGCACGACGTCACCAGCCGCTGGCTGAACGAACTGCTCGGGCTCCCGCAGCACACCGACGTCGCGTTCGTCACCGGCGCCACCGTCGCCAACGCCAGCTGCCTCGCCGCCGCCCGCGACACGCTGCTCAGCGACGTCGGATGGGACGTCCAGAACGACGGTCTGTTCGGAGCACCCGAGATCACCGTGATCATCGGGCAGCAAGCCCACAGCACACTGCGCAAGTCGCTCGGCCTGGTCGGGCTGGGCCGCCAACGCGTCACCATCATCCCGTCGGACGACCAGGGGCGGCTGCGGGCCGACCTGATGCCCGACCCGAAGTCGATCGACGGACCGGTGCTCGTGTGTGCCCAAGCCGGTGAGGTCAACACCGGCGCCTTCGATCCGTTCGACCAACTCGCCGACTGGGTCGCCCAGCAGGGCTCGGCCTGGCTCCACGTGGACGGGGCGTTCGGGTTGTGGGCGCTCGCCGACCCCACCAGGGCAGACCTGACCGAGGGCCTCACCCGCTCCGATTCGCTGGCCGCCGACGCCCACAAGTGGCTGAACGTCACCTACGACTGCGGGATCGCCTTCGTCACCCGTCCCGGCTCGTTGCGACGCACGTTCGCCGCCGTCGCCGGCTACCTGCCACCGGACACCGGCTTCGAAGCGATGCACCACACACCTCAGTCGTCCCAGCGGGCGCGCCAGGTCGAGGTGTGGGCGGTGCTGCGAACACTCGGCCGATCCGGCGTTGCCGAACTGGTGCGCGGTGCCAGCGACTGCGCCGAGGCGATCGCCGAGGATCTGCGATCGTGCGGCTTCGAGATCCTCAACGACGTCGTCCTCAACCAGGTGCTCGTGCGCTACCGGAACCCAGAGATGACCGAGCGGCTGATCGCCGAGATCCAACGCGACGGCCGGATCTGGTGCGGCCCGACCCAGTGGAACGGCGAAACGGCGATGCGGATCAGCGTGTCGTCATGGAAGACCAACCTCGACGACGCCAGAGATGCCGCCGACGTGATCACCGCCTGCGCAGTTGCGATCACCCCACCCCCCGCCTTCCGCCAGAACTGACGTACGGAGTGTGTCGGAACTTGCGACGCGATGATGGCGGGATGGACTCGAGGAGCGATGAACGGTCGGCTTCACGACAAGGTGGCGGTCATCGTGGGTGCTGGCCAACAGACCGGCCAGACGATCGGCAACGGCCGCGCCACCGCCATCCGATTCGCCGCGGAAGGCGCCCGGCTGGTGCTCGTCGACCGCAACGCCGACGCCGTCGCCGAGACCTTGCGGGACATCACCGAGACGGGTGCGATCGCGACCAGCCTGGTCGTCGACATCACGTGCCGACGACGGCCCGGACTCGATCGTGGCGGCGGCCGTCAGCAACTTCGGTGGCATCGACATCCTGCACAACAACGTCGGGGTCGGGGCGGGCGATGCCCCGCCTCACAAGCTCACCGACGAGGTCTTCGACCGCATCATGGACGTCAACCTGCGGGCACTCTGGCGTACCTGTCGTGCGACGATTCCGGTGATGCGCGAGCAGGGGTCGGGCGTGATCACCAACATCTCCTCGATCGCGTCCGTCGCCGCCAATCACATCGCCGCCTACCGCATGTCGAAGGCGGCGATCGACGCCCTCACCAAGAACCTGGCGATCACCAACGCCAAGTACGGCATCCGCGTCAACGCCATCCTGCCCGGCCTGATCGACACGCCACTGGGGGTCGACTCTGCTGCCAAAGCGATGGGCATCGCCCGCGAGGTACTGGCTGCCAGGCGAGCGGCGGCTGTCCCGATGGGGCACCAGGGATCCGCCTGGGACATCGCCAACGCCGCCGTGTTCCTCGCCAGCGACGAAGCGGCGTTCATCACCGGCGTGTGTCTTCCCGTCGACGGCGGCCAATCCGCCCGCGTCGGCTGAGGTTCGACCGCTCAGTGCGTGCCACGGCGTTGCCGCAGCACTTCGGCGAGCAACTCAGGTGTCGCCGCGACAACGGGCGACCGACGGGCATGGTGATCGAGCACGCACAGCTCGCGGCCGAACACTTCCGCCGACACTCCCCCGGCCTCCTCCAGGATCAGCACCGACGCCAGGTAATCCCACACGCCGTGGCCGTCGTCGATCATGTCGCACCAGGCGTCGGTGATCCCGCCGGCGACCGAGCAGATGTCGGGGGCGGAAGCGCCCATCGCCCTGAACTGGTTCCATCCGTAATGATGACTCGGCAGCCCCGAGATTCCCATGATCGACTCGTCGAGCGACGTCGCACCCGACGGACGAATCGGTGCGCCGTTGCATTCCGCTCCCCCGCCCCGCACTGCGCTGAAGCGTTGCCCGGTCGGATGGTTGACGACCACCCCGGCTGCTGGACCGTCGTCATCCACCAAACACAGCGCCGACGCAAACCACGGAATGTGGTGCGAAGCGTTGGTCGATCCGTCGAGTGGATCGACCACCACGATCGGTGCCGACTGCGATCCGGGAGGCCCAGTGACGCCGCTCTCCTCGGACAACACGCGGTATCCGGCGCTGTACAACACATCGAGACAAGCGGCGTCGGCGTCGAGGTCCACGGCGTACTGACCGTCGCGCAAACCCGAGGCTCCCCAATCGGTGTTCGCCTCCAACACGGCCGCAACGGCATCGGCCGCCGCCATGAAAGTCTCGATGGCCTGGAGCAGCTTGGGATCGATCACGCCCGCTGACGGTAGTGTCCCTGAACGTGGCAGTGATCGACGTAGCCGGATTCGTCGCCGACGTAAAGAGCCAGGCGATCGACTACGGGTTCCACGTTCACGACGAACGGCACTTCGTCGAGACCTATTCGCTGCGCCAACTGTGGGAAGTCGACCTGCACCCCGAGGAGGCCTGCAACGGCCCGATCGACCTGCACCTGTCGCTCGACGTCGACCCGCGAGCGCTGCTCGGGTTCGAGGACGAGGTCATGAAGATGGAGGACATCGACGACGATCCGCCTCCCGGATTCACGTTCCCGTTGCTGTTCACCTGGACCTTGCCGCCGTTGCTGCACCCGCCCGACCTGCTGGTGCTCGCCACCGACGTCGCCGGTGTCGGCGGTCTCGAACTCCCGGTCGAGGTCTCGGCGATCGACTCGTTCCACAGCGTCACCGACGCGGCAGAACGCAGCCTCTCCATGGTCGCCCGGATCTCGCTCGACCTCGCCGACGTGTACATGAACAACGACTCATCCATCGCTCAAGCCCTCGACCGGTGCAAACATGTGAGCCTGTACCTGCTGGAACGCGCCGATGCCTGGCTGGGCGAGTACTGATCTACACCGACCAACAACCCACGATCCGACCGACAAGGGGATGACATGGAACTCGAACCACGTGAAGGCCTGACGGTCGCCGAACTGATCGACATGCTCAGCCACCACCCCGGTGACGCGATCGTCGAGCTGTCGATCATCGCCCCCATCAAGGAAGGCGACGACGACATCACGGTCGATCGCTACAACGTCGATGGCGTCATGCCGTGGACCGACGAGGACGGCGACGACGAGGAGGTCGTGTGGCTGATCGGTGGCGAGGATGCCGACGTCGACCTGTTCATCGACGCCATCGAAAACCCGACGATCACGATCACGACCACGATCACGACGGCCACGATCACGACCACGCCTGAGCGGGCGGGGTCGTACGGCTGTTGATCTGAACCCGGTCCCCTCAACGGCTCACAGCGGTAGACGCAGGTGGGCACACCGGGACGTCCGCTGAGAGGGCCCAGGAGGCCGATCGGTACGCTCGGCCGAGCCGACGGACACCACGAATGGGAGACGAGATGACAGATCGTGTAGCGGGCAAGGTGGCGATCATCACGGGTGGCGCCTCGGGAATCGGGCGGGCGTGTGCGATCCGGTTGGCCGAGGAGGGTGCCGTTGTCGTGCTCACCGACATCCAGGACCAGGCCGGACGCGGCGTGGCGGCTGACATCGTCGGCTCGGGCGGCGCCGCCCACTACCTGAGCCACGACGTCACCTCGGAAGACGCGTGGGTCGGCGATCGTGGCGGCCATCGTGGAGCAGCACGGTCGCCTCGACGTGCTGGTCAACAATGCAGGGATCGGCATCGGCGGCAGCATCATCGAGATGCCATTGTCGGACTGGCAGCGTCAGCAGGCGATCAATCTCGACGGCGTGTTCCTCGGCATGAAGCACTGCATCCCGCCGATGCGCGACAGCGGTGGCGGTTCGATCATCAACATGTCGTCGGTCGCCGGCCTCAAGGGCAGCGCCCGGCTTGCCGGCTACAACGCCACCAAGGGCGGCGTTCGCCTGCTGACCAAGGGCGTGGCGCTCGAATGCGCTCACGAGCGCTGGCTGGTGCGGGTCAACTCGGTCCACCCCGGCATCATCGACACGCCGATCTGGGACCCCGTGCTCCCTGGCGCGCTGCAGGCCGGAGCCGACGAGCTGAATCCCGAGCTGATGGCCGCAGGTCGCTGTGCCGACCGGCGTGCTCGGCATGCCACTCGACGTCGCCAACGGCGTGCTGTTTCTCGCCAGCGACGAGTCGTCGTACATCACCGGCACCGAACTCGTGATCGACGCCGGCCTCTCGGCCTGATCGCCGGGGCGCGCTACGGCGCTCGCTCACCGCAAGTGACCTTCGCCCCTGACACGCGGCCTGGCGTCGCGCGTACGTTCGGGATGGAGGCGATGTCTCCTCACACGGCGACTCGCCCGGTGCCCCACCAGCACCTGAAGTGAGAGGAGTCCTTGTGGACACCATGCTCGAAGCCGACCGCTGGCAGCCGGTTCGCGATCGTCTTGTCGGACTACCGAACGACAGCGGTGTCAACATCGCCTTCGAAGCCGTCGACCGGCATGTCGCCGCCGGCTACGGCTCGACCACCGCCATCAGGTTCCTCGGCAAACACGACGCCCCCGACGCGACCGGCCAGCCCTACACCTACCAACGCCTGGCCACCGAGACCGCACGCTTCGCCCACGTGCTGCGCGGACTCGGTGTCTCACCGGGAGAGTCGGTGTTCCTGCTCGCCGGTCGGGTGCCACGCCTGTACGTGGCGGCGCTCGGGGCGCTGAAAGGTCAGCACGTGGTGTGCCCACTGTTCTCGGCCTTCGGACCCGAGCCGATCAAGCAACGGATGGTGCTCGGCGACGCGGCGGTGCTCGTCACGACCTCGTCGCTGTACCGCCGCAAGGTCGCCGCCATCCGCGACGAGCTGCCGGTCCGTCACGTCATCCTGCTCGACGTCGACGATCAGCACGATTGCCCGCCTGACACGCTGGCGTACGGCGATCTGTTCGATCGGGCGATCGGCGCCTTCCAGATCGCCACCACCGCACCCGAGGCGCCCGCCCTGTTGCACTTCACATCCGGCACCACCGGGGCCCCGAAGGGTGCGCTCCACGTCCACGACGCCGTCGCCATGCACCGCGTCACGAGCGAGGAGGTGTTCGGGCTGGAACGCGGCGACATCTACTGGTGCACCGCCGATCCCGGTTGGGTGACCGGCACCAGCTACGGCATCGTCGGGCCGCTCAGCGTCGGTGCCACCCTGATCGTCGACGAGGCCGAGTTCGATGCCGAGCGCTGGTACCACATCCTCGATGCCCAGCGCGTCGACGTGTGGTACACCGCCCCCACCGCGATCCGAATGCTGATGCAGGCCGGACCCGAGGCCGCCGCCGGCTGCGACCTGAGCTCGGTCCAGCGCGCCTTCAGCGTCGGTGAGCCGCTCAGTGCTGAAGCCGTGACGTGGGGTATCGAGCACCTCGGACTCACCTTCCGCGACACGTGGTGGCAGACCGAGACGGGGGCGATGATGATCGCCAACACCGCCGCTGCCGATGTTCGACCAGGGTCGATGGGACGACCCGTGTGTGGGATCGAGGCGACGTTGCTGACCGCCACCGACCGCGGCGAGATCGTGCTCGACGACGCAGGCCATGTGATCGAGGTCGACGACCCGAGCGAGATCGGGATGATCGCGTTGCGCGCCGGATGGCCCTCGATGTTCCGCACCTACCTGCACAACGAGGAGCGCTATCGCAAGTGCTTCGCCGACGGCTGGTACCTGGCTGGCGACCTCGCCCGCCGTGACGCAGACGGCCGGTACTGGTTCGTCGGCCGGGCCGATGACGTCATCAAGACCGCCGGGCACCTGATCGGACCGTTCGAGGTCGAGAGTGTGCTCAACGAACACCCCGACGTGACGGGGTCGGGAGTGTACGGCGTGCCCGACCCGGTCGCCGGCGAGCTGATCCACGCTCGGATCCTGCTGCGCCGCGGGGTCGACCCGACCGACGAGACGATGACCGACGTCATGGCCCACGCTCGACGTCGCCTCGGCGCCGCCGTTGCGCCACGCCAGATCGTGGCCGTCGACCAGCTCCCGGTCACCCGCAGCGGCAAGGTGATGAGACGCGTGCTTCGGGCTCGCGAGCTCGGGCTGCCCGAAGGCGACCTGTCGACACTCGAAGCACCGACACCGACCGAAGGGAGCGAGCCGTGAGCCGACTCGACACTGCAACCCGCACCAGGTACCTCCGTGACATGGTGTTCGTGCGGCGCTTCGAGGAGCGTTGCGCCCAGCTCTACCAGGAGACGAAGATCCGCGGGTTCCTGCATCTCTACGTGGGCGAGGAGGCGATCGCCACCGGCGTCTGTCGCACCCTGCAACCTGATGACGCCGTGGTCGCGACCTACCGTGAGCACGGGCACGCCCTCATGAAGGGCGTTTCGGCCGGTTCCGTGATGGCCGAGATGTTCGGGCGGGTCGACGGGTGCTCGGGCGGGCGCGGAGGCTCGATGCACCTGTTCGACGCCGAGCATCGCTTCTACGGCGGCAACGCGATCGTCGCCGGTGGTCTTCCGATCGCGATCGGGTTGGGGCTCGCCGACAAGCTCGCCGGGCGCGATCGCGTGACCGCATGCTTCTTCGGTGAGGGCGCGATGGCCGAGGGTGAGTTCCACGAGAGCATGAACCTGGCCGCCCTGTGGGACCTCCCGGTGCTGTTCTGCTGCGAGAACAACAGGTATGCGATGGGTACCGCACTCACCCGCTCCGAGGCACAGACCGATCTGGCATTGCGAGCGGGCGGCTACGGCATGCCGGCCTGGCCGGTCGACGGAATGGACATCGAGGCCGTGGCCGACAGCACGCAACGTGCCCTGACGGCGATTCGCGCCGGAGCGGGGCCGGCCTTCCTCGAGTTCCAGACGTATCGGTTCCGAGCTCACTCGATGTACGACCCAGAGCTGTATCGCGACAAGGACGAAGTGGCCGAGTGGCGTCGGCACGATCCGATCCAATTGCTGATCGATCGAATGCTCGCCGACGGCGAGATCGAACCGGACGGGTTGACCGCGCTCGAGGCCGACGTCGACGCAGAGATCGAGATCGCCGTCGAGTTTGCCGACGGATCCCCGATCGAAGATGTGGCGACACTCGAACGACACGTGTACGCCCCGACGTTGGAGGAGGTCGGCTCATGACCAGCGAAATGACAGGCCGACAGGCCATGCGCGAAGCGATGCGCGAGGCGATGCTGGCCGACGACCGGGTGTTCCTGATGGGCGAGGACGTCGGCGCCTACGGCGGCTGTTTCGCCGTTTCGGCAGGGATGCTCGACGAGTTCGGTCCGGACCGTATCCGCGACACCCCGCTTTCCGAGTCGGCCTTCGTGGGCGCCGGGATCGGTGCCGCGATGGGCGGGATGCGGCCGATCGTCGAGATCATGACGGTCAACTTCAGCTTGTTGGCGCTCGACCAGATCATGAACAATGCCGCCACCCTGCGGCACATGTCTGGCGGCCAGTTCGGCGTCCCGTTGGTGATCCGGATGACCACCGGCGGTGGACGCCAACTGGCGGCACAGCACAGCCACAGCCTGGACGGTTGGTACGGACACATCCCCGGTCTCAAGATCGTCGCCCCCGGAACGATCGAGGACTTCCGGTGGATGTTGGCACCGGCCCTGGCAGATCCCGATCCGGTGATCATCTTCGAGAACGGTGGCCTGTACGCGGCGACCGGCGAGGTCTCCGAGACCGACCCGATGCTGCCGCTCGGCCGTGCGGTCGTTCGCCGCCCCGGGAGTGACGTCTCGCTGATCACGTTCGGCGGCACCCTGCCACTCTGCCTCGACGCCGCCGACGAGTTGTCGACGAGCGGCATCGAGGCCGAAGTGATCGACCTTCGATCGCTGCGCCCGCTCGACGACGCCACGATCATGGAGTCGATCGGTCGAACACATCGGGCGATCGTCGTCGACGAGGGCTGGAAGTCGGTCGGCATCTCCGCCGAGATCGCGACGCGCATCATGGAGCAGGCCTTCTACGAGCTCGATGCGCCGGTCGGGCGTGTCTGCACGGCAGAGATTCCGCTCCCCTACCCGCATCACCTGGAACTCGCCGCGATGCCGAGCGTCGACCGGATCGTCGAGGCGACGCAAAGGGCGATGCAAGGGGTCACCGGCGAGATGATCTCAGGGACGGCGGTGGGGTGATGGCGACCGACACCAGTGAGGGCACCGTGTTCCGCATGCCATCGCTCGGCGCCGACATGGACAAGGGCAGGATCACCGAATGGTTGATCGCCCCTGGTGATCGCATCGAGCGCGGCCAGATCGTGGTGATCGTCGAGACCGACAAGTCCGACATCGAAGTCGAGGTGTTCGAACCGGCGACGGTCGTCGAACTGCTCGTCGGCGAAGGCGAGACGGTGGATGTCGGCACACCGATCGCACAATTCGCGGCGGCAGGAATCGACCTTCACACCACGGCACCGACCCCGGCCTCGCAGCGCACACCAGAACCGAAACCCGACGTGGCAGCAGTGCCGAAACCAGCACACGAACCGGGGCCGGCACCCGCCGTCGTCACCTCGCCGGTGATCCGACATCTCGCCGAACAGCTTCACGTCGATCCGGCTCGACTCCGCGGCACCGGTCCGGGGGGCCGCGTCCATCGCGACGATGTCGAAGCGGCCGCCGTGGCGACCAGCCGCCCCCAGATCACGCCGAGGGCCCGCAGGCTGCTGCACGAACGCGGTATCGATCCGGCGAGCGTGGCCGATCAGGGGTACGTCAGCGGCGATCACGTGCTCGCCATGGCGGTCGAGCCGCAGCCCTCGAAACCTGCCGAGGCCGTCGTCGCCTCGCCGACCGACTCGGACACCAAGCCGACTCGTGCCGAGACGATGCGGCGCCACATCGCCGACCTGATGTCGCGCTCGTGGGCGGAGATCCCACACTTCCACGTGTCGCGACGACTCGACCTCGGACCTGCAACCGAGCGCCTGGTCGCGCACAACGAGCAGTCGGCGCTCTCCGAACGAGTGGTTGCGGGAACGCTGCTGCTGTGTGCAACCGCCCGCGCCGCCGCCAAGCTGCCGGCCTGCAACGGCTGGTGGCGTGAGGGAGGATTCGAGCCGGCAGACGACGTGCGGCTCGGCGTCGTGTTGTCGCTGCGCACGGGCGGCATCATCGTGCCGACGATCGAGTCCGCCGACCAGTTGACACCCGGCGAGCTGATGGTGCGCCTCACCGAACTGGTGCAGCGCGCTCGCCAAGGCAGGCTGCGCGCCTCGGACCTGGCAGAAGCCACCATCACGGTGACGAACCTCGGCGATCTCGGTGCCGACCAGGTGGCTGGAGTGATCCACCCGCCGCAGGTGGCGATCGTCGGATTCGGTGCGATTCGCGACGCGGTGCTGCCCATCGACGGGGCCCCGACGGTACGACCGGTCGTGCATGCCTCGCTCGCCGGTGACCATCGGGCGATCGACGGCCTCACCGCATCCCGCTATCTCGCCCAGCTTCAAACGCTGCTCGACGGACCACTTCTGGAGGAACTGTGATGAACGCACGTCAAGCCATCCTCGATGCGATCGTGAAGATCGCCCCGGATGTCGATCCCGCCGCCTTGCCCGATGACGTCGACTTCCGCGAGGAGGCAGAGCTCGACTCGATGGACTTCCTCGGTGTGCTGACGGCCATCGAGGAGGCGACCGGCGTGTCGGTGCCCGAGACCGACTACTCGGAGATCGTCACCATCGAGCGGTTCACCGAGTACCTGGCAGCGAGGCTGCAACCGGCCGACACCTGATCGTCCGGCCACCGCACCGGTCGACCGCTCACCACCGCTGTCGATGACCGACCCTTGCTCGATACGCTGGCCGGATGGGAATGCTGGACGCACGCAAGATCAAGAAGGCCAAGGGATTGCTGGACAAGAACCGCCACAAGGTCGGCTCGATCGTCGGCAAGGCGACCGATCAGGTGGACAAGCTCAGTAAGGGCAAGACCTCGAACGTGACCGCCAAGATCGACAAGGCGGCGATGAAGTTCTCACACGGTGAATCGGCCGCCGATGACACCGGCGACGAGGCGGCGACCGTCGAGAACTCGGACGAGAACTCGGACGACACCGAGCAGCCCGAAGCCAGCAGCTGAGCCGGGTGGCGGCGCTCAGCCGTCGAGGCGGGCGAAGAACGCCGACAATCCGTCGGTGTCGAGCCGGGCGGTGAGATTGCCATCGGCATCGTGGCCGAGGTCGAGCGCCGGACAGAAGAAGTTGTCCTCGCCGACGAAGAAGTGCGGTGACCCGCTGACCCGGCGACGACGACCCTCGTCGTAGTCGGCCTGTACCGCCGATGTGTCGTCGTCGTCGGGAACGGTCAGGCCGTGTTCTGCGGCGATCTCCGTCAGTACCGCCGAATCTTCGACGTTTTGGCCGTGCTCGAACAATGCGGTGCGAAGCGCGAGGCTGACTGCCAGACCGGTAGCCATGTCGCGCTCGATATGCCAGCGCCGCCAAGCGAAGCGCCGGCAACGTGCTGGTCGGCCACTGGTCGGCGACCAGACCACCGAAGTCATCGACGCCGAGTTGCTCGGCGAGCGCTTTGGCCTTCGTCACGACGGCGTCCACCTCGAGCCCGGCACCGTTCACCCATTCCAAGGGCCACGCCCGCACGTGCACCGTGATCGTGCGATCAGATGACGCAATCTGCTCGACCACACGCTTCAGGCCGACGTGCGTGAACGGACACGTGATGTCGGCGAACACCTCGACGACGAGGCCGCCTTGATCGGAGTCAGGAGTCATGGTCCAATTATCGCCCGACCGTGCACCGAAGCGGCAGCCTGTGGCGAGGAACACGCGCACCCGCGGCATACAGTCGGCGCGGTATGAGCCGAGCCTTCGAAGAACTCGCCCACGAATCGACTCCGATGGGCGAGATCAGTTTGCGGCGACGCCTCGAACCGACCCTGAAGGTCGACGTGTTCGAGGTCAAGCTGAACGATGAGTTCCTGATGTCGAGTTTGTTCACCGTCGGCGAGACAGCGCTCGCCGAGCTCGGCCTCGGCGCCATCGAGGGCGACCGACTCGACATCGTCATCGGCGGGTTGGGCCTCGGCTACACGGCCGGTGCCGCACTCACCGATGAACGGGTTCGCTCGCTGCGAGTCATCGATGCACTGGCGGAGGTGATCGACTGGCACGAACGTCACCTGGTTCCGCTCGGAGCCGAACTCACCAGCGACCCGCGTTGCGAGTTCGTGCACGGCGACTTCTTTGCGCTGGTGGAGGCCGGCTTGGCGACCGAACCCGGCCCAACAACCCGGTTCGACGCGATCCTCGTCGACATCGACCACACACCCCGCCACCTGCTCAACGCGAGCCACGCCGGCTTCTATCAGCCGGCTGGACTCCAGAGGCTGGCCGACCAGCTGCGACCGGGCGGCGTGTTCGGACTGTGGTCGGACGATCCGCCCGACGACGAGTTCTTGGCGGTGATGGCCGCCGTGTTCTCCCGCGTCCACGCCCATGTCATCACATTCCCGAACTTCTACACCGGTGGTCACGCCAGCAGCACGATCTACGTGGCGACCACGGAGGGTCCTCGGACCGACTGAGTCGGGAGTCGTGCCAGGAGAGCGATGGCGACGCCTCCGCCTGACGAACTGCTTCGAGACGTCGGCTCCACCGCCGATTGCTCGGCACCTGTACGTCGCACGACGATGCGCGCCGTATTGCAGCGGACACGGTCGGCCGGAAGCATTGGGCCGGGTCCGACAGGAACGAACCGACGTCGCCGCCAACCACGACGATCCCGTCCGCTCCAGCTCGACCGATCCGATCCATCCGATACCACGCACCGACAGGAACCTACGATGAGCGCAATGCGCCACGCCCGAAACTCGACCTTCGCGATCGGCGTCTGCGTCGCTTTGTTGGGCGCTGCGTGCGGCGGGTCGGACGGCTCAGCCGACGGCGACCCTGCGACGACGCCATCTCTCGAGTCGACGACGACCGCTCCATCGACCACGGTTGCCGCAGCGGCCACCACTACCACGACCTCGACGACCGAACCGGCCCCGACGACGACACCGGCGACCACCACCTCGACCACGACCCCACCGACATCCACGACGGCACCGGCCCCACCCACCTCTGTTGCAGCGACCACAACCATCGCAGCAGCTCCGGTCGCGCTGGAATACTGCGATGCCGCCGGGCCGCTCCCTGCCAGTGCGGTGCTGGACTACTCGCTCACGCTCGACATGATGGATGACGGCACCGCCGACGACGTGATCGAGGCCTACGACGTCGACGGATGGTCTCGGCTGCGCCTGACGACGGGCGGATCGGTCGTGTCGGAGATCATCAATCCGGCGATCGACGGCCGCTATCGCCCGTTGGGCATCGCCTTGGTGCTTCCCGGTGACAGCGCCGAGTTGTTCGCAGTGATCGGAGAGGGCTCCGCCGCTGCAGAGATCGGCGTGTTCGGGATCGACTCGGCCGACTGCCTCTTCAGCTACACCTACAGCGGCACGAGCGACGACTTCACGATGCTGATCCGACCGGCATCACCGTTCCGTAGCGGCGCCACCTGCTTCACCGGTGGAATCGGGCTCCACAGCGCCGAACAGCGCAGCGATGGCAAGTGGGACGCATCCTCGGCTGCCTACGAGATCGCAAGCCCATGGACACTGCAGTACATGGGAGCTTCCGACGACTACAGCGAGGGACTCAACGAGTCCGAACTCAGCGCCTTCGAGTTCGACTGCTTCGACCTATCGCTGTAAGGCGGCCGGGGCGCCGCCTGCAGCGGCCCACATCCAACCAAGGTGCGGCGACAGTCTCCGCTGGCTGCATCGAGCATCTTGACTATTATTACTGTATATGTAAACTCGCAGTTACTGCGAGAATGGGCGCCTTGCTCACATGAATACCGCCGCCTGAAGGAGATCTGACATGCCGAACTGGCTGAACCCTCTCGAACATCCCGTCACCACCCGCTGTCGACAGTGGTCGCAGCCTGCGGGGCGTTCGCTGTGACGATCGTTGCACCAAACCGGACCGCTGCCCCCCGCCTCGCCGACAGATCGAGCCGGCCGGCGACGACTCGGTCAAGCGAGGTCCTCGAAGTTCTCAAGATCCTTCGCACGTCCGCTACGGAGGGCGCAGCATCCCAGGGATCCGCTCACGGCGAGGCGCGCGTTCGCCAACTCGACATCGCCAACATTGCAAGCACCCTTGCCCTCTTCGAAGCGGAGATCAAGGCGATTGTCGAGCAAGCTCGCCAAGAGATCGAAACGATCCATCAAGAGGCTCTCGCCGACGTCCGGCGGATTGATGGCGAGGCTCCCACCCGCGTCGAGAACGCCGGAACCCAGACCCTGGACCGGCACCATGACCAGCCCGAGATCGAACAGAGAACGATCATGCAACGAGCAACCTCCGATACCGAACGAATCCTGCACGATGCCGATGCCAGGATTTCAGAAATCGTGGACACCGCGAGAGCCCTCGTCTGGGCCACAGTGACACCGGGAACGGTGTTGCGGGTTGCCTGAATCGTGTGCGGCGGCACTGAGCCCACACGAACATGTCGGCCTGAGATCCTGCACTGCCTCATCTCCCTCGACATGCTCGGCTACAGCTCCGATCTGGCGGCGAAGATACAGTGGTCGAACACTCCAAAAATGGGGGACTGCCACCATGAGCCATGTCCGATATATCGACCGGACCCGCGAGTACTACCTCTCTCAGGGTTACGACGAGCCCTACAGGTGGGCCCAGAACGACACTGCGCCGTTCGCCCCTCTGTCCAAGCCGCTCTCGGAATGCCGGGTGGCGATCGTTTCGACCAGCGACGTCGAGATCCGCGACGACGGGGACACCCCCGAGCATGAAAGCGTCAACCTTCTCGGAGTCGGCAACGTGTACTCGCTGCCGAGCGACATCCCTATCGAGCGGCTCCACAGCAAACAGGAGCACTTCGACAAGCACGCCACCACCCTCGACGACGTCAACGCCTACTATCCGATCGAGATCCTCCACCAACTGGCCGATGCTGGGCGCATCGGCAGCGTTGCGGCTCGCTGCCACGGCGTCTACACGGCCTACAGCCAACGCAAGACCAACGAGACCGACGCTCCCGAGGTGCTGAGGCGGCTCCGTGAAGACGGCGTCGACGTCGTTCTGCTCACACCTGTTTGACCTGTCTGTCACCAGACCGTGAGTCTGGTCAGCAGGTATCTCGAAGAGCACGGCATCCCCACGGTGGTGTTCGGCACCGCGAAGGACATCGTGGAGTCCACCAACGTGGCCAGGTTCGTGTTCTGTGACTTCCCGCTGGGGAACTCCTGTGGCGAATCCTTCGACACCGAGCAGCAGCTCGAGATCCTCGAGTTGGGACTCGGGCTGCTCGAGACAGTGTCGGATTCCGAGGCTGGAACGACCGTGCAAGCGCCATTCACGTGGCGGGGTGGGCAGGACTGGAAGAACAAGATCTTCACCGACGAGCAGCCCTTCCTCGAGGGCGAGGCATACGACAACTGGATGGCAGCCAAGGAGCGCTATCGCCGCAACAAGGCCGAAGGTATCCGTTGAGCAGCCACTTCCCGCCGGCCGACGAATTCGAGGTCAGGGTGTACTCGACGGTCATGTGTCAACCGTGCGATGCGCTCAAAGCCGAACTCAGGTCGTTGGGCATCCCCTATCGCACATTCGATCCGATGGTCGATGAGGACGCAGCCGACTTCCTCGAGGGCCAGCACATTCGCACCAGCCCAGTACTCACCGTTGGGTCCGACATATACCCGGGGTATCAGCCCGGACTGGTCAAAAAGCTCTTCGGCTAGACACGTCGACCGCCGGTGTACGCACTCGAAACGCGACCACTTCTGACACAGAATCCCAGGTCGGACGACGCTCGACACGACCGAATTGTGGTGTGTTGTCGCGTTTCGTCCCACCGAGTCCCACGAAATCTGGCGGTCAACGACATTGCGGACGTCACCAGCGGAAGTCAGACCTGGCCGGCTGCGGTACCCCGGAAGAGTTCGTCGATGCGGAGTGTCCGGGTGCGCTTGCCCGCAGCTCGCGAGACGAACTCGCACGCCAGCCGATCCTTGATGGCGCCGAGGACGGTGGAGACAATTCCGAGCGCAAAGCCCTGTGCGTCGACGGGCGCATCCTTCATGACCGCGTGCCAGAGCTGCTCCTCGAGCGCATTGATGGCCAACTGGAGTTCGCCCAGGTCGTGGCCCGACTGGTGGCGCTGCGCGGCGACGTGGTCGGCATACGCGAGCGCTGGGTCGAGGTTCTTCTCAGTGGCCGTGGTGACGACGACGTCGAACAGCGCGGCGAGTCGCTTCGAGATTTCCTCAGCGCCGGCCGACTCGTAGTGCGGCAGCCGCCGGCCGACCACCTCGGCATCGGTATTCGCAAGGATCGACGAACGGTGGGCAACAAGGAATCCAGCGACGTCAAAGGAGGCTTCCACGTCGTAAGGATACCGTCGCGATCGTGCGGCCCGGGTCTTCAATGGCGACACTGCGCAGCACGCCCGTCGATGGAGTCACACGTTCGAGTCCGGTGGAGAGACAGCAGAAGCGTTGAGCGTGCCGCGTTTCGTCCCACCGCGTCCCACGAAATCCGGGGCGTTGCCGTGCTCGGTAAGCGCGCATCCGCTCTGCGTTCGACGACCACTTGCGGGGCCTGCCCACTCCTCGCTGTCCGCTCACGACTCCCGATGCTGCGACCGGCACGTCACGGATCACTACCCGTGCCGCTACAGGGCATCGTGCGCTTCCACGCCGTGTACTGGCCCGCATTCCTGCTCGCAGCAGGCGAACCGCTATCAACCCGGGTTCACGTCCACCCCTACCTCACCGTTGACGGCTCCAAGCTGTCAAAGTCATCCGGGGGCGGTCTCTCCCCGACGGAACTCGCTACCACCTACGGCAGCGATGCCCTCCGATGGTGGATCGCAACCGATGTCTCATCCACCAGCGACACCGACTTCACCCTCGACCGCCTCGTCGCCAAGGCCAACGAAGACCTCGCCAACGGCGTCGGCAACGCCGTCAACCGCATCACCACCCTCCGACACCGACAACACCCCGGCGCCGACCCGAACCGCTCCGGACCCCTTGACGGGTCCTCAGAGCTGGCCGGCCGGGTTGCCGAGGCGCTCACCGACTTCGATCGGCGCGCCGCAACCCAACACCTGACCGAGGCGATCGACCAACTCAACCAACACATCGGAACGACAGCGCCCTGGAAGCTCGCCCGACAACCCGACGGAGCCGAAGAACTCGCCGCACTACTCGACACCTACATCCAGACACTCCGGTGCATCGCTGCAGCGATCGAACCAATCACGCCCGACCTCGCACACCGGATCAACAGGGCACTCGACCTCGCACCGGACATCGCTCCGAGTGCCGTCTACCTACGCCTCAGCCACGACTGACGCGCGCGCAGCAGCCCTGCGAGCGATCGCAGACCGTCCTGAGGGTCGCATCGTCCGTGTTCTGGTGGGGACCTACTGTGTGACGGAGCGCGCCGCGTTCACAAGAGGTCGGTGAGGGTGACGATGGGTACAGCAGGTCTCCGAATTGTGATCGTGGGCGGCGGGATCGGGGGGCTGTTCACCGGCAACGCGTTGGTCCAGCAAGGCTTCGACGTGTCGGTGTTCGAGCAGGCGAGGGCGCTCAGCGAGGTGGGAGCAGGGGTGTTCATCACGCCGAACAGCGTGCGCCACCTGGAACGCGTCGGCCTGCTCGCTGGCGTCGAGCGCCTCGGCGCTCGGGTCGGCCACGATTCCCATTACTTCCGACACGACGGGACGCCGATTGCACCGGTGCAGGTGACCGACTCGTCGGGCTGGAACGCCACGTTTGGCATGCATCGAGCCGACCTCATCGACCTCCTCTCGTCGCAACTGCCGGTCGGGGTCGTGCATTGCGGGCACCGCGCGACCAGCTTCGAACAAGGCGCTGACAGCGCGCGCGTCGGATTCGCCAACGGAGTGAGCGTCGACGCCGACGTGGTGATCTCCGCGGACGGCATCCACTCGACACTTCGGTCCCACGTTGTCGTCCCATCGCAACCCGTCTTTCACGGCACCATCTGCTACCGGGGCCTGATCCCCCGTGAACGTCTCGCGGACTGGCCGATGGACCGCTGGCAGATGTGGGCGGGCCCGTCCAAGCATTTCCTGGTGTTCCCTGTCCGCCACGGCGAAATGATCGCCTACGTCGGATTCGTACCCGCCGACGAGGAGATGCAGGAATCATGGTCGGCGACCGGCGACCCCGACGTGCTGCGACGCGAGTTCGAGGGTTGGGACCCTCGAATCGCGGCCGTGCTCGACAAAGTCGACGCCACATACCGTTGGGCGCTCTACGATCGAGAACCGTTACCGACGTGGAGCAACGGTCGCCTCGCGCTGCTCGGAGATGCCGCCCATCCGATGCTGCCACACCTCGGTCAGGGCGCCAATCAGGCCATCGAGGACGGCATGGCCCTGGCCACGATCCTCGGCCGGATCGACCACGCTGACGTCCCGGCCGCGTTGCTCGCGTACGCGCGGCTTCGCAGCGAACGGGTCGGACGAATCCAGCTCGGTGCCCGCCAGCAAGGGCTCCGAGTCGACTCCACCGCTGCGGACCTCACCGCACGCGACGCCGCGCTCGCCGCGTCCGCCGAGTTCCGCAAACAGCTCTACTCCTACGACGTCGTACCAGACGCGACCCAAGCGGCTGCCAAACTGGCCTCCGCCCACAGAGACCGACCGTGAGACCCTCGACCTGCGACAGCGGGGACGGGGATACTCCCCGATTCGGCGGGCGTTCCCGACTGAGAGTTAGCTCGCAACGCGATCACGATCCGTGATCGGTCGTCCATCACCGACGCGAATATCGGGTGTGCGGCTTGGGCCGCGAT
>CAVOWX010000011.1:0-57883 GCA_963700265.1 uncultured Acidimicrobiaceae bacterium | reverse complement strand
GGGTCGTTGGTTCGAGTCCAATATCGCCCACCACAAGGACCTGGTAGAAGGTATGCGAGGCGCCGAAACGCGCCTCGTTCTCGTTCGCCCTGCCGCGCACATATCGCCATCGACCGAACCTCGACAAACCGTCCGATATCACGACTGCGACCGATCACCGGCGCCGAAACGGGCGGACGTCAGGACAACGCCGTGCATCGTCTCGGCCCTCACGCCGGCGCCCCCGGCGTCGAGGATCACGTCGCTGGCAAGGCATGCCTGCAGCGGCGGATGCGACCTTCGACTCTGTACATCTGCTCGACCGTGTGCGCATCTCGAAGGCATGGCTACTCACCGTCGGCACCACCTTGCAGAACTGCTGTGCGCATCCGCCATCCTGACGCTGTCCACCGCATGCGCGGGATCGACGGACGACACGCTGCGATCGCCCGACGACGCACCCATGCCCGCGGAGGCGCCCGACGACACCTCGGCGCCCGTGTCGTTGCCGGGTGACGCCGCCGACCACCCGTACGTCAAGGCTGGCTCCGTGCTCGCGGTGGTCGCCATCCGCTACGACGAGACGTTGCCGATTCAATCGGTCCCCGGCACGACCGGGACCGAACTCGCCACGCTTCCGCCGTTGACCGACAACGTCGTGGCCACCGGCCAGCATCGGCTGCTCGGCATCGCCGACTTCTGGCACGAGGTGACCGCGGCCGGCGTCACCGGTTGGGCCGATGCGCAGTTCCTCCGTTTCGTCGCACCGACGGCCCATGACGTCACGGCCAGGATTGTCGGCCGGCTCGGGGCAACGCCGACGGCGACCATGGAGGCGCTCGGCCAGGTCGTCGCCGACTCCGTTGCGTCCGACGACGAAGAGGTCACCTCCCGCATCGTCATCGCCGTCGCACCGACCAGCGGCCCGACCGGCACGGTCACCTACGACGTCGTCGACTTCCCCGACGACTCGGGCGCCGGGGCCCGGCTGCTCGTCACCGGCCGTCAGGTCACCTCAGGCACGCTTCCACCGAGTGCCCTCAGGGCATCCGTGCTCTACGAGCTGGTCAGCGTCGAGTCGACCAGCATGTGCTACCGCGCCGTCACCAGCGACGGCCTCTGCGTCTGAGGCTGCTGCCGTCGGCCCGCCCGCCGAGCCAGAGCACGCGCGGAGACCCATCGCTGCACCGGCACGCCGACATCGGTTCTCCGCCCGAGCTGCAGGGCCGTACCCTGGGGCGGTCCGACACTCCGACTCACTGAGGGTGGTGTTTCGGGGACCTTGTGCCCTTGCCCCAGCGCTGGTCGGCGCGGATGCTATGGCATGACCAGTGCTGACCACCCCCAGCCCCATCATGGCTTCCGGACGGTATGGAAGACCTCAGCGTCGCCGAGTGCTGGAGTCTGCTCCGCCGCGAGGAGGTCGGACGGCTCGCCGTGTCGATCGCCGATCACCCGGACATCTTCCCGATCAACTATCTGGTCGACGGCGAGAGCATCGTGTTTCGCACAGCGGCCGGCACCAAGCTGGCGGCCAGCATCCTGGGCAAAGGCGTCGCGTTCGAGATCGACGGCTACGACGCGGTCGCCGGCGATGCCTGGAGCGTCGTCGTGAAGGGTTACGCCCGCGAGATCGAACAGATGCTCGAGTACTTCGACGCCGACGACCTGCCCTTGTTCCCGTGGCACGCGTCGGTCAAGCCGAACATCGTGCGGGTGACGCCCGACATCATGACCGGGCGTCGGTTCCACGTGGTCGAAAAGGCGACGCATCGACTCACCGCCACCGGCGCACGACAAGCCCTACATGCCACCCGACTGACCTCGGCCCGTCGTCGGGCAGGTCCTCGGACGGAGTGGCGGGTTAGATTCGCGACGTGGCAACGCTGTGTGGGCGTCCTGGGTGTTCGGAGGTCGGCGCCGTCGCATACGGAATGGTGCCGGAGGACCTCGCTATTCTGGATCGTCGCGATCAACGAGGCGCCGACCACCGAACCGAGCCTGCTGTGTCTGCGTCACGCCGACGCGATGGTGGTGCCACGCGGCTGGACACTCGACGACCGGCGCGAGCACTCGCCGCGGTTGTTCAACCCGCGAACGCTGCCGCGCAATCAGCCGGCGTCGCCCCGAACGTCGAAAGCGGCGTCGCGCCACAACCGATGAGCCACAACCCGAACAGATGCAGATCGACGGCACCGGCTGAGATCGAGCGGCCCGTCGAACCCGAATCGGCCGCCGATCCCGAGCCGTGGCAGCCGGCGTTCGACGAGGACGACGACCTCGACGGGCTGCTCCATGTCGACAGTCCGCTGCTCGCCCGTGCCTTTCGTGGCACGGACCGGCCGAAGCGCTGAGCGATGCGGATCTCCGAATCGGTGGAGGTTCCCGGCACTCCGGCGACGGTGTTCGCCCACGTTGCCGATCTGACCGCCTATCCGGCCTGGTTGGGCCTGGTGCACTCAGCCGTGGCCGTTCCGCGTGACGGACAGCGGGCGTCCGGCCTGGTCGGTCGAGCTGCGCGCCAGAGTCGGACTGTTCGCCCGGTCCAAGCAGCTACGGATGGAACGCACCGAACTCGTGGCCGACCAACTGGCCGTGTTCGAACGGGCTGAGATCGACGATCGTCGGCACGCCGGCTGGGCACTGCGAGCCGAGATCGCCGCCGTTGGTCGAACACTCGACGCGGCTCACGATGCACCTTGCCTATGACGGCACCCTGTGGACCGGCGGCCTGTTGGAGCGCGTGCTCGAAGACGAGATTCGGCGCGGGCGGGTTGGGTTGGTTCAGCTCGTCAGCGGCGAGCCCATGCGCTGAGGCGGCCGTCGGCTCGCCGTTCGAGCGACAGCGGCATCTCGAAGCACTCGCTCAGCGTCGCCTCGGTGAGTGCCTCGTCGATCGGGCCCTGGGCGACGGCACAACCATCCTTGAGCAACAGGGCGTGCGTGACCCCGTCGGGCACCTCGTCGACATGATGGGTGACCAACACGAACGGTGGGCCGTCCGGGTCCGCCGCCGAGATCGGCGAGCGCCGCAACGAGTTGTTCCCGGCCGCCGAGGTCGAGCCGCGCCGACGGCTCGTCGAGCAGCACGATGCCGGGGTCGTTCATCAGGGTGCGGGCCAGGAACACACGTTGCTGTTCGCCGGATGACAATGTGCCGAGGGTGCGGTCGGCGAGCGCTCCGACCCCCATTCGGGTGAGGCAGTCACGGGCGGCCGAGCGGTCGTCGTCGGTGTACGGTGCCACCACGGTTCGAGCGCCGCGTACTTGGCCGTCATCACGACCTCGGTGGCGGTCAACGCCGGACGGAAGTCGGCCCCGAGCGCCGCAGAGGCGTAGCCGACCCGCCGTCGAAGCTGGCGAACGTCGGTCCGGCCGAGCTCATGGCCGAGCACCCGAACCGACCCGGTCGAAGGATGCTCGTACATCGCAGCGATCCGGAGCAGCGTGGTCTTCCCGCTGCCGTTGGCACCCAGAACCAGCCAATGTTGGCCGGTCGTGACCCGCAGTGAGATGTCGTCGAGAATCCGTCGACCGTCGCGCTGGAACACGATGTGGTCGAGTACCAGCGGATCGGGTGCGGTCATGCCAGATCTGTGTACCGGTCGCGACGAAGTCTCGACATGCCTGTAACCGAACTGCAATCGACGGTACGATCCGCGTACGTATGTCGTCGGTGGTCCGAAGAACAGCGCTCGCCCTGGCGTGCGCCACGATGTTGCTCGGTGCCACCGCACCCGCAGCTCGCACAGACCGACGACGATGCCGCACAGCAGGCGGCCCGCGAGATCGCAGCCGCCCGCGAGCGCGCCAATCAGGCCGCCGAGGACTACTTCGCAGCCGAATCCCGACTGGAATTGCTGTTGCTCGAACAGGAGCGGCTCCAGGTCGAGCTGACCGATCTCGCCGATGTGGTCGCCGAACTCAAACGGGCGGTCGAGTTCGTGGCGATCAACCGGTTCGTGTCGAGCGGGGCCTCCGGAATCCCGATCCTGACCGACCTCCGTGCTCCAACGGAGCAGCTGCAAGCCGACGTGCTCGCCCAGGTCGTTGCGGAATCGGGCGCCACGACGCTCGACGACTACGACGAGGCGCGGGCCAGGTTGCGCGAGAAGGAAGCCGAGCTCGAAGCGACCGAGGCGAAACTCGAGCGTCAGAAAGTCGAGCTGGTCGAGCTGCAAGCGGACGCCGAGGCAGAGGTCGAACGGCTCCGCGAGGTCGAAGGTCAGCGGCTCCAGGACGAGGCGGTAGCCGCAGCGCTGCTCGCTGAGCAACTCGAAGCAGGCCCGCCAGTTGAGCGAAATGGAGCGGCGGTTGGCCGAGCGGCCCGCACCGCCGATTCGGCGCGACATGCCGGCGGCCGTTTCGGCTGGGTCGTCCGACGGCAACACATCGGGAACCTCGGACTCAGCGGCGGTGAAGCCGGTGGCCGCACCGGTGGCGGCGGGCCAGGTACCAACCCGCGGGCGGCGGGTGTCGGATTCCTCGATGGAACGATTCTGTGTCCGTACGGGGCGGGTCGGCGTACGGCGACACGTGGGGTGCCCCCCGCAGTGGTGGCCGTCGGCACCAGGGCGTCGACATGCTGGCGCCGACCGGAACGCCGCTCCAGGCAGTGATCGGCGGCGAGGTCTTGCAGCGCGACAACTCGCTCGGCGGGATCACCATCTCGCTTCGCGGCGACAACGGAAACCGCTACTACTACGGCCACCTGAGCGCCTACGAAGGGCGTCGAAGGCCGAGTCGAGATCGGTCAGGTGATCGGCTACGTCGGCGACACCGGCAACGCAAACGGGACGCCGCACCTGCACTTCGAGATCCGTCCCCAAGGTGGCGTACCGGTCAACCCGTACCCTTCGGTTCGGGCCGCCGGCTGCTGACCCGCGAACCTGTCGGCATGGTCGACGCCACTGGTGCTTCCCCGCACGACGTGATCGAGGCGGTCGTCGGTCAGGCATTCGGTGATCAGGCGGTGTCCGACGATCGTGCGGTTGACGAGCGGCGCATCTCGCGAGACCTGGACGTGCGTCGTCGCCGGAGAACGGGTCGTCGTGCAGCGCCAGCGGAGAGGCGACGGGCGCGACATGGGGATCGAGGCCGGTGTGTTGTCGGCCGCTCACGCGGCCGGGGTGCCGGTGCCGCAGGTGCTCGCCTTCGTGGAAGGTGCCGGCGATGGCGAGCCGGCGACGATGATCACCCGCCACGTCGACGGCGAAACGATCGCCCGCAAGATCCTCCGCGATGACGAGTTCGAGTTCGGCTCGGCAGCGGCTCACCGATGATCTCGGGCGGGCGCTGGCACGGGTGCATCGAATCGAACCGGCGACAGCCGACGGGTTGATCGATGCCGACCCGCTGGTCGCACTTCGGGCCCGGCTCGACGAGATCGGTGAGCCGCACCCCGCCTTCGAGTTGGCGTTCGAGTGGCTCGACCGGAACCGGCCGGCACCCGGACCAGCTCGACGGTGGTCCATGGTGACTTTCGACTCGGCAACGTGATCGTCGATGGCGACGGTCTGCAAGCGGTGATCGACTGGGAGTTGGCGCACATCGGTGACCCGATGGAAGACCTCGGGTGGCTGTGCGTCCCGGCCTGGCGATTCGGATCACGCGCTGCCGGCTGCCGGCGTCGGCACCCGGCGAGCAGCTGTTCACGGCCTACGGCGAGGAGGCCGGCGTCGACGTCGATCCCGAAGTGGTGCGGTGGTGGGAGGTGTCGGGGATCCTGCGGTGGGGCATCATCTGCGTCACGCAGGCGTTCACCCACACCTCGAGGACTCGTCCGCAGCCACGAGCTGGCTGCGATCGGACGACGCGTCTGCGAAACGAACACGACCTGTTCCTGGCACTCGACGGGAGGTGGGGGTCGTGACCATCCCACATGACTCTCCGACCGCTGCCGAACTGATCGAGTCGGTTCGCGAATGGCTCGAGCGCGACGTCGCTTCGGGCTCGCAGCCTCCCCATCGCTTTCACACCAGGGTGGCGGCCAACCTGCTGGCGATCGTCGAGCGTGAGATCGAGCTGGGCGCGGAGCAGGCGGCTCGGCACCGCCAGCGGCTCGATCAACTGGCGCTGCCGACGACGTCGCACTTGGCCGCCGCGATTCGCGCCGGGGAACTCGACGAACGACTCGATCAAGTCCGGTCGCTGGTGTGGGACAGCGTTCGCGACAAGTTCCGGGTTGCCAACCCGGCGTACCTCGACCGTGTCGAGGCACTGATCAGTCGACGTCGGTGGGCTGGCGTCGCGTTTGCGGCCGAGTGTCACCGGTTGGCCGGCTGCCAGCTGCCCGCAGGCGGCGTCGATCTCGGTGCCCCGATTCTGTCGCACGGTGGCGTTTGCGCCGAGTGATTCGAGCCGGTCACGGAACTCGTGGACACGCTTGAGTGAGGTTCCGCGGGTGGGGTACCCGGGTGTCGGGTTGAGCGGGATCAGGTTGACGTGCGCCCGCGGGCGCAGCCGTTGGCACAGTGCCGCCAGCTCGGCGGCGTCGCTGTCTCGGTCGTTGACGCCGTCGATCATCGCCCATTCGAAACTGATCCGCCGGCCGCGGGCTTCGAGATAGGCGGCGCAGGCGCTGATCAGATCGTCGATCGGATAGCGCTTGTTGATCGGCACCAGTTCGTCGCGGAAGGTGTCGTTGGCGGCGTGCAACGACACGGCGAGGTTGACGGGAAGCGGGCGCTCGGCGAGTTTGCGAATGCCCGGAATCAGCCCGACCGTGCTGATCGTGATGTGGCGTGCCGACAGCCCGATCTCGCCGTGGATCCGCTCGACCGAGTCCCAGACGCGGGCCTCGTTCGCCATCGGTTCGCCCATCCCCATGTACACGACGTTCGACACGCGACGGTCGACCTCACGTGCCCGGCGACTTGCGCGGGCGACCTGTTCGACGATCTCGCCGGTCGTGAGATGGCGTGTGAACCCGGCCTGTCCGGTGGCGCAGAACCCGCACCCCATCGCACATCCGGCCTGGCTGGAGATGCACACCGTCGCTCGATCGGCGTACAGCATCAGGACCGTTTCGACCCGGCTGCCGCCGTCGAGCTCCCAGAGGAACTTGACGGTGTCGCCGTTCTTGCTGACCGATTCCGTGACCGGGGTCAGTGCCGCCGGCAGTGTGGTCGCCAACTCGGCCCGCAACGGCTTGGGCAGATTGGTCCAGTCGTCGGGTTCGGTGTAGTGGTCGTACAGCCCGCTCCACACCTGGTCGACTCGGTAGCGAGGGGTGCCATCGAGCAGTTCGCTGAGTTGTTGGCGGGTGTAGTCGTACCGGGTGAGCGCCGTCATTGTCGACCTGATGGGGTGGGCGGCTGAGCGGGCGTCATCTGATCGGCCAGTTCTTGATACTGGGCGATCCGCGAGCGGCACACATCGAGGCTGGCGGTCCAGAAGCCGATATCGGTGACGTCGAGGCCGAACGCCGCACCGAGTTCCTCGGCGGTGTCCATGCCGGCTCGTGACAAGAGGTCGTCGTAGCCGATCCGGAAACGCTCTGGGTCGGCCTGGTACTGGGCGTACAGACCGAGTCCGAACAGCAGGCCATACGTGTAGGGCCAGTTGTAGAAGTGCGAGCCGTAGTAGTGCGGCTTGAGGATCCACATGTAGGGGTGGCGGGTGTCGAGATCGATCCCGTCGCCGTACGCCTCGGCCTGGGCCTGGATCATCAGATCGTTGAGTTCCTGGATGCCGAGCGTGCCCTGTCTTGCGCCGGTCGAACACCTTGGACTCGAACAGGAACCGCGAGTGGATGTCGACCACGACCTGGTTCGAGCTGGCCAGGTCGACGTCGAGCAGGGCCAGTCGTTCCGGGCCATCGAGTCGGCTCAGCCCGGCCTCGACGGCGAGTGTCTCGCAGAAGATGCTGGCTGTCTCGGCGAGCGCCATCGGCACCCGCTTCTGGAGTGCCGTGCGGCCACCCAGCGTCGTGTTGTGGTAGGCGTGGCCGAGTTCGTGAGCGGTGGTCTGGGCTGAGTTGACCGAGCCCGCCCAGTTGAGCAGCACCAGTGACCGGTCGTCCTTGAACGACATGCAGAACGCTCCGCCGGTCTTGCCGTCGCGAGGTTCGGCGTCGATCCAGCGCTCGTCGAGGGCGCGATCGACGAGTCCGGCCGAGTTGGTCGCTGTAGGTGGCGAACGCGCCGCGCACCCAGTCGATGCCCTCGGCCCACGACACCGACGAGGAAACGTGCGGGAGCGGTGCCTCGAGATCCCACCACGGGAGTCCGCCGGTGTGCCCGTGCAGCCGCGCCTTGGTGCGCATCCACGCACGGAAGTCGGGCAACGACTCCGTGACAGCGGCCTGTTGCATCGCGTCGAACGTGGCTCGGCTCACGCTGTTGGCGAACAGCGAGGCGTCGAGCGGGCTCTCCCAGTGGCGGCGCCGTTGACACTGTTGGCCTCGCCTTTGATGGCGTTCATGGCGGCCGCGACCGACGTGGCGATCCGTGGCCAGGCTTCCATCTCGGCGTCGTACCCGGCCCGCCGGACGGCCGGATCGGTCGATGTCGCCGAGTCCGCGGACCGCCGGCATCGGCATCGTCTCGGTACATGCCCGTCGGGGAACTGTCACGTCGGTCGTCAATTGCGACGTGATGTCACTCTGGAGTCGACCCCATGCCCCGGACCCGGTCGTGCTGAGCTCGGCGTACAGCCCCTCCTCGGATTCGGACATCTGGTGGCCGGCACGTTCGTCGAGCCGGGTCAGCGGTCCGTGATGATCGGACACCTCGGTGCTCACGGTGGCAAGATTGTCGACGCCGAGTGAATGCACCCAGTCGGCCAGGCGGGCCAGCAACGGGCCGATCTTCGCCTCGTGCTGTTCGAGCCGGCTGGCGAGTGCTTGGGCGCGGCTCGTGACGGCTGTCGGTCGTGATCGTGGAGTACACGACGGCCTGGAACTCGCGGAAGTCGGCGGCGAACGAGTTGTAGGCGCTGATCGCTGCATCGGCGGTGTCACCGTCGGCGGCGGTGACCTGGTCGCCGGTCGGTGGCTCGCACGTCGTGTTCGTCGAACAGCGCGACGAGACGCTCAGCACCTGCCCCGATCCGTTCCAGAGCGTCGACGAAGCTGCGCGCCTCGAGGCCCTCGTGTACGTCTGCGACGCTCCAGCGCGGCAGCGATTCGGTCTCGGTGGTGCTCATGCGGTGTCCTCCGTCGATTGGGTGGTCGATTGGGTGGTCATCGGTCGCCGGCGAGGTCGTGGCGAACGCCGACGAGTGCGGTGTGGTGAAGCCGAGCCGTTCGATACATCGTGACCGCTGCGGTGTTCGAGGCGCTCGACGTACAGCATTGCCGTCGTCATCCCGACGTGCTTCGATCGAGTCGAGTCCGGCCAGCGTGAGTTGCTTGCCGAGGCCCGAGGCCGTGGAAATCGGGGTCGACGGCGATCACGTAGATCTCGCCCAGCACCGGGTCGTGGTCTGGTGTGCAACTTCGTCCAGCAGAAGGCGGCGAGCCTCCCGTCGCGTTCGTGGAGGCGGAACCCGTCGGCGTCGAACCACGGTTCGGCGAGTCGAGCGGACAGTGTGTCCGACGTTCCAACCGCCTTGCTCGCCGTGGTCTGCGAATGCCCGATTGTTGACAGCGATCCAGGCGGCCTCGTCGTCGTCGCGACGACGAACGATCGCGTGTCGACCGTGGCGTGCTGGTCGCCAGGGGGAGTGCTCGGCGCATCTCGTACAGCTCCCGATCGGGTCGCAGACCGATCGCGTTGGCCAATGCCAGCTCGGAGGAGTCGGGATCATCGACCCACCAGAACAGCAATCCGCCGCCACCGTGACGCGAACCCTTCGACGACTGTTTCGACGACGTCGTCGCGAACTGTTCGAGGATCGGCCAGGTCCGGGTCGATGCACGACCTCGAGCGACGACGAGTCGTTCGTTGCCGAGATCTGAGCAAGGGCGATCAGCCCGGATCCTTCAGCGACGGTCGCTACCACGAATCCGTCGTCCGTGCCCGCGATTGAGGTCGAGCCACAGATGGTCGCTCAACGGTCGCGTCCCGAGCGACGGCCGGCTCGTCGACGAAATCGACCAACCGTTGGCGTTCGGCGTCGGTCGGACGTCGGATGATCTCCACGACCCGCATCCGATGCAGGGTAACCGCCCGTAGCGTCGTGTCGAAATGGCTGCCACCGACGCGAAACCGGACACCCTGCTCGAAACGGCCACGTTCGCCGAAAGGTCGGGCCGTCGAGACTGCAGCCCGACTGGCGCGACGAGTACCCCGAGGCGCTGTGCGAACTCGACCACTCCAACGCCTACGAGTTGCTGGCGGCGACGATCCTGTCGGCGCAGTGCACCGACGCCCGGGTCAACCTGGTGACGCCGACGCTGTTCGTCGCAGCTACCCGACGCCCGAGGACCTGGCGCGTGCCAGATCCGTCGGAGCTCGAGCAGATCGTGCGCACGACCGGCTTCTACGCCTCGAAGGCCCGCAATCTGATCGGGATGGGCAATGCCCTGGTCGAGCGTTTCGACGGTGAAGTACCGCGTGAGTTGGCCGATCTGGTCACGATTCCGGGTGTCGGGCGCAAGACCGCCAATCTGATGCGAGCGGTCGTGTTCGGGCTCTCAGGCATCCCTGTCGACACCCACGTGAAACGGTTGGCGAATCGATTGGCGCTCACCGAACACGACGACCCGACGAAGATCGAATCCGACCTCGATGCACTGCTACCGAGCGGCGCTCAGCGGAGCGAGTTCGGATTGCGCATGATCCTGCACGGTCGTCGTGTCTGCGTTGCTCGCAATCCCGAATGTGGGAGCTGTGTGCTCGAGGACTTCTGCCCGTCGTCGTTGCGGCGAGCATCCTCTCGGTGAAGTGGTCCCTAGCTGACGAAATGTTCGGTCAAATCTTCAGGAAAGCTTGTCCTCGGTTGGGCGGGGCTGTGAGAATGTGCACGACCAGGTTCCCGCCACCTGGCTACGGCAAGCGCTGGGATCCGCCGCCCGGCCTGCTGTCGGGTTGAACGACCCTCCGGTCGACCGGAGGGTCGTCCCCGTTTCCGTGGTTGATCGAGTTGCGCGTCATCGTTCGACCGTCTTGAGTGCTCGTCGCAACGTCCTCGTCGCGATCAGCAGTTGCCGTTCGGCCTCGAGCACGGTGGCGACGATGTCGTCTCGGTTGCTTCCGAGGAACGGTTCGGCGATCGCAGCCACACGCTCGCGTAGACGCTCGACCGTGTCGGTGATGACGTGCAGTTCTGCGGCTGCGGTGGCTGGGTCTGGCGCCCGAGGTTCGATCCGGCATTCGTGCAACCTATTCCGAATCGCAGCCAACTGGTCGGTAGCCTCCCCGACGTGATTCCGGTCCGCGACGACCTCCGTGCCCTCGAGGGCTATCACTCGCCCCAGGTCGATGTCGCGGTACGTCTCAACACGAACGAATCGCCGCTGCCACCACCGTCGGCGTGGCGCGACGCGCTGGCGGCGGAGATGTCCCGCGGTCGAGTGGCATCGGTACCCGGACCGTCAAGCGACCGGCTTCGCCAGGCGATCGCCGACTTCCACGGTGTTTCGGCCGACATGGTGTTCGCTGCCAACGGGTCCAACGAAGTGCTGCAAACGATCCTGCTGACGTATGCCGGGGCGGGTCGCACGGTCGCCACGTTCGAGCCCACCTATCAGATGCACGCTCAGATCGCCCGCGTCGTCGGTTCGACCGTCGTCGAGGGCGAACGATCGCACGACTTCACGCTCGACCCGGCGGAGCTGGAACGGGTGGTCGGCTCAGCGCCGCCCGCACGTGACGTTCCTGACGTCGCCCAACAACCCGACCGGTCTCGTCGAGCCGGCCGAACGCGTCGAACAGTTGTTGCAGATCGGCTCCGGGCTCGTCGTCGCCGACGAGGCGTACGCCCAGTTCGCCGATTGGTCGGCGCTGTCGATGCTCGACGAACAACGGCCGCTGGTGGTCACCGCACGTTCTCGAAGACGTGGAGCATGGCCGGTGTTCGACTGGGGTACGTGATCGGTCCGACCTGGTTCATCTCCGAGGCTCGACAAAGTTGCCTTGCCGTACCACCTCGACGCCGCCAAGCAGATCGCCGGTCGGCTGGCGCTGCGATTCGTCGACGAGATGGACGAGCGAGTGCAGCCTGATCGTCTCCGAACGCGAGCGCCTCTCGGCTGCGACTGAGCGCGCTCCCGATCGACGTGACTCCGAGCGGCGCCAACTTCATCCTCTTCCGCCCGCGCACGTTGCCTGGGCGGGTCTTTGGCGGGGTCTGCTCGACCGTGACGTTCTGGTTCGCGACTGCTCCGGATGGCCGAGATTGGCGGACTGCCTGCGCGTCACGTCGGCACGCCCGCCGAGAACGACGCCTTTCTCGCCGCGCTCGCCGATGTGCTCGCGATCCGCTGCAACGAAGCCCGCCGCTCCGAACCGAACCGAAGAAGGAATCGCATGAGCCGCACCGCCAGCCGCAGCCGATCGACGAAGGAGACGTCGATCGAGGTCCGGATCGACCTCGACGGCACCGGTGTCACCGACGTGTCGACCGGCATCCCGTTCTACGACCACATGCTCGATCAGCTCGGTCGTCACGGTGGGTTCGACCTGACGGTGCAAGCGACCGGCGACCTGCACATCGACACGCATCACACCGTCGAAGACGTCGGGATCGCGGTCGGTGAGGCGTTTCGCGAGGCGCTCGGCGACAAGGCCGGAATCCGGCGGTTCGCCAGCGGACGGTTCCCGCTCGACGAGGCGCTGGTCGACATCGCCCTCGATCTGTCCGGACGCTCGCACGTCGAGTGGATCGTGCCGATGCCAGAAGTGCTGCCGCTCGGCGACCCGCCGTTCGACCCGCAGCTCGCCGAACACGCGATCACCTCGTTCGCCAACGCTGCCGCCATCACGCTGCACGTCGAGTTGGTGCGTGGGCGCAATGTGCATCACATCATCGAGGCCACGTTCAAGGGTCTGGCTCGGTCACTTCGCGACGCCGTACGGGTCGACGCGGCCGGCGGTGTTCCGTCGACCAAGGGCGTGTTGTGACGAGCTGACCCGGGCCGGTAGTTCGGCCGTCGATCGGCCGCTGGTCGCCGTGCTCGACTACGGGATCGGCAATCTGCACTCGGCCCAGAAGGCGATCGAGAAGATGGGAGCCGATGCAAGGCTCACCACCGACCCGGGCCTGATCGCCGATGCCGACGGTGTCGTGTTGCCAGGGGTCGGAGCGTTCGGTGCGTGCATGAACACCTTGCGGTCGACCGGGCTGGATCGGCCGGCGCTCGACGCAGTTGCGTCTGGTCGACCGTTTCTGGGGATCTGCGTCGGCATGCAGATGCTGTTCGACGCCAGCGACGAGAACGATGCAGTCGCAGGGCTCGGCGTGATCCCGGGAACCATCCGGTGGATTCCGCCCGGCGTCAAGCGGCCCCAGATGCAGTGGAATCGGCTGGCGCTGCAACTCCCGAACGACCCGATGCTGATCGGCCTCGGTGACGACCCGTGGGTCTACTTCGTGCACTCCTTGCACGGCGTGCCCGACGATCCGAGCGTGGTCGCCGCAACGTGTGAATACGGCTCCACCCTGAACGCAGCGTTCCGGCTCGACAACGTGTTCGCGACCCAGTTCCACCCGGAGAAATCGGGCCCGACCGGCCTGCGGTTGCTCGCCAATTTCGTGAGTGTGTGCGCCGACGCCAAGATCAGCGGCGAGAAGGTGTGAGGGCGATGACGATCGACCTGTATCCGGCGATCGACCTGCGCGGTGGTCGTGTCGTGCGCCTGACCAAGGGCGACTACGACGGCCGAGACGGTGTACGGCGACGACCCGGTCAGCGTGGCTGAGTCGTTCGCTGACGCGGGCGCCCCGTGGGTGCACGTCGTCGACCTCGACGCCGCCCGGTCTGGCGACCCGGTCAACCGGCCGGTCGTATCGGCGATTGCGGCTGCGCTGCGTGGCCGGGCGCTGCTCCAGAACGGTGGTGGTGTGCGCACGCTCGACGATGCGCGGGCACTCGCCGACGCCGGGGTCGACCGGGTGGTGATGGGTTCCGCCGCCGTGGCGAACCCAGCGCTCGTCGCCTCGGCGAGTGAGATCGTCTCCGTCGCGGTCGGCTTGGATCACCGCGACGGTGAACTCGCCGTGCACGGATGGACAGCTTCCAGCGGGGTGCAACTCGACGAAGCGCTCGACCTGTTTCCGACGGCGGCAGCGTTCGTGATCACCGACATCAGCCGGGACGGCATGCTCACCGGCCCCGATCTGGTGGGTCTGACGCGAGCGGTGGCGGCGACGACGGTTCCGGTGATCGCCAGCGGTGGTGTGTCGTCGATCGACGACCTCGTCGCCTTGGCGGCGATATCCGGGCTTGGCGGGATCATCACCGGCAAGGCGTTGTACGAAGGTCGCTTCACCGTCGGCGAGGCACTCACCGCACTTGGGGAGGTTGCTCGATGAAGGTGGCTCGCGTGATTCCCTGCCTCGACGTGACCGGCGGGCGCGTCGTCAAGGGCACCAACTTCGTCGACCTGCGCGATGCGGGCGACCCGGTGGAGTTGGCAGCCCGCTACGACGCCGAAGGTGCCGACGAACTTGTGTTCCTCGACATCACCGCCTCTTCAGACGATCGTGCGACCACCGTCGACATGGTGTTCCGGGTTGCCGAGCAGGTGTACATCCCGTTCACCGTCGGGGGCGGCATCCGGATCGCTCGAAGACGCCCGTCGCATGCTGCGAGCCGGCGCCGACAAGGTGAGCGTCAACACTGCCGCCGTGCAACGCCCGGAGTTGATCAGCGAGATCGCCGCCGAGTTCGGCTCGCAGTGCGTGGTCTGCGCGATCGATGCCAAGCGTCGCGGAGACACCGGAGTCGACGGGTTCGAGGTCTACCTGCACGGCGGGCGCACCGCGACCGGGATCGATGCCGAGGAGTGGGCGATCCGTGCCGCCGAACTCGGTGCCGGCGAGATCCTGCTGACCTCGATGGACCGTGACGGCACCCGCCAGGGGTTCGATCACGTGTTGACCCGGGCGATCGTCGATTCGGTCAATATCCCGGTGATCGCGAGCGGTGGCGTCGGCACGCTCGACCACCTCGTCGACGGGATCGTCGAGGGCGGAGCAGACGCGGTGCTGGCGGCATCGATCTTCCACTTCGGCGAGCACACGATCGCCGAAGCAAAGGCCACCATGGCTGCTGCCGGCGTCATCGTCCGCCCACCCTGATGCTTGATGAGCTTCGCCAAACGGTCATTTCGTTACGGTGGTGTCGAGGATTCATGACCGCTCCGTACCTGCTCACCGTTGATCTCGGCACCAGCGGGCCGAAGGCTGCCGTGGTGGGCATCGACGGGCTGGTGGTCGGTGCCGGGCAAGCCAAGGTGACCACGCTGTTTCCGGTGCAAGGCGCCGCCGAGCAGGATCCGGCGGAGATCTGGGCGGCCACTCTCGACGTGTGTCGCGCAGCGCTGGCGGAGTCTCGCTCCGTCGCCGGCGTCGAACCGGCCGAGGTGGTCGCCGTCATCATCTCCAGTCAGTACTCGTCGGTCGTTCCGGTCGACAGTGACGGCAACCATCTCGCCAACATGGTGATCTGGATGGACCAGCGTGGTTCACCGAAGCGGATCAAGCATCGTGCCCGGCTACCCGAGTCGACCCGACTCACCGGCGGACATGGTGCGCTGGTTGCGGATCCACGGGCTGGCTCCGATCGACGGTGGCATCGGGCTCACTCACATGCGCTGGATCAAGTACTGCCGACCCGACGTGTACGAGCGCACGGCGACGCTGCTCGAACCGATGGACTATCTGGCGATGCGGTTCAGTGGGCGGGCGGCAGCCAACCAATGCACGGCGTTCATGTCGCTCACGATCGACAACCGCACGCTCGGGGTGACGGAGTACCACCCGCAGCTCGTCGAGCAGTCCCTGATCGATCGAGACAAACTCCCTGACCTGGTTCCGGTCGGCGCCAACCTCGGCCCGGTGCTACCGGAGGTCGCGGCCGAGCTGGGGCTGAGCGGATCGACGGTCGTTCTCAGCGGCTGCAACGACACCCAGGCGGGGGCGATCGCGGCGGGTGCCTTCCAGGGTGCCCACGCCGGTGTCGCGCTGGGCACGACCGGCGTGATCGTGACCCACGCCCCGAAGCGCAAGACCGATCCGTTCACCTCGATCTTCACCGTGCCGAGCCCGATCGGCGGATGTCACCTCGTCTCCGCCGAGAACGGTGTCGCCGGCGTCGGGTGTCGACCACTTCCTCGGCAACCTGGTCTACGGCGACGACTCGTTCGGCACCAACGGGGCGCTGGTCGATGCCTACGCGGCGTTCAACGAGGCCGTGGCCGTGGCGCCGCCCGGGAGTCGAGGCGTGATGTACCTGCCGTGGCTGCGCGGCTCGATCGCCCCGAAGGCCGACGGGCGGATGCGGGGCGGTTTCATCAACGTCGGGCTCGACACCGACCGCAACGACCTCGCCCGCGCCGTGTGCGAAGGGATCGCCCTCAACTTCCGTTCGTTGTTGCGACCGGTCGAGAAGTTCGTGAAGCGCGACTTCTCGCACGCCGTGTTCTACGGCGGTGGGGCGCCAAGTCCGACGTGTGGTCGCAGATCATGGCCGACGTGCTGGCGGTGCCGATCCACCAGCTCGACCAGCCCCGCCACGCCAACACCGTCGGCACGGCCCTGCTCGGCTTCGAACGGCTGGGCCTGATCGGTGTCGACGACGTGCTGCGGATCCCGAAGGTGAACGCCGTGTTCGAACCCGACCCCGCCCACACGCACCGCTACGACGAGTTGTCCGAACGCTTCGAGCAAGCCTTCAAGTCGACCCGCCCCCTCTTCCGCAACCTCAACAAACCGGACGGCGTCAAACCGCCGGACGGGGTCAGACCTCGTCCGGCAGGTGATCGGACCACACCGCCCGACCGATCCCGGATCGGGTCTGACCCCGGCCGGCCACCGATGTAACCACAAGGAGCGATCATGACCAATCCGATGTTTCCGTATGTCGAGCAGTGGGGGATCAACGACGGGATTCCCGCCGAGCCGATGCCCGACGAGGACATCCTGCGGCGCCTCCGCGAGACCGGGGCACTCGAAGACCAGCGCTGGGAGACCGGCAAGTGCTCGGGAACGATGTACTCGGGTGACCGTGAGCACTACGCCGTGCTCAACGAGGCGTTCTCGTACTTCTCGCACGTCAACACGCTGCAGCGCGACATCTGCCCGAGCATGAGCCACTTCGAGTACGAGATCATTCAGGCCACCTCGGATCTGCTGGGCGGCAAGGCCGTGACCGAACTCGACCCGGCCAGAAGGTGTGCGGCGTGATCGGGGCGGGCGGCACCGAGAGCATCCTCAACGCCGTGCTGGGCTACCGCAACTGGGCCCGACTCGAAGGGGATCAGCCGAGCCACAGATGATCCTGCCGGACACTGCCCACCCGGCGTTCCTCAAGGGTGCCCATCTGTTCTGCCTGGAACTGGTGATCGTGCCGACCGATCCGGTCACCACGCTGGTCGACCCGGCCGATGTGCGGGCGGCGATCACCGACCGCACGGCCGTCATCGTCGGCTCGGCGGGCAACTACGCGTACGGCACGATCGACCCGATCGGCGAGCTGTCGGCGATCGCCGTCGAGCACGGCGTCGGTCTGCACGTCGACGGCTGCCTCGGCGGCTGGATCCTGCCGTGGGGCCAGCGGCTCGGCTACGACATCCCGGTCTTCGACTTCCGCCTGCCCGGGGTGACCTCGATCTCGGCCGACACCCACAAGTACGGCTACGGCCCGAAGGGGCTGTCGGTGCTGCTGTGGCGCGATGCCAGCTACCGGCGTCACCACTACTACGTCGAGCCCGAGTGGAACGGTGGACTGTACGCCTCGGCGGCGCTGCTCGGCAGCCGGTCCGGGGGAGCGGTGGCCGGCACGTGGGCGGCGCTGCGCCGACTCGGTGAGCCGGGCTATCGCCGCAAGGCGACAGCGATCTTCGAGGCCGCCTTCGCCATGCAGGACGCGATCCGGTCGCATCCCGAGCTGACGATCATGGGCGACCCGACGTTCTGCTTCGCCTTCCGATCCGACGAGTTCGACATCTACCACGTCAACGACCACATGCAGGCCAAGGGCTGGCGCTTCAACGGCCTGCAGCGCCCGCACGCCCTGCACTTCTGCATCACCGGCCCGCAGACCCAGCCGGGGGTCGTCGAGGCGTTCGCGGCGGATCTCGCCGAAGCGGTCGAGTACGCCAAGCAGCACGCCGCCGACGCACCGCGCAGCGGCTCGATGTACGGCGGTGCAGGCGCCAACATGAGTGCAGACGACCGCCAGCAGGCGATCGACCTGATCTCCGGCTTCATGGACATGGTCACCGACGGCCCACCGGTGTGACGCAACCCTTGACGGCACACCGTCCAACGGGCAATTGTGGACCCATGCAAGTGCACGGACAGGGCGAACGGCATCGTGTCTTCGTCCCGCAGGCGCTCGGATCCGATGAGTTCCTGCGGGTCACCTGGCACGAGTCCCGTGAGGTGATGGTCTTCTCGCATTGGCAGGGTGATCGTTGCGTCGCCGCCACGCCGGTGCGCGTGGCCGACCTCGGTGAGGTCGCATCGCTGACCGCGACCGCAGTCTCCGACAGCCTGCAACGGGGTCACCCGGCGTGGCCGGCACCCGATCCACTCCGCCTGATCGTGCCGGCAGCCGGTTTGACGCTGCCGGTCGAGCGCCGCTCGGAGTGTGCCTGACACACTCCGAACGCGAGGTGCTGGCTAGCGTCGCTGGGATGACGACGGATGCTTTGACGATCGAACGACGTGGGCCGGTGATGGTGCTGCACCTCGACGATGGCAAGGCGAACGCCCTGACGTTCGAACTGATCGCAGCGATCAAGGCGGCCGTACTGGAAGCTGTCGAAGACGAGACGATCGGCGCCGTCGTGATCCACGGCCGCGAGGGTCGCTTCTCGGGTGGGTTCGACCTGGCTGTGATGTACGGCGGCGACTTCGGCAAGATCATCGAGCTGGTTGCCGACGGTGGCGATCTCGTGCACACCCTGTGGGGTTGTGGGGTGCCGGTCGTGGCGGCATGTACCGGGTCGGCCGTTGCCGCCGGAGCGCTGACCTTGCTCGGATGCGATGTGCGGGTCGGCGCTGACATACCGTCCAAGATCGGGCTCAACGAGGTGGCGATCAAGATGGTGCTGCCCGATTGGGCGCTCACGATCGCCGTCGATCGACTCAGCCGGCGTCATGTCCACCGGGCCACCGCCAACGCCCGGTTGACATCGTCGGCCGATGCCGTCGACGTCGGTTTCCTCGACGAGGTGGTGCCCGCCGACCAGGTGCTGTTGCGAGCGATCGAGGTGGCCACCGAGCTGGCCGAAACGCTCGATCCGGCTTCGTACGCCCGCACCGTCAGCCAAGGTTCGCGGCGCCGTGCTCGATCAGATGGCGGCCCAGATCGCTGCTGATCGGGCTGTGATCGCAACTCTCTGAACCGGCGTCGATAGGGTCGCTCGCATGGCGATTCCCAACGACAAGATGGAATACCGACGGCTCGGCAACACGGGCTTGAAGGTCAGCGTGCTGAGCTTCGGGAGCTGGGTCACGTTCGACAATCAGCTCGACACCGACCTGGCGCTGAACTGCATGCAGGCCGCCCACGACGCCGGGTGCAACTTCTTCGACAACGCCGAGGCGTATGCCGGCGGCAAGAGCGAAACGATCATGGGCGAGGCGCTCCGCCAACTGGCGTGGCCGCGCTGGTCGTATGTGGCCACCACGAAACTGTTCTGGGGGTTGCACGACAACGACCCGAACATGCGCAACACACTCAACCGGAAGTATCTCTCGCAGGCGATCGACGCCTCGCTGGAGCGGTTCGGGCTCGACTTCGTCGACGTTGTCTACTGCCACCGCTCCGATCCGAACACGCCGATGGAGGAGACCGTGTGGGCGATGAGCGACATGGTCAACCAGGGCAAGGCGCTGTACTGGGGCACCAGCGAATGGTCGGCCGACGAGATCCGCCACGCGATCGAGATCGCCGACCGGCATCACCTCCACAAGCCGGTCACCGAGCAGTCGCAGTACAACATCCTCGAGCGTCGCAAGGTCGAGAAGGAATACGCCCGCCTCTACGAGGACACGGGATACGGCAACACGATCTGGAGCCCACTCGCGTCAGGCCTGCTGACCGGCAAGTACCGCGACGGCATCCCCGAGGGCTCACGCGCAGCACTCGGTGGCTACGAGTGGCTTGCCGATCGCATGAACGATGCCGAGGCGATCGCCAAGGTCGAGAATCTGCGACCGATCGCCGACCGACTCGGCTGCACGATGGCCCAGTTGGCACTGGCGTGGTGCACCAAGCATCCGATGGTGTCGACCGTGATCACCGGCGCCAGCCGGGTCGATCAGGTGCTTCAGAACTTCGAGGCGCTCGACGTGATCCCGTTGCTGACCGACGACGTCAAGGCCGAGATGGAAGCAGCCGTCCGCTAGCACGACGACGAGGACGATCCACCGGCTCCGAGTTCGAGCACGGTCACGAGGCCAGTGTTGCCGTCGACCTCGATGGTGGCACCGTTCGGGATGATGCGGGTGGCGTCCTTGGCCGACACCACGCACGGCAGGCCCAGTTCGCGACTGACGATGATGGCGTGGCTGAGGGCCGCGCCGACATCGACCACCACAGCGCCGGCGGTCACGAACAGGGGCGTCCACGCCGGATCGGTGTGGGGAGCGACGAGGATGTCGCCTGGGTCGAGCGCCATCGGATCGCCTGGGTCGAGCACGACGCGGGCGGTGCCGCGATAGGTGCCTGATGAGCCGGGCATGCCCTGCACGCTGCCACCGGCATCGAGCAGCTCGACAGCATTGGCACCCCGGAGTGGCCACGTGTCGACCGGTGGACATTCGCCGTTGAAGATGAAGGGTGGTTCAAGCATGCGGAGGTGGTCGTAGTGCGCTTGGCGCTCGGCGATCGTCGAGCGGGCGCTGGTGGGATCGGCCATTGCCTCGTCGATCTCGTCGAGGAACAGCAAGCAGACGTCGGCCGGTTCCTCGCAGCCACCGGACTCGACCAGTCGCCGACCGAGCTCCCAGGTGGCCATGCGGGACTCGTGGATGACCTTGATGATCGAGGTCTTCGACCGCTCGCGACCCGGCACGAAACGGGCTGCCGATGCGACGCCGGCGAGGAACTGGCCCTGGGCTTCCGGGTCGCCTGCCAGCGCCTCGGTGAGGTGAGCGACGATCGCATTGCGCTCCGCCTCGCGGCCGCCGTGGCGACGCTCGGGTGAGTCGTCGTCGCCGGCGAAACGCATGCGATCGATCGCCGACAGCACCAGCTCGGGCCTGGTCTCCCACACGTGCGAGTGGATGTCCCACTCGTTGGGGCCACGAGACCCGAAGTGGAACATGAAGTCGTCGAGTCCTGTGAGGAACGCCGACCCGGCCGGGTCGGCGAGGTCGCTCAGGCGCGCCCAAGGCCTGATACGCCATCGTCGAAGGCCGCCATCAGCACCGGCGACTCGGAAACGATTCGCGACAGGGTCCACATCGCGTAACTCGGCGCCGCCGAGTCGACGTCGCCGACGGCTCCGATGATCTTGAGCGTCAGTGTCGGATCGCCCACCGCAGCGGCGACGGCACCGATGATGCTGGGGCCGATCGTGGCGCCGCGCTCTGGTGGATGTGCTGGTCGAACATCCGCCGGATCGTGGGGATCTGGGATGTCGCGAACTCGATCAATTCGAAGTTCGACATCGCGGTGTAGTCGGACCGTTCGCTCGGGTCGCCTCGGCGACGTCGCGATCGTGTTCCAGGTCGGGCTGTTCGGTGGCGGTGAGCACCCACTCCATCCACGCCTCGAGTTGCGCATTGGCCGGCGGGCTGTCCCACCACTCGCCGATCACCACAGGTGGCACATCGGGATGCTCGCCGAAATAGATGTCGTCGATGGTGCTGGCGGTCATTCCGGGTGCCCGGTAACCGAACACCCGATTGACCGAAGCGTTCAGGTAGCCGTACCCGCCGAAGCAGCCGACGACCTCTGGTCGGATCTCGCTGACCTCGTTCGGAGCGAACCCCAAGCGGTTGACGCAACAGTCTCGCCATCCCGGCAACGTGCCGTGTTCCCACACCATGTCCCAGCCGAGCGGCGACGGCGGCTCGGGGAGCACCTCGCCGACATTGGCCCGCGTCCAGAACGGCAGACGCTCGCTCGGTGGGTTGTCCTCGATCCAACGCATTGACGTGATCCCCTCCTCAGTTCGCCCCTATTGGGCGGTCCCCGGCGAGCACCGTACACGCTGGCGGGGGAGTGCTCGGGGGCTGCAACGAGCAGGCGGGCGAGCGATCAGGTCTGATCGGTCAGGTGGCGGCGCAGCAGCTTGCCGGTGGTGTTGCGGGGGAGTTCATCGACGAACTTCACTTCTCGCGGCACCTTGTGACGGGCGAGGTTTGCTTTGACGTGGTCGCGCAGTTGCTGCTTGTTCAACTTGGCGCCCTGCTGGAGTACCACGAACGCTGCCAGTGCTTGGCCGAATTGCTCGTCGGGGACACCGACGACGGCCACGTCGGCCACCGCCGGGTGGAGCTGCAGCAGATCCTCGACCTCGCGCGGGAACACGTTCTCGCCGCCCGACACGATCATGTCGTCGTCGCGACCTTCGACGAACAGCAGTCCGTCTCGGAAGTACCCCATGTCGCCCGAGGACAACAGCCCGCGCAGCCGTTCCTTGTCGTCGCCGTTGGTGTACCCGTCGAACTTCATCGACCCTCCGACGAACACTCGCCCGACTTCGCCTTCAGGCACCGGATCGCCCTGCTGGTCGACGATCTGCACATCGACGCCGAACGCCACTCGGCCAGCGGTACTCGGGGCCGCCCGAAGATCGGCCGGGTCGGCGATCGTGGCGATCGCCACCTCGGTCGAGCCGTACAGGTTGTAGAGCACCGGCCCGAAGTGGTCGAGCACGTCGACCACCAACTTGGGTCCGATCGCCGAACCACTCGAGGCGATGATCTCGAGGGTTGGCGTGCTCCAGCGTTGCAGCGCTTCGTCTGGCAAAGCGAGGATCCGCGCCAGCATCACCGGCACCACCACCAGCACGCGGGCTTTCAGGTGAGACGTGGCGCGCAGGGTCATCTCGGGGTCGAACTTGCGGGCCAGCACGTTCGTGGTGCAACGCGAGAGGCCCAGCAGCAGGTGGCTGAAGCCCCATGCATGGAACAGCGGGGCAGCGATCACCTGGGTGTCGGTGACCCGGAGCGGAATCCGTTCGAGCAACGCAGCGAGACCTTCGATGCCGCTGGCGTCGCTTCGCCGGGCGGCACCTTTGGGGCGTCCCGTGGTGCCCGACGTCAGGATCACGATCGAGCCCGGTGTGGCGCCGGGACGGATCGAACCCGACTGAGACATCTCCTCGATGGCCGCTTCGTCGAAGACGTGATCGGCTCCACACCCATCGACGACCGCCGCGAAGTCGTCGTCGTGGATGACGACCGCGATGTGTTCGTGCTCGACCACGTCGGCCAACTGTGGTGCAGCGAAGCCGGTATTGAGCAGGACGAGATCGGCGCCGGTGGCAGCGACGGCGGTCATCGCCTCGATGAAGCCACGGTGGTTGCGGGCCAGCAGACCGACCGCCACGCCAGGGCCGACCCCGCTGGCCGACAGGCCTTCGGCGATCGCCTGCGATCGGCGCCACAACTCCTGATACGTGATGCTGCCGGAGTCGTCGTAGACGGCGATCCGCTCGGGGTACCGAGCGGCGGCGCCGGCGAGCAGGCCGGCGACCGATTGCCCCCAGGGGGCCATCGCCAGCATTGCGCGTGGCAGGCGGTCAGGCCGTTCGAAATGCTTCACCATCGAGCGGGCGACGACTCGCCCGGCGTACAACTTGGAACGTAACGCCATGGTCAGAGCGACTTCGCAAAGCCGATGAGGTCGCGGAGCGAGGCGTCGTAGACCTCTGGCATGCCTGTTCGGAAGATCACGTCGCCAGCGTGTGAGGTGCCATTGACCGTGCGGCTGACGGCACTGACGCCGGCGCCGAGCAGCTTGCGGAAATACGCCAGGCCCTCGTCGCGCAACGGATCGAGTTGGTTGACCGAAATGATGTGCGGTGGCAGGCCTTCCAGATCCGCTGCGGTGGCGTGGTAGGGCCACGCCAGTGGATTGGTCGGGTCGCCGTCCGGATCGTAGATGGCTGCCATCGCGCCCATCATGCGGCACGCCAGGAAGTACCCGTCGTTTTCGGTCATCGAGGTCAACTCGGGAGGTTGCGACGCGTACAGGCCCGAAATGTAGGGGCACTGCGCATACACCCCGTCGATCTGATCGAGCCGGCCGTCATGCTTGGCCTTGAGCGTCGTTGCGAGCGTGAGGTTGCCACCGCCACTCTCGCCGCTGATGACGATCTTCGAGATCCCGAGTGCTTGGCGCTGGTCGTGCATCCACTGCAGCGCCGACGAGCAATCGTTCGAGCCCGGCCGGGAAGGTGTGTGGCCCGAGCACCCCTGCGGCGTTGCGGAACTCGACACCGATGGCCACCACACCGGAGGCGGCGAGTTCGTCGCGCCACCGTCCGAAGGAAGCGTCGGCGGCGGTCAAGATGGCCATCCCACCGCCGTGGATGTGCAGGATTCCTGGGATCGCTCCGGAGGCTTCGCTCGGGCGATGGATGTACAGCGTGATCTCGTTGCCGTCGACCCCTGTGATCGTCTCGGTCGACCGGGTCGACACCGTCGAGCGGCGGTAGATCGGCGTACAGAGCCCCGAACAGCATTTGGAAACCGGACTCGGCCTCGTTGCAGAATGCCAACTGATCGGCGTACGGCGACGAACCATCGACCGGTGAAGGTTCGCCATGACCATCCAACCCGAACGCCGTCAAGGCCGCCGCCAAGCGCGGGTCGGTACGAGGGTCGGTGCCCAATGTCTCGTCCGGGTTGCCGAGCCGCCCCGGCAGGTGGACGGCGTGTGTACCGGTGCTCATCGTTTTCTCCTCGCAACTCGTCGCGGGCGGCGCTCGCGATCCCCGCACCGAAACTACTCGCCATGCCCGTGCGTCCTACGATGAGACGATGAGTGAACCCATCGTCACCGTTGGATCCGTCGTCATCAATGTCCGCGACTACGACAAGCAAAAGGCGTTCTGGGGCGCGATGCTCGGCAGCGAGGTGGCTCAGGAGTTCGCCCCGCACTTCGTCTGGTTCGCGCCACAGCACCCCGGTGGCATCTCGGTCGCCCTGCAAACCGTCGAGGATCCAACCGAGGGGCCGCGCCGCCTGCACCTCGACACGTCGGCCGATGATGTGGCGGTCGCCAAGGCGCGAGTGGTCGAGTTGGGTGGGTCGCACGTAGAGGATCGGGAGATGGGCGGATTCCCGTGGAGCGTGATGACCGACCCGGAGGGAAACGAGTTCTGCATCACTGCCAGCGGCGCCCACTGACCCCGGTTAGTTTGACGTGATGGAGGCCCGTGATGCCCTGGCGAAGTGGCAGACGCGATGGCCTGATCTCATCCGAGCTGGCGACCGAGCTCGGCGACACGTTGACCGAGGACGAGAAGCAGGTTCGTACGAACAAACTGATCGTGCTGCTCGTCGGCGTCGGCGCGGTGCTGATCGGCGGTGGCCTGCTGCTGTTCATCAGCAGCCATTGGGACAGCCAGTCGCCGATCCGTCGGGTTGGGCTGCTGTTGTTGGTGTACGGCTTGGTCGTCGCCGCTGCGGCGGTTGCCGGCCGACAACGGCTTGGGACCACCGCTCGCGGCCTGTGGTTCCTGTCGTCGATCACGGTCGGGGTCAACATCTTCCTGCTCGGTCAGATTTTCAACCTGCCGCTCAACTTCTGGCAAGGGACACTGCTGTGGATGATCGCTGCCGCTCGCGATGGGCTGGGCGTCGCCGTCGTTGGCCCAGGGCTGGTTGGTTGTGGTGCTCGGCCTGTTGACGATCGGGTGGATCTCGGTGCCGAGTTCAGAGTTCTTCGACCAGGGAGCCTTCTTGTGGGAGCCGGGTGGAGTGAGGCCGTTGCTGGCGTTGCTCGGATTGGCACTCGTCGCAGGCTCGCGCAACGTCGAGGGCAGCGACTTCGAATTCCTCCGGCAACCGAGCCGGGCGATCGGCGTGCTGTTGGTCGCCGTGCCGATCACGGTCTCGACGTTCCATCCGCTGGCGTTCGCCTACATCTGGGAGATGGATGCGCGGTGGTTCCACCTGATCGTCGGAGTCGGGTGTGTCGGCCTCGTCGCCCTGACGTGGTGGCGGCACCCGAGCGGCCTACTCACGTGGTCGCTGTCTGTGCTGGGGGTCTTGCTGGCGATCTTGTTGATCCAGGCCGGCTTCGGCGACGACGTGCCCTACAGCATCGATGAGTTCGATTCATCGTCGTGGCTGGCCGAACCGCTCGCCCGATCGGAGTGGGCACTCGGGCTGTACACGATCGTCATCTTCGTGCTCGCCCTGGCGGTCGTCATCGCCGGCCAGCGGTTCCGCGAGGCTGCGCTCGTCAATGTCGGCGTTGCGGTCATCGCGGTGCTGATCATGTCGATCTACATCGGACGCATCGCCGGAGCGCTTCCCACCTCGATCGCCGTGCTCCTGGGAGGCATCTTGCTCGTAGCCGGAGCGGTGTTCCTGGAACGCAAACGGCGAGATCTCGTTGCGGAGGTGTCGGCATGACCCGTCGCCACGTGATCGCCGTACTGGTGGCCGTTGTCGCGATGCTCGCCGTCCTCGGTCCACCGCTGTGGATACGGGTCACCGGCGACGAGGTCACCTTGGAGATACGACCGGTCGATCCGCTCAGCTTGTTCCGCGGCAACTACGTGGACCTCCGGTACGACGTGGAGCTGCCACAGCAGTACTGGAACGACGACGGTGCTGTGTACGCGGTGTTCGCCGACGACCGCCCCGGCCGGCTGCTGCGGGTCACCAAGGGCCGCCCCGATCTGGCCACGGGCGAGTTCTGCCTGCGCGGAGAGGCTCGCTACGGAACGCTCTCGTTCCCGCAGCTGGAGCAGTTCTTCGTGACACCCGAGCTCGGCAGGGAGTTCGAGAACCAGCTCAGCGACATGGTGGCGGTGATCAAGGTGACCGGCAGATCCGCGGCGGTGCTGACCGATCTCGAGCTACTCGTGCCGGCGACCGATTCGGGCTGACATTCCTCCAGAGCGACGGGCGAGCCGGGTGGTCACCTGTATGGACTCCGCGACGGTGACGGTACCCTCGCGCTCGTGGCAAAGGCCGATCAGAAGATCCCGATCCAGATGCTCAACGACCGCTTGCTGGTCAAGCCGAGCAAGGAGGATGGGGAGCGTTCGTCGACGGGTGGGATTCTGATCCCTGCGACTGCGCAGATGGCCAAGCGGCTGGTGTGGGCAGAGGTCATGGCACTCGGCCAGAACGTGCGCAGCGCCGAAGTCGGCGACAAGGTGCTGTTCAGCCCCGACGACCGCTATGAGGTCGAGGTCGGTGGCGAAGACCTGATCATGCTCCGCGAGCGTGACCTGCACGCGGTCGCCGCCAAACGGATCGAGTCGAACACCGGTCTGTACCTGTAACCGTTCAGTCGGTCGGTTCCCAGTCGGGGTCGAGTGGGTGCTGAATCCCGAACTCGCGGTACAGCGGGATCTGCTGTGGGTCGAGCTTCTCGGGAGAGCCGACGGCGAACAGGCTGTGGTCCATCAGGTCGTACCAGGCCGGCCACGTGTCGCCCTGATTCGGGAACTGGGTCTCGAGGAAGAACATCTTCTTGCTTCCCTCGAAGGCTTCGGTGCCGTCGAGTGGCACGAGCCAGAACCCGACAGTGCATTGCACGTTGAAGTTGTTGACCGTGAGGCCGGTCGGCTGGATCGTCGTCAGTGTTGCGCGTGCCCGCCCGCCGGTGGCCTGGAGCTGCTGGATCTTGGCGATGTCGTCGTCGCTCGGCGTCGTCAAGTTCTTGGCGACGCGGCGCATCAGAAAGATGAACCCGAACGTGACGGCGACGATCGTGATCGGGGCGATGATGGTCCAATCCATCTCGACACCCTTGCAGACGATCGGTCGCTCGTCGACCGTCGCCGACGGGTGTGCTGTGGGCGTTGCCCAACCGGGTAGGAGCCGAAACCGGCGCAACCTAGGCTGGCCGGATGCCGACCGGGATTCGTATCGATGCCACACCTGAACAGCTCGAACTGGTGGCGTTCAACCACGACGGCTTGGTCCCGGCAATCGCCCAGGACATCGAGACCGGCGACGTGCTGATGATGGCATGGATGAACGCCGAGTCGCTCCGTCGCACGTTCGACGAGGGCCGGATGGTGTACTGGTCGCGGAGCCGTCAAGAGCTGTGGCGCAAGGGTGACACCAGCGGTGATCGCCAGTTCGTGCGCCAGGCCTACTACGACTGCGATGGCGACACGCTGCTGTTCCTGGTCGAACAAGAGGGTGCAGGTGCTTGCCACACGGGTGCTCGCACTTGCTTCTACCGGTCGTTCGGTGCTGACGCCGGCGCGGACTCCTGCTGAGCCATGCGGATTCAGCCGGCACGCGCCGAATTCAAGGCGCACGCCGCCCAACACAGCATCGTTCCGGTCTGGACCGAGGTGCTGGGTGACCTCGAAACCCCTGTCGCCGCGTTCGCCAAGCTGGTCGGTGACGACCCCGGATTTCTCTTGGAGTCGGTCGAGCACGGCGAGCGCTGGAGCCGGTTCTCGTTCGTCGGTCGCAACCCGTCGGCAACGATGGTGCTGCGTGAGGGCCGCCTCGTTGTGTCGGGCGATCTGCCCGGCTCGATTCCGACCGACCAAGGGATGTTGGCCGCGATCGAGGCTCTGCTCGAGGCGTACACCAGCCCGGTGTTCGATGAGTTGCCGCCGATGCACGGCGGCATCATGGGCTTCCTCGGCTACGACGTGATCCGCGAGGTCGAGCACCTCCCCAACATCCCGCCAGACGATCATGGCCTTCCCGACGCGATCATGAGTGTGATCGGATCGTTGGCTGCGTTCGACCATTGGCGCCAGCGGATCTACCTGATCGAGAGCGTGCCGACCCACGGGTTGTCCGAGCAGCAACTCGACGACGCCTACGACGCAGCCTCGATGCGGGTTCACGCCAGTGTCGACCGGTTGGCGCAGCCATTGCCGTACGTGCCGGTCGAGCCGCCCACCAAACACGACGACCTGCCCGAGTTGCGTTCGTCGATGCCCAACGGCATGTACCAACGGGCGGTCGAGGTGGCCAAGGAGTACATCCTCGACGGCGACATCTTCCAGGTCGTGCTGGCCCAGCGCTACGACATCGAGCTCGGGGCCGATCCGTTCGACGTGTACCGCGTGCTGCGTCAGGTCAATCCCAGCCCGTACATGTATTTCCTGCGACATCCCGAGATCACGATCGTCGGTTCGTCCCCCGAGCCGATGGTGCAGTTGCTCGACCGCAAGGTGATCAGCCGACCGATCGCAGGCACCCGCAAGCGGGGTGCCACGGACGAGCACGATCGACATTTGGCAGCGGAGTTGTTGGAGCACCCGAAGGAACGCGCCGAACACGTGATGCTGGTCGACCTGGCCCGCAACGACGTCGGCCGGGTCGCCAAGTTCGGCAGCGTGCAACCCGACGAGCTGATGACGCTCGAGCGCTACAGCCATGTCATGCACCTGACGTCGCAGATCTCCGGCGACCTTCGCGACGGTTTGGGTCCGATCGACGTGCTGCGGGCAACACTGCCGGCCGGCACTGTCAGCGGCGCACCGAAGGTGAGAGCGATGGAGATCATCGACGAACTCGAACCGGTCAAGCGCGGTCCGTACGCGGGTGTCGTCGGCTATGTCGACTGGTCGGGAAACCTGGACACCGCAATTGCGATTCGCACGATGTTCATCCGGCCCGACGGGGTGATCGCCAGCCTTCAGGCAGGCGCCGGGATCGTCGCCGACAGTGTGCCCGACGACGAAGACGAAGAGTGCCGCAACAAGGCAGCCGGACTGCTGGCGGCGATCCCGGCCGCCCGCAAAATGACAGCTGCCCGCCGGGCGGCTGGCACATCAGCCTGACATCAGCAAGCCCGTCGACGAATAGCTACGACCGGCGGACCAGGTAGTCAGCGGCGATTTGACGCAGGCGTTCCCGACCGAAACTGGGGTCGTGTCCGGCGTGCACAACCGTGACCGGCAGTTCCAGCAGCCGCTTCATCGTGGCGCAATAGGTGGGGATGTCGGACTGATCGAGTTCGTCGAGAAGCGGGCCGTCGTAGATCGCGTCGCCCGAGAACAAGTGTTCCTGTTTCGGCCTCCCACAGCCCGATCGATCCGGGGGAGTGGCCGGGAAGGTGAAGCACCTCGAACTGGCGGTTGCCGATGTCGACGACGTCGCTCTCGTCGATCAGCCTGGTGACGCGGGACGCCCGCTGGGTGAAGCTTTCGAATGCGACACCTGCCGGCAGGGCGGTCACGAACTGGGGATCGTCCCACTCGTAGCCCGCCTTGCGGAGCCCGTCGATGGCCTCCATGCCCCAGGCTTCGATCGGGTCGAGTGTGGTGAGCGCTGGCCGACCCATGTTGTCGGCCTCGGCGGGATGCACGAGCACGTCGTCGAACTCGTGGTGGCCGCCCACGTGATCCCCGTGACTGTGTGTGGCGACAGCGGTTACCGGCTTGTCGAGTACGTCCTGCAGCTCTTCGACCAGGCTGGCGACGCCCATCCCCGTGTCGACGATCAGGTCGCGGGCGCTGCCGCGGACGTGCCAGATGTTGCAGCGCATCAGCGGCGCAACGTGCGGTTCGAGGAGCAACGTGATCTGATCGTCGATCTGGTGGCGTTCGAACCAACGGTCGGCGATCGGCAGATCCATCGCTACAGCGCCAGGGCGATGAGGAAGATGAATCCGAGGAAGCCGAACACCATGCTGATCAAGATCGCCGCGAGCACGAGTGCCGGAAAGCTGGTGATCGCCGTGACCGCTGCGGTGAGCCGAGCCGAGCTTTCCAACCCCGAGCCGACGAGGCTCTTGAATCCGTACATCTGGCGCGACAGCACGATCGCCGAGCTGCCATCTTCGAAGACGTCCCTCGTGCCGTCGCCGTCGGCGTCGACCGCAAACGTTTCGATCACGGTTCTGGTCGAGTCTCTGCCATCGCTGATCAGCGTGCGGACCTCGGCGGCCAGTTCAGGGACGTGGCGCTTGACCGAGCCGACGCGCCAACGTGCCAGCAACGCTCCGCCCACGGCGATCGACCCGAACACGATCCCGAGCACGATCCAGACCTTCTGAACACCGCCCGACAACGCTGCCACGCCGAGCAGGAATCCAGCGACGCACACGATCGTGGCGCCGAGCAGCAGCTTGCTGGAAAACCGCGCCGCTTTGCCGGCGATCATCGTGACGGTGTCGACGGTGCGTTGAACGAGTTGATCGAGTTCTGACATCTCTTATGGAGTGTGTCACGCCAGACTGTGCCGATGGAACTTCCCACTGATCTCGATCGTCTGCTCGGCCCCCGTGACGTGGTCGTGGTCGAGGGCCCTGATGCGCAGAAGTATCTGCACTCGCAGGTGTCGCAAGCGCTGGAGAACCAGGCGGTAGGGGAGCAGCGCTGGACCTTCGTGCTCGAGCCGACCGGCAAGATCGACGTGCTGGCACGGGTGAAACGCTCCAGTGAGGAGCGCTTCGAGCTCGATACCGACGCCGGTTTCGGCGAGGCGCTGTTGGCCCGCCTCAACCGTTTCAAGATCCGAGTCGCAGCTGAAATCTCGTTGGAGCCGACCGCTGAGGCCGCTGTCGACTCCGCTGTCGATCAAGCCAGGATCGAAGTCGGATGGCCACGAATGGGTGCTGAGATCGTTCCCGGTGAAACGATCCCTGGTGGCACCGGCCTGACCGGCATCGCCGTCAGCTACACCAAGGGTTGCTATCCGGGCCAGGAGTTGGTCGAGCGGATGGACAGCCGCGCCGCCTCAGCCCCCAAGACGCTGCGCCGCCTGGAAGTTGCCGAGGGCACCGCGGCCGGCGATCCGGTACTCGACGACGGCAACGAAGTCGGCGTCGTCACGAGCGTGGCGGGCACGATCGCCTTGGCCTGGATCAAGCGCTCCAGCGATCTCGGTCTGCCCGTCGACTTCTCGTAGGAGGCCTGCACGGGTTGAGGGTGCCTGACTTCGGCCGCACGGTAGCGGCGCGACGTCGCTCGTTCACTCACGCATCGCCGGCGGCACCATCGACCGGATCGCTGGGTGTCTCACACGGGAACGGAGCGCCTCCGGTGCGCCCGTGGTACCAATGGATGGTCGAGTCGAGCACCAATGCGATGCGGTAGCCCGCAACGAGCGCCTGGGTGTACGACCGGCCCTCGATCGGGCAGCCGAGCGAGCCGTCGCGCCAGGTGACCCGCTCGACCACTTCGACTTCGATCTCGTCAGCCGGGCGCCCCGACGTCGCCGCCAGGTCGGCAACGGCGGCGGCGACCTCTGCTTGCATCACGTTGGAGGTTGGAGGGGCGGAAGTCGGCGCTGTAGAGGTAGGCACACTCGAGGCTGCCGACGACGCCGGCGTCGCTGGTGAGCGTGTTGCTGGTACCGAAGGCTCCGAGACCGGAGGTACGGTGCCATCTGCGGGCGTCGAGTTCATAGAGCTCGACGGTATCGACGGAGTCGGCTCGACCGCGTCACTCCCGCAGGCGGCGGCGACCACAACGATCAGCCCCGCCAGGGTGTTCCGCAATGCGGCGTGCGGAGCCGATCTTGGCGATCCGCTCCGCACGACCATCATCGGTGTTGTTCGTGAAATCCGTGGCGACCCGACGGTTAGCGAGGGGTCGCCAGATTCCAGGCGGCGCCGAACAACCAGATCGCACCGGCCGGAGAGCCGGCACGCTCGCCAAGATGGAGAAAGATCCCGGCCAGCCACGGATGCTGGGCTGATGCGACAGCGTCGGTGGCCAACATCCTCGCCGCCTCGACCAGATCGTCGTTCCAGACGCTCAGGTCGTCGCCGGTCCGGTAGTCGACCAGCTGGATCGCGATCGCGGCGTTGGCCAGATCGCTGAACATCGAGCTGCCGTTGCGACGATCGAGGGTGCTGTCGTCGATCCAGTTCCGGTCGCGGAGTGCACGATCGAGGAGCTTTTCGGCCTTGTCGAGTGCCATGGTGACCTGTCGATCCCCGCTCGAGTACGCAGCGATGTCATCGCGGACCTGGGTGATCAGGCCCCGCGGCGTCGGCTCTGGGAGCGGCTCGACGTACACCGTCGCCGAGGCGACCTCAGAGGCGGAGCCCGGGTTGGCGACGGTCGACACGGCCTCGTTGACGAGGTCGCCTCCGACAGCATCGGCATCGACGCTCGCCTGATAGCTGATCGTCACCGACGGGAACTGCGGACGTTGGTAGTCGAAGCAGATGACGAGGCCGTTGCTGATCGGCGCGTCGGCGAACAGACCGGAGAAGATCTCTGTGCCGGCGTCGCCCGCCTCGTTCTCGACACCTATCGTCACGTCGTACGGGTAACCGAGTGCCGGGAACGTGCCGACGATGTTGTCGTAGGCGAACGCGAACTCCCAGGCGCCCGGCGAATCGTCGATCGAGTGCCAGTTGAAGATCTCGAAGTCGATCGTGGCGGCGCCCGGCACCGGACCATCCGCAGGGTCGTAGGCCTGGAGATCGTCGTATTCGATGATCGATGCTGCCCCGCCGCTGAGGGTGGCGAGCGAGACACCGCTTCCGGCGGCTGCGTCATAGAAGATTTCCATGTCGGTCCAGAACGGCGCCATCATGTCGTTCGGCTCCAGGTATTCCGGCGGATCGGTAGCCCAGTGGGGCTGCCCGATCGGCGTCGGAGCGTACGGGATCGGCCCTGGCGTGCTGTCGAAGAAGGCGAAGCCGTCGTCGGTGAAGTTGATTCCGGCCGTCGCATCGTCGTAGAACTCGGTCGGTGGTGTCGACGTCGAGAAGGCATTGAAGACGACAGTGTCGCCCTCGACACCGGCAGCCGGACCGATACCGAACGCGGCGAGGTCGATGTAGCCACCGGTGATCGGCGGGGCGCACACGTCGGGCTGGTCGGTGTTCGTGAAGGCTGTGTAGGTGCCTTCAGTGCCGAACGACGTCGGCATCACTCCGGTCCAGGTGATGACACCGTCGACGACCGTGAGATCACCGGCGGATGCGGTCACGGACCCGTCGACCAGCGTCATGCCGGCCGGGAGGGTGTCGACCAGGGTGTACGCCAGATCTTCGCTCAACACGTTCGGCTGGACCGTGATCTCGAAGTCGACCACGTCGCCCCGCTCGGCGGCAGCGACCGATGCAGTCTTCGTGACGTCATCGGCGAGCTTGGTGATCGTGATCGGGATCGACCCGATATTGGTCGGGTGCGCCGAGCTGGTACCGAGCGTGACCCAACCGTAGTACCGGGCGCCGTCGTCGGGCGCGTCGAGGTCCCAGAGCACTCGGAGGTCGAACGGCTCGAGCTGAGGCTGGGTCGCCGGGCCCTCGACGCTGGCATTGCCTGCGCTCGTGCCGTCGAGCACTGCGCTCGCCAGGGTGATCGAGTCGGGTGTGGCGGCCGAGGCCTCCCAGTTCTGCACGAGCACCCAGTAGATGCCTGCGTCGGGCTCGTCGAGTACGACTTTCTCGAGGGCGGTACCAGAGGCCGAGAGTGCAACGAGTTCGTCCTCGCTGGCGAAGCCGTCGCCGTTGATGTCCCTACCGACGAACAGGTCGACGTCGGGCGCTTCGGAGGCGACGATCTCGAATACCGCATGGCTCGCCCCAGCGCCGATCTCGACGAGTTCGGTGAAGGTGCCGTCGGTGTCGTTGTACGGGTCGGCGTTGGTCGGATCGACGGGCAGCTCCTCGGTCCGCAGGTTGGCGGCGACGAGGCCGTCCACCGACGACACGAAGTCGGAGATCTCGATCGAGGTGAGGCCACGCACGAGGTCGGACCCGGCGTCACGACGGGTCACGAGGTCGATCTGGCCGGGCAGGTCGCCCGTCTTCGGCTGGATCGCGATCGGGAAGTGCGCAACCGGAACCCCGGCGACGTCGGGTGTCAACACGACCTCGCCGAACTCGTAGGCACCCGTGCTGAGGCTGGTCACGTCGACGTCGAACTGGATGTCCTGCGAGGCGCCCGGGTCGATGGTGAACGACGACGGGGTGACCGTGACCGGTCCGGCGAAGTCGACGGCGATGTCCCAGGTGACCGCCGACGTGGCGGTGCTCGTGACCGTACGGGTGAACGTGCACTGCAACAGGCAGGCACCGTTGGCGAGATGCGGATTGTTGATCGTCGTCGGGTCGCCGCCGACGCCGGGGTCGGCGTCGAGGTAGTCGGTCTGGCTCTCGTCGAGCACGAGCCCTGCCCTGGCGGCAACGTCGACCTGAACACGGCCCGATCCGATGTCGAACGGGTCGGCCGGCGTCACACCGTCCTCCTTGTGGACGTCGGTCGTCTTGGCGGTCGTCTCCATCGCCGACTGGATCTGGGCTGGCGTCCAGTCGGGATGTAGCGCGGTCATCAACGCCGCTGCGCCGGCCACGTTCGGGCTCGCCATCGAGGTGCCGCTGAGGAACGTGTACTCGACGTCTCCGTACTTGCCGTGGGCGGCCCAGACCGCGACCCCAGGAGCGGCGACCGTCGGCATCAAGGTATCGCCACCGGTCGACCGGTTCGGGCCGCGCGAGCTGAAGCTCGCGGTCGCGTCCGGGTCGGAGACGGCGGCGGTGATCGTGGCCGTCGGCTGCTGGTCGGCGCCGCCCTCGACCCACGATGTGACCCAGTCCTTGACGAGTTGGCCGTCCGCCTGGTCGATGTGGATGCCAGGGAGGACGTGGAAGTCGGCGACTGAGCCGCCACCGTTGTCGGCGGCCACGTAGCCGCCCGCTCCGGAGGCTGCGACATTTGCGCTCTTCTCGACACGGTCGAACGTGCCGCGATCGCAGACGACGATCTCGCCGTTGAACGTGTCCTCCGGCCACGGCGATTCGTAGATGCCGTCGTTCGCATCGCCGACAGCGCACAGAGCGTTGTTGACGGCGCCGGAGTCGAGGATGTACTGCGGGAGATCGCCGGCGTACACGACCACGCCGGTGTACTCGGTCAATGTGCCCGATCGACCGAACATGTCAGCGGGCGGTGTCGTGCTGCCGCCCGTCATGCCCACCAGTTGGTTGAGCGAGGGCCGGTCGTGTGACACCGCAGCGACCTGGGCGACCCACGGTGCGGCGGGTGAGCCGACGGTCGCCGAATCGGGGCCTTCGTTGCCGGCGGAGTGAGCGACGAAGACGCCGGCTGCTCGGGCGGCGAGGAAGGCCAGGTCGTCGGCACTCGTCCAGGGGTCGGACGGCGACGTCGATCCGATCGAATAGTTCAGGACGTTGACGCCGTCGGCGATCGCTTGGTCGACAGCGGCCACGGCGCCGGCCGAGGTGCAACCACCCTGGCCGAGTGCGTCGTCGCCGCAGGTGCGGTAGGCGATGATGTTGGCGTGTGGTGCGACACCCGAGATGGTGGCACCGTTCGGGCCGACGCCATCGACTACGTTGCCGGCCGCCGTCGACGCGGTGTGCGAGCCGTGGCCGTCGTGGTCGAGGCTGCTGACGCCTTCGGCGGCATCGTCGTCCGGGAAGAAGTCGTAGGCGCCGATCAGCTTGTCGTTGCATGTGAATGCAGCCTGGTACTGAGAGGCGTTGGACGGATCGCAGGCGCCGACGTAGTTGCCGACACCGTTCGGATTCGTATGGGTGTAGCCGTCGTCGCCGGTGGCTGCGAATGACGGGTTGAGCGGATTGATCCCGGAATCGATGATGCCGACGACCACGCCCTCGCCTCGGGTGGCCGTTCCGTTTGCGGAACCATCCCAGACCGCGGGGGCGCCGATGAAGGCCGACGACAGATCGGTGGTGAGTCTGGTGATGCGGTTCTTCTCGATGTTGGCGACACCCCGGATGCGGAGCACCTGGCTCGCTTCCTGCGGCGTCAGCCAGACGGTGAGACCATTCGTGGCGTTGGTATAGCGGAACGGCACGTCGAGCGTGCGCCCGAGCTTCGCTGTGATGTCGCCGATGACCGACTCCTGCTGGCCGCTCAGGTACGAGACGTACGACTGCGCGTCGACGCCGTCGACATCGATCTGCGGTGCACCGGTTGCCACAGGGCTCGTTGCGTTGAGCCCGGTGACGCCGCCGGTGTAGGTGGCGAGCGGCGGATCGTCGAGGGTGACGATCCAGTAGCCCTCGGTCTCACCCTTGATCCGGTCGGGGGTGACGACCCGGAAGTCGGTGCTCTGCTCGAGTGTGAGCTCGTCCTGGGGGACGGGCGCATCTTGTCGGGCGATGCTGACTCCAGCGCTCGACACCGTCACGGCGATGGCAGCGGCAACGGCTACGAATGACTTCATGAGGGCTCTCCATCCGCCCCTATGAGGGGCAACGCGACTAACAGGTCTTGCTTACGTCAGATGGATTCAGACCATACATCAGGTCAGATACGTGGTTGGAAAAGTCCTTCCAAAGTCTCCCGGCGTTGATTCAGCTGGACTGGACGCGAGGTCACGCCAGGGCGGAACGGACGGTTTGGAACCTGGGGTTGGTTCGCAGGGTGGCGAAATCCGGGGACTGGTCCATCGTGGCGATCAAGAGCGTCTTGTAGCCGTCGGGCTCGGCGCGGGTGGCCTCGAATGCGGCGTGCAACCAGCGCACGCTGTTGTCGACGTCGCCCATCCGGGCCGCTGACCGGGCGACGACGGTCGCCAGTGGGGACGTGCGGTGCTGGGCGAACCCGGCCGCCGCATACTGTCCGGCCCGCTCCGTTTCCCCGAGCGCCAACAAGATGTCGGCGAGCACCCTGGCGCTGTAGTCGTTGCCGGAGGGCAACTCGCGCGGCAGCACGTCGACGATCGCCTTCAGTTGTTCGGCTGTTGCCGCGGTTGGCGGCGTCCAACGCGGTGGCCTCGTGGCTCGCAGGTCAGCCAGAATCACACCCATCGCACCGCCCTGGTCGCCTTTCGACAGGGCGGCGTGCGCTTCGAACCACGGTGACAGGCGCTGGCCCGGTTCCAGCATCCCTGGGTTTCCGGTCTGCCAGGCGCTCGCTTCAGCGTTGATGAACCGGGTCGCAGGGTGACCCTTGCTGCCCGGCTTGGCGGTGCTCTGCAACAACTGGAACTGGCTGATCAACAAGAACGCAATGAAGATCCCGAAGCTACCCCTGCCCGAGCTGAACATGAAGATCGCGCCAGAGCCGGTGATCACGAGGCTGGCGATCACCATCACTCGCAACGCCCGCTTGTCGAGGAATCCTTCGAGTGCGGTGAGCGCCAGGTGACCGCCGTCGAGGGGGAGTACGGGGATCAGGTTGAGGGCGCCGATCACGGGTCCGGCCCACCAGATCGCCAACGCCGCATCCGACTCGACTGACCGATCGATCGAGAGCGGATTGATTCCCATGGCGGCCAGCACGGCGACGCTGATCGCGATCTGTGTACCCGGCCCCGCTGCCGAGATCAATGCTCGGCGAGCGTGGGTCAGGGGACGCCGTGGGTCGGGCCGAAACGACGTGTAGCCGGCGAGGAAGTCGAGCGAGATCGCCGCCTCGGCACCGGCAGAGCGGGCTGCGACGGCGTGTCCGAGTTCGTGCAGGAGGGTGAACACCGCCAGGCCGCCGGCCAGCCAGAGGCCGAAGCCATCCTGGTAGAGGAACACGATCAGGCCGAGAAATACCACGAATCCGGTTCGCACGTGCACGTCGAAACCGAGCAGTCGAAACATTCGAGCCATGCTACGTCGGTTTCCCGGCCTCAGACTGGGGCCAGAGCACGGTCAGCCCGTAGACTTTGTACCCGTGCCTTACGTCTATTCATTTGCTCACAAGCATCGCAAGCCTCCCATGAGCTACAAGGATCTGCTCGGCGGCAAGGGTGCCAACCTCGCCGAAATGACATCGGTCCTGAAGTTGCCGGTTCCCCCGGGCTTCACCGTGTCGACCGATGCGTGCCGTGATTACATGCACGGCGGCTGGCCGGACTCGCTCGACGGCGAGATCGCCGATCACGTGTTCAAGCTCGAAAAAGAGATGGGACGCAAGCTCGGCGATCCATTCGATCCGCTGCTCGTGAGCGTCCGCTCGGGCGCCAAGTTCTCGATGCCGGGCATGATGGACACCGTTCTCAACCTCGGTCTCAACGACGTCAGCGTCGAGGGCCTCGCCAATGCCACGAGCAATCCGCGTTTCGCCTACGACTCGTATCGCCGCTTCATCGCCATGTACGGCCGGATCGTGCTCGGCGTCGGTGCCGATGTGTTCGAGCACCCGCTCGAGGCCGCCAAGCACAAGGCCGGTACGACCAACGACGCCGACCTTCCGGTCGAGACGCTCCAGACGCTGTGCAAGCAATACCTCTCCGCCGTCCAGAAGGCGACCGGCGCCCCGTTCCCGCAAAAGCCGCGCGACCAACTGCGAGGCGCGATCGAAGCCGTGTTCGAGAGCTGGAACGGCGCCCGTGCGATCGCCTACCGCGTACGCGAGAAAATCAGCCACGAACTCGGCACTGCGGTGAACGTGCAGACGATGGTGTTCGGCAACCGTGACGACACGTCCGGCACCGGCGTCGGATTTACCCGCAATGCCGCCACCGGCGAAAACCGGTCGTACGGCGACTTCCTCATCAACGCCCAGGGCGAAGACGTCGTGGCGGGCATCCGCAAGACCGAAGACCTCGACCGCATGTCGCACCACTTCCCCGAGATCCACAAGGAACTGCTCGACATCTTCGTTCGGCTCGAGGCGCACTACACCGACATGTGCGATACCGAGTTCACGATCGAGCAGGGCAAGCTCTGGATGCTCCAGACCCGCATCGGCAAGCGCACCGGCCGAGCGGCCCTCACGATGGCCGTCGAGATGACCAAGGGCACCAAGGACGGTCAGGGCGGCAAGTGGAAGATCAGCCGCGAAGAGGCCGTCACCCGCGTCAGCGAGGAGCACCTCGACTCCGTGCTGCACCCGCAGTTCTCCTCCAAGGGCAAGGTGCTGGCATCCGGCCTCGGTGCCTCGCCGGGCGCCGCCGTCGGCAAGGTGTACTTCACCGCCGACAGTGCCGAAGCAGCCTGGAAGAAGGGCGAGGACGTGATCCTCGTCCGGATGGAGACGAGCCCCGACGACGTGCACGGCATGATGGCCTCGAAGGGCATCCTCACCGCTCGCGGTGGGCTGGTCAGCCACGCCGCGGTCGTCGCTCGCGGTTGGGGCACCCCCGCCGTGGTGGGCGCCGAAGCGATCAAGATCGAGGGCAATCAGTTCTCGGTCGGCTCCACGGTGGTCAACGAGGGCGACTGGCTGTCGCTCGACGGCACCACCGGTGACGTCGTGGTCGGCCAGCTCGAGATGGTTGCCTCCAAGCCTCCGGCCGAGTTCGACATCCTGCTCAAGTGGGCCGACGCGATCCGCAAGGGCAAGCTCGCCGTGCGCGCCAACGCCGACACCGGCGAAGATGCCGCAAATGCCCGAGCGCTCGGCGCCGAGGGCATCGGCCTGTGCCGCACCGAGCACATGTTCCTCGCCCCCGACCGCCTGCCGATCGTGCGCGAGATGATCCTCGCCAACACCCCGAAGCAAGAGGAGAAGGCGCTCGAGAAGCTGTTCCACGCTCAGCAGGCCGACTTCGAGGAGATCCTCGAGGCGATGGACGGGCTGCCGGTCACGGTGCGTCTGCTCGACCCACCGTTGCACGAGTTCTTGCCGTCGGTCGAAGAGCTGCGCGTCAAGCGGGCCGAGAAGGGCAAGCTTTCTGGCAAGGATCGCAAGCTGCTCGCCGCCGCTGAGGCGTGGTCCGAGCACAACCCCATGATCGGTACCCGCGGGGTTCGGCTCGGCGTGATCAAGCCGGGCCTCTACGCCATGCAGGTTCGGGCGCTGATGGCGGCAGCCGCCAAGCTGCGCGACGCCGGCAAGAAGCCGATCGTCGAGATCATGATCCCGCTCACGGTCACCCGTGAGGAGCTGGCGCTCGCCCGCAGCTGGGTGCAAGAAGAGGTCGACGCAGCGGTCAAGGGCATGAAGCGCAAGCCGCACATCACGATCGGCACGATGATCGAGACACCGCGTGCAGCGATTCGCGCCGACGAGCTGGCGGAGGTGTCCGACTTCTTCAGCTTCGGCACCAATGACCTCACCCAGCTGGCGTTCGGTTTCAGCCGCGACGACATCGAGAGCCGCATGATGCCGGCCTATCTCGAGCAGGGCCTGCTCAAGCGCAACCCGTTCGACACGATCGATCAGAGCGGTGTCGGCGACCTGGTGCGGATGGGTGTCGAGCGTGGCCGCTCGACCAAGCCCGATCTCAAGATCGGTGTGTGCGGCGAGCACGGCGGCGATCCCGAGTCGATCGACCTGTTCTACAAGGCCGGGCTCGACTACGTCAGCTGCTCGCCGTTCCGTGTCCCGATCGCCCGCCTCGCAGCTGCGCAGGCGATCGTCGGCACCGCCGAGTCGACCAAGTAGTCCGGTCCGCGCCCGCTGACCGATCAGCGTCGAGACGGGTCGGCAGCGATGGTTCGCTGTCGACCCGTTCTGATCTACTTGGCGAGCGCACTCACGTGATGTGGTTCGGGTTGGTGCCGCTCGCGGTCCGGGTGGGCTGCCTGCCACGACCGGATCCCGCCGGTGAGGTTGCGAACCTCGAAACCGTTGAGCGCCAGCATTCGACAGGCGAAATACGAACGTTGGCCAGAGAAGCAGTGCACGACGATCGGCTTCGACGGGTCGAGCTCGTCGAGACGGTTCCGGAGCTCGTCGAGCGGAATATGGCGTGATCCCGGAATCCTGCTGGTGGCGCGCTCTTCGCGCTGCGTACGTCCAGCAAGACGGTGTCGTCACCAAGGTCGTCGACCTGGTGCCACTGGGCGATCTTGACATCGCCGTTGACGACGTTGCGAGCCGCCATTGCCAGCAGGTTGACCGGGTCTTTCGGGGCGCCGTAGGCCGGCGCGTAACAGAGCTCGAGTTGGGCGACGTCGTCGACGGTCATCCCACCCTGAATCGCCGTTGCGAGCACATCGAGGCGTCTCGCAACCGATTCCTTGCCGACCACCTGAGCTCCGTAGATCGTGCCGTCTCCCGTCGAGAACAGCAGCTTCATGTCGAGGATTTCGGCGCCGGGGTAGTACCCGACGTGGGAGAGCGGATGGACGTGCACCGACTCGTATGCGATACCGCCACGCTCGAGTGCATGTTGGTTGAGTCCGGTGCTGGCGACCGTGAGATCGAACACCCGGACCACCGAGGTGCCATAGGTGCCCCGATACGTCGCCGGCCGGCCCATGATATTGTCGGCGGCGACGCGACCCTGGCGGTTGGCGGGGCCGGCGAGGGCGACGAACGACCACTCGCGAGTGATCGGGTTGCGCACCTCGATGGCGTCGCCGACGGCCCAGATGTGTTCGTCGCTGGTACGCATGTGCTGGTTGACCCGAATCCCTCCGAACTCGCCGATCTCGAGACCGGCGGCGGATGCGAGAGTGACCTCTGGTTTGACGCCCATGCTGAGCACGACGAGGTCGGCCGGAATTCGGGAGCCGTCGTTGCAGACGACGATCGAGGCGGCCGCTGGCTCGCCGTCCGTGGGCTCGTCGAAGCTGGTGACCATGGTGTTGAGCCTGATGTCCACGCCTCGGTCTTCGAGCTCTCTTTGGGCCCAGAACGCCATGTCCTCGTCGATCACTGTCATGACCTGGGAGCGGGCTTCGATCACGGTCACCGAGATCCCCATGTGGGTGAGTTGCTCGGCGACTTCGAGGCCGACGTAGCCGGCGCCGACGACGGTCGCGCGGCGCGGTTGGACGCTCTTGTTCCAGTCGATGATCTTGTCCATGTCGGGGATCGCCCGCAGGGTGAACTGCCCTGGCCGGTCGATGCCGGGAATCGGGAAGGAGATCGGTTGTGCGCCGGGGGCGAGCACCAGGTCGTCGTAGGTCTCGTCGTAGGTTTCGTCGGTGACCAGGTTCTTGATCGTCACCGTCTTGTTGTCGCGGTCGATGCGCAGCGCTTCGGAATCGGTGCGTACGTCGAGGTTGAACCGGTTGCGAAGGCCTTGTGGGGTTTGTACGAGCAGGCTGTCTCGGTCGGGGATCTCACCGCTGATGTGGAACGGCAATCCGCAGTTCGCATAGGAGACGAAGCTGCCGCGCTCGACGACGATGATGTGGGCATCTTCGGAGAGCCGTCGGGCCCGCGCTGCGACGCTGGCGCCTCCGGCGACACCGCCGACGATAATGACCTTCTTCGGTTCTGACATCGTGGTTCCTCTGGAGAGATGGTGAGGCATCAGTATACCCCCGGAGGTACCCGCCCTTCAGGGGAATTGGTCCTGGACACGCCTGCGTCGTGTGAGGTGTGTGGCACCTCACACCACGCACTCGGCGCGGCCGGTACTGTGGCCACATGGAGATCACCACTCGTCATACCCCCGCCTACGGAGTCGCTCGCCTCTCGCTCGTCGGCGGTGAAGCTGTGCGCGCCGAGTCCGGCGCCATGATGGCAATGTCGGCCGGTGTCGAGCTGTCGGCCAAGGCCGAGGGCGGCGTCATGAAGTCGCTCAAGCGCGCTGCGCTCGGCGGTGAGAGCTTCTTCGTCTCGACCTATACGGCTCCTGCGCAGGGCGGCTGGGTCGACGTGGCGGCTCGTCTCCCCGGAGACATCTCGTCGTATCAGGTGGGTCCCAGCCAGGCGCTGTTCGTGTCGAAGGGCTCATGGATTGCCAACCAGGCGACCGTCGAGATCAACACCAAGTGGGGCGGCTTCAAGAACATGTTCGGCTCCGAGGGTGGGTTCGTCCTGCGCGCCGAAGGGCAGGGCCCGCTGGTGTTCGCCTGCTACGGGGCGCTCGAGGTGTGGAACCTCGAAGCCGGCCAGCGGATCACCGTCGACACGGGTCACATGGTGGCCTACGAAGAGTCGGTGCAGATGACGATTCGCAAGGCGACCGGCGGCATGGTGCAGACGTTCAAGAGCGGCGAGGGTCTGGTGTTCGACTTCGAGGGACCGGGTCGCGTCTGGACCCAGACCCGCAACCCGAACGAGCTGTTGGGGTGGATCTCGGCCACGCTCGGATCGGGCAGCAGCGGCGGCCCCGGGCAGGGCATCGCCGGCAGCCTGTTCGGGAGGGGATGAACGCTCGGTCGGTAGCGTAAGGCCGATGCTGCGCACCACCCGGCCCAAGCGATGATCGCGCCCGTTCTGGCCGCCGAGAGCGCCGAGGGCAACTTCGCCGTCCTCGATGTCGAGGCGTGGCATTGGATCGTACTCCTGGTCGTCATCATGGTCTTGCTGTTGGTCGATCTGTTGGTGGTCCACAAGGAAGCCCACGAGGTCGACACCAAGGAAGCCGCCATCGAATCGGCGGTCTGGATCGGCTGCGGGCTGGCCTTCACCGCTGTGATCTGGTGGTGGTTCGGTGGTGCTGCGAGCGGCGAATACGTGTCCGGCTACCTGATCGAGAAGAGCCTCAGCATCGACAACGTGTTCGTCTGGGCGTTGATCATGGGCTACTTCAAGGTGCCCTCGAAGTACCAGCACCGAGTGCTGTTCTGGGGCATCTTCGGTGCGCTCGTGATGCGGGCGATCTTCATCTTCGCCGGCATCGCCGTGATCGAGCGTTTCGATTGGGTGCTGTACGTGTTCGGCGGCTTCCTGCTCTACACGGCAGGCAAGCTGGTGTTCACCGACAACGACCATGTCGATCCGGGCGAGAGCAAGTTCCTGGCGCTGGTCGGCAAGTTCGTCAAGACCACCGACGAACTCGACGGGCAGAAGCTGTTCACCCGCCGCAACGGTCATCGTGTCGCCACGCCGTTGTTCTCGGTGCTGCTGCTCGTCGAGGCGACCGACGTGCTGTTCGCCGTCGACAGCGTTCCCGCCGTGCTGGCGGTCAGCCGCGAGCAGTTCATCGTGTTCGCCTCGAATGCGTTCGCGATTCTCGGGCTGCGAGCGCTGTACTTCCTGCTCGCCGACATGCACGGTCGGTTCGTCTTTCTGCAACAGGGTCTTGCGGTCATCCTGGCGTTCGTCGGCGTCAAGATGCTGATCCACACCTGGTACCACATACCCACGTGGCTCTCTCTGATGGTGATCGCGATCGTGTTGACGGCAGCGGTCGGGTTCTCGATGAAGGTCGAGCGAAGCCAGGCCGACGCGGCACTGGTCGAGCAGGCGTTCGAGCCTCACGAGGTACCGCCGCCGCCGTCCGAGCGCTGATTGGTCTACCGGCGCTGAATGCCCGGCCCTTCGCAACAGTAGATTCGGCGGATGGCGATCGCTGACGATGACATCGAGCGGATTCGTTCCGCCGTGTCGATCGTCGACCTCGTCGGTCAACACGTGCAGCTCAAGCGCACCGGTCGCAACTGGGTCGGCCTGTGCCCGTTCCACGCCGAGCGCACGCCGTCGTTCAACGTCCGCGAGGAAACGGCTCGCTACCGCTGTTTCGGGTGCGACAAGTCGGGCGACGTGTTCACGTTCGTGCAAGAGATCGAGCACACCGACTTCGTCGGAGCGGTCGAGTACCTGGCGAACCGGGCCGGTATCCAACTGACCGAAGCCTCCCCGGGTCGCTCCAAGGAACGCGCCCGCCGCAAGGCGCTGGTCGAGGCGATGAATGTCGCTGTCGAGTGGTATCACCAGCGGCTGCTCACCAGTGCCGACGCCCGGCCCGCCCGGGCCTACCTTCGCGACCGCGGTCTGTCCGGCGACATCGCCAGGCAGTTCAAGCTCGGATGGGCGCCCGACGACTGGGACGCCCTGGCGAAGGGTTCTGGGATCGACGAGAAGCTGTTGCGTGACAACGGACTCGTGTTTCGTAACAGTCGCAACCGGTTGCAGGATTCGTTCCGTGCCCGAGTGCTGTTTCCGATCTTCGCCGAGAACAACGATGCCGTTGCGCTCGGCGGTCGGATCCTGCCGGGTTCCTCCGATCCGGCCAAGTACAAGAACAGCTCGGAGACACCGATCTACACGAAGTCCAAGACGCTGTACGGGCTGAACTGGGCGAAGGGCGACATCGTCAACGCCGATCAGGCGATCGTGTGCGAGGGCTACACCGATGTGATCGGGTTCCACCGCGCCGGCCTGCCGCGGGCGGTGGCGACCTGTGGTACTGCGTTCACGGAGGAGCACGTGCGACTGCTCAAGCGGTATGCCAAACGAGTCGTGCTGGCGTTCGACGCCGACGCCGCCGGACAGGGTGCCGCCGAGCGGTTCTACGAGTGGGAAGAGAAGTATCAGGTCGAGGTCAGCGTCGCCGCCTTCCCCGGGGGCAAGGACCCGGGCGAGTTGGCGCAGTCCGACCCCGAGGGCCTCGCCAAGGCCGTTGCCGAGGCGAAGCCGTTTCTCGGGTTCCGGCTCGGCCGCGTGATCGACGGGAAGGCGCCGCAGTCGCCCGAAGCAATCGCTCGCCTGGCCGAGTCGGCGATGTCGGTGATCAATGAGCATCCCAATGTCGACATCCGCAAGCTGTACGCCGGGCAGGTCGCCACGCAGGTCGGAATGCCGGTCGCCGACCTCGTCGCTGTCGCTGAACGACGCGACCGGCGACCACATGTGAACGTGGCCCGGCCCAGGCCGCGCCGCGAACGGCGCCAGAACGCCGAGTTCGTGGCGATCGCCCTACTGGTTCAAGATTGGGACGCGATCGCTTCCTGGCTCGTCGAGCCGTTGTTCGTCGACGAGGTCTACCGGCGGGCGTTCCTGGCGGTGGCCGAATCGGCAGGTGTGCTCGACGTGGCACTCGATCTGGCCGACCCCGAAGCGCGCGACGTGCTCGAACGCGCTGCCGTGGTCGACATCGAAGCCGACCCCGAGGCGGAGGCGAGAAATTTGATCTCGGCGGCGGTTCGTAGAGAGCTTTCCAGGTCCGGTGCCGGCGCCGACCCGACGCGAATTCGAGACGACGCCGAAGCGAGAGTTCGGATGGAGGCGTTGAGCGTTGACGAACAAGGCTTGGCGGCGGCCGGTTGGTTGCTAGGTTGGCTGGAAGGACGCAGAGAGGGACGTGACGTTGGGGCTTGAACCAGTCGACGTGCCGGCGGTACCTGCACCCTTGTTTGGTGTGGACCGGTCGGAATGGGACGCATTGGTTGCGCGCGGTCGAACCGATGGTGTGCTCCACGCCGAGTCGATCGCCCATGTGCTTCGCGAGGTCGAGCTCACCCCGGAAGCGCTGCAAGCCGTCCACGACGCGCTCACGGCAGCGGGTATCGCGGTCGACGACACGGTCGACCATGACGACGTCGGTGATGACGAGCAGCCAGCCTCCGGTGATGCCACGGCTGAAGCCAGCGAATCTGATGACGCCGACGAACGGTTGCTGCAACGGCGCCGGCGGCGCCGCGGGCAGAAGCGCCAGCCCCGAGCCGACGGCGGCACGTCCGACACGGTGCGGTTGTATCTGCGTGAGATCGGTCAGGTCGACCTGCTCACGACGGAGGACGAGCGGCGTCTCGCCCAACTGATCGAGGCCGGCCACCAGGCGGCCGAGCGGATTGACGCAGGCGGTTCGGAACGGGCGCTGACCAGAGCGGTGCAGCGCGGCGAACGCGCCAAGAGCGAACTCACCCAAGCCAACCTGCGCCTGGTCGTCAGCATCGCCAAGCGCTACTCGGGCCGAGGCATGCAGCTGCTCGACTTGATCCAAGAGGGCAACCTCGGTTTGATGCGAGCGGTCGACAAGTTCGATCACACCAAGGGTTTCAAGTTCTCCACCTACGCAACGTGGTGGATTCGACAGGCGATCACTCGCTCGATCGCCGACCAGGCTCGCACGATCCGTATCCCTGTCCACATGGTCGAGCACATGAACCGCCTGACCCGCATGCGCCGACAGATGCACCAGGAGCTCGAGCGTGAGCCGACCGTCGACGAGTTGGCGACCAAGCTCCAGATGGAGCCCGAGAAGGTTCGCGACCTGCTGAGGATCGCCCTCGACCCGTTGTCGCTCGACTCGCCGGTCGGCGAGGAGGACGAGTCGAACCTGGGTGACTTCATCGAGGACGCCAATGTCGACACGCCCGCCGATGCCGCCACCAGGGCGATGCTGCACGAAGCGGTCGAGGAGGTGCTCGGTGAGTTGTCGGATCGCGAGCAGGAGATCGTACGCATGCGGTTCGGGCTCGACGGGGCACAGGCCAAGACGCTCGAAGAGGTCGGCAAGGAGTTCGGGGTGACCCGCGAGCGGATTCGCCAGATCGAGGCCAAGACGCTGGCCAAACTGCGTCACCCTCAGCGCTCCCAGAAGTTGCGCGAGTTCCTCGAAACCGAGTAGCCCTCCGGGGGTGAGCGACTCCCTCACTTGACCCGAAGCGGCGGCGGAACACTTCGATGTGCTGATCGTCGGAGCCGGCATTTCGGGAGTCGGCGGCGCCTATCACCTCAAGCAGTTCTGCCCGACCAAGACCTTCGCCCTGCTCGAAACGAAGGACACGTTCGGCGGCACGTGGGCCCAGCACACCTACCCGGGCATCAGGTCCGACAGCGATCTCTACACGTTCGGATACAGCTTCAAGCCGTGGACGGGCCCACCGATCGCCAGCGCCGGCGAGATCCTGACCTACATGGACGAGGTGCTCGACGAGAACGACCTGCGTCGCCACATTCGGTTCCAGCACACGATCGTGCGGGCCGACTGGTCGAGCGACGACAACCGGTGGGTGCTCGATGTCGAGCGTGGTGACACCGGTGAGATGCTGCGGTTCACGTGCGGCTTCTTGTGGATGTGTGCCGGCTACTACCGCCACTCCGAGGGGTACACCCCGGACTGGCCGGGGATGGACCGCTATCAGGGCCGGATCGTGCACCCGCAGACCTGGCCGGAGGATCTCGACTACACCGGCAAGCGGGTGCTCGTGATCGGCTCGGGTGCGACTGCGGCGACGATCATCCCGGCGATGGCCGACGACTGCGAGCACGTCACGATGCTGCAGCGTTCGCCGACCTACTTCTACCCGCGGCCCAACAACGACGAGTTGGCCGACACGCTGCGCGAGCTCGCAGATCCCCGACGAGTGGTCGCACGAGATCATGCGTCGCAAGATCCTGCGTGACGGCCAGATCATCCACGAGTTGTCGGCATCGCACCCGCAGATGGTGATCGACGAACTGCTCACGGCTGCTCGCGGCTACCTCGGCGAAGACTTCGACATCGACACCCACTTCCGGCCCCGCTACCTGCCGTGGACACAGCGGATCGCCGTGGTGCCCGACGGCGACCTGTTCCTGGGCATCCGCTCGGGCAAGGTCGATGTCGTCACCGATCACATCGACACGTTCACCGAGAAGGGCATCCTGTTGAAGTCGGGCACCGAGCTGGAGGCCGACATCATCGTCACGGCGACCGGCTTCAACCTGAACGCGCTCGGCGATGCGGAGATGACGCTCGATGGTCAACCGATCGACTACGCCGACTCAGTCACCTATCGCGGGATCATGTTTTCGGACATCCCGAACATGGCCTCGGTGTTCGGCTACCTGCGCACCAGCTGGACCATGCGGGCCGATCTGATCTCCGGTTTCGTGTGTCGACTGCTCAACCACATGGACGAGATCGGAGCGACGGTGGTGACGCCGACGATCGCCGAGGCTGATGCCGACATGGAGCGCAAGCCGTTCATCCCGCCCGACGAGTTCAACCCCGGCTACATGATCCGTGGACGCGACCTGATGCCCAAGCAAGGCCCACATCCGCCCTGGGTCGCATCCAACGACTACTACAAGGAGAAGGACGAGATTCCGGCGATCGATCTCGACGAACCCGAGTTGCACTACCGATAAGCGGTGTCGACACGGTTGCTCGCCCAGCGTGAGCCGGTATCGTGTCGTTTCGCCATTCCGGGATAGCTCAGCTGGCAGAGCGGCTGACTGTTAATCAGCATGTCGCAGGTTCGAGCCCTGCTCCCGGAGCCATGCAGCAGGGTCCCGAGTGTGGGACCCTGTTGTTGTTTTCAGGGGCGGTAGCTCAGTTGGTTAGAGCAGGGGACTCATAATCCCTGGGTCGTGGGTTCGAGCCCCACCCGCCCCACCAGGTCATCTAGCTGGTGTTATGGACGAGATAGCGCTCGCTGGACTGTCCTTTGGAAGTTCGATCCAACATTCGTCCAACGACCTGCGCAAGTTCATGGAGACCTACGGCCAGGAGATGGGCTACAGCGTGACGCAGGTTGCGATACGCGCCGGCCACGATCCGTCCATCGCCGCGAAGCACTACAGCGGTCGAGTCGCTGAGACAGATCGAGCTCTCGCCAATGCTGTGGCCTCGCTGCTCGCCCCACCGCACGAGTCGAGCAAGGAGTAATGTCATGTCTGTGAGCGCAACACCCGCCGCCCTGCGAGACGAGGCTCTCGCGCTGCCTGCCGAGCAGCGCGCCGAACTCGCGGTGGAGCTGCTCGCCAGTCTTGACGACGACATCTCGGAGGAAGATCCCGACGAGATCGACCGAGCGTGGGGCGACGAGATGCTGCGCCGCTCGGCGCAGATCGCCTCCGGCGAAGTCAAGACGCTGACCTGGGACGAGGTGCTCGCCCAGGTCGCTGAGAACCGCCGTTCGCGGTGACCCGCAAGATCGAGTACCACCCCCTTGCCGCGGCTGAGGTCGTGCGTGCAGAGGCCTGGTACGGGAAGGGGCTGCGGGATTGGGTGATCGGTTCCTCGCCGCGGTCGAGGCGACCGTGGCACGCAGCAGCCGCTGGCCGAACGCCGGCAGGCCCGTGGTGATCGCACCCGACGGTACGGTCGTCAACCGCAAGATGCCGGTAGGAGGCTTCCCGTGGGCCATCGGCTACGAGGTCACCGACGAGAAGCTGTTCGTGCTCGTTGTGTTCCACCAGCATCGCAAACCGGAGTACTGGACCGACCGCACCAGCGTCTGAGCCCTGGCGCACGCTTCCGGCCGATCCGAATCCAAGACAAGCGCGAGGTCGACAGATGGTTCAGAAGCCGATGTCGAGTCCGGGTGGTTCCGGCCGATGCGGATGCTCGGCGGTAGGACGCTGGGCCGGGGTGGCGTGTTGTGGGGCGAGGTCGTGTTGGTGGATCCAGTTGGTGAGTGGTTCGGCGAGGAGTCCGTGGTGGCCGCCGGTGTGGTGGAGGTGGTGGGCGGCGTTGATGAGGGCGGCGGGGCGTGGGGTGTGTCCGTTGGCCCAGTCGGCCCAGGTGTCGAGGGCGTCGAGGCGGTGTTGGACGTTGAGGAGCCGGTGGTCGTGGCGGTCGAGTTGTCGGGCGAGTTGTCGGTCGATGGTGAGGTGCTGTTGGAGCCGGTTGCGTTCGTTGCGGAGCTCGTCTCGCTGGTCGAGCAGTGGTTGGGCGCGCCGGGTGATCTCGCCAAGAGCGGTCGTGGCGGTGGCGACGTCGTCGGCGCAGTCGGCGACGGTGTGTCGTGCGGAGCGACGGTGGAGTCGTCCGGTGGTGGCGAGTTCTCGTTCGGCTTGACGTTGCCGTTGTTGGGCGTGGTGGAGATCGCCGGTGAGCTGTCCGACGGCGTCGTCGTGCGGTACGCAGTGTGGTTCGAGGTCGACTCCCAACACGACGACGAGATCAGCCGGCAAGATCGAGAACAGTGATTATGCAGCGCTCTCGGGACGCAGCGACGTCCCACATATCGCCGGCTCTGCAGCGCGGGGTCGAGCGTTTCTGGCCGCGATTACCGAGTGCCCTCACCGCCTTGCAGCCGGACGTGGCTGCCTGCTCGATGATTACCGTGAACCGGGCTGACGGTCTCGTTACCGCGAACCGGTTGATCGATGGGCCAAGGTTGGACCGGTGGCGTCGTCGCCGCCTTGAGGTCGGTCGGTTCGGCGTCGGGGTGCGCGGAGACGTCGGACGGTGGTGGATCCGTTGGACGCGTTGCCACACGAGCCGGTTGAGCGCATGACGTACGCCCGTATAAAGGTTCCGGCGAGGATTTGATCGAACTTGCCGCCCGCGCTCGGTGCAATGTGTGCGCCGAGCCCGGTCGCATCGAGCGTGGCAGTGCCGGATCGGTCGGTCCGGTCGGGGGTGCTCCTCGACGTTGCACCCGCCGTCGTCACGGACTCCGCTTGCGCATCGATCTGGCGATGTCGGGTCAGTGCTCGTGGAGCTTGCGAGCGCGGCACGGGATCGTGTTCGACCTGCGATTCCAGCTTTTCGACGATCTCATCGATGGGCTCGTGGGCGAGACCGGGGTGCGCCAACTCCTCTGCGGCGCGTGCCCGCTTTGTGAGCACCACTTTGCGGACGACGAGCGCCACGACCAGTACGGCGATGAGGACTCACGACGAGGGTCTGGAACGGTTCGGTGTAATCGAGGATGCGCTCCCACTGATCTGCGAGCGCGTAGCCCGCGGTGATCAGGATCGTGTTCCAGACGAGGCTGCCAATGAGCGTGAAGGTCGTGAACGTGACGAGCGGCATGCGTCGGAAGCCGGCCGGGATCGAGATCAGCGACCGGATCAGCGGCACGCATCGGCACAACAGCACTGCAGAGCGAGATCGGCGGTCGAACCACGCCTCGGCCCGATCGAGGTCGGTCTCGCCGAAGCCGATCCAGGTGCCGTACCGGATGATGATGGCCCGCAGTCGAACGGGGCCGACCGCCGCTGACAGCCCGTACAGGATCCATGCGCCGACCACTGATCCGATGGTGGCGGCGATGATCATGCCGACGACCCACGCATCTCCCTGTGACGCGGTGTAGCCGGCGAGGCCGAGCACGACTTCGGACGGGATCGGCGGGAAGACGTTCTCGATGGCGACGAGCATCGCGACGCCGAGGTAGCCGAGCCGCTCGACGATCGACGGTTGCCCAGTCGGTCAGGTTCTCCAGCATCGGCGTTCAGTCCTTCCCGTTGTTGCTCTGGTGGAAGCGCACCCCGCGGTCGAATCGGATGTTCCAACGTGTGTGCCGTGGGCGATGCGAATCATCGAACGGAATCCAGGTCGATATTCAGTTCGCGCATCGATTCATCGTCAGATTTCGACATGGGTGCCGACTTCGAAGACCTGTTCGGCGGGAAGTCTGAAGAATCGGCTGGCGTTGGCGGCGCCCCGGTTGAGCAGGACGAAGAGTTCCTCTCGCCATGGGTGCATGCCCGGGGCCTTGCCTGCGGAGACCGATTCGCGGCCGAGGAAGTAGGTCGGCTCGTCGTCGTCGTGTGCCGATGAGCTCGATTGCGGAGAGTGCGCCAGGTATGTCGGGGTCTTCGGTGAACCCGTAGTCGATCCGAACTTGGGTGATGCCGTGACCCAGACTCGTGACGGTGGTGCGCGAGCTGTCGTCGAGGCGGGGAACGTCAGTGGTGTGGACCGACACGAGCAGGACGGTGTCGTGGAGCACGCGGTTGTGGCGGAGGTTCGACATGAGGGCCGGCGGCGCTGCTCCTTCGTCCTTGAACAGGTAGACGGCGACGCCGGGAACCCGTGCGACGTGTGCGGCGAGAGCTTCGTCGACGACGTCGCGCATCGGTCGTTCGCCGCGACGGATCCGGGCGGCGACGAGTTGGCGTCCCTTGCGCCATGTCGTCATCTGGATCACGAGCCCGAAACCGACGAGGAGTGGGAACCATCCGCCGGTCGGAATCTTGGGGAGGTTCGCGGCCAGGAAGGCGACGTCGACGAAGAGGAACGGAACGAGCACGAGGAGTGCTTTGGTGAGCGACCAGTGCCACTTGTCGCGCACGAATCGGTAGAAGATGAGCGTGGTGATCAGCATGGTGGTCGTGACGGCGATGCCGTACGCCGACGCCAACGCCGTCGAGCTGCGGAACGTCACGACCAGGCCGATGCATCCGAGCATCAGCATCCAGTTCACCAGCGGTACGTAGACCTGTCCGATGTGTTTGTCGGAGGTGTGTGTGATCGCCAGACGAGGGAAGTAGTCGAGCTGCACGGCTTGCACCGTCAGCGAGAACGCCCCCGAGATCAGCGCTTGCGAGGCGATGACCGTGGCCATGGTCGCCAGGATCGCAAGCGGGACGATGCCCCAATCGGGGGCCATCGCGTAGAACGGCTTCAGCTCGCCGATTTCATCGGCAGGACGAGATGCCAGCAGCGCTGCTTGGCCGAAGTAGTTGAGCAGCAGACCCGGCAGCACCATCCCGTACCACGCCCACTGGATCGGGATACGTCCGAAGTGGCCCATGTCGGCATAGAGCGCCTCACCGCCGGTGACGACCAAGAAGATCGACCCCAACGCGATGAACGCCTTCCACGGGTGCTCGACGAACAAATCGATCGCATAGGTCGGCGAGATGGCGCGCAGGACGTCGGGATGCTGACGGATCTGGTTGGCGCCCAACACACCGAGCACCGTGAACCACACCGTCATCACGGGACTGAACACCTTCGCGATCCCCGCCGTGCCGCTGCGTTGAACTGCGAACAGTGCAACGAGGATCACGATCGAGATCGGGATCACCCAATCACCGAACGCCGGTGTTGCGACCTCGAAGCCCTCCACCGCCGCGAGCACCGAGATCGCCGGCGTGATCAGCCCGTCGCCGTACAACAGCGCAGTCCCGAACACACCCAAGGTCACCACTGCCAGCGGCGATCCTCGACACCGACTGACCCTCGGGCGGGATGACCAGCGAGGTCAGTGCCAGGATGCCGCCCTCGCCGTGGTTGTCCGCACGCATCACCGTCAACAGGTACTTCAGCGAAATGACGATCGTCAGCGCCCAGAACGCGACCGACGCCGCACCGAACGCGGTCGTCGTGGACACCTCGAGTTCAGCGTGATGGAACGTCTCGCGGAACGCGTAGATCGGGCTGGTACCGATGTCGCCGAACACGATCCCCAACGTCCCGAACGCGAGCAGCCCGGTACCGGCGCGGTGTGACGTGCTATCGGTCATCGGTCCTCGGTCCTCTCACCGATGCCGTGAACGAGCAGCGCCCAGGCTCGCTGACCCAACCGGCGAGATGCGCCCGACCGAAGATCGGACTCGACATCTGCGACAAGCAGCGACGGCACAACGCCATGACGCCGCGCACCATCTCGGAACACGAAACTGTCGACCGTCCGGGCGCCGAGCGCCGAGCGGTGTTGAAATGTGGCACCTGATCCTCCTGCGTCGGGCCGGACGGTTGTCACCGTTCCGGATCACCACACGGACATTTACCCGTGCCCCACGCGGTTCCAGCCCCGCTACGTGAGTACCAGAACCCTACACACGCGTCGGTTGCACGCTGTCCTTCTTCGAGCGGTTCGTTCGATCCGCACGGTTTGGAATTCCCGGACTGGGTGCACTGCCGAGGCGGAGAACCTCGAGTTGACGCAACGCCGATGCTGTGCAGTAGCTTCCGGGTGCTCACGTAGCGGGGCTGGATCCGCGTGAGGCACGGCTGACGCCGTGTGGAACACACATCGGCACTCGCCGATGCTGACCAAAGCAGGGAGAACCACCGTGTTTGCATCGATCGTCGCGTCCGAAGGCGGCTACCAACAGTTCGAGTTGGGCGGTGGTGAGATGACCGTCTTGCTGCTATCGGTCGTCGCTGCGTTGATGGCCATTGCGGTCGGCTTCCAGCTCATGCGAGGCGTTCTCGCAGCGGAGCAAGGCACCCCCAAGATGATCCAGATCGCGGCTGGCGATCCAGGTGGGAGCCGCCGCCTATCTGCGCCGCCAGTTCAAGACGATCGCTGTGATCATGGTCCCGGTGGCGGCCATCGTGTTCCTCACCTCGACCGAAGTGCTGAAACCTGACGGTGCCGTCGCGTTGTCCCGGATGGAGTCGGGCGCTGACCGCACCCTGGCGTTCGTGGCTGGTGCGTTCCTGTCTGGCCTTACCGGGTTCATCGGTATGACCCTGGCGACGTGCGGCAACGTCCGTACCGCGGCAGCGGCCAAGTCGGGTTCGCTGCCCGCAGCGCTCAAGGTGGCGTTCCGCACCGGCGGCGTCGCCGGCATGTTCACCGTCGGTCTCGGCCTCCTGGGCGCAACGTTGATCATCCTGCTCTTCCAGAACACCAGCTCAGCGATCCTCGTGGGGTTCGGCTTCGGTGGCTCGCTGATCGCACTGTTCCTGCGTGTCGGCGGTGGCATCTTCACCAAGGCCGCCGATGTCGGCGCCGACCTCGTCGGCAAGGTCGAAGCCGGCATCCCCGAAGACGACCCCCGAAACCCGGCAACCATCGCGGACAACGTGGGCGACAACGTCGGAGACTGCGCCGGCATGGCCGCCGACCTGTTCGAGTCGTACGAGGTGACCCTGGTCGCCTCGATCATCCTCGGCGTGCCCGCCTTCGCCGCCATCGGAGCCAACCCGGCACTCGGCTTGGTGTTCCCCGTCGCTGCCCGCGCCGTCGGCGTGATCGCATCCATCGCCGGCGTGTATGCGGTACGCGCCAAGGAGGGCGAGACGAACGCCCTCAAGCCCATTAACCGGGGCTTTCTGACCGCCGGAATCATCACGGTCATCGGCACCGCGCTGGTGGCGCTGCTGTACGTCGGCAACGACCACGCCAACGAGGGCTGGAAATGCTTCGGGGCCGTGGTCATCGGCCTCATACTCGCCCAGGTCGTGAGCCGCCTCACCGAGTACTTCACCGGCACCGAGTACGCACCGGTGCAAGAGATCGCCGCCGCAACGCGCACCGGCCCCGCGACGACCGTGCTGTCCGGCACGGCGTCAGGCATGGAGTCGTCGGTGTACGCCATCATCGCCATCGCCATCGCCATCGGCACGGCGCTCACCCTCGGTGGCGGCAACCTCCAGTTCTCCTTCTACCTCGTCGCGCTCACCGGCATGGGCATGCTGGCCACAACCGGTGTCATCGTGTCGGAGGACACCTTCGGCCCAGTCGCCGACAACGCCGCCGGGATCGTGGAGATGTCCGGCGAGTTCGAGGGTGAGGCCGAGAAGATCATGGTCAGCCTCGATGCAGTGGGCAACACCACCAAGGCGGTCACGAAAGGCTTCGCCATCGGCTCTGCGGTCATCGCCGCCGTCGCGATCTTCGCCAGCTACATCGAAACCGCAGCCAACGAGACCCTGCCCGCCGACGTCGTCGAGGAACTGAACGGGACGGCACGCGGTGTGCGACACCATCCCGATCAACGTCGCCGACCCGAAGGTCTTCATCGGACTCCTCATCGGTGGGTCGGTCAGCTTCCTGTTCTCGGCACTCGCCATCAGGGCGGTGTCACGCACCGCCGGCGTCGTCGTTCAAGAGGTTCGCAGCCAGTTCGCTGACGGGAAGATCATGTCGGGCGAACGGCAGCCCGACTACGGCCCGGTCATCGACATCTGCACGAAGGCCTCGTTGCGCGAGCTCGCCACACCGGCCCTACTCGCCGTGCTCACACCGGTCATCATCGGCTTCGGTGTCGGCTACACGGCGTTGGGCGCGTTCCTCGCCGCAGTCATCCTCACAGGCCAGCTGATGGCCAACTACCTGTCGAACGCCGGCGGCGCCTGGGACAACGCCAAGAAGTACATCGAGGACGGTCACGAGGGCGGCAAGGGATCCGAGTCGCACAAGGCGGCGGTCATCGGCGACACCGTTGGCGACCCGTTCAAAGACACCGCCGGGCCGGCGCTCAACCCCCTCATCAAGGTGATGAACCTCGTGTCGCTGCTGATCCTGCCGGCGATCATCGCTCTGTCGAACATCGACGAGGAGAACCCGATCGTGTCCAGCCCGAAACCCGCCGGGTACGCCATAGCCGGCGTATCGCTTGTCGTGCTGATCGGCGCCGTCATGTACTCGAAACGGAGCACCGAAACTGAGATCGAGCCTCACGTGTCCGAACGACAACTCACCGCCCAATAGCCCCCGCACTCCGGACGACGCTCGATAACGACGGCGCTGGAGCCCGCTCACGGCACGCAGATCCGGCATTGCGATCGCCGGCCGAACGACGCGAGCCGCCCATAGCGTGAGCGCCGTAACCCGAGATCCGGCGTCGACCGACCGCTCGGCTGC
>CAVOWX010000010.1:0-61928 GCA_963700265.1 uncultured Acidimicrobiaceae bacterium | reverse complement strand
GTTGGATTGCGGGATGCCCGCCGCATAATCGCGATCGCCAACGGTCACCGATCACCCACATATCCGGCCTCTTGTCATAGTTGACGGTGATCCGGGGGCGAAGGCCAGCCTTCGGGTCGGGGTTCTGGATGGTTCGCTCGTTAACCGGCTGCCCACCCGTGCAGTGTTTGGGTGTGGCTCACTAATGGCTTGCGACCGGAATCTCAGACGAGGTCTGTGGCTGAAGAGAGGTCTGATCGCTCGAAGAGGCATTGCCCTTCCTCGTCTACCACACATCGGACAACGACGAAGGGAAAACAAGGTCATGCATGACCAAGTGATCATCGGGATGGACCCGCACAAAGCGTCCAACACCATCGCAGTGTTGACCACGAGCGAGGAGCTCCTCGACGAGACGACGGTTCGAGAACTCCGACGACGGGTTCATCGAGATGCTCGCCGCGGTCGAGGAGTACCCGTCGAGGTTGTGGGCGGTCGAGGGAGCCAACGGGATCGGCCGCTCGATCGCGCAACGACTGGTCGGCTTCGGCGAGACCGTGGTCGATGTCCCAGCGAAGCTCTCGACCAGGGTGCGGGTGTATTCGACCGGGCATGGCACCAAGACCGACAACACCGACGCTCTCGCTGTCGGGCGTGCCGCGATCCATTCACCGCACCTTCGGTTCGTGCAAGCCTGACGACGCGACGGTGGCGTTGAAGTTGTTGTCGGATCGGCGTCACGAACTGGTCGGCCTGCGGACTCAAGCGATGTGTCGGCTGCACCGGTTGCTGCGTGAGTTGATCCCCGGCGGAGCAGCGCAGAATCTGAAGGCGGAGAAGGCGTTTGCCCTGATCAGCGACCTCACACCGGATGACCCGGCGAACCTGATGCGCCTGGAGATCGCGTTGGACCACATCGAAGACATCATGCGCCTGGACCGCAAACTCGACGACTGCAACAAGCGCATCATCGGCGAGGTCAAAGCGTCAGGGACGACGTTGACGACGGGTGTATGGGATCGGGCCGATCAACGCTGCGGTGATCCTGGGCGAGGTCGGTGACGCCACCCGATTCGCCAGCCGCGACAACTTCGCCAGCTACACCGGCGCTGCGCCCGTGTCGGCGTCGTCGGGTGATCATCAACGGCACCGGTTGAACCGGGCCGGGAACCGCCGGCTCAACCATGCCCTGCACATCGCCGCGATCACCCAGATCCGTCAAGACACCCCGGGCCGGGTCTACTACCGGCGCAAGATCGCTGAGGGCAAGAGCCACAAAGAAGCGCTCCGTGCGTTGAAGCGAAGGATCTCTGACGCGGTCTGGCGGCAGCTCCAAACCGACCGATCGCCGACCAGACCCAGGACGAGAAATGGCCGCGTTGGCCATCGAGCGAGGCAACCTCGTCGCGTATCACTCGCCCGACACGCTCCGGGCGAACGGCAAGCCGAAGAACCCGAAATTTGCCGTGGTCTAACATCGGCGGCGGGTCTGGGGTGTGGCCTCACCAAAGCATCAGCACCGAGTGAAAGCTGATCACGCGGAAGGCCTCGAGCCCACCAGTCGTCCTCATTTGCCCACCCCAGACTCACCAGGGCTTGACGAGAGGAGCCGAACTAAGTCGGGTAAGGGCTTCGCAAGGCCACTGCATAATCACGCGCTTTCGCCTCGTGCGGCGCGGCATTCGTCGGGCTGCCGATCGCTTCGGGGGACGTCCGCGATGGAGCGAAACCGCTGGCGCGGTCGGTTGCTGGCTCGGATTCCAGAGGTGGCACTACGATGGGGCGATGCCAGTGACGCTTGATCTGTCGGACGAGGTGCTCGCACGCTTGCAGCGCGAAGCAGATCGTCGCGGAGTGAGCTTGGATGCTGTCGTGGCTGAGCTGGCATCGGCATTGCCGACCGAGTCGGAGCCCGAGGAGCGGAAGCTCGGGTTCGTAGCGCTTGGTGCGTCGACTGATGGTCGACGCGCCGCGGACGCTGACGAGATCCTCGCTGAGGGCTTCGGGCAAGACTGACCGTGCTGATCGTCGACACCGGTCCTCTTGTCGCGGCCGCCGATTCCGCGGATCCAGACCATGAGGCGTGCGTCGATCTCCTGCAACGAGAGGCGGGTCCGCTCCGCACGACGGCACTGGTGGTAGCCGAGGCCGCCTACATGATTGGCCGGCGGATCAGCGCAGAGGCCGAAGCCAGGTTCTTCCGATCGATCGCCAACGGAGACCTTATCATCGACGCGCTGATCGGAGATGATCTGGTTCGGATCGCCGATCTTGTTGACACCTACTCTGATCTGCCGCTCGGCGGAACCGACGCCAGCCTGATCGCGTTGGCCGAGCGGTTGCAGCAGGACACGATCGCGACGCTCGATCGGCGGCACTTCAGTGTCGTGCGACCGGCTCATGTGGCCGGGTTCGAGATCGTGCCGTGACGGCGTGATCTCACGGAGCGTGGTCGTCTCGGCGGCTTCGGATTCCGTTGGTTTGTGCCGATCGAGGTAACACACAGGTAACAGCACAACCGTAAACAACGGGGTCGAGCGGGAAGCAGAGGGGACCACCGACCCATCGACAAATGGCCTCTGACCTGCGAGAATGGACGTATCCGCTGGTCAGACTGGGTGGGCCGGAAACTAGCTCGTCGGGCTCATAACCCGAAGGTCGCAGGTTCAAATCCTGCCCCCGCCACCAACGAACGTGCGAAGGCCCAGGTCAACGACCTGGGCCTTCGTCGTTGTCGGCTTGTTCTACCGGATCAGGCGGCGTTCTTCCGGTTGTTCCCTCGACGTTCCACCGGCGTCTTCCGGGGCTGCTTTCGCGGCCTTCTTCTTGGTCGGTGGTCTCGGGTTGGCGAGCCGTTCGGCGATGGCGGCGGCCTCGGCTTGCATGCCGGGCAGGACGTGCTGGTAGGTCTGCAGCGTGTGGGCGATGTGGGCGTGGCCGAGCCGTTCGGACACGACCTTGACGGGGACGCCCTCTTTGATGAGGAGGCTGCCGTGGGTGTGACGTAGGTCGTGGAACCGCATCGCAGGGATGCCGGCGTTGCGGACGATCCGTCGGAACGCCTCGTACACGGCGTGGGGGTGAAGCGGTTCACCGTCTCCGTTGGTGAACACCCAGTCGGCATCGTGGTCGATGTCGACCGCCGCGAACTCGGCGGCCTGGTAGGCCCGCCAGCCTTCGAGCACGGTCAGGGTGGTGTCGTCGAGTTCGATGGCGCGGCGAGCGGTCTTGGTCTTGCCTCGAGTCTGATGGATCTCGTAGCCGACAGCGACGAGGCCACGGTTGAGATGCAGCCGCTTCTTGTCGACGTCGATGTCGGACCATTTCAGTCCGAGGACCTCGTTGCGGCGCATCCCGGTCATGGCGGTGAGCCAGTAGATCGGGAAGAACCGGTGTCCAGCGGCGGTGCGCAGAAGTTGGCGGAGCTCTTCTTCGGTGAGTGACACGCCTTCGGTGCGTTGCTGGGATCGCTGTTTGGGGGCGCGGGCGACGAGGGCGACGTTGCGGGACACGAGTCCTCGTCGGTGGGCGTCAGTGAGCGAACCGCGGATGATGAGGTGGAGTTCGTACACGGTCTTCGGGGCAAGCCCTCGGCCGCTGTCGGGGTGCAGGAGCGAGTCGTAGAGCGATTCGATCTGTTGATACCGCAGCCGGCGGATACTGGTCCTGCCGAGTGCGGGGAGGATGTGGCGGCGGACGTTGCGTTCGTAGCCCCGGTAGGTGCTGGTGGCGAGGTGCAGTTCCTTGGTCGGCAGCCATTGGCTGGTGAGGTAGGCGCCGAAGGTGAGCGATCGTACGGCGTCGACACGTTTGGTCTCTTCTGCGGCCAGCTTCCTGGCGAGTTGTTCTGCTTTGGCTCGGTCGGTGCCGGCAGGGTGCCAGGCGCGGCGTTCCTTGCCGGTGACAGGGTCGCGACCCTCGTAGATGACGGCGTAGAACCGGCCTCGGCGTTGAGCGATGTATCCCTTCATGGTGTGCCTCCTTCAGGCGTCGGTCCCGGTGGTCGGGACCTCGGAGGAACAATCGGTAGAACGCGACACTGTTCGCCTCCGGAGCAATCGGTTTCGAACGGTCTTGAAGCGCTGGGGGGTGCAGGTTTGTCGCCACACACCACCGTGACGTCAGCCTGGCGAACTATCGCTCGGGTTGACTGTTGGTTGTGGTCTGCCCCGAGTTCGGCCGCGTGGAAGGACCAATGACCCTCGTTGGCTCGTATGCGCGGGGTCAGGATGTGAGGACCGCACGGCCCGGAGGGGAGTCCATGTTCACAACAGCTCGGACCGGGGCGCCGGTCAGATCAGCCACGGGAGCGGTTCCTACTGCGCCGCCACGGGGATCGTTCGGGTTCGGCTCGGGGTCGGTGTTGTGAGTCGCCTGGGGTTCGGTGCCGGCGCCGTTGCGGTGGTGGTCGTTGTGGCTGGTGTCGGGCTCGGCGGTGCGTGGGTGGTGGGGCTGAATGCTGGCATCGCTGCGGCATTGGTCGTTGCGTCGCTGTTGCTCGCCGCGGTGGTGCAGTACGTGCGCGGCCGGGGGGATCGGGCCGGATCGATGTCGCCCGCCACGTTCTTGTTTCACACCATGGCGGCAGCTGTGGTCGTGCTGCTCGCGATCCAGCTTCTTCCAGCCGGCCGTGCCCATTCGAATCCGCCTGTCACCGGCGAACCGCAGTGGGCGGATCCTCAAGCGAGGGAGCTGATGGTGAACGCGTGCTACGGCTGTCATAGCAACGAGGTCGAATGGCCGTGGTACTCCAACATCGCGCCGCTGTCGTGGGCGATCAGCGACCACGTCGAGGAGGGTCGCGAAGCAGTGAACTACTCGGAGTTCGACCGACCCCAGGAAGAAGCAGGCGAAACGGTCGAGGTCATTCTCGAGGGCTCGATGCCACCCGCCTACTACACGAGGTTCGGCCTCCACCCTGAGGCCGACCTGTCGGAGGCCGAGATCAACCAACTCGTCGCTTGGCTACGTCAGACCCCTGGCCTCAGCGAAGACGACGAAGACGACGAGCGCGACGAAGACCAAGAGGATCGTGAAGACGACGACGCTGAGGAGCGCGACGACGGTGACTGAAGCTTGGATGTGGCTCAGCACGAGCTCGAGCTGGGCTGGATTCAGGTAGCGCAGGCAGGGGCTATTGCTTGATGGCTTGTCCGATCCGTCGTTTCAGGTCTGGGTCGATGACCGAGTCGGGGTCGCGGAGGCGGCCGAGTTCGGCATGAACGCCGACAAGTGCCGCGTAGAGAGGTGGACAGGTGGGGCAAGTCTCGAGGTGGGCTTCGATCAGGGTCACTGTCGTGATGTCGAGGTCGCCGTTGAGGTAGTCGCTGACGTGTTGGCGCGCGTCCCAGCAGGGCATGGGGACTCCTTTGGTGGCGATGCGGCGTTCGTGGCCGGTTGCGAGCGCGGTGACCATTGCCATTCGCCCGCGACGGAGTCGTTGTTTGGCGGCCGGGAGGGAGATCTGGTGGATGTCGGCGATATCGGCAACGCGTAGGCCCTCGATGTCGTGGAGTATGACGGCGGATCGGTAGATGTGGGGCAGGCGCACGAGCGCGTCGAGCAGTTCGTCTCGTGTGGACGCCCGCTCGACTGTGGCTTCGGCGTTCACGCTGTAGGAATCGTCGCGCCAGCTCTGTTCGACGTCCTCGACGGCGATCTCGTGGTGACTCCTGCGGGCGCGGTCGAGAATCAGATTGTGGGCGATGCGGATGAGCCAGTGCCCCAGCGGCGCGTCGTTTCGGTACTGGTGGCGGCGTTCGAGCGCTCGAACGACGGTGTCTTGAACGGTGTCTGCGGCGAGTTCGGGATCTCGGGTCACGCCCAGTGCGTACCGGTACAGCACGTCGAGCTGGCCGGTGAGGTCGTCAGGTTCGAAACTCATGGCCCCATTGAACGAGCGACGAGGCCGGTACCGGCCCATGCGATGAGCATCGTCCCGATCACGACCAGGACGAGCGAGCCAAGGGCGACGCCAGAACCGAGCAACACGACTCCCGCAGCGCCTCTCGCTCCGATCAGGCCGACGGGCGAGCTGGGCCTGACGTCGATGGCAGCTCCCGCGGCCGCGTCGAACAGCGACCGGACACTGATCGCTGATTGGAGACCCGAGAGACGTCCGACCTCGATGCCTTCATGCAAAGCGACAAGGGTGGGGACTGCACGGATCTCGAAGCGTTCGACGAGGTCAGGTTGCAGGCCGACGTTGACGTCGACGACAGCGACGCTGGGAGCGTCGGCCGCCACGCGATCGACGATCGGGGACAGGTTCCGACAGGAACCGCACCACGGCGCCCATGCTTTGATGACAACGGCGCCGTGGTTGAGTCCACGGATCGCCGTCGGTGCGGGGCTTTCGGACATGCGCTGGAGTGGCTCAGTGCGCGCTGGCTTCGGGACTGGTCTTGTTGGTCCGGAAACCGAGCAGTGAATAGAGCGGGCACCAGCCCGACAAGCCAGTCAGCAGTGGCACCAGGGCGACGACGCCGAGAATGGTCCCGCCGGTCCCCTCCATCACGCCGAATCCGACGATCATCAACGCGATCCCGATGACGACCCTCACGGCTCGGTCCCAGGCTGCTTCGTTCATCATGACATCTCGCTTCCTGTTGGGGCCCCAATGCTGAGGGCCGACACCGAGTAGACGGACGAGGTCCCCCGAGGGATACAAGAAACTCTGACCCGATTCGACTTATCGGCGTTTTAGGGGTCCGTGGGGGATGGCATAGGGCTCGCTCTTCGACACTGAGCCTCACAAACCTTCTACGAGTTGGAGACCATCATGAGTATCAAACGACAGATCCGGATGACCCTGGTCGCAGCCGCCCTCGCCGCTGTCGGCGTGAGCGCAGCGGCCGGAGCCACCGTGTTCGACGGAACCGGCTCGAGCGACGACACCACCACGACCAATCAAACAACCCCCACCGCAGCCTTGTCGCCATCGACGACGCCCACCTCGGCGGTTGATGTTTCGGGGCCGTGTGACGAGGCGGAGCATGTGAATGATGCGCGCTGTGCAGGGAGCCCGGATGCCACGTCGCCGACGACCGCAGTCCCTGCTGCGACGCCGACTCCGGGGGTTGATGTTTCGGGGCCGTGTGACGAGGCGGAGCATGTGAATGATGTGCGCTGTGCAGGGAGCCCGGATGCCACATCGTCGACGACCGCAGTCCCTGCTGCGACGCCGACTTCGGGGATTGACGTTTCGGGGCCGTGTGACGAGGCGGAGCACGTCAATGATTCCCGCTGCACCGGCGGAACCGACTCCGACAGTTCGTCATCGAGCGGCTCGGACGACGATGAGACGTTCCGGAACGACACCAGCGACGACAGCATCGGACGACGATGATGACGATCGTTCGGGTCGCAGCGGTTCTGACGACGATGACGATGACGACCGACGTGGTCGTGGACGGGGTGGGAATTCCAACGACGACTGATCCGACACCGCAAGTGGTGAGCAACTGCTTGCCAATCGGTGGGGCAGGCTTACGCCTGCTCCACCGGCGCGTCCGGCCCGAGTCGACGAGTGGGTGTCAGAGGAGGCCTTCTCCGATGAGCAGGAGGCCGAAGGCGGCGAAGGTGATTGCTGCGCCGATCTTGATGGTCTTGTCGGGTAGGTGAGTGCCGAGTTGCTGGCCGACGACGATGGCCAAAGCGTCGGCGGCGACCATGCCGATCGTTGAGCCGAGCCAGGTTCCGATGAGGCCGTTGTCCGCGGCGAGCGTCACGGTGGCCAGCATGGTCTTGTCGCCGAGTTCGGCGAGGAAGAACGCGATGGCCACGGTGAGGAAGACGGATCGGGCGTTGTGGGCGGCTCGTGCGTTGTCGTCTTCGGTGAGTTCGTCGCCTCGGAGCGTCCAGGCTGCGAAGCCGAGGAACGCTAGGCCTGCGGCGATGGAGATGGCGTTGGTCGGTAGCGCGGCTCCGATGGCGGCGCCGACGAGAACGCTGAAGAGGTGCACAACGGCGGTCGCGGCGGTGATGGCAGCCAGGATCGTGCGGGCTCGGTAGCGGGTTGCGAACGTCATGGCCATCAGCTGGCTCTTGTCGCCGAGTTCGGCGACGAAGATGATGGCGGTGCTGATCAGAAATGCGTCCATGGTGTCCTCCGAGAGTGTGGCCCGGAGGAAGGGCGGACGCCCTCGACCGGGCATCGTTGATGCCTGGTCGAAGGTCTTGCTCACCCACGGATGGGCCTGGGGACCGGGGCTCATCACCCAGCGTGTCGATCTCCCAGCGTCGAGCTACTCCCCTTCGCCGATCGTGAGGCTACCGCTGACCGAGACACCAACGACGCCGGCTGGATCGACGGTTTAGGACTGTTTTCAGGTTCCGCTACGGCAGTTGCGTGGCGTGTTCGTTCAGTGTGGACGCATGGATCTCCTCGATTGCTGCTCCCGGCTCCCCTCGTTGGGTCGCTCGGCTGCGTAGCCCGTTCGTTCAGGTCGCAATCGCCGGGGCGGTGGGCATGGTGGTGATCGGTGTGGGCAGCCTGATCGCGTCGCAACGCGCCGGCGAGGCCGAAGCCATGAACGATGTCCGGTCCCGCACGGAACTGTTGGCTCGGACGGTGCTGGAGCCGAATCTGTCGGCGGCTCTGCTCGATGGTGACGCTGCGGCGATCGAGCGGCTGGATGTGATCGTCGACCAGCGGGTCCTCGATGGTTCGACGTTGCGGGTGAAGCTGTGGGACGCGACCGGCCTCGTGGTGTACTCCGACGAGCATCGGCTCATCGGCGAACGCTACGAACTCGACGACGACAAGATCGCGTCGCTGGACAGCGGTGAGGTGGTGTCTGAGGTCAGCTCACTCGATGGCCCGGAAAACCGGTTCGAGACTGCGGGACAGGCACTCGAGGTGTACCTGCCGGTCGCGGGCCCGGGTGGCGAGCCGCTGTTGTTCGAGTCGTACTCTTCGATGTCGGCGGTGGCCGGATCGAGTTCGCGGATCCGGGCTGAGTTCGCCCCGATCATCGTCGGCGCGTTGTTGGTGATGCAGGCGATGCATTTCGGTTTGGCGTGGGGGCTGAACCGCCGTCTCCGGCGCGGTCAGGTCGAACGCGAACGCTTGTTACAGCGAGCCATCGAGTCATCGATGCTGGAGCGACGCCGGATCGCTGGCAGATCTCCACGACGGCGTGGTGCAGGATCTCGCCGGAACCTCGTTCGCCATCGCCGCTGCGGCCGAGACGGCATCGCACACGTCGCCGGAGTTGGCGAAGGACTTGCGGTCTGCGTCTGTGGGTACGCGACGGAGCCTGCAGTCGTTGCGGTCGCTGCTGGTCGACATCTACCCGCCGAATCTGAACTCGCAGGGCCTCGAGGCCGCATTGGTCGACCTGTTGGCGCCGGCACCGGCCATGGGAATCCGCACCGATCTGGTGGTCACCGGCGATGTGGATCGGTCGCTCGAGACGACGGCGCTGGTCTATCGGGTGATTCAGGAAGCGGCACGAAACGTGTTTCGACATGCAGAAGCCCGTTCGGTCGCCGTGTCGGTGTCGGCCGACGAGGAGTCGACGGTGGCGACCGTCGTTGATGACGGTCGCGGCTTCAACGCATCCAACGGGTCACCGGCCGGGCATCTCGGCCTTCGGTTGTTGACCGACCTGGTCGACGACGCCGGTGCCCACTTGTTGGTCGAGTCGACGCCGGGAGAAGGAACATCGATTCGCTTGGAGGTGCCGGCATGATCCGTGTGCTGTTGGTCGATGACCATGTGATGATTCGCGCCGGGCTGGAGCGGCTCCTCGAGCAAGACCCTGGCATCGAAGTGGTCGGCGTCGCCGATCGTGGCACGACGGCGCTGGAGCTCGACTCGGAGCTGCAGCCCGATGTCGTCGTCATGGACATCTCGATGCCCGACATGGACGGCATCGAAACAACTCGGCGGCTCGTCGGCGAGCGGTCTCAGGCGTGTGTGGTGATGCTGACCGCACACACCGACCGGGAACGTGTCCTCGACGCTGTTGACGCCGGGGCGCTCGGCTACCTCGTGAAGGACGCCGACCCCGCCACCTTGCTGGCTGGAATCCACTCAGCAGCCAACGGCGACGCGCCGGTCGATCCCCGAGCGGCCCGCGCGGTGATCGATGCTCGGGCCAGACCCGCCGGCCCCGCACTCACCGACCGCGAGAGCAGAGGTGTTGGCGTTGGTCGCTCAGGGCGAAGCGAACAAGACGATCGCCCGCCGGTTGTCGATCAGCGAGAAGACAGTGAAAGCCCACCTCACGAGAGTGTTCGCCGCCTTGGGCGTCACCGACCGGACCCAGGCGGCACTGTGGGCCGTCGAGCACGGCATCGGCGAACCGGTGGGTCGGAGTGCGGTCGTAGGACCAAGGTCCAATGGCCGATGAGACCCTTGTTCGTTCACGATCGGTTCATGTCCGAATTCGCCTACCCGTCGCCTGCGACGGCAACACCCTGGTTCCGATGGATCAGCACGGTCTGAGCGAAGGCGTGCTGATCACCGAGAACGGCCGGACAAGTCTTCACGTCGTCGGCGGCCCCCCGTTCGCCACCCTGGAACGTCTTCGCCGCCCGTGAACGCATCGGCTCCATCACCCTGAATCACCTCGGCGCCGGATCCATCCCGATGAACGAGACGGAAACGGGCGCTGTGAGCAGCACGGTTCCGATCGCGCTTCGCCACGGCGAGTGCACGCTGCTGAAGGGCTACCTCGGCTCACCCGGGGCCGTTGGTCTCACGACGCGGAGGTCGGCGATGACTCGGTTCCTCCTCTACAGCCACGACACCTACGGGCTCGGCCACCTTCGGCGCAGCACCCTGCTCGCCGACGCGATCGTGCAGGCCGACCCCCGCCACGAGGTTCTCATCGTCACCGGGTCGCCACAGGCGCAAGCGTTCTCGCTGCCCGACCGGGTCGACTCGCTGAAACTGCCATCGGCGACCAAGGACGGCGCCGGCGCCTACCAGCCCCGCAAACTGGGCGGATCGATCCGTCAACTGGTCGAGCTGCGATCGGCCGTGCTCATGGCTGCGATCGACAACTACGCCCCCGAGGTGATCGTCGTCGACCACGCACCGCTCGGCATGGCCGGCGAGCTCATCCCGATGCTCGACCGCTACGGCAACACAACCGGCGGCCCCCGCCTGGTCCTGGGTTTGCGCGACATCATCGACGACGCCGACCAGGTCGATCGGGACTGGCAGCACTCCGGGGTCTGGGAACGGCTCGACCGATACGACGACATTCTCGTCTACGGCGACCCCCGTATCCTCACGACCGCGGTCGAACTCGATCTCGGATCGCGGGTCGACGCAACCGTCACCTACACCGGCTACGTCGCACCAGCGATGCCCGAGCCCGTCGGCCGAGGCCGAGCCGTTCCTGTTGGTGACCCCTGGCGGCGGCGGCGACGGCCAAGTGATGCTGCGCCGCTACCTCGACGCGGTGGAGGCCGGCGTCACCGCCGGGCTCCGGTCGGTGATCGTGACCGGTCCGCTGATGTCATCGACCCGACGAGACGAGCTGGTCGACCGTGCCCGGCGGTCGCCGTCGGTCGAGATCATGGAGTTCAGCGATGACATGCGCTCCCTCATCGCCTCGGCCTCCGGCGTGGTGTCGATGGCCGGCTACAACACCGTCGTCGAAGAGCTCGCCGCCGACGTTCCGGCCCTGCTCGTGCCCCGGTGCCGGCCCCGCCTGGAACAGCACATCCGGGCCTGCCGGCTCGCACCGCTCACCCGGCTGGAGCATTGCCCGATCGAGCACCTCGACATCGACGCAATCGACCGATTCGCCGCAGCTGCGTCGAGCCCCCGGCCTCTGAAAGACGGGTCGCTGCCGATCCGGCTCGACGGGGCATCGACGGCCGCCGCCCTGCTCGGAAGGCCCCCGCAGAGCTTCTGTCCTCCTCAGCCCGTTCTCGCACCCATTGGAGCCACACCATGACCAACCAGACAGCCCAGCCCTCACCATTGGACGACGGGCAGCTCGGGTTGCATGTCGGGTACATCCTCAAGCAGTACCCGCGACTGTCCGAGACGTTCATCCTCAACGAGATCCTCGGTGTCGAAGCCACCGGCGCCACCGTCTCGGTGTTCTCTCTGCGCCCGCCAACCGAGGGCCGGTTCCACCCCGACCTCGCCGCCGTCAAGGCCGACGTCCACTACGTCCCAGGAGCGGACAAGGCCGCGTTCCTCGATGCGGTCCGTTCACTGTCGGACCTACGCGCCGACCGACTCGATGACGTGCTGGCCTTCGTCGACCGCTTGCCGGCCGAGCGGCGTGCCCGCCTCGTGTTGGACGCCATCGCAGTGGCACGCCAGGTCCAACGCAGCGGTGTTGATCATCTGCATGCCCACTTCCTCACCGTGGCCGCACACACCGCGCACCTCGTCCACCTCCTCACCGACGTCCCCTACACCGTCACCGCACACGCCAAGGACATCTACCGCCACGGTGTGAACTGGGAGGTCGCAGCCCGAGTGGGATCCCACGCAGCGGCGGTCGTGACCGTCTGCGACGCGAACCTCACCTATCTGCAGGCCCGGCTCGACGGCTCCGGCACGCGGCTCGTCCGGATCTACAACGGCCTCGGACCCCAGGCCGCGCCGGCACCGTTGGAGGCCCGCACGCCAGGTCTGGTGGTCGGCGTCGGCCGGCTCGTCGAAAAGAAGGGCTTCGACGTGCTGCTCGACGCCTTCGCCACCATCGCGGCATCGCGGCCGGATGCCCGCTGTGTCCTGGTCGGAGATGGCGACTGCCGCCAAGCGCTCGAAGCGCAAGCGGCTCGGCTCGGCATCACCGACCGCGTCACGTTCACCGGCTCCCAGCCCCAGCAGGTGGTTGCCGAGTGGCTACGACGGGCCCACGTGATGGCCGCACCGTGCCGCGTCGGCGAAGACGGCAACCAGGACGCCCTGCCCACGGTGCTCCTCGAAGCGCTCGGTGCCGGGCTTCCGGCGGTGTCGACACCGGTCGCCGGCATCACCGAGATCATCGATCACGACGTCGAGGGACTCATCGTGGCCAGCGACGATCCCGATGCGACCGCGGCCGCCATCGTCGAGCTGCTCGAATCGCCCGCTCGGTGGCGAGCCATGTCCGCCGCCGGACCCCGCAAGCTCGCTTCCCGCTTCGACCGCAACGAAACGATCCACCAACTCGTCGGCGTGATGGCCAAACCCAAGGTGGCCGCTGTGACCCGCTTCGACATCATCCAGATCAGCGCCGACCGAGGCATCGCGCCCGGATCGACCAAAGGCGCAGCCCAACATCTACGTGGCATCGCCGCTGGGTTCCAACAGCGCGGCCACCAAGTCACCACCTACACGCCCCGGCGTCCCGAGGGCCCATTCCCGACCTCGGTCGTGCCGCTCGAGCCATCGATCAGGTCGGCGTCGGAGCAACGTCGGCGGGCCTGCCGATCGTGTACGAACGCTACTCACTCGGTCACCGCGGCGGCCTCGAACTGGCCCGCCGCCTCGGCGCCCCCTTCGTGCTGGAGGTCAACGCACCACTGGTCGACGAAGCGACCCGCCACCGACCCGACACGCTCAGCCCGACCGACGCCGCGTTGGAAGCCGAACTCGTTGGCGCCGCTGATCTCGTCATCGTCGTGTCCAGTGCACTGGCCGACTGGGCCAACTCGCAGCGAACGGGTCCAACGATCGTCGTGGCGAACGGATTCGAACCGGCATGGTTCCCAGAGCCGGCGACGCCGGAGACACCGCAGTACCCGCTGGTCTTCATTGGTCACCCAAAGCCCTGGCATGGCGCCGACCGGCTCGTCGACCTGCTCGTCGCACTGGCCGAGATCGACCACCGCCCTGACCTGCTGGTCATCGGCGGCGGTCCGGGTGCCGACACCCTGCGCACTGCCGCCCGTGGCGCAGGGGTCGGCGCCCAACTCACCATCACCGGAGCGCTGCCACCGAAGGAAGCGTCAGCCATGCTGCGGCGAGGAGGCATCGGCCTCGCCCCGTACCGGCGCCAGGACTCGTTCTACTTCTGCCCCCTCAAAGTCATCGACTACCTCGCGGCTGGCCTCCCCGTCGTTGCCACCGACCAAGGAGACATCGCCAGCCTCGTCGGCGACGCCGGGACCGTGGTCAATCCGGACGACGACGGCCAACTCGTGGCCACGGTCGCCACGCTGCTGGACGACCCGCTGTTGCGGGCGACGTCGGGGGCCCGCGGCCGGGCTCGAGCGATGGCCTCCATGACGTGGGACCACGTCGCCGCCAGGACCGAAGCCGCCATCGAGTCCGTCGTTGCTACGGCTCGGGTCGGGGCATGAAGCTTCAGAAGCGACCAACCGTCGCCGTCGACCCCTCGGATCTACGCCGGGCACTGAAGGCGTTCGCCCCCGCGCTCGGCGGCCAACGCCTCCGCATCGCAACCACGATGCTGCTCGCCCTTGCGGTGAGCGGTCTGGAACTGCTCAAGCCATGGCCGATCACATGGGTCATCGATGCGCTGACCGCACCCGTCTCGGCCACCGGAACAGCGACAGACACCGGACCGGTGGCGATGGCCCCGATCGTGGCGTTCGCCGCGATCGCGCGTGACGATCCCCGCGTTGCTCGGCGTCGCCATGGAACGCCTCCAGTTGGGTGTCGCACAGGTCAGCCGCAAGGCGACCGTTCGGATCCGCAGCGATGTGTTCGAACACATCCAACGACTCGAGCTGTCCGAGCACCAGCGCCACTACAGCGGAGATCTGATCGTGCGCCTCATGGGTGACGTGAACATGGTCCGGGACCTGCTGTTCCCCAGCTGGGTCAACGTCGTGTCCAGAGGCTCGGTCCTCATCGGCGGATCGATCGTGTTCGCCATCGTGGACTGGCGACTCTTCACCGTGGCCCTGATCCCGCTGCCGCTGTTGTGGGTGTCAGTCGAGCGCACCTCCGCGGCCGTGAAAACGGCGGCCGGCAAGTCACGCCGCAAAGAAGGCGCCATTGCATCAACCGCGGCGGAATCGATCCGCCAGGTCGGACTGATCAAGGCGTTCGCCGCCGAAGGCCGCACCTCCGACGCGTTCCGAAGCAACGCCCGAAGTGCGGAGCGGGCCACCATGGCCGCAGCCCGTCACTCCGCACGCATGGTGCGCCTCACCGAAATCCTGACCGGCGGGGGAGTCGCCCTCGTGCTCGTACTGGGAGCGATGCGGGTCCGGGCCGGACTCCTCACCCCTGGCGAGCTCGTTCTCGCCATCTCCTACACCACCATGATCTACAAGCCGCATCCGCAAACTCACTGGCGAGGGAGCGCGGATCGCCAAGGCAACCGCATGCGCGCTTCGGGTACTCGACCTGCTCGAACAACCCATCGAGGACTCGGAGACCGGCGAGCCGGTCACGGCTCTCGACGGAGACATCGAATTCGTCGATGTCGGCCACGCCTACCACGACGGCCGAGCGTCGTTGACCGACTTCAACGCCCGCATCTCGGCCGGTTCGCTCACCGCCATCATCGGTGAAAACGGGACCGGCAAGTCCACGCTGTTGTCGCTGCTGCTGCGCCTACACCGTCCAACCGCCGGACAGATCCTCATCGGCGGCACACCGATCGAGGAGCTCCAGCTCAGCGGTTACCGGGAACAGATCGCCTACGTCCCCCAAGAACTGGCACTGTTCGGCGGAACGATCCGGGACAACATCGCTTTCGGCCAACCCTCCGCGACCGACGCCGACATCCACGAGGCTGCGACCGCGGCGCTGCTCACACCGGTGCTCGAACGGCTTCCCGACGGCATCGACACCGTGCTCGACGAGGACGGCTCGTCCCTGTCGGGGGGACAAGCCCGGCGGGTGATGCTGGCCAGAGCGGCCGTGCGAGATGCGTCGGTTCTCGTCCTCGACGAACCCCTCACCGGCCTCGACCCTGAAGCACGCGACACCGTGGCCCGCGCCATCAAGAACATCGCGCACGGCCGCACGACCCTGGTGATCCACCACGGCGACCTCGACGAGCTCAAGCCAGACGCCTGCCTCCAACTCACCCACCGCCCCACACCGCCCCGCCACCTCGAGGTCGTGAACCAATGACCGTCGCCTCGCCAACGTCAACCAGAAGCCAAGCCACGAGATCGCTCCTGCCTGGACCCGTCGCCGACCTCCTCGACGAAGAGGCAGCAACACAGATCCTGACCGACGCCGGCCTCGAAATCTGCCGGGCCAGACCCGACTACCTGCGCCACAAACCGGGCGAAACCACCATCGTCAGCTACCGATTCGACACACCCCGAGCTCGACACCCCGCTCGACACACCCTCGACACCGGAGCCCTGGGCTATGCGCACTGGTGCACAACCACCGAGCGCGCAGACGAGGTCCATCGCAAGGCCGTCACCCTTCGCCCACGCCTGTCCGCCGTCGGTGTGTCCGTCATTCGAGTCGACGACCACACCGTCTTCTACGGGTTCCCCAACGACGCCCGGCTCCGCCGACTGCGCTGGTTCACCACCCCGAGAAAGCTGAAGCGGGCGCTCGCTCCACTGACACCACCCGGCGAAGCGATCTCGAAACGACACTCGACCAGCACCATCCTCAAGTACAAACCAGAGCGGCGGCTCGTGACCCGCGTCGACCTGGCCGCAACCGGAGGCGCCGACCAGACACTCCTGCTTCGCTACACCACCGGCCGTCACGCACCAAGGCTCGCCGCTGTCGCCACCGCCCTGCTCGCCAACGGCGTGCACACCCCGGCGCCCCGAGCCCAACTCGACGACGGCCGTGTCGGCGTCGACGACTTCATCGACGGCATCGAACTGCGAACCTGGCTCCTCGGTCAAGGGTCCGTGGCCGACCAACTGGCTGCGTCGCTCCAAGGCTTTCATGCCACCGAGGCTCCGGTCGACGACGCCGGTGCGCACCGAGGCCGACGACCTCGCCAACGCCATCAACGGCCTCCTGGCCCTGTCGCTTTGGGACCGAGAACTCGGAGCGATGGCTCGCACCGTGGCCAGCCGACTGACCGCCTCGCAGCCCGAACAGACACGAACCCCGAGCCTGATCCACGGTGACCTCCACGACAAGAACATCCTGATCAACGACGAGCAGGCCTGGTTCATCGACCTGGAGCGAACCGCGGTCGGCTCGCCGGCAAGCGACCTCGGTCGGCTACGGGCCCACGCCATCTCGCTCGACATCCGCCAGCCGGGCTGGTCACCCAACGCGATCGAGCACGCCGAGCACGTGATCGACGCCTACCGGACCCGACCGGCACCACACCGCAGCGTCCATCGACGACCGAACCCTGGGATGGCACTGCGCCATCGCCCTCGTCGACCAAGCACTGCTGGTGGTCCGACACGTCGAGGACGGCTGGCAGGCCAACGCACGAACACTCCTCGCCGCAGCAGCAGCCGCACTTCGACCAGCCATCGCCCACCCTTCCGACAACGACCGAGGAACCAACCAAGACATGAACCACCACGAACCCCACGTCGTCGTCATCGGCACCGGCTACGTCGGCCTCACCGCCGCAGCATGCCTCACCCATCTCGGACACCACGTCACCGGAATCGACATCGACGCCGACAAGATCGCGGCGCTGCGCCGAGGCGAGATCCCCATCGTCGAAGCCGGCCTGACACAACTCGTCGCCCGCGGCCTCGACAGCGGACGCCTCCGATTCGAGAGCTCCTACGCCCACGCCGACGGCGACATCGTGCTGCTCTGCCTCCCGACCCCCACCACCGAAGCCGGCGATCTCGACCTCAGCTTCGTCGAAGCCGCCGCCACCCAGCTACGCACCGTGCTGCGCCCCGGCGCGATCGTGGTCACCAAGTCGACCGTTCCCGTCGGCACCCACACCAAGCTCACCCGCTGGCTCGATCGCGACGACCTCGAGGTTGCGGCCAACCCCGAGTTCCTGCGAGAAGGGACCGCAGTCCACGACTTCTGCCACCCCGACCGTGTCGTGATCGGCGCTGCCGACACCGAGGCCGCCCAGCGGGTCGCAGCACTGTACGAAACCCTGGCCGCACCCATCCTGCTCACCGACCCCGCATCGGCCGAACTCATCAAGTTCGCCGCCAACACCTACCTCGCCGCGAAACTGTCGTTCGTCAACGAGATGAGCCGCGTCTGTGAAGCCACGGGCGCAGACATCGACGAAGTGATCGCCGGGGTCGGTGCCGATCACCGCATCGGGACCGCGTTCATGACACCAGGCCCCGGGTGGGGAGGCTCATGCTTCCCGAAAGACACCCGAGGGATGCAAGCCGTCGGCCACCGCCACAACCTCCACCTGCCCCTCGTCTCCGCCGCGATCACCAGCAACGAGGCCCACCAGCAACACATCGCCGCATCCATCGAGGCCGCCGTCGACCGGCCGCTCTCGGGGTCGACGATCGCGGTCTGGGGTGCGACGTTCAAGGCCGGCACCGACGACTGCCGCGAGTCACCGGCACTCGACATCGTGAAACGGCTGACCACACACGGAGCCAGCGTCCGCCTGTTCGACCCCGCAGTACGGCCCGACCTGTTCGCTGTGGCGAACACCGGCGATCTCTACGAAGCGTGCACCGACGCCGACCTTCTCGTGATCGCAACCGAATGGCCCGAGTTCGCCGAGGCCGACCTCGACAAAGTCGCACAACTCCTGTCGACCCCGACCGTGTTCGACACCCGATCGATGCTCGACCCCGCAGCGGCTGCCGCTGCGGGCCTGTTCCTGCACCGCCCCGGCCACCAAGACACCCGAGTAGCCCAATGACCCACTGGTCAGCCCACTGGAACACCGCGTACCCGCGGGCGAAGGGCGCCTGGACGCTGAGCAGCGGCGATCGTTGGGGCGTCCTCGATCCCGAAAGCGGCCAGGCCAACGAGGTCGACCCGGCCACCGATGAACGACTCCCCGGACTAGCGGGCGCGCTCGAGACCGGCCGACTCCTCGGGTACCGGGCCGGCCGCAGGGCCGTCGTCCAAACCCCCACCGGCTTCGTGAAAGTGGTCCGACCCAACCGAGTTGACGCCCTTGTTGAGCGCCACGCACTTCTCGCTGAGGACGCAGGGCCGTTCTCGGTCCCCGCCGTCACCAACACAACAACCGACGGCCGCATCGAACTGACCACCGTTGCCGGGCAGTCGCTCCATCACAGCATCCGATCCAACCCGCAGCGATCGTTCGACGACATCGGCACCCTCGTCGCCTCCCTTCACGACCAACCCGTACCTGGCTGGCTGCCGGCAAGAGAACCCGACGACCCCGACGTGTGGGTGGAGATCAGTCGGCGGTCACCGACCCTTCATCTCGCCGCCATCGAGCAAGCAGCCCGTGAACTCCCCCCGCTCGCACCGAAGGCCGACGTCATCGTCCACGGCGACCTCCACGACAAGAACATCTTCTGCAACGCGACCGCACTCGACGGTGCACCCCAAGCGGCATTCATCGATCTCGACGGTCTCAGCAGAGGCACACCGGAAGAGGACCTCGCCAACCTCGCCGTCCACCTCGAACTCCGCAACCTTCAAGCCCGCACCGGTCTCGGGTTCGGTGCCCGTTCCCGTGAGCTGTACCAGAGCTACCAGCGGCTGCGGCCACTCGACCAGGAACGGCTCACTGCGGTGGAACGGCACACGTGGTTCCGGCTGGCCTGCCTCTACCAGTATCGAGCCAGCAGTCATCACCTCGTTCCCGAGCTCCTGCGATTCATACGAAGCAACTGCGCCGTCGCCTGACTGGCCGGCGGTTCTGCCTACGGCCAAGCCACCGGCGCCGCGGGCCGAGGTGGGAACCGGCCCAGCGTCGAGCGGCGCACCTCGAGTCGCACCGGACGACGCTAGGTCCGGTCGACGGCCAGCAGCGGCAGGACCAACGACACTTCGCTACCGCCGAGAACACTCACCCCGACCTGCAACGAGCCACCGGCCGACTCAGCGGCCGAGCGGGCGATGTCCAGTCCCAAACCCGTCGACCCGCTTCGGCTCACCCCACGAGTCAGCACCGCTTCGTCGAAGCCCGGCCCGGCGTCGCCGACCCAGATCCTCACCTCACCGTCGGCCTCGTCGAACCCGACAGCGAAACGAACCGCGTCATCGGTGTGAGCGAACACATTCTCGATCAACACGTCGACCGCCGCCTCCAACGACGCCGACGACACCGGAACCATGAGGGGACTCCTGCCCCGATCGAACGACCAGGGCCGTTCGGTGTCCTCGGCCAGCACCGACCAGAACTCCACCCGCTCAGTCACCACCGCCGCGGCATCGCACGACTCCGACACACCACTCAACGAGCCCCGGGCCTCGGCGATCAGATCGTTCACCACCTGGGTCACATCACCAACATCAGCCCGCAGCTCCTCGGCCAGCGCCTCATCGCCGACCTGGTCGACCCGCATCCGCAACTTGGTGAGCGGTGTACGTAACCGATGCGACAACTCGGCCACCAACTCGCGCTCGCGGTCCAACATCGACGACACCTGCGAACCCAAGACTGTTGAACGCACCCGACAACTCCACCAGCTCGGGAGGCCCATCGGGCTCGACACGGGTCGAAAGATCACCGCCGCCCAACCGGTGCGCCGCCGACGCCAACTCCTGGGCCGGCCGCACAATCGACCGGGCCAACCGGTCAGCCACCAAGACCGACAACCCCACCAGAGCGACCGCCACTGCGGCCAGCGCCGCCCACGCCGTCCACTGCCCTCGACGCAGATCGTCGTCAGGCACAAAGACCCGGATCGCCGACAACTCATCCGGACCACTCGCCACCGCGGTCACGACCTCGACACCGCCCTCGACCGGCCCGATCGCCGACACGCCCCGCGACAACGCAGCATCGAGCCGCTCGGACATCTCCACATCTGGACCAATCGTCCAACCCGTCGACGTCATCACGGTCAGACGGCCTGTCCGGCCGCTGGAGGTCGCACCGGCCGCCGATTCGATCTGGTCGCGAGTGCTCCCAGCCACCAGGGCCGGGACGATTGCGGCGGCATCGGCACGGCCTGCGTCGATGGCCCGATCCTCCGCCGTCGTACGCACCAAGAACCCCAACGGCACAACGAACGCAACCGCCACCATCACCGAGATCGCCACGAACACCGTGATCAACTGGCGTCTCATGACGGATCGACGAGCTTGATCCCCACGCCGCGGACCGTGTGCAGGAAACGAGGATCGGCCGCGGTCTCCCCGAGCTTGCGACGAAGCCACGAGACATGCACGTCGATCGTCTTGTCCGCACCCCCGTACGGTTGCCGCCACACCTCGGCGTACAACTCCTGCCGGCTCACCACCTCACCGACCTTTGCGGCGAGAAAGGCGAGCAGATCGAACTCCTTGCGATTCAACGCCACCGCCTCGCCGTCCAACTCGACCGTTCGCGACCGCAGCTCAACGGTCAATCCGCCCACAACGAGCGTGTTCGACGGACCAGCCACAGCCGATCGGCGCAGCAACGCCCGCACCCGTGCCTCGAGCTCGGCACCCGAGTACGGCTTCACGACGTACTCGTCGGCCCCGGCATCGAGCAACCGCACGATCTCGTCGTCGTCGTCACGGGCCGTGGCGATGATCACCGGCACCTGTGACACGCCACGAATCATCCGGAGAACATCGCTGCCGTCGACATCGGGAAGCCCGAGATCGAGCACGACCACATCAGGATCGTTGTCGATCGTGCTCTGCAAACCCGCCATACCCGTCGCCTCGGACCACACGACGTGCCCAGCACCAGACAGAGCTCGAACGGCCAAGTCCCGAATCTGGAAGTCGTCTTCAACAATCACTACCGATGCCACGAACTGAACCTAAACGACGCTGCCGCAGCTGGCGTGCTCTCGGCACATCATTAGGGTTCATTTAGGGTGGAGTTGACCCGTCTTCACCACCCAATCGGAGACACTGATTGCATGAAGAAGCTGATGCTGTTCTCGATGTGGCTGACCGCCAGCGCTGCCGCCGTCGGTGTTGCCTGGGCCGGCGTGTCCGTCGTGGACAACCAGGTCGTCGATCCACCATCGGCAGCAGAACTCGCCTCACCGACCCCCAACGACGCAGCCAACCCGAGCAGCGAGAACAACGACAACCCGCCGGCCACGGCCGATGAACCCGGCTCGACCCCCACGAACGAGCCCACCGACACCCCAGGGAGTGCAGAAGGCAACGACTCGAGCCCGTCAACACAAGCGACACCATCGGCCCCGACACCGAACCCAACGATCCAGCCAACACCGAGGCCAACCACCGCCCCGACCACGCAACCAGCACCAACGAGCCAACCTGCGCCCACGACGCAACCAGCCCCCACCACGCCACCCCCGACTCCAGCACCAACCACTCCACCTCCACCCGCGGCGACCACCCAGACCTTCACCCTCACCGGCGGGACCGCTGCGATCTCCTTCTCGGCCTCGGGAGTCGAAGTGCTCTGGGCCACACCCAACCCCGGCTTCAGCGTCGAGATCGAACCCGAATCGCCCGGCATCAAGGTCGAATTCCGGGCCGACCACCACCGATCGCGCGTCGACGCCTGGTGGTCCGGGGGCCCTCAACACTCCATCCGAGAAGAGCCCCGCGACTAACCGCTGCACAGGGCTGAAGGCGCGCAAGTCCTTCGACGTGGTCGAAGATGCCATCGCATCGTCCTCGGCGCGATGGGCACGCCGCTCGACCTTTCTGCTCGAAATCGACCACACGTGATCTTCTCAAGTGATTGCTTGAAGATGACTGGTGCGCTCGGTAGGGTGTTCAAGTAAACACTTGAACACCCGGTAGCTGGAGATCGAGATGGACGTTGGAGATCACGAGGCGAAGGCGGCGCTGTTCGACGGGTTCGCGCAGGTGGCCAAGGCGCTGTCGACGGGGCGCCGTATCGAGCTGATCGACGTGCTCGAACAAGGCGAACGCCACGTCGAGGAGCTCGCCGCAGAGATCGACCAGAGCGTCGCCAACACTTCGTTCCACCTTCGTGCCCTCGCTGCCGCAGGCCTGGTCCGCACCCGCCGAGACGGTAACCGGATTCATTACCGGCTGGCCTCCCCGCGGGTCGGGGCGCTGTGGGCTGCGCTGCGGGACGTTGCGATCGCACATCATGACGAGCTCGACGCGCTCGCCGCTGACTATCTCGGCGATCGGTCCGGATTCGAACCGATCGGGCGAGCCGAATTGGCCCGCCGCCTCGACGAAGGCGACGTCCTCGTCCTCGATGTCCGACCCGCACCCCGAGTATGCGGCCGGGCACATCGCCGGCGCCCGCTGCATCCCGGTCGACGACCTCGACCGGCAACTCGCGGAACTTCCCGACGACCTCGAGGTCGTGGCCTACTGCCGTGGCCCGTTCTGCGTGTACGCCGACGAAGCCGTCCGCCGCCTTAGCGCTGCCGGTCGCCTGGCGCGTCGCCTCGAGGACGGCTTCCCGCAATGGCGCGACGCCGGCCTGCCCGTTGCTGCCGGCGCCGGCGCGGGTGGTCGATGATGGCGACGCAGGAGCATTGGGACGCGATCTACCAGACCCGGGCAACCGAGGACCTCGGCTGGTACGAACCGTCACCCTCGACCCTCGATCTCGTGCGGCGCTACTCGACGCCGACCGATCCCGTCATCGACGTCGGCGGGGGCGACAGTCGCATGGTCGATGAACTCGTCGAAGCTGGCTACGAGGACGTGACGATCCTCGACCTGTCACATGCCGCGCTTGAACGCTCTCGAGTCCGGCTGGGCTCGGCGGCCGGCAACGTGACCTGGATCTGTGCCGATGCCACCGATTGGGAACCGACCTCGACCTGGACGCTGTGGCACGACCGGGCCGTCTTCCACTTCCTCACCACCGAAGATGACCGCCGACGCTACGTCGAGACCGCACGGCGAGCCATCGCCCCGGGAGGGCACCTCGTCATCGCAACCTTCGCTCCCGGCGGCCCGGAGCAGTGCGCAGGTCTCCCCGTCGAACGCTACGACGCCGAGGGTCTTGCTTCTGTGTTCGGCTCGGACTTCCGTCTTGTCGAGCACACTGAGCTGTCGGGACAGAGTGCCTGGGTCGGGGACCGTCGCCCATACGTGGTGGTAGTGATGCAGCGGCGGTGACGACGAACCGTCGAGCTGCATCCCCGCCTCTGGGGCCCAGCGGAGAATCGAGTACGCCAGGCCAACGAGACGCTGGTTCTCACTCAGCGTGATGGCTGGGGCCGACGCCGTTCGGTGTCGGGCAATGCGATCGAGGTAACACACAGGTAACAGCACAACCGTAAACAGGGGGGTCCGGCGGGGAGCAGAGGGGACCATCGACCCATCGACAAACGACCCCTGACCTGCGAAAATGTAGGAATCCGCTGGTCAGGCCACAGGGGCCGGAAACTAGCTCGTCGGTCTCATAACCCGAAGGTCGCAGGTTCAAATCCTGCCCCCGCCACCAACTGGAAGGCCCGGAAACATTGAGTTTCCGGGCCTTCTGTCGTTCCCGGCGGCTGTCCTGTTTCTACCGGGTCATCTACCGGCTGTCTGGGCGACGATCCGGCTACCTGGGCGTTTGCGGATCCGAACCGGTAGACGTCTACCGGCTGCCGGTCGGAGGCGTGCTGCCGGGAGCCCTCGGTGATGTCACGCTGCGTCGTCAGCATCTGGGCGAACGTGTGGGCGGCGGAGGCGCCCATGCCGGGCATGACGTGTTGGTAGGTGGCCATCGTGAAGCCGGGATGGGCGTGGCCGAGCCGCTCGGACACGACCTTGATCGGCGTACTCGACGCGGCGAGCAGCGACGCGTGGGTGTGGCGCAGGTCGTGGAATCTGATCGTGGGGAGATCGATGCGTGCGAGCTGTCGGGTGAAGAGTTGGCTGATCGATTCAGGGTGCACCGGAGCGCCTTGGCTGTTCGTGAAGATCGCATCGTTGAGTCCGACCGGGTGCCCGTCGCGTTCCTGGCGGCGCCGCCAGACGGCGAGGATGGTTTCGGTGTGCTGGGTCGAGATCGATGCATCGACGACTGTTCTTGGTCTTGCAGGGAACCTCGGTGCTGCGTCCACCGACGGATTGCCGAGCGCGGGCAACCGAGATCGAATGGGTGGTCCGGTTCCAGTCACCCCAGCGGAGGCCGGCGAGTTCGCCGCGTCGCATCCCGGTCGTCGCAGCGAGGTGCAACGCCGGGTACAGCCGCAGGTGTCGGGTGGCGGCAAGGAAGGCCCTGAGCTGGTCGAACGTCCACGACTCGGGTCCCTGCTTCGCTTGGGCTGTGGGGCGGGGTGCGGTGGCGTCGAGCGCGACGTTGTGTTCGACGAGATGGATGCGCACGGCGTGCTTGAGCGCAGCGCGCATGATGACGTGCACGTCATAGACGGTCTTGGGGGCGAGCCCGGTTCCGTTGATCTTGCCCGTCGCCAGCAGATCGGCGTAGAGGCGTTCGAGGTGTTCGGCCCGCAGCGATCGGATCGGCAGATGACCGATTGTCGGGGTGATGTAGTTGTCGATCATCCACCGATACCGATGGGCGGTCGACGGTCGCAGGTGCTGGACGCGTTTGGGCATCCAGACCTCGCTCACGAAGCTGGTGACCGTCGCCGCCGAGCAGGCACCCGCACGGACTTGGATGGTTCGGTGGGTGAGGTTCGCGGCGATTGCTTTCGGCGTCCTCACGAGAGTCGCCGGCCAGATGCCAGCGTCGCCGTTCCCTGCCAGTATTCGGGTCGATGCCGTCGTAGGTGACGACGTAGAAGCGGTTCTGTTTGGTGACGATGTAGGCCATCGCCACAGCGTTCCCGTCGGCCGGTTTGGTCGACGACTTCGGGGCCAACCCGAAGATCAGCATGCACAGTTCGATCGACCCGACGCCCGCTGGAACAGCGGGACTATTGAGCGCCCCAATCCGGCCCTGACCCGACCGACTTCGCATGATATGTGGGTGGTCCGCAGGCAGCCGTCGTCCGTGATTTCCGGGCGGGTTGCCCCGCCTTCGCGCGCGTGGCACAATCGTGACCATGACGACTGATTCATTGCGGAATGTGAAAGATCGGTTCTCCGAATTCGTTGACCGCGTCGACCGTGAGCACGAGCGAATTGTCGTCACCCGCAACGGTCGACCTGCCGCCGTTCTGATCAGCCCAGATGACCTCGACAGTCTCGAGGAGACCCTAGAACTACTGGGCGATCACGCAGCGATCAAGGAACTCGTCGAGGCTGAAGCCGCTGTCGCCGCTGGCGACGTGGTCCGCGGCGTCGAGGCCGTTCGAGCGTTACGCCCATCATCTGAGCAATGACGGACGTCAGTTACGGACTCGTCGTTGCCCGTCCCGCGGCGCGTGCGATCGCTGAGACTCTGCCCGAAGCGGTAAGCGCTGCCGTCATCGATTTCATCACCGGATCCCTGATCGAGAATCCCCGTCGCGTCGGCCGAGAACTCCGCAACGAACTCGCCGGCATCCACAGCGCCCGCCGAGGGAGTTACCGGATCCTGTACCGGATCGACGACAGCGAGCGAACAGTGACCGTGCTCCGTGTCGATCACCGCGGCGACGCCTACCGAACGCCCTGACCACCTGCCGAACGAAGTGATCGGCGATATCGGGCGATCACGCAGCGCATCGCGCCGGTTCTGCGGCGCTCGACGACCGCTGCGGGATGCGCAGACTGTGCGACGTGGATCCCCTCTTGCGTGCTCTTCGGATCAAGCTCCCGCCAACACGGACGGGGTCCACCTTTGTGAGGCTCATGTCGAGCGAGACCACGTACGGTTGCTCGCATGCACAAGTACTACAACCCGGAATTGTCCGACCAGTCGACGACCGTCCTGGACTGGGACAACTTCGCTGTGCTGATGACTGGCCAGGCACTTCTTGGCGCCATCACAACGAATCTGAGTGCCGTCGTCGTGCAAACCGAGTTCGAGTCGTCGATATCCGTCGATCTCGTCGTCGATGCCTCGTCGACGTCAGACGCCGAGTTGGTAGAGGACGTCGCATCCGACCTGTACAACTACACCTCACACTTGAAACCCGCGATCGACATCGACGTTTCGGTTGTTGTAGATCCGGGTTTCATCCCGAACCCACGGCTCCACGGACGGCTCGTCTACTTGCGCGCACGCTGACGATCCTCCTGACCCGGATATGAAGGCGGTTGCTGCACGGTATGCCGCACACTGCGCGCCACAGAATCGCGGTACCGGGGTCAGCCCACCGCCCGACATCGATCCCAGTCCAGTGCTCGATCGTCACGACGCCGACACAACCTCTGGCCGAACAGAACCGGCACTGCGATCGCCGGCGGAGAGACGTTGACCGCCCATATCGCTAGCGCCGTAACCCGTCGAACCCACCCGGTCGACCCGCAGAGAACTGCCCAAGCCGCACATCGCATAATCCCGCTCGTTCGTTGCGACGGGAGTGTCCCCGGGCGCCGGGCGGGAGCGCGCGCCCGAAGCGCCGATATGAACGCCCCATACAGTGGTCGGTGACCGCGAATCTGTGCCGTTGTGATGGGCCCAACTCACGCTCCATCCAGTCAGTTGCGAATGCGACAAACTCGCGGGCGTCAAGCAGTTCAGCAGCGTAACCTCCGACTGAGCCAACGCTGGCACGCTCTTGATCAACGAAGTCGATGAGGATCTGGCTGAAGTAGTCACCGGGTTCCCAGTCAGCAATCCCGTCGCTGTCGTCGAGGCTGGACACAACGATCTCACCGGCACCGGCCCACTCGTAGCGACGCTCGACTCGACGCTTTGCTGGAACCCGAGCAAGGTATTCGGCGTAGTGCGTGAGCGTCACGGTGTCGACATTGGCGCCGAGCCGAAGTACGGCGCCACCCATCTCGCAGAGCCGTTCCAACGGCGCGCCGGGTCCGTAGTAGTCGTGAAGCGGCTGCGGCTCGAGCAACGCCGCTGCGGCGGGGCCAACAGCAGCGAACCGACCGGCGGGATGGTCATTGACAACGACACCAGGGTGGGTGCGAAACACCTCGGCGAGCACTCCGATGTCGGGATCGGCCGGAGCGGACAACCGGTCGAAGGGTTCGCCATCGTTGGCGGCGATGATCATCAGGATCGTGCCGTCAGGTCCAAGCGCCGCTCGGATGGCCTCGATCACAACGCTCGCGCCACCATCAACCGGGCCAATCGCCCGCAACGATGCGTGCACCATCATCACTCGCACTCGCACCTCTCCGAGCACATCGAGATCGGCAGCGAGCTCAGCCGGAGTTGTCATCACGAGTCACCATCGACCAAGTATCACCGCTACTCAAAGCGGATGAAGCGCCCTGGAATCCGGGAGTTGGAGCAGTAATCGCCGTCGCAACCGCAGGCCGTCCCGCACTCGTCGGCTGATCCGTTCATCACATTCCGGCTTACCCTGGGCATTGCTCGGACAAGAAAGAGAGGCAGAGCATCATGGACTACCGCACGCTGGGATCAAGCGGCGTCAGTGTCTCGACGTTGGCGTTGGGCACGATGACGTTCGGGGCCGAAACCGATGAGGAGGCCAGCCACTCCCAGCTCGACCGATTCGTCGAGGCCGGAGGCAACCTGGTCGACACCGCCGACGTGTACAGCCACGGCGTCTCCGAGCAGATCATCGGTCGCTGGCTGGCCAAGCGGCCGCCCCGAGATTCGCGACCAGGTCGTGCTCGCGACGAAAGGACGGTTCACGACCGGGCCTGGTCCAAATGAGGTCGGGCTGTCCCGACGTCACTTGGCCCGGGCCCTCGACGCGAGCTTGGGTCGCTTGGGAGTCGACACGATCGACCTGTACCAAGTGCACGCCTGGGACCCGCACACCCCAATCGAAGAGACCCTGACGTTCCTCGACTCCGCCGTGCGCGCCGGCAAGATCCATTACGTCGGCCTGTCCAACTTCACCGGTTGGCAGATCCAGAAAGCCGTCGATGTGGCCGATGCTCGGGTCTTGGCCCGCCCCGTCACTCTGCAGCCGCAGTACAACCTGCTCGCCCGGGAAGTGGAGTGGGAGATCGTGCCCGCCTGCCAGGCCGAGGGGCTCGACCTGCTGCCGTGGTCCCCACTTGGCGGCGGATGGCTAACCGGGAAGTACCACCGCGATGAGCGTCCCACCGGATCCACCCGGCTCGGTGAGAACCCCAACCGCGGCGTAGAGGCCTACGACCGGCGCAGCGCGCACGAGCGCACCTGGGACGTGCTCGGCACGGTTGAGGAAATCGCCCAAGACCGACGGATGTCGATGGCCCAGGTGGCCCTCGCCTGGCTGGTCGACCGGCCCACCGTCTGCTCGGTGATCCTCGGCGCCCGCACTCACAAACAACTGGACGACAACCTGGGCGCGGCCGGCGTGCACCTGTCCGACGACGAGGTCCACCGGCTCGACCGGGCCAGCGACCCCAACCCGGCCGACTACCCCTACGGTGGCCCCGGCGTCGAGCAGCGGTCTCGGCGGATCTCCGGCGGCGTCTGAGCCGCTCCATCTCCATGGCTGGCAGCGACGTGGCGGCCGGGACGCGAAGGGGGCGAGCCGCAACCCGGCCTCGATCGTCGCGACGGCGTGTCTTGGTTCGCCGTGTGTTGAGTCGTGGCGACGCGCTGTCTAGCGTCGAGGTAGGTCGCCTGAGCGATCGAGCAGGAGGTTCCGTCATGAACGAGCATCCACCCACCCGAACATTCCACTGGCGTGCCTGGTCGGGTTGGGCGGTGATCGCGGTCTGTTGGTCGCCGTACTGATGTTTGGGTCCGGAGCGCTCGTGGGGCTCGTTCCTGGCTATACGGCGGCGATTGTCGTTGGCGTGCTGACGATCGCGTTCGGGCTGACGAAATGGCGAGCGACGGGAGGGCAGCGGCAGCCGAGTCCGGTCGGCATCGCCCCGTTCTTCGTGATTGCGGGCATCTTGGTCTTCGGACTGATCCAGGTGGTGCCGTACGGGCGGGCACACTCGAACCCCATCTCCACCGGTGAGCCGGCCTGGTCGTCACCGAGAACTCGCGAGTTGATGGTCTCCGCCTGCTACGGCTGCCACAGCAACGAGGTCGAGTGGCCGTGGTACTCGAATGTCGCCCCGATCTCGTGGGCGGTGACCGATCATGTCGACGACGGTCGAGAGGAAGTCAACTACTCCGAGTTCTCGACCAACCCTGGTGAGGCCGAGGAAACGATCGAGGGCATCGAGGATGGGTCGATGCCGCCCGCCTACTACACGAGGTTCGGACTCCATCCCGAGGCCAATCTGAGTGACGCCGAACTCGTCGAGTTGATCGCCGGACTACGGGCAACCCCAGGTCTGTCAGAAGAAGAGTCGAACGGCGACGATCGGGCCGACGCCGGCGGCGACTACGACGACGATGGAGACTGAGGCGCGGCCTGGGCCCCGGCCACGATCACGACCCGAACTACCCTCGCCGATGACAGGCGACACGTCCAGTTGGCGTGGGCCCCCAACTGCGCTCAGTGCAGCATTGCTCCTTGCATCCTGCGACACAACGCCCGATGCGCCGTTCTGGACGAGTCGTCCGATCGTCGAGTGCCGTCGTCTGCTCGCGCGTTCTGCATGCTACGCGTATGTCAGCGGTTCGCGGATCGGCAGTTCGGGTCGGATCAATCGAGGCCGAGCACGGTGATGAGCGCTTCGTCAACGGCCCACATCTCGTCAGCGGCCAGATGCCCGACGCGGCGGCCGAGCCGTTGTGCGTCGACCGCGCCAAGTTGCTCGACAAGCACCCGTGTCGAGTTGCCAGCGATCGAGACCTCCGGCCGGAACGAAGCCGGACGTGCACTTGTCGACGTCGGTGCGACCAGGATCACTGACCGAGGCAGCATCGCGTCGGCTTGCACGACGACGCCGAAGCGCTCACCTTGCTGCTCGTGTCCAACGCCCTTGGGCACCTTGAACCGGAAGACTTCACCGCGCTGCACGCATCGTCTCCATCATCGAAGCAACCGACAGCATCTCGTCCCTGTCCGCCTCGTCGGCTTCCAACGAGGCTGCCTCAGCCGCCAGCTCACTCTGCTGCCGAATCCGCTTCGCCGAGGCCAACAGAGCAGACCGGATCGCAGCGGACTGGCTCAGGCCAGTCGCTTCCAGAATTCGCAGAGCGCGCTGGGCTTCATCGTCGAGCCGAACTGATCGCCTTTGCCATACCCAGAGTATGACAGAACGTGATACTCAAGCCAACTCCGCTCGGGTAGCGCCGATTGCCCGGTCCGGCGCGCTGATCCAAGGGCGATCACGCGAGCAGAACGACAAGTCCTTCAAGCGCGCTGATCGGCAGATCTCGGTCAACACGGCCGGAACCGCGACGCCAACGCTGGACGAGGCAATCCTCAACCCGGCGAACCCGAAACCGTAGACCCGCCACAGGCGCCCGTCGCCAGAGGTCGCGGGTGCCAAACAGCGCCATGTCCAGCAATCGCCGTTATCCGTTCCCTCCACAGCCGCAGCAGGGTATCCTTACATTCATCGCAGAGTAAGGAGGCTTGCAGATGGAGATCGCAGCGAGGATGAGCTCGAAGGGTCAACTGACGGTGCCCAAAGCGGTGCGCGAGGCACTCGGCATCGGTGAAGGCGACGACGTCGTGTTCCGCGTCGAAGGCAACCGGGCCGTGCTCGCCCGCACACCTGATTTCTTGTCGCTGGCGGGGAGCATCAACGTGCCGGCTTCTCGCCGTAATGCCGCGTGGGATGACGTGATCCGCAAGACGCGGGCGGCCCGTGTGGTCACCCGCCGGTGAGTGCCTTCGTCGACACAAACATCCTCGTACGCCACCTCACCGGTGACCCTGCAGAGATGGCCGCACGAGCCACCGACTTCCTCGCGTCGGAGCCAGAGCTGTATCTCGCCGATCTGATCGTCGCCGAGACCGTCTACGTGCTCGAGTCGTTCTACAAAGCCCCGCGGGAACAGGTCGCAACGTCGATGCGATCGCTGCTGGCGAGGCGAACGGTGATCACGGTCGACCCAGCGCTCCTCCTCCGTGCGATCGAGGTCTACGAGATCGATCACCTCGACTTCGCCGAGGCGTATCTCGTTGCCTGTGCCGAGAGCACCGGCATCGGGCGAATCGCATCGTTCGACCAAACGATCAACCGCGTCGGAACCGTCGAACGCATCGAACCCTGACAGCACAGAACGTTCATCGCGACGCATACAGAACGCTCCGGTCGACCCTGAGAACAGCGCCCAAACCGGCGATCTGTACGCATCGGCGCGCCCTGAAGGGTTGTGTCCAGGACGCTCGATAACGACGAGCGATAACCCGCTCCTCTTGCCGAGTCGACCCGCACACTCCGGCCCAAGCAGCGCACCCGGTAATCCCGACCGAGCGACGGGTTCCGCTCGTCGTGCGGCGGGGTGTGATTGACGGCGGTCTGCGATGTCTGAGCGTGGCGGTCGCGTGCGGGGGTGAATGTCCGCGTGGCGGGTCACGCAGCGGTTCTGATCTCGCTGGGGCGTGTGCTGGCGCGAAGGAAGACGAGTGAGATCGTCGTTGCCAGCAAGCTGACTGCGATGGCACTTCCGCCCAGCAGGATCAGTTGCGTCCATGGGACTGGCACGGCGGCGGTGATCCACTCGTTGCCGCCGTCCACCTCGAAGGTGTTCAATCGCTCGACCGTTGTGCCAAAGAAGCTGCGTGATGCGAGCACGCCCGCTGCCGAGGCCACGACGACGGCCGGAATGAGCGGCACGAGCGACTCCATGATGGCAGCACGCGCAAGGACGGTGCGTGGCGTCCCGCCTGCGACCAGCGCGGAGAGGGTGCGGCGACGGTCGACGATCGCTTCGGAGGTGGTGATGAGCAGATTCGCGGCCGACAGCACGATGGCGGCGCCCAGCACGATGTTGAGGAGATCGAACGTGTCGGCGTAGAAGGTGTCGGCCGGGTCCTGCGATGCCAGGAAGTTGGCTCTGGTGCCGAGTATCGCAGCGCCGAGGAGGACTGCGAGCAGGACGGATGCGGTTGCGCGGCTGGCGGTGAACGGTGCAGCGATCATTCGTCGACTGGCGATCAGGACGTCGGGGCGCGATGTCCGCGGAGCGAGGAATCGCCCAACGCCTGACGACAGTGAGGCACTTCCCATGAGGAGCCCGACGACGCACATGGAGAAGAGCGTGAACGCGAGAAGGACAAGCACCGGTAGACGGCCGGTCCATCCCCGGCTGACGACTCCGAGGCCGATCAGTCCGCCTGCTCCGATGACGAATAGCAGTGCTGCGGTCTTCGTTGGAGGGTCGGTGGGGACCTTGTGGGTGAGGCCGAAGGGGCTGATGCGCACGTTTCTCAGCGCGACGGTGCTCGCGAGGGTCGCTGCAACCGCGACCACCGCAGCGACCACGACGATGGCTGGCCACGGCACGTCGACGTCGGTCGGCAGCAGCCGCGTCGCGCCGGTCTCGGTTCGCGTGCTCCCATCCGCCATGGTCAATGTGAACCGACTAATCGTGGTGCGGTCGAACAGCAGGCGGCCGCCCAGAAACGCTGTCGTTCCGAACAGGGAGCCGAGACTCGCAGCGAGGCCCGTTTCGTATGCTGCGATGCGGGTTGCCTCCGCGGGGGTGGCTCCGGCCATCCTGATCATCGCCAGCCGACGGTCACGCGCGGGTGCCCCGACTCGTGTGCACAGCCCCATGAAGATCATGAGCGGCACGCACAACAGCAGCAATGCGATGATCACCCCAGGACGTAGTCCTGGTTGGTCCAGCACACCGAGCCGGTAGGGGCCATCGCCGGCGGAGATGAACGCGACCGAAGCCGCCGTGAGGAGAAGGATCGTCGTTGCCGCCGACCCGAACGCCGTCAGCGCGATCCGGAGCCGATCCGAACGCCCCCCAGCCGCAGCGAGACGCAGCAGCGCCAAGTGTCTCGCCGATCCGCTCATCACGATTCGAACCCTTCGTTGGGGTCGCAGTCGATCATGCCGTCGCGTACGCACACTTCTCGGTCGCCGTACGCGGCGATCTTCGCGTCATGGGTGATGATGACGACGCTCGTCGATGACTCCCGCGCCACCCGCACGATCTGTGACATCACCTGCTCGCCGGCGAGCGCGTCCAGCGCCCCTGTGGGCTCATCAGCGAGCAACACTTTGGGTTCGGTCACCATCGCTCGAGCCGCTGCAGCGCGTTGTGCTTGGCCTCCCGACATCTCAGCGGGACGTGACGTGGCCAGATCTGCGACACCGAACCGGTCGAGCCAGTTCGTTGCCGCGGTGATCGCTGGTTTGCGCTTGACGCCGGAGAGAAGCAGCGGGAGCGCGACGTTCTCGACGGCCGTCAGCTCAGGCACGAGTTGGCCGAACTGGAACAGAATCCCGAACTCGGAGCGACGAAGTTTGGAGCGCTCAGACTCACTGGAGTTCGAAATGAGATGTTCTCCGAAACGGACTTCGCCGGCGTCGGGTCGGAGAACCCCCGACAGGCACAGCATCAGAGTCGACTTGCCAGAGCCGGACGGGCCGGTGATGGCGAGAATCTCGCCAGCGGCGACATGGACCGACACACCACGCAGCGCCGGCGTGTCGCCGTATGAGTAGACGAGCGCCCGAGCTGACAGCACATGTCGATCAGCATCAGGGTCGATGCCTATGGTGTGCGCCGACGAGACGGCGGCGTGCTGGTTCATGAGATGTACTCGCTCTCTGTCGTGATCGGGTAGGTCAGCGCGGTGATGCGGTCGAGCGCGGTGTCGAGCCATCGCAGGTCGGCATCAAGGTGCGCGATCGCGTAGTCGGCGGCGAGCACTTCAGGCATCGGCGTCGACGGATCTGTTTTCACGCGCGTGTATTCGCGCATTCGGTCGAGGTGAGCTTGGCGCTGGTTGCGAAGGTAGTCAGACGCTTGATCCGCATCGCCGACCAAGAACGCAATGGTGGCCTTCGTTGCGAGCGGATTCGCGACGAACGGCGCGGGCGGTTCGACTTCAGTCACCCAGGCTGCGAGATCTGCTCGACCCGCATCAGTGAGTCGATAGACGGTGCGGTCCGGCCCGTCGACCCGCTCGACCTCCACCGCTTCGATGTGCCCCTTCTTCGTGAGACGCTCGAGAGTCGCATACACCTGGCCGAACGCCAGCGGACGGGCTCCGGCGAAACGTTCGTCATGCTCCTTCTTCAAGTCGTACCCGTGACGGTCACCGGCCACCAACAACCCCATCAACACGTGACCTGTCGACACGCCTCGACTATACACATAGAGAATAGACCGCGCAACCGGCCGCCATCAGCTTTCGAGCATCGACCCAATCGACGACGAGCGACACATCACTCTGCCCGAGCGAACCATTACGGGGCGGTGCCACGGGTGCCACATATCAACACGCAGAATCCCGCGACAGGTCGGATGGACCGCGCCGCATAGCGGCCCGGATGCGGTGCCACAGAATACCTGCGCAGTTTCTGATGGGCGTGACAACCGTGGCTGTTACATGTAACATCGTTCCCATGACACGGCGTCAGTCATCAACACCCACAGCCATACGCGTGCGGGCACATCGCCAGCGACTCCGCGAGCAGGGATTGCGACCGATCCAGATCTGGGTCCCCGACGTCAGGTCGCCGCAGTTCGCCGAACAGGCTCACCAACAGTCACTGGCGATCGCATCGAGCGACCACGAGGCAGATGATCAAGCCTTCATCGACGCCTTGGCCGACGACGAGTGAACCGCGGCGAGATCTGGACCGCTGCGGCCGGCAGCGGTTACGTCGGCAAACCACGACCTGTCGTGATCGTTCAAGACGACCGCTTCGACGCGACAGCCTCAGTGACAGTCTGCGCGTTCACGACCGACCCAACCGATGCCCCACTGATTCGACTGCTCATCGAAGCCGATGAGGTGAGCGGTATACGCGAATCGAGCCGACTGATGGTTGACAAGATCACGACGATCCCCCGCTCCAAGCTCGGCGAACAGATCGGCCAGCTCAGCGACGACGACATGATCAGGCTGTCTCGAGCACTCGTCGTGTTCCTCGGGCTCGCCGGGACCTGACGAATCCGCAGCACTTCGGCACGCACTATCACGGTGCACGCCGACCGGCGCGCGCTGCATCGCGGCCCTATTGCAGTGCTCGGTAATCGTGGGCTGTTGTCGTGGTTCGGCTACGGCGTCGACCAGGTTGACCAGTGGAATCGCCATGCCGTGTCGTCGATCGGGGCTGTGTCGCCGTCGGCGGAGCTGATTGCCTGGCGGAACTGTCTGGCGGCCTCGGCGTGGAGCGCTTCGGTGGTGTCGTTGCTGGAGATCATGACGTGGTCGTCGATCACGTAGGTCTTGGCGCTGTAGCCGAAGCGTTGCTTGAGTTCGTCCCGCGCGGCACGACGCAGTGCTGCGATTTGATCGCCGGGCACGCCGACGACTTCGGCGGTGCCGTACTCATGGACGGCTCGCCCGATCATCACGGCGAGCAGTCCGATCCGTTCGTCGGTGACGGGGGCGGGGAACCAGCGGTCCAGGATCGACAGGCAACGTCGACATGTCGGTGCAGTGTCCGTATCGGTGCTGTCGCCGATCGAGTCGCTGCCGGCCATCCGGGTCCATCTGATGCCGCACAGCGTCCGTGGTGCCCAGCGCGGTTCGCGTAACTCGGCGAGCTCGGCCGGTTCTTCGGTGTCGGGTCGCAGGGAGCTCGGCCGCCAATGCGATGGGATCGCGGGTCGCGCGTCGTCGGGGACGTCGGCGGGTTGGGTGAGGTGGACGGCGATGCCGCCGGTCTGGGTGAGCAGCATCGTGTGCGCCGCGATGGTGATCGTGTTGAGAACGTAGGGGCCGGTGCCCATCGGCCCAGGGTAGGTCGCGTTGTTCGTCGGGCCGGTCAGGCTGGTGACGTGAACGAGGTGGTCGGCGGACGGACCCGGAAGTCAGCGGGTGGGTCGTGTCCGGTACTGTCGGGGTGTGGCGAAGCGGCATCATCGTCGTGGTGGTCGGACGACTCCGAAGGGGACGAGACCGTCGGTCGCGCCGTCCGGCCGTGAGCGTGGGCTGCCGCCAATGGTGGGTGACGCCCAGGCGCGCTTACGGGAGCGGTCGCCGTTCGGTCTGATGGCGATGGCGTCAGGTCTGATCGAGGCGACGACACCACGGCCATCGGATTCGTGGGGCCGGGGTGTTGTCGAGCGGCCGGATGGTCCGTCGACGTTCGAGTCGTTCGCCGTGAGCGGTTGGCCGGCGATGGAGGCGCTGGCGTTGGCGGTCGCAGTGCTGCATCCCGATGAGCTTCTGGCTCGACGTCTTCGTGCGGCCGTCGACGTCGGGCAGATCACTGGCGGCGCCAACTGGTTGCGATCGATGGGGGTCATCTCGGTGACGGACACGATCGTGCATCGCGATCCGCTCGGTGATGGCGAGAACGTGGCCGTGTCGTGGCGCTGGCCCGACGGTCAGGCGGCGACGGCGCTGGTCTACGTGGACCACAACATGGGCACGGTCGTGACCGATGCGTTCGTAATCCCCGAGAGCGCCGCTGCGTTGGCGGCGACGTACGCTCGGCATGGCGACCCGCACATCACTGCGTCCCCGATCGCTCCTGCGGACGCGCGGGCGCGAATCACCGAAGCGGTTGTGTCGGGGGAGCGGATGGTGCCGCCGTTCGAGACCGATACGTGGCCGGCGTGCCGGCCGATGGTCGAGTGGGCGTTGCGGCACCTCCCCGATGGCGGTGTCGGGTATGTGCGCCCCGAGTGGAGCGAGGCCGATCGTGATCGGCTGCTCGACGACTTCGCCAGATCGGCCTTCGCGAAGTTGCGTGGCTTGTCGACGACACAGGTGCGTGAACTCGCGGATCCGCTGGTGTGGTTCGCGTGTGACTACGGACCGGGGGACCCGCTGCGGTGGAGCCCGGTGTCGGTGGAGATCGTGCTCACCGACTGGTACCCACGCAAGGTGTTCGCAGTTCCAGAACTCGAGCTGCGTCGCCTCCCCGAGATACTGGCCGGATTCGTGCGATTCGCGCACGACCGCCGCGACATCCCGACAGAGCTGACTGCGGACACGTTGGCGGCGGTCGAGCGGTGGCGTCAGGAGTTCCTCGCTGCGATCGCCCGTCCGGGACGGTCACCGGAGGCAAACGCGATTCGCCTTGCTCGTTTCGGCGCCGGCCTCGACCCCGACGGCTACGACGACCTCGACGACGATGACGAGGTCGTGTTCTTCGACGACTCCGATGACGACAGCTACATGGCCGGTGTGGTCGAGGACCTCGAGACCACCGTGGTCGACCTGGTCGGCGGTCGCGCCGCCTATGACGCGCTCGGCGACGAACCACTCGACGACGTGCCGGTCGACTGGTCGACGGTGCCGGAAGCACTGCGGCAGCTGACGAGTGAAACGCTTGTCCAGCTCGACGGATGGGCGGCCGAGTTGTTCGATACTGAGGTGCGCACGATCGCCCGTCACGTGCTGGCGGGCGTGGTTGTTGCCGATCCCGGCGTGTTCAAACGGTCGACGCGCACCGATGCGCTCGCAGCCGCGATCCTGTCGTTTCTGCTCGGCCGACTCACCGGCCGGTTCTCCGCGAAGGAGCGCCGGCAGTTCCCGTGGAAGGTGTTCACGCAGAAGGATCTCGCCGCAGCGACCGGCGTGTCGGCATCCACCATCGGATCACGAACCAAGACCATCGCCAACGTTGTCGAACGAGCCGACATCGACTGGCCGAACCTCCTGCACTCGACACAACGCCGCGAAGCGCTCCGAACCAAGGAACACGTTGCCGAGTGGCGACGAGCCCACCCGGGGTACGCGGCGGACCGGCACTGACGCCACCACAGCGACCTGCGGAGCGAATGCCGTTCCCGGCGAGTCGCTCAGCACAATGATAGTGTTGTGGTGTGCTTCCTGTGTTCGATCCCGACAGTGGCCGACTGCCGCCGGGTGAGCATGTCGCGTCGTGGGACGAGGTGGTCGAACGGTTCGGGTGGACCGAACGTCGCCGACGCTTGCTCGACGGCCTCGCGGAAGCGATCGAGCTGCTCGCCGACGCCGGCTGCCGGAAGATCTGGTTGAACGGCAGCTTCGTCACCGCCAAGGACGAACCAGGCGACTTCGACGCCTGCTGGGACACCGACGACGTCGATCTCGACGCACTCGACCCGGTGCTGTTGGACCTGTCCAACCACCGAGCCGCGCAGAAGGCGCGCTTCGGCGGCGAGTTGTTCCCGAACGTCATCGAAACCCAATCGGGGCTGTCGTTCGCCGAGTTCTTCCAGAACGAACGCGACACCAGCCGCAAAGGCATCGTCGTCATCCACCTCTCGAAAGGAGACGCATCGTGATCACCAACGAAGTGCAGTACCGGGCCACCAAGGCACACCTCGAACGCTTCGAGCAAGCCGCCGCCAACATCGAGGCCCGCCCCGGCAAGCGAACCAAGCTCGAACGCCTCGAACTCGACGCCGTACGCGCCCAGGCCGACGACCTGCGCGCCGAACTCGCCGACTTCGACCAGCTGCGCAGCGGAACCCTGTCGACATTCGACGCGGCCTCGTTGGAGGAACTCTCGACGGTGCTCGTCAAGGCACGCATCGCACGCGGCTGGACCCAACGTCAGCTCGCCGAGGCGCTCGGGATGGCCGAACAACAGATCCAACGCTACGAAGCCAACGACTACCGCTCGACCAGCCTCGCCCGACTGTGCGACATCGCCAACGCCCTCGGCGTCACCGTCGCCCAACACGCAGAACTCAAGCCCTCCGCCGCCTGAACGGCGGAAACCACTCTCCGTGACGAGCGAGACCGAGCCGTCATGTACCAAATATGTACCAGCACACCGGTAAACCACGGGGAACAGCGGGGAGCCACGGGGACTCGAAAACGGCGGCAGAGCAGGGCGAATGTGGGCTGACCAGGCAGTCCGTAGAGAACTCGTTTCGGCCTCATAACCCGAAGGTCGCAGGTTCAAATCCTGCCCCCGCCACCAAGTGAAATACCAGGTCAGAGGCCCTTTCCGAGTCATCGGGAGGGGCCTCTTGTCGTTGGCTCGCGAACACAGCGCGAACAAGCGAGAACACGCGGTCGGTCGCGAACGGGCAGGACGAGGCATTGCGCCGGGCATGTCGAGGAGCTCGCACGCTGGGGTTTCGCGATGCGACCTGCGGCAGGCGCGGCTCCGTCTAGCTGACCTTCGGGTCGTCGGCCCGAAGCTGACTTGGCTGTCGCGGGCGGACTGATCGAGCGCACCCAGGCGAAGCGACTCGCCACCCTGTCAGCGAGCGGGCTTCCGGCCTGGTCCCGTGGCCCGCCCGATGCGGTGGTTGGGACTAGGCGCTGGCCCGCTGCTCCAGCCAGTTCAAGATCGCGTGTGTTGTTTCGTCGGGCAGTTCTTGCTGGATCCAGTGACCGCAATCGAGGCTGACCTCTTCCACGTTGGGCACGAACTCTGACAGTCGTTCGAACTTCGGGATCGCGTCGTGCTCGCCGCGGATCATGAGTGCCGGCGTGTGGACGATCGGGTCCACATTTGCCAACAGGTGCCAGTTGCGGTCGAGGTTTCTGTACCAGTTGATGCTGCCGGTGAACCCGGATGTTTCGAACGCGGAGACGAACACGGCGAGTTCGCGCTCGCTCATGATCGGCTCTCCCAGTGGGGCTTCGGCCTGTGCGATGTTGATCATCATCATGCCCGGCTCCGGCGCGACGAGCGGCAGGTTCTTGCGGTACATGTTGCGAAGGAACTGGAAGGTGTTGTCGTCGAGCACGGCGTCGGCAACGCCTGGCTGCCGGTTGAAGTGGACGAAGTAGAAGTCGTCACCGAAGACCTGTTCCATCATCTCGATCCACGGCTGCTCGCCGCGCTCCTGGTATGGCAGGGCCAGGTTGACCACTGCGTCGACCCGGTCCGGGTGCAGGAGTGCCATTCCCCACACGACGTTCGCGCCCCAGTCGTGACCGACGAACGTGGCGTTGTCGTATCCGAAGTGGTCGAGCAGCGCGACGAGGTCACCTGTCAGGTGTGCGATGTCGTAGTCGGTGACGTCGACCGGCCGGGATGAGTTGCCGTAGCCCCGCTGATTGGGGACGATCACGTGATAGCCCGCTGCGGCAAGAGCGGGCATCTGGTGACGCCACGAGAACGCATGCTCCGGCCAGCCGTGACAGAGCACGATGGGCTTCGTGTTCTCGCGGCCCGCTTCGAAGACTTCGAGCTCGACTCCGTTGACCGGGATGATCGTGGGCTCGGGAAAGTCGGTTGGGTTGAACATGGTGGTTCTCTCCTTCTGGTGAGGGTTCTTGGTGATGTGGAATCACCGTACGAACCGTTGCGGACAGCATCTGTCCGCAAGAAGTGGCAATCTGAGACGGTGACGAACGATCCGACCGGCCGGGCTCTGCACCTGCTGTCCCTGCTGCAGACGCATCGGTTGTGGCGGGCCGCAGAACTCGCCGAACGCCTCGACGTCACCGAACGCACGGTGCGGCGCGATGTGGACAGGCTCCGTACCCTCGGCTATCCCGTCGACGCCACAACGGGGACCGACGGGGGATACCGACTTGCCGTCGGCGCACATCTGCCGCCGCTCATCCTCGATGACGACGAAGCCGTCGCGGTCGCCATCGGGTTGCGCTCTGCCGCAAGCGCCGCCGTCGGCGGCATCGAAGACACCTCGCTGCGCGCCTTGGCAAAGATCGAGCAACTCCTTCCCGACCGGCTGCGACGCCGAGTCTCAGCGCTGCACACCAACGTCGTCGAACTGCGCTGGTCCGGCCCCGACAAGGACGTCGACCCCGACGCACTCAGCGTCCTCGCCGTTGCGTGCCGCGACCGCGAGGAAGTCCGCTTCGACTACCGACGGCGCGACGGCGACCGCAGCCAACGCCTCGTCGAACCGCACCAACTCGTCACCGCCGAGCGTCGCTGGTATCTCGTCGCGTACGACCTTCGCCGCAACGATTGGAGGACCTTCCGAGTCGACCGCCTGAGCGCCACCTTGCTGGCCGGCGGCCGCTTCGCACCCCGCGAGATCCCGGGCGGCGATGCCGGAGCCTTCCTCACCGCATCGATCGCGTCGATACCCCGCAATGTCGAGGCGGTGGTCACCATCGAGGCTGCCTATGCCGAGATCGAACCGGTGCTGTCCATGGTCGACCACCACGTCGTCGCAACCGCAGCAGACTCGTGCGTCGTCCGCATCAACGGAGAAGAAGTCGACCACCTCACCTTGTCGATCGTTCGCGTCGCGCTCAAGGCGCCCGTTGCCGCAATCGAGCCGGCCGCTGTCGCCGACGCCGTGGCGCTGCTCACCCAGCATCTCCCGGGCTGCCCAGCGCCACCCAACCTCTGAGCGGGTGTGCGGACCCGGCGTCAGAGCATGCCGAGATCTCTAGCGGTCTGGACGGCGGCTTTGCGGCCGTCGACGCCGAGTTTGCGGTAGATGGCCGCGTACCGCAAGTGGGCGCACGCGCAGCCGGATCCGTTCGTCCAGGTGATCGAGATCGAACCACGAGCGGAGCGATTCGAGGGCGAGGTGATGGTGTTGACCTCACCGATCACGGCGAGTGCCGCCGAGGTGTTCGCGCTCGCGACGGCCGAGGTCGCAGATGCAACCGTCGTCGGCAACCGGTCGTTCGGTGAGTTCTCCGACGCCATCGACTGGGTGCTGCCGAACGGCACCGAGTTCACGATGTCGATGGAGGTCTACACCGATCTCGACGGCGTCGATCACGAGGCAGCGGGTGTTCCCGTCGACCTGGAAACTCGGTTCGACGAGAGCCTTGACGCGGCCGTCGAGTACCTGAGCTGATCAGATCGCCGCGAGCGAAGCCGGAGCCGCGACCGAGCCGGTACTCAGAGGAGGCCGTGCTCGCGAGCGGCGTGAACAGCGGACTTGCGGCCGTCGACGCCGAGCTTGCGGTAGATCGCCTTGCAGTGCGTCTTGACGGTGTTGAGCGACACGTACAACTCGCCGGCGATCTCACGCTGCGTCATCTGCGACGGCAGGTAGCGCAGCACGGCGAGTTCGCGATCGGTGATCTGATCGACGAGCCCCGGCTGGGCCGGAGCCCGCTCGGCGAGCCCATGGCGGGCCTCGATTCGTGCCAGCGTCGCGCCGACGATGCCGGATTCAGGGCTCCGGTCGACGGCTTCCCGGGCGGCGCGAAGCAGATCGGGCCCGGCCGGGTCGTCGTGCTCGCAGGCCGTGTCGCCGACGATGGCGTGGGCATATCCGAACGTGAACGGCTCCGGCGCCCGTCGGGCGAGCTCGATGGCGCGTTCGGCGGCGGCGGCGCGGCGATCGGGGTCGGACGTGGTCCGAGCGAGGATGGCATGGGAGACCGACAGCTGGGGCGACTCGGTGAGCCCGTGGCCGAGCGCGTGCTCGAGGCTCGCCGATGCGTGTTCGGCCGCGGCGGTCAGGTTGCCCGACTCGAACTCGACGACCGCCGCGAGACCAGGGGCGACCGTTGCCGCATAGTCCGAGGGTTCGGAGGCGCCGAGCTCACGAGCGATTGCGATGTACCGGCGTGCCGCGTCGAACATCCCTGCCCACGTGTGAGCGGCAGCCAGACCGATGGCCTGGGTCGACTCGGTCGGCTCGGTCATGTGGCCGGCGATCGAGAGCGCTTCGCCGAGGTCGCCTTCGGCGAGGTGGACCATGATGCCCAGCGACGCCGTCAGGTTGGCGTCGGTGCCGTCGTCGAACTCGGCGGCGACGTCGTAGTAGTGCCGGGCACCGGCGAAACGACCGGTGCTGAGATTGATCCAGCCCCGCACGAGGGCGCTGCGCGAATGGCGTTCGGGCAGGTCGCCGAGTCGGTCGAGCAGGCGGAGCACGGTGAAGATCTGCCCGCCGTTCAGCAGCGCGGTGGCGTGGACGGCGATGAGGTCGCCGGCGGTGACGAGATCGCCACCCGAGATGTAGTGCTCGATCGCGGTGTACATGTCACCGTGCTCGTGGTGCCACGCTGCGGCGGAGAGATGCAGATCGGGCAGGCGGTCGGGGATCTCGCGCTCGGCCTCCAACCGGAGGAGGTCGCGCAGCAGATGGTGGTAGCGATACGAGGTACCGGTTCGATCGAGACCCACGACCATCTGATTCGAGGCGGCGATGCGCGCCAACCACGCAGCCCCGTCGCTCGACCCGGTGACAGCGTCGATCAGCGGGCCGGTCAGCCGTTCGAGGATCGAGGACTCGATCAAGCGTCGCCGATCGTCCTGTGAGATCGATGCGAGCAGCTCGTCGGTGAGGTAGTCGACGACGAGCTGGTCGTCGCCGCGGAATCCGGAGATGAAGTCCGTGGCGTCGTCGGTGCCGGCCAGTGAGAGTCCGGCCAGGACGAGCCCAGCCGCCCACCCCTCGGTCCGGTTGCACAACTCGTCGAGCATCTGCCGATCGAGGAGCGGCGAATCGAGGAGATCTGCAGCTTCGGCGGCGTCGAAACGCAGGTCGGCGGCGCGGATCTCGGTGAGCTGACCGCTGACGCGGAGGCGGCCGAGCCGGAACGACGGGTCGGTGCGGGTCGCGATCACGATCCGGACGTGGTCGGGACACAGTTCGACGAGCCGTTCGACGCCGGCATGCACGGCCGGATTGTCGATCACGTGATAGTCGTCGATCGCGACCACCAGTGGGTTCGGCGCCTCGGCGAGCACGTTGACCAGCGCCGTGACCACGGCGTCCGGTGAGCCTCCCGACGAGACGATGGTCGGACCGACCGCGTCGGTGATACCCGGTCGGACTTGGTCGATCGCAGCCGCGAGATAGGACCAGAACCGCACTGGATCGGCGTCGCTGTCTTCCACCTGGAGCCACGCCAGATCGTGGTCACGATCGCCGAGGCATCCCGCGAGCAGGGTCGATTTCCCCGATCCGGCCGGTGCGCTCACGAGGAGCAGACGATGCCGCTCCTCGATCGCCTCGTCGATGAGCTGGTCGAGTCGGGCGCGACGAACGAGGTGTCGTGGCACCGTCGGCGCCTGCAGTTTCGTGGCGACCAAAGCGCCCAGATCCACCCCGCCCATCGCCCAGAGGCTAGGCGGTGCCGCTGATCTCCTCCCAGATTCGATTCACCCGGGTGAGAACGGCGGGTGAGTGATGGCCGCTCACCCCGTTCGTCGACATCGTGATGCCATGACCGAGCGAACGGGAGCAACCCGCTACGAGATCGAGATCGGTGGCCACGCCTCCGACCGAGTCCTCCGCCCGGTCATCGACGAGTTCACGATCGAGCTGACCACGTCGGGGACCACCCGACTGGTCGGTGCGATCCGCGACTCGTCGCACCTCAACGGGCTGCTCGCCCACTTCACCTCGCTCAACGTCGAGGTGATCGGCCTGCGTCGACTCGACCAGGACGCGAGCACCCCGCACCCGACGACAGGCATCCCCTGTGAACCCGAAAGAGAACAACCATGACGACCATCTCCCCCCCACACCCACAGCTACCGGTACGGCGTCGAGCGAGACACGACGCACCCTGACGCGAGTCGGCGGCGCAGCGGCACTCCTCGCTGCCGGCACGTTCGGCTACGGCATCGCCATGTTCGCCACCACGATGGTCGACTACACCGACCCCGACGCCACCCCGGCCGAATCGGTCGACTTCCTCGTCGACCATCAAGGATCCCTGCTCGCCTGGTACATCGGCATCTTCATCGTGTTCGGCGCCGCACTCGTCCCGATGGGACTCGCCCTGCGCCAACGCCTCGCCGGCGCGGCGCCGCTGCTTGCGAACACTGGGATGGTGTTCGCTGCAATCTGGGCGGCGCTCATGTACGCCACTGGGATGATCTCGAACATCGGGATCGAATCGGTCGCCGACCTCGCCGAAACCGACCCCGACCGTGCCGTGACCGTATGGTCGACGATCGACACCGTCACCAACGGGCTCGGCGGCGGCAACGAACTCGTCGGGGGCATCTGGATCCTGCTCGTCTCGATCGCCGGACTGCTCACGGCACGACTTCCTCGCTGGCTGAACGTCACCGGCATCGTCACCGCCGTCGCCGGACTGATCACCGTCGTCCCCGACTTCGAAGCGATCGAGATGGTCTTCGGACTCGGCTCGATCGTCTGGTTCATCGGCATCGGCGCCACGCTCCTGCGCAGCGGCGAGACCGCCGAGGTGACGTCATGAGCACCGCCCTCACCCAAGAGACCTCATCCCGGCTGGCCAGGACGACTGCGCTCCGGACCGCCGCCATCGGTGCAGGCGGGATCCTGCTCGGATTCGCCGGGCTGCAAGTCGCACTTGCGGCCGGCGCGCCGCTCGGCGAACACGTCTGGGGCGGCACGCAAGATCGAGTGCTCCCGACCGGCATGCGAGCAGTCGCCGGCGCGGCAGCCATCGCACTGACCGCCGCAGCGGCGATCGTCGTCCGCCGTGCCGGCCTCATCGGCCGACCCGCCCGCTGGCTCTCGCCTGCCACGTGGGCGATCTCCGGCTACCTCGCGCTCAACACGGTCGGCAACCTTGCGTCGACCAGTGGCGTCGAGCGGTGGGCGTTCGGGCCCGCGACGGCTGTCGCTTCCGCGCTCACCGCCTTCGTGGCACTTCGCGTCCGCCGACAGGCGTCGGCATGATCACCGTCGGACGAACCGACAGCGACCATCGCTTGGCCTTCGGGTCGTGGGCCCGGAGTCGGATGCTCCAGGCCGAGCGAACACGTGCTACCGCCGGAGGCGCGTCCCCCAAGCGATCCGTCACGACGGTTCGAACCCGGGGGCAGGAGTTCCGGGCGGGTTGCGTTCACCTGGTGTGGAATCAGGGTTGGGGACACAGACCTCAGCTTCGAGACCGTCGGGGTCGGTGAAGAACAGACTGAGCACGGGCCCGAAGTCGGTGACGAATCCGTCCGTCGCGTCACGGTTCATGAGGCGTCGACGGATCTCGTTGAACGCCTCGATTGATGCGGCTCGTACGCCGAGGTGGTCGATTCGCCCTCGACCGAACATCGGTGATTGGTGATCGGCCTCGTGGTTGCCGTCGATCTCGAAGATGTTGAGCTCTGTGTAGGTGCCGATGTTGAGGAAGGTGAGCCGGACCGGGCCGTCGACGGACGTGTCCTCGACAACTGCACCGAACACCTCGCCATAGAAGCGGACCAGGCGATCGGTGTCGGAGGTGAGGATGGCGACGTGGTGGATGCCGTCGAGCAGTATCGGTTCGTTCTTGCCGTCGGGGTTCATGTCGTTACCTCGCTTCGGTTCTCTGCAGGATCAAGGTTCCCGCGACAAGTGTGGCGGCTGCGTAGGCGGCGAGCAGCAGCGCATCTTGTGGACGCGTCAAGGTGAGGTCTGCGAGGTTCGTGTCGGGTGAGTCCATGTCGATGCCGACCATGGCGTTGCCGGCCACGAACGGCAGGAAGCGGGCGATCCGGGCCGGGGCGAGGGCGACGATGAGATTCTCGACGACGAGCCACCAGATCGAGCAGCCCGGAGATCGCGGCCGCGCTGTGTCGGGCGAGCATGCCCACGCCGAGGCCGATGATCGACGCCAACGACACGAACAGCATCGCCCACAATGCGCGCTGGGCGATGGTCGAGAGGTCGCCGAGCTCAGTGCCGGCGATGAACCCACCGGCCAGGCCACCGACCTGACTGAGGCCGGCGACGGCCGTGCCGAACGCCGCGGCGATCAGCACCTTCGCGGCGGCGATCGTGGTTCTCGATGGCTGTGCGATCAGGGTCGGTTCGAGGGTGCCGTGTTGGATGTCGCTGGTGAACATCGAGATGCCGGCGACGGCGGCGAACACGGCGCTGAACACGACCGGGTAGGCCAGGCCCTCGGCGATCGTCGGGGAGAGGTCGGGTGCGGCTCGGGTGAGGCCGGCGACCACCAAGCCGCCGACGACCGTCGTGAGGCCGAGCAGAGCCGCAGTCGAACGGAGTGTGCGCAGCTTGATCCACTCGCTTGCGAGGGTGGATCGCAAGGAGCGAATCGGGCTCGTCCGCTCGGTACCGCTGGCCGGGGCTGGTTTCTGTCGCCCGACCGCGGCGTTCACGGGAGAGATCGCAGTGTGGTTCATGTCTGTCGTCCTTTCGCGGGAGAGATGGGTGATGGTCATGCCGCCGCGAACTCGGCGGTCGTGGCGGTGAGATCGAGCAGGATGTCTTCGAGGGTGGCCGACACCTCGGTCAGTTCGTCGAGACGGATGCGATGATCGAAGGCCACCTGGGCGACGTGGTGCCGGTTCGTGCCGTGGACACGCAGTCGGTCGGCCTCGACCTCGGATCGTGACGCCGTGTGCGGCAAGCAGCCGGGACAGTTCGCTCGACTGGGGAGTCTCAGCCACCACGGTCGTTTCGGTTGCGGCAGTGAAGGCGCCGACGGGATCGCGAGCGAGGATCCGTCCACCACCGATGACGACGAGGTCATCGACGAACAGAGCGAGCTCGGCGATCAAGTGGCTCGACACGAACACGGTGCCGCCCTGATCGGCGAAGGACCGGAGGTAGGTGCGCAGCCAACGGATCCCGTCAGGGTCCAACCCGTTGGCGGGTTCGTCGAGCAGCAGCACGTCGGGTTCGCCGAGCAGAGCGACGGCCAGGGCCAGTCGCTGTCGCATGCCGAGAGAGAACCCGCCCGCTCGTTGGTTGGCTGCGCCGGTGAGCCCGACGGTGTCGAGTGCCCGGTCCACCTGGTCGATCGAGATGTTGCTGAGCGCGGCCGCTGCCCGCAGGTGGTTGTGGGCGGTGCGGCCGGGTGCATGCTGCGGGCGTCGAGCACGGCTCCCACAACTCGGGCAGGGTGTGGCAGGTCGGTGTATGCGGTGCCGAAGTAGCGGACCTCGCCGGCGTCGGGCCGGGTGAGGCCGACCATGGTGCGCATCGTGGTCGACTTGCCGGCGCCGTTGGGGCCGACGAAACCGGTGACTCGGCCGGGTGCGACGTCGAAGGTGACGTCGTCGACGACAGTGTGATGGCCGTAGCGCTTGGAGATGTGGGTGACTTCGATCATGGTGTTGCTCCGTTCGTCTGTTCGTGGTGGTGCCACCAAGCGGCCAGGTAGGCCGCGGCGGCGAGATAGAGGTGGGCGTCGGCGCTGTCGTGAGCACCGGCGTCGAGGCAGGCGAGGGTGTACTTGGCGAGGTGCGCGTCGTGGTGGGGAGCGGCGTGGTCGATCAACTGTTGGGTGATGTGCGCTCGTTGCTCGCCGGTGGCGTGCCAAGCGAGGGCGGCTGCCGCTGACGGTTCGGAGCCGATGATCTCCCGGACGTCGACCGTGGCGGGTGGGTCCGGTTCCCACGCCGGGTCGATCGGGCCGGAACTCTGCGTGGCCCGGAAGCCGAGCACGTAGGTGGCGGCGACGTCGATCGCGATCTGAGGATCCGACGCTCGCTCGGCGACGGCCAGTGCCGCTTGCGGCAATGTCAGGCAGTGCGTCCAGCCGTATGGCGCGTTGGCCGGCTCGTCTTGCAGCATCGACATGGCTGCGACCGCCAACAACTCGTGGCGGGCCTGGTCGATGGTGATTCCATCGGTGACGTCGGCCAGGGTGCGGTAGGCGAGTCCGGTTTCGTCGACGAGTGTCATCGTTGGCTGGACGAAGTGGCTCGACGGTTCACCGTCTGCTTCTGGCGAGACCAGTCGTTCGGTCAAGGTGACGTCGTCGGCCCGCTCGGGTCGGGGACGGGTGAACCACGACAGCTGCCGGTCGGGGTGGCGGGCGAGGTCGCCGAGCAGCGTGCGGGCCATCAGCGCCGGGTTGACGCCGATCGGTCGGAACCGGGGGAGCAACTCCAAGAAGATGGCGCCGTGCGCAGCACCGCCGAGGTGGGGCAGTACGACGTCGGCGAGGTCCCCGATGATCTCGTCCTGGGTGCGGTGAGCGCACAGCGCGATGAACGCACGGTCGACCGCAGCCGGGTCGCCCTCGCGCAGGGCCCCGGCGAGCGCATCGAGCGGCTTCTCGACGGGTTTGGCCTCCTCAGTGGTTGCCGGTGTTCCGGTCCGGGCCCAGGTAGTGGCGATGTGCGCGATCCGCTGCCGGGCCGCCTCTCGCCGGTCTTGGGACACAGCCGGGAGCATCTGGGCTCGGGCCATCAACTCGAGCGGGGCGTGCAGTGTGAACGAATCGGCTGGCTCCCGATGGGGCACGACCAACAGCTCGGTGGCGGCTCGGAGGAGATCGCTGTCGCTCATCTGCTCGAAGCCGAGTCGGCTCCACGATCCGTGGACGTTGTTGGGGTCGAGTTGGCTGAGCGGGTTGCGGGTGTCGGTGGGCATGGTCGGTTCCTCCTTCTTGCCGGTTGGTTCGACGTCAGGTGGTGATGACGGTTCGGCCGGTGCCGTGTCCGGTCTCGATGTGGCGGATGGCCTCGGCGGTGTCGCTGAGGTCGAAGGTGCGCCCGACGATGGGGCGTAGCGCACCGTCGTCGACGAGTTCGGCCAGGGAGTCGAGGTCGGCGCGGTTGGGTTTCGAGAACAGCGGCACGAGGCGTTGGCGCGTGAACGGTGACACCGCAGCCGCAGTCGCGAAACGTTGCATGCCGGTGATCGACCGAGGATTCTGGCCGCCGACGACCACGAACGTGCCGATCGGCGTCAGTGCTCGGCGCAGAGTCCGAAGGGGCTGGTTGCCGACGAGGTCGATGATCACGTCGTAGCGTCCGGTGTGTGTCGCGATGTCGTCGATGGCGTAGTCGACGACATGGTCGGCGCCGATTGATCGGACGAGGTCGACGTTGCGTGCGCCGGCAACGGCGGTCACCTCGGCCCCGTACGCCTTGGCGATCTGCACCGTGAAGGTGCCGACGCCCCCGGATGCTCCGATCACGGCGACGTGTTGGCCGGGTTCGACGTGGGCAGCGTCTCGGATCACTTGCAGCGCGGTCACGCCGGTGGTGGGCATGGCGGCTGCCTGCTCGGTGCCGACTTGTGCGGGCCGACGGATTGCCATGGAAGCTGGGATGGTCGCGAACTCGGCGAACGCTCCGGTTCCGAAGCCGACGACCTGGTCGTCGATGTCGATGCCCTGCACGTCGTCGCTCATGGCGATCACCCGTCCGGCGATGTCGGTGCCGAGCACCGGGTGCTTGGGGCGGGCGAGGCCGTAGCCCATGAGCCGGGCGAGGTAGGGCCAGCCCCGCATCTCGAGTGCGTCGCCGCGGTTGACGCCGGCTGCCTCGACCTGGACCAGTACGTGGCCGGTCGGAATGGTGGGGCGATCGATGTCGCTGAAGGTCAAGCTGTCGGGGGATCCGAAGCGGTCCCTGGTGATGGCTTTCATCGTGGTCTCCGATCTGTGATGAGGTCTCGTGAGGACGTGTTGGTCGTGAGAAGTGCGGGTCGTCATGCCGTGGCTCCGACCAGGCGATCGGCGTTCGGGCGCTCCGCGACGTGCATGGAGTCCCGGTCGGTCAGCTGGTCGAGGCTGCGGCCCCGGGTGAGGAGCCACAGGGCGAACCAGACCTCGGCAACCAGGGCTGGTGCGAGGACGATCGGCGATGCCGACCCGTCGTAGCCGGGGATCAGGAAGAAGCTGAACGTGTCGATCAGGTAGCCGGCGCCGGCCAACACGAGGAGCACGCCGAGCGGACGGGGCATCTTGCTTGGAGGCGAGCGCCATGTAGCCGACGATGAGTGTGCTGACGCCGAAGAACGCCAGACCCAGGATGTAGCCGTACTTGTGGGCGTCGAGGTACAGCAGCGCCAGCGTGTCGGTCTGGCCGGTGCCGAAGGCGTCGAGGTAGTCGGCGTCGTCGAGGATGCGCACGGCCTGGAACATGTTGAGCAAGTTCAGGCCGATGACCGCGGTCTGGGTCATGCGGAACGCTGCGGCGAGCAGCGCCAGTGTTCGGCTGATGGGTTTGAGCAGCTGGTAGAGGACGACCGCAATGGCGACATCGGCGATGAACATGACGATGTCGGCGGCCAGCCCAGCCCGGAACAGCATCGGAGAATCGACGATGTTGCGTGCCGTGGCGGCAGGGTCGCCCGCCTCGATGAGTCGGGAGCGGACACCGATCTCGGCGAAGAGGCCGCAGGCGATGATGATCACGTAGAGGATGCCCGCGGTACGGGCTGTGGCGAACCGTCGGCCCGGCGTGTCGGGTGTGGTCGGTCCGGCGTGTTGGGTCGTGGGTTGGGTGTTCATGTCGGGGTCTCCGTTTCTGTTTGTTGTGTTGGTTGTCTGGTCGTGTGGATCGGCGTCGACGCGTTCAGTAGCCGGCGGTGAAGGCGGTTCGGGGGTGCTGGGGATGCTCGGCTTCGTCGAGCAGTGCGACGGCGACGTCTTCGAGTGAGATGCTCGACGCCCCGCTGCTGTCGATGATCAGCTCATTCGTGCCGGTCCGGAACTGCCCCGTGCGTCGGCCCGGCGTCATGTCGGCGGACGGGCTGAAGTAGGTCCAGTCGACCGTCGAGTTTCGGCGCAGCACATCGAGTTGCGCGACGCAGGCGTTCGCCACACCGCGGATCGACGCTGGGACGAAGCGGGGGTCTTCTGCAACCAGCCTTCCATCGCTGTCGGGCACGATGAGGGGCCCAGCGCCGCCGATGACCATGAGCCGGGTGCCGGTGGCGGCGACTCCCTCGAGCAGTGCTTCGGCGGTGATGGCGAGCTCGAGACCGCCAGTGCGGGGCCCCGAGGTCGCGCTGATCACGAGGTCGTGGTCCCGGCTGAGGCGGGCGACGTCTCGGGGTTCACGGGCGTCGCCTGCCGTCCACGCGACCGAGTCGTGATGGTGAGGAGCTGCACCGCTGCGGGTGACGGCGGTGACTCGATGGCCGCGGGCGATCGCCTCGTCGACGATCCGGCGGCCGACCTGTCCGGTGGCTCCGAAGATGGTGATGTTCATGTCGGTTGGCCGGCTTCTTGTGTCCTGCTGGACCCGAGTCGGCGGGGTCGTGGGTGGTCATGACGAGGTCTCCTTCTGCGATGGTGATGGTGTTGGTTGGAGAGCGGGTTGGGTCTGTTGAGGTCGTTGGCCGATCCAGATGGCCGAGAGGACGAGGGCTGCGCCGAGGAGTTGGGCCGGGCTGAGGGTCTGGTGCAACACGACGAGACCGGCGGTGGTGGCAACGATTGGGCTCGTCAGGCCGAGCAGCGAGACTTGGGCGACGGGGAGTCGGGAGACGCCTCGAAACCAGATCAGGTAGGAGATCGCTGCGCCGCCAGTGGCCAGCCAGGTGAATCCGATGAGGTTCTGGCCGGTCATTGCTGGTGGCGGGCCTTCGATGGCGAGCGCGATCGGGGCAAGGAGGAGTCCGCCGGCGATCAGTTGCCAGCTGGTGAACGCCGCAAGCGAAACAGGGCGGCCCCAGTGCTTGGTGAGTACGACGCCGGTGGCCATGCAGACAGCTCCGGCGAGGCCGGCGATGACGCCGACGGCATCGAGCTCCGCGCCGGAGCGCAGCACGAGAAGTCCGACGCCGATGACGCCGAGGGTGCCGGCGACGGCGGTGGTGCGGCGGAACCGTTCGCCGAGCACCGGAGTGGCGAGTCCGGCGGCGATGAGGGGCTGGATCGAACCGAGCGTGGCGGCGACACCGCCGGGCAAGCGGTACGCGGCGACGAACAGCAGCACGAAGAACGCCCCGATGTTCAGCACCCCGAGCACTGCGGCTTTCCACCACCACGAACCGGTCGGACGCCGTCGAGTGAGGGCGGCCAGAGCCAGACCGGCTGGGAGGGCTCGAAGTGTTGCGGCCAGCAGGGGACGGCCCGGCGGCAACAGTTCGGTGGTGACGATGTAGGTGAGCCCCCACGCAGCCGGGGCGAGCCCGGTGATGAACGGATCCAGGCGCCGACTCGACCTTGCAGGTTCCGCTCGTGTGGTCGTTGGGAGTTGGTCGATGAGTGTGGTGGTCATGGGATTCCTCCTCGCCTCGATGCCCTGTCAGGCGGCGGACCGTTCGGACACGGCTTGGTGTGCGAAACGGTCGAGTTCGGTGTGATCGAGACCGACGACGTCACCGTCGTCTCCGATCGACGCCTGACCGACGCAGAGGCTGCGGTCGGCGGTGTCGATGCCCATGTTGGAGAGCCAGGTGCGGACCATGGCTGCCCCGTTGGCCCCACCACCACCTCCAGGACTGGCCGAGGCGACGAGCACCCGCAGATGGGCGAAGGCGGTGGTGTCGACTCTGGTGACCCAGTCGATGGTGTTCTTCAACAGGGGGCTGAAGCTGCCGTTGTACTCCGGCGACACGATGACGAGAGCGTCGGCGCCGGCGACTCGTTCGGCCAGCGCAGTGGCAGAAGCCGGCACACCGTGGCGTGCTTCGAGATCACCGTCGTAGAGCGGCATCGGATACTCACGAAGGTCCACGAGGTCGGCTGTTGCCGATGCGTGCAGGTGATCGGTGATCTGGCGAGCGAGTGCCTGGTTGATCGATCCGGTACGGGTGCTGGCTGCCATGACCAGGACCGTGCTGTTGGGGTTGCGAGTGGTGCGCATTGTTTCCTCCGGTGTTGTCGAGAACGGGTGTCTCACTCTCAGAAGTATCTTCTCGGCGAGACACTTTCCAGTATGCGGAAGATGATGCTTGCTGTCAAGAGTCTTGCTGGTAAGATTCTTGTGTGGACGTGAAACGAGAGACCGACGCAATGGACGAGATCGTTGAAGAAGTCAGAGGCTGGCTCCCCGACCTGGAGGTGGCCGGCCTGCCGATCACCGGACGGATCCTCCGGCTCGCCCGCTATCTGGAGGCCGGCAGGGAGGACGTACTTGGCCAGTTCGGGCTGACGCTCGGGGACTTCGACATGCTCGCCACGCTTCGTAGGCGGGCTTCTGGCGACACCATGAAGATCAGGGATCTCCAGCTTTCGCTGATGCTGTCCTCCGGCGGCACGACCAAACGGCTCGATCGCCTCGAAGCCGCTGGCCTGATCGAACGCCTTCCTGACCCGAACGACCGTCGCGGCACGCTCATCAAGCTCTCACCGAAGGGCTTCGACCTGATCAACGAAGCGGTTCCCACCATCACCCGGTACGAGGCGGACGTCGTCACCGGCGCCATCGGATCCAAGCGAAGCCGCGCCGCGGTCGAAGACGGCCTGCGACAGATGCTGATCGCCAAGGAAGCAGCATCCGTCGCAGCCCCGTAGGGCGCCGATCAGGAACTTGCAGACGCAATCTCGGAGATCGACTTGGGCGTCGAGCGGCTGGTCAGGGTTGCCCCGCCCAGTTTGTCACTTGCAATCGAGGAGTGACGTCCCTAGAGTCACTTGCAGTGAGCAAGCGATATGAACTGACGGATCGAGATGCCCCGAACTCCTTGGTACGGGCATGACCTCGCGGACTCCACTCGTGGCGTTCGGCGGATCGGTCGGGTTCACCGCGGTCATGGCGACCATCGGCATGGGGCTCGGGCGGCAGTGGGTGCAGATCGACTCGCTGGTCTGGGCGGACACGTGGCTGAACACGTTCCTGTTCCTGCTCCCGTGCATCGCCGTCACGCTGACTCCCGCCGCGATCGCAGTTGTGGTCGCACTGCGCAATGCCCCGGTGGCATCACGGGAACGACGGAACTGGCAGATCGCCGCGGCAGGGCTCGTCGTCTCGGTCCTGATCACTCTCGTCTACCACCTTCCCACGAACATCCGGATCTGGACCGATGACGTCACGGCCGACGAAGCGACCACTCAGCTCCACCGCTGGCTGTTGCTCCACGCAGTGCGCACACTCGCCGGTCTGGTGGCCGTCGTCGCGTCGTTCCGGGCGATCTCTGCCGCACATGACGAGTGGTCCCCAGCCACGACGTCCACCTGAGCACGCGATCCGAACACTCCCACGCTCGATCAAAGCACGCACGCCATGTTGTCGCCCGACGTCATCGTCACGATCCAGTTCACGCTGGGGCTGATCATCTTTGGAACCGTCTGTCGCGAGTACGTGCTCGGCCGGCTGCAGCGCAGCAACGTGTTCGTTGCGATCGCACCGGTGCTCCGGTATCGGGGATTCAGATTCCTCGGCCTGATCATGCTCGCTCCCGGCCAGGTCGCTCCCGGACAGGACATGGACGCCATCGAGTTGATCGCCTACGGAGATCTCACGATCGTCGGAATCGGTGACTTGATCTCGGTCGGCATCACGGTTGCGGTCGCCGGCACCTTCGAGGAGGGGATCGGCGTGATGTGGATCACGCTCTCCCACGGCTACGTGCTGTACGAGCTCATCAAGCGCAGGTACGAGTTCTCGACGTCGGCTGCGTGGGTGGACGGCCCGCCGGGACTCGCTCGGCGAGCGGGTTGACTCAGTCGACGAGCCGTGAGCTCGCCTGCTCGGTGATCTGGGCGATCAACGCATCTCGGTGCTCGGCGGCGCCGGCCTGTTCGGGCGGAACGTCGACGGTGGTGTTGGCGATGCCCCAGATCAGAAGGTCGACGAGGACGGGGATCAGCTCGATCGCCGGGCGCCGCGGCACGTAGATCCAGCGGCGACCGTCCTCGGGATCCTTCACGCGAGCGATGACGCCGGCGTCGCGGAGGCGCTGCAGGCGCTCAGCGAGCGTGTTGGTGGCGATCGCCTCGTCGGTGGCGAAGTCGGCGAAGTGGGTCGTCCCGCCGATCAGCAGGTCGCGCAGCACCACCAGGGTCCAACGGTCGCCGAGCACGTCGAGCGACGCCGCGACAGGACACGACGAACGCAGCTCGGTTGATGGCGACGGTGACATGTGGCCATGTTACTTGCGAATCCAGAGTGATCAAGGTAGCGTCACTTGCAGTTCGCAAGCGAGAACTCGAAGGAGCACCAACCAATGCTGAGCACTTCACGAGTCCTGGTGGTGAGCCGGCTCGCGCCCGGGTTCATTCTCGGTCGACTCCACAAGGAGGCAGCACGATGACGGCAACCGGACGAGCTCACGACGTGGTCGTGGATCCAGCGACATCACCACTGCGCGCGACGCTGATCGTCGCGACGATGTGTCTGGCGGTGGTGGTGATCGTCGGTGGCGTCGCCAGCTTGAATGTCGCGATCCCGACGATCGGCCAGGAGCTGCAGGCATCGCAGTCGGACCTCGCCTGGATCATCGACGCCTACGCAATCGCGTTGGCGGCACTGTTGTTGCCCGCCGGTGCCCTCGGCGACCGCTTCGGGCGCAAGCGACTCATGCTGATCGGATTCGTCGGTCTGATCGGATCGCTGGTCTGGGCGTCGTCGACGACTGACATCAGCGCACTCATCGCCAGCCGCTTCCTCGGCGGGGCCTTCTCCGCCATGATCTTCCCCGGCACGCTCTCGACGATCACCAACGTCATCCCCGCCGAACGACGCTCCCAGGCGGTTGCTGCCTGGACGGTCAGTGCTGCGGTGGGTGGCGCACTCGGCGCCCTCGTCGCTGGAGCGCTGATCGAGTCGTTCTGGTTCGGTTCGATCTTCGCCGGGACCGCGGCGCTCTGTGTGGTCATCGCCGTCATGACACTGCTGTTCGTGCCCGAGACGTCCGATCCCAGAGAGTCCAACCTCGACCCGATCGGCAGCATCCTGTCGGTGATCGGGATCGGCGCGCTGGTGTTCGGAATCATCGAAGGGCCCGTCAAGGGCTGGACCTCGACCGAGACCCTCGGTGGTTTCGGCGCCGGTGTGATCTTCCTCGCCGCGTTCGTGGGGTGGGAGTTGCGTACCGATCGCCCGGTGCTCGACGTTCGTCTCTTCGGTCTCCGGGGCTTCTCGACCGGCTCGGTGTCGATCTTCCTGCAGTTCTTCGCCGCATTCGGATTCTTCTACGTGGGAGCGCAGTTCCTCGCGTTCGTGTTCGGCTACAGCCCGCTCACCATCGGCCTCGCCTTCCTGCCGATCGGCGTGAGCATCCCGCTCGGGGCGGCGATCGCCACGCGACTCGAGCAGTACCGTCAGCCGCGGCGTCGTCGGTGGCGTCGGACTGGTCGTGCTCGCTGCCGGTGCCGCCGGATTCACCTTCCTCTCGTCGGGATCCGCCTACTGGATGTTCGCACTCGCGCTGCTGGTCTTCGGCGCCGGCATGGGCCTCGCCGGTCCGCCCGCGACGGAGGCGATCGTCGAGGCGCTACCCGCCGAACGTCAGGGTGTGGCGTCGGCGATCAACGACGTGGCTCGCGAGCTCGGCGGAGCCCTCGGCGTCGCGGTTGATCGGCTCGATGCTCACCGCCGGCTACCGCGCCGGAATCGATGATGCTGCCGCAGGCCTGCCGACGGGCGCTCGACGACGTCATCCGCGAAGTCCCCGGCGTCGGACTCGGAGCCGCCTCCCAGGCCGGAGCCGACGCCCAGGGCATCGTCGCAGCCGTTCAGTCCGCCGTCACCGACGGATTCGGACTCGCCATGTGGGTTGCTGCCGGCGCCGCGATCGCCGGCGCCGTGTACGTGGCGCTGCGCACCCCACCCACCGGCGCCGAGGCCTCCGCCCTCGACGCATCGACGACAACGAGCCGGAATGGCGTCGTCGGGTCACTGCTGACACCATGACCCTGTCGAAAGGAACCGAGAGCATGCCCGACCTGGATGGAGTGCGGTCATTCCTCGCGCAGGAGCAGCGGCCTTGCCGTCGTGAGTACCACGCAGTCCGATGGTCGAGTGCTGTCGAGCGTGGTCAACTGCGGCGTCATCGATCATCCGATCACCGGCGAGCCGCACGTGGCATTCGTCTCGATCGGTCGAGCTGCACGAGTCGGTCACGTCCGCCGCGGTTCACAAGTGACCGTGCTCGTCAGGCGTGACTGGAAGTGGATCTCGGTGACGGAGCCCGCGGAGCTGATCGGTCCCGATGACCTCCGCGAGGGTGTCGATCTCGACGCCGTCCGGCTGTTGCTCCGCGACGTGTTCCGGGCCGCGGGAGGAGGGGACGCACGACAACTGGGACGAGTATGACCGGGCCATGGTCGACGATGCCCATTGGCCGTGTTAGTCGCGGCCGAGCGCACGGTTGTTCCTCGGCGTGGCGCCGTCGACGCGGAGGCGATCATGCTCGCTGTCGTAGGAAGTGGCGAATACCTCGAGCCGATGGCTGCGGTCGACCGACACTCATCGAGCTGTTCGACAACCCGCCGCCGCGTGGTTCTGCCTCCCCACGGCTGCAGGACCAGAAGGCAACGAGAAGATCGACGATTGGATGCACCGCGGAGTCGACCACTTCGCTGCCCTGGGTGTCGAGGCTGAACCGGTACGAGCCTGTCGGAATCGTGCCAGCGCCAACGATGCATCGCTCGCCGATCCGATCGGCGCCCGCCGACTTCGTCTACCTCTCGGTGCGGACGGCCGAGCTACCTCTACGACACTCTCGATGCGAGCCTCGCTTGGCAGGCGATCACCGACGTGGTGGAGCGAGGTGCGCTCCTCGCAGGCTGTAGCGCTGGGGCGATGATCCAGGGCGAGCAGTTCGGTGGGGGTTCCGCGGGCCCGATCGCGCTTCGGCCTGTGGCCCGGCGTGCACATCGTTCCCCACTTCGACGAGATCCCGTCGGTCGTCGTCCGCTGGTTCGACGGATGGTCGGCAGAGACGTCGCTCTCGTCGGCGTCAATGCGAACACGGCCCTCGTGAACGTTGGAGGCACGTACCGCGTCGTCGGTGATCAGGTCACGGTGTGGACGGCGACGCAGCGACGCGACTACGGCCAGGGCGAACTCCCAGCCGACGCACTGCGCAGGTAGCCAGGTCGAGGGTCTGGCGGACCCGCATACATCGCCACGCACAAGTCGCGGTATCGGGGTGCTGCGAAGAACCTCGGTCGGACTCCTCACGGCGCTCCTGGTGGTGCTCGTCGGGTCGGCTCGGAGGATCGACACGGCCTGGGCGCGGGTGCGGACGCCGAGCTTCGAGTAGATCGACGCGAGACGTGGGACTTGACGGTGGCTCGCGAGACGTATCGCTCTCCACCGATCTGTTCGAGGGTGAGATGTGTTGCGAGTTGTTGGAGGATCTGTGTTCCACCGGAGTCAACATCGCGCAAGTCCGCTCGCTGTGCTCGCGGCGCTGGCGAGTCGATTGGTCAAGGTCTCCGAGTCCGGCACGAGTACGGCAGGCGCGGGCCCGGTCGGCGAATCGAGTCGCCATGGCCTGGTCTCCGAATGCCCAGCAGGTCTCCGCGCATCCAACGGCGACTTCTGCTTGGTACCACACCATTGCCGCCGCCAGATCCTAAGATGTTGTTCGACCAGGGCGAGCGCACGCCGGGCCCGATCGAGATCACCGCGGCGTGCCGCGATGCCCGCTTCGGCCGTCCAGAAGCGGCGGCACCGTGTGCAGCGGCCGCGACACATCGCTCCGGTTCAAGATGCGGATCCCTCCTCGACACGGCCGGTGCAGCGGTGAACTCGGAGAGATCGAGATGGGCAAGGCGGATCAACCGAGGAACACGAGCTCCTGATAGCCACGGATGGAGAACTCGGCGCAGACGCAGCCCTTCCTCGAGATACGGGAGTGCTTCATCAGGCCGCCCGAGGCCGACGAGCGCCTGTCCGATACGCGCCGGACAGCCACCGTCATCCACGGTGAGTGCGCCACGTGTTCGAGTCGTAGCACCTGATGACCGTCGTCCAGCATCTGGACGAATCCCTCGTTTCCATCAGCGCCCGAATGTTGTGAACGAAGAGCGCATCGACGACGCTCCATCGGGCGACGGTCTGCTCGAGCGGGAGCTGCTCGGCGGCGTGGACGAATCGGTGAGCTTTCGAGTCACCCAACAGGGCAGCGACCCCGCCCGCGGCGATGCAGAACGCCGCGTCGGAGGTGATCCTCGTCGTCGGTCGAGCGCTCGATCCAGGCTCGAAGCGTGTCGATCTGCCCTGCTCTGATCAGCCTCGGACCATGTCCGAGGGCGATCTGGCCCGCAAGTGCGAAATCGCCGCTGCGCTGCGCGTAGTGCAGCGCCTCGTCGATCGTGCCGTGTTCGAGGTGCCAGAGCGCTCGCTCGGTCGAGCAACAGATTCCGTTCGGGTGCTCCCATCCGTTCGAACTGGTCATTGAGCAGCTCGCCGAAGAGGTGGTGGAACCGATACCGACCGCGTTCGTCGTCGAGGGGCACCACGAACAGGTGGATCCGGTCGAGACGGTCGAGGAGTTCGGCGACCCGTCCCGGGCGAGCATTGCATCGCAGAGTTGGGCGTTGAACCGTCTGAGCAAATGCGATCCGTACGAGGAACGCACGAACCTCGTCGGACTGTTGGGCAGCACCTCCTCGACCACAGTCGGCGATCTCTCGTCGGCGGCCCGAGGGGATGAGGGGCGCCCCTGAGTTCGGCGAGTTCGACATGGCGATCCCGCAAGCCGCGAGACCCGCCGGCCATCCTTCCGTTTGTTGATGCAACGCCTCGGTACCGGCGATGTCCAACTCGATGCCCAACAACCGCGGCACCGCCGACGTTGCGTCGAGGTCCATCGCGAGCTGGTTCGGTCGATCTCGGCGAGATATGGCCCAAGGCACGCAGACGGGCAAGCCCGAGGTCGGGCGTGACACGGGTGGCGATGACCACCTGTGATCCTTCGCCCATCGCGGCGATGATCTGCTGAAGAATCGACAGACTGGCCGGCGACACGAGGTGATGAGCGTCGTCGAACGTGATCCGCAGCGGCTCGCACTGAAGTATCACCGACAGCAGCATCGGAACCATCTCGGTGTTTGTCCGGGTCGCTGTCTGCTGTCGGCGACAGCCCGCATCTCGGGTGAGAACGGGGCCAGTCGCTCGAGGCCGGCGAGCAGGCGGGCAGCGAACGCGACCGGATCGTTGTCGATGGGTTCGATGGGGTGCCACATCCGCTTGCGGACGGTGTCCGCCGCATCGAGTTGGGCTGCAAGCGTGGACTTGCCGTAGATCACCGGCCGGTGCAGAAATGATGACGAGCCGGGCCAGGTTGCCATCGTTGCTCGACGTCAGCAGGGCCGTTCTGTCGACGTCGCTCGACCGGCGCCGTGGCGGATCGAACCTCGCCCCGAAGAGGGGGGCGACGAAGGTCGGGGTGCTCAGCGACGCGGTCGACGACTTCCGCGAGTTGGGCACGCTTGGAAACTAGCAATCGGGTGAGTACGGCGCTCCCCGTGCTGTGTTCGCCGCAACTACGGCAGGGGCCCGACGGGAATCGCGACGCCGGCGGCTTGGGTTGCGTCGTCGCCGTCGAGTCCGGGAACGGACAGTTCGGGGGACCGGAACCAGTCGAGGAAGCCGAGGATCACCGCGCCGATGATCGCATAACCGAGCAACACGACGAGCGGTTGGGCGATGCCGTTGCCGTCGAAGT
>CAVOWX010000009.1:0-344810 GCA_963700265.1 uncultured Acidimicrobiaceae bacterium | reverse complement strand
TCGAGGATCGACCGTTCCGTGTCGAGCAGCGAGCGGCTGGGATCGAGCCAAGCTCGCCACGTAGCCGTGCGGCACGTGGTGACGACATCGAGCGCCTCCGACTTGCGGCCCGCCCGTGCCAGCACGGCCAATCCACTCACGAGCCGCTCGAGGTGCGGCCGCTCGGCAAAAAATGGCTGTGCCATCTCGACCGCAGCACTCGGATCACCGGCGTCGCCCAACAACTCGCACCAGCCGCGTCACAGCGAACCACCGCTCCTCGTCGAGGCTGAGTTCCGGAGGTGGGTCAGCAACGCAGCGCCGTCGGCGTCGGCCATAGGGGCGGTGGTCCACAGTTCGAGCGCCGAACGCAGGGCGATGATCGAGTCCGGCCCGGTTGCGGTGCGGCCGGCTTCGATCAGCTGTTGGAACGCTTCGACGTCTGTGTCGTCGAGGTAGAGGATGTACGAATCGCCATCGGCCCACGACGGTCGGCCGCCGGGCCCAATGCTGTGCGCAGGCACGACAGGAGCACGTTGAGTGCCTTGCGGGGAGCGGCGGGCAGCTCACTCGACCAGAAATGGTCGATCAACTCATCGACCGAGACCGACCGGTGATTGCGGGCCGCCAGCAGTGTGAGTAGCTCGCGGACCTGGGCCCGACCGACAGCAACCGCATCCCCGTCGAGGACGAGCACCGTCGATCCAAACAATCTTGCGCTGGCTGTGGTCACCAACCGCCAACCGTATCGGCTGATGACGATGCGGTGGAAACTGCTTGGAAACCGTGAGTCCGCACGCTGTTCCTCATGACCACAGTGACAACCACATCCGCAGTGAGCCGGTCGGTCCTGATCGCCGAGCTCTACCGTGACCACTTCGACGATCTGATCCGCGGCGTCGCTCGATTGGTCGATTCACGTCTGGCGGCCGAGGAGCAGGTTCAGGCGGCATTCGCCCAGCTGGCGACACATGACCGGTGGCCCGAGCCCGGCAAGGAGTTGGCGTACCTGCGCTCGATGGTGCTGAACGGAGCCCGGTCGGCGTTGAGGGCGAGGCACGTTCGCGAACGGGCTCCGCTTCGGTCGACAGTCCAGGCGCCCGAGCCGTCGCCCGAGGACCTGTGCGTCGCATCGTTCGATCGTGGCGAACTGGTCGAGTTGCTCGCCACCCTGCCCACACGTCAACGGCAAGTTGTTTCGCTGCGTCACTTCTCGGACCTGAGCGAGATCGAGATCGCAGAACGCCTGGCGATCTCGCCGGGCTCGGTCAAAACGCACTGCTCGCGGGCGATGCAGTCACTGCGAGACCTGGCCGAAGCGGCCCAGCTCGCGGTGCCGCGTGACCTCCGTCAGCGGCCGCCGCCGAATGCGTCGCCTGAGCGGCTGGCGACCGCGCTTGGCTCCAAGCGACGAGAACTCGATGGCGCCAGCGCACCCCACGTTGCAATCGACGGAGCAGACGCCGTCCGATCAAATCGTTCGGGCGACACCTCCCGCTGCGACAACCGAGGAAATCAGCCCGCACCGTCCGCTCGCCAGGTTGAGGACGATCTATTGTCGATGACGGTTGAAAAGTGTCGATGACGGTTGAAAACTGAGCAGTCCTGCCGGGCGAAAAGTGAGCACTCGAAACTTGGAGGGTGATCACTTTGGAGGACTGGGCATTGATCAGGAGGCTGGCCGCTGAGGGTGTTCCGCAGACGCGGATCGCTGAGCGGCTGGGGATCTCGCGCAACACGGTGACGAGGGCGGTGAACTCGACTGAGCCGCCGAAGTATGAACGTGCGCCGGCGGCCGAGACGTCGTTCACGCCGTTCGAGTCGCGGGTGCGTGCGCTGTTGATAGAGCACGCCGGACATGCCGGCGACGGTGCTGGCTGAGCGTGTCGGCTGGCAGGGTTCGTCGTCGTGGTTCCGTGAGAACGTGGCTCGGTTGCGACCGGAGCAGCGTCGGCCGGATCCGGCGGATCGGCTGGTGTGGGCGCCGGGCGACGCCGCGCAGTGTGACTTGTGGTTCCCGCCGAAGAAGATCCCGCTCGAGGACGGCACGGCGGCGTTGTTGCCGGTGTTGGTGCACACGGCCGCGTACTCGCGGTTCATCTCCGCCGAGATGATCCCGACGCGTCAGACGCCGGACCTGCTGTTGGGGACGTGGTCGCTGATCGAGGGGTTCGGGCGGGTCCCGCGTCGGCTGTTGTGGGACAACGAGTCTGGCATCGGCCGGCGCAACCGGCTCGCCCAGGGGGTCGGCGAGTTCTGCGGGACGCTGGCCACCCGGATGCACCAGTTGAAGGCCAACGACCCGGAATCGAAAGGGCTTGTCGAGCGGCGCAACGGGTTCTTCGAGACGTCGTTCATGCCGGGCCGCGAGTTCGCCTCACCGGCCGATTTCAACGCCCAGTTCGCCGACTGGATCGACGGCGCGAACCGGCGGGTGGTGCGCACGATCAAGGCCCGCCCGATCGATCTGGTCGACGCTGACCGGGCAGCGATGCTGACGTTGCCGCCGGTCCCACCGAGGGTCGGCTGGTTCAACCAGATCCGGCTCGGCCGCGACTACTACGTCCGCGATCGACAGCAACGACTACTCCGTCGACCCGACCGCGATCGGCCGGCAAGTCAGCGTGATCGCCGACCTGCAACGTGTGCGTGGTGCGGCTCGACGGGCGTCTCGTCGCCGATCACGCCCGGGTGTGGGCGCGGCACATGACCGTCACCGACCCCGCCCACGTCGCGGTCGCCCAACAGTTGCGTGAAGACTTCACGCGTCCCACACGCGTGACGCCGACACAGCGTTGGTGCGTGACCTGGCCGACTACGACCGGGCGTTCGGCCTCGATCGGGATGGAGGTCGCCTGATGGCCGCAAGCAACAACCCACCATCGATGCGGTCAAGCAGATCCACTACCTCGCCGCCGCGCTGAAAGCGCCACGGATCGCTCGAAGCCGCCGCCCGGCTCGCCGACCAGGCACGTGATGCCGGCTGGACCCACGAGGACTACCTCGCCGCGGTGCTCGAACGCGAAGTCTCCGCACGCAACGCCTCCGGCGCCGCGCAGCGGATCCGCTGGGCCGGGTTCCCCGCCCGCAAGACCCTCGACGACTTCGACTGGGACCACCAACCCGCCGTCCGCCAACAAGTCGCCGCGCTCGCCTCCGGCGCGTTCTTGACCGAAGCCCGCAACGTCGTGCTGCTCGGCCCACCCGGCACCGGCAAAACCCACCTCGCGACCGCGCTCGGGTCGATCGCCGCACACCACGGACATCGTGTCCTGTTCGCCACCGCCGTCGACTGGGTCGCCCGCCTCCAAGACGCCCACCGCCTCGGCCGAGTTGCCCGCCGAGCTCGCCCGGCTACGCCGCTACGGACTGATCATCATCGACGAAGTCGGCTACCTGCCCTTCGAGCAAGACGCCGCCAACCTCGTGTTCCAGCTCGTGTCGTCGCGCTACGAACACGCCTCGCTGATCCTCACCTCGAACCTGCCGTTCTCCAGCTGGGGCGGCGTGTTCGGCGACCAAGCCGTCGCCGCCGCGATGATCGACCGCATCGTCCACCACGCCGACGTCCTCACCCTGAAAGGCGCCAGCTACCGGCTCCGCAACCGCGGCATCGACACCCTCCCCAGCATCAGAGCCACCGCCGACAACCCAGACGCGTAAGCTCACCCCCGACAAACAACCGCGCACTTTTCGACCGGCAACAACGCGCAGTTTTCGAGCGTCATCGACAAGGTCCGCGTCTTCACGGGCAACGACGCCCGCGGACGCCCCACGTAGATCTCGCGCAACGGGATTTCGGGGCGAGCGGACCGGACTGATCCGAGAGATGTGAAGCGGCTTTATGTCGAGGAGTCGGTCCCGGTCGTTCCTCACAGGTCGAGAGCGTCGTGCAGAACCCGTGTCGAGACGCGCGCTTGGAGGCCGGCCTCGGTGACGACGTCGACGTTGCGTCCGGGGAGTTCTTGGAGGTCCATCAACAGTCCGCCGAGGTCGAACAGTCCGCGGTCCTCGTCGAGATCGACGAGGAAGTCGATGTCGCTCGCTTCCGTCGCGTCGCCGCGTGCGACCGAGCCGAAGATCCGAACTCGCGATGCTCCGCGGGCGTGTGCGGTCTCGATGATCTCGTTGCGGCGATTCCGCAAGTTGCAACGCGATTCGGGCCTCGATCGGTCGGCGCGCCCTTCACCATCAACGCGCCCGCAGACTTCGCTGTCGAATGCTGCCAGTTCGCGCAGCGGCTCCTCGAGTCCACAGCGCTCGCCCGCTCGGCAGACACCGGCGACGGCCACAGCACAGCACTGACCTCACGAAAGGCAAGCGACCTGACCCATCGACGCTCGACCCAGCAGTAGAGTCGCCGGGTGGTGCTCAACGCCAGGTTCACCGCACAGCTCGAAATCATCGATCGGAACCCATTTGTACCCGTCCCGCCGGCAGTGCTGGACGACGTGTTCCACGAGGCCGGTCGTTCAAAAGGCCCGATCCCGGTACGGGGCACCATCAACAAGAAGCCGTATCAACAGACCCTTGTGAAGTTCCGCGGTGCTTGGCGCCTGTACGTCAACATGCAGATGCTCACCGATTCGCCGCAGCGAATCGGTGAAGCGATCGAGGTGACCATCGGCGTCGATCGGAGCGACCGCACGATCCAGCCGCATCCGAAACTCACCGCCGTGCTTCACGCAGACCCGGCGGCGAAGGCCGTCTTCGACGGCCTCGCTCCGTCGAAACAGAAGGAGATCGTCCGCTACATCGACGGGCTCAAGACTGACGAGAGCGTCGACCGCAACGTGGCACGAGCGCGCGACTTCCTACTCGGCAAGACGCGCTTCGTCGGACGCGACAGCCCGTAGTCGAGGACGTGGTGCTCGCCGGAAGGAGTGCCAACAACTCACCCGTGGAGGCGCCTTTCCCACGCATTGCAGCGGGCACACCGATACCGACCGACGGACGCGCTCCCTCGTGCGGCCCCTCGGTAGTGGCGTGGGATCGACGGTTGAGTCAGCGCTGTCCATCCGCACGGGTAAGTGACTACAATAGTGGTCATGTCTGAGACATTGCCGCTGGCGAACGTGAAGTCGAAGTTCTCCGAAATGGTCGACCGGGTCGAGCACACCCACGACCGGATCATCGTCACCCGCAACGGCCGCCCCGCCGCGGTGCTCATCAGTCCCGAAGAACTGGAATCACTCGAAGTCACCCTAGAGCTGCTCTCCGACCCCGAAGCGATGCGCGAACTCGACGAGTCACAACAGGCGTATGCCGCTGGCGATTTTGTGACCGGCGAGGAACTCCGCAGCCGCTACCTCACCAAGTGAGCGCAGAGGAACCCAGCTACACGCTGCGTGTCACTGGTCCCGCTGAACGACAGCTCAACCGGCTCCCCGAAGGCACCGCAGCCGCGATCGTCGAATTCATGCTCGGCGCACTCCTCGAGAACCCGCATCGGCTCGGTGGCGCCCTGCAGCGCGAGCTAGCGGGGATGCGCTCTGCTCGACGTGGCATGTACCGCATCATCTACGAGATCGATGACCCCGAGCGACTGGTGATCGTCTACCGCATCGACCACCGCGCCACGGCCTACCGGCCCCGCTGATCGGAAGCCACTCGGTAATCGCGCAGCCCAACGGGCCCCAACGACACCCACAGGGATGCGAAGTGTTGGAGGTTGCGGCGGCGTGGGGGCAGTGCACGATCACCGTCGTCGCCGGCGGGTTGTCCGGTGTCGTCCTTTGCTGGGTTGGCCGCGCAGAAGCGTGTGCAGTCCCGTGGCGCTTGCGATGCTCAGTCGGCGGCCAGGGGGATGGTGACCACGAACGTGGCGCCGCCACCGGACGTCGGCTCGACGGCGATGTCGCCGTGGTGACGCTCGACGATCTGGCTCGCGATGGCGAGGCCGAGCCCGGCCCCGCCGCCGCCGTCGCGTTCGCGGGCGGTCTCGGACCGGTAGAACGGGAGGAAGATCTTGTCGGCCTCGCCGGGTTCGACGCCCCGGCCGTGGTCGATCACGTGGACGACGAGATCGGTGTCGGTCGACGTGACCACGAAGCGCACCGGTGTCCCGGGCGCCGTGTGTCGGCAGGCGTTGGAACCCAGGTTCAGCATCGCCTGGTGGAACCGGCCGGGCCGGCCGGTGACGGTGGTGCGAGCGTCGGGCGTGACGTCGAGATCGATCTCGACGTCAGGGTGCGCGGCGCGCAGATCGGTGGCGACCACCTCGACGACGTCGGTGGCGTCGAAGCGCTCGGACGGTTCGCTCGACGGCGCCTCGCGCGGCGAGCTGCAGCATGTCGGTGACCAGCCCGTTGAGGCGTTCGCTCTCGTCGCCGATGCGGGACATCGCCCGGTCGAGTGCACCCGGCTCGTCGAGCATGCCGCCGGCGTAGAGGTCGCTGTAGCCCTTCAGCGCGGTGAGCGGTGTGCGGAGCTCGTGCGACATGTCGGCCAGGAACCGGCGCATCGCGTCGCGTGCGCGCTTCGGCGGTACTGCGCCGCTTGCTCGCTGGTCGTCGATCGTGGACACGGAGTCGGGTCAGCATGAGGTCGAGGGCTGCCGGCGAGCTCGGCGGTCTCGCGCGATCCGCTCGGAGCGTCGACATCGGTCTGCAGTTCGCCGTCGGCGATCCGGGTCGCCGTCGCTCGCCATCCGGGTGACGGGTCGCGCCGACCGGGCGGTGAGCAGCCAGATCACTCCGGCGACGAGCGCCAGGATGACGAGCCCACCTGCGACGCAGGGTCCGCCGGAAGTCGCCGATCGATTCGTCGAACCGATCGAGCGGCAGTGCGGTCACGATGACGGTGCCGTCGTCCGCCGGCGTGACGAGCACCCGATAGTGGGGATCGTCGACCGTGAACGTCCCGCTGCGGGCGACAGCTCGCGCAGCGTCTCGTCGCTGAACGGGTTGTCGCCGCCGGGGGCGAGCACGTCGCCGTCGGCCGACAGGCGGAGCTGCACCGGCGGCGTCACGTCGTCCGTCGCGGCCGTCGGTCACCGGATCACGCGGTGGATCGGTGGTGTCCGCCGGCCTGGCGGACCGGTGTCGTCGCCGGGGCACGGGGCTCGGTCCCACGCTCGGCACGGACGAGTTCGTCGTCGATGTCGGCGATCAGGTTGGATCGCTCGACGTCGTCGATGTACAGCGGCGAAGGCGCCGAATCCGAGCGTGACCGTCACCAGCGTCGGCACGAGCATCAGCCATCGCAGCGACGGACGTCTCATTCGTTCACCTCGTCACGCAGGACGTAGCCGACGCCGCGGCGGGTCTGGATCAGCGGTCGGCGACCGTCGTCGACCTTGCGTCGGAGGTAGCCGATGTAGAGCTCGACGACGTTGTCGCCGACGTCGAAGTCGTGGTCCCACACGTTGACCAGGATCTGCGCCTTCGACACGACCGTGCCGGCGTTCACCATCAGGTAGTGCAGCAGCCGGAACTCGGTCGGCGACAGCTCGATCGGCGTGCCGGCGCGGCGGACCTCGTGGGCGGACGGGTCGAGCACGAGGTCGGCGACGACCAGTCGATCCGACGGGGCCTCCCTGCCGGTGCGGCGCAGGATCGCGGCGACGCGCAGCACCAGCTCGTCGACGCTGAACGGCTTGGTGAGGTAGTCGTCGCCGCCGGTGACGAAGCCCTCGATCCGGTCGTCGGGTGCGTCGCGTGCGGTCAGGAACAGCACGGGCGTGAGCGAGCCCGCGGATCGCAGCTCCCGACAGATCTCGAAGCCGTCGATCCCGGGCAGCATGACGTCGAGCACGATCAGGTCGAAGGTCGCCCGTGCGGGCGAGGTCGCGACCCCGCAGCCCGTGGTCGGCCGTGGTGATCGCGTGGCCCTGGTGCCGGAGCGCGGTCGACACCACGTCGCTGATCGCCGGCTCGTCCTCGACGACGAGGATGCGACTGGGGGATGCGCTCGGGATCACGTCGACCATTCAACTCTCCCGACCGGGCACCGCGGTCGACCGCGCTCGATCATCCCGCTGGTCCGGGAGCCTTCGAGCGTGACGTCGAGGCAGACCGCCTGCGACGCTCGGGCTGTCGGCAACGACCGAAGTGGCGGTTGCTCGTCGCGTCAGGTGTTTCATGCCGTCTCCTGTTCGGTCGATGTCGAGCACGGGCTCAGATCGGGAGTTCGGCCAGTCGGGACGCCGTCCACGCGAGGCCGAACGCAGCGGCGCTCGCCGCGACGGCGGTGCGGACCCACACGACCCGGTGGGCGAGGATCTGGCCGCACAGCCAGAGCCCGCCGATGACGAGCAGCACGAACGCCGTCTGGGCGACGTCGATCCCGAGGTTGAACGCGGCGAGCGCGGCGATGCGCTGCGAGGTGACGACGCCGAGGCTGTCGAGGCTCGACGCGAAGCCCGAGACCGTGGACGAGGCCGACGACGGCGGCGATCCACGGTCGAGCCTCGTCGGCGCGGCCGCGGATCGCGAGCACGGCGGCGGCGACGATCGACAGCGAGATGGCGGGTTCGACCACCCACGCCGGAATCGAGATCAGCTCGAAGTAGGCGAGACCGAGGCTGACCGCGTGGCCGAGCGTGAACGCCGTGACCAGCTTGACGGTGCGTCCGGTGGTCGCCCGGGAAACCGTCGTCCCGGCGACCGCCAGCGTGAGCACGAGCAGGAACAGCAGGTGGTCGGGGCCGAATCGGATGTGCTCGATGCCGAGATCGAAGAACGACCTGGCGCTCGACCACGTGTCGAGTGAGAACGAGATGGTGCCGTCGTCGCCGAGTCGGCCGGTGACGGCACCGTCGGCGTACGACAGCACGACGTTGGTCGACGGCCCGTCGAATCCCCAGGCGAGCTCGACGTCGGTGACGTCGCCGTCGTGGGGCCCCGTCGCGAACACGAGCATCACGTACGGCGACGCGCCGGCGTCGTCGGCGCCGTCTCGCTCGGCGATGGCACGCCGGCACCGATGATCTCGACCGGCTCGCCGTCGACGGTCAGCTGGACGTGCTCGCGAACGGTCGACGACGATCGTCGGCGCCACGTCCGCTTCCTGTTCGGCGAGCTTCGTCGGCGTCGATCAGGCCGTCACCCGAGGTGTCGACGTAGCCGAGTTCGGCGAAGGCGACCGACGCACCCACGATCACCCGGCGGTCGTCGATGGTCACGACGGTGCTCCCGTCGGTCGAGTCGTGCGCCGACGCCGGCGCGCATCACCGAGGATCGCCACGCAGCGGTGAGCAGTGCCGCGAACAGGGCCGACCGGCGCGATCGCGGCGATCGCCGATTCATCGATCTCCCGACTCGTCGTCCATGTCAGTCGTCGCTCACCCGTCACCGGGCGGCGGGCCGCCGGCGCCCGGTCCGTCGCCGCTCGGGCAGCGAGCGCTGGCGTTGTCGGGGCTCGACAGCGTGCCGACTGCCGACGCACCGACACGGCACGACGGGAGGTTCGGCGAGTCGTAGGTGAGGTGGTAGTGGTACGTCTCACCGAACTCCTCGGTGTCGGACACGTGGCCGGAGCACTCGTCGAGATCGGATGGGATCTCCCGATCCTCCTCGGGCCCGTAGATGGCGTACCCGTCGTAGGCGAACCCGATCAGCGCCTCGACGTCCTGTTCGATGTCGCAGGTCACGTCGGCGCCGGCCTCGTCCAGGTTCGTCTGGATCGACTCGGCGCCGAAGTGCCAGTGGTAGTAGCCGGACGGGTCGATGTGGCCGCCGCATGCGTCGAGCGCCGGCAGCCCGCCACGGTCGGCGACCGACGGGGCGTCACCGAAGATCGTCACGCCGTCGAGCGCGAGGCCGATCTGGGAGATCGTCGACAGGTCGGTCGGGCTGTCGAGCAGCTCGGGCGTGGTCGGCAGGAGCACCTGGAGGTGGAACGAGCCGTCGGCGGTCGCCTCGAGACACGAGTTGGCGGTGCCGCCGGCGTCGGCCGCACCGGCGCCCGGGTCGGTGATCGTGATGTTGCCGTCGGCGTCGACGAAGTCGAAGCCCTGGGCCGTCCATCATCGCCCAGAAGTCGGCGTCGAGGGCGTAGAGACCGGGGTCGTCGCCGTCCCAGACCCAGATGCCGTACTCGTCGTCGTCGACCGTCTCCGGGCAGTACGGCCCGTCGGTGTCGACCGTGTCGGCAAGGCTCGCGACCTCGAGCTGGTAGCAGGTGGTCTCGCTCCCGTTCTCGAGCGTGCAGTCGACGACGACGGCGTCGGCGGTGAGCGCACCGTCGACGAACAGCGACGCAAAGTCGGCGTCGGCGTCGGCCGATTCGTCGGCGGTCGCCGACACCTCCGTCGTGTCATCGCTCGTCGCAGCGTCGCGTCGTGTCGCTGCTCGTCGTCGTCGGTCGTCGGTGTCGGCAGTCGTGTCGGTCGCGGCGTTCGTCGGACGACGATCCGCATGCGGAGGCGAGCAGGGCGAGCGGTACGAGCGCCGCCATGAGTCGACGGGTGGGGGTGTTCATCGGTGCTCCTCGGAGAGTCTGGGGTTGCGGTGGCGTGGTCGATGTCGGGACGGTTGCTCAGCCCTCGGGCGGCGGGCCACCGGGGCGGCCGCCGGCGGCACCGTCGGCGCCGGCGACGGTCTGGCCGATCAGGCACTCGACGACCTGGTTCTCGGCGGCGCTGTTGGCGTGGTAGTGGTAGCCGTCGGCTTCGGTGGTGTGACCGTTGCACTCGTCGAGATCGGCGGCTGCGGCGTCGTCGTCGAGCGGGCTGTGGATCGGGTAGCCGTCCATCGCGTAGCCGAACATCGGCGTCTCACCGTCCGCCACCTGGTCGTCGAGCTCGGAGCAGCCGACCGCGCCGTGCATGTGGTAGCCGTCGAACGGGTTGAAGTGGGCGCCGCAGTCGTCGAACGCGGCGATCGTGTAGGCACCGAGGATCGCGTCGACCGGTGCCGATGCGGCGATCACGACGCCGTCGAGGGTGACGCCGTGGTTGCCCTGCGGTGCGGCGGCCGTGTCGGCGGCCACCGGCTCGGTCGGGATCAGCACCGTGGTCGTGATCGGCTCGCCGTTCTCCAGCCATTCGAGCGCGCCCTCGACGCAGTGGTTCTGCAGCGACGGGTCGACGTCGGGTCGGGCCGCCGCCTCGAACTCCTCGGCGGTCTCGGTGACGAGGATGTTGCCGTCCTCGTCGTACATCTGCCAGTTGTCGTCGCCGTAGAGCGTCGGCGAGGTCGACGAAGAACTGGCCGTCGAGGTCGTAGACGCCGTCGCCGTCGAACCAGATGCCGCCGGCGTCGGCGCTGTCGGTGATCGTCGTCGGGACAGAACGGGCCGACGTCGTGGCTCGCCGGGTAGCCGGCGACGGTGATGCTGTAGCACGTCGTCTCGGCGCCGCCGCTCAGCGTGCAGTCCTCGATGGTGGCGTCCTCGGCGAGCGCGCCGTCGAAGAACAGGCCGACGTCGACGCCAGTCGCCGACGAGCTGCCGTCGTCGGACGGGGTGGCGTCGTCGGATGCGGTGGCGTCTCCGCCGTCGTCGGATGTGGATTCGGCATCGTCGACGGCGTCCGCCGTCGTTGCGGTCGTCTCGGCCGAGGTGTCAGTGGTGCCGGTGTCGTCGTCGGACGAGCCGCAGGCCGAGAAGACCAATGCGGCGACAGCCGAACCGACGAGCACACCACGCCTGGATCGCAACGAACAAACTCGGGATGTTGAACTCATGCGGACGGAACGTAGAGGCGCAACCTGTGAGACCACTGTGAGCCGAGCGGCTCACAACGAACTCTCACCTTGCCTGGCGGGGCGGCTCACCCATCGGTGGCACGTTCGACGGCACGGGTGCATCCACGCCTCCTCACCCGACCGTGGATCGGAGCAGCACGGTGTTGTCGACTTCGAGGTCGGTGCCCCAGACGAACTGGGCGGATGCATCCCAGTCGATCGTGCTGTAGCCGTCCTTTGGTGAGACGGCGGCCTCGCTCCACTCGGTCGCGTTCGACCAGCCGGTGTCATCGAAACCCTCCGACGTCCAGTCCGCGGGCGTCTCGAGAATCAGGAACTCACAGCTGCTGTCCGGATCGGGGTCGTCCTCGCAGTCCGGGTTGAGCGGTGCCTGGTGGACCACCAGCGCCGACCACCCGGCGTCGGTGACGGCGATGACCTCTCCGGTGGAGAGGTCGGTGACCTGGGCGATCACACCGCCGTCGCCCATCTGCTGGTTCTGCTCGCCGATGTACTCGAGACCGGAGTCGGTCTGCTTGAAGTCCTTCGCCTCGATCGCGATCGTGAACGGCAGGGATGCCTCGAACGTGAACGTCTCGGCGTTGAAGGAACGTTCCGTGGTGATCGGCACCGAGTCCTCGCCGACCAGTACACCGTCGACGTACACGGCCATCCAGTTGTCGGCCCAGACCTCGACCTGGAACGTCGACGTCGCGGCACCGGGCTCGGTCGCCACGGTGTCAGCGGTATCGGAGGTGTCGGCGGTGCCGCTGGTGTCGGTGTCGCTGGGGAGCACGGTGGTGGCAGCGGGAGCGCCGTCCACCGGTTCGTCGGGGTCGGTCGTTGTCGGGTCGACCGCCGTCATCGGGGTGGGCTCGGCCGCCGACGGCTCGTCGGACGATCCGCAGGAGGCGACCGAGAGGGCGAGCGCCGCCCCGATGACGGCGAGCTTGGGGGTGGTGTGTGTCATGGGTCCGATCATGGCGACGCAACGTAAGAAAACGCCATGACCTCCGATGCGAACGCGACACATGCTCATGACCGGATGGTGCGTCGACGCGCCGCAGCGATGGACGCTGGGCCGGCTCGAGTGGCGGTGTCGGCGCGCTCGACGATTCCTCGGTTCGCAGATCACGGCTTGGGTGCATTGGATAACTCTGGTCGCCACCCTGATCGGCCGCCGATCACGGTTGATCGGCGGCCGGCGACAGCTGGATTACGTTGTGTTCATGTTCCGCCAGGTCGGGGCGATCTTCGCCACCATGGTCGTGCTCTGGGTCGGCGTCGGTTGCGGACCGGGTACGGCGACACCCGAGGCGCTGCGGATCGGACGCGGGGTATACGCCGACAACTGTTCGGCGTGCCACGGCAACCGCGGCCAGGGAGGGGTCGGACCGAAGTTGTCCAACGTGCGCGACACCTGGCCGTCGTGCGACAGCCAGCAGGAATGGATCGGATTGGGGAGCGAAGGCTGGAAGATCGAGCACGGGCCCGTCTACGGCGCTGACGACACCCCGATCGAGAACGTGATGCCCGGGCAGGCGGACAACCTCACCTCCGAGAGATCGCAGCGGTGGCGGCGTTCGAACGTGTCGAGTACGGCGGCGGCGACCCGGTCACCGAACTGACCGAATGCGGCCTCCCCGACGGGTAGCCACCACTCCGCCGCGCTTGTCATGTGGCATTCGCTCGGGCGGCTAGCGTTGTGTGCACATAGTCACAAACGGGGGTTTGACCATGTCGGAATTCGCACCGCGAGCCGGTCTTGCCGGCGCAGCTCGCATCACGTTGACCACAGCCGCGACGATCTTCATGTACACGATCGTGATCGGGATCCTGAACGGGATGGACCTCTGGGAACCGGAACACGACGTGCTGATGAGCCATGTCCACAGCGGCACACTCGGCTGGATCACGCTCGGCGTGGCCGGCATCGCCTTCTTGATGTTCTCCGAGGGACGCGACGTGTCGGCCGCAGAGCAGCCACGGGTCGGCACCATCGCCTGGGCGCTGATCGGGGCCGTCGTGTTGTACGTCCTGGCGTTCCTCGCCGGCGACTCGATCTTCGACGACCGGATTCAGCGCCCGATCTTCGGCACGGTGCTGTTCGTCGTGGTGATCTGGGCGCTCGTCTGGTTCGTCAACGCCTACCGGGCCTACAAGACGCCCGGCGCCGCTCGGCTCGGCCTGCTGCTGGCGTGGATCTCGCTCCTGATCGGCTCCGTGTTCGGGGTGATACTCGGCCTGTACACCTCGAACGGCAGCGTGCCCGGACTCGATGACGAGACCGCCGGCCGTTTCGCCGATGCCCACCCGCCGGCGATGGTGATCGGCTATCTGCTCGTGGCCGGTTTCGCAGTGGTCGAATGGCTACTCCACAGTGACGACAACGGGCGCGCCGGCTCCGGTGCAGATGTGGCTGCTGTTCGTCGCCGGGATCGTGATCAACATCGCATTCGTCACCGGCAAGGACGAACAACTCGCCGGGCCGGCCAATCTGTTGATGATCGCTGCCATGGTCACCATGCTGTGGCGCTCCCGGTCGATGCTGGTACCTGAGGCCTGGCGCGGCGCCGGAGTCGGGCTGTTCCCACGCTTCGCGTTGATGTTCCTGATTGCGTATCTGGTATTGCTGACCGTGCTGGTGTCGTGGATCGTCCGCGATGTGGTCGACTTCGAGGCCCCGACCGAGTCACAAGAAGGGCTTCTGCTGGCCTTCGACCACGTGATGTTCATCGGAGTGATGACCAACATCATGTTCGGGGTGCTGGCCGTCAGGGTCACGTCGGACCGCGCAACGCTCGCCAACAAGGTGTTGTGGGCGGGCGTCAATGTGGGGCTCGCCGGGTTCGCCTTGGGCCTGCTCACGACGACCGCTGTGATGAAGCAGATCTTTGCTCCGATCATGGGATTGTCGCTGCTGTTCGCCCTGGTGGTGTACCTGAATGAACTTCGGTCAGCGACGATCGCCGGCGACCCGGCGGTCGCTGGATAGATCCGCTCCCGCCTGCAGCGATGTGACGCCAAGCGATACGGTGAGCGGATGCCGCACGACCCAACCGCGCATCGAGACCCCGAGGACGGTCACGGTCACGGTCACCATGGGCATGCCAACGACCAGGGGATCAAGGGTGCCCTGCGGTACATCCGCTGGATTCCGCGGATGTGGCGATCGGCGATCAACGATGCCGTCGTCGACCTGATCGAACCCAAGCCAGGCGAACGCGTTGTCGACATCGGGGCAGGTATGGGCGCCGGCGCTATGCGGGCGGCGGCCAACGGCGCCGCCGTGGTCGCCGTCGAGCCGACCCCGTTCATGCGGCGCATGCTGGTGATGCGGCGCATGTTCAGTCGTCGAGGCAGTCGCATCGAGGTCGTCGACGGAGCAGCGGAACGAATCCCGGCCGACGACCACAGCATCGACGCGGTCTGGGCCGTGAACACGATGCATCATTGGGTCAACGTCGAGCACGCCGTGGCAGAGATCGCCCGGGTGCTTCGACCGAGCGGCCGCATGTTGCTGGTCGACGAGGTGTTCACCGATCCCTCGCACCCTGATCATCACCGCTTCGGAACCGATCACGATGCCGAGCACCACGGCTTCACCAGGATCGAAGCCGATCAGATGGGTGCTCTGCTGGAGGCGGCAGGATTGACCGATGTCAAAGCCGCCACTCGTCAGATCGCAGAGCGTCCTGTGATCGCGATCCAAGCTCGAGGCTGCATCAAACGCGGCAACGGGCCACCCACTCAGTCGACGCCAGCGTGATTTGAGCGTGACGTTCGGCCCTGTTCAGAAGCCCCTTCCAGGCGCATTACTGTGAACTGGCGGGCGGGCCACGTGGCCGTGTGAGTCGGCCCGGGCGAAACACATCGACGGCCGTGAGCGGGAGATCCAAATGCGCAGGCGGGTCGGTTTCTGTATCGCCATGGTCGCTAGCAGTGTGCTGACCGGTCACGTCGTCGCCGACGACTCGCCCGTCGGTGTGGGCGAGTCGACGGCCTCGAAACTGGTCTTGAGCGGTCCGTGCCGTCGGCTGGACACCCGCTCGGCGACCGGTGGCGCCGCCAAGCTCGCCTCGGGCGGCGTCGTCGCGCTCGAGATGGCTGGACGCTGCGGGGTTCCCGAACGGGCCACGTCGGTGGTCGTCACGCTGACCGTCACCGACACCGAAGCGCCGGGGTATCTGAGCGTGTGGCCGAGCGGTACCGCCCAGCCGCCGGTATCGACGCTCAACTGGTCACGGTCGCACGAGACGCGTGCCAACAGCGCCATCGTGTCGATCGGTGACGACGGGTACGTCACTCTGCTTGCGGCCAGCCCGGCCCACCTGGTGGTCGATGTGTCCGGCTACTTCGTTCCGGCGATGTCGTCGTCGGATGGGCGGCTGGTCCCGTTGGCGCTGCGTCGACTGCTCGACACCCGCACCGTGGGCCGATCCGCACTGACGCCTGGCGGTGTCGAACGCGTGTCGCTGCCCACTGGGGTCCCCGACGATGCGATCGCCCTGTCGGTCAACCTCACTATCACAGCGTCCCAGTCGCTGGGCTTCGTCAGCGCCTACGCAGCCGGTTCGGCTCGTCCGCCGACATCGGTGCTGAATACCGATGGTGCCGGGCAGACTCGGGCAGTCGGCGTCATCGTGCCGGTCAGCGCCGAAGGATTCGACGTGTTCTCGTCTGCCGGCGGTCATCTGGTGGTAGATCTGAACGGCTACTTCACCGGGCCCTCGGCGCCCGTATCGGCGGATGGGCTGCTGGTCGTGGCGACGCCGACTCGAGTGCTCGACACCCGTCACACCGATCAGTCCCAGTTGTATCGGGATGGCTCTCAACTGCTCGACACCACGCTGGTGACCGATCGGGCCGCTGCGATCGTTGTCAATTTGGCGATGACCCAGCCGAGTGCAGGTGGGTTCGTGACGGCCTTCCCGGCAGGATCGACACTCCCGCCGGTTTCCGTCCTGAACGTCGACACTGCCGGTGAGAGTGTGGCGAACATGGCGATCGTGCCGTCGGGCGAACTCGGCTTGGTTGTCTACGCCGGGACATCGACCCACCTCGTCGCCGATGTGACGGGCTGGTTCACCGGCTCCCCGGCACCGGCATCGTCGATCCCTCACGTGCTGTCGAACGTGAAGCCGCCTGGACCGGACTGCTCGTTCGATCCGGTCGGTCGAGCGGCGGTCGCCGATCGCGTCGCCCAACGCGTTTGGCTGTGCGAGGACGGGGTCGCCGTGTCGGACGAGATGCCGTTCACGGCCGGCCCGATCAACGACGCTCCGACCGGTGACTACCAGGTGTATTTCAAGCGCGACCCGTGGTATGGCGGCGGCTACAGGTTGGCTGATTTCACGGCGTTCACGCGGGGTGATCACGGTGGGCGGGTCGGGTTCCATCGATATGTCGCGATGAGCGAGTCCGATGTGGGTACCGAGGAGTATCGAAACGCGTCGCACGGTTGCTTCCGATTGCGCAAGGCCGATGCCGACCTGGTGTACCACTTCCTCCGCTACGGCGACACCGTACGAAATTCTCAACGACGCCTGAGTCCTGGCACAACTCCCAACTCAGCGTTGGGTCCACCTGGTAAGCGTCACGACGACCGAATCGTGACGGCCGATGGCGAGTGCGCCGACGACGACCGATCCCGACGACGGCGGCCGACGGTGCCGACCGCAGCCCGATGGCGCTCTGTCGGGCCGACCACGTTCACGAGCAGGGCGACGATCAGCAACCGGCACCATGGCACCGAGCATGTAGGCCGTCATGCCGGGGAGTCTGACCGGCGAGTCCGGTCTGGGCGTCGGTCAGGATCGACCCGAGCTCGTTCTCCCGACGCACGGTCGCCACCACATCGTTGCCAGCAGCGAGACGCCCGCCGCCACCGGAACGAGGACCCGGTCGCGCCGAAGTGTCGGGCAGCCGTTCGATCGAACGGTGCCAGCGCCACGGCGATCATTCCTGAGATCGCCAACGCCGCCGACAGTTGGAGCTGCCAGCCGTCGAGGATGAACCAGTTCGCCGCCAGCAGCCATCCGCCGACGATGGCAGCGGCGACCGCTGCCGACCGTCGCCCGCGTCGGGCTCCCGTCACCAGCACCACCACCACGATCGGCACGATCAGCAGGAACGTGCACGGCTGAAACGTCGCCCTGATCGCCTCGGCGAACGCTCCGAACATGCACTCAGGTCGGCTCGGCGAGCAGCGCTCGCACGGCGGCGTCGATCTCGTCGTAGCGGCCCTCGCCGGTGTGGTCGTACCGGATGTGACCGTCGCGATCGAGTAGGTAGATCCTCGGCCAGAACGCGCGTGGTCCTTCCTGCCAGTCGTGGAACGTGCGCTTGTCCGGGTCGAGCGCGATCGGCCACGTCACGCCCAGTTCGGCGGCGGCCTCGACGATGTTGTCGACGTCGGCCTCGTAGTCGAACTCGGGTGCGTGGACACCGACGATCTCGAAACCCTGATCGCTGTAGTCGGCGTACAGCTGCTGCATGTGGGGCAGCGTGTTCTTGCAGTTGTAGCAACCGAATGTCCAGAACTGAACGGCGACCACCTGACCGCGGAGCTGCTCGAGCGAGGTCACGTCGCTCTGCAGCCAGCCGTCGATCGCCCGCAGCTCGGGATGGACACCGCGATCGGGGAGGTCGGGCGGCGGAACCGTGGTGGTCGTGGTGGTCGTGGTGGGCGTGGCGGTGAAGCCGACGGTCGGGAGCGTGGCCAGGTCGGGTTCGGCGGCAGCCGGCGCCCGGCTCGTCGGACCCGCCGGTCAGCGCGACCAGCCCGACGATGCGCCACGAGGGCGGCCAACGCGATCGCCGCGAGCGAGCGGACGTTCACAGCCCGGCGTACCAGTCGTAGCTGCGTTCGGCCCAGTAGTCGGCGGGACGCTCCCTGCTGTAGCGGATCACGCCGATCCGCTTGATCGTCTTGATGCCGTACTTGTTCGGCGTGGCCAGCCGCAGCGGCGCCCCGTGGAACTGATCGAGTGGTTCGCCATGGTGGCGCAGTGCCAGCATCGTCTGGGGGTGCAGGATCGACTCGATGTCCCACCCGACGTAGTACCCGCCGTCGGGTGTCTCCAGCCCGACATACGGCGACGTCGCCGACCCGGTCGGCGTAGCGGGCGTGGAAGTCGCTGAACCGGGCGCCGCCCCAGTGCACGATGCTCGACCACCCCTCGATGCACTTGTGCTCGATCACCATGTCGCGCTGCGGCAGCGACTCGAACGCCGAGAGGTCGAGCTCGTCGAGCAGTTCACCGTCGGGGCCCTCGACGCGCACCGTCCAGGCATCGAGGTCGATCTCGTTGCGGATCCCGAGCCGTCCGTTGATCTGGATCGGCGTGGCCTTGCTGATCGAGTACTCGGGTGCCGATCTGCCCTGCGAGAGGTTGCTCCACAGCGGTCTCGTTGAACTCCAGCGTGTTGCGCAGCACGTTCGGAATCCCGTCGTCGGTCGACTGTGTTTGTACCCATCGCCAGAACGCACCGGCGCCGACGATGCCGGCGGCGCCGGTCAGGAACGAGCGCCGCGAACGGCGCCGGAACTCGTCGACCGGGATCGCTTCGCCGCTGCGGGCCTGGGCCCGCAACTCGAGACTCGGCGTGTCTCGTCAGCCTCGAGTGTCTCCTCGGGCGTCGCCGTCTCGGGTGTCGGCGTCCTCGGCGGCCATCTCGTCGCTCATGCCTCGACCTCCCGCTCGATCGTCTGGCTCGATCGTGGTCGACGCCGAGGCACGATCGAGTTCGTCGGGTAGTTCGATCTCGTACCCGGTGACCATCGCCCGCAAGTTGCCCCACCCGGCCCGCACGACCTGCAGCAGGTGGACGACGAAGAACAGACAGCGATCCCGATCGTCATCGAGAAGTGGGTCAGTCGCGCCCCCTGGTAGCCGCCGAACAGCAACGGCAGCGGGTGCAGCTGGGTCGGCTTGTAGATCGCGAATCCGCTGACCACGATGATCGCCGCCATCACCAACACGATCGTGTACGAGATCCGCTGAGCGGCGTTGTAGCGACCCTGCGGTGGCGCCTCGTCGCGCAGATGGAGGTCGTGCAGCACGACGTCTTTGGCCTCCTTGGCCGACTTGCGGTCGGGAAGGATGTGGCGCCACTCCTTCGACCAGGCGAGGTAGATCACGTACGCCAGGCCATTGAACACGAACAGCCAGCCGAAGGCGAAGTGGAACGCCATGCCGCGCGCCAGCCGACGTTCGAGGCCGAGCGTTTCGTAGACGGCGTCCGGGAAGAAGGCGAACCACTGCCAACTGCCGATCCCGAAGGCGTAGACCCGCTCGGCCCAATAGATCCGCAAGCCGCTCCAGATCATCACGTCAGCAACGGGAAGTTGATCCAGTGCAACCAACGGATCGCGCGTGGGTGTTTGAGGCGGGCGACCGGCTCGTCGTGGATCCACTGCACTGGATCGTTACGCCAGGTCGATCGACATGTTCGTCACCGTACGGTGCTCGACCGTCGGCGTCGATCGTTCGCGCCAGAGTTACCGGCGCTCGTTCCGGGAGGTTTCGCATTTGGTCAGATTCCGCACGCGCCGCCTACCCCGTTCTGTGCCGCAAGGTGCGGGGCCCGATCGGCACCCGCACTTTGCTGAACGGATCGGGTGTGATCGGCGTCGAGCGTCAGCCGGCGGGCGGTGTCAGAACCGTGTCGATCACGTGGATCACGCCGTTGGAGGCGCTCACGTCGTACTCGGTCACGTGGCGCCACCGACGGTCACGATCTCGCCATCGACCACGACAGCGAGCTCGTTGCCGGCCAATGTGGTGAACGACTGTCCGGCCATCTCCATCACCATCGCCGAATCGTCGCGCCGTCCACGATGTGCGCCTGCAGCAGCGTGGTCAGTGCGGCGGTGTCGGCGAGCAGCATCCTCGACGCTCATGCCCATCTCACCGAGGTACGCCTCGAACGCGGCGTTCGTGGGGGCGAACACCGTGAACGGACCATCGTTGTGGAGCGAGTCGTTGAGGGCGGCGGCGTGAATCGCATCGTCGAGGATCGACAGATCGTCGCGGCCGCAGGATCACGCTCATCACGTCGTTCATGTCGGCCATGTCGTCGTCGGTCATGTCGTCGTCGGTCATGTCGTCGTCGGTCATGTCGTCGTCGGTCATGTCGTCGTCGGTCATGTCGTCGTCGGTCATGTCGTCGTCGGTCATGTCGTCGTCGGTCATGTCGTCGTCGGCCATGTCGTCGTCGGCCATGTCGTCGTCGGCCATGTCGTCGTCGGCCATGTCGTCGTCGGTCATCTCGTCGTCGGCCATCGTCGTCGATCTCGGTCGGAGCGTCTGCCACGGGCTCGTCCGAGTCTCCACCGCAGGCGGCGAGTGCGAGGGCGGCGACGATCGCCAGGGCGGCGGGCTTGCGGGTATGCATGGTGTTTCCTCCAGGGAAGTCGGGGTGTTGCGCCGCACCGTAAGCACCCTGTTGCACCAGGTCACCGGTGTTGTGTGGTTGTTTCGAATCCGGCTCGCGGCCATGTCGTCGGTCGGCCATGTCGTCGTCGGCCATGTCGTCGTCGGCCATCTCGTCGTCGGCCATGTCGTCGTCGGCCATCTCGTCGTCGGCCATCTCGTCGTCGGCCATCGAGGATGTGTCCTCGGTGGGGGCGCTGGCGACGGGATCGTCGGCGTCACCTCCACAGGCGGCGAGAGCGAGAATGGCGGTGATCGCCAGGGCGGGGGTACGGGTACGCATCATGTTCCTCCAGGGAATCGGGTGTGTTGCGTTGCACCGTAAGCACGTCGTCGCACCGGGTCACCCGGGTTCAGCGCTTGTTTCGAATCCGGCTCGCAGGCGTTCCCGGCCAGCCCAATCTGTTCAGCAAATCGGGTCTCTCGGACGGTGGTTTGCTGAACGGAACGGGGTCAGAGGGCGGTGAAGGGGAGGATCGGGGCGCCTTGAGAGGCGGCTACCGTAGCCGACCAGAAGGTGACCGCCTGCGCTCAGTCGACCGCTTTCAGTGCCGTTCGCGGGCTGGAGGCGAGCGGTGTCCGGGCCAGAACCGACTCGGCGGGGGTTGCTCGGGATCGGGCTCGACCACGACCGACGTGACTTCAGGGAACTCCGCCCGAAGTGCCGGAGAGATCAACCCGACGACCGTGTCGTTCGACTGGTTGCACCCGGTGCACGCTCCGGCACTGCGCAGACGGACCGTGTTGCCATCGAACGCCACGACACTCATCGCTCCACCGTGGCCGGCCAACACCGTGCCGGCGGCTCGGTCGACGACATATTGCAGCTCGGCGATCGATGCAGGCGGCCCAGGGTCGGGGTGGATTGCCTCGACCAGCCAGTGTGTCGTCGTCCGGTCGATCTCGTCGAGCTCGCGGAGCACGGCAGCCTGGACCATCGGGGCGAGGGCTTTCCACATCGCAGGATCGCTGCCGGTGACCAACACCGCTCCGTGGCGAACCGAAACGCTGACGATCGAACCGTTGGCGACGAGTTCTCCGAGTGCCGACCTGTCGGGTACCAGCCTGCGCCCGGTCGGGGCGGCGTCGAGGCGCGGATGGTGCACCACCCAGCGCAAGACGGCGGGATCGGCGGTGCGTTCGACATGGATCCGTCGCGGAGCGCGATCCGACGTCATGCGATCACCCCGATCGCGATGTGGGTGATCAGGGCGCCCACGTAGGCGAGAACGAACATCGAGCCCATCGCCAGCGCCGGCCATTTCCACGAGTTCGACTCCCGGCGCAATACGGCGACCGTGGAGAAGCATTGGAGGGCATAGACGAAGAACACGAGCAGCGCCCCGACCGTCGCCGCATCGAACACTTGGCTGCCATCCGGGTAGCTGAGTGTCTCGAGCCGTTCGGGCAGGGCATCTTCGGATTCGGCGGCGGTGGTGATCGAGAGCGTGCTGACGAACACCTCGCGAGCGGCCAGGCTGCCGAGCAACGCCACATTGGTGCGCCACTCGAAGCCCATCGGGGCGAACACCGGTTCCATCGCCTTGCCGATTCCGCCGGCGATGCTGTGCTCCATCTCGTAGCTGGCCGCCTGGGCCTCGTCGAGGCCGGATGGTGGCCGTCGAGTTCGGCACGTTGAGCATCACCCACAGCCCGATCGTGGTGAGCAAGATGATGCCACCCGGCCTTGCGCATGAACGACCAGGCGCCATCCCACACGTGCAACAGCACCGCCTGCACGCGTGGGTCGCCGGTACGGCGGCAGCTCCATCATGAACGGCGCCGATGGCCCGCCGAGCATGGAACGGCTGAGCACCAGCGAGTACACCAACCCGGAGAGAGCGCCGAGCGCATACAGGCCGAACAACGTCGAGACCCTGGCTGCGGATCGGCCCGAGCACCGACCGGTCCGGCACGAAGGCGGCGATCAGCAGCGTGAACACCGGCAACCGGGCCGAACACGTCATCAGCGGGGCCGACATCATCGTGGCGAGCCGATGCCGCTCGTTCGGGATCGTGCGGGCCGACATGATGCCGGGCACCGCGCACGCGAACGACGACAACATGGCGATGAAGCTGCGGCCTTCGAGCCCGAAACGGCCCATCACCCGGTCGGCCAGCAGCGCTGCTCGGGCCATGTAGCCGACTCGTTCGAGCAAGCCGATGATCAGGAACAGCAGGGTGATCTGCGGCAGGAACACGAGCACGCTGCCGACCCCACCGATCACGCCGTCGGCCAGGAACTCACCGAACGTTCCACCGACAGCGTCGCGAACCGTGTCGGCGAACGAGCCGACGACGCTCTCGAGCAGGTCGACGATCGGCGCGGCCAGGGTGAAGATCGACTGGAAGAACGCCAGCATGACGGCGACGAACACGAGCGGACCCGACGACCGGGTGCAACAGCACGGCGTCGATCCGGCTGCGTGCGCGCGTCGACGTCGAGCGGCTTCACGACCGAGGCGACGATCGAATCGACCCACGCCGTGCGTTGCGCCAGGCTCTCCGGTGGGCTCATGACTGGTCGCTGCCAGGCGTCGGCCGTCGGTGATCAACGCCCGCACCGCGTCGAGCCCGACACCCTTGTGGCCGACCACGCCGACCACGGGGATGCCCAGCGCGGCAGACAGTCGATCGATGTCGATCGAGCCGTGTCGTACCGCGACTTCATCGATCATCGTCAGCACGAGGCAGGTCGGCAGGTCGAGTTCGAGGAACTCGGCGATCAGGAACAGCGAGCGGTCGAGCGATGTCGCGTCGGCGACCATGACCAGCGCGTCGGGCGCGATCGACGCCGGCGACGCGTCCGTGCAGTGCATCGGCCACGACGGCCTCGTCGGGGCTGATCGGGTCGAGCCCATAGGTGCCGGGCAGATCGACCAGATCGATGATGGCGGTCGCCGACGATCGACGGTCGCCTCGCGGCGGCTGACCGTGACACCCGGGTAGTTGGCGGTGCGGGCTCGAATTCCGCTCAGGGCGTTGAACAAGCTGGTCTTGCCGGCGTTCGGGCTGCCGACGATCGCTACCTGGTAGCTCGCCGGTGGGTGCGACGGAGCTCGGCGGCTCACCCTCGGTCCGGTCCACGTCGATCTCCACATCGACCAGGGCGGCGCCACGATGGCGGAGCGCCAGCCTTGTCGACCGGATCTCGTACACCGTCGGATCTCCGATCGGTGCGCGACGTTCGACACGTACACGTGTGCCCGGGACGAACCCGATCTCCTGGAGACGCCGGCCCTCGCCGGAGGGGTCCAGTTCGACGGAGCGAACGATGGCCTCAGCGCCAACTGGTAGCTCGGACAACCGCATGTGGCTCCTCGCCGGTGACTTCCGGCCCGTCGACTGGCTAGGTGTTAGGCAAGCCTACCTACCAGGAGTGCGTCGGGCTCAAGCGGGTGATGTGGGCAGACGCCGTCGGGTCTCACCCGGTGTCGAGCTGACGGATGAGCGTCTTGGGGGCTACGTGGCAGTAGGCGTCGCGGACGATTCCGTCGATCTCTTCCCAGTCGACGTCGCGGTCGAGGCGGACACCGATCCAGCCGTTGACACCGACGTACGGAGGGCGGTAGAACCGTTCGGGTTCGTCGTCGACCAGTTGCTCTTGCACACCTGGTGGAGCCGGCGCCCAGATCGACAAGCCGTGTTGGCCGTGGTGACCATCGGGCTGGAAGCTGCACAGCAGTTTCTTGCCGCGGATGAAGAACGACGGCGAACCATGGCTCACGCGTTCGCTCACTTCCGGAAGCGCCAAGCACAAGGTGCGCAGTCGTTCGAGGGCCCTGTCAGCGTTGTCCACCATCGACAGATTCTTGCACCGTCAGAGCAGCTGTGCGTCGGTGACGACGTTCATCAGGGCCACGCCCGGGTAGGCGAGCGCCCTGGTGACTGCGGTGTCATCGGGTCGATCATGGGGTCAGCCCTCCGTAGGGGATGCCGGCGAGGTGGTGCATCTCGCGGTCGAACGTCGTCAGGTCGTCGATGTCGCAGCTGGTCGAGATGGGTGTGCCCGCACGCCCGGGCGAGCACCGTCATCAGTTCGACCGAGGCCTGGAAGAAGCGGGTGAGGCGCTGGGCGGCGTCGTCGATCACCAGTCGTTGGCGCAGACCCGGCTTCTGGGTGGCGATCCCGACCGGGCAGTTGTCGGTGTTGCAGGCCCGCATCCCGAGGCACCCGATCGCCTGCATGGCGGCGTTCGACACGGCGACCGCATCGGCACCGAGCGCCAGCGCCTTGACGAAGTCGGCGTGGGTGCGCAGCCCGCCGGTGATCACGAGCGTCACGTTCGATTCGCAGCCGTCGAGGTGGCGACGGGCCCTGGCGAGCGCCGGAATCGTCGGCACCGAGATGTTGTCGCGGAAGATCTTCGGCGCCGCCCCGGTACCGCCGCCGCGCCCGTCGAGGATCACGTAGTCGACGCCGATCTCGAGCGCGGCGTCGAGGTCGGCCTCGATGTGCTGGGCCGACAGCTTGGCGCCGATCGGAATCCCGCCGGACGTTTCACGCACCTCGGCCGCCAGCTCGCGGTAGTCGGCGACGGTCGTGAGGTCGGGAAACGTGGCGGGCGACACGGCCGGTGTTCCCGCCGTCAGGCCACGCACCTCGGCGATCCGGCCGACCACCTTGTTGCCGGGGAGGTGTCCGCCGGTGCCGGTCTTGGCGCCCTGGCCGAACTTGAAATGGAACGCCTGGACCGTGCTCGACCTTGTCGATCGACCAGCCGAACCTGCCCGACGCCAGCTCGTAGAAGTAGCGCGAGTTCTCCTGCTGCTCCTCGGGCAGCATGCCGCCCTCGCCCGAACAGATCCCGGTGCCGGCGCCCTCGGCGCCTCTGGCGAGCGCCGTCTTGGCCTCCTGCGACAGCGCACCGAAGCTCATGTCGGAGACGAACAGCGGGATCTCGAACCAGAGCGGCTTGTCGGCGCCGAACCGCCGATCGTGACATCGGTCGCGACAGCGACCTCGTCGAGCAGCGGGCGACGCGCCAGCTGGGCCGTGACGATCTGGATCGAGTCCCAGCTCGGGAGCCGGTCGCGCGGCACACCCATCGAGGTCACGGCCCCGTGATGGCCGACCTTCGACAGCCCGTTGGCGGCCAGCTCGCGGATCTCGCCGACGTACGGCTCGTCCGGTGTGCCGTGCGGGTCCTGGTAGGCGCCCTGGTAGTCGTCGCGATTCCACGGTTGCGGGTGTTCGGCGTTCCCACGCGAGGATCTCGTCGAGGTCGATCATCACCTGCCCGTGCCTCGATCCACGACGTGAACTTCTGCAGCCGCTCGTCGTTGTTGTAGGAGCTGATCCCGGTGCGAAACCCGTAGTCCCAGCCGTGCACCCCGCACAGCAGGTCGTCACCGCTGATCGACCCGTCGGCCAGCAGCGCGCCGCGATGTTGGCAGCGCCCGTGCAGCACCGAGTGCTCGTCGTCGTAGCGCACGATCACCAGATCGACGTTGCCGACGAGCGCGCCGACCGGGTTGCTCGATCGGCGATCTCGTCCCAACGTGCGATGGCGAGTGGCTGCATGGATGACCTCCTGCAGTCGTGGTTCACCGTACCGGTCACGTGAAACCCGTCTGATCGGGAGTTGTGTTCCCTGGTCGCCTACCGTTCTCGAACGTGCACCTCGAGCCAACCGCCGAACGGACGGGCTGACGTGATGCCGGGGATCTCGAAGCTGCCCTACGAGCGGCAGGTGCTGGTGGTCTACGTGTTCGCGATCTTCATGACGGTGATCGACGGCACGATGGTGAACGTCGCCCTGCCGACGATGGCGAAGGACTTCGGCGTGCAGACCAGCGAGGTCGAATGGATCGCAGTCGGCTATCTGCTGGCGGTCGCCACCGTGATCCCGGCCGCCGGCTGGCTGGGCGACCGGTTCGGTACGAAGCGGATCTTCGTGCTCTCGTTGGCCGCGTTCACGGTCGTGTCGCTGCTGTGTGGCGCCGCCCAGACGCTCGATCAACTCGTGATCCTGCGGGTGCTGCAGGGGCTCGGTGGCGGGTCTGATGACGCCGATCGGCGGGGCGATGCTGTACCGCGCCTTTCCGATGAGCCAGCGCGCGATCGGCCGCCACGGCAGTGCTGAGTGTGGCCGTGATCGCCCCGGCACTCGGCCCGATGATCGGCGGGATCCTGGTCGATCAGGCGTCGTGGCGCTGGATCTTCCTGATCAACATCCCGATCGGTGGGCTCGGCCTGGTGCTCGCCCGGCCGCGCTGCGCGAGGAGCGCCAGCCCGACGCCGGTCGACTCGACCTGCTCGGGCTGATCCTCAGCGGCGGCTCGGTCGGGGTGCTGCTCTACACGATGTCGATCGGCCCCGAGCGCGGCTGGTCGTCGAAGCTGGTGATCGGGCTGGCGGTGATCGGTGTCGTTGCATTCGTGCGCGGCGATCGTGACCGAACTCACGGTCGACCAGCCGGCGCTGCTGCTGCGCCTGTTCCGCGATCGGCTGTTCCGCAACGTCAACATCGCGGCGGCGTTGATCTACGCCGGGTTCTTCGGGCTGATCTTCATGTTGCCGATCTACCTCCAGTCGCTGCGCGGGTTCTCGGCGTTCCAGAGCGGCCTCGTGCAGTCGCCGCAGGCGTTCGGCGTGTTCGTGATGTCGAACCTGTTCGGCAAACGGGCATATCGCGTGATCGGCCCGCGGCGGCTGATGGTGTGGGGCACCACCGTGGCAGCGGCGGTCACGTGTGCGTACGCCCTGGTCGACCTCGGCACTCCGCTCGACCGCGATCGCCGGGCTGTCGTTCGTCCGCGGGTTGGCGATGGGGCTCGTGTTCGTCGCCATCCAGACCGCCGTGTACGCCACGACGTCGCACGCCGACACCGGCCGCGCCACCTCGCTGTTCAACACGCAGCGTCAGATCTCGTACGCCTCGGGTGTCGCCGTGGCCGCCACCGTGTTGGCTGCCAGCCTCGGCGGCATCGACGACCAGGCGCCGGCGATCGATCGGCTGGCGGCCCATCAGCACGCCTTCCTGGCCGTCGGCCTGATCATGATCCCCGGCATCGTCGTGTCGTGGTTCGTGCGCGACGATGACGTCGCAGAGACCCGTGGGCTGGCGCCGGTCGCCGCCCGCGTCGGCGAGCCTGAAGGAGCACGATGGACTTCACACCGAACGAAGATCACGACGCGATCGTCGAAGCCGTCGACCGCGTGTGCGCCCAGTTCGACGACGCCTACTGGTCGGCGTGCGACACCGAGCACCGATTCCCGTGGGAGTTCTACGGCGAGATGGCCAAGGGCGGCTGGGTCGGGATCGCGATCCCCGAGCAGTACGGCGGCGGCGGGATGGGGCATCACCGAGGCGGCGCTGGTGCTGAACCGGGTGGCCGCCTCCGGGGCGGCGATGAACGGCTCGACCGCCGTGCACCTGACGATGTTCGGGCTCAACCCGGTCGTCAAGTTCGGCAACGATCGTCTCAAGGACACGTTCCTGCCGCGTGCCGCTGCCGGCGACCTGCACGTCGCGTTCGGCGTCACCGAGCCGGACGCCGGCACCGACACCAGCCGGATCGCCACCCGTGCCGTCGACGACGGAATGGGCGGCTTCGTCGTGAGCGGTCGCAAGATCTGGACGTCGAAGGCGCTCGAGTCGGAGGTCTGCCTGCTGCTGGCGCGCACCGACGAACCGGGCGACGACCGGTTCGGCGGGCTGAGCCTGTTGCTCGTCGATCTCGACCCGACCACGTCGAGATCGCCCCGATCCCGAAGCTGGGACGCAACGCCGTCGCCTCGTGCGAGGTCGCCTACGACGAGCTGCCGGTCGAGGGCTGGCGGCTGGTCGGCGAGCGGGGGAGAGGCTTCCAGCAGATCCTGCACGGGCTCAACCCCGAACGTGTGCTGCTGGCGGCGATGTCGTGCGGGATCGGCGAGGTGGCGCTGCAACGGGCGGTCGGCTACGCCAACGAGCGGATCGTGTTCGATCGTCCGATCGGCGCCAACCAGGCGATCGCCCACCCGCTGGCGCAGGCCCACATGCAGCTGCAGGGGCGCGTGGGCGGTGGTGATCCAGGCAGCCTGGCGCTACGACCACGATCTGCCGTGCGGCGAGCAGGCCAACACCGCCAAGTACCTCGCCGCCGAGGCGTGCTGGTTCGCCGCCGACGCCGCCGTGCAGACCCACGGCGGGCTCGGCTACGCCACCGAGTACCACGTCGAGCGCTACTGGCGCGAGGCTCGCCTGCAGCGTCTCGCGCCGGTGAGCCAGGAGATGACCTGCAACTTCATCGCCCAGACCGTGCTCGGGCTGCCGCGCAGCTACTGACCCGCCCGGCGCCGCTACTTGCGTTGTTGCCGGGACTCCGACCAGGTCATGCCCGACTCGACGTTGATGTCGCGAGGCAGACCCAGCACCTGCTCGGCGATGATGTTGCGCTGCACGGCGAACGTGCCGCCACCGACGGTCAGAGCCGGCGAGAACAAGAAGCCGTAGTGCCAGACCGGGTCGACGTCGGGGTACTCGCCCGCACCTCGCGGGAAGTTGATCTCGGTCGCCCCGCTCTGGGCCCCCAGCGGCAGTTCGCCGACCGGACCTGAGCCGGCGATCATGCCGTCGGCGCCGGCGACGTGCTTGGCGAGCTCCAACACATGCTGGCCGTGCTCGTCGCCCATGATCTTCTGGATCGACGCCTCGACGCCAGGGGTCTTGCCCTTGAGCCGGGCGCTCAGCGTGCGCAGCCGTCCGAGCCGCAGCACCTCCGACTCGATGTGCAGCTGGGCGAAGCGTTGACGGTCGATCGGGTCGCTGACGCCGCCGTCGGCGCGCACCAGGTCGAGCAGATGACTGGCCGACGGGCCGGTTCCCCACATCGAGCCGGCCGACGACAGCGAGACGCGCTCGTTGGCGAGCGTGACCTTGGCCAGTCGCCAACCCTCGCCCTCCTGGCCGACCAGGTACTTGGCGGGCAGCCGCACGTCGTCGAAGAAGGTCTGGTTGAACGAGTAGGCGGTGGTCATGTCGACGATCGGGCTGAGCGTGATGCCAGGCAGGTCCATCGGCACGATGAAGTACGAGATGCCCTTGTGCTTCGACACGTCGGGGTCGGTGCGGGCGATCAGGATCCCGAACTTCGAGTGGTGCGCGCCGCTCGACCAGATCTTCGAGCCGTTGATGACGTACTCGTCGCCGTCGCGAACGGCGCGGGTGCCGAGGCTGGCCAGGTCGGAGCCCGAGTCGGGCTCGCTGAACAGCTGGCACCAGACCTCTTCGCCGCGGAAGATCGGCTCGAGGAAGCGTTGCTTCTGCCACTCGCTGCCTGCCAGGAAGATCGTGGGCGCTGCCCAGCCGACACCGATCGCGTTGGTGGCGACCGCGGTCCTGCGACACGCCGGCTGCCTTGAGTTCCTCGTCGATGATCAGCTGCTGCATCGGGTCGGCGTTGAGCCCGTACGGCTCGGGCCAGTGCGGCACGATGTAGCCGGCCGAGTGCAGGTCGGCGTTGCTCGGGTTGGGGTGGGCAGCAAGCCATTCGCGAACCGCGAGCCGGCGAGGGTCGTCCTCGGCCGGCATGTCGAAATCCATCAGTTGGTCTCCTTGGCGGACGGCAGGGAGTCGTGCTCGGCGGTGGCCCGGTGGCTCCGCCGGCGAAGGCCTGAGCCTTGGTCATCCAGTCGCGGGCGATCTCGCCCGTGACGGTGAGATCGGTGTCGTCGACGTGGCGTCGCTGCGTGACGACGAGGCAGAAGTCCTCGGCCGGTCCGGTGACGCTGGCGTGCGGCATCGTCGGCACCCCACGCCCACAGCTCGCCCGACGGAGCGGTCAGCTCGACCCGCACGTCGCCGTCGGGTGCCTGTTCGCCGCGCACCATGTAGCTCCAGCCACGGGTGATCACACCGAGCTGAGCGATGTGGCGGATCCGATCGCTCGTGGGCGTACGTGCGGCGCCGACCGTGTCGCAGATGTCCTGGCCGTGGGCCCAGACCTCCATCAGCGGGCGGTCAGGAACGACTTCGATCCCATCGACGGGCCGTACCACTCGACCCGTGTGTCGTTGGCGAGCGTGCGCCCGGCTGCCTCGAGCTCGTCGCGGTGCTGTTCGCCATGTGGTCAGCTGATCTGGACGGGGAGAGCTGCCGGAAGTCACCGAGTGTGAACTCGTCGACGGCGAGCTCGTCGGCGAACTGGCTGATCAGCTCGGAGCGGTGAGCCTGACGAAGGCATCGGTGTCGGTGATCGCCAGCGCCGCGGTGGTGTCGAAGAACGTGAGGTGTCCGATCTGATCGGTCACGCTCCAACGTGGGCTCGGCGTCGGCAGCGCCCACTGGTCGTCGGTGAGCGCGGCGACGATCGTGTCGAGTGCTCGCTGCTCGGCGATCAGATCGTCGAGTACTTCGTTGACGTCCATCTCTCCTCCGACGATCATGTGGTACCGCTTCGCCGCAAACGGTACCACCCGGTCCTGAACCGCGAAGATCCGGGGGATGGGCTTCGGTACCATTTGACGCTGATCGGTACCGGCCCTACGGTTGCGCAACCGTGGGGCCGGTGGAACGATGACGTGCTGCGATCCAAGCTCGACACGCGCAGTGACGACTACCGCCAGAACCTGGCCGCGATGGAAGCGCTGTGGGCCGAGGTCGAGACGCTCATGGCTTCGGTGCCTTCGATCGGCGGGCAGCGCTACGTCGACCGCCATCGCAAGCGCGGCAAGATGCTGCCCCGCGAGCGGATCGAGCAACTCGTCGATCCCGACACGCCGTTCCTGGAGCTGAGCGCGCTCGCCGGCTGGGGCACCGAGTTCCCGATCGGCGCCGGTTCGGTCGTCGGGATCGGCATCGTCGAAGGTGTCGAGTGTGCGATCGGCGCGTCCGACATGACGTACCGCGGGGGCTCGATGAACCCGCGATCGGTCGACAAGGGCATGCGCTTCCACGAGATCATCCGTCAGAACCGGCTGCCGTGGATCAACCTCAACGAATCGGCCGGCGCCGACCTGCCGCACCAGGCCGACATCTTCATCCGCGGCGGCGAAGGCTTCCGCAACCAGACCCAGGTGTCGAAGCTGGGGATCCCCACGATCACCGCCGTGTTCGGTCCCGAACACCGCCGGCGGCGCCTACACGCCGGGCATGAGCGACTACACGATCTTCGTCAAGGAGCGTGGCACCGCCTACCTCGGTGGACCTCCGCTGGTGAAGATGGCGATCGACGAAGTGGTCGACGAGGAGACGCTCGGCGGCGCCGAGATGCACAGCCGCACCAGCGGCCTCAGCGACTACCTGGCGGTCGACGAGATGGACGCCCTGCGGATGATCCGCGACATCGTCAGGCACCTGCGCTGGAAGCAAGCTCGGTCCCGGCCCGACCGAGCCCGCCGACGAACCGGTCCACGACGTGAACGAGTTGATCGGTTGTGCGTCGGCCGACGTGCGGATCCCGTTCGACATCCGCGAGATCTACGCCCGCGTGCTCGACGGCAGCCGGTTCGAGGAGTTCAAACCGCTGTACGGCGACAAGCTGGTGTGCGGCTGGGGCTCGATCCACGGCTTCCCGGTCGGCCTGCTCGGCAACAACGGGATCCTCTTCTCCGAGGAGGCCAAGAAGGGCGCCCAGTTCATCCAGACTGTGCAACGCGACCGACACGCCGCTGATCTTCCTGCACAACATCACCGGCTTCATGGTCGGCTCGAAGGCCGAGCAGGGCGGCATCATCCGCAACGGCGCCAAGCTGATCAACGCCGTCTCCAACAGCGAGGTGCCGCACCTCTGCCTGATGGTCGGTGCCTCGTACGGCGCCGGCAACTACGGCATGGCGGGCAAGGCGTACAACCCGCGGTTCATCTTCTCGTGGCCGAACCACAAGATCGCCGTGATGGGCCCGCGCCAGCTGGCCGGTGTGATGGACATCGTCGCCCGCAACGCCGCCGCCGGGCGCGGCATCGAGATCGACGAGGACGCGCTCAACACCGCGAAGCAGGCACTCGAGGATCAGATCGAGAGCGAGTCGACGGCGCTGTACTCCACCGGCCGGGTGTGGGACGACGGCATCATCCACCCCAACGACAGCCGCCACGTGCTGGCGATGGCGCTGTCGGCGGCCCACAACAACGTCGTGCAGGGCACCCGCGAGTACGGGATCTGGAGGCACTGATGCGGCTGCTTGATCGCCAACCGCGGCGAGATCGCCTGCCGGATCGCCCGCACCGCCCACCGGATGGGCATCTCGACGGTCGGCGTGTACTCCGAGCCCGACCGCAACGCCCTCCACGTCGACATCGGTCGACATCGCCGTGGCGCTCGGCGGCTCGACGCCGGCCGAGTCGTACCTGCGCGGCGACGCCATCATCCAGGCCGCCCTCGACACCGGCGCCACGGCGATCCATCCCGGCTACGGGTTCCTGGCCGAGAACGCCGACTTCGCCCAGGCGGTGATCGACGCCGGCGCTGCAGTGGATCGGCCCGACCCCCGACCAGATCCGCCTGCTCGGCGACAAGATCGCCGCCAAGCGTGCCGCGATCGAGGCGGGCGTGCCGACGACGCCGATCATCGAGGTCGCCGACGGCAACATCCCCGACGGCGTCGCCGATGCCGGCGCTTGATCAAGGCGGCGGCCGGCGGCGGCGGGCGCGGGATGCGGATCGTGCGCGACCCTGCCGACCTGGCCGAGGCGGTCGCAGGCGGCCAGCCGCGAGGCCGCTGTCGGCGTTCGGCGACGGCACCGTGTTCATCGAGCCGTTCATCGAGCGCGGCCGCCACGTCGAGGTGCAGATCCTCGGCGACATGCACGGCAACATCGTGCACTTCGGCGATCGCGAGTGCTCGATCCAGCGCCGCAACCAGAAGATCGTCGAGGAGGCACCGTCTCCCGGCATCTCCGACGAGGTGCGCGCCAAGCTGCACGAAGGGGCGTTGGCGCTCGCCCGCCACGTCGGCTACGTCGGCGCCGGCACCGTCGAGTTCATGGTCGCCGAGTCCGACCGACGGCGAGCCGATCGATCACGTTCCTCGAGGTCAACACCCGGCTCCAGGTCGAGCACCCGGTCACCGAGGCGATCACCGGGTATCGACCTGGTCGAGATGCAGATCGGTGTCGCCGAGCGGCCATCCCTGCCGTTCACGCAGGACGACATCACGTTCACCGGCCACGCCATCGAGGTGCGGCTGGTCGCCGAAGACCCGGCGGCGGGCTGGCTGCCGTCGACCGGCACGGTGACCGAGTTCGAGATCTCCGGCGACGTCCGCGTCGACACCGGGTTCCGGGCCGGCAGCGAGGTGTCGTCCGACTACGACTCGCTGCTCGCCAAGGTGATCGCCCATCACGCCGACCGCGGGGTCGCCGCGCTGCAGATCGCCAGGGCGATGCGAACCGCCCGCATCAGCCGGGGTGCGCACCAACGCCAACACGCTGGTGGCGATCATGGTCGAGCCCGACTTCCGGGCCGGCAACACGCCGACCGCCTATCTCGACGAACATCCCGGCGTGCTCGACCGACGTCGGCCCGATCGGCGACGACCGGCTGGCGCTGCTGTGCGGCGCCGTGTTCGCCGACGAGCAGCGCAACCGGGCGGCCGACCAGGTCACCGGCTTCGCCCCATCGGGCTGGCGCAACCTGCGCACCCACGGGCAGCGCCGTACCTGGCTGCTCGGCGAGCCGAGCACCAGCTCGAGTACGTCCTGAACGGAGCCACCGGCCGAGGTGCGTGTCGGGCCGTGGCCGGAGCCGCAACCCGACGGCAGCCTGCCCGACGACGAGCGCCGTGTCGCCATCGGTGCGCCTGCTGCACCGGTCGGCCGACCACCAGGTGATCGAACTCGACGGGCACCGCCACGTCGTCACCGTCGTCGTCGACGACGCGCCACGCCCGCACGTCCAGCCCGGCCGGCTCGATCACCTGGACCCGACCGGTCAAGTGGGTCGACCACGACGCCGACGAGGCCGGCAGCGGGCCGGTCTGTCCACTCCCCGGCACCGTGATCGCCGTGCACGTCGAGGCCGGCCAATCGGTCGTCGACGGCCAACTCCTGATGGTCGTCGAGGCGATGAAGATGGAACACAAGATCACCGCCCACGGCGACCACGTGGTGGCGGCCGTGCACTTCGGCGTCGGCGACCGAGTCGACACCGGCGACCTGCTGGTGTCGCTCGGCGCCGCCACCACCGACGGTCCGGAGTCGGTTCCCGGGAGTGACCGACGATGAGCTGAGCCGATCCGCATCGCCAACTGCTCCGGCTTCTTCGGCGACCGGCTGTCGGGCGCACGCGAGATGGTCGAGGGCGGCCCGATCGACGTGCTCACCGGCGACTGGCTGGCCGAGCTCACGATGCTGATCCTCAGCCGGATCCGGGCCAAGCAGCCCGGTCGCGGGTTCGCCTCCACGTTCGTCAGCCAGATGGACGACGTGATGGGCACCTGCCTCGATCGCGGCATCAAGGTCGTCTCGAACGCCGGTGGGCTCGACCCCGCCGGCTGCGCCGAGGCCGTGCAGGAGGTCGCCGACCGGCTCGGCCTGTCGCCGACGATCGCCTACGTCGACGGCGACGATCTGCTGCCGCGGATCGCCGAACTGGCAGCCGCCGACGCACTCCAGCCGTTCGCCGAAGGCGGCGAACTGGGCGACCTCGGTCGATACCTCACCGCCAACGCCTACCTCGGCTGCTGGGGCATCGTCGAGGCGCTCGCAGCGCGGTGCCGACATCGTGATCACCGGCCGTGTCACCGACGCCGCCGTCACGTGCGGTCCGGCGGCGTGGCATCACGGCTGGGCACGCGACGACTGGGACCAGCTGGCGGGCGCGGTGGTCGCCGGTCACGTGATCGAGTGCAGCGCCCAGGCCACCGGTGGCAACTACTCGTTCTTCACCGAGGTGCCCGGCATGGAGCGGCTCGGTTTCCCGTGGGCCGAGGTCGCCGCCGACGGCTCGACCGTGATCGGCAAGCACGACGGCACCGGCGGCCAGGTCTCGGTCGGCACGGTCACGTCGCAGCTGCTGTACGAGATCGGCGGGCCCGCGTTATCTCGGGCCCGATGTGACGGCCCGCTTCGACACGATCCAGCTCGAACAGATCGCGCCCGACCGGGTGCGCATCTCCGGCACCGTCGGCGAGCCGCCGCCGGCCACCCTCAAGGTCGCGATGAACGAGCTCGGTGGCTACCGCAACGACATCGCCGTCGCCCTGACCGGGCTCGACATCGAGGCCAAGGCCGACACGGTCGGCGAAGCGGCGTTCTGGAGGGCGTGCCCCTACGGCCCCGACGACTTCGCCTCTGTCAACGCCCGCGTGATCCGCACCGACCAGCCCGACCCGAGTCGAACGAGGCGGCGACCGCCCAGTGGCGGGTCACCGTCAAGGACCCCGACGAACGCAAGGTCGGTCGGGCGTTCTCGAACGCCTTCATCGAAACCGCCCTGGCGAGCATCCCCGGTTTCTACGGTTTGACCGGCGGCCCGTCCGCTGCGTCGCCGTTCGGCGTCTACCGTCCGGCGCTCGTGCCCGCCGAGCTCGTGTCCCGAGCTACGTCCACGTCGGTGGGATGACCGTCCAGGTCGAGTCGATCGCGCCGGCCAACGGCGGCGCCGACACCGGCGAGCCCTCGCCCCGGCGTATCGTCGCCCGACGCCGCACCACTGCGGACCGACCGAACGAGCCCCGCTCGGTCGCGTCGTCGGCGCTCGCTCGGGCGACAAGGGTGGCAACGCCAACCTCGGCGTGTTCGCCCGCACGCGCAGCCGCGATACGACTGGTTGACCGGGCATTCCTCACCGTCGAACGGCTGCGCGAGCTGCTGCCCGAGACCGCCGACCTCGAGATCGAACGCCACGATCTGGCGAACCTGTGGTCGCTCAACTTCGTCATCCACGATCTGCTCGAGGAGGGCGTCGCCGCCTCGAGCCGGATCGACGCCCAGGCCAAGAGTCTCGGCGAGTGGCTGCGAGCCCGCGTCGTCGACGTGCCCGTCGACCTACTCTGACCGCGTGCGCTGGCTGATCGACGGCAACAACGTCTACGGGTCGCGACCCGACGGGTGGTGGAACGATCGTGCCGCCGCCGTCGGGCCGCTTCGCCCAGCGGGTCGCCGAATGGTGCCGCACCCACGACGACGACGTGACGATCGTGTTCGACGCCCCGGTCGCCGGAATCGACCCTGATCCTGGCGGGCGGCAACCTGTCGATCGTCGAGGCGCCCCGTCGCGGTCGCAACGCCGCCGACGACCACATCGTCGAACTCGTCGAGGGCACGCACCGAGCTCACCGCGAACGTCACCGTGGTGACCTCGGACAAGGGACTGCGAGAACGGCTTCCGGACGTGGGTTGGCGATCGTCGGCGTCGGTCGGTTCCGCGAGTTGATCGGGTACTAGAGCTGTATGACGGGATGTGCCTCGGCACATCCCGTCATCGCGGGCCCGAATGGGTGCGCTAGATGAACGTGGCCCACTGGTCGAGCGGCATCCGCTCGCTCACCAATGAGTTGATCGGGGCATCGGGGTCGGCCTGGCCGATCGCCATGCCGCAGAACAGCATCTCGTTGTCGGGCGCACCGACGAACTCGGTCACGGCGCCATGGCGAACCGACCAGTACTCCTGTGGGCAGGTGTCGAGTCCGGCCTCCTGGGCGAGCAGCATGAACGTCTGCAGGAACATGCCGAGGTCGCTCCATTGCGGCGGTCCCATCCCACGATCGACGAAGCAGAACAGTGCCGCCGGGGCGCCGAAGAAGTCGCCGTTCCTGGCGAACTGCTCGAAGCCGACCGGCCTTGTCGTCGCGCCCGATTCCCGAGCGTGGCGTACATCTGCTCGCCGATCGTGAAGCGGTTGGTGCGATACGGCTCCCACAGGTCGGCCGGATAGATGTCGTACTCGCCGGCTTCGATCGGCCGATCGGCGATGAACTCGCGGAAGCGGGTCATGCTGTCGCCGTTGACGACGTAGATCCGCCACGGCTGCACGTTGCCGCCGCTCGGTGACCGGGCTGCGAGCTCGAGCAGCTCCGCGAGCGTGTCGTCGCTGATCGGGTCGGGCAGTGAACTGGCGAATCGACTTGCGACGGGCAACGGCCTCGGAGACATTCATGGCCGCGAGTCTGGCCGTCGGCGCGGGCCGGGCGGCGAACCGATCAGCGATACTTGGCGCGCAGGTGGCGGACCGACCTCGATCAGCACGGTCATTCCGAGCGCCGCCCCGAAGGCCACCAGGAACGCCAGCGTGTGGTTGTCCTCGAACGCCTTGCCACCGATGTAGCCGAGCAGCGCTGCGTAGGTGGCCCAGATCACGACGGCGATCGTGATCCAGCCGACGAACCAACGGCGCGGCTGGTGGGTGATCCCCGACGACACGGTGAGCGCGGTGCGTCCTCCCGGGATGAATCGGGCCGTGATCAGCAACAAGCCACCGCGCATCCGGATCTGCTCGCTCGCCCATTCGAGTCGTGTCTGCCACTTCGGTCGCCGGTCGGCCTGACGTTGGATGAAGCCGCTCATCCGATCGCCGATTACGTACGCCGTGTTGTCGCCGAGAAAGGCGCCGATCGCGCCGAGCGGCGATCACCAGCAGCAATCGTTGGTCGCCTTGGCCGGCGGCCACCCCTCCGATGATGACCATCGTCTCGCTCGGCACGATCGGGACGACCGAGTCGAGGAAGGCGATCACGGCGATGATGCCCGAGGAACCACCAGTTGGCGGAGAAATCACTCAACCAGGCGGTCAGGTCGGTGAAGACGTTGGCGAACAGCACCGAACTCATCGGTTGTGGCACCCTACTGGCGCAGCGCCGCCGACGCTGCGCTCGGATCGAGCGGGTGTCAGCTGCGCGCGTTTGCCCGACCGCGCGGGGCACAGGGCGTTGAGCGTGCGTGCGGATGCCATCGGCGAAGATGTCCGACCAGATCGACTCGGCTCGGTCGCCGACGCCGTCGAGTTCGAGACTGACGAGCCCGTGGCACGTCGCCCACAGCCAGGCCGGCGATCTCGGTGCTGGTGCAGTTGTCGCGGACGATGATCAGGCCCCGGTCTCTGGCCGACGCGGACCCGCTCGATGAACGAAGTCGAGCCCGTGCAGCCCCAGCTCGGCCGCCTCCGGCGACGGTTGAAAGCCGTGGACGGTCGAGCGGAACATGATGCCGTAGTAGGTCGGGTTGTCGATCGCGAAGTCGCGGTAGGCGTCGGCGACCACGTTCCAGATCGGCCACGGCATGTCGTCGGTGGTCGGGACCGCGTCGAGTGGCCGTGACGAGGCGCCGGATAGCCGTCGGCGTACAGCTCGTCGATCACACCGTCTTTGCCGCCGAACCGCGAGTACACGTTCATCGTGCTCATGCCGGCTTCGGTGGCGATCCGACGTACGGTGAGCGCGTCGGGACCGCTGTCGGCGAGCAGCCGATGGGCCGCTGTCGAGGAGGGCTGCGCTGGTGTCGTCGTTGGCTCTGTTCATGCGTCTCGTCTTTCCGCCGGCGCTCGGCGGCGTCAGTGTCGAGCATGTCGACCTGGCGGTCTCGGACTGCTGGCGATGCCAACGTAACCTATCGTTCGGCCGACGCATGTAGTCCAGCGCGAGCCGACTTTCACAAGAAGTTTCACTGATCCGGAGCGACCTCGTCACGGTCCGTGGTATAGCAGTGTTGTAGCTGACGGATTGCGGTCGTTGTCGTGATCGGTCGGTGCCGAGCAGGCCGCCGTCCCGACTTCGATGCGCCTGCGCAGGTCGAATGTCTAGGCTGCACGACATGCGAGTCGAGGTGAATGCTGATCTCTGTCAGGGCCACAACCGGTGCTACGCGTTGGCGCCCGAGTTGTTCGACGTCGACGACTACGGCACCGCCGTGGTGATCGGCGACGGGTCGGTCGACTCCGATCTCGAGGACAAGGCGCGACTCGCCGTCGCCAACTGCCCCGAGTACGCGATCACCATCACCGAAGACGCGTGACCGGTCGGCTCGGGCCGGGGTCGATCGCTCGCGTGACCGACGGTCCCGTCGCCACGGATCTTTCCGGCGGCGCAGCGATGGGCGGAACTGCTCGCCGGCTGGGGTGTTCCTGCGCACATCCTTGCCCAGGCGCCCGAGTCGCCGTGGAGCCACGAGCCGACGCGATTCGCCGTCGATCGCTCGCTCGACCGCGACGGCAGTGTCGACGCGGTGGGCGCGAGAGGTGCTTGCCGCCGGTCGGCGGCACCGTGCTCGACGTGGGTTGCGGTGGCGGGCGGGCCTCGATGGCACTGGTGCCACCCGCCAACGAAGTGATCGGCGTCGACAGCAGCGGGGCGATGCTCGACCGTATCTACGTCGCCGCCGCCAACGACCGGTGTCGCTCGGCGAACGATTCACGGAGCGTGGCCAGACGTCGCAGACGTTGCGCTCCCGGCGCGACGTCGTGGTGTGCCATCACGTCGCCTTACAACGTGGCCGACATCGTGCCGTTCCTGTGGGCGCTCACCGAACACGCCCGGCTGGCGGTGGTAGCTGGAGATCACCGACCGTGCATCCGATGTCGGCCTGGGCACCGGCGTGGCGTCACTTCTGGGGTGTCGAACGCCCCGCTGGTCCGACGTCGGACGACCTGGTGGCAGTCGCTGCGCGAGATCGGGCTCGACCCCGAGCACACGACGAGCGCCCGCCGTCCGGCCGCCGCCGACGAGGCCGATCGGGCGCGGATTTGGTTCCGGTCGCGCGACGCCGGTTGTGCCTGTCGCCCGAACGCGACCGCGAACTGGCCGATTGGCTGGCGCGCAACCCTCCGCCGTGGGCCGAGACGATGGCCACGATCCGATGGCCGGGCGCAGCTCAGCCGATCGAATGTGACCGGCGGACCGGCAGCCAGCCAGGCCGAGCACGTAGATTGCACAGATGATCGCGATCCGACGTCGCGCTGAGCCCTCGGTTGCCTCGAGCGCAACATGCTGAACGTCGTCAACGAACCGAGGTAGGCGGTGCCGATGCACCGTGCGACATCTGATCGGACGGGTCGCCCGCCAGCAGCCAGCCGAGCGCGAACGAGCCCACCACGTTGGCGACCAACGTGCTGATCCAGGTCCAGCCGAACTGATTGATCCGCAGCCGGGTCGCCGCACCCAGGCCGGCGGCGAGCACGAACAGCACGGGAGTCATCGGTCCGGACCTGTCGCCCGCGGGCGACCTCGGTCGCCAGCCAAGCCGGCGACGATCGAGACGCGCCACGTACGAGCAGCGCCTGTCCGGCCTGGCCACGCTCGATCAGATCCGCGGTCTCGTTCGGCGAACGTGGAGAAGGTCGTCAGACCTCCCAGCAGCGCCGGTGACCGCGAACTGCCAACGGTCCGATCCGCGCAGCAACCAGCGCCGCCGCCAGGCCGATCAGCACGCACACCGACGACGTTGACGAGCAGCGTCGCAACGGAAACCCCGGTGGTCCGCTGATCGCACTCGCCGACACCCCAGCGGATCGAGGCGCCGAGTGCGCCGCCGACGGCAACCAGGAAATACGAGCGCATCTGCGCCATTCTCACCCAATGCTCACCTTGTTCTGGTGTACTCATGGGGTGCAGGTGTTGCTGGCAGAGGACGATCGGGCGGTTCGCGAGTCGCTGGTGCGGGCACTGACGCTCGAGGGGTACGACGTGATCGGCCGTCGTCGAACGGTGCGCTGGCGCTCGACTCGCTGCGCGACGCACTCGCCCGATCTGGTGCTGCTCGATGTCTCGATGCCGCACGTCGACGGCCTCACCGTGTGCCGCGTGCTGCGCGTCCGAACACAACCAGGTGCCGGTGCTGATGCTGACGGCCCGCACCGAAACGAGCGATCGAGTCGCCGGGCTCGATGCCGGAGCCGACGACTACCTGGCCAAGCCGTTCGACCTCGAGGAGCTGTTCGCTCGGATGCGGGCGCTCCTGCGCCGAACGCAGTACCACGGGTCCGGGGCGCTCGAACGCTCCGAGTCCAACGTCGGCGAGCTGCTGACCCTCGACGACCTCGAACTCGACCCGGCCGGCCGTCGGGTCAGCCGCGCCGGGCGCCACATCGAACTCAGCAAGACCGAGTTCGATCTGCTCGAACTGCTGGTCCGCAACGCCGGGATCGTGCTCGATCACTCCACGATCTACGACCGGATCTGGCACTACGACTTCGGCCCCGACTCGAAGAACCTGGCGGTCTACATCGGCTACCTCCGCCGCAAGACCGAACAGGGCGGGGCGCGCGCGACTGATCCACACGGTGCGCGGGGTCGGCTACGTCGCGCAGGGCGGACGTCTCGTGAGCCTGCGCTGGAAGATCGCCGTGGCGATGGCGTTGACGGTCTCGCTCGCCACCGTGTTCGTCGGTTCGATCAGCTACCGCTCGACGCGCGATCGCCTGCTACGCCGAGGTCGACCGCTCACTGCTCGAGATCGATAGCCGGATCAACGACCGTCGATTCGGGATCGACACGCCGTTGCCCGACCAGGGTCCGTTGTCCGGCCCTGGTCGCCCAGATCATTCTTCGGACGGTTCGGTCGCGGCAATCGACGTTTCCCGTGCCGATCCCGCTGACCGACGCCGAGCTGCGCGTGGTCGGCACCAACCGGCAGCAGCGTGTTCTCCACGTTCGAGACGTCGGCCGGCGACTATCGGGTGCGAACGATCGGGTTTCCGCAGGGGTGCGGTCCAGGTCGGACGGTCGCTCGACGAGACAGAACCGTCTGCTGCAGCAGCCTGCGAACCCGCACGCTGCTGCTCGTCGTGCTGGTGGCCGCCGCGGCGACGCTGGTCGGGCTCTGGATCGCCGAGACGCGTCACCGCCTCGCTGCGACGCCTGACCACTGCTGCCGAGCACGTCGAGACGACCGGCCGGCTCGACGTGCTACGGTCGGTCGAGCCCGGCGGCGACGAGGTCGGCGCGGTTGAGCGTCGCGTTCGACCGGATGTTGCAGGCGTTGCGATCGCTCGAAGCAGGAACAGCATCGGCTGGTACAGGACGCCGGGCACGAGCTGCGCACCCCGCTCACGAGCCTGCGCACCAATCTCGACACGCTGCAGCGCTTCCCCGACCTCGAGCGATGCTGATCGCGACGCGATCATCGATGACCTCCACGCCGAAACGGCGAGAACTGACCGAGCTCGTCAACGAGATCGTCGACGGTCGCCACCGGCGAAGCGTCGCAGGAGCCGGTCGAGTCGTTCGACCTGGCCGACGTCGTCGCCGAGGTGGCGACCCGGTACGAACGTCGAACCGGGCGCCAGATCTCGGTCGAGGCCACCACGTCGATGGTGGTCGCTCAGCGGTCGAGTGTGCAGCGGGCCGATCTCGTGCCTGCTCGACAACGCCCGCAAGTTCGATGAGACCGGCGGTCCGATCGAGGTCGCTGTCGGCGATCGGGTCGGTCGTCGGTGTCCGACCGCGGCATCGGAATTCCCGAACGCGACGTGGACAGAGTGTTCGACCGGTTCTACCGAGCCGACGACGCCGCGAACGATGGCGGGATCGGGGCTCGGTCTGTCGATCGTCCGCGAAATGGCGCCAGCGACACGGCGGAGCGGCGTGGGCGGAGAACCGTGACGGTGGTGGTGCCAGCGTCGGGTTCCGCCTCGGCGTCAGCCCACGAGTTGACGTCGTTCTTACCTTCCTCTCAACCTGCTCCGGTTTGCTTCTCAAGCAGGACCGTCATCGTGATGGGTGTCAGGAACACACCCTCGAAAGGAACGACATGAACATCGAGTCCACCCAGGAACAGACCCCGAACCGCACCCGCCGGAGTACTGCGCTCGGCGTCGCCGCCGGAGTGCTCGGCGGCGGCGCTGATCGGCCTGCTGATGACCGTGCCGTCGTTGACGAGCGCCGCCGAACGACGATTCGGCGGCACTCGTCGTGCGTGCCGGTCGTGGCGCTTCAGGATGATGACAGCCGACGTCACCGATGCCGACCGTCCCGAGCTGGGCGAGCAGCTGCGTGAACTGCTCCAGCAGCTCGTCGACGACGGCACGCTCGACGCAGCTCAGGCCGACGCCGTCATCGAACTGTTGATCGGAGAACCGCCCGGAGCGACCGCGACCGGGGCGACCACCGGCCCGGCGGCGTCATCTACGGCCCGGTTCGACGGTGAGGTCGTCGCCGGACTGCTCGGCATCGACGTCGAGACGCTTGCGCACCGAACTGCAAGGCGGGCAGCTCGGTCGCCGACATCGCTGTGGCCAACGACGTCGACCCACAGACCGTGATCGACGCGCTCGTCGACGAGGCTCAGGCCCACATCGACCTGATGGTCGAGGACGGTCGTCTGACCGACGACGAAGCGGCCGCCAAGCTGGACGCAGCCTCACCGAGCGGATCACCGCTCGGGTCAACGGCGAGCGTCCCGGCCGCGGCTGACCGCGCACACTCGCGACCTACACCCCCCAAGCTGGGCCGTTCGGCCCTGGTGCGCCCGGCTCGTCCGGGCGCACCATCGCGTTGGAGGCAGAGTGGAAGGAGGTCCCCATGGATGCAACCCGGAACACATTCGTGGTGGGCGTCGATGCCAGCCCGGAATCCAATCTGGCACTCGACTGGGCACGTTTCGCTCGCCGGCACCGACGACCGGATCGTCGTCGTGCACGCCTGGGAAGTTCCGTTGGTGACCGGCTATGACATGGTCGTCACGATCGACCCTGGCGAGATCGAGCAGCTGTCGCTGCAGGGCCTGACCGAACTGGTCGGGCGGATCGACGATGATCGTCTCGAGCCGGTCACCCATCAGGGCCACGCCGGCCGGGGTCTGGTGACCGCGGCCGACGAACACGACGCGGCGGCGATCGTGGTCGGCCATCGCGGCGACAGCCGTGTGTCGATGATGCTGGGTTCGACGGCCAACTACGTGCTGCACCACACCGACGCGACCGGTCGTCATCGTGCGTGGCGACCACAGCGATCGTTCCCAAGCAGCGTGGTCGTGGGTGTCGACGACAGTGACCTCGACGACGAATCAGGCGCCGAGAACGAGTCGACTCGCGCCGTCAGATGGGCGTACGCAGCTGCCCGGCGTCGAAGAGGTTCGTGTCGTGCATGCCTGGTTCCTCCCGGCGCTGGCGGTCGGTATGTTCGCCACCGTTGCGGCCGAGACTCGACACGATGGACGCCGCCGCCCAAGCGATCGTCGATCGGGTGCTCGACGAGCGCCGGAGCCGCCCCCGATCACCTCAGCGTGATCGGCGAGGCGGTTCGCGGCACCCCCGGATTCGCATTGATCGAGGCATCGCGCGACGTCGACCTCGTCGTCGTCGGTTCGAGGGGTCGTGGCGGTTTCAAGGGCCTGCTGCTCGGTTCGACCAGCGCCGAGGTCGCATCCCACAGTCATGCTCCGGTGGTGGTCATCCGCTGACCGTTTGATCCTTGCTCCGGTCTGCCGCCGCCCTTCTGGGTGGTCGGGCGGCGGCAGGCCCCTTCGGACCCGGCCGCAGTGGTCGACTGCTGCCGTATCGTGGCGGCGTGATCTGCGTCGACCTGGCCCGGGTGGGCATCGCCCAGCCCGACAAGGTGCTGTTCGACGACCTCTCGGTCACGGTGGCCACCGGTGACCGGGTAGCGATCGTCGGGGTCAACGGGTCGGGCAAGTCGACCCTGATGCGGCTGATGGCCGGTACCCAGACAGCCCGACGAGGGTGATCGGTTCGATTCGGTCGCGGTGTGCGGATCGCGATCCTCGACCAGGATCCACAGCTTCCGCCGGGCACGGTTGCCGAGTACCTCGGCGACTCGTGGGAGCTCGCCGCCGTCGCGACCTCGCTCGGTGTCCAGCCGCTGCTCGAGCGGGCGCACCGATCAGCTGTCGGGTGGTCAGGCCAAACGGGTTGCGCTGGCGCATGCCCTGGTGGGCGAGTTCGACATGATCGTGCTCGACGAGCCGACCAACCATCTCGATCTCGAGGCGATCGAGTGGCTGGAGCAACGGTTGGCCGCGACCAAGGCGGCACTGGTGGTGATCACCCACGACCGGCACCTGATGGACCGACTGACCACCGCTCGCGGAGAAGGTCGGATCGTCGAGATCGAGCGCGGCGCGGGATACATCCATCGTGCCGCCGCCGGGCGCCAGCGCCTACGCCACCTATCTCGAGGGGCGCGCCGCTCGTCACGAGCAGGCGGCCAGCGAGGAGGCGACCCGCAAGATCCTCGCCCGCCGCGAGCTGGAGTGGCTGCAGCGCGGGGCGCCGGCCCGATCGACCAAGCCGAAAGCGCGGTTGCGGTCGGCCAACGAGATCGTGTCCGGCGGTCCGGAGGCGGCGGGTGTGCGAGGCAGCGACCTGTTGCTCGACGCCGGTTCGACCCGGCTCGGCAACCAGGTGATCGAGTTGGTCGAGGTGTCGCAGGCGTACGGCCCGAACGTGGTGTTCCGCGACGTCAACCTGCTGATCGAGCCGGGGGCGCGGCTCGGAGTCGTCGGGCCGAACGGCTCGGGCAAGTCGACGCTGCTCGACATCGTGGCCGGGCGGTCGCGATCCGGCCAGCGGCGAGGTCAAGCGCGGCTCGACCGTGGTGACCGGCTACGCCGATCAGCAGACGTCGCTGCTCGACCCCGAGGCGATCGTGCGCGAGATCGTCGCCGGGCCGCTGCGCCAGCCCGACTGGGAGGACCGGGTGTTGCTCGAGCGATTCTGGTTCGACTCGACCGCCCAGTACGCCCCGGTCAAGATGCTGTCGGGCGGTGAGCGCCGGCGCCTGCAGCTGGTGATGGTGCTGGCGACCAAGCCGAACCTGCTCGTGCTCGACGAACCCACCAACGACCTCGACCTCGACACGTTGCGGGCGTTGGAGGGCTTCCTCGACGAGTGGCCCGGCGCGCTCGTCGTGGCCAGCCACGACCGCACGTTCCTCGACCGCACGGTCGACCATGTGCTGGCGATCGATCCGGACGGATCGGTCCGGCGCGTCGCCGGCGGGGTGCAGGGCTGGCTCGCCGAGCGAGCGCAGCGCCGCGACTGGCGACGCCGGCGAAGACGGTCGCCCGTCAAGCCGGTCGAGTCGAGCCGAGCGCCGACCAGGCTCGCACCGCCAGCCAGTACACGATCGGGTCGCCAACTGCGTGAGGCCGAGCAGGCGATGGCCAAGCTGCAGCGCCAGGTCGATCGGCTGCACGAGCAGCTGGTGGCGACCGTCGACCACACCGCGATGGCGGCGCTCGGGGCCGAGCTGGCGACCGCCCAGGCCGAGTTGGCCGCGATCGAGGAGAACTGGCTCGAACTCGCCGAGCAACAGTCCGGCTTGATCAGCCGAAGGACCGACGGTTGGCGACGTCGCCGAGCAGTTCGATCCGCTCGGGGATGTGACCGTTGGCGGGAAGGTTGATCGTCAGCCCGTCGATGCCGGTCGCCATCGTGGCCGCCAGCTGTTCGCCGACCGTGTCGGGGTCGCCGTAGACCAGCATGCCCTTCGCCATCTCGACGACGTCGTCGTTCCAGCCCTTGGCGGCGGCGGTCGCCCGCAGGTCGGCCTCGGCCTGCTCCATCGTGGGCGCCACGTGGCACATCACCATCTTGGTGACCTTGATCTGCGACCGGTCGCGGCCGAGCCGTTCACAGTGGGCGGCGAGCGCGTCGAGCTTGCGTGGGATCTCGTCGTCGGCGCCACCCGCCAGATTCGACTCGTCGGCGTACTGGGCGACCATCCGCAGCGTCTTCTTCTCGCCGCTGCCACCGATCATGATCGGCACCCGGGAGATCGGCGCCGGCGAGTTGACGGCGTCGGTGACCTGGTAGTGCTTGCCCTGCAAGCTGACGGTTCGCCGTTCAGCATCGGGATGATGATCTGGAGCGCCTCCTCGAGCTTCTCGAAGCGGTCGGTGAACGTGCCGAACTCGTAGCCGAGCGAGTCGTGTTCGAGCTCGAACCAGCCGGCTCCGATCGCCAACGTCGCCCGCCCACCCGACACGTGGTCGAGCGCGGTGACCGACTTCGCCAACAGCGTCGGGTGCCGATACGTGTTGCCGGTGACCAACGCCGACAGGCGCACGGTCGGGTGTGCTGGGCGAGCGCCGACAGCATCGTGTAGCACTCGAGCATCGGCTCGTCGGTGCCCCCAACCCGGGCAGTTGGTAGAAGTGGTCCATCAACAGCACCCGGTCGAACCCGGCCGCCTCGGCCGCCTTGCGCCTGGGCGACGACCTTTCCGAAGATCTGGTCGGGAGCGGTGTCGGGATAGGTGAAGTTCGGGATCTGGTAGCCGAGGCGGGTCATCGATGTCATTGTGCCATGCGTCGGTGTCGACCACGACCGGGGCCGTTCGACCCTTTCCGGTCGGCGGGGGCGGATGCACGCTGGGGGTATGGCCATCGCCGGCTGCGGGCGCTGCTGGCCTGCTGCGCGTGCTTGCCGTCTGCGCCGGAGCGGGTGCCGGCGATCACGCTGGCCGTCGGACGCACCCGTCAGGACCCCGTCCGGAGCGCCGCGTCGATCTGCCGAACACGGCTCCCGCGTGACGCGCGGTCCGATGTCGGCAAGACCGCTCGATTGATCTTCGTCGGCGACCTGATGCTCGGCCGCAGCGTGGCGCCCGTCGTCGCCGGCGATCCCTCCTCGGTGTTCGAACGGCTGCGCCCGATGCTGGTCGACGCCGACCTGGCGTTCGGCAACCTCGAGTCGCCGCTCACCGAGCGCGCCACACCTCACGGGGGAGTTCGCGCTCGAAGCCGACCCGGCCGGTGCGGCGTTGCTGGCCGGCGCCGGGTTCGACGTGCTCGATGTGGCCAACAACCATGCCGGCGACGCCGGTCCCGACACCGTGCTCGACACGATCGCCGCCCTCGACGTCGGTCGGGCTGCGCGCGTGGGAGGTGGCGCGACAACGCGAGGCGGCGCACCGCTGATCATCGACGTCGAAGGTGTCCGGGTCGGCACGATCGCGTTCGACCTCTCAGGGGGTCGAGCTGCTTCGGCTTCGGTACCCGGCGTCAACGGCTGGAACCCCGAGGCTCGCCCGTGCAGCGATCAGCGACCTCCGGCGATCCGTCGACATCGTGGTCGTCGGCCTGCACGGAGGTGTCGAATACCTGCACTCGCCCCGACCCATTGCTCGACCATGTCGTCGGCTTGCTGGCCGAGTGGGGTGCCGACGTCGTGTGGGGCCACGGAGCCCACGTGCGTACCCGATCGAGGTCCGGACCGGGCCGATCGGCGACACGGTGGTTGCGCCCGGCCTCGGCAATGCACTGTTCGACCAGCGGCTGCCGGGCACTCAGAGGGCGGGGTGCTCGAGGTGCTCGTCGATCGAACGGCGTGGTCGCGATCCGTGCCGGGCGGGTCGCGATCGACGCCGGTCGGTCGTCGTTCGACGGGTGGGACGAGCCCAGCGGGGACGCCGTCGCGCTCGACGGCGACTGGTGGACGCCGGTTCGGGCCTTGGAACGACGACCGCGCGCCGGACGTCGCCATCGTCGGTCGACCTGGCGATTCCGATCGAACACGTCGAGGTCGCCCGCGCCCACGGCGACGTCACCGGCACCGGCAGCCGACCACCGGTCGTGGCGTATCGCCGTCCACTCAGCGAGCAGCCGATCCACGACTTGTTCCCCGAGTCGACTGGTCCGACCCTGACAGGACGCAGCGCACACCTCGCCGTGTTCACCGACACCGGGCGGATGCGTTGGGGATCCGCCGTGATGTTCGAACCGGTCGGCGCGGATCGCGGTCTGCGACGGTGCGATGGCCTCGGATTCACCACCCTCGACATCCCGACCGTGCGTCGTCGAGGGAGCATGGACGTGGGACGGTTTCGGTTTCCGCACCGCGCCCGGTCCTGCCCGGTTCGGCTCTGCTCGATTGCGCCGACATCGACCACGACGGCCGCTCCGACCCCGTGATCACCGAACGACATGTTCTCTCCGACCCGACCGATACCCTTCGACCGACCTGATCCTGACCCGATGAGAGGAATCATCATGCGACAGCCTCCGATCCCGCCCGACTGACGGCGGTGCTCGTCGCCGCTCGGCATCGTCGGCGCTGCATGCTCGGGTGACGACGACGGCGCGCCCGCAGCGAGTACCAGTACGGAGGCGCCGTCACCACGACAGTGTGGCGCCGACGACGAGCGCTCGCACCGGCCACCACGACGGCGCCGACGACCACCTGGCGCCCGCGACGTCCGCTCGAATCGCTGTCGCCGCTGGCGCTGCGGTCGGCCGCTCCGTTCGCGCGCATACCGCTGGGTGCCCGCCCTCGCACGACGATGAGGTCTACGGCGGCCCGGCGACGCCGACCTCGTTCGACGACGTGCTGTTGGTCCCGTCCCAGGAGTGGAGCTGGAACAACCCGCAAGGCGACCGTTCGGCGGCCAAGGGTATGCTGGAGGACAACGGTTTCGTCGTGTCGGAGAGTTGGTATCGGTTCTTCCACGACGGCTACAAGTCGAGCTCGCTACGACTACGGACCGTTGTTCGTCACCACCGATGCCCTCTACCACTCGTGGCATCTGGTGTTCGACAAGGTGCTCCGCGACACCGAGCAACAGGTGCTGTTCCCCTCCTCGAGGATCTGGTCGAGGATGCCGTCGTGGCGGCCCGTCGGCAGGAGCAGTCGCTGGCCGGCACCGGCCTCGCAGAACCGGCGCATCGTGTCACCGCCTACTACGAGGCGGCGGCGACGATGCTCGAACTCGACATCGGGAGCGTGAACGATCTGGCGGCCGAGGAGATCGCGATGATCGAGGCCGGCGCCGGGATGCAGACGATCGCCGATCACCGGATTGACCGCCTGCACGGACTACTCTCGTCGGATGCGTCGACTTCAGCCTGTTCCGCCCGCGAGGCCACTACAACCGAACGCCCGAGTTGCGGCGCTACTTCCGGGCGATGTCGGTGCTCGGCCAGGAGGGGTTCGCACTCGACGCCGGGATCGGCGTCGTGCCCGGGCTGTTGACGTCACGGATCATCACCGGCGACCCGGCGCTGCTCGCCGGTTGGACGGCGATCTACGAACCGACGTCGTTCCTCGTCGGACTCGCCGACGACGTCAGCCCGCTCGAACTCGTGGCCGCCGCCGATCGGGAGGTCCCGGGTGGAACGACGACCTGTCGCTGTTGTCGATGCCGATGTCGCCGTCGATCGCCGAGACCGTGCTCGACGTCCATCCGGTGGCGATCGACCCCGAGCGCGCCGGTGTGCGCACGATGGGAGCCCGGTTCACGCTCGATTCGTTGATCCTCGACCAGCTCGCCTTCCCCAACGTCGGCATCGATGCACCCGAGCAGCGACGCCTGCTGGTGTCAGGGCTCGACGTCGCAGCCGCCTTCGGGTCGCAGATGGCGAGAGACCTCCAGATCGAGACCGAATCCCGGTTCTACCGCTACGAGGAACAGCTCGACGCCGTGACCGACCTCGTTGCGTCGCGGACCCCCGACGACTGGGCGGGAACGGTGTACGACGCCTGGTTGGTCGCGCTGCAACCACAGTTCCAGCAGCGTGGTCCGGCATATCCCGACTTCATGCAGAACGAGGCATGGACCGCCAAGTCGATCCAGACCGGTCTGGCGTCGTACACGGAACTCAAGCACGACACGGTGCTGTACACAAAGCAGGGTTCGGCAGGCGAGGGCGAGGGTCCCGAAGCGCCGACAGTTCGAACCTCGCAACTGGGTCGAGCCAGACCCGGTTGCGTTCGGCCGGATCGCGGCTGCCGCCGAGCTGCTGCGCACCGGGTTCGCCGATCGCCAACTGCTGACGCCCGAGACCGACGATCTGTTGGCGACGTTGATCGAGCTGTGCCGACTGGCTGGCGGGGATCGCCGACCGCGAGCTGGACGGAACGGTCGTCAGCGACGCGGAGAACGAACGTCTCGACCGGTTCGGATCCGAACTCGAGTACCTGTGGTACGCCACGAACGACGTCGATCGTCGACGCGGCTGGCCAGACCGATTCCGGATCGGGATGCGATGGCCGGGCTGGTGACCGACATCTTCACGACGACGTTCGAGTATCTGCAGCTCGGCACCGGTCGGATCGACGAGATTCACGTGATCGTGCCGATCGGTGACGGTCGTTTCGAACTCGCCACCGGCTATGTGCCGTCGTACTACGAGTTCTGGCGATCGTCGGGCGAGCCGCGTCTGACCGACGAGGAATGGCGGGCGATCCTCGATGATTCCGACTCGTCGCCGCTTCCGCTTCGGCCACGTTGGACCAGTTCGTTCCTGGTCAGCGACCACATCTCCACCGAACGATCGTGCGGATGTGAGCCGGAAAGGCGGGCATCTGGTGGCTCGAGGCGGATCGGCCTACACTTGACCCCATGTTGCTGACCTGGTTCGCCCTCACGGCCTCGACCGCCGTGCTGGGCGCCATGCCGCACGCCCTCCGCGTGCGATCCCGATCCGGGTTCGCACCCGACGCGGGGTCCGCGTCGTTCGCCGCGACTGACCCGTCATCACCCGCTGAGCGTCGCCAGCTCGGCCGCGATGTTGGCGCGTGCGCGCTGCTCCCAGTCGTCGAGTTCGAGCGCCGGCGCAAACAGGTGGGGACGGTCCAGGAGGGCGTGCAGCACCGCTGAACGGCCGGCTCGCCAGCTCGTCGATCGTTGACGTGGGCGTACTCGCGTCGCACCGCCCTGACGTAGTCGCTGTACCGAGTGGGTTCGGCGGCGAGCACCGCCAGGTCGGCGGCCAGCAAGCACCTGCGTGTCGCGCAGTCGGTCGTCGCCGAGCGTCGATGGTCGATCGTGGCCAGGATCATGTCGGCGACGTGCCGACGTCGCTCCGGCGACCAGCCGAGTTCCGTCAGCGCTCGATCGGCCAGCTCGGCGCTGGATCGTCTCGTTGTCGGACTGGGTGGCGTCGTAGACGACGTCGTGGAAGAACGCCGCTGCGATCACCGCTCGACAGGTCGTGCGGTCGTGGGCGCTGAGCGCGTTGACGTGGCGGACCACCCAGCGCAGGTGGCGGACACCGTGGTAGTGGCGGCCGGCCTCGCGGTACCTGCGACACCACCGAATCGAACCAGACCATCGCCGTCGGCGAGCTGCCGAGATGCTGTTGCCAGGCGATCCGCAGTTCGAGGTCGTCGTCGGCCACCGCTCCAGTGTGCCAGTCTCGGCGCTGTGACGATTCTGATCGACGAGGCGCGGTGGCGGCATCGAGACCGCTTGTGGTGCCATCTCGTGAGCGACGCCTCGCTCGAGGAACTGCACGCGCTTCGCCGATGCCAACGAGATCCCGCGGCGCGGGTTCCACGGTGACCACTACGACATCCCGGAGGAGTACCGCCAAGCGCTGATCGACGCCGGCGCGACGGTGGTCGAGAGTCGCGAGCTGATCCGGCGGCTCAAGTCGGTCGGGCTGCGGCTGTCGCCGGCCGAACGCCGAGCGTTCGCCCGCCGCCGTTCACCGAGCCGGCACCTACCAGCGAGGCAGCTCGCCGAGCAGGTCGCGCGGGCAGCTGACCGGTCGGCGATCACGAACCACTCCAGCAGCTCGACCCCGGCCTGCTCGGCCAGATCGCTCATCTCGAGCCACCGATCGATGTCGCCGCCGTCGAGTTGGTCGGCGGACCCGTGCCCAGGAGGTCGCACGCTGGCACGATCATCGCCCCGACCCGGCCGGCGTGTACATCGGAGTCGAGCAACACTCGATCACCTCGATCACGGCGTCGGGCTGGTGTGTGCCGCTGACGACGACGACCCGAGCCCGCAGCGGGCGTCGTCGAGCAGGGCGACGACCGTTTCGTGTCGGAGCGGTCGATGGACCGCCATCGAGATCGTGAGAAACGCCGTATCGGCATCGGTGATCGGATCGAGGCCGGCGCGCGGGAGACGTCGGTGGACGGGTGACGAGGTGCATGAGAACCCCTTGCTGGAAATGCCACCTGCGGGTGGCGTGAGCGAAGGGGAAGTCGGTATCGACGACCCTACCCAGGGGGTGTCACTAGGTAGCGTGGGGCGCATGGCCCAGGTGACGATCTACCACAACCCGAATTGAAACTCCTCCAGCAATGCCGTGAGCATTGCCGAACAACTCGGTGCCGACGCCGACGTCGTGATCTACCGCAAGGATCCGCCCGACGAGGCGACGCTGCGTGAGATCATCGCCAAGCTCGAGGACCCGGCGACCGACCTGGTGCGCCGTGACAGCTTGTTCAAGAAGCTCGAGCTGGCCGACTCCGACGTCGAAACCGTCGACCAGATCGTCGACGTGATCGTTCGCAACAAGATGATCATGCAACGCCCGCTGCTGGTCACCGCCGACAAGGCGATCATCGGTCGCCCCAAAGAACGCGTGACCGATCTGCTCTCCTGAACAACCGGTCGGAGCCGACGTCGGGTCGCCGGGTACCCTGAGCCGAGCGTGACTGACGAGGCGGAACCGATACCAACCACGACCGGGTGGGCCAAATGGCGTCCGCTGATGGCACTGCTGCGGCGGCAGTGGAAGGGCCTGGCGCTCGGCGTCGTGGTCGGCTTGCTGTGGACCGCCGGCAAGGTGGCGATTCCGCAGCTGACCAAGCTGGCGATCGACCGGGCGATCGAAGGTGCCGCGAGCGCGTGGGGCTGGGCGCTCCTGATCGCCTGTGCCGGGGTGGTCACCGGCACCTTCACAGCGCTGCGCCGCTACGTCGCGTTCAGCCAGAGCCGTCTGACCGAGATGCGGCTGCGCGAACAGCTCCTTCAGCACATCCTCGGGCTCCACATCGGGTACCACGACCGGGCCCAGACCGGCCAGTTGATGAGTCGGGCGTCGAGCGACCTCAACCAGGTTCAGGCGTTCGTGGTGATGATCCCGCTCACCGTCTCGAACTTTGCGCTGATCGGCGTCGTCGTCGGGATCCTGTTCTCGACCGACCCGACCCTGGCGGTGTTCGCGCTCGCCCCGCTGCCGTTCGTGAACTGGGCCGCCCGCCGGTTCTCCAACCGAATTCACCCGGCGGTGCTCGAAGTCCAGCAGGAGCAGGCCCAGCTCGCCTCGGTGGTCGAAGAGACCGTGTCCGGCGTGCGGGTGATCAAAGGGTTCGGCGCCGAGCAGGTACAGGCCGCCAAGCTCGAGACCGAGGCCGACGACATTCAGGCGGTGTCGTTGCTGGCGGCACGAATTCGGGCGATCTATCTCCCGTTCATCGATCTCCTTCCGGCGGCCGGTCTGATCGCCGTGTTGGGGATCGGCGGGCATCGGGTGCTGAACGGTGAGATGACGATCGGCGAGTTGGTCGCCTTCAACTTCTACGTCCAGTTGCTGGTCTGGCCGATGCGCACGATCGGCATGATGGTGGCGTTCGGGCAGCGTGCCGCTGCGGCGCTCGAACGAATCGACCACGTGTTGTCGACGACGCCGGAAGTGGTCGATCCGGCCGTCCCGTTGTCACCGCGATCGCGTTCGGGGTCGGCCGTGGCCGGCAGCGCGATTCGGTTCGAGAACGTCACGTTCGGGTACGAACCCGGCGAGCCGGTCTTGGACGGATTCACACTCGACATCGAGGCCGGGTCGTCGGTGGCCCTGGTGGGTGCGACCGGGTCGGGCAAGTCGACCGTGGCCAGGCTGCTCGTGCGCTTCTACGATCCGCAGTCCGGCTCGATCACCCTCGACGGGGTCGACCTCAGGGATCGCCGTGTGCACGACATCCGCCGCTCGGTGGGTTTGGTGTTCGAGGACACGTTGCTGTTCCACGACACCGTCGCCGCCAATATCGCCTTCGCTGACCCCGACGCCGACTTCGAGACGGTGCGTCGCGCCGCCACCCTGGCCGGTGCAGCCGACTTCGTCGACGACCTCCCAGACGATTACTCGACCGTGTTGGGAGAACGAGGCTTCTCGCTGTCCGGAGGGCAACGTCAGCGGATCGCGATCGCCAGGGCACTGGTCAGCGATCCGAGCGTGCTCGTGCTCGACGACGCAACCAGCGCCGTCGACCCCTCGAAGGAACACGAGATCCGCGCCGCCATGCAGACCGTGATGGACGGGCGGACCACGATCGTGATCGCCCATCGGCCCGGCACGATCGCGATGGCCGACCGCGTGGTCTTGATCGATGCCGGCAAGGTTGCGGCCTCGGGCACACACGACGAACTGCTGGCCACCAACACCCGCTACCGCGAGGTGTTGGCCGCAGCCCAGGCGCCGGCGGCGACCGCCGGGGGAGGCGACTGACATGTGGGCCGCTCACGCCGTCAGCGAAGAGGACCGCCTCGATCGCGATCAGGCCAAGCAGGTGTTGCGGCGCACGGCTCGTCTGGCGCGCCCGTTTCGTCGGCCGGCGTTTCTGGCGTTCGGGTTCATCGCCATGTCCACCAGTTCGGCGGTGGTCGGACCGCTGCTGTTGCGGTACGGCATCGATCACGGGATTCGGGCCGACCAGGCAGGTCCGCTGAACATTGCGATCGGGCTGTACGTGTTGTCGGCGATCGTGGCCTACATCGGGAGCCGTCAGCAGTACATCTACGTCAACCTCGCCGGTGAAGGCTTCCTGCGGTCTCTGCGGGTGCGGCTGTTCGCCCAGATCCAGCGCCAGTCGATGGGGTTCTTCGATCGCAACAAGGCGGGCGTGCTGGTGTCGCGTATGACCGCCGACATCGAGTCGATGAGCGAACTCGTGCAATGGGGCCTGCTCCAGTTCGTATCGGCTGCCCTGCTCGTCACGTTTGCGGTCGTCGTGTTGCTGATCATGTCATGGCAGCTGACGCTGCTGTCACTGTTGGTGGTGCCGTTCATCGTCTTGGCGTCGGTGCGGTTCCAGCGCCAGTCGAACAAGGCCTACCTGGCCGTGCGGGAACGGATCGGTGACAACCTGTCGGCCCTCCAGGAGAACATCACGGGGGTCCGGGTGATCCAGGCGTACGCCCGTGAACCCGAGCAGAATCGCCGCTTTCGGCGCACCAACAGGGCGCTCTACGACGCCCACTTGCGCAGCGTCAAAGTGTCCACGTGGTACTTCGGTGTGGTCGAGTTCTGCGGCGTGCTCGCCACCGCGATCGCGATCGGCGCCGGGGGGTGGCTGGCCAAGAACGGCCAGGTGTCGGTCGGCACGGTGGTCGCCGTCGTGCTGCTGCTGTCGAGCCTGTTCGAACCGGTGCAGCAGCTCTCCCAGCTGTACAACACGGTCCAGTCGGCGACCGCGTCGTTGAGCAAGATGTTCCAGATCCTCGACACCGAACCAGACGTCGACGAGCGCGCCGACGCGGTCGTGCTACCTCGCGACGGGGAACTCGAAGTCTCCGGCATCACGTTCTCGTATCCCGGCACCGATGTGGCGGTGCTCCGCGATGTGTCGTTGACGGTGGCGGCGGGGGAGCGCCTGGCGCTGGTCGGCCCGACCGGCGCCGGCAAGTCGTCGCTGGCCAAACTGATGGCCCGGCTGTACGACCCCGACTCTGGCACCGTGTCGTTCGGTGGGATCGATCTGCGCGATGCCTCGCTGGCGTCGTTGCGCCACCGCGTCGTGGTGGTTCCGCAGGAGGGGTTCCTGTTCGACGGCACGATCGCCGACAACCTGCGGCTCGCCCGCAGCACCGCCTCGCGACGACGAGATCCGAACTGCGTTGCGGGCGATCGACGCACTGGAGCGCTTCGAGGCCTTCCCGGAGGGGCTCGCCACCGAGGTCCGTGAGCGCGGTTCGCGGCTGTCTGCCGGCGAACGCCAACTGGTGTCGCTCGGTCGGGCAGCGCTGGTCGATCCAGCGGTGCTGGTGCTCGACGAGGCCACCAGCAGTCTCGACCCCGGTACCGAGGCCTCGGTGGAACACGCCCTCGACCGGCTGATGCAAGGCCGTACCACGATCGTGGTGGCGCACCGCTTGTCAACCGTGCAGCGCGCCGACCGGATCGCCGTGGTCGATCACGGCGAGTTGGTCGAGCTCGGCACGCACACCGAGCTGATCGACCAGAACGGCAGATACGCCGCCCTCGCCGAAGCCTGGGCCCGCAGCCAACCAGTCTGACGGAGCCGGATGGGGTCTGACCCCATCCGGTCAGGTGGGTTCGAAGACCAGCACGAACTCGAGCAGGCCGTTGTCTTCTGTGGTGACGCCACCGAACGACGGGTTGGCGATGCTGTAGTCGGCGAACACCACCGGGATGTTGCCGAGCACGCCGATCTTGCCGTTCGCCACCTGAGCGGTGAGTTCGAATCGTGACCGGGTTGGTGACGCCCCGCAGCGTCAGGTCGCCGGTTGCCGTGGTGGTGACCTGGGCACCCTCGGCCGGTTCCAGTCCGAGTTCGATCGGCTCCGACAAGGTGAAGACGGCCTCGGGGAACTCATCGGTCGACATGATCCGCCCGCGGAACTGCTCGTCGCGTTTGCCATTGTCGCTGCTGATCGAGGCGACATCCACGACGAACTCGGCTTGCGTCAACATGGTGCCGTCGAGAGTCAGTGATCCAGTGATCTGGTTCGTACGACCGACGGCCTCGGTGTCGACCCCGAACAGGATTTCCTTGATGCGGTAGCCCAACTCGGATGCATCGGTGACCGTCCACGTCGATCCGCCCGCGGCGACCGCGGGAACCTCGGTGACTGTCGGCGCTTCGGTGACTGTCGGCGCTTCGGTGCCCGGCGTGGCCGCCGAAGCGGCAGGTGGGTCGCTCGATTCGGGTGCGTCGATTGCAAGCGCCGCGTCGAGGTCACCCGCATCGAGCTCGTCGGGGCTGTCGTTGATGACCTTGGCGTACAAGAAGATCAACCCGTAGCCGACGACGAGGATCGCCAACGCACCGAGCAGGCCCCACTTCAACCAGCGTGGGAATCCGGGGCCGGCGCTCGTCGAGGGGTCGTCAACAGAAGCGTTGCTCATGATTCCTTTGGGAGGGGGTGTTGGGTGGTTACAGAATCTGACTCAAGAACAGCTTGGTGCGCTCCTCTTGAGGGTTCGTGAAGAAGTGCTCGGGGTCACCGACTTCGACGATCGTACCGTCTGCCATGAACACGACACGGTCGCCCACCTCGCGGGCGAAGCCCATCTCGTGGGTGACGCAGATCATGGTCATTCCCTCGAGCGCGAGATCCTTCATGGTGTCGAGTACCTCTTTCACCATCTCCGGGTCGAGCGCCGAGGTCGGCTCGTCGAACAGCACCACCTTGGGTCGCATCGCCAGCGTGCGGGCGATCGCCACACGCTGCTGCTGGCCACCGGACATCTGGCCCGGATACTTGTTGGCCTCCTGCGGGATCTTGACCCGCTCGAGCAGTTCCATCGCGTGTGCTTCGGCTTCGGCCTTGGGAATGCCGCGCACGTTGCGGGGGGCGAGCGTGATGTTCTCGATCACGGTGAGGTGCGGGAACAGGTTGAACGACTGGAACACCATGCCGGTCTCGCGTCGAATCTCCTGGATGTTGCGCACATCGTCGGAGAGTTCGATCCCGTCGACCACGATCGTGCCGCGGTCGTGCCGTTCGAGTCGGTTGATGCAGCGAATCAGCGTGGACTTGCCCGACCCCGAGGGGCCGATCACCACCACGACCTCTTGCTTACCGACCACCATGTTGATGTTCGTGAGGGCCTGGAAGGCTCCGAAGAACTTGTCCATCGATCGAACCTCGATGATCGGCTCCCCGGTGCCGCCCATGATCTTGGTCGCATCGGTATTGATGGTTCCGGTGTTGGTGTCGGTCATGACTGCAAGCTCCTGGACAGGTGGGAAGCGGGAACGGAATCTGAAGATCGGGTGCCGAGTCTCATCGGGTGCCGACTCCCGAGTCGTTGTTCGAGGCGGCGGCTCTCCTTCGACATCGTGAACGAGAATGCCCAGAAGCCGACGGCGACGAACAGATAGGTCACGGGGGCTAGGTCCTTGCCGAGGAACTGAGGCTGGTTGTTGGCGATCGATGCGGCGTCGAGGAACTCGAGCACGGCGACGGTGGTCAACAACGTGGTGTCCTTGAACAGGGCGATGAACTGGCCGACCATTGCCGGGATGACCGCCCGCAGCGCCTGGGGCAGGACGATCAGACGCTGCATCGCACCCGGGCGACAGCCCGAGTGCCTGGGCTGCCTCGGTCTGGCCGGTGTGCGACGGCCTGCAGGCCACCGCGCACGATCTCGGCGATGTAGGCGGCGCTGAAGCCCATGATGACGATGATCGCCAGCGTGAGCGCTGTCGGTCGTTCCATGTCGATCGGGAGGAACAACGGGAGCAGCAGCTTCGAGAACAGCAGCAACGAGATCAGTGGAACACCGCGTACGAACTCGATGTAGAGCACCGAAGCGGTGCGAACCACGGGCAGTTTCGATTGCCTGCCGAGTGCCAACAGGATGCCGAGCGGCATCCCGAGCGTGATTCCGACGACTGCGGTGAACAAGTTGACGTGGATGCCACCCCAATCCTTCCACCCGAATCCCTCGAACCCGATCGACGCCACGACGACCCCGGCCACCACGGCGATCGCCAGCGGAATCGCCCAGCGAAGCACCTTGCCCGAGGTTCCGGTCAGATCGCGGCGGCCCATCTCGTTGAGCGTCCAGACGAACATCACGAGGCCGATGCAGAAGCCGCCGAGTCGTTGACGTGCCGGCGATCACCAGCATCGAGGCGACGACCAACAGAGCCGTGATGAAGGTCGCCCTGCTGCGGATCGCGGCCGGGGCGGCCCATGCCAGTTGCCTGACGATGAACACCAGGGCGATCGCTGCCAGCACCCCGATCATGGGTTGGATCGTGCGGGCGAAACTTGCGAACAAGATCAGGATGGCCATGATCGCCCAGAACCGCCTGGCCAACTGAAGTGGGCCGGTCTTCTCCGGGGTAAGACCCTGTTTGAGCGCCAGTTCGTGGGCATTGCGAGCGGTCGCTCCGGCGATCAGGCCGATGGCGACCATCAAGGTCAGGCCGCCGGCCCACAACCGCCAGAGTTCGTCATCGGGGAACTGCCCGATCATGAAGATCCGCAGCGTCTCGCGGATGATCGTGAAGTCGATGCGAGACGACCCAGGCGATCGCCTTCCACGTGACGAAGCCACCGATCAGCCCGACGATCACGGTGATGATCGAGTTGACCACGCTGTTGAACAGGTTGGCTCGTGCCCACTCACCAGGACTCAGGCGAGCGTGCGGTGGCGGCTCGGGATCGAGCACGATCGGGTCGTCGAGGAACAATTCGGACATGTCAGCGCCCCACGATCTGGAGTCTGCGGTTGATGAGGTTGCCGATCATCGAGAGCGCCAGCGAAATCACGAGATACAGCAACATCAAGATGAAGATCAACTGCGGAGCCGGCTGTGACTGCCCGGCGAGGTTGTTGATGATCGAGGTGATCTCGCCGAATCCGATCAGCAGCGCCAGCGACGAGTTCTTCGAGAAGTTGAGGAACTGGTTGATCAGTGGCGGGAAGGCGATCCGCATCGCCTGCGGCAGGATCACGAACCGGTAGCGCTGGAAGCCGCTGAGGGCGAGAGCTTCGGAGGCCTCGACCTGGCCCTTGTGGACCGCCTGGATGCTGCCACGAACGATCTCGGAGATGTGCGTGGCCGTGTACAGCACGAGCGCCGTCAGCATCGCAGCAAACGGCATCTGCATCCGGATCCCGCCCTCGTACACGCGTCCTGCCTCGTCGAGTGTGGGCTGCGAGAACTTCACGGGGCCGCCGAGCGCGAAGTAGGCGATGGTGCCGATCAGCACCAGGGTGCCGATCCCCCACAACACACGGTGATGAGCGGTGCCAGTCTTGACGAACACCTGCGAGCGCCAGTACCCGACGGCGAGGGCGGCGATCACCGCCCCCAGCACGATCCAGCGGAAGGTGACGAAATTGTCGAGTCCTTCGATCGAGGGGAACGAGAACTTGGCGTTGTTGAACACGAACCAGTTGAACGGTCGCCATGACTCGGTCGATCGGGGAAAGGTGGTCAGGTACACGCCCGACCAGACGAACACGATCACGACCAGGGGCGGGATGTTGCGGAGGAACTCGACGTACCCGGTGGCGAGCTTGCGCAACAACCAGTTGCTGGACAGACGTGCCACGCCGACCAATGTGCCCAGGATCACGGCCAGCGGGATGCCGACGAGAATCAGACGGATCGTGTTGAGGAAACCCTCCGTGATCGCCTCACCGACGGTGTCGGCCGGCGTGATCGGATTGTCGGCGATGGTGATGCCGGCGGGCTGGTCGAGGAAATCGAATGACAGGTCGAGACCGATCGCATCGGTGCGATCCCTGAAGTTGCCCCACAGGTACCAGAACACCAGCCCAATCACGATCGCGAAGGCGATCTGGGCGACGATCGCCAGCACCTTGGTGTCGCGCCATGGCGGCGCCAGTTGGCCGACCGACTTGTCGTAGCGGCGTTGTTTGATGGCGCCCCAGATGTCGTAGCACAGCCTCCCGGCCACATAGACCAGGGTCAGGATCAGGCCGATCGCGACAGCCCACAACAATGCGATGATCATTCAGTACCCCCCAGGTACCCCTACAGACAGTGCCCGAGTGGTGGGGGCGGACGACGCCGCCCCCACCATCAGGTTGTGCGTTTCAACTCGGGTGAATCATCACCCGATTCAGTTGATCAGCGGAACGGTGGGCTGTACTGCAGGCCGCCATTGGTGTACAGGTCGTTGATGCTGCCGGCGAGGGTCAGACCGAGCGGGCCGAGATTCTTCGTGTAGATCTCCTCGTAGTTCCCGACCTGCTTGATGACCTGGTAGGCGAAGTCGTCAGGCATACCGAGCCCGAGGTTCTTGACTGCGAGGTTGCCATCGGCGTCCTCAACGGGCTGGCCGAGGAAGATCCGAATGTTGGAGTCCTCGCTGTCGAGGAAGCTGTCGACGTTCTCCGACGTGATGCCCCACTCCCAAGCCTGGACCGTGGCCATCGTGGTCCAGTCGACGATCTGTGCCCACTGGCTGTCGCCGTCGGCGACCGCTGGTCCGAGCGGCTCCTTGGACACGATCTCGGCCAGGACCGCCGTCTCGAGCTCCATGCCGGCCGCGTACGAGGCCAGCTGCGAGGCGTCGGAGGTCCAGACTTCGCACTGCCCGGCCTGGAAGGCGGGGTTGAGTTCATCGTTCGAGGCGAACTCGAGCGGTGTGAACGGGATGCCCCTGTCGTTGAAGACGGCGTTCATGTTGGTCAACGTGGTGGTGCCGGTCTGCACGCAGATCGTGGCGTTCGCCATGTCCTCGATCGTCTCGATGCCACTGTCCGCGGCAACCATGAAGCCCTGGCCGTCGAAGAACGTGGTGTGCAGGAAGGTCGCCTGCTCGGAGCCGTCGCGGCTTGCCGTGCGGGTGGTGTTGCGGATCAGCACGTCGATCTCGCCGGACTGGAGCGTCGGGAAACGCTCGGCGGCCTCGAGTGGCTTGATCTCCACCTTGGTGGCGTCACCGAGTACCGCTGCGGCGAGTGCCCGGCAGAAGTCGATGTCGAAGCCGGTGAAGTCGCCGGTGGCGGCGTCGACGATGCCGAAGCCTGCGAGGTTGTTGTTGCCACCGCAGTTGAGCATGTCGCGGGCCTGCACGGCGGCGAGCACGCCGCCACCCTGGGTCACTTCGACGGTGTCCTCGGTGGCCGTGGTGCCGTCGCTGGCGGTGGTGTCGCCGGTCGGCGCGTCGGTTGATTCAGTGGCGTCGTCGTCGCCGCTGCAAGCGCCTGCGACGAGGGCCAGTACGGCGATTGCGCCGGCAGCGCGCTGCCAGCGATGAGTGGTGACCTTGCGGGTCATGTTGCCTCCTAGGCGAGTTGCTCGGATGTCGACTTTGGTGCCGACACCCGCGTGTTCACGCTGCGTGGCAGCCCGTGGGCCGACCGAAGCAGGTACTCGACCATAACAAAGTTTCGCTGCGATCGTGACAAGGGTCACCTGAACCCGGCGCTATCGGCACTCTCCAATCTGCTACGAGGCGCGATCGCAAGCCCACCGTGAGCCAGACTGTACGGATGTCAGATCTCGCTCCTGAAGTGTCCATCGTTCGTTCAGCTCCGCGCTCCGCCGACTCCGTGGGGCTCGCCGTGGGAACCTCCGGAACTGTGGCGCGCCAACTCGGCCTCAGTCGGGCAGCGCTCGAGCGGCACGGGTTCACGGGCGCCGTGGGGCAAACGTTGGTCGTCCCCAGTCGCGAGGGGCCGATGCTCGTTGCGGTCGGGATCGGTGACGACCCCACCGCCAATCAGCTGCGCGACGCCGCAGCGGCGTTCGCGCGAGCGTCGAGCAAGCGCTCCAACTTGGCGACCAATCTTGCCGAGGTGGGCGTCGATCCGGCCGGCGCTGCCCAGGCGGTGACCGAAGGCGTCGTGCTCGCCCGCTATCGCTACGTCGGGTTGAAGACCGACACGTCGACCAACGGAGCACTCGAGTCGCTCGCCCTGATCGTGTCGGCCAAGCACGACAAGGCCGCCGCCAAGGGCTCCGCCAACGGGCTCGTCACGGCGCAGGCGGCCAACTTCGCCCGCGAGCTCGCCAATACGCCTCCCAGCCACCTCACGGCGAAGGGCATCGCCGCCAAAGCACAGGAGTTGGCGACCGCATCGGGGCTCACGGTCGAGGTATTCGACAAGGATCAGCTGACCGTGCTCGGATGCGGCGGGCTGCTCGGGGTCAACGCCGGCTCCACCGAGCCGCCGCGGATGATCAAGCTCAGCTACCGGCCGCGCAACCCGAAGGCGCACGTGGCGCTGGTCGGTAAGGGTGTGATGTACGACTCGGGCGGAATCAGCCTCAAGCCGAGCAATCCGATGCACGCCCTGATGAAGATGGACATGTCGGGTGCCGCCGCCGTGCTGGCCACGATGTCGACGCTCAAGTCGCTCGGTTGCCGCAACCAGGTCACCGCCTGGCTGATGTGCACCGACAACATGCCCTCCGGGTCGGCGATGAAGCTCGGTGACGTGCTCACCATTCGCAACGGCAAGACCGTCGAGATCCACAACACCGACGCCGAGGGTCGCCTGGTGTTGGCCGACGGCCTGTCGCTGGCGGCCGAGGAACAACCCGACGCGATCATCGACATCGCCACCCTGACCGGATCTGCGATGGCGGCGCTCGGTTCCGACTTCGCGGCGGTGATCGGCTCCGACGACGCTTTGATCGAGCGTGTCAAAGCGTCGGCAGCGGCCACCGACGAGCAGGTCTGGCAGCTTCCGCTCGCCAAGGATCGCTACCGCAAGCTGCTCGATTCGATGGTGGCCGACATGAAGAACGTCGGTGGGCCGTACGCCGGCGCCACCACGGCGGCGATCTTCCTGTCCGAGTTCGTCGGTGAGATCCCGTGGGCACACCTCGACATCGCCGGCACGATGAACGTCGATACCGACACCGGCTGGAAGTCGAAGGGTGCCACCGGCTTCGGCGCCCGCTTGCTGATCGACCTCGCCGTCAACTTCGGCGGCTGAGTCGCGTTCGGACACTCGATGGCTACAACGGAAATCGTCACCTGGATAGGAATCGCGTTTTGCCTCAGCCAGTCGGCGATGTTTTCCGGCCTCAATCTGGCGTTCTTCTCCGTCAGCCGCCTGCGGCTCGAGGCTGAAGCCGAGCAGGACGACCCCGCTGCCCTGCGGATCCTCAGGCTGCGCAGCGACGCCAATTTCCTGCTGTGCACGATCCTGTGGGGGAACGTCAGTGTCAATGTCTTGCTGGCGCTGCTCAGCGAGTCGGTACTCGCAGGTGTCGGCGGCTTCGTGTTCTCCACCGTCGGCATCACGGTCTTCGGCGAAATCGGGCCACAGGCGTACTTCTCGCGCCATGCGACGAGAATGGGCGGGCTGCTGGCACCGATCATCCGGGTCTACCAGATCCTGCTGTTCCCGGTCGCCAAACCGAGCTCGCTGATACTCGACGGCTGGGTCGGACCCGAGGGCCCGAGCTTCATGCGCGAGCGCGATGTCGAGATCATTCTGCAAAAGCACATCGTCGAGGCCGACTCGGAGATCGGAGCCGCCGAGGGGCGCGGGGCGCTGAACTTCCTCGATCTCGATGATCGCCTGGTCTCGCGCGAGGGCGGCCCGCTCGACCCGCGGACAATTTTCGAGCTGCCGTCGAAGCTCGACCTTCCGCTGATCCCGGACTTGGAAACCGTGGAGGGTCAGGCATTCATCGAGCGGTTGAAGGGGATCGACAAGAAATGGATCGTGCTCACCGACGAGGACGGCGATCCGTTGCTGGTACTCGATGCCGAGGCGTTCGTCTTCAGCGTCTTCGCCGACCGCGGCGACGTGGACGTCTACGAGTTCGCCCACCGGCCAATCGTCGTCGTCGACCCGAGTGCCACGATCGAGAGCGTGCTCGATCAGTTCGTCGTCGACGCCGAACACCGCAACGACCGCGTGATCGATCACGACGTGGTCCTGTACTGGGCGCCGGACAGCAAGCGGATCATCACCGGTGCCGACATCCTCGGCCGTCTGCTCCAGGGGATCGTCCGACGCATCGAGTCGGACGAGGCCGGCGGTTAGGTAACCCGTCGATACGCAACGGGAGACGGCCTCGCCGTAGCGGCCGAAGGCGGCGGTTCGCAGGTTGCCGACAATCAACGTCGACGGCTGAGTGTCGTGCCTGTCACCGCTGGGGCAGCACCTCCGACTCGGTGAGACGAACCGTTCGGCGGGCCCACTCGTCGTGGGTCGACTGGAGGTCGGCGGGGAGTCGACTCAGGTGGCGTTGGGCCACCGACGGGAATCGGCGTCGAACCGCGAACCCGTCGCTGAGCGGCTGCGCCAGCCCGAACATCACACACCGGTGCAACGCCTTGCCGAACGGCGAGTTGTGGCCCTTCGAGAACGACAGCCCCATCGATGCAGGCGGTGTGGTCGAGGTCGAGCGAGAAGCCTTCCGGCTCGTTGTCGAACTCGTCGGCGAAGCGGCGCATGATCCATGTCGCGGTCGGGCCGATCACCCCCAGCCAATAGCGCTCGACGTAGGCGCTGCGCGGGTCGTGACCGCGTTTGTCGACGATCGGATCGATCCATGGGCGGATCATGGCGGGTGTGGGGATGAGTGTGGTGGTGTCCAACGTGTTCTCCGGTGGTGCGAGTGACGGAGAGGGAAGTCGGCTGCCCGAGTGAGGGGATCGAACCCGCCCAACCGGAACCGATGACGGGATGTGCCTGGCACATCCCGTCATGGTGTGGTTCGGAGCCAATCCCGTCGGGCCGATCGCGAAGTGGGGTGCCAGCTGCTCGTCGAGCAGGCGCAACGTGTCGACGAGGTCGACGTATCCGAGTGACACGCAACCGCTGGTCGGCTTGCTGGTGCCGGCAGCGTCGTAGCTGGAGCGGTGCAGGAAGATCGCCGCTGCATACGGCACTTCGCCCGCCTCGTCGCCGGATATCGGATCGAGGTTGGCGCCGATCACGGCGGCGTGCGAGTAGGCCTCGCCGATTCCCTCCAGCCACTCGTCGTCGGGGCCGGCGCAACGCGGCCGGTCGACCAGGTGTTGGTAGCGGGGGGTGTTCGGGGTGGCACCCCAGCAATCCTGAGGGCGAACGTCGCGATATGGCACCAGCACACCAGGGTCGGGAAGGTTGCCGAACACGCTGAACAGCTGACCGTCCCAAGCGGTCACAGAACCGAGCGGAAACACACCGGCCGGTGTCGTTCCGTCGCCAGAGCGCCGTTCGAGCAGTGGGCGGGTGCCGTTGCGCCCGAAGCGGGCGACCATCGCCGCCTGCTGGCAGTGCCACACGGCCCGAATGCATCGCGAGCGGCCACCTCGACGGTGCCGCTGGTGTCGCCGAAGCCTGTCGGTCGCCATCACGACGAGCTGGCGAGCGCTGGGGTGGCGGTCGGCGATCGGCCCCGATCGTGACGAGATCGCAGCCCGCCTCGGGCGAGAACGACACGTCCCGGACGGCATGGCGTGACACGACGGCGGCTCCCGTGTCGGTGGCTGCCCACACGGCGCCTCCCGACAACGCCAACACGACAGTCAGCGCGGCGGAGCGGATGGAGATCACCCACGAAGTCTCGCGGGTGGCGTCGATGAGTAACAATCATGCGATGGATCGACTACCCGTTGGGCTCGAGGCAGCGGCCGAACGCGTGCGCGGCAGCGAAGCGGATCGTGGTGCTGACCGGCGCCGGGATCTCGACCGACTCGGGGATCCCCGACTTCCGGGGACCGAAGGGCATCTGGACCCGCAACCCGGCCGCCGAGAAGGCCTCGAACATCCAGTACTACCTCACCGACCCCGAGGTCCGAAGGGCAGCGTGGCTGCATCGACTCGATACGCCCGTCTGGACCGCCGAACCGAACCGTGGCCACGCCTGCATCGTCGAACTCGAACAGCGACGACAGCTGCACGCGGTCGTGACTCAGAACGTCGACGGGCTGCATCAGGAGGCGGGCAACGACCCAGACCGGGTGATCGAAGTGCACGGCACCGTGCGCTGGACCCGTTGTTGGGATTGCGGCGACCGGCGTCCGATGCGTGAAACGCTCGACCGGGTCCGTTCCGGCGAGGCCGACCCACCGTGTCTCGTGTGCGGCGGAATTCTCAAGTCGGACACGATCAGTTTCGGACAGTCGTTGATCCCCGAGGTGATCGATCGTGCGATGCGGGTCAGCGACGAATGTGACGTGCTGATCGCGATCGGGTCGACGTTCAGTGTGTATCCGGTCGCCAACTGCGTTCCGATCGCCAAGCGGGCCGGTGCTGCTGTCGTGATCGTCAACGGCCAGTCGACCGAGATGGATCACCTGGCCGATCACCTCTTGACAGGATTGATCGCCGACGTGCTCCCGGTGCTCGTCGGTGGCACGTGACGAACGGTAGGAACTGAGCTGATGCAATCCGAACCAGCGGTGCAACTCGACGCGGTCGACTCCGTTCCGGTCGACTGCGTTCCGGTCGACTGCGTTCCGGTCGACCCGGCCGAGATAGACCCTGGGTGGGGCAACATGCTCCAGTGGCACCTGTTGTTGTTGATCGGGCTGCCTGCACTCGTGTTCGCCAACTCGATTCGCAACGGCTACCACCTCGACGACATCTACCGCGTCAGCCAGAACGTCGAGTTGGAGCAGTTCTGGCCCCCGACCCGGTTCTTCACCGACCTGCGCACCGGCAGCACATTGGCCTCGATTGCCGAGTACCGCCCCTTCATGCCGCTCACGCACTCGCTCGACCTGCATGTCGCCGACGCGCTCGGTATCTCGCGCCTGACGATGTTCCACATCTCGAACATCGCCATCCACATCGGGTCCACGGTCTTGCTGTACCTCCTGCTGGTGCGTTTGATCACCCGCTGGGATCCGTCGACATCGAGTCGCTTGGGCAGCGACGGTCCGCACGCCGCGTTCGCCGCTGCGCTGATCTTCGGGGTCCATCCGATCGCCGGCTCGTCGGTCAACTACGTGGTCGGTCGAGACCTGCTGCTGATGACGTTGTTCCTGCTCGGTTCGATGTTGATCTACGTCAGGATGCGTGAGCGGCGACACGGTCATCGGTTGGTCGCTGTGCCTGACCCTGGTGTGGATGGCGATCCTGTCGAAGCAGGAGGCGATCGTGGCCTTCGGCTTCGTGCTGCTCTTCGAGGTCGTGTTGGCCAAGACGCGTGCAACGGACTGGCGACTCTGGGGTCGAGCGGCCCTGATGGCTGTTCCGACCGCCGGCTACTTCGTGTTGCGGGCGCTGTGGATCACGAAGCAGAACCCCGGCGACGACCTGCGCTACGCATCGGGACTCGACTTTCCGCTGACGATGATGAAGGCCCACGTCTTCTACTACGGCAGGAACATCGTGTGGCCGTTCGAGATGCGGGCGCTGGCCACCTTCGACCTGGCGACCAGCCTGGCCGACATCAAGGTGCTTGATCGGGCTGGTCGTGATCGCGGCGACCTTGCTGGTGGCGTGGCGCTTCCGGAGCCGAATGCCGCTCCTTACCTTCGCGATCCTGTCGTATTGGCTGTTCTTCGCCCTGACCGCGTCGGTGTTCCCGTTCCGCTTCATCGTCACCGACTACCGCCAGTACGTGCCGCTGGTATTCCTTTCCGTGGCCGTGGTGCTGGCGTTGGCGTTGTTGCCGAACCGTTCGGTACGCGATTGCCGTGCTCGGGTGTGTTCGTGGTGTTCTCGGCGGTCGCCTCGATCTCCATCAACACCCACTGGAAGACCGAGGAGAGCTTCTGGCACCAGAGTGTGAAGTACGGCGCCCGCAGCATCGCCCACACCAACTACGCCTTTGCCGTCGCCGATCGCGATCCTGCGCTGGCCGAGTTCCACTACTTGGAGGCACTCCGCCAAGAGCCCGACAACATCTATCCGAACATCAACTTGGGAATGCTGTACGTCCACCAGCAGCGCTTCGACGAGGGGTTGCCGCTGCTGCGATCGATTGCCGAGCGCAACCCGACGTCGGCACTCGCTGCCTACTGGCTGTCGAAGGGCCTCGGCTCAGCAGGGTTGCCGGACGAGCAACTGAGCGCCGCCCTGCGAGCGGCCGAGCTCGATCCCGATGTGCGCTATCAGTACGAGGCAGGTCTGGTGTTGCAGTTGGCCGGCGACACGTCGGCGTCGATTCCGTATCTGGAACGGGTCGTCGCCAAGAGCGCGGGCTACGAGGAGGCGCTGTTCCTGTTGGCGTTCGCGCACGGCTCGCGGGGAATGCCGACCTCGCGATCGCCGAGTACCGGACCTACCTCGACATCTACCCTGCCCACGTGCAGTCGCACTTCAACCTCGGATACGAGCTGGCGAACCGTGATGACTGCCCTGCCGCCGTCGAGCAGTTCGACACGGTCCTCGAGCTGCGACCCGAGTACGCGGCGGCCCATTTCCAGTTGGCCCGCTGCTACCGGATGCTCGGCAACGAAGCAGCCGCTCTGCGAACAGGACGCCCTCTACGAAGCAGGTGGCTGAACGGTGACACGACGAGCAGATACCTGACCGTGTTGGTAGGGTTTAGCGCCTATGGCAACGTTTCGTGACCTGCTGACAGCCGCCAAGGCACAAGTGGTCGAAGTCTCCACCCAGATCGCCGCCGAGCACATCGCCGCCGGGCACGTCGTGCTCGATGTACGTGAGCCCGACGAATACCAGGAGGGCGCCCTCGCCGGCGCGATCCACATTCCTCGCGGACACCTCGAAGCGCAGATCGAATCGCGGATCATCGACAAGTCCGCTCCGGTCGTGGTGTATTGCGCCGGTGGCGTGCGCTCGGCGTTCGCAGCCAAGACGATGCAGGAACTCGGCTACGAGACCGTCGAGTCGATGGAAGGCGGGTTCGGTCGTTGGAAGGACGAGGGCCGGCCCTGGAAGCAGCCCGCCTCATTGACCGCCGAGCAGATGCACCGGTACAAGCGCCACCTGCTGCTCCCGGAAGTCGGGATCGAAGGCCAGAAGCAGCTGCTCGACGCCAAGGTGCTGATGCTCGGTGCCGGCGGGCTCGGTTCTCCGGCAGCCATGTACTTGGCCGCCGCCGGTGTCGGAACGATCGGCATCGTCGACATGGACGATGTCGACGCCTCCAACCTGCAGCGCCAGATCCTGCACAACATCGACCGCATCGGTGACCGCAAGGTCGACTCGGCCAAGAAGACCTTGTCGATGCTCAACCCCGACGTGAACGTGGTCACCTACGACACCCGACTCGATGCGTCGAACATCATGGACATCATCGACGGATACGACGTGATCGTCGACGGTGCCGACAACTTCCCCAGCCGCTACCTGCTCAACGACGCCAGCGTCAAGCTCGGGATTCCGGTCGTGCACGGTTCGATCTTCCGTTTCGAGGGCATGGTGTCGGTGTTCCATCCGACCGAGGGCCCGACCTACCGCGACATGGTGCCCGAGCCGCCGCCTGCCGAGCTCGCCCCGAGTTGCGCCGAAGCCGGCGTGTTGGGCGTGTTGCCCGGGATCATCGGGTCGATTCAGGCGCTCGAGACGATCAAGGTGATCCTCGGGCTCGGCGAGCCGCTGATCGGGCGAATTCTCAGCGTCGACACGACCGAGATGGAGTTCCGGGTGTTCAACCTGCGCCCCGACCCGGCCAACGCCGTGACCTACGAGAACCGCGACCGCATCATCGTGCAAGACCTCGAAGGTCTGTGCGCCCCCGGCCTGGCCCACTGATTCGCACGGTGTGGAAACGCAAGTGGCCGCACCCAGATCGGGTGCGGCCACTCGTGTTCGCTAGTAGTGAGTGTTCAGGGAGCGACCGTTGCGCACGTCACGACGGCGGTGAGTGCGTAGGTGCCGCCGAACGCCGGGCTGGTTCCGCTGACCGACCAGCCGGCGCCGAGAGCGGTCGGACCGCTCGACATGATGAACGGGGCGATTCCGTCCTGTCCGGTGACCAGGTAGCCGCCGCCGAGCGCGAACTTGCCGGAAGGACACGTCGCCGTAGCCGTCTTGGCCGAGTTGTTGTCTGCGCTCGTCGTGCCGGTGACGACCTGGTAGCCACTCAGGCCGACAGGTCCGGTTGCGCCGATGGCGCCGGTTGCGCCGAGGCGCCGGTTGCGCCGGTTGCGCCGGTTGCGCCGGTTGCGCCGGTTGCGCCGGTTGCGCCGGTTGCGCCGTTGCGCCGGTTGCGCCGGTTGCGCCGGTTGCGCCTGTTGCTCCGGTTGCGCCTGTAGCTCCGGTTGCGCCGCGGCTCCGGTTGCGCCGGTGCGCCGGTTGCGCCGTGGCTCCGGTTGCGCCGGTTGCGCCTGTGGCTCCGGTTGCGCCGGTTGCGCCGGTGGCTCCGGTTGCGCCTGTCGGCTCCGGTTGCGCCGGTTGCGCCGGTGCTCCGGTTGCTCCGGTTGCGCCGGTTGCGCCCTTCGCTCCGGTCGCACCCGTGTCACCCTTGGGGCCGCCGGTGCTCGGGGAGTAGTAGCCGAACACGTCGATCGCCAAGTCGACCGAGCCAGCGTTGTTGTACACGCTGAACTTGCCGTCCGCCGACAGCCGAATCGACGTGCCGTTGGTCGAAACCGAAAGCACCGGGTTGGGGTTGAGGTGCGAGGCCAGTGGCTTGGCGACGTCAGCCGGGAAGATCGTGATGAAGCTCTTGGCGGTGGCGTTCACGGCTGTCAGGTTGCCGTACAGGGCGGTCGCTCCGGTCGGAATCGTGCACTGCCCATTCGTGCCGATCGCGGCGAAGGTGACGGTTTCAGCGGCCGCCACCGGTGTCGTGCGTGGGCCGATCGGCGCAGCAGCGCGGGTATCGACGAGGCGACATGGCAGTGATCGGCGTGAAGACCGAAGACGTGCTGCTTCCGGCCGCTTGGACGAAGCCGACGCCTCCGATGGTCAGTGCCAGGGCTGCGGCGATACTCGCCTTGCCCCAGCCACTTCGAAAGATGCTCATGAACTCTCCAATACGGTTGATATCTCATCCCAACAGGAGCTGAGAGTGGACCATAGCAAGTCGGCGAGTGTCAGGCATAGCTCTTCGTTCGGTCAGCGGATCGTCAACTCGGCTTCGACCTCGACGGGGATGCCGAACGGGAGGTCGGCCATGCCGACTGCGCTGCGGCTGTGGGCGCCGACCTCGGCGCCGAACACCTCGAGAATCACGTCGGAGAAGCCGTTGATCACGTTCGGCTGACGAGCGAACCCGGGCACGGCGTTGACCATTCCGAACACCCGGGTCCACGCCGTGATGCGGTCGAGATCGCCGAGCGCGCGCCGCAGACTGCCCAACATCGACAATGCTGTCAACCGGGCTGCCTCGTAAGCCTCTCGCTCGCTCACCTCGTCGCCGACCTTGCCGAGTGGCCCGGCGATCGAACCGTCGGGTGCCTGCGGGCCGTGCCCCGATGCCCACGCTCGGTCTCCTGCAATCCGGACGAACTGAAATGGCAACACGATCCCCGGCGGCGGAGTCAGTTCCGGCGGCAGCACGTAGCCGAGATCAGCGCAGGCGTTGATCGATGCTCCCCATCGCGCCGAACGTAGTGGGCGCTGTACGTTGGTGCCGAAACCGCACCGTTGTTCGCCGACCCGCAGTCTGGAGGTCGGGTGTCAGAGTAGGTCGCCGGGTCGGACGAGACCTGTGCGATACGCGAGCACAACGAGTTGCGCACGGTCGCGAGCGTCCAGCTTCATCATGGCGCGGTTGAGGTGGGTCTTGACGGTGAGCGGTGAGAGGAACGCCCGCTCGGCGATCTCGTCGTTCGACAGACCGTGCGCAGCCAGCGCCATCATCTCGCGCTCGCGCTCGGTGAGCGCCTCGAGCGCCGATACGTCGAGGCCGACCATGGCGGTGTCGGAGAACCGGGCGACCAGGGCGCGGGTGGCCTTCGGCGAGAGCAGCGCGTCACCCGCTGCGACGGCACGGATCGCGTCGAGCAGTTCGACCGGTCCGACGCCTTTCCCGAGGAACCCGCTCGCCCCGGCCTGCACGGCCTGGACGACGTACTCGTCGAGTTCGAACGTGGTGAGCACGATCACCTTGACGCCGGCCAGGGCGTCGTCGGCACAGATCTCCCGGGTCGCGGCCAGTCCGTCCAGTCCCGGCATCCGGATGTCCATCAACACGACGTCGGCCCGCTCGGCGCGCAGTAGGTCGATCGCGGCCTGGCCGTCAGCGGCCTCTCCGACGACGGTGAGGTCGGGTGCGCTGTCGATGAGGGCCCGGAACCCGGCGCGGATCAGTGCCTGATCGTCGGCCAGCACGACGCGGATCGGCACGGTTGCTGATTGCGCTCGTGGGTTCGGTCTCGGCTGCAGTCATGTTGACGCTGACTCCTTGGTCGGAAGCGTGGCTTCGAGACGGAAGACAGAACCGGGCCCGTCCGCATCGATCACGAGTGACCCTCCGGCGGCCTCGACTCGTTCGCGCATGCCGACCAGGCCGAAGCCGTTGCCGGAGGTGGCATTGCTGTCAACGCGATTGGCGATCTGCACCCGCAGACAGGCCGGCTCGAACTCGAGCGAGACGGTGGCACTGCCATCGCCGTACTTGTGGGCGTTGGTCAGTCCCTCCTGCACCACGCGGTAGGCGGCGAGTTCTGCGGATGGGGTCAAGGGACGCGTGGTGCCCGATGTCTCGTATTCGACGACGAGCCCGCTGGCAGCGAACGAGGAGATCAGGTCGGTGATCGCCTCCAAGTTGGGCGTCGGAACGGTGGGGTTGCCGCCATCGTCGGGTGTTCGCAGCACTCCCAGCAGTTCGCCCAGTTCATCGACGACGGTCGCGGCGGCACCACGGACGACATCGAGCGCCTCCGATGCGGCGCCGGGGTCGGACGTGAGGAGATGACTGGCCACGCCCGATTGCACGTTGATGACGGCGATGTGATGGGCGACCAGGTCGTGTACGTCGCGCGCTATCCGCAGCCGTTCCTCGACGACTTGGCGACGGGCTTCGAGCTGGCGGGATTGTTCGGCGCGTTGAGCTCGCTCTCGAGCTGCCGCGACGTTCTCGCGCGTCGTGCGAATCGCTGCTCCTGCGGTGATGGCGAAGGCGGGCCAGGCGATTGCGGCGAGGCCCGCGCCGCCGATGTCGCCGCGCTGCAGCAGAGCGATCACGAGTACGGCGAAGGCGATCGTGGTGACAGCGCCTGCGGTGACCGCGACACGACGTTCGTGGTCGAGCCCGACGATGAACAGCAGCACGACGGTGACCGGCATCAGCAAGGTTGGGCGATCGGCGACCGCCGACAGCACCGCCATGGCGATCACCGCCACCGCCAGCGACGGCAGCGGGAACCGGCGTCGCGAGAGCAGCAGCACGATCCCGATCGCCAGGTCTGTCCACTCGGAGGTGTCGAACTCGCCACCGCCACCTCGGAACGACCGCCCGAGGAACGCGATCACGATGAGTCCGATCAGGGCGGCATCGATCAACCAGTTCGGAACTCGCCACGGCGACAGCCGCACCCCGTCGGGATGCGGCTGATCGTTCATCTCGCCGACGGTAGCGCCGACGTCGCCCGGTTCAGGCGTCACGTCGGCGCACGGACACGGCCGCTGCACCGACAACGGTGAGCACCCAGCTGATCAGCACGACGAAGCCCCACCCGGCGGACAGCAGGTCAGTGGTGGATTCGAGTCCTGCCAACGCTGTGCCTGCGTTGCTCGGCAGGAGCTTGCCGAGCGGGTCGCTGATCGAACTGGGGAGCAGGCTGACGAGTAGCGGGGCGATCATCAGGGTGCCGACCACAGCGCCTGCGCCTGCAGCGGTGCTGCGCAGCAGGAAGCCGAGGCCGACTCCGATCACGCCGACGCTGGCGGTGTAGAACGCGGTGCCGACGAGTGCTTGGACGACGCCATCGTCGGTGATCCCGAGCGCTGTCCACGTGTCGGGGAGCAGAGCCTGTCCGCCGAAGAAGGCGGCGAATGCGGCGACGAGCATCACCGCCAATGTTGCGCTGCCGAACACACCGACCTTGGCGATCAGCACTCGGAGCCGGTCGGGTGCGGCGCCGAACCAGGTGCGGATCAGGCCCGTCTGGTACTCACCGGCGACTATCGCGACGCCCAGGATGGCGATGATCAGCTGGCTGACCTGAAACCCGGCCAGGGTCAGCGACAGGGCGTCGTCGGCGAGACGCCGCGGCCCTTCATCGGTGCCGGCGAGCGATGCGAAGAGAGCGCCGAACCCGACCGCCGCCACACCCGCCGAAGCGAGCGCGATCGTGTTCGATTTGACCGTACGGAACTTCAGCCATTCCGAGGACACCACCCGTCCGAGCGTTACTCGATGGGCGGCGGAATCGTCGGTGGCAGGTGTCTGGTCGGTCGTGGCTCGGCTCTGGAGCGTGTCGGTCGACGCGATTGCTGTGGTGGTGCTCATGGTGGTTGCTTTCTGGTCGAGAGATGAGGATTCGGGGTGGTCGCCGAGGTCGCGGCGGTCGACGATCGTGGACATCACGCTGCCGCCGGGACGCTGTGGGCGCTGTATTCGACAGAGTCTGCGGTGAGGTCCATGAACGTCTGTTCGAGGGTGCTGCGATGGTTGGTCAGTTCGGACAGCGCAATGCCCGCATCGGCGGCGATGCGGCCGATCTGCTTGCTGTCCATGCCGATCACCGAGAGTGCATCGTCGGCTTCGCCTGCAACTCTGACCCCGTCACGGGTGAGCAGCGAGCGCATCCGGTGACTGTCCTCGGACCGAACGAGCACGCTCGCCTGGCTGCCCATCGCATCGAGTTCGGTGGCGGTGACGTCGGCGATCATCTCGCCGCGACCGATGATCACGAAGTGTTCGGCGGTGAGCGCCATCTCGCTCATCAGGTGTGACGAGACCAGCACCGTACGGCCCTCGGCGGCGAGGTCTTGCAACAGGTGCCTGATCCACAACACACCCTCCGGGTCGAGCCCGTTGACCGGTTCGTCGAGCATCACGGTCGATGGGTCACCGAGCAGCGCCGACGCGATTCCGAGCCGCTGGCTCATCCCGAGCGAGAAGTCGCCGGCCGGACGCTTGGCGACATCGCTGAGCCCGACGAGTTCGAGCACCTCGTCGACGCGACGATCGGAGATGCCGGTCGAGGCACCGAGCGCACGAAGATGGTTGCGGGCACTGCGCCTGGGGTGCACCGCCTTGGCCTCCAGCAGTGCACCGAGTTCGGTGAGGGGGGCCGGATGTTGATCGAGCCGGCGGCCGTTGACCGTTGCGGTGCCGCCGGTCGGTCGATCGAGTCCGAGGAGCATCCGCATCGTGGTCGACTTGCCGGCGCCGTTCGGCCCGAGGAAGCCGGTGACGATCCCTGGTCGAACGGTGAACGAGAGATTGCTGACGGCGGTGGTGTTGCCGTAGCGCTTGGTGAGGTTGGTGACTTCGATCATGCAGCCATCGTCTCCCACCCGGTGTGACCGCACATCGTCTCGACGCAGGCTCGTGGTGTACTGCGTTCGCAGTAGGTGCGGTGGTCGGTCAGCCGGGCTCGGGGAGACCGATCAACTCGTCGCGTTCCTGGATCGCGACGCCGACGAGCACCAGTGCGATGCCTGCCAGGTCGAGGCCGCCGGGGCGCTGACCGAGCGTGATCCAGCCGACGAACAGGGCGGTCACCGGCAGCGTGGCCAGCAACACGCTGAACCGTCGAATCGGGATCCGGCGCATCACGTACTGGTCGATGCCGTAGCCGATCGCGTTCGAGAACACGCCGGTCGCGCAACACAGCAGCAGCAGCACCGGCGACACCCACACCGGGCCGCTCCACGGGGCCCCGACCGGAGTGAGGAACACCGACCCGATCGCCAAGCCGACACCGAGCCCGGCGACGCCCGAGCGCACGTTGGCGACCCGCGACCCGACCACGATGTAGGCCGCCCACAGCGCCGACGAGATCAGGATGAACAACACCCCGAGTGCGTTGTCGCCGAGTTCGACACCGCCCAGCGTCAGCACGCCGATCACCGCCAACACGAGCGCGGCGCCGTTTCGCGTGCTGCGCGTGGTGACGGCAGCGACGACGATCGGGCCGATGAACTCGATCGCCACGCTCTTGCCGAGGTCGACCCGATCGATCGCCAGGTAGAAGAACACGTTCATCGACACGGTGGCGATGCCGAACACCGCGGCGCCGATCAGGTCCTTGCGGGTCCAGCCGCGATGGAAGCCGGGCGAGATCGCCAACAGCGCGATCGCCGCCCCGATCGTGCGAAACCAGGCAACGGTCTGCGGCTCGACCTCGTCGAACAACGTCACGGCGATCGCCGCCCCGATGTACTGGGACACCGCCGACAACACGAACAACGCCTCGGGTGTGGTCGTCGACAGGGTTCGATCGATCGAGGCTCGGCGGGACACGCAGAGATTCTGGTCGCGCCGGTCGTCGAGTGCCTCATGCGGGTGCGAAACTGTGCGGGTGGCAGCCAGCACCGACCATGTGTTCCACCGCGCCGTCGATCGTCCCGTTGCCGTGTCGGCGCTGGGGTGCACGATCACGACCGCCGACGGGCGTGAGTTCCTCGACGGTTCGGGCGGTGCGATCGCCTGCTCGGTCGGGCACGGCAGGGCAGAGATCGTTTCGGCGATGGCCGCCCAGGCCGAACGCGATTGCGTACGTGCACGCCACTCAGTTCGCCGTGAACTCCGTCGCCCGACTGGCGCGCCACATCGCCGCAGTCGTTCCCGTCGACGACGCCCGGGTGTTTCCGGTCAGCGGCGGCAGCGAGGCGAACGAAACGGCGCTGAAGCTGGCCCGCTCGTACCACATCGCCCGCGGCGACCACGATCGACACATCGTGCTCGCCCGGCAGGGCGCCTATCACGGCAACAGCCGGGGTGCGCTCGACGCATCCGACCGTTCGGCGCTCCGGGCAGGCTACGAACCATGGCTCGGCCAGACCGTCCGAATCCCGATGGTGAATCCGTACCGCGACGGCCGTACCGGCGCCGAACACGCTGTCGAGATCGACCGCATCATTCGTGACACCGGGCCAGATCGCGTCGCGGCACTGATCGCCGAGCCGATCAGCGGGGCGACGCTCGGAGCGATCGTGCCACCCGACGACTACTGGCCGGCGGTGGCCGAGGTGTGCCGGGAACACGGCATCGTGCTGATCGCCGATGAGGTGATGACCGGGTTCGGGCGAACGGGTGAATGGTTCGCCGCTGACCATTGGGGGATTCGGCCTGACATCATCACCGCCGCCAAGGGCGCCTCTGGTGGGTACTGGCCACTCGGATTGTGCATCGCCTCGGGGCACATCTACGACACCGTGGCCAAGGCGGGCACGTTTGCCCACGGTTTCACCTGGTCGCATCACCCCGTCGGCGCCGCCGTCGCCGACGCCACGCTCGGGGTGATCGAACGCGAGGGCCTGGTTGCTGCCAGCCGTGAGCTGGGCGAACGCGGCCGGGCCTGGTTGCGCGATGGGTTGGGCGATCACCCGAACGTCGGTGAGATCCGTGGCCGGGGCCTGCTGATCGCGGTCGAGTTCGTGTCGGATCGCGGCTCGAAGGCGCCGTTCGATCGGTCGGAGCGGGTCGCCGAGCGAGTCGTGGCGGCAGCGTTCGATCGTCGCCTCACCGCCTACCCGTGTGGTTCCGCCGTCGACGGCAACGTCGGTGACGCCGTGTTGCTCGGTCCGCCGCTGTGCGTGTCGGCCGATGAGCTGCGCACGATGGTCGAGCGCCTGATCGACGCTGTGCGATCCGTGTTGCCGCCGGCGTCAGACTGAGCGTCGACGCGTTCAGACCAACCAGTCGGCGCGGTTGATCGGTCGCTGCAGTGTGGGCCGATCGATGGCGAATGGCCCCAGCTCGGGGCCCGGTTGCGACCCGGTCGCCAGATCGGCCAGCCGGTGTCCGAACCACGAGGCGAACTTGAAGCCATGCGCGGCTCCGAGCCCGACGCACACGTTGGGGTGGTCGGGGAGCCGGTCGACCACGAAGTCGCGATCGGCGGTCAGGGTGTACAAGCACGTGGTCGAACGGGGGGCACCGAACTGACGCCCGAGCAGGCCACTCAGGAACTCGCCCAAGCGGCGTTCCATGGACGGGTCGGGGTCGAATCGGCGCCGGTCGGGATCGACCTCGAATCCACCGCAGTCCTCGGAAGCCTTGGTGCAGTCGGCCACGTCGGCGGGTCCGTACACGGGGAAGCCGTAGTAGCTGGGATCGTGCATCCAGATCCAGACAGGGAAGCGGCCAGGCCGGAGGTCGTCGAGGTCAGCGGTGGGGAAGTACGAGACCTGTTCCCGGTTGACCGCCATGCTGACTCGATGCCCGAGCGGTTCGATCAAACGGTTGGTCCAGGCGTCGGCGCAGACCACGATCGAGCCGCATCGCACCGCACCGGTGGCGGTGACCACGTCGACCTCGCCGCCGACCGGACGGATCGAGTGCACAGGGGTGTTGGGGCGCAGCTCAGCGCCGTGCTCGACCGCCAGCCGTTGCAGCGTTGCCGTGCCGCGGCCGGCCGGCACGATCCCGGTGTCGGGGGAGTAGATCCCCATCACGGCACCGTCGACCACACTGCCCCGCCCGAACGCCGGCCAGCGGCTGCGGATCTCGGTGGCGTCGATCCACTCGTGCGGCACGCCGAGCGCATCGAGGCTCGATCGGTACGGCGCCGGGTCGATGGCGGCATCGGAGGGAAACAGATCGACGCCACCCGTGCGCGTGATCAACGATTCGTCGGCGTCGACCTCGACTGCTTCCCAGGCCTGGTAGGCGCCCTCGGTCAGTTCGACATAGTGAGGCGTGTGATACGAGCGGCGAATGATCCGCGAATGGTCGTGTGAGGCGCCGCGCACATGGCCCAGCTCGAACTGCTCGAAGCCGATCACGTCGACACCCTGGCGGGCCAACCAGTAGGCGGTAGCCGAGCCGAGCCCTCCCAGTCCGATCACACCGACGGCGCACTGTTTGCGATCACTCACCGGGCGAACGCTAGTGGCGCGGCCGTCGCTGGATACTGTTCCGCGACGATGCACGTGTCGAACCTGACGATCCCCACACTCGACGGCGAACAGCTGGCCGCCACGCTGTACCTGCCTGACGGTTCGGGACCGTTTGCGGCACTGCTCGAGGCGCTGCCGTACCGCAAGGACGACATCACCGACTCGTATCGGTCGACCTACGAACGCTACGCCGCCAACGGATTCGCCGTGCTGCGCCTGGACCTGCGTGGCACTGGCTCGTCGGGCGGGATCGCCACCGATGAGTATCCCGACGTCGAGCGCAGCGATCTGCGGACCAGCATCGAGTGGTTGGCGACGCAACCGTGGTCGAGTGGACGGGTCGGCATGTTCGGCACGTCCTACTCGGGATTCAACTCGCTTCAGATGGCCACCGAGGGCCTGCCACAACTCGGGGCCGTCGTGGCGATGTACGCCACCGACGATCGCTACACCGACGACGTGCACTACTGCGGCGGTGTGCTGCGGGCGCTCGACCTGATCGACTATCCGCTCTACATGATCGCCATGAACGCCTTGCCGCCGGTGCCGACGTTGTTCGGGGCGCGCTGGCGTGCCGAGTGGCGCCGCAGGATCGAGGAGACACCTCCCTGGTTGGTGGAGTGGATGGGGAACCCGCTCGACGCCCCGACCTGGCGGCGAGGCTCGATCCGGCTCGGCCCTGGTGGTGCCGGGTACGAGCGGATGAGTTGCCCGACGATGTTGATCGCCGGATGGGCCGACGGCTACCGCAACAACACGTTTCGGGTGGTCGAACAGTACGAGCACAACGGTCTTCCATGGCGGCTGTTGGCAGGGCCGTGGGTCCACAAATCACCCGAAAACGCGCGTCCCGGCCCGAACGTCGATGACGATGTCGAGATCATCGCCTTCTTCGACGAGCATCTTCGGGGCGGCCCGGGTTCAGGTGCTGCGAAGGGTCAGGTGTACGTGCGTCAGCCGGTTGCGCCACAGCCCGATCTGGTGTTCCATCCGGGCGTCTGGCGCGACATCGACACGTGGCCACCGAAGGGTCTCCGGATCGCCGAGTACCGGCCTTTCGGAACGGCGGTGAAGACCCTCGTCGTGGGCGGCGATGTCGGCGTGGCGGCATGGAACTCGTGCGGTGGTGGCCTGCCGTGGGGCCAGCCGCTCGATCAGCGTGACGACAATGCTCGTTCGATCGTGTGCGATTGGCCGATCGACACGAACGCCGAGCTGATCGGTAACGCGGGCGTCGCGCTGCGGGTTCGCTCCGACCAGGTCTATGGACACGTCAGCGTCAAGCTGTGCGACGTGTTCCCCGACGGAACGTCGGCGCTGATCACCCGCGGCATGCTCGACCTCACCCATCTCGGGTGTTGGCCGGCCGACGAACTCGGCGAGCTCCGCCGAACGCCACGTCCCCTGGTGCCGGGTGAGTGGATCGACGTCGAACTCGGATTCGAAGCGACGACGTGGACACTCCAGCCTGGCCACACCCTTCGACTCGCAATCGCCGGGACCGACTGGCCGAACTGCTGGCCGCCTCCCGGCCCGGTGACACTCGAGTTCGATCATGCCGCCACCGTGCTCACGCTGCCGATCGTCGAGGGCCTGCCGATCAGCGAGCACGCCTTCGTTCCCGGCGCCGGACCGGGCGATGACGAGGCAGAGGGCGTCGAATGGAAGATCGAACGCGACGTGCTCGGGCGCCAGACCAAGGTGTCGACGCGGTACGGCGGCACCTACGAGGGCAGCCGTGGGGCGGTGGTCACCGACGACTACCAGGGGCAACTGGGGGTCTCGACGGTCGACCCGGCACAGGCGTGGGCACGGGGCTCGGCGAGTTTCGAGATCCGCTGGCCCGAGGTGACCGTGCGGACCGCATCGACGCTGTCGGTGCGCTCGACCGGCGACCGGTTCGAAGTGGAACTCGACGTCATCGTCTACGACGACGACGTCGAGTTTGCACGACGTGCTTGGTCGACGGTGCTCCCTCGCTGAGCGGTCCTTCAGGTGCGGGTTGCGCCGCGCCGGGCTGACATGATCAGGCCCGTTCCCGCCACCAGCAACAGCCCGGCCCACAGGGCCGTGTTCAGTTCGAGCCCGGTGCTCGGCAGCGCCGTCGACAACGTCGTCGGGGTCGCCGGAGCAGCGGCGATCGAGGTCGGTGCGGCGGTGGTCGGTGCGGCGGTGGTCGGTGCGGCGGTGGTCGGCGCAGCGGTGGTCGGTGCCACAGTGGTCGGAGCGGGACCGCACTCGGCGAGCCGGAAGAACACGAACGGGCCCCAGGTGAGGAAGTTCTGCTCGGCGATCACCACACTCGAACTGGTCACCCCGGTGCCGTAGTCGTGGTCCTCGGCCTGACCGAGCGGGCCACCCTCGGAATCGTCGTACACGTACTGCAGGTCTGCGGTCAGGATCCGCCAGCCCGGTGTGACGACCTCGAACGTCGCCGTCTTCTGTGCGAACTCGCTCAGTGTCAAGTTCATCACCGGCACGCCGACGCTCGTGTAGTCGCCGGGGGCGAGCAGGTTCTCGTTGTCGCCGAAGGTCACCATCTGGGAGTTCGTACACCCGTCGGGCAGTGGCGGTGCCGCCATCGTCGACGTGCCGCCTCCGATGATCAGTACGCCGAGGGCGATGAGTGAGGGCATAAGCAGTTTGCGCATGCGGTCAACGTATGGATCTGGCGAACCCATGTCGTGAGCAACGACTACTCACGACCCGGTCGAGCACCAACCCGTACTGTCGTCGACAGGAGGTGGACACGATGGGGTTCATGGCAAACAAGTGGGCGGAGACCGATGCTCTGCTCAAAGCGGCGATCGCACCGAATCTCGGTGGTGAGCAACTGGTCGGATGCGTGCACGCCATTCGACAGGGCAAGATGTCGGCCAAGGTGTTCGCAATCGGGATCACACCGGAGCATCTCGTGATCGTCGAGGTCGACCGCAAGATGCGTCCCGGCAACGACGCGCCAACGAAGCTGAAGGCGTCCGAGATCACGGTCGGCAACCTGTTCGGTGAAGGGGCCGGCTGGTCGATCGGTCAGAAGGATCAGGAGATCCGGTTCACTGCCCGCGGTGAGAAGCACCGGTACATGGTGATGGGCGGCAACATGGTGGAGAACGCCCTGACCGGCGCCGAACAGGTCAGTGGCCTGAATGCATTCGTGGAGTTCCTGCGGGGTGCGCCGTCATGACGGCGCCGGCGCCGCCCAGTTGATCCAGATCGCCTTCGGGTCGGTCGGGTCGACACGGACTGCCAGTTTCGATCCGACCGAGGCGCGGGCGAGGTGCAGGAGCGAGACGACCTCGGTCCTGCTGACCGGCACCGAAACACCGTTGGGTATGGTCACCAACAGATCGAGTTCGACGATCGGGCTGTGGTTGAACAACCCGGGTTGCTGGCGGACGCCGGTGATGAATGCGGTGGCATCGACCCCGTGGCTGAGCACGCGACCGGCGTTGTTCTGGGCATCCACCATCTGCTGCATCATGGCGGTCGCCGAGGTGAGTTTGGCCGAGGCATCGGCGATCTGCTCGCTCACCGGATGTTTGTCCCGGAGTCGCTTGCCCTGGTCATTGAGTTTCTTGAGGTCGCGGAAGAACCCCATCGTCGCCGACCCGATCAGATCGAGCTGTACACGTCGCTGAACGCCCTGGCGACCGCCGGATCGCCCTGGATCCTGGCATTCCAGCCGTCGTGCGCCTGCTGCCACGCTTCGCTTGCAATCCCGTGCGAGGCGGCGATGCCGGGAAGCTTGGACTGGTCGTAGCCGAGCGGGGCGATCGCCTTCACGATCCGCGCATACAGGTTGATGTCGACCCCGGCGATCGGGTCGAGCCCGCCCGCCTGAGGCTGGAGCCGGCCTGACGCAGCCATCTGATGGGCGACCGCCTGGTCCATCACGGCTTGCTGCTCCGCCATTCCCTGCGCCTGAAACTGTTGGGCGGTGGCCGACATCTGCTCGGCCTGCTCGACCAGGCCCGGCGCAGCCTTGACGGCGGCCTTCATGTCCTTCATCTGCTTGAACAATCCCATTTCGATCCTCCTCGCTGGGCCCGTTCGGGCACGTGGACCATCGTGGACGCGCCGGGGTCGCATGTCGTGAGCAATGGTTACTCACGGCTCCACTACTGTGTCGGCCGGTGGACCCGGCGGATCTCTTCGGTGGCAATGAGTTGATCGACTCGCTCGGCCTCGCGCTGTGCCATCGCAGCGCAGTCGTCATCGGAGCGCCGGGCACGGGCATCTCGACCTCGTTGCGGATGGTCGCCGAGGCGCAGCGCAACGCCAGCAGATCGGTGCGCCTCGTGCGACTCCCCACGTTCGCGACGATGTGTTCGACGTCGGTGGCGACACCTTATTGGTCGTGGACGACGCCGATCATGCCACGCAGCGACAGTCTGCCGACCTGCGTGACCGTGCGCTCACCCGACCGGTGCTGGTCGGGGTGCGGATCGGCACGGCCACCCCCGAGCTGGAATGGCTGTGGCGATCGGGCGCGATCGAACGGTTCGACCTGGCGCCCCTCGAACCCGCTGAGGCGGTCGCTCTCGTAGAGGCTCGCGTCGGGAGCCCGGTGCATCGAGCGTTCGCCGAGGTCGTGGCACTCCGCTCGGGCGGGCGCCCCGGGTTCATCGTCGACTTCATCGATTCCCTGCGCGTCGAGGGACAACTGCTCGCCTCGGGCGGCCTCGTTCGGGCCGCATCAGGTGCGGCCGTGGGAGCCAGGCTGGTCGAGCGCGCCCGCGAACTCATGGCGACGCTTCCGCTCGACACGGCTGCCGATCTCGCCCTCATGGCGGTCGCCGGGTGCCTGCCGGTCGGTGCGCTCTCGAACCTCGATGTCGATCTTCCCGAGCTGGAGCGTCGCGGTCTGGCGGTCAGACACACCGGCGATCGGGCCGGTCAGGTCGTTCGGCTCGATCCGCCGATGCTGAGTGGGGCGGTGCGCGCGGCGATCGCTCCGGCGAAGGCTCTGGACCTGGCTCGGACGGTGATCGACAAGGTCCGTAGCGTCCTCGAACCCGCCGACGCGGTGCGACTGGCGACGGAACTGGGCGACCCGATCGAGCTCGGCGATCTCACCGCTGCCGCTCGCCAGGCAGTTCGTCGCGATGAGCCGTCGGTGGCCTTGGCCCTCACCACTGAGGTCGGCCACTACGGGCCGGCCGGCTTGGCCCTCCAGGCAGAGGTACTCGTCGAGGCCGGACGCCGGTTCGAGGCCGGCGATCGATACGCCCAGGTGCTGCAGGACGACGCCGCCGACCCGATGGTGTGGGCCAACGTCGCGGTCGAGTACTCGCTGCTGCTGTTGTGGGACCTCGGTCGACCCGACGAGGCGATGCAGGTCGCAGCCCTCCTGGCGCAAGCAGCCAGCGACAGCCCCCTGGCCGTGGTCGCGGTCGCCCATCTCGCAGCCGTGTCGATGTACGCCGGCCGGCCCGAGGCGGCGCTCGAGATGTTAGACGGGCTGGACGAGGCTCAGCTCGATCCCGCCATGTCGTCGGCGACGACGATGGTTCGCGTCACGAGCCGTTCGCTGACGACTCCCGACCTGGTGACGGGCATCGACGATGTGAGCGAGCTGGTGGCGTTTGTTGGAACCGATCGGTCCGAACCGTTCGAACCGGCGGTGTTGGTGATCTCCGCGGTGCTTGCACTGGAACTCGCAGGAAGGGTGAACGACGCTGGAGTCGTGCTCGCCGACTGCCGGCAGCGGCTCGTCGGACGGTGGACTCCTGCGGCCGTTGGGTGGTTGGCGCTCGCTGACGCGCGCGTGCAGTTGGCCGTCGGCCGTCCGGAGGCGGCTCGGCGTGCGGCAGTCGAGGCATGGAACGCATTCGCCGACGTCAATCATCCCAGCGGGATCCGCTGGGCCGCCGCTGCCGCGCTCTTCGCCGATGCGCTGTCCGGCGACAGTGCCGGCTGCCGGAGCGGAATCGAATCGTTCGGTGAACTCGAACCTGGGGTGCCGTTCCTGGATGCCGATCTGTTGCGGGCCCGGGCGTGGGCGCACTGGGCTGCGGGCAACGGCAGCGTTGCAGCCGCCCTGTTTCGCGATGCCGTCGAGCTCGCCAGGTCATCGGGCGCCGTCGCCCTCGAGGCGTTGGCCCTGCACGACTCGTTCAGGGTGTTCGGCCATCCGGTCCGAAGCCGGCTGGCCGAGTTGGCGGGCGCATCGCCGGCCCCGTCGATCGTGCTGAGATCCCGCCATCTCGATTGCGTGGCGGCCGCCGACCATGCCGGGCTGTTGGTGCTGTCGGCCGAGTTTGAGCACCATGGAATGCTGTTGCTCGCTGCCGAGGTCGCCGGTGACGTGGCCCGGCTCGCTACCGCCGGTGGCCTGCGCTCGTCCGCCCGAATCGCCCAGGGCCGTCGGGCACAGATGATCGAGTTGTGCGGTGCGGCGTCGACCCCGTCGCTGGCCGACCATCGTGCGGTCGCACTCACGAGCCGGGAACGCGATGTGGCGGTGCTCGCAGCCAACGGCATGGCCAGCCGTGACATCGCCGACCGACTTGACGTGTCGGTGCGCACCGTCGACAACCTGCTCCAGCGTGTGTACGTCAAGCTCGGGGTTCGTGGCCGGTCCGAGCTCGCCGATCGCATCGTGTGATCTCAGCACCCTTGCCGCTCAGGGCAGGGCGTGGCAGGCCGACCAGTGGGAGTCGCCGCGTGCGACGAGTTCGACGTCGACTCCGGTGCACTTGCCGAGGATGCCGAGCCGCTCGGCCTCCCCGGAGGCCACCACCGGGCAGCGCGGATGGAACCGGCACCCGGCGGGGATGCGGCTCGGGTCGGGGGTTTCTCCGGTGAGGATCTGCTGCTCGACCCGCTCCATCTCCGGTACCACCGAGAGCAAGGCCTTCGTGTACGGGTGCTGAGGATGGCCGAGTACCTGTTCGGCGTCGCCGACCTCGACGATCCGACCGAGATACATCACAGCGATCCGGTCGGCGATGTTCCAGGCCAGACCGAGGTCATGCGTGACGGCGACGATCGCCAATCCATGCTGATCGACGAGGTCGCGCAGGAGCGCCAGGATCTCACCGCGGATCGACGCATCGAGTGAGGCGACCGGTTCGTCGGCGAGCAGCAGTTGTGGATCGAGCGCGATCGCACCAGCGATCAGTACCCGCTGGCGTTGACCGCCGGACACCTCGTGCGGAAATCGAGGCATGTAGCGCTCGGCAGGGCGCAGCCCGGCGCGCGACAGGGCGTCAGCGACGAGTGCCGGTTCGTCACCCCTGATTCCGTGGATACGAATCCCTTCGGCGACGGCGTCGTAGATCGAGTGCCGCGGATTCAGCGCACCAGTCGGATCCTGGAAGATCATCTGGACCCGACGACGCAGTGCCCGCAGGGTGCGCTGGCGTTGGGAGACCTCATTGCCATCGACGGTGATCGTGCCGCCGGCCAAGGGTTCCAGCCCGAGGATCGCCCTGATCAGCGTTGTCTTACCGCACCCCGATTCGCCGACCAGCGCCAACACCTCGCCCGGATGCACGTCGAGCGAGACACCGTCCACGGCTCGAACCGTGCCGCGCCGGCTCGAGAACGTGACCGACACGTCGCGGATCGCCGAGCAGTCCGTCGTCACTCATCGTCGGCACCATTCGTGGTCGGGACGTGGATGCACGCGGCGTGCCTGCCGATGGTGACCGGCCGGAGTTCGACATCGGAAACGGAGCAAGCGTGAACCGCCTTGTCGCAGCGTGGATGGAACGGACATCCGGTCGGCAGGTTGGTCGGGTTGGGCGGATCGCCGGCGAGCCCGCTCGGCTTCATCCGTGAGGCCGGGTCGCCGATCGTGGGGAATGCCCTCGCCAACGCCGCCGAGTACGGGATGCTCGGGTGTTCCGAACACGTCATGGCTGGGCCCGTCCTCGACGATCCGCCCTGCGTACATCACCGCCAGTCGCTCGCAGGTCGAGGTGAGTACCGACAGGTCGTGGGTGATGAACAGCAACCCGAGGCCGCGATCGCGTTGGAGTTCGGCCAGCAACTCCAGTACCTGGGCCTGCACCATCACGTCGAGCGCGGTGGTCGGCTCGTCGGCGATCAGCAGCTTCGGTTCACAGGCGAGTGCCAGAGCGATCAGCACACGCTGACGTTGGCCGCCCGAGAGTTGATGCGGATACGAGCGTGCTCGATCGGGAGGCAAGCCGACTCGCTCCAGCAGTTCTCGGACGCGGTCGTCGGCGGCCTGCTTGGAGTTCGACGAGTGGAGCCGGATCGCCTCGGCGATCTGGTTCCCGACTCGTTGCACCGGATTGAGCGCGTGCAGAGCACCCTGGAACACGATCGCCGCCGATGTCCACCGCACCGCCCGAAGGCGGCCCGGGTTCATGTCGTAGACATCCTCGCCGTCGAGCAGGATCTGTCCGGTGACCTCGGTCTCCTTGGGGAGCAAGCGCAGCACGGCGCCGGCGATCGTCGATTTGCCACAGCCCGACTCGCCGGCCAGGCCGACGGTCTCGCCGGGATCGATCGTGAGATTGACCCCACGCACCGCCGGTACATCGCCGCGTTCCGAGCGGTAGGTGATGTGGAGGTCGCGCAACTCGAGCAGGCTCACAGGCCGCCCTCCCGTAGCCGCGGGTCGAGGATCTCCTCGACCGCACGGCCGACCAACGTGAACGCCAGCACGACGATCACGATGCCGGCACCCGCCGGCAGGTAGTACCACCATGCGTTGCGGCTGATCGCTCCGGCATTGAACGCCTCCTCCAAGGTTTTGCCCCAGGAGGGTCGGGTCGGGTCGCCGAGACCGAGGAAGGCCAGCGTGGTTTCGGTCAGGATCGAGATCGGCACGGCGAGCGTGACGTTGGCGAGAATCAGCGGTGCGACGTTGGGCAGGATGTGGCGCCGGATCACGTGCGCCCGGTTGGCACCCAACGCCCTGGCACGATCGACGTACAGCCGCTGCTTGACGGTGAGCGTTTGAGCCCGCACGAGCCTGGCGGTACCAGGCCACGAGGTGATGGCGATCACCAGCACGACGTTGCGGAGCGAGCGATCGAGCACCGAGGCCAACACGATCGCCAGCGGCAGGAACGGGATCACCAGGAACCAGTCGGTGAGCCGCATCAACGTGGCGTCGGTCCAGCGGCCGAAGAACCCGGCGGTCACGCCGACGGCGGCCCCGATCGCGATCGTCAGCACCGTGGCGGACAGACCGACCCACAGACTGACTCGTGAACCCCACACGAACTGGGCGGCGACCGATCGACCGAGGTTGTCGGTGCCGAACGGGTAGTCCGCTGCCTGGCGTGGCCCAGGTCGGGTTGGAGATCGAGTCGACCGCGCTCAGGCCGCCTTTTGGCGAGATCCACGGTGCGATGATCGCGATCACGATGAACGTCAGCAACACCGCCAGCCCGAACAGGGCCAGTCGATCGCCCCGGAAACGCCTCCAGAAGTCGGCGGCGGCGGCGCGTCGGCGTTGCCACCGGAACGCCCGCGGTGAGAACGTCGTGACCGACAGCCGTCGTCGGCGTCGTCGGTCGCGGTGATGTCGCCGGCGCCGCTCATCGGCCCTGCACCCTGGGGTCGAGCAATCCGTACAACAGGTCGACTGCGAGGTTGGCGAGAATCATCGAGCCGCTGAGCAGCAGGAACAGGCCTTGCAGCATCGGGAAGTCAGGGCCGCGGATCGCTTCCAGCGTCGCCTGCCCGATACCGGGCCACGAATAGATCGCTTCCACGGCGATCGCCCCTGACAGCACGTATCCGAAGTTGAGCGCCGAGAGACTGACCACCGGGAGCAGCGCGTTCGGTACCGCATGTCGGCGTCGCACGACGACGTCGCGAAGGCCTTTGGCGCGCGCCAGTTGCAAGAAGTCCTCGTTGACCGTGTCGAGCAGCGATGATCGCATCACGATCATGTACTCGCCGATGTACGCCAGCGTCAGCGTGATGCACGGCAGGGCCATGTGGTGGGCCTGGTCGAGCAGGGCGCTGAAGCCGGTTGCGGTGCTGCCGGCATCCTCGAAGCCACCCGTGGGGAACCACGGCCACTTCACGGCGAAGAACGCCAACAGCACCATCCCGAGCCAGAAGTCGGGCACCGAATAGGTGAACATCGAGAACGTGGTGGCGGTCACGTCGGTGGCGCTGCGGCGCCGCCACCCGGCGGCGATACCGAGCATGATCCCGATCAGCATCGACAAGATGGTCGACGTGCCGACGAGGGCGATCGTCGGCCACAACGCTTCGCGGATCTCGGTGGTGACGGGGCGGCGGCTCAGGAACGAGTCACCAAGGTTGCCTCGCACCGTTTGCTTGAGGTAGGCGATGAACTGTTCGAACTTCGAGCCGTCGAGGTTGAACTCGCGGCGCCGCCGGTCGAGTTGGTCGGCACTCAGGTTGCGGCCCCTGAACAACTTTCCTGTCGGGTCGTCGTTGACGACCCGAAACAGGAAGAAGTTGAACACGAGCACGAACACGAATGTGCCACAGGCGCCGAGCAGCTTGCCGGCGACGAACCGCCCTCTCACAGCCTGCTACTCGCGGTCGTCGATGGAGCCTCGGCGCTTGGCCAGGAAGAAGCCGCCTCCACCAAGAACGACGATGGCGGCGATGATGCCGACGATCAGACCGGTGTTCGAGCCGCCGTCGTCATCGGAGCCGGTGCTGGTGGGTGCGGGAGCGATGACAGCGTCGCCGGTGGCAGCCGTCTCGCCCGTGGCAGCAGTGTCACCCGTGGCGGCGGCCTCGCCCGTGGCGGCGGCCTCGCCCGGTGCGGCGGTGCCCTCTGATGTGGTCTCGGCAGCCGGCGGTTCGGCGCCGATCACGCTCAGGTTCTCGTAGGTCGGCGACGAGTTGGTGAACAACACCGGGCCGGTCTCGGCCGGCTGGCGCATCCATCCTTCGAATCGGTCGGTGCGGTAGGCCTGTAGGTCGGCGTCCTGGAGCAACACGAGATAGGTCGACTCGCGGTTGAACAGGCGCAACATCTCGGCGACGATCTCGCGACGCTTGGCAGGATCGAGCTCGACCTTTTGCTGCTGGTACAGCTCGTCGTAGGCCGGATCGCACCAGTTGGCATCGTTGTAGCCCGCCTCGTCCACGTCGTACGTCACCTGGTCACAGGTGAAGTAGGACAACATCGGATCGGGATCGACGTACGGCGTCCAACCCCACGCGAACATGTCGTACAGGCCGCCGACCTGGGCGTCGTACAGCTGGGTGTCGTCCATCACGGTGGTTTCGGTTCCGATCCCGACCGTGTTCAACCACCCGGTGATGAACTCGGCGATCGGTGTGGCCTGGGATGACTCGGAGCGCACGATGTAGCGCAGCACGAGCGGCTCGCCGTCGGGCGTCTCGCGGACTCCGTCGCCGTCGCTGTCGACGTAGCCGGCACCCTCGAGCAGTTCGGCGCTGCGCTCCGGGTTGTAGGTGAAGGCCTCGTCACCGAGGTCGGGGATCCAGGTCGGATCGGCCGACGGGGACAGCGTCGTGCCCTTGGCACCGAGGCTGAGTGCGACGCGATCGAACAAGACGTCGCGGTCGATGGCGTAGTAGATGGCGTGGCGCACGTCGATGTTCTGGAGCGCCGGGTTGCCGTCGCCGATCCCGCCGGCGCTGGCGTTGAGGGCAAGTTCAGTGAAGCCGCCTTGCATGCCGACGACGACCTCGATGTTGGAGTCGCCCTGGAGTTGCTCGACCGAGTTGGCGCTGAAGTTGTGGGCGGCGTCGATCTCACCACGTTGCAGGGCGGCAACCATCGCGTCACCGTTCGTGAACACCCGGAAGACCAAGCGGTCGATGCCGTTGTCGCGGCCGTAATAGTTGGGGTTCTTGACCAACGTCCAGTCCTGGCCTGAGCGCCACTCGCTCAGTGAGTAGGGGCCAGAGGCGATGCCGTCGAGCGCTTCGTACGATTCGAGGTCGTCGAACGAGATCGGCTCGTAGATGTGCTTGGGAACGATGTAGATGTCCATCGTCGGCAGCTTCGGGTCGGGCACCGAACTGGTGATCTCGAGCGTGAGATCATCGATCACGACGGCTTCGAGGTTTTCGACGGTCGAGTAGTGGTTGTACCACTCCTCGTCGCGGGAGCGATTGATCGTGTAGGCGATGTCTTCGGCCGTGAGCGGCGTGCCGTCGCTCCACTTGAGGCTCTGGCGCAACGTGTAGGTGTAGGTGAGTCCACCGTTCGACTCGACCCACGACTCGGCGAGGCCAGGGATCGTCGAGAAATCGTCGGCCGACTTGCTGGTGAGGCTGGCGTACTGGAGGTTCCACACCTCGAACTCGGGCACGAGGTACCCCACGGTGACGTTCGGCGACGACATGTCCTGGAGCAGACCGATCGTCATCGTGACAGGATCGTCCTGTGCCGTTGCCGACGGGCTGGGAATCGAAACCAGGATCAGGCCGGCGATCGCGCCGGCTCCCAGTAGACGTCTGATCTTCATCATCGAACTCCCCCGAAAGGATGAAGGGCGCCGCGGCGCCGTGTTGGTGGGGTGATTCTGACCGGCCGGTCAGGAAAACGCAAACTCACGGCGACGTCGGCATTTCGCTTCGGACAGTTCGGAACCTACAGTCGGCGTCGTGAACGCCCGTCCCATGCAACCAGCAGATATCGAACGCATCGTCGTCGTGGAGGAACTGGATGTCGGGCCCAGCGGCGAACTCGGTGTGGTCGTACGGCGCTCGATTCGACGCCGCCGCTACGAGAGCCACCTGTTCGTCGTGGATCTCGATCGGCGCGCTCGGCCCCGCCGCCTGACCGACGGTCGTGTCCGAGACACGTGGCCGCGAGTGTCGCCCGATGGCGCCAACGTGGCGTTCCTCCGGTCCGACCCCGACGACGAGGATGCTCCGACTCGTATCTGCGTGGTCGCCATCTCGGGCGGCAAACCAAGAACCTTGGCGCCGGTCGGAGCCACGCCCGGTTACACCGGCGTGGGCGAGTTGGCCTGGTCGCCAGATGGTGGTTCGCTGGCATTCACGGCCGATGTCGACCCGCCCCGCTTCATCGTCGGTGAGCGCCCAGCGATCGGTTCGCCGGCATGGCGCGCCACCAAGACCCCGAGTCCGACCGCTCGCCGGATCACCCGGGCGGACTGGCGCTGGGACGAGATCGGTCATCGCGACCACTGGGCCCACCTGTTCGTGATGGAGGTCGCGCCAGGCACCAAACCGCGCCAGGTCACCAGTGGCGACTGGGGAGTCAGCGGCATCACCTGGCACCCGAACGGACGCACGGTGGCGTTCACGGCGGACCGCGGACCGGAACCCGATCGCCAGCCGTGTACCGCGATCTGGGCGGTCGATGTGGACGCCGGTCCGCGCTCGAAACGCTCCGAGCCGCGCCTTCTGCTCGACGCTCCCGGCGGGGCCAACCGTCCGGCCTTCTCGCCCGACGGACGATGGTTGGCGGCAGTCGGCCTGCTGACACCGAGGCCGCTCGACGATCTCAGCCCTGGCCTGTTGCTCGGCCCTGCTGACGGCTCTCGGCCGCCGGTTGCCCTGGCACCCGAACTCGACCGCCCGATCGGCAACTGGGCCGACAGCGACCTGCACGGCTGGATGGTGAGCGGACGATACGGACCGAGTTGGCTCGACGATCGCACGATCGTCGCCGCCGTGACCGATCGTGGGCGCAGCCTGCCCGAACGCTGGATCATCGATCCGGACACCGGAGCGCTCCTCGAAGCTCCCACCGCCAGCGAACGCTGTGCGACCGGGCCGTGGGCGGATGCCACGACCCACATGTTGGCGGTCGCCCCGGCAGGCGCCGACCGCCCTGGACGGATCGTCACGCTGGGCACCTTGGGGCAACGGGCGATGGACGTGATGACGGTCGATCTGGCGCCACCGGCAGCCGAGCGAGTATTCCGGACCCACACCACGTTCGGTTCGGCTTGGCAACGCACGTTCGCGCAACCCCGTATGGAACGGATCGAGGTGCCCGGTCCGGGTGGTTCGATCGAGACCTGGATCGCCTCCCCGGCCGACTCGGGCGACGAGCCGCTGCCGACGATCGTCGATGTGCACGGCGGACCGCTGGGCTGCTGGGCGCCCGCCCCGCACATCGAGGTGATCATGCTGACCGGCGCCGGCTACCGGGTCGTGCTGCCGAACATTCGCGGCTCGGCCGGGCACGGTCGCGAATGGATTCGTGCTCAGTTGGGTGACTGGGGTGGCGTCGATGCCGACGACGTGCACGCCGCCCTCGATCACGTGGTCGGGCTCGGCCTGATCGACACCGACCGGTTGGGCGTGCTCGGCCTGAGCTACGGCGGGTTCATGGTCAACTGGATGATCGCCACCTCCGATCGGTTCGCTGCTGCGGTGTCGGAGAACGGCGTCACCAACCAGGTGTCGGTGTGGGCCAACTCGGACAGCGGTCCGGAGTACGACCGGGCCTCGCTGCTGGGTGATCCGTTCTCTCCCGAGGGGATCGAGAAGCTGTGGCGCCAGTCACCACTGCGTCACGTGACCAACGTGCACACGCCGCTTCTGATGCTGCAGGCCGAGGCCGATCTGCGTTGCCCGCCCCAGGACAACGAGCAGTTCTTCATCGCATTGCGGCACCTCGGTCGCACCGTCGAGTACGTGCTGTATCCCGAGGAGTCGCATGTGTACGCATCGGCCGGTCGTCCCGATCGTCGGATCGATCGCATGCAACGCGTCCTCGACTGGTTCGAGCGCCATCTGAACTAGCTGTCGACTCGTGATCGGCACGCCGCATGACGTTCGCCTCTGTCGCCCGGTCAGAGTGGGCGCGACGATGGCTCTGTCAGCAGCGCCGTGTGGTCGTCTCGCTGCGACCGCACGGTCCGAGGAGCGTGATCCTGGCGATGATCGTCTTGTGGGTGCTCGGTCTGGTTGTCGGCGTCGCCGTGGCTGCCGCAGGCAGTCGACGCGCAGTCGGCGCTGCGCTCGAGACATCTGAATCTCTCGGAATCAGCACCGGGCTGGTCGGGCTGTCGATCATGGCGGTCGGCACCGACCTGCCAGAGATCGCCAACTCGATCATCGCCTCGCTCTCGGACCATGGTGACCTCAACGTCGGCGATTCGACGGGATCTGCGTTCACCCAGATCACCTTGATCCTGGCGGTGCTGATCCTGGCTGCAGGGCTCACCCTGGATCTCGACCATTCGGAGTCGAAGGTGGCAGTCTCGACCGGCTTGACGACAACCGCCGCCCTCGTCGTGTTGGCGATCATGTTGTCCGATGGAACGCTCGGTCGCGCCGATGGCATCATTCTGGTGTCGGCGTGGATGGTCAGCCTGGTCTGGATGACGCGTCGCAACCGACAGGACAACGCACTTCCTCGCGTCCCCGACAGCCGGGTCGGTCGTGCGATCACGAGGACACTCGGTTGGCTGGCGCTGGTCGGGATCGCAGCAACGGTGATCGTGCGTTCGTTCATCGAGATCACCGACGCGCTCGGCGTTCCCGAGTTCCTCGCCAGCTCGATCGTCTTGGCGCTCGGAACATCGCTGCCCGAGTTGGTCGTCGACTGGACCGCGATCCGTCGCGGCGCGGCTGCCCTGGCGATCGGCGATCTGTTCGGGTCGTCGCTCGTCGACTCGACGCTGTCGGTCGGGATCGGACCGATCGTTCGATCGACGGCGGTGTCGAGCCAGGCGACGACCGGCGCGCTGGTGATCGCCGTCGGTGTCGCTGTGGCCACGCTGGCTGTCGCGCTGGTCGACTCCCGTCGCCGGCTGGCGGGCTCGTTGCTCGCTGTGTACGCGTTGGGCATGGCGGCACTGGTGACGCTGGCCGGATGATGACCATCGGCCCTACCTCGTCGCCTCAGCGGCTGCAAGCGTCGAACGTAGGGAAAGCTGAGGTGGTCTGAATGTTCACGAATGCTCTCTTCGTCGCCTTTTCTCACCCGCACACCGTTCCGGCACTCCGATCGGTGATCGACTTGGTGAGAGCTGGACAAGGACGCACGACGGTGATGGCCATCGTCGAGCCGACACCCGCGCTGCAACGACTCCTGACGCCGCGCGAGGCGATCGAACAGGTCGAGGGTGCGCTGGCGCGGACGCTGCTCGCAGATCTCGATCGGTGGGTCGCCAAGGCGGCCGGTGAACGAGCACCCGACGACGTGTCGATCGAAGTCGCGACCGGTCATGTGATCGCGACGGTGCTGCAACGGATCGTCGACGAGGACCATGACCTGCTCGTGATGACCGGCCACCCCGATGATCCGTTCGCCCGGGCTGTGATCAAGCGGCTCCAACGCAAGAGCCCGTGCCCGGTGTGGGCGATCCGCCCGAGTCGCGACCGGAAGCGTCGAATCCTCGCCGCCGTCGACGTCGTGGACGAACACCACGGCCTCGACCACCGCATCCTCGAGGCGGCCAGATGGCTTGCGGGGCCAGGTGGCGAAGTGCACATCCTGACTGCTTGGGAGCTGCTCGGCGAAGCCACGCTCAGAGCCAGCCCATTCGCCGGAATCGGGGAAGCAGCCGTCGACGATCTGCGCGGTCGGTGTGAGGCGGATCATCACCGTTTGCTCGCCGAACTCGTGAGTGAGCATCAGTTCGACGGCATCCCAACCCAGTTGCACGTGCGCAACGGGCCGGCCGCCGATCTGATCGTCGAGATGGTGGAGCAGCTTCGGATCAACCAACTCGTGATCGGCACGCTCGGCCGCGCCGGAATCCCGGGTTTCGTGATCGGAAACACAGCCGAGCGTCTGCTCGGCGAGGTCTCGTGTTCAGAGTTCGTGGTGAAGCCCCCCGGCTTCTCCAGCTCGTTCGTCGGCTGAACCAGCTGGGCGTCGATCTCCCGAACGTCGGCTGCAGCATCGGCTGGCCGAGCGGCCACACTGTCCGGCGTGGATTCTGCGAGCGACAATCCGGAAGTCGTGCGCCGCACGCAGATCGCCGACTTGGCTCGGTCTGTGCCGCTCGGCGTGATCCTGCCACTCGAGACCTCGGTGCTGCTGACGATCGCGATCCAACACTTCGACGCCCCTGGGCTCGCCAAAGGTCTGATCGCTGCCGCCAGCGGTGTCGGGTTGTTGGGTTCGACCGTGCTCACGGCCGTGGCGAGACGTTCGAAGCGTCCGTCGATGTCGATTGCCTCGATGGTGATCGCGGTCGGGGCGATCGGCTTCGCGGCCGCCGCCACCGGCTCGCTGTGGGTGTACGTGATCGGGGTGATCGTGGGGCTGGCGGCACTCAGCATGAATCTGCCACTCCTGACCGCCACATATCAACGCAACTTCTCAGCACTCGACCGCGGCAAGCGGGTCGGACGTGGGCTCTCGGTCAAAGTCGCAGTGTCGGCACCGCTGTCGATCGTGATGGGTGCCTGGCTCGGCAACCACCTTGACCGGTGGTGGGTACTCGTTCTGGTGGCGGCGGCCGCGGCGGGGACATTGAGCCTGGTCAATCGGAGTTTCCCGAGCGAGCCGCTCGGCGTCGTCGACGGACAACGCGCCCACCCGTGGCCTCGGTTCGAGTTGCTGGGTGAGGACCGTCAGTTGAAGGTGATCCTCGGGGCATGGATGCTGATGGGGTTCGGAAACCTGATGCTGCTGCCGTTACGGATCGAGTACCTCGCTCAACCCGAGTACGGGATCGAGGCCAGCGCCGCATTGATCACGATGCTCACGGTCGCCGTGCCATCGGTGATGCGGTTGCTCACGACGACGTTCTTCGGGGCCGTGTTCGACCGGATGTCGGTGTTCACGATCAGGATCTTCTTGAACACGCTGTTCATCGTGTATGTGGTGGCGTTCTTCTCGGGAACCAGCATGTTCGGGCTGTGGTTCGCGTCGATCACGCTCGGACTGGCGTTCGCCGGTGGCGACCTGATGTGGATGCTGTGGGTGACGAAGTTCGCCCCGCCAGGCCGCGTTGCCGACTACATGGGATTGCACACGTTCTTCACCGGTCTCAGGGCCGTGATTGCACCGCTGTTCGGTTACCTCGTCATCGAGCAAATCTCGCTGGGATGGGTCGCCGTGCTCGGTGTCGTGCTGATGGCGTTGTCGTCGCTGGTGTTGTTTCCGGACGCCGTTCGCGATGAACGCCGACGCCGCCTCGCCGCTGCGACCTGATCCGTGTCAGCGCAGCGTGTCGAGCACCTCGTCGATGATCGCGTTGGTGGTGAGCGGGTGCAGGAACACCAGTCGGCCGACGGTCTCGCCTTTCCAGGTGGTCGGTGCGACGAAGGCCACACCGCGGGCCATCAGATCGGCTGACCACTGTTGCCAGCGGGCGCGGTCCCAGCCCGACTTGCGGAACAACACGACGGTGAGTTCGGGCTGCAACAGCACCTCGATGTCGGCGATCACCTCGAGTTGTGCGACGGCGTAGGCGGTCGACGTGATCGAGGCCCGTACCGCTTCCGCCATGGCGTCGGTGCCGTGCACGAGCAGGGTGAACCAGAACGGCAGACCCGAGGGTCGCCGCGTCAACTGGTAGGCGTAGTCGCTCGGGTTCCAGGTTTGCGTTGCGTCGGATGTGTGGAGTACCTCGATGTAGGGACCGTGCTGGCGGTGGGTGAGCGCCGCCAGGTGTGGCTGTCGGTACAGCACAGCGCATGTGCCGGCCGTGCAGAAGAACCATTTGTGGGGGTCGACGATCAATGAGTCGGCGGCGCCGAGCCCGTCGAACAGGTGGCGACGTTCGTCGAGGATCAGCGCCGCCCCGCCGTACGCACCGTCGACGTGCAGCCAGGCATCGTTGGCGTGGGCGACGTCGCCCAGCCCGCGCAGGTCGTCGACGATGCCGGCGTTGGTCGAACCGGCCGAGGCGGCGACGATCGCCAACTCGTCACTGCGACCGCTGGTGGTGAGCGTGGCGGCGAGCGCCTCACCGGTGAACCGACCGTCAGCACCCGTCGGCACCACGATCGCCTCCATGCCGAGCAACCGCAGCGAGTTGTCGACCGAAGCGTGAGCTGTGTCGGCCACGGCGACGAGGCGACGGCCGCCGGCCACGTCGCGGCCGACCGCCAGCGCCGACAGGTTGCCGATCGAGCCGCCGCTGCAGAACGCCCCGCCCGATCCGGTCGGCATGTCGGCCAGTTGCCGCAGGTAGTCGAGCGCCTGATTCTCGGCGGCGACCGCTCCGGCCGCCTCCAACCACGATTCGGCCGAGAACGACGTGGCGCCGACCACGGCGTCCATCCAGATCGCGGCGGCGGCGGGCGACATCGGGATGAAGGCCAGGTAGCGCGGACCGTCGAGCGCCAACGTGTGGGCCGCGACCGATGTCTCGAACAGGTCCCAGGCGCCGTCGATACCGAGTCCGTCGGCGGTGATCGCCCCCTCGAACATCGGGAGCAACTCAGCCGGTGGTGTCGTGCGCCCGAGTTCGGAGCTGCCGAGCCGGTCGGCGATCAGGCGGGTGACCCGCTCGGGGAGGTCACCGATGTCTGCAGCAGGTCCGTGGAGTGTCACGGCGCCGAACGGTAGCCGGAGGGGATCTACCCGGAGGGGGTCAGACCCCCTCCGGGAAACCCAGTCGTCGTCCAGTGGATTGGCCTGGGAGTATTGGGGATGTGTCGACTCCTTCGTCGCAGCGTTCGCGCGCCCTCACGAACCTGATTCGCCCTGACCTCCGGCGTTGGGTCGCGCTGGCGGTCATGGTGTGCATCGGGTCGTTGCTGATGTTGACCGGTCCGCTGGTGGTGCGGCGCATCGTCGATCGCGCCGGGTCTGGCGCCGAGGTTTCCGAACTGCGCAACTTGGCGCTCGTGTTTCTGGCGATCGTGATCGTCGGCCAAGCGGTCGCGGTGCTGGTGACGCGGTCGGCGACGATCGGCGCTTGGCGCACCACCAACCAGCTCCGGATCGACATCACGCGTCACGTGCTCGGTCTCGATCACGAGTTCCATCGTCGGCACACACCAGGTGAGTTGATCCAGCGCGTCGACGGCGACGTCACGTCGGTGTCCGAGCTGCTCGGACGTGTCGTTCCCAAAGCGCTCGGAGCGGTCTTGCTGATCGGCGGGATGATCGTGGTCGTCGCCGTGATCGACTGGCGAGTCGGGCTCGGGATGCTGGTCTACGTCGGCATCGCGATCGGGCTGGTGTTGCTGCTGCGCCACCGGGCGGTCGCCGAGTCGTCGGATGAACTCGGTGCCTTCGCTCGGCTGTACGGCGGTATCGAGGAGCGTCTCGAACGCGTCCGAGGACCTGCGTTCGAACGGGGCCGGGCCTCACGCGATGTGGCGTTTCGTGGAGGACAGTGCCGACACGCTCGGCACCTCGGTTCGGCGCGAGTCGGCGTTCCTCGGAATGTGGTGGGGTGTCCAGGGTTCGGTGGTTGCCGGCACGGTGCTGTCCTTGATCGTCAGCTCGGTGCTGGTTTCGAACGGGGCGATGACGATCGGTACCGCGTTCTTGCTGTTCCAATACGTGCTGCTGATCGAGCGTCCGTTGGAAGACATCGTGCACGAACTCGAAACCGTGCAAAAGGCGTCGGGGGCGATGCGCCGTGTCCGTCGAGCTGCTGGCGATCGAGCCCTCGATCGTCGAGCGCGGCTACGGTCTCGCCCGCCGCCGGAGCGATCGCCGTGCGATTCGACCGGGTCGGGTTCGACTACGGCGACGATCAGCCGGTGCTGACCGATGTGACGCTCTCGATCGGCGCCGGCCGATCGGTCGGCATCGTCGGCCGAACCGGAAGTGGCAAGACCACGTTCTCGCGGCTCGTGCTCAGGCTGGTCGACGCCTCGGCGGGCGCGATCGAACTCGGTGGCGTCCCGATCGATCAGATTCCCCTGGCCGAACTGCGGCATCGAGTCGCCATGGTTCCCCAGGAGGTCGAGCTGTTCGGCGGGTCGATCCGCGACAACGTCACCTTGTTCGACCCGAGCCCGACCGATGCACACGTGATCGCCGCCCTGCGGGCGGTCGGCCTCGATGCGCTCGCCGACGGCGGCATCGACCGGGCGCTCGGATCCGGCGGGGCCGGCCTATCGGCCGGCGAGGCCCAGCTGCTGGCGATGGCCCGGGTGTGGCTGCGCAACGCCGACCTCGTGGTGCTCGACGAGGCGACCGCTCGCATCGACCCGGTGACCGAAGCCCGGCTCGAGTCGGCGGTCCACAAACTGATGGCAGGTCGCACGACCTTGATCATCGCCCACCGGCTCAGCACGTTCCGCGAAGTCGACGACATCGTCGTGTTCGACGATGGCCGGATCGTCGAGTCGGGTGAGCGTGACCGTCTGGCTGGCGACCCCACGAGCAGGTTCCACCGCCTGCTCGTCGCTGGCGCTCGAGGGCGACGACCTGGACACCGTCGACGAGCAGGAGTTGCTGCGATGAACGTGTGGAAGCTGTCGTGGAAGGTCAGCCAGCATGAGTCCAAGGCGTTCTGGTTGGGGTGGGTGCTGTTCATCCTGTTCTTCATCATCCCGGTCGGAATCGGTTGGGCGCTCAGCCGCGGCTTCGGAGCGCTCGCCGACGGCGACTCCGGTGCCGTCACCCGATGGGTCGATCGCGTTGGTCGTGATGGAGACGGCTCGGATGGCTTCGATCCACTGGGGCGCCTTGGTGTGGACCCGGGTGTTCATGCACATGCAGACGTTCCTGCGCGCCAACCTGCTCGCCGCCCAGGTGGCGAGCGGCGGGCCCGAAGCAGGTCAGCCGGTCGGTTCTGCCGGTGAGGCGGTCACCCATTTCCGTGACGACGCCGAGGACGTCGCCAAGTTCGTCGACGGCCTGGTCGACGTGTCGGCGGGACTGGTCTTCACCGTCCTGGCGGCGATCGTGCTGGGCTCGACCAACCTGGCGGCTGCCCTGGTGTTGATCGTGCCGCTCGTCGTCGTCGCCGTGGCCACGAAGGCGCTCGACTCGCGGATCAAGCTGTACCGAACTGCCGATCGCGAGGCGACCGGAGCGGTGACCGGGCTGGTCGGAGACGTGATGGCGGCCGCAACCACGGTGAAGGTGAACGACGCCGCCGAGCCGATTGCTGGCTCGGCTTCGGACGTTGGTCGATCGCCGCCGCGTCACGGCCGTCCGCGACCGAGTGCTGGAGGAGGGCGTCGAGGCGTTCAGCCGCGGTTCTGCCGACGTCGGTCTCGGCCTGGTGCTGTTCGTCGGCGCCGGGGCGCTTGCGTCCGGCGAGTTCGACGTTGGGCAGTTGGCGTTGTTCGTCGCCTACCTCGGTTGGCTGAGCTTCTTGCCGCGCATGGTCGGGCGAGCCTTGGCGCGTCACAAGCAGGCCGGCGTGGCGTTCGGACGCATGAGCGAGCTCGTGGCAGACACCAACTCACGCAACACCGTGCTCGACCGGTCGCTGCCGATCGCCAAGGGCCAGGTTCGTGTTCGTCCGGCGATCGTCCGGCCGGAACGTGTCGAACTCGAACGACTCGACGTGACCGACTTGTCGGCCCGCTACGCGACCGGTGCCGGCGTCGGACGATGTGTCGTTCTCGATTCGTCGCGGTGAGTTCGTGATCATCACCGGCCCGGTCGGTGCCGGCAAGAGCACGCTGCTGCGGGCGTTGCTGGGGCTGGCGTGGCAGGCCGACGTGAGCGGCGAGGTGTTCTGGAACGGCGCATCTGGTCGAGGACCGGGCGGCCTTCCTGGTGCCCCCGAATGCTGCCTTCCTGCCCCAGGTGCCACAGCTGATCTCCGACTCGGTCGGCGACAACATCGCCTTCGGCGAAGCGGACGCCCCGCAACTGGCACGCGCCATCGCGCATGGCGGTGATGGACACCGACGTCGCCGAGATGCCCGACGGAGTTGAGACGATGATCGGCCCGCGCGGCCTGCGCCTGTCGGGCGGACAGCGGCAACGGCTTGCCGGCGCCCGGGCGGTCGTGCACGAACCGGAGCTGGTCGTGCTCGACGACCTGTCGAGTGCGCTTGGACGTCGAGACCGAGCTGCGTCTGTGGCACAACCTGGCTGAAGCCGGCATGACGGTGCTGGCCGTGTCGCACCGCGCCGTCGCCTTCGATCGAGCCGACCAGGTACTGCGCCTCGACAGGCCGCCTCGATGACGGGATGTGCCAGGCAGTCCGATCCTCCGTCATTGGTGTGTCTCAGTGGCGATGACGGGATGTGTCTGCACTCCCGTCACGGGTTCAGTCGTGGACGACGACGGTGCGTGACTGTTCGCGCAGGTATTGCTGGAGGTAGTACGGGCCGCCGCCCGCTTTGCCGGCGGTGCCGCTGCGCTTCCAGCCGCCGAACGGTTGCACGCCCGGCCAGGCGCCGGTGGTCGCCCCGGCGGCGCGGTTGACGTAGACGACGCCCGCCTCGATTCGCTCCAAGAACCGGTCGATCTCCCCCTGCTCCTCGGCGAACAGACCGGCGGTCAGCCCGAACGGCACGGCGTTGGACAGTTCGAGCGCCTCGTCGAGCGAGGCGACCGAACGAACGGCGATCAGCGGCATGAACAACTCGGTCGTCCAGATCGGTCGAGTCGTCTGGTACCCGCACCACGGTCGGCGCCACGAAGTTGCCGGCGGCGAGGTGTCCGTCGGTGAGGCGTTCGCCGCCGGTCAGCACCTCGCCCGTGTGGCGGGCGTCGGCGACGGCGGCCTCGTAGCGGTCGAGCGCCGCCTGGTTGACGACGGGGGAGAGGAAGCCGCCCGGCTCGAGCGGGCTGGCGGTCGGGATCGCCTCGGCGCGGGCGACGAGCCGCCGCGGTGAACTCCTCGGCGATCGACTCGTGCGACGAACACCCGCGAGGCAGCCGAGCACTTCTGGCCGCCGAACCCGAACGCGCTGCGGGCGGTGCCTTCGACGGCGAGGTCGAGGTCGGCCGAGGCGGCGACGATCACCGGGTTCTTGCCGCCCATCTCGCAGACCGCCGGCTTCGGGTGCGACGTGGAGAACGAGCGGATGATCGACATGCCGACCGAGCTCGAGCCGGTGAACGTGACGCCGTCGACGCCCGAGTGGTGCACCAGCGCCGAGCCGACGTCGGCCGCCGCCGGTGACGAGGTTGACGACGCCGCGGCGGCACGCCGGCATCGACGAGCGCCCGGTACACGAGGTGGCCCGTGAGCGACCCGATCTTCGGACGGCTTGATGATCAGCGTGTTGCCGGCGACCAGCGCCGCGCCGGCCGGCCCGGCGACGAGCGCCGAGGGGTAGTTGAACGGGGCGATCACGGCCCACACGCCGTACGGGCGCATCACGTCGCTGGTGACCTCGGCCTCGCTGAAGCGTTCCATCGGCACCGCGAACCCGTCGTGCTGGCGCATGGCGTGGGTGTAGTAGCGGATCAGGTCGGCGGCCTCCTCGACCTCGCCGATCGCCTCCAGCCGGCTCTTGCCGTTCTCCCAAGCGAGCGCCGCACCGTCGACGACCGACCGCTCGGAGATCAGGTCGGCGGCGCGGTCGAGCAGCTCGCAGCGCTGCTCCCACGGTGTCGCGGCCCAACCGGCCCGGGCGGCCCGTGCTGCTGCGACGGCGTCGTCGACGTCCTCGCCGTCTGGCCTGCGTGAAGTGGCCGATCTCGACCGACGTGTCGATCGGCGACACGGTGGTGAACGTGTCCCCGAACGCGCTCGTCGTCGCCGATCCAGAGTGGATGGGTGGCACCGAGCTCGGGACCGCACCTGCTCGACGGCGGCGGTGTACGCCGCCTGCAGTTCGGAATCGTCAGCGGTGAGCGTGGCGTACGTGACGCGAAATGCGGCCATGCCGCGAACTCTGCCACACCGTCAGCCGGGGCGCACACCGGAGGGCCTCCCGGAGCGGGTCTGACCTCCTCCGGGCGTTGCTTGTCGTTCAGTCGAACAGTTCGGGGTCGGTGCGGGTGATCTCCTGCCACAGCGGCTGGAACGACAGCCAGCCGGCGAAGTGAGCTGCCGGCGGTCTGGTGGGTGTGGGTGGCGTACTCGTCTCGAACCTCGATCGGGGTGCCGGCGGCCATCGCCATCAGCTGGGCCTGGCACGAGCGCTCCATCGTGACGAACCAGAACGCGGCCTCGTCGACCGACTCGCCGACCGTGAACAGGCCGTGGTTCTGGTGGATCGCGGCCTTGCCCTCGGGGAACAGGCGGGCGAAGTCGCGTCCGGCCTCGATGTCGTTGACGACCGCCCCACCGTGCTCGGAGATCAGCGTGTGGTCGTTGTAGAAGATGCAGGCGTCCTGGGTGAGCGGGGCGAGCGGGATGCCGAGCGAGCTGAACGACTTGCCGTACGGCGAGTGCGAGTGAGCGGCGGCGATCACGTCGGGGCGTGCCTCGTGGATCGCCGAGTGCAGCACGAACGCCGCCTGGTTCACCATGCTGCTGCCGTAGACGACGTTGCCGTCGTGGTCGAGCAGGATCAGGTCGCTCGACTTGATGTGGCGGAAACTCATGCCGAACGGGTTGACCCAGAACAGCTCGGGGAACTCGGGGTCGCGGACGGTGATGTGCCCGGCGACGCCCTCACCGAACCCGAACTTGCCGAACACCCGCAGTGCGCCGGCCAGCTTGGCCTTGCGGTGGGCCGCGCTCTTCCTCGACGGTGTCGAAGGTTTCCGGCATCGGGATGTAGAGGTCGCTCTTCGGCGTGAGCGGCACGCCATCGATCGTTCGGGTCTGGTCCTCGGTCATCGCCATGGGGCCAGACGTTACCCCGAGGTGATTGTCGACCTCCCGTCGTTGTTGCGGAGTTTCGCGCGCGCAGGACCGGTGTCGTGGGTTCAGGTGACCGAAGTCGGGTGTCGTACGATGGGATGTCCCCCAGCTCGAAGGAACCCGTTCGGAATGCAGACGCAGGTGTACGCCGACAGGTGGTGCGGCAACGAAACGACCTTCCGGGCATCTACGGCGGGGTCGACTTCACGATCGTGCCCGAGCGCTTCGACAGTGACGCAGCGATCGACGACGAGCGGTTCGCCGCGACCCGGACGCTGTCGCGCAGAGTGTTCGATCAGCCGGCGCTGATGGAGATCGATCCGCAACTCCACGATGACCGGTGACCGGGTCGCCGACGCCTACGCCGCGCTGATCCCGGAGTTCGGGCTTCCGTACCCTGATCGACATGCTCGAGGCAGCGTGCGAGCGTGGGGTCGAGCAACGTCGAGACACGCCCCACCGCAACTGGTCGACCTGATCGCGGCGATGGAGGCGACGCCGGACTGGGTCGACATGGCACTCGTCGAACAGGGCGCCACGAGCAGAGCGGATCCCGATGGCGACCGCCACACCGCTGGCGATCCGCGGTGCGTTCCTCGCCACGTTCCTCAACAAGTACGCCGCCCTCCCGATGACGATGACCGGCACCCTGTCCGATGCTGCGGCGGCCAAGCGGGTCTTCGAAACGGCGAGCTTCTTCACGGCCACGACGATGCCGGGCGCGCTCGATCGCTACGGCAAGAGGCTTTCGAGGCCGCCGCCAAGGTGCGCCTCATGCACTCGATGGTGCGCTACCACATCTTGAACTCGGGTCGCTGGGACGTCGCCACGTACGGCATTCCGATTCCTCAGGTCGACCAGATGCCGGCCGGCCTGATCGGCGTCTTCCTGATGTCGGCCCAGTTGCTGCGCAAGGGGCGCACCGAGTTCACCGCCGCAACAGCGGGCGACGGTCGAACTGTCGCGCTATCGCTGCTTCCTGCTCGGGTTGCCGGAGGACCTGCTCGGCGAGACGCCACAGGAGATCGTCGACCTGCTGATCGCTCGCCACGTGTCACTTCGGGAGGCCTACGACGACGAGACCTGTGGCGCCCTCGTGCGCGGCACGCTGGACGCCGACCTGTTCGACACGTCGTCGCTCAAGGGCCGGCTGCACGCATGGCTCGAGAACGGGTTCTCGCGGTTACGTGCTGATCAAGAGCTTTCTCGGCGGCGACACCGAACGGGCCGCGTCGATCGGGATCACGTTCGGCCTGTCGCAGAAGTATGCGGCCGCTACCTCGCGGTCGCCGTGCTGGCCGGCAAGACGGCGTTCTACCGGGTCGGTCTGCGGCTTCCCGTTGGTTTCCGAGCGCCTCGACCAACGGCTCAACCGAAGGCTCGCCGCCCTGCTCGACATGTACGGTCACGCCGACTTCGTCACCGACGCCGACCAGTACAACCTCAGCGCCCAGAACTGACCGCGCCGTATGAGGACGTACCACTGACGGTTGGTGTCACACTGACGGTTGGTGTCAGGCACACTCCGTCATAGCACACCAATCGGTGGAGTCGGGACGTTGGACCCTGGTCGGTGGCAGCCGATGGCGAGACGATGCAGCTGTGAACGATTCAATCGTTGTTGAACAGTTCAAAGCGCTCGGTGATCCGGTTCGTTGGGCGATCGTCAGCGAGCTTCGTGGCGGGCAACGATGTGCCTGCGATCTCGCCGTTGTCGCCGATGTGTCACCGCCGCTGCTGTCGCATCACCTCAAGGTGCTGCGCGAGGCAGGTCTGATCACGGGAACCAAGCGCGGACGTTGGATCGACTACACGCTGAGCGTCGACGCCATGACCGAACTGATGGCGGTACTCGACCCGGAGGATCTCCAGCCGCAGTCGAAGCTGGTGGCGTCATGAGTGCGCCAGTACTCACGCCCGACTCGAGAACGTCTGGCGCCCCGCCGCCGTCTGATGCTCGTCGGCGCGGCGGCGATCTGGCTGTTCCTGTATCAGGTGAACCTTCCGTGGTGGGACTGGATCGTCTACGACGTTGCCGGCCTCGACGCCGAGACACGCGTCGGCGGCGCCGTGCACTTCTTCCTCTACGACACCGTCAAGATCGCCCTGCTGCTGACCGGCGTGATCTTCGTGGTCACCGTGCTGCGCAGTTTCATGTCGGTCGAGCGGACGCGGGCCTTGCTGGGCGGTCGTCGCGAAGGCGTCGGAAATGTCGCCGCTGCCGGGTTGGGTGTCGTCACTCCGTTCTGCTCGTGCTCGGCGGTTCCGGCGTTCATCGGATTCGTCTCGGCGGGCGTGCCGCTCGGCGTCACGATGAGCTTCCTGATCGCCAGTCCGCTGGTGAACGAGGTTGCGATCGTGTTGCTGCTCGGACTGTTCGGCTGGAAGATCACGTTGCTCTACGTCGCCGGCGGGATGACGATCGCGATCGTTGCCGGCTATGTGCTCGGCAAACTCCGGCTGGAGCGATGGGTCGAGCCGTTCGTGTTCGAAACCCGGCTGCGCGGCAACGTGATCGATTCCGCTGCTGGGCTGAGCTGGGACGACCGGATCGCGATGGGTCGCGAAGAAGTCGGCAGCATCTTCCGCAAGATCTGGCCCTACCTGATCGTCGGTATCGCCCTCGGTGCAGCGATCCACGGCTGGGTGCCCGAGCAATGGATTGCCGACCACGCCTCGTCGGGATTGTGGGGCGTCGTGGTGGCGGTCGGACTGGGCGTGCCGCTGTATTCGAACGCCGCCGGCGTGTTGCCGCTCGTGGAGACCCTCCACGACAAGGGTCTGCCGATGGGCACGGTGCTGGCGTTCATGATGAGCGTCGTCGCTCTGTCGATGCCCGAGATGATCCTGCTGCGGCGGGTGCTCAAGAAGCAACTGATCGCGACCTACGTCATGGTCGTCTCGATCGGAATCCTCGCCACCGGCTACCTCTTCAACCTCGTCGTCTGACGATGATCGGAGCTAAACACATGGACATCAAGATTCTCGGCACCGGATGCAAGAAGTGCCAGCAACTCGAGGCAGATGACCCGCGCGCGCGGTCGCCTCGCTCGACCTGGTGGCGGAGATCGAGAAGGTCACCGACCCCGGCGAGATCGCATCGTGGGGAGTGATGGCAACCCCTGCCCTGGTCATCGACGACCAGGTGGTGCTGGCCGGCCGTCTCCCCACCCAAGACGACCTCGCCGCCCTGCTTGCGACGTAAACGGAGTGGTGTCCTGCTGACACCTTTCCGAAACGCCCGATGACGTTTGGGCTACTTCGGGCGCACGGCGTCCGCCGGGTCGAGCCGGGCTGCTCGGGTCGCCGGGTAGAGACCCGCCAGCGCTCCGAGTACCAGAGCCGCCGCGATGCCGGCGGCGAGGGCCTGGACGGGAATGTCGACGAGCCAGCCCTGTCGGCGTGCGTAGCCGTACGTGACCGCCGCGCCGAGCGCTGTGCCGATCAGCCCTCCGAGCGCCGCCAGGCTGGCAGATTCGAGCACGAACTGGGTTGCGATGTGTCGCCGTGTCGCTCCGAGCGCGCGCCGCAGGCCGATCTCGCCGCGACGTTCGAGCACCGAGATGATCATCACGTTGGCGATGCCGACACCGCCGACGAGTAGGGCGACGGCCCCCAGGCCGAGCAACAGGTTCTGAAGGTTCTCGTCGACCTGAGCGCGAGCCTCGAGGGCGTCGGACGGCCGTGAGACGGTGACCTCGTTGGGGTCGGATGGGTTCACCGTACGAGGGAGCACGCTGCGGACTTCCTCGACCAGATCTGGATTGGCGCGGAGGTAGATCGCGGTCGGCACGACCTCGGCCCCGAGGAACTTCTCGGCAGCAGCGTTGCCGATCAGTACGGAACGATCGATGTCGGGATTCAGCGGGAGCGGTTCGAGGATCCCGATCACCGCGAACCGACGCCCACCGATCTCGACGACCGGTCCACCCTGCAGGTCGTCGATGCCGAGTCGCTCGGCGGCGACCGATCCCAGCACCACGGTCGGCAGCGTCGCCAGATCGTTGTCGATGAAGCGACCGTGGGCCATCGCTCCGTCCAGGGTCTCGAGCAGTTCCAGTTCGGTGGCGAGTACGTCGAGGCCGTTCGTATCGTCGAGATACTTGTTGCGCTGAACGTCGGTATCGAGTCGCGACACCGACGAGGCCTGTTGGACCGGCCCGACGCGCCGTACCATCGCGGGGGCCTGTTCGGGGAGTTTGGCACTCTCACCGAACAGGTCGCTCCCAGCCTTGACCTGCAGCAGGTTGGTGCCGAGCTTGTCGATCTCGGCGATCAGATCAGCCTTGCTGGAACTGGAGATACCGAGCACGGCGACCATCGATGCGATCCCGATCGCGATGCCGATCGCGGTCAGCAGGGTGCGGCCCTTGCGGCTGCGCAAGCCGTGCGTTCCGGTGATCAGCGCGTCGCTGGCCAGCAGCTTCGACCGGTGTCGGGCATCGTGCGTCGATCGGGTTGTCGTCGTGGCCGTCGCACTCATGGCGCGACCCCGCACGATCCGATCGATTCGACGAGCCCACGCCCGGCGTCGGCGTCGGCGAGCGGTGAGCTGTCGTCGACGATGCAGCCGTCGCTCAAGGCGACCCGGCGCGGCAATCCGGCGGCGATGTCTCCGTCGTGGGTGATCACGATGATCGTCGAGCCTTCGGCGTTGAGCCCACGCAGCAGCCCGACGATGTCGGCCGAGGATTGGCTGTCGAGGTTGCCGGTCGGCTCGTCGGCGAGCACGATCGCCGGGTCGCCAACGATCGCTCTGGCGATCGCGACGCGCTGACGTTCGCCGCCCGAGAGCTGCGGGGGTTTGTGCTTGATTCGATGCCCGAGTCCGACTCGCTCGAGTGCCTCTGTGGCGAGCGCCCGTCGGTGGCCGCGGCGCACGCCTTGGTACAGCAGACCGGTCGCCACGTTGTCGAGGGCGCTGATCGCTTCGAGCAGATGAAACTGCTGGAATACGAAACCGATCCGGGTCGATCGCAGGCCGGCGAGACCCGCATCGGAGAGCGAGGCGACCGGTGTGTGTTCGATGAACACCTGCCCGGACGTTGGACGGTCGAGCGTTCCGATGATGTTCAGCAACGTCGACTTGCCCGATCCTGATGCGCCGACGACGGCGATCAGTTCACCCCTGGTGACCGTCAGTGACACCTCGTCGAGGGCGTGCACCGGGGGTGAGCCGGGGTAGTGCTTCGACACCCCGACGAGTTGCAGCACGGCGTCGTCGAACTCGCACGTCGATCCTCGAAGGTCGCCATTTCGGATCCGATCAGTTCGCAGCCTCATGTCGCCACCAGGACCTTGGTGCCTTCATCGATGTTGCCGGTGACCTCTGCGCGACCATCGAGCACTTCGCCGACGTCGACCGCGACCAGGTTGGTCGAGCCGCCCGCCGGGACTTCGACAGCGAATCCACCTTCGGCCAGGGCCAACAACGCCCCGACGGGCACGTGCAATACGTTCTCGGCGAGCACCTCGGTGACGGTGACCGTTGCGGTGCTGGCATCGCCTGGTGGCTCGGCGTTCGTGGTGATCGTCGTTTGCCAAACCCGCGAACCATCGGAACCGGTCTCCTGCTTTTGTTCGGTCACGGTGCCGGACAGCTCGGAGCCGTCGGGCAACGCCACCGTGACAGCGGCCCCGATCGGCAGCGCGGCGCGGTCGCGATTGGACGTCTCGACCAAGACAGCGGCCTCGGCATTGTTGACCTCGAGCTCGGTGAATGTCGCTCCGATCCGCGATTCCGAGGCGATTCGTAGCGGTTCGGGATTGAAGACGATCTGGCTGTTGTCGACGCGGCCCGACACCGGTAGCCCGACAGCTGCCTGCCATGCCTTGACAGCCTTCTCGGTGGCCGAACCGAATGTCCCGTCGACTTCGAGTTTGCCGTCGGCGTCGAAGCCTGCGGCGAGCAGGAACGTCTGAAGATGACCGATGTCGTATCCGACCATGAGTTCGAGCCGGTTGCCGTACTCATCACGGCTGCCGGAAGCGACCTTGTACAACTCGCGGTACATCGGCATCCCACCCTGACCGAGAAACAAGGGCTTCTGGTCGATCCGAGCGAGCGTTTCGCCGAACTGCACGACCGTGCCGACCGGATGTCGTTGGGTGATCGTCCCGGTGGCGGCGGTGGTGACCGTCCATGGGTCGCCGAAGCTCACCGTCGCATTGAACTCGCGTTCGGCGCTGAGGTCGCCGCGCTCAACGGTGGCCGTCGTGAGCTCCGGGCTGGATGCCTCCGCCGAGTCCAACCCGTCGTCGGTTCCTCCGGCCAGCAATCCCGAGGAGGTGGCCGTGGCCCCGGCGCCGATCACCAGAGCCGCCGACACTCCAGATATCAGGAAGGTCCGCCGGTTCACGGTTGGATCGATTCGAGCTGAGCGAATGCCGAGTCACAGTCTTTGGCGGCCTCGTCGAAGGCCTCGAAGTCGAAGTCGAGGTCGTCGGGCGAACCCACGCCAGACTGTGGATCACCCTCTTCGGTTGCAGCACTGACGACGATGCCGCCGCCCGACGAGGCGGGTTCGGGCACATCGATGCCATGTTCGGCCATGCAGTCGGCGAACTCGAGCTGTGCGTCATCGAACGCGGCCTGCTGCTCGGGTGTCATATCAAACCCGGCGTCGATGTTGGCGAGGTGACCTTCGCAGGCCTTGTTGGCTTCGTCGTACATGTCGGCATCGAAATCTTCCAACGATCCGCCGGCGGTCTGGGGATCGACCTCCTCGATCTCCATCGGCTCGATCTCCACGGCGCCGGTTTCTGCATCCCCGCCGGCGAACACGGTGACACCGCCGGCGATCCCGTGTTCTTCCATGCATTCGTTGAACAGCGCGAAGGCGTCCTCGGGATTGTCGGGTGCCTCGAGCGGATCGGCTGGCCGCCTCGTTGGTCGGCGACCCATCATCGGATGGGGCACCGGATGCGTCGCCGAGTGAGGCGACGCCGTCTGTGGCGGGCAAATCGTCGTTGGAACTGCCGCCACAGGCAGCCGCCAGCAACAAGAGTGAACTGACCAGCATGGCGCTGGTGCGGTGGCGAACACTGGACTTGAACATGGGGTTTCTCCTCATCGGTAGTGGGGTACACGGCGATGGTGGCGCACTGGTGATGAGAGATCGATGAGAACCGATGAGAGTCCTCTCAGGTACTTCACGGCTTCTCATCGAACTCTCATCGAACAGCCGCGATACTGGCCCCATGCGGATCCTGGTCGTGGAAGACAACTCGACGATGCTCGACGCGATCGAACGTGGGCTGCTCGCCGAAGGATTCGACGTCGACACCGCCTCCAACGGTCTCGACGGGCTGTGGCGAGCCCGCGAGTTCCCCTACGACGCGATCGTGCTCGACATCATGCTGCCGGGCATCAACGGCTACGAGATGTGCCGTACCCTCCGCAGCGAACAGATCGTCACGCCGATCGTGATGCTGACCGCCAAGGACGGCGACTTCGACGTCGCTGAGGGGCTCGACCTCGGTGCCGACGACTACCTCACGAAACCGTTCAGCTTCGTCGTGCTCGTTGCCCGCCTGCGTGCCGTGATGCGACGGGCGACGCCCACGGCCGATTCCACACTGCGCGTCGGCGGTCTGTCGATCGACACCGCGACGCGGCACTGCAGCCTGGATGGGGTGACGATCGAACTGACGCCGCGCGAGTACTCACTGCTGGAGGCATTCGCCAAACGCGCCGGCGAACCATTGACCCGTGATCAGCTGCGCGATCTGGTGTGGGGGGCCGACTATGACGGCGCCTCCAATGTCGTCGATGTGTACGTCGGTTACCTGCGCAAGAAGCTCCACGACGACCGCCACGCCGATGTCGTCGAGACGGTGCGCGGCGTCGGGTATCGGCTGGCGTCGCGATGATCAGCCGACTCGGTCTGCGGGCGCGATTGACGATCCTGGTGACGGCCGTGTTCGCAGTCGCACTGTCGATCACGGCGGTCGCTGCGCTCGAAGCCGTCGAACGGCGTTTGATCGACGACACGAGGGCCAGTGCCGAAGCGGTGCTCAGCAGTTATCTGGAGTCGATCTACGGCGGGGTCGCCACCGTCGGAGTGGTCGCACCCGACGAAGCGACCCGGTTCTTCTACCTCGACGAGAACGGCAACGAGATCACCGAGCGTGAGTACTACACGACGATCGCCTCCGGATTCGACGGCGCACCCGTCGACTCGATCGGCGACGATGTCGTTGCCCCTGTCCCGATCCCGGATCTGGGGTCGGGCGAAGTGGTGATGGGCGGCGTCGCAGCAGCATCCGACGACCAGTTCGGTCAGGTCGAGATCGACCCTGCGACCGGCGTCGTGGCGACGGCGAGTGGGGACGTGGTCGTGTTCTCCGTCGGTCCGGTTCCCGACGGTGAGCCGCACTCCGTCGACCTGGGCGATGGCGTCGTGGCGGTCGCCCAAACGGTCACGTTCGGCGACGGAGCCAGGCTCGAGGTCGGTGTTTCCAACCCACTCCAGCCTGTCTCTGACAGCCTCGACACGATCCGTCAGCTGTTGTGGGTGGCGCTACCCGTCATGATCGCGGCGATCGCTCTCATCACCTGGCTCGCCGCCAGCCGGGCCCTGCGCCCTGTCCAGGCGATCATCGGTCAGGCTGACGCCATCACGGCGACCAACATCCACCAGCGCGTCCCCGTGCATGCCGCCAACGACGAAATCCGCGACCTCGCGACAACGGTGAACGGGATGCTGCAACGACTCGACGATGCCCGACACCGCCAGCACCAACTCGTCGCCGACGCATCCCATGAACTGCGCAGCCCGGTGGCAGCCAGCCGCGCCCAACTCGAGGTCGCCGCCGCCAACCCGGAGACCACCGACTGGGTCGCCACCGCTGAGGCCGTGCTGGCCGAGCAAGAGCACCTCGGCACGCTGATCGACGACCTGCTCACGTTGAGCCGCCTCGACGAGGCTGGGCCCGACATCGGCGCCGACGTCGACCTCGATGACCTGATCGCCGTCGAGGCGGCCCGCCACCACGGGGTCCGCACCAGGGTTGCCGACCCTGTACGGATTCACGGCAACCCGGCCCTGCTCACGAGGGCGCTTCGCAACCTCGTCGACAACGCAACCCGGCACGCCACCGACGACATCTGCATCACCCTCGAGTCACGCGACGGCGTCGCCGTCATCCATGTCGATGACGATGGCCCCGGTATCGCTCCCGAGCGGTACGGCGACGTCTTCGAGCGATTCGTCCGGCTCGACGAAGCGCGCGATCGCCACGTCGGCGGCACCGGCCTCGGCTTGGCGATCGCCCGTGACGTGGCCCGCGCCCACCACGGCGACATCATCTGCACCGCCGGCCCGCTCGGCGGAGCCCGCTTTACCCTCACCATCGCCAAGCCACGTGCCGACAACGTCGACTCGGCCAGGCCGGCGTGACACCGCTTGCGAGGAGACAGGCCGGCGACAGCGAGCACCCTGACTCACGGGCTGATGTTGTCGTTGCCCTGCTCCCCGGTGAGAGAATCGGTTCGTGAATCGTCAGATCAATCCGAAATCGATCGCTCCACCGGCTGCCAACTACGCCCATGCCGTGTTGACTCAGGGAGCCTCGCGCTGGCTGCACACCTCTGGTGTCGTGCCGGTCCGCTCTGACGGAACGGTTCCGCGCGGACACCGCTGAGCAGGCGCAGGTGATCTGGGACAGCATCGGTGCGATGCTCGCCGACGCCGGGATGCGCCCGAGCGACATCGTTTCGATCGTGACCTACGTCGTCGATCGGGTTGACCTGGGCGAGGTCATGGCCGCTCGCGACCTGTTCATGGGCCGACACCGGGCGGCGTCCACGCTGGTCACGGTGAAACAGCTCGTCCGCCCTGAGTGGCGTATGGAGGTCGCCGTCGTCGCTGCCGCCGCGTAGCGTCCGGCGCTCTACGCTGGCGGCATGGCTGATGACGTACGGACGACCGATTCCGGAATCGAGATCAAACCGCTCTACACCGCTGCCGACCTGGCGGACTGGAACGCCGACGAACAGCTCGGGCTCCCTGGCGAACCGCCGTTCACCCGTGGCGTGTATCCCTCGATGTACCGAGGTCGGCACTGGACGATGCGCCAGTACTCGGGTTTCGGCGATGCCGCCGCCACCAACGAACGCTTCCACTTCCTCCTGAACGCCGGGCAGACCGGCCTGTCGTGCGCTTTCGATCTGCCGACCCAGATGGGTTACGACTCCGATCATCCTCGTGCCGAGGGCGAGGTCGGCAAGGTCGGCGTGGCGATCGATTCGCTCGACGACATGCGGGCGCTGTTGAAAGACCTTCCGCTCGACAAGGTCACCACCTCGATGACGATCAACTCGACGGCGGCGATCCTGCTACTGATGTACGAATTGGTCGCCGAGGAGCAGGGAGTCGACGCCTCGCAGATCTCCGGCACGATCCAGAACGACCTGCTCAAGGAGTACATCGCCCGCGGCACGTACGTGTATCCGCCCCGGCCGTCGATGCGGATCATCACCGACATCTTCGCCTACTGCTCCGAACACGTGCCGCGCTGGAACACGATCTCGATCTCCGGCTACCACATCCGTGAGGCCGGCTCGACAGCCGCCCAGGAGATCGCCTTCACGCTCGCCAATGCGATCGCCTACGTGCAGGCGGCGATCGACGCCGGGCTCGACGTCGACGACATCGGACCTCGCCTGAGCTTCTTCTGGAACGGCCACAACCACTTCTTCGAAGAGGTCGCCAAGTTCCGTGCCAGCCGCCGCATGTGGCACAAGATCATGACCGAGCGGTTCGGCGCCAAGGACCCGAAGTCGGCAATGCTGCGATTCCACACCCAGACCGGCGGCTCCACGCTGACCGCCCAGCAGCCCGTCAACAACGTGGTGCGGGTCGCCCTCCAGGCGCTGGCAGCAGTGATGGGCGGCACGCAGTCGCTGCACACCAACGGCTTCGACGAGGCGCTGTCGCTGCCCACCGAGGAGGCCGCCCGTCTGGCGCTGCGAACCCAGCAGATCATCGGCTTCGAAGCCGGCGTGACCGACACCCCCGACCCGTTGGCGGGCTCGTACATGGTCGAGTCGATGACCGACGAGGTCGAGCGCCTGGCGTGGGAGTACATCGACAAGATCGACGAGATGGGCGGCGCCGTGTCGGCGATCGAGGCCGGCTACCAGATGGACGAGATCGAGCAGGCCGCCTACGACTACACCAAGTCGATCGACGACGACGAGCGCGTGATCGTGGGCCTCAACAAGTTCCAGATCGACAACGAACCCGAGCCGAGCGTGTTCCCGATCGACCCCACCCTGGAAGGCGCCCAGCAGGCTCGCCTGGCGGCCTACAAGGCGAACCGCGATCAGTCGGCGGTCGACTCCGGTCTCGAAGCACTGCGGGTCGCCGCCAAGGGCACCGACAACGTGCTGTACCCGATGAAGGTCGCCCTGCGCGCCGGAGCGACGCTCGGAGAGGTCAGCGACGCCCTGCGCGACGTGTTCGGTACGTACCGACCGTGATCGCGAGCCACACGTGAGCTGGCTGAAGCGAACACGCCGACGTCGACTGCTGTGACATCGTCACGAGGGGCCGTCGCAGCGGCAAGCCACACGAGATCGAGATCTGGTTCGGAGTCATGGACGGGGCGATGTACCTGATCTCGGGCAACGGCCCGACGGCCGACTGGTACCTCAACATGCTCGCCGATCCGGTCGTGACCGTGAAGCTGGCGGGGGAACAACGGATCGGACGCGCCAGCGCCGTCACCGACATCGAGGAGCGTCACCGGTGCGGCGACATGATGGGCGCCAAGTACGTGTGGGACGGTGACCCTTCGATCGGGCTCACCTACCAGGCGTGGTGCTACGACGTGCCGGCGATCGCGATCGACTTCCCGACGCCGATCCAGGCGACTGAATTCAGTCGCCGCGCTTGGCGCACCGGCGTTCCCGATGCGGCAGAGTCAAGGCATGACGACGTTGTCTGATCTGTATCGACTCCCTGGCCCGTTCGCTTCGGTGGTTGTGCGTTCGCCGAGTTCGGCGTCCGACGCTGCCCACCGGCTCGAGATCAGATGGAAGAACGCCCGGCGCGAACTCGAGACCGCTGGAGCGTCCGAGAAGATGTTGGCCCGGTTCGACGGCACGGTCACCCAACTTGCCCACGGCCAGAGCACCGGTGGAATCGCCTCAGTCATCACGACAGACGGAGAGCCGCTGGTCGAGTTCCTGCGCGACGACCCGAACACGAACACGACACGCCTGGGCGCGATCCCGACCCTGACGCCGATTCTCGCCTCTCGGCAGGCGGCGCTTCCCTATGTGGTGGCGTTCGTCGATCGCACCGGAGCCGATCTGGCTGCCGTGTCGGCCGGCGCGATCGGCGACTACGTGATCGTCGAGGGCGAGTTGACCCACATCCACCGCGGACAGGCCGGCGGATGGTCGCAGCGCCGCTACCAGCAGCGCGCCGAGAACCGGTGGGAGAGCAACGCCAACGAGGTCGCCGACGCGCTCGTCGAGCTGGTGCACCGGGTCGGTGCCAGGTTGGTGTGCGTGTCCGGCGACGTGCGGGCGGTCGGCTTCCTGTACGACCATTTGCCGGCTGCCATCAAGCCGCTCGTGATGATCCTGACGGAGGGCGACGACGAGGCCGTCTGGCGTGCCGCTGATCGGGCCGTCGCCGAACTGGTCGAGCACGACTCCGAGGCGTTGGTCGCCGCCGTCGCTGATCGCCGCCCACATCGCACCGCCACCGCCAACTCGAGCGATGTACTCAGGGCGTTGGGGGAGGGGCGTGTGCAAACGCTGCTCGTCCACGACGACGGATCGGACACGACCGACGCCTGGGCCGGAGCATTGCTCGATCCGACCGCTTCGCTCCATCACAGCCGCGAGGACCTCGTACGCGGCCGATTGGTCGATGTCGCAGTTCGCAGCGCGCTGTTGACCCAGGCCGACATCCGTGTGGTCTCGTCGCCGCCGTCCGAGGAAGGTCCGCTCGCCGCCCTGCTGCGCTGGTGAGCGTCTACGATCCGGGCATGATCACCTCGATCCATGCCCTGATCTACTCCGACGACGCTCCGGCCACCCGGGCGTTTCTGCGTGACGTGCTCGGATGGCCGCACGTCGAGAGCTCCGAGTCCGAGCCGGGCTGGCTGATCTTCGGAACCGGGCCGAGCGAAATCGGCGTGCACCCGACCCACAGTGAGTGGGAAGGCCAGCAGCACACCAGCCCGCGTCAGCATCAGATCTCGCTGATGTGCGACGACATCGAAGCAACTCGGGCCGAGCTCGAAGCGAAGGGCGCCACGTTCAGTTCGGGGGTCGTCGATGAGGGATATGGCTTGGTGTCGATGCTCGACGTGCCCGGCGCCGACCCGATCCAGATCTACCAACCGCGACACCGCACGGCCTACGACGCCTGATCGCGCCCGGCGGCGGCCGCCCGGTTCAGTCGCCGATGTGGCGAATGAACGGCGTCGGGCGAACAGGTGCCTCGACCGATGAGTTCGGCCAGCCGAGATAGATGATCGCCACGATCCGGTCGTCGGGTTCGAACCCGCACAGCGCCAGCGCCCTGGGTGAATCGAGCAGTGGGGCGGTCGCCCAGAACGACGCCAGACCGACCGCCGTGGCGCCGAGCAAGATGTTCTGCACCGCTGCCGCGACGGCGTCGCGGTTCTCCTCGTGGAACTTCGGGTTCTCGTGCGGTTCGCAACCGACGACCAGTGAAACGGGCGTGCGGGCGTACTTGGTGAGCGTCTTGAGTCGCTTGCCCTCATCGCCGACGTCGCGTTCGATCATGTCGGCGACGAAGGCCTCGCCGAGTCGAAGCCGCGGCTCGCCGGTGAACGCGGCGAACTTCCACGGCCACGTCTTCTTGTGGTTCGGCGCCCAGGTGCCGAGCTCGCACAACTGGTCGATCAGCTCGACCGATACGGGCCGCTCACGATCGACGAGCATGTGCGTTCTCCGTGACCGGACCAGGTCGGCAAAGTCGTCGAACGAAAGCGCCACAGCAGACAGGATGTCAGCTCTCCGCCCGGATCGACACCCGCGCCCCGACCTGTGCTCCGTGTCAGCTCCGAGCGCTTCACGTGGGACGGACGTACTCCGGGAGGTGCACCGGTCCCGACTGACGGGCTGTTGGCGAGCGCGCCGGCCGCCAGCGACGGGCACGTCGACGAGTTCGTGACCGTTCGCCCGGTCAGGCTGACGGCCGAGATCGAGTTGGCGACGCTGCACGCATTGCCGCTGTCGTACGCCGTCATCGACCAGTTGTAGACAGCGAACTGCGTGTCGCCGTCGCTGTCGGTGCAGCCGAGACCGACCTTGCCCGCCATGGTGGTGCTGCCGAGGATCGGCACGACCACGCTGAACACGAGTGTCGACGTCGTCGTGGAGACGACCGGAGTCGGGGTGTTCTTCCTGGCGCACCACAGCTTGGTTCCTCCGCACGGGCAGGGCCCGGCGAAGTTGATGGTGATCGTGAGCGTCGTGTTGCTGTTGGTGCAGCCGGTCTGCACGAACGACGCCGTGGCGGTGATCGTGCCGGGTGCACATTTGGACGTGAAACACGGAGGTGCGGCATGGCGACGTGAGCGTGGTTGGCCCGAACTGCTGGCGGCCCTGACCGAGTCGTCCGGCCGGGCACCCGCAGGTCCGGCATCTTCGGGTCCGGCATCTTCGGGTCCGGCTCCCGACTGACCGGATGGGAGACTTTCGGCCGATGCCGATCCGTCCGACCGCGACCACGGCCGTGCTGGCGGTGGTCGGCGCCGCATTCCTGTTCGGCACGACCGGCACGGCCCAGGAACTGGGACCCGACGACACCACGCCGCTCGGCGTCGGGGCGATCCGGATCCTGATCGGTGCGGCGGTGTTGTGGTGCGCCGCCGGCCGGAGACCGCGCTGGTCTGCTCTGCGTGCTCACGCCGGGCAGATCGCGATCGGGGCGATCGGTGTCGCCGTGTACCAGCCGGGCTTCTTCACGGGCACCGATCGGCTCGGCGTGGCGCTCGGCACGATCGTGGCGCTCGGCAGCGGGCCGATTTTCGCTGGACTGATCGAATGGTTCGACGGAAACCCGCCCTCGAACCGTTGGGTCGCCGCCACGGCGCTGGCCTTGACGGGCGGGTCGATGTTGGTATTCGCCGGCGAGTCCGGGGCGGCGTTCAGCGCGCTCGGCCTGGTCGGTGCACTCGGTGCCGGGCTCGGCTACGCCCTGTACGCGGTTGCCACCAAACGGCTGATCGTGGCAGGCATGCACTCGACCGAGGCGTCGGCGTGGCAGTTCTCGGTCGGCGCCCTGGCGCTCGTGCCCGTCATGGTCACCCAGCCGTTGGATTGGGTGGGGTCGACCTCCGGGGTCGTACTGGCGCTCCACCTCGGTGTGTTGTGCACGGGCCTCGCCTACGTGCTGTACGGATGGGGTCTGCGGCTGCTCGACACCTCGACGGCGACCTCGCTCACGCTCGCCGAACCGGTCACCGCCGGCGTGCTGGCAGTCGCCGTGCTCGACGAGCAGCTTCGATGGTTCGGTTGGTTCGGGGCCGTCGTCGTCGTGACCGGCCTGGTCGTCATCGGTTCGGCCAGGCGACCGTTCACACCGACCGATGCGCCGCCGAACATCGCGTAGGATCTCTCGCTGTGGTCGAGGTGGTGTTCGCCAAGGCGTTTCGCCGGCACGTCGAGTGTCCGGCCGAATCGGTGCTCGGCGCGGATATTGGCGAGGTACTCGATGCCTATTTCGCGTTGCACCCGGCCACCCGCGGCTACGTGGTCGACGACGCCGGATCGGTGCGCAAACACGTCGCCGTGTTCCACAACGACGATCTGATCGCCGATCGGGTTCGTCTCGCCGACGCCGTCGCTGACGGCGACCGGATCCACATCTTTCAAGCGCTCTCGGGAGGTTCGACATGACGACAACGGCATTGGTGGGTACCCGCAAGGGCCTGTTCACGGTGACGATCGACGACGGCGCGGCGTCGGTCTCGACCCCGGCGTTCACCGGCGCACGCGTCGTCAACGCAGTCAGCGATGTGCGCGACGGGGCCTGGTATGCGTCGCTCGACCACGGCCACTTCGGGACCCACCTGCACCGCAGCGACGACGGCGGCGTCACCTGGCCCGAGATCGCCGCCCCGGCCTACCCGCCCAAGCCGGCAGGCGTCTCGCACATCAACCCGATGTCGCAGAAGGAGGTCGAGTGGGCGACACAGATGGCCTGGGTGATCGAACCCGGTCATCCCGACGAACCCGGCGTGTTGTGGTGCGGAACGATCCCGGGCGGCCTGTTCCGATCTGGCGATCGAGGTGACTCGTGGCAGCTGGTGGATTCGCTGTGGAACGTGCCGGCGCGATCGAAGTGGGCCGGTGGCGGTTACGACGACGCGGGAATCCACTCGATCTGCGTCGACCCGCGCCGTGCCGGCCATCTGCTGGTCGGGATGTCGTGCGGAGGTGCATGGCGTACCACCGACGGCGGTGCGACCTGGGAGATCGCGGCGCGCGGCATGCGGGCCGATTTCCTGCCACCCGAGCTTGCCGACGACCCCGAGGGTCAGGACCCTCACATGATCGTGCGCTGCGCGGCGCAGCCCGATGTGCTCTGGACCCAACACCACTGTGGGATCTTCAAGTCGACCGACAACGGCGACCAGTGGACGGAGGTCCCCGAGGCCGGACCCTCGACGTTCGGGTTCGCCGTGGCCGTTCATCCGAACGACGCCGACACCGCTTGGTTCGTGCCGGCGATCAGCGACGAGGTGCGGGTACCCGTCGACGGCGAGCTGGTGGTGACCCGAACCCGAGACGGCGGCGCGACGTTCGACGTGCTCACCGAAGGGCTGCCACAGACCGACACCTACGACCTCGTGTATCGCCACGGCCTGGCCGTCGACTCGACGGGTGAACAGCTGATGATGGGTTCGACCACAGGATCGTTGTGGTGGAGCGGCGACGCCGGCGATTCATGGGTTCAGGTCTCGGCCAATCTCCCGCCGATCGCCTCGGTCCGGTTCTGCTGACCATGACGCTTGGTGCCTGACACCATCCGTTGTCTGCTGTCGCTATGGGCAGGTGCCGCCGACTTGCCAGACGTGTTCGTAGGTTTCCAGCGGAGCGCTCACCGATTGGCCGGAACCACCTGGTGCTCTGGCTTCGTACTTGTGCTCGGTCTCGGTCAGCTTCATGGTGACCGCACCGGAGTCGTCGAAGCTGACTTCGGCGGTGCCGCTCGCCTCGCCGATCAACTCGACCTTGACGCCGACCTGTTCGTTGGTCTGGTGGTCGGAATAGATGAAGGTGCCCTTGAGTGTCTTCGGGTCGATCTGCGTGATCCACGTTTGCGATCCGATGCCGCCCAGTAGCTCGTAGGTGCTGGTCAGCACCCACTCGCCCCCGATCCCGCCACAGTGTTGACCAGAGTGCTTGCCTCCCGGGATCGGTTCGTCGTTGGACCAGTCGCCGATCCAGTCCTGCAGCGGGAAGATCTTGTCGCCGAGATCCCAGTGGGTCGTCTTCAAGATGTCGAGCACCACCGCCAGCAAGGCCAGTGGGTTCGGCGCCGCAGCGAACGTCAGTGAATCGAAGAACGTGTTGAAGATCGAGTTGCCGTCGATCGGCTCCGGTGTCGCCTCGATCTCGATCGTGTATTCGGCCGGTACTCGGGGCGAACCCTCCGAGATGTCGTCGGTCTGCCCCATCCCGATCACGTCGACTTCGGCGCTACCACCGGAATCGGTGTCCTGCTTGAGCTGATCGACGGGGCTCTCGAACAGCACCCGCTCGCCGAACCCGTCCTTGCCGGTGAACACGACCTCGACACCCGCTGACGGCCCGGCTGCGGGGAAGTTGAGCGAGATACCGGCTGCATTGAGCAGGAAGCTCATTGCACACAGCGCCCGGTTGTTGCCGTCGGGAAGCCGGCCGGGATCGATGTAGACATCGAATCGGAGCGTGATCGACTCTCCGTCTTCGCTCGTACGTGTGCGGTCGAGCGTGTCGCCGACGCCGTCCGCCTGCAGCGCTGCGTACTGCATCAGTGCCGAGGCGACCGAGGTGAGAGCGTTGACGCGAGCCGAGATCGCGTTGAACTTGTCGACTCGGCTCTCGGTCGCGATCTGGGGCTTCACACTCTGGAGCGCGGCGATCAACCCAGGGACTTGGAGACCTGGGATCTGGACGCCGCCGCCGATCTTGCCGACGATCCAGTTGATGGTCGTCGTCGCCTGCTCGCTGCCCCAGAGTTGGTTGCAGGGCGTCGCCGCCTGCAATCTCGACGGTGCCGGCAGGGCGCCGCGGAATCCGCTGACTCCGTCGGGCTCGCCGATCAGGCTGATTGCCGCCGATCGAAGCGACGCCCAGACGAGGAAGTTCATCGTCGCCAGGTCGATGTTGGTGGTGGTGAGGTCGATCGACGGATCGAACAAGCTGACCGGGGTTCCCGCCTGGCGGGCTTTGGCGTCGATGAACTCGGCGGCGAAGGCAGCCGCCGGATCACCTGATTGGCGAGCGGCTCGCAGGTCGTCGAGCAATGCCTGCGTCGCCTCGGTGGCTTCCTCCTCGGTCGCGCCCCGGTCGTCGGGCGACACGACGATCTTGACGGCGTCGCTCAACCAGATGCCCTGCCCTGGAGAGTTGTCCGCGAGCATCCACACCTGCCACCAACCCGGACCGAGCGGGTCGTCCGCCGTGGTGCCGAGTGCCTGTCCGCCGGCATCGAACACGGGGATGCGGGCGAGATCGTATGCGGTCAACCAGGCTGCCTCGGCCGACGCCGATCCCGGTGCCGAGGCGTCAGCCAGCGCAGCGGCCTGGGCCTGCGGATCGCCGGTCGGCGCAGCACCTGCCTGCGGCGGATCGGGTATCGACGGTGGAGTCGCACCGGCCTCGCCGGGCTCGCTCGTGACCGGTTCTGGCGCGGTGGCCAGTGCGCTGGACGGCGGTGTGTCGACGCCGTCCCCGATCGTGACCAGAACGTCGGAAGTGGTCGTCTGGAGGTCGTCGTCGGTGTCGCCGGAACTGCAGGCTGGCACGATCAGAACGATCGCCATCGACCATCCGGCCAATCGCCGAATGCTGCTCATTCGCGAAATGTAGACCCCCGATGCCTGGACTCACCAAGTCCGCCGAACCGGTAGGGAATGGGTTGCTCCGCCCGCTCGCCGTTGGGATCGAGCGTGCTGTGTTGACGGATTGGTAAGTCTGCACTAACGTATCCTTCATGCATCCGCTCGACGCCGTCTCCGAACCTCGGCGGCGCCAGATCCTTGCTCGCCTGGCGCAGCTCGGCGAAGCGCCGGTCGGGGTGATCGCCGAGACGATCGACGTCAGCCGGCCGGCTGTGTCGCAGCATCTCAAGGTGCTCAAGGACGCAGGCGTCGTCACCGAACGTCGCTCCGGGCGTGAGCGCCTGTACCGCATCAACCCCGACGGGCTCAGCCGTGCCCGTGCCGCGATCGAAGTGTTCCTCATCAACGAACTCGATGACCTCGAGTCGTCGGCCCGCAACCTCAAGAAGAAGGAAACCCAGTCATGACCGACGCAGCTCTCTCCGGCCCGGTTTCATTCGAACGGATCATCGACGCCACGCCAGACGAAGCGTTCGCCCTGTTCACCGAACCCGAGCGGTTACGCCGGTGGCAGGCGGTCAGCGCGTCGGTTGACCTTCGGGTCGGCGGCGACTACCGCATCACGGTGACCCCCGGTCACATCGCCAGCGGCACATTCACCGAGATCGAGCCCGGCAAACGCGTGGTCTACACCTGGGGATGGGTCGACTCCGCCGACCTACCGCCGGGCGCCTCGACGATCGTGGTCGACCTCGAACCGGCCGGCGACAAGACGCTCGTCCGGCTCACCCATTCCGGTCTCACGCCCGATCAGGCCGTCGGTCACTCCGAAGGATGGACCCACTACATCGAGCGGCTCGGCGACGCGGCAACCACCGGTGACGCCGGCCTCGACCCGTGGGCGTCGGGGGGCGACGAGCCCGATCATCTCTCGGCCGCCGAAGCCAGCTGGGCGCTGTGCCGCCAGGTGATGCTGCCGTTCACTCCCGACCATCGCCAGCTGCCGACGCCGTGCAAGGACTACACCGTGCACGACCTGGTCGAGCACCTGATGGGCAGCTTGCGAAGCCTCGGCGGCATGGCGGGTGCCGAGATCCCCGAGCAGATCAAGGCGAGCTCCGCCGAGGACTACATCGCCCAGGCCGCCGAACCGGCGCTCGCCGCCTGGCGAGCCCGCGGCATCGAGGGGGAGGTGCCGTTCGGCAACGGCCAGGCACCTGGCGCCGTGCCAGTGGGGATCCTGAGCCTCGAGTTCTTCATCCACGCTTGGGACTTCGCCCGTGCCACCGATCAGCCGTTCACGGCCCCCGAGCCGCTCACGGCATTCGTCACCGGCCTCGCCGAGAGCATCATCCGCCCCGAGAACCGGGGCGAGGGCAAAGGCTTCGACGAGATCACCCAACCGGCTCACGACGACGCCGTCAGCAAGCTGATGGCGTTCACCGGCCGTACGACCTGAGATCAACCACCCACACCACAGGAGACAACAACATGGCTAAGTACCTCTTCACCTACCACGGCGGCGGAATGCCCGAGTCCGAAGCAGAGCAGGCCAAGCACATGGCCGCCTGGGGCGAGTGGATGGGCGCCAACGGCGCCGCCTTCGTCGATATGGGCGCTCCGGTCGGAGCCTCCAGCACGGTCGGTGCCGACTCGGTCAGCGACGGCTGGGGCGATAACGGTGTCGGCGGCTACAGCCTGGTCGAAGCGCCCGACATGGCAGCCGCCTGCGAGATCGCCAAGGGCTGCCCGGTGGTGACCCTCAGCGGAGGCACCGTCCAAGTCGGAGAAACCTTCGAAGTCACCATGTGATGACGGGATGTGCCAGCTTGGATTCCAGTGGTCACTGCAACACGGTTTGATTGAACATTTCTGATGGTGTCATGAATCCGTGTCGTTTGCGGGGTCGGCGGTTGAGTTTGTCGGCGATCTTGTCGAGGTCGTCTTGGCTGTGGCGTGAGAGGTCGGTGCCGTGGGGTAGGTATTGGCGGAGCAGCCCGTTGATGTTCTCGTTGCTGCCGCGTTGCCAGGGGGCGTGGGGGTCACAAAAGTAGACGGGGACCCCGGTCGCGATCGTGAAGGTGGCGTGGTCTGCCATCTCGGTGCCCTGGTCCCAGGTCAACGATCGGCGGAGATGGTCGGGCAGCGTTTCGATGCGTTCTTGGAGACGGGCTGCGACAGTCGGGGCTTGTTTGTTGGCGAGTTTGCCGAGCATCAGCAGCCCGGTTGTGCGTTCCACCAGCGTGGCGACTTGGGAACCGTTGTTGCGTCCCATGATCAGATCGCCTTCCCAGTGCCCCGGGACTAGCCGGGCCTCGATCTCTTCGGGTCGTTCAGCAATGTTGACCATGTCTTGAATCGGCCGGCTGGCACGGTTGCGAGCCGTCACTGTTCTGGATCGTCGCACCGGCCGCTGGGTGCGTAAATGCTTGGAAAGCTCCTTGCGGAGCCCACCACGCCCGTACACATACAACGCTTGATAGATCGTTTCAGCAGACACACGCATCGATTCGTCGTCGGGGAACTCGTCGACCAGCCTGGCACTGATCTGCGTAGGCGACCACTGCTCGAACTCCAACCAGGACTCGACCACCAACGCCAACGGGCGGTTCTGCTCGAACACCGTTGGTTTCGGGCGGCAACCACGCTCGAGCGTCGCTCGATGAGCGGCCGCAGCCCGATACCCGTCACGACCCCCATTGCGGTTGACCTCGCGACTGATCGTCGAGGTCGCACGCTTCAAACCTGACGCGATCATCCGGAACGACAACCCCGACACCAACCCACGCGAGATCTCCTCGCGATCACTCAAACCCAAACGCGAATCCGAAACCTCATACAGCTGCAACGACACCACCGGATCGTGACGTATCCGCCACACCGATCTCGTGCACATCCCAAACTCCTCGGCCACCACCCGATACGACCGACCATCCAAACACCCCAACAACACCAACCGACGAACCCGATCCGGAAACCGAACAGCCACCACCACAACACCCCTCACACAACTCAGGTGTTGCACTCACCCCTTGAGCCCAAGCAGGCACATCCCGTCATCGCCTGAGCGAAGAGTGTTGCAGGAAGTTCTAGCGACGCCCGTCACCATGCTCCATGACGGAGTGTGCCTGGCACATCCCGTCATTTCTTGGCTCGGCTGGGTTGGACTCTTGGGGCCTCGTTGGGCATCTTCGGATAGACGGGCGGCCAGGGGGAATCGGGGATGCCGTCGGCGATGTCCTCGGCGAACTTGGCGACCAGTTGGCCGATGTCCTGCGGCTCTGCGTCCATGTCGGCCCACGGGTCGCCGCGCTCGGCGAGACGTTCGGGCACGGTGAGCATCGTCAGTTCGTCGGGCATCACATCCATCAGCTCGTCCCACTCGATCGGGGTCGACACCTGGGCGCCGACCCTCGCCCTCACACCCCAGGCGCCGAACACGTTCTTGTGTGGAGCGTTCTGATTGAAGTCGACGAACACCTTGCCGTCGCGCAGTTCCTTCCACCACTGGTCGGTGATCAGATCGGGGTGAAGGCGTGCCAGATCGCGGGCGACGGTGATCGAGGCGCCGCGCACGGCGAAGCTGTCGAAGCCGTCGACGACGCGGACGTAGATGTGGATGCCCTTGCTGCCGCTGGTCTTGACGTACGACCGGATCCCGCGCTCGGCGAAATACAGCCGCACGTACATCGCCGCCTCGCGGATGTGGTCGAACGTCTGGCCGGGGGAGGGGTCGAGGTCGATCCGCAGCTCGTCAGACCACTGCGGACGGTCGGCCCGGTACTGCCACACGTGCAGCCCGAGCACGCCCATGTTGGCGGCCCACAGCACGTGTGCGAGGTCGGCGATCACGAGCGCCCGCGACGGAGTGCCGTTGATCGTCTGCACGGTCGTGGTCGTGAGCCAGTCGGGCGCCGAGTCGGGGATCCGTTTCTGGAAGAACGACTTGTCGCCGACGCCGTTCGGGTAACGCTCCAGCAACACCGGACGATCGCGGATCCATGGCATCAGCGCCGAGCCGACCGACAGGTAGTAGTTGGCGAGGTCGAGTTTCGTCAGCCCGAGCTTCGGGAACAGCACCTTGCCCGGGCTGGTGATACTGACGGGCCGGCCGTCGGCGACCAGCTCGACCGGTTCCCCGTGCTCGTCCTTCGGCATGGGCCGACGAGTACATCCGCTCGTGCGTGGCACGATGGGGCGATGCATCCAGACGCCGGGTCAACCGCCGACATCGTCGAGCGCGACCGCAAACACTTCATTCACCCGTACCAGGTGTTCGACACCTACCTGGTCGATGACGTGCTGCCGATCGAGCGGGGAGCCGGCGCACGCCTCGTCGACACCGAGGGCCGCAGTTACATCGACGCCGTCGGCGGCATGTGGTGCACGAACATCGGGCTCGGTCGCGACGAGATGGCCGACGCGATCGCCGACCAGGTGCGCCAATTGGCCTATGCCAACCCGTTCACGGACATGACCAACGCCCCGGCCGGCCTGCTGTGCGAGAAGCTCGCCTCGTTGGCGCCCGGCGACCTGAACCACGTGTTCCTGTCGGGTGGTGGATCGACCGCTGTCGACGTCGCCTACCGGATGATCCAGTTCTACCAATATGCGAAGGGCACGCCGGAGAAGCGGCACGTGATCAGTCGGGTCGACGCCTACCACGGCACCACCTACGCCTCGGTGTCGATCGGAGGCAAACCGGGCGATCGGGTGCCCGGCTTCAACTACATCGACGACACGATCCACCACCTGTCGTCGCCAAACTTCTATCGCTACGGCAACGGCCGCACCGAGCAGCAGTTCGCCGACGACCTGGTCGCCGAGTTCGAGGCCAAGATCGACGAGTTGGGTGCCGATCACATCGGCGCCTTCTTCGCCGAGCCGATCATGGGGTCAGGGGGCGTCATCATGCCGCCCGCCGACTACCTCCAGCGGTTGTGGCAGATCTGTCGTGCGAACGACATCGTGTACGTCAGCGACGAGGTGGTCACCGGGTTCGGACGGCTCGGTGAGTGGTTCGCCTCCGAGTCGGTGTTCGGCATCACACCCGACATCATCACCAGCGCCAAGGGGCTCACCTCCGGGTACCTGCCGCTCGGCGCCACGATCGTGAGCGACAAGATCTACGACGTGATCGCCGAGCCGGGCCACGACCGTTACTTCGCCGTCGGGTACACCTACTCGGGGCATCCGGTGTCGTGTGCGGCTGCGCTGAAGAACATCGAGATCATCGAGCGCGAAGGGCTGCTCGAACACGTCAAGCAGATCGGCCCGTACTTCCAACAGCAGCTGCGCACGCTGACCGACCTCCCGATGGTGGGCGAGGTGCGCGGCTCGCATCTGATGGCGTGCGTGGTGTTCGTGGAGGACAAGCAGTCCAAGCGCCTCTACCCCGAGGAGCTCGACGTCGGCAAGCTCGTCGCCAACGCCTGCGAACCGAAGGGGCTGATCGTGCGCCCGATGGTGCACCTCAACGTGATGTCCCCGCCGCTGGTGATCGACCGCGACGACGTCGACCACATCGTGGCCACCCTCCGAGACGCGATCCTCGAAGTCAGAGCCACCCTCGACGAGTTGGGAGTTGTGCCAGGCACAACTCCCAACTCGTCACGCGGAGGCGCGTTGGGCGCGGGCGGCGACCAGGCCGAGGGCGACAAAGGTCGAGCCTGAGACGTAGCGGCGGATGAACGGCATCGCCCGGCCCCGCAGCAGCATGCCGCGCACGGCGCTGGCCACGACCGCCCAGGCCGAGTCGGTGAGTAGCCCGAGCACGGTGAACAGCGTGCCGAGCACCAACGCCTGGGTCCAGGCAGGGCCACGGGCGGTGTCGATGAACTGGGGCAGGAACGACAAGAAGAACAACGCAACCTTCGGATTGAGCGTGTTGACCACGACGCCTTGCGTGAACGCCCTGCGGTAAGTGGTGTGTGTCGTGCGGCCGGAGAGCGGGTCGGGTCGTGTGATCAGTGTCTTCACGCCGATCGCGACGAGGTACCCTGCCCCGACCCACTTGACGATGTTGAACGCTGTTGCCGAGGTGGCGAGCACCGCCGACAGGCCGACGGTGGCGGCGATGACGTGCATGAAGTTGCCGAGCTCCAGCCCTGCCACGGACGCCAGCGCGATCGCCCGGCCGTCCGAGACGCTGCGGTTCACGACGTAGGTGACCGCCGGCCCTGGGATCAACAGGAGCACGACGGAGGCGATCCCGAAGGCGAGCATGCTGGCGAGGGTTGGCACAGCAGCGAAGAGTACAGCTCGAACGCGTCCAGGGACGATTGACAATATAGTTGTCAATATGACAATCTAGTTGTCATGTACGAACACATCTCGTCCCTCTTCGACGAGGCCCGCCTGATGATCCACCGCTCGGTCGTCGTCGTCGACCGACTCCACCACGGAACCGGCGTGAGTGTCCCCATGCGAGCGGTGTTGGAGTATCTCCAGGCCAACGGTGAACACACCGTGTCGGCAGTCGCGAGGGCCCGCAGCGTCAGCCGTCAACACATCCAAACCATCGTCAACGATCTGCTCGATGCCGAACTGGTCGAGCGCAGGGACAACCCGAATCACCTACGGGCCCCGCTGATCCGGCTGACCCGACGCGGCGCAACGACGATCGAAGCCATGCACGCCTCCGAACGAGCAGCGCTCGAACCGGTGCTGCTCGAAGGCTCCGCTCTCACACCGGCCGACCTGATCGCCGCGATCGAGGTGCTGAGTGCCGTATCGAACGGGCTTCAACGGGTGATCGACACCAACGACGACAACGAAGGCGAGCTCTCATGAGTATCCGACAACGACTCATCGGCCAGTTCGGACACCCGCGTGGACCGCTCGGGTGGATCGCCGGACGAATCATGACGAAGCGAACCGCCAACGTCGAGCGCACCCTGGCAACGGTGGATCTGCTCGGTCTGGCACCGACCGACCGGGTGCTCGAACTCGGGCACGGGCCTGGGATCGGCCTGGAGCGGGCCCTGGCGATGGTTCCGAGCGGCAGCGTCGTCGGTCTCGAACGCTCGGCCACGATGCGCTCGATGGCGGCGCGACGTAACCGAGCGGCCGCCCAAGACGGTCGACTGCGCTTGGTCACGGCCGACGCCCAACAACCGCCCGCCGACATCGGCCAGTTCGACGCAATCTTCTCCAGCAACGTGTGGTTGTTCTGGGATGACCCGGCCGAAACGCTGCGGAGGTGGCTGGCGCATCTCAACCCCGGCGCCACGATGGCGGTCACGTTCCGTCCGCCGCATCCGAAAGCCGATACTTCGGAGGCGCTGGCTGCAGGGCAGAAGATCACCGACGACCTCAACGAAGCCGGCTATTGCGACGTGCGACTGGAGTTGATCCAGATCGGCGAGATCCCGGCGGTGTGCGGCCTCGGACGGGCGCCGTTGTAGCCGAGGTCGGTACGTGTCACAGTTGCACCGACAGAAGGAGCCAGCCATGCCGCAGACCGATCAAGACGTGTTCTGGGAACTGATCGAGGAACTCCAGCTCGAAGATCCACGCGTCGAGGAGGGCACCATCATGGGTGGTCGCTGCGCCCGTGTGGCCGGTGAGTTCCTCGGCCTCGTCGACTTCAAGGGATCAGGCCTGGTGGTGAAACTTCCCAAGTCACGCGTCGCCGAGTTGATCGAACAAGGTGTCGGCCAACCCTTCGCCCCGGCCGGCAAAGTCTTCAAGGAGTGGGTGTCGATCCCGAAGCGCGACCGCCGACGGTGGCGTTCGCTACTCCAAGAAGGCATCACCTTCGTAGCCCCGTGACCAGCAGTTGGGACTTGTGCCTGGCACAACTCCCAACTGGCACAAGTGCCAGCTCAGTGGTTGGTGTGGAGGGCTTCGTTGAGTTCACCCCAGCTCTTGGTGCGCGGGCGGGCGATGACTTTGCCGCTTTGGCCGTCGCGGATGAACAGCGTGCCGCTGATCCCCGACAGCTCGCGAGCCTTCACGACGCCGTCCGGCGTGAGCACCGGCGTGGCGGCGGTGATGTAGAGGCCTGCCTCGACGGCACAATCGTCGCCGAGGCTGATGCCGATCCCGGCGTTGGCGCCCAGCAGGCAACGCTCGCCGATCGAGATCGTCTCGGTACCGCCACCCGACAAGGTGCCCTGGATCGACGCCCCGCCACCGATGTCGCTGCCGTCACCGACCACGACGCCGGCCGAGATGCGTCCCTCGACCATCGACGTGCCCAGCGTGCCGGCATTGAAGTTGCAGAAGCCCTCGTGCATCACGACGGTGCCTTCGGCGAGGTGGGCGCCGAGTCGAACCCGCGAAGCGTCGGCGATCCGCACCCCGGTTGGCACGACGTAGTCGAGCATCCGCGGGAACTTGTCGACGCCGTGCACGTGCAGCACCTGTCCGGCCTGCTTGACACGCAGCCGCACATCGTCCAGCTCCGACACGGCGACCGGGCCGAGGTTGGTCCACACGGCGTTGTTGAGGGCGCCGAAGATGCCCTCCATGTTCAAGGAATGCGGCTTGGCGAGCCGGCCAGAGAGCAGATGCAAGCGCAGGTACGCGTCGGCGGCCGAGCTGGGCGGCTGATCGACATCGATCGAGAGCCGGATCGGCCGCACCACGACATTGCGCAGCTCGTCGTGCTGGTCGCGCATGCCGAGCTGCTCGTCGAGGTTCGGGTAGGCGGCAATCGTGTCGTCGTCGCCGAACTCGCCCCACCCGAACCACCGGAACCAGGCGTCGAGTGTCGTGCCATCGGCTGCCTCGGTGGTGAGGCCGGCGCCCCATGCCATACGTGCCATCAGTTGATCTCCTGTTCGGGGCGCAACGTCGGGAAGAGGATGACTTCCTTGATCGAGTCGACGCCCGCCAGCAGCATCGCCACACGGTCCATCCCGATCCCGAGCCCGCCGGTTGGTGGCATGCCGTATTCGAGCGCTCGCAGGTAGTCCTCGTCGACGGTGCCGGCCTCGACATCGCCGGCCTCCTTGGCGGCCTGTTCATCCTCGAAACGGGCGCGCTGTTCGACGGGGTCGTTGAGCTCGGAGTAGCCGTTGCCGAGTTCTCGCGAGTCGACGAAGATCTCGAACCGTTCGGTCAGCCACGGGTCGTGGCGATCGACACGGGCCAGCGGCGAGATCTCCGTCGGGTGCCCGGTGACGAACGTGGGACCGCACGATGTGGGCCTCGCACAGCGTTTCGAACAGCTCCTCGACCAGCTTGCCGCCACCCCACCGGTCCTCGTAGCCGAATTCCGTGTTCGGCAGCGAGCGCACGCAGTTCGTCGACCGGCTGCGACGGATGCACCTCGCGCCCGACGGCCTCGCTGACGTAGTCGATCATCCGCTTGCGTGGCCACGGTTCGGCCAGATCGACCTGCTCACCGCGAATCGTGATCACGGTGGTGCCGAGCGCGTCGCGAGCAGCCTGTGTGACGAGCTCCTCGGTGATGTCCATCACGTCGTTCCAGTCGCCGAACGCCTGGTACAGCTCGATCATCGTGAACTCGGGGTTATGGCGAGTGGAGATGCCCTCGTTGCGGAACACCCTGCCGATCTCGAACACCCGCTCCATGCCGCCAACGATCAGTCGCTTGTGGAACAGCTCGACCGCGATCCGCAGGTACAGGTCCGTGTCGAGCGTGTTGTGGTGGGTGACGAACGGGCGGGCATGAGCGCCGCCGGCTTCGATCTGGAGCACCGGAGTTTCGACCTCGATGAAACCCTTGGCGTGCAGGGTTCGCCGGAAGCTGGCAGTCACGGCGTGACGGATCTCGAAGTTGCGGCGAGCCTGCTCATTGACGATCAGGTCGGCGTAGCGCTGTCGAAATCGGGTGTCGGTGTCGGTGAGCCCGTGCCACTTGTCGGGCAGCGGCCGTACGGCCTTCGACAGCAGCTGCACCGTGACGGCCTTGATCGACAGCTCGCCCTTGCGGGTGGTCATCACCGTGCCGGTCACGCCGACCCAGTCGCCCAGGTCGAGTGCTTTCACGTCGGCGAAATGATCGTCACCGGTGACCGCCTTCGACACGAACAGCTGGATCTGGTCGGACCGATCCTGGATGGTCGCGAACACCAACTTGCCGGTGTCGCGCTTGAGCATCAGCCGCCCGGCGACGGCGACCTCGTGCTCGGTCTCGGTGCCAGGTTCGAGCTCGCCCCATGCCTGACGCACTTCACCCAGCGTGTGTGAGCGGTCGAACCGATACGGATACGGCTCGTCGCCGCGGTCTCGCAACTCAGCGATTCGGGCCAGTCGGCGCAGCTTCTCAGCGGCCAGGCCGCTGCCGGTCGACTGGTCGGTTTCCTCGGGCTGCTCCGGCGTCTCGCTCACGACCACGAAACGGTACCCGCTCGCCGCGAGTGCGACACCGTGAGATTCCGATCGGCCGTGACGCCAAGCCACGCTGGGGGTTCCGTACGATGGCGCGGTGCCAACCTCAGCCAGCCTCAGACGAACGGTCGTTCTCGCTGCCGCATTGGCGATGCTCGGCGGGGTGGCCGCATTGGCGCAAAGCGGGGCGGTGAACGAGCCGGCGGTCGCCACCCGAACTGCTGAACGAATCGTTCGTCCGGTCGGCGACATAGCGGTTGCCTTCGACGTCGGTGAGATCGACCAGTTCGTGGTCAACGGCGTGCACACCGCGGTCGCCGAGGTCGGTGGACTGGCGGCTCCGGGTCGCAGTGGGTCGGTAGGAATGTGGCGCGTCGCACGCGGCGGTGCCACGGTGCACGCCCCCCCTTCCGGTTATCTGATTCCGATCGTGTTCGTGGCCCTCCCGCGGCAAGCGGTCGGTGGCGTGCTGGGTACCGAGGTGTCGGCCGCCCTCAGCGCCGACACGGTCGTGCTCAACGAGATCACCGCCGACCTGATGGGCGCCCGACAGGGCGACGTGCTCGACGTGCGGGCGGTCGACGGCTCGACGGTGTCGCTGACCATCGCCGACATCGGAACAGCGGAGGCGCTCGGTTGGGCCGAACTGGCATTCACCACCGACGTTGCCGATCGGCTCGGGTTCACGGCGGACACCAGAATGGTGATGTGGGACTTCGACGATCGGGCCGGTCTCGACGCGGCGCTCGCCGCTGCCGGCGTGCTCGGGCGATCGAACACGTTGGTCAGTCGCAGTTGGGATCCACCGAACCCCGACTCGACGCTCAGCACGATCGACACGAAGTTGGCGTTGGGCGAGCCGTGGTATCGGGTCAACGCCGACGACTCCCTGAGCATGCACCCGACGTGGAAGGCCACCAACCTCACCGACGGTCCCGTCCTGCTCAACGACATCGTACGCGTCGAGGCGCGATGCCATGTGAAGGTGGTCGATGATCTCAAGCGGGCGTTCGCCGAGGTCGCAGCCGCCGGTTTGGGTGGCGCCATCGAAGTCAACAACGCCAACACGTACGGCGGATGCTTCAACGCCCGCTACAGCCGCAGCAGCGGGTTTCTCTCGAGGCACGCCTACGCGATGGCGTTCGACACGAACACCCAGTCGAACTGTGTCGGGTGCCGTCCCGTGATGAACTGCGATGTCGTGCGGATCTTCCGCAAGCACGGGTTCGCGTGGGGAGGCAACTTCCGTCAACCCGATGGAATGCACTTCGAATGGGTCGGCGAACCGCGCCACCAGATCGCCTTCCCGTCGACGTATTGCTCGAACATCGTCAACCCGACGGTCGAGTCGCTGGCGTCACCATCGATCGGTCGAGGCGTGCTGGTGGCCGGCGGCGATGCGATTGATCACGAACACTCTGACGTCCCGTAGCCTGGCACCGTGAGTTTGCGATTCGTCATCCTCGGCGGTGGTCCCGCCGGTCACCAGGCCGCCACCCACGCTGCCCGCCTGGGTGCCAAAGTCACCGTGATCGAGCGAGACGTGTTCGGCGGTGCCGCCCACCTCTGGGACTGCATCCCGTCCAAGACGATGATCGCAACGGGCGGGGCGATCAGCTTCTCGCGCCGGATCGAAGGGATGGGATTGGGCCAGTCCAATCCGGAAGTCGACATCGAAGCGCTCACCGAGCGGATCTCCGGCATCCAACGTGACCTCAGCGAAGACATCGTGCAGTTGCTGGCGAGTCAGCGGGTCCGCATGATCAAGGGCATCGGGCACTTCACCGGCCCGCACAGCGTGCACGTCGAGAGTGCCGAAGGTCCTGAGGAGATCGACTTCGACGTCGCCCTGGTCTCGACCGGGTCGCGGCCCCGGATTCCGGAATGGTGCACACCCGACGGAATCCGGATCCTCACCACCCGCGATTGCTACCCACCGACCGTGTTTCCGAAGAGCATTACGGTCGTCGGCTCCGGCGTCACGGGTGTCGAGTTCGTCCACATGTTCTCCTCGTTCGGTGCCGACGTGACCTTGGTGGTCAGTCGCCAGCACGTGCTGCCCGGCAAGGACCCTGAGGTCGCCGGCGTGCTCGAGAACGACTTCGTCGAGCGTGGCGTCAAGCTGCTGAAGGGTGCCAGGGCACAGTCGATCGAGCTCAACGAGGAAGGCGACGGGGTAGTCGTCAAGTGTGACGACGGGCGCGATCGTGCACTCGACCCACGCCGTGCTGGCGATCGGTTCGATCCCGAACACCGACGGGTTGAACCTGGAGGCCGCCGGCGTCGAGTACGACAGCGGTGGGTACATCCCGATCAACCACCACTGCGTCACCAACCAGCCCCACATCTACGCCGCCGGTGACGTGAGCGGCAAGTTGCCGCTTTCTTCGGTGGCCACGATGCAGGGCCGCAAGGTCGCCGAGCACGTGATGGGTCTGCACACGATCGAGCATCGCCACGTCGACTACGACAAGGCGGCGTCTGCGATCTTCACCGAGCCGGAGATCGCCGACGTCGGCTTGGCCGAGGCCGAGGCGTTCTCATCGGGCCGCAAGATCCGCGTCACGAAGGTGCCGTTCTCGAGTTCCGCCAAGGCGATGATCAACAACGACCCTCGCGGGTTCGTGAAGATCATCTCCGATCCTGCCACCGGTGTCGTGCTGGGTGGGTCGATCGTCGGTCGCCATGCCGCCGAGTTGATCTCGGTATTGGCGCTCGCCGTTACCGCCAACCTGCGCGTCAACGACATCGTCGAGAGCCTGCTGGTGCACCCAGCCCTCAGCGGCGCCCTCGCAGACGCCGCCGAGTGAGCTAGGTCGCTGGTCCGGTCAGGCGATCCTGATCGCCAGTGACCGGTGCCCCGAGCCAGGGACGAACAAGTCGCCGATGGCTCCGAGCTTGCCCATGTAGTCGGCGTTGGCGTTGATGGCGTTCCCGGCGGCGTCGGCCGCCGCCGCGTCGGCGGCAACGTTGATCCAGGTGACCTGGCCGAACGTGCCGAACGCGTTCATGCCGAAGATCGTCGGCATGCCCGTCACCGTCTCGCCGAGTTGTGCCATCTCGATGCCCCAGCCGATTGCGTCGGCGTAGGCGCCGTTGGCGATGACCGCGGTCGTGACGGTGGCGACCGCACCGGGCGGCGGCGGATCACCGAGTTCGCCGTGCAGCGGCTGCAGCAGGTTGTCCTCGGCGGGCATGGTCATTCCGGACGCCCCGGCCAACTTCGACATGTACTCGGCGTCGCCGAGCAACTTGGCGTTCATGGCCTGCACGCCTGCCAGGCCCTCGACGCGGGCCGCATAGACCATCGCCCCCCTGGGGGCCCCGAAGGCGGCCGACCAGAGGGCGATGTCCTGGCCGAGTTTCTCCGAGACGAACGAACGCATGCTGGTGGCGTACTCCATGTACGCCGCCGGCGGCCCGGTCATCAACACACTGCGAGTGAACAAGTCCATGGGAACCTCTCGAGTCGGGGGCCCACCGAATGCAGGCCCGCCCATGCGGCCCCCCACCTCGAGTCGCAGTATTCACAATCGCACGAATAACGGTGTTTGTCCAGGTGTCGTTCGAAACGTCCGTGACGACACGTCGTCGCGTGTGGCTCACGCCGCCGAGCGAGTCGAGGTGGTTCTTGAGCGCAGCCAGAGCACGAGAAAGATCAACGCTGCGAGTGTCAGGACGACCATGAGGAGCAGGAGCAACACGATGACGAGCAGTTCCGGCGTCGGAGACACCCCGGTTGCGTACGTGTCAGGATTGTTCTCGACCCGACGCTCGGAAGAGATCCAGAGGAGGCTGACTCCAGCAGCGCTCAGCACCAGTCCGAGGAGGAGAGCTGCGAATCCGTTGCGGTAGCTGGAGGGCGTGCTCACGACGCACAACGTACCCGTTGAAGCGGGCGACTGAACCGGCGCGCGAGCCGCAGCGGAGGTCGCCCGGCGGGTGATTCTTGCGCGACTGGGCGGCCGTCAGTCGTCGGGGAAGGCGACGTCGTCGATGCTGTCCCAGACTTCGGCGGTGCAGGTGAACGGAGCGATCTCGGAGTCGATCGCAGGCATTCTGATGATCTCGACGCTGGTTTCACCGGGGTTGAGACGGTTGGTGTGGTGATTGTTGAACGGTGCACTGGTGTTGTTGGCGTCGGTCAGCGTGGCGCGAACGTCGAAGCGACGGCGGACGTCGTCGAGATTCGTGATCTCGATCTCGGCGATCACGTTGGGGCGGCGCTCATCTTCGAACAGCGGGTCTCCGAGCGCAGCTTGTGTGTCTTCGATCGATTCGATCTCACAGCGCAGGAACTTCAGCTCGTAGAGATCGGCACCGACTTCGTTGATGTCGGGTGTACTCGTACGGTCAAGCACGCCGCATCCGCTCCCCGAGATGGCGACGGCGACGGCGACGAACGCAATCGCTGCTCGGCGGTTTGCGAGTCTGCTCGGGATCGGCAAGCTGGTTCCTCATCGTCATTTGGGCACGCTCACGTCGAGCGACCATCGTTCCATTCTGCCTGTGTATCCCGCCTCGGCGAGCGACGTGTAGAACTCTAGGGTCGACTCGTCATCGGTCGACATCACGTGCCCGGCATAGTTGTTGGGATGGTGGCCGGCGCCTTCGAAGTTGCCTTCGAACACGACCACCGTCTGCTGGTCGCTGGGGTGCGACACGCCATCTTCGATCAACAGAATGTCGTCGAAGTCCCCCCAGTCGACATATCCAGTCTTGTTGCCGAAACCCAGCCACCCAGCCGGGGTATTGATCAGGTTGGAACCGAAATTGACGACCGACCCTGCGACGAACTGACCGGTGTCCACGGCTCGATCGACCTTGTCGGCTTTGAACTCCCACACGGCCTGCCCGGAATTCCAAACGGCACCGACCACGTCGCCGTCCCCGGCGTCTTGGATCGCCTGGTTCAATTCATGGCCGGCCATCTCGGCGATCACGGCCGCATCGTGATGGTTCTGCAACACCAGCACCTGGGTCGATTCACCGACGTGTTCGAGCTGGGGACCGGAGTGGTAGCCGGCGGCGACGACGTGCGTCACGTTGTAGCCGCGAGCGCCACCGTTGAATCCGTCGTCGGCGGCGAGGTCGAGCGCCGTGTCGGCCCCGTAGCTGTGGCCGACGATTGCGATGTCGGCACCGAATGGCACGCCGGCCCTGTTCAACGCGTCGCGCACCATCTGTGCGTATCGGTTGTCGTCGATCTTGGCGCTGGCCGCCGAACTCATCGCGTACGTATCGAGATCGCGGACGCTTCGGTGGTCATCGTTCAATCCGAGATCGGGACTGCTCAGATCGGTGACGCCAGGCAACACCACGATGTACGAGTTCGACCCCTCGACCTTGATGATCTGGAACTCGTCTTGGGCGATCAGATTGCCGTCGCCACACGTCAACAACAGGTTCTCGACCAGCGTGCGCCCTCCCGCCAGGGGGTGCGACCCGTCGATCGTGAAACCACCTCGATACGACTGCGAGTACGTCCCGCCGGCATCTGGGCCAGCCGTGAACCCATCGTTCAAACTCTCCACCAGTGCGTTGTGAGCCTGGGAGTACCAGTTGGAATACATCGAGTACAGCTCGAACCCGCCATCGGTGGCGAGCATCTGTTCGAGCTTGTACTCGATCATCCGCGAGAGCGCAGGGACTTCATCGATCAGTTCGCCGACGAACATGTGGGCATCTGCCAGTTCAGCGCCGAGGTCTCCCCACGAGATCGCCTGAAGGATGGCAGCGTCGATGTCATCGAGATGCGAGTTGCAGCTGTTCAACTGGCTGACCGTGTCGCGGGCGGTCTCGATTCGGATGTGGTCAAAACTCACAGCTCGGCCCAGGGTGCGGGAGGCGAGGGCATTCTCGGCCGACTGTGCGTCATGTTGGGACCGACCGTTTGCATTCGTCGATCCCAGTCGTGGGCCTCGTTGACCCACTGCGCGTATCGCCTGGCATAGCCCTCGCAGACAACACGACGATATTCCGCTACCTCCAGTGCGTTCGCCAGCGAACGACCGAGTGCATCGAAGAGCGACCGCTGCTCGTCGAACGCTCTGTCGACCAGGGACTCCAGCGTGCCACCGTGGATGCCATGATCTCCGACGCGATCGAGATGGCCCACGGCGAGACCTGCGGCATCGATCGCCGATCTGAGTGAGTCTGCAGCGACTTGAAAGTCAGCAGCTGTCGGCATCGTCCCGGCCCTTTCGACCTACTCGATGACGGCGACGATGTCGCCGCCACCGACCGTGTCACCGGTGGAGACCTTGATCTCCTTCACGGTGCCTGCCTTCTCGGCGTTGATCTGGTTCTCCATCTTCATCGCCTCGAGCACCACGATGCCCTGGCCGACCTCGACCGCTTGGCCGACCTCGACGAGGATCTTGACGATCGTGCCCTGCATCGGCACGGATACGTCGCCCGAGCCGGCACCGCCTCCGGCGCCACCCGAGGCGGCACGTTTCTTCTTCGCCTTGGCCGGAGCGGCGGCGACTCCGACACTCTCGGGCACCCACATCTTCACGTCGAAGCGCTTGCCGTTGACCTCGACCATCGTGGTGCGCTGCACCAATGGCACGGCATCGTCGTCGTCGGCTGGAGCCGACGCCTGGGTGGCCGACACGCCGGACAAGTCGAGCACTTCCTCAACCCACTTGGTCGAGTGTGTGACCGCCTGGAAGTCGGGGTGCCGCAGGATCGCCAGATCGGCCGGAATGGTGGTGGCGACGCCCTCGATGACGAGTTCGTCGAGGGCACGAATGGTGCGGTTGATGGCGATCTCGCGGGTGCGACCCCACACGATCAACTTGCCGACCAAGTTGTCGTAGTACTGGCTGATCTCGTCGCCGCTCTCATAGCCCGAGTCGAACCGCACGCCGAAGCCGTCGGGGGGAACCAGCTTGTGGATCGGCCCGGGGGAGGGAAGGAACTTGCCGCCGGCAGGGTCCTCGGCGTTGATCCGGATCTCGATCGCATGGCCGTAGCGGCGGGCCGCAACCTGCTCCTGGGTCATCGGCAGCGGCTCGCCAGATGCGACGAGGATCTGCCATTCGACCAGATCGATGCCGGTGATCACTTCGGAGACCGGATGCTCGACCTGGAGCCGGGTGTTCATCTCGAGGAAGAAGAACTCGCCGTCCTGGTAGATGAACTCGACGGTGCCGGCGTTGTAGTACCCGACCGCTTTGGCCGCCTTGACGGCGGCGGCGCCCATCGCCTCTTCCACACCGTCGGGCAGGCTCGGTGCCGGGGCCTCCTCGATCAGCTTCTGGTGGCGGCGCTGAGCCGAGCAGTCGCGGGTGGAAACCCACACCACATCACCGTGCTGATCGCCGACGATCTGCACCTCGACGTGGCGCGGCCACGTGAGGTAGCGCTCGACGTACACCTCGTCGCGCCCGAAGAACGCCTTCGCCTCGCGCTGGGCGCTGGCCATCGCGTCGTCGACGTCGGCTGCCGCCTGCACGACCTTCATGCCGCGTCCGCCGCCGCCGAACGCTGCCTTGATGCAGACCGGCCATCCGTGTTCGTTGCCGAAGTCGCGAATCTCGTCGGGACCCTCGGCGAACTGGGTGGTGCCGGGCACGATCGGCGCTCCGCCGCGCTGGGCCGCGAGGCGCGACGACACCTTGTCGCCCATTTCGTCGATCGCCGTCGGCCGGCGGGCCGATCCACGCCACACCCAGCTCGGTGATGGCGCGGGCGAAGTCGGCGTTCTCCGAGAAGAAGCCGTAGCCGGGGTGCACCCCGTCGGCGCCGCTGAGGCGGATCGCGTCGAGGATCGCCTCGGTGTTGAGGTAGCTCTCGGCGGCGGTTTGGCCACCGAGCGCGTATGCCTCGTCGGCAAGTCGAACGTGAAGCGCGTTCCGGTCGAGCTCGGAGTACACGGCGACGGTCTGGATTCCGAGTTCGCGAGCGGCGCGGATGACGCGGACGGCGATTTCGCCTCGGTTGGCGATCAGGATCTTCTGCAGCACGGGTGCCAATGTAGGGCGTGTGGAAGCCTCGGACCATCCTCAGGGCACGGAATCAGGTGACAGCGGCCCGTTGCGCTGGCCGCCAGGGTGGACGGTCGAGGAGGTCGCCGAGATCGCCAGCACCAATACCGACCTGCTGGAACGCGCCGGTTCGCTGCCCGACCGCTCGGTGCTACGGGCAGATCACCAGACCGCAGGTCGTGGCCGACTGGATCGTCGGTGGGACGCTCCCGCCGGCGCCAACCTGCTGGTTTCGATGCTGTTTCACACCGTTCCGAGCGACCCCGGCGAGTTGATGCGGCGCGTCGCGCTCGCAGCGGTCGACGCCACTCGGAGTGTGCTCGCAGCGGACGACGAGCGAGTCGTTTCACTCAAATGGCCCAACGACCTGCTGTTCGACGGTCGCAAGCTGGCCGGATTGTTGGCCCAGCGAGCCGAGGATGGATCGGTCGTGGTCGGGATCGGCGTCAACGTCGGGTGGGCACCACACGACGCCGCTCGGGTCGGTAACCACACCTCACCGAGGCGGCTGCTGGCTGAGCATGCTGACCGCCTACGACGAACTGCCGCTCGACATCGATGCCCGCTATCGCCGCGAGCTGGGGACCCTCGGCCAACGCGTCCGGGTGGCGTTGCCGACCGGCGACCTGGTCGGTACGGCGATCGACGTGGAACGCGACGGGCGTCTCGTCGTGGTCGACGAGTGTGCGGTCAGCCATCGGCTCTCGATCGGCGACGTGGTGCACTTGCGACCTGCATGACGCCCGCATCGCCCAGCCCCCGGTTACCGTTCGGTCGGTGACCGTCGATCAGCCAGCGGGAGGACCACCCCGCCGCCGCCCCGGCTCCCCGCTTCCGTGGGTCCTGCTGGTGGCATCGGTGATCGGTTCGGTCGGAGCGTTCGGCGTGATCCGGGCCGCAGACCAGCGCACCGACGACGTCGAACGGATCGACGGGCTGGAAGCGGTGCTTGCCGCCCCGCCGGACAAGGACGCCGAATACCCAGCCGAGAACTATCTGCTGGTCGGTTCGGACACTCGTGAGGGGGTCGACCCGAACTCGCCAGACTTCCAAGTGATCGGTGACGGAGCCGGTGTCGGTGGACGGCGCAGCGACACGATCATGGTGCTGCGCCAGGAACGCAACGGCGGAGCTGCCTTGCTGAGCCTGCCGCGCGACCTGTGGGTCGAGATTGCCGGAACCGGCAAGAGCCAGCGCATCAACACCGCCTACAACGATGGTCCGGAACGCTTGGCCGCCACGGTGACCCAGTCGTTGGGTATCCCGATCCACCACTACGTCGAGGTCGACTTCATCGGGTTCAAGAACATCGTCGACCGGCTCGGCGGCGTCGAAGTCTGCGTTCCCGCTGCTGCCCTCGACATCCACAGCGGGTTGGAACTCGATGCCGGCTGCCAGGTGCTCGACGGTGTGCAGGCCCTGGCGTTCGCCCGCAGCCGGTACTACCAGGAGTGGAACGGCGAACGGTGGGTCACCGATCCTCGCTCCGACCTGGGCCGGATCGAGCGCCAGCAGCAGTTCCTGCGGGCTGCCATCAGTGGCGCGCTGCGCCAACTGCAGTCGTCGCCGTTCGGCGCCGGTGACACGATCCAGGCGGTTGTCGACTCGCTGCGGATCGATGCCGGGCTCGACCCGATCAAGGCCGGCGAGGCGCTCCGCAATGCGGTCGGGCAGGGCCTTCGGTCGTACGCCCTGCCGGTCGTCAACGACACCGTCGGTGACGCCGCCGTGCTGCGCCTCGGAGACGGTGCCGAACAGGTGCTGGCCTACTTCAGGGGCGAGGCACCGGCCCCCGTCGAGTTCGAAACAGGTACCACGGTGCCGCCGGAAACAGCAACGGGCGACACCGGTCCGACCGGTTGAGTCGTCTCGTGTTGGCGCCGCGTCGAGCGCACTCCGGTAGATTCACGACTGCATGAAATCGCTCATCCTCGCCGGCGGCGCCGGCACGCGGCTGCGGCCGATCACCCACACACGCGCCAAGCAGCTGGTTCCGGTCGCCAACAAGCCGATCCTGTTCTACGGCATCGAAGCCATGGTGGCCGCCGGGATCACCGAGATCGGTGTGATCGTCGGTGACACCCGCGACGAGGTGATGCAGGCGCTCGGCGACGGTTCCGCGTTGGGTGCGTCGATCACCTACCTGCCCCAGGACGAGCCGCTCGGCCTGGCGCATTGCGTGTTGATCGCCAAGGAGTTCCTCGGCGACGACGACTTCGTCATGTATCTCGGCGACAACCTGCTCGAACAGGACCTTGGCGCCTTCGTCGAGGCGTTCGAGGCGGCCCAAGACGGGACCAGAGCCATCGGCGGCACAGATCCTGTTGAAGCAGGTACCCGACCCGCACCGGTTCGGGATCGCCACGCTCGACGCCGCCGGGAACGTGGTCGAACTCGTCGAGAAGCCGGAGGATCCGCCGTCGGATCTGGCGCTCGTCGGCGTGTACCTGTTCACCCCCCGGATCCACGAGGCGGTCGCCTCGATCAAGCCGTCCGAACGCGGCGAGTTGGAGATCACCGACGCCATCCAGTGGCTGCTCGACAACGGTGAGCGTGTGCGTTGCGAGTTGCTCACCGGCTGGTGGATCGACACCGGCAAACTCACCCCGCTGCTCGAGGCCAACCGACTGATCCTCGAGAAGATCGAGACCCGCATCGAGGGATCGGTCGACGAGGGCTCCACGATCGAGGGGCGGGTCGTGGTCGGTCGAGGCGCCCAGATCATCAACTCGACGATCCGGGGCCCGGTCGCGATCGGCGCCGGAACGCGGGTCGAGGACTCGTTCGTCGGCCCGTTCTCGGCGATCGGGAACAACTGTGTGGTGCACCATTCCGAAGTCGAGCACTCGGTCGTCATGGACGACTCGTCGATCATCGAGATTCTGCGCCTGGAGGACAGCCTGATCGGCTCGGACGCGATGGTTCGGCGCTCTCGCCAGAAGCCTCGGGCGCTGCGCCTGATGGTCGGCGACCACTGTCAGATCGACGTGGAATAGACCATGGCCCTGGAGATCGTCGAATTCGAGCTGCGCCCGGGCGCGATCGAGGGGCTGTTCGTCATCACGCCGAAGCAGATCACCGATGACCGCGGCACGATCCGCGAACTGTTCCGACGCTCGGCGTTCGAGGCGGCCGGCGTGCAACTCGACACGTTCCAGCAGATCAATGCCACCGAGTCCGGCCAGGGCTGCGTGCGCGGTATGCACGCCGAGAACATGACCAAGCTGCTCACCGTCGCAGCCGGTGCGGCGTACGGCGCCTACGTCGATCTGCGGCCCGACTCGCCGAGCTTCCGCACGGTCGAAACCGTCGACTTGCGTCCCGGCGTCCAGGTGCTGGTGCCGGCCGGCGTGGCGAACGGGTTCCAGGTGCTCAGCGAGAGTTGCCAGTACGTGTACTGCTTCGATGCCGAGTGGACACCCGACGATGGCCGGCATGGCGTGCACGCCGCTCGACCCTGCACTCGGAATCGAATGGCCGATCCCGATCGACCGCGACAACCCGACCCAGATCTCTCCCAAGGACCGCGACGCGCCGCTGCTCGTCGACGCCGTAACCCCCGCCAACACCTCGGAGCGAGCCTCGTGAAACTCTTCGTCACCGGCGCCGCCGGATTCATCGGATCGAACTACGTGCGCTGGGTGCTCGCCAACAGCGACCACGAGGTCACCGTGTTCGACAAGCTCACCTACGCCGGCAACCTGGAGAACATCGAAGATGTGCTCGACGATCGGCGCTGCCGTTTCGTGCAGGCCGACATCTGCGATCAAGACGCCGTCACCGCCCATCTGCCGGGTCACGACGCGGTCGTGCACTTCGCCGCCGAGTCCCACGTCGACCGGTCGATCGCCGATCCGTACGCATTCGTCACGACGAACACGTTCGGCACCAACGTGCTGTGCGACGTGGCGCTGCGGGCCGAGGTCCACCAAGTTCCTGCACATCTCCACCGACGAGGTGTACGGCTCGATCGAGAAGGGTTCGTTCGCCGAAGGCGACCTGCTGACCCCACGCTCGCCGTATTCGGCGGCCAAGGCCGGCAGCGACCTGATCGCCCTCAGCTACCACACCACCTACGGGTTGCCGGTCGTGGTGACGCGCTGTTCCAACAACTACGGCCCCTACCAGTTCCCCGAGAAGCTGATTCCGCTGTTCACCACGAACCTGCTCGACGGCAAGCAGGTGCCGCTGATGGGCGACGGCGGCAACGTCCGCGACTGGATCCACGTCGAGGACCACAACCGCGCCGCCCACCTGGTGCTCGAATCGGGAACGGTCGGCGAGGTCTACAACATCGGGGCCCACAACGAGATCACCAACCGTGACATCACGATGCGGTTGCTCGAGCTGACCGGCCGCGACGAGTCGTTCATCGAGCGGATACCCGATCGGCTCGGCCACGACCGCCGCTACTCGGTCCACATCGACAAGATCACCGCCCTCGGTTGGAAGCTGGAGCGCGACTTCGACCAGGGCCTCGAGCACACGGTCGAGTGGTACCGCCAGCACCGCGACTGGTGGGAACCGCTCAAGGCCCGCAACGGTCTCTGATGCGTGTTCTGATCACCGGAGCCGGCGGCCAGCTCGGTCACGACCTCGAAGTTCATTGCACGGCAATGGGCGACGAGGTGACAGCGGTCGACCGCCAAACGGTCGATGTCGGCGACCGCGACGCGGTCAACGGTGCGGTCGCCTCCGTGCGCCCCGATGTCGTCGTGAATGCCGCTGCGTGGACCGCTGTCGACGCCTGTGAAGGTGATCGCGATCGAGCCTTTCGGGTGAACGCGCTCGGTCCACGATGGCTGCGCGAAGCGACCGACTCGCCACGGTGCTCACCTCGTGCAGGTCAGCACGGACTACGTGTTCGACGGCACGCTCGATCGCCCGTATCACGAATGGGACGTCTGCAATCCACCGTCGGTCTACGGGCAATCCAAACTGGCGGGCGAACGCGAGGCCGGCAGCGATGCCACGATCGTGCGAACGTCGTGGGTCAGCGGCGCCAACGGCAACAACATCGTGAAGACCGTGCTGCGTCTCGCCGCCGAACGCCCGTCGCTGAGCTTCGTCGACGACCAGCGCGGTTGCCCGACCTTCACGCCCGATCTGGCGCAGATGATTCGGCGGTTGGCGGTGGAACGTCGCTCCGGCGTGCACCACGTCACCAACCAGGGTGCCGTCAGCTGGTACGAGTTCGTGCGCGACGTGGTGTCGGCGGCCGGCCACGACCCCGACATGGTGGAACCGATCTCGACCGCCGATCTGCAGCCGCCGCGACCGGCGCCGCGCCCGGCCAACAGCGTGCTCGACAACGCCGCCCTGCGCGAGAGCGGAGTCCCGCTGCTGCGTCACTACCGCGAGCCGCTCAACGAACTCGTCGAGCAGCTCACCGCCTGATCCCGAGCAGCGTGCGGGCGTCCGCGTCGCCGGAGATCGCGATGTCGTCGCGTTGCAGGTGTTCGTCGAAATGGTGGCGTGTCATGACGAACCGGTGCGTCTCGGCGGCGACTCCACGTCGAATCGTGCCGATCGGTCCCGTTCGGTAGGTATCCGAGCTTGCGGGTGACCCCGAGCGACGGCCCATTGTCCGAAGAATGCGCCGGTCGTCGCCACGTCGCTGCGTCGAACCCGAGGAACCCGAGATGCAGCGTGGCCAGTCGCATCTCGGTACCGAGCCCGCGGCCCTGGTGGTCGCGTCCCAACCACGACCCGGTTTCGAAACTGCGCGTCGATCGGGAAACCCCTCGACGACCAGACCGGTGGCGCCGACGACGCGCCCGTTCTCGATCACCGCCAGGTTGATGTCCCAGCTGTCGACGCTGACGTTTCGGCCCGGCAGCGCCACCAGTACCGGAAGCAGTTCGGGCCGAGTTCCTCTGAGGTCGACGTCCGTCCATGGCCGTCACGAACGGCATGAAGTCACGGTCGTGGATGCCGCCCAGCCGCCAACTCGGCCAGCTGCGTCGCCGAGTGCGTCGTCGATGTATCGCACGGTGATTCGAGGCGTCGTCAACTGCGAGATCGAACAGCGGCCAATGCAGATGCGTCATGTCGTCCATCTTGCCGACAGCGCCTACCCTCACGGCGGTGGGTTTCACACGTGCCGAGCTGGAGTCGTTCGTCGACGCCACCGTTTCGGACCTGATCGGGCCCGGTCTCAAGCTGTTGTTCGTCGGTATCAACCCCGGCTTGTGGACCGCCGCCACCCAGACCCACTTCTCGCACCCCGGCAATCGCTTCTACCCGGCGCTGCTCTCGGCCGGGGTGATCGACCGCCCGATCGACCGAGGTGCCGGAATGACCGACGCCGATCAGGCAGCACCTGATCGAACGCGGGATCGGGATCACCAACGTGGTCCACCGGGCGACCGCCAAGGCGTCGGAGCTCTCGACGGACGAGTTGCGGCTCGGGGGCGAACAGCTCCGAGAAGTTCGTCCGCCGTCATCGACCCGCCGTCGTCGCCGTGGCAGGCATCACGGCGTATCGGACCGCATTTCGCCAGCCCAAGGCCGTGATGGGTCGCCAGGCCGAGCCGTTCGAGGGGTCGATCCTGTGGATCGTGCCCAACCCGAGCGGGCTCAACGCCCACGAAACCACCGAGTCGTTGGCGGTCGCATACCGGGCACCGGCGATTGTGGCGGGCGTGATCGCGGAGGGCGCCTGACAAACCGGCAGAATGAACCCGTGCCCGAGTTGCTGCGCGTCGCTTACACCTTGGAGCAATGCTGGCACGATGTCCCCGGCGGTACCGCTGTCGCAGCACTCCGAGTCGCTGCGGAACTCGATGCGCTCCCTGAGGTCGAGCTGATGGCGGTGGCCGGCCGGCATCGCCGCCAACCGTCCCCGCCATACCTCCCGCCATTCAGCGTCAGTTCGTTGCCGCTCGCTCGGCCCTGGTTGTACGAGGCGTGGAACCGCTTCGAGCGTCCCGAAGGTCGAGTCGGCGACCGGCCCGATCGACGTGTGTCATTCCACGACGGCAATTCCTGCTGCGACGTCGGCGCCCCACGTCGTCACCGTCCACGACGTGGCGTTCGTGCATCATCCCGAGCGGTTCAGCCGTCACGGCGTTCGAGTGATGTCGGCCGGATCTGGAGCGCGCTCGATCGGCCGACCTCGTGATGTGTCCGACCCGGCACGTGGTCGACGACCTGGTCGAACTCGGCTTCGACGAGCAGCGGCTGCGGGTGGTGCCGTGGGGAGTCGATCAGTCCGTCGCACCGTCAGGCCGAGATCGACCGGGTGCGAGCGGGGTACGACCTGCCGTCGCAGTTCGTGCTGTTCGTCGGAACTCTGGAACCGCGCAAGAACCTCGATCGGCTGGCCGCCGCGGTCGGTCGGCTGGCCGACCGGTTGCCGCTCGTGGTCGTGGGCGCCACGGGATGGGGCGACACCCACGTGGCACCCGACGCCAATTGCCGATTCCTCGGATTCGTGCCACAGGCCGATCTGGCACCGCTGTACGCAGCCGCCACTGCGTTCGCCTACCCGAGCTTGGAGGAGGGATTCGGGCTCCCTGTGCTGGAGGCGATGGCGCAGGCCACGCCGGTCGTCACCAGCGCAGGCGGGGCAACCGAGGAGGTCGCCGGGGGAGCAGCCGTGCTGGTCGACCCGACCGATGTCGACTCGATCGCCGATGGGCTGCAGGCGGCGCTCGCCGACCCCGAGCGGTGGTCGGCGCTCGGATCGGCTCGGGCCGCTGAGTGCACCTGGTCGGCGGCCGCCGCAGCGACGCTTGCGGCGTACCGGGAGGTCGCCCGATGAGCACCGCTCTACAGGTCGCCGTGAATCTCACCTGGGTTGCCCCTGGCCGAGTCGGAGGGTCGGAGGAGTACCTGGTTCGGCAGCTGTCCGGACTGCGCCGACGGGAACGCGATCGAGCCGACGATCTACTGCCAGCCAGCCTTTGCGGCGGCCCACCCCGAGCTCGGATCGCGCTTCCCGGTCGTGGCGGTTCCGCTGCGTCGCGATCGGCGAGCGACTCGGATTCTCGCCGAGCACACCTGGCTCGCAGTCGCGCACCCGGTCGGCCGACGTTGTGCATCACGGTGGCGGCACCGCACCGTTGGTCGGACGGCGCCCGATTCTGCTCACCGTGCACGATCTGCAGTACCTGCGCTATCCCGAGTACTTCGGGCGCGGCCGGCACTCGTACCTCGACCGCATGATGCCGAGATCTGTTCGGCGGGCGGCGACCGTGGCCGTGCCATCCAACTACGTCGCCCGACGAGTGGTCGAGGAGTTCAAAATCGACGGCGACCGGATCGTCGTGGTTCCCCATGGTGTACCCCGCCTCACGAGGTCGACCGACGAGCAGGTCGCCGCCACCCGCGTTCGACACGGCCTGGGTGATCGACCGTTCGTGGTGTATCCGGCGATCACCCATCCGCACAAAGGGCATGCCGTGTTGATCGAGATGCTCGACCACCTCGACCCCGACATCATGCTGGTTCTGATCGGAGGCGCCGGTGACGCCGAGGCCGACATCGTTCGGGCGATCGCCACCAGCCCAGAGGCCGGGCGCGTGGTTCGCACAGGACGGGTGCCCGATTCGGAACGGGACGCGCTCGATCTGCGCCGCGTCGGCGTTGGTGTTTCCGAGCGAATACGAAGGGTTCGGTGCCCCGGTGGTGGAGGCGATGGTGCTCGAGACGCCGGTCGTGTGCAGCACCGCCGAGGCGGTCGTGGAGGTGGCCGGCGAGGCAGCCGTGATCGTGGCCGAACAGAGCCCGCAGGCGTGGGCGACCGCGGTACTCCGTGCGATCGAGCAGCGAGACCGGCTGATCGAGGCCGGCCGAGCTCGCCGAGACGATTTCACTCTCGAGGTCTCCGGGCGTGCCCTGGTAGCGGCATACCGACAGGCGGCCAGCGGATGAGGATCGTGGTGATCTGTCCACACTTCGAACCCGACTCCGCCCCGACCGGCACCGTGATGACGACGATCGTCGGAGGTTTGGCGGACCTCGGTCACGAGTTGCATGTCGTCACATCGCTGCCGTGGTACCGCATGCACCGGATCGAGCCGGAGTGGGAGGGGCGATGGGTGCGTACACAGCAGACGGCGTGGGGCAGCGTGACCCGAATCAATCCGTTCCCCGGTGACGACAAGGCAAACCTGCTTCGCCGGGCGTTCGGATTCGCCGGGTTCTCGGTGTTGGCCGGTCTCGCAGCGGTTCGGGCCGGCGGCTGGTTTCGAAAGGCTGACATCGTGCTGGCCATGTCGCCGCCGCTCACGTTGGGTCTGACCGGATGGGTGGCCGCCGCTGACCCGTCGGGCGCGGCTGGTGTTCAACATCCAGGACATCTTCCCCGACGCCGCCGTGCGTACCGGAGCGCTCAGCAATCAACGCTTGATCGGCCTGGCGGAATGGCTGGAGCGGGTCAGCTATCACCGCGCCCGGGCCGTCACGGTGTTGAGCGACGATCTCGCCGCCAACGTGATCGCCAAGGTTCGTCCCGGGCACCGCCAACGGGTGCACGTGATCCCGAACTTCGTCGATACCGAACTGCTGCGCCCGCTCGACCGGATGACCGCACTACCGGACCGAGCTCGGGATCGGTGACGAACCGGTCGTGCTGTACGCCGGCAACGTCGGGTTCTCGCAAGCCCTCGACCTGGTGGTGGAAGCCGCCCGACGGTGTCCGGAGATCACGTTCGTGGTGAACGGCGACGGGGCGGCGCGGGCCTCGCTCGGCGGCCGACGCGGCCGGCTTGGCAAACATACGATTCGTCGGCTACCAGCCGATCGAACGGCTGGCCGAGGTGCTGGCCTCCGGCGACGTGCACGTCGTGCCGTCTGCGGGCCGGTTTGGGCAACGTCAGCGTCCCGTCCAAGACGTATTCCAGCCTGGCGGCGGCCCGCCCCGTGGTCGCTTCGATCGATCCCGGCACGGAGATTCCGAGGCTCTTGGCGGCGGCGGAGGCCGGTGTGAGCGTGCCGCCCAACGATCCCGCAGCATTCATCGAGGCGATCCGGGAGCTCGCGAACGACCCCGAACGAGCCGCCCGACTGGGTGAGGCGGGCCGCCGCTGGGTGGTCACCGAAGCCTCGCCGGTGGCAGTTGCCAGCGCGTACGACCAGCTCATGCGCGATGTTGCGGCCGAGTAGACCCATCCTCAGCCGTCCACTGTCATCGGCGACGGCTCCGAGATGGCGAGCCCGCTGCCCGGGGATGCGGCGTTCGGGCCGATAGCCTGCCGGGCGTGGTAAGTAGCACCTCGTCGACCAAGAAGGCCGCCAAGCTGGCGCAAAAGGGCAAGGGTCAGAAGATCCGTTTCCAGGGTGGCGCGGTGTTCCCGATCGCGGTCGCGCTCACGCTGATCCTGGGTCTGGCACTGATCGTGTATTCCCGCCAATCGCTGCCGGCAGCCGATTCTTCGCCCCCCACGATCAACGACCACTGGCACGCCGCCTACGGCTTCTACCTGTGCGACACGTGGTACCAGCTCGAAGGCAACCTCGAAGAGCAGAACTCTCAGGGCCAGTTCATCAACACCAACTTCTTGCGGACCGGCATTCACAGCCACGACGACGGTGTCATCCACTGGCATCCCTACACCGCCCGCGCGGTTGGCCGCAACGCCGACCTCGGGGTGTTCCTCGAGAGCTATGAGGTGTCGCTCACGAACGACACACTCACGTTCCCGTCGGCAGGCTCACTGACCGGCAACGCCGATTTCCCACCTGCCAACTTCAACCCGCTGGCCGAATACGTCGAGGGTGAAACCCAGTGCAACGGCGAAGACGCCGAACTGTCGGTCAAGGCCTGGGGCTCGTTCACCGACACCGACGGTGGCAAGCGCTACATCGCCAACATGGATCAGGTCCATGTCGACAACGACGGCATGGTGTTCGGGATCTACTTCACCGCCGACGACACCGATCAGCCGATGCCACCGTGGGCCCAGAACCTGCCCCAACTCGGAGCCGTCGACTCGCTCCAGGTGCGGCCGGAAGACCTGCTCCAGGGCGATGCATCGGTCGTCACCACGCCGATCACCGTCAGTTCCGAAGGCACCGGCGACACGACCCCTGGCACCACCAGCGAGGGGACGGACACGCCGGTCACGACCGGCGGCTGATGTTCGCCGTCGTGCTCGTGGGCGGGTTCGGTACCCGTCTGCGACCGCTCACCGACGACATCCCGAAACCGATGCTGCCGGTCGTCCACCGGCCGATGATCGTCGATCTGGTCGAACGGCTCGGCTTCGCCGGCATCACCGATGTCGTGCTGGCGCTGGGTTTCAAACCGGAGCCGTTCGCCGAGGCCTTCGAGCAGGACCTGCACGGTGACGTCCGCGTGCATTACGCGGTCGAACCGGAGCCGCTCGACACCGGCGGAGCGATCGCCTTTGCAGCGCGTTGGGCGGGGATTGACGACACGTTCGTGATCGCCAACGGCGACGTGATCACCGACCTCGACCTGACGTTTCTGCTCGATGTACACCGTCGGCTCGGCGGCGATGCGACGATCCATCTCACGCCTGTCGAGGAACCCTCTGCCTTCGGGGTGGTCGAGATCGATGCTGCAGGTGTTGTTCAACGCTTCATCGAGAAGCCGCAGCCAGGCGAGACCGACTCGAACCTGATCAACGCCGGCACCTATGTGTTCGAGCCGGCCGTGTTGGATCTGATCGAACCGGATGTGCGCGTGTCGGTCGAGCGTGACACGTTCCAGAAGTTGGTCGACCAACGCCGGATGGTCGGCGTCTCCACGACGGACTACTGGATCGACACCGGTCGGCCCGACCAGTTCCTGCAGGCGAATCTCGATCTGATCCGTGGTCGGCGCGGGGCCATCCCACGGGCGATCAGCCGGTCCGCCTTCGTGTCCGTTGATTCGATGATCGATACTTCGGTCATCTCGGACGGTGCCGTCGTCGGATCGGGCGCGGTGATCGTCGACTCGGTGTTGCTGCCGGGTTCGCGGGTCGACGCCGGCGCCGTGCTGCGCAACTCGATCGTCGCCGGACGCGTCGGCGCCGAAGCGCGGGTCGATGACTGCGTGATCGGCGCCCACTACACGGTGGACCCCGGCCGGGTCGTTTATGGCCAGCGATTGCCCACGCCGAATTGATGGGGCCCGATTGATAACGCTGCGATGAGTAGCGCCGGGCATGATGGTGCTGTGGCGAGCGCAATGGTGATCGGAGGTGCCGGGTTCATCGGGTCGCACCTGGTCGATCGTCTGCTGGCGGATGGCACAGCGGTCGATGTGGTTGACGATTTGTCGACCGGTGGCCTGGCGAACCTGGCCGACGCCCGTTCGGTCGGCGGCACGCTCAAGATCCATCACCTCGACGCTGGGGCCAGCGAGGCTGCCTCTCTGATCGGGATGCGCACCCCCGACGTGCTGTACCACGTGGCGGCGATACCACGCGGCGAGCCGTCATCGGCGCAACTGGCTCAGTCGCTGGCGATGACCATGTCGCTGCTCGACGCGGCGCGAACACACCGGGTGGCGAAAGTGGTCGTGGCCCTGCCGGCGACCGCCATGTACGGCCACCCGGCAGCCCGTGACCTGCCGCTCAAGGAACTGCCGCTGGAGCCGCGCGGCATCCGCGGCGTCGTCGCCCGAACGATCGTCGATCTGCTCAACGTGTACCGCGAGGCCGACGCGCTCGAGTTCACGGTGCTCGCTCTGACGTCGGTGTACGGCCCGCGTCAACCGGCGAGTGGTGGTGTCGTGGCCGCACTTCAAGCTGCCGCAGCCGCCCGAGCGGCGCCCGTGATCACCGGCGACGGCCGCCAGACCCGCGACTTCCTGTTCGTCGATGACGCCGTCGATGCCGTGGTCCGCGCCGGGGACCGGGGGGGTGGCCTCGTGATCAACGTCGGGACCGGCGAGCAGACGAGCCTGCGCGACCTGTGGACGGCGATCGCCGGCACGTCTGGCAGGGACCCCCAGTTTCGGCCCTCCGACTTCGACGAAGTCGCCCGCTTCGCGGTGTCGCCGATCCGAGCCAGAATCCACCTCTCCTGGTCCCCCTGGACCTCCCTCGCAGACGGCCTCACCCAAACCCGCTGACCTGTGAGCTGTCGCGCCGAGAACGTCGATCAGCTGACTGCGGCGAGGCAGGCTTCGGCGAGGGCTTTGGCTCGGGCGGGGGTGCTCATGATCGAGGGCTCTACGACGCAGTGGATGTGTTCGGCCTCGACGGCTTCGGTGAGGTGTTCGTCTTGTGGGTCGATCACCAGGGCTGCTGCGACCGGGGCGTAGAGGTGGGCGACGCCGACCACTGACGGTTGCATGCCGAGTTCGCGCAGCATTCGATCGGCCGGACCTTTGAGGGCTGCACCGCCGACGATCGGGGAGACGGCTACGACGCACTCGCGCCGGCTCGCCAGGATCTGGTCGACCTCGGGGAGGGCACGGATCGGTCCGATCGAGACGAGTGGGTTGGACGGGGCGATCACGATCACGTCGGCGTCGAGCAGGGCGGCCCGGGCCTGGTCGGTCAGGCGGGCGCGATCGTGCTCGAAATCGACCGCCGCCACCGGCACGCTGTGACGCAGTCGGACGAAGTAGTCCTGAAACGACACCCGTTCGCCACCCTCGGCCAGCGTGACCACCGTACGGAACCGGTGGTCGGTCATCGGGAGCACGCCGAGCGACAGACCCCAGGCGCTGACGATCTCGGCGGTGACTTCGGTGAGGGTGGCTCCCTCGGCCAGCCGGGCCGTTCGGTAGAAGTGGGTGGCCAGGTCGCGATCGCCCAGGTTGAACCAGGTCGGCGCCGCAGTGGAGCGCTCGGGCCGCACTTCGACATAGCGCCCGAGGGCCTCCATGGCGTGCCAGGTTTCGCCGCTCAGGCCCCACCCGCGTTCCGAGTCGGTGGCGCCCGCGATGGTGTACGTGATCGTGTCGAGATCGGGAGAGATCGAGAGTCCGTGCAGTTCGGTGTCGTCGCCGGTGTTGACGATCGCCGTCACGTCGGAGGCGGGCATGACCGCCAGCAGGCCGCCGAGGAACCGGGCCGCGCCGACCCCACCTGACAGTACGGCAACCTTCATCGGTGGGTCTCCTGGGCTCGTCGGTAGAGGTCGATCAGCCCGGCTGCGGTGGCATCCCACGAGAACCGGGCGACGTTGCGGAAGCCGGCCTCGATCAGCCCGAGCCGCCCGACCCCGGCGGCGAGCACTTCGCCTAAACCATCGGCGAACGCAGCAGCGTCACCGCCGTCGACGAGCACGGCGGCATCGCCGGCGATCTCGGGGATCGAGCCGACGCGGCTGGCCACAACAGGGGTGCCCGCCACCTGCGATTCGAGAACCGGAAACCCAAACCCCTCGTCGAGGCTGGGGTAGGCGAGCGCAGCGGCGTGGCGGGTCAGCCAGTGCTTGGTGTCGGCGTCGATCGGGCCGAGTCGGTGAACCCGACGACGGACCGGGTCGGGCAACGCCTCGATCGCCGCAGTGATCTGCTCGGACTCGTTGCCGGAGGCTCCGGCCAGTACCAACCGCACCGCCTCGTGATCCTCGGTCAGCAGGCCGAACGCTTGCACCAGCACCGGGATCGCCTTGCGGCGTTCCTCGGTGGCGATCGCCACCACGAACGGTTGCCCGGCGAACTCGGCGGCCACATCCGGCTGCCGCAGCTCGGTCGCCGCCGGTGGTGCCGCTGGCGGCCCGAGGTACACCACCGCAACGCGCTCGGTGTCGAGCAGCCGTCTTGCGGCAGAAGCGGAAGCTTCCGAACTGGTGTGGATCCAGGCACCCCTGGCGACGGCGCGGCGCAACGTGAGCCCGGCCCGCCGAACCAGTGGGGTCGCCAGGTCGGGGTGCTCCAGGAACCAGCAGTCGTAGACCGAGATCACCGTCGGCAGGCGGGTCGGCGGTGCCACGTAGTTCGTTCCATGCACCACGTCCGCGGTGCCGAGCCAGCGGTCGGCGCGGGGGCGATCGAAGCGCGACCAGACGTGCGAGGCGACGATCCCCGGCAGCGGCAGGCGGTGATGGCCAGCCGCCGGTTTCGCCCGAAAGCTGATGTGGTATGGCTCGATCGCGACGTCATCGCGCCGCCCGAGCGCCTCGTCCATACCGGCGACGGCCACTCCGACGCCGGTGCGGTGCCCGTACAACGGGCCGGTGTCGAGGGCGATGCGCAGGGTGGTGTCGGTCATGTCGTTCCAGGTCAGGATCGAGCGGGACAGCGCCGCCGCTCGACATCGCCACGATATCCGTCGGACCGTGCGGCGGGCCTATCCACTCAGCCGGTCACCCGATCCGATCACCTGAGCTGATCGGGCCCCACCCGAGAATCGTGGTCGTACTCCTAGACTCTCATGGTTCACCGATCGAGGAGACCAGCAAGGTGCCACGCGCGTTCATCACCGGAATCACTGGCCAGGATGGTCAGCACCTGGCCCAGTTCCTGTACGACCAGGGTTACGACGTGTACGGCATGGTCAAGGGCCAGAGCAACCCGCGCGTCGCCGCCGTGCTCGACGAAATGCCGTTCATCGAGATGGTGCCCGGCGACCTCGCCGATCTACCGTCGCTCGTTTCGGCGCTCGAAGTGTCACAACCCGATGAGGTGTACAACCTCGGTGCGATCAGCTTCGTCGCCCTCAGCTTCAATCAGGCCGAGCTGACCGCCAACATCACCGGGCTCGGCGTACTGCGGATGCTCGAGGCGATCCGCATGATCGGCGGCAGCCAGAACAACCCGATTCGGTTCTACCAGGCCTCGTCCTCGGAGATGTTCGGCCAGGTCCGCGAAACACCTCAGACCGAGAGCACGCCGTTTCACCCCCGCAGCCCGTACGGGTGCGCCAAGGTGTTCGGGCATTCGATCGTGGTCAACTATCGCGAGAGCTACGACCTGTTCGCCTGCTCGGGGATCTTGTTCAACCACGAGGGTCCCAAGCGTGGGATCGAGTTCGTCACCCGCAAGGTCACCAACGCCGTCGCCCGCATCAAGCTCGGCCTGCAACACGAGTTGGCGCTCGGCAACCTCGACTCGAAGCGCGACTGGGGCTACGCCGGCGACTATGTCAAGGCGATGTGGCTGATGCTCCAGCAAGATCAACCCGACGACTTCGTGATCGCCACCGGCCAGACGCACTCGATCGAGGAACTCGTCGAGCGGGCGTTTGCCGAGGTCGACATCGAGAACTGGCGCGACTATGTGCGCCAAGATCCGAAGTTCTTCCGGCCGGCCGAGGTCGATCTGTTGATCGGCGACGCGTCCAAGGCCCGCGATCAACTCGGTTGGCAGCCCGAGGTCGACTTCCCCACGCTGGTCAGCATGATGGTGAAGCACGACCTCGAGGTCGAGGCCAAGAAGGCCGGCATCGCCCTGTGAGGCGGTTGCGTCCGGTCGAGACCGGGCGCCTCAGGTTTCGAAGGGCATGTCGGTGATGGCGTGCATCATCGAGTCGGCTGTCGGCGCCGCGCCGACCGCCAGCCGGTGACGCAGGGCGATCACGAAACACACCAGGGCGGCGCTGCTGGACACCACCAACCCGATTTCGATCCGGCGGAACAACAGGTCGCTCGACAGCCAGGTGCCGAGCAAGAACCCGACCACTCCGACGGCCCACCCGGCGGCCACCAGGGCGTGACCCTGGAGGGCGATCACGGCCTGGGCTGTCGCTATGCCCGCCATGTAGAGCGCGCTCGACAGCGCCAGCATCGCCAGCGTGCGCCCGCTGAGTTCGGCGTCGTAGAAGGCCTCGATCACCCACGGGCCGAGGATGAACGCTCCGCCGGTGCCGACCACGCCGACCGCCGCCACGAGCCACATCAGCTTGGCGAGCCCGCTACGGAACTCGTCGAACTCGTTGCGGGCGGCCAAACGCGCCAAGCGCGGCAACAGCGCTGCTTGCACGGCCTGGAACAGGAACAACGGAATCCGGGCCAGCAGCACACCGAAGCCGAACCAGACGACGAGGTCGCTCTGCCCGTCTTCCGACAGCAGCTTGGCGGTGACCGGCCCGGCGTTGAGCAACGCCGCCGAGAACACGGTGCCGAGCAGCAACCAACCCAGATTCTGGGTGACCTCGTTCCACGGAGCGGGCGGGCCCGGCTCGGATTGGAGGTCGCCCCTCACAGTGACAACCACGACGGCCACCAGCGGCGACAACGCCACCGCGAACGCGTACGGAATCGCCGAATCGACATCAAAGGCCGCAAGTAGGAGGCAGACCGTGATGCGGATGACGCCGTCGGCGCCCATCACGAACGCGTAGGAACGGAATCGTCCGTGACCTGCGCAGATACCCCGCGCCAGATGAGCGGGAGCGTACGCCACGAATGCGGTGGCGAACGCCGCCATCATCCACCAGTTCCCGTCGAAGTAGCCCGACGTGATCATCGGGCTGGTTGCCAGGAGCGCCACCAGTACGACGCTGGTGATGATGGCGCCGAGCAACACGATCCGGCGCACCACCGGTTGTCCGCCGAGGCCGATCGCCCGCCGATGCGACAATGCCGCGTCCGAGTTCCTGTTCGAGCGGGAGGAAGAATCCGGGCGCCAACGCGAACGTTGCGAACCACAGGCCGACGATCGGCTCGAACCCCTCCTCGCCGAGGGCAACTCCACCGACCTTGAAGAAGGCGTAGGTGGCGAGACCGGCGACGAGCAGGGCGAACCCGACGGGCAGCGTGCCCTCGGGGAGTGGAACGCGCCGCAGCGCTGACTTGGGGGACGTGGACACGAGCGGCCAAGGCTACCCGTCGATCCTGTGCAGGAGCAGCTGCCTCTCACCGTCGTCCGCTCGGCCTGTCTCCATGGCCCCAACCCGGTTCGGGCTCGGATTGTCGGTGACGCCGCCCGGAGCGAGCGTTCGGGCACTAGCCTCGGTGGATCGTGGAGACGGACCCCCAACTCGCGCCGTCGGTCGTGTCCGTCATGGTCGTGCACGAACCCGGCGACTGGTTCGACGAGACCCTCGAATCGCTCGCCGGCCAGGACTACAGCAACCTGCGCACGCTGTTTCTCGTATCGGCGAGGTCTGACGCCCAGTTCGAACAGGTCGCGCTGCGCATCCGCTCCGTGATCCCGACCGCTTTCGTCAGGGCCCTGCCCGGCAACGTCGGGTATGGGTCGGCGGCCAACGAAGTGCTGCGTCTGGTCGAAGGTGACAACGGGTTGTTCCTGCTGTGCCACGACGACATCGCCCTGTCGCGCAGCAGCGTGCGTGTGATGGTCGACGAGCTGTTCCGCTCGAATGCGGGCGTCGTCGGACCCAAGTTGGTGGACTGGGACGAGCCTCGACGGCTGCAGCACGTCGGGCTCGGCCTCGACCGCTTCGGTGAGGTCGATCCGGTGATCGATCCCGGCGAGTTCGATCAGGAGCAGCACGATGCCGTCCGCGACGTGTTCGTGCTGCCGACTGCCTGCTTGCTGGTCAGAGCCGACTTGTTTCGGGCGCTCGGTGGGTTCGACTCGGCGATTTCGTTTCACGGCGAAGACGTCGAGCTGTGTTGGCGAGCACACCTGACGGGCGCTCGCGTGATCGTGGTCCCCGATGCCAACGTGCGTCACCGCGAGCGGCTCACCGAACGCAGGCCCGACCTCAATCACCGCACCTTGCGGAGCCGACACCGTATGCGGGCGGTCGCCACCCTCACCGGCGGTTCGCGCCTGCTGGGCCGATCGATCCAGATGGTGTTCCTCACCCTCGTCGAATTGGTGATCGGACTCTTCACCGGCCGGTTCGGCGAAGCGCTCTCGTCGCTGCGGGCACTCGTGGGCCTGGTTCCGCGGTCGACGGCGATCGTGTCGCGGCGTCGCGCCATCGCAGGGCAACGAGTCGTGCACGAGCGAGAGGTGCTCGGGCTCCAGAACCACGGCAGCTCGCGGCTCACGTCGTACCTGCGCGGCAAGGAAACGATGACCTTCGTCGGCGCTGACAGCACGGTCAAGCGCTGGCGCGAGGCGTCGTTCGGCCCGCTGTTGGCCTGGTTTCTCGTGGTTCTGGCGATCGTGATCGGCAGTCGTGTGTTCATCCGCGAGGCGGTGCCGACGGTCGGTGAGTTCCTGCCGTTCCCGGAGAGTCCGGGCGACCTGTGGAGCGAGTACCGCGGCAGCTTCGATGGGCGCTCGTTCGGCTCGACTGCGGCGTTGCCGACCGGTTGGGCGTTGCTGGCCGTGAGCAGCGTGTTGACGCTGTTCCACATGAGCTTGTTGCTGACCGCCTCGATCGTCGGGCTCTACCTGCTGGGGGCGCTCGGCACCTGGCGCCTGTGCACCGTGTTCCCGGTCAACCGGGCTCGGATCGCCGGAATGGTCGTGTATGTCGGCACCCCGCTGGTGCCGGGATTGCTCAGTCGGGGTGACTGGTCGGGCCTGGTCTGGTTCGCGACCCTCCCCTGGATGCTGCATCTGCTGCGGAGAATCGCCGGTATCGAGACCGCCGACCCGGCAGCTGCCGACCTCGACTTGAGCGATGGCGTGGTTTCGGTCGGGGTGCGACATCGGTTGCGGGCGCTGGCATTCATGACGCTCGTGCTCGGGGTCAGCGCCGGGTTCGTCCCGGTCGTGGTCGTGTTGTGGATCGTCGTCGGGTTGGTCGTGGCTCTGGCGACGCTGCTCGCCGGGGGCTCATGGCGCGTCACCCTCTGGCTGGCTGGGGGCACACTCGTCTCTGCCGCCTTGGGCACACTGCTCAACCTGCCATGGGCACTCGATTGGCACTGGGACGACCTGATGGGTGTCAACCAGGCCGGATCGACCGGTCGCACCATCTACGAGACCGCCTCGCTGTCGCCAACCACCGAACGATTCGCTGTCTTGGCGGTCGCCCTGTATCTCCCGGTCTTGGCTGCGGTCGCGCTGACGCGAGCGTGGCGCCTCACCTGGAGCGTCCGCGCCGCCGCCCTGGTCTTGGTGTTCGGCGCCCTGCTGATCGCGTCCGACCGAGGCAGTCTCGACATCGCCTTGCCGCGACCGGCGATGTTGGCGGTGCCGATCGCGCTCGGCCTCGCCTTGGCGAGTGCAGCCGTCACCGGAGGTTTCGGAACGGACGTGCTCGATCGTGGCTTCGGGTGGCGGCAACCGATCGGGCTGCTCGCCAATGTGGCGATCGTCGTGGGCCTGGTGCCGGCGGTGTTGGCGATCGGTGACGGCTCATGGCACACGCCGCGCACCCCGATGCCGGGCTTGCTGGCGGCACAACTCCGTGTCGCCCCAGAGCTCGGCGATTACCACGTCTTGTACGTCGGCGATCCTCGCGTCCTGCCGGTACCCGGCCGCGAGTTCATCGATGGGATCGCCTACGCCGTCACCGACGCCGGCGAGCTGTCGTTCACCGACCGGTTCGTCGTACCGCGCACCCGCGCCGACGACTCGATCGAGGTGGCGCTCGGTCTGATCGCCGACGGATCAACGCTGCGGGCCGGTCGAATCCTGGCGCCGCTCGGTATTCGGTACATCGTGATCCCCAAGACCGACGGGGCGGCCTCGACGGTCGACGATCCGATTCCACTCGCCGATGGGCTGTTGGCGGCGTTCGAGAACCAGCTCGACATCGGTTCGATCTACGGCCCGCCGTCGCTGGAGGTATACGTCAACCAGGCTTGGTTCCCGGTCGGTGCCCAGCTCACCGGCGCCGCCGCCGCCGCCTCGCGCCTGGCCGGCGAACAGACCTTGGCCCGTTCCGACCTCAGCGAGGCGGTGCCCTCGATGGTCGGCGCAGCGTGGGGCGAACCGGCCGCCGCCAACGAGGTCGCGCCCGGTGTCGTGCACCTGGCGATTCCGTTCGACCCCAGGCTGCAACTCGCCGTCGACGGCGTCGATGTGCCGGGCCATCCTGGGTTTGGCGTGACCACGGCGTTCGACATCGAATCCCCGGGAACGGGTGTCCTCACGTATCGCCGCGACGCCAATCGAGGCTGGTGGGTGGCCTCCCAGATGGTGTTGTGGGTGGCGGCGCTGGTGCTCGCCGCAGGAGCCCGATCACCATTCGGTCGCAAGCGATCGTTGTCGGTTCACGACGAGACGTTGATCCACCTCGACGAGGGTGATCTGACCGACGATGTGATGTCGACCGGTGTGGTCGGCGAAGTGTTGGCATCCCCCTCCAACGGTCACGAGTCGGTCGACGAGTTCGAAGGCGGTGGCTGGGAGACTTCTGAACAGGTCGAATCAGATCAGTCGAGTGAGCTGCCTGCCGACGAGTCGCCTCCTCTCGATGACGATTCCCCTGTCGAGGTCGATGTCGATGACGACCCGCTGTGGGGCGAACCGTCGTGGGAGGTCGACTCGTGAAGCGTCGAGTTCCGGCCCTGATCCTGGTGGTAGCGGCGTTCGCCGCCCTGATCTATTCCGCCCGTCAGCGGGTCGAGGCCGACGCCGCAACGTTCAGCGTGTCTGCGAGCGGCTGGATGCCCTCGGCGCCACCAACGTCGGGCTTGACCGAAACCTGGTTCTGCCCGGGCGTTCCGGCAACGGGCGTCGACGGTGTCGAGGGAGCGGTGGTGATCGCCAATCGAGTCGCAGAGCAACTGGTCGGCACCATTCTGCTCGTCAACGATCAGCAGCAGTCGCAGCGTCTCGAACTTGCTGTCGACCCCTGGTCGTCGGCCACGGTCGACCTCGACGCAACCTTGCCGGGCACGATGGTCGGGGCTGTGATCGAGATCGAGCGAGGCGGCGCGATCGTCGAGCAGCAGGCGTTCCATCCGTCCGGCAACAGCACCTCGCCGTGTGCGAATGCCACCTCCGACACGTGGTATCTCGCCGATGGCTTCACCGTCGAGGGCAGCCTCAATCAGGTCATTCTCACCAACCCCTACGAGCAAACGGTCGTCGTCAATCTCGAGTTCGCCACCCGCGAGGGCTCACGGCGGCCGGCGTCGTATCGAGGGTCTGACCGTGCCGGCTCGCAGCATCAGGGTCGTCGACCTGGGGGCGCCCGGCGCCGGCGCCCAGAGCGAGCCGATCCTGGCGGTGTCCGTGGAGGTGTCGCGCGGCAGGCTGGTGGTCGGCCGCTCGCAACGGTTCCTCGGTGGCGGCCGGCTCGGAACCCAGGTCACGCTGGCGTCGCCCGCCCTGCGCGACCAGTGGTGGTTCGTCAACGGCGACAAGGGCCCCGGCGTCTCCGAGCGCTACTCGATCTACAACCCGACCGACAATCAGGTCGAGGTCGACGTCGATCATCCTCGGGATCGCCTCGGTCGCCGTCGATCCGATCGTTGTGCCGGCACGCGAAGTGGTCACCTTCGACCCGGGGTCGCTGGCGGAGATTCCCGAGGGTCGCCACGCAACCGTGTTCGCCACATCGACCGCAGAGGAAGCCATCGTGGTGGAGCGGGCGACCACCCGCGTCGTCGACGAGCGTCGTGGCGACCTCCGTGATCGCCGGGGCGACCGTTCGCCAAGACGGCCACGTCGCAACGACCTGGTATCTGTCGGCTGGGCCTCCGGAACCGACCACCGCCGCCGTGATCGTGTACAACGCCGACATGGCAGAAGGTGTGGTGTCGGTCTCGGCGGTCGGCACGGCCGGTCCGGTTCCGGTCGCCGGCCTGCAAGGCCTCGTGCTCCCAACCCTCGGGTTTGTCGTGATCGACCTCACCGATCCGGTCACGTTCAATCGCCAGCTGATCATCGAGTCGTCCACCAGGGTGTTCATCGAACGCTCCTACCCGACTGGACGCGGCGGCACGCGAACTTCGGCGTGGGCGGTGCCGGCCGGCTGAGCCGCTGGTAGACATCTGTCTTGATGGAACGTCTGCTCATCGCCCTGGCGATCGTGGCTGTGGCCGGTGTGCTGTCTACCGTCGTGAAGCGCAAGCGCCAGGCGGATCCGCCGACCCAACAGCGCCGCGACATGCCGACCCAGCTCGACCGCAGCGACTTCGACGGTGACAACTGGTTGGTCGCCGTGTTCACATCCGATTCGTGTACCACTTGCGCCGACGTGGTGCGCAAGGCACAAGTGGTGGCCAGCGATCAGGTGACGGTGGCGACCGCCAGTTTCCAGGGTCGCCCCGACCTGCATCAGCGCTACGACATCGACGCTGTGCCGTGCCTGGTGATCGCCGACCCCGACGGTGTCGTGCACCACGGCTTCCTCGGCCCGGTCACCGCCACCGACCTGTGGGCAGCCATCGCCAACGCCCGAGAGCCCGGCTCGATCGACCGTTCAGGCGGCTGCGAGTAGCGGAATTACTCGGGGATGCCGAGCACGTTGGCTTCGAAGTGGTCGGTCACGCCGACCTCGTCGAGGCCCTGTTGGATCAGCTTGGCGACGGCGGGGCCGTCGATCGTCTCGTGCTCGAGCAGCGCTTCGGCGATCAATTCGAGGCCTCTGCGGTACTTGATGAGCAGCTCTTGGGCCCGTGCTTCTTGACGATGCAGCAGCTTGCTGATCTCCACGTCGAGCATCTTGGCCGTGTCTTCGCTGTACTCGCGGCCTTGTGACATCAGGTCTTCGCCGAGGAACACCTGCTGCTGACTGTGCCAGGCCATCGGCCCGACCTCGTCGCTCATGCCCCACTCGCGGACCATGCGGCGGGCGATGCCGGTGGCCTGTTCGAGGTCGTTGGCGGCGCCCGAATTGAGGTGGCCGAACACCAGCTTCTCGGCGACACGTCCGCCCATCGCCTTGCAGATCGTGTCCTCGAAGTACTCCCTCGAGTAGGTGTGGCGCTCCTGCGGAAGGCTCCAGGTGACGCCCAGTGCCATGCCGCGCGGCAGGATCGTGACCTTGTGGAGCGGGTCGCCGTGGGGCAGCACCACCGACAACAAGGCATGCCCACCCTCGTGGTAGGCGGTCGCCTTTTTCTCCTCGGCATTCATGATCAACGACTCACGGCTGGCGCCGAGCACGACCCGGTCGCGGGCGTTCTCGAAGTCGATCCGTTCGATCTGCTTCGAGCCACGGCGAACGGCGATCAGGGCGGCCTCGTTGACCAGGTTGGCGAGATCGGCGCCGGCCATGCCTGGGGTGGCGCGGGCCATCGTGTCGAGGTCGACGTCCGGGCCCATCCGCTTGTCGCGGCTGTGCACGATCAGGATCGCCTTGCGTTCGTCGTACTCGGGCAACGGCACGACGATCGTGCGGTCGAATCGGCCGGGGCGCAGCAGCGCCGGATCGAGGATGTCCGGGCGGTTGGTCGCCGCCATGATCACGATCCCCTCGCTGGTTTCGAAGCCGTCCATCTCGGACAGCATCTGGTTGAGGGTTTGCTCGCGTTCGTCGTGCCCGCCACCGAGGCCGGCGCCGCGCTTGCGGCCGATCGAGTCGAGTTCGTCGATGAAGATGATCGCCTTGCCCATGCGGCGGGCCTGCTGGAACAGGTCGCGAACACGGCTGGCGCCGACGCCGACGAACATCTCCATGAAGTCCGAACCGGTGACCGACAAGAACCCGACGCCCGCTTCGCCGGCGACAGCCCGGGCGAACAGCGTCTTGCCGGTGCCAGGGGGGCCGACCAGCAAGATGCCCTTGGGTACGCGAGCACCGATCTCGCGGAATCGTTCGGGCATCCGCAGGAAGTCGACGACTTCGTTGATCTCGGTCTTGACGCCCTCGTAGCCGGCGATGTCGGCGAACGTGGTGGAAGGTTGATCGGTGTCGTAGGCCTTGGCCCGGCTGCGCCCGATCGACATCACGTTGCCCATCTGGCCCTGCGCCCTGCGCTGGAGCCACACGAAGAACCCGATGATCAGCATCACCGGCAACAACAGCCCGATGATGCTCAGGAACCAGTTGCTGCTCGGGGACTTGAACTCTTTCGTCACGCCCCGGGAATCGACCAGTGCCTCGTCGGTCTCGGACAATCCGCGGTCGCCGCCGCCGTTGGAGACGAACTTGGTGCCGTTCTTGAGTTCACCGGTGATCTTGCCGCCGGAGGTTTCGATCGTGATCTTTTCGACGTCGCCGTCCTGGACCAGGGCGATGAACTCGGAGTAGCTGATCTCGTCGCCGTCATCGCCCGACAGCAACGACGGAACCAGGAAGATCGACAAGAAAATGCCGATCGCGATCCACGGCATCCAGCGCCGAACCCAGGGCGGGGTCGCACCCTTCTCGCCATCGGGTGTCGTGGGACGGCGGTCTTTTCCGGGCGGCTGACCGACCGGCCGGCCGCGGCCCGGAGGCGGGGGAGGCGGCGGAGGGGGCAGGTTGTCCATCGGACCATGCTACGGGGCCATCTCGGAGATGGCAGCTCACCCGGCGGCGCTCATCCGTCACCCCTGCACAATGGGTCCACCACGCACGCCGGATCACGATCTACGGTGTCGTCTCGATGAGACAGTGCTCGCGGTCAGGCTGCAGCGAATCAGCAGCGGTAACGCTCACCTTTCAGTACTCGCATGCCCAGGTGTGGCTCGATGACCTGGCGGCTGAGCGTGACCCGCATGCTTACGACATGTGTGATCGGCACGCCGGTCGTCTCACAGCGCCGCGTGGTTGGCAGGTGCGCGACCGGCGTCAGCCGGTCAGGCAGACCCTGATCGCCGTCTGACCGGCTACCCTGCGCGGCCGTGAATCAACCAGACGATCTCGTCGCGATCCCGGTCGCCCCTGCGGCCGCGACGTGGGCGATCGGCTGGATCGTGGGGTCGGTCGTGTTGGCACCCGTGCTGGTCGCCGCGATGGGCACCAAGCTCGGCGACGACCTCACCATTGCTCAGCTGTTCGTCGTCGTGCTGGGTTCCTGGACCGCATTTCTGGTCGCCTTGACGCTCGCCAGTCGCAGATTCGGGAGCGGCCGGTGGGCCGCCGACTTCGCTGTGCGGTTTCGGCCGGTCGATCTGATCGGGATCCCGGTCGGAGTGCTGACCCAGCTGGCGCTGATTCCGCTCTTGTACGTGCCACTGCGCGGGCTGTGGCCCGACACGTTCTCCCAACAGCGGATCGAGGAGCGCGCTCAGGACCTCGCCGATCGAGCGACTGGCTTCTCGGCCGTGTTGTTGGTCGTGATCGTGGTGGTCGGTGCCCCGATCGTCGAAGAACTCGTGTACCGCGGCATGCTGCAACGCTCACTCGCATCGGCGATCGACGCCGTTCCGGCGTTGTTGCTCACCGCCGCGTGGTTCTCGTTGATCCACCTCAGTCCTGTCGAGTATCCAGGCCTGTTCTTGGCAGGGTTGGTGTTCGGAGCCGGCGTGCTGATCACGAAGCGGATCGGTCCGGCGATCGTGACCCATGCGGCGTTCAACGCCACCGGCGTCATCATGGTGCTCTCGAATCGATGATGGAACAGGTGACGAAATTGGGCATTGCCCAACTGGCAAGATGGTGAGTACTCCATGACCGACGACATCGACGAATCCACTCGAAGAACCCGACACTGACCCGAACGACACGTTCGACGACGGCGGGCTCGACATCGCAGACGCCGGAGACACCGGTACGGTCGATCGACCGAACGTCGAACCTGCGAGCGCGCTTGCGGACCACGAAGAACATGCCGCTGAGAGTGCCGTCGAAGGTGGTGCCGGGCTCGCCGTTGCGACGGCAGGGATCGGTCACCACGAACTCGAAGCACTCGTCGGGTCGCCGATCGAATCAACGGAGTTCGACCTGGCGTCGCTCGGAACAGCGCCCGAAACGCAGTCCATCCCGACGCCCGAGCCGGCGTTGCTCGATCGGGTGTGGCGGCGGATCGTTCGGCGCCCGACCGAATGGGCGGCCCGCCCATGGCCGACCGATCGGCTCGTCAAGTACATCGTCACGGTGCTGACGCTGGTCATCACGACCGGCATCATGCTCAACGTCGTGCACCTCAGCCCGCTCCCCGGCCGCGACCTGGTGTTCGACGACACCACGCCGACCGGCGGCGATTTCGGTGCCCATGTGTGGGGCCCGGCATTCCTGCGCGATCACCTGCTCGGTTCTTTTCGACTGAACGGTTGGACCATGGACTGGTACGGCGGAATGCCCGCCTACCGCTTCTACATGGTGCTGCCGGCGCTGGCGATTCTGCTGGTCGACGTGCTGTTGCCGTACGGCGTGGCGATGAAGCTGGTCGCCGTGCTCGGCATCGTCACGTTGCCGGCCTCGTGCTGGGCATTCGGGCGGCTGGCCAACTTCCGGTACCCGATGCCCGAGCTGTTCGCCTTTGCCGGTCTCGCCTTCGTGCTCGACGAGAGCTTCAGCATCTACGGCGGCAACCTCAAGTCCACGATGGCCGGGGAATTCTCGTTCTCGATCGCACTCTCGATCGGAATCCTGGCGCTGGGCGTACTGGCGGCCGGTCTACGGACCGGCAAGTACCGGGTGTGGGCGTCGGTGCTGATCGCCGCCGCCTGCGTGTCGCACGGCATCGTGCTGATCTTCGTGGTCGTCGCCGCGCTCGTGATGTGCCTGGTCTGGATCGACCGCACGCGCCTGGTGTACGCCCTCACGGTCGGCATCACGAGCGTGCTGTTGATCATGTGGTGGGCCGGTCCGTTCCTGCTCGACCACGCCTACATGACCGACATGAAGTACGGGCCCCGCGACGACTGGTGGGCGATGTTCTTCCCGCTCACGGCGCCGCTCGACATGATCATCACCTCGCTCGCCGTGTTCGGGTTCGTGATGAGCATCGTGCGCCGCAACCTCAACGGCGCCGCGCTGGGAGTGATCGGCTTGGTCTTCGTGGCAGGCGTGTACCTGTCGCGCGACAGCCTCCCCGTGATCGGACTGTTGTGGAACCCGCGGTTGCTGCCGTTCGTCTACCTGGTCCGCTATCTGCTGATGATGATCGGTGGCTACGAGCTGTTCAGCCTCGTGTGGAACGCGGTTCGCGACCGTCGTGCACTCGATCAACCGTCGGTCTGGGCGTCGACCGGGTTCGCCGGTGTCTCGGCGGCCGGTGTCTTGGTCGTGCTGGGCTTCATGTTTCAGGCCCTGCCGTTCGATGGCCACACGTCCACCGATGACGGTTCGTCGCTGTATTCATGGGGCCCCTTCATTTCAACCAGCACCAACGCCGACGCCCAAGGCGACGGCTGGGCGCGCTACAACTTCGCCGGCTACGAGGGCCGCGATCAGTACTACACCGAATACCACCAGGTCGTCACCACGATGGGCCGGATCGGAGCCGACGAGTCGCTCGGGTGCGGCAGGGCGATGTGGGAGAACAGCGGCGACAACGGCCAGTACGGCACCACGATGGCGTTGATGCTGTTGCCGTTCTGGACCGACGGTTGCATCGGTTCGATGGAGGGTCTGTTCTTCGAGGCCAGCGGCACCACGCCGTATCACTTCTTGACGACGGCGGCGATGTCGAAGCAGTCGTCCAACCCCGTCCGCGAACTGCGTTACGTCGACAATGACGCCAACGTCGGCGTGCGACACCTCCAGGACCTCGGCGTTCGGTACGTGATGGTGCGCACCGACGAGGCCAAGGCACAAGCGGCAACCCAGGCCGAGTTGACGTTCATCACATCGTCGACCCCGTGGGACATCTACCGCGTCGCCGATTCCGACATCGTCGTGCCGCTCTCCACACAGCCCGTCGTGGTCGCCGGCCGGTCGGGCGACGCCCGCGAGCGAAACCTGGAACTGGGAACGAGCTGGTTCCAGAATCCCGAGGAATGGGCCGCCATGCCGGCCGATGACGGGCCGGACACCTGGCAACGGATCGGGGTCGACGTCGATCTGTCGCGCCGCGAAGGAACACCGGGCGAGAATGGTCGGCGGGTCGACATCGTCGTACCGAACGAGCCGATCCAGGCGGTGGCGCTCCCGGCCGTCGCTGTCAGCAACGTTCAGATCGAACAGGAGTCGCTCTCGTTCGACGTCGATCAGGTCGGAGTTCCCGTGCTGGTTCGGGTCAGCTACTTCCCGAACTGGAATGCCTCGGGTGCCGATGGGCCGTATCGCGTCGGGCCCAACATGATGGTGGTCGTGCCGACCGATACCCATGTCGAACTGGGCTATGGGCGCACGATGGTCGACTGGCTCACCATCTTGGCGACGCTGTTCGGGATCGGCTTGTGCGTGTTCTGGCGTCGCCGGGGCGATGTTCGCCACCTCGCCGAAGTGCCCGTTCCGTTCGCCGGACCGCCCGCCCCGATCGCTGCCGAGCAGGCCGATCCGACCGATCAGTCGAGCGCCGTCGAGCCGCTCGACGCGACCCGAATGGACGAGCCAGACCTCGCCTGGCACGATCCGGCGACGGTCGACCTCTCCACCGACCTCGACCCGGCTGCTGACGATTGGACCGAACCTGCTGCTCCTGCCGGGTAGGTTGGATGACCGCTTATGTCAGTGCTGAAGGAAATCGTCAAGGCCTACGACGTGCGTGGGACCGTGCCCGACCAGTTGAACGGCGAGGTCGCCCATGCGCTCGGGGTCGGCTACGCCCGGTTCGTCGACGCCGATCGTGTGCTGATCGCCCGCGACATGCGCCAATCCGGTGAGGAGCTGGTGGCCGAGTTCGGGCGCGGGGTGATGGAGCAGGGTCTCGACGTCGTCGATCTCGGGCTCGGGTCGACCGACATGTTGTATTTCGCCGCCGGCTCGCTCGACGCTCCCGGGGCGATGTTCACGGCATCGCACAACCCCTCGCAATACAACGGCGTCAAGCTCTGCCTATCGGGCGCCCGACCGGTCGGTATCGACAGCGGCTTGGCGACGGTCAGAGACACCGCTGAGGCGGTGCTCGACGGCGCCGGGCCGCGGCCTGCCGGCCGGGCCGGATCGATGAGTGCTCACGATGTGTTGCCTGCGTTCGTCGAGCACGTGTTGTCGTTCGTCGACATCGATGCGCTGAGCCCGATGCGGGTCGTCGCCGACACCGCAAACGGGATGGGCGGGCTGGTGGTGCCGGCGGTGTTCGACCGGTTGCCGATGATCGAACTCGAGTTGATGTACGGCGAGCTCGACGGCAGCTTTCCCAATCACCCCGCTGATCCACTCCAGCCGGCCAATCAACGCGATCTTCAAGCACGCATGTCGACCGGCGACTACGACCTCGGCCTGGCGTTCGACGGTGACGCCGACCGCGTGTTCGTCGTCGACGAGCAAGGTGTCGGCATCAGCGGTTCCACCACCACGGCGATGCTCGCAGCGGCCGTGCTGCGCACGAACCCGGGTGCCACGGTCCTGCACAACCTGATCTGCTCGCGAGCGGTGCCGGAAACGATCCTCGAACACGGCGGTGTGCCGGTGCGCACCAAGGTCGGGCATTCGTTCATCAAGCAGGAGATGGCCGCCACAGGCGCCGTGTTCGGCGGTGAGCACTCTGCCCACTACTACTTCGCCAAGAACTATCGGGCCGACAGCGGCCTGATCGCGACGATGCTGGTGATCGACGAACTGAGCCGCAGCGGGCAGGGCCTGTCCGTGCTGCGCAAGCCGTTCGAGCGCTATGCCGCGAGCGGAGAGATCAACACCTCCGTCGACGACCCGGCGTCGATCATCGACCACGTCAGCGGGGCATTCGCCAACCGGTCCCAGGATCGCCTCGACGGGCTCACGGTCGACTGCGGCTCGTGGTGGTTCAACCTTCGCCCGTCCAACACCGAGCCCTTGCTCCGACTCAACCTCGAGGCCAGCGATCGCGACGAGTGCGACAGTCGCGTCGCCGAGATCCTGGCACTGATCACGAGTGCCTGATTTGATCCGATCGAGCTGCCTGCGTCGCCCAGTCGGTACTCTGACGATCAGCTCCTCGATCACCACGTTCGTTGTACGCCACCATGATTTCTGAAGGAACACCATGAGCCTCGACGCCGCCCTCCTGTCCATCCTCGCCTGTCCCCAGGACAAGGGCCCGCTGTTCTACATCGAGGCCGAGCAGGTGTTGTTCAACCCGCGCCTGCGTCGCACCTACGAGGTTCGTGACGGAATTCCCGTGATGTTGGTGGAGGAGGCCTCCGAGCTCGATGACGCTGAGTTCCAACGGCTCACATCGATCGTCTCCGACGCTGCGATCGCGCCAACATTCGAGGTCTGAGGGCGCGATGGCCCGACACACGCCTGACGCGTTACGCTCCGATCCTGTGAGCCGCACTGTTCGACCCTGGTTTGTTCGCGCCGGTCTGATGATCGCCGTGCTCGCCACCGCCGCCGTCACCTCGGTGATGCTCGATTCGGGCCCGCACCGCACCGTCGAGGCGCTCGGGGGAACGCTGGGCGCCGGTGGCGAGTTCCACTCGGTCACACCTACTCGAATTCTCGACACGCGCGACGGTCGACAACGACGTTGCTCCGCTCGGACGCAAACCATCGGCCCCGCTCGCTACCAGCACGACGTTCGATGTTCCCGTGCTCGGATCACCCGGAATCCCGGCGCCGCTCGACGCCAACAGCGATGGCTTCGACGACTCGGTCCTGGCCGTGGTCGTCAGCATCATCGTGATCGCCCCCAACCAGAACGGCTATCTCCGAGCGTTCCCGACCGGCGCTGCCGAAGGCACCACATCGGTGGTCAACTTCCGCTCCGGACCCGCTGTTCCGAACTCTGCCATCCTGCGCCCCGGTGCCGACGGCAAGATCTCGCTCCGGCTCGTCACCGACGGTGGCCCGGGGAGTGCCCACGTGGCGATCGACATCTCGGGGTGGTTCTCGACCAGCCAGTACACCGGCGGACCCGACGGCGGTCGTGGCGCGCGCCTGATCCCGATCTCGCCGATCCGCGCCTACGACTCTCAGCTGGCCCAGTTCGGCGGCGCCAATCTCGGTGCAGGGTGGCAGGTCGACGTCCCGATCTGGGGAGCCGTCGATGCTTCGACGCCGGGCACCCCGATTCCGAATGACCCGAACATCAAAGGCGTCGTGGTCAACATCACCGGTCAGAACGTGTTCCCCGGTAGCACGTCCACCTATCTGTCGGCGTTGCCGGATCGGATTCCGGTCGGCACGGTGCCCGAGACCAGCACTGTCAACCTCCAGGCCGGGAGTGTGCGCGCCAACCTGGCGATCCTCCCGGTCGGGGCCAGCGGTTCGATTACGGTGTTCAACTTCGCCGGCGAAACGCGACTCGTCGTCGACATCATGGGGTACCTGGTGAACGGCAAGCTCGTCGAGTCGCAGCTCGGCCGAGTGATTCCGTTGGTCGGGCCGTACCGCGCCTTCGACACCCGCTTGGCCGAGTTCGGTGATCAGCCGCTCGGCCCTGGCAAAGCCGAGGACTGGAGCTTCCAGGACTTCGTCAACGATGTGCAGATCGACGGTTCGCCGGTCGGTCCCCAGATCGGTCTACTCGGCAACCTCACGGCCGCCGGACTGCAGCGCCAGTACCCATGGGCTCCCGTCGTCACCTACATGACTGCGTACCCCACGCCGGCGGCGCCACCCGCCGACCAAGCGCCACCGGTCGTCTCGAACCTCAATCTGCGCGAGAACGAAGCGGTGCCGAACCTGGCGCTGCTCACGTACGGCGCACGAGACGCCGACCCGTACCAGTTGCGGTTCTTCAACCGGGGCGGTTACGTGGATTACCTGCTCGACGTGTACGCCGTCGTGCTGGCTGCCGACCCCGTCAACGGCTGATTCCGGCGGCGCCCGGTATCGTGGGTGCACGCGCGAGCTGACTCGAACGGTGCCAGCAGGCCCCAGCTCGCACCACCTCACCGACTTCGGAGGAGACCGAATCACATGACTTCCACCACCGCGCCCAAGGACTTCCGGGTCGCCGACCTGTCGCTTGCACCGTTCGGCCGCAAGGAAATGATGCTCGCCGAGCATGAGATGCCAGGGCTGATGCAGATCCGCAAAGAGTACGGCCCGACCAAGCCATTGGCCGGCGCCCGTATTTCCGGCTCGCTGCACATGACCATTCAGACCGCCGTGCTGATCGAGACGCTGACCGAGTTCGGCGCCGAGGTTCGCTGGGCGAGCTGCAACATCTTCTCGACCCAGGACCACGCTGCCGCCGCAGTGGCGGTCGGCCCCGATGGCACTCCGGAGGACCCCAAGGGTGTCCCGGTGTTCGCCTGGAAGGGCGAGACGCTCGAGGAGTACTGGTGGTGCACCGAGCAGATGATGACGTGGCCGATCAGTGCCGACGGCACGATCTACGACGGTCCGAACATGATCCTCGACGATGGTGGCGACGCCACGATGCTGCTCCACAAAGGCGTCGAGTATGAGCGCACCGGCCAGGTGCCCGACCCCACCGAGGCATCCAACGCCGAGTTGGCGATCGTGCTCGGGCTGCTGCAGCGCTCGCTCAAGAACGACCCCCAGAAGTGGACCCGCATGTCGTCGCACATCAAGGGCGTCACCGAGGAGACCACGACCGGCGTCAAGCGCCTCTACAAGATGTTCGCAGAGGGCGAGCTGTTGTTCCCGGCGATCAACGTCAACGACTCGGTCACCAAGTCGAAGTTCGACAACCTGTATGGCTGCCGCCACTCGCTGGTCGACTCGATCTCACGCGCCACCGACGTGATGATCGGCGGCAAGGTCGCTGTCGTGCTCGGGTACGGCGACGTCGGCAAGGGCTGCGTGCAGTCGCTTCGCGGCCAAGGTGCCCGTGTGATCGTGACCGAGATCGACCCGATCAACGCCCTCCAGGCGGCGATGGAGGGCATCCAAGTGCTTCCGCTCGAAGACGTCGTCGAGAGCGCCGACATCTTCGTCACGGCGTCCGGCAACATGGGTCTGATCGCCGCTGCCGACATGAAGAAGATGAAGCACAACGCGATCGTGTGCAACATCGGCCACTTCGACAACGAGATCGACATGGACGGCCTGGCGCGTTCGGGTGCGACCCGCGACGAACTCAAGCCGGGCACCGACGTCTGGAAGTTCGACGACGGCCACCAGATCATCGTGTTGGCGGAGGGACGGCTGGTCAACCTCGGTTGTGCCACCGGCCACCCCAGCTTCGTGATGAGCTGCTCGTTCTCCAACCAGGTGCTCGCCCAGATCGAGTTGTATCTCCACACCGAGAACTATCCGCTCGGCGTGTACGTGCTGCCCAAGCACCTCGACGAGAAGGTCGCCCGCCTGCACCTAGAAGCCCTTGGCGTCAAGCTGACCAAGCTCACCGATGAGCAGGCCGAGTACCTCGACATGGCCCCCTCCGGCCCCTACAAGCCCGAGAACTACCGCTACTGATCAGCGGAGCCGGTGACGCCGCTCGCTGCGTTTCGGATCGCACTCATTGACGGCGAGTCAACGTCGTGCTCCCGCGCCTTGCGAGCGGCGCCTCCGATCTCCGCTGATAGCAACGACACGAATGGCAACGAGAGAGTGCTGCCTCGGCCGGCCCTCTGCGTTGTTACAGCCCCTTCGTCATGATGGGGTGCATGATGTTTCAGTCTCGTTGTGCTGGGTGTGATCGGGTCGGGCCGGTGCTGTGCCGTACCTGCCGGTTCGCGTTGGCGGTGCCGGCGGCGATGCCGCTCAGCACCGAGGTGATCGCCGCCGTTCCCTTCGCCGGGCGTCCACGCGACGTGCTGTTGGGGTTCAAGTACGCCAACCGCAGGCAGCTCGCCCACCATTTCGCCGGTCTGCTGGTCAATCGGTTGCTGGCGTCGGGCGTTCGGCCGGGCGACTTCGATGTCGTGACCTGGGCGCCGACCAGCCGTCATCGTCGGCATCGGCGTGGGTTCGACCAGGCCGAACTCGTGGCCCGTCGTGTCGCAGCCCAACTCGGGCTTCCCAGCCGACGGCTGCTGCGAACGTGAAGGAAGTGTCGCCCAGACCGGCCTCGACCGCTCGACTCGACTGCACGGCCCGGTGTTCAGGGCCAGCCCGGCGGCCGCCGGACAGCGAGTGTTGCTGATCGACGACGTGATCACCACCGGCTCCACCCTGCGCTCGGCATCGGCAGCCTTGACCGATGCCGGAGCGCGCCGAGTGCAACGGGCGGCGGTTGCGACCACGCCGGCCCTGGTGACGGCATCGGCCCACCACCCGACCCGCAACCACCCCTCGCGTCATCAGCCTGTCGGACGTCGACGGGTGGCGTCGGTTGGCACGGTCGTGCACGGCCCCTGGGCGGCGTAGGAGGCTGCGCGAAGTGCGGTGGCGCCCGTCCGCACCGGTGACATCTCGGGCGGTAGGCTGGGAAGCCGCATGGGCATCCTCGATCGCATCCTCCGCGGTGGAGAAGGCAAGAAACTCAAGGCGTTGCAAGGGATCATTCCCGACATCAACGCACTGGAAGACGACTACCGACGGCTGTCCGACGGTGAGTTGAAGGCCAAGACCGGCGAGTTCCGCCAACGTCTCGACAACGGGGCCACGCTCGACGATCTCCTGCCGGAGGCATTCGCCGTCACGCGCGAGGCCGCCGACCGGGTGATCGGCCAACGTCACTACGACGTGCAGATGATGGGTGGCGCAGCGCTGCACTTCGGGTGGGTCGCCGAAATGAAGACCGGAGAAGGCAAGACGCTCGTCTCCACGTTGCCGGTGTACCTGAACGGGCTCGGGGGCAAGGGCGTCCACCTGGTGACGGTCAACGACTACCTGGCACGGCGAGATGCCGAGTGGATGGGTCGCATCCACCGCTGGCTCGGGCTGGAAGTCGGGCTGATCATCCCCGGCTTCATGACCTCGCCCGCCGAGAAGCGCCGCAGCTACAACGCCGACATCACCTACGGCACCAACAACGAGATGGGCTTTGACTATCTCCGTGACAACATGGCGCCCCGGCTCGACCAAAAGGTCCAGCGCGGCCAGAGCTACTGCATCGTCGACGAGGTCGACTCGATCCTGATCGACGAAGCCCGCACCCCGTTGATCATCTCGGGCCGGGTCGGAGACGCCGCCAAGCTGTATTACCGCTTCGCCTCGATCATCCGCTCGCTCGAGCGTGATCTCGACTACGAGGTCGAAGAGGACAAGCGCGTCGTGGTGCCCACCGAGGATGGCATCGAGCGAGTCGAAGCGGCGCTCGACGTCGAGAACCTGTACGACGACGTCTCGGCCAACCTGGTGCACCAGTTCACCGTGGCCCTCAAGGCCAAAGAGCTGTACAAGCGCGACAAGGACTACATCGTGCAGGGCGGCGAGGTCAAGATCGTCGACGAGTTCACCGGCCGCATCCTCGAGGGTCGTCGCTGGTCGGAAGGCATCCACCAGGCGGTCGAGGCCAAAGAGGGGGTCAAGATCAAGGAGGAGAACCAGACGCTCGCCACGATCACGCTCCAGAACTACTTCCGCATGTACGACAAGCTGGCCGGGATGACCGGAACCGCCCAGACCGAAGCGGCCGAACTGATGAACACGTACGGGCTCGGTGTGGTGCCGGTGCCGACCAATCGTCCCGTTGGCCCGCATGGACCAGGCCGACCTGATCTACAAGGGCGAAGAGGGCAAGTTCAACGCCATCATCGACGACATCGAAGAGCGCCATGCCAAGGGTCAGCCAGTGCTGGTCGGCACGGTCAGCGTCGCCAAATCCGAGTTGCTGTCGCGGATGATGCTGCAGCGTGGCATCGACCACGAGGTGCTCAACGCCAAGCAACACACGCGTGAGGCCGACATCGTCGCCCAGGCGGGTGCGCTCGGTGGCGTCACCGTCGCCACCAACATGGCCGGACGCGGCGTCGACATCCAGCTCGGCGGCAACCCCGAGCTGATGGCCCGCCACGAAGTGCTCAAGGAAGGTTTCGGAGCCGACCTGCTGGTCGACGACTTCGAGCTGCCGCGGCCGCTGGTCGAGATGCCCGAGGAGTACCAGGAGGGGCGCGCCAAGGCGTTCGCCCGCTACGACGAGCTGTTGGCGGCCTTCAAGACGGAGTGCACGGCCGAAGGCGACGAGGTCCGCAAGGCAGGCGGCTTGTACGTGATCGGTTCCGAGCGCCACGATTCGCGCCGTATCGACAATCAGTTGCGTGGTCGTGCAGGCCGCCAGGGCGACCCCGGCGAGAGCCGGTTCTATCTCAGCCTCGACGATGAACTGATGCGGCTGTTCGCCACCGGTGCCTTGCAGTGGGCGATGGGTCGCTTCGAAGAGGACGAGGCGATCGAGGCCAAGATGGTCACCAAGGCGATCGAGCGGGCTCAGACCACGGTCGAGACGAAGAACGCCGAGATTCGCAAGAACGTCCTCAAGTACGACGAGGTGATGAACGAGCAGCGCAAGGTGATCTACAAGCGCCGCGATCAGATTCTCGAGGGTGAGGATCTCAAGTCGGCAGCCATGGAGTACCTCGCCGAGGCGATCGACGCCCTGCTCGAGGGCCACTGCCAGTCGGCCGCCACCGACGAGTGGGACATCGATGGTCTCGCCAAGGAACTCGTCTTGTTCTGGCCGACCACGCTGACGGCGGGAGAACTGGCCGAGGTCGGCAACAGCGATGATCTGTACGACGTGATCATGGCCGAGGCCACGAATCACTACGAGCAGCGCGAAGTCGAGATGGGCGAAGACGTGATGCGCGAGGTCGAACGGCAGGTGATGCTGCGCATCATCGACCAGCGCTGGCGTGAACACCTCGAGGAGATGGACTACCTCAAAGAGGGCATCAACCTGCGTGCGATGGGTCAGAAGGACCCGCTCGTGGAGTGGCAGCGCGAGGGCTACGAGATGTTCGGCGGAATGATGAAGGGCATCGCCCAGGACTTCGTCCGCTACGTCATGCACGTCCAGGTCAAGCAGCAAGACGACCAGCCCAAACTCGAGCCGAAGGTGGTCAACCTGCAGATGTCGTCCAGCGACGACGCTCCGGTGTCCAGCGGGTTCGATCGGGCCGCCGCTGCGGCGGCAGCTGAGGGAGAGATCCCGGCCGGCGTGCCCAGCCAGGTCCAGGCTGCCGCCACGTCCAAGCCCACCACGGTCGTGAAGGACGCCTTCGAGAAGACCCCACGCAACGCTCCGTGCCCGTGTGGCTCCGGCAAGAAGTTCAAGCTCTGCCACGGCGCGGCCTGAACAGGAGTGCAATGTGCGTGACTTCACCGATGACCTGCGCGAGCAGCATCGCCGCCTCGACGAGGCCGGCGTCTATCTGAAGATCGACGAGGGTCGAGACCGGTTGACCGAGCTCGAATCGGAGATGCAGCGGCCCGATCTGTGGGACGACGCCGAACTCGCCAAGCGCGTGAACACCGAGTACTCCAACGTGAAAGACGACGTCGACACGTTCGACTCGCTGACGAGTCGCCTCGATGACGCCGAGGTATTGCACGAGATGGCCCGTGAGGTAGACGACGCCTCCCAGGAGACCGACATCGAAGCCGAGATCGGCTCGGTGGCATCCGAACTCGACCTGCTCGAGTTGCGCAGCTTGTTCACCGGCGAGCACGACGACTCGCCGTGCATCGTGCAGATCAACGCCAAGGACGGTGGCGTCGACGCCCAGGACTTCGCCGAGATGTTGTTGCGGATGTACGCCCGATGGGCCGAGCAGCGTGGCTTCGACATCACGCTCAACTACGAATCCGAAGGGCGTCGAAGCGGGCATCAACTCCGCCGAGTTCACGCTCAGCGGCCGGTACGCCTATGGATTGATGACCGGCGAGCGCGGCACCCACCGTCTGGTGCGGATCAGCCCGTTCGACAACCAGGGTCGCCGCCAGACCAGTTTCGCAGCCGTGCAGGTGTGGCCCGAGCTGGATGCACCCAACGTCGAGGTCAACGAGGCCGAGATCCGAATGGAAGTATTTCGGGCCTCCGGCGCCGGCGGGCAGCACATCAACAAGACCTCGTCTGCGGTGCGACTGATCCACGAGCCGACCGGCCTCGTTGCCAGCTCGCAGGAGGAGCGCAGCCAGCTCCAGAACCGCGAGCGGGCGATGAACCGGCTGAAGTCGCTGATCGCCGCCAAGATCGAAGAGGAGCACCAACTCGAACTCGACGCGATCGCCGGCAAGCAGGCCCAGGTCGGTTGGGGCAGCCAGATCCGCTCGTACGTGATGCAGCCGTACCAGATGGTGAAAGACCTGCGTACCGAGATCGAGACCAGCGCCGTCGACGCCGTGTTCAACGGAGACCTCGACCAGTTCATGGAGGGCTACCTCCGCTGGCGCCGCTCCAGCTGAGCCAGATTCACCGCTCGCTGCGTTACGAATCGCACTCATTGACCGGGCAGTCAACTTCGTGCTCTCGTGCCTTGCGAGCGGCGAATCTGATCTCAGCTGGAAGCGATAGGGGTGCTGCGCTCGCCGTGAAGAGTCAGACTGTGTCGGAGCGACCGGGTGCCGTGAGATGACCGGTCGGGTGACGATACGCTCGGGGCGCCTTCGGGTACTCCCATGATTCGCCTCGAAAACGTCACCAAGAGCTACTCGACCGAGGTCGTTGCGCTGCGCGATGCCAGCTTCGACATCGCCAAGGGTGAGTTCGTCTTCCTCGTCGGGCCGTCCGGGTCGGGCAAGAGCACGATGCTGCGCCTGCTCAACCGCGAGGAACGCCCAGAGCGCGGCGCCGTGTGGGTCGCCGGCCGCAACATCATCGACATGCCGCCCAGCCGCGTGCCGCACCTGCGTCGCAACATCGGCAACATCTTCCAGGACTACAAGCTGCTGTCGAACAAGACCGTGTTCGAGAACGTCGCCTTCGCCCAAGAGGTGATCGGCAAACCCAAGCACGTCATCCGCCAACAGGTACCCGCCGTGCTCGACCTGGTCGGGCTGGCCGGCAAGGAAGATCGCTTTCCGCACCAGCTCTCCGGCGGTGAGCAACAGCGCGTCTCGGTTGCTCGGGCATTCGTCAACCGGCCCCTGATCCTGATCGCCGACGAGCCGACCGGAAACCTCGACCCGACCACGGGTGAGGGCATCATGCGCCTGCTCGACCGGATCAACAAGACCGGTACCACCGTGGTGATGGCCACCCACGACCAACGGATCGTCAACACGATGCGCAAGCGTGTCATCCAGCTCGACCGCGGCGTGATCGTGCGCGACCAGGCGAGAGGCGTGTACGAGTAGTGCTGTCCCGCTTCAGGTACACCCTGCGCGAAACCTTCGCAGGGTTCAAACGCAACGTCACACTGACCGCTGCGGCGATCATCACATCGGCCGTGTCGCTGTTGATCTTCGGCCTCACACTGCTGATCCAACACGGCTTCGACAACCTTCTGCAACGTTGGGAGGGTGGCGTCGAGATGATCGTGTTCGTCAGCGCCAACACCCAACCCGATGGTCTCGACTTCATCTCGGACACGCTCAACGAGCAGGTCGCCAACGGAACCGTTGCCTCGTTCGAGTACTGCGACGTGGTGTGCTCGCTGGCCGATGCCGACCGTGTGCTGGCCGGCGACCCGACCACCCGCAATCTGCTCAACGAGACGAATATCCCGACCTTGTTCAAGATCGTGCCCGCCGAGTCGACCGAGGTCGCCTTCCTGCGCGGCCTCAAGCAGAGCTACGAGCAGCTCCCCAGCGTCAACTCGGTCACCCTTGCCGAGGAGCAACTCGACCTCATCAGCAAGCTGCAGGGGTTCGTCAGTACCTACACCACCGGTCTCTGGATCGCCCTGATGTTCGCCTCGGGGCTGCTGATCTGGAACACGATCCGCACCGCCATGTTCGCCAGACGACGCGAGATCGAAGTGATGAAACTGGTCGGCGCCACCGACTGGTTCATCCGAATACCGTTCATGCTCGAGGGGCTGATCCAGGGCCTGCTCGGCGGCGTCGTCGCGGTCGGCTCGATGCTGTTCATCAACTGGCGCTGGACGCAGGGCGTGCAGGACTTCCCCGACTCGTCGGGCATGACCGCCCTGGTGGTGGTCGACGGCTACCAGTGGACGGTGGCGATCATCATCCTGGCGTTCGGTGCCCTGGTCGGCATGATTGGCTCCGGCATCGCCGCCTCCCGCTTCCTGGACGTCTGAGTCGGTCCGGGTTGCGCCCTCGCTGCGTTGCATCTCGCCGCTCGTTGACCAAGAGGCAACTCGGGCTCGCTGCGCCTTGCGAGGACGCAAACCGATCCCGACTCAGCGAGCTGGATGGATTGATTCACTTCAGCGTTGCGAACGATTCGGATCCGTGGTGGCCCGTTCGTACTGTTGGCTGGGTGGCCGTTAGCGTCGCTGTATGAGCGACTTTTCGCAGATTCGGTATGAGGTGTTGGACTCGGTGGCGACGATCACGTTGTGTCGTCCTGAGAAGTTGAATGCGTTTACGGGGACGATGCTGCACGAGATGCTGGCGGCGTTCGACCTTGCCGATGCTGACGACGACGTGCGGGCGGTCATCGTGACGGGGGAGGGACGGGCGTTCTGTGCCGGTGCCGACCTGTCGTCGGGTGGTGACACGTTCGCCAGGGGTGGCAGCGACGTGCAGACCGATGCCGGTGTACCGCGCGACGGCGGCGGGATGCTGACGTTGCGGATCTTCGAGTCCAAGAAGCCGGTGATCGGGGCGATCAACGGTGCCGCCGTCGGGGTCGGGGTCACCATGACGCTGCCGATGGACATCCGGATCGCCAGCACGGCGGCACGGTTCGGGTTCGTGTTCGCCCGCCGCGGGATCGTGCCCGAGGCGGCGTCGAGCTGGTTCCTGCCACGTGTCGTCGGTATCAGCCAAGCGCTCGAATGGAGCTTCTCGGGGCGGGTGTTCGATGTCAACGAAGCGCACGCCGGAGGTCTCGTCCGCAGCGTGCACAAGCCGGACGAGTTGATGGTCGTCGCCAGGGAGATCGCCGGCGACATCGCCGACCACACTGCACCCGTCTCGGTCGCCCTGACCCGCCAGATGATGTGGCGGATGCTCGGCGCTGATCACCCGATGAAGGCCCACCGTGCCGACAGCCGAGCGATCCTCGATCGAGGTCGCAGCGCCGATACTCGCGAGGGCGTGACGAGCTTCCTCGAGAAGCGTCAGGCGGTCTACACCGACCAGGTCAGCGACGGTTTCCCGATGTCTTCCCCGACTGGATCGACCCCCCCTTCGCCTGAGTTGGGAGTTGTGCCTGGCACAACTCCCAACTGTCTTTCGCCTGAACTGTGGCGGATGACACACCCTCATTCAGGAATCTCTCAAGCTCTCCGGCGTTATATCCGATACGAATGTTGACCGCAGGTCGGGTGGAACCCGACTCTGCCAAACGGAGAGAACCATGACCACACTGTTGGAAGAACAAATCGAGACTGGCGACGTCATTGAACTGACTCGTGGCGACGACGTCATCACCGCCCTGGTGCTGCTGGCCGCCGACGAAGCCGTGATCCTCGACGCCTGCGACGGGTCAACCCCGTTCGTACTCAAGCGTGACGAGTTGATCGAGTACCGCAAGTTCAATCCCGCCGCCTGAGGCGACGCCCAAAGACTCCCCCGTAGGCTGGGCGCCGTGACTTCCGAGTCCACGGCGTCCAGCCTGTATTCACGTGTGGAGGGCCAGCCGTTCTTCGATCAGCTGGTCGCCCTGTTCTACGCCGGCATCGCGACCGATGAGTTGTTGGCGCCGCTGTACCCCGACTACCCCGACTTCGAGCCGGCCAAGCACAGACTCAGCCTGTTCCTGGCCCAGTATTGGGGCGGCCCCACCGACCTACATGGAAGAACGTGGCCACCCACGGCTGCGGATGCGGCACTTCCCGTTCAACGTCGGACCGCTCGAGCGCGACCGCTGGTTGCTGCACATGGCAGCGGCCGTCGAGCAGATGTGTGGAGAGTTGCCCGACGGGACGGCGATCGGGGAGGAACTGATGGGGTACTTCGTGCCGGCCGCCGAGCACCTTCGCAATGACACCGGACTGCCGATCACGTCGGCCTCCTACGGGAAGGGCTGACCGTGGCGATCATCGAGGTGGCGGATCTCAGCAAACGCTACGGCGACAACGAAGCGGTCGCCGGCGTGTCCTTCGAGATCGGCGAGGGCGAGGTCTATGGCCTACTCGGCCACAATGGGGCGGGGAAGTCGACGACGGTCGAGATTCTCGAGGGTCACCGCCAGCGCACGGCTGGGAGCGTGTCGGTGCTCGGTATGGATCCAGCCGATGGCGGACGCGATTTCCGCGACCGGATCGGCATCGTCCTGCAGAGCTCAGGTGTCGAGCTCCAGCTCACCGTTCGAGAGGCGTTGCGCTTCTACCGGTCGTGCTACCGCGACCCGCGCCCGATCGACGAGGTCGTCGAGATGGTCGGGTTGACCGACAAGATCGACGCTCGGATCGGCTCGCTGTCCGGTGGGCAACGGCGACGACTCGACCTGGCGCTGGGGATCATCGGACGCCCGGAACTGCTGTTCCTCGACGAGCCAACCACCGGGTTCGACCCCGTCGCTCGGCGCGAGTCATGGCAACTCGTGCAACAGCTCTGTGCAGGTGGCACGACGGTGCTGCTCACGACTCACTATCTCGACGAGGCCGAGCATCTGGCCGATCGAGTCGGTGTGCTGGCGGGGGGTCGCCTGATCGCCGAGGGAACGCCTGCCGAGTTGATGAGCAGTGCCCCGAACACCACGATCTCGTTCCAGCTGCCGGCGGGTGTCGCGGCTGAGCACCTGGGCGTTCCCCCGACCGCCTCCGTCGAGTCGGGCGCGGTGCGGATCGAAACCGAGCAACCGACAGCGTTGCTCGCCCGATTGACTTCCGCTGCCGTCGAGCGGGGGGTCGAGTTGGCCGGACTGAGCGTTCGCCGCCCCTCCCTGGAGGACGTGTTCCTGCAACTCGGTCGCCTGAACGACGACGATGCCGGCGTTCAGGGAGGTGCCCCATGACGAGTTTTCCGTCGACGGCTCGGCTGATCGGCGAGCAGACCCGCTATCAGGTGCTGACCTCCCTGCGGAGTCCGGTCGGGATGTTCTTCACGATCGGTCTGCCGCTGCTGATGCTGGTGCTGTTCAACGCCCTGTTCGGTGACGGAACCGTCGACACACCGGGTGGTTCGTGGTCGGTGCAACAGTTCTACACCGGCGGACTGGCGGCGTTCACGGCGGTCTCGGCCACCTACACCAACCTCGTCAACGTCGTGCCGATCCGGCGCGACGAGGGGATCTTGAAGCGCTGGCGGTCGACGCCGATTCCGCCATCGGTCTACCTCGCCGGCTGGATTCTCGGAGCGCTGTCGATCGCCCTCCTCGGTGTGGTTCTACAGCTCACGTTGGGAGTCGTCGCCTACGACCTCACGATCGAACTCGCCAAGGTTCCGGCGATGATCCTGACCTTCGCTGTCGGTGTCGGCAGTTTTGCGGCGCTCGGGTTGGCGGTTGCCGGGCTCGTTCCGAGTGCCGATTCTGCGCCGGCGGTTGCAAACGCCACGATCCTTCCGCTGGCGTTCGTGTCCGACGTGTTCATCGTCGTCGACGAGCCGCCGCGCTGGCTCGACCTGGTGGGTGACATCTTCCCGCTCAAGCCGTTCGTCAACTCGTTCCAGAACACGCTCAACCCGTTCGTCGACGCCCCCGGTTTCACCTGGGACAAGATCGGCTTCGTGCTGTTGTGGGGTCTGGCCGGGGCAGTGATCGCCACCAAGACCTTCAGCTGGGAGCCCTCGGTCAGCGGGTCGCGCCGCGACAAGCGCCGCAGGGGCCGCACACGGACCGTTCCCGCCGAGAGCTGACGCCGAGCCTGGTGGTGTGACGTTCAGCCGCGACCGAGTGCGTAGCAGGCCACCGCCGCTGCCGCTGCGGCGTTGAGCGAGTCGACGCCGTCTGCCATCGGGATTCGCACCGGAGTCGTGATCGAGAGCACCTCGACGCTGAGCCCGGCCCGCTCCGACCCGATCAGCACGGCGCGTCGGGTTCCCGGCGCCAGCTTGCCCGCCAACGACCGTATGTCGGCCGCATCCGGGTCGGGGGTGAGCGCGAACAGAGTGCGGTCGGTCATGGCTGCCAGTTCGCCGGCCAGGTCGGTCGTGCGGGCATGCGGTACCGAGAACGCGGTGCCCATCGCGACCCGCAGCGCACGGCGCGCCAACGGGTCGGCACTGGTGTGATCGAGCAGCACGCCGTCCCACCCCAGGGCGGCGGCATTGCGAATGATCGAGCCGATGTTGGCAGGGTTGTCGACGCCTTCGATGATGACGAGTTGATCGCAGGCTGCTGCGAGTTCGGCTGCCGACGGCCGTGCGGGGCGGTGGAACAGGGCGATGATCGAATGCAACACACCGAGCCCGGCCACCATCCGGCGAACCTCGTCGCCGCCGACGAACGCCTCGCCACCTCGCTCGACGAACCTGGCCGCGACCTCGGGGATGCGCGTCCCGTCGACGAGTGCCCGCATCGGACGGCAGCCGGCGTCGAGCGCCCGGGCCACCACCAGATCACCCTCAGCCAGGAACAGTCCGGCTCCGGCATCGTCGCGCTTGCTGCGACGGTTGGCCAGGCCGCGCTCGTTGAGTCGGAACGTCGCCAGCCGCTCGTCGTCAATCCGTTCGATCGTGACGTACTCAGTAGAAATACGGGAACCCCGACCAGTCGGGCGTGCGCTTCTCCAGGAAGGCGTCGCGACCCTCGGTCGCCTCGTCGCTGGCGTACGCCAGGCGGGTTGCCTCGCCGGCGAAGATCTGCTGGCCGACCAGACCGTCGTCGATCAGATTGAAGGCGTACTTCAGCATGCGCTGTGCGGTGGGGCTCTTGGCGCAGATCTCCGCCGCCCATTCGAGCGCGGTGGCCTCGAGTTCGGCGTGCGGCACGACGGCGTTGACGCCGCCCATCTCGTGCATCTGCCGAGCCGTGTACTCGCGGCCGAGGAAGAAGATCTCGCGGGCGAACTTCTGGCCGACGAATCGGGCCAGATATGCGGATCCGAAGCCGCCGTCGAAGCTGGCGACATCGGCGTCGGTCTGCTTGAAGCGGGCGTGCTCCTCGCTGGCGATCGTGAGGTCGCAGACGACGTGCAGGCTGTGTCCTCCGCCGGCCGCCCAGCCGGGCACCACGCAGATCACGACCTTCGGCATGAACCGGATCAGGCGCTGGCATTCCAGGATGTGGAGGCGACCCGATCGGCCGGCATCGATGGTGTCGGCAGTTTCGCCACCGGCGTACTTGTAGCCGTCCTTGCCGCGGATCCGCTGGTCGCCGCCCGAACAGAACGCCCAGCCGCCGTCTCGCGGCGACGGCCCGTTGCCGGTGAGCAACACGCACCCGACGTCGCTCGACATGCGGGCGTGGTCGAGCGCTGCATACAACTCGTCGACGGTGTTCGGGCGGAAGGCGTTGCGGATCTCCGGTCGGTTGAAGGCGATCCGAACGGCGGCGACGTCGTTGGCGCGGTGATAGGTGATGTCGGTGAAGTCGAAACCGGCGACCTCCGTCCAGGCGGATGGGTCGAAGATCTCCGAGACGGCAGCGCTCATCGTTCCATGTTGCCCGCCCGGCGAGGCTAGACAGCAATCCGGCAGGCGGTCTGGCTGCGCAGCCGTGACCGCAGCGCCCAACCCAGCAGGATCACCGACAGCGACTGCCAGCACCGGTTGCGCCGGTGCGAACCAATCGAGTGCGCCGGTCGAGCCGAGCGCCACGACAGCCAACTTGTTGCAGGTCGGGCATCCGACGGCGAAGAACGACAGCAGACCACCGAGACCGCCCGCCTTGCCGGGCGCATCGAGTTCGTCGTCCTGCTGTTGCTGCGGCCGATCGGTGCGCACGTAGGTAGCGACGAGCAGCCCGCCGAGGGCGGCGGTCAGGATCAAGATCGGATACGACCACCAGGTCACGTCGACCGGGCGGCCGAACACCGGATTGGGAATCACGTCGGTCGGCAAGCCGACCGCCAGACGCCACGAGCACCCCTGCGGCGACGGCGGTGTACCACCGCCGAGGAGGCCAGTTGGCGAGTTCGTTCACGGTCCGAGCGTACCGGCAGGCGGCTCTGTGCACTCGGCGCAGCGTCGCCGTCGACGCTACGGTTCGGCCGTGCCCGCTGCGCTGACGATCATCCCCGTCGAAGGTCTGCCAGAGATCGAGCCCGGCGACGACATCGCCGACCTGGTGGCTGCTCGGATGCCGCTCGCTCGATGGCGACATCGTGGTGATCACCTCCAAGATCGTGTCCAAGGCCGAGGGGTGCGCGATCGACCTGGGCTCCGTCGAGCCGTCCTCGTTCGCCACCGAATGGGGTGTCCGCTGGGACAAGGACCCGCGCGTCGTCGAGGTGGTGCTGCATCAGTCGAAGCGGATCGTGCGTCAGATCGGTCCGGTGCTGATCACCGAGACCCACCACGGGTTCGTGTGCGCCAACTCGGGTGTCGATCAGTCGTCGAGCGGCGCCCAGCGAGCGGATTCTCGTGCTACCCGCCGATCCCGACCGATCGGCCCGCACCGCCCGCGCCCGGTTTGGCGAGCTCGGCGTCGACGTTGCTGTCGTCGTTACCGACACCTTCGGACGGCCGTGGCGTGAGGGCCAAACCGACATCGCGATCGGCGTCGCCGGGCATCAACCCGCTGCACAGCTACATCGGTCAGCACGATCCACACGGACACGAGTTCCGGGTCCAGGAGATCTGCGTCGCCGACGAGTTGGCGGCAGCGTCCGAACTGGTCAAGGGCAATGTGTCCCGGGTTCCGGTTGCCGTCATCCGTGGTTTCGATTGGGAGGTCGACGACTCGGCCAGCATGGCCCCCGTGATCAGGGACTCCAGCCGCGACCTGTTTCGCTGATCCGACGACGCTGCGACTCGCGGGCTGCCCGATCGCTACGGTACGGCCATGGGTTCTGGCCATGGCATGCACGCACACCCCGCCCCGGATGTTTCGATCGACTATTTCGCGGCCGGCGAAGGCCGTTCCGTCGTATTGGTGCACGGGATCACCGAGAGTCGCCGCACGTGGGACCCGCTGCTGGCGCCGTTGATCGCGGCCGGGTATCGGGTCACCGCGATCGACCTGCGCGGACACGGGGCGTCGTCGAGCGTCGCTCCCTACGACCTGGCGACGATGGCGGGTGACCTCGGGGCCGTGCTGGCCCAGGAACAGATCGACGATGCGCTGCTGATCGGGCACTCGCTGGGCGGTGCGGTGGTGTCGGCGTACGCCGCAGGTGGCCCATGCAGGGGAGTGATCAATGTCGATCAACCGCTTGGCGTTGAGCGGATTCAAGCAGGTTCTCGGCGACCTCGAGCCGATGCTGAAGGGAACTCCAGCTGAGTTCCAGGGAGCGATCTCGGCGATCTTCGAGGCGATGGCCGGTCCGTTGGCCGGCGCCGAACGATGGCGTGTCGACCATCTTCGTGAGGCCGAGCAGTCCGTCGTGCTCGGCGTGTGGGATCTGTTGTTCAGTTCAACCGTGGAACAGCTCGACGCCGTCGTCGATCAACTGGCGGGCGCGATCAGCGTGCCGTACCTGTCGTTGCACGGCATCGACCCCGGGCCCGACTACGCCGAGTGGTTGGGTTCGCGGGTGTCGACGGCCACGGTCGAGCTGTGGCCCGACATGGGCCACTACCCGCACCTGGTGGAGCCCGCAACGATTCCTCGACCGGGTCGTGAGCTTCGACTCGGCAACCGACTAGACCAGCGGGTCTGGTCGACCGATCGCTCTCAACACGGTCTGCCAGGCAAGGTCGACCTGGGCCGCCGAGAGTGCGACGGTGTCGAGCGAGTCGGCCCACGCTGCGAATGACCGACCGCCGATGGCGGTGACTCCTGGCAGCGGGCAGACCGGACCGCCCGACTCGGCCCCCCAGTGCACTCGCAACAACTGATCGCTCGACATGGCGCACTTGGCGAGGGCATCGTCGAGGGCACCCCTCACGATCGCAGCGGCGGCGACCGCCCGCGGCTCGGGAGCGCCGTCTGCCGGCCACCGGGAGCGGCTCCATCGAGGTCTGCACGGCGAACACACCCGCAGGGCCGATCAGCACGTGTTCGATCCCGCCCAGCTTCTCGGCGGCGATCTCGTAGATCACGCGCCACGGCGGGCTCGTCAGTTGGCGCAGAGCATTGCTGGTGAGTCGCACCGCTGGGGCCGTCGGCAGGCCCTCGTCGAGGGTGCCGGGCGATTGCTTGAGCTTCTTCGCCCAGGCGATACCCGAGCGGCACGACGATCGCGATCAGCACGAGCGGAATGATGATGCCAGGACCCATCCCCTTGATCTTCGCGCATCGGGCGTGATCGAACGGTGATCGCCACGATGTCGCGGTTAGGCGTCGACGACCTGGATCAGTTCTTGCATGCCGTGCTCGGTCAGGTGGTTGTCGACCAGACAGTTGAGTTGGTAGATCCCTGCTGCCTCGAGCCGAACCGTGAGCATCAGCCGGTCGCCAGGGATGACTTCTTCGGCCGTGGCGACCGCCAACCCGTCGGGGCCGACCACCTGAAGGTCGTGCTCGAGCGTGCCGGCATTGATCGCCTCGAAGGTGACCTCGTCGCCGACCTGAAACGTCGGGACCTCCCCGACCACGACGTAGTGGTACTCGTCGTCGTGGTCCTCCATCCGCAGCACGACGGTGTACGACCGAAGCGGTTCGCCGATCGGCTCGTCGCCTCCGTCACCGCCGCACCCGGTCAATCCGCCGATCGCCAGTGCGAGGGCGAGGGCGATCCGTGGAGTCAACATGGGCAATTGGTCGTCATCGGATCGGTGTCGAGTTCCCGGCTACCCGGCCAGGCCAGATCCGCCGAGGTCGCCGATCAGTGCGGTGGTCTTGTTCTGGTCGTTGTCGTCGTCGTCGAGGTTGCGTCCGCTGCCTGCGATGATGCGACGCCGGGCGAACCCGGAGATCGTGTCGATCACGAGCACCATCGCGATCACCATCAACAGCACCGCCCCGACCTGCGGAAAGTTACGGAAGTTGAGCTGCGACACCAGCTCGCCACCGATTCCGCCGGCGCCGATCAGGCCCAGCACGGCGGAGGCGCGAACGTTGATCTCGAACCGGAATAGCCAGTAGCCGATCACCGTCGGGAGCACCTGGGGAACCATGCCCCAACGCATCCGCGAGACCCACGTGCCTCCGGCGGCGCTGATCGCCTCGAGCGGGCCTTCGTCGGAGGTTTCGATCACCTCGGTCGAGAGCTTCCCGAGCGTGCCGATCGAGTGCAACCCGATCGCCAGCGCGCCGGCCCACGGCCCGAGGCCGAGCACGGTGATGAGCACCATCGCAACGATCAGCTCCGGCACCGCACGGATCGCGTTGAACAGCTGGCGAATCGGCACCCGCAACGCCATCGGTGCGATGTTGGTGGCGGCCAGGAACGACAGCGGGAACGACAGAATGGCACCGATCATCGTTCCGATCCAGGCCACGTACAACGATTCGAAGATCTTGCCGACAGCACCCCGGTCATAGACCGTCTTGAAATCGGGGGGCCACATCTGCTTGACGATCTTCCAGCCCTTGCCGGGCGCCTCGATCACATCTTTGAGGCCGGCGTCGAGGCCGGAGAACGACCAGACGACACCGACGATCAGGACGAGGGCAATACCGATCCGCCAGTTGCGGCCGGCGACCGGCTGGGTGGGTCGCGTGGTCTGCTCCCTGGTTTCGGTGTCGGTTTCGGCGCTCATCAGACGAGCCGCTTTCGAAGCGCCACACTGAATTGTTCGATGATCAGCACGATCACGAACATGATGATCAAGATGCCCATCAGCCGATCGAAGTTGAACGTGGATCGCTGGGTCTCCACCACACGGCCGATGCCGCCGGCACCCACCAGCCCGAGCACCAATGAGGCGCGAATGTTGAGCTCGAACACGTACAAGGCGTAAGCGACGAAGGCAGGGAACACCTCGGGCAAGACTGCCGTGCGCACGGCGGGCGTGTGACGCCCACCGGCTGCTCGCGCAGCCTCGAGCGGTCGCTCATCGGCAGCGTCGACGGTTTCACTGAAGAGCTTGACCATGACCGCCAGCGAAAAGATCGTGAGCGCCCAGGATCCGGCGAACGCCCCGATCCCGATCGCTGTGACGAGCAGCTTGCCCCACAGCAGGTCGGGGATCGCTCGTACGATGCTCATGACCGTACGGCTCAGCCAGAACGTCGGCGTGTTGGGGGTGGTCAGCTTTGACATTGCGAAGCCGATCGGCAATGCCAGTGTGCAGCCGATCGTGGTCGAAATGATCGCGATCTGGAATGTCTCGACGAGTGCGTCGAGCACATTGTGACGGTCGAGTACCCAGTCCCACGGGACGGGCCAGAACCGACCCCAGAACGGGTTGGTCCAGATGTCGATGAACGAGCTCCACTTGAAGCCGATCTGTCTGGCGGCGAACACCGTGAACGCTGCCAGCGCTAGCACCAGCAGCGTAGGTCGTCAGCTGGGGCCGCGGCTTGCGCGGCCGAACAACCGGAGTGTGAGCGGCTTGAGTCATGCGCCCGCGGACTCGGCGAGCAGGTCGTCGGGCGTGATCGCCCTGCCGTAGATGTCACGGAACGTGTCGTCGTCGACTTCGGAGATGTCGCCGTCGAACACCAACTCGCCACCGCGCAGCCCGATCAGGCGCCTGCCGTAGTGACGGGCGAGATCGAGGAAGTGGAGATTGATGAGGGTGGTGATGCCGAGTTCGCGGTTGATTCGTTGGAGGTCGCCCATCACCTGGTGGGTCGTGACCGGGTCGAGCGCGGCGACCGGCTCGTCGGCGAGCATGATGCGCGGTTCTTGGGCGAGCGCCCTGGCGATGCCGACCCGCTGCTGCTGTCCACCGGAGAGGTTCGAGGCCCGAACGTAGGCCTTGTCGACGATGCCGACCCGCTCCATCGCCTGAAAGGCGTGCTCGCGGTCCTCAGCGGTCCACAGCCCGAGCGTGGACCTCCAGGCCGGGACCTTGGCGAGCCGACCCATCAACACGTTGTTCATCACGGTGGTGCGATTGACGAGGTTGAAGGTCTGGAAGATCATGCCGATCCCGGAGCGGACTTCGCGCATGGTCTTGGCGTTCGCACCGACGACCTCGATGCCGTCGACATTGATCGATCCGGACGTGGCGACCACCAGTCCGTTGAGCGCCCGCAGCAACGTCGACTTGCCGGCGCCCGAGAGCCCCACGACGACGACGAACTCGCCGTCGTCGATCGTGAGGCTGACGTTCTTGAGGGCCTGCACCCCGCCTCGGTACGTGACCGAGACGTCATCGAACACGATCAACGGATTGCTCCGATCATCAGGTTGACGTTGTCTCGGTGTTCGCCGAGGCGGGGTGAAGCACTCATCGTTGGCTCAACTCAGTCGATCGGCTCGGTGATGCCGAGCGTGTTGGCTGCGTTGCGGACGATGTCGAAGTCGGCCTCGACCGCCCGGCTGACATCGGTCCATCCGTAGATGGCATCGAAGATCGCTTCGCCTTCCTCGGTGTCGAGGAAGTCGGCGATCGCGTCGTAGATCGCATCCTTGAGGTCCTGAGGGAGGTCGGAGCTGACCGCCACGACATCGTTCGGGATCTCATCGGTGATGCTGAACACGATGACCTTCTCGCCGACGTCGGGCTGCTCCGCTCGGAGTGTGCGACGTGCGTCGTCGAACGACAGGCCGATCTCGGCGTCACCGTTGTAGACGGCGACGACGGCAGCGTCGTGGCCGCCGGTGAAGACGCCGTTGACGCCGGTTGTCGGATCGATGCCGAGTTCGGTCAACTCGAGTGCCGGGAACAGGTAGCCCGACGTCGAGGTCTCCGTGGTGAAGGCGATCGTCTTGCCGGCCACGTTCGCCAGGTCGCCGATGCACGACGACCCTGGGCTGATCTCGGTGCCGTCGTCGGTGGTCTCACCGAGCTGAGCGCCGTCGTCACCGAAGAACACGCCGACCTGAAGGGCGACGGCGTCGGTGGCAGCGACCTGGACGATCTCGCCGTCGACGTTCTCGAGTGCGGTTCCGGCAACCGGCGGCTCGGTGCAGATGCTCGGGTCATTGGTGAACCACTGGCCGTGGTAGGTGGCCGAACCGAAACGGACCGACTGGATCAGGGCTTCGATGTTGCCGAAGTTGTCCTTGCCGAGCACATAGCCGAATGGGCCGAAGGCGCCGAGTTGGGCCTGGCCCGAACCCATCGCAGTGACCAATCCGGTGTAGTCGGTGGTGACGACACCCTCGACCTCGATGCCGAGCGCGTCCTGGAGGACATCGATGAACGGCTGGATGTCGTCCTGGAGCGTTTCCTGCTCCTGGGACGGCACGAAGCCGAACACGAGCTTCTCTGGCCAGTCCGGGTGCATGTTCTCGTCCGGTGCGTCGGTCGCTGCTGGTGCGTCGGTTGCCGCTGGTGCGTCGGTTGCCGCTGGTGCGTCGGTTGCCGCTGGTGCGTCGGTCGCTGCTGGTGCGTCGGTTGCCGCTGGTGCCTCGGTGGTGTCAGCCGAGTGTCGTCGTCGCCGCCGCATGCTGCGGCAACCAGGGTGAGCGCCATGAGTGCGCCTGCGAATCGTCGTGATCGCATGGATCCTCCAAAATGTCTGTTCACGGGCACCCCGCAGGATGGCGGGGTGTACCCCTGACCCTAGTCAGATGGTCGCGTCGCACGGAATCGATCGACCTCGTGTTCGAACTGAGTCCAGTCCTCGACGTCGATCGCGCCCTGCGTGAGAGGTGCTCCATGGGCGCACGTAACGACACACGAGTGAATCGGGACGCCCAGCGATCAGGGCCTCGATGTTGTGGTCGGCGTCGTCCAGATAGATGTCGCAGGCGACCTCGGACTTGTCGTCGACGATGTGCACCTCTGTGGTCGGGAACGCGATGCTCGGCCAACCATTCGAACGTGTCGTGAACGGCGAATCGCGGCTTGGTCGTGACGATCACCACGCGGTCTTGCTTGGCCAACCGGTCGAGCGCGGCGATCGCCCCGTGGTACGGCTGGAGCACCCGGAAGATGGATGCTCCTTCGCCTGCGGTGCGCGCCCACGACCAGAACTCACGCATGTTGGTGAAGTGCGTGAGCAGCGTCGGGGCGTCCCAGATGTCGACGTGTTCGGGTAACAACGCCGAGCCGAACTGGGAGTTGTAGCGCTCGATCCAACCGGCGTTGAAGTCGGCGACGACCCCATCGAGATCGATGCCGAGTCGAAGCGGACGCTGTCGGGAGTGCCGAGCCATGCGACAACTCTGGCAGGCTGGGGTGGTGTCAGTGACCTCGAGCACCCATCGATCCCCGCAGTGAGCGCACATCAGTTCGTGTTCGGCGTCGACCTCGATGGGGTCGTCGGCAATCACACCGTGCGGTTCCGGGAGATCATGGCGGAGTTGCGCGGCGTCGACCCGGAGACGATGCCGCTGGAGCGATCGTGGGATTTCCACGAGTGGGGCTTCGGGCCCGACGAGTACTCGCATTTCCACCGGATCGCGGTGATGGAACACGACATGTTTCGCACGATGCCGGTGATCGAGGGGGCCGCCGACGCATTGTGGCGGTTGTCCGACGCCGGGATCTGGATCCGTATCATCACGCACCGGCTGTACGTGCATTGGGGGCACGAGAAGGCCGTCGCCGACACGGCGGCGTGGCTGGACGCCAACAAGATCCCCTATCGCGACCTGTGCTTCCTCGGCGCCAAACCGCAAGTCGAGGCGGACGCCTACATCGACGACGCGCCCCACAACATCGCCCAACTGCGGGCGGCCGGCAACGACGTGATCATCTTCGAGCAGCCGTACAACCGCGGTATCACCGAGGGACCACGGGCGCGGTCGTGGACCGAGGTCGAAGAGATCGTCACCAATCTGGCAGCCGAGCATCTCGGTCAACTGCAGGCCCAGTTGCCGGGTATCGATGCCGGCGCCGATCGGCTCGACCAGCATCACCAATGAGTGTGTTGGCACGGTCGTACCAGGAATCCGGGCGGATCTGCTGATGTTTGCGTGAGCAGGCACGGAGCGATCGGCGGCCCGATACGAAGGTCGACGGTGTTGCCCCACCGTCGTTGGGTGGCTAAGGTCACAACCCGTCGGTGCCAACGGTGCCGCGCTCTATCTGTAGGGGGAACTACACATGAATCGTTCGCAGCTCAGCCGTATCAAGCGCGAAGTCGGACCTCTCGAGAACGAACTGATCGATGCGTACGCCGCCGGCGGAGTATCGCGTCGAACCTTCCTGGTTCGTGGCTCGGTACTCGGCCTCAGCGTGGCAACCTTGGGCAGCTTGGTCACCGCCTGCGGTGGCGATGACGACGACGACACGTCGACGCCTGTCGCCACCGACGGCGACGCCCCGGTAGCAACCGACGGCGACGCTGACGCCCCGGTGGCAACCGACGCACCAGCGCCCGCCGGACCGATCGAGCAGGGTGGCACGCTGCGGATTGCTTCCCAGCGGCCGGGCAGCCCGCTCGACCCGGTGGCGATGGACAACATCGGCAGCTACACGCCGGTCGTCCAGTCCTTCGAGTATCTGTGCGGCAAGGGCGAAGGCGCCGCACTGGAGCCGATGTTGGCCGAGTCGTGGAGCCCCAACGACGACGGGAGCGTGTGGACCTTCAACCTGCGTCAGGGCGTCAAGTGGCATCAGGGTGGCGACTTCACCGCCGCTGACGTCGTGGCGACGCTCGGCCGTCTCGCTGGGGCCAACCTGGGGGCGTCGATCACCCCCGATTCGGTCAAGGCGATCGACGACCACACCGTCGAGGTCACGCTGCTGAACGCCGACGGTCAGTTCCCGTATCTGGTCTCGCCGTACAACCCGCAGGCTTCCATCACGCCTGCCGATTACGAACTCGGCACGCTGTTCGACCAACGCCCCGACGGCACGGGTGCGTTCATCCTCGAGAGCTACGACCTCGCCACCGGCGCCAACTACACCGCCAACGCCGACTGGTGGGGCGGCGTGCCCTACCTCGACCGGCTCGAGATCGTCTTCTCGGACGACAATGCCACCCAGATCAACGGATTGCTCGGTGACCAGGTCGAAGCGGTCATCCAGTTCGCGGTGTCCGACGCCGACGCCTTGTTCAACAACCCGAACGTCACCGTCGAGTCGATCCGTGGCGCCGGCCACCGTCAGATCTGGTTCAACGTCCGCGAGGGCACGTTCAGCGGCGACAACGGCCACAAGATCCGCGAGGCGGTGGCGCTCGGCATCGACCGACCCAAGCTGATCGAGCAGGTCCTGCAGGGCCGCGGTGACATCGGCAACGACCACCCGATCGCCCCGGTCTACGAGTACTTCGACCCCACGCTGCCACAGCGTGAGCGCGACGTCGATCGCGCCAAGGCGCTGCTCGAAGAGGCCGGTGTTCCCGGGCTGGCGGTCACGATGTACGCACCCGACCTCCAAGAGATCGCCCTGCTCGCCGAGGTGGTGCAGTCGCAGCTCCGAGACATCGGAATGGACATCACGCTGGGTGTCGAGAGCACGGCGACGTTCTACGACCGCTGGTGTCTCGTCTATGACTCCACCGTCGAACCCGCCGGCTGTGACGGCGGCGCCGATTTCGGCATCGTCGACTACGGCAACCGTGGCACGCCCGACCGTTACCTCGTGGCGGCGTACGCCACCGGCGAGTGGAACTCGGCGCACTACATCTCGCCTGAGTTCAACGAGGCGGTCAAGGCCTACCAGGCCACCGTCGACCTGGAGAGCCGCAAGGAAGCGATCAAGCTCGTGCAGCAGATCGCCCACGACGACATCCCGTACGTGATCCCGTACTTCTACAACACGCTCACGGCCTACAAGAACAACGTGACTGGCATCGTCAGCACCGGCCTCGGCCACTACTACTGCGGTAAGGCCGGCTTCACGGCGTGATCCGTTTCGGCCGATCGAGCCCGTCGCCGACCGGAGCGCTCGCTGCAGCGAGCGCTCCGGTCCTGCGAGGCTCGGCCGGTTGCGTTCGAGCTCGTTCTCGACGAGTCGTTCCTGGGAGGTGAGGCGATGCGACGGTTTCTCCTGAAGCGCTCGGCGTCGATCGTCATCACGTTGTGGATGCTGGCGACGATCGTCTTCATGCTCGTCAACGTGCTGCCCGGCGACGTCGGTCGACGGGTGCTCGGCCCGACGGCCAAGCTCGAAGACGTCAAGGCGTACAACGCCAAACTGGGCACCGACAAACCGCTGATCGAGCAGTACTTCAAGTCGATCAAGAATCTGTTCACGTTCGACTTCGGTGACTCGTTCCAGAGCGGTGGTCCGGTGATGGACCTGATCCTCCCGTCGCTCGGGCGTTCCGCCAAGTTGGCGTTCCTGGCGTTCATCATCACGATCCCGATCTCGATCGCGGCCGGAATCTTCGCCGCCCGCCGCCAGGACAAGTTGGCCGACCGGGTGGTCGTGAACGCCGGGCTGGCCTCGTCGTCGGTTCCCGAGTTCGTGACCGCCTCGGTGCTGTTGGCGGTGTTCGCCGTGAACTGGAAGGTCGGCAAGGTGTACGCCAACGTGCCGGCCGGAACCAGTCTGTTCGGCCAACTCGAGTACCTGCTGTTACCGGCGATGGCGATGGTCATCTCGTACTTCGGGTACATCGCCCGAATGACGCGGTGCCGGCGTGATCACGGCCCTCCACGCCGACTACACGCGCACGGCCACCATGAAGGGCCTCGACTCCGGGCCAGGTGATGCGGCGCCATGTGCTGCGCAACGCCCTGGCCCCGACGATCACAGTGATCAGCGTTCAGATCGGGTATCTGTTCGGTGGCATCATCGGTGTCGAAAAGGTGTTCAACTACGCCGGGCTCGGAACGCTGATGCTGAACGCCGTCGGCAAGAAGGACATACCGGTCCTGCAGACGACGGTGTTGATCGTCGGCATGATCTACATGGTCTCGACCCTGTTGGCCGATCTGTTGATCGCCTTCCTGAACCCACGAGTTCGACTGGATGGTGGATCATGAGTGAGATCGACTCGACTCCCGCTGATGGCAACGCTGCCTCGACCTCGGCGGCCGCCGGCGCCAACGAACGAAAGCTGGCCCGCCGCGAGACCTGGCGCCTGATCCGACGTCGTCCATCGTTCATCATCGGGATGACGATCGCCCTGATCTGGGTCGATGTGTGCCCTGTTCGGCGACCTGATCGCCCCGTTCGACCCGCTCAACTATCGCGACGCCCTCAACGACTCTCCGTCATGGAAACACCCCTTCGGCACCGACAAGGGTGGCCGCGACGTGTTGTCGCGGGTCATCGCCGGCGCCCGCGACGTGCTCAAGATCGCCCCCGCTGGCTGCGATCCTCGGTGTGATCGGTGGTGTCATTCTCGGCATGTTCATGGGCTACCTGCGGGGCTGGTTCGACTCGATCGCCAGTCGTGTCGTCGAATCGTTCCTGTCGCTGCCCGTGGTGCTGCTCGGCCTGTTGGCCGTCACGACGCTCGGCAACTCGAACTGGGTCGTGATCGGCGTCGTAGCGACACTGTTCACGCCGGTTGTCGCCCGCACGGTTCGCTCGGCGGTGCTGGCCGAGAGTGAACTCGACTACGTCGCCTCGGCCAAGCTGCGCGGTGAGTCGACACCGTTCATCATGTTCCGCGAGATCCTGCCGAACGTGTCCGGACCGATCGTCGTCGAGTTGACGGTTCGCATCGGCTACGCCGTGTTCACCGTCGCCACGCTGTCGTTCCTCGGCGCCGGACCACCGCCGCCATCTCCCGACTGGGGATCCCAGGTCAGCGACAACTACAACTCGATCGTCTCGGGCTACTGGTGGTCGACCTTCTTCCCGGCGATGGCGATCGCCAGCCTGGTCATCGCCGTCAACCTGATTGCCGACGCGGTGCAATCCGTGGTGGAGGGCTCATGAGCGACAACACCGAGACCACCGAGACCACCGGCGTCACTCCGGCGCTGGAGGTCGAAGACCTCCACCTGGCCTACACCGTGCGCGGTGTGCCGCGAGCCGTGTTGCGGGGCGTCTCGTTCCGTGTCGAGCCGGGCGAGGCGTACGGGCTCGTCGGCGAATCGGGCTGCGGCAAGTCGACGACGGCCTATGCGGCGATGCGCTACATGCCGAGCAACGCCGTCATCCAGGGTGGTCGCGTACTGGCGGGCGGCCAGGACGTCACCGCCATGTCGACCGAGGAGCTGCGCCAGTTCCGGGCCCACGAGGCGTCGATGGTGTACCAGGACCCTGTCCAGGCGATGAACCCGGCGCTGCGAATCGGTGTCCAGGTTGCCGAGTGCTTCCGAATCCTCGGCCAGTCCAAGGCCGAGGCCCGCGAGAGTGCCGGCCAGGCCCTGCGTCGTGTCAAGATCGCCGACCCCGACCGGGTCCTCGACCGGTACCCGCACCAGCTGTCGGGTGGCATGCTGCAGCGCGTCGTGATCGCGATGGCGCTGGCCGGTGACCCGAAGCTACTCGTGCTCGACGAGCCGACCACGGGCCTCGATGCCACGGTCGAAGCCGAAGTGCTCGACCTCGTGCGCGAGCTTCGCTCCGAGACGAATGCTGCGATCCTGCTGATCGCCCACAACCTCGGTGTGATCCGCACGATGTGCGATCGGGTGGGCGTGATGTACGCCGGTCGTGTCGTCGAGGAAGGCACCGTCACAGGAGGTGTTCGACAACCCGAGCCACCCGTACACGATGGGTCTGCTGAATTCGATCCCGCGCCACGGTGTGCGAAAGACCGACCGGTCGCTGTTCACGATCCCCGGCAACCTGCCGCTGATCGGCGACCGACCTCCCGACGTGTGTCTACGTCGATCGTTGTCCGCTCGCCGACGACACGTGCCGTACCGAGGTTCCGCCGATCGTCGAGCGCAGCGACGGGCACTGGACGCGCTGCCACCACGCCGACAAGATCGACCAGATCAAGGCCGCCGGATCACGAGAACACCGACTTCGATATCGGTACGAACACGATCGTGCAGTTGGCGGCCGTTTCCAAGACGTTCCGCCAGCGCGGCCACGATGTGCCGGCGCTCGTGAGCATCGATCTCGGTTTCAAGGAGGGCGAGACGCTCGGCCTGGTCGGCGAGTCGGGATCGGGTAAGTCGACGCTGGCCAAGACGCTGCTCGGCATCCACTCCGCCGATGAGGGCGGCACGATCGAACTCGACGGCAGGCTGGTCAAGGACAAGGCGACCGACCGGCGTGTCGAGTCGATTCGTGCCTTCCAAATGGTGTTCCAGAACGCCGACTCGGCGCTCAACCGGATGTGGACCGTGCGACGGATCCTGCACCGCTCGGTCACCAAGTTGGCCGGGATCCACGGCGCCGAGGCCGACAAGAAGGTCAACGACCTGGCTGAGGCGATGCGGCTGTCGCAGCGCCATCTCGAGATGAAGCCGCGCCAGCTGTCGGGTGGGCTGAAGCAACGTGTGGCGATCGCCAGGGCGTTCGCCGGTGACCCTCGGATCGTGGTGTGCGACGAGCCGACCAGCGCCCTCGATGTCTCGGTCCAGGCAGCGATCCTCAATCTGCTCGCCAACCTGCAGAACGACGAGCGCACGAGCTACCTGTTCATCACCCACGACATCGGCGTCGTGAGGTACCTCAGCGACCGGATCGCCGTGATGTACCTCGGCCGAATCATGGAGCTCGGCACCACCGAGCAGATCTTCGCCGGTCCCGAACCATCCCTACACCGAGGCGCTGCTGTCCGCGGTGCCGAGCATCGACGGTGACGACCGCGTGCGGATCCCGCTCAAGGGCGAGATTCCGAGCCCGGCCAACCCGCCCTCGGGCTGCGTGTTCCACACCCGCTGCCACCGTGTGGTGATGGGGCTGTGCGACGTGACCGAACCCGACACGATCGAGCTGCTCGCCGGCCACAGCTCGAAGTGTCACCTCGACGCTGCCACGCTCACGCGCCACGCCGGTGACGGTCGGCGCCGTCGCCAGTCTCCTGAGTTCCCGATTTCGGCGGTCGTTCGGGAGTTCAGTCCGGGTCGATTCTGGGCGTGCTGGAATCCGAACCGGCCCTTGATGCACAGGTTGCCGTGCGTGATCGGGCTGTCCGGTGGCGATGACACCTTGACGATCGTGTTGTCCTGCACGTGCAGTGTGAGGTTGCAGCCGACCCCGCAGAAGGCGCAGATCGTGTCGGTCGTGGTCTGACGCTCGGGTTCCCAGGTGCCGGCCTGACGCATGTCGTGCTCGCTCTTGAACATCAGGGCGCCGGTCGGGCAGACCTGGATGCAGTTGCCGCAGTAGACGCAGGCCGAATCGGGGAGCGACACATCGTTCTCGGTCGAGACGTGGGCGTCGAAGCCGCGGCCGGCGATGTCGATCACGAAACTGTTCTGCCACTGCTCGCCGCAGGCGTCGACGCACTGGTAACACAGGATGCACTTGGCGTAGTCGCGGACGTACAGGTCGTTGTCGACCTTGACCGGTGTGAGCCACCGTCGCCGCCGAGCGCCGTACCGGCTCGGGTCGGCGCCGTACTCGGCGTTCCACTCCTCCACGTGTTCGGTGAGCGACAGGTCGACCGACGATCCGAGGAACTCGAGCACCATCTTGCGGGAGTGATCGACCCGCTCGGAACGGGTTCGCACGACCATTCCCGGCTCGACCTGACGAGAGCACGAGGGCACGAGCACCCGCGAGCCCTCGACCTCGACCATGCACACGCGACAGGCGTTCTTCGGTGTGATCGTGTCGCCGTAACACAGCGTCGGAATGCCACAACCCTTGCCGCCACAGGCGTCGAGGATCGTGGTGCCCTCGGGCACCGATGACGTCGTGGCCGTCGATCGAAACGGTGACCGAGTTGGGAGTTGTGCCTGGCACACTAACTGGTGGTCGGGCTGGCTCATGAGAAGACTCCCAGTCGGACGATCGCTGTTTCGATCGCGCTGTAGGCCGTTTGTCCGAGGCCGCAGATGCTGGCGTCGCGCATCGCCTGGCCGATGTCGGCCAGCAGGTCGAGATCGCCGCGTTCGCGCCGGCCGCCAGACGATCGATCGCCTCCTCCTGTCGCACGGTGCCGACCCGACACGGCACGCACTGGCCGCACGATTCGTCGCGGAAGAAGGCGGCGATCCGCCGCAGCTGGTCGACCAGATCGACGTGCTGATCGTGCACCATCACGACGCCGGAACCGAGCGCCAGCCCGGCCGCCCGAGTGCTGTCGAGGTCGAGCACGAGGTCGAGGTCATCGGGACCGGCGAATCCACCGGCCGCTCCACCGAGCAGCACCGCCTGCAGCTCGGAACCCGGGCCGCAACCCGCCGGCCAGGGCGATCAACTCGCCGAGCGTGTGGCCGAGCTCGACCTCGTAGATGCCCGGCCGAACCACGGCACCTGACAGGCAGAACAATCGGCGGTTGGCCGGACCTCCGTCGAGCAGGATCGACGGCACGTTCATCAGCGTCTCGACGTTGTTGACCACCGTCGGCCGGCCGAACAAGCCGACCTCGAACGGGAACGGCGGCTTGTTGCGAGGCTCGCCCCGGTAACCCTTCGATCGAGTTGAAGATCGCCGTCTCCTCGCCGCAGATGTAGGCACCTGCACCCTTCACGACGCTGATGTCGAACCCGGTGGCGCCACCCAGCAGGCCGCGTTGCCGACAGGCGGCGAGCGCAGACTGCATCGTTGCGTACGGCCGCGGGTACTCGCCGCGGAGGTAGACGTAGCCGTGTTCGCAGCCCGTCGCCAGGGCGGTGATGCACATCGACTCGATCAGACCGTACGGATCGTTCTCGATCAGCACGCGGTCCTTGAAGGTGCCGGGCTCGGACTCGTCGGCGTTGGCGACGAGGTAGTGCGGGGTGGCCGGCTGCGTGCGAACGGCGTCCCACTTGCGGCCGGTCGGGAAGCCGGCGCCGCCTCGCCCTGTCAAGCCCGGATGCGGTGACCGCCGCGATCGTTGCCTCCGGCCCCAGCTGGCGGGCCCGTTCGAGGGCGGAGAACCCTCGGTCGGCGATGTAGGCGTCGAGGTCGAGCGGATCGACTCGACCGGCGCCGCGCAGCAGAACGAGCGAGGGGTCGCCGACTTGTCGCACCGCCGCCGCCGGGTCGGCTTCGGGTCCAGGTGTTTCGCCTGCCGCCCAGCGCTGGACCAGCTCGACGGACACCGATCCGGCGACCGCTTGCGACGGGGTGGCACTGGCCGTGGTGACGAACGCCGACGGCGCTCGTTCGCACATCCCGAGGCACGGTGAGGCGTGGGCGCCGTCTGGGAGTTCCGACTCGGGGATCCCGCCCTGCGAACGGCACACGAGGTCGACGCAGACGTGAACCTGGTGGGCCGGGCGCTCGGTGAGCGGGAACAGGGCATAGAAGCTGGCGACCCCGTAGATCTCTGCCGGCGACACGTCGAGCCGCTCGGCGATGTAGTCGATCGCCGACTGACTGATCCAGCCGACCCGATCGTTCACGGCGTGCAGGGTCGCAAGCAGCAGGCTGCGTCGCTCCCGGTGGTGGTGTCCGCCGCGACCGTCATGCAGGCTGCGCTCGGGCGCCGGGCCGAGCTGCGAGTCGACCGCTTCTCGTTCCGGGTCGGTCGGTGGTATGCCTCGCGTCTTCAGATCCATGTGGTGTTCAGTTCCTCGTGGGGGTGGTGTCGCCGAACAGTTGGCCGATCGTTCGGTCGGATGCCTGCGTCGTTGGGGCGTGCGATGGTGCTGTTGGCAGCACCGGCGAAGTCGTCGATCCCGAGTCGGGCCCGATCGGCGGCCGACACGGCGAACACGCCGCCGTCGAGCTGGATCCCGGTGCCATCGGCGACCCGAACGAGTCCGTTGAACACGGCGATCGTGGCGGCGGCCTCGTGCAAGCCTTCGTCGCCGACGGCTCGGCTCAACTCGGCGCGAGCCGTCTCCAGGTCGGGTTCGCCGATCTGGACCGCATTCGTGAAGCTCAGCAGCAACGAACTGTGGGGTACCCCGAGGTCGCCGACGAAGTGACGATCGAGGACACGGTCGTAGTCGACCTCGATACCGAGTGCTGCGCTGCTCACACGGAGCAGCGTGGTGTGTGACGACGTTCAATAGAAGCACTCGTTCAAGCTGGTCGTGCGGGCCGCGATCAGTTCAACGGCGGGGCGCGGCAGCGCCCGCGACCACACCGGTTCGAGGAACTCGGCGCCGCGTGAATAGTGCGAATCGACCAGCGAACGCCAGGTTGCGTTGGTGACCGGCACCAGGCTGAGCGTGCGACTGACGTTGGCGGTCGTCGGTCCAACCGATTGCGACACCCATGCACCAACGTCGCCGACACCGTCGGGCCGGATCTGGCTCGGTTCGCCGGGCGTGGGCGACGGCAACGTCGGTTCGGGTTGCCCGATCGCACGATGGAAGTGATCGATCACGCTGGCGATCGCGGTGACACCGACGATCTCGGTATAGACCGTCTCGCCGAGCGCCTCGATCTGTTGATCGGCCCATGCTCTGGTCAGGCGACCCGGGTCGGTGGCGACTCGATGTGCAACCTCGACGCCGGCCGCTGGGAGGAATTCGCTGGCCGGGTGCTGAGCCGGCGACGGCGTTGGGTGACAGCGCTCGACGACGGGACTGATCGAGCGGGTTGGTGGCCGCATCTCGCACCTGACGCCACACGTCGACCCGCTCACTTGCGGTCAGCCAGTCGCCCGCATGGCCGATCGCCAGCGATCGCCGCTCGCTGGGCGTCGAGGATCGTGGTCATGAGGTGACGACCTCGGTCAGCTTCTCGACCCGCACAGCGGCGGCTTTGAACTCTGCGGTACCAGACTTCGGGTCGGTGGCGTCGATCGTGAGTTGGTTGACGTCGACCTCGTCGGGAAAGTGAGGGGTCATGAACACCAGGCCGGGGCGCAGGCCCGGATCGAGGTGGGCGGGCGCTTGAATCTGACCGCGCGGTGAGCTGACCCGAACCAGTTCGCCTTCACTGATGCCGAGCCGCTTGGCGTCCTCGGGGGAGAGGTCGAGGGTTTCGCCGAGCCGGTTCGGGCTGCGGTAGCCACCGGACTGGACACCGGTGTTGTACGAGTCGAGTCGGCGTCCGGTGGTGAGTCGCAACGGGAACTCGTCACTCAACGACTCGACCGGCGGATCGTCGACCACCACACTGAACGGCGCGCGACGTCCGAGCTCGTTGGGATCGTCGGACCACAGGCGCCCGTGCAGATACGGGGGCTCGAGCGAGTCGTCGGATGGGCACGGCCATTGGATGCCGCCCAGTGCCTCCAGTCGAGCCCAGGACATGCCGGCGTGCATCGGTGACAGGCGCCGCAACTCGTCCCAGATCTGTTCGTGGTCGTCGTAGTGCCAGTCGTGGCCCAGGTGCCGGGCCAGATCGAGCAGGATGTCGATGTCGTCGTGGGCCTCGCCAGGCGGGTCGAGCGCCTTGCGGACGAGTTGCACGCGCCGCTCAGAGTTGGTGACGGTGCCATCCGACTCGCACCATGACGCAGACCCTGGCAGCACGACGTCAGCCAGTTCGGCAGTCTTGGTGAGATGGATGTCGAGCACCACGAGGTGGTCGAGCCGCTTCGAGCAGGTCGATCGGCGTGGCTGACGTCTGCCTCGGATTGGGCGGGGTTCTCTCCGATCACGAACACCGAGCGCAGGTCGCCGCGCTCCATCGCTTCGAACATCTCGGTCAGGTGCCAACCGTTCTCGGACGGAATGCTGGAACCCCACTCGGCGTCGAACTTGGCCCGCGCTCGAGTCGTCGGTGACATCCTGGAATCCGGGGAGTTTGTTGGGGAGCGCTCCCATGTCGCCGCCGCCCTGCACGTTGTTCTGTCCTCGCAGCGGCGTGAGCCCGGCGCCGAATCGGCCGACCTGGCCGGTGAGGATCGCCAGGTTGCACAGCGACAGCACGTTGTCGACTCCGTTGTGGTGCTCGGTGATGCCGAGCGTCCAGCACAGCTGGGCTGCCTTGGCGTTGGCGTAGGCGTGGGCCAGCTCGCGGATCGCGTCGGCGCGGAACTCCGGTGACCTGAGCGCCGCGTTCGAGCGTCCATGGTTCGACCGAGGCGGCGTATTCGTCGAAGCCGCTGGTCGCCCGCTCGACGAAGCTCATGTTGACGAGCCCGGCGTGGATGATCTCACGAGCGATCGTGTTCGACAGGGCGATGTCGGTGCCGACGTTCAGCCCGAGCCAGCGGTCGGCGAACTGGGCGGTCTCACTGCGGCGCGGGTCGACCGAGTACAGCTTGGCGCCGCTGTGGATTGCCTTGAGAACGTGGTGGAAGAAGATCGGGTGGGCGTTGCGGGCGTTCGATCCCCACATCACGATCACGTCGGCGGCCTCTGCCTCCTGGTAGGAGGACGTGCCGCCTCCCGCTCCGAACACTGTGGCCAGACCGACCACGGAGGGAGCGTGTCAAGTTCGGTTGCAGGAGTCGATGTTGTTGGTGCCGAACACGGCACGCGCCAGCTTCTGGGCCACGAAGTTCATCTCGTTGGTCGACTTCGAGCACGAGAAGACCCCGATCGAGGCGCCGCCGAGCTCGTCACGATTACGGCGGAAGCCCTCGGCGGCACGGCTGAGCGCTTCGTCCCAGCTGGCCGGTTGCAGTACGCCGTCGCGGCGGACCAGCGGCTGGGTGAGTCGTTGCATCGGCCGGTGCTGATGGCGTGCCATGTGCGAAACTCTAGCTCAGACGCCAGGTGTGTTGTTCCACCAGACGGAACGAGTCCGTATTGTGGAACACCTGGTGTCTGTGCGACACTGGACGTGCATCGACGTGCTGGTTGCACGTCCATATTCGTCGTTCATCAGCCCAGGGAGTGGTTCCGCATGTCCTTTCCGACCGACCTCGAGATCGCACGCGCGGCGACACCGAAACCGATGGCGGAGATCGCCGCCATGATGGGCATCGGCCCTCATCTGCTTCGTCCCTACGGCACCGAGCTGGCCAAGATCAGCCTCGACGCGATCGACGAGTTGAGCGATCGCCCCAAGGCCAAGTACGTGGTGGTGACGGCGATCACACCGACGCCGCTGGGCGAGGGCAAGACCACCACGTGCGTCGGGCTGGGCCAAGCGATGAAGCACGTCGGCAAGAACGCCGTGCTCTCGCTGCGGCAACCCTCGATGGGTCCCACGTTCGGCATCAAGGGTGGTGCCGCCGGTGGTGGCTACAGCCAGGTCATCCCGATGGAGCTGCTCAACCTGCACCTCACCGGCGACTTCCACGCCGTGACCGCCGCCCACAACCTGCTCTCGGCGATGGTCGACAACCACCTTCACCACGGCAACGAGCTCGGGCTCGACCTCGACAACATCACCTGGCGTCGGGTGCTGGACGTCAACGATCGGGCGCTGCGCAACATCGTGATCGGGCTCGGCGGCAAGATGGACGGTGTCGTGCGCCAGACCGGCTTCGACATCACGGCGGCCTCCGAGGTGATGGCGATCCTCGCCCTCGCAACCTCGCCCGACGACCTGCGCGCCCGGCTCGGGCGGATCGTGGTCGGCTACACCAAGGCGGGTGAGCCGGTCACCGCCGAGCAGATCCAGGGCGCCGGGTCGATGGCGGTCATCATGCGCGATGCGCTCGCACCGAACCTGCTGCAGACGATCGAGAACACCCCGGTGATCGTGCACGCCGGCCCGTTCGGCAACATCGCCACCGGCAACTCGTCGGTGATCGGTGACCTGATCGGTATCCGAGGCGGCGACTATCTGATCACCGAGGCCGGGTTCGGTGCCGACATGGGCGCCGAGCGATTCTTCAACATCAAGTGTCGTACGTCGGGGCTGGTACCCGACGCCGCCGTGCTCGTGGCGACCGTGCGGGCGCTCAAGGCGCACTCCGGCAAGTACAAGATCGTGGCGGGCAAGCCGCTGCCGGAAGACCTGCTCGCCGAGAACCCCGACGACGTCGCCGCCGGCGCCGCCAACCTGCGCAAGCAGATCGAGAACGTCAAGGCCCACGGCGTCACGCCGGTCGTGGCGATCAACGGGTTCCCGACCGACCACGCCAGCGAGCACGACGCCGATCCGCCGGATCGCCGAGAGCCTGGGCGCCCGCGTCGCCGTGTGCACACACTTCAGCGACGGTGGCGCCGGCGCGACCGAGTCTGGCGCAGGCCGTGATCGAGGCGTGCGAGGAGGACAGCGGATTCCACTTCCTCTACGCCGACACCGACAGCCTGAAGAAGAAGATCGAGACCGTCGCCACCACGATCTACGGCGCCGAGCGGGTGGAGTATGAGCCGGCCGCCAGCAAGCAGCTCCAGACCTACGAGGACAACGGCTTCGGCAACCTTCCGGTGTGTATCGCCAAGACCCACCTGTCGATTTCCGGTGATGCCTCGCTGAAGGGCGCACCGACCGGACACACACTCACGGTTCGCGAGGCCCGCGCCTCGGTCGGCGCCGGGTTCATCTATCCGATCTGCGGGGCGATGAGCACGATGCCAGGTCTCGGCACGAGCCCCGCCGCTTCTCGGATCGACTTCGACGACAACGGCGAGATCGTCGGATTGTCCTGACATGGCCGACATGAACGATTTCGAACGTACGCCTGGCGGGGCGATCCTGATGGACGGCAATCGGCTGCGTGACGAAACCGTCGTTCGGATCCGACAGGAGATCGAGGCGTTGGGTTCGCCTGCGGTGTGCCTGGCCACCGTGTTGGTCGGTGGAGACCGGCCGAGTCAGATCTACGTGCGCATGAAGCACAAGAAGCTCGGCGAGGCCGGCATGGTCTCCAAGGGTGTCGAGCTGCCAGAGCAGTCGACCCAGGCCGAGGTCGAGGCAGCGGTTGCCGAACTGGTTGCCGACCCGTCGGTACACGGCATCCTCGTACAGCTCCCGCTGCCGGCCCACCTCGACCCGGAACCGGTGCTGGCACTGCTGCCGCCGGAGAAGGACGTCGACGGTCTCACCGAGCGCTCGATGGGTCGACTCGTGCGTGGTCTCCCTGGTCACGTGCCGTGCACTCCGCTCGGTGTGATGCGCCTGCTCGACCGCTATGGCATCGAGATCAAGGGCAAGCGGGCCGTCGTGGTCGGCCGTTCGACGCTGGTCGGGTTGCCGCAGGTGTTGCTGCTGGCCCGCAAGGGTGTCGATGCCACGGTGACGGTCGCCCACTCGCGCACACCCGACATGATCGAGGTGTGCCGCCAGGCCGACATTCTCGTGGCCGCTGCCGGCCAGGCGCGAATGATCACCGCCGAGCACGTCAAGCCGGGTGCAGCCGTGATCGACGTCGGCGTCTCGCGCTCCGAATCCGGCATCGTCGGCGATGTCGACTTCGAGGCCGTCCAGGCCGTCGCCGGAGCGATCACCCCGATGCCCGGAGGCACCGGTCCGATGACGATCGCCTGCCTGCTCGAAAACACCGTCGAGGCAGCGCGAATGCTCGGCGCCATCTGACGAGGCCGAACCGCCACGACCGGCTTCGGTTGGTACCGATCCGCCCCCACCGGATCCGATCGTTGCACGCAGCTCATCGTCCCCGTGTCGGCGTTCTCCTCGGCGTGTGCCAGCGCCTGTGGTAATCCTGGACCGGTCGGCCACACGACGGTTCGGGAATCGTGTGCCCTAGGCCGACATTCGACGGCGAGGGGGCCTTCCAGTGAGTACCGCTTTGATGGTTTGGATCGACCAGGACCTGTGCACGGGGGACGGCATCTGTTCGGAGATCTGTCCGGACGTGTTCGAGGCTCGTGATGACGGCCTGTGGGTGGTCAAGGAGGTCGCCGACCATTTCGGCACGGCGCTCCTGTTCGACGGTGCAACGGGAGACGGACACGGCCCTGACATGGGCAGAGGTGTGGCGCGGATCCCGGACAGCCTGATCGACGATGCGGTCGAGGCCGCTGAAGAGTGCCCTGGCGAGTGCATCATGATCGAGCCCTACGATCAAACCGCCATCGATGCTCGTGGTGTCTGAACCCCCGCCGGGTTGATGCTTGCGGCCGACGAACTCGAAGAACCGGTCTTTGACGCTTCGCAACGAACCAGTCGTCATGGCCACGATCGCGCCGCAACGCGAATCCTCGTGCTCGTTCCGGAATTGCGGGAGTTCACCACCCGAGTGATCGCCGCCGTCGACTCCGGACGTCCGATCGCCGACGACCGCTGATCACGAACCGCCAGCGCTGGTGCGGCGTACCGAGTGGCGATCGACCTGCGTGAGCGCCACAATCGGGCGCGGTCGGGCAACCCGGACCACGTACCTTGAGAAGATGACTTCGCTGGAGGAACAGCATCTGGTTGGCCTGGACTACCTGGAGGCTGTGACGACGCTCTTGCAGCGGATCCGTCGTGCTCACCCCACCACAGGGTTGTGGGAGGCCGCCGATCGGCAGTGGTCGTGGCGCAATCCGCGCTCGACCGACACGCTCCCTCAGCTGTTCTGGTTCGATGAGCTCGGTCGACCCGAAGCCGCGGCGATCACCACTGATTCCGAACACGGCGTTGCCTTCGACCCAATCCTGATGCCCGACGCAACACCTGAATGGGTCGCCCACGTGGTCGAGCGCGGGCTCGCTCACGCGGCCGGCTGCGGGTTCGAAGCGGTGGAACTCGAAGTCGATCGTGCCGGCGATGTGATGCGTCGAGTCCTGTTCGGCCATGGCTTCGCGATACAGGAAGATGGAGTGATCGAAGCATGGTTGGCTGCCGACGCCCGGCCAGAGATCAGCGCGCTGCACGAGGGCTACCGGTTGTCGACTCGCGTGGACACGATGCCGCGTCCGCATCACATGATCAACCCGGAACGGAACCACACCGACCCTGAGCCGCGCCTGCGTCAAACATCGCTCTACCGTCCCGACCTCGACCTCGTGGTCCACGACAGCCACGATCGCGTCGCAGCGTACGGGTTGTTCTGGTACGACCCGGAGACGGCCACAGGTCTCGTCGAACCGATGCGCACCGAGGACGACCATCAGCGGCGAGGACTTGCCCGCCACGTTCTGACCACCGGTCTCGGCCTGCTCGTCGACGCCGGCGCAGAACGGATCAAGATCGTTCACCAACCGGACAACCCGGCATCGAGTCATCTCTACCTCAGCGTCGGCTTCGAACCCGATCGCCACACCGACATCCTCGCCGGCCGAACCGCCGGCAACGCGTCCCGTTCCTAGTGTCCTGTCAGGATCAGGCCGCTGGATGCCAGTGCGGTCGCGCCTGAGCACCGACGGTGCCCAGGGTCTCGTCAGGCGAATGCCACGCCCGCTACACGTGTCAGGAGCGGCGCCATGCTTGACTGCATCCGGGCGGTCGTTCGGGCCCTGGTCGCGTCGTTGAGCGGATCGTGACATCGTGTGGCGGTGGACATACGTTCCGATCGGCGATTCCGGTTCGACGCCGAGCGCGCATCGGTGTGGCCGGCCATCACTCGTGTGGACCGATACCGCGAGTGGTGGCCGTGGCTGCGGGCGTTCGACGGATCCACGTTCCGCGAGGGGGCGCGGTGGCGGTGCGTCGTCAAACCGCCGTTGCCGTACACGCTGCACTTCGACGTGATCCTGGTCGAGGTCGTCGACCACTAGTTCGTCAGGGTTCGAATCGAGGGGGACATCGTGGGTTGGGCACGACTGACCGCGATCGATCACGAGTCCGGAAGCGAGTTTCGGCTGGTCTCAGAACTGAGCCCGGCGAGCGGTGCGCTTCGTCTGATCGCCCGTGTTGCGCGACCCGTGGCTGCGTTTGGTCACGATTGGGTGCTCGACACCGGTGCTCGACAGTTCCGCAGCGTCGCCCTCGACTCGTAGCAAGAACGCTGTTCGACGCCGCCTGCGCTGGTCGCCACCGAGTCGTCGGACTCGTCGCACGTCTCGGCCGCGACTTGATCGCGGCGGGGCGGGGCGTGGTCGGCAGTCAGGCGGCTCGCAGGGTGGCGGCTCGTTGTCGGGCCAGGTTCGTGAGGTGGGCGATGTCGTCGGGATCGTCCTCGCTCGGAAACGTTGGTGGGCGAACTCCGACGGGGAGCATGATCGTGCCGTCTTGCCGGATCGTGTAGGTGCGGCCGTTGGTGGCTCGCTCGGATCGCCATCGGCGGGTGGACTTGTCGGTGTTGTGGGTGCCGCACCGGATCCGCGAGTTGTCCTGGTCGGTGTGGCCGCCATCGGTCCATTCGTCGGCGTGGTCGATGTCGCACAGGTCGGCGGGGAGTTCGCAGCCGGGATGCTCGCAGTGCAGCACCAGCAGCTTGGCGGCCTCGCGGGCGGGACCTTCGAACAGCCGCCGACGGCGTCCGAGGTCGATCGCCACGCCGGCGCTGTCGACCACCGCTCGGCGGACGTGACCGGCCAGGGCCGCGCGGAGTACGTCGTGAGGGTGCAGGCTGATGCCGCTGGTCGTTTCGCAGCGGTAGATCGTGCAGCCTTTCGGGTGTGGCGATGAGGTCGGCGAGCAGTTCGGTGGGTCGGGCGAGCCCGGTGAACGGGTCGATCGGCCGACCGTCGAGCGTGGTGGTCGGAGCGAGCCCTGAGCTCGTCAGGATGTGGGCCCAGGTGATGTCGTCGACGATCACGTTGACGAGCGGGTCGCTGGCGGTGCCGAGGCCCTCGGCGCTGGCGGCGCGACGGAAGATCGCGGCGACGGCGTCGAAGCGGCGCTGGCCGAGCGTGCGAGCGAGCGGGTGCTGTTCGGCGGCGGCGCCGTGCTGGTTGCGGCGGGTCTCGACGTCGGCTTGGTACTCGGCTTCGGTGAAGCGTTGATGGATCGCGATCAGTTCGGCGGTGGTGAGCCCGTCTCCGCCGTGGGCGGTGATCTCGAGCGTGTCACCGAGGTGGGTGACGTGGGCGTCGCGGTGCTCGACGGCGTCGTCGCGTGCATCGTGGGCGCCGTCTTGGTCGGCGTTCTTGACGAACCGGTCGACGCACAACGAGAAGTCGCGGTACGAGAGCTGCTCGGCATCGTCGAGCAGGATCGGGGCGAACTCTGGCAGCCGGTCGCGGATCCGACGGTTGCCGTTGACGTCGACGAACCGGGCGACCTGCGACTCGCCGATCCGCCCCGCCAGCCATGCCTCGCCGAGCCCGTCGATCTGGTCGACGGCTCGCGCCTGCGACCGCAGACGGCTCGCTTCGCTGCTCGAGCAGTTGAGCGTTGCCCGCAGGTAGGAGTTGATCGTGCGATGCCCGTCGACTTCGCCGAGGCGACGGTTCTCGGCGACCTTGATGGCGGCTGCGAACTCGCAATCGAGCTGGCGGCGTTCCAGAGCGATCTCTCGGATCCGGTCGTCGAGTGCTTGATCGGGGAGCCCCATCAGGCGTTCCAAGAGCTCGCTGAACATGGCTTCATCGTACTCGAACACACGTTCGATTACAAGTCTGTGACCTGGTGCGACACGGCGGATCGAGCGTTCGCTCAGCGATGCTTCCAGAGGGCCCGGAATGCCGCCTGAGCACAACGTTCGTGGCGTTCGTGGCTCCTCGTGCAGCGCCCTCGCGCGTCATTTTCAACGGCCGGCACAGCGAGCTCTGGGATGCTCTCCGACCCCAGAAGAAATCTCGGATTCCTTCTGGAGGTGGTGTCTGGCCGGCGTCCGACACGAACGGGCCTGCGCCCGTCGCCCCGGCACACCCGTGATGGAGTTGAATGGCGCTCGTGGAAGTCCCTGTCATCGTCGTGGTCACTGGCCCGCCCGGCACCGGCAAGTCGACGGTTGCGACGCACGTCGGTCGGCACCTGGGTGCGCCGGTGCTCGGGTGGGATTGGGTCATGGGTGGAATCGCCCGGACGCCTGGCATGGTTCAGGTTCTTCAGTCGCTGGAGTACGACAGCTATGCGGAGTTGGGCTGGTCAGTGATGACGAACCTGACGATCGCACACCTGCGAGCGAGCCGCTCCGTCGTTCTCGATGGGGTCGCCCGGGAACACCAACTCGAAACGGTCCGAGACCTCGCGGAACGTGAGGCGGCGACAGTCTTCACGGTGCTGACCTCATGTGATGACGTAGTGGTACACGAGGCCCGCGTCTCCCGCCGTCAGCGCAGGATCCCAGGTTGGCACGAACTGGAGTGGGTGTCCGTCGAGAAGTTCTTGGCTGAATGGACAGCACCGGACTGCGACCTGCAACTCGACGCAGGCGCACCCCTCAGCAGCAATGTCGAGAAGCTGATTGCGTACTTGTAGGCGTCGCGTAGCGACCGACGACGCGTTCACGCTCGAGAGGCGGTCGACGTCGGGGTGGTCGAGGCGGCTTGATGGTGCATCCGAGCGGAGATCGCTCGAGAGGCGAGAGCGTGCGCTATCTCACGTCGTCAAGGCGCGCCGTTCGCACCTCAATTTGGGTGCCAGTCAGATCGCAAATGACTCCTGCCATGTCATCCCACGAAGATGCAGAACGGGTGGCCCTGCGGGTCGGCGTAGACGCGAAGTGGCTCGTCAGGATCGTCAATCCGATCGCACAACAAGCGTGCCCCGAGTTCAACTGCGCGCCGGTGCTCGCGCTCGAGTTCCTCGACTGAGCCTCGTCTGCAGCCTCGTCTCCAGCCTCGCGCACCGACGACGGTGCTCGACCATCCGGTGCCATCGGTGAAATCTGTCGCAGGGCGCCTGGGCGCCAGGGCGGCTCGCACGTCGACCCGCATCCATGTGAGAATCTGCCGCACATGCTGAACTCGATACGTCTCGGAACCCCGGTCGGCTGACATGGGCAGCCTGCGCGATGTCGCGATGATCGATGCCGACGAGGTGGCACGTCGAGCCCCGTATGCCGACCTCGTCGCGGCCTTCGAAGCGGCCCACCGCCAACCGATCGCGGCCTGCGAGCGGATCGTCTACGGACCCGAAGGTGACGGGCGCCGGTTCATGGCGTTGCCCGCATGGCAGTCCGGCCCCGACGGCGGGGGAGCGATCGGGATCAAGCTGGTCACGGTGTTTCCCGACAACCCGGTGCGTGGCCTTCCGACGGTGCAGGCCGTCGTGCTGTTGTTCGACGGCGAGACGGGTCAGTTGCTGGCGATGATCGATGGCACCGAGTTGACGTACCGCAAGACGGCGAGCGACTCGGCACTCGGCTCGCAGCTGCTCGCACGCCACGACAGCCGAACGCTGCTGATGATCGGCGCCGGCGGTTTGGCACCTCACCTGATCGCCGCCCATCGAGCGGTGCGCCCCTCGATCGACCGCGTGCTGATCTGGAACCGGACCACCGACAAGGCTCAGGCGCTCGTCGACACTGGCGCAGCGGACGAAGTGGTCGACGATCTCGACGCCGCCGTGAACAGCGCTGATGTGATCTCGACGGCAACGATGACCCGCGACCCGCTGATCAAGGGTGCCCTTCTGCGTCCCGGCACCCACGTCGACTGTGTCGGAGCATTCCTGCCCGATCACCGCGAGGTCGACGACGATGTGGTCACCAGCGCCGAGATCTTCGTCGACTCGCGAGAGGCGGCCGTCCACGAGAGCGGTGACCTCGCGATCCCGACCGCCGCCGGAACGATCGGCCCCGACGCCGTGCGAGCCGACCTGTTCCAGCTCTGCCGGGGCGAGCACCCCGGCCGATCCGACCCCGATGCGATCACGATGTTCGAGAACGGTGGCGGTGGACACCTCGACCTGATGGTCGCCCGCCACCTGTGGGCGTCACACCAGCTCTCCTGATACCCATCGGTCCGGGAGAGCCAGAGTCAGAGCCAGAGATCGAGGTCCTCGTCGGGTTCGACCGAATCGCCGACGATCATGATCTCGCCCGTGTCGTCGTAGTCGGTCGTGGACACGGCGACTGCGTCCGGTCCTGCCAGCGGGATCCTTCGGTTGTGTGTCTCTCGGATTCGGCGCCCCATGCCGACCGCCGTGGCGGGTAGGTAGAACACTCGCCCGGCGACTGCCACCTCGTTCCATGGCTTGGCCCGGATCGGCGCCCGCCATTGCAGAATCCGCACGGTCAGGTACGTGCCGATCACGACGTGGATGCCGACGACTGTCCAGGCGAATCCGCTGTTGCCGACGGTGTCCATCACGATCGAGGCGAGGAACGGTCCGACGAAGGCACCGGCGCCGAACAGCACCACCAACTGTGAGGCTGCGGCCGTCAGCTTCTCGACGGGAACCCAGTCGTTCGTGTAGGCGCCGGCGATCGAGTAGAGCGGATACGTGGTTCCGCCGATCACGATCATCGCCGCCATGCTGGCCCAGCCGCCGACGTCGGCGACGACGAGCAGCAGGCCTCCACCCGCCGCCGTGAGCGCTGCCAATGCTCCAACTGCCCGTCGGTCGATGTCGTCAGAGGCAGCCGCGATCGGGAGTTGGAACAGCAGGCTGCCGATGGTCGGCAAGGCCACGAAGACACCGGTCTCGGCTCGGGTCAGCCCGGCACGAGTGGCATAGACGGCCGCCAACCCGAGGAATGCCCCGTGGGCGACGCCGACCAGGAACGACGTGACGACACCCGTTGGCACGATCGAGAACAACTCGCGAAGCGTCAGGTGCGTGGTGCTGGCGATGATCGGCGGGGCGGCGTCTTCAGAGAGGGCGACCGGACTGACCGCCAACGAGATCACGATCGCGGCGATACCGAAAGCGGTCAGCGTGGTGGGGTCGATGATGCCGACACTGACCTGACCGACGCCGTATGCGACGATCGTGACCATCGAGTAAATACTGAGAATTCGGCCTCGGTTGGCGTTCGTGACGAGTTGGTTCAGCCACGATTCAGCGACGACGTATTGACCGGCGAGGCAAGCGCCCGACACAAGTCGGACGGCGATCCACGCCCCGGGGCTCACGACCATCCCGCCAAACAGGATCGTCGCCGCCAAGATCGAGGCGAGCGCCGTGTAGACCCTGATGTGGCCGACCGATCCAAGTGCCGCCAGCGCCAATCGCGAACCGACCAGGAAGCCGAGGTAGTAGGCGGCGGTGATCACACCGATCGCCAAGGTAGGGAAGCCCTCGACCTCGCTTCTGATCCCGATCACCGTTGCGAACAGGCCGGCCCCGCTGAGCATCAGACCGAGTCCGACGAACAGCGCCCAGGTCGCCCATGCCAACGAATGGGTCAGCGGTCCACCGGTGTCGACATGCGCACCGGGGTTCGACGAGTCGAAACCTCGACTTGGCTCGCCGCTGTCGGCGCCCGGGGTTCGCACCGTTTCCACGACGCGGCAGGCTAGTCGTCAACGAGCCCGTATTGTGGGCCTGTTCCGCATTGTGGAATGCTTGTTCGAAAGGGGTGCGTGAAATGTCTACGGTGCAATCGGTCGAGCGAGCCTTCACGGTGCTCCAGTGCCTTGCCAGGGGCGCCGCCGGAGTGTCAGAGATCGCCGATCGAACGGGCCTCCCCAAGAGCACCGTGTCGCGATTGCTGGGCACGCTCGTCGAGTTGGGAGCAGTCGAGCAGAGCGAGGTGCTCGGCGTCTACGGGCTCGGAGAGTTGATCATCGAATTGTCGGCGTCGGCCAGCCCCGGTCGCAATTTGGTATCGCTGGCGCGCCCGCATCTGGTCGAACTGGTCGACCAGATCGACGAGGCCGCCGGGCTGGGCGTGCTCGACGGCGGCAAGGTGTACTACCTCGATCAGGTCGACGGACACCACGAGGTTCAGGTCCGGGACTGGACTGGTGAAAGCGTCGATGCGCATGTTGTCTCCTCCGGATTGGTGCTGATGGCGTCGGCGCCGCCGCTCGCCCGGTCGAGTTTCCTGTCGCAGCCGCTCGAGGCCTGGACCGACGGCTCCGTCACCGATCCAGAAGCGATCACGGCGCGGCTCGACGAGGTCAAGCGGGCAGGGTACGCGTGGGTCTACGAGGAGATGTCGGAGGGCCTCAACTCCGTCGCCGCACCGATCGTCAACCCGGCCGGAATGGTGATCGCCGCCGTGCACGCCCACGGCCCGTCCTACCGCTTCCCGGCTCCCGGCGCGGCTGCGACCGTGGCGGCCGCCGTGGTCGACGCAGCCCACCGCATCTCCGAGCGGCTGGCCGGCCGCCAGCGTCCGGCGAACTGATTTCGCATCCCCTGGTGACGACGGCCCATCGATCGTGGTACTGTTCCACGATGCGGACACGTTCCGCATGATGGAAACCGGAAGCGATCGGGCCGTCCCGGTCGGATTCACCTGCCGCACCCTGGGGAGAGATCGTGAGTGACGACGACTACGAGGACATCGACCTCGCAACGCTGCCCGACGACGAGTTGGTCAAGCAGATGCACGACGACCTCTACGACGGCATGGCCGCCGAGATCGTCGAAGGCACCACGATCCTGCTCGACCGAGGCTGGGGCGCCGACAAGGTGCTCAACGAAGCGCTCGTCGAGGGCATGCGGATCGTCGGGATCGACTTCCGCGACGGGATCCTGTTCGTGCCAGAGGTGCTGCTCGCCGCCAACTCGATGAAGGCCGGCATGGCGCTGCTGCGTCCGCTGCTCGCTGAAACCGGTGCCGAGCCGATCGGCAAGATCGTGATCGGCACCGTGAAAGGCGACATCCACGACATCGGCAAGAACCTGACGGCGATGATGATGGAAGGCGCCGGGTTCGAAGTGGTCGACCTCGGCATCAACTGCGACGTCGACAAGTACCTCAACGCGCTCGAGGAGCACCAGCCCGACATCCTGGGAATGTCGGCCCTTCTGACGACCACGATGCCGTACATGAAGGTCGTCGTCGACACGCTGATCGAGAAGCAGCTCCGCGACAAGTACATCGTGCTCGTCGGTGGCGCCCCGCTCAACGAGGAGTTCGGCGCAGCGGTCGGCGCTGACGCCTATTGCCGCGACGCCGCGGTGGCAGCCGAAACCGCCAAGGAACTGGTGGCCGTGCGTCGCGGCCTGCGCAACGCAGAACCGGCCGGACCCTCGGTCCAGTGAACACGCGCCCGCTCGTCCTGGCGTGTGGTGCGCTGGTTCGTGAGTTGCGGGCGGTCCTCGATCAGGACGGGCTGACCGACGCCGTCGACGTCGTCTATCTGCCGGCGCCGCTCCACAACCACCCCGAGCGGATCGTGCCCGAACTCGAAGCGCGGCTGGCCGACGTGGACCCTGATCGGCAGATCTTTCTGGGCTATGCCGACTGCGGAACCGGTGGTGGGCTCGACGCCTTCATCGAACGCAGCGAACGTGCGATCACCCGGCTGCCCGGTGCGCATTGCTACGAGTTCTTCGCCGGAGCGGCACGGTTCGGTGCGTTGCACGAGGAGGAGCTCGGCACGTTCTACCTGACCGACTTCCTCGCCAAGCACTTCGTCGCCCTGATCTGGCAGGGCCTCGGTATCGAAAAGCACCCCGAGTTGCGCGACATGTACTTCGGTAACTACCGGCGCGTCGTACTGCTGTCGCAGGACGAAAACGCGTCCATCATCGAGGCCGGCCGGGCGGCGGCCGAGTTGCTCGGTCTCGAGTTCGTCCATGAGCGGACCGGGCTCGAGCCGTTCGCTCGACCGATTCGCGTCGCCCTCAGCTCGGCTGCCGCCCGAACGGTGTCGATCGGATGAGTCGTCGGGGGAGTTCCGGTCCGACGTTGGTCACCATCTATTGGCGCGACATCCCGGCCCAGGTGAACGGCCAGTCGGGGCGTGATCGCCATCAGGTCGTGCTGTCAGGCAAGTTTCAACGGGCGATCGACCGAGCCAAGCGCAAGGCCAACATCTACACGGCCGAGGAAGACATCGCTCAATGGCGTCGCGACAGCGTCGCCTGCGACGGCGACATCGCTGCTGCAGCCGAGCTGGAGGCGAGCCGGATCGAGTCGGGTTTCACCCGCGAATACCTCGGCAAGTTGGCGTTCGCCGGAGGGTTCGTCGCCGACATCGACGACACCGCTGTCGATCGAACCGAGCTGCTGGCACTCGAAGAACTCGACGACGACAACGAGAACACACGCGAACGTGGACGACCCGGAGGGCACAGATGACTGAGACGCGACTGAGTTCGGCGACCAAAGAGGTGGTGATCGGCTTCGGCAGACCGTTCGTGATGATCGGCGAACGGATCAACCCGACCGGGCGCAAGCTGCTTGCCGAGGAGATGAAGAACGGCGACTTCAGCCGGGTCGAGGCCGACGCCATCGCCCAAGTTGCGGCGGGCGCCCACATGCTCGACGTCAACGCCGGCATCCCTCTCGCCGACGAGCCGGCGATGCTGGCTCGGGCGATCCAACTGGTGCAGGGCGTCACCGACGTTCCGCTCTCGATCGACTCTTCGATCATCGAGGCGCTCGAGGCGGGCCTGGCCGTGTATCAGGGCAAGCCGCTGGTCAACTCGGTCACCGGTGAGGATGAAGTGCTCGAACGGGTGTTGCCGCTGGTCGCCCGCTACGGGGCCGCCGTGGTGGCGATCTCGAACGACGAAACCGGCATCTCCGAGGATCCGAACGTGCGCTTCGCGGTCGCCGAAAAGATCGTGCATCGGGCCGCAGACCATGGCATTCCCGCCAGCGACATCGTGGTCGATCCGCTCGTGATGCCGATCGGGGCGATGGGCACCGCCGGCCAGCAGGCGTTCGCCCTCCTGCGGCGCCTGCGCGAGGAACTCAAGGTCAACACCACGTGCGGTGCATCGAACGTCAGCTTCGGCTTGCCGAATCGCCACCTGGTGACCGGCACGTTCCTGTCGATGGCGATCGCTTCCGGAATGACGTCGGCGATCATGAACCCGATGCACCCCGAGGTGAAGTCGGCGGTGATGGCGGCCGACGTGCTGATGGGAACCGATCGGGATTGTGCTGCCTGGATCCGTGCCAACCGCGACCCGAACGCTCCGACCGGCGAGGGCGGTCGCGGCGGCCGCGAGGGCCGTCGCCGGCGGCCGGCTGGGTGATTCGAGTCTCGTGGGCGATCACCGGGTCGTCTTCACGCCGTCGGGACTGAACGGCACCGTCGAGCACGGCACCACCGTGCTGGAAGCAGCGCGCCGATTGGGCGCTGACCTCGACACGGTGTGCGGCGGCCGCGGCATCTGCGGCCGCTGCCAGGTGTTGCCGGCGAGCGGTTCGTTCGCCAAGTGGGGGATCACGGTCGGGCCCGACTCGCTCGGCGCTCCGGCATGGATCGAGACCGACTATCGGGCCAACCGCCCGCTGCTCGAAGGGCACCGGCTCGGGTGCGCGGCGACCGTGACGGGTGATGTGGTGGTCGACATCCCACCGTCCAGCCAGCGTCACCGTCAAGTCGTGCGCAAGGATCTCGATCTTCCCCCGATCGTGGTCGATCCGTCGTTCACGCTGTGGTACGTCGAGCTCACCAGGGCCGAGTTGGGCGACGAAGTCACCGCCAGCGGCCGTCTGGCCGAAGCCGTCCACCTGCAACACGGTCAAAATCGCCCCACCGCTCCGTTTTCCGTTCTGGCGTTGCTGCAGCCGGCGATCGATCGCGGCGAAGGGCGCGTCACGGTGGCGATCGACGAAGCCGACCGGATCGTCGCCGCCTGGCCAGGGTTCGTCGACGCCGCCTACGGGGTGGCGGTCGACGTCGGGTTCCACCACGATCGCCGGCCACCTGTGCGACCTCACGACCGGTGAGGTGCTGGCCAGTTCCGGCCGGATGAACCCCCAGATCAAGTTCGGCGAAGACCTGATGAGTCGGGTCTCCTACGTGATGATGAACCCCGGCGGCGATATCGAGTTGACGAGCGCCATCCGTGCCGCCCTGAACGAACTGGTCGGCGAGCTGGTCGAACAGATCGGCTCCAGCAGCGACAAGGTGCTCGAAGTCGTCATCGTCGGCAATCCGATCATGCACCACATCGTGTTGGGGATCGACCCGACACCGCTCGGGCAGGCCCCGTTCATGCTGGCGACCAACGAAGCCGTCGTCGCTGCTGCGTCACAGCTCGACCTGGCGCTCCCGAATGCACGCTGCTGGGTCGGACCGTGCATCGCCGGCCACGTCGGTGCCGACACCGCCGCTGCGATCCTGGCCGAAGGCCCACACCGATCCGAGCGGATGCAACTGCTGGTCGACGTCGGCACCAACGCCGAGATCGTGCTGGGCGATCGCACCCGCCAGTTCGCCGCCTCCAGCCCGACCGGTCCGGCGTTCGAGGGCGCCCAGATCAGTTCCGGCCAGCGCGCCACCGCCGGTGCCATCGAGGGCGTTCGGATCGACCCCGAAACGCTGGAACCGAAGCTGAAGGTGATCGGTTCCGATCTGTGGTCCGACGAACCGGGCTTCACCGAGGCGACCAAGCGGCTCCACATCTCGGGGATCTGCGGCTCCGGCATCATCGACGTCGTCGCCGAGATGTTCCTGGCCGGCATCATCGATCAAGACGGTGTGGTGCGAGGCGAACTCGCTGCCCGCTCGCCGCGTGTGATCGAGGACGGCCGCACGTTCTCGTACGTGCTGTGGGAAGACGGCGACGACCGAATCGCGGTCACCCAGAACGACATCCGGGCGATCCAGCTGGCCAAGGCAGCATTGCGAGCCGGCATCGACCTGTTGGTCGAGCACGCCGGCAACCCGGTGATCGGTGAGGTTCGCCTGGCGGGGGCGTTCGGTGCCCACATCGATCCGTTGCACGCCATGATCCTCGGACTCGTTCCGGATTGCCCGCTGCCGAGCGTGCGGGCGGTCGGCAACTCGGCCGGCACCGGCGCAGTCCAGGCGTTGCTGTCGCGCACGTTGCGGGCCGAGATGGAGCAGGCCGTGCGCGACGTGGTGAAGATCGAAACGGCGACCGAGCCGCGCTTTCAGGATTTGTTCGTGTCGGCGATGGCGCTGCCGCACGCGACCGCACCGACTCCGAACCTGGCGGCGCTGGTGGCGCTGCCCGAACCGATGCAACGAATCGATACCGGCGGGCGAGCCCGTCGCCGACGCAAGGGGCCAACCGAATGACCGATGCAGAAGCAACGCCCGAACGTCGCGGTCGACGTGGTGGTGGCCGCGATGCTCGCCGAACCTTGCGGGCCGCCGGGGATACCACGGCGGTGGCGTTCCTGACCCGCACGATGAAGCCGTTCGAGCTCGTCAGCGATGAGGGACTCGAGATGCTCGAGCACAACGCCGACACGATCCTCGAGGTGGTCGGTGTCGAGATTCGGGACTACCCGTCGGCGATCGAGCGGTTCCGACAGGCCGGTGCCGACGTCGAGGGCACCAGGGTGCGGTTCCCGCGCGGCATGTGCCGCAACATCGTGCAGGCTTCGGCGCCGGCGATCTACACCCAGCACGGGCGCAACAGCGACCGCAACGTGCAGATCGGCGGCGATGCCACGGTGTTCGCCCCGAACTACGGGTCGCCGTTCGTGCACGACATCGACAACGGGCGTCGATACGCCACCCTGGCCGACTTCGACAACTTCGTGAAGCTCACGTACATGTCGCCGTACCTGCATCACAGTGGCGGCACCGTGTGTGAACCCGTCGACGTGCCGGTCAGCAAGCGCCACCTCGACATGCTCTACAGCCACCTGCGCTACAGCGACAAGCCCCTGATGGGCTCGGTCACCGCCGGCGAGCGTGCATTCGACTCGGTCGAGATGGCACGCATCGCGTTCGGCGGCGACCTCCAGGACCGCACGGTGTTGACCAGTTTGATCAACGCCTCGTCACCGCTGGTGTGGGACGCCACAATGCTCGAGTCGGCCGAGGTGTACGCCACCCACAACCAGGCCTGCATCATGACCCCGTTCATCCTGGCGGGGGCGATGGCGCCCGCAACATCGGCCGGCGTCGCCGCCCAGAGCCTCGCCGAAGCATTGGCCGGGATGGCGTTCTGCCAACTCGTGCGGCCCGGCGCCCCGGTGATCCTCGGCTCGTTCGCCAGCTCGATGTCGATGCAGAGCGGTGCCCCCACGTTCGGCACGCCGGAGCCGGCGATGGTGCTGTACACGATGGCGCAGCTGGCCCGCAGGCTCGGCGTTCCATTCCGCTCGGGTGGGTCGCTGTCGGCATCAAAGCTGCCAGACGCACAGGCCGCGTACGAGTCGGCCGCCACGCTGCAGCCGACCGTGCTGGGCGGTGTCAACTTCGTGTTGCACGCCGCCGGATGGCTGGAGGGCGGGCTGGCGATCGGCTACGAGAAGTTCGTGCTGGACTGCGACCAGCTCGGCGCAATGGCGACGTTCGTGAACGGGATCGACCTCAGCGAGAACGGTCAGGCGCTCGACGCCATCTTGGGCCACGAGCCCGGTCTTCACTTCCTCGGCACAGCCCACACACTGGCCAACTTCGAGTCCGCCTTCTACCGATCCAACACGGCCGACAACAACAGCTACGAGCAGTGGCTGGAGGACGGTGCGCTCGACGCCGCCCAGCGCGCCAACCGGATCTGGAAGGAACAGCTGGCGTCGTACGAGGCTCCCGTCATCGATGACGGGGTCGACGCCGAACTGATCGACTATGTCGCCCGCCGCAAGGCCGAACTACCCGACGCGTTCGCGTGACCCGATCGTCGCACAAGGAGCCACCATGTTGAACTTGCTCAAGAGAATCCGAGGCATCGACGAGTCGACCCCCGAACTGGTGATCTCACCGGCGATGGCCGCGCTCGTCGCCGGGATGCACTACGAGTTGGTGCCGATGAAGTCGATCGAGCCGGCGATCGAGGAACTCCCGCCGGGCGCCCATGTCTCGCTCACGTGTTCGCCCGCCAAGGGCATTCCGGCGACGCAGCAGTACACCGAGCTGATCCGCCAGTTCGGCCATCATCCGGTTCCGCACCTGGCGGCGCGACTGGTCGAGAGTCGAGAGCAGGCAGCCGAGCTGGCTGCCTGGCTTCGCGCCAACCAGATCGAGGAAGTCTTCGTGATCGCCGGCGACGCCCCCGACCCGGCGGGGCCCTATGAGGGTGCTCTGGCGTTCATTCGCGATCTGCTCGCCGCCGACCCCGGTGTCAGCCGAGTCGGTGTCGCCGGCTACCCCGACGGGCACGGGATGATGGATGCCTCCGAGGTCAGCGCTCACCTGCACGCCAAGCAGGCGCTGCTGGCGGAGGCCGGGGTCGGCGGGTGGGTGTCGACCCAGATGTGCTTCGATGATGTCACGATCCGTTCATGGATCGAGACCGAGCGGGCGGCCGGACTGACGCTCCCGATCCGACTCGGTGTACCCGGCGTCGTCGACCGCACGCGGCTGATGACGATGGGCACCCGGCTGGGAATCGGAGCGTCGCTGCGGTTCCTCGCCAAGAATCGCTCGACCGTGATGAACCTGATGGCCCCAGGGGGTTACGACCCGACCGATCTCGTCGTCGCATTCGCCGACGAAGCCGACCGACTCGGCATCGAGGCGCTGCATTCGTTCACGTTCAATGCCGTTGCCGACACGCGTGGCATGGCAGGAGTCGATCCTGGAGGCGGGCGCGTGAACCCGGTGGCTCGCATCGATGCGATCGTGATCGGGGCCGGTGTGATCGGGTCGTCCGTGGCGCTCGAGTTGGCGCGCGGGGGGCGCAACGTCGTGGTGGTCGACAAGGGCCCCGGCGCCGGAGCAGGTTCGACGAGTGCTTCGTCGTCGATCATCCGCTACAGCTACTCGACGCGCGACGCGATCCTCACCGCATGGGAAGCCGCCCAGATGTGGTTCGACTGGGAACGCCACCTCGGCACGGTCGATCCCGACGGGATGGCCCGGTTCATCGAATGCGGCAACCTGATCCTGCGCACGACCGGCTACGACGGCACGGCGATCACACCATGGTGGGACGAGTTCGACATCCCGTATGAGGACCTCGACGCCGCACAGCTGCAGTCGCGGTTTCCGACGCTCGACATCGGCCGGTACTACCCGCCGAAGCGGATCGACGATCCGGCCTTCGCCGACGATGCCGTCGACCAACTGTCGGCGCTGTACAGCCCGAACTGTGGGTTCATCGACGACCCGATGCTGTCGGCCAAGAACCTTGCGTACGCAGCGCGGCAGCACGGGGCTGACTTCCGCTTCAGATCGCAGGTCGTGTCGATCGACCGCTCGGACGAGGCCGTCTCCGGCGTCACGCTGGCATCCGGCGAGTCGCTCAGTGCGCCGATCGTGGTCAACGTCGGCGGGCCGCACGCCAACATCATCAACCAGATGGCTGACGTCACCGACGACATGACGATCGGGCACCGTGCCCTGCGCCAAGAGGTGTTCACGGCGCCGGCCCCGATCGGCTTGCGGCTCGAGGACGGTGCGCCGTTCGTGTCCGACCTCGATGTCGGCCAGTACTTCCGACCCCAGGTCGGTGGCACCTTGCTGATCGGCGGATCCGAGCCGGAGTGCGACGAGTTGCACTGGGTCGACGACCCCGACTCGAACTCGGAGTACCCGACCGTCGAGGTGTGGGAGACGGCCATGATGCGCGCTGGCCCGCCGCGTGCCCGAGTTCGGGGTGCCCTCACAGCCGACCGGGCTGGCGGCGCTGTACGACGCGTCCGACGACTGGGTACCGATCTACGACCGCTCCAGCCTGCACGGCTACTTCATGGCGTGCGGCACCAGCGGCAACCAGTTCAAGAATGCGCCGATCGCCGGTCAGTACATGCGTGACATCATCGACGCCACGATGAGCGGCCACGACCACGACGCCGACCCGGTCCAGTTCCACGGAGCGTTCACGGATCGGATGATCAACCTCGGGGCGTTCTCGCGTCGCCGGGAGAAGTCCATCACGTCCGGCACCGTGATGGGCTGAGGCGGCATCCGCCGCAACGAACAAACGCAAACGAACGAGGGGGAGTCATGGCACGACGCGGGGGCGGTCGAGCAGCGAGAGTCGAGGAGCGCACCGGGGCCGACTCCGGTCCGACCGGGCCGGCGTTCATCCGCCGCAAGGTGATGCCCCAGGACCTGCTGGGTCCCGAGGGGCTCGACCTGATCGAGGCCAAGGCCGACCAGCTGTTGGCCGAAGTCGGGATCGACATCAACGAGGAACAGGATCGCGAGGAGTTCCGTGCCGTCGGGGCCAAGATCGATGGCGTTCGGGTTCGGTTCGAGCCGGGCCACGTTCGGCGAGCTGGTGCGATCTGCTCCGGCCGAGTTCACGCAGCACGCCCGCAACCCCGACAAGTCGGTCGTGATCGGCGGCAACAACGTCGTGATGGCACCCGCCTACGGATCGCCGTTCGTCCGCGACCTCGCCGGTGGCCGCCGGTACGCGTCGCTCGAGGATTTCCGGAACTTCATCAAGCTCACGCACGCCAGCCCGTGGCTGCACCACTCCGGCGGCACGATCTGCGAACCCGTCGACGTGCCGGTCAACAAGCGCCACCTCGACATGGTGTACAGCCACATCAAGTACAACGACCAGGCGTTCATGGGATCGGTGACGATCCCCGAGCGGGCCCGCGACTCGGTCGAGATGGCGCGGATCCTGTTCGGAGCCGACTTCCTCGACGACCACTGCGTGATCCTCGGCAATGTCAACGTCAACTCACCGCTGGTGTGGGACAACGCCATGACCGGGGCGATCCGGGCCTACGCCGAGGCCAATCAGGCGCCGGTGATCGTGCCGTTCATCCTGGGGGGGCGATGGGCCCGGTCACGCTGGCCGGTGACATCGCCCAGGCCCACGCCGAGACGATGGTCGGAATCGCACTGGCGCAACTGATCCGGCCGGGCTGCCCGGTGATCTACGGCAACTTCCTCTCGTCGATGGCACTCCGCTCGGGCTCGCCGACGTTCGGTACGCCCGAGCCGGCGATCGGATCGCTGGTGGTCGGCCAGCTGGCGCGCCGGATGGGGCTGCCGCTGCGGTGTGCCGGGGCGTTCACGTCGTCGAAGATCCCCGACGGTCAGGCGATGGCCGAGTCGACGATGTCGATGATGTCGGCGATCCTGTGCGGCACGAACTTCCTTCTGCACTCAGCCGGATGGCTGGAAGGCGGCCTGTCGATGGGCTACGAGAAGTTCATGATGGACGCCGACTTCTGTGGTTCGCTCCACCGCTATCTGGAGGGGGTGTCGCTCGACGACGACGAGTTCGCCATCGACGGCTTCCACGAGGTCGGCCCCGGCAAGCACTTCTTCGGTTCGCAGCACACGCTGCGCCACTACGAGACGGCGTTCTACGACAGCACCACGGCCGACAACAACAGCTTCGAGCAATGGCGTGACGCAGGCGAGTCGAGCACCGAGCAGCGCGCTGCCCAACGGGTCGCCGACACGCTCGCCAACTACGAGCCGCCGCCACTCGACAGCGCCGTCGACGAAGCGCTGCTCGACTACATGGACCGCAAGAAGGCCTCGATGCCCGACATGTGGTACTGACGGTCAGCTGTGGCGCTCTCGCTCATCGAGTTCGTCGGGGCCGTCGAGCGGCGGGCGCATGACTCGATAGACCGAGCGCCCCAGCATGTGCGACCCGACCGAGCCGGTCAGCAACTGGAGCACGATCACCAGGGTGATCGCAACCGTGGCCACCACCGACCGGATCATCAGGGCCGCACCGACACCGATCAACAGCACACCGAGCGCCGGCCCCTTGGCTACAGCGTGCATCCGCGCGTATACATCGTCGAAGCGCAGCGCTCCGACCGCAGCGAGCAGCACGAACACGGTGCCCGTCACCAGCACGACCCCACCGGCCGTGTCCATCATCCGCCTCGTTGCTCCACGTAGCGAGCGAGCACACCGGTGCCGATGAATCCGAGCAGGGCGACCACCAAGACGGTGTCGATGCCGATCGCCGAACGTTGTTCGGCAGCGGCGACCAGCACGCCGCACATCACGGTGATCAGAATCCCGTCGAGGGCGATGACGCGGTCGGGGACACTGGGGCCGAGCAGCAGCCGAATCAGGAACAGCACGGCGGCGATCGACAAGATGCAGTAGGCGGCGACGGTCATGATTCGTTCCTTGCGAGTTGGGCCCGGGCGAAGGACGATCCGAACGCTCGCACCGAGAGCTCCTCGATCCGTCGAAAGTCGCGCCGCACCCGCTCGATGTCGTGGAGATGCAACACGTTGACCGAGAGCACGGCGGGTGAACGCTCGGCCTCGATCACCAGTGATCCGGGCGTCAGGGTGATGAAGCCGGAGATGATCATGGCCGTGAGATCGGACTCGGTCCGGAGCGGCAGTTCGACCACTCCGGTGTTGATCCGGTTGCGAGGTGTGACGATCTCCCATGCCAACACGAGATTTGCCTCGACCAGTTTGAACAGGAAGAACCCGACGAACCGCACGACGGCGATGGGGGACACCTTGGTCCGCTGCTCTCGATCGACGGGAGGCTGCCCCCGCCGGCCCGTATTGGCGGTGACCATCACGATGGTCGCCACGCCCGCCCCACCCACGAAATTGGCGACGCTGATGTCGGCCCAGAGGAGGACCCACAGGGTCACGATCCACAGCCACACACCGGAGATGCGTACGGTTTTCATTCGTCGACCTCCAGCACCGCGGCCACATATCGTTCCGGGGCGAGCAAGTCCTGCCCGGCTCGTTCTGCGATGTCATAAATCGCACCGGCGAACACGCTCACAGCGATCGAGGCCAGCGCCAGCAGAGCGGCTGCTGCGATCATTCCGGTCGGGCTTCCCAACGTTCCGTCAAAGCGCGGCTCTCGAGTTGGCTTCTGCTCGGCCTCACCCGAGAACACACCCGCCCAGATCTTGGTCATCGAGAACAGCGTGAGTAGTCCAACGGCGAGGCTGATCGCAACGGCGTACCACGACGAGGCGGAGATACCGGCGTCGACCAGGGCAAACTTGGCGAGGAACCCGGAGAACGGCGGGATCCCGGCCAGGCTGAGGGCCGGGACGGCGAACAGGAGCGCCAACGCCGGGGCATCTCGAATCAGTCCGCCAACCTCGGACAACCTGCTCGATCCGGCCCGTCGATCGACGAGGCCAGCGACCAGGAATAGCGCCGTCTTCACGACGATGTGGTGCACGATGTAGAACACGGCTCCGGCCAGGCCGGCGACGGTGAACAGGCCGAGTCCGAAGATCATGTAGCCGATCTGGCTGATGATGTGGAATGCCAGGATGCGCTTCATGTCGTCCTGTGCGATCGCACCCAGGACGCCGATGACCATCGTCAAGACGGCGACCACGATCAGGATGGTGCCCATCCAGTCTGGGGCGTCGAACAGCAGTGTCTGGGTGCGGATGATCGCATACACACCGACCTTCGTCAGCAGCCCGGCAAAGATCGCCGTGACCGGACCGGGCGCCGTGGGATAGCTGTCGGGCAACCAGAAGAACAGTGGGAACAGACCGGCCTTGATCCCGAACACGACCAGCAGCGCCAGTGCGAAGGCGGCTCGCACACCGCCGTCGAGTTCGGCCAGTCGCACGCTGAGATCGGCCATGTTGACGGTGCCGGTGCTGGCATACAGCAATGCCAGGACGGTGATGAACAAGGTCGATGCGACCAGGCTGATGACCACATAGCTCATGCCGGCGCGAACCTGATCTGGGCGTCCCCCGATCGTGAGCAGGACGTAGCTGGCGCCGAGCATCATCTCGAACGCCACGAACAGGTTGAAGAGGTCGGCGGTCATGAAGCTGGCCGAGACTCCGGTCGCCAAGACCAAGTACACCGGATGGAAAACGACCCGCTGTCGCTCCTGCCCGGCCTGGCCAATTGCGTAGATCAGCACGGCCAGTAGTACCAGCGAAGAAACCACCAACATCAAGCCGGCCAGCCGGTCGACGATCAACGTGATGCCCAGCGGTGCCGGCCAGCCGCCGGCTCGGTGCACGACGAAGCCGTCGTCATCGGCGGCGACGAGCAGTGCCACACTGACACCCAGCATCGCCGTCAGAGCAGCGACGCTGATGATTCGCTGGAGCGTGCGCCAACGTCCACCGATGATCGACGCCGCGGCGGCGATCATCGGGATCGCGATCGGGAGTGGGACGAGCGTGTTCACGTCGCTCGAACCTGAACGGGGTCGAGATCGGACGCCAGTTCGGCGTCGGGGTCGAGGTCGACGTGATCGGATTCGGCGTGGTCGGCCTCGATCCGCTCGATCATGTGGTCCTCGATGTCGTCCTCCACGAGATCGTCTCCGGTCAACTGCCAGCTGCGATAGCCGAGTGCGAGCAGAAAGGCGGTGACACCGAACGTGATCACGATCGCGGTCAACGCCAATGCCTGAGGCAAGGGATCGGAGTAGCCGCCCCCGGCGACATCGTCGATGATCGGTGCCCGCCCGCCTGGCCCGCCAGCGGTGACGAGCAGGAGGTTGGCGCCATGACCGAGGAGTCCGATGCCGATGATGATGCGAGACAGACGGCGTTGCATCAGGAGCCATGTTCCGCACGCGAACAGCACAGCGGCGACGAAAGCGATCAGGACCGTCATGAGGCGATCGCCGGATCTGATTCGGCCGGACCAGGATCGTCACCGAACGCCTCGTAGGCCATCAGCACGAGACCGACGACGACGAGATAGACGCCGATGTCGAACGGCAGGGCCGACGTCGCCTTGATGGTGCCGAGCACTCCGAGGTCCGATTCGAACGCAGCGTGTTCGAGCAGCGAGTTGCCGGTTGCCAGCGGTACCAGGGCCGTCACTGTGGCGATCGCCAGACCACCGCCAAGCACGGTCCACGGTGCCAGCCGGAGTGAGCTGCGAACGGCCGCCACGCCGCCGGCGATGTAGCGCAGGCTGACTGCTGCGCCGGCGGTGAGTCCACCGACGAAACCGCCACCAGGCTGGTTGTGGCCGGCGAACAGGAAGTACAACGAGAGGGCCAGGATGCTGGGATACAGCAGCCGTGTCGACGCCTCGACGACCCGTAGCTCGGCGAAGCTGCGGTGGTTCTGTCCGCCGCTGCCCGGTCTGCCGGCTCTCGCCAAGGAAGCCGCTCCAAGGGCAGCCACGACGAGCACCGTGATCTCACCGAGCGTGTCGAGACCGCGGAAGTCGACGAGGATCACGTTGACGACGTTGGAACCTTTGCCATCGGGAACCGATCGTTCGATCATCTGGTCGGAACTCGACGGCTGTGCCACGTCCGATCGGGCGCCGGCCGCCGCCAGCGCCAGGGCGAACACGGTGAGGCCGACCAGGCCGGAGATGACGAGGCGCACCGGGGCGGTGACGGCGGCTCCGCTGCCGACGAAGTGGCGCGGGAGAAACCGCAGAACGAGCACGAACAGCACGGTCGCCAACGTCTCGATCGTGAATTGGGTCAGCGCCAGATCGGGTGCACCCTGCGTGACGTAGAACCCGGCCATCGCAAGCCCGACCACGCCCAACATCAGCGCCGCGGCGATGCGACGACGCACGACGGTTGCGCCGAATGCAGCGATCATGATCACAACCGCAATCGGAACGTGGACCCAGGTACCGATCGTTGCCGGCCATCGGTCAAGGCTGGTCAGGGCGGGTCCGAGCGGCGCTGCGGCCGCCACGCCGAGAATGATCATGAGGTAGACCGGTAGCGAACCGTTCTGGATCACCCTGGTCGTCTTGCGGGCCAGCCGCGACGTGCCGGTAACGATCGACCAGAACACCCGATCACTGTCCGGGACCCGGGAGATCGACGAGGCGAAGGCATGCTGTAGTCGCTCGACCCGGCGGTGGAAGACGATCAGGGTGAGTCCAACGCTGAGAATCACGGCGGACAACAGGAGCGCCGTGTTGAAACCTGCCCACAGGACGACAGCCTTCGGCTTGGCATCGAGGTACAGCGAGGACGTCGCGCTGCGAACCAGTTCGTCGACCACCACGGGAGCCACGCCGACGCCGAGCGAGCCGACGGCGAGCAGTAATCCCGGTGCGGCGAACCACGCATTCGGCGTGGCTGACGTGCTCGAGGTCGACCGATCGTCAGGCTCACCAAGCTTGCCGAACACCCCCATGACGAATCGTCCCGAGTAGGCGACTGTGAGGATCGAGCCGATCACGAATACCGCGATGAGTACCGTTCCACCGGCGAAGTCGGCGTGAAGCGCGGCGTCGAGCCCCTTCTCCTTGGCGATGAAGCCCAGCAACGGGGGGAAACCGGCCATCGATGCCGCTGCCAGGACGGCGGTGACCGTGACCGGCCACCATCGGCGCCCGAAGCCGTGTAGTCGCCGGACATCGCGAGTACCAGTCTGGTGGTCGATGACGCCGACGACCATGAAGAGTGCAGCCTTGAACGCTCCGTGGGCGATCAACACCACGACGCCCGCCTGGGCCAAGTCGTACCGGCCGAGGCCGAACAGCAACATCATGAATGCGAGTTGGCTCACGGTGCCGTAGGCGAGCAGCAGCTTGAGGTCGTGCTGTCGCAACGCTCGCCAGCCGGCGACGATCATGGTGGTCGACGACACGGCGATGACGACGGTGCGCCACGCGCCCGTGTCGGCCAACATCGGCGCCAGACGAGCGACCAGATACACGCCCGCTTTCACCATCGTCGCCGCGTGCAGGTAGGCGCTGATCGGCGTCGGCGCCACCATCGCTCCGGGCAGCCACCCGGCGAACGGGAGTTGAGCAGACTTCGTGAAGGCACCGATCAACACCAGGATGCCTGCGGCGGTGATCGTCGGGCCGGCGACGGTAGTGGTGGCCAACTCACTGAGCCGGTACGTGCCGGCCGACTGTCCGATCAGCACGAAGCCAGCCAGCATCGTCAGGCCACCGGCCCCGGTGATCAAGATCGCCGAGAGTGCTGCGTCGCTGTCCGCGCGGATTGCGGTCGTCGTTGGCGATCAAGAGATACGACGTGACCGACGTGAGTTCCCAGAACAGAAACAGCGTGATCAGGTGGTCCGACAGGACGACCCCGAGCATCGCCCCGGCGAACATGGTGAGCAGGCCGGCCAGGCGCCCTGTTCCGGGTTCGGGGTGGGAGAAGTAGCCGAGCGCAAACACGCACACGAGCACCCCGATCCCCGATATCAGCGCCACCATCACGGCGGCGATCGGGTCGAGTCGTAGATCGATCGCCAGTTCGAGCTGGGGTACCCACTCGATCCGTTCCAGAATCGGTGTGCCGTCGACTACCGATCCGAGTTCGAATGCCAACCAGGTCAGCGTGATCGCAGGTGCGACTGCGCCGATCGCGAACGCTCGCCGGCCGAGCCGGTCGCCGGCGGCGATCAGCGCAGCACCGACGCATGAGGTGGAGGATGAGGACGGTCAGGATCACGGGGTGGTGGTGCCGACCAGACTTCCCGGCGCGCCTCAGTTGTGGGGGAGCACTCTATGGACGTTCTCCAAAAGACACAACATGATTGACCTCATCAAGATGGTATGATAGGAGTTGACTATGGTGAGCCGAAGATGCCGCGCCTGAGCCGAGTCGCTCGTCGTGGACGTTCCTCACCAACCATGCCCACGTGCTGATCGCCGTCAGTCGCGATCCGGAGCTGCGCCAACGTGAGATCGGCGATCGGGTCGGCGTCACGGAAGGGGCCGGCACAGCGCATCCTGCATGAGCTGGAGCAGGCTGGGTTCCTCGTCCGAGAGCGCATCGGGCGTCGCAATCGGTACCACGTCGACGCCGATCAACCCCTGCGGCACCCGATCGAACGCGACCATACGGTCGGAGAATTGCTGTGCATCGTGAACGACCGACTCGGGTCGTGACATCGCTGTCGAGCGCTTATCGACTCAGGGCAGTTCTGCGGTAGATGCTTCGGGGCCAACCCGATGTGGTCGCGGAACTGCCGCGTGAGTTGGCTTTGGTCGTAGTAGCCGCACTCGGCGGCGATCTCGGCGATCGAACGGTCTGTGGTTGCCAGCAAGGCGGCCGCACGTTCGGCACGAATCCCGATGATGTATTGCTTGGGTGAGCTGGCGAGCACATCGTCGCATGGCTCGTTCGAGTCGGTCGGTGCTCATGCCTGCGGCGTTGGCGAGATCTCTGACGGTCAACGCCCGGCGACCTCGGCGTGCGCCAGCTCGATCGCCGCCCGGAGACCGGTCGCCACGCCGGAGCGATCGCCGAGTCGCGCGTCGACGGACACGGCGACGATGACGGGACCGCGCGCTTCATCGAGATGGAGGATCTTGCTGGTGAGATACCAGCGTGCGCTGCCGGTCTGCTCGCCGAGTCCGTCGGCGATCACCTCGAGCTGATTGCGAACGGCCTGACCGGTCGCCAACAGCACCCGATCCTGTGCCTCGTACGACGCTGCGAGTTCGGCCGGGAACAGGTCGGCCGCACGGCGACCGATCACTTCGGCGGTCCGGCGCCGCCGAGCCCGCCGGGCGAACGCCTGGTTGGCGCCGACGTATTCGCCCGACCGATCCTTGACGCAGACCATCACGTGCGGAACCGAATCGAACAGGTCGAGGAGCAGTGTGACGGAGTGTTGCATGGCTGGTTCCGGTTTGTACGAATGGAGCGTAGTTGTTGGTGGTTCGTGCTCGCCATCTCGCCCGAGTTCGATTTGGATGGTCTCTATGGAGATAGGCGCCCGAGCAAGTGCACCGGTCTGCAGCGGAAACGGCCGATGGCGACGAACGGCGTGTGCAAGCAGCGGTCGATCTGGCTCGCAGACTGGTCGACCAGGCCGCCGCCATCGACGCCACGGCGAGCCGTGGCGAGCGGCAGAGACGTCGCCGGTTGCGGGCCCTGCTCGGTGACGAGGCGGCAGCCGACTTCACGTTCCGGTTGACCGACGAGGTGACTCGGATTCCCGTGGCGAGTGCCGCCGCCCGTCGATTTGCCGAGTTGGTTCGCGAAGCCGACCTCGGCGCGTTGACACCGACCGATCGCACGCTGCTCCGGATCGGAGCTCGGGTCGCCCGGTTCGCACCGCGAATCGTGATGCCGCTCGTCACGAGACGACTCCGCAACGAGTCGTCCTCGGTGATCATCGCCGCCGCCGATCCGGCGTTCGCCGATCACATCGCCAAGCGACGTGCCGACGGCATCGGCTGCAACATCAACGTGCTCGGCGAAGCGATCGTCGGGGAGGATGAGGCCCGCAGGCGGCTCGACATGGTGGTCGCCCGACTGCGTCGACCCGACGTCGACTACGTGTCGGTCAAGATCTCGGCGATCTGCCCGGACATCAGCGCCCTCGCCTTCGACGACACCGTCGAACGGGTCGCTCGACGATTGCGAATGTTGTATCGCAGCGCTGCGATCGTTCGAGCCGCCGAAGTTCGTCAACCTCGACATGGAGGAGTACCGCGACCTCGACCTCACGATCGCTGCCTTTTGCCGCGTGCTCGACGAACCCGAGTTCGCTCATCTCGACGCAGGGATCGTGCTCCAGGCCTACCTGCCCGACGCGCTTGGTGCGGCTCGCCAGCTGGCGGAATGGGCCGTCCGGCGCCATCGAACCGACTCCGGTCGTACCAAGATCCGGATCGTCAAGGGCGCCAATCTGGCGATGGAGAACGTCGAGGCCGAACTGCACGGCTGGGAACCGGCACCTTCCAGGTCAAGGCCGACGTCGATGCCAACTACAAGGCGGTGCTCGACATCCTGTGTGAGCCGACGTTCGATTCGGCGGTGCGAATCGGGGTCGCCAGCCACAACTTGTTCGACGTCGCTTGGGCACTGGTACTGCGCCAGGAGATGATCGACGCCGGTCGCCCAGACCGGATCGAGATCGAGATGCTGGAGGGCATGGCGCCGTCGCAATCGGAGGCCGTTCGAAGCGTGGCGGGTGATGTGCTGCTGTATGTACCCGTCGTGGACCGTGATGACTTCGGTGCAGCGATCGCGTATCTCGTGCGCCGCCTCGACGAGAACACGTCCCCCGACAACTTCTTGTCGCACCTGTTCGACCTGCACGCTGACCCGGCCTTGTTCGCTACCGAGGAGCGCCGGTTCCGGGCGGCGGTCGGCGCCCGCGTCCGGCTCGACGCCGAACCCGTCGACGTCAAGACCGGTCGATCGCTCCGGACGCGGTCACCCTCGACTCACCGTTCCAGAACGCTCCCGACACCGACTGGACGCGATCGGCCAACCGCCAGTGGATCGCCGATCAGATCGGACGTGCACCGAGTTCTGGCCCGAACGGGGCGACGGCGATCACCGTGGAACTGGTCGACGAGTGCGTCGCTACCGCGCTGGGCGGCCAAACGACGTGGGCTGCGATCGGCGCCGCCGAGCGGGCGGCGATCATCAACCGCGTCGGAGATCTGTTCGAGACGAACCGAGGGCGCGTGCTGGCGACGATGGTCGACGATGCCGCCAAGACGATCGCCGAGGGCGATCCCGAAGTCTCCGAGGCGGTCGACTTCGCCCGCTACTACGCCCGCGACGTGATCCGTCTGGCGGGCCTGGCGGGGGCGAGTTCGTCGCCGCTCGGCACGGTCGTCGTGACGCCGCCGTGGAACTTCCCGTTGGCGATCCCGGCGGGTGGTGTGCTGGCGGCGCTGGCTGCGGGGAATGCCGCGATCCTCAAGCCCGCCCCACAGGTGGTGGCGACCGGTGCGCTGATCGCCGACCTGTGCTGGGAGGCGGGGGTGCCCCGCGATGTGTTGCAGTTCGTTCCCGCTGCCGATGACGCCGCCGGGCGCCGGCTGATCACCCATCCGGATGTCGACGCGGTGATTCTGACCGGGGCGTACGCGACCGCCTCGATGTTCCACACGTGGCGACCGGGGCTGCGATTGCACGCCGAGACGAGCGGCAAGAACGCGATCGTGATCACCACCACGGCGGATCTCGACCATGCCGTCGCCGACCTGGTGCGGTCGGCGTTCGGTCATGCCGGGCAGAAGTGCTCGGCGGCCAGCCTGGCGATCATCGAATCGCCGCTGTACGACAATCCTGCATTTCTCGAACGGATCAGGGACGCTGCCGCAACGCTGCGGGTGGGTGCCGCCGCCGAGGCGTCGACCGACGTCGGCCCCCTGATCGACCCACCGAGCGGTGCTCTGAAACGTGCGCTCACCACGCTCGAACCCGGTGAGTCGTGGCTGTTGGCTCCCGAGTGCCGTTCGGCGGATCGAACGCTCTGGTCGCCTGGCATCCGGCTCGGGGTCCGCCCAGGGTCGTGGTTCGCCGGCACCGAGTGCTTCGGACCGGTGCTCGGGCTGATTCGGGCAGCCGACCTCGATCACGCGATCGAGATCCAGAACGGCTCCGAGTTCGGCCTCACCGCAGGAATCCAGGCGCTCGATCCCGGCGAGATCGATCGTTGGCTGGACCGTGTCGAGGCCGGCAACCTGTACGTCAACCGCGGCACGACCGGGGCGATCGTGCAACGTCAGCCGTTCGGCGGCTGGAAGCGCTCGGTCGTCGGCCCGACGGCCAAGGCAGGTGGGCCCAACTACACCGCCAGCCTTGCGGCATGGCACGACGATCCGACGGTCGGTCTCGAACAACTGGCCTTCGAGTTCGAACGCTGGATGCGGACCGAGGGACGGGCCGAGCACGACCGCACGGGTCTGGTCGCCGAACGCAACCTGTTCCGCTATCGGTCCTTGGGCGGGGGCGTAGCGGTGCGGTTCGGGCCACACACTTCAGATCGGGAGCGTGCCATCGTCGACCTGGCGGCTCGAACGAGCGGGTGCCACAGGCTGGTCTCCGACTCTGCGAGCGAATCCGACGAGTCGTTCGCAGCACGGGTCTCGATGCTCGGCGCCGATCGCGTTCGGCTGATCGGTACAGCGGCTGCGTCCGACGATCTGATTCGGCTGGCGTGCCATGCCGCTGGTCTACCGATCTACGACGCCGCACCGGTCTCCGCTCCGGAGATCGAGATGCCGCGCTGGCTGCACGAACAGGCGGTCAGCATCACGGTCCATCGTCACGGACGCACACCGCGCCAAGCCGTCGTCGGCCGGACCCGGTGATCTGGCTCCCGTGCCGGTCGGCGAGCACGCGGTCGGCGGCGCGTGGGTCAGTTGGCGGCGACTACCGTGGAGCGCTCGGGGCTGGTCTGACGCGCCCGACCAAATGGAGGTTCGGATGACTGCAATCACCACGATCGGCGACATCAGCCGGGTGCACGCCGCCGAGCGGCCCGACAAGGTTGCGCTGATCTGCGACGACCGATCGTGGACGTATGCCGAACTGGAGCGTGAATCGAATCGGGTCGCCAAGTGCGCTGGCGGCTGCCGGTGTCGGCGCCCGGCGATCGGGTCGCCTTCCTCGACAAGAACGCGCCCGAGTACTTCAGCTTCCTGATCGGCGCGGGCAAGCTCAACGCCGTCACCGTGGCGGTGAACTGGCGGCTGGCGCCCCCCGAGATGGAGTACATCCTCGACAACGCCGAGGCCAAGGTGCTGTTGATCGGCGACGAGTTCCTCGGGCACCTCGCCAAGATGAACCTGACGACCGTCACCACCGTGGTCGTGCTGGGCGCCAGCGACGAGCACCCCTCGTACGACGGACTGGTTCGCCGGTCAGCCGACCGACGATCCGGTCGTGCCGTCGGCGCGACGAGCGACACCTGCTACCAGCTCTACACCTCGGGCACGACCGGGCTCCCCAAGGGCGTCGAGCTGACCAACGCCAACTTCTTCGGCATGATGGACTTCGCCTCCGGCGAGTGGTACTTCGACTCCGACAGCGTCAACCTGGTGGCGATGCCGCTGTTCCACGTGGCCGGCAGCGGTTGGGGCGTGGTCGGCCTGTACAACGGCGGCACCAACGTGCTGATGCGCGACATCGACCCGGCCGCGATCCTCGCGTTGATCGAGCAGCACGGCATCACGAACGCCTTGCTGGTTCCGGCCGTGCTGCAGTTCCTGTTGATGATGCCGAACATCGACGAGATCGACTTCTCCACGATGCGATGCATGGTCTACGGGGCGTCGCCGATCACCGAGCAGGTGCTGGTCGGCTCGATGCAAAAGATGGGCTGCAAGTTCGTCCAGGCCTACGGCCTCACCGAGACCACCGGCGGCATCACGATCCTGCGTTCCCACGACCACGATCCTGGCGGCCCCAAGGCGCACCTGTTGCGTTCGGCCGGCGAGCCGTGGGGCGACGTCGAGTTGCGGATCGTCGATACCGCTGACATGAGCGGATCTGCCCGACGGCGAGGTCGGCGAGGTGTGGTGTCGCACGACCCAGAACATGAAGGGCTACTGGGCCAACCCGGAGGCGACCGCCGAGGCGTTCCCCGAGGGCCGCGGTGACGACGGGCGGGGCTGGTTCCGCACCGGCGACGCCGGGTACCTGCGCGACGGCTACCTGTTCATCCACGACCGGGTCAAGGACATGATCGTGTCCGGCGGCGAGAACGTCTACCCGGCCGAGATCGAGAACGTGCTGATGAAGCACCCCGACGTCGCCGACGTCGCGGTGATCGGCGTGCCCCACGAGAAGTGGGGCGAAACGGTCAAGGCGATCATCACGCCGGCCGCCGGAGCCGACCCGACCGAGCAGGCGCTGATCGCCTACTGCAAAGAGAACCTGGCCGGCTACAAGTGCCCGACCTCGTTCGATCGGATGGATGCGATCCCGCGCAACCCGTCGGGCAAGGTGCTCAAGACCGAGCTTCGCAAGCCCTACTGGGAGGGCCGCGACCGCATGGTCAACTAGCGGCGATGACGACAAGCGTTGGCAGCACGGTCACGGCGCTCTCGATGACGATCCTGGCGGATCACGAGGGGTTGTACGAGTTGAGCCGGCTGATGCCGGCTGTGTCGGTGGCCTTGGCGATGGTGCTCGTGAGCGGCACCTTGCTGATGTACGTGGTCGGCCGGCTCGGTGCAGGGTGGTACCGGGCTCCGGGTGGGCATGCGGCTCTGGTGGCGGTGGCCGCCACACTGCTCGGCGGCGTGGTCGGCGTGCTGCCTCGCCAAACTGCCGGCGGATACGTCGTCTGCGGTCCGGTGCTGCACCTCGGGCGGGCCGACAGCGAACTGTGCGACGGTGTGCTCGACTCGGTGGCACGTTGGGTCCAGATTGCGGTCGCCGTCGCCGCGCTGACGGGCCTCGTGGCGGTGTTGCTGGCGATGATGCAGCTGCAGTACGGAGCGCGGCAATGACGACCGATCCATTGCTCGAGCCGTACCAGCTGAAGCATCTCACGCTTCGCAATCGGGTGTTCTCGTCGGCGCACGAGCCGGCCTATTCCGAAGACGGGATGCCCAAGGACCGCTACCGGCTGTACCACGAGGAGAAAGCGAAGGGTGGAATCGCCCTCACCATGACTGCCGGTTCGGCTGTGGTGGCGCCCGACAGCCCGCCGGCTTTCGGCAACCTGCACGCCTATGACGACGAGATCGTCCCGTGGATCCGGCGTCTCACCGACGGCGTGCACGAGCACGGTGCGGCGTGCATGATCCAGATCACCCATCTCGGGCGTCGCACCGGATGGGGCCAGGACGACTGGTTGCCGATCGTGTCGGCTTCGGCGCTCCGTGAACCCGCCCATCGCGGGATCCCGAAAGAGGCCGAGGAGTGGGATATCGAGCGGATCATCGGCCAGTACGCCGATGCCGCCGAACGGATGCAGGCGGGCGGCATGGACGGCGTCGAGATCGAGGCGTACGGGCATCTGTTCGACCAGTTCCTGTCGCCGCTGACGAATCGTCGTACCGACGAGTGGGGCGGCGACGACGAGCGCCGGTTGCGGTTCGGCTGGGAGGTGTTGTCGGCGATCCGGGAGCGGGTCGGGCCGGAGTTCATCGTCGGGGTCAGGATGGTGCTCGACGAAGATGGTGCCGGGCGGGATCGACACGGGGCGTGGGCTGGAGGTGCTGCAGCGGTTCGAGCGGGCCGGGCTGATCGACTTCATCAACGTGATCCGGGGCCACATCGAGAACGAGGCGGCGCTGACCGAGGTGATCCCGATCCACGGGATGCGCTCGGTTCCGCACCTCGACTTCGCCGGGATGGTTCGTGAGCACACCGCCCTCACGGTGATGCACGCTTCGAAGGTCGACGAGGTCGCCTCCGCCCGCCACGCCATCCGCGAGGGCAAGCTCGACCTGGTCGGAATGACCCGCGCCCACCTGGCCGATCCGCACATCGTGCGCAAGATCATCGAGGGTCGCGAGTCGGAGATCCGCCCCTGCGTCGGTGCGACCTACTGCCTCGACCGGATCTACGAAGCGGGCGAGGCGCTGTGCATCCACAACGCCGCCACCAGCCGCGAGCAGACGATGCCGCACGAGATCATCCGAGCGGTCGATGGCTCGACGGATCGTGATCGTCGGTGCCGGCCCGGCCGGACTCGAAGCCGCTCGGGTTGCGGGGGAGCGGGGCCACTCCGTGACGGTGCTGGAGGCGATGCCGTGGGCGGGCGGGCAGATCAACCTGGCCGTCCGCAACCCGCGCCGCAAGGACCTCCAAGGCATCGTCGACTGGCGGGTCGCCGAGTGCAAACGGCTCGGTGTCGAGATCCGGTACGACACGTTTGCCGACGCCGATCTCGTCGCTGCGCTGGAGCCCGACGTCGTGATCATCGCCACCGGTGGGCAACCCCAACTGCCCGAGCTGGAGTTCGGCGCCGATCGGCTGGTGACCAGCTGGGACGTGCTCGGCGGCGACGTCACCCCGACCGGTGACGTGCTGTTGTTCGACGACAACGGCACCCACTCGGCGCTGTCGGCGGCCGAGATGATCGCCCTGTCCGGCGCCAAGCTCGAGATCGTCACGCCCGAGCGGATGTTCGGGATCGAGGTCGGCGGCATGAACCACGTGCCGTATGCCAGGGTGTTCAACGAGACCGACACCCGCATCACCCTGCATCAACGGGTGCTCGGCGTGCGCCCCGAGCACGGTCGCCTGTGCGTCGAGCTGGGCAGCGACCACACCGACCACCGCTCGGTGCGCCACGTCGATTGGGTGGTCGCCGACCACGGCACAGCGGCGCTGGCCGACGTGTACTTCGAGCTGAAGTCACAGTCGTCGAACCTCGGCGCTGTCGACTACGGCGCACTGATGGAGGGGCGGCCGCAGTCGCTGGTGCGGAATTCCGACGGCGCATTCCAGCTCTTCCGGATCGGCGACGCCGTGAGCAGCCGCAACATCCACGCAGCCGTCTACGACGCACTGAGGCTGGTCAAGGATCTGTGAGCGATCCGATACACCCGAGCGGAAATCAGATCACCTTGCGTCCGGCAACAGACGCTGACGTGGCGGCGCTGGTGGCGATCCGCTCGACGCCGGAGGTGCGCAGCCGGTGGCGTGGGGACGATCTCGAAGCCGAGGTGCGGGAGGCGCTCGATGACGTCGAGTTGCATGTCCTGGCCATCGAAGACAAGTCAGGTGTGGTGATCGGCGCGATCCAGTGGGCGGAATCGGAGGACCCCGAGTACCACCACGCCAGCGTCGACATGTATCTCGACCCGAGGGTGCACAACCGGGGGTTCGGTACCGACGCCGTTCGGACGCTCGCTCGCCATCTGTTCGAGACCGACGGCCATCACCGGCTGGTGATCGACCCGGCCGCCGACAACGCCGCCGCGATCCGCTGCTACGAAAAGGCCGGCTTCCGCCGCGTGGGCGTGATGCGGCAGTACGAGCGGGGCGCCGACGGCACGTTCCACGATGGCCTGCTGATGGAGCTGCTCGCCTCGGACCTCTGAGACTGATCGCCCCGAGTTCTCACCGTGCTCTCACCTGGCGGGTGCACACTGCGGCCATGCAAAGAACTCATCGCCCCTCCATCGTGATCGCTGCACTGGCAGCATCCGCCGCGCTGGCCTTGTCGGCCTGCGGCTCGGGTGGTTCCGCCGACGTAGGAAGCGGTAACGAACTCGCCACGCTCGAGGGCGATGCCTCGGCCGGCACCACCGCCCCCTCGGTCCCGGAAATGTCGTCCGACGAGGCCGCATTGGCGCTCTCGCAATGCCTCCGCGACGAAGGCCTCGACGTTGCCGACATCGGGCTCGACGCCGACGGCAACATCGACCTGCGGGGAGCACTGGGAGAGCTCGGGCCCGGGGACGAGTCGTTCCGAACGGCGATGGACAGCTGCCGCGACATCTTGGACGGGATCGGGTTCGGCGGCGGTCGAGGAGCGGGGGCACTGGCCGACAACAGCCAGATCCAAGATGCGTTCCTCGCCTTCTCCGAGTGCATCCGCTCGAACGGGTTCGAGGACATCCCCGATCTCACCTTCGGCGAGGGTCGTCCGGGTGCCGACGGCACCGCCGGGGACGGCCCGCCCGCCGATGGCTCCGTGCCTGACGGCGCCGGTCGGGGCGCTCCGCAGGGTGGTTTCGGCGATCGCAGCTCGGGGTTCGCCGAGCGACTCGGGCTCGATCCGGAAGATCCGACCGTGATCGCCGCCCTCGACACCTGCACGCCGATCATCGATCAGGCGTTCACCGACGCAGGGGTCGGTCAGCCCGGCCAGGCGCCGGGAGCCTGATCGCGATGACCCAAGACATCTCAGAATCGGTCGACTTCGCGCCGACGACCGAGGAGGCTCCCTCGTCGAACGGCGGAAAATCAACAGGCGCGAGATCGAAAGCCGGTCGATCGTCGACCGCATCGTTCGATGCCCGCATCGAACGTCGTCGTCGACGCTGGCCCTGGTTGGCGGCGGGCGTCGCCCTCGGTGCAGGCGCGACGTGGGCGATCCTGGCCGCCGGCGGCGACGAGACGACCTCGGTCGCCCCATCGAGCGAGACGGTGCAACTGTCGACGGTCGTCGTCGAAACCCGCGATCTGATCGAAGAGGTCGACTACTCGGGAACCCTCGCCGCCGGCCTGTCCGTGATCGTCAACGCCTCCGACAGCGGAGTCATCACGGCTGCGGCTGCGACCGGTGAATCGATCGAACGCGGTGACGTGATCGCCGTGATCGGGGTCGAGCCCGTGGTCGCTCTGTACGGCGATGTGCCGATGTGGCGTGATCTCGCTGACGGTGACACCGGCGCCGACGTGCGTCAACTCGAGGCCAACCTGGTGCAGCTCGGATTCGATCCCGATGGGACGGTCACCGTCGACGAGAGCTACACGTCGGACACTGCCACCATGGTCGAGTCGTGGGAGGAATCGCTCGGGCTCGATACGACCGGCCGGGTGCGGCGTGCACGGGTTGCCGTTCTCGCCGGACCGTCGGTGGTCGTCGATCCGGCGGTGGTCGGTGCGTCAGCCCGGTCCGATGCTCAGCTTGCCGTGCTCGCCACCACCGAGCGAACCTCCGACGTGGTCGGCTGGCAGGACGACGCCACCGACGAGTCGCCGGGGGCGATCATGTCGATCGCAGCCATCGGCACACCGGTCGAGCAGGGCACGGTGCTGTACTCGGTCGACGATTCCTCCGTCGTGGCGGTCGTGACGAGCAGCCCGGTGACCGACGCCGTGTTGAAGGCGTTCGGAACAGACGACGTGGAGCAGGTCGAAGGCGTGCTGGCGTACCTGGGATTCGACCCCGACGGGGCCATGACGATCGACGACGAACTCGACGACGCCACGCTGGCCGCTGTCGAGCGGTGGCAGACCTCGATCGGCCTGCCGGCCTCTGGCTCGGTGGACCGCCGCGACTACGCCGTGTTGTCCGCCGATGCGGGCGAGCGGTTGGCCATCGATGCCCACTACGCCACGCCGGGAGACCTCTTGGGTGAGGGTCGCATCGTGCTCGGCGTCGGCACGCCGATGCTGTCGGTCAGCGCAGACGTCGCCGTGTCGGAGATCGATCAATTCAACGTCGGCGACGTGGTCCAGATCGTGCAACTCGACGACACCGAGTTCACGGCGACCGTGTCCACGATCGCTTCGGTCTCGTCGGGGACGACGGCCGGGCAGAACGCCGAGCCGACCGTCGCGGTGACGTTCGAGGTGACCGACGCTCCGGATCGGTACGTCAGCGGCTCGGTCACGATCACCGTCGTATCGTCCAGGGTCGACGCGGCCGTCGTGGTTCCCACGAGAGCGCTCGTCACGCTGCGCGAAGGCGGTTTCGCGGTCGAGGTCAGCGACGCCGACGGCAGCACCCATTTGGTCGGTGTCGAACTCGGCGTGTTCGACGACGGCTCGGTACAGATCACCAACGGCAGTGTTCAAGCCGGCGAACTGGTCGTGGTGCCGTCGTGACCCACGCCGCGCTCGAACTCGTCGACGTCTCCAAGGTGTATCCGGGCACACCGCCGGTACACGCCCTCGACCACGTGTCGTTGCGGGTCGACGACGGTGAACTGTTGGCGATCGTCGGGCCTTCCGGCTCGGGCAAGTCGACGATGCTGCACGTGATGGGAACACTCGACCGGCCGACCAGCGGCTCGGTCCACATCGCCGGGATCGAGGTGTCGCGGCTCGGAGACCGCAAGCTGTCGGCGGTTCGTTCACAGCGGATCGGCTTCGTGTTCCAGCAGTTCTACCTGCTCGAGGGTGCCAGCGCCCTCGACAACGTGGCCAACGGCCTGTTGTACACGGGCACGCCAGGTCGGATACGGCGCCGCCGCGCCGCCGAGGCGCTCGATCGTGTCGGTCTCGGCCACCGGCTGCATCACCACCCCAACGAACTGTCCGGCGGCGAGCGCCAACGCGTTGCCGTCGCCAGGGCCCTGGTGAACGAACCGGCGATCGTGCTGGCCGACGAGCCGACCGGCAACCTCGACAGCCACTCGGGTGGTGCGGTGATGGACCTGCTGCGTCGGCTGAACTCCGAGGGCAGCACGATCCTGGTGATCACCCACGACCACGACGTCGCCGAATCACTGCCGCGCCGCGTCGAGATGCGCGATGGACGGCTGGTGTCGGCGATGACCGAGTCGATCGGGTCTGTCCGATGACGTCGACGATCGCGCTTCCACCCGACGAACTTCGCCGGTCGTCCGAGCGCCTCGACCCGAGCCGGTTGCGGCCGGCCGATGTCGTGACGGTGGCGACCGACGGGTTGCGGCATCGCAAGGTGCGCACGGCTCTGTCGGCGCTCGGCATCACGATCGGCATCGCCGCCATGGTGGCGGTTCTGGGGTTGTCCGAGTCGAGCCGAGCCGACCTGAATCAGCAGATCGCGGCGCTCGGCACGAACCTGCTCACCGTTGAACCGTCGGGTGGCTTCGGCGGCGGCGACGGGGCACTTCCGGCGGAGGCGGTCGCCAAGATCGGTCGGATCGGTCCGGTCCAAGTCGTCGCCGACGTCGTCACGCTCGACCAACTCCCGCTGCGCAACGACGTGATGAGCACCAACGAGACCAAGGGTCTCACGGCGATGGTCGCCGACGTCGACTCTGGTGTCGACCCTGCGCGGATCGGTGTCGGTCGGTTCGTGGCTCGATCAAACGACGTCCTCCACTCCGAGCGTGGTGCTCGGCTCGGTGGCCGCGCAACGGCTGGCGATCTCGACGGTCGATGACGGTCCGATGATCACCGATCGGCGGCGAATGGTTCACGGTGATCGGCATCCTCGACGGCTTCCCGCTCGCCGACAATCTCGACCGAGCGGTGTTCATCGGAAAGGGAAGCGCCGTGTCGGTGTTCGACGTCGAGCTCAACCCGAGCGTGATCTATGTCCGCACCGATCCCGATCAGCTCGACGCGGTTCGCGGGGTGATCGCCCCGACCGCCGATCCCGAAAGCCCCGACGAGGTGTCGATCTCGCGGCCGACGGACGCCCTCGAGGCACAAGACGCTGCCGACTCGGCGTTCACCTCGCTGTTCCTCGGGCTCGGTGCCGTGGCACTGCTGGTCGGCGGGATCGGCATCGCCAACGTCATGGTGATCGCCGTGATCGAGCGCCGCAACGAGATCGGCCTGCGCAGGGCGCTCGGCGCCACTCGGGCCCACATTCGCCGTCAGTTCCTCGTCGAGGCGCTGTTGCTCTCCAGCCTCGGTGGTCTGGCCGGCGTCGGGCTCGGCGCCGCGGTCACCGCCATCTACTCCCGCATCGAGGGGTGGACCGCAGTGATTCCGCCGATCGCCATGCTCGGTGGATTCGGGGCGGCGGTCGCGATCGGAGCGATCGCCGGCCTCTATCCGGCCGTGCGGGCCGCCCGCCTGGCCCCGACCGAAGCGCTGAGGGCAGCATGAGGCGCTCGATGGCAATCCGACGCATCGCCGTCTCGGCGCTCGTCATCGTCGCCGTCGGCGGTCTCGCCGTCGGCGGGCGCAAACTCGTCGATCACTACGCCGCAGATCCAACCGTCGAGGCGCTGGAACCAGAACCGACCACCGCCATCGCCACCGTGCGGGACCTGGTGATCGACTACGAAGCAACCGGCTCGGTCGTGTACGAACCGGCCGTCGCCGTCACCGCCCCAACAGGTGGCACGGTCACAGCGATCGTCGCCGCCGGCAGTGTGGTCGGTCCCAGCGACGTGATCGCCCGCATCGACGACGTACCGGTGGTCTGGCTGGCGGGTGCCGTTCCGGCGTGGCGGGCGATGTCGATCGGTGACGTCGGAACCGATGTGGCTCAGCTCGAAACAGCACTGGCAGGATTCGGGTACAACAGCGATGGCCAGGTCACCGTCGACGACGAGTACACCTGGGCGACGGCATCGATGGTCGACACGTTGGCAGGAGTCGATCGGCGCACCCGTGACCGGACGGGTCGATCTCGGCGCCGTTGTGTTCGGTGATGCCCGCACACGTGTCGCCGCCGTCGCGGCGACTGTCGGTAGCGGGGTGGCGAGCGGGGCCGAACTCGTGACGCTGGGCACCGAAACCCGGATCGGCAGTTTCGAGGTGCCGCCGGCCGACGCCGCCACGCTCACCATCGGTGACCAGGTGGCGATCGAACTGCCCGACCGGACGACGGTCGGTGGCACGGTGTCGGGGATCATGTCGGCTGCGGACACCTGGGCGGTGTCGGTCGCGCTCGACCCGGTCGAGTTGCCGGTGCTGGACGTGATCGATGTCACGATGTCATGGCAACGGGTGGTGGTCGCCGATCCGCTCACGATCCCGAGCTCTGCGCTGCTGCGACTCGACGACGGAACCTACGTGGTCGACGTGGTCGCCGGAGACTCGACCGCCGCGCCACCCCGTCGAGATCGGCCCGGCCGTTGGTACCCGAGTGGCGATCACCTCCGGCCTCGATCGAAGGAGAAACCGTCGTCACGCTGTGAGTGCCGGATGGGGTCAGACCCGATCCGGGACTGCGTGGTCAGGCGTCGTTGCCTGAGTCCGGATGGGGTCTGACCCCAGCCGGTGTCGACTGGTCAGAGGAGCGGTACCGGCTCGTCGCTGGGAACTGCGGCTCGCTGAGTCCGGCGCTCGCCCACACCACCTGTTCGAGGCGGGCCAGGCCGAGTTCGAGTGCCCGAGTGAGGCGGGCCTTCTGGCCGGTCGCCAGCAGGTCGACCACGAGGCCGGTGAACATCGCTTTGGTGAGCGACGCCTCGATCACCGCCGTGATCTTCGGCACGCCTTCGCTCACGAGACGGTCCTCGATGTTGGTGCGCCACAACCCGATCTGTTCGCCACGCACCTGCCTCGGTAGCCCGTCGAGTGTCGCCTCCATCGCCGCCGCCTCGATCCCGAGCCGGGCGATCGCGAGGTTCTGCGGGGCGGCCGTGAGCCAACGCCACCACGCCCGCAGCAGGTCGGCCTGCGACATGTTCGGTCGACGTTCGAGCCACCGCTGCTCGATCTCCTGCTGCACGCGCACCCGACCGGCGCAGAGCGGCGATGATCAGATCGTCCTTGTTGCCGAAGTGGTGCACGAGCGAGTTGACGCCGACGCCCGAGTTCCTTCGCCATCGGTCGCAACGACACGTTCGACAGCCCGTGCTCGCTGAGGTAGATCGACCACCTCGTCGAGCAGGGCGGTTCGACGTTCGAAGTCGACCGAGCGAGCCATGGTCAGCTCCGCATCCGCAGCCCATGCGGGTCGAGGACCGGTTCGTGCAGCAGCCGAGCCGGTCGGCGCTGCCCGATGATCTCGATCTCGAACCCGCCCTCGCCAGGGTCGTCGGCGATGGCTGCCTCGATGTAGCCGAGTGCCAGCGACTTCTCGCTGTAGTGGGCGTAGCCACCCGACGTGATCCAACCGACCACGCGCCACCCTTCCGGCGCCGTTGTGCCAGACCGGTTCGTCGCCGATCACGTCGGCTGGATCGTTCGGATCGGGGTCGACCTCGAAGTACGAGAGGTAGCGCTTCGGCCGGCCCGCCGCCTCGAGTGCGGCCCGCCCGATGAACTCGTGGTCGAGTTTGATGTAGCGATCCATCCGCGACTCGAACGGCGTGAAGATCGGGCGGTACTCGCGAAACCAGGTGCCGAACATCTTCTCGAGTCGCATCGTCAGCAGCGCCCGCACGCCGAACAGACGCAGCCCGTGCGGTTCGCCGGCAGCCATGATGGCGTCGAACAGGTTGCGCTGATACTCGGGTGCGACCCAGATCTCGTAGCCGAGGTCGCCGGTGTAGGTCATGCGCCCGACCCAGCAGTCGGTCATACCGATTTCGAGCCGACGAAAGTCCATGAACCGGAAGCTCTCGTTCGACACGTCGAACCGGGTCAAGGATCGGAGCACGTCGCGTGATTTCGGGCCCGGCCAGCGACAGACCGACCAGTCGCTGGCCGATCACCTCGAATCGGAAGCGGGCGTCGGCGGGCAGATGGCGCTGGAACCAGCGGCGATGATGGTCGGTCGCCCCGAGCGAGCTGAACAGGAAGAAGTCGTCGTCGCCGACCCTCGCCACCGAGAACTCACCGATCACGTGGGCGTGCTCGTTGAGGATCGCCGTGAGGTTGATCCGGCCGACCTTCGGGAGCGCGTTGGTGAACAGCCCCTGCAGCCACGCGGCGGCGCCCGGCCCGGAGACCCGATACTTCGAGAAGTTCGTCACCTCGGTCAGCCCGACCGCCTCGCGGACCGCCAGCGATTCCTCGCCGACCAGATCGAACGCGTTGGAGCGTCGGAAGGTGACCGCTCTCGATCGGTTCCTCGCCGGGGCGCTGGAACCACAACGGCGATTCGAGCCCGTAGTCGGCACCCCACACGGCGTTGTGCTCGACGAGCCGATCGTGGATCGGCACGGTCTGGAGCCCGCGGCCCTCCGGCAGCTGCTCGTTCGGGAACGTGATCCGGAACCGCCGCCGGTAGTTCTCCTCGGCCTTGACGCGGGTGTACGGCAGCGTGGCGTAGTCGCCGAAGCGGGCCACGTCCATGCCCCAGATGTCGAAGCCGGGGTCGCCCTCGGTCATCCAGTTCGCCAACGCCAGCCCGACGCCGCCGCCTTGCGACAGGCCGGCCATCACACCACACGCCGTCCAGTAGTTGCGCAACCCCGGCACCGGTCCGACCAGCGGGTTGCCGTCGGGCGTGAACGTGAACGGTCCGTTGACGATCGTCTTGATGCCGGCCGTCGCCATCGCCGGGTAGTGCTGGAAGGCGACGCTCAGCTCGGGCTCGATCCGATCGAGATCGGGCGGCAGCAACTCCATGTCGAAGTTCCACGGCGTGGTGTGTTCCGACCACGCCCGCGAGTTCTGCTCGTAGGTGCCGATCAGCATCCCTTCGCCCTCTTGGCGGATGTAGATCTCGCCCTTGAAGTCCATCGCCATCGGCATCTCGCGGCCGGTGGCGGCCATGTGATCCTTGACCTCGTCCATCGGCTCGGTGACCAGGTAGTGGTGCTGCATCGCCAGCACCGGCAGTTCGAGCCCGGCCATCCGGCCGACCTCGCGGGCCCACAGCCCGCCGGCGTTGACCACGTGCTCAGCGTGGATCTCGCCCTGCTCGGTGATCACCGTCCAGGTGCCGTCGGGGCGTTGTTCGAGGCCGCTGACCCAGTTCTGCTTGTAGACCTCGGCGCCCTTCTGGCGGGCACAGATGGCGTAGGCGTTGGTGACGCCGGTCGGGTCGACGTGGCCCTCGATCGGGTCCCACATGGCGCCCAGGAAGTACTGCGTGTCGAGCAGCGGGAACAGCTCTTGGGCTTCCTTCGGCGAGATCATCTCGAGCTCGTCCATCCCGAGGTAGCGGCCGCGGGCGACGGCCATCTTGAGCCAGTCCATGCGGTCGGTGTCGGACGCCAGCGTGATCCCGCCGGGCAGGTGGATCGAACAGTTCTGACCCGAGCGCTCCTCGATCTTCTTGTACAGCTGCACCGTGTACTGCTGGAGTTGGGCGACGTTGGGGTCACCGTTGAGCGTGTGCATGCCTCCGGCGGCGTGCCACGTCGACCCGGCGGTGAGTTCCTTGCGCTCGACGAGCACGACGTCGGTCCACCCGTTCTCGGTGAGGTGGAACAGCACCGAAGCGCCCGACCACCCCACCCCCGATCACCACGACCTGTGCCTGCGATTTCATGTGCTACTCCTGTGTGCTGTCGATCGTCCGCGTCGCGCTGTCGGGAGGGTCTGGCGTCAGCGGAAGCGATAGTGACACCAGATGTTGTCATCGGTGCAGCTGACGGGATGGTCGATGAGCGTCTGGCGGTGCGCTGGGTGTCGGCGGGTGACGTGCTCATCAGTAGTCGACCGGGACGCCGCCTTCGGCGCTGCGACGGGCGACGAAGTCGGTCAGTTCGGCGAGCACGGCGTCGTCCATCGCCGGCGGCTCGTACTCGGCCAGGTATGCCTTGACCAGGTGGTTTGCCTTGCCGGCCGCTTCGGGGCTGCCGGCGTCGGCCCAGTTCTCGTAGTTGCGCCAGTCGCTGATCATCGGGCGGTAGAACTCGGTTCGGTACCTGGCCTGGGTGTGGGCGGTGCCGAAGAAGTGCCCGCCCGGCCCGACCTCCTTGATCGCCTCGAACGCCAGCGTGTCCTCGTCGACGATCAGCGGGTCGAGGGCGGCCGACGCCATGTGCAACAGGTCGGCGTCGATCACCATCTTCTCGAAGCTGGCGTGCAGGCCGCCCTCCATCCAGCCGGCACCGTGCATCATGAAGTTCGTGCCGCCGCTGATCGCACCCCAGATCGAGTACATCGACTCGTAGGCGGCCTGGGCGTCGACGGCGTTGGCGGCGCACGTGTTCGAACTGCGATACGGCACGTTGTAGCGCCGGGCGAGTTGGCCGCCGATGATCGCCGTCTTCCAGTACTCCGGGGTGCCGAACGCTGGGGCCCCCGACTGCATGTCGACGTTGCTGGTGAACCCGCCGTAGATGAACGGGCTGCCAGGTCGCACGATCTGGGTCAGCATCAGACCCGACCAGAGCCTCGGCGTTCTGCTGCGAGAGCGCTCCGGCGAGCGTGATCGGTGCCATTGCGCCGGCGAGTGTGAACGGCGTGACACACACCACCTGGTTGCGGCGCGACATCTCGATGATGCCGTGGCTCATCGGCACGTCGAGCGTGAGCGGCGAGTTGGTGTTGATGATCGTGACGAGGCTCGGTTCGGCGTCGATCTGGGCGTCGGTGACGCCGCGTGCGATCCGCACCATCTCGATCGCGTCGAGATTGCGTTGACGTCCCAGCGAGTACACGTGGATCGCCTTGTCGGTCAGCGTCAGCAGGTCGAGCGTGGCCTCGAGGTGTCGCACCGATCCGTGGATGTCGACCGGCTCGACCGGGTAGCCGGGCGTGAAGTGGATCGAGTTCAGCGACTGCACCAGCCGCAGCAGGTTCCGATAGTCGTGCCGGTTGCCGGTGCGTCGCCCACCGTCGAGATCGGCCGCGTTGGGTGCGCTCGCCACCGACCCGAACGCCATGTGGTCGCCGCCGATCGTGAGGTGATGGGCCGGGTTGGTGGCATGCAGCGTGAACTGGCTGGGGGCGGTCGGAGATGATCGGGTCGATCATCTCCGGATCGAACCGCACCATCATGTCGTCATGCGGCGTGGCGCCGGCGTCGATCGAACAGCGCCCGCGTTTCGTCGTCGAGGACCTTCATCCCGATCTCGCTCAGGATCCGCAGCGACGCCTGATGGATCGCCTCGATCTGATCGGCGCTCGCCAGCTCGGTCGGGCCGTGCAGGAGTCGCGGCTGGGCGAACGGACGCTGCTCAGGGAGCGGTGATCGAGTCCGGGCGTCGGCCCGGTCGCGGCCTCGGCGGCGCCCCCGCGATTCGGCTTGCTCCGCCACGATTCCCCCAAGACTGCTACGAAATTCCCGGTACGACTGTGCTGGAATACTAGACCACGGCTGTGGCCGCCCTGTCACGATCGCAGGGAGTGAGGCGTGCGGTCAGGTCGAGGGGCCGAGTGGCAGGATCGCCAGGTAGTCGTCGAGGCTGTTGTCGGCGAACCCGACGATGCGAAGCGCCGCCGCGTGCCGACGCCGTTGCCGGGTCGACGAGCGCAGTCGCGGAACGCCGCTCGCAGTTCGTCGAGTTGCTCGTCCGACAGACCGCGCCGGGCGGTGATCGCCGGAGTCGGGATCCGTGGCCCGAGCCCAACCCGGTGCAGTTCGCTGATCAAGTCCGGTTCCTCCTCGGCGATCAGCGCAAGACTCCAGCTGTCGATGCTGGCGAGATCGGCTTCGTCCTTGGCGAGCGCGGTCAGGCTGTCGCGATGGGCCGACGTGAAGGTGACCGAACCCGGCCACTCGATGCCACGTCCCGACGGTTGCCGCCAGCAGGCTCGACCACCCCGACAGGCTGTCGGCGCTGTTGGCCACGGCGTGCGTGTCGGCGAAGCTCATCTCGTCGAGGCTGCGATGCGTGCGGGCTCAGCAGCACGCTGTGGTAGTGCCCGCCATCGGCCTCGGGAATATCGAGTGCGAACGCTCCGATCAAGTGCATGTCGTCGCGGTGCAGCGCTGCGAACGGGCCGCCGCACACGTGCGTGATGACACAGTCGGAGTCGTACCAGCGGGCGTGCACGTCACCCGAGCGGGTCAGCGACTCGGGTGTCCACGCAGCCCGCCGATGGACCGCCGCCCAGATCTCGTCCCACGCCCACGCCACCGAAGCGAACGGATACATCCCGAGTTCGACGTGTGGACCGCTTGGCGACTGCATTCGACAGAGGCTATTGGTCCGCTGTGCCGGTCGGGAACTCGCGCCCGGTCGATTCGTCCGTCTGAGCTGGTGCGGTCCACGGAGGTTCTTGTAGCCGTCGTCGTTGCACGACCCTGCGACTTCGACCGCGTGGTCGTCCACCGCCCGACCAAGGGCCGTGAAACACCGACGCGCCGGGCTCGATCGCGCCCGTGGCCGAGGGTCAGGCGAGCGCTGCGAACTGGTCGTAGGCGGCCATCAGCGCCGGCCATGCGGCGCCGCCGGCGGTCGAGGTGACCACGATGACCAGGTCGAGCTCTGGAGCCACCAGGATCTGCTGGCCGAACAGCCCGCTGGCGAGCATCGTGTTCGGCGGTCCGTACAGCCACCACTGGGCGCCGTACTGGGGGTTGGCGGGGCTCGGCGTCGCCGAATAGTCGATCCAGTCCTCGCTCAGCAGTTGCTCGCCGTCCCATTCGCCGCCGCGCAGAAACAGATAGCCGAAGCGGGCGAAGTCGCGGGCCGTGTTGTCGAATCCCAGCCCGCCGACGAACTGACCGGTCGGGTCCTTGGTCAGCGTGGTCGATTGCATGCCGAGCGGGTCCAGCAGTTCCGTCTCGATGAACGTGGTCAGCTGTTCGGGGCCCCCGAGCTCGTCGGCCATGATCTCTGCGAGGACCGCGGTGGTGCCGGTCGAGTAGTCGAACTGCTCACCGGGCTCGGCCTCGAGCGGCTGGTCGATCACCCATTGTGCCCAGTCGGCGCTGGCGAACATCTGGCCGGCCGGATCGTCGGCACCATAGGCCTCGGTCCACGACAGCCCACTACGCATCTGGAGCAGTTGTTCGAGCGTGATCTCGTGGCGTGGATCGTCCGCCGACTGCCATTCCGGTACCGGTGCCGGTCGGTCGACATCGAACACGCCGTCGTCCACGAACATACCGATCAACGCCGATGTGACGCTCTTGGCGACGCTGAACGAGCTGAAGATCGTGTCGGCCGAATCGAGTGGGTGGTAGCGCTCGTACACGATCGAACCCCCGTGCACCACCACGATCGAACGCATCCGGGCTGCCGCATCGTCGGCGCCGAAGGCGGTGTCGGCAGCCGCATCGATGACGGCTTTGTCGACCCCGGCGGGAAGTTCGGCTTGTGGCCATTCGGCGGTCGGCCAGGGCACTCCGTCGGGCTGGTCGGGATAGCGCGACGCTTCCACCAGGGTCGTCGTGGTCTCCGGGACGGAGGTCTCGCTGGGTGTCGACTCAGGTGCCGTCGGGGCAGGCGTCGTGGGCTCGGGCTCGTACGGCGCCGTGGTCGGCACGACGAGTGCCGGCGTGGTGGTCGGCACGACGATGCTGGCGTGGTGGTCGTTGCGACAGCGGGCGTGGTGGCACCGGACTCGTCGGACGAACCACTCGAACAGGCAGCGACGAGCACGGCGGCAGACAACACGGCCAGCGCCGCCGGGGTTCGCATCCAGACGACCCTACGGAGGGCCGCTTCGTGCGCCAACTCGTCGGGGTCAGGCGCCGCGGCGGCGCCGGATCTCGTCGGTGATCGCCGGCACGACCTGGTGCAGGTCGCCGATCACGGCGTAGCCGGCCTTGGTGACCATGTTGGCGTCCTTGTCGATGTTGATGGCGATGATGTTCTTGCTCGCCATCGCCCCGACCCAGTGCTGGATCGCTCCCGAGATGCCGCACGCGAAGTACACGTCGGGTGCGATCCGGGTGCCGGTCTGGCCGACCTGAGCGGTGTGGCTGCGCCAGCCGTTGTTGGTGACCGCACGCGAGCAGCCGACGACACCGCCGAGCTCGTCGGCCAATGCCTCCAACGACAGCGAACCCGTCGGCCGAGCCGACGCCGCGTCCACCGCCGACCACGACCGGTGCGGTCGACAACGTGACGCCCGCCTCGCGTTCGACCCGGCCCTTCACGATCGACCGGGCGAGCGACGGATCGAGCGTGACGCCAGCGCCGACGTCGTCGCGGCGCCCGGTGCGTCGGCCGGTGTCGGCTTCGACGGCGTGGTGGGCGACCGTGACCAGCTTGACGTCGGCGTCGAGAGCGGCGTCCTCCAGCAGCGAACCGCCCCATCGGATGCGGGTCATCTCGAACTGCTCACCGGGGCGGAACTCGGTGCAGTTGGCCGAGAACGGCAGGTCGAGACGGGCGGCGGCCTGTGCCATGACCTCGTTGCCACGGTCGGTGCCGGTTGCCAACACGACGGCGGGCGAGAGCGCTGCGAACCGCTTGGGTCAGCACCTCACCCCACGTTTCCGGGCCGTAGTCGGCGAGCAGCGTCGTCGTCGACCTGATGCACGGTGGTCGACGCCGTGACGTCCGAGTTCGTTCGGCGAGTGGATCGGCAGCGGCGCCGATCGAGAGCGCCTCGACCGTGCCGCCCAGCGAGTGCGCAGCGGCCGTCAGCGCTTCGAGCGTGGCGGCGGCGAGTGCTGCCGCGGTCGTGTTCGACCACGACCAGGTGACGTCCGGCCATCACAGCACTCCGATCTCTTCGAGCACGTCGACGACGGCAGAGGCGGCCTCGGGCCCGGTGCCGAGCACGACCGTTTGCGACTTGCGTTCGGGCGGCTGGCGCAGCATCAGCTTGCTCAGGCCGCCCACCTCGCCGGTCGGTTCGATCGAGGCGACCTCGACCTTCTTCGAGGCCAGCCGACCCTTCATGGTCGGGATAGCGCGGCAGGTTGATGCCCTCCTTCACGCCGACCACCGCGGGCAGCGGGAGCTCGTACGTCTCGCGACCCGCATCGGATTCACGCTCGACGTTGGCGACGCCGTCGCCGAGCGACAGCCCCTTGGCGCCGTTGACCATCGGCCGTCCGAGCGCGTGGGCGACCCGGATCCCGACCTGGAACCCGCCGGAGTCGGCCGACTCGTTGCCGAACAGGATCACGTCGAAGGTGCCGTCGGCGGCTTCGAGCTCACCGATCGCCGTGGTGATCGCCCGAGCCGTGCGCTGTGGGTCCCAGTCGGCCGTCGGTCGGTCGCCAGCAGCACGGCGCGTTGGACGCCGACGCTGACCGCGTAGCGCACCTGTTCCTCGGCCTCCGGCGCGCCGAGCGTGAGCACGGTCGCCTCGCCACCGTGCTGCTCGATCAGCTGGGCGGCGGCCTCGACGGCGCACTCCTCGTGCGGGCTCATCGTGAACCCGAGGTTGGCGGCATCGACCGCCTGGCCGTCGGCGGTGACGTTGATCTTCGAGCCCGGTGCCGGCACCCGCTTCACACACACAGAACTCTCACAGTGCTCAGCCGTTCCGGAGCACGTGCTGGGCAGGCAGAACCGGCGTGCGTAGGGCGGTGGGTGCTCGGGCACGGCGTGGCCTGTGCGTGGTCAGACTTGAGGCGGGTGTCGTCGGGGTCGAACGGCGCTGCCGGTGCCGACGACCTTGACCGGGAACAGCTCGTTCATGTACATCACCTTGAGGTCGGTGCCGGGCGCGGCGTGCTGCGTCGGCAGGTAGGCCATCAGCAGGTGCTTGCCGACCGACGGGCCGTAGCCGGCGGTGGTGACCCGCGAGACACGACCGTGCGAGTCGAAGATGACGTTGCCGTCGAGGTCGCAGATCGGCTCGTTGCCGCCCTGCATCCAGCGCACTGCGGCCCTGCGAGTCGGTCTGGTCCTCGACCGTGAGCGTGCACATGTGGACCTCCGGCTCGCCGCCGTCACGGGCCGCCAGGTAGGCCGCCTTGCCGATGAAGTCGGCGGACTTCACCTTCGGGCGGGCGAGCCCGGCCTCGAGCGGGTTGTACTCGCTCTCCAGCTCGGCGCCCTGCAGGCGGTAGCCCTTCTCGATCCGGCCCGACGTGCCGTACACGCCGCCGCCGGTCGGGCGCAGGCCGTGCTGCGCGCGACCGTTCGCCATCAGGGCGTCCCACACGAGCGTGCGCCTTGTCCCACGGCACGTAGATCTCCCAGCCGGTGTCGCCGACGTAGGAGATCCGGAACAGCGCGGCGTCGACCATCTCGCCACCGCAGTTCAGCTGGGTCGTCGACGATCGAGCCGTACGGCGAACCCTCGTGCGAGAGGTCCTGGTCGGTCAGCGTGGCCAGCAGCGCCGGAGCGTTGGGGCCCCACAGCGCCGAGCGTCGAGATGTCGAGCGTGCGGTCGGTCACCGTGACCGAGCCGTCCTTGGGCATGTACTTGCGGATCCAGTGCAGGTCGCGGCCGCCGTCGAACACGCCGGTCACCACCATCACGGTGTCGTCGGCGACGCGCTGCATCGTGAGGTCGGAGTGGAAACCGCCGTCGGGCGTCAGCCACGGCGTGTAGGTGGCGCGTCCGACCGGCCCGATCTTGTTGACCGACAGGTAGTCGGCGAACTCGACCGCACCGGGGCCCTTCAGCTCGAAGATCTGGAACGCCGACAGGTCGACCAGTCCGCAGTGCTCGCGCATGTTGAGGTGCTCGCCGACGGTGATCGGGCTCCACCAACGGTTGTCCCACTCGACCTCGCGCTCGGCGACGCCGTAGCGCTCGGCCAGGTCGGCGTTGCTGCCGTACCACTGCGGGCGCTCCCAGGTGCGGGCCTGGAAGAAGAACGCGTCGAGCGCCTGCTGGCGTGCGAAGAACGGCGACACCTGCAGGTTGCGGCGGTCCGTCCCACTGCTCGGCCGGGTGCACGATGCCGTAGGTCTTGTTGAAGTGCTCGTCGGCGCGGGCCCAGATGTGTTCGTCGCTGCGCTCGTGGGCGTAGAAGCGGGCGATGTCGGCGCCGTGGGCGTCGATCACCCGCGGGTAGCCGTAGGTCATCCACTCGGCCACGACCTGGGCCATGCCGGGACCTTCCTTGACCCACACCGCGGCGGCCGACCACAGGTTGCGCACCTCGGTGGTCTCGCCGAGGCACGGCATGGCGTCGGGAGTGAGCGACAGCAGGCCGTTGATGGCGTACTTGATCTCGGCGTCGCCGAGCATGTCCATCAACTCGATCGCCTGTTCCATCTGATCGTCGAAGTCGTCGGGCGTGAACGGCATCTCGGTCGGGGAGAGGGCGGCCTCGTCGTTGGACGGGATGTCGTCGGGGTGGTGCAGGATCGGGCGGTGGGCGTACGAGCCGACCTCCATCGAGCCGGAGGACTGGCGCTCGTAGCAGAACGTGTCCATGTCGCGAACGATCGGGTAGCCGATCTCCTTGTTCGTCTCGACCAGCACGTCCATCGGGCCGACGTCGGCCATCTGGTGCACGGCCGGCACGAGCGGGATCGTGGCACCGGCCATGTTGGCGATCCGGTTCGACCACACGCCGCAGGCGATCACGACGTACTCGGCCTCGATCCGGCCCTTGTCGGTGACGACGGCGGTGACCCGCTTGAGCCCGGTCGCCGGCTCGTCCTCGGTCTCGACGTCGAGCACCTCGGTGTTGGCGAACACCTGCATGCCGGTCTTCTCGATCGCCTCGTTGCGGAACAGCGTGCCGGTGTCGAGCGAGTCGACGACCGACACGGTGGGGCAGTGGAACCCGCCGAGGATCACGTCGTCGTTGATGAACGGCACCAGTTCTTTGACCTGGGCCGGGGTCAGCAGTTCGGCCTCGACGCCCCATGCCGCGGCCGAGGTCATGCGGCGTTGGAACTCGTCCATCCGCTCCTGGGTGCGGGCGACCTCGATCCCGCCCGAGTCGACCGAGCGGTCGACGTCGCGGTACTGGTTGGCGCTCTGCACGCCGAGCAGCGCCATCTCCTTGTTGTGGTCGACCGGGAAGATGAAGTTCGAGGCGTGTCCGGTCGAGCCGCCGGGGTTGGGGAGCGGGCCCTTGTCGATCAGCACCATGTCGGTCCAGCCGAGCCGGGCCAGGTGGCCGGCCAGGCAGTTGCCGACGATGCCGGCGCCGATGATCACGCACTTGGCCGTTGCCGGTACGTCGCTCACGAAACCCTCACTCACGAGGTGTACCCCCTCGTACTCGAGTCTCTGATATATCATGAATGTATCACGCACCGAGTCCTTGAGTACACAGGCCTACCAACGAGTTCGCCGGATGATCATCCGGCTCGATCTGGCGCCCGGCGACGTGTTGCGTGAGGACGAACTGCAGGCGCGGCTCGGGATCGGCCGGACCCCGATCCGCGAAGCGCTGCAACGGCTGGCCCGCGACCAGTTCGTCACGGTGATCCCGAGGCGCGGCATGTTCGTGGCGCCGATCGACGTCTCCGAGCTGTCGACGCTGTACGAGACGCGGGCGATGATGGAGCCCTACGCCGCCCGCCTGGCGTGCGTGCGCGGCACCACTGAACACTGGGCCGAGATGGCCACGGTGATCGAGGAGTCGCTGCGGGGCGGTGTGCCACCCGAGCAACTGCTCGCGGTCGACCGGCGCTGCCACGAGATCATCTGGACCGCCGCCGGCAACCGGTTCCTGACCGACACGCTCGACATGCTGTACGCCCACAGCGATCGGGTCTGGCACATGTACCTCTCCGATGTCGCCGACACCCGCCACGCCGTCGACGAGCACATCGAGATCCTCGAACTGCTGCGGGCCGGCGACCCCGACGCCTGCGCCGCAGCGGTCGAAGCCCACGTCCGCTCCTTCGACGATCAGGTGCGGGCCGCCGTCACCGCCCGCCTCGGCTCCCCCCTAGCCAGCTGAGTTGGAAGTTGTGCCAGGCACAACTCCCAACTCTGGATGACGGGATGTGCCTGGCACACTCCGTCATCGGTAACCTCGGCGATCGTGCCGCATGCGCTTGTCCGTCCGCCTGGTCCGCTGCTCGCCGACGGCTTGGTGACCCACATCGATCGCACGCCGATCGATCTGCGACTTGCGGTTGCGCAATGGCAGGCGTACGTCGATGCGCTTCACGACCATGGCTGGACGACGTCCGCGGTCGAACCTGCTGACGACTGCGCCGATGCGGTGTTCGTCGAAGACGCGATGGTCGTGTTCGACAGGCTGTGCGTGATCACTCGTCCCGGTGCCGTCAGTCGCCAGCCGGAAGTGCGCGGAGCCGAGGCGGCGGCTGTTGCGGCCGGGCTCGAGATCCATCGCATCGTCGAGCCCGGCACGCTCGACGGCGGCGACGTGCTGAAGGTCGACCGCGTCGTCTACGTCGGTGTCGGCGGTCGCACCAATCCGCCTGCGGTGGCGCAGTTGGCACAGATTCTGGCACCGAGAGGCTGGGAGGTTCGCCCCGTCCCCGTTGCATCGCGTGCTGCACCTCAAGTCGGCCGTGACCGCATTGCCCGATGGCACGGTGGTCGGGTTCGCAGACCTCGTCGACGACCCGTCGGCGTTCGAGCGATTCCTCGCCGTCCCCGAGCCGGCCGGCGCCCACGTCGTGCTGCTCGGCGGCGACCGGCTGTTGATGTCCGCCGACGCACCCGCAGACGGCGGCCCTGTACCGGTCGATGGGTTACGACGTGACCGAGGTCGACATCTCCGAGTTCGAGAAACTCGAAGGATGCGTCACTTGCCTCTCCGTCCGGATTCGCTCGTGACGGTCGATCGGGCGAAGCCCGACGGCGAGATGACCGCCCTCTGACCAGCCCTCCGGCGCCTGGTGTTCAAGGCGGCGCACGATCGGTCCGATGATCTGACAGCATGAAGACCGGCATGGACGCGACGATCGAATCAATGGTTTCGAACCAGACCGGAGCGGCGAACGCCCCCGCCCAACCGGACGCCGCCTTGGTGGCTGCGATGGCCGAGCGGATCTCCGAGTCGATCGGCGGCGTGCTGGCCGGACGCCAGGAAGCGATCGACATAACGATCGCCTGCCTCCTGTCGGGCGGGCATCTGTTGATCGAAGACATCCCCGGTGTCGGCAAGACATTGCTGGCTCAAGCACTGGCATCGTCGGTTGGCGGTTCGTTCCACCGGATCCAAGGCACCGCCGACCTGCTTCCCGGCGACGTGACCGGCACGATGATGCCGCACGGCGACAACTTCGACCTGCGCTTTCGTGCCGGCCCGATCTTCTCCAACGTCGTGGTGTTCGACGAACTCAATCGCGCCAACCCCAGAACTCAATCGGCGCTGCTCGAGGCGACCGAGGAAGCGGCTGTCACCGTGGACGGTGTCACCCGTCAGCTCCCCGATCCGTTTCTGCTCGTGGCCACTCAGAATCCGCTCGAGATGACCGGCACGTACCCACTCGGCGAGGGAGCTCTCGACCGCTTCGCGGCGGTGGTCACGCCAGGGCGCGCCAGCGCCGACGAGGAGGTCGCCGTGCTGACGGGGCGCCGAGGCCGAACCCTGCTTCGCCAGGTCGTCCCGGTCGTCGACGTCGGCGAGATCGTCGCCGGACGTGCCGTCGTGTCGGTGGTGTTCGTGGCCGACGCAATCGCCCGCTACGTCGTCGCCGTGCTCGAGGCGACCCGTCAGCATCCACGCGTCCGGCTCGGTGCCTCGACTCGTGGCGGAGTCGCGCTGATCGGTCTCGCCAAGGCCCGGGCGGCGATGGCGGGACGCCACTACGTCGTGCCCGATGATGTCGCACGGTTGGCGGAACCAGCGTTGGCGCATCGAGTGATCGTCTCCGATGCAGCCGGCTCGGTGCGGGCCGGTCGTCAAATCGTGCAGGAGTGTCTGGAACTCGTGCCTGCCCCGACGGCGTGACATGACTCGTCCGGTCGGGGTGTCCGCCGGTACGGCCGGACTCGTTTTGGCATGGGCGTGCGGCACCATGATCGCCCATCTGACCGGTGCCACTCCGGTCGTGATCCTGCTCGCCGCAGGGCTTGTGTTGTTCGCCGCTGCCGCCGTCGTCGGCTCGATCACAGTTCGCGGGACGTCGATCGATGCGGTGCGGCTCCCTGCGGTGGTGACCAGGGGCGACCCGTTCGGAGTGTCCGTGGCGGTCACGTCGGCCCGGCCGGTCTGGATCGAGTTGCGGCGCGACGGGCGAGTGGTCGCCGCCGGCTGGTCGGAAGATGGGCAGTTCGTCGGCGACGCCACCATGGAACGGCGCGGGGTGGTCGACCAACTCGACGTCTCCGTTCGGTCGGCGGGCGGTATCGGTTTGGTCTGGTGGCGGAGGTCATTCACGGTCGAGATCGGCGGGTTGCTGATCGCCGCCAAGCAGCAACACGGAGACGTACCGATCGAACGTTCGTCAGCGCCGGGAACTGACGATGCCATCGGTCGAGCGGGCGCCGTCGCAGGCGAGACCGATGGCGTGCGCCCGTGGCGTGAAGGCGACAGCGAGCGATTCGTTCACTGGGCGTCGACCGTGCGCGCCGGCGAACTCGTCGTTCACGACCGTCGAGGGCCGGCATCGTCGAAATGGGTGGTGCGTGCCCGATCTGGGCTGCCCGACCCCGATGCGGAGGCAGGCGCAGCACGTCACGCCCTCGAGCAAGGTCTTCGGGCCGGTGCGATGGTCGGCGCCGCTGTCGACGGTGGCGAAGTCGTTGCGATCCGTGATCCGTCGGCGGCTGCGGAATGGTCGGCGCTGGCGGAGTTGGGGACAGCGGCCGGTCTCGGCCGCCGCTCCCGGTTGCCGCGGAGGGGCGCCCCTGAACCCGAATCGATTGCGCCGATCTCGGCTCGGTGGTGGGCCGCAGCTGCCACGTTCGTGTCATTGGCAATGGTCATCACAGCGCTCGACCTCGGCCCGATAGCGATGCTGCTCACGGCGGCGGGCACGTTGACCGGTGCGGCGGTCAGCGCTCGCGCGATCGTCAGCGGGAATCCGCCCTCGGTGCTGATGCGGGTCCTCGCGGGTGTGGCCGCCGTGGTGGTGCTGGCACTGGTTGCGACAGCCAGCGGGCGACTCGACAGCCTCGTGTCCTTCCTGCTCGGCCCGCTGCCACAACTGCTGGTTGTTCTGGTCGTGCTGCACGGCTTCGAAGCGCACGATCGACGCACGATCAGAGTCGGACTCGGAATCTCGGCGATCGTGTTGATGTACTCGCTCGGCTTCCGCGTCGACGACCGACTCGTCTGGTGGCTGCTGACGTGGGCGGTCTGCTTCGGTGTGGCACTGTCGAAATTGGCGGTACCTCGGTCGGCGGCGCCCAAGACCTCGGCAGCATCGGGTGTCGACCGGCTCCGCACCCATGGTCCAGGTGGCTGGCATCGGGTGGTGTCACCGATCGCCACGCGCGTGACGCTCGTCGGAGCCGGCCTGGCGGTCACCGTGGCGGTGCTTGCGGTCGTGCCGGTGCCGGCCGGCGCCGCCAACCTGACGTTCCCGACACTGATCAAGGGCGCGTCAGACTTGCCGCGGCCAGGGGCGATCGTCGGCCCTGGTGGAGTGGTTGATTCAGGATCGGGAAACGGGGGATCGGTGCGGGCGCCCGCCGGTCAAGCCGGTGGGTACACGGGATTTGCCGAGCAGCTCGACACCTCGGTGCGCGGCGAGTTGGGCGACGAGATCGTGATGCGAGTGCGTGCACCACAGGCCGACTTCTGGCGCGGTCAGACGTTCGCCGAGTTCGACGGACGGCAGTGGTATGCCGATTCCGATCAGGGGCGCCTGCGCGAGGGCCCAACGGTCGACGTGCCGTCCTCACTCGGCGAGATCGGCCTCAGCGACGACGTCGCAGTCGACCCGTTCGTGCAGACGTACTACCTCGAAGTCGACATGTCGAACTTGGTCTTCCATGCGGCCCGCCCGGTTCAGGTGATCCTCGACGCAGACGTCTGGACCCGCCCCGACGGTGCCTTGCGGGCGTCGACGACGCTGCAGGCAGGTTCGATCTACACCGTCATCTCCGCCCGCGTCGCCGTTGACGCACCATTGCTGCGACGCCAGGGTCTGGTCGGCGAGCGTCTCACGCCAAGCGGCCGACAAGCGTTCGCCCGGTACCTCGAACTGCCCGCCTCCACCACGCCGGAGACCGTCGAACTCGCCGACCGGTTGGCTGCAGGACAGACCTCGACCTACGACGTCGTCCGGGCATACGAGACTTGGATGCGCGAGCACATCGAGTACGACCTGAATGCTCCACTTCCCGATCCCGGCGAAGATGCCGTGAACGACTTCCTGTTCGATACCCAGCTCGGATTCTGCGAACAGATCGCCAGTGCGCTGACGGTCATGATGCGCTCGCAGGGCGTGCCGGCCCGGCTGGTCACCGGGTACCTGCCTGGCACTCGCGACCGGATCGCCGGCGTGTTCGAGGTCAAGTCGAGCGACGCCCACGCGTGGGTCGAAGTGTGGTTCCCCGAAACCGGGTGGCAGGCCTTCGACCCGACTGCGTCGGTGCCATTGTCGGCCGACGCCCGGGTCGATTCGGTCGGAAAGGATCTGGCAGTGGGCGCCACTCGGTTTGTGGACGATCACACGGTCGGGATCGCGGCAACCATCGCTGCTGCGCTGATGGTGGCGGGTTTGGTGCTGGCCGCACGCGAGCTTCGCTATCGGCGTCGGCGCGGCCGATGGGGAGTTTTGCAGGATCGATTCCGGTCGGCGGCCAGCCGGCGAGGAGCATCGCTGACGGCCCCGAACCCGCAGTTGGCGGCCGCCTGGAGCACGGTCGACGATGCCGAGCTGGCGCTGCTCGTCGCCGGCCGCCTCGACCGGGCCGCGTTCGATCCGACGTTCGTCGACGACAGCGGCCTGTTCGACGAGACGAGCAAACTGGTCGGGTTGCTCCCACGTTCGCCTGGGTAGCCTCGCCGGGTGAAGCGATCGCAGGTTCTGCTGTTCGGCCTGACGACCGCCGTGATGTCGTCCGGGTACGGCGTGATGTTCACGGTGCTCGACGACTTCCGCGACGAGTACGGCATCCAGGCCGAGTGGCTCGGCGTGATCGTCGGGGTCGGCTTCTTCTCCTCGTTCCTCGCCCAGGTCTTTCTCGCACCGGTCGCCGACCGCGGACGTGCCCGACAACTCGTGATCGGCGGCGTCTTGTTGAACGTCATCGGCCTGCTCGTGATGGCGTTCGGTGAGTCGCTCGTTCCACTGCTGTGCGGCCGGCTCGTGTCGGGGATCGGGATCGGGATGGCGTTTCCTGCGATCCGACGGATCGTCGTCAACGGTGACCCCGACAACCTCGGCAACAACTTGGGTCTGCTGCTGTCGGCCGATGTAGCCGGGTTCGCCGCAGGTCCAGCGTTGTCGGCGATCATGGTGCCGTCCTTGGGGCTCTCGGCACCGTTCCTCACGATCGCTGCCCTGACGATCTTGTGTCTGCCGGTGATCCTGCGGGTGCAGTTCGTCGAGGTCGGTGCTGCGGGCGACACCGGGCCTCGGTTCGCGTTCGACCTGCTTCGTCAGAGGCCGATGGTCGCCGCCCTGTTGTTGGGCGCCTGCCTGTTCCTGATGATCGGCACGTTCGATGCGCTGTGGGCGGTGGTGCTGGACGATCTGGACGCCAGCGAGTTCGTCGCCAATGCCGGAATCTCGATCTTTGCGCTCCCGCTGATCATCTTCGGTGCCTACGGCGGGCGACTCGCACAGCGGATCGGACCGTTCCGCCTCGGACCGTTGGGCTTGCTGATCGGCGCCGTTTGCATCTTCCTCTACGGGTTCATGCCGACCGGCATCTTGATGTTGGTCGTCGGAACGGTGAATGCCCTCAACGATGGGCTCACGGCGTCCAGCACGGCGGTCGCCGTGGGGATGGTCGCCCCGGCCGAACGGCAGGCCGGCGCGCAGGGGATGCTGGGCGCAGCGGAAACCCTCACGGGTGGCATCACGGCAGTGCTCGCCGGCGTGCTGTATTCGTGGGGCGGCCGCGTGCTCGCCTACACCACGGCGGCGGTGATCATGGTCGTGCTGGCGGTCGCTGCATACGTGATCGCAGGGCCGGAGTATCGAGCGCGGCGCGGAGTCGAGCAGAAGCTGAAGGTCGAGCTGGCGAGCGCCGTCACCGGCCACGCTTGATTCTGCTCGCCGACGGCGCGAGCGTCAGCTGTGCTCCTCGGCGAGCAGCGAGCGGCGTACCTTGCCGGCATCGTCGCGCACTGGCTCGTCGACGAATCCGTAGTCGTCGGGGCACTTGTAGCTCACCAACCGCTCGGCCATGTGCGCACGAAGCTCCTCGACGCTGAGACCGCCTGGCGCGTCGACGACGGCGTGGACACGCTGCCCGAGATCGTCGTCGGGGACACCGATCACGGCACACGAGCGCACGGCAGGGTGTTCCTCGAGGGCGTGCTCGACCTCGGCCGGGTAGATGTTGGCGCCGCCGCGCAGGATCAGGTCCTTGCGTCGATCGGCGAGGTACACATAGCCGTCCTCGTCCATCCAGCCCATGTCGCCGAGGCTCTCCCACTCGGTGTCGGCGAGCTGTTTCGGGTCGGCGCCCAGGTAGCGATAGGTCGAGCCGCGTCCGCCGTCGGCGAGCATGTAGATCTCGCCGATCTCGCCGGGAGGGGCATCGTTGCCGTCGTCGCCGATCACCTTCATCTGTCCGACGATCGGACGCCCGACCGAGCCGTGATGCTCGAGCCATTCGCGCCCCGTGATCCAGGTGATCGCCTGCACTTCGGTGCCGGCGTACAGCTCGCACAACACGTCGGGGCCGACCCACTCGATCCATTCTTCTTTCAGCCACGGCGGGCACGGGGCGGCCATGTGGACGGCGATCTCGAGCGAGGACATGTCTGCCGCGGCGCGGACCTCCGGTGGCAACTTCCAGATTCTGGCCATCATGGTCGGCACCAGGTAGAGGTATTTGGGTCGGTGTTCCGTGACGGCGTCGAGCACCTGCTCGGGCACGAAGCGTTGAAAGTTGATCACGTGGTTGCCGGACACGAGCGCCAGTGACGAGATCGAGAATGGCGCGTTGTGGTACAGCACACCGGGGATCACACACGCCGAGCGGGCGGGTAGCTGGAACTGCGCGGCGTCGGTGTCGAACACGCCGGGATTGGTGGCGAGGATGATCTTCGGACGGCCGGTGCTGCCCCCGGATGTGGGCGCCTTCCAGTGGGTGGTGATCGCGTCGGGGAGCTCTGCGTCGCTGAGTGAGCTGTCGGGTTCGTAGCCGATCGGTACGCAGGTGCGGTGGGCGATCCGGCCGGCGTCGACACCGACCACGAGCTTCGAGTTGGCGAGTTCGACGATCTCCTCCAGCTCGCGGCCCGGCAGTTTGGCCGAGACGGGCTGCGGGGTGGCTCCCAGCTTCCAGACCGCAAAGGCCGACTCGAAGAACGCCGTCGAGTTCGGGAGCGCGATCGTGACCAGGTCGTCGGATTCGACGCCCATCTCTGCGAACGCCCTGGCGAGTCGGTTGGTGCGCCGGTCGAACTCCTGCCAGCTCAGCGTGACGTCGCCGCAGGTGAGCGCCGGCTCGTGCGGCCGCTCGGTTGCGTGCATCGTGATCGCCCGCGACATCGACATGATCCCCATCGCGCCGATCGTACGCCGTGCGTTGTTCGCGCTGGGAGCCGAGCGTCGCGAGCTCAGCTCATCAGATCGACCGACACCGTCTGGCCCGTGAGCTCGGGCGGGTACCAGACCCGAATCTGCTGCTCGTTCGTCGCAATGACGATCGCCCCCACCTGCGCCACGTTGACGTACTCGAACCCGCCACAGCACTCCTCAGCGAAGGCGCCGACCGGCCAGGCGGCGACGCCGACGCGTTTCCCGGTGAGCAAGTCGACGAGTGCGTACCCGTCGTCGGAAGTGCCGTCCACGTCGTCGCCGAGCGTCATGACCGCCCGGTTCCCGTCGCGGATCGGGATCGACCGGTATCCGGGGAGCGTCCACAGCTCCTGCCCGGTCTCGATGTCGAACCCCACCAGGTCCTCGACGGGCGGCCTGTCTTCGGTCCATCCGCAAGAGCCGTCGGCATCCCACTCGGGGCACCGCATGGCGATCACGACATCGTCCGCAACGGCCCAGTGGAAGCCCTCGCGGCCCACGCTGTGGAAGTCCGACACCGCCCAGACCAGATCGCCCGCACCGTCGAGCAGTTGGAGTTCGAACGGCTCGCCGAACGTCTCGGTCACGGCGAGCGGCAGCAGCTCGCGAAACACGTCGGGATCGTCGGTCCAGGATCCGTCGGTGTACACGGAGCGGACCTCGCTCGGGTGCAGGTATCCGTCTACCAGCACGAAGTTGTCGTCGAACGGGTCGACGTCGTGCACCGTGATCCACGCCGAATCAGCTCGCTGGCCGATCGCCGTCGGTGGGTACGGGATCTGCGAGGTGGTTCCGTCGAGCACGTCGACGATCGTGAGTACGGCGCCGTCAAGGATCCGTGTCACCTCGCGTCGTTCGCCGAGCACCATGAACCGGCCACCCGAGCCGCGCCAGTCGAGAGCCGAGACATCGAGGGGGAACGGCACGTCGGCACCGGTCGTCAGGTCGACGCCCAGAATCTGGAGCGGGTCGTCCCAGGCCGAGGTGACGACCCACGCCGTCGTCGGCTCGAGCGCGGCGGGGGCGACCACGAACGTCGTGGTCACGACGTCATCGAAGCAGCGACGCCATCGCAACGTTCCGTCATGGTCGACGGCGACGAGGCTCGACGATGTCAGCAACTCGTCCGCAGTCGGCCAGCCGTTCGGCGGGTACACCCCGACGAGCACACCACCGGGGATCACCGACTTCCCGGTGATCGAGCCGTACGGGCCGGCGGATGTCACGATGGTCGGGGCCTGCAGATCGAGGCTGGCCCTCGCCCCGAGCGTCGTGAATGCTCCGAGTCGCCCGTCGAACTCATACGCCGTGCCGGCATTGCCGATGCGTTCGACGCACGCTGGCGACCAGTACGGGAACTCGCTGGGGGCGATCGAGGTGCTCGACGTGCTACTCGACGTGGACGTCGCCGGCGCCGACGTGCTGCTGGAAGCGGTGCCCGTCGTTTCCGGCCCCGTAGTTGGCGGCATGGTCGTCGAAGCCGTGGCGCTCGGCGACGGTGCCGGTATCGCCTCAGTGCGGTCGCCTGCGCAGGAGGCGGGGACCAACACAACCAGCCCGGCGAGGATGACCGTCGCCCGGCGCCGCGACGTCGTCATGGTTGCAGCAAACCACACTGCCGCGAGCGATGCACAGGGCAATTCGACCCGTCGGCCATAACGGCCGCTCGTGGTCGATCGACCAGAAGCCGCGCGGCCCAGCGGTCGTCGATCAGGTACTCCATTGCCGGGTTGAACGTTTGGCGGGCGGCTCTGGTGTAGGCGGCCGCTTCGTCGAACGGGCGCAGCCTGAAACCCGTGCGCAGTCAGTTCGGTGTAGAGATTGCGGAACATCGGCGAGAGCGAATCGTCGGTCGACCCGTCGTCTTGATAGGCGCTCAGGTCGACGCCGTACGTCATCTCCCTGAAGATCGCCTCGGCCCGTCGCAGGAACCAATAGGCATGGCCATCGGTCGAGCCCATGATGATCTGGGCGTGCAGGGCTGCGTCGCACAACAACCCCAGCGCAGTACACCCAGTTCTGGCGCTGGTCGTGTGAGCGGAACATCGCCAGCAACGGCACCGTCGAGTGGGTCTCCAGGATTCCGGCTGCCCATTGCTCCCAGCGTTCGAACTGGGCGTCGATCTTCTTGGCGTCGGCATCGGGGGCCCACGCCACGACGAGCGCCGTCGGCGTGATCCGGTCGGTGCCGCCGGCATCGAGCGTCATCAACGTTCGCTCCCGATCGGAGTAGGCGGCGTACAGCGACGGCAGGTAGCCGACCACCAGGGCGACCGTGATCACGCCGAAGAACGCCTCGAGGATCGCTCCGCTCCGTGGGATCACTTCGGTCGGCACGATCTCGCCGAAACCGACCGTGAAGAAGATCACGCCCGAGTAGTACCAGGCGTCCCCGAACCCGTCGATCGTCGGGATGTCGCCCAGCCCCCACCAGATCAGCCCGAACCCGGTGATCTGCAACAGCGCCCACACGAACAGCAGCTCGATCAACAGCATCGGTCCGAACACCGCCAGCATCCGCTCCCGCCACTTCGAGGTCTCGGGGAGGCGGCGAGCGATCGAACGGATGGCGACGAAGGTCGAGCGCCCGATCCAGCGACTCGGCCACCATCTGCGTACGACGTGAACGTCGAGACGAGCGTGTTGACGAGATCTGCGAGAGCCAGCAGCACAAGTGCGGCGCCGCCGACGACCGCCAGGAGTTCGATCACCTGATTCACCGTAGAGGTTGCTCGGTAGTCTGCGGCGGTATGAGCATTCGCCTTGGCCTCGTTGCAGCTTCCCGGATCGCCCAGGCGGCGATCATCGCGCCGATCGCTGACGTCGAGGGCGTCGAGTTGTCCGCCGTCGGGGCGCGCGACCTGAGTCGAGCTCAGGCGTCAGCGGCGAAATGGGGCGCTCCGCACGCCTACGGGTCGTACTCAGAGCTGATCAACTCCGACCAGGTCGATGCCGTGTACATCGGCTCACCGGCGAGTCTCCACCGGGTGTCGGCGATCGAGGCGATCGAAGCCGGCAAGCACGTGTTGTGCGAGAAGCCGTTCGCCGCCAACGCTGACGACGCACGGCTGATCGCCGATGCCGCCAGGGCCGGCGACGTTGTCGTGATGGAGGCGTTCCATTGGCGCTATCACCCCTACGCCGAGCAGATCCGTGGCGTGATCGAGTCGGGCGTGCTCGGGCGGATCGACCGGATCGAGGGCGTGTTCGATGTGCCGGAGGGTGAGATCCCGACCACCGACATTCGGTGGGATCTGGCGATCGGCGGTGGGGCAACGATGGATCTCGGGTGCTACCCGATCCAGTGGGTCCGTTTCGCCGCCGGCAGCGAACCCGACGTGGTGTCGGCTGACGCGGTCTGTCCGGTACCGGAGATCGACGGATCACTCGTCGCCGAGCTGCGCTGGCCGTCCGGGCGTCACCGGATCGATCGGGTCGTCGATGATCGCCCCCGGTTCGTCGCGTAGTCGCCACGCTTCGGGTCACGGGTGAGCTGGGAACGATGTTGGCCAACAACCCGCTCGCCCCGCAAGCGGTCGATGAGTTCGGTGAGCCGGTCATCACGGTCGAGACGGCGGCCGGAATCCAGCGTCACCTCGGCGCTACCTCGTCGACCTACTTCCATCAACTCGTGGCATTCCGTGATGCCATCGACAACGGGTCCCCGTTCCCGACGACCGCCGACGATGCAGTTCGCAACATGGCCGTCGTCGACGCCTGCTACCGGGCGGCCGGTCTGCGTCGTGCGCCCGACACTGCGCTGAAACCGGTTCAGGCGAACGTCGCGGTATCGCCGTCGAGCCGCAGCGGGCGCTCACAGCAATCGTTGGAGAGCAGTTCTTGCATCATCGCCGTATCGGTGGAGGTGGCGAAGTGCCGTCCGCCGGCAGGGTCGAGCCCAGCCATGATCGCCTGCTCGGGCAGCATGTCGCGATCCGAGGTGACGGTGTAGGTCTCGAGCGTGACCTCGACGGCGCGCTCGGTCGGTGTTGGTCGTGACGGCAGGGCATCGATCTGGCCCTGCACGTCGTCGGTGCGGAACCCGTCGCCCGCAGGCGCGGCTGCCAGCACCAGCGAGCTGTGCTTGGTGAACGAGCCACCGTTGCCGGTCAGCAACGCCCGCTCGTGAGGCGCCTCGCGCAGCAGTGCGACGGCGCGAGCGAGCGGCAGCAGGCAGTAGCAGTTCAGCGGGCCGGCTGCGAACGTGAGCCCGCCGGTGATCGTGAAGTCACGGCCCGGGTCGACGCCGAGTTCGCGCTGGGCGACCTGAACGGCGATCGGGAAACACGAGTAGAGGTCGATCAAGCCGCACTCGTCGATGGTGAGGTCTGCCAACTCGAGGGTGCGGATGCCCGAGACCCGCATCGCCGGTGACTCGTCGAACGCCCACCGGTTGGTCGGGAACCAATGATCGGCAGCGCCGACGCCGGCCCACGGAAAGATCCAGCGATCGCGGGGCACACCCGCCGCCTCGGCTGCCGCAACCGAACACATCACCACCGCGCCGCCTTGGTCGACGTTCAGGTTCGAGGTCATCAGCTTCGGATACGGGGAAGCGACGGGACGGTTCGTCACCGATTCGGTGGCGATCTGCTCGGCCGACAGCGGCGTGCGGATCCAGGCGTTCGGGTTGGCGGCTGCGACTTCGCTGGCCCGGGCCCACAGCCCGGCGATCCGGTTTCGGTGCTGGTCGAGCGCTTCACCCAGTCGGTGTCGCAGGGCGGTCTCGGCCATCGCATAGAAGCGAGCCACCGTCTCCAGGCCGAACTGCCGCTCGGCATCGCTGGTCAGCGGCTTGTCCTTGCCGAGCACGTCGTCGGGCTCGGCTCCGTCGCGCTCGGACAGGTACTCGGTGGTGGTGCCGCGGGCACGATCGCTGCGGCGGCGTTCGCAGCGTTTCCGCCCCGCACAGAACCGCCACGTCGAGATCGCCGGTCTGGATCCTCGAAGCCGTGTCGGTGACCAGGTCGTACACCTGGTTGCCGCCCATCGTGGTGAGCGATGTTCGTGCCGCCGTGGCACCCAAGCGATCGGCGACGAGACGACCCGGATCGGTGTAGGGCCAGACTCCCCACACGACCCGCACGGCCGTGATTCGGTCACGCAGTGTTGCCGAACCGCTGTCGGCCAACGCCGCCTCGGCGCTGCGGGTCATCAGGTCGATCGGCTCGGAGCCGTGGTCCCGGTCGTTCAACTGTGCAGCGCCGACGATGATCGGAGTGCGGGGATCGGGAGCGCTCATGCCGGCACCTTGCTGGCTGACAGGCGCCGCTGGCAAATCGGGCGGTCGAGCCGCTCAGACCTGGAGTTGGTCGAGCAACTCCTGCTTGGTCTGTTCGAAATCGTCGAACGTGATCTTGTCGTCGGCGAACGCAGTGTGGAGTGCTTCGAGCTTGACCATCACCGCTTCGGGGTCGCTGGCCGAGGTGTCCTCGTCGGGCGCCTCGGCGGCGGCCTCGAGGCGCTCCGCCTTGCGCGCCGCCTTGGCCTTCGCCTTCTCGGCGCGCTGCATCTCGCGCTGACGCTTCTGGAATCGGGCCTGGCTCATACTGTCTCCTTCTGGCCGCCGGCGGCGCAGCACCGGGAGGGTGTGACAGGACCGTTGACCGTGTAGCTCAGGCCGGGCGTCGGACTGGTATCTCGACGAGGTACCGGTGAATGACGCGCAACCCGAGGTCTCTCGACCCTACCAGCGGCTGTGGATAATCGCCTGGCGGGGCCAGGGGATCACCCGTCGCGACTCGAGTGGTTGGCGAGCCGGTCGAGCCGGATCCGTTCGTTCGGATACGGCGCGACGGCGATCACGCCGAGCCGCTCGGTGATCACCCCCGCCAACATCTCGGCAGCCTCGGGTTCACCGTGGTTCACGTAGACCCTGGTGATGTCCGAGGCCGTGGCAGTCCACTCGAGCAGTTCCGACTGATCGGCGTGCGTGGACAGGTCGATCGAGACGATCTTCGCACGTACCGGGAAGTAGTGACCCAGCATCTTGAGGGTGGTTGCGCCGGAGCGGAGCCGGTCCCCGCGCGTGCCGGGTGCCTGGAACCCGACCAACATCACCGAGTTTCGACTGTCGCCGATTCGGCGAGCGAGATGGTGTACGACGCGTCCGCCCGTAGCCATTCCTGACGCCGAGATGATCACCATCGGCCCTCGGCGGCCGTTCAACTCCTTCGACGCTGCGGTCGTGCGGGTCTCGGTCAGGTTGATCGACGAGAACAGGTGGCGATCGAACAGCTCGGGACGGATCTCGACGGAGCGTTCGCTCGCTTCGGAGCGGTACACGTCGAGTGCCCGACTCGCCATCGGGCTGTCCACGAACACAGGGATATCAGGGATCCGGCCGCTCTTGACGAGCTGATCGATGTGCCACAGCACGACCTCGGTGCGGTCGACCGCGAATGCCGGCACGACCACGACGCCACCGCACGACGCGGCGTCGTTGATCACGTCGGCAATCCGCTCCGCTGGGTCGGTGGTGACGTGTTCCTCGTCGCCGTAGGTCGATTCGACCACGACCACGTCGGCGGATCCGACCGGATCCGGTGGAAGCAACAGCGGATGGGTTGGCCGCCCGAGGTCGCCGCTGAACACGACGTCGGTGCCGACGTCGGTCAGGCTCAAACGCAGCCATGCGGCCCCGAGGATGTGTCCGGCGCGTCGCCAGGTCACGTCGATCCCTGGAACGACCGGTCGCCGCTCTCCGAACTCGACGGTCTCGAACAGTTCGAGCGAGTTCGAGGCATCCTGTGCGGTGTACAACGGCTCGGCCGGGTCGTGCTTCGAAAACCCCATCCGGTTGGCGTAGGCAGCCTCCTCCTCCTGGAGGTAGCCACAGTCGGGAAGCACGACCCCGGCGAGCGCCCGCGTTCCTGATGTGCAATACACGGGACCCCGGAATCCGAGCCGCCACAAGCGCGGCAGATAGCCGCAGTGATCGATGTGGGCGTGTGTCAGCACGACCGCATCGATCGATTCGACCGGCACCGGGAACGGCTTCCAGTTCGCCTGGCGGAGCGCTTTGCGACCCTGGAACAACCCACAGTCGACGAGCAGGCGGGCGTCGCCGCTGTCGATCAACGTCTTGCTCCCGGTGACCGTTCGGGCGGCTCCGAGAAAGCGCAACGTGGGAACGCCTGTGGCCGACATCGTTCGGTCAGCCGCCGAGCATGTCGCGCCAGTCGGGTCGGTCGGGCGCCTCCGGCTCCCACGACCGGATGTAGGCCGCTACCGACTTGATCTGCTCTGAGGTCAGCGTGCCGCCGAAGTCGAGCGAGTAGGCGCTCATCGCGCTGCCGGGGATGCCGACCGCAACGAGGGTGCGGGTCTGATCGTCGGTTGCCGATTGCAGGAACTGCTTCGAGTTGAGTGCCGGACCGGTCCCGCCGACACCGCCAGCTCCGTGGCACGAGCCGCAGTTGAACTGGAAAACGACTTCACCTTCGGCAGCGAGCGAGGCCGCCTGCGCTTCTCGGCTGTCGGCGCGGGCGGCCGGCTCATACCAGCGATAAAACGGGAACACGGCGGCCAGCAGGAGCAGGAGCCCGACGCCGACCAGCATCCACTTGTTGGTGGATCGGTCGAGTTCGTCGTCTGTGCTGTATCGGTACGACATCAGTGTGCCTCCTCGGCGCAGGCCGGGCCGCGCACCGGTTCGTCGATCGTTTCCGTGCCTGGGGGAGGGCCTGCTTCGACGGAGCCGGTGTCGATGTACAACAGACCGTCGGCACCGAGTTCGACCGGGTGCTGGTCCAACCCGCGTGGTGATGGCCCGCCGCGGTACTCACCTGCCCGGTTGAATACCGATCCGTGGCAGGGGCACTCGAACTGGCCGGACGACTCGCAGAACGGCACACCGCACCCGAGGTGTGTGCACTTGCGTGACAGCGCCCTGACTTCGCCGTCGATCTTCACCAGGTACGATCGCGCCGCAGGGATTTCGAGCACACCCTCGTCAGGGACTGCGTCTGGTGTGACGGTTCGGATTTTGCCGCCGAATCCGCGCGCTTCGCCGGGGCGCAGAAGATCCCAGGTGGTCCAGGCCCCGGCCATCGCTACCAAGGCGCCGCCGACACCCCACATCCGACTCAGGAACTGTCGTCGTTTCAGGATTCTCATAGCTCTCCGTGCCATTCTTGCCAGGGCCAGACCCAGCCCCAGTTGGGGCCGCGGAACATGAAGCCGACGAGTGTCAACAGGATCCAGATCACCATGAACGCGGTGAAGCTCGTGACCGCCACCTTGCGGTGGCGGGGCTTGATGAACTTGCTGTTGTCGATGAACGGGAGCGCCAACAGGCCGATCACGATCGCCCCGGGCACCAAGACCCCGGCGACGAGCGGGTGGAACATCGAGAGCAGTTCCTGCAGCGCAGCGAAGTACCAGGGGGCCTTCTCGGGGTTGGGGGTGACCTGTGGGTTGGCGACATCACGCAGTGGTGCGTCGAAGAACACGGAGACCACCATCACCACCAGCAGCGTGACCATCGCCGCCACGGCGTGGCGCACCAGCAGGTGCGGCCACACCATCACCGTGTCGTCAGGGGTGATCACCTTGCGCTCCCCGGCAGCCGGCTTGCCGGGCACGACGCCCAACACCCGCTTGCCGTCGGTGTTGCTGGGAGCCCGGCTCAGTTCGACCGGGATGCCTGGTTCGAGATCACTCATCGCCATCCTCCATTTCCTGGTCGAACATCGAGTCCTTGCGCCAACGCCACAGGTGGATCATCAGCACGAAGATCAGGATTGCCGGCAGCACGGCGACGTGCAGCACGTAGAACCGCAGCAGTGTCGACGAGTCGACCGTTGGTCCGCCGAGCAGCACTTCGCGGACCTGATCGCCGATGAACGGCACGTAGGCGGCCATCTCGGTGCCCACGGTGACGGCCCAGAACGCCAGCTGGTCCCACGGGAGCAAGTACCCGGTGAACGACATCAGCAGGGTCAGCAGCAGCAGCACGACACCGATCACCCAGTTGAACTCGCGAGGCTTCTTGTAGGCGCCTCGGTAGAACACGCGGGCCATATGGGCGGCGACGGCGAGCACCATCAGGTGCGCCGACCAGCGATGCACGTTGCGCACGTACTGTCCGAACGGCACCTCGGTCTGGATCGTCTGGATGTTCGTGTAGGCGTTGGCCGGCGAGGGCACGTAGAAGAACATCAGGTACACGCCCGACGCCACGAGGCTGCCGAGCAGCACCATCGAGACGACGCCCAGGTACCACGAGTACCGGAACGCCAACTCTTTGCGCCGAATCTTGACGGGATAGATGTGCAGCAGGAAGCTGGCCCAGTGGCCGGCGGCACGATCGCGTGGTGTGACGCGTCGAGGGGAACGGAAGATCGACTTGGCCACCGGTGTGTCCCGGAGGCGACCGAGCAGGCCATCGGGCTGGTCGCCGGGGGGGTTGGTGGCGGTGTCGTCGACCAGTTCGGCCGCCTCGTCACGGTCGTTCTTGGTGAGGGTCATGCGGGTACCCCAACTCCTTTCCATACGCCCATCGACAAGGCGTCGGGAGGGCAGCGTTCGATGCAGAGCGCGCAGCGGATGCAGCGCTCCTCGTCGAGCACCAGCGCGGTGCCGCCGGGAGCGCTCGGGTCGAGCTCTTCTGAGGGCACCAGCGAGATGACATCGACCGGGCAGACGTCGGCGCACAGTGCGCACAACACGCACTTGTCGACATCGAGGATGATGTTGGCGAAGCAGCGCAGGCAACGATTCGCCTCGCAGCGGGCCTGTTGTTCGGTGAAGCCGAGTTCGACTTCGGCGAGACCGATCCGGCGGCCGGTGTCGAGGGTCGGCACCGACACTCGGGCGTGCTGGTCGTAGTCGTCCTCGAGCCGGTGGAACTGGTGCAGCTTGACGAACGTGCCCCGCTCGGGCTCGATGTGTCCGCCTCCGAATGCCTGGTGGATATCGGCTGCCGAGCGGCGCCCGTCGGCGATCGCGTCGATCAGGGTACGCGGCCCCTTCGCAGCGTCGCCTCCGGACCACACCTGCGCCATCGTGGTGCGGCCGGTGTCGTTGTCGACCTGGATCGTGCGGCGGGGGCTGACGTCGGGGCCGTCCGAGCCGAGTGCTTCGAGGTCGATCGCCTGGCCGATCGCCAGGATCACGGTGTCGGCGTCGAACACCCTGCGGTCCGAGTCGTCGAACTGGGGAGCGAACCGGCCGTCGGCGTCGAACACGGAGGTGACGCCGATCGTCTCGATCCCGGTCACGCGGCCGTCCTCGACGATGATCTGAGCAGGTCCGCGGCGGGAGACGAAGCTGATGCCCTCGTGCTGCGCCTCCTCGACCTCGAAGTCGTGGGCCGGCATCTCGTCACGCGATTCGAGCGAGATCACCGTGACGTCGCGGGCGCCGGCTCGGGCGGCGGAGCGGGCGACGTCGATCGCCTCGGTCATCGCCGAGCGCTGATCGGCGGCGATCTCCGCCGACTCGTCAGCGGTGGCCGGGGCCTGGTAATCGGATGCCCGCAGCGCCGTGCGGGCAGCATCCATGGCGACGTCGCCGCCACCGATCACGACCACCCGCTCACCGATATCGACGGAGAACCCGCGGTTCATGTTGATCAGGAACTCGATCGCCTTGAAGACGCCGTCGGCGTCGGCACCGGGGATGTCGAGCCCGCGGCCCAGCGTTGCACCGATCCCGAGGAACACAGCATCGTGTTGCTGCATCAGTTGGTCGAGGGTGATGTCGACACCCAACCGAGTCTCGTAGCGAACCGCGACCCCGAGCCCGAGGATCGCGTCGATGTCCGCCTTCAGTACGCTGCGGTCGAGGCGGTATTCGGGGATCCCGAGCCACATCGCACCACCGAGCTTGTCGGTGGCCTCGTACACCGTGACCTGGTAGCCGAGCCGGCGCAGGTCGTGAGCGCACGCCATCCCGGCCGGGCCACCACCGACGATGCCGATGCTCTGGGGGAGTTCGACCTGCGGTGGAGCGGCGACCCGATTCCAGACTTCGCTGCTGCCGCGCTCTGGGCCGAACTGCTCGGTCACGAAGCGCTTGAGCGCACGAATCGCGATCGGCCGGTCGATCGCCCCCCGCCGACAGGCGTCCTCACACGGGGCGGCACAGACCCTGCCGCACACGGAGGCGAACGGGTTCGGCAGCCGAGCGGTCAGGTAGGCCAGCTCGTCATCGCCGTCGGCGATGGCAGCGACATACATGCCGGCGTTGGTGTGGACCGGGCAGGCGGCCAGGCACGGGATATTGGTGTCGTAGTACTCGAGCTCGGAAACCATCAGATCCTTCGCTGGCGGTGGGCGAACCACAGTCCCAGCAAGACGAGAGCGAGCGCCCCGGACCACAATCCGACCGCGATCAGGTCTTGGGCGGTACGTGACAGGTCCTGAACCGGACCGAGTTCAAGCGCTTTGGCAGGGACGTAGACGACGCCGACGACGATCGCCACCACGATGACGGCGGTCTTGGCCCAAGCGTCGAGCCAGGAGAGCTCCCGACGGTCGCCTGCGGCGACCACTCTGCGCCCTAGCAACACGACGAATGCCACGAACACCAGTGCAAATGCGGCCACGACGTACATCACAGCGCCTGACGACCGGGCCGATCGATGGACACTGTCGGTTCAGCTTGCATCGTGCTCCTCGGCGGCTGGTGCATTGATCGGGACGGCTCTCATTGTGAGCAATCGAGAGGCGCCGATGAAGGGACCTTGGTCCTGACCTGCCCAAATCGGGCAGACTGTTGGCCGACGAGCGCGAGGGGCGTGCCGGTGATTCTGCAATTCGGGGACTGTGAGTTGGATTTGGCTCGCGTGGTCCTCAGTCGCAACGGCGTCGACGTCCCGATCGAACCGCAGGTGTTCGATCTGCTGAGTTGTCTGATCGAACACCGTGGGGAGGTCGTCCGCAAGGAGACCTTGCTCGACGAGGTGTGGGGTGATCGATTCGTGAGCGAGTCGGCATTGACCACTCGCATCAAGTCGGTCCGCAAGGCGGTCGGAGACGACGGTGTCAGCCAGCACGTGATTCGCACGGTGCACGGCAAGGGCTACGAGTTCGTTGCCGAGGTGCGTGTCGTCGATCGACCTGCCTCGATCGACGTTGGCCCTGACAGCCGCTCGGCCGGTCGCCCCTTACCGACCGCCCTGCAGCCTTTGATCGGGCGATCCGATGCGCTGTCGGAGTTGATCGACGAGCAGGCCGGCAACCGGCTGATCACACTGGTCGGCTCAGGAGGGGTTGGAAAGACGTCGCTCGGCTACGAGTTGGCCCGCCAGGTCGCCGGCAACTATGCCGACGGCGTGTTCGCCGTGGAACTGGTGACGGTGGCCGATGACGACGCCGTGTTCGCGGCCTTCGCGGCAGCACTCGACGTGAACACCCGCCAGCAGACATCGATCGAGGATGCGATCATCGACATGTTGCGCCCGAGGCAGGCGTTGTTGGTGATCGACAACTGCGAGCACGTGATCGAGCCGGTTGCGGCGATCGTCGACCGCCTGCTTCGCTCGGCGCCGCGGGTGTCGGTCGTGGCGACCAGCAGGGAACCGTTGGCGGTGCCCGGTGAGCTCGTCCGGGTGGTTGCGCCGCTGCCAACCGCCGGTCTTGACGAGGTGCCGATCGGGGAACTCGCCTTGGTCCCCGCGATCGCCTTGTTCCTCGAGCGCGCCCGCGCCGCCGACGCCCGGTTCGAACTGGACGCCACCACCGCTCCGGCTGTGATCGAGATCTGTCAACGGCTCGACGGGATTCCCTTGGCGATCGAGCTCGCCGCGTCCCGAGCCAGTGCCGTCGACGTCGCCGAGGTGGCGCGTCGGCTCGACGAACGGTTCCGGCTGCTGAAGGGAGTCCGGCGCGGCGCCGACCCGCGGCACCAGACGCTCCACGACGCGATCAGTTGGTCGTACGAACTGCTCGACCCCGACGAGCAACGGCTGTTCGCCTCGCTCGCTGTATTCGCCGGCCAGTTCGATCTCGGTGCCGCGGAGTCGATCTGTGCCGGCGACGACGTGCTCGACCTGCTGACCCGACTGGCACGGCGCTCGATGCTGGCAGTGCGACGGCCCGAGCGCGGTGGCACGCGGTACGAGATGTTGGAGACACTCCGCGAGTACGGACGGGGCCGACTCGGTGGCCAGGAGAGCGTGGATCTGTTCTCGGCCCACGCTCATCAGTTCCTGGCCGTCGCCAGGTCGGTCGAGGCCGATCTACGCACCGCCCAGGAACACGATGCCGTGGTGCGCGCCGACGGCTCGTTCGCGGATCTGAGGGCGGCATACCGGTTTGCCAACCAGATCGAGGACCACGACACGGCATTCGGATTGGTGGCGGTACTGCGTGAGTACGCGATGCGAACGCTGCGTTACGAGGTGTTCGCCTGGGCAGACTCGACGGCCACCCTCGCTGGCACATTGGATCATCCCTTGTACCCGACGGTGACGGGAGTTCGAGCGTACGGGGCCTGGGTCCGCGGCGAGTTCGACCTGGCGATCGCCTTGGCCGAAGCCGCCAGAACGGCCGAGACGACCGCAGCGAGCCCGCCGACCGGTCTGGCCGAGCGGGTACTGGCGAACGTGCTGTACGCCACCGGCGAGATCGAGTCCGGTCTGGTCGAAGGTGCCAGGCTGATCGAACTGGCCGAGGAATCCCGTGACGGCTCGCGCATGGCGCACGCCTATTACATGGCATCCGTCGCCGCCAGCTCGCTCGGAGACTACGAGGGCGCCCACCGTTTGATCGCCCGATCCCGCCAGGCCGGGATCGCAACGGGAAGTCCGACCGATCTCGCCTCTGCCTCGGTGGCCGAGGGGTTCGCCACACGAGATGACGATGATGCAGCATTGGCGGCGTTTGCGACCGCCGACCGACTGGCGCGCTCAGCTGGGAACCGGTGGATGAGCGCCTTCGCCCGCACTGAAGCGAGCGGGCTGTTGGTGCAACAGGGGCACCTCGTCGAAGGCTGTGAGGGGCTCGCCGAGATGGTCGACACATGGTACCGATCCGGCGAATGGGCTCAGCAATGGCACACGTTGTCGCGGTGTGTGATCGCCCTCGACCGGATCGGTGAGCACGAGATCGCCGTGCAGGCATTGGGGGCGATCGAGTCGCACACCACGATGGGTGGGCCGCCGGTGATGGCGACCCTGCGCGATCTCGCGTTCGAGACTCGCGAGAAGCTCGGTGAACGGCTCGGCACAGAACTCACCGAGCAACACCGAGCACTCGGCGCTTCGCTACCGGTCGCAACGATCGTGGACCGAACTCGCAATGCCTTGCTGGGGCGGTCCGCCGGCGGATGACCCGGTCACCTTGGCGCCGTGCCGTCAGGGGCGGGTCCGGCGGTCGAGGTGGGCGTGGAGGTGGCTCACCAGCTCGGCGGCGTCCGGCCCGACGCCATCGATGAAGCTCGACTTGCGCCGCCGCAGGAAGGGCAGTCCCATCAAGTACAAGCCGGGCAGCTCACAGATTCCGCCGTCGTGGCGGATTCGCCCACGCTGGTCGAACGCAGCTCGATCGAGCCATGAATAGCTGGGCCGGTAGCCGGTCGCCCAGATCACGGTGTCGAACCGGCTCAACTCGAGTTCTGTGGGTACCTGCCCGAGTGCGGTCTGGCAGGGTCGGGTCGGATCGGGTAGCTCTTGATCGAGGTCGCGTTCGGTGGCGAACTCGTCGATTCGTTCCAGCAGTCGGTTCTGCTTCAGATCGGCGTTGGCGACGAGGTTTCGGAGGGCCCCCGAGAACTGGGCTTTGGCGCCGGCGATTTGCATCAGCTTGCCGACCACACCGATGCCTGTCGCGACCAGCGCGTTGATGTCGAGCGTCCGTCGTTCCGGGCTGCCGACGAGCTGGAGCGAGGGGAGCCGACGGGCCCTGGTGAGATCGTCGACCTCGTCATAGCGCTCGTCGAGCTGACCGATCGCATCCATCCACCAGTGGATGTCCCGGTCGCGGTATCGGCGCGGGAGTCGTACGTGCTCGCCGACCGCCAGGGTCACGGGCCGACCGCTGCGGTGCAACTCGTCGGCGATCTGGGCGCCCGACGCCGAAGCGCCGACCACGAGTACCTCGCCGCAGGCGAGCTGAGCCGGATTACGGTACTCGAGCGCCGTGAGTTGCCTGATGCGGGTGGGAAGGTCGACAGCCACCACGGGGAGCCGCGGCTCGCTCGAGGCGCCCGTTGCGGCCACGACGGCGTCACACGACCAGGTTCCCCGATCGGTCACCACGTCGAATCCGGTCGATCGGGCCCGTACCTGTTCGACGGTGACGTGGCTCAGGACCGGTGCCCCGAAGTTCCGACCGTACGCGGTGAGGAACGAGACGGTCTCGTCCTTGGTCATGTAGCCGTCGGGATCGTTGCCCTCGTACTGGTAGCCGGGAAGCCGGCTCATCCAGTTCGGCGTGAGCAATCGCAGCGAATCCCAGCGTTCGGTTCTCCAGGATTGGGCCACCTCCCCCCGGTCGAGGATGACGTGATCGATTCCCCGACCGGTGAGGTGATGGCTCATCGCCAGTCCGGCTTGTCCGGCTCCGATGACCACGACTGGCGTTCTCATGGTCGACCTCAGGCGACCTCGACCTGGATGCTGGTCGGGTTCGCCACGATGTCGAACACGGCGGAGCGCTTCTGGGACTGCGCCACGATCGCTTCGATGTCCGCCTTCGAGGCGTCGGCGTCGATGGCGTAGGTGACCTTGATGCCGTTGAAGCCGTTGCGGATGTCGCCGTCGATGCCGAGAATCCCGGCAAGGTCCATGGCACCCTCGATCGTCGCGGTGACCGAGCGGAGTTGCACGCCGCGGTGGGTGGCGACGCTGGCGACGCCGGCGGTGAGGCAGCTGGCCAACGCCATCAACACGGCCTCGGGCGGGGTTGCGCCGTTGTCCTCGGAGGCGAAGCATTGGGGATGATCCCCCTCGACGCTGTACGGCTGACGATGCTCGTGCTCCTGGCCGAGCCCGGTGAATCCGGTGACCGTGCTGCGGCTGTGCGTGCCCTTGATCCACTCATTGCTGGCACGCCATGTGAACTGAGCCGCTTCGGGCGCCTCGGTCAGCGCCGCTCGTGCACCGAGCAGTGCTTCGACGTTGACGCCGTTGTCGACGGCTGGGGTTTCGGTGGTTGTCATCGTGTCCTCCTGGTTGGCCCGGTGATCGGGCGGAAAGCCGGCGCCGGCGGGATGCCGATGTCGACGCCTCCCACTCTCTGCTCCCCAGGCCGGGAAGTCTTGGAGGCCACCTGACGAGTCCCTGAAGTCGTTCGTCAGAGGATCTTCAGGTCGTGTTCATGACTTCCGGTCCGGCGACGTGGAAACTCGTTCCATGAGCAATCCGACCGAAACAGTGCCCGGGCTACAGCAGGCGCACGACTGGCGCGAGGCAGGCGATGCGTGGGGCCACTCGGCCAACGACTGGGCCTACCTGTACGAGCACTATGCGCTCGACGTGATGTTCGCCATCTTCCAAAGGCTCGGGGTGTCCGAGGGGGTTCGGCTGCTCGACATGGCGTGCGGGTCGGGCCTGGCGTTGCGGCACGCCGAAGCGGCAGGAGCGACGACTGCCGGAATCGATGCGGCCGAGCCGCTCGTCGAGATTGCCAAGGACCGCAACCCTGGCTCGGACCTGCGGCTCGGTTCGATGTTCGAACTGCCGTGGGCGGACGAAAGCTTCGACGTGGTGATGTCGATCAACGGCGTCTGGGGCGGCTGCGAGGCGGCGCTCGTGGAGGCTCATCGGGTGCTGCGTCCCGGCGGTCTGCTGGGCATCAGCTTCTGGGGGACCGGGACACCGAACGATCTGAGGGGTTGTTTCAAGGCGTTCGCCCGTCACGCACCACAGCAGCATTTCGGCAGTATGAAGCGCCTCAACAACATCGCCGCGGCGGGTGTGGCGGAGCAGATGCTCGACGAGAGCGGTTTCGAGGTGTTGGAGCGCGGAGCTCGGGTTTCGGTGATCGAATGGCCCGACTCCGATCTCGCCTGGCGGGGACTCAGCAGTGTCGGCCCTGCCGTGCCGGCGTTGCGACATACCGACCCGGCGATCGTCAAGCAAGCTGTTCTGGAAGCGATCGAACACTGCCGCGACGACCGGGGCGCCTACCGTTTCCAGAACGATCACCACTTCGTGATCGCCAGGAAGGCCGTTTCCGCTGGGAACACAGCCTGACCGGTTGGTCGGGCTCGATCTGGCGTTCGCCAACTTCGCCGGCGCCGTGCTCTGGGACGGGTTCAGCGCGGGCGGCCGCGTAGCTTGTCGATCTGGCGCCGCTCGCGTTTGGTGGGGCGCCCGGCGCCTCGGTCGCGCACGCCGAACATCGGTCGCACGCCGTCGTACTCAGGTACCGGCGGACTGTGGTCGTCGAAGCAATCGACTGCCACGGCAGCGCCGACCCGTTTGGCGATCAGGCGCTTCACGTCGACGACTCGCGGTCGGCGGCCCACGAATGCCTCGATGTGGTCGCCGAGCTTGACGCCGGTTGCGGGCTTCGCCGGCTTGCCGTTGATCTTCACGTGACCGCCCCGGCATGCGGCGGCGGCGTCGGCGCGGGTCTTGGTGAGGCGTACGGCGTGTAGCCACTGGTCGATCCGTACCGCTTCGATCCGTCCAGTCTGGCACGGGTCGAAGGGCTCTGGTCGCCCTGAGTTGGTGGTGCACAACATGGGAATCGACACGGAGGTGGCGATGGTCGACATGTCAGCTTCGACGACCGATCGGCGGCACAGCGCATGGTTGCGTTGGGTCACGCGTTGGGTCGTCGCCGTCCTGGCGATCGTTCATGGACTGATCCATCTGCTCGGCGCGTCGAAGGGTCTCGGGTGGGCTGACGTCGATCAACTCTCCGAACCGATCGGCACCGTCGGTGGGGTGACGTGGTTGGCAGCGGCAGTCGTGGTCGTCATAGCCGGGATATTGCTTGCTGTTCGTGCTGCTTGGTGGTGGGCCGTGGGGCTGGTTGCCGTGGTGGTGTCGCAGGGCCTGATCGTGTCGGCTTGGAACGATGCGTGGGCGGGAACGATCGCCAACGTCGTCGTGTTCGTCGCCGCCCTGCACGGGCTCGCCGCTCACGGGCCCAAGAGCAGTCGCGCCGTGTTCCGTTCCGCCGTCGAGTCTGCCGGTACCCGGGCGGCACCCGGTGGCGTGGTCACGAATGCCGATCTGGGCCACCTTCCTGAACCGGTTGCCACCTATGTGCGCCGTTCGGGTGCAGTCGGCCAGCCGAGGATCGCCAGTTTCCGGGCCCGGATCAGCGGCCGGATTCGCAGTGGGCCGACGGCGCCATGGATGCACTTCGTGGGTGAGCAGGTCAACACCTACGGGACCGACCTGAGCCGCGTGTTCTTCATGGACGCCACCATGAAGGGACTGCCGGTCGATGTGCTCCACACCTTTGTCGGCTCGACCGCCACGATGCGCGTCAAGTTGCTCTCAGTGATCACGATGGTGGACGCTGCCGGTCCTGACATGGATCGCGCCGAGACGGTGACCCTGTTCAACGACATGTGCCTGCTGGCGCCGGCGGCCCTGGCAGATGCGCCGGTCACGTGGCGGCCGATCGACGATCGGCGAGTGAGCGGCACGTTCACGCACGGGGACCACACGGTGAGCGCCGCACTCGTCTTCGACGAAGCAGGCGACCTCGTCGACTTCGTTTCCGACGATCGGTTGAGGGCGTCGAACGACGGCGTGACGTTCACCCTTCAGCGCTGGTCGACGCCGTGGTGCGGCTATCGCCAGTTCGATTTCCGCCGGGTCGGCGCCGCGGGCGAGGGGCGATGGCATGCTCCCGACCCGGAGGGTGAGTTCGTCTATCTCGAGTTTCGCCTCGACGACATCGCCTACAACGAGCGGATATCCGACCGACCCCTCGAGCGACCTGCTTCGACGCAGCAGCTGACGGCCCTCACGTCAGCTCACTGGTTGTGAATCGAGACCTGCGCAGCGTTGTTCCAGTCGCGCAAAGCGAGCCACGCCGCGAAGAGTGCTGTGTCGGTTGCGATGGCACCGGCGAGTTCGATCGTCGCGGTACGGCCGAGGAATCCGGTCAGCGCGATCGAACCCTCACGTCGGACGACACCGGAACAGCGCCCGCACATCGCGGCCCAACGCGGTGTCAGTACAGGGTGACCTCGCCGACGACGACGGTGCCGCCGCCGATGCTGGACGTGATGGAAAGTTGACCACCCACGGAACCGAGGCGGTCTCTGATGTTGTCGAGCCCGATTCCGTCGCCTTCGGTCGAGTCGAAGCCGGCTCCGTCGTCGATGACCTCGAAGGTGATCGTGGTGGCGGACCGTCGCATCCGAATCGTGATGCTCGACGCCTGGGCGTGTTTGGCGGCGTTCTGGAGCGCTTCGAGCATGCTGAAGTACACGGCCGATTCCAGGTCGGGTCGCAGACGACCGATGTCACCGAGGTCGACCCGCACAGGGATTGGGCTGCGATCGGCTGCTGCTTGAACCGCCGGCACGAGCCCATGTTGCGACAGCACCGTCGGGTAGACCCCGTGCGCCAGGCGCCGGAGCTCGTCGTGGGTCAAACCCAGCTCGTGGCGGATCTCCAAGAGCGCCCGGTCGGCTGCGTCGACGTCGACTCGCAGTTGCGCTCGCGCCGCCTGCAGGCGAAGGTTGATCGCGACCAGCCTCGACTGCACGCCGTCGTGCAGGTCGCGTTCGATCCGGCGCCGCTCGCGATCGGTCGCGGCCACGACGCGGGCTCGTGATCGCATCAACTCGTCGGCGTACTCGGCGAGCGAAGTCTGTGCCGCCACTGCCTCGGCGAGCGCTGTGTCGAGCCGAGTGCCGTGCTGCAAGGCGGTCAGCACGACGAGGCCGGCCATCGGAGGGGCGAACATGAGTAGCACCAAGGTTCGAGTCCAACCCGGCACGTCGTCGGTCAGGCCGGTGAAGTCCTGGAGCAGTCCGAGACACGTCACCACGACGCCCGTCGCCATCGAACCGGCGACGAACCACGGCAGCCGCCGGCGAGGCACGAAGGCAGCAGCAACGGCGGTCGGCAAGAGCGCTGTCTGCAGCAACAGCGGCCAACTGAAGGTAGCCACCGACGTGACGCCAAGCGCGGCGATCCAGTTGGCGCCGCACAGCCAGGCCAGCGAGGCGTTGATCGAACCGCGCCGGAGTGGCACCAGCGCATACGCCATGGCCATCGAACCGACGCCCACGAACAGACCCAACCAGCCCAGCAGCGGTGTCGAGTCGGTGATCAGCCACATCGAGACCGTGAACGCGCTGGCGGCGGCAGAGACGAACACATCGGCGAGGATGACGAGCCGCAACCGTCGTCCGAGGTCGCCGGGCGGAATCATGTTCACGGCACTAGGTGGTCGATGCGGGCGATCCGGCGAGGAACAGTAGGACAGCCTTGACGCGGCGATTGACCTCCTGATCCTCTGCGAGTTGAAGTTTCGAGAAGATCGAATTCGAGTGTTTCTCGACCGCGTGTGAGCTGATCGACAGCGAGCCAGCGATCGCGGCATTGGTTGCTCCGGTGGCCATCGCAGCCAGTACTTCGACCTCTCGTGGAGACAACGACTCGATTGCCGAATCGGCCATGCGGGTCCGCGACCGCACGAGCGCGTCGACCACGTCGTCGTCGATGAACGACCCACCGAGGTGGATGGTCCGTATCGCTTGGGCGAGGCGACCGACCTCGTCGACACGATCTTTGAGGAGGTACCCGCGTCCGCGGGTGCCACCCTCCAGCAGGGCGAGGGCGTAGATCGGGTCGACGAACTGCGACAACACCACGACACCCAGCGACGGATGTGTCTTCCGGAAGAGTTCTGCCGCCCGGATGCCTTCGTCCTGGTGTGCGGGCGGCATCCGGATATCCGTCAACACGACGTCGGGTTCGAAACGATCGACCTGTTCGAGCAACTCGGGGAGTGAGCTGCAGCCGGCGACGAGTTCGAGGTCGGGCACGCTGGCGATCAGACTCACGAGGCCCTCTCGCACCAGCAGGTTGTCCTCTGCCAGCACGATCCGAATCGTCTCCACCGCCCGAAGGTACCAGTGTGACGTTGGCGTGTCGCCAGCGCCAGCCGGAACCCGAAGGTAGGGCTAGCCGTAGGCGCGAAGGGTCACCAGCAGGATGGTGCCTGGGCACTCGGTGCCTCACCGTTGACGCATGCGTGTTCGCCTTGTCGTCGCCGCCTTGCTCGCCGTGGGACTGTCGGGCTTCACCGTGCGGGCCCAAGAGGTCCCCACCCTCGAGGTCGACCCGGATGTCGTGATGCTCGGGGAGACGACGGCGGTGGAGGGCTCGGGCTTCGAACCGGGTGTCGTCACGATCTACTTCAATTCGACCGACAACGAACCCGCAGCGGCCCCCGTCGAACACGTCGGGCAGTTCAACTTCAAGGTCGAGATCGCGGGGCTGAACGAGGGGCCTCACTTTGTGATCGCCTGCAACAACGAGAGTCGCACCGGCATCTGCCGGCAAGAGGCGAGAGCCGCCCTACGGGTGGTGGCCGGCTCCACGACCACCACATCGCCCCGGGTCACCACGACGACGCGCCCGGTCACCACGACGACGGCACCCCAGGTGACCACGACCACCGTTCAGACCGCAGCCATCACCACCACGTCGACATCACCCGCACGGCAAACGACGACCATCGCACCAGGTGTCGTGACGATTGCTCCCACCACGGTCGGAGGTCTTGCGGTCGCCACGACGGTCGCCGGGCCTGGGACGATTCCCCCCAACGTTGTCGCCTCGATTCCCGACGGTCCAGACCCGACGTTCGACCCGACTCCTGACGACCTGGCGATCGTGACGACCACCGAAGGTCCGTCGTTCCAATCCGGCTCGAACGTTGGCGACTATCCCGACCTGAGCGTCGTCGCGATCGAGGTCAGCCAGGGCATCCAGAACATGAACTCCACGATGCCGCTGGTCGCCGACCGCACGACCTGGATTCGCGTGCACGTGGATTCCGAGGGAGTCGATTCGTGGGCACCGGTGGACGGCGCGTTGCTGTTGCAGCGATCGGGCCGCCCGAACCTGGTGATGGTTCCGGACAACGGTCCGATCGCCACGAAGCAGCCCCGGACGAACATCAACTCGACGCTCAACTTCGAGGTGCCCGACGCCTACCTCGGCGACGGCTCATTGTCGATCACAGCACTCGTGTGGGCCTTCGACGCGTCGTCGCTCGACACGGTGGAACCAAACCCGGGCAACAACCAGATGCAAGAGACCGTCGAGTTCCATACCGCCGACATCCCGACCATCTGGCTCGTGGCACTCGATGACGGTGCCGGCCCCGGCTGGGTGGTGAACGACCTGACGCCGTTGCTCGGCTTTGCCCAGATCGTGCATCAGGATCTGCTCGACTATCACCCGACCGCGTACGTCAACTACGAGGCGTATCCGACGGTTGTGGAGCCCGGCCCGGAAGCGTTGGTTCCTGACGAGTGGAAGCTGGGCTGGGCACCCAGCGATGACCCCGATGACGAAGACAACGAAGCCACCGATATGCCGCGCCGCAGCGAGCCGAACGCTCGGGTCGCCTGGTTGACGGCCGATCTGCTCGACGAGGCCAACGTGTTGTCGATGATCGACCCGGCGACCCCGACCGACGGCTACTCGGGTTGGGCAACCGACGGCGTGGCATGGAACAAGCCGGCGGCAGGAACGCCGGCCCACGAGTTCGGACACAACCGCGACCTCAAGCACGTCGCCTGCAAAGACGCCGACGGAAACGGTGTGCCAGACGAGATCAAGGGCGGGGCGATCGATCCGTATCACCCGAACGGGCTGCCGCCGCAATGTTCGTTGGCGCCGATCACGCCGCTTGGCTATTACGGCTTGACGACCGAGCGCGGCTCGCTCACGGTGTACAGCAACGATCCGACCGATCCGGCCGCCGCCTATCCGTTCATGAGCTACAAGAATCCGGGTTGGACCGACCCGTACGACTGGTGCCTGCTACTCGACTTCGTGTCGGTTCCGTGTAGCCCCGCTGGGATCGGGGTGCCGCCGAAGGTCCTCCAGTATGCGGCGGATTGCGATCCAGAGCCGATCGGAAACGGGTTCGGTCTCGAACTCTGTCTGATCGACCAGTTGCCACCACCGAGCGACCCGTTCGGTGGCGACAACGCCGGCACCGTGCCGTTCGGAGGGCCGATCGAGTACGGGTTCCAAACGGCTTGCGACTCGGCCATGACCGTGTTCACCAGGTTCAAGGGTGTGGCCGGCGAATCAGAGGGTCCGGCGCAGGCGTCATGGCCGTGCACACCGGTGACGTCCGCTGACGGCACCACCGAACACTTCTTCACGGTCGAGATCGCCGAGGGCGACGTGGAGATCGGGACGATCGTGACTCCCAGCGAGCCAGACGCATGGATGTTGGTGTCCGGCTACGTCGATTTGGAGTCGGGCGAGGCGGCGATCCGTCAGATGGCGATGCGCGAAACGATTCCCGAATCACTCCGCCAGCGCTACCTCGACAACATCGTCGGGGCCGTCACCGGTGTCTCGCCGATGGCCTACTCGTTGAGCGTTCGTACGGAGGATGGCGGTGCCGTCAGCCGGATCCCGCTCGACCTCGACGGGGCCGGTCATGGCGACGGCAGCGAACGTGGCGCGATCGTCGGGTTCTTCCAAGTGATCCCTGCGGCCGCCGGCTGCTCGTCGTGTTTTGTGCGGATCGATCATCTCGACGGGGAGATCGAGCGCAAGCAGATCAGCCCACAGTCGCCATCGGTCGGTCCGGTGCAAGTGAGCGATACCGGCGATTCGACCTTGATCGAGTGGACGGCCACCGATCCTGACGGTGAGCCGTTGACGTTCGATGTGTTGTGGTCGGCCGACGGTGAGGAGTGGATCCACGCCGCGACCGGAATCAGTGACACCTCACTCCTCGTGCCCCAGAGCGCCCGCTACCCAGGTGGCGGCGCGGTCGAGGTGCGCGTGGTCGCCAACGATGGGTCACGGACCGGCACTGCGACGAGCGCCCCGTTCACCGCTCCTGGACACGACCCGCTGTTGTTCATCACCGGCGTGCCTGAGTCGGGGTCGGCCGAGCAGTACGACACGGTTCTGCTGCAAGCCCAAGTCATGGACCCCGAGGACAAGGGGCCCCAGCCGGACACGGTCGTCTGGCGATCCGATCTCGGGGGAGAGCTTCACGTGGGGCCACTGCTGCGCACCCGGGACCTGGTACCAGGATTGCACTCATTCACGGTCGAAGCCGCCGATGCCGACGGCAATGCGGTCACCACCGGCTTCCAACTACAGGTGATTCCTCGAAGCACCCCGACTCGGTATCTCGAATCACCCGACGCCGCAGCGGTCGCCCGCCTGACCGGCGAGCCTCCGACCGGGGATCCGTTGACGAATGGTGGAGAGGGCCCTGCGACCGCCGATGCAGTGGCAGCCGCGGATGCTGCCGATCCGCCGGCGAACGACTCGGGTGGATCTTCGCTTCCGCTGGTGATCGGTCTGCTCGCCGCCGTTGGAATGGCAGGAGCGGCAGCATTCGGTGTGCGACGCAGACATCTCGGTGGTCGCGCCTGAGGTCTCCGAGCAAGTGAGCGCCGGGCGGGTTCGGGCCCCAGGGGTTTCGCTCCGCACCGAGCCAGCCGGTTTACGCAAGAGCTGCGATCATGGCTCGGCGGAGCTGGGTGGCGATCTCGTTGTTGAGCTTCTGTCGGGTGAGCAGCGGGTTGTTGATCCCTTGTGTGAGTACGAGCAGCGAGGTCGCTCGGTGGGCCGGGTTCCCGGCTCCGACCAGCCCAGCTTTCTGGGCGAGTTCGATGTGACGTGTCAGATGGTCGTAGCTGATGGTCTCGTGGCGTCGATAGGTGTCGCGGATCGCCCGGTGATGGGCGAGTCGGGCGAGCGCGATCCGCATCACCAGGCCCTCGGCTTGGAACACGGCATGGGTCTCGCGGAGGAGGTCGTCGATCACGGCGTCGAGGCCGCGCTCGACCAATGCCTCGATGTGGAAATGCCGTTGTGCGACGCCGACGACGTCGGCCAGGGCGATGTCCAACGCTGCCGAGATGGCGTCGTCGTGAGTGTCGAAGTGGGTGTAGAAGGTGGCGGTCGAGACACCCGCGCTGTTGGCGATCGCACTGGCATCGAGCGACCCGGTGCGAGCGATCTCGTCGTGAGCCGCCTGTGCGAGTTCGGCGCGGGTTCGGGTGGCGCGCTTGGTGGTGGGGGATCGGAGGGCCATCGACCGAATGCTATTCGATGGAGTGATGCTCTGGAAAGGATTGACTTATCTGGAGTAACACTCTAAAACAAGTGTCGAGACTTCAGGTTCTACGGAGCAACGGAAGGGACACTTCATGAACACGACGGATGCAGACGTCATCGTGATCGGCGCCGGCGTCGCCGGTATGACCGCCGCCGCGAGCTTGGCCAAGGATTGTGGCCAGCGGGTCGTGATCTTCGAGCGTGCGCCCTTCATCGGCGGGCGCTGCCTGTCGTACGTCGGCCGCGGTGACAAGGTGTACGCCGATGGCGTCGAGATGGACGCCCAGGAGTACAAGCGCTCGCTCGGACTCGCCCACTGCTACCTCGGCAAATGCACGCCGGACATCGAGACCATCTTCGAAGAGCAGTTGCTCGACGGACGCACCTTCGAAGCGGGCGGTCATGGCCTGTTCTGGGGCAACAAGAGCCGCTGCGACCATGTCTTGCAACACCTCGGGAAGCATGTCGAGATGCCGCTCAATCGAGGCCTCGGATTCATCGAATGGCAAGGAATCGATCCCGACGGAACCGTGCGGCCGACCGTGTCCCATCAGGTCGACAAGGGTTCCGCCTACCCATGGATGACCCCAGAGGGTTTTGCCAAGACCCGCCAGTACCTCGGCGACATGGCCAAGATGTCCGCTGACGATCTCACGGCGTTGTCGCGCACGTCCCTGCAGGACTGGCTCGAAGCGCGTGACCTGCATCCCGAGGCGTACGACTACATCAAGGTGCTCGCCGCATCTCAGACCGGTGATGCCGAACCACGCATGACCGCCGCCCCGGACTTCCTTGGCTACATGGCGGTCGCCCGGCATCTCGGAATGAATCTGATCTCGGGCTCCGTGGCAACCGTCGATTCACCTGGCACGATCGCGATTCCGCTGGCCCTCGAGGAGGTCGTCAACGATCACGGCGGAACGGTTTGGCGGGACACACCGGTGACTGAGGTGATCATCGAGAACGGGGTGGCCACCGGTGTCCGCTACCAGCGCGACGGAGTCGAGCAGACGCTGATGGCCAAGCACGTGATCTGCACGCTGCCACCCAAGATCGCGTTCCGTGTGCTGCCGAGAGCGGAATTTCCCGCTGAGTGGGTGGACTTCGTCGAGAACCGGCATCGCGGGATCGGCCTGCTGACCGGCTGGGTCGGGACCAAGCGGTCGATCACGTCCGAACTCGGAATCGAACCAGGTTCGTTCATCTACATGCCGGCGATCACCGACGAGAACGAAGGCTTCATCGGCAAGGTCGACATGGTGATGTGCGAGTTCGCCGCATGGGCAGACGGGAACGCCGAGCGGGCGCCCGACGGCAAGAGCGAGTACCTGTTCTCGACGGCCCTCACCGATACCGAGATGCGCAACCGGGAACGGGTGAACCTGGTCATCGAGCGTTGCGAGGCCTGGGCGCGAGCCAACTTCCCGACGTGGGACGACGATGTCGAGTTCATCATCTGGACGCCTTCACCCGAGGCGCTCGGCACGAATCGCCCGGTCGGTACCGACCGAGTGGCCCACCGCAGCGCCCACATCCAGGGGCTGTGGTTCGCCGGCGACCAGTACGGCGAGAAGAACTGGGGCTGCGGGGTCGACGCGGCGGTGCTCTCCGGTGTCGTCTGCGTCGATCAGATGATGGGGACGAACCTCGAGGCGAGCATCTTTCCCGAGTACCACCGCGGGATTGTGATGGGCTGCGCTCGCGGAGTGACCGTGGATCGTGATCCGGACGACACGCCGAGCATCCGGGTCGCCCATCACCGGCGGCATCTGCTGAGCTGGTGACGAATCCGTCGAGAGCACACCGAGCGTCGAGGAGGTCGTACCGTGCATTCACCGACCATTGATGAGACCATCCGTCAGGCAGCACGGCGTCGGCCCGATGCGCTGGCGGTCGCCGATCCGCCGAACCGGGACGACTTCTTCGGTGGTGAGCCGCTTCGGCTGACGTGGGGCCAGCTCGACAGCGCCGTGAGCAACCTCGCCGCGTCGTTGACCGAGATCGGCGCCGGGCCCGACGTCGCCGTTGCGGTGCAGCTCCCGAATACGGTCGAACTGGTGCTCACGATCTTGGCGTGTGGCCGGATCGGTGCGGTCGTCGTGCCGTTTCCGATCCAGCATCGCCGCCACGAACTCGAGTACGGGATCACGGCCTCATCGGCGGCGGTGATCGTGACGGCGGCGCGACCCGACCGGCCGGACCAACTCGAAACCATCGCCAGCCTCGTCGCCGAGATCGGCACCGGGATCAGGGTCGCCACGTTCGGAGCCGAGACCACCGATGGCGCCACCAGGTTGAATGTCGACACGAGCCCGTCGACATTCGAGGGCTCGCCTGGTGGGCCCGACGATGTCGTCAGCATCTGCTGGACCTCGGGGACGACGGGCACGCCCAAGGGAGTGCCGAGGTCGTCGTCGATGTGGTTGGCGTCCGGGCGATTCCAGGTCGACGAGCTCGATCTCAACGGCGACGATCGAATTCTGTGCCCGTTCCCTGTGGTCAACATGGCGGGCATCGGCGGGATTCTCATGCCGTGGGCGATCACCGGTGCCGGCCTGTTCCTCCACCAACCGCTCGACCTGCCGGTCTTCCTTGCTCAGATCGCCTCCGAGCAGATCACCTACACCGTGGCCCCGCCTGCGCTGCTCAACATGCTGCTCGCCAATCGGTCGATGCTCGACGGAGTGGACCTTTCCCACATTCGCAAGATCGCCTCGGGCGCGGCGCCTCTCGATCCGTGGATGGTGGAGGGGTGGGACCAGCTCGGAGTCGAGATCGCCAACGTGTTCGGTTCGAACGAGGGTGCCGCGTTGCTCTCTACCAAGGCGTCTGTTCCGGATCCGACCGAGCGGGCCCACTATTTCCCGCGGCCGACGACAGAGGGCATCGAGGTTCGACTGGTCGACCTCGATACTGACGCCGAGATCGACGAACCAGGCCATCCCGGGGAACTCCGATTCAGCGGGCCGACCGTCTTTGGCGGGTACCTCGAATCGTCTGGAGACGAGTTCGATGACGCCGGGTTCTTCTGCACCGGTGACATCTTCGAGTGGGTCGAAAACACATCCGAACCGCGACTCCTACGATTCGTCGATCGCGCCAAGGACATCATCATTCGGGGCGGCATGAACATCTCGGCCGCCGAACTCGAGGGTTTGATCGTGGGCCATGAATCTGTCGCCGAGTGCGCCGTCGTCGGGTACCACGACGCCGCACTCGGCGAACGTGTTGGCATTTTCGTCACGCCCGCCGGCGACAGTGAGCCGACGCTCGAGGCGATACTCGAACACCTCCGCAACATCGGTATCGCCAGCTACAAGCTGCCCGAGCGGCTCCAGATCGTGGCCGCCCTCCCTCGCAACCCGGTCGGCAAGATCACCAAGACCGACCTCCGAACCCTCTGGGCCACATCGGGGGACAGGTCGACGGAGTGAGGATCGACCTGAGCGGACAGGTGGCGATCGTCACCGGAGCCGGCAAGGGCGTCGGAAGAGAAATCGCCATGGCGCTGGCCGATCGTGGCGCCAGCGTGGTCGTCAACAACCGCTCGCGCGATGGCGGCGACCCGGCCGCCGACGTGGTCGCCGAGATCGAACGGTCGGGTGGTGTCGCAATCGCCGAACGCAGCTCGGTCGAGGCACCGGGTGCCTCCGATGCGTTGGTGGCCGCTGCGATCGACGGCTTCGGACGCCTCGATCTCGTCGTCGCCAACGCCGCGATCGTCGATCGAGCAGTGTTCGCGCGAGCTGATCCGGAGCGATTTCAGCAGGTGATCGACATCGACTTCTTGGCCCCGGTGGCTCTGGCGCGGGCTGCGCTGGCGGAGGTCCGCAGGCGATCGGGCCGCTTCTTGTTCGTCACCTCTGCTGCCGGTACGTACGGCGAGTACGGCGTCGCGTCGTACGCAGCAGCCAAGGCGGCACTGACCGCATTTGCGAAAACGCTGGCTCTCGAACTCGAACGCGATGGCGTGAAGGTCAATCTGCTCGCCCCGTTCGCGGCGACGCAGATGACCGAGCAGTTCGTGACCGATGAACAGGCTCAGGCCATGTCGCCCGCACTCGTGGTTCCGGCCGCGATGTGGCTGCTCGGACCGGACGTGCCCATCACGGGAGCAACCATCGTGGCCGCCGCCAACCGGTTTCGCGCCGTCGTCACCGGGGAGACTGCGGGCGTCACCTTCCCAGGTGGCGACGTCGTGTCCGATGACGAGTTCTCACAGGCTGCCACCGCACTGCTCGAGCTCGACGGTTGGCAGAGTTTCTCGAACGGCACCGACGCCTTTCTCGACCTGGTGGCTATCGAGCCGACCACAGGTGATCGAGCGTGAACTGGACCGATCTCGCCGCAGCGCTCGGCGTGGGAGCAGGGATCGCAGCCGTCTGGGTCGTCGGTCTTTGGCTGTTGTCGATCATCCGTCGCGACATCTCGATCATCGACGCCGTGTTCACCTTGATCGAAGTGTCGATCGTCGGCGTCGCCGGAGTGGCGATGGGCTCGGCGCCGACGGTTCGCAAAGCGTTGATCTTCGGGCTGCTGTGCCTCTGGTCGCTGCGACTCACCAGCTATCTCGGGTGGCGCAAGTGGGGCGAGGGGGAGGATCCCCGGTACACGAAGCTTCGTGGCTGGGTGCCCGAGGGGTGGCCGTTCCATCGCTTCGTCCTGCGACAGGTCTTCGGTCTGCAAGGGGTCACCATGTATCTGCTCGCGGTGCCACTGGTGATCTCGTTGAACGCCGACGGGCCCGATTCGCTCGGACCAGCGGCGTACGTAGGGGCGGCGGTCTGGGTGATCGGATTCGTGTTCGAGGCGGTCGGCGATATCCAGCTGGTGCGGTTCAAAGCGGACCCGGCCAACTCCGGCTCCGTGCTCGACTCCGGACTCTGGCGCTACACGGCCCACCCCAACTACTTCGGTGAGGTGATGATGGCGTGGGGTCTCTTCATCGTGGCGCTCGATGTGCGGTGGGCGGCAATCGGGGTGGTCGGACCGATCATGTACACGCGATTGGTCACCGGGATCACCGGTACCCCGACGCTCGAAAAGCGGTTGAAGCGCACTCGACCCGACTATGACGCCTATCTCCAGCGCACCAGCTCGTTCTGGCCCCGACCACCACGATCCGCACGACCACCCGGCCGCACCGACTGAGCGCCCGTCACCTGATGGCCATCACCGCCCGCCGGGCGATCGACGCGAGGTCGAGACGCGGATCAAGGGTGCCGTAGAGGTTTCCATGATTGGCGACGACGCGCGAGTCGATCCAGGCGTCGGCGACCGCCGCGTCGAGGTAGCGAACAGCCAGCGATCCACCCCACGTGGTCGCCATCCGTTCGACCAGGCGGCGGGCTCCAGCTTCAGGGTCGTCGACGGAAGTGAGGTCCTGGCGTAGCCGTTCGATCGCCCGGTCGAGGTTGGAATCGGCACCACAGCCGAGTTCGACATCGGCGAGGAAGGCGTCGGCGGTCTGGGGCGACTTGGCGAGCGCCCGTACGACGTCGAGGGCGATCACGTTGCCCGAGCCCTCCCAGATCGCGTTGACCGGCGACTCGCGGTGGAGCCGAGGCATGATCGAATCGTCGACGTACCCGTTCCCACCCAGGCACTCCATGGCCTCACGGACGAGTTCCGAGCATCGCTTGCTGACCCAGTACTTGGCGACCGGGGTGACGAGACGTCTGAGCGCCTCCTCCGCTGGGTCGAGCGGGGCGCGGTCGAAGGCCCCCGAGAGCCGCATCATCATCACCGTCGCCACTTCGACCTCGATCTGCATGTCGGCCATCACGTTGCGCATCAGCGGTTTGTCGATCAGCGCGGCACCGAACGCCTCCCGATGAGCGACGTGCCATCCGGCCTGGGTCACCGCTTGACGCATCAGCGCGGTCGAGCCGACGACACAGTCGAGCCGAGTGTGTGCGACCATTTCGATGATCGTCGAGACCCCACGGCCTTCGTCACCGACCCGGTAGGCGAGCGAGTCGTCGTACTCCACCTCGCTCGACGCGTTGGAGCGGTTGCCCAGTTTGTTCTTGAGGCGCTGGATCAACATCGTGTTGTGGGTTCCGTCAGGCAGCACTCGGGGGAGCAGGAAGCAGGTGAGCCCGCCCGGCGCTTGCGCCAGTACCAGGAACGCGTCCGACATCGGCGCCGACACGAACCACTTGTGGCCGACCAGCCGATAGAGGTCTGCTCCGGTCTCCTGCTCGCCGGTTGGCGTGGCGACGGTGGTGTTCGAGCGCACGTCGGATCCGCCCTGCTTCTCGGTCATCCCCATGCCGAGGGTGGCGCAGCCCTTCTCCGCCACCGGCACTCGCCGCGGGTCGTACGTGCGGGCGAGGATGTGGGGCTCCCAATGGCTCGCCAACGCCGGCTCGGCCCGCAGGGCGGGTACCACCGCGGTGGTCATCGAGATCGGGCAGCCATGGCCGGCCTCGACCTGGCTCATCATGGTGAACAGCGCGTCGCGGACGACCCGCCCACCCTCGCCAGGAGGGCGTTCGAACGGGAGGCTGTGGAGCCCGTTGGTGATCGACGCATCCATGAACCGGTGCCACGAGGGGTGGAACTCGACCTCGTCGATGCGGTGACCGAACCGATCATGGGTGTGCAGTGCCGGCGTGTGGGTATTCGCCAGGTCGCCCTGTTCGAACCACGCCGTTGTGCCGAATCCCCGCCCGAACGTGCTGAGCGACTCGTTCGCCCAACCGCCACCCTCGCGCTGTACGGCGTCGACCAGTACCGGGTTCGCCGAAAACAGGTCTTGGTCGGGGATCGGCGGAGGCTGGTTGAGCACGTCATGAGTCGCCATGGTCCGACTCTAATTCGGCGACGAATCGGGCGACCAGGGACCTCGGTCACCCACCTCAGCCCTGTTGCGGCACGAAGTCTCGGTCTCCTGGTGGCTGTTCAAAGGAGTTCGGGCGCACGGAGGGTGTCAGGCACCCCTCCGTGCGTTGTGGCGGATGAGCGCATCTTGCTCAAACCTTGACCCACTTTGAGTAATGCGGCGGCCGCTATGAGCGATAACTAAGGCAATAGCGATGTACGGCTACGAAGGCGGAAGCATGGTGGATCGAGCAAAGTGCCCGGTACTGACAACAGGACGAGACGCCGGGGCCGGGACGAGAGTTTGGTGACCTCATGCCGTCGATCGAAGTGATGAAACGCCTCGTCAACCGGGTGAACCCGACGGTTCGCGTGCTGAGCTACGCCGCGATTCTCGCCGCGCTCGGGACCTGGCTGCTCTCGCTGACGCCTTCTGTTGGTTCTACGCCTGACCGGATGTGGTCGCTGCCGTTCTTCGCGCTCGTACTTTCATTCGGGCTGACCGAGGCGACCGCGCTCCACGTCGAGATCCGCAAGGAATCGCATTCGTTGTCGCTGGCTTGCATACCGCTGATGTTCGGGCTGTTGTACACCAGCCCGTTGGTCCTCCTCGCGGCATACACGCTCGGCGCTGGATCGACACTGTTGTGGATCCGCAAGTCCGACGTCATCAAGGTGATCTGGAACTTGTGCTTGTTCGTCGCTCAGGTCGGGCTGGCAGGTCTGCTCGTTCGATCGGCGCTCGGCACACGTCTGCCGGGCACCGTGGCGGAGTGGACGATCCCGCTCGGCGCTGTCATCGCAGCTGAATTGCTGAGCTTGTTCTCTGTGCCGCTCGTGATCATGGTCGTCGACGTCAAGTTCCGGCCGCATCTGTTCGCCAACGTTGGCCAGTCGCAGATCCTGGCCGTGCTCGGCGGGACGTTCGCCGTGACCGCGATGTCGGCCTCGTTGACGAGCCCCTACATGGTGCTCTACGCAATGGCACCACTGATCGGTGTCGGAGCTCTGCTGCGCAGCAGCGGTCAGCAGTCACAGCGGTTTCGCGATTTGCAGCAACTGCACACCTTCACCGCCACGCTGGCGAACGAGCGCGGTAAGCGCACGCTCGACATCGGCCTCGCCGAGTTGGTGGCGATCATGCGATCGAGATCCGCTGGCCTGCTCGTGCTCGGCCGCGACACCCACGATTCGTCGCTGCGGGTCTTGAGGGATGACTCGTTCGAGAATCTCGATCCTGAACCGATCGCCGGACTTCTGATCGGCCTGCTCGACGGCGGCGCCCAGACCCAAATCGATCTGACCGATCCGCGTCCCGCTGCCGTTGAACTCCTGCGCCGTTTGGGTGCAAGCAAACTGATCGCCACATCGGTGCTGCGCGAGGCCGAGCAGGTCGGGGTGTTGTTCATCACCGACCGACTCGGCATGCGCAGCGAGTTCGCTGTTGACGAACTGCGACTCTTCGGTTCGCTGTCCAACACGCTGAGTGCTCGACTGTCGAACGACTATCTCGTTGACCGGCTGGAGGTGCAAGCCCGCAATGACGCACTCACCGGGCTGCCGAACCGTTTGAGCTTCGAGATCGCGCTCACCTCCAGTCTGGCCAGGACCGACCGCGACGGTGCCGTCGTGATGATCGACCTCGACCGCTTCAAGGAGATCAACGACTCGCTCGGCCACGCAACCGGCGACCGGCTGTTGATCGAGGTTGGGGATCGCCTCAGCGCTTCCGTTCGGTCAACCGACGTCGTGTCCCGCTTCGGGGGTGACGAGTTCGCGATTCTGCTCACGGCAAACGACAAAGATGGTCCTGGGGAACTCACGCGACGAGTCGACGATCTCCACCGGAACCTGACTGCCCGAGTCGAACTCGAGGGGATCACCTTCGAAGTAGGTGCCAGCTTCGGCGTCGTCCAGTGGCCAGATCAGGGTCGCGACAGCGCGAGTCTGCTGAGCCGGGCCGATACCGCCATGTATGAAGCGAAGCGCAATCAACTCGGGGTCGTGTGGTATTCGCCTGAACTCGACGCCGACGCCCCACGCCGCCTCGATCTGTATCTCTCGGTGACCAATGCGCTCGACCGCGAGGAGTTCTGTGTCCATTTCCAGCCGAAGGTTTCTCTGAATGATGGCGCGATCACCGGCGCCGAAGCACTGGTGCGATGGACCCATCCCGCTCACGGACCCATCTCTCCGCTCGAAGTTCATCCCGCTCATCGTCCAGGCCGGCCAAATCGGCAAACTCACGCGCTTCGTGTTCCAACGCGCGGCCGAGGCGGCGATGATGTTCCGCGACGCCGGTTTCGACATCCCGGTCGCCATCAATCTCACGCCTCGCGACCTGCTCGACGTCCACCTCGTCGACGACTTGGCCGGCATCATCGACGCGGTAGCCGTCGATCCCAGCCTGCTGGCGGTCGAGATCACCGAGGACGCCATGGTTGTCGACTTCGACACAAGCATTCACGTGCTCGCCCAACTCCGCGAGCTCGGCCTCAAGCTCGCCATCGACGACTTCGGGACCGGCTACTCCTCGCTCCAACACCTTCACCGTCTCCCCGTCGACACGCTCAAGATCGACCGCAGCTTCATCAGTCGGCTCACCACCAACGACAGCGCCCACAAGATCGTCCGTGCCTCGATCAATCTGGCGACCGATCTTCGGCTGGGCACGATCGCCGAAGGCATCGAGGACGACGAGACACTTCGGGCGATCGCTCAACTCGGCTGCGACGAGATGCAGGGATACCTCGTGTGTCGGCCCGTCCCCGCAACCGACTTCGTCCGTTGGGCGCGCTCGTGGCAACCAGAACAGTTCGCCGCTCGCACGGGCGTCAACCAGGGCGTGCGATCGTACGAACAGACTCGGTCATCGACAAGACCTGTCGGTCTGATGGAGGCGTTGTCCAACCTCGCAATCCTCGATTATGGCTCCCGCCGAACCGGCGACAAGACGCTGTGGTGGTGGGACCTCGGAGTCGACTCGAGGCTGGCAGCCGGCGCCGCCCAGCGAAGACCGTCCGACACCCCGACGATCTCGTCCAGGATCACAAACCCTTCCGTGTCTACGCCATCGACGACGGCGTCGGGATCGCCGCGCCCACCGGCCGAAGCAGCGGCGACACCGCGGCCGATGGCGCCGAAGCCATCGACTTGTTGCTCGGCGCGAGGACGAGTCGTCGCCTGAACGACCCCGCCATTCGCAGAGCCTGGCCTACTCGACTATCCTCGGTACTGCTGTTCCGCGACGTCGGGCACACGTCGCGACCCGCTTACACCAGGGCGACCCCCACCGTGCCCTCGTGACCTCGTTCGCGTAGGGCATCCCGACAACTCCGCGCCCGGCACGACGTGCGCCCGACCGCTTCGACTCTCGAGTGCGATCCCGAGGAACTCCATCGACCGATTGAACACGGGCGCCCCCTCGGCTGTTGGCCCGAGGCTGGGGACACTGATGCCATCCCCATCAGCGTGCACGGCCCGACGCTCGACGCGCGAGCTCGATCGCCCGCCTCTTGCTGCCAGCACAGGAGAGCGTTCTGGCCCTCGGTCGGCGGCGAAGAGATCGAGACGTCGAGGAATCCGCGGCGCTCGTGGGAGCGTTGTCCCCGACTGCCCCCGAGCGGCTCGTCGGCGGGGTAGCCATCCACATGGAGCAACGCCACGTCGGAGCCCGAGCCAGTGCGGAACCGATCGACGATCCCGTCTGGGCCCAGCGAGAACGTGACACCATCGTCACGACGCCGTCCCTTGCCGTCGGCTTTCATACCGAACCGGAACAGCAGGCCGGCGATCCGGTTCGGATCCCCGAGCCGATCGAGCGATGAACCCGCGACGACGACCAACTCGGGGCTGACGAGCACACCGGTACTGACCAGCGTGTCACCGTGCTCGATGCGTGCGATGCGCCCCTCCATCGCTCCCAGGGCACCGAGCACAACTCCGATGTTGTCCTTCCCGGCAACCTCCGCGAGCCGCTTGGACGAGTAGTGGATCGCGCTCAAATCGAGTTCGTTGGCGATGGCGAACAGCTGTGGATTGCCAGGCCGCCGGTTTCGGAGCGCAATGATGAGCCCGCCCAGCAACCCGGAACGTTGAGCGAACGCGATCACCTCGCGTATCACGGTCTCCGTCGCCTCGTCGAGGGAGGCGATCGAGCTCAGGCTGAGGTCGAATTCCGATGCTGCGACGTCCATCAGCTCGTTCAGTCCGACCTCGTTGAGCAGAATCTCGGCGAGTTGTCGTAGACGCCGCTGGTTCGATCGCCACGTCCACGTCGCTGATCGACGCGACCTCGGTCGGTTGGCTGTCGCGTGCCACGTCGCCGAACAACGCGCCAGTGCCGAGATCACCTCGGAACGTGCCGGCACACCGTGGTCGAGGGCATGACGAACCGCTTGTACCGCGATCGGACCGCCACGGGCGAGGAGATCTTCCCACGCCCTGGTGACCGCCGATTCGCCGCTCCCAACGCTCAGGCCGGCGCTGCGGGCGACCAGGCCGGGCCTTTCCCCGAGCCGCTCCGACGCCTGACGGTCGAGCTCGGAGATGGGACGCGCCAGCTGGCGTGCGCTCTTTGGCGTGAGCCAGTCGAAGCCGCCGTGAACCACCGCCGTCGGGACCAGCGACGGAAGGTGGTCCGCCAGCTCGAACAGTCGGAGTACGTCGGGCGCCGGCAGTTCGATATCCGAGGTCGCCAGCGCTTGCTGCAGCTCGTCCGCTACCTGCGCACTCTCGACCTCGCTGCGATCGTGGACGACGACGAGCCGGAGCAGCAACGCTGCGACCAGGCGCGGCGCATCCTCTCGCTGGCGTGCGATCATGAGCGCGTCCTCGAGGTGGTCGAGTACGTCGAGCGGCTGGGCGAGTTCGTACGCAGCTTCCGCAGCGACCCTGGTTGAGATCGCCAACCAGTCCGGAGGCGAGGCCATCCTTGGTGCCGCCGAGCGCGCTCGCCGCGATGTCGAGCGCCTCGAGCGGGTTCCCGAGCGCCAGTTGAGCGCGGGCGAGATTGAGAGCGAGATCGCTCGAGCGGTCCCAATCCGACCTCTCGCTCACGATCTCGAGTACCTGCTCGGGGCGTCCGTCGGTGAGTGCGGCCTCCGCCTGTCTGGCAGCCTCGTGCTGCCAGACATCGAGCGACACCGTGCGCCTAGCCGACTTCGTCAGGTCGATGCCGGCCAGCTGGTCGAGGAATGCTTGTGCTTGCACGGTCAGCAACGGGATCCGCCCCACCAGAAACTCGGCGCACGACGGCTCCCAACGGGATCGGACGACCGTGGGATCGTCATTGCGGGCGAGTCGGTGCACGGTCTCGTCGAAACGGGCCCGCGATCGTGTCGACGAATCCAAGTCGGACCGCTCGCTCTGCGCCTCGAAGTGGGCGATCGCACGGTCATGGAGTTCGGCAACCCGCGTGCGCTCGAGGTCGCTGATGAGGTCGACGACCTGGCGCTGCACTTCGACTCTCGGCTCGAGCACGCTGCCGCCCCGCTCGATGACGAGGCTGATCAACCGGCGCAGGTCGGCGAACGTAGAGTCGACGTCGTCGGCGGCCAACGGCACATCCCACGCCGGAGCGACGATTTCGACGAGCGCGTCAGGCGTGATTCGCTGCAACATGAGCGACGGAAGTGCCAGTTTCCCAGCCGTCGAGTCCGGGTCGGTGTGACGGACGTAGCGAGTGATCAACTGAGCCTGGATCCGACCGGCACGCAGCTCCGCCCAGAACTCGGTGTCGAGCTCGTGGCGCTCAAGATCGCGCTGCCAGATCTCGGCCGCAACGCGGAGGCTCAAGGGACTAGCAGGTACTCGCCGGTGTAGGACTTCCCGGTCTCGGAGTCGCCGGCAACGGTCAGAATTTCGTGTGGTCGTGCTCAGCCCGACTCGACGACATGAAGCTCGGAGATCGGTGCGGTCGAGGAAAGGTCGCCGGTTCGGTAGCAGGATCACCTGCCATGGATCGGTCGCCTCGTGTCCGGCACCGTGATCCGTCGCACCACCGGGGGCCGCGGGTGGAACACCTGCAGGTGGAACGGCACCTGCAGCGGCTGCGGCGCCGACGACGACTACGGGCGGCCACTTCTGGTTCAACTGGCTGAGGACCGGGTGCCCCGGGCGCTCGAGGAGCATGATCCGGATCAGGTACACCACCTGTCCCACTTGGGCGAGGTGCTTCAAGAGCAGGAACACGCGGTGGATCAGTGACTGCCTGCTGGAGGCGAACCCGTCGAGATCGAACTCGGCCTTGAACAGCAGCAACCTGGTCAACGCGGTCTCGTCGAAGAGCGTGAGGATCGCACGCTCGAGGTCCTCCAACTCGCTGCCTGACAATTTGGGGTCCCAGATCGGGGGAAACACGTTGTTGTCGAACATCGATCACCTCTACGGGCAGCTCTCGGTGAGAACGCCGGCGAGGTGTCGGGTGGTCAGCAGCGCGATGATGGCGCCGATTGGGATCGCCTGGTTGTATTCGGCCGGCCGACCCGGTGTCTCGGCTGGATCGCCAGCGTGGTGCAGCGCGACCAGGTCGAGGTTGGCGTTGAAGCACGGCGCGCCCGACGAGCCCGGAAGGGTCGCTGTCTTGTGGCGGAGTCGGGTGACCGTCGGGTTCACCGCGGTCACGCCCGCTGGATCCCAGGCGAGCTTCATCATTCCGATGTTCGGGTGCTGAAGGATGAGCAGCGGCGTCGTCGGAACGACCTGCGGTGGCGCCGCCGGTACCCTCAGCCAACCGCGAGCCGGACCACCCGCGCCAGCGCCTCCCTGACGGCCCGGAACGTTGGTTGCGATCGGTGCACAACCAACCGGCCGGTGCGGTCCCAGAAGGTGGTGAACGAGCCGGCCTCGGTATCGACGTTGATGGTGAGGAGGTCGCCAGCGCACGTGTACGTGCCGGTGCCGCTGACGGCGTCGGTCTGTGTAGGGATGGCCGATGCGAACGGCAAGGGGGTCAAGCCGCCGGGAGTCTCGACGTAGAACGACACCTCGGACTCGCTCCCCGAATCGCTGACCGAGATCGTGTGGTCATCCGCCTGCCAGGTGCCGACTTCGCGGCTCGTGATCTCGATGATGATCGCCCCGTCGGGCGACGATGCCCGGAAGCTCCACGCTCGGCGTTCGCTGACGGACGTTCCGTCGGCGTCGATCTGGATGATGTAGTCGCCGGAGTAGTACTCGACGTCGCCAGGCGCCGGTCCGGCGAGCTGAGCGATCGCATCCCAGAACTCCTGGTCGTGCAGCCGCCACGTGCCGACGAGTGAGCACTCGGGCGGCGTGGTCGGTGGCACGGTCGTCGGCGGTGTCGTGGTAGGCGTCGTGGCGGGCGGCGTCGTCGCTGGAACGGTCGATGGGCTCGGTGTCGTCGATGGACCGCCCGTCAAATAGTCGCACGAGATCCGGCCGTCGAGCTCGTGCACCAATTCGACGGCGATCATCGCGTCGATCACCGCCCGGCTCTCGTCATCGTCCAAATCGGCCATGCGGCGGGCGGCATTGATCGTTGTGCAGGCCCAGCTCGTATACGTCCGCACGCGGAGCGAGCGACTGCAGCACGGCGTACCACAGGGCCTCGGTCTGCTCCCTTCCGATGCCGGTCACCTCGACGCCTGTATCGGCGTGGGCCTTGGTGCCGTCGGCCGCGACGAGGTATCCGACGTGGTTGCCGATCCCGCTGTTGGAGTGCACGCCACCCTTGTCCTCATCGGTGACCAGGAACTCCGAGTAGCGGTCGATCGCCGGTGCGGCCGTGTCGCGGTTGACGATGTCGATCACCCAGTCGGCACGGTCGATCATCGTGGCGAAGAAGTCGGAGTAGTGCTCGTTGAGCGCCCCGGATTCACCTTCGTACAGGAGACCGGACGTCTGCCCGGTCACCGAATGGGTCAACTCGTGGGCGAGCACGTCGAGTGACTGGGCGTACGGGTTGGCGTCGCCGATCCGCACGAAGCAGTTCCGGTTCGACGAGGCGTTCTTCCAGTTGACGCCGACGTGCACGTAGATGTCGCACGTTCCGCCGGCATCGTCGAAGCTGTCCCGAGCGTGGGTGTCGAACCAGTACGCCCAGGTCGTCGAGAAGTTCTCGGCGGCGCCCGAGGCATCGCCGTCCGGTTCGGACATCTGGGTTCGATCTCCGCTGCGAGTCTCGAAGATCAGCGTTGCGTTGTCGTACACCGCCTTGCCGTCGTCGTCGACTTCGTTGGCGGTGTCGGACAGGTCCCAGTTCTCACCGGTCATGTCGATGCCCGCCCTGACCAAGATCGTGCCGTCGATCGCCGACACGACGACAATTTCTTCGAGCCAGACCCCTTCGTCGTCGACGAGCACCGGTACGGCCCACGCCGGAACCGGGGGAGCGGGGTCGGTCGCATCGACGGCGGGGCTGAACACCACGAGCTCGGGCGGATCGCCCGCCCGTCCACCGGTGGCTGCCGTCGCGGCCTCGACGGCGTCGACGTCGGAGAGGATTGCGTCGGGCACGTCGGCGTCGGGCGCCACGACGCCGTTGACCCCGAGTACCTCACCGTCGGGCGCCACCGACACCGTGATCTCGCCGGCGAACACCGGTCTGCCGTCGAGCAGCTGGCGCAGGCGCACGATCGCACCGACCGCCGTCTCGGTCACGCTGACGAGCTCGAACCGTGTCGACGGATCGCTCACGCCGTATGCCGCTCCGAACGCGGTGAGGTACGACCATGCGGCTTGCTCGGGGTCGTCGGTACCGGCGTCGTAGCCGGGTGCGACGAACGTAGTGAGGTCGCCGCGCCCGCTGAACAAGTCGGCGTCGGCCCCTGAGCGGCGGAGCGCGTCGACGATCGGCGGGACCACTGGATCCGTTGCTGGGGCCGCCTCGGTGGATGCCGGAAGCGTCGATGCCACAACCGGCTCGGTACCAGTCGGGGCATCGGTGACTTCGGCGACGTCGTCGCCGTCGCTGCCTCCACCGCATGCTGTGAGCGCCAGTGCAGTCGCCAGGAACAAAGCTGGCCGGGCGATCCGGCGGGTGTTCGTGCGCGGCCCACCCTTCGCCCGTTGTCCAGATCGGTCGATGCCCAGTCCCACGCCCATCGACCGAACCTACCTGCGCAGGTGCGAACTGCCCGGGCAAGGCCCGCTGCGCCGGGCGCTCTTGATGTGTCGGGCCCTCGATCGAGCGCTGGGCGATGCCGGTCATTGCGATCAGGTTCTCACTGTTATGGTCGTTCGAGAGGGAGAGACTCGTGACCAGACTTGGGCTGAGCGAATTGGCATTGTGTTGCTTGCGATCTGCGTTGATCTCAGCGTCATGCGGAGGTTCGGACGGCGACGACGCAGGCGTTCCGAGCGGTTCGGCTGGAGCGGGCGGGGTGGACGCCTCGCCTGATGACGACGGCGAGTCAGGCGACGCTGATGACGGTGACGCTGATGACGGTGTCGTCGTTGGCGGCAACGGCGAGGTCGGTGCGCCGACGCTCCAGACTGAAGCCGGAAAGGCGTGGGCCGAGGTCGATGGCGAGCGACTCGAGTACGGGATCGCTGGGTCCCTCCACTACGAGTGTTCGATCGCCGAGGATCGGGTTCTCGTCAACTTCCAGACCGCAGACGGTCACGATTTGTCCGTGACCGGTTCACGCGTCGACGGTCAATGGACCGTCACAGCCAACTTCGCCGGTACCGAGTTTGGATACGGCGGCCTACTCGGCGATGCGAACGGTCAGCTCGGCATCGGCGACTCGGCCTTGAGCTACGAGGGGCAGGTGTCGCGAGTGCAGTTGTCGGATCGCACGAAGACCGACACCACCGCTCTGCGACTCGCCGTGAACTGCGCCTCGCAGGGCCCCGATCCGACCGTTTCGGTCGGCGGGCAGTCCTTCGCCGTGCCCTTCGCCGGCGCCCAGAGCATCACGTGCAACGCCGCCCCAGGCGACATCGACATCGTGATAAACCGGCTGGCCATCGACGGCCTCCAAATCCAGATCTCAGTGCGGACCGAGGGATCGAGGTCGGCGCGGTCTCATTGTTCACTCCGGCAGGGACCTACACGGGCGTGGTGCCGCCTGATGGAGCCGGACTCGAAGTCGACGGCGACACGGTCAGCTTCGAAGGCACCTTCACCACTCCGGACGCGGGAGAGATCGACGGCACCGCGCTGGTGTCCTGCCCGTAGTCAACGGAACGCGTCGCTCAGCCGAACGCGTTGAGCTAGGTTCCGAACGTATGCACGTAGTGATCGCCACAGACGGAAGCCTCGAACCGACGCGCACGGCGATGACCGCAGCGCGATTGGCCGGTGACGACGGGCGGATCACGGTCCTGAGCGCCGTCGAGGTGCCTCGGGCATTGCTCGAAGAGTTGCGTCGCGATGCCGTCGGCGGCACCAACCCGGCGCTCGATGCCTGAGTACCAGCGGGAACAGGCAGGCGATGCCCCGCCGACGCGCTGGGTCGGCGACGATGCATTCGTCGACCGCTACGTCAAGAATCAAGTGCTGTCGCGGACTGCCGATCTCGTCACTGCCCTCAGCGGTTCCGGTGCTGACTACGAGGTCGTCGGCGTCGAAGGCGAGAATGCCGCAAAATCGGTGCTCGAATGGATCAACGCCAACGCTGCCGACTTCCTGCTCATCGGCACCCACGGTCTCGGCCGATTCGAGGGCATGCTGGGATCGACCTCCACCAAGCTCGCACGCCACGCCCTGTGCTCGGTCGTGCTCGTCCGCTGACGAGTCACAGACACGGTTGAAAGCGCCGGTATCAGGCCGAGTCGTGGTGGAGCTGGGTCGATTCGGGGATCGTCAGCCTGAATGTTGCACCCCGCCCGGGTCCCATCGATGTGGCCGTGACATCGCCACCTTGGGCGCGGGCCAGGCTTCGAGCGATGGTCAAGCCGATTCCGCGCCCGGCCGAGCTCGGTCGGCGAGTCGTTCCTTCATCGTCCGTTCGGCGGTAGAAGCGTTCGAAGATCCGCTCGAGTTCGTTGGGCGGGATGCCCGATCCGGTGTCGATCACGTCGACGACATGCGATCGATCGGTCGTGTCCGGTGCGGAGCGTGACGGTGCCGCCCGGCGGGGTGTGGTGGAGCGCGTTCCCCAACAGGTTGGAGAACACCTGCGTCAGCCGGTCGCTGTCGCCACGAACAGGCAGTGGTGTGGCGGTCGTGTCGACGATCAGTGCCACGTTGGCGTAGTCGAATTGTGGTCTCAGCCGTTCGGCCGCGGCCGCCGCCACGGCGCCGAGGTCGAGATCGGTCATGTGTACCTCGAGCGTGCCCTCGTCGACCCGCGAAAGCAGCGTGAGGTCGTCGACCAAACGCTGCAGGCGGGACGCCTCGTCGGCGATCGCCACGTACACCTCCCCGGACGGTGCTACGACACCGTCGATGAGGTTCTCGATTTGACCGCGGATCACGGTGATCGGGGTTCGCAGCTCATGGGTCACCTCTCCGAGCAGCTGGGTACGGCGTTGCTCGGTGGTGGCGAGATGCTGACCGAGCTCGTTCACATCCTTCGCCAACGAGGCGAGTTCCGTCTCGGCGGGGATGGGCACCTTGACCGCATAGTCGCCGGCGGCCATCCGGCGCGCCGCCGTCCGCATCTCATCGATCGGACGCAGCAGGCGGGCGCCGACGAAGACTGCGACGATGGCGGCCGTGATCAGTGCCGCTGCGACGCCGATCAACAGCGCCGGAAACAGCGACTCGTCGAGCGCTGAGCGAAGCTGGGATTCGGTCACCTGACCGTTTCCACCTTGGCCGCGACCGAGCCCGAAACCACCGATCCGTCGCTCGTACACGGTTCTCGTCACCACGGTGCCGACGACCAGCATCGCGATCGCACCGGCCCCGACCACGACCGACGTACGAGACGAACAGCCGGGTGCGAAGGCGGTGAGGGAGCAGCGAGATGCTCACGACGGTCGTGCCACACACTTGTATCCGACGCCGCGCACGGTTCCGACGAATCGGGGTTCCTCGGCGGCATCGCCGAGGGCTTTGCGGAGGTTGCCGATGTGAACATCGACGAGCCGTTCGTCGCCGTAGAAGTCCCAACCCCAGACGTGTTCGATGAGCTGGCGGCGGGTGAACACGCGACCGGCGCGGCCGCCAGTGCTGTGAGGAGTTGGAACTCCAACGTCGTCAGCTCCACCGGTTCGTCGTCGACTCGCACCTCGTGGCGACCGATGTCGATGACGAGACCGTCGAATCGATCGCCACATCGTCATTGCCACGCGCCGCGTTGTCGCCGTCACGTCGTCGACGGAGCACGGCGCGCACTCGGGCTACCAGTTCGCGTGGGCTGAATGGTTTGGTGACATAGTCGTCGGCGCCGAGTTCGAGCCCGATCAGCTTGTCGGTTTCGTCGGAGCGGGCCGTCAGCACGATCACGTAGGCCTTTGAGGTGCGTCGGATCTCGCGCAGCACGTCGAGTCCGCCGATACCCGGCAACCGCAGGTCCAACACGACGAGATCGTGTGCACGCTGTCGCGAATCGATCGAGTGCATCTTCGCCGTCGGCGGCCTCGTCGACTTCGAACCCTTCGTCGCGTAAGTGCGGCACGACGAGATCGCGGATGCCGGCCTCGTCATCGACCACCAGGATTCGTTCACGCGCCACGAAAGTCATCGTAGAACCCGTTTCGGATCATCAGCGCCGAGCATCTCAGCCGTCGGGTCGCAATGGTGTTGAGAGGGTCCATGGTGTTCTCCCGACCGTGTTGTGTGTGCACGCGCAACTGCCGGGACCGCGGGTCCCGGCAGTTCTACGGTGTCAGCCGTTTCCGCGGTTGCTGGCGGCCTTGCCCATCTCGCCCATCCGGTGCTCGGCTGTGAAGCCGGTACCGTCGGCGAGCGAGGACTGATCGCGCAGGCGGGCCTGATCGGCCGTGCAGTCAGCGTCGCAGGTGCCGTCATTGAGAGCCATCTGCTCGTGCTGATGTGTGCGCAGCTGCGTCTGCAGTTTGGCCTGCTCGCCGAGCGCAATCCTGTCGGCGCTGCGGTCACGATCCCGGTCTCGTACGGGGTCGACGCAGGTGGGAACCGGCGCTGCCGGCTCGGTGGTGTCGGTTTGGGCGAAAGCCACGCCCGCCGGAACGGCGAGCACTCCGACTGTGGCGAGTGTGATCAACATCTTCTTCATGACCATTCCTTTCGGGTTGTTCGGCCCTTTGGTGTTTCCGGGACTTGCATTCCGGTTCTTCATCGGGCCTCGTTGTGTCTGCATCTCCCAAATAGCCACCACAGCGTGAAGCCCCAATCGCGATCACCATGAAGAACGCGTGAAGCCAACCGCACTGCCGGCTGGGGTCGACCGTCACCGACCTGGTCTTCATCGGGACGACCGTCCCTGCCGTCATCGAGTGAGCGTGGCGGAGATCCGATGTTGCGAGTCGATCGACGAGATGTCAGCGGGTGGCCGTTCGAAGCGCTGCATCGATCAACCATGCGCACACGACGATCGTCATCAACCGTTCATGGCCGGCGAACGCCGACACCGCGGCGAGGTTTCCGAGCGCCAGACCCAACCATGAACGGGTTCGACGAAAGCCGGCGCTGAGCAAGGCGTGTCCTCCGCCGCGAGCCACGGGGACCAGGTAGGCGAACGACGCTGCCAGGATCTGGCCGAATCCGCCGATTGCCAACGCCGCGAGTGTCGTCCGATCGATGTCCGAATCCCGGAACTCGATGCCCGCCCAGACCACCATCGCGGCCCACCAGGCGAGACCTGCGAGTAGCTGGACGAGGCGAGGTCCGGCCCATTCCAGGTTCTTGCGCTGCAGTCGAGGCAGCAGCGTTGCGACCGCAGCCACACCGACCCCGTAGCAGAGCAGTGCCACGGCAGTCAGGTCGCGGTGCCCCAGTCCGGCTGCGCTTGCTGCCAACACGGCGGCGGTCCAGAGCATCATCGTCGTTGCCCGAACGCGAGCGGGGGTCGCCCTCGGTGACATCCTCAGGCGGGCCTGGGTTGCCACGAAGTAGGGAATTGTCGCGGCGATCACCACGCCGACGAAGGCCAACAAGTTCAGAAGCAGATGGGCATTCCTCATATCCGAGGAGCCTGCGCCCGTCGCCAGTTGTAGGCCGAGACCGATACCGACCGCGGCAGCTCCGAAGGCGAGGAGGTAGGCGTCGATCGCCGGTATGAACCGAGTTGTTCGTACGTTGCGGCGCACGTCGATGAGGATCGCTCCGACGAGCGCCAGCGACGCCCCGACGAGTACCGCTCCGCTCACCGTGATCGAGCGTTGGTCGGTCGCGCGACCCACGACCACAAGGATCGTTCCGACCGCGAGGCCCCAGCGTTGCAGTACCACAGCGGCCCGTGGCGGGGCTGGTGAGGCCGACCATGTGACGGCCAGCATCTGGGTCACCGTCGAAATGGCACTCGCCAGGGACCCCACGAAGAAGAGGTGGAGAGGCATCCAAGTCCCCCGTCGCATGCGGTACCGACGCGGCGACGACCGCTGCAACAGCGAAGGCGCCCGAGACGGCGAGTCCACGACGCGTGTGATGGTGCATCTCGGCCACGCGACCCTGACCGGCGGCTCGATCGTGTGGAAGGCTCGAGTCAGGCTGTCGTCGTCACCGATATTGGCCAGACCGTTGGCGAGCTGGTCGAAGCCGACTTCGATCAGGTCCGGCAGTGCCGTGTCGTGGTCGGTGAGGAGCCAGTGTCGTAGCGAGGACCGCATGCAGGCCAACGCCGCAGAGGACAGCAGTCTCGATTCGATGTTCTCCGTGGCTTGGCCGGATCGTTGGATCGAGAACGTCGGTGAGTGCGTCCTCCCATCCGGCCTGGAGTTGCAGGCTGCGGGCGTAGACCGATGGGTTGGCGGCCATGATCGTGAACCGGCGGACCAGATCGTCGCGGCGAGCCTCGTAGTCGGCGGCGACGACCACGAACGATGCCCGCAAGGCGGCCCATGGGGCTTCGGTGTCCGGCCGTCGGTGCGAGTTCGTCGATGATGCGTTCGAGTCGGGCGGCGTAGTCGGCGAGGACGACGTCTTCCTTGGTGGGGAAGTAGTAGAAGAACGTCCGCGGCGCGATGTCGGCGGCGGCGGCGATGTCGTTCGATCGTCGTGGCGTCGAAGCCGTGTCTGCTCGAACAGATCGATGGCGGCGTCCTCGATGCAACGACGTCGTTCTCGTTTCTTGCGTTCCCGCAGCCCCAGTTGCTTCGGTCATGGCGACCATCTTGACATATTCATGACGTTTAGTGCAAACTTGCAGTGACTGCGATAATCTGTCCAAGGATCCGCCATCGAGGGATCCGTCGAGGAAGGAACTGGCACATGTCGAACTGGCTCTACCGTCTCGGTCGCTTCAGCGCTCGCCAACGGCGCTGGGTGGTCGCCGCTTGGGTCCTGCTGGCGCTGTTCGTCGTGGTCGTCGACCGCACCGGCGGAGGTGGCACGGTCGACAACTTCGAGGTGCCCGGTGTCGAATCCCAACAGGCCGTCGATCTGTTGAAGGCCGAGTTCCCGGAGCGCTCGGGAGCCACCGCGATGGTGGTGTTCCACACCGCCGAAGGTTCGGTCACCGACCCCGACTCGGCGGCGGGGATCGCCGCAACCGTCGCCGAGGTGCGAGCACTCGACCACGTGATCGCGGTGACCGAGCCGCTCGCCAGCCCACGATCGATATCGCAAGACGGCACCACGGCATTCGCGTCGGTGCAGTTCGACGGGTCGACCGCCGATCTTGGGACGAGAGGCCGTCGACGCCCTGATCGAAACCGGGGCGCCGGCCGAAGCGGCAGGGGTCCAGGTCGAATACGGCGGTGAGCTGCCGACGGTGTTGAAGGAACGCAGCACCGGCCCGGCCGAGATGATCGGCATCATCGCCGCCCTGATCATCTTGTTCGTCACGTTCCGCAGCGTCTACTCGGCGATCCTGCCGCTCGGCGTGGCGATCGTCGGCCTGGTCGTCGGGCTGTCGCTCGTCGGCCTCATGGGCGCACTGATCGAGATCCCCTCGGTCGCCCCGCGGCTGGGCACGATGATCGGACTCGGGGTCGGTATCGACTACGCACTGTTCATCCTGAGCCGGCACCGCGACAACCTCGAGGTCGGCGTGTCGAACGACGAATCGATCGGGCGCACCAACGCCACCGCCGGCCAAGCCGTCGTCGTCGCCGGCGGCACCGTCGTCGTGGCGATCCTCGGACTTCAGTTGGCAGGCATCCCGTTCGTCGCCGCGCTCGGCTACTCGGCATCGTTCGTGGTCGCGATCGCGGTCCTCGTCGCCATCACCTTGCTGCCGGCGCTGCTCGGATTCGCCGGCCCACGGGTGCTCGCCAAGTCACACCGTCAAGCGGCCGAACGGGCCGCACACGCCACCGCCTCGGGCGACGCCATCGAGACGAGCACAGGTCACAGCGGTTGGGTGCGTTGGGCACACTGGGTCGCCCATCACCCGTGGCGCTCGGCGATCTCGGCGACCATCGTCCTGCTCGTGTTGGCGATCCCCGTGCTCGACATGCGGCTCGGCCAGGCCGACGCCGGCACCGACCCCACCAGCACCACCCACCGCCGCGCCTACGACCTGCTCGCCGACGGCTTCGGGGCGGGTTTCAACGGCCCGCTGCTGCTCACCGTCGACCTTGGTCCATCGGGTGATCAGGCGGTCCTCGACCAGATCGCCACCGCAGTCGGCGCCGACCCTGGCGTGCAGGCGGTCTCGCCACCCGAAACCAACGCCGCCGGCACGACAGCGCTGATCACCGCGATTCCCACCACCAAGCCCCAGGATCAGGCAACCAGTGATCTCGTCCACCGCTTGCGTGACTCCACCCTGCCCGAGGCCACCGCCGGCACCGACGCCAGCGCACTCGTCGGCGGCCCCACAGCCGGATTCATCGATCAATCCGACAAGATCTCGTCGCGCCTCGTCGGATTCATCGCAGCCGTGGTCGCACTGTCATTCCTGCTGTTGATGACGGTGTTCCGCTCGATCCTCGTTCCGCTCAAAGCGGCGCTGCTCAACCTGTTGTCGATCGGCGCCGCGTACGGCGTCGTCGTTGCGGTGTTCCAATGGGGTTGGGGCCGATCGCTGATCGGACTCGACGAAGCCGTCCCGATCGCATCCTTCGTGCCGATGATGATGTTCGCAATCCTGTTCGGCCTGTCGATGGACTACGAGGTGTTCATCCTGTCGCGCATCCGCGAGGAGTACCACCGAGGCCACAGCAACATCGACAGCGTCGTCGAAGGGCTCGGCGCAACCGCCAAGGTCATCACCGCTGCGGCGCTGATCATGATCAGCGTGTTCCTCGGCTTCGTCGCCAGCGACGACCCCGTCGTCAAGATGATGGGTGTCGGACTCGCCACCGCGGTCGCCGTCGACGCCACCATCGTGCGCATGATCCTCGTCCCGTCGACGATGGCGCTCGTCGGCGACCCGAACTGGTGGCTCCCACGCTGGCTCGACCGGATCCTGCCCCACCTCGACATCGAAGCCGAACCCGACATCGAAGGTGCGAACCAATGAGCGACCTGCTCCCCTCGACCGGGTGGACGGCGTCATGAACGCCCCTGCCACCACCACAGGCACACCTGCCGGCGACCCGGCCGTGTCGGCGATCCGGGTCGAGGGCCTGACCAAGGACTTCGGCGACCAGCGCGCTGTCGATCAGCTGAGCTTCGACATTCCCGCCGGCGGTGTGACCGGCTTCGTGGGGCCCAACGGGGCAGGCAAGAGCACCACATTCCGAATGCTGTTGGGTCTGATACGACCGACCGCCGGCAAGGCCTGGATGCTCGGCCAACCGATCGCCGACCCGCACCGCTACATCGCCAAGGTCGGCGCGCTCGTCGAAGCCCCAGCCATGTACCCGAAGCTCTCCGGCCGCAAGAACCTGCTCGCCCTCGCCCGCCTCGGTCGACTCGCAACCAGCCGAATCGATGAGGTGCTCGAAACCGTCGATCTGACCGCCCGCGCCGGCGATCGATACGAGAACTACTCGCTCGGCATGAAGCAGCGACTCGGTATTGCCGGTGCACTCCTGCAAGAACCCGAACTGCTGCTGCTCGACGAACCCACCAATGGCCTCGACCCCGCCGGAACCGTCGAGATCCGGGCGCTCTTCCGCCGACTTGCCGAAGCCGGGACCTCCGTGGTCGTCTCCAGCCATCTCCTCACCGAGATCCAGGCGGCCTGCGACCGACTCGTCATGATCCAAGACGGCCGCCTCGTGTTCTCCGGCCCACTCGACGACCTGCTCGCCGCCCAACACAGCACCGTCATCGCCATCACCGCCGAGCCATCCGACGCCATCCGCTTGGCGCAACTCGCCGAACGAGCGGGCAAGACCGTCAACGTCGCCGGCGCACGAGTCGAAGTCGACGCAGAACCCGATTGGTCGGCGCAACTCAGTCGCCTCGCGCTCGACGCCGGCATCGTGTTGCGCGAACTGCGACCGGTCGAAGCCAACCTCGAAACGACGTTCTTGGAAATGACCGGCAACCGGTCCACGAGGCTCTCATGATCGCATCGTTGCGTTCCGAACTCGTCAAACTCCTGCGCCTCACCACGATCGCCGGCTACGCCGCTGCAGCAGCAGGATTCACCGTGATGCTGACCATCGTGTCGATCCTCAACGCCGACAACCCGAGCGGCCACGGACCAGCCAGAACCGAAGGACTGGGCTCTCGAACAACTTGCCGAGCCCGGTGGCTACCTCGCCGGCCTCGAATCAGCGAGCAGCTTCCTCGGCATCGTCGCGCTCGCACTGTTCGCATCCAGCGTCGCCGCCGAGTTCTCCACCGGCACCATCCGCGCCCTGCTCGTCATCGACTCCAGACGACGACGACTGCTCGCCGGCAAGCTTGTCGGCCTTGCCGCGGTGCTCGTGATCGTCGTCACGATTGCTGCCATCGTCGGTGCCCTTACCGCATTCGCGATCGGTGACTCGCAGGGCATCGACACCCATCTGTGGTCCACCACGGACGGTCTCACCAGCGGCGCCGCGATCTGGGCCAACAGTGCGCTGGCCACGATCGTGTGGGGACTGTTCGGCGGACTGATCGCGATGGTGACACGATCCGCGGCAATCTCGATCTCCGCCGGCGTCGCCTACTTCCTCATCGGCGAACAGCTCATCCTCCACTCGCTGTGGCCCTCGACCGCCGACTGGCTCCCCGCCGGCGTTCTCGACACCCTCGCCCGAGGCGGCACCGACGCGCGCGGCTTCACCGCGGCGCTGGCCCTCGGAGCGCTCTACGCCGCAATCGCGTACATCACGACCACCGCCGTGTTCGAACGACGCGACATCACCGACTAGCCGGCAACCGAGTCACCTGTGTGGAGACCTTGCCGTTGCTCGAGCTCTCAGCATCGTCGGCTGCTCCCCCCGGTCGCGCAGATATCCTGACGCGATGTCGTTGGACCTGCCCGTACTGATTCAGGGGGGCATGGGCATCGCGGTCTCCGACTGGAAGCTCGCTCGGGCGGTCGCCCTGGAGGGGCACCTCGGTGTCGTCTCCGGTACGGCGCTCGATGTCGTTCTGGTTCGCCGACTCCAGGTCGGTGATCCGGATGGCCATGTCAGACGGGCGCTCGCAGCGTTCCCTGCTCCGGGGGTTGCCGACCGCATCCTCGAGCAATACTTCATCGCAGGTGGCAAGCAGACCGACGAGCGGTTCAAGCAGACGTCGATGAGGCGCGATCGACCGTCTCGTCACACCGAAGATCTGATCGTCGCCGCCAACTTCGTCGAGGTGTACCTCGCCAAGGAAGGGCACTCGGGCCCGGTCGGCATCAACTTCCTCGAGAAGCTCCAGGCCCCGACCTTGCCGTCGCTCTATGGCGCGATGCTCGCCGATGTCGACTATGTGCTGATGGGAGCCGGCATTCCGAAGTCGATTCCTGCGGTGCTCGACGAGTTGGCCGCCGGGCGCCCGGTCGAGCTGCGGCTCGATGTGAAAGGCGCCGCCCGTGATGACGACTTCAGCGCCCGATTCGACCCCGTCGCGGCGATGGGCGGTCAGGCGGTGAAGGTGAGGCGTCCTCGGTTCGTCGCCATCGTCTCCTCGCACGTGTTGGCCACGATGCTCGCCAACAAGATCGAGACCCCGGTCGACGGTTTCATCGTCGAGGCTCCCACAGCAGGCGGCCACAACGCGCCGCCGCGGGGCAAGCTGCAGCTGAACGAGGCCGGCGAGCCGATCTACGGCGACCGCGATGTGCCCGACCTGGTGGCGATCGGCGATCTCGGTCTTCCGTTCTGGCTGGCAGGGGGATACTCCAGCCCCGAACGCTTGCGTGAGGCGTTGGAACTCGGTGCGACCGGTGTGCAGGTCGGTACGGCGTTCGCCTACTGCGAGGAGTCCGGTTTCGATCCAGACATCAAACGCCAGGTGCTCGACTTGAGCCGTGAAAAGTTGGCGCGGGTATTCACCGATCCACTGGCATCGCCTTCGGGCTACCCGTTCAAGGTGGTACACGTGAAGGGCACGCTCTCCGAACAAGAGGTGTACGAGCAGAGACCGCGCGAAGCCTGCGAACTGGGATACTTGCGCACCGCCTATCGAACTGACGAGGGCAGTGTCGGTTGGCGCTGCCCAGCCGAGCCCGTCGACGTATTTGTCTCCAAGGGAGGCAGCGCCGACGACGCAATCGGAAAGAAGTGCCTCTGTTCGGCGCTGCTCGCCAATGTCGGGCTCGGTCAGGTTCCGCGCCGAAGCGCTCACGAGCCTGCTCTCGTCACCTCGGGCGACGAGGTGGCCGACGTTGCACAGTTCATCCCGCCGGGGGCCGACACGTACTCGGCCGCCGACGTCATTCGCCGATTGTTACCCGACGGTTGATCGCCCAGACGAGCAGGAGCCGCTGTCCCTGTGAGTAGTGTGCCGCCAATGGCGATCCTCGACGGCAAACGTTTTGTCATCACGGGCGTGCTCACCGAAAGCTCGTTGGCGTTCGGTGTTGCCCGCCTGGCCCAAGAGCAGGGGGCTGAGATCATTCTCACTGGCGCCGGTCGTGGACGACGCCTCACCGAACGCACCGCCCGCAAGCTGCCGGTACTACCTGAGGTACTCGAACTCGACATCTCCGATCCCGCCCAGATCGAAGCGGCGCGCGACACCATCGCCGAGCGATGGGGTTCGGTCGACGGAGCACTGCATGCGATCGGATTCGCCCCCGAAGCCTGCCTCGGTGACAACTTCATGTCGGCCGGATGGGACGACGTCGGCGTGGCGATGCACATCTCGGCATATTCGCTCAAGGCGCTGGCCGAGGTCGTGGTCCCGTCGATGGGTCGGGGAGGCTCGATCGTCGGGCTCGACTTCGACGCCTCGGTGGCATGGCCGGTCTATGGCTGGATGGGTGTGGCCAAGGCCGCCTTCGAATCGACATCTCGCTATCTCGCCCGTCAACTCGGCCCGCAGGGCATTCGTGTCAACCTGATCGCGGCCGGGCCGATCAAGACGACCGCCGCCAAGTCGATCCCAGGGTTCGAGCAGTTCGAGGACGTCTGGGGTCCACGTGCGCCGCTCGGATGGGATGCTCGCGACACCGAGCCCGTGGCCCGGGCGGTGGTGGCCCTACTCTCCGACTGGTTCCCGGCGACGACCGGCGAGATCATCCACGTCGACGGTGGGTTCCACGCGGTGGGGGCGTAGACCCCTCGGGCTTGCCGCCCACGTCGATCTCTGCAGTGCGATGCCCGAGACAGCACTGGCGGTCAGCGGGCGGAGTAGAGGCTGTCGATGAGTGCCCGGTTCCTCGTGCTCTGCCAGCGTGGGATGACGTGGTTCATCACGTAGCCGAAGGCGATTCCGGTGTCGGGGTCGGCGAATCCGAGCGCGCCACCGGTCCCGAAGTGTCCGAAGCTGTTCGGGTTTGGGGCCGAGTGGTCGGCGCTCGCTGGTGGGTGTGAAGCCGAGTCCGAAGGCGAGGTCTTCGCCGAGGATCGAGCACGGGCCGAGCACCTGTGGTCGCGCGGCTTGACGCAGGAGCGTGGGGACAGGATGCGGTCGGGTTCGAGGAGCGCGGCGTAGAACGTGGCGAGGCCGTGAGCGGTTCCGTGACCGTTGGTGGAGGGGATCTGGGCGGCACGCCAGTCGGGTGTGTTGACGATCCCGACCGACGAGGCTCCGGGTGGGTTGAAGTGGGCGAGGATGTTCATGAGTTGGTCGCCCTCGTACTGGTTCGTGTCGAAGCCGTTGGGGTCCAAGGGCTGCGGGGGTGCCCAGATCACATCGGCGCAGCGGGGCTGGTGGGATTCAGGGACACCGAACCACAGGTCGGCGTCGACGTCGACGGCGATCCGTTGCAGTCGGTCACCGGGGAGTTCCCCGGTGACCCGGTGGACGATTTCGCCGATCAGAAATCCGTAGGTGTTGGTGTGGTAGGCGTGGCGGGTACCGATCAGCCACCAGGCATCGGTGGCGGCCAGCGCATCGGTCATGGTCGACCAGTCGACGAGGTCGCTGTTCGTCAACGGTTCGCGGATCGCCGGCACGGCGGCCTCATGGCACAGCGCGTGGCGAACGGTGACAGCACCTTTGCCACCGCTGGCGAATTCCGGCCAGACCTCGGCGATCCTGGTGTCGAGGGTGAGCAGGCCGTGATCGACGAGTTCGAGCAGCAGTGTCGCCACGAGCGCCTTGCCCACCGAGTAGAAATCGACGAGCGTGTCGGCTGACCACGCCGTCGTTCGGGTCTCGTCGGTCCAGCCTCCCCACAAGTCGACGACGACCTCACCGTGTCGCACGACACACAACGAGGCGCCGACCTCGCCGCGTTCGATGAAGTTCTGTCGGAACGCATCGCGCACTCCGGAAAGGCGCGGGTCGCAGATTCCCTCGATGATCGGCTCGATGTGCTCCATCGTCAACCCGTCAGGTGTCGAGTGCAACCAGCTCACGGCGAGCATTGCTCGCTCGCCTCGAACCCTGTCTCACGTCGCGTGCAGCCATCATCCGCGAAGACTAACGACCGGCGCCAACCACCCGGTCGACGGCGACGTCAGGACCAAAGCCTCTACGGTCTCCCAACTCGCAGTTGTACGTTGACCGCAAACTCGTCTGCCGTCACACATGCGCTGGATAGGAGCACATTTTGGGTCGTGTCACAAGACGACGTTTTCTGCAGCTCTCGGGGGCGGGGATCGTCGGCACCGCGGTCTTGCCGGACGGTTGGCTCAGCCTTCTGAGCGCCGCTTCGGCGGTCCAAAACCCGCTCCTGTCGTACCCCGATCGCGGATGGGAAGAGGTCTTGCGCGACCAGTACGCGTACGACGACTCGTTCACGTTCGTCTGCGCCCCCAACGACACCCATATGTGCCGCCTCAGAGCCTTCACACGCAACGGTGTCGTGTTGCGACTCGAGCAGAACTACGACGGCGACAGGTACGGCGACCCACAGGGCAACAAATCGACGGTGCACTGGAACCCGCGCGGCTGTGCCAAAGGCTTCACGCTTCACCGACGCGTGTACGGGCCCTACCGGGCGAAGTATCCAATGATCCGCGCAGGCTGGAAGCAGTGGGCAGACGACGGATTCCCCTCGCTCTCCGACGACCCTTCGCTGCGAACCCGGTACAAGTTCGACTCGCGAGGTGACGACGACTTCCTCCGGATGAGCTGGGAAGAGGTGAACACCTACCTGGCCGGCGGCCTGCAGGCCATCGCTCAGACATACAGCGGTGACGAGGGTCGACGTCGCCTGATCGAGGCCGATGGATACGAACCCGAGATGCTCGAGCACTGGGAGGGTGCCGGCGTACGCACGATGAAGTTCGGGGCGTCGCTCCCGTTGCATGGCATAGCCGGAAAGCTCAGCCCGATGCGATTCGGCAACATGTTGGGTCTGCTCGACGCCGATGTGCGTGGCGTCGACGAACACGAAGCGGTCGGAGCCCGCGAGTGGTCGGAATACACCTGGCGTGGCGACCAGGCGCCGGGATTCCCGTTCGTGCACGGCCTGCAGGGTGCCGAAGTGGACATGAACGACATGCGCCACAGCAAGCTCTTGGTGACGATCGGAAAGAATCTGGTCGAGAACAAGATGCCCGACAGCCATTGGTCGCAGGAGGTCACCGAACGCGGCGGAAAGCTGGTCTCGATCATTCCCGAATACGGTGCGCCGGCCACGAAGGCCGACTACTGGATTCCGGTCAGAGCGGGTTTGTCGGACACTGCGTTGGTGCTCGGCCTGGCGAAGGCGCTGATCGATCGCGACGCCATCGATCGGCCGTTCCTGAAGCGCTTCACCGATATGCCTACGCTCGTCCGACTCGACACGCTGCAGAGACTGCGAGCCGACGAACTCTTTCCTGACTATCAATCCGACCTTTCCACCGATGGCCCCAGCTTTCGGCTACACGGCCTCACCCAGCAACAACACGACCTCAACGGCGACCGGGTCGTCTTCGATGGCCCAACCAACGACTTCGTCGCCATCAACCGCGAAGATGTCGGCGATTTCCTCGAAGAGAAGGGCATCGACCCCGAGCTCGACTACCGGGGACAGGTCACCCTGAACGACGGTTCCATCGTCGAGGTGATGACCGTTCTGTCGATGTATCGCGAACACTTGGACGACTACGACCTCGATTCGGTCGTCGAGATGACGGGTGCCCCCCGACACCTCATCGAACGGCTCGTGGACGACCTCGCCACCTTGAGCCCGGTCGCCTTCCACATCGGCGAAGGCGTGAATCATTACTTCCACGCAACCTTGCACAACCGAGCCACCTACCTGGTCGCGATGTTGCTCGGGTCGGTCGGAGTTCCTGGCGGAGGAGTGAGTACGTGGGCCGGCAACTACAAAGGTGGCGTCTTCCAGGCAGCCGAGTGGTTCGGGTCCGGAGCCGGTGGATTCGTCAACGAGAACCCGTTCCGGCCGCTGCTCGACCCTTCAGCGCCCTACACCGCCGAAACCAGCAACCACCTCGTCCACGGTGAAGAGACGAGCTATTGGGGGTTCGGTGATCGCCCACTGATCGTCGACACGCCAGAGGACGGGCGTCGAGTGTTCACCGGCAAGACCCACATGCCAACTCCGTCCAAGGTGATCTGGTACAACAACGCCAACCTGATCAACCAGGCAAAATGGGCCTACGAGCTGATCAAGAACGTGAACCCGAAGGTCGACCTGATCGTCGACCAACAGATCGAGTGGACCGGATCGGCCGAGTTCGCCGACGTCGTCCTGGCTGCGAACAGCTGGATGGAATCGGAGACCTGGGAGATGGGGGCGTCTTGTTCGAACCCGTTCCTGCAGATCTGGAAAGGCGGCATCAAACCGCTTCACGACACGCGCGATGATCTCGCCATCTTCGCCGGTGTCGCCGACGCTCTTGCAGAACTGACGGACGATCGTCGCTTCTCGGAATACTTCGAGTTCTCGGACCGGTCCGAGGTGTACCTCGACCGGGTGACTGGGTGGCTCGTGGACAACCGAGGGATACACGGTCGAAGACGTGATGGCCGGCCGCTATGGCGAGCCCGGCGGTGCCCTCATGCAGTACCGCACGTATCCCCGTGATCCCGTTCAAGGAACAGATTGACGACAGCCTTCCGTTCTATACCGACACCGGTCGGATGAACGCGTACGTCGACATCCCGGAGGCGATCGAATACGGCGAGAACTTGATCGTGCATCGCGAAGCCATCGAGGCGACGCCCTACCTGCCCAACGTGATCGTGTCGACCAGCCCCTACCTGCGCCCCCGCGACTACGGCATCGCCCCCGACGAACTCGATGCCGATCTCCGCTCGGTCCGAAACGTGATGATGGCGTGGAACGATGTGAAGCGTTCGACGAACCCGCTCTTCGAGCAGGGATACACGTATTTGTGCCTCACGCCGAAGTCACGCCACAGCGTGCACTCTTCGTGGGCCGTCACCGACTGGCATTGGTTGTGGACCTCGAACTTCAGCGACCCGTACCGGGTCGACAAGCGGCAGCCAGGGGTGGCCGAACCACAGATCCACATGAACCCCGACGACGCGAAAGCAGCAGGCATCAACCACGGCGACTACGTGTGGGTCGATGCCAACCAAGCCGACAGACCGTTCCGCAACGCGGCAGACGACCCCGAGTTCTATGAGGTCGCTCGATTGATTGTGCGGGCGACCATCAACCCGGCATATCCGAGCGGCGTCACGATGCTCAAGCACGCGTTCTACATGGCCACACCGCGAACCGTGAGGGCCCAACGCAGCAGGCCCGACGGCAGGGCGCTCGCCGAGACCACCGGCTACCAGTCCAGTTTCCGCTCGGGAAGCCAGCAGAGCATCACACGAGGTTGGGCACCGCCGATGCACCAGACCGACTCGCTGTTCCACAAGCGAGCCGGAGCGATGGCCTTCACGTACGGCTTCGATATCGACAACCACGCGATCAACACCATTCCGAAAGAGACGATCGTTCGAATCACCAAAGCCGAAGACGGAGGCCTTGGCGGAGAGGGTCGTTGGAGCAGAGGTAGCGAGCAGACCGCCCCCGGCGAAGAAGGCAGTTCGATGTCGAACTATCTGGCCGGCGGATTCATCACCGTTCGGGGGGCGTGACGATGCACGCCGAACCGGTCTTCATCGGCCGCAATCCGAAAACTCTCCCTCCCGGTATCGACAAGCCGATCGAGGACGATGACCCGTATGCGCTCACAGGAGTGCGTTACCCCGTCGCCGAGGGGGTCGATGCGGACCGAGAGGTCACGCTCGCAATCATCGAGGAGTACGCCCTCTCGGGCTGGCCGGCAGAACGCATTCGGAGGTTGTTCGCGATGCCCGAGAGCGGGTCGATTCACGACATCTTCAGGCGGCGAGGTTCACAGATGATCGACGAAATGCTGATCTCGGTATTCGGTATCGGGCGAGCTGCAGAGGAGCACCCCCATGGCTGATGTCTACAACTGGCAGATCGGCCGAGAGCAGAAGTATCCACACCAACGCGAATCCGGTGGGCGTCAGTTCGCGGCCGTGTTCAACATCAATCGATGCATCGGTTGCCAGACCTGCACGATGGCATGCAAGTCGACCTGGACCCATTCACCCGGCCAAGAGCTGATGTGGTGGAACAACGTCGAGACCAAGCCATACGGCGGATACCCCGCCAACTGGGATCTTCAGACCCTCGAACTGCTTCGGTCGAATGGCAACAGCGGCGGTTGGAACGCGACCGACCAGACCGAGCTGACATCGCCGTACGGGGTCTACGAGGGTGACACGATTTTCGAAGCCGGAGATACCCCGTCGCGGCCGATCGGCTACCTGCCGAGCGAGGCTGACTGGAAGGCGCCCAACTCGTACGAGGACCACGCAACATCGTTTCCGGCGAACGGGGTTGAACTGCCAGAACACGAGGGCTGGTTCTTCTACCTCCAACGCATCTGCAACCACTGCACCTATCCCGGTTGCCTCGCCGCCTGCCCCCGTGAAGCGATCTACAAGCGGCCCGAAGACGGCATCGTCCTCGTCGACCAGGCCCGCTGCAGGGGCTATCGCAAGTGTGTCGAAGCGTGCCCGTACAAAAAGACGATGTATCGACCCACGACGGGTACGACCGAAAAGTGCGTCGGCTGCTACCCGCGAATCGAGGGCAACGATCCGTTGACCGACAACATGCCCACCGAAACCCGGTGCATGGTGGCGTGCGTCGGAAAGATCCGCCTGCAAGGTCTCGTCGAGACCGAACTCGACGGAACATGGACAAAGGACCCCACGAACCCGCTCTACTACCTCGTACACGAAGCGCAGGTGGCATTGCCGCTCTACCCGCAGTTCGGCACTCAACCCAACGTGTACTACATCCCACCTCGCTGGGTGCCGCGCCCCTACCTCCACCAGATGTTCGGGCCCGGCGTCGATCGTGCGATCGATCGCTACCAGAAACCCGACCGAAAACTGTTGGCGGTGCTGCAGCTGTTCCGCGTGACGCAGCGAATCATCTTTTCGTTCGACATCGAGGAGGGCGATCCCTACCAGGAGATCACCGTCGCCGGCGAACGCATCACGCTGTACGACGACACCGCAATCGGATACGACCAATCAGGGAACGAGATCGTTCGGGTCCAGGTCAACGAACCCGTAGTCGAACGCCCAGAGAAGCTGAACTCGATATGACGGTGGCCCAGATGCCCCTCGACGAAGACAAGAACGGCTACGCAGCCGACGCATTGGCGCGAGCGGCCGTGTACCGCCTTCTCGCCGGTTCGCTCGCGTTTCCGAGTATCCGGTCTCGCCAGCTTCTACGAGACGAGGTGTTCCCCACCTTGACAGGCCTTCGCACCGGGTCGAAGGATCTCGACGATTCGCTGCTCGACGCGATGGCTCTGCACGATGGTCCGCTCGATGGTTTGCGTGTCACCCACGGAACCGTGTTCACCCATATCGACTCCCCCGATGCTCCGGCCTACGAAAGTGCCTATTGCCCCGGCGACGTGTTCCGACAGGCCGAGGTGATGGCCGATATCGCGGGTTTCTACCTGGCCCACGGCGTCGCTGTCGGCGGGCTCGACCGCGAGCGCCCGGACCACATCGCGACCGAGCTGGAGTTCATGGCGTTCCTGGCTCGCAAACAGGCCCACGCATTGCTCGAACTGGGACAGGATGAGATCGAGGAATGCGAGCACTCGCAGCGTCTGTTTCTCGGCGAGCACCTCGGTTGTTGGGCGCAGGCATTCGCCGCCCGACTCCAGATCGTCGGGGCTGCAACACCGTTTGCATCGATCGGTCGCCTTCTCGCGCAATGGCTCGCAACCGAGCTCGATTGGCTCGGGGTCGAACCCGTGGCCACTTGGACCGAACCCAAACCGGTACCCGACCCCGACGACGGCAGCTGTGGCATCGACGGAGCGGGGCTCGTGATCACTCCCGTAGAGCTGAGTGGAAGGTGACGTGATGCTGAGCATTCTTGGCAATACCTCCGATCGGGGCAAGAAGCTCTCGATCATCTCGGCCGTCATCGTCGTCGCTGCTGCTCTACAACTCCTCGGTCTCAACCCGGCGGCCTCTCAATCGCGCTCGCTCGTCGCGTACGCAGCAGAGACCGGCGTCGATCTCACCACCGACGACGACGTCTGGAATCAGGCTTCCCGCGTCGACGTACCGCTCAGCGCCCAACAGGTCACGTGGCCACTCGGCGGATCGGTGCCGATGGTCGAGGTTCGGTCATTGCACCGAGACGGCGTGCTGTACGTGCGCATGGAGTGGGACGACGCCACGCGAGATGACGATGTCACCAGCGTTCGAGTCTTTCGTCGACGCCGCGGCGGTGGAGTTCCCGTCGGTCGCCGAGACATCCGTACCTGCTCTGTGCATGGGTCAAGCAGACAACGGTGTCAACATCTGGCAGTGGCGGGCAGGTGCGGAGAATGGGCGACCGAGCGACATCACCGAATTGTCCGAGAACGGTTACGTGGACCAGTATCCATCCACGGACGAGCTGTACTTCCCGGCGCTTGCCGCAGGCAATATCGTCGCCCAGCCGCACGCCGTCCAAGATCTGGTCGCCACGGGATTCGGGCAGCTCGAGGCAGCCGAGCAGCAAGGTCTGCAAGGCACCGCCAAGTGGGAGAACGGCCGATGGGCGGTCGTGTTCGCCAGGCAGCTCACAGAAGCCACCGCCGAAAAGATCGAGTTCGGTGAAGGCGTTCGGACCGATGTCGCGTTCGCTGTGTGGGACGGGCACGAGGACGAGCGCAACGGCATGAAGTCGGTGTCGGTCTTCGTTTCGCTGAAGATCGCCGACATCCGCACCGTCGAATCCGACCTGATGCTCAATCTGACAATTTCACTGGTCGTACTCCTCGCCGTCGGTGCCGGCCTGACACTGTTGTTCAACGCCGGCAAGACACGATGACCGTGCTCCAATCGCCGACGGCGTCGACGGCTCGCTCTCACCGAGGCGAACCGGCGATATCGGCGATGTGGCTGACAACGCTGCTGATCGCCGCCTCCGTCGTCGAGCTCACGATTCTGCGCGTTGGAACCCGCACGGTGATTCACATACCCAACATCGAAGCGGTGGCGAGTCCCTACAAAGCTGTGGCCGCGACAGGTCGCCTCGCATTCTTCTCAGCGCTCGTGCTGCTGTCGCTGCTCTTGGCGACATTGGTCATCGAACGGTACCGGTCAGCAGATACCTACGCGGCGGCGGCGATCTCCATCTTTCTCTTCGCCGCCGTCGGTGAGGCCGCCGGAATCGGCGGCTGGCCGTCTGCCACGATCGCGGTCGTGGTCGCCTCGCTGGGGTCGATGATCGCTGTCCGGGTCGGTGCTCCGATCGTGTTCGTGGTCGGAGCGTTCATCATCGGCTACCTCCTCAGTGCTACACAATCGATGTCGCAGGCTGACCCGATCGCCGGTCTCATCCCCGGACTGGGAGCCGCCGGAATGCTGCGGCTCGCCGAGGCGCTCACCGTCGGGGCGGCGATCTGTTCATGGCCGACCGTGCGATGGCTGTCGGGCAGGCACACACAGGTTGGAGCAAGGCTGGCTTGGCTGGCCGTGGCCGCCGGCATCTCGATGACGCTGCTCCTGGCCGGTGCACCGGCGACCACGACGGTGCTGATGCTGTGGAACTTCGGACTCACGGGCGCGCTTCCGGCACTGCTGTACGGCTTGGCCACCACATCTGTGGTGCTCACGCTCGGGTCGTGCGCTGGCGGCTCGGGCCGTCGCCTCGCGGCGGCTCTGGTGCTCCTGATACTCGGTGGCCTCGGCCTCGCGAGCACGTACCAGAGCGGCCTGACGGTAGCCGGGCTGGTGTTGATGCTTCCCGAACTCGCGAAGCGAACAGACCGACGGTTCGGTGGCGCTGGTGCCTTTGACCATCTCGACGTATGGGGCGATGAACGGTGAGAGGCTCTCGTTGTCGACAGCAACTACGAGACGCGGTTGGCCTACTGGACCGCAACCCGCTCGACGACAGCACCCTCGGGGATGTCTAGGGGCAGGCGGTCGAGTGTCTGTCGAACCTCTAGCGGCACTCGACCCGTCTGCCCGGCGCCGGTTTCGGTGTTCGGCGGCATCCGTTGTTGGTGCGGAGGAGGATCGCGTTGCCGGTCTCATCATCGATGAGACCGTGCCCGATCTGACTGTCGAGTCCTGAGACGCAAGCGGCGGCGATGGTGACCTCTCCAGCGTCGGCGCTGATGTGGAAGCCGTACGCCGTCGCTCGGGGGGTCGGACTGCCCGCTGGTACCGGCCCTGCGGTGACACGACGCACAGATGTGGTTCTGAGCTGGATGTCGTTGCTGTCGGTGAGCACATCGAATCCGATCACAGGGCCTGCGTGGGCGCGGAGGTCTTGGGCGGTGGCGCGGTTGACCCGAGCGTGTTGCGTGCCGGCGAACGTGTAGGCCCTGACAGCGGAGCCTCCGTATCCGGGCAAGGTCGCCGCCGGGTGGGACAAGCCGGCGCTGTAGTCACCGCAGATGGTCGAACCGGCTGCGCCGAGGTTGATGAGGCCTTCGACGCTCGTGTTTGTGAGTTGGACGTTGCGGGCGCCGTCCATCCGAAACCCGATGGCTCCCTTGTTCACATGGAACATGGAGTCACCGTTGCACAGGTAACCGATGTCGGCCTCGCCGATGGTCTGACCTCCCTGGACCCACTGGAGAATGTCGTTGAGGTTGGTCCTGCCGATACTCAGATGGGAGCCATCGAACTCGCCGTTGGCGGCGGCTTTCGCTACGAATGCTTGGGCGTTGGCGACAGGGTTCCCCAGATAGCGGCTGTCGTCGGAGATCGTGACCAGCGCACCGGTTGCCGGGTGCCGGTTCTGGGTCTGGAACACTGCACCGACTGGGTCAATGGCGGCCACACCCCCGACGTTGATGGCAGGGACCTCGTTGATCGCCGCGGTCTGGTCGGACACGTGCACGTTGGTGAACCTGACGTCGGTCGCCGCAAGATTGGTGTCGGGGGAGAAGGGGAACCCGTTGACGGCCACACCGACGCTGTTGACCAGGAACGAGTAAGAGTTCCCGTCGACCACGCCATCGGAGTTGTGGAACAGCCCGAACTCGAGGTCGTGAACGGGGCTGATCCAGCCGCCGGCCATGACGTCTGCGTGGGTGGTGTTGATCGAGTCGCGTAGCGCGCTCGGATGTCTGAGATGTCGAGTGCGTCCCCGTTGACGGTGAGGGTCGTTGGGGAGGCCGGTGGGCGTGCCAGCTCGTTGAGGTACTGCTTGATGAACTGCGCCGACGAGAAGGTGCCGAGTACGGGGACATCCTTGCGGTTGATGGCGGTGACATTGCGCACGTCGAGGCGCTGCACCCCGTTGAGGGCGATCGCAGCAACCTCGTAGCCATCGAAGTCGACATTGGTGACGGTGATGTCGTGGTTGCTGTTTCCGTGGATGCCGTGATGGGAGCTGCGCCCGATCATGCCGTTGCGGATGATGACCCGGCTGGCGGCGTCGATCCCGTCGCCGAAATCGGATGGTCCCTGCGAAGGCAAGAACGGTTGGTCGGCCAGTTCGATCACTGCGAAGAATCGTTGCAGCAAGGCATGCTCAGCACTTTGCTCGATCGTGTGGCCGGCCAGGTCGATCACCACGTCATCAGCAGTGACCGAGATCGCGGCGAAGAACCCGACTCCATACGCGGCAGGGTCGTACCGAGCGTCGAGCGGCCCGCCGGGCGCGAACTGCTCAGTTCCCACCAGACACGAGTTGCGGGACGAGCGGAAACCCGGACTGGTAGGCATCTATCGGTTGTTCGAGCCCCAACGTCAGAGGATCGACTCCGGTGTCGACGATGGCCTGCAAGGTGTCCAGCGAGTTCGGGTTGAAACTGATGTCTCCACCCAACCGGTACGTGCCTGGCTGATCGATGATGTATGTACCGAAGCGGAAGTCGTCGTTGGTGAGGATCACCACCCGTGGCTCCGTCAACCCGGCAGCTGGTTGGCCGGGTAGTGCGACGACGGCCGCACCGCTGAGCAGGACCAGCACCACCAAGAATTTGACGGCATCGAAACCGAACAAGCCCGCACCGGTAGTGGTCGAAGTGGCCGATCGAGGGCGACGGCCTTGCTCGCCCGGTCGAAAGTGTGAATCTCTGGATGCAAGCATTCATTCATTCCTCCCTGATCTGGCGGGTGGCAGAGCCTGGACGAGGCTTGAGTCGCTGTGAATAACATTGTTACCAGCACGTCCACCTGGTTGGTGGTGTCGGGCTAGCGCCCTCGCCGCGTTGCTTCACCGCAAAGCGGTCGTGCAGCGCGATCGAGGTCGGTGAACCTGTTCTCTGGTCTCGTCTCTGCCTCGTGCGACTGGAAGCGGGCGATCCGGCAGCGCGTTGCGTTCGGCCCGCCATTGGCCCGGCACCCGTGGGCGGCACCATTGATGGAGTCGCGGACCTCACCCGGCCCGGCCACGCTGCGGCACACGACGCCGCTGCTCGGCTGCCTGCGATCCGGCGGCTTCTCGGTCGAGATGACGGCCCACGCCTACGCCCTGGTCGACGCTTTCGTCTACGGGTTCGCGCTGCAGGAAGCGAGCCTGCCGGCGACCGCCGGTGACGAGATGGCGGATCTCGCCCAGTCGATGGCCGCCGCCATGCCCGGTCAGCGAGTACCCGAACCCCGTCGAGTTCACCACCGAGCACGTGCTGCGACCCGGCTACGACTTCGGTCTCGAGTTCGAATTCGGCCTCAACCTGATCCTCGACGGCCTCGAAGCGGCCGCGTCCGGAAGTGCTTGACCCTCAGCGACAGCGGTCGAGGAGATCAACCACGTCGGCGAAGCCGGCCTGATAGGCCGACGCATCCCAAGCATCCCCGTCGTGGCTGAAGCCGTGACCGGCGCCCGGGTGGACCACGATGTTGCAGTCAGGGTGGTCAGCGAACCCAGCACGGATCGCGACGAGGACGTCGGGCGGCACGACGGGGTCGGCCTCGCCGATGTGGTGTCGGATCGGGCATTCGATCTTCCCGACGAGGTCGAGTGAACCCTGCATCCGCGACCCGTGCCAGGTGACGACACCGTTCACGAGTCCCTGAGCTGCGAGTCGCAACACGAATGGTCCGCCGAAGCAGATCCCCACCGCGACCACATGACCGTTCGAGGCCTGCCGGGCCCAGGTCCGCGACGGCTGCCATCTCGCGGCCGCTGTCGGCGGGATCGAAGTCGGCGAGGCGGCTGATCGCCGTCTCTCGATCCGAGTAGTCGAGGGCCCCCTCACCGGTTCGCCAGAACGGGTCGGGAACCACGACCAGCGTGTCGTCCGCCAACACCTTCAATCGGTCGAGTAGGTCAGGTGCCGGTCCGAAGATCGACGGGATCACCAGCAGCGCCGGCCGCCCCGCCGCATCCGATGGGCCGATCACGTTGACGGGCACGGCTCCGTCGTCGACCTCGATCAACTCGATGCGACTCATTTCCCGATCATACGATCGCCCGCACGACCGCCGCCGCCCTCCCGGTCGCGCCGGTTGGAGGGCGTGTTCACAGGACGAGCCACTGTTTGCCGTCGATCAGTTCCCGCCCGACGGCAGCACCGGGAGGGTGAGCTGACCGGCCGAGCTATGGGCCACCGTCGGGGGCGACATCTAGCATGTCGTGTCATGCCATACGTTGCCGATCCTGCTCGCTACGAATCGATGATCTACCGTCGCTGCGGTCGCAGCGGCCTCCGGCTGCCGGCTATTTCGCTGGGATTGTGGCACAACTTCGGTGATGATCGGCCCTGGGAGACCCAACGCCAGATCTGCAGGCGGGCGTTCGATCTCGGCGTCACCCACTTCGACCTGGCCAACAACTACGGGCCCCCATACGGTGCAGCGGAATCGAACTTCGGGCGTATTCTGGCGACGGACTTCGCCGCCCATCGCGACGAGCTGATCATCTCCACCAAGGCCGGCTACGACATGTGGCCCGGTCCGTACGGCGATCTCGGATCACGCAAGTACCTGCTGGCGTCGCTCGATCAATCGCTCACCCGGATGGGTCTCGACTACGTCGACATCTTCTACTCCCACCGTGTCGATCCCGACACGCCGATGGAAGAAACGGCCGGCGCGTTGGCAGCGGCGGTCGCCCAGGGCAAGGCCCTGTATGTCGGGATCTCGTCGTACTCGTCGGAACGCACCGTGGCCATGGCGGCGCTGCTGGCCGAACACAAGGTTCCGCTGCTGATCCACCAGCCGTCGTACTCCATGTTCAATCGCTGGACCGAAGCCGACCACCTGCTCGACACGCTCGAAACCGTCGGCGCCGGCTGCATCGCCTTCTCACCACTGGCCCAAGGTTTGCTCACCGACCGCTACCTGCATGGTGTCCCAGCCGACTCGCGCGCGGCAACCGGCGGGGCGTTGAGTCGTGACTCGATCACCGAGGAGCGACTGGCCCATGTCCGTGCCCTCAACGAGATCGCCGGTCGCCGTGGGCAGACCCTGGCCGAGCTGGCGCTCGTGTGGGCCTTCCGCGACCCTCGGATGACCTCACTGGTGATCGGCGCCAGCAGCATCAGGCAACTCGAGGACAACGTCTCCGCGCTGGGCAACATGTCGCTGACCGCCGACGAACTCGGAGAGATCGACGCACACGCTGTCGACACAGGAATCAACCTGTGGAAAGGTTCCAGCGATCAGTAGACGACGCCACATCGAGCGGCTCATCGAGGATCATGCCTCAGGGAGCGCCCCCGTTCGGGCGAGGTGGCGAGGGCGACAGCGGCTCGGCCCGGCCGCCGACGGGGCCGTGGCAAACGGCCCTGTGAGTTGTTCAGGGCGAGAGCGTGCCCCGCTCGCTCAGCCCGACCAACACTCCTGCGTCGTCGAAGGCGCCCACGCGCCATGACATTGGTTCGTGGATCGCAGCGGTCTGATTGAGCGCCCCGGATGACCCACCGCCCACCCGCACGCTGCTCGCCTCGCCGGTCCATGCCCAGTACGGGCGTTCGTCGGAGTCGACGACGACCAGCCAGTACGACGTGGCGCCGTCGATCGGCCGCCACGTGAGGACGGGGTGTGGGCCTTGCTCCTGAACATCATCGAGGCGGATCGTGATCGCGTTCAGCACGTCGGCGAGTTCGCCGACTTCGTCGGGCTCCGTCGCTCGGCTCCGACCCTGAGGGTGGTGGCCCGGTAGTCGTCGTGGCCTCGTCAGCGATGCTGGTGCCGGCGCCAGTCGTGGTGCTGCTGGTGTGCACGGTGCTCGCAACGGTCGCGGTGTCGACGATCGTCGTGGCGCCCTCACCGGTGGCGTCTTCGGAGGCACAACCAGGTACTGCCAACGCCATCGCTATCACCATCGGTGTCACGATCACCGGCGCCAGTCGAGACATCTTCAGTCCCCGATCCTCACCAAGGCGGCCACCGCTTCGTACGCCAGTTCGTCCCAGCCCAGGTCCTCGGCGATCCACGACAGCACCTCCAGTTCGGGGACGTTGCCGGACTCGGCAGCGCTGGCGATCCGGTCGGCGACCAGCTCTTGGGCGGCACCGTCCAACACGCTCTGGTCGGACTCGCTGCCGCTCCCGATGACCCCGCCCCGTACCGCGGTGAGCAGAACCTGACCGAGGGTGAACACGTCGACGTCGGGGTTGGCGAGCACATGCAGCAACAGTCGCTCGACCTGGGACGCGATGACGGACCGATAGAACTCGGTGCCACAGCCCTCGGTACGGTCGAGCTGGGACGCCAACGCCTCGGCGTCGACGAGCAGCGGCTCGATCCGCCCCACGACGCCGCCACCGAGGATGACCGAACCCCGCTCGAGGGAATCGATGATGTCGTTCACCTCGGTGCGAAGCGAGTCGAGCGAATCGAAGAACGGGCCGAGGTCGGACGCTGTGTCGGTCCTGACCGCCCACCACACGATCGATCCGATATCGACCATCTGAGCGACGTCGATGTTGACACCGGTGCCTTCCAGCCGCTCGCAGGTGGCCACCGTGAACTCGATCTCGCCACCACCCGACACGTCGGCGATGTCGACGCCGCCGCTGACCACCGATGTGAGATCGAACCTGGGCATGTCGTCTGGGCCGGAGACGACGCCTCCGATGACGACACCCGGTCCGGACCATCCGAACGTGCCGTCCACCTCTCCGTCGGCGGACGCGAACGAGAACGTGCCTCGGAACGCAAGCCCACCACCCAAGAAGGACACGAATCCGGACCAGTCACCTGGTTCGGCACGGAAGTCCGAAGCCGGCGCCGAAGTGGCGGTGGTCGCCGGCAACGACGCTGATGCCGTCGTGGAGGCGATCAGCGCCACCATCACGACCAGCCGTCCAGGCGCGTAGCGGTTCACAGGTCGATGGTTCCCGCCGAACCACTCGCCGTCAATACGCAGTTCCGCGTAGTGGCAGGCTGTTTGTACCATTGTTTCGATGTTGCATCCCACGCTGGCAGACGCCGATGCTGCTGCCGTGCTCGGGCTGGTCGAGTCGCTGACGACAGCGCAGACCGTCGATCAGTTCGCACGGTTCGCGATGGTCGGTATCCGGGAGTTGATCCCGTGCACCGATGCCTCGTACAACGAAATGAATCCGGACGCTGGGCGCATTCGTTGGAGCGCCGAGCCCGACCACGACAGGATGGACGAGTTCGTCCCGCTCTTCTCCCGTCTCATGCGGCAGAACCCGCTGGTCCGCCACTTCGAAGACACCGCCGACACGAGGGCGATGATGTGGTCGGACCTGGTGTCCTTCGAGCAACTGGCACGGACCGCGCTCTACAAGCAGATGTTCCGCCCGCTCGGGATCAAGGCCCAGATGGCGTTGGTGGTCCCCACGCCGCCGGGGATCGTCGTCGGCTTCGCCGTCAACACGGGAGCTCAGGGTTTCACTGAGCGCGATCGCTGCGTCTTCAACGCGCTCCGCCCACATCTCGCCCACGTCTACCGCTCGATCCAGCTCCGCGAGCAGGTCCGGCGGACCCCTGGATGGACCGGCGCGCTGGCTGACCGAGAGGGGATCGCCCAGGCGGTGACCGAAGACGCCATCGAACTCGCCGACCAGGCGGGAGTCGTCCTTGCCGAGGGTGAGCCGCTGCCCGACGCTATGCGAGAGCGCTTCACTCACGGTGTCCACGGCTATCACCCGTCACAACCTGCCGTGCGCTCTGCGGCGACGCGTCTCTCCGAGGAGGCCGACGGAGTGATCGGATGGTACGTTCCCGGTCCGGTCGGTCCCCATGTCGTCGTGGTACAAACGGGCACGGACGCGATTGCCCGACGGCTTTCCGACGCTGGTCTCACCGAGCGTCAATCAGACGTTGCCCAGCAATTGGTCGCAGGAGGCACGAACGCCGCGATCGCCAAACGTCTCGGCATCGCCGAGGGCACCCTGCGCAAACATCTCGAGCGGATCTACCGGGCTCTCGACGTGACCGACCGGGCCACTGCCATCGCCCGCATCCGCGGCGGGTAGCGCGGAGGTACTGTGCTGCGTCGCATCGCTGCGTTGGCGGGATGGACGACGTGGATCTCGACGCGGTGATCACCAGTGAAGCGGAGTTGGGCGAGCGCTATCGCCCGCCCGACTACACCGAGGAGAACGTGCTCCCTCGGCTCGACCAGCACGCGCACGGTGAGCGATCCGGCGATCACCGAACGGGTAATGACCGAAGTGCTGATTACGCACTCTCGGAGGTCTCGGCAACGCCAGCTGTACCGAGTCTCTCGGCGTGCGCCATCGCGATCCTGAAGACTCGATGGCGGTTCCGGAAACCGGCGCGACGTATCGCCGGTTGTGCGGCCACGTTGGCCGGTTCGGTCGAACAATGCGGCGTCATGCCCCGGTCCTTGCAGATCTCGGTGAGGGTGTGCATGAGTCGGCTGCCGATTCCCTGGCCGCGAAGCTCGGAACCAACGACGAGACCGAGGTGAGCGTTGCCGGGGGCCCGGCTGTCGACTCGGCACTCGCCGGTCGCCTCGATCTTGCCGTCGGCTTCGACGAGGTAGAGCTCGTGCAGGTCGATGCGTTCGGCGAGGTACGGCGTCAGGAACGCGTCGGGCGATCCGGTTTCAGCCTGGTGGAACGCTACGGCGGCTGAGTGATCTGCGCTGGTCGCGAGGCGAACGACAACGGTTTCGTCGCTCTCGGGTCGTGCGATGTGGTCGTACATCAACGCGACCGGTTGAGCTGCGCCGCCTGCAGTCAGGCTGAGGGACAGGAACTTGGGGTCGACGGTGGATGCCATTGCGGCGGAGATGTTCAGGTCGTCGACAACGCGGGCGAGCAGTTCGGTCGCCGTCTCCTCGAACTCGTCGCGGACGTAGAAACCGTGGAGCTGGTTGTCGTCGTCGACGGAGAACCGGCCCACGAGTTGCGTTCCGAGTGTCAGCGAGTGGGGTGTGGCCATGTCTGCGAACGTCGCCCACATGTCGTCCTCCGGTGCCACGAGCGTTCGCTGTCGTTCCGCGCTGAGTCGTCGATAGTCGTCGGCAGCCTGGGCGTTGATCTCGATGCTGGCGGGGTCGAGTCTTCATTCTGGGTCCTGGTTGTTCGGGTTGTGGAGTGGGTGGCGATTGCTTCGATCACGAGGTCGATGGTGGTGGCGAACGAGTCGTCGATGTCGTCGGGGAGGCCGAAGCCGCCCCGGAGTTCGAGATGGACGAAGCCGTGGACTCGAGCCCGCAGCGCCCGGATGAGCGGGATCATGGTCGCCGGGTCGACGCCCATTGCGGCGAGCACGGATCCGACGACGCTGATCGGCTGGGCGAGGGCGGCGGCCACCTCGGGATCCTGTTCGGGGGTGGGTGCGGGCAGGAACGAGTCGTACAGGCCGGGGTGGCGATGGGCGAACGATCGCAGCTGCTCGGCGATCGCCCTGAGTGCCTGCGTCGACTCGAGGCCCTCGACGCTGTCGGCGAGTTCGGCGGTGAGCAGGCTGCTGGCGTGGATGCTCAATTGGCGGCGTATCCCGGCGAGGCCGTCGACGTGGTTGTAGAGCGACGGGGACCGGACCCCGAGTGCTCGACGCGACCGACGCGAGACTGAGCGCGTCGAGGCCGTCGCGATCCGCGATCTCGGCGGCCGCCTCGACGACCTGCTCCAGCGTCAGTCCGAGCTTGCGTCCCATCAGCCCGGCACCGTCAGTCGGCGACACGGCGACGGTCGTCGGTCCCGGGCTGCGCCGATCGCCTCACGCCCGGACCAGCCATTCGATGCGGTCCAACGAAGCGACGATAGTGGCCGACGATGGCGACCGTCAACACGATGCCCAGCGTCGGGCGAGACGCAAACGCGACCGCGGCGGCGCCGCCGCCCAAGATGGCGAGCTCGAGAGCGAGCCGGACCACACCGTCGACCTCGACGGGGGCCGCACCGGAGCGACTCGGGTCGTCGAGCACGTTGAACACACCCCAGACGACCGCAGCGGCCAGCGGCACGGTCACGACGGCGATCCAACGGCCCGGCCCCGAACCGAGTTTCCAAGCGGCAGCGGCGAGACCGGTCAATGCTGCCAGTTCGAGCAGGAACCGCAGCCCCAGATTCCATCCGGCCATCGTCGGCGGCGTCATGACGGTTGTCCGACGGTGGCTTCGACGCGGGCCCAGACGACCTCGATCGGCGCCGCTATCTCGACTTCGGTGCGCAGTTTGTGATGCATGAGGACTCCTTCGCAGTAACTAATGATGTTAGTCATTGTAACTAAGATCATTAGGCACGTCAAGCCTCCTGGCAGCGCTTGGCCGTGGCTCCGACGCCCGAGCCACTCGGGTTCACGGTCGGGATGTCGTCATTGCCAGCGGAAGAGTCGTACTGCAAGGGCGCCGGCGACGGCTGCATACA
>CAVOWX010000008.1:0-85866 GCA_963700265.1 uncultured Acidimicrobiaceae bacterium | reverse complement strand
CTGGGCGTACGACGAGTACGTCGCCGACCACGTCGAGATCGCCGACGTCACGAGCTACGAGCAGTCCGTTCTCCAGGAGCAGACGGCAACGACGCTTCCATCGAGCATCGAGTCGACCGCTCCGATCGGAGCGGAGACCCAGGCTGACGCGACCGACACCGTTCCTGAGGTCGTGGCGACGTTCACCGACGACAGCTACATCTCCGACGGTGTCTCGATCACCATCTCGACCGTCGTCGAAGGCAGCGGCAACGACACGGTCACCTACTACGTCGCCGACGTGACCATCGACGACGCCACCGCGCTGCGGGCGGGCTTCGCCGAGGACGCGTTCGGAACGAACATCATCGACGACACCTCCGACATCGCCGAACAGAACGACGCAGTCTTCGCCATCAACGGCGACTACTACGGCTTTCGCGACTCCGGCATCGTGATCCGCAACGGCGTCGTCTACCGCGACGAGGGCGTCCGTACCGGACTCGTTGCCTACGCCGACGGCACGATGGCGGTCTACGACGAGACGACGACGACCGCCGACGAGCTGCTCGCCGACGGCGCGTGGAACACGTGGTCGTTCGGGCCGGCTCTGGTCGACGACGGTGCCGTGCTCAGCGGTATCGAAGACGTCGAGGTCGACACCAACTTCGGCAATCACTCGATCCAAGGCGAGCAGCCCCGTACCGGGCTCGGGATCATCGAGGACAACCACTTCGTCTTCGTCGTCGTCGACGGACGCAGCTCCGGCTACAGCCGCGGCGTCACCATGACCGAGTTCGCCGACATCTTCGTCGGCCTCGGAGCAACGACCGCCTACAACCTCGACGGCGGCGGCTCGTCGACCATGTACTTCAACGGCGAATTGGTGAACAACCCACTCGGCAAGGGCGACGAGCGCGGCACCAGCGACATCATCTACGTCTCCTGAAAGGCACGACGATGATCATCCTCATTCCCGCCTACGAGCCCGGCGATCGACTCCTTGGCCTCATCGACTCGATCAACGACGAGCTCACCAATCCATGGATCGTCATCGTCGACGACGGCAGCGGCCCCCGTTACCAACACGTCTTCGACGCGGCCCGATCGCGAGGTGCGGACGTGTTGTCCTACCCGGAGAACCGCGGCAAGGGGTTCGCCCTGAAACACGGATTCGGCTTCATCGAACGTCGCTTCCCGAACGAATCGATCGTCTGTGCCGACTGCGACGGACAACACACCGCGCACGACATCGAACGTGTGGCGTACGCACTCGAGCAGGGCCACAGTCCCATCGTGCTCGGCGCCCGAGCGTTCACCGGCTCGGTGCCACTGCGCAGCCGCTTCGGCAACACGGTCACCCGACTCGCGTTCGCCGCCGCCACCCGGACACGAATCGCCGACACCCAGACCGGGCTCCGTGCCTACCGTCCCGAACTCCTCGCCTGGCTGCAGACCGTCGACGGGGATCGCTTCGAGTACGAGCTCAATCTGCTGCTGGAGGCCCGCAACAGTGGCATCGACATCACCGAGATCCCGATCGAGACCATCTATCTCGACGAGAACGCGTCGTCGCACTTCCGGCCCCTCGTCGACTCGGTCCGTGTCTACTGGCCACTGATGAAGTTCAGCATCTCGTCGCTCGGGGCCTTCTTCATCGACTTCGTCTGCCTGCTGGTCTTCATGGCCATCACCGGCAACCTGTTGGTGTCGGTGATCGCTGCCCGCCTCGTCAGCGCATCGGTCAACTTCATGACCAACCGGCACCTCGTGTTCGCAGCACGCAGCGGCCCAGCGCGCCACGCCGCTGCCCGATACGCCGGTCTCGTTGCGGTCCTCCTCGGCGCCAACTACGTCATGCTTCGAGTCCTCACGGCAGCTTCGTTCGGTCTGGTCCCCGCCAAGATCGTCACCGAGGCAACCCTCTTCGCCGTCAGCTACCAGATCCAGAAGCGGGTGGTGTTCGGCAAACCGACCGTTGTTACCCCTGCGTTCACCAACTCTCCTGTCGACGTGGCCGCGTAAGCACGCTCGAGATGATGCGCAGAGCCGCCTTGGGCCATCGACGTTCAGACGAGAAGTGGGATGACTGACAACCCGAACGATCCAATAGAACGCGCTGGTGATGCCGCGACCCGTGGCGTCCCTGCGACGAACCATGGTGATGGAGCGCGTTCGTCGGGCGTGGTGACGACGGTGCGGTGGCGGTCACAACCGACGTTGTGGGCTGTCGTGGCGCTTGCGGTCGCGGTGCTGATTGCGCTCACCGCGCAATCGAGCGATCGCCCGCCGCAGCGCATCGCAATCGCCCTGATCATCGTCGGAGCAGTCCTCGCGTTGTTCGGCGTGCGGGACCGACAGTGGCGATTGTTGCCGTTGGCGTTGGCCTTGCTCGCAGGCGGGGGCCTCCTCGTCGCGGATGGTCCCCGTTTCATCGAGCCGGTGACACGAGGCGGTGGCCTCGTGGTGCTGTTCGTCGGGCTCGTCGCCGCCCGTTTCACGGTCGGTCGGATCGGTCGCCTAGCTGGGTTGGCGACGTTGCTGATCTTTGCGGCCGCGGCGACGCTATTCGTCTACTTCGACAAGGAACTCCTGTCGCTCTCGTTGGGCGTCGTCGGTGCCTTCGCCGTCGCCGTTGCAGCCGTCGGCGTCGGCCGGGCATTTGATTCGGCGGAGCCGACTCCGTCGCTGGCGCTCGCGCAGGTCTTCGTGCTGGGAGCCAGAGCGATCGGTGAGCGTGCGGCAAACGCCGAGACCGGGGAGTCGGTCCGAGACAAGGTGTTGTACGAGTGGCCCGATCGACAACGTCGGTTGTTCCGATTCGTGATGTTGATGGGTTTCGCTTCGGCGATCGCGTCGCTCGGAGTCATCGCAGACTCCACCGCCGTCGTCATCGGTGCAATGCTTGTGGCCCCGCTGCTCACCCCACTCATGGGGATGTCGCTGTCCTTGGTGATGGGCTGGACGGATGAGCTGAAGCGGGCAGGAATCGTCGCAGGTGTCGGGACACTCGTTGCTGTGAGCATCGGGTTTCTCATGTCGGGGATTCTCGGGCATGGGGCCGACGTCGACTCCAACGCCGAGATCGCGTCGCGCATCTCACCGACACTGCTCGACTTGGGCATCGCGCTCGCTGCCGGCGCTGCGGGTGCCTACGCACTCTCGCGACACGACGTGTCAGATGCCCTGCCTGGCGTGGCGGTCGCGATCGCTCTCGTGCCCCCATTGGCAGTCGTCGGGGTCACTGCTCAGATCGGCGCGTGGTCGGACTCGCTCGGTGCCTTGCTGTTGTTCGGGACCAACGCTCTGGCGATCGTTGCGATGGGTGCGCTCACGTTCATCGTGACCGGCACCGCCGCCGCCGAGGTTGCCCGACGATGGAAACTCGACTGGTGGACGATCGGCTTCGGTGCGGTCGCCGTCATCGTGGTCGCAGCGCTGGTCGCGAATACATCGTCGTTGAACGAGGCCGACGGCAGAGCCGCTCTCGCCACCGATGCCGTCGACGAGTGGATCGGTGATCGCGACTACGAGATCCTCTCCGTCGAGGTCGACGGCTCCGATGTGACAGTCGTGCTGACTGGACCGTCCAGCCCTGATGACATAGATGCGCTCGGCGACGAGTTGGACAGGGCGCTACGGGGCGCAGGCTCCGTCGACATCCGCATCGCCATCACCGAACACACGACGATCGACTACGACGGATAGTGCCCACGCAGCCGAAAGCTGCGGCACGTACTGCACCGCTCAGACGCTGGATTGGGTGTGCCAGTGGCGAGCGATGATGCGGTGCCACTCGTTGGCGGGAAGCTCAGGGCATTCGAAGTCTGTCCGTCAGCTGCCGGCGGCTCGGAGCTTGACCCGAGCGGGTAGTCGGGAGACCGATGTTGCGACAAGGCGTTCGGGATCGAGTCCCAGGGCGCTCAGCGCCGAGCGCAGGAATGCTCGGGCGGTCATGCCGAGTGCCTGGACCGTTTCGGTGCATCGGTCTCTCGAACCACCGGCGCGGCGGCAGGGCCCAGTCTCGAGGTTGAACGTCGTGTGGCCGACCTCGACATCGTCGGTGGACACCAACATCACCTGGTCGGATTCGATGAGGTCGAACAGCGCCAGACGGTCCGGACCCGTGGTGCCGCCCGTGGTGTCGTGAGTTCCGGTGAGCAACAGCATCGGCCGTCCAAGCCCTTCAAGCGATGCTGGGCTCAACCCGTTCTCGACGGCACCCGGTGGCGACGCGGCGAGAAACGCCGCCGGCCGCGAGTCGGTCGGCATCGCGATCCCTGTTCGCGTAGGGCGACTCCATTCCCGCCATCAACATCACGGCCACCGCCCCAGCTGAATGACCGCCATAGACGAGTCGGTCGACGTCGACGAACAGGTCTCCGTTGGTCGCCATCTGTTCGAGCCAGTCGAAGACGAGGCTGGCGTCATTCAGACGGTCCCACAACAAGTACTTGAACTCGGCGCACTCGACCACCGCGATCGCCTCACACAGCGCATTGCGGGAGGCTTGGTCACGCCCGGGATGTGCAATGGCGACGAACGTGAAGCCGGCCTGGTTCATCGCCCTTCCCCATTGCTCGCCGACCTTCGCCGGCGATGACTTGCCGACTGAGCCGCCGTGCGACCAGACGACCACGGGCGTGGTCGCCGGCCCGACATCCGGTGACCGAACCTCGACGACGACGGTCCGGTCCGCACCGGTCACATCGGTGTAGCCCAACTCGTACACGTCGGGTCGAACTGTCGTGGCGTCGATGGGCGCATCAGTCGTGTCAGCGTCGCCCGCCGAGCCGGCATCCGGCCCGACGCTGCCGGAGTGGTTCGACGTGGTGTCGGTCGTCTCAGAATCGGTCGTTTGAGTATCGGACCACCACGATGCGACCGATCGCTCGATCAGTGGAGGCTGGGAGCGCTCGTCGAGCGATTCAGTACCGGAACACGCCGAACCAGCCAGGCCGCAGGCAATCACCATCAGCGCAGCAACGCGACGCATGTCCGGTCAGGCTCCCCGCCAGGCGCGCATTGCGATGAACCCGAGCCACGAACCGATCGGTACCACGCCGATCACGAACGGGACCACGGCCAGGCCCTGCTTGCGCATTAGCCAGACGCCGAGTGCGGTGAGCGCGAGTGCCGACACCGTCGCCACCGTGAAGAAGATCCGGTTGGCGGTCCCGGCGAGGCTCTGGTCGATGTCCTGCATCTCGAGGCCGACGGCGCTGCCGGTGATGTCGGAGAACGTGACGGTCGCCTCGATTGGGTACCCTTGCCGATCGGCCAGGTCGTATGCCTCCTGTGATGGGAACCTCCACGTGCGTCCCGTCTCGGAATCGCCCGAGACGTAGTACGTGCGGGCCATCGATTCGTTCTCCTGGTTGATTTCGACGTCGATCGAACTGATTGTCGCCGACTCGGTCGTGGTGGGTCCGAAGCTGTTGGCAGCATTGAAACCCACCAGCCCGATGGTCAACCCACAGAAGATGCCGAGAGCGAGGTACAGCGGAATCTGGAAGCGTGGGTCCTGATCGAGCGGGACGCCACCCGATGCCACCGCCTGAACACCTTCGGCACCGTGACGACCCAGGCCCGAACCAGATCCATCGACGATGTGTTCGCCGATGCGGTCGAACGGATCGGTCATGCCTGGCTCGCCGCCCACAGCGCGGCAATCACCGTGCCGAACTCGCGGGCGCCCTCGGTGCCGACCGGAAAGGTGATCTCGATCGACTGATCGCCGACGACGGCGTCGACGTGGGCAGCGCCACCGATGTTGGCGGAGTAGGTCGCCATGTCGGCGCCGACGACGTCCAACGGTTCGTCGCCCCCGAGGGAATCACTTGCGAAGCCAGAGTGGTTGTTGATGCTCATCAGCGGCTGCGCAAGTGGTTCGCCGCCTTTGTCCTCCCAATGACAGGCCGACCAATCGGCGTCGTCGATGGCGGGCCGTTCTTCGATTTCCACACCAAACTGCAGCGACACGGCGTCGGGCGTGCTCAGCGCACAGAGTTGGCTGGCGGTCCAGTGTCCGGGACCACCCAACTCGTCGGTGCCTGGGCTCCCGCCAGCGGCCTCGGCAGCGTTGGCATTGATTGCCGAGTTGTTGTCATCGCTGCCACCTCCACAGGCCGTGAGGGTCAAGCAGACCGTTCCGGCGATCGCGGCCGAGATCGTGTGGCTGGTGTTCGTCTTCATGTCGTGCTCCAAGCAGGTGAGTGTTCGTTGATGAAACGATCGTGACGAATCCAACCGGTACCTGACATCGGGAGGATTCCCGATCTCTGCGATGAGAGGTGAGACGTACGGGTGGTCTCACCTCTCATCGCAGGCCGGGTGATCACACGTCGAGGCCGTCGTCGAGGCCGTCGTCGGCGAGATCGAGGTCGGCGTCGACGTCCATCGAGATGTCCTCGGCTGGCGGCTCGTGAGGCTCGATCGCAACTGATTCGATCTCGATCTCGATGGGCTCGGTCGATTCGACCGCGAAGTCCCCCACGGCCTCGTACGGCTCGTCGGGCTCGACCGTTTGCAGTTCGAATTCGCCAAGTGGTTCGACGGTCCGACTACGGGAGGTGTTGTCGATCTGAACCGGAGCCCTACCCACATCCAACCCGTCGGTGCCACTGTCGGCTGGCATCGCCGCGATGTCGTCGTGGAGGTCGCCGTCACGAGCCTGGCCGATCGGGTCACGAATCTCATCGAGACCCAGATCGCGCTCCGTCGTGGTGTCTCGGTCATTCTGAGCAGGCCGCATGTCGGTCCAAACTCCCTCACCTTCGGCGACGCCATCGAGTTCTGGCTGATCGCCCGAACGCGGCGCCACGGTCCGCGATACGGGTGTGATTGGTGCCACCTCTCTGGCAGTCCACTTGAGCGGCGTGGCGGTGCCCGATTCGGTGATGTCGTCGTGGAGGTCGCCGTCACGAGCCTGGCCGATCGGGTCACGAACCTCATCGAGACCCAGATCGCGCTCCGTCGTGGTGTCTCGGTCGGCTTGTTCGGGTCGCATGTCGGTCAAGACTCCGTCGCCTTTGGCGGCGGTATCGATCTCTGGTTGATCGCCGGAACGAGGGGCGACGGTTCGCGATACGGGTGTGATTGGTGTTGCTTCGCCGGCGACGCCCTTCCACGGGAGTGCGGGGCCTGATTCGGTGATGTTGTCGTGCAGGTCGCCGTCACGAGCTGGGCCGATCGGGTCACGAACTTCGTCGAGGCCCAGATCGCGCTGCGTCGTCTGCGTCGGCCGTGCCGGTTCACCGGTCGGATTGCGCACCTCGTCGAGATTCTGGTTGCGCTCCATGTTCTTGTCGGTCGACCGTGTGCCGCTTGCGCCACCCGACGCGTTTGCCGGGTCGAGCGCATCGAAGACGTCTCGACCCGGCCGACCGGGAGAACGAGTCGGGCGATCGACGTTGGCGTCGTCCTCGTCGGGTAGATCGATCTCGAAGTCGGCGGAACCGTCCGGTGCCTCCTGATCGGGGGAGTTGTCACCGGACTGGCTCGAGAACTTGTCGTGGGTGACCTTGTTGTCGAGCAACTCGTCGCTCTGGAACGCCCGGTTGCCCTCCTCGCCGTCGGTTTGCAAGTAGCCGCCGGCGCCGGCGACTTCGTCGCCGTCCGAGTCGACAACGCCGACGCGCACGCCAGTGGTCAACGTGGTGCCGTCACGGGTGCCGTCGGTGGTGATCTGATTGTCGGTGGTGATCTGCAATCCACCCAACGCCTTGTGGCCGACGCCGATCATGTCGGAGTACGAGAAGGTCGCGGCGCCATCTTCGATGTCGACAGCGAACTGGGTGTCGCGTTCGACATAGAAGCCGAGTACCGACACCGTGCCCTCCAAGCCCACCTCGAGTTCGAAGTGGTCGTTGCCGACTTCCATGTACAGGTTCTGGCCGCCTTCGATTCGCAACGCGCCGACGTTGGCATCGACATGCGTGAGGCCCTCGACGTAGTAGTCGCCGTCCTCGTTGCGACCCAACTCGACGAACACGGAAACATCGCCGACCGAACTCAAGTTGAGATCGGCATCGACAAACGTGTTCCACGAGACGTTGCCGAGCTTGACGTCACCGTCCATGAGCGCGATGAGGTCGAAGTTGGTGTCGATGCCGAAGTCGGCCGAGCCCAACATGCCAAGGCCAACCGTTCCGAAAAGACGGGTGCCCTCTTCGTCCCACTCCATCGTCACACCGAATTCGCCCATGTCGTTGAACCCAGGAATCAGCTTCGTGAGCGGTGCCACCGTACCGAGCGCATCGATCGTGATCGTGATGCCACCTTCCGGTCCGATCACGTCGATCTCCGTGGAGGCGACACCGATGTCGATCGCAACGGTTCCATCGTCGTAGTACTCGACGATGCCGAGGATGCCCCACTCCTTCTCGGGTGGGAAGTCGATCTGCTCGATCACGTTGCCGCCCTCGTCGATGACGAGGTAGAAGTCCGCGCCCCATGGCGCGTAGGTCGAGTAGATCTCGGCGCCATCGCCTGGTTCAACATGCACGGTGTAGTCACCGGTGCCCCAGACCATGATCGGTTCTCCGGTTTCAGCGCTGTAGATCGTGGTGTCGTATCCGCCATCAGCGCCCTGCGGAATCGCGTAGACCTCCATGCCGAGACCCTCGTGCCAAAATGTGTCGGGCGGAAAGTCGTCGACGTATCCAACCATCTGGCCGTCGTCGTCCACGAGGATCTGTGTGCCGTTCGGAAGTTCGTACATGGCGTACGCCTCGCCGTCGGTGATGTATTCACCCATGTACTCGGGTGTGGCGCCGTCGGCCCATTCGACACCGATGATGTTGCCGGTGCCGGGCTCTGCGAAGTACGTGTGCCCGTCGGGGGAGATCCACACATCGACGGTCTGCCCGTCGTAGGTATCGGTACCCCAAAAGAAGTTGTCACCGTTGGCGTGCGCCTCGGCCATTTCGGCGAGCTTGGCTTCCGCTGCCGCATGCCGTTCCGCTGCAGCTTCGGTGGTGGCCGCGTGCTGCTCGATCATGTCGTCGACCCGATCCTGGTCGATCTCGCGACCGGTGGCGATGTCGTGATCGGCTTCGAGTTGTTCTCCGAGGGCCTCGAGATCGGTCCGATCGTTTCGCATGTCGATGTCACCCATACCGGCAGCACCGATCGACGACTCGAGCTCTCCAGCCCCGACCGTGCCGGGTGAGCCACCGACCGAATCGGGGCCCTGCATCTGTCCTTGAGCGGGCATCGTCAGGCTCCCTTTGATTCGGTGTTCACGTTGTCGACGCGATGGAGTCTGATGTTGAACCGGAACGACTCGACAACTCCCGAGATCGCTGCGACGGCCGCCTCGTCGCCGGCCGGGAAATGCCCGATGATCTCGAACAGTTCGACCGGTGAGTCGGCGGTGAACCGCGGCCCGAAGAACGCTGCGTACACCTGTCCGACTCGACGAACGGCGTCGCCCCCCTGTTCGGAGACATCGAACTCGCTGATCCGCAGGAAGGTGGGCCGGCCGTGCAACGCGCCGTGACGAGACACACCGACCTTCACGTCCGGGTCGATGCGACGGGTCACCGCATGGCTCATCTGAGCGATTTGACGCATCTTGAGTTTGGCGGAGACCCGTTTCCACTGGATGCCGCAGTTCGTGCCCGGCTCGCCGTCGGCTTCCATGTAGACGAGTTGGTCGACGGTCTGGCGTGCCGCCCAACCCTCGGGAGCGGTGACGTGGAACGGTGTGATCGTCCAGAACTCCTGGCTTGGAACGGTGATCTGCTGGCTGGTCATCGGCGGGTGCTCCCTGTCGTTGTGGTCATGGTTTCGAAGGTACGGCAGTGGCCACCGCCGGCGCATCGGGAGGATTCCCGATTCGTACGGGTCAGCACGGTCCCGGCCTGCGCAGCGTCGACGACGCCGACGCGCTTGCCTGCTGGCCCGACCCGTCGCGGGCCAGGACGGAAATCGAGATGGTGCTGCTGTCGGGCATGCCGGCAGATCCGGGGAACGGGCCGACCGTGGCGGACCAGTTCCCACCGCCGCCCGACAACTGCACGTTCTGGCTGGCTCCGTTGGCGAGTGAGACCTGGGCGCCGACCAGTGTCACGTTGCCGGTTGTCTGGGCCTGAATCGTCAGCGTTGTGCTGCCGCCGCCACAGAATCCGTCAGCGACAGCCCAGACCTGTCCGGTAGCCGATGCCTGCACACCGAGTGGAGGTGGCGTCGATGTGGTGGTGGTGGTCGAACTCGGTCCAGTCGTCGCTGGAGTGCTGGACGTCGTGGGTGCCGCCGTGGTGGACGGCACGGTCGCGGAAGGAACTGTGGTTGTTGCCGGGTTGCACGAATTCGGCCGGCGCAATCGCCCGGTGATCGATCCGTTCCGGGTGCTCCCGCCGCCCATCGCCGTGATCTGTACGGCGAGGTCGCTCTTGTCGGGCATGTTGGCTGTGCCGGAAAACGGGCCGAGCGTGGCCGTCCATCGGGATCCATCGGACACGAACGTTCCGTTCACGACGGCACCGTCGGCAGTTCGGGCCGAGAACGTCATCGTCGTGACCGTCGGAGGTGCGGTGACGGTGAGCTGGAGGGTGGTCGAACCTGCCGGGCACCGGCCCTGGGCGATCGCCCAGACCTCGGCCGACGACGGCGATGCGCTGATCGACAAGCCGTCGACGACGTCCGTGGTGGTTGCGCCAGCGACCGTTGTCGTGGTCGCACCGTCAGCGCAGGGTTCCGGCCGCACCAACGCCGCTGACACGGTCTTGGTCAGCACTCCACCACGAGTGTCCGTGGACCGCACGACCACGTCGAAAGCGGTTCGGTTCGGCATCGATGCCGACCCCGGAATCGGGCCGAGCGTGGCCGCCCACCTACTCGCTCCGCCGGACATCGATCGATGGATCGACTGTCCGTTCGGCAGCATGGCCGAGACCTCGACGGCGACGATCTTGCCGGTCGTGGTGGCGCCGAGTTGCAGCGTGCGAGGCCGTCCTGCGCAGTCGTCCAATCTGCTTGCAACGATCAGTCCGTCGGTCGGGTTGATCCGGGCGTCGAGTGATGTCGGGGTGGGTGCGTTCCGGCGATCCGGTGTGCCGGTCTCGCATCGTTGCGGCGCGAGAAGTTCGAGCTCGAGCTCTCCAACTGCTGACCCTTCTGGGGCGACGAAGTCGTCGTCCGTGGCGATCGTTGTGCTTGTTGTGCTTGTTGGGCTGGCGCTCGCTCGTGCAGTCGTCGTCGGCGTGGGCTCTGTGGTCGTGACGTCGGATCCGATTGCCTCGACATCTGCGGGAACACCGTCACCGGTGAGAGGCATCGCTATCACCATCACCGCAAACGTGGCGTCGTTCGACGACCTTGTGGCCGTGATCGGGCCGAGCACGAACCGCCAGACGCCGTCGTCATCGAGCGCGAAGTTCGACTGTCTTGACCTTGTCGTTGTCACCGGCGAATCGGGCCCGAACGCTCTCGACGTCCCCGGTCGTGACCGCCTCGATCACGCTGACCGCAGGCTCGGCGGGCGAACACACATTGTCGGCCTCCGTTGTCATCCAGATCGAGACCTCCGACGCTGTCACCTCGACCGAGATGTCACCATCCGTCGCTTTCGGCGCTGAGCACCACCGACCGTCTGTTGACGCCCGACGAACTTCGTGGTGGTGATCGTTGTCGATGCCGAGCTGGACAGCTCCGTCACAACCGAAGCCTCCGTCTCGGCGTCGCTGTTCCCACCGCACGCGGTGAGCAACAGCGCGATCGCCGTCAGCGCACCCGCCAACTTCACCCGATCGGTTGCCCTCCGCGCCATGGTTCAAACTGCCGTTTCGTCGAACGTAAAGGACGCCACAATGTCGACGAAGGCGGCGCCATACTCAGCGATCGACACAGCCGGGCACGATCCAATGATCGAGAACACGTCAGCGACCTTGCGTCGGTCTGCACTGGGACCGAAGAACAGCGCCTGCAACTGGGCGACCGATGCACCTGCGCTTCGGCCGGCACGGTGACCCCTCGGAGGTACACGACGCGTTTGCCGAAGCGACCGACGCGCTGCGAATCGATCGTGGAATCGGGATGAGTATGCCGTTGCTCCGCAAATGACTGCACAGCCACCGCTCGCAGGTCGACGCTCTTGACGACACGCGAGGTCGAGACCAACACGTTGACCGAGTCGAGACCGACCGGAGAAAACACCGCGAGCGCACCGGGGGCCTCGCCAGCGTGCCAGTCGTCGGGGATCACGCAAGTGAAAGCGGGCGTCGCAGAGAGCGCTGCGCTCGGGAATCGAACAACTGCAGACATCATCACCTCTGTTGTACAGCGGGCGCGTCAACCACGCGTTGTTTGGACCCCTTACCGGACGCTGATCGTGCCAGAAGCTGTCTACCAGGTGCAACTCGGGGAATTTGACGTCGACTACCGTGCATGCGAATGCTGATCGGACGCTCGGACGAACTGAAGACACTTCGCCATCGTCTCGACGAAGCGTTCGGTGGCCGCGGCTCCGGCACCACCGTCCAAGGCCCGGTGGGAAGTGGTGTGTCCACCCTCCTGGCGGCCGTGCAACGGTCAGCCGCGGAGACCGGCCTCGACGTGCTCCGCGGGTCGGGTCGGCGAAGCGAGTCGCACATAGCGATGGGCCTTCTTCGTGAGCTCGCTGCGGGTGACCACACCGGTTCACTGGCGCGAGCGCTGACGGCAGCGGGCGATCACGGTGCACCCGACGCACTTCATCAATGGGCCGCGGCCGCTGGTCGCCTCGCCGTGATCATCGACGATGCTCATCTCGCCGACGAGCTCAGCCTGACCGCGGTGTCGTATCTCGCTCGTCGATGCACCCACGTGCCCGTGGCCGTGGTGATCGGTTCCCATGAGCCGGTCGACCTCGACGCAATCGAGCTCGATGCGCTGACGATCAGTGAACTCGTCGCTGTGATCGTCGGCTCCATCGATTGCTCGCGGGGCGTCGCCACGCGGGTGGCGGAACTCGCCGAAGGCTCGCCGCTCGCTGCGCTCGAGGTGGCGCATTCACTCACTCACGCACAACGAGCCGGCAACGCTCCCCTCCCTGACTTCCCGCAGACCCACAATCGGATCCGGCACGTCTTCGACGAACGGTTGCAGCAGTTCGATGTGACCGTGAGGCGTGCCCTGTGTGTCGCTGCCGCTGAACCTTCCGGGGAGATCCGGGTGATCGCCGCAGCCCTCGCCGTGTTGGGCGGCGACATCTCGGCGCTCGAAGCAGCGGAGGAAGCGGGCATCGTCGAGATCAGCGCCGGGATCATTCGATTCGATCACCCACTGCGTCGCAACGTCGCCTATCACCAACTCGCCGCACCGAGTCGCCGCGCTGCTCATCGCGCGCTGGCCGCCGCTCTGGATGCCCCACGCGACGCCGAACGACGTGCCGCGCACCTCGCCGCGGGTGTGATCGAACCCGACGAAACAGTCGCCGCAGACCTCGAAGTGGTGGCTCGATCTGCCGCTAAACGCGGCGACCACGCGGAGGCTGCACGGTGGTGGCAACGAGCCTCGGAGTTGTCACCCGTCGGTACCGACGCCGCACGGCGTGCGCAAAACGCAAACGAAGCGCGTCGACCGCGGACCGATCCCGTCGCCGGCCTCACTCGCGCCGAACGCCGCGTCGCAGAAGTGGTCGGAAGCGGTTCGACCAACAAGGCCACGGCTGCAGAGCTGTTCGTCAGCGTGAAGACGGTGGACACTCACCTGCAGTCGATCTACCGGAAGCTGGGCATCAAGTCGCGGGCCGAACTCGCTGTTCTGATCACCCGACGGGAACAGGAGAGTGGAACGTGACCGACGATGCCGATGACGCTCTCCGTCGGCTCGACGATTGGCTCGACGCGGCGGGGTTCGTGGACGCCAACGACCTCGACGCGATCGATGCGAACGACCCGCTCGGCCACACCGACGACCCGTGGGGCGACGTGACCATCGTGATCTCACCGCTCACATCGGAGCAGCGTGTGTTTCTGCTCGGCACCGACGACCTCGTCGCCGCCGACGAATTGATTATCGACATTCCGACCGACCCCGACGACATCGATCCATTCGACGCGTGACACCCGGGCACCCAGCGCGATTCACGCGTCAGCGGCGTACATCCGTTCGAACAAGCGAGACATCGTGTCGGCAACGGCGATTACCAAGGAGTTGGCCAACGGGTCGTTGCTCCGTTCCCGCCAACGAGTAAGCCCGGCCAGCGCGATCGCCTGACGATCAGCGCCTGCCGCCGTGTCGACTCCGAACAACGAACCTGGCGTCGGGCTCGACAGCAACTCCACGACCTCAGCACTCTCGGCATCGCTCAGTCTGACCGCTCCGGACATCACGAGGTGAGCGGCCTGCAACACTGCGAACTCGATGGCACCTGCGTCGGTGCGATCGACTTCACCGCTGAGGGCTGCCGCATCAGGCGATCCCTCCGCAACGAGCGTCGCTGCCACGCCGCGCAGGGCAACAAGCGCGGACCGCGCCTTGAGCAGCCGCGCTCTCGGAAGAAAGCGCTCGCGGATCGTCGACCGGAGTTCATCGAGCCCCGACACGTGCACGAGTTCACGTGACAACTCCCCGGCGTTGTTCACCGTGCCCGAGCAGATTGCGATCAGTGCTCGACGCACCCCGAACAACCCGAACCTGCCCAACAGGTCGCGCCGAATCTCGGCAGTCAGTGGGCTGAGTTCGATGTCGCAGAAGTCATCGATCGACAGCGTCAGGAGTTGGCGCTCGGCTTCGGGCAGGGCAGCCAGTTGCGCCAGGGCGGCGTACTCAGACTCGGACAGCGTGAGCGCGGTCTCGGCGATCAGGCCGGCGACCGGAATCACATCTGCGACGAGCGTCTTCACGTTCGGATCGTCGGCGTAACGTCGGGCGATGCGCCCCGACGAGTCCATCGCATCGACACGGCAGGCGCCGATCTCGTCGGCTCGCGACAACACGGCGACGGCGTTGACCGGCGAGGCCCCGGCGACTGTACGGTCCATGAACGACCCGAGGAAGTCAGCGTCGGAGCGATGCAGGTGCCGCATGAGGTAGACCACCGCGTCGGCGCTGGCGGGACTGGTCGCATCGTGTTCGAGGAATGCCCGCGTGCGGCGTGAGTTCTCGTCGTTGAGCGATTCCAGTCCCGGTGTGTCGATCAAGGTGATGTCGGCGAGGACCTTTGCGGGCCAGCCGACATCGAGTTGCTCGATGTCGGAGACATCGAGGTCAGCGAGGTCGACATCGAGTACTCCGTCGGTTCTCGTGAACGAAAGACCGATCGTCGTCCCGTCGCGCAGACGGGCAGCGACCTCATAGCCGGGCGCATGACGAAACGAGGTGATCAGGTGCGTGCATTCGCCGGCATCGGTGGCGGCCAGCCGCTCGCCGACGAGCGCATTGAGCAACGTCGACTTGCCCGCCTTGATTCGGCCCGCGATCGCAACCCTCAGCGGTCCGTGCAACCGGTCGTGGATGTCTCGAACCGTCGCCTCGAGCGGGCCGCCGGCGGTGATCCGGCGGGCTGTCTCGCACAGTGCTTCGACATCGGCGACCACATCGGTGGGTGCGTTCACGACAACTCCAATCTCGAACGGATCGCCGTGAGTTGCTGCACATGTTTGGAGATCGCGGCGACTCGTGCCGCGGCACCGTCGGCCCCGAGGGCGAGCGCCTCGTCTGCCTGCTTTGCCGCTTGCACCCAGCTCTGTTGGAGCTCGCCGATCAGTTCGATGAACTCGTCGCGCAATCCTCGCTGGACATCTCTGACGACCTTCGTGAGCTCATTGGCCATCTCGAACTGCACGTCGTCGGTGAACTGTCGCATCTGAACCCGTGCAGCTTGACGGCGTTGCTGAACGCGCCGCTTGCGGTCCTCCACGAGTTGGAATCCTCCGAACAGCGCACCTGCGCCGAGCAGCACGGGATTCGAAGCGATGAAGAGTGCTGCTGCAGACGGGAGGAATCCGCCGGTGAGACCGAACATCATCACGCCGCTCTGTGCACCGCGCAGACCGGTCAGCCCCGTACGGAACGCCTTGCCACCGGTCGACTCATTGGGGTCGATGCCACGGGCGCGCCACATGCCACTCGTGTCGAGAACCTGGTTCGTTCGTTGTGCAGTCGGTCCGACCACGTCGTCGGCGCGGAGCAAGTCGGCGATTTCCGACCGGATGGCTGCGCGTCCGTCCTCGACGGCCACGAACACCCCAGTCACCGCATCAGCGATCGCCGACTGCAGATTGCGCGCCATAGCGTCCCATTCCTCGGCGTTCTTCAGCGACTCGATCCCCTCTTCCAGTTCGCGCGTTGTGTCGCGGATCGAACCACGAAAGCGGTGATTGACATCCGACGACAGGTCGGCGAGCCGGTCTCCCAGCACGGTCTGCCACTTCGACCCAACGCTGCGCAACGTGTCGAGCCGTTCGGTCGCCTCAGCTGCCGACGTCTTGAGTGCCTCGTGCGCGGCAGGATCTTCCAGCGCCGCCCGTTCAGACCCGAGTGCGATCTTCGTGGCGTCGATCAAGGCGATCGCCTCGACGCATGCGCGCCCGGACGCACCGGACTTGGCCGGGCCGATGATCTGCGTCTCGAGCGCGCCCAGCAGTTCGGGATATCCGCTGCGGTCGTTGAGTAGACGGTTTCGGGTGGCGAACGCCTCGGCGCGGAGCGCCGACGAGACAGGGATCAGTGCGATGTCGAGGTTTCGGTCGGCCAGGTGACGTCGGTTGATTTCGATCACCCGGCGCCATTCGGGAGCGAAGTCGATTTTCGGTGCGACCATGATCACGTTCGGGCACAGTGAACGAGCCCGAGTGAGGAACCCGAGTTCGGGTGCGGTGAGCTCACTGGTCGCGTCGCTGACGAAGATGAGGCCGTCGGCGAACGGCAGGAACGACAGTGTTGCCGCTGCGTGGCCGGCACCGAGTCCGCCCATGCCCGGTGTGTCGACGATGGCAAGACCGTCGGCGAGAAGCGGGCTCGGCGCGACCACGTCGACTCGGTCGATAGGTGGCCGGGAGGCGTCAACTTCCGAGTCGGTCACGAACGACCGTACCTGCTCGATGCTGATCCGTTCCGCTGCCGGCTCCGTATCTCCCCGATACCGGACGATCGCCGACAGTTGCTCACCATGCCGAACGAGTGTCAACGCTGCGGTCGCGATGTCGTCGTCGACCGGACACACGTCGTAGCCGACGAGGCCGTTCACGAGCGAACTCTTGCCCTGCTTGAACTCACCGACGACACAGACCACGGTGTTGGGTCGCGACACTCGGACTCGGGCCGCGTCGATCCGCTGCTTGAGATCGGACCGGTCGAGAAGGGCCAACTCGGTGGACAGGGTGGCGAGTGCCTGGTCGACCTCGGATTCCTGGATTTCGCCTCGTTGAACGGCGGTTGATGCGGTGTCCACAGATTGCTCAGTCATCGTCGGGGGACCCCTGCCCGTCATCGAGGTTGTCGAGCCCGTCGATGCCGTCGTTGCTGTCAGGGTCGTCGAAACGGTCCACGTGTTCGATTGCATCGATCACCGATCTGACGCCCGGCGCGATCGTTGCGTCGAGTGTCGCGGGGTCGTGAGCAACGTCGACCCAGGGGTCAGTGTCCAACTCCATCAGAGTCGGCAGGTCGACCTCCGGGGAGCCGCCTGTTGCTGCGTCGGCCGCGTGAGCGACCTCTCCGTCGGGCAGCGATGTGGAGTGATTGATCCGGGTGATGTCGTCGTCCATGAGGTCGTCAGGTGAGTGGTCATCCACATCGTCCGGCCGATTCTCAGCTGTCACGTCGTCAGGAATTGCCAAGTCGGCGGCATGTCCCCGAACCGTCCTCTCGACAGCTGCGTCGAACGGGTCGACGAGCTTGGACGCTCGTTCGGTGTGCTGCTCGATGACGTCGACTTCCATGTCCTGCGCCGTGACGAGGAGGTCTTGTGATTCGAGCGGCTCGAAGTTCGGGTGACGAGCGAGCACCGCGTCGAAGACATCTGCGAAGGTCGCAGCATCGAGCGCCTCGACTGACGACGCGCTCGGCAATGCGACATCGACATCCAGAGCGTTGGCAGCAGACATCATGTCGACAGCGTCCGTCGTCGCCAGGTCGGAGAACGCATCGGTGACCCAGGACGGACCACCGTCAGGCAACCCGTCGGCCCAGCGGACGTCGTCATCCAGGCGCGCAGTGAGCCACGTTGTTGAAGAATCGCCCGCGTCCATTACGTTGACCATACGCGATCGCAGTACGGCAACCATCGGGAAGAGTCCCGATTCTGTGCAGCGATCGATTCCAAAGAACGGGCGGGACATGCAGGGGACAACCATCGTGAGCAGCCGATCGTGAGTTCGCGAGCCGACTACGCCTTGGGTGTCGACCTGGGGACCACATACACCTGCGCCGCTGTCGCCGGCGATGGGGCAGCGCGTGTCGCGCAGCTCACCGGGACATCGCAAACCATTCCGTCGGTCGTCTCCAAGACCGATACTGGGTTCCTCGCGGGTGAAGCCGCTGAGCGGCGACTGACCTCGCATCCAGCGGAAACGGCGCGAGAGTTCAAGCGTCGGTTCGGCGATCCGGCACCGATCGTGCTCGGCGGCGCCACCTACGGCGCCGACGCCCTGACGGCGGAACTCCTGCGTGAAGTGATCGCCCGCGTCGAGACACTCGAAGGCGCAGGCCCCGCAGCGGTTGCGCTCGCCCATCCAGCGTCATGGGGACCATTTCGGCTCGACCTGCTGCGAAAGGCCGCCGCCCAAGCGGGCGTCGCCGACGTGCTCCTCGTGCCCGAACCGGTTGCTGCAGCTGTGGCGAACAGTGATCGTGTCGAGGACGGGTCGCTCGTCGCTGTCTACGACCTCGGGGGTGGCACGTTCGATGCCGCCGTCGTTCGTTGCGCCGGCGACTGGTCGGTCGTCGGCACCCCCGAAGGCGTCGAACGGCTGGGAGGCATCGACTTCGACCAGGCGATCCTGGCCCACGTCGATCAGGCGCTCGACGGACAGGTCTACGCGCTCGACAGCTCGGACCCCGAGTCCCGCTCTGCTCTCATGCAGTTGCGCTCGGAATGCCAGTCCGCCAAGGAGCACTTGTCCCAGGACACCGATGTCGACATCCCGGTGTCGCTGCCGAACGTGCGAACCTCCGTGCGGCTCACGCGCGCCGAATTCGAGTCGATGGTCCGCCCGCGACTCGCCGACTCGCTCAGCGTGCTCGACCGTGTCGTCGCCTCCGCCGATGCCACTTGGAGCGACATCTCTGTGGTGCTCCTGGTCGGCGGCTCGTCGAACATCCCGGCTGTCGGTCAGCTCGTGGCTGAACACACCGGTCGCCCGGTGGTGTCGGCAACGAACCCCCACCTGGCCATCGCCCTCGGCACGGCAACGATTGCGCAACGCGCCGTCATTCGCCCTGCTCCGGCTGTCGACGCCGCGCCGGTCGCTGCCTCGACGTCCACGAGGTCGATGCCTGCGACACAACCGGCTACCACCGGCGCACCAAAGCGGGGCACTCCGATCGGGCTGATCGTGGCCGGCATCGTCGCCGTGATTGCTGCGGTCGGCGCCTTCGTGGTGTTCGGCGGTGGCGGGAGTGACGGCGACACCTCTGAAACCGATGTTGCCGACTCCACCGTGGTCACCGTCAGTGGCGAAGAAGTCGGTGAACCGACCGTCGACGACCCGGAGCAACCCGCCGCCTCGGTCGTCGAAACACCACGACCTCCCCCGACGAGTCTGCACCCGCCGCGACGAGTGCTACCGAATCGGTGGCACCGGTATCTGTCGAACCGGAAACCGCGCTCGTGACCATCGATGTGTGCGCAACCAACGCTACGGACGCGCTCCGCTTCGGGGCCACCGATTCCGGCTTGTACGTCGTCACAGCCTCAGATCTTCGCCAGGTCGACAGGGCTGCGGTCACCTCGTGTTCGATCGACGTCAGCGCAGCTCCGGCAGTCGAGCTCGGCCAGACCGAGCCCGTCACCGACGTGTCAGGCGTCGACGACGCCTTGGCGCTCTCCGGCGCAACGAGTGGTGTCACCGTCAATCAAGCCACCGGCAATGTTGCGCAATGCGCGGTATTGACCGGCCCGTCAGGAATCGACGGAGATGGTTCGCTGACGGTGATCGTCGGCGACGCGGTGCAGCGCTTGGCGGTGAACCGCGCCGGATGCGACCCGGATGACTCGGATGCGTTCGCAGACTTGGCGGCGACGTCGATCGCCGTCGGAGGTTCCAATCGACTGGCGCTCGCCGGTACCAGCCGGTCGAGCGGTGCGCTCGAACTCTGGGTGTTCAACGGACCTCGCAACCTCACGGTGCTCGACGGGTTCGGCAGCATCGACGGCGTGGGCCGGTGCGGCGATGAATGGTGCGTCATCGACCTGGCGGGGGCACTGGTGCATCTCGTCGATGCCGATGGCGTTCATCTCGGCACCGCAGTTCTCAACGCCGCCTTGCCGTCGACGGTCGCAGAAGTGCTCGACGTGACCTCGACGAGTGATGACGGCATGTTGGCGCTCGTGCGCCTCTCCGACGGCTCCTCCACGATCCTCCGTCTCAAGGCATGACGCGAATCGGGAGTTCTCCGCCTGCGGCGGTCAACGTCGAGGCCACCGTTGCATTCGGTGACGCCGTCGTCGCCTGCGGCCTCGGCTGACGATAGGTCCGGCCGGGCCCACGACCTTCTGTCAGTGATGAGAGCGGGTGAGGAGAATCGAACTCCCGTATTCAGCTTGGGAAGCTGACGTTCTACCATTGAACTACACCCGCAGAACGGTCAGATCATAGCTGCCCGGACGGGGTCAGACCCCGTCCGGCCTGCTCGATCAACGGCGACGGCCGGCCAGTTGGTTCCGGAGTTCGGTGATGTAGGCCGGGACGTCGGGAGGCTGCACCGTCGCAGCTCGGATGTGATCGTCGAAATGGATCGTGAGTTCGCGAACATGCTCGGCTGAACTCAAGCACCAGATACATCTGGCCGAGGTACAGCACGGCGCGGATCGGGCCGAACACCGTGACCGGGGCGGCGTAGCGCTGGAGTCCGTCGAACAGGAACCATCGCAGCGACGGGTACAGCTCGGAAGTCAGCTCGATCATCTGGTCGAGCTGGGCGAGTCGATCGCCAACCGGTAGTTGTGCCCACACGCCCTCGCCGTGGGCGAACCCGTCGAGCACCTGGGTCGACGTGCAGATTTCCATGCTGGTGCTCGGGTCGCGGGTCCAGGCCAGCCGGGCGGCGGCGACTTCGATCTTCTGCTCCGGAGTGGAGGTGGCGTGCGTGCGCTGCTCGTAGTCGATCACGGCGCTGGTTTTGAGCAGGTCCGGAAGCGTGCTCGGCACATACCGCACCTTGTAGCCGATCGCATCGCGGAACCAGTCGAGCAGGCGCTCCTCGTTCTCCGCCAGGGTGGTGTGGGCGATCGTGGTGACCTCCGACATCACCTCGGCCTGCATCGGGCCGGCGTTGGAGAGGCCCATCAACCAGTCGAGCGATACTTGGTGGGTCTCGGCGATCTGGGTGATCGTCTCGAGTCGAGGCAGGCGCCGATTGGTCGGCGACAGGAGCTGGGTCAGCGTCGAGCGGTCGAGCTGCGTATCGGCGGCGAAGCGGCTGCGATTCTTGCCGCTGTTGGCGACGACCTCGTCGAGCCGGGTCCGGAACGTGGCCAGCAGGGTCTGTCGGTCGGCGGGCATGGTCGCATTCTCGCGCAGATGATGCGTATACGCACCACATGTCGATAACTGTTGTGATCTGTCAACAGATATCCGCAAATGCGTCGTGACATCGCCGACCCGTGGGCGCACAGTAGACGCATCGACATCGACCACACCATCGACCACGCCACCGGATGAACCAACACGCCCGCTCGGCCACACGGCCCGCACGCCGCCCACACCAGGTGTTCGGCCGACCCTTCAGCACTGCCCTCGACCATCGAGTGGCCGACGCTCGCGATCGCCGCCACCGCGTGGGCGGGCATCGTCGGCGGTGTGCTCACCCATCAACTGCTCGCGTGGTGGATCACGATTCCGATCGTCGCAGTTGCCTCTGGCCTCTACGCCTCGCTGCAACATGAGGTCTCGCACGGCCACCCCACCCCCTGGCGAACGGCCAACACGATGATCGCCGGAGCACCGTTCGGGATGATCTACCCGTTCGCCCGATTCTGCGACCTGCACCTCGAACACCACATCGACCCGGGGCAGCTGACCGAACCGGGCATCGACAACGAATCGAGGTACTGCTCGGCAGAGGCCTGGGAGCGCGCCGGCCGGTTGAAGCGGTCGGTGCTGAGAGCCGAGCGCACGCTCGTGGGCCATCTCACGATCGGAGTCGTGCGCGGCTCGATCGGCTACGTCGCCAGCGACCTGCGCGCCGCCGCGTCCGACCGCCGGATCCGCCTGATCTGGCTCCGTCATGCCGTTGCTGTCGCGATCGTGATCGCCGTCTTGGTGCTCGTCGAGATGCCGTTCCTCCAATACGCCATCGCCGCCGTCTACGGCCGGGTGTTCTTCACCGGGCTGCGCACGTTCGCCGAACACCGGGCGGTGCCAGAGGGCACACGTTCCGCCGTCGTGCAAGCGAGCCTCCCGATGAGCGTGATGTTCCTCAACAACAACCTGCACCACACGCACCACGCCTCGCCCGGCACCGCCTGGTATCGCCTGCCGGAACTGACTGAGCAACTCGGTTCGGTCGAACTGGCACGCCAGGGAGCCGGCGTCTACGAGGGCGGCTACCTCGAGATTGCCAAGAGGTACGCCCTGCGCCCCTTCTGCCAACCCGTCCACCCGTAACGACGCAGTGTCAGACGCGAACCCCTTACGGGCGGCTCTGGCGCATCGATTGGGCGACCGGTGAACCTGCCAGACCGGCGATCGTGCCGTCCACGTCGGCGTCCGACTTGTTCTGGCTGAGCTTGCGTTTGGCCTCGATCGTGACCACCTCGAGTTCGATCCCGACAATGCCGCGCATCAGCTGATCGATGTAGTCGCCGGGCGCATCGGAGACCGACCACGGCGAGCGGGAGCTCGGACTCGTTGAGGTCGGTCAGGTCGCTGACCATCGTCGAGGTCCAGGCCGCATCGTCGTGAGCGACGAGTCGTCCGTGCAGGTGTACGACCTCGTAATTCCACGTCGGCACGACCTTGCCGTGTTCGGCCTTCGACGGATACCAACCCGGTGAGATGTACGCGTCGCCGAGCGGCACGATCAGCAATGCGTCGCACGGCGCCAGCTTCCAGATCATGTTCGGGCGAGCGAGATGGGCTCGCACCTGGGCGCCGTCGTCGGAGATCAGGAACGGGACCGGCGTCGACGCCAGGCGGTCCGGACCGGCGACGACCAGGTGCCCGAACCCGGCAGCCCGAGCCATCGCCACCGCAGCCTCGGCGCTGTCCTCGGTGAAGTGACGTGGCAGGTACATGGTCGCCCAACGTAGTAGCCGCGTGGATTCACTAACGTGCGTGTTCGTGATCCCGTATCCTCTCCGACCGAACCATTCGCGAACAGCTCGCTGCCGGACGCATCGTGATCGACCCGCTCGACGAGTCGCTGATCCAGCCGTCGTCGATCGACGTCCGGATCTCGAACCTGTTCCGAGTGTTCCGCAACCACACCGCCGGCGTGATCGACGTGAAGCGCGACCAGGCCGCCCTCACCGAACTGATCGAGATCCCCGACGACGGCAGCGAGGCATTCATGCTGCATCCCGGCGAGTTCGTGCTGGGGTCGACCCTCGAACGTGTCGCCGTGCCCGACGATCTGGTCGGTCGCGTCGAGGGCAAGAGCTCGCTCGGGCGGCTCGGCCTGCTGATCCACTCGACGGCCGGCTTCATCGACGCCGGATTCGACGGTCACATCACGCTCGAACTCGCCAACGTCGCCAGCCTGCCGATCACGCTCTACCCCGGCATGAAGATCGGCCAGGTCAGCTTCATGTCGATGACGACACCCGCCGACAAGCCCTACGGACAGGGTGCCAGCGGCTCGAAGTACCAGGGCCAACGCGGCCCGACCCCGAGCCGCTACTTCGAGAACTTCGGCTGATTCGTCAGCCGCGCGGGGTCTCGCTGATCGCCAGATTGAACGTACCGGTATCGAGATCGGTGATCTCATACGTGGCATCGCGGACTTCATCCGTGCCGGGAGGAAAGAAGGCGCACACCATCACTCCGTCGTCGGGCAGGATCACAGCGTCGTCGCCGCAATCGATCGAGTCAGCCGCCAGGTCGACACCGACCTGGGCGCCGAGCACCTCGGCTCCGGACGCCTCGAGTCGGGCGAGATCGTCGGCGTTGAGAGCGTTCACCGTCGTGACGTCGATGTGGTCTTCGCGGTCGATCACAGTGGTGAGCCTGACGACGCGACCGTCATCGGTCGTCGCCGTGCACGCAAACGTCGAGCCGACTTCCGGCTGATCGACCTCGTCACACGTGGCATCCAGGGAAGTCAGACCGAGCTGGGCGGGAATCTCCGACTCGATGATCGTCTCAGCGGCCTTCTCGGGGCTGGTACCGCCGATCGAGAACTCGGCCGAGCAGGCGGTCACAGCGAGCGAGACGAGAGCAATCAGAGTGAGCGAGCGATTCATCTGCGGGACTCTATGCGGCCGACGACGCGCCGCGCGACCGTGCCAACTATGTCGTGCGTTTGCGGCTGAGGGCGTCGACCGATGAAGCTGCCAGCAACGCCAGGCCGGCGCAGATGAACTTGGTGCCCGAGCTGCCGAAGTCGATCTCGCCGAGTCCGAGCGGGCTCCGTTTGCCGACCAGCGTGAGACCGTTCGGGATCAGCGCCAGCACGAAGCCACCGAGCACAGCGTTGAGCATCCGGCCTTGGCCGCCGAACAGCGACGTGCCGCCGATCACCGCTGCGCCGACTGCGAGCAGCAGCGTGTCGTTGGCGCCGGTGTTGGGGTCGACCGAGTTGACGCGGCTGGCGAGAAATGCCCCACCGATGCCCGCCAGTAGACCGCACACGGCAAATGCCGTGAGCCGGATTCGAGCGACGTTGATACCGGCCCGGCGGGCTGCCTCGGGGTTGCCACCAACGGCATACAGGTGGCGGCCGTAGCGCGTGCGGTTGAGCACGAACGTCATCACCAACAGCAGGATCAGCACCAACGGGATCACGTACGGGATGCCCTGAATCGGTGCCGGAGCGTTGGCGAACGCCCGGTTCTGATTCAGAATCGCCGTGAAGATCACAGCGCCGACGGTTGCGAGGCCGAGCTTGATGAGGATCAGCGACGTCGGGATCGCACCGTGCGAGACGCGCTGCTTGCGGAACATCGACAATCCGAACAGCACGAGCGCCACGATCACGAACGTCCACGACACACCGGGGCTCATGTTGCCACCGACCAGGTCCTTGATGATCTGGTTCTCGATCCGGACGCTGCCACCGTTCTTCACGAGTTGCAGCAGGATGCCCTGGAACAGCAAGACGTTGGCCAGCGTCACGACGAACGACGGGATCCCGACCTTTGCCACCATGAAACCGGTGAACGTGCCGAGCGCGATCGCCACCGAAGCGGCGGCCAGAATCGATGGCACCAGCGACCAGTCCTGGAGTCGGGTCGCCAACACCGCACCGGCGACTCCGGCGGTGAAGCCCGCAGCCAGGTCGATCTCGCCGAGCAAGCAGCACGAACGAGACGGCCATCGCGATCACGATCACGGATGAGGCCTGCTCGAGAAAGTTGGCGAGGTTGATCTTCGACAGGAAGCTGTTGGGGCTGACCGAGCCGAACAAGGTGACCAGCACGACGATCGCGAGGATCGCCGGGAGCGAACCGAGCTGGCCGGCCTTGAGGCGCGACACGGTGTCGGCCAGCGACCCCTTGAGGTCCTTGTTGGCGGTGTCGAGGGCGAAGTCGCTCAAGACTTGGCCGCTGGGCGTTGGGCTGCCGGGTGTTGGGTTGGTGGTGTCAGACATCAGAGCGTTGCCTCCTCGAGCAGACCGACGTCGCCGGAGCGGCCGGACGTGATGAGCTCCACGAGAAACTCCCTGGTCGGTGTCTTCAGTGACGGGCACGTCGGCGGCAACCCGTCCGAGGTACATCGCAGCCACACGGTCGGAGACCTCGAGCACTTCGTTCATGTTGTGGCTGATGATCACGACACCGAGCCCTTGGTCGGCGAACCGGCGCACGAGGTCGAGCACCTGACGAGGTCTGGGCGACGCCGAGCGCCGCGGTCGGCTCGTCGAGCAGCACCACTTTCGAGTTCCACAGCACCGCCTTGGCGATCGCCACGGTCTGGCGCTGGCCACCCGACAGCGAACTGACGGATTGGCGCACGCTCTTCACCGTGCGCACCGCCAGGCTGGCGAGCGTGTCGCGTGCGGCCTGTTCCATCGAGCGCTCGTCGAGCAGTGCTGGTCTTCGTGCGCTCGCGGCCGAGAAACATGTTCTGCACGATGTCGAGGTTCTCGCACAGAGCGAGGTCCTGGTACACGACCTCGATCCCGAGGTTGGCGGCGTCCTTCGGGCCGTTGAGGTCGACCCGCTGGCCCTCGAACCGGAACTCTCCCGAGTCTTTGCCGTAGATCCCGGTGATGCACTTGACGAGCGTCGACTTGCCGGCGCCGTTGTCACCGATCAGTGCGGTGACCTTGCCGGGATAGACGGCGAAGTCGACGTCGTGCAGCACGTGCACCGGGCCGAACGATTTGTTGATTCCGATCGCCTGCAGGATCGGCGCGTCTTCAGTCACTTGAGCATTGCCCCCCATGTTGAGTGGGCCGAACGTTACATGAGGCGACACCGGCCCAATGGTGCCGCCGCCTCGCCGTGATACGGCGGTGGCCGACCCCCCGGAGAGGGCGGCCACCTGCCGAGTATCACGTGGTGTTACCGGTCAACCGAGTCAGACTCCGTTGGCGTGCAGAGGTCTTCGATTCCGTCACACACGTCGTCGCGTGAGACGAAGCCGTCGGCGACGGGGATCTTGACGTCGTCGATGAAGATCGATTGGACTTCGGCTTGGACGTAGGGGATGTCGGCCACTTCGTTGTTGATGGTGGCGTTGGCCCCGAGGTCGGTGCCGTTGAGCAGTGCGACTGCTGCGGCGACGGCGCCTTCGGCTTCCTTGACGACCGGCTTGTACACGGTCATGCACTGGGTGCCTTGGAGGATCGCTCGCAGACCATCGACGGTTGCGTCTTGGCCGGTGGTCGGGAGGCTGAGGCCGTTGTCGGCGAGCACTGCCTGGGCGGCCAGCGAGAGACCGTCGTTGGCAACCAGCACACCGTCGACGTCGCCGCCGGCAGCGGTGAGGAGCTGCTCGAAGATCACGCCGCCTTGGGCGTTGTCCCAGTCGGGCACGGCTTCTTCACCAACGGTGTTGAACCCGGCGCCTTCGATCGCTGCCTGGTAGCCCTGCTTGAACAGCGTGGCGTTGTTGTCGGTCGGCGAGCCGTGGAGCTGGATGATCTTCTTGCCCTCGGTGTCGCCACCGAAGCACTCGATCAGGCCTTCGCCCTGGGCGGTGCCCACGGCGACGTTGTCGAACGACACGTACACGTCAGCGGAGCCGCCGAGCGTGAGGCGGTCGTAGTCGATGTTCTTGACACCGGCTGCGGCGGCCTTCTCCTGGATCGCGGCGCCCGACTCGGAGTCGAGGTTGACGATTGCCAACACACCGATTCCGTCGGCGATCATCTGATCGGCGATGGTGGCCATGTTGTCCTTGTCGCCTTCGGCGTTCTGGATCAGGCACTCGATCCCGGCAGCGTCACAAGCAGCCTGGATCAACGGACGATCGAACGATTCCCAACGAGCCGACGAAGCCGAGTCAGGCAGAATGAACCCCGCCTTACCACCGGCCGACTCGGTCGGAGCCTCGACATCACCGACGCCGTACTGGGCGCACAGGTCTTCGATTCCGGCGCACACCTCGTCAGCCGAGACGAAGCCGTCGGCGACGGGGATCTTGACGTCGTCGATGAAGATCGATTGGACTTCGGCTTGGACGTAGGGGATGTCGGCCACTTCGTTGTTGATGGTGGCGTTGGCCCCGAGGTCGGTGCCGTTGAGCAGTGCGACTGCTGCGGCGACGGCGCCTTCGGCTTCCTTGATGACCGGCTTGTACACGGTCATGCACTGGGTGCCTTGGAGGATCGCTCGCAGACCATCGACGGTTGCGTCTTGGCCGGTGGTCGGGAGGCTGAGGCCGTTGTCGGCGAGCACTGCCTGGGCGGCCAGTGAGAGGCCGTCGTTGGCAACCAGCACACCGTCGACGTCGCCGCCGGCAGCGGTGAGGAGCTGCTCGAAGATCACGCCGCCTTGGGCGTTGTCCCAGTCGGGCACGGCTTCTTCACCAACGGTGTTGAACCCGGCGCCTTCGATCGCTGCCTGGTAGCCCTGCTTGAACAGCGTGGCGTTGTTGTCGGTCGGCGAGCCGTGGAGCTGGATGATGTTCTTGCCCTCGGTGTCGCCACCGAAGCACTCGATCAGGCCTTCGCCCTGGGCGGTGCCCACGGCGACGTTGTCGAACGACACGTACACGTCAGCGGAGCCGCCGAGCGTGAGGCGGTCGTAGTCGATGTTCTTGACACCGGCTGCGGCGGCCTTCTCCTGGATCGCGGCGCCCGACTCGGAGTCGAGGTTGACGATTGCCAACACACCGATTCCGTCGGCGATCATCTGATCGGCGATGGTGGCCATGTTGTCCTTGTCGCCTTCGGCGTTCTGGATCAGGCACTCGATCCCGGCAGCGTCACAAGCAGCCTGGATCAACGGACGATCGAACGATTCCCAACGAGCCGACGAAGCCGAGTCAGGCAGAATGAACCCCGCCTTACCACCGCCGCCCGATGGGGCTGCGGTCGTGGCGGTGGTACCCGAGTCGCTGGTGTCCTCGACCGGACCGCTCGTGTCATCGTCGCCGCCGCATGCTGCGGCTACGAGCGAGAGCGCTGCGACGAGCACCGCACCCTTCTTGAACTGGTTCCTCATCAACTGTGTCCCCCTTCGGACATTGCCGACCGGGTGGCCGGGCATTCTTTGGTAGATCGGAAGTCTGGTGCGTGAGACGAGATCGTCACACGCTGTTCACTCGACGTTTGTCGAAAGTTTCAACAAACATTTGTTGTAGCCTGCGACAAATAGAGGGTCGTTGTCAAGTCCAACCGTCCGAATCACGCTTGACTTGGCCCCAGACGGCCGGCCAGGAGCCCCGCCGTCGGCCAGCGCACCGGTGGCGCCGCTCCGCCCGGATCGGCGAGCACGCGCTCCCAGGCCCGCTCGGCTGCACCGAGCAGCGGGCCATCCAGTCCGAGGCCCGACGGCAACACTCTGACTTGTTGGCGAACCACGTCGAACACTCGGCGATCGAGCTCGGACTCGAGTGCGGCGCTGACATACGGAAACAGTCGGGCGAACATCCCGCCCAACACCACGACGTCCGGGTCGAGGGTGTTGATGATGCCGGCCAACCCGAACCCGAGCCAGCGACCATGGGCATCCATCGCAGCCAACACGTCGGGGTCACCGCTGGCGGCGGCCGCCAACAGGTCATCGACCACTGCCGCGACCCCCACCGACTCCGCGCCGCGTGCGGCGCAGCAGTGCCTCTTCGCCGACTTCGGTTTCCCAGCAGCCCGCCGAGCCGCACTTGCACGCCAGCCCGGCCGGGTTGACGGGGATGTGCCCGACCTCGCCTGCGAAGCCCTCGGCTCCGCCCAGTGGACGGCCATCGGCGATCACGCCGGCACCGACCCCGACCTCGCCGGTGATGTAGACGACATCGCTCATCGTGGTCGCCACGCCTCGACGCACCTCCGCCAGGGCCCCGAGATCGCCATCGTTGGCGATCACGACCGGCACGTCGATCGGCAGTTGGGCCCGAATCAGGTCGCCGAGCGGCACGTCGTTCCATCCGATGTTGGGAGCGATGATCACGCGCTGGTCGGATCGCCGTACGACGCCGGCAATCGCCACCCCGACCCCGTGCACGACCAGCGTGTCGGGCAGCTCGGCGAGCATCTCGGCGGCGAGCTCAACCAGCGCAACAACGGTGTCCTCGACGGGAAGTTGGTGGCGGGTGCGGTCAACTCGACGTCGATCGAGCACGTGGCCGCCCAGCGAAACGGCGGCGACGGCGAGCGAGTCGACCAGGATCTCGATGGCGATCGTGACGTGGTCGCCGATCGGGAGCACCATCGGCGATGGGCGCCCAGGGTTGCCGTCGGACGATCGAGCGTTGCTCGTGAACGAGCCCCATCTCCGTCAACTCGCCGACCAAGGCGCCGACCGCGCTGCGGGTCAGACCACTGCTCGCCACCAGGTCCGAACGCGTCGCAGAGCCGCCGATATGCAGGTTGCGCAGGATCACGGACAGGTTGGCCTGGCGGATCGATTCGCTGCGTGAGCCAACCGTTTCGGTTCGTCGCACTTGGTCTCCTTCGGGCGGTCGTTGCGTGATACGACGCCGTGAGTCGACGCACGGCCCGGTCACGCAGTCGGTCAAATGTTTGCACTAGTCAGCGACAAACATTTGTTGTAGCCTGCGACAAACCAGCCAGATTGTCAACTCGTGACGATCTCGAGCGCTGGTCTCACGATCTGGTCAACCAAGGAGCAACACCATGACTGACACGTTCTTCGGCGGTGTCCCAGCGATCCGCTACGAGGGTCCGGACAGCGACAATCGATTGGCCTTTCGCTGGTACGACGCCGACCGGGTGGTGATGGGCAAGACCATGGCCGACCATCTCCGATTCGGTGCCTGCTACTGGCACTCGTTCGCGTGGGACGGCTCCGACATCTTCGGTGCCGGCACGCTCGACCGACCATGGAACCCCGCCACGGCCTCCGGCGCAGCCGCCCAACTGGCTCCGATGGACGCCGCCAAGGCGAAAATGGAAGCAGCGTTCGAGTTCTTCGAGAAGATCAGAGTTCCGTTCTTCTCCTTCCACGACACCGACATCGCCCCATCCGGGGCGACGTTCGCCGAGTCGTGCCGCAACCTCGACGAGATGATCGAAGTCGCGGCGGGTCACATGGAGCGCACCGGGGTTCGGTTGCTGTGGGGCACCACGAACGCCTTCTCGCACCCGCGGTTCATGGCCGGGGCGGCCACCAACCCCGATCCGGCGCTGTTCCAGTACGCCGCCGCTCAGGTGGCTCACTGCATGTCGGCGACGAAACGGCTCGGTGGGGCGAACTACGTGTTGTGGGGAGGCCGCGAGGGATATGAGACGTTGCTCAACACCGACATGAAGCGTGAGCTCGATCAACTCGGTCGCTTCATGAACCTGGTGGTCGAGCACAAGTACGCGATCGGTTTCGAGGGCACGCTGCTGATCGAGCCCAAGCCGATGGAGCCGACCAAGCACCAATACGACTACGACGTCGCCACGATCTACGGCTTCCTCCAGCGGTACGGCTTGGAGAACGAGATCAAGACGAATATCGAGGTCAATCACGCCACGTTGTCCGGTCACGACTTTCACCACGAAGTCGCCACGGCGGTCAATTCGGGCATCTTCGGCTCGATCGATGCCAACGCCGGCGACGACCGGCTCGGATGGGACCTCGACCTGTTCCCGAAGTCGGTCGAGCAGATGACGCTCGGCATGCTCGAGATTCTGCGAGGTGGCGGATTCACCACGGGCGGGCTGATGTTCGACACCAAGCTGCGTCGGATGTCGATCGAACGTGACGACATCTTCCACGGTCACATCGGTGGCATGGACACGATGGCGCGGTCGCTGCTGGCCGCCGCGTCGATTCTGGAAGCCGGAGAGCTCGACACCTTCCGCGATGCCCGCTACGCAGGCTGGAACTCGCGCGACGACATCCTCGACGGCAAGGTCTCGCTGCAACAGCTGCACGACGAGCAACTGGTCGGGTCGGAACCGGTCGGCGTGTCCGGTCGCCAGGAGATGCTCGAGAACTTGGTCGCTCGCCACATCGAGCGGACTCGGTAGTCGTGCCGCTCGTACTCGGCATCGACTCGTCGACCCAGTCCACGAAAGTCGAGGCCCGCGACGTCGACACCGGAGCGGTCGTCGCCCGAGGCAGTGCCACCCACCCCCCGACCACGCCCCCGGTCTCCGAACAGGACCCGGTGGCGTGGTGGGTGGCGCTGACCGAGGCGATCGAACAGATCGGCGATCACCGCCGCGACGTCGTTGCGCTCTCGGTCGCCGGCCAACAACACGGTCTCGTGCTGATCGACGCCGCAGGCGATCCGCTCCGCCCAGCCAAGCTCTGGAATGACACCACGTCCGCCGCCGCAGGCGGCACGACTGGTCGAGTTGTTCGGCGCCGAGCAGTGGGCAGCGATGACCGGCAGCGTGCCGGTGGCGGCATTCACGATCAGCAAGTTGGCGTGGGTCGCCGAACACGAACCAGGATTGCTCGACCGCGTCGCCAAGGTGATGTTGCCCCATGACTACCTCACCTGGCGATTGACCGGGCAGCACGTCACCGATCGCGGGGATGCCAGCGGGAGCGGTTGGTTCGATCCCACCGGTGGCACCGTGCTGCCCGACCTGCTCGCGGCAGCAACGGGTGGCGACGGCAGCGCCTGGCTCGATCGGGTTCCGCGGGTGCTGGCACCCGATCAGGCCGCTGGAGTGATCACAGCCGATGCGGCTCGGTCGCTCGGCCTCCCTGAGAGTGTGGTCGTCGGGCCCGGCAGCGGAGACAACATGGGTGCCGCCCTGGGGCTGGGTCTGCATGCCGGTGACGTCGCCATCTCGCTCGGTACCTCTGGCACCGTGTTTGCCGTATCCGACACTTCCACCCACGACCCGTCCGGTGCCGTCGCCGGGTTCGCCAGCGCAACCGGCAACTACCTCCCGTTGGTCTGCACGCTCAACGCCACCAAGGTCACCGACACGGTGGCGCGCTGGCTCGGCACCGATGCCCCCGGTTTGGCAGAACTGGCGCTGGCGGCAATCGACCAACCCGGATCACCGGTGTTGGTTCCCTACTTCGACGGCGAACGAACACCCAATCTGCCAGACGCCACGGGAACGTTCACCGGTCTCACCAACTCGACGACCCGCGAGCAGTTGGCATTGGCGGCCCACGATGGCGTGCTGTGCGGACTGTCGGGTGGGGTCGATGCGCTGCGAGCCGTCGGGGCGACGCTCGGCGGCCGGGTGTTTCTGATCGGCGGTGGATCGCGCTCGGTTGCCTACCGGCAACGCTGTGCCGATCTGCTCGGTCAGGCGATCACGGTGCCCGACTCCGACGAAACGGTGGCGGCGGGTGCCGCTGCCCAAGCGGCGATGATCGTTTCCGCGGCGGCGATTGCAGACATCTCACAACGCTGGAACCTCGGCCACGGCACAGAGGTAGAGCCCCTGACCGACGCCGCTCCGATCCGCCAGCGTTGGGAGTTGTGCCAGGCACAACTCCCAACTCCCTGAGTATCAACCAGCGATGGAGACGGTGGACCTACTCTGATGTCACGCGGTGATCGGGGGATCGCCCATACCGAGGAGGAAGACATCCATGGAGTACCCAGCGACGCTCGACGTTCAGACGCCAGACAAGGTCGCCAACTGGCGGCCGTTGGTGCACTGGCTGATGGCGATCCCGCACTTCATCATCAGCTATGTGCTCACGATCGTCGCCGAGGTGGCGGCGGTGATCGCCTGGTTCGCGATCCTGTTCACCGGCAAGATGCCCGAGGGGCTGGCCAATGTGATCTGCATGGGCGTGCGATACCAAACCCGTACCGCCGCCTTCGCCGGGTTCCTGCACGAGGAGTACCCGCCGTTCGACTTCTCGGCCACCCCGGCCGATCCGGGTGGGACAGCGGTGTCGGTCAACTTCGTACCAGCGCTCGGTGGTCGCAATCGACTCACCTGCGCGCTGCGCATCATCTGGATGATCCCTGCCGCGATCGTCACGATGCTGATCGGCATCGTCGGGATGATCTGCTGGTTCATCGCCTTCTTCGCCGTGCTGTTCACCGGCAAGTGGCCAGCCGGCCTGCACGGCTGGGTGATGAAGTATCTACGGGCTGCGCTGCGCCTCAACACCTACGCGTTCCTGCTGACCGATGAGTACCCACCCATGAGCTTCGACTGACATGACGGGATGTGCCAGGCACATCCCGTCATCGGTCAGGTCCTGGATCGACGAGTTGTCGGCGATGACGGGATGTGCCTGGCACATCCCGTCAAACTCGTTATCGCAGGGGGGTTTCCATCGGGACGTTGAGGGGGGCGCTGGGGTGGCCCATCTTCTGCTCGCCGGCCTCGATCGCGTCGAGCAGGTGGATTGCCAGGTCGGCGACCTTGACGTCGGTCTCTTCTTTGCCGGCCGCCTTCACACCGTCGTCGAGCATGATGTAGCAGAACGGGCAGGCGGTGGCGACGCGAGTGGCGCCGGTCGAGATCGCTTCGAGGGCACGCTCGTCGTTGACCTTCGTGCCGATCGATTCCTCCATCCACATCCGAGCCCCACCGGCGCCGCAGCACATCCCCTTGGTGCCGTTGCGGCTCATCTCGACGACCTCGATGCCCTTGATCGAACCGACCACCTTGCGAGGGGCGAGGTAGACGTCGTTGTGGCGGCCGAGGTAGCACGAGTCGTGATAGGTGATGCGTTCCTCGAGGGTGGCCTGGCTGACGTCGAGTTGGCCTGAGTCGATCAGCTGTTCGAGCAGCTGGGTGTGGTGTACGACCTCGTAGTTTCCGCCGAGCTGTGGATACTCGTTCATCAGTGTGTTGAAGCAGTGCGGGCACTGGGTGATGATCTTCTTGACACCCATCCCGTCGAGCATCTCGATGTTCGGCATCGCCAGCATCTGGAACAGGTACTCGTTGCCCGACCGGCGAGCTGAGTCGCCGGTACACATTTCGCTTGGCCCCAAGATGGCGACATCGATGCCGGCTCGGGTGAGCAGCTTGGCCATTGCCTGGGTGACCTTCTTGTTCTTGTCGTCGAAGGAACCGGCGCAACCGACCCAGTACAGGTACTCGGCCTCGAGCGGCTGACCCGGATCGACCACCTTCACGTCGGCGAGATCGTTGGCCCAATCACCGCGCTCACCTTGGTTCATGCCCCACGGGTTGCCCTGGTTCTCCATCGCCCGGTAGGCGTTGCCGAGTTCGGCGGGGAAGTTCGATTCCATCAGCGACAGGTAGCGGCGCATGTCGAGGATCTTGTCGAGGATCTCGATGTTGACCGGGCAGATCTCGTCGCACGCCTTGCAGCTGGTGCAGGCCCAGATCTCGTCGGGCGTGATCCGTTCGAACAGGCTGTTGGCGCCGATCGTGATCTCGGCGTCGGTGCCGAGCGGCGGGCTGACCTTCGGGTTGCCGGTAGCGGCCATCACTTCGCCCGTCTTCAACACGATCTCGCGCGGGTCGAGCGGCTTGCCGGTGGCGTGGGCGGGGCACACGCTGGTGCAGCGGCCACACATGGTGCAGGCGTCGGTGTCGAGCAGCTGCTTCCACGTGAAGTCCTCGATCACCGAGGCGCCGAATGACTCGAGTTCGGTCTCCATCAGGTTCGGCATCGGCTTCATGGCGCCCTTCGGGCGGTCCTTGTCGCGCAGGTACATGTTGAGCGGCGACGTGAACACGTGGCGCAGCATCGTGACCGGCAGGATCGCCAGGAACACGATGAAACTGATCACGTGGGCGATCCACGACCACTGATGCCATGTCTCCAGGGCGCCGACCGACAGCCCGTCGACGGCCTGCGCCAGCGGGTAGCCGATGAAGCTGTACTTCTCGTAGCTCGGGGTGCCGTCGAGCGCGATCCGGAACATCTCGCTGGTGAACCCGGTGACTCCGATCACGAGGAACGTGGCGAGGATGACGGCGTGCTCTGGCTTCGACTTGATACGAATCCGGTACGGCCGCTGGATGTAGCGGCGCACGATCGCCCAGATGATGCCGACCGTGAACACCAGGCCGGCGGCGTCGCCGACGAAGGCGTACGCCTGATAGGTGCGGCCGTGCAGGAACTTGAGTTCCTCGGGCAACTGGTGGTCGACTTCGAGGATCGTGGTGACGCCCATCAACAGCAGGAACCCGAAGTAGATCATCGAGTGCATCAGGCCGGCGGCCGAGTCGCGCAGCAGCGTTTGCATGTACACGCCGGCGCGGAAGTCGCCGGCTCGCTGCTTGGCGTTCTTGGCGGTGGTGCGGCGCTGGGCAGGGGCACCGCGCTCCCAGTTCTTCATGCGGTTCGAGAACTGGAAGGCTCCCCACACGAGCAGCACTGGAATCACTGTGTAGAAGGCGACCTTGAGCGGGCCGGGGACGTTCCCGAATACCTCGCGGTGGATGGCGTTCTCGTCATGCCACCCGGTGATCTGCGGAATGATGCCGGAGATCGCCGTGAAGACGGCGATTCCGACGCCCAGTCCGAGCGCAAGGTGGTGGGGCTTGATGCGCTTGGCGGTGGGCGCGTCAGTGGTGTCGGCGTGCGTGCTCATGCGAGCAACAAGCTAGTCGGCAGGTGCCCCGCGACCCACGTCCGCAGGCGGGCGCATGGCACGACGATAGGGCCCGAGGGTCAGCCGAAGTACTGGCGGTCGAGATCGCGGATGCGTCCGGCCAGCGTGTTGAGCAGCTTGAGGCTGATGCCAGGCTGGTCTTCGAGCACCTTGCGGAAGTGGCGTTGATCGATCACGAACAACTCGCAGTCGTCATCGCACACGGCGGTGGCGGTGCGTGGGCCATGATCGAGCAGGGAGAGTTCGCCGACCACATCGCCCGCCCCGAGCGTGGTGATCTTGCGACCTGCCCGACGCACCGTGACGCTTCCGGACATGATCACGAACGCTTCGCGGCCCATCTGGCCCTGATCGATGATCGTGGTGCCGGCCGTCATGGTGATCTCGTCACCTGCCTTGGCGATGTGTTGCAGCTCCTTCTTGCTGCACCCTGCGAACAGCGTGACCTTCTGGAGGTTCTCGAGCTGGAGCGACTTGGAAGCCATGCACAAACAGTAGCCGCGACCGGGGCGCAGAGACGCGGCCAGCCTGTCGACGAATGGTCAGAACTCGATCAGGCTCGGGAGGTAGTCCGGCGGGGCCTCGAAACCGAGCAGGTTGAGCAGCGTGGCGGCCACGTTGGTGAGTCCGGGTGCAGGCGACGGAGCCATGTGGTACTCGCCGTCGTAGTTGGGGTCGAAGATCGCGAACGGGACCGGGCTGAGCGTGTGCGAGGTCTTGGGTGAGCGCACTCCATTCACCTCGGTGTACATCACGTCGGCATTGCCGTGATCGGCGGTGTAGATCGAGCAGCCCGTCGAGCTCTTCGATGACCGCCATCAGCTCGGCCATGCACTCGTCGATCACCGTCATCGCCTCGACGGTCGCAGCGAGATTGCCGGTGTGGCCGACCATGTCGCCGCTCGGGAAGTTGAGCCGGCCGAAGCGGTACTCGCCGGTGCGCAGCAGGTCGATCACTTCGGCGGTGATCTCGCGGACCTTCATGGCCGGCGTCGTGTCGAACTCGACGTTGTCGCTGGGCATCTCGATGTATGTCTCGAGCGACGCGGTCGATGTAGCCCGACCGGTTGCCGTTCCAGAAGTACGTCACGTGCCCGAACTTCTGGGTTTCGCTCACGGCAAAGCTACGCACGCCTTCGGCGCACAGGTACTCGCTGATCGTGCGATCGATCGCCGGCGGCTCGACCAGGTACTGCTTGGGTACCAGCGCGTCGCCGTCGTACTGCAGCATCCCGGCGAAGTACACATCGGGGTGTTCACCGCGATCGAAGACGTCGAAGTCCGGCTCCTCGTAGGCCCGGGAAATCTCGATCGAGCGGTCGCCTCGGAAGTTGTAGAGCAGCACCGCGTCGCCACTCGACATCGTGCCGACCGGTCGCCCGTCGCGATCGGCCACGACGAACTCGGCGAGGTACTGATCGCCGGTCGCCAACCCGGCTGCATCGGCCTCGGCGTACATCGTCTCGACCGCCGCGGTCGCCGATCGGGAACCGTCGACCGACGCCGTGGGTGTGGCAGTGGTAGCCGCGTTCGACCATCGGCCAGTCGGCTCCGTAGCGGTCCATCGTGATCTTCATGCGGCCGCCGCCGGAGGCGATCCGGAAGTTGCGGCGAGGGTCGCCGGCGTTGAGTTCGGCCAGGACGGCCTTCGGTGGTGGCGATGTAGCCGAGCGCCGATCGTGCGGGCACGTCGCGTCCGTCGTGGAGGATGTGGACGGCGGCGCTGGTGACGCCTTCGGCGGCGGCCCGGCGCAGCATCGCGTAGAGATGCTCGTTGTGCGAGTGCACGTTGCCGTCGGAGTGCAGCCCGAGCAGGTGCAGCGTGCCGGCGCGGCCATGCTCGATCGCCTGGTGCCACACCTCGGTCTCGAAGATCGCTCCCGACTCGATCGCCCGGTTCACCAGCTTGGCGCCTTGGGCGAAGATCCGGCCGGCGCCGAGCGCGTTGTGGCCGACCTCGCTGTTGCCCATGTCGTCATCGGATGGCAGCCCGACGGCCGGCCCGTGCGCTGCCAGTTCGGTGTACAGCTCGCCGCTGGTCAGCTCGTCGAGGGTCGGTGTGTCGGCGACGGTGACCGCGTTGCTGGGATCGGGTGGAGCGACGCCGACCCCGTCGGCGATCACGAGCAGCAGCGGCCCCGGTCGACCGGCGAACGATGGATGCTTGCTGAGTTCCAGCGACATACCCGGCAGTCTACGGACGGCTCCGAAGCGACAGCCGGTGCCGGCGACGCCATCCTCCGTTGACGGGTCGAGGGTCAGACGCCGCTGCGGAGGGCTTCGACCGGCTCCATGTGGGCCGCTCGGATCGCCGGGTACAGCCCGGCGACCAGGCCGACCAGCGCTCCGACGGGAGGGGCCGCCAGCGGCAACCAGGGGTCGAGCACCGGCGTCCAGTCCCGCGACGCCGACACGGCCACGACGGTGATGATGCCGGCGCTGGCCCCCAGAATTCCGCCGACCGTTCCCATCACCGCTGATTCGCTCAGGAAGTGGAGGGCGATGTGTCTGCGTCGGGCTCCGAGCGCTCGCCTGCAGACCGATTTCTCCTGTGCGTTCCATCACGGTGACCAGCGTGACGTTGGCGATTCCGATCGCCCCGACCGCCAATGAGATCAGGCCGAGCAGCAGGAACATTCCGTTGAGGTCGGTCTTGACGCCCTCGGTGGCGCCGGTGGGGTCTGCCGGTGCGCTGACCGACAGCGAGTCGGGGGCGTTCGGACTCAGGGCGGTCGCCGCCTGCAGGGCGATCATCTGAGTGGCGCCGAGCTCGGTCTCGATCACCACCCGGTCGGGTCGCGAGACACCGAACGCCTGGGTGGCGACGCTGCTCGGCACGATGATGGCGCCGACCAAGCCCCGGTCACGGAGCGCCTCGTCGAGGATGCCGACCACCGTGAACAACTGGTCGTCGATGAACACTCCCGGTTGCAGGCGCACCTCTCGAATCCCGAGTTCGGTTGCGAGGTCGGCGCCGATCACCGCAACGTGATCACGTCGATCTACGTGGCCGCTGTCGAACCATCGACCCGAGGCGATGTGGCCGCGGACGGCATCCAGCAAGCCCGGTGATGCGGCGATGATCGGAACCGTCCGCTCGGATCCACCTGACGGGTCGATCACGGGTGCTGTGCGAACCGGACCGGGATTGGGCACATCGGCGACTGCGCCCGAGGCGACGACGCCGTTGAGCCGATCGAGGCGACTCTCCACCGCCCATGGCAGCGCCGCGCCGGAGCGACCGCCCGACTCGCGGGAGCGCACCGTGACCTGGGTGGCCCGCAACTCGTCGAACCGGCCGACGATCTGCTCGCCCGATGTTCGTCGAGATGCCGACCGTCGCCACCAGCGAGGCCAAACCGAGCACGGTGGCGAGTGTGGTCAGCGCTGCACGAGCAGGGCGCGCCAGTACGCCTGCCAATGTCTCGTCGATCGAGTCGCCGAATCGCATCCGGCTGACCGGAGTCGCCGGCCGATCCGACTCCGCTTGCCGGCACGCCGTGGCTTCTTGATCATCGTCGACGCTCCGTCACGGTGCCCTCACAGCTCCGTCAGCCGACCGTCGATGATCTCGACCCGGCGCCCGGCCCGGGCGGCAACCTGACGATCGTGCGTGATCAGCACCATCGTGAGCCCCGAGTCGACGAGTTGGTCGAACAGGTCGAGCATGCTGGCAGAGGTGACCGAGTCGAGATTGCCGGTCGGCTCGTCGCACAGCAGGAGTCGAGGCTGGGTGGCCAGGGCGCGGGCGACGGCGACGCGCTGGCGCTCGCCACCGGACAGTCGGTTCGGCAGGAAGGTCGCTCGGTCGGCGAGGCCAACCCGTTCGAGCGCGTCGAGGGCGCGATCACGCCGCTCGGAGCGGGTGCGGCGGCGGTACAAACCGGCCATCATCACGTTCTCGAGGGCGCTGCGGTGGGACAGCAGATGGAACGCCTGGAACACGAACCCGATGCTCGCCGAGCGCAGACCCTGCCCGGCGTCCGTCGGTGAGGCTCGCTCACGTCGATGCCGTCGAACCGGTAGGTCCCCGATGTCGGCCGGTCGAGCAGGCCGAGCACGTTCAGGAGCGTCGACTTGCCGGAACCGGACGGCCCAACGACTGCCACGTGTTCGCCACGATCGATCGTCAGGTCGATCGAGCGCAGGGCGTGCACCGGCGGAGTGCTGTCGAACACCCGCGAGACGCGCTCCATCGAGATGACCGGTTCGATCCGGGCGGCGGCCGATCCGGATGGCGTCGAGTCGGGATGCGCCGATTCGAGCTCAGCCGCTGGCGCCGGAATCACCGGAGTCGTCCTCGTTGCGGCGTTCACCGGTCTCTGTTCCGACCACGACCTGGTCGCCCTCGTGGAGTTCGTCGGAGCGGACCTCGACCAGCCCCTGGGCGGTGAGTCCGACCTCGACGACGACGAGGGTCGTGGCGCCGGGAGCGTCAGCGGTGATCGGGGCCGTCTCGACCTCGACTCGGCTCGATCCGTCGGCTCCGACCGTCAGCGCCGCCACCGGCACGGTCAGCACCTCGCCGTCCGTGGAGGCGATGTCGATCGTGACCCGGGCCCCGTAGAACACGTAGTCACTCAGCTCACCCGGTTGATCGGGGGCGATCAGCACCTCGAGTCTGGTCGAGCCTCCACCGCCGGCGTTCGGATCGTTTGGATCCTCGCGGGGCTGGCCGATCGACACCACGGTTCCGGTTGTTTCGAATGCCAGGTCGCGCAGTTCGATGGTGACCGGCGCACCGACCGTCACGAGCCCCGAGTCACCACGGCTGACGCGGGACGCGACCAAGGTCTCCGAGGTCGACAGGGTGCCCGAGCTGGTCGGTCGTCGCCGAGCCGGGCACGACGTACATCTCGGTCACGTTGGTCGGCGTGATCGGCACGAACAACAGCTCACCTGGCGACACTCGCACCCCGACGCTCGCTTCGAGTCGGAGCAGATCGGCTGTGGCGGCGTCGAGATTGGTCTGGGCCTTTTCGACGGCTGCCTGCTCGGTGGACGTGTCGACCGGTGCTGTGGCTTCGTTGAGCTGCAGCCGAGCCAACTCCAGATTGTCTCTGGCGGCGCGGATCTCGGCGTCGGTCTGGGTCGCCACGGCCTGTTCGTTGTTGACGGCCGTAGTGAGCGTCTGCTCGGCGCGAGCCAGATTCTCCTCGGCGGTGGCGAGTTCAACGTCGAGTTGGGCGATCTGCTCGGCGGTGTACGGCTCGCCCGTGGCGGGTCGATCGACCCAGGGGCACCGTTGCGAATCGTTCGTGCCGAGTCACGGATGGTTCGTGCAGCGTCACGCGACACCGTGGCGGTGGTGACTTCGAGCGCAGCGTTCTGACGGGCGCGTGCGGCCGAAGCCTTCGGCGGCAGGAACCGCTGCCTCGGCCGAGGTGACCGCTTGTCGCAGCTGGAGCAGCTGTGATTCGGGCAACGTGCCCCGGTCGCGTTCGAGTTCGTCGCGGGCGGTACGCAGGGCCGTCTCGGCGTCGGTGATCGCCTGGCGGGCGACGCGCAGCTCGTCGCGCTGCGCCCGTGACGGACCCTCTGCCTCGTACCCGGATTGGGTGTAGAACTCGGTGATGGCGGCGGCGGTGGCGGCGTCGAACACGGTGTCGACCTGGCCCGGCGCGAACCCGAGCCGTTCGAGGGCTGTCTCGAGCTGGAGCACGTCGGGCCCTTGGGAACCGGTTGCCAAGCGTCGGTACATCGGCAGCTCGCCCTGCAGCACGAACACCGGGCGGCTGGTCACTTCGAACAGCAGGTCGCCCTCGTTGATCGACTGGCCGACCTCGGGTACGGCCGTGATGACCTGAGTCTCGCCCTCTTCTACGCCGACCGAGCCGCCCAAACGGATCGGCGTCGGCTCGTTGTAGCGCACCTCTCCAGACAGTACGAGCGACGACGACAGCACGCGACGTTCGATCGGCACCGTGATCCGCGAAGCCGCCGGTGGCAGCCGACCTGCCGCCTCGTCGGCCGGCGACTTGATCCGGGTGCCGACCAGGATTCCGGTGGCGGCCGACGCCAGTGCGACACCGATCACGAGCAGACCCTGACGGCGTCGGCGACGACCGTCGGCCTTCGAGGCCCCCGCTCGCCAAGCGGCATCGGGTTCCAGAGCCACGGAGACCGGGGCCATGTCGGGCAGATCCACCGCGTCACCCGAGGTGTCGGGGTCGGTCTGGTCGATCTCGTGAGGCTGGTCGCCCGAGGTGTCGGGGTCGGTCTGGTCGGTCTCGTCAGGCTGGTCGCCCAAGGTGTCGGGGTCGGTCTGGTCGGACTCGTCAGGCTGGTCGCCCGAGGTGTCGGGGTCGGTCTCGTCGTGCTGATCGTTCGAGGTCTGGTCGGTGTCGTCAGGCGTGTCGGTGTCGTGCTGGTCGACCGATTGATCGTCTGGTGTCATCACTCACCCGGCTCGCCGAGGTCGGGGAACTCGGCTTTCAGGTCGTCGACGAGGCGTTGCTCGATCTCGATTCTGATCTCGTCGAGCTTGACGTCCTTCTGACACTTGCGGTCGATCTTCCAGATCTCCAGTTCGCGTTGACGCAGTATCTTCGAGTTCGTCGTCAGGGATCGGCTTCGGCTCACCCTCGTTGCTGTAGCCCGAGCCTCCGAACTCGTCGCTCTCGTAGTCGACGACCTCTTGTCCCATCGCCTCCAACTTCATGAAGTCGACGAGCTGGTACATCGAGTCGGGTCCGGTCACCTCGAAGCCCTCGACGTTCGACTCCAGGTCGTCGGATGCCTTCTCGTTCATGCAGTCGAGCCAGTCCTGCTCGGCGTCCTGGATCTCGGGGTCGTCCTGCAGCTGGGTGAAGAAATCCTCGAGGCGGGCTTGGACATCCGGGTCGAAGCCGAACTGATCCTCGCCGTACACCTCGGCCTGGGCCTTGCCCTGGCAACCCTGCTCTTCGAGCGGCGGCGGCACGAACGCCTCGGACGATGCGACGTCGCCCTCCGATGCTCCATCGATGGTCGAAAAGGTCACAGCCGCTTCTTCGTAGAAGCTCTGGTCGCCGTACAGCACCGTGTAGTAATCCTCGCGTTCGCGCTCGGACAGTGACTCCACGTACTCCGCATTCGGGTCTTCGAAGACGGGCCCGCCGATGCCGCCTTCGCCATCTTCACCGAGCATGTATGGCTCCTCGTACTGCTCGTAGTTGTGGACGACGCCGTAGCCGTACTTCTCCCCGTATGCGTCGGGGTCGTTGAAGAGATCCGCGTCCTCGTCGGCGAACCCGCTGAACTGGGCGTCCCAGTCGACGGGGTTGTACTCGAATCCCTCTGCCCGCATGCATTCGGCGACGAACTCCTCGACAGCGAGTTGCTGGGCGCGTTGCTCGGCCGGCGACGACTGCTCGTTCCAACCGAACAGCTCGGCCATCGGAGATTCGTAGGCGGACGAGTCGCCACCGTCACCGTCGCCACTCGCGCTACCGCAACCCGCAACCAACACCATCGCGGCGGCCGCACAGGCGGTGCGATGCAAGGCGGTTTTCATGTGGACCTCCAAGACACTGTGCTGTGCCGGTTTGGGGACCGTCGAGTACCTCGGCGAGGCCGGCAGCAGGGACGATAGCTTGCAGTGGACCCACAGGGGTAGCGGGTGGCGAGACGAGAGCCGCAAGGCTCTGGGCCCACATTCGGCCTGCCGAACCAGGAGTCATCCGTGGTCGCCGCAGTAATGTCCCGGCGATGGAGTATGGGTTCGACCGCTACCTTCGATACGACGATCTGGTGGCCTGGCTGCGCCAGGTCGCCGACGCCCACCCGGGGCTCGTCACGCTCGACACCTACGGCACCTCTCACGAGGGTCGTCCGCTCCAGATCGTCACCATCACCGACTCGTCGACGGGCGGCCACGACACCAAGCCGGCGCATTGGGTCGACGCCAGCATCCACGCCGTCGAGCTGACCGCGACGGTGGCGGCCTGCTATCTGATCGACCGGCTGGTGACCGGCTTCGGCTCAGACGATGCCGTCACTCGTGCCCTCCGGACGCGCACCTTCTACGTCGTGCCGCGGGTCAACCCCGACGGTGCCGAGTGGGTGCTCGCCGACCGGCCGAGGTTTCGTCGCTCGAGCGTACGGGCGTGGCCGTGGACCGACGGTCATCGCTGGCCGGGCCTCCAGAACGAGGACATCGACGGCGACGGACGGATTCTGCAGATGCGGGTGCCAGACCCGAACGGTGGATGGATGCCGCACCCCGACGATGTCCGTCTGCTGATCCCGGTGCCGCCTGAGGGGGCGCCGGCCGGCACCGCGACGTACCGTACCTTCACCGAGGGTTTCGTCGCCGACTACGACGGATTCACCGTCGACACCCCGCGGCCGGTCGAGGGCCTCGACATGAACCGAAACTTCCCGGCCGGGTGGGGCCGCAGCGTGCCGGGCTCGGGTGATCATCCGCTCAGCGAGCCCGAGATCGACGCACTCGTGCGGGCGATCGTGGCGCGCCCCAACATCTGTGGCATGAACGCCTATCACACCAGCGGTGGCGTGCTGCTGCGACCGTCGTCGACGCAAGCCGATGCCAAGCTGGCCCCGCTCGACGTGTGGGCCTGGAAACAACTTGCCGAGCGCGGCACGGCACTCACCGGATATCCCGCCCACTCGGTCTACGAGGACTTCACCTGGGACCCGTCGGAGACGATGAGCGGGGCTGCCGACGACTGGGCCTACGAGCATCTCGGTGTGTACGGCTGGACGACCGAGTTCTGGGACATCGTGTACGCCGCCACGGGCACCAAGCAGTCGACGCTTTTCTGGTACACCGGCCCGAGCGATGCCGAGGCGCTGGCCGTGTTGCGCTGGTGCGACGAGCACAACCCGGATGGCTACGTCGACTGGTATCGGTTCGATCACCCGCAGCTCGGCCCGATCGAGCTCGGCGGCTGGAACGATCTGCACACCTGGACCAACCCGCCGCTCGCCCTGCTGCGCGGCGAAGTCGAGGCACACGCCGACTTCGCCGTGCACCAAGCGCTGTGCTCACCGCTGCTCGAGATTCCGCACTGCCGCGCCGTACGTCTGGGTGAAGACACCTGGCGGATCGAGGCGGGCGTCGCGAACGTGGGTTGGTTGCCGACCGACGTGTCGGCCCTGGCCCGCAAAGAGCACCTCGTCAAGCCGATCACGGTCGAACTCGAGTCCGATCCGGACAACGGTTTCGAGGTCGTCGACGGCCCGGCGCGCCGCAAGCTCGGACAGCTTGCCGGTCGCGCCAACCTGCGGTTCACCGACGGAAACGACGGAACCCCGGACCGCGTGTTGGCCTCGTGGGTCGTGCGAGCCGAGGTCGGCACCGAGCTGCGAATCACCGCCACCCACGACCGAGCCGGCCAAACCTCGGCCACCTGCACCCTGGCCTGACCGGCCCCTCCGGCAGCGGTCGGCTTGGCGGGATGGGCTATTCGAGGAGGTGGACGTAGCCGCGGTCGAGTTGCACGAAGCCGTGGCGTTCCCAGAACGGGTGCTCGTCGGTGCGCGCCGTGCTGCTCGACACCTGCAACCGTCGGCACCCGATCTCGCGGGCGCGGTGAGCGGCGTGTTCGAGCAGCATCCCGCAGATCCCGCTGGTGCGAAACTGCTCGGCGACGTGGAGCGACACGATCTGGGCGGTCTGCCCGCCACCATCGTGGATGTGGCGGTAGGTCATGAGTTGGGCAACCGCAGTGACCTCGCTGTCGTACTCGGCCACCAAGAGGTAGTTGCCATCGGCCCGATCGATTTCGAGCAGCGCCGCCCGGTACGACCCCAACTGCGGCTTCGCCTCGTGCTGCTGGAATCCGTGCGGGGTCGGGTTGCCGTTGCGAAGGATCGCGGCGATCGCCGGAATATCGCTCGGTACTGCGTCACGGAAGTACGGCTGCATCTTGCGAGCATTGTTCCACCCGACGGGCACCGATCCGGGGACCAACGGTCCTGGTGCCGCCGGCCGGAGACCCCTACGATCCGGTCATGGACGATGCCGCACCCCCCGCCGTACACCCCGTCGAGTCTGATTTGTTGGCCGCCGCGATCGCCGTGCAGGCGCACGCCCACGTTCCGTATTCTCACTTCCACGTCGGGGCCGCGATCCGAACCCGTTCGGGCAAAGTGTTCACCAGCTGCAACGTCGAGAATGCCGCTTACCCGCAGAGCGTGTGTGCCGAAGCCGGTGCGATCTCGGCGATGGTGTCCGGTGGCGAATACCTGATCGACGCGATCGTCACCGTGTGCGATGGCGACGATCTCTCGACCTGCTGCGGGGGTTGCCGCCAGAAGATCCGCGAGTTCGCCGACGAGCACACCCGAATCCACGCAGCCGGCCCCGAAGGTGTCCGCAAGACGTACACCATGAACGACCTGCTGCCCGACAGCTTCGGCCCCGAGAACCTGCTCGACTGACCGCTGGCGAAGTCGTCCCCGGTGCCGACCTAATATCGAAGCGGGTCGCGTCGGAAGGCGGGGGACGAGCAGAGGGGTAGCGGGATGGGTGCAATGGTTCGCAGGGTCGCAAGATTGGCGGCGGCCTCGACGCTGGTCGCCACCGGAGCCCTGGTCACCGTGACCGATGGTCAGGTCCACGCCTCGTCCGTCACCGTGACGGCGTTCGGTGACGGCGTCCCTGGCTCGCTTCGAGCCCGCATCAACGAAGCCAATGCCAATCCGGCGATCGACCTCATCCTCGTGCCGACCGGTGTCGTCTACCAGATCGGCGAGTGCGGCAACTTCGAAGACAACAATGTCACCGGCGATCTCGATATCACCCGGTCAGCAGCGCTCACCATTCGCGGAACCGGTGGAGGGCGCGCCGTGATCGAACAATTCTGTATCGGTACGGCGGTGGACCGGGTCTTCGATCACCGCGGAACGGGGACGCTGGTCCTGGAGAACCTCACGATCCGGAACGGATCGTTGCCGACCCGCGGCGTCCTTTCGGTCACACCGCCCACCGAGTACTACGGCGGCGGCATCCGTTCGGCGAGCGGCGACCTCGTCGTCGACCACTCTGAGATCAGCGACAACCGGGCCGGCCACGGCGCCAATGGCGTCGCCGGTGCCGGTCACGCCGCATCCGGTGCCCGGGGTGGAGCGATCTACTCGACGTCCGGTTCCCTGACGATCCGGGATTCGTCGATCTCCGGCAACCGTGCCGGAGACGGCGGAGCAGGCGACAACTCGATCACGGCGAATCCGGCCGGTGGAGGCGCCGGTGGTGGGATCTACTCGGAAGCCGGCGCGATCGTGGTCGCCAACTCGGTGATCGCGAACAACATCGCCGGCAAGGGCGGCGCCGGGACCGGATCCGAGACGGGCGCCTCGGGCGGTGTCGGCGGCGGAATCTACGCCGATGGGCCGGGATCGGTTTCGATCGTCAATTCGAGGTTGGAGGGTAACCAGGGAGGGGTCGGCGGTGCCTCGGCCACTGGCAACGGCGGTGCAGGAGGATTTGCAGGAGCCATCAACTCGAATGCCAACGTCACCGTCACCGTCGACGGATCGTCATTCGTGAACAACAGAGGTGGGGTGGGCGGCAGCGGCGGCGCACGAGGTGGGGCGGGCGGTGACGGAGGGGGGATCCTCGCCCCCAACGCTGTCGCCATGAACAGTGAGTTCCTCCAGAACCGCGGTGGCGCCGGCGGTTCGGGCAACTCGACTCTCGGCGGTGCCGGCGGCGACGGTGGGGCGATCGTCGCCGTGCAAGCGACGCTGACCGACACATTGTTCGAGGGAAACCGGGCCGGCATCGGTGGGACTTCCAACACCCCCGGTGGGCCGGGCGGAGATGGCGGTGCGGTGGCGGTGGTGACCAGCCTGACTGCGACGCGGGTCGCGGCGGTCGACAACCTGGCCGGATCCGGCGGGTTCGGTTCGACGGGAGGGCTCGGTGGCAACGGCGGCGCGTTCGGTACCTACGCCGGTGGTCAGCCGACGATGACCGTGTCGTCGTCGTCGTTCCGCGGCAACATCGCCGGAGCGGGTGGCAGTCCGCTCTCGAGCGGACCGTTCGGAATCGGTGGTGACGGCGGTGCGATCCACAACACGAACAACGCCAACCAGGCGACCCTGATCACGAACTCGTCGTTGTTCGAGAACCGCGCCGGTCCGAGTGGAGGTGCCGGCAGCGCCGGCCAGGGAGCGGCACTGGCGGTCAACAACCTCACGATGCGATACTCGACCGTCGTCGGGAACCTGGCGAGCGTTGCGATCACCAAAGCCCAGATCGGCTTGGCGAGCTTCGACCGGATCACCGCCAGCGTGATCGGCGACAACGCCGGTGGCAACTGCTCGATCACGACCCAGTCCGGTGGCTACAACTACGAGGTCGGCGGCAACAGCTGCAGCTTCAACGCCGCGACGGATCGAGTCAATCAGCCGATACTCGGGCTCGACCCGATCACCGCCGACGGTGCACGCTCGATCCGGTTGGCGACCGTCGGTGGCCCGCTCGATGCCGGCATCCCGACCGAAGCATGCTCGAGCGGGTTCCTGGCGGGCATCGTCACCGACCAGCAGGGTGTCGCTCGCCCGCGGGGCGCCGGCTGCGAGCCGGGCGCGGCGGAGGCGACGCTCGATCCGAAGTTGGATGCGGCTGCCAGGTTCGTGCCGTTGTCGCCCGTGCGCCTGTTCGATACTCGACCCGCCGAGCCAGCCCCCGGCCCGAAGGGGTACGTGGCTGCCGGCACCACGATCGACGTGCAGGTTCGTGGAGCTGGCGGCGTTCCGCAGACTGCGGTCGCTGTGGTCATGAACGTCACGGCGACGGCGACGGAGGGTTCGAGTTTCGTCACGGTGTTCCCGACCGGCCAGAGTCGGCCTCTGGCGTCGTCGATCAACATCAGGCTGGAGCGCCAGACGCGTCCGAACCTCGTGACCGTTCCGATCGGCACCGACGGGAAGGTGTCGATGTACACCAAGACCGGCGCCCACCTGCTGGGTGACGTCGCCGGCTACTACGAGGACGTCGATGTGGCGACACGGGCCGGACGGTTCGTGCCGTTGACCCCGCAGCGGCTGTTCGACACCCGTCCCGACGCTTCGGCCCCCGGCCACCGAGGCAAGCTGGCGGCCGGTCAGACCATCGACATCCAGGTGACCGGAGTCGGCGACATCCCGCTCGATGGTGTCGGCGCGGTCGTGATCAATCTGACCGGGGTCCAAGCGACGGCGGCTGGTTTCGTGACCGCCTACCCATTCGGGATCTCGTTGCCGTTGGCGTCGAACGTCAACCTCGACCGTCCCGGAGCGACGGCACCCAACTTGGCGATCGTGCCGCTCGGGCCAGGTGGCAAGATCCGGATCTATTCATCGGCCGGCGCCCACGTCTTGGGCGATGTGACGGGCTACATCACCGACGCTTCTGCGCCGCTGTCGACGGTCGGCCTGTTCGTGCCGTTGACGCCCGAGCGCGTGTTCGACACCCGGGAACTCGAACCTGCTCCCGGACCGAAGGGGTATCTGGCGGCTGATGCGAGCATCGATGCTCAGGTGGCCGGCACCGGGAACGTGCCGGCCGGGGTCGCCGGAGTGGTGCTGAACGTCACCGCGATCGCCGGTCCGCTCGGCTTTGTGACTGCCTGGGAGACCGGCCCCGCCCGCCCGCTGGCGTCGACGATCAACCTGGCTGCACCGCTCGACACGCGCGCCAATGGGGCGATGCTGCCGATCGGGGCGGGCGGGAAGATCAGCTTCTACACCCAGAGTGGGAGCCATCTGTTGGCCGACGCAGCCGGGTACTTCCTCGGCTAAAACCTGAGTCGAGACGACTCAGGTTTTCTGAGTGGTTGGTTGCCGGTCACGGGGATACCCCCTACACTTGAGTCCACTCAGTGCAGGATCTTCCCCCAACTGCCCGAAAACAGGAGCGTTTCACATGTCCAAGGCTGTCGGTATCGACCTCGGTACCACCAACTCTGTCGTCGCCGTGCTCGAAGCCGGCGAACCAGTCGTCATCCCGAACTCCGAGGGTGGCCGCACCACCCCGTCCGTCGTTGCGTTCTCGAAAGCCGGCGAAGTACTCGTCGGCGAGGTCGCCAAGCGCCAGGCGATCACCAACCCCGACCGCACCTTCCAGTCGATCAAGCGCCACATGGGCCAGGCCTGGAAGAGCGACGACATCGACGGCAAGACCTACACCCCCCAAGAGATCAGCGCCCGCACGCTGATGAAGCTCAAGCGTGACGCCGAGTCCTATCTCGGTACGTCGGTCACCCAAGCGGTCATCACCGTCCCCGCCTACTTCGACGATGCCCAGCGCACCGCCACCAAAGAGGCCGGCACGATCGCCGGGCTCGAGGTGCTGCGAATCATCAACGAGCCGACCGCGGCGGCGCTCGCCTACGGTCTCGACAAGGGCTCCGAAGACGAGACGATCCTCGTGTTCGACCTCGGCGGCGGCACGTTCGACGTGTCGGTGCTCGAAATCGGCGACGGCGTGTTCGAGGTCAAGTCGACCCACGGCGACACGCAGCTCGGTGGCGACGACTGGGACCAGCGCGTCATCGACTGGCTCGTCAAGCAGTTCAAGAACGCTCAGGGCGTCGACCTGTCCGGCGACCGGATGGCGATGCAGCGCCTGAAGGAGGCCGCCGAGAAGGCCAAGATCGAGCTCAGCCAGGTCCAGTCGACGCACATCAACCTGCCGTTCATCACCGCCAACGCCGACGGACCCTTGCACCTCGACGAGTCGCTCACCCGAGCCAAGTTCCAAGAGATGACCTCGGACCTGATCGAGCGTTGCCGCACCCCATTCGAACAGGCGTTGAAGGACGCCGGTGTCGCCAAGGGCGACTTGCATCACGTGATCCTGGTCGGCGGCTCGACCCGCATGCCTGCGGTCACCGAGTTGGTCAATGCGATGACCGGCAAAGAGCCCAACAAGTCGGTCAACCCCGACGAGGTGGTCGCCGTCGGCGCCGCCGTTCAAGCCGGCGTCTTGCGCGGCGACGTCAAAGACGTGCTGCTGCTCGACGTCACGCCGCTGTCGCTCGGCATCGAGACCAAGGGCGGCGTGATGACCAAGCTGATCGAGCGCAACACCACGATCCCGACCAAGCGCAGCGAAACGTTCACCACCGCAGAGGACATGCAGCCGTCGGTCGAGATCCACGTGCTCCAGGGCGAGCGTGAGATGGCCGGCTACAACAAGACGCTCGGCAAGTTCCAGCTGGTCGACCTGCCGCCGGCGCCTCGCGGGGTGCCTCAGATCGAGGTCACCTTCGACATCGACGCCAACGGCATCGTGCACGTGTCCGCCAAGGATCGTGCCACCAGCAAAGAGCAGTCGATGACCATCACCGGTCAGTCCACGCTCGACAAAGACCTCATCGACCAGATGGTGAAGGACGCCGAGGCCCACGCCGAAGAGGACAAGCAGCGCCGCGAAGAGGCCGAGGTCCGCAACAACGCCGACACGCTCGTGTACCAGACCGAAAAGCTGCTGCGCGACCAGGGCGAAGGCATGTCCGATGAAGACAAGGCGGGGGTCGAGGGCATGCTCGCCGATGTCCGCAAGGCGCTCGAGGGCAACGACAACGCCGCCATCAAATCTGCCACTGATGCGTTGGCGGCAGCCAGCCAGGCCCTGGGCCAGAAGCTGTACGAGAACGCTGCCCGCGACACCAACGCGGCCGGCACCTCGGCGAGCGGCCAGGACGACGCCGCATCGGTGAATGACGACGACATCGTCGATGCTGAGATCGTCGACGAGGGCGAGCCGTCGTGAACGCCGGCAGCGACCTCGAACCCGACGATGAGCGCGGGTCCGAGGTCGACGACTACACGGGCCAGATCCCGCGGGTCGAGCACCACGAAGCCGACACCGAGCCGGAGGGCCCCCAGCCCTCCGGATTCGGTGATGGTGACGTCGCCGACGTCGACGACTCCGAGTTCGGATTGCCGACCGACATGTTCGACCTCGATGCCGTGATCGCCGAACGCGATCAGTACAAGGACATCGCGATGCGGGTTCAGGCCGACTTCGAGAACTTCCGCAAGCGCACCACCAACCAGGTCCAGGTCGATGTCGATCGGGCGACCGGTCGTTTGGCTGAGGCGTTCCTGCCGGTGCTCGACGCCGCCGAGGCCGCCTACCTGCGCCATCCTGATGAGGTCGGACCGCTGCTGAACGTGATGTTGACCGAGCTCAAGAAGCACGGTCTCGAAACGCTCGACCTCGATGCGCAGCCGTTCGACCCCGAGGTCGCCGAAGCGGTCGCCCACGAGTCGGGCGACTCGGGCGAGGTCACCGTTGCCGAGGTGATGCGCAGCGGCTACCGCTGGCGTGGCAAGACCCTGCGCCCCGCCATGGTCCGCACCAAGGACTGAACCAACCCCGTTCTGTGCAGCAAACCGGGTGTCTGAGGCACCCGAAATGCTGCACAGAACGGGCTGAATGAGAGGCGAGGAGGTGGAACGGTATGGATGCACAACGTGAGTGGTTCGAGAAGGACTATTACGCCATCTTGGGTGTGGCTGCCGATGCCACCGCCAAGGACATCACCAAGGCGTACCGCAAGCTGGCGCGCCAGTTGCATCCCGATCAGAACCCTGGCGATGACAAGGCCGAGGACCGCTTCAAAGAGATGTCGTCGGCCTACGACGTGCTCGGCGACGACGAGAAGCGCAAGCAGTACGACGAGGTTCGTCGCATTGGCCCGATGGGCGGCGGCCTACGCGGTGGCGGCCCCGGCGGGTTTTCGTTCAACGTCGGCGACATGCAAGGCGGCGACATCGGAGACCTGTTGGGCCAGATGTTCCGTGGTCCACGGGCCGGCGGCGGGCGATCCAGATCGAGTGTCGGACCCAGGCGCGGCGCCGACGTCACCGCCCAGCTCAACCTCGACTTCGCTGATGCAGCCACCGGGCTGACGACCACCCTGTACCTCACCACGGACAGCCAATGCTCCACCTGCTCGGGGTCGGGCTCGAAGCCCGGCACCAGCCCCACGGTGTGCGGCATCTGCGGTGGACGCGGCGTGGTCGACGACAACCAGGGGATGTTCTCGCTCTCCACGCCGTGTCGCGGCTGCCAAGGCAGGGGTTCGGTGATCCTCGACCCGTGCACGACCTGCAATGGCTCGGGTGTCGAGCGGCGGCCCCGCGAGGTCAAGACCCGCATTCCGGCGGGCGTGTCCGACGGCCAGACGATTCGTTTGGCGGGCCGAGGCACCCCTGGCCACCACGGCGGGCCGGCCGGCGACCTGCTGGTCGAGATCAGCGTCGCACCCCACGCCCGATTCGGCCGTTCGGGCCGCAACCTCACCGTCACGGTGCCGGTCACCTTCCCCGAGGCTGCGCTGGGTGGCGACATCGACGTCCCCGCCCTCGACGGCAGCACGGTGAAACTGCGTCTCCGACCGGGCACGCAGAGTGGATCGCGGCACCGCGTCAAGGGCAAGGGCATCGAGACCACGTCCAAGCGCGAAGGCACGATCAGTGGTGATCTGATCGTCACCGTCGAAGTCGTCGTGCCGACCACGCTCACCGACGAGCAACGCCTGGCGATCGAGCAACTCGCCGCAGCGACTACGGTTGAGTCGGAGACCTCACCATGATCGCTCGTCATCGCACCCAAGCCGTGTACGTGATCTCGGTCGCCGCCGAGCTGGCAGGGATGCATCCTCAAACGCTGCGGATCTACGAGCGTCGCGGCCTGGTGCAGCCGGCCCGCACGACCGGCGGCAACCGCCGCTACAGCGACGCCGACATCGAACAGCTGCAACGAATCGCCGACCTCGCCGAGCAAGGCATGAACCTCGAGGGCATCCGCAGAGTGATGCGAACTCGAGCTCGAGAACGCCCGCCTTCGCGACGAACTCGCCAAGGCCCGCGCCGCCGCCGAGAGCGCAATCAGCGAGGCCGAACGCAAACAACGCCGCGACCTGGTGCCACTGCGCCAGACCGTCGCCGTGTTTGGTGAGCGCCCGCGTTTCTCCCGCCGAGACTGACCGGCCAGCCTTCTTCGACAGCCTTGCCGGCTGCAGGCAGAGCTGACTGTCAGTCTGAGTTCGAGTCGCTTCGGCGAATCTTGAGCGGATGGTCGTTCGACGTGAGGCAGCGGCCTGTCTCACAGTCGAACCGCCATCCGTGCAGGGTGCACACCAGTTGATCGCCGTCGCGTCCCGCCTCGATTTCGCCGAACACCGACAGGTCGGCGTTGCGGTGCGGACACCGGCGCTGCACCACGTAGCCGCCGAGTTCGATCTCCGCTTCGGTCTCGGTCGGTGGGTTGAGCTTGCGAATCGCCTCGGCTTCGGTGCGGCGCATCCGTTCGACCGACAACGACTTGAAGAAGTTGTAGAGATACTCGTTGAAGTCGCCCTCGCGCCAGCCCGTCCAACGGCACGACAGGAACAGCGAGTTCGACCAGTCGACGGCACGATCGGCGGCCACCGTTTCGACGAGTTGGCGCGGGATCGTGAACGAGAACGAATAGGGATCGCCGTCGAACGCCCGCACCTCGGCGTTCGGGAAGTCGATCACGAGCTCCAGATCGCCCGCCCGGAACAGGCAGTTGGCGCCGACCGCTCCGCACATCGTGGGGGCCATCCGCAACAACGGTTCCCACCACGTCTTGAGGGTGGTCAACAGATCGGTGGTGGGAGGGTTCCAGCCCGCCTTGAGTTGGTCGAGCCACGGCTTCCAGTCGGCCTGATACTGCCGCAGGTAGGCCTCTTTGTCGTCGAAGATCGCTGCAACGGAGGCGTCGGGGATCGGGTGCGTGACGACGATGTCGTCCGGTGTGATCTCGATCTCGGTGCCGGGGATGGCGAGCACACCGCGGTGTCCCTTGGCGGCGAGGCGTGCCATGAACGATCGCTGGTCGGGGAAGATCGACAACTCGTCGCCCTCGATGACGTTGAGGTGGAACAGGTCGTCATCGAGGAAGGCCGGCGGCCCGGCGCTGGGAACGATGGCGCGGGCATCGATGATGTCGACGTAGCGCATCGCCCGAGTGAACTGGCTCTCGACCTTGGCGTCGACGAGACGTCGCATGTCGTCAGCCGGCATGTCGTACACCATCGGGTACCAGATCGCACCCGAGTACTGGAGCCAGTGCAGGTCGACCGGACCGTGGCGCTGGAGCACGTCGAGGTCGGTGGTGCGGCAGTCGTTCTGATTGACGAGTCGGGTCTGACCGTCGCTGACCATCATCGCCGAATCCCCGCCCGGCCCGTCGGTGATCGACACCTCGGTGTGGATGGCGATCGTCAGACCAGGTGCGAGCTCGAGTTCCTCGCCGTCGACCGTGCGGATGAACTCGGTGAAGCCGAGCCGCTGCAGCGTTCGCTGCTGCTCACGGGTGGGGTAACCGGGCAGCAGGATCGGGATGTCGCGCCGGAGATGCTGTCGCAACCACGGGTCGTCGTGGTGGTCGGCGTGCAGGTGGGTGATGTAGAGGTAGTCGGCGTTCTCGATCCGCTCCAGCAGATCTGGGCTGAGTTGATCGTTGCGCGGAAACACGAACCACGAACCGAAGAATGCCGGCAGGAACCATGGGTCGCACAGGATCGATCCGGCGTCCGTTTCGATGAGGATTCCGGCATGGCCGATCGACGTGGCGCGCATGCTCGTGAGGGTATCGGCGCGGAGGCGCTCGGCCCAGGGACTTCAGTCCTCCACGCTGGTCGAACGTGGTCGACCAGCCAGCACCGACAATCGTTACGACAGGTCGGTCGGGCGGGTTCGATCAGGCGACCGGCGGGTCGGTGTACTGCTGGCCGGCCCGCGAGACGTGCTCGGTCCACTGGCTGCCGTCCCAGTACCGCAACTCGAATCGAGAGGACGGATCGGCGTACCAGCCGGCGGGGGCTGCAGCGGCGGCGGCGACCGTTGTGACTTCCGGGTTTCGGCGGTTGCCGGCTCGGGCTCGGGCTCGGGCTCGACCGCCACGTCGGCGGCGATCGACGCAGCTTCGGGAATCGATGGTGCGATTTCGGGAACCACGTCGCTCGACGCGGTCGTGTCGGCGGAGACGGCCCAGCCGACGCCCTCGGCGGCCTGGCGAGCGACCTCTTGCGGCACGATCTCGGCGACAGCCGATTGGAGGTCGTGTTGAGGCTCGGCGATGTCAGCGACGGAATCGTCGGCAGCCTCGGCGACTCGGCGACGTCGGCGACTGAATCGTCGGCAGCCTCGGCGAACTCGGCGACTGAATCGTCGGCAGCCTCGGCGAACTCGGCGACTGAATCGTCGGCAGCCTCGGCGACTGCAACGTCGGCGACGGCGATCTCATCGGCGGCGATCTCGTCGACCGACACCTCTTCGGGAGTCTGCTCCTCAGTATCCGCATCGGCGCCGGGATCGGCGCCGCCGGTCTCGCTCCCACGGCTGAGATAGGCGGTGACGGTGCTGCCGGTCGGCACGATTGCGACCACGGACCAGCCCTCTTTGGACTGCTCGGTGAGACGCTCGGCCAAGACACCGGCTTCATAGGACGACACGCTGATGGAGGAGAATTCCTGCATGCCAGCACTCTACCGCAGCGAGGACCCCGGCGAGGCTGCGGAGGCTCCGGTCGAGGTGGTCAGGCGCCTTCGACGAGGGCGCCGATGTCGGTGTCCGGTGTGCCGTCGTACACGACCTCTCCGTCACGCAGCGCGAGCACTCGTTCGCTGGCAGCAACGGTGGCCAGTTCATGGGTCGCCACCAGGACCGTCTTGCCGAGCACGTGGACGTCGTCGAACAACGCCATCAGTTCCTCTCGACCGCGGCTGTCGAGCCCCACGAACGGTTCGTCGACCACCAGCACATCGAACGGGCGAACGAAGGCCAGACAGATGGCCGCCTTCTGCTTGAGCCCGCGGCTGAATGTGGAAGGCAGGTGATCGGCGCGGTCGGTGAGGGCGAATCGGTCCAGCAGGTCCTCGGCGGCGTCGGTCCAGTCGTGGCGCCCGTGCAGCCGGGCGACGTACTCGAGATGCTCGAGCACCGACAGGTCGTCGTAGAAGATCGGCTGATCGGCCAAGTAGGACAACGCCGCGCGGGCCTCGACCGACCCGGCCGTGTGCCCGACGACCTTGGCGTTGCCGGCGGTCGGGTCGAGCAGGCCGGCCAGCATCCGGATCAACGTGGTCTTGCCGCTGCCGTTGTGTCCAATCAGGGCCAGTCGTTGTCCGGTCGGAACCTTCAGATCGATCGGGTGCAACGCGGTGACGTCGCCGTAGTCGCGCCCGAGCCCCTTGAGCCGGATCGCCGACCGGATCTTCTTCGTTGGGGCCTTGTCCGTCATGGCTTGGCTCCCGCAGCGAACGTCTTCCAGCGTTGACGGAGATCGACTCGATGCACGATCCACCAGCGTACGGCGGCGAGGTACAGACCGAGCCCGAACAGGCATCGAAGCACGACGCCGAGATCAGGTCTGGCGCGCACGGCGAGGATCGTCAGCGTGCCGAGCGTCGATGCGACAACGGGCAGCAGGGTCCGCATCAAATCGCGGAACCCGGCCATCTCCGGTGGCAGCAGGCCGCTGTCGCCGCCCGATCCGGGATCGCGGTCGTCGCGAACGGTGTTGACGACGGCTCCGGTCATCCCTGCCCACACCACCGGAACCGCCAAGGCGAACGCGGCCGGCGCTGAGTTCGGGGCGACCGCCGTGCATGCAGCGGCGGCGATCATCGCCATCGGAACTGCCAACACCAGAGGTCCGACGAGCAGGCGCTCGTGCAGCCAGCCCGTGGAGTGCGGCAAGCCGATGGTGCGGTCGGGGTGATCGATCTCTTGTGACAACGGTTCGATCAGATCGAGGCCAAGCACGAACACGAGGATCCCGCAGGCGATCACGGCGGCGGTCGAACCGCGCGCCGTGACGCCGGCCGCCAGACCTGCGGTGGCGGCGATCAAGACCATCCGACCGAGCCGCGCCGCCGGGGTGCGAGCCAGCCCTCGCACACTGCGCAGCGTCACACCGAAGCCGGGCCGTCCGTTGCGCGGTGCCAACCGCAGCCACGGGCGGGTACGCGGCTGTTCCTCGCGGAACTGGCGGCGCAACACCACCACGGTTCGCAGGTCCTGCATCGTGACCGCGAACCGGAGTTGCGACACCAAGTCACCTCGCCGGGCGAGATGTTCGACCCGCAGCCGGCCGGCCAGGGTGACAGACCCGGCCAGCAGTAGCGCCACCACTGCGGCACCGAGCAGGTCGGTGGTGTGCTGTCGGTGACCCCACAGGGCAAGGCTGCCGAGCGAGTCGCCGGGTCCGGCGACCGTGTCGGTGATCGCCCAGACTTGCCAGCCGACCAGTGGGGCGCCGACCGCGAGAGGTGTCCAGCCAGGTAGCCGAGTGGCGTGGGCGAACGTCGCCGCCGCCACGAAGACCCCTCCGACGCATGCTCCGAATGCCGCTCCGGAGAGGGTCCAATCGGGTCCCGTACCAGGGAGTCGCTGGGACGCCAGCAAACCTGCCACGCCGCCCGCCAGCGTCGCACCGGACATCACCGCCCGAATCCGTTGCAGCAGCGGCAATCGCAGCACCCTGGTCCGCGACACGGGAGCGAGCAGAAGGTGCACGACGTCGGCAGCTTCGATCGACACAGGGCCGCCCTCGGTGCCGCTACGGATCCCGCCGATCAGTGCCAGCACGGCCAGCAGGCCGAGCACGGCCGGCCCATGGGCGAAGACGTCGGCGGCGGCGCTGTCGCTCAGCGGATGATCACCGATGTAGTCGCTGGCGACGATGATCGCACTGCCGCCGAAGATTCCGGCCAAGTACACGTGGTAGGCGAGGTCGAACCATTCGGTGTCGCCGAGGCGGCGAGCGCGCCGGGTGCGGCGCAGATCGATGAGAGCAGAGGCCATGACCAGATCGCACGCTACTGGTCGACGCCCATGCACCGTCGCTGCCCGATGGTGACCAAAGACCCGGGTACAAAGTCAGTGATCGCCGGGGGCGCCGTTCCGAAACGAGTTGTTCGGCCCATACTGATGAGGTGGTCGGAACCATGCAGACGCTGACGTCGGTGTTGGCGATCGTGGCGGGCGCCGGCGCCGTGCTGATCGTCATCGCCCGACTGCTCGCCCGGCGTTCCGCTGTGGCCGCCAACTTGGGTGGCCAAGTGGTCGCAGCACGCCACTCGCTGACGCTGGCCGTTGCTGGGGTCGCCATGCTCGGCAGTCTGTATTTCTCGGAGATCGCGGACTACGTGCCCTGTCGCCTGTGCTGGTTCCAGCGAATCGCGATGTACCCGATCGCGCTCGTCGCCCTCGTCGCCCTGATCCGACGCGATGCTCATGCCCGTTGGTACTTCGTGCCGATGGCCGTCATCGGTGCCGGAATCTCGACCTACCACTACTTGATCGAATGGGGCGTGCTGGCCGATACCGAGTCGTGCGCCCTGTTCGGCCCTCCCTGCTCCGCCGTCTGGTACCGCGAGTTCGGGTTCGTCTCGCTGGCGTTCGGAGCGCTGGCCGGGTTCATCGCCATCATCGTGCTCAACACCGTGTCGTTCGACTCGGTCACACCCCCTGAGGAGTTGTCGTGATTTCGTTTCGTCGAACTGGTGCCGTGGTTCTCGTCGGTGCGCTCAGCGTGCTCGGCGCGTGTGGCTCCTCGGATGAATCGGGTGACCCCGCAAACGCGAGCGACCTGGCGACCCCGGTGGACGGCGGCCCGAACGCCACGGTCGCAGCGAGCATTCCGGACAACCTGGTTGGCCAGATCGGCCCGGTCGAGGTGATCGGCGACGTCTTGCCGGTGTTGACCACCCAGGACTTCACCGCCGACCCGGCGGTCGGCACTGCGGCGCCCGTGTTGGTCGGCCTCGGCTACGACGGGAAACCAGTTCGGATCGATGCCGCCGCCGACGGTCCGACGATGGTCGTGTTCGTGGCCCATTGGTGTTCGCACTGCAACGCCGAGATTCCGGTCATCAACAGTTTGCGCGACGACAATCGCGTGCCAGATGACGTCAACGTGGTGGCAGTCAGCACGGCGGTCAGCCCTGGTCAACCCAACTTCCCGCCCAGCCAGTGGCTCGACGACAAGGACTGGACCTACCCGGCCATGGCCGATGGCGTCGATATGGACAACGAGATGTTCATCGCCTCCAACGTGTTCGGGGTGAGCGGGTTTCCGTTCGTCACCTTGATCGACCGCAACGGCATCGTGGTCGCCCGCTGGTCGGGGGAACGCCCCGCGAGCGAGACCGCCAGCCTGCTGGCGGCACTTCCCAACGTCACCTGATCCGTTCGGCACCGGTCGTGGCTGAACGCCCGCTGGTCAGGTTTCGGGCTGCGCATCCAATTGCCGACCGAGCTGTTCGGCTTGAGCGATCACGTCCCGAAGTGGTCGTTGGAGTGCTCTCGCCGCTGTCAGCGCGTCGTCGTGTTCGACCTTGACGCGGCCCTCGGCGAGCTTGATCCGAACGGTGTGCCCGTCGATGTCGACGTCGGCTTGCCGGCGTTGCTGCGGCCAGCGTTGCACCGACGACGCCCGCACGCCGAGTGTGCCGGTCTCGGAGATCAGGACCGTGCGAACGGCACCGAAATGGGCGTCGTCGCACAGTGCGTGCACGGTGTGAGCTGGGCGACCCTTCTTCATCACGATCGGTGTCGCCCAGGCGTCGTGGGCGCCGACCTCGATCAAGCGGGCGATCGTGTGGGCCAGCACTTCACCGGTGACGTCGTCGACGTTGGCTTCCAGCAGGTGACACGGGCGCCCGGAGTTGGGCAGTGCGCCGCTCTCGCCACCTGTCTCGATCCCGGTGATCGCCTGGACGACGTTCGGACGGCCGGGCGGATCGGCGGTGCCGGCCCCGAAACCGGTCGAGGACACCGTGAGCGAGGGCATCGGGCCGCACCAGTCGCCGAGCACCGTCAGCAGCGCCACGCCGGTCGGTGTCGAGAGCTCCATCGTGGTGTCGACTCCGACCGTTGTGGCGCCGGCCTCGGCGAGCAGTCGGCTCACGGCCGGGACCGGGTTGGCAAGCCGTCCGTGTGCCGTCTGAACGGTGCCGTGCCCGACTGCGATCGGGGAGTAGGTCACTCGGTCGATTCCGAGTGAATGGAGCGCCGCGCACACGCCGACCACGTCGAGGATCGAATCGAGCGCCCCGACCTCGTGCAGCTCGACGTCGTTGGGGTCGATTCCGTGGATCGCACCTTCGACCGCAGCCAACGTGCGATACACGGCGACAGCGTCGTCGGCGACCTGGGCCGGCAGGTCGCCCGCCTCGATCAGGGCGATCACCTCACTGGCGGGACGGTGCATGTGGTCGTGGTCGTGGTCGTGGTCATGCGCTGTGTGGTCGTGGCTGTGGTCGTCGATCGCCAGATTGGTCCACAACGCCGACACGCCACACCGCTGGACTCGCTCCCACGTGGCTGCATAACCGTCGACACCCAGCCCGCCCCACGCTTCCATCACGGCGAGTCGGTCGGCGCCGGCGTCGATCAGGCAAGCGAGCAGCATGTCGCCGGCAACACCGGCACAGCAGTTGAACCAAACGGTGCGAGTCATCAGCGCAGCATTCTGGCGACTGCGCTGGCTGCACCAAACCCGTTGTCGACCCCGACCACCGTGACGCCGCTGGCGCACGAGGCGTGCATCGCCAACAGAGCCGTGATGCCGTCGAGGCTGGACCCATATCCGACCGAGGTCGGCACGGCCACGACAGGACACGCGGTGAGCCCACCGATCACGCTGGCGAGGGCGCCTTCCATGCCGGCCACGACAACGATCGCGTCGGCGCTGGTGATCTGGTCGAGGTGGGCCAACAGTCGATGCAGCCCCGCCACACCGACGTCGTGCAATCGGTCGGCGTCCCAGCCGTAGGCGGCCAACGTGATGGAGGCCTCGTCGGCGACCGGTGTGTCGGCTGTTCCGGCGGTGGCGACCAGCACGCGTCGGTCGGTGCGGGCGACCGGCCTGCGCCACAACAGGCACCCTGCGTGTTGCTCGGCGCCAGGGTGCTCGGCCAGCACGGCCTTGGCCTGGTCGTCGCTGGCGCGTGTGAGCAGCACCGGGCCCGAGCCGTGAGCCAGCAGCTCTTCGACGATTCGCACGCATTGCTCGGCCGATCTTGCCGGGTCCGTACACCGCCTCGGGCACGCCCTGGCGTAGCGAGCGGTGATGATCGACCAGCGCCTCGCCGACCTCGGCGAACGGCAGTCGTCGCAACATGGCAACGGCCTCGTCGGGCGACGTGTCCCCCGAGCGGATCGCCTCGATCATCGCTCTCAGCGCCGGTTCGTCCATCCGCTCATGGTGGCAGAACCGACCGGTCGACGTTGCACGCGCCCACGGCCACCCCGCCGGAACCGGGCTTCGGAATCCGATGTGCGCCTCGTAGCCTCGGGAGGATGAACGCTCCGGATATAGCGCCAACCCCCGATCGCTCCCATCGGGTCGCGTTCTTCGGGCCGTTCGGCACGTTCACGGAGCAGGCGTTGCGCACGCAGCCCGACCTTGCCGCCGGTGATGTGGTCGCCTACCGCACGGTGCCCGACGTGCTCGACGCCGTGACGAACGGTGAGGTCGACTTCGGTTTCGTGCCGATCGAGAACTCGATCGAGGGAATGGTCAACTTCACGCTCGACGCACTCGCCTTCGACCATGAGTTGGTGATCACCCGCGAGGTCGTGCTCGACATCCACCTGTCGCTCGCCGCTCGTCCCGGGGTGACGATCGAGGACGTCAAGGAGGTGCTGTCGATCCCGGTGGCGACCGCCCAGTGCCATCGATTCCTGCGCGAGTTCTTGCCGGACGCCGACATCCGCATCGCGTCGTCGACCGCCGGAGCGGCGCAGGTGGTCAGCGAGGATCCCTCGGTGCACGTCGCCGCGATCGCACCGCGGGTCGCCGCCGAGATGTACGGACTCGAGGTGCTGGCGGAGAACATCGAGGACCACGACGGCAACCAGACCCGGTTCGTGGTCGTGGCCCGGCGCGGTATCCCGCAGCCGACCGGGCACGATCGCACAGCGCTGGTCGTGTACCAGCGCGCCGACGAGCCCGGCAGTCTGATCTCGATTCTGCAAGAGTTCGCCGCCCGCCGTCTGAACTTGTCGAATCTGATCTCGCGGCCGACCAAACACGGCGGGCTGGGCGACTATTGCTTCATCGTGTTCGTCGAGGGCCACGTCGCCGACGATCTCCTCGCAGACGCGATGCGAGCGCTGCACGCCAAGCAGGGCACCGTGAAGTTCTTCGGTTCGTGGCCACGGGTCGACGGGCACGCCCACGACGCCAGGGCGCACGCCGACGAGCGGTGGCAGCTCGCCGACGACTGGATCGGCCAGCTGCGAGGCCAGATCGCCGACACCGCCAACTGAACCCGAAACGCGGCGTCCGGGCTCGCCGAGTCCGAGAATCCGAACAGGCTGTCGTAGCCTCACGCCATGTCTGATGCCCCCGTGACCGTCGTAACCGGTGCCAACTCAGGAATCGGGCGTGCGACGGCAGTGCACCTCGCCGAAGCGGGTCACACGGTGTACGGCACCGTTCGTTCCGTATCGCGGGCGGGCAAGCTGCTCGACGCCGCCGAGGCGGTCAACGTCGGTGTCGAGTTGGTGGAGGTCGACATCGCCAGCGACCATTCGGTTCGCGACGGGTTCGCTGAGATCTACGAACGGGCGGGCCACATCGACAACCTCGTCAACAACGCCGGCGTCGGCGGCAACGGTGTCGTCGAGGAGACCACGCCGGCTCGATTCGCCGAGGTGTTCAACGTCGACCTGTGCGGCGTGGTGCGTTGTGCCCAGGCGGTGCTCCCCAGAATGCGGGCACACGGCAGTGGAGTGATCGTGAACGTCTCGTCGGTGGTCGGCCGCTTCGGGGCGATCGCCCAGGCGCCGTACGTCGCAGCCAAGTGGGCGCTCGAGGGGGTCAGTGAACAGATGGCACTCGAGTTGGCGCCGTTCGGTGTGCGGGTGGCGATCATCGAGCCAGGTGTCACGAAGTCGTCGATCTTCGGCAAGAACCTCGACATGCCCGACACCTCCGGCGCCTACTCGGGGGCGTACGAGAAGATGCTCCAGCTGTACGCCGCCGGACGAATCCATGCCACCGACGCGATCGAGGTCGCCCGGGTGATCCGCCATGCGATCGAGACCGACACCCCGGACCTGCGCTACCCCGTCAGTTGGTGCAGCGAGGGAGTGATCTCGGGTCGTCAGCGGATGTCCGATGCCGACTTCGTGGCGCTCGGCAGGAACGAATCACTCGACGACTACATCGCCGCATTTCGGGATGCGTTCGGGGTCGATATCAGCACCTGAGCAGATGGGCGTCGGAATACCGCTGGGATGGTCAACGCGATCGGAGCGAGCCTGCCACGGCCCTGTGGTAACTGTCACTCGCATTCTGCTTGCAGAAGGCAGCACTTGGGTGCATCATGGAAGTGCAAACAGAACGCCCCCAAGGAGGTTCCACGATGACCATGATGACCACGATCAAGGAATGGCAGGACGACTACTTCACCACGGTGAAGCGGATCGAAGAGCCGATTTTGAAGTTCGCCGAACAGCGCGCCGACACGTTCGCAAAGCTCGTGCCGGATCGCCCCTCGTTCATGGCTGAACTCCCGAAGACCGCCGAGTTCATGGAGACCCAGCTGAAGTTCCGCAAGCGGTTCGTCGACGAGCAGATTGCGTTCGCCCGCAAGATGATGAAGGCGATGCACCCGGTATTCGTCAAGCTGGACACGGTCCCCAAGCCGGTCGAGCCGAAGGCCGTCAAGTCGACGGTGACCCGCATGTCGGGCAAGAAGGCCGCCTGAACAACGAAGGTTGGCTGCGTTCACCCGCAGCGAGCCCCGACTGAACTCGACGCAACAACGCACCGTCCGAACCCGCTGGGTTCGGACGGTCCGCGTGGCGCCGCGGCGCCGGTTGCCGAAAAGGGGATTCGGGCCCTGGCGGATGCCGTTCGGCCTGACTATGTTCGGCATCCAGGGTCGAACCTGCCATCTGCGATCTGGGGAATACGCAACCGATCCGCCGATGGCTACGAAAGGGCTGCGTCAGTGCACCGATTCACCAACATCCTGTTCAGCCCACTTGGCGACGATGAGAATCAGGCGGCGATCGATCGTGTCGCTGACGTCGCCCAGCGCAATGGAGCGCGCCTCGGGTTGCTGGGCGTGGTTCCGCAGGCGACATTCCTGCACCGGCTGATCCACCGGGCAGAGTTCGATGCAGCGCTCGAGAGTGCTCATCGGCACGAGATGATGCAACGCTTGGAGCGTTTGAGTGACAGCACCGACGGGGTCGATATCGAGCTCGATGTTCGGGTTGGCAACGCGGCTCTCGCGATTCTCGGCGAAGTCTTCACCAAGGGCTACGACCTGGTGGTCGTCACCAGCGATGAGGACCGGGAGGACGGCGCCAGCATCAAACGGTTGTTGCGCAAGTGCCCGTGCCCGGTGTGGGTGATTCGACCGAGTCGAGCGCCCGTGCAACGGATCCTGGTGGCTGTCGACCCCGAACCGGCCGAGGCCGAGCTGAATACGACACTGCTCGAACTCGCCGCCGGCATGTACGACTTGTACGGCGGCGAGTTGGATCTGGTGCACGCCTGGGACTTGTTCGGCGAAGCCACGATGCGAGATCCAACGTTTCCGTCGATCTCGCGGGACCGCGTCGACGACCTCGTGGAGGAGGAACGCGGGGGCCGCTCTCGGGCACTCGACTCGCTCGTCGCCGATTCTGGATTCGGCGACAGGCCGTGGCGGATCCACCTGGTCAAGGGGCCGGCCACCGTTGTCGTTCCGGCGTTCGTGGAGAAGCACGAGATCAACCTGCTCGTGATGGGCACCGTTGCCCGGACCGGCCTGGCGGGCGTGGTGATGGGCAACACAGCCGAACAAGTACTCGACGCCGTCGAGTGCTCGGTGATCGCGGTCAAGCCGGCCGACTTCCGATCACCCCTGGCAGCAGACTCCTAACGAGTTCGGACCACCCTGATGGTCTGGCGGGACCGAATCCCGGGCTCACCGCTCGACATGTGAGCGGCTCTGGCAACTCCGCTCAGGCGGTGCGGCCGTAGAACGTGGTGAGGGCTGACTCGGAAAGCGCCACGCCGGGCTGATCGTTGTAGGCGAACACCACGAGCATGCGGGTCGTGCCGCCCTCGGTCGGAGTAACCCGGTGAATCGCGTTTCGGCCCCGGAACAGCACGAGGTCGCCCGGTTCGAAGTCGAGCGTGTTGACCACTTCGCTGCCGTCGAGGATGTGGCCGACACGGTCGAATGCCATGTCGCCTGCGTCGGCGTCGCGGACCGCCGGGACGTATTCGAAGTGTGCTCCGCCCTCGGCGGCTTGTAGCTCACGGACGCGTCGACCGTTCAGAGCGGGAGGTCGCGATACCGGCCGACCAGCTCGGCGATGCGCATCCAGTCGGCAGCAGCGACCGGCTCGGCGATGAGGTTTCCGGCCGCCATGTCGGTCGAGGTGCACGGCTGCGGCGGCGATCCGGGTAGCCAGTTCGTCGACCCGGGTAGCGCCCAGGGGGCCGTTGTCGTGAAGCCGGTGTAGCTGTTCGACGGCCCAGTCGGGAGGGTTGGTCAGGGCGTCGTAGCCCACGGTGAGCCGACGTCGCTCGACGGCGTCGTCGTGAGGAGTCCCGCCGTATCGGGCAAAGACGTTGTCGATGTGTTGCTCCCGGCGAGCTTGTCGAAGCTCGAACTCGGCGGCCGCCCAACCACCGGTTCCACGCCTTCCTCGACACCGACGCTTTCGAACGTTTCGGCTTCCCCGCTCACCTCTGAGATTGCCGATCGCAGGCGGCCAGGTCGCGGAGGTGACGGGCAGGTGAGTCGCGTTCATCTGTGACACCGGACGGCGACGCGCTCCAGCACTACGGTCCGGTCGATGGGACCACTCGAGGGCGTGACGATTCTGGAGCTCTGGTCGATCGGCCCCGGCCCGTTCGCAGCGATGTTGCTGGCCGACATGGGAGCCAACGTGATCCGCATCGATCGCCCGGCCGAACCGGATTACGGGTACCCGCCCAACGAATATCGAACGCTGTACCGGAACCGTCGGGCGGTCACGATCGACTTCGATCAGCCTGAGGGCGTCGAAGCATTCATGCGCCTCGTCGAACGGGCCGACGGGCTCATCGAGGGCAACCGGCCGGGTGTCTGCGAGAAGCTCGGCGTCGGGCCCGACGACTGCCACGCCCGCAATCCCGCCCTCGTCTACGGGCGGATGACGGGCTGGGGCCAAGACGGCCCGCTCGCCGACCAGGCCGGGTTCGACCTCAGCTACATCTCGCTCACCGGCGTCGCGCACGCTGTTGGCACGACCGACCAGCCCGTGCCCCCGCTGATCCTGGGCGGGGACTTCGGTGGTGGCGGCACGTTCCTCGCGATGGGGATGCTCGCCGGCATCATGTCAGCGACGAAGACGGGCAAGGGCCAGGTGGTCGACGCGGCGATGGTCGACGGATCGGCGAACCTCATGGCCTACATGTACGGCGGCCTGCCCACTGGCTTCTGGCGCAACGAACGGGGGACGAACACCGTCGACGGCGGGCACTGGCTGTATCGGATGTACCGGTGTGCCGACGGCAAGTTCATCTCCGTCGCCTGCCTCAGCCCACGGCTGTACGGAAACTTCGAGGCGGCCTTCGATCTCGACCCCGACGAGTACGGCTTCGATCGGCCACGCACCGCCTGGCCCGCGTTGGCAGCCAAGTTCGCTGCGATCGTCGCCACGAAGGCCCGCGACGAGTGGGTGGCGCACGTGGAGGGGCGCGACGCGTGCGTGCAGCCGGTGCTCGACATGCACGAGGCGCCGCATCACCCGCACCTCGTCGAGCGCGGCACGTTCGTCGAGCACGGCGGCGTCACCCAACCGGCACCCGCACCCCGCTTCAGCGACACCCCGACCGAAGTGGCTCGTCAACCACCGGAGCACGGTCAGCACACTGCCGAGGTGCTGGCCGAGTTCGGCTTCACCGCAACCGAGATCGACGCGCTTCGAGCCAGTGGAGTGATCACGAACCGCGAAGACGTCTGAAGTAGCCGTTTGGCATGATCAGCGGATGGGGCGGGGCTGACTGACGACGGCAACGACGCCCCTTTGGTCACAGCTCCGCCGGTTGCGGGCCTCCGTCTACTTCCCTCGGGCGATGTCGATCCTCTGCGCCGGCATCCTGCTCCCGGTCCTGCTGCTGTATCTCGAGGCGTCCGGCGTCCGGCGTCCGGCTGTCCCTCGTCGGCGTCGTCACGGCCAGCGCCGGCATCGGCAGCGTTATCGGCGGACTCCCCGCGAGCTCACTGGCCGAACGGCGCGGCACCGACCGACTGCTCGCGGTCGCGCTCGTGATCGCCCCTACCCACGACCGCCTCGCAACACCCTGGTCAGGCCGTACGCCAACGACAGCCGCACGAAACGCGATCACCGACCGTCGCCCGTTCGGCGTCGGCAGTCGGGATTACTCATTGCGCTGCTTGGGCCGTTCCCGAGTGGCCCCTCGACAATGGAAGTCGGGATTCTGGGCGGTGAAGTGTGGCGTCTTCGCTTGGATTCCGGGCGACCGTCAGCGGCCACTATGTTCAGGTCGGTGAGGATCCAGAACCGGTCGTCGTGCACGAGATCGGCAACTCCTTCACGCCTCATGCCCGCTACCACCACCTCGTCGAGATACTCCCTGCGCGTCTCGTCCTCCGTGCTACGGCTGGCCCCGTCGGCGGACGTCGCCGATCAGCAGACGAGAAGAACCCCTGCTGCGCAGCTTCACTGTGATCCGTATGGCGCCTGTGGCGTTCGCGGTCGCAAGGAGCGCATCCGGCGAATCCTTCGGTCCCGCCGATGGGTCAGGGGTTCACCGCGAGATGACACGCGATTTCGGTGTGGTGATCCCGGCGACGAAGTAGGAGACCGCGGCGATCAGGACCGCGGTCCAAAGTCCGAATGCCACGGTGGCGTCCGTACCCCACTCGTCTCCGAGGATGGGGAGACTGACGAGGTAGATCACCGGTAGTGACACGGCGAGGACGGCCGCGATCCTGAGGCGCTTGCGCCGGAGTCCGCTGGCATCGACCGCGTCCATAGAACGCGCCAACCTGCCGCGTTGCGTGATCGCCACGACCGCCGCGAGCGGCACGAGCAGCACGCCGAGATACAGACCGGCGAACGGGCTGATGATCCCGGCACACGCCATCGCTACGGTCGCCACGGTCAAGACCGTGGAACTGTGTTCTTGCTTCATGAGTGTCTCCATTCGGTAACGGGGAACTGTGACGACGAGGTCGAGCGTCACCCGTCGCCACGCTCTGCGTGGGCCGAGTTCAGCGGACAGGTCGGTGAGGGTCTGCACGAGGTCGTCGCTGTAGCGATTCCGGAAGCTCGCGTGGATACAGCACCAAGAGGCTCCGATACACCCGAATCGCTGACCCGGTTCCCATCTCAGGCCAGACCCGGACGCAGGTTCGAGCGGGCGATGCTCACGAGTGTGGCGAGTCGATCACTTTCGGCCCGGCAGACGGCCTGCCCGAGTCCGGTCAAGCGGTAGTAGCGGCGGCGTTCGTCGTCGTTCGATGACGGGCGGTGATCAGACTCCTCCACGAGATCACGCTCGACCAATCTCTTGAGCGTGCCGTAGAGCGTGGCCGGGCCCATGCGAACCACGCCACCCGAGGACTCTTCGACGGCTCCCATGATGGCGTACCCGTGACGATCGCCAGCGGTGAGGGCGACGAGTACGTGGAACTGTGCGGCAGGTAATGGCAACAACGACATCGGGTCCGTCATGCCCACAGTATCTATCATCAACCGATATAGTGTCAAGCGATAGATCTGGAAGAGATAGACTTGTCGCAGTCTGACAACGCTGGACGTGGTTGAACCGCTGTCGGATGAACCGGATATCGCGCCAGGAGGCAACGATGAAGTCGCCATGGAAGTCATTCGAGAACCTCGACCCCGATCGCGAGTACCTCGTCCTCGCGTCGAGCATCCCAGCGAAGAAGATGTCGTCGACGTGGAAGATGTTCCGCGGTTCGAGAGCCGTCCGTCGCCAGCTCGCCGCCACCGACGGCGTGGTCGGCTTTGCGCTCCTCGCCCAACCGTTCAGCAAGAAGTATGCGACGCTGTCCGTGTGGACCGGCGAGGATGCACTCGACCGATTCACCGCCGACACCCCTCATCGCGAGATCATGGCCGACCTCGCTCCGGCGATGGGTCCGACCAAGTTCGTGAAGTGGACGATCACCGGCGCCGACGGCAGACCGCACGTGGCGCGACGCACTCGACCGACTCCGCTGAGAACTACCGCTCCAACTCCAACCGTCGGTGCCCCGGCGAAGCGCGGACCGACGCGACGCTGATCGAGGTCGACAATCAGACGCCTTAATCGCGACACTCTTCGACGAGGCCGCCCTCAGAGCCGACACGTAACCGCGTCACGGAATGTTCAGGTCGGTGCCACGGTGCCGGCGAAGCCGATCACCGCCGACCGGTACTATGCAGTGCGCTGCTTGGCCGAAGTCGCACGCCATCCAGAGGGCGTGCGGTGGGAATATGTGCGGCGTTATCGAGTGGTTCTGGGCGTGCTGAGATGCCGGGTGGTGCCCTGCGTCCATGCAGCGTCAGTGAAGCATCGTTGTGATCGCCATGCGTTCGGCTGAGTTGTCCGCGCGAGACTTCGGCCCATCTTGCGGGTGTCGCATTCCACTCGTCGTCAACGGCGGTCGTCGATGCGTCCCGATCGAGGAGGTGCTCGACCATGCGAGGCCTGCCGAATTGGACAGCGAAATGAAGGCTGGTGATCCCGCGGTACGGCGCTGCATCGATCGGAACTCCCGCTGTCAGTAGATGATCGACGACCCCGATGCGGTCGTTCGCCGCAGCGAAGGTGAGCGCTTCGCCGAGGATCTGAGCTGGTTCGCCGTTCGGCGTGGGTGCTTCGGGCCGTCCGACGTGCGCCCAGATCGGTCGGTACTCACCCGCTGCCTTGCGCAGTTGTCCGTCCGGGGATACCCATTCGGCGACAAGATCGAGTTGGCCGGTCGCGGCGGCGAGCCAGAGCGTCGGGCGGTGGAGGCCGTGTTCGACGAGGACGTCAGCGGAGGCTGTTGATCCGTGCATGGCCGCCGATTCGAGCGGTGTGATCGGAGATTCCTCGCTCTCGAACGATGTTGGATCGGCTCCAGCGTCGAGGAGTTGTATGCAAAGTTCGGCGAGATTCCAGCAGCCGGCGAGTCCGAGTGCCCGGTCGAGTGATGCGCCGGAGTCGATCAGTACGTCGATGCAGGCTCGGTTGACGCTGTGTGGTGGTTGGGTCGCCCATTCGAGGAGCGTGTTGCCGTTCCAGGCGGCATCGGCCAGGTCTGGATCGTTGGTCAGCGCGTGTCGCAGTCCCTCGGCATCGCCTGCGAGTAGCGCGTGGAGGGCAGGCTCGATGCGCTCGTCGGACACGGTTGGCATGTGTCCGAGTCTGTCACTCCATGTCGAACGACCCGAGCAGTTCCCCGGTGGGCCTGGTGACGAGGAGCGACAAAACACTGTGTTGGGTCATGCGTCCTCGGACCGCTTCGGCGTCTTCGTCTGGTCGAATTGTCGTCGGCCCGACCCTCATGATGTCGGCTACGATCGAACCCGGTACCGCGCCATCGAGCCGGTCTGCTCGAGCCACTCCGACGACCACGTTGGATCCGCTGACGACGACGGCCCGATCAGCACCGGCAAGCGTGTCCAGCGCGTCGGCGACCTTGGCGTAAGCGCTGACGGTGGCCACGTTGGGGTTGAGGTGGTCGATGACTCGGTCGGTTGGAGCTGAGCGCGTTGTTGGTCGGCCGGATGCGAGCCAGTACGCCTTGCCGTGGACGAAGTCGTGGACGTTGGTGAATCCGAGTCGTTCGAGCTGGCACGCAGCTCGTTGGCTCATGTCTCAAAGTGAGTCCCAGCAGTAGACGACGATCGGGCTCGCTCGGTCGAGGTGCGCAACCGATTCTGAGGTCAGGTGCTTGAGTGGAACGTTCATCGCGTCGGGCAAGTGCTCTTCGCGGAACTCGCCTTCAGGAAGCACCTCGATGAGTAGTGCCCCGTCGGCCAGAAGGTGGTCGAGGGCTTCCAGGTTGATGTCACTCGACATGGCTGTGTGACCTCGTCTCGGATTGTTCAGTGCCTGTTGAACGGGCCGTCGCTACAGCGCGCGGCCGGGCGATGCGAACGAGTCCGGCGACCACAACGAGTGCGCCGGTTGCGAGGACGAGCCAGCTCCCCAGGCCGAGCCCGGCCAGAGCGGTCAGCCCGCCGACGGAAAGCAGCACCGGTACTCCGCAGCACAACCAGACCGCGACCGCTGCTGCACCAAGTGCCGGAATCGGGATGAAGCGGTCAGCCACCGAAGATCGCGTCCGCGTAGCTGATCGAGCGTGGGTGATCCAGCGAAACCGTCGGCGGTTTGGTATACCCGACATGACAAACCGACCGGAGAGTGGCATCGGCGAACGGGTCGACGCCGTCGACGATGATGCTCGCAACCATGGAATCGTGTCGACTCCACGTCCTCGACGGTTTCGACGAGGCGGCGTTTGATCACGATCTCCGGGTACTCCTCGGCGGAGCGCGGAGGTGCCGATCGGCCTCGAGCCAGTTTGGGCAGTCGGCGAAGTAGAGCAGTGCACGTTCACGCCTCCACGGAACCTTGCACTGCAGTTCAAGGTCAAGTGGTATTCTCGGTTCCGTGAAGATCGGCGAATTGGCCAACTCGTGTGATGTGCCCACGCAGACGATCCGGTTCTACGAGAAACGCGGGTTGCTCCGTGAGCCGACCCGTCTCCCGAATGGGTATCGGAGCACGACCAGGAACGGCCGAGCGGATCAGGTTCATCCGACGATCACAAACAGCCGGATTGACGCTCGCCGAAATCGCCGGCGTGCTCAACGTTCGCGCCGAAGGCCAAGCACCATGCAGCCACGTCTCAGACCTCCTCGCGACCAAGCTCGTAGACGTCCAAGAACGAATCGATGAACTCACGATGCTCCGCGGAGAACTGAACGCTCATGAGCGCAGCAGACAACTTGACCCGGCCGACTGCACCGCCAGCCAGATCTGCCACATCCTGCGCTCCGATTGACGACGAGCGACGCGGTCGCTCGAAGAACACCAGTGCGATCACGCACACCCCGCACACTTCGCTCGACCGATTCCGCCTGACGACCACTCGGGAACCGGCGAAGTGTTGGAGGTGAAGCTGCCGATCGGGTGACGCATAATCGCCCTTTGGCGACCGGCCGGGTGCCGCCCAGGAACGGCAGGTCGGCGGAGCGTTCCGGGGGTCCCACTCCGTATCGCGATGACCGGTGGTCGCCGCAGCGACTGGCGGGCGGCACGCTTGTCGGTTGTTTCCGGCCGCCGGCTCGCACGATCGTCTATCCGGTTGCCGGCCACCGGAGCCCCGCGCCGTCTTGCGGAATCCCGTCCTTCTCTCAACCGTGGTGAGAACCATTCCAGTCACTCTGCGACCATGGTCGGATCCAGAAGTTCGGCGGCGCGGCGAGCGGTGGCTGCAGGACGTTGCCCTAAGGACTTCACGTACCCGGCAGTCGTGGAAGGGTTGGAGTGACCCACGTGACGAGCGACATCGGTGAGGTCGAGTCCACCGTCGGCGTACAGCGCTGTGATGACGGTTCGTCTTCCTGCGTGTGTCGCCAGGCCCGTCGGGTCGAGTCCGGCACGTTGGGCCGTGCGCTGGATGACCTTGGTGATCGCCTGTCGGTTGACGAGCCCGCCCGCAGTGTTGGTGAACACCGGCGAGATCGGCTTTCCCTGGTAGGTGTGTTCAGGCCATGCGGAGCCGAGCGCCAATCGTTCAGCGGCTTGCTGTGCTCGATGAGCGCGCAGTTGGGCGACGGCGATCGGAGCGAGGTGGTGAAGCCCTTGCGCACCGCTCGTCTTCGTCGGCCCGAACGTGACGCCCGAAGCCGCCGAGTGCGTCGCGGCCCGCCGGATGTGGGCGGTCCCGGCCTCGAGATCGAGGTCGTCCCAGGCGAGGCCGAGTACTTCGCTGACCCGCCAGCCTTGGCAGAACAACAGCGTGACGGCGACCCCCAACCGGATCGGCGCTGCGGCGGTGACGAGCTGGCGCGGCGTCCGCGGCGCTCAGCGCACGACCTTCCTTGACACCTTCCGCACGCGGCAGCGTGGACCAGGTCGAATGGGTTGGTGGCGATCAGTCCCATCTTGACGGCCTCGGCGAAGACCTGACGACAGGCCTTGCGGCTGCTCAGGACGGTGTACGGAGCCAGTCGATCGAGCAGCGCGGACTGCCACACCGTGACCGTCTCGGGTCCGACGTCGATGACGCGCGCGTGGCCGAGTTCCTCGACGAAGTATGCGACCGACTTCCGGTACGTCGCGAGCGACGACTCGCGCACCTGGTGACGAGCAACCGACTCGAGCCACCAGTCGCTCAGCTCCTGGACGGTCGTCGTGATCGAGAACCTGGAGGTGGTCGGCGAGCGGCGCCGGCCGAGTGCGTTGACGAGTTCGTCGCGGCCGTGACTCAGCGAGCGCTCTCGTCGGTCCGGAGACTCGCTTGATCGTGCCGTCGAGATCGACGTAGGTCGCCCGCCAGCGGCCCTTGACGACCGTGCCGTCAGCACGCGTCGAAGGCGGTTCGAAGTAGACGGAACCGACGCCGTTGGAGTTCTTGGCGGCGACCGAGTACCCGTCACCCGCCACGACACGCTTGCCCTTCGGTCCTCTCGGCATGTTCACCTCCCGTGCTGCGAAGCGGTCGGGCCTCATCGCGGGAGTAACCGTGGGAGTAACCGTGGGAGTAACGCTACAGAAACGTCGGTGAACGTGCAATGGGCCATGTGGACATATGACCAGCTCAGAGCGCATTTAGGTGAACCTCCGTGGACGTCGGTGAACGTCCACGGAGGCACCAGCGGAACGGGGGGGATTCGAACCCCCGGACCCGTGAAGGTCGTCCGCTTTCAAGGCGGGTGCATTCGTCCGCTCTGCCACCGTTCCGTCCTTCAGGTTAGTGAACCCGGTCGGGTCTCCACCCTCACCGCCCGTTGACGTGCGTCGTCGCTCGACTGATTCGCGCCGGCTCGGACCGACGGTTCCGTTCGTCGGGTTCGTGCCCTAGACTTCGATGCTCCCGGAGAGGTGCCAGAGCGGCCGAATGGGATGCCCTGCTAAGGCATTGACCCTCCGGGGTCCGTGGGTTCAAATCCCACCCTCTCCGCCAGTCGGTCGAGCCGAGTGGACACGCGAGACGTGTCCGCTCGGCTCGTTCCGCGTCCGGCGCCCGATGCCCGAAACGATCGCCGGTGCCCGGAAGCGGCGGTCCCGGCGACCATGATCCGAGTGTTACACCGCTGTCATTTGATTGCAGTCCGATGTCGTCCACGTTGCGGTTCTGTGACGAAACGAGTAGACCTGATGGACGTGCATCTCCCACCGAGGGCGGTTCACACCCTTCATCATGAGACGCGACGATTCGACGAGCCCGTTCGATGTCGAGGCCGATGAGGCCGACGACGTCACCCAACAGTTCTGGGGCAGCTCCGCGATTGGGTGTCGCGCCAGCACCTGGTGTTCGATGACATCGCCGACGCCGACGCCGACCAGCCGGCCGGCCTGCAGCGCGACGACCGCACCGGTTCGTTGGGTGCGATCCGGGAGAGCTTCCGGGCATTTCGTCCACAACGATCCGTGCGCTCGGACCACACCGGGCAGGTCGAACGCACCCGCCGACATGGTGCGGTCCTGCAACCTCAGGCGGTCGCTTCGGCCGCCCGCTCAGGCGCCCCACGAGGCCTCGCTCGGCGAGCTGGCCGCCGGTTGGCACGACGATCACGCCGGCATCCACACCGACCGGCCGGTCGGGCGAACCACCGAACCGTTGACTGCCGTCGAGCGTGATACCGGCCTCGTACCGCTCTCACCGGTGCGGCGCTCGTCGAATCGGGCCGGGTCCGGCGCGATCGACCCGCTGCTGGCCCGGATCGGCATGTTGATCCTGGTCGGGCTGCTGCTGGTTCCGATCGCGCTCACACTGCGCCCCAGCTCGACGTCGGCGCAGTCGGACACGGTGTCGGCCGCCGAGCTGCCGAATGTCGGCGCACCTGACGCCACCTCGGGGACCGCCGCGATCGAGTCGTCGCTGCCGCAATCGTCCGAATCGTCACCCGCACCCGCCCCGGCCGCCGCTGACCAGCCGGTGCTCGTCCTCGCAGCCGGCAGCCGGCCCGTCCGCCGAGGCGCCGGCCGCGTCGTCCGCCGGCGAGACGACGGCGTCATCGACGACGGCATCGTCAGCCTCGGTCGGCGACGTCGTACAGATCGTCGGCTCGTCCAGCGGTGTTGCCACGGCCTCGGAGCCGGCGGAACGACTGATCCCCGCTTGCCCCACGACCTATGTCGCCGGTGCCGGCGATTCCTGGTACCGCATCGCCGACGCAGCCGATGTCTCGCCGAATGCCCTGCTCGACGAGAATCGGGCGACCGTCGACACCGTGATCCTGCCGGGCGACGAGATCTGCTTGCCGACCGGATACAACGACGAGGGCGAGCTGTCCGCGCTGCTCTCCGCGCTGTAGCGCCCGTGCCACTTGCCCTGCTGGGGCACCTCGAAGCGCGTCAGCGGACGCAGCTTGCGGCCCACCAGCCAGAGGATCACGTCCGGGGCCGCGTCGGGATCCGCCAGGGGAGTCCCCTCCTTGGTGCAGTAGCGGTGGTACACGATCTCGAAGCCGTTCTCCGCGAGGGCCACCAACGGGCCCTCCGGATTCAGCGCGTGGAGCCCGTGACCGAAGAATCCCTTCACGGGCGTGTGCAGGAAGTAGGTTCCCCCGGTGCGCACCATCCGCAGGCAGTTCTCGAGACATTGCCGGGTGTCGAAGACATGCTCGAGGCAGCCGATGTCGAGCAGGGTTCCGTAGCGCTCGTGCTCGCTCTCCGGCACGGGCTGGTTCATGTCGTAGCGGAGGGTCGCGCGGGGATCGAAGAGGTCGAGCACCTCGATCTGCCGGAGGCCGCGGTTGCGCAGGTACTCTCCGAGGTCCGCCACGCGCAGCTCGTCCGAGAACGCCGGCAGCGGCGGCGGCGGAATCTCGCGGACCCGTTCGGCGGACAGGCCGGCGGCGCGGCGCACCCGCCGCAGGACCGCCCGGCCCGCCCGGCCCAGGGGCGTACGCGGGGGCGGCGGCTTCTCGCGCTTCGGCTTGCGCAGCTTGAGCCGGACGTCCTGGAAGCCGAAGCACAGCACCGGCTCGGCGAAGAACCCGGGCAACCGGAAGACCTCGTCGAAAAAGGCGCCGTGCTTGTGAAGCAGGATGGCCACGCGACGCTCCCGGGGCGGGACGGTACGCCAACGCGCGCGGCCCGCACGCCGGCCGCTCAGAGCTCGAAGGGGTTGCCCTTCTGGATCGTGGTCTGGCCGCGCCGCTCGCCGTCGCGCAGTCGGATGAAGTGGTCGCCTTCCCGCACGATCACGTCGCACTTGGTCTTTTCCTTGCCCCCCGGCCGGAAGCAATGGCGTCCGAGGGGATCCACGAACCAGGCGCCGGCGCCGCGGTGGCCCTTCTTCTCCATCAGCCGATAGGTGCCGTCGGGCTCGTGGTAGGCCTTGTACTCGCGCCCGGTGGGCTCGCCCCGCTTGAGCGCGATGGTGACCTCGGTATTGCCGGTGAAGAGCTCCTCCACCTCCTTCGCCGACAGCGCGTCGCTCGTCGGCTGCTGCTCGGTCGCCGCGGCCGCCTCGCCGGCCTCTCCGCCGGCCTCGTTCTGCGCCAGGGCGACCGCGCCCCCGAGCGCCAGCCCGAGGCCGACGCCTGCCACGATCCAACCTCGACCCATCGATTCCTCCGTCTTGCGGTTGCTCGCGGGACACACGATAGCCCCCGCCGACGCGGCTCCGGGTGAAGCCTCGCTGAAGCTGCGCAGCGCGCGTCCGCGCCGAGGGGGGCCGGGCTAACCTCCTGCCCCGTGCTGCTTCAGCTCGAGAACGTGGGTAGGAGCTTCGGCGCCCGACGTCTCTTCGCCGACGTCCGCCTGGAGCTGCGCGCCGGCGACCGGGTCGCCCTCGTCGGACCCAACGGCGCCGGCAAGACCACCCTGCTCCGGATCGCCGCGGGGCTCGATCCCGCGGACGAGGGCGAGGTCCGGCGGGGGCGGGACGCGCGCCTGGGCCTGCTGCGCCAGGAGATCGATCCGTCGTCCCGACTCTCGGTGCGCGAGGAAGCCGGCCGCGCCCTGGCCCACCTCGACGTCCTCGCCGAAGAGATCCGCGCGCTGGAGGGCGAGATGGAGCGCCTCGGGTCCGAGCAGCGGGCCCTGCCGGAGGCGCTGGCCGCCGCCTACGACCGCGCGCGCGGCGCGTTCCAGCTGGCGGGCGGCTTCGAGCGCGCCGCCCGCATCGATCGCACCCTGGCGGGACTCGGATTCGACGAGGCCGACCGCGACCGCCCCCTGTGCTCCTTCAGCGGCGGCTGGCTGATGCGCGTCGAGCTGGCGAAGCTCCTGCTCTCGGACCTGGACGTCCTGCTGCTCGACGAGCCCACCAACCACCTGGACCTCCCCTCGATCCAGTGGTTCGAGGCCATGATCGAGAGCTTTCCCGGGGCGGTCCTCGCGATCTCCCACGATCGCGCCTTCCTGCGCCGCTTCGCCGGGCGCGTGGCCGAGCTCGCCCACGGACGCATCGACGTGTACGAGGGCGGAGTCGCCGGCTGGCAGCGCGAACGCGCGGCGCGGCGTGAGCAGCGGCAGGCCCTGAAGCGCAGCCAGGACCGCCAGATTGCCGAGACCGAGCGGTTCATCGATCGCTTTCGCTCGAAGGCGTCCAAGGCGCGCCAGGTGCAGAGCCGCGTGAAGGCCCTCGCGAAGCTCGAGCGCGTGGAGGTCGAGCCCGAGGCCACGAAGCGCCTGCGCCTGCGGGTCCCGCCGCCCGAGCGCGCCGGCGAGGTGGTGCTCCGGCTGGAGGGTGTCCACAAGCGCTACGGCGACACGGTCGTGTACTCCGGCGTCGATCTGCAGATCCGGCGCGGCGAACGCGTGGCCTTCGTCGGCCCCAACGGCGCCGGCAAATCGACCCTGCTGCGGATCGCCGCGGGCGCCCTGTCCATCGACGCGGGCGAGCGCGGGCTCGGGCACAACGTGCGCGTCGCCTTCTACGCCCAGCACCAGCTCGAGGTGCTCGACCCCGCGCGCAGCGTGCTCGAGGAGCTCGCCGGCGTCGCGCGCACCGAGGACGTGCCGCGCCTGCGCTCGCACCTGGGCGCCTTTCTCTTCTCGGGTGAAGACGTGGACAAGCCCGTGGCGGTGCTCTCCGGCGGGGAGAAGGCCCGCCTCGCCCTCGCGCGCATGCTGCTGCGCCCGGCGAACTTCCTGGTGCTCGACGAGCCCACCAACCACCTCGACGTCGATGCCTGCGAGGTCCTCGAGCGCGCCCTCGCGCTCTACCCGGGCACGCTCGTCTTCGTCTCCCACGACCGCGCCTTCATCGACGCGATCGCCACGCGCGTGGTCGAGGTCCGAGCGGGCCGCCTGCGCGACTTCTCGGGCGGCTACAGCGATTACCTCGAGCGCGTCCGCAGCGAGAGCGCGCCCGACGCGACTCCCGGTGCGGTCGCGGGCCACGGCGCGCCCCGCGTCGCGGCGGGCGGGGCTCCCCCCGAGAGCCGCACGCGCTCGCGCGAACGCGAGAGAGCGCGCGCGAAGGCCCTGCGCCGGCTGACCGCGCTGGAGGCCGACATCCTCGAGCGCGAGAGCGCGGTCGAGGATCTCGCCTGGAAGCTCGGCGATCCGGCGGTGCAGCGCGACCCGGAGCGCGCGCGGACGGTCGCGGGCGAGCGCGAGGCGGCACAGGCCGCCGTCGCCGCCCTGTACCGGGACTGGGAGCAGGTGGCCGCCGAGATCGAGAGCCTCGAGTCGCTGGCCCCCGCGTCCGGGGGTGGCGGGTGACCTCGCCCGAGGCGGCGCCGCGCGCCGCGGAAGCGGACCCCGTGGTGGCGTGCGCCGCCGACGACGCCTACGCGCTGCCCCTGGCGGTGACCGTGCGCTCGCTGCTCGACCACCTCGACCCCGCGCGCGGCCTCGAGCTGTACGTGCTCGACGGCGGCCTCACGCCGGCGAGCCGGGAGCGGCTGCGGCGATCGTGGGCGGGCGGGCGCGTCCGCGCCCACTTCGTGCCCTGCGAGACCGGCTCCCTCGGCGTGCCCGTCGGCGGGCACGTCAGCGCGATGTCGTACGCGCGCATCCTGCTGCCGCGCCTGCTGCCCGCGCAGCTGGACCGCGTGATCTACCTCGATTGCGACCTCGTGGTTCTCGCCGACGTCGGCCGCCTGTGGGACCTCTCCCTCGACGGCCGGGCCTGCCTCGCGGTGCAGGACGCCTCGGCGCCCTACCTCGACGCCGAGCTCGCCCTCCCGCGCTGCGCGCCCCACGTGCTGACGCCCCGGCCGCTGGAGAACTACGCCGAGCTCGGGCTCGACCCGCACGCGAAGTACTTCAACGCAGGGGTGCTGCTCGTCGACCTGGCGCGCTGGCGCGAAGATGACGTGGCCGGGCGCCTGCTCGCCTGCATCCGCGCCAACCTGCGTTGGATCCGTTTCTGGGACCAGTACGCGCTGAACGCCGTCCTCTCGCGCGAGTGGGGCGAGCTCGACGCGCGCTGGAACGTGTCCCCCTATCTCGCGAGCTACGGCACCTGGCAGCACAGCGCGCTGGAGCGCGGGGCGTTCGAGGCCGCGGTCCGCGCCCCCTGGATCGTGCACTTCCTCGGCCCCGACAAGCCGTGGCAGGCCGGCAGCCGCCTGCGCTACGCGGAGCACTTCCACCGCCACCGCGCGCGCACGGCCTGGGCGGGCTGGCGCGGCGCCGCCGCGCTCGCCTCGGCGCGCGGGGCGCGGGAGCGCCGCCGGATCCGCAAGCTGTGGGGGCGCGCGCGCAAGCGCCTGAAGCCCCGCTGGCGCAGCGCCACGCGCTGGGCCCGGCAGCGACTGCGGCGCCTGCGCGGAGCGCTGCGCGGAGCCCGGCCGGGCTGAGCCGCCGCGCGCTACGCCGCGGGCGGAGCCACGTCGCCCCGCAGCCGCTCGAGCAGCCCGAAGTTGATCCAGGCCTTCACGCGGTCCACGGCGTCCACCCGCACGCGCACCCGGTCCCCCAGACGGAACCGCTCGCGGCTCCCGCGCAGCACGAGCGCGTGCGCGCGCTCGTCCAGCGTCGCCCAGCCGGACAGCCTGGAGACGTGCACGAGTCCCTCGACGAAGAAGGCGTCGGGAGTCACGTAGAAGCCGTGGCGCGCGACGCCGGTGATCGTGCCGGCGTACTCCTCCCCGAGACGCCCGGCCATGAACGCGCACTTCTTGAGGTCGATCATCTCCCGCTCGGCCGCCTCCGCGATCCGCTCGCGCAGCGACACTCGCGCGGCCACGCCCTCCAGCCCCGCGGCGCGAGCCCGGGTGCGACCGCCCGCGGCGGCGTCCCCGGCCAGCAGGTCCTTGAGCGCGCGGTGCACCACCAGATCGGCGTAGCGGCGGATCGGCGACGTGAAGTGGGTGTAGGAGGAGAAGGCCAGCGCGAAGTGCCCGGCGTCGTGGGCCGCGTAGCGCGCCTGCCGCATGCTGCGCAGGGCGACGAGGTTCACCAGCCGCTCCTCCGGCCGGCCGGCGACGCGCTGGATCGCACGCGCGACGTCCTTGGGCCCGAGGCGGGAGCCCGACGGCCTGCGCTCCAGCAGGCCGAGCGACTCGAGCAGCGTCTCGAGGGACTCGATGTCGCCCGGCGCCGGGGGCTCGTGGACGCGGAACAGGGCCGGCGTTCGCGCGGCGGTCAAGGCCTCCGCGACGCAGCGATTGGCCGCCAGCATCGCCTCCTCGATGGCGCGATGGGCGGGGGTGCGCGGCTCGCGCACGATGTCGACCGGATGGCCTTCGTCGCCGAGCACGATCTGGGCAGTCGGCAGGTCGAAGTCGATCGAGCCGGCCGCGAAGCGGCGCGCGGTCAGGCGGCGCGCGAGCGCCGCGAGCAGCTCGAGCTGGGCCGGAATCGGCTCGGGCAGCGCGCGCCCCGGGTCGCGGCCCTCCATCACGGCGGCGGCCTCCTCGTACGCGAGGCGCGCGCGCGAGCGGATGACCGCGGGATAGAAGCCTCGCCGCACGACCTCGCCCTGCCCGTCGAGCGACATCTCGACGCACATCGCGAGGCGGTCCAGCTCGGGGCGCAGGGAGCACAGGTCGCCGGACAGGCGCTCCGGCAGCATCGGCAGGGCGCGGTCGGGGAAGTACACGCTCGTCCCCCGCCGCAGGGCCTCCGCGTCGAGGCCGGAGCCCTCGGCCACGTAGTGCGAGACGTCCGCGATGGCGACCCACAGGCGTGTACCGCCCCCGGGCATCGGCTCGACGCAGACCGCATCGTCGTGGTCGCGCGCCGTCGCGGGGTCGATCGTCGCGAACGGCCGCGCGCGCAGGTCCACCCGGCGCGCGACCTCCGAGGGATCGAGCTCGGGACGCAGGCGTGCGACCTCCTCCTCCACCCCGGGCGGGAACCCGAGCGGCAGCCGGCGGCGCCAGACGACCGCCCGGAAGTCCGCCTCCGGGCTGCCCGGCGGCCCGAGCACCTCGGTCACGCGACCGGCACCCGCGCGGCGGCCGCGACCGGGACCACGACCACCACGTCGCCGTCGCGGGCGTCCGCCGAGGTCGGGCGCAGCGACCGGGATGCCCCAGTGCGCGTCGTCGCGATACGGTGTCACGAAGCCGCCGCTGCGCTCGCGCGCGAGGATCCCGATCCACTCGCGGCGCGCGCCGCCGAGGACGTGCAGCACGGACGCGCGCGGCCGGCGCACCCGGACGGGGCTGGACCAGCACCCGATCGCCATCCGACGCGCCGCCAGCGTCGGCGGGGGCGACGGCGAAGGCCCGCCCGCCGTCGACGATCACCTGTGCGGGGCGGCCGGGGACCCCGTGGAAGGCAGCCCTCGACCAGGCCGTCCTCGCGGCGCACGCGGAAGCGCCCGTGCAGGCGTTCGATCTGGCCCTCGGAGGCCAGCCGCTGCAGCACCCGTCGCAGGGCGGCGAGCTCGTGCCGGCCCCGCCGCAGCTCCCGCAGCAGGGCCTTCGGCGTGAGCCCGGGGCGCCCGCGGCGCCCGAGGGCGCGCAGCACCTCCTCGGGAGGGATCGTCACCGCGCGGCTCCGTGGGCGGCCCGCCCGCGCGGCCCGCAGTTCGCGGGCCCGGCTCGTCGCTCCCTGGTCCTCACCGCAGCATCCGGCGCGGGAAGGTCGCCGAGTCCCGCAGCGGATGCCAGCGCGTTGACGGCGCTCGCGGCCGGCCGTAGCCTTCGGCGCCCGTGCCCGGGTGGCGGAATTGGCAGACGCGCTAGATTCAGGGTCTAGTGGCCGCAAGGCCGTGCTGGTTCGACTCCAGTCCCGGGCACCATCTCCTTCCGAACGCTCTCGCTCCCCGAGCCCCTGCGCCGCAGGGGCTCACGGCACGCGGCGAGCAGCGTTCCCGACCTGAGGCGGCCTGACGCACCCGGCGCGCCACCGCGCCTCGTTCCGGCATCCCACGCGGGCGCACGGGCCCCTGCCCGCGGGAACAGGTTTTGCTATGAAGCCGCGCGAGGAGGGATCGCCGTGACGCGTTCCGTGTTCTCTCGCTTGTTGTTGACCACGCTGCTCTCCGTGCCGTTCGCCGGCTCCGCCCTGGCCGACGAGCCCGGGGAGGGGGAGATGGGAACGCCGGCGCCCCGGCGACGGGCCGAGCCCGCCGCCGAGCCGGCTTCCGACTGCTTCTGGTTCCCCGACATCCGCTGCGGCCGCAGCGGGCGCTTCGAGGGCTTCGAGAAGCCGATCGTGCAGCCCTACCTGTTCGAGGATCCCTTCGTGGTGACGGGCGTGTACCCCTACTACGCCTGGCACGAGTTCCCGGACGACTCCGCGCTCGGTGGCGGCGAGGTGCACGTGGCCGCGGTCCAGGCGCGGCTCGCCATCACGGACCGGCTCGGCTTCATCGCGACCAAGGACGGCTACGTCTGGCTCCGGCCCGACAATCCGCTGCTCGACAACGACGAGGGCTTCTGGGATCTGGCCGCGGGGTTCAAGTACGCCTTCCTCGTGATGCCGGAAGAGAAGCTGATCGCGTCGGCGATCCTGCGCCTCGAGCTGCCGATCGGCTCGTCCGACGTCCTTGCGGGCAACGGCAGCGGCGTGGCCTTCCTGCCCTCGGTCTCCGCGGCCTGGGAGCCGATCGAAAGGCTCCACCTGGTCGCGGACGTCGGGGCCTGGGTGCCGACCGACGGCGACGATCACAGCAGCTACCTGTTCTGGCACGTCTACGCCGACTACGCCGTCCACGAGCACTTCCAGCCCTTCATCCAGTTCTCGGGCGAGCGCTACCTCTCGTCGGGCGACGGCGACCTGCCGATCCGTCTCACGGGCGGCGCCGAGCTGCCCCTCGACACCGTCCAGCACGCGCTCGGCGTGGGGCACTTCGAGGGCGTCGACGTGCTCAACCTGGGCTCCCGCGGCATGGACAACGACCAGTACGTGACCTTCGCGATCGGCGCGCACATCCCGATCACGAAGCACGTGACGTTCAGCGCCGCCTGGGAGACGCCGATCACCGGCCGCGAGATGGTCACCGAGCAGCGGGTCACCTCGTCGATCCGCGTCGAGTTCTAGGCCAGCTGGAATCCGCATCACCGCGGCGGGCGACTTCGCCCGCCGCGGTGAAGCGCTCTATGCTCCCGCTCTGCTCACCGGGAGGGTTCGGGTGGATGCCAGCACGCCCGGCTGGCTGCAGCGGGTCGACCTTCAGGCGCTCTTCGACGCCCTCGTCGGGCGCGGGCACCGCGTGCTGGCTCCGGTCCTGCGCGAGGGCTCCGTCGTCTTCGACGAGGTGAAGGCGGCGGACGAGCTACCGGTCGGCTGGCGCGACGAGATCAGGATTTGTGTCCCGCAACCCGGCAATCCACGGCACCGGGTCGCTCAGCCCGCAGTTGAAGACCCCATACGTGTTGCCCTGGCCGTAGCCTTTGACCCCGCCCCCGGCCACGAACATCACCCCGGCCTCGGCGTGGTCCGTCCCGTTGGACCCGTTCTGCACCGACGTCCGCCCGAACTCGGAAAGCGTCACGACCACCACATCCTCCCACGCCGCCTGGTCGGCATGGTGGCGGAAATACTGCCGCAGCGCGTAGATGGCCCATCCTACCCGGCGCAGCAACTTGGCCTGGGTGCCGCTGGCTCCGCCCTGGGTCTGGTGCGTGTCGAACCCGCTCATCTCCGTCCCGGCGACAATGGCCGAGGTATTGTTCAGGATCAGCGCCGCCGCCTTGATGTTCTTCATGAACGAGTAAGCGCCCGAATCCACCTGGCCCTGGTTCTTGCCGGAGGTCGTGGGAAAGAGGTTGAAGCCCGTATCCGGGTCCACATAAGTGTTGCCTGTTTCGGTGAAGTTGATCCCGCTGAATACCGACAGCGTGTTCACCAAATTCTCATACTGCAGGTGCAGCATCTCCCGGTTCGCCTTGTCCGGGAACGGATGCCAGTTGGCGGCCTGGAATGCCGCATCGGCCTTGGCGTTCCCGGCCGTCTTGT
>CAVOWX010000007.1:0-137157 GCA_963700265.1 uncultured Acidimicrobiaceae bacterium | reverse complement strand
GGCGAGCCGGTTGCCCGACGCCTGGTCGAAATCCGCCGGCCGGTCGCGGGCGAGCGGGTGCTCGACATCACATACCGGACCGGGATCGCCGCCCGCTTGGCGGCTGAGACCGTCGGCCCGAACGGCACCGTCGCCGGCCTCGACGCCAACCCCGGCATGATCGATGTGGCCCGCACCGTGAGCCCCGATCGCATCGAGTGGCACGCCGCATCCGCCGAGGACATGCCCCTGCCCGACGGCACCTTCGACCTGGTGCTGTGCTCCATGGGACTGCAGTTCTTCGCCGACAAGGTCCAGGCGCTGCACCGAGCACGCGCCGCGTGCTCGCCCCGGCGGTCAGGCGGTTCTGGTGCACGCCCGGACCCACACCACCGCTGTTCGTGGCCATCGACAAAGCCCTCGCCGGCCACATCGGGCCGGGCGCGTCGATGTTCGTCCACGCCGTGTTCTCGCTACACGATGCCGACGAGGCGCGAGCCCTGATGACGACAGCCGGCTTCGACCGCGTCGATGTCGAAACGACGTCGTGCCCGGCTCCGCGTCACGCCGCCGGCGGACTTCTCTGGCAGTACGTCTGGAGCACGCCACTGGCCGCGGCGGCGGCCGAACTCGACGAGCGGGCGCGGACGGCGCTGGAGGCCGAGGTCGTCGAGCGCTGCCGCGGCCGTTCGTCGACGGCGAGGCGTCGGTGATGGAACCCGGCCTGCTGATCATCACCGGCCACCGAGAGGAGGGGTCGTGACGACGACCGCCTCGACCACCGCGCATCAGCACCGGGACCGGCTGCTCCGGGGCGTGCCGGTCATCGAGCGCCGGCTCCAAGCGGCCGGCATACCGACCGCCGTCCTCGAGGGTGGCGGCGGCCCGCCCGTGGTGCTCCTCCACGGTCCGGGCGAGTCGGCCGTGAACTGGCGCTGGACCATCCCCGACATGGTCACGACCCATCGGGTGATCGCACCCGATCTGCCGGCGCACGGTTCCTCGGGGGCCGGCGTCCAGCCGCTCGACGCCGACCGCGCCGTCGACTGGCTGGAGGGCGCTGCTCGAGGCGACCTGCGACCAACCGCCGACGGTCGTGGGCCACGTGCTCGGCGGTCGAAATCGGCGCCCGGTTCGCAACGTCTCGCCGCCCAGGACGCCTGCGGCAGCTGGTGCTGGTCGACTCGCTCGGTCTCGGCCGTTTCCGACCCCGAGCCGGCTTCGCCCTCGGCTTCGTGCGCTTCCTGGCAGGCTGTCCTCGCCGAAGAGTTACGAGCGCTTCATGGGCCAGTGCGCCCACGACCTCGACGAGCTGCGGCGCGACCCTCGGCGACGACTGGCCCTCGTTCGTGGCCTACAACCTGGCGATGGCCACGTCGGACGCGTCCAGCGACGCAGGGCGCCTGTTCCGAACGGCCGGCCTGCCCCGCATCCCGGGCGATGAGCTCGAACGGATCGAGGTGCCCACCACGCTGATCTGGGGCCGCGATCACCGCGCGAACCGGGTCGGGGTCGCCGAACGGGCCAGTGCCCGCTACGGCTGGGCGCTGCACGTCATCGAACGGGCCGCCGACAACCCGGCGCGCGACCGGCCCGAGGCGTTCGTGGCGGCGTTGCGATCGACGCTCGGCGAGTGAGCGACCGATCGGCTGGGTCGACCCGGTCGGCCACCGATCGTGTCGCTTCGGCGATTCCTCGGCTGCCGCGGCACCTGGGCCCAGGGAAGCTCCTTGTCGACCCTGCGGCTCGCCGGGAGGCCGAGCACCTGCTCGCCGAGGATGTTGCGCAGGATCTCCGACGTGCCGCCCTCGATCGAGTTCGCGCGCACGCGCAGGAACGCGTACTGGAGGCCCTTGTTGGCGCCGGTCGCGTCGAGCTCGGTCGGTCGGCGGAAGGTGTAGTCGTAACCGACCTGGCCGTCCATCCCATCAGGTCGACGCAGAAGTTGTACAGCCGCTTGTTGAACTCGGAGAACTCGAGCTTGGCGACCGACATCTCGGGCCGGGGTTGCCGGTCTTGGCGGCCGCGGCGGCGCGCATGTTGGTCAGGCGACCGACCTCGCCGCGCACCCACAGGCGCATCAGCTCGTCCTTGCGGGCGCCGGTCCGCTCGGACTCGTCGAGCGCCTCCCACACCGCGACAGCATCGTTGGCGGCTCCACCGCGGCGCGGTTTACCTCCGCCGCCCCGCCGCCGCCGATGGCCACCCGCTCGTTATTAGGGTCGCGGTCGCGACCCCCAGCCTTGGCCGACTCGCGCCGATGCGTTGGCTGTCGGGGATGCGCACGTCGGTCATGAAGACCTCGTTGAACTCGGCCTCGCCGGTGATCTGGCGCAGGGGGCGCACGTCGACACCGCGGATCGTCCATGCGGGCGCAGAAGTAGGTCATGCCCTTGTGCTTGGGCGAGGTCGGGGTTGCTGCGGGTGACGAGCATGCCCCAGTCGGCCGAGGTGAGCGAGCGTGTTCCAGACCTTCTGGCCGTTGACGATCCACTCGTCGCCGTCGCGGATCGCCTTGGTCGGCGAGCCCGGCGAAGTCGGAGCCGGCGCCCGGCTCGGAGAACAGCTGGCACCACTTCTCCTCACCGGTGAACATCGGACGCAGGAAACGCTGCTTCTGTTCGTCGCCGCCGTGGGTGACGATCGTCGGGCCGGCGAGCGCCATGAAGAACGTGGTGGGATCGGCCGCAGCAGCACCGGCCTCGCGGAAGCGATTGTCGATGTGGCGGTTGAGATCGGGGCGCAGCCCGAGCCCGCCGAACCCGACCGGGAAGTGCGACCCAGGCGAGGCCGGCGTCGTAGCGGGCACCACGCAACTCGATGTCGGTGGTGGCGGCGGGGTCGTGGGCAGCGAGTACGGCATCGATCGCGGCATCGACGTGTCGGAGCGAGGATGCAGTCGTCACCGCCACATTCTCGCGAAACCTGGGTGTGTCGATTGCTATCGAACCTGGCAGAATGTCGGCTCACACTGTGGACCTGGTCCACGACATGGTGGCCGTAGCTCAGCTGGTGGTAGCGCCAGGTTGTGATCCTGGAGGTCGGGGGTTCAAGTCCCCTCGGTCACCCTCAACGTGTCCAGGCAGTTGGGCGGCGATTCGTCGCCGCCTACACTGCCTGGGCTGCAGACCGCCTCTAGCTCAACGGCAGAGCAGTGGACTCTTAATCCATTGGTTCTGGGTTCGAATCCCAGGGGGCGGACACACAAAACCCCAGCACACGCTGGGGTTTTGTCGTTTCTCGGAAGGATCGAGCTCATCTCGAAGACCAACGTCTGTTGCTACGCTGTTGTTACGGAAGTTGTTCATCGCTTTGGGAGCGGGGTTTCGGGAGTTCGAGTCTCGCCATCCAACGAATCCACGAGGAGCCTGCTGATCCGACTGGAACACACAACCGCGGGTGCGCTGATACACGACGGCGGAGAATCGGCGATCGACCCGTGCTCATCAGCGACCCCATCGAGTCAGATGGGTTGCCGGTCCTGATGCCCCCCGACCTGAGCGACGGCCCGGCCAGCGTTATTCTTTGGACGTGAGGGGCTTCGTGCTGGCGGCGATGGTGATCTTGGTAGGGGTGTCGTGCGGCACGACCGAGGTCGAGACAAGCGCGAGCTTCGACGACTCCGGGAGAGACGAGACCCAGCGTTGAAGTCGATGCCCAGCGTGTGGGCTGTCCGAACGGACCGTACTTCTCGTTGGCGGCGCTCGGCGCGCCGCCTCCGCTGATCGAGGACAGCGCAGTACCGGAGGTGGCCGAAGCGATAACTCCATTCTTGGACAGCGATGAGGGGGGCTTCTGGCCACAGCAGGGTTGGCGAGTACTCGAGGTGGTCGAGGGTGAGCGTGTCTTGGTCGTTCACCCGGGCTCTGCGGAGAGTCCGAGCTTGTCGTTCATGTCGGCTGATTGGACCTCTGAGGGCTGGTACTGGTCGGGGGCTTCGGTCCCCGACGAGTGCGTGGTGGTCCTCGAACCTGCGGCGGAGGACGGGGCGGTGGTTGACTGGATGGTCGATCCCGAATCAGAGCCTCCGGGCCCAGACTCGACCGTCCTTGTGCTGCTCGCCACGGAACGTGGCTGCGCCAGCGGTCAACCCATGGGTGACCGCCTCCACGAACCGAACGTCGCGCTGACAGCCAACGCTGTCGTGATCACTTTGACCGTCGAGCCCAGACAAGGGGACCAAGACTGCCCAGGGAATCCGAGCCAGCAAGTTGAGATCGACCTACAAGAACCGCTCGGGCAACGGGTCATCACAGATCTCAGGTCAACCGACCTGGGCGAGCTTCAAGATCTACTTTTGCGGCTCATCGATGGCGAACCGGCAGGATCCGTCGGCGACTGAGCCGCCCAGTCTCCGGCGTTCCAATCGGTCGGTCCTGTCTCATCATGATCAGCGACCCGCCGTCGTGCCGCGTCGCCGATGTGTCAATCGTGCATACAGAACGTGCGGCGCAGAACGACGCTTGGTGGACGAGCCGTGGGTGACACCGATCGGCGCCTCTGGCGAGGGCCGCCGGTCGGCGCTTGGGGACACTCCGGCCGGGACGATCGGACTGGATTATGCGATGTGCGACTTGGGTAGTTCTGTGGCGCGGCAATGAGCGATTGGGTGGTGATTACGAGCAGCGATATCGAGTGGACTCAACCGGCTAGATGTACCGGGGTGGTGCGTGAGTGGTCCACGGTTCGACTCCCGGGATCGATGGCGTCACCGTGCCCGAGTCTGATGCCGCTCCGCGATGGTGTCCCCTTGTGTCGCGTGGCTGGCGATGCTGCGGGTTTGGTCTTCACGCCGAGACGGCTGTGTTCGTGGCGAGTGCCGTGACGAGGTCCGTCGAGGTGGCGATGCTTGCGAAGAGCAACTCGAAGGTGAGGAGCGACGCCTCGTGATTGGACCGTGGGGCGTCGACGGCGATCGGCTCGGCCGTTGCATCGCTCACGATGAGGCAGTGGTAGTCGCGGAACATCGCGTCGCGGACAGTCGAATCGACGCAGACGCTCGTGGTTGCACCGACAACGACGAGACGCTCGACACCTTTTCGGCGGAGCACGTCGTCCAAGTCGGTCCTATAGAAGCCGCTGTACCGGGTCTTGTACAACACCACGTCGTCTGGTTCGGGGGTCAGCGTGTCCACGATGTCGGTGTTCCAGCAGTCTCGTACCAGAATTCGGGACGGCTCACCGTTCGGGGCGGTCACGGGATCGCCGACATGGAGTGGCGTGTGCTTGAGCCACGTCGGAGACGAGGGGTAGCCGGCGTCAACAAGATCGGGACGGAAGCCCATCTTCAGGTACACGATCGGCAACTCGTTCGCACGCGTCGATTCGAGTACGGCACGTACGTTGGGAACGATCGCCTGAATGCACGCTATGTCGATGCCAGCCCGATCGAACATCCCGCCCGGCGAGGCGAAATCGTTCTGCATGTCCACGACCACGACGGCCGTCTTCGTCGGCTCCAACAAGAATGGGGTTGGCCTCGCCGGGACCTCGACCGTTTGATGTTCAGCCGCCACGACACCTCCTTCCGACATGCGCTTCCTACTGAAGAGCCTGACCGAGCCGAGGCCTCGGCGCAACCTCCACTCCGGCGAGCGGACCGTGGCCGAACGCCGCCCGACAGGGCATTTCGTCGCGGTCGATGTGCCAAGTGGTGACTGCCTGCCTCTACCGAGCGCGCGCTGGGACGGAACGGTCGTCGGGCCGATTGGTCGACAGCATCGTTCGGCCACCTGAATTCGATCAGCGGACGAGTTGCTTGCGGTAGACGGCGAGGCAGCAATCTCGAAGAAGGAATCCGGCCAGTTCAGGTTCGCGGTCACCGAGATTTCTGCTCGTGCCGGTGAGGCGGGCTCGGGTCGGGTCGGGTCGGGGCAGTTGCGGCGATCGAGGTGTGCGCGACCTTTCGATGGCGTTGGGTGTCTTCGTTGTATGAGGATGGTGGAGATGGCCGACAACGACGGTGGGTGGGTCGAGTCGTCCGTCGAGTGGCCGCAGGGTTTCGTCGAGTTGTATCGGTCTCGGTGGGCGCCGATGGTTCGTCTGGCGCGCTTGTTGACGGCTGGCGATCCATCAGCGGAGGAGCTGGTGCAGGAAGCGTTCCTGAGGGTTCGAGCACGGTGGGAGACGATCGAGCATCCGTCTTCGTATCTGCGGGTATGCGTGGTCAATGCGTGCCGGAACCATCATCGTCGTCAGGTGCTCGAGCGTCGTCAGCCCGCACCGGCAGATGGAACCGTTGACGAGAGCTTCGAGTTGCGCAGTGCGCTGGCGGCGCTGCCGGTTCGTCAGCGGTCGGTGGTGGTGTTGCGCTACTACGAGGATCTGCCGGAGGCCGAGATCGCCGAGATGCTCGGCTGTTCAGTGTCGGCGGTCAAGTCTCTGCTGCATCGTGCAGTGAAGGATCTGCGAAAGGTGATCGAGCGATGAAGATGTCTGATGAAGAGGTGATCGATCGGATTCGCGAAGTGCTCGTCGTTTGGGCGAACGAGGAGCCGATCGTGGAGCCGACACCGATGACCCTCCAAGAGAGCGTCGGAGACGATGATGTTCGTCGAGGCGGATCGAGTGTTACCGATCGGTCGGCGGAGAAGCACCTGGCTGGTTACCGCGGCCGCCGCGGTGGTGGTTCTGATCGGTCTCGCCGTCGTCGCCATGATCCGATCCGATCGGTCGGTGCCGCTGGTCGACAGCGGACCTGCGCCGTCGGGCATCACCGAAATCCCGGTTGGCAGGTCGTTCGGGGTTCGCGGGATTGGAGGTGACCGAGGACGCAGTGTGGGTCACATCGCAGTTCGACGAGGAGCTGTACCGAGTTGATCCGGTGACCAACCGGGTGGTCGAGACGTTCTCGATTCCGAGTCACATCGAAGGCGTAGGTGCTGTCGGTGAGTCGTTGTGGCTCTCGCGCTATGAACCGAACGAGGTGATCCGGGTCGATCCGGTGACGGGCGCATTGACCGACCGGCTTGGCTTCGACAGCCAACCGAACCTTGCGAGTGACGGCGAGCGACTGTGGGTCATTGCTGAGCGGGATGGTGACAGCGTGGTTGTGGAGATCGATCCGGACACGGGCGCAGACATCCGGGAGATCCCGTTGGGTGTTGCACCAGGGTTCTCCACTTACGACAGCGGCAGCTTGTGGGTCGCGAACCTGGGCGCGACGACGGTGAGTCGGGTCGATCTCACCGTCGGCCGGGTGACGAACGTGATCGACGTAGGTGGCGAACCGCGCGATGTGGTCGCTGCAGCAGGGTCGATCTGGGTCGGGGTCAACCAGACCGGCACCGGACGCGTCGGATCGGTTGTCCGAATCGATCCGTCGTCCGCGGAGGTGACCGGCACGATCGAGACCGTCCGAGGGATCCACTCGATGGCCGCCGCTGACGGAGCGGTCTGGGTGACGAACTTCGACGACGGCACGGTCTCGGTCATCGACGCCAACAGCGCAACACTCGTCGCGACGACCCCAATCGGGAACCGACCAGGTGGCGTGGCGGTCGGTCACGGCTCGGTCTGGATCACACCACATCGACGCAACGTCTTGCTGCGGATCGATCCATCGGTGCCGCTCGAAGCCGCAGCGGTCCCCGATCTTGCTCGCACCGTCGATGTTGGTGCCGGGACCGTCTACCTGCGTTGTTCCGGCACCGGAAGTCCGACAGTGGTGTTGGCAGGCAACCAGGCAGACGGGGTCGCTAACGCTGTCGTCGAGGCACGGTTGTCGCACGAAACCCGGGTGTGCATATACGAGCCGGTCGGTGTTGCCGATCCTGCCCAGGCAGGCGAAGGTGGACCATCCGCAACAGCCGCTGATGATCTTGCCGAGGCTCTCGACGTGGTCGGCGAGCGTGGTCCGTTCATCGTCGTCGGACAAGGCCTCGAGGGTCTCGATGTGCAGATGTTCGCCGCGACCCATCGCGACGAGGTGGTCGGTCTCGTGCTGGTCAACGGTTGGAGCGCCGACTTCGTCGAACGCGTACGCGCGCTGTTGCCATCCGAGGCTCGCGACAAGTTCGATCAGACCTTGAGCGACGGAGGCGAGTTGCAATGGCTCGACGAGAGCAGCGCCCAGGTGGCATCGACCGGAGATCTTGGTGACCTCCCACTGATCGTGCTGAGCGATCCTTCCACCGATCCTGCGGTCGCCGCGGCCACGAGTGACCCAATCCTCACCGTCGCCGAGTCAGATGCGATCAGTCAGCTCCGCCAAGACACGCGCCGCGAGCAGGCCGCCCTGTCGACGGCTGGTCGGCTGATCATCACCGACGCACAAGCCATCACACCCGTCGACGTCGTCGACGCGGTCATGTCGCTGCTCCGATGAAGTGGCACGAAGCATCATGACTGGCAGTCAGATCTCAGAGTCCACGACGACTGGGAGGCTGTGTTGGCTGCTGGCCGTCGGCCTCATCGCGTGGAATGCCGCCTTGGTGGTCATGGGGTCGCTCGATGCAATTCGCGGCGAAGGTCTGTCCGACTGGGGAGGCGGCCCGGGCGGTCTGGATGGACTGGCCTTCGTCATTCAACTCGTCTTCGGGTTTGACGTCGGCCTCATTGCGGCGGTCGTGATCGTCAACGTGTGTCGCTCTGCCGGGTCGATTCTGATCGCCGTTGCGGTGTTGGCTGGCGGCCTGCTGATCCCGTACGCCTACCTGGCCGGTGGTCACCTGGTCGACCCGTGCACGCGCGCCTGGTGGAGCGAATCGACTCAGATTCGAGGCGCCAAGTTGTGCGAGGTGTCCCACGAATCCTCGGGACCGATCCGCGGCGTCACGTACAACGAGATCTCGGGGCAGTTCCACCTTGTGCTCCATGCCAGCGTCGGGATGCTTGCTGCGGTCGCCGTGGCCCTCGCGTTCTGGCGCATCAGCCTGTCGACGATCGGTGACGGAGCGAGTCCGTGACGACACGAGCGGTCATTCCACCGATAACACCGACGCCAGGGCTGAACGCGATCACACATCGCCCGCGCAGGCGGTCAGGCCGGCTCGTTGAAGTGCCGCACGAAACGCGATCACCGACCGTCAGCCCGTTCGGCGTCGACAGTCGGGATTACTCAGTGCGCTGCTTGGGCCGTTCCCGAGTGGCCCCTCGACAATGGAAGTCGGGATTCTGGGCGGTGAAGTGTGGCGTCTTCGCTTGGATTCCGGGCGACCGTCAGCGGCCACTATGTTCAGGTCGGTGAGGATCCAGAACCGGTCGTCGTGCACGAGATCGGCAACTGCTTCACGCCTCATGCCCGCTACCACCACCTCGTCGAGATACTGCCTGCGCCCCTCGTCCTCCGTGCTACGGCTGGCCCCGTCGGCGACGTCGCCGATCAGCAGACGCGAAGAACCCCTGCTGCGCAGCTTCACTGTGATCCGTATGGAGCCTGTGGCGTTCGCGGTCGCAAGGAGCGCATCCGGCGAATCCTTCGGGCCCGCCGGATGGGTCAGGGGTTCACCGCGAGATGACACGCGATTTCGGTGTGGCGATGCCGGCGACGAAGTAGGAGACCGCGGCGATCAGGACCGCGGTCCAAAGTCCGAATGCCACGGTGGCGTCCGTACCCCACTCGTCTCCGAGGATGGGGAGACTGACGAGGTAGATCACCGGTAGTGACACGGCGAGGACGGCCGCGATCCTGAGGCGCTTGCGCCGGAGTCCGCTGGCATCGACCGCGTCCATCGAACGCGCCAACCTGCCGCGTTGCGTGATCGCCACGACCGCCGCGAGCGGCACGAGCAGCACGCCGAGAAACAGACCGGCGAACAGGCTGATGATCCCGGCACACGCCATCGTTACGGTCGCCACGATCAAGACCGTGGAACTGTGTTCTTGCTTCATGAGTGTCTCCATTCGGTAGCGGGGAACTGTGACGACGAGGTCGAGCGTCACCCGTCGCCACGCTCTGCGTGGGCCAAGTTCAGCGGACAGGTCGGTGAGGGTCTGCACGAGGTCGTCGCTGTAGCGATTCCGGAAGTCGCGTGGATACAGCACCAAGAGGCTCCGATACACCCGAATCGCTGACCCGGTTCCCATCTCAGGCCAGACCCGGACGCAGGTTCGAGCGGGCGATGCTCACGAGTGTGGAGAGTCGATCACTTTCGGCCCGGCAGACGGCCTGCCCGAGTCCGGTCAAGCGGTAGTAGCGGCGGCGTTCGTCGTCGTTCGATGACGGACGGTGATCAGACTCCTCCACGAGATCACGCTCGACCAATCTCTTGAGCGTGCCGTAGAGCGTGGCCGGGCCCATCCGAACCACGCCACCCGAGGACTCTTCGACGGCTCCCATGATGGCGTACCCGTGACGATCGCCAGCGGTGAGCGCCACGAGTACGTGGAACTGTGCGGCAGGTAATGGCAACAAGGACATCGGGTCCGTCATGCCGATAGTATCTATCATCAACCGATATAGTGTCAAGCGATAGATCTGGAAGAGATAGACTCGCCACAGCGCTGACAACGCTGGACGTGGTTGAACCGCCGTCGGATCGAACCCGATATCGCGCCAGGAGGCAACGATGAAATCACCATGGAAGTCATTCGAGAACCTCGACCCCGATCGCGAGTACCTCGTCCTGGCGTCGAGCATCCCGGCAAAGAAGATGTCGTCGACGTGGAAGATGTTCCGCGGTTCGAGAGCCGTGCGTCGCCAGCTCGCCGCCACCGACGGCGTGGTCGGCTTTGCGCTCCTCGCCCAACCGTTCAGCAAGAAGTATGCGACGCTGTCCGTGTGGACCGGCGAGGATGCGCTCGACCGATTCACCGCCGACACCCCTCATCGCGAGATCATGGCCGATTTCGCTTCGGCGATGGGTCCGACCAAGTTCGTGAAGTGGACGATCACCGGCGCCGACGGCAGACCCACGTGGCGCGACGCACTCGACCGACTCCGCTGAGAACTACCGCTCCAACTCCAACCGTCGGTGCATCCGGCGAAGCGCGGACCGACGCGACGCTGATCGAGGTCGACAATCAGGCGCCTTGATCGCGACACTCTTCGACGAGGCCGCCCTCAGAGCCGACACGTAACCGCGTCACGGAATGTTCAGGTCGGTGCCGCGGTGCCGGCGAAACCGATCACCGCCGACCGGTACTATGCAGTGCGCTGCTTGGGTAGTTAGTCGCACGCCATCCAGAGGGCGTGCGGTGGGAATATGTGCGGCGTTATCGAGTGGTTCTGGGCGTACTGAGATGCCGGGTGGTGCCCTGCGTCCATGCAGCGTCAGTGAAGCATCGTTGTGATCGCCATGCGTTCGGCTGAGTTGTCCGCGCAGACTTCGGCCCATCTTGCGGGTGTCGCATTCCACTCGTCGTCAACGGCGGTCGTCGATGCGTCCCGATCGAGGAGGTGCTCGACCATGCGAGGCCTGCCGAATTGGACAGCGAAATGAAGGCTGGTGATCCCGCGGTACGGCGCTGCATCGATCGGAACTCCCGCTGTCAGTAGATGATCGACGACCCCGATGCGGTCGTTCGCCGCAGCGAAGGTGAGCGCTTCGCCGAGGATCTGAGCTGGTTCGCCGTTCGGCGTGGGTGCTTCGGGCCGTCCGACGTGCGCCCAGATCGGTCGGTACTCACCCGCTGGCTTGCGCAGTTGTCCGTCCGGGGATACCCATTCGGTGACAAGATCGAGTTGGCCGGCCGCGGCGGCGAGCCAGAGCGTCGGGCGGTGGAGGCCGTGTTCGACGAGGACGTCAGCGGAGGCTGTTGATCCGTGCATGGCCGCCGATTCGAGCGGTGTGATCGGAGATTCCTCGCTCTCGAACGATGTTGGATCGGCTCCAGCGTCGAGGAGTTGTATGCAAAGTTCGGCGAGATTCCAGCAGCCGGCGAGTCCGAGTGCCCGGTCGAGTGATGCGCCGGAGTCGATCAGTACGTCGATGCAGGCTCGGTTGACGTTGTGTGGTGGTTGGGTCGCCCATTCGAGGAGCGTGTTGCCGTTCCAGGCGGCATCGGCCAGGTCTGGATCGTTGGTCAGCGCGTGTCGCAGTCCCTCGGCATCGCCTGCGAGTAGCGCCTGGAGGGCAGGCTGGATGCGCTCGTCGGACACGGTTGGCATGTGTCCGAGTCTGTCACTCCATGTCGAACGACCCGAGCAGTTCCCCGGTGGGCCTGGTGACGAGGAGCGACAAAACACTGTGTTGGGTCATGCGTCCTCGGACCGCTTCGGCGTCTTCGTCTGGTCGAATTGTCGTCGGCCCGACCCTCATGATGTCGGCCACGATCGAACCCGGTACTGCGCCAGCGAGCCGGTCTGCTCGAGCTACTCCGACGACCACGTTGGATCCGCTGACGACGACGGCCCGATCAGCACCGGCAAGCGTGTCCAGCGCGTCGGCGACCTTGGCGTAAGCGCTGACGGTGGCCACGTTGGGGTTGAGGTGGTCGATGACTCGGTCGGTTGGAGCTGAGCGCGTTGTTGGTCGGCCGGATGCGAGCCAGTACGCCTTGCCGTGGACGAAGTCGTGGACGTTGGTGAATCCGAGTCGTTCGAGCTGGCACGCAGCTCGTTGGCTCATGTCTCAAAGTGAGTCCCAGCAGTAGACGACGATCGGGCTCGCTCGGTCGAGGTGCGCAACCGATTCTGAGGTCAGGTGCTTGAGTGGAAGGTTGATCGCGTCGGGCAAGTGCTCTTCGCGGAACTCGCCTTCAGGAAGCACCTCGATGAGTAGTGCCCCGTCGGCCAGAAGGTGGTCGAGGGCTTCCAGGTTGATGTCACTCGACATGGCTGTGTGACCTCGTCTCGGATTGTTCAGTGCCTGTTGAACGGGCCGTCGCTACAGCGCGCGGGCCGGGCGATGCGAACGAGTCCGGCGACCACAACGAGTGCGCCGGTTGCGAGGACGAGCCAGCTCCCCAGGCCGAGCCCGGCCAGAGCGGTCAGCCCGCCGACGGAAAGCAGCACCGGTACTCCGCAGCACAACCAGACCGCGACCGCTGCTGCACCAAGTGCCGGAATCGGGATGAAGCGGTCAGCCACCGAAGATCGCGTCGCGTAGCTGATCGAGCGTGGGTGATCCAGCGAAACCGTCGGCGGTTTGGTATACCCGACATGACAAACCGACCGGAGAGTCGGCATCGGCGAACGGGTCGACGCCGTCGACGATGATGCTCGGCGAACCATGGAATCGTGTCGCCTCCACGTCCTCGACGGTTTCGACGAGGCGGCGTTTGATCACGATCTCCGGGTACTCCTCGGCGAGAGCGCGGAGGTGGCGATCGGCTTCGAGCCAGTTTGGGCAGTCGTCGAAGTAGAGCAGTGTCACGTTCACGCCTCCACGGTAAACCTTGCACTGCAGTTCAAGGTCAAGTGGTATTCTCGGTTCCGTGAAGATCGGCGAATTGGCCAACTCGTGTGATGTGCCCACGCAGACGATTCGGTTCTACGAGAAACGCGGGTTGCTCCCTGAGCCGACCCGTCTCCCGAATGGGTATCGGAGCTACGACCCAGCAACGGCCGAGCGGATCAGGTTCATCCGACGATCACAAACAGCCGGATTGACGCTCGCCGAAATCGCCGGCGTGCTCAACGTTCGCGCCGAAGGCCAAGCACCATGCAGCCACGTCTCAGACCTCCTCGCGACCAAGCTCGTAGACGTCCAAGAACGAATCGATGAACTCACGATGCTCCGCGAAGAACTGAACGCGCTCATCGAGCGCAGCAGACAACTTGACCCGGCCGACTGCACCGCCAGCCGGATCTGCCACATCCTGCGCTCCGATTGACGACGAGCGACACGCGGCCTCTCGAAGAACACCAGTGCTGTCGACGCACACCCCGCACACTTCGCTCGACCGATTCCGCCTGACGACCACTCGGGAACCGGCGATATGTTGGGGATGAAGCTGCAGATCGGGTAACGCATAATCGCCCTTTGGCGACCGGCTGGGTGCCGCTCAGGAATGGCAGGTCGGCGGAGCGTTCCGAGGGTCCCGCTTCGTATCGCGATCACCGGTGGTGGTCGCCGCAGCGACCGGCGGGCCGCGTCGTCTTGCGGAATCCTGTCCACCTCTCGACCGTGGTGAGAACCATTCCAGTCACTCTGCGATCATGGTCGGATCCAGGAGTTCGGCGGCGCGGCGAGCGGTGGCAGCAGGACGTTGGCCTAAGGACTTCACGTACCCGGCAGTCGTGGAAGGGTTGGAGTGGCCCACGTGACGAGCGACATCGGTGAGGTCGAGTCTACCGTCGGCGTACAGCGCTGTGATGATGGTTCGTCTTCCCGCGTGTGTCGCCAGGCCCGTCGGGTCGAGCCCGGCACGTTGGGCCGTGCGCTGGATGACCTTGGTGATCGCCTGTCGGTTGACGAGCCCGCCCGCAGTGTTGGTGAACACCGGAGATATCGGCTTTCCCTGGTAGGTGTGTTCGGGCCATGCGGAGCCGAGCGCCAATCGTTCAGCGGCTTGCTGTGCTCGATGAGCGCGCAGTTGGGCGACGGCGATCGGAGCGAGGTGGTGAAGCCCTTGCGCGCCGCTCGTCTTCGTCGGTCCGAACGAGACGCCCGCGGTGGCTGAGTATGTCGCTGCACGTTGAATTTGTGCGGTGCCGGCGTCGAGGTCGAGGTCGTCCTCAGTCCCAGGCGAGGCCGAGCACTTCGCTGACGCGCCAGCCTTGCCAGAACAACAGGGTGACGGCGACCCCCAACCGGATCGGCTCGGCCGCTGAGACCAGTTTTCGGGCGTCAGCGGGGCTGAGCGCGCGACCTTCCTTGACACCTTTGGCACGCGGAGCATTGACGAGGTCGAACGGGTTGGAAGCAATCAGTCCCCCCTTGACGGCCTCGGCGAAGATCTGACGACACGCTTTGCGACTACTCGGCACGGTGTACGGAGCGAGACGGTCGAGAAGCTTCGACTGCCATACGGTGAGCATCTCGGGTCCGACGTCGATGACGCGCACGTGGCCGAGATCCTCGACGAAGTACACGAGCGACTTTCGATACGTGACAAGCGACGATTCTCGGACCTGGTGACGAGCAACCGAATCGAGCCACCAGTCGCTCAGCTCCTGAACGGTCGTGGTGATCGAGAATCTGGACAATGTTGGTGCGCGATGGTGGCCGAGTGCGTTGGCCAGTTCGTCGCGCCGCGACTATGCCAGCGCTCGAGTCGCTCCGGACACCCGCTTGATCGTGCCGTCGAGATCGACATGTGTAGTTCGCCACCGACACTTCACGACCGTGCCATCGGCACGCGCCGACGGGGCGTCGTCGTACACGGAACCGACTCCGTTGGAGTTTTTGCTGACAACTCTGTAGCCCGCGCCCCCAGCAATGCGCTTGCCTCTTGGTCCTCTCGACATGTTCACCTCCCGTGCTACGAAAGCGGTCGGGTGTCGCCGCGGGAGTCACGCTACAGAAACGTCGGTGAACGTGTAACGGCGGTAGCAGACATCATGCCTGATCAGACCGTATTTCCGTGTACCTCGGCAAACGTGGGTGAACGCCCACGGAGGCATCAGCGGAACGGGAGGGATTGCGCACGCTTCTCGATGAGTGACGCATCGGCCCTGCTCAGGGCATTCGCGTTGTCGTTTCGAACCGTGGCGCGGGAGTAACCGCGGGAGTAACGGGCGAGGCTGCTGCGCCGCCGGGGCCGAACTCGTCGTCCTCTTGACGAAATGGATAGATGTCAACTATGGTTAACAGGTCGTGAGGGTCGTCCGGAGCGCAACGTTCGATCGCTGGCTCCGCAAGCTCAACGATCGGAGAGCAGCCGCCAGGGTGTTGGTTCGGATCGAGCGGCTGGCAGCAGGCAACCCGGGTGACGTCAAGCCGGTCGGTCACGGCGTGTCCGAACTGAGAATCGACTACGGACCCGGCTACCGGGTCTACTACCTGCAACGAGGAAGCGAGCTGATCGTGCTGCTGTGCGGTGGCGACAAGTCGAGCCAGGCCGACGACATCCAACGCGCGCAACGCATCGCAGCCGACTGGAGGAGCCAGACACACGATGAGCACAACACCTGAAACCTTCGCACCGTTCGACAGCGCCGACTACCTCGACGACATCGATGCTGCCGCGGCGTATCTCGAAGCAGCGCTCGAGGAGGCCGGTGACGATCCCGCCTTCGTGGCCCAGGCGCTGGGGACGATTGCTCGCTCCGGCAACGTGAGCGAGCTGGCGCGACGCACGGGGATGAGCCGAGAAGGGCTGTACAAGGCGCTGTCGGCCGACGGCAATCCGAGCTTCGCGACCATCGTGAAGGTCGCACGCGCGCTCGGTCTGAGGATCCGCTTCACCCCCGCCGCCTGATGGCCCAACCCGCCTGTCGTCGTGGTGCGCCGACGATCGGTGTGCGCGGCGATTGGGCTCACGCCGCGCGCTTGCGTTGGACATAGTCCTCGAGATCGTCGATGGTGAGGCGGACGCTGCGGCCGATGCGGATGGGATCGAGCTCGTGGTCCCAGATCAGTTGGTAGACGGTCGATCGGCCGACGGCGAGGAGTTCTGCTGCTTGCGGGATGGTGACGAGCAGCGGCGGCCTCGGTGCGTGGGCGTGTGGGGTGTTGTCGGAGTGTTCGTTCATGTCGGCGATCGTCCGACAGGGACGTCACGGATCACCGCCCGACTCGCTACCCGGATCACAACCCGGGTACGTCGATCTCGACGACGGGTACCGGGCGGGTAGCTGGCCGAGGGTCGATCGCCAGTCCAGTGCTCAGGGAGGTGCCCGTGTCGGTCGAGGTGCGCGGCTGCGGCGGCGATCCGGGTAGCCAGTTCGGCGACCCGGGTAGTGCCCAGGTGGCCGTTGTCGTGAAGTCGATGCAGCTGTTCGACGACCCAGTCGGGTGGGTTGGTCAGGGCGTCGTAGCCCGACGGTGAGCCGACGTCGCTCGACGGCGTCGTCGTGAGGAGTACCGCCGTATCGGGCAAAGACGTCGTCGATGCGTTGCTCCCGGCGAGCCTGTCGGAGCTCGAGCCGCGCTGCCTCCAGCGCCTTGTCGACCGCAACCCGTTCGGCGTCCGTACCGGCGCGGTTGGCGAGCTCGTCGAGGTCGCGGACCTTGGCTTCGGCCTGTCTGACGGGGTCGTTGGCGGCGGCCTCCTCGTCGAGCGCAGCGAGGGAGCGCTGCTCGCGCAAGGGTGGGGGAGGTGCGCTGCTGGCCATGGCGTCGAGCACGGCTTGGACCGCGGGTGGTGTCGCGATCGGCCAGTGGGCGAGGGCGGGTTGGGCGTTGATCAGTGCGTTGACTTGTTCGAGCTCGACGACGTGGGGCCAGTTGGCGACGATCCAGTCCCGCCGCTCTTGCTGAGCAGTGGTCGCCGCGACGAGATGCTCGTGGACTTCTGCAGAGCCGACGTTGCCGGCGGTGAGACGTTCGATGAGTTCGCGGTGGTCGGCGGGTGCGGTGTTCATCAGTGCCTGGAGTTCGGCTCGTCGTTCGTGCATCGCCGCTGGCGACATCGTCGGGCGGATGGGTTGTGGTTCGTGCTGGCGGTCGGTCAGCCAGACCCGGGCTCGCAGAGTCCGCAGCATCAGCCTCCTGCCAGACCGTCGGCCGCCTCCGGGTCGGGTGGCTGCGGGCCGAGCCCCGGCGTTGCGTCGTCGATCTCATGGACGGCTCGGTCACGTGCGATCCGGGCGACGGCGTCGTCCCACACGGCGGCTCCCGGTCCGTCGCTCGGCCGTTGGCCGAGCCAGTGCGTGAGCCAGTCCGGTGGGTCGGCACGTAACCGGTGAGCAGCACGGTCGCACGCGACCTGAGCGGCGCGCTGGAAGCGGTCGGCGTCGCCCGGCTCGACACCGCGGGAAGCGAGTGCCGAGGCCCAGCCTCGTGCCGCCCGATCGACGTCGTGGGTGAGCCGTTCGAGTGTCGCCACGGACTCCTCGGTGAGTGCGGTGGGCTCGGGCTGATCGATGACCACCAGCTCGCTCCATTTCATCGTCCGGGTGGCCGACCGGCCCTGATCGTTGACGAACAGGACGTCACAGGTGGCGTTGGTGTCGTCGAGCGAGATGACGTGACCGACGTTGTCTCGATCCAGCGCCCGCACCCGGCGGCCGGCCTCGGCGTGTGAGCGGAACGTCACGGCCCGGTCGAGGTCGGCCCGAAGGTCGGCCGGGTTGATGTGGTCCTCCGACGCGGCGATCCGCTCGGCATGTCGCGCTCGCTGCGCCAGATCGAGCAGCGTTGCGACCGGGACCTCAGCTGGCGAGATCTGCGATGCGTGCCGCGTCGGCGTCCCGAGACGAGACGAGCTGCTTCACGCCTGAAACGTGGATTCGCTCGATCAGGTCGTGTTCGGGGTCGGGGACGCGCTCGCCTGGTAGCGGGATGCCGGTGGCGTGGCGGTCGGCGAGGTCGAGTGCCTCGGTGGTGGTGCCGTAGATCCAGGCGGAGAGTCGGGCCCGTGACATGGCCACGTAGACCGCTTCTCGGTACAGGCCGGCCGGGCCGACGACGAGGACGTGATCACAGGTGACGCCCTGTGCTGTGTGGACGGTGGATGCGTATCCGTAGTCGAGCCACCCCGCTGCGAGGTAGTCACGGTCCAGCACGATTTCCTCTCCGGTGGTCAGCGTGATGTGTGCGCCGGCGGTGTCGATGTGGGTGAGCTGACCGCGCATCCCGTTGTCGACCGCGAACTCGGTCCCGTCGGCCAGATGCTGGGCGCGGTGGTTTCGGCGCAGGATGACGTGCTCGCCGGGCGCGTACGATCGTCCGCCGATCACGACGGCTCGGTCGAGGTCGAGCTCGCCGGCGTCGGCGAGGACCTGTCGGGCGAGAAGGTTGAGCTGGTGGGCTTCGGCTCGGGTACCGGCGAGCATCAGTGTGCCTCCGTCGGTGCGCAGCGTGTTCCAGTCGGTGATCGCTCGCTGGCGGAGTGCGAGGCGGTCGTCGTCGAGCACCACCCGGCCGTGTGCCTGGTAGGCGGCGAAGGCTGCGGTGACGTCGCCGTGGCGGAGCTGGTCGAGGGCCGCTTGCTCCCATGTCGCTGCTTGCCGTCGGTTGACGGTGAGTTCGGCGACGCGATCGCCGAGCACGTCGAGGGCGGCTCGGAAGCCTCCGCCGGCGGCGACTTCGGGGAGCTGGTGGTGATCGCCGACGAGGATCAGCTTGGCGCCGGCCCGTGTCACCTGATCGACGACACGGGCGAGATCGCGGACCGCGGCCATGCCGGCCTCGTCGACCACGACCACCGTGCTGGCGTCGATGTCGCGGTGCTCGACGAGATGGCGAGCCAGTGTGGTCGAGTCGATCCCGGCGCCGGCTTCGAGCTCGCGAGCCGCGCGTGCTGACGGTGCCAGGCCGACGACCGTGAACCCGGCATCCTCGTACAGCATCCGGACGATGCCGAGGGTGTGGGTCTTACCTGTTCCCGCCCGACCGACCAATGCCGAGATCCGATCACCCGTCGTCGTCAACGCCGTCACCGCCGATGCTTGATCGTCGCCCAGTGTTGACGCAGAGACCACCGACGCGACTCGGCCACGATTCAGGACGCCAACGCCGGCGTCGACGCCGCGAACGAGTTGCTCCACGAGTCGTTCCTCGAGGGTGAGCAACGACCGCGACGTGTACGTCCGTCCCCGATCGTCTGCAATCACCCGGCAATCGGTACTGGTCATCAGCGACTCGGATGAGTGACCGCTGATCGGCACCACCGCCGGCGACCCCAATGCCCGCTGCACCGTGGCCTCGACGACCTCCACCGACGTCGACGCCGGTAGCGCCGACGCGATCGTGCGGGTCAGATCGAACCGGGTGAACGTCCCGTCGTGGGCCGTGACTCGGTGATCGAGTAGCCAGTCGAGCCACTCGTCGAACCCGACGAGCCGTGTCGTCACCGACCGGACACCGTTGCGCCACGACTCGTCCTCGATCACGAACCCACCGAGAACGTTCGCCGGGACTGCGGAGGCGAGCAGGAGCTCGAGGTCGGCCGGTCCCCAGCCGGCGGCGTCGGCTCGTGTGTGCCAGTCGGCCTCGACCGCGGTGAAGTCCGCGGGTACCTGCTTGCGGGTTCGGGTCGCGCGTTGGGCGGCGGCCGCAGCTGCAGGGCCTGCCTCACCGGCGTCGTCGAGCCACTCGGCGATCTGCTCTCGACGTTGCGAGAACTCGCGCAGAACGGGGTGTGGGATGCCGGCGATCTCGGCGGCGTCCTCGTGCATCGGGCCCCACTCGACGCCGAGCGCAGCGGTGAGCTCGTGGCGCATCGCCGCCTGGAACACCGCACCACCGGTACGTGCGGTGTCGTAGATCGCCCGCCCGTCCAGCGCCGACCAACGTCCGTCGATCCCCTGGGCGAGGTTGGCGACGAGCACGTGCCAGTGCAAGTGCGGATCGCCAGCCCGTGATGTCCGATGCCGGTAGGCCGCACCGACGAAGCCACGCGCCACCATCCGCCGCGTGCCCCACGCCTCACCCCACGTCTCGCGGTTCTCGGCCTTGTTCGTTCCCCGCCGCACGAAGCACGCCTCGCGCTCCAACCAGCCCAACGTCTCGCCGAGCGCCGCCTCGCACGCGGTGACGATCAGATGCTGCACCCGGCGGTCGGCGAGCGCGTAGGCGACCGACACCGACTTCGGGACCGCGAACGTCAGATCGAACCCTGGCACCCGTCGAGGATGAGCGCGCAGCGTCGTCCCGTTCGGCGTCAGCCCGGTACCCGGCGCCAGCCCGGCGAGCACCGCACGAAGGTCAGCCGGCTCGACCTCGCCGACCAACCCGAGCGACTCGATCCCGCTGCCGATCCACACGCCCGGTGCCTCGCCCGCACCCGTGTAGTACTCGTCGAGTCCGCTCGCGACCTGCGACAGGTAGTAGGCCTCGGCACCCACCCGGAGTTTCCACACGGTCTGCACATAGACACATGCCTCTCGAAACGCGATTCTGTGACGCGATCCGACCGGATTTCTTCAGTTGGCACATTTGCACCCCATGGGTGCCCGGACAGCGCAGGCGCCGGCGAGCCCGACGGCGCCGATGACGACGCCATCCCCGACCTCTCTAACTCGGCGGCCGCCCCAACCACCGGTCGGGATTACCGGGTGCTCGGCTTGGGCCGTTCCCGAGTGGCCCCCGGTCGGCAGATGTCGGGTTACGGCGCTCGCGTTATGTGCGCCGTCGCCGGAACCTCGGGTGCACGGCGCCCCGGACTTGTCCGTGTTCAGGACCCGATCGTGATCGTCGGACCGTCGGGCAGGCGATCCCACCACCGCCCGAATCGGGAGAACACGGCGGGCTCCCGGTCGGCCAAGAGTCGTCGCAGGTCACGCGCCTGGTTGTCCAGACTGTCGAGGGTCGCATCGTCCAGCGGTTCCAGCGCTCGGACCTCGATCGCGTCGTTCGAAGCCCGCCAGACACCCCGAACGAGACCGTCGACCAGCACGGTCGGGAGGACATCGCCGTTTCGCCGGATGACGTGCGGACGGTGCTCGTCGGGGATCACGCGAGAGCGGTCCGCGTACGCGAGCAGCACGCTGTCCCACATCCCCAGCAGCCGTGGCGGGAGCGATGCCAGCTCGGCCTCGGGTCGGGGACCGCCACCATTCACATCGACGAGCTGCGCTCCGTCCGGCCCGGCGACGGTGACGACGTCGGACATCGACTCGACGACCTCCCGGAGAGCCGACCGCTTGAGGATCGTGAACTGCGACATGTCGGCGACCGTCGCCGGCCCGAACGCCGCGAGGTATCGACGCACGAGCTCTGCGGTTGCGGCTGGTTCGTCATTGGCGGCAACGGTGCAGGGCAGGAAGGCTGGGCGTCGGCCGAACGACCAGGGGTCGGTCGTCGGAGCGTGCCGGAAGGCGCCGACAGCGCGCAGCGCCGACCAGAGTCGGGCCGGGTCGCCCGCCTCGGGAACGAACTCGGAGAGCACCCGTTCCATGTCGGCGTGGCCGTGCGGTTCGGCCATCACCGTCGACAGCCGCTTGAGGATCTCGTCGACCCGTTCCGCAGTGAGCCCGATGTCGTCGAGGACGTCGTGGTATCCGGCGTCGCGGACGCGACTCTGCATGGCGGCCCTCGCCCACCCAAGGTCTCCTGCGTCGACGGCGTGCAGCGTGAACCGGAACAGTGACGCCTTCACGATCGCACCGTCGGCCAAGGCCCGGTCGAGATCGTTCGCGTCGAAGCCCTCGATGCGATTCCACAGCGCCAGATACGGCGCCGCCGGTTCCTGGGCCTGCAGCGCCAGCACCGATCGCACGGCGTCGGTCACCCCGACCGGTCGGCGCGACGACAGCCCCTGGCGAACCATCGTCTCGTAGGTCAACGCTTCACGGGTCCACGCCGTCACGACCACAACCTAAGCGCACCATGCTCGACATCGCGACCGTCGGTCCGACCACCGTCTTGGTCGAACACATCCCACGCGCCGACCCGACCCCATCAAGCTCGAGCGCCCGGCGAAGCACGTCCGATTCGAATGCGCGAATACCGAGCACCCGGCTTGGGCCGACTCAAGTGCCGGGTTGTCCGATTTCTCCTGCAACCAGAGTCGTCTGCGGATCACGGCCCACCGCGGTTGCGATTACGTGGTACCTCAGTAGGGCCGAAGTCGAGTGGTTCGTAGACGCCGGACCACGGGTTACGGCACTCGCGTTATGAGCGGCGGGTGCCGACCATGGTCCGGTCGCATTGCCGGAACCGGGCGGGTCGAGGTGTCGTCGGCGGGTGTCGCAGGCGCTCCAGGGCTGCGGTCGAGGGCGCTTACGACCTGGGGGCAGGCTTCGGCGTTGGGCTAGGTCACGATGCAGTATCCCCTTCGGGGGAGCCTGCGTCATGGACGAAGCGCCACCCGGCGATGGTGTGGTCGGTCGTCTGGGTCGATGGCGGGGGTGCCGATCGGGGTGTTGCTCGGACCTGCTGCGGAAGTTGTTCAGTCGGACTCTTGTGTTCTCGAGGGTGCCACCGGCGGTTTGCGGCGATTTGCCTTCGCCGCCTCGATCATCGCCAACAGGCCGATCCCGAGCGCGAAGCAGATCGCCAGGTCGACGGCGCCCAGGGGTTCGAGGTCGAGGAAGCCGTTGAGCGGGGTGTACACCGCAGCAAGTTGGAGGGCGACCACGAGGGCTGCGACGCCCAACATCACCGGGTTCGACCGCAGCCCGATCGTGCGGAGTGAATCGACGGTGGAGCGGGTCGCCAGCGCCTGGAAGACCTGGAGCAGGGCGAGGCTCGTGAAGATCATCGTCTGCCACTCAGGGCGACCCGTCTCGTGGTAAGCGAACCCGACACCGAGCGCGGCGGCGCCGATGGCCACCCCGATCCAGGCCGTCCGGCCGCCGAGGCCGCCGGCCCAAATGCTGGAACCTGGTCGGTTCGGCGCCCGTCGCATGACGCCTCGCTCGGCCGGCTCGACACCCATCGAGAGCCCGAGCAGGCCGTCGGTCATCAGGTTCAGCCAGAGGAGCTGGAGCGGCAGGAGCGCGATCGCGGCGTCGACCTGGCCGCCCGAGAGCAGGTAGGGGATCGGCCAGCCGAGCATCACGATGATCTTCCCCAGGTTGCCGGCGACGGCGAAGCTGACGAAGCGGCGCAGGTTGTCGTAGATCACTCGACCCTCCTCGACGGCCGCCACGATCGTCGCGAAGTTGTCGTCGCGCAGCACCATGTCGGCTGCTTCCTTCGACACGTCGGTACCGGTGATCCCCATCGCGACGCCGATGTCGGCGCGTTTGAGGGCGGGAGCATCGTTGACGCCGTCGCCGGTCATCGCCACGACGTGGCCCTGCTGCTGCAGCGCGCGACGATTCGTAGCTTGTGCTCGGGCGACACGCGGGCGAAGACGGACACCTCGTGGAGGGCCGTGTCGAGCGCCACGTCGTCGAGGTGCTCGAGCTCGGCGCCGGTCAGGGTGCGGTCGCTGTCGTCGATCCCGAGGTCGTGCGCGATCGCCCGTGCGGTGAGGGGATGGTCACCGGTGATCATGATCGGGCGGATCCCTGCCGCCCGACACGTCGCCACGGCGTCACGGACCTCGTCGCGCGGCGGGTCGATGATGCCGACCAGACCAATGATCGTCAGATCCTCCTCGGCGACGTCGAGCGCATCGGCGTCCGGCAGTGCCCGGTACGCGACGCCGAGCACGCGCATCCCTTCCGACGCCATCGTCTGGTTCGCGGTGGTGATGCGTTCGCGCCACTCGTGGTCGAGGGCGACGGCGCCTGACTCCTGCCAGACGTGGCTGGCGTGGTCGAGTAGCCCATCGATCGCACCCTTCACGAACGCCAGCGAGGCATCCTGGGGGAGCGGCGCGAGCGCGGGCACGTGCCCGTCGAGCGGGCCGTGGACCGTGCTCATCCGCTTGCGGTCGGAGTCGAACGGCCGCTCGCCGGTGCGCGGTGCCGTTCGCCGCAGCCCGATCACGTCGATGCCCGCGTCGTGAGCGGCGTGCAGGAGGGCGGTCTCGGTGGGGTCGCCGACGCTCGTCACCGCGCTGCCGTTGCCACGACCGTCGTCGCTAGCGGCATTGAGTACGGCATCGGGGACGTGGAGCTCGCCGTCGTTACAGAGCAGGCCGGCGGCGAGCGTGAGCGCGACGGCCGGCGGGCGCTCCGCCAAGGTTCGATGCAGTGGCACCTCGTCGAGGCGCACCCGGTGGTCGGCCACCTCGAGCACCGTTACCGTCATCCGGTTCTGGGTGAGGGTGCCGGTCTTGTCGGAGCAGATGACCGTGACCGAGCCGAGGGTCTCGACGGCCGGCAGCTTCCGGATCAGCGCGTTGCGGCGCAGCATCCGCTTCGCCCCGATCGCGAGTGTGAAGGTGACGACCGCAGGCAGGCCCTCGGGGATGACAGCCACAGCGACGCTGATCGCGGTGAGCACGAGGTCGCCCGCCGACTCGCCCGCGGCTGCGCCCATCGCGACGACGAGCGCTGCCACGACCAGCCCGGCGAACGCGAGCTGCTTGCCGACCCGGTCGAGCCGTTCCTGGAGCGGCGTCCGCTCGACCGCCACGCCCTGGAGCAGGGTCGCTATCCGGCCGAGCTCGGTCGCCATGCCGGTGGCTACGACCACGCCGGTCCCGCGGCCGTAGGTGACCTGTGTGCCGGAGTAGGCCATGCATCGGCGGTCGCCGAGCGTGAGGTCGTCCAAGTCGATGGCCGCTGACTGCTTGTCGACCGGCTCGGACTCGCCCGTCAGGGCGGACTCCTGGACTCGCAGGTTGATCGCGTCGAACAGGCGCAGATCGGCGGGCACGACGCTGCCCGCCTCGATCTGGACGACGTCACCGGAAACGAGCTCGACCGAGGGCAACTCCGTCGCGCGGCCGTCACGCAGGACACGGACGTTCGGCACCGACATCCGGCGCAGCGCGGCGATCGCCTGCTCGGCGCGGTACTCCTGCAGGAAGCCGAGCACCGAGAACAAGACCACGATCGCACCGATCGCCCCCGCCTCGAGCAGTTTGCCGAGCGCAAGCGACAGCAGCGCGGCGCCGATCAGGATCAGCACCATCACCGCCGAGATCTGCTCCCATACGATCCGCAGCGGGTGCTTCGAGCCGCGGTCCTCAAGCTCGTTGGGACCGTCGCGAAGCAGCCGCTCGGCGGCTTCGGCCACCGACAGCCCGTCTGGCGAGGCATCGAGCCGGGTGAGCACGTCAGTGGCGGCGAGGCGGTGCCATGACGGAGTCGAGATGTCGGGGTCGGGGTAGTACACGTGGGTTCCTCACAGCGGACGTAGGTGGACGTTCGCTGAAGGTCTTCCCGCCCTCATCGGGCTGGCCCCGCCGGTTCCGACTGGAACGTGATGACGACGGACCTCGAGGGGTACTCCCCTTCAGTAACCACCACCGTACGGCAGCGGCCGGGCGGCAACAACCTGTCAGGTGACGATCGCCAATGAGATCGAGCGATGCAAACACCTTCGGCCCCATCTGGGTCGAAGTTCGGCGAGCACGTGGTCGACGTCGATCGAGGCTGGCGGGCAGATCGCTGCCGCAACCATACTCACAGAGCGATAATCGCGACCCAGATTTCTCGGGTCGCGTGGCACTGCCGGCGATATGTTGGAGGTGAAGCTGCCGATCGGGTGACGCATAATCGCCCTTTGGCGACCGGCCGGGTGCCGCCCAGGAACTGCAGCTCGGCGGAGCGTTCCGGGGGTCCCACTCCGTATCGCGATGACCGGAGACGGTCGCCGCAGCGACTGGCGGGCGGCACGCTGGTCGGTTGTTTCCGGCCTCAAAGGTCCCGCTCAGTGTCCAGTTGGATTGGCAATTCAGTCCGAGCTCAGCCGACCTGCGGACAAGCGCCGCGCGCCGTCTTGCGGAATCCCGTCCTTCTCTCAACCGTGGTGAGAACCACTCCAGTCACTCTGCGACCATGGTCGGATCCAGAAGTTCGGCGGCGCGGCGAGCGGTGGCTGCAGGACGTTGCCCTAAGGACTTCACGTACCCGGCAGTCGTGGAAGGGTTGGAGTGACCCACGTGACGAGCGACATCGGTGAGGTCGAGTCCACCGTCGGCGTACAGCGCTGTGATGACGGTTCGTCTTCCTGCGTGTGTCGCCAGGCCCGTCGGGTCGAGCCCGGCACGTTGGGCCGTGCGCTGGATGACCTTGGTGATCGCCTGTCGGTTGACGAGCCCGCCCGCAGTGTTGGTGAACACCGGAGATATCGGCTTTCCCTGGTAGGTGTGTTCAGGCCATGCGGAGCCGAGCGCCAATCGTTCAGCGGCTTGCTGTGCTCGATGAGCGCGCAGTTGGGCGACGGCGATCGGAGCGAGGTGGTGAAGCCCTTGCGCACCGCTCGTCTTCGTCGGCCCGAACGTGACGCCCGAACCCGCCGAGTGCGTCGCGGCCCGCCGGATGTGGGCGGTCCCGGCCTCGAGATCGAGGTCGTCCCAGGCGAGGCCGAGTACTTCGCTGACCCGCCAGCCTTGGCAGAACAACAGGGTGACGGCGACCCCCAAACGGATCGGCGCTGCGGCGGTGACGAGCTGGCGCGCGTCCGCGGCGCTCAGCGCACGACCTTCCTTGACACCTTCCGCACGCGGCGCGTGGACCAGGTCGAATGGGTTGGTGGCGATCAGTCCCATCTTGACGGCCTCGGCGAAGACCTGACGACAGGCCTTGCGGCTGCTCAGGACGGTGTACGGAGCCAGTCGATCGAGCAGCGCGGACTGCCACACCGTGACCGTCTCGGGTCCGACGTCGATGACGCGCGCGTGGCCGAGTTTCTCGACGAAGTATGCGACCGACTTCCGGTACGTCGCGAGCGATGACTCGCGCACCTGGTGACGAGCAACGGACTCGAGCCACCAGTCGCTCAGCTCCTGGACGGTCGTCGTGATCGAGAACCTGGAGGTGGTCGGCGAGCGGCGCCGGCCGAGTGCGTTCACGAGTTCGTCGCGGCGTGACTCAGCGAGCGCTCTCGTCGGTCCGGAGACTCGCTTGATCGTGCCGTCGAGATCGACGTAGGTCGCCCGCCAGCGGCCCTTGACGACCGTGCCGTCAGCACGCGTCGAAGGCGGTTCGAAGTAGACGGAACCGACGCCGTTGGAGTTCTTGGCGGCGACCGAGTACCCGTCACCCGCCACGACACGCTTGCCCTTCGGTCCTCTCGGCATGTTCACCTCCCGTGCTGCGAAGCGGTCGGGCCTCATCGCGGGAGTAACCGCGGGAGTAACCGCGGGAGTAACGCTACAGAAACGTCGGTGAACGTGCAATGGGCCCTGTGGACATATGACCAGCTCAGAGCGCATTTAGGTGAACCTCCGTGGACGTCGGTGAACGTCCACGGAGGCATCAGCGGAACGGGAGGGATTCGAACCCTCGGAACCTTGCGGTTCGTCCGCTTTCAAGGCGGGTGCATTCGACCACTCTGCCACCGTTCCGTTCGCCAGGTTAGTGAGCGAGGCTGGCTCGTCCACCGGCGGTTCGTGGCGGCTGCCGATTTGGGCGGTTCGTTCGTGGCGATCCTGGCCTAGACTTCGTTGCTCCCAGGAGAGGTGCCAGAGCGGCCGAATGGGATGCCCTGCTAAGGCATTGACCCTCCGGGGTCCGTGGGTTCAAATCCCACCCTCTCCGCCACGCGATCGAGCCGGGTGGACACGCCAGTACGTGCCCATCCGGCTCGTTGCGCGTTCGGGTGCGGAGATGCGACGTGAGCGGTCAGAATGGGTTGATGGGTTCTGACGGCGTTGCGTGCATGGTGATGCGAGGTGGCACGTCGAAGGGCGCCTACTTCGTGGGCGCCGATCTCCCGACCGATGCTCGGGAACGCGACGAGCTGTTGTTGCGGATCATGGGGTCGCCCGACGCACGTCAGATCGACGGGCTCGGCGGCGCTCATCCACTCACCAGCAAGGTCGCCGTGGTGTCTCCCAGCGAGCGCGACGACGTCGATATCGACTACCTGTTTCTCCAGGTCGGCGTCGACGAGCCGCTTGTTTCCGACCGTCAGAACTGCGGCAACCTGCTGGCCGGGGTCGGGCAGTTCGCAGTGGAACGCGGGCTCGTGGCGGTGCCGACCGCCGACGGCACTGGCGTGGTGCGGATCTACCTGGTGAACACCGACAGCCTCGCCACCGCTCGGTTCGCCGTCTCGAACGGGCGTCCGGTGTACGACGGGGACACGGCGATCGACGGGGTTCCCGGAACGGCCGCCGCCGTGCGCCTCGACTTCGAGGGCATCGCCGGGAGCTCGTGCGGGGCCTTGCTGCCGACCGGCAACCTGACCGATTCGATCGATGGAGTCACCGTCACGCTGATCGACAACGGAATGCCCGTCGTGGTGATCGCCGCAGCGGCGCTCGGCGTGACCGGCTACGAAACCCCGACCGAACTCGAAGCCGACGAACCGCTGCGAACTCGGCTGGAATCGATCCGACTGCAGGCCGGGCCGATGATGAATCTCGGTGACGTTTCGAATACCACCGTGCCGAAGCTCACTTTGGTCGCCCCGCCCGTGGCGGGTGGCGATCTCTCCACCCGTACGTTCATCCCGCACCGTTGCCACGATGCGATCGGGGTGCTCGGTGCGGTCTCGGTCGCCACGGCTGCGCTCCTGCCTGGAACGCCCGCAGCGGCAGTAGCCGGGCTCGCCGAAGGTGCAACGCAGGTGGTCTGCGAGCATCCGACCGGCAGTTTGGCGGCCTCGGTCGAGGTGGCGGTCGATGGTGAGTCGATCGTGGTGAAGCGAGCAGGGATCATCCGAACCGCCCGCAAACTGATGGACGGAACGGTGTATCCGCGCCCCGGTCGGAGTGAGACTCGATGACCAAGCAGATCCCGGGACCTCACCTCGACCCGCATCCGCCGCGCCGGCTCGTTGTCCCAGTCGACGCCTGCGATGCCCACTGTCACGTGTTCGGCCCGGCAGCTCGATTCCCGTTCTCCGCCGACCGCACCTACACGCCCCCCGATTCAGGGATCGACGACTTCGAGGCGTTGCAGCACCGGCTCGGTTTGTCGCGGGCCGTGTTCGTGCAGGCGTCGTGTCACGGCACCGACAACGCCGCCATGCTCGACGCCCTCAGCCGCGGAGGTGGGCGCTACGCAGGTGTTGCCATGATCGACGACTCGTTCGATCCGCGGGCGATCGGCGAACTTCACGACGCCGGCGTGCGCGGGACGCGGTTCAACTTCGTGCAACACCTCGGCGGCGCCCCTGAGCCCGACGTGTTCTGGCGGATCGTGGAACGGGTCGTGCCGTTCGGTTGGCACATCGTGTTGCACTTCGATGCCAAGGATCTGCCGGGCAACGCCGAACTGTTCGACCGCATGCCGTGTCCGTACGTGATCGATCACATGGCCCGTGTGCCGACCGTCGACGGGGTCGACCAAGCGCCGTTCCAAGCGTTGCTGGCGCTGATGTCCGACGACGCGTTGTTGGGTGAAGATCTCCGGTGCCGAACGGCTCACCACCGATGGGTCACCGCCGTATGACGACGTCGTACCGTTCGCCAGGGCATTGGTGGCTGCGGCGCCCGACCGGGTGTTGTGGGGGACCGATTGGCCACACCCCAACGTGCGCCACATGCCAGACGATGGTGACCTGGTCGACTTGCTGGTCGACCTGATCCCCGATGAGGCGACCCGCACCCGTGTGCTGGTCGACAACCCGGCCCGGCTATACGACTTCGGCTGAACGTCGGATCAGTCGTCGAGTCGATCGACGTACTCGACGCCCATCGCCTGCAACTTGTCGCGCAGCCCGTAGAAATCGACCCCCAACTCGCCGGACTCGAGTCGAGCCCGTGTCGCTTGCTCGCTGGTGAGCCGGGCGTTCGATCGTTCGAGCGCCCACTCCGCCTCGGCGCGGGCGACGACGACCACGCCATCGTCGTCGGCGCAGATCACGTCGCCGGGGTTCACGATCTGGCCGCCGAGCACGATCGGCACATTGACCGAACCGGGCGTCGCCTTGACCGACCCCTGGCAGGACACGTACCGGCTCCACACCGGGAACCCCATCTGGCGCAGGTCGTCGGTGTCGCGCACCCCGGCATCGATCACCAGACCGCGCACGCCGCGCGCCATGACGGAGGTCGCCATCAGGTCGCCGAACATGCCGTGTGTCGACGGAGCGGTGTGGGCGACCACGAGCACGTCGCCCGGCTGGCAGACCTCGATCGCGGCGTGGATCATGATGTTGTCACCAGGGTGCGACAGCACGGTCACCGCCGAGCCTGCGACTCTGACCCCCTGCTGGATCGGCGTGATGTCGGGTTCGAGGTAGCCGCGGCGCCCGATCGCCTCGTGCACGGTGGCGACGCCGATCGGGGCGAGGGCGTCGATGATCGCCGGGTCGGCTCGGTCGATCGACCGGACGACGACGTTGCGCCGGCCTGGATTCGTCATGGTTGCTCCTCGAGTTGCAGGCGTGGGTAGACGCGCCGGACGTTGTCGTGGAAGATCTGACCTCGGGCCTCGTCGCTGATCGAGGCGCGGTCGAGGTAGATCTTCGTGTCGTCGTAGTAGTTGCCGGTGTCGGGGTCGATCCCGCGCACGGCACCGACCATCTCCGATCCGAACAGCACGTTCTCGATCGGCACCACCCGCAACAACAGGTCGATCCCCGGCTGGTGGTACACGCACGTGTCGAACCAGATGTGATCGAGCAGACCATCGAAGTCCCACCCCTGGTCCTGGGCGAGCCCCTTGAACCTGCCCCAGTGATACGGCACGGCGCCGCCGCCGTGCGGAATCACGAATCGCAGGTTCGGGAAGTCGTTCATGAACCCGAACTGAGGGCCTGCACGAACGCCGTGGTGTCGGCTCCGAGATAGTGCGATCCGGTCGTGTGGAAGTGGTCGTTGCACGAGGCGCTGACATGGATCATGCCCGGAACGTCGAGTTCGCACATCGCCTCCCACAACGGCCACCAGGCTCGGTCGTGCAGAGGGGGACCGGTCCAGAACCCGCCGCTCGGGTCGGGATTGACGTTGCACCCGACGAATCCCATCTCGTCCACGCAGCGGCGCAGTTCGGTAACGGAACTGTCGATCGAGGCGCCGGGTGATTGGGGGAGTTGGCAGACGGGGGCGAAGTTCGCCGGATACAGGTCGCACACTCGACGGATCAGATCGTTCTGATGCTGCGACCAGAACCTCGACGTGTGCTCGTTGCCGACATGGTGGCCCATCCAGCTGGCTCGCGGTGAGAAGATCGTCAGATCGGTGCCGCGACGGCGCTGGAACATGAGTTGCGCTGCTTCGAGGCTGTCGCGGATCTCGTCGTCGGAGACATCGATCGATCCCAGCTCACCGATCGACGCAGGTTCGGCGGTGACGCCGGCGACCTGCGCGTCACGCCAGCTGACCGACCCCCGGTGGCGTGGTGGTGTAGTGGCCGTGGCAGTCGATGATCATGGCGTGTTGGCGTACCTTCGGACCACGACGACATCCTGACACAGCGGAGATTTGGTGGCCTCGGTTGGTGCCGAATCAGAATGTTACACCCCTGTCATTTGATTGCAGTCAGATGTCGTACTTGTTGCGATTTCGTGACGAAACGAGTAGACCTGGTGGTCGGGCGCTCCCTCAGGAGCCCGCCCACCCACATCATGCGACGCGATCACTCGACCACACCGTTCGATCTTCAGGCCGAAGAGGCCGACGATGTCACCAGGGAATTCTGGGGGACATCACGCGGTGGATGCGACGCGATCACCAGACCGGCGAGTATCTCGCCGACGAAACCCCCTCCTCCGGAACGGGACGTGACTTCTGGAACGACGACACGACGGGTTCGCTTCGAGCGCTGCGTGACGGCGTGCGGGCATTCCGTCCACAGCGCGTTTCCCGCAACACCACCGGGCAGGTCGAGCGCACCCGCCAACATCGGGTCGTTGCGCGGCGCCAAGTACGACAACGAGATCGTCGATGACCGTCAGGCGTCAGCCCCCCGACGCCCGGCGACTCCCGAGGCAACGTTGGGGCAACTCGCCTCCGGCCGGTTTGACGAAAGTCCGCACGCCGGCGGCTACGACGATCTGCCGACGGCGGCCCACGCGTTCCAGCGCCGTCAGCTCGCCGACGACGACCGCGACCTCGTGCCTCTCTCGCCGGTGCAGCCGCTCGCCGACCGGCTCGGGCTGAGCGCCGTCGACCCACTCCTGCTCCGGATCGGAACGATGATCCTCGTGGCAGTGATGCTGGTACCGATCGCCCTGGCACTGCGCCCGGCCGCCGCCGACGTCATCGAGGGGGCTGCCGTCGCCAGCACCGCAGTCGATGCGGCCGATGAATCGACCGCCCCCGACTTCGTGGCCGCTGGTGTCGCGGCGGGTGTCTTCGAAACTGCAGGCGCTGACTCGGAGCTGGGTCAGCAGTCGAGCGCTACCACTGCGGACACGGCCACGGTCGCCGCCGGGTCGACCGGCACCGGCGACGTCGCAGCCTCTGTCGCCACGCAACCCGCCGCCGTCCAGGTCGCCACATCCGGATCGGTCACGGAATCAGCCGACAGCGTTGGCGACGTTGCCCAGGACCAGCCTTCGACGGGAGGCCAGCCGGCCACCGTCTCAGAGCCGGCTGAACGCCAGCAACCCGAGTGCCCGAGCACCTACGTCGCCGGACCTGGTGATTCGTGGTACCGGATTGCCGATGAGGCAGATGTCACCCCGAGCGCCCTGTTGGACCAAAACCTGGCCTCGATCGACAGCGTGATCTTCCCCGGCGACGACATCTGCTTGCCCGAGGGTGCCAAGATGCCGACCCAGCCCGTCGTGACCAGCGATCCGCCAGCGACGACTCAGCCGTCGGCAACCACGACACCGACGCCGACCACCACTACCCCGCCGACCACCCAGCCGACGACGCCCCCGGCAACGGTGAGCACCGACGAAGTGCAGCGTCTGATCCGAGAGATCTGGCCCGACGAACTCGAAGAACGAGCGCTCGAGATCGCCCGGCGCGAGAGCAACTACAAGTCGAGTGTGTACAACGGCTGGTGTTGCTACGGCGTGTTCCAGATCTACTGGACCGTCCATCGCAGCTGGCTCGACGACTACGGCATCACGTCGTCGAACCGATCTGCTCGACGCCCGCAAGAACATCCAGGCGGCGTACGCCCTGTACCAGCGCTCCGGCGGCTTCGGCCCCTGGGGCGGCTGAGCCGTCGGCGTCGTCGTCGGACCAGAACCAGGTTCCATTTCTGAGGTCCACCCTCTACACTGTTGCCGCTCAGCGCCCGTAGCTCAACGGATAGAGCATCTGATTACGGATCAGAAGGTTGGGAGTTCGAATCTCTCCGGGCGCACTGCACCGATCTGGTGATCTACCAGGTCTGACACACTCCAAGGGCCCCGCTGAATCAGCGGGGCCCTCGTACGTTTTCGCCCCCTATCTACAGAAAGGGGGCGTAGTGGCCTGGAGATGTAGCGCGTTGGCTCGACGACCTTGCAGCCGACGGGAAGCTCGCTCGGCGGAGCATTCAGATCCTGCGAATGGTGCTACGCGCCTCGCTCGACGACGCGGTCGACATCGGTGAGCTTCGCCGGAGCCCGGCATCTCGTGTCGGCATGCCGCGCAACGTGACCAAGACGTCGCGCCAGCCCAAGGTCGAAGCCTCATCTCTTTGCGATCACAACTTTTGTGTTGAGGAATTGCGCGTGACATCGAGCACAGGCGAAACGGTGCCCGTCGCCCACGCGTATGCGTCGGTGCGCTCGATCCAGCGATCGGATGCCGCGTCGACGTGCCCAGCCATGAGATTCTGCTGCATCATGAACGCAAGATCCTCGACACCCCGCTCGCCCCATGGTGCGTCGGGCGAGTCCCACGTCGTCAGGCCGCGCCGCTCGACGTAGTTCGCACGGTCGTCGTCGTCGAGGTTGGCGGCCTCCCAGCCGTGGGCGAACTCGTGCGTGACGACGAACTCGAGGTCACTGCAGACGAGCACCTGCCAAGGGTCGTGTTGCGACAGGAACAGCCCGTCGTGGCCGCCGCACTTGCTCGGGTCGTCGGCGAAAACCACCCAGAGGTCCGGCAGCCGGAGGCCGGCGTCGGCGAATCGGGCCAGAGCGTCATCCACCAGCGCCTGCTGTTCATCCGAGGCCCCCTGCACGACGACCGTCGGACGCATGCTCACGGACGACGTGTTCTCACCGGCGCGGTGCTCATGGACACCACCGCCGTCAGCGGGCCGGGACGAGGCGTCGACTCGAAGGCGAGCCACAGCCGCTGACGGCACGGACCCAGGTCCGTTCACGTTGGTCGGGACGTTGCCCGACGTGGACGACGAGGGCGTCGGGACAATGACCCAGAAACCGAGGAGGGCGGCGACACCGGCGATGAGGATCTTGTGCATGTGGCGACGATCCGCCTGCCGGCTCGCCCCCTGATCGCCCGGCGATCGCTGCCGGTTCGCCGACACCGTCGATCGGCCTCGCCCAGCCGACTCGCGCCCACGCTGAGCAGGTGTGATGCCTGCGATCGAGCTGCGATCGGCGCGGCCGATACTCTCGTCATGGGAGCGACGAGGGAGGACGTGATGGACGTTCGGGTGCTGGGGCATGTCGAGGCCGGCAACGGTGCTCGCACCTCACGCGCTCGGCGGGCCGACGCAGCGGCGCGTGTTCGCCGCCCTCGTCGCACGTCGCGGCGAGGTCGTCGACGTCTCGGCGCTGGTCGACGTCTGCTGGCCGGTGCGCCGCCGCCCGATCGGGCCGAGCACAACATCCGGACCTATGTCCACCGGCTGCGGAACGCACTGCAGGAAGACGGTGAGCGGCTCGAGACGATCGGCACCGGGTACCGCCTCGACCTGCGCCCGGGCGAGCTCGACCTCGAATGGTTCGAGGAGTTGGCCGGGATCGCACGTCGCGGGTGTCGCCACCGGTGACCCCGTCGGCGCCCTCGACGCGGCCGACGCCGCCGAGGCGCTCTGGAGCGGACGGCCCTACGGCGAGCTCGCCGACGAGCCGTGGGCGATTGCCGAGGTCGCCCGGGTCAACGAGACCCGCGCCGGGCTCGTCGAGTCACGAGCGGAGGCGCTGCTCGCGGCGGGGCGCCCCGCCGACGCCGTCGCAGTGACGGAGCGCGTCGTCCGCGACGAGCCGCTCCGTGAGCGGCCACGGGCGCTGCTGATGCGCGCGCTCTACGAGTCGGGCCGTCAGGCCGAGGCCCTGCGGGCCTTCCAGGAGTTCCGCCGCTACCTGATCGACGAGGCCGGCGTCGAACCGTCGACCGACCTGGTCACGCTCGACCGGCGGATCGCGAGCGGCGACCTCGACGGGTCGACCACGCCGCCGGTCGTCGGCAACTACGAGCTGCACGAGCGCATCGGCGAGGGGGCGTTCGCGGTCGTGCATCGTGCGACGCAGGCGTCGCTCGGGCGCGAGGTCGCGGTCAAGATCGTGCAGGGCCGAGCTCGCCAACCGGCCCGAGTTCATCCGTCGCTTCGAGGCCGAGGCCCAGATGGTCGCCCGCATCGAGCACCCGCACGTCGTGCCGCTCTACGACTACTGGCGTGAGCCCGACCGCGCCTACCTGGTCATGCGGTGGATGACGGGCGGGTCGCTCGAAGCGCGACTCGACGACGGCGCCGTGGTCGCTCGACGGCACCGTCGACGCTGGTCGACCAGATCGCCGCGGCGCTCGACGCCGCCCATGCCCACGGCGTGGTGCACCGCGACGTCAAGCCGGCGAACATCATGTTCGACGACGCCGGCCGGGCGTACCTCGGCGACTTCGGGATCGCCCTCGCCGCCGACGAGCGGGCCCGACCCGAGGCCGCGCTGTCGGAGGGGTCGCCGATCTTCGCCGTCACCCGAGCAACTCCGCCGCGAGCCCGTCGGGCCGGAGGCCGACGTCCACGCGCTCGGGATCGTCGCCTACACGTTGCTGACCGGCCGCACCCCGTTCGCCGACTCGCCCGACGAGCCGACGATGCTCCGGCGTCAGCTCCACGACCCGATCCCGTCGGCTCGCGCATCGCTCGGCCCGAGCTGCCGGACGCGGTCGACGACGTGCTCGCGGCGGCGACGGCCAAGCAGCCGGGCGACCGGTACCCGACCGCGGCGGCGTTCGCACATGCGTTTCGGGCGGCGGCACGTCGGCTCCAGCCACGGCGAGCGCGACGCGACCCCGTGCGGCCCGATCGAACCCGTACAAGGGGCTGCGGGCCTTCGACGAAGCCGATGCCGCCGACTTCCACGGCCGCGACCGGCTCGTCGACGAGTTGGTCGACCGGCTCGCCGGGCCCGAGGACTCGGATGCTGGCGGTGGTCGGCCCGTCGGGTTCGGGCAAATCGTCGGTCGTGCGGGCCGGACTGCTCCCGGCGCTCGCCGGCGGTGCGTGTGCCGGGCTCCGACGTCGTGGTTCACGACGACGATGATGCCCGGCGCGCCGGCCGTTCGAGGCGCTCGGAGACCGCCCTGCTGCGGGTCGCGGTCAATCCGCCGGCCGCGCTGCTCGACCAGCTCCGTGACGGGGACCGTGGCATCCTCCGCGCGGTCAACCGGATCCTGCCCGACGACGACGGCGTCGTTGCGATCGTCATCGACCAGTTCGAGGAGCTGTTCACCGCCGGCGGCCACGACGCCGACCGCGACCAGTTCCTCCGCTGCGCTGGCGGTCGCCGCGACCGAGATCGGGATCGCCGGTGCGGCATCCTGCTGACGCTCCGCGCCGACTTCTACGACCGGCCGCTGCGGCATCCCGAGTTCGCTCCGCTCCTCAAGCAGCACACCGTCGTGGTCACCCCGCTGGCACCCGACGAACTCGAGCACGCGATCGTCACCCCGGCGGCCGCCGTCGGTGTCGATTTCGAACCGGGCCTCGTCGCCGAGATCGTCGCCGACGTCAACCACGAGCCGGGCGGCCCTCCCGCTGCTGCAGTACGCGCTGACCCAGGTGTTCGACGCCACCGACGGCGACACGATCACGATCGACTCGTATCGAGCGATCGGCGGACTCACCGGGGCGCTCGGCCGACAGGCCGCGGAGCTGTACCGGTCGGCCGACGCCGACGAACGGTCGGCTGCACGTCGAGGTGTTCGGTCGGCTGGTTGCCCTCGGCGAGGGCGCGAGGACACCCGCCGGCGCGTGCGGTGGTTCGAGCTCGGCGACGATCCGGCGACCTCCGGGTGTCCTCGATCGGTTCGGACGATGCCCGGCTCCTGACGTTCGACCACGACCCCGCGACCCGCGAACCGACGGTCGAGGTCGCCCACGAGGCACTGATCCGTGAGTGGCCGCGTCTCCGAAGCTGGCTCGACGACGACCGCGACGGCCTGCGGATCCACCGTCATCTCACCGAGACCGCGGCCACGTGGATCGCCTCCGACCGTGACGACGGCGAGCTCTACCGCGGCGGCCGACTCGAAGCCGCCGAGCACCTGGGCCACCGGCCACGACCGAGACCTCAACGGCGACGAACGCCAGTTCCTCGCCGCCAGCATCGCCGCCCATGAGGCCGACCTCGCCGTCGAACGCCAACGGTTCGAGGACCAGGTCCGCGCCAACCGCCGCCTCCGTGCCCTCGTCGCCACCGCCGTGGTCATCGCTCTCGCCGCCGCCGCAGCCGGCATCTTCGCCCTCCAACAACGCTCCCGCGCCGACGAGCAGGCGGACGAAGCGCTGGCCCAGGCAGCCGCCGCCGAAGGGTCGCGACTCGACGCCGAAGCAGCACGTGGCGGACGCCGACCGCAACGCCGCCGAGGCCGTCACCGAGCGCGGCCGTGCCGAACAGAACGCCCGGGAGGCCGAGCAGCAGGCAGCAGCGGCTCGAGCGGCTGAGGAACAGGCCGATCTCGAGCGGATCCGTGCAGTTGCCCTCGCGACCGCCGCGCAGAACCCTTCGGTGGCAGCACTGCTGGCGGTCGAAGCGCACAGACTGGACCCGTCGGTCGAGAGCCTCGACGCCCTCCATCGCGTGCTGACCGAGATCCCCGGCTACGACGGTCTCGCGGCGGGCGGGCCCTACCTCGACGCAGCGCTCCTCAGTGACGCCACGATGGTGGTCGCCAGCGAATCCTCACTGGACGTCTGGGATCTGGAGGGCCGAGCGACGACCAACACGATCGATCACGCGAGCCCCGGTGGACTCGCCGACATCGCACCCATCGGCGATGGCCGGATCGCTGCACTCGACGACGGCCGTGTTTCAACCACGGTCTACGACATCTCGACCGGCCAGGTCACCGCGACGGTCGAACACGGCAGCGTGGTCAACGACATCAGCGTCGCAACGACGGGCGCGCCTTGCCGCTGCGATGGCCAACGGCGAGGTCGGCATCTGGTCGATCGACTCCGGCACCGTGATCACAAGCTTCGATACCGGTACCGCCGACGTTTCGTTCGTCCGATGGCATCCGGAGGCCGATCAGCTCGCGGTCGTGACCAGCGCGGCGGGCGTGCAGCTCTGGGATGTCGCCGCCGGTCAGCCGGTCTGGGTCAATCCCGAGGTCGAGTTCGACATCGTCAACCAGGTCAATCCGTTCGCCGGCATCGTTCAGCCCGAGCGGCGAGCGATTCGCCTACATCGCCGGGTCGGTCGGCGGCGGCTTGTTCACCCTCGACACCAGCGACGGCAGCACGGCGTTCGACCGAATGGGCATACCGGGCCTCGACGGCTTCCCGATTGACGACTTGGCGTGGACGGGCGAGCAGTCCGTCATCGTGCCCGGCCGGCTGAGCACGGTCAGCCTCGATCTCACGACCGGGGCGGCGCAGGCGATCGCCGGCCAGTACGTGATCCAGGGCCGATCGGTGCTGTACAGCCCGAGCGTGGACCGATGGGTGGTCGCCGGTGCGGCCGGGCTCGAGTTCTGGTCCGATGACGGATCGGGGCCTCTCGCACCGCGCGATCGCACTCCCCTCCGATCAGTTCGCCTCACTCGCTCGGAATGGTGGCCCGATGCTCGCCTCGCTCGCGGACGACGGATCGAAGCTGGTCACGTCGGTGTTCGAGGTCCCCGTCCCGCCGCCCGTCTATTTGATCGACCTGACGACGGCGCGGCCAACTCCGACCGAGGTACCGGGCCTGGGCATCGTGATCGGCTACGGGGAGTTCACCCTCGCCGCAACCGACTTCCAGATCTCGATGCTCGATCGCGACCTCCGACCGATCGGCACACCGGTGCCGTTGCCTCCGGACTTCAGCGAACTCGGCGTCAGTGACGACGGGAGCTTCTTCGCGTTCGGCCGGTTGGGAGGAAGGCCGACGTCTACCGGTCCTCGGGAGACTTTCTCGACACGGTCGAGCTCGGGACACCCGACGAGTTCGGGGGAGCTCAGAACGCACCCTGGTTCACGAGCGACGGGCGGTACATGACCCTGTCGACCACCGACGGGCGGTTCGGGCTGTGGCGCACCGAGCCTCTCGAGCGGATCGAGGTCCCGGAGCGCTATCGGTCGCGGTGGTCGATCGCTCTGGGGCCTTGGCTCTTCGCGCAAGGCGGCGACGACGGCACGACGCAGCGGCTCGACCCCGACACGCTCGCCGAGGTCGGCGACCCGATCCCGCTCTATGGGCGCTCCGCGCTCGGCTACCCGAAGTACGACGCGACCCGGAACCGGATCGCGGTGTCGGGTCCGTCGGGAGTCACCGTGATCGACGTGGGCACCGGCCTACAGCTCGGTCGAGATCTTCCTTACGCCGGCGGATCGAACCGGATCGAGTTCAGCGGAGACGGTTCGATCTTGAGCGTCCCGAGGTTCGACGGAACGATCGCGCTCTGGAACTTCGACACCGATACGTGGGCCGACGTCGCGTGCGCCCACGCGGGTCGCAACTTGACCGCCGACGAGTGGGCGCAGGTCGGTCCCCGCACCATCGACTACCGAGCGACGTGTCCCCACTACCCGATTGCCCGGTAGGGACCCGATTCGCACGCCAGCGAGGACGTCGCCCTGCGAGGCGTGGCATCTGTGCGAGTCAGCCTGACCGGCCCACCGCGTCGCCCACCACCCGTGAGCAGGCAGTTCCGCTGCGAACCGGCTGCGAGGTCGATCGGGCATAGTGTCCCCATGGGGTCGACGAAGGGCCCGAGACCACACGCACGGGTCGCATGACCCAGGGGCGTTCATCGGTGATGGTGAATACTGAAGCGATGACCCCTCGACGTACCTGGGGCGCGTTCGTCGTCGCCAGCGCCCTCGTCATCACCGCCTGTGCCGGTGGGTCCGGCGATGCTGATCCACCAATCGTGGAGGCGACATCGACGACCGCCTCACCGCCGACCACCACCCCGACCACCACCCCGACGCCTGAACCGGCGCCTGCTGCAGAGCCGGTCACCTACGAACAACTCTCTGCGCAGGCATTCGACGGCGAGGTCGACGAACTCACGCTCGTGCTGAGCGAGTTCGCCGCCTTGTTCGGTGTCGATGTCCCTGGCGCCGTCCCCCTGGCGGTCGATTCGTCCTTGCCGACGCTTGGCACCGATGTCCTCCAAGCAGTCCGACGACTCGACGATCAACTCACCGACGAACAACGGTCGATCATCAACACCCGGATCGACGAGGTCGTCGGCGGTGACGTCGTCTACGACACCAGCCAGGACCAGGAGTACCTCGCGCTCTTCGCCGAGACGACCGCCGACGGCGTCGCCAACACCGAGCCGCAGGGTTTTGGACTCGGGCCGAGCCGCAAGATCGACGAACCTGTGATGCGAGGCGTGGCTGCACAAGCCGCCCTCACATTTGCAGGCAGCCTCGGAGGAAGGCCACTCGCCATGACCGTGAGCGTCGCAGCGCCCGAGACGGCGGAGACGACGACCCTCGAGGCACTGACGGAATTCTTCACGATCGGTGGATTCCGAACCTGTCGGATCACCGTGTACGACCGCGAACGAATCAAGGACGGATACCTCGTCTCGGTCGTCGGGCACGAGGTCTTCCACTGCTGGCAGTTCACCAACGCCTCCTCGGAATCCGATGCCGATGTCTTCGCAGGGTTCTACAAGGAAGGCATGGCGACCTGGGTCGGTGAGCAGTTCGCGGCGGGTTTCGGCTACCCCTCGGGTTCGAACTTCGGCAGGACTCATCTGAGCAACTTCTTCGGTCCGACCTTTTACGACGTCTATCGCTCCAAGTACACGGCCTACGGATTCTGGAGCCAGGTCGCCAAGCTGCGCGGTGGACCCGACGCCCTCTGGTCGATCATCCCCGAACTGAACGCAATCGGAACCGACCGTGCCGCCGTGTTCGACCTTGCGCTCGAGGGTGTCGACGACCTGCGCCGCGCCGAGATCGCGGCGTCGGCGGCGCGCCACCCGGAATGGTCACCTGTCTGGGACTTCACGGTCGTGGGGATCCCCGCCGACCAACGTCCGATCAAGAAGCTCACTCTTCGGCCGGGCACACCTGACGAGCGAGCGGTCGATCCGGGCGAGCAGGCAATCGTGAGCTTCGATCTGTCGGGACTCGACGCCGGCACGAACTGGGTGATCAGCCGAACGAACACCGGTCTGACCTACAACCGACTGGGTGACTTCGATGAGTACCCAACGGCTGTGTCCGAACAGAGTCGCTACTGCTACGGCGAGTCGTGCGCCTGTCCGGACGGGTCGTCGGTGTTCAGCGACCTGATCGTGCTCCCGAGGACGGTGACGACCCTCACGGTCGCTCTGACCGGCTCAGCGACGGCCGGTGCGTCGGTCGTGGTCGATGCCGTCGACGTCGACGACGAGTGTGACGACGCGCCGACGCCTCCGCCGTTGGCGTCGGGAGCCTTCAACGGCAACGGCACATGGCGAGCCACGAACCCAGCGCTGGCCAGGTTGTTCGCCGATGCCTCGGCGTACGGTTTCGGCGCCGTCCCGCTCGACATTGCCGCCGTCACCGGCGATGTGGTGATGGAGCTGCGCCAGGACGGGACCGGAACCCTGACCTACACCAATGTGACCGCCTTCATCAACGACAGCCCGCTCGCCGACCTGACGCTCAACGGGGAGGGAAGCTTCCAGTTCGGTGTCGAGGCCGGACTGCTCACTGTGTCCGGGAACACCTTCAGCGTTGCGGTCACTTCGTCGGCAATGCTCGGCGAGTCGCTCGTGATCACCGATCGCGACATCGAGGGAGGCGCCGGCGGCACGACGACCTACGAGATCGGGTTCGATGGTGACCAGTTGGTGCTGACCGGGGCTGAGGGCGTGCAGCGGGGCAGTGTTCTTCCCGGTCCTGTGGACTCGGGTGTGACGACAGGGCCAAGGAATTCACCGAACCACTGGGGCGCTTGTGCCGGGCGCCGAGCACGCCCCGTGGATCGATGATCTCGAGACCTGCGTGACGAAGACGCAGGCGTTCCTCGCTTCCTGAGTGCTGGCGACCTGCCACCAGGGCTTGGCCTCGCTTTACCCGCGGGTCTGGCGGGTTTACGTTGGGGATCGTGACGATCGCAGCGAAGCACTCGGTGATCGACGCCGTGCCCAGCCAACGATTTCCGGTGTACACGCGGGGAACGCCGGCGAGGTGTATCCCAACGTGATGACGCCTCTGACGGGGAGTCTGATCGGCGACGCCTCGAGCGATGGCCAGATCCGAGCGATCCGCGAGTTCGGAATGCTGCTCGAGCGCGATCTCAATGCGCCAGGCGAGTTCGGTACGGGCGTCTTCGGCGGGTACCTGTATGCCAACTTGTCGTTGTTGCGGGTGGTGTGCGATCGAGCCCCGGGGCTGTCAGCGCTCGACGCCGATCGGCAGGTCGCCGGGCTCTCGGCCGATGCGCCGATACATCACCGGAGGCGCGGCGATCGCAGTCCGACGGCGACACTGCGGATCGGTTGGGTGATGGGGAGCAAACTCTTGCGACCCGACATCTCAGAGGTCAACACTGCTCGGGCCGCGACCGACGGATGGCGGTCGTCGATTCCGGATCCGGCGGGGCGATCCGACGACGACCTGATCCGGTTTGTCCGCGCCTACCCACCGAGGTTTGCCGATGGCATGCGGCGGCTGTTGCTGTACTCGGGTTTCGCCGGCGGCGGGGGCGCCATGATGGAACAGTTCGCCGAGCGGGCTGGTGCTCCGCCCGGCACGGCCGCGGCCTTGACCGCCGGCCTCGGCACCATCGACTCGGCGTCACCCGCCTTCCGACTGTGGGAGCTTGGGCGCTTGGTCGCCGCGTCACCGACGCTGATGCGGCTGTTCGACGAGGGTGCCAACTTCACCGACGATCAGGACCACGGTCCTGACGCCGACGATTTCACCAAACGCTTTCGGAAATTCCTGGCGGCTCACGGCGCTCGCGGGCCCGACGAGTGGGAGCTGGCTTCACCGACGTGGGGCACCGATCCGGAGATTGCGCTCGCCGCCGTCGAACGGCTGCGACACGCACCGGGCACGCGCGACCCCGTCGCGGCCGGACCACGTCTGGCCGCCGAGCGGGAACGCGTGGCCAAGCAAGTGCGGCGACAACTCGCCCGCCCGCTTCGACCGGTCTTCGACCGCCTCGTGCGATCGGCGGCGACCTACGCCGAGGGTCGCGAACGGGCCAAGGCGGTCTTCATCGACGACAACTACCCGCTTCGTTTGGCGCTCTTCGAGCTCGCCGACCGGACCCGCGAGCGCGGCGGGCCGACGCAGCGTCGCGACTTCTTCCTGGTCATGGCCGACGAACTCACCGACTTCGTAGCCGATCCAACAGCGTTCTCATCGGTGATCGATGATCGCCGACGACAGCGCGACTATCTCCAAGAACGACAACCGCCGTTCGTGTTCGAGGGCGAGTTTCCCGACCCGGCGACCTGGCCGCTGCGGTCGTCTCCGATCGCGACTACATCCGCCGGCGTGTTGACCGGTCAGGGCGTGTGTGCTGGAACGGCCAGGGGCACCGTCCGCATCGTGCGCGATCCCTCCGACCCACGCGGACTCGAGCCAGGCGACATCCTCGTCGCCCCGATCACCGATCCGGCGTGGACACCGCTGTTTCTTGCTGCTGCGGGTGTCGTGGTCGAGGTGGGCGCGCAGCAGAGCCACGCCGCGATCGTCGCCCGTGAACTCGGCATCCCGACGATCGTCGGCGTCGCCGGAGCGACCACGAGCCTCATCGACGGTCAGCTGATCGAGATCGATGGAGCAACTGGAATCGTCACCGTCGTGTGACCAACCCCGCCTGACTCACCGCGACTCGAGGCATCAGACCGGATCCTGATCCGGTCGGTGAAGCCGCTGCGAACACACGTCCGAGCGCGGTTCGGGCCTGAGCGAACACGGCCAGGTCGTCATGGAGAACGCCACCGCAGGCGCGCAACGGTCGCTCGACCGGATACCGGTGGGAGTCCGGCCGGGCGACCACTGGATTCAGGCGTTGCGCGGCGAGCGACCGATCATCGCAAGCATGATGCCGGCGATGAGCAAGCCGGCCGCGACGATCGGGATGTAACCGAGTCCACCACCGGTGGCCGGCAGGGTTCCGGCGCTGGCGACCGACGGGTTCGTGACCGTCACGGTCACCGTCAGGCCATCGTTCGTGAGCACCGCAGCGGTCGGGTCGACCGTCGCCCCGATCGGAGCGTCGACCTCAGTGACGGTGTAGGTGCCGAGCGGCAGCCAGTCCGACGTCCACGTGGCCCCGCCCTTCACCTCGACCGTGAAGTTCTTTGGGCCGGTCACCTTCATCGTGTAGGTCGTGCCCTGATCGGCAGCATCGATCACGACTTTGGTGATTGCCAGCTTGGCGTGGAAGTCGCGGTAGGGGTTGGTGGCTGTCACGGTGACGGTTGCCTGGTCGGTGTCGAGTGTCACGATCCCGTTGGTGGGGGTGAGTGTGGCACCGGTGGGGGCGTCGCGTTCGGTGACGGTGTAGGTGCCCAGTGGGAGCCAGTCCGAGGTCCAGGTGGTGCCGGCAGCAACGGTGGCGACGATCGGGTCGGCGGGTCCGGTGATGTCGAACGTGTAGGTGCCTGCGGGTGCTGTTTGTCCGGTCTCGACTTTGGTGATTGCCAGCTTGGCGTGGAAGTCGCGGTAGGGGTTGGTGGCTGTCACGGTGACGGTTGCCTGGTCGGTGTCGAGTGTCACGATCCCGTTGGTGGGGGTGAGTGTGGCACCGGTGGGGGCGTCGCGTTCGGTGACGGTGTAGGTGCCCAGTGGGAGCCAGTCCGAGGTCCAGGTGGTGCCGGCAGCAACGGTGGCGACGATCGGGTCGGCGGGTCCGGTGATGTCGAACGTGTAGGTGCCTGCGGGTGCTGTTTGTCCGGTCTCGACTTTGGTGATTGCCAGCTTGGCGTGGAAGTCGCGGTAGGGGTTGGTGGCTGTCACGGTGACGGTTGCCTGGTCGGTGTCGAGTGTCACGATCCCGTTGGTGGGGGTGAGTGTGGCACCGGTGGGGGCGTCGCGTTCGGTGACGGTGTAGGTGCCCAGTGGGAGCCAGTCCGAGGTCCAGGTGGTGCCGGCAGCAACGGTGGCGACGATCGGGTCGGCGGGTCCGGTGATGTCGAACGTGTAGGTCGCTGCGGGTGCTGTTTGTCCGGTCTCGACTTTGGTGATTGCCAGCTTGCCCGCCGGGTTGGTGACGACGATCTCGATCACACCGTCATGCAACGGTCCGAACACGATCTGTGCGGGAACCACCGTGGCACCGCTCGGAGCGCCGACCTCGGTGATGTTGTAGGTCCCCGGCGGGAGGTGCTCGATGGTGGCCGTGGCGTTGGCCAGAACGTCGACCGTGAAGTCCACCCCCGGTGTGGCGGGGTTGTCGACCTCGATCGTGTAGCTGGCAGCCGGCACCGAGTCGTCTGTGGCGATCTTCCGGATCAGGAGATCGGTGTCACAGGCGTGGGCTGCCGGGGCCAGAGCAAAGAAGGACGTCACCAGGGCAACGATGAATACGAGGATCATCCCGGTGCGTCGCAGTGGCTGAGGAACCAGCCGATTCAACATGACTACCTCCGTTCGTTCCGACCCTCTGGTATGTGGGACCGGAGTCGAACTCGGCAGACGTCGCTCGGTTTGAGGAGCAGGCTCCGCTCGGCACCGCTCTGATTTCTACCCTGATCGTACTCCTCGGTGGATCACCTGGGAAGGGCTGCGGCCGGCCGTGGCGAACGTCGCCAGGACCAGCCGAAGCGCCAAGCCGGCGAAACGATCGGGTCGGCGGCTGGGCCGAACCCGGTATCCGGCGGCCCGTTGGCACTCCGGTAGGAACGAGGACCCGACCAGGGACCTCGTTCCCTGGTGGTCTTCGACGCCACAGTGCTCAATGGAATCGGGGACTCGGAGTGGGTCCTCTCGTGGAGGTCATCGACGTGTGGCAACTCGTTGTGGACAACGACTCGGTCGGCGGCAAGCTGGTCACGACGCTGGTCGTGACGTCCATCGCCGTCGTGTTGGGGGCGCTCGTCGGGCGCGTCTGGTCGCGCCGGGTCGCTGATCGATACCACAAGTACTACGTCCGCAAGATCGTCCATTACGTGATTGCCGTCGTGGCGCTGATCGGGCTCGGAATCGTCTGGCGACCGTTCGCCGGCCAGCTCGGCCTGGTACTCGGCCTGACGGCAGCCGGGTTGGCGTTCGCCATGCAGGAGCTGATCGGATCGGTGGCGGGTTGGTTCAACATCGTGTCGGGTTCGATCTTCCGGGTCGGCGATCGGGTCCAGGTCGGTGGTGTCCGCGGTGACGTGATCGACATCACACCGCTGCGCACCAAGGTGATGGAGATCGGCTCGAGCGTGGGAGACGACACCTGGGTGCGGGGTCGCCAGTACACCGGTCGCATCGTGTCGATCTCCAACAAGGCGACGTTCACCGAGCCGGTGTTCAACTACAGCACTTCGTTCGAGTTCATCTGGGAGGAGATCACGATTCCGATCGCCTACCGCGACGACTGGCGACTGGCCGAACAGATCATTGCCGAGGAGACCGTCCGGGTCTCCTCGTCGAAGGAGGCCGAGCAGGCGATCGCCGAGATGCTGCATCGCTATCCGGTGGCACGGACCGAAGTCGAGCCGCGGGTATTCATCAGGGCCACCGACGACTACATCGAACTGGCGGCTCGTTTCGTGGTGCCCGTGCGCACCGCACGCTGGGTCAAAGACGACCTGACCCGCCATGTGCTGAGCCGACTCGAACGGGCGGGGATCACCGTCGCCTCGCAGACCCAAGACATCACCGTCCGCACAGTCGACGACACCACTGGGCGTCCCGGCGACCGCCCACCCGACAACGACGGTTGACCGATCGGTTCTCACTCAGCGTGGTTCTCGTCGGTCGGTCGGTGGGTTGGCTGGTTGGTCGGTCGGTGGTTGGTCGGGCAGTGTCGGCTGGTGCCGTGCTGGGTCGGTCGGTTCGGCTGGACCGGACCCGGTCAGGTAACCGAAGCAATCGGATTGGGGACCACCCGGATGGTACGGAAAGCGATCTGTGCGGTTCAGGCGCGGGCTGGTCGGGACGGGGCTCGACGGGCGGGCTGACCGGAGTGGTGGGCTGTCCGCCCACTGCTCCCCACCGGCGCGGCATGTCGGTGGATGGGTGGGTGCTCGGTCGCCTCGGGCCGGCGCGGTGCGTACGCTGTGCCTGGTGACCGCTGGCGACCATCCGTTGACGTCGAAGTTGGCAGGCTTCGGCACCACGATCTTCGCCCAGATGTCGGCGCTGGCGGTACAGACCGGGGCGATCAATCTCGGTCAGGGGTTCCCAGATACCGATGGTCCGATCGAGGTGCTCGACGCCGCCGTCGAGGCGATTCGGGGTGGCGTCAACCAGTACCCGCCCGGTCCTGGGATGCCGGTGTTGCGCCAGGCGATCGCCGAACACCAGCACCGCTTCTACGGGCTCGACTACGACCCGGACACCGAGGTGCTGGTGACGGCCGGTGCCACCGAAGCGCTCGCCGGAGCGCTGCTCGGGATGCTCGACGCCGGTGACGAGGTGGTGCTGTTCGAGCCGATGTACGACAGCTATCAGGCCTGCATCGCGCTCGCCGGCGGTGTGCTGAAGCCGGTCTTGCTGCGCCCCGACCACGAAGGCGACGGGCGCTACGGTTTCGACCGCGACGAGTTCGCCGCAGCCGTCACCGATCGCACCAAGTTGATCCTGCTCAACACACCACACAACCCGACCGGCAAGGTGTTCACCCGGTCCGAGCTGGAATTCATCGCCGAGGTGGCCAAACGGCGCGACGTGTTGGTCGTGACCGATGAGGTCTACGAGCACCTGGTGTTCTCCGGCGCCGAGCACTTCCCGATCGCCGGCCTGCCAGGCATGGCCGAGCGTACGCTGACCATCTCGTCGGGTGGCAAGACCTTCAACACGACCGGTTGGAAGATCGGGTGGATGTGTGGCCCGGCGCCGATGGTCGATGCCGCCAAGACGGCCAAGCAATTCCTCACCTACGTGAACGGTGCGCCGTTCCAGCCGGCCACCGCTGTCGGTCTGCGGTTGTCCGACCGCTTCTTCACCGAGCTGGCTGCCGATCTCGAGGCCAAGCGTGACCGCCTGTGCGCTGGCCTCGTGGCGGCCGGATTCAAGGCGTTTCGGCCGGAAGCCACCTACTTCACCACGGTCGACATTCGTCCGGTGCGACCCGACGGCGACGGCGTCGCCTTCTGTCTCGCGCTGCCCCAGCAGGTCGGTGTGGTGGCAATCCCCAACCAGGTCTTCTACGCCAACCAGCAGCACGGCCGGCACATGGTGCGGTTCGCCTGCTGCAAACGACTCGACGTGATCGACGCCGCCGTCGAGCGTTTGGCGGCGTTGGCGCCATGAGCACACTGCGGGTCGCAGCGATCCAGCACGACATCGTGTGGAACGACCGCCAGGCCAACTTCGACCGGCTGGGCCCGATGATCGACGGTGCCGTCGCCTCGGGCGCTGGGCTGGTGCTGCTGACCGAGACGTTCTCGACCGGGTTCTGCTTCGACGACTCTGACCTGGTTGCCGAACCCGAGGGCGGTGTGTCGTCACAGTTTCTGGCCGCCCAGGCGGCCCGTCATGGCGTGTGGGTCGGTGGTTCCTGCCCCGAGATCCGAGCCGACGCCCCCTCCGATGATCAGCGCCCGTCGAACTGCTTCGTGTTGGCGGGCCCTGATGGCACGCAGCACCGCTACCGCAAGATCCACCCGTTCTCCTTCGCCGGCGAGGAGCGCTTCGTGCGGGCCGGGACCGAGTTGGTGACGATCGAGATCGACGGCTTTCGGGTGTCGATGTTCGTGTGCTACGACCTGCGCTTCGCTGACGAATTCTGGGGGTTGGCGAACGACACCGACCTCTACCTGGTGCCCGCCAACTGGCCGGAGAAGCGCCGTGAGCACTGGCAGACCCTGCTTCGGGCGCGAGCGATCGAGAACCAGGCCTACGTGGTGGGTGTCAACCGGGTCGGCAGCGGCGGCGGCCTCGACTACTCGGGTGACTCACGAATCATCGACCCCCAAGGCGAACTGCTCGCCACCGCCAGCCGCACCGAGTCCGTGCTGTTGGCCGATCTGTCGACCGACCGAGTCGCCGAAACCAGATCCCAGTTCCGCTTCCTCCCCGACCGCCGCTGACGGGATGTGCCAGGCACATCCCGTCATCGGCGGGGGTGATCAGGTGCCGGTGAGGGCTCGGACGCAGTGTTCGAGCAGCCAGCTGAGGTAGCTGTAGAGGTGGTATTCGGCGGAGTCCTCGAGGCCAGGGGTGACCTCGTCGGCGTCGGGGTCGTCGTCGACGCCCAGCATGGTGCCGAGCACGAGCCGGATCGAGTTGATCGACTGCATCACCGCCAGCAGCTGCCCTTCGTCGACCCGCCCATCCCCTGACAACGTTTCGTCGAGGATGTCGAAGGCGCTCATCTTCGATTGCACGAGTTCCTCGCGCATCAGGCGCTGATACTCCGCCTCCATCTCAGTGTCATCGGCATGTGCCACCGGGAACAGCCGCTCCAGCAGTCGGCGAGCGTGATCGTCCGGCGCTGGGTCATTCAGCAAGGAGCGCAACTCGTCGACCAGTCGAATGATCAACGACGACTCGTCGTCGCCCAGCGCCACCAAGAACCCGTCTCCTTTGGCACGAACGGGTGGCCGAAACCGACTCACGACGGTCCATCCTTTTCCATCGACGCCCAGAGACCGTGTTCGTGCAGCCGAAAGACGTGCATCTCCGCTCGTTCTCGGGTGTCGCTGGCGACAACAGCCCGGCCCTTCTGGTGCACGTCGAGCATCAGCGCCGTGGCCTTCTCGTTCGAGTAGCCGAAGAGTTTCTGGAGCACGAACGTGACGTAGCTCATCAGATTGACCGGATCGTTCCACACGATCACGATCCACGGATGGTCTTCCTGGACGACCTCGTCGACGTCGGGTTCGATGACCCGTGTCGGTTCCAGCGTCGTCGGCATCTCTCCATTGTGCCTGGCCGAGTTCAGATGCGTGACCACGAAGCGTTGGCCGGTTTGCGAGCGGCGCCGTACGATGGGGGCGGTATGGCAGTCGGCAGTCGACCTCTGGTCCCGTCACGGCTGGCGCCGGGCGGCATCGCTCACGGTGGTCGGCGTACCGCAACTTCGACGGTTGGTCAGTACGTCGCGCTGACGAAGCCGCGCATCATCGAGCTGCTGTTGATCACCACCGTGCCCACGATGGTGCTGGCCGAGCGGGGCTGGCCGTCGACCTGGCTGGTGATCGTCACGCTGATCGGTGGCACCCTCGCAGCCGGCGGCGCCAACGCCATCAACATGTACGTCGACCGCGACATCGACAAGCTGATGGAGCGCACCAAGAACCGCCCGCTCGCCACTGGCGCGATCGAGCCCCGTAACGCGTTGGTGTTCGCACTCGTGCTCGAAGCCGTCGCCTTCGCCGTGCTGTGGACCGGCGCCAACCTGCTCTCGGCCGTGCTCGCCCTGTCGGCGACGGCGTTCTACGTCGGGATCTACACGCTGTGGCTGAAGCGCACCAGCACCCAGAACATCGTCATCGGCGGCGCTGCGGGAGCGGTACCGGTGCTGGTCGGCTGGGCTGCCGTGCAGAACGACTTGGCGTGGACCCCGTTCGTGCTGTTCGGTGCCATGTTCTTCTGGACGCCGCCCCACTTCTGGGCGCTCGCCATCAAGTACGCCGACGATTACCGCGCTGCCAATGTGCCGATGCTGCCCGCCGTGGTGCCGTTCGAGAACGCCATCCGTCAGATGATCGGCCACACGCTGGCGATGGTCACCTGCACCCTGATCCTGATCCCGGTCGCCGACCTCGGGGCGATCTACTCCGTGAGCGCGGTGGTGTTGGGTGCGATCTTCATCGCCGCCGTGTTCTGGCTGAGCAGCCGTCCCACCGCGTCGGCGTCGATGCGGGTGTTCGGGTACTCGATCACCTACGTCACCGTGCTGTTCGGGGCGATGACCCTCGACGTACTGATCTGACGCCCGGATTCGAGCGGACATCGATGACGGCGCCCGATCCCGCCTTGCTCGACCTGCTCGATCGGACCGGCCTGTCGCGCGGCGACGTCGCCGAGTTGCTCACCCAGATGCGCCAGATCGTGGCGAGCGACGTCGCCGAAGCGGTCGAAACCGAAATCCCCACCATCGACTTCACCCAGTTGGGAGTTGTGCCTGGCACAACTCCCAACTCGGTGATCGAGGCGATCAAGCGGCGGGGGTGTGTGATCGTGAAGGGCACGTTCGAACGCCAGCAGGCCGAGCTGTGGAACGATCAGATCGGCAACTACCTGGCCGACAACGAGTTCGAGCGGGTCTACGCCGAGCGGTATCCCGATCTCGCCGAAGCCGGCGCTCGGATTTGGGGCATCTACTGGTCGCTCCCACAGGTTCAGGCCCGTCAGCACGAACGGATGGTCGCCACCCGCCGATTTCTCAACTCGCTGTGGAGCCACGAATCCGGGGGAACGACGTGGTTCGACCCCGACCACGACATTGGCTACCCGGACCGGTTGCGGCGACGTGCGCCGGGTTCGACCGTGCCGGGTCTGCGCCCACACTCCGATTCCCCGTCGGCGGGTGGATGGCGCGTGGCGGAGAACATCGACGTGTTCCGCCATGTCCTGGCCGGAAATCCCGAGCGGTACGACCCATGGGACGCTGCTCACCGCACCACCGTCGACGGTGAGGCGCCCGTTCCGGCAACCGTGTTCCGCACCTTCCAGGGGTGGACGGCGCTGTCCGAGATGCAGCCTTCCGACGGCGTCCTGCACCTCGCTGCCACACCCAACGCTGCCGCCTACATGCTCGTGAAGGGGATCGCCGGCGAGCTCGGAATCAGGGCCGAACCCGAGCCGGCGCCCCGGCGCGCCTGGCCCGACGACCTGGTGCACCCTGCGCTGCGGCCGATTCCCGCCGTGGAGCCGGGCGACACGGTGTGGTGGCACGGCGACATCTTCCACAGCGTCGCCCCCGCCAGCAACGACGCACGCTGGGGAAACGTGATGTACATCGGTTCGTCTCCTCGATGCGCACGCAACGAGCGCTACGCCGACACCACACTCGATCGGTTCGAACGCGGAGCCAGCCCGCTCGACTTTCCGACCGAGGACTTCGAGATCGATTTCGACGGGCGTGCCGCGATCGGCGACCTCAACCACGTCGGACGCCAGCAGTTCGGGCTCGAACCGATCCGATGAACCCGATCTGCCATCTGAGTCGAGAACACCGAACGACCGATTTCCACTTGGCGGTAGCTCGGCCAGTAGTGTTCCGCCGGTAGTGTCGTGACGACTGTCCGAGCGCTCGAAACCAGTTCAACCGTGCCCAGAGAAGTGCCAGAAACCGTTCAAGGAACCAGCTACGTCCAATGACGACGATCGAAACACGACCAGACGCCGCAACGACAGCGGCAGGCGACGCCCCCGGCGATTCAGCGGTGGCGTCGTTCTTTGTCGGTGCCGCGGCGTGGGCCACCACCACCGATCACAAGCGGCTCGGCCGTCTGTACGTCGGCGCAGGCCTGCTGGCGCTGCTCGCCGTTTCGGCGTTGGGTGTGCTGCTCGGCCTCGAACGCGCCGATGACGCCAGCACCCTGGTCGACGCCGACGCCCTGTTGCAGTTGTTCCAGGCCTACCGGGTCGGGCTGGTGTTCGCCGCCCTGATCCCGATCGGGCTCGGGCTGTCGATCGCTGTCGCTCCGATCCAACTCGGCGCTCGCTCGATCGCCTTCCCACGACTGGCGCTGACCGGCTTCTACAGCTGGTTGGGCGGCCTGGCGCTCACGATCGCCGCACTCGGACGCAACGGCGGGATCGGAGGCGGCGATGATCAGGCCGTCGATCTGTTCCTGGCCGGTCACGGTCTGATGATTCTCGGCCTGCTGGCCTCGGCCGGTTGTGTCGCCACGTCGGTGCTGACCACCCGGGCTCCTGGCATGACCATGCGACGCGTCCCGCTGTTCGCCTGGTCGGCCCTGGTCGGCGCACTCGGCATGTTGCTGGTGCTGCCCGTGGTGTTCGGGGCGATCGTGTACCTGTTCCTCGATCATCGTTACGCCCAGCTCAACTTCGGCGGGTCAGAAGGCATCGCCAGCTGGATCGGCTGGGCCTTCTCGGTGCCGGCGATCGTGGTGTATGCCCTGCCGGCGATCGGTGTCGGTGCCGAGATGTTCCCGGTCACCTTCAAGCACCGCCAGATGATGCGCGGTGTGGCGTTCGCGGGTATCGCCCTGGTCGGCGTGGCGGCGCTGGCGGCCACCACCCAGCAGTACGTGCACAACGTCACACTCGACACCGACAGCGAAACGTTTCTCAAGGGTGCAGTGCCGTTCCTGCTCTTCTCCGGTCTGCCGTTGCTGGGCTTGCTCATCACGCTGGCGCTCAGCCTGCTCACCGCCCAGCAAGGTCTCGCCAATGGCAAGCCGCGAATCACGTCGCCGTTCGTGTTCTCGTTCCTGGGTGTCGGCATGATCCTGGTCGGCGTGCTCGGCAACTTCGCCCTCGGCATCACCGACCTCGAGTTGATCGGCACCACCTTCGAAGAGGGCGCCACGCTCTACGTGGTGTACGGCGCAGCGCTGTCCGTCATGGGCGGGCTCGCCTTCTGGGCGCCCAAGCTGTGGGGCCGCACGTTGCCCGAAAAGCAGGTGCTGCCGCTCGCCCTGCTCGGCGTCGCTGCGACCGTGCTCGCCAGCCTGCCGCTGTACATCGCCGGATTCCTCGATCAGCCCGGCGGGCTTCCCGCCACCGACGCCGACGTGTCGGCTTTGCTCTCGACCAGCGGGGTCGAGCAGGGCTCGCTGTGGAACATCTTGTCGCTCGCCGGTCACGGCTTGATGGCCCTCACGGTGCTTGCCTTCGTCGGCCTGATGCTGAAGACCTTCACGGGCGGGGGCGAGACGGCCGAGCAGAACCCGTTCGGCGGACACACGGTCGAATGGGGCGCAGCATCGCCCGCCCCGGCTCACAACTACGAGCACGTGGTCACGGTGGCGTCGCCCGAGCCCCAGTTCGACCTCACGTACGAAGGGAGCCTGTCGTGAGCACCCCTACAGCACAGCTCGCCCTGCCGGCGGCAGCGGCTCCGGCTCCTCGCCGTCAGATCTTCGTCGGCACGACCCTGGCGTGCGTCGCTCTCACGATGCTGATCGGCGGGATGCTCGCCATCTGGGTGCTGCTTCGCGATCGGGTCCTCGAAACCGGCGGCCGCTTCCCGGTCGACTACATCATCCCCGAGGTCGCCACCAACGTGATGTTGATGACGATCTGGGCGTTGTGTCTGTTCGCCCAATGGGCGGTCTACTCGGGCAGCCGCGGTGATCGTGCCCACACGGCGTTGGCGCTTGGTGTCACCGGCGTGCTTGCGGTCGCCTTCATCAACGCCCAGGCATTCGTGTACGCCGACATGGCGGTCGAGATCCGGGCCGAGTACTACGGTGCCCTGTTCTACGCCGTTACCGGCACCATGATGGCGGTCGTGATCGCCGGCCTCGTCTACACCACGGTCGCCGCCTTCCGGGCGCTCAGCGGTCGTCTCCAGGAAACCGAGATCCTCTCCGCCCACGCCCTCTACTGGTACTTCGCAGCCACTGCCTACTCCGCAGTCTGGTTCGTCGTCTACGTCACCAAGTGAGTTCAGCACCACGATGATCACCACCGGCTCCAAACTCCTGATCGGCTCCGCAGCAGCGGCCTGGATCTTCGCCCTCGTGTACGGCGTCGCCCAGGACGGCACGCTCGGTGTGCTCGGTCTGATCTCTGCTGCGGTCGCCCTGTCGCTGTTGGCCGGCATCAACTTGTTCGTCGGCGACTCCAACATCTCGGCGATGGATCACGCCGCTTTCGAGTCAGCTGCAGCTGCCCAGGCCACGGCGCGCCCCAGCCTGTGGCCCTTGCTGGTCGCCTTGGGCGCCACCACGATGACACTCGGCCTGGTCACCAACCACACGTTCTTCACGCTCGGCCTGATCGCCGTGGTCGCCGGGGCGCTCGAATGGTTGGTGCAGGGTTGGAGCGAACGAGCGTCGGGTGAGCAGTCCTACAACGCCGCCGCCCGCAACCTGCTGGCCGACCCGCTGGAGTTGCCCGTCGCCGCAGCCATCGGCGCCGCCGTCGTGGTGTACGCCTTCAGCCGGGTCATGCTCGGCTTGCCCACGTCGACCGCCACGGTTGCTGCGTTCTCTGTGATGGCCACCCTGGTCATCGCCGTCGGCACCCTGATCAGCACCAAGCGGGGTGTCTCGCGAGCAACCATGACGGGGGCCTTCTCGATCGTGGTGTTGGCACTGGTCGCCGGCGGGGCCGTCGCCGGCCTCAACGGCGAACGCGAAATCGATCCTCACCACACCCCTGGCGATCTGGCCGAGGAGAACCACTGCACGGACGAGGAGACCGAGGCCGACGAGAACGCCAGTCAAACCGTTGCCAGCAAGTCCAGCGTGGCTGCTGAACTCACGCTCGAGAACGGCGCCCTCACCGCAGACGTGCCTGGCTTCGACGGCAACTTCGCTGAGCTCACGATCCTGCGCTCGAGCCCGAGCAACATCATGTTCCACAACGAGTCCGACCGGCCGGCCCGGTTGGTGATCGACCTCCATCCCGCCGTCGACGACAACGGTCTGGCGCTCGGCCCCGAGCGACTTTGCACGGCGTTGGTGGAAGAGGGCGGCACCCAGTTGCTGACCGTCGTGGTCGAACGCCCGAGCATCTCCGTCGAGGAAGGCTTCTCGTTCTATGTGCCGGGCTCCGATGCCAAGTTGGACGTCGTGGTGCCATGAGTTCTCACGTGCCGCAGTCTCAGAAAGTACGGACAGAGTCAATGCCAGTCGAATCCCCCGTTTCCCGTTCGAGTCGGCCCCGTTGGCGGACCGCTGCGACAGCCACCGGTGCCACTCTGGTGCTGGCCTCGTGCGCCAGCGACGCTCCCCAGGACACGTGGGCTCCCGAGGGTAAGTTCGCCCAGGAGATCCACGATCTGCAGTGGCCGATCTTCCTGTTGGCCGGCATCGTCGGCATGATCGTGTTCGCCGTGATCGCATTCGTGGTCGTCAAGTTCAAGGATCGGGGCCAGCCGATCCCTGCCCAGGGCCACGGCAACGCGCTCGTCGAATACATCTTCATCGCCATTCCCGCTCTCTTGCTGATCGGCATCTCCGTACCGTCGATCGCCACCATCATCTCGCTCAGCGACACCGACGATGCCGACTGTGTGGTCAACGTCACCGGGCAGCAGTGGTGGTGGGAGTACGACTACCCGATCGACGCCGACGGCAATATCTGCGGGTTCAAGCCAACGGGTGAGGCTGCGCCGATCATCACCAGCGGTCAAATGGTGATCCCGGTCGACGCCAAGGTCGTGATCCGTGGCACCAGCCGCGACGTGATCCACTCGTTCTGGGTGCCCAAGCTGAACGGAAAGCGCGACATGGTTCCCGGCCGTCTCCACACCTGGAACTTCCACGCCAACCAGCCGGGCATCTTCGCCGGCCAGTGCGCCGAGTTCTGCGGGCTGTCGCACGCCAACATGAGGATGGAGATCGTCGCCCTCAACGACGCCGACTTCCAGACCTGGATCGACAACCAGCTCGAGCCGTACCAGTCGCCCGCAGAGGGCACGCTGGCGGCGACCGGCGAGGAAACGTTCGTGTCGCAGTGCTCGCGTTGTCATCAGATCGACGGACTCACCGATGCCGACGGTGAACTCGTGGTGTCGTCACCCGAGCAGTTCGTCTGGAGCGGCGCTGCCCCCAACCTCACCAACCTGATGACCCGCAACACGTTTGCCGGCGCCAGTTGGGACCTCCTCACCGAGGATTGCCGCGCTCGGCGTCTGGGAGGCATCGCCCGAGCAGTTCGGGGCGAAGTACCTGGAAGGCGTCACCGAGAGCTGCCTCAACGAGATCGAACTGAAGGAGTGGCTGCGCGACGCCCCCGCCATGAAGCCGATGTACACCGACCCTGAGAATCTCGAAGACACCGACGGCAAGACCCGCGGCATGCCATACCTCGCCCTGTCCGAAGACCAGATCAACGAACTGGTCGCCTATCTGATCGAGCGGAAGTGATCTGACGTGGCTCTGATCGATAAACCCGTTGCTGCAACCGTGTCCGCTGGGGCATCGCCGTCGTCGTCGTTCGGCGTCTTCCGTCGGCCGGTCGAAACGACCGGCTGGAAGTCATGGCTGTTCACGATCGACCACAAGAAGCTCGGCATCATGTACGGCGCCGTTGCGCTGTTCTTCTTCGTGGTCGGCGGCTGCGAAGCACTGTTGATCCGCCTTCAGCTGGCCGGTCCGAACGGCACCATCTTGTCGGCCGACAAGTACAACCAGATGTTCACGATGCACGCCACCACGATGGTGTTCTTGTTCGTGATGCCGATGGCTGCTGCATTCGCCAACTACTTCGTCCCGCTCCAGATCGGTGCCCGTGACGTCGCCTTCCCGCGTATCAACGCCTTTGGGTTCTGGTGTTTCCTGGCCGGCGGCCTGTTCCTCAACACCTCCTGGCTGCTCGGTGGTGCCGCCGATGGTGGCTGGTTCATGTACGCCCCGAACTCGTCGGTGCCGTTCTCGCCGACATCGGGTATCGACTTCTGGGGGCTCGGCATCCAGATCACCGGTATCGCCTCGTTGACTGGTGCGATCAACCTGATCGTCACGGTCATCAACATGCGAGCACCCGGAATGTCGATGATGAAGATGCCGATCTTCAGCTGGATGGTGCTGGTCACGCAGTTCCTGTTGCTGTTCGCGATCCCGGTCATCACCGTGGCGCTGTTCCTGCTGATGTTCCAACGCAACTTCGACGCAACCTTCTTCACGGTCGAGGCGGGCGCCGATCCGTTGTTGTGGCAGCACCTGTTCTGGATCTTCGGTCACCCCGAGGTGTACATCTTGATCTTGCCCTCGTTCGGCATCGTCTCCGAGGTGCTCCCGGTGTTCTCGAAGAAGCCGCTGTTCGGCTACCCGTTGGTGGTGTTCTCCGGCGCCGCGATCGGGTTCGTCGGTTTCGGTGTGTGGGCCCACCACATGTTCGCGTCAGGGCTTGGCCCGATCTCGGTGGCGGTCTTCGCCACCGCCACGATGGCGATCGCCATCCCGACCGGCGTCAAAATTGTCAACTGGACCATGACGATGTGGGGTGGCAAGCTCACGTTCACCACGGCCATGATGTTCGCGGTCGGCCTGATCGTGGAGTTCACGATCGGCGGTCTGTCGGGCGTCACACATGCCGTTGCCCCATCGGATACCCAGCAAACCGACACGTACTACATCGTCGCCCACTTCCACTATGTGCTGTTCGGCGGGGCGATCATGGGCATCTTCGCCGGCCTGTACTACTGGTGGCCCAAGATGTTCGGCAAGATGCTCAGCGAGAAGTGGGGCAAGTGGAACTTCTGGACGATGATCGTCGGCATGAACCTGGCGTTCGGCCCGATGCACATCGTCGGCCTGCAGGGCCAGCCGCGCCGCATGTACGTGCACACCGAGGCCCGCAACGGTGAAGGGTTCTTCAACATCACGTTCTGGAACCTGATGTCTTCGATCGGCGCCTTCATCTTGGCCGCAGGCGTGCTGCTCTTCTTCATCAACGTGTACATCTCGAGCCGTCGCAAGGAGCGTGCCCCGCTCGACCCGTGGGATGCTCGCTCGCTCGAGTGGATGACCGCCAGCCCGCCCAAGGAGCACAACTTCGACGTGATCCCGACCGTCGGGCACCTCGACGAGTTCTTCCACCGCAAGTACGAGGACCGCGGCGAGGGCGATCAACACGATTTCCACCAGGTGGCCACCGCCGAGGAACTCCTCGCCGAACAAGAGGCAAACGCCGACCCTCATATCCACCTACCATCGCCGTCGTACTGGCCGATCGTGATGGCGCTCGGGCTGCCGGTGATGGCGTATGGCGTGATCTTCAGCCTGTACCTGATCCCGGTCGGTGCCGGCATGGTGCTGGCGGCGATGTTCGGATGGAGCCTCGAGCCGCACACCGCACCACCCGCCGACTACGACCCGCCGGCCCCTGAGGGCGGCGCCGAACTCGAGGTTTCGACCCATGGCTGATACCGCCGTTCACGACGCCGTCGACGACCACGGCCACGACGATCACGAGAGTGGTCACGCCACCTCGACCGGTCTGTCGAACAACAAGCTGGCGATGTGGCTGTTCCTCGGCTCCGAGTGCCTGCTGTTCGGTGGGCTGATCTCGACCTACATGCTGTATCGCGGCCGTCACTCGGCGAGTGGTGGGCCAGATCAGTACTGGGACATCCCGTTCACGTCGGCGTCGAGTTTCGTGCTGCTGATGTCGTCGCTCACGATGGTGCTGGCGGTCACCGCCGCCAAGCGCGGGGACGATCGCAACACCAAGCTGTGGCTCACTGTGACAGCGATTCTCGGCTCGCTGTTCGTCGCCGGCCAGGTGTACGAGTTCACGACGTTCTACCGTGAGGGACTGGGCTACACCACCAGCCTGTTCTCCTCCAGCTTCTACACGCTGACCGGATTCCACGGTGTCCACGTGTCGGTCGGTGTGATCATGTTGTTGGCCTGCGTCGGTATGGTCATCAAGAACCGGATCCCCGGGGACAAGGCCGAAGTGGTCGAGATGATCGGCCTGTACTGGCACTTCGTCGACATCGTCTGGATTCTGATCTTCACCCTCGTCTACCTGATTCCGGCATGAGGTACCGCGCATGAGCACCGATACTGCACACGCCGCCGAACACGACGCGGCCGACGATCACGACGACCACTGGTCGGATCTGAGTTACGTCAAACTGGCGCTGGCATTGGCCGCTATCACGGCGATCGAGGTGGCGATCAGCTACATGGTCGACGACCTCGGGGCGCTGTTCCTGCCGCTGCTGCTCGGCCTGATGGCGATCAAGTTCTTCAGCGTTGTGTTGTTCTTCATGCACCTCAAGTTCGACAACCGTTTGTTCAGCTTGATGTTCTATCTCGGGCTCGCACTGGCGGTCGCGGTGTACGTCGCGACCCTGTTCACGTTCGAGTTCTTCAGCCCGTGACCGATCTCTGAAAGGCGCCGCCATGGCGCAACATCTGAACCCATTGCTCGAACGCGGTGTCTCCTTGGCAGCCGACGTACCAGTCGATCCGCTGGCATTCCAGTGGCACCCAGAGGTCTGGGTTCTGGTCACGTTTCTGACCGCCTCGTACATCTACATGGTGCGTGTGATCGGCCCGAACGCTGTGCCGAAGGGCCAACCCGTCGTGTCGCGTGCCAACACGATCAGCTTCGTGTTGGCGATGGTGATGCTGTGGGTCGCCTCCGATTGGCCACTCCACGACATCGGCGAGGAGTACCTCTACTCGGCCCACATGGTCCAACACATGATGCTGAGCTACTTCCTGCCGCCCCTGGCCTTGATGGCCACACCGACCTGGCTGGCCCGAGTCCTGCTCGGTAACGGCGGGGTCTACCGCTTCGTCAAGTGGTTCACGATGCCGGTGATCGCCGGCGTGTTGTTCAACGGCATGGTGATGTTCATTCACATCCCGCTGATCGTCAACGAGTCCGTCGCCAACGGCCCGCTCCACTACGGGCTTCACGTACTGGTCGTGTCGACGTCGCTGCTGATGTGGATGCCCGTGTGCGGCCCGGTGCCCGAGTTCCGGATCGGTGTGGGAGGGGCGATGATCTATCTGTTCCTACAGTCCGTGGTACCCACCGTTCCGGCGGCGTGGCTGACCTTCGCCGACGATGTCGTCTACCAGGCTTACGACAAGCCGTTGCGGCTGTGGGGCATCTCGGCCGTCGACGACCAACAGTTGGCCGGTGCGGCGATGAAGGTCGGGGGTGGGTTGTTCCTGTGGGGTATCGTGATCTACCTGTTTTTCAGGAAGTTCACCGAACGCCACGACGAGTCCTACGACTTCAAGCGCGGCGGGAAGATGCCGGCAGCCGAGATCATCGGCAACGACGAGATCGCCCTCACGACCGCCGATGTCGAGCGGGCCTTCGCCAACAGCATCCCGCCACCCGACGGCGGCTGACCGCCTGCGCCGCAACCGGCCGGGAGCCGCAGGGGCCTGGCCGCTAGCCTCACCTGCGTGATCGACGTCCGGCTGTTCCGCAATGATCTCGACAACACTCGAGCTGCTCTGGCACGGCGTAACGACCCGAGTGCGTTGGCGGCGCTGGACCGGGCGGTCGCCTTCGACGTGCGTCTGAGGGAGATCGTCGCCGAACGCGATGCCTTGCGGGCCAAGGTCAACACGATCTCGAAGGACGTCGGGATGCTTCGCCGCGACGGCCGGACCGACGCGGCCGAGGCGCTCCAGGCCGAGAGCCGCCGCCTCGGCGAGACCGAGAAGCAGTTGGCTTCCGAGAGCGACACGGTCGGCGACCACTTGCGTCAAGAGTTGCTCGTGATTCCGAACCTGCCGTACGCCGGAGCGCCCGATGGGGCCGGTGACGCCGACAATCCGGTGGTGAAGGGTCCGTTCCTCCCCGAGTCGTTTCCCGACCACCAGCGGGTTCCACATTGGGAGACGGCCACGGCGCTCGGCATCCTCGACAACGAGCGGGCCACCAAGATCGCCAAGTCGATGTTCACGATGCAGCGCGGCGCCGGAGCAACGCTGGCGCGGGCCCTGTGCCAACTCGCCCTCGACCGCAACGCCGATGCCCACGAGGAGATCCGCCCGCCGTCGCTCGTATCGACGGCGACCCTCACCGCAACTGGCCAACTCCCGAAGTTCGCCGACGACGCGTTCGCGATCGAACGCGACGACCTGTGGTGCATCCCGACCGCAGAGGTGCCGCTGACGTCGATCTACGCCGGTGAGGTCCTCGATGCAGCCGAACTGCCGAAGCGCTTCATGGCGTACAGCCCGTCGTATCGGCGTGAGGCGGGCTCGGCCGGTCGTGACACCCGTGGCATGTTGCGGGCCCACGAATTCGACAAGGTCGAGATCCTCGCTCTGGCCACGCCCGAGCAGGCACCGGCTTTGCTCGACGACATGGTCGCCCGCGCCGAGGGCACGATCGTGGCGCTCGGCCTGCCGTATCGCATCATCGAGATCTGCACCGGCGACATGGGGCAGAGCCATCACCGCAGCCTCGACATCGAGGTCTACGCGCCCGGCGCCGACCAATGGTTGGAGGTCTCCTCGATCAGCTGGTTCAGCGACTACCAGGCCCGCCGCGCCGATATCCGGTACCGCCCAGTCGATGAAGACGGCAAGCCACAGAAGGGAACGGCGTTCGTGCACACCCTCAACGGGTCGGCACTGGCCGTGCCGCGGGTGTGGGCAGCGATCATCGAGAACAACCGCAACGCCGACGGGTCGGTCACGGTGCCCGAGGCCCTTCGCCCCTACATGCGCGGCATCGACGTCATCGAGAATTGATCTGATGGACAGCGACGCCGAACGAGCTCGGGTACGGGACAGGCGGATCCAGTACGAAGCCGATGGCCTCGAGCTGGCTGACCTGTCGCCGGTTCCGATGCAGCAGTGGCACCTTTGGCACACGCAGGCGTTCGACGCCTCAGTTCCAGAGCCGAATGCGATGGTCGTGTCGACCGTCGATGTGCACGGCGCGCCCGACGCCCGACTGGTGCTGGTACGCGACGCTGATCGGCACGGTTTCACGTTCTTCACGAACTACGAGTCGGCCAAGAGCCAGCAGCTCTCGGCTCGGCCGGTGGCCGCCGCCACGTTCTCCTGGCTCGAGTTGCATCGCCAGGTCCGGGTTCGCGGTTCTGTCGAACGGGTCAGTGATCGCGAGAGTGACGAGTACTTCGCGTCCCGGCCGCGGGCCAGCCAACTCGGTGCTTGGACTTCACCTCAGTCAGAGGTGCTGCGCGACCGTCACGAGTTGATGGACCTGTACCTCGACCAGGAGCGGCGATTCGCCGGCAAAGAGGTTCCCCGTCCGGCTCACTGGGGTGGTTGGCGGATTCGTCCCAACGAGTGGGAGTTCTGGCAAGGGCGGCCGAGCCGGCTCCATGATCGTTTCCGATACCGCCCCGCCGGCGACGCATGGCGGATCGATCGGCTGGCACCCTGAGAGCGATCGCTGCGACCGCAGGACCGCGAACGTTTCCGAAACGTGGAGCGACGGGGTTGAACAGGCGGCCACGACACGCCAACCTGGCGACGTGAACACTGCCGGAGTTGGCACCAGGGTGCTCGTGGTCGACGACGAACCGACCGTACGCGAGGTCGTCGCCGGCTACCTGCGCCGCGACGGGCACACCGTCAGCGAGGCTGCAGACGGTCACACCGCGCTCGCCTTGCTCGAGGCGGAACCACCCGATCTGGTCGTGCTCGACATGATGCTGCCGGGGGTGAACGGGCTCGACGTCCTGCGCCGCATCCGACAAATGGGCGACATTCCGGTGATCATGCTGACGGCCCGAGCGGAGGAATCCGACCGGGTCGCCGGATTGGAACTCGGCGCCGATGACTACGTCGTCAAGCCGTTCTCCCCGCGTGAACTTGCCGCCCGTGTCAACGGCGTGCTGCGTCGAGCTGCACCAAAGGTGGCCCCCACCAGTGCCCTGATCGAATTCGACGGTCTGGTCATCGACAGTCGTTCCCGCGAGGTTCACCGTGACGGTGACCTGGTCGAGTTGACGCCGAAGGAGTTCGATGTGCTCGCCCACTTGGCGGCCTCGCCACGCCAGGTGTTCTCGCGAGCAGATCTGCTGCGAGACGTCTGGCAGTCGTCGCCCGAGTGGCAGGACTCGGCAACGGTGACCGTGCACGTGCGCCGAATCCGCAACAAGATCGAGACCGACCCGGAGAACCCGCGCTGGATCACCACGGTCTGGGGCGTCGGCTACCGGTTCGAACCATGACCGAGGCGCGCAACGGTTCGACGGGTGCCGGCGGCGATCGTCCCGTGTGGCAACTGAACCGCCTCGGTCGTCGCTTCATGTGGGCCTCGATGGGTGTCTTGGCGGTGGCGGTGGTCATGATCGTGATCGCCGCCCAACAGATGTTCATCAACGACCAGGACCTCGGGTTCCTGCTGTGGATCATGATCCCGGCCACGCTCGCGGCGGCGCTCGTGGCATATCTGTTGTCGTCGCCGATCGCCCGCGACGCCAACCGGCTGAGCGACGCCGCGATGCGGGTTGCGGGTGGTGACCTGAGGGCTCGCACTGGCGTGATGCGCAGCGACGAACTCGGCGATGCTGCTCGCGAGTTCGACCGCATGGTCGAGCGCCTCGAGGCGATCGAGATGGAGCGATCGCTGATGCTCTCGTCGATCTCGCATGACCTGCGCACACCGCTGGCCGCCCTGCGGGCTTCGGTCGAGGCGATCCGCGATGGCGTCGCACCCGACCCCGACGCCTACTTGAACGGGATGGAGCACCAGGTCCGGGCACTCGGAGATCTGGTCGACGACCTCCAGCTCCACACCCGCTTGGCGAGCGGCACGCTGAAGCTGCGCAAGGTCAGGGTCGATGTCACCGAACTGGCCGATGAGGCGGTCGAGATCGTGCGCCCGCTGGCGCAGCGAACCGGTGTGGCGATCCACATCGATGCCGGCCAACGGGTTGCCACCACGGGCGATCCGGCCCAACTGGCGCGGGTCATCCGCAACCTGCTCGACAACGCGATTCGGCACACACCGGACGGATCGAATGTCCGAATCCAGGTCGAAACGACAGGCGACGTCGTGGTGCTGCGTGTGGTCGATGAGGGTCCCGGCTTCGATGCCGAGATCCGTGGGAGGGCGTTCGAGCCGTTCACGCGTGGTGACCCGGCGCGCGACGTGCGCACCGGCACGGCAGGGCTCGGATTGGCGATCGCCCAAGCGATCGTCACGGCGCACGCCGGCACGATCCGAGTCGTCGATGCCCCGTCTGGCATCGTCGAAGTACGGCTCCCGATCGATCGCCGCCTCGACCGCCCTCTGATCGCCCCCGTCACCCCAGAGTTGGTGCCAGGCACAACTCCCAACTCCGGGGTGGTTTCGACGGCTCGATCTGCATCGGCGCGGGCATCGCACAGTCCTCCTAGACTGTTCACCTCATGCGAAGTGCTCTCCAGCCCCCGCCCGTGCTCCCGCAGGCGAACGATCCGTGCTGGTGCGGCAGCGAGCGCAAGTACAAGCGCTGCCACAAACGCACCGAAGGGCGCGTGCTGCCCGGCGAGGTCAGCCCGATGCGGTCGGTGCCCGACCACATCGAACGCCCCAGCTACGCCGACAGTGGCGAACCGCATTCGTGGGATGAGCCACGCGTCAAGACTCCCGAGATCATCGAGCGGATGCGCCATGCCGGCAAGGTGGCAGCGGAGATCCTGCGCCTGACCGGCGAGTACATGCGCCCCGGCATGACCACCGACGAGGTCGACGCCTACTGCCATCAGCTCTATATCGAGCGCAACTCGTACCCGAGCACACTCAACTATCACCGCTACCAGAAGAGCCTCTGCACCTCGGCCAACGAGGTGATCTGCCACGGCATCCCCGACTCGCGGCCGATGCGTGATGGCGACATCATGAACCTCGACGTCACCGCCTACATCGGTGGTGTCCACGGCGACACCAATGCCACGTTCCTGATCGGCGATGTCGATCCCCAAAGCCGTGAGCTGGTTCGGATCACCGAGGAATGCACCTGGAAGGGGATCGAGGCCGTCAAGCCAGGTCGCCCGATCAGCGACATCGGCCGCGCCATCGAAGAGCACGCCAAGGCGCATCGCCTCGGCGTGGTGAAGGCGTTCGTCGGGCACGGCATCGGTGAGCAGTTTCATTCCGACATTCAGGTGCTGCACTACTACGACTCGCGGCACTCGATGATCATGCGTCCCGGCATGACCTTCACGATCGAGCCGATGATTTCACTCGGTACCTGGCAGCACAAGATGTGGGACGACGACTGGACTGCGGTCACCGCCGATGGCAAGCGCACCGCCCAGTACGAACACACCTGTCTCGTCACCGAGGACGGTGTCGAGGTGCTGACGGCGGGTGACGGCGCTGTGTCACCGTGCGCCCCCTGGCATCGCTGACCAGCGGACGAACACCGCTCGACCTGGTGTGACATTTGTCCGGACAACACGGGAACTTCCTGAGCCGGGGCGACGACCAAGGCCAGATATGAAGCGTACATTCTCATTCCTCCCCATCGGTTTGTCGATCGGCGCCTTGGTGCTGGCCGGCTGTGGTTCTTCGGACGAGGCGATCTCGATCGAGAACGCCTGGGCCCGCACCAGCGCCGCCGGACAGACCACCGGCGCCATCTATTTCGAACTGACCGCAGACGAGGCAGACACCCTGGTGGGTGCGTCGGTACCCGACTCGATCGCCGGCGAGGCCCAGGTCCACGAGATCGTGATGGCCGACACGGCCACTGACGACATGGAATCTGATGACATGGAGTCCGGTGACATGGATGACATGGACGATTCGGAGGGTTCCGATGACATGGCTGACATGGACTCAGACGACTCGGGCGGCATGGACATGGGGGCGATGACGATGCAGGAACTCACGAACGGTCTGCCACTGGCAGCGGGCGAGACGGTCTCGTTCGAGCCCGGCAGCTACCACGTGATGCTGCTCGACCTGGTCGAGCCGCTCGAGGTCGGCGACGAGGTCGAGGTCACGCTCGATTTCGCCAACGCTGACGACGTCACCCTCACGGTCGAGGTAGCCGAGTCCGCACCGTGATGATCTCGCGCCGCTGCGGCCTCACAGTCGTCGTCGCGGCGCTGGCGTTGTCGGCGTGCGGATCGTCGAGCGACGGCTCTGGGGCCGGTGGCGACGTGCTTCCCGACGTCGAGATCGAACAACTCGATGGCAGCGCCACGATCAGCTTGACCGACATCGAGGGCCCGGCGGTGATCAACCTGTGGGCCACGTGGTGCGCCCCGTGCCGCCGAGAGATTCCTGACTTCGAAGCGGTGCATCAGGCGCGCCGCGATGAGATCCGGTTCGTCGGTATCAACATCGGCGAGGACTCCGGGCGAGCAGCCGAGTTCCTCGCCGATGTCGGGGCGACCTACGACCAGTTCCTCGACTCCGAGGGCTACGTCGTGACCGAGTTGCGAACCACCACGATGCCGGTCACGATCGTGCTCGATGCCAACGGTGAGATCATCGAACGCCACCTCGGCCCCCTCGACCAAGACGGCCTCAACCAAGCGATCGACAAGGCGTTGGAGTAGAGCGACACGCGATTGCGTGCGTACAGCTATGTCCCGTCGAGGTTCTGTTCCGAGATGGTGGCGGACCGGACGCCATCGACCTCGATCGTGATCGTGTCACCCACATCGCCGCTGAGACACGCGCCAACGACGTCCGAGTCGTTGAAGTTGAACTCGCGCTGAGAATTCGGGTAGACGCAGACGAACGTGCCAGGATGCTGGTCGAACCCGACGATCTCGAAGCTGGCGACGAGGCAGTTGGCGCCGAATCGGCATGGCTCCATCACGCCGCTGATCAGCACCCGTCGATCGGGTGTAAGGGTTGTCGTCGTCGATGCAACGGTGGTCGTGACCGGTGGGCGGGTGGTGGTCACAGCCGGATTCGGCGTGGGGACAACTCCCGCCTGGTCAGCCGCCGATCTCACGCTGGTGGCAGGTGAGTGTGCTCGATCCGCGACGCTCGATTCGCCGCTCGATCCATCGAGCCAGCGCCAGCCGATGAGACAGATCACACCGATCAACAACACGGCGGCAAAACCAGACCAGTTGATCGCCCATCCCGACGAGTTCTCGGTCGGCCGCATCAGCGGTTGATCGTCGACCCCTTCGTCCGCCATGCCTGCCAGCGTAGGCGTCGAGCGAAGGCGGACACCACGCCAGAGGCGCTCGGAGATCGTCGGCCCGCTGTCGTCCGCAATCAGGTGCGGACAGGTTCGCTGGCTGGTGGGCGGAACAGGGCGATCAGGGCGGTCACGATGAGCGCTGCGCCACCGGTCAGCACGGCAGCGGTGATCGTGCGATCGAACCAGAACGGGAGGTCGGTCGGGAGCACGGCTTTCGTCAGTGTGGTGCGACGGGTGATCGCCCACAATGTCAGTTGTACGCCGGCCAGCAGCACCAGGCCGCTCCTCAGCAGGGTCCCGCGGCCGTGCGTGGCGATCGTCGCCAGCAGGCACATCAGGGCCAGTGTTGGCAGCAGCCACCAGGTCATCAGTGGACCGGTCTCTGCCGGGAGCGACCGGAACTGCGCAACCCCAACGACCGTTGCGGCGGAAGCCAACGGAATCGAAACGAGCGTGACCGTTGCGGGCCCGGCGAGCGAACCGATCAGCACCAGCTGCAGGCCGACCAGCAGTCCGAACACCGTTGGCCAGATCGACGGCGACGGCTGCAGCGTGGTTCGGACCTCGATCTCGACGCGTTCGCCATCGACGATCAACGGGATGACCTGGTGCGGCAACGAGTCGCCGGGTTCCAGCCCGATCGGTGGCTCCGAACCCATCCAGTGGGCGCGGTGGTCGTGCCAGGCCCAGGTACCGCCGCTGCCGATCGTCGCCCACTCGGGCTCGGCTTCGTTGTCGACGGATTCGGGGATGTCTGCGCCATACCGTTCGGCGTTGTAGTACGTGGCCACCGAGCGCCGATTCTCCGCCACGGTGCCATCGGTGCCGATGTGCAGGTACGGCTCGTCGTCGTAGCCGAGCACGGAGACCTCGTGGCCTTCCGACACGACGATCCGAACGAACGCGTCACCGCCCTCGATCGAGACCTCGAACGCCTCGGTGGCCGGGCTGATCGACACCACCTGCGTGCGGTAGTCGGTGGGGCCGGCGGCGTCGGCGTGAGCTACTTGCGGTACGGCCAGCACCATCAAGAACACGGCGCCGATGAACGCGCGGCGGTGGCGAAACCGACCGATCAAGCCTCGACCCGCAGTGTGAAGGCGCCACTGGGGTGCACGCTGCACTCGCCGGACAAGACACCCTCGCTGTTGAACCGTTGGGTCAACGTCTCACCTGAAGCCACGAAAAACACCCCAACGATGTGATCTGCGGAATCGTTGTTCGTGATTCGGATTGCCTCGCCGACCTTCACGATCAACTCGGCCGGAACGATCTCGATCTCCTCGCCGGCAGCGATCCGACCGGCCGTTCCAGGCGGAATCGTGAAGTCGTGGGCGAACTCGGTGGCGTCGTCGGCGCCGGTGATCTCGACACTCGCCGGCGAGTCATCGGAGGAGCCGTTGAACGACCGCCCGAGCAGCAGGCCGGACACGATCACGACCGGGACCAGGATGATCAGACTGACGAGTTGTCTGCGGTTCATGTCGCTGCCGCCTCGAGGAGTTGCGTCAGATCGTCGGCGAGATCGTCGATCGTCACTCCGAACTGCCAGGTGAGTGCAAGGTGCCCGGTGTCGTCGACGACGTACAACGCCGTGGTGTGGGCGACCTCTACGGTGCCGTCGTCGCCTTCACCAACGGAGTAGGTGACGCCGAATGGTGCGGCCGCAGCTGCCAGTTCGGCGGCGTCATCCGTGCCGAGTGCATGCCCGTTGTCGAAGAAGCTCGTGATGTAGGCGGGCAGCACCGAGAGGTCGCGTTCGGGGTCGACCGTGACCATCGCGACGTCGATCTTGGCCGCCAGATCCTCGTCCATCCGGCGCGTTGCGAGCCGTAGATCGCTCAGCGTCGTCGGGCAGAAGTCGGGGCAGTTGGTGTAGCCGAAGTAGACCACCAGCAGATGCCCTGGATCTGCCCGCAGTGCCATGGCGGCGTCGTCTGCGGTGAGATCGGGCAGCGTGATGTCGCCGACCATCGGTGCCGGTTCGCGGCGGTACCCCGTGAACTCGCGGGGTTGGTCGCTGCCACAGGCGCTGGCGACCAGCGCCATCGTGAGCAGAGCGATGCTGAGTCGGGGGCGATTCATGGGGTGTTTGCCTCACGGGGTTCTGCGGTCGTTGCGAGCGCCTCGATGTAGGTGATCACTCGGTCGATCTCGTCGTCCGTCAGGCGGTTGGTCGGCATCGGCAGACGATAGCCGTCGACCTTCTTGGCGCCGGGCTGTTTGATCGACTCCAGCAGGTAGGCGCGGTCGGCCGTGATGCTCGATCCGTCGTCGAGTTGCACGACCGATCCGAACAGGCCGACGAACGCCGGCCCGACGCCACCTTGTCCGGAGCTGCCGTGACATGACCCGCAGCCGTTCGACTTGGCGATCGACCGGCCCTCTTCAGCGGCGGGCGGCAGTGCCGATTGGGTGGAATCGCCCCCACAGGCGGGCAGCAACAGGGTTGCTCCGAACGCGAGCAGTCCAAGCACGGTCGTGTGACGAGGGGCGGTCATCATTGGTGTGGTCGTCGGCGCATCTGGTCTGGTTCCTGCGAGCCGTCGGCCTGCGAGGCCTGGACTGCTTGCAGCAGTTGATCTCTGGCGCGAGCGACCCGCGACCGAATCGTACCGATCGGCACGCCGAGGATGTCGGCGGCCTCTTCGTACCGCAATCCGGTGATCTGAGTCAGCACGAACGCCGCTCGCCGATCGTCGTCGAGCAGGTGCAGCAACTCGTCGATTTCGACGCTGTCGCCGACCGGTGTGAAGCCATCTCGCGCATCGTGAGCCATGGTGACGACCCGTTGCTCGGTGCGGCGTCGACGGCTGCGCCGGCGGGTGGCGTCGGCACACGTACGGCGCGTGATCGTGAGCAGCCAGTGCCGGGCCGGCCCGCTGGCCCGAAAACGGTGCAACGAGGCAAACGCCCGTTCATACGCCTCCTGGGCGAGATCCTCTGCGTTGTCCCGATCGCCCAGGTAGCGGCACATCGCCATCACGTCGGGCTGGGTGGCAGCGACGAAACGCTCGAGTGCCTCGTGATCGCCGCGTTGGGCGTCGAGCAGGAGCGACGTCAGGGAATCCATGCCGAAACAGTCTGCCGTGGGGAACCAAAGAGTCAACCGGGCCGACCGTCACATCGTGGACTTCGATGGCGACGCTGAATTCGGGCTTCCGTGCCTCGATGCCGCGGGTACTCATCTCGGCCTCCACTGACGGGGAACTCCGCAGCGACGAGCATCGGATCCTCGATGCTCACCTCGAATCGTGTCCGACCTGCCGGGCGCACGCCGACCAGGTCGCTTCGCTGACGCGAACGGTCCGGTTGCGGTCGGCTCAGTTCGAACATGACTTCCTGGTCCGCTTGATGAGCCGCTCACGCCCGGCTCGGTTGGGTCGCGGCGGCTGGCTGCGTCCGGCGCTGGCGTGGTGTGGCCTCGTGGTCGCGGCGCTGAGCGTGCGGCCGCTGGTGTGGGCCGAGGCCGACGGCGCCCCGGTCCACATCGCCCGTCACCTCGGAGCCTCATCGCTGGCATTGGCGGTCGGGCTGTTGTATGCCGCCTGGCGACCGCAGCGGGCATTCGGGCTGCTGCCCCTGGTGGGCGCGCTGCTCGGGGCGACCGTGTTGACCGCGGTGCTGGACATGCTCGATGGGTCCAGGTCGCCGCTCTCCGAGGCGGTTCACCTCGTGGAGATGGCCGGACTGGTGCTCTTGTGGATGGTGGCCGGATCACCGGGTTGGGATCGGGTCGTCGACCTGTCGCGTGTGGTCAGGACCCGTCGGGGAGCCGTTCCGCCCACCAGTTGAGCAGCTGCTCGGCGGTTTCACCGGCGAGGCCGTAGGCCTTCGTGATCTCGACCCCGCAGCCGACGATGTCTTCGGACCGGAGTGCGTCGACGGCGGTGCCGAGCGGGCCGGACGGCCAGGGTGTCGCTGCCAGAACGGCGGGTCCGACTCGCACCGCGGTCGTGGACAGGCCGGTGCCGCCACCCTCGTACCAGGCCAACACCGAGGCCACCGGCGAAGTCAGCACAGCTGCCAACTCCCAGACACCGGTCGCCGATCCGGACGGCGTGACGGACACGACCGGCACCCCGGGCAGCCACGCCCCATCCGCGTCGGCGACGGCTTCGATGATGCGGGTCTGGTTGGCGACCAGCACCTTGGGTACCAGTTTGCGGGTGGCCCATGCCGGGAAGCGCCCGGTCAGCTTCGAGACGTCGACCCGCGGATGAGCGAAGGTCTGCTTGGCGAACCTCACCGGCCGTCGACCCCAGAGGCAGCGTCCGGGGTCGATCAAACCACTCGTGATGAGCGGCGGCCCATCGCCGTCATCGCTGACCGCAGGAACCAAGGCGTAGTACTCGTCGCGGAAGTTGGCGTTCAGGTCGGCGCGCTCGCCCAGCGTGCCAGAGCATTTCAACGTCAGCGGTTCGAGGGCGGGAATGCCGAGCCGATCGGTCACGACGCGGGTCCAGGTCGATCGTGTGGTGGCTCCGGTTGCCGGTCGCCGGAATCCGAGTGCACACACGTTCACGCTGGCATCGAAGTGCTGCTGTTTCGGTTCCCACCAGGACCAGCGAAGATCAGCCCGCTCGGCGACCGCACTCCGAACCTGACCGCCGTCGCGGGCGGCCAGGATCGACTGCGGCAACACCAGCGCCACACGACCGCGATCCGGGTGTGCCAGGCGAACCGCGAGAGCGAGAAACTCGAACGCCGCGTCGGCGTATGCGCCACCGCCGTGCCGACTCGACCCTCCGCGGGTGGTCGTGGCCGACATCTGCGACAGGAACGGAGGGTTGCCGATCACGAGGTCGAAGGGCTCGTCGCCCCAGTCGCGTGCCAGAGAGTCGTCGTGAATCAAATAGATTCGATGATCATCAACTTGTTCGAGGGCTGCGGCGTCGAGGTCGCACCCGACCAACTCGCAGCGATAGCCGAGCGCCTCCAGTCGCTCGGCGGCTGCGGTCAGGAACCGTCCGTCACCGCACGCCGGATCGAGTACTCGGATCGGAAACAGCGTCGGGCTGGGAGTGTTGGGATCGGCCGCGAGATCGTTGATCACGCCATCGAGCACGATGTCGATCAGCTCGGGTGGGGTGTACCACGCCCCGCGCATCTTGCGGGTTGGTTCGCGGTGGCCACCCACGGAGAATAGGTTGCACCGGGTGGCGGATCGGTACCTCACCTTCAACCGGGATGACTGGGCCGCCTTGCGGGCGGCCACCCCGCTGACACTCCGTGAGCACGATCTCGAATCGTTGCGGGGCATCAATGAGCGGATCGATCTCGACGAGGTGGCGGCGATCTACCTCCCGCTCAGCCGCCTGTTGAATCTGTACGTCAGTGCCGTGCAAGACCTGCAACGTGTGTCGTCGACGTTCCTCGGGTCGATGGCCCCGAAGGTGCCGTACGTGATCGGCGTGGCCGGCTCGGTGGCCGTCGGTAAGTCGACGTTCGCCCGCATCCTGCAGGCGCTCCTGTCGCGGTGGCCGAACCATCCTCAGGTCGACCTGATCACGACCGACGGGTTCCTGTATCCGAATGCGGTGCTCGCCGAGCGCGGGCTGATGGAGCGCAAGGGTTTTCCGGAGAGCTACGACGCCAGAGCCCTGCTCGGGTTCCTGCGGGCCGTCAAGAGTGGTCGCGAGGAAGTCGCTGCGCCGGTCTATGACCACCTGGCGTACGACGTGCTGCATGGCGAGTCGGTGACGGTCAAGCGGCCCGACATCGTGATCGTCGAGGGGCTCAATGTGCTCCAGGTCAACCGCGAAGGCGACGAGTTCGTCAGTGACTACTTCGACTTCTCGATCTATGTCGACGCCGACGTGGCCGACATCGAGGAGTGGTACGTGCAGCGCTTCTTCGCCCTGCGCGAGTCGGTGTTCAAGAACCCCGACAGCTACTTCCGCAACTTCGCCGACCTCACCGATCAGCAGGCCGAGGCGACAGCCCGCCACATCTGGACGACAGTCAACGGCCGCAACCTGCGCGAGAACATCGAGCCGACGCGTGAGCGGGCCTCGCTGATCATCCGCAAGGAACGCGACCATCGAGTGAGCCAAGTCTCACTCCGCAAGCTCTGACGGTTTCAGTCAGGGGCGTCGCGGAACTGGTCGATCAGGATCGGGTGGCCGTCTGGATCGTGCAGGCCGAGGCTCGCCGGACCGCGCTCGCTGGGGTCGAGGTCGGTGTCGATCGGCACGTCGGCGTCGAGCAGTCGCTGTCGGATCTCACGAATGTCGGTGAACGACTCGGGGCTCGACATGTCCTGGCGGTGCCCCGGATTGAACGTGAGCATCGGCTCGGTGAAGTCCATTCCCTCGAAATTGAACAGCCCGATGACGGTGCCCTCGTTGCGAAGGATCAGCCACTGTTCGTCCTCGTTGCCGCCGACGACCTCGAACCCGAACGCTTCGTAGTACGCCCGAGAGCGCTTCAGATCCGTGACGGGGATGCTGATCGAGAACGCTCCGAGTCGCATCTTTGCGACCATATCGAACACGCCGGCCGAACGCCAGCAGCGGCCCGGTCGCCGACCCGGCGGTAGCTCGACCGCTCGAAGGGGTTCAACCGCCGGCGAGCCAGGCCGGGAGATCGGAGATCTGCTCCAGCTCGGCGAAGCCGCCGTCGTGGTCGTCGGCGTGGACGAGTTCGTGGTCCCATGTGACGTGGTACGGCACGTGGATGCCGTGGCCGCCGAGTTCGAGGATCGGCAAGATGTCGGATCGCACAGAGTTGCCGACCATCAGGAACCGGCGCGGGTCTATGCCCCACTCGCCCAGTACCCGTCGATAGATGTCGGCGGTCTTGTCCAACACCACCTCGATGTGTTCGAAGTGATGTTCCAGCCCAGACGTGCGCACCTTGCGGGTCTGATGGACCAGGTCACCTTTGGTGATCAGCACCAGCCGGTGGGTGAGACCGACCGCCGCCAACGTCTCTGGCACGCCGTCGAGCATCTCGACCGGGTGCATCAGCATCTCGTGGGCGTGGTCGACGAGTGCTCCGATCACCGTCGCCGGCACGCGTCCGCTGGTTGCCGTGACGGCTGCTTGCACCGCCGACAAGGCGAACGCCTTGACGCCATATCCGGAGATCGGAATGTTGTCGTGCTCGACGGCGTGTAGCACGTCGAGCACGTCGATCCCAGCCGGTGCATGTGGCCCGACGATCTCGGCGAACATCTGCTCGGCTTGCTGGAAGAAGTCCTCGCTGCGCCACAACGTGTCGTCGGCATCGAAACCGATCACGTCGAATTGCTCGCCCTGGGTCGGTCGCTGTTGCACGGTGGCCGGTCTAGCGGTGGATCGCGTTGAGGTAGTTGTAGATCGTGATCCGGCTGACGCCCATCGCATCGGCGACATCCTCGACGGCACGCCGCAGGATGAACGCTCCGCGCTCGTCGAGCAACCGTACGGCACGCTGCTTGTCCTCGCGGCTGAGGGCTGGGAGCGGCCCTCCCAACTCGGCTTCGACGGTGTCGATCAGCCGATCGAGGGCGCCGTGCAAGGGCGGCATTCGCACCGCCGCCACCACTTCGCCGTCCCACATCAGCGGAACGTCGGACGGCTCCTGTTGGGACGGCGGCACCAGCGTTGCGCCGACCGCGTCGACGACCGGTTTGACCGCTCGCAGGAGGGGGTGCGCTTCGCTCATGGTTGATTCCCGTCGAGCTCGGGCGAGACGTCGATGTTGACGTGAGTGGCGCCGTGTTCGAAGGCTGCCTTGACCACAGCGGCGACGACATCCGGGGCGACCGCAACGTCGACCGAGCAGCCGGTACCGAACGGACCGACGTCGACGTCGACGCCGAGGGCGCGGACCGCGGCAATCGGTTCGGTCACGTGAGGGCCCGGTTGACCCTCGACGAACGGTTCGATCGTGAACTCCACACGCTGCACTGTCTGCCAGGTTACGCGACAACGCAGACGCCCGCACCCGTCGCCCGCCACCCCGGAGGGGGTCAGACCTCCTCCGGGAGCAGGGCGCCGCTGCGTTCCCGAGTTCGGAGACCGCCTAACCTCTGGCCATGACGCTTGACACCCTCCGCGAAGAAGCACTCGACCTGCAGGGCGAAACCGTTGCGCTGCGCCGCTCCCTGCACGAACGCCCCGAACTCGGCAACGAACTGCCGATCACCCGTGACCTCGTACTCGAGTCGCTCGAAGGGCTGCCGCTCGATCTCACGCTGCATCAGACCACGTCGGGCATCTCGGCCTTGCTGACGGGTGGGCGCCCTGGTCCGACGGTGTTGCTGCGAGGCGATATGGATGCGCTGCCCCTCAACGAGGACACGGGGCTCGACTTCGCCTCGCGAACCGATGGGTGCATGCACGCCTGCGGCCACGACACCCATACCGCCATGTTGTCGACCGCCGCCAAGGTGCTCTCGGCCCACCGGGACGAGATCGCCGGCCGGGTGCTGTTCATGTTCCAGCCCGGTGAAGAGGGCCATCACGGGGCCAAGTTCATGTTGGAGGAGGGCCTACTCGACGTGCCGTTGCTCGCCGACGGCAGCGAGTCGCCCGTGACCGGAGCGTTCGCACTCCACATCACCTCCACGATCCCGACCGGCAACGTTGCCACGCGGGGCGGAGCGTGCATGGCCTCGGCCGACCACTTCCTGATCCGCGTGCATGGGGCCGGTGGGCACGCCAGCGAGCCGTTCCGCACGATCGACCCGGTGCCGGTTGCCTGCGAGATCGTGCTGGCCCTGCAGACGATGATCACCCGCCGGATCGACGTGTTCGACCCAGCGGTTGTCACCGTCGGCCGCATCCACGCAGGCACGACCAACAACATCATCTCCCCGATGGCCGAGATCGAGGGCACGATCCGCACCGTCAGCGAGCACACCAGGGCGCAGGTCCACGACCACATCAAGCGCGTCGCCCAGAAGATCGCCGAGGCACACGGTGCCACCGCCGAGCCCGAGATCATCGTCGGGTATCCGGTCACCTCGAACCACGACGACTTCGCACAGTTCACGCTCGATACGGCCTCCGAGGTGCTCGGCGCCGGTGTGGTGCACCGGCTGCCGAATCCGATCATGGGTGCCGAGGACTTCTCCTACGTGCTCAACGAGGTGCCTGGCACGATGATGTTCCTCGGTGGCACGCCCCCCGATCGCGACCCGCGCAAGGCGCCGGCCAACCACTCGAACCTGGTGACCTTCGACGAAACAGCGATGCCGGTCGGCGTCGAGTTGTACGCCCAGATGGCGCTCCGCCACCTCGGCGCCACCGCCTAGCGGAAATCCGCTGTTACGCGGGGGAACGGGTGAGGCGGAGGGTTGCCAACTCGAAGGGTTTGACGGTGAGGGCGCAGATGCCGTCGCCGACCTCCAGGCCGGCGAGTGGTTCCTCCATCAGGTTGCACTTGCTGGCTGCCACGATCCGGCGGTCGCACCGGAGCGTGATCCTGGTGCGGTTCCCGATCGACTCGTGGAGCCGCACGATCAGGTCGCCCGGGTCGTCGTCGGCCGGCTTGATGGCATCGATCTCGACGCCATCACCGATCAGACCCACAACCGGCGACGGAACCGGCTCGTTCGATGCACCGGACACGACTCGCAGCGGATGGTTGAACCGTTCCGCCTCGGCGACCACGTCAGCCAGGCCGGCGCCGTGCGGGAACAGTGCGAGGTTGACCGAGTGGTGGCCGCGATCGGCGTCGGGGTCGGGATACCGGGCGGAGCGAGCCAGGCTGACTCGTACGCGACCATCGAACAAGCCGTGCCCGTATCGGCCGTCGTTCAGCACGGCGACGCCGAAGCCGGGTTCGCTGACGTCGACGTAGCGATGGGCGCACACCTCGAACTTGGCGGCGTCCCACGAGTTCGACGGGTGGGTGGGGCGGTGTACGTGTCCGAACTGGATGTCGCAGGCGGCGGTGTCGGCCCGAACGTCGAGCGGGAACGCCATCGACAGCAGGTGCTCGGGCGAGTGCCAATCGAACTCGACACCGATGTCGAGGCGAGGGCTCCCGGCCCGCAGCGTGTAGGTGATCGTTGCCGACGAGTCGCCGAACTCGTGGTGGATGCGGACACGCCCGACCAGCGGACCGCGGTCGGTCACCTCGATCCTGACCGGATCGAGCAGCTGCCGCGCCAGGCCTGGTGTCCAGGATTCGAGGTCCCAGGCGTCGTACCGCACCGGTCGGTCGGACGCCAGTTCCAGCACGGCTGATCGTTCGGCGGTCGGCAACACCTCGCGGGCGTGGGCGATGTCGATCATCGAGGTCAACGCCCCGGTGGTGTCCCACCTCACTGCCACGTGGTGGTTGGTCATCGACGACTCGGTCACCACGACGCGGTCGTCGGCGGTGATCGACACGAGTGGGGCGAGCCCGTTGGCGGGCACTCGAACGCGGACCGGTTCGGCACCGTCGAGCTCGATCACCTCGTCGCGGTCCACGCCGGCAGCGTTGGCGAGGTGCGGTGTATTTGGCACCAACTCGTCGAACAGCTGGCTGAGGCGCAGTTCGAGTTGCTCGGCGACCGTGGCGTGCGCCTGCTCGGCATCGGCGTGGACCCAGGCGATCGACGAGCCGGGGATGATGTCGTGGAACTGCTGGGTCAGTACCTCGCGCCACAGATCGTCGACGTCGGCGGGCCGCCCCAGCGTCGCCGACCACAGCTCGACTTGGCGGAGCAGTTGCTCGCACCGGCGATTTCCGAGCTTGGTCCGGAGCTGACTGGTGAGCGTGCCCCGGTGGGTCTCGAAATACAGCTCACCGCGCCATACCGGTACGGGTGCACCGTTGAAGGCTTCGCGTTCGACATGGACGAAGAACTCAGCCGGCGATCCGATCGACATGCGGGGTGCGCCGTCGAGGTCGGTCATCCGACGGGCGCGTTCCAGCATTTCGCGGGTCGGCCCGCCACCGCCGTCGCCGTGGCCGAACGGCATCAGCGACCAGTCGGACCAGGCAGCCTCACGGAACCGCTCGACCGACTGAACCGCTTGCTTCGGGGTGATCTCTGCGTTGTACGTGTCGACCGGCGGGAAATGGGTCAGCACCCGCGTGCCGTCGAGGCCCTCCCACCAGAACGTGTGGTGCGGAAACCGGTTGGTGGTGTTCCAGGACAGTTTCTGGGTGACGAACCGGTGCATCCCGCCGGCCGCATACAGCTGCGGCATGCTGGCCGGATAGCCGAACACATCAGGGATCCAGACCTCGGAGCAGCGTCGCCCGAACCGGCTCTCGAACCAGCGCTGGCCGTGCACGATCTGACGCGCCAGGCTCTCGCCGGACGGCAGGTTCATGTCGGCCTCGACCCACATTCCGCCGACCGGGATCCACTGGCCGTCGCCGACCTTGATCGAGATCTGCTCGAACAGCTCGGGCTGACGCTCCTCGATCCAGGCGTACTGTTGCGCTTGCGAACACGAGAACCGGTACTCGGGGTACTCGTCCATCAGGCGCACCGCAGAGGCGAACGTGCGGATGCACTTGCGAACGGTTTCACGAATCGGCCACAGCCAGGCGGTGTCGATGTGGGCGTGGCCGGTGGCGATGATGCGATGGGTGCTGCCGGCAGCGGGCATGTCGAGTAGCGGTCGCAGCGTCGCCCGCATCCCGGTCACGTCGGGCAGCTGATCCAAGGCGCGGGCGAGTGTGTGGCGGAACCGCTCGCACCGGGGATCGCCGGTGGGCATCGATTCCATCAGCCCGGCCAGCACATCGATGTCGTGTGCCAGGGCCTCGGCCTCGCTGTCGATCAGCAGCAGTTCGGCGCAGCGGAATCGGTACAGCGGGCGATCTCCTGCGGTGGCGGGTGATCCGAGTGCTGACGGGGCGAACTGCACGAAGGTCGGGTTGGAAGCAGCCTCGAGCCGGATCGTGATCGGCCCAGGTTCGGCCTCGACGCGCAGCTTGGTTCGTCGTGGGTGGATGCCCTGCACGGGACGACCAGCGTCGTCCACCACCAAGCCCTCGCACTGGAATCCGGCAGCATCGGGATGAAACCCGAGGTCGATCGCCGCCTCCACGCGCCGGTTACTCCAACGGTCGGGAATCTCCCCGATGAAGGTGAACCAGGTGGTTCCCCACGGCGGCCCCCACTGGCTTCCGACCGCGAACGGCGCCTGATCGTGGAGCGTCGGCCCGGCCGTGACGGTGAGCGGAAGTCGGTCCCGCTCGACCAGCGGCAACACCCGCTCGAACAACTCGCGCCTGATCCGTTCGAACACGAGATCGCGATCCATCTGCACGCCGCGACCGTACGCCAGAACCGGGTAGGTCAGCGGATCTCGAAGGTCGACGCAGCTGCCGCCAGACCGAGGATCAATGACTCGGTGTGGGGGACCAGGCCGGACTCCCAGTCCCACCACAGGGGGCTGGAGCCGCGCACTCTGGGCGGCAACTCGACTTGGACTCCGGCGTGGGTTGGCGCGTTGACCGGGTTGCGGTCGTGCACGCCGCGCAACTCGAGCGGGATGTCGTCGAGGTCGTCGACGATGTCGTAGGCCGGTAGTACGACTCGCAGGTGCCCGGCGATGTGTGCTGCCAGCGTGCGGTTCTGGCCGCCCAACAGCACCGAGGTCAACAGCGGCCGACGGCCGAAGCCGTGGATGGTGATGACGACTTCGACGTGCTCCATGAAGCTCGCCAGGACCACCGACTGATCGGGTGTCACCCTGATCGACGGGATATGAAGATCCCAGTCCGGCGGGTGCAACACGCCGTAGTACGAGGCGCCCGACAGCTCGGCAGCGCGGCGGGCCACCACGTCGGTGGTCTCCTCCAGCCCGCCGCCGTGGTACGCCATGAACCCCAACCGTCCGCGCAGCTCGCACTCCTCCGTCACGCCGGGGAGTGCCAGCAGTTCGGCGAAGGTTGGACGTGTCATTGCCTCTATCGTCCCACGCTGCAATAGAGTCCCCACGATGCTGGTGTGGATGGACCTCGAGATGACCGGGCTCGACCACACATTCGAGGTGATCGTCGAGATCGCCACGATCATCACCGACGACGAACTCAACATCGTCGCCGAAGGCCCCGACCTCGTCGTTCACCAGCCCGACGAGGCGCTGGCCAAGATGGACCCGTTCGTGGTCGACATGCACACCAAATCGGGCCTGCTCGACCAGATCAAGTCCTCGACGATCTCGCTCGAAGAGGCCGGCGCCGCAACGCTGGCGTTCATCCGTGAGCACGTACCCGAGGCCCGTACGGTTCCGTTGTGTGGCAACTCGATCGGCACCGACCGGCGCTTCCTCGCCGCCTATCTGCCGGAGATCGAGGAGTACTTGCACTACCGCTCCGTCGACGTGTCCAGCCTCAAGGAACTGGTTCGTCGCTGGTATCCGGCGGTGCTGACCCAACGTGGCTGGAAACAGGGTGCCCACCGAGCGCTCGACGACATCCGCGAGAGCATCTCCGAGCTGCAGCTGTATCGCGAGCTGGTGTTCTCCACGCCGGACGAAGTGGCCGCCCGGCTCGAACTGCTGAACGGCACCGACGAATCCGGCGACCCCGAATCCGAGTCCGGCTCGTCGGAGTCCGGCGCGCCCGAATCCGATGACACAGCGCAGTAGCCGTCTCGGGCCAGACGCACCGTTGCGCCGGAACGGGTTGACGGGGTCGGTCGGTGCGCTCTGTGGCGTCGCCCTGTTCGCCGCGTTCACGGCCGGGTGCGCTACCGGCGATGGTCGTCAGTTGCGTGATCCGGTGTTCGACCTGCCGGCGCCACCGGAGACGGTGCTCGACGTGACACCGGCCGAGATCCCAACGCTGCCACCGTTCAGTTCGGCGCCCGCCATCGAACCGGTTCCCGAATCGATGACCGAACAACTCGCCCCGCCACCGTCCCCCGAAGCCCAGGCCGCCGTGCAAGCTCTCATCACCCCCTGAGTTGGGAGTTGTGCCTGGCACAACTCCCAACAACACTGGGAGGATGCGTGCTGTTGTGGTTACCGAGTACGGGGGACCTGAGGTCCTCACTGTCACCGACGTGCCCGATCCGGTTCCGGGTCCGGACGAGATCCTGGTGCAGGTTGCGCACAGCGCCTGCAACCGGGCCGACACGCTGCAACGGATGGGCGGCTATCGCGACCCGGTCGCCCGCCAGCATGAGATCCTCGGGCTCGAGTACGCCGGCACGGTTGCGGCCGTCGGCGAGCGGGTCACGCTGTGGCAGGTCGGCGATCGCGTGATGGGCATCGAGTCGGGTGCTTGCTACGCCGAACTGGTGGTGACCCACGAGCGACAGGCTCTGCCGATTCCGAGCGCGGTCGATCTTTCCGACGCGGCGGCGATCCCCGAGGTATTCCTCACTGCATGGGATGCGCTGGTGGTCCAGGGCGGGCTGGCGAGCGGCCGATGGGCGCTGGTGCACGCCGGCGCTTCCGGCGTCGGCACGGCGGCGATCCAGATCGCCAAGGCGATCGGTGCCCGCATCGCCGTCACCTGCTCGACCGGCAAGATGGACGCCTGCCGCCGACTCGGTGCCGACCTGGTGCTCGAGCGCTCTCCCGCCGACTGGGCGGCAGCGCTGCGCAGCGAGGTGCCCGGCGGCGTCGACGTGATTCTCGACGTGATCGGTGGCGACGAGGCCAACCGCAACCTGGCGTCGACCAAGCCGCAGGGCACGATCGTGCAGGTCGGCCTGATGGGCGGCGGTCAGACTCCAGTCAACCTCGGTCTGCTGCTCGTCAAGCGAGTGCACTGGATCGGTACCACGCTGCGGGCGCGTCCGATCGAACAGAAGGCGGCACTCAGCCAACGCTTCATCTCCGAGATGATCCCGTTGTTCGAGTCGGGTGCTTTGCGACCGGTGATCGACTCGCGGTTCGCCCTCGACGACGTCGCCGATGCCCATCGCCACATGGAAGCCAACGCCAACGTCGGCAAGATCCTGCTCGACGTGTGAATACCTCACGGCGCCCGCATCGCCGATGAGCCGACCTGGCACCTACTGTTCACCCGGTCATGACGACCACGAAACGGCGAGTGCCGAAACAAGAGCAAGAACCGGCGAGCGACGCGATCACGGAGGTCGCCCCCGGCATCCTGCGAGCCCAACTGCCGATCAATTTCACCGGGCTCGGCCACGTCAACTGTTATCTGCTCGAAGATCGCGATGGTGTCGCAATCGTCGATCCGGGGCTTCCCGGGCCTTCCTCGTACAAGGCGCTGCGGCGGCGACTGACGGCGGCCGGTTTTCCGATCGAGCGGGTCCACACCGTGATCGTCACCCACAGCCACCCCGATCATTTCGGTGGTGCGGGGCGAGTGCGTCACGAATCGGGGGCGCGGATCGTCACCCATCAGAAGTTTCGACTGATGTGGGATCCGAGTGAGCCACCCGACGTCGACGTCGAGGACATGCCCGACGTCGGCGCACTGGCGGAGCGTCGATTTCCCTGGGACCCGACACCGTGGGGCGGCGAACGAATGCCGATCTCGTGGCAGCGCAAGCTGGCGTTCAAGGTGGCGCGGCACTTCCCACGCCTGATGCGTACGCCGACCCCGACGGTGAGGCTGAACGAGGCCGACACGATCACGTTGGCTGGACGGGAGTGGGTTGCGATCCACACACCGGGGCATACCGACGACCACCTGTGTCTGTTCGATCCGACCGAAGGTGTGATGTTGTCGGGCGATCACGTGCTGCCGACCATCACGCCCCATGTCGGTGGGCTGTCGCCGATGGCCGACCCCTTGGCGACCTTCATGGACTCGCTCGACAAAGTGGCGGCGTACGGCGACGATGTCAACACCGTGCTCCCAGCCCACGGGCACCCGTTCACCGACCTGGCAGGCAGGGCGGAGTCGATCAAGCAGCACCACATCGTCCGCCTCGATCAAGTGCGCAGCACCGGTGAGGAGATCGGACGCCCGGCCACGGTGGCTGAGTACTCGAAGCATCTGTTCTCTGCGCGGGTGCAGGGCATGATGGCCGACAGCGAAACCTACGCCCACCTCGAACACCTCCGGCTGCGCGGCGAGATGACCCGCCAGATCGCGCCGTCGCCGTATCGGTACGTGTTGAACGGTTGACCTTCGGCGGCGTTGTGGCCCGCAACGCCCGTCGAAAGAATGCTCAAAAAAGTGTGAGATCGGGTGGGGACGCCGATCTGGACCGGCATGACGTTGCTCGATTTCCTCACGACTGCGGCAGGCGCTGGGGACGCCGATTCGGAAGTGACGACCGATGACGAGTTCGATCAGCCGCGGCTGAGTTCGTTCGCTCGGTGCTCCGACGGCAACGCCACGTTGACCCACCTGTTCTTCTCGGACGACGAGTTCAACATCGCCCGCGCCAAGGCGATCTGCGGCCGATGTGGCCTCGCTTCGAGTTGCCTCAGCGATGCGCTGGAGCGTGTCGAGTCGTACGGCGTGTGGGGTGGTCAACTGGTGGTCGACGGGGTGATCGTTGCCGTCAAGCGCGGTCGCGGTCGGCCACCGAAGCACCCGCGTCCACAGATGATCGTGGAAGAGGTTCCCTTGCCTCCCCATCTCGTTGCCTGACGTCGGATCGACGACGAACTGAGAAACCTCCTTGACGGAGGCCCACTCAGCATGGTCCACTAGGGACTTCGCTGCGCTTCATCGCGTTGAGCAGCCCGACAGCAGGAGCACCCGATGGACACGACGACGACGCACAACCTGGGCCAGGCGCCCGGTGGCGTTCGCCGTCGCGCGGCCGCTTCCGGTGTGTGCACCAGCTGGCGGCAGCGGTCCGTTGCTTCGGCATATGGCACCGAAAACGCCACCGGTGGCCGTGTGCTCCCGATGCATGCCTCTCTCGGCAACACCTCCACCCTGGCCGGCGCCACGAACGTTTCGTTCATCAAGCGCCCCACCCGGCACCTCGCAAGGGGTTCAACGTAATCACACGTTGAATCAACCCTCTCAGCGAGGCCGCCGGGTTCCGACCCGGCGGCCTTTCTCGTTTTTCCACCCACGACCAACCACATCTCATGACACACCACCCACACCAACCCACCCGCCAAACATCGAACAGAAAGACACCACCGTGAACACGATCCAACTCCAGCCCATCGACGAGTTCTCCGTTTCGACCGTGCAGGTCGCACGCTGCGCCGACGGCAACGGCACCCTCACGCCCCTGTTCTTCTCCGACCACGTGCTCGACATCGCCCGCGCCAAGGCGATCTGCGCCAAGTGTGCGTTGCGCCTGTCCTGCTTGGACGAAGCGCTCGAGCGTGAGGAGCCGTGGGGCGTCTGGGGCGGCGAACTCCTGTCCGGAGGGCGCATCGTCGCCCACAAGAGACCGGGTGGACGACCTCCCAAGAGGCCTCGGCCTCCTGTCATCGTCAACGAGTTCGGTGTCGTCGAGACGGACGACACCAGCGACGCCTTCGCTGTCTGACCTGGCCAGGCGCGGCGCCTCAGTGGGCGTCGCTCCGGGCCGGCGCAGGCAGCCAGCGGGCGGCTCCGGAACCTGCAACCCCTCGTGCAGGTTCCGGAGCCGAAGGGTGCCAGGAGATGCCGGGCTCGTAGCCTGTCTGTCGTGGCACTCGGCACCCGAACCATCGTGCTGGCAGCGGTCGTGGCCGCCGCCGTGGCGGCCGTCTCGGTCGTCGGTGGGGTGTGGCTGGCGGCGGTGCTCGACGACACGCCCGCCATCGACGGTGAGTTCGTGCTCGACCAGCCCGGCGTGTTCCAGCAGCCGTCCGATGAGATCAACGGCGACTCGACCGGGCGGCAGCTTCCGGCGACGCCGGTTCGTGACCGCGAGGGTGTCGAGGTCGAGTTGTCGGCCTACGCCGGCAAGCCGCTGGTCGTCAACTTCTGGTTCTCGAACTGCGCCCCCTGCCGACGCGAACTGAGCGACTTCGCCGACATCCACGCCGAGGTCGGCGACCGAGTGCAGTTCGTCGGCATCGACCCGTTCGACACCGTGGCGGCGATGGACCGATTCGCCGAGGAGCGTGGTGTCACCTACGACCTGCTGCTCGACGACGGTTCACTGTCGAACGAGCTCGGGATCGTCGGCTACCCGGTCACTCTGTTCGTCAGTTCCGACGGCGAGATCCTGCGCCAAACCGGTGAGATCGACGCCGAAACACTGCGTTCCCTGATCGAAGCCCTGTTCTGATGGGGTTGTCGTTCCTGCGTGGGCTGATCGCCGCGATCAATCCGTGCGCCTTCGTGTTGCTGCCGACGTATCTCATGTACTTCCTCGGGATCGACGATCACCGCCCCGGTGATCAGCGCGCCACCGTGCGTCGGGCACTGTTGGTTTCGGCGGCGGTGTCGGCTGGTTTCATGTCCGTGTTCGTCGCTGTCGGCGTGATCTCGGAGTATGCGACACGGTGGATCGAGAGCAACGCCAAATACGCCACGTTGGTGATCGGGGTCGGCTTCGTGGCGCTCGGTGTCGCCATGCTGGCCGGATACCGCTTGCCGATCTCGACACCGCATATCGACACGGGCACCCCGGATCGCACGTTGCGGGCGATGGCGTTCTACGGGGTCGCCTATGCGGTCGCCTCGATCAGCTGCACGCTGCCGCTGTTCTCGACCGTGCTGTTCGGCACGGTCGACCGCGACGGCTGGGGCACGGGCTTTGCGCACGTCGTGGCGTACGGCGTGGGCATGGCCCTGATCGTCACCTCGCTCACGATCGCTCTGGCGGTTGCCAATACCAGCCTGCTGCGGGTGCTGCGCAACGGGTCACAGTACGTCGACCGGATCGCCGCCGTCCTGGTGCTGCTGTCCGGGATGTACCTCGTGTACTACTTCTGGGTCGTCGATATCAACGAGAATCGCTCCGCGATCACCGACCGGGTCGAGCGGTTGCAGCAGCGGATTCAAGCGCAGTTGCTCGATCATTGGCAACCGGTTGCCGTGGTGCTGGCCGTGATCGTGCTGGCAGCCGCGGTCTACGGCTTCGGCCGCCGCCGATCCGACGCCTGACCCCGCACGGCAGGTGTCAGAACTCCTTTGCGTGCGTCACCAGTAGTGCATCCGCTCGGCTTCGGCTTGGAGTTCGGCACGATGGTCAGGGTGGGCGACCTGGATCAGGGCGTGGGTGCGCTCGCGGATCGAGCGGCCGCGCAGTTCGGCGATGCCCCATTCGGTCACGATCTTGTCGACCGTGTTCTTCGGGGTGGTGACCGCGTCTCCGGCGGCGAGCCTCGGCACGATTCGGCTCGCCCCCGAACTGGTGACCGAGTGCAACACGACGAAGCCTTGACCGCCGGCGGAGTTCATGGCGCCCCGAGCGAAGTCGTTCTGGCCGCCGGACGATGAGTAGTACCGGCCCCCGATCGTCTCGCTGGCGCACTGGCCGAGGAAGTCGACCGACAAGGTGGCGTTGATCGACACGAACCCTCGCTCACGGCCGATGATCGACGGGTCGTTGACGTAGCGCACCGGCCACAGCTCGACGGCCGTGTTCTCATGCAGGAAGCGGTGCAGGCGGGCGGTACCGAGTGCGAACGTGCCGACGGTCTTGGTGCGGTTGAGGTCTTTGCGAACGCCGTTGACGACGCCGGCTTCGATCAGGTCGATGACGCCGTCCGAGAGCAGTTCGGTATGGATCCCGAGGTTGCGGTGGTCCATCAAGGCGGCCATGATCGCGTTCGGGATCGCCCCGATCCCGGTTTGCAGGGTTGCGCCGTCGGGAATCCGTTCGGCGACGAAGCCGGCAATCGTTCGATCGTGTTCGTCGGGTTGGCGTGGCTCGACCTCGACGAGTGGGCGGTCGGAACGGCACCAGCCTTCGACCTGACTGACGTGGAGTTGATTGCGCCCGAAGGTGCGGGGCATCTGGTCGGTGACTTCGAGGAAGAACCGGGCGCGCCCGATGAAGCTCGACGTGTAGTCGGCCGACACGCCGAGCGAGAAGTAGCCGTGGCGGTCGGGAGGCGAGGCGGCGGCGATCACCAGCGGGTCGGTGGTGCGCGCCCGCATCAGCGCGAACACCTCGGAGAAGTGGGCGGGGATCAGCCCGATCGTGCCGTTGGCGAAGTGTGGACGCGTGACGTGCGACAAGAAGTACGACAGGTGCTTCAACCGGTGCCCGAACTCGCCGGTCAGGTAGGGTCGGGCGTGGAGGGCATGCATCTGGTGGACCCGAACGCCGCTCAGCTGGTCGGCGGCAGCTTCGATCTCGTCGAGCAAACTGGTCGGCTCGCCGTTGGCGAGCGGCACGATGAGCTGGGTCCCCGGTCCGATGTGGTTGAGGACATCGTCGGGCCGATTGCAGACTTCCACAGCTTCGACGCTACCGGCGGCGGGGAACGTCGGGTACGGTCGCCGGTCGTGAGTGAGACTGACTTTGTACCCGCCGCTTCGGTGCCAGTGCGGCCGGCTGCCACCGTCATGTTGCTGCGCGATGGCGCCGAGGGGCTGGAGGTCTTCATGCTCCAGCGCACGATGTCGGCGGCGTTTGCGCGCGGCCAATACGTGTTTCCTGGGGGCAAGGTCGACGACGCCGACCACGGTGAGGCGTTCGAGCCGATCTGCGACGGTCTCGACGATCCGACTGCGTCGGCCCAGATGGGGATGGATCACGGTGGGCTGGCATGGCTGGTCGCCGGCATCCGCGAGTGTTTCGAGGAGGCCGGAGTGCTGCTGGCGCGCCGTTCCGACAGCTCGGCCATCGTGCGCTTCGACGGTGACGAGGTCGAAGCTCGCTTCAACGATGCCCGTCACCAGATCCACGACGGGTCGCTGTCGCTGGTCGACTTGTGTGCAACTGAGCGGCTGCTGCTGTTGACCGACCGAATCCACCTCGTCGACCACTGGGTCACACCGCTCGGCGAGCGTCGCCGGTTCGACACGAGGTTTTTCGTCGCCCTGGCACCGGAGGGTCAAGAGCCGCTGCACGACGACGGCGAAACGATCGCCAGCCTGTGGGTTCGTCCGGCCGACGCGATCCAGATGTGGAAAGACGGCGATCTGCAGATGTTCCCGCCGACCGTGGTGTCGCTCGAATTCCTGGCGCCGTTCGCCTCCGCCGAGCAGGCGATGGAGGCCGCTTCCGCGGTCGGTGTGCCACCGGTCGTGCTGCCGCGCGTCGTGCTGCAGGACGGCAGGATCGTTGGGGTGTTGCGACCCGGCGAACCAGGCTACGACGACACCGCCGACCCCGAGTTCGTGCTCGGCAGCGCCCGCTGAGGACCGGATACCCTGCTATTCGGCGTCGAAGGCGGCGTTGACGGCGTCGAGCAGGCGGGCCGAGCAACCGGCCATGTCGACCTGACCGGGCTTGACCGGTGGTGCCAACTCGCTGCTGATCCGCTCGGCGATCGAGCGGAAGATCTGAGCGGCGGCTCCGTTACCGTCGAGTGATACCGGCACACCGTCGTCGTTGCCGGCCGCCACGGCCGGTTCGAGCGGCACCTGCCCGAGCAGCGGAGCGTCGATGTCGGTCGCCAAGGTCTGCCCTCCGCCTTCACCGAACAATGCGTAGGTCTCGCCGTGGTCACACGTGAATGCACTCATGTTCTCGATCACGCCGACGACAGGAAGGAAGCTGCGTTTGGCCATGTCGGCGGCCCGCTGGGCGACCTTCTGGGCGGCCACCGCCGGAGTGGTGACGATCACCATCGACGTGCGCGGCAGCATCCGCGCCAAACCCATCTGCACGTCTCCCGTGCCGGGCGGCATGTCGATCAGGAGGTAGTCGAGATCACCCCAGGCGACATCGGCGAGGAACTGCTCGACCGCTTTGGTGAGCATCAAGCCGCGCCACATCAGCGCCGTCGATTCCTCCACGAGGAATCCGGTCGACACGACCTCGAGAACACCCGCCCCGACCGCCTTGCGGTTCGGGATGATCTTCGGCTTGTCAGATCCGTCGACACGTTCCGCCTCCATGCGGTCGGACATGCCGAGCAGGCGTGGCACGGAGAACCCCCAGATGTCGGCGTCGAGCACTCCGACCGTGTGACCCTGGGCGGCCAGCGCCGTGGCCAGGTTGACGGTGACCGAACTCTTGCCGACACCGCCTTTGCCACTGGCGATCGCCAGCACCTGGCAGCGCAACGGAATCTCGGTGTCGGGCGCCAGATCGCGAGCTTTCCAGCGAGCCTTGCCCATCACCTCGGCGCGTTCCTCGGCGTTCATCTCACCCCAATCGATGCGGACGTCGGTCACGCCGGGGTGCAGACCGACTCTGGTCTCGACCTCGCGCTTGATGTCGGCTCGAAGCGGACATCCACCGATCGTGAGCTTGATGCCGACCACGACGCTGCCGTCGGTGGCGACCGTTACGTCGGGAACCATGCCGAGCGACACGATGTCGTCGCCCAGCTCGGGATCGATCACGGTGCCGAGCACGCCCATGACGTCGTCGCGGCTCGGCGGAGCGGTGAGCTGGCGATCAGACATCGCGTCATTTTACCGGTCGACGCCGTGTAATCTCGGGTTATGGGCGCGACTCCGAATGTCCCGTCGGCAGCAGGGGTGAGCACGCAGGCCCGGCTCGACCTGTTCAAGACACTGGGCGACAACACGCGATACGCGATCTACCTCGAACTGGCCCGCAGCAAGCGGCCGCTCACGACCGCCGAGGTAGCCGACACGATCGGACTGCATCCCAACACCGTGCGTCCCCACCTCGACCGCATGCGCGACGTCGGGCTGGTGGCGGTGACGGCCGGCGGGCGCGGTGAGATCGGGCGCCCCCAACACCGCTACTCGCTCGCTGCCGACGCCCCGTCGCTCGGCCTGGAACCGCCGGTGATGCCCTTGCTGGCGGGGATGGTGTTGGCGCTGGCGCAACGCCTCGGCGCCGACCCGCACGATGCCTACGCCGTCGGCCGCGCCGAGGGCGGGCGACGGTCGATCCCGTTCCGTGAGGCGCCGTCGAGTCTGGAGGCATTCGTCGCCGACCTCGATCGACTGGGTTTCGACCCGATCGTGTGCGATCCCGACGACCCAGCCGACACTGCGGTGGTCGCCTTCGCCAACTGCCCGTTCGGCGAGCTTGCCAGCGAGCATCCCGATCTGGTGTGCAGCCTGCATCACGGCATGATCGACGGATTCCTCGATGCCATGCAGGACACCGAGGTCCGCCGCTTTTGCGGCGTGATGGACCGCACACCGTGCCAAGTCGCGGTCGGCGATCGCGGCTGACCAGGCGTCGAAGTGCTCCTGGATCGGCTTTGGCCGAGGCAAGCGATGACGACACCTCCTCAGCCCGGTAACATAGGCAGCTCATCGACTCAGACTCAGAGGGGACCGATTGATGATCACGTTGACCGATACCGCAGCATCCAAGGTGAAAGAGTTGCTCGACGCCGAGGGCGCCGCTGATCTCGCGCTCCGTGTTGCCGTACGTCCCGGTGGTTGTAGCGGGTTCTCCTACGAGATGTTCTTCGACGGTGACATCGCCACCGACGACGAGCTCGCCAACTATGGCGAAGCCGTGCGTGTGGTCGTCGATCCGGCCTCAGCGCAGCTGCTGTTGGGTGCCACGCTCGACTACAAGGATGGTCTCGACCAATCCGGCTTCGCGATCACCAACCCGAATGCCAGCCGTAGCTGCGGGTGCGGCCAGAGCTTCTCGTAACGCCACCGACCAGGTTGGAGCAAGAGATGCCACGCTGCGGCGTGAAGCATCTTCTACGTTTGTGTTGCACTCCGTTGACGAGGTTGCAACGCGCCCCCTCTCGATGAGATCGTGATCTGCCATGGCCACGCCATCCACCCGACCCACGCCACGGTTTCACCGTCGGATTCTTGGTGTCGGCGCGCTCGCAACGCTGATTCTGCTGGTGATCGGCGGCCCGTTCTTCGCCAAGCGGATCGAGAGCGACCTCGAGCAACGGGTGCCGTCCGAACTGGCCGCCGCAGGGTTCGCGGGCATCACGGCTGCGTTTTCGGGCCAGGACGGCACGCTGAGTTGTGCGGCGCCACTCGACGATCCTGAACGGGCGATCGCCGCTGCGTATGACGTGTGGGGCGTGCGGGCGATCGAGATCGATCGCTCGTGTCGCGTGAATCGGGCGCCGACGGTGGAGACCACCACGACCGGCCCACAGGACGAGTCCGAGGATGACGCCACGACGACACCGGCGACCGACGACACCGATCCGGATGATTCCACCGCGAACACGGTCGCTGCCGATTTCGAAACCGTGGCCGAGATCGTCGCCTCCAGCCCACAGCTGTCATTGCTGGCCGTACTGCTCGACGAGGCCGACATGACCGAAATGTTCGCCAACCCGACCGGCGAGCCCGTCACCTTGTTCGCTCCCAGCGACGACGCCTTCGACGCGCTCGCCGCTGACGCCTTCGCCAAGCTGCGCGCCGACCCCGAGATGCTGCGCCGAGTGTTGAACTTCCATGCCGTCGACGGCGCTCTGATGGTGAGCGATCTGGCCGACGGCCAACTGACCACGCTCGAGGGCGGCAAGCTCGACACCGTCGTGAATCGTTCTGAGGTCACCGTGTCAGGAGCCGTGATCGTGGACGACGACATCGTCGCCGCAAACGGGGTCGTGCACGTGATCGACCGTGTGCTGCTACCGGCCGACATCGATCTCGCGGTGCCGGGGCCCTTCGCCGCAACGGCGGTCGTAATGGACCCTGCAACGATCACGCTCACGGGTGTGGTTGCCAGCGAAGCCGAACGAGCCGTATTGGTCGGCGCGGCAACCTCTGCGGCGGGTTTGCTCGTCATCGTCGACCAACTCACGGTCGATCCGGTCAGCGGCCTCGATGCCGTCACGGTGGGCGGCCTTTCACAGTTGGTGGCGGTGATGCCGGTCCACCTTGCGAGTGGCTCGGCCGGGTTCGATGGCACGACCTTGTATGTGACCGGCACGTACCTCGAAGACGTCGGCCGCGATGCCATGGCGGCAGTCGCCGTGTCGGTTGGGGCAACCGCCGACCTTCAGCCACCCCCGCTCGCAACGGACACGGCGGCGGGTGACCTCGAGGCCGAGTTGAACGCCTATGTCTCGCAGAACCCGATCCTGTTCGAATCCGGTTCCGCTGTATTGGCCAGTTCGGCGACCCCGATCCTCGATCGTTTGGCGGCGGAGGCGAAGCAGGTCGTCGGTGTGCAGATCGAGGTCGAGGGCCACACCGACAGCAACGGGGTGGCCGCCGACAACCTGGCACTCAGCCAGTACCGGGCGCTCGTCGTCCGCCAGGCACTGATCGACCGCGGTATCCCAGAGGCGTCGATCACGGCGCGAGGTTTCGGTAGCGATCAGCCCGTGTTGGTCGGGGGCGTCGAGGACAAGAGCGGCCAGCCGACGTGTCGAGTTCCGAGTGGTGGCATCGTCGTGATGCGACTGCGTGCCAGCATGATCCAGAGATGTTCGAGGTGAATCACTGATGCCGTACACACTGATGAAGGGTTGGGCGTGGGTGCTGTTGGGGGTGCTGTTGGGCATCTTCATCGGCTGGCTGCTGCGCAGCATCGCCGCCAAGCGCCAAGTCGCCCGGGCCCGCAGCCACCATGTCGACTCCGTCGAGATGGAGCGTTTGCGCGGCCGCTTGGACAACCTCGAACCAGTCGTGGCCGAACGTGATCGACTGATCGCCGAGCTCGAACAGCTTCGTTCGACCCACGACCAGGCAATCCCTGAGCAAGCCCAAGCGCTGGTCGCCATCGACGAGCCGGTCGTCGGCGCCGACGAGGTCGATGCCTCGCCGCCGCCACCGGGAGCCGCATCTCCACCTGCGGCACCAGATGTTTCCGGCGCCTCGGCAGTGCTCGGTGCAGCGATCACCGTCGACGACCTCAAGGTGATCGAAGGCATCGGACCCAAGATCGAGTCGCTGTGCCACGGGATCGGTATCCGCACCTGGTTCGACATGTCGACGACCGAAGTGTCGCTGTTGAGCACGATGCTGTCCGACGCCGGCTCGCGGTTCGCCACCCATGATCCGTCGACGTGGCCGCAACAGGCGGGTCTGTTGGCGGCCGGTCGGTGGCTCGACTTCAAAACCCTCACCGACGGGTTGCGCGGTGGCACAACCGTCGACTGACGTCGAGTTCACACTCAACGGCTCGGCGGTGTCGGTGGCGGCCGACGGAACCCTGCTCGACGCCTTGCGCGAGCAACTCGGCATCCATTCCGTGAAGGACGGCTGCAGTCCGCAGGGGCAGTGCGGCTGTTGCACGGTGTGGGTCGATGGGCAGCCACGGGTTGCGTGTGTCACACCCGTCGCCCGGATCGGCGGGCGGGCGGTGACCACGATCGAAGGGCTCGCCGACGCCGATGCCTGGGCCGCCACCTTCAGCGAGCACGGCGGCAGCCAATGTGGTTTCTGCACGCCCGGCATCATCATCCGCGCCGCAGCGCTCGATGCGTCGAAGCAGGGTGCGCCCGATGCGGTCCGCAAGGTGCTGCTTGCTCACATGTGTCGGTGTACCGGCTGGCATCCGATCGTCGAGTCGATCACGTCGGTCGATCTCTCCGGTGTGTCTGCCGCTTCGGCGACCGACCATGCCGCTGCTGAGCGCCGGGCGACGATCGAGGGCGGTGTGCCGCAGCAGGTCGGTCCGTCGGCGGCGTTGGGGCGTGGCGGTTTCGCCGATGACACGGCCCCGCCGGACGCGCTCGTGGCGGTTCGAGACGTCGACGGTGAGTGGGTGGTCGGTGAGACGCTGACCGAGGCCCGACAGTTGAGTGGAAAAGTCCAGGGTCGTCGCACCACGGCCCCGCTGGCATGGCCGATCGAGGTGCCGCCCGGCACCTGGAAACGGACGCTCCAGACCACGTGGGTCGAGCCGGCGTATCTGGAGCCCGATGCCTCGTGGTGCCTGCCGGGCGGCGAGCCGATGAGTTCGCACGGCAACGGTGGCGCGTTCGGTGGCAAGCAGTCGGGCGAACTGGGCGTGGTCGCTCGCCGGCTCGCCGATCAGCACGGCCGCGCTGTTCGGGTGCTCAGCACCCGTGAGGACGTCGTTCGTCTGGGGGCCAAGCGCCCACCGTTGGCGGCGGGACTGGATGACGATGGGGCTGGGGTGGTTCACATCGTTCGCACCGCTGGCATCGTCGAGGCGATCCGCAGGGTCGCTCCGCAGGTCGAGGTCGTCGAGTTCGACGTTGCGGGCCCACCAACCTCGACCGCGTTGCGCGGCGCCGGTTGGGCCGAGCTGGCCGTGCTGCTGGCCTCGCTCGCTGACGCACCACCATTCACGGTCACCTCGCCTGATGGTGCCGAGGCGACCGCCCAGATCGACGACGATGGCACGATCCGGGTGCAGGTGTCGTGCGGCGACCCGCTCGACCGCACGGTGCTGCGGAGCTACTGCATCGGTGCTGCTCACATGGCTCTTGGCTGGGTCACATCGGAGGGGCTGTCGGTCGACCCCGAAGGCATCCCGCACGACCTCACGATCCGGTCGTTCGGTGTGCTTCGAGCGGTCGACACACCGCCGATCGAGATCGACATCGTCGACTCGGACGCTGCACCGGTCAACGGCAGCGACGCCGTGTTCGCCGCAGTCGCGGTGGCCGCCTGGCATCGCTCCGGCTGGGCGCGGCGCTGGCCGACCGCCCACTGACCAGCGACTCTGTCGACGAGACACAACGACGTTCGTTGTCGGCTGACGGGCGTCGGTGGTGATGCGACTACCGTCTCGGACATGAGCAAGACCCTCGGTCCTTACACGCCGGCCGTCCGTGCCGGCGACCTGATCTTCGTCTCCGGACAACTCGGCGCCGAGGACGGCGCTCTGGTGGCCGGCGGTGTCGCCGGGCAGACCGCCCAGGCCGTCGCCAACCTGGTGGAACGCCTGGCCGAGATGGGCGCCGAACTCACCGATGTCGTCAAGACCACGTGCTTCCTGATCGACATGGAGGCATTTGCGACCTTCAACGCTGCCTACGTCGAAGGGTTCGGCAACCATCGCCCGGCTCGTTCGACCGTGGCTGTGCGCGAGCTGCCCGTCGGCGCTGTGGTCGAGATCGAGGCGATCGCCTACAAGCCGCTGTGAGGGTTCACCGCGGCGGATCTCTCGCGGCGATGACCGGCGAGCTAGCCTGACGACATGGCCGGAGCCATCGCGATCGTCGCTGTCTTGTTGATCTTTCCCTCGCTCGTTCTGATGAGCGGCGGGGTGGCGTCGGCGATCCTCGGGTTCTTCCTCCAGAAGGATGGCGAAGTTCGCCACGAGGGCAGCGAGCTGCTCCAGCTCGACGACTGAGTCGCTTCGCTGCCGGGTCTGCACGCGCAGCGGCCTTGCCTCTGGCACACTCGCGAGCATGCATCTTCACGACGCGTCACTCGAGGTGCTCACACAAGCGATCGTGAGATACTCGATCGACCGAATCCGGCTTGATCCGCCGCCGCTCGACGGTCCGAGAACCCTCGCCGAGCTGCAGGCGATGACCGGTCGCACGGTCACGCCGAAGGGGATCGGTGGATTGGAGGCGCTGCGGGTGTTCGCTGACGTGCTCGCTCCTGCGACGATCTCCACCGACAACCCCCGGTTCCTGTCGTTCGTGCCGGCAGCTCCGACGGAGGCCTCGATCCTGTTCGACCTCGTCGTCGGTGCCTCCAGCATCTACGCCGGCTCGTGGATGGAAGGTGGCGGCGCCGTGTTCGCCGAGAATGCCGCCCTGAGATGGATCGCCGATCTGGCCGGCATGCCTGCCGAGGCCGGTGGCGTGTTCGTCAGCGGTGGAACGGCGGGCAACCTGAGTGCCCTGATCGCCGCTCGTTGGAAGTGGCGCCACGATGCCGATGGCGCCCGCGATCGCACCCGCGGGCTGATGATCGCCTCGCACGGCGCCCACTCGTCGGTGGCCCAGGCAGGTCGGGCGATGGACGCTGATGTCGTGTTGGTCCCCGCCGACGAGGCGGGGCGGATGCACGGCGATGACCTCGCCGCCACGGTGGCCGGCTTGTCGCCCGAGGATCACCAACGCCTGTTCGCGATCGTCGCCACCAGCGGCACCACGAACGCCGGCATCGTCGACGACCTGGCAGGAGCCGCAGACGTGTGCGACCGGCATCAGCTGTGGTTGCACGTCGACGGCGCCTACGGCGCAGCGGCGCTGGCCGCCCCGTCGGCGCGGCCGCTGTTCGACGGCATCGAACGGGCCGACAGTTTCATCGTCGATCCACACAAGTGGCTGTTCGCACCGTTCGACTGTTGCGCCCTGCTGTACCGCGATCCACGAATCGCCAAAGCTGCCCATTCCCAGCAGGCCGAGTACCTCGACGTGCTGCAGGACGACGAGTGGAACGCCAGCGACTACGCCCATCACCTGTCGCGCCGAGCGCGGGGACTACCGCTGTGGTTCAGCCTCGCCACGTACGGCACCGACGCGTACACGGAGGCGATCGAGACCACGCTGACGGTCGCTCACGCCGGCGCCGAACTGATCCGCAACAGCGACCACTGCGAGTTGATCCTCGAACCCGAACTGTCGGTGGTGGTGTTCCGCCGCATCGGATGGACCGACGTGCAGTATCACGAGTGGAGTGACCAACTCTTGGCTTCCGGCGAGGCGTTCGTCGTGCCCACCAAGTGGCGCGGTGAAACGGTGCTGCGGTACTGCGTGGTGAACCCGCGCACGACCGTGGACGACCTGGCGATGATCATCGAGTCGCTGGCGGCCTGAGCGGCCAGCCGAATCTCGTTACGCTTGCAGCGTGGCTGACCTGCTGATTCACAATGCCCGATGTGTGGCGACGCTCGATGGTGAGCGTCGCGAGCTGGCGGGTGGCTGGGTGGCGATCACCGATGGTCTGGTCGAGGCCGTCGGCGTCGGCGAGGCGCCGCCGGCGACCGAGACGATTGACGCGACCGACTGCCTGGTCACTCCCGGGCTGATCAACACCCACCACCACCTGTATCAAAATCTCACGCGGGCGTTCCCGCCGATGACCGACAAGCCGTTGTTCGGCTGGTTGCAGTCGCTGTATCCGTTGTGGGCGGCGATCGACACCGAGTCGGTGTACGTGTCTGCCTGGGTCGGCCTGGCCGAGCTGGCGATGTCGGGCTGCACCACGTCGACCGATCACTTGTACTTGCATCCGCACGGGGCCGGTGACCTGCTGACTGCCGAGATCGAGGCCGCCCGTGACTTGGGCGTGCGGTTCCATCCGACCCGCGGTTCGATGTCGCTGTCGCAGAAGGATGGCGGGTTGCCGCCCGACGATGTCGTGGCCGACGACGACTCGATCCTGGCTGCCAGCGAGGAGGCTGTGGCGCGCCACCACGATCGTTCGTGGGGTGCCATGACCAGGGTGGCGTTGGCGCCGTGCTCGCCGTTCAGCGTGACCGAGGATCTGATGGTGCGCACCGCCGAGTTGGCGGAACGCTTGGACGTGCGCCTCCACACCCACTTCGCCGAGAACGCCGAGGACGACGAGTTCAGCCTGGCCACGTTCGGTTGTCGCCCGATGGAGTACCTCGAGCGAACGGGCTGGGCCAGCAGCCGCACCTGGGTGGCGCACTGCGTGATGCCGAACCCCGACGAGATCGTGCGACTGGGAGCGGCAGGGGTGAGCGCTGCGCATTGCCCGTCGAGCAACATGATCCTGGCGTCGGGTATCTCGCCGGTAGTCGATCTGCGTGCGGCGGGCGTGCATGTCGGGCTCGGTGTCGACGGGTCGTCGTCGGCCGACTCGGCTTCGCTGTGGTTGGAGGCTCGCGAGGCGATGCTGTTGGCCAAGTTGCGCAGCGGTGCGGCGGCCGGAAGTGCCCGTATGGCGCTGGAGATCGCCACCCTCGGCGGCGCCGCTTGCCTGGGGCGAACCGGTGAGTTGGGTGTGCTCGAACCCGGCGCCGTCGGCGACATCGCCGTGTGGTCGCTCACTGGTCCGTCGTTCGCCGGTGCGCTGGCTGACCCGATCGAGGCGTGGCTTCGTTGTGGTCCGACCGGAGCCCGCGACACGATCGTGCACGGCCGCCCGATCGTGCGAGGCGGCGGCGTGGTGTCGCCGAGGCTCGACGAGATGCTCGCCGCCCACGACACTCAGTCGCGCCGCATCCAACGGCTCGTCTGATCCGTCGGGGCGGCTTCGTTGGCGGTGGTGGTGTCCGTCGACCGGCTCCAGCAGACACAATGGGTGGCCGTGTCCCGAATCGCCGTGATCCTGTGCCTCGTGCTGGCCGCCGGTTGCGGTATCGCGGAAGCCGATGCCGGTGTGAGCGTGGTGCAACCACTCGAGACGATCGCTGCGCCGCGATCGACGGTCGAGGCAGATCCGGCGAGTGAATTCGGCTCGCAGCGTTCGGCGGCCGAACGTTTCCAGGATTCGCTCCCGCAGATCGACATCGTCGCCGGACCGGACGACTCGGATCGCCCGCCCAGGCCGCGCACCGTTGCGGTGGTGGGTGACTCATTGACGCTGTCGGCCGAAGACGAGATCACGGACGCTCTGAAAGATGCGGGTCTGCGCGTGCTCGCAGTCGATGGTTTCGAGAGTCGGCTGATGGTGAGAGGGTCCGCCGAGGTTCCGCCTGGGTCAGATTCGGTCGAGGAAATCCTCGCCCGAGCCAACCCCGATGTCTGGGTATTCGCGCTCGGCACCAATGACGTTGGCGCACAGCGCGGCGACGACACGTTCCGAGCGGAGATGGGCGAGCTGCTGGACCTGTTGCCGCCGGATGCTCCGGTGATCTGGGTCGACCTGTGGATCCGCGACCGCGACGATGACATCGTGGTCGCCAACCGCTCGATCCGAACCGTGCTGAAGGGTCGCGACGCAGTGGCGGCCGTGGTCGACTGGCACACCGAAGCAGCGGTGCCCGGCATCATCGTCGGTGACGGCATCCACCTCACCGACGAGGGCCAACAGCGCTTCGCCCAAGCCATGGCCCACGCCATCAACACGGCCTTCCCATGACGCTTGGTGCCAGGCACAACCCGTCATTTGGAGAATGGTACGATGGTATCCATGACGGTATCGATCGATCGGGCGGGGCGGGTGGTGATCCCGAAGGAGATCCGAGACCGTCTCTCGCTGGCTGCTGATGCCGAACTCGAGATCGATGTCGACGGAGACGCGATCCGCCTGGTGCCGGTACGACCGCTCAGTCGCAGGGTGATCGAGCTCGACGGCTGGCCGGTGATCGAGGCGGCCGACGGCCATACCACGACCGACGCCGACGTGCAGCGGTGGCGAGATGCCGACCAGCGTTGACCGATACGCGGTCGACACGAGCGTTGCGGTCGCCGCCCTCGATGCCGGTCACGCAGCCCACGGCATGAGTCGGGAGGCCGTCCAGCTGCACCGGCCGGGCCTGGCCGGCCATGCTGCCTTCGAGACGCTGTCGGTGCTGACCCGAATGCCCGGGCCACTGGCGATCGACGCCCCGACCGCGACGGACATCATCGCTCGAGTGTTCCCGACCGTGCACTGGCTCGAACCCGAGGCCGCACGTTCGCTGCTGGTCAGATTGGGCCCAGTCGGTATCACCGGAGGCGCCGTCTACGACGCCCTCGTCGGTGAGGCGGCGCGGCTCAACGGCTGCCGACTGCTCACCCGCGACCAACGCGCCCGCCGCACCTACGACCTGCTCGGCGTCGACTACGAAATGATCGCCACCTGAGTGACGAAGGATCATCCGGAGGAGCCACTCCCTCCGGACTTCAGCCGGTTGACCTGCTGCTCGACATCTGAATTTTCCCGATCGTGAGCGCCTACCCGTGCCGGAGAATGTCGGGGTCATCTTTACGGCGCCGCGGCCGTCGGATCTCACTTTCGATCCGGAACCGGAACGGAGCGAGATCGAGGCCAGACTTGGCCGAAAGGTGATCCTCGTCACTGACCCGTCGCTCGACGAACTCGCCGTCGTGGCACAGACCACGAAGGGCAGCATCGTCCACATCGCCGGAGTCGGTGATCCGAGTGGCTCAGAGGGGCCTGCCACGGTGTGGTTCGAGGCCGACGACGGCAGCAAACGTCCTGAGACCGGCACCACGATTTCCGAGAAGTTGCAGCAGGCCGCCCCCTATTGCCTGGTGCTGAGTGTCGCCAACTCGTCTGACCTGATCGGTGATATCACGGCATGTCCGACGATCGGCGTCGGGCCAGAACACAGCGACCTTGCCGGTGAGCGGCTGGCGGCCCGCTTCTACGAGGTGATCGCCCGCCGAGCCGGTAGCGGTTCGAACCTCGAACAGGTAGTGATCGAAGCACGTGAGGCCTCTGGTGGTGCTGCCGGGCAGTTCACGCTCGCTTCGGCAGCCGACCGGATCGGCCGTCTCGCTGCCCGCGGCGGCGACATTCGCGATCGCCTCAGCAGCGAGGGCACATGGTTGGTGATCGGTCGGCGGCGCGATGTGTTTGTGGCGCAGGCGCCCACGATCGGCACGAGCGACTTCACCGTGATCGCCTGGATGCGCCGCCGGGCGACTCAGATTCAACATGGATACTTCGCTGACACGCGGGCGAGCGACTCTTCGCCCGGCTGGGTGATGGGCGGCTACAAGAACGGGCTGTTGTTCCAGATCAACAGTGGCAACTCGCACATCAACTACTGGAGCGCCAAGAAGGAGCATGGCGAGTATGTGTTGGCCGGGACCGTGATCTTTGACGGGGAATGGCATCTGGTGGCGGCGTCGCTCGATCGCGACGGTCACTGCGAGCTGAGCATCGACGGCAGGCGGGAGCACGGAGGAGACAGCCACTTCCCAGACGTCGACCTCTCTGGTTCATCGCTGTTGATCGGCACCGCCGGTGATCACAAGGACGACCCCAGCCACCACTTCAACGGTGAGTTGGCGGACCTTGCCGTGATCCAGCGCACGGTCTCGATCGCGGAACTGGCCGAGCTGTACCGAGTCGGACCCAGCGGTGGTCGCTGATGCAATCGACGATTCATCCGTACTTCGATGGTGCTCCGTCGGTGATGGCGATGAGCCATGCCGGCGACTCCGACACTGGGCACCACAACGGGTCGCTCAAGGCGTATGAGCTCGCTCACGATCATGCCTTCCGGTTCTTCCACGTCGACGTCGTGGCGATCGGTGGATCCGAGCTCGCCTCGGCTCACGCCATCTTCGGGCGCAGGCGCAGTTGGGAAAAGTGCTCGATCGAGGAGGTGTCGGCCGAGGTCGGGCGCCAGGTGTCGACGCTGTCGTCACTGGTCAACGCCCTCCCCGACGGGCGCTGGAACATCGAGGTCAAGTCGCGGCGGGCCGAGTACGCCCTGATTCAACTGTTGGAGCAACCGGGTGTGATCGATCGGGTGTGCGTTTCCAGCCCATTCCACCGCGGCATGTCGCGACGTCTCAGGCAGCGGTTCGGCAACGCGGTGTGTCTGGCTGCGCCGCTGCTCGACGGCGGCCTGCTCGGGCTGCCGATCTGGCCGTTTCGCAGGGTCCGTCACGACGCCGTACAGGTGTGGTGGCCGACGGTTTGGTCGGGCACCTTGGTGAAGCGAGTCGTGGCCACCGGCACCCGCTTCCAGGTCTGGACGATCAACTCCCCGAAGCGGATCGATCGCATGTTGGCGCTGGGTGTCACCGGGATCATCACCGATCGTCACCAACTGCTGCGCGATCGCCTGACCATCAAAGGTGTGTGGGTCAGCTAGACCCGACGGCGGTCGGGACCGACGAGGTTCTGTGAAGTCGGTTCGAAGTTTCTTCCTGATTATGTCAACGCGATCGGACACTCGGGCGTCTGTAGGAGTGGTCGGCAGTGTTGTGCTGCCGCTTCGGAAGGAATGCTATGGGACTGATGAGATCACGCTGGGCAGCGATCGGTGCTGCGGTCGCCGTGTCGATGGGGGCCGGTGGTATCGCGTTTGTGAGCGCCGCCGGTGGCTCGACTGGAACGGTGTTCGAGCCGATCACGCCGTGTCGCCTCGTCGACACTCGCGACGGCACCGGTGTGGTGCAGGGTCGCCTCGGTGAGGCGGCCACGCTGACTGTCGCTGGTCGCGGCTCGATCGGCGAGTGCGTCGATCTGCCTGCTGACGGCAGGGCGTTGGCGATCAACCTGACGGGAGTCGGCGCAACAGCGGTGTCGTATCTGACTGCATATCCCGATGGTGTCGCCCGACCGAAGGCTTCGAGTTTGAATATCGCGCCTTCGTCGCCGGCAACGGCGAATGGTGTCACGGTGGCGTTGTCCGAAGAAGGCCGCATGGCTGTCTTCAACCGCTTCGGTTCGATCGACGTCGTGATCGACGTCATGGGCGTGTTCGTGCCCGGCGCAGGTGCGCCAGGGCCGCAGGGCGAGGCCGGCCCCCCAGGCGACCAAGGCGCCGCAGGTCCGAGCGGCCTGAACGGCACCAACGGAACCGACGGCCAAGCAGGCCCGACCGGTCCGAACGGCGCAACGGGTGCAACCGGGTCGCAAGGCGTGGCCGGACCCGAGGGTGTGCCGGGACCGATTGGACCATACGGCCCGCAAGGAACCGCCGGTACGAACGGGCTGAACGGCTCACCGGGCACGGCCGGTACGAACGGCCTGAATGGTCTGCCTGGCCCGCAGGGGCCAGCGGGCACGAATGGCCTGAACGGTGCAACCGGCTCGCAGGGCCCGCAGGGGACTGCCGGTACGAACGGGCTGAACGGCTCGACGGGTCCGCAGGGCCCGCAGGGGTCGCAAGGCACCAACGGTACGAACGGCACCAACGGTCTACCCGGGCCGCAAGGTCCAGCAGGACCAATCGGGGCGACCGGGCCGCAGGGCGCACAGGGTGCCCAAGGCAGCCAAGGTGCCCAGGGCACCCAGGGGGCTTCCGGAACGAACGGTGTCGATGGCGCGATCGGCCCGCGGGGTCCCGCCGGACCGGAGAAGGAATTGTGGTGGATCGACTCCGATGGTGACGACTACGGCTCGAACGCCAAGTTCGTGCTGGCGCTGACCCAGCCGAGTGGATATGTCGCCAACAACGATGACTGCCGCGACGACATGGCGAACGTAAACCCAGAGGCGACCGAGATTGCCGACAATACGGCGGACATCATCTTCGGTGGGGTGCTTCTGCGACACGCGGTATCTCGACGACGACTGCGATGGGATCGCGTTTCGGACGTTCGAGGCTGACGCCGACGGCGACTTCTCGACCGACCCAGCTGTCACGAACGAGGCCGATGCTGCCGCCCAGCCGCCGGCCGGCTTCTGGTTCCCGAACCCGACCGACTGCGACGACGGCGACAGCTCGAGCTACCCCGGCGCTCAGGAGATCGCCGACGACGGGATCGACCAGAACTGCGACGGACAGGACGCAACCGTTTGGTACTACGACCTCGACGAGGACGACTACGGCCGGACGGACACCACGCGGGTCAACGAGTCGGCGTCGTACCCGTATTCGGCCCCGGAAGGTGGCGACTGCAACGACTACAACGCTGCGGTCAACCCCGGTGCCACGGAGATCGACGACAACACGGTCGACGAGAACTGCGACGGCGATGCGCCGTACACCTACTACGAAGACCTTGACTTCGACAACTGGTCGACAGCCATAACGTTCGTGAGCAACTACCTGTCAGGAACGCCGAGCGGCTACCGCTCGAGCATCTCCTCACCGCTCGACTGCAACGACAGCGACGGCTCGATCCGCCCCGGCGCCCCGGAGGTCGCCGACGACGGAATCGACCAGAACTGCGACGGCTTCGACCTCAAGACCTGGTACCGAGACGATGACGGCGACACATGGACGACCACCCAGTCGACCACGGCGAACAGCCAGCCATCTGGATGGGCAACCGCCAATCCGCTCGACTGCCAGGACTACGACGCGGCGGTCAATCCCGGTGCCACGGAGATCGTCGGAACCCACGCTGCCCCGGATTACACAGATGACAATTGCGACGGCGTCAACGATTGGGAGTTCTACCAGGACACAGACGCCGACAACTGGAGCACCGCCGACACGGTCGTCGCTCACCGCAACGATGGCCCCCCGACTGGATACATGTGGAGCCTGTCGAGCCCGGTCGACTGCAACGACGCCGACGCCGCCGTCAACCCGGGTGCTTTCGACATTCCCGGCAACGGTGTCGACGACGACTGCGACGGAGCCGCCCCGCAGCCGAACGGCTATCCGAGTGATGCGGTGACGTCGGCCGACGGTCGATACGTGGCCTACTCCGGGCAGTTCTATGACCCGACCGCGAGCAACTACTTTTTCGAGGTCTACTGGTACGACCGCGACACGGCCGAACTCCGACTACTCAGCGCAACGCCGGGTGGCCAGCAGGCAAACGGTGCCTCCCAGCGGCCGGCGATCTCTCCGGACGGCCAATTCGTGACGTTCTACTCGGGTGCCAGCAACCTGGTGGCGGTCGACACGAACGGCAGGGACGACGTGTTCTTGTACAACGTGCAGGCGGCCTCGCTTCAGCTCGTCAGCCTCAATGATGCTGACGAACAGGGCGAGTACGGGGACTCCAACTGGTCGATTCCCTCACCCGACGGCACGCGAGTGGCCTTCTTCACGTACGCCACCAACATGGATGGCTCAACGAACCAGGGCGTGTTCCTTCGCGACCTGGTTGCGGGGACGACGACTCGGATCACCAACTCCAATAGCCTCCCGTTCTTCTTCAGCGCGGACGGCAATGAGCTGGTGTACGGCTACCAGGCGTACTACGTCGTCGACCTCACGACAATGGTCAGCACGTTGATCTGCAATGGTTCCGCTTGTGGCTACAACACGCGCTTTGCGAGTGACTGGGAAAACATCGCGTTCTCATCCTCTTCGGCGCTGGTGCCAGGTGACACGAACACTTACGACGACATCTTCGTCCGAAACCTGGCGACCAGTGCCACGACCAGGATCAGCGTGTCGTCGGCCGGAGCACAGGCCAACGGGTGGTCGAACTCCCCGTCGATCTCGGGCGACGGCCGCTACGTCGTGTTCACATCGCAGGCGACCAATCTGGTTGCCGGCGACACGAACGGCAGCGTTGATCTCTTTCTGCATGACACGCTCGACGCCAGCACGATTCGAATCTCGATGGGCACGGGTGGCGCCGAGGCGAACGGGGGTTCGGAGGCACCGCGCTTCTCGAGCGATGGCGCGCTACATCGTGTTCGTGTCGTCCGCATCGAATCTGGTCTCGGGCGACACGAACGGCCGCCCTGACCTGTTCGTCTACGAGATCGCGACCGGCACGATCACGAGGATCCCGGTGCTGGCCTTGTAGGTCAGTTTCCTGGCGGGACTGGGAGAGCGGCAGTCGGGCCAAGGCCCGGCTGCCGCTTGCGCGCCCATGACGGTTGGTGTCAGGCACACTCCGTCATCTGGTGATGGCATCGAGTGCTAGCATTTGCATATGGCTTCGACACGCACCACGTTCACGTTGGACGAGGTGTTGGCTGAGCAAGCTCGACAGCTCGACATCAACATCTCGGCGGCTGCCCGGGCCGGGGTCGCCGCTGCGGTGCGGTCAGCGCTCGCCGAGGCGGATCGAGCGAGCTACCTGCGTCATCCCGAACAGCCCGACCAGTTCTGGGCAGAGGCTGAGGTTTGGGGCGACGAGTGACCAGGTCGGAGATCTGGCTCGCTCAGGTCGGGCGCAAGAGTCGGCCGGTGCTGATTCTCACCCGTCCCGAGGTGATCGACGTCCGTGCCCTTGTCACCGTGGCCGAGATCACCTCGTCGGCACGAGGGCTGGCGGTCGAGGTACCGGTCGATCCCGACGCCGGGTTGGAGAGGCCGTCGGTGATCAACTGCGATGGGTTGCACACCGTGGCGCAGTCGAGCCTGACGTCCCGTGTCGGTGAAGCGAGCGAGACCACCATGAATCAGGTCTGCCAGGCAATCGCCTACGCCCTCGGCTGCTAGGCGCGCTACTCCCGCAGATAACGGTTGGTGTCAGGCACACTCCGTCATCTTGGGTGACTGCTTGCGGAATCGGGCGACCAGTTCGTCGGCGACACGGTCGTGGGCGATGGCCGCTGACTCATCGCCGCGATGCCTGGCGATCTTGGCGAGCGCCCGGTCGATCGGGCCACTCGTGGTGATGCCGCTCCAGCTGAGGTGTCCCTGGTGCGGTAGCAGAAACTGCCACAGCCGCTCGACCTCGGTGTCGGTGCCGACCCACAGCAACGGCTCGGTCATCAGCACCAGCAGCGAGGTCCACAAGATGTCACGAGGCACTCGAGCGAAGTCGTCGTCGACGAACCCGTCGACCCGCGCTCGGGTCGTCGCTCGGTCGCCGGCTGCCGTAGCCGTAGCAGCGCCTGCGACTTGGTACGGCACGTAGTCGGGAGAGGTGGCGATCAGACTGTCGATCACGTCGCTGAACTCGGCCAACCGCCCCTGCTCGTGGCGAATCGTCAGTAACAGCACGCTGTACACCGACATCACCCACGACTCGGAATATCGCCCAACTCCGATCTGGATCGCCTGCTCGGCGAGCGACTCCGCTCGATCGAGTTCACCCCTCGGACCGCGTGTGAACTCTCGGTGAAGGCCATGCCGAAGTCACGCCCGCGGCGAAATACCCGCGAGGTGAGCGACCGCATGTCGACCACAGCCCGGTCGGTTTCGACTGCGTCGGCGAGTACCGCCGACGTACCGAACCGCAGGAACGCTGACTCCCATTGCATTCCGGCATCGGCACCCGCCAGTTCGCCGAGCCGGATCGCTGCCACCTGTAGCCGATCGAAGTCATCCGGATGGCAGAGCCCCAGGTGGGCGTTGGCCAGCACGGACGCCTCGACCTCGACGTCGCCCAGTTCGGTAACGAGGTCGAGCGCCTCGTGGAAGAGCTGGCGGGCGCGCTCGCCGTCGTTCGATTGAGCCAGGAGCACGCTGGCGCTCCCACACAGTTCTGCCCGCTGTGCCGGGTCGAGCGTCAGGCGCAGGGCCCGTTCCAGCACCGGTAGGGCGCGGGCGTCGGTCGATCCGACAGTCGTCGTCTGGCCGTGGCCGCACAGTTCGATTGCTGCCACCGCGTACAGCTCGTCGTCACCCAACTGTTCTGCCAACGCGGCGCCGGCCAGCAACGCCTCGTCGGAGCCTGCCCGACCGAGCGCCCGCAACGCGGCGCCCTTGCGAACCAGCAGCTCTGCGTTGTGGACGTCGTCGGAACCATGTCGATCGGCGACCGACTCGGCGTCGACCAGCCGGTCGAGGGCGAGGTCCCAGGCGAACCCATCGACGAATTCGGCGGCCGCATCGAGCTGGGCGGTCAGTGCTCGATGTGGATCGAGATCGGCCGACCGAAGGAAGTGCTGGGCATACTCGCCTGCCGGCGCGCCGTCTGCCTGCAGAAGCCGCCCGATCTCATCGTGGGCGACGACGCGAAGACCCTGCGGGTGCAACTCGTAGCAGGCCTCGGCGACCAGTTCGTGTAGGAAGTGAACCCGATCGGTAGCCCGGTCGACGGTGATCAAACCCGCCGCGACAGCCTCATCGAGATCACCGTCGATCGACGGACGCAAACTGCGGAGCAGATGCAGACCAGCGCCCGGTCCGACCGTCGCTGCGAGTCGCAGCGCATCTGTCGTGCGTCGGGGAAGCTCCTCGAGCCGTTGTTGCACCGCAACCAACACAGTGGTCGGCACCGACCGTGCCGATCCGACCCCTTCCACCCACCGGTCGAGCAACAGTCGAACGAACAGGCTGTTGCCGCCCGCCCGCGCTTCGACCGAGTCGACCAGTGCATCCAACCGGGCCTCGGCGCCGGCTTCCGCCGCCTTTCCGACTGCGAGTTCTGCGAGGTCGCGAATGTCGGCTCGATGGAGCGGCGCCAGGTCGATCCGGTCAGCTTCTCGATCCCGCAGGAACGGATCGGCCGTGTCTCCCAGCGGGCGGGTCGCTAACACCAATCGGCATCGACGGCCTTGCAGCACGGTCGACAGCACATCGATCGATCCGACATCGAGCCATTGAGCGTCGTCGATCGCGATCAGAGTGTCCCTGGCGGCGGCGGCGATGTAGTCGGCGGCGATCGTCAGCAGGGCATCGCGGCTGAGCACCGATTCGGGCCGGCCGGTCGCGCGAACACCAAGCCGTTCCATCAGGGAGCGGCGGTCGCCAGAATCTGCGCGATCGGGATACATCGAGTCGAGCTGACGGATCAGATCGACGATCGGCTCCATCGCGACCTCTGGAGAGGCTGGAGCTGTCACCCAGATCATCGAACCGCCGTCGGCCGACTCGAGCCTCCGAACGTGCTGCAGCAGGGCTGACTTGCCCATGCCGGGCTCGGCGACGATCAGCAGAGGGCGTTGGCGACCGACGGCGCGCACTGCTTTGACCTCGGCGGCGCGTCCGACGAACAGATCCGCGTCGGGGCGGCGATGAACCGGCCGATTCGACGCCAATTCGACGGATCCATCGAGGATCGACCGTTCCGTGTCGAGCAGCGAGCGGCTGGGATCGAGCCCGAGCTCGCCGCGTAGCCGTGCAGTGCACGTGGTGACGACATCGAGCGCCTCCGACTTGCGGCCCGCCCGTGCCAGCGCCACGGCCAATCCACTCGCGAGCCGCTCGAGGTGCGGCCGCTCGGCGAAAAATGGCTGTGCCATCTCGACCGCAGCACTCGGATCACCGGCGTCGCCCAACAACTCGCACAGCCGCGTCACAGCGAACCACCGCTCCTCGTCGAGGCTGAGTTGGAGGTGGGTCAGCGACGCAGCGCCGTCGGCGTCGGCCATCGGGGCGGTGGTCCACAGTTCGAGCGCCGAACGCAGGGCGATGATCGAGTCCGGCCCGGTTGCGGTGCGGCCGGCTTCGATCAGCTGTTGGAACGCTTCGACGTCTGTGTCGTCGAGGTCGAGGATGTACGAATCGCCATCGGCCCACAGACGGTTGGCCGCCGGGCCCAATGCTGTGCGCAGGCGCGACAGGAGCACGTTGAGTGCCTTGCGGGGAGCGGCGGGCAGCTCACTCGACCAGAAATGGTCGATCAACTCATCGACCGAGACCGACCGGTGATTGCGGGCCGCCAGCAGTGTGAGTAGCTCGCGGACCTGGGCCCGACCGACAGCAACCGCATCCCCGTCGAGGACGAGCACCGTCGATCCAAACAATCTTGCGCTGGCTGTGGTCACCAACCGCCAACCGTATCGGCTGATGACGATGCGGTGGAAACTGCTTGGAAACCGTGAGTCCGCACGCTGTTCCTCATGACCACAGTGACAACCACATCCGCAGTGAGCCGGTCGGTCCTGATCACCGAGCTCTACCGTGACCACTTCGACGATCTGATCCGCGGCGTCGCTCGATTGGTCGATTCACGTCTGGCGGCCGAGGAGCAGGTTCAGGCGGCATTCGCCCAGCTGGCGACACATGACCGGTGGCCCGAGCCCGGCAAGGAGTTGGCGTACCTGCGCTCGATGGTGCTGAACGGAGCCCGGTCGGCGTTGAGGGCGAGGCGCGTTCGCGAACGGGCTCCGCTTCGGTCGACAGTCCAGGCGCCCGAGCCGTCGCCCGAGGACCTGTGCGTCGCATCGTTCGATCGTGGCGAACTGGTCGAGTTGCTCGCCACCCTGCCCACACGTCAACGGCAAGTTGTTTCGCTGCGTCACTTCTCGGACCTGAGCGAGATCGAGATCGCAGAACGCCTGGCGATCTCGCCGGGCTCGGTCAAAACGCACTGCTCGCGGGCGATGCAGTCACTGCGAGACCTGGCCGAAGCGGCCCAGCTCGCGGGTGCCGCGTGACCTCCGTCAGCGGCCGCCGCCGAATGCGTCGCCTGAGCGGCTGGCGACCGCGCTTGGCTCCAAGCGACGAGAACTCGATGGCGCCAGCGCACCCCACGTTGCAATCGACGGAGCAGACGCCGTCCGATCAAATCGTTCGGGCGACACCTCCCGCTGCGACAACCGAGGAAATCAGCCCGCACCGTCCGCTCGCCAGGTTGAGGACGATCTATGGCGGCCGCTGATCTTTTCGTCCGTCGTGTCAACCGATCGGACGCCTGGGGCGTCTGTACCGGCATGCAGCACGAGTCGACGACACAGCGATGAGTAGCTCGTCTGCGTTGTCCAACTTGTCCAACTACCCGGCCCGTGGAGGTCGTTTCCGATGAAACTCATGTCACAAAGACCTCTGCGGCGCCTGATCACTGGCGTCCTGGTGGCCGTCGCGCTGGTTGCGATGTTCTCACCGTTTCAGGAGGCCGCACCGGCCGAGGCAGCACCAGTACCTCGGGCTGCGCCTCCCGAGCCGATTCAAGATGCACGCGAGACGTGCGTGCGTGATGAGGGGGTCTTCTTGTGGGGCCTGATCTGGAGTGATCTCACCAGCGATGCTGTTTCCACGAACGACCCCGGGTTCGGTGTCGTGAACATGATCCTCTTTGAGCCGACCCTGACGTTCTCGCAGTACTCGTTGGCGTCGGATACCGACGGCTTCTATTCGCTGTGCATCGATGACCCGGAGCTCGCCAACTTCCCCGTCCAGTTCGCGATCACGGTGCCGCTGGGCTACGAACTGGTGGCTGCGGCTCAGGGGCCGGAGGAGATCGACTCGGACTTCGATCCCGCTACCCAGCTGACACCCCTGTTCACGCCGGTCAAGGAACTGACTTCCGCCACGCCCCAGTTCCTCGTGCAGTTCGGTGACTCGATCCGTATCGACGCCGGGTTGAAGCGCACGGAGCTGGTGACCACGACCACGACACCCACGCGCCTTCAGTGTTTCGGTCCGGTCAACGTCGTGGCGTTCCTCGATCAGAACGGTGACGGTGACCCGGCTGGCGATCCCGGTGCTGCGAATGTGAAGGTGGAACTGATCGGTGGACCGTTCACGGTGATTCCGAATCTGGCGAACTTTCTGACCGGGGCTGACGGTCGTCAACAATGGGCGGAGATCTGTGCTCCGGTGGGTTCGACGTCGATCGCCTTCCGGTTCTCCCAAGCGGGCGCCGTGTTCACGATTGGCCAAGATGGAGTGCCGTTCGGTTCGAGTGGCGATACGCCTGATTCCGATGTCGACGCCGGCGGTCTGACCGCGACGATCGCCTTCCCGAGCGGACCGCTCGACGTCGTCGCTGGTCTCAAGACCGATGCCCCACCGCCGCCGGCGTGTACCGCTGAGGTGGCGCAGACCGATCCGGCCGGAGATGCCGACGGTGATCTGATCCCGAACGCGTTCGACCCCGACCCCTGTGTGGCCACGGAGTGCTCGGCTGAACTAGCCGCAACGGTCGATCCAGCCGGCGACTGGGACGGCGACACGATCCCCAACAACGAAGATGAGTCCCCCTGCGATCCGACAGAGCAGCCGTGCACGCCCGAGGTGGCGGTGACGGATCCGGAAGGTGACGCGGACAACGACGGCATCCCGAATGGCGAGGACGAGTTTCCCTGCGAACCGGTTCCGTGTGACCCGGAGATCGCAATCGCGGATCCGCTCGGCGATTTTGACAACGACGGAATTCCGAACAACGAGGACCCCAACCCATGTGTGCCCGATGGGCCCTGTCAGTTCGAGATCACCGGCACGGTGTGGGCTGACACGAACGGCAACGGTCAACAGGACCCTGGCGAACTGCCGGTAGCGGGCGTGACCGTCGAGTTCTATTCGAGCGGTGCGAACGCTCCATTCGAGGTGGTCATCACCGACGCCAACGGTGTCTATTCGCTGAAGGTGCCGTGCCCGGAGGGTGCCGAACTCGGCACGCCATTGGCATCGTCCGTGACGACCGTCATCGTGCCACCTTCCGGTGCGACCGGGTTCGCCACACCGAACATCGGGCCCGACATCAGCGACTCGGATGTCGACGCCAAGGGCAACGGCCCCGCCGTGACGACCTATGGCGTGTTCGACATCGACGGTGGACTGATCATGCCGCCTCCGCCGGGCCCGTGCTCGATCGCCGGCGTCGTCTGGGAGGACACCAACAACGACGGCATCAGGCAACCGACCGAGCTGCTGCTCGACGGCATCAGCATCGAGTTCCGCAATGCAACCGGCGCGGTGGTGCAGTCGATGGCGACGACCGGCGGCGGGCAGTATCTCTTCAGCCGCAACGTGTGCACCTCGAACGGTTACCCGTACACGATCAAGGTGATCAACGGGAAGCGCCCGATCACCAAGCAGGACGTGCAGAACAACAGCCAGGACACGGTCGATTCCGACGTCGACTCGGCCGGGATCAGCCGCGCCAGTCACCACAGCGGGGACCCATCAGATCGACGCCGGCCTCGAGCGCGCAGCGCGGCGGCTGCCGCGGTGTCACGATCGGTGGCCGTTGCATCAGCTGGTGGATCGGCGGCGGCGGAGTGCTGCTCCTGCTGGGCTTCCTCGGTGGCGGACTGCTCACCGGCTGGTTCGGCCCGCGCAAACCGATCGACGGCAGCGACGTGGTCGATGGCCCAGCCGGACCCCCGTCGAGCGGCGGCGGCGCGGAAACACCGCAGGGCGAGGTCGGCCCGAATCCGCCCGAGGGATCGACGATCTTCGATCCGGATGTTCCGCCGGTGTTGCAGGGCTCGACGGTGAATCAGTCGAAGTCGAACACGCAGGTGATCATCTTCGGTACGGCGCCCGCCGAGGGTGGCGATTCGGGTGATCCGGATGACCCCGCTGGCGTCGTGAAGCAGGGTGAACAGACTTCCTCCGATGTTCCACAGCAGGATGTCCACGAGACTATGTGTCTGAGCTGCGGTGCCGTCCTCAACGACTCGGACGTCGGTTCGCACGCCTGCAAGCTCGCGACCCCTGAGCGACTACCGGGTCGCCGCGCCCTCGAAGAGTGGGAGAAGGTCTGCACGGGCCATCCTGCGACATGTTGCGGTCCCCGGGGTCAGCCCGTTGAAGCGGAGTGTCGGCGAGATGCGCTCGCAAGGATCGTCAACGCCGGAGGACGTGACCAAGCCGGTCAACTTCTCGACGCCCACGATCCGATCTTCCAGTCGCCCGACACCGATGGTACGCCGTCGGACCCGCACCGAAGCGACGACGATGACGACGACAGAAAGCAGACGCGGGGAAGAATCATCGGCGGCGAGGACTGATGGGCCCAATGTCACGTCGGCCACGTATGAAGCCCCAATCGGTACGAATCCTTGCCGCTGTTGTCGCTGTGCAGCTTGTCGTCCTGGCGTTGGTGCTGTGGGTACGGCGCGACACCGACGACGTATTAGCGGCGTTCGAGGGAACTGACGGGTACCTCGTGGTGACCATGCTCGATACCGAGATCGGTCCCAACCCGTACTTCGCCTCGGTCGAGCGCGAGGTCGTCGGCGGGGCCGGCGGACAACCCAGTCTGCGATCCGATCCGTCGTTCGGCGAGTTCGGTGCGTACGGCGACACACTGCCGACCACCTGTGACCCGGCGTCGCTGAGCCGATTCTTGACCGAGGTCAATCCGAACCGCGGCGCGATCTGGGCAGGCGCCCAGATGATCGGCACCTCCGAGATCGGGTCGTTCGTGGCCGGGCTCCGGCTCTCCGTGTTGAGCGACTACACGCTGGTCACTGGCCATCAGCTCGACCCTTCGGCGATCGACCTTGCCGAAGAAGTCGTGCTCGAACCGGGCACGGCCGTACTGATCGACGACAACGGCGATCCGCGAGTGCGCTGCCTGAGCGGCGCTCCGATCACAGCAGCTCGCGACATCGGATCAAGGGAGGCCTGAGATGAGTGATTGGGTGACACCCTCGGAGTGGCGTCCGGATGACGAAGAGAATGCGAGTGCGCCGCCACCCCACGAGCCGGACCCGGTGGACGATGACGACTGGGTCGACGTACCGCCGATCGTCGAGGCGTCGGTTCTGAAGCAGATCGTCGTCGACGACGGGCTCGACGACATGCCACCGCCATCGGTGGCCCCACCGACGCAGCAGATGCCCGTGAGCCACGCGCCAGCGGTCGCTGACCCCCCGGCGACCGCTGGCGGGTCATCGGCAGCCACAGGATTCGTGCTGGCCGCTGCGGCTGTCGCCTTGGTGGTGGCGATCGTCGTTGCGCTCTTCGTCGGCAACGGTGACATCGGCAATCAGGATCAGCTCTTCCCGGGTGCCAGCGCGCCCAGCGTCATCGCCGGCTCCATCGGCCAGACCGACAGCGAGGACTCGCAGTGACCAACATTCCCGTGACCCACGACCTCGACGAACCCGTCGAGCAACAACCGGCCTGGATGCTGATCGTGCTGCTTGCCGTAGCGGTCGGGCTGTTCGTCATCATCGTGTGGCTGTGGTTCCGCTGCAGTGACGAACCGACCGTCGACTGGCTGCTCGAGGGCGCCCGCCAGATCCCCGGCCGGGTGCGGCCGTGAGCGTCACCATGAACCAGTCCGGTGCGCGCCCCGCTGGGCTGCACCGCACGGTGTCAACCGTGATCCTGGTCGAAGCGATCGTCGTCATCGCGCTGTTGCTGTTTCACACCTGCGGGGGCGGCCTGGCTGCGCTCGACCGGTTCGAAGCGGCCCAAGGCGAGCTCGTGCTCGTTCAAGACCCGACCGACATCGGCCCCAATCCGTTCATCGTTCCAGAGGATCGCGAAGAGGACGAACCGATCAAGGCGATCGAGCTCACGCCACTCGAGAGTGCGATGCCCGACAATCCCCCGGTCGCCCCGGACGGTACCGCGCAGCCTCCAGTTTCTCCCGACGTCGTGCCACAGGTCGGCACCTACGGCGGCACGCTCGGCGACACCTGTGACCCGGAGCTGCTCGTCAAGTTCCTCACCGTCACCGACACGGCCAAGGGCAAAGCGTGGGCGCAAGCGCAGGGCATCGCCTTCAGTGACATCACCGGCTTCGTCGGCGGGCTGTTCCCCACCGTGCTCACCGAAGACACCCTGATCACCAACTACGGCTACAAGGGTGGCCTGACCTCGAACCCGTCGATGCTGCGTAAGGGCACCGCCGTCTTGGCCAACTCGAACGGCGAGCCGTTGGTGCGCTGCATGTGCGGCAACCCGATCAAGCTCCGCAACCCACCGCCCCCGCCGCCGCCGTCGGTCCCGACGTCGACGACCACCACGATCGCCGTGACGACCACCTCGACCACGCTGCCGACCACCGGTTGTCGAACCCGAGTCGCAACCGTTGCAGTCATCGAGGACGACGTCTCGTCGTCGGTCACACTCGCCGCCGGTACCCCTGTGACGGTGTACTGGTATCAGGTCGACCCTCCGCCGCTCCGGGCGTACGTGCAGTTCGCTGACGCCCCTGGCGAGGGCACCGTGATGGCAGCCGACCTCGAAGGTGATTGTGCAGCAACGGTCGATCAAGCGATCGCCTGTGTCGCCGTTGCCACGGGTTACGACGCGATTCCGGGTTCGCCACCACCCACCGGAGCACTTCAAGTCGGGCCGCTCCAGTTGGTCGGCGTGATCGGTGGGGTCAAGGCGGTCGGACCGGACCTGTACGTGCGGATCATCTGGGACGTCGCCGGTATCACGTTCGAGGGCGACGTCAACGTGCTGACGTTGAGCGCCAAGGACGCCTGCGATGCCCCGATCCCGACCAGCACCACGAGCACCACGACGACCACCATCGCCACGACGACCACCATCACCACGACGACCACCATCACGACGGTTCCAGCGACGACCACCACGACGCTGCCACCACCCCTGCCGTGCTCGATCCGGCCGGTGATGCTGTTCGGTGAGCCGACCAAGTATCCGGCCGAGATCTACGACGATCCGTCGCTGAGCGCCACGGTCATCGAGTCATGGCCGAACGGCGATCCTGGCCCCGTGACGATCAGCGATCTCGTGTTCGATGCCGACAACGTCACGATGATGGCCCGGGTGACCACCAGCAGCGGCACGGACGGATGGGTGCAAGCCCTACTGCTCGAAGGCCAGTGCGAACTGCGCTACGAGTTCAGAACCCAGCGGATCGAGGGTGGCGACAACTTCTACCTACTGAGCCAACCCGTGGAAACCGCGCCGAGGACGGTCCTGCCCGACGGACTGCCAGGTTCGTTGACCGGCCTGTTCAGCAACGGCTACGCCGAAGCGATCGTGATCGACAACGGCCAACCCGTGAAAGGCTGGATCCTGATCGACGTCTTCGCCTACTGAGTTGGGAGTTGTGCCTGGCACAACTCCCAACTCAGGTTTGCCAGCGGGACTGGCCGAAGCGGTAGCCGACGGAGCGCACGGTGGCGATCAGGCCGGCGTGTTCTTCGCCGAGCTTGGCGCGCAGGCGCCGGATGTGCACGTCGACGGTGCGGGCGCCGCCGTAGTACTCGTATCCCCACACCCGTGACAGCAGGATCTCGCGGCTGAACACCTTGCCCGGGTTCTGGGCGAGGAACTTGAGCAACTCGTACTCCATGTAGGTCATGTCGAGCGGCCGACCGGCGATCGTGGCCTGGTACGTCTCGAGGTTCAAGACGAGTTGGCCGTACTCGACCAGTTCTTGCCGCGGGGCGGCGGCGTCGCCGACGCTCCACAGCAGGTGTCGCAGGCGGGCCTCGAACTCGGCCGGGTGAAAGGGCGACAGGCAGAAGTCGTCGAACAGGTCGTCACGCAGATGCAGGTCGCCGAGTTGTCCGCCGCCGACCAGCACGAACACCTTGATCTGTGACCCCTCGGACTTGCGGATCGTGCGGGTGAATGCCCAGGCGCCTTCGGCGTCGCCCGTGCAGTCGACGATCGCGCACTGCCAGCCGTCGGCCGGTTCGCTGTCGGCTGCTTCGTCGGCGGAGGCGACCGCCTTCCACGAATAGCCGGCGAGGTCGAGCGAGCGAGCGAGTTCGGGCGCGACCGGGTCGGAGAACACGGCGAGCATGCTGGCGTCGTCCGCTCCGGCCGCTTGGCTCACATCGACCCCAGGTACCGATCGAGCTCGAACTGGCTGACGTGGGTCTTGTAGTCGCGCCACTCGCGACGCTTGTTGCGCAGGAACCACTCGAAGATGTGCTCGCCGAGCGCCTCGTGAACCAGCTCGCTGTTCTCCATCGTGTGCAGCGCATCGGACAGCGACTGCGGAAGCTGCGTGATGCCGAGCTTGGCGAGCGCGGCGTCGTCCATCTCGAACAGGTTGGCGTCGGCTTCCTCGGGCAACTCGTAGCCCTGCTCGATGCCGCGCATACCCGCTGCCAGCAGCAGGCTGAAGGCGAGGTAGGGGTTGCACGCCGGGTCGGGCGAGCGGTACTCGATGCGGGTCGCCAGCGGATTGCCCTTCTTGGCGAACGGCACCCTGATCAGGCCACTGCGGTTGTTGCGGGCCCAACTGATGTGCACGGGCGCCTCGAATCCGGGCACCAGCCGCTTGTAGCTGTTGACGGTCTGGTTCGTGATCGCCGTGATCTCGGCTGCGTGAACCAGCAAGCCGGCCATGAACGATTTGGCGAGCGGCGACAGGAAGTGCGGGTCGGCTTCGTCATAGAAGGCGTTCTCGTCACCGCGGAACAGCGACATGTGGAGGTGCATGCCCGAGCCCTGGACGCCTTCGAGCGGCTTGGGCATGAACGTGGCGTGCACGCCCTGACTGGCGGCGACCTCTTTGACGATCAGCCGGAACGTCATCACGCTGTCGGCCATGGTGAGGGCATCGGTGTGGCGCAGGTCGATCTCGTGCTGGCTGGGCGCGTCCTCGTGGAAGCTGTACTCGACCGGGATGCTCATCTGCTCGAGCTTGCGGATCGTCTGCTTGCGAAGGTCACCGGCGGCGTCGCGTGTGGTGAGGTCGAAGTAGCCGCCCTGGTCGAGCGGCCGAGGCTTCTTGCCCCTGACCGGCTGCTCGAAGTAGAAGAACTCGACGTCAGGGGCGATGTAAAACGTCAGGCCGAGGTCGTGGGCCGCCTTGACGTGGCGGCGCAGTACCTGGCGTGGGTCGCCCTCGAACGGAGTGCCGTCGAGGCTGTGGATGTCGCAGAACACCCGCGCCTCGGCGGCGCCCGGCTCGCCCCATGGGAGCAGCTCGAACGTGTCAGGGTCGGGCACCGCCAAAACGTCGGATTCTTGGATCCGCGAGAACCCGTCGATCGACGACCCGTCGAAGGTCATGCCGTCCTCGAGCGCGTTCTCGAGCTCCGCCGGGCTGATGGCGAAGCTCTTGAGGTTGCCGAGCACGTCGGTGAACCAGAGGCGCACCAATCGCACGCCTCGTTCCTCCACGGTGCGCAACACGTAGTCGCGATGTTGATCGAGCAATTCGCTCACCTCACCAGTCTGGTCCGCTCGTCGTCCGATTGAAATGACGGGATGTGCCTGGCACATCCCGTCATCTGTTGTGGGTTGACGTCATTTCTTCTTGGCGGCTGCCTTCTTGGCCGGAGTCTTCTTGGCTGGAGCCTTCTTGATCTTCTTGCCGGTCTTCGGCTCGAGCCCCGAGCAGACGACCTCGGTGATCATTCCGGCGACGATGTACGGATCGACGTTGGCATTCGGGCGGCGATCCTCGGCGTAGCCCTTGCCGTCCTTCTCGACCTGCCACGGGATACGCATCGACGAGCCGCGATCGGAGACGCCGTAGCTGAACTTGTTCCACGGGGCGGTCTCGTGCTGACCGGTCAGGCGGTCCTCGATGCCGTCGCCGTAGTTGAGGACGAGCTCCATGAAGTTGTCGCCGATCGCCTCGCAGGCGTTGATGACCGCCTCGTAGTTCTCGCGCATCGCGATGTTCGAGAAGTTGGTGTGGCATCCGGCGCCGTTCCAGTCGCCCTTGACCGGCTTGGCGTCGAGGCTGATGATGACGTCGAAGTCTTCGGCGATGCGGTGCAGCAGCCAGCGAGCGATGTGCATCTGGTCGCCGACCGCGGTCGGGCCGAGCGGGCCGATCTGGAACTCCCACTGTCCTGGCATGACCTCGGGGTTGGTGCCAGAGATCGACAGACCGGCATCGATGCAGGCCTGAGTGTGGATCTCGACGATCTCGCGGCCCATGATGCGGCCGGTGCCGACACCGCAGTAGTAAGGGCCCTGAGGTGCGGGCTGTCCGCCGCCGGCGGGGAATCCGAGTGGGGAGCCGTCGGTGCGGAGCATCGTGTACTCCTGCTCGAGTCCGAACCACATTTCACGGTCGGCGTACTTCTTCTCGATCCGCGCAGCGACGGCTCGGGTGTCGGTGGCGTGGGGGCGCATGTTCGACGCCAGCAGTACTTCGCACATCACCAGGATGTTGCGGCCACCACGGATCGGGTCGTGACAATGGAACACCGGCTTGAGCACACAGTCGGACTTGTCGCCGGTGGCCTGGTTGGTCGACGACCCGTCGAAACCCCAGATCGGGGGCTCGGAGATCTCGTCGTGCAGGATTTTGGTCTTGCTGCGAAGCAGGTTCGTCGGCTTGGTGCCATCGAGCCAGATGTATTCAGCTTGGTACGCCACGAAAGGGGTCCTTCCAAAGAACGGTTGTAGGGGTAGCGGCACGATGTCACCGTGCGATTACCCCTCCATGTTCGCAATGTGAACGCAGCGTGAACAAACCACCGACTGCAACGAAAGATGTCTGACACCATCCGTTCCGCGGATCGCGGCTTCAGGTGGCGCGGCCGAGGAAGTTCAGCAGGCGGGTCTGGGCGTCGGCTCCCTTGCCTGGCTTGACCGCCGGGCCGAACATGCCGGGGCCGCGCAACACCTCGGCCGGCAGGCTCTTCCAGACCGCCATGCTGGCCTTGCACAGTGCTGGGTCGAGCCGCTCGTCGACCTTGGCGGTGCGTGCGAGATCCCAGGCGTGGATCACCAGGTCGGCGCTCATGAACCCGACCAGGTTGTCGATCGGTATCGGGCCGAACTCCGGGCCGAACGGGTCGTTGGCGATCGACTGGAGCGCGCCTGGCTGGTCGAGCACCTCGATCGTTGCGTCGCGCAGCTTGGCCCACTGGGCGATCGGGTTGGCCCCCACCTTCGGTGTCGACTTCGGACCATTGCCGGTGGTGGTGAAGCTGTGGATCATCTTCACACTGCCGAGGGCATGTTCGACGACGTCTTTGCCGGTCCATCCGGCGCACGGCGACTTGCGTGCCAGTGCCTTGTCGGAGGTGAGGCTGAGAACGTGATCGAAGGCGTACAGGGACTTGACGTAGTTGCGGAGGTTGGCGCTCATGCCCCCAACCGTAGACGCCCGCCACGACACCCCCGGCGCACGGAAAGGTGTCTGGACACCGATCCGTTACGTGGAGGGGGGTTTCAGGCGGTCTGACCAGGCTTCGGTATAGCGGTCGAGGATCATCGCCATCAGCACGAGAGCCAGCCCGACTTCGAACCCTTGCCCGAAGTAGCTCCGCGCCAGCGATTCGGTGACCATGAATCCGAGCCCGCCGCCGCCCACCAGGCCGGTGATGATGACCATTGCCAGCACCATCATGATCACCTGGTTGACGCCCGCCATGATCGTGGGGGCGGCGAGCGGGAGGCGCACCCTGAACAACGTCTGGCGAGGTGTCGCCCCGAACGTTCGCGACGCCTCGATGCTCTCCTCCGGAACCTCGCGAATACCGAGTGCCGTGATGCGGACACCCGGCACCATCGCGTAGATGACCGTGGCGATGATGCCCGGCACGACACCAACCGTGAACAGCACGACGCAGGGGATGATGTAGACCAACGACGGCATCGTCTGGAAGGCGTCGAGGATCGGCCCCATCGCTCGCTCGACCCTCCGATTGCGCCCGGCCCACACTCCGAGTGGGATCGCGACGAGCAGGGTCAAGACGGTGGAGATGATGACCTGCACGAGCGTGACGATCGAGGGTTCCCACAGGCCGATCAGTCCGATCGACAGCACCGCCGAGGCAGCGAACACCGCCAGGCCGATACCACGGATCCGCCAACACGCCCAGCCGGTGACGAACACCGGCACCGGCCACGCCACCGTGTCGGTCAGGAAGTCGCGCGGCGGGAGATACAGCTTGGTGGTGACTTCGTCGGTGAACCGTCGAGTCACGGGTCGGGCGTTGTCACGAACCCAGTTGATGGCATCGTCGATGAAGTCGAAACTGGTCCAGTCCCACCGTGCCGGGAACGTCGACCAGCCGGCGGAGCGGCCGATCAGGGTCGCCACCACGATCGCCGCCAGGGCACCGAGCTGCCAGGTTCGCGGCAGCCGACGAGTGCGATCCCCCTCGGCCGCCGCCCGCGAGATCCGATCGAGTATCAGGGCGATGGCGACGATCGCGAACCCGGCCGCAAGCCCTCGTCCCGGCCGGCGTTGGTTGAGACTCTCGAGGATCGGGCTGCCCAACCCGGTGGCACCGATCAGTGTTGCCAACACCACGATCCCGAGCGCCATCATCACCGTCTGCGACATGCCGGTGATGATCGTTCGGACGGCCATCGGGAGCTGCACCTTGATCAAGGTCTGTCGACGCGATGCCCCGAACATCGTGGATGCCTCGACGGCTGCGTCGGGCACTTGCTTGATGCCCAGCGTGGTGAGACGAACGACGGGTGGGAGGGCATAGATGACCGTTGCTACGGCGGCGGGGGTGTTGCCGATCCCGAGCAGCATCAGGAGCGGCAGAAAATACACGAAGGCGGGAATCGTCTGCATTGCGTCGAGGACGGGTCGCATCACCATCTCGACTCGTGGCTGCATCGCCGCCCACACCCCGAGCGGCAGACCGATCACGACCGCCAACAGCACCGACACGGTCATCAACGACAGCGTCTGCATGCTCGACTTCCACAGGTCGAACACGCCCATGTAGACGAAGGCGGCGGCGACGACGACAGCCTCGGTCCACATCCGGCGGGTGATCGGAATCAGAGCGATGGCGGCGATGACGACGAACCACGGTGCCCACAGCAGCAGGTCGGTGAGATTGCCGATCGCCCCGCCGATGAACTTCGAGATCGGCGTGAAGAACTTCGTGAACATCGGGTGCCCTGGGTCGAAGCGGCCCTCGATCGTGCGGTCGAGCCGGTTCGAACGCATCCATGCCCCGGCCCGGTCGATCGGGTCGGAGAAGAACGTGTCGAGTTTGGCCGGGAACGTTTCGGCCGAGGTGAACGCCAGCTGCAGCACCGCCACGCCGACACCGAGAATCGCCAACGGCATCCAGCGGCGGATGTCGACGCGTGTCGTTCCGTCGTGGCACCGATCGGCACAGCCGTCACGGCAGCTCCGTGAGCAGCGCCGACACGATGCCTCGATCGACCGACCCGATCGAGTCCCCGGCGTCGTTCACGACGTCGATCGGCTCGGGGTCGTCGAGCAACCTGGGGATCAACACCTCGACGAGATCGTCGGTGTGGGCCTGACGGGCGCCGCCGCGTGCGTTCGCCATCACGTCACCCGCCGTGAGCACCTTGGCTTTCGGGATGTCCTGGGTGAACTCGCGGACGTAGTCGGTGGCAGGGTTCGTGATCAGTTCGGCTGCGGTGCCGATCTGGTCGAACACGCCGTCCTTCATGATCGCGATCCGGTCGCCGAGCTTGATCGCCTCGGCGAAGTCGTGGGTGATGAACACGATCGTGCGCTGGATCGTCTCCTGGAGCCGGATCAGCTCGTCTTGCATGTCGCGACGGATCAGTGGGTCGAGCGCCGAGAACGGTTCATCGAAGAACAACACGGCCGGGTCGACGGCGAGCGCCCGAGCAAGCCCGACCCTTTGCTGCATGCCACCGGAAAGCTGTTGTGGGTAGTGGTGTTCGTATCCCTGCAGCCCGACCAGTTCGAGCACCCGCATCGCCTCGGCGTGGCGCTGTGCCTTGGGGATTCGTTGCACCTCCAGCCCATACCCGGCGTTGTCGAGGACGGTGCGATGCGGGAACAGACCGAAGTGTTGGAACACCATCGACAGCTTCTTGCGGCGAACTTGGCGCAGCGTCTGCTCGTCCATCGCCGTGAGATCGTCGCCGTCGAGTGTGACCTGACCCTTGGTGACCTCGCTCAAGCGGGCGACGCAACGCACCAGCGTCGACTTGCCGGAACCCGACAAACCCATCACGACGAACGTCTCGCCGAGGTCCACGTCGAACGACACGTCGCGCACGCCGATCGTGCAACCCGTGGCGTCGAGCACCTCCGCCCGGCTGGCGCCCGTGCCCGCCATCTCGACCGCTCGTTCCGGCCGAGAGCCGAATACCTTCCACAGTTCTCGCACTTCGATGCAGGCGGGTGGAGCGGCGGCCGGGCGCATGCCCGGTAATGTACGCGAAACGAGAACGGCCGCCGGCCGACAGAGGGGGAACTCATGAAGAAACGACTCGTAGCACTCGCAGTGCTCGCCGCAATGGGTGTCGCAGCATGTGGTGGTGACGATGACGACACGACCGCTGAACCAGCAGCCGAACCCGCTGCCGAACCCGCTGCTGAACCAGCGGCGGAGCCGGCTGATGAGCCGGCGATGGAAGGTGTCGACTCGTCGAAGCCGACGATCAAGTTGATCGTGAATCCATGGTCGGCGTCGCGCTTGAACGCCGAGGTCGCCAAGAGCATCATCGAGTCCGAACTGCACTACCCGGTCGAGATCACCGAGGTCAACGAGAACGATGCGATGTTCACCGGCATGGCCGACGGCAGCCTCGACGCCGTGCTCGAGATCTGGCCGTCGGGCATCACCGACGCCGAGAACGCCTACTTCGACGATGGGACCGTGACGCACCTCGGTGACCTTGGAGCGGTCGGCCGGATCGGCTGGTTCGTGCCGCAGTACGTGCTCGACGACAACCCTGAGTTGGCGACATGGGAGGGCTTCCTCGATCCAGAGGCGGCGGCATTGTTCGCCACCGCCGAGTCGGGCGACCTCGGTCGCTTCTTGGCGACCGACCCGTCGTACTCGCAGTTCGACGAGCAGATCGTCGCCAATCTCGACCTGCCACTCCAGGTCCAGTATTCGGGTTCTGAGGCGGCGACGATCGCCGAGCTCGACGCTCGTTCTTCGGCCGGCGAGGCCGTCGTGATGTACTGGTGGACCCCGACTGCAGCAGTTGCCAAGTACGACTTGGTCAAGGTCGAGTTGCCTGCTGTGACCGACGAATGCACCGCCTCGGCTGGTGCTTCGGATGGCGCCTACAACTGCGACTATCCCGAGGACGTGCTGATCAAGGCCGCTTCGGCGCAGCTGCAAGAGAAGGCACCCGATGTGTACGCCTTCCTGCAGGCCTTCACGATCACGACCGAGGATCAGCTCGAGATGCTGCCGGCGTTCGAGATCGACGGTGAGGACCCGGCAGCGGTTGCCGCCAAGTGGGTCGCTGCCCACCAAGCCGAGTGGTCGGCCTGGATCAGCTGACGAACAGCGAGCTCACTTCCATGTGAACTCGACGGTGGGGTCGCTAACGGCGACCCCACCCGTCGCGCCAGGCCCTGCACCTCGCCGTTACGCGGGCTGCGTGGCCATGTGGGGGCGGGGGATCGTAGGGTGCTGGATGTGAGGCGGAGCGGTGTGAGGCGAAGATGTTGCCCGAACGCGGTGATCGGTGTCGTGATCGGTGCGTTCCTCCTGGTGGCCTGTAGTAGCACCGAGCAGGCGGTTCCCGCAACGCTTCCGCTCTCCGAAACGGTGATCGCAACGGATCACACTGGGCCGTCTGACGAGCTGGCGCCGAGCCAAATCACCGCGTCCACCGTCGCAGCCCCGACCACGCCGGGACCCTGCTCGCTCGCCAAACTGGAGATGTGGACCGCCCAGGTCACGATTGCCGACGACACCGCGGACGCGACCATCCGGTTGCTCAATCTGGCCGATGAGGTCTGCGAAGTCGACGTGACCGGGTCGATGTGGCTCGACCCGGCGATCGAACCCAACGTCTGGATCGACCCTGGCGGGTGGGCCGATCTGGTGGTCGGTCAATCCGGCCAGAAGTGCCTCTCCCCGGAGCTGGTGACGCTCGCCGAGTTCAACATCCTCGGTGACACCGTGGTCGTGCCGACGGCAGCGATTACGTCGTGTGGCTGGGAGCTCACGGCGTTCTTTCCCAACGACCTTGCGACCCAACCGTGTGACCAACTCGACACCGCCACCGTCGAGGGATTCGTGCTGATCCACAACGCCGGCTTTGACAGCTGTGTGCTCGGCGAACTCACGGCGGTCGACGGGCACAGCGCCGCAATGACGGCACGTCTCGAGGCCTCAAACCCGAGCGAGGCGCTCGGTGTGGTCGACCTTGCGCCGGGTGACGTCGTTGCGATCCCCTACACCATGGTCGACGGGGTGTCTTGCGATACCGAGACTGGGCCGGGCTCGATGACCTTCGACGCCGCCGGCATCGTTCCCGTCGAGATGATCGCCTGTGGCTCGCTCTATGAGCTCGGCGCCGCCCGCCCCTGGTTCTCCGACCCGAACGGCCCCCTGGTGTCATTCGACCCAGAGCAGTTCGACCTCGCAACAGCGCTGGCCGCCCTCGCCCCCTTCACCTGACCCCAAAAACGGGCTAGTCGACGGACTTCATGGGGAGTTTGGTGTGCCAGACGCCGGTTGCTTCGCGCAGGGCGGCGGCCACGGCGGGGGCGGTGGGCACGAGGCCGATTTCGCCGACGCCCTTGATGCCGTACGGCGAGCGGGGTTGCGGCACCTCGACGATCCGAACCTCGATCTCGGGCACGTCCTTGGCGCGCAGGATGCCGAGTGAGCGCAGCGTCATGTTGGTCGGGAACCCGGTCTCGGGATCGGTCGGGAAGTCTTCCGTGAGGGCGTACCCGAGGCCCATGTGCACGCTGCCCTCGACCTGACCCTCGACCAGCATCGGGTTGATCGCCCGCCCCACGTCGTGGACGGCGATCACCTTCTCGATGGCGCCGGTCTCGCGATCGGCGATCGCCAACTGGGCGGCGAAGCTGAAGCACGAGTGGATCGTGGGGTTGGTCACGTTGGGGTCACCCAGCTTCTGGGTCCAGTCGACGACGTACTCGGCGGTGTGGTCGACGTCGGGTGCGCACTCGGCGGCGAGTGCTGCCTGACAGGCGAGCTGCACCGATCCTGCGGTCATCAGCGTGCCGCGTGATCCGGTGGTCTGCCCGAAACCGAGTTGGCGGGTGGTGTCGACGATCACGTCGATCCGGTTGGGGTCGATCCCGAGTTCCTCGGCGGCGACCTGAAGCGCCACGGTGTGCACGCCCTGGCCCATCTCGGTGAATCCGTGGCGCACCTCGACCCGCCCGTTGTCGCTACGGAACCGGATCACCGCTCCGCACACCTCGCGAAAACCGTTGCCGAGCCCCGAGTTCTTCAGCCCCAGCCCGAGCCCGATCGCCTTGCCGGCCGCTCGGGCCTCGTCGTAAGCGCCCTTGATCTCGTCGAGTACCGCCTCAGCGCCGCCGGCGCCGTCGTCCATGATCTGGCCGGGTCCCCATTCGTCGCCGGGATGGATCACGTTGCGTTTGCGGATCTCCCAGCCCGAGATGCCGACCTGCTCGGCCAACCGATCGAGCACACCTTCCATCGCGAACTGGGCCTGGTTGGCACCGAACCCGCGGAATGCCCCACACACCAGGTTGTTGGTGCGCACGGCGGTGGCCTCGATGTCGAGCGCATCCCACCGATACGGCCCGCAGGCATGCCCGGCAGCTCGTTCGAGGACCTTCATGCCGACGCTGGCGTAGGCGCCCGAGTCGCCGATTGCCCGAACCTTGAGGGCGATCAGACGGCCGTCGGCGTCACAGCCGGCGGCGTAGTCGAGCGTGATCGGGTGACGTTTGGCGTGGATCCGGAAGCTCTCCTCGCGAGACAGCGTGCATTTGACCGGGCGACCCAGCAGCCAGGCGGCGAGCGAGGCGTGGGCCTGGTTGCTCATGTCCTCCTTGCCGCCGAAGGCGCCACCGTTCGACACCAACTCGACGGTGACGCGGCGGTGTCGACGCCGAGCATGGCGACGATGTCGTCGCGGTCGTCCCACACACCTTGGCCGCCGGAGTAGACGTGCATCGTGCGCTCGTCGCCGTCACCCGATGGCACCGCCAGCGTCGATTCGGGTTCGAGGAAGGCGTGCTCGATGCGTTGCGTCGTGAACGTTTCGCGAACCGTGAAGGCGCTCGTGGCGAGCAGTTCATCGACGTCGCCGCCGCGCTGGTAGGCGCTGACCGACAACGTGTTGTTCTTCGTGCCCCACACCGACAACGGACTGTCGGGTGCGAGCGCCGCGACCGGGTCGGTGACCGGCGTGTGCACCGTGTACCCGACGTCGACCAATTCGGCGGCGGCCCGGGCCTGCTCGCGGGTTTCGGCTACGACGATCGCCAGCACGTCGCCGGGGCACGAGGTGGTGCCGCCGATCGGGATCATCACCGGCCAGTCCTTGTAGATGATGCCGACCCGAAGCTCGCCGACGATGTCGGCAGCCGTGAACGTGGCGACCACCCCGTCGGCCGCTTCAGCGGTGGACGTGTCGATCGAGGTGATGTCGGCGCGGGCGTGGTCGGTCAGTCGCAGGGCGGCGTGCAACATGCCCGGTACCCGGATGTCGTCGACGTAGCCGCGGTCACCGAGCGTCAGCTCGGCGGCCTCGTACTTGGCGCCGCCGCCACCGATCTCGCCCGACAGGGCCGGTGCACACGCCGTGCCCTGAGCGACCGCCTCGATGGCGTCGAGGATCTTCACGTAGCCCGTACAGCGACACAGGTGTGCCCCGAGGTGGGGCGCCATACCTTTCCTCGTGAGTTCGGAACCCTTCTTGTCGATCTGGGCCTTGGCCCGCATCACGATCCCTGGGATGCAGAACCCACACTGCAACCCACCGTTGGCGGCGAACGCGTCAGCGAACGTCTTGCGCTCGTTCTCCGGCACGCCCTCGAGCGTGATGATCTCGCTGCCGTCGATCTTCTCCAGCGACTGCTGACACGACACCACGGCCTTGCCGTCGATCAACACCGTGCAACACCCACACTGCCCCGATGGTGAGCAGCCATCTTTCGGCGACGTGACGTCGAGTTCCTCGCGCAGCGCCGCCAAGAGATGCGGATGCGGACGCCGCACCACCACCGGCTCCCCGTTCAACGTGAACGAAGCGGTGACTGCCGAAGCATCGGATCCGGATGGTGCGTCGTCCAAAGTGCTCACATTGACAGTTTGTCAAAGATTGGTCGGGTGTGCACCATGGCCGGCAGATCCGCAGAGCCCAGTCGGCGCCTCGCCAAAGTCACCTTCGGGGCAGCGACAACGCTCTGGACTGGGCATGATGGCGGTATGGCCCACACCTTGATCTCCGATCCTGCGAACGAAGTGACGATCCAGGCTGGTGCCGTCGTGTCCAAGGTGGTTCACCGGGGCGACGGATTGGACGTCACCGTGTTCGCCTTCGACACCGGCGAACAGCTCACCGAGCACCAGGCGGGCCAAGCCGGCGTGATCCAGGTCCTCTCTGGCCGCCTGCGCTTCACCGTCGACGCCGAGCCGCTCGATCTCGGCCCGGGGTCCTGGCTGCACATGGCACCCGGCGCACCCCACGCGTTGGTAGCCACCGAGCCGACGGTGATGCTGCTCACGCTCATCGAAAACTGACAACAGCGACGATCGCCGGCGTGAAAGCCATCGCACCTGATGACTGACACCGATCGAGCGGTCGCCCAACACAACACCTCGACCGTGACGGATGCACTGGTTCTCGAGTGATCGCTCGTTCGACGAGGAGGATGGCCGCATGGTGCGCAGCCGACGACCGGGGCGGTCAGGTCTCGCTGGGCTGAGCGCCGCGGGCGATCAGCCACGTGGCGAGGTCGACGAAGTTATTGTCTGTGGCGGCGTCGAGTGGGGTCTGGTCGTTCCAGGGGGCGACCCAGTTGATGTCGGCGCCGTGTTCCAACAGGTGCTCGGCGACGGCTTGCTGGCCGCCGTGGCACGAGCCCCAGAACGCGAACGAGATATCGATCTCGGACGGGGGAGGGTCGGCAGCCAGGTCGCTCATGACACGGTCGAGCAGGCCCATCACCGCCGACTCGAACAAGACCGAGTTGGCCCCGCGCTCGATCAACCGTCGCGCGCATCGCCACTTGGCGAAGGCGGTGGCGTCGGCCAGCGCCGTGCCTCCTCTGATCACAGCACCGTCGGCCTCGATGTCGGCGCCTGCGTCGAGCAAGACGTCGAGCACATCGAGGTCATCCGAGCTGGCTGCCCAGTGCAACGGCGTTTCGGTGTGTGGCCCCCGAACGCGGGCGTTCACGTCGGCGCCGGCGGCGATCAGCAGCTCGACCGTTTGGACGTTGTCGGGGAAGTGGCCAGGCCAGTCGGTGGCGATGTGCAACAACGTGCGGGCCGCCCCGTCGGGGAACTCGATCGACGCTGCCACCAGCTCGGGGTGCTCGGCCAGCACATTCCTCAATGCATCCAGGTCACCAGTCTGGATCGCCCGCCTGACGTCACGAGCCCGGGGATCGTCGCTCGGCAACACCATGATGCGACCCTAGCGAAGCGGCTGACGGCGTGCCGCCGGCGGCGATTCCCGGATTCGGGAAGCGATCGCGCTACCGCTCGATGGCGGCTGAATCTGGCAGTTCGATCGGGAAGCGTTCGGCGAGCGTGCCGAGGTTGTGCACGACGAGTTGTGGAGTGCTTCCGAGGTTGCTGAGACCGACGACCCGTCGAATCGTGTTCTGGCGGTCGACGTACACGCGATAGGTCAGGCGTGTCGGGAGGTCGACGGCAGTGAACTCGGCGGTCGGCCCCAGCGCGTACAACTGCCACTCCGGAATCGCAGATCCGGGCAACTCCACCGTGAACTCCCGGGCGACGGTGAGTTCGTCGATCGTCACGAGGTCGCCCGGCGTCACGGTTGCCCACGCCCTGGTGTCGGGCCTCACCGGCCCCAGCAGTAGGCGCGAATACAGCGCACCGATGCTGTCGACACCGACCGAGTCGGCGAACGACCGTTGGTCGACCGTGGCCCACCGTTGCTCGCCAGGCGACGACAGATCGACCAAGGTGTCTCCTGTCGATGGGTCGACGATCGCGATCACGTCTCCCAGGGTGACCTGATATCGGTCGGTGACTGGATCGCGCACGATTGCCACGTCGGTGATGAATCCGCCGACGCCGATCTCGAGGTGGGTCGAACTGGTGCGTGGAATGTCGTGCTCCAGTGCGGCGATGGCGGCGACCAGGTCGTACCCGCCGGGCTGGGCCTCAGAGTCTCGGATCGCCTTGGGGTAGGTGGGCACGCTGACCTGGTCGAGCAGGGAACCGGCGCGGGCCGGCGCTCCGGGACCTACGGGGGCGGCGGGCACCCCATCGGGTGTAGGAATCTGGTCGAGCGCGGACAGGCTCGGCAGAGTCGTCACGGTCGAAGCCGGATCGTTCATGTCGGGTCTCGATCGGCGGTCGGCCGTTCTGTCGTCGTCGATCCACCCCAAGCCCAACAGCACCGCCGACGCCAGCACGCTGACACCGAGCAACGCCAGCGCCACGAGCCCCGCCGTCCACACCCGAGAACGGACGTGGCGGTCGGCTGCGGAGACGACGAGGGTCGGGTTCGCCTGAGTGTCGGACGCAAGTGAGCCAGGACCGGTCAGCGGTACCTCGATCGGTTTGACGTCTCGTTGATCCGGCGGGCGGCGGCGATCGGCCATGGCGATAGACCGTTCAGTTGGCCAGGTCGACGGCGGAGCGGATCAGGGATGGTTCGGGCAGCAGCACGACTTCGGGAATCTGGAGCGTCTCGATCCGATGGGTGATGAGTTGGGTGGCGTCCTCGATCGCCGCCTCGCCGAGCACGAGGCTCAAGTCTCCCTGGCGGTCGACGTACGCCAGGTAGGTCATCCGCTCCGGTCTCAGCTCACCAGGCATCGTGGCGACCACGCTGAAAGCGTGGAACTGCCATTCGGGGATCAGGTCTCCCGCTAGTTCGACGACGAACGAACCGGCGATCGAGTTGGAGCCTGGGAACAACACCGTCGATCCGGGTTGCACGGTGGCTGCCGCCCACGTGTCCGGTCGAAGCGGCCCGAGCATCAGTCGGTCGAGATAGTCCGCCAGATCCGCAGCCGCGACTCCGATCACGAGCGCCGAGTTCGGCAGCGCCACCCAACTCCCTTCACTCAGCACGTAGCTCAGTTCGCTGTCGATGTCGACGATCGCCTCGCGAACACTCGAGGCGGAGACGAGCGTCAGCCGATATCGATTGTTGAACGGATCACGAATGATCGTGACATCGAGCGTCCCCTCCTCCTCCCCGACCTCGATGTGGGTCACGCTGCGTCGGGCGAAGTCGTCGCCGAATCGGGCGACGGCGGCTTCGAGGTCGAAGCTGTCCGGCCCGCTGTCGGGCACACCGGTGAATGGCTGAAAGGTGGGCAACGACCCGGTCGTCGGCGACATCACCGGACGGGCCTCGGTCGTGACAGGTGGTGAGATGGCTGTGCCCGTCGGCCCAGAGGTGGTCGACGCCGGGTCGACCACCACCTCCGGGCCGGATGTCGGGAGCGTCGGAGGTGTCGTGATCGACGAGGCGAGTTCGAAACCATCCACCGTGCTCGTCGGCGATCCGGGTATCCCGTCCTCAGAATCGCCGCCCGAGCCGACGTTCAACACCACGACCGCCACCGCGATGCCGATCACCACGCCGCCGAGCGACGCCAGACCCACGAGTCGGCGCCAGTTGGGCGACTGGGGCTGATCGTCGGCCGATGAAGGCGAATCGTCCGACGCCGTGAGCGGCCCGCCACCGGTCAACGGGATCTCGATCGGAAGGTCACCGGAATACCCCCGTGGATGATCGCCGCCTGCCCCCGAGTCGCGACTCGCCCAGGAGTCGTTCATCGCAGCCAACCGAGCTGCGCCGACAACGCCCGTCCGCGGCTGTCGGCGTCGGGCGGCGGGATGGTGTGGCGGTACTGCATCGTGCTCTCGGTGTCGAACGTACCCGGTCGCCTCCGTCGGCCACGGTTGGGTGGCCGCTGGACGGCCTACGATTCGAGTGTGACCGGAGCCCCGCTGCCCGACGATCTGCACGAACTCGAACGATCGCTCCTCAACGCCATCTCATCGATCGGCGACTCCGGCCCGCCAGTGGAGTCGGCTCGGGCTTCTGGCCCATCGGCCGCCCCGCTGTCCGAGATCTTCATCGCCCAGATCGAGAGTCGGGCGCTCGACCACAGCGCCCGCTGGTTGCGTGCCCAGGGCCACGGCTACTACACGATCGGCTCGAGCGGCCACGAGGGCAACGCTGCCGTCGCGGCCGCCCTGCGACTGACCGACCCGGCCCTCCTGCACTACCGGTCGGGCGGGTTCTACTGCGCCCGCGCCCAGCATCGACCGGGGCACCAGGCGGTGCGCGACGTGTTGGCTGGGATGCTGGCGCTCACCGAAGACCCGATCTCGGGCGGCCGCCACAAGGTGTTCGGCCACCACGCCCTCGGAGTGATTCCCCAGACCTCCACGATCGCCTCCCAGGTGCCGCGGGCGCTCGGCGTGGCATTCGCGATCGGCCGTGCGCGGCGCCTCAAGCTGACGACCCCGTGGGCACCGGATGCGCTCGCGGTGTGTTCGTTCGGCGATGCCAGCGCCAACCACTCCACCGCCCAGGGGGCGATCAACGCCGCCTGCTTCGTATCGCACAGCGGGCTGCCGATTCCGTTGCTGCTGGTGTGCGAGGACAACGGGCTCGGCATCAGCACGCCAACCCCGACCGGGTGGATCGAGGCGTCGTTCGCCCACCGACCCGACCTGAGCTACGAGCAGGTCGACGGAGCCGATCCGGAGGCGGTCTTCGAGACCACGTCGAGGCTCGCCGACCATGTTCGCAGCACCGGTAAGCCAGGGTTCTTGCACCTTCGCACGGTGCGATTCATGGGCCACGCCGGAACCGACGTCGAGTCGAGCTACCGATCGGCGGCGGCGATCCGCCAGGACCACGGTCGCGACCCGATCCTCGGAACGGCCAAGGCGCTCGTCGCCCACGGCCTGGCGACACCCGGCGAGCTGGTCGATCGCTACCTCTCGGTTCGGGCGTCGGTTCGGGCGTTGGCGCTGGAGATGATCCACGCCCCCACGTTCGACAATGCCGACGACGTGGTGAAAATGCTGTCGCCGCGCCGCCCCGACCGGGTGGTGGCGATCGCCTCGTACCCCGGCACGGAGGCGGGCCGCGAGAGGGCCTTCGACGGATCATTGCCTGAACACGAGGGCCCGTTGACGCTGGCAGAAGCGATCAACCGCGCCCTGGTCGACATCCTCGCCGCCACGCCCAACGCCCTCGTGTTCGGTGAAGACGTCGCCGTCAAGGGCGGTGTGTACGGCGTGACGCGCGGCCTCCAGAAGCGGTTCGGCGCGGCGCGGGTGTTCGACTCGTTGCTCGACGAGCAGTCGATCCTTGGGCTGGCCCTGGGCGCCGGCGTGTCGGGGATGGTGCCGATCCCGGAGATCCAGTACCTCGCCTATCTCCACAACGCCGAGGACCAGTTGCGCGGCGAGGCTGCCAGCCTGTCGTTCTTCTCCAGCGGCCAGTACCGCAACCCACTCGTCGTACGGATCGCCGGCTACGGCTACCAGAAGGGGTTCGGTGGGCACTTCCACAACGACAACTCGGTCGCCGTGCTGCGCGACATCCCCGGCCTCGTGATCGCCAGTCCGTCTCATCCCAGCGATGCCGCGCCGATGCTGCGAACGTGCGTTGCGGCGGCGGTCAGCGACGGAACGGTCAGCGTCTTCCTGGAGCCGATCGCCCTCTACCACACCCGCGACCTACTCGAACCCGGCGACGGCGTGTGGACCGCCCCGTACGCGGCGCCGGATCGATGGGTCCACGAGCACGTTCCGATCGGGGAGGGTCGCCTGGTTCGCGAGGGCGACGACATCCTGATCGTCAGCTGGGCGAACGGTCTGGCGATGTCGCTCCAGGCCGCACGCCAATTGGCGGCCGAAGGCATCTCGTGTCGTGTGTTCGACCTGCGTTGGCTGGCACCGTTGCCGATCGAGCAGGTGCTCGAACACGCCGACCAGACCGACCGTGTGCTGATCGTCGACGAGACCCGCCACTCCGGTGGAGTCGGCGAGGGTGTCGTGACGGGGCTGATCGAGGCCGGCTACCGCGGTGCGGTCGAGCGCGTCGCCGCACTCGACTCGTTCGTGCCGCTCGGCGACGCCGCCAACCTGGTGCTCGTGAGCAACGACCAGATCGTCGAGGCCGCCCGCCGCCTGTCGATCAGGTGAGCAGAGTTTCGAGTTCGGCCAGCGTCGGGTTGCGGCCCCGGGAGAACGTCCACCAGAAGGTGCCTGGCCAGTTGGCGTTCATGTACGACCCGACGAACGACGGTCCCGACGGTGTCGAGATCGGCACGGCGACCGAGGCGACGATGTAGTCGGGGCTGCTGGCGACGATCGCGCTCAGGTCGGCAGCGGTCGTGATGTCGCCGGCATTCAGCCACACGACTTCGGTGTCGGTCGGCGGGGTCGCTTGGAGCATCGACCAGAAGGCGGGGGCGCCGGCACCGTCGCCGATGATCACGAGCGTCCTGCTTCCCGAGCCGATCGACTCCCCGCCGTACGAGCCGGCATAGGTGACGGGCACCGGGCCCGACGGCACCGTGGTCGGCGGCGTCGTGGCCGGTGGGGCTGCGGTGCCGGCGGCATCGACCGTGTAGCTGGCGGCGCCGCTCGCCAGTGTGATGTCGAACAGCTCCGACTCGTCGCGCAGCAAGCCGGCGGACACGAGCCCTGGCTCGTCGGTGTACACCCCGAACTGGGCCATGTGAGCTTCTTCGGCGATCTCCAACGTCGTCTCGTCGGCAGCAGACGCGGCAGCGGTTCCGCGGTCGCTGATCCCGCCCACAGCGAACACCACGACCGCCGCCAGGATGCCGAGGATCACGACCACGATCAACAACTCGATCAAGGTGAACCCGTCGTCTGGGCGAGCTTCGCTTGCTCCCATGCTTGTTGGTCGGTCGTTCGGCATCACGAGTAGAGCGAACCTAACAAACTTTGAAGAGCTCTTGACGTGATTGACTCGAACCGAAAACGCCAGAGGCCGGCGCCCCGCCGCGCCGGCCCCAGTCGGTGGTCGATCTCGCAGCGTGACCATGAACGATGCGTCCAGGGTCACACCGAGTGCGGTTAGATCAGCACCTCGGCCTGTTCGGTCGCCCACGACGGGATGTCGTAGTTGGCGTAGTCGCCCTGCCATTGCATCCACTGCGACGAACCGGAGGATGGATCCTCGAAGATGTAGGGATCGCCGTGAGCGGTCGTCATGTCGTTCGAGAACGGGTTGCTGATCCACCCCACGAAGCTGAAGTCGGCGTTGCCGGCGAGGGCGAGAATCTGCGCCTGGGGCAGGATCGGCATCAGGTTGAGAGTCACGCCCGGAACCGTGCGACCGGCAGCTGCGAAGTTGGCGAAGTCGGTCTGTTCGGCGGCCGTTGTCGGGAACAGGGCGACCTGGCGGGCACCGCTGCCGAAGGTGGTGACGGGGTGCCCGAGGTAGGTGCCAGCACCGGGGGAGACACCATTCGTGCCGTAGTTGACCAGGCCCTCGACGTTCCCGCTGAACTTCCAGCCGTCGGCGATCACGGCGTTGCCGTAGACACCGAGCGCGTCGGAAGCCGTGCCGTTGTTCGTCCAGCCGGCATCCCACCCGGCATCGGAGTTGTCGGCCAATACGCCGTCGTCGGCGATCGTGCCGAGCGCCGTGCTGATTTCTGTTGCCGTGTCCAGGTCGGGATCGTTGAACCAGATGATTTCGCCGGCGAATGAGGGGCTGATCGAGGCCAAGCCGGCGCTGATGTCGCGGTGTGTGAATACGGCCACCACCGGCGAGCCGCCCTGGTTGTACACGGTGGCGTCGAAGCTGCCGATCGACTGATCTGACGAACCGCCGTTGCCGCCGCCGCCATTGCCGCCGCCACCACCGCCGCCGCCACCGCCGCGGCTACCGCCACCACTGCCGGCGGGGACCAGGGTGTAGTTCGAACCGTCGAGCGCAAGGCTGATGTCGTGGAGCGCCGACGCTCCACGCAGGAAGCCGGCGGACACGAGCGTCGACTCGTTGGGGTAGTTGCCATTGGCGGCGCGGTAGGCCTCCATTGCATGCTCGACGGTTTTGGCGTCGGAGTCGGTTGCGGCGTCGTCACCGCGGTCGGTGATCCCGCCAACGGCGAACACCACAACCGTGGCGAGCACGCCGAGGATGACG
>CAVOWX010000006.1:0-38683 GCA_963700265.1 uncultured Acidimicrobiaceae bacterium | reverse complement strand
ATGATGGCTACATCGACGAACTCCCACCGCTCGGTGACGGGTCGATCGCGCCGATGGGTGGGCTGTGGACCACGGTCGCCGATCTGGCGACGTGGATCTCGTGGCTCGACGATGGCCTACCCTGCCCGCGACGGCCATCGACGACGGACCGCTCAGCCAGCGCCTCGCGGCGCGAACTGCAGACCTCCCAACAGTTCGTCGGCATGCGCAGCTACGGCGCCGTTCGCTACGCGGCGTCGTACTGCTACGGGGTACGCCTGATCTGCACGAGCCCCGTCGGGGCTCGATCGTGACCCATTCCGGCGGCCTCCCCGGCTACGGCTCGACGATGTGCTGGCGGCCCGGACAGCGAATCGGCACGATCGCCGTCGCCAACGCGACATATGCCCCCGTGACCGAGATGGGGATCCGAATGCTCGAACAGTGTCTCGATCAACTCGATCCGGCTCCGGCGCCGACCGAGGCCCCTCGGCGCAGCTGCGAAACGCGGCGGACCGGTTGCTCGCGTTGCTCAACGAGTGGCAGGATTCCGCTGCCGGCGACCTGTTCTCCAACAACGTCGGCGCCGATGCCAGCTGGGCGACCCGAGACGCCGCCGCTGCGCCACTGCGACCCCTGACGATCAAGTCGGTCGATGCCATCAATGACGCACGTGCCACGATCGGATGCGCCAGACCGTTGATCGCGCACACGTGAAGATCACGTTCTCGCTCGCCGTCGATAATCCGACCCGCATCCAGGAGTACGAGATCGAGGCGGTCGGCCCGGCCTGAGTGTTCAGCCGCCGCTGCGGCGACGTTGCCGTCGACCGCGGAGATCGATCAGCCACAACCGCGCGACGAGCACGAGCGCCTCGTTGACGATGCTGCCCGACAGCTTCGATTCGCCGGCGACTCGCTCGCTGAACGTGATCGGGAACTCGACGATGCTGCCACCGGAGCGAATCAGCCGGTGTGTCATCTCGACCTGGAAGCCGTAGCCCTCGGCGTTCGACCTCGTCGTAGCCCATCGTGATCAAGGCCGGAACGGAGTAGGCCCGGAATCCTGCCGTCGCATCGTTGACCGCCAAGCCCGAGCACGCCGGCGGCGTATCGGTTCCCCCATCGCGACGAGCGCCTGGCGACGGCGCGGCCAGTTGACGGTGCGTCCACCCGGCACGTAGCGACTGCCGATCGCAAGGTCGGCTCCGTGCTCGACGTTGGCGACCAAGGCCGGCACCACGGCCGGGTCGTGCGACAGATCGGCGTCGATCTCCACGCAGATGTCGGCACCCATCGCGATCGCTGCGGTGAAACCTGCCCGGTAGGCCGCATCCGAGCCCTCCCCGCCCGAGCCGCTCTGAAGCACGGTGATTCGGCCCAACTGCTCCCCCATCCGGCGGGCCAGGTCGCCGGTCCCGTCGGGGCTCGAGTCGTCGACGACGAGGATGTCGGCGTCGGGCATCGCGGCGCCGGACGCGGGTGCACAACTCGACGATGTTGTCCGCTTCGTTGTACGTCGGAACGACGATCACCACGTGCACGGCGGAGAACTCTACGCACGGATCGCCCGCACGAGCCGCAAACCGATGCGTAGGCTGGCCGCGTGTCGGAGTCACGTCCCCTCTCGGCGATCCCGCCCGTCGCCGCCCGCGTCATCGCCTTCGTGGTGATCCTGCTCGGCGGACTCGCCGGCGGGCTGATCGGGTTCGCCCTCGTCGATCTGCAATGCGAAGGCGACTGCGCCGTACCGCGCGGCATCGGGCTCTTGGTCGGCGCCGTAGTCGTGCGCTGGCGGCATGGCGATCGTGGCGATCCTGGCGCTGCGGGCGATGGGCGAATGGCGCGAGATCTCCGACCGCGAGCGGGCGGGGCACGCACCGCGTGAGCGTTCCGAATGACACTCGACCCGACAAGCAGCGAACGGGACGAATTGCGATCGCTGGCCGAACGGCTGGCCCGCGAGGCTGGAGACCATCGCGCTCGCACGGGCGGCCGGAACGCAACCGGGTGGCCGACCGGCCCGATCGGCGACACCAAGTCGTCGCTGACCGACGTCGTGACCGAGTTCGACCGTGCCGCCGAGGCCCACATCGTCGGCGAGCTGCGACGCCTGCGACCTGACGACGCGATCGTCGGCGAGGAGGGCACCGACGACGACGGGCACGAGCGGATACGCCTGGTATCTCGATCCGATCGACGGCACCACCAACTTCGTCTACGACCAGCCCGCGCTGGTCGTGCTCGATCGCCGTCGCCTATCACGGCGAGATGCAGGCCGGGGCGGTCTTCGTGCCGCCCTTGAACGAAATGTTCACGGCCGCGCTCGGCGCCGGGGCGACTCGCGACGGCGAACCGATCAGGGCCAGCTCGGAGACCGACCTGGCGCTGGCCCTGCTCGGCACAGGGTTCGCCTATCGCGCCGAGATCCGCCGCCAGCAGGCCGAGTTCCTGACCCGGCTGATCGCCGAGGTGCGCGACGTACGGCGACTCGGCTCGGCGGCGGTCGACCTGTGCATGGTCGCGTGCGGCCGTCTCGACGCCTACTACGAACGGCACCTCAACTCGTGGGATGCCGCCGCCGGCGAGCTGATCGCTCGAGAAGCGGGCGCGATCACCAGCGACTTCGAGGGCGCGCCAGCCCGCCCGGAACAGATGTTGGCGGCCGCCCCCGGCGTCCACCACGCCCTGCTCGAACTGATTCGTTCCGCCTGACCTGCGGATTGACGATCATTTCGGTCGGAATCTGGGGCATCATAGAGACGTGGGAACCCGGATCCTGGCCGTAGAGGACGACGAACGGATTCGTTCTGCCGTGAAACTCGCCCTCGAAGACGAGGGTTGGACCGTCGACGAGGCCGGCAGCGGAGAGGAAGCGATCGCTCTGTTCAGCAGCGTCGCGCCCGACGTCGTGCTGATCGACATCATGTTGCCGGGCATCGACGGTTTCGAATTGTGCCGCACGATTCGCCGCACGAGCGACGTTCCGGTCGTGATGGTGACCGCCCGCAACGACACCCACGACATCGTCGCCGGACTCGAAGCGGGCGCCGACGACTATCTCACCAAGCCGTTCGCCGGCCAAGGAACTGTCGGCCCGTATTCGTGCCTTGCTGCGCCGCATCCGGCCGACGTCGCCGTCACACGCCCGCTTGGTGTTCGGCGACCTCGAGTTGATCCCCGAAGAGGGCAAGGTGCTGCAAGCCGGCCACGAGGTCCACCTCACCAAGACCGAGTTCAGGCTGCTGTGCGAGCTCGCCGAGAACCCCGGCAAGGTGTTCAGCCGCGAGGCGTTGCTCGACAAGGTGTGGGGCTACGACTACTTCGGCGATGGCCGCCTCGTCGACGTCCACGTTCGCCGCTTGCGCACCAAGGTCGAACAAGACCCTGCCAATCCGCGCCACGTCGTGACCGTGCGCGGCCTCGGCTATCGCCTCCAAACGTGACCGGCGAGTGCGCGATGGGTGACCGAACGTGACCATCGCCGCAGCCGAGCCCAACCCGTTCGACGGCGTCTACCTCGGTCCCGATCGATCGCGGCGCCCGGCGCAAGTGGGGTCTGCGGCGCCGCATCCTGCTGATCTTCACGCTCGGCGCCTTGATGCTGTCGCTGTTCCTGGCGTTCGTCACGTACGGGTTCGCCCGCTCGAGTGTGATGCAGCAGCGCGACAACGACGCACGTTCGGCGGCCCGCCGCAATGCCTCGATCGTGGTCGAGGCGCTGCGTGGCAGCCCGATCAATGCCCTCCAGGCGATGACCCGGCTGCAGGACCTCGAGGTGCAGCGGCCGCTCGTCTGGTACAACGGCGCCTGGACCCCGGGTCGCACCGGCTACGACGAGAATCAACTCCCGCAGTCGCTGGTCGACCGTGTCATCGACGACGGGATCGCAGCCCGCATGATCGTCAACGTGGAGGACGAACCGAACCTCGTCGTCGGCTACCTGCTCGAATCGAACGACGCCGCCTACTTCGAGTTCTTCAGCCTCGACGAGGTCGACAACACCCTCAAGTCGGTGCGTCTGTCGCTCGTGTTGGGCACCATCATCACCACCGCCCTCGGCGTGCTGGCTGGATCGTTCGCGGCACGACGAGCAGTGCGACCGGTCGGCGTGGCTGCGCAGGCCGCCAAGGCGATCGCCGGTGGGCGACTCGACACTCGCCTCGAACCAACCGAGGACCCGGACCTCAGCGTGCTCGCCAACTCGTTCAACGACATGGCGGCAGCGCTCCAGAGTCGAATCGAACGCGACGCACGGTTCGCCTCCGACGTCAGCCACGAGTTGCGATCACCGCTGATGACGCTGTCGGCCGCCGTCGAGGTGATGGATGCCCGGCGCGACGAGATGCCCGAACGCGCCCAGGCGGCACTCGACTTCTTGAAAGCCGATGTGATCCGGTTCCAAGGCCTCGTCGAGGACCTGCTCGAGATCAGCCGGTTCGATGCGGGTGCCGTTCGCCTTCACATGGAGGAACTGATCGCGGCGGAGTTCGTGCGTCAGGCCGTGGCGGTCAGCAGCGTGCCCGACACGCCGATCGCGGTGTCGCCACGGGCCGAACTGGTGCTCATCAATGGCGACCGACGGCGTCTCGCTCGGGTCGTCGCCAACCTGATCGACAACGCCCGACTTCACGGTGGCGCCACTCCGGAAATCTCGATCACCGAGATCGACCCGCCCGACAAACCGGTTTCGGCGATTCGAATCGCCGTCGAGGACCACGGGCAGGGAGTACCCGAGTCCGAACGCGGGCTGATCTTCGAACGCTTCGCCAGGGGCGGGGTCGCCGGCCGTCGAGCATCCAGTGACGGTGCCGGGCTGGGGCTGGCGCTGGTGGACGAACACGTACGGATGCACGGGGGGCGGGTGTGGGTCGAGGATCGTCTCGACGGCGAGCCCGGCGCCCGATTCGTGATCGAATTGGCCGCCGAGGAGCTCGACGAATGAGTTGACGACCCACCCTCCTGCTCGCCGCCGCCGCCGTCGTGTTCGTCACCGCCTGCGGAATCCAGACCGACTCGGCACCGCGCAATCTGCCCGACGACGAACGCAACCTGGCGATCGCCGGGAGTTCCTCCGGCAGCGACGCGTCCGGCGCCGACCGGATCTACCTCGTGGCACCCGGTGACGAGCGGCTGTTGCGCTCGGTACCGCGCGATGCCGCGCTCCGTGAGGACCTGATGCGGACCCTGCTGCTCGGCCCCAACGACGATGAGATCGCGGCCCAGTACAGCTCGTTCATTCCGCCGAACACACGGCTCCTGTCCGCTCGGTCGAAGGGGCAGATCCTGATCGTCGACGTGACCGAGGAGATCGCCGAACTCACCGGACTGAGCCTGTCCCAGGCGATCGCCCAGATCGTCTACACCGCCACCGAGATCGACGGGATCGAGGCGGTGCAACTCAAGATCAACGGTGTCGAGGTGGCGTGGCCCAAGCCGAACGGCGACACCACCGCCGATCCACTCCGGATCTACGACTACCCCTACCCAACTTCGTACAGACCGCCCAACCCGGCTATCCGGCCGTTCCGGTCGGCAGCTGAGCCGCGCCGCGGCGCTGGGTCGGGGCGGCCTTCAGCTGGTAGGAACTGTGGGTGGCTTGGGATGCATCTCGTCCAGTTCCGTGGCAGCGGCTGACACGCGAATGGTTGCTGTACGTCGGCGTGATGGGCGTGTTGTTCATCGTCTTCTTCCGGACCAGCTCGTTGCTCGGCATCATCGCCGGCCTGCTCGTCAGCGGCCCGCTCTACCTCGCCTTCGGCTATGTCCTGGCGAAGTTCGGCTATCAACGCAAGACCCTCAAGCAACTGCGCAGCGAGGCACCCGAGCGCGGGTCGAAGGGCGTCCGTCGAAGGGGTCGTCGAAGATGTCGTCGTCGGAAGCGGCCAGCGGTCCCCGACCGAAACCAGCTCCGACCAGCCGAACCGGCGGCGGCCCAATCGCCCCGGGCCGAAGCGGCGCCGTTGAGCCGACTTCGGATACCGTCGCAACCGTGAGCAACGACACCTGCGTAATCGCCATCGATGCAGGCACCACCGGCGTGCGCAGCCGGGCCGTGTTCGGCGACGCCCGACCGGCGGTCGCCGCCTACCGCGAGTTCACCCAGCACTTCCCACAGCCGGGTTGGGTCGAACACGACGCCCAGGAGATCTGGGCTGCCGTCGTGGCGACGCTGACCGAGGTGATCGAGCAGGTCGGCCGCGACACGGTCGCCGCGATCGGCATCACCAACCAGCGCGAGACGGTGCTGGCCTGGAGTCGCTCGACCGGCGAACCGCACGGCACGGCGATCGTCTGGCAGGACCGCCGCACGGCCGCGCGGTGCGACCAACTGGCGGCCGACGGTCATCTCGAACTCGTGCGCCAGAACGACCGGGTTGGTGCTCGACCCGTACTTCAGCGGCACCAAGGCAGAGTGGCTGCTTCGAGAACCGCGACATCCCGATCGACGACGATCTGGCGCTCGGCACGATCGACACCTGGTTGATCTGGAACCTGACCGGTGGCGAGGTACACGCCACCGACGTCACCAACGCCAGCCGAACGATGCTGTACGACATCGTCGAGCGACGTTGGAGCCCCGAGTTGTGCGACCTGCTCAACGTGCCGATCGCGGCGCTGCCGACGGTCCGCCCGTCGAGCGGTCGATTCGGTCGTCACCGTCCGACGCCTGCGGAGTGCCGGCCGGGATTCCGGTCAGCGGCGTCGCCGGCGACCAGCAGGCCGCCCTGTTCGGGCAGGCATGCTTCGAGCCGGGGATGGCCAAGAACACGTACGGCACCGGCAGCTTCGTGCTGCTCAACGTCGGGCCCGACCTGTCCCACCGCCGACCGAAGGGATGCTCACCACGATCGCCTGGGAACTCGCCGACGGCACCGTCGCCTATGCGCTCGAAGGAGCGATCTTCGTCACGGGGCGGCGATCCAGTGGCTTGCGAGACGGCATCAATGTGATCGACGACGCAGCCGAGACCGCCCCATTGGCGCAGAGCGTGCCGGACACTGGCGGCGTGTACGTCGTCCCCGCGTTCGCCGGGCTCGGCTCGCCGTGGTGGGATCCGTACGCTCGCGGCACGATCGTCGGCATCACACGCGGCACGACACGCGCTCACATCACAGGGCGGTCGTCGAGGCGATGGCGTATCCAGACCCGTGACGTGGTCGACGCCATGGTGGCCGCCAGCGGCACGCCGATCACCGACCTGCGCGTCGACGGTGGCGCCTCGGTGATGGATTTCATGCTGCAGATGCAGGCCGACCAGTTGGGCGCGACGGTGCGCCGACCGGTCGACCAGGAGACCACCGCGCTCGGCGCCGCCTTCCTGGCAGGTCTGGCAGAGGGCGTGTGGCCCGACCTCGACGCGATCCAGGACACCTGGCAACTCGACGCCACGTTCGAACCCGAACCCGATCGCACCTTCACCGACCTGGCCCACGCCCAATGGCTGCGCGCCGTCGACCGCTCACGCGGCTGGAGCACCGCCGGCTCGCCCTGACGGCGGTTCTCGACGGTCAGTCGAGCACGGCGTCGGCGATCCGAGCGAACAGGTCGAGTCGCACCCGCTCGCGCTCGTGGACCGGACGCCCCGTGCGGCCCGCAGCCAGCCACAGGCCGGTCGCCGGTAGGTCGGTCCAGAACATGTCGCTCGTCGCCGCCAGAGGGTCGCCGAGGTGACTGCTGCCGGCCAGCAGCGACGTGATCCAGTCGGCGGATGGGGCGTCGCCGCACACGGCGATCGATTGCGCCGGCACGAACGACGACGACCCAGTCGGACTCGGTGAGTCGCTGAGCGCCCCGGATGAGCGCAGTCGACTCGATCAGCGGGATCGGCCTCGGCGATCTCGGCGACGATCGACAGTGCCAACAGGCCGCCGTCGGAGTGATTGCCGTCGATCGGGCGGACATCCTCGACCGACACCCCATCGATGGCATGTACCTCGTTGACCATCAGATCGACGAGATTCGCATCGGGCAGGGCGACGACGAGTTCGTCGATGACCCGGCCGCCGCCGACCTCGAGGATCTCGATCCCGAGCACGTCGCCGCGAACCGAACCGATCCGGCTCGCGACCTGTCCGAGCGCGCCGGGGCGGTCGGGGAGCCAGACGCGGACGATCACGGTGTGCACGGGGTCGAGGCTAGACATGGGCTGTTGCCAGAGCGTTTCGTGTTGGTGAACTGGGCGAGCTCAGCCGAGCTTGGTCAGCCCACGGCGCAGATTGCGGAGCGCCTGCTGGATTCGCTTCTCGTTCTCGATCAGAGCGAACCGGGCGTAGCCCTCGCCGCCGGGTCCGAATCCGAGGCCAGGCGACAACGCCACGTTGCATTCCTTGACCACCATCGAGCAGAACTCGACCGAACCCATCTCCTTGTACGGCTCGGGGATCGGCGCCCAGACGAACATCGTGCCGCCCGGCTTGGGGACCTCCCACCCGATCCGTGCCAGGCCCTCGATCAGCGCATCGCAGCGGCTCTCGTAGGTGGCGCAGATCTCCTTCGGGAAGTCGGATGCCTCGTTGAGCGTCACCGTGGCGGCGATCTGGACCGGCTGGAACATGCCGTAATCGAGGTAGCTCTTGAGTTTGACGAGTGCCTGCACGACCTCGGCGTTGCCGAGCATGAAGGCGCTCCGCCAGCCGGCCATCGAGAAGCTCTTGGTCATCGAGTACTGCTCGACGGCGACCTCTTTGGCGCCCTCGGCCTGCAGGATGCTGGGCGGCTGCACCCCGTTGAAGCCGACGTCGGCGTAGGCGAAGTCGTGGACCACGATCATCTCGCGTTCGCGACAGAAGTCGACGACGCGCTGCATGAACGCCAGGTCGACGCTGGCACCGGTCGGGTTGTGCGGGAACGAGATCACGAGCACCCGTGGCTTGGGCCACCCGATGTCGTAGGCGGTGTGGAGGCTCTCGAAGAAGTCCTCGGCGAAGTTCTCGCGGGCTTCCGGATGGCTGAGCCCACGGATCGGGACCTGGCGTAGGTCGGCCCCGGCGAACAGCGGCCCGTACATGTGGATCGGGTAGCTGGGGGTCGGCACGATCGCCGCGTCGCCGTGGTCGAGCAGCACCCACATCAGGTGGCTGAAGCCCTCCTTCGAGCCGATCGTGTTGGTGATCTTCGAGCTCGGGGTCGAGATCGACGTCCCAGGTCTTCTTGTAGTACCCGGCGATCGCCTCGCGCAGCTTGGGAATGCCACGGCTGAGCGAGTAGCGGTGGTTGCGCGGGTTGTGGGCGGCCTCGACGAGCTTCTGAACGGCGATGTCCGGCGACGGGATGTCGGGGTTGCCGAATCCGAGATCGATCACGTCTGCACCGGCGTGACGTGCCTCGATCTTCAGGTTGTTGATGATCGTGAACACGTACGGGGGCAGGTTTTCGATACGCCGGAATTGCATGGCTCTAGACGCTATCGGCCCCGGGCGCCGCTGGTATGCGATGATGCGGCGATGAGCAAAGAGCCCTCCGAAGGGTGCATCTTCGTGGTGATCGAGATCCCGCGTGGCAGCCGCAACAAGTACGAGATCGACCATGAGGGCGGCCGAGTGTTCCTCGACCGACGCTTGTTCACCGCCACCACGTATCCGGCCGACTACGGGTTCGTGCCCGACACGCTGGCCGGCGACGGTGACCCGCTCGACGCCCTCGTGCTGCTCGAGGATCCGGTCTACCCAGGGGTGTGGGTCGAGGCCCGGCCGGTCGGGGTGCTGTACATGCGCGACGAAGCCGGCGAGGACGCCAAGTTGATCTGTGTGCCGCCCAAAGAGCCACGCTGGGCGAACGTCAACGACCTGGAAGACCTCACGCCCCAGCTGCGAGCCGAGATCCAGCACTTCTTCGAGGTCTACAAGGCGCTCGAGCCGAACAAGTACTCCTCCACCACCGGGATGGGTGGACGTGAGGCTGCCTGGCGCGAGATCGACGAGGCGAAGGCCAACTACACGGGCTGAGTCAGTTCGTCTGATGCGCCCGGTGCAGCAACGCCGCGCCGACGGCTCCGGCCCGTTCGGTCCACTCGGCGAAGGCGATCTCCGGCATCGGCCGTAGCTCGGGCTGATAGATCAGCTCGCGGAACCACGTTCGGATCGGTTCGAGATACAGGTCGGCGCCGGCCGCCAGGCCACCGCCCAGCACGAGCCGCTCGGGATCGAGCACGTTGGTGAGGTTCACGAGGCCGAGCGCGACCCAGCGACCGAACTCGTCGATCACGGCGATCGCCTCGGCATCGCCCTCGCGGGCTGCCTGTTGCACCATCTCACCACGCACCGCTTCGGGATCACCGCCGGCGATCTCGAGCACTCGACGGGCACGCAGCCCGATCGCAGCGTCGCGGGCCAATCTCGCCAATCCTGAGCCCGACGCGTAGCGTTCCCAGCATCCACGCCGTCCCGCATGGGCAGGGCGGGCCGCTCGGGGTCGACGACCATGTGTCCGTACTCGCCGGCGAAACCGTGGTTGCCGCGTTGGAGTTGTCCGCCGCTGACGAGGCCTCCGCCGATACCGGTGCCGAGCGTGACGAGCACCATGTCGCTGCACCCGCGGCCGGCTCCGAGTTGCCATTCGGCGACCGCCGCGCACGTCGCGTCGTTGTCGACGTGAACGTGATCGCCGGAGACGCTCCCCCAACAGGCCGGCGACATCGAAATCGGCGACGCCGTCGAGGTTGGCAGCTGACCGCAACACGCCTTGTCGGGTGACGAGTCCGGGGACGCCGACCCCGACGGCTGTGCGGGGGCCGAACGATTCGATCAGTTCGGCGACGGTGTCGATCAGTTTCGGCAGGCTGCCAGGGCCGCGTGGGGTCGGTCGACGATCCTCTGCGACGATCTTGCCGTCATCATCGAGAACGACGCCCAGGCACTTCGTTCCGCCGACATCGACGCCGACGGAGCGACCTGGCGTGGCGCTCACGCTTCGGCGAAGGCTTTCAGTTCCTTGATGGCGTTCAGGATCCGACGCTCGGCGCGGCGCTTCACGAAGCCGGGCAGCGGCACGACCAGTTCGATCGCCAGGTCGTACTGCACGTGAGTCCCACCGTCGGGCGTCGGTTGGAACTTGAAGGCGCCCTCGATCGATCGCTGAATGTCGCCCTTGATCATGGTCCAGGCCAACACGTTCGGTGCCGAGGCGTAGTCGTACGAGAGCGTGTAGTGCGTACTGCGCCCGAGTGCCGACGTGCGGAACTCGACCTGGCTCGGGCGACCTTCGTCATCGCGCGTCGTGATCAGCACGTCTTTGACGTCATGGGTCCACTCGGGATACTTCTCGAGATCGGTGGCGATCGCCCACACCTGATCCAGTGGTGCCGCAATGGTGATGGTCTCGGTAGCGGTCTCAGCCATGGTGTGCATTCTGCCTGATTTCCTTGCTCGAAATGGGGACGTCTGGACGAGTGGCGAAGTTGCCGTGACGGGCTGCCCACAATCCGTTCAACCCGAACCCGAGCATCGGTACGAGGAATCCGACCGCAAGCGACGAGCCGGGGTTTCCGTCGGGGCCATTCGGCCGCGCCAGCGTGGTGCTGATCGCAACCGCCAGTTGGACGAGCAATGTGAGGTTCATCGTGCGGCGCACAGGCGCCGGGATGGCATCGCCCATCAACAGGTACAGCTGGGTGACCGAGATCTCGTCGACGCGGCTGCGCTGCACGGCATTCCAGTACGACCAGATGAAGGCGAACACACCGATCGCGAACAGCACCATCGCCGTGACGGCGCCGATCCACTGGGCCGACGTGGAGAACTCGGCGGCCGCATATGCAGCCGTGACCGCGAAGATCGCCGTGAGTACGAGATTGACTCGAACGACGGCGTCATGTGCGGTCACGAGGTACAGGTTAGTGCCCGCAGCGCAGGCCGGGCTGTCGAACGCTGTCACGGGGAGGGAGTGGCGTCGATCTCGAGTGCCTGTCCGAGCCGAGCGACCAAGACCTCATAGGAGAACTCCGTCTCGGCTCGGGAGCGGGACGCCGAGCGCCATGCGGTGGCGCAGCGTTGGATCGTCGAGCAGGCGGGTGAAGGCGGCGACCGCGTCAGGGACGGCCGTGGCTTCGTTGTCCGGTCGGCGGATCACGATGCCGGTCACACCGTCGTCGACCGCCTCGGCTGCTCCCCCGCTGTCGCCGGCGACCTGCGGAACGCCACACGCAGCGGCCTCGACGAACACGATCCCGAACCCCTCCTGTTCGAGCCCGCCCCACCGGTTGCGGCACAGCATCGTGAAGACGTCGGCGCAGCCGAACAGACGCGGCAGATCGTCGTGATCGACCCGCCCGAGGAACGTGACCGGGGCATCGAGTTGCGCTGCCAACGTTGCGCAATCGGTCGAGGTCGCGTCCGCCGCCGGCGATCGCGAGCACCAGGTCGGGGTGGGTATCACGCATTCGTGCCGCGGCCCGGATGGCGGTGTCGAAGCCCTTGCGCGGCACCAACCGCGACACCCCGAGAATCACCTGTCCATCGACCGGCAGCCCGAAATCGACGCGGGTCTGTCGTCGCTCAGCATCGGTCAGGGGGCGAAAGCGCTCGACGTCGACGCCGGGCGGGACCACCGTGGTCGGAAGCTTGCGGCCTGCCGCCAGATCGGCCTCGGCTGCCGGGTACTGGCCGGCGGCGATGACGTGGCGGGCGTTGCGCAGCACATGGGCGAGCGCCTGTTTGCTGCCGGGGAGGCGACCCGGCACGGTGACCTCGGCGCCATGCAACACGACGTCGTAGGGCAGATCGAGCGACGGTCCGATCAGGCCCAAGCGGAACGGCCGGGTCGAGCACGACCAGTTCGGCGCCGAAGTCGGCGGCGAGTTCGTTGACGCGCCGAACCATGATCGGGTGTGGCAACAGCACGGGTTCACGAACCCGCTCGATCCGGAACGGCTGGGCGGCATCGAACTCTGCGGTGCCGGCGTACGGGCTGGTGAGCACTGCGAACTGGTCGGACGGCAGCCGTCGCCACCACTCCCACAACAGAGACTGGATGCCGCCGATCTTCGGTGGGAAGTCGTTCGTGACGAGCAGATGCTTCATCGAGCGCTCGCGACGCCCAGTCGCTCGGCCGCCCAGTCGGCGTGTTCACGCAGGATTGGGTCAGCATCAGCCCGGTACCGATCGAGTACCGCTCGGGTGCGCGGATCGGTGAGGTCGCCTCGATTGCCGAGCACGATCAGCGCGTTTCGGCGCCACCAGATCGGTTCACGATTGGCGAGATACCAACGTCCGTGGCGTTCGATCAGCTGCTCGTCGGACGATTCGAGCAGTTCGAGCACGTCGACCCACGCTTGCACCGGTTCGTCGCCGGGCTGATCGGCCAGCGATATGCGGTGCTTGTCGCCAAGTCGCACCGATGGCGGGCAGACCTCCTGGCAGTCGTCGCATCCGTACAGCCGGTCGTCGAGCGCCTCGCGGAACTCGACCGGGAAGCTGCCCGGCTGTTGCACCAGCCACGCCAGGCACCGGTTGGCGTCGACCACACCGGGTGCGATGATGGCGCCGGTCGGACACCCGTCGAGGCAGCGTCGACACGATCCACAGCCGTCTGCGACGGGTTCGCTGATCGGGTACTCGGCTGTCGTGATGATCGACCCGAGCACGAAGAAGCTGCCTGCACCGGGAATCAGGATGTTGGCGTTCTTGCCGAACCAGCCCAAGCCCCCTAAGTGAGCGACCTCGCGATCGACGATCGTGTTGTCGTCGGCGAAGGCGACCGCCCGATGATCGGCGCCTCGGATACGAAAGGCGATCGCTCGCAGCCCGACCCGCAGCGGGGCGTAGTGATCGACCCATGCATACCTGCCGATGCGTGCCTGTACGCCGTCGGGGCGATCCGGCTCGTCGTCGGCTCGGTACGGGCGGGCGGCAACGATGATCGAGCGGGCGCCTGGCACGGCGAGTAACGGGTCGGTGGAGCGCTCGGGGTTGCGGTACGTGAACCCCATCCCGGCGTGCAGCCCTGCCGCCTTGCGCTCATTGAGGGCGGTCCTGGCACGGTCGAGCACCGCTGCCGGCGCCACACCGAGGTGCTCGATACCGTGCTGGGCTGCCAGGTCGGTGACCTCGGTCCAGGTCGGCAGCGCAAGCGGGCGTCGCATTCGACCAGCGTACGGTGGCGGTCAGCCTGCGACGCGGTACTTCAGGTCGGGCACCAAGCCGGCGGAGGAGAACAAGCGGACGACCCTTGCCTGCTCGAGGTCGAGCACGAGCGTGTCGTGCACGCTCCTCGATGGTGTCGTCTCGAAGCAGGAAGGTGACCACACAATCGTCACACGCCGAACTGCACTGCATCGAGCAGTCGTCGCACGAGATCGAGAGGCTGGGCCCGGATGTCTGATCCGATGTCTGATCCATGTGGCCATGTTGACGAATGGGTGTCACACTCGAGAGATGAGTGACCGCCAGTTCGATCTCGTCGTGTTCGGTGCCACCAGTTTCGTCGGTCAGATCCTGACTCGTCGATTGGTCGAGCGGATCGGGGTCGATGGCGACCTCACCTGGGCGATCGCCGGTCGCGATCCCGTCAAGCTGGCCGGCGTCGCCGCCGAGACGGGTGCCGATGTCGAACAGATCGTCGCCGACGCCCACGATCACGGTGCGATGCAGGACCTGGCGGGCTCGACGCGGGTGGTGATCTCGACGGTCGGTCCGTACGCGCTGCATGGGTCGCCACTGGTCGAGGCTGTCGCCGAGGCGGGCACCGACTACTGCGACCTGACGGGCGAGACGCAGTGGATGCGGGCCATGATCGACGCCCATCACGACACCGCCGTGGCGAGCGGCGCCCGCTTGGTTCACGCTTGCGGGTTCGACTCGATCCCTTCCGACCTCGGCGTCTGGTTCACGCAGCAGCAGGCAATCGAGCGGTTCGGTCAACCGTGTTGCTCGATCGCCCTGAGGGTGAAAGCGATGAAGGGCGGGGCCAGCGGTGGCACGATCGCCAGCGGCTTGAACGCGATCGAGGAGGTCCGCAAGAACCCTGAGCTGCGTCGGTTACTGGCCAATCCCTACGCCCTGGCACCAGCCGACATGCGAACCGGCCCGAAGCAGCCGAATGTCATGCGACCACAGCTCGATCGGGCGTCGGGAGAGTGGGTCGCACCGTTCATCATGGCCGCCGCCAACACGCGCGTGGTCCAGCGATCACACGCCCTGCTCGGACGACCGTGGGGTGATGATTTCGAGTACGACGAGGCGATGCTGGTCGGCGGCGGGCCGCTCGGAGCGCTCAAGGCGGCCGGCGTCGCCGGCGGCTTGGCGGGGTTTGCCGGCATGGCCGCCCTGGGCCCGACCCGCAAGCTGCTTGGCCAATTCTTGCCCTCACCCGGTGAAGGGCCCAGCGAGAAGGCCCAACTGGCGGGCCATTTCGACCTCAGACTGTATGGCCGTACGACCGACGGCGACCAACTCGTCACCAAGGTGACCGGTGACCGCGACCCCGGCTACGGCTCGACCGCCAAAATGCTGGCTGAATCCGCACTGTCGTTTCTCGACCTCGACCACGACATGGTCGGCGGCGGCTTCTGGACGCCATCCACCGCCTTCGGCGACGGCTTGATCGAGCGCTTGACGGAACACGCCGGACTCACCTTCGAAGTCGTGTGACGGCGCCGAACCCGGCTACTGATCGAGGAAGACCCGCAGGGTTCCGGCGTAGTTGGCGACCCACACCTGGCGGGTGTCGGCGTCGTAGGTGATTCCGACCGGATGGGTTCCCGAGAACACGGTCTGAAGGATCTTCATGTCGCTGGTGCGAACCTTGCTGACCGTACCGTCCTGGTAGTTCACGACATACAGGCTCTCACCGTCGTCAGAGATCGCCATCGTGCGTGTCTCGACACCGGTGCTGGCTGTTCCGGCGACCGATCCTGCCTGCAGATCGATCTTGCGAACCATGTTCATCTTGTGGTTCGACACGTACAGGTAGCGATCGTCCTCCGACAACAGGATGTGGCGGGGTGTGGTGCCCGACACGCTGGTGCCGTACGAGCGCAGCAGATCATGCGACTGCAGACCGAGCACGTCGATGCGGTGTTCGCCCATCACCGTCACGTATGCGACTTGGCTGTTGCTGTCGATCGCCACGCCGCGCGGGTGGCGGCCGACGTCGACCCGAGCGACCTCGGTGTCGGTGGCAGTGTCGATGAAGGAGACGTCGAACCCACACCAGTTCGACACGACGAGCGTGGAGCCATCCGGCGACACGGCGAGAAACTTCGGCACCGCTCCGGTCGGGACGACGGCAACGATCTCGAACGTGGCCACGTCGATCTTGTAGACGTAGCTGTCTTCCCAGTTGCCGCGGTCGCATTCGTCGTCGGCGACGGCGCTGTAGCCGTCGCCGAACATCTTGTACTGCGACACGTAGACGTACTTGCCGTCGGGTGTGAACGCAGCCTCGACCGGCGAGCCCTGCACGACTGCTCCCCCGCTGACCCCGAAGGCAGCCAGGTCGACGTCGTCGGGGATCACGCCGACCTCGTTGCCGGCCCGGTCGAAGATGGCGACGTTGTGCCGATACATCATGTTCTGAGCGAAGAACAGCCCGTCGCCCGAGGCCACGATGCTCTTCGGCTGGAGGTCGTCGTCCGAGACGATGAACGCATCGACCAGTTCCCGCTCGTCGGAGGTCTTGCCGTCGTCGACCGCCAGCGGCACCATCGCCAAAGTGGTTGTGGTGACGGCGGTCGTGGTGGTGCAGAACGGCAGCTGCGTCGGCCGCCGCCAGAGCGGATCGACGGCAGCGTCGCCCGATGGAGCGTCGTCCGCAGCCGGTGATTCGATCGACGAGGCGTCGGCGGCGCCGAGCGCGGTCGACCCGGACGAGTTGTCCTGGGTCACCGCGAGTCCGACCAAAATGGCTGTCAGCGCAGCCAGCGGCCCGAGAATCACAAGTCGACGGTCGATGAGTCGAGGCTACCGGCAAGCGGCCGACTCGATCGGGCACCCGATACGATCAGCAGTCGACTTGTACGGGATGTGGCGCAGCCTGGTAGCGCACCTGCTTTGGGAGCAGGGGGTCGGGAGTTCGAATCTCCCCATCCCGACTGAACTACCAGGTGTTTTGCATCTGGTAGCAACCCACTGGGTTGACGATGTATCAGCGATGTATCAGACTCTGAGGCACACAAGTGCTCGGAGATGACATGGCTTGGAAGGCAACGGGGCAGCCGACGGTCCGCAAACAGCGCGACAAGTGGGTCGTGCGCGTCGATGGCATCGACACGGTGACCGGAAATCACCGCCCGCGGCAGTTGGGAACGTACCCGTCTCAGCGCTCGGCGTTGGCGGCCGCCCGTTCGATGAAGGCCGAGGATCGCTCGACCGAGCGGGGAACGGTCAGCTGGTTGGTGCGCCGTTACGTCGCCGGTCGGACCGACATCACCGAGAAGGCCCGGCAGCAATACGAGTGGGCGATCCCTCACATCGAGCTCGGCCTCGGTGCAATCCCACTCGCGACGCTCGACCGTGAGGACGTGGCCCGCTGGATCGAGGCGCTCGCCGGTGGTGGCCGTCTATCGAAGCGCAGCGTGCAGATCTGTCGGACGGTGTTGCGAGCGGCGTTGACCGAAGCTGTGGACGAGGGATTGATCCCGCGCTCCCCGCCGCCCGTGTCGGGTTACCGCGAGTGGTAGCGAAGCCGGTGAAGGAGAAGGAGGCCGTGGTGTGGACCGCCGAGCAGGTCGACCGCTTCCTCGAGGCCACGGCCGATCACCGCTGGGCGAGCGCCTTCCGGATCGGTGTGCTCTACGGACTGCGTCGCAGTGAGGTGCTCGCGCTGCGGTGGGACGATCTCGACACGAAGGCGAACACGCTGCGGATCGACGAGAGCCTCGTGGCGACGAACCAGGGCGCGGCGTGGGGCAACGCCAAGAACGAACGCTCACGTCGCACGATCCCGATCGACGACGACACGATGCGCGTGTTCGCCAAGCGTCGAGCCGAGCAAGCCGCAGAACGCCTCGCTGCCGGCGCCGAGTGGGAGGACAACAACCTCATCATCGCCACCCGTGTCGGGTCGCCTGGTGCTCCCCAGGTCCTACGACCGAGCACTGGCCAGGATCGTCGACAAGCGCCGGCCTGCCTCGGTTGACGTCACACGGCCTGCGGCACACGGCGGCGACCCACATGGTCCAAGGGCCGACGACCTCGGCGAGCTGAGAGCGATCGCCGACCTGCTCGGCCACAGCCCCGAGATGCTGATGAACACGTACGCCCACGCGCTGCCGAACAGCCAAGCCGCAGTCGTGGATCGGATCGGGCGCCGCACGACCTGAGTCGTTCGACCGCTCGTCGACGACGGTGGGCCACCGGTCGCCAGAAGCACCAGCCGCGCAGACGTGCCGACGCGTGCGCGCTGCGCTGCGTTGCAGCGAGGCTCGGCCACGCCTGTCGCTCGTTTGGGGCTGTTGGTTGGACGTTGAGCCGGGAGGCATGTCACAAATCCGGGTTTTCGGAGGCATGTGTTGTTGGAGGTTCGCTGAATGGACGTCGGAACGTCGAACAACGCAGTGGTTGTGCCGGATCTGTTGAAGGTGATGGAGGCGGCTGCGGTGTTGCGTGTCGGTCGGACGTCGGCGTACGAGATGGCGCGCGAGTACCTCGCCACCAATGGCGCTTCGGGGATGCCGACGGTCCGGATTCGCGGCCAGTTGCGGATCCCACGTGTGCCGTTCGAGGAATGGATCGGCGCGCCGATCACCGTCTGGCCGCCGCTCGAGCTCCCCACCGACGAGGACCCCGCCGCCGATCAACCTGTCGCGGTCGCGGCATCGGCCCGCGGGCGACGTCGATCGAAGTCCTCGTCCGAGTCGCCACGACTGTTCAGCGTCTAGGACCACCGATGCCAACCACGACCCGGATCACGTCACGACCCTCGAAGGACAGACAGGTGCCCGCGGGCTGCGAGGGGTGGTCGTCGTGTTGAGAGTGTCGACGCTGTACGCGTGCAGGGCGGCGTCGACGGCGCAGTACTACACCCGCTACCTGACCCTGGCCGACGGTGAGCAACCGGGGTGCTGGACAGGGCGTCAGGCCGGTCTGCTCGGTCTCGGTGGCGAGGTGACGACCGAGGATCTTCTGGCGTTGTTGGAGGGCCGTGACCCGATCACTGGGACGCCGATGGGGAACCCGTTCGTCGACCGGGTCACCAAGTCGGGCAAGGCCGTGCACGCCGTCGCGGGGTTCGACGCGACGTTGTCGGCACCGAAGTCGTTGTCGGTGTGGTGGGCGCTGACCGGCGACGAGGGACTCGCCGAGTGCCACGACGTCGCCGTTGGTGCCGTCGTCGATTGCATCGAACGCTACGGGTCGACGACCCGGGTCCGTTCGAACGGTCGCCGCCTGCACCCGGACTCGCAGGGGTTGATCGCGGCGGTGTTCCGTCAGACCACGTCACGGTTGGATGATCCGCAGTTGCACTCGCATGTGGTGATCTCGTCGAAGGTGCAGACCGACGACGGTCGCTGGCTGGCGCTCGACGCCCGCACGCTCAAGGGGTTTCAGCGGGCGCTGGGCGGGTTGTATCAGTCGGTGCTGCGTGCTGAGCTCACCGAGCGCTACGGGGTCGCGTTCGACGAGATCGTGAAAGGTCAGGCGGAGATCGCCGGGATGCCTGATCGGGTTGTTGGAGGGGTTCTCGAAGCGCTCCGAACAAGTCGAGCGGGCCTTCCAAGCGATGCTGGCCGAGTTCTACGCCCGGGAGGGGCGCGACCCGACGACGAAGGAACATGGGGCGCTCGGTCGCCGAGCGGCGGCGGACACTCGGGGCCACAAGACCGGCGCCGGTGTCGCCGATCTGCGGTCACGGTGGCTCGACGAAGCCGCCAGGGTCGGTGTCACGCCCGAGTCACTGACCGACGGCATCGGTGCCGCAGCGCTGGCGCAACCGGCCCAACGACGAGGCGTGGTGGTCGACGACGTGATCGCCGAGGTGACCGAACACCGCTCGGCCTGGCATCGCCTCGACGGTGCTGCAGGCGATCTGTGACACGACCCGGCCCCAACCGGGCATCGACGGGCGCACGTGGGCAGCGGTGCTCGATCGGGCGACGGACACGATCTTGGAGCACTGCGTCGATCTCGACCCGACCGAGACCCATACCCGGCGACGCGCATCGGACGGTCGGTCAGTGTGGATCGAACCTTCGGCGCGCCACCACACCAGCGATCAGGTTCTCGCCGAGGAAGAACACGTCGTGTCGTGGGCGATCGACGCCCAGATCGACCCGCCGACACCGTCTGACACGATCGCCGCCGCCGGGTTGGATCTGATGCAGGCCGAGGCCGCAGCCGCTGTCGCCGGTCACGATCGGATCGTGCTGGTGGTCGGCCCGGCCGGTGCCGGCAAGACCACCATGTTGCACGCCGCCGTTACCGACCTGGTGGCCCACGGGCGACCGGTGTTCGGGGTCGCTCCGACTGCCAAGGCCGCCCGTGTCCTTGAAACAGAGACCGGCATGACATCGGACACCGTCGCCAAACTGCTCCACGAATGGCGCCGAAACGACCGGCCACCCGACCCCACGTGGCGGCTCCCCGCCGGGACGACCGTGATCGTCGACGAAGCCGGGATGCTCAACACCGGCGACCTCTACCAGCTCACCACGACTCGCCGACCAACAACACTGGCGGCTGGCGTTGGTTGGTGATCCGCACCAGCTCCAAGCCGTCGGCCGCGGCGGCATGTTCGCCGAGCTGTGCGCGACCGGACGCACCCTCGAACTGGAGCCAGTCCATCGGTTCCGTAACGACTGGGAAGCCGCCGCGTCCCTGCAACTGCGACACGGTGATCCGCGAGGTCTCGACGCCTACCTCGACCACGACCGCATCTTCGCCGGACCGCTCCTCGAGCATCTCGACAACATCGCCTACGCCTGGATCGGCAGCCACGGGCGTGGTGAGTACCTGGCGATCACGACCACCACCAACGACCACGTCGACGCCATCAACCACACCGTCCAAGCCCACCGTGACCAGACCGGCCAACTCGGCCACGCAACGTCTCGACAGTCGACGACGATGTGTTCTGTGTCGGTGACGTGATCACGACCCGCCGCAACGAACGATTCCTGCGCACCTCGACCGGTGACATCAGTCCGCAACCGCGACTACTGGACGATCGACGCCGTCACCGACAACGGAGCATCTGGCCGTGACCCGAATCGACGGACACGGCGCTGTCACCTTGCCGCCGGCGTACGTGCAAGAGCATGTCCAGCTCGGCTACGCGGCAACCGAACCCGGCAACCAATCAGACACCGCCACCAGCTCGACGACCCTCGCCACGCCGGCGACCACCGTCGCGGGCTCTACGTCGCCGTCACCCGCGGTCGCAACGAGAACATCATCTGCGTCGTCACCGACACCCACGAGATCAGCGACGCGATCGACGTCCTCCAGCAGATCCTCGCCTCCGACCGCGCCGACCACCCCGCAACCCGAGTCCGACGCGAACTCGCCACCGTCATCCCACCAGCACCATGTCTGAAGCCGAGACACACGATCCCGGACTGGTTCGACGACACATACGAACACGCCCGCGCCACGTTGGTCCACGAACTCGAGCGGAGTCAACAAAGAACGCAACGAAGCGGCCCGTCTCGGTCAACGCATCGACGGAACTCGACCACCCGACTCAGCCGAAGTAGAACCACACTGCCACCCACACGACCAAGCGATCGCCGACGCCCGCCACGAACTCCACGCGGCGCGAGATCGCCACCGGCGAGCCGAGCAAGCCCTCACCGACAGCAACCGACTCGAACGCCGAGCCGACTCGACGAGACCTTGCCATCGCCACCGAAGAACGCGACGACGCCCTTCGACGTCTCGAAGACGTGACGAACAACGCCCCGCCCGTCCTCGAACAGAGCGACCAACTACGCAGTGAACGCGATCAACTCGTTCGCCACGCCAAGACCGACCGAGTCTGGCGACAATCGATCGCCGCCTACGACACAAGCCCGCAAACCGCCGAGGCCCACGTTGAAGCGCTCACGGTATGGAAGGACTGGGCCAACGGACACCATGTCGCACCCGCCAAGCTCACCGTCGCCGTCGCAGCCCTCCAAGACGACGGCCACCCAGAAGGCGTCGCATTGGCCGAACCCCTCGTCGAATGGCTCACCCAGCACCGCGTCGATCCGCCCGCCGTCGACCTGAACGCCCCCAGCCTTGATGCACGTGGCATAGAGATCGAGCTCTGAGCGCACCGCCCAACAACGGTCTGAGTAAGCACCGCCGCTCCAATGGTTCCTCAGGTTGGCTGGGTCCCACGACACGGCCGCGATCGTCACCGGGCCGCGATTCCCGTGCACTGCAATAGGGCCGACACCGAGTGCCCGACGCTTCGCGAGAATCGGGATCAGTCGTTGGGGTTTCGGCGACGCAGGAGGATGGTGTCGATGTGGCTCATCACCTCTACGCCGTCCTGGTTCACCAACGAGAGGCGCGACCTCGCCACGCCACGGTCTGGCTTTGAGTCCGACACTCGCTTGTCGAGCCACTCCTGGCGGAGCTGGAGTGTGTCACCAGAGCGAACCGGAGCGTGGAAGCGGAGTTCGTCCCAACCGAGGGCGGCAATGACGGCCAGGTCGGGCGTGTCATGCAACAGTCGGGTCCTGATCGCCATGACGAAAACACCGGGAGCGGTGACCCCTCCCTCGCCGAACATTGCGTTGGCGACGGCGTCGTCGAGGTGAAACGGCTGAGGGTCCCAACGGCGAGCGAATTCGACCATTTCGTCCCGCACGACCACGAAGGTCGACCCCAAGGCGACGTCACCTGGCTGGAGGTCCTCAAAGTACCGCACTGCTGCTCCTGACTCATCGACCCATCGAGGCCACGCCGTGTCGATGACCCGTCCGGCAGTCCAACGTACTCGCGCTCTCGATCGGAAGATGACCGATGCCCTCCAGATCGGCAAGGTGGTGGCGACGTGGCGACGTGGCGACGGAGGGTCGCTCGCATCGCGATCGCAAAGGCCGGGCTCGTTGAGGTGCCGCACGTAACGCGATCACCGACAGTCGCCGGTTCGGCATTGGCCACCGGGATTATGCAGTGTGCGGCTTGGGCCGCACTGCGGCGCGGCGCGCAAGCGGTCCGCCGTGATTACGGGCGCTTGATATCGAGTGGTGCGCGACTCATGCCGCACGGTGACGGAGGTGGACAAGTGTCGGGACGATGTGGTCCTCGATGCTGAAATGCCCGGCTCCAGGGACGATCCGAAGTTCTGCGTCAGGGACGATCGAGGCAGTGTGGCGGGCGTGGATCGGATCGGCGATCACGTCTGCGCTGCCGTGGAGCACGATGACTGGACAGGTGATGTCGGCGACGTCGAAGGTGGTCCAGCCGTCGCCATCGGCGAGGCGATCGTCGGTGTAGCCCTCGACCCCGTGAGCGAACATCTCTGGAAGCGCCGCCATCCAGTGCTGGCCCCACGGGTGCTGCAACATGGCTTGATCCGATGAGGGCAGCGGTGGCCCCTCGGCGGATTCGATGATCCTGGTGCCGTCGATCCCATGCGATGCCTCCGCGGCCGCCATCGCTGCATCTCGGTCGCCGGCTTCCCAGACCGCGAGTACGTGCGGCCGGCTCAACGTGTTGCGTGCGGGCAGATGTCTCATGTCGGTCATCGAGCAGCACACCACCGCGCCAGTGACACGATCGGCGGCGAGCGCTGCGAGTGCGAGCGCATACGCGCCACCGGTTGACAGCCCGATCGTGGCGAAGCTGTCGATGTCGAGGTGGTCAGCGACCGCGAGCGCATCGGTGACCCAGTCAGCGATGCTTCGTCCGGCCTGCGGGGTTGACAGGCCGTAGCCGGGCCGGTCGATACCGATCAGGCGGATCCCGTTGGCGGCGGCGGTCGCAGCGACGTAGGCGGGGCCGAGCCGGCAGCCCGGGCCACCATGGCACCACAGCACGGCGGTCTGGCCGAGTTCTCCGAAGTCGGCAAATCCAACAGTCCGCCCGTCCGGCAGCTGGATCGTTCCGTCGTCTGGCATTGCTACAGGCTATTTCAGCCCCGAAGCGTGACACGGGTGGGTTCAGTTCTCGCCAGCAATTCTCTGCGGATCGGGCGGTCCGTCCTGACCGTGAAAGTGCAGCGCGCGGCTTGGGCCGCGATGCGGCGCGAGATCCTGCTAAGCGACCGCGTTACGGAGCGGCAATATCGGGTGCCCCGAACGCAACACGTAGACGACGAGGTCGGTGTTCCGCCGGGCCGTTGCTGACACCGGTGGCTCGGGTCGACTCCTCGGGTCCCAGCGGCAGACACTGACGGTGGGCTGGTCAGTTGGCGAATCCGCGAGACTCGACGGCGTGAACGAGTTCGAGAACATCGACCGGCATGCCGTGCGCCGAGCGGATCGAGGCCCAGTGTGAGGGCCGTCGTCTACGACCGCTACGGCCCGCCCGAGTTGCTTCGGGTCGACGACGTGCCGACGCCGGTGCCGAGCGCCGACCAGGTGCTCGTGCGGGTTGCCTCGACGTCGCTCAACCTGAGCGACTGGGAATGCCTGCGCGGCTCGCCGTTCTACGCCCGCATCGGAGGACTTCGAACGCCGGCTCGCTCGACGCTCGGCTCGGACATCGCCGGACGAGTTGAGGCCGTCGGCGCCGCCGTCACCCGGTTCCGACCGGGTGACGAGGTGTACGGCGACAACCTCGGCCTGAAAGGCGGCTTCGCCGAGTACGCCGTTGCACCTGAATCGGCCCTCGCCCCCAAGCCGGAACAACTGACGTTCAGCGAGGCGTCGACGATCCCACAAGCGGCAGCGATCGCACTGCAGGGAACCGCCGATGTAACGCCAAGGATGCGGGTCCTCATCAACGGGGCGGGCGGTGGCTCGGGCTCGTTCGCGATCCAGTTGGCGAAGCGGGCGGGTGCCCACGTGACCGCTGTCGACAACGCCGGCAAGCTCGACTTCATGCGGTCGCTTGGCGCCGACGAGGTGCTCGACTACCTCAGCGACGACTTCACCCGCGGCGCCGAGCCGTACGACCGGATCCTCGACCTCGTCGCCCATCGCTCGGTGTTCGCCTATCGGAGGGGGCTCGCTCGCGGTGGTCGGTATCGCTGTGTCGGCGGGTCGGTGCCGACACTGATTCGAGTCGCCACGTTCGGCGCGATCGTCGGTCGGCTCACGGGTCGACGGATCGGCATCCTGGCGGTGCGCGAGGGGCCGTCGCATTTCGAGCCGCTCGCCGAACTCTGCGTCGCCGGACATGTCGGGATCCACATCGACCGCACGTTCGCGCTCGAGGAGGTGCCAGAAGCACTGCGCTACGTGGGCGAGGGCCGCGCCCTCGGCAAGGTCGTGGTAGAGGTCGACGTCGACTGAGCTGACCCCTCGATGGGATTATCCAGCGCTCGAGTTGGGCCGCGATGCGGCGCGGCCCCAGCCTCGGCGTCCGGGATTTCGAGCGCGCGATCTGTGCGGGTCCCCACGTTTGACGAGTGATCGCCGTTCTGGATGATCGCGCCCGTCTGTGGTGTAGTTGACCACGAGACGGGCAGCGACCAGCGCCGTCAGGCTCAGATCAGAAGTCGTGAGTGTTTTACTCGAGGAAGCAGGTCGTCCGGGATCGGATCTACTCTCGGTCCATGACCCACGAGCACCTGGCCGAATCGAGCGCCGTGCTGACCGAATCACCGCGGGCCGGCAGCGAGCTCAACACGCTGCTTGGCTCGCTCGAGCTCGGAGAGGTGGCCCCGGTATGACGGGATACACGATCAAGCCCCTCGGACCCGACACATGGGACGACTTCGCCCAGTTGATCGAGTGGCGTACCGGAATCTTTCCGCTCTCTTCAATCGGTTGATGGGGCCGAGGTCCGCGTTGCTGCTTCACCCAGGGAGGGCACGTTCAGTCCCAGCGGAAGAACCACAGTGCTGGGCCGCCGGCGGCGACGGCGTAGATGGCCAGGACGGCGAGATCGGTTGCGTTCCATCCGAACCCGAACCAGGGATCCTGTATGGCGGTCACGAGGTGGGCGAGCGGCAGCACGCCCCCGAAGTCGCGAAGTCCACCGGGCAGCACGGCCCGAGGTGGGGCGGTGCCAGAGATCAGCCACATCGCGAAGAACAGCATCAGGCCGATGCCTTGCGCCGAGCGACTGCTCCGGATCACCGCCGCCAGCATCAGCCCGATCGCTCCGAAGGCCGCTGTTCCGAACAGGAGGGCGACAACCACCCCGATCACGTCCTCGGGCAGCGACGCGTCGTAGGAGAGCCACGCCACGAAGCCCATCAGCACCGCTCCGGCGACGAAGGTCAACAGCGCGAGCGTGAGTTGGGCGCTGACGAGAATCCAGGCCGACACGGATGAAGCACGAAAGCGCCGAAGGATCCCTCGTTCTCGGTAGCCGACGAGGTTGATCGGAAGCGTCATCAGGCCGAGCGCGGCGATGATCACGGCGACCGACGCAGCCGTGTAGTAGTTGGCCGGTGTCACACCGCGCCACACGAGCATGCCGTTCTCGACGTCCCGTGCGTCAGCCTGGTCGTTCCCGAACACGGCCGAGAGCAGCGCCATCATCATGAGCGGGAAGGCGAGCACGAAGACGATCGAGAAAGGTTCCCTGCGGAACAGCCGGAACTCGGCACGTGTCATCGCGAGGTATCCGCGCATCGCGATCAGCCCCGCATCTTCCGTCCGGTGAGGGCCAAGAAGGCATCCTCGACCGTGGGGCGGTCGACGCGCAGGTCGAGCGGGACGATCCCATGAGCGACGAGCTCGGACGCGACGAGAGCCAACAACGGACCCGTACCGCGGATCTCGACTGCATCGCTCTGCCGCGTCAACGATTCGACCACATCGAGCCGCTTCGACCCATCTCAGGTCCGGCTCCGGCGTCGTGAAGCGCACCACGGACGGCAGCCCCAGCCCGTCAATCAACCCCTGCGGCGTGTCGAGCGCGATCACCCTGCCGTCGTCGACGACGGCGACACGGTCACAGAGCTGCTCTGCCTCGTCCATGAAGTGCGTCACGAGCACGACCGTCGTGCCATCTTGCCGGATCTCCCGAATCAGATCCCATGTCGCTCGTCGCGCCTGCGGATCCAACCCTTGCGTGAGCTCATCGAGGAAGACCAATTTGGGGGAGTTGACGAACGCCAACGCGATGAAGAGCCGTTGGCGTTGACCGCCCGACAGGCTGTCGAAGGCCTGATCGCGCTGGTCCAGCAATCGCCATCGGGCGAGGAGCTCCTCGCAATCCACTGGGCTGCGGGCGAACGCTGCGAAGAGATCCAAGGATTCGGCGACCCTGAGCCGACTGGGCAGCGCCGAATCCTGGAGCTGTGAGCCGATCCGCTGCCGAAGCTCCGCCCCTTGGGTCGTCGGATCGAGCCCGAGCACACGAATCGCCCCGCCGTCCGTGCTTCGCAGGCCCTGCATGCACTCCACGGTTGTCGTCTTGCCGGCACCGTTCGGCCCGAGAATGCCAAAGATCTCGCCGCTCTCCACAGTCAAGGAGATGTCGTCGACCGCAATCTTGCGACCGTACGTCTTGCGCAGATGATCCACCGTGATCACGGCTGCCAACGGCGAACCTCCAGAAAGTCAACGCCGGCGACAGACACGGTGTGTGTCTCAACGGCGAGCTTCGCTCAGCAAAGCAACGACGTCTTTCTAGCACACGAGCGTCTCCGCACGACTCGTCGTGAACAGCGCGCACATCGCGCACGCTGACATCTTCCCGGACTCGACAGCGACCGGGGGAAGAACCAGCCGCGAGACCCGAACCGTCCGGAACGTTCTCCCGAAGGCGAAAGCCGTACTGCAGTCGTGATTTGCAGGCGTTCGGCCTGGGCAGATATCGCAACGGGCCGACGGTGAGACAAGGACATACAAGAAGGGGGTTGCCGCCACCCCGTGCCTGAGGACTGAATCCTCTAGTGAGCCGACCACGCCTGGCAGACGCTCGGCATATGAGGACACGACCCGCAATCATGATCGCAACAACGCTGTTGGTGCTCGCCGGTGGGTGCGGCAGCAGCAGCGACGATTCCGAATTGCCGAATCCGGCTGCAGTGTTCTGTGAGGCACAGGGTGGGACGACGTCGGGCTCCGAGCCGATGTGTGAACTGCCCGACGGTACGGTCGTCGACGCCTGGGAGTACTTCCGGGACCAATCCGATCCGGGCAGCGGACTCGCGAATCCGGCTGCAGTGTTCTGTGAGGCACAGGGTGGGACGACGTCGGGCCCCGAGCCGATGTGTGAACTGCCCGACGGTACGGTCGTCGACGCCTGGGAATACTTCCGAACCAGCGGCCCCGACAAATGACCCCGTCTCGACCGGCAAGCCACAACTCGGCCACCAACGCCCTCAAGATGCAGGATCAGATCGATCAGTGGCGTTGACCGCAACACGGGGTGAGCTGTGCAGCGTTATCAGGGGATGGTGATGATGACGGGCCCGGTCCTGGCCGCGCTGTCCGCGTATCGATGCGCTTCGGCCGCCTGTTCGAGGGGGAAGGTCTTGCCGACATGCGGTCGCAGCTTTCCTGTCTCGATGATTGATTTGATGGTCTCGAGGTCTTCAGCCTTCTCGCCGACGAGCACGCGAGCTGATAGCCCGAGCACCGAACCAAGTTTGGTGATGGGATATCACGAAACTCGCCGGGCCGGAGCGTGGCATCTACTACGAACTGTTCGTGATTATCGACATCTACTCCCGCTACGTCACCGCCTGGACCGTCGCTGCAGCCGAGACCGGCGAACTCGCGGAGGCGTTCATCGCAGCTGTCTCGACAGCCAAGGCGTCGACCGCGATCAGCTCACCTTGCACGCCGACCGAGGGTCGTCGATGACCTCCAAACCGGTCGCCCAGCTCCTCGTCGATCTCGGCGTCACCCGCTCGCACAGCCGACCATCGGTGTCGAACGACAACCCCAAGACGCTCAAGTACTGCCCGGTGTTCCCCGGCAGGTTCCGCTCGATCGCCGATGCCCGAGCGTTCTGCACCGCGTTCTTCGATCACTACAACCACGTCCACCGCCACACCGGCATCGGACTGCACACCCCAGCATCAGTTCACTACGGCACCGCCACCGAGATCCGCGCCGCACGAGCCGACACCCTCACCACTGCCTACAACGCCAACCCGGCCCGGTTCCGCCACCAACCACCCACACCACCGAAGCTCCCCGAAGTCGCCTGGATCAACGAACCCAGCCGAGAAGCACTCATCCAATCCGCGTAAGAAGTTGTCTCATCCCCCTTGACACGTTCCGGAACACGCGGTCGCCGAGCTTGAACCGTGTGACCTCGCGTCCGACTGCGGTCACCTGGCCGGCGAACTCACTGCCGAGCACGTGCGTGCGGGGCTTGCGCAAGCCGAACTGGGTCCTCCCGATGAGCCAGAACAGCAGCGGCATATGGAACTGCCGTGGGCTTACCGCCTTGAAGTTGCGCACGAGTGTGTCGCCGAAATGCCCCGACGTGGCATGGACCCGCACGAGCACTTCTCGATCGTTGGGGACCGGTGTGGGGATCTCCGTGACGTGCAGGACCTCTGGAGGACCGTACTCGTTGAACACCGACGCTCTCATCGCGCGCTGCCTCTGCCGCTGCCGCGAGCAGTATCGAGATGGACCCCACTGGCGCTGCCTGCCCTGACGATCGAGGTCTCAAACCAAGCGCTAGAGAAATCGGGCTTCGTCTCGAGTTCGCGTCGCGAAGGGTCGTACCTTCATCTTTGCTCACGGTGGTTCTCTTTCTGCCAACCGCTGGTGGCGGGTCGTTGTTGTCAGATTGATGTCGAGTGATACACATCACCACGGCCCTTTGGCCTCCACCGGGCGGCGGCCGGTGAGTGTGGCGTGATGGGCCTGGCGTCGCGTTCGGGTCGGTGGTCAGGCTGGGGGCAGACCGAATCTCGGGTAGTCGTTCTCGACCATCGCGGTGTAGGTCCAGACTCGGAAGTAGTAGTTGTTGACTCGTATCAGGAAGTCGCGCATGCCGTGGGGCCATGCGCCGGTGAACAACACGGCGAACCAGCCGATCAGCGCGACAATCGCTGCGCTGATGAAGTAGATGATCAGCACGATGTAGTGGGGAATTGCCTTGAACACGTTGAGTGCTGCCGATCGCGGCACCGACTCGGGCAGGTCCGGCAGCATCACCCGGACGGGTGGGTAGGCGTTGTTGTCATCGTTGTCGTTCGTGAAGTCGAATGGCGGGTAGGTCTCGGAGAAGCCGACCAGGAACCCAGAAGCGCGGGCGTTGTAGCGCTCGTACATCGCCATCACCCGGTACATCCCGGGGTGCAGCTTCCCGGTGAAGATCAGCATCAACCAGTAGACGAAGAACACCACCCTCGACAGGGCCTGGAGCGCATTGAGGATGATGCCGTGCGGGATGTACAGCACCCAGTTCACCAGCGGCCGCCAGCGGGCCAGTTCGTAGGGAGAATCAACGACCAGATAAGGCTGTCCCTTCTCGATACTCGAATGGTTCATGATCGACGACCTCCTCGGGAAGTGCCTTTCTACCCACTGTCCAGAATCCGTCACACGGGCCCTGAGCGACAGGGCACAACGTCATCTGCCCCGCCTCGATCCTCCCACTCCGGGGTCACTCCGCGTCGCCATCAAGTGACAGGGACCTCGTGCCCTGGCCCTAGCGAACCGTGAGAGAGACGATCATCTCAGACGAGGTCGAAGGAGCATCGGGCATGAGGTCAGCAGACGACATCGAAGCCAGCAATCTGGAAGCGATGAAGGAGATCGCCACACGGTTCGTTCACGGCTTCAACGAAAACGATTGGGACACCGTCCGTAGTGTTGTGGCGACCGGGTTCGTGTTCCACCACCCGCTCGGCGGGACGGTCGAGGCGGGACCGGAGGGCATGGTCTCAACATGGGCCGGCTTCAAGACCTTGTCGCCCGACTCGTGGCATCCGATTCCGGTGATGATCGCCGAGGGCGACTACGTCGCAGTGCTACTGCCGACGTACGGAACCTTCACAGGAACCAACGAGCACGCACCACCACCGACCGGAGGCCGCCTCGACTATGGCATGGTCAACATGGTCCGTTTTGAGGCTGGGCGGCTGGCTGAGATGTGGTTTGGCATGGATCCCCTATCCGAGATGCAGCAGATGGGCGTGGCCCCGTCCGGGCCGCCACGCAAGCTGAGCGCCGCAACCGAGACCACCCTCGCAACGTTCAGCCGCAGCACGCCCGCTGACGCCGGCATCGACACCGCTGCTGCCGACACGGTTGCCGGGTTCGATGATGTCGTTGTGGTCATTGGTCCGCCCCAGGGCGACCTGGCCACGTCGACTCGCCGGATGGACATCTACCGGCTCGAGAACAACACGGTCACCCGGATCTACGAACACGAGATGGCCACCATCCCGCCCTACAGCGGCAACCCTGCTGTTCAGAGCACCGAGAGTCGCGAACTGGTCGAACAGTGGATTCGTAGTGTTCTCACGAGCCACACCGCGTCGGACATCGAAGCTATGGTCAGCGCTCACACGATCGTTCATCCCACCGCGATGCCATGCGAGACTGCGTTCTACGGTCCGACCGGCGTCACAGAATGGCTACAGGAACAGTGGAACGCGTTTGACGACTTGGCGGTGGTCGACCACTTCACCGTCACACAACACGACATCGTGGCAGTTCGTTGGACGGCTCGAGGAACCTCGACCGGGCAGTTCATGGGATTGGCCCCGACCGGGCAGGTCGTGGAGTTCACCGGCGTGTCGATGTACCGAATCGAGAACGGACAGATCGCCGAGATCTGGGACACCCGCAACACAATCGGGATCCTCCACCAGCTCGACCCGACCATCGGTGCAGCCCACCACCACTGAGCAACAGTCGTTTCCACGGTCTCGACGAAGGAGTCCCAATGTCAACGCAAACCGTCACCAAGACCCGACTCCCGCCGCGCTGGTTCGTGCGCTTGTTCTGGTATGCCCATCGGGCGGTGCTCAAGCTGAGCGGTGGCCGCCTGGGTCTGTGGCGTCCCAAACCCAACCGGTGGGGCGCGTTGCGCCTCACAACCCTCGGCCGTCGCAGCGGCCGAGAACGCAAGGTGGTCGTCGGCTACTTCGAGGACGGCCCCAACTTGGTCACGATGGCCATGAACGGCTGGGGTGCGGCCGAGCCAGCGTGGTGGCTCAATCTGCAGGCCCACCCCAACGCCGAAGTCAACCTGGTCGACGGTCCTCGCCTTGTCACCGCACGAGCGGCGCGAGGCGAGGAGCGGGAACGCCTCTGGGCCCGCTGGGGAGCGATCGACAAGAACCTCGATGCCTACGCAGCACGGCGCCCCGCAGAGACCGCCGTCGTTGTCTTCGAGCCCCGCACCGACGCATAGCCAGCGTGCGGCTGCGAACCGAGGCGGGATACCGATAGCGGAAAGCGCACTCGTGGCGCGAACGGATCGGGCAAGACGACAACGGTTGAAGGTGTGCAGGCGCTGCGGCGCGCCGACGCAGGGTCCGTGCGGTCGGCTGCGCGAACGCACCACCTTCCCAACTGAGCCCGGCAATGCTGCTCGATAATCACTGACCGAAACCGCTCGCGACCAGCGCGCTTCCGGCGCACTGTTTGAGGTCGCGGCGTTCCGAGGGCACTGCATAATCACAGGCTGCATCCCGAACGAAGTGAACGTATGCCGATCCCCGACTGAGATGGTCCCACCGGAGAACGGCTCCTAGGAAGGCGGGATGGCCTCACCGTCGTTCTTGATCAGCGATTCCATGTAGTCATCGAGCAACTCCCGAACCACAACTGGGCTGAACGGTTGCCATGTTGGGGTTTCCAGTCCACGCTGCTCACGTTCATCCCGGGCGGCGAGAAACTCCGGTTGCGGGTCATCGAGAAACTCCCCAACCTCCTCTCGACTGGGCTCACTTTCTGGGTTTCCCAATCGGCGTTGCTCACGTTCATCCCAGGCGGCATCGAATGCAGCCCTGTCTGACTCCATTGTCCTCTGGAGAGCTTTCCGCACCGCCACCACCCTGGGATCCTCATGGGAGTACAACCGCTCGCGGCCGTAGCTGGTCTCGACCGACTTGACCCACATACCTGTCCGACGATCGAAGTAGGTGCTCATTGGAATCAAGAGTACTGCGGGTGCCATTGTCGCCAAAGGGGCTGAAGAATCCCGACACAGAACACGCTCCCGCATCTCGTACCACGCAGGGGGCGAGCGTTGGCCGGGCATCAGCGAGGGCGCCATGGACGGCGTCGGAGAGTGTCTCTAGAACGCTCATCTCGTCGGGCTGAACCGCCCGGGCTGTGATGATCCTGATGGCCTGCGAGCAATCGCCTCGGCGTCCGGATGACGACCGTCATGCGGACAGCTGTCGTCGTAACGATCATCAAGGGTCCCTGACCGATCGGGGTCTCAGATGACGATCCTTGTACGGTCCCGTTCGGCCTATCAACGGGTACCTCCGGCTGCGAGTGCAGGACGCCGCTGCGTAGTCGCCGTATGTTGTTTCAATGCCTCGGCTCAGCGAGTTCTACGGAATCGCGATCTACATGTACTTCGCTGATCACAACCCACCTCACTTTCACGCGATCTATGCCGAACACGAAGCGCTCCTACGCATCGACGACGGGTCGACGATCCGCGGTGAGCTCCCCAAGACGGCTGAACACCTCGTTGAACAGTGGCGCCTACTCCACCGCGATGAACTCATCGCAAACTGGGGGCTGGCCCAGGAGCCCGCTGCCCTGTTCACGATCGAGCCCCTCCAGTAGCCTGTCAACATGACCGTTCTTGTGCGCATGACCGATGTTGAGCATCTCGGCGCCCGGGTGCTGAGGGTCTTTTTCTCTGATGGCCTTGTGCGTGAACTTGACTTCGCCGGTGCGTTGCCAGGTTTGCTTGTCACGATTGACGACGACCTCGCCTTCGCTCAGGTTTCTATCGATCCCATTTCGGGCACGGTGTCGTGGCCGAACGGAATCGATCTCGATCCCGATGTCTTGCACGGTGACGAAACTGCGGTCTCGGCGATTCGACCCCACGTCGTCCGTGAATACCGACTTCAGGAAACCGGCTGATCGTCAGCCCGGCATCCACGAGACACACGGCGTCAGTCGCGGATCGTCCGTCGTGGTGACGTCCGATAGCCGAACACCGAACGGACGGTTCTCTCCGCCGATTCCGTCGGGCGGGATCCTTCTCACATGAGGATCCTGATTCGTACGCGCTGACTGAGGACTGATTCGGGATTATTGGTGGAGCCCGCGACTATTCAGTCGAGCTTCTTAATCGTGTCGCCGGTGCGGACTGTGCCCAGTTCGATGACGATCGCGTTGATACCGCGCAGGCGCAAGTCGTCGCGGGAGTTGACCCAGCGGGCAGCGTCGATGCCGAAGCGGGCACGGAACTTGGCGCAGCCATTGTGCGGCTTCGCCGACACCTCGATCACGGCCGTGCCGATCGCGAGTCGCGTACCGGCGGGCGCATTGCTTGTCGACAGGTCGAAGTCGACGAACAACTGGTCGCCGGCGAGCGGCCAGCGTTCGCGGTCGCTATCCGAGACGAGATCCGCGGCGCGACAGTTCATCAGCGTCAGCTGCGCCTCCGGGTGGGCCTTGCCATCGGGTGTGCGAGGGTTCCCCCGGGCGATGTAGTTGTCACCGGCAAGCCCGCTCCCCACCAGAAGCTCACCCACTTCCACAAGCTCGCGTACGTCGACATCCGGCCGGCGGACGATCATCTCAAGCGTGCCGCCATCGGATGGCGATGCCTCCACGTCGGCGATTCCAGCATTCAACTCATTGGTCGGCAGATGGCGCATCCGTCCATCATTCCATGTCATTGACGAGCCCACCGCGTGGATTCCGAGCCGATTGTCTCGGATAGCGATCGTCAACTGCGACATCGGCTATCGGCGGCGGAGTCCGTCAGAGGCGAGAACCGTCCGATTGCCGGTCCCCTCCTGAGGCGGCATCCTCGCTGCGTATGGCGTGTCCGTCTGGCGGCGTGTTCTTGCATCGTCCGCACTCGATCGAGGCGCGATTCCTCGGTGCCTATGCTGTATCTATGACGACGACCGAGCCCTGGTACACCAGGCCGTGGCGGCAAAGCCCACTTGTGCGACGGCCAGGAATCGCGGCCTTCGGGTACCTGACGGCGGGCCTGCTGGGAGTCGTCCTCGCGATCATGAAGTCGAGTCTTGGAGGGACATTGGTTTGGGCGAGTTTCGGTGTCGTCTTCCTCGGCCTCGGGCTGAGTCTCGCTGCCACGCTTGCTCGGCGGCGCCGAATCGGAGAACTGCCGTGAACGGCTGGCCCTTGACAAGGCCCCAAGCCGGCGACCATCCGGGATCTCAGGCGAGGTTGATTCGCCGCCGCGAGAACGCACCACCGCGGTTATCGATCGCTGTGTGAGGCGCTCCGCGGTGACATCTTGCGGGCAGTCGCAGAGGCGATCGACGACGTCGGGCGACCGCAAGCGTGAACGAACCCGTGCACGCACGCGACCGCTGGCGCGTCCGTCCGGGGTTGACCAGGCGCGCCGGTAACGCCCTGGTGGCGGTGATCCTCCCGGTCGTCGACGCCCCATTCGACCCTGAGTAGGCTGGTGCGTGCGGGGTGTGGAGTGGTACGCACCAGCCTACTCAGCGGGTGTCACATGGTTTTCTGGCTGGATCGCACGCGCCCGCGGACGCGCCCGCCCTGCGGCGCCGCACGGACCATCGACACAACGCGACACATCTCGCGACCGTCCGATGGACGATCCTTCTCACGCGGGCTTGACCCCGTGAGGTTGGATACTCCGTTGCGAGATCCCGCAACCGGTCCACATCCACGGCTGGTCGAGGCATGGTGACACTGGTCGGCGCGACTGCCGACTGCGTCAGGCGTCGGGGATGGTGGGCTCGACCGTGGGGGTCGGGTCCTCGTTGGTTGCCGTGGTGGCCAACTCGACTGCCGCCGGCGGCACGAAGCCCTCGACCGCAGTGAAGGTGAAGCGTTGCTTGCCTTCGTTGTCGGGGTCGGGTTCGACGTCGACCACGATGATCTCGCCGGAGGAGAAGGTCTTGTAGAGGATCTTCTCGGACAAGGTGTCTTCGATCTGGCGCTGGATCGCACGCCGCAGCGGGCGGGCGCCGAGCTGCGGGTCGTACCCGATCGTGGCCAGCTCGACTTTGGCGGCCTGTGTGACCTCGATACCGAGACCTTGGCCTTCGAGCTGACCGACCAAACGCTTGAGCATCAGATCGACCATCTCGACAACGGCCTCGAGCGGGTGCTCATGGAACACGATCGTCTCGTCGATGCGGTTCAGGAACTCGGGCCGGAAATGGGTCTTGAGGGCGTCGTTGACCTTTTCCTTCATGCGCTCGTAGCTCATCGCCGAGTCACCGGTGGTGAAGCCGACGTTGGCCTTGCGGAGATCGGCGGTTCCCAGGTTGGACGTCATGATCAACACCGTGTTGCGGAAATCACCGAGCGGCCCTGGCTGTCGGTGCAGACGGCCCTCCTCGAGCATCTGGAGCAACGTGTTGAACACGTCGGGGTGGGCCTTTTCGATCTCGTCGAACAGCACGACCGAGAACGGCCTGCGACGCACCGTCTCGGTGAGTTGGCCACCTTCTTCGTAGCCGACATATCCAGGGGGCGAACCGACCAGCCGGCTGACCGTGTGCTTCTCCATGTACTCGGACATGTCGAGCGTGATCAGTGCCGTCCTCATTGCCGAACAGAAGTCGGCGAGTGTCTTGGCGAGGACGGTCTTGCCGACTCCGGTCGGGCCGAGAAAGATGAACGAGCCCAGTCGGCGCTTCGGTGAGCCCAGCCCGGTGCGGGACGACGGATCGACGCGAGACGGCGACGCAGCGTTCTCCTGGCCGATGACCGCTTGTGGAGCTCCGTCTCCATTTTCATCAGTTGGGCCGACTCGCTCTCGATCCGGTTGAGACCGGGATCCCCGTGACCACAGAGACAGCACTTCGGGACACCTCCACGTCGACCTCGCTCCACCCGCGATTCGCCTTCCAATCCTCCTTGGCGGTCTCCTCTGTCGAGCAGCGTTTTCCTGGTCGCGAATGCGTGCGGCCTCTTCGTAACTGCTGGGCCTCGAGGCGCGACTTCTCCTCTTGCACCTCTCGATCTCGCGTTCGATTTTGGCGAGCTCGGGCGGGGCGCACGCGCTTGATACGCAGGCGCTGCCCGCCTCGTCGATCAGGTCGATCGCCTTGTCGGGAAGGAACCTGTCGGAGATGTAGCGGTCGGCCAAGTTGGCCGCGAGGCTTCCAGGGCCTCGTCGGTGATCGTGACGTGGTGGTGCTGCCCGTACTGATCGCTGGATGCCCTTGAGGATCTCGATCGTGTCCGCGAGCGTCGGCTCGTCCACCTTGATCGGCTGGAATCGGCGCTCGAGGGCGGCGTCCTTCTCGACGTACTTGCGATACTCGTTCAGCGTGGTCGCGCCGACGGACTGCAGCTCCCCCCTGCGCCAAGGATCGGCTTGAGCATGCTCGCGGCGTCGATCGCGCCCTCCGCGGCGCCGGCTCCGACGAGCGTATGCATCTCGTCGATGAACAGAATGAATGTCGCCGCGGGCTCGATCTCCTTCATCACCTTCTTGAGGCGTTCCTCGAACTCACCGCGGTACTTGCGTGCCCGCGACCAGCGAGGCCGAGATCGAGCGTGAGCACCCGCCGGCCGTGCAACGTGTCGGGCACGTCGTCGCTGACGATCAGCTGGGCCAGACCTTCTACGATCGCGGTCTTGCCGACTCCCGGCTCGCCGACCAGCACCGGATTGTTCTTGGTGCCGCGCGACAGGATCTGCACCACCCGTTCGATTTCCCGGGTACTACCGATCACCGGATCGAGTTTGCTCTCACGAGCCAACTTGGTCAGGTCGCGGCCGAACTCGTCCAGGATCTGGCTGTTCTTCTCGTCGTCGCCACCCTTGCCGGCGCCGACTGCCGCGCCGGACCCGCTCGACTCGCTGGCGCGCCCGCTGGCGCTGCCCTCGCTGCTGCTCTGGCCGGTCGGCCCCTGGTAGCCGGACAGCAGTTGGATGACCTGCTGGCGGACACGGCTGAGGTCGGCGCCCAACTTCACCAGCACCTGCGCTGCGACGCCCTCGCCTTCGCGGATCAGCCCGAGCAGGATGTGCTCGGTGCCGATGTAGTTGTGGCCGAGTTGCAGCGCCTCGCGCAGCGACAACTCGAGCACCTTCTTGGCGCGTGGGTGAACGGAATGTGGCCAGACGGTGAGGAACCGCCCTGACCGATGATCTCCTCGACCTGGTTGCGTACGGCCTCGAGCGAGATGCTCAGCGACTCGAGCGCTTTCGCGGCAACACCCTCGCCCTCATGGATCAGCCCGAGCAGGATGTGCTCGGTGCCGATGTAGCTGTGGTTCAGCAGGCGTGCTTCCTCTTGAGCGAGGACCACGACCCTGCGAGCCCGGTCGGTGAAACGTTCGAACATGTGTCGCCTTTCGGTGAACTGGCGAATACTTGTGTTCACTCTATCGGCGCTCCGGCGGCCTGGCTGGACGTGTTCTCGCGACTGCAACACAGCCGTTCTACGACGCCGCCGTGTTTGACGATCCGCACACAAGCGGTCGTCGGTGTTTCTCACAGGGGCGAACAGCGCCTAGCCTGCGACTCGTGTCCGACGGCTCCGCGACGTCTCCTCTGTTTTCCATGCCCGGCATGGACCGCGATCGCGCCCGGATCGAGGTCGCCATGAGGGCGGCGGTCGTGACCTCCGATC
>CAVOWX010000005.1:0-690361 GCA_963700265.1 uncultured Acidimicrobiaceae bacterium | reverse complement strand
TACTTCGGCCTGGCGGACAAGAATGCGATCGTGACCGGCGGCAACACCGGGCTCGGTCAGGCGTTCTCGCTGGCGCTCGCCAAGGGTGGCGCCAACGTCTTGGTGCCCAGCATCGTCGACGACGACGGCTCGACCGGGGAGATGGTCGAAGCGGCCGGCGGTCGGTACGAGTTCATGCAGGCCGACATCACCGGGTCGGGAATTCCGAAGCTGGTCGTCGACGCCTGTGTCGAGCGCCTCGGATCGATCGACATCCTCGTCAACAGCGCCGGGGTGTGCCCGCTCGCCGACGTGCTCGAGTTCGACCGGACCCCATGGGATGCCACGGTCGCCGTGAACCTCACGGCGGCATTCGAGATGAGTCACGAGGTCGCCAAGCGGATGATCCCGCAGCGCAGCGGCAAGATCATCAACATCTGTTCGATGTTCAGCTTCCTGGGTGGTCGCTGGTCACCGGCCTACGCAGCCACGAAGCACGGCATCGCCGGCCTGACCAAGGCGTATTGCGACGAGTTGGCGATCCACAACATCCAGGTCAACGGCATCGCCCCCGGCTACTACGCGACACCGATCACCGCCGCCACCAGGGCCGATCCCGACACCAACCGCAGGGTGCTGGAGCACATCCCTGCCGGGCGATGGGGCGAACCTGCCGATCTGATGGGCGCCGTCGTGTTTCTCGCCAGCCGGGCCTCCGACTACGTCAACGGCCATGTGCTCGCCGTCGACGGCGGCTACCTCGTTCGATAGGTACGGTACGAACGGCATGAGCGAGCCCTATCTGGTCGGTGTCGACTGCGGCACCCAGAGCGCCAAGGTTGTGATCTACGACGCAGCAGGGAACGCCGTGTCGACGGGCCGCCGGACTCTGCGGCCGATGAGTCGTCCTCGACAAGGCGTCGCCGTGCACCCCGATGACGATCTGTGGGAGTCGATCGCAGCGGCCAGCCGGCAGGCGATGGCCGGTTTCACGGGCGACCCGACCGAGATCGTCGGTATCGGCTTGTGCACGATCCGGTGCTGCAAGACGTTTCTGAAGGCCGACGGTTCGCTGGTCGAACCGGTCGTCAGCTGGATGGACGACCGCGCCTACCAGCCGTACCTGCCCGCCGACTCTGACCTCGCCTACGCCACGACGTCGTCTGGTTACCTCGGGCATCGCTTCACCGGCGAGCTCAAGGACACCGCCGCCAACAACGTCATCCTCCAGTTCCCGATCGATACCGACACCTGGCAGTGGAGCGCCGATCCGTTGCTGTACGAACAGTTCGGCGTGACCCGTGAGCTGATGGTCGAGCTCGTGCTGCCGGGCGATGTGATCGGATTCGTCACCCCAACGGCCGCCTCCGCCACTGGGCTGCCCGCCAACATCCCCGTGGTCGCCACCGCCAACGACAAGGCGGTCGAGATGCTCGGCGTCGGTTCGCTCGGCGACACGACGGCCGTGGTGTCGCTCGGCACGTACATCGCGGCGATGGTGCACGGCACGATCAACCACAAACAGCCCGAGCAGTTCTGGACGAACTTCGCCTGTGTTCCTCGCCGCTACCTGTACGAGAGCAACGGCGTTCGGCGCGGGATGTGGACGCTGACTTGGTTGCTCGACCTGCTCGGCCCTGAGTTCGCCGAGCAGGCGACGACTCTGGGGCTGACGCGTGAGGAGTACATCGAGCGCGAGGCGCTCGGCGTGCCGGCCGGCAGCGACGGATTGATGACGGTGCTCGATTGGCTGGCCCCCACCGACAAACCATTCCGGAAAGGGGTCATGCTCGGCTTCGATGCCCGCCACACTCGCGGCCACCTGTACCGGTCGATCCTCGAAGCGATCGCCCTCACGATGAAGCATCACGTCGACGCGATGTGTGCCGAACTCGGCACCGAGATCGACGAGATCGTCGTGTCGGGCGGCGGCTCGGCGAGCCCGCTGTTCATGCAGATCTTCGCCGATGTGTTCGGTAATCCGGCATCGCGAGCGATCGACGGCGGTGGCGCCAGCCTCGGCGCCGCGATCTGTGCAGCAGCAGCGACCGGCGTTCATCCCGATATCGAATCGGCCGCCGTGGCGATGACGAAGGGCCGCCAGTCGTTCGCTCCCGACCCGGCCAACGCAGCGGTGTACGACACCCTCAACGACACCGTCTACCAGCACATTCGCGAAGCGACCGATCCGGTCCTCGAACGCTCGTACCCGCTCTTCACCTGACCCCATCACAAGGATTCCGCCATGAACCTCACCCGCACTTCGATCGTCGAGCACCTTCAGCAGATCCTCGCCACCGACCAGGTCGTCACCGATCCGACCCTCCTGCAACAACGCAGCATCGACAACTTCCGCAAGCTGGAGAACATCTTCGGCGTGTACACGATGCCGGCACCTGCCGCGATCGCGATGGTGCACAACACCGAGCAGGCGGCAGCGGTTCTGGCGTTCGCCGACGAGCACGGCGTCAACGTCGTGGCACGCACCGGCGGCACCGCCACCGAGGGCGGGCTCGAGACCGTGGTGGAGAACTCGATCGTGCTCGATGGTTCGGCGATGAACGAGATCATCAGCATCGACGCCTACAACATGCAGGCCACCGCCCAGTGCGGTGTGCCGCTCCAGTCACTGGAGGATCGCGCCCGCCAGTTGGGCCTCACGACCGGACATTCACCCCAATCGAAGCCGGTCGCCCAGATGGGCGGTCTGGTGGCGACCCGCAGCATCGGTCAGTTCTCGACCCTGTACGGCGGCATCGAAGACATGGTCGTCGGGCTCGAGGCGGTGTTCCCCGGTGGACACGTTTCGCGGATCAAGAACGTCCCGCGCCGGGCGGCCGGACCGGACATCCGCCACATCGTGATCGGAAACGAGGGTGCCCTGTGTTTCATCACCGAGGTCACGGTCAAGCTGTTCCCGTACATGCCCGAGAACAACCGGTTCCTCGGGTGGACGCTCAAGAGCATGCGGACCGGGTTCGAGGTACTGCGCGAGGTGATGGTGGCCGGCTTCAAGCCGTCGGTGGCCCGGCTCTACGACCCGGAAGACGGCCAGCTCCACTTCTCGCACTTCGCCGCCGAGGATGACTGCATCCTGCTGTTCCTCGCCGAAGGGGCGGCCGGCATCACCGCCGCAACGGCTGACGCGATCGAGCAGATCGTCGCCGGCCACCCTGGCTGCGAACCTGTCGACAGCGGGGTGATCGAAACATGGTTCGCCGACCTGGTGTGGGGGCCCGAGAAGATCACCGCCGAGGACGAGCGGATTCGTGCGACCCGCAACGTCAATCGCACCACGGAGATCTCGGCCGACTGGAGCTCGGTCAATGACATCTACGAGGCCGTGCTGCCCCGAATCCGCGCTGAGATCCCAGGGATCACGCTGCTCGGCGGGCACTCCAGCCACAGCTACATCAACGGCACCAACATGTACTTCAACTACTTCTACGATCTGCTCGACTGTGCGCCGGAGGACGAAGCGACGGCGCTGTCGCTGAAGATCGTCGAGATCATCGTCGAGGAGACGTTGCGGTTCGGTGGCTCGATCGTGCATCACCACGGCATCGGAAAGGCCCGCGCCCGGTGGGTCGAACAGGAATACGGCTCGTCGTACCCGATGCTGGCAACGCTCAAGCGCAGCTTCGATCCGAACGGTGTGATGAACATGGGAACGATCATCCCGGAGGGGGTCTGACCCCCTCCGGCCGTTGCTCGATGAGTGCGGACGCGAACAGTATGACGAGGTGAGTAGCTCCGATCATTCGTTGCCGACCGGCACCGTGACGTTCCTGCTCACCGATATCGAAGGGTCGACTCAGGCCTGGCAGGCATCGCCCAAGAGCATGACCGCGCTCGTGTCGCGACACTACGAGATACTCGAGTCGGGGATCGCCGCCCACCACGGTCAGCGCCCGGAGGAACAGGGCGAGGGCGACAGCGTGGTCGCCGTATTCACCGATGTCCATGACGCCGTCGCGGCGGCGCTCGAGACGCAGCTCGCCCTGCGCCGCGAGCTGCCCAACCTGCCGGTGCGGATGGCGCTGCATCGTGGCGAAGCGATGCTGCGCAACGAGAACAACTACGTCGGTCTCACGATTATCAGGTGCGCACGCATTCGAGCATGTGGTTTCGGAGGGCAGATTCTGTTGTCCGAGGCGGTCACGACCGCCGTCCAGGAGGGTTTGCCCGAAGCCGTCGAGGTGCTCGATCTGGGCGCCTACGGTCTGCGCGGACTCGACGGTCGCCAGCGGATCTGGCAACTCATCCACCCTGACCTGCCGACCGACTTCCCGCCCCTCAAAGCCGGCACGTCGGCGGCGGGCAATCTGCCGAATGCGATCGGCTCGTTCGTCGGCCGCCGATCCGAATTGACAGCGATCAGTCATTCGGTGGCGGCCCACCGGCTGGTCACGATCACCAGTCCGCCGGGGTACGGAAAGAGCCGATTGGCGAACGCGGCTGCCGACGCAACGGCCAACTCGATGCCGGGCGGCGTGTGGTGGGCAGCGCTCGGCGATGACACCGACGATGACACCGACGATGTCGCCGCGTCGCTGTTGCGAGCCTGCTCGCTGAGCCGCGTCCACGGCGAGGATCCGGTCGAGACGCTGATCGCCCATTTCAACTCGGTCGCCGATGCGTTGCTGGTGATCGATGCCGCCGAGCAGGCGCCTGCCGCTGCGGCACAGATCATCGATCGCGTGCTGACCCGGTGTCCCAACGTGCGCGCCCTGGCGACCGGGCGCCGTCCGCTCGGCATCCCCGGCGAGATCGTTCATGCTCTGGCGCCCTTGACCATGCCCCCAGCCGGATTCGACGGCGACCTCGCCGAACTGGCCGGTTTCGACGCCGCCCGGCTGTTCATCGAGCGCGCCGGCAACGTCGACCGAGAGCAGACGCTGACCGATGGCGACGTCGCTGACATCGCACGGATCTGCAGGGAACTCGACGGCGTCCCGCTCGGGCTGGAACTCGCTGCTGCTCGCAGCGGCTCGACATCGCTGGCAGAGCTCGCCGACAGCCTCGGCCAGCTCGCTGCCACTCCGAAACACTCGACGTCGGCCGGGATGATCGACACGTTGGCGTCGTCGATCGCCTGGAGCTACCAGTTTCTGACAGAACACCAGCAGCGGGCTTTGCGGTACCTGTCCGTGTTCCGCGGCAGCTTCGAGATCGACGCCGCGTCCTCGATCGTCACGGGCGGCGACCTCGACGAACAGGCGGCAGCGACGGCGCTGAACGCATTGATCGATCAACACCTCCTGGTCTCGGCCGACGACGGCCGCCTCACCCTGCCGCCGGCGATCCGGAGCTTTGCCAACGAACGACTGCTGGGCGCGCCCGACGCCGCCACCGCTGTGGCACGCCACGGGGCCTGGTTCGCCGACCTGGCCGAACGCTTCGGTGCTGCCGGCCTGGCAGTGTCCGAGTCGCTGCTGATTCCCGACCTGGCCGATCTGCTCGGTGCGCTGGACGCCTCGATGGTGTCCGAGGACCCCACGACCGCCTATCGGATCCTGACCGGGCTCGGGGCGCGGTTGCACCTGCTCGATCGGCCGGAAGCTGTCGACGCCGCCGTGCGGTGGATCGCCGGCCGGTCCCCGAGTGATGGGGAGGAACGCTGGGCGGCAGCGGTCGCCCGACTCAGCTATGCGCAATCGACCGTTCACGGTTCGCCACTCGCCGGCTACGACGACGAAGCCCAGGCGATCGCCGAACTGGTTGGCGACCAGATGTCCCCGTTGTACATCGAATACGGCCGTGCAGCTCGCGCCGCCCTGGTCGGAGAGCTCGAGCCGGCGCAAGCACTGGCGGCTGCTGCCCGGCGAGCATCTGTCGCCGAGGTGGTCGTGGCGATCGAGCAACAACTGGCGGCTGCATACTCGCGCGCCGACGATCGGGAGCACTTCGAGGCGATCGACGCCGCCCTGACGTCGATGCTCGGCGGCGGTTCGTATCAGGGCCCCGTTCCGGTCGACGTTGGTGTGGCGCAGTCGGAGACAGACGGATCTGTCTCCGGCGACATGGCGCAAGGGACATGACCCGGCGATGATGACGACATGAGCGATCGATCCGACGGCTCTCCCGGCCAGACCTGGCTCGTGCTATATCAGCCGGGGCATGCGCCGCGCACGGTCGATCTTCACTCGGAGCTCACCATCGGTCGCGACGTCGGGAATCCCGAAGTCGATGGCCACGTCACCACGCTCGGCGACCCTGCGGTTTCGCGACTGCACGCGGTGTTTCTCCCAAAGCCGCTCGGATGGTGCGTTCAGGCGACCAACGCCACGAACGGGCTGTTCGTGAACGGCTCCCGGCTCGCTGCGGGAGCCGTGCACCTGCTGTCGTCCGGGGACGAGGTCCGGCTGGGCGAACGAACGACGGTGTTGTTTCATACGCTCGGCGTTGCACCGGACGATCGATCGAAGACCGAGACCGCTCGACCCATACCTGAGCTGACGCCGGGGGAGCGGCCGTGTTGCTGTGCCTGTGTTCGCCGGTGCTCGACGGCGATGCTTTCACGCCGCCGGCAACCGTCGACGCGATCGCCGGCCAGCTGTTCGTTACCGAGAGCGCCGTCAAACAGCAGCTCGGGCGGCTGTACCTGAAGTTCGGTGTTCACGAAGGTGCCGAACGACGCGTTCGTTTGGCCAACGAGGCGTTGTTGTGCGGCGCCGTTCGTCGCGCCGACCTGCAAGCGTTCCGAGCGACGCCGTGAGTGCCTCGATCGGTGCCGCCAGCGGTTCGGTCCGAACCGAGCCGGCCGCCGTACCCGAGCTGGTCGCCGGGCGATTTCAGATCGGTGATCTGATCGCCACCGGCGGTGAGGCGCAGGTCTACGTCGCCCACGATCTCGAGCTCGACCTCAGCGTGGTGATCAAGACCCGCCAGGTCGTCGATAGCGATGATCTCAACCGGCTGCGACGAGAAGCCGGAATGCTGATGCGGATCGTGCCCCACCGCGGCATCCCGATGGTGCGCAGCGATCTCGTCGACGGCGACCGCTACTACATGATCAGCGACTTTGTCGCCGGCAACGATCTGCACTCGGTCGTCGCCGCCCAGAGTGGGGCCGGGCTGCCGTTGGCATCGGTGCTCGACCTGATCGATCAGGTCGCCCAAACGCTCGATCATCTGCACGGACATCAACCACCGATCGTGCACGGTGACGTCAAGTCGGAGAACTTGATCCTCACGTCTGACAGTCGACTCGTTCTGGTGGACTTCGGTGCCGCGATGCGTGTCGGCGACGACCGCGAACGCCTGGGCACCCCAGGTTTCTCGGCCCCTGAAGTACTCGCCGGCGAGGCGCTCACGCCCGCCGCCGACGTCTATTCGCTCGCTGCGTTGACGGTGTTCCTCGTGACCGGTCTCGTGCCCAAGCTCGGCATCGGTTGGCCGACCGCCTTGGCCGACGCCGGGATCGTGCGATTGGAGAGAGTGTTGCGCCGCGGCCTGACCTGGGACCCGCTCGGGCGCCCCTGGCGGGCGAGCGAGTTCGCCGCCCGCCTGCGCGAGGCAGCCGAGATGGACGTGCCGACCGGAACGGTCACGTTGGTGCTGGTCGAGGCGTCCGGTTCGGATACCGGCTCATCGCCGACCACCTTGTTGAACATGCTCGAGGCTGCAGGTGGTCGCAACGTGCAGGCGGTGTCGCTTCCGTCGCGGTGCTCGCTGGTGGTGTTTCCGCGCGCCGGCGATGCCGCCGCCGCAGCGCTCGAGGCGATTGCGAGCGGTCAGCCGCCGATCGCTGTCCACGCCGGCGACCTCGGTGGGTGGCACGGCGCGACTCTGCAACAGCTGGCGGACGAGGCGGTCGCGTTGCGTACGGGCGCAGCACCCGCAACGGTGGTCTGCTCGCCGCCCGTGCGGATGCTGCTCGGCGCCGACGACACGATGGCGTTCGTTCCCGTAGCGAACGGGCTGCGGATCGAACGCGCCACCGACACCCGATACTCGACGAACCGGTCCGGTTCCACCGATTCCACGCAGCGCGGTGCACGCCATGCCGAGAGCTGGGTCGCCGCTCGCCGGGCCCGGCCGATCGTCGGCCGCAACGCCGAGTTGCAGCGGGCCCTGGCAGCGATCGCTCGAGGTCGATCGGAGGGCGCCGCACCGCTGGTCGTGGTGGTCGCCGAGGCCGGCATGGGCAAGACCAGACTGCTGGCCGAGGTCGCCGCTGGATCGACATCCGAGGGTGAACGACTGCTGGTCGGGCGTTGCACCGAGTCAGGTGGGGCGTTCGAACCGTTCCTCGATGCCCTCGGCGACGATCTGTTCCCATTCGAATCCGGACAGCTCGAGCGCGATGAAGAGGGATGGATCGACCGTCGCCGCTTCTTCGGCCGGATCGCTGATTCGCTGGCCGCCCTCGGGGGACCCGTCACCCTGGTGATCGACGACATGCAGTGGATCGATGGCTCGTCGATGGCACTGCTGAGTCAACTGTTCGACGACATGGCAGGAACGTTGGCCGTCGTCGTCGGAAGCCGGCCGAGCATCGACCGTCACAGCTATGACGAGCTCACCATGCGACCTGACGCAACGGTGGTTCAGCTCGGTCCGCTCAGCCCGGCCGACATCACCGACATGGCCGAGGCAGCCGGGCTGGCGTTGAGCGCCGAAACGGTGGCGGGGCTGCACTCGCTCACTGGTGGCAGCCCGTTCTTCGGGGTCCAGCTGCTCAGCCATCTTCGGAACGTGCCGGGGCACACACTCGAAGGTGGCGACCTCCCGGTCGGCGTTCGGGAGTGGATCATGCAACGGGTCGCCGGACTCGGTGAGGCCGCACAGGCCATGTTGGCGCCGGCCGCGGTGATGGGTCGCAGCTTCGAGGTCGTCAGGTTGGCGGACGTACTCGACGTCAGCCCGCTCGAAGCGTTGACCCAGATCGATGCTGCGACTTCGGCCGGTCTGCTGGTTGACGGCGAACATCCCGGCGAGTTCCGATTCGTTCATGCAATCGTTCGGACCACCCTCGAGGAGAGCTTGTCGACCTCTCGGCGGGCGCTCCTGCACGCCGCTGTCGCGCAACGCCTCGAGGAGGCCGGCGACGATCACGAGCAACTCGAAGAGGCGATGCACCACTGGTTCGCCGCCGAACGACTCGGGGATCCGTTGCACGCCGGCGAGGTTGCCGTCGAGGTGGCGACGCGCACGACCGAGCGTCTCGCCCACGAACGTGCCGTCAGCATCCTCGACCGCGCCCTGGAGGTGCTGGCACTGGCGCCGGCGACGTCCGCCCGCGATCGCGTCGAGGCTCGACTGAGGGTCGCCCACGGACGGGCCGACTTCGTCGCTTCACGCAACGACGATGGCATCGCTCAGCTGTACCGGGCTGCCGACCTGGCCGAGACCGGCGATGACCCGGCCACGCTTGCCCAGGCGGCGCTGGTGGCCTCGCTGAATCGGCGCCACGGTCTCGATGATCCTGACCTGCTGCGGCTGCTCGAGCGCGCCAGCGATCGTTGCCCGCCAGAACCGGCCGTGCTGCCTGCGATGCTGCACATTCGCCGGGCACGCTTGCTGCCGGCCACGGTTCGTCACGAGCAGCGATGTGCGATGGCGCGGCTCGGGCTGGTCGATCTCGACCGCATGGAACCGGTCGACCGGGCCACCGTGGAAACCGAAGTGGCGCGGGCCTGCTGGGGCCCCGACGATGCCGAAGCGCGGGTCGCGTTGACCACCCGACAAATCGACGAAGCCACCGCCCAACTGCAGGCCGACGGGTCGTCGCGGTGGACTGGGGTGCTGGTCGAGGCCCTCAATCACCGGTGTGCAGCACGTGTCCAACTCGGACAACTGATCGACGCCCTCACCGACGCCGACCGGGCGGCGGAGCTGGCTGACGCTGCCGGTACGACGTTCTTGCTGACCCGCGTGATGATGGGCCAGGCGATGATCAACTCGACGCTCGGCAATCACGAACTCGCCGAGCGGTTGTGCAACGACGCCGTGGCGCTCTCCGACCGCCACAACCTGATGCTGGTGCAGATGGCGATCGGCTACGGCATCGGTCGCGATCGTGGTCAGCAAGCTGAGCTGGCGCGACTCGAGCATCAGTTCGGCGAGTTCGTCGACCAGAACCCGTTGTTGGTGGCAGCGTTTGCCCTGGTCCACGCCGAGGCCGGGCAACTCGATGATGCCACTCGGCTGCTGGGTGTGTTGCAGGAGGCTGCGCCCTGGCCGCGCAACTGGTTGTGGCTCGGTACCACCGTGGCGGCGCTCGAAGCAGCGGTGCTGACCGGCGATGCCGACATGAGTCGGCGGTTTGCGGCGGTTTTGAAGCGCTACTCGGGGCAGTGGGCGCTGGCCGGAGCCGAACTTGCCTGCTGGGGCCCCGTGGATCGGGTGCTCGGGCTCGCTCAGGCGGCCGCCGGCCAGTACGACGAAGCGCGTGTGCTGTTGACGTCGGCGTTGGACGTCGCAACTTCGCAAGGCGCCAGCCCGTGGGTGACCAGGTGTCGCGACGGGCTCGCTGTCCTCGAGGCCAGACCGAGCTGACCCCAAGGTCTGCCCGGTGTGGCCACCGGGCGATCGCAAATCCGGGCTCGGCCGTCGATGCTGGGGATATGACACCACGATGTGTTGGCGACGAGTGGCTCGATGCGATCGACGTGAGCGAACAGCACTGCATCGACTTCGATGTCGTGGTGCGACATGGTGTCGGCATGGTGATCGTGCGGGCCGGGCGCGGCACCCGTCAAGATGGGCGCTGGATCGAACACACCCGGTCGGCTCACATGGCGGGGGCGATCGTCGGTTCGTACTGGCATGTCTACCCGTCTCACATCGATGCCCATCGCCAGGCCGAGCTGTGGATGGCGGCGATTCGCAGCACTCCAGCGGCACTCACGGGCGGTCACTGGGCCGACATCTCGACGACCGATGGGTTCGACCCGTTCGAGCTCGGACACTACCTCGCGGCTTTCCTGCGTCGGATGGACGAGTTGCTGGGTGGGTCTGTCGGAGTGTTCACGCGCGACGCGTTCTGGCGTCGCAACGTTCGGCTCGACATCTCCGATCGACCGCGGTGGATCTGCGCCGCCGATGGCCCGGACCAGTTCGACGAAGCCGAAGCCGCCGATGTGTTCGCGGTTCGCACGCGTGCGGCCGATCGCGGTGGGCCGGGCGAGCATCGCGTGCACTCCGACCCGTTCGGGTCGATCGCGAATCGTCCCTACCGACAGTTGCACCTGGTGCCCCGCCGACCGGCCGAGTCGGTCGGCCATTGGCAGTCGCGTTGGATCCGAACTCCTGATGTGGCGGCATTGCAGGAGCGCCTCAATCGGCTCGGTGCCGATCTGTTCGTCGACGGGGTGTTCGGACCGGCGACCGACCGCGCCGTGCGGACCTGCCAATTGTTGCGTCGCAGGGATCAGCTGTCTCCGCTCGGCGGTGAGTGGTGGGAACGCGAAACGCCGCTGACCGAGACGAAGCTGGCGAGTTGATGGACGCCGCTGGTTCGATCGAACGCCGCCCGCGAAGATCACACCGATCCGGCCTCGGGCCGAGCCGAGTATGGTCGGCTCGGGCGAGATGGGGGTTGCTCGGGTGATCAACGAAGTCAAAGGGATCCAAGTCGGGATCGACCAGATCAAGGGTTATCTGTACCCGACCGAGGCGGAGCAGGCCGCCGCCTATGAGTTGCTGGTCGAACTGTCGACGCGGGCCGCCGGCGTGCAGACGACGGCATCGGGGAGCACGGTTCGCGACACCCTGTCGAGCATCCACCAGATGTTCGAGCTGACCCGTGGCATCTTGCGCGAACACGGTGCGGATGCCTCGAAAGGCAGCGGTGGCAACCTCAGCCTGGCGGTGATTGCCGTTCGGGTGTTGAACGAGGTCTTCCGGCCGGTGCTGACGAAGTGGCACCCGATCCTGTGTGAGTACGAGGCTCGCCGAGACCAGGAGGCTCCCTTCGTCAGCGAGGGCGAGTGGGAGCAACGGTGGCCGGAGGCATCGAAGTGCCGCGCCGAGTTGGCGGAGATGCGCGGATCGATCCGGTCGTACATCGACACCCTCAGCCGAATCGCGGGTGCCTCGGCGGTCGCCGACGCCGTGTTGCACACGCCCAGTTCTGAGATCTTCTCTCAGCGTCCGGTGCCCTGCGGCCTTGCGGGGCGGCGACGCGATGCCGGGGCCCAGCGTCGCAGCCTGTTGCCCCCGTTTGGCCTCCGTCCGGCGTACCGGCGCAAGATGGTGCGCTGGCTGGACCTGGTCGAGTTGGCCACCACCTTCGCCGCCGGCCTTCGAGCCCACCGCTCGCTTCTTCCTGCTGTCCACGGCAAGCCCGATGCCTCGCTCGAGCCGGCCGAGTCGTTCGAGGCCAAGCGCGGAGGAGACTTCTGGTTCGACTACATCGCCGACCTCGGCGACGGGTTCGACGGCACCGCTCCGGTCGCCTGGTTGGCAGGCCAAGAGAGCATCTCGATCCCCGACGATCGCTCGGGTGAGCTGCCCAGCCCACCCGCCCATATGCCGCGTGGTCAACTCCTGGTGTTCGGTGGCGACGAGGTGTATCCGTTCGCGTCGGCCAGGGCATACCAGGAACAGACGGTCTTGCCGTACGCATTGGGCGTCCAGAACCCGCGCGACCCGACGGCCGGGGACGTCGACCCGGAGAGCTGTCCGACGATGGTCGCAATCCCCGGCAACCACGACTGGCTCGGTGGCATCAAGCACTTCGAGCAGCTGTTCACCAAGCAACCCGACGAGCCGGCCAAGGCATTCGCCGGCCATTGGAACGTCGTGCAGACGCGGCGCTATTGGCACGTCAAGCTCCCACAGGGATGGTGGCTGTGGGGGATCGACACCGGTCTCGACAACGAGTGGCTCCCCGACCAGGTCGACTACTTCAAGCAGGCCGCCGAGCAACTCGAACTCGGTGACCGCGTCGTGCTGTGCAGCCCGGTTCCGCTGTGGCAGATGCGTCAGAAGCATCCCAAGCAGTACACGCAGCTGCGCAGCAAGCTCGATCCGTTGATCGCCGCCAGGGAGGCGCGCATGCCGCTGTGCCTGTCGGGTGATACGCACATCTTCGCCCACTTCGAGCGAATCGATGTCGAGCCAGGTGAGGACCACATCACCTCCGGAGGCGGTGGGGCGTTCCTGCAACCGACTCACAACCTGCCTGAACGGATTCCGCTCGAACGTGGGAATGCCGAGTTCAAGATGACGACCCGCTGGCCGTTGCCCGCCGACAGCCGTGCCCTCGCCGCCGGCGTCAGGGCGCTGCTCGACACCAAGAACTGGCCGCTGATGGTGCTGGTCGGGTTGCTGCACGCCGCGTTCTTGGGTTTGCTGTCGCTCTCCGACCTGCGATGGTGGGATACACCCCAGTCCGATCGTTGGGATGCGATGGCGGCGCTCAAGTGGGCGATCGGATCGGGATGGTCGTGGCCGTTGTTGGCGGTGGTCGTGATAGCGGGGGTGGTCTCGGTCAAAGGCAACAGCCTCGAACCGAAGTTGACCAGAGGTGGCCGCTTCTACGGAGCGCTGATCGGGATCGCGATGGCGGCTTCGCTGGTGCTGGTGGCGGCGCTCCTGCGTTTCGCCGACCCGTGGCCGCGTGGCCGATTGTCGCCGTCGACCGGCGCCCCCGAGCCGATGTCGTGGTTCTGGTACCTCGCCGCTGTGGTCGTGGGAGGGGCGGTGACGTTGGCCGTGTTCATGGGCATGTCGAAGTGGGTGAACTCGCGCATCAAGGCGAGCGACACGGTGGCGTTCGGGCCGGGCCCATCGACGCGGTTCAAGCATTTCCTGCGTTGCCGGATCGACCAGAACGGTGACCTCACGGTGTACGTCGTCGGTATCGACCCGGTCGGCAAGGGCTGGTACCAGGCGCTCACCCAGGACCGGGTCGTGCCACCATTCGACCCAGAGGGAATCCCGCGAATCCACTATGTGTGGGGCAAGACGTACCACAAGTTCGTCCCCCACCCGATCCAGATCGCGATCTCGATCTCGAACAGCAAGGAGAACGACGAGGCACCCCATCCGGCCGAGGTGTTCTTCAAGGCCGCATCGCGCCTCATCAACGGTGGCCATACCGTGATGTACGGGGGACGACCGGTCGAACCCGAGCCACCCGCCGACGGTTCGGAGCCATCGATCAACTACACCAACGAACTCCGAAAGATCGAGCTGGCGAGGCACCGCAACCCCTATGCGAAGCACCACATCATCAACTACGTACCGGCCTACCAGGCGGGTGACATTCCACCCGATGACCAGCGCAACGGCTACGGCGGCAGGAAAGCCGACGACCAGGATCGCCCGATGGACACGATCGTGGTGGATCGTGAACGGGATCCAGCGCGGATCGAGTCTGAGTTCGAGCGTGAGATCAGGGACCTCACGGCGATGCGGCACCGGATGACCAAGGACGCCGACGTGCGCCTGGTGATCGCCGGGGCGCTGTGGCCGACCAGCGAGAAATCCCGAGTTGCCCCCGGGGTGATCGAGGAGGCGTACACCGCCCTGCAGGCCCGCCAGCCGCTGATCATCCTGGGTGGCTTCGGAGGCGCCGGCGAGCTGCTGGCCAAGGCGTTGACCGATGATCTCGACCCCGCCGAGCTCGATCGGCTAGCGGAATGCCACGCCGCTCCCTACCCATCCGATGATGGGCAACCGGGCGTCGGATTCGTCGAGATGATTCGCAGCTTCAACTCGCTCGGTCTGCTCCGCAACGGCCTGACCGACGGTCAGAATCGTGAGCTGCTCCGGACGCGTGATGTCAAAACGGCGACCCGGCTGATCTGGCGCAGCGTCGACCTGATCGGGTCGCACCACACGGGCTGACCACCAGCATCGGATCAGGCGCCCGCCGACCCGCACACGCCTGCTGCGATCCCGGCGCTCACCCGTTGATCGAGTTCGGCGCAGTGCACGGCGACGTCGAGCGCCCACACCTGGAGGCCGCCACCGCGCATCGCCATCACCAGCCATCTGGCGTCGTCGCTGAAGTACAACAACCCGTTGGAGCCGGACGGGAACCGGGCGACGATTCGGTCGAATTGGGGTTCGACCACCGTGACGATCCCATTGGCGAAGTCAGCCCGCAGCCGCTCGTCGACGCTGAACGCCGGAACCGGAGGCTCGACGTAGGGCAACGCCCACAGCTCCTCCGACAAGGCGTCGCCAGCGGGGCCTTCGACGTGGGTGACCTCCAGCGTTTCGAGGTCGAGTCGCTGAGGGCGCGGGTCGGGCGAGGTCGGGTCGTTCCACTCGACCGTTGTTCCGGTGACGAGTGCTTGGATCAGGGCGTCTGCCGCGCCGCCACCTCCGGTCTCGGGGGCGATCAGTACGGCGCTCGTCTCGGCGACGTTCCAACGCTGCATCGTGGATGGGCCCCAGGTGATGGCGGTCGCGCCTGCGTGGTCGACCTCGACGTGGGTGGCCGAGGCATCGACACCTCGGATCCTCAGCACGTCGCGAACGATGTCTCCCTCGAGGAAGGATCCCTCCATCAGTTCTGGAACATCCCAGACTTGGAGGAACGCCCCTTCGAGAACGACCACCCGTCGCGAGTTGCCTGACAACTTGGCGTCGCTGAAGAACACACGCTCGCGAACGAACGGTAGGTAGGTGACGAAGTCGTAGGTGATCACGGATCCGTATGTCGACCGGTCGTCGAGGTCGAGGATCAGGTCGTCGCTGCCGTGCTCGGGGTACCCGCGAGTTCCGAAGTTGCTGAGATCGAACTCGCCGAGACCGTCGACGTCTTCGTCGCCGAGCGCCTGCGAGGCGTCGATCGCCCGGGTTGTGCCGGTTTGCGGGTCGATCAGAGCGATCTCGCCGTTGTCCCACGTGACTTCGACGAGATCGCCGGTCGAGTTGACTTGCAGCTCGGTCACGGCCACGGGTCTGGTCGTCAGTGTCTCCACGCTGCCGGTTGCATCGACGCTGCCGACCCGCCCGTCGGCGAGCCCCCAGACGACGACATCGCCAGCCGGCGCGGCGTCGACGATCGTTCCATCGAGGTCGCGCGTCCATTCCAAGCGCGTCGTGGCGTTGAGGAGTTCGACCATCGCTCGTTCGGTCTCGGGCATGGGTCGTCGCTCGTAGACGGCGGCTGCATCGGTGAGGGCCTGTCGCATGTCGAGGTCGGCCGATGAACTCGCCTGCCGGGCGTCGCTGATCGCCTCCTGGCGAAGCGCCTCGTTGGCATTCCGGACGGCGGCGATCGCCAGCACGACGGCGGCTGCCGTGAGCACGTGTCAGAGCAGCGATGGCGACCCCGCGGATCGTCTTGAACCGGTTGTGTTGGCGAACGTCCTCGCCATCGAGGTCGTCCTTGGACTTGCCGAGGATCGTCGCCGACAGCGTGGCGACATCTTCGCGGAACTGTTGGCTGCGGATGTCGAGCACCGCCGCCGCGCCCTGTTCCGCGACCCACGCCATGTTGCGGTACAGCGGCATCGCCGGGAAGGCGTCGATCAACGAGGGCGGCAGCGCCGTCGACAACTCGGGATCGAACCGTTCGTTGTCGCCATCCCACACGAGTGAGGCGTTCTTGTCGGTGAGCACGAGTAGCAATGTTTCGGGGCCTTTGGTCTCGACCCAGAACCTTGCTTCGTCGTTGCACCACGGCGATGCGGCGCTCTCAGCAGAGGCCAGCAGGATCAGGAACTTGGCGCCGCCCAGCTTCTCGTGGAGTGCATTCCCGAGGTTCGATGTGAGCGCCAACGACGAGCGGTCGAGGAAGACCCGCATCCGTCGACGCTTGTTCCACGGCTTGGCGAACTTCTGGAGTCCCTTGCGGAGCTCGGTCGCCAACCGACCGTCAGATCCATGGTTGTACGAGATGAAGGCGTCGAACGTGTCGTCTGCCATTACGTCTTCCAGTCGAGGATGACCTTGCCGCACTCGCCGCCGCCCACGATCTCGAACGCTCGCTCGAACTGATCAGCGGGCAGCCTGTGGGTGACGATCGAGCTGACGTCCAGGCCGCTCTGCAGCATCGCCGCCATCTTGTACCACGTCTCGAAGATCCGGCGCCCGTAGATGCCCTGCAGCTCGAGCCCCTTGAAGATCACGTCGTTGACATCGAGCGTCATCGGGCCGGGTGGTATCCCGAGGATCGCGATCCGACCGCCGTGGTTCATGGCATCGAGCATTTGGTTGAACGCCGCCTCGGCTCCCGACATCTCGAGCCCGACGTCGAACCCTTCGCTCATCCCGAGCTCGGCGGTGACGACATCGAGTTGTTCGGTCGACACGTCGACGGCCCTGGTCGCCCCGAGCTGGGCGGCGAGTTCGAGTCGGAATCGGTTGATGTCGGTGATCACGATGTGGCGGGCGCCGATGTGGCGCACGATCGCTGCAGCCATCGCCCCGATCGGTCCGGCCCCCGTGATCAGTACGTCCTCGCCGACCACGTCGTAACGCAGGGCGGTGTGGGTGGCATTGCCGAGTGGGTCGAGGATCGCCGCGATGTCGTCGTCGATGTGGGCCGGCACGATGAACACGTTCTGGGCAGGCAGCACGATGTATTCCGCAAACGCGCCTGGCCGCGTGACGCCGACTCCGACGTGGTTGTGGCAGAACTCTCGGCGCCCTCCCTTGCAGTTGCGGCAGTGGCCACAGGTGATGTGGCCCTCGCCGGCGACCCGCTGTCCGACCTCCAGCCCGACGACGTCGGCGCCGACCTGAACGATCTCGCCCATGAACTCGTGACCGACCACCATCGGCCAGGGGATGGTCGCCTGGGCCCACGCATCCCACCGATGGATGTGCAGGTCGGTGCCACAGATCGAGGTCTTGTGGACCCGGATCAGCACCTCGGTGGCACCTGGCTCCGGGGTGGGAACATCCTCCAGCCACAACCCTGGTTCCGGTCGGAGTTTCACGAGCGCCTTCACGTCACGACCCCCATCTCACGGCCGACTCGGGTGAAGGCATCGACCGCCATCGTGATGTCGTCGTCGGAGTGGGCCGCCGACATCTGAGTTCGAATCCGGGCTTTGCCGTTGGGTACGACCGGGAACGAGAAGGCGGTGACATAGAGCCCCTCGGTGAGCAATCGGCTCGCCAGTTCGCCGGCGACTTTGGCGTCGCCCAGCATCACCGGGATGATCGGGTGCTCGGCCCCGGCCAGGGTGAAGCCGGCGGCCGTCATGCCGTCACGGAAGCGTTGCGAGTTGCGGTCGAGTTGGGTCCGCAGATTGCTGCTCGTCTGCAGCACTTCGAGCACGTGCAAGGTGGTGGCGGCGATCGCCGGCGCCAGCGAGTTGCTGAACAGGTACGGCCGCGAGCGCTGCCGCAGCCAGTCGACGATCTCCTGGCGCCCACTGGTGTAACCGCCAGAGGCCCCGCCCATCGCCTTGCCCAGCGTGCCGGTGACGATGTCGACCCGTTCCATGACGCCACACTGTTCGGGCGTGCCACGACCGGTCGGCCCGACGAACCCGATGGCGTGTGAGTCGTCGACCATCACCAGCGCGTCGTATCGGTCGGCGAGGTCGCAGATCGCCGCCAGATCGGCGATCACGCCGTCCATCGAGAACACCCCGTCGGTGGCGATCAATCGGTATCGCGCACCGGAGGCTTCCTGCAGCCGTTGCTCGAGCTGCGCCATGTCGTTGTTGTCGTAGCGCAGGCGCTGTGCCTTGCAGAGCCGGATCCCATCGATGATCGAGGCGTGGTTGAGGGCGTCGCTGATGACGCAATCCTGCTCGTCGAGAATCGTCTCGAACAGCCCGCCGTTGGCATCGAAGCACGACGAGTACAGGATCGTGTCGTCGGTGCCGAGGAACGAACTCAGCTCGGCTTCGAGCTGCTTGTGAACGGTCTGGGTGCCGCAGATGAAACGCACCGACGCCATGCCGTAGCCGTACACGGCGAGCGCTTCCTGGGCCGCCTCGACGAGCGTCGGGTGATCAGCCAAGCCGAGGTAGTTGTTGGCGCACAGGTTCAGTACCGACGTTCCGTCGTCGAGCTCGATGTGCGCCGATTGCGACGAGGCGATCACCCGTTCGTGCTTGAACAATCCCTCGTCGACGAGCGCCGCCGACCTCCCTGCGAGATCGTCGAGGAGTGGGTGGCGGCCAGACGTCATGCGACCATTGTTTCAGGTCGCGGCCACGTCGTCGCCTGGGACCGCTGCCGACGGTGTTGGTCAGTCGTGCAGCGAGCGATGCAGGGCGACTGCTTCGTCGAGGTAGCTGACCCCGCACTGGAGGACCACGCTCGAGTAGGCGGAGCAATCGCCGGTTTTCACGTAGGCGTATGCCGACTGCGTCAGCTCAGCCATCAAGTCGGCGTGTGGCACATACGTGGGCTCGACATCGAGCAGAGCGACCACGTCTGCGTGGGTAGCAGGACACCACTCGGGAAACTCGGTCGAGATGGTCGCTGCCTCGATCACGAGGTCGTGCTTCACGGCGCTCAGAACCTGGGCCATCGTCGGGACGCCACAGGTCACGCCGAGGTCGATTCGCGGCTTGCCCGAGGGGATCCGTAGCCCGGCATCGGCCAAGACGATGAGATCACCGTGACCGGCGGCAGCGATCACTCGGAGCAGTTCGGGGTGGATGACACCGGACGTTTTCATCGGACCTCCATAGGCGGCCAGTTGCTGCACAAATGTGTTGGGCCTGGACAAATGCTCAGAGATTGAGGATACTCTCAGTAGTGAACGAGCGCAATTCTCGACGTGAACAGACGATCCGGGCTGCCTGGTTGTATCACGAGCGCGGCCTCAACCAGCAAGCGGTGGCCGACCGGATTGGTGTCTCACGTTCGACGGTGAGTCGTCTGCTCGCCGACGCCGAGCGTGACGGCATCGTCCGCGTGACGGTGACGGTTCCGGTTCCCGAGACGGCCAGCATCGCCGAGCGGCTGATCGAGAGATACGCCTTGGCGGGTGCCACGGTCGAGTTGACGCTCGACGGTGAGTTGCCCCGTGAGGCGGCCGCGGTTGCGATGGCGCGCCGACTCGAGCACATGGTCGCCAACGGTCCGTCAACGATCGCCGCCGGCTGGGGCCGCACGCTGGGCGCCGCCGCGCAACGTGCCCGCAGCATGCACACCTCGGGCGTCACGATCGTGGACGCCTTCGGCCACACGACTGCCGAACACATCGCCCCGGCCGTCGAGGTCTCCAACACGCTCGGTTCCAAGTTCGGAGCCAAGGTCACCCATATCCCTTCCCCGGGTTCGCCCCTACCGCCGAGATCGCCGCCAACTTCTTCGAGTCCGAGTCGGTTGCCACGGCACTCGAGCGAGCCCGCAACGCCGACATGGTGATGGTCGCGATCGGCGTCGTAGGTGTCGACTCGTTGCTCGTCCAGGCCGGATACCTCGACGAGCAGGCGATGAACGAGATCGTCACCGCAGGCGCGGTCGGCGAGGTGTTCGGCCGGTATTTCGACGCCAACGGCGACCCGGTCATGCCCGAGGCGCTTCACCCTGTGGCCTTGACACTCGACGACTTGCGCAGCTGCAAGCGGGTGATCGCCGCCGCCGGGGGTGCCGACAAGGCAGCTGCCGTACGAGGCGCGATCGCGGCGGGAATCATCGATGAACTGGCGGTCGACGAAACGCTCGCACTGGCGCTCCTCGGCTGATCGGCGTGCCCGCTCCGATAGGGCACGCCAATGTCGAACAACACTCAGACGTCGACCGCGGCACGGAACTGCGCAGCTTGGGTGGCGAGGCTCGTGCCGCGGTAGAGATCGCCTCCGATCAAGAGCGCAACGTCGTTGCCGTAGAACTCGACGATCTCACCGACTCGGGCGAGGGTCATCCCGCCACCCGGTGCCGGGAGCGCAGGAGCCAGGCCGTCGAGCGGCACCGTCAGATCGTTCGCTACCTCACGACAATGCTGGCGAGTGAAACTGAACCGGCCGCCGTAGTTCGGAAAGACGGACAGGTCGGCGCCGGCCAGACGCATCAACGTGCCGTAGATCTTGCCGTGTGCGATGCCGCTGGTCGATGAGGCCGAGAACGATCCGAGGAATGCGGGGTGGGCCATGATCGGCACGTCGACCGTGGCGGCGAGATGGCGCATCTGGTCGAATCCGGTGATGCCGGGGAGCACGAGCAGTCCGCCCGCGCCTGCCTCGATCGCTGCTTCGATACGGACCTCGAGCTGGTCGTACGGAGCGTTCACGCTCGGCAGGTAGACGGCGTGGTGACCGGACGCAGCGTTCGCCTCGTTCACGGCGTCAGCGCACCGCTTGACGCGCTCGAGAAACGGTGCGAACTCCTGATTGGCGAGGCTGTGATCGTCCTTGATGAGATCGATCCCACCGAGTGCCAGTTGGTGGGCCGCAGTGGCGAGCCGCTCGGACGAGAGCCCCATCGGCTTGAGCGCCGTCGCCAGCAACGGGCGCGTCGGGGCATCGAACAGCTGACGCAATCCGGCGACACCGAAGCTCGGACCGCTGAAGCGGGCCAGGAGCGACTCAGGAAGTTCGAAGTCGACCAGCCGGATACCGGGGAGGATCGAGCTGTTACCCCAGAGCACGTTCATCAACTGGGGCAACTCGTAGCCGGTGGTCTCGACGGCGTAGCTGACGACCGCCCTGACGAGGTCGTCGGCGACCACCTCGGTCGCCTCGATCCGGCCGATGATCTCGCGCTGGATGTCGTCATCGGGTACGAGATCGGCTGGGAACTCGATCGTCTGCTCGACACGTAACGCGTCGGCACGCGCCCCGGCGTCGGCAACCGGGCCGTGGAACTCGTAGGTCGCCGTCAGCCGATCGCCGCTGACCGTCAGCCGAGTCGACTCGATCATCAGAGCGCCTCTGCCTTGGCCAAACTGTGGACTGCCTCGATGCGGACGCTCTCGAGGTCGTCGGCGTCGATGCCGGTGGTGCGCCCGAGCAGCTGCTCGATACCGCCCACCAGCGCCGCCGCGTCGAGCCCGTATTCCTTCATCAGGAACTGGCGGCTGGCGCCGTGGGCATAGGTGTCACGAAGTCCGAGCCGGATGAGACGGGTACCGACACCGTTCTCGGCCATCACCTCGGCGACGGCCGAGCCGAGGCCACCGACGATCGAGTGGTTCTCCAACGTCACCACACCATGCTTGGCGCGCCTGATCGTCTCGAGGATCAGGGGGTCTCCGAATGGTTTGTGTGTGGAAACGTGGACGTGGGTGACTCCCACCCCGGCTCTGGCGAGCGGCACCGTTGCCCGGATTGCCTCCTCGGTCGTGATTCCTGCTGTGAACACGGTGACGTCGTCGCCCTCGCTCAAGATCCGGACCTTGTCGAGTTGCATGGGCTCGTCGACCGGGAACAGGCGCGGCACCTCACCTCGCAGCATCCGGATGTACACCGGACCGTCGACAGCGTGAGCGACATCGAGCACGCTCTCCACCTCAGTGGCGTCACCGGTCTCGAGGATCGTCATATTGGGTGTCGCCCGCATGATCGCCACATCTTCGATCGCTTGGTGTGTGACCCCGCCCGGCGTCATGATCCCCGGCAGGAATCCGACGAATCGGACCGGAAGGTTGGGATAGGCGATCGACATCGCCAGCTGGTCGTACGGCCGTCGGTAGATGAACACGGCAAACGTGTGAATCCACGGCTGGAGACCTTCACGCGCCATCCCCGCCGCGAATCCCATCATGTTCTGCTCGGCCATCTTCATCGAGAAGAACCGGTCTGGGTAGGTGTCGGCCCACTTCCCGACCTCACACGAGTTCGTCAGGTCTGCGGTCATCACGACCACCTCGGGCTTGTCTCTGCTCCATTCGATGAAGTTCTCGACGTGTGGACGTACCACGATCTCCATGTTCAACTCACCATCTCTTCGTAGGCCTGTTGGTATCGCCGGCGCTCATCGTTCGAGGTGAATCGCAGGTAGTGCAGTGCCGGTGCCCGCTCGGCAAAGAGCGGGAGCCCGTTGACCGGGTTGGTCACGGCCACGACGAAGTGCGGCGAGCCGGTCACACGGGTCATCGCCTCGTCGAGCGCATCGAGATCGTGTCCATCGACCTCGTCGGCGGTGGCACCGAACGCCCTGATGCGGGCGGCCAGCGGTGCGGCGTTCTTGACCACGTCCAGTACGCCGTCGCACTGCTGGCCGTTGACGTCGATGATGACTCGCAGATTGTCCAGTTCGAAGCGGGCGAGCGACTCGATCGCCTCCCAGGTCTGACCTTCCTGGAACTCGCCGTCGGACATCATCACCCAGACGTTGCCGGACTCGCCGCGCCGCTTTCGGGCGATCGCGATGCCACCCGCCTGGCTGAGCGCCTGGCCGAGTGAGCCGGTGGTGGTTTCGACCCCTGGTGAGTGTTCAGCGCCGATCATCTCGACCGTGCTGCCGTCCGCGTTGAAGTGGTCGAGCCCGCTCTCGGCGAGTCGGCCGACCTCGATCAACGCCGCGTACAGCACGAGTGCGTAGTGCGCCGGCGAGAAGAGGAAGCGGTCATTGTCGGCCCCTCTCGGGCCGTTGTAGTCGGCGCCGCTGGAAAACGGAACGCCGGGGCCGGGAACCCCGAGGAACCGGCGTGGTTCGAGCGGGCCCTCGCTCGGACCGAGATGCAAGACGCGGTCGTACAGCATGGCGAAGATCTCGGCCGATGAACAGGCCTGACTCATGTACCCACCGTCGTTCTTCAAGACGTGTTCCAGGACCCGACGTCGGATGCCGCCTGCAACCGCGTGTGTGGAGTCTCTCCAGCTGCTCATGATGCGTCTCCCACGTTGAATGCTGCACGAATCGATTGGTCGTACGGGGGCTCGAGAACCCCGACTTCGGTGATGATCGCTGTGATGAGGTCGGCAGGCGTGACATCGAACGCCGGGTTCCAGACGGGGATGTCCGCTGGAGCTGTGGGCTCGGAAGCCCACCTTCTCATCTCGTCCGCCGGGCGCTCTTCGATCACGATCTCGGCGCCCGAGCTGATCGACGTGTCGAACGTCGACAACGGAGCTGCCACGTAGAACGGGATCCCGGCGTACTTGGCATTGACCGCGTGCGTGAACGTGCCGATCTTGTTGGCGGTGTCGCCATTGGCAGCGATTCGATCGGCGCCCACGATGACCGCCTGCACGCGCCCCTGTGCCATCGCTGTCGAGCTGGCTCCGTCGGGCATCAAGGTGACGTCGATTCCGGCATCGTGCAGTTCCCAAGACGTGAGGCGTGCACCCTGGAGCAGCGGCCGGGTCTCCGATGCATAGACGGTGATCGACTCACCGGCTGCCACCTTGGCGTAGATCACACCAAGTGCGGTTCCCCAGCCGGCCGTTGCCAGGCGGCCCGTGTTGCAGTGGGTCAGCAAGCGCGTGACACCGGCGAGCGCGTCGAGGCCGAAGAGTCCGATGCGGGTACACGCATCGCGGTCCTCGCCAAGGATGTGGTCGGCCTCACGAAGCACCTGTTCGCGCAGCACCGTCACGTCATCACCGATCGTTGCGGCGTCGGCAGCTTCGCGGATCCGCTTGACGGCCCAGCTCAGATTGACTGCGGTCGGTCGGGCGTTGCCGATCGTGTCGACCAACTCGTCGAGTACGGAGCGGGCGCCTGCGGTGGTTGTGGGTGCACGCTCGTCGAGACCGAGCACCATGCCGTACGCGCCACAGACCCCGATCGCCGGGGCGCCACGCACGGCAAGTCGACTGATCACATCGACGACGGCGTCGACCGTGCGCAGTTCGACGACCTCGAACACGGTCGGCAGCTTCGTTTGGTCGATGATCTCGATGTGATCACCGACCCATGCGACAGATGGCTTCAGCGTGGCGAGGAACTCGTCAGCGAGCGACAGGTCGTGCATCAGGACAGCACCTCGGCACGCACCTCGTCGAAGACCGCGTTGGCCATCCCGATCGTCTTGAGTGTGGCACGCTCGCGGATCCAGGTGCTTGCCGTCCGCAGCACGATCCTGGCCGCCAGCACGTGCTCGTCGTGGGGCAGTTCTTGGATGTCGGTCACCTTGGCGAGTCCGATGATCCGCCGATTGGCCTTGCAGCCGGCGAACCCGATCATGTCCATCTCGACCTTGGCCAGCCAGGTGTCGAGAAAGCCGTCGGTCCAGGTTGGGTCCAGTCGCTCCGCCCACAACCGGCGGGTCTCGGCAGCGAATGCATCCCACACCTCGAGCCCGACCCCGGCGAGTCGCTGTTGGAAGTCGGCCGGCCGGTTGAGCACGGCCGCCCGAGCTCGCGCCGCGAGGTAGTTGCCGAACAGAGCGCCGAGGTCGAATCCGACGGGGCCGTAGAAGCAGAACTCGGGGTCGATGACTCGACACTCAGGGCCGGCGTCGCCGTCGCGAACCATCACGGACCCGGTGTGTAGGTCGCCGTGGACCAGCGTTTCAGCGGCTGTCATGAACGCGTACTTCAGCATCCCGACCTCGGCCCTCAACGCCTCGTCGACGCGCATCGCCTCGATATCCGGGAGCAACTCGTCGACGAAGCTGTTGTTCTCGGCCACGATGTACGGCTCGGTGAAGACGAGGTCCTCGGTGATTTTGCACAGCTCGGGGTTGATCGCTTCGGCGACCTTCTCCTTCACCTCGCCTTGATCCGTGGCGAACAGCGACGTGTGGAACGCGACGCGTGCGATGTAGTGGCCAAGCTGCGCTCCGACGCCGGGATAGTCGTTGCCCTTGTTGAGCTCGCTGCGATACATGCCCCAACCCATGAGGTTTTCCATGGCGAGGACATGGCCTTCGGGATCGACACCGTAGAAGGCGGGTACCTGATCGGGGGCGAACGCGGCGCCGGCGGCCAGGCCGCGGGCCTCGGCCATGACCCGCTCCGGTGTCAGCGGCCAACTCTCGCCAACGAGTCGAACGTACGGCAACGACTGCTTCAGGCACATGCCGTTGCCCTCAGCGTCTTTGGTGACGAACACCAGGTTCAGGTTGCCGTCGCCGACCTCGGCGACTTCGAGCGTCGACGTGTCGACGATGCCAGCTAGGTGTGGCGTGCGCTCGATGTACGCCGCAACGGTGTCGGGTGTGAGGATCTCGTAGTCGGCAGGCATGATGGCCTCTCCTTGGCTGCTGCTTGATGTGCTCGTCTTGGCTATCGGTGAGCTGAGTCGTCGTGCGGGTCGAGGGCGTGGGCGCCCAGTGGGGTGATCGTGACATCCATCCATGGGAAGAGTGGCAGCGAACTGATCAGCTCGTGCAGTTCGTCAGCGCTCTCGACGGAATAGAGGGCCATCACGGCCCGGCGGCCGGGGAGTCGCCAGATGCGGAGCATCTTGCCCGCATCGACCAGCTCCTGACCGCGGACCTTCTCTGCTGCCTTCACCTCAGCCAGCTTCACGGGGTCCATGTCGGGCGAGATGTTCTGTTCGATACGGGCAAGAAACTCCATGCCGTCAGGCCTTCGGTGCCGGAGCGACCAGAGCGTTGGCCTCGTCGGCCGATGCTCCGTCGTGGATGACGGCACGCAGGCCCTTGGCGACGCCGACGGGGTCGTAGTGCTGCCAGATGTTGCGGCCGAGGTTGACGCCGATCGCACCCCTGTCGAGACCGTCGCGAACGAACGAGAAGACCTCATGGGCGTCGTCGGTCTTTGGGCCGCCAGCGATCACGACGGGAGCGGGGCACGACTCGGTGACCTGCTCGAAGTCCTCACACCAGTAGGTCTTGACGACGCGCGCTCCGAGTTCGGCGGCGATCCGACAGGCCAGCGACAGGTACCGTGCGTCGCGCTTCTCCAACTCCTTGCCGACGGCGGTCACGGCCATCACAGGAATGCCATATCGCTCGTACTGGTTGACTGCCGTCGCCAGATTGGTGAGCGTCTCCTTCTCGTACTCCGAGCCGACGAAGATCGATACGCCAACCGCCTGGACACCGAGGCGGATCGCCTCTTCGGGGTCGACGACAAGCGTCTCGTTCTCGAGCGTCGGGCCGACGATGCTATTGCCGCCGCTGATCCTCAAGATGACGTTCGGCTTGGTTGCCGCCGGAATCGAGTTGCGCAACACTCCACGTGTCACGAACAAGGCGTCGGCGATCGGGGTCAACTCCTTGACCGTCTCACCAGGATTCTCGAGCATCCGTGTCGGCCCGAGAAAGTAGCCGTGGTCGACGGCCAAGAAGAAGGCCTTGCCGGTTTCTGGCGGGATGATCTGGGCCATCCTGCGTTCCATACCCCAGTCCATTTTCTCGTCCTCTCTCTTCCCCTCTTCGGGGATTGTGTTGTCGGTATTCGTGACGGCATGTGGATCCGCCACAACAGGTTGAGTGCTTCAGATGACTCGTTCGTTTCCACCGTCGATCGGTATGTGCGAACCCGTGATCGGGGCGAACACACGGCCGAGCGTGGTAGCGACCACCTCGCCGACGGCGGCACTCGTGATTTCGACGCCCAACAGATTGCGACGCTTGTAGTCGGCGATTGACATCCCGTACCGCTTGGCACGTTCGGCCAACAATTCTGGGGTCCACAGCGCCGTATCGAAGACGGCGTCGGGATGGACCGAGTTGACGCGGATCCCCTCGGGGGCCCATTCGAGTGCGGCGACCCGGGCAATCTGGTTTGCGGCGGCCTTCGACGCCGAGTAGGCGCTGGCGCCGGGCCCCGGGGCTTCTACGTTCTTCGAACCGATCACCGTGAGGCGGCCACCGAGCGGGGCCTTCAGGAGCAGCGGGTGGACGAGTGACAGGAGCTGGACCAGCCCATCGACGTTCACGGACATCGCTCTACTCCAGGCGACCGGGTCGTGAGCGGAGATCGGTGCCGATTCAGGGAACAGGCCGGCAGCAGCGACGACCATGTCGACGCCACCGAAACGCTCGACGCCTCGATCGAGGGCGGCGGCAGTTGCGTCCGACGAGGACAGGTCGCACGCCACACCGAGAAAGGCGATGTGGTCGGTCATCTGCGTCACGGCCGGGTTGATGTCGAGTCCGATCACGGCTGCACCACGGTTCAACAGGGCGAGCGCGCAGCCACGACCGATCCCAGAGTTGGCACCCGTGACGACCGCGATCTCGCCGGTGAACTCGCTCTGGTGGGGATTGCGGTCGAACTTGAGCTGTTCCAGCTCCCAGTACTCGAGATCGAAGATGTCGCTCGCCGGCAGGGCGCGGTACCCACCCAGTCCTTCGGCCCGTTCGGCCACGTCGATGATCTGGCGATACACCTCGCCCGCGGCCGACTCGGACCAGGCGTCGGGACCGGCGGTGAGCATCCCCATTTCGGGATCGAGAATCACCCGCGGTGCCGGGTCGAGCATTCGCAGCGACCGTCCGGCGACATGGCGGTCGAAGTAGGCGCGGTAGGCGTCGGCGTACGCCGCGACGTCGGTTCCGACGAGGGGTACCCGCTTGGTCCAGATGACCTGGTCGGGTGTTGCGACACCCTGTTGGCTGATCTCTGCGACGTCCGATCGTTGGGAGAAGGCCCAGCTTGCGGCATCGGTGTGTCGACGCATGATGCACGGCCGGCCGGCGGCGTCGGAGACCGCCGAGCGCAACTCGGCGATCCGGATCCGGTCGATCGGTGGAGGGCCACCCTGTGTCGCAGGCGAACTACCCCCGATCGAGTTGGCTGCCAGGTAGCCCTCGGCGGCATCGACCAGATCGATCGTCCGCTCATAGGCCTGGCGCGGCGTGTCACCGAACGTGACGAGTCCGTGGTTGAGGAGCACGACGCCCGTGGTCGTGTCGGACACCTCGGCGCGGAACACCTCGGTCGTCAGTTTCGCAGCTCGAAAACCCGGCATCGCGTAGGGCACGACGACGACGCTGTCGCCGTACAGATCGCGGATTCGCGACTCACCGTCTTCGGTGTTCGAGATCGCCAGCAGCGAGGCTGGGTGGGAGTGGAACACAGCGGGTGCCGGAAGCACTGCGTGGATGATCGTCTCGACCGAAGGGTGAGCCGCGGAGGTGTCGAGTCGGGCGCTCCTCAGCTCGTTGAGCATTGCGGTATCCGACAGTTCGTCGAGTTCGACGAGACGGCGCACGCGAGCGAGGTCGACCGCAGTGAACCCATCGGCTCGGATGTCGCGGAGATCGCATCCACTGGCCTTCACGTAGAGCACGTCGATGGACTCTCCGAAAAGGTCCTCCTGTTGGAGCTTGACCGAGGTGTTGCCGGCACCGTACGTCAGGAGTTGTGGATCAGCGCCGATCAACTGTGAGGCGTACACGCACGCTTCGAGTGCATCGAGAGCGGCCGGTGCATGTTGGTCGTTCCATCGGGACTGCATTGTGACCTCCTCCTCGGCTGGCGTCAGTTCGTCTCGGCGAACTCGGGGTACAAGGCGCGGAGAGCGACTTCGTTGGCTTCGCTGATGCCGCGCTCGGTGATGATCCCGGTGACGTACCGGGCTGGTGTGACATCGAAGCCGAAGTTGACAGCGTCGACGCCGGGGGCGGCGGTGCGCGGCTCGACCTGGGCACCATCGAGCCAACCGGTCGCAGTCGTGACTTCGTGGCCACCGCGTTCCTCGATCGGGATTCCCGCCACGCCGTCAATCAGCTGCGGGTCGAGCGTGCTCGATGGCAGCGCGGCGTAGAAGGGGACCCCGTTCTCCTTCGCCAGCACCGCTTTCATGTAGGTGCCGATCTTGTTGGCGACATCGCCGCCGATCGTGGTGCGGTCGCTCCCGACGATGACCATGTCGATCGAGCCGCGCTGCATGAGATGACCTGCGGCATTGTCGGCGATGAGCGTCAGCGGCACGCCGGCCTCGTGGAGCTCCCAGGCGGTGAGTCGAGCACCCTGGTTGCGCGGTCGGGTCTCGGACACGTAGACGTGGATCGGAATGCCTGCCGCGTGGGCGGCGTAGATCGGCGCCGTTGCCGTTCCATGCTGCACGAACGCCAGCCAGCCGGCGTTGCAGTGGGTCATGATCCTGACGGTGTTTCCCGTTCGATCGTGGATGCTCCTGATGATGCCGAGACCGTGCTGACCGATCGCCGCGCACATGGCGATGTCCTCGTCGGCGATCGCCTCGGCGACCGAGCGGGCACGGGCGATTCGCTCGCTCGAATCCTCGATGCCTGCCAGCTCGCGGAGTTGGCGTTGCACGGCCCAGCTGAGATTGACCGCAGTCGGGCGGCTCGCCTCGAGCTGGGCCCCGGCGGCTGCCAGCGCGGCATCGGCGGCGCCGGCGTTCAAGCCGCTGGTCGTGAGGGCGGCCAGGTACATCCCATAGCCGGCCGATACGCCGATACATCCTGCGCCGCGCACGACCATGTCGGCGATCGCAGCGGTCATCTCACCTGCGGTACGGATCTGTAGCTCGTCGTACTCGAAGGGGAGCAGTCGCTGCTCGATACAGACCACGACGGCTGGATCATCGGCATCGATCCAGACGGTGCGGTCGGACGGCGGCCGAACCGCTTCGGTCGAGCTCACAGCGGCACCGCGGCGACGAACCGTTGCTTCTTCAACGAGAGTGTGAACGAGAAGATCAGTGCGACGAGCAGCACCAAGCCCTTGACGACGTCCTGCCAGTAGTACTGGAAGTTCATCATCGTCGTGCCAGTGAGCAGGATCCCGATCAGGATCGCCCCGAGTGACGTTCCGAACGCGTTCGGCTTGTTGACACCCAACACCGATGTGCCGACCAGGGCGACGGCGACCGCGTCGAGCAGGAGTGAGTTGCCGGCCGAGATGTCGCCCTGCCCGATGCGGGAGGCGAGGATGAGGCCGGCGATGGAGGCGAAGATCCCGGAGAGGATGTAGGCGAATGCCTTGTAGCGGCCGACGCGAGCTCCGGCGAGGCGGGCAGCTTCGGGGTTCGAGCCGATCGCGTACATGATCCGACCCCACTTGGTGCGCGAGAGGAGGAACCAGGTGAACACGGCGAGGACGGCGAAGATGACCACCGGGTACGGAACTGGACCCAGCTTGCCACGATTGATCTCGAGGAAGCCGCTGGTGAACTTTCCTGGTGCCACCGTGCCATCTCGAAGGATCAGGCCCGATGACACCGACTGCCCATCGACGGGGACCAGCTTGAGCCCTTGGACCAAGAACATGGTGGCGAGCGTCGCCAAGAGGTCGGGGATCTTCATCACCACGATCAGCAGCGCATTGAACGCCCCGATCGCTGCGCCGGCGATGAGCACCGCAATGATCGCAATCGAGCCCTGCTGAGCGTAGATGACCATCGTCATTGCGGCGACCGTCACCGACATGCCTGCCGAGGCTCCGACCGAGAGGTCGAGCCCGCCGACGACCATCGTCACGGTGACACCCAGACCGGCGATCGCCACGACCGATGTGAACTTGAGCATCGAGAACATCGTCGACGACATCCGAAATGCCTCGATCGTCGACGAGAAGTACACGAAGAACAGCACCGTCACGGCGATGAAGCCGTATCTGACGACGATCTCGCGTGCATCGCGTTTGTGAGGCTGTCGACTGGGCGCCGGAGGCTCGCCTGGTGTGGCGCCCTGAGCCACGTCGGGAACTGCTGTATCGGCCACTATTCAACCTCCGAGAGTCGTTTCAGGATCTCATCCCTGCTGGTTTCCGACAGGTAGGCGTCGAACCGAAGGTTGCCATCGGCAAGCACGATCACCCGGTCGGAGATTTCAATGATTTCTTCGAGGTCTGTCGACATCACCACGACGGCCGAACCGCCGGCCGCGACCTCTCGCGCCTTCTCCGACAAATCGTGGCGTGCGCCGACGTCGACGCCCTGGAACGGTTCGTTGAGGACCATCACGGTCGGTTGCTTTCGGAGCCAACGCCCGACGACGACCTTTTGTTGGTTGCCGCCGGACAGGGACATCACAGGGTCCTGTTCGGATTGGGCGATGACACCGAATTCGTCGATGACCGACCGCCCGACCTGCGACTCGGCGTGAGGATTGAGGACACTGAGGCGCGACACATCGCCCAGGAACGGGAACGTGGCGATCATTGCCACCGTCCAGTTCTTGATGAGCGTGCCGCTCATGCGGTCCTCGGGGACCATGTACACGTCGCGGGCGATGGCGTCCGCCGGCGACTTGGGCCGGAACGGGGCGCCGCCCAGGGTCATGGTCCCGGCGACGAACGGTTCGGATCCGAAGATGCCGTGCGCCAGCTGGCTTCCGCCGGAACCGAGCAGGCCGAACACGCTGGTGACCTCACCAGCGCGGATCGACAGGTTGAATGGCGTCGACTTGGGGAGCAGTTGCACGTTCTCGAGGGCGAGTACCTCCTCGGTGCCGCGCAGTTCGACCGCCCGCTCGTTGCGGTGGTCTTCGTCGGCGTCGAGCATGTCGTGCAGTGCTGTCGGCCAGTCGAAGGGCCGTTCTTGGTCGCTGCGGATCATGCCGTCGCGCAGCACCAACAGTCGATCGGCGATGTTGTCGATCTCGGCAAGCCGGTGAGAGACGTAGAAGATGGCGACGCCGTCGTCGCGCAGGCGCCGGATGACCTCGAACAGTCGCTCTGCCTCAGCTTCCGACAGCGCCGAGGTGGGTTCGTCGAGGATCAGCAGCCGCGGCCGAACGATCAGGGCCCGGCACAGCAGCAGGAGCTGCTGGTCGGCGATCGGGAGTTCGTACACGTCGCTGCGCAACAGTTCGTCGGACCAATTCAGGTCGAGGACGGCCGCCATACGGCGGGCTTCGGGCATCAACCGGCGCAGCGAGGCGGCGCGGGACACCTGGTTGTTGACGATGCCCTCGAAGAGCAGGTTCTCGGCGACGCTGAGGCCGGGCACGACGCCGTCGGCGATCTTCTGGTGAACCGCCTGGATTCCGTGTGCCCGGGCGGTGGTGGGGTGGTCGACGTGGACTGGTGACCCATCGATCAGCACCGACCCGCCGTAGCTATTGTTGACGCCGGAGAGCACCTTGATCAGTGTCGACTTGCCGGCGCCGTTGGCACCGAGCATTGCGGTCACCTTGCCGGGTTCGAGTTTGAGATCGATTCCTTTCAGCACTTCGTTGGGGCCGAAGGCCATGGTGATATTGCGCATCTCGACGGTCGCGCTCATCTGGCTACTGCTCCTCCTTGGTGGGTGGTCGGAACACCACGTTGGCCGCCGGGATCAGCTCCCGGCGGCCACACGGGGGGAGACTCAGAACTGGATCGACGGGATCCAGTCGGCGCTCTGAACCTCTGCGAGGTTCAGTTCCGGCATGGCGGCACGCAGATCAACCATGTTGGTGATGCCGTTGTCGAGGAGGAACTGCTGGGTGACGAGCACGCCAGGGAAGTCGACCGAGCGTGAACTCTGCTGGCCGGCGAGCTCGAGTGCCATCGTGCGCATGACCGCCGCGCCGATTGCGTTCGGGTCGGTGGTGGCGGTGGCCTTCCAGGGGCTGCCTGCGGCGGTCATGACCTCGATGTCGGCGTTCGAGATGTCGATGCCGTATGCCCAGATCTGCTCGGCGAGGTCGTTGTCATTGATCGCCGAGACGGTGCCCTTGGTCAACTCGTCGTACGGTGCGAAGATCGCCCGAACATCGGAGTTCGCCTTGAGTGCTGCGTCCACGAGCTGAGCGTTGTCGGTTGCGACAGCGTTGGTGAACTCGCCGACGAAGAACAGTTCGGTCCAGCCGTTGGCCGTCTTGTATTCCTCCCAGACGGTGTGGCGGCGATCGAGCGGGGCGATACCCAGCACGTTCACGTAGCCAACGTTCTGGTCGGCACCGATGTCGACGAGCATCTGGCCGAGCGAGAGGTCAGCGAGGCTGGCGTCGGACTGCTGCGTCTGGACCGCGTCGGGGGCGCATTCGGCGATCGCGATGTCGTAGATGACGACCGGGATTCCGGCCTCGAGCGCATCGTTGATCAGTGGACACATCGTGTCGGTCTGACCGTGGTCAACGATGATGCCGTCGACTCCTGAGCCGATAGCGGTCTCCATGTCGGTCGCCTGCTTGGCGTTGTCGGCCTGGGCGTCGTACCACGTGTACGTGATGCCGATCGCGTCTGCCTGCTGCTTGGCGCCGTTCGACCACTGCTGGAAGTAGTCGCCTGCTCCACTGTTTTGGACGACCGCGATCTTGACGTCGCCTTCGCTGAACGGAGCCGGCATTTCCGAGCCGGCCGCGGTTGTTGCGACCGCAGCGGTTTCGACCGGGGGAGTTGTGGTTTCGGCCTTGTCGGTGTCCTGCGAGCAGGCCGCCGCAACAAGTGAGAAGGCAACGAGGCCTGCCCCGAGCCAAATCCCGTTCGAACGGTTGGTCCTCTTGCGTGTGTTCATGTCACTCCTTCTACCTGGGACGGTCTTGCACAAACGTGCATCGCTTGCACACAGGTGCAGTATACAGACGAGGGGATGACGGGGCAAGACCTTCTTTGCCTCGCCTCATTGGAGTTCTGCGCGTGCGTCGAATTTGACGCTGTGCTGTTCGCCCTGATTCGGGACCGGAGCCGCGCCAGCAGCGATACCTGGTCGATCCCTGCGCGGGCGGTCAACGGTGGTTGCGACTCGCTGCTTGCTGGATCAGGTGACATCCCCACGTTCGGCACGGCGGATTGGGTTGAAACATCCACGATCTTTCAGCGCCCGCGAGCATCCTTGTTCGCTTGTGATCATGGACGTAATGTGCACTCCGCGGACTCACACCGCCCCGGTGCGGCCCGCCCTCGGGAAGGGGTCAACAATGAGTGATTCTGAATCGTCAGCCGCCATGTGGGACGACAACAAATGGCATCGTTACGGCTTGCTCGCCGGCGTCGTGTTCGTGGTGTTGAACCTCGCCTCGTTCTTTACTGCGGGCGCACCTCCGTCGCGTGACGCGTCGGCGGACGAGATCGCCAAGTACTTCCTCGACAATGACTCGGGCACCAAGCTCACCGCGATTTTGTTCGCGTACAGCGTGATCTTCGGGTTGTGGTGGCTCGGGTCGCTGTGGCGGGTCATTTCGCGACTCGAGCCGGCCGGTCCGCGCCTGGCGGTCATCGCTGTTTCGGGTTTCGTGATGAGCGGCGTCGTTGGCGGCATCGCCCAGGTTGTCTTCGTCGCGCCGGTGCTGCGTCCGGAGACGCTGATTGGCACATCAGAATTCACCTGGACGATCGGGTCCTCGATGTACTCACTTGCGTTGGTCATGATCGCGACCCACATGTTGGCGCTTGCTGCACTTGCGCTGTGGACCAAGTTCGTGCCCTCGTGGATGGGCTACATCGCGCTCTTGTCCGCCCTCGCAGGCGTGATCGCAGCGGCCGGGATCGGGAGCGAGGCAAACCTGTTCGCCGTTACCGGCGCCTTGGGCTACCTGGTGTGGTTGGCGTGGATCTTGGTCGCCTCGGTCCTGCTGTACCGATCATCGGCGACGTGATCGATCGCACTGTGTGACCGACTCGGTGTGACCGACTCGGTGTGACCAACTCGGTGTGACCAACTCGGTGTGACCGCCCGATCGGGCCCAGGAGGCGCACCCCAGGTTTCCCCTCGACGGTCGGGAACCGCAGGTGCCCATCGTGACGTCTCACTCGGGACGGCCAGAGCGCGGTCGATCGATGGAGGTGTTGTGTCAACTGAGCTCGACCGGCGGCGCCGTTTCGAAGCGGCGCCGCCTCAGCAGCACTTCTTGAGCGATCGTGGCGACGTGCACCCCCCGTTCGCTGAGCACATCCCCGGTGATCAGCCCGCGGGCTCCGAACAGGCCGTGCGAGCGGGTATCGAACCAATGCCACTCGGTGGCGTCGCTGTCACGGTGGAACCAGATCGCATGATCGAGGCTCGCCCCTTGAAAGCGGTTGCGATCGGTGCTGACCCGTTCGAAGTCGGGATGCGGCGAGCGGGCGGCCCGTGACGGTGCGGCGTCCGACATGAACGCCAGCGCGCAGGCGTGGTCGATCGGGTCATCGCCGACGTCTGCGCTCAACCGAATCCAGTACCCCAGTCGACCGTCGGGAAGGTCGACCGTCTTGCGTTCGATCAGCTTGCCCCACGACGAGTCTTGGAGACTCGGGTCGTCAGGTTTCGGCATGTTGTCGGGGAAGCGTTGCGAGCTGCTCATCGGCCTCGTCCTCCTCGATCTGGAACGACACCGAGAGGTTGAGGATCGCCCCCGCCGACTGGCGGGCAACCACCTGGCGGGTGCTGAACGAACGCCCGTCGCGCAACCGCTCGACCTCGTAGCGGACAGGTTCGTTGGGCGAGCCAGGACGGATGAAGTAGGAGTGCAGCGAGTGGGCGGCCCGATCGGGCTCGACGGTGGCGGCCGCAGCCCGCGTCGCTTGGGCCACGATCTGCCCACCGAACAGGCGTCCACCCCACGGGTAGCGAGCAGCGATCGCCACGAACGTGTCGGGCCCGTGCGGCTCGAGCCGCAACAGGTCACGAAACTCGACGTCGACGATGTCGGGAATGGTCACCGCACCAGCGTATGACGGGATGTGCCAGGCACATCCCGTCATGCTCGCAACACCTCCACCGTTCGAGCAGGCCAGGGGAGACCTCGATGGCGGGTTGGATGACGGGATGTGCCTGGCACATCCCGTCAGCGGAAGGTGAGACCGGTCGAAGTCGCCCGAGTTTCGCCATTCGTCGATGTACTTGAAGTAGGCGACGGGGCCTTCCGGGTAGCCGAGTCGGCCGAGCAGTCCGCGGCGGCCGGTCGGCTGGCCCTCGTTGTTGTAGTACCCGGGGGTGCAGTCGGGGTCGGCACCGAACGTGCGCCCGCCGTGTTCCAGCTTGTCGACCCAGGCGTGTTCGGCCTCGGCAGTGACCTCGACTTCGGCGGCGCCGACCTCGAGCGCGTGGTTGATGATCTTGGCGATCGTGGCGCCGGCCTCGACCAGGTTATGGGGGATGTTCGAGATCAGGTTGGCGGCCTGGGTGGGTTGCACCACGAAGGCGTTCGGGAAGCCGTGGACGTGCATGCCGTGCAGCGTCATCATCCCGTCGGCCCACTTCTCCGACAGCTTCAAGCCATCGCGGCCGACCGTGTCGTAGCCCGAGCGTCGTTCGAACTCGGTGCCGACCTCGAACCCCGAGGCGTAGATCACGCAGTCGAGCTCGTAGTGCTCACCGTCGGCCCACACCCCGGTCTCGTCGACTCGCTCGACACCCTTGCCGTCGGTGTCGACCAGGTGCGTGTTCGGGTTGTTGAACGCCTGGAGGTACTGGTCGTGGAAACACGGCCGCTTGCACAACTGGCGGTACCACGGCTTGAGCGCCTCGGCGGTGTCCGGGTCGGCGATGATCTCGTCGACCCTGGCCCGGATCTGGGTCATCTTCTCGTCGTCGCTGTCGTGGTACGCCCGCAGGAACGCCTCTGGCGTGAACTCGGGGTTGGGGCCCTCGAACAGCTTGTCGCGGATGCGCTTGCTGATGTCGGTCCACCCGTCCATCACGAAGTCGTCCTCGGCGAACCCGCCGGTCTGGAGGATCGTGAAGTTCTCGAGCCACTTCTGCTGCCAGCCCGGCTCGAGCGTGGCGAACCACTCCGGGTCGGTCGCCACGTTGTTGCGGATGTCGATCGAGCTCGGGGTGCGTTGGAACACGAACAGCTCGCCGCACGCCCGAGCCAGATGCGGCACGCATTGCACGGAGGTCGCTCCGGTGCCGATGATGCCGACCCGCTTGTCTGCGAGCGCGTCCATCGGTGCGCCCGACGGATCGCCTCCGGTGTAGTCGTAGTCCCACCGGCTGGTGTGGAAGCTGTGGCCCTGGAAGCTCTCGATCCCGGCGATGCCCGGCAGCTTCGGGCGGTGCAACGGGCCGGTGCCCATCGCCACGAACTTGGCTCGCATCTCGTCGCCCCGGTTGGTGCGGATGATCCAGCGGCACGAATCGGCGTCCCACTCCAGCCCGGTCACCTCGGTCGACAGACAGGCGTTGTCGTACAGGTCGAAATGGTTGGCGATCCGGCGGCAATGATCGAGGATCTCCGGGGCGTGGGTGTACTTCTCGGTCGGCATGTGGCCGGTCTCTTCGAGCAACGGCAGGTAGATGAACGCAGCCGTGTCGCACTGGGCGCCCGGATAGCGATTCCAGTACCAGGTACCCCCGAAGTCGCCGCCCTTCTCGATGATGCGAACGTCGTCGATCCCGGCCTGCTTCAGGCGCGCTCCCGTCACCAGACCGGCGAACCCGCCGCCGATGAAAGCAACGGTGACCTCGTCGAACAGCGGCTCTCGAGGTGCCGGTTTCACGTACGGATCATCGAGGTAGGCCGAAAACTTGCCGGTCGGCTCGACGTACTGCTCGTTGCCGTCGGCTCGTAGACGCTTGTCACGCTCGGCCAGATACTTGGCGCGCAGCGCCTCGGCGTCGATCTGAGTCGTCATGTCCCGACACGTTTGCAGAACGCAAGTGATGTCGGCGCATCGTGGGTGGAACGGAGTGGTGTCTGGAGACCTTGGCGTGCTCAGGCGTTGCCTGGCGCGCTCGACGAACGAGCACAGGGCACCGATCATCCGCATCTCCTCGACCGTGTTGGCTCGGGTCGCCAGCAACTTGTCGGTGCACACCAGTACGGCCAGGCAGCGGGCTCGACTGATGGCGACGTTCAACCGGTTGCGAGAGAACAGGAAGTCGGCCGTGCGAGGCATGAACTCGGACGACGACGTCGCCATCGAGAACAGCACGACCGCTGCCTCGCGTCCCTGAAACCGATCGACGGTGCCGACTTCGACCTTCGCCGTGCGCTTGTTGGTACCGAGCGCTCGGCGGATTGCCCGCACCTGATCGTTGTAGGGCGCGACCACCATGAAGTCGGCCGGTCGCAGCAGCTTGGTCACGCCGTGCTGGTCGGTCCACGGCTTGTCCAGCAAGGGACGCAGGTACTTGGCGATCGCCTCCGCCTCGACCTCCGATTCGGTGGCGCAACCATCGTGCACCACACGCAGCCAACGAAGGCCTGTGCCGGCCGGCGTGTCTTGGAGGTCGCACGACGGGTGAACATCGAGCCGCCCGTCGTACATCACATCGGAGATGAAGCCGTTGACGTTCGAATGCATGCGCCACGTGGTGTCCAGGAACACGCCTTGCTGCGGATCGATCGTGGGTAACCCGTCGAGCAGGTGACCGATCGCACTGGCGCCCGCACCATTCGGGTGGCCGGCCTGCGACACTTGCGCCAACTGCTGCGGGTCGCCGAGCAGGATCACATTCGTGGCGGAGATCGATGCCGCGATCGCATCGGCCAACCCGAGTTGGCCGGCCTCGTCGATCACCAGTACGTCGACCGGGTTGTCGCGCATCGCCTGGCTGGCGTGCAGCCACGGCGTGCCGGAGATCACGTTGAAGTCGCCCTGGGCGCACTTCGTGTTGTCGTTGATGTACGACACGCCATGCACGCTGGCGACGCTGTGCTTGCGAACCGCCCGAAGGTCGTCGACCTGGCCCGCTTCGGTGAAACACTTCACCACTTCGTTCATCAAGTTGTCGTTCGCCTGATGGGTCATCGCCGTCACGCCGACCCGCTGCCCGGCGTTGACGAGGGCCTGGATGATGCGCGCCCCGGCGTAGGTCTTGCCCGTACCGGGAGGTCCTTGGATCGCTACACAGCTGTGGTCGAGCTGTGTCGCCCAGCGGCGAATCTCATCGAGATCGCCGGTGAACAGACCGCCGGTCGGTCCGCCGTCGCCAACGAACCGTGGTGGGTCGCGGCGCAGCAGTGCGTGACCGACGCTGGTGGCGTCGCCGGCCAGCATCCGATCGGCAAGTACGCCCAAGGCGTCGAGCTTGGCGCCCTCCTGGAAGGTTTCGTGGGCCACGAGCGCCGTCGGCCGTTGACCTGCGTCCTCGTGCGTTTGCGTCCAATCGACCTTGAGTCGACGCGCCTGGCGGTCGATCCCGGCGACCTTGTAGAACACCCACTCGGTCTCGTCGATCGCCTGGATCATCGTCGAGCCGCGCCCGATCTCGTCGTCGATCTGTTGGGCCGGGTACGAGAACACGGCGGCCGGCCACTTGAGCGTGCGACCGGTGGCGCCGACTTGGTCTTCGAGCAGTTGGAACGACAACCCCGTGATCGCACGGGGTGACTCCATCTGGTCGGCCCGATCGGCGATCGCCAGGCGGTACGTGTCGGCCGCAGCCGCCCGCCGCTCGCGCCGCCAGTAGCCGAGCAGGTCCCCCATCAGGTGCTCCGAGCTGGCGACCGGGTGCTGGTGGAGCGCTTCGATTCGGGCGTCGAGTTCGGGATCGGCGTCGACCAGTTCACGAGTGGAGGCTCTCCACTCGATGCCGTCGGGCCGGTGGGCCACCAGCCAATCGCGCACGGCGCGGGTCGCTCGTACGTCGTCCTCGTTGTAGCGCCCGATCCGGTCGAGCAACCGCTGGTCGCCCTCCGACATCCACCGCTCGTACTCGACGACCGCGCCCGCCCCCTTGTCGATGTCGTGGCCGCGTTCGTATTCAGTGAGTCGCTCGACGTCTTTGAGGCCGTACGACTCGGCGCCGATCCGGACGGCGCCCTTCACGATCGGGAACAGGTCGACGAACAGCCCCTCGGCGAGCATCTCCTCGAGCGCCAGTTCGCCAACACCGTGATCGACGGTGAGCTGTTTCAGCGACGTGCGCTCGGTGTGGTTGTAGTGGTACACGTGCATGTCGGGGAATCGTCGGCGCCGATCGGCGAGGTGGCGGATCAAGGCCTCCGTGGCGCGACCCTCCTCGGCTCGATCGTGGGCCCAGAACTCGACGAACGACCAGTCCTGCCCGGGTCCGTCGAGTCGAGGATCGTTCTTGTCGGCGGCGAGCGAGTCGTCGGAACGTTCGATCAGGCCGAACAGAAAGAACAGGCCGGCGGCCGGTTTCCAGAACGGATGGCCCTCGAAGTCGAGGAACACATCGCCCGGATCGGGCCGTGGGAGCCCCCCGAACCCGGCCGGCGTTGCGTGTAGATCCTGTTCGCCAGTCGGCTGATCGAGGATCTCGAACAGCGGTCGGACCCCGTCGCCGAGAGCCGAGCTGCGGACCTGGAGGTCGGCCTGCTGTACCAGTCGATCGAGGCCCGGCACGTCGATCGACGTGCCCGGCTGGTCGTCCAAGGCGGCGAGCCCGGTCATCGTGTCGACGCCGGCCGCAATCAGTTCGGCCCGTTCGGCGGACCGGATACCGGCCACGAACACCAGCGAGTCGTTCGCCCGCCACTCGCTGTCACACACGGCTGCGAACTCACAGAATTCGCAGTGGCTACAACGCTCGGCGACCGTGTTGGCGGTGGCCACGGAGTCGAGCGCCCGTACCAACTGGCGCTTGATCCGCCGCCAGTACGACTCGACCTCTGCGAGTCGGATGGTCTCGGTCTCGCCTGAGCCGAGTTGGAGATGAATCTGCTGACCGCGCTGTCCGGTGAGTGCTTCGAGGGCGTCGGCGTAGAAGCACAGCTGCAGCACGTGGCCCGGCTTGGCTTGGCGGCGTGCCAGCTTGGCGTCGACCGCCTCGTAGTGCGCAGGGCCACCGTCGCTCTCGACCCGAACGACGAAGTCGGCGACGCCGCGCACGCCGTCGTGAATCATCGGAAGCTGATAGATCACGTCCCAATCGTCAAGGAGTGGATTGCCGACCCGCTCGACCCACGCCTCGAACGTTTCCGATGTGTCCTGTGCGGGCACCCGCAACACCGACTTGCCGTCTGCTTCGTAGCGCGCCAACACGTCTGATTCGTGTGACTGGCCCTTGGCCATCAGCATCGTGGCCATTTCGCCGAACGGCCCTGATTCGAGTTCGATCTGTCTGGTTTCGACGCGGTGACGAACCGTCAGCGTGTGCGGGCACGCCAACCAGGCCGAGATCTTGGAAGGGGAGATGAGCGCCGACACATCGCCATCATGCCCCCGAGGATCGGAATCGGGGCGGTCCAGTCAGGAATCAGCCCCGAGCGGGACTCAGCCCGAACCGAGGAGGTAGGTGGCTTTGTCGTCGCCCTCCGGGCATCCATCGCGACCACGTCGCCGAACGGGGAATCTCCTGTGAGGAATCTCTTAAGACCGTGCGGTGATCGGCCGATGTTCACTTCGTGATCTTCTCGCATGTTTCCCCGGTTCGAGCTTGGTGGTTCGCAATCTCGGCGGCACTGGTCGCCATCACGGTGCTGACGCTGTTCGGGAGATGGTCCGATCAACGCTGGGAACGTCCTGAGTTGCTGTTCGGTCTGGTCGCCATCGCGGCGCTGATCTGCATCCTCGGGGCCACGATCGTGATCGCGTTGGCCGACCATCGAGAGCTGGCAGAAGTCGGCCTGCTCGGCTCCGCCCTCATGGCCGCGTCGGTGATGCCGCTGGCACACGCTCTGGTGACTCCCGACGTGATCTTCGATCACACCGAGGCGTTCCGCGCGACGGCGTTCTTGTCGCTGCCGGTGGCGGTTGCCGTGTCATCGCCGTTGCTGCTCCACCACACCGCGTTCGGCCGCTGGGCGGCCCGCCGCTGGCGCGACTGGACCCTGGTCTCCTTGCTCGGTGTGTTCACGCTTGCCTCGATCCTGGCCTTCTTCCCGAATGCGATCGTGGCCCCCGAGGCCGGTAGCGCCTTGGCGATTGCCGTCGCCGGCGGCATGGCCGTCGCCCTCGGACTGATGTCGCGACGTCAGCTGCGCTTCTATGAACTGGGTCGTCAGCGTTCGAACCTGATCGCCTCGATCTCGATGCTGTTGCTCGGTGTGACCGCCCTGCTTCCGCTGTCGGACTCGCCGTACACGCCCGGTTTCTGGTGGCTGCATGTGGCCGGAGCGCTCGGTGTCTTCGGGACGCTGGTCGGTCTGGCGGTTTCGAAGCACATGTCCGAGTCCGCCAACGAGCTGCTGGCGCCGCTGCTGGTCCGCGATCCGCTGGGTGCTTTCGAGCTGGGCCTCAGCCCGGTCGTGCACTCGTTCGTCGCTGATCTCGAGCTCAAGGATCAGATGACCCGCGACCACGTGGTTCGCACCTGCGAACTCGCCCTGCGGGTCGGCGAACGATTCCGGATGTCCGCTGACCAACTCCGTGACCTCGGGTTGGCCGCACTGCTCCACGACGTCGGCAAGGTCGAGGTACCCGACGAGATCCTTCAGAAGCCCGGCCGCCTGACCGCAGCCGAGTACGAGGTCATCAAGCTGCACTCGTTGGACGGTGAGCGGATGCTGGCTGCCGAGCCGCGGCTGGCCCCGGCCGCCCACATCGTTCGCTCGCATCACGAGCGGGTCGACGGCGGTGGCTACCCGGATGGGCTGGCCGGCCGCGAGATTCCGCTGGCCTCTCGAATCATCGCCGTCTGCGACGCCCTCGACGCGATGACCCACGACCGGCAGTACCGAACCGCAATGCCGGTCAAGTTGGCCTTTGCGATCTTGCGTGAGTTCGCCGGTACGCAGTGGGACTCTGCTGTGGTCGATCAGGTGATCGCCGTCTTGCCGACGATGCCGACCGTGGCGGCGTTGGACGAGGTCGGTCGCATGGCCGTCGAGTTGAGCGAGCACGAGCACATCTCGGCCGAGGAGATCAGCGAACTGCTGGCTCTGGTCGACGCCGAAATCTGACTCGCACCACCTGCCGAGAACACGTCGCCGTGACTGTTCGCGGCGACGTGGCGCGTACTGACTTGACGGGGTGACTAGCGTCTGGGATGTGACCAGCGCACCGTTCGAGACCGCCACGTCCAATTCGGAGTTCCGCGAGCAACGCCGACGACGCTCCGGCGTGGCCGTCGGCGTGGCACTGACCGCCACGGCGATCATGCTGGCGGGCTGCGGTGGTGGCGACGATGACGACGCTGCTTCGTCGTCGTCGACCAGCAGCTCCGTTGCGGTGACGGTGGCTCCGCTCGTCACGACTGCGCCCACGATCGGCTCGACGCTTCCTCCGGTCACCACGGCGCCCGAGTTGGTCACCACCGGTGCCAAGCTGATCGTTGCCAACGCCAGTGGTATCAATGGTGCTGCGGGTCGCATGACCGATGCCCTGGCGATCGCCGGATTCTCCACCGGTGATCCCACCAACAGCAGCGAAGGTCAGTTGGCAACCACCAAGATCTACTTCGACGAAGCGAACGCCGACGCCGAGACGGTCGCCAACTCGATTCGGCTGGCCCTCGGTGGCGGAGCGATCCAAGTGCTCCCGATGGGAACACCGGCGCCGGTCACGAGCGGCGAGGTCGGCGATGCCACGATCGTCGTGGCGATGGGCAACGACGTGTCCGACAAGACGCTGGCCGAACTGCAAGGTGGCGGGGCGGCGACCACCACCCCGTCCACAACGCCGGACGGCTGAGGCTCTGTCGGGCGACTCAGCCGTCGTTGGCGAGTTCGCGAACTCTGGCGAGCAGCACCTCCAGCGCCGGCCGATTGAGGCCGCCTTCGGGCACGATCACGTCGGCGTGGCGTTTGCTCGGCTCGATGAACAGCTCATGGCTGGGTCGCACCGTTGCCAGGTACTGATCGAGAATGCTCTCTGGGGTTCTTCCCCGCTCAGCGACGTCGCGTCGCAACCGACGGATGAGTCGAAGATCGGGAGGCGTGTCGACGAAGATCTTGAGGTCGAATCGCTCGCGCAGCCGCGGCTCCCAGAGCACGAGGATCCCTTCGACCACGATCACCTTGGTGGCGCCGACTGTCTCGTGCCGATCCGACCGGTCGTGGATGGCGTAGTCGTAAATCGGGACCTGCACCGATGCGCCGGCGGTGAGCGCCGCCAGGTGATCGTTCATGAGATCCCAGTCGAACGCATCGGGATGGTCGTAGTTGGCGGCCGCCCGAGCTTCCATCGGTTCGTCCGAGCGCTGGATGTAGTACGAGTCGAGCTTGAGCAAGGACAGCTGTTCGGCCCCCATCAGCTCCGCCAGACGCGTGGCGATCGTCGTCTTGCCGGAGTTGCTGCCACCCGCCACGCCGATCAGGTACGGGCGTTTCGGCCCTCGTTCGGTGGCGTCGTCGGTGCTCACAGACGACAAGTTAGGGCGGGGTGCTTGTAAAACACCCCCTCGGACGGCCAGGCTGTGCGGGTGATCACCGAGCGGCAGCAAGCGATGTTGGAGTTCGAGCGGACGTTCTGGACCTTCGACGACCCGAAGGAAACCCTGGTGCGGGCGCGGTTCCAATGCTCGATCGACGAGTACTATGTCGAACTGAACGACCTGCTCGAACAGCCCGAAGCTTTGGCGCACGACCCGCTGGTTGTTCGCCGCCTGCAGCGCCAGCGTGTGCGCCGTCGCAAAGAGCGGCTCGAGACCGGCACCGACTAGTAGACCGAACGACGAGAAGGACGTAATCGCATGACTGACGGACACGACGGCTCTGGCCAGATGCCACGTCGCACCACGCGGGTCAGCGATGGCGGTGCCCCGGTTACTGGCGCGTTGGCGATCATCTTGGCCGTCGTGGCCGTGATCGCCGGCTTCTTGATCCTCCGATCGATCAGCGACGGCGGCGAACAGTCGCTCGACTTCGGTGGCGCCGGCTCGGAAGTCGGCGTCGACCCAGCCGACGTTGCCACCGATCCAGCGGGCAGCTCCGGGAGCACGATCGCCACGTTGCCCACCGTGACGACCCCGCCGCCGCTGGTCACCTTGGGTGCCTCCGTGATCGTCGCCAACGCAAATGGTGTCGGCGGTTCAGCGAGTGCGATGAGCCGTGCGCTCGAGACCGGTGGCGGTTTCGTGATGGTCGACCCGGTCAATGCCAGTGCCACGATCAACGAACTCGACGTGTCGGTGATCTACTACACGTCGACCAACCCGTCCGCTCAGGTGGTCGCCAACTCCCTGGCGACCGTGCTGGGCGGCGTCGGCAGTGTCGCCCCGATGCCCGACGCCGAACTCACTCGGGATGGTGTCATGAACGGTGCCGAGGTGTTGTTGATGCTCGGTAACGACAAGGCCGGCAAGACACTCGCCGAGTTGGCTCCTGCCACGGCCGCAGCGGGAGCCACGGTCACCAACCCGCCGATCGCAGCGACCGGCACCACAGCGCCCGCCGGCTGATCACCGGGTTCCGACGCCGCTCAGGTTTCGTACTCGATCAGCAACTCGGCAGCGATCTGCTCGACACACCACAGTGGTTCTCGCAGTGCACGCGCTTCACCAAACCGGTCTGCGATAGCCCACGTCGGGATCCGCTTGCGCACCTCGGTGTCGGCGATCCCCACGATCGCCGCCACCGGTACACCGAACTCCTCGGCCAGCCCCGCCATACCGCCGACCACCTTGCCCTGGAAACTCTGTGCGTCGAGGTGTCCCTCACCGGTGATGACGAGATCGGCCTCGGCTACCCGGTCGTAGACATCGAGTTCGTCGGCGACCAATTCGAATCCGGCGATCAGCGATCCGCCGAGTGCGGCCAGCATCCCGGCGATTCCTCCGGCGGCGCCCGATCCGGCGATCTCGGTGACATCGACGCCGAAGTCGGCCTGGTAGCGCTGTGCCAGCTGCTCGAGCCGACCGGTCAACAACTTGATCTGGGCCGGCGTGGCGCCCTTCTGTGGCCCGAACACGCGGGCTGCTTCGGTGAAGGTCGTGGTGACGTCGCACGCCACCAGCAGGTCGACCGCCTTGAGTCGAGCCGGCGAACTGATCGCCTGCAATGCTCCGAGCCCTCCGTCGGTGGTGGCGGAACCGCCGAGCCCGACGATGATCCGCTTGGCGCCGGCGGTCAGCGCCGCATCGATCAGTTCGCCGGTGCCGGTGGTGGTCGCCGCCAACGGGTCGTTGCGCTCGGCGCCGCCCGCCAACATCAGCCCACTCGCCAGTGCCATCTCGATGATCGCCGTCCCGCGATGGATCCGCCAGGGCGCCTCGACGGGCGTGCCGAGCGGGCCGGTCACCACGGTCGTGCGGTTCGGGCCGCCGAGCACATCGAGCAGGCCCTCTCCACCGTCGGCAAGCGGGATCTCGACACAGTCGTGCCCGCGTTCCCAACAGGCGTGCCCGATCGCAGCTGCAACCTCGGCCGCCGATGCCGTGCCTCGAAACTTGTCCACCGCTGCAACGACGCGCATTCCGTGAAGCTACTGCACGGTCAGGATCGTCCGACCGAGTCGCTCCCCGACGGAATCCCGATCAACTTGGTAATCTTTTGCCCATGGCAGTCACGGTTCGGGTCCCCACCACTCTCCGCCCCCTCTCGGGTGGCAACAAGCTGGTCGAGGTCGCTTCCGGCACCCTGGCCGAGGTGATCGCCGAACTCGAGGCAACCCATGCCGGTTTCGCCGATCGCCTGCTCGACGAGCACGGCGTACTTCGCAAGTTCGTGAACATTTTCGTCGACGACGACGACGTGCGCTACCTCGATGGGCTCGCCACGGTGGTCGGCGACGGCATCACGGTCAGCATCATCCCAGCCGTCGCCGGTGGCTGAGTTACGAACCAGCTGCGCTACTCGTCGTTGTCGATCGCCTGGGTGACCGGACGCATCGCCGCTGCGAACTCGACCGGGTCGGTGATGCGGGTCGGAATCTCGCCCGCTGTCATGGCCTGCCAGTCTCCGAGTGTGCGCACCTGGGGCCCGCGGTAGTGACCTCTGGCGTGGGTCCAGAACACCTGCTCCTTGCCGTCGAGATGGTTCTGGTCGAGTTTGTCTCCGAGTTTCGTGGCCTTGTCCATCGCTGTGTCGAAGGCCTCGTTGTACTCCCGAGTGCCAGGTGTCAGGCCGGCCGTCTCGTGGGCGACGATGTCGTTGACGACGTTGGTTTCTGCGCCGTGCTGGAGTCGTGCGCCACTGTTCTTGAGCTCGTCGACGACCTCTTGGTAGCGCGCACCTGACACCGGTTTGCCGGTCTTGGCGTCGAGAATCGCGACGGCGTCGATGTCACCGGCGAACGGCATGGTCGTGCCGTCGGGCATCACTTTGGAGACGACCCCGTCGCGAACCTCGTAGCCGGCGGCTTGCATCATGTCCATCTCGGGCTTGAGCTTCTCCCACTCGGTCCGTCGGGCATCGAAACGCTCCCACAGCTCCGGGTTGGCCTGGCGCGGCATCTTCGGTTCGGTGGGCTCGAAGAAGCCGACCAGGCCCTTCTTGTCGGCCGGCGGTCCTCCGATCAGAGCGTCCAGTTCGTTGACCGTCTTGGCCTTGACGGCCATCGGCTTCGGGATCGCGTCGCCGGCCTCGATCCACCGCGTGGCGTCGAGGTTGGTCTGGCGGGTGCCGATCAGCACGTTCTGCTCGGCGGCGACGCGCTGGAGCTCACGGGCCTGCTCGGGCGTGTAGCCGGTCTGGCGGATGTGTTCGGGCGGAATCTTCGAACCGGGAGGCTCGTTGTCGATCCCGCGCCAGCCGTCCGGGTCGGTGTTGCGGCGGCTGGCGTCGAGCAGGTCGTCGGCGTCGGGCGTCGAGCGAGCGAGCGACTCGGCGGCCCCCTCGAGGCCCTCACCGGCCACCCGCGCCTCGGTTCGTGCGGCGATCTCGGCCAGCGTCTCGCCGGCCGCGCGTCGGCTGCTGTTGGCGGCCGCTCCGGCGCCGTCGACGACCCACCCGATCACCTGACCGTGGGCGCCTGCCATCACGGCATCACCGAACTCGAACGGTTCGCCGCGCCGTGCCGCCGCCTCGCCGGCGGATGTGATGTCGCGGTTGACGTCCCACGGGATCAGCGCCAGCTCCGAGGCGCCGCCGGTCGCGTAGGCGGCGCCCATCCGTACCAGCATCTCGCCGGCGGCGGCCGGGTTGCGGGCCGCCCACGACACCAGCCACGTCGGCACGCCGCCGATGTCACGATCGAGCAGATCGGCGAGGGCATGGCGCAGCTCGTCGGCGGTGGCCGCGGTGGGATTCGTCGAGACGCCTCCGATCGCGTCCCACACCCGGCCGAACTCGGCCGGGTCGAACGGTCGCTGCCAATGGGCGCCCTGTTCTGACGCCGCTTGCGCCATCTGTTGCAGCCAGTCGAGGTACGGGCCGATGTCGACGCCCTCACCCGGCGGCGGCAGGGTCCGCACGTAGTCGGCGATGTCCTCTTCGAATTCGCTGCCGGTTCTTCGGGCGCTCTCGGTCGACGCCTCGTCCTGCTCGACGAACTCGTCGTCCACGCCGGTGTGATCGGTGGTGACCGGGTCGGCGATCGGTGGGCGGCGCTCGATGGTGGAACCCTCCTCGAAGATCCGGGTGACCTGTTCCATCGCTTCCAGCAGGCTGATCCCGCCGGTCGCCAGCGCCGCCAGCACGCCGGCCAGGGCGGCTTGCATCGCTTCGTCAGGCTCGATCCCGGTGTCGTCGCTTTGCTCCTCGATGAAGTCCTCGAGTTGATCGGTGTCGCTGGCGCCCCCAACGGCACCGACCGGCGAGCCTCCGGCTGCCTCGTAGCGCCACTGCACCGCGCAGGGTCCGTATTCGGCATCGGGGTCGGCCTGGTCGCAGACCGCCTGCAGCGTGATCGTGAACTCTTCGACGTTCTCCGGCACATCGAACACCATGTCGACCGACGACGTTCCCATCAGCGTCGGTGAACCCCACGATTCGGAACAAGGCGCTCCGCAGGCGGGCAGGAAGGCGGGTACGTCGTCGAAGTTGTTCGCTTCGATCAGCCACAGCCGCATGTCGATGTATTCAGCGATCGGATCACTGTCGCCGGTGAGGCTGGCTGCGACGTTGACCGCGAGCGTCGCCGTGGTTCCACCGGTGACCGTGTCGGGCGGACCGGACCAGGTGATGTCGTAGATGCCGGTTGGCGCCGATGGGTTGGTGGTGTTCGACGACACCTGGATCTGCATCGACGACGCGCTCACCGAGTCCGAGCCGAGCGGCTCGCCACGATTGCCGGGATTGACCGTGGTCTCGACGAGTTCGTAGATGACACCCTCGGGCGGGTCATCGGTCGAGTCGCCCGCCGACGGGTCCTGCTCGAACTCGTACGTCCATTCGACGTAGCAGGCTCCACCGCAGTTCAAAGCACCGACGCCGATCGTGAACTGGTCACCGAAGGTTGGCACCGTGGTCACCATTTCTCCCATGTTGGTGACCGGCTCGCTGCACTCGTACACGCCGCTGATCACGGTGGTCTGGGCGCAGTTGGCGTCGGCGCCGACCGCCTCGTTGTTCCAGCGGCCGTTCACGATCATGATCACGTCGATCCCGAAGAAGTACTGGGTGTCGAGGTTGCCGGTGTTGCGACCCGAGGCGGTGACAGGGATCACGAGCGGCTCACCGGGGATCAGGGTGGCAGCCGGGGCCTCCCACGTGGCGTCGAAGGTCGCCTCACCACCGTCGGTGTCGTCGGGCCCGAAGCTCTGAACGACCGACACCGAGTTGGCGCCGAGCTCGACCACCCACCGGTCGGGCGAAGGGTCTCCGTTCGGATTGACCTGCTCGTCGACCTGCACCCAGCGTCCGCTGTCCTGGGCTTCCGCCTGGCGTCCGTCACCGAACGCGATCACGGCGAGCAGCACGATGATGACCGCTGCGACCGGGGCGACCGCTCGGCCCGCCGACCGACGGTATTCGGTGAGTGGTCGATGACGACCGATCATCAGGCCGACCGCCAGTCCGACACCGACCCACGCTGTGGCTTGGCCGAGCCCCAAAATGCCGGTTCGCTTGAGCAGACCGGCCAACTGCATGATCACCAACCCGACACCCCACACCGAAGCGGCGACCGTGTTGCGAACGGCGTACAGCCGGCCGTCGTCGTCGCTGATCTCGAGATTGCGGCCTTGGACGTACCCGGGGCCGACGGCGAACAGTCCGACGAACACCAGCGCCAGGATCGGAGCGCCGGCTCCGAGCAGCACGGCGATCAGGATCACCGAGCCGAACTGGATCACGATCCGAGCGATATCGAGTCGGGGCCGCAAGCGGATTCGCTTCGACGCCCGCCGCAGCTGGCGCACCAGCAACCCCCCGGTGACCAGAATCGAGACGACCGTGACCAACACCTGCAACGCCTTCATACCCCGCAACCTTGTCAGGTTGACCGATTGCGCACCAGGTTGATGTGGATCGAGGCCGTCATCCCGATTGTCACTTAGCACTCGCGGTTGTAGAGTGCTAGCACTCGTCTGATGAGAGTGCTGATCGTGGCTGCATCGTCAGGCGGGTGTTGTCGGTATTCGCACAACACCATTCGCACAACACGATTCGTCCAATGGAGGACATACCAAGATGGCCAAGCAGATTGCATACGACCAGGAGGCCCGCCGCGGTCTCGAGGCCGGGATGAACAAGCTCGCCGATGCGGTGCGAGTCACGCTCGGACCCAAGGGCCGCAACGTCGTGCTCGACAAGAAGTGGGGCGCCCCGACGATCACCAATGACGGCGTTTCGATCGCCAAGGAGATCGAACTCGAGGACCCGTACGAGCAGATCGGTGCATCGCTCGTCAAGGAAGTCGCCAAGAAGACCGACGACGTCGCCGGTGACGGCACCACCACCGCAACGGTGCTGGCCTGGGCGATGGTCCGCGAGGGCCTCCGCAACGTGGCCGCCGGCGCCAACCCGATGGGCCTCAAGAAGGGCATCGAGGCCGCCGTATCGGCCGCCGTCGATTCGATCAAGGCGCTGTCGGTCGACGTCGACTCGAAGCAGCAGATCGCCCAGGTCGCCTCGATCTCGGCTGCCGACGACGAGATCGGTGGCCTCATCTCCGACGCCATCGACAAGGTCGGCAAGGACGGTGTGATCACCGTCGAGGAGAGCCAGACGTTCGGGATGGACATCGACCTGGTCGAAGGCATGCGCTTCGACAAGGGCTACATCTCGCCCTACTTCGTCACCGACACCGACCGGATGGAAGTCGCTCTCGAAGACCCGTACATCCTGCTCGTTTCTTCGAAGATCACCGCCGTACGCGACCTCGTACCCGTGCTCGAGAAGGTCATGCAGACCAGCCGCCCGCTCGTCATCGTCGCCGAGGACATCGAGGGCGAGGCACTCGCCACACTCGTCGTCAACAAGATCCGCGGCACGTTCAAGTCGGCCGCCGTCAAGGCCCCCGGCTTCGGCGAGCGCCGCAAGGCGATGCTCCAAGACCTGGCGACCCTCACCGGTGGCCAGGTCATCAGCGAGGACGTCGGCCTCAAGCTCGAATCGACCACGCTCGACCTGCTCGGTACCGCCAAGCGGGTCATCATCACCAAGGACGAGACCACCATCGTCGAGGGTGCCGGTGACGAGAGCGACATCAAGGGTCGAATCTCTCAGATCAAAGCCGAGATCGAGAACACCGACTCGGACTACGACCGCGAGAAGCTCCAAGAGCGGCTCGCCAAGCTGACCGGCGGCGTTGCCGTGCTCAAGGTCGGGGCGGCCACCGAGGTCGAGCTCAAGGAGAAGAAGCACCGCATCGAAGACGCCGTCAGCACCACCAAGGCTGCGATCGAAGAGGGCGTCGTACCCGGTGGCGGTGTCGCACTCGTACGCTCGATCGATGCCGTCACGGCAGTCGCCGACTCGCTGTCAGGCGACGAGGCCACCGGTGCCCGCATCGTGGCGAAGGCCCTGTCGGCACCGCTCCGTCAGATTGCCGAGAACGCCGGCATGGACGGTGGCGTGGCGATCAACAAGGTTCGTGAACTGACCGGTGCCGAGGGCCTCAATGCGGCCACCGGCGTGTACGAGGACCTCGTGAAGATCGGTGTCATCGACGCCGCCAAGGTGACCCGTTCGGCGCTCCAGAACGCAGCGTCGATCGCCGCCCTGTTCCTCACGACCGAGGCGATCGTCGCCGACAAGCCTGAGGAGCCCTCCGGCGGTCACGCCGGCCACGACCACGACTTCTGAGTCGCGACGCAACAACGTCGAAGATGGAACGAGCCCGGGCTTCGGCCCGGGCTCGTTCGCGGTATGCCTGGGGATTCAGCGGATTGGTCGCTTCGCTCCCCGTTCATTCCGCACGAATCCGCCCGTGACCATTGGTCGCAGTTCGCCTCTCGGCTCACGCTCCCGGGAATTCGTCAGTCGTCTCCGGTGACGGCGTCGCCGGCGGTCTCGAGGATCGTGTCGTCGAACACCGTGTCGTCGATAGTGGCGTCGTCGATTGCCAACCACACCAGCACCCCTGCGAAGCCGGCCACGATCGGCACCACGACGAAAACCCACACCTGGCCGAGCGCGTTCGGGTCGGTGTCGGCAAAGACCGCCGAGCCGAGGCTGCGGGCGGGGTTCATGCCGGCCCCCGAGATGCCCAGCAGGAACAGCGTGCCGAGTGCGTAGGCGGCACCGGTGAATGCAGCCATCGCGCTCGTTGCTGCGCTGCTGGCTGATCGACGACAGCAGCACCACCACCACCATGGTGGCAAGCACCAGTTCAGCAGCGATCACGACACCGAGTTCGCTGAAACCGCTGAGGTGCACGCCGAGGTCGACGCCGGCGTCGATCTGGTCGGTGGGTTCCCAGCCGTTGGTGCCAGATGTGTAGCGGGCAGCGTCGTTCAAGCCGAAGATCACCGCTGCCCCGAACACGCCGCCGAGCAACTGCCCGACCCAGTCGGCCGCCGCCTCGCGAATCGTGATCCCCTTCGAGAGCCACAAGGCCAGACTGAACATCGGGTTGGCAACGGCGCCGATCACACCGATCGAGATGGCGACCGCCAGACCGAACCCGATCGCGATGCCGAGCGTGCCGATATCTTCGCCGCCGAGCACGATCAGACCCGGCCCACCGATCATCACGATCGAGGTGCCGACGAACTCGGCCGCCACGTTGCGCCCTGTTGAGGTTTGACTCATGACCTGCGAGCGTAGTCTTGAGTGGTGCTCGCCCTGGTTACCTGTGAAGCCGCCCGTCACCTCGACGGCGACCTCTCGGTGCTCGCGGGTGTGCTGCCCGAGACTCGAGTCCGGGCCAAGGCAGCTGTCGTGCTCCGGAGCCTGATGTCGTGAAGCGATCACGCACGCAGCGTTTCATCGTGACGGCGATCACCTCCGAGGGTGCCAATCGTCGGCCGGACGATCTGATCGTCGAGGAACCGATGACGATCCAGCTCGATGGGCATCTGGTCGCCACCACGATGCGCACCCCCGGACACGACTTCGAACTGGCGGTGGGGTTCTGCCAGACCGACGGCCTGCTCGAGGGTTGCTCGGTCCACGGCGTCCGGTACTGCGCCAGCGGCAGTGCCGTCGACACCGAGTTCAACATCGTCACCGTCGACACCGGCGGTCGCGCTCCGGTGCCGACTCCGCGTCTGACCACCGCCAGTTCGAGCTGCGGATGGTGCGGGAGCGAGCAACTCGACGAGTTGAGCCGGCGTTTGTCAGCGGTGCCTGATTCGGTCCCGATCGCGTTGGATGTGTTGCGAGGCGTGCCGGCGATGGTCGCCGCCCGCCAGCAACTGTTCGACGCGACCGGTGCCGTGCACGCTGCCGCGACGTTCGATCGAGACGGCGCGCTCAGCTTCGTTCGCGAGGATGTCGGTCGCCACAACGCTGTCGACAAGGTCGTCGGCGCGATGCTGCTGGCCGGTCAACTACCGGCGACAGGGCGAGGTCTGTTCGTCAGCGGCCGGGCCAGCGTCGAGATGGTCCAGAAAGCGTGGGCGGCCGGATTCGGCACGGTCGTGGCGGTCAGCGCGCCCACGGCCTTGGCGGTCGAGGCCGCTCGGCGAGCCAACATGATGTTGGTCGGCTTCGTGCGTTCCGACCGCTTCAACGTGTACGCCCCCGAGCGCCTCCCACAGCCCGACTGACGATCGCCAGGCGTTTGGGCTCGCAACGGTCGGGCTGCGCGCCGCATCGGTAGCCTGCAGCTCATGCGCATGGAAACGGGCGTCTGCGTCCTGCACCTCTTCTGTTCACCCGGCGACCAGGTCGACCGTGAGGCCGTCAAGGCTGCGATCGTTGCCGCCGAACAGCAGGAATGCCAGGTCGTCACGGCCGCGATCCTCGGTCACAAGAGTGATCTGGCGGTGATGGGCATCAGCAAAGACGTCCCAGCCTTGCGCCGGCTGCAGACCGGGCTCCAGCGAGCAGGACTCCGAGTGGTCGACAGCTACCTGTCGATCACCGAGGTGAGCGAGTACGCCAAGGGCATGCCCGAACAGGCCCTGCAGGACCGGCTGTATCCGCAACTTCCGCCAGAGGGCAAGCCGGCGTTCTGCTTCTACCCGATGAGCAAGCGTCGCGAGGCGCACGCCAACTGGTACGCAACCCCGTTCGAAGAGCGTCGCGAGATGATGATGGAGCATGGCGGCAGCGGCCGCAAGTTCGCCGGCAAGCTCGTGCAACTCATCACCGGGTCGACCGGCCTCGACGAGTACGAATGGGGGGTCACGCTGTTCGGGATCAACCTGGAAGTCATCAAGGACGTCGTGTACACCTTGCGCTTCGACAAGGGTTCGGCGTTGTACGGCGAGTTCGGCACGTTCTACGTCGGCTACCTCGCCTACATCGACGACCTGATCTGACGAGCCGGAGCGGCTTCGGGAACGGGCCGGATCAGGGGATCTCGATCAGCTGTGAATCGGTCTCGGTGCCGTCGGCGTTGAAGCTGAACGTTTCGAACCAAGCCTTCACAGGGTCACCGGCGCTGTTCGACAGATCGACGCTGCCGGAAACACCCTTGTAGTCGATCTGCAGATCCTGGTCGAGCAGTCCGACACAAGCAGCGAACGAGGTGCACACGCGTCCGCCGCTGGCGACCTCACCGACCTTCGACTTGATCCGGGTCGGGGAATCCGAGCCGGCGACGACCGTGGCGAGTGCGATCAAGTTGACGCAATCCACTGCGTGGGCCGTGAAGAAACCCTCAGGCCCGTCGGGTGATTGCGAGCGTGCGGCCGGGGCGACGCCGACGAGCAACTGGACAAAGCTGTCCGACAGCGCTGCGATCGTCGCTCTGGCATCGCGGATGGCGTCGTTCACGATGACGCGTCGGAGTTGTTCCGGTGCGGCTCCGTCGAGGGCTGCGAGCAGGCGGCTGCCATCGTCGGCGTCGCCGAGCACCACGATCACACCGGGTGAACCGGCGATCAGTTCGGTGACGATTTCCGACAAGTCGTCCTGCTCACCACCGAATCCGACCTGAGCCTGGACCTCGAGCCCCCTCGCTCTGGCGGCCTCGGCGAACCCGTCGACGAGTCCTCGCCCGTACGGGTCATCGAGGTAGCCGACGGCAACCGATTCGATACCGGTGTCCTGCACCTTGCGAGCTATGGCTGCCATCTGAAGCGTGTCGCTGGGAGCGGTACGGAAGAAGAATCCGTTGTCCGGGAAAATCGTCGAGGGCGACGGCAGTGGCAGTCGGTGAACAGGTGACCACACCGGTGGAGGGCTGCACCATGCTCGCCAGATGGGTCAATGCCAGCCGCGATGACGCCGGCCCGATAATGGCGTCGACGCCGCTCGACAGCAGTGGGTCGGGGCCGGTGCCGGCCCCCGAGTCGACGATCTCGATCGCCACATCGGTACCGAACACGCCGCCGGCGTCGTTGATCAGATTGACGGCGTCGGTGATCGCGTCGATCATCGGCTCGCCCAACTGGGCCCCTTCGCCGGTTCGTGGCAGGAACAGCCCGATCTTCAGCTGACCGTCGTTGGGGCGTTCGATCGTGGTCGTGGTCGTGCTGTCGTTCGACAACGAGGTACTCGGCGCGATGGCCTCGTCATCCCCGGTGCAGCCGACGAGTGCCAGGGTCGTCACGACGGTTACGGCGCCGATCGACCGCGCAATACCGGCGGTTGGTCGCTGTGGGAGTGCTGGCACGGGCTTCACGATAGAAGAGATGTGGTGGATCGCGATGTGCAGGCCCCTCATCCAGCTGACGAGTTGTTGACGGCCGCAACGGAGGTCACCCCAGCCTGGTTGCGTCGGATCACGATTCGAGCGGCCGCCCTCGGCGGCGTCGACAGCTCCAGCCTCGAGCCATCGCTGGGGGAGATGGTGGAGATCGAGTCGCACCGCGTGTTGCGCGAACTCGCCGATTTGCTGGCAACCGATGTCGATCGACAGCGCACGAATCCGCTCGCCGTGTTTCGAGCGGCGGTGGCGGCGCCTACCGAACTGCTTCGGGATCGCCGGGTTCCGATTCCACCGACCGACCCGTTCGTCGCCGAACGCTTCCCGAACGACGTCTACCATCTCGGTCCGGCCTCGTTCGGTGACATCGATTCGCGACTCCACGAGCCCGGTCTGGCGTGGGGTGCATGGAAAGCGCTGACCGTGCTGCGACGCCGACGAGATGAAGGGCTGCGCTGAATCAGCGTGAGCGCGGTCTGGGCTCTACCGTGTGCACGTGACCGCGGTGCCCCCCTCAACGCCTGATGCAGCGGTGGCGGCCGCCTTCGAGCTGCGCCAGGCCGCAGTCGCCGATACCTCGGTCGGTGGACGCGCCTACTGCAACGCGCTGGCGGCTGCCACCGATGCGTGGATCATGGCGCTCGCCTCGCAGGCACGAGCACGACACCCACGAGCACCGCGCTTTGCGCTGGTGGCGGTCGGCGGGTACGGACGCGGCGAGTTGTCTCCACAGTCGGACATCGACCTGCTGCTCGTCCACGAATCGAAGTCGTCGCGCCTCGAAGACGTCGCCTCGGCGATTTGGTATCCGATCTGGGACGCCGGGTTGAAGCTTGGACACGCCGTGCGATCACTCGAGGAGCACCTGGCGCTCGCCAAGACCGATCTCGACACGGCGACGGCGTTGCTCACCGCCCGCCCGATCGCCGGCGACGGGAGGCTCGGGCAGGCGATCGTCGAATCGGGCGCGAGCAACTGGAGCAAGCGCAAGAAGCGCTGGCTCAGCGAACTACAACAGCGAGTCAGGGCCCGCCAATCAGGGGCGGGTGACGTGGCCTACATGCTCGAGCCGGATCTGAAGGACGGACACGGCGGAATCCGCGACGCGCAGTCGCTCTGGTGGGCGCAGCGCAGCGGCGTGTCGTTGCCCAAGCAGGATGACGAGGCGCTCAACGAGTGCTACGACGTCTTGCTCAGTGCCCGGGTTGCCCTGCACCGTGCCACCGGACACGTCGGCGACACGCTGCGACTGCAGGACCAAGATTCCGTCGCCGTCAAGGCCGGTGTCGGCTCGGCCGACATCTTGATGGCCGAGATTGCGGCGGCGGCCCGAACGGTGGCGTGGATCGCCGACGAATCGTGGGGCCGAGTCGGCAAGGCCACGGGTGGCAGTCCGCGCGAAGTTGCCCCGGGCGTGATGCTGCTCGACGGAGAGATGGAGTTGGCGATCGACGCCGATCCGGCGACCGACCCGACGTACATGCTTCGGATCGCCACGGCGGCCGCCCGCCACGAGGCCCGGATCGGGCGTCGCAGCCTGGACCGTTTGACCGAGCTGGTGCCGCAGTGGCCGGCCACGTGGCCGGCCGGAGCGGTCGACAAGCTCGTTGCGTTGTTGCTCGAAGGACATCGCGCGATCCCGGTCGTCGAGGCCCTTGACCAGCGAGGGCTGATCACACGAATGCTTCCGGAATGGGAGCCGGTGCGGTCGCGGCCGCAGCGCAACGCCTACCACCGGTTCACGGTCGACCGGCATCTGTGGGAGACGGCTGCCAACGCCGCCGAGCTCGCCCACCGTGTCGCTCGTCCCGATCTGCTGGTGCTCGGTGCGCTGTTCCACGACATCGGCAAGGGCTACCCCGGCGACCACACCGAGGTCGGTATGAAGATGATGCGCGAGATGGGGCCCCGCCTGCGGCTCCCCGAACGCGACGTCGACGCACTGGTGGCGATGGTCGAGCATCATCTGCTGCTGCCCGACGCTGCCGTGCGCCGCGACCTGTCGGATCCGGCAACGATCCAGATCGTCGCCGATGCGGTGGCCAGCCAAGAGGTACTCGAGTTGCTGCACGCCCTCACGGTCGCCGATTCGATCGCCACGGGGCCTTCGGCGTGGGGAGGCTGGAAAGAGGAACTCGTCGACCAGTTGGTCGACCGGGTTGCCCACGTGATCGGTGGTGGCGATGTCGCCGACGCCACCTGGACCTTGTTCCCCGACGCCGAAACCGTGGCTCTGATGGCAACCGGGGAGAGCCACATCCGAATCGCCGAAGATCTCCTCACGGTGGTCTATCGAGACTCGCCAGGGTCGTTCAGTCGGATTGCCGGCGTGGTGTCGCTGCACGGACTCGACGTGCTGACGGCGCGCGCACACTCCGATGAGCCGCAGCTCGGGCGAGTCAGTATGGGCACCTCGGAGTTCAGGGTCCAGGTCCCGCGGGGCGGGATCGACTGGAGCCCGATCCAGGCCGATCTCGAACGTGGAATTCAGGGGCAGTTGGCGTTCGAGTCGCGGCTGGCCGAACGGGCTCGCACCTATCGACGTCGCAAGCCGATGCAGGCCGTCGAGCCCGGCCCTCCGGCGGTCGTGTTCCACGACGAAGCGTCGAGCGACGCCACGGTGCTCGAGGTCCGCTGCCAAACCAAGGTCGGAATTCTGTACCGGATCACCAAGGCGCTTGCCGAGGTGGGCCTCGACATCCGCCACGCCACGGTGCAGACGATCGGCATCGAGGTCGTCGACACGTTCTACGTTCGAGACTGGTCGGGCCGACTGATCACCGACGAGTTCCATCGTGCAGAGATCGAACGAGCGGTACTGCACGCGATCGGGTGACCGTGCCGAGATCGTGGGTCGAGCCGACTAGCGTCACCGCGGTGAGCGAGCCCGCCGGTCTTCCGGATGCAAGAGACCTGGCACGATGGAGTTCGGCTCTGGCGGGGATCGCCCGCACCGGCTTGGGGTTTACCGAGAACCTGTACGAGCGTGAGCGCTTCGAAGAGGTGTTGCACGTTGCCGCCGACATCAAAGTTGCTGCCGGGGCGCTCGACGAGGCGGTCGAGGTGCAGCGTGAGACTGACCACTTCGTGCAGGAGTGGCTGCAGAACGTCGGTGAGGGTGTTCCCGGCTACGTGACTCCGAAAGTGGCGATCGGCGCCATCGTCGGCAACGAGCAGGGCCAATTGCTGTTGGTGCAGCGGGCCGACTCGGGGATCTGGCTGTACCCGACCGGATGGGCCGACATCGGCTATTCGGCGTCGGAGGTAGCGGTCAAGGAGGTGGCGGAAGAGACGGGCATCGACTGCGAACCGGTCAGCCTGTTGTCGGTGATCGACGGACAGCGAATGGGCTTCTCCCGGTTCGGCATGTACATGCTGCTGTTCTATTGTCGCGCCACCGGAGGTGAGCTCCGCCGACACCCGCTCGAAACCTCCGACGTCGGGTGGTTCGGCGAATCAGACCTTCCGGAGGCGACAGCCGGAGCATCGTGGTGGGGGCCGCCGGCCTTCGCCGCGATCAAAGGGGCCGAGACGGCGACTTCGTTCGATCCGCCCCGCGACCCTGTGTGGCGGGCGTAGCAGCGAACTGCGGGTCGCCATCCGATGGTTGCCATCCATCGCTGCCGGGTCCCGTGTCGGCGGTCGCCAGCGCTGCGGCGACGAGGCTCTGGAGCGCTTCGGTGCGCACGGCTCGGTCCGGAGCGAAGTGTGTGCCGTCCGGGCGCAGCGCCGCAAACGGTTGGCAGTCCCCGTTCGGGCAGATCCACTCGGCGTAGTCGAAGATCAACACGTCGCGCTGGCGCAACGCAGCGTTCATGCAGGCCGCCTGCTCGGCGCCAGGCTGCCCCGGCAGGGCACGCGGCGCAATCGTCGAAACCACGACTCGGGACGACGCCTGGAAGCGTCGTGCGAGCGTCTCGTACTCGTCTGCCCAGGCGTTGTCGAAGGCTGCCTCGCAGGGGCGCAGTTCGGTGCCGTCGGCGAGCCGTCGGCCGCCACCGAAGCCCGACCACTCGAACAGCATGAAGATCAGGTCGGGATCGTGGTCTTCCACCAGTTGCGAGAACCGATCATCACCGACGCAACTGGCCGGGTCGGCGGTGATCGGATAGTTCCCGTCAGCAAACGGGGTGCCGATCCGCAGGACCGGACAACCGATGACCCCGGCGTTGTCGATGTTCACGGCACCGAAGCCGGGGACCGTGATCGACTCGGGGTGGTCGGTGCCGAGCGACCAAGGAACGGAATCGCCGATGATCAACACGCGAATCGGTGGAGCGGACGGATCTGCGACTTCCACCGGCGCGAGCTGGGGACGTGCCGCCGACGCCGGGTCCGGTGGTTTCGGACTGCCGGCGTCGGTGCGATGTGGTGAGGGCTCGGATGCCGGCTCGGTCGATCGGGTCACGGTGGCTCCCGCGAACGACAGATTTGCCGCCGGTACGGCGATCTGTGCAGGACTCGTTGGCGCCGCCGACGCCGTCGCCGTCGCACCGACCAACACGATCGACGCCGCACCGAGATAGGCGACGAGTCGTCGCGGATGGGCCAGCGCCGGAGCGAGCGAGCGCTGTTCGATCAGGAACCATGACCCCGCTGTGAGCGCCGCCGTGACCACGACCCACAGCGTCCCGAGCGATAGACCGTTCAAGCCGGTGCGCTCGCGGTCGAGCACCACGATCACCGGCCAGTGCCACAGGTAGATCCCATACGACACGCGGCCGGTCGCCACCAGTGCCGGGAACGAGAGCAGTCGTCGCGCCGGACCGTCGCCGGAGGCAGCGGTCACCACCGCCAACGACGCCGCCGCGATCACCAAGAACCCGGGCCCGTACAGCCAACGTTCGCCTCCGTCGATCGTGAACGCCACGCCGATCAGCACGGCCGCTCCGACTCCGGCCGCACCGGTTTCCCACCGACCGACCTGGCGAAAACCGGTGGCCTCGCCTCTGCCCAGCACACACGCCGCGGCAGCGCCGAGGGCGAGACCGACCGCTCGCGTGTCGGTGCCGTAGTACAGGCGGTTGAGACCGACCCCGGAGTGTGACCACCACCATGCCAGCGACACCGAACCGGCGGCGAGTGCGATCGCCAGCGACGCCGATCACGATCCGAACCCGCCAACCGCAGCGCCTGGCGAGCCACGTGGCGGCGATCAGGAGCAGCGGCCAAATCACGTAGAACTGCTCCTCGATCGCCAGCGACCAAGCGTGTTCGAGCAGCGACGGCGTTTCGTACTGAGCGAAATAGTCGCGCCCCTCGCCGACCTGGGTCCAGTTCGCCACGTAGCCGAGCGTGGAGAGCACGTCGCGTCCGACACGGCGGGCAAATCCGCCGCCGAGCAGTGCTGATGCAACGACAACGGCAGTGCACAGCAAGAAGACGGCCGGCAGCAGCCGGCGCGCCCGGCGCGCCCAGAAGGCACCCAGCCGCACGCCGCCGAGTTGTTCGATCTCTGCGAGCGCCAGGGCGGTGATCAAGAACCCGGACACGACGAAGAACACGTCGACACCGACGAAGCCACCGCTGATCACGCCGGCATGAAACAAGAAGACGGCGATGACCGCCACGGCGCGCACGCCATCGAGGGCAGGAAGGTGCCCGAGCCGTCGGCTGGGTTGCATCAGTCGGGCATCTTCATTGACGACTTGGTCGGTCGGCTCAGGTGGTCAGCCGTCGGCGTCTCGGTTGCGCAGGAACTGTTCGACTTCGTCGGCCAACTGCTCGGGGTCGCCGTCGGCGATGTCGTCGTCGGAGAAGTCGGCGGGTGGGTGCCCGTTCATCTCGTCGACCATGTCTTCGAGCCGGGTGACATAGGTGACGAGGTCCTCGTCGTCGGCGATCAACGCAGCGACCTTGGCGTCGTAGTCGGCAATCTGGGCAGCCACGGTGGCGACCGGCGCCGGCGTGCCCATCATCGAGCACAACCGGTCCAGCAGCGCGAACGTCGCTCGTGGGGACGGCAACTGGGCTGCGTATCCGGGCACCGCGGCCCACAGCGAGGCGGTCGGCAGCCCACTTCTGGAGAGCGCGTCGTGGAGCACTCCGACGATGCCGGTCGGGCCCTCGTACCGCGAGCGTTCGAGGTCGAACCGATCGATCAGGGTGGCATCGGTCGCGGTGCCGATGATCTGGGTGCGGCGCGTGTGAGGGACGTCGGCCAGCAGGGCACCGAGCGTGAACGCTGTGGGCGCATTGAAGCGGTGGGCGATGCCCGTGATCTGATCACAGAAGGTGCGCCACCGAAGCGCCGGCTCGGGGCCGAGCACCAGAATCACGTCGGTGCCTGGCAGCGACGCCGCCCAGACACCGGTGGTCGGCCACACGATCGAGCGATTGCGATCCTCGTCGAGCCGAACGTGAGGGCGCACCGTTGCGAAGTCGGTGAACGGTTCGGGGTCGATCTCGGCGAGCGCCGTTGCATTGCTCGTGGCGATCATGGTTCGGACCGCGGTCGAGGCCGAATCTCCGGCGTCGTTCCAGCCGGTGAACGCAGCCACCACCACCGGGTTGGTGAGGGTGCTCTCGTCGATTTCGGCAAGCCAGCGGACGTGCTCCATGCGGGCCTTACCCTACCGGCGGGCGCACGTCGGTGCCGTGGGCGCGACACGATCACTCACATCGCTACCGCCACCGTTGGCGCGCGGCGAGATAGCGTCGGCGCGGTGAGTGCAGAGATCCGAGTTGCCGACCGAGTCGATTCGCAGTTGGTCGAGGCGTTCGCCGGATTGATCCCTCAGCTGTCGTCTTCATCGCCGCCGCCAACGGCCGATCAGCTCCAGCAGATCATCGACTCTCCTGATTCGGTGCTGTATGTGGCCTGGCTCGACGGACGCATCGTGGGCAGCCTCACGCTGGCGATGTATCGGATGCCGACGGGGCTCAAGGCTTGGATCGAGGACGTCGTCGTCGACGCAGCGGCACGCGGTCACGGCGTCGGTGAATTGCTCAGTGTTGCGGCGATTGCGGAGGCGGTACGACGCGGCGCGAAGAACGTCAACCTCACGAGCCGCGCCTCGCGGGACGCTGCCAATCGGTTGTACCAGCGGCTCGGCTTCGTGCCCTACGACACGAATGTGTACCGCTACACGATCTGAGTGAGCAGGCGGAGTCGGCGTGCTCGGTCAGCTCAGGTGAGGTCGAGTTCGCCTTCGGCGCGGCGGATGTCTTCGGCGCCCTGACGGACCTGCCAGTCGCGGTCGGACAACGCCCGCTCGATGGCGGCTTCCACATCGGGCCCCTCGAACGGCGCCAACGCCAGCACCGCTCGCCGCCGCACGTTCGGTTTGTCGCCGCAGGCCGCCAAGATCGCACCGAGGCCGCGTTCGTCGCCGATCGCCCCCAGCGCGGCAGCTGCCGATTCGCGAACGAGCGGTTCGTCGGACTGCGTCGTGAGTCCGATCAGTTGCTCCAGCGCGTCGTCGTCAACTTGCTCCTGCTCGCCGCATGCCCAGGCGGCGACCTCGACCACCGTCGGGTCGTCGTCGCGGAGCAACGCCAGCAGATCGATGCCAGGTCGACTGCCCGCCAGCTCAGCGGCACGTCGGCGCACTTCGGGCGCTTCATCGTTGAAGCCGCCACGGATCTGGTCGGCGGTGAGCAGCTGCAGACGGTCGAGGGCGCCGAGCGCAGCGGCACGCACCGCCGCGTCGTCGTCGCCCAGGTGTGCGAGCGCTGTGGTCGCGTCTCCGCTGTGGCCGGCGACGATGACCGCTTGGCGACGGATCGATGGACTCATTTCTGCAGCAGGTTCGTGAGCCAGATGACGGCGGTGGCGACGCTGAACGACACGAGGATGGCGGCGATCACGCCGGCAAAGATGCCGATCCCGCCGCTGGCAGCGAGCGCCAGCAGGCGCTGGATCGGTCCGGGGCGCCGATACGGCTGCGTGTCGAAGTGCTCCACAACGATTCCCTGGGTACCGCGCCGGATTGCACCGCGTGGTGAACGCGGCTCGGCTCTGGCAGGCTTACGCCAGCCCGCCAGCAACAGGGCGACGATCGCCAGGCCGGCCATAAAGCCGGCTCGGACGGTGAGACCATCCACAGAGAGCGCAAGTGTGACCAACACGCAAGACCCGACACTACTGGCCAGCCCGGCCGGTCCGCCGCCCGGCCCGCGCTACGAGACGCGGGCTGAGGCTGCCAGCCGAGCAGGACTGAAGGTGGCCTCGCGCCTCCATCGGTGGTGGGCGTTGCCGGCCGCCGTGCTGGCATTGGCGGCGCTGCTGGCGATTCCGGTAGCGGGCGTGATCCCCTCCAAAGTCGTCGCCGAGAAGCAGAACGTACGTCTCGGCGTGGACCAGGCAACGCCGTTTGCGCGCACGCCGGCGTCCGCTCAGCCGGTCGCCGAACGGATCACGTTCGGTGATCTGGGTGATGGTGTCGAGCAGTACCCCCCGACCGGCGACTTCTATTTCGTGACCGTCACCGAACCTGAGCAGTCGGTGCTGTCGTGGTTGATCGGCCGCGACGACCCGGCGATCCAGTTTCTCACCAGGGAAGAGAAGTACGGAGTCCAGACTCCTCAGCAGCGCCGCACGTTCGCGCTCGAGTCGATGCGTTCGTCCGAGCAGGTGGCGCAGTACGTCGCACTGCAGCGGCTCGGATTCGACGTAGCGGTCGTGCCGGGCGATGTGCTGATCGAAGCGATGGTGTGTCTGGCGCCGAACGACGACGGAACCGAGTGCGTGACCTGGAGCCCGTCGGACTCGGTGCTCGACCCGGGTGACCGGATCGTCGAGGTCGACGGCGAGGCGATCGACGGTGTCGAAGACCTCAGCCGCATCGTGAGGGGTAAGCAGCCCGGTGATGTGGTGCCGATGAAGATCGAACGGTCGGACGAGGCCGGGAAACAGGTGGAGATCGAGGTACAGGTCGAACTGACGGAATCCCCGGAGGAGCCGGGTCGCACGATCGTCGGGTTCTACCCGTTCGACACGCGGCGGGTCGAGCTGCCGTTCGAACTCGACATCGACACAGGATCGATCGGTGGGCCGTCGGCGGGGCTGGCGTTCACGTTGACGCTGATAGACGAACTGACACCGGGCGAGCTGACCGGCGGTGGTCGGGTGGCGGTGACCGGCACGATCAACCTCGACGGTACTGTCGGGCCGATCGGCGGGCTTCGTCAAAAGGCGTCCGCCGTTGCCCAAGCCGGTGTTCGTGTCTTCATCGTTCCGCTGGCGCAGGGTGAGGACGACATCGCCGCTGCACGACGCTCTGGCGGCGACGATTTGGAGATCATCACGGTCGAGACCGTCGAGGACGCGATCGCCGCCCTCGAGCGATTGGGTGGTGCCCCGATCCCGCCGCCACCGGTCGATTCCGGCGGCTGATCTCGCGATTGCCGCTCCTGGCGGTGTCCCGGCGTTTACGCTCCGTGGTATGGCTGCCTCGCTCTCGCGACCAGACCCCAGCTCTCCCGCGTCAGTGGCTGAAGCTGGGTTCTCCACAACCCGACGCGGGTACAACCAGGACGAGGTTCGCGCCTTCCTGAGTTCGGTCGCGGTCGAGCTCGGCCGACTTCAAGAACGCCAGCGTCAGCTCGAAGCCGAACTGCACAGCGCCCGCTCGGCCCCGCCGACGGAATTCGAACTCGACGACGAAACCGTCGCCAGCGCGTTGGGCGAGGAGACGTTGCGTGTCCTCCACACGGCCCGCGAGTCGGCTTCAGAGATCAAGATCCGGGCCGAGGAGAACGCCTCCCGGGTGGTCCGTGAGGCGACCGAGGAGGCCAACCGGATCCGCCAGGAGACCGAGGTCGAGGTCGCACGGAAACGATACGACGCGTCAGCCGACGCCGAGGCCGAGGTCACGCTCGCCAAGCAACAGGGCCGCGAGATGGTCAACGAAGCGCGGGCGTATCGCGAGCGTGTGCTGGCAGATCTCGAACGCCGCACCACGCTCGCTCGGCATCAGATCGAAGAGCTGCTGCACGGTCGCGATCGGTTGTTGCAGGTGTTCGAACGGGCTCGCCTCGTCGCCGTCGACGTCACGTCTGATCTGCAGGTGATCGACACCCCCGATCAACTGGTGAACCTGGCGCACACCACGGGGCCCGTGCCCTTGATGGTCCCTCAGGAACGACGTGTCCCCGACAGCGTTGCGGTCGTCGATCGAGAGGTTGCCGACGCGGCTGACACGACGATCGCCGGTCAGCCCACCGATCTGACCAGCGAGCTCGGCGCTGTCGACGGTGGGGATGACCACGACGACGACGGTGACGCCGAACCTGCTGGTTCATCGACCGAACTGCTCGACATCGTCGAGGCCGCTGAAGGCGTCGCCGTCGAGGAGGACGTGGTTGATAACGCTGCGACGGACGCTGCGACCGACGCTGCGACCGATGCTGCGGTCAGTCCGGTTCGTGACGCCAACGTGGTCTCGCTGTTCCGTGGACGAGTCGCCCAACAGTCTGACGATGCTGAGGATTCTGACGGTGTCGACGAGGTCGACGACCGACCTCGAAGCCGAAGCCGATCACGACCCGAGCGCCGACCAGATGGGGTTAGAGCAACGGCCCGATGTCGGCGGCATCTTCGCCCGCCTCCGCAGTGAGGTGCCCCAGCCCGAGCCAGAACCGGCGCTCGACGTCGAGCACCCGGGTCACGATTCCGATGCCGAGCGCGAATCCACTGAGCCGGACGCAGAGCTCGCCGAGGCCGACGCTGAAGCCGGCGATGCGGTGATGCAGACGGAGCCGAACTCGTTCAGTCGCCGTGACGAGGCGATCGTGCCGCTGATCGTGGCCGGCGCCCGGCGGTTCAAGCGGGCGCTCGCCGATGAGCAGAACGGAGTCCTCGACGCGCTCCGCCAACAGCGACCGGTGACCTCGCTCGACGAGTTGTTGCCCGAACTCGACGAGCATCTGGTCGTGTTCGCGGCGGCCCTCGAAGAGGAACTGATCAGCGCCGCCGCGGCCGGAGCCGGTGAGCTCGGAATCAACGACACCAAGACGCTGCGACGCAAGTTGGCCAAGACCGGCGCCGTCGAATCTGCCCACGACCTGTTGCGAACCGACCTGCTGCGTCCATTGCGCGACCGGTTGGCGCGTGCCGTTTCCGACGGTACCGGTGACAACGAGGACATCACCAAACGGGTGCGGGCGGTGTATCGCGAGTGGAAGACCCAGCGCATCGACGACCAGCTCGACGACATCTTCCGTTTCGCGCATGGCGGTGGTTTGGCCGTCTCGATCGAGCCCGGCACCCCGTTGGTGTGGACCATCGATCCCGGGCACCCGGCGTGTCCGGACTGCGAGGACAACTCGCTCGCCGGCTCCACGGCGGCCGGCGAGACGTTCCCGACCGGCCACACCTCGGCGCCGGCTCATCCCGGTTGCCGTTGCCTGACGCTGCCCGCCGGGCAGTAGCCTCGGCGCCAGATGCGGCGCGCAAACGACCTACCCCGTTCACGGTCCGGTTCCCGAATCAACGGTCGGGTGATCCTGATCGTGCTCGGCCTGTTGTTCTTCCTGGTCGTGGTGTTCGGCCGGGCGATCGCCAGCTTCTACGTCGATGCGCTGTGGCACCAGTCGCTCGGTCGATCCGACGTGTTCTGGGGTCAGATCGGCGCCAAGGCCACGCTGTTCTTCCTGTTCTTCTTCGTGTTCCTGATCCTGTCCGGAATCAATTTGTTCGTGGCCGATCGCACGGCGCCGACCGAGTTCCCGGCCAACGTGCACCCGTACGTCGAGCGCTTCCACGAGGTGTTCGGGCACCGTCTACGGCTCGTGCGATACGGCACGGCGCTGGTGTTGTCGTTCATGTTGGCGCTTCCGGCGATGGCCAAGTGGCAGGACTGGTTGCTGTTCCGCAACAGCAAGCCGTTCGGCGTCCAGGATGCTCAGTTCAACGTCGACGTCGGGTTCTACATCTTCGAGTTGCCATTCATCACGTTCGCCGTCGACTGGCTGTTCGCCGCCCTCGTGATGGTGACGCTGCTCACGCTCGCCGCTCACCTGTTGAACGGCGGTGTGTTGTTCACGTCGTCGACCCCCACCGTGCGGGCAGCCACCAAAGTCCACATGGCGGTGCTGCTCGCAGTGCTCGCCTCCGTCAAGGCCGCCGACTACTGGCTGACGCGCTACGAGTTGACCAACGAGACCAGAGGGTTTGTCCAAGGTGCCACGTACAGCGTGGTCAAAGCACAGCTTCCGGCGATGATGCTCTTGGTGCTGATCGCCCTGCTCACGGCGTTGCTGTTCCTCTCGACGATTCGCACCGACAAGTGGCGGTTCCCGTTGGTGGCGTCGAGCCTCTGGCTGGTCGTGCTGATCATCGGTGGACTGATCTACCCGGCGATCGTGCAGTCGCTCGTGGTCAAGCCCAACCAAGAGGAGCGCGAGGCGCTCTACATCGCCCGCAACGTGGAAGCGACGCGGGCGGCGATGGGCATCGGTGATGTCGTCGAGCAGTCGATCAGTTTCGGACGACTCACGGCGGCCGAGGTCGAATCCGATCTCGATCCGATCCGCAATGTACGGCTGCTCAATCCTGGTCAGTTGCTGTCGCGTTTCACGATCGACCGCGGCGAAGTCGCCGGCCTCAAGATCGCCGACCTCGACGTCGACCGGTACGAGATCGACGGCAAGCGCGAGCAGGTGCTGATCACCGCCCGCGAACTCGACCTCGGCAATATTCCCAACAAGAGCTGGCAGGGCGAGCACCTTGTCAGCACCCGCGGCTGCGGGCTCGTGCTGGCTCCGGTCGGGCGGGTCACCGATCGTGACCGACCCGACTACCAAACCGTCGACTTGACCCGCCCCGAGTTGTACTTCAGCCCGGACATCAGCGGCTATGCGATCGCCGGCACCTCGGTGACGGAGAGCCAGTGCGGCGAAACCAGCGAGTACTCGGGCACCGCCGGCGTGCAGCTCAAGGGGTTCGCTCGCAAGGCGGCGTTCGCTCTGGCGTTCCTCGACTACAACGTGATCGGTTCCGGTGCGATCAAGAGCAACTCGCAGATGCTGTGGGTGCGCGAGGTCGAAGACCGTGTCGCCAAGCTGGCGCCGTTCCTCGAGTACGACGGCGACCCCTACCCGGTCGAGGTCGACGGCGGCGTGCAATGGGTGATCGACGCCTACACGTCGTCGAGCCGCTACCCGTACGCACAACGGATCGGAAACGTGCAGCTCAGCAGTTCCACGGGGTTGTCGGGCAGCGCCAACTACATCCGCAACAGCGTCAAAGCGGTGGTCGATGCCTACACCGGTGACGTCACCTTCTACGTCGTCGATGACACCGACCCGATCCTGCAGGCGTGGAGCTCGGCATTCCCGAAGCTGTTCACCGATCGCGCCGACATGCCGGAGGAACTGGCCGAGCACCTGCGCTACCCAGAGGACCTGTTCCGGGTCCAGACCGACCTGTACTCGAAGTACCAGATCGCGCCGGCCGATTTCTTCCAGCGCACGGGGGCATGGTCGGTCGCTCAGGCCCCGTCGGTCGACCGTCAGGACACGAGTCGCGTCGTCACCTCGCCGGCCGACCCGACCGACGTCCAGACCGAGTTCGCCACCGAGTCGAGCGTCGAGCGGTTCGTGCCGTACTACACGATGTTCAAGAACGTCATCACCGGTGAGGACGAGTTCGTGATCCTGCGCCCGTTCGTGCCGTTCTCCACCGACGACCGCCGCACCGAGCTCCAGGCCTACATGACCGCCTCGAGCGACCCCGAGAATTACGGCGAGTTGGTGGCCTACGTGGTCGACCAGGATCCGCTCCCGCCCGGCCCGCTGCGCGTCGCCGACCAGGCCGAATCCGAGCAGGACATCAGCCCCGAACTGAGTCTGCAGGCCAATCAGGAGACCGGAACGAAGGTCAAGTTCGGCGACCTTCAGTTGATCCCGGTCGCCGACGGACTGATCTACATCCGGCCGGTCTACGTGATCGCCAGTGAGATCACCGAGTTCCGCTTCGTGATTGTGTCGCACGACAACACGGCCGTTCTCGACACCAGTCTCGATGCTGCCTTGGCGCGACTGTTCCGAGGCTTCGAGGGTGAGATCGGCGACCGCGTGGTCGAAGGTGACGACGGCTCCACACCCGCCCCCGACGAGGTCGATGCTCCCGAACCAGCTGCGAATGACCCGGCGGCACTCGCTGCCGAGGCCGAGCAGCTGTATATCGAGGCGCAGGACCTGTTGAAAGCCGGTGACCTCGGCGGCTACCAGGCGAAGCTGGACCAGGTCGGTGAGCTGTTGATCCAACTCAGCGACGAACTCGGCAACTGACCACGAGGTCCTGGTGAGCGCCGGGCGGCTTCGGTCGGCCGGTGCCGGTCAGTGGGGTTTCAGGAAGTCGGCCAGATTGGCGAGGTCCTGGCGGAACGCGATCTGGTACCGGGCCTGCTCGTTGGCGAGTTTGACCTGAGCTTCGCGCAGCTGCCCGACCACTTCGGTTGCGGGCTCGCCGCCTCGACCGTCGAGGTCACCACTCAGCTCGGTGATCTGATTGGCGAGTTCGGTCGAGATCGAGGTGATCCTGGCGTCGAGCTGTTCGATCCGCTCCGTGATCCGCTGAACCTGGGCGTTGACGGCCCCGATCTCGTCGAGCCGTTCGGCGATGCTGCGGACCTCCGAGCCGACGGCGGCGAAGGCTTCGGGATCGACGATGTCGGTGGCGAGGGCTTCTGGCTGGGCGCTGAACCGTTGGCCGAGATCGGTCACCCGGGACACGAGCGCTCGGAACTCGTCGGGGTTCACCGACGGGGGAGGCGGGGCTGTCTCCTTCGGTGGTTCGAGCGGTGCGTCGAGCCGGGTCACGATGCCGGCCACCTGAACACCGAGCTGGTTCTTGGCTGCATCGGTGGCGTCGAGGCGTTGCGCCATCGAGGCGATCTGCTCTTTCAGCCGTTCGGTTTCGGAGGGGTCGGTGGATCGCTTCTTGAACAGTCCCATAGCGCTAGCGCCACCGTATCGGACAGCACCCTGACGGGTGGTGCCAGGCACACTCCGTCATCCCGGGCCCGCATGACGGAGTGTGCCTGGCACCAAGCGTCATGGCGCCAAGCGTCAGGTGTACTTGCGGGGTTGTTGGTCCGTAGCCTGGTCGGATGGCTTCAGTGCAGGCGAATGGGATCACGATCGAATACGAGCAGCAGGGTTCGGGTGAGCCGCTGCTGCTGGTGATGGGGCTCGGTGGTCAGTTGACCGATTGGCCTCAGGAGTTGGTCGACCTGATCGCCGCCCAAGGGTTCCAAGTGATCCGGCTCGACAATCGCGATGCCGGTTTGTCGACCGAGTTCACCGGCGAACCGCCGACCAATTGGCAAATCGCCAAGTCGGTGCTGTTCCGCCGCCCGATGAAGTCGGAGTACCTCCTGAGCGACATGGCCGCCGATGCGGTTGCGCTGCTCGACGCACTCGGAATCGACAGCGCCCACGTGGTCGGAGCTTCGATGGGCGGGATGATCGTGCAGACGATCGCGATCGAGCATCCCGAACGGGTCCGCAGCATGACGTCGATCATGTCGACCACGGGCGATCGCAAGGTCGGGCAGCCCACGATGCGGATCGTCCGCAAGTTCGCCCGCCGCAAGCCGGCCACACTCGAAACGGCGATCGACGACGCGGTCGAGACGTTCCGCGAGATCAGCGGCCCGGCGTTCGACGAGAAGGAATTCCGCGAGCAGTCGGTGCAATCGATCGCCCGCAGCTTCCGCCCGGTCGGAACCGGACGCCAAACGGCGGCGATCATGGCGAGCGGCGACCGCACCGAACAGCTCGAACGCCTCGATGTTCCCACTCTGGTCGTGCACGGTCTCGCCGATCCGTTGGTGCGGCCGTCGGGCGGGATTGCCACCGCCGATGCGATCCCCGGCTCACGCCTGTTGATGTTCAACGACATGGGCCACGACATGCCGCGTGCCCGCTGGGCCGAGTTGGTCGAGGCGATCGCTACCAACGCCGCACGGGCCCGATCCGCCGCCAACGTCTGATCAGCAACCGGCAGGGCGTCAGATCAGGCTGGTGAACCAGGCGATCAAGGCCCGCACGCCTGGGTCGGGCTCACCAGCCCTCCAGGTCACGTAGTAGCCACGGTTCGAACGAACTTCGGGCCCGACGACCACCAAGGTGTCGTCGGCGACGAGGTCGTCGATCAGCGGACGCCAACCGAGCGCCACGCCGCGACCGGCGAGCGCCTGCTGCAACACCATCGGGTAGTTGTGCCACAGGACCCGCCCTGGCTGGCGGCGCAGGGTGATGCCGTACTCCGACAGCCAGTTGTCCCAGGTCATCCACGGCCGATCGCCGTCGTCCATGTGGATGAACGCCACGTCGTACACGTCGGCGGCAGAACTGGTGGCCGAAAGCCCATGTTGCTCGGCGAATCCGGGCGCCGCTACTGGCACGACCCGTTCGGGAAACAGGAGATGGCTGGACTGACCGGGGAAGTCGCCGGTACCGACCCGCACGGCAGCATCGAACCCGCCGCTCTCGATCTCGGCATCCCGGTCGAACAACCAGAGCCGCAGGTCGCGGTCTCCGAGCGCCGTGTGCAGGCCGTCGATGCGGGGGACGATCCACTGCTGGGCGATGCCGGGGTGGGCAGCCAAGACGAACGTTCCGGCATGCTCGGCGAGTTCAGCGAGACCGGCCTCGATCAGGTCGAACCCGGCGCCGATGTGGTTGCTGAGGTGATGCCCGAGGTCGGTCAGGGCGCTGCGGTTCGAGCTGCGGCGGAACAACTCGGTGCCGAGGCTGCGCTCCAGCGCCCGGATCTGGCGGGTCACGGCCGGTTGGGTCATGCCCAGTTCGGCGGCCGCCGCCGTGAAGCTTCCCAGCCGGGCAGCCGACTCGAACACGGCCAGCCGTTGTAGGCGATCGGTCTGGCGGACGATCTCCCTCATTGGGGTATTCCATTCACCATGACGTGAGGTTATGCCATCGCATACTCCATTGCGTCTGTTCACGAGCGCCCGTCATCGTCACAATGAACGGGTGACGATGACCAACGCTGCGCAGCTCAACGATTCGGTCGGGCCCTGTTCTGTCGAAGTCGAGGCGGGCCGGGTTCGGTATACCTCGATGGGTCGCAGCTTCGACCTTCACCCCAACTGGTTGCGCGAGCAGTCCCAGGAACCTGGGCAGGTCGAGGCGACGAATCGTCAACGGCTCTTCACGCCCCGCGATCTCGATGCCGACCTGACCGTGCAGGAGTGTCACGTCGAGGGTGGCCACCTCGTGGTGAGTTTCAGTGACGGGCACGTGGCCCGGATCGACACTGAACTGATCGAGTGCAGGCTGGGCTGGGTTGTCGACGGCGAGCAGCCTCCGGCGCCCGAGCCGTGGACCACGCCGCTCGACCCGTTCCCCTACATCGACTGGAACGACATCGGTTGGAACGTCGAGTTCGAGCGCACCGACGCTGTGATCGAGTTCCTTGCGGCGTTCTATCGGCACGGCTACGTCGTGCTGCGCAACACACCGAACGTCGAAGGCACGCTGCGCCGGATCTGTGACCGGCTGGGATACATCTCCGGCAACAATTTCGGGTGGATCTTCGACGTGCGCGCCGAACCGAACCCGACCGATCTCGCCTACACCTCGATCGAACTCTTGGCCCACACCGATCAGCCCTACCGTCAACCGGTGCCGGGTATCCAGCTGTTGCACTGTCTCCGCAACGAGGCCCCTGGTGGCGATTCCACGCTCGTCGACGGGTTGGCGGCCGCCAATGCACTGCTGGCCGAGCGTCCCGACCTGCACGCCGCGCTGGTGGAGACCGAGGTCGAGTGGCGCTACGACATGGGCACCGATACGGCGGTCAATCGGGGCCACACGCTCGAGTACGATCGACATGGCCGCTATCAGCAGGTTCGCTTCAACACCAAGCTCGACAACCCCGTGCTGACACCCGGTGCCGACCTCGACGGGTACTACGCCGGCCGGCGCTGGTTGCTCGAGTGGCTGAACGATCCGGCTCACCAGGTCACGTTCCGGCTCGAGCCGGGCGACGTGATGTTCATGGACAATCATCGGGCGCTGCACGGTCGCACGCAGTTCGACTCGTCGAAGGGCCATCGTCACCTGCAGGGTGGCTATCTGGATCACGACGGTCCTGACACCATGTATCGCCTGGCGGTCCGCCGTCGTGCGAGCATGTCGGCATGACCGAACCGACGATCACCCGCCACGCCTTCGATGGTGTGTTGCCGACCGGTGTCGTGTCCTTCACGTCGATGGCCGATGGCACCGCCGAGGACTACGCCCTGCTCGATCAGTTCGAACGGGTGCATGCCGCCGGGCTGCCCGACCGCGTGCTGGAAACGCTCGAACGGTTGACCGGCTCACTGGGCGGATACCAGATCACTCGGCTGGAGCACTCGCTGCAGGCCGCGACTCGAGCGCGATTGGCGGGGGCCGACGTGAACTGGATCGTCGCCGCACTCGTTCACGACATCGGCGATGAACTGGCGCCGTTCAACCACAGCGAGTACGCCGCAGCGGTCGTTCAGCCGTACGTGCCGGCCGAGGTGCACTGGGTCGTGAAACACCACGGCGTGTTCCAGAGCTACTACTACGCCCACTTCCTCGGCGGCGACCGCGATGCCCGCGACCAGTACCGCGATCACCGGTGGGGCGCGTTGTGTCAGCAGTTCTGCTCGGAGTTCGACCAGAACTGTTTCGACCCTGATTTCCCGATCCACGAGTTGTCGTCGTTCGAGGACGAGGTCCGTGAAGTGTTCGGTCGCGTGGCCTGGTCGCCAGCGGTCGTGGCGATCGGGTCCGAGCGGATCGTTCCGTGACGGCGCTGCCCAGCGTCGGGTTCATCGGGCTCGGCAACGTCGGCGCCAAGCTGGCCGGCTCGCTGCTGCGCAACGGCGTCGACCTGACTGTCCGTGACCTCGACCCGAACGCAGCGCAGCCATTTCTCGACGGGGGAGCCAAGTGGGCCGACTCGCCGCGGGCGCTCGCCCAATCGGTCGACGTCGTGATCACGTGTCTTCCTTCGCCCGCCGCCTCGGCGGCCGTGCTCGAGGCCGATGACGGTGTGCTCGCCGGTCTGCGACCCGGCCAGGTGTGGATGGAGATGTCGACGACCGATGAGGCAGAGATCCGACGGCTCGGGGCCCGCGTCGCCGAGCTCGGGGGGAACGCAGTCGACTGTCCGGTGTCGGGTGGATGTCATCGTGCGGCTACCGGCAACATCTCGATCTTCGCCGGTTGTGATCGGGCCACGTTCGACCGCGTGTTGCCGCTGTTGACCGTGCTCGGTCGCAAGGTGTTGCACACCGGTGAGATCGGCTCGGCATCGGTGCTCAAGGTGATGACGAATTATCTCGCCACCGCCAACCTGCTGTCGGTGACCGAGGCGCTCACCACGATGGCTGCGGCGGGCATCGACCTGGCCACGACGTTCGAGGCGATCAAGATCTCGAGCGGCAACTCGTTCGTGCACGAAACCGAGAGCCAGTTGATCCTCAACGGCTCACGCGACATCGGGTTCACGATCGATCTCGTGTTGAAGGACATCGGCCTGTTCCAGGCGATCGCCGATCGCCATCACGTGCCGTTGGAGTTGAACCCGATGATGATCGACATCTTCCGTGACGGCGCCGCCCGCTACGGCGGTGGCGCCTGGAGCGACGACATCGTGCGCCGCCTCGAGGACGCCACCGGTCTGTCGATCACCGCCGACGGCTTCCCAGCCGAACTCGTCGACGACGAACCAGAACAGCTCGGCACCGAAGTAACCCCCGGAGGGGGTCAGTCGCTGGAGCGCTTGTAGCTCAGGCGCAGTTTGGTGCGGAAGGCGATCACGTCGCCGTCCTCGATCAGTACGTCCATCTCGACGACCTCGGCGACGCGCAGATCCTGGTAGGAATCGGCCGCTTCGCGAACTGCGTTGCGCGCGGCCTCCTCCCACGAGTCGCTGCTCGACCCGATCAGTTCGACGACGTGGTACACGCTTCCCCCACTCATGTGGTTCTCCTCATCCGTGTCGTGTTCATTTCGTTGCTCCTCCTCGGAACTTGGTCGACAGTTTCATCTCGGCGGCGAACTCGATCTGGCCGGTCGCCAGCACCCGGCACCGCAGTCGATGGACCTCGCCGACGCGGGCGTCGTCGTAGTGGTTGCAGGCGTCGTCGACGGCGCGCTCGGCCGCTTGTCGCCACGACAGACCCGTGGCGCGGTGGGTGGTGACCAGGTAGACGCTCTCGCTGCCGCCCCGAATCAGGGGCGGCTCGTCCGAGGCGAAGTCGTTGGAACGTGGCTGGTCGGTGAGCGCGGCGATCGAGGCCATCACGTCGTCGAGCATCTGCTGACGTCGCTTGCGGCTGCCGCCGTACCGGTAGTTGTCGGGCCGGATCGGTTCGCCGAAACGCAGGCGGACGGGGCCCCGGAACGGGCGCGGGACGGCGGCGCCGATCGGCTGGACTCGGTGGGTGCCGGTGATGCCGACCGGGATGATCGGTGCGCCCGTCATCGCAGCCAGGTGGGCGACGCCGCTGTGGCCGCGGTGCAGGTAGCCGTCGCGCGAGCGGGTGCCCTCGGGGTAGATGCCGACCAGTTGGCCGTCACGCAGCAGGTCGGCAGCGGTTTCGAGCGCCGCCATCGAGGCCTTGCGGGCGTCTCGTTTGATCGGCACCATCCCGAACGCCGGAAACAGATACCTGGTGACGGTCTTGTCCATGTACTCGGCCTTGCCGAGGAATACGACCGGTCGCGGCGTCATCGTCATGACGAGCGGCGAGTCGAAGAACGAGCGATGGTTCGGGCTGATGATCGCCGGGCCGTCGGCCGGCACGTGTTCGAGTCCGCTGACCTGCGCCCGATACAGCACTCGCATCACCGGACGGACGACGAACCTGGCCGGCCTGGACAGGGTGCCGATCCGCGGCGACTCGTCGGTGCCGAACGCACGAACCCTCAGGTCGTGCAACCTGGACGTCTCGATCCCCGCGATGCCGCGAGTGTGTCACATCCGTAGAAGCCCTCGCGCTCGGTGTTGCGCGGCGTGACACAAGAGAATCAGGCGACGCGAGCGAACTGGCTGTTCGGGTCGAGGTGGGCGTGGTCGCCACGGAAGATGTCGGCGAGGCCGTTGGCGACCCATCCGAATGCACGCTGGCGAGCGACCGACGGCTCGGATGAATCGGCCAGCACACCGGCCGCGATCGGCCGAACACCGAGCCGGATCGCTTCTTGAGCGACCTGGAAGAGCTGCTGCTCGGAGACTTCGGTGAGGCCGGAACGATCGATCGTCCAGCCGATCTGCTCGAGTTGGGTGAGGCTGAGCGAAGAGGTCATGCCATCAGGGTACGGATCGGTGGTGTCAATCACTAGCGATGATTACTGTCGATAGTCATTAGTTAGACTGATGTTCATGTCGCAGCTTCGGGAACTCGAATTCCGCCACTTGATCGCACTCGACGCAGTCGCCAGCGAGGGCACGTTCGGGCGCGCCGCCAACCGGCTGGGGTACACGCAGTCGGCGATCAGCCAGCAGATCGCCTCGCTGGAACGGATCGCCGGGGAGACCGTCTTCGACCGGCCAGGCGGTCCGCGACCGGTCGAGTTGACGCCGTTCGGCGAGCAGCTGCTTGCGCACGGTCGGCGGCTCCTCTCGCAGCTCGACGGAATCGACAACGAACTCGATCGTTTCCGTCACGGGGAGGTCGGCCGGCTCACGGTCGGCACGTTCCAGAGCGTCTCGGCGACCATCCTGCCGCGGGTGGTCGGGCGGATTCGCAAGGATCATCCCGACCTCGACCTGACAGCGTTCGAGAGCGACCACGACGCCGAGCTCGATGAGCGGCTGACCAGCGGCGAACTCGACATCAGCTTCATGGTCGGCGACATCCCCGATGCGTTCGAGTCGGCGCACCTGTTGAACGACCCGTTCGTATTGGTCGCCCGTCCGGGGCAGTTCCCGTCAGGCCCCGTCGCCCTGGCCGATCTGGCGGGCGAGCCGATGATCGGCCAGCACGAGAACTCGTGTCAGTTGCTCAATGAGGCCGGCCTGCGCAGTGCCGGAATCGACCCGAGTTACGTGTTCCGCACGAACGACAACGGCACGGTGGCGGCGATGGTGCGAGCCGGCATGGGCGTCGCCGTGTTGCCGTTGTTGTGCGTCGAGCCGGACGACCCACGCACAGCGCTGCATCAGGTCACGCCGGCCATCCCGACCCGCCACATCTCCGTCGCCTGGCGCAAGGACCGCACGATCTCCCCGGCCGCAAGACGCTTCATCGATCTGGCCGTCGAAGTCGGAGCCGAACTCGAACAACTCATGACAGCCCCGCTCGCCGCCCGACCCTGAGCGATCCGGTCGCTTTCCGGCACCGGTCTGGAACCGAATGGGAAGCGTTGTCGACCTCCCAATTGAACGACGTCGGATGGCGTCGGGCGCGCCTCGGCGGGTTACCCGCCGACGAGCTTGATCGTCGTCGGCGTCAACAGGGAGGCGATGACGATGAACACCGCACGATGCGGTGCCGTACTGGTCCTGGCGGTCGTGACGACGATCGGCTCGGCCTGTGGCGGCAAGGACCTCGAGCTCGCCGACCTGCCGCACGGCACCGTGATCGTCGACGGTGACCCGATCGTGATCGAGTCCGACAACGGCACGTTGACCGTGGATGACAAGGGCACGATCACGACGCCGTGAGCGGATGGTGACGTGGTCGCCGGCCGGGCAGCCGACTCGCCGGTAACCCAGCGGGCACAGCCACAGAGTGGGGACATCGACGGGTCGATGCTGACGTCCGTCGGCTCCACGCAAACGGCGAAGTTCGAATCGTTCGACGTGGTGTGGTGTGCTACGAGAACGAGTCCGGGAGTGTGATCATCACCGATGGCGACACCGCCGGAACGGTGACGATCTCGATCGTCACCGCCGCGGTCGTGAGTTGAGATTCAGCCGCGGGTGATCACGAATCGGCCGGTTCGAGAGCGCTCAACGCAGAGCGGACTCTGCGTCGGCCATCAGGGTGGCGATCACGTCGGCGACCGGGCGCACTTCGGTGGCGTACCCGATGCCTTGGCCGGCTCCGGAGTGCAGGAGTGGTTCGACAGCGTGCTCGTCGATCGCTCCCAGCAGGTCGCCCACCAAGACATCTTGGTAGGGCATCTTGAGCGGTGTCGGGGCGCCGGGGGCATCCCACTCGTCGCTCCAGGCGGAGCGGATCTGGCGGAACGTCTTGCCGCTCTCCGAGCGGGTGATCACGGTGTCGGCCGAGGTGGCGTTGAGCAGCTTGTCGACCAGCGCCGGCGGCATGTGGGCGGTGTGTTCGGTGGTGGTCAGCCAGATCGTGCCGGTCCACACGGCTTGGGCGCCGAGCGTGAGAGCGGCCGCCAGGTGACGACCGGTGGCAACCCCACCGGCCGCCAGGACCGGGATGTCCCCACAGGCGTCGACGATCTGGGGAACCAGCGTGAACGTGCCGATCGTGCCGGTGTGAGCGCCCGCCTCGGCTCCTTGGGCCACGATCATGTCGACGCCCGACATCAGAGCCCGGCGCACATGGCGCGGGCTGCCGATCAGCGCCGCCGTCGTCTTGCCGAGTTGCTTGGCCTTCTCGACCGCAGGACGGGGTGCCCCGATCCCGCAGGCGAACAGATCGACCGATGAGGCCATCACCGCTTCGAGTTGCTCGGCCTCGATCTCGGCCGATCGGATGAAGCGGGTTCGCGGGCCAGGGCCGCTCGGTTCCGGAACCTCGTACTTGTCGATCAGGCCCTTCACGAACTGCCGGTGTCCGTCGGGGATGTGGGCCTCGATCGCGTCGCGGCTGTTGTGTTCGGGCATCCCGTCCGGCAACACCAGGTCGACCCCGAACGGCTTGTCGCCGACCAGCCGCCTGATCTCCGCCAGCTCGGCATCGATCTCATGGGGAAACCGCCGAGTCGCCCCGTACACCCCGAACCCGCCGGCGTTCGTGATCGCAGCCACCGTGGCGATGTCGTGAGCAAACCCGAAGATCGGGTAGGCGATCCCGAACCGCTCACACAACAAGGTCCGCAACCGAGAGTTGGGAGTTGTGCCAGGCACAACTCCCAACTCCGTTCGGTCGGCGGTCGTTTCGCTCATGTCGGCCTCGTCAATCCTGGTTGGTGGCGGTCTGGTTGTGGAGCCTGAGTTCGCGGCGGTCGATCGCCATCGAGTGGACTTCGTCGGTCGGAGCGGCCACTGCGGCGTGGTGCAAGGTCGTGTCGGCGGTAGCTGTGTTGTCGGTGGTCTTGTCGACGGCGGTGGGAACCTGGCCGGTGGCGGCCGCCTCGTTCTGCGGGTCGCGGAACATCAGCTTGTTGAGCATTCCCATCACGTTCTGGTACCGGACCGGCAGCAGTCGCACGAGCATGTCGAGCATCACGGCGTCGGGGCCGATCAGGATGCGTGGCTTGCGCTTGACGAGTCCCTTGATGATGATCTCGGCCGCTCGCTCGGGCGTGGTGCGTACAGCGTTCTCGAACTGCTGCGCCATCTGTTCGGGATCGCCGCCGTCCTCCATCGATTCTCGGATCCGGCCGTGGCGCACGATGTTGGTCTTGATGCCGCCGGGGTGAACCCGTGTCACCACGACGTCGGTGCCGGCGACCTCCTGCTGGAGCGCCTCGGTGAATCCGCGCACGGCAAACTTGGCGGCGTTGTACCCCGACTGGGTGGGCACGCCGAACAGCCCATACACCGACGACACGTTGACGATCGCTCCGTCGCCACGCTCGAGGATGTGCGGCAGAAACGCCTTGGTGCCGTGCACGACACCCCAGAAGTCGATGTTGACGACCCATTCGAGGTCGTCGTAGGTCATCGTGGCGACCTGTGCGGCCAGGCTGACACCGGCGTTGTTGATCACGATGTCGGCTCGCCCGAACTCCTCGAACACGCGCTGGGCGTGGGCCTCGAAGGCGGCGCGGTCAGATACGTCGAACGAGTCGGTCAGCACCTTGGTGCCGCGTCCCTCGATCATGCGGGCGGTCTCAGCCACGCTCTCAGCGTTCCAATCGGAGATCGCCACGTTGGCCCCTCGGCGGGTCAGCTCTGCTGCCAGCGCCCGCCCGATACCAGAGCCGGCCCCCGTGATCACCACGACCTTGCCGGCCAGCTCGATGCGCGGCTTGCGATTGAACAACATGACAACTCCAGCGTGCGCCGGTCGGCAGTAGGCGCGGGTCTCGACCGTACCGCGCCCAGCCCCACAGGGCGATGGCGTAGCAGAGCCGCCGCCGGGTCGTTCGGGGCGTGTGTCTGTTGTCTCAGACGCTTGCCGGGGTGGTGGTGGGGTCGTACGGTCGTGGGATGACCGCTTCCCAGCCGAAGACTGTTCGGATCTCGGCGAGCAATCATCGTGTGGAGGTGTTCGCCGCCGCGGGTGATGCGCCGTTCCATCTGGACGGCACCGCCCATGTCGACGAGGGGGAGCGGCAGATCACCGTCAGCATGGCCCGCAGCCGGCTCGTCGTTTCCGTCGCGGCCGGCACCGACCTGGTGGTCGGAACGTCGAACGCCCGGGTCGAGGTGCACGGGCCGGTTGGCCATGTCGCGATCGTCACCGAGTCGGGCCGGGTCGAAGTCGAGCAGGCGGCTTCGGTCGACATCCGAACCGAGTCGTCTCGTGTGGAGGTCGGCACGGTCGCCGGGGTGTGCCGAATCCGATCGAACTCCGGCACGGTGGAGGTCGGCTCGTGCGGCGACGCCGATGTCTCCGGTGAGACGGGCCGGATCGAGTTGCGCCGAGTGTCGGGCCACGTTGATGCCCACAGCGTGAGCGGCCGGATCGAGATGGCCTTGGAGTCGCCTCACGATGTGCGTGCTGAAACCGTGACCGGGCGGATCGAGGTCTCGTTGCCAAAGGGTGCTACTGCGTACCAGCCGCCCGACTCGGCACTCGGCACGCTGCGACCGCCCGATTGTGACTGCACGGTGATCGCCCGATCGACCACCGGCAAGGTGGTGGTGTCGTCCCGATGACGGGCGCGACACCACTCGTCGGGTCGGTCCTGTTCACCGATCTGGTCGGGTTCACCGAATACAACGACGTTCGTGGCGACGATGCCGCCGTGCAGGTGCTCGACCGACAGCGCCGATTGATCGACGGCGTGCTGGCCGAGCATCCTGGCTCCCGGCTCGTGAAGGAGTTGGGTGACGGCCTGATGGTTTGGTGTGGGCGAGCCGTGGTTGCGGTGAGTGTTGCCTGCGAGTTCGCCGCTGAAGTGGTTGCCGAGCGAGACATGGGTGCATTTCCGCTGGCGGTCCGCCAGGGCATCCATCACGGCCCGGTCACCGCCCGCGGCGATGACATCGTCGGCCAGACCGTGAACATCGCCGCCCGAATCTCCGATCTCGCCGGACCTTCCGAGCTGCTGGTCTCCGACGAGGTGCTGGCAGCTTGCGGTAACGCCGAACTCGGACGACGTCGAGGCGATCGGCCCCGTGCCGGTGCGCGGCGTGTCCGCACCAGTGTGGTTGCACCGGATCGAACGCCGCCCCGTGACGTTCTGATCGCAGTTGCGCGACCGCGGGCGCGGTTTGGTGTGGCGTCGGTACGGTGGTTGGCGTGACCGTTTGGCTGTTCATTCTCGGCTTGATGAGCTTGTATGCGACCGCCTCGGCACTGTTTCGGTTCCGGCATCCGGCGCAGGCGGGGTTCCTCGTGATGCCGATCAGTTGGTTGACGGGGGAATACGCGCTGTTCAACGTTGGGGTCCAGATGGTCATCGCCGCCCTGCTGCTGGGCGGCACCGACGGGATGCTCGGCAAGATCGGGCTGGCCGCCTTTGTCATCTCTTGGGTGGGCTTGATTGCGGTTCGGGTGATCCAGAACAAGGCCCGCCCGGCAGCCGACCGGGCGCTGGCCGAAGCGCTCGGGGCGGACTACCTCGACCGCTTGCCCGCTGAGCGGCGATCGGCGCTCCGCGTCAGCCGTGAGCGAGGCCGGGCGCTGCTGCCGACCTACTTCGACAAGTCGAGGATTTTGATCGCCCGCGACGTCGCCTATGGCCCGGCGCGGCGCAACCAGCTCGACATCTATCAACCGAAGTCGGCCGAGGGACGTCTGCCGGTGGTGCTCCAGGTTCACGGTGGCGCGTGGGTGATCGGTCACAAGGCGCAGCAGGCCCAGCCGCTGATCCACCGTCTGGCGAGCGACGGGTACGTGTGCGTGTCGATCAACTACCGGCTGGCCCCGAAGTCGAGGTTTCCCGAGCCGCTGGAGGACGTCAAGCTGGCGATCGCCTGGGTCCGCAAAAACATCGGCGAGTACGGCGGTGACCCCGACTTGATCGTGCTCACGGGAGGCTCCGCCGGCGGCCATCTCGTGTCGCTGGCCGCTCTGACCGCCAACGACCCGAAGTATCAGCCAGGTTTCGAGTCGGTCGACACCAGCGTCGCCGCTTGCATTCCGTTCTATGGGCCGGCCGACTTCGCCAACCGCTTCGGCATCCGCGGCCACAACTCCACGATGGAGCAGTTCTTGAAGCGAACGGCGATGCCAGGTTCAGTCGCCGATTACCCCGAGCTGTACGCGGCGATGTCGCCGGTCGAGCATGTGAGGCCCGACGCCCCGCCGTTCCTGGTCATCCAGGGTGCGCTCGACGTGCTGGTGTGGCGCGAGGAGACCCGCAAGTTCGTCGAGATGCTGACCGCCACCTCGACCAACCCGGTCGTGTACTGGGAGGTGCCAGGAGCCCAGCACGCCTTCGACACCTTCAACTCGCTGCGCAGTGCCGTGGCCGTTGACACCTGCGAACGGTTCCTGGGTTGGGTCGTTGGCGGCGCGTCGGCGCAGTCGTAGCGGCTTTCTGTTGTCAGTCGCGTTTCGGCGCCCTAGCATGTTCTCCAAGCGGCGCGGGGTGGAGCAGTCCGGTAGCTCGTCGGGCTCATAACCCGAAGGTCGCAGGTTCAAATCCTGCCCCCGCCACCAATGAAAGCCCTGGTAGATCGAAAGATCTGCCAGGGCTTCTTCGCGTCACGGGGTCGATCCTCCGGTTGCAGCTTCTGCAGCGGGATCGACCCGATCCGCGGCTTGGTGCGGATCTCGACGTTGTTCCGAGTCGTCACGAATAGTGGTTTGAGCACGTCCTTACAAGCATGGCAATGAAGGCGGCTCGGAACCGCCAGCAACCTGTGTTCTCCGATGAGTTCCTCAGCAACTTGGGTTTCGTTCCAATCGGGGACGTGGTGAACCGCGGAAAGGACGGCTCCACGGTGTCATTTCGATACGACGGGACTCAGCTGAAGCAGATCCACTCGCGGTCATGCGTCTATATCTTCGTCACGCCGGCTGGCGCTGTCTTCAAGGTCGGGAAGGCCGATCTGACCAGGAAGGGTGACCCCACGTGGGCAGGGCTTCGGTACGACAAAGTCTTGGACGGTTCTGGCATGCGCCGTGACCGGCGCCGAAATGGAATTCGCTGCTCCGCGAACTGCCGGATGGATCGGTCCAGTGGGTCCTACCCCCTGCGCGGAAAACCGGCGAGGCAACACGAGGTGCTCTTTTGTGTGATGTTTGAGCCCTACGAGTCGGCGCGACGGGCGGCTCAGCGAGCGCCGCCCTACGGGCTGAAGTTGGTGCCGGCGAACGATTGACGCCGTGCCACGTGTCGCGACTGCGAGTGCCCGAGCCGCCCTAACAGCTACCACTCGTTGATGGTCAGCGAGGATGAGCCCGATGTTGCGGGGGCTGGGCGAGCCGGACGGCGTGGTGATCGAAGCGCTCTTGGACCGCTTGACAGCTCCAGATCTCGGGATCTCGGCCCAACGGCTTCTTAGACACGCGACGTAACGGCGCCGCAAGTTCGGCGATTCAGGTCGATTCTGTTCCGGCTACCGTCGACCCGGTGCCGGGATTCCGCGATGAGGGAGCGGATGAGCAGCTTGACGGCCTGCTCCGTCGGATAGACGACGACACCGTGCGAGAGCTCCTGCTGCGCGCTGCCGCCGACCACGGCGATGTGGCGCGAGCGATTCGATTGGCTACCGCTTCGCCAACGGATCGGGTGTCAGCGCTCCGCGGCGAACTCGGCGCGCTGAGTACACGCCGACACCTGGGCTACCGCGAGTCGATCGAGTGGGCACGTGAGGCCGGCACCGTGGTCGATGAGATCGCGGCGGAGGCGACGAGCGCTCCGTCGCGAGAACTGCTCGCCCTCGTCGAGCTGGCGATCGGCCGTGTGATCAAAGTGATCCTCAAGGCGGACGACTCGTCCGGGATGATCGGGGACCTCGCTGGGCAGTTGCTCGCGTCCCACGAGCAGATCTGCGACGCCGGTGTCGCCGACCCGATGGCGTTGGCGAAGTGGATGGTCCGGTTCGGGTTCGATGAACAGGACTTCTTCACCGTCGACCCGGTCCGGTACGCAACGGCGTTGGGTGACAAGGGGCTGGCGGCCCTCCGCAGCGCGGTGGAGGAGCGCTCCGCCGACTTCGATCCGCCGTTCGCCGTGAAGTACACGGTGGAGCGACTCGCCGTCCTGGATGGCGACCTCGATCGGATCGTCGAGCTGCTGGGCGGCGACCTCACGGCGCCGTATCAGTACATCCGCGTCGCCGAGGCGATGCTCGAGCTGGGTCGCGACGACGAGGCGCTGGCATGGGCGAAGCGAGGCATCGAGTCGACGAGCGGCTGGCAGGTTGCCAAGCTGTACGACATCGCCGCCGGCGTGCTGGCCGAGCGAGGCGACGAGATCGCGGTACTCGACCTCCGCCGAGAACAGCACCGGCGGATGCCGAGTTCGACGACGTACTCGCTGTTGCAGAAGGCAGCCAACGAGGTCGACGTCTGGCCGTCCGAGCGGGCCTCGGCGCGTGAGGTCCTCGCGGCACGCGATACCGGCGGCCTGGTCGACGCCCTCCTTGCCGACGGTGACGCCGACGCGGCGTGGGACGCGGCGACCGTTGGCGACGTGTCGGAGATTGGTGATCAACGATGGGCGCGCCTCGCCGAGGCCCGCGAGCCGAGCGATCCGGCCGGCGCGCTGGGTGTCTACTTGCGTCTCATCGAATCTTCGCTCCGCACGGCCGACAAGAGTGCGTACCGCGTAGCCACCAACCAGCTCAAGCGGGCTCGGCGAGCGGCCGGCGCGGCCGGACTGTCCGAAGAGTTCGATGAACACCTCGCCGCCCTGCGCGAACAGCACCGCCGCCGCCCGACCCTGATCGCGATGCTCGACAAGGCCGGGTTGCAATAGCGACGCAAAGGCTCAGCGATCAGCATCATTCGTCCACGACCACCAGCGCGTCGATCGAACGTCCGTAGACGACCATGCCCTCTCGCTCGATGTCTCGCCACAGTTCGGATCGCCCGCGCAACTTGCGGCGTGTCTCGCTCTCGGTGACCTCGATCATCTCGACCCGGTTACCGGTGACAGCTCTGACATGCCGTCGCCAGATGTCGAGTGCGTCCGACCACCGGTCGTCGTCCTCGTCGTCCTCGTCGACGTCGTCAGGGCGAACCGCCATGACATCGATGTCGCTCTCGGCATCTGCTTCACCGCGAGCGAACGAGCCGAAGATCGATGACGCTGACAGGCACAGGCGCGATCGCGGCCGCGGCCTCACCGATCTGGCGGAGAGCGGTCGAGTGGACGTCCGCCAGGGCGACGAGCAACTGAGCCGCAACGTTCTCGCGGGCGAGGACGAACTGCGAGGCGGGAGGTACTTCGTAGCGGTCGACGATGCCGAGCTCAACGACGCGGCATCACCCGTGACGCCTGCGCAGGGCTCACACCCGCAAGGCTCGCCAACCGTCGCAGCGATAGCGGTGCGGTGATCTGAACGAGAACGCCCAGCAGGCGTCCCTGCGCACCGCCGACCACGGCCTCGACCGGTCGAACGAAGTCCATGCCGTCAATGTAGATCCATGTTTCGTTTCTGAAACGATCGTTTCTTCTCGCCGTTGTGGCTGGTGCAGCTTGTTGTTGTTGTTGTTCTTCTTCTTCTTCTTCTTCCTCTGCGCCCCGCTGGTGCTCGGCAGTTGTCGGCTCAGCTCGGCACGAAACCTCTGTTCGAAAGAGCCGCCTCGACTTCGTCCCGATCTCGTGGGTCGCAAGCGGACCATCGTTGTTCGTCGTCGTCGAGATTGGCGAGGAACTGGAATCGCTCGCGGGTGCGCCGCTCCCATCCCGCAATGTCCGCCGGCTGCGTGAGCACTCCGATCGACTCAGGGGCGAAGTCCTTCTCCCGCTTCTCGCTGAGCACGTCGGCCGGATCGAGGGGCTTCTCGCCCCTGCCGTCGTCAACGACATCGCCCCACACCTTCAGAACCCACAGTCGGCGCACGAGTGTCTCGTCGATCGCTCGACCGGCGAACTGTGCGAGGTCGTAGACGTCCCGCGCGAGCGCGGAGCGTCGATAGCGGGCGAGCTTCTCGGCGCACGCTTCGCTCTCGGCAATCACCGACAGCGTTGGTAGGTCGAACTCGTAGGAGCGATGCACAGGAATTGGAACGTAGGCCAACCGTTCCGGCGGAAGAATTGCCGGGCGACGTGCGAACTCGACGGACGCGCTCAAGTCGGGACTTCCGAGATCCTCGTGTTGGACCGAAAGACCCCAATGGCGCCCGTCACCGCGCGACGGTTCGAGTCCGAATGTGAAGCCCGCAAGCCGGGCTCCGTCGATCACTTCGCACGCAGCGAGCACGACATCCTCGTCTGGGGCGGTGAAGTCGAGGTCTGTCGAAAACCGCCCGGCGTTGCCGAGCCGGCACTTTCGGAGGCTGGTTCCGCCCTTGAGGATGAGACCGTCACCCTCGAAGAGTCCCTCTTGCTCGATGAGCCACAGGACATGGTCCTGGGCGATATCGAGAAGTGCAGCGCCGTAGGTGTCCTTGCGGCCGGCGCCGTGTCTGCCGACCAACGCTCTTGTGAGGCGGGGCGCCATTGTCAGGCCTTGCCTGCGGCTTCGACCAGCGGCGCGACGAGTCGGTCTGTGATCCCGAACTTCTTCGATCGTCTTCCCAGTTCGCCGTTTCCAATGGTGACGTGGGACAGCCGGGTCTGCGGGCGTCGCCGGAGCACATCATCGGCCGCCTCGACGTTGCCGCCAAGGTCAAGGAGGTACGCAGCTCGTTGCCACGCCGACGACGACTGATTCTCCAGCAGCCTCACCAGTTGCTCAGCCTCGCAATCGTCAACCAACTCCCCGATGTGCACAGCAAGGTCGGCCCAAGGCGTGAAGGACGCTGGTCGTGAACTGAGCTGGACGAGGAGTGCGGCCGGGCCGAAGCCGGGCAGACCGTCGGCCCACCTCGTGAGGTCGAGCCCACGCTTGCGGAGCATTGATCGGCTTGGGCCGATCTGAGTTTGCATCGCCGCTGGCCATCCGAGCCGGATGACCGACACGATGTCGCGTATCCCGAATGGCGGACGCTCTCCTTCCGGAAGCCAGACCGCGATGGGGCCGGTGAATCTCCTGTCGAGGTATCCGAGGTGCCAGGCTGCCGCCTCGCCGGCCAACGCGAACGTCGCGCTCGGATCGCTCGCGGCCCACGCTCGGAGGTCGACGTAGGGGTCGATGATCTCGTCCTCGCCCGGCGGCAGATAGGTCCACACACCCTTCCGTCGCGAGGCGTTGAGCCAGCCGAGGCGGACCAGATCGTTCACGGTCCTGTCGACTTCCCTCGTCGAATCGATCTCCTCGAGGTAGTCCGCGATGTCGTCGCGCGTGATGACGCTCGGCCGATCCTGCGCCATGCGCGCCAGCAACATCGCCGCCCATCGTGGGATTCGGCGGTCGACCTGAGGCTGGGTTTCTCGCTGGGCCATCGTTGCTCCTGTGTAGGTTCAGACCTGAATCTAGTGCTCGTTGCGGCGCGATCCAGGCTCAAACCTACACATTCTCACCCATCAGTGCCATCGCACTCCTCAGGGAGGGCCCCAGAGCGTCCAAGCATCTCAAACGTTCAGAGTCGACGAGTGGGCCCAGTGAGTCTTCCAGAGTCGATCACCCTCCAGAGTCTTGAGTGCTCACTATTCGCCCGGCAGGCACTGTCAATTTCCAGCCGTCATCGACAGCCGGAATACGCTCGTTCGCTGGTCGGTCCTGGGTGATCGACGCGGTGGTTTACACCGCTCACCTGGGGTTTCCGGTTGGCGCTACTTGGGCGTACCGACACGTCCTCTCCGCCAGTGACGGTGACCTTCGGGTCGTCGGCCCGAAGCTGACTTGGCTGTCGCGGGCGGCTGATTAAGTGCACCCAGGCGAAGCGACTCGCCACGCGGGCGGCGAACGGGCTTCCGGCTTGGTCCCGTGGCCCGCCCCCGACGCGATGTCCGACCTAGGCGTTGGCTCGCTGCTCCAGCCAGTTCAAGATCGCGTGTGTTGTTTCGTCGGGCAGTTCTTGCTGGATCCAGTGACCGCAATCGAGGCTGACCTCTTCCACGTTGGGCACGAACTCCGACAGTCGTTCGAACTTCGGGATCGCGTCGTGCTCGCCGCGGATCATGAGTGCCGGCGTGCGGACGATCGGGTCCACATCGGCCAACAGGTGCCAGTTGCGGTCCAGGTTTCTGTACCAGTTGATGCTGCCGGTGAACCCTGATCGTTCGAACGCGGAGACGAACACGGCCAGTTCGCTCTCGCTCATGATCGGCTCTCCAAGGGGCGCTTCGGCCTGCGCGATGTTGATCATCATCATGCCCGGCTCCGGTGCGACGAGCGGCAGGTTCTTCCGGTACATGTTGCGAAGGAACTGGAAGGTGTTGTCATCCAGCACGGCGTCGGCAACGCCTGGCTGCCGGTTGAAGTGGACGAAGTAGAAGTCGTCACCGAAGACCTGTTCCATCATCTCGATCCAGGGCTGCTCTCCGCGCTCCTGGTACGGCAGGGCCAGGTTGACCACTGCATCGACCCGGTCCGGGTGCAGGAGCGCCATGCCCCAGACGACGTTCGCGCCCCAGTCGTGACCGACGAACGTGGCGTTGTCGTATCCGAAGTGGTCGAGCAGCGCGACGAGATCACCCGTCAAGTGTGCGATGTCGTAGTCGGTGACTTCGGCCGGCCGGGATGAGTTGCCGTAGCCCCGCTGGTTGGGGACGATCACGTGGTAGCCCGCTGCGGCAAGCGCGGGCATCTGGTGACGCCACGAGAAGGCATGCTCCGGCCAGCCGTGACAGAGCACGATCGGGCGTGGTGTTCTCACGGCCCGCTTCGAAGACCTCGAGTTCCACTCCGTTGACCGGGATGATCGTGGGCTTGGGAAAGTCGGTTGGGTTGAACATGGCGATTCTCGTTTCTTGAGTGAGGTGTCTTGGTGATGCGGAACCACCGTACGAACCGTTGCGGACAGAATCTGTCCGCAACGCGTGGCAATCTGAGGAGATGACGAACGATCCGACCGGCCGGGCGCTGCACCTGCTGTCGCTGCTGCAGACGCATCGGTTGTGGCGGGCCGCAGAACTCGCCGAACGCCTCGACGTCACCGAACGCACGGTGCGGCGCGATGTGGACAGACTCCGAACCCTCGGCTATCCCGTCGACGCCACGACGGGGACCGACGGGGGATACCGACTTGCCGTCGGCGCACATCTGCCACCGCTCATCCTCGATGACGACGAAGCCGTCGCGGTCGCCATCGGGTTGCGCTCTGCCGCAAGCGCTGCCGTCGGCGGCATCGAAGACACCTCGCTGCGCGCCTTGGCGAAGATCGAGCAACTCCTTCCCGACCGGCTGCGACGCCGAGTCTCAGCGCTGCACACCAACGTCGTCGAACTGCGCTGGTCCGGCCCCGACGACGACGTCGATCCCGACGCACTCAGCGTCCTCGCCGTTGCGTGCCGCGACCGCGAGGAAGTCCGCTTCGACTACCGACGGCGTGACGGCGACCGCAGCCAACGCCTCGTCGAACCGCACCAACTCGTCACCGCCGAGCGTCGCTGGTATCTCGTCGCGTTCGACCTTCGCCGCAACGATTGGAGGACCTTCCGAGTCGACCGGCTGAGCGCCACCAAGCTGGCCGGCGGCCGCTTCACAGCCCGCGAGATCCCGGGCGGCGATGCCGGATCCTTCCTCACGGCATCGATTGCGTCGATACCCCGCAACGTCCAGGCCGTGGTCACCGTCGAGGCTGCCTATGCCCAGATCGAACCGGTGCTGTCCATGGTCGACCACCACGTCGTCGAAACCGCAGCAGACTCGTGCGTCATCCGCATCAACGGAGAAGAACTCGACCACCTCACCATGTCGATCGTTCGCGTCGCGCTCAAGGCGCCCGTTGCCGCGATCGAGCCGGCCGCTGTCGCCGACGCCGTGGCGCTGCTCACCCAGCGTCTCCCGGGCCGCCCAGCGCCACCCAACCTCTGAGCGGGTGTGCGGACCTGGCGTCAGAGCATGCCGAGGTCTCTGGCGGTCTGGACTGCGGCTTTGCGGTCGCCGACGCCGAGTTTGCGGTAGATGGCAGCGCAGTGGGTCTTGACCGTGTTGGGCGACACGTACAGCTCGGACGCGATCTCGCGTTGCGACAGCTTGGTCGGTAGGTACCGAAGCACGGCGGTTTCTCGTTCGGTCAGCTGGCTCGACCAAGGCGTCGGTGTCTCGGGCTGCGTCTGCTGCTCACCGATCGCGTTCGGCCGCCGACGCCATGACGCGATTCGATGCGAGCCAGGTAGCGGCCGGCGATCCCTGGGTCGGGGCAGCGATCGATGATCGACCGGGCCTCGGTCAGCAGCCCTTCTCCCGTCTGGTCGTCTGCATCGAGGAGCGTGTCGCCGCACATGGTGAGGGTGTAGGCGAGGGCGAGGTCGCCGGGAATCTGCCGGGCCAGATCGACCGCCTTCTTGGCATCGGCCCGAGCTGACGCAGGGTCGGCGGCGCCTCGTCCTCTGAGGGCGTAGGCCGGCGCGATCCGGTAGTAGGAGCTCATCGCCAACTGCTCGGCGGTGTCGAGCGCTCGCTGGCCTCCCGAGGTGTCTCCGCTGCTCGTCGAAGTCGTTGATGGCTTGATAGATGCGGCTCAGGACATGGGTTGCTCGGAAGTCGGCGGCCGCCGACTGCTGAACGGCGATCTCGAGTACCTCTCGTGCCTCGGCAGCCTGGCCGGCCCACATGAAGACGCCACCGGCAGATGTGGCGAGTTCAGGGCCGTGGGTCGCGAACCGGTCGGTCGCCTTCATCTCGCGGGCAAGCTCCAGCGCGGTGCCGACATCGCCGTCAGCGACGGCGAGATTCATGCGCAGCGGCGCGGTGATGACCAGATCGAAGCCGGGCGATGCGAGGCGGTGGGTGGTCTCGACCCACTCCTGGGCGCGGGCGTAGTGACCGCCGATGTAGTCGCACCAGCCCCAGGTCAGGGCGCACGCCGGGTCGTTGGTCGCCGGTTCGCCGATTCGTTCGAGCAGGCCGCGGAGCGTGTCGATCTGGCCGTCGGAGATCAGCTGTGGCCCGAGCACGTACATCAGTCGGACCGCTGCGCCATGTTCGCCCGCTGCAAGACGATGGCCGATCGCGCGTAACGGGTCGTCTTCACGCTCGAACCATTCTGCAGCTCGTCGATGGAGCTCGTTCAGGTGCTCGGGGGCCAAGGCCTGTTCCGCTTCGAGTCGGAGGAGGTCTCGGAGGAGGTGGTGGTAGCGGAACCAGGAGCCGGTGCGGTCGAGCCCGATCAGGAGTTGGTTGACCCTGGCCGTCTCGGTGAGCCACTGTGCGCCGCCGGTGCTGTCGGTGACGGCGTCGACGAGCGCGCCGTTGAACTGCTCCAGCACGGAGGTCTCGAGCAGGAGTCGGCGCTGCTCGTCGCTTTCCCCTGCGAGGAACTCGTCGGTCATGTAGTCGACGACGAGCTGATCGTCGCCATGGAACGACTCGACGAATCGTTCGGGGTCGGCGGAGCGGTGCAGCGACAACCCGGCGAGCACCAGGCCGGCAGCCCACCCTTCCGTCCGACGACACAGCCGTTCGACGACGCGCTCGTCGAGGATCTGGTCGTCGTGATGGAGGAGGAGACCGGCGGCCTCCGCTGCTCCGAAGCGGAAGTCCTCACCCCGGAGCTCGGTCATCTGACCTCTGACACGGAGTCGCCCGAGCCGAAACGGCGGATCGACCCGGGTCGACACGACGATCGTGACCGTCGGCGGACAGAGGTCGATCAGGCGCTCCATGCCCCGATGCACGCCCGCATGGTCGATGAGGTGGTAGTCGTCGATCACGACGACCAGCGGCTCGGCGAGCTCGGCGAGGACGTTCACCATCGCCGAGACGAGCGATTGCCCGTCGATGTCCGAACTGCTGACGAGTTGCCTCAGCGGGCTCGTTGCCGACGGAAGCGCTTCGCCGATGGAGGCGATGAGGTAGGTCCAGAACCGCGCCGGATCCGAGTCGACGTCTTCGATCTGCAGCCAGGCGGAGGTCTCAGGGCGCCCGGCGAGCCACGATGCCAGCAGCGTCGACTTGCCGGAACCGGCCGGGGCGCTGGCAAGCATCAACCGGACGTGGCCGGCGAGGCCGGCGTCGAGCTGATCGGTGAGTCGCGATCGCTGCACGAGCCGGTCAGGCAGCGTCGGTGGCGTCAGCTTCGTCGCTGCCAATCCGCTGTCCCGGTGCCCGCTCATGGGTTCGACCCTACGTCGTCGGTGAAATGCAGTGCCTGCCACGACCGATCTCACCCGGGTGAGATGACCGATCGGACGAGGCCATCTGGTACCCGCAGCCTTCAGGATCGAGACGTGTCCAAACGAACCGTCGACGAGATCGTGATGCGAGGCCAACCCAGCCGTTGTCTCCTGCGGGCCGCGCACCACCCGCTCGGCAGTTCCCACGGCACCCAACCGAACCCACACAGATCGAGGAGATCGACATGACCCTGCACACCTATCTCTTGGCTGACCGCATGGCGGCGAACCACCACAACGACCTGATCCGTTCAGCTGCCCAGCGGAATCTGACCACCAACCGTCACCCCGCCTCCGACCGTCGTCGGATCGAGCTGCCGATCGTTGCCACATTGCGCGGCCTGGTGTCGCCGCGGCAGCGTCGGCGGAGCGAGATCGGCGTACCTCGTCGCGGCCTCGAACCCCGGCCGTCGGCCAACGTGCCGGCCGAGCCGATGGCTGATCTCACCCAGGTGAGATGACGAATCCTACGAGGCCGTCTGGTACCCGAAGCGATCAGGGTGGAGTCATGTCCCGGCGAACCAGCTACGAGATCGTGTTGCGAGGCCATCCCAGCGTTCGGCTCCTGTGGCCGCTCGTCGACGACTTTGCGATCGATGCCGTGGCCGATGGCACGACCCGCCTCAACGGAATCGTTGCGGACCCGGCCCACCTGCACGGGATCTTGGCCCACCTCACGTCGGTCAACGTCGAGATCATCTCGATCGCCCCCTCACCAACACTGCACATCGACACCACGAGCAAAGGAACATCATGAACACCACTCACGAACAACCGACCTCGTCCCGTCCCGCCGAAGCGGCCGCCGAGGCGCAGATGCGGGCCATCACTCAGTACCGATACGGCACGGCCGAGGTCCTCACACTCGACACCGTCGCCGTACCGACACCCGAACATGACGAGGTCCTCATCGAAGTCGTGGCGTCGGGAATCGATCGCGGAACCTGCCATCTCATGACCGGTACGCCATACCTCATGCGCATCGCCGGTTTCGGGTTCACCGGACCGAAGAACAACATCCCCGGCCTCGACGTCGCCGGTCGTGTCGTGGCCGTCGGAGCCGACGTCACCCGATTCGCCGTGGGCGACGAGGTCTTCGGCCTCGCCAAGGGCTCCCTGGCAGCGTACGCCTTGGCCAAAGAGGGCAAGCTCGTGGCCAAGCCGGCCGATCTGAGCTTCGAACAGGCGGCAGTCGCAGCCGTGTCCGGCATCACGGCTCTTCAGGCGTTGACCGATGTCGGTGATGCACAGCCCGGCCAGCGAGTTCTGATCATCGGTGCCTCCGGCGGTGTCGGCAGTTTCGCCGTGCAGCTCGCCAAGGCGCTCGGTACCGACGTGACCGCTGTCGCCAGCACTCGAAACCTCGACTTCATGCGCACGCTCGGTGCCGACCAGGTCGTGGACTACACCGCACAGGACTTCACCGATCTGGACGAGCGCTACGACCTCATCGTCGACATCGGCGGTCGCAACAGCATCCGTCGGCTCCGCAGCGTGCTGAACCCGACGGGCACGCTCGTCATCGTCGGAGGCGAAGGCGGCAACAGTGTCACCGCCGGTTTCGGCCGCCAGCTCCGAGCGTTGATGCTGTCACCATTCGTCAAGCAGCGGCTGACGATGTTCGTGAGCGCCGGGAACCTCTCCCTCCTGGAGCGACTCTCGGACCACATCGCCACCGGAGCAGTCACGCCTGCAGTACGAGCCCGCTTCGGACTCGCCGACGCGGCCGATGCCATCGCGCGACTCGATGCCGGCGAGGTGACCGGCAAGACCGTCATCATCGTCCGTGACCCCGACGCCGGCCATGACGGTTGAACCGACGGTGGCGACCGAATCCACCGCTGGAGATGCGACACGCCGTACCCACCTCCTGAACGTGTTGCCGTGGATGTGGCTCGGGTTCTCCGCCGCCTGGGCTGTCGTCATCCTCGTCACCGACCAGCTGGCGTGGCCGCTCGCCTTGTGGATCGCGACCACCGTCGGCCCGCTCACCGCGCTGAAGACCCGTCTCGACCCGAACCCCGATCCCCAAAGGAGCAACCGATGACCACCACGAGCCTGGCGCCTGAAATCAGGCCGGACAATCCGACAACGACGCAAACCTCGCCACGAACGGCGGCTCGAGTGGCCGGCATCGGCTACGTGTTGTTGTTCGGCCTTGCCATCTTCGCCAACTTCTTCGTCCGAGAACGTCTGGTCGTGACCGACGACGCTCAGGCCACAGCGATCAACATCGCCGAATCGAACACGCTGTTCCGGCTCGGCCTCGTCGCGTTCCTCGCCATCTTCCTCATCGACATCGTCGTCGCCTGGGCGCTCCACATCGTGTTCCGAACCCAGCACCACGATCTCTCGCTCGTCGCAGCGTGGTCGCGACTCGTCTACACCGTGTTTCTCGGCGTCGCCGCCATCTTCTTCTTCCAGGCCCTCGCCTTCTACGACTCCGCCGCAGTGGCCGACGTGATGAGCGCCGCCGAACGCAACGCCCAGGCGCTCATCGGACTCGAGCTGTTCAACTCCGCCTGGCTGATCGGTCTCGCTGCATTCGGACTCCACCTGATCGTGCTCGGCTTCCTCGTCGCCCGATCAGCCGAGACACCACGATGGCTCGGACAGCTGATGATGGTGGCCGGCGCCGCATACATCATCGACACCACGGCCCACACCGTCCTCGCCAACTACGCCGACCACGCCGACGCATTCCTCGTGATGGTCGCCCTGCCATCGGTCATCGCCGAAGGATGGTTCGGACTCTGGCTCCTCATCCGGGCCCACCGCCAGACCGCCTGAGCGGTCGCTCTCCCCACCCGACAGACACAGGAAGCCCACCATGAACAACCCACACGAAATCTCTGCTCAGCCGGCTGATGAAACCGCCGAGCACCGACGCGTCGAAGCGGCACGGCTGTACGTGCGCCAGCTGCAAGCGTTCTACGTCCACGCCGGCGTGTTCGCGGGAGGAATGATGATCATCGTTCTCGTGAACCTGGCGACGAACGTCGATGCCGGCATCGCCGGCGATTGGCGGGCATGGTGGTCAGCCTGGGCCTTCATCGGCTGGGGCCTCGGAATCGCCGTCCACGGACTCGTGGTTCGGCTGAACCGGCCGACGGTTTCCTCGTCGACCTGGGAGCAGCGACAGATCGACAAGGTGCTGGCGAGGTGAGCGCACCAATCGTTCACGCACCACGCCCCCTGGTCGTGGACGCGTCGGACATGCCGTTGTGGGAGGGACGAGCCTTCGGTGGCATCGTCCTGGCGGCGTTCCTCCTCTACGGCATCGGCAGCGCTGCGGCCGATCGACCGATCGGCGTGACACTCGTCGTCGTCAACTCGATCGCCGTTGCGTTCGCCGGGTTGATCGGCTTCCGACTGGTTCGATCCACCGACCACAGCGTCGGCGCCGGCTACCTGGTGGCACGAGTGGCCGAAGCAGTCCTGCTCGCCGGCGGGATCATCTTGGCCGAGCTCGCCGATGTCGGCGACGCCGACAACCTCGGGTACCTGCTCGCCATGATCGCGCTCGCCGCCGGCAGCATCCCGTTCTGTCAGACGCTGGGACGCCGGCGATGGATACCCCAACCCCTCGCAACCTGGGGGATGTACGGCTACGCCGCACTCGCCATCGGTGCACTCCTCGAACTCACGACCGACCGATCACTCGCCGTGGTCTTCGCACTGCCGGGCGGCCTGTTCGAACTGGCGCTCGGCCTGTATCTCGTCCGCCACGGATTTCGCCGTCCGACCAAGCAGCCCGAGGCGGCGAGCTGAACTCGTCCTTCCGACTGGGTGCTCCCGAACGGCATCGAGTTCACGTTGTCGATGGAGATCTACACCGACCTCGACGGCGCCAACCACGAAACCAGCGGGGTGCCCGTCGACATCGCGACCCGGTTCGACGAGGGACTCGATGCAGCCGTTGCTCACCTGAGCTGATCAGGGGTACCTGACCTCGTGCCGCGACATCCGCTCAGCCGTGGAGGGAACGTCGGCGACAGGCGGCCACCTCGTCAGAGCAGCCCGTGTTGGCGGGCGGCGTGCACGGCTGCTTTCCGCCCATCGACGGCGAGCTTGCGATAGATCGCCTTGCAGTGTGTCTTGACGGTGTTGAGCGACACGTACAGCTCGCCGGCGATCTCCCGCTGCGACAGCTGCGACGGCAGATAGCGCAGCACGGCGAGTTCGCGGTCGGTGAGCTCCTCGACCAACTCGTCGGACCTGACCCGGTCGGCGAGGCCGTGGCGGGACTCGACGCGAGCGAGGTATCGGCCGGCGATACCCGGGTCGACGCATCGATCGACGATCGACCGAGCTTCGCGGAGCAATCTGTCGGCGTCGGCGTCGGCGTCGGTCGTGGTCGAAGGCGACATCGGCGGCGCTCGCGAGCGCATAGGTCAGCATGACGTTCTCCGGTGACCGCCGTGCGAGTTGCACGCCTCGCATCGCAGCCGTTACCGCGGAGGCGTCGTCGTTGGTGGTTCGGGCGACGACGCTGTGCGCGAGGGCGAGCTGTGGCGCCTCGGCGATCCGGTGCTCGTCGGCATAGGCGATCGAGGCGTCGGCGAGCTCGCGGGCGGCGACCGCCCGGCCTTCTTCGATCTCGGCGACCGCTTCGAAGACCGGAGTGACGGCTGCGACGAAATGGTCGGGTCGGCTTGCTGCCATCTCGTTCGCTCGAGCGAGGAACGGTCGGGCCTCGTCGAAACGGCCGCCCATCACGCGCACCCCTCCGAGCACCATTGGGTGCGTCGGCTCGGTGGTCGGCACCTGCTCTTCGACGACTCGAAGTCCGGCAGCGACGTCGCCCTTGGCGAGATGGATCATTGCCGACAACGACTGGATCAGCCCGGTGTCGACCCCGTCGACGTCGAGGCGACGTGCGATGTCGAGCGCTCGCTCGGCCTCGGCGAAGCGGCCGGTCACGAACGACACCCAACCATGCACGATCGCCAGGCCCTCGTGGACGTCGACGAGGTCGTCGAGGCGTTCGATGTATCGGGTCACGGTGTAGATGCGCCCGACGTTCAACAGCTTCGTAGCGTTGTCCGCCACGATGTCGGCAGCCTCGACCCTGCACCCGGCTTCGAGCAGATGCTCGACCGCAGACATCAGATCGCCCGACTCCGCATGCCAACGCCCGGCCGCGGCGTGGAGCTCGGCCGACCGCTCCGGCGCAGCGCGGACGAGTTCGACGCGCAGAAGATCTCGGAGCAGGTGGTGGAACCGGTACCAGGTGCCGGTTCGGTCGAGTGCGATCACGAGTTGGTTACTGCCGGCGAGCGAGTCGAGCCAGACGGTGCCATCGTCGGTGCCACACACCTCGTCGATGAGCGGTCCGGAGAGCCGCTCGAGCACCGACGCGTCGAGCAGTCGCTGTCGTTCGGTCTCGTCGACCGAGTCGAGGAACTCGTCGCTCAGGTAGTCGGCGACCAGGTGGTCGTCGCCATGGAAGGACGCGACGAACTGGGCCACATCGTCGTCGTCCCGCATCGAGAGCGAGGCGAGCACCAATCCCGGCAGCCCACCCCTCCGTTCGACCGGCGAGCCGTTCGACATCGTCGGTGTCGAGACCCACGGCGTCGGCGTCGAGCAACCACGCCGCCTCGTCGACGTCGAATCGCAGGTCGGCCGCCCGGACCTCGGTGATCTGGTCTCGGACACGAAGCCGTCCGAGACGGAACGGTGGATCGAGGCGCGTCGACACGACGACGATGCAGTTCGTCGGTCGCTGGGCGATGAGCCGTTCGACGCTGTCGTGGACGTCGTCGTTGGTGATCAGGTGGTAGTCGTCGATCACCAGCACGACCTCCCCATTCACGCTCGACAACGTGTTGACAACCGCAGCGACCACGGCCTCCAGGCCGTCGCCGATCGCCGATCCGATCGCCTCACCGATCCCCGGCACGCAGCTCTGGAGCGAAGAAGCGACCCCGCTCCAGAAGCGGATCGGGTCGTCGTCGCCGTCGTCCGCCTGCAGCCAACCGCTGAGTCGATCGTTCGCGTCGAGCCAACCATTGACCAGCGTCGACTTCCCCGAACCGGCCGGCGCGCTCACCAGCACGAAGCCCCGACCCGCCGCAACCGACGCCTCGATGCCGTCGATCAAACGAGCACGTGAGAGGTAGCGGCTTGGTGGCCGCGGGGGCATGACCTTGGTCGCGGACACGGCCGCTCGAGTATCGGCCACGACACAACAGTAGGTGACCCGATCGCAGTCGAGCACATCTCCACGGGTCACCCGGGTGAGTTCGTCAACCGAGCGAGGCGACCTCACCCCGCTCGAACCGAAGATGGTGTCATGCCCCACCCGCACCGCTACCAGATCGATATCCGGGGCCGAGTGACCGAACGAATCCTCCGCCCCGTGACCGACGAGTTCACCATCGACAGCACCACTGCCGGCAACACCCGTCTGACCGGCGAGATCCGAGATCCGTCCCATCTCCACGGCCTCCTCGCCCACTTCACCTCCATGAACGCCGAAGTCGTCAGCCTGCAACGGCTCGACGATGACGCGACCGACACAAACCCTCCCTCGACCACCTAACCCAGCCGACACACCCACCAACAGAAAGGCACCCAGCCATGACCATCCACGCACCACTCTCCACCACGAAACGCTCATCGAAGTGCTCCCGGTCACACGACTTCAACGCATCGGCGGCGCCGCCGCCCTCGTCGCCGCAGGAACCTTCGCTTACGGCATCGCGATGTTCGCAACGATGTTTGCCGACTACACCGACCCCGACGCCACCCCGGCCGAATCGGTCGACTTCCTCGTCGACCATCAAGGATCCCTGCTCGCCTGGTACATCGGCATCTTCATCGTGTTCGGCGCCGCGCTCGTCCCGATGGGACTCGCCCTGCGCCAACGCCTCGTCGGCGCGGCGCCTGTGCTTGCAGACACTGCGATGGTGTTCGCCGCGATATGGGCGGTGCTCATGTTTGCCACTGGGATGATCTCGAACATCGGGATCGAAGCGGTCGCCGACCTCGCCGAATCCGACCCCGACCGTGCCGTGACCGTGTGGTCGACGATCGACACCGTCACCAACGGGCTCGGCGGCGGCAACGAACTCGTCGGGGCCATCTGGATCCTGCTCGTCTCGATCGCCGGACTGCTCGCGGCACGACTTCCTCGCTGGCTGAACGTCACCGGCATCGTCACCGCCGTCGCCGGACTGCTCACCGTCGTCCCCGCCTTCGAAGCGATCGAGATGGTCTTCGGACTCGGCTCGATCATCTGGTTCATCGGCGTCGGTGCCATCCTCGTGCGCAGCGGCGAGACCGCCGAGGTGACGTCATGAGCACCGCCCTCGCCCAAGAGAGTTCATCCCAGATGGCCAGCACGACTGCGGTCATGGCCGCCGCCATCGGCGCAGTCGGGATCCTGCTCGGATTCGCTGGCCTGCAGGTCGCACTTGCGGCCGGCGCCCCGCTCGGCGAACACGTCTGGGGCGGCACGCAAGGTCGAGTGCTTCCGACCGGCATGCGAGCAACCATCGGCTCACGAACCAAGACCACCGCCAACGTGGTCGAACGAGCCGACATCGACTGGCCGAACCTCCTGCAGTCGACACGACGCCGCGAAGCGCTACGAACCAAGGAACACATTGCCGAGTGGCGACGAGCCCACCCGGGGTACGCGGCGGACCGGCACTGACGCCACCCACAACGACCTGCGGAGCGAACGCAGTTCCCGGTAAGTCGCTCAGCACAATGATAGTGTTGTGGTGTGCTCCCTGTGTTCGATCCCGACAGCGGCCGACTGCCGCCAGGTGAACACGTCGCGTCGTGGGACGAGGTGGTCGAACGCTTCGGGTGGACCGAACGCCGCCGACGCTTACTCGACGGCCTCGCCGAAGCGATCGAGCTGCTCGCCGAAGCCGGCTGCCGGAAGATCTGGTTGAACGGCAGCTTCGTCACCGCCAAAGACGAACCAGGCGACTTCGACGCCTGCTGGGACACCGACGACGTCGACCTCGACGCGCTCGACCCAGTGCTGCTGGACCTGTCCAACCACCGAGCCGCACAGAAGGCGCGCTTCGGCGGGGAGCTGCTCCCGAACGTCATCGAAACCCAATCGGGCCTGTCGTTCGCCGAGTTCTTCCAGAACGAACGCGACACCAGCCGCAAAGGCATCGTCGTCATCCACCTCTCGAAAGGAGACTCATCATGATCACCAACGAAGTGCAGTACCGGGCCACCAAGTCCCACCTCGAACGCTTCGAGCAAGCCGCCGCCAACATCGAGGCCCGCCCCGGCAAACGAACCAAACTCGAACGCCTCGAACTCGACGCCGTACGCGCCCAGGCCGACGACCTACGCGCCGAACTCGCCGACTTCGACCAGCTGCGCGGCGGGACGCAGTCGACGTTCGATGCCGCATCGTTGGAAGAGCTGTCCACGGTGCTCGTCAAGGCACGCATCGCCCGCGGCTGGACCCAACGTCAGCTCGCCGAGGCGCTCGGGATGGCCGAACAACAGATCCAACGCTACGAAGCCAACGATTACCGCTCGACCAGCCTCGCCCGACTGTGCGACATCGCCAATGCGCTCGGCGTCACCGTCGCCCAACACGCAGAACTCAAGCCCTCCGCGGCCTGAACGGCGCAAACCACTCTCCGTGACGACCGAGACCGAGCCGTCATGTACCAAATATGTACCAGCACAGCGGTAAACAACGGGGAACTACGGGGGCTCACGGTCACTCGAAAACCGTACGTGAGCAGGTCAAACACTCGTCTACCAGGTGCTCCGCAAAGCACTGGAAATGGGCTCATAACCCGAAGGTCGCAGGTTCAAAATCTTGCCCCCGCACGGACATCGTCAAACCCGACGCCTCGAATGTGTCCTGCGCGGAACGGAGCGACGTCGCGGGCGGATCGGCACAGAGCGAGTATGACAAGCGGTCCGCGCGGGAGCTGGCGAAGAAGGAACGGCGCGTCGCCGAGGACGCCGAGTGGCGGGAAGCGATCAAGGAGCGGCGGCCGGTGGTCGGACGAATCGCGACGGCACTGACACCGAAGCCACAGATCACTCCCGAATCCCAAGCCACCAAGGCGTGGAAGGTTGGTGCGGACGGGGAGCGCCGTGTCGCCGAAGTACTGGACGAAGGGTCTCCGTTCGATGACCGTCGAACACCGCGCCACGGTCGACATCGCGGCTCCCGCGCCGACCTCGACGGAGTGGTGAAGTGGTTCGACGCGGGCGTCGACGAACTCGACGACACCACGACCCGGCTTCATCTCCGAGCCGAGTCGATCGAAAGGCTCGCCTCGATGGTCGCCATTCTCTCCGTCAGCCACGACATCGACATCGTCGAAGCACCCGACCCGGTCGACGACCTCATGCACGCTCAGCCAGCCGATTGTGGTCCACTCGTCGCGCGTGATCTCCTGACGACATACCAACCAGTTGGTGTCGACCCTCATGGCAACCATCTCTCCATGTCTCTGGTTCGACGGCAACGGTCTCGAGGCCGCCGAGTTATACGTCTCGGAGTATCCCGACTCGCAGATCGACAGCGAGCCAGGCATCCGACACCCCGCCGGTGATGATCGGTTTCGCGCTGATGGGCGGCCCCTCCCCGGCCTCGGCGGCCTCAGGTCAGCTTCACTGAGGCCGTCTCGCTCTTGGAGAATCCACAGGGTGTTCTCACGGGGGTCACACCTTCGGCGCCCACAGTGGGGCCATGGAAACAACCGAACGTGAGACGCATCGATCATTTTCGAACCCGACGGACTGGAGGCCGCCGTTGGAAGGTACCCCGGTCCACGCCTCACCACCGCAGGCGCCTCGGCCCGAGCGGTCACGTGCGGTCGGGCGGTGGCTTGCAGTCCCCGCGCTGTCGCTCGCACTCGGGATCGGAGGCGGGGCCGTCGCCGGCTCGTACGTGGCCGGCACCGACGCCGCTGAGGTTCCGCCCGTCGCAGTGGTCGATTCCGCCGCGGTCGCGATCGGGGGGATCGACGTCCCCTCGATCATCGCCGCCGTCGATAGTTCGGTGGTGTCGATCACCACCGAAATCGAAGTTCGACAGGGACGCTTCAACGGCACTGCCGTCGGTGCCGGGACCGGGATCGTCTACGACGACGCGGGCCACATCCTCACTAACGCGCACGTCGTCGAAGGCGCCAGTTCGATCGTTGTCACCACCGATGACGGTCGCCAGCTTCGTGCAGAACTCGTCGGCGCGGACGCCGCTGCCGACATCGCCGTCCTGGTCGTCGAGTCGACCAGTGGCCTCGAACCGGCGGAGTTGGCATCCGCCGACTCGACCTCGGTCGGCGATCCCGTCGTCGCCATCGGGAACGCTCTCGCGCTCGACGGCAGTCTCACCGTGACGCAGGGCATCGTCTCGGCACTCGACCGGTCGATCGACACCGAGTCTGGCGCACTCACACACCTCGTGCAGACCGACGCCGCGATCAGTTCCGGCAACTCGGGTGGACCATTGGTCAACGCGTCGGGGCAGATCGTCGGCGTGAACACCGCCGTGGCCGCAAGCAGCGCGATGACACAGGCATCCAACATCGGATTTGCCATCACCATCGACCGCGCTGTCGAGATCGCGGACGGCCTGGTCGCCGCGTAGCACCGACCGGATGCCGGACCGCATGACGCTCATCGCCCATGATCTCAGGAGGCCGCGTCTCGCTCTCGCCGCGCTCGATACCTTCGAACCATCGAGCATCGACAGCGGGCTTCGTGCCACGATCAGGAGATTCCATGAAGCGATCCACACCGATCCTGATCGCTGCGGGGCCACTCGCGGCGAGCTGCTCGTCGGATGCAACCTCCACCGCCTCCAGCGACAGCAGTCCGAAGTACCAACCAGCGACGGCGTCGGCGATCCGAGCCTCCCTGACGGCACGGCCACGTCCAACACGGTCACGCCCGGCGAGATGTCGACGCGGAAGGCGAAATTATGAACCCCCAGCACCCCCAACATCACCACCCACATCGTGACCACAAGGACGAGGCCGATCACGATCATGTTCACCCGCACATCGGTTCACTCTTCGACCGGCGTGCGGTGTTGCGTTCGGGAGCATTTGGACTCGGTGCGGCGCTCCTCGCGTCTTGCGGATCGAGCAATTCGACCTCGACTCGGTCGACCCCGGACGTGACCGGTACCACGCCGTCGAGCGACATCGCCACGAGCGAGGTCGGCACGGTCGACCGTTCGGTCGTCGCAACGGACGTCGTCGCCACGACGGAGGCCAGCGGCGAACAGGTGCCGGCCGGCTTCGCTGCATTCGCCGACACGGTCAAGGCATTCACACGCGGAGACGTGTGGCTGGTCGAATGCAACGGCATCCCGGCCCATCAGATGATGGTCGGCATCACCAACTGGCAACAGCAGGTCCCGGTAGCCCAGAACTACACCGGTGCCAATGCGTGGCAATTCCCGATCACCCCCGAACTCGCGGCGGAACCGATCTCGGCGCGCACTGGGCTGTTTCGTGGCGCGATCGCGCTCGCCGTCAACGGGATCCCGATCTTCAATGCGCTCAACAAGATCGCGGCGACGACGCGTTCCTCGTCGGCGAACTCGACGACTTCGGCGGTCACTGCGGCCGAGCCGACGACTACCACTACCACGCCGCGCCACTCCACCTGGAAGAGGCTGTCGGCTCGGGGAACCCGATCGCGTACGCCCTCGACGGGTTCGCCATCTACGGCTCGGTCGAACCCGACGGCAGCCCACTCGGAGAACTCGACGAGTACAACGGCCATATCGGTTCCGACGGCGTGTACCACTACCACGGCACCACCACGTACCCGTACATCAACGGCGGCCTGGTCGGCGTCGTGCAAGCCGACGACCAGGTCGAACCCCAGCCGGTGACCCCGGCCTTCCGGCCCGCCGGCGATCCGCTTCCTGGCGCGACCATCACCGGGTTCGAAGACAACGGAGACGGCTCATACCGACTCGAATACACCATCGACGACGCAGTCGGCTCGGTCGACTACACCGTCACCGACACGACCGTGCGCTTCGTGTTCACCAGCCCGGCCGGCGATGTCACGACGGAGACCTACACCCGTTGAGCCGCTATCGACGGACACGCCTGGGTAACGCTCCGTCGAGCGGGTGATCGCTCCAATAGACCCCGGCCGGCTGGTATCGCGCAGCTGACCGCCCGCCTACGCGAGTGCCGATCTTGCTTGGGTCAGGGTCGCCTTGCGCAATGGCGGTATGTGCTCGTCGCCATCGGCGGTGGGTCATGGAGCAGGTGCCCCCTGGCGAGCGTGTCAGTTTTCGGGTGTTCCGAGTGCTGCCTCGAGTTCCTCGACGGTGACGCCAAGAGTCTCGGCTGCAGCATCGAAATCGGGCGGCTCACCTGGGCTGGTCTCACCCAACGCCGCCGCCAACTCGTCTTCGGTGACGCCGAGTTGCTCTGCGGCGGCCGCCAGGTCGGGGCCGCCTGCTCCTGCGCGCGCTCCGTCCTCCGGGGCGCCTGCTCCGCCTTCGGGGCCGCCCACGCCGGTCTCGCCGTCCTCGAACTCGACGACCCGATCGGGGTTGACCGTCGTCGGATCACCATCGGGCGTCTCGGTCACGTCGCCGCCACGCACCAGGCGCACGTAGTTCTCGCCGCGTTCGGCATCGATCCCGTCGGGGCCGTCCTCGGTCTTGGTGTCGAACCGAACCGCGCCGGCGCCGTGGGTGTCGTTGCCGTCGGCGTCGACGGCGTAGCCCGAAGCGAGGTACCAGGCGTACCAGTAGCCGTCCTCGTCCCGCGGGTCGATGTAGGGGTTCGACGTGCTCGACCAGTAGTACGGATAGTCGGCGTTGCCGGCCTCGTTGGTGATGCCCGTGACGTTGAAGACCGGATCGACCGCGGGAAGGATGCCCGAGTAGTCGGCGATGCTCTGCAGTTCCTTGACGTTGGGGAGGCGCCAGTCGTCGTAGCCGCCGTCGGTGGACTCCTCGGCGTAGGCCAGCGCCGTCTCCCAGTCCATCGCCTCACCACTGTCGTCCTGCATGCCAACATCAAGCCGGTGGCGTTGTCGGTGACCGTGCCGTCGCCGTTGTCGACGAAATCGTTGAAGCCGTACTCGTCGCCGCTGACGCAACGCACGAACCGTTCGCCGTCCAACGCCTTGATGTGTCCGGTCCAGTCGTTGACGATGAACGCCACGTCTCTGCACCGCTTCGTCGGTGTCGACCAGGTAGTAGTTGCTCGACCACGAGTGCTGCTGACCGCCCTCGGAGCCGTCGCCGACGAGGTAGAAGTAGTCGGTGTCGACCCACGGCCACCCGGCCGAGAAGTCCCGGATCGACCACAGCTCGTCGATATTCGGCAAGACGCCAGTCGACGACGTCGCCGAGCTCGACGGCCTCGCAGTAGTCGGCGGCGTCGTACCACGCCATCGACGCGTCGGACAGCGTCCTGCGTCCAGACCAGGCCGGTGACGTTGTCGGTCACCGTGCCGTCGCCGTTGTCGGTGTAGCTCGGTGTGTTTCCGGTGTACTGCGCATCCTGCCCGTAGAAGGCCTCGCCTTCGGCCGGGCAGTCGATCAGCTCGCTGGTGTCGTAACACGTGCCCTGATTGGTGTCGACGATGACGTACCCGAGACCGCTGCCGGCCGTGGTGTCGACCGCTGCACCCGAGGTATCGGAGACGCTCCGGTCGCCTTCGGCGGTAGTGGTGTTCGTTGTGCTGTCGTCCGAACCGCACGCCGCGGCAAGCAGCCCAAGTACGGGCAGCAGGAGAAGGAATGGGCGTCGTCTTGGAGTCATCGGGGATTCCTTTCGTTGATTGAAGATCTGCGTGAGAGGTCGGTAGCAGGAAGGCGTTGCAGAAGAGGGGTCCTGGACCTCACTGCCCATCCAGATAGGCGTCGACTGCGTCGGCGCGGCTTGCGGCGTGGTCAGTGAGCTCATCGATGGCGTTGGTGAAGTCATCCGTTCCATCGAGGAACGAGAATCCAGATCGTTCTGCTTCCACAGAAGGCTCGATCAGATCCGAATAGGCGTCATAGAGCGCCTGGATACTGCTGGTCTCGAATGCATCGCCGATGACGTCTGAGAGATACGCGTCATAACGAGCGCGGTAGACCTCATCGGCATACAGGTTCGCGATCAGCGGCCATCTGCTGGAATCGAGGTCTGAGAAGTCGAGATCCAGAGCACCTCCATTCTTCCCCTCCTGGAAGGCTTCGTTGTTGTCCCAGGGGATCCAGGTGAGCAGCGACGTCTCGGGATCGTTGTACAGGTAGTAGTTCTGGGTCATCCGGCCGTAGGTGTCCCAGTTCTGAATGATTCCATTGACGGCGAGGTACTCGAGGAAGCCGTCTACGTCGAACACGGCTTCGAGATTCGCCCGCCAGGTCGCGGGATCGGTCGTGGCCGTGTCGTCGTGCAGTGCGTCGAACAAGGCGAGGATGTCGGACCAGTCCGCTTCGTCTTCGTCGTCGTTGGTCTTCTTCTCGAAGTACTCTTCGCTGAACGCTCCTTCGACGAAGGTCGCTCCATCACCTTCGGGCTTGTAGAGGTTGCCGTCATCACTGGCGAACTGGGTTTCGATGACGGTGTCGTCGACTTCCTCGACGAGTGTGTAGAGGCCGAAGTACTCAGGCCCGTCCCCGTGGTCCAAGTACAGCTCGTAGAACGCCGCGTGCGACACGGCCAACCCTGCTTTCTCGAAGACGTCTGCGGCCACCTTCTCACGCAGGAACGACTCGTCGTCGTAGTTGTTCTTGAGGCTCAGCTGCTTGAAGCCATAGAACCGCTGGTTGTCGATTTGGGGGTAGACGTCCTCGAACTCGTCGAAATCCAGCTTGAACGGCAGCTTGAGAATGCCTTGTTCCCAACTGGATTGCAGGGAGGAGTTGCCCTTGAAGCGAAGTCCGACCTGGTACCACTGCGTGCCGTTGTAGAAGACATCAGCAGGGACCCAGATCGGATCCTCCTCCGTCTCCAGCAGACCACCGCCGCCGCCTGAGCGTTGGCCGAACTCGCCGATACGTCGCCGTGATGTCGTCCAGCATGAGTTGCCAGTTCTCTTCGCTCACAACCAGGTCGAGGCGCTTCACTTCGGTGTCGTCGAAGACCTCTTCGAAATCGGGAGCGACATCGTTGCCATGCGTCTCTTCAGTCCAATCGGTGGCTTCGAAATCGGCGTCGGCGACAGCGACGGTCGCCGACGCCGTGTCGGGTTCGACGCCTTCGGTCGTCGTGGCGTCGGTCGTCGTGGTGTCGATTGTCGTGGTGTCGGTCGTCGTGGCATCGTTGTCTCCGCTACAGGCCCCGGCAACCATGGCCGAGGCGACGATCACCGCCCCCAGAGTTCGGATTCGTGCAGACATCACGGGCGTCCTTTCAGACAGGCATCGGCCGTTGGGCCGAAACGAAACGGGAGCCTTCTCAGGTTCGATGCAATTCGTTGACTTCCATCCACTGACCACACCCTGACGGGCGACCCTGTGAGCACACTGTGAGACTCGGACAAAGGGACTTTGGTCCCGCTCTTCGCATCGAGCGGCAGTACACACCGGCTACCCGCCGGGTATCGATCAGCGCACGATGCCCATCATCAACGTTGTGGAGCGGGTACCCGACGTAGAACTCGACGACATTCTCAAAGGATCAGCGTCGACCTGGCCGCGGCGGTCGGTGGCCAGGCGGGCGGGCCACGGCCGGGGTCCACACCGCTCGCCAACGTTGCGCCCTCGTCCGTCGAGGTCATCAACCGGTGGCGAAGAAGAGTCGGTCGCCCTCAATGTCGTCGATCGTGAGCATCACCCCGCCTGCGGCGTCCTCGTTCGTCACGGAGTAGCACACCGTTCCAGAGTTCGAGCCTCCGACGAACAGTTCCTTGAACACGTCGAACTCGCCTGGCGTCGCGCCACAGCCTTCGAAGAGGCCGTCGCTGATGATCGACAAGGATGCCGGGCCAAAGAACTCGAGACTCAGGTTGACGAAGATCGAGAGTGGCTCCTTCTCGGCGGAGTTGAGCGTCAGCGTTACCGGGACGCCGTAGAAGAGATGGCCGGCCCGGGGTGGTTCGTTGAACTGGTTCTCGTCGAGGACAGCTTGCGTGATGTCGGAGCCAGGACCATCAATCGTGATCGACCATCGCGAATTGTCGGCGTCGCCGAACGTGTCCATCGTGAACGTAACGGTTTGCCCGACCGGAATGGGATCGTCCCGCGAGCCAACTTCTGCCGGTTCGGGTGTCTCGCCCTGCGGATCGTCCGCGTCGGCACCCTCACCGCCCTCGAGCGTGGTGTCGTTCGTCAACTGTGCCGCGGTGTCATCGCCGCCATCTTCATCCTCGGGCGGAGCGGTGATCGCCACTTCCGATCCGATGCCTGCCACCAACCTGGCCCCTGCTGCGTGTCGCTCATCGCGTATCGCCCTTCCGCCGATGCGGCCGCTCGCCCGAACGGTAGCCGTAAATCCAATGCTGACACTTGTTTCGATCTTGGACTGGTTGCGTTCGTCCTCTGGGCCTGCACTCCAAGATCGATCGGGCGACCAACGGGCGGGAACGTGTCGGCGCAGTTCCATTCGTCGAACGGTCGCGCCGGGCGAGGGCGGCACTTGGCCGATGATTCGGTCTCTGTGCGTGGTGGCTGTCGACGGCGAAGTTTGCTGTCCCGGTCGGGCGCTACGTTCCCTTCGCCAACCATTCCGGCGGGGCGATTGCCATGAGCGGCGTGCGCCAGCACGAGGTCGTGGTAGCGGCCGCCACGTTCGACGAGTTGTTCGTGCGTGCCCCGTTCGACGACGCGTCCGTCGTCGACGACGACGATCGAGTCGCTGTCACGCACCGTGGCGAGACGATGGGCGACGACGAGCCGAGCGATGCCGAGCCGTGTCAGATTCGACTCGATGATCTGTTCGGTGATCGGATCGAGGTGGCTCGTGGCCTCGTCGAGCACGAGCAGCGACGGTCGGTTGACGAGCGCACGCGCCAGGGCGATCCGTTGCCGTTCGCCACCCGACAGGCTCGCCCCGAGGTCACTCAACATCGTCGAGTACCCCATCGGCATCGCCATCACGATCTCGTCGATCGCAGCCAGCCGTGCCGCCTCGCGGACATCGTCCAGCGTGGCGTTCGGCGCCGCCAAAGCTGATGTTGTCGAAGACCGTGGCGGCCACGAGGGCCGAGTCCTGAAGCACGACCCCGACACATGCCTGCCACCCTGATCGGTCATGGTGAATCCGATCGAGATCGTCGAGCAGAACGCGACCAGAGGTCGGCTCGAGCACCCCGGCGACGATCATTGCCAGCGTGGTCTTGCCGGACCCGGATGCCCCGACGACCGAAACCTTTTCGCCGGAACGAATCGTCATCGAGACGTCGGCCAGCACGTCACGGCCATGGGCGTGGTGCCGGAAACCAACCCCCTCGACCGAGATCACGGGGTGTGACGGCGGGTCGAAGTCGCCCCAATCCGGTTCGCGCTCCTCGCAGAGGAAATCATCGAGCCGACCAAGGTGAACGCCGGCGGTTCGGATCGAGCGGAGGCTGCCGGCGACCGTGCTGACGGGCGCAAGCGCGGCGGCCGCCAGCGCACCGACTCCGATGACGCGGCCCGGATCGCCGGATCCGAGTGTCGCCCAGGCGACACCGAGGACGGCGATCGGTAGCGCCAGCCGCACGCCGGCGACCAGCTCGTCGAGCAGGCCGTCGAGGCGCGACAGCCGAATCGATGCATTGACCCTGTCGTCGACGCGAGCCCGCCAGCGCTTGCGAACGACCTGTTGGGCGCCGGTTGCCTTGATCGTCGTGATCAACGTCACCATTTCGAGCAGGCTGGCTTGCGCCGCGGTGTCGCCCGAGAGCACGTCGGCCTGATGCTCGCCCAGTCGCCGCGCGGCGATCAGCCACGGAACAACGATCAGGGCCGCGCCGATGATCGTCGTCACACCGACCGCTGGGCTGACCGAGCACACCACGGCGATCGCGATTGCACTGAACGTCCCGTCGAGCGCGACCCTGAGCAGTTGAGCGGTGACCATTTCCCGCGTCGAGATCGACTGCCTGGACCGCCATCAACACGTCGGCCGGAGTGCGGGACAGGAACCACTTCGTCGGGAGTGCGAGCAAGTGGTCGACGACGCGGTCGTTGAGCTGGTTCTCGACGCGACGCCGCAGACGCGCCGTGATCGCGACCCTCACCACGCCCAGCAGCACCGTGACGACGAACACCGCCAAGGCGGCGGCAACGAGCAGTCGTGCGCCACCGGCAGACGAACCGCGCACCATGCGATCGACGACGGCAGACGTGGCGGCGGGATACGCCAGCGGCGTACAGCCGGCCGCCACCGCCACCGCGAACAGCCCGGCGATTCCTGCGCGGTTGTCGCCCACGACCTCACCGACCACACGTCGCCACGGAGATGGAGTGTCCAGGATCGCGCCTCCGCCTGGCGCGGCGGCGACGATCTCGAGTGCTACGCCACTGAAGTCGCGTGTGAGCTCGTGGTGATCGATCCTCCGCCGGCCTCCGGCCGGGTCGAGAACTTCGACCCACCGTTCGGTGAGTCGATCGATGACGACGAAGTGGTCGCGACGCCAGTGGGCGATCACCGGGAGTCGGAGCGACGTGAGGTGTCCGGCATCGACGGCGACGGCGCGAGTTATCACGCCGTACTCGTTGAGCACCCCTCGGATATCAGCGAACGTCATGCCGTCGCGCCCGGAATCGGTCGCCTTGCGGAGCTGGCGCAGCGAGAACCCGCGACCGACCGACGACAGGATCATCGCCACGCAAGCGCTGCCGCAATCGGTCACCCCGACCTGACGGAACAGCGAACAACGCCGCCGCCTCATGACTCCCCGACCCTCCGGGTTCGAGCCGCGTTGCCCCAGCACCAGGTGACTCGTGCTGTCGCACGTCGTTCGGCCAACCATGCGGCCAGCACGTCGACGTTCGAGCTGTCACTCATCGTTGCCGACTCGAGCCGTCGGCGGAAAGCGGCGATCCGGACCTGGTCACGTACGAGTTCGACGAGACCTCCCTCGGTCAGGCTGCGTTCGTTCATCCAGGCGCGGAAATCAGAGCCGCTGTTGAGCCCCTTGCCGCGCCGGAAAGCGATGATCGCCTCATCCAGCGCACCGTCGGCCAACTCGCCCTCGTCCGCCTGCTCGGCGTCGATGGCCGCGGCGAGCAGAACCCCGTCGACGATGTGTTGCAGCAAGCGTGGTTCGTCGAAGGCGAAGTCGATCGCGGTGATCGCCTGCTCGACGGTGACCGTGACTCCGTTCACGTCGACCAGATCTCGATCCCGGAGTCGAGACGCACCGCGCAGTGGCCACGGCGACGTGTCGGGGCGCACCACGCCGATTGAGATCGTTGTACCGTCGGTCTGGCGGATCAGCGCGTCGAACTGCAAGGTTCCATCGCTCTCGGGAACGGACAGGAGTTGCACGCGATGCCCGTCGGCGGCATCGGCCAACTCGGCCAACTCGGCGGCAAGATGTTCGTGCCCGGTGGCGTCGTGTTGCGCCGCGCTCGAGAGCGTCGGCGACGCCTGCCAGCAGCCGATAGTCGATCGGTAGACCGTTCGTCGCTGCGCGGTCCTTCGTCGTGCCGGCCGTCGTGTGGCTCGTTGTCGTGTCGATGGTTGTCATGTCGTGGCTCCTTGGTCGAGTGCTGTCGGATTGGGTGAGTGGTTGGCGGCGCGGTCTGCGTCGATCAGAAGTTGGGCGATGGCGTTCGTGATCGGAAGCCCGGTGGTGGCCTCGATCCAGAGGTACTGTCCGCTCGGGTTGACCTCGAGGAACACGTAGCGATCGTCGGGGGTGCGAATCAGGTCGATCGCGCCGTAGCGCAGGTGAAGCCGCTGGACGATTTCGACGCAGCGCTGCTCGACGTTCTCGGGCAGGGAGCTGGCGGTGACTCGGCATCGGGTGTCGTCGTACATCCGCCAGTCACCGGCCGTGTGGTGAGAGTCCTGGGATGCGATTTCGGCGGCGAACACCTTCGAGCCGACCACGGTGACGCGCAGCTCACGGTGTTTGACGATGCGCGGCTGGAACGTGATCGGGCACAGCCGCACGGCCTCGACGTGGGACAGGTCACGGTTGGTGACCGGCAATGTGTAGCGGCCGCCGCGGTCGCCGTCATCGAACGTGATGATCTGTGTGTTGCCCGACTGCTTCGAGACCAGCGGGGCGTGATCGGCCCAGAAGTCGAGTACCTCGTCGGGGTCGTTCGTCATGACACTCGGCGGGATGTCGAAGCCCAGCGTGGCGGCGAGCCGAAGCTGTCGGAACTTGAACGAGGCGCGCCTGATGTCGGCGTCGTGCCCTGGGAGTCGGATGCCGCCGAACAGGTCGAATACCTCTCTTGCGACGTCGGCCGATTCCGAGGCGACGAATTCGCGGGCGCGATCGACCAGCGTCGCGCTCGGCGTCGGCTTGCCCGGCCGGCGAATCCACGTCGCCGAGATCGTGCTGAGGTCGATGTCGACGCCGTCGCCATGCAGTTCGCCGGTCAGCGCTCCAGTCGGGTCGACGCGGACGGTGACCGTCGCGGTCGCCGGGAAGTTGGCCGGGTCGAACCGGAAGTACGGCACCGATGCCTGGTCGAGGATCGGTTCGATCGCGTCGACGTGGGCGTCATGCGGGGCGGTGAGCAACAAGATCATCGGGGTCCTCCAGAGAAAGGGCCCGGGGTGGCGGCTCAGGCCGCCACCCCGGACGACGGTGATCAGAATCCGGCGTCGACGTCGGTCATGCCGACTTCGAGGTCGATCGTCTTGCTGACCCACGGATTCCTGCGGGGAAGCCCGCCGGCGACCAGCCGCAGCTGCTCGTCGGTCAATTCGACCGCTTCGCCGATGACGTCGATGTCGCCGTAGGTGATCTGGTTGTTGTTCATGTTGTCTCTCCTGTCGTGTGCCGCCGGCCCGTTGCCGACTGTGCGAGGGCATCGTGCGCCCGATCATCGAGCGCGCACATCGGGAGAATTCCCAATCCTTGACGCGCCGGTTCCCGATCGCCGATGGGTGCTACGGGTGCGCTCTGTTACGCTCCGCCGATGTCTTCGACGTCTGGTTCGCGGGTCAAACCGGTGAGTTCGGTCTGGGCTGTGAACATCAGCGTCGATGACTGGTCGTGCGAGGTGTACCGGGCCAGCGAAGCCGACGCAGCAGAGCTGGTCGACGATGTGCTCACGGCGGCCCAGCTCCGGACCACCGTCCGATTCGAGTTGACATCACTCAGCGGACGGACGATCGTCAGCGAAAGCGACGTGGTGATCAACCTGGATCATGCCCGGGCGACTCGGGCAGTAGCCCAGAAACGCCAGCTGAGCGGCGGAACCCCAACGATCAAGCGCTAGGGCCGCAACCGCAAACGTTTGCCCTGTTTCGGCGGCCAGCTTCGCCCCTCGTTGCGTTGCGGCGCCCCAGGTCCGGGCAAGGCTGGTACGTCGTCGCCACGCCTTGCCAGGAACGAACCTGACTCGCCGACGACACCACAAACGGTCACGGTCACGGTCACGGTCACGGCACTCGGTCTAGTCCAGCACCCCCGTTAGGTGAGCAGCCCTCGTCGCTTGGCCTCGTGGACGGCTGCGCCGCGCGTCGACACGGCCAACTTGGCGCAGCAGTGTTCGAGGTGGGCGCCGACCGTTCGGACGCTGATGAACAGCTGCTCGGCGATTCGCTTGTTGGTCATCCCCTGGTCGACGAGGTGGAGGACGTCGAGCTCGCGTTCGCTCAGCAGGGCACCCGTGCGGCGACCACTTCGCTTGCCTCCGGCGTCGCGCCATGCCGAATCGGCCTGTTTGACGAGGCCGATCGCGCCGAGCTCGTCGGCACGTTTCATCAACTCTGCGAGTGCAACGAGGTCCTGTTGTCCAACGGCCCGACCGAGTCGACAGCGCCACGCCTCGACAGGCGCCGGGATCGCCTCCCACGCCGAGATGGCCTCGACAAAACCGTCGTCGTGGCCGGACTCGATCGCCCGGAGTTCGGCCGCGATGGCGGTGAGTTCTCCGCCTGCCGAGTGTTCGAGCGTCCCGGCCGGGATCACCGTGCCGATCCGACAGGCGGCACGTGCGTGCGCCAAGGTGAGCCGCGCCTGTGCCACGAGGTCAGCGCCGCCGACCGCTGTTTGGCCTGCCGCGGCAACCGCCACGGCCGTCGCCAGGTCACCGCTTGCGACCGCAACTTCGTACCGTCGCAGGGCCAGTTCGCAGGCGACTGCGGGATCGTTGGACATCTCCGAGTTGGCGATCCGTTCGATCGTCGCGACAGCATCGTCGGCTACGCCGCGCAGCAGAGCGACTTCGACGGCGAGCAGGTCGGTGAGTGCTCGCGTATCGGCTGACATGTTGATCTGGCGAGTGAGCTCGATCGCCTCGTCGACTTCAGCGAGCCTTCCGAGCTGGACGAGTGCCACGGCGCGGACGAAGGCGAGTTGGTCGCCGAGCACGTCGAGGCCGCGACGACGGAGCCGGCTGAGTTCGAGCCGCGCTGCTCGCTCGACCTCGATCGGTCGGCCGGCGCGCCAGAGCACGTACACGCGATTGCTCGCCAACCGCGCCTCGGCAGCATCAGCATCGGCGGCTGCGGCCAGCGCGATCGCCTCGTCGAACGTTGCCAGCGATGCCTCGATGTCGCCCTCGAACGCCTCGACCAACGCACGAACACCGAGCGCCGACGCGATCGATTGAGGATCGGCGAGGTGGCGGGCGGCGGTCACGGCCTGTGCTGCGCGTCGACCGGCCGAGTCGACGTCGTGAGTCACGAGGCGCGTCGCGTCGAGTACGAGCGCGTCGACGCGAGCTGCGCTCGTGTCGGCGACGTCGAGCGCGCCGTCGAGCGCGCCGTCGGCTGCCTGGTCTCCGAGTTCGAACAGGGCACGATGCTGCAGCACCATGAGGGCCACAATCGTCTCGCTGTCAGAGCGCGATACGACAGCCAGCAATTCGTCGGCGAGCCGGTGCGCCTCGGTGCGGTCTCCGGCGGCCAACGACCATTCGGCCGCGAGTCGTCCGAGTCGTCGAAGGGCGTCGTCTCCACCCAGTGCGACGGCGCGTCGGAGCTCGGCGGCGGCGGTCGTGACAGCACCACTGGCGAGCGCCTGGTGGGCGGCCAGTTCCCACATCGCGCTCGCCTGTTCGGTGTGGCCTGCTGATTGGGCGAGCCGGGCTCGCAAGCTCGGCGCGGCGGTGTCGGCCACACACCGGGAGACGATGTCGGCCAGCTCCGAGAGCCGATCGACAGTCTGGTGACGGGCAGCGTCGGCCCAGATCGGCGTGGCTCTCAAGCGCCGACGATCGGCGATCAGTGCACCGATCTGAATCAGTTGCTCGACCGTCTTGCGTTGACACGTCGCACTTGCGACGATCTCGTCGACCGTCAGCAACCCACTCCCGAGGTCACACATCGCCACGGCGTCGGCTGCATCTGGTCCGATCGAACGGAGCAGCATCGACAGTCCGCCGAGTGGCCCACCGCTGGCCGCCATCGCGACCATCACGCCCGGATGCCCATCTCCCGCGACGGCTGGGTCGTCGGTGCCGTCGATCGGGCCCGACAGCGCGGTCGCCAGCTCGGCGCTGTCGGCGGCCAGAAGCGGGCCGAGCTCGATCAACGTTTCGGCACAGGACATCATCGCCGGCGGCATTTCGCCCACGACACGGGCGGTGAGCAGCACCAGCACGGGAGCGTCTCGAGTCAGGGCGACGAGGCCACTCAGCAACCTTGCCGTCGACGGGTCGGCGGCGTCGATGTGATGGATCGCGACGACCACCAGTTTGTCCGTAGCGGCCGTGCGAATGCGGTGGGCGAGCCCTGCCAGTAGCGCCGTTTCAACAGTGCCGGAAACCTCGCCGGTCACCGAACTCGACTCCGTCAGCCACTCGGCGGCGCCGCCGGGCAGATCGCGCAGCACCCCGACGATCGGTTCGAACGCGATCTCCGAAACCCGGTTGCACGATCCGACGAACCACTCGTGATCGATCGAACGTCGCCGCAGCTCGATCGCGAGCTGATCGATGAGCCGTGACGAACCGATTCCGATCGGCCCGTGCACGACGACACAGGTACCCGCTCGCCGATGGCGAACACCGTTGGCGATCGTGCGCAGTTCATGCAACTCGCTTCCACGTCCGACAAAAGGCGCGATCACGACCACGGTCAGAGCGTATGCGCCGACGACCGATCAGTCGCCCCAGGCCTCACGTGGTGCCGAGAACCCAGGTGGTCGTTCAGGGGATCGGTTCGAGTCGGGTGTTCACGTTCTGGAGCGGCCCGTCGAGGAGTGCGACGCCGCCTGCCCATGAAGCCGGTGCCGGATGTTCCGGGGTGAACGCGACCTCGGTTTGAAAGAGCGTGTGCACGGCGAGAGCTTCGGGCGAGAGGAACTTGCCGATGCAGCCCGACACGACGTACGGGTATGCCTTGTTGTCCGGCCCGGCGAAGTACAGCACTTTGATCATGTCGTCGTCATCTTTCGTTGTCGGTTCGGGTACTGGTGTCGGCCCATAGTCGACTCCAGGGATTCGTGCGGCGTGGGTCCACTTCTTCCGTTTGGCAGAGTCGAACTGATTCACGCCTTTGGTGGAGTTGGCGGCTTCCATGGTCCAACCGTTACCGAGTGAGATTGCGACGTGCGCAAGCTTTGGCCGGCTGGTCACCGAGATCACGTCGACGGGTGCCGGCGGGTTCCGTTCGTCGAAGAAACTGAACAACAGCGCCCCGCGTGTTTCGACGGCATCGAGGACCTCCATGAACGTGCCGTTCTTGCCGCAGAACTGGGCTTGTTGCCAAGACGCACGAGGCAGGTTCGGGGTCACTCCGGCGCGATGGCATGACCATTGCACCAGGCCCGAGCAGTCGAACACTTCCGGATCAGGATCGTTGAAGTTGACCACCGAGTTCATCACGTACGTGTCGCCGGCCTGCTGGATCGCCAGCAAGAGAACCGACTCGATGTGAATGGTCACGTGCGTGCCTCCGTTGACACTGTGCGCCGAACACCCTTGAACCAATCGAAACGTCATTACAACGCTACGCCCGAGCGACCGGGCCGTCAATCGGCAACCAGCTCGACAAATCGTGGCAGGAACCGTGGGCAGACGACGGGCGTCGGGCCTGAGAACCAGGACTTCTCGCATCGCAACGTCGCAGCCTTGCCTGCCCACGGCAACTGGGCGACGGGGCTCGTTCAGCTACTCCGCGTCGGTCGCCGACCACGTCGCGGAACGGCGACGGCCGCCAATGCAACGACGATCAGAACCGGGTCGACGAGCCCTTGGGTGACAGGCAGGAGGCCGGGCCCGACGAGGAACGCGATGAGGCCGATGTCGAGTCCGATGGCGACGAGTACGGCGGCCGACCCGAGCATGATCGAGACGGCGTCGGGCGTCACTCGATTCCGACCGCTTTGACAGTCCTACCAGGTCGCAATACCCTTTGGAGCGATTGGGGAGGTCGGACATGGATCGTGGATCGGGTATGCATCGTCGGGTTCGTCGAGGTGTGGCGGTCGGCACGGCATGCGCGCTGATCGCGACGATCGCTCTGTTCTCCACGCCGGCTGGGGCGGCCGATCCCGTTCGGAAGTCGGCGACGAGCGCGGCGACGGGGGCCAGCTACACGATGACCTGGTCGTGCGCCGGCGGCCAGGTTCGAATCGTCGGCACAAAGGGTGCGGTCGACTTCATGGGACGGTTCAAGGTCGAGCCCAGCACGACGTGGCTGACTCGTGTCCCCTCCTCGCACAACGACCACTTCGAGTGGGAGACCGGGGGCAACAATCGCAACGACAACGGAACCGCCACGCGTGTCGTACTCGAAGACCAGGTCGTCGGCTCGTCGACGTGGACACCGGTGATGACGCTCGACGTTCCCTCCTGCCCCGACTACACGACCGGCCCCCGAAGTGTCTTCACCGGTATCACGCCGACGCGCGTGCTCGACACACGGCCAGCGACAGCGGTCAACTATTCGGGCCCGAAGCCGGCCTCTGGCGATGTGGTCAAGATCCCGGCATCGTTCTTCCCTGGTCTGCCTGCTGATGCGATTGCCGTGTCCGTCACGGTCACCGGCACGCAGTCGTCCGCCCCTGGATATCTCCAGGTATTCCCCACCGGACTCGCCGAAGTTGGCTCGTCGTCAAACGTCAACTTCCCGACCGCTGGTGGAACCGTCGCCAACCTGGCGGTCGTGTCACTCGGCACCGACCGGTCGATCTCGATCTACACGTTGGGCGGCAACCACATCATCGTGGACGTGAACGGCTATTTCGTCCAGGCGTCCGGACCTGTTGCGGCGGGCCGACTCGTGACCACGACGCAGAAACGGCTGCTCGACACCAGGCCGGCGACCGCGATCAACTACACGGGGAACACACCGTCGAACCAGACGATCCGGGTCGACCTCACCAAGGACGGCTCTGGGCTGCCGCCCGGTGCGAACGCGGCGGTGGTCAACGTCACTGCAACCCAGAGTGGGGCAGCCGGCTTCCTCCAGACCGACGCCGGCGGATCGCTCGTTCCGGGGGCCTCGTCGGTGCTCAACCTCACCGGGCCGGGCCAGACGGTGGCGGCGTTGGCGATCGTTCCACTCGCGGCCGATGGCTCGATCGACGTCTACACGAAGTCATCGGCTCACGTGCTCGTCGATCTGATCGGTTGGTTCACGGGTCCGACCGTACCGGCATCGACGACTGGCCAGTTCGTGCCGCTGACGCCCGAACGGATCTATGACACGCGCACCAACTCGATGGTGAACGTTTCGACGTTCTGGGATCCGGTAGGCATCAGTTACGGATTCGTGGACATCCCAGGGCTCGACAAGGCGATGGGTGCGGTGTTCATCAACGGCACCGTCACCGGAACCGCCGGAGCGGGCTACGTCGCTTTCGGCAGCGGTGTCGGAACGTCGAATGTGAACTTCACGGCGCCCAACAGCACGGTGGCCAATGCGGCCGTAGTCGCCACCTCGGCGGTCAGATTCAACGTCACCGCGAGGCCGGTCACGACCCACGTCATCGTCGACCTGAGCGGCTACTTCACCATCTGATCTGACCCGAACCTGACCATTGCGGTTTCGACCCGCAGGAGACGAACAATATGACCGACGAAACAAAGTGCCCGGTGCTGACCCACGACCATTCCGCCCGCGGCAGCCAGGCCAACCAGCACTGGTGGCCGAACCAGCTGAACCTCAACATCCTCCATCAGGGTTCTGCCAAGTCCGATCCGATGGGTGACGATTTCGACTACGCCGCCGAGTTCGCAACGCTCGACCTGGCTGCGGTCAAGACCGACCTCACGGCCCTCATGACCGACTCCAAGGAGTGGTGGCCGGCGGATTACGGCCACTACGGCCCGTTGTTCATTCGTATGGCCTGGCACTCTGCCGGCACCTACCGAACCCACGACGGTCGTGGTGGTGGCGCTTCCGGCACCCAGCGTTTCGCTCCCCTGAACAGCTGGCCTGACAATGGCAACCTCGACAAGGCGCGTGCGCTGCTCGAGCCGATCAAGAAGAAGTACGGTCGCAAGATCTCTTGGGCCGACCTCTTGATCCTGGCCGGCAACGTCGCCCTCGAGTCGATGGGCTTCGAGACGTTCGGCTTCGCCGGCGGTCGTGAAGACGTGTGGGCGCCCGAAGAGGACATCTACTGGGGCCCCGAGAACGTGTGGCTCGACGATCAGCGCTACAGCGCCAATCGCCAGCTCCAGGAACCACTCGGCGCAGTCCAGATGGGTCTCATCTACGTGAATCCCGAGGGACCGAATGGCAACCCCGATCCAGTGGCCTCCGGTGCCGACATCCGCGAGACGTTCGGCCGGATGGCGATGAACGACGAGGAGACCGTGGCGCTCGTCGTCGGCGGGCATGCCTTCGGCAAGATGCACGGCGCCGGGCTCGAGTCGGAGATGGGCCCCGAGCCCGAGGGTGCGCCGATGGAGCAGCAGCTGCTCGGATGGAAGAACAGCTTCGGCTCCGGCGTCGGCGTGCACACCACCACGAGTGGTTTCGAAGGCGCCTGGAACTCGACGCCGACGAAGTGGGACAACAACTACCTCGAGACGCTGATGGACAACGACTGGGAGCTCACCGAGAGCCCGGCCGGCCACAAGCAGTGGACTGCTCCCGCCCTCGCCGGCACCGTGCCCGACGCACACGACCCGAGCATCACCCACGCGCCGATGATGAGCACGGCCGACATGGCCATGAAGATGGACCCGATCTACGGGCCGATCTCGCAGCGCTTCCGCGACAACCCCGAGCAGCTCGACGATGCCTTCGCCCGCGCCTGGTTCAAGCTCACCCACCGCGACATGGGTCCCGTCGTGCGCTACCTCGGCCCCGAGGTCCCCGCAGAGGAACTGCTCTGGCAGGATCCGATTCCTGCTGGTACCGCGTTGAGCGATGCCGACGTCGCCACCGTGAAGGCTGCCATCATGGCGACCGATCTCACGATCACCGAGCTCGTCGAGACGGCATGGGCATCGGCCTCCATCTACCGTCAGAGCGACAAGCGCGGCGGCGCCAACGGCGGTCGTCTCCGTCTCGCCCCTCAGAACGCGTGGACGGTCAACAAGCCCGATCAGCTCCGTCGTGTGCTCGGCGCGCTCGAAGGTGTCCAGTCGAGCATTGGTGTGTCGGTCTCGATGGCCGACCTGATCGTGCTCGGTGGTGCCGCAGCGGTGGAAGCCGCCGCCGAGGCCGGCGGCCATGACGTGACCGTCTCGGTGAGCACCGGGCGTGGCGATGCCACCCAGGAGCAGACCGATGTCGAGTCGTTCGCGTGGCTCGAGCCGAAGAACGACGGCTTCCGAAACTTCTTGGGCAAGGGCAGTAGCCACGTCGCCGAGCACATCCTCGTCGACCGGGCTCAGCTGCTCGATCTTGGTGCGCCGGAGATGGCTGCGCTCGTCGGCGGCCTTCGAGTCCTCGGTGTCAGTATTGACGGTCACGGCGTATTCACCGATCGCGTCGGCACGCTGAGCAACGACTTCTTCGTGAACCTGATGGATCAGGGCACGGCGTGGTCTGCAGCAGTCGGCGCCAAAGACGTGTTCGAGGGCACGGACCGTGCCAGCGGTGACGTGAAGTGGACCGGTACCCGAAACGATCTCGTGTTCGGCTCGAACTCGATCCTGCGTGCCATCTCCGACGTCTACGCAGCCGATGACGCCGAAGCCAAGTTCGTCAGCGACTTCGCGGCGGCGTTTGCCAAGGTGATGGACAGCGATCGGTTCGATCTCGCCTGATCCTCCCGTCACCGTCGTTCCTGGCGTCTCACGACGCTGATGGTGCATGCCCATTCGACGACCGGACCAGGCGCCGTCAACCCGAGGATCACCCAGCCAGGACTGGCCCGCAGGTCGTTCCTCGGAGCAGGCCGACTCGAGGTGTCCGAGGGTTGCCGTCTGGGCCGATCCGGAGCTTGTAGTTCGAGGGTCGGCTGTCGGTGCGGTCCGTTTGCTGGGTCGAAGTTTCCGCTGCGGACAACCCCCTCGACGCGACGGCGCCAATCTGGAAGAATCGCGATGCCGACCTTCGTTCCGGCATCTTCGACCGACTCGGCAGAGCCAGCCGTAGTGACGAACGTCAACCGCCAATAGGTCCGGCAAGGGGGCACCCGATTGTCGAAGCTCGACCCGAAGCTGCGGAATGCCTTGGTTGCGTGGCGCGTCCAGTGCGGCGTCGAACCCGAGGTCGCACCACGGTCACCTGAGGCGCAGGCGATCGCCGACCAGCGGATCGCGGTCGTCGTCGCCTACACCGGCGACATCGCCGATCTTCGGGCCGCTGGACTCGACACCGGGTTCGACCAGGGAGGCGTCGTATCCGGCCACATCGACATGCGCGACGTCGAGCGCCTCGAGGAGGTTTCTGGGGTCGTTCTCGTCGAGATGGAACCGCCAGTGTTGCCCTTGCTCGACGAGAGCGTCATCGAGATGCGTGTGCCGTGGAAGGTGCCACCGACCGCCCCATGGCCCGGCCAGGGCACCAACGTGATCGTGGCCGTGATCGACACCGGTATCGACATCTTCCACGACTCGTTCCGCAAGTCCGACGGCAAAACCCGAATCCTCGAACTCTGGGATCAGTCGGCGACCGTCGGTGGCTCCGCTCCACCGGCCGCGTTCCAGCAGGTCGGGCGTGTGTACGACGAGAACCAGATCAACGCCGGGCTCACCGCAGGCCCGCTCTTTCAGAGCATCGACAACAACGGCCACGGCACCCATGTCGCCGGTACCGCCGCCGGCAACGGGCGCCAGGACGACCGCTGCTCATTCCCCGGCCGGTACGTGGGCGTGGCGCCCCTGGCCGACCTCGTGATCGTCAAGGCGATTGCCTTGCCGACGGGCAGCACGTCCGCGGTCGGCGATGCGCTGACGTGGTGTGCTCAGGCCGGTACGCGCCTTCCCGGTAGCAAACCGGTCGTCATCAACTGCAGTTTCGGTTCGCACTCGGGGCCACACGACGGCACGAATCTCCGCGACCGCCAGATCGACGCGATCCTTCGACCCGTCGCCGGCATCCCACCCGGAATCGCAATCGTCTGCGCCGCCGGCAACGAGGGCAATGACAGCATGCACGAGGGTGGAACGGTGCCGGCAAACGGCTCCAGCCAGGTGCAGTTCTACATCCCGAACGGGTCGGCCCAGCCCGACTCGATCGAAATTTGGTACAACGGCACGGCCACGCTGAACGCCACGCTGGTGGCACCGCCAAACCCGGCCCAACCACCTCCGAACACGACCGGTCCGATCGCACCCGGTGCCGCCGGCTCACCGTTCACGATCGGCGGCATGACGATCGCTGTGACCTCATCGACCGGCGCCGCAACCGCTCAACAACAACAAGAAGCAGATCGACATCAACATCAGCGTCCCCGCCGGGCAGACGGTCCGTTCAGGGGTGTGGACACTCACCTTGACCGAGACATCTGGCACCGCAGCAAACTGGGATGCGTGGGCGACTTCGGCCAGAGGTGACGGTGCCCCGACGTTTCGGCTGCCAACCGACGTTGGCGAGATCCCAGCGAGACGACGCAACCACACAGTCGGCTCACCGGCGACCTCGTTGAACGCGATCACCGTCGCCAACTACGACAACGACAACGGCAAGCTGAACGACACCTCGTCCCGCGGCGTGTCGCCGATCCCTCCCGGCACGCCGGTCGGCGAGGTGAAGCCGACCATCGCCGCGCCGGGTTCGGGCATCGCCGCTCCGCGCAGCCGCGACGACCCCAAGTCGCAGTCGTCGTGCTGCGACCAGAAGGTGATCGACAAGACCGGTACCAGCATGGCGTCACCCCACGTCGCCGGGCTCGTTGCGTTGATGTTCGAGAAGAACAAGAACCTCAACTTCGAACAGGTTCGTGCCCACCTCCAGCACTCGACCAGGATCGAGGGGATTCCCGCCGGCGAGGTGCCGCCGGTCTTCGACGCGCTGCTCGACATCCGCGCCAACAACCTCTGGGGCTCGGGCAAGGTGTTCGCCGCCGCAGCTCTCGCCGAGATGCCGGCCGCCTCCAACCTCGGCGGTGGCGGTGGCGGTGGCGGCGGTGGGGGAGGTGGTGCCGGGTCGATCACGCTCAACGAGCCGGAATGGGGATACACGCCACACACGATCTTTTCTCGCCTCGGCGACTTCCGAACCAGATTCGGCCCGCGGCCGGGGCTCATGCTCGCTGCCGCGCTGATCAGCCAGCACGTCGACGAGATCCTGCGCCTGATCAACCAGAATTACCGGGTCGGCGCGATCTGGAAGCGCAACGGCGGGCCGGTGCTCGTGCGCCACCTGCTCTATACCCACGAGACCCATCACACACTGCTCCCCGAAAGGGTCGACGGGTGCGACGTCGGTACCCTGATCCAGCGGCTGCTGCCGATCCTCGACCGGTTCGGCGGTGAGCGATTGCGGTCGGACATCGCCCGCTACAGCGACTTCGTGCAGAGTTGGCCCGGCGCCGGCCTGGCCGGCCTCGACACCGACGCCCAGCGGCTGGGAAGCGTGTCGTGAGCGAACCGGCTGCGCTCGAGTCGCTGGCTCGCATCCTCGGCGATGCGCTGGCGCCGCTGGCAACCCGTCTCCAGGGTGAAGCAGCACTCGAGACGCTGTCCGAGCTCGGCCTGCGGGTGCCGGTGGGCGCGGCCAATGTCGCGCAGGGCCTTCAGGAGTCTGCGACCGCGTGCTCGCAACTTCCGGCGGCGGTCACGGCGCTCGTCGATGCGGCCGGCGGCAACGACGACGGCGCCCTGATCTCGGCGGCGGTCAACCTCGGCCAACTGATCATCCGCGCCGGTGCCGCTTTCGTTCGGCTCGGCAACGCCCTCGACACCGTGATCCAGGGCGACGGCGCTCTCACGCCGGCTCAGAAGGCTCGGATGCAAGATGTCGTCACCCAGTTGCCCGACCGATTGCTGCACCTCGCGTTGATCGCCTACGTCGAGGACAACCAGCCCGCGGTGAAGGGTGCGCTCGAACTGGCCGGGCTGTTCGACGACGTGCTGATCGAGGCCGACCCCGCCGACGCGAGCCTGCCTGCACACCGCCTCCGGGAGGTTCGTTTCGACCGGATCGGCCCGCTCTTCTCGGATCCGGTTGCGCACCTGAGTGCCCTCTACGGATTCGGCACGGCCGGCTTCGACGGGGCCGAGCTGTTCCGTCGCGTCAAGCAAATGGTCGACCGGCCCGACGCCGAGGCGCTGATCATCGAAGCGCCCGGCCTGCCGACGGTGCTCGAAGCCTGGTTGTTCCGCATGGAGGTCTTGCCCGGCGCCCTGCCGTCGCTCGGAATTCGAATCCGGATCCCGGCCCAGAAGGACCTCGATGTCAGCACCCCGCTCGCCGGACCGTGGTCGGCCACGGTCACCTCGAAGGCGCGCTTCGAGGGAGGCGTCGAGTTCCGGCTCCACCCGACCGACGGGCTTCGCGTCGAACCGCCCACGGCGGCGGCGTCGATCGACATCGCGCTCGGGGTCAAGGCTGAGAACAGCGACGGCTCTCCGATCATCCTGCTCGGCCAGGCCGGTGGCAGTCGCCTCGAACTCAAGACGTTCTCCCTCCAGATCCCGGTCAAGCTGTCGGCATCGGCCGGCTCGCCGTCACCGGAGGTCGACGTCGGCGTCGCGATCGATCTGAAGGGCGGCAAGGTCGTCATCGACGGCTCGAGCGCCGACGGTTTCCTGGCTACCCTCATCGGCGGGCTCAATGTCGAGTCGGCCTTCGACCTGGGGGCGGCGTACGACACCGCCAGCGGCTTGCGGTTCACCGGCAGCGCCTCGATCGAGATCGCGATCCCGACGCACCTGTCGCTCGGCCCGATCGAGATCCCGAAGATCTACCTCATCGGTGGGTTCGCTGACGGCGCGATCCCGATCGAGTTCTCGGTCGACCTCGGCGCCGCGCTCGGCCCGCTCCAGGCCAGCGTCAGCCGCATGGGCGCCAAGGCCGACATCACGTTCCCCGAGGGCGGCGGAAACGCCGGTGTCGCCCAGATCGACATCGGGTTCAAACCCCCTACGGGAGTCGGCCTGTCGATCGACGCCGGCATCGTCAAGGGCGGCGGCTACCTGTACCTCGACTTCGAAAAGGAGGAGTACGCCGGCGCGCTCGAGCTCGTGTTCAGTGGGTTCCTCACCGTGAAGGCGATCGGGCTGATCACCACCACGCATGCCCGATGGTTCCGACGGCTTCTCGCTGCTCATCATCATCAGCGCCGAGTTCGGCACCCCGTTCCAGCTCGGGTTCGGCTTCACGCTGAACGGCGGTCGGCGGTCTGCTCGGGCTGAACCGCACGATGAAGCTCGAGCGGCTCGCGCCAGGGCGTGCGCACCGGCGCCATCGAAAGCGTGATGTTCCCCGACGACATCATCGAGAACGCCCCGCGGATCATCAGCGACCTGCGCGAGTTCTTCCCGCCGGCTCAGGACACGTTCCTGATCGGCCCGATGGCCAAGCTCGGCTGGGGCACGCCCACGCTCGTCACGGCTTCGCTCGGCGTCATCATCGAGATCCCCCGGCAACATCGCGATCCTCGGCGTGCTCAAGGTGGCGTTGCCCCACGAGGACGCCGCCGTTGATCGTCATCCAGGTCAACTTCATCGGCGCCCTCGAAGTCGACAAGCAGCGGCTGTGGTTCTTCGCCGGCCTGTTCGAGTCGCGGGTGCTGTTCATCACGCTCGAAGGCGAGATGGGTCTCCTGATCGCGTGGGGCGACGACGCCAACTTCGTGCTCAGCGTCGGTGGATTCCACCCCACGTTCAAACCGCCACCGCTGCCGTTCCCCAGCCCGAAACGAATCGCGATCAGCATCCTGAACGAGTCGTTCGCCCGCATCAGGGTGGAGGGCTACTTCGCGGTCACCTCCAACACGGTGCAGTTCGGTGCCAGCATCGACGTCTTCTTCGGAATCGAGTGCCTTCGGGATCTCGGGCTTCCTCGGCTTCGACGCTCTGTTCCAGTTCTCGCCGTTCTACTTCATCGTCGAGATCTCGGCGTCGCTCGGCGTCAAGGTGTTCGGGATCGGCCTCTTCAGCGTGCGCATGCGTGGCGAACTGGAAGGCACGTCACCGTGGCACATCGAAGGTGAGGGTTCGATTTCGCTGCTGTTCTTCGACATCGACGTGCCGTTCAGCGTCACCTGGGGGGAGAACGAGGACACCACGCTGCCGCCGATCCAGGTGATGCCACTGCTCGCCGCCGAGTTCGACAAGGCCGCAAACTGGACGGCCCAACTGCCGACGGCGAGCAACCTGCTCGTGTCGCTCCGCAAGATCGAAGCCACCGAGGACCTGATCCTGCACCCGGTCGGCGTGCTCAAGGTGAACCAGCGGGCTGTCCCGCTCGACCTCGACCTCGCCAAGGTCGGCAGCCAGCGACCGACCGACGCCAAACGGATCACGGTCGAGCTGGTCGACCCCAACCTGCGCAAGCTGGCCGACGCCCAGGAGTCGTTCGCGACCGCCCAATTCCGCGATCTCGAGCGATGCCGCCAAGCTCAGTTCGCCGGCCTACGAGAAGCAGCATTCAGGCGTTGAGCTGTCGGTTTCCGACACGGCCATCACCGCTCACTCGGCGGTCAAGCGCGTGGTTCGGTACGAGGAGATCATCATCGACAGCAACTTCAAGGGCCACCTCAAGCGGTTCGTCGGGTTCGCGCTCGAGCTGTTCGTCCATTTCCTCGCCGGCAACGCCGCCAGCCGCTCGAGCCTCTCGGCATCGGTCAAGCTCCAGAAGGCACCCGTCGATCAGAAGATCACCGTCAACGAGGCGACCTATGTGGTCGCGTCCAACATCGACAACACTGCCCACGGGGCGGGGGCAGCGTTCACGAGTCACGCCGCGGCCGTCGACTTCCTCCGCGCCGAAACGGCTCGGTCGGCGACGCTCGCCGGCTCGTTGCACGTGATCCCGGCCACGGAATTGCAGGTGGCGGCGTGAGCGACACGATCGGCACCTACACGTTCCTGCCATGGCTCCGTCAAGGCATCGCCAACGAGATCAAGACGGCGGACCTCGATCCAACCGTCACGACGCGGGCCTCGGTCACCGTCAATCTGAACCTGAAGGGAACCGGCGGTGAAGGTGGCGACGTCAACTCGCCGGTCACCCGCCACATCGCGCTCTACGGCCCCGGCGACATCATCGGCATCGAGGCAGCCGCGATCATCAAGCACGAGCCGCTCGACTGGATCACGAACTTCGAACCCAACTACCTCCCCTACATCGAGTTCTACGACGAGGACTTCCCGTTCCGCTACACGCCGGCGGCGCCGACGGGCGGACGCCTACGGCCCTGGATCAGCCTGATCGTGTTGAGCGAGGAGGAGTTCAAGGAGGGTGGCAACATCCTCGGCAAGCCGTTGCCGTTCATCGAGATCACGGCGCCGTCCATGGAGGACGTCTTCCCGCCGGCGGAGGAGCTGTGGGCGTGGGCCCACGTGCACTGCAACAAGAACCTGGCCGGCAACGCACCGGCGCCGAAGGCACCGAACATCGCCGACGTTCTGACCAAACTCGAAACGACGCTCGCCGCTCAGCCCGACCTGGCGTACTCGAGGGTGATCTGTCCACGCAAGCTGGCGCCGAACACGGGGTACCACGCGTTTCTGGTCCCCACGTTCGAGACCGGGCGGCTCGCCGGGCTCGGCCTCGACCCGGCAACCGCGGCCCACGCCACGGCTTCGGCGTGGGGGCCGGGACGCGACGTACCGACCCTGATGCCGCACTACTTCCGCTGGTACTTCCGCACGGGCTCGGAGGGCGACTTCGAGTTCTTGGTGCGACTGCTCGAACCACGTCCGGCCGACGAACGCGTCGGCCGCCGCGACCTCGACGTGCAAGCACCCGGGTCCAACATCGCCGGCATCACGGAACCGGAGCTCGATGGCGTGTTGAAGCTCGGTGGGGCCCTGCTGGCGCCACTCACCGACGAGGCGGAGGCGGCGCTGGAGAAGTGGGAGAAGTGGGACGACCCCTACCCGCATGCGTTCCAGACCGACCTCGCCAACTTCGTCAACCTGGCAGACGACTACGCCCAGCAGACCGTCGACGCTGCCAACCAGGGGAGCGGGCTCGACGACGCGATCCGCAACGATCCGGACCCACTGATCACCCCGCCCATCTACGGTCGCTGGCATGCTCTGACGCCACGGGTCCTCACCGACGCCGACGGAGCTGCGTTGCCCAACAACCGAAACTGGGTGCACCAGCTCAACCTCGACCCGCGCTGGCGCAGCGCAGCCGGCTTCGGAACCGACGTCGTCGTAGCCAACCAAGAGGAGTACATGGACGCCGCCTGGGATCAGGTTGGCAGCGTGATCGAGGCGAACCGTCGGATCAGGCTCGCCCAACTCGCCAAGCTCACCACGTATTCGTGGTACACCAATCACCTCGTGCCGACACGGACGCTCGGCGGCGGGCGCGTGATGATGTTGACGGCACCGATCCAGAAGCGGGTGGTCGCCGACGGGGTCACGGTGTTCCACCAGGTCCGGCAGAGCGCGGTCACACCCGCTGTCACTTCGGCACCGTTGCGCCGAATGCTCAGGCCCAACGCCAGGCTGCATCGGCTCTCCGGCTTCGACGATGCGATCAACGCGAGCACGTTGATCGACCGCGTGAACAGCGGCGTCGTCACCGCAGCACCACCGAACACCGTGCCGGCCGATCTGCAGACGGTGGAGAATGTCGCCGAGGAGATGCGCCCCGACGGATTCGCCGGCACGGTGCTCGGCTGGTTGCGCGGTCGTCCCTGGTTGCGCTTCCTGCCGCTCGTGCTGGCGCTGGTCCTGTTGATCTTGCTGCTCGTGCTGCGAGCTGGGGCGGTGCTCTGGACGGTCGGGCTCGTGGCGGCCGTCGGTCTCGTATACCTGTGGTGGAGGCTCACACGACTGCTCCGCGACGGCGATGACGTCGAGTCGATCACCGGTGCGAACCAGACACCCGGATCGGTCGACACGTTGCCGAACAGCGGTGACTTCACGCTGACGCCGTCGCTCAACCTGGCCGCGCTCACGCCGAACTCGCCTCCGCAACCGGCGACCACGGGCGGCACCGACAGCATCCAGGCCGGTCGATTCAAGACAGCGCTCCGAGATGCGTACACCACCATGCAGACCGGGCACAGCGCCGGCATCAAGCCGGCGTTCCGGCCGATCGACGTTGCCGCGCTCGCCAACGGCACGCTCGTCGCGCTCGACCCCGAAACCACGATCCCGCGCTACGTGCTCGGACAGATCCAGTTTCCCGCTCACATCATCGACCTGATCGGCGAAACGTTCACCGAGGCGATGGCCTACCCCGAGCTCGACATCCCGATGTACAAGCCACTCGCCGACAAGTCGACCGAGCTGTTCGTGCCCAACCTCAACTTCATCGAACAGAACACGATCACGCTGCTCAACACGAACCAGCGGTTCATCGAGTCGTACATGGTCGGCATCAACCACGAGTTCGCCCGCGAGCTGCTCTGGCGCGAGTACCCCACCGACCAGCGCGGCAGCTACTTCCGCCAGTTCTGGGACGTCAGCACGTTCCTGAGCGACACCGTCACCGACAGCGCCCGGCGAGAGGAACTCAAGGACATCCCGCCGCTGCACCTGTGGTCGAAATTCTCCGAGCTCGGTGACCACGACCACCGGGAGCAGGGATTGGAGAACGAGGAGGAACTCGTCCTCGTGATCCGGGGCGAGCTGCTCAAGAAGTACCCCAACGCCGTGATCTACGCCCACCAGGCGAAGTGGCAACCCACCAGTGACACCGATCCGACGCCCGACAAGTCGAAGGAACGGATCTTCGATCCGGCCGTCCCGATCAAGACGCCACTCTACGAAGCCAAGGTGAAGCCCGACATCTACTTCTTCGGCTTCGACTTGGTCGAGGACGAAGCCCGCGGCGACGACACCGTCGACGACCAACCAGGCTGGTTCTTCGTCATCAAAGAACGACCCGGCGAACCACGCTTCGGCCTCGACATCGAACGCGACGGCGCGATCCAGGTCTGGAACGATCTCGCGTGGGACGACGTCGTGCCGGGCGTGACCGACGGCGATTTCATCGCGATCGCCACCGCGCCACACCGCACGCTGCCCGCCGCCGCCCCGTCGGGCAGCGACCAGGAGAAGAAGGTGCAATGGGATGAGGACCACCTGCTCGGTTGGGGCGCCGGCATCACGTCGGCTGAACTGGCCTACATCTTGTTCCAGGCCCCCGTGCTGATCGGCGTGCACGCGTCGGAAATGCTGCCGGAGAGCTAGCGAGCGACCATGGCCGACTTCGAACCGACCCAGCAGGCACTGAACACCGCCCGTGCCGACCACGCCGCCGCTCGACGAGACCTGTTCGTCGCCGGCGAGCAACTCCGCAAACTGAACCGTCGGCGTGCCGAGATCGGGCGGCGGCGCACCGACGACACCGATGCCCTGCTGGAAGCGCTGGACGCCGAACAACGTGAGTTGACGGCGACGATCGGCCGACTCGACGGACGTCGACGCGCCGGTGCCGAGGCGTTGGCCGCCCAGGTCGATCTGTTCGGCGCTTTCGCCAACCCCGTCGACAACCTGGCGAGGCTCGACGACAACATTCCGATCCTGCTGATGCCGCTGCGTCTCGAGACCCGGTTCAAGAACGTCGTCATCGATGACGTCGCCCGCCACCAGCTCTGGGTGCGTGTCTACCCGGACGACATCGCCGTCGACACGTTCGAGGAGGTACTGGCAGAAGTCGAGATCTCGAACGCTCGTATCTATTGGACGAACATCTGGAAAGCGGGCGGCGATGACGGCCTCAAACGGGCGGCCTGGCAGTCGATCGTGAAGAGCCACGGTGCCGGGCGGGCCCACTGGATCATCTCGCAGGTCGCGCCGCTCAACCCCGACGCTGAACCGCTCGTGGCGGTCGGGGAGCATCTGCTGGTCGTGGTCACGGACCGTCCGCTGCCGGCGGCGGAGAAGCCGCCGGTGCAGAGCTATTGGCGTGATGTGTTCCTCGCCGGCGGTGATCAGACCCGGCTCGACGTGGCGTTCAATGCGCTCACGGCCGCGATCGGCGCGGCCAGGGCCGGCGTCATTGCCACCGACTACGTACCGCAGAATCTCACAATCCCCGCACCCACCACCGATCCGCCACCCGTTGTACGGGTCGAGTTTCTCGAGATGCCTGACGCAGCCACCATCGACAGCCAACAGCAGCCATGGATGAACGCCGCTGACACTGCCGTCTTGCCCGAACGCCTGGTGGTACTGGGGTTCAACGGCGACAAGCAGACCGTGTTCCAGATCGGCCGCACGATTCCTCCCGAGCTTGCGGTCGGGCCGGATCCGAGCGCCCCGGCGGCCGAGCAGCTCGGCGTGGAGGATGGCGAACTCGTCGTGCCCGACTCCCTCAGCTGGCTGACCGACTTCGACGACGCCGTCGCCAACGGGATGGGTATGCGGATCGACCTGGATCCGGCGCAAGCCCGAGCAGGTTTCGACCGCCTGTTCGTACTCGGCGTTCGGCTGTCGGCCGACGCGGACTCCGGCGCGGCCCAACTCGAGCGGCTGATCGCCAATCATCAGCGCAGCCGCAAAGGCTTCAGCCTGCTGCCTCAAGGCGCGCCCACCAACAACGTCGAGGACGACGCATCGGGCTACACGTGGCGTGCCGATTCCGACCTCAGTTACGACCACTACTTCGCACAGGATGCGTCGGACGACCCCACCGAATGGCGCACGAAGAAGGACGGCCGATGGCTGGCGGAGTCGCTTGGCATCGACCCGGAGATCCTGAAAGCGTCACCGAACTACTACGGCACGGACCAGTGCGAGGCCCGCGCCATGAACCAGGCGCTGTGGCCCGCAACCCTCGGCTACTTCATGGACCAGATGATGGAACCCGTGTTCGGTGACGGCACCATCGACAGCACGCGCGCCTGGTTCAACCGATATGTCATCGGCCGCGGCACGATTCCGGCGATCCGGGTGGGGCGCCAGCCGTACGGCGTGCTTCCGGTGGCGCCGTTCTCGCGCTTGCGATGGATCGGTCGCGAGGTGCTTGCGAACGACCGCCTCGACACCGGTATCCCCGACCAGGCGCGCTTTCTCACTGCGCTGTATGCGCTGATCCGCAAGGTCGACGTGCGGTGGACCGACATGGCGGCCGGTGTCTCACACATCGGCAAACCCGGCGTCGATCCCCACCAGGCGCTGCTCGACGTGGTCGGCTTGCACCCGTCGTCGGTCGAGTACTACCAACGGTACGCGGAGAGCGCCGAGCAGCTCTACAACCGGTTCAAGCTGTCGGGCAACGGTGCCGCGTTCCTCGCTGCGCTGATCGCGCTCGGCTACGTCCGCAGTGGCATGGATCTGCTCGAGACCTTGGGGCACGAAGCCGGCGACGACGAGGACGTGCCCGAGATCCTGAACAAGCTGTTCGTACGGGCTGCGAATCTGCTCAAAGGCCCCGTCATCGACGATGTGGTGTTGTCGGAGATCGAGGCGATCCGGGCATATCGGCCAGACGGAACCAACTACCTCGAATGGCTGGCGAGCGCGTCGCGCGACTCGCACGACAGCCTGCGAAAGCAGGAGGGGTTCCTCGATGACAAACCACCGACGGCGCTGCTCTACCTGATGCTGCACCACGCGATCGACATCGGGTACGTCACGACCGGACTCCAGCTCCACCGTGAAACCGGCCTGCTCAGCAACAACGAGTTCCGCGCTGCCCGCCGCGAACCGAAATTCATCCACATCGAAGAAGACGCGGAAGACGCTGGAAGCCCTTGGCGGTTTCTCTACAAGGTCGAGCCGCTGATCACGAACGACGCCCAGACCACGATCGGCTCGTTCATCGCATCGATCCTGACCGAACGCAACCCGTATCTCAACACCCAGGTGGAGGCGATCGAGCACCTGATGGGTGCCCCGACCGCTCGGCTCGAGCGGGCGTTCGCCGAACACATCGACTGCTGCACCAACCGTCTCGACGCGTGGTGGCTCGGGCTCGTGAACGTGCAGTTGGGTCTCATGCGATCGCAGCCCGCTGACCCGAACAACGACGGGGCGGCGCGCGGCCAACGCGCCACGCGGCGCGGCTGCTATCTCGGCGCCTACGGATGGGTCGAAGACCTGCGACCTGACCACCGCACCCTCACGCCGGTCGAACTACCGGTCGACCTCGAGACGATCTTCAACAAGCCGGGACAACCGCCGCTCGGCTTCGACGACCAGAACTTCGGCTTCATCCACGCTCCGTCGCTCGACCATGCCGTGACTGCCGCCGTTCTGCGCAACGGCTATCTCGCCAACGCCACGCCGGCCAATCCCGACTCGCTCGCCATCAACCTGACCTCGCAGCGCGTGCGGCTGGCGATGGGAGTGATCGAAGGGATGCGCAACGGCCAGAGCCTCGGTGCGCTGCTCGGCTACCACCTCGAGCGCGGACTGCATGATCGGCCAGGCCTGTTCCTCGACTCGGTCATCTTCGAGCTACGTAAGCAGTTCCCGTTGGTCGCCAACCGCTTCTCCACCACTCGAGTGAGCGACGACATCGCGATCGAGGACGTCGAGGCCCGCAATGTCGTCGACGGTGTCTCGCTGGTCGAGCATGTGCTCAAGCAGACCGGGGCCGACCGGAAGTACCCGTTCGGATTGGCAGCGCTGCCCTCCATTCCCGATCCAACCGCGCGAGCTGCACTCGATGCCGAGGTCGATCACGTTCTCGACATCCATGATGCCGTCGCCGACCTGGCCACCGCTGAGAGCGTCTACCAGGTGGTGCGCGGCAACTACGACCGGGCTGCGAGCACGCTCGACGCCTACAGCAAGGGCAACTTTCCTCCGACGCCGGAGGTCGTGCAGACGCCGCGCAGCGGTGTCACATTGACCCATCGCGTGGGCATCCATCTCCCAGCCGGTATCGATCCCGACGCGCCTGGTAACACAACGCCGCGATCCAAGGGCGAGCCGGCGGTGAACGCCTGGCTGGCGACACTGCTACCGCCGACGAATCTCATCCACTGCCAGGTCGACTACTTCGATCACGGCCTCAGCGCCGATCGCACCGTCACCGTGACGGCGGCGGACCTGGGTCTGCTCCCCATCGACCTGCTCTACACGGTCAACCGCGACGGCGACCAGGATCTGACAGCGCTCGACGATCTGATCCTCCGCTACATCACCACGACCGAGACCCCGAGGCCGGACGCCACCATCCGTATCCGGTATCGAGACCGCCAACCCGGCATGTTCTCGTTCTTCGAAGTGAGCCCGCTGCTCGCCGACTTGCATGCGTTACTGCTGCGTTCTCGTCCGCTTCGGCCGACCGACATGCGCCTGCCCAACGAGGCCAGTGCCGGGGAGGACCTCGCCGAGATCAGGCTCGCAAAGCTGACTCGCGTCCGAACGATGCTCGGCGATCACCGCGACGACCTCGAACAGTACGTCGACGACATCGGTTTGCTGCTCGACGACCCCGACGATGACATCGTCGCCACCAACGCGATCGACAACATCGACGCGCTGATCGACGACTACTCGGCGATCGCCGATGCCATGAGCCGCTTCGGCCTGCCCGGGGCGTCGCTCGGATTCGCCTGGGACTGGCGACGGCGGACGTTCTCCGAACTCGCCAACAGGCTCGACGACGTGGTCGCCCGCTGGAGCGGCCGGCTCGGCGAGTTCGACCAACTGATGGCGGACCTCCCCGCCCTCGCCCCGACGATGACCAACGACGAGCAGATCGCCTGGTTGTTGCAGGCAGCGCTGCTGATCACGACGGAGGTGATCCTGCCGCCCGGCTCGGGTGATCCACTCGATCTCGTCCAGACGCTGAACACCATCACCAGACCGGCGTTCGTCGCCGCCTCGACCGACCTGTCGGGCATCCTGGCCTCGGTGGCGTCCGTCGGTGGTCTCTACCGAGCACTCGAGGCCCGGGTCGGCTCGGTCGCGCTGCACGACCCCGTCGGGCTCGACCTCGGCGCCGACCGCGTCGGAATTGTCGCCTTCGCCGGCACGCTGCGCTCCAAGGCGCAGTCGTTGCTCGTCGATATCGACCGACGCCTCACCGACGCCGACACGCTGATCGCCGGTGACCCCGCTGACACACCTGCGGCGCGGGTCGAGGCGTTGACCGAAGCGATGCGTCTGCTCACGAGCGCAGAGTTCGTCGTGTTGCCCGAGTTTGCCTTGGGCGCCGACCACGCCGCCGAATGGCAGGCCGCCTACGACGATCGTGCCCAGCTGCTCGACTACCTGCTCGTCGACGCCGGTGTCGACTTCCCCGTCGACGACTGGCTGTACGGCGTGGCCCGCGTGCGAGAAAAGATCCACCATGTCGAAAGTGCCACCATGTTCGTCGAGGCTCTGACTGGCGGTTCGGTGAATCTCGAACCGGTGCAGTTCCCGGTGCGCCCGAACGACTCCTGGCTCGGCCTCCGCTTCCCCGACACGCAGCCTGTCAGCGGCGAGCCGTTCGCCATCGACGAGGACAAACTGCTCTACACAGCACACTACGGAGGCCCGTTCGTGGCCGCCGCGCCACGCCACTGTGGCGTGTTGGTCGACGAGTGGACCGAGGTGATCCCGCGCACGGAGGAGACCACCGGCATCGCATTCCACTACGACCGCCCCAACACCGAACCGCCCCAGACGCTGCTGTTGGCGTTGCCCGCCGAGTTCACGGGGAGTTGGGTCTGGAACGACCTCGTCGACGCCCTGCACGAGACCCTCGACATGGCCAGGAAGCGAGCCGTCGAACCACGCCACGTCGACGACACCGAGTATGCGCGCTTCCTCCCCGCTGTGCTGTCGTCGGTGACGCGCCACCCGATCTTCAGCATGCTCAACCTGTCGTTCAACAACGCGGTGCAGTTCGCCGCCGACTGATGGTGATCCCATGAACCAACTCATCGCAATCGACAACATCGACGAGGTCTTGACGCGCAAGCTGCTGCTCCCGACGATCGTCATGTGGAACCGGCTCGAGGGTCGGCCGCGCCGCGACGACTTCGTGCGGGCGTTGCGGGCCGAGGTCCGCGACCCTCTTTGGATGCTCTCGAAGCAATGGCAGGTTGGTGAGTTCCAGGGTGACGACGCCGGCTCACCGGTGTTCGCCAAAGTACACATTGACACGACTCGCATCACTCGCTACCAGCCCGGCGACGGCGACGCAGTCGATTTCGACGACGAGACTCCGCTCGAAACGACCGTCGAGCAACGGCCGATCAACTTCTTCGGCCATGAACACCTGCTCTCGCTCGACATCCGCCTCGCCATGGGACGCCAATGGCTCAAGCTGCTGACCGCCGATGGTCTCGGGATCCACGCCGGCTCATTCATCGCCGAGTACGGGTTCGACGAACCCGACCCGGCCCTGCGCTCTGACGCCTTCGTCACGGCCCACCCTGCGGTGTGGCAGAGCTTTGCTGCACTTGCGGGGCGGGCCATGGACGGCGCCGCGCTGTACTTCCACCTGAAGGCCGACCCGACCCATCGCGCTCACGACGGTGTCGCTGGTCTACCCGATCCGGACAAGCCCGCCATCGACCTGCTCGCCGGGCGGTTCATCACCTGGTACGAGGAGCTGTTCCACCAACCGCTGCACGACGCCAACGACGCCTGGAACGGCGCCCAACTCGAATACCAGTTCGCGGTGTCTGCGCCGACCGTCGACGGTGAGAAGGTGATGGTCGCCGACGAGTACTACCACGGTCGCCTCGACTGGTACAGCCTCGATGTCGATCAGCTTGCGTCGCAGCTTGGTGACACTGACGGCGGCACCCCACCCGCCGACCCGACGGACTCGTTCACCCATTCGTTCCTGCCCGTGAACGTTCAGTTCGACGGCATGCCCAACACCCGTTGGTGGACCTTCGAGGACAGCTCCACCAGCTTCGGCGACATCAAGCCCGATACGACGGACATCAACAAGCTGCTGCTGATGGAGTTCGGGCTGGTGTACGCCAACGACTGGTTCCTGCTGCCCTTCGATCTGCCGGTCGGTTCGCTGGCCAACATCGCCGGCCTGGCCGTGACCAACGTGTTCGGCGAGCGCACCTGGGTGCGCGCCTCGGGCAGCGGTGCAGACGAGGACTGGCAGCGATGGGCGATGTACAACCTCACCGTCAAGGGCAGCGACGAGGTGGCAGCCGACACCACACTCTTGCTCCTGCCCACGGTGCCGAAGGCCCACGACGGCCCGCCGCTCGACGACGTGCGCCTGATCCGCGACGAGGTGTCCAACATGGTCTGGGCGGTGGAGAAGTGGATCCCGCTGGCGACCGGCCGCAGCAAGCCCGGCCACGAGGCCGGCACCGAGCTCGCCAAGCGATTCGAGACGATCCTCGACGGGGAGATCGACGGCGGGCTCGTCGTGCCCGACATCCCCGATTCCGCAGCTGCGGTGCGTTACGAACTGATGCGCGGTGTGCCCGAGAACTGGATTCCGTTCATCCCGGTGCACCTCGACGGCAACAACCGTGAGATCCAGCTCCAGCGAGCCTCGATGCCGCGCATCATCATCGGTGACCCGAATCCACCTGAAAAGGTCAAGCCCCGCACCGGTCTCATGCGTCTCGGCCTCGATGAAACACCGCAGCAGCCGTACTTCGTACACGAGGAGGAGGTACCCCGCGCCGGGGTCAGGGTGACACAAGGATTCCAGCGCACTCGCTGGCACGACGGCCGGGTGTTCACATGGGTCGGCGTACGCAAGCAGACCGGGCGCGGTGAAGGTCGCAGCGGGCTGGCCTTCGACCGAGTGGCGGCGACCCAACGACAACTTCGGCCGGCGCTCCGACGCTTCGTCGAGACGGAGAACCCGCCGTGACCGCCGCGGCTGCCAGCGCGTGCAACACGCGGAGAGGGCTTCGCGGATGTAGGGGTGCGAGGCGTGCTTCGCTTCGTGGCCACCAGCCAGTCGACAAGCGGATCCAACAACTCGTTGAGGAATCGACTACACCACCTGCTCGGGCGGTCCGAGGTGGTGCCAGCACGTCGGACGAGGACGTGCTGCCAAGCTTGTCGCTCCGGGCCGAACCCTTCACAGTGGTTGTCATGGGTCGGTTTGCCCTCTGGTTGACGATGCGGTCGACGATCGCCGACGACATGCGCTGGCGACGTTGCGTGCCCTTGGATTCAGCGCCGGACAAACACGGAGAACGGTCGCATGGCTCCGACATTCTCCGGTCGAGTCGCTGCGATCCGAGTACCCGACCTGTTTGCTCATATCGACGCACGTCGTGCCGGTCGGTGTGGGCGACGGTCTGTCCGCCGTTGGGCTGCTCAGCCAGATCACTGTTTCGACAGCCTTGAGAGAGCCTTGAGCACCTTCTGGTCAAGTGCAGTCCATGAAGAACGGTGGAGAAGTGCGTCCCAGCGGTGCGGCGACGACGGTGGCGGTCCTGCTCGCTGTCGTCACGTTGATCGTCTCGACAGGCGTCGCGACGGCGGGTGCGTCGCTGGCGACGACCGTCAGTTCGTCCGCAGCTGATGCGATGGTCGCGTCCGATGCGTCGAACGATGCTGCTCGGGCGAGGGCACTGATCGATGCCCTCGAGTCCTGGGGCCAACCGTCGTCACAGCCGATGGAGCGATTGCCCCTACGGCGATCATGGTCGGTGACACGATCGCCAACCAGCCGGCGCCTGGCATCATCACGACTGCGGCTGGACAACTATCCGCGGGCGGGTTCGCCGGCGACGGGGAGCCGGCGACTGAGGCGCTGTTGTCCAGCGCGGCTCGGATTGGCGTTCGACGCTGACGGAAACCTGTTCATTGCCGACCGGGGCAACCGACGTGTCCGCCGGGTCGATGCCGTGACCGGTGTGATCACGACGTTCGCCGGCGGCGGGAGAGCGCAACGCTCGGCGACGGGGGCCCGGCGACGTCCGCGTTCCTGAACACGCCGCAGGATGTCGCCGTCGGCCCAAACGGTGACGTGTACATCGCCGACATCGGCAATGCCAGGGTCCGGCGGGTCGATGCGGCGACCGGGATCATCTCGACTGTGGCCGGATCCGTCTCGGGCTACACCGGCGACGGTGGCCCGGCCGCGGCGGCGACCCTGAGGTCGCCCAATGGTGTCGAGGTGGGCGCCGAGGGAGACCTCTACATCGCCGACTCCGGCAACCATGCGATTCGGAAGGTCGACGCCATCTCAGGCGTCATCACGACCGTCGCCGGCACGGGATCGAGTGGGTACTCGGGCGACGGCGGTCCCGCGGGTGCAGCAACGCTGGCCAACCCCACCGGCGTCGCGATCGCTCCCGGTGGTGCGATCTACATCGCCGACAATGTCAATCACCGTGTGCGGCGCGTCGATCCGAGCACTGGCACGATCACGACCGTTGCGGGCGATGGAACCGTCGGGTCGCTCGGCGAGGGCGGACCGGCGACTGCTGCCGGGGTGTTTCGGCCGACCGATGTTGCCGTCGATGTCGACGGTGACTTGTATGTGGCCGAGCACGGACGCAGCCGCGTCCGGCGCATCGATGCATGGACCGGCACGATCACCACGGTGATCGGTACCTCCACAGGCAACTGTGGAGATGGCGGCCCCTCGATCCTGGCGTGCATTTACACGCCAGAATCGGTTGCCGTCGCCCCGAATGGCCTGATCGCCGCCAACTCGTCGAACCGCGCCGTGTTCGTGACACCGGGGACGGCCCCCGACCCGATGCTGGCGGGGGCGACCAGTTTCGCGCTCGCTGGCTGCTGTAGCCCCGATCAGATTCGTGTCGACGTGGACGCCTCCGCTGACCGCCTTCAACTCCGTGCGTGTCACACTCTCGCCCGGCGCACACGTAGCGACCGTGCCGAGTACCGCGACGTCAGCGGTCTTCATCGGCCTGATATTCGGCGAGCGCTACACAGCGAGCGTGCAGACGTCGAACGGGTGGGGATTCTCGGCCCCGATCGCAGCCGGGTCAGCAACATTCGGGCCGGGGGTCGCGTTCGACCGTTTCGATTCAACCCTGACCGGGCCCGACTTCGTGGACGCCTACCTGCTGTCGATCGCGTCGAAGGTCGTGTACGGCGATCCGGCGATCGATCCGGAAGACGCGGCGGCGGTCGAGAGCGACATCGAAACGAGGCTTGCCGATCTCGGCCTCTCCGATGTGACCTATCTCGACGAACCGTCGACCGACACCCAGCTGGCGATCGGCCGTCGCGCCGACGACATCTTCGTGACGTTCCGGGGCACCTCCAGCCTCGCCGACTATGTGACCGACGCCAGCTTCGCGTCGACTGCGTTTGACACAGATGCCGGGGAGGCGTGGGCACATGTCGGGTTCGTGTCGCGGCTTGAATCGGTCTACGACGCGCTGTTGGCTGACATCGCAACGCTTCGGGCGGCGCACCCTGCCGCAACGGTCGTGGTGTCAGGCCACAGCCTCGGTGGCGCGCTTGCCGAACTCGCTGCCGCTCGGCTCCGCGACGATGGCGTACCCGTCGCCGTCGTCCATACGTTCGGTGCCCCCAATGTTGGCGGCGTCGAGATCGACCAGCTGTTCGCCGACATGGGGCTGACCGCCATCACGCATCGTTGGGTCAACGATCACGATGTGATTCCGATGCTGCTGGACCCGGTTCCCTTCTACACCGAGGTCGGCCGAACGCATGTGTTCGAGCGAGGCGTCAGCGCCCCGACCCTCGACGCCACGACCGAGCCGGCGGGGCCGTTCGGCCTGCTCGACCACGATCTCGCGATCTACGCCGAGAATCTCTTGCGCCAGATCACCGACACCACGTTGCTCCCACCCGCTCCCGCTCGGCTCACCGGGCCGGTGAACACGTTCGACACCGAGGTGCTGCTGACCTGGGCCGTGGGTCTTGGTGCGCGCACGGACGCCGATATCGAGTCGTTCCTGGTCGAAAACAACGTCACGTACGAGGACGCCGTCGCGCTCCTGATCGCGCTGCTCGATCAACTCGGTTACGACCGGCTGGTTGCCATCTTGCAGGGAACGTTCGACCCCGGTGCGCTCGCGATCGCCACCTCGGTGCGTTCCGGAGTGAGCCTGGTCGACCTCCCCGCTCTGGCTCGTGCGCTGCTTGATGAGTTCGGTCTCGACGCCAACGGTTTGATCGTCGTGCTGGAAGGCGCCGGCTTCGACCCCACCACCGTTGCCGGGGTCGTCGCATCGATCTTCGGTCAGGGCGCCGAACTGCTGACCGACGGCCTCGCCGCGCTCGACTCTCAGCTCGCACAGTGGGCGGCGGAGTTCGAGCTCGACGGTGATGCCTCGCTCCTGCCGACCGACCTGGCGACGTTGTTCGGCCTCGCCGACGAGCTGGAGGCGATCACGTTGCCGTCGCTCGATCCCGGTGCCGGCATCGCTGCCGCTGCGAACGCACTCGCCGATGCCGGGTGGACGATCGACTGGGTGATCGGTGGCGTCGACGGGCTTGCACCGCCGACGGCGGACGACGTGGTGCAGGCGCACGCGACGTACACGATCGACGACCTGACGAACCTGACCGACCCGATCGAGCCGACAGCGACCGGCATCCTCGGTGGGCTCGCGGACTCTCTGGCGTTGCAGAGTTCAGGCACATGGGACGGCACGCTGACCGTCGACCTGGTCGTGGGTGTCGACACCGACGGCTTCTACCTGCACCCCGACACCACCTTCACCACCCAGGTCAGTGGCTCCGTCGCAGCGAACGACGACGGCACCGTCACATCGGTCGCCGGTGGACCGGCCTCGGTCGCAGGCACGGTGACCACCGATGTCACCGCCGTTGCCTCACCGGCCACAACCGACCGCGTCCGACTGGGCGCCATGCCGCCGACATCGTCGCTGACGCTCGGCGGCACCGTTGGCACGTCGCTCGTCGCCGACCTCGGTGACGTCGAGCTCGTGTGGGAGGGCACCTGGAACATCGGGCTCGACCCGGGCGGACATGCAACCGTCGTCGCTCGCATCCGGTGCGACACTTTCTGGCACCGCCGCGCTCAATGTCGTCGAGCCGCCGGCGATGGTGGCCCTGACCGGAAGTTGGCTCGGCGACCGCTGGCGGCTGGCCGGCGCCCTGTCGGGCCAGCCGACCGTGGCTGGGCTCACCGTCACCGCCGGCACCCTCGACGCCGAGCTCGCACCTGGCTTGTTCACGGGCACGGCGACCCTCGACGTCGAGCTGCCGATTGCTGGTTCGCCCCGATCAATGGTGAGCTCGGCATTGCCTGGTCGCCGACCGACACGACCTTGGCGGGCGCGATCCGCCTCGACGGCGTCGTTGCCGGCACCGTCGCTCGGTTCGACGGGATCACCCTGGCGTTCGCCACATCGGTCGCCGGTACCTCGATCACGGTCGTGAGCGACGCGCCTGACCCTTCGATCCCCGGCGACCCAGGCGGCTCGATTGCCCTGTTCCCTCAGGGCGCCGAACAGTTGCTCCTGCTCGAGCATCCGAGCGGCTCGTTCACGCCCGACGGCGTGCTCACTTTGAGCGCCGCACGCGCGGTCGGCACGATCGCCGGCGAGATCCTGATCGAGGCGACCAGTGTGGAGGTCAGGCTGGCCACACCCGCCCCGAACGATCCGCAGCCGATCGTCTCGTTCGGTGACGTGAGCGGCACGGTTCCGTCGCTCGGCGACCTGACGGTCACATTCACTGGGCTCCAACTGATGGACGACGGCACGTTCCGCGTCGTCGAGGTGACCGCCGACACCGCAGACGTCGACGACGCGATCGGGGTCGCCGGCCTACTCCCGTTCAAGATCACGCGAGTGTCGCTCGTGTTCCCCGACCCTTCGAAACTCGATACGTTCGACGCCACGGTGACCGGCAGGTTCGACCTGACCGGTCTTTCCGCAGCGCTGCCCTTCACCCCGATCCTCCACATCGGTGATCCGACGACCACACCACCGGTGGGGGACACGGAGCTGACCTTCACCGTTCGCGTGGATCCATCGAAGCCTGGCGTGTTCGAACCCGTCGATCTGGGCCCGATCACGATCGGGTTCGCCGACCTCGAAGCGGGGCCGTTGGTGCTCGGAGGCACGCTCACGCTCGGCGGCTATACCGACGGATTGCTCGTGCCTCCGACCGGGCTATCGACAGGGGAGGTGGCGGCGAGCCTGTCGGCCGAGTGGGTCGGTGACGGATTCAGCGGATCGATCGACGTCGTTGCATCGGGCTCGCTGACGGTTGACACCACGACAGCGCTGTCGCTCGGGCTGACCGTCACGGTCGGAGGCACCATCGAGGGTCTGTTCTCGATCGACGCCCTCACGCTCGGGGTCGACCTCCAGGTGAGCGCCACCGCCGATTTGTTCAGCCTCGACAAGTTCGAGCTGACGGAGTCCTCGATCGGCTCGCTCACCGTCGAAGTCGGCGACCTCGCTCAGCTCACTGCCAGCGACGTCTCGATCACAACGTTCAACCCGCAGATCGGTGACGACTGGATCACAGTCGGTAGCGCCGGTTTTGAGATCACCGACCCCACCTTCCGGGGCTGGGGCGGCGAGGCAGCCAACTTCGGACTCCGCGTGGTCGCCGACGCGCGCCGGCGGCCAGACGGTCGTTCCCGTGCTGCTGGCGGGTTTCTCGGTCGACGTCAGCATCGGGGACGAGCCAGCGATTCCGTTCCCCGACTGGTTGCCGATCACGATCCATGGCGCCGGGCTCACATTTCCCGACATGACGCCCGGCGTGGAGCTCACGCCCGCCCTGCTGGAAGGCATGCGCGTTCGAGGGTCGGCCACGCTGGACTCCTCCGCCATCGTCCCGATCACCGGCGAGGTGAACGGGCTCGAACTCGATCTCGGCAAGCTGGCGGCCTACCAGACGCTGAACGATGACTTCCCGATCTCGCTCGACTCGGTGATGTTCGGTGTCGAACCGTTTCCGCTCGGCCCGATCACGGTTGGCGGGGGGCTCGGCATCGGTTTGGTGTACGTCGACGCCGACGACGATGGCGAACAGGACGACCCGGTGTGGTTCGCCAGAGTATTCGGGGAGTTCGCATACTCCGGCTTTGGGGCAGGCATCGACCTCGTACTCACCGAGTTCGGGCCCGTGCTGGCCGAGGTCAGCGCGCCAACCCCGGTGCCGCTCGGCACGACGGGGCTGATGCTCTCGGAGATCCGAGGCGGCATTCAGTTCGGTGGCGAGGGCTTCACACCCCCGGCAGCCCGATCGACCTGCTCGACAGCACGGTGTACGACCTCGACTTGGCGATCGACACGTCACGGATCGCGAAGGCCGTCGAAACCTGCGCAGCAGCGAACTTCGGCCGCTCGGGAATCCCGAACGCGACGTGGCCGTGCTTCACCTGGAACGACGGCGGCACCGTCGTCATCGGCACGACGATCACCAGCTACACCTCGCCGGGCGTCGTCACCGCTGACGTCAACGCGGCCGTCGACCTCCGGTTCGGCCCGACAGGAGCGCTGCCCAAGCTTCGGTTCGCCGGTACAGGAGACGTCAAAGTCTGGAACATCGGCATCGTGGACGCCGGTGTGCTGATCGCCTTCGACGACCCGTTGGCACCAACCCTCGATATGGCGATGCGGATGCCCGGCATCACGGGGCCGGTCGGCATGTTCATGCCTGCGATGGGTGAGTTCACCGGCCGGATCCGGACGGACGGGATCGCCGCCGGAGCGATCGAGGCGACCCGACTGCTCGTCACCCATCTCGCTGCCGGCGCTAGCGAAGGCACTGAGCAGTTGTTCGGCCACGCCCTCGACGAGCTCGTCATCTCGCTCGAACAGTCCCGCACGATGACGGGCGCCGACGGCGCGCCACTGTTGCGAGCCACCCCGACCTGGCACGGCTCACGTCGTATCGTCCGCTCGCCAATGCGCTGCTCGATATCGACGGGGACGGAACCGTCTCCACCACCGAGCGACGCCCGATCGACCGTGACTTCTTGCTGGACCGCATGCTCGGTCGCAACGGCCAAACGGCGCTCCTGCCTGCGATCGATGTCGACCAGCTCGACGAGCTTCCAGCGGTCGCTGCTCGTCTGCAACGACTCCTGCGCGGATTCCAAACGGCCCTCATCGGAGAAGCCACCAGGCGCGCAGCCGAGGCACCCGAGCTCTACGACCTCGATGCAGTGCTCGCCGACCCGACCCTGAATGGTCTGTCCGCCGGCGGGGTGGCGTTCGTCCAGCTGATGGCGACCGCAGCACGCGACGGCATCGGCGCCGGGGCGGTCGCCTGGGGCGAGGTGTTCGACCCGAGTGTTCGCATTACCGGCAAGATCCAGCCGGTCATTGCCGGCATCCCGTTTGGTGAGTCGACCGACTCCGGTTGGTTCGAGATCGGTCGCCACCGGGCCGGCTTCGGAATGAGCGGCAGTCTCGAGGCGATGTTTCTGTATCCGTACGGTTGGTTGATCGGCGTCAGCACGATCGAGCTCTACAAGCTGCTGGGCCCCAACACGATCGTCGAAGCCGGCGGCACGCTGGACCTGCCCGACGTGTTCGCCGCAGTGGCGAAGGGTGACCCGATGGTCCTCGACCCGTTCGCCGCCGACTGGCACGTCACGATGGCGATCACCACGAAGGTCGCCGGCTTCACCCTGGCGAGAAGCACCGGCATCCTGATTCCGCCTGACCTCGATGACATTGCGCTGCGCGGCCTCGTGTGCCGGGCCGACGCTCCGGCTGTGGCGCCGTGCGGCGGCGACCTGGTGCCGGTCAACACCGCCGAACACTGGGAAGCGATCGCCACGTACGGCGGGCTACTGGTGTCGAGCGATGTCGACGCGCCACGTTTCGCGACCGATCCTGCCGGTGTCCTCGCCGACTTGCAGCTCGCACCGCCCGACAATTGGCTCGGCTGGCTCGATCTGATCGGCACCAACTTCGCTGCCGTCACTGCGGTCGACGACGTCGGGTCGTGGCAGATCTTCTTGCCGAGCCTGCAACGCTTCATCGACCCGTCGTACATCGCAGGAAGACAGTGGCCAACCGGTACATCCAACCCGGAACGCTTCGGGTTCATCGCCCTCGAGACTCTGCAAGGCGCTGCGACCGAAATCGCCCAGGCGGCCTACGGGGAAGGCGTCTGGGACGCGGCGCTGTTCGGTTTCCCGATCTCGAATGGCTTCGTCACGCTCGACTCCGACGGCTTCGAACTCGAAGCCTCGTTCCCGATGTTCGGCGACGTTCCGCTGACCGTGCAATTTGGCGGGACGACCGTGACTCCCAAAGGCCGTTTGACCCCGCAGGTCAAGCTGCCGGTGCCAGGCCTCGACGTATCCCTGACGAGTACCGACGCGGTCGCCCTGTTCACCGGGTGGGGGCTACCGACAACGATCGCCATCGACCCGTCCAATGGTGCTCGGCTGCGCATGTACGGCCCTGGCTCCGACCCGTCGTCCATCGATCCGCTCCAGCGTGTCGGCGGTGTCGAGCTGTCCGCCACGATCGACCTGGTCGGGCTCGCCGACGATGTCGAGTTTGCCTTCACCATCGTCGGTAGCAGTCCAGCAACGGCGGAGTTCCATGGCAGCGCATCGGTGGCGTCGTTGGGTCCGCTGGCAGGGGTCACGATCACCGACGCCACGGTCACGCTCGATCGCGTCGGCGGCGTGTGGTCGGTGGGCATCGACGGGACGGCGACCACGCCGCTCGGTGGCGCCACCGTGACCGGGTCGCTTGCTCCCGACCTCACCGGTCGTCTCGAGGTCGCGCTCGACTCCGGCGCCCTGGCACTCGACGGGTTTGAGATCACGCTCGCCTACGAACTCACGTCCGCCGCGATCGCGCTGGCCTACTCATCTTCGGCGCCGTATTGACGGGTCGGGTCGACATCCCGGCGCTCGGTATCGACAACGCCACCGCCGACATCGTCACGGGACCAGCGGGAGTGGAGCGGGTCACTGTCGGTGTCGACAGCGCAACGTTCGGGCCGATCAACCTGACCGACGCGGCGTTCGAGATCCGTCGGCAGTCTCCCGGCGTCGGACCATGGCGGCTCTACGTAGCGGGCATGGCCGCCGCTCCCGGCGTTGTCGACGCACTCTCGGTCGCCGGCAACCTCGGTTCCGACGGCACCGGTGCACTCGATGTTTCGAGCGGCGGTGTGCTCAGACTTGGTGCGCAGGGTGCTGCCCCGCTTGTCTCACTGAGCGGAGCGACGGCCACGATCGTTCGGACCACGGACGTCGTTTCGATGTCAGCGGCGGGCGCCCTGACAGTGCTTGGAGTCCCGCTCAGTTTCACCGGCGAACTGACGGTTGGACGGTCCGCCACGACCGGAACCCTCACCGCCGCAACACCTACAGCCGGCGTGCCCTTCGGTGCGGCAATCTTGAACGGCACCTTCTCGCTCACCGTGGCGAACGAAAGCGCTGCGGTCTCGTTCGCCGGCACCGCGATCGTGCCTGGGCTGGCGACAGCCGTGGCGGCCGCTGGAGCGATCGTGTCCAATGGTGACAGCACGCTCAACATCGGTGTGTCGTCGCTGTCGATCGACGGGTTCCGCCTGACCGCCGGAGCCTTCACCCTGCAACGTTTGACGACCCCAGCCGGGGTCTCCACCAAACTCGGCATCACGGCGGAACTGGTGGTATTGGGGCAAGTAGCCGGCGTCGTGGGCAACCTGTCGGTCAGGCCGACCGGGCTCGGCGGCACGATCGCTCTGACGGCTCCCGACCCGTTCGTGCTCGGCGGGTTCGCGCTGGCCGGCGGGTTCAGCATGGAATTCGGATCGTTCGGTCCGCGACTGGCGGTCGCATCTTCGCTCACTATCCCGGGTGTCGCTGGAACGTTCGGGGCCACCGGCGAGCTCGAGATGACTGGTGCTCATCTACTCGGTTCGCTCGATGTCGTTGTCAAGGCGCCGTTCCGAGTCGGCGGTGCGGCGTCGGCCTTCACGATCTCTGGCAATCTCATGCTCGAGCGCGTCCTCGTGACGAGCTCCCCGCCAGTCGGCACACGAGTGGTGACTCGGCTTGGACTCTCCGGCGGCACGCTGACTTGGGCGAGCGTCGGGTCATTCTCCCTGCCGACTGTCGTCATCTCCAGCGATGGTGCGCTCGATGTCGTCGCAGACGCCCAAACCCTGGTTGTCGGCCAGTTCACGGTGGGGCTCCCTGACCTCGACCTGCATGTCGGGCCCGGCGGCGCCGACACCGAGTTGCGGATCGGGTCGGCGACTCTCGGCATCGCCGGCATCGCGCCATCGATCGCGCTGCCGTCGTTCGCGGTTGCCACGACCGGGTCATTCGGGGTCGGGTTGCCGGCGTTGACCGAACTCGGGATCGGCGGCTACGGCGCCCGGCCCGGCGGGTCATTCCGGTTCGAGCGGGTAGGCGGCGTGTTCAAGCTCCGCAGCGATGGCAGCGGCGCACTTGCCGTGCCCGGGCTGCCGGCCGTGGTCGCACTCGACTCGTTCGAGATCGGCTCAAACGGCACCGTCGCCGCGTCGATCTCCGCTCGTCGGTTCGGCCCAACCGCCCTCAGCGTCCGTGACGCGACGATCAGCTTCACGCGTACGGCGACGACCGGCCCGAATCTCACCGCCAGTGGAGGAAAGCTGCACCTCCCGGTCGGGCAGCCGATCTCCCTACCGACGCTGACCTTCAGCAGTGACGGCACGCTCTCACGGACGTTCGACCGAGTTCTCCAACTCGGCCCAGGCTTCACGACCGGCACGACGACGGTTCCATTCAAGTTGACCGCATCGGAGGGCGTTCTTCGCCTCGAGCAGACCGTGAACCGGAGTGTCCCGCTGGTCGGCGCGACCGTCGTGCTGAAGAACTTCGTCGCCGCTTCAGACGGATCGTTCTCCGGCAAGGTCACCGGCACGATCAAGCCGCTCGGCTTCAACCTCGCCAACGGGACCTTCACGATTTCCAAGCCGGCAGGTTGGGTCGACGCCCGCATCGAGTTGGACGATCCCGTCACGGTCGAGGTCGGCCCGGGTCTGTTCGGCAACTTCGACGGCTGGGTCGCAACCAACGGTCGGTACCAGCTGACTGCATCAGTGTCGATCACTGCTGGTAGCTGGACGAACGCCGTTGATCCCCGCTTGATCACGCTGACCGGGTCGGCCTCGGTTCAGCTGGGCAGCAACGGGATCTCGGGCACCGTCGATGGTCAGCTGTGCATTCTCGGGGTCTGTGCCGGAGTCGTCGGCGGGGCCCTCACGTCGACCGGCCATCTCACGGGCACCTGGTCGTTCAACCCAGACGGCCCGAACAACACCTTCTTCCAGTACGTCGATATTCATCTCTTCACTCCGGTCCCTGTCGGCAACGACACCACCCCTCCCTCGATCGCGCCGATCGACGATTGGACCGTCTACGGCGAAGGACCCGTGTTCTTCGGACCGTCCGTACGGGCCAGCGATGATCGCGACGACTCGCCGTCGGTTGTGTGTACACCCGCCTCGGGAACAAGCTTCGCCGCCGGCTCGCACACCGTGACGTGCGAGGCGACCGACGACGCGAACAACAAGGCCAGCAGATCGTTCAAGGTGAACGTCATCGTGCTCGTCAGCTACTCGTTCGCCGTGAATGGCACGGCGCCGACGATGCCCACTGAGCCACCTGCCGTATCGCCCGCCGACACGGTCGTATTCGACGTCGGTGGCTTCGCTCCCAAGACCCCGGTGAGCGGCACGCTCCACTCCACCCCGATCGTGTTGGGTTCGGTCCAGAGCGCGGCGGATGGCACGGTGAGCTTCGGCTTCTCGGTGCCGGCCGTCGCGCCCGGACGACACCACCTCGAACTGACCGGCACCGGCCCTGACGGTGGCCCGGTGCAAGTGGTGATACCGATCGACGTGCTCGCTCCAGCGGTGATCGTCACGACCACGATCGTGGCGCCGGTCCGAGTGCTACCGCGGACCGGTTCCGCCCCGCGGTTTGGTGGCGTCCGCCACGGTGAGCCTGTCGGCCGGCCTGATCCTGCTCCTGGTGCGCCGTCGCCGACCGGCACCGAGCCGCTGATGACGCCCTGGCTAAGATCGACCGCCAATGGACGGGCGGGCCGAGATCGGCGTTCTGGGGCCGATCGAGCTGCTCGCACCGGTCCATCTTTCGGTTCGGTCGCCACGGAAACGGGCCGTGCTCGCTGGACTTGCACTCGGCCGCGGACGCGAGGTCTCGACCGACCGGATGATCGATCTCGTGTGGGGCGGGTCGCCGCCACGAACAGCCCACCACGCGCTCCAGGTGTACGTGTCCGAGCTTCGCTCGTTGCTCGGTGCCAACGGTGTCGGGCTCGTCACGACGGACAATGGCTACCGACTGGATCACTCCGTAGTCACGACCGATCTCGTCGTGATCGAGGAGCTGATCGGCGCCGGGCGTGCCGGCGGTCGTCGTCGAAAAGTTCGACGTGGCCGCTGACGTGTTCACCCACGCGCTCAGCCTGTGGCGCGGCACACCCTTCGTCGATGTCACCGACACCGACGACGTGCTCGCCGAGCGGGCCCGGCTCGAAGCGATGCACGCCGGGCTCCGCGACGAGCTGGCCGACGTGTACCTCGCGCTCGGACGGCACGCCGAGTTGATCCCGCAGCTGGAGGCTCGGGTCGTGACCGACCCATTGCGCGAGCGGTCGTACGAGCAGCTGATGGTGGCGCTGTATCGATCGGGCCGCCAGACCGACGCCCTGCGCGTGTACCGAGCACGCTCGCGACTGCTTGCTCGACCAGGTCGGAGTCGAGCCGGGCCGCCGACTGCGCGAGCTGAGCGAGCCGTGCTGTCCCACGACGACGATGTGCTCGCGCCGACGGTGCTGCGGCCGACGGCGACGTCAGAGCCGGAACGGTCGCTGCGACCGTTCGTCGGGCGCGATGCCGATGTGGAGCGGATCGTCGCCTTGGCGAGCGGTGCCGGAGCCGGCCATCACACCAGCCTCGTACTCGTCGGTGGTGAGCCCGGGATCGGCAAGACCCGCCTCGTCGACGAAGTGGTCGAGCCACCTCGCAGAGGCGGGCTGGACGACATTGCGTGGCCGGTGCCCTGACGAAGGCGGAGGCGCCGCCACTCTGGCCGATCGCCGAGGCGCTGCGCCCACTCGACACGATCGGCGTGGCGGCGGCCGGCGATGAAGCGCTCGCACCGCTGTTGCGGCTGCTCGGGCATGAAGAGTCAGTGCTCCGCCAGAGCGGCCTGCCTGGGGGGCTGACACCGTTCGCGGTGCACGACGCAGTCGTCGACCACCTTGTCGGCCTCGTCGATCAGCCGACCGTGTTCACCATCGACGACGCCCACTGGGCCGACGAGGTGACGCTCGGAGTGCTTGCACGCATCGCCCAGCGAGCGCCGACTGTGCCGTTCGTGGTACTGGCGACGCACCGAGTCGCGGAGGTCGACCGATCCGAGCACTTCGACCGCGCCTTCGCCCGGCTGGTTCGGGAGCCGGCGGTCGTGCGGCTCGCGCTGGGCCCACTTGACGCTCCGGCCGAGGTTGAGTACCTCGAAGCGCTCGGTCTCGAGCTGACAACGGACGAGATGGGATGGATCCGGGCTCGTTCCGACGGCAACCCGCTGTTCCTCGGCGAACTCGCCCGACTGGTTGGTGCAGAGAACGTGATGGCGACGGTGCCGAGCGGCCTTGACCAGGTTCTGGCCGCTCGCCTTGCGCACCTCGGACCTGACGCCGCCGTGCTGTCGCGGGCGGCGCTGATCGGACGAGAGTTCGAGATCGGTGTGTTGGCACGATTGGGTGAGGACGACGGTGAGGCGATCAGCCGGGCGCTTGCGGCAGGGGTGCGAGCCGGACTGATCGGCCAGCGTGCAGCGGGTGTATGGCGTTTCTCGCACGTGCTCGTTGCCGAGGCCGCGGCGGCGGGGCTCGACGGCGACGTGCGCCGACGGCTGCACCTACGGATCGCGGAGGTGATCGGCGGGACTCCAGCCGGCGATCGTCATCGCAGGATCGTCGACCAGGCGCGCCATCGCGTCGCCGCGCTGCCGCTCGGCGACCCGCAGATAGCTGCCGAGGCATGTCTTGCCGCTGGTGAGGCATCGCTTCACGCGTTCGGGTACGAGGAGGCGGCGCGGCTCTTTGAAGAGGCGCGCTCGAGTTTGGCGTTCGGGGCTACGGACGGACGCCTCCGGGCCAGCAGCGCTGATCGGTCAGGCAGAGGCGCTCACCGCGATTGGGGATGGGGTCGCCGCTCGACCGCTGCTGGACGAGGCGTTGGAACTTCTCGACCCGAGCGTGACGCCCTTGCTGTTCGCACACGGAGTGCGGGTCCTCGTGCTGCACAGGTCGGCGGCCGCAGCGGTCGGTGACTCTCGGCTCGACGAACTGCTCCGAACGGCGATCGACGCGCTCGGGGATCGCGACGATTGGCTGGGTGTGCAGCTCCGCACCGACCTCGCCATGCTGCACTACCGCACCGACGTCGACGGAACATCGGAGGCGCTCGCCCGTGACGCCCTCTCGTTAGCAGACGCCAGTGGCGCACCCGTCACCATCAGCTTCGCGCTGACCGGTCTGCACCAGGCGATCTGGTCGCCGAGCACGCTCGACGAGCGGACCGAACTGGCGACCAGGGCGATCGCCACCGCGCGGCTGACCGGGCTCGCCTGGCACGAGTCATTGGCGACCAGCTTCCGCGCCGTCGACTCGTGGGAGCGTGGCGACCTCGGTGCCACCGAGCGCGACATCGCTGCCGCGACCGATCTGGCCGGACGTGGCCGTCGGCCGAGGTTCGTCTGGATCGCTCGGTCGTGGAGCGCGCTACTCGACTTCTATCGCGGCGATTTGGAGGCGGCCGAAGGTGGATTTGCCGAAGCCCTCGCGGTGTGGGGTCCGGTGCCCAACCCTGACGCCGTCCAGTGCTTCTTCGCTCAGCAGCTGACCCTGCGGCTACTCGATGGGCGCACTGGGGAAATCATCGACATGCTGCGCGAGGTGGCAGCGACCGATCCAGACCAGACGTTGTGGAACGCTCTGCTCAGCTATCCGCTGGCCTTGGCCGGGGCGACCGACGAGGCGGAACGAGCGCTCGGCGCGGTGATGGTTGCGGGTGTCTCATCGTTGCGACCCGACGTGACCCAGCACGTGGCCCTCGCCATGCTCAGCGAGGCATCGGCCGTCCTGAGCGCAGCGGATGTGTCAGCAGCAGTGGCTCGCCAGCTCGAACCGTTCGCCGACAGACGGATCGTCGCCAGTATCTACGGCGGGGGCGGCTTCTGTTGGGGCTCGGTCGCCCTTCAGCTCGGATTGTGTGCGGAGACCATCGGCAATCGAGACGCGGCGCGATCGTGGTACGGGCGAGCAGTAGATCACGCCGATCAGGACGCAGCGGTTCTGTTCGCGCAACGAGCGCGGCGACGGCTCGCGGCGACCACCGACCGTTGAGTCAGCCAGCGCCGGCGGACGAAATCATGCAGGCGAGGAACGGACGAATCCGAACCTCATCACGCCTCGCCGCCGGCCGAGTTGGCAAACAACGCTTCATCGATTGGTGGAATTCCGAGCCGAGTGCCAAGCTGGTCAGGAGCATCAGCCGGATCAATTGGCGGGTGTCAGCGGGGTCCCGAACGTGGTTGGCCAGTTCGCTCGGTGCGATCGTCTTCTGCTCGTCGAGCCTCAGATCGGTCCGCAGCACCACCCGTTGGGCGGCGTCGATCACGGCACGTTGTGGTTTCCCGAGTCCGTCTTCGGCCGCCCTGGCGACCGTCACCAGCGCCCGGAGTTGATGCGGCGCTGCCTCACGGGTTGGGGTCAGAACGTCCATGTTCAGCTCCGGAACGATCGCGGTTTCTGTGGTTCGCCGATGGCCCGTTCGTAGGCGCTGAACGTGGCGTCGTTGAAGCACACGAAGAGGACTCGCTCGACGTTGGTGGCTGTGCTGCGGACCGTCGCAACAGCTATTCCGGCGGCGAGCTCGATCGGGTAGCCGTAGACCCCTGTCGAGATCGCTGGAAATGCGATCGAACTCGCCTGCACCTCGTCTGCTCGGGCGAGCGCGTTTCGATAGCACGAGGCGAGCAGTTCCGGTTCGCCGTGGTCGCCTTCGTGCCAGATCGGCCCAACCGTGTGGATGATCCACTTCGCGGGGAGCCGGAACCCTGCAGTGGTCTTGGCGGCACCGGTCTCGCAGCCGTGCAGCAAGCGACAGGCCTCCAGTAGCTCGGGCCCGGCTGCTCGATGGATCGCACCGTCGACCCCGCCGCCGCCGAGCAACGAGGTGTTCGCAGCGTTGACGATCGCGTCGACCTCGAGCGTGGTGATGTCATCTTGTACGAGTTCGAGTGTTGGACCCATGCCACCGAGTATCGCAACTCCGCCGACGGCAGGAACACGGCCAGTCGCTCGCCGCCGCCTACGGGGCGAGCGCGATCTGTTCGCAGCGTTCGATGCCGCGTGTGATCGCCTGGTCGTCGACCACCAGGATCGACGTGAGCCAGATTCCGTTCTGAACGATCAGGATGTCGGCGGCGCGCCGTGCCAACTCGTCGGTTGGCAGGTCGGGGCGTGCGCTCGCAATGAGTGCGGCAAGTCCGTTTCGATACGAGGTCTGCGCGTCCCGGTTGATTTCCGCGAACAGCAGATCGACAGGTGCCAGCGACCAGAGCTGGAGTCGAAGCGCGAGGTAGTCGGGGTGGAGGTAGGCATCATCTGCAACGATCCGCAACGCATGCCTCAGCTGGGCGGTCGGATCGAGACCCGGTGCAGGTGCCACGAGCTGCTGGTCCTCGACGCCGATCCGCCTGAGTGCGGCAGCGATCAGCGACGTCTTGTTCTCGAAGTGATAGTTCATGAGACCGAGCGCCACGCCGGCCTCTGCTGCGACCGCACGCATCGTGACCGCAGCGATCCCACCCGCCGCCAGCAGTTTGATCACGGCGTCGAGGATCAGCGTCTCCTTGTCGGAGCTCGGTTGTTCGTTCACCACGTCGAGCGACGATCTCCCAGAGCGATCATCAGCACTGGCCTTTGTCCGTGCGATAGGCATCGAGTATCAGTCCGTGGAAGTGGTGGAGGGCGTGCTCCGACAAACCCGATCCAGCCGGGTCGTGGACGATTCGACCCTGCGTGAACGCCGGCGTGCTCATGCCGCGCTGCACGCTTTCGACGAGGCCGATGTCCTCGACCTGGAGCACCTCGTCGAGGTAGCGGATCGTTTCGGTTTCGGCCTCGTTCGGTTCGGCGCTCTCGAGGTAGAAGTCGTAGGTCTCCAGAGTGCGGTCGGGGCCGACCGGGATGATCTGCAGCACGATCATGTTGCCGCGGCCGGGATATCGCATCAGGCAGGTGTTGGGCCACAGCCACCACACCGCATGATCGGTGACCGTGGCGCCCGACACGTCGTAGGCACTGTTGGCCGACTTGCCGGCCTCGGCCATGTGGCTCGAGTAGATGCCGTGCGTGGTGACCTTGTAGGTGTTCATGTCCACGAGCGACACGAAGTCCTTGTGGGCGATGTGGCAGTGGTAGCACTCGAGGAAGTTGTCGACGACGTTCTTCCAGTTCGACTTGATGTCATAGGTGAGCCGATGGGCGAAGGTGAGTTGTTCGACGTCCGGTGCCCAGTGGGCGATCTCGTCGCCGAGCTCGCCAGCCTGCTCTGACAGCGGCGGCGCTGATGGGTCGAGGTTGACGTAGACGAACCCTCCGAACTCCTCGACCAGCACCTGGGTCAGGCAGATGTCGGCGGTGTCGAAGTCGACGAGGTGTCGGGTCTTGCGGGCGGCGACGAGTTGTCCCGCCAGGTCGTAGGTCCAGGCGTGGTACGGGCACACGATCGCGTTGGCGCGACCTTCACCCTCGACCAGGAGATGTGCCCGGTGCTGGCACACGTTGTAGAACGCCCGCAGTTCTCCACTTTGTCGCGGACGACGGCAACCGGCATCCCGGCAACGTCGGCGGCGAGGTAGCTGCCCGGGTCGCACAGCTTCTCGACGTGACAGATCCACTGCCATGTGGCACCGAACACGGAGCGCTGCTCGCGTTCGAACCATTCCGGCTTGGTGTACGCGTCGGCGTGGAGCGACAGCGATGCAGCGGGGTCGTCGGAGTAGCCACCAGCGATGTCGGTCACGAATCGGTCTCCCCGGTCGTGAGGCGCTCGAACGTGTCGGTGAATTGAGCTGCCAGTTGATCTGCCAGCAACCTCAGGATGTGTGGCGGTGCCATCGACCGTGATCATAGAGCGGACTGAACGACCGTTCAAGACCGACCCATCCGTTCACCGCGACCGCTAGGCGAGGAACCGATCCGCCAGGAGAACGACCGCCGTGGCGAACGCCGCGATGGGGAGAACCAATCCAACGATGAGCACGAACAAATCGACGACGGAGGCTTTGACGGTCGACATGACGCCGCCGCCCTCGGTCTCCCACATGCCGGGTCGGGAGATCCATCCCCAGTGCTCGCCCTCGACGATCGTCACTCCGAGGCGGCGGCCCAGCGCCGTGGCGAGCCGAGGCCGTATCCGGCGCAGGAACAGATCGGCGTAGATCGCGATGCCGGAGATCAAGCCCACGCCGACGATCAGGTTCGGGATGTATCGGGTTTCGAAGCCCTCGAGGTTGCCCGTCAGCTGCATCACCAAGAGCGCCAGGCCCGTGACGACAGCAAACGTGAGCGGAATCAGGAGTGCCGGTGATCGGCTCGCCAGCCCACCCTGCCTCGGGATATCGGCGTCCCACGATGCGCTGCCGGAGACGTACGCCGACAACGCCGCCCGAGTGACGCTCTCGGCGAGCACGCCGCTGCGCCGCGACCGCATGCCGCCGTTCGACGTTCGGGTGTCGACGGCTCGCAGGCGCCAGCCGCCCCGGGCCTTGCGCTGGGCCTGCACCATCTGGCCGGTCGTCGTGATCGAAACCACGGCTCGACCTTCGGCGCTGACCGAATCGAATGCGAGGCCGACTCCTTCGGGAGTGGCGTCGAACGAGGCAAGTCGCCCCTGTGAGCGTGTGTCGATCTGCATCGTGACGTCCTGTCGGTGGTGCCTGGTCAGTCCAGAAACGGCACGCCCGCCGCCGCCAACTCCGCCAGCAGGGGGTGCATCGAGGTATATCCGGCGTCATCGATCAGGGCGTCGAAGCCACCGCGCGAGCCGTCGATGTAGCGGAACTCGACTCGCCAGTTGCCCTTGTGGTCGGGCTGGTGAACTCGCACATTCACATGCGTCGAGTGAATCCGGTGCGAGGTGTTGAGGTGTGGCACGAAGCGTTCGACGACCCGCCCGTCGAAGGTCAACAGGACGGTGCCGAACACGAGATCACGAAAGCTCACCTCGACCATGTCGCGACGATAGCGCTCGGTTGCAGGACGTCGAGTCAGCTGGCGATTCGCCAGGTAGACGCCGTAGTTTGCCTCGGGAATGCATAAGATGCACAAAAGGTATACATAATACCTGAAGTGTGCTACGATGCTGGTATGGCCGAGACACTGAGGGATCGTCAGAAGCAAGTCGCCAGAGAGATGATCCTGCAGGCCGCATCCGACGAGATTGTCGAGAAGGGTCTCGAGGAGGTGTCGCTCCAGGCAGTCGCCGACCGCGCCGGAGTGTCGAAGCGAACCCTCTACAACTACTACGACAGCCGCGAGGCGCTGCTCGCCGGCATCGGCGAGCGGTCCGATCAGCTCACACTCGAGATGGGTGGGTACCTGGTGCCCGGCGGTCTCGATGTGCTGCCGGAGATGATCCGAGCGGTGTGGCGCACGTGGCATGCGCAAGGCACCGTGTACGAGGCGGCGGACCGTATCGACGCGTCCACGGTCGAGCAGGGGCGCTCGGCCCGCCGTCTCGCCCGGCACGCGGCGTTGGCCAGGGGGATCGAGGAGATCCGCCCCGACCTGACCGAACAGCAACGCGAAGCGATGGCGTCGCTGGTCCATGCCATGGCCAGCGCCGCTGTCTACCGGCGCCTCATCAACGAGGACGGGCTCGACCTCGAGCCCGCCGCCGACCTGATGGCCTGGACCCTGACCATCATCCGTGAGGCGCTCTTGCAGGGCAACGACCCCTTCCAGAAGGAGGAATCATGACCATCACCGAAACCGACCGTCCGCAGCCCATCAGCTGGGACGCTCCCGACAAAGGCGTGTGGTCGTGCGAGACCGCCCACAGCCAAAGCGTTGCCCCGGTTCCGATGAGACAACACGTGGAGCGTGCCTTCGAAGCCGGCTTCCGGTCGTCGTTCGCCGGACTCGGTGTGCCGCTCTCGCACGTCGAGGTTCGACACATCAACGGCTGGCCGTATGTCAGCTTCTTCATGCACGACATCCCACGCGGCGCAGGCAAGCCGCCTCCGACCTTCGTGCTCAAGGCGATCACACGGCTGCACCCTGGCTTCCGCAAGCGCACCAAGGTTGCCGCCGCGGCGATCGCCGAGGGCAGACCGTTGCAGTTCGCTCAGCAGTGGGAAGCCGAACGCGCTTCCTGGATCGCCCGCAATCTCGAACTCCAGCGCGTCGACGCCGAGCACCTCGATGACCGCCAGTTGGCCGAGCATCTGGCTCGCGTCACCGACGCCTGCGAAGCAGGTCAGCGACGCCATTTCGAACTGGTCGCCGGGTGCATTCCGCTCGGCGCTTGGCTGGCACGTTGTGGCGAATGGGGTCTTCCCCGCGACGCCACGCGCCAAGCGGTGATGCACTCCACGCCCGTCCACATCGAAGCTGCGGCACGGCTGGCTCGGATTGCTGCAGCACTCGACGGCGCCGTTGCCTCGGATCTCGGCGCTGTCCGCAATCACAGCAGCGAGGCCGCGGCAGCGCTCGATGACTACCTCGAACACCACGGCTGGTGGAGCACCGAGGACACCTTGAATGCCACCCGGGTGATCGACCATCCCGGGATCGTGCTGGCCAGCATCCGAGCCCATCGCACCGTCTCGTCGGCCGCCGCCGACCAGGACCCGGAGGCAATCCTCGCCGAACTCCGTGAACGTGTGCCCGTGACGGACCGGGCCGAGTTCGACCGGCTCGCCACCGATGCACATCGAACGCACCGGATGCTCGACGACAACTCCGGGATCCTCGCTTCCTGGCTGGGCGGGATCGCCGGCGAGGCCTACCGGTGCGTGGGTCGTCGACTGGTGGAGCGCGGGCGGATTCGCAGCGCCGACGACATCTGGGCGCTCGAGCTCGACGACATTTCGGCACTGCTCGAAGGGCGACCGACACCCAGCATCGCCGACGTCGACTCGATGGTTGCCAAACTGCGCTCCGAGGGCGAGCTCTCGCCGCCGCCACACCTCAACGGTGAGCCATCGCCGCCGCCCGACCCGAGCGTGTTTCCGGGCCCCGTCGCCGAACTGATGACCGGTTTGGGGGCATTCCTGAACGACAAGTTCAACGACGCCCACGAGACGAGTGGGATCGGCACCCGAACGGTTCAGGGTCGCGCTCGTCGTGGCGCTCAGCCCGAGCGACGCCTTCGACCGCCTCGAGCCAGGGGACATCCTGGTGACTTCAGCAACGACCCCCGCCTACAACTCGGTGTTGCCGATCGTGGGTGGGCTGGTCGTCACGGAAGGCGGTCCGAGCTGCCATGCAGCGATTATCGCCAGAGAACTCGACCTCCCGACCATCGTGGGATTCGCCGATGCACTGACCACGATCCGCGACGGGGCGATGATCTCGCTCGACCCCCTCAACGCGAGAGTCACGATCCTCGCCGACGGCTGAGTCGTCGTTCGGTACGCCCGGTCGGCGTGTCGAGACTGCGTGCATCTTGAGTGCAACTTGACTCGACTTTCGGTGGCTGAGCCGCCACTCTGGGCAGCATAAGGAACCAGATAGCGGAGTTCTTTCGAAGGCGGGAAGCAGAGAGCATGGCCAGGCGGCGAAGACGAACCACGACACACGTGCAGGGGCACGTCCGAGCGAGACGGCTCCACTTCGGTCACCGTGCAGCAAGCGCCCTGGCGCTGACGTTCGTGCTGATCGCCGGCACGGCCGCTGCCGAGCGCAGCGGCGCCTACTCGGGGAGCGTTCCGGATGTGTCGGTCGCGGCTCCGGCTCCGATCAGCTTCGCGATGGCCGTCAAGCCCGGGTCGCCGGTGCCGATGCGGATCGTGACCGAGCAGTCCAGCGGAGAACTCGTCAAGAAGGGTTACGCCGGAAAGGGCATCGACGTTGCGTTGATCGACACGGGCGTTACGCCGGTGTCCGGACTCGATCAGCCCGGCAAGATCGTGTACGGCCCCGACCTCTCCGTCGAGGGAGGTCAATCCGACCTCGTCAACCTCGACACGTATGGGCATGGCACCCACCTGGCCGGCATCATCAATGGCAACGGGGATGAGGTGCTGGGCATCGCACCCGACAGCCGGATCGTCAGTGTCAAGGTCGCCGGTGCCACCGGTGAGACCAGCATCGCCCAGGTGATCGCTGCGATCGACTGGGTCGTCGAACACAAGAACGACAACGGCCTCAACATTCGCATCCTCAACCTCTCGCTCGGCATGCCGGGGATCAAGACCAGCCAGGGTGACCCGCTGTCGGCCGCCGTCGAACGGGCGTGGCATGCAGGGATCGTCGTCGTCGCAGCTGCGGGCAACCGCGGCAGCGAGTTCGGCGGTATCGACAGCCCGGCGGTGTCGCCGTACGTGATCGCCGTCGGAGCGCACGAGTCGTACGACTCCAGTGGGGCCCAGGACTGGATCGCCCCATGGAGTTCGGGCGGCAACGAGTACCGTCAGCCCGACGTCGTCGCCCCTGGACGTTCGATCATGAGCTTCCGAGTGCCAGGTTCGACGCTCGATCGGATGTACCCGAGTGCCGTCGTCGGCGAGAGGTATTTCGTCGGCTCCGGCACATCGCAGTCGGCCGCCGTCGTGAGCGGCTTCGCGGCGGCCGTGCTCTCACGGGATCCGTCGCTCACCCCGGACCAGATCAAGTTCCTGCTCGAGAAGACGGCGAAGGACTTCAAGAACGTTCCCAGCTATATCGACGGATTCGGAAAGGTCAGCGCCAAGGATGTCGCCAAGAACACCAACTCCGCCGCCAAGGCCCCGGTTCAGGTCTTCACGCCTGCCCTGTCGGCGCAAGGCTCGGACGGGATCACGACGCCTTCTGGCGCACGTGGTCCGGCGGCACCTGGAACGGTGCTACGTGGTCCGGCGGCACCTGGTCGGGTGCTACGCTGGTCGGGTGCTACGTGGTCGGGTGCTACGTGGTCAGGTGCCACGTGGTCGGGTGCTACCTGGTCGGGTGCTACGTGGTCAGGTGCCACGTGGTCAGGTGCCACTTGGTCCGGGGTGACCTGGTCCAGTCTCAACGTCTCAGGAAAGGCCCCATCATGAAAGCCATGCGGCGCTCGACGCCCACTCGCCTGACTGCGATCGCTGTTTCGGCAGTCCTGATCGCTCTCGCCCCCGGGCTCGATGCCTCCGCTGCCAAAGCCGGCAAGGGCGACAAGGGCGACAAGGGCGACAAGAAGTCTCTGCCCATAGAGACCACCGTGGTTCCCACAGAAACCACGGTGGTCGTCGAGTCGCCCGCGCCGGCTCCCACGCCGGCCCCCACGACGACGACTCCTCCGACGACGACTCCTCCTCCGACGACGACTCCTCCCTCCTCCGACCACGACTCCTCCGACGACGACCACGGTTCCGTCTGCAGGGACCTGGAGCGCGAACAGTCCGTTCGACTGGACAAAGGTTTTCGGCAGCCTCGGCGACCCGTGCTGCTGCCTCGTATCCCACGAGCATGAGTGACGTCGTCGCCCAAGTCGGCGCCGACGCGATGTGGGCAGCCGGCTACACCGGCGCCGGTATCGACGTCGCCGTGATCGACACCGGGGTCGCCCCGATCGCCGAGCTCTCGACCACCAAGGTATTCGTCGGGCCCGATCTCTCGTTCGAGGGCAATGTCGACGCCGTCGCCGGGCTCGACACCTACGGCCACGGCACTCACATGGCGGGCATCATCGCCGGGCGCACACCCGGCGCCGATCCGCTGCATCCGCGTCAAGGCGACTTCATCGGTGTCGCACCCGATGCCCGGATCGTGAGCGTCAAGGTCGCCGACAACACCGGCGCCGTCGACGTGTCGCAGGTCATCGCCGCCATCGACTGGGTCGTGCAGAACCGCAATCAGAACGGGCTCAACATCCGGGTGCTCAATCTGTCGTACAACACGAACGGCACCCAGTCGGCGGTTCTCGACCCATTGTCGAAGGCAGTTGAGAACGCCTGGGATCACGGCATCTTCGTCGCTGTTTCGGCGGGGAACGAAGGCGTGCTTTCGTTCGGCCTGGCAAATCCGGCGACGAACCCTCGTGTCATGGCGGTCTCGGCGGCCCGGTTCGACTCTTCCTACGGATGGGTCAACCCGTTGTGGGCACCGTCGGGGAACGGCGACCGCAACCCCGACCTGCTTGCCCCCGGGGTCTCGATCATGAGTCTGCGTGCGCCGGGCTCACGGGTCGACGTCGAGCATCCCGAGGGTCGTGTCGACGACGACCGGTTGTTCCTCGGATCGGGGACCTCACAGTCGACCGCAGTCGTGTCCGGTGCTGCGGCGCTGTTGCTTCAGCAGCGGCCGGAACTCTCGCCGGATCAGTTGAAAGGTCTGCTGACCAGCACGGCCACCGATACCTTCCAGTTCGAAGTCGTGAAGGGCAACGGCGTCGTCGATCTGACGGCCGCAATGGTCGCCGATGTCGAGAAGGCGGGGAAGGCAGCTCCAGTGGCGACCGGACTCGGTTCGCTCGAAGCATCACGCGGCACCGACCACGTGACGATCGACGGCAAGTCGCTCGTCGGCGAAACGACCGTCACGGGCGCCAAGTGGAAGCCCTCCGCCTGGGTCAAAGCCAGCGAGGCTGGTACGGCCTGGAAAGGCGCCGACGACTGGTCGGGCAGCACCTGGTCGGGCAGCACCTGGTCGGGTAGCACGTGGTCGGGTAGCACGTGGTCGGGCAGCACCTGGTCGGGTTCGACGTGGTCGGGTTCGACGTGGTCGGGTAGCACGTGGTCGGGTAGCACGTGGTCGGGTAGCACGTGGTCGGGTAGCACGTGGTCGGGCAGCACCTGGTCGGGTTCGACGTGGTCGGGCAGCACGTGGTCGGGTTCGACGTGGTCGGGCAGCACCTGGTCGGGCAGCACCTGGTCGTGACCGAGCGCTCCCTCGGCGCCATCTGAACCCATTCATGACGGGATGTGCCAGGCACATCCCGTCATGAGTTACGAGATCTTGGGGGCGTCGGCGTCTACGAACTGGGTTCGCAGCTCGCGCTTGAGGACCTTGCCGGTGGCGTTGCGGGGGAGTGCCTCGACGATTGCGATGTCGTTGGGGATCTTGAACTTGGCGAGGCGGCTGACGCAGTGCTCGACCACCGTCGCTCGGTCGAGAGTGGTGCCCGGCTTGAGCGCCAGTACGGCCAGGCCGACCTCGCCCCACTTGTCGTTGGGTACCCCGATGATCGCCGCCTCGGCCACCTCAGGAAGCTGGTAGAGCACGTTCTCGATCTCGGCCGGGTAGACGTTCTCGCCACCGGAGATGTACATGTCCTTCCAGCGGTCGACGATGTAGATGAAGCCCTCGTCGTCCATGCGAGCGGCATCACCGGTCTTCAGCCAGCGGCCCTCGAACGCATCGGCCGTGGCATCGGGGCGGTTCCAGTAGCCGGGAGTGATGTTGGGGCCTGCGACCCACAGCTCACCGATCTCGTCCGGCCCGCAGTCACCGCCCTCGTCGTTGACGATCCGAGCCTCCGTGTGGAGCAGCACCTTGCCGGTCGAACCGATCTTGCGCAGCGCATCGCCCGGGTCGAGGAAGATGCAAGCCGGACTGGTCTCGGTCATCCCGAACCCCTGCGCCAGCGAGACACCACGTTCGAACCAGGTCTCCATGATCGTGAGCGCGCACGGTGCTCCTCCGACGCCGGCGACCCGCAGGCGCGACAGGTCGGTGTCGGCGAAATCGGGGTGCTGCATCATGAACTGGTACGGCGCCGGCACGGCGAAGAAGTGGGTGATTCCCTGGGCCGGGTCGCCCAGTACTCCCAGCGTCTCACCCGGATCGAACGCCTTCAACAACACGACGGTGCCGCCGGCGTGCAGCACCGGGTTGCTGTAGCAGTTCAGCCCGCCGGTGTGGAACAACGGCAGCACGTTCAGGTGCACCGTGTCGATCCCGATCCCAGCGGGAATGCCAAGGTTGACGGCATTCCAGAAGTTCATGCCGTGGGTGATCATCGCCCCCTTCGGGAGCCCGGTCGTTCCCGACGTGTACATGATCGTGATCAGGTCGTCGTGAGTGATTTCGGCGCGTCCACCGTCCTGGCCGTCGAAGCGGGCGATGCGTCTGCTCGTAGGGACTCTCTGGCGTGCCGCCGTCGATCGCCAGCAGTTCGCCGATCGAACAGCGCCGCTGCAGTTCCTCCGCCGACTCGGTGAACGACACGTCGTGCACCAGCAGTGCCGGTGAACTGTCGTTGAGGATGTACTCCAACTCGGTGACCGTGAGCCGCCAGTTCAGCAACACACAGATCGCGCCCCGCCGGGCGCACGCGAACTGCACGTCGAAGAACTCGACGCCATTGTGGGCCTGCACGGCAACCCGGTCGCCGCGCCCGATCCCGATCGATGCCAGATACGCAGCCATCGCATCGATCCGGCGATCGAGCTGCGCATAGGTGAAGCTGTGACCGCTCCCGAGGTCGCGTACGGCCACGTTGTTCGGCCGCTGATCAGCATGGTGGGAGATCCAGTCGTAGGCCCTGACCGGCCCGTGACCCACCGGTCGCGGCGACCGCATCGCTGCGACCTCGGTCGGCTCGGCGATCAATTTCAGAAGCTGTCGACATAGGTAGCCATTCTGTTGGAGGAGAGCGCAACCTAGCAATCGACAACATGACGGGATGTGCCAGGCACATCCCGTCAGCTGGGGTGCTCGGGCCGAGGGCGATCTCGTCACAACGGGCGAGGCCGCGGCGCAGGTCGGTCAGGTTCGAGTGTCTGGCCCAGTTCAGCCAGAGGCCGTTCTGGATCACGATGATGTCGGTTGCGCGCTGCCCGGCTTGCTCGGCGCTGAGCGCCGGACGAGCTTCGCCGATGAGGGCTGCGATCTGCTTGGCATAGCGAACGTAGAGGCGCTTCTCGACGGCCTCGATGTGGGGATCGGTCCGTGAGATCGCCCACAGGGCCAGTCGCAAGGCGAGGTAGTCGTGCTCGAGGAACTTGCCGTGGAAGGCGCCGCGCACGAAGGCGCGGACGCGGTCTTCGGCGTCGTCGAGACCGTCGAGCGAGTCGAGGCTGGTCTCGAACAGCCGGTCGGTCGCCAGCCGAAAGGCGGCGACGATCAGGGACCGTTTGTCCTGAAAGTGGTAGCTCAGCAGGCCGAGCGACACGTCCGCCTGGCGAGCCACGCTGCGCAGGCTCGCCCCGTCGATCCCGTCGCGAACGATGCACGACATCGTGGCGTCGAGGATCGCCTCCTGCGTGTCGGTCAAGACCGTCTCGTCGCTCACGAGGACGTTCTATACCAAGACTGGACATTCGTCCAGTTTCCTGTTTCAATGTCGTCGATCCGGCGTGGGTGCCGGTCCGTACGTCAGAAGATGTGAGGGCTCATGCCAACGGCTTTTGCTGCTGCCGAGATCGACCTCGATCGATTCATCGATCTCGATCGTTATCCGGTTCACGATCTCACCAGCCCGACCCGCACCGCGCTCGTCACGGAGACGCGTGACCAGATGCGGGCGCTCGGGTGTTGCCGCATCTCGAGTTTCGTGCGCCCAGAGGCCGTCGCCGCAATGCGCGGCGAAGCGGTTCGGCTGCACAGTCAGGCCCACTGGTCCCAACAGGACCACAACCCGTACTTCTCGCCCGACGACGAATCGCTGCCGATCGATCATCCGGTCCGCACGTTTCAGCATCGCGAGAGCGGATTCATCAACGCCGATCTGCTGTTCACCGACTCACCGCTCCGTCAGATCTACGACTCCGACATCATCGCCCACTTCGTGTGGGAGTGCCTCGGGATCGACCGACCGATCTATCGCTGGGCCGACCCGCTCGGCCGCAATCCCTACGGCGTTCAGAACCCGGGCCACGGTCTCCCGTGGCACTTCGACGGCAACGAGTTCACGGTCAGCATCGTTGCCCAGAAGGGCGACGCCGGCGGGCTGTTCGAGTACGTGCCGAACATCCGCCGACCGGACGCCGAGAACTTCGAACAGGTCGCCGACGTGTTGGCGGGCGGGCGCGACGGTGTTCGCCAACTCGACCTGGTTCCGGGCGACATGCAGTTGTTCGCCGGCCGGTACTCGTTGCATCGCGTCACGACCGTCGAGGGAGCCTCGACCCGCTACATCGGGTTGCCGTCGTACGTGTTCGACCCGTTCCGTGTCAACCGACCGCACCACTCGGTCACCGTCTACGGGCGGGCAACCGAACTGCACCATGCCCGCGAACGGGTGCTGGTCGACGGGTTGGTCGATTGATACCCCAAGAGCTTCGGCTGGCGTTCGTCGGGCTCGGCAACATGGGTGGGCCGATGGCCCGCAACCTGTGTGCGGCCGGGTTCGAGGTGACCGTGACTGACCTCGATTCAGCGAAGGTCGCCGACGTCGTGGCGCACGGCGCGATCCCCGCCGCCGACGCCGCGACAGCGGTAGTGGGCGCCGACGTCGTGTTGACATCGCTCCCCGGACCGACGCAGGTTCGCGACGTCGGAGCACGTGATCGTGCCCAAGATGCGATCCGGGCGCGACCTGGATCGATCTCAGCACCAACGACCTCGACTGTGCTCGCCACATCGAGGCGCTCGTCGGCGACCGCATCGCGGTGCTCGACGCCCCCGTGTCGGGTGGTGCTGAAGGTGCCGAAGCAGGCACGCTCACCGTGCTGGTCGGAGGCGACCCGGGCGTGCACGCACGCTGCCAACCGGTGTTCGAGGCGATCGGTGATCGCTACGACCTGCTCGGGCCGCACGGCTCCGGCTATGTCGCCAAGATCGCCCAAGTGATGCTGTGCTATCTCAACTCGGTGTGTCTCACCGAAGCCCTGCTGCTCGGTGTGAAGGGCGGGGTGGCGCCCGACAAGATGCTCGACATCGTCCAGCACAGCACCGGTCGCAGCTACGTCGCCGACCGCTACGGACCCGAGTTGCTGAACGGCGGCTACGACGACACGTTCGACCTCGGGCTGGCTGCCAAGGACTTGCGTCTCGCCCTGGAGTTGGCCGAGGTGGTCGGCGCCGACCTGTCGTTCACGCGTTCCGTTTCCCAGCTGTACGAGCGAGCCGAAGCCGAGTTCGGGTTCTCGGCGCCACACCTGATCGCGATGCAGCGGATCGAGCGCGACAATGGCCTGATCCTCCACGAGCAACAGAACGGCAGCACCCCATGACGACGAGCGAACCCACCGGCAACCGTGAGGTCACGGCCGCCGACTTCAGCGCCAGCAACAGCACCAGCTTTTCGGGCGCCGAATGGGAGGCCAGGGTCGACCTTGCCGCGATGTATCGCCTGGCCGCCCACTTCGGCTACGACGACTTGGTCTGGAACCACATCACGATGCGGGTACCCGGTTCCGACCACGACTTCTTCCTCAACAAGTTCGGCCTGCTCTACAACGAGGTGACCGCCTCGAACCTGATCAAGGTCGACGCCGACGGAAACGTGCTGGAGGGCCCCGCCGATGTGAACACGGCCGGTTTCGTGATCCACTCGGCGATCCACAACGACTTCCCGCAGTGGAAGGTCGTGTTCCATGCCCACGTGCCCGACGCGCTGGCGGTGACGGCGCTCGAGCACGGGTTCGAGCACCTCGTGCAGGACACGTCGATGCTGTACGGCGAGATCGGCTATCACGATTGGGAAGGGCTGTCACTCACGTTGGAAGAGCGAGAGCGGCTGGCCAAGAACATGGACGGCAATCGGGTGTTGATCATGCGCAACCACGGTTTCCTGACCGTCGGTGAGACGGCCGGCGAGGCGTTCATGGTGATGCACTACCTGATCAGGGGCTGTCGCACGCTGCTGCAGGCGCGGGGGAGCGGTCTGGCGATCGACCCCGGGCCGACCGACATCTGGGAACTCGCCAAGCGTCAGTACGACCACTTTCCGCTGGGCAAGTACGAGTGGCCGGCGTTGCTGCGACTGCTCGACCAGATCGATCCGTCGTACCGGCAATGACGGCGTCGGTGCTGTCGTGAAGATCGAACGGATCGACACTCGACTGGTCGAACTCGCGTTGCCCAAACCGATCGGCACGGCGATCCACGCGATCCGTTCGGTCGGGTGTGTGCTGGTCACGCTGCGCACCGATCAGGGCGTGGTCGGAGAGTCGTTCGTGTTCACGATCAACGCCGCCCGGATCGCCTCGTTCGAGTCGATGATCCAAGGGCTCGGGGAACTCGTCGTCGGGCGCGACCCGCACGACACCTCGGGCATCTGGCGTGACCTCTGGATGGAGGTCAATCCGACCGGCCACAAAGGTGTCACGATCGCTGCCATGGGGGCGATCGATGTCGCCTGCTGGGACGCGGTCGGTCGTGCGGCCGAGTTGCCGTTGCACAAGCTGTTCGGCGCCTGCCGCGACACGGTCGACACCTACGCCAGTTCCGGCCTGTGGATGTCGGCCGACCTGGATGAGATCGTCGCCGAAGCGACCGCCTTCGTCGAGATGGGCTTCACCGCCATCAAACTGCGGATCGGGAGTGCCCGGCCCGACGACGACGTCGAGCGAGTCCGCGTCGTTCGAGAGGCGATCGGCCGTGACGTGCGCCTGCTGGTCGACATCAACCAGAAGTTCACACCCAAGCAGGCGATCCGACTCGGGCGTCGCCTCGAGCAGTTCGATCTGACCTGGATCGAAGAGCCGGTTGCCGTTCACGACCTGGGCGGCAGCGCCGAGGTGCGGGCCGCCCTCGACACTCCGATCGCATCGGGCGAAACCGAATTCACCGCCTACGGCATCAAGGACATGCTCGACGCTACGCGCCGCCGACATCCTGATGCCCGACCTGCAGCGGATCGGCGGCTACAGCGAGTTCCGCAAGGCGGCGGCGGTCGCGGCCGTGCACGACACGCCCGTCTCGTCACACTTCTTCACCGAGTACAGCCTCGCCATGGCCGGTTCGATCGCCAACTGCATCTCGGTCGAACACGTCGACTGGTTCGCCCCGCTGTTCAACGAACAGGTCGAATTGCGCAACGGCCAACTCGTGATCCCCAGTCGCCCCGGCACCGGCTTCACCTTCCGCTAACCAGTTGGGAGTTGTGCCAGGCACAACTCCCAACTGACACGGCGTCGGTGTTCTTCGACGAGATCGAGCGGGGCGCTGCACTTGCCGGCCGCTCACTCGCCGACATCGACCTCACGGTGGCTGTCGGCCTGGAGTTCACCGATGACGTCGAGGAGGCCGACCGACGCCATGCGGATGGCTACGCCTTCACGTTCGGGGCGATGGGACGACCGCGCGGCCACCGCGAGTGTGGAACCACGAGCCTGAGGGTCAATCCGGTCGGCGCCGACCTCGACGCCCGTCTCGCCGGCCTCGGCCAACTGATCGACCTCCTCGACGAGATTGACGCCGAGTAGGCACCGACTTCCTGCGTACGCGCGAAAGCGCCGGTCGGTTTCCCGACCGGCGCCACCGCCTGTCCCGGAGGACTTGTTACGTCCGTGAGGGGGAGCACGGACGATCTGTCATCAGCCGGGGAGCAGCACTCCGCCGATGATGTGAACCGTGGCGTTGGCCGTCGGCACGTTGATGCAGCCGGCCTCGACACCGTTGATCGTGAGCGTGCCGTCGACATCGGTGATCGTGAGCGAGCCACCGTTGACTGTTTCCACCGTGCCGGCGGCGATCAGATCTTCCGAGCTGAGCTTCTCGCCGGCGACGACGTGGTAGGTGAGGATGCTGGTGAGCAGGTCCTTGTCGGCCAGCACTGCTTGGAGCTGGTCGGCGGGGAGAGCTGCGAAGGCGTCGTTGGTCGGGGCGAAGATCGTGAACGGGCCTTCGCTGTTGAGGGTGTCGACGAGGCCGGCTTCGACGACGGCGGTGACGAGCGTCGACAGGACCGGGTTGTTGCCGGCTGCGGTGGCGGCCGGGTCGTCGGCCATGCCCTCGAAGCTGCCCTCACCATCGGTGGGAACTGCAACACACGCCGGGCCGCTCGGGGCCATCATGGCATCGCCCATGTCGTCGGACATGTCGTCTTCCGACATCTCGTCGGCAGGCGGCAGCAGCACGGCGTCGATGATGTGGACCGTGGCGTTCGCCGTGGTCACGTCCGAGCAGACCACGCTTGCGCCGTTGACCGATGTTCCGTCAGCGCCGAACTCCAGACTCAGACCGTTCACCGTCTCGAGTGTTCCGGCGTCTCCCAGGTCGGAGGCGGACAGGCTCTGCCCGGCGACGACGTGGTAGGTGAGGATGCTGGTGAGCAGGTCCTTGTCGGCCAGCACTGCTTGGAGCTGGTCGGCGGGGATAGCTGCGAAGGCATCGTTGGTCGGGGCGAAGATCGTGAACGGGCCTTCGCTGTTGAGGGTGTCGACGAGGCCGGCTTCGACGACGGCGGTGACGAGCGTCGACAGGACCGGGTTGTTGCCGGCTGCGGTGGCGGCCGGGTCGTCGGCCATGCCGCCGAAGCTGCCTTCGCCGTCGGCCGGAACGGCCGAGCAGGCCGGGCCGAACTGCGTGCCTTCAGCCATGTCGTCCATGTCGTCCGACATGTCGTCGGCGATCGGTGGTCGCCGGAGCGACGGTGGTGGCCGCGGCGCTCGGCGACCGGGTCGTCGCCGTCGCCGCCGCATGCTGCGGCAACGAGCGACAGCGCGGTGAGCGCCGTGATCGTTCGGATCATTCGTCGAGGGCGATGGTTGAGGGTGTTCTTGGTGTTCACGGTGTTCCTCCGGTTGGTGGGGTTTGGGGGTTTCGAACGGTCGCTCACTGGACGATCACCACGATCTGGTGTTGGCCGGTTGCGCCGCTCGGGAATGGTTCGGTGCGGTCGGCGGTCTGGATTGCTCCTTCGCCATCTTTTGTTCGTTCGGTCGCACGAACGCGTCACGGTGTGGCGCCCGGCGTCGCCTCCCAGGCGTATGTCCACTGGCGCCACGTGACGTCGTTGAGCTCGTCGGCGAGGCGTGTTTCGGTCCACGGTCCGTCGTCGATCTGCACCTCGACGCGGTCGATGCCGCGGGTCTGTGCCCACGCCACGCCGGCGATCGCCACGTTTCCGGCGGCGACCTTCGGCAGAGTCCCTTGGGTGTGTCGATCCGGCTCTGGACCTTGATCGGTGCCTCCTGGACCCAGCCGCGATCGACCCAGTACTGGTCGAACTGATCGAAACGTGTGAGTTCGAGCTCGGTCAACCACTTGGTGGCAGACACGTACCCGTACAGGCCTGGCACGATCAGCCGAGCCGGGTATCCGTGCTCGAGCGGCAGCGGCTCGCCGTTCATCCCGATCGCGATCAGGGCGTCGCGGCCGTCGAGCGCACTCACCGGGAAGCCACACGTGTAGCCGTCGACCGATCGGCCGACGATCTGATCGGCGTTCGGGTCGATGCCGGCCTCGGCCAGCAGGTCGTCGAGCCGTACGCCGAGCCAGCGGGCGGTTCCCATCAACTTGCCGCCGACTTCGTTGGAGACGCAGGTCAGCGTGATGTCGGATTCGACGACCGGTCGCGCGATCAGCTCCTCGTATGACAGCGTCAACTCCCGATCGACGAGGCCTTTGACCTTCAGCTTCCAGCCGTCGACCGACACCTGTGGCACCGTGAGCGCGGTGTCGATGCGGTAGAAGTCGTCGTTTGGCGTGAAGAACGGCGACACGCCGAACGCCGGTGCGCTGACGGACGCAGGCACAGCGGTCAGCCGCTGGGAGGGAATCGGCAGTCCGAGAGTGTCGCGCTGGTTGCCCACGCCAGAACGTGTTCCGAGCACCCGTCCGGCCCCACCGATCACGAGCGCACCGGCAGCAGTGGCACCCGCCGCCAGCATGAACCTGCGCCGGTCCAGTTCGGCCAAGCACGACTCGACCAGAGGTTCGTCGTCGGTCCTGCTGCTCTCCGTCATCGCTGTTGGCTTGATCAACTGGCGTCGCAACCAGGTCAGTACCAAGGCGGCGACGATGCCGCCCAGCAAGCTGGGAGTAACGGCATACCACGGCGCCGCACGCCGCGTCGTTTGTGAGGCGTACGCCCCGACCAGGCCGAACAATCCGACCCCGGCGATCGCCAGTCGCCACCGGCGAGACACGGAGAGCACGCCGACCAGCACGGCGTACACCGTCAACAGCGATCCGATTCCGATCAGCAGCGCCAGCTTGTCCTTGGTGCCGAACCATTCGATCGCCAGCGTCTTCACGGCAACTGGCACCCCATCGACGACGCGGTCCCCGACGTCGAGCACCGGTGATTGCAGTCGCTCGCCCGGAACGCTGGCAAGTTCGGCCACAGCCAATCCGGCGAGCGCAGAGGTGAGCCCGGCGAGGGCTCCGAGAGGTCGCCGCCACGTGCGGGCGGGTCGGATGTTTCGGGACACGTTCATACGCCTCGTTCGGAGCGAATCTCGATATGGATTGCCGTCCGGGGCTCCGCCGTTCGACGGCCGACCAATCCGAAACCCCTTAGGCTCCGAACCTTGGTCGTGTTCGCAACCGTTCCAACCCTTCCGGCCCGGCCACCCACCCGAGGAGCCAAGTCGTGGGCGTGCTGAGAAGCATTCGCGCTTCGTCGCGGCCGGCGCCCGAGCAGGCCGATGCGGCTTCGGTGAGCGACCCGCTCGGGCGGCTGCTGAAGCTCGCAGGGCTCGGTGACCAAGCGGCGTTCGGAGAGCTATACGACTCGATCTCCGGGCTGGTGCACGGGATCGTGCTGAAGGTGGTCCGCGACCCTTCCCAGACCGAAGAGGTCGTCCAAGAGGTGTTCGTCGAGATCTGGCGGCTCGCCCCGCGCTACGACGCCGAGCGAGGCACGGTCACGGGTTGGGCCGCAACGATCGCCCATCGCCGGGCTGTCGACCGCGTCCGGTCCGAACAGTCGACTCGGGTTCGCAACGAGCGCGAGGGCTCGAAGATCACGATCGAACACGACTCCGTCTCCGACGAGGTCGTCGAGAACGATCACACCGAGTTCGAGCGACGCCGGGTGCGCAAGGCGCTCGACAAGCTGACCGACATGCAACGCCAAGCGGTCGAGCTCGCCTATTTCGGCGGCCACACGTACCGCGAGGTCGCCGTCCTGCTCGACACACCGGAGGGCACCATCAAGACCCGAATACGCGACGGCATGATCCGACTTCGCGACGAACTGGGAGCAGACCATGAGTGAGACCGAGATCCACCACCTCGCCGCCGCCTACGCGCTCGACGCGCTCGACGCCGGCGAACGAATCGCCTTCGAAGCGCACTACGGCAACTGCAGTATCTGTCGCTCCGATGTGGCCGACTTCCGGCACACGGCATCCGAGCTGGGCACCTTGACGGAGACGTCGCCGCCTGCGGGCCTGCGCCAGAGTGTGATGGCTGAGATCGCCGTCACCCGGCAACTTTCACCGCTACCGGTCGGCGTGGTCAGCCTCGCTGAGCGACGTCGTCGCGTACGGTTCGGGCGGTGCTGTCGATCGCTGCCGCTGCGGTCATGTTCGTCGCCGGGGCGCTGGTGTTCGGCGGCCGTCAGGCGGATGGGTTCGATCAACAGGTCGCTGCGATTCTCAGTGATCCGCGGGGCCGCGTCGCGCAACTCGCGGGTGAAGGCGGATCGTTCACGGTCGCTTGGTCGGATGATCGGGCCGCCGTGATCGGACATGGTCTCGACCGACCTGGCGCTGGTCTGGCCTACGAACTCTGGCTGATCGACGCCGAGGGTGCACACGCGATGGGTTTGCTCGACGACGCCTCCGATGGCGATATCGAGCGGATCATGGAGATCGACGGCAGCCCGGCTGCGTGGGGTGTCACGATCGAACCGGTCACCGGTTCGGCCACCCCCACCGAACCGATCCTCTACGTCGCCGAAGTCTGACCCTCGGAGTTGGGAGTTGTGCCTGGAGATTCAGCGGATAGGTCGCTTCGCTCCTTTCATTCCGCACGAATCTCCCCGTCACGATTGGTCACAGTTCGCCTATCGGCTCACGCTCCTGGCACAACTCACAACTCGTCGAGGAGGTGGGCGAAGCAGGGTGCTTCTCCTCCGAGATCGGCCGACGAGACGGGGTGGCTGGGGTGGCCGAGGTGGCAGACGTGGGCGATCTGGGCGATCGATTCGACCTCGATGACCTCGCCGTTGTCGGCAATCTGCCAGCCGTGCAGCGACCGCTGCAGCAAGGCGATCAATTCACCGGGTTCGTCGTGGTCATGTTCGACCTCGAGGCAACCGTCGGCGGTGTGGATGCGCACCGCACGAACCTGGTCTCTCGCCAGCAACTCGTCGTGGATCGCGTTCAAGCACTCGGTGCAGTTTGCGTTGCGCACCCGTATCAGCGTTCTCATCGACCTCGGCTCCTCGGCGTTTCGTGAGTTGTTCTAGCCCACGCTAGAACAAATCGGATCGTTCGGGTACCGTGGCGATGTGACGACGTTCCTCCTGCCGCCCGAGCCGATCGCCTCGTTCGACGAGTATCTGGCAACAACTCCCGGTGGTGCAGGTATCCACCGTGCCCACGAGACTCGGACGGGAAGCCACGATCGACGAAGTGCGTCGATCCGGGTTGCGGGGTCGAGGGGGCGGCGGCTTTCCGACCGGTCAGAAGTGGGCCGGCGTCGCCGGACAGGAAGGCGGTCGGCGCTACCTCGTCTGCAACGGTGCCGAGGGCGAACCGGGCACCTTCAAGGACCGCGCCTTGATGCGCGCCAACCCGTACCAACTGGTGGAGGGGGTCATCATCGCCGCCTTCGCCGTTGACGCGGCGGAGGCGTTCATCTGCTTGAAGGCGAGCTTCACGCGGGAGATCGAGCGGGTGACGCGGGCCGTCGAAGAGTTCCAAGCGTCGGGAATCTGTGGCGACTGCACCGTCACGATCGTCGCCGGCCCCGATGAGTACCTGTACGGCGAGGAAAAGGCGATGCTCGAGGTGATCGAGGGCAACGAGCCGTTGCCGCGATGGCTGCCGCCGTATCTGCACGGGCTGTTCGCGACCGCCCCGCAGCTCGGCTGGCAGGCGACTCCCGTGCGGATCGGCGGCCCGAGCGATCCCCGACCCGACTCGGAGTTGCCCGAGCATCCGAAGCCGGGCTCGAACCCGACCCTCGTCAACAACGTCGAGACGCTCTCGAACGTCGCCCACATCCTCGCCAACGGAGCCGAGTGGTTCGCCGTCGATCGGTACGCCGTCGTCACCCGGCACGATCGTCACGACCGTCGTCGGTGACGTGATCGCGCCCGATGTCGGCGAGGTCGAGATGGGTACCTCATTGCGCAGCGTGATCGACGCCGTCGGCAGCGGTGTCGAACCGGGTCGAAGCATCAAGGCCGTCTTCTCAGGTGTCGCCAACGCCGTGATCCCTGCCGCACAGCTCGACGTCACGCTCAGGTACGAAGCGTTTCGGGAGATCGGCAGCGGGCTCGGCTCGGCCGGCTTCATCGTGTACGACGACACCGCCTGCATGGTCGACGCCGCCTACCGCTTCTCGCGGTTTCTGTCGATCGAGTCGTGCGGCCAATGCCCGCCGTGCAAGATGGGATCGGGCGCCATCACCGGACACCTCGAGCGGATCGAGACCGGCGATCGGCACCGACCGGGATCTCGCCGAGATCGCCCGCTGGCTGGAGCACGTCACCGACGGCAGTCGCTGCTATCTCGCCACCGAGGAGCAGATCGTGGTGAGCAGCATCCTGCGAGCGTTCCCGGAGGAGTTCGCTGAGCACATCGAGACCGGTCAGTGCCGGCTGCACCGGAAGCTTCCGATCCCGAAACTGCTCGACCTGGCTGATGGCCGTGCTCACTACGACGAGTCGTTCTGGTTGAAGCAACCGGACTGGACCTACGCCACCGACGAGCCCCAGGGCTGAGCTGTGTTCGTTCGTGCCTGCCGGCTCGATGACATCGCCCCTGGCAGCGCCCGGCAGGTGCAGGTCGGAGCGCACACGCTGGCGCTGATCCGAATCGGCGACGACGTCTATGCGCTCGGCGACCGGTGCACCCATGAGGACATCTCGCTGTCCGAAGGCGAGGTGGAGGGGCGCCAGATCGAGTGTTGGAAGCACGGCAGCGTGTTCGACGTCGACACCGGAGAGCCACAGTGCCTGCCCGCTACCGAGCCGACTCCGACCTATGCCGTGGAGGTCCGCGATGGCGAGGTCTTCGTCGACATCGGATCCGCCTGACGTGCCGGGACACGGTCCGAGCCGGTGTGGCGATCGCACGATGGGTGATACCGGATGACCCTGCAACGCCAGGCCAGGGCACTTGGCGATCCGACACGTCACGAGATCTTTCGGTACCTCGCCGATGCCCGACGATCGGTTGACGTCGCCGAGTTGACCTCCCACTTCGGGCTCCACCACAACGCCATCCGCCAACACCTCGGCCAACTCGTAGCGGCCGACCTCGTGTCGCAGCAGACCTCGGCGCCGTCCGGCCGCGGTCGACCTCGGCTCGCCTACACGCTCGAACCCGCGGCGGCGAGCAGATGGGGCGTCGCCGGACCCTACGAACAGGTTGCCTTGCTGTTGAGCGAGGTCATCCGCACCGGCGATTCGCCAACCGAGGTCGGTCGCCGAGCGGCGGTGACGCTCGGCAGCGGCGATGATCGGTCGATCGATCCGGCGGTCCGCCTGACGGACTCGATCGCCCGGTACGGATTCGACCCGGTTCTGGATCGCGCGGGTTGTGCGGTCGAGATCGTGCTGCGGGTTTGCCCGTTCGAAACGGTCGCACTGGCCGACCCCGACACAGTCTGCGATCTCCACCTCGGAATCTCACAGGGTCTTGCCGAATCGATCGGTGGACTGGTCGTCGACGATCTCATCCGCAACGATCCTCGTGAGCGCGAACTGCGTATTGCACTGCCATCGTCGCGTCTGATGGGTGCTGACGGCTGCACATCCCTGGATACCCCTGGGGGTTTCAATAAGAATACCCTTAGGGGTATAGTTCGGCGTCGAGACCTACATGACGAGGGAGCCTGAACTGTGAGCATCGATACCTCCACGGCGTTGCCGGCCGAACACGAGCCATCGCACGAGCCTGACGAACGAGCCCTGTTCTCGCGCCTCGCGGCGACGATGGCCCGCTATCACCGGGCCGTCATCATCGTGTGGCTGATCGTGGCGATCGGAGCAGCGCCGCTGGCGCTGTCACTGACAGGAGCGCTCTCCGGGGCGGGCTGGGATGCCAAGGGCTCCACGGCCGAAGAGGTCCGCCACGAACTGCGCGCCGACTTCCCGTCGCTCGGTGCCGAGAGTCCGATCGTCGTCTATCGCCAGGGGACACCGATCGCCGACGATCCGTCAGGGCTGGAAGCGTTGCGGGCCGATCTGGCCGATGGTCCCCGCGTGCTGTCCGTCGCAGATCCGCTGTCGATGCCGCCCGAGGCGGGGATGATCTCGGCCGACGGTCTGACTGCGCTGGTGCCCGTCGAGCAGCAGATCGGCGAGGACGCCGACCGGCCGGAGGCGGCCGGTGAACTCGGCCACTACGTCGGTGAACTCGCTGTTGCCGAGGGTGCCCAGGCGGAAGTGACCGGCGAGTGGCCCGTGTGGAGCGACTTCAATCACATGAACGAGAAGGCGCTCCACAAGGCCGAGCTGCTGTCGGGTCTGCCGACGCTGATCATGCTGTTCATCGCCTTCGGTGCGTTGTATGCGGCAGGCATCCCGCTGCTGCTCGCGATCGCCGGCATCGCCACCGGGTTCGCGTCGCTGCACATCCTCAGTTGGATGACACCCATCTCGGTGTGGTCGATGAACTTCTCGATGATGATCGGACTGGCGGTCGGGATCGACTACAGCCTGTTCATCGTCAGTCGATACCGCGAGGAACGAGTCGAGGGTAAGAGCGAGTTGTCGGCGATCGAAAACGCCTTGTCGACGTCCGGCAAGGCGGTGTTCCTGTCTGCGTTGACCATCGTGTTGTCGCTGGCCGCCGTGTTCCTGGTGCCCGTCATGGTGTTCCAGACGATGGCACTCGGAATGATCCTGTCCGTGATCGCCGTTGCTCTGGCGTCGCTCACGTTGCTGCCCGCAGTGCTGATCGCGATGGGCGACAAGGTGCTCGTGTCGCGGGGCAAGAAGGATCCTGACATCGTCGCCGAGGGCCGCTGGGCCAGAGTGGACCGGGCACGCGCTGCGTCGCCCTGGCACCGTGCTGACGCTCGGCGTGCTTGCTGCTCGGCGTGTTGATCGTGCCGTCGTTCGGGATGAAGCTCGGGATGCCCGGAGCCGGCGTCGTCGACGAGGGCAATACCAGCCGCGACGGCTACGAGATCGTGATCGACTCATTCGGGCCCGGCGCCGCCGGCCCGGTGTTCGTCACGGTCGACTCCGCCGACGCTGACGTTGTCATCACGGCGGCGATGGCCACGACGAACGTGGTCGACGCTCGGGTCGTGACGCCACCTGCCGACTCCGGGCGCCTCGTGGTTCGGGTCATCCCCGGAACCGCCATCGACGATCCGGGCACATCAGCCATGGTCGAGGACCTGCGGGCAACACTCGATGTCGCCGTGCCCAATGCCCTGGTCGGCGGGCCGGCCGCCCAGAACCACGACCTGACGTCGGTGCTGACCGGACGCGCTCCGTACGCGATCGCGGTGATCCTGATCGTCGCCTTCCTGTTGCTGCTGGTCGTGTTCCGCAGCATCGTGATCGCGGCCTTTTCGATCGTCATGAACCTGCTGACCGTCGGCGCCGCGTTCGGTTTCGCCACGCTGGTGTTCCAGCACGGCTACGGCGCAGGCCTGATCGGGATCGAGCCACAGGGCTTTGTCGATGCCTGGGCGCCGTTGTTCTTCTTCGCCCTGCTGTTCGGCCTGTCGATGGACTACCAGCTGTTCCTGCTGGCGGCGATCAAGGAGCGCTACCAGGTCACCGGTGACACCCGTCGGGCGATCGGCGAGGGTATCGCCCGCACCGGCCGCCCGATCACCAACGCCGCGATCATCATGATCATCGTCTTCATCGCCTTCGGTGTGACGGGTCCGATCCCACCCACCGAGCTGGGGTTGACGTTGGCGATGGCGGTTCTGCTCGATGCCACGATCGTTCGAGTGATGCTGGTGCCCGCCACGATGGCGCTGCTCGGCGACAAGAGCTGGTACGCCCCGGCCTGGCTCCAGAAGATCCTCCCGCACGTCAACTTCAGTCACTGACCGGCATTCGGCCGGGCGCCGCTGTTGCTCAGTAGTTGAGGGCGGCTTCTGTTGCGGGATCGCCGGCGATCCGGGTGTGCCACATGCGGCGCGGCTCGTTCGGGTCGTGCGGTGTGGCGCGGTGCATCAGCCGTCGGTTGTCCCAGAGCACGGCGTCGCCGACACTCCACTTGTGGTGATATGTGAACCGTGGCTGAGTCGCCTGCTCGTTGAGTCGGTCGAGCAGCGTCACGGACTGCTCGTCGGTCAGTCCTGTGACACCGAAGGCGTGCTGGCCGATCACCAGATTCGGCAGCCCAGTGTCCGGGTGCAGCTTCACGAGTGGCCGCAGCGGCGGTTCGTTGTCGTCGTAGCCGTACAACTGGGAAGCGCTGGCGGCGGCTTCGTCGACGTGCAGCCCGGCCCGATCCATGCTGTACCGGCGCGAGTGGAACGCCGCCAGCCCGGCGATCTCGTGCGGTGACTTCGGCGTCGAGCGCTTCGTAGGCGGCACGCATGTCGGCGAATCCGGTAGCGCCTCCCTCGGACGGGGTGATCTCTGCCGTGAATACGGCTCCCTTGGCCTGAATCGGCATGTAGGTGCTGTCGTGATGCCAGCCCTCGTTGCCCTGGAGCGACTTCACGAGCGCATGCGCCGAGTCGCGCACGGTTCCATCGCTGCTGATGTTGGTCAGCGCCGTCGCCGTGAACTCGAGTTCACCGAACTGCATGGCGAACTCGTCCTGCTGAGGCCGCGACAGATACTGGTCGGGGAACACCAACAACCCGAACTCGACCCACGCCTCCCCGATCGCGGTGACCGTTGCCGAGTCGCATCCGGCAAGCGTGACACCGCGAACGGTCGCCCCGAACGCGGCGTCGAGTGGTTCGATGCTCAGCCTGCCGGTCACACCGCAACCGTACCGAGCTGGGCGTTCGCCGTCGAGGTCCGACTAGCCATTGGCCTGGGTGCTGCCGTTGTCGACATCCTTGATCGATTGTTGGCAGCTCGGCACGGTCTGGAACGCCGGGATCAGCGTGCCGTCGGTGTCGAGCGCTGCGAGTGCAGGCTTGGGGAGGTCGATCACCTTTTCGATCCGCACGATCACCTGTGACGTGCGCGCCTGGTGGCGTTCCTCGTCCACCTCGGGACGCTCGTCGAACAGGGCCCGGATGTCGTCCAGTTCGGCCATCGCGAGCGGCATGTCTCGCTCGATCTCGGCAATCAGCGGCGCCAGGATCGGATCGTCTCGGAAAACGGCGACGTCGACGATCAACTGGTTGTTGAACGCTTCGATCACGTCGAACGCCGCCATCCATTCCTGGCGCCGACCCAGGGCGTCGTCGATCTCGGCGACCGCATGAGATGCCACGTTGAAGGCGGCGCCGACCTCTTTCACCCAGGTCCACATCACCGGGCACAGCGCCTCGGCCGCCGCCACCGGTCCGTCGAGCGGCGCCGCGCTCGGTGTTCTCGGTGGAGCCGCCGGCTCCGTCCGTATCGCTCGTGCATCCGGTCGCGGTGAGGCCGACCGAGATGAAGAGGCCCAACACCGCCATCCCCCTCGAACCGAAACGACGGTCATGCACGACGGTGGGCGCCAACACCCGACTCAACGTAGTCAGTCCCCGACAGGCGGTTTCGCTCAGGTTGGCCAACCTCGGGTGAGCTGCAGCCAACTTTGGTCTACGTTCACCTGGGTGGATGCAACCGAGGGGGTCGACGGGAGCCCACTGCCGCCAGGCGTGACGTGTCGAATTCCGGACCCGGCGTTCAGTAACCGTCGACTGGTGGCCACATACGACGTGGTCGAGGCGGACCGCGACGACCTCGACGCCTACGTGGCGATCGTCGAGGAGTTCGGCGCCCAATCCGTGCTCGACGTCGGTTGTGGCACCGGAGTGCTCGCCTGCCGACTGGCTCTGAACGGCATCGCGGTCACCGGTGTCGATCCAGCCGAGGCGTCGCTCGAGGTCGCCCGCTCCAAACCATGCGCAGACCGCGTCGACTGGGTACTCGGCGAGGCGAGCTCGTTGCCGCCGCTTCAGGTCGACATGGCCGTGATGACCGGCAATGTGGCCCAGGTGTTTCTCACCGACGGGGAGTGGCTCGCCAACTTGACGGCGATCGCCGCCGCGCTCGCGCCCGGGCGCTCAGCTCGTGTTCGAGACCCGGATCCCCGCCCGTCGGGCATGGGAGCAATGGACGCCATCGGCCACTCGCCGGCGGGCGACCCTGCCGGGCGGGGAGACCTTCGAGACGTGGTGCGAAGTGACGTCGGTCGATGGCGAGTTCGTCTCGTTCCGATGGACCAACGTATTCGATTCGGACGGTGCCGTGATCGTGTCCGAATCGACGCTCAGGTTCAGGGAACGTTTAGCGATCGAAGGGTCACTCGCCCAGGCGGGCTACGACGTGATGGATGTGCGAGGAGCCCCAGACCGCCCCGGCAAGGAGATGGTGTTCATCGCCCGCAAACGCTGATCACTTGTCACCGATCCCTCATCGAGCGTTGCGGAAAAAGCACGGTCGACCGCTGCCTCTGCCTCAGCACGGGCAGCTCGATCGGATTGCGGCAAGCCTCGCCGCCACGCTGAGGCTGCTTCCGCCTCGGCCCAGAACCGGTCCTTCTTCGAGCGCTTCGACGACCATGTCCTCGTGGGTGGTGCCGCCGAGCCGACGCAGGCGTTGGCGGGTGTCGACAGTGACCTTGATCGTGGTCGCCTTCATATTCCAGCAGATTACCCACGCTCGGGAGCGCTGGCGGGTGTTGCTGGGAGGTGCTCCGATCACGGGACCCAGGCAGCCAGCGACCAGAATCGGATCGAGGTCGGCTGCTGCCGGGTCGACCGCGACGAGGAGGAACGATGGCCGACGAAGTGACTTCACCACCCCCGGTCAGCGACCCCGACAGGATCGTCACGGTGCTCGAACCGCACGACGAGTACACCCACGAACCCGACGAGGCCGTCAACTACAACGAGTCGATGTACCTCAACGCCTTCGACGTCGGACAGGAGGTGGGCGGATGGTTCCGACTCGGAAACCGGGTCAACGAGGGCTACGCCGAGATGTCGGTGTGCATCTATCTCCCCGACGGTCGGGTGGCGTTCATGTACGACCGCCCGAAGATCACCACCAACGACGAGATGAAGGCGGGTGGTCTGCGGATCGATGTGCACGAGCCGTTCGAGCACCTGTCCGTGCACTACGACGGCAAGGTGTGCCTGCTCGACCATCCCGGTGACATGGCCGATCCGCGCAAGGCGTTCAGCGAGAACCCGATCGTGGCAGCCAAGGTCGACATCGACTGGTACGGAGTGTCACCGATGTACGGCGGCAAGCCGCAGTACGCCGACGGCCGGGAGATCGAACAGGAGCCGGGCACCAGTTTCGCCAAGGCCCACTACGAGCAGCATTGCCGCACCACCGGCACGATCACGGTCGGTGACGAGGCGATCGAGATCGATGGGTTCGGGCTGCGCGACAAGTCGTGGGGCCCGCGCTTCTGGCAGGCGATCGCCTGGTACCGCTGGTTGCCGATCGTGTTCGACGACAACTTGGCGATGATGCTGTCGATCGTGGCCGGCGATGCCGACAATCCGCGGGCGGGCGGGATGGTGCTGGTCGGCGACCAATACCACCGCATCACCGACTGCACCGTCGACGCCGACTGGGATCACAAGGCCGAACAGACCACGATGCGATGCTGGGCCAAGACCGCCGAACGCGAATACGAGATCACCGGTGAGGTGATCTCGCTGATCCCGCTCCGCAACCGACGCAAGACCGCCGAGGGCGAGCAACTGCACACACGGATCACGGAAGCCATGACCCGGTACGAATGCGATGGCAAAAAGGGGATCGGAATGAGCGAGTTCCTCGACCAGATCATCGACGGCCACCCGATCGGTGTCCCACAGGCCTGAGCGCCTTCGGACCGATGGCCATCTCCGAACGTTCCGTCGAACACGATGCACTGACCTGGTTCCGGTCGACCTGGGACCCAAGCCTGTCGCTGACGGCGTGGCGTCACCTGTTGGTCGATTCGGGATGGGCGGTGCCGTCTTGGTCCGAGCAATGGTTCGGCAGGGGACTTCCGGTGTGGGCCGACCGAGTGGCTCACACCGCGATCAGACGCGAAGGAGGCGTCGCCACACCGCTCGGAGCAGGAGTCGCACTGGCGGCACCGACGATGTACGACCACGCCTCCGACGAACTGAAGCGCAGGTATCTGCGCCCAACGTTGACCGGCGAGTTGACGTGGTGCCAACTGTTCAGCGAGCCCGGTGCAGGCTCGGATCTGGCCGGGCTACAGGCCACAGCGGTGCGTGATGGCGATCAATGGATCGTGAACGGGCAGAAGGTGTGGAACACGTCCGCCGACCACGCCGACATGGCGATCCTGGTCGCCCGCTCGAACTGGGATGCGCCGAAGCATGCAGGCCTGACGTACTTCCTGCTCGACATGCACCAGTCAGGCATCGAAGTTCGCCCGATTCGTCAGATGAACTTTCACGCCTCGTTCAATGAGGTGTTCCTGAACGATGCCCGGATACCTCACGAGAACGTCGTCGGCGAGGTCGGAGGGGGTTGGGCGGTCGCCCGCGGCACGCTCGCCCACGAGCGCTCGTTCGCCGGCAACCGAGCGGTCCACTTCGCGGCCGATATGACCGGGCGTGTGATCGACGAGGCCAAGCGCGAGGCGGCCGAGTACAACAAGACCTACGTCTGGTATCCCCAGCGCCAGGGCCGAATCGACCTCGTCGTGCCGCGGGCGGCCGCTTCCGGGAGGGGCGGCGACCCCGTCGTCCGCCAGGAGATGATGAAGCTGATCAGCTTCCATCGTGCCGCCGAATGGACCGCCGGACGCGCCCAGGCGGCGCGAGCATTGGGCAGACCGCCGGGCTCTGAGGGCTCGATCGGCAAGCTGGCGTTGTCCGAAGTGGCGCGCCGATGCAACGCTGTCCACACGATGATCTCGGGTGCTTCCGGCATGCTCACATCGACCGATGACCCGATCGATGCTGTGATCGCCGAAGTGCTGGTATCGACGCCGGCCCAATCGATCGCCGGCGGCACCGACGAGATCCAGCACAACATCCTCGGTGAGAACGTGCTCGGCCTGCCGAAAGAACCGGCACCAGACCGCGGGCTGCCATTCCGCGACGTCGCCCGGTGACGAGTGTTGGAGCCACGGGCGTTCGAGAAACGTGTGAGTGACGCCCGGACCCCGGTAGCTGTTGCTCAGATCCGGAAGTACCCTATGGGGTATGTGTAGAACGATCACTTGCCGGACTTGTCAACGCCCCGGGTGGGCTGGGTGCGGAGCGCACGTCGAGCAGGTGCTCGGCCACGTGCCGCCCGCCGAACGGTGCCAGTGTTCGGCCGAACCAGGCGTTCGACGCGGCTGGTCGTTTCGGCGTCGCTGACGCGATGACTCCCGCCATCTCCCGGCCCGGCTGACCACCGACCGAGCTGGACCGTTACGTTGGGCGGATGCAAATCGGGATCTTCTCCGGTGTCGCTGCCAGTGGCAGTTTCGACGCCATCGTCGCCGACGCCAAGGCATCGGCCGACGCCGGGTTCGCCTCGTATTGGTTGCCTCAGATCGTGCAGCAGGCCGAGGCCATGAACTTGATCGGCGCCGCCGCCCAACACGTGAAGGGCATCCGGTTCGGCACCTCGGTGGTGCCGACCTACCCGCGTCACCCGATGGTGATGGCCGAGCAGGCGATGACCACGAGCATGCTCACGGGCGGCAACTTCACGCTCGGGATCGGCCTGTCTCACAAGCCGGTCGTCGAGGGGATGTGGGGCCATTCGTTCGACAAGCCGGTTCGCCACGCCCGCGAGTACCTCGAGGCACTGATGCCCTTGCTGGCCGGCGAGCCGGTCAGTTTTTCCGGCGAAACCATCACCGCTCGCGGTCAACTGGCGATCAAGGCCGCCCAGCCGCCGGTGTTGCTGGCCGCCCTCGGGCCTCAGATGCTCAAGCTGGCCGGCGCCCGTTGCGCCGGCACGATCACCTGGATGACGGGAGCTGCCACGCTGGCGGGGCTCACGGTGCCGACCATCAGCGAAGCCGCCTCCGACGCCGGTCGCCCGGCACCTGAGATCGCCGCCGGGTTCCCGATCTGGGTGACCGACGACGTCGACGCCGCCCGAGCCAACGCCGCCAAGACGTTCCTCATCTACGGCCAGTTGCCGTCGTACCGAGCGATGCTCGATCACGAGGGCCTGGGCGGCCCAGAGGATCTGGCGATCATCGGTGATGAGGCAACGTGTGCCGGTCGCATGGCTGAGTTGGTCGCCGCAGGGGTGACCCAGTTGGCGGCATCCGAGTTCGCCGACAACGCCGAGGACAGGGCCCGCACGCGGGCATTCCTGGCGACTCAGATCTGATCGTCCAGCGACATTTCGACGATGGACCTCTCCGCTCGATCGCTCGGTTGGCTGCGCTATCTGCATCGCAAAGCCCACACGCCCGACGACTGGAGCCGCGCCGGACAACCTCACCCGCATTGGGACGACCGTTCCGATCCGCCGATGGCGAGCTGGCATCGTTTCGACCTGACCGACTCGTCGTACGCGATGGGGTTGATGGCACATCGCACGCCGGCATGGACCGAGCCGTACATTGCGATCCTCGACCAGTTGATCGATCGTCACACCAGCTGGTGGTCGGCGGCCGACTGGCTGACACAGCTCGGTCACGACCCGGATCGGGCGAACTATCCCGACCTGTACCGGCTGTTGATACCGCCGGAACTGTTCGGCGACTACGACGCGCCGGGCTGGACCGCCAACGGCACCGACCCGTGGGGTGTCCAAACGGACCCGGTGGCCGCCGACGGGATGCTGTTCTACAAGGGGTTCTTCCTCGTGCTGCTCGGTATCCGGTCGATGATCGACAACGGCCCGCGTGCCGACGACCGTTGGAATCGACCGTTCGAGATGATCCGCGACGGTGATGACACGTTCACCTGGACGCACTCGAAGATCGCCGAACACCTCTGCCAACAGTGGTTGGCGGCACCGGTCGGGTGTCATTGAGAGAACACCAAGGTCTGGCCATTTTGACTGGCCGGAGCCGGCCTCGGTCTGAGGCTTCACGACAACCGACACGGCACCGACTACGCCCGGCAGGCATTCGAGCCGTGGTGGCAGTACGCCCGGCACCACTACCTCGACCTCACGACCGACGTGGTGCCGACGATGACGACGATGTACTACGACCCGCTGCTCGACGTGCACCACCGCCTGCCCGTGTCGTTGGCGCTGACCACGTCGTTCTATGCCTCCCCGCATTTTCCCGAAGACGCCCGCCGACTGTTCGATGCTGCCGTCGCCTCGATCGGACTCGACGGCACCCGCCAGATGCCGATCCGAGCCAGCCGGGCCTACGGCGCTGCGCTGGTGCTGGCGCGCGAGTGGGAGATGGACGACCTCGCCGAACACACGGCGTCCCTGGTCGAAGCCGAGTTCGAGCCGACCTGGGACACCGACCGTGGTGAGTTCACGTGGGGGATGGGCCTCGACGAACCTCACCCGCGTGGACAGTTCAACGCCTTCCTCGCCGCCGGTGAGGCCGCTGGGCCAGGGATGTGGAGTGCGCTGTCGGTGGCGCCGCTACCGCCGTGCCCGCAGATCGTCGGGGTCGACTTCCCGGCGATGGCACTCAGCCGGGCCGAATGGATCGACGGCAATCTGCACCTCAGGCTGGCTCCGCTTGCCGCTGATCCGAGCCGGTCGACGAGCTTCCGACTGATCGGTGCCGAGCCGCGCAACTGGGATGTGCATGGCATCGAAGGCGCAACCGTCGAGTTGACCTCGACCGGTGTCGACATCCGCGTCCCGATGATCAGCACGGACATGGTGCTGATCCGCGGTAGCTACTGACAATATTCGCTCGTCAACCGCACGTCGGTATGTCATGATCCCGCGATGACGAACGGTCGGAGGCTCTGGTTGATGGCGATCACCGCAGTGGTCATGACGTCGTGTGGCGGAGGCGGTGACGACGACTCCTCGGCAACCACCGCCGCATCATCCGTGCCGGTGAGTGCCGACGATCCGTCGGCGTCGACCGGCCCGGTGATCACGTCACCTGCCCCGGTACCGACCGACGCCCCGGCTGCAACGACTCCCTCGGCGACCACGCCGGCCACCACGCCCGACGACTCGACCGCAGTACTCGCTCCATCGAACGGGTGCCCGGCCGGCACTTGGCTGGTCACCACCGAGGCCCTGCAGGGCTTCTTCGATGTGGTCGGCGCTGCAACCGGCGTCGAGTTCATCTTCTCTGGTGAGGTGCTCTTCACACTGACCGAAGGTGGCGGGTTCACCTATGCGATGACCGACTACCACGTCACTCAGAACATCGGTGGGTCGACCACGGAGGTCTCGTTGGTTGGCGATATCTCGGGCACCTATACGGCCGACGATGCCACGTTCGTGACGAGCAACGTCGCCAACGACGTGGCCGCGACGGCGACGGTCAACGGGAGCGAGATCGATGCCACCCCGATCCTGAGCGCACTGCTGGCCGAGTTCCCGGTCAACAACGCCACCTTCGTCTGCGACGGTGATGATCTCGTCGTCAACTTTGTCACTGTCGAGACGACCGCCGAGGTTCGGATGATTCCGGCCTGACCCTTACGACCGGTTGTGGCGCCGTGGATCATCACGGTTCGCCGCACGGTGCTACACGTGAGTCGGGTTCGGTAGCGTTCCGCGCGATGAGAGCTGGCACGGCGTTGACGCAGGTTCCTGAGTTGTTGCAGGGATGTTGGCGGCGTTCCTGGATTCGCTTCGCGGACGGGTCGGTTGACGACACGTCGATCGTGGTGTGGGTCCAGCACGAGGCTGCGATGGCCGACGTGCGGATTCCGGAGACTCATGCGCTGCTCCGGCGGTGCGGTTCGTTGGCTGATTGCACGATCGAGGAACTGAGGCTGTTGGCCGACAGTGAGTCGAGCACGGGTATCACGGCGTGTACTCCGATCGAAGTCGGCGATGACGGGGTACGCAGAGCGACCGCCGAGTGGCCGGGCGTCGACGGTGGTGTCGAGTTCCAGCCCGTCAGCGCGTTTCCGGAACCCGGTCTGCTGGAGTGGAATGCAGACGGCACCGTGATGCTGGAACGGGCACCGAGTGGCGCCTACCTGGAGGAATGGCAGCGGATTCCCGACACCTCGGCACCCTTGGAACACCGAGTACTCGCCGACGGCGGTGAGTTGTTCCTGGCCGGCGCGGTGGCGATCCTCGTGCGCGATCGTTCACGGCCGGTCGTGTCGCGGAAGCGGCTCGACGTGCTGATCGCCGAGGCCGGCGCCGACCGGAGAGCGATCGAAGCACTCGTCGACTGCGAGTTCTCGTTGGCGCAGCGACAGGGGAATGCCTACGTGGTCACAGCGTCCACCCATCCGTGGCGAATCGGGGAGCAGATCGATGTCGTTGTTTGACGAGCTCGGTGCTCACGCCAGGCTTGCGTTCGAGCGGGCCTGCATGCTGCCGCTCACCGCCTACGAATCGGAGTCGCTGCTGGCGGCCGAGTGCGCCGACCTGTTCGGCAACGACTGGCTGTGCGTCGCCCGCACGATCGACCTGCCCGACCCCGGCGACTACGTCACGGCGGAGATCCCCGATGTCGGTGGCGGGCAGCGTTCCCTGATCGTGATGCGATCCGACGACGGCGGCGTGCGAGCGTTCGACAACGTCTGTGTCCATCGGGGGTCGCGTCTGCTCGACGGCTGCGGTACCGCCCAACGGATCACCTGCCCGTATCACGCATGGGTGTATCGCAACGACGGTTCGCTGATCGGTGGGCCGCACATGGGTGAGGCGTTCGACCCCACCGACCATCGTCTCGTCGATCTGGCGACGGAGATCTGGCAGGGCTTCGTGTTCGTCAACCAGCACAGCGACCCGCAACCGCTCGCCGACCAGGTCGGTGGGCTGACGGAGGTGGTCGAGCGCTTCGCGATCGCCGACTATGTGCCGATCCACGAGGCCGTCGACGTGTGGGAGACGAACTGGAAGTTGTTGGTCGAGAACTTCATGGACGCCTATCACATCTTCAAGGTCCACAAAGCCAGCTTCGGCGCCTACGGCGACAGCACGCTCGATACCGAGATGTACCCCGGCACCGATCGGTGGGCGCACCATCTGGTCGTCGAGCGCGATCGCCCCGACCTGGCACATCCGGCCAACACCGGCCTGACCGGTGCATGGCGGAAGACGACCGTGCTGGCGGCGCTGTTCCCCGGCTTCGTCGTGCAACTCCAGCCGGACTGGATGTGGTTCCTTCGGATCACCCCGCTCGGCACGGATCGAGTACGGATCGCCTGGCAGGTGTCGGTGGCGCCCGAGCTGCTGGCAGGTCTCGAGGATGCCGACAGCTATGTCGCCGACCTGATGGCCCTCATCAACCAGGTCAACAGCGAGGACCAGCCGATCGTCGAAGGCATCCGGAGCGGCGTCAGCCGCCCCCAGTTCGAGCGGGCCACGCTGTCCTACCTCGAACGAAACGTCTACGACTTCGATCGATACATCGCCACCCGACTCGGCAGCCGGCCCACACGAACGTGACCCGTCGCTCCACCTCTGGACATTGGCGCTCGCGGCACCTGACCAGCGAGAGTCGGATTGCCATCGATGTACGCTGCCTCGTGAGCGCTCAGTCGCTCCAGACCACAGGAGGCCCGACGTGCCGACCCGGCGACAACTCGACCACCAAGCGGTAGACCCCCAACGATCGCGGCCGGTTCGACCTGTCCGATCACGGATACTGGCGGGTGCCTTGGCAGCCTCGCTTCTGGCGGCTGGTTGTGTGGCGGCCAGCGATGACGACGCTGAGCCCGGTGCTCCGGCGACGACTGGCCCTGGTACTCCAGCGTCGGCTGGGCCTGAGCCGACGACAGACGACTCGGTTGCCGTGGACTCGACCCCTGCGCCGATCGACACGGCACCGGTCGACGTCGCCGATTCGACGGTTCCGGCGGCGGCGCCGGTCATGGTGCACAGCGCCGGGACCCAGGTGCTCGATCAGCTCGGTGAGGTGCTCACCATGCGCTGCGTCAACGTCGACGGGTGGCTGACCCCGACGCCCTACCTCGTGAGTGACGCCGGGACGGCGCTGGTCACCTCGCCGGCGGAGTTCGTCGACCGCCTGAGCGAGGTGGTCGATCCGGCCCGCGCCGAGACCTTCTGGAACGACTGGCGCGACAACTTCATCACCGAGTCCGACTTCGAGCGGATGGGCGCGCTGGGCTTCAACTGTGTGCGATTGGTGGTCTACTACCGCGCCATCGCAAGTCTCGAAGGTGGGACGCTGTCGTTCGACGAAGCCCGGCTGGCGTACATCGACGAGGCCGTGAAGTGGGGTGAGCAGCACGGGTTGTACGTGGTGCTCGACCTGCACGCGGCACCCGGCGGGCAGAATGTCCACAGCACCGTCAGCGACGTGCCCTCGACCGATCCCGTCGCCAGGCTGTGGGAAGGGCCGGAGGCGCAGGCCAACCAGGATGCAACCGTGCAGATCTGGCGTCATCTGGCCGAGCGTTATCGCGACGAGCAATGGGTCGCCGGATATGACCTGCTGAATGAACCCGAGCTCCCGGCCGGAACCGACGCAAGCACACTCGTCGGCCTGTACGAGCGCATCATCGCCGCCATCCGAGAGGTCGACAGCAACCACATGGTGATCGTCGAGGGCGACAACCTCGCCACCGACGTGTCGGTCTTCGATGCTCCGCTCGACGCCAACATGATGTACGAGTTCCATGCCTACGCCTTGACGGGTTTCGAGGACTGGGCCACCCCTGAGGCCACGGATCTCGAGCCCTACCTCACGCTGCGCGATCAGCACGATCGTCCGATCTGGCTCGGTGAGTTCGGCGAGGGGACGCAGGATTGGATCGCCCAGATGATCGGTCTCATGGAGACCAACGATGTCGGGTGGGCCCTCTATCCGTGGAAGCGCAAGCAAACGCTGTTCTGGGTGCCCGTGATCCAGAGGATCGACGACATGCCGCAGTGGTACCGGCTGGCTGCCTACTTGGCTCGCCCAGCCGGTGACACGGGTGCCCCGCCGAGCGTCGCCGATGCCGAGGCGGGCATGGCCGAGGTGCTGGCGAAGATGCAGCTGTCAGCCAACACCCAGGACGATTCGTTCGTCGCCGCGATCGCGGCGAGCCTGTCGGACCAGTAGAACGATTCAGCCGTTTCGGGCGACCACCCTCGGCGTCTCAGCGTCGACGCCGAATGCCATCATCGAGAGGATCTCGAACATCATCTGGGCTCCGACGTGGGCGGTGTTGGTGGTGGCGTCGTATTGAGGAGCCACCTCGACCAGGTCACCGCCGACGATGTCGTGCCCGGCCAGACCGTGCAGGATCGCCTGCACCTCACGCGGCGTGAGCCCACCAACCTCGGGCGTGCCGGTGCCAGGGGCGAAGCCGGGGTCGATGCCGTCGATGTCGACCGACACGTAGACCGGGCCGTCACCGAGTACCTCGCGGCAGTTGGCGATCACGTCGTCGACGCCGCGTTTGGCGACCTCTTCGGCGTGGATCACGGTCATCCCTGACTCGTACGAGAACTCCCACGCGAACTCGGCGCTCCCTCGGATGCCGATCTGCACGGTGCGTTCCGGGTCGAGCACGCCCGCCAACACAGCGTTGCGGAACGGGGCGCCGTGGTGGAACTTCGACCCGTCGAAGGCGCCCTGCGTGTCGCAGTGGGCATCGATGTGGATCATGCCGACCGGCCGATCGGCGCCGACCGCCTTGAGGATCGGGTAGGTGATCGAATGGTCGCCGCCCGCCGTGAGCGGCTTGGCCCCGGTCGCCACCACCCGCGCGAGGAAGTCCTCGATGTCGTCGTGGCTCTGGTCGAGGCCGTAGCGAGATTGGAGCGGAACGTCGCCGATGTCGCCGCACTTCATCGTGCCGAACGGAACCACGTCGAGCACGTGGTTGTACGGGCCGACCCGTTCGATCGCCCGCAGCGCGCGCGGTCCGAATCGAGCGCCAGGGCGATTCGTCACCCCGAGGTCCATCGGTGCCCCGAGCAGGGCGACGTCGAGCTCGTCGCCGAGCTGCGCGATGGGAGCGTCGAGCAGGGTGGGAATGCCGCTGTAGGGCAGGCTGCGGTTGCCGCCGTCGGTGAACAACAGCTCGCTGACCTGCCGGAACCGGTCGTCGAACACGACCTCTCCACCGGCCTCCGCGTACTTGGCTCTCAGCTCGGCGAGTCGGTCTTGGTGCATGCTTCGTCTCCTCGAATCGTCGCGCTAGTTGCCGAAGTCCCAGCCCTCGCCGCGGTGGTAGCGGCCGAGCACGTTCTTGGCGATCAGGATCTTGTGGACTTCGTCGGGCCCGTCGGCCAGGCGCAGCGTGCGGGCGCCCTGGTACATGGCGGCCAGCGGGAGGTCACCCGACACACCGGCCCCGCCCCACACCTGGATCGCCCGGTCGACGACCCGGTGGTAGGCGGCCGGCACGAACACCTTGATCGCCGAGATGTCGGTGCGGGCGTCGATCTCGTTCTCCATCTTCTCGGCGCAGTTGAGCGTCATCAGTCGGGCGGCCTGGATGTCGATGTAGCTGTCGGCGATCATCCCCTGGATGAACTGCTTGGTCTCCAGCAGCCCTCCGTGTACCTCGCGCGACATCGCTCGTTCGACCATCAGGTCGAACGCCCGCCACATCTGGCCGATCGAGTTCATGCAGTGGTACACGCGCCCTGCGCCGAGCCGGTCCTGCGCAGCCTGATGGCCTGAACCGGTCTGGCCGAGCTGGTTGTCGGCCGGCACGCGGACGTTGTCGTAGACGATCTCGCAGTGGTCGCTGTTGCGGCCCCACACGTTGATGCCACGAATGATCTCGACCCCGGGGGTGTCGCTGGGCACGATGATCTGGGTCATCTTGCCGGTTCCGCTGCCGGGCCCGTCGGCGTCCTCGGTGCGGCACATGACGATGAAGAAGTCGGCCCGCAGCCCGTTGGAGGTGAACCACTTGTGGCCGTTGATGACCCACTCGTCACCCTCGAGGCGTGCGGTGGTCTTCAGCGAGCGCGGATCGGACCCGGCCTGATCCGGCTCGGTCATCGAGAACCCCGACTGCATGTCGCCGTCGATCATCGGCATCAACCACTTGCGCTTCTGCTCCTCGGTGCCGTACTTGACGAGGATCTTCTGGTTGCCACTGTTGGGCGCCACGACCCCGAACAGTGCCGCTCCGCCGGCGGCGTAGGCGAGCACCTCGTTCATGTAGGCGTGCTCGAGGAAGTTGAGGCCGGCGCCTCCGTACTCCTCCGGCAGATGCGGCGCCCACAACCCGGCCTGGCGGACCTTGCCCGTGATGTGCTCACGGACGCGGCGTGACTCGGCCTTGTCTTCGTCGGTGAACTTGTGGCCGGCCCGCGTGCCCCACAGCATGTTCTCGTTCGGCAGGATCTCGGTGTTGACGATCTGGGCGGTCAGGGTTCGGATCTCGTTGATGCGTTCCGAGGCGGTGGCGATCGGCTTGACGTTCATCAGCATGCAGCCATGCTTATCGGAGTCGGCCGGCGGCACCGAAGTCGGTCGGTCGGTCGACAGGGTCGGGCGCCGCGGAGGAATAAACGTGCGCGCGCAATAGTTGTGACTGGTATGACAATCCCCGCTTCGCACATCGACATCCTGAGCTCCAAGGCGCTTGCCAACGTGGCAACGATCGGGCCCGACGGCTCCCCGCAGAACAACCCGGTCTGGTTCGACTGGGACGGATCGCACGTGTTGTTCAGTCAGACGACCGGTCGTCAGAAGTACCGCAACGTCAAGGCCAACCCAGCTGTCGCGCTGTCGATCGTCGACCCCGAGAACCCGTACCGCTACCTCGAGGTGCGCGGTGTCGTCGCCGAGATCGTCGACGACGAGAACAACGCCTTCATCGACTCGATGGCCAACAAGTACATCGACCAGCCGCAGTACCCGTGGCACCAGCCGGGCGACCACCGTGTCGTCGTCAAGGTGAAGCCGTCGGCCACCACCCAGATGGGCTGACGCTCCTTGCCGCCGGTCGGGCTACGTTCGACGTATGAGCCAGCCCGCCGTTTCCGTGTCGGTCGGCGACGATCATGTCGCCTGGGTCGAGGTCTGCCGCCCGCCCAACAACTTCTTCTCGATGGAGACGATCGGCGGGATCGCGGAGGCTCTGGAACAGCTCGACATCAATGACGGGTGCCGGTCGGTGGTGCTGTGCGCCGACGGCAAGCACTTCAGCGCCGGCGCCGACTTCGCCGGTGACCGGTCGTACACGACCGAGCAGCTGTACGCCGCTGCGGTTCGCATCTTCCGCTGCACCAAGCCGGTCGTGGCGGCCGTCCAGGGTGCCGCGATCGGCGGCGGCCTGGGCCTCGCCTTGGCGGCCGACTTCCGGATCGCTGCCCCAGAAGCGCGCTTCAGCGCCAACTTCGCTCGGCTCGGCTTCCATCAGGGGTTCGGGTTGAGCGTCACGCTGCCGCGGCTCGTCGGGGAACAAGCGGCAGCCGAGTTGCTGTTCACCGGTCGACGGATCGATGGCACAGAGGCCGTGGCGATCGGGCTGGCCGACCAACTCGTCGAACTCGACCAGTTGCGGCCAGCGGCGCATGCCTTGGCGCTCGAGATCGCCCGCTCGGCGCCGCTCGCCGTGCGGTCGATCCGTGCCACCCTGCGAGGCGACCTGGCCGACCGGGTCGAAGCCGCAACCGCCCACGAAGCTGGCGAGCAGGCCCGCCTGCAAGCCACTGCCGACTTCGCCGAAGGCACGCGGGCGATGGCCGAGCGCAGGCTCCCCGACTTCGGCGGTCGTTGAGCCGGTTGCCAGACTCGCGGTGCCGTCGGTGCGACGGGCGATCGACGAGAGGAACGACATGGAGATCAACGGGCTGAGGGCAATCTTCGTGGGGGGCGCATCGGGGATGGCGCGTGCAACCGCGACGCGAGTCGCCGCCGGCGGCGGCAAGGTGGCGATCCTCGATCGTGAGGGCTCTGCCGGGGCCGAGGTCGCTGCCGAGCTCGGCGGTACGTGGCACCCGTGCAACGTGTTGGACTACGAGGGCATCGAAGTCGTGATCCAGGAGGCCGTCGATGCGCTCGGCGGGCTCGACGTCGTCGTCACCACCGCCGGCGGCGGCAAGGCCGGACGCACGGTGGGTCGCAGCGGGCCGTACCCGCTCGACGACTTCCGGGCCGTGATCGATCTGAACCTGATCGGCACCTTCAACGTCAGCCGCCTGGCCGCGTGGCACATGAGCAAGAACGAGCCGAACGAGGACGGCGAACGCGGGGTGATCATCAACACCGCCTCGATCGCCGCTTTCGAGGGCCAGATCGGGCAGGTCGCCTACACCGCCTCCAAGGCTGCGGTCGCCGGCATGACGCTCACGATGGCCCGCGATCTCGGCTCGCTCGGGATTCGTGTCAACACGATCGCCCCCAGCTTGTTCGCGACCGGCTTGACCGCCGGGGTCAGCGAGGAACGCGCCGAGAACCTGGTCAAGGACGCAGCCTTCCCACGCCGGATGGGTCGCCCCGACGAGTACGGCCGACTGGCGGTGGCGATCATCGAGAACCCGATGCTGAACGGCGACACGATTCGCCTCGACGGAGGCCAACGCTTCGCCCCGAAATGAGGCTCGGCTCGGTCAGGCGGGCGAGGAGCGGGATCGGTCGTTCGCCCGACGCCGAAGTCGCCAGAGCCGCCCTCCGAACAAGAAGGCGATCGCCGGCACGACAATGATCCAGTAGCTACCAAACCCGATGCTCGAGGCTCGGCCGTCGGTTCCCATGGTGGCCTCCACATCGAATCCGATACTCGACCAACTCGCAGTTGCCCCAGGGTCGGCGACCGCCTCGAATCCCGAGAGGAACGCCTCGGTGGCGAGGATGCTGGCGGCGAGCGCGATCAGCAGCCCGATCGCGCTCCAGACCAGGCCGCGAAGCAGCGACGGGCGCAGAACTCCGTTGGTCATCTCGGCTGCGAGCGTGCGTGGCGGGCCGAGCCGTTTCAACGTGGCATCGATGGCGGCGGGATCGACCGCCCCCAGGTCGCCACGCAGGGCGTCGACGTGGGACGTGATCTCGGCGGGTCGCAGGCCGTAGTACTCCAGCGCGACAGCGAAGCGGGAGAGGTAGAGCGCCGTGCGCGCCGACGGACCTGTGGCGAGGCCGGGTATCCGACGGCGCCAGAGCAGCACGCCACCATAGACGCAGGCGAAGACCACGGCGAATGAGAACACGGAGCCGATCAGGGTCGGGGTGATGGTCATGACGGGAGTCCTTTGGTGAGGTGTTCGATGACTTGGGAGAGCTGACGCCATGCGTCGAGACGGGCCCCGAGCTCGTCGAGCCCGGCTTGGCTGGTGCGGTAGTACTTTCGGGCGGGCCCGCGGTCGGAGGCCACGAGGTAGGTAGCGACCAGGCCGCTGCGCTCCAAGCGAGCCAGGGCCGGGTACACGGTGCCTTCAGCCACGTCGCCGAGTCCTCCCGCTCGCAGGCGCTCGACGAGCGAGTAGCCGTAGTCCTCACGTTCGGTCAACAGGGCCAGCAGCAGCAGCGACAGGATGCCCTTGAGCATTTGCGGGTCGACGTCGGACATGGGTACATAGTTACGCCATGTACCTAGCTATGTCAAGTAGATGAATCAGCTATCCTCGGTTTCCTGAGGCTGGCATGTCGGAGATTGTGATTCGCAAGGTGAAATTCGAGTTCCCTGACGAACTCGACGACGTGTTCCCCGGCGTCGACGCTGCCCACGAGACCTACCTCCGGCGTGCGATCGATCGATTCCAACAGGTGCTGTTGCCGACCCAGGGCGCCAAAGCCCGTCACCGGCTTCCCACCTGGCTGCGGGATGGAAAGGGCCGCTATCTGCGCACCTTCCTGCCGGGATACAACCCAGGCGAACTGGAAGTCGACCCACTCGTCGAAGCAGTGCTGCTGCCCTACGCCGCGGTTTGAGCGGTGGCGGCTCAAGCGTGGTTCAGTATTTGCGGTCGGCGAGTGAGATGCCGTCGGCGAGGGCGCTGAGGGCGAAGCCGGCTGTGGTGCGGTAGCCGTCGGTGACCTCGAGGATCTCCTCGGGTGAAATCACATCGTCGACGTTGTCGAAGCCGTCCGGGGCGCGCTGCTCGGCGAGCACCATCGGCAGCTCGGGGCCGTGGCCGCGGTTGGCCAGCACGATCGCCGACGTCGCAGGGCGCCGAACGTCGTCGTACTTCTGGAGCGCGGCAGGCAGATCGTCGGGATAGCTGCGCAGGCACCCGGCCAGCGTGGCCGCATCGAGGATCGCCTGCGAAGCGCCGTTCGAGCCGACCGGATACATCGGGTGGGCGGCATCACCGAGCAGCGTCATGCGGCCGTAGGTCCAGCGATCGAGTGGGTCGCGGTCGATCATCGGGAACACCAGCGTGTCGGGTGCTGCCCGCAGCAGGGCCGGCACGTCGAGCCAGTCGAACACCCATGACTCGAACGCCGGCAGATAGTCGGCCAGGTTGCCCGCCTTGTTCCAATCCTCGCGCTCGGCCAGCTCGCGGTCGTCGTAGCGCAGCTCGGCGATGAAGTTGAACAGCTGCTTGCCGTTCGGAAGGTCGCGGATCGGGTACCCAACGAACTTCTGCTGGGGGTGCCCTGACCAGACCAGTGTGTGGCCGTCGAGAATCGGGTCGCGCTCGATCGTGCCGCGCCACAGTTGAGCACCGTTCCAGATCGGTGGGCCCTGGTCGGGGTGGAGCTGTTGACGCGCCGCCGAGTGGATCCCGTCGGCGGCGATCAAGGCCGCACCCGTGACCGTGTGCTCGGCGCCGGTGCGTCGGTTGGTGAAGCGTGCCGTGGCGGCGTCGTCGGTGGTGCTGAACGAGGTGAGGTGGTGTCCGGTGTGGACGCGGTCGGCGCCCAGCGTCGCCAGCGCTGCCTCGTACAAGATCTGTTGCAGGGTGCCACGGTGGATCGACAGCTGCGGCCACCGGTAGCCGGCGGCGATGCCGCGCGGCTCGTCCCAGATCTTCTGACCGTGACGGTTGAAGTAGGCCAGGGTCGTCGTGGCGACGGAGTTCTCGGCGAGTGTGTCGAGCAGCCCGATCGCGTCGAGCTCGCGAACGGCGTGCGGCAACAGGTTGATGCCCACGCCGAGGGCGCGGATCTCGTTGGTCGACTCGTACACCTGTACCGATTCGTCGGCTGCATGGAGGTGCAGTGCCGTCACCAATCCACCGATCCCACCGCCGGCGATGATGATGTCGCGTTCGCTTGCCATCACAGCACCTCGTGGACGTGAATGTGGACGGCGCCGGCCAGTCGCTCGCCGGTGGAGACGGCGATCCGGTCGTTGAGGTGGGCCAACCGGGAAGCGCCAGTCGTGAGCCTGATGTGGGTTCGGAAGTAGTACTCGTCGGGACCGAGCGGTTCGCCGGCGGCGAACCGGGCAGCCACCTCCGGCGACATGATGCGGAGACCATCCGAGCGGACCTCGATCGACTCGTCGCGGTCGGTCGTGAGCAGGTAGTGGGCCCGCAGTTCGATCGCGCCGTCGGACCGAATCGTCTGCCAATCCACGCCGCCGGCGGCGACGGTGCCGCGCAGGTCGGAGCCGTCGACCGCTTCGAAGCTGCCGCCATCGAAGCTGATCATCTTGCGTTCACCGGTCGGGAAGACCCCCAGCGAACGCGGCGGTGAGGCGTGTACCACGATCGTCATCAGGTGACGAAGCTCCATGTTGCGAGGTTCTCCTCTCTCTGTTGTTCGGGCTACTGCCGTCGGGTCAGCCGACCCGAACAGGAATCGAGCGTGGCCCGCGCACCTGACCGCCCGCCCACGTCACGGTGGCCGGGTCGACCAACTCGAAGTCGGGAATCCGGGCCAGCCACTCCTGAACGGCGACGCGCAGCTCCATGCGAGCCAGGTTCGATCCGGCACAACGGTGGATGCCGGCACCGAACGCCAGATGGCGGTTCTGTTGGCGGTCGAGGATCACCTTGTCGGCGTCGGGGAAGGCAGCCGGGTCACGATTGGCGGCAGGAAAGTTCATCAGGATCCGTTCGCCGGCCTTCATCGGACAGCCGTCATACTCCTGGTCTTCGGTCAAGCGGCGCGCCATCGTGACCGGGGCGTAGGCCCGCAGGAACTCTTCGATCGCGGTCGGCATCAACTCGGGTTCGGCGACCAGCCGCCGCCGATCCTCCGGATGGGCGGCGAGGTGCCACATCGTCGAGCCGATCGACGACCAGGTGGTGTCGATCCCGGCGATCAGGAGCAGCGCGCACATTCCCATCACGACCGGCACCCCGACCGGTTCTCCGTCGTGCTCGCTGTGCAACAGCTCGGTGATGAAGTCGTCTTGTGGCTCGGCCTGGCGGGCAGCGATCGCGCCTTGCAGGTATTCGATGATGGCACTGATCCCACGACGTCGACGCTCGACGTCGTGGGCGAACTCGAGCACGTCGCGGACCCACTCGGTGAACGTGTCGGACATGTCTTCCGGCACGCCGAGGATGTGGCCGATCACGCGGACCGGGATCTTCTGGGCGTATTCGGCGGCGGCGTCGCCGGTGCCGCGTTCGAGGATGTCGTCGACGAGCCGCTGACACAGCTCTCGGGTGAACACCTCGTATTCGGCCACGCGGGCCGGACTCATCGTCGGCAGGATCAGTCTGCGGGTCCACGTGTGGAGTGGCGGATCGGCGCTGATCGGCGGCACCCCGGCGGAAAGCAACGGTGCCGGAACGATGGTTGGCATCGAGGGATCACCGATCGCCGGGGCGAGAGGGATCACGCTGATGCCGTTCCCCGAGGGGAACGCCTCGATGTCGTGGGCGATCGCGTAGACGTCCTGGTACGTAGTCGGCAACCACGATCCGCCCCACCGATCCGTGTGGGCCATCGGACACGATCGACGCAGCTCGTCCCAGATGCCGTACGGATCGTTGACGTATCCCTGATCGAAGATGTCGTAGTCGCTGGCCCAGTCGAGCACCGGTGCCGTGATCGGCGCCCCGTGCTCGTCGTGCAAGTTGTCGGAACTCAAACGGGATACCTCCGGTCGAAAACGATTCCAACCATCCTGCCAGCCTGTCCGGTCCTCGCACCCATCTGGGCACCGGGCGCGCATCGGCGGGACGGGCTGACACACTCTGTGGCTGAAGATGCCGGGTTCCGGAGAACAGGAGTGGTGTGCAATGAGCCGACAGATCGAATCGGTTGCGGTGCTGGGGTGCGGCACCATGGGGTCGGGGATCGCCGCTGCCAGCGCCGCGGCTGGGTGCCGAGTGCTGATGCTGGACATGACGTCCGAGGCGGTCGAGCGCGGAGTGCAGGCGGTCGACGAAGGCGACCGGCACCTGGTCACGACCGGGACGTTCGACGACGACCTGGGCCTGATCGCCGACTACGACTGGATCTGCGAGGCGATCGTCGAGGACGTCGCCATCAAGCAGCAGTTGTTCGCCAAGGTCGAGCCGCTGCGCAAGGACGGATCGGTCATCAGCTCGAACACATCGGGGATTCCGCTCCGCGACATTGCGGCAGGCATGCCCGATCGGTTTCAGGCCGACGTGGCGATCACCCACTTCTTCAATCCCGTGCGGGTGATGAAGCTGTTCGAGTTGGTCCCCGGTGAACAGACCACTCCCGACGTGATCGAGGCGTTCGCCAGGTTCGGCGAGACGCAGCTCGGCAAGGGCGTCGTGCACGCCAAGGACACCGTCAACTTCATCGGCAACCGGATCGGCTGCTACTTCATGCTCAGTGGCCTTCACCTGGCGAAGCCGTTCCTGGCCGACGGAATGACCCAAGAATCGGTCAACGCCGTGCTCGGCAAGCCGGTCGGTCTGCCACCCACCGGTCTGTATGGCCTGATCGACCTGATCGGCCTCGACGTGATGGACCTGGTCGGCAAGAACCTCGCCGTCAACCTTCCGGCGGGCGACGCCGGCCATCGGTTCACGGAGTTTCCGGGGGCCGAGCAGCGGATGCTCGAGCGCGGTCAGCTCGGTCGCAAGTCGCGCCAGCTCGGCGGTTTCGGTCGCGTCCAGAAGCTGGACGACGGAAGCAAGCTGACCGAACGTTCGACCTCGTCACCGAGCGGTGGCGGGCGGCGGTCGAGCCCGATCTGGGCGGGGTGCCCGGCGAGATGGGTGCCGTGATGTTCGAAGATTCCGCCGAAGGCCGGCTGGCATGGCAGGTCTTCGGGGGCACGCTGCGCTACGCCGCCGGACTGGTGCCGGAGATCGCCGACGACATCGTCAACATCGACAACGCGATCCGGTGGGGCTTCAACTGGGCGCTCGGACCGTTCGAGATGCTCGACGCGATCGGCACTGAGCGGGTGATCGACAAGATTCGAGCCGAGGGCGCCGAGCTGCCGGCGATGCTGCAGGTGCTGGCCGACTCGGGCAGCCCGACCTTCTACCGAGTGCTCGCCGACGACGAGCACCAGTACCTCGGCCGCGAAGGCAGCTGGCAGACGTTCGTCGCCTGATCGACTGGACAGCCGCACCAGCGCCGGCGTTACAGTGCTCCGATCAATCCCGGGATGACGCGCGATCGGCGCGTCATGTCGGCTGAACGGTGCGAGGTGCACGTGAACGATTCTGATCTGCCGTACCTGTCGGCGACCGCCGCGCTCGAGATGTTTCGGCATCGCCAGCTCTCCCCAGTCGAGTTGCTCGAAGCCCTGATCGATCGAGTCGAAGCCAGCGAGCCCGCCTTGAATGCCGTCGTGGACCGACGCTACGACGAGGCCCGCACGCGAGGCCAAGGCGTCGGCCGACCGCTACGCGTCAGCGACCGGTAGCTCGCTGCCGCTCGACGGCGTGCCGATCGCCGCCAAGGAGGAACACCCGATGGTCGGCCGGTCGTGGCAACAAGGTTCGCTGCTGCTCGCCGACGTCACGGCCGACGAGGACCACCCGATCATCGAGCGTGTGCAGGCGGCCGGCGGCGTGATCCACGTCCGCACCGCAACGCCCGAGTTCTGCGCAGCCGGGTTCACCGAATCGAAGCTGTGGGGCGCAACCCGCAACCCCTGGAACCTCGACATGAGCCCAGGTGGTTCGTCGGGTGGCTCCGGCGCCGCGCTGGCGGCCGGCTATGCGCCGATCGCGACCGGCAGTGATATCGGCGGTTCGATCCGAATCCCTGCCAGCTTCTCTGGCGTGATCGGATTCAAGCCGCCGTTCGGCCGTGTGCCGGCGATGCCACCGTTCAACCTCGACCAGTACTGTCACGACGGGCCGATGGCGCGCACCGTCGCCGACTGTGCGCTGCTCGAGAACGTGATCGCCGGACGCCACCGGCACGACATCGCCTCGCTGCCGAATCCGCCCGTGCTGCCGCCTGCCGGAAGCGGTTCGCTGGTCGGACGCCGAATCGCGCTGTGCATCAACCTCGGCGACTTCCCCGTCGAGCCGGAGATCGAGACCAACACGCGTGGCGCCGGCGAAGCGTTGGCGGCAGCAGGTGCCGAGGTGGTCGAGGTGACGTTGCCGTGGAAGCGCGACGAGTTGATGGAAACCGCCCATTCGCACTTCGCGGCGATCATGTCGGAGGGCCTCGAGCCGCTGATGGAGCACGCCGATCTGCTGACCGGTTACGTGCGGTCGATGGTGGAGACCAGCTCGAAGTACAAGGGCACCTTCGCCTCGGGGATGGAGAAGGAGGGCCGGCTGTACCGACCGCTCGGTGAACTGCTCGACGAGTACGACGCCCTGCTGTGTCCCACGATCGGTACCCGCGGCCTGGCGGTCGGGGAGGACTATGTCGACACCGCTCTGGTCGTCGCCGGCGTCGAGTTGTCGTTCTACATGCTCGGCCTGTTGACGCTGCCGTTCAACATGTTCAGCCGCTGCCCGGTGTTGTCGGTGCCGACCGGATTCGCCGACAACGGTGTGCCGACGGGTGCCCAAGTGGTGGGGCGCACCTACGACGACGAAACGGTGTTCGAGCTTGCCTACGCCCTGGAAGCGGCGGGATTGGGATTCCAGGGTCGTCCGACCTGGTAGCCGTCTGATCAGCCGCTGGTCAGCGGTGATCTGCCGTGTCAACGGCTGTGTCAACGATGTAGTCAACACTGTTGACAAGACCGGTGACGTGTGTCACAGTGTTCCGATGGTCAGGGGTCCCACGGCACGCCGAGCAATTTCAGAGACGAACGCTCGCGCGCCCTCGGCCCGTCCTGACCGAGGAGAAGATCGTGCAAGCGGCCGTCGACATCGCCGAGGTCGACGGGATCTCGCGAATGACGATGCGGGCGATCGGCGAACGGCTCGGCGCCGACCCGACAGCCGTGTACCGGTACTTCCCGAAGAAGGCCGACCTGCTGGCAGCGATGGCCGACCGCCTGTTCTCGGCGCTTCCGGTCGACTCGCCCGGTGAGTCGTGGCGGCAGCGGATCGAGCACGGCATGCGGGCCGCCCGCCAGCTGTACCGCGAGCACCCGTCGTTGACGACGCTGCTGGCCACCAGCGACGAGACGCTCGAAGGCCTGGTGCGTATCAACGAGTCGATCATGCAGGCCCTGACCGAGGCCGGGCTCGACGCTCGTCAGGCCGCGCTGTTCCATCAGGTGCTGGTCTCGACCGTGCTCGGTCATGCGGTCGTCGACTCCTCGTGGGCGGTCGATGACGGCGAGGAACGTGATGCCGCTCGCGCCGTGCCTACTCGGCGCTGCCGCCACAGCGAATACCCGACGCTCGTCGCCCATTCCGAGCATCTGTTTCCGGACCTCGACGACGTGTTCGATCTCACCTTGCAGCTGATCCTCGACGCCATCGAGGCAGCTGCCGCAACCCGCTCGACCGAGCAATGACACCCAGGGGGACACCCGCATGACCACCACCATGACCCGACCAGACCCGAATGCTCGCGCTGTGTTCGGTTGCGGCGATCCTCGCTGCTGGCTGCAGCGGCGCCGAGACGAAGAGCGACGACGTCGACACCGGCCACGCAACCGGCATCGGCAGGACGATCCGGCGACGACGAGGACACGACCGACGGTGGCGACACCGACCCGGCACGACCACCGACGCCGCTGACGACCAAGTGGTCGACCGACGACCTGGCACTCGCTCGACCTACCGTTCGAAACCCCGCCGGCCGTCGGCGACGCCGGCACCGTCGACGTGGGCCGTCTACCGAGACCTCGACGGCCTCAACCCGCTGTACGCATTCGACTACCCCGAGAACACGATCCTCGGCCGCCATGTGTGAGCCGGTGCTGCAGCAACAGCCGGACGGATCGATCGGCCCGGGTTTGGCCACGCTGACCCGACCGGACGAGACCACGATGGTGCTCGACCTGCGCGACGACGTCACCTTCTGGGATGGATCGCCGCATTGACCGCCGACGATGTCGTGTTCAGCCTGGAAGCTGCAGCGCGATCCGGAGCTGGGTGGTTTCTACGGTCTGGTCTACGGCAATGTCGACACGATCGAGGCGACCGGCCCGCTGCAGGTCACGCTTGACCCTGACGCAGCCCGACTACTGGCTCGATGGGCGAGCTCGCATCGATCGGGGCCGCCGTGATCTCGCAGGCGTACGTCGAGACGGTCGGCGAGGCGTACGGAACTCCCGACGGTGGAGTGATGTGCACTGGCCCGTATCAGCTCGAGAACTGGGCGGTCGGTGACCGCGTGTCGGTCGTGCGCTACGACGGCTACTGGGGCGGTGCGCCGCTCACCGAGCGGATCGAGTTCATCGGAGTCCCCGACGACAACGCCCTCTCGGCCGGTCTGATGACCGGTGACATCGACGGCGTCTACGGCTCCGTGATTCCCGACCCTCGATCAGCTCGAGTCGAACCCGGCGCTGACCGTGACCCACGGACCGTCGTTCGCCTCGTCGGCGTTCATCGTGTCCAGCCTCGAGGGTCCGCTCGGCGACGTGACGGTGCGTCGGGCGCTGTCGATGGCGATCGACCGGCAGGGCATCATCGACGCCCTCTTCAAGGGTGCCGGCGATCATGCCTCGCTCGCTCGCCAACCCGGGTTCGTGGGGCTACGCGCCAGAGGTGTTCCGCGCCGGTTGGGCCGCCCTCCCGGCGCCGACGCTCGACATCGAGGCCGGCAAGCAGGCAGTCGCCGACGCCGGGATGACCGGACAGAAGATCGTGATCGGCATGACGAACGAGGTCCCGGCCGTCGCCACGTCGGCCAACGCCATCAAGGCCGCTGCCGAGAGCATCGGACTGGAGGTCGAACTGCAGTCGGTTTCGGCGGTCAACTACATCAACTACTTCATCGACCCGGCCGCCTTCACCAGCGTCGACGGCTTCTTCACGGTCAACTATCCCGACTACGCCGATCCGGCGGCGCTGTACTCGACGTTCGTGCTGCCCGACGGCAGCCAGAACTACTCCGGCTACTCCAACGATCAGATCACCGAGCTGATGACCGAGGCCCGCAGCACGGCCGACCCGGTCGCCCGTGCCGAGCTGGTGGTGCAGGCCGAAGTGATCATCATGGACGAGCTGCCGTGGATTCCGCTGGTCGCCCCGCAGACCGTGCTGATCACCAACTCGGAGCTGACCGGCGCCCCCGCGTCGTTCGTGCTACATGTTCGCCCCGTGGCCGGCCAGGCTCGGCACGGTCGGCTGATCGCCGCAGACCGAGACGACGAGCGAGGTCGAATGCACCCATGCTCCGCTTCCTGCTGACCCGGTTGGCGTCGCTGGTGGCGACCCTGCTGGTCTCCAGCTTCGTCATCTACCTGTCGCTCGACATCGCCCCGGGGAGCCCGCTCGCCGTGCTCTCCGGCGGCAGGTCGCTGACGCCCGAGGCCAAGGCCGCGCTCGAGCAGCGATACCACCTCAACGATCCGTTCCTGGTCCGCTACTTCCGGTGGCTGGGATCGGCCGTTCGCGGTGACTTCGGCGAGTCGATCCTGGTGCGTGGACAGGACGTCAGCGGTCTGATCGCGGCGAGACTGCCGTCCACGTTGGCACTGGTCGGCTATGCCGCCGTGCTGATCATCCTCGGTGGGTTGGCGATCGGCCTGCTGGCCGGGCTCAAGCCCGGGCCGATCGACACCGGAGTCATCAGCCTTCACCACCTTCACGGCGGCGGTGCCGGCGTTCGTGTCGGCGACGGTGCTGATCAGCGTGTTCGCCGTCAACCTCGGGTGGTTCCCGGCGATCGGCAACGGGCGCGGATTCGTCGGCACGATCGAGCACCTCACGCTGCCGGCGATCGCGCTGGCGCTCTCGGCGATGGCGATCGTCGCCCGCGTCGACGCGGGCCAGCGTGCGCGCCGAGGTCGACCGCGAGCACGTTCAGACCGCCATCAGTCGCGGCATCTCGTGGCGCAAGATCGTGCGTCGCCACATCCTTCGCAATGCGGCCATCCCGATCACCACCGTGTCCGGTGTGATGGTGGCGTCGCTGATCGGCTTCGCGGCGGTCGTCGAGCGTGCGTTCGGGCTGAACGGGCTGGGCTCGTACCTGGTCGTCGCAGCGGCGTCGAAGGACTTCGCCGTGGTGCAGGGCATCTCGCTGGTGCTGATCACGATCTTCGTCGTCGTCAACACGGTCGTCGACCTGATCTATTCGATCCTCGACCCGCGGGTCACGATCGGGACGCCGGCTCAATGAGCGCTCCGACCATGACACCGACGAGCACGCCACCGAGCACGCCATCGGCAGTTCGCCGCCGCGCCTGGTTGCCGATCAGATGGCTGGCAGGTCGCGGGATTGGTCGTCAAGATCAGCGCCGGGATCATCCTGCTGGCTTCCTTGGTCGCCGTGTTCGGCCCAGCGCTGGCACCCCACGACTACGAGGAACTCCGACTCTCGCGGGCGTTCGAGGGGTCGAGCAGCGAGCACCTTGCTGGGTCTCGACCACCAGGGTCGAGACGTCGTGTCCCGGCTGTTGGTGGGTGCCCGCAACTCGATGCTCGGGTCGTTGCTGGTGGTCAGTCTGTCCACGGTGTTCGGCACCGGTGTCGCGATTCTGGCTGCGTGGCGACGGGGCCGGATCGACCGGATGCTCAACAGCGGGATGAACCTGCTGTTCGCGTTCCCCGGCGTGTTGTTGGCGGTGCTGGTGGCCGCCGTGTTCGGGCCCAGCCTGATGACGGCCGGGATCGCGCTCTCGATCGCCTACACGCCGTATCTGGCGCGGGTGATCCGCAGCGCCGCCCTGCGCGAACGCGATCTGCCGTACATCACCTTGCTCGAAGTGCAGGGCCACCCCGCCCTGCGGATCTGCCGCCGCCACCTGCTGCCCAACATCGCCACGATGATCGCCGCCCAGGCGACGCTCGTGTTCGGGTACTCGATGGCCGACCTGGCGGCCGTGTCGTTCATCGGGCTCGGCGTGCAATCGCCGGGGACCGACTGGGGCCTGATGGTCGCCGAAGGACAGAGCGGCGTCATCCAGGGCTATCCGATGGCGGCGATCGGTGCAGGTGCCTGCATCGTCGCCGTCGTCATCGCATTCAACCTGCTGGGCGAACGCCTGGCCGAACGGAGTCCATCGTCATGACCGACCTGCACTACATCTCGGCAGCTGAGGCGCTCGCCGGCTTCAGGGCCCGCACCCTGTCGCCGGTCGAGCTGATGAAGGCGGTGATCGCTCGCGCCGACGCGGTCGACCCGACGATCAACGCCCTCTGCCTGCGCGACGACGAGCGAGCGCTCGCCCAGGCCGCCGAGGCCGAGGCCCGATACATGGGCAACGGTCCGGCGCCGCGCCCGCTCGAGGGCATCCCGATGGCGATCAAGGAGGAGGAGGAGATCGAGGGCCAACCGGCCCGCAGCGCGTCGCTGATCTTCGCCGACGAGATCGCCGAGGAGAGTTCGCCGTTCGCCGATCGGATGTTCGCTTCGGGGGCGATCGTGCACGCCCGCACGACGGCACCCGAGTTCTCGTGTGCCGGCTTCACGCACTCGAAGCTGTACGGCATCACCCGCAACCCGTGGAACCCGGAGTTCGCGGTGGGCGGCTCGTCGGGCGGTTCGGGGGCAGCACTCGCCGCCGGAATGACCACGCTGGCGAGCGGTTCCGACATCGGCGGCTCGATCCGCATCCCGGCCAGCTTCAACGGCATCGTCGGGTTTCGGCCTCCGTACGGACGTGTGGCGCAGGCGCCACCGTTCAACCTCGACACGTTCTGTTGCGTCGGGCCGATGGCGCGCACCGTGACCGACTGTGCGCTGTACCAGAACACGCTCGTCGGCGCCGACCCTCGCGATCACGTGTCGATCAATCCGCCGCTCGTCCTGCCCGGCGAGTTCGGCTCGATCGAAGGGATGCGAGTGGCGCTCAGCGTCGGCTTCGGGGATTGGCCGATCGATCCCGAGATCGCTGCCAACACCGCCGCCGTCGGGCGAAGCGCTGCGAAGCTGCCGGAGCGATCGTCGAGGAGGTCGAGATCCCGGTCACGTTGGAAGCGATCCGGCGCGTCTCGCTCTTGCACTTCGAGCGGATGTTCGCGGCGTGGGCCGCCACCGTCGTGGTCGAGCAACGCCGAGCTCGCCAACGACTACGTACTCGAGTTCATGCGAACCAGCTCGGAAGCGGCCAACGAGGGCTCGTTCCTCGACGAGATCGCGCTCACCGCCGAACTGCAAGGCATGGTGGCGATGGTGATGCACGGATTCGACGCACTCGTCTGCCCGACCGCCGTCACCCGCGGCCTGGTAGCCGGCGACAGCTACGTCGGTCACGGGATCACGGTCGGCGGCGTCGAGTTGGAGCAGTACATGGACTCGGTGTGCACGCTGCTGTTCAACGTCGCCAGCCGATGCCCGGTGCTGTCGGTGCCGTCGGGGTTCGCCGACAACGGTGTGCCGACCGGCGTCCAGATCGTCGGGCACCCGTACGACGACGTCACGGTGTTCAAGGTCGGTGCCGCACTGGAGACCGTCCGCCCCTGGTTCGACGTCGCCGAGCGTCGACCGCGTCTGTAAGCACGCAAAGCGCCGGACCCGGATGACCGATATGACCGATACGACCGACCTGCTGACGATCGATGGGCTCACCGTCGATCTCGCCGTCGAGGGCGAACGCCGCGTCGTGCTTCGTGACGTGTCCTTCGGTATCGGGCAGGGCGAGTCGGTCGGGCTGGTCGGCGAGTCGGGATCCGGCAAGTCGATGACGGCCAGGGCGATCGCCCGCCTGCTCCCGAATGCGGCGCACCAGACGGGGCGGATCATGTTCGACGGTCGTGACGTGTCAGGGTTCGACGGACCGGAACTCAGGTCGTACCGGGAACGGGTGGCGGTGATCTTCCAGGACCCTCGCGTGCACATCAATCCGGTTCGCCGGATCGGTGACTTCATGACCGAGGCGTTGCGTGATCGCCGTGGCGTCAACCGCCGCGAGATCGCCGACCGTGCGGTCAGCTGCTCGACCAGGTCGGTATCCCCGACGGACGTCGCCGTCTGGATCAGTACCCGCACGAGCTGTCCGGCGGTCTGCTGCAGCGGGTGATGATTGCGACGGCGCTGCTCACCGAACCGACCCTGCTGCTGGCAGACGAACCGACGACGGCGCTCGACGTGACCACCCAGTCGGAGGTGATGGCGCTGATCGATGATCTGCGTCGCGAACTCGGCCTGGCGATGCTGTTCATCACCCATGACCTCGATCTCGCCGGGGCGGTCTGCGACCGGACGGTGGTGTTGTACGCCGGACAGGTCATGGAGGAGCAGTTCTCGGCTGACCTGCACCGAGCGCCGCTGCATCCGTACACGGCCGGATTGATCGCCGCCCGACCCGATGTCGCCCGAACAGCCCCACGACTCGACGCGATCCCCGGGCAGCCGCAGTCGGCGTTCGAAGCGCCGGATGGTTGCGCCTTCGCACCGCGCTGCGGTTTCGTCGAGGACCGCTGCCGTCAGGACGTGCCGGTGCTCGTCTCGACCGGGACCGGTCGAGTCCGCTGCTGTCGAGTCGACGAGATCGCGGCGACATTGAGCGTGGGCTCGAGCGCTACGGACAGCGACGGTGTGACGTGACCGGCGCAGCGATGCTCAGCGTGGAGGGCCTGACGAAGCGGTTTGGCGACCACCTGGCGGTCGACGACGTCAGTTTCGAAGTGCCCGCCGCAGGATCGTTGGCGATCGTCGGTGAGTCGGGTTCCGGCAAGACCACCGTGGCGCGGATCATCGTCGGTCTCGAGTCGGCGACGGCAGGATCGGTGTCGTTCGAGGGCAAGCCTCGGTCCGGCGCCGCACGATCCAGTCGCGATCGCCGTCAGCGAGCACGCCAGATCCAGATGGTGCTCCAGGATCCGTACTCGAGTCTCGACCCGCGGCAGTCGATCGTCGACTGCCTCGATGAGGCGGTCGCCTTGTTCGAAGGTGGCAGCGCCGAGCAGCGTCGGCCGCGTGTCGAGGAGTTGGCCGGCTTGGTCGGGCTCGACGCCCGCCAGGTGCGGGCATACCCAGGCGCTCTGTCGGGCGGACAACGACAGCGCGTGGCGATCGCCAGGGCGCTGGCTGCTCAACCGCGGTTGCTGATCCTCGACGAGTCGGTTGCCGCCCTCGACGTGTCGATTCAGGCCCAGGTACTCAACCTGCTGGCTGACATCCGTGATCAGACCGGCATCTCGTACCTGTTGATCAGCCACGATCTTGCGGTCGTGCGCCAGATCACCGACGACGTGATCGTGATGCGACGGGGTCAGGTCGTCGAGTCAGGGCGCACCGCCGAGGTACTCGATCAGCCATCGCATCCGTACACGCGGCTGCTGCGCGACAGCGTGCCCGGGCCGGGCTGGAAGCCGAGCCGCCGCTCGGCCACTGCCGAATAGGCGTGACCTCGCACGCCGTGCGAAACCCGGCGTTCGATCAGGCGACGAGCCGCACATCGCGGCGATTGCCGAGTGCCACGAGCGCCGCTCCCGCCATGATCAGCAGCACGGCGATTCCCGTCATCGCCAGCTGTGCCGAACTTCCGGTCGCGGGGAGCCCGGGAGTGAGTTGCCCGGGCGGCGTGACGACGACGTTCTCCATGGCGGCGTTGCAGACGCCGGCGACGGGATTGTTGTTGGCGTCGCCGCTGTAGCTGGCGATCCATCGGTAGGTGCCCGCCACCGTCGGGCTGAATGCTCCCGACGTCACGGTGTCGGCAGTCGTGGGATATGGGACGCCGAGCGATTCGAAGATCGGAGTGCCGCTGCAGGTGGCGTCATCGGGGCCGTACAGCCGGAAGTCGATCGTGGCTCCGGCCAGGGGATTGACGAGCCCGGAGACGATGGCATTGTCGGTCAACTCGCCGGCGCCGAGGGAGATGGCGGGTGATGCGATGGTGGCGATCGAAGGGTTGGCTTTCGTGACTTCGACGTTCTCGTTGGCGGCGTTGCAGACACCGGCGACGGGATTGTTGTTGGCGTCGCCGCTGTAGCTGGCGATCCATCGATGTGTACCGCGAGCGGTCGGCGTGAACCGAGCCGAGGTGACTGGTCCGCCGGCGATCGGATACGGGACGGCGAGCGATTCGAAGACCGGGGTGCCGCTGCAGGTGGCGTCATCGGGGCCGTACAGCCGGAAATCGATCGTGGCTCCGGCCAGGGGATTGACGAGCCCGGAGACGATGGCATTGTCGGTCAACACGCCGAGGCCGAGGGATGTGGTGGGTGATGCGACGGTGGCGATCGTCGGGTTGGCTTTGGTGACCTCGGTACTCTCGTTGGCGTCGGTACACGAGCCGGCGACGGGATTGTTGTTGGCGTCGCCGCTGTAGCTGGCGATCCATCGATGCGTACCGGCCGTGGTCGGGGTGAACGCAGCCGAGGAGACCGGACCGCCGGCGATCGGATACGGAACGGCGAGCGATTCGAAGACCGGGGCGCCGGTGCAGGTGGGGTCGTTGGGACCGTACAGCCGGAAGTCGACCGTGGCCGGCACTTGCGGGTTGAAGCGTCCTGAGACCGTGGCAGTGTCCGTCAGCTGTCCTACCCCGAGCTGCGCTGTCGCCGACGCAATGGTCGCGATGGTCGGTTGGTATCGGTTGACGGTCGTACCATCGCTCGTTCCGCGGGTCGACGCAGTGAGGGATTCGGGGCGAGTGCTGCGTGTTGTCGGTGATCTGCACCGTTTGGACGCCTGGCGGGCCGGGCTGGCCGGCGGGAAATCGAGGGTCGGCGCCCTCAACACGTCGAACGTGAAATCGATTCGACAATGGGCTCCGAGACCTGTCAGCGTCACGTGCTGACCGCCTTGGGGAGTGAATCGATATTGACCGAAGATCGGGTCGATCAACGCGAAATCGAAGAGCATGCCGGCGCACTCCGTCCCGACCGAGCCCGACGGGGTTCCCGTGATGACGAACACGTCTGGGTCGGCTCCGTCCGGATCGCACACGCTGAAGGCTCCCAGTTTGCCGCACGATGGGATCAGGGTGATGCCCTGGTCGTTGGGCGGGCACGGGAAAGGATCACCGAAGTTGCAGACCGTGTTGACGTCGGCGGTGTTCGGGTCGGTGTTGGCGTTGCGGATCTCGATCGAGCCGGCGGCCGCGGTGTCGCCGACCGTGACGGTGACGGGAAATGTTGGTGTTGTGCTGGCACCAGCGCCGGCATCGGCAATCGTCGGTACCAGGCGAGATTGCGATAGACACCACGCCGACGACGCCCAAGGCGAACAAGTTTCTGGTGGCTCTGGACACGGCGGCTCCTTGCGAGAATCGCGGCCGTTGATCTCAGCGGGCGAGGGTCTGACGCTGTCGATCATAGGTCGACACGGCCGACCGAGTTGATTTCGAGGCGGAGATGGCCGCCGAGGAACATTTTCCAGGAAGCGTTCGCCGAGGTGTTGCACGCCCGGGACCGCATGGTCAACCTGATCCGCGACGCACACCGCAACAAGCGGATCCGCCGAACGCAGCGACACTCGAGCTGCGAGACAACTTCCCAGGATCGGGCCGTCGATCAGGCTGGCCGGCCGGACATCGCGGCGGTTGCCGAGCGCGACGAGGGCTGCTCCAGCCAGGATCAACAGCAGTGCGATACCTGACATCGCCAGTTGTGTCGAACTCCCGGTTGCGGGGAGTCCTGGGGCATTCGAACCGGGTGGCTGTGACCACGACGTTTTCGTTGACGGCGTTGCAGACGCCGGCGATCGGATTGTTGTTGGCGTCGCCGCTGTAGCCGGCGATCCACCGGTACGTGCCCGCCACCGTCGGGTTGAATGCTGCGGACGTCACGGTGCCGCCGGTCGTGGTGTACGGGACGCCGAGCGACTCGAAGATCGGCGTGCCACTGCAGGTGGCGTCATCGGGGCCGTACAGCCGAAAATCGATCGTGGCCCCGGCCAGGGGATTGGCGAGTCCGGAGACGATTGCGGTGTCTGTGAGCACGCCGACTCCGAGGACGATGCCGGGTGACGCGACGGTGGCGATCGTCGGGTTGGCTTTGGTGACCTCGACGTTCTCGTTGGCTGCGTTGCAGACGTCGGCGACGGGATTGTTGTTGGCGTCACCGCTGTAGCCGGCGATCCATCGGTACGTGCCGAACACGGTCGGGGTGAAGGCCCCTGAGGTGACCGGTCCACCGGCGACCGGATACGGGACGGCGAGCGATTCGAAGATCGGGGTGCCGGTGCAGGTGGCATCGTTGGGGCCGTACAGCCGGAAATCGATCGTGGCGCCGGGCTGGGGATTGGTGAGTCCGGAGACGGTGGCCGTTGTCGGTCAACTGCCCACCGATCCCAGAACTCGCCGACGCGACGGTGGCGATTCGTCGGGTTGGCTTTGGTGACCTCGACGTTCTCGTTGGCTGCGTTGCAGACGTCGGCGACGGGATTGTTGTTGGCGTCACCGCTGTAGCCGGCGACCCATCGATACGTACCGGGAACGGTCGGGGTGAATGGCGCAGAGGTGACCGGTCCGCTGGCGATCGGATACGGGACGGCGAGCGATTCGAAGATCGGGGTGCCGGTGCAGGTGGCATCGTTGGGGCCGTACAGCCGGAAATCGACCGTGGCCGAATCCTGCGGGTTCACTCGCCCCGAGACCGTGACGCTATCCGTCAGCTGCCCCGGCCCGAGCGGAATCGAAGGCGACGCAGTGGTGGCGATCGTCGGCTGGGCTCGGTTGACGGTCATGCCTTCGCTGGTCCCGCGGGCCGACGCAGTGAGGGATTGGGCCGTGTGCTGTGTGTTGTCGGTGATCTGTACCGTTTGGATGCCCGGCAGGCCGGGCTGGCCGGCAGGGAAATCGACGGTTGGTACGCGCACGACATCGAATGTGAAATCGATCCGGCACAGCGCTCCGAGTCCGGTCAGCGTCACGTGCTGACCGCCCTGGGGAGTGAATCGGTACTGACCGAAACCCGGTTCGATCAACGCCAGATCGAAGAGCATCCCGGCACACTCCGTGCCGGCCCCGCCCGTCGGAGTGCCCGTAATCGTGATCACGGCGGGGTCGGCACCGTCCGGATCACACACGCTGAACGCTCCGAGCTTGCCGCACGATGGGATCAGCGTGATGCCCTGATCGTTGGACGGGCACGGGAACGAGTCGCCGAAGTTGCAGACCGTGTTGACGCCGGCGGTGTTCGGGGCGGTGTTGGTGTTGCGGATCTCGATCGAGGCAGCGACCCCGGTGTCGCCGACCGTCACAGCGACCGGGAACGTCGGTGTTGCGCTGGCGCCGGCGCCGGCACCGGCGGGAGTGGGCGCTAGTGCTATCGCCAGCGATATCACGCTGGCAGCGCCCAGGGCGAACAGGTTTCTGGTGGCTCGAGACACGGCGGCTCCTCGGGAGAATCGCGCGCTGTTGACCTCAGCGGGCGAGGGGTCTGACACGGTCGATCATAGGCCGACCCGGGCCGACCGAGATCACCCGGAACACATCAGACCGGTTTGCGTCACGGCCCGGCAATGGCGAGGATCGCCCGCTTCACGGCGCGTGGGTTCTCGGTCATCATCTGATGGCCGGTATCGGCGAGTTCGATGATGGTCGGTGAGGTGAGCGCAGCGGCGATCGCTCGGCCACCCTTGGGTGGCGTCATCTTGTCGCCAAGGCCGATCATGACGGTGGCCGGGCAGATGGTGGCGGCGGCTGCCGTCTCGGCCGCGGTCGTAGGCGATGCAGGCCCGAAAGTCGGTTGCGAGCACGCCAGGGCGCCCGTTCTCGACCAGCGCCATCGGCGCCGCCGAGCATCCACAGACCTGGTGTCGGGTTGAGGCCGAGATGGGCGGGCTTGGCGTGGCCCCACGCGGCCATCAGCGCCGCCGCCGCAGGCAGGTCGTTGTCGGCGGCGTCGAGCAGCTCCGGGTGCACGGGCATCGACGTCGCCGTTCCGCAGAGGGTGATCGACTTCACGTGAGCGGGGTAGCGGCTGGCCAACTCGAGGGCGATCAACGTGCCCATCGAATGCCCGACGACGTGGACCGCACCGAACTGGGCCGACGCGACGAACCGTGCGACCCAGTCGGCCATCGCCTCGATCGATGTCAGTGGGTCACCGTCGCTGAGCCCGTGGGCGGGCAAATCGACGGCGACCGCTCGCAGACCGCGGTGGCCGAGGTAGCGGGTTTGGAGTTGCCACACCGTCGAATCCATTCCGGCGCCGTGGATCATCAGGACGACCGGGTCGTCACCGGTCAGGTCGATGCCGCCCGTCGCGGCGTGGGCGCGGTGGCCGTCGACCTCGACGATCACCGTTGGCTCGCCTTCAAGGCCCGTTCGAGATCCTCGATGATGTCGTCGGGGTCCTCGAGCCCGACCGACAGGCGCACCAGGTCCTCGCTGATGCCGGAGGCGACGAGTTGCTCGTGGGTCAGCTGGCTGTGCGTCGTGGAACCGGGGTGGATCACGAGCGTCTTGGCGTCGCCGACGTTGGCGAGGTGCGAGGCGAACTGCACCGCCTCGATGAACTTGCGTCCGGCATCGCGCCCGCCCTTCACCCCGAAGCTGAGGATCGCTCCGGCGCCCTTCGGGTACAGCCGTTTGGCGAGTTCGAAGTCGGGGTGCGACGGCACGCGTGGGTGCTTGACCCAGCTGACGGCGTCGTTGCGCTGCAGCATCTCCAGCACACGATCGGTGTTGTCGATGTGGCGCGCCATCCGCAGCGGCAGCGTCTCGATGCCCTGCAGCAGGGCGAACGCGTTGTGCGGGCTCATGCAGGCGCCGAAGTCGCGCAGACCCTCGGCGCGGGCTCGCATCCCGAGCGCCGCCGGGCCGAACTCCTCGGCGAACACGATGCCGTGGTAGCCGGCGTACGGCTCGGTCATGGTGGGGAACTTGTCACTGGCCGACCAGTCGAACCGGCCGCCGTCGACGAGCACCCCGCCGAGGGCGGTCCCGTGGCCGCCGAGGAACTTGGTGATCGAGTGCATCACGATGTCGGCGCCGTGCTCGATCGGGCGGAACAGATACGGCGTGGAGAACGTCGAGTCGACCATCAGCGGCAGCCCGTTGGCATGCGCCACCGTCGGCGACAGCCTCGACATCCATCACCTCGATCCCCGGATTGCCGAGCGTCTCGCCGTAGAACAGCTTGGTGTTCGGCTCGATCGCCGCCTCGAACGCAGCCGGATCGCGCGGATCGACGAACGTGGTCGTGATTCCGAATCGGGGGAGCGTGAGGCTCATCATGTTGTACGAACCGCCGTACAGGTTCTTCGAGGCGACGATGTGATCGCCGGCGCTCAACAGCGATGCCACCGCGAGGTGCAGCGCAGCGGTGCCGCTGGCGGTGCAGACCGCCCCGACGCCGCCCTCGAGGGCTGCGATCCGCTCCTCGAGCACCGACACCGTTGGGTTGGAGATCCGGCTGTAGATGTGGCCGGGCGCTTCCAGGTTGAACAGCGCCGCTGCCTCGTCGGTGTCGGGAAACGAGTACGACGTCGTGAAGTAGATCGGCACGGCGCGGGCGCCGGTGGTCGGATCGGGCCGTTGACCGGCGTGCAGACTGAGCGTGTCGAAACGCAGGAAGTCGGGTTCCACCATGCGCGCGACCCTACTGCCCGTACGGTCGACGCGGGCCGCCTGACGGGGCGGCGTCAGTCGCCGGTGGTGTTGGCGATCAGCACATCGCAGGGTGCCTGCTTGAGCACGTCGACGGCGATCGAACCCAGCACCCGGCTGACACCCTGCACGCGGCGATTGCCGACCACGATGGTCGTGGCGTCGAGCCGCTCGGCCTCCTGGCACAACCCGTCGGCCGGTGAACCGTGCACGATCTGAGTGGTGACCTTGTCGTACTTCAACTCGAACCGGAGGTTGTCGAGGAAGGCCTCGGCTTCGGCGGTCGGATCGGCGTACCACTGATCGCTACCGCTGCCGACCATCTGCCCGGACTTGCGAGGGATGCACCACACGATGTGCAGATTCTCGCCGTACGCGGCGGCGAGACCGGCGGCCCTGTCGACAGCGATCCGGGCGGTGGCCGATTGGTCGACTCCGACGATGATGTCGTTCATGGTGCTCGCTCCGTGGGGTGAGGCTGGGTTTCCGTTGTGCTCGGCCAGGATTGACTATCACATCTCCCGGGCGATCGACCTGCGGCGATGGCGACCGCCGATGTGTTACCGGATCGGGTTCTTGTAGGTGTCGAGGTAGGTGATCTGCTCGACGGGCGGGCGGGCGGCCGGCTTGAAGTCGGTGCCCTTCGTGTAGGCGACCGGCAGCAGTCCGGCCTGCGTCATGTGGCCGGGGATGCCGAGCAGCTCGGCGGCTTCTTGTTCCTTGCCGAGGTGCAATGTGGTCAGGCAGCTGCCGAGCCCCCGGCTGCGCAGCGCCAACTGGAAGCTCCACATGGCCGGCATGATCGAGCCCATCAGGCCGGCCGCCGAGTTGGCGCTGGCGTCGGGAAGCCGACCGATGATCAAAGGAATCACCATCACCGGCACCTTGCCGAGATTCTGGGCGAGGAAGTTGGCCGAGTCGATCACGCGGCCGGTCTGGGTGCCGCTGTCTGCGTCGGCCGCGGCGGCAGCGAGATACTCGCCGCCGGCCTGGCGGTACAGCTCGGCCAGGGCCTCCTTCTTGGCGGCGTCGCGGACGATCATCCAGCGCCACCCTTGTTGGTTCGAGCCGGTCGGTGCCTGCACAGCCAGTTGGAGGCACTCGAGCAGCACGTCGTCGGGCACCTCGCGGTCGAGGTCGAGCCGCTTGCGGACCGCCCGCGTCGTGGAGAGCAGTGCGTCGGTCTGGGCGAGATCAAAATCCATGACACATCGTGGCGTATGGCCTGCGACAAGGCGCAGTCGGGCGGATTCTGTTGTGCCGGGAGGTCTCCGGGTACGGTCGAAGGTAGCAATCGGGCGCGCGAATCGAGGTATGTGATGGATACCGAAACATGGGACGCGATCGTGATCGGCTCTGGGCCCGGCGGTCTCACCACCGCCGCTTGCCTTGGATCGGCCGGCAAGCGGGTGCTCGTGCTGGAACGCCATGATGTGGCCGGGGGTAATACCCAGGTGTTTCGCCGCCATCACGGCGACGACTGGTACGAGTTCGACGTCGGGGTGCACTACATCGGTGAGTGTGGCCCGGGTGGCTTGTTCACCAATATCTTCCACGGGCTCGGGCTCGACCAGCGGATCAGCTTCCGCGAACTGGATCCCGACGGGTTCGACACGCTCAGTTTCCCCGACTTCACGTTCCGCGTGCCCGCCGGGTGGGAGGAATACCAGCGCCGCATGGTCGAGCAGTTCCCGAACGAGCAGGCCGGTATCGAGCGTTGTATGACCGTGTTGCGCACGGTTGCCCAGGAGGGCCGGATGATGTTCGGCGAGGATCGCCCGACGCACGACCTGTGGGCGCGGCGCCCGTTGTCGGAGCTGTTCGAAGAGAGCGAGTTGTCGGCCCAGGCGTGTGCCGTGCTCGACCACTGGTCGGGCTTGTACGCCGGCGGACCCAAGGAGACGGCGATCTCCATGCACGCCAACATCATGAACCACTACATGACCGGGGCGTTCTACCCCGAGGGCGGCGGTCAGATGATCCCGGCCCGATTGATGCAGGCGATCGAAGCCTGTGGTGGTGAAGTGCGCACCCTCTCCGCTGTCGACCGGATCACGATCGAAGACGGACGGGCGATCGGGGTGCGACTCGAGAACGGTGACGAGATCATCGCCCCGATCGTGATCAGCAATGCCGACTACCGGCGCACCGTCGAGCACCTGGTCGGGCGCGGTCACGTTGCACCCGGTACCGCTGCCTGGGCGGACGAGGCCGAGATGACGCTCGGCCTGGTGTGCGTGTACGTCGTGGTCGACAAGCTGCTCGACGGGCCGAACACGAACTACTTCGTCTTCTCCGACTACCGCACCGACGAGTTCTACGCCGAACTCGAAACCGGCAGGCTGCCCGAAGGGGAGGTGCCGTTCGCCTATGTTGCGATCGCCTCCCGCAAGGATCCCGACAACGCCGAGCTGTGCCCACCGGGTCACACCAACTTTCAGATCATGACGCTCGCACCGCGGGGCCACGGCTATTGGGGCGTCGACGAGGGCCCAGCCGACGGCGGTACGTATCGCCGCAACGACACCTACCGCGACCGCAAGCAGGAGCTGACCGATCGCCTGATCACCGGTGCAGAGCGCGTGCTCGGGCCGTTCCGCGACAGCATCGTGCACGTCGAGATGGCAACCACCTTGTCGCACGAGCGGTACACCCACAGCACCGGTGGCACCAGCTACGGCTACAAGCATTCACCCGAACAAACGGGCGAGCACCGCCCGCACTATCGCACCGAGATCGATGGGTTGTGGGTGGTCGGGGCCAACACCGTCAGCGGCCACGGCATCGCCGGAGCGATGAGCGGCGGTGTGTTCTGTGCCTCCGACATCCTGGAGCGACCGTTGATCGTCGAGATGTTCATGGGTGAGCGCCTGATCGACCCGGCCAGTATCCCGGCCGACCCCGACCCCTTCGACCCGCTCGAGTACTGCCGCGGCGAACGGCTGCGTGCCAAGCGAGCCGACCGCGTGCGGTCGCTTCGACAGCGTCGCCAAGCAGCGTCAGGATGAGGCGGCGCCAACCGCGAGGATCAGGCGGCAAACAGGGGAGGATCAGGGGTAGGTCGGGAACGTGACCGAGCGGTCACGGGCGAGCTGATCGACCAGGGCGATCTCCCAGGTCAGGGAGTCCTGCATGTGTTGGGCGACGACCTCGTCGGGGTGGTCGTACGGCTGGTACCAGGCTCACCCAGCACTCAGATCGACTCAGCTCCAGCGGTCGTGCCGTACGAGTTCGTCGAGTGCCACGCGTGGCCGCTTGAGCGGGCTGTCGGGATGATCGGCGACCGGATAGCCGAGCGTGATCACCATCGGCATCACCCAGTCGTCGGGCAGTCCGACCGCAGCCCGCGCCTTGTCGGGATGACCGAGCGTGACCGGGCAGGAACCGACACCTTCGGCGTGAGCGGCGAGCATCATGTTCTGGGCCTGGCGGCCGACGTCGAACAGCCTCAGTTGGTCGACCGGCGAAGCGAATCCGATCACGACCGCCGAGCTGCCGATCCACGAGGCGAAGTCGCCGGCGGTCGCCAGCGCATCCTGAACGGCCTGGTCGGTGACCACGATCAGCCGGTTGGCCTCGATGTTCTTGGCGCTCCCCGCCATCCGACCGGCCTGGAGGATGCGGTGCATCACGTCGTCAGGGATCGCCTGATCGGTGTACACCCGTAGGTCGCGCTTGCCGACGATCGCCTCATAAGGGGTCATGCTGCAGTCTCGCACCGTTGGTTCGCAGATCGGTCTGGATCGTATGAACGGAGCGAGGCGTGCGAGTCTGCTTCGGTGATCGCGGCGTGAACAGCCTCCCAACGTCTCGCACCGGTCTGACCGAGCGAACCTGGCTGGTGATCGTGCTGGTGATGGCTTCGACCTGTGTCGCCCAGGCCTTTGGCCGCTTCACCTGGGGTGTCGTGTTGCCGGGGGCACGCGATGACCTGCTCGACGGGTCGAACACGCTCGCTGGGTTCTTCGGCACCCTGAACGTCACGGCCTATCTGCTCGGAACGCTCGCCGTCTCGTGGGCGGCCTCGAAGGTCACCTTGGTCGGGCTGGTTCGGCTCGGGCTCACGATCTCGACGACAGCGCTCGGGTTGGCGTCGATCGCTCCGAACGCCGCCGACCTTGGGTGCAGCGCTGTTCATGATGGGTCTCGGCGGGGCCGTGATCTGGATTCCGGCTCCCCGCATCGCATCGCGGATGCTTCCGCCCAACCGGGCAGGGATGGCGATCGGCCTGATCGGGTCGGGGATCGGGATCGGGATCGTGCTGGCGGGCCAGACGGCGGCGTTGCTCGACCGGCGCAGCGATGCCGACGACGCCTGGCAGACGCTGTACCGAATCGAGTTCTCGATGGCCGTCGTCGTGCTGGCGGGAGCGTTCGCTGTTGTTGCGTTCGCATGGTGACCGCCCGTCGCTGGCGGGCGGGTTCGGAGGGTTCGGGGCGCTGCGGACGGTGCGTGGCTGGGTTCCCGTCACCGCCGCCTACGCCTGCTTCGGGTTCGCGTACATCCTGGTGCTCGGCTTTCTCGTCGCCCGGCTCGAGGACGACTCGGGCTTCACGTCGGGGCAGGCGACGGCGATGTTCTCGCTGGTCGGAGCCGGAGCGGCGTTCGGCGGGATCGTGCTCGGTCCGTTGTCCGACCGGATCGGGCGGCGGATCACGCTGATGATGACGTTCACGCTGTTCGGATTGTGCGCCCTGCTGGTGCTGACCGGGCGCCAGCCGTGGGTCGCCGTGGCGTCGGCCGGAATCGGGTTGATGTTCTCCGGGATGCCGGCGATGATCACTGCCCACATCGTCGACAACACCGATGTCGACACCTACGGACCGGCATTCAGCGCCGCCACTTTGGCGTTCGGGGTGACGCAGATGGTGTCGCCCCAAGTCGGCGGCACCCTTGCCGACGCACTTGGCTCGTTCACCTGGGTGTTCGTACTGTCGGCGGCGGTCGCCTTGCTCGGTGCCGTCTTCTCGATGCGCCTCCCACCTCCCGTCTGACGCTTGGCGCATGGCACACTCCGTCATCGATGACATTCGCATTACTTTCGTTCAACGCAGGGGGTCACCGTGACACGAGCATCTCGATTCGAAGGAACCATCGGCCGAACCACAGCCGATTCAGAGCCGTGGTACGACGAGCCGCCACACCCCGGAGGGCAGGCGCCGAATGTCGTGCTGGTGCTGCTCGACGACACCGGGTTCGCTCAATTCGGTTGCTACGGATCGGATATCGATACCCCCAACGTCGACGCGCTGGCCGCCAACGGCGTGCAGTTCACCAACTTCCACGTCACCCCTCTGTGCTCGCCGACCCGGGCGTCGCTGCTCACCGGCCGTTCCCAGCACGCCGTCGGCATGCGCGCCGTCTCGAACTTCCGGACCGGTTTTCCGAACATGCTCGGCCACATCAGCAACCACGCCGCAACGGTGGCCGAGGTGCTGCGCGAGTCGGGTTACGCCACGTTCTGCGTCGGCAAATGGCACCTGGCGCCGATGGAGCAATGTTCCGCTGCCGGTCCATTCGACCAGTGGCCGCTGGCGCGCGGCTTCGACCGGTTCTACGGGTTTCTCGAAGGTGAGACCGATCAGTTCCACCCTGACCTGGTATGCGACAACCACAACATCGACCCGCCGGCGAAGCCCGAAGACGGCTATCACGTGTCCGAAGACCTCGTCGATCAACTGCTCAAGATGGTGTCCGACTCGAAGGGTGTCCGCCCCGATCGTCCGTTCTTCGCCTATGTGCCGTTCGGGGCGACCCACGCGCCGCACCAGGCGCCCGCTCGCTACCTCGCCAAGTACAAGGGCAAGTACGACGAAGGCTGGGATGTCGTGCGCCAGCGCTGGTACCAACGCCAGCTCGACACCGGGGTGATCCCGGAGGGCACGCCGCTCGCCCCACGCAACCCTGGCGTCGACGCCTGGGACACGCTGCCCGACAACCAGAAGCGGCTGGCATGCCGCTTGCAGGAAGCGTTCGCGGCGTTCCTCGATCACACCGACGATCAGATCGGCCGCCTCGTGGAGGGTCTTCGTCACCTCGACCAACTCGACAACACCGTGTTCGTCGTACTCGCCGACAACGGCGCCTCACAAGAGGGCGGCCCGTTCGGCGTCATGCACGAGATGAAGTTCTTCAACGGCATCTTCGAGACACCCGACCAGGCGATCGACCGGATCGACGACATCGGCGGCCCGCACAGCCACACCAACTACCCGTGGGGCTGGGCCCAGTGCGGCAACTCGCCGTTCAAGTGGTACAAGCAGAACACCCATGAGGGTGGCGTCCACGTGCCGATGATCGTGCATGCACCGGCTCACATCATCGCCGAGCAGGTCGGCTCCAAGCGCGACCACTTCGTCAACGTGTCCGACATCGTGCCGACGATCTACGAGCTGGTCGGGGTGACGGCACCCGAGACGTACCGCGGGATCGAGCAACTGCCGGTGACCGGCAGGTCGTTCGCGTCGGCGCTCGCCGACCCCTCTGCCCCGGCCACGAACACGCTTCAGTACTTCGAGATGGGTGGCAGCCGGGCGCTCGTCAGCGGTGACCGGGACTCGTTGTGGAAGGCGGTCTGCAAGCACGACAAGGGCGCCGACTACGACACCGAAACGTGGGAGCTGTACCACCTGTCCAGCGACTGGTCGGAGTGCAATGACCTGGCAGCCGAGCAACCGGACAAGCTGGCGGAACTGATCGACCTGTGGTGGCAGGAGGCCGAACGCCATGGCGTACTTCCGCTCGACGATCGGATGTTCGAGTTGTTCGGGGCCCGCTTCCGTGACAACTCGCCGCACCCCGAGAGCCGTCGCTACGTCTATCGGCCCCCGATGTCGCCGATGCCGGCCCAGGCCGCCGCCGCGATCGGGGGTCGTGCCTTCGACCTCACGGCCACCATCACCCGCCAGGCAGGTCAGGATGGCGTGATCTACGCCACCGGCACCGAGAACTCGGGCATCTCGTTGTTCGTGCAGAACGACCGATTCGTGATCGACTACAACGCCTTCGACGACCACACGATCCTCGAATCGTCCGTCGAGGTGCCGACTGGTGAGTCGACCTTGGTGGCTCGGCTGCGGCGCGGCGACCGGAGTACCGGCTCGATGTCGGTCCTGGTGAACGGTGTCGAGGCCGGTGGCGCCGAACTCCCGCTGTACATGAAGACGATGTCGTCGGTCGGCCCCAGCCTCGGCTACGACCACGGCTCGGCCGTCTCCACTCGATACGTGGCACCATTTGCCTTCGCTGGTCAGCTCCACGAAGTCGTGATCCAGCTGATGTCCGCTCAGGACGTCGCCGCTCAAGAGGCCGAGGCAGCCGCTGAGATGAGTCGCCAGTGAGCCTGGTGATCACGTTGCTGGGCACCGGCAGCCCGATGCCGAGCCCGGACCGGGCGGGCCCGGCGACGCTGATCTCCACCGGCACCGCCGCAACCGATCAGCACTACCTCGTCGATGCCGGTCGCGGCGTGCTGATGCGCTTGGCGGCGATCGGGTTGGGAGCCCCCAATCTCGAGCGCGGTGTTGATCACTCACCTCCACAGCGACCACATCACCGACCTCAACGACGTGATCACGACGCGTTGGATCATGACCTTCGAACCGACGCCGCTCACCATCGTCGGGCCAGTCGGCACACGAGCGGTGGTCGACCATTTGCTGGCTTCGCTGGAACCCGACATCCAGTACCGGATCGCCCACCACGAGGATCTCGACCATCGTCCGCCGGTCACGGTGATCGAGGTCACCGAGGGCGTCGTGGACCTGCCCGGCGACGTGCAGATCACGTGCGCCCAGACCGACCACAAGCCGGTCGAGCCGAGTGTCGGGTTTCGCTTCGACCACATAGACGACTCGGGAAGTGTCTCGGTCGTGGCGGCGGGCGACACGATTCCGTGCGACGGACTCGACACGCTGTGCGCCGGGGCCGACGCGCTGGTGCACACGGTGATCCGAAAGGACATCATCGCCAACATCCCGCTGCAACGCATGCAGGACACGCTCGACTACCACTCGTCGCCCGAGCAGGCCGCAGAAACAGCTGATCGGGCGGGGGTCGCCACGCTGGTGCTCACTCACTTCGTGCCACCGATCCCGACCGGGGGCGACGGTGCCGACTGGCGGGCGCTCGTCGCACCCCATTTCGCCGGAGCGGTCGAGATCGGCGACGACCTGCACCGCATCCAAATCACACCTCACTGACCCTCGCCGAGCCCACGCCGACCAAACAGACCAAACAGACCGACAGGAACCTGATCATGCAGACACTCCGCACACCCGACGACCGCTTCGCCGACCTTGCCGACTACCCATTTGCGCCCCACTACGTCGACGTGTCCGACCAGGACGAATCTGCGCCCGGTGGCACGCTGCGGGTTCACTACCTCGACGAGGGACCGGCCGACGGGTCGGTCGTGTTGTGCATGCACGGCGAGCCGTCGTGGAGCTACCTGTATCGCAAGATGATCCCGCTGCTCGTCGCTGCCGGCCATCGCGTGATCGCCCCCGACCTGGTCGGCTTCGGCAAGAGTGACAAGCCGACCGAGAAGAGCGACTACACGTATGCCCGCCACGTGGCATGGATGCAGGAGGCGATCGTCGATCACCTCGATCTGCGCAACGCGACCTTCTTCGGTCAGGACTGGGGTGGCTTGGTTGGCCTGCGACTCGTGGCCGAGAACCCCGACCGCTTCGACCGCGTGATCGTCGGCAACACCGGTCTCCCCACGGGTGAGGGCACGCCCAGCGCGGCGTTCAGTGCCTGGCAGAAGTTCAGCCAGACCACGCCGGTGTTCGACATCGGGTTCCTGCTCAACAGCGCCACGATCACCGAGCTCTCCGCAGCCGAGCTCGCCGGCTACGACGCCCCGTTCCCCGACGACAGCTACAAGGAGGGTGCCCGGATCTTCCCGTCGCTCGTCCCGACGCAACCGGATGATCCGGCGGCGGATGCCAACCGGGCCGCATGGGAGGTCTTCAAGCACTGGAACAAGCCGCTGATCACGTGCTTCAGCGACAGCGACCCGATCACCGCCGGAGGCGATGCCCCGTTCCGCAAACTGGTACCCGGTGCGCAGGGGCAGCCGCATGTCACCGTTGCCAACGCCAGCCACTTCTTCCAGGAAGACGCCGCCCCGCAGCTGGCCCAGATCATCATCGACGCGATTGCTGCGTCGCAGGCGTCGGCCACATGACCGACGCCGATTGGCTCGAACTCAGCCGCCAGTGCGGGTTCCAGTCGCACCGTTTGGTTGGCTGGATCTATTGGGACCCGACCGGCATCGAGAACTATGCCGCGCTCGGCGTTCCGAACGGTCTCGGCTACTACATCGCCACGCGGGCGGCGCCGTTGGCGGCCGGCGGCGATGGCGCAGTGATCGCCGCCTTCGGATCGATCCATCCCGACTTCATCCGAGTCTCGCTCGACCTGTGTCGCCAACACACCACGTGGCAGGCAACCGCCGGTGCCAGGGATGCCGCCGTGATCGCCGGCCTGCAGTCGGCCGTTCCGTCGATCACCGATGCTCTGGCCGAGCTCGCTGAGCCGCTGTGGGCGGTCGCCGACGAGCTTTCTCCGGCGGGACGCGTGTTGTTCGCAGCCCATCGGGAGTGGCCCCGCCCCGACGATCGATTGTTGTCGGCCTGGCTGGCGATCAACTGCATCCGCGAGTGGCGCGGTGACACGCACTGGGCGATCCAGATCTCGGAAGGTCTGTCGATGACCGCAGCCGGTGTGCTCGACGGTGCCTGGCGCAACTATGAGGACGACTGGTTGCCGCGCAGCCGGGGAGCCGACGACGCAGCGCTCGACTCAGCGATTGCCGAACTGACCGACCGCGGGCTGGCGACCGACGGAGCCGTGAATGCCGCAGGCGTCGCGTACCGGCAAGCCCTCGAGGACCGGCTCGACCATCTGGCGAGCGAGCCGTGGCGGCTGTTCGGTGCCGATCGCAGCCAGCAACTGATCGACCTCCTGGAACCCGTGACCGACGTCTTGATGAATCGCATCGATGCCACCGCCGGACCGAACTGGATGCCGGCCGGACGAGCGAGGAAGGACCGATCCTGATGAGCGAAGGAGCCAGGGAGCGACAGGTCGCAGCGAGTCCCGAAGCGGTGTGGAAGGTGCTGGCGGCGTTCGACCGGATCGCCGAGTGGGCACCAAACGTCGACCACTCCTGTCTGCTGACCGAGTCAGGACTCGGGCGAGGGAGCGACGCGCCGAGTGCAGGTCGGTCGCATGGTCCTGACCGAAACGGTGCAATCGTGGCAACCCGGCGTGTCGTTGTCGTACGCGATCTCCGGCCTTCCCCCGATCATCCGGTCGGTCACCAACACGTGGCGGCTCGAGCCGAACGACGACGGCACGCTGATCACGCTGACCACCGAGGTCGACGCCGGCAGGCGCCCACCACAACGGCTCGCAGCCCGGCTGGTCGGGCGCAAGCTGGCCGGCGCCTCCGACGCGATGCTCGACGGACTCACCGCACACCTCGATCGACAGGAGCGCTCAGCATGAGCAACCCCACCCGCCCCGACGTGATCATCCTGATGACCGACGAGGAACGCGCCGCTCCGCCGTACGAGTCGGAGGCGCTCACCGCCTGGCGCAGAACGACCCTCACCGGAGCCGCCTGGTTCGACGATCACGCCGTGAACTTCCGGCGCCACTACACGGGCTCGCTGGCCTGCGTGCCGAGTCGTCCGACGCTGTTCACCGGCCAGTACCCCGACCTGCACGGTGTCACCCAGACCGACGGCCTCGGCAAGATGGCCGACGATTCCCGGATGCGCTGGCTGCCAGAGGGCGAGGTACCAACGCTCGGCAACTGGTTCCGCGCCGGTGGCTACGACACGCACTACGACGGCAAGTGGCACATCTCTCACGCCGACCTGCACGACGAAACCGGCCAGCGGCTGCGCACCAATGACAGCGAGGGTGTCGTCGATCCCGACGCCGTCGAGCGCTATCTCGTTGCCGATCCACTGGCGCCGTTCGGCTTCTCCGGCTGGGTCGGGCCCGAGCCGCACGGCGGTGCGCTGGCCGACTCGGGGGTGCGCCGCGACCCGCTGATCGCCGCCCGCGTGGTGGCGTGGCTGACCGATCGCTATGCCCGCCGCCGGGCCGGCGACGAGCAGGCGTTGCGGCCGTTCCTGCTGGTGGCGAGCTTCGTCAACCCGCACGACATCGTGTTGTTCCCGCTGTGGGTGCGGCGTGGCAATCCGCTCGCCTCGCCGTCGCCGCTCGATCCGCCTCCGGTCGACGCAGCGCCGACCGCTGACGAAGACCTGGCGTCGAAACCTGCCGCCCAGATCGCCTACCGCGCCGCCTACCCATCGGGATACGGACCGGCGGCGGTCGTGGCGCGGGCGTACTCCAAGAACGCCCAGGAGTACCGCGACCTGTACTACCGCCTCCACGCCGAGGTCGACGGTCCGCTCGATCAGGTGCGACAAGCCGTCACCAATGGTGGATCGGAGTCGGCGGTGATCGTGCGCACGAGCGACCACGGCGACCTGCTCGGCGCCCACGGCGGGCTCCACCAGAAGTGGTTCACGCTCTACGACGAGGCCACCCGGGTGCCGTTCTCGATCGCCCGCGTCGGTAGCGATGCCACGGTCGGGTCGGTCGTGTCCGATGCCCCGACGTCGCACGTCGACCTCGTACCCACCCTGCTCGCCGTCGCCGGCATCGACGAGGCGATGGCCGCACATGAGTTGCGGCGGTCGTTCAGCGAGGTCCATCCGTTGCCGGGCCGCAATCTGATGCCGGTCGTCGACGGAGCCGAGCAGCCCGACACCCACCGCGCCGTGTACCTGATGACCCGCGACAACATGCTGGAAGGTGACACCGGCGCCTCGGGCGTCGCCCGCAAGATGGGCCGCACCGCATCGCCGCCTGCGCCGTTGCGGATCCAGGTGCCCGCCCACGTCGGGTCCAACTTCGAGGGCCTGGTCGCCCGTGTCGCCGAGGCCCAGGCGAGCGGTGGGAGTGGTCATCTCTGGAAGCTGGTTCGCACGTTCGACGACCCGGCGACGTGGACCGAGCCGGGGGTCCGCCACCTGGCGGCAACCGGTCCCGGCGGGCCCGAGTACCGGACCCAGGCTGTTCCCGACCAATGGGAGCTGTACGACCTCGACGCCGACCCGATCGAAGCGGTCAATCGTTGGCGTGACGACTCGGCGAACGGCGTGTTCGCCCATCTTCGTGCCGTGCTGAAGGCCGAGCGGGCGAGCGCCGTCCCCGAACGCAACAACCCGTGGCCGTACGTGTCACGCCGACCGACGGGAGCCTCCGCTGCCGTGAGCCGCGCCAAGACCCCACCCCCGCCCGCTCGATTGCTGCGCAAGGCCTTGCAGAAGCTCGGCATGCATCCCGACGACACCGAATCATTCGAGACCCACCTCGACCTGGGCGGGCGACGAGCGCTCGTCGTGGCGACCAACGTGGGTGTGATGGAGATCGGCAAGCCGACCGGTGTGTTCGCCAGCGAGATGACCGTCCCGTACTACGCCTTCCTCGATGCCGGAATGACCGTCGATGTGGCGAGTCCCAAGGGCGGTGTGGTTCCGGTCGACCCGAAGTCGCTCAAGCCGGTGCTGCGCACGGTCGACGACGATCGGTTCCTCGCCGACGACGAGTTCCGTACCAAGGTCACCGAATCGCTGGCGATCGCCGATCTGGACATGGACGACTACGACATCGTGTTCCTCGCCGGAGGTTGGGGAGCTTCATTCGATTTCGGCTTCTCGGAGGAGCTGGCGACGAAGGTGACCGAGGCGAACGCTGCGGGCAAGGTGATCGGCGGTGTCTGCCACGGTCCGCTGGGTCTGCGCAACGCCAAGGCGGCCGACGGTCGTCCACTGGTCGAGGGCCGCCGGGTCACCGGTGTCTCCGACAAACAGGTTCGTGAGTTGGGGATCGAGTCGACCCCGCACCACCCCGAGACCGAACTGCGCCGGATGGGCGCCGTGTACGAGTCGGAGACCAAGTTCCGCGACCCGCTCGCCAACCACTGGGTGGTCGACGGCAACCTGGTCACCGGCCAGAACCAGAACGCCGGCCCGATGGTCGCCCGCGAGATGCTCCGGCTCGTCGCCGAGTCGATCGACGAGAACAACACAGAGAGCAACTCAGACAGCAGCAACGAGCCCGCCGATGGCTGACATGCCGCGCTACGGACAGATCGATCGCGACTACGGCATCGAGCTGGCCACCATGCCGGCCGAGAATGACGGTCCGATCTGGATGGTCAACTTGATGAAGTACCGCCAGACTGCCGACTACACCGATGGTCGAGACAGTTCGATCAGTGGGCGTGCGGCCGACGACATCTACGCCCCACTCGACGTGCTGGCCGACCTCGGTGCCGAGGTCGTGTTCGTCGCCGACGTCGATCAGCAACTCCTGGGCGATTCGCCGATCTGGGACCGCGTGGCGATCGTCAAGTATCCGAAGCGGCGGGCCTTCATCGAGATGCAGAGCCGCCCCGACTTCCAGGACAAGCACGTCCACAAGGAAGCCGGTATGGAGTTCACGATCGTCTGCGGCTGCATCCCGATCCCCGTCCCGCAAGGCGCCGAGGTCGATTGGGTCGACGCACCCCGTCCGCCGACAGCCGACGACGGGCCGGTCGTGGTGTTGCATGTGCTGAAGTACGAGGAAGCCTCGGCGGCCGACGTGACACCCGACGAGATGGTCGCCTACCAGCAGGCCGCTGGTGCCGTTGCAGTGCCGCACGGAGTTCGGATCGACGGCTGGTTCGCCGTCGAGGGAACGATCCTGGGCGACGGGCGGCAGTGGGACCAGATGCGGTTCAACGAGTTCCCGAGCAAGGCGGCGTTCATGGCCGTGGCGACCGACCCTGCCCGACTCGAAGCTCAGAAGGGCCACCGAGAAGTCGCCATCGCCGACGCCTACACGATGATCCTGCGCCCCACGATCAACCGCCTCGCCGAGTCCCTGGAATAGCGGTCTGGCAACCTGTTGACATGGACACCAACCCACATCCTCACATCTGGCCGACGCTGCTGTACGACGACGCGCTGGAGGCGATCGGTTTCCTCCAGGCGGCGTTCGGTTTCGACCTGACGATGGTGGTCCCCAACAACGCCGACCCGACCGTGATCGAGCACGCCCAGCTGCGCTGGTCCGAGGGTGGCGGGATCATGCTCGGTTCGGCCAACCGCGACGGCAACCCCTACTCACAGCGTGCGACCGGCGCCGGCTCGGTCTACGTCGTCACGAGTTTTCCCGACTCCATGTACGAGCGAGCTGTCGCGGCTGGTGCGGTCGTGTTCGCCGACTTGAGGGACGAGGACTACGGAAGCCGCGGTTTCAGCGTGACCGACCCGGAAGGCAACCTCTGGAGCTTCGGCACCTACTCAGGCGAGTAACGGAGTGGTGTCAGGCACCACTCCGTTCCGCGGGCAACGCGACGATGGTTTCCGGGCCGATGCTCAGCTGGCGAGTGTGCCTGCGTAGACCTGCCACGCCAGGGCGCTCTTGGCGACCAAGCTGAGCACCACGTACACCTTCTCTCCGTGGAGGTAGTCGGCGAACTTCCCGCGTCCTCGGTACTGCAGCCACTGATTCAGTCCGAAGCAGTTGAACAGCACGAACAGCGACACGTAAATCCCGTACACGAATCCAGGAACGCCATCTCCCTCGCTCTGAGCAGTCAGCAACGCAACGGTGATGGCGATCCAAGGCACGATGCCGACGATCGAACCGAACGTGAACGGCGACCAATTCACCGGCCCGCCCGTGTCGTTGACCTGCTCCATGAGCAGGCCGAACAGGATCATTGCCGCGTTCACGGCGAACAGGCCGATGATCGCATACAGGTTCGTGAGACCGACCAGCAAGCCGATCAGCACGACCATCAGCGATGCGCTCACCGAGTACTCGATCCAGCGGGCGTAGTTGACACCGCGGCGCAGGTTGGCTTCGTACCAACTCACCACGCGAGGCGTCGCCATCAGCAGATGGTCGGCGGCCGCCAGGAACAAGAACGCGGCGATCGCCACCGAGAACCGCAAGTCGAAGAACACCTTGTCGATCGTGAGCGGGGTGCCCGGTGGGCCGTCCTGGACCTTCGCCTGAACGGGAATCGCAAAGCCGTTGCTGACCAGCAATACGACGATGCCCTGGATCAGGTGCGCCAGGCCGACACCGATGTTCCAACGGCGCAGCGAACGCAATCGATGTTCCTCGGAGGTGTTCGACCGTGTGGTCGTTTCCGCTGGGGCGGATTGGGAGACAGTGCGATTCATGAGGGCTCCTCGTGTTCGGTGATCGTGACCAGCCGTTCGGCGAGTCGTTTCCAGATGATCTTGTGGATGGGCAACAGCACCCACCAGTAGGCGCGGCCGGCGACCCCGCGCGGGCGGAATGTCGCTACCTGGCGAAGCGTGGTGGAGCGAGCGTTCGGTGAGTCCTCGCGGCCGGTATCGACCGACCATTCGAGCCACGCATCGCCGGGGACTTTCATCTCGGCTCGAAGTCGCAGCAGGTGCGGTGGATCGATCGCCTCGACCCGGAAGAAGTCGAGCGCGTCACCGACCCGCAGCTCGTCAGCGTGACGTCTCCCGCGGCGCATACCGACGCCTCCCAGCAGCTTGTCGAGCGAGCCGCGCAGCGCCCAAAGCGAGTTGGCAACGTACCAGCCGCGAGCTCCTCCGATCCCGGACACCGATGCGAACAATCGGTCCGCAGGCACGGTGGCCGCGACCTGCTGGACATCCTGGTAGACGGTGCCACCGGCCCAATGTGGGTCCTGGGGCATCGGTGAGGCGGGGGCGCCGCCCGGCGCACTGTCCATCCAGCTGGTCGTGATGCTCCGATTGCCGATGACGGTGAGGGCGCGCTCGATCGCTTCGTTCAGCGTGTACGGCTGGTGATCGACGAGCGCCCGGATGTCGCGCTCGGGGTTCACCACCACGTCGTTGATCAGACTGTCGACGAGCGGTCTGGCGAGTCCGTATGGCAACGGTGTCACGAGATTGACCCAGTGCGACGAGAGGCGAGGTGTCAGCAGTGGGACGGGGATGATCAGCCGTCGGCGGAGGCCCGCCAGTGCTGCGTAGCGGTCCATCATGTCGCGGTAGGTGAGCACGTCGGGGCCGCCGATCTCGAGCACCTTGCCCGCCGTGTCAGGGCGTTCGATGACGGCGACGAGGTAGTGCAGAACGTCGGCGATGGCGATCGGCTGGCATCGGGTCCTGGTCACCCAGAGGGGGCAGACCATCGCCGGGAGCACGTCGGCGAGGTGTCGCAACATCTCGAACGACGCGCTACCTGATCCGATGATCACGGCGGCGCGCAGCTCGGTGACGGGCACGCTGCCTGCGGCCAGGATCTGTCCGACTTCGTGGCGGCTGGCGAGATGGTCGGAGAGACGGTTCGGATCCTCCTCGCCCAACCCGCCGAGATAGACGATCCGTGAGACTCCCGCACCTTCCGCCGCGATTCGGGTGCGCTCGGCCCCGTCGCGATCGGTTTGTTCGAAGTCCCCGGAGTGCCCCATCGCATGGACCAGGTAGTACACCGCTTCGATTCCGCTCAGCGCTGTGTCGAGCGACTCGGCGTCGAGCACGTCCGCTCGCACGACGTCGACCTCGTCGCGCCACACGACTCGGTCGAGTCGCTCAGGGGTACGGGCGAGGCAGCGCACGTCGTGTCCGGCGGCCAGCAGCTCTGGCACCAGGCGTCCGCCGACGTACCCGGTCGCCCCGATCACGGCGACCTTCATGACGTCACCCGAGCACTGGGCGTCGAGACGCCTGAGACGGATGTTCGTTCCTGAGTTTCGGTGGGTGATCTCATGACGGACCTTTCGGATCGGTACCGTCTGTTTAACAACGATTAGTCGTATTTATTCCGACAGGGTTTGGTCAGACCCGACGTGGCTCGCAGCGCGCGACGAGCTACGCGACCTCGCGGCGGGCGAGATCGATCAACTCGGCGAGGTCGTGCCCGCTGCCACCGACGATGGTCGGCGTGCCGGCGCTGCGGAGCGCGGCTGCTGTCTCGTCGGCGAGCGCTTGCGTTTCCGGGTTGGTGACGGTGATGACGATCAAGCCAACTTGGTGGACTTCGCAGAACTTGGTGATCTCCTCGGGCGGTAGGTCTGCGCCGAGATGATGCACGAGCCAGTTGTCGGATCGCAGTGCGATCGCCGCCATCGTGGTCGGCAGCGAATGGCGATCACCGGTTACGGACATCACCGCTGCAACCCCGCGCCGCCGGCCGCGCGGATTGATTGCCAGTTCGCCGAGCAGACGCTCGACGATCGCCGAGGCTCGGTGTTCGGCCCAGACGGTCAATTCGCCACGTTGCCAAGCGTCGCCAACTTCGCGCATCGGCGGGACGAGCACCGTCGCGATCAGATCGACGAGCGGTGTTCCCTCCTCGGCCAAACGGCCGGCGATCTTGGTCGCCGCCGACTCGTCGCCGGCGACCAGCGCCTCGTACATGCGCTGTCCGGCATGTTCGAGCCGTTCAGGTTTCGGCGCTGGCGGCGTGCTCGGTGTGTGCCGGACTCGATCCAGTTCGGAGATGTCGGTCGGGCTGACGAGATAGCGACCACCGATCAACTCGGCATCGAGTCGACCGTTGCGCACCCAGCGATAGGCGGTTTGGTAGTGCACGCCGAGTTGGTCCGCCGCTGTCTGCAGGTCGACCTTGGCCTCGGACAACGAATCCACGCAGCAACTCTAGACCTCGGTCCGACCTTTGTGCACTAATCGGCCATAAATCAAACTAAAACGATGCTAAGATGCAAATCCATGTACACATTCGGTCGCTCTCAGCAGGTCTCTCCAACGGAAGCCGAACACCCGATCGTCGAGGAGCTTCGTCTGGTTGTCGACGCTCGCGACTACGGGTTGCTGTTGCGCCGCTCGGCAAATCTCGCCGAACGTGCGCGATCTGCACCGGAACCCGCACGTTTGGCAAGCGACCTGCATGCACTGGCACTGGAGCGTCCGATCGCGTCCCTGGTGGCGATCGAGTCGCTCGCCGGAGTCGCCCACGAGCTCGCTGATCAGGCGCTGATCGAACTTGCCGCAAGCCCCGTCAAGATCGTCCGCCGACATGCGGTCTGGCGGCTCGGTGACCGGCAGCCATCGCAGCAAGCGCTGCCCGAACTCTTCGAGATGCTCACCGCCGGTGGGATCGACACGATGCACGCCCATCGCACACTGCGACGTTGGTCGCGATCGTCGGGCAGTCCCGTAGCGGAGGCAGCGATCGCCGAGTTGGTGTTTCGCCGTGATCCGATCGATCGAGTTCGGCTCGTCGACCTGCTCGGGGTGCTCGGGGACGAGGCCGATCCGGTGCTGCTCCGGCTGGTGCGCGACGATCGCGAGTCAGCCAGCGTGCGTGCGGCAGCGATCGGTGCGCTCGGTGAGCGCGACAGCGCACGCATCGCCGCCGACTTCGATCTCGATCGCGAACTCGATCGTCTGGCTGCGTTCGACGAGACGATCGGAATCCACGCGGCACTGGCGCTGGTGAGCCGTCGCGCCGGCGGGCAGCCTGTCATCGACCGGTCCTCTCAGGGTGGTGTGCGGATGGCGCAGATCGTCCTGGCCCACGGGCTCGACGGTCAGCTCAGCCTGGGCGGACGGGGTGACACCGGAGGGGTCGCCAGCCTGCTGGTCTCGCTGGGTGAGGCGTTCGCCCGTCGAGACGACGTCGAACACGTGCTCACCATCGGCCGTGGAACGGTTGCAGACGCGGTCATCGGACCGCTGTCGTCGAGTCGGACCCCGCTCTCGTACGGGATGGTGTCGATCGGGGACGAGGATCGCCCGGCAGACAGCGCCGACGAAGTGTGGGAACACCTGCCTGCGATCGAGCGTGGCATTCGACGTGCGCTGCGCCTGGCGGGACCCATCGACGTGTTGCACCTGCGGATGGCCGATGCTGGGACGCTCGCCGGATACACCGTCGCCACCGAGATGGGCATCCCCGTCTGCTTCAGCGTTGCTCCGGATCCCCACAACGTGATCGAGTCGCTCCAGGCGCGGGGTGAACTCGACGACGACAAGTTTCTGCAGCTCGCAACCGACACACACGTGTGGTTCAGAGCTCGGTTGATCGAACGCGTGGCTTGTGAGGCGGATCGACTGGCGCTGTTCCCGCGGTCGAAGCCGATCACATTCCTGAACAGCGACGCAGGGGCCACCGACGACCCACGTCAGCGTGTCGCAGTGGTCGCCGAAGGGATCGACACCAAGCTGCTCGATCGAGCGACCGAAACCGTGACGTCTCTGCTTGACGGCACCTGCCAGGGAGACGTGCTCGATGAGCTCGCCTCGCTCATCGCCCTCTCCCGGCGCGACCTACCGCTCGTGATCAGCGTCGGGCGGTTGAATCCGGTGAAGGGCATGGACCGCGTGGTGGCCGCCTGGGCTGGGGATCCGCAACTTCGCGACGCCTGCAATCTGGTGATCGTCGGAGGAGACCTCGACACGCCGTCGGTGACCGAGCAGGGTGTGCTCGACACCATCGATCGACTGGTCCCGGTCGCCGATCGCCGCCGGGCCGGCTTGGCGCTGCTCGGCGGACGACCGAGGGCCGACATCGCTCGGCTGCTGGTGGCGACGGTGTCCGGTCGGCCGAACGGCTGGGCGGGTGACGGTGTCTACGTCGACGGTGCCGTCAAGGAGGAGTTCGGGCTCGCCGTTCTCGAAGCTATGGCGGCGGGCCTCGTCGTCGTAGCTCCCAGCACCGGTGGACCGTCGACGTATGTCGACGATGGTGATACCGGAGTTCTGGTCGATCCAGGAGCCGACATGGGGTCTGCGATCCGTGAGGCCTTCGGTCTGGTGCCGTGGGACGGTCGGATCGAACGTGCTCGCACGCTGGTCGAACAGCGCTATTCGATCGACACCATGGCTGAACAGCTCGTGGATCTCTACCGACCAGCGCTGGCGATGCGATGAGTCTGCTCGTCATCAGTCCGGAGTTCGCCTCGCACTATGCGCCGCTGGCCGTGCTCGCCGGCGCCGCTGTGCACTCCGGCCGTCGCGTCGTTGTGGCGACCGGCCCAAGTCTGAGACGCCGTGTCGAAGCCGATGGCTTCGAGTGGCGGATGCTCCGACTCGGTGCCGGATCGAACGCCGGGATCGCAGCGTGCGATCCGGGAATCGAGCGTTTCATCGCAGCGACGAGCGAGGGGGCTCTGGCGACGCTGCGTCTGCAGGCACTCGGTCGACAGCGCGATCTGCTCTGGGAACCGGAACGTATCGCAGTCGAAATCGCTCGATCGTGCGAACAGATCCGACCGGAGGCCGTGGTCGTCGACCACGTGTCGTTTGCATCCACGCTCGCCATGTACGCGATCGGGCGGCCGTTCATCTCGCTGGTCCCCGGCCACCCGAGCCAGCTCCCTGTCGACTCCGAGCGATACGGGATCCCGGCGATCTGGCCCCAGCGAATCAGTCCGGACCCGGATCAGCTCGCAGATCTGGCGGTGCTGGTCGACCGGGTGACGGAAACGTTCACTGCTCGATGGAACACGGCGCTGGCGGCGGTCGCCCCGGACCGACCGGCGGTCGACGACGCATTTCGAGCTCACGGCGACCGTGTGCTCTACAACAGCGGGCCTCTCATGCTGGCTCCATCGCGCCGACTCGCCGTGCCCTACGGCCACCGTTTCGTCGGGCCGCTCGTACGCGACGAGCAGCTGCCGGCATCGCTCAGTAGTTGGTCGAGTCGGGTCGATGGACGACCCCAGGTATACGTGGCGCTCGGCACGTTTCTGTCCCATCGGGCTGATGTTCTCGTTCGGATCGCCGACGCGCTGCGACATCTCGACGTTCGCGCCGCGATCGCCACCGGTGCTACGCCGGTCGACCTGCTTGGCCCGGTTCCCGACGACTGGGTCGTCGCCCCGCAGCTCCCACAGGTGGCGATGCTTCGCAGCGCCGACCTGATCGTGCACCACGGCGGCAACAACAGCGTCCAGGAAGCACTCGCCGCCGGGGTTCACCAACTCGTCCTGCCCTTCTCGACGGATCAGTTCTCGAATGCCGCCGATCTCGAACGGACCGACACCGCATCCGTGTTGTCCCCGAACGACGCAAGCGCCGCCGACCTGGCTCTGGCGATCGATGTCGGATTGGACTCGGACCGCCGAGCCGTCCACCCGGCTCCGACGACCGAAGCTCTGCTGGATGCGGTGTTTGGATGAGCTCGAACGGTCAAGATCCAGGGCGACCTCACGTCCGATTCCCGCTACCGCCGAGGTGGTGATCGTGGGTGCCGGCTTGGCAGGTTTGGCAGCCGCGAATGCGCTCCAGCGCGCCGGGCGCGAGGTGCTGGTGCTCGAAGCCTCCGACGGTGTCGGCGGACGCGTTCGAACCGACGTCGTCGACGGGTACCGGCTCGATCGCGGCTTTCAGGTGCTGCTGACCGCCTATCCCGAACTGAAGACTCAGTTCGACCTCGATGCGCTCGATCTGCGCCGCTTCGAACCCGGTGCTCTGGTGTGGAACGGCACGTCGACCGCTCTGGTCGGCGATCCGATTCGGCGCCCGCGGACGTTGCTGAAGACCGCCGCATCCCCGATCGGCTCGATCGCCGACAAGTGCCGCATCCTCGGTCAGCGCCTCCGTCTGCAGCGAGCCACCGCTCCTGACCTCTTGCGCCAGGAGGACGTCAGTACCCTCACGGCACTTCGCCAGCAGGGTTTCAGCGAGCGGATGATCGAGCGCTTCTTCCGCCCGCTCGTGGGCGGTATCCAGCTCGACCCCTCGCTGGAGACGAGCCGTCGCATGTTCGACGTGATCCTGCGCAGCCTGATCGAAGGCGATGTCGCTGTTCCGGCTTCGGGAATGGGTGCGATCCCGGCCCAGCTCGCATCGCGTCTTCGAAACGGGACGATTCAACTCGACACCGAGGTCGTCGGCGTCGCTCCGAACGAGGTCTCGGTCGCAGGCGGTCGGGCGATCGGCGCTGCCCGTGTGATCGTGGCGGTGGACGGCCCGCGGGCTGCATCACTGTTGGGTTTGCCGCCGGTCGAGTCGAACCCGGCATCGTGCGTGTGGTTCGCTGCAGACTCGGCGCCGATGACGGATCGCTACATCGTGCTCGACGGCACCGGGGTCGGCCCGGCGCTCAACACCTCGGTGATGAGCAATGTCGCTCCCGAGTACGCGCCGGCAGGCTCGGCGTTGATCGCGGCGGCCTGCCCGGGAGTGAACGATCCCAACATCGAGCCCGCCGTGCGGGCCCAGCTGAGAACGATCTGGGGACCGTCGGTCGACACCTGGCGCCATCTCCGCACCGACGCCATCGCTCACGGACAGCCCAGACAGCACCCACCGTTCTCCCCGAAACAACGGGTGGCGCTCGGTGGCGGGATCTTCGTCTGCGGTGACCACCGCGACACGGCCTCGATCCAGGGCGCCCTCTACTCCGGACGACGGTGCGGCGAAGCCGTCGTCGCGTCGCTGACCTGAAGCACTCACCTGGAACAACGGACCGACCATGCCTGCACCGACCTCATCGCTTGACATCAGCGAGCCGATTACCGCCGATCCTCCGCCCTGGACACACCGGCCGGTGTTGCGTCAACAATGGTCGGAACTCGCCTACTTCCACTGGCCGTACCCTCCCGACGCCGTGCAGCGACTGCTCCCCGAAGGCGTGTCGGTCGACACCTACGACGGGTCGGCGTGGGTCGGTCTGATCCCGTTCGAGATGCGCGACGTGCAGGTCGGTCCGACACCTCCGGTGCCCTGGTTGGGGAGCTTCATCGAGATCAACGTGCGGACCTACGTGATCGACACCCTCGGCCGCAGGTCGGTGTGGTTCTTCTCGCTCGATGTTCCCCGAACGGCGATCGTCGCCGTAGCTCGGACCGCTTTCGCGCTCCCGTACTGTTGGGCCGACGCCGAACACCACGTGGATGCCAACGCACACCGATATCGCATGACCCGGCGTTGGCCGAGGGACTCGTCACCGCACGCCGAAATGAGGTTTCGCGTCGGCGACCGGATCGACGATCGCGACGTCGATGGCCTCGACCACTTCCTGAGTGCTCGCTGGGGATTGGTCACATCGCGCCGCTCCCAGCTCTTGTACGGCCGGGTCCACCATCGGCGCTGGCCGTTGCACACCGTCGAGGACGTGACGATCGACCAGAACGTGATCGAGGCGGCAGGTCTGCCCTCTCCGAACGGGCCGCCGCTGGCGCGGTACTCGCCGGGTGTCGACGTCGAGGTCGCCTGGTTCGAGAAGATCCGTGAGGGCAACCGACCCGAGGAGATCCGATGAGTCCCACCGATGACCAGACGTGTGACGACGACCAACCTGCCGGAACACCCCGGCGCCGATCAGAGATAGAGGAATCATGACCCGATACTTGATGCACGTCCGCACCCCGATGCCGCCTGACGAGGCGTTCGGCTATATGGCCGATCTCAGCAACTTCGCCGAGTGGGATCCCGGCGTCGAACGTGTCGATCAGGTCCATGGCGACGGACCCGGACCGCAGGCGTCGTTCGACGTCGCGGTCAAGGCCTTCGGCCGATCGATCACGATGCGCTACGACACCGTCACGTATGAGCCGCCGGCGACCATCGTGGCGTTCGCCGAGACCGGGCTGCTGAGTTCTCGCGACACGATCACGGTCGAGGCCGATGGATCGGGTTCGATCGTCACCTACGACGCCGTCTTGCAACTCAAGGGGTTGCTCCGCCTGGCCGACCCGCTGCTCGGACTGAGCTTCAAGCAGATCGGCGATCGCGCCGGGGCCGGACTCGTCGCCGCGCTCAGTGGCGAGCGCGTCGCAGAGACTGCGTCATGAGCCTTCGCACCATCGCCGACGGCGTGATCGAGGCGCCGATCGTCACGAGTTTCACCAGGATCGGATACGAAGCCCGCAAGCGGCTCGCCGGATGGACCCCGCTCGACGACTACGACATGACCGGGAAGGTGGTCGTACTCACCGGAGCCACCTCGGGACTCGGGTATGCGGCCGCCAGGCAACTTGCCGCTTGCGGTGCCACGCTCGTGCTCGTCGGTCGCAGCGCCGAACGAAATCAGCGGGTCGTGACCGAGTTGATCGAGGCGACCGGCAACACGTCGATCAGCCAGGTACCCGCCGACATGGGCGATCTCGACCAAGTGGGCGAACTGGCCGAACGGGTGCTGGCCGATCTCGATCGGCTCGATGTGCTGATCCACAACGCCGGAGCGCTCACCCCGGAACGTCAAATGGCGCCCGGTGGCACGGAGGCGACGGTCGCCAGCCAAGTCGTCGGTCCGTTCCTGCTGACCACGCTGCTCCTCGAACGACTCGCGTGCTCGGCGCCGTCGCGCGTGATCACGATGTCGTCCGGCGGGATGTACGCCGCTCGTCTCACCGTGTCACAGCTCGAGATGTCGCCCGAGAAATACAACGGCACCGAGCAGTACGCACGCGCCAAGCGGGCGCAGGTCACGCTCAACGAGATGTGGGCGGAACGGTTCGGCGAGCTCGGTATCCGATTCCACTCGATGCACCCGGGTTGGGCCGACACGCCGGGTGTCGACGCCTCGCTGCCCACGTTCTCGAAGCTGATGGGGCCGCTGTTGCGGACCCCAGAGCAGGGTGCCGACACGTTGGTGTGGTTGGCGGCCGATGATCGACCCCTGGCATCCAACGGTTCGTTCTGGCTCGATCGGCGCACACGTTCGATCCACAAACTGCCGACCACCAAGCGGTCCGACACCGTCGAACGACGTGGTCAACTGTGGGAGTGGGTAGCAGAGAGCGCCGGTACTCGGCCGCCAACAACGAAAGCCCCAAGGAGCCGACGATGAGCAGCACACGCCGATCTGTCCTGGTGAGTGCGGTCATCGATCGGTCAGCCAGCCGAGGTGTGGGCAGATGTCCGCGTCGTCGAGTCGCACGTCACCTGGATGCAGGACGCCGTCGCGATCAGGTTTCTGACCGAGCAGCGCGACGGGCCTGGCACGCGCTTCGAGTGTGACACGAAGATCGGTCCGTTCTCGCTGACCGACGTGATGGAGATCACGTCGTGGGAGGACGAACGCCGGATGGGTGTGCGTCACGTCGGCCTGGTGGAAGGTACGGGTGAGTTCACGTTGATCGGACTCGACGGTGGTCGGACCGAGTTCCGGTGGGAGGAAGACCTGAAGTTCCCGTGGTTCCTGGGAGGCCCGATCGGAGCATGGTGCGCCCGGCCGGTATTGAGACGGGTCTGGAACGGCAACCTCAAGCGTCTCAAGTCACGAATCGAGTCGCCCCGGTAACGGATTGGCGTCCCAGACAGCTTTCCGTTGCAAGCCGGATTGCTACTGTTCGGCATGTTCGCTGCGAGGTCCGGCGTGCCGTTGCCCCCGCTCGGTGAGCACGAACTGCTCGTGTTCTGGTGTCAACTGGTCGTCCTGTTGTTGGCCGCCCGGACCGGTGGGTACGTCTTACGCCGTCTCGGCCAGCCCCGCGTGATCGGCGAGCTGTTGGCAGGCGTCGCGTTGGGACCCTCGTTGGCCGGCGAGCTCTGGCCACGAGGATGGACCTGGCTGTTCCCCGATGACGACCGCCAGGCCGGCCTGCTGCTCGGCCTGGCCTGGTTCGGCATCGTGCTGTTGCTGATGACGACCGGCTCCGAGATCGACCTGTCGGTTGTCCGACGACAGGGTCGAGTCGCCTCCTTCACGGCGCTCGGCAGCCTGCTGGTTCCCCTGGCGAGCGGCTTTGCGCTCGGCTGGTGGCTGCCCGACCAGTTCCTGGGAACCGACGGCCGCCGATGGATCTTCGCCGTCTTCATCGGGATCGCGCTGGCGATCTCATCGCTCCCGGTCGCGGCCAGAATTCTGAGCGACCTGGACCTGCTCAGCCGGCCGATCGGTCAGGTCGTGATGACGGTGGCGATGACCAACGACGTCGTCGGCTGGATCTTGCTCGGTCTGCTGGCCGGTGTTGCCGAGACCGGGTCGTTCTCGTTGATCGACCTGCTCGTGGCGGCTGGCGGGATCGTGCTCGTGACGGCGGTCGTGCTGGGGCTGGGTCGGCACGTCCTCGACCTGAGCTTGAACCTGGTGCAGGCGCGCGACGGGGGACCGGCGGCCTCGGCGAGCATCGCGATCCTGTTCACCGTGCTCGTCGGGGCAGCGACACAGGCGTTGGGGCTCGAGGTCGTGATCGGGGCGTTCTTGGCGGGAATCGCGCTCGGCCGCAGCCGGCTCGCCGCCGAACCGATCATGGGACACATCGAGGTGATCAGCGCCGCAGTGTTCGCTCCCTTGTTCTTCGCCGTCGCCGGAGTGCGAGTCGACCTGGGCGCCCTCGGGCGATCGGAGGTGCTCATCGGCGCCGTATTGATCACGGTCGTCGCCACGGTCGGCAAGTTGTCCGGTTCGTACCTCGGCGGCCGACTGGGCGGGATGACGAGAGCCGACTCATTCGGGGTGAGTTCCGCACTCAACGCCCGCGGAGCGCTGGAGATCGTGATCGCCACGGTCGGACTCACGATCGGCGTGCTCAGCGATGCGTCGTACACGGCGATCGTGCTGATGGCGATCATCACGTCGGCGCTCGCCGCGCCGCTACTGAAGATCGGAGCCAACTCCCGAAGCTGAGCTACGCGGTGATCTGGCCGGTGCTGACGTCGACGGTGACCGTCAGTGTGCGGCTGTCGCTTGTCCAGCGGGCCTTGATCTCGTGATCTGGTGAGTCGAGCAGCTCGAAGCTGCCGTTGAACTCGGGTGTCGTGGCGCGCCAGCGGAGCAGTTCGAGCAAGCGCTGCACGACTGGGCGTTCGAGTTGATCGCTCAGGTCGGCCGGGGAGTAGTGGTGGCGATTCACGTCGCGGCCGACACCTGTCGAGGCGAGCAGGTCCATGTCGTTGCTGCCGGCGAGCAGCCCGACGTAGTAGATCTGTGGGATTCCGGGCAGCAGCAACTGGATCATTCGGGCGGCCAGATATCGGGCATCGTCGCCGCCCAGTGCGTCATAGAAGGTGCAGTTCACCTGGTACAGGTCGAGGTTGGAGGCGGCCGCGCCGGTCGCCGCTCGACTGGTGCCGCCGGAACGCTCGTGGATCCCCTCGACAAGGGAATGGATCCGCTCCGGTGACAGCAGCCCGGCTCGTTCGGGGTTGCGGGCGTCGATACCGACGTCGATGATCCCGATCCCGTCGTGCGTGTCGAGCACGTTGACAGCGTTCGTCGGACGTATGCCGATCCACCGCTTGAGTGGAGCTGCGTCGCCGGTGTAGAGGGCGTCGAGCACCAGTGGTGGGAGGGCGAAGTCGTACACCATGTCGACCTGACGGGCGATCTCGATCTGGTCCTGGTGGTGGCCGTGGATCTCCACCAGCACCTTGATCGCTCGACGGTGACATTCGGCGGTGAGTCGATCGATGAACGCGAACGTTTCCGGCAGCATGAAACACGACGTGCCGGCGCGCTTGATCGCGTACCCGACGGCGTCGAGCCGCACCAGCGACACGCCCGATTCATCGAATCGGTCGAGGATGCTGCAGAGGTATGCCCAGCCGAGTTCGTGCTCGACGTCGATGTCGATCTGCTGGTCGGTGAACGTGGTCCACACCAAGCGTTCTCGACCGTCGGCGAAGGTCACGGCCGTGAACGGCGAGGTCGGTCGTGGGCGGTAGATCGAAGCGGCGTCGGCGGCGCCTGGCGTTTCGCCGAAGACCTGCTCGGGTGTGAGGAACAGCGCCGCCGACGGTGAGTCGTCACCGTGGACCAGCCAATCCCGGAACATCGCCGATCTGGCCGACACGTGGTTCACGATCAGGTCGGCCATCACGTGGTACCGCTCGCCGAGCGTGCGCACGTCGGCCCAGGTCCCGATCCGAGGGTCGACCGCGGTGTGGTCGTCGGGGTCGAACCCGGCGTCGGCTCCGTCGATCGGCACGTAGAACGGCAGCAGGTGTACCCCGCCGAACGCTCCAGCGAAGGGACCGTCGAGCAAGTCCGCAATGCCTGCGATGTCTCCGCCGAGCCGGTCGGCGTAGGTGATCAGTTGCGGTGCGGTGGGGGAGGCGAAGCTAGAGGGAGTCATCGAGAGATCGGCATGCGAGAGATCAACAGAACCTGGTCGTCACTCTGCCAGATCAGATCTTGGGGGCGATGGCGTCGCCGGGCAGGGGGCCTTCCGGATGGAGCGCTGCCTGGAACCGGCGCATCCCTGCCAGCCAGCGATCGCGATCGGTCGCTTTGCGCTCCACGTACGTGGCGACCTCTGGATGGGGGAGCACCAGGAACCGTTCGTCGCCGATCGCGTCGAGGCACAACGCAGCGACATCGGCCGGCTCCAGGACACCGTCGCCGCTGGCGACGCCGCCGTCGAGTTGGCGTTCGACACCCTCGACGTTGTCCGGGCTGTTGGTGACGATGTTGGTGCGAACCGCCTGCGGGCACAGCACCGAGACACGGATGCCCTGGTGGTGGTGTGAGACCGCCAGCCACTCACCGAGTGCCACGGCGGCGGCCTTGGTGATCGAGTACGTCATGGATCCGATCTGGGTCAGCAGGCCGGCGGCGGAGGCGGTGTTCAGGAGGTAGCCCTCGCCCTGGGCGATCATCGATGGCAGCACGGCGCGGGCGGCATAGATGTGGGCCATGCAATGCACCTCCCACATCCTTTGGATCGAGTCGTTCGGGTCTTCCAGCCCGGCTGAGGTGACGTAGCCGGCATTCGACACGAACAGGCCGATCGGACCGTGAGCGTCCTCGGTCTCGCTGACGAGTCGCTGGATCGCAGCCTCGTCACGCACGTCGATGGCGACCCCGGTTCCGCCGATCTCGCCGGCGACCCGACTGGCTTCGCCACCGTTGAGGTCGGCGACGACGACGTGGCGGGCACCGGCGTCGTGGGCGGCGCGGGCGATCGCCTCGCCGATTCCTGACCCTCCACCGGTGACGACGACGACTTTGTTGCTGAGTTCCATGCCTGGCACGCTACGCGTCGCCGGTTGGCTGGCCATGATCCGGGCCAGAGCTGTCGCGAGGTCGTCAGTGCTCGGCGATCGCTGCGTCGCGGAGGTCGCGCTTGAGGATCTTGCCTGACGCGTTGCGGGGGAGTTGTTCGGTCACCAGCGACACGGTGGTCGGTACCTCGAACTTGGCGAGCCGCTCGCCCAGGAACCGCTGCAGCTCGGAGGCGTCGAGCGAATGACCCGGCTTGACCATCACGTGGCACGCCAACTCCTCGCCGAGTCGCTCGTGAGGGATGCCGTACACGGCCGCCTCGTACACCGCCGGATGCTCGTAGATGGCGGCCTCGACCTGGGCGCAGTAGATGTTCTCGCCTCCCCGCAACACCATGTCTTTGGCGCGATCGCTGACATACACGAAACCCTCATCGTCGATCCGCCCGATGTCGCCCGAACGCAGCCAGCCGTCGACCATCGTGTCGGCGGTGGCCTCCGGTCGGTTCCAGTAGCCCCTGATCAGCATCGGACCGCGGAACCAGATCTCGCCCGTTTCTCCTTGCGGGAGTTCCACGCCTTCGGTATCCGTGACACGCAAGTCCATGATCGGAACCGGTCGCCCCGTCGAGGTGGGGTGGGCGATGAAGTCGTCGCCGGCGTTCTGCGGGCCGTAGGCGTTGGTCTCGGTCATGCCGTAGCCGAGGCCGGGGCGCCCTTGGGAGAAGTTGTCGTCGATCCGCCTGACGAGCTCTGGCGGCATAGGAGCGCCGCCGCCGCCGATCGACTTCAAGCTCGATGTGTCGCGCCGCGAGAACGACGGGGCTTCGAGCAGGTCCCAGCTCATCGTGGGCACGCCGACGAAGTTGGTGACCTGCTCCTGCTCGATCAACTCGAGGGCGCGGTCCGGGTCCCAGCGGTGCGTCATCACCAGCTTGGCGCCGCTGATGAACGAACCGAGCATCACCGGGATCAGCCCGGTCACGTGGAACAGCGGCACGCACAGCATGAACGCCGTTTGCGGTACCGCTAGGTCGGCTCGTTGCTGCTCGCCAGACGGTTCGGGAGGCTGCGGCTCGCGGATGGCGCCGACGGCGGCGCGGGCGGCGAAGGCCATCAGGGAACTCAGCACGGCGCGATGCGTCGACACCGCCCCTTTCGGATGCCCCGTGGTGCCCGAGGTGTAGAGGATCGTCATGTCGTCGTCGGGGTCGATCTCGACCTCCGGCATCGTGGCCCCCTCGCGGAGCAAGTCCTCGAGGCGTGTTGCGTCGGATGCTGCCTCGGCGGAGGCCCGAACGACGACGACCTGGGCGGTGATCGCACCGGGTTCGGCGTGCTCGATGCGAACCAGGCGTTCCTCGTCAGCGAGCACCACCTTGGCCCCCGAGTCACCGAGCGCGTAGACGATCTCGTCGGTGACCCACCACGCGTTCAACGGCACGGCGAGCGCCCCGACCGAGGTGATCGCGACGAAGGCGGCAATCCACTCCGGGTAGTTGCGCATCGCGATCGCCACCCGATCGCCCTTCTCGACGCCGAGCTCGTTCACCAGCGCGTGACCGATCTGGCCCGCCATCGCCAACACCTGCGACATCGACCAGCGCTCGTTCTCGTAGATGATGAAATCGTCCTGCCTGGCCGCTGCGAGTTGGAACAGGGCGCGGATGTTCGGCGGGGTGCCGGTGAACACTTTGGTCGGGATCCCGCCGATCTCGGTGTGGGTGATCTCGAACATCGTGCCCGGCGCGCACACGGCGTCGCAGGCCTCGCGGAAGGTCATCGGCATAGCCCTGGTTTGTAGCAGTTCTTGTGGGGCGCTCCCTCACCGACCGGTGAGTTCGTATGCCTCGGTGAGCAGTTCGCACAGGGCTTCGTCGACGTCGGCCGGGTCGGCCACGTTTGCAACATGCCAGAACTTGCTGCCGTACTCGATCACCTTGCGGGTGATCAGGCGATGGTGGGCGCGCCGACCGAGCGAGAACGAGATCGCCACCCAGTTCTGCATGGGTCGCAGCTCGGCGAACTTGCGTGGGTTCTTGAGGAAGATGCCGACCGAGACGACGTCGGCATGGAACGGTCCGACGGTATCGAGGTGCTCCATCACGGCATCGAAGACGGGACGCTCGTGGGGCGGCCCCGACGAGAAGTACTCCTCCAGGCTCATGCCCGGAGCGCAGTCGTGCGATTGCCCCGCACGGCCGAACAGCCGGTCACAGTTCGGGCAGGTCCAACCGGTCATCGGCCGGTCATCCGCTCAGGGTTCATGGCTCTACGGCTTGGCTGATCTGCGGCTTCAGGTTCCGTGAGAACAGATCGTGGAGGCGTTCCCAGTGCCGCTCGGAGGCGTCCTTGACGTACAGCGGGCCACGCTCGCGGAACGTGAAGCCGTGCTCGGTGCCCGGATACCACTCGACCTGGCCAGGGCATCCGGCTTCGCTCATCGCCTTGGCGAATGCGTCGATCATCTCCGGTGGGGCGTAGCTGTCGACCTCTGCGGCGCCGACGTAGACCTCGGCGTCGGCGTTCGAGAGTTGGAGGTGCGGCGAGTCGGTGGCGTCGGTGACCAGGCGCACCCCGTGAAACGATGCTGCCGCCCTGATCCGATCCGGAATCGAGCCGGCCAGGTACACGGCGAACGGCCCGCTCATGCAGTAGCCCACGACCCCGACGCGGGACGCGTCCGCCGCCGGGTCACCGTCGGCGACGGCGATCAGCGCGGCGGCATCGCTGGTCACCAACTCGTTCGAGAGGTGACCCATCAGCTCGAACATCCGGTCCCGGTCGCCGGTCTCGAACACGTTGAACTCGGTGACGTCGCGGTAGTACAGCTGCGGCGACATCACGTAGTAGCCGGCGGTCGCCAGCCGACGCGACATGTCGCGGATCTCCTCCCGCATCCCCGGTGCATCCATCAAGAACAACACCAGCGGATGCGGCCCGTGCTGCTCCGGGTGAACGATGAACGTGTTCATCTCCCCATCGCTGGTTCGGACATCGACAAAGCGCTCGATCATGCATCGAGTCTGACACCCGTCGCGCGCCTGGCGCTCACCCGCCAGGGGCGGACTGCCGCAGGGCGGTTCGCGGGTGGTGTGTTTGGTCCAACGGAACAGCAGCAATGTGACATCTGACGGCGCCGGGGTGACCGGGCCATTCGGCCCTGGGCGCTATTCGACGGCCGGCGCATGATGCTGTCGGTCCTCGTGAAAGGAGCGGATGATGCGGTCCGCTTTGCTCTCTTGTGTGGCGACGGCAGCGCTGGTCCTGGCGGCTTGCGGCGGCGGTACGACCAAGGATGACCGGTCGAGCGGGCAACCGGATGATCAGCAGTCGCAGGATCGATCGGGCAGCGAATCGAGTGACCCCGGATCGCCGGATGTAGCGAGCCTGATCGAGGCCGAGGCCAACCCGGTCGAGCTGCTGATCTCGACGTTGGACGACAGGCTGGCGACCGCCGACCAGCTCGACCGCTCGCTCGTCGAGTCACTCGCTGAAGCCGCAGGCATCACGACAGTGCTCGGAGACGGCGCCGCATCGGCGATCGACGACGTGCTGTCCGCCCAGGCGGCGGCCGTCGAAGCAGAGTGGCGGTTGCGCGACATCGATCCAGACGCCGCTCGGGCAGCACTCGGCGGACCCGCCCCTGCGGTCGTCGGTTTTCGGAGCGTCGACGCGGGAATCGGCGGGGTGATGGCGCTGACGACCACGATGATGTCGGCATTCGAGCCGATCTTCTCCCGTCGTCCCGACCCGTCGACGGGTCGGCTCGTCGATCAGGTCCACGTAGCGGCGACGATCCCGCCGCGCGCGGGCCCCCTCACGATCACGCTGGACGAGTCCGTCGACATCGACCTCGGCTTCTGCCCCTCCGCCGATGGATTCGCCGACGGCACGGTCACGATCGATGCCACCATGTCGGCGACTGGCGTCGTGGATGGCGAGCCGGTCGATCTGCGGGCTTCGGCGATCTACACGATCACGATCGACGTCCGATCGACGGCCAACGGGCAGCTCGCCGGCACCGACGCCTCCCTCACGGGCACGGTCGTCAGCTCCAACGCCGAAGGGGATGCTGCGTATGCCGATGCCGAGGGGCTCGGCGTATCGATGCCGTTCGACGGTGACGGCGAACCGGCGACCGACCAGGTCCAGGGACACGGAACCACCCAGGGGACCGAGTCGACCATCGACGCCTTCAGCGAGGTGCTGCTGAAGGTCACCGCTCTGTTGGGGTACGCCCACGCACGCTCGGCCCAGTCGTACTGGTCGTCTGGCGGCTGTATCCGACTCGAATCCCACGAGCCGCTCGCACCACTCGTCGGCGAGTATGCCGAAATCGAGGTCCGTGCCGTGCACGCCGTGGATGCAACCCCCGTGGTCGGCACCCTCTCAGCGACGCCGTTGGAGGGCGAGGTGGACCCGACCACCGGACAGGCGCCGGCCACCTTCCGAATCACCGTGACCGAGGGCGAACCCGTCGCTCGGAGCTCGGTCGAGTTCCGTTCGTTCCGCGGCATCGCCACCACCGATCTCACGCTCGACGCCCGTGGATTCCGGGTTTCACTCGGCGACGTGCTGAAGCTCACCGGCGAGAAGTGCGACGGCCAGGTCGGGGTGTGGAATCTGGCGTTCGGGGGATCCGTCGAAGAGTCGGGCATGGTGATCCACTTCAGTGGCCCGCTGGTCGTCACGGTCGCAGCCGACCTGTCGGCCACCTATCACATCGACATGAAAGGCACAGTGGAGGGGCTGCCCGCCCAGCTCAGCGCCGCTCTCAACTTCGTCGGCGACGGACGTGCGGTGTTCGTGGACGACCCCGATGCGCCACGAATCGACCTGCTCGACGGAGACCTGGCAACCGTGGCTTCAGGCTCGGGTCCCGACCTGTCGATCAGCGGAGTCGTGACGCAAGGCCCTGCCGGCCAGGCGTCGATCATGCTCACACGCGCCGCCTGCCAGTCGACCGGGTGACGTGAATACCCGGCCGGGCGTGATCGAGCGGGTGACCGAGCAGGACTGCGGCGAACTCGAATCGAGGTCGCGATTCGAGGCGGATTCAGGTCCGATTCGGCGGGTTCATGGCAATGTCGCCTCCCAGGCCGTGACTGCCTTGCTCGGGGCTCGTAGCCGCCAGGACTCGGTGATCAACTCGGTGGCTTCTTCAAGGTCGATGATTTCGAGTCGCACCAGCACGATCGGGTGTCCGTCGTAGTGGTCGGTCGTGAAGAACTTGGCCGGATCGGATTCGATCATCGCCAACTTGTCCTCTTCAGACTCGACCCAGACCACGAGCGCCTCCGGCTTCTCTCGGATCCAGACGAACATCTGCTTCGGCGTGCGCCATGACGGCCGCCCGCCGTAGGAGGGTCGCTCGACGGCATCCGGGAAGGCGAGTGCGATTCGTCGAACATCGTCATGGGCGATCACGCAGATTCATGATGGCACGCCTCGTCCCAGTCGTGGGCGGGGGAGAGGGACCGCTCCTAGGATTGCTTCGGTGCGCACGAAGACGGCTGAGCTGTGGGCCGAACAAGACCGGCACCCCGGCGATCGGCACCGATTGTTCAGGGCGGTCGCCGACTCCCTCGAATTCGAGGTTGGACACGTGCTCTACCCAGGGTCGTGGTGCGATGTGGCAGCGTCGTTCGTGTGGGCCTCGGTGACGTACGTCGACATGGACCGCCGGGCCGCTCGGTTCTTCGACGACTCCGATGGAGTGCGTGAGCTCGTCGTCGCTCAAGCGGGCGCCTCGGATGACCCTGAGATCGTGTTCATCCCCGCCGACTACACCGATCCCTTGCCGCTCGACGCCTCAGGTTTCGACCTGCTCGTGTCGCTCTATTCGGGTCCGATCTCAGGTCACTGCACTGACTACCTGCGCGTCGGTGGCCTGCTGCTCGCCAATCCCAGTCACGGCGACGTGGCACTGGCATCGATCGACCCCCGGTACGAACTGGCCGGCGTCGTGCTCGCCGACCAAGGCGACTACCGGGTGACCGCGGCACACCTCGACAGCTACCTCATCCCCAAGAAGCCGATCGAGGTCACTCGGGAGCTGATCGAACGGACCAACAGGGGCATCGGATACACGAAGCCGGCGTTCGCCTACCTGTTTCGCCGCACCAACTGACCACCGGTTCTCCGATCCGTCCCAGGTCGGGCTGGCTTCGACCTGACCGGCGTCGCAAGGGATCCGGTGGTCGTGAGTGGTCTTGGGTGTTCTTGGGTGGTACAGGGCAGCGTTCCAAAGCGGGCGCGTCGATATAGCACGATCGCGTTTGGATCGTGGGGACGGCGCTCCGGCGCCCGTCGCTAGGGCTCGCAACCCCAAATCTGGCACAGCGCGTCAGCGGGCGACATCGGCCACTGCGTTGTGTGATCTGATCGACGCTGGAGCTTTCAGCTGGCCTGCGATGCCCGATCGAACCGCTGCCGACCCACTCCATCGGGAGCGCGGTCGATGGTTGGGCCGGTGTGATGGTGGGTGCCGTCGGGCCGGGTCCACGTGGCGATCCGGTCGGGGGTCATCGTCAAACCCCAGCCACCTTCGTGAACCATGTGGTGATGTGGCTCGCACAAGGCAGCCAAGTCGTCGATGTCGGTATCGCCGCCTGGCTGCTGCCACGGGATCACGTGATGGATTCGACAGGCGTCGAAGGTGACCGTGCACTCGGGGTGGATACACGTGCGGTGCATCGCTCGCAGAGCTCGACGCTGGGCCCGTGTGGCGGTGCGGGAGGAGCGCCCGACGTCGAGCGCCTCACCTTGGCCGTTGAGTACGACGGGCAGGATCTCGGCGTCGCAACACAACCTGCGCACGGTCGAGATCGGTAGCGGCATGCCGTTGTCGGTTTCGCAGATCGTGTTGGCATGGGCACCATTGACCATCGAGTCGAGGTCGATCAATGCGATGATCTCGGGAATCCGGTCGCCGCCACCGCCGACTGCTGCGATCACAGCGTTGACCTCCAACTGGGCCCACGGCGTGCGCCGGTTGCCGTCTTGCTGACGCAACTTGGCACGTGCCGAGTCGATCGCCGCCCACAGGGCACGGTCGCGGACCGGGTCGAGCTCGAGGTGGGTGTGACACATCCCGGTCTGCTTGTCGACCCAGCGCCGTACCCGAGAGCGCTTTCGTTGTTCGTCGAGCTCGTCGGCGTCGGACTTCGCTTGCGACCGGGCGATCAGATGGCGAGCGAGATCGCGGCACCCGCGTTCGAACGCATCCACGCTCTGCTTGCCGGCATCCGCCAACAGGTCGTCTTGGCGGGCGTTGAACTCGGCCAACACCTGCTCGTCGAGGTTGCGGGTGGCGTTGGCGATCGCGTCGACGTGACCGGCGGACACGGCACCAGAACCGAGTGCCTCTTCGAATCCCGGCAGGGCGGTGCACACCTGTTCACGTTCGGCTGCCGCCTTGCCGCCTTTGGAAGACTCTCGGCCGTGGCGGGGAAACAGATCTTGAGGCGGCTCGGCGCGACCCTCGTCGGCGAGGCGACGTTGGCGCCGGGTCACACGGACCTTGAGCGCATCGCACCACGCTTGATGGGTGGCGAGCTGTCCGGTCAACGCGACCAGTTCGTCTCGATCCATCACGTCGGGATCGGCCGCACGCAAGGCCGCAAACACGGCATCGGTGTCGGGAGGACTCATCAGTTGTCTCCAATCAGTAGACGATCATGATTGGGGAAGCCGGAATACCAACATCATGCGCATAGGGGTGTCACAACGCTCCGGCGATGGTCGGTTTCGGGGTCCGAGAAACTCGAGGATCGGCCGTGCTCGCCGAGCCGAGACGACCGAGGACTGGTGCCGCCGGGCTCGCCGACCCGGGTCAGATCTGCTTACGGCACACGAAAACCCCTGCTCGGGTGTGGATTCGCAGCGTTCCGTCGAGGAACCGGCGGGCTACCGCCGCCGCGAACGCGGCTCGCCCGGCCTCGTCGGCTTGTTCACCCGGCGGGAACGACAGTCCATAGTTGGTGACGGCCTGCGGGTCGTCGACGACGAGGTCGTTGACGAAGGCATGCCAGACGATCGAACCGAACTGCTCCCGAAGGCGAAGCTCGCCCGAGTCCATCCCGAACACCTCGTACAGACGATCGCCGTGGCTTTCGAACACCTCGGCGATCAGCTGATTGATCACGTCCATGTGGCCGTACGCGTTGGTCGCCGCCAGCAACACTCCGTCAGGCCGAAGCACCCGAGCCAACTCGGACACAGCGAGGTCGGGATCTGGCACGTGGTACAGCATGTGATTGGCGATCACGATGTCGAAGCTGGCGTCGTCGAACGGCAAGGTCTGCACGTCGCATTGGCGAGTCTCGACCACGGCGTACCCGTTTCCGGCGACGCGTCCGCGGGCCTCGGACACCATCCCGTCGGACAGATCGGTCAACGTCAAGCGAACGGACATCGGCGGCACCTGACTGTCCCAGAAGCGGCCCGTGCCGCAGCCGCACTCGAGCACGTCGGCGCCCTCCGGCCAGTCGATCAAACCAGCCTCGAACTCGGCGATGGACTCACTCGCCGTGCCGTAGGTGCGGTGCAGATACGACCGAACGTCGAGCTTCTCGCCCGTTCCGTACTGCTCGACACGGAGATACTGCTGGTCGCCCCCGGCAAACGGCGCTCGTTCGGACAGATCGTCGATCATCCCGACATCCTCACACGGAGCGCCGGTTCGTCGGGATCGGCCTCTGAGATGAGTTCAGAGGACCAGCCATTGTTTGCCGTCGAGCAGTTCTCTGGCGGCGTCGAGGTGGCCGGCGTGGCAGGCGGTCTCGGCGATCATGTGCAACATGATGTGACGAAGGTTGGGGAAGTCGAGACCCCATTCGTCCCACATCGGGTCGCGCTGGCGTGGTGGGTCGTCGGGCTCGGTCGACAGGATGACGCGGTTGGCGGCCTCGATCTCGTTGCGGTACAACCCGACGATGTCGTCGTCCGTTTCAGCGTCGTCGATCTTCCAGTCGGCGTTCGGTTCCTCCGGGAAGAAGTCGAGCGGTTCGCCACCGACGATGCTGCGGAACCAGTAGTGCTCGTCGGCCAGGGCGAGATGCTTGAGCATGCCGAGGCACGACCACCCCGACGGTAGCACGGGTTGGCGCAGCTGTTCGCTCGTGAGGCCCTCGACGGCGGCCAACACATGCCTGCGTTGCGCCTCCAACGACGCCAACAGCTCTTCACGCTCCGTTGTCACAGTCCCTCCTCCAGTCAGACACCAAGTCCGCCCCGAGTCTGTCACCCCGCCTACCGCCATCCCGGAATGGCGGCAAACCCCGTCGACACCCGCTCGATGGGCGTCACGGTTTGGTGCCAGGCACCAAACCGCTGACTGCTGCGTCACCGGCTGCGGCGGGCGACCTCCAGGAAGGCGGCTGCGCCGTCGCCTCCGAAGTCTCGAACGTTGGCAAGCCCCGTCGATACCCGCTCGATGAAGCCCCATTGCCACACGGCCTCGGAGTCGACGTCACACAGCGACGCCAAGTGCTCGGCCCGCTGGCGAACGAGGCGACTCGTGTCGCCGGCCAGGAGCGGTTCGTTGTACTCGCGCATCGGCACGCCGAGATCGTGTGCCGGCTCTGACCGCAATCCCTCCGGGTCGACGAACTTGAACTCGCCCTGGCCGGCGTCCAGCGTGTTCCAGCCGTGGGCGTCGCCGTGCACCAGCACCGCCCGGGCAGGATCGAAAACGCCAGCCCGTTCAGCGCAGTAGGCCAGCGCCCGATCGATCACAGCCCGTTCGCACGGCTGCCCGAGCTCGGTCCACGTGGTGGTGATGAAACCGGCCAACCACTCGGTCTGATCGACGGTGGTCGGCAGGTCGGCGTCGTCGGGCACCGGACGCCAGAACGACTTGAGCGTCTCGGCGACGGTGTCGAGCAACCGCGCAACCGGCATCCCGAGATCGTCGAGGTTCGGGCCCAGCCGTTCCAGCAGCATCGCCGGCGCCGAGCGGTCGAACTCGTACAACCGTGCACACCCGCGGCCGTCGGCCAACCGGTGGGTCAACACCGCTCGATCGAACGCCGCCGCTTCGTACATGTCCAGCGGCATCGCCACCTTCAGCACACATGCCCGCCCCGCCGGGCCGGTCGCGGCGGTAACAAATCCAGCTGTGCCGCCGTCGAACGATTCCCCGAGTTCGAGGTCCCACCGCTCGCACAAGGCGCCGACCAACTCAGGCAACCCGTCGAGCCAGCGCCGACCGGCGACGCCGTTCGACATCGCCCGCCGGGCGACCAGTTCGGGCACGCGCAACGGAGAGGTGCTCGACACCGTTCCGTTCAGTTCGAGAAGGTGCTGAGCTGGCCGCCTTCTTCGGCGAGCTTGGCGAGCAGCGGGGAGAGCTCCCAGTGGCGGCCACCGAGCGAGGCGCTGTAACCCTTGACCTTCTCGACGATCTCGGCCAGGCCGACCGAATCGGCCCAGTGCATCGGGCCGCCGCGGTAGACCGGCCACCCGTAGCCGTTGACCCACGTGACGTCGATGTCGCTGCCTCGGATGGCGATCCCTTCTTCGAGGATCTTGGCGCCCTCGTTGATCATCGGGTACAGGCAGCGCTCCAGCACTTCCTGGTCGCTGACCTCACGCTGCTCGATCCCCTTGCCGATCGCGAACGTCTTGATGATCTGCTCGACCTCTGGATCGGGAGTGGACGCACGGGTGTCGGGGTCGTAGGTGTAGTAGCCGCGACCGTTCTTCTGCCCGCGCCGCCCGCTCTCGCACATCAGGTCGCGCAGCGTTTCGCCCTTCGAATTCTCTTCCTTCCAGCCGATGTCGAGTCCGGCCAGGTCGCTCATCGCGAACGGGCCCATCGGGAAACCGAAGTCGAACAGCACCCGGTCGACCTGCGCCGGCGTGGCGCCTTCCAGGATGATCCGGTCGGCTTCGATCCGGCGCTGGAACAGGATCCGGTTGCCGACGAAGCCGGGGCACACGCCGACCATCACGCACACTTTCCCGATCCGTTTGCCGATCGCCATCGCCGTGGCGACGGTGGTGTCGCTCGACTGGTCGCCGCGCACGTTCTCGAGCAGCTTCATCACGTTGGCGGGGGAGAAGAAGTGCATCCCGATCACGCTCTCGGGACGCGACGTGACCGATGCGATCTCGTTGACGTCGAGCGCCGACGTGTTCGACGCCATGATGGCGCCCGGCTTGCAGATCGTGTCGAGCTCACGGAAGATCGACTTCTTCAGCTCCATGTCCTCGAACACGGCCTCGATCACGATGTCGCAGTCGGCGAAGTCGGCCTTGTCGGTGCTGCCGGTGATCAAGGCCATCCGCTGATCGACCTGTTCGGGCGTGGTCGAGCGTGAACGCTCGTAGTTCTTGCGGATGACGGCGAGCCCCTTGTCGAGCGCCGCCTGGTCACGCTCGACGATCGTGACCGGGATGCCGACGTTGGCGAAGTTCATGGCGATCCCGCCGCCCATCGTGCCGGCGCCCAGCACACCGCACTTCTGGATATCGACCAGCGGGGTGTCCTTGTCGATGCCGGGCACCTTGTTGGCGGCCCGCTCGGCGAAGAAGTAGTAGCGCTGGGCCCCCGACTGCGGGCCCATCATCAACTCCATGAACAGCTTGCGCTCGACCGCCAAGCCCTCCTCGAACGGCAGGTTGGCGGCCGCCTCGATGCACTGCACGTTGTACTCGGGAGCGAGAAACCCGCGTGTCTTGCGGGCGATCGACTTGCGGAAGTCGGCGAACAGCTGCGTGTTGCCCTTCGCCTCGGCAACCTTGTCATTGCGGTCGCGGACCCGGGCGAGCGGCATGCTCTCGGCGACGGCACGTGCAGCGAACGCCACAGCGGCGGCCCGCAGCGCATCGGTGTCACCGTCGACGACCTCGTCGATCAGGCCGCACCCGAGCGCCTCGTCGGTGGAGATGTGGCGTCCGGTCGTCATCATCTCCAGCGCCTTCGGCACACCCGTCAGGCGCGGCAGGCGTTGCGTGCCGCCGGCGCCCGGCAGCAGGCCGAGATTGACCTCGGGCAGCCCGAACTTGGCCGACTTCACGGCGACCCGGTAGTGGGCGCACAGGGCGACCTCGAGCCCACCGCCCAGGGCGGTGCCGTGGATCGCTGCGATCACCGGGACCGGAGCGTCCTCCATCGCCCCCTGCACGTCCTGCAAGCTGGCAGCCTGCGGCGTTCCGCCTCCGAACTCGCTGATGTCGGCGCCGGCGATGAACGTGCGGCCCTCACAGATCACCACGACCGCCTTGGCACCGTCGGCGACCGCCTGCGTGATGCCGTCGAACAGCCCCTGACGCACGTGCCAGCTGAGGGCGTTGACGGGCGGGTTGTCGATGATGACGAGGGCGACATCGACGCCGTTCGACGTCGTGGTCTCGAGGCGGACGGATTCGGTCAGAGCTGCCATCTCGACAGTCAAGCAGTTGACACTCGAATCGATCGAACCGCCCGGGCTCTAGCGGGTGTCTTTCCAGGCTCCGGCGTCGGCTCGGGGTTCTTTCGGGAGGCCGAGCACTCGCTCTCCGACGATGTTGCGCTGGACCTCGCTGGTGCCGGCGTAGATCGTGCCCGGTCGGGCGATCATGAACGAGGCCATCCAGTTCGCCGGGGTGTTCTCGGTGCCGATCGCCGGGGCACCCAGCCCACCGCGCGTCTCCTCACCGAAACCGACCATGCCGTCGGCCCCCAGCAGGTGCATGGCCGCTTCGGTGATCGCCTTGTGGTGCTCGCTCCAGAACAGCTTGCCGACCGATGCCTCTGGGCCGGGGTTGTCGCCGCGCAGGTAACGGGTCAGTGCCTGCATTCCCCGGTAGCGCATGATCTGCACATTGGTGTGGAACCTGGCGATGTCCTGGCGCACGTGTGGATCATCGGTGAGGCCGCGCTGGCGGGCGAGTTCGACGAACTGGTCGAGCTCGGCGCCGAAGCTGAGCGAGGTGATGGTGGCGGCGCCACCGCGCTCGAACCCGAGCAGCGTGTTGCCGACCGCCCAGCCGTTGTTCAGCTCGCCGAGCACGTTCCCCTTGGGGCACCGGGCATCGCTGAAGAACACCTCGTTGAAGTGGTCCTGGCCGACCATGTTGGTGATCGGGCGCAGCTCGACGCCGGGTTGGTCCATGCTGATCAACATGAACGAGATGCCGGCGTGCTTGACACTGTCGGGCGCCGTGCGGGTCAGGGCGAAGATCATGTTGGCGGTGTGGCCCGCCGAGGTCCAGATCTTCTGACCGTTGATGACCCACTCGTCGCCGTCGAGCTCGGCCCGGCAGCCGACGTTGGCGAGGTCGGAGCCGGCGTCGGGTTCGCTGTAGCCCTGGCACCACACGTCGACGCCGTCGAGGATGCGCGGGATGTAGTGGGCCTTCTGCTCGTCGGTGCCCCACACCAGAATCGTGTTGCCGACCATCCCGATCGAGAACGCGTCGTTGGCGCCGGCGGTCGGCACGCCGCGCTTGGCGAACTCCTCGTTGAGGATGACCTGTTCGATGTGGGTCAGCCCGCCGCCGCCGTACTCGGCCGGCCAGTTCGGGGCGAGCAGGTTGTTGGCGCGCAGGGTCTGGCGCCAACCGTTCTGGAAGTCCTCTCGGGCGTCCTCGGGGAGCGCCCCGATGCCGCTCCAGCCCGCCGGCAGGTTGGTGTCGAGAAACTCCGTGATCTTGGTCCGGAACTCGCTGGCCTCGGGTGGGTACGTCGGCTGCATGACTGAAAACTACTCATCCGTCGGCTTTGAACTCTCAGTGGCCGGACCGCGTTCGGTGTGTTCCGTTCGGGGCTCGGTGCGGGTGTGAGTAGGATCTGCCCACCTGTTGAATCGTTCGTTTCGATAGCGCAGTCCCTGGGGGGTCCTGATGTTGCAAGCTTCTGGCGCGGGTCGTACCGGTCACGTTCGATCGAGGCGGCTGATCGCCTCAGTCGCGGTACTCGGGTTGGCGCTCGCGGCTTGCGGCGGCGATGACGACGACACCGTCGCCGATCCCACGACCGACCAGCCCGCTGCGACCGATCCGCCGGCGGATACACAGACCGAGGCGACCGTCGCCGACTCCTCGTCCGGTGACACCACGCCCGGCACGACGGCTGACGAACCGCCGGCAGCTTCGGGCGGTGAACTCGTCATCGCCCTGGCAACACAGCCTGCCGCGATCGATCCGATCAACGCCCCCTCCGTGGTCGAGGGCAACGTCGCCACTCAGATGTTCGACTCGCTGATCTGGATCAACGACGACGGCGAAATCGAGCCTGCGCTGGCCGAATCGTGGACCGTCTCCGACGACGGCGCCGTGTACACGTTCACGCTCCGACAGGGTGTCACGTTCCACGACGGCGAGGAGTTCAACGCCGACGCCGTGAAGTTCACCTGGGAAGCCGGCAAGAACCCCGAGAACGCCTACTTCGACCAGTTCGAACTCGCCTCCGACGTGCGAGTCGTCGATCCGTACACCGTCGAGATCGAGGCCCCTGAGCCGAACGCCCTGTTCCTCGTGCAGGTCGGCCAGTGGCCGATGCTGCCGCCCGAGTACTACGCCGAGGTCGGGTTCGACGGCTTCGCCATGGCCCCGGTCGGCACCGGCGCCGTTCCAGCTCGTGGAATGGGTGCAGGGCGACCGGATCGTCATGGAGAAGTTCCAGGACTACTGGCGCGAGGGCTATCCGCTGCTCGACCGCCTCGTGTTCCGCCCGATCACCGAGTCGTCCACTCGCGCGGCGGCGATCCGCACCGGCGACGTCGACATCGTCAACCGTCTCAGCCCGACCGATGCGATCTCGCTCGGCGGCGTCGACGGTGTGAACCTGGTCGAGTACTCGAACAACCGCGTGTACTACATCGCCCTCAACAACCTCACCTCCGGTGTCGGCCAGCCGACCGAGAACGTGCTGGTTCGTCAAGCGATGAACTATGCGGTCGACAAGGAGGGCATCATCGCCGCCCTGTTCGAAGGCAAGGGCGCGGTGCCGACCGCGCTGCTGGTGTCGGGTGACGTCGGCTACGACGACTCGGTCGAGCCATATGCCTACGACCCCGAGAAGGCGAAGGAGCTGCTGACAGAGGCCGGCTTTGGCGACGGCTTCTCGATCGGCATGGCCTGCCCGTCCGACGCCTACACGAACTTCAGCGAGGTCTGCGAGGCGGTCGCCGCCCAGCTCGGCGAGGTCGGCATCGACGCTCAGCTCGACATCATGGAGTCGGGGACCTTCTGGGATCTCGAGGCCGAGAAGCAGCTCCCGCCGTTGTTCGGCGACAGCTGGTCGGCGAACAGCAACGAACCCAGCGCCTACGACCGCTTGTTCGGTGCGTTGGGCGGCAGAGAACGCCAGCTACTCGTCGTGGTCCGATCCGGTGATCGACGACCTGCTCAACAAGGTGCTCACCACGCTCGACGACACCGCCAGGGCACAGGTCTTCACCGACATCCAGATGCGTCTGCACGAGGATCCGCCGTTCATCTACCTGTACCAGCCGGTCACGATCGAGGCGATCACCGACCGCGTCGTCGACTACCGCCCACGCAACGCCGAGGACTTCGTGTTGTGGTACACGTCGGTCACTGGCTGACCGGACGCCGGTAGCGGCACGCGATGCGAAGATACCTGCTGCATCGGCTCGGCCAGTCGGCGCTGATGCTGATCGGCTTGCTGATCATCGTCTTCGTGCTGCTGCGCCTTTCCGGCGACCCGACCAACCTGCTGGCGCCCCGCGACGCCACGCCAGATCAACGCCAGGCGATCCGATCCGCATACGGGTTCGATCGCCCGGTGTTGGTGCAGTTCTGGCACTTCGCCGTCGACGCCGTGCGGCTCGACTTCGGATCGTCGATCCGCTACAAGCAGCCGGTCCGCAGCATCATCTTCGACCGCATGCCCGCCACGCTGGAGCTGGGCGTCGTCGCCGTCGTGTTCTCGATGGCGATCGGCATCCCGCTCGGTGTGCTGGCCGGGATGAAGCCGCGCCGAGGCATCGACGGCGGCGCTCGCGGGCTCGCCCTGCTCGGTCAGACGATCCCCGACTTCTGGCTGGCGCTGGTGCTGATCCTGGTGTTCGCCGTGAAGCTCGACTGGTTCCCGCCGTTCGGTCGTGAGACGTTTGCAGCTCGGCCCGTTCGACCTGCCGAACCAATCGATCATCCTGCCGGCGTTCGCCCTGTGCCTGTTCCCGATGGCGCAGCTGCTGCGGTTCACCAGATCGTCGGTGCTCGAGATCGCCGGCGAGGACTACGTGCGGATCGCCCGCAGCAAGGGCATTCCGTCGCACCTGATCTACCGGCGTCACATCCTGAAGCAACGCCATGATCCCGCTGATCAGCATTCTCAGCCTGCAGATCGGCGCGCTGCTGAGCGGTTCGCTCTACATCGAGGCGGTGTTCTCGTGGCCGGGCGCCGGCGGTCTGCTGGCCGAGGCGGTCAGCAACCGTGACTTCCCGCTCGTGCAGGGGCTGGCGTTCCTCGGTGGGTTGATCACGATCGTGTTCTCGCTGCTGGCGGACGTGCTTGTACCAACTGGCCGACCCTCGGATTCGACTGGGCTCACCGCGATGACCACCGAACTCGGTACGAGCGCCGAGCCGATCGAGGCTCCGAGCCAGCGCGGTGTGCGTGCCGCGCTGCGCCCGCTCCTGCGATCGCCGGGCGGGATGTTCGGGGCGATCGTCGTGCTGCTGCTGGTGATGCTCGCCGTGTTCGCGCCGCTGATCGCCCCCCACGATCCGCTCAAGCAGAGTCTGCGCGACGCCAACACGCCGCCGTTCTGGTCGTCGGGTGGCTCGACGAAGTTCCTGCTCGGCACCGACACGCTCGGCCGCGACATCCTCAGCCGCCTGATCTACGGCAGCCGGGTCTCGCTCACCGTCGCCGTCGGTGGCGTGGCGATCGCCGCCACGCTGGGGATGATGCTCGGTCTGATCGCCGGGTATCGCGGTGGTCGGATCGACCGGATCATCGTGGGCGGCAACGACCTGCTGCTCTCGGTTCCGTACCTCCTGCTGGTCGTCGTGATCGCGGCGGTCGTCGGCAAGAGCCTCGTCAACGTGATCCTGATCTTCGGATTCACCGACATCCCGATCTTCGTGCGGGTCACCCGCGGCGAGGTGCTCAAACTCAGTGAGAGCACGTTCGTCGAGGCCGCCCGCAGCGTCGGCGTGCACGCGCCGGCGAATCCTGTGGTCGCACCTCGTCCCCAATCTGATCGGACCGCTCGGAACGCTCGCCACGTTCGAGATGTCCTCGATGATCCTGTACGAGGCTGGGCTCGGGTTCCTCGGCCTGTCGGTGCCGCCGAGCACACCGAGTTGGGGCAACATGATCAACGCCGGGCGTGGCGCGCTCGAGGTGTATCCATGGATCTCGATCGCCCCGGGCGTGGCGATCGTGTTGGCCGGAATGGGTCTCAACCTGCTCGGCGACTGGTCGCGCGACGCCCTCGACCCTCGCTCGCGCCGGGTCAAGCGATGAGCGAGCCAGCTGCTCTCGGTCGAGGGTCTGCGGGTTCGGTTCGACACCCCTGACGCAACCGTGCACGCCGTGAACGGGGTGTCGTTCGAGATCGCTCGCCGGCGAGACGCTGGCGGTGGTCGGCGAGAGCGGCAGCGGCAAGTCGGTCTCGATGCTGGCGCTGCTGCGCCTGCTCGCCGAACCACCGGCGGTGATCGAGGGCAGTCAGCGCCGTGTACGACTCGCGGACCGGCCCGGTCGACCTGCTCGACCGGCGTAGCCACCGCAAGCACCCGATCCGGGGCCGCGAGATCGGCTACGTCGCCCAGGACCCGCTGACCTCGCTGAACCCGACCGTCACGATCGGCGTGCAGATCACCGAGATGCTGCGACACCACCTCTCGATGTCGGCTCGCCACGCCTCGCAGCACGCCGCTCACCTGCTCGACCGGGTCGGTATCCCCGACGCGACGCAAGCGACTCGGCACCTACCCGCACCAGCTCTCCGGGGGCATGCGACAGCGCGTGATGATCGCGATCGCGACTGAGTTGCGAGCCGCGGCTGCTGATCGCCGACGAGCCGACGACCGCCCTCGACGTGACCGTGCAGGCCCAGATCGTCGACCTCGTTCGCGATCTCCAGAAGGAATTCGGGCTCGCCGTGATCTGGATCACCCACGACCTCGGCGTGGTCGCCGGGCTGGCGGATCGGGTCGCCGTGATGTACGCCGGCCGGATCGTCGAATCGGCGCCGGTCAACGACCTGTACGGGCAGCCGCTGCATCCCGTACAGCACCGGCTTGTTGGGCGCCGTGCCGCGGCTGGGTGAGCGCTCGAGACTGCTCGCCAGCATTCCCGGCATGCCACCCGATCTCGAGACCGTCCCGACCCATTGCGCCTTCGCGCCACGCTGCCCGCACGCCTTCGAGCCGTGCTGGGCGGACGTGCCGCCGGAGCGCTTCCCGACACCGGATCGCACGGTCGCCTGCTTCCACGACACCGCCGATCGGCAGGTTCGGATGTCTGACGTCGACGTCGGCTCGCACGCCGGTGCTGACCGTCGAGGACCTCGCCGTTCACTTCCGCGGCGCCGGTCGACAAGCGCCGCCGATCAAGGCGGTCGACGGCGTCGGGTTCGAGATCGGCGCCGGCGAGACGCTCGGCGTGGTCGGGCGAGAGCGGCTGCGGCAAGTCGACGACCGGTCGGGCGGTGCTGCAACTCGTCGCAGCCGACGCGTGGCACGCGTGCGGCTCGGCGACGTCGAACTCACCACGCTCGGCGAGGAGCAGCTGCGCCGCCTGCGGCCCGCGGATGCAGATGATCTTTCAGGACTCGTACGCCTCGCTGAACCCGCGCCACGACGTCGGTCGGATCATCGCCGAGCCGCTGATCGCCCACTCGGATGTCAGCCGTCAAGCAGGCTCGGCCACGGGTGCTGGAACTGCTCGATCTGGTCGGGCTGCGGTCGACCGCCGTCGACCGGTTCCCGCACGAGTTCTCCGGTGGCCAGCGGCAACGCATCAACATCGCTCGTGCGCTCGCCCTGCACCCCGAGTTGATCGTGTGCGACGAGCCGATCTCCGCCCTCGACGTGTCGATCCAGGCCCAGATCGTCAACCTGCTGGTCGAGCTGCAGCAGCAGTTCGGCCTGTCGTACCTGTTCATCGCCCACGACCTGTCGATGGTCGAACACATCGCCCACCGGGTCGCCGTCATGTACCTCGGTCACATCGTCGAGATGGGAGAGGTCGACGAGCTGTTCGCCCGTCCGTGCCCATCCGTACACCAGGGCGTTGCTGTCGGCGGTTCCGATTCCTGACCCGGTGATCGAGGCAACCCGCCGCCGGATCCCGCTGACGGGCGAGGTGCCCAGCCCGCAGGCACCGCCACCGGGATGCGCGTTCTCGACGCGTTGCCCCGACGTCATCGACCGTTGTCGGATCGAGCCCCCCGAGACCCGCCAGATCGCACCGGGCCACGACGTCGCCTGCCACGTCGCCTGAGTCGCGCCCGGGTTTACCGCGCGCTGGCGGCGGCGTGTGCCTCGGCGACGATGACGAGGCTGTCGTCGGTGAACAGCCGCACCGTGAACGGTCCGTCGCCCAATCCCTCGAACACGTGCTCACCGCTGACGGTCGCCCGGGTATGGCTGAATCCGATCCTGCCGTGCTCGAGGTCGGGGTCGTCCGGCCGGTACACGCCCACCCAGTCGAACTTGCGCGATGGCGCCGCTCGCCACGACACGTGCAACGCGTCACCTTCGAACCATGCCTCGATGCTCGGCAGCGCATGGCGTTCGACGATCCACACGCGCCGGCGGCCGATCTCGCCCGTGAGCGCGTCGAGCACGACGTCGTAGGCGCCGGGCGTCAGGTGCGCCGTGCCGAAGTTGACCTGACCGAAGCGCTCGACCTCCATCGGTGCGATCCACATCAGCGTCTGGTCGAGCGAGCCGTCGGCCGGCACCAGGCAAATCCGGTCGGCGGTCGTGCCGCCCGCCGTGAATCGCACACGAAGCGGGTCACCGACCTCGACCCGCACGTCCAAGGGCGCTACGAAAGGTGCCGGCTCGACGGGCGTCACGACGAGTTCAGTGACCACCCCCAGGTGATCCGACGGCCACGGATCGATCGCCACGCCGACGTCCGGAACCCCTGCCGGCCCGGCGACCTGGGATCGCAGCACCTCGCGGTGCCCTGACGACCACACGAAGTCGATCCGGTCACGCGGCTCCAGGCCGTTGCCGAGCGGATGCGGGTAGCCGTAGGTCCAGGTGAGGCCGGCGACGGTCGGGTTGGCGGCCCGGTAGGTGTCGGTGAAGCCGAGCGTGGTCATCTCGTCGCTCACCGGCCAGGGCATCGGCTGATCTCGATGCTCGGTCCAGTCGGGTCCCCAATCCGTGTGGGCCGGAACGTTGAAATCGCCGGTGACGACCAGCGGTACCCCGCCCTCGATGAGCCGGGTCCAGGCAGGTGTGAAGCGGTGCAGCGCCGCCAGGCGGGTCGCCCATTCGACCTCGATGACGTCCTCGACGTCGTGGCCGTCTCGCAAGAGGTATGGCCCGTAGGCCTCGGCAGGGAGATGGATGTTCCCGACCGCCACCACGCCGTTCGGTACGGGATGCACGAAGACGTATGCGCCGTCGGCGTCCGACGGCTCGGCGATCGGCCATCGCGAGATCACCTGGTGACGCTCGTCGACGTGCGCGAAGCCGACCAGCCGCGCGATCAGCGGCGCGTTGGCACCGGCTTCCTGCAGGCCGACGACGTCGGCGCCGCAGGCGACGATCGCGGCGGCGACCTGGGCGATGTCGACCGCCTCCCCACCCAGGCAGATGTTGAACGACAGAACACGGACAGTGATCGAAGATGGCTCCACCTCCTAGTTCTAGACGAATCCGACGCCGTCCACATTGCGTCCGACCGGGCGCCCGGTGCTGTTGTGAAGAAGTTGCTTGCTCGTGCATCCAAGCCGCCTGTTCGGCCCGTAGTACATCACATCAGCCCAGGCGTCCACCGACGCCTTCTTACCCAGGAGAGACCGAACATGAAGATCCGCAAGTTCGCTACAGCAGCCGTAGCCCTCACACTCGCCGGAAGCATCGCCATCGCTGCCCCGGCATCGGCACAGGAGGAAGGCCCGACGTTGGCCGACATCCTCGATGCCCAAGGCGGCGGCACCGACCGAAACTGGTACGACTTCGACATCCTGGCGGCCGGAGTCGATGCGGCCGGCCTGCGTGACACACTCGACACGCCTGGTCTCGACGTGACGGTGTTGATTCCCAACGACCGCGCCTTCCAGGCGCTCGTCGCCGACCTGTTCGGCTGGCGCTACTGGTTCGCCAAGGAGTCGACGATCCTCGACAAGTTGGTCGAGCTCGAGACGTCGGCGCCGGGAACGCTGGCGACCGTGATCACGTACCACGTCGTCCCCGGCCAGATCGACTCCGCCACGGCGCTCAGCGTGCCCGCGTGGCACTGCGCTCACGACCCTCCAGGGTGGCGAGATCAAGGTCGAGCCGATATGCGCGGTGGGGCACCGCCAGTGCTGGTCGACAACGACCGCAACGACATCGACCCGTTCCTGATCCGCAGCAAGCTCGACATCCAGGCGAGCAACGGGATCGCACACGGGATCAGCTTCGTGCTGCGCCCCGCCGATCTCTGATCCAACCTCAGTTCCCCCCACGAGCCTCGGTCAGCTGCTGCTGGCCGGGGCTCTGGCGTTCCGCTTCCTCGACGTCGCAGTATTCGACCTCGGTGTCGAGCGTGATCGCGCTGCCCACCTCGGCTCCCGCCGGTCGCCGCCTGACGTTTCAGGCAGGGATGTAGGCGGTGACGTCGACGATGAGGTGGGCTCCGGCGTGGGTGAAGACGCAGATGCTGCCGGTCGGGTCGAGTTTGACGAGCGCTCCGTTGGCGATCGTGGTGCCGGCGGTGTAGTTGAGTGTGGAGGCGGTGGGTTGTGGCTGGTCGCACGGGTAGAGGGTCAGGAATCCTGGGCCGTCTGGTGCGATCGCTGCGACGTTCACGAAGGCTGCGCTGGCGTTTGCGGGGATTGTGAGACGGCCGGCGATGTTGACGGTGGTGACCTGCCCGGCGGTTCGACGTCCGGTGTGTTGTTGCAGCCCGTCGGCGGTGGTTGCTGTCGCTGCCGTGCGTGTCTCGTAGAGGCGCGCTGGGGTGAGTGTGGTCACGGTCGACCCTGCGGGGATGTAGCCGGTGACGTCGACGATGAGGTGGGCTCCGGCGTGGGTGAAGATGCAGATGCTGCCGGTCGGGTCGAGTTTGACGAGCGCTCCGTTGGCGATCGTGGTGCCGGCGGTGTAGTTGAGTGTGGAGGCGGTGGGTTGTGGCTGGTCGCACGGGTAGAGGGTCAGGAATCCTGGGCCGTCTGGTGCGATCGCTGCGACGTTCACGAAGGCTGCGCTGGCGTTTGCGGGGATTGTGAGACGGCCGGCGATGTTGACGGTGGTGACCTGTCCGGCTACTCGACGTCCGGTGTGTTGTTGCAGCCCGTCGGCGGTGGTTGCTGTCGCTGCCGTGCGTGTCTCGTAGAGGCGCGCCGGCGTGAGTGTGGTCACGGTCGACCCTGCGGGGATGTAGCCGGTGACGTCGACGATGAGGTGGGCTCCGGCGTGGGTGAAGATGCAGATGCTGCCGGTCGGGTCGAGTTTGACGAGCGCTCCGTTGGCGATCGTGGTGCCGGCGGTGTAGTTGAGTGTGGAGGCGGTGGGTTGTGGCTGGTCGCACGGGTAGAGGGTCAGGAATCCTGGGCCGTCTGGTGCGATCGCTGCGACGTTCACGAAGGCTGCGCTGGCGTTTGCGGGGATCGTGAGACGGCCGGCGATGTTGACGGTGGTGACCTGTCCGGCTACTCGACGTCCGGTGTGTTGTTGCAGCCCGTCGGCGGTGGTTGCTGTCGCTGCCGTGCGTGTCTCGTAGAGGCGCGCCGGCGTGAGTGTGACGAATGGCGGCGGCAACGCCGTGACGGTATCGGCGCACGTGTTGTTGTTCTCGGCGGACTCCGCAACCTTGGAATTGGGATCGACGATGCAGGTGTTCACCAACGTCCCGGGACCGATCGGCGTCACGTGCATCGTCACATCGAACCTCCCAGCACCCAGTCCGGAGGTGCCACCGACGATCACGCCGGCTGCGCCCGTCGCTCGGCAGGTGAGCGTTGTCGTCACCACGGTGCACGAGATCCGCTCGGGACGCGCCACGTTGACGGGGTTGGTGACGCTCACGGCGGAGATGGTTGCCCCCGCCGGCAACGTGTCGACCAGCAGGACATCGGCGTCGGAGAACACCGCGTCACCGGCGCCCGTGTTGGCGACGCCAACCGACCAGTTGAAACTGGCGCCCGGCAACACCTGCCCCGCCGTATCGTTCGTCTTGACTGCGGTCAGATCCGCCGACGGCACCACACAGGGGCCCTGATTCACGAGTTTCACCCAGGTCGGGACGATTGCGAACGTCGTCGTGAAGAGATCGGTTCCGCCGCACCCGAAATCGACGTACAGCGAGGCGAGCACGGTCGAAGATTGCAGCGTGAACGAGTCGCTTCCGGCTCCGAGCCGAACCACGAAGTCGAGGTTCGGGGCCACGATCCCCATCGTCACGGTGTCGACGCCCGTCCCACCGATGTAGCTGCCGTTGCCGGCGTTTGGCGCGCTCCCGAGGAATTGCGCCGTGTTGGTTCCGTCGCCATAGTCGACTGCGAACGAGGTCCCGTACGTGTTGGTCGCATGCGTGAGGAAGTCATCGAGCAGGGTGTCCTCGGTTGCGGTCGACGTGATCGTCCCCAGGATGCTCGCCCCAGCGTCGTTGGACCGAACGGTTGACTGACCAAGACGGGTGTTGGTCACCAGGTTCCCGACGAGATGGAAGTTCCCGTTGATCTGAACGTTGTCCAGCAGGTCGTTGCCTTCGTATCTCATGTTGCCGTTGATGGTCATCGAAGCGTCGTTGTCGAAGTCGCCGGTGTCGTCGTCTCCGCGTTGGTCGACGAAAACGTTGCCTCCGACGGTCATCGTGCCGCCGTTCTCGAACTTGGCGCCACTCAGGTTCATGTCGGTTCCGATGGTGACGTTTCTGTTGTCCTCGTCGACCATGTCGATACCTGTTCCGAGATCGATCGTCAGCGTGCCACCGACACCGAAGTTGGCATTCACCGCCAATTCGACAACCTGAGCTCCGGCCCCACCCGTGATCGTGACGTCGGTACCGAACGTGTTGTTCGTTCCGGTGAAGTTGACCGCTCGGTTACCGTCGCCCAGATTCAGCGTGACACTTCCGGCGTGGGCACTGTCCACGTCGAGCGTGAGCGCGTTCGTGGTGTTGGGAAGCAGATTCACGACGAGATTGGCTGCCGCCACGAACGTGACGGTGCCCGAACCGTCACTGGCCCGCCATGCGCTCCCGAGACCATTCTTGTCGATCACGAGGTCGCCGTTATTGCCCGACTGTGTGATGGTCAGCGTCGTACCGCGGACCGAACCGAACGTCGCCGCCTGCGCCGGCATAGCGTCGACGGCGACCACGCACAAAGAAGTCAGACTGGCCAGCAGCACACCGATCCACGCGGTCTTCATAGCGATCTCCCATCGATCGGTCAAGTAGGGGGCTGCGCGAAAGTATCACCGTCCCGGTCCGGGCGAAAGTGATCGTGGTCGGAGTCTCGTGGTCGGAGTCTCGTGGTCGGAGTCTCGTGGTCGGAGTCTCGTGGTCGACAATGCGTCCGAGTCGCGATCGGCGCCAGGTCGCAAGCAGTACAGTTCGCCGATGGTTCTTGGGTGCCGACGTGGTCTTTGTGGAATCGATCCGGCGAGGCTCGATGGTGGCCCGGATGGCACGTCAGCGACCTGATCGGTCGGGTCGGGGGCGGGGCCAGATCGCCCAGCTCCCGTGGACCGACGTCGTCAACCACCTCGCACCGACCGAGGTCCTGACGGCCGACCAGGTCGAGGCGATCCACGATGCATCGTTGCGGCTGCTTCGCGACACCGGGATGCGGGTGCTCGAACCGAGCGCTCGCGAACGGCTGCGCGCAGCGGGCTGCTCCGTGGTCGAGGATCGCGTCCGGTTCGACCCCGACATGGTCATCGAGACGATCGCCACGGCGCCGTCGTCGTTCACGCTGCGCGCTCGCAACCCGGCCCACAACCTGGTGATCGGCGACCGCCATGTGGTGTTCGCGTCGGTCGGCGGCCCGGCGTTCTGCTCGGACCTCGACCGCGGCCGACGGCCCGGCACGTTCGCCGAGCAGTGCGACTACCTGCGCCTGATCCAGTCGCTCGACATCATCCACCAGGAGGGTGGCGGGCCGTTCGAGGCGATGGACCTGCCGGCCGAGACCCGCCATCTCGACCTGCTGGCGGCGCTGACCCGCCTGCTCGACAAGAACTGGCAGGGCATCGCCCTCGGCCGTGAGCGGGCGGCCGACTCGATCGACATCGCGGCGATCGCGCTCGGCACCGACCGTGACGGCCTCGCCGCCGATCCCGGCTGTGCTGGCGATCGTCAACACCAACTCGCCGCTCAGCCTCGACATCCCGATGGCCGAGGGTCTGACCGAACTGGCCGAGGCGAACCAGGCGGTGTGCGTCACGCCGTTCACGCTCGCCGGCGCGATGGCGCCCGCCACGCTCGCCGGCGCGCTGACGCTGATGAACGCCGAGGTGCTGGCCGGCGTCGCGCTGACGCAGCTCGTGCGGCCCGGCGCTCCGGTGATGTACGGCTCGTTCACCTCCAACGTCGACATGCGCAGCGGGTCGCCCGCCTTCGGCACGCCCGAGTACACCAAGGCCGCCCAGGCCGGCGGCCAGCTGGCGCGTCGATACGGCCTGCCGTATCGCTCCTCCAACACCACCGCCGCCAACGCTCGCCGACGCCCAGGCCGCCTACGAGAGCCAGATGTCGCTGTGGGGTGCCGTCGCCGGAGGCGCCAACCTGGTCAACCACGCCGCCGGCTGGCTGGAGGGCGGCCTGACCGCGTCGTTCGAGAAGCTGGTGATCGACGCCGAGATGCTGCAGATGATGGCCGAGTACCTGCGTCCGATCGTGACCGACGACGACGCGCTCGGCCTCGAGGCGATCGACGCCGTCGGTCCCGGCGGCCACTTCTTCGGATCGCCGCACACCATGACCCGCTACGAGACGGCGTTCTACTCTCCGCTTCGTGTCGGACTGGCGCAACTACGAGACCTGGGCCGAAGACGGCTCGATCGACACCGCCCAGCGAGCCAACCGGATCTGGAAGCAACTCCTGGCCGAGTACGAGCAGCCACCGCTCGACCCTGCGATCGACGAGCAACTGACCGAGTTCGTCGCCCGCCGCACAGCCGAACTGGGCTGAAGCGGTGGATCGCCTGGGCGCCGCGATGCGCTGGTGCTTCGAGGATCGCGCACCGGCCGGATCACACGGCCCCCGATCCGTTGAACGTCGTCTTCGCCGCCTTGTCGAACCCGACGCAGCGGCGATCGTGCGTCGGTCGGCGCCGTTACATCGTCAGCGGCGAGTCCGTCGAGACTGCCCTTGCCGCTCTGAGCGTCACTCGAACGGTACGTACCCTTGCACGTCGACGATCACGTGGGTGCGGCCGCTTCCGCCGGCGAAGATGTCGACTCCGAACTCCGATCCGACGGCCGTCAGCGACAGGTTGGCGACGGTCTGACCGCTGTGCGACCAGTTGATGTTCGACGTGGCCGGCACGGGCCGCGTACCAGACGAGTCGGTGCCGTTGACCCGCACGAACCCGGCGCCCTCGGTGTCGGTGATCGTCACGTTGAGGAACGCCGCCGTCAGGAACCGCGACTCGCCGGGTACCGACACGGTCACGATCACGGTGTTGCCCGACGCGAGCTTGGCACGCCCGAGCGGCACGTCGTCGATACGCGAGTCGTAGATCCGGATCGGCGTCAGCAGCGTGACGAGCGACCCGCTGGTCGGTGCCGCCCGGGCCGCCGATGCGAACGAAATCGGCGCCAGCGCAGCAGCGCCGCCGGCTGCGACCATCGCCCGTCGTGACAACGATCGTGGCATGAGACCCTCCTTCAACGTCGTCGCGCGACTGTACCACGATGCCGGCGACACCGCCACGGGCTGCTTCGCCGCCGACGTTGTCCACGGGTGCCACCTGCCGCCGATCTGCGGCGACCGCACCGAGACCAACGTGGCTGACACGGCCCGAACTAGGTTGCGGTGATGTTCGAACCGGTCCCGATGATCGACCTCGGGGTCGGCACGTACCTCAGTGAGCGCCCCAGCACGCGCTATCCGATCTACACCCGGGGCAACGCCGGGGAGGTCTGGCCCGAGGTCACCTATCCACTCACGATCAGTCTCAGCCGAAGCGGCGGCGACGACCCGTTCCTGCGGGCCGTGCTCGGCACGGGTGTGTTGAACACCGCCGACGTCGAGGAGGGGCCGACCTGCTTCGGCGGCGTGTTCGGCGGCTACATGTACCTCAACGTGTCGATCAACAGGGTCGTGGCGATCCGCATGCCCGGCGTCACGATCGAGCAGGCCGATGCCACCTACCTGGGCTCGGAGGGCCTGGCGCCGCCGCATCGTCCGCACCGCAAGGACAAGAACCTGATGGCGACCCTGCGGGCGATCAGGTACGGCTGGAAGATGCTCAACTCCACGTCGGTCCCCGAGCTGGAATCCGACCGGGCCATCGCCGCGTCATGGAAGGCGAGGCTGCCCGAGCTGCTGGAGAGCTCAGGACGAGCAGCTGATCTCCTTGGCGAAGGCGATGATGAATCCGACGATGGTGATGTTCGCCAACCATCTCGAGATCACCGGCAAAGCCGGCGGCGCGATGCAGCTGCTTTCCAAGTTCTGCGAGGAGCAACTCGACGATGCCTCGCTCGCCCTCACGATGCTCGGCGGCCTCGGCGAGGTCGATAGCGCCGCTCCGTCGTTCGCGATGTGGTCGCTCGGACGCTTGGTCGCCGACGACCCGCAACTGACAGACCTGTTCGACCAGGGTGTCGCCGGGCTGGCGGACCGACTCGCCGTCGAGCCCGCTGCCGCTGCGTTCAACGCTGCCTTCGCCGAGTTCCTCGATCGGTTCGGCAGCCGTGGACCCAACGAATGGGAGTCGGCCTGCGACACGTGGGGAACCTTGCCCGAGTTGCCGCTCACGCTGATCGACCGGATGCGGCTCGCCGACGTCTCCCACGACCCATCGATTCGTGCCGCCTCGTTGGCGACCGAGCGGGCCGACGCCGTCGAGCAAGCGCGCTCGCAGCTCAATCGCCTTCGCCGTTGGAGCTTCGACAAGACGCTCGCCGCGGCCACCATGTTCTCTCGGGCTCGCGAACGCGAGAAGGCCACGATCGTCGATCTGATCCATGTCGGCCGCCTGCTGGCCCGTGAACTCGGGGCCCGTACAGCGGCCCGGGTCGAGGGTGGCACGATCGAGGACCTGTGGTTCGTCACCGTCGGCGAACTCGACGCCTACGTCGCCGACCCGAACGCCTTCCAGGACACGATCGCGGCGCGACGTGCGACTCGCCAGGAACTGGTCCGCCGCGAGCCACCGTTCATCTTCGACGGCGAGATTCCGTCACCGCTCACCTGGCCACTGCGCAGCGAGGCCAGTCGGCCCGACCGGTTGGGCGTCGGTGACTCGATCACCGGAATCGGCGGTTGTGCGGGTGTCGCCGTCGGCCGGGCCCGAGTCGTCACCGATCCGGGCGAACCGGGAGATCTCGGCCCCGGCGACGTGTTGATCGCGCCACTCACCGATCCGGCCTGGACGCCGCTGTTCGTGCCGGTCGAGGCGATCGTCGTCGACGTCGGTGGCCAGATGAGTCACGCCGTGATCGTGTCGCGAGAACTCGGCCGCCCATGCGTGGTCGCTGCCACCGATGCCTCGCTTCGGATTCCCGACGGGGCGATGATCAGCGTCGACGGCAAGGCCGGCACCGTGACCATCCTCGAACTCCCCTGACGGGACGAAGGCGAGCCGGACTACGGTGCCGGTGATGGGCGAGCTCACGGCATTGATCGAGCGCTTCGATGTCGACGACCCGGCCTTCATCGCCGACCCGTATCCGGTACTCGGGGCGCTCCGTGAAGCGACCCCGATCTTCCGCAACGAGCGCACCAACCAGTGGGTGCTGACCCGGTTCGCCGAGGTGCACGAGACGCTCCGCCACCGCGGCCTCGGGCGGGCCTACACCCACCTCTACACGCACGCCGAACTCGGCCACGGTGAGCCCGATCCGCGTTGGGCCGACTTCCACCAGCACGAGTCGTGGTCGCTGCTGTGCCTCGAACCGCCCGACCACACACGCCTGCGGCGGTTGGTGGCGAAGGTGTTCACGCCCCGCGCCGTGGCGGCGCTGCGGCCGAACATCGAGGGGTACTCGAACGAGCTGCTCGACCGGTGCCGCCAGCTCGGCACGTTCGACCTGCTGGGCGACTACGCCCAGCCCTACTCGGTGGCCGTGATCTGCTCGATGCTCGGCGTGCCTCGCGAGGACACCCAGCTCCTGCTCGACTGGTCGCACGCGATCGTGAAGATGTACGAGCTGTCGACCACCGACGAGGTGCGCACGGCGGCCAACCGGGCGGCGGGGGAGTACATCGCCTACACCCGAGCGCTGATCGCCGACAAGCGTCGCAACCCCGACGGCCTGCTGGTCTCCGAGCTGGTGCGGGTCGAGGACGAAGGCGACACGCTTGACCGAGGACGAGATCGTGTCGACCACGATGGTGCTGCTCGAAGCCGGCCACGAGGCCACCGTCAACACGCTCGGCAACGGTGTCCGAGCTCTGATGAAACACCCCGCCGAGTGGGCCCGGCTGGTGGCCGGCGAGGTGGATGGCAAGACGGCGGTCGAGGAGCTGCTCCGTTGGGATGCACCACTTCAGCTGTTCGAGCGCTGGGTACTCGAACCGGACGTCGAGATCGCCGGCCAGCGATTCGACGTCGGCGACGAGGTCGTGATGCTGTTCGGCTCGGCCGAGCGCGACCCACGGCGATTCGACGACCCCGACCGGTTCGACGTCGGACGCGGCGACACGGCCCACATCGGTTTCGGCGGCGGCATCCACTTCTGCGTCGGCGCCCCGCTCGCCCGCCAAGAGCTCGCCGTCTCGCTCGACGGCCTAGTGGCAGCCTTCCCGACCCTGACGATGGTCGAGGAACCCGAGTACCACCCCACCTTCGTGATCAGAGGCCTGAAGCGCCTCGTCGTATCACCCTGAGTTGGGACTTGTGCCTGGCACAACTCCCAACTCGGTTACCAGCTCGGCGTTGATCTCGTACCACCTGACCAGGAAGGCTCGCTCGTCGAGCTTCTTGCGGCGTAGCCAGCCGGTGACCTCGTCGTTGCACTTGCTGGCGTTGCACGAGCGGCACGCCGGCACGATGTTGTCGAGCGTGTAGCGCCCGCCTCGTGACAGCGCCTGCACACAGTCGCGCTGGAGCGCTTGGTCGGTCGCTCCGCAGTAGGCGCATCCACCCCACGCCGACTTCAACGCCGCCCACTGCTCGTCGGTGAGGTCGTGCTCGACGCGGTCCATCCGTCGCTTGCGCTTGCGAGCAGCCCGCCCCCTCCGACTCCGATCGACCGCCATCACCCAAGTATGACGGGATGTGCCAGGCACATCCCGTCATGCGGTCCATCCGCTGCTTGCGCTTGCGGGCGTTCCTGCGTTGCGCTTGAGCCGAAGCTGATCGCGAAATGCGCTACCGACCGCATCGTGGGTGGCGACCCGGATCGTGGTTCCGGCGCTCCGCATTGCTTGCCGCAATGCGCCACCGCCTCGCCTCGCGCCATCGTGCGACGGCGGCTCGGACGAGATCCACATGGCGGTCTCGCGGCGTGTGGCGAGCCATCCGATCGGAAGCACCAGCCAGGACGCGAACACCGCCATGCTGGTGATCGAGGCGCCAACCGGCTCGGGGCCTGCCGGATCAGGATTGTCGGCGAACACGTATTCCACGGAGTCCCATCCGAACAGCGTGGTGGTGGAGAAGAAGAAGACCACGATCAGCACCGGCACATACCACGCCCACCGCGGTGTCGGCCGGCGGTGCGAGAGCCGGTTGATCGTGGGCGCAGCGAGGGCGAGAAAGATCGCCGTGCTCGAGCCGTACACGGCCCAATCGAGAACCGAGAAGTCGGCTGGTGCCAACACGAACTGGGTCACTGCCGAGATGATCGTGACGGCGACGCACACCCACAGCAGATCGCGCAGCACCCGCACGCCGCGCGCAGGATCGGCATGTCGTGCGGTGTCGCCACACCGAGCGGGCGCAGCAGCTCCCTGGGGCGGTCGAACCATGCGGCGAAGTACTCCACCGCTTCTGCTCGCCGGATTCGACCGCCACTGCGCAGATCGAGCCACTGGGTGCGTTGCAGCTGCTGCGGGAGCTCGTCATCGGGCTCGGAGATCATGATCGGCAGCGTCCAGGCGGCGGATCCGGGCGCTCCGGTGGACACCACGGGGTCGGTGTCGTTGAACTTCGAGATGAACCGCAGCTCGACGCTCGCCGTGGCGCGCCCTTCGGCCAACGAAACCCGTTGGTGGCCACTGGCGTCGAGCGCCGTGACGAACTCGTCGACGTATCGCTCGTCCTGAGGGGCGGAGTGGATCGAGTACCTCTGCGGCGCCGGTGTGGTCGCTTCGTCGAGCGGTGGCAACGCCGGGAACAGCGGTCGTGCCGCACGCTCCGTCATCCATCGCCTGAACGAACGGCTGCGCAGCACGAGCAGCAGGATCAGCGGGATCGGGATCGTGATCACGTCGATCAGCAACATGTTGTTGACGTCGGAATCGGTGCGGTCCGAGCCGCTCAGGAACAGCTCACCGGCGAGCACCTCGAGCGCCACCGCCGCGCCGAGCAGCGCCGACCAGGTCTGCTGGAAGGCGAAGTCTCTGGTGAGGATCCGGAACGGGAGTGGAAGCAGCACGACCGGGAGCACGATCGTCCACGCCAGCGGGATCGACATGATCGCCGTGATCACCGCCAGGGCGGCACCGAACCAGACGATCGGAGGCCGTCCGATGCCGGCGGAGGGAGGCGGGGAGGTGGCGGGCTGTGGTTCGGCAAGCATGGCGGCGAGCGCCACGGCCGTCCGACGGAAGCGACCCTTTCGGAGGTCGATCCATTCGAGCCCCTGCAACTGTTCGGGCAACGCGACCGGCTCGGCGATCGCCAGGATGATCCGCTTGCCCTCGGCGATCGCCTGCTGCAACTCGCTTCGGCAGGCGACGGAATCCCACACCGACCGGTACGAGACCACGAACACGATGGTGTCGGAGGCGGTGATCGCCGCCGGCAACGTGTCGTCCCACGGAACGCCCGGTTCGAGGTTGCGAACGTCGATGAAGGTCGCCACCCCCAGCCGATCGAGCTGCTCGACCAGATCCATCACCAACGCTGCCTCGCTGCGCGAATAGCTGATGAACACCCGTCCACCCGATGCGTCACCGACGCGTTGGTCGAGGGCGCGTTGGTCGCGTGCGGTGCGGTGGTCTTGGATCTTCCCCGCGGCCGCCGTTGCGATCGAAATCAGCGGCCCCCACATGCCCGGACCCTATGCCATCTCGACAGCGACAGAATTCGCCGCTCCGTTCAGCGCGTTGTGTTCGGTCTATTCGGACTGCTCGAGTTGTTCGAACGCCTCGATCACTTCCGCCGACGTGCGCCGTGCACCGGTCTGGAGGTATTCCATCGCCCGCAGCGCACCTTCGTGGGCTTCCAGGCTGGAGCCGGCGACGCAATCCTCGACGACCCGACAGAAGTAGTCGTGCTGGTGACCGTCGACGAACGTGTAGTGCACACAGACATCGGTGTGGCCGCCGATCAGGATCAGCGTGTCGGCCCCCAAACCCTTCAGCAGGATCTCGAACTCGGTCCCGAAGAAGCACGAGTAGCGGCGCTTGCGGATCACGTAGTCGTCGGGGAGCACACCGAGCTCGGCCGCAATCTCGGTTCCGGGGTTGCCCTCCAACAGGTGGATGTCCTCGGCCCCGTCGAGCTCGCGTCCGAAGTCGATCAGATTGCGGCGGTGCGCCTCCTGGAAGAACACGATCGGCACCCCGCATTGGCGGGCCTTGGCGACCAACGCCGGCGCCCGATCCATGTTGTCCTGATAGCCCGGCATGAACGGCATCGTCGACGGCTCGGAGCCGGTGGACGCACCACCTTGGATATCGATCACGACCAGCACCGGCCGGCCCTCGATCAATGAGCGTGCGGGCTGCGTGGCCATCTCGTGATCTTACGAAGCCCTGGGCCTTCGTCGGCTACGGCTTGCGCCAGACCGACACGTGTGATGTGCTCTCGGCGGTGAACGGGGCACGATCCCAATCGGCCCAGCGCTCGACCAGGCTCATCCCAGCGATCCGTGCCATCAGGTCGTACTCGGCCGGCCACGCGTACCGGTGCGGTGAGTCGAACTTCGCCGACCGCCCGTCGCCAACCCAGTAGTGGTGTGACACCAGCCGCTGGTTGAGGACGTCGTACTCGTCGAAGCCGAGGTGGTCTTCGGATACATCGAATGGAACGTATGTCTCGCCCGGTTGCAGGCGCTGGAGTCTCGGCACGAGCACCTCGATCACGAAATGCCCGCCGACGTCGAGGTGTCGCGACGCGTTACAGAAGCACTCGACCTGTTCGTCCTGGGTGAGCAAGTTCGTGATCGTGTTGAACACGAGGTAGACGAGTGAGAACGTTCCATCGACTCGGGTCGTGGCCATGTCGCCGATCGTGACCGGAATCCGGTCAGCACCGGGCTTGCTCGTCAACTGGCCGACCATCGACGGTGACAACTCGATCGCCGCGACGTCGACACCGCGAGCGCTGAGCGGCAGCCCCACCCGCCCCGTGCCGATCGCGAACTCGAGTGCTCGGCCGTCTCGGGCGAGCTCGGCGAGGAAATCGACCGTCGGTGTGAGGACGGTTTCGTCGAACATCTCCGGTGACGATGCGTCGTAGTCGGCGGCGACCTCATCACCCCAGATGTCGATTGCCATGCTGTGCACTGTGGCAGATGGGGCCGCTCTGTGCCGAACGGGTTTGGGCTCAGTGGGGGCGGTCGCCCTTGACGGTGATGCGGCGCATGTGGCGGGTGTTGCCGGCGTAGTCGTGCAGGGCATAGTGCTGAACGCTGCGGTTGTCCCACATCGTCAGCGTGCCGGGTTCCCACCGCACGCGGCAGGTGAAGCGTTCTTGCACAGCGTGCTGGAACAGAAAGTCGAGCAACGCTTTCGATTCGGCGCGGTGCATCCCGACGATGCCGATCGTGAAGGCCTGGTTGACGTACAGCGACTTGCGACCGGTTTCGGGATGGGTTCGCACCAACGGGTGCTCGACGCGACGCAGCGCCAGGTCGGCGTTCTTGGTCTTCATCGCCGTCGACTTGGTCGACTGGCCACCCTCGGCGTACTGCGGGCCCGCCGAATGGACCGCGACCAGCCCGTCGAGCATCCGCTGCATCGTCGGGCTGAGCGCCTCGTAGGCGGCGTGTTGGTTGGCGAACAGGGTGTCGCCGCCGACCGGTGGTAACTCGACGGCGTACAGGATCGAACCGAGGTCGGGTTCATCGAGGAACGTCACGTCGGTGTGCCATCCGCCACCGAAATTGGAGCGGTCGTCGGGCTCGGTGATCACATCGAGCAGCTCAGGATGCTCGGGGTTCATCTCGACGAACGGGTGTGTGTCGAGCTCGCCGAAGTGCCGTCCGAAGGCGACCTGCTGCTCGGCGGTGAGGTGCTGGTCGCGGATCGCCAACACGTGGTGAGCGAGGAAGGCGACCTTGATCTCGCCGACGGTCCTCTCGTCCAACGGCCGTGACAGGTCGAGCCCGACAACCTCCGCCCCGAGCACGCCTGACAGCGGCCGGACGTCGAAGCTGAGGGTGAGATCGGACGGCTCGGACATGGCGATCCGGTCAGCCGACTCCGCGATCGTGGTCTTTCCAATACGGGGCTCGCAGCTCGCGCTTGAGGATCTTGAGGGCGCCCGACAGCGGCAGCGGCTCGGTGCGGAACTCGATCGACTTGGGCACCTTGTAGCCGGCGATGTGCTCGCGGCACGCCTCCTGCAACTCCTCGGCCGTTGCCTCGGCGTCGGCTCGCAGCACCACGATGGCGTGGACCTGCTCGCCCCACGTTTCGTGAGGAATGCCGATCACGGCGACCTGCTCGACGGCGGGGTGCTTGGAGATCGCGCTCTCGACCTCTGCCGAATACACGTTCTCGCCACCCGTGACGATCATGTCCTTCACGCGGTCGACGAGGAACAGGTAGCCGCCCTCGTCGAGGTAGCCGGCATCGCCGGTGTGGTACCAGCCGCCGTCGAACACCTCCTCGGTGGCCTCCGGCTTGTTCCAGTACTCGCGCATGAAGTTGCCGGCCTTGGCCCACACCTCACCGGTCTCGCCGGGCCCGACCACCTCGCCCCGGTCGCCCCGGATCGACAACGACACCCCGACGACGGGGCGGCCGGCCGACTGGAGTCGTGGCCCACCGGCACGGTGGTCCTTCTCGTCGAGCCAGGTCAGCAGCGACGAGCATTCGGTCATGCCGTAGCCCTGGGTGATGTCGAGCTCGGGGTACAGCGAGATCAGCCGGTCGAGCAATGCGGCCGGCATCGGCGAGGCACCGTACGTGATCCGCTTCATCGATTCCCACCGCTCGGGCCGGAACGACTCGTGGCCGACCATCATGGCGATCATCGTCGGCACCATCATCGTTTGCGTGACGTTGTGCCGCTCGATCAGGTCGAGCGCCGCGCCCGGGTCGAACAGCGGCATGAACACCGACGTACCACCAGAGGCCGGCATCCCCATGATCCCGCCCATCGAGGCGGCATGGAACATCGGCGTTTGGTGCAGATAGACGCTGTCCTCCTCGAGCGGTACGACGCTGGCGATGTGGTACAGGTTCAGCATCTCGGCCCGATGCTCGAGCGCTACGCCCTTGGGGAGCCCGGTCGTGCCGCCCGTGTACATCAGCACGCACAGGTCGTCCTCCTCCGGCTCGTCGGGCACCATCGGCTCAGCGGCGGCAATCATGTCCTCGTACTTGATGTCGTGCGGAACATCGCCGTCGCCGATCAGCACCACGTGTCGGATCGGTGACGGCTCGTCGGAGGCCGCCATCGCGTTGGCCAGGTGTTGAGCGAAGAACGTGTCGACGAACACCACCTCGCTGCCAGAGTCGCGGACGATGTAGTCGAGCTCTTTGCCGGCCAGGCGCAGGTTGAGCGGGTTGATCACGCCGACGCCCAGGAAGGCGGCGTGATACAGCTCGAGGAACTGGTGGCTGTTGGTGGCCATCACGGCGAAACGATCGCCTGATTTGATACCGAGCTCGTGGCGCAGGGCGTGGCAGAGACGGAACGTGCGGTCGCCGTGCTCGGCGTAGGTGCTCGTGTACGCACCATCGAAGAAGGCGGTCTTGTCGGCGAAGCGATCGAGTGCTGGAATCAGTGCCCGGTGGTAGATGAGCTCTTTCACAACGACGGACCTCCGGATCTGCTGGTGTGCACCGTCCCAAGCTAGTTGGACGGGGCCTGTAGGGCGAAGGGGTCGCGATCACATTCTCCGCGACGATCCGTCCGGATGGCCGAGCAACTGTGCGAGCCGGGCTGCTTGGTCGGTGCGCACGATGGCCAGCACCTCGTCGCCGGGTTGCAGCACGGTGTCACCGTGCGGAGTCACGACGCCGCTGTCGCGAAGCACGCCGACGAGCACGCACTCGGTCGGGAGATCGAGTTCGGCGATGGAGCGACCGGCCGCGTCGGACGCCGGATGAAGCTGCTCCTCGACGAGCGCGTACCGGCCGCGTCGCAGCTTGAGCAGCGTCGTCATCTCTCCGAGCGACATCTCCTCGGCCACCAGGTGGCCGATGATGTCGGCCTGGTTGAGGGCGACGTCGACACCCATGTCGGCGGTGTACAACCATGCGTTGCTCGGGTTGTTGACCCGGGCGATGGTGCGCGGCACGGCGAACTCGAACTTCGCCAGACTCGTCACCACGAGGTTGGTCTCGTCCCTCTGCGGTCACGGCGACGACGGTGTCGGCCAGCCGTGCGCCCGGCGGCCTCGAGCACGTCGGGGTCGGTGCCGCTGCCCTGCGATGACGAACTCGGCCGGCAGCGGTGTTGCGCAGGGTCGTGACGCGACGTCGGCGTCGGGCTCCGACGAGACGTATCTCGTGGCCGCCCTCGAGCAGCAGCGAAGCGACGTAGGCGCCGATCCGGCCTCCGCCGATGATCAGAACGTTCGACACGTGAACCTCCTCACCTCAATCCGAGTAGGGCTTCGAGCCGACCGCGCGACGCTCCGACCACTGCGAGGTGGAGGATGTCACCGGCGTGGAGCGCCGTGCCGGCCGTCGGTATGAACGTGCGTCCGGCTCGGCTGATGGCAACCGGCGTGCACCTCGCCGGGCACGGTGACCTCGGCGACCGTCCGGCCGTCGAGCAGCGCACGGTGCGTCGACCTCGACGAGATCGACCTGTCCCGATCCGAGGCTGGCCACGACGCCCGCCTGGGCGAACGTCAGCAGATCGGTGGTTCGGTGGATACTCCAGTCGACCGGTGCGACGACCTGCACGCCGAGTCGCCGGTAGATCTCCGCCTTGAGCGGGTCGTGGAGTCGGGCGACCACCTTCGGGACGTGGAAGATCCGAGACGCGAGCCGGGCCACGACGGCGTTCACCTCGTCGTTGCCGGTCACCGCGGCGAGCCCGTCGACGTGGTCGATGCCGGCCTGCTCGAGCACCGGTCGATCGAAGCCGACTCCGTGCACCTTGATTCCTCGGAACGAAGGCCCGAGTCGCTCGAACGCGACTGCCGTCGGTGTCGATCGACGGCGACCTGGTGGCCGGCTCGCTCCAGTGCGCGAGCGAGTCCCGAACCGGTCCGGCCGCAGCCGGTCACGATGAATCTCATGTGGTCACCTCCTGGATCGACCCGGTTGATCGGGCACGGTTCGAATTCGGCGGACGATCGCCTTGCGGCCCTCGTCGGCGAGCAGCAGCAGCGGGCTCAGCGCGATCAGCCACAACCAGCTGATCGCCGGCAATCGGCCCGGTACCGACGACGCTCTGCAGGAACGGCACGTACACGATCAGGGCCAGGACGATCAGCTCGGAAGCGACTCCGACCCAGATCAGGCGGTTGGTGAAGAACCCGACGTGCACGATCGACGATCGCTCGGTGCGTTGGGCGAACAGGTTGCCGATCTGCGTGAACACCACGGCGGCCAATGCGATCGCGACCGCCTCCTGGTACAGCGCCCCCTCGGCGGGCAGATCGAGCCACTGCCAGCGGTAGCCGTTCGCCCAGTAGTAGAGGAAGAACATCGCGATCACGGCAGCGGATTGCAGCAGGCCGAGCCAGAGGTACGCCCGGGCCAGCAGGGATCGATCGACGATGTGGGCGGTGCGACGGCGCGGTGGCCGATCCATCGCGCCCGGCTCCGGTGGCTCTGCTCCGAGCGCGAGCGCCGGGACCAGGTCGGTGCCGAGGTCGATCGCCAGGATCGCCATCACGTCGAGCGCGAGCGGGATCCGTCCACCGCTGAACGCGTACAGCATGAACGGCACCGCCTCGGGGGTGTTGCTCGTGAAGATGTACGAGGTGAACCGTCGGATGTTGGCGAAGACGGCCCGGCCTTCCTCCACGGCGCTCACGATCGACGCGAAGTTGTCGTCGAGCAGGATCATGTCGGCGGCCTCACGGGCGACCTCGGTCCCGGATCGGCCCATCGCCACGCCGATGTCGGCCTGCTTCAGCGCCGGAGCGTCGTTGACACCGTCGCCGGTGACCGCAACCACGTGGCCCAACTGCTGAAGTGCCACGACGACGCGCAGCTTGTGCTCCGGCGAGGCCCGGGCGAACAAGACCTCCCCGCCGAGCACGTCGGCGAGCGCTGCGTCGTCGAGTTCGTCGAGTTCGTCGCCGTTGACGATTCGCACCCGTGTCGATCGCCGCACCATGCCGACCCGGCGGGCGATCGACTCGGCGGTCAGCCCGTAGTCGCCGGTGATCATGATCGTTCGGATCCCGGCCTGTCGGCACGTCCGTACCGCCTCGTCCACGTCGGGGCGGGGTGGATCCATCATCGCCACGAGACCCAGCAGCGTCAGGTCGTGCTCGAGCGCCGCGACACTCAGGTCGGGCAATCGGCCCGTCCAGGTCGCGGCGGGCGATCGCGAGCACCCGCAGTCCGCGGCGGCTCATGTCGTCGTTGGCGGCATCGACGCGTGTCCCTCAGCGTCGGCATCGAGATCGACGACGCCACCGCTGATCTGGACCTGTGTGCACAACGCCAAGCAGCTCGCGGGGAGCACCCTTCACGTACAGCACGTGGCCGGCAGCGGTGCGATGCAGCGTGCTCATCCGCTTGCGATACGAGTCGAACGGCAGCTCCTGCTGCACGCGGAGCGACGGCGGCCTCGTGCGCCGAGATCGATGCCCGCCTTGCCGCACGCGACGACGACCGCCGCCTCCGTCGGGTCGCCGAGCACCGTCCATCGCCCGTCGCGCTCGACCAGGCGGGCATTGCACGCAAGCCCTGCCGGCACGAGCAGCGAGCGCAGTACGCGCTCGTCCTCGATCGGTTCCCGCGACTCGGCGCACCGCGCCGACCGGCTCGTATCCGGTGCCGTCGATCTCGAACCTCGCCGATGGGCAGAAGATCTCGCGGACGGTCATCTCGTTCTGGGTCAACGTGCCCGTCTTGTCGGTGCAGATCACGCTCGTGCACCCGAGCGTCTCGACAGCCGAGAGACGCTTCACGAGCGCGTTTCGGGACGCCATCCGTTGGGTCCCCATCGCCAACGACAAGGTCACCGTCGGCAGCAGCCCCTCCGGCACGAACGCCACGATCATCCCGAGACTGAACACGAGTCCCTCGGTGACGTCCATCAGCCCCGACATCAGAGCGATCGAACCGACCAAGACGCCGACGCCGATCGCGACGGCGGTGATCACCTTGGTGAGATGTCCGAGTTCGGTCTGCAGCGGGCTCGGTCGGCGTGGATCTCCTGGGTGAGGGTTGCGATCCGTCCGAACTCGGTCTCCATCCCGGTTCGTACGACGACCGCCCTGCCGCGCCCGGAGGACACGCTCGTTCCGGCGAAGACGAGGTTCGTCGTCTCGGCACGGTTCGTCTCGGCGGTCGGGTTCACTGTCCTTGCGGACCGGCATCGTCTCGCCGGTCAGCGACGACTGGTCGACTCGCAGCTCGGTGTGAGCGACGACGCGGGCGTCGGCGGAGATGCGGTCGCCCTCGTCGAGCAGCATGAGGTCGCCCGGAACGAGTTCGGTCGCGTCGACGAGCGCTTCCACGCCGTCGCGCACGACACGCGCCCGAACGGGCAGCAGCTTTCGAAGTGCGTCGATCGCCTTCTCGGCCTTGAACTCCTGCCAGAAGCTGAAGAGCCCATTGATGACGTTGACCAGCCCGATCGCAACGCTCAACTGGGGCAACCCGGCGAGCAGGGCGACGACCGGCTCCGACCCACAGCAGCAGTGCCATGAGATGCGTGAAGTGGCCGATCAGTCGCGACCCGAGCGATCGCTGCCCGACCTCGCGGAGCTCGTTGCGTCCCGTCGTGTCGAGCCGCTGGGCGGCCTCTCCAGCGCTCAACCCGCCGGGCGTAGAACCCATCGCTTCGTAGACGTCTCGAGCGAGTAGCGATTCAACCCCAGTCGAATGACTGACGGGCCCCGCGTTCGGAACGCGTGGTGCAGTCCGCACGTTCGGTTCCGACCCAGTGCTCATGGCGCCTCGCAGTCGCCTTGATTCTACAAGGCAGCACCATCGACCGATCTGTCCAACCCACGTGGCCGACTAGGTGTACTCGGTCGGATTCGCACCTTCGTCGGCCAGGACTGGAGCGATCAGCGTCTCGATCTCGACTCGGTCGGGTGACGAACGCGGCACACGGGCGGCCGCCGCCGCTCGGGCGGTCAACGCCATCGCGACGGCCTCGGCCCGGCGACCGACTCCGGCCATCGCGTTTGCGAGCAGCGCGCACACCTCGGCGAGGTAGAGCGGATCGAACTCTGCGGTCCCGTCAGCGACGACCTGTTGGTGCACGATTTCGAGCAGGGCGACCGCTCGGTCGTTGTCGCCGATCTTGAGAGATGCTCGGCCGATTCCGAAACGCAGCTCAGACAGGATCGCCTCGTCGGGCTCCGCCGAGGCAAGCTGAGCGGCCAGCGCCTGCTCGCCGGCTTCGAGTGCTCGTTGCTCCTCGTCGGCTGCCCACAGCGCCTTGGCCAGTTGAAGGCGGTCGTACGCTTCGTTCTCGTCGTCGGCTTCGCGTTCCGGCTCGGCGAGCAGGTCGAGCCATCGCTCGGCGGCCAGTTCGGGGGATCCGGTGGCGAGTTCGATACCTGCCCGAATCCGGCGGACATCTCGGGCATCTTCGCTGTCCGGGCCGAACAGGTCGGTGGCGATCACGAGCATCTCGGCGACCAGTGAACGGGCGGTGTCGTAGTCGATCTGATCTTCGGCGGCCACCAACAGCGTTCGGATCAGGGAGAGATGTCGGCCCGGGTCGACCTTCGAGCCGCCAGGCGATCGCCGCCATTCGTCGACGATCTGCAGCGCCGCGTCCAGGGCGCCCACCGCGACCTGTGCCTCGACCAATCGTGTCCGCACGTCGAATTCGAAGGCGCTCGTTCCGATCGCATCGGCTTTCTTCGAGATGCCGTCCAGCTTCTCGTGGAGCATCTCGATCGCCTCGCCGGACCGGCCCATCACCACGAGCAGGTCTGCAAGTGCGCAGCAGGCATCGTACTCGGCGTCGCGATTCTCCGATCGGGTCTCTTGGAGCAAGGTGTAGGTCGCCCACATTCGGGCAACAGCGCGGTCTTCATGCCCGAGCTCCATCAGGGTCTGTGTGATGTTCGTCCACAACCCGTAGAACACGTCCGAGCTGGGATCGCTCCCTGATAGGCCCTCGTCGAGCCGCTCGAATACTGCGAGTGCCCGATCGAGTTCGCCGAGGGCGCGATGGGCACATCCGATCGACAGGTCGACCGCATTGATCGCCGTCGTGTCGTGGGCTTCGGCCTCGACCATGCAGGTGCGCAATGACTCGAGCAGTATCAATGCCCGCCGGGCGTCGCCGGTTTCCAGAATCGCGTTCGCAAGCCTCAGTCGGAGTTGCAGTGTCTCCTGGTCCGACTCACCACGATCGCGCCGCGACTCGGCGACGGCCTGTTCCCAGTAGGCGGCAGCGTTGTAGGCCTCTCCGATGTTCGTCATGGCGTCCGCCATGTCGGTCAGCGCCTCGAATCGGCTGCTCGAGTGCCTGATCTCGGCGCTCTTGGAGCGGCTGCGTTCGAGGATCTCCCGCCTCAGTTCGATCGCTCGATCCGCTTGGCCGATCGAATCGTAGGCCCACGCCAGCTGACCGCGGGCATGCGTAGCGAGATCTGGGCGAAGTTCGTCGCACAGATCGAGCGCTGCTTCGATCTCCTCGATGCCGCGCTCGATGTCGGCGCGAAGCAGGATGCGGCCGAGCCCCAGCTGGGACAGGAGGAACATCCCTGTCAGCGTCGGATTCTCGGCGCGGGCCTCGTCGGTGTGGGCCTTGATCGAGGCCGACAGTTCGATCGCTTCCTGGTCGAGACCGAGCGTCTCCATGTATCCAGCGAGGTACAGACGCCACTCGGTGGCGGTGACGTCCCAGTCGTCCTCTCGATCGGCTGGTACCAGAGCGTGTTGCAGCCATCGCATCGCTTGTTCGGTGTCGTCGACTTGGTCGTACGCCTCGGACAACAGGTACGAGACGTGTGGCGATGGGCGTGCCAGGGCCCGGCGGTGGCTGGTCGGGGTCGTCACCGAGGATGATCGGGAGTACGTCGAATGCGTAGTCGGGCTCGTCCACCTCCAGACCGCGCTTCGGCCATCAACACCATATTGGCGTCGGTGATCGGGTGGCCGAACCCATGCGTGGCGATACAGCTCTCGATGTTGACGTCGAGCAGTTCGATCGCCTCTTGGAGCAGCACTTCATCGATCAAGCGGCGGGCACGGGCGGCGCGATGGAAGATCGTGTCAGGGTGATCGGTCCCCAGCAGCCGTTCGAGTTCCATGATCTGGTGCTCGTCACCCTTCGTGAACGTTCGGCCCCACACATAGTGCAGCCGCGGCACCCCGTCGGCGTCGAACGGCGGAACGACACCGTCAGGTTTCGTGAGAGCCTTGAACCAGTGCTTGCCGACCGGATCGAGCCCGACCACATAGACGTTCAAACTGCCGTCCGCATCGATCGACATGCGAACGAAATTCTTGTACCGGGTGACGTGGGCCGGCGAGAACGCCAGCGTGTCGTTGGCCCGGATCGATCGGTTGATCCAACGCACGAACCACACGAACAATGCCACCGACAGCACGCCGCCGATCGCAGGGGCGACCAGGAATCGCCACCACCAGTCGGGCCAAGCCCATCGACCCGCCGCCGCCACCCCCACGAAGATGACGATCTGGCCTCCACCGTGCAGTGCGCCGTAGCGCTTGGCGCCACTGCTGAGCGACGACTCCCGGCTGTTCGGGACCGTCATGGCGATCATCGCTACGAGCAGCAGGACAGCATCGCCGGCCAGGCCAGCCAGGTGCTGATCGACCGCCCCGATCGCCGACTTCACGCTGTTCGGGTCTGCGCTGTCGGCTCTGTCCGAATCGTGCCGGCGATCAGTGCCGCGAACCCGGCGTGGATGGCCCGACCACGACGAACAGGATCTGGAACTGAAACTGGCTGAGTGCGCCGACCGATGCGCCGAGCGCTCGCTGTCGACTGGGCGTGGCCAACGTTGACCGAGCTTGAAGTCGCTCGCCCCGCGTTCGTACGGCACCTGTTCGGGCAGAGTTGTGGGTGGGTTGCAGGAAGGCGCCTCCGCCACCGGCGCAGATGTGGTGTTCGTCGGCAGCGCCGTCGACCCGCCGATAGTGGGCGAACATGTGCGTATCGCCGGAGATGAACAGCGGGGTGCGGGCGCCACGGCTGTTGATCCACGTGTTGAGCTGCTTGCGAAGCTCGAAGTACTCCTTCTCCCGCTTCTGGCGAAGCTGCCAGAGCGGCACCGGGGTGCACACGATCACCTGATCCCCGTCGCCCAGGAGCAAAGACATCTCGGCGAAGTACTCCTGCTGCGCGGCGTCCGAGATGCGGTTGTCCAGCGCCGTGTCGATACCCCAGAACCACCATTGCCCCGGCAGTTGAACCGCCCACCAACGTTGCTCTTGGGGTGTGTGCCAATGCGACGCGAACTGGTCGGTGTGGACGAAGACGTCCTCGAAGAACTGCGGTCCACCGATCCAGTCGTGATTGCCGGGGATCGCGATCACCATGTTGTCGTCGGTCGAGGGCTGCTCGTTGTCGGCCTGGGCGTCGGCCGTGAGTCGGTACGGCAGGGTCAGCTGGTTGTGTGTAGGCGGCCTCCGATGGCGTGCGGGTACACCTGGTCGCCGCCCATCACGAGCAACCGGCCGCGGGGCAGCTTCGGAGGAGGCTTGCGGCAGTTCGCCGGTGCGGTCGATCGGAAGCGTCAGGCTGGAACGGGTCAGCTGCCATGCGACGGCGGCAGTGGGGTCGAAGGCGTCGCCCATGTCGGCCACGTAGTCGAACCAGAACGGTTCTCGTCGTCGGTCTCGAGCCATCGGAGATCGATCGGTCTCGGTTGCTTCGGTGGCCGGGCGGCGACCTCCTGGCTTGTGTGCGTGATGACGACGATGGGCGAGCGCCGTGCTCGTCATCTCGAACACGTTCACCCATCCGACCATCCGCTCGCGAGGGCTGGGCGCCCTCGGGCGTGCGCACCGGTGTCGGCAGGCTGATCGGAGGGATCGGCAGGCCGGGCGGGTTGGGCACGACCAGGTCGCCGAGCGCCGGAGCGCCGGCGATCTTGGCGAGCGTGTCGAGATAGGCCCGGATCTCGCCGCGCATCGACTCCAGATCGGCGCGACAGTTCTCGAACTCACTCCCAGAACTGCTCCCACTCGGTGGCCAGGACGTCCGATGTCCGTTGCACCTCCCAATGCCGGAGCAGTGGGTCCCAACGATTGAGCCTCGGGAGGATGATCTCGTTGACGACCCGCAACGCCACCGCGGCGAACGCCAGGTTGCCGTCCTTGCGCTGCTTGGCGGACTCGGCGCCGTGCTGGCGCAGCACGCCGCGGGTGATGTCGGGCATCAGCGCCAGGTTGTCGAGCACGTCGCGGATCAGTCGATGCTCGTCGGCGAGCGTGACGGTGGCAGTTCGACTCGACAACTCGACGAACAGCTCGAACGCGGCGGCACGTTCGATCGCGGTGGGCTGGATGTACCCCTTGATCTGACCGACCGCGATGTCCTGGACCTCGCCAAGCCCGAACCCGAACATGCGACCCTCCCGATTACCGTGCTGCCGGCGGCACGTCCCACGCCACGGCTCCGGCACGACCGATGGCCGCCCCCAACCTGTGCCCCAACCGCAGACGGCTGCCCTGTTTCGGCGGCCAGCTCCGTCCCTGGTTCACCCGGTCAGGCGAATGATGCGTTCGTGATCTCAGATGCCGTGTAGCTCGGCGAGGGCGATGCCCGACTCGCCGGCAATCGTGTAGAGCAGCCAGGTCCGGCCGTCGTCGTCGAGGATCGCCGGATCTCTCAGCTGGTTGACCCTGGTGGTGACCTGGCCGCGCCCGACGGTTCGTTCGGGAGATCGACGCCTTCCCAGGGCAGCTCCGGCAACAGCAACGTCTCGGGTTCGGAGGGCGTCCAGTCCGACCAGTCGTCGACGAGTTCGATCGTCGAATGCAGGAGGTGTTCGGGAGCGTCGCCGACCCGGGTCCAGAACACGTGCAGGGTGTTCGCCGGTCGCAGCAACGCACAGTGCCGGAAGTCGGAACCGAAGACCATCGCCCCCGGCTCCCAGGTGCGCAGGTCGGCGCTGCGATACAGGATGCCCGGCATCGACATCGCCAGCCAGGAGCCCTGCGAACGTTCGGGGAGGATTCGCAGGTACGGAAAGGCGACGAGCGGTTCGTGGGCGGTGAACGTCAGGCCGTCGCTCGGGACTCGGCCACCCGTGGTCAGTTGGATCCGTCGTCGCACAGCCCGTGATACGCCATCCAGATCGTGTGCGTGTCGTGGTCGACGACGACGTCGGGCGAGGCGATGTGCGGTGTGAAGTGGGCGTCGTAACCCTCGGCTGCGACCGCTGCCGCCTGGATCTCGGTTCGGATCTCGATGCCGTGCGGGGTCTCGTCGGGAACCGTCGAATCGGCCAACTGCAGGCTGCCCGACTCGTGCACGGTGTACGGCCCGGTCGCCTCGTCGGCGTAGGCGAGCCGGATGGAGCTGCCCTTGTGATCGGCGAAGTACAAGTAGTACCGACCGAGTGGCTCGCCCACCCAATCCGGAACGCGGAGCAGCGCCGGTCCATTGATGTTGGTACCGACCGAAGCGTGAGTATCGGGGGTGATGATCGGCCCGAGCCGCTCGATCTGCATCCCACTGTTCTACTGCGATCCGATCGGTCGATTGCCACCAGGCCGGTGAACTCGAAGCCGGCAGAGTGGGCCGATGACCGATGAGGATCGTGACTCCTACGACGCCATGGCTGGCCTGTACGCGGCGCTCGTTCCCGGCGATCTCGATCGGCTTTCCAGCGAACGGGATTGGCTGGCGGCGTTCGCCGAGCTGGCGGCTTGCCGCCAGCAAACCCAGCGCCTGTTGCGGATTGCGTCGGACTATTGGCCCTATCGCGTCAACTGCGCCGGGCGTACCGTCGAGTCGTGGAAGACACCGAACTGACAACGCGCGCCACCGAACTCGTGCGGGACGGCAGCTTGTCGTACGACCAGAAGCTGCGCCGCCTGGCGACGTTGGCGACCGAGACCGTGCCCTATCCGGCGCTCTCGGAGGAATGCGCCCAGGCGCTCGACAAGCGCGTCATCTGCGACATGTACGAGGGCAACGCCCCCTACACCGCCCGCTACATCCTGCCCGACTACGAACTGGCGATCGGCCAGGGGTTGGCCTACCTGGAGATGCCGCCGCCGACCGATCTCGACGACGCCCTGGCGTTCCTGCAGGTCATGTACACCCATGTCCCCAGCGTCACCACCTACCCGGTGTACCTCGGCGACCTCGACAAGGTGCTGGCGCCGTTCGTGACCGACGAGATCAGCGACGATCGAGCTCGACACCAAGCTGCGTCGGTTCTGGATCGGGCATCGACCGGATGCTGCCCGACGCGTTCGTGCACCTCGACCTCGGCCCGCACGACAGCCGGATCACCCGCTCGATCCTGCGCGTCGAGCGCTCGCTGCGCCAGGCCGTGCCGAACATCACCCTCAAGGTCGACCCCGAGATCACCCCCGACGACCTGATCGACGACGCCGTGCGGACCGTGTTCGAGACCGGCAAACCGCACTTCGTCAACCACCCGATGATGGTCGCCGACCACGGCGAACGGTACGCCGCGGTCAGCTGCTACAACTCGCTCAAGATCGGTGGCGGCTGCGCACACCCTGGTGCGCCTCAACCTGAAGGAGGTGGCGCTGCTGCACACGGGCGCGGCCGACGCCTTCCTCGCTGACACGTTGCCGCGGTACGTCGAGCTCGACCGCCGAGCTGGCCGAGGCCCGGGTTCGCTCGCTCGTCGAGAACCAGCGCTTCTACGACACCCACTGGTTGGCGGTCGAGGGCCTGATCGACATCGACCGGTTCTCGGCGATGTTCGGCATCTTCGGACTGGCCGAGTGCGTCAACCTGCTGATGGCCTACGAGGGACGCGACCGCGACGGCGAGGCGCGCTACGGCCACGACGCCGACGCCAACGCCCTGGCGGTACGAGTGGTCGAGCGGGTCGCCGAACTGGTGGCCGCCCGTCCGATGCCGTACTGCGAGGGCGGCGGCGGTCGCTGCTACCTGCACAGCCAGAGTGGCATCGACCTCGACCACGATGTCACCGCCGGCACCCGCATCCCGGTCGGCGACGAGCCGGGCATGCTCGAACACATCGCCACATGCGCCCCGCACCACCATCTGTTCCCGTCGGGTGTCAGCGACATCTTCCACGTCGACGAAACGGCGCTGCGCAACCCCGAGGCGATGGTCGACATCATCCGCGGCGGCTTCGCCAGCGGCATGCGCGACTTCACGTTCAACCTCGACAGCAACGAGTTCGTGCGGATCACCGGCTACCTGGTGCGCAAGAGCGATCTCGTCACGATCGCCGAGTGCGGTGTGGTTCGACACTCCAGCGATCACCTGGCGGCCGGCGCCGAGAACTCCTTCCACCTCACCCAGCGGGCGGTGAAGCGGATCGGATGCCATGAGCGTGACCCTCGCTAGGCCGGTCACGGGCTTCGTCGCCGACACGATCTCGTTCAGCAATGTCGACGGGCCGGGCAACCGGTTCGTCGTCTTCCTCCAGGGTTGCAACTTCGATTGCGTGGCCTGCCACAACCCGCAGACGATTCCCGGCCACGAGCCGCTGGAGGGATTCGACCCGCACCACCTGAGCGTCGACGAACTGCTCGATCGGATCCGTCGGGCGGCACCGTTCATCCGCGGGATCACGGCGTCGGGCGGCGAGGCGACCCAGCAGCCGGCGTTTCTGCACGCACTGTTCGCGGCGGTCAAGGCCGACCCGAAGCTGTCGTCGGCTGACATGCTTCGTCGACTCGAACGGCGCCACCCCGCTAACGTGTGTGGGACGACCTCGCACCGGTGATGGACGGGGCGATGATCGACCTCAAGTGCCTCGACCCGGACATCCACCTGGAGCATGACAGGGCAACCCAACGACCAGGTGCTCGCCAGCATCGAACACCTTCAACGGCTCGGTCTGCTGTACGAGGTGCGGCTGCTGATCCTCGCCGGTGTCAACGACGACCCGTACCTGCTTCGTCGAACCGCACGTGGCTGGCGACCGTCGATCCGCAGATGCGAATCAAGCTGATCGGCTTTCGGGCCCATGGTGCCCGGCCCCACGACCCACCCCTGGTGGCGCCGACCCACGACGCGTTGGTTGGTGCTCGCCCGAACTCTTGGCGACGTGGCCGACTTCGACATCTGCGTCATCTAGACCGCGATCGAGACCGCCATCGAGAACAGGCCAAGGCGTGCTCGGGCGGACCTGTCCGGCGCTCCGCCGACCCTCGGCCGACCCCGATTCTCGCCACCGATAGCGGTGCGGGGCGCCTCCGTGAGACCCTCGGTGAGGTTCGGCGTCGTGACTGGTGCGGCGAGGGCGGGCTGTGTACTATCCCGCCTTGGCCCGCTTGCGTGCGTGCCTCTGAGCTGATCGAGGAGCGCACATGTCTGTCGTACACCGCCGACTTTCGGGGTCCGCCGCGCTGTGTTGCGCGTTGCTGATGGGCCTCGGTTCCAGCACCGCCCACGCATCCCAGGCGCCCGCTCTCCGGGCGACTCCAGAGGCCGCCACGATCGACCCCGCCAGCGGATGGTCGAACGTCGTCGGAACCCTGCCGTCGACGGCAAACGGTCATCCGAAGAAGACCGCAGCGTTCGTCGGCCGAAGCGTTCCGGCTCAACGCCGGCGCGCTGATCGACGCGCTCGCCGGTGCACCGCTCGAGCACACCGCTGCCGCGGCCGGCACGTTGCCGTTGATTTCGATCCCCGGTGCCGACGGAGAGCTGCACCGCTTCACGGTCGTCGAGTCGCCGGTGATGGAACCCGAGCTGGCGAGCAAGGTGCCGTTCCGGAGCTACGCCGCCACGTCGGTCGACCAGCCGGGCACGACCGCTCGCCTCGATTACTCGCCCACGCTCGGTTTCCATGCGACGGTGCGCAGCCCCGCAGGGAAGCTGGAACGTCGACCCTGCCTACGACGGGCTGACCAACACCTACCTCGCTCACTTCGGCTCGCTCACGACATCGCCGGCGCTCCGCAACGTCGAGGATCAGGCGGCGATGGCCGCCCAGAAGGCCGTGACGGAAGCGCTTCCCGTCGCCGGCGAGTTGGTGACCCAGCGGATCTACAAGTTCGCGATGGCCAGCGATCCCGGATATGCCACCTTGGTCGGCGCCGCCAACGTCGACACCGTCAAGGCCGCCATCACGAACCGCGTCAACCAGATCTACAACGACGATCTGGGGATCAAGTTGGTGCTGGTGGCGAACAACAACCTGCTCGCCCTGAACACGCAAGCCGACTTCACCGGCCCCAACGGACCGTGCGGTGTCGCTCCGTGCTTCACCCCCACAGTCGGCGACGACCTGTCGGCCTGCACGGAGGAGAAGCGCGATCAGGCGGCGCTGGCGATCACGGCGATCATCGGCGTCGACAACTACGACCTCGGTCAGATCCTCGACCCGGGCGCCAACGGCGGCATCGCCAAGATCGACGCCGTGGGCAAGGACGCCGACAAGGGTGCCGGCTGCTCCGGAGCCCGCACCGGGGTGGGCGACTTCCTGGCGGTCGAGTTCCTGGCCCACGAGATCGGTCACCAGTTCGGTGCGTACCACACCTTCAGCTCGGCATCGTGCGGTGGCTTCGCGCTGGAGACGCGGTCGAGCCCGGCAGCGGTTCCACGATCATGAGCTACGCCGGCACCTGCGCCGCTGCGGACAACATCCAGACCCCGTCCGACCCGTACTTCTCGCAGACCTCGGTCAGGCAGATCCAGACGTACATCAACTCGACCATCGATCCGGGCGACAACGGTGGGCAGCCGGCGGAGAACGGCGGCAGCAGCACCGTGCTGACGGCCAATCATTCACCGGTCGTCACGGTCCCGGCTGCGCTCGTGATCCCGGTTCGGACCCCGTTCACGCTCACCGGGACGGTCACCGACGCCGATGCCGGCCAGATCCCCGTCAACACATGGGAGCAGAACGACCCCGGCACGATCCGTCCGCTGCAGGACAACAACAAGACCGACGGTCCGTTGTTCCGCATGTTCGCGGAAGCCGCTGACTCTCCGACCTACGACGAGGTCCTCAACGCCCCGGGTCTGAGCGAGGCCACGGCGGCGGGATCGACCCGGACGTTCCCCGACCTGCCTCAGATCGTCGCAGGCAACACCAACGCCTCGACCGGCTCGTGCCCGGCGTCGGCGTCCATCGACGTTCGTATCGAGTGCTTCGCCGAGTTCCTCCCGACCAGCGCTCGCACCCTCCACTTCGTGCTCAGCGCGCGCGACCGTGACGTCAGCGGTGGTGGGCTCACCCAGGCTGCGACCACGGTGACCGTGGCCGGTACGACTCCGTTCCTGGTCACCAACACTGCCGGCTCGACCGCAGGGAACGGCGCCCACACCGTCACCTGGGATGTCGCCGGTACCACCGGCGCACCGTTCAACGTTGCCGACGTCAAGATCTCCTACTCGACCGACGGGGGTCTCAGCTTTCCGACAGTGTTGATCGCCAGCACCGCCAACGACGGTTCCCAGGTCGTGACCATCCCGGCGGGGATCACCACGACGGCACGGTTCAAGGTCGAGGCGATCGGTCAGCCGTTCTTCGACATCTCGCACGCCAACCACACCGTCACGGCGGGCGTTCCCGGAGGGCCAGGACCCGACTACAACCCGGTACCGCCTGCTCGCCTCGCCGACACCCGACCGGGGAAGACCACCACCGATGGACAGTTCGCCGGAGCCGGACAAATCCCCGGTGGCACGACGCTCGAGCTGCTCGTCGCCGGGCGCGGCGGTGTGCTCGCCAACGCCGTCGCGGCAACGCTCAACGTCACGGTCGCCCAGGCAGCGGCGGGCGGCTATGTCACGGTGTACCCGTGCGGTTCCGATCGGCCAACCGCATCGAACCTGAACTTCGTCGCCCGGCGGAGCGATTCCGAACGCGGTCATCACGAAGATCGGCACGGTCGGGGCGGCAGCAGGGAAGGTGTGCATCTTCGCCTCGCAATCGGTGCATCTCATCGTCGATGTCAATGGTTGGTTCCCGCCGACGACCTCGTACGTACCGCTCAATCCCGCACGTCTCCTCGACACCCGTCCGTTGGAGACACCGTCGACGATCTGCAGCAGGCGACCGGAGCTGTCGCCAAGGGCAGCATCACCGTGCTGAAGATCACCGGACGTGCGACGATTCCCGCCGGTGCGACGGCCGTCGTGTTGAACACGACCATCGTCGGTCCGGCGGAGGGCGGCTACGCAACGGTGTTCCCGTGCGGCACGACCCCGCCGACTGCGTCGAATCTCAACTTCACCCAAGGGCTCACGATCCCGAACCTCGTGGTCGCCAAGATCGGGACCGGTGGGTCGGTGTGCATCTTCAGTTCGTCGGCGACCCATCTCGTCGCAGATGTGCTCGGGTACTTCCCGGCAACCACCACGTACGTAGCGCTCGATCCGCTGCGATTCCTCGAAACTCGGCCGGGACTCGTCACCTTCGACGGGGCGTCATCGGGTGCCGATCTGCGCCCGGCCGGTTCGGTCACCGTGGTCCACGTTGCCGGTCGCGGCACGGTTCCGGGTGCCGCCGCGACTGCGGTCCTCAACGTCACCGTGGCAAGGGCGCCCGGAACGGGCTACGTCACGGTCTACCCGTGCGGGATCGACCCGCCGCTCGCCTCCAACCTGAACTTCCTGGCCGGTCAGAACATCGCCAACGCCGTCATCACGAAGATCGGCACCAACGGCGACGTGTGCCTCTTCAACAGCGAAGCTGCACACCTGCTCGTCGACGTCAACGGCTACTTCCCCTGATCTGACACCGATGCCCGTTCCGCCAGGTGGGCGTCAACGGTCCTCATCATCGAGAGCGTCCGCCCGGTGGGCTTCGTCGTCCTCGTCGGGTGGCGCGTCGTCGGCGTTGTCCAACGGTCGGATCGAGATGACCTTGGTGCGACCGATGCCTTTGAGGTCGAACGTGCGACGGATCCAACGCACGTCGAGGTCGTCGCGTTCGAGCAGATGGGCGCCGTCCTGGCGCGGTACCACCACGCTGTCGGGTCGCGCCACGCTCGTCAGCCTGCTCGCCAGGTTCACGGTCGGGCCGAACACATCGCCGCCGACCCGCACGGTCTCACCGAACGCCACGCCACAGTGGACGGGAGGAATTGCGGCGATCGGGCTGAGCCGAACAATCAGCTCGATCGAAATGTCGACCGCCTGATCGATCGTTCCCGCCACGAACATCACCTCGTCGCCGATCAGCTTGACGACGCGGCCTTCGTACGCCGACACCACGTCGAACGCCGCCGACTCGAACGTTTCGACGATCTCGGTGATCTGCTCGGGCGTGCCCGACTTGCTGACCCGCGAGAACCCCGACAGGTCGGCGAATCCGACAGCTTGCGGTGCGTCGAGCTGGCCGGCGTTCGTGCTCTGGACCAGAGCAGCCAGCAGATGCCGTCGCCAGACGAAGTTCATCGTGCTCTCGATGAAGGCCACGACGTCGTAGTCGGCGTCGTCGACCTGCTCCGGTGGGGTGGTCGGTTGCAGCCCCTCGGTGATCACTGCCAGCTGAGCGTTGACGAGCCGCGAGAACGACGCACCCATCAGCCGTGCCAAGCGCAAGATGTCGGCGTCCTGGATGCGTCCGGTGTCGAGCAGCGCCTTGAGCCGTTGCACCACGACCAGGTCGTCGTTGCCGAACGCCGGCTCGCCGTCGGCGACCTCGGCGAACCCCATCGCCCGCCACCACCGCAGCGACTGCTCGGGGTCGACCCCACCGAGCAGGGCGATGTCGGCGCGGCGCAATGTCGGCGGATCGATACCGACAGCGGCGTACAGCGCGTCGAGACGGGAGTTGGGCGCCTGGGACGGATCGGTCACGCGCTCCATGATGGTCGATGGGCCTCGTCGTGGACCACGGCGGTGCCGGCCAGACACGACGTTCGCTCTGATTCGCCCGGCGGATTGCCGAACCGGCATCATCGGATGATCACAAGTCGTCGGTGCTCGTGCGCCGATGATCCGAACGAGACACGGGGAGCCGCCATGGCCGACGCACTGATCATCGACGCATGCCGCACACCGCGCGGCATCGGCAAGCAGGGCAAGGGTGCCTTGACCCACCTCCACCCTCAGCATCTCGGTTCGACGGTGCTGCGAGCGCTGGTCGAGCGCAACGGGTTCGACACCGCCGACGTCGATGACGTGGTGTGGGGCACCAGCTCGCAGGTGTGCGAACAGAGCGGCGACCTCGGTCGCATGTCGGCGCTCGACGCCGGCTACGACATCAAGGCCAGTGGCGTCACCCTCGACCGCTTCTGCGGCTCGGGCATCACCAGCGCCAACATCGCCGCCAACGCGATCATGGCCGGCATGGAAGACCTCGTCGTGTCGGGTGGCACCGAGATGATGTCGCTCCCCAAGAAGGGCCTGCTGCCGATGGGTGCCAACAACGCCCACCTGCAGGAGATCCATCCGCAGTCGCACCAGGGCGTGTGCGCCGACGCGATCGCCACGATGGAAGGCATCACCCGCGAGGCGCTCGACGCGCTCGGTGCCGAGTCACAGGCCCGCGCCGAGCGGGCGATCCAGGAAGGCCGCTTCGACAGGAGCCTGATCGCGGTGCTCAACCTCGACGGCAGCATCGCCCTCGATCGCGAGGAGTTCCCGCGGCCCGGCACCACCGCCGAGTCGTTGGCGGGCCTGTCGCCCAGCTTCCCGGCGATCGCCGACTACCGCCACGACGAGAACTCGCCGTCGTTCCGCGAGCTGATCAACCAGAAGTACCCCGACGTCGACATCCAGCACGTCCACCACGCCGGCAACTCCTCCGGTGTCGTCGACGGCTCGGGTGCGATCCTGTGGGCGAGTGCTGACTACGCCAAGGCGCACGGTCTGAAGGCGCGTGCCGCGTGTCGTGGCGACCGCCAACATGGGCGACTGCCCGACCCTGATGCTGAACGCTCCGGTACCGGCCGCCCTCAAGGTGTTGAAGAAGGCCGGTCTCACGCTCGACGACATCGACCTGTTCGAGATCAACGAGGCGTTCGCCGTGGTCGCCGAGAAGTTCCAGCGCGACCTCGACCTCGACCGTGACAAGGTCAACGTGAACGGCGGAGCGATGGCGCTCGGCCACCCGATCGGTGCCACCGGAGCGATCCTGATCGGCACCGTGCTCGACGAACTCGAACGTCGCGACGGCCAGTTCGGTCTGATCACGATGTGCGCAGGCGGCGGCATGGCGCCGGCGATCATCATCGAACGAATCTGAGCGCTCACCGCCGGGCGGTCGCTCAACCCATCGTCTTGCCGTAGTCGCAGGTGAGCCACGACTCAGGCCGCAGATGCACCGTGACCGATTCGTCGGTCGGAGGGTTCTGCTCGGCGTACCAGGCGCCCAGCTCGGGCCCGAGGTAGCGGGTCGCCATCGACAGCACGTCGCGATCGTCCTTGCTGATCGAGACCGGACCTTCCACCATCACGTACTGGTAGGGCGGGGTCTCGTTCTGCACGGTCAGGGTGGCGCGTCCGTGTCGGCGCAGCAACAGGGCCTTGACCGAGCTGTCGCCGATGTGGATACTGACCTCGCCGTCGACGTACTGGTACCAGATCGGCAGCGAGAGCGGCCCCTTGCCGTCGCGGGCGATGGACAGGATGCCCACGTGGAGATCGGCGAGGAAGGCCTCGCGTTCGGCGGCGGTCATGTCGGTGTCGGCCATCGTGTCAGTCTTTCACCTCGGGTCGCTGTCGTACGGTCCGAGCCCGCATCGGGTGGCCTGATAGAACCGGGCGATGGGATCGCTTTCCGAAGACACGCGCTGGCTCGACGCAACCGCTCAGGCCGAACTGGTCGCCAACGGTGACGCCTCACCACTCGAGCTCACCGATGCGGCGATCGAGCGAATCGAGCAGCTCGACGGCCCGATCAACGCCGTGGTGCTGCGCTGGTTCGAGCATGCACGCCAACTGGCCGCTTCCGACGACCTGCCCGACGGCCCGTTCCGGGGTGTTCCGTTCCTCCTCAAAGACCTGTGGGCGCCGTACGCCGGCCAGCCGATGACGAACGGCAACGTCGCCCTGCGCGAGGCGATGCCGATCTCGCCCGAAGACAGCACGCTGGTGTCCCGGTTTCGTGCGGCCGGGCTGGTCACGTTGGGTCGCACCAACAGCCCCGAGCTCGGCAGCCTGCCGGTCACCGAACCGGTTGCCTACGGCCCGACCCGCAACCCCTGGAACACCGACCACGTGCCGGGTGGGTCGAGTGGCGGGGCCGCCGCGGCAGTGGCGGCGGGGATGGTGCCGATCGCCCATGCGAGCGACGGTGGCGGCTCGATCCGCATCCCGGCCTCGTGCTGCGGACTGGTCGGCCTCAAGCCATCGCAAGGGCGGATCACGCTCGGCCCTCAGGGCACCGAGTCGGGCCTGTCGGTGCAGCTGTGCGTCAGCCGATCGGTTCGCGATACGGCCAGCCTGCTCGACGCCGTACACGGCCCTGGTGTCGGCGACACGGTGATCGCGCCTGCGCCCGCTCGACCGTACGTCGATGAGCTCGGCGCCGATCCTGGGCGGCTGCGGATCGGTCTGCTCGACACCGATCCGCGCGGGGCACCGATACATCCTGACTGCACCGAAGCTGCACGATCGGCGGCGGCGCTGCTCGAGTCGCTCGGGCACGATGTGTCTCATGGCTTTCCGGCGGCGCTGTCCGATGCGTCGTTCACGGCACGGTTCATGGCGATCTGGGGAGCCAACATGGCGATCGGCATCGAGAAGTACGGCGAGTCGCTCGGCCGCGACCTCACCGAGGACGAGGTCGAGGTCGTCAACTGGATGCAGGCCAGATTCGCCGACAAGGTCACGTCGGTGCAGTACGCCAACGGTCTCGCCGCCACCGCCGAGTTCCGTCGCTCGATTCAGCAGTGGTGGGCCGACGGCTGGGACCTGCTGTTGTCGCCGACGCTCAGCGAACCTCCCCCTGGTGTCGGTGAGCACAGCCCGCAACCCGACGATCCGATGGCAGGCATGAAGCGCGCCGCCCAGTGGGTGTCGTTCACGCCGCCATTCAACGTCAGTGGACAACCGGCGATCAATGTCCCCCTGCACTGGAACGACGCAGGACTCCCGGTCGGCGTGCAGCTCGTCGCCGCCTACGGCCGAGAGGACCAGTTGATCCAGGTCGCCAGCCAACTCGAGTCAGCCAACCCCTGGGCCCACCGCACACCCCCCACCCCGTAACGGTTTGGTGTCAGGTACCAAACCGTTGCGCCTCAACCCTGGCGCCTCGATATTTGAGGCAATCCGACGGAGATCGTGGGTATGGTGCCCGGCGTGAAACGCTTGGCCGTCCTGATGATCCCGATCCTCGCCTTTACCGGTGCCTGCTCGAAGCTCGACGAGGACGTCGCCCTCGACGAGCAGCTCGACGACGGCGACCGCGATGACTTCGTCTCCGGAGTGGTGGAGGGCGCCGGTGGGGTCATCCTCGTCGACGAGGCGCAATGCTGGAGCGACGCGGTGTTGGCATCCGGTGCCACCCCGGCCGATCTCGATCGGTTCAGTAATGACCCGCTGTCGGCTGACGCAGCGCAGTACACCGGCTTGCTGGTCGACTGCGTCGACCCGACCGCCGACGTCGATGTACCGATCGAGGGCACCGTGCGCACGTCGTTTCTCGCTGGGTTCACGGGGGCAGGATTGACCGATGAGCAGGCCGTCTGCGTGCTCGAAGGACTGATCGCCGAGGGTGTCGACGGTCGTGATCTGTTCCTGGCGGGCTTGTTGCCCGATGTGGGTGCTCAACTGACCGCAACGGTCGACGCCGTGGCACCGACCTGCCTGTAGGTCCTTCAACGGACCACCCATCGCAGCGCCGCTGAGCTGGCGATTGGTCGATCGACGTACGCTGCGGCCATGTCACTCGAGCCGTCGGACCAGGTCGATCTGCTCACCGGTCTGGCGACCACGCGGGCGATTCGGACGGTTCGCTGCCGACCCGATTCCCGACGACGATCTTGCGACGATCCTGTGGCATGCCACTCGGGCGCCGTCGGGCACCAACCGGCAGCCGACCCGTTTCGTCGTGCTGCGCGACAGCACCGACGGCGCGACAGGCCAAGGCGATTCTGGGCCGTGGCTTCCGCGATGGCTGGAGGAGCAAGTCGGCCGATGCCGGATATGGCTCGGGCTCGGCACTCGATCCCAACTCGCCGAAGGGCCGCCAGCGAGCTGCGATGGATCACTTCGTCGAGCACTTCGAACAGATCCCGGTCGTCGTGCTGCCGTGCCTCGTGCGGTATCGCCCGGTCAATCCGTTCGAAGGCGCGTCCGTGTATCCGGCATGCCAGAACCTGCTGCTCGCAGCCAGGGCGCTCGGCTACGGCGGAGTGATGACGGGCTGGCATACCTCCGTCGAGGATGAACTGCGACAGGTGCTCGGTATCCCTGCCGATGTCGCGATCTGCGCCACGATCCCGCTCGGGCGGCCGCTCGGCAACCACGGCCCGGTTCGTCGCCTTCCGCTCGGCGACGTCGTCTTCGACGGTGCCTGGAACGAACCGGCGGCGTGGGCAATCGATCCCGTCGGCACTCGTTTCGCTGGTCCGCCTCCCAGCACGCCTCGCTGAACGCCCACCTCTGATCGGCGAGCGCTCTCCCGGTACGGTCCGTCGGATGACCGAACCCAGGGAGTTCCGCCAACCTCGATTCGCGCCGATGCCGGGTGCCTGCGAGATACTGCTCGTCCGCCACGGTGAGTCGGCCAAGCTGGTCGAAGGTGGCTCATTCCCGCTGGTGGGCGGCCATTCCGACCCACCGCTGCACGCCGATGGACAGATCCAGGCAGAACGTGTAGCCGAGCGACTGATGTCCACTGGTGAGCGGATCGCCGCGGTGTACGTGACCACGCTGACGCGTACCCACCAAACCGCAGCCCCGTTGCTGACCCGGCTCGGTCTCGAGCCGATCATCGAGCCCGAACTTCGAGAAGTGTTTCTTGGGCGACTGGGAGGGCGGCGTGCTGCGACACAAGGTGGCAGATGGCGACCCGATCGCCGAGCAGTTGTTCGTCGAGCAGCGCTGGGATGTGATCCCGAACGGCGAACCGTCGGCCGACTTCGAGGCGCGTGTGCGACTCGGAATCGAGCGGATTGCCGCCGCTCATCCCGATCAACTCGTGGTCGCCGTGGTCCACGGCGGCGTGATCGGTCAGGTGATGAAGATCGCCACCGGTGCGTCCGGGTTCGCTTTCAACGGCGCCGACAACGCATCGATCTCACACCTCGTCGTCACCGGTGATCGCTGGACCGTGCGCTGCTTCAACGACACCTCCCACCTCAGCCCGAGATTCAGCACCGCCGCCCGGAGCCGAGGGGTCTGACCCCCTCCGGGTGACCGCTCGCCGCGGCCCCGCTCACCTCCCGGAGGGGGTCTGACCCCCTCCGGTATTGAGGTCTTTGAAGGGGACTCCGGTGTCGACGCTGATGTCGCGGGGGAGCCCGAGCACTCGGTCGCCGATGATGTTGCGCTGGATCTCGTCGGTGCCGCCGGCGATGCTGCTGGAGAACGACCCGACCACTTGGGTCTGAAGCGCGCCCGCCGTGGTGTTGGCCGGTCTCCCAGGCCTGGCTGGTGGCACCGGCGATCTCCATCGCGATCTCGCGGAAGCGCCAGGCGATCACCGAGCCGAACAGCTTTCCGAGCGAACCGCCGGGACCGGGTGCCTTGCCGGCCTTCATCTCGGCGCGGGTCCGCATCGCCACCAACGACTTGGTGGTCTCCATCGCGTAGATCTCCATCAACTGGTCGCGCACGACGGGGTCGGCGACCCGGCCGGCGGAACGGGCTGCGGCGAGCAACACGTCGTACATCGGCTGGCTGATCGAGCCTGACCCGGCCGAACCGATCGCCACCCGCTCGTACATCAGCATCGCCGTGGCCTGGCGCCAGCCGTTGTTGTACTCGCCGACCAGATTGTCGACCGGGATCCGCGCATCGGTGAAGAACACCTCGTTGAAGTGTCGTCCTCCGTCGATCTGGTGGATCGGACGGATCTCGACACCGGGTGCCCGCATGTCGAGGATGAACATCGAGATGCCGGCGTGCTTGGGTTGCTCGGGATCGGTGCGGGCGATCACGATGCCGTAGTCGCTCTCGTGGGCGAGCGTGGTCCACACCTTCTGTCCGTTGAGGATCCACTCGTCGCCGTCGCGTTCGGCTTTGGTCTGGAGGCTGGCGACATCAGAGCCGGCACCTGGCTCGGAGAACATCTGGCACCACATCGTGCGCCCGGCGATGCTGTCGGGCATGAAACGCAGCTTCTGATCCTCGGTGCCGAACTCGTTCAGCATCGGCAGACACATCCCGTGGCTGATCACGAATTCGCTGGTCATCGGTGGGAACTGGGCGGCAGCCGAACGCCAGATCCGCTCGTGTTCATTGGTCAGCCCGGCGCCGCCGTACTGCTTGTCGAACGTGAGGCCCGCCAGCCCAGCATCCGCCAACTTGCCCTGGAACTGCTTGGCGGCCGGGATGTCACGACGCTGACCAGGCTTGGCGTGCTCGGTGAGGAAGGCGTGGCAGCGAGCGGCGAACGCCTCGCTGTCGGCGGTGGAGAGCTTGTCGCTGGTAGTGGTGTCGGTCATCGGTACTCCTGGGATCCTGGTCGTGTCGAGAGATTTGTTGCCGTATGGCTTCTGACTGTATGCTTGCATACAATCATGGCGATGACAAATGCAACGAGTTCAGCGAGGTCGGTCGGTAGCCGTCCCGAGCACGAACTCGACGCGCCGCCGTGGCTGCGGGTCGAGAGCACCCTGATGGCCACCGCCAATGCCATCCGCGCCGCCTACGACGATCGTCTGGCGCCGCTCGGGCTCACGCTCAGTCTCGCCAGCCTGCTGTCGTACATCGCCGACTTCGGACCGATCAACCAGACCCGCGCCGCCGAGCATCTCGATCAGGGGCGGGCGGTCACCGGCACACAGGTCGACCGCCTTCAGTCACTCGGGTTCGTCGAGCGCCGGCCCGACCCCGACGACCGCCGTGTGTGGCTGTTGGCGATCACCGAGTCGGGCACCGCCCTCGCCGGCTCGATCGCCGAAGTCGACCGTGTGCTGCGCGCAGAGCTGCGCGACGGCATCAGCCGCCCGGAACGCCAGGCGCTCGCCGGCCTCTTGCTTCGGCTCCAAACCAATCTCCACCGTTCAACCCCCACCACTCCAAAGGGAGCAACATCATGATCAACGCAGTGATCGTCGACGCCGTCCGCACACCCGGCGGCCGCCGCAACGGCAAGCTCAAGGATTGGCACCCGGCCGACCTCGCCGCCCATGTCCTCAAGGCGATCGAGCAGCGCAACGGAATCGATCCGGCGCTGATCGACGATGTCATCATGGGCTGCGTGATGCAGGTCGGCGAGCAGTCGCTCAACATCGGCCGCAACGCCGTGCTCGCCGCCGGCTGGCCGGAGACCGTGCCGGCCACCACGGTCGACCGTCAGTGCGGTTCCAGCCAGCAGGCCCTCCACTTCGCAGCGCAGGGCGTGATGGCCGGTGCCTACGACATCGTGGTCGCCGCCGGCGTCGAAGTGATGACCCGCACCCCGATGGGTGCCTCGATCGTGAAGGACATGGGCTTGCCGTTCCCGGGCTCGATGATGGAGCGCTACGAGGCGACCGGTCTGCCTGGGCAGGGGATCGGCGCCGAGATGATCGCCGACGAGTACGGCATCACCCGCGAGGATCTCGACGCGTTCGGCGCCGAGAGCCAGCGCCGCGCCGCTCAGGCAACCGCCGAGGGACGCTTCGAGCGTGAGATCATTCCGGTTCCCGTCGTGATCGACGGCGTGACCGAGATGATGACCGCCGACGAGGGCATCCGGCTCGGCACCACGCCCGAGACGCTTGCCAACTTGAAGCCTGCGTTCAAAGAAGGCGGCAAGGTCACCGCCGGCAACTCGTCACAGATCAGCGATGGCGCGTCGGCAGTGCTGGTGATGAGCGAGGAGAAGGCTGCCGAACTCGGTCTCAAGCCGCGCGCTCGCTTCCACAGCTTCGCCGTGGTCGGTACCGATCCGGTCACGATGCTGAAGGGCCCGATCCCGGCCACCGAAAAGGTGCTCGCCCGCTCGGGCCTGTCGATCGACGACATCGACTTGTTCGAGGTCAACGAGGCATTCGCCTCAGTGGTGCTGGCCTGGCAGAAAGAGCACGGCGCTGACCTCGCCAAGACGAACGTCAACGGTGGGGCGATCGCCCTGGGTCATCCGCTCGGTTGCTCGGGTGCCAAGCTGATGACCACGCTGCTCAACGAGCTCGAGCGCACCGGCGGCCGCTACGGCCTCCAGACGATGTGCGAAGGCGGCGGACTCGCCAACGCCACCATCATCGAGCGTCTCTGACAGGCGATCACGAACACCCCCAAACCCAGAACCATCGACCCAGAACTATTGACCCAGAACTATTGAAAGGACCAACAATGCCCAGAATGAACCTCGAGGGAGCCTCCGCGATCGTCACCGGCGGTGCTTCCGGAATCGGTGAGGCCTCGGCCCGTCAGCTCGCTGCTGCCGGTGCTCGCGTCGTCATCGCCGACCTGAACGAAGACAAGGGCCAGGCGGTTGCGTCTGAGCTGGGCGGCCTGTTCGTCATGTGCGACGTGTCGAAGGTCGAGGACGCCCAAGCCTGCGTTGCCGCCGCTTCGGAGATGGGGCCGCTTCGTGCGCTCGTCAACTCGGCCGGCATCGGTTGGGCTTCGCGCACGATCGACCGCAACAACGTTCCGATGGACCTCAGCAAGTTCGAACTCGTGTTGCGGGTCAACCTGCTCGGTTCGTTCAACATGCTCAGCCAGTCGGCGGCGGCAATGGCCCAGACCGACCCCGTCGATGCCGATGGCAGCCGCGGAGCAATCGTCAACATGGCGTCGGCAGCGGCGTTCGACGGTCAGATCGGTCAGTGCGCCTACTCGGCGTCGAAGGGTGGCGTCGTCGGTATGACACTGCCGATCGCCCGCGATCTGGCAGCGGTCGGGGTGCGCGTCAACACCGTCGCACCTGGGTTGATCGACACGCCGATCTACGGCGAGGGTGAGGCGAGCGATGCGTTCAAGGAGAACCTCGGTCGCAGCGTGCTGTTCCCGAAGCGCCTCGGCTCGGGTGAGGAACTCGCCTTCATGGTGATGGAGTGCATCACCAACCCGTACATGAACGGTGAGACGATCCGCGTCGACGGCGGAATCCGCATGCCACCGAAGTGAGCCTCGATTCACTTTCTCGGCTCCGCCGAGACGTGATCGAGACTCACTCTTGCTGGCATGCCTCCGGCGGGCGTTCGGGCCACGCAGGCCCGGTGCCCTCCGCACCGCACGGCGCTACTTCCGGCCGAGATGAGCGACGAAGACTCACTCTTGCTGGCATGCCTCCGGCGGGCGTTCGGGCCACGCAGGCCCGGTGCCCTCCGCACCGCACGGCGCTACTTCCGGTCGAGATGTTCGACGCCTTCCGCTGCGACACCAACACCAACCGAATACTGAACGGAGAAACACATGACTGACGATGCTGCTGTTCTTACTGAACGACGGGGGCGGGTGTTGCTGATCACGCTCAACCGACCCGAGGCGATGAATGCCATCAATGGGGCCCTGTCTTCCGGGCTGGTGGCGGCGGTCGAGCAACTCGACTCCGACCCTGGCCTCACCGCCGGGGTACTCACCGGCAACGGGCGCGGATTCTGCTCAGGGATGGACCTCAAGGCCTTCGCCCGTGGCGAGGATGTCGGGCCGATGATGCAGTTCATCAAAGGTGGCGCCAAGAAGCCCCTGATCGGAGCGATCGAGGGATTCGCGATCGCGGGAGGCTTGGAGCTGGCGTTGACCTGCGACCTGCTCGTGGCGGCGAAGGGTGCCAAGCTCGGGATCCGCGAAGTGAAGGTGGGTCTGTTCGCTGCCGGCGGTGGTGTGTTCCGGCTCCCCAACCGGGTCGGGTTCGCCAAGGCGATGGAGATGGCGCTCACCGGCGACAACATCACCGCCGACGAAGCGCACCAACTCGGCATGGTCTCAGAGCTGACCGAGATGGGCGGGGCCGTGGATGCGGCGATCGCACTCGCCGAGCGGATCGCACAGAATGCACCGCTCGCCGTTGCAGCGTCGAAGCAGCTGGTGCGTGCCGCCAGCCAAGGCTACGACGAAGAGCAGCTGTGGGAGATGCAGAACCCGTTGATGGGAGTGGTCTTCTCGTCGAACGACGCCAAGGAGGGCCCGAAGGCGTTCGCCGAGAAGCGGGCTCCCGAATGGACCGGAACCTGACCAACCGGTGCTGACCGACAAGCCGACGCGCCCCGCTGGCGCGTCGGCTCGTGGATCAGCGCAGCTGGATCAGAAACCCGAGTTGGCGCGGATGACGTCGCGCAGCGCAGCGAGCTCCGGGTAGTACGACCAGAACGACACCTTCTCGGCTGCGACGGTGCCGTCCTCGACGACGTCGAGCTCGCCGTCGTCGTCGGCATCGCCGGCGAACGGTGTGTCGCCGTACACGTACATCGCCCAGCTCTCGGCCATGTCCTCTGAACCGTCAGGTACCGATGCGGCATACTCCGAGACGAATTCCTCGGGTGCGTCCTCGTATGACACCCCAGGCTCGAACGTGTTGTTGAAGTCGGCGGCGTAGACCGTTTCCACGTCGCTGGCGGCGGTGATGAAGATGGTGTGGCCGACTTCATGCACGATCGTGCGCTCCAGTTCAGTACTCGAACCCGTCACGTCGAGGGCGAGATAGCGCTCGCCGGTGGGCTCGCCATCGGGGCCCATCACGTCCTGCATCGCTCCATCGGTCCCACCGCTGGCCTCTTGGTCGATCGCCACGAAGGCGATGACGCCTTGGCGGTACTCGGCAGGGATCAACGTGGTGAACGTCGCATACGTCTCCACCGCCTCGTCGGTCGGGGAGCACAACAACTCGTCGCCGTCGATGAGGTAGCTGCCCAGCACGGTGATCGTGTCGTCGCCGATCTGCTCCTCGGTCAGAGTGCAATCGTCGGTCGACTCGGTGGTGTCCGGTGCGTCGGTGGCCTCGGGCGCATCGGTGGCCTCCGGGGCATCCGTCGACTCGGGGGCATCCGTCGACTCGGGTGCGTCGGTGACCTCGGGTGCCTCGGTTGCAGCCGGTGCCTCGGTTGCAGCCGGTGCCTCGGTTGCAGCCGGGTCATCGCTGCCACCGCACGAAGCGAGCAGAGTCGCCGCGGCGACTGCGAGAACGGTGATCTTCTTCATGGCGTTCGACCTCCAGGTCGTGGTGACGGTATGCCGGGGGGAGTGCTCGGACTGTGGTCATTGCACTGCTCGCGACGGACATGCTTCGTGAGCAAGCGGAACAGTACAGGCGAAGATCACAGAATCGGATCGACTGACGAGACCGTCCGCTCCCGATCCGGTCGGCCGCGGCGGGGCTGTCAGTCGACAGCGACGTCGAGGTGCTCGAGGCCGCGCAGATTGATCCGACCGTTCCACACCGGCTCGCCCACGATCCGGGCCTTGGGGAAGCGTCGCACGAACGTTCCGATCGCCAACTGGGCTTCCATCTTGGCCAACGAGGCGCCAAGGCAATAGTGGGCGCCGCTGCCGAACGACAGGTGTTGACCGGCACCCTGCCGGTGTAAGTCCAGCTCGTCGGCCGTCGGGCCCCACTTCTCCGGGTCGTGGTTGCTCGCCGCCAGACCGGCCAGCACGAACATGCCTTTCGGAATCGTCTTGCCGCCGAACTCGATGTCCGCCAGCGTGATCCGCCGCGAGAACTGGACCGGGCTGACGTACCGCAGCAACTCGTCGATGGCCCCGACGTCGAGTGTCGGGTCGTCGCCCAACATGGCCAACTGCTCGGGGTGCCGCAGCAACTCGTAGAGGCCGGTGCCGATCAGGTTGACGGTGGTCTCGTGGCCGGCGATGAACAGCAGCGTCACCTGATCTCGCAGCTCGATCGCCGACAGTTTGTCGCCGTCTTCCTCGGCTGCGATGAGGGCCGTGAGCAGGTCGTCAGCCGGGTTGGCGCGCTTCCACTCGATCACGCCATCGATATGGGCCTCCATCAAACGCTCGGCGGCGACAGCCTCCCGGATCTCGTCGTCGGTGATCAGCGGGTCGAGCGTTTTCACGACAGCGCTCGACCACTTCGCCAGTTGCTGCTTGTCGGCCTTTGGCATGCCGAGCATCTCGTCGATCACGTCGAACGGCAGCGGAAAGGCGAGTTCGGCAACGACGTCGCCCGAACCGCGCTCGGCGATCTGATCGAGGGCCGTGTCGACGAGTTCTTGGATGCGCGGCCGCAACGCCTCGATCGCCGACGGGGTGAACGCCTTGCTCACCAGCCGCCGCAGCCGAGTGTGATCGGGCGGGTCCATGCCCAGCATTCCCGTGTTCTCTCGCCCATCGTCGCCGACCGCCGCCTCGAACGAGGCCAGGCGATCGGCATCGAACACCTCGATGTTGCTGTCGCTCACGCTGAGCGACGGATCGCGCAGCAACCGGAACGTGTCCTCATATCGAAACAGCACCCACTGGCTGACCAGCGTCAGGTGCACGGGGTCGTGCCGGCGCATCTCGGCGAAGTGCGGATACGGATTCTCGATGTAGCCGGGCTCGAGCGGGTTGTAGAACAGCGGATCCGTCTCTGACATCGCCCCACCCTAAGCCAACCCCCGCAATCAGCGGGGTGGGGGTTCGGGGGTCAGAGGGCGGAGCTGCGGACGGAGCGGCGCTTCTGGAAGAAATCGCCGACCTGATTGAGCGCCAACACCGTCATCGACAAGGCGATCGAGGGGTAGAACACCTGGTTGGCGTTGACCTTGATGTCACCGCGAGCCTGGTTGATCATGTTGCCCCACGTCGACGTGGGGAGCTGCACGCTGAGGCCGAGGAACGACAACGAACCCTCGACGACCACCACGTAAGCCGACGCCACCATCGCGTAGGCGATCAGCGTGGGCATCACGTTGGGGATCACCTCACGGAACAGGATCGCGGTCGGCTTGGTGCCGATCGCTCTGGCGGCGGTGACGAACTCGCGGTTCGAGATCGCCAGACTGTTGGCGCGGGCGACACGCGTGTAGGCCGGCACCGACAGCACGCCGATCACCGAGCTGATCAGGAACAGATCGCGAACCTTGAAGATCGACACCAGAGCGAGCAGCAGGATCAGCGCAGGAAAGGCGAGGATCACGTCGATCGCCGACATCGCGATCGTTTCGGTGCGACCCCTGACGAAGCCGACCAGCGAACCGAGCAGCCCGCCGACGATCACTCCGAAGGCGACCGCCACCACAGCGACGATCAAACTGACCCAGGCGCCGTGCACGATGCGCGAGAACGTGTCGCGAGCGATCGCATCGGTACCGAGCCAGTGGGCCGAAGAGATGCCCTCGAGCTTTTCGCCGGTTCCGAACTCGAGCGTGTCGGCGTTGAAGTTGTTGGTTTGCAGGTTGGGGTCCTGGAGGATCGGAAGCTTGCCGTCGAACACGGACTGATCGAGCTTTGCGTAGATCGCGCCGAACACGATCACGAACAGCCAGATCGCCGAGATCTTGACGAGTATCGGCATCTGACGGAAGGTGCCGAACACCGAGGTGCGTTTGGGTGGCCCCTTGGTGGCTTCGTCGATCTGGACCGACGTCGAGACCCGGCTGAGTCGGTCGCTGGGGAAATCGGGGGTGTGTGGTGCGGCGCCGGTTGTCGACATGGGTCAGCCCTTTCGGATGCGCGGATCGATGACGGCGTACAGCAGGTCGACGACTGTGTTGATCACGACGTAGACGATGGCGATGAACACGGTGATCCCCTGGATCACCAGAATGTCACGCTGGTTGATGGCGTTGATCAGCCGAAAGCCGAGGCCGGGCACGGCGAACAACGTTTCGATGATGACGGTGCCACCGAGCAGGGCACCGAAGTTGATGCCGATGATCGTCATCAGACTGAGCGAACTCGGCCGCAGGGCGTGGCGCATCAAGATGTACCTGTCGCTGAGACCCTTTGCTTTGGCCGCCAGGATGTAGTTCTCCTGCAGGGTGGCCACCATGTCGGCGCGAACCAAGCGGGAGAAGATCGCCATCTGCGTCATCGCCAGCGCCCCCGCCGGGAGAATCGCTGTCTTGAGGTTCTCGATCAACCCCTTCTCGCTGATGCGACTCCAACTCGATGACGGCAACCAGTTGAGTTTGACGGCGAACAACCAGATGAAGAAGATGCCCATGATGAAGTTCGGTATCGACAGGGCGACCTGAACGGCGGCGGAACTCGCCGTGTCTTGCCATTTGCCTTGTTTGTAGGCGCCGATGATGCCAATCGGAACGGCCAGGATCACCGCCATCAGAATCGCCATGAAGGCCAGCTGGGCGGTGACCGGCAGCCGTTGCTTGATGGTCTCCATGACAGGCTGGTCGGTGATGTACGACTTGCCCAAGTCACCCTGGGCGACGTTGCCCAGCCAGTCGACGTAACGGACCAGGAACGGGTCGTCGAGTCCGAGGTCGGCCCGGATCTCAGCGACCAGTTCCTGATCGTTGATGTTTTCGACCCCGAGGATCGCGCTCACTGGATCCCCGGGCAGGAGCGAGGTCATGCCAAACGTGAGGAACGTCACGGCCAGCAGCGTGCCGAACAGCCGCAGCAACCGATTGACGAGAACCTTGCGCATGTGCCTTCTCTCCTCCTACCCGGGGTCAGTCTCAGTGGAATCGTGCGTCAGTCGGCGATGTACGCCTCGATCCAGCGCGCCTCGGCGCTCGGGAATCCGATGCCGAGCTCGCCGCCGGGGACGTGCCAGCTGTCGAGACCCTTGATGTTCGACTCGACGCCGATCGCCGTGGCCGTGGAACCCGTGTACCAGATCGGCACGTTCTCGGCGAGCCGAAGGTTGATGTCCTCGTACAGAGCGAAGCGCTCGTCGAAGTCGTCGGTCGTGATCGCGTCTTGTGCGTCCTGGAATGACTGGGCGTCCCAGTAGTTGGGGAAGTTCAGCGCCGACACGGCTTCCGGGGGGAAGCCGTTCGCCTCTGCGTTCTCGGCGCTGTACGGCGCCAGGAACGTGTTGAGGCTCGTGGACGGATCAGCCTCGCTGCTCCAACGCCAGCAGTGGGCACCGTGGGTGCCGATGAAGCCGTTGGCACCGCCGAGCGCGTTGTTGATGTGGGTCGGCTGGTCGAAGCTGGTGAGGTTCACGGTGACCAGCTCGCTGGCGGTCCACGTCGACAGGATCACCTGCATGAGGGCGGTCAAGGTGGGGTCGGGCGGGCATGACAGGTCGACGGTGATCTTCTCGCCGACGGGCTTGCCATCCGAGCGCGTCGGATCGTTGATGTACTCGGCGACGAGCGCCTTGCCGGCCTCGAAGTCGAACTTCGGCCAGGCTGCGGCAGCCTTCTCCGACCACCACTTGCTGGTGGGGGCGAACCACTGCGTGCCCGGCAGCGAAATGCCCGTGCCGCCGATTGCCTCGATGCCGTTCTCCTGGCTGTTCATCAGGTTCAGGCCACGACGAACACGGATGTCGTCGTACGGAGCGACCGCCAGGTTGAACATGCCGCCACCGACGTTGTTGCCCTGGTGCTCGAGCAGCACGATGTCGGCTCCGCCATCGCGAGCCGCGCGGGCGTCCCGAATGGTGGCTTGGCGCAGGGTCTGGAAGGCGTTGACCGTGCCGGACAGCAGTGCATCGAGCCGTGAACCCTCTTCGATGATCGGACGGAACCCGACCGAATCGAGGTACGGGAGTTGGTTGCCGGCGGCGTCGACGCCCCAGTAATCGGGGTTGCGTTCGACGATGGTTTCGTTGTCGAGGTCGCGGCTGGCGATCGTGAACGGACCGGTTCCGATCGGAGCGATGCTGTACCCGTCGGGATCAGCGGCGGCCGCGGCCGGGTCGAACGGGAACCCGATCGGCGCACTCTGGAGGAACGAAGCGAACGCAGAGTTCTGCTTGCCCAAGGTGTAGGTGACCTCCAGGTCGCCGGTGGCCTCAACGGCGGTGAGACCCGACGCCGAGATCTGGCCCGCCGCCGAGGCACCGCCCTGCTGAACGACGAACATGTCGGCGATCGTCTGGGCCGTCAACGGGGTGCCGTTGTGGAACGTGACGTCCGGTCTCAGGGTCATCGTCCACACGGTGAAGTCTTCGTTCGACTCGATCGAATCGGCCAGGAATGGTTGGAGGTCGCCATTCACGTCGAGTTCCATCAGCGGGTCGTAGATGGCACGCATGATGGCGTAGCACGACGCCGCGCAGGCGTCCTCCCACGGGCGCAGGCCGGTCGCCTCGGCCTCGAGGGCGATCGTGACATTGCCGCCGTACTTGTCCTCCACGACTTCCTCGGGCGGCTCTGTGATCTGCGTGTCGACCTCCTCCTCGGCCTCTTGAGCCGGCTCGGCGGTGGTTGCCTCGGTCGCCGGCTCGGTGGCCGGCTCATCGGTTGCGGTCGTGGTTTCGGTTGCTGGTTCTTCGGAAGTCGTGTCGTCGTCGTCCCCGCCACAGGCAGCGACCAAGAGGCCGGCTGCAGCGAGTAGGGCGAACGACTTCTGCAAGCGTCGCGTCTTCATGATTGGTGAGATTCCCCTCGTCTCGTGGGAACGGTTGTCCCCGCAGATATTCGTTGTCGGTAGATGTGTTGAACGGTTCGGGCGCTGACGACGGTGAACCGCAGGAGAGCGCCCGGTGAATCGGGCTCGGCACAAGTCGGCCGAGCGAATGGATCAGCGGATCGACACCTCCACTTCTGGAACGTCGACGAGTGGATGGTGGCACGCGACGTAGTGGTCGTCGTTCACGCGGCGCATCTGCGGTTCTTCGCGTGCGCATCGCTCGTCGGCAAGTGGACAACGGGTTCGGAATCGACAACCCGACGGCGGGGCGATCGGCGAAGGAAGCTCGCCGCCTGCCGTGACGGTGTCGTCGATCTTGATCTTGGGGTCCGGCTCGGGATGGGACTCCATCAACAGCCGGGTGTAGGGGTGAGCGGGGTTGGCGTACAACTCGTCGGACTCGGACAGTTCGCACATCTTGCCGAGGTACATCACGGCGACCCGGTCGCTGATGTTCTTGACGACGGCGAGGTCGTGGGCGATGAACACGAGGGTCAGCCCGTACTGCGCCTTGAGGTCTTCCAGCAGGTTCAGGATCTGGGCCTGAACGCTGACGTCGAGTGCCGACACCGGCTCGTCGCAGATGATCAGTTGCGGCTCCATCACGAGCGCCCTGGCGATCGAGATCCGCTGGCACTGGCCGCCGGAGAACTCGTGGGGGTGCTTGTGGCGGGCGACGTCGGGGTCGATGCCGACTGCGTCGAGCATCTTGGCGACGATCTCCCACTGCTCGGCCTTGTTCTTCGGGCCCCACACGTGCAGCGGCTCGGCCACGATGTCACCGATCGTGCGACGCGGATTGAGCGACGAGATCGGGTCCTGGAAGATCATCTGCACGTCGGTGCGACGCTTGCGCATGTCGGCCGGGTCGAGTGCCGTGAGGTCGGTGTCTTTCAGCTTGACGGTGCCACTGGTCGGCTTGGGCAACTGAAGGATCGCCTTGCCAGTCGTGGACTTGCCGCAACCTGATTCGCCGACGAGTCCGAGCGTCTCGCCCTTGACGACGTCGAAACTGATACCACTCACGGCGTGTACGACACGACCACCGCCGACCGGGAACTCGACGGTGAGATCCTCGGCCTGGAGCATGATGTTGGCACCCGATCGCAGGTGGGCCTTGCCGGTTCCGGCCATCAGAGGCCCGGCCCTGCGTTGCCCATGTCGCGGGCCGCCTCGGTGAGGCCACGAGCGATCGCCGCCTGGTCGATATCGGAGGTTGCGCCTGGGGCGTAGTCGACGACGATGTCTTCGCGGGCCGCCATCTTGCCGGCCGCAACCAAGGTCTGAGGGCGCCCGGCTGCCATGTTGCGATCGAACGCCTCCTTGTTCTCGGGTGTGCCCACTGGGTAGTGGCAGGCGAACTGGTGGCGAGCACCGGGACCGTCGACCAACTGGGGCTCCTCTTCGTGACAACGTGGCTGGGCGTACGGGCAACGCGGTGCGAACTTGCACCCCGGCGGCGGGTTGATCAGATCGGGTGGGCGCCCGGCGATCGCGTTCAACCGGGTGTGCTTGGGCTGCGATGTCTTGGGAATCGACCACAGCAGCGATTGCGTGTACGGGTGTCGCATCTCGGCGAACAACACGTCGGTCGGCGCCTTCTCGACGATCTTGCCGGCGTACATCACGGCGATCTCGGCGGCTCGGGTGGCGACCACGCCGAGGTCGTGGGTGACGAGGATCATCGTCATCGAACGCTCGCGCTGCTGCTGGGAGAGCAGGTTGAGGATCTGGTGCTGCACAGTGACGTCGAGCGCCGTCGTCGGCTCGTCGGCGAACAACAGCTTCGGGCCGCAGGCAAGGGCGATCGCGATGCACACGCGCTGGCGCATTCCGCCCGACATGTGGTGCGGGTAGTTGTCCATCCGCTCGGCGGCCTCGGGGATGCGAACTGACTTCAGCAGCTCGATCGCGGCTGTATCGGCGTCGCCCTTGCTGCTACCGAGGTGAAACCGAACGTGTTCGGTGATCTGTCGGCCGATCTTGACGACGGGGTTGAGCGAGGTCATCGGGTCCTGGAAGATCATCGCCATCTCGGCGCCCCACAGGGCCTTCATCTGCTTGGGAGAGCGGCCGATCAACTCGATGCCGTCGTAGCGCACCGAACCGGTGGTGACAGCGTTGCTCGCCGTGTTGAGTCCCATGATCGAGCGCGACAGCACGGTCTTGCCAGAGCCCGACTCGCCGACCACGCCGAGCGTGGTGCCGCGAGCCAGCGAGAGCGACACACCGTCGACCGCCTTGACCGCGCCCGCTGGAACGCGGAAGTGCGTGCGCAGATCCTCGACGACGAGCAGGTCCTCAGCGTCCGCATTTGCTCCGGAACGCATGGCGTCCGACGTGACCGTCATGCAACTGCCCCCTCTTGATCGCTTCGATCCCCGTGTGGAGCCCGGATGGACTTCACTGCTGACTCACCGCTGTCTCAGTCTGCACCAATTCGGTGTGACCAATGTCATCGAGTGTGACCGATGTCGGTGTCCCCCGGCGACTCGGAACTCGATCCGGCGTAAGTTAGCCGTATGGCCTGCCCGCGGCAAGCCAGGGCACCGTGACGAGTTGACGACGGCGCCAGCCGGTCGGGTGTCAGAGCGGAGCGTCTTGCCAGTACGGCTCGCGCAGGACCCGCTTCTTCAACTTGCCGTGTGCCTCGCGTGGCAGGGCGTCGGTCACGTCGAACGATTTGGGGATCTTGAAGGACGCCAGCCGTTCGGCGACGAAGGCGCGCACCGAGTCGATGTCGATCGGTCGGTCGCCTGCGGGTTCCAATACGGCTTTGATCTGCTGACCCCACTCCGGGTCGGGAATCCCGAACACGGCCGCGTCGCCGACGTCGTCGTGTTCGATCAGCACGGCCTCGATCTCTGCCGGGTACACGTTGGAACCAGCGACGATGATCAGGTCGACGCGACGGTCAGCGAGAAACAAGAATCCGTCCGCATCCAGCCAGCCGATGTCGCCAACGGTGAAGCGGCCGTCCGGCAGCTGGATCGAGGCCGTCTTCTCGGCGTCCCCGTAGTACTCCGGTGCGCCGTCGGAGCGGCGGCAGTAGATCGTGCCGATCTCGCCGACCGCCAGATCGTTGCCGTCGTCGTCGACGATCGAGTACTCGATTCGGCCCGACGCCTTGCCAACCGTGCCCGGGTGCGCCAGCCACTCGTGACTGTCGCAGATTGCCGGCCCGGCCCCCTCGGACGCCCCGTACATCTCGTAGATCACCGGTCCGAACCAGTCGATCATGGCTCGCTTGGCCCACTCCGGGCACGGTGCTGCCGTGTGGAGAATCCACTTCAGCGACGAGATGTCGTAGCCAGTGCGTACCTCGTCGTCGAGCTTGAGCATCCGGATGAACTGGGTCGGCACCATCGCCGCGTTGGTGATCGAGTGTCGTTCGATCGCCGCCAATGTCGACTCGGGGGTGAACCTGGGCAGGATCACGACCGGCACCCCGGAGGCCAACGATGCGACCAACGCCGCCATGCCGAGTGCGTGGTACAGCGGCGTCGTTGCGAGCGTGGTGCCCTCGGTCGGCATGCGAACCAGGCCACCCCACCCCGCCCACATCAACCGCCAATCGCTGGCACTGCTGGCTTGGTCGGAGCGCGTGACACCCTTCGAACGGCCGGTCGTTCCGCCCGTGTACAGCAAGGGTGACCCGATCGGCCGTTCGCTCGGTGGGTCTTCGCTGGCGTCACCGAGCCAGGCTTCGTATTCGTCGCCGAGTTCGATGATCCGAATCCCGCCGACGATCGCCGCCGCCTGCTCGCCGGCCTCGCGCAAGGATGGGTCGACGAGCAGCAGCTGCGCCCCACTGTCGATCAGCAGCTCGGACAGCTCGTTCGCCGTCAAGTGCCAGTTGAGTGGCACGTAGCGGCTCCCGGCCCGGGCGTTTCCGAGCACGATCTCTGGCCACTCGGCGCAGTTGTGCAGCAGCACCGCCCACACCCCATCGCTGCCGATGCCACCCGATTCGAGCGCATTCGCCAAGCGGCAGGCGCGACGTTCGACCTGGCCCCACGTGAAGCTGCGAGCCTCGGTGATGACGGCGATCTGATCAGGGTCGACGTCGTGGATCAGCGTGGCCGCCTGGACAGTGGGTTCGCTCATGGCTCGACAACTTACGGGATTGCCGGAACTACCGAGAGCTGGACCGAAGCAGCCGCCGCCTGCTCTCGAAGTCCTCGTGGTTCAAGTACGCGCCGCACAGGTGGCGGTGGCCGGTGTAGGCGGCTCGTCCGTGCAACACGCGCCAGTTGTCGAACAGCATCGCATCGCCGGGCCGGTTGACCTTGCGCCACTGGAGCGCATGGTCGTTGGCGAGCGCCTCGAAGCCGCGCAGGGCCTCGTAGAAGGCATCCATCTCGTCTGGTGGCAGCAGGAACGGCGCCCGGTCAGCGTTGTTGAACGACACCTGTGCGAGCGCGCCGTGATGGTCGTGGCGAAAGATCGGCCGGGCCGCCATGAGGTGCGAACCGTCGCCGATGTACTGGCCGGGTACGTGCACCGTGGACAGCACCTCGTAGAGGTCGGGACGGCTGGCCCGCAACTCTGAGGCGATCCGAAAGCCATCGACCATCGTGGACTCGCCGCCGTCGCCGTCGAAGGCGAGGCAGTGCAGCAGTTGCAGACCGGGGGCGTCGTGGCTGTACGTGCCATCGGTGTGTGGCAGCAGTTCTTGGTTGGTGTAGGCCGTGTCGGCTTTGGAGAGGTCGGCCTGGAAGTCCCAGAAGCCGCCGAAGATCGTTTCGCGGACGTAGCCGACTCGGCGCACCAGTGCCTGGGTGGCCTCGACCGTTGCGGGTGTCCCGGTGACGATCGCGAATCCGTAGGTGGCGATCAGATCCATCCAGCCGGCGAGCCCGGTGTCGTCGTTCATCACGGTGTCGTGGGCGATGCTTGGCCATTGCTCCCCGATGATCTCGGCGTCCCACAGCACGCGCTCGGCTGGCACGTCGGTGAGCGCGGCTCCCGACCTGCTGAACGATTCGAGAAAGCCGACGGGAAGCCGTGAGGCCGGTGTGCTGTCGTGCCAGATGACCTCCAACACGTCGCCGTCGAGCACGTTGACGTGTGCGCCACGGAGCTCGGGGGAAACCCCTGCGGTGTGCAGTTGCCGTTGCTGCGTCACCGGATGCAGCGTTGCGTCGTCATGGGCGTGATCGCGCACCCACAGCCAGGGGTATCGGCCGACCGTTCCGTCGGCCCACGTGATGTCGAGTGATCGATCGGTGAAGTCGATCGCGGAGAAGCGGCTCACAGCCGAGATTCAATCACGCCGCTCGGGCTTCGGCCTGCCTCGGAACGCGGACCGGGGCGGCGTGGAGGACCACGCCGCCCCGGTTCGCCGGTGCCGGATGCGATGATCAGTCGGCGGTTAGCCGGTGACCACGACCTGGCCGATCATCCACGGGTGGGGTGTGCAGTGGTAGTCGAAGGTTCCGGCCTCGTCGAAGGTGTGCTCGAAGCTTTCACCTGGTTGCACTTCGCCCGAGTCGAATAGCCCGTCGGCAGTCCCGGATTGGCCGTTGCTGGGACCAGACGTGATCGTGTGGAACAACGAATCGGTGTTGCGCCACGTGACCGTGGTTCCGACACTGACGGTGAGCACCTTCGGCGAGTAGGCGGTCGCCGCGTTGGCGGGATCCCAGGCGCCGTCGGGGATGATGACCTCACCCGGAGCAGCCTCGACGGCCGCTTCGGGCTCGCTGGCCGCTGCGGCTGCCAATCCGTCCTCACCCTTCGAGAAGATCGCGTTCTCGTCTCCATTGATGACGACCAGGCCGATGCAGCCCTTGTAGAACGTGCGCACGAGGGCGTGGTCGACCAGGACGATCGTGCTCGGCACGTATCCGACGAGTTCGGTCACGGTGCCACCACCGGCGACGACCAGCGTGGACTGTGAGCCACGGATCACCGTGTTGATCGGGTGGGTCGCCGCCTCCGGGTACACGACGTCCCATTGGGAACCGATCGGGTGGAAGTTGGAGTCGTGGTTGAGGCCTTCGTTGACCATGTAGAAGCGGGCCCGTTCACCGACGTTGAGTCTGGAGCGAGTTGTCGCCCGTCAAGGCGTCGGTGCGGCCGTTGAACGTGACGTACTTGGGATGCTCGAGCAGCAGCGCGTCGGCGTCGAACTCGGCCATACCGTCGTCGTCGGGCTCGCCGACGTACCACTCGGACTGCATGATCGCCCACTCGTGGTCGACCGTCGGCAGTGGCTCCTCCGGGTCGACGATGAACATGCCGTACATGCCGTGGGCGATGTGCATCGGTACGTCACCGAACGCGCAGTGGTACATGAAGGCGCCCGGGTACAACAGTCGAGCGTTGATCGTGGCCGACTCGCCGGGGGCCACGATGGTGCCCTCGGCACCGCCGCCCTGGCCGGTCACGGCGTGGAAGTCGATGTTGTGCGGGTTGGCGTTGTCGGACAAGTTGGTGACGGTGATCTTGGCGACGTCACCGACCCGTGCTCGCAGGATCGGCCCCGGTGCGCCGCAGGTGACGTCGGTGTCACCACCGATCCGGAAGCCCCACATCTCGACCTTGACGCCGTTCGCAGGGTCGAGTTCGCAGACACCCTCGAGCACGTCGATCGAGAACTCGACGATCCGCTGATCGGAGCGCGTGATCGGGGGCGGCACGTTGGGGGCGTAGGTCATGTGAACCTCGTCGCCGTCGGCAGGCTGGAGGTCGGCCAGGCGGGTCAGATCGGGAACGATCGACACACTGCGAGTATCGACGGCGGGTGTTGCGGCGGCTGCGGAGGCCGATCCTTCGGACCCTGCCGGCATGGCGCTGTGGGCGATGGGGGAAGTGCCGTCGTTGCCGTCGTCGGCACACGCCGCGAGCCCAGCAGCGGCCGCGCCACCGCCGAGCACCGTGATGAATCGTCTCCGGTTGACGCGACCGTCGCGTGGTTCAACATCGGTGGTGGACATCTGCATACCTCTGATCTGATTGGGTGGTCGGAATTGCATGAAGTAGGTCCACCTAACAGTGCAGACCCGTGTTTCGACCAGAGCCTAAGTGCCCGGCCCCCCGGGATCATGGTCGTGCGTTTCGCTTCGACGTGGGGCCGGACTCTACGGTTCTGGCGATGGCCGATCGTATCGAGTACGACGAGTTCGCATTGTTCCACCAGAACGCCGCCGAATACGACCTGCGCTTCGATGCTGCGCCAGAGGTCTCCCGTGTCCAGACCGAGCTGACCGATGGGCGCTGCATGAGCAGTCTGGTCTGGGGCGACCGCCCGCCTGAGATGGTGCTGATCCACGGTGGTGCTCAGAACGCCCACACCTGGGACACGGTGGCGCTCGCCCTCGACCGCCCGCTGGTGGCGCCGGACCTTCCCGGCCACGGCCATTCCGACAGTCCAGCACCGAGCGTGGGCACCGCGCCGACGGCCAATGCCGCAGACCTGGCGGGCGTGATCGACCATCTGGCGCCAGACGCAGCGCTGATCGTCGGCATGTCGCTCGGTGGGCTCTCGGCGATCGTGCTGGCGACGGCTCGACCCGATCTGGTGCGGCGGCTGTTGTTGGTCGACATCACGCCAGGGGTCACCGGCGAGAAGGCGAAAGCGATTCACGATTTCGTCCGCGGTCCGGCGACGTTCCCCAGCTTTGAGGAACTGTTGGCACGCACGATGGAGTTCAACCCGACCCGCTCGGAGAGTTCGTTGCGGCGTGGCATTCTGCACAACGCCACCCAACTCGAAGATGGGAGTTGGGTCTGGCGGCATCGCCGCGACGACAGCGCGGTGATGGGGGACGACACTGGTCCGCGAGCAGATCCGGCGCTGCTGTGGGATGACCTCGCAGCGTACGCCGGGCCGATCACGCTCGTTCGCGGCATGCGTCCCCAGTCGGTGGTCGACGACGACGATGTCGCCGAGCTGAGGCGCCGCTGCCCGTACGCCACCGTGATCGAGGTCGACGCCGGGCACAGCGTGCAAGGCGACGCCCCACTCGAGTTGGCCGAGATCATCCGCAACGCACTGACGCCCTGAGACAAGGAGAACCCGATGAGCATCGACTATGACGCCATGTACCCGAGCTTCACGTACGACCGGCCCCGAGACGGCGTGCTGAGGGTCACCTTTGACGCGCCGGGGCTCAACTCGGTCGGGCCCGACGCTCACCGCGAGATCGCCGAGATCTGGCAGACCGTGGATCGCGATCCCGACGTCCAGGTGGCGATCTTGCAGGGCGCCGGCAAGGGATTCTCGGCGGGCGGCAGCTTCGAGTTGATCGACGGAATGATCCAGGACTACGGCGTTCGCACCAAGGTCATGCGCGAGGCCCGCGATCTGGTGTGGAACGTGATCAACTGCTCCAAGCCGATCGTTTCGGCGATCCACGGCCCAGCGGTCGGTGCCGGCCTGGTGGCCGGCTTGCTGGCCGATGTCTCGATCGTCGGGCGCAACGCCCGGATCATCGACGGCCACACCCGACTCGGTGTCGCCGCCGGCGATCACGCCGCCGTGTGCTGGCCGCTGCTGTGTGGCATGGCGAAAGCCAAGTACTACCTGCTCACATGCGACACGCTGACCGGCGAGGAGGCCGAACGAATCGGACTGGTCTCGCTCTGTGTCGACGACGACAAGGTCCACGACGAGGCACTGGTGGTCGCTGACAAGCTGATGGCGGTGTCGCCCTCGGCGATGCGCTGGACCAAGCACTCGCTGAACCACTGGTACCGCTCAGCGGGGTCCGCCTTCGATGCCTCCCTGGCACTCGAGTTCTACGGCTTCGGCGGCCCCGACGTAGCCGAGGGATTGGCGTCGCACCGCGAGAAGCGCCCCGCCGACTTCCAAGGCCCCACCAGCGAGTAACCGGTACGCGTACTGGTTCGGTAGAGGCACCAAACCGTTACGGGAAGCTCGGCGGGCTCGGCTGGGTTGTTCCCGGTATGGCTTCACTTGCTGATCTCCCCGACACCTTCGCCGAAACTCGCTCGTCGCTGCAACGTGTCGCCGTGCACATCGTGGCTCGAGCCCGCCAACAAGGGGTGGGTCGGTTCGGCTTGCGCGTGACCCCCGGCGGATTCGGTACGCCAGAGTTCGGGTCCGATGTCGTTCGGGTCCGCGTCTCGGGTGGGTTGTTGCTGCGCGAGAGCGGTGGCACCGATCGAGCGACGAGCACCGCCATCGAAATCGACGGTGCTTCGCTCGCCGAGCTCGCTTCCGTCGCCGGAGTCGACCTCGGGGCAGATCTGAACGTCGGCCATGACACGCCTGAACTCGGTGATGTCGACGAGGTGCTGCGTGTCGACGGAGCGTCGGCGCGGGCGCTTGCCGGTTGGTTCGCAAAGACGGGTGCGGCGCTCGATCTGGTCGTGTCCGCCACCTCTATCGACGCAGCACCGACACTCGTACAGCTGTGGCCCGAACATTTCGATGCCGCCCTCGACCTGGCAGCCGGCCCGGATCGACGTGTCAACCTGGGCGGCTCGCCAGGAGATGGCTTCCGTTCCGACCCCTACCTCTACGTCGGGCCGTGGACCGCCGACCGACCGGGCGACGCAGCGTTCTGGAACGCCCCGTTCGGTGCCGTGCTGGGGTACCAGGCGCTCGCGGCCGAGCCCGACCCGGTCGCCGCCGCGGCGGCCTTCTTCATGCACGGCCTGGCGCAGTTCGACGGCTGACGATCGAGCGGTCCTCGACAGCGGCAGGTCGAACGTCTGCCGAGTCGAGACCGGTCGACGCCGTTTCGTAGGGTGCGGGTATGGATCTCTCCACGATGACCTATGAGGTGCGCAACGGTGTCGCTCACGTGCGATTCACTCGTCCCGAAGGTGCCAATGCAGTCAACCCGGCGTTCTCGGCCGACCTTCGAGCGGTGATGGTGGCGATCGAGTTCGACACTGCGGTGAAAGCGGTATCGGTCACGGCAGAGGGCAAGGTGTTCTGCGCCGGCGGCGACCTCAAGCTGTTCCACGAGGCCGGCCCTGATGTGCCGACCCTGGCGTCGGACATGCTGGTCGACTACCACGGCGCGATCTACAAGATGAACTCGATCCCCAAGCCGTTCGTGGCCGGCGTGCGGGGCGCCGCCGGCGGTGCCGGGCTGTCGTTGATGAGCGCCTTCGATCTGGTGATCTCCGGCGAGTCGGCCAAGTACACGATGGCGTACACCCGTGCCGGCGTCACCCCTGACGGCACGTCGTCGTACTTCGTGGCACGCCACATCGGGCTGCGCCGGATGCTCGACCTCACACTCACCAACCGTGTGTTGAGCGCCGCCGAGGCCGAGTCATGGGGGCTCGTGAATCGAGTCGTGCCCGATGACGATGTCGATCAGGCAACAGCCGATCTCGCTCAACAACTCGCCGACGGTCCGGCATGGGCTTCCGGCCACGCCAAGCGCGTGGTGTACCACGGCTACGAGCATGCTCTTCCGGCGGCCGGGGAGTACGAGGGTGTGGTGATCGCGCAGGCGATGAGCGGCCACGACGGCCAGGAAGGCATCGCCGCCTTCGCCGAAAAACGCAAACCCAACTTCATCGGAGAATGACGGGATGTGCCAGGCACATCCCGTCATTCGCCCGGGACCCGTCGAGCAACAACCTGCCCGATGACGGGATGTGCCTGGCACATCCCGTCATCAGAACACGATGACGCTGCGGGCTTCGGTGCCCTTTCGCATGGCCGTGTAACCGTCGTTGACCTGCTCCAGAGTGATCCTGGCGGCGACCAACTCGTCGAGCTTGAGGCGGCCCTGCAAGTACAGGTTGGCGAGCATCGGGATGTCGCGCTTGAAGTTGTTCGAGCCCATGAACAGGCCTTGCAGACCGCGGCCGTGCACGAGCATCAGCGTGCCCGGTAGCTCGATCATCTTGCCGGCACCCGGTAGCCCGACGAGATAGGCGGTGCGTCCCGGCCGGATCATCATGAATGCCTGTTGGGCGGTTGCCGGTAGTCCGATTGCCTCGAACGCAGCGTCGACGCCGCCCCCGGTGAGTTCGAGCACTGCCTGCACGGCGTCGGTCTCCGAGCCGTTGACCACGTCGGTCGCCCCGAAGGTCTTCGCCAACGCCAGCTTCTCGGGGTTGAGGTCGACGGCGATGATCCGCTCGGCCCCGGCGATCAGGGCACCCTGCACGATATTGAGGCCGACGCCACCGCAACCGATCACGGCAACGGTCGAGCCGGCCCGCAGCTTGGCGCCGTTGATGACCGAACCGACGCCGGTGACGACGGCGCAGCCCAGGAGCGCTCCGACATCGAGCGGCAGGCCGTCGGGGACCTTCACGATCGCGTTGCGATGCACCAGCATCTCCTCGGCGAAGGCGCCGAGCCCGGTCATCTGGGCGACCTCGACATCGCCGCGACGCAGCCGGGAGGTGCCGTCGATGCGCTTGCCGAGCGACGCCCGACGCTCGCACAGCCACGTGTTGCCGATCAGACACTCGCGGCAGGTGCCGCAGTACATCGACAGGCATGAAACGACCCGGTCGCCTGGCGCGAAGTCGGTGACGTTCGAACCGACCGCCTGCACGATGCCGGCGGCCTCGTGGCCGAGTACGGCCGGCACCGGAGTCGGCAGATGGCCGTCGATCATGTGCAGGTCGCTGTGGCACAACCCGCAGGCCGAGGTCTGGATCATCACCTCGTCCGGTTCGGGCGAGGTCAGGCTGATCTCGTCGATGACGAGATCGCCGGGGCATTCTTCGAGTACGGCAGCGCGCATGATGGTCTCCTGGTTGGGTCGAGGGGTTCGGTCGGTCAGCGGTTGAGTAGGACGGGCAGCTTGCGAGGGCCGCGAACCTGGCCGTTCGCCCAAGTGGTCTGCTTGCTCGTGTCGAGTTCGTAGTCGGGGAACGCCCGCAACCACTCCTGCAGAGCGACCGTGAGCTCCAGGCGAGCCAGGTTGGATCCGAGGCAACGGTGGATGCCGAGCCCGAACGCCACGTGGCGGTTCTTGGCGCGGTCGAGCTGGAACTCGTGGGCGTCCTCGAACGCCTCGGGATCGTGGTTGGCGGCCGGGAAGGTGAGCAACGTTTGGTCGCCGGTGTGCACGGGGCAACCGGCCACTTCGGTGTCGGCGATCACCTTGCGACCCATCGTGACCGGTGCGTAGTAGCGCAGCACCTCTTCGGTGGCGGTGGTCCAGAGCATGTCGTCGTTGGGGACGGCGACGAGGGCGGCCCGCTCGGCGGGGTGCTGGCCGAGGTGCCACAGGCCGGATGCGATGGCGCTCCACGTGGTGTCGATGCCGGCGATGATCATCAGCCCGACGTAGCCCTTCTTGAGTTCCATGTCGACCGGGACCCCGTCGATCTCGGCATGGGCGATCAGCGTCAGCAGGTCATCCTGCGGATCGGCGAGTCGCTGATTGAGCATCTTCTCGTGGTAGGCGCCCATCTCTTCTTGGAGCTGCAGTCGCACAGCGTTGTCGCGAGGTGCCAGCTGGAAGTTGCGGAAGATCCAGTCGCGGAACATGTCGGCGTCGGTTTCTGGCACACCGAGCAGCTGACAGATGCCGTGGACCGGGATGTGCTGGGTGTACTGCTCGGCGGCGTCGGCGGTGGTCTCCCCATCGAGCTCGGCGATCAAGCCGCGGCAGAAGTGGCGCAGGTCGTCCTCCATCGGGGCGATCTTCTTGGGGCTGAACGACGGCAGCAGCAGCCGCCGGTGGCCGTGGTGGTCGGGCGGATCGGAAGTGATCGGCGGGGCAGGCCGGCGTGGCGCATCGGGGCGGGCGACGCTGACGAAGATCGACGAGTAGTGCTCGGTGTCGTGGGCGACCTGGCTGACCGCCGCCATCGAAACCGGCATGAAGGCCCGCCCATAGCGCTCGGTCGAGGCGACCTCGGTGACGGCGCGAATCTCGTTCCAGATGTCGATCGCGTTCGATCCCCACTGGTCGTCGAGCCAGTCCCAGTCGTTGACCCAATCGGTGACGGGCGGCAGTTCGGACGCCCCGGTTTCATAGCTCATGGATGCTTCCCCTCTCAGCGTCGCTCAGAGTAGACGAGCGCCTCGATCCACGTCGTGCCGTACCGAACGGACTCCACGAACGGACTGCTATTGACGGGCGGCCGGGTCTTGGGCGTAGAAGTCGGCGAGCCGCCGGTACACCCTGGGAAGCCGTTGGCGAAGGTCGACCGGGCGAGTGAAGAACAACTCGCTCGTGACGGCGAAGTACTCGGCCGGGTTGGTCGCTGCGTAGCCACGAACCAGGCCGTCGCCACCGCGCCGCCGAAGCCGTCGATAGTTGGTGCCCAGCGTCTGCGCCCATTCACGCCGCGCATCGGTGTCGGGCAGCGGTGGCATGCCGTCGGCAGGTCCGTCGAGTTGGTCGAGCTTGTGGGCGAACTCGTGGTAGACGACGTTGACCCCGAGACCGGGTTCAACGACCTGGCGTTGCACGGTCTGCCAGTCCAGCAGCACCGGGCCGTGGCCGTGGCCAGACTGCCCGGCCAGGTATTGAGGGCCGGTCGTGACAACCCCTTGCACCGGGCCTGGGCGTGGCTGGCGGGTGACGATCGTGCGGGCGTGCAACACGATCGCCTTGACGTTGAGGAACGGTTCCGTGTGCTCGGCAAAGCCGGCAGCCAGCAGCGCCGCGTGGGAAGCGACGGTGAACACCATCTCATCGGTGACCTCGACGTCGCGGGCACCTTCCCAGTTGGCCCGCCGCACCAGCCGCTCGCCGTGATGCAGGAAACGCTGTCGTTCGACGTCGGACAGACGATGGAACTCCGTCGGTGCGACCCGTTCGAGGGCGCTGCGCAGATCGGCGTGCACCGCCACAGTGTGCCGGGAAACGGCAACCTGTTCGCCGTCAGATAGAAATCGTGTGGTGTCCGCACGTCGAACGTGCGACCCTTGCTCGTTCATGGCTTCGTCCCAGCGCCGTTCCGAATCACGACAGAACGAACCGCGACGCGCCCAGCAACAGGCCCGACAGTTGGCGGCGCGCCAGGCCGGGTACGAGCGGCTCGTTTCCGGCGGCCCGATCGGGTACCCCGACTCGCTGCCGATCACCGAACGCCGTGAGGAACTGGTGCAGGCGATCGGCGACCACCAGGTGATCGTCGTGGCCGGCGAAACCGGGTCGGGCAAGAGCACCCAGCTCCCCAAGATGTGTCTCGAGGCCGGCCGCGGCATCGACGGTCTGATCGGTCATACCCAGCCTCGCAGGGTCGCCGCTCGCACGGTGGCCGAACGGATCGCCGAGGAACTCGGCACCACGATCGGCGAGGCGGTCGGCTACACCGTGCGGTTCAACGATCAGGTCGGAGACGGCACGCTGCTGCGGGTGATGACCGACGGGATCCTGCTCAACGAGATCCAGCGCGACCGCATGCTGCACCGTTACGACACGCTGATCATCGACGAAGCTCACGAACGCAGCCTCAACATCGACTTCACGCTCGGCTATCTGAAACAACTGCTTCCCAAGCGTCCCGATCTCAAGGTGATCGTCACCTCCGCCACGATCGACACCGCCCGCTTCGCCGAACACTTCGCCGACGCCGATGGCACGCCGGCCCCGGTGTTCCTGGTCGAGGGTCGCACCTATCCGGTCGAGATGCGCTACCGCCCCTACGGCGAAGACCACGACGGTGACACCACCGACCGCCGCGATCAGGTGCGGGCCGTGATCGATGCCGTCGACGAACTGGCCAAGGCCGGGCCAGGTGACGTGCTGGTGTTCCTCAGCGGTGAACGCGAAATTCACGACATCGCCGATGCGCTCCGTCGCGAGGATCGCCGTGACACCGAGGTGATGCCGCTGTACGCCCGCCTGTCGTCGTCGGAACAGCACCGGATCTTCCAACCACATCGAGGTCGCCGGATCGTGCTGTCGACCAATGTCGCCGAGACATCGATCACGGTGCCGGGCGTTCGCTACGTGGTCGACGCCGGAACGGCTCGGATCTCGCGCTTCAGCCGACGCCTGAAGGTGCAGCGGCTGCCGATCGAGCCGGTGTCGCAGGCGTCGGCCAACCAGCGCGCCGGCCGGTGCGGTCGTGTGGCGCCCGGCATCTGCATCCGGCTGTACGCCGAGGACGACTACGACAACCGACCCGAGTTCACCGAGCCGGAGATCCTGCGCACCAGCCTGGCGTCGGTCATCTTGCAGATGACGTCGATCGGACTCGGTGACGTCGACCGGTTCCCGTTCGTCGAGCCGCCGGACTCGGCCTCGATCCGCGACGGCTACTTGCTGCTCGACGAGTTGGGCGCCCTCGAACCCGGTCCGATCGGTTCGCCACGCAAGCTGACCAAGGTCGGGCGTCAGCTGGCTCGCCTGCCGATCGACCCGCGACTGGGGCGGATGGTGATCGAGGCCGACCGCCAGGGATGCGTGCGCGAGGTGCTGGTGATCGCCTCGGCGCTCTCGATCCAAGACGTCCGCGAACGCCCGAAGGAAGCACCCGAGAAGGCGGCCGAGCTGCATCGCCGGTTCGACGTCGAGGGTTCCGACCTCTTGTCGACGGTCGCCCTCTGGGACTATTTGCGCCAGCGTCAACGCCAGTTGTCCGGCAATCAGTTCCGCCGAATGTGCCGCGACGAACACCTGCACTACCTGCGAGTGCGCGAATGGCGCGACCTCTACAGTCAGCTCCGCCAAGTCGCCGGGCAACTCCAGATTCGTCCGGGGATCGAGGTCGGCCACCCCGACCATGTTCACAAGGCCGTGCTGGCCGGGCTGCTCTCGCACATGGGCGTCCGTGATGGCGACGGTCGCGAGTTCCGCGGTGCCCGCGACGCCCGGTTCGCGATCGCCCGCGGTTCTGTTCTCAACAAGCGTCCACCGCGCTGGGTGATGGCCGCCGAGTTGGTCGAGACCAACCAACTGTGGGCGCGTCGCGTGGTCGGCATCCAGCCCGAGTGGGCGGAGCCGCTGGCTCAACACCTGGTCAAACGGTCATACAGCGAGGCGTGGTGGGACGCCCGTTCAGGTCGCGCCGTGACCGCCGAGACCGTGACGTTGTTCGGTCTGCCGATCGTCAGCAGCCGAACGATTGGACTCGACCGGGTCGACCCCCGGCTGGCGCGCGAGATGTTCATCAGACACGCATTGGTGTTCGGAGAATGGGAGACGCGGCACACCTTCATCGCCGCCAACGACGAGTTCGTCGAGCGTGTCCGGTTGCTCGAAGCGCGCGTACGGCGCATCGACCTGCTCGACGACGAGGCCGTGTTCGACTTCTATGACGAGCGCGTCGGTGCCGATGTCACTTCGGCACGTCACTTCGATCGGTGGTGGCGTGACGCCCGCGACGATCAACCCGATCTGCTCGAGTTGACGCCCGCCGTGCTGTCGAATCGGCGCGGCATCGATCTCGCCGACTACCCCGACACCTGGCGATCGGACGACTGGCAGCCCGGCCAGCCCGAGTACCGGATCACGTACCGGTACGAACCGGACACGGCGCTCGACGGGGCGGCGCTGATGGTGCCGCTCACCTCGCTCAATCAACTCGACGACACCGGCTTCGACTGGGTGATCCCTGGGTACCGCGCCGAGCTGGTTGCGCTGCTCGTGCGCTCGCTCCCGAAGGACATCCGCCGCAATCTGATCCCGATGAACGAGACATCTGCGGCGGCGGCGGCACGACTCGGCCCGGCCTCGGGCCGTCTCGTCGATGCGCTGGCGCGTGCGGTCACCGAGGTGTCGGGGCAGCCGGTCGACGGTGACGATTTCTCTCTCGACCGACTTCCGAATCATCTTCGTCTTCACATCGTGGTGGTCGACGACACCGGCAAGGTGGTCGACGCGGGCGACGATTTGGCTCTCATTCGCGATCGCCAGGCCGGCTCCACGCGGGCGGCGCTGGCGGATGCCTCGCCGTTGACCGAGCGCCGTGACATCGTGCGATGGGACATCGGCCGGCTCGACAAGGTGGTCGAGCATCGTGTCAAGGATGGTCATGTCGTGCGGTCGTACCCGACCCTGCTCGATCGCGGCGACAGCGTGGCGCTGCGGGTGGTCGACAACGAGGCGCTGCAGCAGCGTGCGATGCGTGGGGGAGTGCGGCGCCTGCTCCTGATGGCCGCCGCTCCGACAGCCGCCAAGATCGAACGGACCCTCGATCAGGCCGGACAACTGGCGGTGGCCCGCGGCCCGCTTCCACTCACCGATCTGGTTGCCGACTGCATCGAGGCAGCGGTCGATGCCGTGATGGCGCGCTATGACCTGCCGTGGGACGACGCCGCGTTCGGCAGTCTGGAGCGAGCGGTACGCGACCAGACACCAGGGATCGCGAGCGACGCGCTCGCCGTCGCGGCCGATGTGATCGGCGCCGCCGAACGAGTTCGCAAGCGGACGCGGTCGCTCACGGCCGACGCCCTGAGACCCACCGTCGGTGACGCCAACGAGCACGTCGCCCGACTCGTGACGCCAGGGTTCGTGCGCCGGGCGGGCACCGATCGGCTACCCGACATCCACCGCTACCTGAGAGGCATCGAGTACCGCCTCGACCATCTCGCCGGAGACGTGCCGCGCGACCAGCGACGGATGGCCGATGTTCGCCCGCTCGAACGCGAGTATGCAGCCGCCATCGCCCGACTCGACCGCGTCACCGACGACGCCCGGAACGTGGCGTGGCTGCTCGAGGAGTACCGCATGAGCGTATTCGCCCAACCGCTCGGCGTTCAGGGTCCGGTCAGCCCGAAGCGGATCCGCGGCGAGTTCGAACGAGCCACCAGCATCCGCCTCCCCTAGCGGCCGGGTGCGTTACGTCGGTTCGTTCTCATCCACGAGGTTGCGAAGGTGACCAGGTCCTGCGAGCGCATCAGCCGTCCGGTTCCTGCGCCCACCGGACCTGCTCGTTCTGCTCCGGTGGCAGCGAACGCTTCGCCGATCTCGGCAAAGTCGGCGTCGTCATCGTCGAGATCCGAGTACGACACCCATTGGCGGCGTCCGCCGACGATCACCGGTGACGACTGAGTGACCTCGGCCGCGCCGGTTTGGGCGGAGCGGTACTCGGCAAGGTGCAAGGAGGTGTTGTTGGCGTGGGTGACGCCGAGCAGCAGGATCTGCCCGTCGAGTTCGTTCAATCGTGCCTGCGGTGACGATTCGCCGAGGCCGTGGGACAGTTCGTGGCCGGCGACCATGAACTCGGCGTTCGGCCCGACGGCTGCCGCCGACACGGTCGGATGTGCCGAGCGAACGACGCCGGGGACGTGCCGAAAGCACTCCACGATCGAGCCCATCCACCTCGTCGGTGTGAGGCCAGGGTCGTATGCAGGCATTTCGGATCGCACGACCTCCCACCAGGCCTCAGGGATCGGCGGCTTCGACCACCCTGCTGGGTCGCTGAGGTCGCCGGAATGGGTCGGCATGGCGAGCGTGCCCGCTTCACCGAGCGCTTGCAACAACGCGATGACAACTGCATGAGCGCCACCCGACACGTAGCCGAGGCGCGACAACGACGAGTGCACCATCACCGTCATGCCCTGCTCGACACCGAGTGCTCGCAGGTCGGCGACGAGCGATGTCACAGTCGCCGGGACGGAGGTGGCGTCGATCGCTTCCTGCTCGGACACGGCGCCAGTATGCCGCTCCCGGAGGGGGTCTGACCCCTTCCGGCCGTTACTGTCCGGGGATGACTGGCGCTGCTCACACCGTTGATTCGCGGCGGGCCTGGTTGACGGTGGTGGCGTCGTTCCTGGCGTCGGCGGTCACCTTGGGCACGGCCTACAGCTTCGGGGCGTTCTTCGAGTCGATGAGCGAGGAGTTCGGGTCGGCGAGCGGGGAGACCGCCGTGATCTTCGGGATCACCACGTTCTCGTTCTTCTGGCTGAGTCTGATCACCGGTCGCATGATGGATCGCTTCGGACCGCGGCTCGTGCTGGCGGTCGGGGCGGTTGCAATGTCGGCCGGACTGCTGTTGACCAGCCGGGTCGACTCGCTCGGGGTCGGGTACGTCACCTACGGCGCCGGCGTCGGGATCGCCGCCGCCTGCGGCTACGTGCCGATGGTGGCAATGGTCGGTGGCTGGTTCGACAACTACCGTGCCGTCGCAGTCGGTCTGGCCGTCGCCGGAATCGGTGTCGGCACGATGGTCATGTCGCCGCTCTCCGCAGCGCTGATCGATCGCTACGGCTGGCGTGACACGTACGTGATCTTCGGGCTCGGTGGAGCCGCCGTGCTGCTGGCGTGTATCCCGCTCGCCGCTCGCCCTCCCAGCCACGGCACCAGGCCGCCGTCACGTTTCACGGATGCCTGGCACAGCCCCGTCTTTCGCCGTGTCCACCTCTCGTCGTTCGCCCTCGGGCTGGCGCTGTTCGTGCCGTTCGTGTTCGTCGGGCAGTACGCCAAGGATCGCGGAATCGGTTCGGTCCAGGCTGCCGTGCTGGTCGGTGTGCTCGGCGGGGCGAGCGTGCTCTCGCGGATCGGGTTCGGTTCGCTGGTCCGTCGATACGGCTCATTTCGGTTGTATCGGGCTTGCTACATCATTCACGCCGTCAGCTTCGTGGTGTGGTTCCTCGCCGGAGGTTCGTACGTCGCCCTCGTGCTGTTCGTGTTCGTGTTGGGCGTCGGGTACGGCGGATTCGTGGCGCTCGGCCCGATCGTGATCTCCGACCGGATGGGGGTGTCGGGGCTCGGCTCGATCCTGGGGATGCTGTACACCGGACCTGGCCTGGGCGGGCTGATCGGTCCACCGGCGGCGGGTTGGCTGATCGACCAGACCGACACCTACCGCTGGGCGATCGTCGCCTGCTTCATTGCGTGTCTGGCTTCGATCGCACTCCTGACCGGGCTCCCGACCACCGACGACGGTCGCCTGCAACGAGCCGACAACGCGATCGGCTGAAGCATCCTCAGCGCCTCACGTCGACGGCGTGTAGGCCAGGATCTTCGCCACCACAGCGTCTTCGTCGTCGGTGAGCGTGATCAGGTGGTGGTACTGATACCCCTCGGCCAATGATTCCAGCAGTGGCCAGACCGGGCGACGGCGGGTCCAGTAGTCGACGCCGAACAACACCATCGGGGCCGGCGGGCCGAAACTCTCGTAGTGGTTCTGGGCTGCGTCCTGGAAGATCTCCTGGATCGTGCCGGCACTGCCGGGCGTGAACACCACCCCGTAGGTTGCGACCGCCAACAGCCCCTCCTCGCGAATGCTGTTGGCGAAGTACTTGGCAATCTTGGTGGCGAATGCCGCCGGAGGTTCATGGCCGTACATCCAGGTCGGAATCCCGATCGAGTCGTAGCGAGAACCGCCAGTCGCCGATGCGAGCGGCCATCGGTTGCGTACCGCGAAGGCGCGATGCAACCAGTCGGGATCGGCGTACTCCTTGCCCGGCTCGCTGCCGGGAGGACGTGGCGACAGCATCGCAATCGCATCGTCGAGCCCGTCGTCGTCGAAGTTCGCCATCCATGCCCCGAGATGGGTCGCCTCCATCGCCCCCGGACCGCCGCCCGACAACATCAGCCGCCCTGCACGGGTCAACGCTCGCGAGATCCGGGCCACGACTGCGTAGTGGGCGTCGCCGCGTTCGAGCCCATGCCCACCCATCACGGCGACGGGACGGCGACCCTCGAGCGTGTCGTACAACGCATCGCTGATCGAGTGGTCGTGGAGCCGACGAGCCAAGCTCTCGTCGATCATCGGCGGGTACTGGCGACCCGAGTCGACCCAGTGGCGATACACCTCGGCGTCGTAGGTCGTTTCGTATCCGGCCGGATCGTGAGGATCGAACCCGGCGAACAACTCCTCGGGGGTGTACAGGCTGGAGCGGTGGGCGGTGAACGGGCGGCCAACCTGATCGCGGATCACCGTGGCGCCCATCGTGGTGAGGAACCCGGCCTGGGCAGGGGAGAGTTCGCAGGACAGGAACAGACATCCGTCGAACGATCCGGTCTCGAACCCGGCCACGCCCCGAAGATCGAGGTGTTGGAATGCAGCAGGCGGACGGTCGGCGTCGATCGCGACCCAGTCGCGACACGCCTGAAGGTTGTCGATCTCGATCACGCAGTGAACCTATCGAGCCGGCTCGCGAGGTCGCAGCGTCGTGACCGACCCGGGGTCGTGCGCAGGGGGTGCTGGTAGCGTCCATTTGATGGGCTTGCTCACGCGACTCACCCGCCGGACCGAACGTCGGGCAGACCTCCCGACGCAACCTTGGTACGACGGCCCCGATGCCGAGGCCGAGATCGAGGGTCGTGCGGCCGGTTCACGAGACGACCAGCAGATCCTGGAATCGTGGGTGCGCAACGGCTACGCGATCGTCGAAGGTCTGGTCGGGCACGACGCGATCGACGCCATGCTCGACGACCTCGACGGCATGTTCGCGGCGTCGGCACCGGTGCCCGGGCTCGAGTTCTGCGACCTCGAGTTCGCCGAGGACGGCCATCGCCAGACACTCGACCACAGCGGCCTGCTCGATCGCCCGCTCGACGTGCGGCTGGCCGCACGCGCCCGTTCGAACTGGCGCGTCCATGGTCTCGTGGAACGGTCGCCAGCGGCTGACGCCGTGCGCCGCAACGCGCCGATGCAGCGTGTCGCTGCACTGATCCTCGGGATCGACACCGTTGCCTCGTACAGCATCAACTTCCACAACGGCAGCTCGCAGGCACTTCACCAGGACTGCGCCGTGTTCCACCTCGGGGTGCCGAACCTGATCGTCGGGGCGTGGATCGCTTGTGAGGACATCGTCGAGTCCTCCGGCCCGCTCGTGTACCACCCCGGATCGCACCGCGACGAGATGTTCGCCGAGTTCGACGACTACCCCAACACGAACTTGCGAACAGCCAGCGACGATCGAGCCGCTCGATACAACCGACACATCGCCGCTCGCGCCGAGGACTTCGAGGAACACCGCTTCCTCGCCAGAAAGGGCGACGTCCTGTTCTGGAACGGGATGCTGATCCACGGGGGGTCGCCGATCACGGATCGATCGGTCACCCGCCGATCGCTGGTACTGCACTTCGTGCCGGCCGGTGCCGACGCCGCCGAACAGGTCACGCTTCCGGGCCGCTGGTGACCGCAGGCCGGCTGGGCTCGGGGATCAGACCGGCTTGACGTAGCGACCGCTGTCGGAGTCGTACGAGAAGCCCACCCGCACCAGGTAATTGCGGTGCGACTCGTGGCCCTCCTGCGTCGTGAGGCGTGAGATACCGGCCGGCCGGAACACCCTCGCTCCTGCTCCGTACAACCAGCGTCCGAGTCGAGAGTCGCGGTACGCCCGCAACACGTAGTCGAGTGTGATGTCGAGCGTTTCGCCGTCGCGTTCTCCCAGGACAACTCCAGCCGGCAGGCCATCGCGCGTCAATACCATCGCGAACCCGGGGATGACCGCTGGGTCGTACTCTGGCTGGAATTGGCGGATCTCGGCGGTGCGGTGGCGCAAGAAGTCGAGCAGGAACGGCGAGTCGGTCGGCACGATGATCGCCCCGAGATCGCGTCCGCCGCCCAGCTCGCGCCACAGGAACCAGATATTGAGGCACACGATCGCGATGTTGGTTGCGACGATCGGAACCGATCCGATCATGGTGCCGTAGGTCAAGAACGCGGCCGAGCCCGCCAGCGAGATCATACGCAGTCGCACCACCGACCTCATCGAGAGCGATACGACGACGAGCAACGACGCCACGTATCCGACCAGTTCCTGTCCGTTGAATTCCACGACCGACGAACCTACCGCCGCAACTCAGGGGGCCAGGTAGGGGCCGAGGATGGATGCGGTGCGGTTGAGCGAGTCTTGGAGGCGGGCACGTCGACCGGCGGAGAGGTCGGTGCGGGCCAGTTCGCGCTGGACCAGCACAGCGGTCCAGCCGTTGTCCTTGTCGACCCAGGTCGGGTGCACGACCGGTCGGTCGACCCTGACCTCGCCGTCACCGTCGACCGTGAGGCCGACGGTGACCACTGCCGCGTCCTGGCTGGCGGCCGGCCAGCGGCTCGACGTGGGCAGGTTCGACAAGATGTTGCCGAGTCCGAACAGCACCCACGTGCCGTTGATGTATTCGATCGGCTGCAAGACGTGGGCGTGGTGACCCACGACCAGATCGATCAGCCCGCTCGCCGTGATCTCGTCGGCGACGGTTCGCTGGAACCCGGTCGGTTCGTGCTGGCCCTCGGTGCCCCAGTGCATGCTGACGATCACCACCTCGGCCCCCAGCGAACGGGCCGTCGTAGCGTCGGCGATGATCCTGGCCGGATCGATCAAGGCGGATCGCCATTGCTCGTCCTCGGGCAGCCTCAGACCGTTGTAGCTGAACGTGTACGAGAGGTGGCTGAAGGTGACGTCGTTGACGCTGAACAGGTGTGGTTCGATCTCGTCCGGCGTGCGCGCCATGCCGGAGAAGCCGAGACCGCGCGACTCCACGACGGCGACCGTGCGATCGATGCCTGCCATGCCGCGATCCGCGGTGTGGTTGCTGGCGAGCGAGCAGCGGTCGTACCCAGCGGCCACGATCGCATCGGCGATCTGCTCGGGGACGCCGTAGCGAGGATGGGTCGTGAACTGCTCGCCGAGCGGAGCGATCGGGGTTTCGAGGTGGCAGACGGCAAGGTCGACGGCGGCCACGACGGACGACAGCCCGACCAGCATCGGATCGAAGTCGAAGCCCGGTTTCCCCGACTCGACAGCGTTGCGTTCAGCCCGGTTGCGCAAGGGGCTGTGGGGCAGCGTGTCGCCGCTGAATGCCATCATCACCTGACGCGGTTCAACGCTCAGCGGCGGTATCGCCTCGTCATCCTGCCGATCTGGTTGCTCGACCACGTCGGCCACCCAGGCGGGAGCGTGGGTGGCGGGCACCGTGACCGGCGCCGTGTCAGGCGCAGGTGATGTCGTAGCGGGGAGCGTGGTGTCGCCGGCAGTGCTGTCCGTCGACGTGCCCGACGGCGTGGCTTGCGTCCGGTCGCCGGTTCCACAGGCGGCAACGGCGAGCGTGAGGCGCACAGGCCATGGCGCCGATCCGAATGTGGGAACTGGTCATCTCGCTGACCCCATGGGCTCATCCTCGCGCACGCGACGTCGATTCGGATCGTTACGGTGGCCACATGGCGCTCGCCCGTGCAGCATCCGATCACGTCAACCATGTCTGGGACGGCATCGTCCCGGTCCTGCAGGAGTACATCGCGATCCCGAACGTCAGTGAATCGTTCGACCCGGATTGGCGTGAGCACGGCTTCATGCACCAGGCGGTCGAGTTGATTCGGGGCTGGTGCGAGGCCCGCCCGATCGTCGGTATGACGGTCGAGGTGATCGAGTTGCCAGACCGTTCGCCGGTGATCTTGATCGACGTGCCGGCGTTCGGCGACTCGCACAGCGTGGGTGCCCCCGACGATCCGGTGTTGCTGTACGGCCACCTCGACAAGCAGCCCGAAATGGAAGGCTGGCGAGCAGGGCTCGGGCCGTGGACACCGGTGCTCGAAGGTGACCGTCTGTACGGCCGCGGCGGTGCCGACGACGGCTATGCGGCGTTCGCCAGCCTGACCGCGATCGAGGCAGTGCAGATCGCCGGCGGTTCTCATCGGCGGTGTGTCGTACTGATCGAGGCGAGCGAGGAATCGGGGTCGCCCGACCTGCCCGCCTACGTCGAAGCGCTCGCCGATCGGATCGGTTCTCCCAGCCTGGTGGTGTGCCTCGACTCGGGTTGCATCGACTACGAGCGGATGTGGGTGACCACGTCATTGCGGGGACTCGTCAGCGGTGTCCTCAAGGTCGACATCGTCACCGCCGGGTTGCACTCGGGCGATGCCTCGGGCATGGTGCCATCGACGTTCCGGATCGCACGTTCGCTGCTGTCGCGGATCGAAGACGAAGCCACCGGGCGCGTGTTGCTCGACTCGTGTCAGATCGAGATTCCGGTCGACCGAACCGAGCAGGCTCGCTCCACCGCAGCCGAGATCGGCAAGATCGCCGAGCACTATCCGTTCGTCGACGGCGCCGGTCCGACCGTCGATGACGCCGCCGAACAGCTGCTGGCGCGCACGTGGCGTGCCACCCTCAGCGTGGTCGGCGCCGACGGACTCCCGCCGACCGGTCGTGCCGGCAACGTGTTGCGCCCGAGCACATCGCTGAAACTGTCGCTGCGGCTCCCGCCCAGCGCCGACCCGAAGGTGGTCGCCGATGAGCTGACGGCAGTGCTGCTCGCCGACCCGCCGTACGGTGCCAATGTCTCGCTGGTCGACGTGGAGAGCGGACCCGGCTGGAATGCGCCGGTGCTGGCCGATTGGTTGGAGGCGGCCCTCGACGAGGCCTCGACAGCGGCGTTCGGGCAGTCGGTGCGGCTGTTCGGTGAGGGTGGATCGATTCCGTTCATGGGGATGCTCGGCGAGCGCTTCCCGGCCGCACAGTTCGTGATCACCGGGGTGCTCGGACCCGACGCCAACGCACACGGCCCCAACGAATACATCCACCTGCCGACCGCCCGTCGACTGACCGTCGCCGTGTCCGAACTGCTCGATGCCCACGCTCGTCGTGCGTAGCCCGAGGACTGCCCTGGCGCTGGTGGCGCTCGTGATGCTGGCCGCTTGTTCGGGATCGGCCGAGTCGATCGAGTCGGCCACAACGGTCGCCGAGCCGGCCGCCACCTCGACGAGCACGACGACGACCAGCAGTACCACCACGACCAGCACGACACCCCCGACGACGACCAGCACGACCCCGACGACGACCAGCACCACGACGACCAGCAGTACCACGACCAGCACCACGACCACCACCGTGGCGCCGGCTCCTACGGTGCCCACGATCCCGCCGTTGCCTCCGATTCCCACGATCGACGCGATGTCGTTCCCGGTCGACACGGTGATCGAGATCGGGCGTTCCGTCGAGAACCGTCCGATCACCGTCATCCGGCGCGGTACCCCCGGCGGCACCAAGGTGCTGGCGGTCGGCGCCATCCACGGCAACGAGGATGCCGGCGTCGCGATCATCGACCGGCTGGCGAGCGAGCCCGTCCCCGACGGCATCGAGCTGTGGCTGGTGCGCTCGATCAACCCCGACGGACAGGCCCGCCAAGACCGCCAGAACTCCAACGCCGTCGATCTCAACCGCAACTTTCCGCACAACTGGGACTACCTCGGCGTCGTCGGCGACTGGCAGTACGGCGGATCCGGTCCGGCCAGCGAGCCAGAGACGCAGGCGATGGTGGCGCTCGGCAACGCCGTGTACCCCGACCTGATCCTGTGGTATCACCAAGACCTGTTTCGGATCAGCCCATCGTCGGGTCGCAACGGTGACGCCCGCGCCCGCTACGCGGAAATCTCCGGACTCCCGCTGGTCGAGGTCAGCGGCGGTACCTACACCGGCACCGCCTCGCAGTGGTCACGCACGGTGGCCCCCGATGACGGGATCGGCATGACGATCGAGCTCGGCCCGACGCTGAGCGAGGTCGAGATCGTCAATCACGTCGCAGCCGTACTCGCCGTCGCCTCCGAATTCTTCTGAGTCAGCGCAGGAACCAGTCGCCTGAGGGGATCGGGGCGAGTTCGAGGCCGGAGCCGTATTCGTAGGCCCAGGCTCGCAGCCCGCGCCCGGTCGTGATCGAGATGCGTCGGTACAACCCGAGCACGGTGTCCTCCTCCTTATCGAGCACGGCCAATGCGCGTTCGAGGGTGTCCGTGCCAAGCAGATAGGTACGCCCGATGATCGTGCCGCCGCTGCCGAACAGCGCCGCCGGGTAATCGAGACCCGTGTCGAACAACCGACCGGCGGCCGTGTCGGGGACTCCGGCGTCGGCGACGAACGGCTCCAGGAACGACCAGCGCACGTCGCCAGGTCGCAGCGTGCCGTACACGAACAGATGCTGCTCGTCCATCAGCCCTCGTCGTTCGGCTCAGCTGCCTTGTCGAGGTCCTGTTGCAGCGATGGCGAAGCGAGCCCGATCACCGTGCCCTGGGTCGGCACCGGATCGTTCTTGCAGATGAAACTGAGCTGGCCCTCGAACACACGTGCCATCGGCAGGTAGTTCCCTGCCTCGGTCGTCGCCGCGATCGAGCCTCCCGCCGGAGCGGTCCGAACCCGCCAGCCCTGACGGGCGCGCTCGTCGAGCGTGCCGTAGTCGAGGCCCTCGATCCCGATGATGCGTCCGAGCAACTCCTCGGGCATCGCCCCCACCGGGCGCTTTTCGCTGGGTGCCAGCTGGAACGTTTCGCGTCGACCGAACACCCTCGCGAACCGACCCGACGCCAAGGCGTTGACCTCGTCGTTCGACGTGAGCGCAAGAATCCGGCCGATGCCGCGCAGGTCGAGTTCGTGGGTCGCCTCCTCGGTCAAGACGCTGAGACGTTCGCGCCGGCAACCCGAGTGCCACCGACCGGGTGACGTTGTACGGGTCGGTGTCGACCAGCATCGCCTTCACCTCGAGGTCGTTGAGGGCCTTCGCCAACCCTCTGGCGACCGCATGGGCACCCACGATCAGCACGCCGTTGGCGCGCGCCTCCGCCAACCCGAGCGCGTTGGCGATCGGCCCGGCGAGGAATCCGTACACGAGGATCGTGCCAATGATCACGAGGAACACGATCGGCACGATCAGCTCGGCCCCTCGGATGCCCTCTTCCTCGAGTCGCAGGGCAAAGATCGCCGAGACGGCAGCCGCCACGATGCCGCGCGGTGCCATCACCATCAGGAACAACCGTTCCCGCCACGACAACCCAGTGCGCACCGTCGACACGATCACGCCCAACGGTCGGGCGACGAACACCAGCAGGGCGAGGAACAGCAAGGACGGGAGCGCCACGTCGCGCAGCTGGTCCGGTTCGATCCTGGCCGCCAACAAGATGAACAGCACCGAGATCAGGAGCGTGCGCAGGCTCTCGTTGAACTCCAACAATTGCCGCACGGCGGCGGAGTCTCGACGGGCCAACCAGATTCCCATGACGGTGACGGTCAGCAGCCCGGCCTCTTCTTGAACCTCGTTGCTCAGCACGAACCCCACGATCACGATCGCCAACGCGATCGGGTTGGCGAGGTGATCGGGGATCAAGAACCGACGAAGGGCATGATCGAGCACGAACGAAAGCACGAGTCCGATGCCGATGCCGACCAACAGCGTGGTACCGATCACACCGAACACCGTGGTGATCGCGTCGCCGGGCTCATCGGTGAGCGCCACTTCGAACGCAACCAGGGCGGCGGTTGCACCGATCGGGTCGATCAGAATGCCCTCGGCGCGCAACATCGGTCCGGTGCGGCCGCTCGGCCGCACGAAACGCAGCAAGGGTCCGACCACGGTGGGCCCGGTGACCACCAGTACGGCTGCCATCACTGCGGCCGCTCCCCGGCTCATGTCGAACATATGCTCGGCGCCCCACGCGGCAACCAAGAACGTGATGATCGCGCCGACCGAAATCAGTCGCCTCACGACGGTGCCGGTCGATCGCAGTTCGCGAGGTGGAAGGTCGAGTCCACCTTCGAACAGGATCAGTGCGACCGACAACGAAACGACGGGAAACAGTGTCCCGCCGAGGAACTCATCGGGGTCGATCAGGCTGAAGACCGGCCCGAGCACGAGGCCGGCGATCAACAACAAGACGATCGACGGCACTTGGCTGCGCCAGGCCAGCCATTGCGCCGCCATCCCGACACCGACGATGATCGCCAGGGTCGGGCCAATTGCGGATTCGGTTGCGAACAGGGTGGAGAGCAGCATGAGAGGAAGTGGCGAGTTGGTGCAGGTCGACGAGTCCGTCGTGTCCCTGTGTTCTAGTCGATCAGCTGGTCTCGTCGATCACACTGGTGCCGTTGCCGGAGCAGTATCGGTGTCGGTCGTGCTGAGTTCGAGATTGCCATCCATCGAACGGTCGTTGGCGACGTGCCCGGGGATCATGATCGCCGAGCCGATCAGCGATGCTGCCAGCGAGCCGATCAACACGCCGAGCCGAGCGTCGGTGCCCACGATCTCCTCGCCGAACGCGAGTTCGGTCACGAACAGTGACACCGTGAATCCGACACCGCCGAGTGCGCCGGCGCCGATCACGTATCGCGGTGTCACGCCTTCGGGCAGCCGACCCACTTTGAGGGCCACCGCCAACAGCGTGGCACCGGCGATCCCGACCGTCTTGCCGACCACCAGGCCGAGGATCACGCCCCACGTCACGGCGTTGCTCATCGCCGCGCCGATTTCGGACGCCGGCACCTTGATACCGGCATTGGCGAGGGCGAAGATCGGAACCACGACGAACGCCGACCACGGGTGCAGGCGATGCTCGAGCCATTCGACGATCGAAACGGTCCACTTCGCCTGCTGTGACACTGTTGCCGCGGTGCGGACGTCGGTGTTGGCGGCCAGTTGATCGGCGTCGATCATGCCCGTTCGACGGCGCGGCGTGACCGGAGCGAGCAGGCCGAACGCCACGCCAGCCAGGGTGGGATGGACGTGGGCCTCGTGCAGCCCCAGCCAGCACACCGCGCCGAGGGCGATGTACACACCGATCCAAGGCACCCGATTGCGAATGATGGCGGCCACCGCCAGCGCCCCGATCGCGATCGACAACCACTCGAACGAGACGCCCTCTGAGTAGAAGATGGCGATCACCAAGATGGCGCCGATGTCATCGACGATGGCGAGTGCCAGCAGGAACAGCTTGAGCCAAGACGGCGCCCGCGATCCGAGCAGCGCCACGACTCCCATCACGATCGCGATGTCGGTCGCCATCGGGATACCCCAGCCCTTGGAACCTTCGCCGCCGGCGTTGATCAGGGCGAAGATGGTGGCCGGAACGATCATGCCGCCGAATGCAGCGATGATCGGCAGTGCCGCCTGACGGGGATCGCGCAACTCACCTTCCGTCAACTCGCGCTTGATCTCGAGTCCGACCACGAAGAAGAACAGCACCATCGCCAGGTCGTTGACCCATTCGCGCAGGTTGAGTTCGATCACGTGGTGGTTGAACTCGACCGCGGCCTCGGTGTTCCAGAGGTCGAAATAGCTGCCGGACCAGGGCGAGTTGGCCCAAATCAGAGCGACGACGGCGGCGCCGACCAAGAGCAGACCGGCACTGGCCTCCTGATGCAGGAAGTCGCGCAGCGGGCGGATGAATCGGGCCGCGCGACCATGAGGATCGCGGGCGAATCGGTCGGCCAGGGGATCAACAGGTGGGGTGGACACGGTGGACCAGTATCGCAGCGGTCGAGCTTGTTTCGATACCCGGCGGCGTCGTTCGTTGGTACGGTCGGACCATGCCGACACGTATCGAACGAGTGACGTTTCCAGGTAGTTCGGGTGACCTGCTCGCCGCTCGACTCGACCTGCCTGCTGGCCCGCCGAAGGCGTTCGCCCTGTTCGCCCATTGCTTCACCTGCAGCAAGGATCTTCGGGCCGCCTCCCGGATCGCGGCCGTTCTGACCGACCTCGGCTACGGGCTGTTGCGATTCGATTTCACGGGGCTGGGGGCCAGCGAGGGGGAGTTCGCCAATACGAACTTCTCGTCGAACGTGGCGGATTTGCTGGCCGCCGCCGAATGGCTGGGCGAGCATCACCGATCTCCGCAACTGCTCGTCGGACATTCCCTCGGTGGGGCTGCGGTGATCCGAGCATCGGGTTCAATTCCTGAGGTTCGGGCCGTCGCAACGATCGGGGCACCCTCCGACGCCGGTCACGCGGCCAAGTTGTTCGATGGCGCCCTCGATCAGATCGCCGAACTCGGTGAGGTCGAGGTCGATCTGCACGGCCGATGCTTCACGATCAAACAGCAGTTCATCGACGATCTCCGCAGCGGCGGCGTCACGGAGGCAGCGGCAGCGATGTCGGGAGCGCTGCTGGTGATGCATTCACCGGTCGACAACACCGTCGGGGTCGAGCATGCGGCCAACATCTTCCAGGCGGCCCGGCACCCGAAGAGCTTCGTCAGCCTCGACAGCGCCGACCATCTGCTCTCGTCGACCGCCGACGCCGAGTACGCGGCCTCGGTGGTCGGGGCGTGGGCGGCGCGGTATCTGGTCGATGAGAGTGGTGCGAGTGCTGCACCGAAGGCGTCTGCCCAGGTGGTGGTCGCCGAGACCACCCAAGGGGCGTTCCTCAACCATGTGGTGACCGGTCGACATCGTTTCCTGGCAGACGAACCCGAGTCGGTCGGCGGCTTCGACGCCGGGCCGGGCCCCTATGACTTCTTGGCCACGGCCCTGGGAGCCTGCACGTCGATGACGTTGCGGATGTATGCCGAACGCAAGCAGCTGCCACTCGACAAGGTGACCGTCGAGGTGTCGCACGACAAGGTGCACGCCGCCGATGCTGCCACCGACACCGCCGAAGCGGCGCCCGGCGCGGCTCCACCGAAGACGGGCAAGATCGACCAGTTCACCAGGGTGATCCATCTCGAAGGAGACCTCGATGATGGCCAACGCGCCAGCCTGCTGAAGATTGCCGATCGCTGCCCAGTTCACCGAACGCTCGAGCAAGCGTCACGAATCGTGACCGAACTCGGCTGACCGGAGGGGATTGCGGCGGAAGAGGGCACCGTTCAGTTCGGCGCCGAGCAGGCTGATCAGGGCATGCAGGCTGAGCCAGCTGAGCAACGCCAGCGTGGCGGCGAACGTGCCGTACACGTTCTCTGCGTCGTCCAGTGTGTTGGTGACGAGCCTGGTGCCGGCGAACTGCAGCACGGTGTACAGCACCCCGGTGAAGACGGCGCCTGGCCACACCATCGACCAGGTGGTCGCCTGTGACGTCAGATAGCGGTACATCGTGGCGACCACGATCATGTTGAGCACCAGGCCACCGACCGTGATCAGGATCTTGCCGACCTGGGGCAACCCGGCCTCGCTCACCAGCGCCGCCAGGGCGACCGCACCGACTTGGCCGAACCCGATCACGGCGATGCCGACCAGCGCCTTGACTCGCTGGATGGCTCCGTTGGCGCGGTCGTCGACCGGGATCTCCCACACGTCGTCGAGCGCCGACTGGATCGCCACGAACGCCTTGAGCGAACTCCACAGAGCCAGGCTGAGGCCGATGATCAGGGCCCACCAGTTGCCGTCGATCGTCGAACCGGGTTCGAGGTCCGAGCCGATCACCGGGATCTGACTGAGTGCCGAATCGATGATCCGGGTCTGCAGTTCGGGGTCGTTCTCCAAGACGAATCCGAGGATCGTGGTCGCCGCCAGCAGCAGCGGAAACAGCGTGAGGAATCCGTAGTAGGCGAGCACGGCGGCATTGCGCCCACTGAGGTGGCGTCGGAATCCGTCGAACGTCTCGACCAGGCTGTCGATCACGGTGTTGCGGCGTCGCAACTGCATGACCTTCGGTGAGGTGGTCCAAGGCATCGGGTTCAGAGGCTCCAGTCGATGGGTGGTTGGCCGTTGGCGATCAGTGCTGCGTTCGTACGGCTGAACGGTTTGGTTCCGAAGAAGCCGTTGTGAGCCGACAGCGGAGAAGGATGCGGCGACTCGATGATCGTGTGGCGCGACCGGTCGATCAACGACTTCTTCTTGCGAGCGTAGGCGCCCCACAGGATGAACACGACATGATCGGTCTTGGCGCTGACCACCTCGATGACCCGGTCGGTGAACGTTTCCCAACCTTTGCCCTGGTGCGATCCGGCCTGGCTTGCGCGAACGGTCAGGCTGGCGTTCAAGAGCAGCACCCCCTGGCGAGCCCACGCTTCGAGGTTGCCGTGTTCGGGGATCGGCAGCCCGAGGTCGGCGTGCAGTTCCTTGTGGATGTTGGCCAGCGACGGCGGTACTCGAACGCCGGACTGAACCGAGAAGCACAAGCCGTGGGCCTGATCGGGACCGTGATACGGATCCTGACCGAGGATCATCACGCGGGTCGCCGCATAGGGCGTCAGGTGCATCGCCGCGAACACCCGGTCGTGGGGTGGGTAGACCGTGCCGCGGGAGCGTTCGTCGGCCACGAACTGCTGAAGCTCGATCCAGTACGGCTTGTCGAACTCGTTCCGCAGGACCGGATTCCAGTCGGTGGTCATGGGCGGATCCGATTGCGCACCGCCTCACCGTACCGAACCCGACCCGGCGCGCTTGCGGCTCGAAGCCGCACTCGGGCGTATCATGCGATCGTGTTCGGACACCTTCCACGGGCCCGCCTGGCTACCTTGCCGACTCCACTCGAACGCGGCTCAGAGCTGCCCGGTGGGGCCAGGCTCTGGATCAAGCGAGACGACTTGACCGGGCTGGGGATGGGTGGCAACAAGGCCCGCAAACTCGAGTTCTTGTGTGGCGCAGCGGTCGCAGAGGGCGCTCGATCGCTGATCACGGTCGGTGCCGCCCAATCGAACCACTGCCGCATGACCGCCGCCGCCGGTGCGATGCTCGGCCTCGAGGTACACCTCGTGCTGTCTGGCGACCGACCCGCAACACCGACCGGCAACCAACTGCTGTCCACGCTGTTCGGGGGCCAGCAGCACTACACCGGGGCAGCCGAGAGCCATTGGGGCGAGCTCGAGATCGCCCGTGAAGCATTGGCCGACGAACTGACGGCGGCAGGTGCAGCGCCGTACTCGATCCCGATCGGCGGGTCGACGCCCGTCGGGGCAGTCGGCTACGCGGTGGCGTTCGTCGAGTTGATGGAGCAGTGCCACACGCTCGGTATCGAACCTGCAGCGATCGTGCACACATCGTCGAGCGGGGGCACCCACGCTGGGCTTGTCGCAGGGCGGGCGCTCTGGCGCCAACGCGGCCATGCCGTGCCGGAAGTGCTGGCGATCGGCGTCGCCAAAGGGGTCAACATCGGCATGCCGGATGTCGCTGCGCTGGCCCGCGACACGGTCGAACTGATCGGTGCCGATCGATCACTCGTCGATCAGGGCGACGTCAGGCTCGACGCCAACTGGATGGGCGACGATTACGGGGTCCCGACTCGAGCCGGCGACGCGGCGATCAGGTGGGCAGCGCGGCACGGTGGCTGGGTGCTCGACCGGGTCTACAGCGGCAAGGGCTTCGCCGGGCTGGTCGGCAACGCCGAAGCCGAACGCTGGCCCGCCGGGAGCGATGTGATCTTCATTCACACCGGCGGCATTCCGGCGGTGTTTGCGCCCGGCGGTGTTCCCCCCGAGCGCTGATCGTCGGGTCGGGCCAGTCCCGGGCGGCTTGATCAGGGGCGGCGCAGCAGCGCAGTCGGGCCGAACACGTCGGTGGTCACGGCTCCGGTGACCCAGTGCGAGGCTGGTATCGCGAAACTCTGGCCCCAGCCGGCAGGGGCGGCGCTTCCGGCAGCGCCAGGCCCGTACGGATCGGCCGGTGCCCAGAAGCAGTCTTCGGGGGCCAGGATCAACGCTGAGCGGCCGTAGGCGGTGACCGTGCCATCGGCATGCAGGACGAAGCCACCGTTGTCGAGCGCCGAGACCTCGACGTCACTTCGGAAGTCGCGGCTGACGCCGGCCAACCGTTCGTCTGCCGGAATCGACCAGGGCCCGATCGCGACGTGACACGCTTGGCGACGCTGGGCGGCCTGGACCAGGGTTTCGGCGTCGACCATGGTGCCGTCTGAATCGTGGATCGTGAGTCGGAGGTGCGGCCACACGGGTTCGTCGCCGACCCCTCGATGTTCGTCGGACGGCATCGGGTCGGTGTCGCCCATGTATCCGAGGATCTGGCCGGCGAACACTGCCGTGCCGACCTGTGCCAGGGCGCTGAACTGGTACGACGGATGGGCCAATCCGTCGTCGGTCGACGGTGTGTCACCGTTGAAGCCGGCGTACCGGTACGTGCGACCGAGTTGGTCGGTGAGCGTGACGCTGACCGCCTTCGTGATCGGGTCGCCATGGTCGACGGCGGTCACCACGCCGTCGGCGACGGCCATGATCGGTTGCAGCTTCTGACCGTAGATGATGGCCGGCGCCCCCGGTTCGCACACGAGATCGGCACATGGCAACGGTGGCGCCACAACGGCATTGCCGAGTACAGGAAATGCGATTTCTTCGAGCTCCGGGGTCGTCACGGTGTCGGGCGGCAGCCCAGCCAGAAAGCGCAGCTCAGGCGGCAGCGCGGTGAGACGGTGCAGCGCAGGTTCGCCGGTGACGAAGGCCAGCATGTCGAGCCAGCGACTCTGGTACTCGCGCACGGTGAGCCGGTTGCCCAGGTTGGGCTTGGGCACCTGGTCCATCAGTGCCGGAGTGGTCGCCGCCCGTGGGTAGTACCAGATCACCGGCACCATCGAGACGTCGCCCATCCACGCGCTCGAGAATCGCCTGGACGTCCATCAGCGCCCGCCGATCCTGTACGGCGGGCGGAGCCAGGTAGGCGTGCGGATAGCCACCGAAGTTGTTCCAGGTCGAGGCGATGAATTGATACGCACCCGAAGCGTTGCCCCGATTCGGGGCGAGGCCGTAGCGCTCACCCGACTCCATCAACCGGATCGTTCGGAGGATGTCTTCGATGTGCTTCGGCATCGGGATGCCGAGTTCGGCGGGGGCTACCGGCGCCGGCACGGTGGTCGTTGTGGTGCTGGTCGGCGCCACCGAGGTGGTGGTGGTCGGACACGGCGGAAGCGTCGTCGTGGTGGTCGTACTGGTGCTGGTCGTGGTTCCAGGCAGCGTGGTGGTGGTCGTGCTGGTGGTGGTTCCAGGCAGCGTGGTGGTGGTCGTGGTGGTCGTGGTGGTCGGCGGTGCGCACGGCCCGGCAGGCTGACCGGCGGGTGCCGTGGTCGTGCTGGTCGTGGTGGTCGAGCTGGGTTTGGGGGGCACGGTGGTGGTCGACGTCGAGCTGGTGGTCGTGGTCGTGGTGGTCGTGGTGGTCGTGGTCGTCGTCGTGGTGGTGGTGCTGGTGGTCGTCGTGGTGGTGCTCGTGGACACCGGAACGGTGGTGGTCGTGGTGGTCGTGGTGGTCGACTCGGTGCCCTCAGCAACGGCGCCGACCGAGGCCACTGCGACCGAACTCACCAGGGCGAGCGCGCAGCATGCGACAGCGGCGGCGGCGACGGCGAACGATCGATGGTGAGTCATGGCGAGAGCGGGAGCTATCCGGCGGGTCTACGCTAGCCCGTCGCGTCGACGTCCGCAGTCGCCCTCCCTTCGGATCACCCCGGTAGCGTGCCACGCGATGAGCACCTCGGCGAGCCAGCGTGACGTCGTCCTCGCGGTCGATGTCGGAGGGTCGGGATTCGAGGCGGGTCTGATGACGTTTCGAGGGTCGCTGCTCGATCGGTCCCGGGTGCCGGTGCAGCGCGACGTCGGCCCACAGTCGCATTTCGCAGCGTTGGCATCGGTCGTCAGTGAGCAACTCGCACAAGCCGAGGCACAACACGATGTCCGGGTGCGGGCGATCGGGATCGGATGCGCCGGACCGATCGAACGCAACTGCGAAGCGGTTTCGCCGCCCAGCGTCTCTTCATGGCGATCGTTCCCGCTTCGCCAGCATCTCAGCGACCTGACCGGGCTCCCGGTCTACGGCGACCTCGACGCCAAAGCGCTGGCGTTGTCCGAGGGCTGGTTGGGGGCGGGCCGCAACGTGTCGAGCTTCTGCGCGATCACCGTGTCCGCCGGCGTCGGCGGTGGGTTCGTCGTCGACGGCGAGCTGCTCGACGGGGCGACCGGCAACGCCGGCCACGTCGGACACATCATCGTCGAGCCGGGCGGGCGGCGCTGTGCCTGCGGTGGGCGTGGGTGTCTCGAAGCCGAGGCCTCCGGTTTGGCGATCGAGGCGATCACAGGACGCTCGCCGAACGAGCCGACCTACGACATCATGCGGCGCACCGGACGACTCGTCGGACGCGCGGCCGGCATGATCTGCACCGCCATGGATCTCGATCTGGTGATCGTCGGCGGCGCAGTGGCGTTCAGGTTTCGCGGCGACGTTCTTCAACGCCGCCCAGGAAGAGATCGACGCTGTCGCTCGGGTCGGTCAGGGCGCCGCCGCCCGCATCACGCCCGTCCGCCTGGGCGATCAGGGAGCCTTGATCGGGGCCGGCGCGGTCGGTCTGCGAGGCATGCGCCGGGCCGGACGACCAACGCCGTCATAGCGCGGTTGGTGGCGACCGCCGAAGAATTTGCCAGACTGTCGGCCATGACCAAGATCCGCTCGCGCGATGCCAGTCGAATCGATGACCGCCGCGGTCAGAGCAGCGGGGGAGGCGGCGGGCTGCCAGGGGGCCTCGGCGACCTGCTCAAAGGTGGTCTCGGCGGTGGCAGCGGTAGTGGCGGCGGCCTCCAGATCCCCGGTGGCGTCGGTGGCATGGGCAAGCTGCTCAAAGGCGGCGGCGGCCTGGTGATGCTGTTGGTGATGGGCGCCGTGTTCATCCTCCCCAAGCTGCTCGGCGGCGGACTGGGTGCCGGCGCATCCGAGACGGCGACGGGCGCCAACGTTTCCGGCGCAGCTGAGGGTGCCGGGGCGGTCACCAGCGGTGGCGACGAGCAGGCCTGCAGTTCCGAGCTCGAGCAGATCCTGTGCGGTGCCACGAACGACGTGTCCGACTACTGGGTCGAACAGCTCCCACTGTCGTTCGGCGTCGACTACGTCGAGAGCGGCACGGTCTTCTTCTCCGGTTCGACGAACACCGGGTGTGGTCAGGCATCGTCGCAGACCGGGCCGTTCTATTGCCCGCTCGACAGCCTCGTGTACTTCGATCTCGACTTCCTGGTGACGCTCCAGAACCAGTTCGGGGCGACCGGTGACCTGGCGGCGCAATACATCGTGGCCCACGAGTATGGGCACCACGTGCAGAACGTGCTCGGGATCAACGAGGAGATGCGTCGTGCCCAGCAGGCCGATCCGCAGCGAGCCAACCAGTACTCGGTGGCGCTCGAGCTACAGGCCGACTGCTTCGCCGGCGCATGGGCCCGCGATGCATCCGACCGAGAGCTGTTCGACGACCCGCGTGAAGTCGAGGAGGCGCTCAACGCCGCCTCGGCGGTCGGCGACGACACGATTCAACAGAAGACGTCGGGCCGGGTCGATCCCGAGAGCTGGACCCACGGGTCGTCGGCGCAGCGCGTCGACTGGTTCCAGCGTGGCTACCAAACGGGTGACCCGCAGCGCTGCACCACGTTCAGCGAAGTGCTCTGACCGGGCGCCCGGACGATCCGCTCGGTCAAACCGCCCACACGACGCTCAGACAGCTCGCTCGTGCAGCTCACTCAGACGGTGAGCCGTCGGTACAGCTGTTCGGCCGGGCCCCGTCCGTGGCGCTTCTGGTACCACACCGCGGCCGAGGTGGCGCTCAGCCAGAACACGATCGTGAACGTCATCGCCGTGCGGATCCCGTCGGGCTGGATCACGTCGAGCGTGTCCACGAGCAGGTTGAACGCCAAGGCGTGGGCGAGGTAGATCGTCAGCGACATCTGACCGGCACGGCGCAGCGAGTCCACGACGAACGTTTCCCTGAACCGATCGGCGATCCACGAGATCGTGACGAATGCCAGCAACGCCGTGCCGAGTGCGCTCATCACGTAGACGATGCCGCGTTCGAACGGGTCGTCGCTCAGCAGGACCAGCAGCCGATCGCTGTCGGCGGCCGAGTTGACGAGGTTGGCGACGGCGTACAGCACGAAGCCCGCTCCGGCAGCAGCCGGTCGCCACCAATCCAGTTTCAGCATCCGGCCCGAGCACGATCCCGGCGCACAGGAATGCCAGCCAGGGCAGCAGCGGGTGAGTGCCGTTGACGAACACGTCGAGCAGCAGGCCACGCGGTGACCGGATACCGGGATGGGTCAGCCAGTCGGTCGAGTGTCCGTCGAGGTTGCGTTCGTAGCGCCACCATCGAATCGACCATCCGGCGAGTGCGGCGACGGTGCCGATCAACACGATCCACCTGGCGCGCAGTGTGAACAGCAACGCCGCGATCACGAACATTGCGCCGTAGTACGGCAGGATCGTTCCGGCCCAGACTTGGTCGAACAGCAGACCTCCGCCGTACAGCAGCAGGCCGCGCCGGGCGAGACGCCACCGCATCGCAGCCACCCGCTCGGGGTCGCCGAGCGAACTGTTCGTCATCAACGTGACACCGACTCCGGCGGTCAGCACGAACGTGGCTGCGAAACGTGTCGCCAGCGGGCCGGTCCACGGGTCGAACAGGTCATACAGCCTGCCGCCCTCCGACCGGGCGCCCCTGATGATGAGGTAGCCGTGGTAGTTCATCATCAATACGCCGGCCATCGCCAACGCCCTCACGACATCGGGACCGGGTCGACGTGCGGTGATCTCCATCGGTCGGCTGGTCAGGTCCAGATCAGTTCGTCGACAGTGGTGGCGATGAGTGGTCGCTGGAGGTCGATCCAGTCGCCGATGCTCGGGCAGGCCACTCCGGCCGGAACGAACACCATCGACGTGTGCATGTGGGCCGACTCCAGCATGGCAAGCCGCTGTCGGTTGAAGTGGAATGGACTGCGATCGTCGGGGAGTGGGGTGACGCCGTTGACCAACCCGGCACCGACCATCACCAGAGTTCCGTCTCCTGGCACCTGTGAGAGCCGGTAGCCGGCGGTGTCGCCCGCCCGCACGGCACGGGTGTCGAGCACGTCGGCCGTCAGCGTGAGCGCCTCGCGGTCACCGTGCCACAGGTAGGTGCCGAGCCGCAGTTTGTAGCGATGGCTGGTCGGCAGCGTTTCGTAGGTCGTCGGGGCGAGGTGGCTGACCCACACGTCGAGCGACGGATCGATCCCCGGAAGGTGGCCAACGATGTCGGCTCGGTGGGCCTCGTCGTCGCCGGCGAGCGGCGGGTGGATCGACACGCCGACCGTGCGCAGGCCGGCTCGCTGGGCGGCGGCGACCAGCTCGATCCCACCGCCGTACCGGCGCATGCTGCTGACCAGTTTCACGATCACCCGGCCGTTCCATCCGTGCAGGGCGTCGATGTGGGCCTGGCTGCCAACGGTGAGCACCACGTCGGTCGACTCGGGTGGCGACAGTGTCGGCGTCAGCACCACTGTGGTCGCCTCGGCCGGCAGGCCGTCCAGCTCGTGAACCGTGCCGACGGCGATGATCGTCGAGAGCTTCATGGCGGCTTCAGCGAGGGTGGTGCGGCCAATTCCGTATCCGTTGCCCTTCACCACCGGCACCAGGCCGTGCACCGTCTCGGCCACATACGTGACGTGGTTCCACCAGCGGGTTCGGTTGACGGTCAGCCGGACGGTCACGGGTGCGACGGTAGTGGCTCGCTCGCTCCGGGCGTCGGCGAGCCTCAGAAGTTCGGCACCCGACTCAATACCTGAGTAGATGGATCGGATTTATCGGGATATCGTCGCGGCATGCGCCAGTTGTTCCGATTCCCGGTCACGGTCAACGAGACCTCGGCCCGTGTCGTTGCCGCCGGAGTGGTCGTTCAGGCGATCGCTTTCCTGGTGATTCGCGAGGGGTGGTTGCTGGTGCCGTTGGTGTACGGCTTCCTGGCGAGAGTGCTCACCGGACCGACGCTCAGCCCGCTCGGGCAGTTCGCCACCCGAGTCGTGACCCCGCGACTGAGCCTTCGTGATCGGATCGTGCCCGGCCCACCGAAGCGGTTCGCCCAGGGGATCGGGCTGGCGTTCAGCGGGGTGGCGGCGGTGGCATGGATCGCCGGCGTTCCCACGGTCTCGTTTGCCCTGCTCGGCGGGTTGATCGTCGCCGCCACGCTCGAGGCAGCGTTCGCCGTGTGCCTCGGCTGCATCGCCTACCGGTTCGTGTGGGAGTGCGAGGACTGCAACGACATCAGCGAGCGTCTACGGTTGGCGTTGGCTTCGAACGCCCCGGCCACGAACTGAGTTCGGGGATCAAGGGGTCGAGCGTGCGCTCGGTCCACATCCCGTCCCATACCCCCAACGAGTAGGCCACATCGTCCACCAACTTGAGCGGGTGGCGGGACGCCAACGCCGATGCCGCGAGGACTCGCCGAGCCGACCGCGACCGTACGGCGGCCAGCACCAACAGTGGCCACCACACCCGCCGCACGGCTGCAGCGATCTGGTCGCCGGCACGCAGATTGCCGAGCCCGGCCAGCCGCATCGTGACGGGTCGGGGAAGCTCGGACAGCTTCCTGGTGAGCGCCGCCGCCGAGCCGACCCCGACGTGCGCTTCCCAGCATCGGTCGCCCGATCGCCGCCAGCGCCCACGAACCGAGGCTCCAGCCGCTCATCCGGATCGGTGCGAGGGCTCCTGGGTGACGGCGGGCCAACGCTGCCGCCGACGAGCCGTAGCCGATCCGTTGACGGATCCATGCGATGTGGTCGGGGCGGATCGCGTGGTGCACCTCGGCGGCCGGCTCGTACCGACAGACCCAGCCGGCTTCGATCAGGCGCCAGACGAGGTCGACGTCCTCCCCGAACCGGAGTGCCGTGTCGAACCCGCCGATCGCCCTGATCGCGTCGGTTCGGCACACGATCGCCGCCGCCGGTACGTAGCCGACTCGGGTGCCGACGCCAATCCGGGCCGGTTCCGGGCCGAGGTCGAGCGGGCTGTGGTCATGTTCGTAGCGGCCCAACAGCGTGGTGCCGGGGTCGGTTCGCACGCGGGGTGCGACGAGCGCCACCCGATCGTCGGCGAACTGGGCCAGCAGCGGGTCGAGCCAACCATCGGTGAGTTCGACATCGGAGTCGACGAAGGCGACGAGTTCGGTGGTGACCAGTTCGAGCCCGGCGTTGCGTGCCGCCCCAGGCCCCTGGTTGAAGGCGAGCCTGACGGTGGCCGCCGTGACCGGTGATGCAGATCCGTCGTCGACGACGATGGCACCGTCGGGAACATGGGCTGGTTCGCCGAGCGTGGGGACGACGACGGTGACATCTGCTGCGGTGAATCGTGTGTGATCCGGTTGGGGATGAATCGCTCCGGAGTTCACCAGCGCCGCCGTGAGGACTGATCCCGGGACCAGCTCACCGGCTGCGATTCGCTCGACCATCCGGGCTCCACCGCCGGTCAACCGGAACAGCTTGAGCGGCGACCCCCCGATCACCACGTTGCCGTGCCGCTGAACCGAAGAGTCGAGCCGATACCGACACAGACCGGTGGACGCGTCACTTGTTGCCCGGTCGCCTGCCAGCTGATCAGGCATCGTCGGCCCAGTCGTCGACAGCGGCTGCGAGTGCGTCGGTCATGGCGCGGATCAACTCGTTTCCGTGGTCGGCGTTGGCCGTGGTCGGGTCACCGAGCACTCCGGTGGGGCTGAGCGGTCGTACCCCCTGTCGGATCAGGTCGTCGATCGCCGGGATCGGGCCGGATGTGGCTGCCCCGAGCCGGACCTGATCAGGCGCCAGGGCCAGCATCAGCGAGGTCTCGGTGTGACCGGCGTGAGGGTCGCCACCAGGCACGCTCGGCCACCAAATCAGCGCCTTGCGGCCGTCCTCGTGCAGGACCATCTTGGCGCGCCGCATCGCCGCCAGATTTCCGCCGTGCCCGTTGACGAACACGACGCCGGTGGCCCAGTCGGCGGAACGGACGAGTTCGATGATCACGTTCGCCATCACGTCGGTCCCGATCGACAACGTGCCGGGGAAGCCCTGGTGTTCGCCGCTGGCGGAGATCGTGACCGGTGGCGCCAGCAGGCAGTCGTCACGTCGCGCAACCAGATCGCTGGCGAGCGCGGTGGCGATCACTGTGTCGGTGTCGAGCGGGAGGTGCGGCCCGTGCTGCTCACAACTGCCGACCGGTACCACGACAAACCGCGCCCTCCGGTCGGGTTGGGTCGCGTCGGCCTCGACCAACTCCGTCCACGTCATGTCGCCGAGTCGTGTTCTGCCGGCTCCCATGGTGCCCGACGCTAGTGGTCGCAGCCCGTGAGCCCCGGGCCCTCCAGCCAGAAGCCATGCGAACCGGTCGGTGTCGGGCGCCGCGACTTATGATGTTCGGTCGTGAGTGACATCGATACCGCAATCGACAACACCTGGCTGTCCGTGGACGACCTGGAACTGGTCCGTGCCCAGATGCCGATCGTCTACGTCGAGGCGATCCCGGTGCGGGTCGACGCGCTCGGCAACGTGACCGAGATCGGCCTGCTGCTGCGGCAGGCCGCCGACGGTTCGATCAGCCGGTTGATCGTGAGCGGTCGGGTGAAGCACGGCGAACGGCTGCGCGATGCCCTGCTGCGCAACTGCGAAAAGGATCTCGGGCCGATGGCGTTGCCACGGATTCCGGTCAGTCCGTCACCGTTCACGGTCGCCGAGTATTTCCCCAATGCCGACCACACCGGTTTCCACGACCCTCGCCAACACGCCGTGAGTCTGGTGTACGTCGTGCCGGTCGACGGTGATTGCGAACCCACTCAGCAAGCACTCGACCTGGCCTGGTACACGCCTGCCGAGGCGGCCAGTGCTGAGGTGATCGACCAGATGACCGGCGGCCAGGATCGGCTGCTGCGGATCGCCCTCGCCTACGTCGGCCAATTGCCCTGAGACCCGCATGAACACGGGGTATCCCCGGATCCCATGATGTGGACGCGTACGATCACTCGGCAATGCCCGTGGGGACCATTGCTCGAAGCGCCAGCGTCATGCGGACTGCCCTTGTCGGCCGTCCGATGGTTCGTTTTGACGCCCCCAACCTGATCGGCCCGGTGCCGCAGGCCGGCCGGATCGTCGAGATCGTCGAGGCCAACGGCAAGCACCTCGAAGTGGTGTGGGACGACGGGCTCGTGCTCGATTCGCACCTCAAGGGCAAGAGCGAGTGGAACGTGTATCGCAAGGGGGCGCCGTGGCGTCACTCTTGGGATCAGCTCCGAGCCTCGATCCAGACCGATGACTTCGTCGCCGTGTGTTTCAACGCCCCCATGATCGAGACGTATCGCCAAGACGAGAAGCAACGTCATCCTGGAGGTGGCCGTCTCGGCCCTGACCTGTGTCGCTCCGACGCCAACCTTGCCGAAGTGACCGATCTGTTGCTGTCATACCCGAATCCCGAGGCGCGCCTGCGCGACGTGATGGTCGATCAGCACGTGATGCAGGGCGTCGGCAATGTGTATCGGTGCGAGGTGTTGTGGGCGGCCGAGCTGAGCCCGTGGGCGCATATCGCCGATCTCACTCATCACGATGCGGTGCTGATCGTGAACACCGCCGCCAAGATGGTGCGCACCAACCAGGGTCGCATCCGCCGTGCCACCACCAGCCATACCGCTGGCGGCCTGGCTTGCTATGGCCGCATCGGCCAGGGCTGCATTCGCTGTTCGGAAACGATCGAATCCCGCCCGGTCGGCCGCTTCGGCCGGATGTTGTACTGGTGCCCCGGTTGCCAGGTTCGCCTCGACCGCCGCCTGCCCACGGAGATCCGCCAGATGGACCCCCACCCGGCCGCCGTGAAGTACCTCAACGAACTCCCTTGGCGCACCCGCGAAGTCAGCTAGCCAGCCCCCCGCTCACCCATCGGGGTGGCCGTGCTGTTCCAAAAATCGGGTCGTCTGGTGGGGTGACTTGCTGAACAGAACGGGATCGCGCGAACGCCCGCGGTGGGGGCGGGGTGTTGGTCAGCCCGGTTTCGTGAAGGGCGGCGGCGAGTGCGCCGTTCATGTCGCCGTGCTTTGTCCAGCACAGGCTTGCCGGTTTTGGGGGTGGGGTGGGCGTGGAACACTGGTGGGCGAGGTGTTCGGCATCGGGTCGGGCGCGTCGACACATGGGGGTGTGTGATGGAAACGGTGACATTTCGTGTTCGTTCGCTGGTGTGGTTTACCAGCGGGGTGGTGGTCACGCTGCTGGCGACGCTGATCGTGGGGCAAGCGTGGCGGGTCGATGCAGCGCCCGGTGATCTCGATTCGACGTTTGTGCCGATCACACCGTGCCGGCTGATCGATACGCGTCCTGCGCCGTTGCGGGTCGGTTCGAAGGGGACGTTGAGTGCAGCTGACACAACCACGTTGCAAGCGACCGGTTCGAACGGGAACTGCACGATCCCGGCCGACGCGGTCGGGTTGTCGATGAACGTGACTGCGCTGAATGCGACGGCGAACGGGTTCTTGACGTTGTGGCCTGGTGGTGATCGTCCGTTGGGGTCGAGTTTGAACCCTGCCCCTGGTCAGCCAGCTACACCGAACGCGGTGACGGTGCCGTTGTCGGCTACCGGATCGTTCAATGTGTACAACGAGAACGGAACCGTCAACATCGTGATCGACATCAACGGCTACTACACCAAAACGTCACTCGCTGAGCTCGCCGCCAAGGTGGCCTTGCTCGATGCCCGCGAGCCCTTCGCCGTCACCGCCCGCGACACCAGCGAGAGCGTCACGTCGACCGATGAGACGGTGGTATCGGTGACGGTCACCGCACCAGTAGCCGGACAAGTCACCGTCAACTCCAGCACCAGCGTCGTCGAGAGCGTCGCCATTGATACCGTTCGCTGTTCGATCAGCGCGGCCGCCAGTCCGCCGCTCCTGGATGACGATTATCTGCAGTGGTGGGAGTCGCCAGGGAATGTTGGAATTCTCTCGCAGTTGGCGGGGACGAGGGTGTTCGACATCGCCGCCGGGACGACCGCCACCTACGATCTCGTCTGCGACCACGCCGGTTCCGTCAGTAGTTCGGACCTGTACGACTCGGTGTTGACCGCAATCTTCACCCCCGCACCCTGACCGAGCATTCCAGCCGGCAGCGCCAACGCTCTGCGGCTCGGATGCAGCAGCGGGTTAGTCGACAGGTTCGGATTCGATGATCTGACGGATCGCCAGATCTCGTTCTGCACGCTCGATTGCCGGCTTCCAGAGCCTGGCGCCGCCTTCGATCGGGATGTCGTTGGGGTCATAGCTCTCGATCGCCAGTACGACGACTCGATTCGGCTTCTCGCCGTTGCGTCACCGTCAGCGCAGTTCGCGGCGGAGTGCGAAGCGCAAGCCGCTCCAGGTGTCGTCGATCGCGCAGACCTTGTTGTCGACCCAGCCGGTCGGCAGGAACTCGTCGCGCAGCACGTCCTCGGTGATGTCGGTCGGCACTCCGCTGGCGCGCTTCGGCCAGGCGATCCAGACCGTTCCATTCGGTGCTACGGCGGCGGTCAGCTTCGGCCACTCCCGAACCATTGTCGACCTCGACGTGTAGAACGCCACCGACCACGTCGAGGCCGACCCGAACCTGTTTGCGCCACTCCGCCCCGCTGGGCAGTTCACCGAGCACGAGCTCGAAACCGTCGGGAGCGTGCTTGATGGCGAACTGGGTCAGCTCCTTGATACCGAGCTTCTTCGGGAGCGGGGTTCCCGAGTAGCCGGCCATCAAACCCGACCCAGCACCCGGTCGACGGCGATCTCGATCGCCACCCGATCTGGCCGTTCGCCCGGTGCCTGATATCGCTCGGTGTAGGCGGCGACCGCGAGCGCCACCCCGACCTCGTCGGCGACGACGCGTACCTCGCCCTCGAGCGTGATCCACCGTCCACCATCGACCTGCGATACGACAGCGCGCCCGCCGCTGCGAGCATTGACCACTTTCTGGGACCCGTCGAACGTGATGATCCGAACCACCCGTGCGTCGGGGTCGTACCCGAACCCGACCGGCACCACGTGCGGCGAACCGTCGGCTCGCAGGGTGGTGAGGGTCGCGAGATGGCGCTCGCGCAGGAACGAGAGCGCCACCTCGTCGAGTTCGTCAGGCCGTCGTGGCATCGAACCAGTCTGCCCGACGTTCGATCAGCGAGACCGACCGGGTCGACCGACCGCCCGATCACTCGGTGGCGATCGCTTGCAGCACGTCCATCTTCGACGCCTTGCGGGCCGGGTACAGGGCCGCCAGGACGGCCGCCAGGATCGTGCCGATCAGCACGATGACGATCGTGGTCCACGGCAACGTGATGCCGTCGATCACGTTGTTCGGCACGGCGATGCTGAGGGCGATCCCCATCAGCATCCCGACGACGAGCCCGACCACAGCACCGAACACCGCCACGATGACGGCCTCCCAGCGCACAGACCGTCGAAGCTGGCGGCGATTCATGCCGACCGCTCGCAACAGACCGATCTCCCTGGTGCGCTCGAACACCGACAGAGCGAGCGTGATCGCGATCCCGAGGAACGAGATCAGGATCGCCATCCCGAGCAGTGTGCTGATCACCACCAGCAGCTGGTTGATCTGGCCCTCCTGCTCGGCGCGGAACTCGGAGTTGTCCTGCACCTTGGCCTGCGGGAACTCTGACAACGACGCCTCCACGGCGGCACGCGCGCGCTCGAGATCGACACCGTCGGCGAGTCGCGCCAACACGAACTGATCGCGGGGTGTCTGATTGCTGACCGATGCGAGCTCGTCGAGCGAGATGTACCACGAGGCACCGAGCGAGTTGTCGTCGAACAGACCCGCAACCGTGAGCGTGGACTCGACCCCGTTCTGGTACACCAGATCGACCGTGTCCCCGATCGAGAGCGCGCGATCGTCGGCCTCGCTCTTGAGCAGCATCAGGCCGTCCCCATTTGCGACGCCTTCGAACCCTGCCGTCCTTCACATCGAGGTTGACGAGTTGCGGAAACGCCACCGGGTCCACCGCCGTCACCTGGATCTTGTCCTCGCCGACACTGGCGGCGATGAACCGGAACGGCGACGCGGCGGCGATCTCATCGAGCGCTTCGAGGCGCTCCTCCACGGCTGGCGGCAGCCCTTGGAACGAGTCGTCGGTGACGATGTAGTCGGCGGTGATCGCCTGGTCGAGGATTCGCCCGAACGTGTCACGCAGCGACGAAGCGAACACCGCCGCGGCGCTGATCAGGGCGACGCCGATCATCAGCGCCGACGCCGTACGGGCGGTGCGACGCGGCGACCGTGCGGCGTTGTCGCGGGCGACCTTGCCCGGCGGTACCGAACAGCCGCTCGATCGGAGCCCCGATCGCACGGCTGACGGGCCGCGCCACCGTGCTGGACAGACTCGTCACGCCGAGGAACACCAACAGTGCGCCGCCTCCGGCGAACAGCGCCAGCCCGGCACCGCCACCGGGGCGTACGAACAACCCGAGCAGGAACGCCAGCACTGCCGACGCCGGTGACGACCGCGCCGCCAACCAGGCGACGGCTGGCGCTGAGTGCCACGAACCCGAGTTCGGGCCGCATCGCGGCGACCGGTGGAATCCGCGAAGCGCGGCGAGCGGGCACGATCACCGACATCAACGTGACGCCGATCCCGACGATCGCCGAGGCGATGACGGTGCGCGGCAACATCACCATCGAGATCCCGGGGAACCCGGCGCCGGCGGCGTTGAAGATGCCGATGATGCCGCGGGCCACCAAGAGCCCACCGAACACACCGATCACGGTGGCGACGACAGCGACGGCCAGGGCCTCGAGCACGATCATGCGTCGCACCTGCGAGCCGCTCGCCCCGACCGACCGCAGCAGCGCCAGCTCACGCAGTCGCTGACCGATCGTGATGCCGAAGATGTTGTTGATGATGAACGCCGACACGAACGCCGTGATGAAGGCGAACACGAGCAGGCCGGTGCCGAACACGTCGATGATCGAGCCGATCGCGTCGGACGTCTCGTCGGCGACCTGTTGGCCGGTCACGACCTCGGTACGGTCAGGCAGGATCTTGGCGATCGCCGCCTCGACGGTGGCGATATCGCTGCCCTCCGTGACCCGAATCTCGACCGTATCGACCGTGCCTTTGGCGTTGAGGATCTCCTGGGCCGAGGCTGGGTCGAACAGCGACGTGGTCGCCCCGGCGAAGCCGTCGGTGTTGCCGAGCCCGACCAGTCCGACGATCGTGAAGCTCTGCTGGCCGCGTGTCGAACACGATCGTGATCTCGTCGCCGACCTCGTAGCCGATCGCGGTCGGCGGTGGCCTTGTCGATCGCGACCTCGTTCGGGCTCGACGGTCGCGCGGCCGTCCTTCAGCTCGATGCCGTCGAGGCCGTCCTCGCCGCTCCATGAGAGCCGAGCGCCGGCGCGCCCTGTGTGCCGATCGGGCTCGCCGTCTTGGTCGAGCAATCTGGGCGTAACGCTGGACGCTGCCGTCGACGATGCTCGACCCCGTCGACGGCGTTGACCTGATCGACCAGTTCGAGCGGAATCGGATCGCGGACGGCCTCGGTTTCGTCGACGCCGGTGAGTTCGGCGCGGACGACGAGGTCGACGTCTTCGCTGAGTTCGGTGAACAGGTTGTCGAACGTCGCCTTCATGCTGTCGGCGAGCACGAACGACCCGGCGACGAACGACACGCCCAGCATGATCGCCAGGCCGATGAAGATGTTGCGGCCCAATCGGGCTCGCAACGATTTGCGTGCAAGTGTTCCGATCATGATCAGACCTCAGTGTCCGATCTGCTTCATGCGGTCGATGATGCTGTCGGCGGTCGGGTCGGCCATGTCGTGCACGATCTTGCCGTCGTCCAGGAACACCGCCCGGTCGGAGTAGGCGGCGGCGTAGGGGTCGTGGGTGACCATCACGATCGTCTGCCCGAACTCGTCGACGGCGTTGCGCATGAACGTGAGAATCTCGGCGCCGCTGTTCGAGTCGAGGTTGCCGGTCGGCTCGTCGGCGAAGATGATCGTCGGTCGGCTGGCCAGTGCACGGGCGACGGCGACGCGCTGCTGTTGCCCTCCGGACAGCTCGCTCGGGCGGTGCGTCAGCCGACTCCTCAGCCCCACCGTGTCGATCACGTGGTCGATCCAGGCTGCATCGCCAGACTCGCCGCCGAGCATCAAGGGCAGCAGGATGTTCTCCTTGGCGGTGAGGGTCGGGATCAGGTTGTACGCCTGGAACACGAACCCGACCGCCTTGCGACGCAACTCCGTGAGCTGCTTGTCGTTCAGAGAAGCCAGGTAGGTGTCGCCGATGTAGACGGCCCCCTCGGTCAACGAATCGAGCCCGGCCAGGCAGTGCAACAACGTCGACTTGCCCGACCCTGATGGGCCCATGATGGCCGTGAACCGACCTGGCTCGAAGCTGAGCGACACGCCATCGAGGGCGTGCACGGCGGCATCACCGATCCCGTATGTCTTGCGAGCATCGATCGCGCCGGCGGCCGCCGTGAGAGCGGAAGGTGGGGGAGGCGTAGCAATTGAACTCGTCATGGCTTCATGTCTACGTGGCATTTGCTGCGATCGCATCCACCTAGGGGATGATCGGGGTCCCCCGAACGAACGACCTTCGTGCGAGGGCTACGCTCGGGCCCTTGGCGGTTTGTCTCTCCTGTTCGCTCCCGGTGCCAAGCGGTGCCAACTTCTGCCCGTCGTGTGGAACCCCGCAGCGCGCATCGAATCGTTTCGTTGGCGATGAGGAACGACGCGTCGTGACCGTGTTGTTCGCCGACCTGGTGGGGTTCACCTCGCTCTCCGAGCATCGCGATCCCGAGCAGGTCAAACGCCTGATCGACACCGTGTTCGAACAGCTCGTCGCCGACGTCGAGGCCCACGGTGGTGCTGTCGACAAGATGCTCGGCGACGCGATCGTGGCGCTGTTCGGCGCGCCGGTTGCCCACGAGGACGATGCGGAACGGGCGGTCCGGGCTGCGATGGCGATGCAGGCGACCCTTCAAGAGTTCCGAAACCAGCATCCGTCCGACGCACTCGAGATGCGGGTCGGCGTGAACACGGGCGAAGTGCTGGTCGGCACCGTTGCCGGCACCGACTACACCGCGATGGGTGATGTCGTGAACACGGCTGCGCGCCTGCAGCAACTGGCGGTCGCCGGCGCTGTGTATGTCGGCGATCCGACCAAGCAGCTGTGCTCGGCCGCTGTCCGGTTCAGGGCGTTGGACGACGTGCGGCTGCGCGGCCGTTCGCAGGACACGTTGGTTTGGGAGGCGCTCGGTTTGGAGAGTGCGCCGGTGGCGAGGCGTTGGGCGTCAGACGTCGAGTTCACCGGCCGTTCCGCTGAGATGGCGATGTTGCGTTCGATCTGGTCGGTCGTCGCATCGGGGCGGAGCGCCATCATCACCGTGGCCGGCGAGGCCGGAATCGGGAAGTCCCGCTTGGTCCACGAGGCGGTCAGATTGCTGGCGAGCCAACGTCCGAACACCTTGATCATCGAGGGCGCCTGTGCTCCTTACGCTGAACCGAACGTGTGGTGGCCGGTCGTCGGAGGGCTGGTGACACGACTCGGCTTCAATCGCAACGGGACACCTGCCGAAGTCCGGCGTGGCGTGTCTCGGATCCTCGACCGGATCGAGGACTTCTCCTCCGATCCGAGCAGGCGCGACGGCATGGTCGAGCTGGTGATGCATCTGCTCGGGCAGCCCTCGGCGCTCGACGCGCTCGGCCCGGTCGCAACCCGTGATGCGGTGTTCGCCGTGATCGTGCAGGCGTTGCGCCGGCGCAGCGGGCGTGGTCCGGTCGTCGTCTGGGTCGATGACATCCAGTGGGCAGCTCCACTGCTGCTCGAGCTGCTCGAATCGGCGGCGCGGCAGCTCGCCGGCGCACCGCTGCTGATCGTCACCACCGAACGCCCCAACGAGCACGACGGGTTCACCTGGCCACCCGCCTCCGAACACGTGCTGACCCTCCATCTGGCGCTCGAAGCACTGGACGATCACGACTCGCGAGAACTCGTCAGCCGGGCCGCCGGTCCAGATCTGCCAGCCGATGTCGTGGAGCGGATCTCGACTCGCAGCGGCGGCAACCCGTTGTTCCTGATCGAGCTCGCCCGGCGGGCCGCCTCCGGCACGCAGCATCACGGCGCCGACGAGCTGCCCGGATCGTTGCGTGCTCTGATCGCAGCTCGGCTCGATGAGTTGCCACCGTCGCCGCGGGCGGTGATCGACAACGCCGCGGTGCTCGGCAACGGCGGACACGTCGGTGCGCTGCGCGATTTTGCGAAAGCCCTGGAACAGCCATTCGAGCCGACCGACATCGAGCAGTTGGAGTCGGTCGGCATGCTCGTGGTCGACGGCCTGATTTGGCGGTTCCGCAGCGATGTCGTGCGTGAGGTGGCCTACCACACGCTCACCAAGCAGGCGCGTGCACAGCGCCATGCGGGGGTCGCCAACTATCTGAGCCTCGCCGAGCCCGACGCGCTCGACGCCCGCGCCCATCACGCGGCCAGCGCAGCAGAGCTGCGAGCCGAGCTGGGACCGGTGCCCGGCGTCGTCGACACGATTGGGCTGATGGCGATCGAACTGCTCGCCGACGCCGCTGTTCGCTGGTTCCACCAGGGTGCTCACCGGCATGGCCTGGCCTTGGTCGAGCGGGCGTTGGCGTTGCCGGACCCTCCCCCCGACACCCACCGCCGATTGCTGTTGCTCCAGGCGGAGGCCCTGATCGAGATCCACGAGTTGCGGCGCGGCCGAGCCGTTCTGGTCGAACTTTCCGAGCGTGCCGACGAGGCCGGCGATCGGGTGACCGGCGGCGAGACCTGCCGGCTGCTCGGGGCGATCGAGCAGCTCGAGGGCGACCTCGTGGCATCCCGTCGTGCCCTCGGGCGCGCCGTCGAGATCTTTCGAGAACTGGACGACGACGTGCACCTGGCCGAAGCGTTGCGGGGTCGCGGCTACGCCGAGATCTTCGGCGGATCGTTGAGCGACGCCGAATGGTTTCTCGGTGAGGCCGAGGCGCTGTTCGTCGCGATTGGCGACCGGCGCGGCGTCGCGTGGGTCCATCAGAACCAGGCGTGGGTGTCGTTCCTGTCCGGCGATCACGGCGAGTCGCACCGCCGGCTGGAGCGGGCGATCGAGGCGTTCGCGGCGATGGGTGACCGCGCCGGCCTGACCTGGTCGCAGGGACTCCTGGCGTACGTGTTCCACTTCGGCCGGCGCACCGACGAGGCGCTCGAGTTGGCGGCGACCGTGCTCGAGGAAGCCCGCAACTGGGGCGACCATTGGGGTGGTTCGTTGATGCTCAACCTGCAGGCCAGCATCAACCTGTGGCGCGGTCAGACGTCGCTTGCTACCGACCTCGCCGAAGACGCGTTGGCCGGTTTCCGCAAGATCGACGACCGGTTCGGCATGATCCAGGCACTCAGCACGCTCAACCGGGCGTACGTGGCGTCCGGTCGCTTCGCCGACGCCAACCGCTCGGTAGAAGAGGTGATGGTGCTCTCCAACTCGTTCGGGGCGATGGCGTATCCGGCGATCGCGGCGGCCGGCGCATCCATGCACCTCGGGCGCGGAGCCAAGGCAGCCGAGCTGGCCGACGAAGCGGTCGCTCGACTCGACACCACCGGGGCAAACGTCGAGGAAGGGCGGGTCGTGATGGCGTTCGGTCGCCTACTCGACGGCGACGTCGACGGGGCGCTCGCCAAGTTGCTCGAAGTCAACGTCGAGGTGTCACCGTTCGCCCTCGCCGCTCGGGCCACGGCGCTCGCCATCATCGGCGACGACCAGCGAGCGTTGGCCGATGTCGTCTCCGTCGAGGCGATGGATTCGGTCAGCTACTGGGACCGTGCGATCGCCCAGGTCGCCGGTGCCGTAGCTGCATCGGGCGATGATGCCACGAGGCGTCGCCGCGAGTTGCAGGTGCTGATCGATACGGTCGACGACGTGGTGGTGACGTCGTATGCGGCGGACGTGTTGCGTCGATTGCAGACCGACGGCACCGCCGGCGCCGAGCCTCCAGAGCTCCAGATCGGCGGCTGGCGCGACGTCGCTCGCCTGCTGGTGCCTGACAGCAGGCTATGAGACCACCGGCAGGGCAACCTCGAAACGGGCACCTCCCGACGGGCTGACGTCGGCCGCAACGGTTCCGCCTGCTGCGTCGACCACGGCGGCGACGACCGCCAAACCCAGGCCGGCTCCGCCGTTGTCGCGCTGGCGCGCCTCGTCGAGCCGGACGAACCGCTCGAAAATGTTCTGTCTTTGATCCTCGGGGATCCCTGGACCGTCGTCGTCGACGGTGAGTCGAACCATCTCCTGGCCGTCGCTGCGAACGGTGGCAAGCGCCACGATCACGCTGGCCGCAGCGTGCCTGGCGGCGTTGTCGAGGAGATGTGTCACGACTCGGGCGAGCTCGTCCGGCCGGCCGCGCACGCGCCCGGCAGACACGCCCCGAACGTCGATCGGCACGCGCCTTGGGCGAGAAGCCTCCGCCAGCACGATGTCGTCGAGGTCGAGTACGACCCCTGGTGGCGCTTGTGCCTCGTCGTGGCGCGCCAACGAGAGCAGGTCGTCGACGAGTGTGCCCATGCGGGTCGACTCGGCCAGAACACCGGTCGCCAACTCGATCACGTCCGGATCGTCGGTGGTCGTCAGCGTCGCTTCGGCTTGCGTGCGAAGGGCGGCGATCGGCGACCGCAGTTCGTGTGAGGCGTCGGCGACGAACTGGCGCCGCCGCCGATCTTCGCTCTGCACCCGATCGAGCATCGTGTTCATCTCGGTCGCCAGGCCGGCGATTTCGTCGCGCCCGGCCGGCACCGGAACCCGTTCATGCAGCGTCGATGATCGGATTCGTCCGGTCTGTTCGGTGATCGCCTTCACCGGACGGAGCGCTCGCCCAGCCAGCAGCCAGGTGAGTGCGCCGGCGAGCAGCATCGTGATCGGGAGCGAGAACCACAGCAGGTTGCGGACCCGCTCGACACTTCGATCGATTCCCTCCGCCGAGGCGGAGACGATGACGTCGGTTCCTCCGGCCGACCGGACGCCGAAGATGTAGTCGTCCAGTCGAGCGGTCGGAGTCGGCTGGATCGCTCGTGAGATCGTTGGTAGATCGTTCTGCAGGATCTCGAACACGGCCCGCGGGATGCCACCGTCACCGATCTCGATCGGCGGGAGACCTTCGAAGACGCTGGTGTCGAGCCGGTCCTCGACGGTGGTTCCGAATCTGTCGTCGAGGTCGGTCAGGAAGTCTTCAAACGTCAAGGTGCCGTCCTGAAAGACATTGAACAGGTCGCCGTAGGCCTCGCCGTACCACCCGCCGTTGAGTTCGCCGGCGAGTCGCGAGAGTTGGGACATCGAGATCAGCGGACCGTCGAACGTTTCGTAATCGGCGAGTTCGACGCGTACCTGACCCGACGCCTCGACCGTTCCGACGACGTCGGCCATCGGCGTGACGCGCAACAGCCCGCCATCGTCGAACGAACGCAGGCGAGCAACCGCTCCAGACGGCTCGAGGGCGTCGGTCAGCGCAACGATCTGAGGTCCGAACAGTGTCGTCAGCTCTGGTGCCCCGATTTGGCCGAAGGCGCCGACAGCGACCGCGGTGAACATCGGGTCGAGGGCGGCGAGCTCGCCGTCGACCTCGGCGTCGAGCCGATCATCGACGAGCGCAGTGTGGACCGCTCGCGGCGCTACGAGGGCGGCGATCAAGGTGAGCCCGCCGACGGTCACCACGACGACTGCGGTGAGGCGCGAGCGGACAGATCCGAACATCACTCACCTGCCGGCTTGTTGCCGACCAATTGGTAGCCGACGTTGCGGACGGTGCGCACGGTGTGGCGTCCGAGTTTGCGACGCAGGTAGCCGACGTAGACCTCGACGATGTTCGGGTCACCGTCGAAGCCGAGCCCCCACACCTCGTCGAGCAACGACGACTTCGACACCACGTCTGGCGCTCGGCGCGCCAGGTGTTCGAGCACCGCCAGTTCGCGAGGCGTCAGGGTGATCGGCTTGCTCGCCTGAACGGGTGCAGGTGAGTTGGCCTCGGTCGATCACGAGATCGCCGACCTCGATCGTGTCCGGCGTGTGCGACGGGCCGCGCCGCAACATCGCTCGCAAGCGTGCCAGCAGCACGACGAGTGAGAACGGCTTGCGGAGGTAGTCGTCGGCGCCGGTGTCGAGTGCTTCCGCCTCGTCGTATTCGCCGTCCTTGGCGGTCAACATCAGGATCGGTGTCGTGTTGCCTGCCGCCCGTAGATCCCGGCACACCTCGTAGCCGTTCTTGCCGGGCAACATGATGTCGAGCACGATCGCCGCGTACTCGACCTGTTGGGCATGCCACATCGCGTCGTTGCCGTCGTGGACCACGTCGACGTCGAAGTGTTCGGCCCGCAGGGCGCGGCTGAGTGCTTCTGCGAGGCGCACCTCGTCATCGACCACCAGCAACCGCATGGGCACAGTCTGCCCGAAGCTGCTGAGCGCTTCCTGAGAGCGGTGTTCAGCAGTTCTCAGGCGCAGTTCAGGTGAATCCTGCATGATGGTGTCCATGAACCCCTTCGATCAAGTCCCGTCCGGTCCTGCCGCCTCGGTCGTCCCGCCCTCGCCGGTGATCCAGCCCCCGTCCCGACGCGGTCGAACCGCACTGGTTGCACTTGCAGCGGCCGGCCTGACGGCCGGCGGTCTGGTCGCCGTCAGCCAGTTCGCATCGGCGGAGCGTCCGAGCGTGTCGCCGCAGGCGGGCGACGAAGTGATCGCGGCGCCTGCCCCCGACACCGTCCCAAGCGACGACGACGACAGCGATGAGCCCACGGTCGAGGGCAAGATCGTGATCAGCAACGCTGACGGCGACCCGATCGTGGTCGACCTTGGCGACGGCACGGTGAATGGTCAGCCGTTCGACAAAATCGCCGAATGTCTCGGTGTTGACGGCGAGTTCGGCACGATGTTCGAAGACTTCGGGAGCGGTGATTTCGACGGCATGTTCGAGGACTTCGCGATCACCGGTCCGGGTGGCCCTGGTCACATGGGTGAGATGCCGTTCGGTGAGTTCGGGATGTTCGGTTCGGACGGCACGCACATCTCGGTGATCGGCCCCGACGGTATGTCGATGGTCGATCTCGGCGACGGCGACGGGTCCGTCACGATCACCCAGAAGGACGGCGCAGTCACGATCGAGACGGATGGTTCCGCCACGGTCACCGAGCTCAGCGAAATGCTCGGCGCGATCGAATTGCCCGACCTGGAAGGCCTCGACCTCCAGCAACTGCTGCCGAAGGATCTCGAAGGATTCGACTTCGAGCTGCCGGCCGACATTCAGGCTTGCCTGTCCGGTGCCGGCAACGAGTAACCAGCGAGCTGACCAGGTCGGTCGCTGATCCGACCCCACGGCCCCGGCCCTTCGCCACCATGGTGAAGGCCCGGGGCCGTCGCCGTTTTCGCTGCTGGCCGAAACTTTCTCCTTGACATGTGACTAAATAGTCACATAATGGGACTCCGATGGATGCCGTGTTCAAAGCGCTTGCCGACGACGGCAGAAGGGCACTGCTCGATGCGTTGCGTCAGGCCGACGGCCAGACGCTGACCGAGCTCTGTGAGGTGCTTCCCGACATGACCCGGTTCGGGGTGATGAAGCACCTGCGAGTGCTCGAGGACGCTCACCTCGTCACCACCGAGAAGGCCGGCCGCACGAAACTCCATCACCTCAATCCGGTGCCGATCCGGGAGATCCACGACCGCTGGATCTCCAACTACTCGGCGCCGTACGTTGCGGGGCTGATCGCCCTTCGCAGCGTGTCCGAAGCAACCCATTCACGATCGACAACTGAATCCGAAGGAGCCTGAGATGGCCGCAACTGTTCACATCTACGAGATCTTCATCCAGGCGCCGCGCCAAACGGTGTGGGATGCGCTCATCGATCCGGACCAAACGGTTCGGTACTTCCACCACACCCGACTCGAATCGTCGTTCCGGCTGGGCGAGCCGTACCGCTACGTGCTCGACACCACGGACGCCGACGCAGTCGACGGCGTGATCGAAACCTTCGACCCACCTCACCGGCTGGTGATGACGTGGCATGTGTTGTATGACGCCGAGATGGCGGCTGAACCGCCGAGCCGGGTCGAGTGGACGCTGACGCCCGCCAACGACGACGGCAGTGTGACGAGGGTGACGCTGCGCCACGGCGACCTGGCATTGAGTCCCAAGACATGGGCCAGTGTTCGACTCGGCTGGGTCGCTGTGATCGATGGCCTCAAGACGCTGCTCGAAACCGGCGAGTCGCTGCCCGACGTCGATGCCCTCCCGAGCGAAGTCGACTCGGCCGAGGTCGAGGGCAACTGGCATCGGGCCCAAGCGATCACTGCCAACAACTCTGTCTGGGAGCTGCTCGATGATCGTGCCCACACGCCGGAGGAGACCGACGAACTACTGCAGCGGGCCTACGCCGCCGCCTATCACTGGCGTCGCGCCAGCGGGGCCACGAACGTGAATCAGGGGCGTGCGTCGTGGCTCGTGTCGCGGGCGCACGTCGTGCTCGGTCACGGAGACGTTGCGTTGCACCACGCTGTGCGTTGCGCCGAGTTCACCACGAAGGCCGCTCACGATGCGGCCGACTTCGATCACGGCTACGTGTTCGAGGCGAGGGCGCGAGCTCTCGCCTGTCTCGGTCGGTTCGACGAGGCCGGCGAGGCGTATCGGCGAGCGGCCGAGGTACGGGTCGCCGACGCCGATGATCGAGCGATCTATGAAGGCGACCTCAGCGCTGAACCCTGGTTCGGCCTCGTCCGCGAGTGATCCGAACTACGGTTCTGACATGAGCATCGTGGTGTCGATCGACGAGTTGTTCGAGCAAGTCGAACGCTGGGGTTTCGGCTATCTGTTGACCGTGTCGGAGGGCGACCGCCCGCACCTGATCGCATTACGGCCGACCATCCAGGGCGACGGTGACGGTCGTCGGCTTCGCTTCGATGCCGATGGACGGCGAGCGTGTCGCAATGCAGCCGAGCGGCCGGATGTGTCGATCGTGTTCCCGCCAGGCGAACACTCCGACGGCTACAGCCTGGTGGTGGATGGCAAGGCGACCGTTGTGGATCGCTACGTCGACGTGCATCCCACCTCGGCGGTGCTGCATCGCCCGGCGCCGTGAGCATCGACCGGATACCGCTGCCGCGCACCGACGGGGCGCTGTGGTTGACGAGTCGCAACGAGGTGGCCCCCGACCCCGAGGCAGCGCTGTCGTTCGCCGACGGGGCCACCACGGTGGTGTGCCTCAACCAGATTCGCGAACTGGAGACTCGATTTCCGACCTACGTCGAGTGGCTGCAAGCCAACAAGGCGGGGAGCGCCCTGTGGTTCCCGATTCGCGACTTCCAGGCCGAGTCGGCGGCGGCCACGATGCCGTTCTTGAAGATGATCGTGGACCGGCTGGAGGCCGGTGAGGGCGTCGTGATGCATTGTGCGATGGGCCAGGGCCGGGCCGGAACGATGGCGGTCTGCCTCCTGATGATGCTGGGTGCCTCGATGGACGATGCGTTGCGTACGGTCGCTGCCAACCGAGCCTTCGCCGGGCCGGGCGAGGGTTCGCAATGGGCACTCGTCGAGGACATCGCCGGCGCGACCTCCGGCTAGCGAGCCCGGCGACTCAGGGCATCCGGTCCCCGAAGCTGATGCCGAGGTCGCGGGCCGTCAGCACGGTGTCCCCATCGAGCGGCACGGTCTTCATCCGATGGGTCGCACCGACCAGCGGCACGTAGGTGACGTTGGGAGGGTCGAGGGCGACCATCACGCCGTTGTGTCCGGTCTCCAGGGCGCGAACCGCGGCAGCTCCGAAGCGCAGGCCGAGCAGCCGGTCGAGAGCCGTTGGGGACCCACCTCTGAGAAGATGCCCGAGCACCACACAACGGCTCTCCTTGCCGGTCCGTTGCTCCAGCTCGGCGGCGACCTTGCTGCCGACGCCGCCGAGTTGCACGGCTTGGCCGATCGCCTTGCCTTGCGTCGACAGCTCGCCGCCGGCGGGCGCTGCGCCTTCGGCGACGACAACGATCGAGAACTTCGCCCCGCGCTCCTCACGTTGCTGAATCGTGGCGGCGACCGGTCCGAGGTCGTACGGGATCTCGGGGATCAGGATCGCGTGGGCGCCGGCCGCCATCCCGGAGTGGAGCGCGATCCAACCGGCGTAGCGGCCCATGACCTCGACCACGATGATCCGCCCGTGCGACGTCGCTGTGTCGAACAGTCGGTCGATGCACTCGCGTCGCGAAGTCGACGGCCGTGTCGAACCCGAACGTGGCGGTGGTCTTTTCGATGTCGTTGTCGATCGTTTTCGGGACGCCGATCACCCGCAGGCCGTGCTGGAACAGGTGATTGCCGATGGTGAGCGAACCATCTCCGCCGACCGTGATCAGGGCATCGATGCCGGCGTCGTCGATTCGGGCAATCAGCTCCGGTGAGCGATCGACTTCGATGAACGTGCCGTCTTCCTGCTCGGTCGGGTAGGCGGTCGGGTTGCCCTTGTTGGTCGATCCGAGAATCGTGCCACCCAAGTGCGAAATGCCACGAACGGCCTCGCGCGGCAGGGCCATGAGACCACCGTCGGGATACTCGTCAGGGAACATCAGCCCGTTGAACCCGTCGCGGATCCCGACGACGTCCCAGCCTCGATTGCGGGCGGCCAGCGTCACCGATCGGATGACGGCGTTGAGGCCCGGCGCGTCGCCGCCGCCGGTGCTGATAGCGATTCGGTTGATCTCGAACACGGAGCGCACGATACGACAGATAGAAGTCGGACGTGAACGGTTCTCGAGCGTGTGCGCCGGGGACCTACGCTCGTGCGGTGCGCGGTCGGCGGTTGCTCGTGGTGGTGGGGCTCGTTCTGGTGCTCGCCGGAACCGCCCACGGCTTCGGCAGTTCCGGTGCGACGGTGACCCGAACGGCGGACCGCCAGGAAGCCCATCCGCGGACGTTCTCGGTCGTCGCTGTCGGTGATTGGTTGTCGGAACACCGAGTCAACGAGGCTGCCGAAGCGGTCGCTCCGCCGGGGGTTCGGATCGACCACGGTCCGATGTTGGCGCCGATCGCCCCGATCATCGCCTCGGCCGATCTGGCGATCTGCCACATGGAGATCCCGATCAGCGGGCCTGGTGGCGACTACGGCTGGGTCGGATACGGGCCGTTCGGCAGTTCGTTGATCGCCGCCCCCTACGAGGTGGCCGGCGATCTGCGGCGTGTCGGCTTCAACCGATGCAGCACGGCGTCGAACCATTCGTGGGACCTCGGCGTTGGCGGGATCGCGTCGACCCTGACCGCTTTCGACGAGTTGGGCATCACGCACACCGGCACTGCCCGTTCTCCCGAGGAGGCGGTGCCGTCACTGTTCGACGTGAACGGAACTTCGGTCGCCCACATGTCGTTCGCGCTCAATTCGAACTCCGGGTTTCCGAGCGACGCATGGCGTCTGAACCGGGCTCGGTCGAGCGCCTCCGTTGTCGACGCGGTCGACGACGTCAGGCGACGTGGCGCCGAGATCGTGATCGTCAGCCTGCACGTCTATGTGGAGATCCGGTCGACCCCGTATCCAGCCGACCGCCGGCTGGTGGAGCAGATCCTGGCTGATTCCGACATCGACCTGGTGCTGATCCACGGCCCGCACACGATCCAGCCGCTCGAGGTCGTGAACGGCACGCCGGTGTTCTGGAGCCTCGGCAACTTCGTGTCGGCGATGGGCACCCCGAGCCGTGGCAAGTACAGCGACCTTCGCACGCTCGACGGCCTGTTGGCGTCGGTGCGCTTCACCGAACAGCCCGACGGTTCGTTCGCAGTGGTGGCCGAGCCCGTGTTGCTGTGTCAGATGCTGAACGGGCGCGTCGTGTACCCGGGTCTCACCCAGTCGGCGGTGGCGATCCCGCCCGAGGCACTCGAACCGATCGAGGCGTGCCGGCGACGTTCGCTCCCCGTGGTCGACGGCTTGCGTTGAAGCGGCCCGGGTGGTGCAGATACGCCTGACTTACCCCAAGGCGGGGTCTGGCAGCCGGTCGGCCACGACATCGCCGGCCTCAGGGACCGGCTGGCCGTCAAGCCATGCGGCCAGCATGGCGTTCACCGTTTCCGGGACCAAGCAAGCAGTCGCCCAGCGACCGCCCACGATGTGGCGTTACCAGGAGCTCCTACCCGTCACCGACGAGTCGAAGATCGCCACGCTCGGGGAGGGAATGTCGCCCTTGCTCAAGTGCGAGCGACTCGGCGCCGCGCTCGGCCTCAACGACCTCTGGGTCAAGGACGAGTCGCAACTCCCGACCGGCTCGTTCAAGGTTCGGGGATTGGCGATGGCGATCAGCCGCGCCAACGAGCTCGGTGTCGAGCGAGTCGCGATTCCCACCGCCGGAAACGCGGCGGCGCGATGGCTGCGTACGCCGCCCGCGCCGGGATGGAGGCATACGTGTTCATGCCAGCCGACACCCCGAGCTTTCGGAGATCGGTTGGCTCGCCGATGATCGCTCTCCCCGCATGATCTCCGGCCAGGCCGAAGGGTGCGCTCCGATCAGCACGGCATGGGAGGCGGGCAAGCGCTTCGCCGACCCGTTTCCCAACGCGACCACTGCCGCGAGTGGTCTCCGCGTGCCAGCAGCGGTCGGCGACTTCATGATCCTCGACGCCGTGAACGATTCAGGAGGTCAAGCACGGTCGTGTCCCGAGCAGATACTCCTCGACTGGGCTCGGCGCGGTGCGGCGCTCGAAGGGATCGCCTTCGCCCCGGAAGCCGGCGCATGCCTCTGCGTGCTCGAAATCCTCGTTGCCGAGAGGGCGATCGACCCTGACGAACGCGTCGCCGTCTTCAACACCGGCGCAGCGCAGAAGTACGTCGAGGTGATCGGGACCACACCCTTGCCCTGGCTCCCTATCCCGACCGACTGGGACGCCATCGGTTGACCCGACCCAGGCAATCGAGGCTGGCAGATGCCTGGGATCGTGTACGGGTCGGCCGGTAACGTATGCGGCGCCGCGCGCTGGTGCGTTGCGGTCAAGCCCCAGTAGCTCAGTGGATAGAGCATCGGTTTCCTAAACCGTGTGTCGTAGGTTCGATTCCTACCTGGGGCGCTGAGAAAGTCCAGCTAGATGACCATAGGGTGGGGATCAATCGGAGCCTCTTTCTCTCGTAGTAACGCCGCTGTAACGTCGAATCGTCGGGATGCGGTGGTCGGACGTCGACCTGAACCGACGCGTTTGCCGCGCTCGAAGGGGCAGTAAGCCGGAGAGGTACCCCTGTCAGCGGTAGGCGGCTGCTTGGATCGTGAACAGCTCGGCGTAGGTGCCGCCTCGTGCCATCAGGTCGTCGTGGGTGCCGGTCTCCTCGACCCTGGATCCGGACATGACGATGATGCGGTCAGCCATGCGCACTGTCGAGAAGCGGTGCGACACGAGCACGGTCACCCGGCCGTCGCTGCGGGTCTCGCGGGCCTGGTCAGCGAAGCGTTCGAAGAGGTTGTGTTCGGTCTCGGCGTCGAGCGCCGAGGTCGGCTCGTCGAGCATGACGACGAGCGGGTCGTCTCGCAGCAGGCCGCGAGCCAGTGCGAGTTTCTGCCATTGCCCTCCGGACAGATCGACCCCCTCGGGCCAGGTCGGACCGAGTTGGCTCGCGAGGCCGTGGTCGAGCCGGCCGACGACGTCGTCGGCACCGGCCCGTGCGACCGCTGCGGCCACCGCAGGTTCGTCGTCGATGCGAGACAGATCGCCGACGCCGACGCTGTGCTGGGCGACGAATTCGAATCGGACGAAGTCCTGGAACGCGCCGGCCAGGCGGGTTCGCCACTGATCGCTCGGCATGTCGGCCAGGTCGACGCCGTCGACGGTGATCCGCCCGGAGGTCGGCCGGTACAGCCCGGCGAGCAGCTTGATCAGCGTTGACTTCCCGGCGCCGTTCTCGCCGACGATGGCGACCACGGTGCCGGCCGGCAGTTCGAGGTCGACATGCTCGAGGACGAGTCGGTCGGTGCCCGGATAGGCAAACGAGACGTCTTCGAAGCGGATGCCGGACGAGAGTCGTTCGGGCACGGCGGCGCCGCCGTGCCGTTGCCTGGCCTCGACGAAACGCTCGAGCCACAACAGCCGCTGGGACCCTTGCACGAAGAAGCCCCAGGTGTCGATCTCGGTTGCCGCGGCACCGATGTAGGCGGTCAGGCGTGCTCCGGCGACGATCACGATGAGCGTCGCACTGGCCCGGTCGGGACCGCTGCCCTGCACGACCACGTTGATGGCGACCACGAAGGCCGCAGCGAAGCAGGCCCACGCCGCGGTCTGCACTGCTGCCGATCGCCATCGCACTCGCTCGACCGGCCCCACGAAGTCGTGCCACGCCTTGTAGCGGGCTGCAGCCACCGGTCGTCGAGCGTTGGCGACGCGGAGCTCCTTGGCCGACGGCTGCCTCGGTTCCGAGCACGAACAGATGGCGGGCCAGGCGCCGCTGCCCGGCCATCGACTCCCACACCGACGACTCCATGCGGCCCCGCCGGGCAGCCGCGATGACCGGCGGGATGGCCGCCAGCCCGAGAAGCAGCAGCAAGGGTTGCACCGTAGCCAGCACACCCATCACGATGAGCAGCCGCAGCAACACGCCGAGGCTCCCGAACAGCGACAGGAAGATGTGATCGAGCGTGAACACCTGGTCGCGCAGCATCGCCAGTCGGTCGAGGGCGTCGGGGCGTTCGTGGTGTTCGATTCCGGCGGCATCGGCCTGCAGCCTGGCCACGTGGGTCTCGAGCGACACGGCGAGGCGTTGCCGAAAGCGCAGATTGAGTCGGTCGCCGCCGGCGCGCAGCACCCAGCCGCCCACTGCCGAAAAGGCCAGGCCGGCGCCGGCGATGATCAGCAGCGTGCGGTCGGGATCGCCCCCGTCGCTGAGCGCTCTTGGCCAACAGTCCGAGCCACAGAGCGATCAGAGCGTCGGGCAGGGCGCCGACCACGGTGATGCCCAGACTGACCCACAGGAGTTTCGGCTGGTAGTGGTACGCCAATCGAACGATGTTGACGATGGCCGCTCCGCCGCCGGGCAGCTCGCCCAGGTCGTCAGAGCGTGATCGCCCGTCGGCAGTATCGGTCTCGGGGTCGGTCATGCGTCGACCTCGTCGTCGGGATCGGCGGGCAGGCCCTCGGCGAAGCGTTCGGCCTGCAGGTCGAACATCGTGCGGTAGTGACCGTTCGAGGCCATCAGCTCGTCGTGGCTGCCTTCCTCGACGACCATGCCCTCGTCGATCACGGCGATCCGGTCGGCGTGGCGCACGGTCGAGAAGCGGTGCGAGATCAGCAAGGTCGTGCAGCCACGGGTCGCACGGATGAGCCGCTCGAAGATCTCGGCCTCGCCTCGGACGTCGAGCTGGGCGGTCGGCTCGTCGAGCACGACGATGCCGGCACCGGCGTGCACGCCCGCCAGCGCCCTGGCGAGTGCGACGCGCTGCCACTGTCCGCCTGACAGATCCGTTCCGCCCGGGTAGGCCTTGGACAGCGGTTGATCGAGTCGGGCGAGTCCGCTCGCGCCGGCAGTGGCCAGGACCTCGGCCAGATCGGCGTCGGACGGACCGGCTGCGTGTGCGGCGATGGCCGACGGAACGAGATTGTCGCGCAGCGCCAGCTCGAAGCGCACGAAGTCCTGGAACACCACGGCCAGCCGTCGACGCCAGTCGTCGACGTCGACGTGGCGCAGGTCGATTCCGTCGACCTCGACCGAGCCCGACGTCGGGTCGTACAGCCGACAGAGCAACTTGACCAGGGTGGTCTTGCCGACACCGTTGCGCCCGACGATGGCGAGCGAGCGACCGGCGGGGATGGTGAGATCGAGGTGCTGGTAGACGGGAGCGCCTCCCGACGGATAGGTGAACCCGACGTCGCGGAAGGTGATGGCAACCTGCGGAAGGTTTGCGATCGGGAGCGGCCCGGGTGGATCGGGTGGCTGGGCGAGCGCTCCCTCCAGAGCCATGCGAGCCGCGAGGCCTTCCACCGCCTTGACCGGAGCGGCGGCAGCGTCGAGCGCCCACGTGAAGCCGCCGACCGCCAGCGCTGCGATTCCGATCAGCGCTTGGGCCGCGATCACGAGATCGCTCATCGGAACGTCACCGTCGACGGCGCCACCGATCAGCGGCACGAGCACGACGGCATGGGCGACGACGAGAACGACGAAGACGGTCGACAGTGATCGCTGACGTAGCTTCATGGCCTCCCACTGCATGTCGAGCAGCCGAGTGCGACGTTGGGCGAAACGATCGACGACCCACTCGCTCAGCCCGAACACCCGCAGTTCCTTCGCCGGCACCGCTTCGACCGCCAGTCGGTACGAGTAGTCGGCGTGACGCTGCTCGGCCTGCACCTCGGGGTCGCCGCGCCGGGCCCAGAAGGAGCTCTCGCGGAGGAGGTAGTGGGTGCTGAGCCAGGCCGCCGACAGCACCAGCGCACCCCACCAGGTGACGGTGGCCAGAGCGACCGCCTGGGCCACGCCGCTCAGCAGTTCGACGAGTCCAGCGCCGACGAAGCCCATCGACACCGAGATCGGCGGGCCGATCTGGCCCAGGTCGAAGTCACGGGCGGCCACCAGTTCGTCGGCCAGTCCGGGGCGCTCGAGGTGCGCGATGCCGGGCGGGTCCGAGACCGCCGACGTGAGCTGGGCCTGCAGGTGGCCCGATGTGCGATCGCCGAGCACGGCGCCGACCTGGGTGTGGAGCGGCGACGTCACGCTGATCAACGCGAACGATGCCCCGACCACGGCGAGCGACCCGGTGATCGAGTTGTCGGCCTGGACTGCACCGATCAGCGCACCCATTGCCAGGGTCAACACCGCCGGAAGCGCCGCTCGCAGCACGACCAGACCCCACCACAGGATTGCGAGCGGCCGACTGGTTCGCCACGTGGCCCGCGCCAGCGCCATCGGCGTGCGGTCGCGCAGTCCTGCGGTCACGCCCATGGCGGGTGCTCGGTTCGATTTCGAATCGGGCGACCGACCACTCGTCGCAAGGTGCTCATCGCCCAAGCTTCGCACGGGACCGCGTGGAACCAGAGCACCGAGTCAACAACCCGACGGTTTGGCTCGCGGTCGCACTGTTCGTCGTGTTGCCTGGCATCTGGGCGACACTGGTCGTGTTCCTCGCAGATTGGTTGACGCGCCCCGGCGTGCTCTTCTTTTCGCTTCCGGCTCGTATCGACGAACGACGGTTCGGCTATGCAGGTTGGGTCGTCATGGCCTTGTTCACGATTCTCGGTCTTGCCGGCCTGATCGCAGATATCAGCGACCTCACTTGACTCGTCGAGATCGCCGCGAGCAGCCGGGCCTTCGAGCGATCGCTGACACCAGAGACCTTGATCGCCTCAGGCATAGATCGAGCGATGCAGCCTCAGCTGGAGAAGGGAAGCCCTGCTGTCGCCTGGCTCGTGGTAACGCCGCTGGCCAAATCGGGGTGAATCTCGGCGAACCGCGACGAACGTCGAACGGCGCGAAAGCCCTGTTCAGACTGCATTTCGACGAACATCAGCGAACGGGTCCGAACTGCTCTCAGGCGATTCCTCAACCGTGTTTCGTAGGTTCGATTCCTACCTGGGGCGCTGTAGAGGTCCGATAGATGGCGAGTTGTACCTGCGGCTCGGTGTGTCGGCGACGGCGAGCGGTGCTAGCCGAACAGCGAAACCCCAACGGCGATCGCGATCGAGATAACAACGGCTGCTGCAATGGCTGTGACGAGCGTCAGGATCATGACACCAGCGCCGAACAGCAGAGTTCTGGTTCGCCGCCGCCGATTGGTCTGTGGCTGGTTCACCGGTCGGTCGAGTCCACGAGTAGACCCGCATCCCGAAGTTCTCTGACAAACTGTTGCGGGCCGCTTGCCGTTGGGCTCCTTCCGAGTCCAATCCAGGCTTCGTACCCTGCCTCGTCGAGCCGGGCAAGCATGCCACTCTCGGGCTCATACAACGCCGCCGAGTCATCAGCGAACATCCATGCCTGTGACCCTGCTCGACGCTCCGAACGCTCGCCCTCGTCGACAACGTCAGACCTTCTGACCTGCCCAGGCGCCGATGCTGTCGCGCTCAGCTCTTCGATCGCTGCACATGTTTCGGCGAGATCTTGTCCGCGAACGTGATACCCGGGTGCAGCGGTGACGACCGCAAGCATCGTTTCGAGGCCCTGACGACCTGCTCGTTCAAGATCAAGCGATTGCTCCAACAGCATGGACATCGTCTCGGAGGTCTTCATGTGTTCCGTGCTCTGCGTCGTTGTTGACACATCTGGACAGACGGCGATCGTCGGGCACACAGGTGCGCCGTGATAGGTCGAACCAAACTGCGAAGGCGGCACTTCAAGACGCCCACCGTGGGCGTGAGTTCTCATGGCGGGAGATACAAGGTGGTCGAAGAGCGGCCAAGACTCTTGCCGCAGAGTGATCGAGCGCGGATATGGCACGAGCGCACCCGTTACCATCACGCCAAGTTGCTCGTCTGAGAGGTAACTCCAGCCGAGCGACACCAGTTTCGCGACGAGCGTCGACTTCCCGCTCATCGAGGAGCCGATGATCAGCACCGTGAGGCCTGCCCGAGTTACCGCGCCGGCATGCAGGTGCAACACGTGTGCCTCGGCGTCGAGAACTCGCCGATTCATCACTCGAGTGACACACAACTCCATCGCTCCCGCATCGCGCTCGACGCACACCTGTGTGCCATCGAACGATGCGGCAAAGCCGTCGTCGCGGTGCTCAACTTTCACCACGACAGGCGTCCCCGCACCTGACGAATGCGCGAAACCTGAGAAGAGGGATTCGTACCGCGAGAGCAACTCAGCGCTGTCACTCTGAAGGACCACGTCGAACGGGCCAACCGCAAACGGGGCCGACTCACGCAAGCGCATGCTCGCGATCAGACTGCATCTCGGCCGGCCGGGCGTGTCGGAATTGGGAGAGTTCAGAATCGATGGATCCATCCGGCGGCGCTACTTGCACACGCCCAGGGTAGACCCGAGGCTCGCTGGCTGAAGGCGGTCACTTTGGCGACGTCGTCCCAGAGACCGGTTAGCGTCTTGGCAATTGTGATGCCGCGGAAAGCCCTGAGCAAGGCTGGTCGGAGTGAGGCTGGTCGGAATCCGTGGCTCCTCGTTGACGCGACGCTGACAACCGATGCTCGCTGTCGAATGGCAAGCGATCTCATTCGCTTGGCAGCGTCCGACTGGACCGCCGACATTCAGCTCGACATTGAGGATCCGTTCACGTTGAGGTTTCTCAGCGCTCATCGAGTGTTGACCGTGGTTGGCGCCGACAACGTGCCCAACCATCAGCGTGACGCCCATCTCGACCGACTGGTGCACATCACCGGTGTGCAGCTTCGAATCGAATCCACAGCGATCGAGGTGCTGCACATTTTGAGTGAGAACGGCATCACAACCAGGGTGCTCAAAGGTATGGCGAGCGCAGAACTGGACTACCCCGAGCGGCGCTTCCGTCAATCAGGCGACGTTGACATTGCCGTGCCGCACGATCAACTCACTCCGTGTGTCGTTGCACTGGAAGCGCACGGGTACCGCCATCCCGAGACCACAGATTCGCCACTCCTCGACAAGGGTGCAACGTTGTGTGCTCCCAATGGCATCGAGGTCGACATTCACACATCGCTCTTCCAACGCAGTGTGGCGAGCACCCTGATCTTTGCCGACCCAGTGCCCCTTGCTGACCTTCCGGGCTCGGCGCTGCCAGCAACGCTTCGCCTCGTTCACGCAGCCGGACACTTCATTCTCACGCCACCAGGCTTCCGGCGTCTGTCCGGGCTGATCGACGTCACTCGGTTGCGAACCGACCCGCTCGTCGAGATTGATCACGCTCGCGAGCTCGCGTCTGAGCTGAACGTCGAGCAGTTGGTCGGCGCTGCCCTGCACCTCGAGGCGCAATTGAGTGGAACCACCGAGATGATGGGCCCTCTTCTCAAGTGGAAGCAACCTGATTGGCTGGATCGCCACACGCGACTCGTGCCCAACCGTCGCCTGACGCTCGAATACCTCAGTCGCTTCCGCGACGTTGAGCCCGGGAGCCGGCTGAGGTACCTGCCCATATGGCTCTGGCCGGATCAAAGACATCGACAGGTGTTCCGGAACTACTCAACGCTCGCCTGGCAGCGTGCCAGAGAGCGGGTGCGCAGTGGCCGTTGATCGGACCGGACAGCGCGCTGCTCCGGCGAGGAACTCGGTAGTGACGTGCCGAGCGGTCGGCGGCCGACTCGTGCTGTATCACCCTGAAACCGACGAAGTCTCGTGGTTGAACGAAGTTGGCGCACTGGTCTGGGGGATGCTCGATGGGTCCCAGACGTTGGACGAGTTGACCACCACCGTGGCAGCCCACTTCCAGACCGATACCGAAACCGTGACAGACGATCTGGTGCCGCTCCTCGAAGAGCTCGGTCGCAAACGCCTCCTGGCCAGTCCTGGCCCCCGTCGTCACCAGCCGTGATCGTCAGCGAGAACTGGACGGAGCTTCCCGATCGCTGCGAACGGTTGCCAACCCGATCGGTGGATCAAGGCTGAGCGAAGACTTGGACTTCGGCGAGGTGAAACCACTGAAGACCTACAAACCCATTGACCACTCTCACGACTTGGCCGGTCAAGTTCACCGGAACGGTCGAAGGTGTCCCGATCACACCGGCGGCGGTGCCGACGAAGACCCCATCGAGATACACCTGCACGTTGGAAGCACGTGTCGCGCAGCAGTCGGTCCTGTTCCAGAGACGGACATCTTGGATGAAGCATGCTTGCCCGAGGTCGACCTGCCACCAAGCACCCGACTGGTACCCGGTATGAAATACGGAGGCTCCGCTGAAGTAGGAACCGTCTGTGTTGCCGTCGTTGCCGCGTGAGGCAAGTCCGCCGTAATCGGTCGACGACTGTGAGGCAAATCCCAGTGGCGCCAGGTTGGTCACGGGACCGCCCAAGCTTCCCGCGGCGGCGTAACTCGGCCGGAGAGATAGCCCGTTGATCGAGGGCGCAGACCATGCAGCCCCCGCCACAACGCCGGCCGCAACACCCTTTTCAAGACCTTGCGGCGGTCAAAGATCGCGCCTTGTTCGATCAACTTCAACTCCTTCAAGTTGAGTAGCCTTGAGACGGTACCAGCAGAAGCAGAGGGGCCAGCGGAGATCGGGGGCAGACCCAGAACCTCGAAACTGCCCCTTGTCACAAAGAGGCTTCGATCACGAGTGGCGCTCAGCGTGCTCGGCCATGAACGGTCTGGAGCACGGACTCGTTCGATCTCTCGGGCGAGCGGATGAATCCGGAGACTGCCGTCCGTCCGTTCTTGCCATCGCCAAGATATGTGGTCACCGACCGGGCGATGCGGGCCGCCTCGCGCGCACCCATTGGGACCTTCGGCTCTTGTTCCATGCGATGCAGTGTGCCTTCGTCGTTGGCATGGGAGGGGTGAGCCGCAGAGTCGCCTTGGTCGCCGTCTCGTCGTTGTTGGTGATTGCCGTTGCGTGCGGTGGGTCGAACGACGAAACACTGCGGTCGCCCGCGGGTGCACTGGCTGATTCGTCCACGACATCGGTCGTGCCGACGACCACGACTCCCGAGTCGCCGACCGCAGCAGAGCTCGCGAGCGAGGCAGATCCGACCACCACGCTGCCCGGTGAGCCGGTCGACTGGTTGATCGCCGGAACGGTGGCCCAGGTCCCCGGCATCGCCTTCGACGAGACGTTCGTCATCCGGATGCTGCCGGGAGAGGGCCAACCGGTCGCTGCCTCGTTCCCGCCGCTCACGGAACTCGTCTTGACCGGCAACGGCCGTGACCTCGACCAGGGCAGCTACGTCATCACCTGGGCGGAGGTCAACGCGGCCGGCCTGACGGGGTGGATCTCCAAGTGGTCACTCGTCTACCTCGGCGCACCGCGTGACGTCACGCCCGACGCTGTGTTGGCGTTCAGGCAGTTGCCGACTGCGCCGACGATGCTCGAGCTCGGCAAGATCGTCATGGACGAACTCGCGCCACTCGACCCCGACAGTGCAGGCGCGAAGCTCGTCCGCGCGACTGAGCCGAGCGTGGGTGCCACCTCCGAAGTCGTGTACGACGAGTTTCCGGGCGAGGAGTTCGGTGACGACGCGGCGATCGGTGCGCGGTACGTGGTCGTTGGCCGGCAGGTACCCGCCAGCGAGCTGGCGGCGACGGCTTTCGGGAGCTCGCTCGCATACGAGTTGGTCTCGGTCGAGGCGAGAAGCCTCTGCACCCGCGGGGTTGACGTTCCGACCGGCCGGTGTGTCTAAGCCGCATCGCGCCTGGACCAATCGCCGCACCTGGATGCCGCGTTGGCTCGTCGGATTCGGCATCGCCTGTGCAGTGACAGGGCTGCTCAGCGTCGTGAGCCTGTTCCTCGGCGCAGCGGCGACAGTCGGCTTCCTGGTCGTCCCTGTGGGCATCGCCTGGACGATCGCCGCCGGAACTGTGACCTTGCGGAATCAGAAGTAGGTCGGGCCCATGTCGGTCGGTTCGGCTCCGGCTCGATCGCTCGCAGGCACAGGTAGTCGTAGGCGACGGTTGCGGCGGCGATCGCCGTGACCTCTGCCTGGTCGAAGGCCGGGGCGACCTCGACCACGTCGGCGCCGACGAAGTCGATTCCGGCCAGTTTGCGCAAGATGCCCAGTGCCTGACCCGACGACAGCCCGCCGACCACCGGCGTGCCGGTGCCCGGTGCGAAGGCCGGGTCGAGACAGTCGATGTCGAACGTGAGGTACGCCTGGTGATCGCCGACGATCCGTTGGATCTGTTCGACGGTCGCCGCGATCCCGTGCTCGTGGACCCACGGCGCCGACAAGATGTTGAAGCCGTGGGTGGAATCGTTGGCGGTGCGAATCCCGACCTGCACCGAGCGCGACGGGTCGATCAGGCCCTCGCGGCTGGCACGCAGGAACATCGATCCGTGGTCGAACCGCTCACCGTCGTCGGGCCAGGTATCCGAGTGGGCGTCGAAGTGGACGAGCGAGAGCGTTCCGTACTTCTTGGCGTGGGCCCGCAGCAGGGGATAGGTCACGAAGTGGTCGCCGCCGAACGTCAGCATCGAGGCATCCGACCGCAGGATCGTGTCGGCGTGGGCCTCGACCGCTTCGACCACGTGGTGCGGGTAACCGAAGTCGAGGAAGCAGTCGCCGTAGTCGATCACTTTGAGCGCCTGAAGCGGGTCGAACCCGAACGGGAACGACGCCAGTTCGGCGAGTTGTGTCGACGCCGCTCGGATCGCCCGCGGGCCTTCACGGGCACCTCCGCGATTGCTCGTGGCGGAGTCGAACGGAATCCCCGACACCGCCACGTCGACCCCGGTGAGGTCGCGGGTGTAGCGGCGCCGCAGGAACGACAATGCACCGCCGTAGGTCATCTCCGGCCAGTTGGCGTCGAGCTGCTCTGCCCGAAACGCCTGGTCGCCTTCCATCGTCACTTCGTCGTCGGAGTCCACAGTGCGAGCGACTCTACTCGCCGCTCCGGCGACGTCAGATTCGGCGCGGCAGGAACGACGTCGCAGCGGCGGCACCTGCCGACAACGCCGCCATCACCACATAGAGAATCCGGAACGACCCGACCGCCAGCGCACCGGCGGCGATCAACGGGGCGACCAGGAACGACACCTCGCGCCACGTCGAGAACACGGTCGTCATCGCCGTCCGCTCGCGAGGCTTGACCATCTTCATGAAGGGGATGTTGCCGAGCAGGTCGAGCGCCGCGCCGCCGAGCGCCCCGAGCAGCCAGAACACGACTCCGATCGGGCGCGGCTCGATCCAGGCTCGCCAGGGCCAGCATGCTGACGGCCATCAGCGCGAAGGCGACGATGATGACCGTGCGGGTGCCGAACCGGTCGGCGGCGCGCCGCACCAACGGGCTGGTGAACAGCAATGCGCTGGACAGCGACAGGAACAGCCCCGGCCGACCAGGTCGGCATGTCCGCTTCGACGATGTAGATCGGCCCGTACACGAACAGCGCCGCCCAGAACACGGCCCGGCTCAACGTGATCGCGTAGGCGATCCGGAGGTTGCGTTGCCGGAAGAACCGCACCACGTTGACGAACGGGTTGCCGATCGCCGAGTTGGGTGTCATCAGCACGGCGTTGTGGTGGAACCGCAGCCGCCAGAAGTAGCCGAGCATCACCAGCGTGGCGACCGCCGACGACGGCGAACGGTGCGGTCGTCGACGCCGCGGCTCCACAGCCACACCCCGATCGTCGGTCCGACCAGCCACGCCATGCCCGAGTAGACGATTCGACGCGACTCGTTGGCCGTCAGATCGCGCTTGCCGATGTAGTCCATGATGTAGAGCGACAGGCACACCGAGAAGATCGATGCCTCTGCCGAGCCTGAGCCCGATCGCGACCGCGAACAACGGGCCGTCGGCGAACGCCAGCAGGCCGGCCGCGACGAACAGGAAGGCCGGCCGCCAGGGTGACCACCCAACGTCGCTGCAAGCCGCCGTTCGAAGGCGCCGACGTTGAGTGTGAACAGCACCGTGATCAAGGCGCCACCGATGAACACGTACGACACGGCTTGCTTCGAGCCGAACGCCTCGTAGGCCGCCAGCGGAACGACGCCGGCCATCACGGCACGGGCGAAACTCTCGAGTCCGGTCAGGCGAGCGAGATCGGTGCCGACCGACGGCTCCAGGACCAGAAGGCCCTCCGGCCGCCGCCAACGCATCGTTGCGCAACGCTACGCGATCGATCGGTCAGAATTGCGGTTCCTGACGCACGAGTCCGGCGGCTCGGACGACATCCGGATCAGCCGAGCAGCTACGGTCGCCGACTGTGAGCGACCGCCCGATCGACCGAGCTGACCGACGAGCCCGACTTCCCGCTGCGCGACGATGCTCGGGTTCAGCATCTCAGTTCGGGCCACGACGCAGTCGGGGCGCGGGGTGAATCGACGGGTGCGCTCGAGGTCGACGAACGCCACATCAATCCGCACGGGTCGGTGCACGGCGCCGTCATGTTCGCGCTCATCGACACCGCGATGGGCGGTGCCACGATGAGCGTGGTCGACGAAGGGGAGCTGGTGCGCCACCGTCGACATCCACACCCGGTTCCTGGCCCCGTGCTTCTCCGGCACGCTGACCGCGACCGCCACGGTGCGGCGTGCCGGTCGTCGCATCGTGCACCTCGACGGAGTCGTCACCGACCAGACCGGCAAGGAGTTCATGGCCGCGTCGGGCGTGTTCGCCGTGATCCCTGCCGCCGGCTGACGGTCCGACATTCGGCCGTCGCGGCGACGATCTACGGTTGTGGCATGTGCCGCAACATCACCACCCTGCGCGGACTCGAGCCGTCCGCAACACCCGACGAGATCGAGGCAGCCGCCCGTCAATACGTGCGCAAGGTCAGCGGCGTGCAGAAGACCTCAGAAGCGACCGAGTCGGCGTTCGAGCGGGCGGTCGAGCTGGTGACCGCGGCGACCACCGAGGTGCTCGCGGCATTGCCGCCCCGCAAGGTCGCCACCGAAGAGCGAACCGCCGTTGCGCCGGATCGCCAGGGTCCGACTCGCCCGTTGATCGCCTACACCGACGGGCATTCGGTGGCTGAACGGTCGATCGTCCGACGCTGCGGGGTCGAAAGCCTCTGTCTCGCTGGGCGTCGCCCCGCGACGATCGAATCAGCACATGGTTTGGTCCAAGGAGGTTGCCATGTTTCAGCATCTTGTTGTGCCGATCGATGGCTCGGCAGCGTCCTGGGCGTCGGTTCCGATCGCAGCTCGGATGGCTGCGTTGCGGTCGACGGCAAAGCTCGATGTCGTGACCGTCGTCGACCGGTCTGGCCGATGTAGCTCCCGCCCAGAAGCGAGCTGCGTGACGGAGTCGAACGGCTCGGGGCAACTGGCCGTCGAGCCGACCGCTCACGTGCTGGCCAGCGACTCGGTCGCGCAGCGCCGTCGCCAACCATGTCGAGTCGATCTCCGGCGCCACGATCGTGATGAGTTCTCACGGTCACGGCCGCTCGGCAGCCGTGCTCGGCAGCACCGCCGACGAGTTGCTGCGGCTCGTGTACGGCCCGCTCGTGGTGATCGGCCCGCATGTCGCGGCCAGACGCCGGATCGCTCGACGGTGCCTACGTGGTGCCGATCGACGGTTCGGAAGCCGGCGAGAAGATCGTGCCGATCGCCGCCGCGTGGGCGATCGAATTCGGCGCCGTGCCGTGGCTGGTCGAGGTGATCGATCCCGACCTGCGTCTCGGCGGCGATGTCTCCGAGATCGGCCTATCCGGCGCGGATCGCCCACTCGATTCAGGCCAAGACCGGTCACGAGATCGAGTACGACGTGCTCCACGGCGATCGCCCATCGCGTTCGATCGTCGAGTTCGCCGACCGCATGAAGGCATCCCTGATCTTCGCCAGCACCCACGGTCGAACCGGGTCTGGATCGGTTGCGGCTCGGCAGCGTGGCGGCCGAGATCGTGCGACACGCCACCGTGCCCGTCGTGCTGCATCGCCCCCCGACGCTGCAGCTGATCTGCACTCCCCCTGTTCCGAGTCCGCTGAGGTGCCTCTAGCCTGGCGCAGTGACCGATCTCGCCGCGCGCCCCGACTCGCACGCCCGCCGCACCGCTCGTGCCCGGTTCGCGGGCGTTCATCCTCGTGTTGTCGATGTGCATGGCGGTCACCGCGCTGGGTATCGACAGCGTGCTGCCGGCGTTTCCCGAGATCCGCACCGCGCTCGACCTCGAGCCCGGTGCCACCTCGGTCACCGGCCTGATCACGTTCTTCTTCATCGGTTCGTCGCTGGGTCTGTTGCCGGCCGGCCTGCTGGCCGATCGATTCGGTCGGCGACCGGTGATGTGGGGTGGCCTGGCGCTGTACGTGCTTGGCGCGATCGGTTCGCTGATGGCGCCCACGCTCGGCACGATGTTCGTCGCCCGGTTCATCTGGGGACTCGGTTCGGCCGGCCCGCGTGTCGCTGCGACGGCGATGGTTCGCGACGCCTACGCGGGCGCCCAGATGGCCCGCCAGATGTCGTTCATCATGGCCGTCTTCATCCTCGTGCCGACGTTCGCGCCGGCGCTCTCGGTCGGCATCCTGGCGATCGGGCCTTGGCAGGCGATCTTCTGGGTGTGTGCCGGTGCAGCAGCGCTGGTCGCCGGAGCGGTGACCCGCCTGCCCGAGACCCTGCCGGCCGACGGCCACCGATCGCTCTCCGCTGGTCGAAGCCTGGCGCAGCTGCCGCGCCGTGGTGGCGACGCCGGGCACCGTCGGCTACCTGCTCTCGTTGACCGCTCTCGTTCGGCGTGTTCATGTCGTACCTGGCGAGTTCGGAGATCATCCTCGATCAGGTCTTCGGGCTGGAGAAATGGTTTCCGGTGTTCTTCGGGGCGATCGCGCGTGGCGATGGGTGTCGGCGATGTACCTGAACGGCCGGTTCGTGGAACGGATCGGGCTGCGCCGCATCGTGGCGCTCGGGCTTCTGGGCCAACGCCGTGCAGCCGTGCTGGCGTTGCTGATCCTGGCGCTCGTCACATCGGGGCGACCCAGATTCTGGATGTTCTTCGTGTTGCTTGCGATCGTGCTGTTCACGCAGCAAATGTTGATCCCGAACCTGAACGCGATGGCGATGCGCCCGCTCGCCCACGTCGCCGGGACCGGTGCGGCGATCCTCGGCATGGTGGCGGGTGTGTTCGGGGCGATCATCGGTGGCCTGATCGACCGTCAGTTCGACGGCACCGTGAGGCCGTTGGCGATCGGGTTCGTGGTGTCGTCGACCGGTAGCCTCGCTGTCATGGCGATGGGCCGCCATCCACGACACCGACGACTGACATCCGGAATTGGTCAGATGCATCTCGATCGGTCAAATGATCTTGGTGCCGTACATCTGGCCGAGCGGTTCGCCGAGCAGTTCGAGCCGCTCGCCGTCAGGGCCGGTGAAATAGACCGATGTCTGGTGGACCCAGGTGTCGACTCCGGCGTCATCGAGCTTCTGCTTGATTCGCAGCCAGTTCTCGTGGGGCATCGAGATCGCCAGGTGGTGATGCCCGCCGAGCACCTCCTGATACGGCCCCAGCCCGAGGCCAGGGAAGTCGAAGAACGCCAGCGCGTTGCCGTTGCCGATGTCGAAGAAGAAGTGCGTCGATCCTTCGTAGTCGCGGTTCTGGAACAGATCGGTCAACGGGAACTCGAGCAGCCCTTGGTAGAAGTCGATCGTTCGCTCGACGTTCGACGAGATCAACGCTTGGTGGTGCACGCCCGTTGCGGTCGACGGTGGCCGGTCGATCGGCTGGGCGAAGGTGTTGGCTGCGCAGCCGGTCCCACTCGTCCTGGCGGTCGGGATGGTCGCCGTCGTGGGTCGATCCGAAATGCGGAGTGTCCGTCGCCATCGACCCAGCTTGGCAGCCGGACGACGGCGCTGTCACGGCGTTGCTGTCAGGGTGCCTCGGCCGTGCCGCCGGCATTGGCCCGCAACACCGCGGCGTTGAACGATGCCTTGGGTTCCTTCACGATTCGGTAGGAGTTGCCTCCACCGACCTGGGAAATCGCCATCACGTCGGGTGCGCGCGGCGTCGTACTCGCTGAACATCGGCTGGATCGGGTTGCCCCAAGCCACCAGGATCGATCCATCAGGGCCGACCCGGTTCGAGCCCGAGCCCGAGGCTGGTTCCGCCCCCGGGCTCGACGATCTGCCACAGCATCGTCGCCGTCTCGGCCACCGTGTCGATCTGATAGGCGACCGCCCGCGCCGGCTGGCCGGTGGCGGTGCGATTGTCGAACAACGTCAGCACGTCGCCGTTGAGGCGTGCATCGTGGGAGCGAGCCGGACCGCCGAGTGGATCGTCGACGATCGTCAGGCGCGGGCGCGCCGGACTTGTTGGGTGTGTCGGGTGGGAGGCTGCCGAGGATCCAGTCGAGGTCGCCGGTCGCCCGGTCGATCCGCATCACGGCGTCGAGGTGACGGGCTGAGATCGAGGTAGTCGCCCGAACCGTCGTCGATCGCCGCCGAGCGAGTTGAGGTGGAACACGTCGACCTCACCGCCTGCGTACCCCGGCAGTGGTCCGAACCGCTGCGGGAACGTCGATCTCGTCGTAGCCGACGTAGTCGCTGATCCGCCACGACCACACGAGGTTCCCGTCGGCGTCGATCTCCTGCACGACCCCGTCGGCGATCACGTCGTCGACGCGATAGCCGGCACCCAAAACAGTGAGATCCTGACCGGTCAGCAACGGATAGGTCAGCAGCGCGTGCGACCCGTTCGCCAGGCTGACGTAGTCGTGGTGGTCGGTCGGGTACTCGACGCCGGGATCGGCCGGATCGTCGATCGCGATGTGCTCGTCGACCAACGTGCCCGCCAGGCTCATGATCCGGTAGCCCGGCGTCGGGGTTCACTCCGTAGCGCGGACCGAGATACGGGGTCATGATGAGGCGACCGTCACTGCGACGTTTGAGATCGAGCATCGCCTCGGGAAGTCGCTTGTACCACACCGGCGCGCCACGCTCGTCGAGGATCGTCGCGAACCCGGTCGTGGCGGACTGGATCGTCGTCAGATACCAGCCGGGCGCCGGCGTGCCGGTGCGTTGCACGTCGAGGCGAGGGAATCCGTCGGGGACGCAACGGAACCAATGGTTCTCGAGCGTGGCCCCGCGCCGGAGCTGGACCCACGTGAGATCGTCGTCGTCGACCGGCAGGTCGATCGTGCCCGAACCGACCGGTACACCGTTGACGCGTGCCGTGGTCGACGTCAACAGATCGAGATCGCAGGTCGACCGGTCCGTTGTGGCACTCCACCACGTAGTCGGTGCCGTCGGGTGTGTACGGCGGCCACGTGAATTCATCGAACGCCAGCCGTTCGGCGAGCACGCCGTCGGGCGCAGCCATCACCCCGAACAGGTCGACCACGACGTGCACGGCGCCGCTGGTGAATACGCACAACTCACCGGTCGCCGACAGGTCGACCGTGACCATGTTCGTGGACGGGCCACCGGGGGCGAAGTTGACCGCCGACGTGAACGGCACCGCTGCGTCGCACGGATAGACGTTGACCCAGCCCGACTGATCGGCCTGCGTGGCGACCACGTTGAGAACGGCTGCGGTCGCCTGCGATTCGAAACTCAGTCCGGCAGCCGGGCGAAGCCTCCTGATCGTTCCGGTGCCGAACTTGGTGGTCCAGCCGCCCTCGCCCGTTCGCGAGTCGGCGAGCCGTCGACCGGCCAATGGCCGCAGCTCGGCGGCCGGCCCGAACTGTGGGCCGGGAGCGTAGTAGCCGCTGACGTCCACGATCACGTGGCTGGCGACCGATGACTGCACGCACAGCGTGTGTGGCGGCGTCGAGTCCGACCACCATCGCGACCGCCCGAGCCTCACCAGCCCGGAAGTTGAGGTTGGACGTGTTCGGAACCGTGGAGCCGCACGGGAACGCGGTCATGTACCCGTTGCCGACCGGTTCTGCCACGGTCATGTTGGCGACCACGGCGGTCGAGCCCGCCGGAACGACGCCGGTCAGATCGATCGCCCGGGTGGTGAGTGCGGGCACCAGAGGGCGGCCGGGGTCGGTTCGGGAATCGTCGACGCGGACCGGCGAGATCGAACTGAAACTCTGCTCACCCTGCTCGGTCCACCAGCCGGTGACGTCGATCAGCAGGTGGGCTTGGAGTTGGCTGTAGACGCAGATCTCTCCCGCTGTGTCGGGTAGGGCAACCACCAGGTTCGGTGTCGGCATGCCACCTGCCCTGGCGTTCAGATTGGAGGAGGTGGGAACCCCGGACAGACACGGGAACACAGACAGGTACCCGGGCCCTTGGGCCAGCGCTGTCATCGAGAGCGCCAACGCATCGACGCCGTCCGGCAATCCGGAGGCGCTCGACTCTGAGCCGCATCACGCACCCGGCGCCGATCGGCCCGTTCACGCCGCCTGCCCCGCTTCTGGTGTCGACCAGCCGGTGCGGATCGATCGCCGTGAAACTGGCGAGCGGCGCGGCCGCCGGCTGGGCGGCGACTGGCGTCGGGCCACACTCGACCGAGGCGAACTCGACGGCGGCGACCGGACGTCCGACGACAGCCACGGCGGCGGACATCAGCAGGCCGGTGGTCAGGACGGTGATGGCGGAGATCCTGATTCCCATATCCGAACCGTAACGCCGTCTTGGCGCCCCGAGTAGTCGGGCCGACCGCCGTTGCGAGCTACTTCCAGACCGGATCGGGCACGCCGTAGGTCACGCACAATCCCATCACGTCGATGATCAGCAGCGAGAACACGATCCCGGCGAACACGATCGTGCGCGAGCGGGATCGCCGCAGGCTGGGCGCCGGCATGTACCACGCCGGTAGCAGATCGGTTGCCAGACCGCCTCGCGGTGTCGAACGGCACGGCGTCATGGGGAATCGGAGCGTCGGGGTCTGCGGCCAGTGCCAGCGCCGTGAGTTCCTCGTCGGAGATCGGTGGGGCGTCGTCGAACCGCTGGCCAGAGAGGTCGCTCGCATCGTCGGGCACGCCCCCAACCTACGCCGCCCGGCATTCATCACCTTTGATCTGCGTCAGGGCGAGGCAGCCCGTCGACTCGGCCTGCGCGTGCTCGGCAGCTGACCCCACCGGCCGTCGGTCAGGTGAGGGTGGCGATCGCGTTCGGCTACGGCGAGTATGCGACGGGCGTTGTCGACGTGCAGGTTCTCGATCATCTTGCCGTCGACCGTGATCACGCCGCGACCCTCCGCCTCGGCGATCTCGAATGCCTCGATCACTCGGCGCGAGAAGTCGACCTCGTCGTCGCTGGGTGCCCACAGCGCGTTGGTCGGCTCGACCTGGCTGGGATGCACGAGGGTCTTGCCGTCGAACCCGAGCGCCTTGCCTTGTTCGGCCTCGACGAGAAACCCGTCGGGGTCGCGGACGTCGTTGTAGACACCGTCGAGGATCACCCTGCCGGCCTCGCGGGCACCGAGCAGGGCGGTGGCGAGATGGGGGATCAACGGTGCGCGGTCGGCGGGTGTGCCGGTGCGCAGCTCCTTGACGAGATCGTTGGTGCCCATCACCAACACGTTGACGCGACCGTGGTGGGCGATCGAGCGGATATCGAGCAGTGCCGTCGGGGTTTCGATCATCGCCCAGATCATCAAGTCGGCGGGAGCGCCGGCGGCGTCGAGCTGACGTTCGACCTCTTCGAGGTAAGCGTGCGAGTTGACCTTCGGGATCACCACGGCAGCAGCCCCTGACGTCGCCGCGGCGGCGATGTCGTCGACGCCCCACGGTGTGTCGAGCCCGTTGCAGCGAATCGTGATCTCGCGATGGCCGTACTCGCCCGAGCGGGCCGCCGCCACGGCATTGACTCGGGCCGCTGCTTTGGCGTCGGGGGCGACAGCATCCTCGAGATCGAGGATCAGAGCGTCGGCCGGGATCGTCTTGGCCTTCTCCAGCGCCCGTTCGTTGGCGGCTGGCATGTACAGCACGGAGCGGCGCGGCCGCAGCGATGAGTCGCTCATCTCAGAAACCGTACGCCGCCGCGAGTTCGGGATCGCGGGCCGACAGTTGGCGGGCGAGTTGCACGACGACTTGACATTGCTTGCACGAGGCGTCGTCCTCCATCTTGCCGTCCAGCATGATCGCCCCGGTTCCGTCGCCCATCGCCTCGATCACGCGCTGGGCGTGGGCGACATCTTCGGGGCGGGGGGAGAACACGCGCTTGGCGATCTCGATCTGGCTGGGGTGCAACGACCAGGCGCCGACACAGCCGAGCAGATAGGCGTTGCGGAACTGGTCCTCGCAGGCCACGCCGTCGGCGATGTCGCCGAACGGACCGTAGAACGGCAGGATTCCGGCAGTGCCGCAGGCGTCGACCATGCGGGCGATCGTGTAGTGCCACAGGTCCTGCTGAAACGTCGGCCGCGGGCCGTCGGGATCATCGGGCGTCGGCGTCTTGACGCACCACGTAGTCGGGGTGGCCACCTCCGACCCGAGTGGTCTTCATACGGCGGTTGGCGGCCAGATCGGCGGGGCCGAGCGACAGACCCTGCATGCGTGGCGAGGCGAGGCAGATCTCCTCGACGTTGGCGACCCCGCGGGCGGTCTCGAGGATGGCGTGCACCATCAGCGGCTTCTGGAGACCGGCCTTCGCTTCGAGTTGAGCCAGCAGCCGGTCGACGTAGTGGATGTCTTCCGGGCCCTCGACCTTCGGAATCATGATCACATCGAGCGCCTCGCCGGCCTCCAACACGGCTGCGGTGAGGTCGTCGAGACACCACGGCGAATCGAGGCTGTTGACCCGTGTCCAGAACTGGGTGTCGCCGAAGTCGACCGATCGGGCGACCTCGACCAGACCAGCCCTGGCTGCCTCCTTGTCGGTGGCCGGGACGCCGTCTTCGAGGTTGGCGAGCAACACATCGACCTTGCTCACCATGTCGGGCACCTTGCCGCGCATCTTCTCGTTGGACGACGGGAAGAAGTGGATCATCCGACTCGGGCGGAACGGAACCTCGCGCAACGGCTGAGGGGCCCCGACAGCGAGCGGCTTGAAGAAATCCTTGGGGGAGCGCACGTCCGCGACCCTATCCAGCGGTGATCACTCCAGGAAAGCGTGAGCGTGGCCGATACTGGGAGCATGCAGGAATCGCTCCGCCATGACGATCTCACCGCCGAAGAGGTCCGAGTGCTCGGGTGTCTGGTCGAGAAGGAATCGACCGTTCCCGACACCTATCCGCTCACGCTGAACAGCCTGCGCACCGCCTGCAACCAGTCCACCAGCCGAGACCCGGTCGTGTCCTACGCCGACCACGACGTCGATCGAGCGCTCGCCTCGTTGCGCGAGCGCGGGCTGACCCGCACCGTGCACAGCACGTCCAACCGGGCCATCAAGTACCGGCACGTGCTCCCCGAGGCGCTGGTGCTCGACGACGGTGAACTGGCGCTGATGTCGGTCCTGATGCTGCGCGGTCCGCAGACCATCGGCGAGCTCAAGAGCCGCGCCGAACGCCAGCACTCGTTCGACTCGACCGACGAAGTGGCAGGCGTGCTGGCGGCGCTCGCCGCTCGTGAGCCCCCGTTGGTGCTCCAGCTCGAACGCCGCCCCGGGCAGAAGGACGCCCGCTGGGTGCACCTGCTCTCGGGCCTCGCCGCCGATCGTGATGACTCGGCCGCCAGTGGGCGTCCGGCATCGCAGACCGATCAGGCCCCGGACGCGTCGACACCCTGTGACCCGTACGGCGAAGCGACGGCCGAGTTCTACGACCTGTTGGCGACCGGGCACTGGGAGGACTTCGGATTGCAGCTGCTCGATCTGCTGGCTGGTGTCGACCCGCAGGTCGGCCCGATCGTGGATCTCGGTGCCGGGAACGGGATCGGGCTGCCGTATCTCCACATGGCGGTACCCGATGCCCGAATCCTCGCCATCGAACCGTCGCGGGCGATGCGCACCGCGTTGCACACCCGGCTGGCGATGGACGCCGGGTTGCGGGGCGTCACGACCGTCGACCCGCGCCCGCTGGCCGAAGCGGCGCTACCCGAACGGGCGTGCGCCTCGTGGCCTCGGCGACGCTCGGTCACCTCAGCGATACCGAACGACACCGCCTGTGGCGCTTCGTCGCCGAGCAGATGCCGCCCGGAGCGCCGGCCGTGATCGAGGTGCTCCCGCCGCACCGTCCAGTCGTGGTGCCACCGACCCGCTACCGCCGAGTCGAGGTCGGCGATCAAGTGTACGAGGGCTGGCAACAGGGTCGAGCCGGCCGGCGAGCGCCACATGGCGTGGACGATGACCTACAAGGTGCTGCGAGGCGACTCACTCGTGGCCGAGTACACGACGCTCAGTCGCTGGCGCTGCCTCGGGGTCGACGACATCCGCGTCGAGATCGCACCATTCGGCCTGCACCTCACCGAACACCAGGACTGTGTCGTCGTCTCCTCCTGACGTCGGCACAACTCACAGTCTGGCGCATCCAGTCGGGCAGGCGCGTCGGGCGACCGGCGGTGGTGACGCAGCCGTGGGCGGTGACCGCAGTCGCGCGGACCTCTCCGTCGACGGTCAGCAGATAGGCCATCTGGAACGAGGCCCGCTCGATCGATGCCAACGTGGTGTGCACCTCGACGACGTCGTCGAACAACAGCGGCTTGCGGTACTGCACGAACGCTTCGAGCACGTTCATATCGATGTTGTCCTTGCGGATCTCCTGATAGGGGTGTCCGATGTGTCGCAGATAGGCGACCCGTGCCTCTTCCACCATCGGTAGGTATCGGCTGTGATGCACGATTCCCATCATGTCGGTCTCGGCGAACCGGACCCTGAGCTGGTGGGCGAACTCGTAGTCGGCGGAGTCGGTCGATGGGTCTGCTGAGATTCGCACCCCACGACCATAGGTCGCCTCGATGCATACTCGCGGTGTGACTCCGGCGATCGTCGAACTGGAAGCCAACGGGGTGTCGTTCAGCGTGCACGAGTACGAACGGGGAGAGTCGCTGCACGACTTCGGGCTCGAGGCCGCCGCCAAGCTCGGGCTCGATCCCGATCAGGTGTTCAAGACCCTGCTCGTGACCGCCGACGGAGCCCAGGCCGTTGCGATCGTGCCGGTCAGCAGCAAGCTGGCGCTGAAGGCGGTCGGCAGGGCGCTCGGCGCCAAGCGGGTCGAGATGTGCGACCCCGCCGTCGCCGAGCGAATCACTGGCTACGTGCGCGGCGGGATCAGCCCGTTCGGTCAGAAGCGGCGACTCCCGACGGTGCTCGACGAAATGGCGACCGTGTTCGACACGATCTACGTCAGCGGAGGGCGGCGCGGTCTCGACATCGGTGTCGCCGCCGCCGATCTGGTGCGGCTGCTCGACGCCACCGTGGCCGACATCGCAGCCGGCTGATCAGGTCAGAGGCTCGGGTGCCGCAACATCGCCTCGATCCGGGCGACCCTCGTGCGTGCCGGCGGGTGCGTCGTCGCCAGGCGTGCCCTCCAGCCGACTGCCCGAGCTCCGCCGCCGAGGCGGATCACCGCTCGCAGGGCGTCGACGAGGGGGCGTCCATAGCCCATTCTCACCGCCCGCCGATCTGCCTCGAACTCCGAGGCTTGCCCGACCAGGTTGGCGAGCGCGTCCGAGGCGTACAAGGCGGCCAGGAACACCCACGAGACAGCGGTGAGCACGCCGGCGGCCAAGCGTCCGAGCGCCGTCAACGCCGCTGAGTGGGCGACGAACGAGTCGGTCGCCGCGCGGGCGACGTTCTGGAGGTAGAAGCCGACCCGGGCGAGCAACAGCACAGGCAACGACAACCAGTGTCCGAGCGTGAGCGCCGCCGTGTGCAATCCGAGGTGGTGGCTGAGTTCATGGGCGAGCACCCCCGACAGTTCGCGCGGACTCAGCTCATCGATCGCGAAGGTCGTGACCACCAGCAGGTTTCCTCCGCAGGCATAGGCGTTGAGTTCGTCGGAGTCGATGACTCTGATGACGTAGCGGTACTGCGGCTGGTTGGCGCGGGCCGCCAGGTCGCGCCAAATCGGTGTGATAACGGCGAGTTCGTCCTGGGATGGACGGCGTGCGCCGAGGAACGGACTGAACACCGCGACCTGCACGGACGGCACCAGCAAGAACGCCCCCAATATCAGCCATGCCGCGGGCACGATCCAGTACGGAACACCGAACAACAGGTGGAGCGGAAACCACACCACCACCATCGCCAGCAACCAGAACGGCACGAGGGCGACGACCGGTACCAGGGCGGTCAGCGCCGAACGTTCGATCTGGCGGGTCGATGTCGCGGCCGGCGAACCCATATCGGGAGGATACGGATCATGCCGCCAGAACCTCGGCGGACGTCACCGCCCAAGCCGGTTGGGGCAAACTGCCATGCATTTCGGGTCAAGAAGCCTTCAAGTTCAGCTGATGTCCTGCCGAATGAGTGGGGTGGAATCGAATGCTCTCGCGGCTACCGAGCCGACGGCGTCGCCGGCCGTCCAAGAATTGTTGAGTCGCGCAGCCGACGCTCAGGAGTCGAGTCCGGTCACCGCCCGCCAATATGCGCTGCAGGCGCGGGTGGTCGCTCGTGCTGAGGGCGATCGAGTCGGCGAGGCTGAGGCGCTGTACCGAATGGCCAGCCTGGCCCACTTCGGAGGCGATCCGGAGGATGCCTTCGGTCTTGCCATGGAGGCCGGCGAGGTCGCCAGCGCATGCGGTGCATCGATGGTCAACGCCTGGGCAGTCCACCTGCTCGGCATCATCCACTACCAGGCATCGAACTTCTCGGAGGCGCTCGAGCACTGCCTGAAGGCGCTCGACATCTATCAGACCACCGTCGACGGTGTTGACGCAGGCAACATCTTGAACACGATCGCTGCGGTGTACCACTCGATGGGCGACAACGATCGGGCGATCGTCACCTACGAGCAAGCGCTCGCCGCATCGGAACCGTTTGGGCGTCCCGAGATGGTGGCGTTGATCCTCGGCAATATCGCCCGGATTCGGTCGTCGCGCTCGGAGTATTTGCCGGCGGTTTCGATGGGTCGTCGGGCTGTCGAGATCGCCCGCGAACACAGTCCTTCGATCGTCACCAACTTGCTGGCCGATCTTGCCGAGGCCTACATGGGCCTGGCCGATCATCAGAAGGCCACCGAGTGTTTCGTCGAAGCCCGGCGCGTCCTGGCGCAGCTCTCCGAGGATGGCGCCGAGCCGTCGTATTCGGCGCAGCTCGGAGTGATGGTCGCAGAGGGTCGAGTGGCGTTGCGTCGCGGGGCGCTCGACGAAGCGATCGCCGTGCTTCAGGCAGCGCTCGACATGTCGGAGCGCACCGAATCGAAAGAGTACGAGTTGGAGATCAACGATCTGCTCGCCACGGCGTTCAAGCGCAGTGGACGGTTCGAGGAGGCACTCGACCGGCGCGAGACACACGACAATCGCTACCGGCAGATGTTCACCCACGCCGCAGACCTGCGCTTGCGCACGTTGCAGGTCGCCCACGAAACAGCTGCCGCCCGCCAGGAAGCCGAGATCTTCCGGCTTCGCACCCAGGAGCTCGAGGTGATGGTCGGCGACGATCACCCGGACCGGTCGAACGATGCGTCGATCAACACCAGCCAGCAGCTCGAGGCGTTCGAACAGTTGGCGATCCTGACCGAGTTCCGCGATGCCGAGACCGGCGAGCACACTCATCGGGTGGGCGACTTGTCGGCCGAGATCGCCCACGCTCTCGGTAAGTCACCCGAATGGTGCGAGCAGCTCCGTTTGGCTGCCCGCCTGCACGACATCGGGCGCGTGGTGGTGCCCGACTCGGTCCTGCGCAAGACGGGGCCGCTCACGGTCGACGAGTACGAGATGATGAAGTCGCACACCAGCATGGGGCATCGGATTCTGTCCGGAAACTCGGCGCCGCTGTTCCAGATGGCGGCCGAGGTGGCACAGTCCCATCACGAATGGTGGGATGGCAGCGGCTACCCGCTCGGTATCAGCCATACGTCGATCGCTCTCAGCGGGCGGATCGTCGCGATTGCCGACGTGTTCGACGCGCTGTGCAGCAAGCGCCCCTACAAGCGGGCGTGGTCGAAGCAGGAATCGGCCCGGTTCGTCGTGTCGGGACGCGGCGGTCAGTTCGATTCGGATGTGGTGGATGCCTTCGTCGCCGTGTTGATCGCCCGCTATCCAGAACTCGCCGACGAACTCGGCTGAGTCCCGAGGGCGCGGATGACCCAATCTGCGACGAATGCCGAGAGGTCATCGGCCGACATCTCGATGTGCCCGCTGCGCCACGCATTGCTGAACGATGAGACTGCCCCGAGCACGCCCAGCGCCAGCAACCGCGGGTCGCGATCGGGAATCTGACCTGATCGTTGAGCGGCGCTGATCAGCGCCGTGACATCGTCGAGGTAGACCTCGCTTCCGGTTCGCAGCGCATCGTCGATGGTGGGGTCGGAGCGCTCGACGTCGACCAACGTGAAGTACGTGGCGTGTTCCGCCATGAACGCGACGCTCGCTGCAGTGCCCTGTCGGACCCGTTCGATCGGATCGGCGTCGGGCGTTGTCGCCGCGGCCTGGGCGCGCCGGAGTCGCAGGCGCATCGATCGCACGAGTTCGCTGAACAGATCGAGCTTGGTCGGGAAGTACCAGTAGAACAGACCTTTGGCCACACCTGCCCGCTCACAGATGTCACTGATGCGGGTCGCTGCGTAGCCACCTTCGGCGAACAGCACCATCGCCGCGTCGATCAACTGCTGCTTGCGTTCACGGCCCTGCTCCGTGAGCTGGCGCGGGCCGTTCGGATTGGCGATGGTTGCGTCCTGAGAGGGATTGCCGGCGGCGCTCACCTCCCTAGTTGAGCCGCGACTTGACCGGCCGGTCAAGCTGATCGGCTGGTAGAACAGTGCGTTGTGACCGATCGGGCCAACGCGAGGGTGATGTCTGGGTGCGAGGCGCAGTCCCATATCGGTCGTTTACCGATGGGTGTGCTGGTGGTGCACGGCTTCACCGGGACTCCGGCGTCGATGAGGGGGGTTTCCGAGGCGATGATCGCTTCGGGCTTCCATGTCGAACTGCCGCGGCTGCCCGGCCACGGCACCACGGTCGAGGACATGCTCACCACGAACTGGGCCGACTGGTCCGCCGAAGTCGAACGCGCCCATGGCGCACTGCGCCGCCGGGCTGAAACCGTCGTCGTGGTCGGCCAGAGCATGGGTGCCACGCTGGCGCTGTGGGCGGCACTCGCCAGACCTGAGGTCGCCGGGATCGTGTGCATCAACCCCGCCACTCGCAGTCGCGACGCCGACACGATGGCGATGCTCGACGACTTCATCGAGGACGGCATATTGGTGGTGCCGGGCGAAGGCAGCGACATCGCCGATCCAGAGAGTCACGACATCGCCTATGACGGCACGCCTCTGCAGCCCTTGCGCTCGCTCGTGCACGACGGCATCACCCCGATCACCGATCGTTTCGGCGAACTCACGATGCCGTTGCGATTGTTCACCTCGCGCCAGGACCACGTCGTGGAGCCCGCCGACAGCGAACACCTCGCCGCCACCTACGGCGGCAGCGTCGAGCACTCGTGGCTCGAGCGCAGCTACCACGTCGCCACCCGCGACTACGACCGTGATTTCGTGGCCGACGAGTCGGCTGCCTTCGTGAAACGGATTGCCGAATGATCGTGTCGACCTTGATCGCCTCGTTGCCGAGCCCTTCGCAAGGGGAGCTGTCGCTCGGACCGCTCCACTTGCGGGCGTACGGACTGATGATCGCGCTCGGCGTGATCGCCGGGATCTGGTTGCTCGGTCGGCAGCTCGAGCGCAAGGGCATCGGCAATGCCGAGGACGCCAGCTCGATCGGGATCTGGGGGGTCGCCGCCGGCATCATCGGTGCTCGGCTGTACCACGTTGCGACCGACTGGGAACGCTTCTCCGACAACCTGACGGCGATCCCGAAGATCTGGGAGGGTGGCCTCGGCGTCCCCGGTGGACTGCTGCTCGGAATCGCGGTCGGAGCGTGGCAGTCGAAGCGCCGGGGTGTTCCACCGGCGATGTTGCTGACCTGTGCGGCACCGGCGATTCCGTTGGCGCAAGCGATCGGGCGGTGGGGCAACTGGTTCAACCAGGAGCTGTACGGCAAACCGACCGACCTGCCGTGGGCGCTGGAGATCGACGACCCGTCGGGCTACGCACCGGGCACGACATTCCACCCCACGTTCCTCTACGAATCGCTGTGGAACCTCGGGCTGGTGGCGGTGCTGCTGTGGATCGACCGCAAGCTGCGGCTCGGACCGGGTCGTCTGCTCGCCGTGTACGTGATGGGCTACGGCGTCGGCCGATTCTGGATCGAGGGCATGCGGATCGACCCGGCGCGCGATGTCGGCGGCCTGCGTTGGAACCAATGGGTCGCGCTCGCAGCGATCGTCGGCGGGGCGCTGTATCTGTTGTTGACCCGCGGCAAGAAGTGGCCGGACGAAGTCGTCGAGCCGCGCCGACGAGACCGCCGACCGGATCCGGACGAGATGGGTCCGGACGATCTGATGGCGATCACGGTGCTCGATGGCGGCGAGCCAGCCGATGTCGCTGACCACGACGATGAGCCTGACGACCGACTGACGTTCGGCTGCCGGAGTCGACGACCTTCAAGGCCGCGGTCTGGCGAGCCCTCGGAACCTGACCGGACGTTCGCTTCGTTCCTCCAGATCGTGGGCTGCCCAGCCGGCGATCCTGGCCACAGCGAACAGCGGCGCGTCGGCCGGTAGCCCGGCGACGAACGCCAGTGCCCCGAGTCCGTAGTCCACGTTTGGGTGCTTGCCCACGACGAGGCCTGCTTCGGCCAGCACGGCATCGACGATCGTGCGGTGCTCGTCGGGGTCGGCCAACTGGTCGACCGCATCGAGCAACGGCGCCAGGCGTGGATCACCGTTGCGGTAGATCGAGTGCCCGAAGCCGGGCAGACGTCGGCCAGTTCGACGCCACGCCTGCACCGCTGCGGCCGGGTCGCTGGCGAGCGCGTCGCACAACAGAGCGTGAACCGAGGCGGCCGCCGAACCGTGCAGTTCGCCACTCACCACGCTGAGCCCAGTGGCGATCGACGCGCACGACGTCGTTCGAACCGAGCACGCCACGCGAACGGCCAACGTGCTGGTAGCGAGTTCGTGGTCGGCCATCAAGACGAGGCGCGCGAGACACGGCGGTAACCAACTCGTCGGATGGTCGACGTTGGTAGGCGCCGGCGAGCCGGGTCGCGATGTCACCGTTCAGTGGCCCGCCGAGCAGGCTCGGGACGATCGCCAACAAGCGACGCGCTTCTGCAGGTGAATCGTGGCTCGGAGCCTGACCTGCCGAGCCACGTCGCGGCGAGTGTCATCGCGGTGAGGTGGTCGACCGGACCGGCGGCAGCCAACACCGCCCGAACCTGCTCGAGTGCAGCGCGGTCGACCGGCCAGGCGGGTTGCGACGCCGGCAGTTCGCCCGTCCAGAGCAACTCGGCGACCTGCTCGAACGAGCAGGTGCGGGCGAGTTCGGCGGCGTCGCGGCCACGGTAGGTCAGCAGTTCGTCGTGCAACTCGGTGATCGCCGAGCTGATCTGAACGTCGATCGTCGGGCGCTCCGTCGGGCGTGCGCTGGCGAGAGCGGGCGGCGAGTTGTTCGACTTCATCGCGGGCGTACAGCGATGTCCGGCCGTCGACCGCGGTCCGCCGCTCGATGATCCCCCGACTCACGTATGCATACAGGGTGGGCTTGGTGATGCCGAGTAGCCGTGAGGCCTCAGCGGCCCCGATGAAGGTGGTCATGGACCCCATCGTGGTCGCCTCACCTGGACGCGTCAACGTTGATTGAATCAATGTTGATTCGGTGATCCGGTGAGGCCGACACTCGGGGTCATGCAAAACCTCATCGATGTGCCCGCTGGACTGAACGGTGTCGCCGTTGCCGAGACGGAGATCGGCAACGTGCTCGGCGACGAAGGCTTCTACCACTACCGCCAGTACGACGCCACCGAGCTGGCGCGAACCGTCGGTCTCGAAGATGTCTGGTACCTCCTGGACCGAGGCGAACTGCCGACCGCAGGTGAACGGGCCGGGTTCAGCGCCGAGATCGCTGGGTATCGCCAGGTTCCGCCGGCCCTGCACGGCGTCGTCGACGCGGTAGCGGCAGCGGGTGGGGCGCCGCTGGCCCAACTCCGCAGCGTGCTGTCGTCCGCCTCGCTTTCGCTCGGTCTCGAACCGATGCTCGACCTCGGCGCCGCCGAGCGCCGCCAGCAGGCGTTGCGTCTGGCAGCCTGCATACCGGCCGTGCTGGGCCGCCTGTACCGCAGAGGGCTTGGGCTGGCCCCCGTCGTCAGCCGACGCCGGCCTCGGTCACGCCGCCTCCTACCTGCACGAGGTGACGGGTCGGGTGCCGAGTGACGATCACGCACGGGCGTTGGAGCAGTACCTGGTGCTCACTGATCGACCACGGATTCAACGCTTCGACCTTCACCGGTCGAGTGGTCGCCTCGACCGGTGCCGACCTGGCCGACGTCGTGTGTGCTGCGATCGGGGCACTCGCCGGGCCGCTCCACGGTGGTGCGCCCAGCCGAGCCCTGGACGCCCTCGACGCGATCGGCGATCCGAGTCGGGCGGCCGCTTGGGTGACCGCCGAGGTTGCCGCAGGGCGTCGCATCATGGGGTTCGGGCACGCCGTCTATCGCGCCCCTGACCCTCGCTCGTCGCTGCTGCGTGAGGTCGCCGAGCGACTTGGAGGATCACTCGTCGAGCGGGCGATCGAGACGGAAGTGGAGATCCTCACGACGCTCGCCGAGCTGAAACCGGACCGACCCTTGCCCAGCAACGTCGAGTTCTACGCCGGCGTGATCATGGAGACGGTCGGCCTGCCGCGAGCGATGTTCACACCGACGTTCGCCGTCAGCCGCACGATCGGCTGGGTGACGCACGCCCTCGAACAAGCCGCCTCCGGCAAGCTGATCCGTCCCGCCGCCCGCTATGTCGGGCCCACCCCCGATCGAACCCCAGTGATTGCGTGAGGATTCCGCCCACCCGGTGTGCGGAATCCTCACGCAGTCGGGGCTGGTGAAGACGGCCATGTGGGGCGGGTGGCTTCACGCCATTAGCCTCGGCTGTCGTGTCCGACCGTCTCACCAACGAGGTCGTGGTCAAGGTGGCTCACCTGGCTCGACTCGACCTGACCCCCGCCGAGATCGAGCGTGCCACCGAACAACTCGGCGACATGCTCGACCATTTCGCCGACATCGACGCGCTCGATCTGTCGACGGTGGCGCCGATGAATCAGCCGTTGCCGATCGTGAACGTGATGCGCGACGACATCGTGCAACCATGCCTCGATCGCGACGAGGTGCTGGCCGCCGCGCCGCACTCCGAAGATGGTCGGTTCTGGGTTCCGCCGATCATCGGGGGCGAGGGCTGATGTCGACGTTCGAAACCGCTTCACAGATCGCTGCCGGAGTTCGATCTGGCGACCTGAAGGCCGTCGACGTGCTCGAACAGCACCTTGCCCGGATCGCTGACCGCGAGCCCGAGATCCACGCCTTCAATCTCGTGATCGCCGACGCTGCCCGTCAGCAGGCCGCGGCCGTTGACGCGATCGTCGCCGCCGGAGGCGACCCTGGCCCGTTGGCGGGAGTACCGGTTGCCCTCAAAGACAACATGTGTACCCGTGGCGTCCCGACGACGTGTTCCTCGAAGATCCTCGAAGGATGGAAGCCGCCCTACGACGGCACCGTCGTGTCGTTGCTGCAGCAGGCCGGCGCCGTGGCGGTCGGCAAGACCAACCTGGACGAGTTCGCGATGGGGTCGTCCACGGAGAACTCGGCGTTCGGCCCGACCCGCAACCCGCTCGACACAACGCTCGTGCCGGGCGGCTCGTCCGGTGGCTCGGCAGCGGCGGTCGCTGCCGGCTTCGCTCCGCTTGTCGTTCGGTTCCGACACCGGTGGCTCGATCCGCCAGCCGGCCGCCCTGTGCGGGGTCGTCGGCGTCAAGCCGACCTACGGGCGGGTCAGCCGTTACGGGCTGGTTGCATTCGCCAGCAGCCTCGACCAGATCGGCCCGTTCACGCACACCGTTGCCGACGCCGCGCTGGCGCTGCAGGTGGTGTGTGGTCACGACCCGCACGACTCGACGTCGATCGCCGAACCGACCCCCGACTATTCGGCCCTGCTGGAACGCGGCGTCGAGGGGCTGCGGGTCGGACGCATCACCGATCTGCCCGCCGGTGCCGACCCCGATGTCGCCGAACGGATCGAGCAGGCGTTCGAGGCACTCGCCGCTGCCGGCGCCACGATCGTCGACGTGGAAGTGCCGGCGTTCACGTACGGGCTCACTGCGTACTACATCATCGCTCCGGCTGAAGCGTCGTCGAACCTGGCCCGCTACGACGGCGTCCGCTACGGCCTCCGTGTCGACGCCGCTGACACACACGCCATGTACAGCGCCACTCGCGCTGCCGGATTCGGTGACGAGGTCAAGCGCCGCATCCTGCTCGGCACCTACGCCCTGTCGGCCGGCTACTACGACGCCTACTACGGCAAGGCGCTACGGATCCGACGCCTGATGGCGGACGACTTTGCCAAGGCCTACGCCAAGGCCGATGTGTTGTTGACCCCGTCGTCACCAAGCGTCGCCTTCCCGTTCGGCTCCAAGACGTCCGACCCGTTCGCGATGTATCTGTGCGACACCTACACGATCCCGGCCAACCTCACCGGCGAACCGGGCATGAGCGTGCCGTTCGGCACCGGTCAGGACGATCTGCCAGTCGGCGTACAGGTGCTCGCCCCGGCACTCGGCGAACCGGTCATGTTGCGGGTCGCCGCCGAACTGGAACGAGCAGCCGGCAGCTTGCCTGCCGGCCCGAGCGGGAGGTGCATCATGAGCGATGCCCAGTGGACCCAAGACGGTTACGAGATGGTGGTCGGCCTGGAGGTCCACGTCGAACTCGCCACCAAGACCAAACTGTTCTCCGCATCGCCGAATCGCTTCGGCGACGAACCGAACACGAACATCGACCCGGTCACGCTCGGCCTGCCCGGCGCCCTACCCGTGCTCAACAAGTACGCCGTGGAGTTGGCGATGCGGATCGGGCTGGCGCTCAACTGCACCGTGCAGCCGTGCACGTTCGCCCGCAAGAACTACTTCTATCCCGACATGCCGACGTCGTACCAGATCAGCCAGTTCGAGGATCCGCTCAACATCGACGGGTGGCTCGATCTGCCAGACGGCAGCCGGGTCGGCATCGAGCGGGCGCACATGGAACAAGACGCCGGCAAGTCGACCCACGTCGGTGGTGGCGAGGGCCGCGTACACGGTGCCGCCCACTCGTTGATCGACCTCAACCGGGCCGGCGTGCCGCTGGTCGAGATCGTCAGTCGCCCCGATATCCGTTCACCCGAGCAGGCCCGCGCCTACGTCAACGAGCTGCGCGCGATTCTGCTGGCGATCGGCGCCTCCGACGCCAAGATGGAGGAGGGCTCGATGCGGGTCGACGCCAACGTCAGCGTGCGTCGTCCAGGGGCCGAACTCGGTACTCGCTGCGAGGTCAAGAACGTCAACTCGGTGCGTTCGGTCGGGCGGGCGATCGAGTACGAGGCCAAGCGTCAGATCCTGATGCTCGATGCCGGCGAGTCGGTCCGCCAACAGACCCGCCACTGGGACGAAGGCGACGGCCGAACCCACACGTTGCGCGACAAGGAAGACGCCGACGACTACCGCTACTTCCTCGAACCTGACCTGGTGCCACTCGTGCCGTCACCGGAGTGGATCGAGGAGGTCCGTGCCGGTCTGCCGATGTTGCCGGCTGCGCGGCGGACGCGCCTGGCCGAGGCGACGGGCCTGGGCGCCGACAGCGATGCGATCGGGGCGATCGTCGACCGCGGTCAGGACGACTATGCGTTCGCTGTGCAGGCCGCCGGGGGAGACCTCGGCCGAGCGATCGTGCACCTGAAGGAAGCATTCGCCGAGATGGGCGCCGACCCCGACCTGCCCGCCGGCGACCTGGCCGGACTCACGCGCCTCGAGCTGGCCGACAAGCTCACCGCCACGCAGGCCAAGACCGTCGTGGCGGAGTTGATCGAACGGGGTGGCGGCGACGCCGCAGCGATCGCCGCCGAGAAGGGCTTCGAGGCGATGGACACCTCCGAGTTGGAATCGATGGTCGACGAAGCGATCGCCGCTCAGCCCGATGCCTGGGAGAAGTTCCGGGCCGGTGAAGGCAAGGCGATGGGCGCCTTGGTCGGTCACATCATGAAGGCCAGCCGCGGCCAAGCCGACGGCAAACTCGTCACGAAGATCCTCAACGCCCGCAAGTAACTATCAGTCGAGGGGGAGGAACTGGCAACCGTTTGCTTCGTAGGTTGCCTGCAACCGCGCGATGTCGTCGGGACGGCGAGCCAGTCCGACGACCGATCCACCGGAGCCGGCCGAGTTGACAGCGGCCCGCTCTGCCCGACCGAGGTCGATCAGGTGCTGTTGGATCGGATCGATCTCGATGATCGAGGCGCGCAGGTCGAACGAGCGGTCGATTGCTTCGCTGAGCAACAACTGATCCTCTGACTGGATCGCCCGCCTGGCGCGGGCGGCCTGGACGGCTAGTTCGCGCATCACCAACTGCACCGCCGCGTCGCCCCCGTCGAATCGGCGCCGGAGCGAGCGATGCACCGTGTCGCTCGGTTCGGAACCGCTCGGGTTCCAGGCGACGAACAACGCCATCGTCTCGGGGAGTTCGATCTCGTGGTAGTCGACGGGCTCGAACTGCATGGCAACCGGCTTGCCGACCGCCTGGACGAGCCGATCCTGGAGGCCGGCTGAGATGCCGAGCCGGTCGCGTTCGACCGAGAGTGCCAGCTCGGCGAGTTCGATCGGATCCCAGCGATGACTCATCCACGCCGCCAGTGCACGCAGGGCGGCGATCACGAACGCACTCGAGCCCGCCAACCCCACGGATCTCGGAATCGACGTCGACGCCGACAGCGTGACCGCCGGCAGCGCGCCATGCTAGCTCGAAAAGGCGTCCGCTGTAGCGGACAGCAATCGCTGCGAGTTCGGGGTCGCCCACCTGAATCGAGAACTGCTCGGCCTCGGTGACCGACGCCGTCGCCTGCAGGTCGTGGATCGGGATTGCGACGACCGCTCCGCCGTACCCATCGGACGGATTGCCTGCCAAGGCGGCACGCGCCGCGCACGTGCTCACGAGCGATCGTCCGGTCGGCATCGAGGCATCCTAAGCACCTACCGTGCATTCATGGACTTTTCGATCCCTGCCGCCATCCAGGACACGCTCGACGGGCTCGATGCGTTCATCGAGGCCGAGATCATTCCGCTCCAGGAGCGCGACGACAACATGCGGTTCTTCGACCACCGCCGGGAGTGGGCTCGAACCGACTTCGAGCACGACGGCGTACCACGCCAGGAGTGGGAGGACCTGCTGCGTGAGATGCGCCGCACCGCTGATGCGGCCGGCTGGTTGCGGTGGGCGCTCCCGGCCGAGTACGGCGGCCACGGGGCCAGCAACCTGGAGATGGCGATCATCCGCGAGCACCTGGCGCACCGCGGGCTCGGTCTGCACAACGACCTGCAGAACGAGTCGTCGATCGTCGGCAACTTTCCGACCGTGCTGATGATGCGCGATTTCGGCACCCCGGAACAGATCGCCGAATGGATGCCCGGATTCCTCGACGGGTCACGCCGTCTGGCGTTCGGCCTCACCGAGCCGAGTCACGGCAGCGACGCCACGTACCTCGAAACGACCGCCGTTCGCGACGGTGACGAGTGGGTGATCAACGGCACGAAACGCTTCAACACCGGCGTCCACCACGCCACCCACGACATCATCTTCGCCCGCACGTCAGGTGAGCCGGGCAGCCCGATCGGGATCAGCGCCTTCCTCGTGCCGTGCGACAGCCCGGGCTTCGAGGTCGACTTCTACTGGTGGACGCTCAACATGCCGAGCGATCACGCCGAGGTCAGCCTGCACGATGTTCGGGTCGGCAGCGACACCCTTGTTCGGTCGGCTCGACTACGGACTGGATCTGGCGCAGCACTTCGTGCACGAGAACCGAATCCGCCAGGCTGCATCGTCGCTCGGCGCAGCCCAACACTGCATCGACGAGGCGGTCGCGTACGCCAACCAGCGCATCACGTGGGGCAAGAAGCTGTCGGTCAACCAGGGCATCCAGTTCCCGCTCGTCGAGTTGCACACCGAGGCGGCGATGCTGCGCCAGTTGATCCGCGAGACGGCCTGGCGGCTCGATCAGCAGCACCACATGGAGGTCACCCATCAGGTGGCGATGTGCAACTACCGAGCCAACCGTCTGGCGTGCGACGCAGCCGACCGGGCGATGCAGACGTGCGGTGGCGTCGGCTACTCACGCCACATGCCGTTCGAGCACATCTACCGCCACCACCGTCGCTACCGCATCACCGAAGGCGCCGAGGAGATCCAGATGCGCAAGGTCGCCCAGAACCTGTTCGGCTTCGGCCGCAAGTAGGCCTCCCGGGTCGTGCGGCAGCGGGAATCGGACGTCGAATCGTCGTGTCCGATTCCCGCTCGTCGTAGCGACTCACATCGGCCATGATGGGGTCCGTGAACGAATCAGCCGCCCTCGCTCTCGACGCCGACCGGTGCTATCGGGCGGCCCAGAGCCGTGACGCTCGATTCGACGGCTGGTTCTATGTCGCCGTTCGGACCACGGGCATCTACTGCCGTCCCAGCTGCCCGGCGATCACACCGAAACGCCAGAACGTCGAGTTCCACCGCTCGGCAGCAGCCGCCCAGCAACGCGGGTTCCGGGCCTGCAAGCGGTGTCGCCCGGATGCGGCACCGGGCTCTCCCGAGTGGGATCTGCGCGGCGACCTGGTCGGGCGGGCGATGCGTCTGATCGCCGACGGCCTCGTCGACCGCGAGGGTGTTGCCGGGCTGTCCGAGCATCTCGGCTACAGCAGCCGCCATCTCAACCGGCTGTTGACCGACGAGCTCGGTGCCGGCCCGTTGGCGCTCGCCCGAGCGCAGCGCGCCCAGACCGCCAGAATCCTGATCGAAACCACCGACCTTTCGATGACGGACATCGCGTTCGCCGCCGGCTTCGGCAGCGTCCGTCAATTCAACGACACCGTGCGCGAGGTGTTCGCCACTGCGCCGAGCGAGCTTCGCCAACGTTCCGACAAAGGCCGCGTCGGGGCCGACGCCGGCGCCGTCTCGGTTCGCCTTCCGGTGCGTGGCCCGTTCGCCGGGCGGCAACTGTTCGAGTTCCTCGCTGCCAGGGCGATTCCTGGTGTCGAACTGTCGGACGGCGACTCGTACCAACGCGCGCTCGATCTGCCCAACGGCCACGGCACCGTGATCGCCCGACCCGCAGCCGACCACGTCCAGGCCACGTTCCGCCTCACCGACTGGCGCGACCTGGCGCCGGCCGTGGGACGGATGCGGCGGCTACTCGACCTCGATGCCGATCCGGTGGCGATCGACGATCACCTCGGTGGCGATCATCGACTGGCGCCGCTGGTGGCGGCTACACCGGGTCTACGTGCCGCAGGATCGGTCGACCCCTACGAAACGCTGGTGCGTGCGATCATCGGCCAGCAGGTGTCGGTCGCCGGCGCACGAACGGTGACCGGGCGCGTCGCCGAAGCGATCGCCGAGCCGCTCACGATCGATCAACCCGGGCTGACCCATCTGTTTCCATCGATGAAGCGGATCGCGGCCGCCGATCCGATGGCGTTCCCGATGCCCAAGGCCCGTGCAGCGACGCTGCAGCGTGTCGCTCAGGCGGTGGCGACGGGTGAGCTCGTACTCGACGCCGGCGTCGATCGCGCTGACGTGATCGAACGGCTCGTCGCCCTCAAGGGGATCGGGCCGTGGACCGCTCAGTACGTCGTGATGCGCGGGCTCGGCGACCCCGATGTGTTTCTCGAAACCGATCTCGGCGTGCGCCATGCGCTGACGGCGCTCGACCTCGAACCCGAAGCCGCCGAACGGTGGCGGCCGTGGCGCACCTACGCCATGCACCACCTGTGGGCCACACTGTGAAGGAGAACACCATGAACACCACCCATCCACCCCTGTTCCGCACGACGATGCCGACCCCCATCGGGCTGCTGACGATCGTCGCCAATGATCACGGCATCGTGGCGATCTGCTGGGACACCGAAACCGCCGGCAGCGAACCCGATGCTCGCAACCCGGTCGATCGCAAGCTCGGCGACGAGTTCGTGGACGTTGCTCCAGGCACCGGGGAGCACGAGGTTCTCGACCGGGCGGTCGAGCAGCTCGGGGAGTACTTCGACGGACAACGGATCGACTTCGATCTCCCACTCGACCCGGATGGCACCGCCTTTCAGCGACGGGCCTGGGATGCGCTCGTCCAGATCCCGTTCGGCGAGACGATCAGCTACGGCGAGCAGGCCGTGATGCTCGGCGACAAGAACAAGTCACGTGCGGTCGGAGCCGCCAACGGCAAGAACCCGATCCCGATCGTGGTGCCCTGCCATCGCGTCGTGGGCAGCAATGGTCACCTGACCGGCTTCGCCGGAGGTTTGAACGTCAAGGCCTGGCTGCTCGACCACGAGTTCAAAGTCCGCGCCTCGCAGTAGCCCGGAGCGGGTCAGACCCCCTCCGGGTCAGGGGCGCCAGTTCTGGAGCACGTCGTTGAGGAACACGCCGTGTGGATCGACGGTGTTGCGGCGCTCCCACCAATCGTTCCATCGTGGGTGCACCGCCGCCAGATCGTCCCGATCGTAGAAGTGGACCTTGCCCCAGTGTGGGCGCCCGTCGTAGCGACGGAACACCGCCTCGCATGCCTCGAACAGCGGTACGTCGGACACGTCGACACCCTGATGAACGGAGATCGTGGCCGTGTCGCGCTGGTAGGCCTGTGACAGCCAGACATCGTCTGCGGCGAGGGTGCGGTACTCGACCGGCCACCTCAGGTCGGGAAAGTCGGTTCTGAGCAGGTCGCGGATCTCGTCGAGGCATTCCAGCGAACGATCGAGCGGAACGCCGAACTCCATCTCGGTATGAAGGTTCGGGCGATGGTTCGGGAGCACCTCGTAGTTCCAGCCGACCCGACTGCCCTCATCACCGATCGGGTAGACCGCCGGCTCGTGGGTTTCGTCGATTGCCTTCACGACGGCGAAGTCGCGGCCCGGGTACCAGAAGAACTCGAAGTGCCGATGCTGCTCGCTGAGCGACTCGATCGACGGTCGCAGGTCGTCGTAGTCGGCCCGCCAGCCGCTCTCGGTGAGGCGGTAGGCGGGCACGACGGCAAGCTCGATCTGGGTGATCACGCCGAACGCGCCGAGCCCGAGCCGAGCCGCCTCGAACGTTGCCGCATTGCTGGTCGGGCTGCACTCGATCTCGTCGCCGTCTGCGGTGACGATTCGCAAGCCGCGAACCGACGCCGACAGGTTCTGCAGGAGCCGTCCTGTGCCGTGCGTACCCGTCGCGACGGCACCGGCGATCGCCTGGCGGTCGATGTCACCCTGATTGGTGAGCGCCACACCAGCATCGTGGAGCGGTCGACCGAGCGCGTTGATCGTCGTGCCGCCCCACACGCGTGCCGATCCGGCCACCCGATCGACACTGATCACACCGGCCATCCCTGACAGGTCGAGGATCACATCGTCGGTCGGTACCAGCCGGAAGTGGCTGTGTCCTGACCCCGCCACGCGGATGTGGCCGCCGGCACCGGCGGCGGTGGCAACGATGGCCCGAAGGTCATCGACCGACCGAATCAACCGGAGCTGACTCGGCTCGCACACTTCGCGGCCCGACCAGTTCGCCCACGTCGTCATCGCATACCCCGCATCCGAACTCAACGTAGACGACGCCCCGCTGTCAGAGATGCTTGAGGGCTTGGCGGCGGGTGAGGCCACTCAAGCGGTCACCTCGATCGAGCACGTAGGCACGGACCGCCTCGGGGTCGTGTCTGGCGTATTGGCGCAGCGCCCAGCCGCTGGCCTTGCGAATGAAGAACTCGGTGTCGGCGCAGCGCCGATCGACGTACGCGAACAGACGATCGGCGTCCGTGTCGGCGCCGTAGCCGAGTTGATGCAGGATCGCCGTGCGGGCAATCCAGAAGTCGGGATCGTCGATCCAGGCGTCCATCGTCGCTGACAGCGATGGGTCAGCGGCGACGATCGACCCCACCACGTGCGAGGCGAGGGCGTCGATGGTGTCCCACCACGACTTGGTGCGGATCAAGTGCTCGACAGCTGCCAGCGAATCCGACCCGAGTCGAGCCTTCCATCGGCTGAGCAGGTCGGTCGCGACGTACTGGAACTCGCGTTCCGGTTGATCCCAGCACACTCCGGCCGTTGCGAGCAGCTGGGCGGCAGTGGCGTCGCGGCCGGCGGCGAGAAACGACTTCGTCGCCCTACGACGTTCCGGTGTCGGCACCCCGAGGTACTCGAAGCGGTGCTTCATGTACGCCTGCATGGCGGGCGCACGCTCGGGTTGAGCGACGGCCTCCAGCGCACGCCGCAGTTCCGGTATCAGCTCGATGAGCGACACCGCGACCACTTCAGAACTCAGCGGTGCTTGGCCCGGGCGGCCTGTTCGCGGCGCATCCGGGCGTCTTCTTGCTTCTTCTTCTTGAGTTCCTGGCGCTTGGCCTTGATCGCCGCACGTTCGGCGGCGCTGACCTTGGGAGCTTGCACGATCGGACTGATCGGCTTGTCGGAGGCCGGAGGCAGCTTGAGCGTGTCGTCGTTCTTGAGCAGGTCGCGAATGATGGCGGACGCCGGTGCCTCGCCGGCGACGGTCGACGCCAGCATCAGCTGCGTGAGGCCGAGGCCGAACTTCTCGATCAACGCCGGGGTGACGTCGCGAAGCTGATCCGTGGTCGGGCGGTCGGCGTCGTCACCGAGTGCCTCGATGCAATCGGCCAGGCACAGGTCGGTCACGACCAGGGCGATGCTCTCCATCGTGCCGTCGAGCCGACCCTTGGTGAGCGCGGCGCGCAGGCTGGCGGCATCCGTCTCGCCTTCGACGAGTTCGTCGAGTGCCTCTCGATGGTCTTCTCCGAGGGCATCGAGCGCCGCCGTGAGATCGTCGTCGGACAGATTGGCGAACGCCCGGTCGAGCAGACCGAGGTTCTGGAGGCGGGTCTTCACCTGGTTCACGTCGCTCGACGCTACCGCCGGATGTTACGAGGTGTGCCAGGAGATTCAGCGGATAGGTCGCTTCGCTCCTTTTCATTCCGCACGAATCTCCCCGTCACGATTGGTCGCAGTTCGCCTATCGGCTCACGCTCCAGGCACACCTCGTAACATCACGTGGTCTGGTCGACGATGCCGACGATCACCGAGCGCACGGGACCGGTGGAGATGCCGTAGATCTGGCGCGCCGACGTGCCCTCGTCGCAGATCAGCACGCGATCGCCGACGCCGGCGTTGACCACGTCGACGGCGATCAGGTAGCCCTTGGCGGTTCCGTCGGGGTCGACGAGGTCGCACAGCAGCAGCCGTTGGCCGTCATAGAACGGGTGGCTGATGGGGGAGACCACCGTGCCGGCAACCTGGGCGATCTTCATCGGTACCGCCATCTTCGGCGAGCGTGACCTGATCGACGAGGCCGACGATCGCGTGGTCGACCGGCACCCACCGCTCGGGCAATGCCTCGGCGGCCTCCCGTGATGCCACGAAGTACACGATCTCCCCAGGGCCCGCCATCGCCACCGCGTCAGCGGCGACGACCGGGCTGCCGCTGTCGTTCTGGTGCTTGTCGAGCGGCTGCACGATCAGGAACTTGACGCCATCGAGCCCCGGCCCGCGGGTCGTGGCGACGACCGTTCCGATCACACGCCCGAGATGCATCAGCCGGTTCCCGGGTCGTGGCGGAGTCGCCGGTTGAAGCGCAATTCGGCATCGAGGTTGGCGCGCATGTCGTCGTGTAGCTGGGAGATCACCGCGCTGTGCAACAGCTTGCCGCCTGCGCGGATTCGCTCCGTCGCGCCCTCGATCGCTGCCTCGATGTCGGCGACCGTGCCGCCGAACAGGCAGTACGCCTTGCCGCCCAAGCCGTCGGCGAGTCGCACGGCCAACAGCTCCACGCCGGCGGTCTTGACCCCTGCGTCGGCGGCGATGATCGCTGCCGCAGTCGTGGAGGTCTCCACGATGCCGACCGCGTCGCCGATCACCGTGGCGGTTGGATCGTCGGTGGTGATGGCGGTGATCACCGCCGGATGCACGTCTGCCAGGAACAACGAATCGACGACCGTGTCGCGACCGGCGTTCTCGAGCGCGATCTCGACCGCCGCTGTGTCGCCGCCCACGAGCACGAGGTAGTGCCCAGGGTGAACGGTGCCGGCGTACAGCGAGGTGATCGGCGACGACTTCGCCATCGCATCGCCGGCCACGATGCCGGCCACGATCGACTCGAACTCGAGCAGTCCGATCGCCGGGTCGAACCGTTCGTCGCGTTGGTTGGCGGCGTCAGACAATCCGCAGCGCCCCTACGACGGTGACGCGGCGGATCCGCGAGAACGTCCGTGGGCGGGTGAGTCCTTCGCCGGTCGGGCTGGCGATCGAGAACGACGTGAAGCCTTCCCCACCCTGTCCGAGGCCGGCGAAGTTGGGGCCGTTGGCGACGAGGATCGAGCAGTTCATCGCCCTCGCCATCGTGGTGATCGTGTCGACGTTGGTCGAGTGGATCGACGCCGTGTGTCGGAACCCGTGCTCGGAACGCACCGCCAGGTCGATCGCGGCGGCGACGTCGCGGACGCGCACGACCGGCATCACGGGCATCATCTGTTCGGTCCACACGAGGCAGTGCTCGGAGGGCACCTCGGCGATCAGCAGGCGCACGTCGCCGTCGACCTGCACACCGATCTCGGCCAGCAACGCCCCGGCGTTCTTGCCGATCCAGGCCGGGTTGATGGCGCCGGCCTTGTCGGGTGCGCCCATCTCGTTGAAGATCACCCGCTCGAGCCGCTTCAGCTCGTGTTCCTTCAGTCGGTACGCGCCGGCTTGTTGCATCGCTCGCACGAGGGCGTCGGCGACGGAGTCGACCACGATCGTCGTCTTCTCGTCGACACACACGATGTTGTTGTCGAACGAGGCGCCGCGCACGATGTCGCGGGCGGCCTGCTCGATGTCGGCGGTTTGGTCGACGACCGCTGGCGGATTGCCGGGACCGGCGGTGATCGCCTTCTTGGGGGTCCGCAGCGCCTCGCGTACGACGGCAGGGCCACCGGTAACCAAAAGCACCCGGACGTCGGGGTGCGCCATCAGGTCGCGAGCCGAGTCGAGCGTGGGGTTCGGCACGGCGGTGATCAGATCGGGCGGACCGCCGGCACCGACGATCGCCCGGTTCAGAAGCTGGATGTTCTCGACCGACACCAGCCGTGCACCGGGATGGACGTTGAACGTGACCGCATTCCCGGCGGCGATCATGGCGATGCTGTTGTTGATGATCGTCGAGGTCGGATTGGTCGTGGGTGAGATCGAGCCGATCACCCCGTACGGGGCGTACTCGGTCACCATCATCCCGCCGTCGCCGGTGACGGCCTGTGGTTCGAGATCCTCGGGGCCGGGGGTTTTGGTGGTGACCATCAGGTTCTTCTGAACCTTGTCTTCGGCGCGGCCGAGCCCGGTCTCGGCGTGGGCCATGAAGGCCAGCCGTTCGCCTTCGCGCAACATGGCAGCTCGCATCGCCTCGACGATCACGCGCCGTGCGTCGAGGCCCATCGTGCGGTATGCCTCGAACGCCTTCATCGCCGCCCCGACGGCTGCGTCGATCGTCGGGTAGATACCGTCGCCGAGCAGCGTCTGGTCGGCTCCGAGGTCGGCAGCGGCGCCCAGGATTCGGGCGGCGTTACCCGACCCTTCTGCGGCAGCGACCCGCGTGCGAACGCGGGCGATGATCGACTGGACCTCCGAGTCGTTCAGCACGATTCACCCCCTTCCGATGTCATGTCGTCGGTTTCATGGTTTCGATGTCGCAGTCACTTCGTGTAGATGGTTTCGCCGTCGACTTCCCAGGTGTCCACGATCGCCATGATGACGGCGTCGCACGGACGGTTCTGGGTGACCGCGGTCTGGCGCGCCGAACTGCCCGAGGCGTACATCACCACTTCGCCGACCCCGGCGCCGACGGCATCGACGGCCACGACGTAGCTACCCGATTCGGTGTTGTCGACCCCGAGTTGGCGCACGACGAGCATCGTGAGCCCGTTCATGAGCGGCTCTTTCTGACTCGCTACGACGGTGCCTGTGACGCGACCTAACAGCATCGTTGACTCACCCCGTTCACGAGGTCAGCTCGACTCGGCGGCAGCTTCGTCGGAGCGGCCGAGTGGAAGCACGACGTCGATGTTGGTGTGCGGACGAGCGATGACGTGGCTCGAGATGACCTCGCCGACCTTCTCGGCGCCGCGCACGCCAGAGTCGACGGCTGCCTTCACGGCGGCGACATCGCCACGCACGATGGCGGTCACGTATCCGCCGCCGGTCGATTGGTACGACACCAGGTCGACCTTGGCTGCCTTCACCATCGCATCGGCGGCCTCGACCATCGCTGCGAAACTCCTGCATTCGATCATGCCGAGTGCATCAGCCATTTCTGGCTCCCTTCATTGCTGTTGTTGATTGGGTGTTGACGGTGTCTGCACGCGACGGTCACGAGCGGCCGTCCAAGGCTTCGAGTGACGCCACTGCAGCTTGCCAGCCGACATCGATGTCCTCTTCTTCGCCGCCGAGGAACACGCGTCCCATGGCGCCCGCCGCTCGTACTTCGAGCACGTTGATATTGGCGGCCTTCTCGGCCTCGTTGGCCGCCAAGGCGGCGTAGCCGGCAGGCTCGCATTCGAGCACGTAGAGAGTCTGTCCGGGCACGATCATCTGACCGTGCCGCATTCGGTTGATCAGCTGAGCGTGATGGTCGTCGATGCGTCGGATGATCTGGCTGGAGAGAATCTTCGGCTTGAGCCGGTCCGATTCCTTGAGTCCGAGCGAGTCGAGGATCGCCTCGCCGGCTGCTCGCGTCTCGGCCTGGTCGGGGGAGTGGATCTCGAGCAGCCCGAAGTAGCGCTCGATGATCTGCATCCCGGGCTTGACGTTGGTGGCCTTGAGGGCGACGTCGGTGAGACGGTTGATCTCGATGCCCGGCGACACCTCGACGTACAGCGAGGCGTCGCCGGCGAGCGGGAGGAACCCGGCCGCCACGGTGCCCAGGAAGGCCGCGTACTGCGGTTGCAGGCTGTCCAGAAATGCCAGTGTTCTGATCTCAATATTTGTCGCCACCACGTTCTCCTTGATCTCCACTGACGATTTGTACTCCGGCCGAGGCGCCGATCCGGGTTGCCCCGGCGGCGATCATGTCCTCGACGTCTGACTTGGTTCTTACCCCACCGGATGCCTTGACGCCCATCTTGGGACCGACCGTCTCGCGCATCAGGGCGACGTCGTAGACGGTTGCGCCGCCGCCACCGAAGCCGGTCGAGGTCTTCACGAAGTCGGCCTTGGCCTGCTTGGCCAGCGACGACGCGATCACCTTTTCCTCGTCGGTCAACAATGATGTCTCGAGGATCACCTTGACGATCGCCCCGGCCTCGTGAGCCGAGTCGACGACCTTTTCGATATCGGTCAGCACGGTGGCGTGATCGCCCGACTTGAGCGCTCCGACGTTGATCACCATGTCGACTTCGCGGGCGCCGTCACGGATCGCTCGGCGTGCTTCGAGTGCCTTGATCTCCGGAGTGTTGGCCCCCAGCGGAAACCCGATCACCGTGCACACCTTGACGCCACTGCCGCGCAGGTTGGACGAACAGCGCTTGACCCACGCCGGGTTCACGCACACAGAGGCGAACTCGTACTGGGCGGCCTCCTGGCACAGTTTGTCGATGTCGTCGGACGAGGTCTCCGGCTTGAGCGCTGTGTGATCGATGTATCGAGCGAGATCGACGGGAACGTGCGAGGCCTCGCCGTGAAAGGCAACCCGGTCGGCACCGTTGGTCACGACCTGACGAACGCCCTCTGCGGTGTCGCAGCGATCGACCTGGCTGGCGAGCGTGGCCAGCACCTCTTTGGTGATCAGGTCGATCAACAGATCGCGGTCGAGTGGTCGGTCGGTCATGCGTCGGTCCTGACGTACAGATCTTCGATTTCGTTGATGAGCGCCACCCGCCGCATATGTCGGTCGCCGCCCCACGGTGTGTTCAAGAACTCTTCCACGATCTGCCAGGCGAGGCCCGGCCCGGTGAGTCCGGCCCCGAGTGTGAGCACGTTGGCGCAGTTGTGCTCGCGGCTGTTGCGTGCGGTGGAGAGGTCGTAACAGGCCGCCGCCCGCACGTGCGGGATCTTGTTGGCGGTCATGGCCGACCCGATTCCGGCACCGTCGATCACGACGCCGACACTGCATTTGCCGGTGCCGACACGACGGGCGACGGCGTGGGCGAACACCGGGTAGTCGCACGCCTCGGCGCTGTCGGTGCCGCAGTCGTCGACCGTCCAACCTGCTTCGATCAACTTGGCCTTGATCGCCTGCTTGAGCTCGAACCCACCGTGATCCGACCCGATCGCGATCGACTTGGCTGACTCGCCGGGAGTCGGCGGCCGCTCGCTGGCTGGGCTGGAAGTCTGGCCGTCGCTGTGTACGCCGTCGAGCACGCCGTCGAGCACCCGCGCCACGAGGTTGCGTACCTCGTGCTCCAAATCAGATCCTTGCGCGGCCATAGCTCCAACTCGTCGGTTCGAAGCCGATCATAGGTTGGCGGGCGAGCTGGCGGCACAAGCGACCCCTGCCAGTGGCCTACCGGGGTCGGGATGGCAACATGCATCGATGGCAGGCCGCGAGATGATCGAAGTCGACGGTGGCCCGATCGAATCCGAGTTCACGCAAGGCGACACGGACCTACCCACGCTGGTGTTCCTCCACGAGGGCCTCGGCTCGATCGATCTGTGGCGTGGAGTACCCCAACAAGTCGCCCTCGCCGCCGGTGGGGTCTCGACGCTGACCTTCGCTCGTCACGGGCACGGAGCCAGCGGACCGGCGGCGATGCCGCGACCGGTGACCTACATGCACCACGAGGCCGACTGCGTGTTGCCAGCCGTGCTGGCGGCGTTCGGCATCGAACGACCGACCCTCGTCGGTCACAGCGATGGTGCCTCGATTGCCCTGCTGTATGCCGGAGCCGGACATGAGGTGGACAGCTTGGTGTGCTTGGCACCACACGTGTTCGTCGAACCGGAGTCGATCTCCGGAATCGAACAGGCCCGGACCGTCTTCGAGTCGAGCGAAATGGGCGAACGGATGGCCCGCTACCACCACGATCCGGTGGCGACGTTCCGCGGCTGGAACGACGTCTGGTTGAGCGACGAGTTTCGCAGGTGGAGCATCGAGGACCGCCTGGCCGGTGTCGCAGCACCGGTGCTCGCCATCCAGGGCAGGAGAGACCAGTACGGCACGCTCGCCCAACTCGACGCGATCGAAGCCGGCGTGTCCGGCGCGTTCGATCGCTTGGTGCTGGAGGGAGCCGGCCACTCGCCCCACCTCGATGCCCGCCACGAGGTGGTTGCGGCGATCGCCGCGTTCGTGCTCCGCCGAGCGACGGGACCCTGACGACAACTGGCACGGGGCACCGGTTCCGACGGTCGATGCTCAGGTGACGCGGTCGTGGAACGTGCGGAACAACTGCTCGATGTCGTCGCGCGAGCGCAGCTTGGGAGCATCGAAGTCGCCGAGGTCGGCTTCGACGTAGGTCAACGATCCGCCGACCGAACCGTCGACGAAATTGAAGTCGGACGCATCTGCACTGCTGCTGTAGGCGAGATCACCGATTCCGTCGATCATCACGGCTGCCTCGTGGATCGACGGGTCGAAGAACGACGACGCCGGAATTTCGGCGCCCGCGTACAGCTGAATGATCAGCAGCTTGTAGGCAAAGTCCTCGGTGGCCTCCGGGTCCTCGATGGTCTCCCAGGTGCACATCAGCAACCCGAATCGATCGTCGGTTTCATGGGTCACCATCGCCGGCTCGGCGAACAACTCCTCGATCTCCGCCATCGAGAACAACGATTCGCAGTCCGGTGCCTCCGTGCTCGGATCGGTGTCGCCGGAGTCGGTGTCGCCGGAGTCGGTGTCGGCGTCGGGTCGGTGTCGCCGGAGTCGGAGTCGGTGTCGGTGTCGGAGTCGGTGTCACCGGAGTCGGCGTCCGCAGGGGTCGAGGTCGGTTCGGCGACCGAGGTCTCGTCATCTCCTCCGGAGCACGACGTCGCCAGCAGGGCGACCACCAGCATCGTGACCACACCGTGCGCGACTCGTCTCGACGTCATGGATCAACGATATGACTCATGCGACATGCAGGAGCAGGGCCGGAAGCCTCTAGCGAGCTCGCTTGTATTCTGGTCAGCCGGCGTCATCGCTCCCGGTGAATGCGGTGCGTTGTCGAACCAGCTCGGTCTGTCGACGGTGTTCAGGGGCACCAAGGTGTTCAACTGCGACGGTGGCGACACATTCAGCTGGTCACTCCTCGACGTGTTCGGGCCTGAAGTACTTGGGGTCGGCGATACACGGGCTCGGTGGCGCCACCGGCAGCCTTCCAGCCGTTGAAGCCGACCGTGAGGTGAGCGACGTTGGTGTAGCCGAGTTGCTGCAGCACGTCGGCGGCGAGTGCCGACCGATGCCCGCCGGCGCAGTGCAGCACGTACCGGCTGTCGAACTGCAGTCCCTTGCGAAAGTACGGCGACTCCGGGTCGAACCAGAATTCGAGCATGCCGCGCGGCATCGACTTGGCGCCCGGGATGGCACCGAGGTTCCATTGCTCGCGCACGTCGCGGATGTCGACCACCGTCACGTCGCCGGCGGCGATCTCGGCCTGGAGCTGTTCGACCGACAACTCCTCGATCCGCGACTTGGCTTCGGCGACGAGGTCGTCGAGCCGCTTGCGCTCGGCCATCAGGCGGCCGACTTCTCGAGGATGTGCACGCCGCACGCAGAACCGAGCCCGATCACGTGGGCGAGGCCGATCTTGGCTCCCTCGATCTGGCGGTCGCCGCATTCGCCCCGGACGTGCTGGGCGACCTCCCAGATGTTGGCGATACCGGTCGCCGAGATCGGGTGGCCCTTCGATTGCAGTCCACCGGACACGTTGACCGGCATCGACCCGGTGCGCCACGGTGCGCCCGACTCGAAGAAGTCGACGGCTCCGCCCTGCTCGCACAACATCAAGTTGTCGTAGTGCACCAGCTCGGCGGTGGCGAAACAGTCGTGCAGCTCGACCAGGTCGAGATCGGACGGGCTGATGCCGGCCTGCTCATAGGCCTGTTGTGCGGCATTGCGAGTGAGCGTGTTGACGTTGGGGAGCACCTGGCAGGCCTCCTCGTACGGATCGGTGGTGAGCACCGAGGCGGTCACCTTCACGGCTCGCCGTTGCTGTTCCAGCGACAGCGTCTTGAGCTTGGCGCCGTTCGTCACGATCGCCGCCGCGGCACCGTCACAGTTGGCCGAACACATCGGGCGTGTGTTCGGGTAGGCGATCATCATGTCGCCCATGATCTGCTCGAGCGACATCGCCTTGCTGTAGGCGGCGAGTGGATTCAGCGTGGAGTGACTGTGATTCTTCTCGCTGATCTTGGCGAACAGCTCGAAGCTGGTGCCGCCGTACTTGTGGCCGTACTCCATCCCGATCTGGGCGAACACACCCGGCATCGCCTCGGTGCCGACCCGCCCGTCGACCGGCCCGACCGCGCCGTACCGGCCCTGCGGTTCCCACTCGTCGGCGTCGCTCTTGGCCGTGCCGCCTCCGCCGAGCAGGCCGACGCCCGCCAGTTTCTCGACGCCGACGGCGAGACCCATGTCGACCTCGCCGGCCTTGACCGCCATGATCGCCGTGCGCAGCGCCGTGGCCCCCGTGGCGCACGCATTGCTGACGTTGTACGCCGGAATCCCGGTCTGACCGACCTGCTTCTGGAGTTGTTGGGCGATGCCGCCGCGGCCCATCAAGTTGCCGGCCGCCATGATGCCGATCTCGGCCATCGTGACCCCGGCGTCGGCGAGGGCACCGAAGATCGCCTCGGACCCGAGGTCGACGATGTCCTTGTCGAAGTGCTTGCCGAACTTGGTCATGTGGATCCCGAGGATCCAGATGTCATCGCTCTTGCTCATGATCGTGCTCCTTGGATCTCTCGGTCAGGCCGGCTCGAAGCCGTAGTTGACCGCCTCGACGCCGTTGTCGTCGGTACCGACGACGGACGTGACGAGGCGGACCTGCATCCCGAGCGTGACGTGCTCGGGGTCGGGCGGACAGTTGACGATGTTGCCGCGCACGCTGGTGCCCCCGCAGTCGACCACGGCGGCGACGAACGGCACCTGCACGCCGGGGGCCGCGAAGGCGACGATCGTGAACGAGCGCACCTCGCCGGTCGTTGCGATCTTGGCGTTCGAGAACTCGGTGCCGAAGCACCCTGCACAGGCGTTGCGGCGGTCGAAGTAGCGGGCGCCGCAGCCCGTGCATTCGTGGGCGATCAGGTGCGGGTCGCCGTCGTCGAGCACGAGGTAGTCGACGAACGGGATCTGGGCGGTTGCGGTGTCGGTCATGGGGCCTCCGGTCGGTCAACCGCGCCACGGTATCCGTCGACCGACGGCCAGTCAGAGGCGGAGCGTCAGGCGGCCGACCCGGTTGTCGATCAGCAGCCGAGCGAACTGAGCAACAGCTCGGTGAACTCGAGCAGTTCCTCCGGCGTGCCGTAGCCAGAGGTCAGACGCCATGCGTGGTCGCCGCAACGCCAGCCGGTTTCGAACAGGTCGAACAGACCCATCTCCTTGCCGGCCGAGACCCGAACCTCGACGCCGTCGATGGTTCGAAGGCTCGTCTCGCCATCGGCGACGATCGGAACCATCGGGTCGAACGAATCGACGGTTCCCACCGCCGCGAAGGCGATCAGCGACTGCGGAGTGTGGAACTGGATCGAGCCGATCGGCGAGCCGGGTGGGGCCGGTTCGGCGATCGACACGTTGCGGGCGCCGACGGCGCGAAGGGCGTCGATCGCATACTGCTCGACCTCGAGCGTGATCGGAAGATCGTCGAACGGGGGGACCTCCAGCTGCCACGCCTTGGCAGTCAGCGCCGCGCTGGCGTCGTGGGTGGCGACGATGATCGACTCGCCTCCCGCCATGGTGGCGGCCCACACGAATTGATCCTCCAGCCACTCCCCATACGGCTGCTCGAGGAACAGCTGGAACCTGATCGTCGCGCCATACGGCGAGGTCGGAGCGTCGGTCGCCTGGATCACCGCCACGTGACGCAAATCGTTCCAGCCGATCAAGGCCAACCGCTCGTCACCGGTCTGCTGTGCGCTGTGCGAGCCGCACCACGCACTCGTAGGCGACCATCCCGGCAAATCCGTCAGCGGTGTCGGTGCGTCCGTCAAAGGCGACGCCTTCGGTCTCGTCGATCCACACACCCCCCGGCGCCAAGCGCGCCAGCTCGATCGTGTCATCGAGAATCTGGACCGCCTCGTCACGGTCGCAGTCGGGGCCCTCCGGCACGGTCGTCGGCGTCGTTGTTGTCGTCGCCGGGACGGAGGTCTGAGCCGCGGTCACAGTCGGAGCAACGGTCGGCGCAACGGTGACAGCAGTGCTCGGGGAGGTCTGCTCGGTGGTTGTCGACGCCGGGGTACTCGTCGTGGCCAGCGAGGTCGACACCGTTGCGTCGTCATCGCCGGAACACGACGCAGCGATCACGACGCTCACCAAGAGGACAGACGCCAGAGTGCGCCTCATACTTCGATGGTGCGCCGACGCCCCCGAAGCGACCAGGGCCCTTCGTCATGACGCTGGGTGAACCGAGCGTCTCGCGGTCGATCTTCGTCGTGGATCGTCTGCACTCAAGTCGCCGAAAGCCGAGGGCTTGCAGCCTTCAGCATCCGACTCACAACGCAGGGTACGCCGACCATCGCCGACCGTTCTACGCGACGGGAGCGCTGCCTGTCGAACCGGCGGTGTCGACGGTCTCGGATCCGGTTGGATCGGTGCGTTCGACGGTGGAAGATCGACTCAGTAGCACCGCTCCGACGACCGCCGCGATCGCCGAGGCGGCCAGGATCCCGATCTTGGCCTCGTCGGTGATAGCCGGCTCGTCGAAGGCCAGACCCGCGACGAACAACGAGACCGTGAACCCGATACCGGCCAGAGCGCCGGCGCCGAGCACGTGCGACCAACTGACGCCGTCGGGAAGGTCACCGATGTTGAGACGTTTCGCCGCCCAGGCGGCGGCGAGGATGCCCAAGGGTTTGCCGATGACGAGGCCGACGACCACGCCGAGCGCGATCGGCGAGGTGACGGCGTCGGACAGCGAGTCGCTGCTGAGTTTGATCCCGGCATTGGCGAACGCGAACAGGGGGAGGATCAGGAACGCCGACCAGGGGTGAATGCTGTGCTGGAGCCGTTCGGCGACCGGGAGCGTTTCGCGGGCGTCGAAGATCATGGATCGGACCGTGCCCCATGACGACTCCGGTTCGACTTCGAGTGTGGTTGCCGTCGGACGCAGCGGCTTCGCCGGCGTCACCAACCCGAGGATCACGCCGGCGATCGTGGCGTGGACGCCGGACTCGAGGAACGCGATCCACACCACCACGCCGACCACGACGTAGACCGGCATGTACCAGATCCGGGCGAGACGCATGACGACGATCAGTGCGATCAGCGCCGCCCCGAAACCCAACCAGCCGAAGCTGATGCCGTCGCTGTAGAAGATCGCGATCACCAGGATCGCACCGATGTCGTCGACGATCGCCAGCGTCAGGAGGAACACCTTCAGCGGGCTCGGCACCCGCGACCCGAGCAGCGCCATGACCCCGACCGCGAACGCGATGTCGGTCGCCATCGGGATCCCCCAACCGTCGACTCCGTCGCCGCCGAGGTTGAACAGCACGTACAGACCTGCGGGGACGATCATCCCGCCGAGGGCGGCGATCGCAGGGATCGCCGCCCGTCTGGGATCGGCCAGCTCGCCGTCGACCAACTCGCGTTTGATCTCGAGCCCGACCACGAAGAAGAAGATCGCCATCAGGCCGTCATTGACCCAGTGCAGCAATGACTCTTCGAGATGGAAGTCACCGAACTCGATCAGCAGCAGGTCGCGATGCCAGAAGTCGGCGATGTCATTTCCCCAGCCGGTGTTGGCGAGTACGAGTGCACTGATCGTGGCGATCAGCAGCACGACCCCACCGGCCGTCTCGACGTGGATGAACTCGCGGACCGGGCGTCCGATGCGACGTGCGAGCGTCAGGTCGCCCTCGATCCAGGTCCGACCGTCGCTGTATCCACGCCCTCCTGGTTCCCGCTCAGATGTGGCCGGCGTACTGTTCGATGAATCGTTCAAGCTGAACTCCGTCTGTGTCTCGGTGCTCACGCATTCTGCCCGCTCGGTTGGCACTGCCCACCGGTTCGGGCGTGACGCATTGCGGGGTCATGCCCCACGCGGGCGGCCGATGGCTCCCTATTGCCCTGGAGCCGGTGGCGGCATCACGATGGAGATCTTGCCGCGGACGGTGCCCGCTTCGAGTTTGCGCATCGCGTCCGGCGCTTGGTCGAGCGGGTAGGTCGCCTCGATGCTCGGCGTGAGCCTGTCCGGCGTCGATGAGATCGGTCAACGGCACCAGGTCGGCATGGTGCTCCTTGGAGGCGAGCATGGTCAGTCGTGGACGCACGAAGATCGACACCAGTGGTGCTCGCAGGCTTCTGCCGAAGCCTCCGGTCAGGTTGCCCTTGCTCTCGCCGCCGACGATGACGAGGCTGCCTGTCGGGTTGAGGGCACGCCGTAGGCGTCGAAGTGGGGTGTTGCCGGCGATGTCGAGGATCAGGTCGTAGCGGCGTGATCCGTCGGTGACGTCCTCGGTGGCGTAGTCGATCGTGTGGTCGGCGCCGAGCGACCGCACGAGGTCGGTCTTCGCCGCGCTGCACACGCCGGTGACCTCGGTGCCGTAGGCCTTGGCGAGCTGTACGGCGTAGGTGCCGACACCCCCGGATGCGCCGATGATCAAGACCTTCTGTCCGGCTTCGATCCGGCCGAGGCGCAGCCCTTGGAGGGCGGTGGTCGCGGAGATGGGAACGGCGGCGGCCTGTTCGAAGGTGAGGGTCGAGGGCTTGTGCGCGAGCTTGTCTTCGCGGGCCGCGGCGTACTCGGCGAAGGCTCCTCGGCTGACACCGAAGACCTCGTCGCCGACCGTGAACCGGGTCACGTTTGCGCCGACCGCGGCGACGGTCCCGGCGACGGCACGTCCGGGCACGCGGTTCTTCGGTGAGCGGAGTCCGAAGCCCATGATGCGCATCAGGTATGGGCGGCCGGTCATCTCATGCCAGGTTCCACGGTCGAGGCCGGCAGCGTGCACGTGGAGGAGCACTTCGTGGTCCTTGATCTCGGGGCGGTCGATGTCGGTCAGTTGCCAGGTGTCGCTGGAGCCGTAGCGGTCTTGCACGATGGCCCGCATCGTCACCGTCGCGGCGGTTGCTCGGTGCCGAGCGAGGTGTCCGTGCTGGTGGTGGGTGGTCGTGTTCATGGGTTCCTCTCGGGTTGCTGGGTGTCGTGGTTGGGGATCAGTGGAGTCGTCGGATCCGGCTGCAGATCGGTGTCACGCCGTCAGCCGGTAGTCACTGGGCTGGCTGCGGTGCGGACTCGATCGGACGACGTCGATCGATGGCCTGCACCGAGGCGTGGAAGGTCGCGACTGTCGTCGATCAGTCCCTGCGTGGGTGGCGTCGACGACTCGGTGATCGTTGTTGGTCGACAGCGCGGCGAGACGGTTCTGCAGGTCGATCCACTCCTCGTGCTTGCTGGATCGACTCGGTCGCGGTGACGACGACGAGCGGCTTGCCGTCGAGCGAGGTCAGCGCCTTGGCCTGTTCGAACACGGTGGGATACATGGACTGTTCGTCGCGCATGTTGCGCATGCCGCGTGGCGCTGGAGGCGAACGCCTGCACCTGTGACGCCGCCGGCTCGGGGAGGCTCGACCACGCCGACGTGGGCAGGATTTGAGCGGCGCCCAGCCGGGCGAGGCTGGGGAGCACGCCGAGCCCTCGGCGCATCATCGACTGCTCGGTGGCGAAGCCGGGAAGGTCGGTGAACTCGTCCGGGCTCATCGAGTCGAGCAGCACCATGCCGGCGACCTCGTCGGGGTACTGTGGCGGCGTAGGTCATGGCGTAGGTGCCGCCGGCGGAGTGGCCGACGAGCACGTACGGGCCTGGTTCGCCTGCGACGTGCGAGCAGGGTGTGCAGGTCGGCGGCGATGGCCAGTCCGTCCTGTGGTGCCGTCGACGTCGTCGCTCCAGCCCTGACCGGCGCGGTCGTAGGTGCAGACCCGGGTGGTGCGGCTCACGTCGGCGGTGATGCGAGCCCAGTTGGCCGACGTCGCTCCGAGCCCGTTCTCGAGCACGACGGTGGGGCTGCCCGATCCCGGTGCAGTGACAGGTGCAGGCGGTGACCGCCGACGTCGTACAGCGTGCCGGGCGCGGGGTAGGCGTGCTGGTCGTGCGCCGTGACGGCGGTCTCGTACATGCCGCCGACGGAGCCGAGGGCGAGCGACGCGACGACCGGGTAGAGCAGCCAGCGAACCCGGCCGCCGAGGTTGCGGCGGAGCTGGACGACCATCCACACGGCGAGCGCGAGCAGCAGCGGGGGCCACACCCAGCCGGCCGTGTTGAGCGCCCGATCGTCGGGCTGCGCGATCAGCAGCGACCAGCCCGGCGACGGCCATGAAGACGGCGGGCACGCGTGCCCAGCGTTGAGGTTGGCTGGTGAAGCGAGCCGACAACACGGCGAGCATCGCCCAGCCGCCGGCGAAGGCGAGCAGGGCCGAGCCGGAGATGACGTGCTCGGCGGCGCCGCCGAAGACGCCGAGCGTGAGCACGATCGGCTCCGAGGAAGCCGGCCGCGACCGAACCGCCGACGACACGCCAGATGGGTTCCCGTCGGGGTGCGTCGACGGCGGGATCGGCTCGGCCGTGCGTGACGGCGATCGTCGGCGGTCGGCTCGATCGCTGCTTCGGTGTGGTGGATCGTGTTCATGGCTTGTCTCTCCTTCGGTGATGGTGGTTGCTGTGGGTGTCATTGCTGGGTCGCAGGGATCCACGTGCAGCGGAGCCCGTGAGGGATCGGTCGAGGGATGCGGATCGTGGCGATGGTCTCCGTGATGTCGGCCGCGTCGATCACGCAGAGATCGGTCGCTCGTGCTCGATGGGTCGTGGACGAAGCCCGACGAACCAGCCGCCGTCGATGTCGCTCGGGTCGCGTCAGTGTCGGCGACGAACGACGAAGTCGCCGGGTTGGCTCCGCCGAAGGCTGTGGTGGACGTGGCGCGAGTCGACGAGATCGTGATGGCCGATCGTCCCGTCGCCCGTCGTCCACACGGCAGCGCGGCGTCCCGTCGACGCCGCTGTCGCCGATGTGGGCGAAGCGTCGAGGCGTCGGATCGAGCACGTCGCGCTCGATGGCGCCGACGGTCGGGGTGCAGGATCCATCGCTCGAGCGACGGCGTGAGTGCGAGAGGATGATGGAGTCGCCGGCCCGGTGGGTGTGGATGAGCAGCGGCGCGGCGATATCGGTCGGCATCCACGTGGTGCGCGCCTCGCCGTCGCGGGGCGCGACACCGACCAGCCGTCGGCGACGAAGACGACGTGATCACCGCCGATCGCGAGGTCGTGGATGGGCGCCCGAGCGTCGACGATGGATCGGCTTCGTCGGGTGAGTGCCCCGGCCGGCACGACGACGTGCGCCTGAGCGCCGCCCGAGTCGCGAGCGACGAGATGCAGCTCGCCGGTGGCCGAGTCATATCTCGGACACGCGGCGACCGTGCGCCGGTGACCGGCGAGGTCGACCCGACGCGTTGTGCCGACCTCGATGCTCAGCTGGATGACCGAGGAGTCGTCGCCGTACACGAGGATCGATGCCGTCGAAGGCGACGAGATCTCTGACGGCTGCACCCGTGCGAATGCGTGCGGGCGTAGATACGAGACCCGGCCTTGTCGCAGGTGACAACGAGTGGACGACGCCGTCGCGGTCGATCCCTACCAGACGGCCGGACAGCCCGAGCGGGACGGCGCCGCGCACGTCGAGATCGTCGTCCGTCGAGGGTGGGTTCGTCGGGTCGGTCGGCGAAGGCATGACCTCATCGTCGGCCTAAGGTCGGCCGGGTCCGCATCGGGTGCTCCCCCTCAGATCGCGATCGCTCTCCTCAGGCGATGCCGAGGCGCTGGGCGACGGCGGCTGCATCGACCCGGCTGTTGACGCCGAGCTTGCGCAGGATGTTCGACACGTGCACGCTGGCCGTCTTGTCCGACACGTACAGCTCGTCGCCGATCTGACGGTTGGTGCGGCCAGCGGCGACCAGGGTCAGCACCTCCGCTTCGCGGGGCGTCAGGCCGAGGCGCTCGGCGGAGGTCTCGTCGAGCGCGACGCGGGTCGGGGCGTCGATGCTGATCCGCGTACGGCTGGACACGGCGTCGATCTCTGCCAGCAGCGGACGCGGCACCGAGCTCGGACGCGATCGCGTGACGCTTGTCGCAGCGACGACGCCGCTCGATCCGCGGCACCGACCAGCCGCCGCCGCCTCGGCTTCGCGTACGAGCGCCACCGCTGTCGCCCAACGATCGCCGAGTTCGCTCCAGCGGGCGACGGCCTCAGCCCACGCGTCCGCATCCGAGACGCCGAGTCGGGTCAGGCTCGCCGCGGCGTGAGCGAGGTGTGCGGCCGTGTCGCGCTGGGGGCCTCCCGGCACGCCCTCGGCGAACGATCGAACGAGCATCGAGTCGGTGCTGCAGGCGGGTGATCGTCGCGTCGACATCGATCGGGCTCGCGGCGCGCCCGCTGGTCGAGGGTTCGCTCCACTTCGGCGACGATTGCGAACATCGCGAACCTGCGCCGCCCACAGCACCGAGGTGGTGCCGGTCGCCGCCCAGCCCGTGCTCGGCCGCCTGCGTCGCCTCGTCCCAGTTGCCCAGCGTGAGGTGGACGTCGGCCGTCGTCGCATCGCGAACGGACGGGTGCCAGCCGTCGATCGGGAGCTGCGTGCGCTGCCGCGAGGTGGTCGAGCGCGTCGGCGGTGTCGCCGCGTCGTGCCGCCAGCATCGCCTTCACTCGAGCCAGTCGCAGGAGACCGACCGGCAGCGTGTCGGCGAAGCGGTTGGCGGGCGAGCACGCCGTCGACCTCGGTCCACCGACCGAGACGGATCGAGCGCCTCCGCGGCGAGCGAGTCGAAGTAGCACCCGAAGCCACGATCGAGGCCGGTCAGCTGACCCTCGGCGACGGCGTCGAGGGCGGTGTCGAGCGCGGCCTGGTAGTCGCCGGCATCGCCGAGTGCGACACACAGATAGAGCCGTGGCGAGCGCACGACCTTGCGCGCTGGCTGCGGCGGCCACCGACGCTCGACACAGCTCGACCGCGGCCGCCGGGTCGCCCTGGTTGCTGCGCACGATGCCCAGCACGCGCCGCGCCATCCCCCACGCCGCAGGGTTGTCGTCGGGCGCTGGGACGAGGTCGAAGACCTTCGCGCACCAGCCTTCGGCCGCCGCGTAGTGGCCGGCCATCAGCTCGGCCTGCCCGAGGCCGGCGTAGACCGGGGCGGCGTCGGAACGTCGTCGTCGCCAGCAGCGCGACCGCCTGCGCGAACTCGACGCGGCTCTCCTGCAGTCGGCCGGTGGCCCACAGGTAGCGCCCGAGTCGTTCGTGGCCCCACGCCGCGCCGAGCGGAGGCGGCCCGTGCTCGAAGGCGGCTCGTGCCAGTTGCACGGCTCGCTCGTTGCCGACCGTCGAGGTGGCGATGTCGGCGGCTTGCCACAAGCGATGCGCCTCGATTGACGTCGGCGGTGCGCTTCGCTCGACCGAGTCCCACAGCTCGAAGGCGCGCTCGAGGTGAGCGAACGCTGCCGCCGGAGCGACCGTCTCTGCCGCATCGGCGGCGGCGAGCAACGCCGATGAAGGCCGCCTCGATGTCGCCCGCACGGTCGAGGTGGAAGGCCAGCTCACCGGCTCGGTCCGCTCGTCGCAACGCATCGGCCGTCTGCTGCTGCGAGCGCTGCGGCGACGCTGCGGTGCAGGCGGGCTCGTTGCGGAGGCAGCAGGTCGGCGTACACGACTTCGCCGAGCAGCGGGTGGCGGAAGCGGTAGGCGTCGTTGGCGACGATCAGCATCCGTGAGTCGATCGACGGTCCGCACGGCGGCTTCCAGTTCGTGCTCCGGCAGATCGACGACCGCGAGCGAGCAGCTCGTGGCTCGTCGTCGCGCCCGATCGTCGCGACCGCGCCCAACACCAGGCGGGCGTGGTCGTCGAGATCGGCGATCTCGGCGGAGATCAGATCGGAGAGCACGATCGGGATGGTCTCGCCCGACAGGTGCGCGGCGACGAGCTCGCTGGTGAAGAAGGGGTTGCCGCGGCCTCGCGCGACCACCTGGTCGACGAGCGCGCTCGGCGCGGGCGCACCGAGCAGCGTCGCGACGCGCTGAGCGATCTCGTCGCGATCCAGTCCTTCCAGGTGGATTCGATGAGCGGCCGGGAGTCGGGACAGCTCGTGCCAGACCGACCCCGTTGTGTCCGGGCGGACCGGCGACCTCGTTGTCCCGGTAGGTCCCGACCAGGACCACCTGCTCGTCGATCAGGTTGCGGGCGAGGTACTCGAACAGATCCCACGTCACCGTGTCGGCCCAGTGCAGATCCTCGAACCCGACGATCACCGTCGTCATCGGCGGCCAGCAGCGTGATCAGCTCGAGGACGGCGACGAACAACCCGCCGTGAGGCGATCCGTCGGCGCTGAGATCGCCGCCGGTGTCAACCAGTGCTGCAGCGTCGCGAGTGCCGGCGTCTCGCTCAGCAGGTCCGGGTTCGTCCGGCGGACTTGGCGCAACAGGTCGGCGAGCGGAGCCAGCGGAATGGTGTCACCGCCGATGTGCGTGGACCGCCCGAGGTACAGGCTGACACCGGCTCGCGCGGCGCTCTCGCTCACGATCGTCGTCTTGCCGATGCCGGCGTCGCCGCTCACCAGCACGACCGACGGCAACCCGTTGCGCGCATCTGCAAGTGCGCGTTCGAACATGGCCAGCTCGGCGAGCCGACCGACGAAGTCCGACGCGGGTGAGCGGTCGTGCACGATGCCGCAAGTATCGCTGCCTGCGGCCTCGGCTGCACACGCGTCCGGATGCGGTCGCAGAATCTGAGGGGGCATGGCCGATGCGGGCTGCCACCCCTTAGGTCGATCGTGTGCTCCATGAACCCCATCGCCGACGATCGATCACCCCACCGCTCGAGCGACACGCTGCTCGACCGGCAACGCGCCTCGACTCGGACTTGCGCTGCTCATCGCCGGCGCTCCTCGGTCAGCGCACGGCATGTGGCACCGCGACGCCGAGTCCCGGGCCGGCTTCCGTCGCCGACCACGACCGCGTCCACCGCCACGCCGGCGACCAACCTCGACCATCACGTCCGTCGCCGTCGCCGACCACGACGGTCGCTCCGATCGTTCGCCCGACCGCGACGATCGACGAGCTCGTCGGCGCCGAGGGCGCGCGAGTTCACATTCGCTGCGTCGGCCAGGGCGACACGACGGTGCTGCTGATCGTCCGGGTTCGGTGGCGACAGCCGCCAGCTGGGCCACGATCGAGCCCGCCATCGCCACCCGGGCCCGAGTGTGCTCCTACGACCGGCCCGGCACCGGAACGAGTGACCCGGCCACCTCGACCGCGACCTTCACCACGCAGGCGACCGATCTGCACGCACTGCTGAACACGATCGGCGAACCCGGACCGTACGTCGTCGTCGGCCACTCCTTCGGCGGAGCCGAAGCGATCACGTTCGCCTCACTCTTCGCCGACGAGGTCACCGGGCTCGTCCTCGTCGACGCCTCCCCGACGACGTGGCCGGCCGCCTTGTGCGCGGTCGCCGACGACGGCTCCGACGCCGCAGCGATGCTGCAGGGCATCTGCAACGGTATGTTCCTACCCGACGGGCAACAGCGAGCACCTCGACGTCGTCGCCGCCTTCGCCGAGGTCGCCCGGATCGTCTCGCTCGGCTCGACTCCGATGGCCGTCATCACCGCCGCCCACCGCGAGCTTCCTGCCGACCTCGCGGCGGCCGAAGTCGACACGCCTCACCGAGGCCTGGAACCAGGGCCAACAGGGCTGGCATGGCGCTGTCCGACGTCACGCTCGCCTGGTGTCGGTCGACGACACCGGGCACCACATCCAGATCGACCAACCCGGCGTCGTCATCGACGAGATCACCCACCTGCTCCCGTAGCCCGAGACCCATCAACCAACCAACCAACACAACGCACACCAACACACCCAAGGAGTCATCATGCACGGTCGTCCCACCACCCAGTCCCTCGGCGACACTCACGCCAGCCACCCCAACCGGTGGCGCATCCTCGGCGTGCTCGTCCTCGCCCTGCTCGTCACCTCCATCGACCACACCATCATCAACGTCGCCATGCCACGCCTGGTCGGCGACCTCGGCGCCAGCTCCGCGCAACTCCAGTGGATCGTCGCCTCCTACACCATCGTGTTCGCCGGGCTGCTCCTCACCGCAGGCAGCCTCGGTGACCGCTTCGGGCGCCGACACGCACTGCTCGCCGGGCTGGCCACGTTCCTCGCCGGTTCCGTCGTCGCCGCCACCGCCGGTTCGACGACCGCGCTCATCGCCGGCCGCTGCGTCATGGGCGTCGGCGGTGCGCTGATCATGCCGACCACGCTGTCGATCCTCGTCAACGTGTTCGGCGACCCCCGCGAACGCGCCAAGGCGATCGCCGGCTGGACCGCCGCCAGCGGCGCCGGCATCGCCCTCGGGACCCATCGTCGGCGGTGCGTTGATGCGCAGCTTCTCGTGGTCGTCGGTGTTCTGGATCAACGTGCCGCTGCTCGTCGCCGCCTTCATCGGAGCGGTCCACCTCGTACCCGACTCACGTGACCCCCACGCCACACGGCTCGACCCGGTCGGCGCCGGCCTGTCCATCGCCGCGATCAGCACACTCGTCTACGCCATCATCCAGGCACCCGAGCGCGGCTGGACCTCGACGACCTCGCTCGTCAACTTCGCGATCGGGACGGTGATCGCGGTCGCTGTTCGTCGGCTGGGAGATGCGACGCGACGACCCGATGCTCGACATGACGCTGTTCCGCAACCGCAGCTTCTCCGCCGGCAGCATCGCACTCGCCCTGCTGTTCTTCGCCATGGCCGGCACCGTGTTCCTCCAGGCCCAGTACCTGCAGTTCGTCCTCGACTACACGCCGCTGGCAGCCGGCTTCGCGCTCGTTCCCGCCGCGATCGGGATGCTGCTCGGCACCGGAGCCGGCGCACACCTCGCCGAGATGCACGGTGGACGCATCGCCGTCACCGCCGGCACGCTGATCGCCACCGCCGGCGTCGCCGTGCAAGCCGCCTTCGTCGACGGCGGCTCGTACGTGCCGACCGGTGTCGGGCTGCTGCTGTTCGGCCTCGGCGCCGGCATCGCGATGCCGCCCGCGACCGAGATGATCATGGCGACACTTCCCCCGGCCCGCGCCGGCGTCGGCTCCGCCGTCAACGACACCGTCCGCGAGTTCGGCGGCGCCCTCGGCGTCGCCGTCATCGGCAGCGTCGCCGCCACGAGCTACGCAACATCGATGCACGGCGAGCTCGACCAGTTCCCGAACCTGACCGCCACCGATCGCACCATGCTGACCAACAACGTCGGCGCCGCCATCGACACCAGCCGGCACCTCGGCGCATCAGGCCGACCAGATCGCCGCCGCCGCCCGCACAGCGTTCGTCGACTCGATGCACAGCTCCCTGTGGGTCGCAGTCGGCCTCGCGTTCTGCGCCGCCGTCGTCACCTTCACACAGCTGCCCCGCCAAGCGACGCACGGCGCGCACGCTGGTCACGGCGCCACGCTGGTCACGGTGCGCATGGCAGCCACGGTGCCGCCGCGCACACCGGGCACCTCGCCGATCAACAGCCACACGTCGCAGTGGCCGAAGCCGCCACGCTCGGAGAGGTGTCGGCGTCATGACCAACACCGGAGAGGCCGTCACCGGCGACGTGATCGTCGTCGGTGGCGGCGCCGCCGGGCTCACGGCGGCGCTCGTGCTGGCGAGGGCCCGGCACCGGGTCACCGTGGTCGACGACCAGACCCATCGCAACGCAACCGTCGACGAGTTCCACGGGTTCCCGACGCGCGACGCAACCGCTCCCAACCGCTTCCGCGAGGATGCACTCGCCGAGCTGCAGTCGTACGGTGTGACGCGTCATCCGCTCGGCGGTGAGCGAGCGCAACGAGCACGGATCGCACGTGGCCGTGCAGTTCGCCGACGGCACCACCGTCCACGGCGACGCCATGGTGCTCGCCACCGGCGTACACGACGAGCTCCCACCGGTCGACGGCCTCGCAGACCGGTGGGGCAAGTCGGTGTTCAACTGTCCGTTCTGCGACGGATGGGAGCATCGCGACCAACCCGTCGTCGTCATCGACGCCGCCCCCGGCGCCGACCACCTCGCGACCCTGGTCCGGTCATGGACACCGCACGTCACCGTCGTCGCTGCCCCCGATGTCGCAGTCGCTCGTCGGCGACGGCACCACGCTCAGCCACGTGACGCTTCGCGACGGACAGCTCGATCGCAGCGACGGCCGCGTTCGTCAAGGCGCCCGTCGCTGCCGCGCAGCTCGATTGCACGAACGCTCGGCTGCGACGTCGACGTCGACGGCTACATCGTCACCAGCGACACCGGGGCCACCAGCCACCCGCTCGTGTGGGCCGCCGGAGACGTGCGTCGCCCGCCGCCCATGCCGCACCAAGTCGTCCTCGCAGCAGCCGACGGCTCCGCTGCCGCCATTGCCATCCACAAGGCCTTCGTCGCGCGCTCGCCCATCACGCGAGCGCCGTAACCCGAAGAGCGGCCGGACACGACCCGCTCGCAACGGCCCAGGCGTGACGTCACAGTCTCACTGGCATATCGGTCCAAGTTGCACGTCTCGATGGGCGGTCGAATGTCACCGTGCCGCCAATGGAGCTGCGGCCGGTGGCCCGGGCTGAGTGACGGCGATGTCTCGGACGGGCTTGTCGGCGTGACGGATGAGCGCGAACGCTGTGGCGCACGTGAGTGTCGCGAGGCCGCCGACTGCGAACGGGACTCGTGGCGATGAGATCTGGATGACCCATCCCATCAGGAGGGCTCCGATTGGCGTGCTGCCGAACCAGGCCATCTGTTGCAGCGCCATGACTCGTCCTTGCATCGCTGGTTCGGTGGCCTGTTGCAGCACCACGGTGTCGACGGATTGGAATGCTGCCGACGCGAATCCCAATGGGATGCTCAGTGCGACGAATGCCCAGTATCCGGGGGCGAGTCCGAGCGCGACGAGGGTCGCCGCGAATCCGACCAGCACGATGCCGAGTGTGCGGTGCGAGTCGGGCTTCACGCCGGCGATGTAGATGCCGCCGAGCAGGGACCCGATTGCGCTGACGCTCATCGCAGTGCCGATCGATCCGGCACCGAGGTCGAACTCGAATCGAACCATTGATGGGAACGTTGTCTGGAAGTTCAGCGCCATGGTGCCGACGACGACCATGACGAGCAAGGGTCGGCGGACGTCGGGCTGGTTGCGGACGTAGGCGAAGCCTTCGCGCAATTTGCCCTTCGTCCGGCTGAGGAGCGGACGGTCGATCAGTTCACTTCGACGGAGGCGCATCAGGGCACCGATCACGACGAGGTACGACGCGGCGTTGACGGCAAAGCAGATCCCGACGTCGAATCCGGCGATGAGTGCTCCGGCCAGGGCCGGTCCGACGAGTCGCGACATCGAGTTGATGGTGCTGTTGGCGGCCACCGCGCTGGGAAGCAGATCGGGGCCGACGAGTTGGAACAGGATTGCCTGCATGGCGGGGCGTTCGACGGCGAGGAGGAGGCCGAGCATCGTCGTGAGCGTGTAGATCGCCCACATGCTGGTTCGCCCCGTGGCGATCATCGCCCCGAATCCAAGTGCGACGAGGCCCGACGACGCGGAGGTCGCGATGAGGAGTCGTCGGTTGTCGATCTTGTCGGCGAGGACGCCGGCGGGAGCTCCGAGGAGAAGCATGGGGAGGAATTGCAGTGCCATGACGATGCCGAGTTGATCGCTGCGGTCGGTGAGGTCGAGAACGATCCATGTCACGGCGAGCGCCTGCGTCCACGAGCCGACGCTCGAGATGATCTGGCCGATGAAATAGCGCCGGAAGTTCCGGACCTCGAAGGCCGCGAACCGCGATACTCGGGTCACGACCTCTCCCTGCGGTTGTGGGTCTCGTCTGATGCTCATGCAGCGACGGTGCGCCGAATGGGCAGGGCACCACAACTTTCGTTGCTGGTTCCGGGAATCCGATGTTGAATTGGCCGATGACAGCTGCCGCGGAGACCTCGAACGTGCTCACCGAGGTCGCGAGCCGCCTGCGGACATTGCGGACCGAGCGCGGGATGACGCTGATCGAACTGTCGAAGGCGACTGGAATCTCGAAGAGCACGCTGTCGCGCCTCGAAACGGGGCAACGCAAGCCGAGCCTCGAACTGTTGCTCCCGATCGCGCGGGCGTACCGCGTGGCGCTCGACGACCTCGTCGGCATCCCCGAGGTGGGCGACCCCCGCATCCGGCCACAGCCACAGAAGCGCGGTGCGCGGGTTGTTGTGCCGCTTACTCAGCATCCGAATGGAATGCACGCCTGGAAGGTGGTGATCCCACCCGAGCGCAAGCGGCCACAACTCAAGTCGCACGACGGGTACGAATGGTTGTACGTACTCAGCGGCGAGTTGCGGTTGCTGCTCGGCGGCCACGACCTCACGATGAAGGCCGGCGAGGTCGCCGAGTTCGACACCCAGGTACCTCACTGGTTCGGCGCAGCCGGCGATCAAACCGTCGAGGTGCTCAGCCTCCTCAGCCGACCGGGCGAACGAGCCCACATCCGCGCCGCTCCTCGCCGCAAGAACGCTCGATGACAACGACGGATCGGGCCGACGGGGTCGTGCTCCTGACCACGAAGTTGCATCCCCCGCGCCGACGTCGCACGCTCGTGGCCCGCCCTCGCCTACGCGACCTCGCCACCCGGAGTGGTCACCATGCGCTAACACTGGTGTCGGCACCCGCTGGTTTCGGCAAGAGCACCCTCGTGGCTGACTGGTTCGCCGCCGAACCCGCCACCGCCTGGCTGTCCCTCGACGAGCGAGATGACGACCCCGAACAGTTCTGGGCCTACGTCCTGGCTGCACTCGCAACCGTGACCCCCGACGTGACAGCGAACACGGCTCCCCTGCTCCAGAGCGGCGGGGCACCGCTGGGCACGGTGGTCGGCACGCTGATCAACGACCTGGAGACCGCTTCGCAGGACATCGTCTTGGTGCTCGACGACTACCACGTGATCACCGCTCCGGAGATCCACGACTCCGTGGCGTTCCTGCTCGAACACCTCCCGCCTCAGCTCAGCCTCGTGATCGTCACCCGCGTCGATCCGCCGCTCCCGCTCGCTTCGTTGCGAGCAGACGGCGATCTGCTCGAGGTTCGAGCAGCCGACCTGCGCTTCACGGTCGACGAAGCTGTCGAGTACCTGAACGGCGCGATGGAGCTGACCCTGACGACGGCCGACGTCGACGTGCTCGAAGCACGTACCGAGGGGTGGATCGCCGCCCTACAGCTCGCTGCGTTGTCGATGCAGGGCCGAGACGACCCGACGTCGTTCATCAGAGAGTTCGCAGGCGACGACCGGTTCATCCTCGACTACCTCGCCGACGAGGTCCTCGATCGCCAGACCGCACGCATCCGCGACTTCCTGCTCGACACGTCGTTCTTGAGCCGGCTCACCGGCTCGCTGTGCGCGGCCGTGACCGGCCAGGACGACGCCAAGGTCATCCTCGACGAACTCGACCGTTCGAACATGTTCCTCGTTCCGCTCGACGATCGCCGCACGTGGTACCGGTACCACCATCTCTTCGGCGATGTCGTTCGCGCCAAACTGGTCGACGAGCGACCCGATCGGGTCGCCGAGCTGCACCGCCGGGCAAGTGACTGGTACGCCGACCATGGCGAGCTTCGAGAAGCGATCGTCCACGCTCTCGCCGCCGACGACCCAGAGCGCGCCGCGAAATTGATCGAACTGGCTGCGCCGGCGATGCAACGGGCGCGTCAGGAGTCGCAGCTGCGGAGCTGGCTCGAAGCCCTTCCCGCCGGCCTGTACGACGACCGACCGGTGCTCGCCATGGCGCTCGTGGGCGCCCGCATGGCGACCGGCGATGCGCACGACCTTGACCCGCTGCTCGAGATCGTCGATTCCTGGCTCGTCCGCGCAGACTCACCGATCGTGTTCGACAAAGTCGCATACGGTCGCCTGCCGGCGATGGCTGCAGTGCATCGAGCTGGACTGGCCCTCCTCGACGGCGACGTCGACGGAACCATCGAGCATGCCGGACGCGTCCGCGGCCTGGTCGGCGTGGACGATCACCTGCAACGCGGTGCTGCCGCGGCGCTGCTCGGCCTGGCGCACTGGAACCTCGGAGATCTCAACGGCGCACGCGATGGCTACATCGAGGCAATCGCCTGCTTCGAACTCGGCGACTACCTCGCCGACGTGATGGGGTGTTCGCTCGCCCTCGCCGACATACAAATCACCCAAGGACGCTTACGCGACGCGCAGCGCACCTTGGAGTCGGCGCTTCGGCACACCGCCAACAGCCCAGGCCTGCGTGGTACCGCCGACATGCACGTGGGACTTGGCCTGCTCGCCATCGAGCACAACGACCTCGACACCGCCGCGGGCCACCTCCTGTCCAGCGCCGACCTCGACGAACACATGGGACTTCCGCAGCACCCTTACCGCTGGAGGGTCGCGATGGCGCGACTCCACGAAGCCCAGGGCGATCTCGACCAAGCGCTCGAGCTACTCACGCAGGCCGAGGCTCGCTACAACACCGACTACTCGCCCAGTGTTCGCCCGGTCAGCGCTTCGAAAGCCAGGATCGAGGTCAAGCGGGGAGACCTCGAAGCGGGGGCCAGGTGGGCGGACGCTCAGAGGCTCTCCGCGCATGACGAGCTCAGCTACGTCCGCGAGTTCGAACACATCACCCTCGCCGGGGTACTCCTCGCAGTCGGATCAGCCGATGCGGTCGAGCAGGCCACCGGGCTGCTTCGCCGGCTCCTCACCGCCGCCGACGACGGGCATCGAGACGGCAGCGCAATCGAGATACTGGTGCTCCTCACCCAGGCCCAATCGGTAGCGGGCGACGACGCCGGCGCAACGACGTCGCTGAGGACGGCGCTTGCCCTGGCCGAGCCGCAGGGGTACGTGCGCACGTTTCTCGATACCGATCCAGCCCTGACGGACCTGATCCGTCCGCTCGCCCTCGTGACCGACGGGTACGCCGCGCGGATCCTGGCATCGGGGCGGTCCGCACCGTCGCGGCGCCGCTCCCGCTCGACCGATCCCGACGAGTTGAGCGACCGCGAACTCGACGTCCTCCGGCTTCTGCGCAGTGACCTCAGCGGACCCGAAGTCGCACGAGAGCTGCACGTGTCGCTGAACACATTGCGCACCCACACCAAGCACATCTACACGAAACTCGGCGCCACCAACCGCCGCGAAGCGGTGACCCGCGCCGCCGAACTCGGGCTCTGACCGGGCCGATCGCCCGATCGCAAAAGATCACCACGACGCTCACCACATCATGTGATGTGCGCTCACCAGGTCCGTCCGTACGTTCATCCCGTGAGCACCGACGACCGCAATCACGAACCGACGAACAGCCAACCGGGTGCTGACGACGCACCCGCCCCTCGCTACGAGATCCGCGTCAGAGGACATCTCGGGTCTCGTTGGGCGAGCTGGTTCGACGGCATGAACCTCACCGCCGAGGACGACGGCACCACCGTCATCCGCGGGCCGGTCGTGGACCAAGCCGCACTGCACGGACTGCTCCAGCGCCTCCGCGACCTCGGCATCACCCTGTTGTCGCTGATTCCGCTCCCCGCGGACGGGGCGGTCGAGCAGCCGAATGACTCACCCAACCAAACCCATCACCAAGCACCAGGAGCAACCTCATGATCACCGTCCACGAAATCACCAAGCACTACGGCAAGCGCACCGCAGTCGACGACCTGACATTCAACGTTGCCGCCGGCCGCGTCACCGGCTTCGTCGGCCCGAACGGAGCCGGCAAGTCGACCACGATGCGGATGATGGTCGGTCTCACCCACCCTGACCACGGCGAGATCCGCTACAACGGCGTCCGCTACAACGACCTGCGTCACCCGACCCGCGTCGTCGGCTCTGTGCTCGACGCCCGCTGCATGCACCCCGGCCACACTGCTCGAAACCACCTCCGGGCCATGGCCGCCATGAGCTCGATCCCGGCTCGCCGCGTAGACGAGGTGCTGATCGAGGTCGGTCTCGAGTCGGCCGCCAACCAACGCACCGGCGGGTTCTCGCTCGGCATGCGACAGCGCCTCGCCCTCGCAGGCGCCCTGCTCGGAGACCCACAGGTCCTGCTGCTCGACGAGCCATCGAACGGACTCGATCCCGACGGCATCCGTTGGCTGCGGCGCCACCTCACCGACTTCGCTCGCCGCGGCCGCTCCGTGTTCGTGTCGAGCCACCTCCTTAGCGAACTCAGCATGTTCGCCGACGACCTCGTGGTGATCGGTGGCGGCAAACTGCTGGCTGCCGACACCGTCGAGGCGATCACCGCACGCCAGACAGCGACCGTCGTCGCCGAAACACCGCAACCCGCCGAGCTCGCACGCGTGCTGGCAGGGCCGAACGTCACCGTCGAGACCAGCGGCGACCGCCTGGTCGTTCGCGGTGCCACCAAGGCGACGGTGTCCCAACTCGCCTTCGACAACGGCATCCGCCTACTCGAGCTCAGCGAAGTCGCGCCGTCGCTCGAGGACACCCTCCTCGACATGACCGGATCCTCCGCCGAGTTCGCCTCGGCCTGAACCCCATTCTCTTCACCATCGAACCCAAAGGACCAGAACCATGACCATCACCAGCTCCACCGTCCCCAGCCCGACCGTTTCCTGGACGACCAGCGACCGCTCCGCCGTCCGCACCCGATCCGACGATGTCCGAGCCGTCCCCGCCGCGCTTCGGAGCGAGTGGATCAAGCTGACCGCCCTCCGAGCCAACAAGATGATTCTCGCCCTCACCGCGATCACTGGTGCCGTCATCGCCGGGGCCTTGGCGGCAACCGCCACCGACCCCGCCCTCACCGCCTCCGAGCTGTTCATCTACCCGCTGCCGTTGGTTGCAATGTTGGCCTCGGTCGTCGGGATCCTCATGTTCACCGGCGAGGCCCAGCACGGCACGTTAGCGGTCGCCCTGGTCGCCCGGCCCGCTCGCTGGGTCATCGTGGTCGCCAAGACAATCATCGCCACAACAGTCGGACTTGCCCTGGGCGCCACCGGCATGATCGCCGGGTTCGCCGGCGCTGCGGTCGGCGGCGTCCCGCTCGGCACCGGGTCGGCCCTCACGTCCCGGGCGCTGTGGGCCCTGCTCTACATCGCCCTGGCGGCCCTGATCGGCCTTGGCGTCGGCATGATCGCCCGTCACACCGCCGGCGCCATCACCGGGCTCTTGATGTGGTCGTTCGTCATCGAGAGCCTGTTCGCCCCGGCCATCCCGCAAGGCGTACGCCACTTCATGCCCTTCAGCGCCGGCTACCGCCTCCTCGACGCCGGTCCCAACTTCGAGGCCCCCGTGGCCATCGCTGATCTCCTGGTTCGCCCGCAGTATGCCCTCATCTTCGGCGGCTACGCCCTCATCAGTCTCACCATCGGCACGCTCCTGCTCTACCGGCGAGACTCCAACTGAACCAAGCCGACCTGCCACAAACTGGTAAGAGCCCGGGCCCATCGCCCGGGCTCACCGTCGTTCCCAATGCGGACCAAGGGCGACCATGCTCGGACAGCGACCACGCCGAGCACTTGAAACCGCACCGCTGCAGCACCTGAACCCGTCGCGAACCGTCCAGAGCGGCCTCGTCGTCGAGCGAACCGCATGGCAACAGGCACGTCCAGGAGCGACCCGGAAGTAGCCCTCACCGTGGCCGATGGCACCTCGACCGAGCGAACCCCACATCACCGATCTGGGCGCTCGCGCAAGCGTTCTCGCCAGTCGCTAGACCGCTCGGTATCAGGCTCACATAGTCACGGTGAAATCGTCCCGATGGTGTGCGACGGCGGCCCCAGTGCAGTGCTCGAATTTCACGATGCCATGACGGCCCTGAAACCCGTCCAGGACCGGCCCGATCTGGACGTCACTGATACGTGACCGGCCCGTTGCTTAGTTCGCGGCTGACACGCGAAAGCGAACTCACCAGAGGGCGTCGATTCGCCCCTCGGCTAGCCAGGCGTGCACCTCAATCGGATCAAAGCGCACGAGCCGACCCACCTTGACATATGGAATCCGACGCTGATGAACCAGTCGCCTCACGTACGAAATCTTCACTCCAAGCTCGGCCGCCAGTTCAGGGATGTCGATCAGCGACGTAGAGCACTCGACGGAGATCGTCGGGTGCAATGGTGCATAAACGAGCGCAATCAAGCACAACACCTGACGCAGGCGAATCACCTCGGCAACCCGCAAGAAGCCGTGATCAGGCCCATATTGTTGGGAGTGCCCCCGCCAGGATTCGAACCTGGGCACATGGCTTCGGAGGCCAATGCTCTATCCCCTGAGCTACGAGGGCGGGGGCCGCTCGAACTGATCGAGGCGGCATCGCGAATCTAGCGGGTGCTCCACGGGCTCACACTGAGGAGCCGGCGACAACCCGCAACCTTCGTGGTGATCGGTAGCCCGGCGGGCCACAATGGCGGACGTGGCCAATCCGCTTTCGATCGTCTCCGACCTGCTGACACCGGTGTTTGCCGAGATCGCTGGTCGTCCGGACGCCGATCCCGTCGTGCGTCCGAGCGACCGAGCCGACGCCCAGGTCAACGGCGCCCTCCCGCTCGCCAAGCAGATCGGCTCGAATCCTCGCCAGATCGCCCAGCAGGTGCTCGACTCGGGCGTGCTCGCCGACGTGTGCAGCGAGGTCGAGATCGCCGGCCCCGGCTTCATCAACCTCACCTTCAGCGACGAGTTCCTCGCCACCCTGATCGGTGCCGTCGCTATCGACGACCGGCTCGGCGTCGCCCCGGCAACGCAGGCTCGCACCGTCGTGGTCGACTACTCGGCGCCGAACGTGGCCAAGGAGATGCACGTCGGCCACCTGCGCTCGACGGTGATCGGCGACGCCCTCGTTCGGATGCACGAGTTCGCCGGCCACAAGGTGATCCGCGAGAACCACATCGGTGACTGGGGTCGCCCGTTCGGCATGCTGATCGAGCATCTGCTCGACCTCGGCGAGGACGTGGCTGCAGAGGGTCTCGGGCAGGGCGACCTCGATGGCTTCTACAAGCAGGCCAACGCCAAGTTCAGCGAGTCGGTCGAGTTCCAGGCGCGGGCCCGCGACCGTGTCGTCATGTTGCAGGGCTACGACCCCGACACGATCAAACTCTGGCGGCGTCTCGTCGACATGTCCAACAGCTACTTCGATCGCGTCTACTCGAAGCTCGGCGTGCTGCTCACCGACGATGATCTGGCAGGGGAGAGCGGCTACCAGTCCCTGATGCCCGAGGCCTATGCACGGCTCGATGCTGCCGGTCTGCTCGAGCAGAGCGACGGCGCCCAGGTCGTGTTCCCGCCAGGGTTCACGAACCGCGAGAACGAGCCGTTGCCGCTGATCGTCCGGTCGAGTGTCGGGGCGTTCATGTACGCCACGAGTGACCTGGCGTGCGTGCTCGATCGGGTCGAGCGGCTCGGGGCCGACCTGCTGCTCTACGTGATCGGCGCACCGCAGGCCCAGCACCTGCAGATGGTGTTCGAGGTGTCCAAGATGGCCGGCTGGTTGCAGGCCCCCGTCGAGGCGGTACACGTCTCCTTCGGCAATGTGCTCGGCGACGACCGAAAGATGCTGCGCAGCCGGTCGGGCGACTCGGTCAAACTCGTCGACCTGCTCGACGAGGCCGTCGAACGCGCCGCTGCCGCGGTCGCCGACAAGAATCCCGAACTCGACGGTGACACGCGAGCCGAGGTCGCCAGGATGATCGGGATCGGGGCGGTCAAGTACTCCGACCTGTCGACCGACCGCATCAAGGACTACGTCTTCGACTGGGATCGGATGCTCGCCTTCGAAGGCAACACGGCCCCGTACCTCCAGTACGCCCACGCCCGGATCTGTTCGATCTTCCGGCGCGCCGACGTCGAGCGCGACGCGGTGCGGGGGAGTGCGATCGGGCTGGTCGAGCCGCAGGAGCGGGCCCTCGTCCAGCGCTTGCTCGCGTATCCGACCGCGCTCGCCGACACGATGGCGAGCTACTCGCCGCACAAGTTGTGTACGTACCTGTTCGATCTGGCACAAGACTTCTCGGTGTTCTATGAGCACTGTCCGGTGATGAAAGCCGACGAGCCGATCCGAACCAGTCGGCTGGCGCTGTGCGATGTCACCGGTCGCACGATCGAACACGGCCTCGGGCTGCTCGGGATCTCGGCGCCGGAGGCGATGTGAGCCAACTCGACCGGCGTTTGCTGTCAGACACGGCTGCGGTCGGCGACGACGGCTGGCTGACCGTCGGCGGATGTTCGATCAGGGATCTGGTGGCCGAGTTCGGGACGCCGTTGTTCGTGTACGACGAACAGCACATCCGCAACCGGTGCCGTGAAGCGGTCGCCGCGTTCGGCCCGCAGCAGGCGGTGTATGCCTCGAAAGCGTTCCTCTGCAAAGCGATGGCGCGGCTCGCCTACGAAGAAGAGATGCGGATCGACGTGGCGACGGGTGGCGAACTGCACACCGTGCTCGCCGCCGGTGTGCCGGCGTCGGCGTGCGTCATGCACGGCAACAACAAGAGCATCGCCGAACTGCGTCTGGCGATCGCCGAACAGGTGCGCCACATCGTGGTCGACTCGTTCGACGAACTCGATCGGCTCGACGTCCTGCACGCCGAGGGCGCCGGTCCTGTTCCCGACGTGCTGTTGCGGATCACGCCCGGCGTGCACGCCCACACCCACGAGTTCATCGCCACCGGCCAGGACGACTCGAAGTTCGGTTTCAACCTCGGCAACGGTGACGCCATGCGGGCCGTCGACCGCGCCCGTGCATCGGCCGGCGTCAACCTGGTCGGCCTGCACTGCCACATCGGCTCCAACGTGTTCGCCGCATCCAGCTTCGGTAAGGCGGCCGAGGTGATGGCCAACTTCGCAGCTCCACTCGGGCTTCCTGAGCTGGTGTTGGGTGGAGGACTCGGTGTCGCTTACGTCGCCGGCGAAGAGGCACCGACGCTGACCCAATGGGGCCACGTGCTGCGAGATGCCTGCGAGTCGCTGGGGGTGACCGCTCGGGTCAGTGTCGAGCCGGGCCGATCGATCGTCGCCGCCGCTGCGTTGACCGTGTACACGCTGGGCACGATCAAAGAGATCCCCGGTGTGCGCACCTACTTCTCGGTCGACGGAGGGATGAGCGACAACCCGCGTCCGGTGCTGTACGGCTCGGGCTACGAGTCGTTCCTGCCGCGAGCCCCGTTCGCCGACCGAACCCAGCACGGGCGCCTGGTCGGCAAGCACTGCGAGAGCGGCGATGTGCTGTTGTTCGACGCCAAACTGCCCGCCGACGCTGCGGTCGGCGATCTGCTGGCCACCCCGGTCACCGGTGCCTACGGTCGTTCGATGGGCTCGAACTACAACGCCATCACCCGACCACCGGTGGTGTTCGTCAGCGACGGCGATGCCCGCCTCGTGATCCGCCGCGAAACCTTCGACGACTTGCTCGCCACCGACGTCGGCTGACGGCTGACTACTTGTTGCGCGCCCCGAGGTAGGCACGGCTGGCCGCCTGTGACTCCGGGTCGTGCAGGGCGACGGTGAGCGTGTGCGCATCGTTGGCGTTGCGCCCGACCCCGGCGATCTCATTCATCACGGCGTTGACCTGTGTCTTCGTGGCGCGCAGCGAGAAACTCGGCTTTGACGCCAGTTCGGCCGCCAGCGCCTCCGCCGCCGCCACGAGCTCGTCACCCGCAACGACACGGTTCAGGAACCGCAGGCTGCGAGCTTCCTCGGCGCCGAATGGGCGACACGTCAACACCAACTCCTTGGTGATCGCCGGTCCGAACTCGCGCACCATGCGGGGGATGCCGCCCCACGCCAACGGGATACCCAGGTCGACCTCGGGGATCGAGAAGCGCACGTCGTCGCTGGCCAGCCGCAGATCGCAGGCAGCCGCGATCAGCAGTGCGCCACCGACGCAGTGGCCGTGCACGGCCGCGACCGTCATCGGGCGTACGTCGGTGAGCGCATCGGTGGCGATGCGGCCGAGATCGGCCGACTCGGTCGCCGACCCGCTGTCGTCCATGGTGTTGAAGTCGTCGAGGTCGAACCCGGCCGAGAACGCCCGACCGGCGCCGCGCACCACGACGGCCTTGATCGCCGTTGTCTCGTCGAGCCAACGGCAGGCGATCGGAATCTCGCGGAGTAGCTCACGCGACAGTGCGTTGAGCCGCTCGGGGCGGTTCAACAGCAGCGTCGCGACCGGATCGTCTCGGCGATGTTGCAGTCGAAGCGTGGTGAGTCGGGGCTTGGCCATGTCATCAGCCAATCACGCCGCGACTGTCCGACATGAAGTCGAAGCGAGACGGGTGCCCTACGCTCTCCGGCATGGCGCGCGATGTCGGTAGCTATTTCGAGAAGTTGACCCGCAAGGCACCCGGTGGTCGACGCCTCGACGACGGTGTCGACCGAACCACCGATGCCGAGCCATCGGCACCCGAGCCGCCGGCCGCGGAGCCGCCTGCCACATCCGGCTCGGACAGTTCCGGTGGTGGCCTCGGTGGGATCCTCAAAGATGTGCTGGCTCGTGGTCGCAGCGCCGCCACCAAGACTGCCGACAAGGCGAAGGCCAAGGTCAACACCACGACGAAACGCAGGCCTGGCAAGCCCGCCGAGCCGACCTCGAGGCGGTCCCGCCAACTTCCCAGCGAGGGCGTCGTCACCATCGAGTATTCGCCCCAGATCGACGGCGATCCCGACCCCGGCGAGGTCGTGTGGGCGTGGGTGCCGTTCGAGGAGGACCCCGAGCAGGGCAAGGACCGCCCGGTCATCGTGATCGGTCGGCGAGGTTCCAAGCTGGTCGGCATCCCGCTCACGACCAAGTCCTCCGACCGAGAGGCCCAGATCGCCGTCGGAACCGGCGGCTGGGACCCCAAGCGTCGACAGAGCTACGCCCGCATCTGGCGAATGCTCGATCTCGACGACCAGGGCACCCGCCGGGAGGGCTCCGTGTTGCCGCGCGACCGGTTCGAACAGGTGATCGTCGCCGTCGACGAGTACTACGAGGTACGTCGCCCAGCGGCGTCGAACACGTCGTCGCGCAGCACCGGCAACGGTGCCAGCCCCGACTACGACTACTGACGCGCACCAAACGGACGACCGACGTTCAGGCTCGCCCCAGTAGCCTTCGGGCCGTGGCCAACGACGCACCATCTCGAACCATCAGAGTCGGCCTGCTCGGCTGTGGCAACGTGGGCGGGGCCCTCGTTCCGCTGATCGAACAGCAAGCGGACATGATCGAGGCGCGCACCGGCCTGCGGCTCGAAGTTGCCCGCGTGGCGGTCCGCAACATGTCGCGCGATCGCGGTCTCACGTTCGCAGACGGAGTGCTGACCCGCGACGCCCACGCCGTGGTTGCCGATCCCGAGATCGACATCGTGATCGAAGTGATCGGCGGGATCGAGCCTGCCCGTGAGCTGATCATGACCGCCCTGGCCGCAGGCAAGCCGGTGGTCACGGGCAACAAGGAGTTGCTCGCCAATGTTGGCACGGAGTTGTTCGCCAGTGCCGACGAGCACGGGGTCGACCTGCTGTTCGAAGCGGCCGTCGCCGGCGGCATCCCGTTGATCCGCCCGCTCCGCGAAAGCCTGCTCGGTGAGCCGGTCTCGCGGGTGATGGGGATCCTCAACGGCACGACCAACTTCATCCTCACGAAGATGAGCGAAGAAGGCGCCGAGTACGGCGAGGCGCTGGCCGAGGCCCAGGAACTGGGGTACGCCGAGCGTGACCCTACAGCTGACGTCGAGGGTTTTGACGCAGGCGCCAAGGCAGCCATCATCGCCTCGATCGCGTTCGGCGTCCGTGTCGTGGCCGGCGATGTCTACCACGAGGGCATCAGCGGGATCACCGCCTCCGACATCGCCGTCGCCAAGCGGCTGGGCTACGTCGTCAAGCTGCTCGGCATCGCCGAGCGTGACGCCGAGACCGGCGAAGTCGCCGTGCGAGTGCATCCGGCGATGGTGCCGATCCATCATCCCCTCGCCAGCGTGCGCGAGAGCTACAACGCCGTGTTCGTCGAGGGCGATGCGGTTGGCAACCTCATGTTCTACGGACGCGGCGCCGGCGGAGCGCCCACCGCGTCGGCGGTGCTCGGGGACCTGATCGATGCGGCGATCAACCTGTCGAAGGGCACCCACGGAAGCCTCGGCTCGTTCGGGCGAGCGAAGATCCGCCCGATCGACGAGACCAGCGCCGAGTACCTGCTCAGCCTCGACGTTGCCGACCAGCCCGGCGTACTGCATGCCGTGACGGGTGCCTTCGCCGCCAACGACGTCAGCATTCGGGCCGCTGAACAAGAAGGGATCGGCCCTGATGCCCGCCTGGTGTTCATCACTCACCTCGCTCGCGAGGCGGATCTGCAAGCGACCGTTCGCTCGCTTCGTGAACTCGATGTGGTGCGTCGCGTCGGTGGCTTCATTCGTGTGATCGGTTCCTGACATGCAATACGTGTCGAGTCGTGGGCAGGCACCGCAGCTGGGGTTTGCCGATGTGTTGTTGGCAGGGTTGGCGACCGACGGCGGCCTGTACGTGCCGGCCACCTGGCCGGCGCTGCCCGATCTCACCGGGCTCCACGACTATGCCGACATCGCTGCCGCCGTGATGGCACCGTTCGTCGCCGAGGATCTCGACGACGACACCTTGGGCGAGCTGTGTCGCCAGGCGTATGCCACGTTTCGTCATCCGGCGGTCGTTCCGTTGGTGCAGATCGACGAACGACAATGGCTGCTCGAGCTGTTCCACGGCCCGACCTTGGCGTTCAAGGATGTCGCCCTCCAGCTCGTTGGTCGAATGTTCGATCACGTGCTTTCGCAACGTGGTCAACGAATCACGATCGTCGGCGCCACCAGTGGCGACACCGGTTCTGCGGCGATCGATGGCGTCAAGCAGTGCGAGAATGTCGACATCGTCATCCTCTATCCGGCCGGCCGCACCAGCGAGGTGCAGCGCCGCCAGATGACCACCGTCGACAGCCCGAACGTGCACACGGTCGCGATCGACGGCAACTTCGACGACTGCCAGGACCTCGTCAAGGCGATGTTCGGCGACGAAGAGTTCCGCGACCAGCTGCAGCTGTCGGCGGTGAACTCGATCAACTGGGCGCGAGTGATGGCCCAGATCGTGTACTACGTCACGGCGTCCCGAACGCTCGCAGAGCCGCCGACGTTCTGCGTTCCGACGGGCAACTTCGGGAACGTGCTCGCCGGCTGGATCGCCCGCCGCATGGGTGCACCGATCCACGACTTCGTGGTGGCGTCCAACTCGAACGACATCCTGACGCGGTTCATCAACGACGCCGACATGTCCGCTCGCGAGGTGGTGCCGACCTTGAGTCCCAGCATGGACATCCAGGTGTCATCGAACTTCGAGCGGCTGCTGTTCGAGATGAACGGTCGAGATGGTGGCCTCACGACAGAACAGTTGGCACGGTTCCGAGCGGTCGGTCGACTCGACCTCGAGGCCGACCAGCGGGCCGAGTTCATCGACGGTCACTTTCGGGCAGCCAAGTTCAACGATGCCCAGACGCTCGACGAAATCGGAAGGGTCTACGCCGACACCGGAGTGCAGATCGATCCGCACACCGCAACGGGTACGGCGGCAGCCAGGCTGCTGGCGGGGGACCACCCGGTGATCACGCTGTCGACCGCCCACCCCGCCAAGTTTCCCGAAGCCGTCGAACGGGCGACCGGAGTTCGCCCGCCGCTGCCACCTCACCTGGCAGACCTGTTCGAGCGCCAGGAACGGACGCACGGCCTGTCGAATGACCTGGCCGCGGTGCAGTCGTTCGTTCGCTCTGTGTCTCGCGTCAACGCCTGATCATCGTCGGCAACACGCACAGGTGTTCGGATTGCGTTGCACGGTTTGGCGACGAGTGGATACACTGAGCACACCTGGGGTTTCCCGGGTCGCACTTGGTTCGACCCGTCACCAACTCCGATTCATCAATCCGTTTGTTGATCTCGACGTTCACGCTCGAGTTGGCGACGGCGATTCGGAGGGGTTCACCGATCTGGATTCAACCGTTCGGTGCTCGTGTGTACCACTGCCGAGTCCGTGATCTACGCGGCGACCATGTCGTCGCGAGGTCTGGCCTCGAAAAGCTCTTCCTCCAACATCTGGGACAGCTCATCATCGGATGCGACCCAATCGGGAACATCCAAAACAACACAGAAGGGTCATCGTGACCGCTCAAGCTCTCGAACAATCAGTCCTCGAGTCAAAGGACAAGACGGCGTTGATCCAGATCGCCGAGGCGCTCGGCGTCAAGGCCAACGCGCGTCTCAAGAAGGCCGACATCATCGACCAGATCCTGGCCAAGACCGGGAGTTCAACTCCTGCCGCGCCAGCCGCGCCGCCCAAGCCGTCGGCCAAGCCCGAACTGACCACAAAGGCCGCTGTACCCAGCGGCGGTGCGTCGACCGACGACGCCGACGAGCCCAAGGCGGAGTGGGAACTCGAGCTTGGATCGGGCGACGACGAGGCGTCGGATTCCAAGTCGAACACCGGTGCCGACCGCAAGCCCACCGATTCCAAGCCCACTGGCGATCGATCGGCGGCGAAGTCGACCGATGCCGGCCAGGGCGAGCCCCGACAGGGCGAATCGCGACAGGGTGAACAACGTCGCGAGTCGGGTACCCAGCGCGGTGACCGCCAGCAGCGCAATGACGGCGGCCGCAATCAGAACAACCAGAACCGCAACCAAGGTGGCGGCAACCAGGGCGGCGGCAACCAAGGTGGCGGCAACCAAGGTGGCGGCAACCAAGGTGGCGGCGATGACGGCGACGGGCGCAACAAGCGGCGCCGGCGTCGGCGCAAGAGTGGCCGTGGCGGTCAAGATGGCCCGCAGGGAGACGACGTGGCGTTGCTCGACGCCGACGACGAGTCGACCGCACCGATCAGCAACGAACCGGTCGAGATCGAGGGTTACCTCGACATCCGCGACGAGGGTTACGGATTCGTCAGGGTCAACAACTACCTCGCCAGCAAGAGCGACTCGTACGTGCCCGTCAAGCTGTCTCGCCAGTTCGGGCTCCGCAAAGGCGACCACGTGGTGGGCATCTCGCGCCCTGCCGGGCGCAACGAGAAGAACCCGGCGATGCTCGAGATCCACAAGGTCAACGGGCGGCTTCCCGACGACGCCAAGAAGCGTCGCCGCTTCGAGGATCTGACTGCGTTGTTCCCCGACTCGCGGCTCAGCATGGAGGATCCGTCCGACCCGGCCAACATGACCGCCCGCATCATCGACCTGGTGTGCCCGATCGGCAAGGGGCAACGCGGCATCATCGTGTCGCCCCCGAAAGCCGGTAAGACGACCGTGATGAAGACGATCGCCGCCTCGATCGAGAAGAACAACCCCGATGTCAAGCTGATCGTGCTGCTGATCGACGAGCGGCCCGAAGAGGTCACCGACATGAGGCGGATGGTGAAGGGTGAGGTCATCGCTTCGACCTTCGACCGTCCGAGTGACGAGCACACCCAGATCGCCGAACTGGCGATCGAGAAAGCCAAGCGGATGGTCGAGTACGGCGAGGATGTGGTCGTGATCCTCGACGGCATCACCCGCCTCAGCCGGGCCTACAACTTGGCAGCCCCTGCGAGTGGCCGAATCCTCTCCGGCGGTATCGACGCCGGCGCCTTGTACCCGCCCAAGCGGTTCTTCGGCGCCGCCCGCAACGTCGAGGAGGGTGGCTCGTTGACAATCCTGGCGACCGCCCTGGTCGAGACCAACAGCCGCATGGACGAAGCGGTGTTCGAAGAGTTCAAGGGCACCGGCAACATGGAGCTCCGGCTGGATCGCAAGCTCGCCGAGCGTCGGATCTACCCGGCGATCGACGTCGATGCCTCCAGCACACGCCACGAGGAGCTGCTGTACGACCGCAAGCAGCTGCAGATGGTGTGGAAGCTGCGTCGGGTGCTGTCCGGCCTCGCTGCGGACGGCAACGCCGCCCCCGGCCTCGAACTGCTCGTCGACCGCCTCAAGACCTTCCGCACCAACGAAGAATTCCTGACCGAGATCGCCAAACAACCCGGCATGTGAGTTGGGAGTTGTGCCAGGCACAAGTCCCAACTAGATCCCCGGGAAGAGCCATCGGGTTTCTTCCGATAGCATCCAACTGCAGATTTTGAGGAGCTCACCATGCAGACCGACATCCATCCCGCCTACGCCGACGTCAACGTCAAGTGCTCATGTGGCAACACGTTCACCACCAAGTCGACGAAGCCGGGCGAACAGCTGCTCGAGCTGTGCAACGAGTGCCACCCGTTCTACACCGGCAAGCAGAAGCTGGTCGACTCCGGTGGCCGCGTCGAGCGCTTCAACAAGCGCTACGGCAGCCGCACCAAGAAGTAGCGGCAGCAGCGGCTGAGGCCGCTTCGCACCAGACAACTCGACGGAATCGACAGAACCGCCCTCTCGGAGGGCGGTTCGTCGTTCTCGGACACCGCTCGGATGACCAATTCGGCACCTGACGTGATTTCTCGTCAGAGTTGTGTCAAACTGTCCGAACACGCCTCAAGTTCGGTCGGGCGGCCGACGATTCAATCCAGGAGCTCCCCGGGAGTCGTATGCCAAGCCAATCCGACATCGAACACCTGCTGCGCCGTACCGAGTACATCGCCCGCGCCGAGTCGGGTCAGCGAACTGTCGGCCTGAGCTTCGCTCGAGGCGCGTCGACAACATCCTGGACGTACCGACCGACCCGGGGTCGGTCACGTTCATCGCAACCGAGACCTGGCAGACAGGGTGAGGAGCTGACGCATTTCTGGTTGGATCGGATGGCGCACGATTCGCCCCGCCCGATCCAGGAGAAGATGGGCTTCTTCTGGCACGGACACTTCTGTTCCGACTCTCAGCAAGGTCGGTTCGGCGCTCGCTCGATGCGTGAACAGATCGACCTGTTCCGCACCGGGGCGCTCGGCAACCTTCGCAACCTGGCGACGACCATGTCGACCCAGGTCGCGATGCTGCGATACCTCGACAACAACCAGCAACAAGAAGACGTCCCCGAACCAGAACTTCGCCAGAGAGACTGATGGAGTTGTTCCTGCTCGGCGTCGGGAACTACACCGAGGCCGACGTCGAGGCCGCGACCGCGGCGTGGACCGGACACACCGACAACTGGGAGACCGACGTCTACGTGTGGCGCGCCGACTGGCACGATGCCGCACCCAAGACAGTTTCTCGGGGTCGACGATCAACACTCGGTGCCGATCAGAACCAGCATGGCTCCGAGACGATCGACGTGGTGCTCGGCAACGGTGTAGTTCCCGCAGGTGCATCGATCGCGTGCGAACCGAGGGCGCCCGACCCGGGAGGTCGCCGTCGAGTTCATCTCCAAGAAGCTCTGGTACGAGTTCGCCGGTACATCGCCGCCTGCCGACGTGATCGACGGCCATGAGCGTCGCAGCGCTGTCGGCAGTGATCTTCGAAATCGAGCCGTGGGTGACGGCGATGCTGACGCACCCCGAGTTCTACACCGACGAGGTCAAAGCCGGCCGAGTGCGGTCGCCGGTCGAACTCGTCGTCGCCGATGCTTGCACGCCACCGGGCGACGGTCGGCGGGCGTCACGCCGCTGTGGCTGATGGACGAGAATGGGTCAACGTCCCGCTGTTCCCTCCCAACGTGAGCGGCTGGAAGCACAACGGCTACTGGGTGAACGCCAGTGCCATGTCGAATCGAATCGACACCGCTCGCCACTTCGGCTGGCGTGGTCGATCGATGGGCTACTGGAACGGCGACGGTGGCATCCAACTGCGGGGTGGAACGATCTCGACGAACCGAGGTCGATCGTGGCTACTACCGCGACGACCCATCGAGCTGCTGGACCGATCTCACGACGACTGATGGGTATCACGCTCGACGTCAGTCGTCACACGAGCGCGCTGGTCGGGTTGTCGCAGCAGACTCGACGTCGTGGGAACGCGGCGACCTCGTTCCGCTGACGTTTGCATGGCCCCCGATCTGCACGTGGCCTGAGGACAACATGCTCGAACACCGACATCTCCACAGCAGCGGCGTTGGCCCACCTCATCGATCCGAGACCGACCCGCACTGCTCGATCGCGGCGCTTCCTGCAGACTCGTCGGCATGGGAGTCGGAGCCGGGCGTGGTCGCCGGCGGTACCGGCTCACTGCTCGAGTCCCTGATCCTCGGCAACGACCCCTCGACCTGGGCGGCCGGCCCGATCGGCCCGACCGACGGAATCCTCGTCGTGATCGGCATGTTCGGCGGCAACGACGGACTCAACACCGTCGTGCCGATCAACGACGGCAACTACTACACGATGCACGGCGGACTCGCCGTTCCCGCTGGCCAGACGCTGCCACTCGACGGCGACGTCGGTCTCAACCCTGCCCTGACCGAGTTCAAGCGGATGTGGGACCTCGGGCGAACTGGCGATCGTCGACGGGATCGGCTACCCGAACCCCGATCTCGTCGCACTTCAACTCGATGGCCTACTGGATGGCCGGCGGTCGCGAATGCGATCCCGACGATCGGGTTGGCTCGGGCGATGGCTCGACGGCTACCTGGCGGGGGCTCCAAGGACCTGTTCGCCGGCGCCGAGGTCGGCAACTCGCTGCCGCTCCATCTCGTAGGTAAGCACCGCCGAGGCACAGTGGTCCCGGCCAGCCAACCGTCGTTCGGCACCGTCGACCGACCGCGCTCGATGATGCGGAGTACGACACGATCCGAAACATGAACACCGCCGCCTACGGGGCAATGGTTCACAGGCCGTCTCCCAAGCCTTCATCGATCAACTCGACCTCGCCAAGACGCTTGGCACCGATCGATTCCTGGAGGACACGCTTGCCCGACACCGAAGATCGTCGCCCGGCTCGAGGTCGCGGCCCGGTTGATCAACGCCAATCTTCGGCTTTCGGGTGCTGACGGCTGGGTGGGGCGACTTCGACAGCCACGCCGGGCAGCCTGCCCAGCACACGGCCAGAATGGGCGACCTCAACGAGGCGGTCAAGCGCTTCTTCGAGGTGCTCGATCCGGCGTGGTCAAGTCGCGTGACGGTGATGACGTTCTCGGAGTTCGGTCGGACCCCGTGGAACAACGACGGGGCAGGCACCGATCACGGAACCTCGGCACCCCACTTCGTGTTCGGTCAGAACGTGAAGGGCGGCCGCTACGGCCAACGCCCATCTCTGGCCGGGCTGCGGCGTTGGGACCGCATGGCCCACCACGTCGACTTCCGGTCGTACTACGCATCGATCATCGACGGATGGCTCGGCGGAGGGTCGAGCGACGTACTCGGAGGCACGTACGAGAACCTCGGTCTGTTCGCCCGTGCTCCGGGGTACGGGGCCGACGGCACGGTCACTCCTGGGCCGGCCACGATCACCGAACCGTCGGTATTGATCCCTCTGACCCCGGCTCGGATCGTCGACACACGGACCGGGTTGGGCGGCGTGAATCGCAAGTTGCAAGCGGGGGAGCGAATCCGAGTTCAGGTCGCAGGTATGGCCGGAATCCCGGCCACTGGGGCGACGGCGGTGGTCGCCAATGTGACCGCCGTGCAAGCGACCTCGGTGATGTACTTCACCGTGTATCCGGGGTCGACGGCTCGGCCAGGAACGTCCAATCTCAACGCCGGACCAGGGCGCGCCGTGCCCAACCTCGTCGTCATGGGGATCGGCGCCGATGGCTGCATCGAAGTGTTCAATTCGCAGGGCACGACGCATTGCCTGGTCGACGTGTTCGGCTATTTCTCCCCGACCGGCGGCGATCGCTTCGTTCCGGTGCTTCCGTCGCGGTTGTTCGACACCCGTGACGGCACCGGAATCCGGATCGGCAAGGTGCCTGATCAGACCCCGATCGACATCCAGGTCGCCGGGCGAGCGGGCGTCCCCGAGTCGGGGGCGACGGCTGTCGTCATGAACCTGACGGCGACGCAACCCGATTCGGTGGGTTGGATGCGCGTTGCGCCCGCAGGGGCAGCAGCGGTCGACACCTCGAATGTCAATTTCTCCACCGGCGACACCGTGCCGAACCTGGTGATCTGTCCGCTCGGTCCCGGTGGTCGGATCACGCTGCTCGGGGCCGGTACCGGGTCGCACGTGCTGGCCGACGTGTTCGGGTATTTCGGTTCCGCCGGCGGCATGTTGAGGGCTACCCCACCGGTGCGACTGCTCGATACCAGGATCGGGTTGGGGGCCAAGCAGCAACCGATCGCGCCGAAAAGAACATCCGGCTCGCGATCGCCGGTCGTGGGGGCGTGCCGGACAATGCGACGGCGGTGGTTCTCAACGTGACTGCCGCCAAGATGACCGACCCCGGATACCTGACGGTGTGGCCGGCCGCCGCGCCACAAACCGGCACGTCCAACCTCAACGTCCGACCCGGACAGGCACTCGCCAATCTCGTCATCTGCCGACTCGGCGAGGCCGGCGCCGTCGATCTGGCGCTGGTTCGCGGTGAGTGCGAGGTCATCGCCGACCTGCTCGGCTACTTCGTCGACTGATCACGGCTCACCGTGCTGAGCCGCCGCGAGCGCCGCTACCGTCGACGCCGTGAGTCAGGCTGACAACAATGACGCCGCTCGACGCCGTAGCCATCTCTTGGGCATCAAGCTGCGAGCGCTCGTCGGTGATCATCCGGGATCGACGACGTCGCTCAACCAGAGGTGTTTGCTCCGGGTGCGGCGGTGCTGCACGACGGCCAGGCGTGGGTGTTGCTCGACGACCGGCCCGGTGATCGGCTCGGTGCAGCCCTGGTCTGGGCCGCACGAACACCTGCAGCCTCGCTGAACGTGATCGTCGACGCCGACCGAGCAGACGATCTCGGAACCTTGGCCCGACAGGCCGATGCGTTCACGATACCGATCACCGTGTGGAGCGCCGCCGGTCGTTCGTTGCAGCCTGCGGCAGCGACCCCCCTGCCCGTGTCGGAACCTGCTCCGGCTGCACACGAGGAGTTGCGTGGCCTCATCATCGCCGGGGGCGCCACGCCACTCGTCGAACACGGCGTGCTGGTCGGAGAGGTGGGCGGACTCGAAGTGTGCAGGGTGGTCGACGATCCGTATCTCCACACGGTTCGGCTCGAAGTCGGCGTCGGGGCCCATGACCGCGAGGCGTTCCAGATGATGCATGGCGATGTGCCGACCGTCGAGTCGCTGTCTCGGATCGTTCGAGCTGTCGAGGGCCACCGGGAAATCGGTGCAGGTCCGCATCCGCTGAAACGGCTGGCGGCAGAGCGCCTCATCCGCTGGCAGATCCAGCACCGCCCCGAGTTGGTCGGCGCAGTCGAGATCGAACCGGTGGCGCCTCCGGTGCCACGTCCGAACCTCAAGGACCCGATCCCGTGCGTGGCCGTCGGTCGTGATGTCGACCAACGGCCGATGGTCGTGGTGTGTGTGTCCGGCGTCGACCTCAACGTCGTCCCCTTCGCGACCGATGCTCGGCTCGCCGTGGCGGCGGTCGAGCCGGACTGGTCGAACGGTGGCCGTCTGTTGGTCGTGATGCCGGAGCGCGATCGTCTCGCCGTGATCGACGAGCTGGCCGCAATGCTCCGTGAGCCGCTCGAGTTGCTGTCGATCGACTGAGGAGTGGTCCGGAACTGCGCTTCCGGATGGAGCGATAGCCTCGCACTGCCATGCTCGATCCCGGTGTGCACGACCGACTGACATCCGCCTCGCAGGAACTCCGCGAGCTCGAGGCGCGACTCGGCGACCCCGAAACCCTGGCCGACCCCGATCAGCTCCGGATCGTTTCGCAGCGCTACCACGAACTCGAACCGACCGTTCAGCTCTACGCCTCCTACGAGGCGCGGCTCGGCGATCTGGCCGTCGCCCACGAGTTGCTGGTCGGCGCCAACGACGAGGGCCGCACCATGGCTCAGACCGAGATCGACGAGGCGATCGTCGAGATCGCCCAACTCGAAGGTGAGCTCCGTGAACTCCTGCTCCCTCGTGATCCACACGCCGGCCGCGCCGTGATCATGGAGATCCGTGGTGCCGAAGGCGGCGAGGAGGCCAACCTGTTCGCCCGCGACCTGTACGACATGTACGCCGCCTACGCGTCGAACCGGAAGTGGAAGTTCGAACTGCTGTCACACGCACCGAGCGATCTCGGTGGTATCAACAACGTCACCTTCGTCGTGCGCGGCGGTGACGCTTGGCAACGTCTCAAGTACGAAGGTGGCCCGCATCGGGTGCAACGCGTGCCGGTCACCGAGAGTCAGGGGCGCGTGCACACGTCGTCGGCGACGGTGGCGGTGTTGCCGGAGGCCGACGAAGTCGACGTCACGATCGATGCGGGCGACTTGCAGATCGACGTGTACCGGGCATCCGGTGCTGGGGGCCAGCACGTCAACACCACCGACTCGGCCGTGCGGATCACCCACGTACCGACCGGGCTGGTCGTCACGATGCAGGACGAGCGCAGCCAACTCCAGAACCGGACGCGGGCGATGCAGGTGTTGCGCGCCAGGTTGTACGAACTGGCCGAACGCGAGCGTGACGCCGAGATGTCTGCGGAACGCCGCTCGCAGGTCGGCGGCGGTGGCCGAAGCGAGAAGATCCGTACCTACAACTACAAGGACAATCGGGTCACCGATCACCGGATCGGATTCACCGTGTATCGACTCACCGACGTGCTGGCCGGCGATCTCGACCTCGTGATCGATGCGCTGTTGCAGGACGAACGAACCCGACAATTGGCCGACATCCAAGACTGATGAGCACGCTGACCGTGCGGGCGATGTGGGCCCAGACCAGCGAGGTGCTGGGCGCTCGTCACGAGGCGAGATGGCTGTGCGAGGTTGCGACGGCGCTCGACGGAGCCGACTTCGATGCGGCGCTCGACGACCCGGTGACGCAACGAATGGTCGACCATCTCGATTCGATGGTGGCGCGATATCGCACCGGAGAGCCGTTGCAGTATGTGCTCGGCCGGTGGGGATTCCGGCGGCTCGACCTGGCGATCGACCGCCGAGTGCTGATCCCGCGACCCGAGACCGAACTGGTCGCCGAGGCGGCGATCGAGTTGGCAGCAGGCATGGCTGCGCCGAGACGGGTCGCCGACCTCGGAACCGGCTCCGGTGCGATCGGGTTGTCGATGGCTGTCGAACTTCCACTCGATGGGACGAGTGTCTGGATCACCGACAACAGCCAGGATGCACTCGCCGTTGCGACCGCCAATCTGGCAGGGATCGGTCGCCCCGCAGCGAATGTGACGGCGAGCCTCGGGAGTTGGTTCGCTGCGTTGCCGCCCGATCTACGTTTCGACGTGATCGTCAGCAACCCGCCGTACGTCTCGAACCGTGGGTCCGAACACGGCGGCCTCGACCTCGATGAGAGCGTGAGGCTTTGGGAGCCGGCTGTCGCGCTGTTCGCCGGGGCCGATGGCCTCGACGATCTGCGTCGCTTGATCCTCGGCGCCCCGGCGCACCTCGCCGACGGCGGTTGGTTGGTCCTCGAGATCGGTGCCGATCAGGGGCGGTCGGTGCGCTCGCTGTTGGACTCCGCCGGCTATCGATCGGTCGAGATCCGGCGTGATCTGGCGGGCCACGACAGGATCGCCGTAGCCCACTGGCGGCGCTGAATCGTCAGACGTTGGAACCTTCCATGTCCCGCGTCAGGACGCTGCTGTCACTCGACCCCAGCACGCACAAGATGGTTCGGTCTTTGATGTCCTTGTCATTCCAGCCTTCGAGGGTCGGAACCAGCCAGCTGTAGAACAGCGTCGAATCGAACGCGCTCCGACCGACGAAGGCTTCGAACGCCCCGAGGCAGGCCAGCCGAGCTCTGTCTTCCAGCTCGCCGAAGCCGGGGTAGACGTCGTTCTCCCCGTACTCCTCGACGGCATAGATCTGATTCGTATGAGGTTCGGTGCACTCGATGAACGGCAATTCATCGACGACCGCATCGACGGTCTCGTCGAATCGAAGGCAGCGCCCGACATCATCGGCGCCCACGCGGGCGGCATCTTCGGGCTCTGGTTTTGGGGGCCCGTCGTCTCCGTTGCAGCCGGCGGCAACCATGAGTGCAACGGCGAGCAACGCGAAGCGCGGGCGTCGACGACCGACGTGGAAGGAATCAGCGATGGAGGCAGCGTAGTCCCTGGTGTTGGTGCGCGCGGCCTGTCGCCGAGCGACTACCATCGCAGGGTGGGGATGAGAAGAACTTGGTGGGCGGATGCTTGATCTGATCGACGACGCGCTCGAGTCGTTGTTGCGTGCCAGTGTGCCGCTCGGCGCCACCGAGGTCGATGTGGCGTTCGACCCGCCCGATCGGGAATGGAGCGCCAAGCTCACCCGACCCACCGTCAACATGTTCCTGTGGGACATTCGACGCAGCGCAGCGCGGGCGAAGGCCGGACTCGAGCAATTCGAACAAGACGGACGCACGGTGCGACGAATGGCGTTGCCGGTCGTCGAGTTGCGATATTTGATCACCGCTTGGACCTCTGACCACGGTGACGAACGGGTGTTGCTGTCCGGGCTGTTGCGAGCGATCACGAGTTTCACTGAAATTCCCGAGGCCTACGTTCCCGCCGGCCTCGCCGGCCTGCGCCCGATCGTGATGCTGATGGCGCGGCACGGCGAGGAACACATCGACATTTTCAAGACGCTCGACGGTCAGCTCAAGCCCGGGCTCAATGTGGTGATCACGGCCGAGGTCGACACGGGTCAGGAGTTCCCGGTCGGCCCGCCCGTCACTGCATTCGAGATCTCCGTATCCGATTCGTCGACCGGCGCCCGTTCCACCCAACGGCGGGTGGCCGGCGAGGTGTTCATCGATGTTGCGCCAGGCACGGTGGTTCGTTCACCGGCCGATGCCGTCAGCGTCAATCCCTCCGGCCGGTTCCTGATCAGGGCCGCCACCGGCGATCAAGTCGTGCTCGAGACGACGCCGCCACGATCGGTCGTGGTCCCTGCCGAGGGTGGTGTCCGCTTCGAATGAGGACCGACCTTCGCTTCACGCATCTGACGCTGGTTCCTGGCCTGCCGACGCGTGTTGCCATCGAGGTCGTCAATACCGCCGACGTGATCGATGGCGTCACCGCCATCATCGACGGGCTCGATCAGGACTGGATCCAGCTCGACGAGCCTTTGGTTCGTTTGTTCCCCGGTTCGTCCGGTGAGGTGTCGTTCACGATCACGGTTCCCAACGAGTGTCCGGCCGGCGACTATTTGGTGATCGTGCGAATCGTGTCGACGATCTCGGCGGACCGACAGTCGGTGCAGGATTTCTGGGCAACTGTCGACCCGGTCGAAGCGGGCACGATCGATGTCGTTCCGCAGGTGGTCACAGGACGCGCCAAGGCTCAGCTGCGCACCACGGTCGCCAACACCGGCAACACCCCCGCTGTGTTCCGACTGGACGTCGTGGATGCAACCGGCGAGATCGACTGCCAGGTCGAGCCCCGCGAAGTGCTCATCGACCCGGCCACGAGTCGCCAAGCGATCGTCAGTCTGCAGGGGCCGCGACCCTGGTTCGGCCAGGTCGTCACTCGGTCGATCCTGCTCTCGGCCTCCACCGACCAGGTCGAGCTCACGACCGTCGCCACGTTCAATCAGAAACCGCGCATCTCGCGTGGCCTGATCACCTTCTTGACGCTCGCCTTGATCATTGCGCTGTGGGCGACGATGTTCGTGTTCGTGATCGGATTCATCCGCAATCAGGAGAATCCGGGCAAGGCGTCGGCGACCGCGATCGACGGTGGCGAGCAGGAGATACCGATCGGAAAGATCGCCGCCGCAGCGGGCGGTACCGTCACCTCCTCGACGCTCGGCGAGGGCGTGCCCCGAGTCGCTGTCCAGGCATTCCGCGTCAAGGCCGAGGGTGACCCCGAGCTGGCCGCCGAAGCTGCCACCGACGACGACGGCGCCTACGTACTCGGGGGCTTGTTGCCGGGCAGCTACCAGCTCAAGTTCGAAGGCGCCGGATTCGAGGCGCTGTGGTTTCCGGGAGTCGCCTCGCAATCGGATGCTGAGGTGGTGTCGTTGGCGCCACAGGGCGAGAAACTCGGTCTCGATATCGAGCTGGTCGGGGAGAACGGCTCGTTCACCGGCATGATCGATCAGTCCGGCAGCGGTGGGGCACCAGCCAACTTCGAGGTCACCGCCACGGTGATCTTGCCGAACCCCGACCCGGACAATCCTCCCGAGCCGATCCCTGGCACGGTCAGTCCGGATGGCACCTCGTACGAACTCGGCGACCTGCCGGCCCCCAACGACTACCTCGTACGAATCGTCGATCTCGACGGCAACTTCGCCACCGAGGAGTTCGTCATCTCCGTGGCCGCCGGTGAGAAGAAGCAGCTCAACCCGATCGTGCCGAGCGCCTCGGCAGGCCAGCTCGCAGGGCTGGTCGTCGACGGTGCCGGCACCCCGCTCGGCGGTGTCACCGTGTTGGTCCGCAACGGCGACTTCATGATCGAAGCGGTCACACCGACCACCGGCGAGACCGGCTCGTTCCGATTCATCGGGTTGCCGACGCCTGCGACGTACATCGTCACGTTCACCCTCGAAGGGTTCACCGGGCAAACGATCGCACTCGAGCTCGGCCCTGGGGCTACCGACGACACGCTTCGGGCGTCGCTGGTCGGTGGGCTCGGCACGATCAACGGCACCGTGACCGATCCGCTCGGCAATCCGCTGGGTGCCACCGAGGTGATCGTCGAAGGCAACGGGTTCAGTGCTGCGACCGCATCGCTCACCGACGCCGGATCGACCGGGGGTGTCGGATCGTTCTTCGTGAACGCGATACCGGTGCCCGGCAGCTACACCGTCACACTGGTACTCGACGGGTACGAGTCGGTCACCGTCCCGGCGCTGTTCGGAGCGAACGGCGGGCGGTTGACGCCGAGTGTCACGTTGACTCCGATCGCCGGCAAGGTCGAGGGGATCGTCACCTCATCCAGCGGGGGTACCGTCGCCGATGTCGCAGTCACCTTGTCGAACGGCCTCACGAGCAAGAACCGCTCGACGGTCACGGCCTCGGCTCCGGCGGGTACGTTCTCGTTCGCCAACGTGGTGCCGGGGGCCTACACGGTCCGCTTCTCGGCTCCCGGTTTCATCCCCTACGTGCGGCTCGTCACGGTCAGCCTTGGCACCACCGCCAACTCCGACGTCACCCTGCGAGCCGTGGAGGTGGCGCCACCGTTCGTTCCGGCGGCCTCGTTCACGGTCGCCAACATCGTCAGTCCGGCCACGATCTCGGCTCCGGGCCCGCTCGCCTACACGATCACGATCACCAACACCGGCAATGTCGGATTGTCCGGGATCACGCTGACGAACAGCCTGGGTGGTTCGCCTGTGCTCGTCAGCGGCGACGCCAATTCCAACTCGATCATCGAAACCGACGAGGTGTGGCTCTATTCGGTGGCCGCCAACGTCACACAGGCTCAGATCAACGCCGGCACCGATCTGGTGAACACCGTCAGCGTGGCGACCGCCGAGATCGCCACCCCGGTCGTCCGCGCGGCGACGACCCGGATCACCCAAACCCCAGCCGTCACCGTCACCGAGACCGTCGCCCCGATCTCGTATCAGGTCGGGGGCAGCGGTCAGAACCTGGTGTATCGGATTGCCGTTGCGAACAACGGCAACGTCGACCTGACGGCTCCGACCGTCACGACCGTGTTCACCTACGTCGGCAGCACGGCGACGCCTCCCGTCGCCACGCTGTCGCAGCGCTCCGGCGACATCGACAGCGACGGAGTGATCGATGTCGGCGAGACGTGGGTGTACACCGTCACCCGAATTGTCGCTGGAGACGATTTCGAAGCCGATGCGCTGGTCAACACGGTGACCGTGGTGACCGCCCAAGTACCCGGCCCGACCACCGCGTCAGCCACGGCGACCAACGTGGGGAACCCGTAGTCATGCACGCAACCGCATGGCCAGAAGAACTGGATGTCGAGCCGGGCGAGGTCGCCAACTTCTCCGTCACGGTCACCAACACGTCCAACACGATCGACGCCTACCAGGTGCAGGTCTTCGGGATCGATCCGCGATGGGTCACCTCCACGCCGACCATGCTCTCGTTGTTTCCCGGTGACGTCGACACCATGACCGTGTCGATCGCCCTGCCCCACGACTATCCGTCGTCACGTCGTCGACTGGCGTTGACGGTGCGCTCGGAGAACGACCCCGAGGAGTTCGCCCTCACCCACACCGAGATCGGCGTCGTCCCGACGTCGACGATCGACGTCTCGATCGACCCACCGATGATGCAGGGCGGTCGCGTCGCTCGCTTCGGCATCGTGGTCGGCAACACCGGGAACGCCACGATCACGGCCACGCCGGTCGGGGTCGACCCGGAGGACCTCACCGAGTTCGGCTTCTCGCCGCTGACGGTCGACGTGCCGCCCGGTCAACACCGGGTCGTTCAGGTCACGGCTCGGGGTGGGCGGGCCTGGCTCGGCAACCCGAGAGCCCGCACCTACATGCTCGGGGTCGAAACCGATGTGCGCGTCGAGCGTCCGGCAACGTTCATCCAACGCCCACGGATCGGCCGGTGGCTGATCTCGCTACTCGGCCTGCTGGCCGCCGTCGCAATATTCTCGCTCGTCTTGAGCCGAGCGTTCCAGAGCGTGGTCGACGACGCCTCGATCGACGCTCGTGTGCTGGAGAGCGCGCTCGATGACGGCGCCGACGACGGTGCGGTGATTCCGGTCAACCCGGCAACCGTGACGGGTGGTGTCGTGGCTCAGAGCACCGGTGCCGGCGTGCCGGGCATCCAGGTCGAGCTGTTCGATGCCGATGACACCAACGTGGCACAGGCGTCTGCGGTGACCGATGACAACGGCATCTACACGTTCGGTGGTCTGAACAGCGGCATCTACAAGCTGCGTTTCACGGGCGCCGGGTTCAACGCCGTCTGGTACGAAGCCGGGCCGACGCCGGCTTCCGCCACCGAGGTCGAGGTCGAGGTCGGCAAAGAACTCCCCGCCTTGAACGACATGGTGATCGGAGGTCGCCCCGGCTCGCTGATGGGTCTGGTCATCGCCGACGAGCCGTCGGGGGCGATCGCCACCTTGCTCGTCGAGGGTGCGATCGACGCCACCACGCCGGCGCTCGTCGCCCAGGTCGACGTGTCCGCCGATGGCAGCTTTGTGTTCGAGGCGGTTCCGTCCCCGGCCGATTACATGCTGACCGTCGAGAAGGTAGGGTTTGCGCGTGAGTCTCGGCGGATCGCACTCGGTGCCGGCCAGGCACTCTCGGATATCGAGGTCCGGCTGCGCCCTGATGACGGGGTCATCACCGGCGTGATCTCCAGCGACACTGGCGCCCTCGGTGGTGCCACGGTGGTTGCGACCGATGGCACCAACACGATCGAAACGGTGTCGCTCACCGTGGAGGGCAATCGGGGTTGGTATGCGCTGCGGAACTTGGCGGTCCCTGGGCGCTACACCGTGACGGTCAGCCACCCCGGCTTCGCCACCGAGTCCCGAAACGTGGTGCTCGATGGCTCATTCTCGCCAACCGTCGACATCTCGATGTCGTCGTCGATCGGTTCGATCGCGGGCATCACCACCGATGCATCCGACAGTCCCCTGAGCGGCGTCACGGTCAAGGTCGTCGGGGCCGACTTCACCACCTCGACCACGTCGATCAGCCAGGAAGGCCCGCAGGGTCGGTTCTTCGTGGAGGGGCTCCCGATGCCGGGCTCCTACACGCTCACATTCTCCAAGCCGGGGTATGCCAGCCGAGTCTTGCTGATCGAGGTCGACTCCCGGTTGGGTACCGCCAACACCGACGGGCTCAGGGTGGCGTTGACCAACAGTGCCGCATTGTTGAGCGGCGAGGTCACCGACAACGCTGGCAACCGATTGAGTCAGGCGTCGATCCGGCTCAGCAACGGCACGACCACCTACGAACAGCTCACCGCCGATCAACCTCAGGGATCGTTCGCCTTCACCGGTGTGCCGCCGGGGTCGTATACCTTGACGGCGACACGCCAGGGATCCAGCGACACGGTGATCCCCGTCAACCTGCAAGCCGGTGTCGAGCGCTTCGAGACGTTGCGGTTGGGCGACCAGGCCGGAATCCGTGGACGCGTCATCGTCGGAACCGTTCAGGGCGGGGCCGGGCCCAATTCGCCGCCCGCCGCCAACTACCCCGTGCGGCTGTTTCTGAGTGCGGATTTCCCGAACGGCACGCATGTTGCCGAGGTGTTCACCGATACCACCGGTCGGTTCAGCTTCTCGCCGATCGACGCCAACGTCTGGTATATCGTCGCCGTCTACGCAGAGCCCGGCGCCTCGAATGCCAACGCCCAGGACTCGGTGCCGGTGCTTTCTCAGGAGGGCGTCGGCATCGTGCTCAACCGCGATCTCGTGGTGGGGGTGGTGGACTGATGCAGGTCGATGCCCTGACGCCGTTGCTCGAGGTCGTTCCCGGCCGTCCTGTGATCGGTCGTATCCGCGTCGTCAACGACACCACACGCGACACCGTCTATCGCATCAGGGTCGTCGGTATCGACGCGCCGACAGAGTGGCGGCCGGTCGGCGGCGGTGCCGTTCCGGCGGGAACCGAGGTCCACGTCGAAGTGCCGATCCAGGTGCCGGATCTGCTCGGTACCGGTCGGCATCCGGTCGGAGTCGAGGTCACCAGCGACCAGGCGAGCGAGCGGCCCGGCCTGGCCTCGTTCACGGTCTCCGTCGAATCCGTCGCCGATGTGTTGTTGCGCGCCGAGCCCTCGATCATCCGCGGCTCGACGCGTGGCAAGTTTCGGCTGGATATCGAGAACCGCGAGTCGACACCGCTGACCCTCGAGTTGGTTGGCGGGGCGACCGACATCACGGCCAGGTTCAAGCCCGCCGAGGTGCATCTCAATCCAGGGGAGCGGGCCAGCACCAAGGGCAAACTCAAGGGCCGTCGACGCTGGTCGGGCGACCCCGAGCAGCACTTCGTCACCTTGACCGCTCGGGGTCGGTCGTCGTCGACGTCGATCACCACTCGGTTCGTCCAGCGATCGATGTTTCCGTGGAAGTTCAGACGGTTCGTCGCCCTCTTGGTGGTGTTGGCGCTCTGGCTGGCCGGGGCGGCCGCCTACGTCTGGTACCAGAACAACAAGAAGGCCGATGAAGCCGATCGTGTGGCTGCCGAGCAGGAACTGCTCGACGAGGCAAACGCCTCGCGAGACGGCAGCGGTGATTCGGCGACCGACGGCTCCGGCGGAGATGGCAGCCAGTCCGGTGGATCGGGCGGGTCCGGCGATGCCGCTGCCGACGCGGCTGCCGAGGCCGCCAAGTTCCCGACCGAGACCACATTCGGAGGGGCGGTCACGCTCGCTGACGGTGCCGATCCCGCAGCGGTCAAGGTGTCACTCGACGAGATTCCGCTCGGACGGGCAGCCGAAGGGGCGCAACCTTCGGCGTTCGCAGGAACCCGCGAGACGGCCAAGATCTGGTCGGCCCGATACGGAAGCGGCGACCGACCCGGTATTCGGGCGATGCGCCAGACGGAGACGGTCCGCAGCGTCGACACGACCAAGGACGGCACCTGGAAGATCAGCAAGGTGGCCCTGCGCCGCAACTACGAAGTGCTGTTCTCCAGGGCCGGCTACAACACTCAGTCGTTCGTGGTGACACCGCCGGAGGACGGAGCTCCTGTCGAGCTCGAGGTCGAGATGCAGCCTGGTATCGGTGTCATCGCCGGGGTCGTTCGCGATTCGAGCGGAGCGCTCGGAGGGGTCACGCTGGTCGCCACCGACGGTGACCTGAGTTTCGCCACCACCTCGTCCACCGACGCCGGCAAGCTGGGCGAATTCTCGTTCAACGGGCTCAACACCCCGGCGGTCTACAGCGTCACGGCGTCGAGGGCCGGGTACGGCACCGAAGTGATTCAGTTCAATCTGGCAGCCGGACAGGCGCGCGCCGGCGAGGTCATCGAGATGCGCAAAGGCGTCGGCTCGATCACCGGCACGGTGCTGGCGAAGCAATCCAATGCCGCTGGCGGCACGACCGAGCAGCCGTTCGGTGGGGTCACGATCACCGTCACGAACGGTGACCTCGTACGAACCGTCACCACACTCACCGAGGGTGCCGTCGGCACCTTCTCCGTGCCACGCCTGCCGATTCCGGGCACCTATACGGTCACGGCGAGCGTCGCCGGCTATTCCAACGCATCGCTCACGGTCGACCTGAAGGGCGCTCAGAGCCGATGCCGTGCTACGACTCGTCAACCAGTCTGCGATCTTGGGTGGCCTCGTGGTCGACAGCGCCGGATTACCGGTCTCCGGGGCCGGCATCACGCTCAGCCACGACGACGTGTCGTTCAGCTCCAACACGGTCAGCGACGAGAACGCCACCGGATCCACCGTGGCCGGGTTCACCGAGTTCCTGGTCGGCGACGGCGTCGCCCGGTTGCGCGAGATGACCTCGTTCGGAGCGCAGCCCGGCGAGTTCCGTATCAGTGATCTGCCGCCTGGGGAGTACCGGCTCGAGATCCTTCACTTTGCACATGAGCCGTACTCGGCGACCGTCATGTTGAAGGCAGGTGACGATCAGTTCCTCTCGATCCACCTCGTTCCCCGCAAGGAGGTCGTGGGAGCCAAGCAGTCATTGAGCGTCTTCGCCAGCGAGAACGGCGACCGCCAACTCGAAGGCGTCAAGTTCTGGCTGCGACGTCCGGGGCAGCCGCACGACAAGACCGTGCCCGGCAGCATGCCGCCGGTTGGCAACAAGATCTTCACGTTCGAGAACCTCGAACTCGGAACCTATATCTTGCGCGCCGAGCTCGAGAATTATCGAACGAACGAGATCCTCGTATCGGTCGGGGCGACCGTCGGCGCGCCGACGGAAATCAAGTTGAGACCGTTCGGCAACGTCATTGTTCGTGTCGCCGACTCGATTACAGGAGCTGAGCTCGACAACTACGCACTACGAGTCGTCGAGGTGCGCGATGACTCATTGGAACCGCAGATCATCACCGGCTCGATCAACCCGGTGGAGGAGCAGGAGATCTGCGGATGCATCATCTGGTCGACGGGTATCAGCGAGGACCTCAACGACGGAATCTGGCGGATCGAGGTCCGCAACCATCCGGCCGGCTACCGGATTCTCGACCAGGACATCATCTTCGAGCCGCCGATCGTCGACACCGTCACCGAATCACTCCAGTTCGAGGTCAGGAGCGACAGCCGCCCGACGTTTGACATCAAGCTCAAGGCGAACGCCTTCCCGAACCTCACGGTGCGGGCCTATCATCCGCCTCCATCGACGACCACTCCCGGCGAGGTATCGCTACTCGGCGGTGCCGAGCTCACCGTCGAGTTGCGATGCGGCCCGACGCTCAAGGCGGTTGCTGTCGCCGACACGCTCCCCAACGGAGTACGAACCGGGATCTACCAGATCCCCAAAGAGCTGTTGGGGTCGCCACTGTTCTTGAGTTCGAACTGCCAGATCGCTGCCAATGGCGACGGCTATCAGGAGGTGTTGGCGCCGCTCCAAGGACTGCTGCAACTGGCCAACGAGAACACGACATTCGACCGCCAAGTGAGCGTGGTCATGGTGCCGCGCGCAGTCACCGTCACCGGCCGGGTGTCATGGTTCGACGGCGTCACCGACGTCTTCTTGCCGGACACGGTGATCCGATCCACCACCGCCGTGACGACGGGGTACCAGGCCACGCAGACCGTCGGGGTGGCGATTCCCGACAAGCCGATCGCTACAACTGGCTTCGTCGAAGCGGGCTGGGCCGATCATCCCGATCATCCTGGGGTGGCCGACGAGCGGCTGTTCACGATCTCCGGCCAGGTCTTCGACTCAGGCCTCTACCAGATCTCGTACCCCGACACCACGGCTCCCACCCTCACGCCGGGAACGGTCAGCCTCACGATCCCGGTGGTGGCGACGGTCGGCGCGTTGACGTCGACCAATGCGGCCACGACGGCGCTCGCCTCACCGACACAGGCACCACCGGCGACCTTCGACTACGACGAGACCACGAATACATACACCTATCGCGTCAACCTGTTGGATCCGCGGGATGGTGTCCTGAAGGGTTGCCTGACGCTCAGGACGATACGCCCCGAGCCGAACTTCGGTGAGGTCATCAGCCGGCTCACGGCAACCCCATTGCCGACCAACAATGCGGTCGGGGTGAGCTCCTCGGACACGGTGGCGGGCTGCCCCGTCGACGACCCGTCGACCACGAGTATCTCGCAGACCCAGGGCTTCCAACGCGATGCGACAGCCGGACAATGGCGCGTCGACTACAACTTGCCGGACGGCGGTTGGTACCAGTACGAAGACCCCAGCGCCGCCTCGCCGACGCTTCGCGTCGAGCCCGGCCAAGAACGTCTCGGCTTCGACCGCACGCTCGTCGAGAACGGCACGATCAACCTCACGATCGTTCCCGGAGCTGCCACCAGCGGTCCGCAGCCTGCGCTCGACACCGCCTACACGGTCACCCCGTACGCCGGCTACACCGGCCCCGCCGCCCCGTCGGGCGACCTCGACGCGGCTACGGCGGCAACGATTCGAGGCGTTCCTGTCGCAGCAGGGAACCCGTATACCCAAGTGAGGGATTACCTCAACTTGACGATCCCCGGGTACGACCTGGTCAACGCCAACGTCGTCAGTGGCGTGATTCCGCCGCTCATGGGGGCGATCCAGATCCCGGTCGACGTCCAGGCCGGCGAGGACGTCGACGTGCGCGTGGCGCTCGACCCGCTCGGCCAGATCGCCGGATCGATCAAGGGCTACGTGTGGCGACTTCCGTCGGACCATCAAGAGGTCAACGGCTTCGACCAAGTGACGGGCATCAAGGTGCAAGCCCGCCCAGTCGACTACAACCCGGCCACGCTCCAGCGGCTCGCCCCCGGCGACGAGGCCGCCTGGTTCGACCTCCCGGCGCCGACCGACGCACTGACGCCGAACTCCGGCGCCAACTCGATCGACTTCAGGCTCAGCAGCGTGTTGCCGGGGTCGTACGAATTCAGAGTGGTCGCCACCACCAATCCGGTCGAAACCGCCTATCAACTCGGCGCCGCCTCGCCCTCCGGCGCACCACTGCTCGATGTCGAGTTCCCGGCGCCCGGTCCCGGCGACGGAGCCGTGCTCGTCGACGGGACCCGCGTGTACGCCATGCGCAACGGCGAGACGATTCAGATCCCTGGCCCGATGGGGCTCGTGCTGGAACCGTCGACGCTCGACTTGAGGGTGTGGAACTCGTTCAACAACGGCAACGGGTCAGGTGTCCCTCTGGCGGGCGCCCAGATGCAGGTGTACCGGATCTCCGATGGCAGGGCGATCCTGCCGAGCGGGCTGCCGGCACCGGTTGGCGCCGATCCGACGACCACGTTGTGGACCCTCACCGACGCGATCACCACGATCCGACTGCAACCCGACACCTATCGCTTCGAAATCGTCGATCGGGCCTCGGGTGACGACGAGTCGTACCCCGCCACGATCGAGGTCACGCTGCCCACCGGCCCCACCCTGGCGGAACGGTCGCTGCGGATCGATGCCGTCCTGCCACCGCTCACCTTCCAACTGGCGGTACACATCAAGGTCGTCAACCTGGACTGGCAAGTCGCCGATCTGATCACTGCGAACGACAGCATGAACCGGCTGTTCGTCCCGGACGGCATCGAGGTGAGTCGCAACTACGATGCGCCGAGCGCCTTCGTCACCGACCTCGGCGGAACGAATCAGGTCGACAACAGTGCCGTGCTCGGTGTGCCGGAGGTGCTCAAGACGTGCGTCTCGGGTGACCTCGACCCGAGTTGCGGCAACGACACCGCCGGGTACGAGCGAACCCTCGTGTTCGACGGCATACCCAGCGGTACGCACTCGCTCACGATCACGGCGCCGATCGCGTATACGCTGGTGCCCCGGCCACCGGCCGTGGCAACGGGAACCGCTCCGAACATCACGCTCGACATCGTCGTCGACGGAACCGATGACGAGTTCGACCTGGTGCTCAGCGTCAAGGATGTCAAGGTCGACGTCGCCATCACCGATTCGGACGACCACGACTTCCCGAGCCAGTCGGCGTCGTTGTACTACGACAATGCACCGGTCGTGGACAGCGACATCAGCGTCGTGCGGGCAACCAACGCCCCATTGTTGACGAGCATCTCGGGTCTGCCACCACGTCGTGACCCATATGAGTTGCGGCTCGACGATCAGTTGCACGCACCGAACTGGGACGACGGCGTGACACCGGCCCCACACTCGCCAGCGGTGGTCTTCAACGCCCTAGTCGACACCGATGATGATCCGACGACCTATCAGAAGCCGACCACCACGGTGGTCGCCGACGTTGGCCGACTGGCGGCCACGCTGCGGCTCGAGAACGTCCCGAATGGTTGCGCCGTGCCGCCCGGGCCGATCAACGCCGCATGCGGCGCGCTGCCTCAGCCGCCGGCGGGCGTGTTCACAATCGATGCAACGCAGCGCGCCCACGCCGCCGGGGCCGCCACGCTCGATTTCAACCGCACCTTCCCGGAGACGCATGCGGTGGTGGTCAGCAATGGCGTGCCGTATACGAGCTTCTCCAATCCGACGCTCTCGGTGCCGCGCGGCAAGATCACTCCGCTCAACGTCGAACTCCAGAAGCTGGCCGTGATCAACCTCGACATCACCGGGGCGCCGGTCGCCGATGTCACGATTACCCCGACGATTCTTCCTGGGGCCGCAACGTTCACCAGGCTGAACCCTCCCCAGGACGCGACAGCGAATCGCTGGAAGTTCTACATGAGCCCAGAGACCACATCGATCGGATTCGACGTGTCCGCTCCCGGGCTGTTCCCGGTGACGGTGGCGCCGATCGACACCCAGACCGGATTCGCCCAAACGGTTGCGGTCAACTTGGCCAACCGCAGCATCACGGTCAACGTCACCTCGTCGAACGCCGCCACCTTCTTGCCGACGATCAACGTGCAGGTGCCGGTGACGGCCCCGACATACACGGAGCAATACGTCGCCACGACGGCCGCCACATCATTCTCCAGGGTGTTCCCGATCACCGGCGGACCGATCCCGAACGCCGGCCAAGCCAAGGCCACCGTCACCGCTCCCGGGTTCCGGGCCAACGACGGCGAGACGACGGGCACGATCACGGCCGACCAGAACATCGCCATCCAACTCCACCCGCTCGTGACGGTCACCGGTTCGCTGACCGTCAGTCCGACCCCGATCCCGACCGGATCGACCACCGTGGTCACCGCCACCAACGGTGTCACGACGCACACAGGGACGGTCACCGCGACCGGGGCCTACTCGTTCACCAACAAGTTCGATATCGGCACCTGGACCGTGTCGGCCTCGGTGATCGGTTGGGGCGCCGGAGCGTCGGCGCCGTTCACGATCGGCAAAGCCTCGGCCGATTCGGTGGTGGTGCCACCGATCACACTGACGCCGCGCCAGATCCAGGCCACGCTCAACGTGACTCGCCCGAACGGCGGGGGAACCGTCGACCCTGACGATTGGCAGGCGGTCGGCCTGACGGAGACCGGTGCCGTGGTGTCGCTGACGGAGAGCGGAACCATGAGTCCGTCGTTCGTGTTGAGGGAGTCGACCAGCTTGCGGACACCCGTCACGCTCAACCTCGCCAACGCCGTGGTGAACACCACCCCGAACCCGGACACGGTCACGATCTCACACAGCGCCACGCTGTATCAGGCCCCGGTACTCAACGGTTCGGTCAGGAGGGCCAACAACGACGACCCCGACAATGCGGTCGTGTCGCTCTTCTCGGGAGCTTGTGGTGCTGCCGTTCCAGCCGGAAGTCCGAATGTCACGGCAGCCGGTTCGTCCGGGGTGTTCGGATTTGCGATTACCGCCTTCGACACGTCGCTCCTGCCGTTCGATCCTGCGATCGCCAACAATTACTGCCTCAGAGCCTCGAAGGGTGGCCGCACCGGCGCCCTGTCGTTCAGGCTCACCGTGGCCGCCGGCGTCGTCGTGGTGACGCCGTTGACCCAGTCGGTGCCGACCCCGCTCAACACGGCCTACAGGGTCGAACTCGGTACGCCGCAACTCTCTTTGACGAAGTCGAACCCGACGCTGACGACCGATGCTGATTCCTCGGGTGATCGTTCGAAGGACGACGTGCTGACCTACACCGTCACCGCCACGAACAGCGGTTCGATCACGCTCACCGACGTCGACGTGACGGACACCAAGATCACCCCGAACTCCACCACCTGCGCGGTACTCGCCCCAGGGGCGACGTGCGTGCTGACCGGCACGTACACGATCAAGGGCGGCGATGTCGGAGGCAACATCGTCAACGTCGCCGGCGCGACCTCCGACCAGATCAACGCCACCGACGTCACCGTCACGACGGGCGTACCGCAGCCGGCGATGACGATCGTTCAGCCGCAACCCCAACTCCTGACCGATCTCGACGGCTCGGGCGACCGCTCACCCGGCGACACTCTGAGGTTCACGATCACAGCGACCAACACCGGCGCCGCCAACCTGACGAATCTGGAGGTCACGGGCACGTTGCCGACGACCGACGTGACGAACACCTGTGGCACCACGACGCCGGTTGCGCCCGGAGGCACGTGCGTGGTCACGTTCGACTACGTCGTGCTCCCCGGTGATGTCGGTGGTATCAGCAGCGATGCCGAAGCGGTGTCCGATCAGGTCAGCACGATCACGGTGACGACCAACGTCACCGTCCCGACCCCTGATCTGACCTTGACGATGCCTGCGCCGACACAGAACGAAATCGTCGCCCCGGCGGGGCTCAACGCAGGCGACACCCTGACGTACACGCTCACCGCCACCGCGGCCGGCGCAGCGAACCTCAGCAACGTGGTGGTCACTGCAGCGGTCACGAGCCCGAGCGGGCGAACACTCAGCCCTGCCGCTCCCATGACTTGTGCTCAAGTGGCGAGCGGTTCGAGTTGTGTGTTGACGGTCGTCTATACGATCGTCGCTGCGGACACTGGCATGACGATCACTGTCCAGGCGTCTGCCACGTCGACCCAGGACACCGTGTCCTCGGTGTCGCGCTCGACGTCGATTCCGTAGCGTTCAGGCGTCGGCTCCGGCGGCTGGTGGAGATCGTCGCTACACGTTGAAGGCGATGATCACGATGCCGGTCTCGATCGCCACCAGGGCGGCGGTCAGCAGCCAGATCCACCACGGCCGCTCGGGAATCGGCTCGGGCTCTGGCTCGAGCACCCGCACCACCGGAACCGGAGCGGGCGGCGGTTCCACGACCGGCTTGGGATCGAGTTCGACAGTGCACCGAATGCAGTGTGTTGCCTTGTGTTGATTCAGCTCACCACACGACGGGCAGACGCGGGTGCCGATCTGTCTGCGACCGGCGGCGCCTGGCAGACGCCGCATGGTGGCGGCATTCGAACTACCGGGGCTCGCCATCGGGACTGCGCTGGGCGCCCAGAACAACGGGTAGTCGCACTGTACGCAGAACTCCTCGGCGGCCCGCCGCACGGCGACCAACGAGGTGATGTGGCTGCATTCCGGACACACGATGTCGGGCATCAGTCGACCTCCACGGATTGTGCGCGTTGCTCGCTACCACCGAGCCGCGACGGCGGCCAGATCGTGCGGCCGGCGATCACCAGCTCGAACGTGACCGTTGCGGGCAGCTCATCGCGAACGATCTGCACGAGCCCGGCATCGTCGAGCCAGCCGGTCGATTCGGCCTCGAGCCGGACGTGTGGCGGGGCGGCGGGGGCTTCGCCCTCGTGATACACACCACCCGAATCGATGACGGTGACGGGGCCGCCGCTGATCGCCTCGAGCAGATCCATCATCCCGCGTCGAGTGCCACGCCAAGGCAGCAGCTTGGCGTACTGGAGCACCGTCTCTCGTTGGAGCACATCGGGCAACGACGGATCGATGGCGTCGATGCCGATCCAGTTGCCCATCTGGCGCACCATCGCGTCGGGCGCCACCGTCGGATCGAACATGTGCGGCAGCGTGTCGAGTTGATGGAACACGGTGTTGGTGACGTCTTGGAAGATCGACAAGAAGCGCACCAGGAAGTCGTCGTCGACCATGCCGACGGGCAGCTGCTGGATCAACCAGTCCTTGTTTCTCATCGCACGACCACCTGATGGTTGGTGGACAGGAACAGCGAGTCATCGCCGAGCTTCACGAGTTCCTTGCCGAATCCGACCCGCACGTGATTGCGCAGGTCGTACTCGAAGAACAGCACCTCGTCGACCCGGTCGACACCATCGATCGTTTCGAGCAGCTGGAACACGTTGGCCGCATTGAGGTCGGCCTCGAACGGCCAACCCTGTCCATCGGGTCCACCGGTCAACGGGTTCAGGTAGCGATACAGAGCTGCCATCGCCCGATCGCGGATCAGGTTGGCCGGCCGACCAGGTCGTGCGGCGAGCAAGGCGGCGATCGTGACGCCTTGATAGAACGGCGTGCCGATCTCGATCTTGCTGCCGAGAATCCGTCGCTCGTCGAGGTAGTCACCGACCCGGGTGACCATCGAGTCGGGAAGCGCGAAGTCGTCGATCTGGAGCATCTCGGGTGGCTCGACGATGTTGGGAACGATGAGCAGTCGAATCGGGTCGCCCGACTCGAGCGGGGGGAGGCAGCGAGCCCGTGCGATTCCTGCATCGGCCTCGCTGGCCAGTCGCTCGAAGTCGGAGGCGGTGACCGCCCGCCAACCCGAACGGATCGAGTGCGGTCCTCGACGCTTGGCGTTGGAAACGCTTTCGGGGTCGACGCCGCCGGTGGCCGGCTCGAGGTTGGTTGCGCTGTCGACATACGGGATCGAGGCCCGCACACGAGACACCGTTCCGGTACCCACATTGCCGACCGAGCCGCCGCCCCAGCGATACGACGTGATCGCGACGCGGGCGTTCTCCGGCGGCATCAGGCCGTGCTGGCGGTGTGTACCGTCGGGGTACCGAATCAGCGGCCCGAACCGCACCTGACCAGTGCCGGAGTCGAGCACGTAGTGCCGATCCTCGGGACCGGACCGGATGAAGCTGTCGACTTCCTCCCATTCCTCGGTACCGGATTCTGTCGTGACCGTGACAACCTCGCGGTCGCGACGCGGCAGGATCGGTCGGTTGTCGAGGGCGAACACCTGGTCGGCCTTGCCGGTGCTGGCGCCGAGGATCTCGTCGACGACCAGGTTGCTGTGTTCGGCGGCGACCGTGCCACCGATGCTGACGACCCTGGCGCTGCGGAGCTGCGGTGACGACCGGTACGGAGGCTGTCCGGGCTTGGTCGGCAGCAACCGTGCTCGCAGCCAGTAGGCGCGATGTGTTCCGAGGGTCAGTGGTTCGTGGGCGTTCGGGACCAGCATCAGGATCGTGCCGTCCCGGTTGAGTCCACCGGTCGTGTCGCCGGGGGCGCCGCGGCGGTCACGTTTCGGGATCGTGACAGGTATCCATCCCTCACCTTGCCAGACCTCCCACACCAGCGGCGGTTGATCGGGGATGACGCCGATGCCCTCGACGTTGGCGGTCACCGACACACTCAGGGCGTTGCCGGCGACGGAGTCCCTGAATCCGAGGTAGAAGCAGTCGCCTGGCGTGATCGTGGGCGATGCGAAACAGGCGACAGCGGCGAGCTTGAGCGACAGGTCTTCCCACACGTCGGTGAAGGTGTCGCCGCCGGTCGACGTGAGCGCCGACACCAGCTCGGGTTGGCGAACGACGAGGTCCTCGATGGTCGAGAACACACGCAGTTGACCGATCTCACCGGACGTGCCGACGGGTGTGTTGGCGGGGATCAGTACCGGGTTGGCCTGTGCCGCCGACAACCAGAACGTGAGGTCGACCTGCGAGGCGGCTGCTGGAAACTGCTCGAATCCGAGCAGGTTGAGCATGTGGGTGTAGAACGCGTCGGGGACCTGATTGATCCGGAACACCGACATCTCGGTCATCCACGCGAACAACTCGATCAACGCCACTCCGGGATCGGAGACGTTGTGGTTGGTCCACTCCGGGCAATAGGTCGGAATCAGGCGCTTGGCCTCGTCGACGAGGTCTTGAAAGCGACGATCGTCGAGATTTGGAACTGGCAGGCTCATCCTTCACCCTCTCGCGGAATGACATAGAACGGATAGACGAGGTTGCGCTTGTCGTTGGTGGAGCGGACCACGTAGTCGATGTTGATCATGACTTGTCCGTCGGCACTCGGGTTGGGCTCGACGCGTACATCCTGGAGCGTGACGCGTGGCTCCCACCGGCCGACCGCCTCACGAACGGCTTCCGACATCAGTCCGAGTGTGTTGGCGTTGATCGGCTCGAACAGCAGCTCCCAGATCTTGCAACCGAACTTGGGGCGCATGACGCGCTCACCGGGCGCGGTCATCAACACCATCCGAAGTGAGCTGTCGATGCCGTCGCCGCCGGACGACGTCGCAATCGATCCGCTCTGATCGACGCGGAACGGAAACGAAATGCCGCGGCCGATGAAATCGGAGGAACCTGTTGGGTCGCGATGGTCGCTCATGGGGCCTCAGTTCACCTTCACCATGGAACCCTTGAGGTTCAGAATTGCGCCGGCCTTCACGTCGAGCATCGCAGCGGTCTCGAACTTGCCGGTCGTGCCGCCCTTGATCGCCATGCCGGTGCCGGACTCGATCTTGACGTCGGTGCCACCCTTGACCGTCATCGCTTGGGTGGACTCGAGCTTGATGTTGGCACCCTTGATCGTGATGTCGCCGCTGGCGCCGTCGATCAGAATCGAGCCCTTGCCCGACTTCAACTCGAGCGTCTTCTCATTGGCGATGATCTCGACCTTGCTTTCGCCGAAGTGGGCCTTGGTCTTGGCGTCGCTGAGCTCGATCGACACGAAGTTCTCGTCGGCGTTACCGACATCGCTCAGACGGATCTTGTGCCCGAGCCGTGAGTAGATCACGCGCTCCACGACGTCACCGTCGACCAGTTGCGTGTCGGGCAGGGCGTCGACGCCGTTCCACAGGCTGCCCAGCACGTACGGGCGGCGGATATCGCCATGCTCGAAAGCGATCACGACCTCGTCGTCGATCTCTGGCATGAACAGAATCCCGCGGTTGGCCCCGGCACCGTGGCTGGCGAGGCGAACCCAACCGCTCTCGAGGTCCTCGCCGAGGTAGGGGTACTTGACCTTGACCCGGCCTTGGTTGTCCTCGTCGGCGTTGTTGGTGACGATGCCGATCGTGACGCCGCTTCCGAATCCGGTCGACAACCCGTTCCCGGTGCGTGTGGTCCCGAGCACATCGACCAGCGAGGATGGCTCGACCGGTCCGAACTGGAACGTCGTCAGATACTGCTGGTAGTCGTTCCAGGCATGTCGGGCAGTCGTGACCCAGTAGTCGCCGTTCCACGCATCGTCGGCCAGGTTCTTGATCTCGACCTTGCAGCCGGCAACGATCTTCGGGTTGCCGATTGCTTCACCGTCGCCGCTCAGCGCGGTCGCCACCATCGTGCGGGCGATGCCCTTGGCAAGATCGGTTGCCTCGGCCTGGCTGTCGACGACCGAGCGGACCGAGGCTGCCGCGCGTCCGCCTTCCACGTCCGAGTGCCCGCCGGTGATCGAGGGTGTCGAAGGAAACTGTTTCTTGATCGTGGTGTCGTTGCCAGTGATCGCTTGCTTCGAGGCGGGGTCCCAACCTCTGACAGCGACTTCGTCGGAGTGGTCGGCCGTGCTGTACCTGGCGGACAGACGGTTCAGGTTGAGCCCCCATTCGAGGACCACGACGGCGGGAGTGGTAGCCGCCCCTTGGCTGACGTACAACTTGTCGTCGACGACCTTCCAGGTGTGTCCGTTCCGGCGACAGATCTGCTCGATCAGCTCCTGGTTGGTGCCGTGCTGGAACCGGTGCTTCACGACCGCCGTGCTGAGCGCAGCCTTGCTGGTGTCGAGGCTCAGCCCTGCGTCGCCGGCGATCGTGTTCAAGATGTCCCCGTCGGTGCTGTCGACGAACGTGCGCAGTTCGACCTTCGGGCCGAGCCTGTAGGCATTGTCGAAGGCATCGATCACCAGTTGCTGTCCGTCGAGGCTGACCTCGGTGCCGATCGCCACGACCTCGCCTTTGAAGACGACTTCGTCGACAGCGGCGGACTCGTCGGCGGTCACGAACGACACCTGGACCACGTCGCCGATGCGAAACGTCTCGATCCCTGGGTTCTGTTCAGACGGAGCGTTGTCGATCGCGAACTCGAGTCGGCACCAGCCGGTTGCCCCCACGGTCGCTTCCGCCTCGACCGACCGCAGCGCGTTGGCCGAAGAGTCGGTCAGCGCGGTGCCGTTGCGTTTGATCGATGGGACTGGTGTATAGGCGCCTTCGCTGGCTGTCATCTGGCACGCTCCGGGATCGCGAGCAGGCGACCGGGCGGCAGGTCGAGCGGGTCGGCGATGCCGTTGACGGCCGCGATGTCGCGCCACTTGGTGGCGTCGCCGTAGTACTTGGCGGCGATTCGGTCGAGCGTCTCACCGACGCGAACCTGATGGGTACGGTTGGGCTTGGGGGTGCCCGAGGTCGGGTTCTGGGGACCCCAGTTGGCGTCGGGTTCGAACTGTTCGAGGCTGAGGCTGACGTTGGCGCGCAGTGGCAGCCCCTCGTTGGAGAAATACGTGAACCCGACCGTCGCCGACTTGATCACGGCCTTGAACGAGTGCAGATGGGTGCCCCAGTGGAACTTCACCCACGGTGGACGTCCGTTGTTGATGGTGGCGTCGTATCCGGCCAGCCCCTCGTCGATGTCCATCAGCTTGAGCAACTTGTTGGTGTGGACGGTGACCGCTGAGCCGTCGCCGGTGGTGTCGAACACGAGGCTCAGGCTGAACGAGCCGCCCTCGCCGCCGGCATACCGAAGCGTCGGCGAGTTCTTGCCGGGCAGGCGATCGGAATCCCACTTGTTGCTCGTGGAGAACTCGAACTTGGCGGGGTTGAACATGCACTCGATGCGCGAGCCGTTCTCCACTTCCAGGTAGGCCTTCTGAAGCTGGTTGGTCATCTGCTGGCTCCGATCGGATCGCACGACATCGTTCAGACACCCCTCCAGAAGCGCCCGCCGCGGCGTTCCAACTCGATCACCATGCGCCGCTCGAGGCGCCTCAGCAGGTACTCGAAGTGCTGGTCGAGTTGGTCCCGGAAGTCCTGAAAATCGTTCTGCTGTTGGCCCGGACTGACACTGTCCAGCGTCTGACGCTCGCCACTGGACTGGGATCCGTCGTTGAGACGTTGGATGTTGCCCTGAGCGGGGGCAGGCGACCTGCGCACAACATCTGGCTGTGCGTTTCGCTGGCCCGTGCGGCCACCCAGGACCTGGTCGGCGAGGGCGGCGGCGCTCAGCGCACCCGAGCCGGAGTTGGAGCTGCGAGCGGGGGAGCGACGCACCACATCGGGAGTCGATCCCGACCGCGAGCGTGAGATGGTCGGCGTCGATGGTGCGTTACGTCCCCGGCTGATCGTGCCGTTCGGTGCCAGCGGGGCGCGAGCCATCACTTTGGCAACCTGCTCGGCCTGATGCTCCTCGGGGCTGTGGTCGTCGTCGTCGAAGAATCGCGGCGCTGCCGACGGGTGGGCAACGTGGGTGAGTTCGTGAGCCATCACTTCGGATGCCTGTCGCCCAGGAGCGAGCGGCTTGTCGAGGTGGATCACGTTGTCTGTCGTTGCCGCCACCTTGCCGACCGAGCGCAGGGCACGGCGCGAGGCGTCGTTGACCGACAGCATGACTCGGTGATGGCCGGTGATCGCTTGCGCCATCGGACGGTAACGCTCTGGCAACGGCTGCGGGCGGGGGGACGGCTGGCGAGACAACTCGTGCAAGAAGCGGTCGCCGAGCGAAGCCGCCGGCGGTGCCGGGCGGTCGGTGACATCGGCGAGCGCTGCGGCCTGGTCGGTGGCGCCACGGTCGTTCTCGGCCTGTCGCCGAATGATGTGGTCTGGTGCGTTCGTCGGGCGGACGTCGGATACCGGACGATCGTCGCGCCGTGCATCGCTCACCGGCTGGCGCCGAGCGATCGGTGTGCCGGGTGCAGCGGTGGGTGTGCCGGGTGCAGGGGTGGGTGTGCCGGGTGCAGGGGTGGGTGTGCCGGGTGCAGTGGTGGGTGTGCCGGGTGCAGGGTGGGTGTGCCGGGTGCAGTGGTGGGTGTGGCGGGATGATTCGTGGCGGGTGCCGGTGCCGGTGTAGCGGTGCGTTGTACCGGATCGGCGGTCTTGGCCACTGGCGGAACCTGCGACGGCGACGGTGGAGCGGCAGGCGGACCAGCCGGCAGACGGGCGGTGTCGGGCGCAGCAGGTGCTGCGATCGACGGATCGAGCTGACGGCGTGCAATGACCGCGGTGGTCGCCGCGTCTGACGACGTGATCGCCTCGGCGGTGACCGTGAGTGGAGCGACCGTGCCGATTCGGGCGAGACTCGGCGTTGACGTTCGCCGAACTCGGTCGCTGGTGCGGGCAGGCTCGTTCGGTGATCGCTGGATGCGTTCGCCGTCCGGCGACGACATCTCCGCCAATGCTCGTTGTAGCGCACCTGGGCCTGGGCTGACCACCGAGTGACGCTGCAGCCCGACCGGGGCGAGATCGTCGCTGGCGATGCGGCCCATTCTGCCTGGACGCGCAAGTCGTACGTGACCTGAATCGGGGCGCTCGTCGAATGCCGTGGTGACGTCAGAGCCGAGCGTCGGGTTCGTGGCGGCTGGCCGAGCCGTTCGGGGTGCGGATGCCTGGTTCGACCTGACAGCATCGCCTGGCCGCGTGTCGGTGCGGAGCTGTTGCGGGCGGTCGGAGTCGGATGTTGCCAGCATGGGCCGCACCAGCGCTCGGTCGACGTCGGTGAGGGCGTTCTGAGCAGCTTCAGTGCTGTCGAGGGACCGGGCGATCATCGGAGCAGGCTGGCCAAGATGGGTAACCGCGTTGGATTCGACAGCTCTCGCAGCGGTTGATGCAGGATCGACCCACCCTCCGGAGGTTGCTGTCGCGGAGTCTCCGATCGCCCCGTCTGGCGAGCCGGACGTGGCCACCGACCTGGCGATTGCCGAGAGAGGCCGGCGTCGGTCGGACTGCGTATGGGGGAGCAAGCTCCGGCCGGCGAGCCCGGCGAGCGCACGACCTGGAGACGATTGCAGCTGACCAGTGCGAGTACGTCGAGCAGGCGCTGTGTTGACCCGGGCGGCTGTCGTGTTTGCCGTGTCGCCGTGTCGGTGGGCGTCGTTCGTGTCGTGGTTGTTGTCGGGCTGGTCAACGTGTCGGTGCTGATCACGCCGCCGGCGGGTGGGGCAACCGTGTCTTCGAAACGGTCGATCGGTTCGGCGACCCACTCGTCGGGGCGACGGGTCGCCCGGAACGGTTCGACCGTCGGCAGCGGCTCGGTGATCGAGATCGGACGCGTTGCCGTTGCGATCGATTGGCGCTGGACCAATTGTGGCCGATCCACATCCACGGTTGGATCGGATGCCGACCCTTGGTCGAAGGCGCGTGGCGACTCGGGTGTGGCTTGCAGCACACCCGCTGCGGGCGCACCGGCCGGCCGCTTGGCGACGGCGGCGTTGGGTTGCTGCGGGGGTCGTGCCGACTCGGGGGACCGACGAGGCGTATCGCGACCGCTGGGCGATCGGCGAACCGTAGGAGCGGCGGGTGCGGCCGACGGCCGAGGGGATCGCTGACCAGACGGACTCGACGTTGGGGCCCTGGAGTTGCCGCGCGTCGCCCGGTTGGCCGGTGCCTGTGGTCGTGGCCGACCTGGGTCGTCATTGTCGGCGTCGTCGCGTCGTCGGCGGGTGCGGCAGCGATCAATCCGCGCGAGCGCAGCATTCGTTCGAAGGCGTCGGTGCTTCGATCGGTGTTGCGATCGAGGCTGGCGGGAGCGCGGCCAGGCGACTTGCTACCGCGGGTGGACACCGGTGCGTCAGGAAGTACGGCCTTGATGTCGGAGCTCTGGATCGTTTCCGGTTGGAATCGACGCCCGATCTCGCCGGGTGCCGTTCCGGGCCCGCTCATGGTGTCACCGCGTCGCCCGATCACCCGTTCAGGGGCGACGGCTGCGACAGCGGTGGTGGGACTGGCCGCGGGAGCCGCCGAGCGGCGGATCGCAGGATTGTTGTTGATAGTCGCAGGCGCAGCGTTCGGGTTGCGAACCGGTTGATCGTCGGCCGGACCAGCTTGCAGGAGGCGACGCAGCGCATCGAGCTTGCGGTCGCCCGACGACACGAACTCGGCCTGTGCCGGCACGGTCTTGGTGCTGCGGCGCACGGTCGGACCGGCGCTGGTGCGGCCCGGGCGGGATGCCCTAGTGATCCGCTCGGCCCAGCTCGGGGTCGGGTCGGGCGCCGGTTCGTCGTCGTGGCGTCGCCAGATCGGAACCGGCGGGCGCAATCGCGTCGACGTCGAGGTGTCGGGCGTGACCATCGGGCGGCTGCCCTGGGACATGCCGATCGCCAGCCCGAAGCCCATGCTGGATCGGGCCACGACTCCGATCGTGGAGCGTTGCGAGATCTGGCGTGCGACGCGAGCCCGAGGGCGAACGCGAGCAGCCAAGCGGGGCCCGAAGTGAGGGCGAGCGGTCGGGGCCGTATCGGTGGCGCTGTCAGAGGTCACGGGCCCTGAATCCATGGTGTGTGATCTCGAGTTCTTCGACGGCCATGTCGGTCGATGAGACGGAGAAGCTGGGTCCGGTCCACTTGACCGGGAAGGCGCCATCGATCTCCCATGCCCGCAGGCGCTCGCCTGCGGGGCCGATCAACGTGATCGCCGCGCTGTTGCGCTTGAGCTTGTTGCCACTGGCCGTGAACTGCTCACCGGAACTCTTGGTCATCCACGTGAGCAGCGAATCGTTTTGGGTGATGCCGCGCTTGAGGCGCATATTCGGCCAGGTCATCCGGCCCGGCAGCTTGTGCACAAAGCCGTTCTGGCCGCCTTCTTGGACGTCCTCGGTCTCGATACTGACTTCGAGCCCGCTGATCTCCATGAAGCGACCGATCTCGACCCCGTCGACTTCGAACAGGAAGGTGGCGGCCGTGATGCGTTTGGCGTCGTAACTGTCGTTAGCCATCTCTCAGCGCCTCCCACGCTCGTTCGTTCATGTCGGCGACGAGATTGATGAGTCTGACCCGATCGGGATGTTGCAGATCGAGCAGGTCATCGACCCCCCAGTGCAGGTGGTAGGCGAGGTAGGCGATCTCGCTCCAGAGCGATTGCTCCGGATACAGCTTCATGACGCAGTGGTGCGGGTTACCTCTTCGACGGAGCCACGAGTGCGCGGCGTCGAAATGGGGCGGTCCGGCTGGTCATCGTCGTCGTCGCCACCGTCGCCGTTGTCGGCGAGCGAGTCGAGTTCCGCGTCGGATTCGGGTTGCACGACAACTTCGGTGTCCGGTTCGTCGGGGAGCACGCTCGCCTGGAGCGCTTCCACGTCGGCCGGATCACCGAAGTTGATGATTCCGTACAGGTCTTGCAAGAACGCAAGGTCGGCGGCGAACAGATTCTCGACGTCGTCCGTGGTGATCTGCGCCAACGAACCCAGCTCGGTGATGACCCGTGCCAGCACCAACACGGTGAGGTATGGATCGTCCGGGCCGGCGATGTCCCGGCTGCGCAACGGTTCGATCTCGTCGCGAGCCGTGGACAACCGCATCGTTCCGTGACGGTGAAGGTTGCCCTCACCATCGATGTATCCCTTGGGAAGGGTGAACGGGAATTCGGTTCGTAGCGCCATGCGTCAGTATGGCCTCAGGCCCAGTCGAGACCCTCGTGCTGCATCGTGACGTCTTCGATCATGACCTCGTCGGAGCCGGCCGTGAGGTCGGACACCTTGAGGTTCGAAGGCCAGCACGACAGCAGGTTGAAGGTGGCAACCGGTGCCGCCTGTCGGTCGTGAACCACGATCGACGCTGTCTTGTACGGGGTTGCGTCCGTGGCGTCGACCACAGTCTTGAACCACTTGTAGAGCTCTTGGTTCTCGGTGAAACCGCGGCTCATCTGGATCTCGCTGTAGCTCGGCTTGCCGGCCCGCTTGCGAGCGACGACCTTGGTGCCGTCGCCCTCTTTGAAGTTGATCACGTCGAACTCGATCGAGATACCGGAGCACTTGGTGAAGAAACCGAGCGTCAGGCCATCGACGACGAGCGAGAAGAAGGACCCCTGGAAATCTGCATCATGATCTCTACCAGCCATGTCGTATCACTTCTTCCGTTCGAGGAGCTCGATCTCGAGCTTCACTGTTTCGATGATGGGATCGTCGCTGCCGACGTCGAGGTCGGATGCCGACCAGTTCGACGGCCAGGCGTTGGTGAACTGCCAACGCCCGATCTCCTTGCCGGCCATGTCGTGCAACACGATCGCACCGTCGGTGCGGTACTTGGTGTCGCCGTCACGGATCTTCTTGCACCAGTCCCAGAACGACTTGTCGGCGCTCAGCGTTCGCTTGAGCGTGATGTCGCCGTAGCTGGCCTGACCGGGGCGCTTGCGGGTCACCGTGTCGGTGGACGCATCGATGATGGTGACCACCTCGATGTCCATGCTGAGGCCGCTCGCCTCGGTGAAGCTGCCGGAGATTCCGTTGCCGAGTTCGACCGAGAACCACGAACCTACATATTCGATGTCCTCGGCCGGACCTGAAGTTACAACTGCCATGTGTGGAGTCCTTTCCCGTCAACCCCGGCTCAGGCCGAGGTCTCCTTGATCTGTGCGATGCGGAAGATCACGAACTCCGCCGGCTTGACCGGTGCGATCCCGACCTCGACCACGACACGACCGAGATCGATCGACTCGGGCGGGTTGGTTTCGTTGTCACACTTGACGTAGAACGCCTGCTCGGCGGTTGCGCCGAACAATGCGCCGTCGCGCCACAAGCCGAGCAGGAACGAGCCGACGGTGCGCTTGAGGCCTTCCCAGAGCTTCTGGTCGTTCGGCTCGAACACGGCGTATTGGGTGCCGTTCAAGATCGTGGTTTCGATCATGTTGAACAGGCGACGCACGTTGATGTACGTCCAGTCGGTGTTCGAGCTGAGCGTGCGTGCGCCCCACACCCGGATGCCCTGGGTGCCGAACGGGCGGATGCAGTTGACGCCGATCGGGTTGAGCAGACCTTGCTCGGTCTTGTTGATGTTGAGCTCGACGTTGAGCGCACCGCGCACGACCTCGTTGGCCGGAGCCTTCCAGACACCGCGGGTCTCGTCGTTGCGTGACCAGATGCCCGCCATGTGACCCGACGGTGGCACCATGATCTCGGTGTCGCCGTTGGTGGCTGCCGGGTTGGCGACCTCGATCCACGGGTAGTAGAGGGCGGCGTACTGCGAGTCGTACATGGCCACATCGGAACGCCACTGCTTCATCTGCTGCGGGTTCATGCCAGGAGGCGAGTCGAGGATCGCGATCCGGTTGCCCTGGCCCTCACAATGGTTGATGAGGGCGAGCTGGACCGACTTCCACAAGTTGAGGTCGATCGTGCCGTCCTCCTTGGTGGCGGCGGTGACCAGGTCGGGGACCATGACCATCGTGACATCGTCGGCGATGCTGAGACCGCTGATACCCGTACGGGCCGACTCGGAGCCGCTGAAGGCGCGGCCAGGTACGGCCATCGGCAGTGGTGTTGCGGGCTCGATCGCGAAGCTCCCGGTAGGGATCGTGCGCAGATCGGCAGCGAGCTGATCGACGTCGACCTTGGTCTCGACCTTGACCTTGGTGGAACCACCGAGGTCGCCGGCGATCCCGCCGAGTGTGACGTTGGTGTACGACTCGACGGTCTTGCCGCCCTCGGCGACGTCGACCGAGTAGGTAGGCGCAGCGTCGTCATCGGCGTCCTCTGGGATCGGCTCGGCCGTGACCGACACCGTGATGTCGGCGTTCGGCTCGGTCGTGGTGATCTCGATCGCGGTGCCGAGTGCTCGGTCTCCGGTCGGGAGTGCGAGCTGGCCAGATTCGGCGGCCGGCTCGGTGTGCGGAATGCGGACGATGTACGCCATGCTTCCGCCGTTGTTGAAGAAGCCGTAGACCGAGTGGGCGAGCATCGCCCCTGGTACGAATCCTCCATACAACCCCTCGAACTGTGTCCAGTTCGTCACGAGCCGCGGCTTGAGGCCGTCAGGATCGCTGGGATCGTCTTTCGGTGCTTTTGCCGTAAAGCCGACGAATGCGGCGACAGCGGTTGCTCCCGCTGACAGCGTTGCTGAGCTGGACGCAACCTCTTCGACGTACACGCCCGGCGTCAAGTATGAAGCCAATCTGGAACCCCCGTAGTCTTGTTTTCGAAACGTGACCGTGGGACCACGGTCCGCGGTATACCCCGCAACAGCACGCAAAGAATGAATGATGAATATGCATCACTCAGTCCCCCACCGCCGTTGCCCGTCCGACAGTAGCACGCTGATCAGAGGGGTGTGTCAAGTGCTATTTACGACCAGCGGTAGGGGGCGTATCAGGGCACCAGTTCGGTCGTGACGCCCGGGTAGACGATCGAGATCGATCCACCGAAACTGCACATACAAGTCGAGGAGTTGTTGAGCGCCGGGAAGTTGTTGATCTGCACGGTCGCCGAGCCAGGGGTCCACGGCGTCGTGACCGGTGTACACGGCATCGGAGTGAGTACACCCAAAGCGGCCGCTGTCGCCGCCGCGACCGCAGGGTTGGCAAGGCTCGTGCACACCCCGAACGGCATGATGTTGACGAACGGCTTGAAGTCCATGATCGTCGCCGCGAACTTGTTCTCCATCTGTACCGGTGGGCCCTGTGGAAGCACCACGAGGCTGCTCGGTGCGAGTCCGAACGAACACATCATGTTGGCGGACATTACGACGGGCAGTGCCATGCGCTTCGACAGTAGCGCCCGAGCGGCGACCATGACAGCGGTGGCCGACCCATGATTGACTGACGAGATGACGGCCGACGCCTCACCACCCGCGACTTCCCGGGCAGACACGGCAGTGCCCGCCGAGGGTCTGTCCTGGTTGGGTTTCGGTCAGGAGCTGATCGCGATCCTGAAAGACCATCGCCGTGAGCCTGAGCAGTCCGCCGATGCGAAGCGCGCAACGAAGAAGTCGGCGGGGGCCGAGCAACGGCTGCCGCTGGCGATCGCTCGGTTCACGGCCGCCCTCGATCAACCGAGCGTGTTCTCCACGTTGGTGTCGAACGTCGGCTTGCGAGCCGACGAGGCGCAGGTCTTTGCGTTGCTGCTTTCCGTCGAGGTCGACGCCTCGCTGCATCTCGAAGTCGCCGCACTACAGCGCGACGCCGCTCGCAATCGGTTGACGCTCGGCACGATCGTCGAAGCGTTCGCCGGGGAATCCGGACATTGTGGGGTGCTGGCCGTCGCACCCGATTCGTCGCTGGCGCGGGCCGGCATGATCGAGTTGCACCCGGACGGACCGTGGAGCGACCACCTCGTCGCCGTTCACCCCTCGATCGTCTGGGCGTTGTTGGGGGACACATCGGCCGATCCCGGTCTGCCACCGGTGATCGCCAGAGCCGAGACCGAAGAGATCGGCGGTTCCTATCTCACCATCGTGTCGGGCGACGACATCATCAGGCGTCGCCAGGCAGCGGTTCGCCACACGCTCGGCTCGCGATTCATCGTCGTGTCGGCTCCGACCGACGAGGCGGGCTGGACCGCTGTGGTGCGTGAGGCAACCGTCACCGGCGCCGGTGTGGTGCTCGAAGTCGACGACAGTTTGTCGGCGCTCGGCCGGCGCTGGATCGAGCGCGCCACGCACGTTGCGTGGGCGGTGTCCAGTCGGCGCGATCTGGCCCTCGATGACATCCCACGTCGTCGTTGGGCAGCGGTCCAGGCCGAAACACATCCCGTCACCGACGCCGAGTGGGCCACGGTGATCGGGGCCGATGTCGAGCGCGGACACCATCTCACTCCGTCCCAACTCGACAGCGTTGGTCGCGTGCTTCCGGCGGTCGACGGTGACGTCGACCGCGCCGTTCGGCGACTCGCCAGCGGCGGACTGGAAACACTGGCGCGACGCATTCGCCCGACCCGCAGCTGGGGCGACATCGTGCTCAGCCCCGATCGCAAACATCTGTTGCGTTCGATCGTCGATCGCTATGTCCACGCCGACACCGTGTATCGCACGTGGGGGTTCTCGACCACCGCATCTCACGGTCTGGTCGCCTTGTTCTCCGGACCGTCGGGCACCGGCAAGACGCTGGCCGCCGAGGTGATCGCCTTCGAGCTCGGGCTCGATGTGTTCAAGCTCGACCTGTCGTCGGTGGTCAGCAAGTACATCGGTGAGACCGAGAAGAACTTGGAGTTGGTGTTCGACGCTGCCGGGGCCGGCAACATGGTGCTGTTCTTCGACGAGGCCGATGCCCTGTTCGGCAAGCGGTCCGAGGTCAAGGACGCTCGCGATCGGTACGCCAACATCGAGGTGTCGTACCTCCTCCAGCGGCTCGAGGCCTACGAGGGGCTGGTCGTGATGGCGACCAACTTCGAGAAGAATGTCGACGACGCGTTTCTCCGTCGAATCCACGCACGAATCGAGTTCGAGCTGCCCGGGCCGCCTGAGCGGGCGACGATCTGGCGCCAGAACCTGCCTGCCGCCGCCCCGGTCGGCGAGCTCGATATCGACTGGCTCGCTGAGTCGTTCGAGATCACGGGTGGGTCGATCCGCAACGCCGTCGTGCACGCCGCTTTCATCGCTGCGTCGAGCGGACGTCAGATCGACACCGAGGTCGCCGCCATCGGTGTCGCCCGCGAATACCGCAAGGTCGGACGGCTCCTCAAGGCTGCCGACTTCGGTCACTACCTCGATGCCGTCACGGCGACGATGCCGGGCGTTGAGTGATTGCGCCCGCAGAGTCTGGCTGGGCCTGAGGGCTGATCAGTACAACGCGCCCGAGCCCTCGCCCGGTTGCTCGCTGCGGGCTGCCGCCAACTCGCTGTCGTAACCCGACCGCATGGCGAGCGTGTCGCTGGTGACCGTGATCATCCGGAAGCCCTGCTGGCGTCGCAGCGGTGTGAGCGATCCACTCGAGTGGATGCCCGGCACGACGCCGTGGCGACGGCAGGCCGCCACGATCGTGGCCAGTGCATCGTCGAATACCGGGTTGCCTTCGTTGCCGCTCGGTCCGAGACCGAGCGTGATCGCCAGATCGGCGGGGCCGACGTAGATCGCGTCGATGCCCGGCACACTCAGGATCTCGTCGAGGTTGCTGATCGCCTCGACGGTCTCGATCATCGGGATCACGGCGATCGTGTCGGCCGCCCACTGGCGATTGTCGGCGTGTCGCATGCCGGCCATGATCGGGCCCCAGCTGCGGGCGCCGTCGGGGGCGTAGCGCGCCGATCGCACGACCGCCTCGGCCTCGGCACGCGTGTTGACCATCGGCACGATCACCCCGTGCGCGCCGGCGTCGAGCGTCTTGCCGATGATCCCCTGCTCGTTCCAGGGCACGCGGACGATCGGTATTCCGCCGGCGAGGTCGATCGCCTGGATCATGGCGACCGAGTCGCCGTAGTCGATCGCTCCGTGTTGGGTGTCGATGCACACGTAGTCGACCGGTTGACGAGCGGCCAGTTCGGCGCCGAGCACCCCCGGCATCGACAGCCAGAACCCCAGTGTCTCGTCGCCAGCCGTCCAGTGTTGTCGCAATCCAGTCATGGCTGCGAGTCTCTCACGCCCCGGTCGCTCGAACGATGTCCGCCGGGCGTCCGCTGAGCACGGCCAGGGCATTCTCGATCGAATGCTCGTACAAGCGCCGCCGTCCCGCCACGCTGGCCGAGGCGACGTGCGGGGTCACGACGACGTTGACGCGATCGAGCAAGGGGTGTCCTTCGGGCAGCGGTTCGGGATCGGTGACGTCGAGCCCGGCCCCGGCCAGGTGGCCGCTGTCGATCGCGGCGAGCAGGGCGTCATGGTCGACCAGCACACCGCGGGCGCAGTTGACCAGGTACCCGCCGGGCTTCATCGCCGCGAGCGTGTCGGCGTTGATGATCCCCAGCGTCGACGCAAGCGCGGGGGCGTGCAGCGACACCACGTCGCTCGTCGCCAAGCAGTTCGTCGAGCGAGACCAGGTCGACGCCGTCCACCGGTGACGTGGCGACGCCCGGATCGGCGGCGATGACCCGCATGCCCAGCGCTTGGCCGGCCACCGCCACGCGAGACGCGATCCGGCCGATTCCGATCAGCCCGAGCACCCGACCGTCGAGTTCGAGCGAGCGCCCGATCGGCTCTCCCGGCAAGCCCTGGCGGGCTCGAGCGGTCTGGTGAGGCAGCGCCTTGGTGACGGCGAACAGCAATGCCATCGTGTGCTCGGCGGTCGACACCATCGGCGCCAGCGGGGTGTTGCACACGATCACTCCAGCGGCAGTGGCGGCGACGACATCGACGTTGTCGTAGCCGACACCGACCCGCGAGATCACCGTGAGGTTCGGGGCCAGCGCAAACGTTGCGGCGTTCCAGGGACGGGTGGCGCCGGCGATCACGGCATCGGCCCGATCGAGACCGTCATCGGATCCGGAACCGCACAGGATCGCTCGCCCGTCGACGAGGTCGCCGTACAGGTCGGGAAACGGATGGTCGACGAACAACAGCGGGAGATCGCTCATGCCGTGAACGTAGCCCGCCGCCGGCGGAGCATCCGGTAGCGTCCAAGCTGCATGACCGATGAGCAGCTGGCCAAGTTCCGATCGAGTATCGACAACATCGACGCTGCCCTGGTGTACCTGCTGGCCGAACGCTTCAAGGTCACCCAGGAGGTCGGTCGGTACAAGGCCTCGGTCGGGTTGCCGGCCGCCGATCTCGAGCGTGAGGAGCGCCAGGTCGAACGGCTGCGCACGCTGGCCGAGCAGGCTGGGCTCGACCCTGTGTTCTCCGAGAAGTTCCTGCGGTTCATCGTTGCCGAGGTGATCCACCACCATCAACGGATCGCCGAGCACGAATCGTCCTCGTCCGGCGACTCCGCTGGTGACGATCTGTTCTCGACCTGATCGATGAGCGAACGTTTCGACATCGCTGTGATCGGCGGCGGGCCGGCGGGCGCCGCCACGGCGATCCGAGCGGCCCGAGCTGGCGCCCGCGTCGTGGTGTTGGAGAAGGGCGCTCACGGTCGCGACAAGGTCTGTGGCGACGGATTGACCCCACGTGCGGTCGCCGCCCTCAACGAGTTGGAGATACCGCTCGACGCTGCCCATCACATCGACGGATTGCGGATGATCGCCGGCAAGCAGGTACGGGAACTGCCGTGGCCGGACGGTGGGCGATTCCCGAACCACGGCGCGGTGTGGCCGCGTCGCAGTCTCGACGCCGCCCTGATCGACGCTGCCATCGACGGCGGGAGCCGACGTGCGCTTCGAGACCACCGGCGATCCGATCATCGACGCCCGTGGACGGGTGACCGGCGTGCGGCGCCGGGGTCGATGTGATCGATGCCGACCTCGTGGTGGCCGCCACCGGTGCACCCGGATCGGTCGCTCGTGCGCTGGGTGCAGAGCGCGATCCGAGGGAGCCGTTCGGGCTGGCGATCCGGGCCTACGTCGAGAGCCCGCGTCACGCCGACCGGCACCTCGAGGCGTGTCTCACCGTCCGCGATCAGCACGGCACGTGGGTGCCCGGCTACGGCTGGATGTTCCCGTGCGGTGACGGCACCGTCAACATCGGCGTCGGGGCGCTGTCGACGATGAAGGGGTTCAAGAGCCTGAACCTGAACCACCTGCTCGACAGTTACCGGTCATTGGTCTCCGACTCGTGGGAGATCGGCCCCAATCTCGAACGGCCGCGTGCGTGGCGGCTGCCGATGAGCGCCGTCAAGCGTCACGGCCCAGGGTGGGTGGCGATCGGTGATGCTGCCGGGCTGGTCAACCCGATGAACGGCGAGGGCATCGATTACGGACTCGAGTCGGGGATGCTGGCGGCCGACCTGTTCCTCGCCGACCCGGCAACAGCCCCCGAGCGTTACGACCGACAGATCGGCGAACGTTTCGACGGGTTCTTGCGGACCGGGCGGCGGTTCGCGTTCCTGATCGGCCACCCCGGCCTGATGCGGACCGGTCTGCGCTTCGCCGTCGGCACACAGGGCATCGCCAACATCACCTTGCAGGTGATGGGCAACCTGGTCGACGCCGACACCCCCGGCGCCGCCGGCCGCACCCTGCGCGTCGCCGACCGAGTATTGGCCGCCGCCGACCCCCTCCTGCGCCGCACCCGAGCCAAAGCCTGAGCCTGCCGTTCGAACTGGCTCGTCTGCCGGGTCAGTCGTAACGTGCGCCGAGCTCGTTTGCAGGGATGGTGGGTTGGACCCTCGAGCCCACGATCCCGGATGCACGGCCAGGACCACGACGTCGTTGCGGACAATATCGGCGGCTGGATGCTGGCGGGTTCTCGACACCTGCCGCCGGGGTCGCCGGGCCGGGTGTCACCCTCAGTCGGTCGGATGGGCGCGACAACAGCCCGCGGTGGGGCGGGTTGTTGTGCTGGTCGGCTGGTTGATTGGGTTTGGGGGTGGGGCCTCGATGCCGGCTGGGTGCTAGCAGAGGCTGGGTTGTCGATACCCGCCGGCGGCGCCGGGTCGGGTGGTTTGGTGCCGGGTGGGTCGGTTGCGGGTGGTGATTCGGTTGCTAACGCCGGCTGGGTCCGGCTGGCGGTCGCGGTTGGTGCGGTTGGTGGTGGGGCCGGTGTGCCAGGTGGTGCCGTCGGGGCGGGTCCAGGTGGCGATTCGGCCTGCTGTCATGGTGAGTGTCCAGCGGCCTTCGTGGACGAGGTGGTGGTGCTGTTGGCATAGCGGCAGCATGTTGTCGATGTCGGTTCGTCCGTGTTTGCGCCACCAGGTGATGTGGTGGATCCGGCATTGGTCGAACACGACACTGCAGTGTGGGTGAGCGCAGCTGCGATGCATGGCACGTAACGCTCGGCGTTGGGCTCGGGTGGCGGTGCGATGCTGACGTCCGACGTTGAGTGCTTCACCGTCGGCGTTGAGGGTGATCCCGTGGATGGTGGCGTCGCAGCACAGGCGTTGCACGCTCGACACCGGCAGGCTGACTCCGGTGGATGTTTCACAGATCGTGTCAGGGTGGTGGCCGTGGTTGAGGGTGTGTTCGTCGATCAGGATCGAGATCTCCGGGATCCGTGCCTGTCCGGGTTGATCACCGGACACAGCTGCGACGAGGGCGTCGAGGTGGAGTGACCCGAACGGAATGTTGGTGTTCTCGGGGAGTTGTTTGATGCGGGCGAGTTGGGCGTCGATCGCAGTGTGGATGGCGGCGTCGCGGATCGGGTCGCACTCGATCAAGGTCTTGTGAACACCTGAAACCTTGTCGATCCATCGTTTGATGTTTGATTCGGCGCGTTGACGATCGAGTTCGGCGGCGTCGTCTTGGGGGGCATGAGTGTTGCGGATGTGGTCGATCAGGTTGCGTGTTTTGCGTTCGAACTCGGACACATAATCCGACGTCGCCGAAGCAACAACATCGTCGGCGACGAAGTCCAAGTCGGATCGTTCGATGTCGCTCAGGTTGCGGGTCAAACGTGCCAGCACATCGAGATGATCGCCAGACACGGTTCCCATGGCTAACGCGTCTTCGAGAGCAGGGAACGAGGCACACACTTGTTCACGGTTTTCGGTTGCTTTGGCTTCTTTGCCCGAGCGGCGTCCTTCGTCGGTGAGTGCCATCCCGGCCGCTTCTGACTGGCCCTGCGCCTGCGAGTTCTTTCAATCTGCGGGTGAAGCGGATGTCGGCGGCGTCGACCCAGCCTCGGATTTGTGTGTTGTGGCGGATCATGGCACCGATTTCGTTTCGGTCGGCGAGGTCGGGGTCGGCGTGCAGGAGTGTGGTGAGTGCGTCGAGTACTCCGTCGTTACGCATCGTGTCCCCCTGGTGCTCAGTCGAGTGTTTGGTCGAGGTTGAGTGCCTTATCGTAGCAGGTCACACCCCATGAGGGGAACAAGTGTTCGTAAACCATCTGTCAACACACTGCAAGACTTCACCCGACCCCCAACTGGGGTTCGCATCGGCCCGCCGAGACGAACTGACCTGAGGTACCGATCGTCCGTACAACGGCAGCTATGCGCCGGTCGATGAGGCGCCCGACCACCAGCTCGGATCTCGAAGCGGGGGTGGCGGTGGCTGGCTGAGTGCGTGTCCGCGGCGAAGATCACGGAGCACACCGATCTCGGCGATGTGATGGACATGCTCGGCCAACATCGTCGTGACAAGGCGCACGACCGGCACCGATTCGCCCCAGTGCGCGGGTCGGGCTTCGAACGCCGACTCGGCACTCAGCCCGTCTACCGCCTCGATGAAGTCGTCCTGAGCGGCGTACAACCGCGCAACCCCGGCGCTGGAGTCGCTCGGCACGTCGAACTCGTTGAGGTCTGAACGAGTGTCGCTGAAGGCATGCAGCCGGTAGATATCAGTCCAGGCGGCCAGATGTATGACACGCCACGCGATAGTCGTCGTCGGAAGCGGGTCGGGCGGCGGCCACGCGTCTTCACACACGAACTCGCCTGAACCCCAGCCGTGAACGGACGGCCCGCGCCTTCGTACCGACCAACAGGGTGTCGCTGGTTCCCAGAGATACTCGTCCTCCGTGACGCCTTCGAGCACCCGACGAGCATCGAGAAATCCGTGGCGCAACTGGATCTTCAGCACGTCGGCAGCGGATGGCAATTGCACAGGTCTGACACTATGTCCACCCTGGAGCTGCCCGAGACGCACACCGATCGACAGACGGGATCACGGATCACGGATCACGACACCCGCCCCGATTGCCCGGTCCGGGAGGCGAATGCAAACGCAATCATCGATGCCAGAACACCGGTGCCGATCGGCCGTTCGGCGCTTCCGACGCCGGCGCGTTGTCGGGTCGCGAAGGATGACGTCGACTCGGTGAGCACATGCCTCGTCCTCGGTGTCGAACTGGCGTCGGCCGACTTCGTGATCGCGCTCCGAGTAGAACGTTGCCCAACCGCTCAGAGTGCCCGAAGTGGAACCGGGTTGCTAGTACCGAGCGGCAGATTTGGCGCTCAGCTTGGCGACACTGAGCTGATGGCCGTGATGACGTCCTGCACGAGGGCGATCACCGGCATCAGATGGTGATCCTCTCGGCCCCAGAAGGCGTTCTCCGGCACGTCGGTGCGTCGGCCAGCGGATGGCGTGAGCACGTGGAGGCGCACGAGGCCTTCGGGAGGGAACGCGTCATCATCTTGGCTGTTGAAGTGGCCAAGGTTTCGCTGCACCTCGGCCAGCAGTCTCTGCGTCGCGTTAGCGACGTGAGCGTGTGTCCCAGCCCCGATCTGTCCGCCGCCCGTGCTCGTGTACATGCTTGTCGTGCCGTCAGTGAGTGCGACGATCGTGGCGAAGCCGCCCTCGCCCGGAACATCGACCACGATGCCTGACACGTCCGGATGTTCCGGTAAAGGCGCGACGAGGCCATTCGCGACCGTGTCGAGTGCCATCGTCCGAAGCCCTCTGTAGACACCCTCCGATCCATCGACATAATGCTGCTGAGGGTCCTTCTTCTTGCGGCCGAACACCCGAGCAGATTGGCCGATCGTTGCGCTCGACGCAAGCACGATGAGCGGTACAGAACAGCGAGCGCCGGAACGGCAGCAGTTCTGCGCAACTGGTCGTCGGCCCAGACGTGACGCTCTCGCACCCAGGGCTGACCGGGTTGCTCACGCCTGGCGATGTGGCCGGGCGGAAGTGACGCCAGCTCGGCGACTGTCACCAGGATGCTGCCGAGACGGGGCTGCCCTTGGAGCGAGGTACACAATGGTCATCGTCTTGAGATCCACGAACACGCCATACCGCTCGACCTTCTCGTTTCCGAGTTGCGTGGTCGCAGAAGCTCAGGCGTTGGGTCAGGCGAGGCTGGTTTCGGAGCGGCGTTGGCGGACGGCGATCACGACCAGGGTGATCACGGTCAGCGGGAGCACGAAGCCGAGCATGCCGATCGCGTACTCGTTGGTCGGGCCGTGGTCGCTGCTGTCGAGCACCAGCCACCCGAGGTAGGCGGCGTAGTAGCCGAGGAACAACGCCCCTTCCCATCGGACCAATGAGTAGCCGTTGGCGAAGATCGGGAGGCAGGCGAAGGCGACCGCGATCATGATCGGGATGTCGAGCGAAATCGCCGTGGTCGGGATCGGGATCGACGATGGCGACACGAGCGACGTGAAACCCAGCACAGCCAGGATGTTGAACAGATTGGAGCCGACCGCATTGCCGACCGCCAGGTCGCGTTGTCCACGGATTGCTGCCAACACCGATGTGGCGATCTCGGGCAACGAGGTACCGATCGCCACGACCGTCAGTCCGATCACGAGTTGGCTGACCCCGAGCGCCTCGGCGATGTCGGTGGCCGCCTCGACGAGCGCCGTCGACCCGGCGACCAGCAACACCAGCCCGATCAGCACATAGCCGACATCCGCGAAGACGCGAGCTCTCGCGCAATCGTTCGGCGCTGAGCGCCTCGTCGTACTCCTCGCTCACCTCCGCTTTGGTGGAGCGTCTGGTGGTGATGACGGTCCAGATGATGTAGACGACCAGCATGACGACGAGCACGCCGCCCTCCCACCGGACGAGCTGGTGGTCGAGGCCGAACATCAGCACCAGCACCGAAACGCCGATCATGATCGGCACGTCGATCCGCACGATCCGCTGGGCGACGACCAGTCCGCCGCCTGCCACCGCCGACACACCGAGGACCAGCAGCACGTTGGCGATGTTGGAACCGACCACGTTGCCCACGGCGATGTCGGCCTGATCTCGGAACGCGGCGCCGAAGCTGACCGCCAGCTCAGGAGCGCTGGTGCCGAACGCCACGACGGTGAGGCCGATCACGACCGGTGAGAGTCCGGTCCGGGCGGCCAGCCGGGCGGCGCCGCGAACCAGCGCTTCGGCGCCGGCGACCAGCGCAAACACACCCGACCACGAAGAACACGACGGTCGAAGGGCTCATGGGTCAGCCAGTCTGGCGGGTGAGGCCGCGTTGCCAAACGTCACGGCGAGATCAGCTGCGCCGCAGGCGTCGGAGCCAGCTCTCGCTGTAGCGCAGACGTCGTTCGAGTTGATCGACCGTGGCGGTCGACACCTTGGTGACGCCCGCCAGGCGGTTCATCTCGCCCTGAATCCGGGCGTGGCCCCAGCCGGTGAAGTCGACCAACCGTTTGGCGACGTCGGCGTTGCGGGTTCGCAGGTCGTCCTTCTTCTCTGCCACGCTGAGTGTGCTCCACGACACCAGGCCGGCCTCGGTGGGGATGTCGGGGAGGTCGAGTGCCAACGCTGGATCGTCGGCGAACATCGGCTCGGTCGGGTCGGGCTCGTTGTCGAAGTGATCAGGGTCGAACAACTGCACGCCGGCCTCGGTGACGGCGTGGAACTTCACGCCCGGTCGCCGTGGACGACACGACCGAGAACAGCGAGAGCTGCTCGAACAGATCGTCCTCGTGGACCTGGCGGTCGAGCTCGCCATCGGGCGAGAACTCGTCGTCGTTCTCGCTGGGCGGACGCAGGATGTGGCGCCGCGCCTCGGCGATCTGGAAGGCGTGATGCCGCAATCGCGGATCGTCGGGCACGTACACGTATGCCTTCTGGCTGGGTCGACCCGCCTGCCAGCGCACGAAGCGACCGACCGCCTGGCGGAAGAACAGCTCGGTCGACGTGGTGGTGGCGTACACGCCGACCCGCAGGCGCGGAATGTCGACCCCCTCGGAGACCATCCGCACGGCGACCAGCCACGGGCGGTCGTTGGTGGCGAACTCGGCGATCTTCTTCGACGCCGTGGGGTCGTCGCTGACGACGACGTCGGCGGTGGTGTTGAAGCGGTTGCGCAGCAGGCGGGCGATCCCTTGGGCGTGCTCCTGGTCGATGGCGATCACCAGCCCGCCGGCGTCCGCGATGATCCTGACGGATCTGGCGCAGCCGATCGTGGGCCTGCCCGAGCACCGTGGCGATCCAGTCGCCGTCGAGGCTGAGCGCCGTGCGCAGCCGGGCCGACACCTGGTCGCGAGCCAACTCGTCGCCGAAGCTGGCCCGCAGCACGTCGCCGGTCGGCGTGCTCCACTCCATCTGTCCGTCGACCCGTGGGAAGTAGACCGGCCGCACCACGCCGCCGTCGCGGAGGGCGTCGCCGTAGCCGTACGTGTAGTCGCTGTAGGCGAGGTCGCCCTCGGCGGTGACGTCGTAGCGGACGAACGGGATCTTGGCGCTGTCGCTGCGGAACGGCGTACCCGACAGCGACAGCCGCTTGGACGCCAACTCGAACGCTCTGAGTGATGCCGTCGCCCCACGCCTTGTCGTCGCCGGCGTGGTGGACCTCGTCGAGGATCACCATCCCGTCGGCCGCCAGCCCGCGCAGCTGGTCGGCCGCCTTGCCCATGGCGACCTGCTGGTAGGTGGTGACCAGCCCGTGGACGTCCCTGGCCAGCCCCTGTCCTGGCGCCCAGTCGGGATCGAGCTGGAGCCCCAGCCGATGGGCTGCGAGCGACCACTGGATCTTGAGGTGGCTGGTCGGGGCGACCACGATCAGGCGCCGCCGCTCGGCCGCCGAGCGTGGCCCGTGCACAGGTCAGGGCGAACGTCGTCTTTCCGGCCCCGGGCGTGGCGACCGCCAGGAAGTCGGCGATGCTCGTTGGCGCTGAACCGGTCGAACGCGGCACGCTGCCAGGGGCGAAGGGTGACGGTACTCACGGGGGGTCGAGTCTGGCTGGTGGTATCGAGTCGGCCAACCTGCCAGACTGGTTTCATGCGCATCTGATGAGAACCGGCCGCTTTCTCGCTACAAGGAGTTCTCTCACATGCCAGCAACCCTCACCATCTCTGATCTCACGATCGTGCGCGGTGCCGACCCCGTGCTCGATCACGTCGACCTGCTCGTCGCCCCCGGACACCGGATCGGTGTGGTCGGTCCCAACGGCGTCGGCAAGTCGACGCTGCTGGCGGCCTGTGCCGGTGTCGCTCGCGCCCGATTCCGGTGAGGTGCGTCTCGACCCCGCCGCGGCGACCATCGGCTGGCTGCACCAGGAACCGGATCGTTCCGACGAGTCGCGTGCTCGACCTGTTGTACCGCCGCACCGGTGTCGCCGCCGCCCAAGTCGAACTCGATGCGGCGACCGCCGAGTTGACGCACGAGACCAGCGATGCCGCCGACCGGTACGACGTCGCCCTGCAACGGTGGTTGTCGCTCGGTGCCGCCGATCTCGACGCCCGGATCGGCGTCGTCGCCGACCAGCTCGGCATCGACGAACGGCTGCTCGATCAGCCGACGGCCACGCTGTCCGGCGGTGAGGCGGCGCGGGCCGGGCTGGCGGCGCTGCTGCTCTCGCAGTTCGACGTGTACCTGCTCGACGAGCCGACCAACGATCTCGACCTCGACGGGTTGGAGCGCCTGGAGGAGTGGCTGCTCGGGCTCGACGCCGCGGTGCTGCTGGTCAGCCACGACCGACGCTTCCTCGACCGGGTGATCACCGACGTCGCCGAGATCGACGAGTTCAGCCACCGGCTGACCCTGTTCGGAGGCGGCTGGCAGGCCTACCTCGACGAACGCGAGCTGGCCCGCCAGCACGCCTGGGAGCGCTTCGACGAGTACGACACCAAACGTCGAGTCGCTGGCCGACCGTGGCCAGCAGCAACGCGAGTGGGCCCACCAGGGCATGGCCAAGCTGAAGCGGTCCGGCGAGACCGACAAGCACATCCGGCACTTCAAGAAGGACCAGACCGAGCAGCTGGCGGGCAAGGCGGCCCAGACGAAGCGCGCCGAGCGACCGGCTGGAACAGGTCGACAAGCCGCGCGAGCCGTGGCAGCTCCGGCTCGACGTACCGGATGCGCCTCGCAGCGGTGACGTCGTGACCCGTCTGACCGGCGTCGTGGTCGACCGCGGCGAGTTCCGGCTCGGGCCCGTCGACCTGCTCGTCGGCTACGGCGAGCGGATTGCGCTGCTCGGCCACAACGGCTCGGGCAAGTCGACCTTGATCGACGTGATCCTCGGTCGCACCGACGCCGACGTCCGGCACCGCCCAGCTCGGTATCGGGTGTCGTGGTCGGTGAGATCGAGCAGGTCCGGGCCCAACTCACCGGCGCCGACACGTTGCTGCGGGCGTTCATGGACGGCACCGGGCTGCAGATCGCCGAGGCCCGCACGCTGCTGGCCAAGTTCGGCCTGGTCGGCGCCCACGTCGAGCGTCAGACCTCGTCGCTGTCGCCGGGCGAGCGCACCCGGGCTGCGCTGGCGCTGCTGATGGCGAACGGCGCCAACCTGCTGGTGCTCGACGAACCGACCAACCATCTCGACCTCCCTGCGATCGAGCAACTCGAGCAGGCGCTCGACACGTTCGCCGGAACCGTGCTGCTCGTGACCCACGATCGCGAGCTGCTCGACCACGTTCGGACTCACCCGCACGATCCGCCTCGCGAACGGCCAGGTCGCAGCTGACGACTCGCCAATGCGACGGCCGCAGCGATGCCCGTGACACCCCATCGGTAGCCTCGCCGTCATCGCTGATCACCCGGTGCTCGCGGCGTTCTCGCCGGCCGTTCGTGAATGGTTCGCGTCCTCGTTCCCCGAGCCGACGCCGCCGCAGATCCACGGGTGGCCGCACATCGTCGGCGGCGAGCACACCCTGATCTGTGCCCCGACCGGGTCCGGCAAGACGCTGACGGCGTTCCTGTCGTCGATCGACCGGTTGGTCACCACGCCGCGACCCGGAGCAGCGCACCCATCGCACGCGGGTGCTGTACATCTCGCCGCTGCGGGCGCTGGCGTTCGACATCGAGAAGAACCTGCGCTCCCCGTTGGTCGGTATCGAACTGGCGGCCGAACGGATCGGCGAGCCGTTCACGGCCCCGCAGGTGGCGATGCGCACCGGCGACACACCGTCGAACGACCGACAGAAGCTGATCCGACGCCCGCCCGATCTGCTGATCACCACGCCCGAGTCGCTGTACCTGATGCTCACCTCAGCGGCCCGCGAAACCCTGCGCGGCGTCGAGACCGTGATCATCGACGAGATCCATGCCATGGCCACCACCAAGCGCGGCGCCCACCTGGCGCTCTCGCTCGAACGGCTCGAAGAGGTCACCGATCGGCCGCCGCAGCGGATCGGTCTGTCGGCGACCCAGCGCCCCTTGGAGGAGACGGCTCGGTTCCTCGGCGGCTATCGTCGGGTGCCAAGCCGCGGCCCGTGCAGCATCGTCGACACCGGTATCAGCAAGCAGCTCGAGGTCGAGGTCGTCGTGCCGGTCGAGGACATGGGCGCGCCGGGCGACCCGTCGACACCGCTCGGCGAGCCGGGCGGCGGTGAACGCCGCTCCAGCATCTGGCCCAGCATCTACCCGCGAGTGCTCGAACTGGTGCTCTCGCACCGCTCGACGATCATCTTCTGCAACGCCCGACGGGCCGCCGAGCGGCTGGCCGCCAAGCTCAACGAGCTCGCCGAGCAACAGGGCATCGGCGTCGACCCCGAGACCGGGCTGATGACCGAAGACCTCGTCAAGGCCCACCACGGATCGCTGGCCCGAGAGCAGCGGGTCGTCATCGAAGACCAACTCAAGCGCGGCGTGCTGCGCGGCATCGTGGCCACGTCGTCGCTCGAACTCGGGATCGACATGGGCGCCGTCGACCTCGTCATCCAGGTCGAGTCGCCGGGCGCCGTCAGCCGCGGCCTGCAGCGGATCGGGCGAGCCGGCCACAGCGTCGGCCAGCCCAGCAAGGGCACGATCTTCCCCAAACACCGCGGCGATCTGATCGAGGCGGCCGTGGTCGCGCGGCGCATGCTCGACGGCGAGATCGAGCACTCGCGCTATCTGCGCAACCCGCTCGACGTGCTGGCCCAGCAGATCGTCGCCCACACTGCCGCCACCGGCGACGTCACCGTGTCCGACCTGGCGGCTCTGGTGCGCCGCTGCTGCCAACTTCCACGACCTCACCGACGAGCTGCTGAACAACGTGCTCGACCTGCTGGCCGGTCGCTACCCGAGCGAGGAGTTCTCGGAGCTACGTCCGCGGATCGTCTGGGACCGCGTCAACGACGTCATCCGCGCTCGCGACGGATCGAAGCGGCTGGCGGTCACGAGCGGCGGCACGATTCCCGATCGCGGACTGTTCGGGGTGTTCCTGCCCGATGGCACACGGGTCGGTGAGCTCGACGAGGAGATGGTCTACGAGAGCCGCCCCGGCGAGAACTTCATGCTCGGCGCGTCCACCTGGCGGATCGAGGACATCACGTTCGAGCGGGTCACCGTCACGCCCGGCCCCCGGCCAGCCCGGCAAGATGCCGTTCTGGCACGGTGACCGCCCGGGGCGCCCGCTCGAACTCGGCCGTGCGCTCGGCGGCTTTCGTCCGTGAGATCCGGGCGCTGCCCGACGAACAGGCGACCGAGCGGTTGCGACAGCACTACGCCCTCGACGCCTTCGCCGCCGGCAACGTGGTGCAGTACCTCAACGAGCAGGCCGAGGCGACCGGCGTCGTTCCCGACGACCGCACGATCGTGGTCGAGCGGTTCCGCGACGAGATCGGGGACTGGCGGGTGTGCGTGCTGAGCCCGTTCGGCACCCCGGTCCACGCCCCGTGGGCGATGGCGATCGAGCGCCGCCTGATCGACCGCTACGACCTGCCCGTCGAAACGATGTGGGGCGACGACGGGATCGTCATCCGACTCCCCGAGTCGGCCGACCACCTCGAACTCGACGTGTTCGTGATCGACCCGGCCGACATCGACGAGTTGGTCGTGTCGTCGCTGCCGCAGACGTCGCTGTTCTCGGCCCGGTTTCGAGAATGCGCCGGGCGGGCGCTGCTGCTGCCGCGCCGCCGCCCCGACAAGCGCACCCCGTTGTGGCAACAGCGTCAGCGCGCCGCCGATCTGCTGGCGGTCGCCTCGAAGTACCCGACGTTCCCGATCCTGCTCGAAACGTCGCGGGAATGCCTGCAGGACGTGTTCGACGTGCCCGCCCTGCGCGAGGTCCTCGGTCAGCTGCAATCACGTCAGCTCCGGTTGGTGCAGGTCGACACTGCCTGCTCCAGTCCGATGGCGTCGAGTCTGCTGTTCAACTGGATCGCCCAGTACATGTACGAAGGCGACGCACCGCTCGCCGAGCGCCGGGCGGCGGCTCTGTCGCTCGACCGTGACCTCCTGCGTGAGCTGCTCGGTGCCGAGGAACTGCGCGAGCTGCTCGATCCGGGTGTGCTGGCCGACGTCGAACTCGAACTGCAGTGCCTCAGCGATGGTCGGCGGGCGCGTTCGCCCGACGAGTTGCACGACGTGTTGCGCAAGGTCGGCGATCTCACCGCCGCCGAGATCGACCTGCGCTGCGAGGCCGCCTCCGGCGCCGACTGGCTGGCGACGCTGCTCGCCGAGCGTCGGGCGATCGAGATCGGCATCGGTGACGAGATGCGGTTACGCCGCCGCCGAGGATGCCGCCCGGTATCGCGATGCGCTCGGGTGTTCGCTGCCGCTCGGGTTGCCGATGGCGTTCACCGAACCGGTCGCCCGCCCGCTCGAGGAGCTGGTCGGGCGCTACGCCCGCACCCATGGGCCGTTCCTGGCGGTCGACGTCGCCCGCCGCTTGAGCGCCCCGATCGAACGGATCGAGGGTGCCATCGCGTGCGCTGTCGAACGACGACCGGGTCGTGCTCGGCGAGTTTCGTCCCGACGGAGTGCAGCGCGAATGGTGCGACGTCGGACGTGCTGCGTCAACTCCGGCGTCGCTCGCTGGCCGTGCTGCGCAAAGAGGTCGAACCGGTCGAGCAGGACGCGCTGGCGCGGTTCGTGCCGGCCTGGCACGGCATCCCCGCCGAGCGTCGTGGCGCCGAATTCTCTGGTCGAGACGATCGGCATGTTGGCCGGCGCCCCGATCGTCGCCTCGACACTCGAGACCGACGTGCTGCCGTCACGTATCCAGTCGCCTACCGTCCGGCGTCGCTCGACGAGATGTGCACGTCCGGCGAAGTGGTCTGGATCGGGGTCGGCTCGATCGGCGCCCGCGACGGCCGGATCCGGCTGTGCTTCGCCGACCAGCTGGCGCTGCTGGCCCCGGGTTGGGAACGCCCCGACCCGCCCGATGGTCCGATCCACGAGCTGCTTCGCGAGTCATCTGACGCGGCGTGGTGCCAGCTTCTGGGGTCAACTCCGCGAGGCCGCCCCTGAGGCCACCGACTCCGAGTTGATGCTGGCGCTCTGGGACCTCGTCTGGGCCGGCGAGGTCACGAACGATTCGCTGGCCCCGTTGCGGGCGATGCTGGCCGGCGGGGGAGTCGTGCCCAAGCGAGCCGGCCGACGCAGCGGTGGACGCCCGCGTCCCGGACGACTGACCCGCATCGGTCCGCCCGCCGGCGCCGGCCGATGGAGTCTCGTGCAACCCTGCTCGAGCCGCCCCCACCCCGACCGAGGCCGCCCACGCTCAAGCCCTGCAGTTGCTCGAACGCTACGGAGTGGTCACCCGCGAGACCGTGCTCGGCGAAGGCGTGGTCGGCGGCTACGCGTCCGTGTACGGCGTGATGAAGGTGCTCGAGGAACGCGGTCGCGTTCGGCGCGGCTACTTCGTGGCCGGGCTCGGTGCGGCCCAGTTCGCCTTGCCCGGGGCGGTCGATCGGCTTCGGTCCGCACGTGAGGCGGTCGATGCCGAGATCTCACCCGATCAGGTCGGCGCACCGCTGGTGCTGGCTGCCACCGACCCGGCTCAACCGTACGGCGCAACGCTGGCGTGGCCCGCCAACGCCGGCCGCCCGGCCCGGTCGGCTTCGGCGCTCGTGGTGATCCGCCAAGGTTTCGCCCTGGCCTGGTTCGACCGGCGCGCACACCACGTGGTGATGTTCCCCGCCGGTGAGCGCGATCCGGCGTGGGCGTCGGCGCTCGCCGATCTCGTGCGCACCGGTCGTCAGCGTGTGGTCGAGGTGCGCAAGCTCGATGGCGGTGCGGTCAGCGACGAGGTCGCCGACGCGTTGCGTAGCGCCGGATTCGCCGATGGCTACCGCGGACTCGTGCTGCGCGGGTAGCAAGCCGGCGGCCGGCCGTTCAGGAAACCGTGCGTCCGATGTCTTCGGAGGTCACGGCTCGATCGCGACCGAGATCCTTGGCCCGGAACAGTGCCAGATCGGCCGATTCGACGGCTCGGTACACGTCGGTGGCCACCGAATCGGCGACACCGACCGAGACGGTGATGTGCTCGCCCGTCGGGGAGCCGAACCTGATGTGCCGCTTGGACGATTCGATCGGCGACCTGTCGTGCGTCCTCGGCCGTCGAGTCCGGTAGCAGGATGCAGAACTCCTCGCCCCCGTACCGATACACCACGTCGTCGTAGCGAACTTGGCCGGACAGCATCGATGCCGATGATCCGGAGGACCTCGTCGCCCTTTTGGTGCCCGAAGCTTGTCATTGACCGACTTGAAGTGATCGACGTCGACCATGATGACGGCGGTCTGGCCGGTCAGCCGTCGGCATTCGCCGAGGTCGCGGTCGAGCCGTCGTCGGTTTCCGAGCCCGGTCAGACCGTCGCTCCAGGCCATCGCCGTCAACTCGTCGTCCACTGGGCGCCGCCGCGTGGTGCCGGCGAGTGCTGTCGCTCCGAGCTGCCAGCAGCGCCAGCGCTGCGACGACGAGCAGTCCAAATGCTGGTCCGGAGGAGTTGTCACCGCTTTCCGTCGTCGAGTTCGGTGTCGTGGTGATTCGATTCAGATCGGCGATCGCCGCTGCGTACACGACGCTGGAGGGGGGCGTCACCGAAGAACCAGTTGGCCGATCGGGATCGCCGCGCGGGAGTCGTTCGAGGACGATCCGAATCGCTCCGGTCAGCTCGACATCGAGCCGTTCGAGCACGTCGAGTACCGACAACGCCTTGCCTGTCCACTGACGCCAGCTCACTCCGCACGGTTGCCAACTCGGTACTCGCTGCCGGTCGCGTCCGGCTGGGCGATAGCCAACAGGGCCTGTTCCTCGGCGACCAGTTCGGCAGCATCTGCGGCCAGTTGCCTGATCGTGTCGTTCATGTCGGTGGCGGCCCGGACGGTGGATGCCTGGACGGTGGATGCCTGGACCATCGACGACGGAACTGACACGGCCGCAGCGATGGCGAGCGCCGAGAGGACGTGTCGTGAGTTCCGCATCACTGTTCCTTCGGTCAGGGTGACCGACAGCTTGAGGCGGAACTGGCCGCGTGCAGGATGTTTCAGGCCGCCGAGCCGTCAGCTTGAGCGATGTGTGGCCCGCAGGCCGGCCCACGCGCAGGCCGCTGACCTCGCTGGCGATCTCGTCGGGCTCGAATGCCTGCCCGAGACCGACCAGGCGTCGGCTGGCGCCCTCGGCCAACCCGACCAGGGCATGGGCAAGCGTGCGACGATGCTCGGGATCGATGTCGACCGCGATCAACGGGGCGATCGTGGTGGCAGCCGCCTCGGTGATGCGGCGCACCTGGCCGCTGAACTCCCCGTCGTGGCGTGCGGTTCCGCCGAACAACAACATGAACTCGTCGTGGCGGTGAGCGACCCAACGGAAGTACGCCTGGAACCCGAGCTGCGTCTGCTGCTTGCCGTTCGTGGCGTTGGCGGTCGCCTTGCTGATGGCATCGAGCAAGCGCTGCCCGACCTCGTCGAGCAGGGCGCGATAGAGATCGCTCTTGGAGTCGAAGTGCTGGTAGAGCACCGGTTTGGTGACACCTGCCGCCTCGGCGATGTCGTTCATCGAGGCGCCGTAATAGCCGGCGCGACCGAACACGTTGATGGCCACATCGAGGATCTGCTCGCGGCGAGCGTCAGCGGTAAGTCGGGGGGAGCTCATGAGTTACCCAAGGGTAACCAATTCAGAAGCCACGTTCGACATCGTCGCGCTCGGCAGCCTTGACGGCGTACCCGAGCACGATCGACGGCGCCAGCAGCACGAACGACACGACCATGGTGATGATGATCAACGTTGCCATCACGGACGTGAATCCGAGTACGAAGGCCATCACGAACAACGACATCGCCAGGGCCAGCACCAGGTAGCCGACTCGGTTGGCGAGCAGTGTCCAACGAGCCACCTGGGCCGCGTCGACGACGGACCGGATCATCGGCAGACGTCGAGTCGTTGATCGGGGCGCTGGCCCTACTCTGGCGGTCCATAGAGCCTGCAATCCTACGGCGTCGCAGCGAAGGTCGTGACGGATACCCCCTCAGGTACCATGGCATCGTGCGATTCCCCGAAGAGGTCAACAAGGATGTCATCGTCAGGCTGCGTCGACTGGAAGGCCAGGTGCGCGGCCTGCAACGGATGGTCGAAGAGGGCAGCGAGTGTCGCGAGGTGGTGACCCAGTTGTCGGCAGCCAAGGGCGCGCTCGACCGGATCGGTTTCAAGCTGATGGCCGCCGCCCTGACCAGTGCCGATCGCGACGCCGATCTGTCCGAGCTCGAGCGGTTGTTCCTCAAGCTCAGCTGACTCGCCGTACGATTGCCCGAATGGTACGGGTCGAGGTTCGGGCGGATGTCGGCGACGGGGTCGTGTTGATCACGCTCGATCGCCCGCAACGACGCAACGCTGTCGATCACGACACGCTGCTGGCATTGCTCGCAGCCCAGGCCGCCCACGCCGACGCGCGGGTGATCGTGTTGACCGGTGCCCCTCCGGCGTTCAGCGCCGGCGCCGATCTGCACGGTGTCGAACAGGGTGTGTTCGCCGACGATCTGGCTCGCACGCTGCGCGGGTTCACGGAGTTGCCGGCTCCGGTGATCGGCGCCATCGACGGCCCGGCGCTCGGGGCGGGAGCGCAGCTCGCATCGGTGTGCGACCTGCGCGTCGCCACACCGCACAGCACGTTCGGGGTGCCGGCTGCGCGGCTCGGTCTGGTGGTCGACCATTGGACGGTCGAACGGTTGTCGAGGGAGTTCGGTTGGCCAGTCGCCAGGGCGATGCTGCTCGGGGCCGAGACCTACTCGGGTGCTCAACTGCATGCGATGGGTTCTGTGCATCGACTCGGTGATCTCGATGTCGCACTGGAGTGGGCGGCGGCGATCAGCCGTCTGGCGCCGCTCACGATTGCCGGCCACAAGTTGGCGCTCGAGTCGTCGGGCGGCGAGCCGAACCAGCGACCCGGCCGTTGAGCACGCACGTCACCTGGCATGGGCGAGCGAGGACGCCGAGGAGGGTCGCCGCGCCTTCCTGGAGAAACGCTCCGCGGCGTTTCGTGGCCAATGACCGCTCTGTGCGCGATACTCGCGGTGTGCTGACCGATAGCGAGCGCCAGGATCCGGTTCCTGCCGCGGCCGGCCCGCAGGCCCGCCATGCCGGTCGCCATGCCGGTCGCCAGGAGACCGTCTACCACTACAGCGAGGACGGATCGATCAAACGGTTCGCACCGCACGTGCCTCCGACCAACCCCAGTCACCCACCGGCGGTCTGGGCGATCGACGAGCAACACTCGCCGTTGTACTGGTTTCCGCGTGATTGCCCGCGGATCAGCGTGTGGGCCACCAACCCCGACGAGCAGTTCATGCTGACCGACACGTTCGACACCGAGTCGCATCGAATCTGCGCTGCCGAGAGCCAGTGGCTCACGCGTGTTCGCGATGCGATCGTCTATCGCTACTCGTTCGACGCCGATGTATTCGCTCCATGGAGCGAAGCCGACGGCCAGTACACCACCGGCCAGGTCGTGTACCCGACGTCGGTCGAGATGGTCGACGACCTGCTCGGCATGCACGCCGACGCCGAGGTCGAGCTGAGGTTCACGCCCCGCCTCGGCCCCCTGATGGACCAGATGCTGGCATCGGGCCTCCCCTTCAGCTTCGTCAGAATCCGCGACGCCCTCCGCTAGCCGGCCGAGCGGATCCGATCGCGGAGGCAAACGTGGTGGCGCTGTCGCAGTCGCCCGCTCTCGGCATCGGCTGTCAGCGGACCGAGGCGCTGACGGTGTGGGCGGCGTCGTCGCGCGGTCGTCGCCGACGGGTGCTTCGGGATCGCTGCTGCGGCGGGTCAGGTCGACAACTGGTCAGTTGGTGAGTGCTTGGAGGCGTTGGCGGGCGAGGCGTTGTTGGTGGTCGATGGAGAGGTCGGGTGGTCGTTCGCCGACGGGGAGGATGATGGTGCCGTCGGGTTTGATCGAGTAGGGCTGGCCGTTGGGGGCGCGTCTGGTTCGCCATTGGTGTTGGTGTTTGAAGCGGTCGTGTTTGCCGCATCGGATGTCGCGGTTGTTTTGGTCGGTAGTGCCGTTGTGGTTGGCCCATTCGTCGGCGTGGTCGACGTCGGCGTAGGTGTTGGTGATGTTGCATCCGGGGTGGCTGCAGCGTTTGGTGAGGAGTTTGGCTGCGATGCGGGCGCTGCCGGTGAACAAGCGTTGTTTGCGTCCCAGGTCGGTGATGGTGCCGGCGGAGTCGATGACGACTCGGCGGATGTGTCCGGTGAGGGCTGCTTGTAGGGCGAGTAGTGGGTGGACGGGGATTCCTGAGGTGGTTTCGCAGCGCCGTTCGAGCAGGCTGGCGGGGTCGCTGTTGATGTGGCCGATGAGTGCGTCGATGGGTGTGGCGTCGGCGAGTTCTTCGACGTCGAGTTGGTTGTGGTTGGGGAGCAGGATCCCGGTGCGGGTGAAGACTTCGTCGAGTGTGTGGGCGTCGATGATGATGTTGACGAGCGGCTCGGCGGCCCTCGAGCCCTGACCACCGGCAGCAGCGGCGGCGGCGGTGTCGAAGATGGTTTCGAGGGCGTCGAAGCGGCGTTGTGCTGCGGTGCGCGGGAGTGGGTGTTGGTTGGCTTGGTCGCCGTGTTCGGTGCGGCGTGCCTCGATGTCTTTGTGGAACTCGGCCTGTACGTAGCGTTCGAAGATCGAGATGATCTTGGTGGCGGTGAGTGGGCTGCCACCGCGGGCGGTGATGTCGATGGTGCCGTCGAGTTCGGTGACGTGTGCGTTGCGGTGTTCGATGTTGGCGGCGATGTCGTTGAAGGCGCCGTCGAGGTCGGCGAGCATGACGAAGCGGTCGACGACGATTTTGAAGTCGTCGTAGCGGAGGTGTTCGGCGTGTTCCAGCAGTAGTGGTGCGATGGCGGCGACGAGGTGGCCGATGCGGCGGTTGGCGTGTGCTTTGGCGAGTTCGAGGGCTTGTGGGATGCCGATGCGGCCATCGAGGAGGGCGTCGCCGATGCCGGGGATGGCGTTGATCACGGTGGCGAGTTTGCGGTTGCGAGCGATTTCGGCGTTGGACCAGTTGCAGGTGGCTCGCAGATAGCCCTTGGGTGAGTGGTGTCCGTCAGCGAGGTGGATCTGGCGTGCCTCGGCGACAGCGAGCAAGGCGGAGCGTCGGGCGACGGCGGCGCGTTCGTCGGTTTCGGTTTGGCGGATGGCGTGGTCGAGTTCGGTGTCGGTGAGCGCCATCAGCTCTACGAACACGGTGTCGATCATTCAAGTATGATATCGAACAAGTATCCGTAAGTCAACTTCATAGTAAAAATGTTCGACGAAGGTTTGTGCACTTTCTGGCGATCGACAACACCGGTCGGGTCGTCGTCATCGAGTTAAAGGTCGAGGTTCCGGGTCGAAAGCCGGTGTGGGCAGTCTTGTGCCAGGTCACTCATCGAGCGGTCTGCATTGAACGAACAGCCACGCTGGAGCGCCTCGAACGCTCCCACGGCAAGTGCCTGAGTGGTGAGCATGGTCGGTCTGAACCCGCTCGCGGTGAGGTCATGTCCGCCGCTCATCGTTTCAGGGAGTTCTTCGGCGCTGAGATGTCTTGGCCGCGATCGGGCTGTCCCGGCGTCCGTCGTGTTGTTGCAGCGACAGCGTTCGGAGCGAGCTTCGAGTCGATCCGAAGGAGCTTTGAGGAGACCCCGATAGCAGATGTTTTGGTGGATCTTTCCGCGGCGCACCCGACCTGCTTGGGTCAGGCCAGACGCGCGCCAGCATCTGCTCGTCCAGGTCCACAATCTTGGCAAAGTCCGGCAGTGTCGTGCACGCATATCGCCTTCGAGGTCGGCTGGGACCGCGAAACCGCTGCTTACAGGCCTGGTGGCAGGAGGCGGTTGACGTTCTGGTAGAAGAAATACAGGCAGAACAGAAATGGGGCGATGCCGACCAAGATGCCGATCGAGTCATGCCGGAACCTGCGGCTGATCCGGCGAACAGCTAGCCAGATCAGCGTCAGTGCCAGACCCCACAGAGCGATCTGTGGGAACGCCGTTCGATCGTCGAACCAGCCCTGGCTGAACGCGTCTCCGACTTCGGGTTCGCCGGCGGTCAGCTGCGGGACTGTCGTCGGCGTTGCACCCGTGGCGGTCCCGCCGACCTGGTCCGGCTCGGGATCGGCTTGCGCCGGTTCGCCTGATCCGTCGACGGTGACCGGTGGCGTACTCGACGTCGTCGCCTCCGCGTCGCCTGAGGCGTCGATCGGCTCCACAACAGGCTGCTCGAGGACCGGATCGTCGCCGGGGATCGGCTCGGGGTCCGCTTCGGGTTCGAGCTCGTACGGCGCCGTTGGAAAGCCGACGTTGGCCGACTTGGCCGGATTGAGCACGCTGTGCACCACGATCCGGTCGCGGGCGGTGTACTTCGGGTGGCACGACGTGAGCGTCAGCTCGGCGACGTCTGGATTGCTGGTGGTGACCACCCAATAGTCCGACGCCGAGACGATCTCGAGGTAGGTGACCTCATACGTGTACTGATCGCCGGTGAGCATCGTGACGATCAGCTCATCACCAGGAACCAGATCGTCGACGTTGAAGAACGGTGCGCCGTAGGTGGTGCGGTGACCGGCGATCGCGGCGTTGCCCAGCTGGCCGGGAAGTGGCGAATCCGGATAGTGACCGGGGCCGTCCTTCAGATCGTTGAGCGCCACACCTGGCACCACGATGTCGCTGCGGCCGATCGCCGGGATCTCCAACAAGGCGAGCGGTTCGCCGCGAAAGATCGGCGGGATGTCCTGCTCGACCGGCACCAGCGGAGCGACCGGGGCGACCGGGACGGTGTTTTCGACGCCGCCACTATCGGCCTCGGTGGCCGGCGCCGATGTCGCGGTAGGCGTGTCCGTGTCGACGGTGGCGTCGTCGTCGGGTGTGGCGATCGTGCCTGGGGAGAGGTCGGCGGCCGGGTCGTCATCAGCCGGTGGGGCGAGATCGGGATCGATGGCCGGCCGGTTGGCCTGGTTCTCGGCGATCAGCTCCCGGAACTCACTCTTGAGGGCACTCTGGGCGCGTGCGGTCTCGATCCCGGTGCCCCACAGTTGGTACGCCACGAAGCCGAACATCATCAAGCCGGTGGCGATCAGTACCTTGCCGAGGTTGCCGACGAAGAACCGCCAGTCGTGCGGATCGGGTGGGCGATCCCACTTGCTGATCCGCTTCGGACGTTGGCGGCGGCGCTCCCGGCGAGTGGCCAGCGGGATGTCTGGCACCGTGTCGGGCGTGGCGTCGGGCGTGATCACTTCTGGCGTCGGATCGACCGCTTCGGTCGAGCGCGTCGAACTCGGCGGTCGTCGAGGAATCCGCTTCCAGCGGTGCCTCGTTCTCGTCCAGCTCATCGGTGGCCAGCTGATCAGTCACCGCACCGACGATATCTGTCAACCACGCGTCGTGGCGGTCAGTTGCAGCGAGTGGGTGCGGCGGGACTTTGGCTCATATCGTGGAGCCTCGTTCATGGATGTCGAGCCGCAGAAGTCGAACGCGCCGAGCGCTGCAACGGATCTGGTCGTCGAACTCGTCGACGCGGTCGCCGTGATCGGCAGCTTCCCGGTACTCGCCGGCGCGACGGTTTCCGTCAACCGCGGCGAGATCGTGCTACTGAGTGGGCCGAACGGCGCCGGCAAGACCAGCCTGTTGCGGTTGTGTGCTTGTCTGCTGCCGATCACGAGAGGCACGGGCACCGTGCTCGGGTTCGATCTGGCAACGGAGCGCGACCGGATTCGCCCTCGGGTCGGCATGTTGGGGCATCGCAACGGCCTCTACGGCGATCTGACGGTGGCCGAGAACATCAGCTTCTGGGCGTCGACGGTCGGTGCCACGAACGACGAGGTCGAAGCGGCGATGTCGCGCCTCGGAGTCGACGGCAGGCTGAGCGACGTCGTGGTCGCCAAGCTGTCGGCTGGCCAGAAGCGGCGAACGGCGTTGGCCTGTCTGATCGCCAGGCGAGCCGAGCTGTGGTTGCTCGACGAGCCGCACGCCGGGCTCGACGCCACCGGTCGTGACGAACTCGATGCCGTGCTTCGCCAAGCGGTCGCTTCCGGGGCCACGGTGCTGGTCGCCAGCCATGAGCTGGAGCGGGCCGGGTCGCTGGCCGACCGTGTCGTCGAAGTCGTCGCCGGTCAAGTTCGCCACACGGGTGACGCGACATGAGTCGCTGGAGGATCGCTCGCCTGGTGGCTGCCAAAGACCTCCGGATCGAACGTCGTAGCCGTGTGCTCACCAATCAGGTGCTGCCGTTCGCCGGCGTCACCATGGTGATGTTCGCGTTCGCCCTCGACGCCTCCAATGTGCTCGAACGGGTTGCCCCTGGGCTGATCTGGTTGGCAACGCTGTTCAGCCTGCTCGTGCTGGTGCAACGCTCGTTCGCGATCGAGAGCGACGATGGGGCGCTCGACGCCCTCCGGGTAGCCGGTGTCGATCCGGTCGCCATCTACTGGGGCAAGTCGATCGCGCTCGCCGCCCAGCTGGCGCTGCTCGAGGTCGTGCTGTTGATCGCGGCCGTGCTGCTGTACGGGGCCGACGTGCCACTCGGCGGCGTTGTGCTGCTCGTCACAACCCTCGTCACCGCGACCTGCGGGCTGGCCTGCGTCGGTACGCTGTACGGAGGCCTCACCGCAGGATTCACCGGTCGCGAGACACTGCTCCCGCTGCTCGTGCTTCCGGTGGTGGCGCCCGTCCTGATCGGGGCGACACGAGCGGTGGAGTCAGCGCTCGGCACCGGTGGGGTGGCGCTCTCGGAGGGCTGGCCGTGGATTGGCCTGCTCTCCGTGTTCGCTGTCGCCTTCGGTGCCGGTGGCGCTCTGGCGTTCGGTCCACTGATCGAAGAGAGCACGTGATGATCAACGTGAACGGAACTCGATGACTGCAGTAACCACGCCAACCGACAGCCCCAGCGGTGCTCCCGAACGCTCGCCGCGTCGCCGTTCAACGGGCACTACAGCGACCCGCATGCTGGGCATCGCCACGCTCGTCACCAGCGGGTGGCTGGTGGCATTCGGGCTCGGCTTCTCGCCGGCCGACCGCGACCAGCGCGACGCAGTGCGAATCCTCTACATGCACGTGCCGACGGCATGGTTGGCCTACTTGGCGTTCGTGGTGACTGCCGTCAGCTCGGCCCTGTATCTGTTCGGCAAGAAGCACTCGCTCGGGTTCGACCGGGTCGCCGGTGCCAGCGCCGAGATCGGCGTCGTGTTCATGGCGCTCACGCTCGTCACCGGGATGTTGTGGGGCAAGCTGACCTGGGGCGTGTATTGGCAGTGGGATGCGCGGCTCACCACGACAGCGCTCCTGTTTGTGTCGTACATCGGCTATCTGGCGGTGCGGGGGCTGGGCGGCAGCCATCACCAGCGAGCCAAGCGCAGCGCCCTGATCGGGTTGCTGGCTGTGATCGAGATCCCGCTCGTGCACTTCTCGGTACGAATGTGGCGCAGCCTGCACCAGGACGCTTCGGTGCTCGACCCCGACGGTGACGTCGACATGGACGGCCTGATGCTGTTCAGCCTGTTCGTCGGTGTCGTGGCGTTCACCCTGCTGTACACCTGGCTGTTGCTGCACCGCAGCCGAGCCATGGCGATGGAGGATCTGATGGATGACCACGGGCTCGACCGTGCCCTCGACGAGCGCCGGGCGGAGGCTGGATCATGAATGGAGCGATGGTCGCGATGGAAGACGCCGGGTACATCATCGGCAGCTACGCGGTGACGTTCGCCGTCGTCGCCGGGTTCACCTGGCGAGTGCTGCGCGGGGGCCGCCGATTGGCCGAGCAGGTTGACGACAACGACAAGTACTGGACCTGACATGAGCGATCTGACTCCTCGTCCAGGGCCCGATCCCACCTCACCGTCTCGCTCCGGCCGGCGCAAATGGCTGCCGATCGTAGTGCTCGCCGCCGTGCTGGTTGCGGGTGGCGTGATCGTCACCCAGTTCCTCCGTTCGGCCGTCGACTATTACTGCAACGTCGACGAGATCGGGCAACGCTCAGGATGCGACAGCGATCGTCGCCTGCGAGTGCAAGGTGTCGTGCAGCGCGGCACCGTCGTGTCGTCGGGCAGCAACACCGACTTCGTGATCGCCTTCAACGACGTGGCGATCGACGTTCGCTACGACGGTGAGCCGGGCGGCATCTTCAAGGAGTGCATCCCGGTCGTCGTGCACGGCAAGTTCGACGGCGCCAGCAACACATTCCTCGGCGACCGCGTCGAAGTCAAGCACTCCGATGAGTACGTCTCGGTCAACGACGCCCGGCTCTCCGAGGCCGACGCACTCGCCGACTCGTGCGAGTCCGGAACAACCTGACCCGATGATCGCCACCAGCCTCAACGGCGCGCTCGGCCACTTCGGCCTGCTGCTGATGCTGGCTGCGTCGGTCGTGGGAGCGCTGTCGACCGGGTCAGCGATCATCGTCGGCAACCGCAAGGGTCTCCGCCAGGCACCCGTGTACGCAGGGATGATCCTGTCGGGTGCGCTGATCTCCGTGATCGCCATGCAACGCGCACTCGAAACCCGCGACTACTCGCTGGCGTACATCCAGCAGGTCGGATCGAACACCACCCCAGGGATCTACAACGTGGCTGCCATGTGGAGCGCGCTCGAGGGCTCGATCCTGCTGTGGGTGCTGGTGCTGGCGGTGTTCACCGGCGCCGTCGCTTGGCGATTCCGGCGCCGATTCGACGATCCGCTGGTCGGCTGGGCGCTGGTCGTGATGTTCGTGGTGTGTGCCTTCTTCGCGCTCGTCAGCTTCGGCCCGGCCAGCCCGTTCGAGGCGGGACCTGTCGTGCCGGTCGGTTTCGACGGACGCGGGCCCAACCCACTGCTTCAGAATCACATCCTGGTGCTGTTCCACCCGCCGATCCTGTACCTCGGGTACGTCGGCTTCACGGTGCCGTTCGCGTTCGCGATCGCGGCGTTGATCACCGGTCGGGTCGGTGAGAACTGGCTGATGGAGACCCGTCGCTGGGCGTTGTTCTCGTGGGGGTTCCTCACGATCGGCATCCTGCTCGGCGGTTGGTGGAGCTATGAGGTGCTGGGCTGGTCGGGCGTGTGGGCCTGGGACCCGGTCGAGAACGCCTCCCTGCTGCCGTGGCTCACGGGCACGGCCTACATCCACTCGGTGCTGGTGCAACAGCGGCGTGGGATGTTGCGGGTGTGGAACCTGAGCTTGCTGGTAGCCACGTTTGCACTCACGATCCTGGGCACATTTCTGACCCGCTCGGGCATCATCAACAGCGTCCACGCCTTTTCCGCCGGCCAGATCGACGGCTACCTGCTCGGCTTCTTCGGGGTGGTCGTTGCGGTGTCGCTCGGGCTGATCGCCTGGCGCGGCGATCGCCTGCGGGCGCCTGGTGTGATCGATTCGCCGGTCTCGCGCGAGGGTGCCTTCCTCGCCAACAACGTGCTGTTCGCGGTGTTCGCCTTCATCGTGCTGCTCGGCACCGTATTTCCGCTGATCGTCGAGGCGCTCCAGGACCGTCGTACCGTCGTCGGCTCGCCGTACTTCGATCGCCTGTCGATGCCGATCGGGATCGCCCTGCTGTTCATGATGGCGGTCGCCCCCGTGCTGCCGTGGCGCAAAGCCTCACAGGAGTTGCTGCGCCAACGCCTGTTCTGGCCGTCGTGGTGCGGCGCCGGTGCGTTGATCATCGCCGTGCTGGTGGGCGCCGACGGGTGGGCGCCACTGATCGCCTTCACGTTGGCCGGCTTCGCGGCAGGTACAGCACTGCGCCAGATTGGCTTGGCTACCCGCAGGCAGGGCCTGTGGGGTCTGATCGGGCGTGCCAACGGTGGGATGGTCGTGCACCTCGGTGTGATCCTGGTGGCGGTGGCGTTGGTCGCCTCGAACGCCTACACCGAATCGACCGAGCTGCAGCTGAAGGTCGGTCAGCCGGTCGAGTGGAGCGGGCACACGTTCGAACTCGTCGAGGTGGTGGCCGAGCGCGATGCTCGCACCGATGTCGCCAGGGCCAACGTGCGCCTCGACGGGGACCGGATCTATGGCCCGGCGATCACCACGTACCTCCAGATGGGTCAGCCGATCGGAACCCCGAGCGTGCGAACCGGGTTGACCCACGACGTCTACCTCACGATCGCCGGTACCAATCCGCCCGTCGTCGGGTCGGGCGAGGCCGTGATCGAGGTGTTCCGCAAGCCGCTGATCCTGTGGCTGTGGATCGGTGGCCTGATGATGGCGCTCGGCACGGTGCTGTCCGCCTTCCCCGGTCGCCGCCGACGCAACCCGCTCGACCCGGTCTCGGCGCCGCTACCCAGCTCGGTCGACCCCAGCCCGGTCGACCCAGCCCGGTCGACCCCAGCCCGGTCGACGAGGCGTTGGCCGATGTCTGACTCTCCGGTTCCCGAAGCCGGCACCCCGCGGCGGGTCGCCCCGTTCGTCGTCGCCGCCCTGACGCTGGTGATGGCCGGCCTGTTCTTCGTATTGCTCACGGCCAACCCGACCGGCAACGAAACAGCAGCATCGCCGTTGCTCGGCAATCCGGCACCGGCCGTGAGCGGGGTCACCGCAGACGACGCCACGTTCGAGCTGTCGCGACGCAAGGGCAGCTGGGTGGTGCTCAACTTCTTCACCCACGATTGCGTGCCGTGTATCCGCGAGCATCCGGAACTGATCGAGTTCGTCGACCAGCAGCGGGCGCTGGGCACGGACGGCGCCGAGTTCTATTCGATCGTGCGTGACAGTACTCGCCAGGAGGTCGCCGACTTCTTCGCCGAGCGCGGCGGCGACTGGCCGATCGTGTTCGACGAGCGATTCGAGTTCGTCAACGGTTTCGGGGTGGCGCTGGTACCCGAGACCTGGATCATCGATCCGAACGGCTTCGTCCGCCGGCGATTCATCAGCGAGGTCAGTGCCGACGGCCTGAGCGCCGTGCTCCAGGTGCTTGCGTGAGGGAGCGGCGTGAGCAGCTCAGGGCGCGATCTGAACCGACGTCTCAAGCGCTGGCCAGGCTGGGTACTGCTGGTGTTTGTCGTGGTCGGGTTCCTGGCATTCGGGGCAACCCGCGATACCGGCCCGCGCACGCCCGAAGAGCGGATCGAGTCGATCTCCAAACGGTTGGCGTGCCCGGTCTGTCAGGGCGAGAGCGTCTACGAATCGCGCAACACGGCGTCCAATCAGATTCGTCAGGCGATCCGACAAGGCGTCACCGGTGGCGACTTGAGCGACGATCAGATCATCGAACAGATCGCTGTCGCCTACGACGGTGAGGAGTTGCTGGTGCCTACCGCCAGCGGTGTCGAGGCGCTGGCCTGGGCGCTTCCGGCGACCGCCTTCGTGTTGGGCGCGGCCGGTCTGACGCTGGCATTCCGGCGCTGGAAACGGGCCGCCGACCAACTTGGCGAACCGACCGCCGACGACTACGAGTTGGTCGCCAAGGCACTCGCCGCCGAGCGCACCGAGACGACTGCCGACGCAGCCGACCCATCGCCCGAGGAGACGCCGCATGGCGCGCTCGACGAACCCTGACCAGCTGGCGGCACTGGAAGAGGAACGCCGTTTCCTGCTCCGGTCGCTGAACGATCTCGAACGTGAGCATCAGGCCGGCGACGTCGACGCCGTCGATTACCAGGTTCTCAAGGACGGCTACACCGTTCGGGCGGCGGCCACTCTGCGGGCGCTCGAGCAGGGTCGTTCGGCGCTTCCACAACGCCAACCTGCCGATTGGCGCCGTCGGCTGATTGCCGGCGGGGTGGTGATCGTGTCGATCGCGGTGGTCTGGTGGGCGCTGTCTGCGTCGTCGGCGCAACGGCTGCCCGGCCAGCAGATCTCGGGCCTCGATCCGCGTTCCGAGCTGCAGGTGGTGATGTCGCAGGCGCGAGCGATCCAGGCCAGCGATCCGGCGTCGGCGTCGGCGCTCTACGCGGCGGTGCTCGAACGCCAGCCCGACAACGTGGAGGCGCTCACGTACCGCGGCTGGACGCTGGCGCTGTCCGTGATGGGCGAGCCCGATTCGGCGATCGCCTCGCCGGTGCTCGACGAAGCCTCCGAGTCGCTGCTGCTGGCGATCGAGGCCGACCCCACCTATCCCGACCCGTTCTGCTTTCTCGGGATCGTGAGGTATCGCTTCTACGACGAACCCGAGCTGGCATTGACGCTGCTCGACGGCTGCCTGGCCGGCGACCCGCCCGCCGATGTCCGCGGCCTGGTGGAGGGCTCTGCGGGCGACGGTGATCGAAGCACGTCGAGACCACCGACGAATAGGGTCGACCCGATGTCAGTCCCCGATGTCCCACCCCCTCCGCCACCGTCACGTCCCCCTCCACCCCCGCCACCGCAGCGTGGCCCCGGTGGCTCACCGCCGCCGCCCCCACCGCCGCCGCGTGGGCCCGGTGGATCACCACCACCGCCTCCACCGTCGATGGGCCAACCCGGGTATGGCCCCCCTGGGTACGGTCCGCCCGGGTACAGCCAGCCGGGGTACGCGCAACGGCCGTCGAGCAACGGCATCGCCACGGCGTCGATGGTGCTCGGCATCATCGCCATCCCGTTGTGTTTCTTGATCGTTCCGTCGCTGCTGGCGGTCGTATTCGGGGCGATAGGACTCAGTCGAGCGAACAGCAACCCGGCCATCGGAGGTCGCGGCAAGGCGATCGCCGGACTCGTTCTCGGTCTGATCGGCCTGTCGCTGATGGTCCTGGTGTTCGCCCTCGGCGACACTCAAGTCAACCTCGGCTGACCGTTACGGCTAGACGACTGGTGGGGGCCAGGCGGTGGCTTGCACGATGACGCCCTTCTTGTTGCGGCGCAGCACCCACACCGACGACTTACGCCAGTCGGGCTGCGTGGCGAGCTTGGTGCCGCCGCGCTGCAACGCCAGGATCACAGCGGGGATGATGTCGCCGTGGCTGCACATCACCACCCTGTCGGGGGCATCGGCCAGCATCTCCAGAACCGGTCCGACCGGCTCGTCCTCGCACAACCGTTGATCGATCGTGACCGTCGTGTCGAGTCGCTTGGCGAGCGGTTCGAGCGTTTGCACACACCGCACATAGGGGCTGGACCAGATCGCCTGCGGGTCGAGCTTGGCGAGTCGCTTGGCGAGCAGCTCGGACTGCTTCCAGCCCTTCTTGCTGAGTGGACGGTCGATGTCGTCGCCGGTCCACAGGCGGCGTTCGCCGGCCTTGGCGTGTCGCACGAGGTAGAGCTGTGACGACATCGACGGTCGATCAGGCGTTGAGTTCGCCAGTCAACTGCTGGTGACGACGCGTGAGTTGCCGTGTGAGTGCGACGAACACCGCGGCGGCGACCATCGTGACGGCCGTACTGGCGACCACCAGGCCTTGATCACCGGTGATCTGTTTGGCGAGTTCGTCATCCGAACCGCCGAGACCAGACAACACCGTGTCGGTTTGGGCGAACATCAAGCCGAGCGGGATCAGGCTGTAGGTCACGAACCACAGCATCACCAGCGGCGACGCAGGACGCGACTTCCAGTCACCACCGACGGGCACCTCGGGGTCGGAAGCGCGCCACATTTCGCGGAACATCAGGGTCGGGATGATGTACAACAACGGCGGAAGGAACCACCCGCCGATCGCCCAGCCGGGGCCCCAGGTGGCACCGCGATGGAGCGCCCGATGATTGGCTGCCATGCGAAACATCCAGATCATCACGAGCACGACCGAGGCGATCACCAGCGCACCCTGCACGAACGTCAGCAGCAGGTACGGGGCGATCTCGGAGATGAAATCCTCTGACGCCAGATCACCGGCGATGAAGCGATCGGCTTCGTCGGTCATGGTCTGGCTGACGATCACGGTCAACGCGCCGAACGCCGCTGCCAGACCGACCAGGATCGATGTTGCGCCCCCGACTTTGCCGACCCGCTTGAGTGGCAGCGTTGCGATCGGGCTGGCGGTGTAGCCGGCGTACCCGGCCGGCGCCATCAGGTTCGGTGGAGGGGGCGGCGGCGGGGGAGTCGAGCCACGATCGGTCGGTGGTGGCGGGGGGAGGTTCGTCACGGACCTGGACGGTATCGGGCAAGCGTGGCGCGGACACCCGTCTCGATGGTGGTTGGCGAACTTCTCACCTTCCACAGGTCGCCGCCACGTCTGCCGGAGGAGCCGACTCAATCGATGTCGATGTAGATCGAGACCGTGCGGTCCACCAGATCGGGCAGCCCAACCATGCGTCCGATCTCGACGCCGGGCGAACTGGTCGCCAGTGCGACCATCTCGCCATCCGCCGAAAGGGCGAGCTTTGCTCCGACCGGCACGTTGGTGACCAGCGCCAGGCTGTCGACGTTGACCGCCGGTGCCAATCCGCTGGTTATGACGACGACGTACCCGCCGGGTTCGACCTCCCCAACGGCCAGCCCGGATGCGGGACTGTCGACAGCGAGCGGGTCGCCCGACATTTCGCGCTCCGCCACGCCGACGACGGCGTCGGCATTGGTCGGGTCGACGCTCGCCACGCCGAGGATCGGCTGGTCATCCGACGACTTGCCGACACCGACGATCGCCACCAGATCGCCCGGTTCGATCGCCGTCGTGCCCAGGTTCACGGCCAACGTCCGCAGAGCCCCGGAACGATCGACGACACCATACGTGCTGATTCCGGAGTTGCCGTCGAAGTAGGCGTCGAACCAACCGCTGGCACCCCTGGCGTACATGCCCCGGTACAGATCGCTCGAGATTCGAGCCCCATACCCATTCGACGTGTTTCGGGCTGTGAGATCCAGACGGCACCCCCACATGGCCGTTGTGGAGTTCCAGACGCTCATGCTGTCGTTGGCGCAATCGGTGCGAAAACCGACTCCAGGTGTACCAGGCGGGCCCGCCGGACCAGGCTCACCTTGCGGGCCTGCCGGACCGACCTGGTAGTAGCCCACGATGTCGACCAGCAGGTGGGTCGTGGCGGATGGCGATTGGCCCTGGTACCAGAGTTGTACGGTGCCCGCCTCGCTGCCGGATGTCGGGAGTTCGACCGTGACCGAGTTCGGCACCGCGTTACCAGACGAGATGTTGATGTTCGATGTCGCAGGAACTTCGGATGCTGTGCCGGGGCGTACGGAGACGAAGCCGGCCGATGTCGCCCGCACCGCGGTGACGTTGGCCACGATTGCTGTGGCACCGTCAGGGACGGGCGAGCCGGTGGAGATCAGGTTGCCGGTATTCACGACGGCCACGGTGCCAGTGACGTCGAGCAGCCTTGGCGCGGCACTGACCAACGGTCCTGCGAGCCCAGCGTCGATCCGAGTGTCGAGTACGCGGGTCGGGTTGATCGGCACGAACACGGAGGGTGGGCTGGCCGCATGGGCTGCGAGCAGCCCACCGGCGCCGAAGGTGACCGCGACCGCTGCCCCGATTGCAGCCCAACGCGATCGCCACATATACAAACCGGTTTGCCAGGTGTCGGAATTGCTCATCGCCATTTCTACTTCATCGCACGTCGACCACGATGTACCTGACTGCGGCGTTTCTGGACGCCATCGACGGCCTTCGACCAGTCCGATGTTCAGGCCCAACCGAGCTCGTGGAGACGGTCGTCGTCGATGCCGGCGGCGTGCGCCACCTCGTGAATCACGGTCACGAACACCTCGTCGACCAGCTCGTCCCAGTCGGCGCACATCTCGCACAACGGATCGCGGAAGATCGAGATCACGTCGGGAATCTCGTCTCCCCATCGTTCGGTGTGTGGGGTGCCCTCGTACAGGCCGAGCAGGCCCGGTTCGTCGGGGTGCCGATCGTGGACCTGCACGACGACGTTGTCGAGCACCGGCAACAGCTCGTCCGGGAGGTCATCGAGCGCCTCGGCGACCAGTTGTTCGAACTTGTAGCGGGGCACGAGTTCCACGGCCCGTGACCTGTCTGCCAGTCGTCAGATGACCTTCAGCTGGGGGCTGAAGATCTTCTTCGGCTTGAGTTCGACGGCGATCGTGTTGGCGATCGAATGGAACAGCTTGGCTGCCTCGCTGTCGGGATCGACGGCGGTGATCGGTCGGCCGTCGTCGCTCCCTTCGCGCAGCGCCGTGAACAGCGGCAGCTGACCGAGCAACGGAACCTCGAGCTCGTCGGCGAGCTCCTTGCCGCCGCCCGACCCGAACAGCTCGTAGCGCTTGCCGTCGTCGCCGGTGAACCATGACATGTTCTCGATGATGCCTTTGACCGGCAGGTTGACCTTGGCCGCCATCGCGGCGGACATGCGGGCCACCTTCTGAGCGGCTGGCTGGGGTGTGGTGACCACGTAGACCTCGCCGCGCGGCAAGTACTGGCTGAGGCTGAGGGCGATGTCGCCGGTGCCGGGCGGCATGTCGATCAACAAGAAGTCGGGATCGTCCCAATACACGTCGGTGAGGAACTGCTCGAGCGCCTTGTGGAGCATCGGGCCACGCCAGATCACGGCTTCGCCGGGAGGCGCGAAATAGCCCATCGAGATGCAACGTACGCCCCACTGCTCGGGTGGGATCAGCATCTGGTCGATCACGGTCGGTGGACGATCGGTGCCGAGCATGCGCGGGATCGAGAAGCCGTAGATGTCGGCGTCGACGATGCCCACTGAGTAGCCCTGCTGGGCGAGCGCCACGGCGAGGTTGGTCGTCACGCTGGACTTACCGACGCCACCTTTGCCCGACGAAATCAAGAGTGGGCGGGTCTTGGAGCCGGTCTCGGCGAACGGGATCGCCCGACCCTCGGCGTGACCGTGACCCTGATGCGACCCGGCGCTGCCGGCGGCGTCGCCGTGGAGCGTCTTGCGGAGGTCTTCACGCTCCTGATCGGTCATCACGGTGAACTCCAAGTTGACCGCCTTCACCCCGTCGAGGTGGGCGATCGCGCCCGAAACCCGGTTCTGGATCTCGTTGCGGAGCGGGCACCCGGCGATCGTGAGCGCCACCAGGATCTGGGCGGTTCCGTCGCTGTCGAGTTCGGCACGTCGCAACATGCCGAGATCGACGATGGAGCGGTGGAGTTCGGGATCTTCGACCGGCCGGAGGGCCTCGACGAGTTGCTCGTTCGTGACTGCCATGGCGACCATTGTGGCGACCCCGTCCGGGGTTTGCACTATGTGGATAGTAGAATCTCCGGGATGGGGACCAGCGCTGCGTTCACCGCCACCGTGTCGGCGATCACCGACGCCTTCGGTGACCCGACGCGTCGCAGTATCTACCTGTACGTCCGCGAGCAAGGCGGGCAACCCGGCAATGAGTTCGGGGTCACCACTTCTGCCGTCGCCGACGAGGTCGGTGTGCACCCGAACGTCGCCCGCCACCACCTCGACAAGCTGGCTGCCGGCGGGTACCTCGAAGTTCACACCGGCAAGGTGCCCGGGGGCGGCGCCGGTCGCCCCTCCAAGCGGTACTCGGCGGTGGCCGATGCGGTCACCGAGTTTCCGGTTCGCAGCGACGACCTGGTGTTGTCGCTGCTCGGCCGGGCGATGACCCGGCTCTCCCCAGCGGAGGCTGAACAGATGGCCGAGGAGGTCGGAGCCGAATACGGGCGGGCGATGGCGGCCGGCCTCACCGGTGCCGCCCTCGAGCAGGGTCACCGTTCGATGCGCTCGGCGATCCAGGCGGTCGCCGACGCCCTGACGGCGCATGGATTCGCAGCGCACGCCGACAGCCGCAACAACCAACTTCGAATCATCAACGACCACTGTCCGTTCGGCGACGTGGCGATCGAACACCCGGTGATCTGCGCCGTCGACCGCGGCATGGTGCGCGGCATGCTCGGTGAGTTGACCGACGGCGAACTCGGCGACGTCACCACCGAGTCCAGCCGAGCCGCCGGCGACACGTTCTGCACGACCGCCTTCTGAGGCGGGGCCTGCGTTCAGCTGGAGCGATCGTCACGCAGGATGTCGCTATCGCGCCAGCTGTCGCCGACTACTGGTTGCGTGTGTTGTGCGATCGGGTTCCCAACGACCGATCCCAGAGCTGCGTGAAGAAACCGAACGCGGTGTCGGGTTGGCGATGGTGGTCGTTGTGCAGGGCTGCTCCGCCGAGCCACGAATCGGTCCAGTTCACGTGGACCTGGTCAGGGGCCGGAACGTGAGCGACCGTGCCCACGACGAGGTTGAGGACGAAGAACGCGACTACCCCTGGCATCGACACTGGATGGATGAGCATCATCAGGCCGGTGACGGCGCCAAAGCCTGCCGCTTCCGCGGGGTGCATCACGAACAGCGTGACGGGCGACATCCGTTCGTCGTCGGTGTGATGGATGGCGTGGAACAAGCCATACAGCGGTTCAAGATGGAACAGCCGATGGAGTGCGTACATCGTCAGGTCGAGCCCAACGATCAGGTAGCCGAGATCCAGCGCCGCTCGCAGGAGCCCACCCGGGGCGAGCTCGATCCAACCCTGCTGCCAGGCCCACCATGCCGGAACCAGCGTGACCGCGTTGGTCAGCGTGGTCGACGACGTCAGCCACAGGTCGCGATGGGTGACGCGGCGGGTCCTGGAACTGACCGACCTGCGGCGAACCAGCAGGTGCCACAGCGCCGCCGAGGCCCCCGTTGTGACGACGTTGAGGACGACCGCTGCCAGGAGGATCTCCCACCAGGTCGCCCGATCGGCCCATGCCGTCACGCTGTCATCGTTCCAGGCCCCACCGAGCTCGACGCGATCCGATCATTGGCGGTGTTGAGCGTATTCGATGACCCGTTCCATCACGGCCGGGCCGGCTTTGTCGACGGAGCCGGCGTTGAACGGCGGTTGGAGTGCCATGCGGCTCCGTTCGAGTCGGTCCCAGGTGGTTCGATCATGGTAGGCGGCCTGACATGACGGAGTGTGCCTGGCACACTCCGTCATCCTGTGATGTGCAGGATGAACGCTGACTCGGGGTGCAGGGCCGGGAGCTGAATACCGATGTGCGCCAACTCGGAGCCGGTCACTGTTGCTCCGTTGGCCATCCAAGCCGGCAGCACCCTGTTCGGTCCGAGCCGCTCGGCTGGTAGGCGGACGTGCTCGACGCGGTACCGGCGGCTCGGATCGAGCCCGGGAAGTCGCAGCGGTGGGGGAGTCAGGCTGAGCGCCGATGACAGCACGGCGAAACTGACCAGCGCTTCGGCCCGGTCGGTGGCGTACACGCCATGCGCGCAGTACGCCTCGTCGGTGTCGAACCGCACCGCATCGCCGCCGTGCAACAGCGGCCGGAAGTGGCGGTGCAAGGCGATCGTCTCGCCGAGCAGACCGAGTTCTCCGTCGGTGAGTGAGAGCAGGTTCGATTCGACACCGAGGTGTCCGAACAGCGCCGTCGCCGCCCGGAACGCGAGCCCCTGACGACGACCCGTGGTATGCGAGCGGGGTGGGCCGATGTGGGCGCCCATCAGTTCTGGTGGGATCAACATCGAGGCACCGCGCTGGATCGTCTGGCGTTCGAGCGCGTCGTTGCAGTCGCTGGTCCACACCCGCTCGGTGCGTCGCAGGATCTCGTGATCGATGCGAGCCCCGCCGGACGAACAGCTCTCGATCTCGACGCCGGGATGGCGTAGGCGTAGCTCGTCGAGCAGGCGATACACGGCAAGCGTCTGGGCGTGCGTTCCTGCCGCACCGCCCGCACCGCTGCCGCCGATGTGGTCGCGGTTCATGTCCCATTTCAGGTACGAGATGTCGTGGTCGCCCAACAGCGTGTCGAGCTGCTCGAGCACGTGTTCGAAGGCGCCGGGTTGGGCGAGGTCGAGCACGAGTTGGTGGCGTGCCAGCACGGGCTCGTACCCGTCGGTGGTGAGTGTCCACTCCGGGTGAGCTCGATACAGGTCGCTGTCGGGGTTGACCATCTCCGGCTCGACCCAGATCCCGAACTGCATCCCGAGCGCGGTGACGTGCTCGATCAGCGGACCCAGCCCGTTGGGATGGGCGTCCGGCGAGACCCACCAGTCGCCGAGCCCGCTGGTGTCGTCGCGACGGCTCCCGAACCATCCGTCGTCGAGCACGAACCGCTCGATGCCGATCTGGGCGGCGCGATCGGCAAGCTGACACAGCGTGTCGAAGTCGTGGTCGAAGTAGACCGCCTCCCACGTGTTGACCAGCACCGGCCGAGGGGATTTCGGATGGGTCACCCGCGCCCGCAGCGAGCGATGGAACTGTTGGGTTGCGGCGGTGAGCCCGGTGTCGCTGTGGACACCGATCACCTCCGGCGTGCGGTACGACTGGCCGGGCTCCAACGACAGCTCGCCGGGGTGCAGCAGCTCGCCCATCTGGAGGTAGCGACGACCGTCGGGCAGTCGTTCGGCGAGGCCGCAATGGTTGCCGCTCCAGGCCAGATGTGCTCCCCACACCTCGCCGTGCCATTCGCCATACCCCGGCGTTCCGGCGAATATCAGCGGGGTGTGTTCGTGGGATGTCCGGCCGCGGCCGATTCTCGTACGTGATCGCGCCCTGCGTCCACGCCGTTCGGACGGCGTGCAGCTCGCGGATCCAGCGCCCGGTGAACGTGCCGAGTTCGCCGGCCTGCTCGGGGAGCGGCACGCTGATGGTGAGTGCATCGAGCAGATACCGCTCGGTGGTGCTGATGTTGGTCAGCTCGGCGGACACGACCAGCGTCTCGTCGAGTTCGAGTACGACGGCCAGTTCCAACTCCGCCACGGAGTCGCGCGAGGTGACCGTAAGGCGGCGACCGTCGAGTTGGTGGCTGATGGGCGCGAAGCGGGGAGCCCAGGCAGTGCCCTTGCGACGGTGGCCCAACAACCCTGGCCGCCCCGGGAATCCCGAGCCGTGCTCAGGCACGACAGAGATCGGTGCCACCACGTCGGGCGACCCGTGCACGATCGGTCGGTCGGCTGCCGCCCCGAAAGCATCGGCGGAAACCGTGACCCCGAGCGGGGCGCCCCAGTAGACGACGACGGGGACACCGTGGGCGAGGTCGACGACGACGTCGCTGTTGCGTCCGCGAAGGTGGATCAACTCCATGATGCTCGCCTCCCTCGCTGCTTGCTGATGACGGGATGTGCCTGGCACATCCCGTCATCAGTCATCTCGGGCCTCGGGGGGTGCACTCAGCCCTTGTTGGCGCCGAGTGTCAGGCCCGAGATGAACTGCTTCTGCAGGATCAGATACACGATCAGCGTGGGGAAGCGCGATCATGATCGATGCTGCAGCGATGAGGTTGAAGTCGGTCGCGTACTGGCCGTTGAGCACGGCGATCGACGAGGTGATCGGCCGCTCGTCGCCCTGGTTGAGCAGCACAGCACCCCAGAAGAAGTCGTTGTACAACCAGGTGAACTCGAGCGTGCCGAGTGCCGCCAGTGCCGGGCGGGTGAGCGGCAGGATGACCTGGAAGAACTGCCGTAACACGCCGGCGCCGTCGACGGCGGCGGCCTCGCCGAGCTCCTTCGGGATCGTCTTCATGTAGTTGGCGAGCACGAAGGTGCAGAAGCCGACCTGGAAGGCGACGTGGATCAGGATCACGGCGATCTTGGTGCCGAGCAGGTTGCCGGTGTTCGTGTCGGACAAGATGTCGGGCCACGGCGTGCGCTTGAAGATCTGGAACAACGGTTGGAACAACACCTGTTGCGGCATCAGGTTGCCGGCGGTGAACAGCACCAGGAAGGCGATGTTGAACTTCCAACTGAAGCGTGTGCAGGCGTAGGCCACCGCTGCGGAGAGCAGCAACGTGATGAACAGGGCCGGGAGCACGATGAATGCCGTGTTGGCGAACGTCCTGCCCATCTCACCGACGTTCCATGCTTCGCGGTAGTTCTCGAGCGTGAGCGAGTTGGGCGCCGAGAACGGGCCGTTGACCTGTGTATCGGACTCGTAGAAGCGGAACGAGTTGTAGATGGCGGTGCCGATCGGAATCAGCCAGCCGATCGCCATCGTGATCAAGAAGGTGTGCAGGAGCACGCGCCCGGGCCTGAGCTTGCGGCGAGGAGGATCGTTGCGGCGCTCGAAGACCTCGTCGGTCGCCACGTCGGCGGTGACAGCGCTCATTGCTCGGACTCCCGGTAGTGGTTGGTGACGTACCAGATGATGAATCCGAGACACAGCAGCAGCAGCACGACGCCATATGCGGATCCGATCCCGACTCGGCCGCCGCCCTCGCCGAGCAGGCTCTTGGTGACGAGTGTGCCCATCACCTCGGTGCCGCGTGGCTCGTTGAGCGCAGCGATGATGTCGTAGGCCCGCAGCGCCTCGATCACCGTGATCACGGCAACCACGACATTGATCGGCTTGAGCGCCGGGAACACGACGTTGCGGAAGCTCTGCCACTCGTTGCAGCCGTCGATCGCCGAGGCCTCACGGAGTGCCACGTCGACGCCCTTGAGGCCGGCCAAGTACATCACCATGATGTAGCCGATGTGACGCCAAGCCATGGCGATCAGCAGCGCCGCGAAGTTCTTCGAGAGCCCGAGCGGGAAGTCGAGGAACGGCAGGTCGAACTGGAAGATCTTGGTGCCGTCGCCGACGAAGTCGACCTTGTCGCCGGGCCAGATCGCATTGAGCAGGCCACGGTCACGGGAGAACATCGTGCTCTTCCAGATGAACCCGACGACGGCCAGCGACAGCACGACGGGGAAGTAGTAGATGCTCTGGTAGACCCGGCTGCCACGGATGTTCTTGTCGAGCAGGTAGGCGAACAGCATGCCGACCGCCGAACAGATGAACAGCCAGAACACCAGGATGAAGTTGTTGAACAGCGCTGGGAACAGGTTCGTGTCGAAGACGGTGAAGATGAACCAGTAGTTCTGGAACCCGACCGCCCTGATGTCCGTCAGCGGGGCGAGATTGTCCCACTTCGTGAACGACAGGGCGGTCGTGGCCAGAGCCGGAATCCAGACCAACAAGATGTGCAAGAAGGCGGGCACTCCCACCATCACGCCCAGCCAGAAGCGGTCGCCCCGGCTGAGCGTGGTGTAGCGACGCTTACGACTGGGTCGAGCCTCGAAAGGATCGACCGGTGGGTTCGTTTCGTCGGTGGGAGCGGTGATCGTCATCGTGCGCAGTGTGTCAGGTCAGAGATATCACTCGAAGGTGTACGTGGCCTTCTGGGCCTCGATCGTGTCGAGGATCGTGTCGATCTGCGACGGATCGGCGAGGAAGTCGGCGATGCCGATACCCACGACGTCCGCTGCGAATGACGGATCGGTGTCACGGTCGAGGAACTGGGCGATGTACTTCGCCGTCCCGACCGCTTCGGCCGACTTCTGCTGCAGGGAGTTGTAGGCGGCGGTGGAGGCACCGCCGTTGGCGGCGACGACCGACGGGTTCACATTGATGTACGCATCGATCGCGGCCGCCGCACCGAGCCCGCTCAGCAACGCCTTGGCGCCGGCCTCGTTCTCCGGATCGACGGCCATCATGAAGCCGTCGATCGGTGCCTCGATCGCGTCCTGGCCGTGGGCCGGGTCGATCTCGGGGAAGAGGAAGAAGTCGATGTCGTCGATGATGTCCTGCTGGGTCTCGTCGAAGTTCGACGTGATGAACGTGCCGAGCAGGAACATTCCGACCGACTTGTCGCCGATCCCGTTCGCTGCGTCCTGCCACGTCCGACCGTTGGCGTCGGGCTGGTAGTAGGGGAGCAGTTCCTCCCACTTGGCGAAGACTTCCTTGACCTCGTCGCTCGTCCACGACTCGTTGCCGCCCATCAGCGACACGTGGTAGTCGTAGCCGTTGACGCGCATGTTGATCATGTCGAACATGCCCATCTGCGGCCAGCGGCCATCGTTGGCGCCTGCGAGCGGGACGATCCCATCGGCGGTCATCGTGTCGCACAGGGCCTTGAAGTCGTCCCAGGTGGTCGGAATCTCGTAGCCGTTCTCCTCGAACAGACTCTTCCGGTAGTGGACGCCCCACGGGTAGAAGTAGAACGGTACGAAGTACTGCTTGCCGTCGAGGCCAGACGATGCGCTCTTGAAGCCTTCGGAGAATCCCTCGAGGCCGGCCCAGACGTCTGAGATGTCACCCACGACGCCCTTGCCGGCGAACGCACGCATTCGGTAGCCGGCGAACCAAGCCACGACGTCGTCTGGCTGCTGGATGTAGGTGTTGAAGTTCTCCTGGTACGTGTTGTGGTCGACCGTGTTGATCTTCACGTCGAGACCGGTCGTCGCCACCGCGGCGGCGATTGCCTCGCTGTCCTTCGGATCGGACCAGTTCGACCCGAACGTCACCTGGTCGCCGCCGGCGGCGGGTGCGTCGGTTGCGGTCGGTGCCGCATCGGTGCCGGCAGGTGCATCGGTGCCATCGCTGCTGGTGTCGTCGTCATCGTCGCCACCGCAGGCACCGAGCAATGCGGCGCCTCCGACGGCTGCGGCGCCTCCGACGATGAAGTGGCGGCGGTTCAGTGCGAATCCCACCTCGGATGGGCTTGGCGACCGCTCGGGCTGTCCAGTCATGACTCCCCCTCAATGAATTGAGTGTGTTCAGGTGCACGGGTGCGCACGGGTTTGGTGACACGAATTTCGCACCAAAACCGACCGCCGTCAAGTCCTAAAGTGCGATTTCTTCCGCAACCGAACATAAATTCAGGTTTCAGACGGGAACTTTGCACTGTTTATGTTCGTTTCTGTTGACAAACGACGATTCGTTCGCCATTCTCGTTGTCATGAGCAAACTGGGGCGTCCATCACTGGCACGCCAACGTCGCGAGATGATCGTCAGCCATGTTCGGCGAGTCGGTGCTGCGCGCGTGACAGAGCTCGCCGAACAACTCGACGTCAGTGAGATGACGGTGCGTCGCGATCTCGACGCACTGCACGATGCGGGGCTTGTGGTCAAGGTCCACGGTGGTGCCACGGCGCGCTACGAACACAGCGCCGACGAGCCGGGTTTCGAGGCCAAACTGATGCGCAACACCCCCGAGAAGGCGGCGATCGCCGGGTCGGCGGCAATCCTCGCCGAGGCCGGGGCGGCGATCGGCATCACCGCCGGCACCACGACCGTGCGACTCGCCGCCGAGCTGGTTTCGGTACCGAAGCTGACCGTGGTCACCAACAGCATCCCGGTCGCCGATGTGTTCCACCTCAGTGCTCGTCCCGATCGCACCGTGATCCTGGTCGGCGGCGAGCGCACCCCGAGCGACGCGCTGGTCGGCCCCGTAGCCGTTGCGTCGCTGCGGTCGTTTCACCTCGATGTTGTGTTCATGGGTGTCCACGGCGTCCACGAACGGTCCGGTTTCACGACACCGAACCTGCTCGAAGCCGACACCAACCGGGCCTTCGTCGAGTCCACCGACCAACTTGTCGTGCTCGCCGACCACACCAAATGGGGCCTCACCGGCCTTGCCACGATCGCTCGTCTCGACCAAGCCGCGGTACTGGTCACCGACGACGCGATCGATGATCACGCACGGTCTGTGCTTGCCGACCATGTCGGGCGGCTCGTGGTCACCAACCCCGACATTCTCTCGGACAACAGGAGTGCATGATGGCAACCGTCACGTTTGATCACGCGACCCGCATCTACCAAGACGGCAAGGCGCCCGCCGTGAACCGACTCGACCTCCAGATCGCCGACGGCGAGTTCCTGGTTCTGGTCGGCCCTTCCGGGTGTGGCAAGTCGACCACGTTGCGAATGCTGGCCGGGCTCGAGCCAGTCGACGAAGGCCTGATCCGGATCGGCGATCGCGACGTCACGATGGTTCCGCCAAAGGATCGCGACATCGCCATGGTGTTCCAGTCGTACGCCCTCTATCCGCACATGACCGTTGCCGAGAACATCGGCTTCCATCTCAAGATCAAAGGGGTCGAAAAGGAGGAGCGGCGCCGTCGGGTGCAAGACGCTGCCGACATTCTCGATCTCGGTGAGTTCCTCGACCGCAAGCCGGCCAAGCTGTCTGGCGGCCAGCGCCAGCGCGTGGCGATGGGCCGGGCGATCGTGCGCCAACCACAGGTGTTCTTGATGGATGAGCCGCTCTCGAACCTCGACGCCAAGCTGCGCGTTCAGACCCGCACCCAGATCGCCGCCCTCCAGCGTCGGCTCGGTGTCACCACCGTGTACGTGACCCACGACCAGGTCGAGGCGATGACGATGGCCGACCGCGTGGCGGTGCTCAAAGACGGCATCTTGATGCAGTGCGCTTCGCCGCGCACCCTGTTCACGCACCCCGACAACCTGTTCGTCGCCGGCTTCATCGGATCGCCGGCGATGAACCTGCTCGACGCAACGGTCCTCGACGGTGCCGCACGGGTTGGGTCACTCGTCGTGCCACTCACCACCGATCAACTGGCGACTCTCACCACCGAGGCCGTCGTGATCGGGGTCAGGCCGGAGGCCTTCAAGGTCGCAACCGAGGGCGGTCTCGACGCCGAGGTCGAACTGGTCGAGGAACTCGGCTCTGAGTCGTATTTGTACTGCCTCGCCCCCGGCGTCGAGGGCAAGCAGGTCACCGTGCGCACCGAAGGCCTCAGCCCAGCTTCGCGAGGTGATCGGATCAGCTTGGTCCCGGGCACCGGCGGCATCCACGTCTTCGACGCTGCAACCGGAGCACGTCTCGAGGAGGGCTGATCGCGATGGCCGAGATGCGAGTCGATCCGGTCCTGGGCACGGTCGTACACGTGGTGGGGAGCCGTCAGAAGCGTCCCAACCTCCCGTCGGTCGGTTGCCCGTTCTGTGTGGGGGGCCTGGAAGCACCCGAGCCCTACGACGTGCGCTGGTTCTCCAACCGCTGGCCGGCGATGGACGGCGACCGCTGCGAGGTGGTGCTGTACACGCCCGATCACGACGCCACCTTGCCGTCGCTCGGCGCCTCCGGTGTACGCCGAGTGATCGATCTGTGGGCTGAGCGAACAGCCGAGCTCGGTGCTCGCGGCGACGTCGACTATGTGCTCGCCTTCGAGAATCGAGGGGCAGAGGTCGGTGCCACGATCGCCCATCCACACGGTCAGATCTACGCCTACGACCACGTGCCGCGTCGCCAGGCCGCCCGCCTGGCCGGCGGCTGGGTGCCCGACAAGGACCCTGGCGACCGTCTCGTCGTCGAGCGCGAGGGCTGGCGGGCGTGGGTGCCGTTTGCGCCGACGTTCCCGCTGGCGATCGAGATCGCTCCACTCGAACGGATCGCCGACCTGCCGTCGATGTCCGACGTAGACCGTGATCGGCTGGCGGCGATGCTGGTCGACGTGTTCGGCCGACTCGATGCCCTGTTCGACCAGCCACTTCCCTACATGATGTGGCTCAACCAACGCCCGACCGTGGCTGCCGGCTTCGACGACGCCTGGTTCAACATCGAGGTCGTGTCACCGTGGCGATCGGCCGGGGTACAACGCTTCATCGCCTCGGCCGAGGTCGCCAGCGAGGAATACTTCAACCCGGTCATCCCCGAGGAGCTCGCCGAGCGCCTGCGCGCCCTCGGTTGACCACACCAGCCTGACGGGATGTGCCAGGCACATCCCGTCATATCCGTCAGGAGACGCCATGTTGCCCGTCATCGGAGACTTCAGGCCGTGGGCCGACCCGTCGGTCGTGCAGCTCAACCGGCTGCCGATGCACGTGCCGCTGTCGGGTGGGCAGCGACGTTCGCTCGACGGGTCGTGGTCGCTCGAGATGTTCGAGCACCCCGACCAGGTGCCGGCGACAGCGCTGGCCGGCGACCGACCGCGAGCCGTGGAGGTTGCCGTGCCAGGCAACTGGACGATGCAGGACCTCGGCGACTTCGTCGACCTGCCGCACTACACGAACGTGCAGATGCCGTTCCCCGGGCCGCCACCCCGGCTCCCGGATCGCAACGCGACCGGCGTCTACCGCCGCACGTTCACGGCGCCGGCAGCGTGGCTGAAGCGCCGCACCGTGTTGCACGTCGGTGGAGCCGAGAGCGTGCACGCCGTGTACGTCAACGGTCGCTTTGTCGGATACGGCACGGATAGCCGATTGCCGAGCGAGTACGACGTGGGTCCGTATCTCGTCGGGGGCCGCAACGAGCTGGCGATCGTGGTGGTTCGCTACAGCGCCCACAGCTACATCGAGGACCAGGACCAGTGGTGGATGGCCGGCCTGCATCGCTCGGTGTGGCTGGAGTCGCGCCGGCCGGTCCACATCGGCGACCTGCCGATCGCGACCGGTTACGACCCCGACACCGGAGTCGGCACCGTGAAGGCGACGACGGTCGTGGACTTCGGTGCCGATCCGCAACCTGGCTGGTCGGTGCGCAGCACGCTGGTCGGCCCCAACGGTCGACAGGTGGGGCGGGTACTCGAAGGCAGCGTGCCGCACAACGCTGCCCAGCCGTACATCTTCAGGGGATTCCAGGTCGACGCCCGCTGGGAGGTCGAGCGTGCCAAGGCATGGAGCGCCGAGACGCCTCACTGCTACCGGGTGCAGGTCGAACTGATCGACCCAAAGGGCCGCACCGTCCACACCGAGAGCCAGACGGTCGGGATCCGCAGCGTCGAGGTGCGTGACCGCCAACTGTTGGTGAACGGCAAGCCGCCCTGGATCTTCGGCGTCAACCGCCACGACCATCATCCCGACCGCGGCAAGGCGGTGACGGTCGACGACATGCGCGCCGACCTGGTGGCGATGCGAGCTCACAACATCAGCGCCGTGCGTACCTCGCATTATCCGAACGACGACGGCTTCTACGAGTTGTGTGACGAGCTCGGTTTCTACCTGGTCGACGAAGCCAACATCGAGAGCCATGGCAACAACATGAGCCTGTGCCACGACGCCCGCTACCGGGAAGCGTGGTTGGCGCGCGGTGCCCGGATGGTGCAGCGCGACCGCAACCATCCCTCGGTGATCTTGTGGAGCCTCGGCAACGAGAGTGGGTACGGGACCAATCACGACGCGCTCGCCGGCTGGATCAGGCGAGCCGACCCGACGCGCCCGTTGCACTACGAGGACGCGATCCGCACCAAGGGGTGGGTCGATGGAGGACTGCCTGCGACCGACATCGTGTGCCCGATGTACGCCACGATCGACGAGATCGAGGAGTACGGACGCAACGGCGTCGGAACACGACCCTTGATCCTGTGCGAGTACAGCCACGCGATGGGCAACAGCAACGGCTCGCTGGCCGACTACTGGGACGTCATCACATCGACGCCAGGTTTGCAGGGCGGCTTCCTGTGGGAATGGAAGGATCACGGGTTGCGCCAGCGGCTCCCCGACGGACGCCGTCGGCTGGCCTACGGCGGCCAGTTCGGCGACACACCGCACGACTGCAACTTCGTGGCCGACGGGCTGATGTCGGCCGATCTCGAACCGCACCCGGCGATGCGCGAGGTCGCTTGGGTGTACCGCCCGGTCACGGTCGCCAAGGCGCGCTCGGGGCTACGGATCACGAACCGCAGGGCGTTCGTCGGGCTCGGCGACCTGAAGGCCGCGTGGGAACTGCTGATCGACGGCTCGGTCAGCGCCGGCGGCACGTTGAAGGTGCCCAAGCTCGACCCGTCGACGAGCGTGATCGTGCCGTTGCCGTGCGAGATCCCGGCCGAGGCGGCGGGGAGCGACGTGCTGCTGACGGTGCGCTGGTCGACGCGACAAGCCAGCTGGTACGCCCCGGCCGGACACCTCGTCGCCTGGGACCAGATCGAACTCGGCAAGCGCCGAAAGCCGGCGGCGCCAACCGGCGATCTCACCGGAACCAACGGCGTCACGATCGAGCCGAAGCTCAACCTCTGGCGGGCGACCACCGACAACGACGGGTTCAAGCTGATGCCCGAGCTGGCGCTGCGGATCGGAGTCGGCGGCAAGGCGCTCAAGGCCTGGCAGGAAGCCGGACTCGACCGACGCGACCCGGAAACGCTCGTGGCCCACGACGTGACGGTCGAGAGCGACGAACACGGCACCACCTATCGCCACGTCGTCGACGTGCCCGAGTCGCTGGCCGACCTGCCGCGAGTCGGCGTGTCGTTCACACTGCCGCGCCGCTTCGACCGCCTGCGTTGGTACGGGCGTGGCCCGCACGAAAACTACCCCGACCGCAACCGCTCGGCGATGCTGGGTGTGTGGGACGGGCCGCCCGACGAGTCGCCCTACCTCGTCCCGCAGGAGTTCGGCCTGCGCACCGACTGCCGGTGGTTCGAGGCGATCGACAGCAAGCGCGGTCAGGTGCTCCGGATCGACGTGCTGCAGCCGGCGTCGATGCACATCTCGGCCACCCACCACACCGCCGCCGACCTGTACGAAGCGGAAACGGCGATCGACCTGCAACGCGGCGACGACCTGGTGGTGTGCCTCGACGTCGCCCACCGCGGCCTCGGCACAGCAAGCTGCGGCCCCGACGTGCTCGATCGGTACCGCCTCCCAGCCGGCCGCTACCGGTTCGCCTACCGCCGATCGCACCTGGATCGGGGCGCCAGCGGCGCATCCGATGAAGACGACGAGCCGCCAGTTTGAATCACGGCCTTCGGCCCTGACTCGTCGATGCCACACCGTGACGTGAGTGCGTCGCATGCCCGATCCGTGGAGGCAACACCCATGACGGCTGGGGTCCCACGCCCGCACCGCCAGAGTCGCTTGTGCGGATCCTTGTGCAGGTCTAACGTCTCTGTGGGGCGCATCAGGAAGGGAGCCGAACATGGCCGATTCCGCCAACGACGACGCAGCGTGGACTCCGTGGAGGGTCGCCCGGAACTCGGGATTCACCGCGGACGACCCGAACGGGAATGTCGGGATCATCCAACTCGACCGGAAGCAATTCTTGGTCGAGAACGCTTTCAAGTTCACCAATGAAGAGATCGAGCGGGATCTCATCGCGAAGCTCATGCGCGCCGAGAAGGACGGAGGTCAGGGCAAGAGCGAGACTGAAGCACGTCGCGCTGTCGATGACGCCCGCACGTTCACGCCGAACATCGAGAACCCGACGGACATGGCGTCGATTCCGCGTTTCATGCGATGGTTCGAGAACCCTTACGGGGTCCACACGCTGGCTGCCATCATCCACGACGATCTCATCACCGACCGCCCGAACGGCGGGAAGCTCGGCAGCGACACACTGTCGGATCGGTTCTTCCGTGAGATGATGAGGACGGCCGGCACACCCTGGCTCAAGCGATGGATCATGTGGGCCGCTGTCGCGCTTCGATCACGGTTCGCAGCAGGCGGTATTCGACGGCTGTCGGTCTGCATTTGGCTCCTCCTCGCGGCGACCGGCATGGCCTCGTTCGTTAGCGCTGTCGGCTCGTGGCTGTTCGACTGGGATCAACTCGCCGATACGTGGTTGCTCCTCCTGATCGCCGGTGTGCTCCCGTTCGCCTCGTCGGTGCTCTGGGGGAAACAGCGCGGTGCAAGCCTCGTCGCTGCCGTCGCTGCGCTGTGGATCATGCCCGTCGCGCTCTTCGGCATCGTCGGGTACGGCGTCTATCAATCGCTCGAGTGGGGTGCCCGAAAACTCGGGCTGACGTAGCTATTGCTCTGCTCCTCGGGCCAACCGAGCTGGGCCGCGGTGGGTGGTCCAACCGGGGTCCTGACCGGCGCGTCGAGGTGGTGGCGACGCCGCCCCGGCCGGCGATGTCAAGCCGTCTTCACGTTGGCCCCAGTTCACGGGATCAGGACGAACTTGCCAACGTGCTTCCTCTCCAGGAACTGCTGCTGGGCGGTGACGATGTCGACAAGCGGGAAGGTCTTGGCGACGATCGGACGGATCTCGCCCCGTTCGATGTAGCCGACGAGGTTCGGGAACACCGGTTCGTCCCAGGCCGTGCAGCCGATCAGCTGGAGGTCACGAAGGTAGAAGGTCCGCATGTCCAGTTCGACGACCGGTCCACCGATCGCCCCCGAGGAAACGAAGCGCCCGCCCGGCTTGATGGCCTCGATCGCGTCGGGGAAGCCGGGCCCGGCGACGTTGTCGACCACTATGTCGAACGACTGTGGTTCCGGCGTCTCCCCTCGCTCGATGAACTCGTGGGCCCCAAGGGCGAGCACGGCGTCGGCCTTGGCCGCTGATGCCATCGCTACGACGTGGGCGCCGCGTCGACGGGCGAGCTGCACCGACGCCGAGCCGGTGCCGCCCGATGCGCCGGTGACAAGCACCCGGTCGCCGGCGCCGACCTGGGCCCGGTGGATCATGTTCTCAGCAGTCGCGTAGGCGCACGGGATGGCGCCGAGCTCGGCGTCTGACCAGTCGCACTCGACCGGGAAGACCTCCGTCGCAGGGACCGTGACGTACTCGGCGAAGGCTCCGTCGAAGTCCGAGGCCATCCAAACGTTCTCCATCGACTCGAACCCGTTCGGGCGCATACACGACCGGATCAAGATACGGCGGCGGAGTAGGTCAGGGTCGGCTCCCTTCCCGAGTTCGTCGACGATCCCACAACAGTCGGTTCCCTGGATCAGCGGCCAGGGCGTCGCCTCGTTCCAGCCCCCGTCGGCGCGGTGAACCGCCGCCTCGGTGACGGCAGCGTCCCTCGCGGTGTCGTCGGTCGAGGCGCTGACGGTCGAGGAGTACCAGCCGAGCCGGGTGTTGATCTCGGTGTTGTTCATCCCGGCCGCAAGCACCTTGACGCGGACCTCGCCGGGCCCAGGCTTGGGGATCGGTACCTGCTGGATCTCGATCATCTCGAAGCCGCCGTTCCCGAGCGTCACAGCTGCGGTCATCGTTGGCTGCATCAGCCGATCATGACAGACCCCGCCTGGTGCCGCGGGCTGTCCCGCTCACTTCGTCGACCGCGGTCTCACCGGACCGGATCCGTCCGGCCTCGCCTGGCTCACATCGCTACTCAGGCTGCCAGCTCGACGATGAGATCTGCACGTCTGACGTCCTGCCTGTCACGGGCGCAGACGTCGCACCGTGACCGACGTTGAGGTGGTGATCGTCGGCGGCGGCATCAGCGGGTTCGCGGTCGCTGGCGGGCTCATCCGATCCGGCAAGACCGTGCAGGTCTTCGAAGCCCGCCCGAGGCTCGGCGGCTGTATCGAATCGTTCGACAGCGCGCCGAACGGCGTATGACGTCGGGATCACCGAGTTCGGTCACCTTGAAGCGCAGAGTCGTCGTCTTCGCCGGTGCCGCTGTGCCTCACTCGTCTCCCACATAATGACGTTCGGCACTGTGCACCGCACGCCGGCGAATCAATCATTGAACTATGGAAGCGACACCGCTCGGCATGATTCTGATCGACGTCGGGAACGACGAGGAAGACTTCGACCGTTCGTTCCTCGAACGATCCGGCCACTCTGTGGTCGTGTGCCACGGACCCGACCACGCCACGCTGTGCCCTCTTCTCGCCGGCACCGGCTGCAGTAATGTCGACGAGGCCCACGGCATCATGTTCATCCTTGATCTCGACCGACCTCAGCACCGTGCCATCCTCCACCGCTACCGTGAGGTGACCAGGCCAGAGGTGCCAATCCGGGCCGTGGTGCGCCCCGGGCAGCGCGAGCGATTCGCCAGTGCGCTCGACGGCATCCAGATCTGGGAGCACGAGCCGACCGTCGCCGATCTCGACGGGTTCGCCGCAGAGGTTGAGGCCGCAGACCAGGCTGGCTGAGCACGACAATCCCACCGGACCCGAGCCACCACACCTCGCCGGACAAGCCCTTCGACCGCCACCCACATTCAGCGAAGACGAGCGGTACCCCGAGCTGCCTTCGACCGGGCACTCCGGTACGCGCTCGCCATCGTCTATTGACACCTGCGTCGCCGTCGTACTGGTGCGGTACGTCGGCACGTTGGCGATCTGCGGCACCAAAGACACCTGGATCGTCGACGGAACGTACGTCGACGCCCACCGCCCGAAGCTTGCGGTCGGATGTCGGCTGCGGCCCGTGAGTACGTCGCACGCCTCGGGCATCGGTACTGGACGAGCCGAGGACTCGCCGTCGTCGATGTCGACTACCGCGGGAGCACCGGCTACGGGCGGAGATACCGAAATCTGTTGCGCGGCAACTGGTGCCGAAGCGATGTCGACGACGCCGTGGCCGCGGCGCAGTATCTCTCGCGACGCGGCGACGTCGACGGCGACCGCCTGCTGATCCGCGGCGGGAGTGCCGGCGGCACGACGACGCTCCTGGCGCTCGCCTTACACGACGTGTTCGCGGCCGGTACGAACCTGTTCGGCGTTGCCGACCTCGTCGCGTTGCTGTCCGACGACCACAAGTTCGAATCCCAGTACCCGATCTCACTGGTGGCACCGTGGCCCGCGGGCGCCGACGTCTATGCCGAACGGTCGCCGATCAACCACGCTGAAACGATCTCGTCTCCGCTGCTCGTTTTGCAGGGCTCGATCGACACGGTCGTGCCGCCGGCACACTCCGAGAGAATCGTCGAGGCAATGCGCGCCAATCGGCTCCCGGTCGGCTATATCGAGTTCGACGGCGAGGGCCACGGCTTCCGCCGCGCCGAGAACCTCGTGCGAGCGGTCGAAGCCGAGCTCTGGTTCTACGGATCCGTGCTCGGTTTTGAGCCCGCCGACGAGATCGAGCCGGTCGAGATCAGCTGAGCAGATGGTCGAACGGGCCAGAAGCGACGAGCACAGTCAACGAACGCATCATCATCGGACGCTGGCGACTTCTCGAGCACCAGAGCGAGCGCTGACGTGCCCTTCACGAATGGGGTCGGCCCTGTCGGGCGGGCGTTTCGACCAACTCGAGTTCGATCCCGACAGTCAAACCCTGCACGGAGCCATCACCGGCGGGTTCGACCGTGACCTCCTCGGCTAGCAACGATGAACATCCCGAAGCCGTCACCCAGCACCGCGGCAGCGGCAGCTACTCACTCGCAGGCGCCTGAGTCGTGCTCGACCTGCGGGAGACGGTGACTCGTCGTTCGCAGTTCGAGAGTGACCGTCCAGTGATGCGGGCTGGTTCGATCGAGCGAAGCCACCCGGCCGGAGTCGTGTCAGCGGTCTACGTCAGGTGTTCGATCACGTTCTGGGTGACTCGACCGACCAGGGGGTCGCCGAGGCCGAACACCCAATCGGTACTGCCGACGGTGACGACCTGACCGGCATCGCGGCCGTACGGATGGCAGGCCAGCATCACGGCGTTGCCATGGCGGGCCTTGCCGATCGCGTGTCAGGGCCGCCGCCGAACGCTCGCTGGGCGATGAATTCGATGTCGCCCTGATCGTCGAGGGCGGCGATCGACGCCGGGTACTCGCCCATCGCCAGGTTGCTGGCGGGCGTGACGGCGACCAGCTCGACGTCGCTGGGGTCGGGCAACAGCGGGTCGGCGACGATCACCGGCAAATTGACGTCGTCAAATGTGAACCGGGTGCCGACGGTCTCGTACCCCACGACGCCGTCGTCGCTGCCGAGCACATCGCCGTAGCGCAGCCCGGTGCCTTCGAACATCCAATGATCGTCGCGGTACACGACGAACCCACCGGCGCCACGCGGGGTCGCCTGCCCGAACCGGCTGTAGAGCCCGTACATCGACGACGCCGCCAGGAATCGGCTCTCGGGACGCTCGACCACCGGATCGCACCACATTCCCGACATCGCCGTCGGCTCGGCGGCGATCACCGGGTCGTCGAGGTGGGCCGAGTACTTGTGGCACACCATGTGTGCGCCGTCGTCGACGAGGCGAACCTGCCAAAACATCGTGTTCCCGGAGAACGAGGCGTAGTTACCGCCACCCGCCGCGAACCGCTCGACGGTGTCGCGCTGCGGTCCCGACCAGTATTCGTCGTGCCCGGCACCGATCACCAGGTCGTAGCCGTCGGTCAGACCGTCGATCAGTTCGAGGTCGCTCGACACGGCGTAGTCGAACTGGATGTCGGCCCGTTCCGCCCACTCGGCGAAGCGACGGTCGTACGTGAACCACCCGGCCGATCCCATGTAGCCCGGGTAGCCGTGCTCGAAACGGTAGGTCTGGTAGGTCTCGCCATCGACATCGGGCTGCTCGCCCGGTCGACGTGGACGCGATTTGCGATCGTCACGCGCGGTCTCGGGCCGCGACAGCATCCCGCGCCCGAACGGCCGTCGGAACGAGACCTGGTTACCGCCGGTGTAGAGGCTGCGGCCACCCCAGTCGTTGTAGGCGTTCCACGTGTTGGTGGAGAGCACGAACAGCACCGATGAACGCCGGGACAACTCGGACGAGGCGCGCACCACGAAACAGGCGAACCCGGTGCGACGTCGCGGCTCGGCGTCGTGTGCCGTCAGCTCGACCAGATAGAACCCGCTCCGCCAGCCGGCATCGACGGGGATCTCGACGGTGACGCCCCAGTCACATCCAGCGGCATCGGCATCGGTCGGGGTCGCCTGCACGGAACCAGGTACGTCGGTGGAGGTCCACACGACGTCTCGCTCTGCGCCCCACCGCGCCACGGTGACGTCGAACAGCGACGCCTCGCTCGACACGCACAAGCCGACCGTCTCGCCGGCCGAATAGCTGAGCTGCGTGCAGTACCCCTCGATCGCGTCGTAGTGCGTGATGTCGTTCGCCATACCCGAATGTCTAGCCGCGGCACGGCCGGCGGCCCCGGCTGAGTGTCAGGCTCGCTCGATCGGCCGACAGACGTCCTCGAATCGACCACCGCCGGGCAGGCGAACGGGATCGAGCGACCCCTGGCAGCGGGGGGGACGAGGTTTAGGCTGAGGCCATGGACATGTCGCGTCGCGGTGCGGTGGTCAGTGCAGCCGGGTTGGTGTTCGTGTTGGGCGGTGTCGTGGTCGGTGGCCGTTCGGCGACCGTCGAGGCCGCCTTCGCGACCGGCTCCGACTCTTCGGTGGTGTTGGATGCCGGCGGGAACCCGGTGATCAGCTACCTCGACAATACGAACGCCGATTTGGTGTTGCTGCACTGCAATGACCCGGCGTGTGTCGGTGGTGACGATATTCCGGTGACGGTAGATGCCTCCGGTGACACCGGCCTCTGGTCGTCGTTGGTGTTGGACGCTGCGGGGAATCCGGTGATCAGCTACTACGACAACACGAATCGTGATTTGCGGTTGGTGCATTGCAATGACCCTGGTTGTGTCGGTGGTGACGACGTTCCGGTGACGGTCGACGCCTCCGGGGAGACCGGGTTCTACACGTCGTTGGTGTTGGATGCTGTCGGGAACCCGATGATCAGCTACCAAGATTCGACGAATCGTGATTTGCGGTTGGTGCATTGCAATGATCCGGGCTGTGTCGGTGGCGATGACATTCCGGTGACGGTCGACGCCACCGGTCAGACCGGCTTGGACTCGTCGTTGGTGTTGGATGCTGCGGGGAATCCGGTGATCAGCTACTTCGACAACACGCTTCGTGATTTGCGGTTGGTGCATTGCAATGACGCTGGTTGTGTCGGTGGTGACGATGTTCCGGTGACGGTCGACGCCTCCGGCGACACCGGCCGTTTCCCGTCGTTGGTGTTGGATGCTGTCGGGAACCCGGTGATCAGCTACCACGACTCAACGAATGGTCACTTGCGGTTGGTGCATTGCAACGACCCGACTTGTGTCGGTGGTGACGATGTTCCGGTGACGGTCGACGCCACCGTTTCCACTGGCCAGTTCAGCACGTTGGCGTTGGATGCCGTGGGGAACCCGGTGATTAGCTACTACGACACGACCTTCGGTCATTTGCGGTTGGTGCATTGCAACGATCCGGCGTGTGTCGGTGGTGACGATGTTCCGGTGACGGTCGACGCCACCGTTGCCGCCGACCCCTACTCGTCGATGGTGTTGGATGCTGTCGGGAACCCGGTGATCAGCTACTTCGACACGACGACTGGTGGTGTGCGGTTGGTGCACTGCAGCGATGCTGGGTGTGCAAACGACGTGACCGGTCCGATTGCGACGATCAAGATGGCAACGGGTCAGGCTTCGTTGACGAAGGTGAAGCCGGTCGTGTTCTCGGTCGTGTTCGACGAGGCGGTCACCGGTTTCGAGGCTGCGGATGTCATGGTGACGGGTACTGCCGGCGCCACCGTGGCAACCGTGTCGGGGTCGGGTGCTGAGTACGCGGTGACGGTTTCGGCGATCCCGAACGACGGAACCGTGATCGTCAACATTGCTGCAGCAGCGGTGATCGACCTCGCCGGCAACAACTCGTTGGCGTCGGTAGTGGTGTCGAACACGGTCACGATCGACACGGTCGGCCCGGTGGTGTCCCCGTCCGGGACGCTGCTTGCGGCGACGGCGCCGGGTTCGGACATGGTTCTGTTTACGTACGCTGCTGGGGCGATCGATAACCACGACGGCCCGGTCGGCGCCTCTTGTACCCCGCTGTCGGGCAACGTGTTCTTTGTCGGTGACACCACGGTGACCTGCCATGCCGGCGACTCTGCGGGCAACAACACCGTTGCCACGTTCATCGTGAGAATTTGCGGCAACACCGGCCGCCGCCACCACCACAACGGTGGAGCCGGCCGGGCCATTGCCGGCGACCGGCACCTCGTCGCGCTCGCTGTCGATCTCGTCGTTGGCGTTGCTCGCAGCCGGCGTCACGATGGTTGCCGCCTCACGCCGCCGACGCCTCTGAGGTTGCTCCGCTTGGTCGCCCCGACCGCGAGTCAGAAGACGATCACGCCGGCACCTGCGGATGGCTCGCAGATCCAGACTTGGGCTTTGTGTCCGTCGAAGGCGTAGTGCTCGAGCACCGATCGGGTGAACTCGTCGGTCATGGCGGTGTCGACCAATCCGACCGCGCAGCCGGCGAAACCGCCGCCGGTCATGCGTGCCCCGAGGCATCCGGGGCTCGCCAAGGCGACTTCGACGATCGCGTCGAGGCCTGGGCCGGAGACCTCGAAGTCGTCGCGCAGGCTGACGTGGCTCTCCGACATCAGCCGGCCCAGTTCGGTCGCGTCGCCGGCTGCCATGGCGGCGACGGCGTCGATCGTGCGCTGGTTCTCGGTGACGATGTGGTGGGCTCGTCGACGGTCGACCGGGTCGGCGATCGTGGCAACCTGGGCGAGCGTTGCGTCGCGCAGCGCCGGCACCGCCAGCTCGGCAGCAGCGCGTTCGCACGAGGCGCGCCGCTCGCCGTAGGCGGCCTCGGCCAGGACTCGGCGAGTGCCGGTGTCCATGATCGCGATCGCCACGCCTGGCGGCAGCGGGGCGGGCGTCAGGGTCAGGGCCCGGCAGTCCATCAAGCTGGCGTGCCCGGCCACCGCTCCGGCCGAGATGAACTGGTCCATGATGCCGCTCGGCAGCCCGACCACTTCGTTCTCGACCCGCTGACCCATGCGGGCGACGTCGATCGGTTCCCAGGACCGGCCTGCTCTGGCCAGCAAGGCGGTGATCATCGCCACTTCGAGCGCCGCCGACGACGACAGGCTGGCGCCGGTCGGGATGTCGGTCGCGATCGCTGCTCGCCAGCCATGGGACGGTACGCCGGCGTCGCTCATCAGGGCGATCACTCCGACGATGTGGACCGCCCACGAAGCCACGTCACCCGGGGCTGCCGATGGTTCGATCACCACCGTTCCGAACCCCTCGGAGGCGACGGTGACCGGTCCGGTCTGCGGGTCGCCGGTCGAACTCAGGGCGATCACCGGTGTCGAACGGCAACGCCATCGGGAGCGTGAACCCGTCGTTGTAGTCGGTGTGCTCGCCGATCAGATTGACCCGGCCGGGGGCCCGCACGACGAGATCGGGCTCGCCCCACCGGCTGCGATGGTCGGCGATGGCACGGTCGAACGCGGTCGGTTCGGGCACAAGCCGAATCTACCCAGTGCAGCCGGAGATGCGGATCGCCGGGGGTCCCGCTACCGTCTCGTGCGTGGACGTACGTATCGGTGTGACCCAGGCCCCTCGCGAGATCTCGTTGGAGGTGGACGACTCCTCCCGCGACGATCTCAAGGCGCGTGTCGAGGCTGCCCTCAGCGGCGCCACGGACGTGCTCTGGATCACCGACAAGCGCGGCAAGGACGTCGGCGTGCCGGCGGCCAAGATCGCCTACGTCGAGGTCGGTTCTGCCGAAGGTGAGCGCCGTATCGGATTCGGGGGCTGATGCCCGCCGGAGTCGACGTGTCGATCCTCGACCGCCGACTCGTCTTCGTCACCGGCAAGGGTGGTGTCGGCAAAACGTCCGTCGCCGCTGCACTGGCCCACATCGCCGCCCAGCGCGGCATGCGCACCCTGGTGTGCGAGATGGATGCGAAAGGTTCGTTGGCCGACGCCTTCGATGTCGGCCCGCTGGCGTTCCAGCCGCGCCAACTCGAGCCCAACCTGTGGGCGATGGCGATGAACACCGAGGACGCCCTCAAGGAGTACCTGCGGCTGTTCGTGAGGGTGCCCTTCATCGGTCGGATCGGGCCGTTGGCGCGCACGTTCGACTTCTTGGCCGACGCTGCGCCCGGCGTGCGCGAGATCCTCGTGATCGGCAAGCTGTGCTACGAGGTGCGAGAGCGCCACTACGACCTGGTGATCGTCGACGCCGAGGCGACCGGCCACATCATCTCCCAGATCGGCGCTCCGATGACGATCCGCGAGATGGCTCAGGTCGGCATGGTGCGCGACCAGACCGACTGGATGCTCAAGGTGCTCCACGACACCGCAGTCACCGGTGTCGCCGTGGTCACCACGCCCGAGGAGATGCCGGTCACCGAGACGCTGGCACTGCTGGAACGGCTCGAACGCGAGACCGGTGTGGCGCCCACCACGCTGATCGCCAACCGGGTTCTCCCGAACGTGTTCACCGACGACCAACACGATGTGGTCAATCGGCTGGCGGAGGCGTCGGCCACGATCATCGACCAGATCGGCCGCGGCGGCAACGCCGTGATCGAGGCGACGCTGATCACCGAAGCGCGGCGCCGCATCGGTGAGGGTCACCTCGGCCGGTTGCGGGCCGAGTCCGAGCTTCCGATCCTGACCGTTCCCGAGCTGTTCACCAGAGCGACCGGCCGTCGCGTCGTTGCGCTGGTCGCCGAGGCACTCGAAGCGGAGCTCGGCTGATGGCCAAGCGACGTCCTGTCGAGCAGCCGGCGTTGAGTGCGTTGCTGGCCTCCAAGGAGATGGTCCTGGTGTGCGGCTCTGGCGGTGTCGGCAAGACCACCGCGGCGGCTGCGATGGCGGTGTCGGCCGTGACCGAGCTCGGTGGTCGGGTGCTGGTACTCACCGTCGACCCGGCCAGGCGCCTGGCCGATGCGCTCGGCGTCGGCCACATCGGCAACGACGCCAGGCGGGTCCCCGACTCGGCGTTCCTCGACGCCGGCGTCGAGCCGCGTGGCGAGCTGTGGGCGGCGATGCTCGACACCAAAGCGGGATGGGACGAGCTGATCCGCTTGCACGCTCCCGACGCCAAGCTGCGCCAGGCCGTGCTGGCGAACTCCACCTATCAGAACATCGCCAGTCGCTTCGTGCAGAGCCACGACTACCTGGCGATGGAGCGGCTCCACGAGCTGCACGCCTCTGGTGAGTACGACCTGATCATCGTCGACACACCGCCATCGCGAAACGCCCTCGACATCCTCGATGCGCCACGCCGCATGAAGGAGTTCTTCCGGTCGTGGCTGCTGCGATGGCTGACGGTCCCGTACCGGTCGCGGCTGTTCTCGATCGCGTCGAAGCCGTTCTACCAAATCGCCGACCGGGTGCTGGGTTCGCGGTTCCTCGAGGACATCGCCGAGTTCTTCATGCTGTTCCAGATGATGGAGAAGGGGTTCGTCGCCCACGCCAACGAAGTCGAGCGGCTGCTGGCTGATCCGCGCACCACGTTCGTGGTCGTGTCGACCTTGGAGGCGGCACCCAGCTACGAGGCGGCCTACTTCGCCCGTGAGTTGGTTCGCCGTGATTACCACCTCGGTGCGATCATCGCCAACCGTGTGTTGCCCGAATCGATGACGAACAAGGCGTCGGCCACCAGCGCCCGCAAGCTCGTCAAGATGGCCGACGCCGACCTCTCGGACAGCGTCGCCGAACAACTTGGGGCCGACCCGGAAACCGTGCGCCAGGTGCTGACACAGATCGGTTCCGGCTTCCACGATGTCGCCGTCGTGGCGACCCGCGAAGCCGAACGCCGCGCCGAGTTGGCCGAGCTGTGCCCGCTGTTGGTCGCCGCCCCCGTGCTCGACCGAGATGTGAACGACATCGCCGACCTGCTCGAACTGGCGGCACACTTCACGTCATGAGTACGTCGATCGAGCACCTGCCCGCACCGGGGGAGCGCCGACTCGCCGTGCGCGTCACTCCCGATGCACTGCGCCAGATCCGTGGCGGGAGCCCGTGGTTGTACGACGGGTCGATCACCTCGGTCAGCCACGAAGGCGAGCCCGGTGATCTGGCGGTGGTCTTCGACGACGACCGCAACTTCGCCGCGATCGGTCTGTGGGACCCAACCTCGCCGATCCGGATGAAGGTTCTGCACTGCGGCAAGCCGACCCAGATCGACGGAGGCTTCTGGCGCACGGTGCTGTCCACCGCCCAGGACCGCCGCTCCGGACTCGCGGCTGACGATGAGACCACCGCATACCGCGTCGTGCACGGTGAGAACGACGGCCTGCCCGGGCTGATCGTCGACCGATACGACCAGACGCTGGTGATCAAGCTCTACACCTCCGCTTGGTTCCCGCACCTGGCAGCGGTGGTCGACGCACTCGTCGAGGTGTGCGCCCCGGTTCGGATCGTGCTGCGGATGAGCCGCAGCGTGGCGGGTGGCGAAACGTTCGGTCTGTCCGACGGCGACACGATCGTCGGCGACGCACCGACGGGGCCGGTGCCGTTCCGCGAGCGCGACCTCACGATGGAGGCCGACGTCGTGCACGGCCAGAAGACCGGCCACTTCCTCGACCAGCGCGACAACCGTGCGCTGGTTCGCAGCATGGCGTCCGGGGCATCGGTGCTCGACGTGTTCGCCAGCACCGGTGGCTTCTCGTTGGCCGCCGCAGCGGGCGGGGCGTCGTCGGTTCACATGGTCGACCAGTCGGCTCCGGCACTGGAAACGGCCAGGAAGAACTTCGCTCACAACCAACGACTCGGTGAGGTTCGACGCTGCCAGGTGCACACCACGGTCGGCGACGCCTTCCAGGTGCTGATGGCATTGGCCAAGCGCGACGAACGGTTCGACATCGTGATCCTCGACCCGCCCTCGTTCGCCAGCAACCAGGCGGCCGTGCCGCGTGCGCTCGCCGCCTATTCGCGACTGACCCGGCTCGGGCTGGCCGTCGTGAAGCCGGGCGGCACCCTGATCCAGGCGTCGTGCTCGAGCAGGGTCACCACCGACGAGTTCGTGTCGGCCGTGCTCGCCGCCGCAGGCTCAGCGGGCGTCGACGTGCACGAAACCCGGCGCACCGGCCACGCCGTCGACCACCCGATCGGCTTCGAATACGGCGCCTACCTGAAGGCCGTCTACCTGAACGTGCGAGCCCCCGCCCACGACCCCCGAGCCGGCTGGTGATGACGGGATGTGCCAGGCACATCCCGTCATCGCCGCCGTCCGAACGAGATCCACACCGATGACGGGATGTGCCTGGCACATCCCGTCACGTCACAGGGCAGGGACGAAGTAGTTGCGGATCAGGGGTTCGTAGTGCTCCAGCGGGGCGCTGACGAAGTCGGGGTCGAACGCCGTCTGGTCGTACTTGGCGCAGAACTCTTCGGTGTAGTCGTAGAACGGTGAATCGGCGTACTTGTCGCGGGTGTTGCGGTCCATCCCGAGGTGATGCCAGAAGTAGTAGCCCTGGAAGATGCCGTGGTGTTCGACCATCCAATGGTTGGCTTCGGACACGAACGGCTTCACGATGCCGGCGGCGATCGCCGGGTGGTTGTAGGGCGCCAACGTGTCACCGATGTCGTGCAACAGGGCGCACAGCACGTACTCCTCGTCGCGTCCGTCCTGCTCGGCGCGGGTGGCGGTCTGCAACGAGTGCTCGAGCCGCGACACCGGGAATCCGCCGTGATCGCGGGCGAGCATCCGCATCTGCTCGATGATGTTCTCGCCGGCCATCGCCTGCGTAACCGGCAACTGGGTTGCGATCAACGCCCAGTCCTCCGCCGTGGAAGCCTCGAACGTGGTGAACTCGGCCCGCAGTTCTGTGTTGCTCATGGGAGACAAGAGTACGAGCGATTCGCCGAGATCCAAGGAGTTGGGCGCTCGAATCGGTAAGACTCGGGAACCGATGCCGAAGCTCACCGAACTCGTCCGCGAGCAGACCACACTCGACCGTGACCAGATGGGCCACCTCACACGACTGGTGTCGGAGTGGGGCATGCTCGCTGATTTCTGCTTCTCCGATCTGTTGCTCTACGTGCCCTCTGCGGACGACCGCTGGGTCGTGGTGGCGCAGGTCCGCCCGGCCACCGGTCAAACGATGTACCAGACCGACTGGGTCGGCAGTTGGGCCAGTCCGGTCGAGGTCGATCTACTCGACAAGGCGTACGGCTCGGGTGAGCTGTGCGAGGGCGAGATCACGGTCGAGGGCATCCCTGACGAGACCCGCATGCTGGCGATTCCGGTCGTGTTCGAGGGCAAGCCGATCGCCGTGCTCTCCAAGGAATGGATCGAACTGATCGGGCGTCGACCGGGCGAGCTCGAGCGCGAGTACGGCACGGTGTTCGAGCGCTTCGTGGGGATGATTGCGTCGGGCGCGTTCCCGTTCCCGCAGCGTGTCGGTGATTCGAGTGCAGCACCCCGCGTCGGTGACGGCGTGATGTGGCTCGACGAGAACGGTTCGGTGCAGTACGTGTCGCCGAACGCCAACTCGGCGCTGCACCGGGTCGGCATCCAGGCGTCTGCGCTCGGGATGCGGCTCGCTGAGCTGGGTTTCCACGATGGTCCGGTGCGCCAGGCGTTCGAGCGTCGCGTTCCTGTCATCGAGGAGTTCGAACAGGGTGCGGCGGTGACCCTGCTGTGCCGCTGTGTGCCGTTCGTCGACGGGGAGACGGTCACCGGCGCGATCTTGCTGCTGCGCGATGTCACCGAGCTCCGCAAGCGTGATCGGCTGCTGCTCAGCAAGGACGCCACGATCCGCGAGATCCATCACCGGGTCAAGAACAACCTGCAGACGATCTCGTCGCTGCTGCGCCTGCAGGCCCGGCGACTCACACACCCCGAGGCGATCTCCGCCGTCGGCGAATCGGTTCGCCGAATCCGCACGATCGCTCTGGTGCACGAGGCGCTGTCGCGCGAACCGGGCGACGACGTGACCTTTCTCGAGATCGTGCGCCCGTTGCTGCGGCTTGCGGAGGAGGGCCTGCAATCGGCCGACCGGCCAGTTCGCTTCACCGTTCAGGGTGATGGTGGGCGGATCCCGGCTGCGATCGCCACCCCGTTGTCGGTGGTGCTCACCGAGCTGTTGCAGAACGCCGTCGATCACGGTTTCCCTGAGGGTTCGAGCGGCGGTTCGGTCACGGTTCGGCTCGAGAACTCGAGCGACCGCTTGCGGCTGCTGGTCGTCGACGACGGCCGCGGGGTCGAGGCCAACTTCCGTCTCGAGGATGCCACCGGGCTCGGATTGTCGATCGTACGAACGCTCGTGACCACCGAGTTGAACGGTCAGATCGAGATGCGGCCGCTCACACTCGACATCGCCGAGATGGTCGGCCTCGAGGTCTACGGCTCGCCGCGCGGCACCGTGGTCGAGTTGGCCGTGCCGCTCTCCGAGGACTGATGCCCGAGACTTTCGTCACGCGATCGTAATATTCGCCGACGGCCTGGCAGACTGGCGCGGTGATCGCAGAACTCCTCTCGTGGCCAACCGAACGTTCGCTGTCGGTACCACTCGTCATCCTCACCATCGCCGCCGTGACGATCGTCGTCAGCAGGCTCGTACGAGTCACCATTCGCCGAGTGATCCGCCGGTTGGCCAAGCGCAGCCTGCTCGCCTCGATCGGTGGTCCGGGTGCGTCGACCGGTTTGTGGCGGGTTCGGTCCGGCAGGATCGACGGCGAGACCGGCGAGATCGGTGAGCAACGACGTCGGCAACGGATGGACGCAGCCGCAAGAATGGTCGGCCACCTCGCCAGCCTGATGATCTGGGTGGTCGCCGTGATCGTGGCATTTCATCTGCTCGACATCGACCCGGCGTTCTTCTTGTCGAGTGCCGGTTTCATCGGCGCCGGCTTGGCGATCGGCGGTCAGCACAAGGTCAACGACTACCTGACCGGTCTCAGCGTGCACTTCGAGGATCGCTACGGCGTCGGCGACGAGATCGTCGCCGAGGTCGGGTGGAACGAGCCGATGCAGGGCATCGTCGATCACGTCGGCCTGTTCAGCACGCGGGTTCGGGATCATCGCAGCACGCTGCACTTTCCGAATCACGCCCTCACCAGCGTTCGCAACCTGTCTCAGGAGGCGGCTGCGTCGACGCTGCGCCTGCGAGTACCGTCGGATTCGACCACCGGCGACGCGGCCGACCTGCTGCGCGGCCTGGCGGGCACGTCCGGCTTGACCGACGTGATCTTCCTGGGTGACGTTGCGGCCCGTCGCGATGGCACGGGCGAGGTCGAACTCGATGTCTGGACCAGTCGAACCCTCGACGATCAGCAACGCGATCGGTTGGTCGGTCGCGCGGAACAGGCGTTGTTCGACGCCGCCGACGGCTGATCCGGGGAGTCGCCGACCGTTCAGACGGCGGCGCGAGCGGCACGCAAGGCGGCCGCCCGTTGGCGACGGATAGCCCGCCGCTCTTCTTCGGAGAGCCCTCCCCAGATACCCGAGTCCTGGTTGGTTTCCAGGGCGAAATCGAGGCAATCGGCTGTCACAGCACACTCATGGCACACCTGCTTGGCGTGATCGATGGACACCAACGCCTGTCCGGTCGTACCGACCGGAAAGAACAAGTCCGGGTCGGTGTCGCGACACAATGCGAAATCACGCCAGGTGTCTTCGGCGACGGCTAGGGCGAGTGTGGAGGCGAGGTTCGACACGCAGGGACTCCTCGGTGAGAGATGTGGCGGCCAGAGCCGACGAGTAGGGGGGTGAACTCGATCGCCGCTCGAACAGGTGAACGGGAGATGAAGTTGGCATTGCCACTCGCGCCGCCAACGTTAGATGCTGTCTGGGGCATTGGCAAGAAGATCAGATAGAACATCGGCCTCTATCTGCAATTCAGATGATTCGAGTCTTGACGTCCCTGTGGAATCGATGGGAAATCGATGTCGGGGATGCCCGGAGGCGAGCCACCTGGCTGCGATCTGCAACGATCTGGCCATGACACTCGTGATTGCCCACCGAGGAGCCTCGCGAGCTGAACGCGAGAACACGATCACCGCCTTCGAACGCGCCGTCGAGTTCGGAGCGGACGGTATCGAGCTCGATGTTCGCCGTACCGCCGATGATGTCCTGGTCGTGCACCACGATGCCGTGCTGGGTGACGGTCGAGTGTTGCGCCAGGTGCCGCTGGGCGAGTTGCCCGACCATGTCCCCACGCTGAGCGCCGCCCTCGACGCCTGCGCCGGCGCGTTCGTCAACGTCGAAATCAAGAACGACCCGAGCGAACCCGACTTCGATCCGAGCGAGTGGGCGGCGCACCGCACCGTGGTCGAGCTCGGTCGACGCGGCGCCGATACCCGATGGTTGGTGTCGTCGTTCCGGCTGGAGACGGTCGACCTCGTGAGGTCGCTGGCGGTCAACGTGCGCACTGCGTGGCTGGTCGTGGCAGCGGGCGAGGCGGAGCTCGATGCGACGGTGGCGAACGGCCACGTGGCGATTCATCCCTACGTGAAGACGCTCGACGCCAACGTGATCCGCCGTGCCCACGCTCGGGGGCTGGCCGTGAACACCTGGACCTGCGACGACCCGGACCGGATGCGAGAACTGATCGCCTGGGGCGTCGACGGGATCTGCACCAACGTCCCCGACATCGCGCTCACCATCCGCGGCGAGCTGCTCCCGGAGGGGGCCTGACCCGCTCGGGATACTCGCTCAGTCGGGCGAACCGGGGAAGACGAGTTGCACTGCGTTGGGTACGTGATCGAACTCGAGCCGATCGACGGAACCCAGGAAGTCTCCATCGACCTGGTACGGGAACGGTTCGACGTGCTCGACCACCATGTGATCGACGTCGCGCCACTCGATCAGGTACTCGCTGGGGGTGATGCCTCCGCCACCCAAGGCCGAGCCCAAGCCTCGAAGAATCGGGAGCACTCGAAGTGTGCGGAACGTGACCACGACCAGGCCGCGGTCGAGCGTGGCGGCCGGGGACAGGTCGAGCGGACGGTTGCCGAGGTACGTGTACGGGTTGGTGTTCAACACGATCGAGAAGTAGCCGTCGTCGACCCGGCCGTGTTCGCCGGCATCGAGCGAGAAGTGCGGTCGGTGGCGGTCGTAGCCGCGCAGCCACGTCGTGAGCGCCGCCGAGATGAACAGCGGATGCCCGAGCCAGCGCTTCAACGAAGCCCGCCGTTCGACCGCCTGTACGACGGCCGCGTCGTAGCCGATTCCGGTGTGAAAGCAGAAGAACCGACCGTTGACGCGCCCCAGGCCGATCGGGCGCAGATCGGCGGCGTCGATCCCGCGGGCAAGCAACTCGGCGGCGGCGATCGGGTCGTTCGGGAGACCGAGCGTGCGGGCGAACACATTGGTCGAACCGCCGGGCAGCACGCCGAGCGCGGTGTCCGTGCCGGCGATCCCGGTGGCGACCTCGTTGAGCGTGCCGTCGCCGCCGTACCCGATCACCACGTCGACGCCGCGCCGGGCGGCGTCGTGGGCAAATCGGGTGGCATGCCCGCGGCGATTGGTCTCGACGACCTCGACGTCGTGGCCGCGCGCCAGCCGTCTGTGGACCACCACGGTGTTGCGGGCGGTCACGGAAGACGCAAACGAGTTGACCACGAGCAGGATCCGCAAGGACGCGAACGGTAGCAGCGCGGGTGTGACGTGTGTCGAGTGATGACCGAAACGGTCGCTCTGGCTTGGGCGAATGAGCTACCGCTCGGTAGCTTGTGAATCTATGAACGTGACCGTGTGCGTGAAGCAGATCCCCGACCCGGCGCTGCCGGGCGAGCTGGATCCCTCGACCAACACTCTCAAGCGTGACGGAAAGCTCATCCTCGATGAGTCCGACAGCTACGGGGTGGAAATGGCTCTCCAACTGGTCGATGTGGCCGGCAGCGGAGAGGTGAGCATCATCTCGATGGCTCCCAACGGTGAGGTGTCGGGCATGCGCACGGCGCTCGCGATGGGGGCCGGCAAGGGTGTCCTCGTCTCCGACCCCGAGCTCAGCGGCTCCGATGCGCTGACCACCGCCAAGGTGCTCGCCGCAGCAGCCAAGCGGCTCGGCGACGCCGACCTGATCATCGCCGGCACCGAGTCGAGCGACGGTTACACCGGCACCGTGCCCGAGCAGATGGCCGAAGTGCTGGGCCTGCCGTCGGTCACCTTCGCCAAGAGTGTCGTGGTCGTCGGCGGCACCGTCAAGGTCAACCGCCAGAGCGAGAACGGCTACGACGAGGTCGAGTGTCCACTGCCCGCCGTGATCAGCGTGACCGCCGGGGTAGTCGAGCCGCGCTACCCGAGCTTCAAGGGCATCATGGCCGCCAAGTCGAAGCCGGTCGAAACGGTCACCGCTGCCGACCTGGGTGTCACGCCCGTCGGCTGGGGTGGCGCCAACCAGCAGATCACCGGTGTCGAGCAGGCTCCCGCCCGTGAGGCCGGAGAGATCGTAGAAGACGATGGCGAGGCGCATCTGAAGATCGTTGCGTTCCTCGAGAACCTCAAAGTCATCTGAGCGAAGCAGAGAACGGAGAAACGAATCATGGGTATCAACAACATCTGGGTCTTCGCTCAAGCGGCCAATGGCGCACCGTCGTCGAGCACGCTCGAGCTGCTCAGCAAGGCCGGCTCACTCGGCGCAACGGTGTCGGCGTTTGTGGTCGGCGACGGCTCGGCGATCGCTGCGGCGCTCGGCGAGTACGGCGCTGCGAAGGTGTATTCCACTGGTGATCTCGGTGGCAATCTGCCGGGAGCTGCCGGTGCGGCTGCGATGAAGGCCGTCATCGACGGCGGTGAGTCGCCCGACCTGATCATGTTCCCGCAGAGCTACGAGGGTCGCGACGTGATGAGCCGCCTGTCCGTCAAGCTCGACCGCACGGTGCTCACCAACAATGTCGACATCGCCGTCGACGGCGACGCCGTCAAGGTCACCACGCCGGTGTTCGGCGGCGAGACGATGGTCACCACCACGTTCACGGGCTCCGGTCCGTTTCTGGCGGCGTTCCGTCCGAAGTCGTTCGAGGCCGCGGCCGGTGCCGCTGGTGCCGGTGAAGTCGTCGCCGCTGCGGTTCCCGATCTGGGTGCCACGGGTGGTGCCAAGGTGACCGCCGTGCACGTCGAGGAATCCACCGGCCCGAAGCTCGACGAGGCCGGCATCGTGGTGGCCGGTGGGCGTGGGCTCGGCGAGAAGGACAAATTCTCGATGGTCGACGACCTCGCCAAGCTGCTCAAGGGTGCCGCCGGCGCCTCGCGTGCGATCGTCGATGCCGGCTGGGTGCCGTACTCGATGCAGGTCGGCCAGACCGGCAAGGTCGTCAAGCCGAACGTGTACATCGCCTGCGGCATCTCTGGTGCCACCCAGCACATGGTGGGCATGAAGGGATCGAAGAACATCATCGCCATCAACAAGGATCAGGAGGCGCCGATCTTCGGTGTCGCCGATCTCGGCATCGTCGGCGATGTCCACAAGGTCATGCCCAAGCTGATCGAAGCCCTCCAAGCCCGCTGACGCGCGACATTGATCGCACGACCGCCGCCTTCGGCACGCTTCTGGCGGACCGCTGGCGGTGTCGCGCGAGGGCGCCGATCCCGACCGGCCGCGCTGCAAGACTGAGGGGATGAATACCGACACGTTCCACGTCATCGACGATCCGGCGCGGGCGCGGATGCTGGTCGACGGTGGCGCCGTGCTGGAACGGCACTCGTTGCGGATGGTCCTCGATCTGACCCGCCCGGTCGGCATCGTCGAACCCGTCGCGTCCGTCGCCATCGAACCGATCTCGATCGCTCGTCTGCACGACTACGCCTCAGTGATGTGTCGGGCGTACGCCGGCGACCATCCTGACCACGAGCCCGGTGACGATGACCCCTCGGTGGCTGCCGCCGTGCTGGATGGCTATCTGCGCGGCGATGATCTCGGCCCGCTGATCGGGACCGCGTCGATGCAGGCGGCGACGTCTGCCGGCGAAGTGATCGGGGCGATCATCGTGTCGGAGTTCGCTCCTGGCAACGCCGCCCCGCGGGGGCCGTGGGTCACCGACCTGTTCGTCGATCCGTCGTGGGCAGGTCGCGGGATCGGTGCGGCGATCGTCGTGCGATCGGTGGCCGAACTGGCCGAGCGTGGTGATCGTGCGCTCGGGCTCGCCGTGACGGTCGGCAACCCGGCCCAGCGACTCTACGATCGGCTCGGGTTCACGGTGGTGCACGAGCTCTGGCGCTTCGCCGCCATCGATGTGTGAGCGCAGCGCCACCGACGTCACACGGACGGGCAGACACGGTCAGGTAGACAGTCGAGACACGGTCAGGCAGACACGGTCGGGCAGACACGGTCAGGCAGCGCTGGATCGAGAGTCCAGCCGAGGGGAACGGGCGGGAAGATCGGACGGGGACCGGGCACGCCGAGCCAAGGCGGTGACGAGACACGCCGCTGGAACCCGTTCGGATCCGGTGTCCGGAGCTGTTGAACGTGTCCGGTGTACCTCTCGCTCGCCCCGAACCGGTCGATTGTCGGGCCCGGCGGGCGAGTACGGTGCCCCCGGTGAGTGAATCTGCCGCCGTCTCCGTCACCGAACTCCGCAAGGTGTTCCAGGTGCCGGTCCGTGAGGCGGGCCTGGCAGCATCGATCAAAAGCCTGGTTCGCCGCCAGCACCGCGAGGTGGTTGCGGTCGAGGACGTCACGTTCTCCGTGGCGCCGGGCGAGATCGTAGGGTTCCTCGGACCGAACGGGGCCGGCAAGACCACCACCCTCAAGATGCTGTCCGGGCTGTTGCACCCGACCGATGGCACGGCCCGAGTGCTCGGCCACGAGCCGTGGAAGCGTGAACGCGACTACCTGCGCCGGATGACGCTCGTGATGGGCAACCGCAACCAACTCCAGTGGGACCTCCCATCGCTCGACAGCTTCGAACTGACGCGGGCGATCTACCGGCTGCCCGAAGCGATGTTCAAACAGCAGCGCGATGAGTTGGTGACCTTGCTCGATCTGGGAGCGTTGGTCGACAAGCCGGTCCGCAACCTGTCGCTCGGGGAACGGATGAAAGCCGAGATCGCCAACTCGTTGTTGCACCGCCCGGAGATCCTCTTCCTCGACGAACCCACACTCGGCCTCGACGTCACGATGCAGCGTCGGATCAGAGCGTTCCTCGCCGACTACAACCAGCGCCACGGTGCCAGCATCATGCTGACCACGCACTACATGGCCGACGTCGAGGCGCTGTGCGAGCGGGTGGTCGTGATCCACCACGGCTCGATCCTGTTCGACGGCCCGCTCAAGGTGCTGGCGCAGCAGTTCGCCGGGCACAAGACCCTGGTGGTGACGCTCGACGAGCCGGCCGACCTGTCGAGCTACGGCGAGGTGGTCGACTCGAGCGCGACCCGTACCACCCTGCGGATCGCCCGCGACCAAACCGCCGCCGTGACGGCTCGGCTGCTGTCGGAGCTGGCGGTCCGCGACCTCACCGTCGAGGATCCGCCGATCGACGATGTGATCGAGCTGGCGTTCGCCAGTGGGAAGCCCTCGTGACCGACACGCTGCCCGCCACCGACACAGCGTCCGTGCACGCTCCGATCCAGCGCGAAAGCGCCCTGCGGGCCTACGCCCACCTGTACGCAACACTCGGTCGCACCGCCATCATGCGCGGCTTCCAGTACCGGGTCGGCAACTACTTCTACATGATCGGCATGGTCGCCGAGCCGATCGTCTACCTCGTGGTGTGGTCGACGATCGCCCGAGAACAAGGTGGCGAGGTCGGCGGCTACACGGCGGCCACGTTCGCCGCCTACTACATCGTCTGGACGCTCGTGCGAAACATGAACATCGTGTTCACGCCATTCGGGTGGGAGCAGCGAATCCGCGAGGGTCAGCTGTCCGGCCACCTGGCGCGGCCGCTCCATCCGATCCACTACGACATCGGCTCGTTCGCCGGTTGGAAGATCGTCACGATCGTGCTGTGGCTGCCGATCGCCGGGGTGCTGTCGCTGATCTTCAGGCCCGAGCTGAGTCCGTCGATCGCCCAGATCGGCGTGTTCGTGTTCGCCATCTGGGGCGCCTATCTGATCCGCTCCTTGTTCCTGTGGATGCTCGGCATGATCACGATCTGGACGACCCGTGTGAGTGCCATCTTCGAGGCCTACTTCGCCGCCGAACTGTTGCTGTCCGGACGCCTGCTTCCTGTTTCGCTGATGCCCGGCTGGTCGCAGACGCTCGCCGACTACCTGCCGTTCGAGTCGACGTTCGGGTTTCCGATCACGGCGCTGGTCGGGCCGATCAGCGACCGGGAACTGGTGATCGGGGTGATCCGCCAGCTGGTCTGGATCGGGATCGGGATCGCCGGCGTGCAGTTCATGTGGCGGAGAGCGATCAAGGCCTACACGGCGGTCAACGGATGAACGGCGAGCCACGCCGGCCCGATCTCGCCCGTGACGGGCGGACGTTGAGCGGGCCGCGGATCGCCTGGCTGCACATGCGGGTCGGCGTGATGAACGAGCTGCAATACCGAGCCAATTTCGTGATCCAGCTGCTGCAGTCGCTGGTGGCGATCGGCACCGGGCTGGTGGTGCTGACCCTGATCTTCGACCGCACCGACCAGCTCGACGGTTGGACGCGCCCCAACTCCTCGTAGTGATGGGCGTGTTCACGCTGGTGGGCGGACTGATCGGGTTCGTGATCGAGCCCAACATGGGCCGCGTGATGGGCGACATCGAGCAAGGCACGTTCGACTACGTGCTGACCAAGCCGATCGACTCGCAACTGCTCGCCAGTCTGCGCGAGTTCCGGATCTGGCGCCTCACTGACGCGGTGGTCGGGTTGGTGGTGCTGGTGTGGGGTCTGGCACAGCTCGATGCCGAGTTCGGGATACCAGAGGTAGCCGGCTTCGTGATCACACTGGCTGCCGGCACGCTGCTGATCTACTGCCTGTGGCTGGTGCTCACGGCCAGTGCGTTCTGGGTGGTGCGGATGGACATGGTGCAAGAGCTGTTCACCGGCCTGTACCGAGCCGGCCAGTATCCGGTCACCGTCTACCCGGCCTGGCTGAGGGTGATGCTGACTTACCTGGTTCCGCTCGGGTTCGCCATCACGGTCCCGTCCGAGTCGCTCACCGGCCGGCTGACCCTGACCCGGTTCCTCGTCACCTTGGTGTTCATGGTGCTCGCGTTCGCCGCCACCCGCTGGTTCTGGCTGCGAGGCACTCGCCGCTATTCCGGCGCCTCGGCCTAGCACCGGCGACATCCCGGCGACCCCCTGAGGTGACCTTGGTCCCTGGTGGACCGTCGAGGCCGGGGCGCTCAATCGGGGTGGAAGCGCGCTCGCCGCCGGCCCCCTCGGCACGGGTTCGCAGGAGGTCGAGATGTCCACGAAGGTGTATCCCGATCGGCCCTGGTTACCGGACGACCTGGTGGAGAACTGGCCGAAGCCGTCCGAAGTCTCCCATCGACAATGGCGATTCTGGGATCTCGCTGAACGTCAGCGTTGGCTGATCGATCACACCTTCGAGAAGTCGGGCGATGGGTGGGTGCAACGATCCGACCACGCGTCGGGAGAGACGGCACAGCGCGTCGAACAGACCGTCACCACGTTCGAGGGCGTCTCGACCGTGTTCGAGGACGTCACCAACGATCTCGTCGATCGTGTACGACGCGATCGGCGGGCGACGCATTGCCCGATCTGTGATGAACGCATCGGCGAGCGGCCGCACAAGTGCAAGGGTGACCTACCCACAGGTGCTCCAGGCCGGCGTGGACGGATCGCCTCGCTCAGCCTGCCCCAGGTCGTCTACGTCCTGTTGGCGGTCCTGATCTTCTCGTTCTTCGTCGCAGCGTTGCTGACCGACTGGTTCGGGAGTGGCGGTGAGTCGTCGACCGATTCGAGTACGCCCACCGGCGAACTGGTCACGGTCGCTCCGATCGACTCGATCGCGGTGGACGAGGCGACAGCGTCGACGATCGCCTCCGCCGGCGATGCCATGGACGCCTCCGATGCACCGACCGGCACGATCACGTTCTCGTCGGTGCCGGACCACATCCGGTACGCCAAGACGTGGAGCGACGGGGAGTTCGGCCTGACCCTCGACCCGGACGGCACCTACCGGTTGGTGTCGGCCGGCATCGATGAGGTCGGCCGCTTCAAGATGACGACCGAGGACGGCGTCGACCGGATCCTGTTCCTCGATCCCACCGATCCGACCGAGATCACCACGACCCTGCAGATGCCGGTCACGATCGTCGACGGCGTGCTGGTCTACGGCCAGGGTGACGCCGCCCGACGGCTGAACCAGGTCGCAGCGCTTCCCGTGATCGCCACCGTCTACCCGCCCCCACAGCGACTCGACTACGCAGCCGCAGCGTCGGTCGGATCGTGGGTCAGCGAACATCCCGGCCTGCGCTGGGTCGGGTCGCCGTCCGATGGCGTGTCGTACGTGCTGTCGGTCGGCTCGGTCACCGGGGGCCTCGACATCGATCTTGCGAAGGGGGTGATCGCCGGCACTGGGAACGCCGCCTTGGTGTGCGACGCCGGACGCTGTGTCAATCTCGACACCGACGTCGTCACCGGCTCGGCGACGATCGCGATCGAGTCGGGAGTCGTCACCGGCTACCCCGGGCGATGGGGGTTCGAAGGCACCGCCGACGTGACCGCCGACTGGAACGCAACGATCGCCTGCACTGCCGGCACCTGCACGTGGCCGTACTCGCTGTCGATCGAGATGCCGTACTCGCTGGCGCTCGTCGAGTCGGAGGCGATCGGCTACCTGAGGTTCGAGGGTGTCGACGGGATCACGCCCGACGGCATCGCCTACGAGATCTACTTCACGATCAAGGTCCCGTTCACGGTGTCGTAGGAACCTGGGAGCCGGTCAGCCCGCCATCGTGAGGCCACCGGACACGCTGACCGTCTGGCCGGTGATGAACGCCGCGTCGTCACTGGAGAGGAAGCAGATCGCCCCGGGCAGGTCGTCGGGTCGGCCGATCCGTCCGAGTGGCACCGATCGCTCGAACGCGTCCCGCAGCTTCTCCGGGTTGCCGGCACCCTCCAGGAATCCGGCGAACAGATTCGTGTCGGTCGGACCCGGGCACACGACGTTGAGCGTGATCGCGTGGCGTGCGTGTTCGCGAGCGAGCGTCTTGGTGAGTCCGATGATGCCCGCTTTGCAGGCGGCGTAGACCGCTTCTCCGGACGAACCGACCCTGGCGGCATCGGAGGCCACGTTCACGACTCGTCCCGAGCCGCGTTCGACCATGCCGGGCAGCACGGCGTAGTGCATGTTGAGCACGCCGACCAGGTTGATGTCGATCAGTCTGCGCCACTCGTCAGGAGTGGTCTGGAGGAACGGCTTGAAGATGTCCCAACCGGCGTTGTTGACCAGCACGTCGATCGGTCCCAGCTCGGCTTCGACCTGGTGTATCGACGACTGCACCGCATCGAGTTCCGTGATGTCGCAGGCAACCGCCAAGGAGCGTCCGCCGGTGACGGCGATCGCCTCGGCGGTCGCGCGAGCGGTGGCGCCGTCGCGATCGAGCACGGCGACCGAGGCGCCCTCCTCTGAGAACCGACGAGCCGTGGCTCCACCGATCCCGCCGCCTGCTCCCGTGACCACCACCACACGACCTGTCAGTCCACGCATGTCAGCGACAGTAGGCAATCCCATCCGAACACGGCGAGTGCGGACAGGTAGCGTTCGACGGCCGTGAGCCGGATCGTCGATGCCATTGCGCCTCCCAGGATGGGCGAGAGCTTCCGGTGGATGCTGGCATCGTGGTGGGTGACCAACATCGGCGACGGCATCGCCCTCGCTGCGGGGCCGTTGTTGGTGGCGTCGCAGACCGCGCGATCCGCTGCTCGTGGCGCTGGCCACTCTGTTGCAGCGCCTTCCGTGGCTGCTGTTCGGCCTGTACGCCGGAGTGATCGCAGACCGGCTCGACCGACGAATGATCCTGATCGTCGTCAACTTGCTCAGGGCGGGGGTGCTGGTCGCCCTGTCGGCAGCGATCTGGACCGACACGATCAATGTCGCCGTGGTGCTGGTGGCGATGTTCGCGTTGGGTACGGCTGAGACATTCGTCGACACGACCGGTAGCACGCTGTTGCCGATGATGGTCAAGAAGGCCGACCTCGGTGTCTGCAACGCACGCTTGATGTTCGGCGACATCACCCTCAACCGCCTGGCCGGGCCGCCGATCGGAGCGCTCCTGTTCGCGGTCGGCATGGCTTGGCCGTTCGTGACCCAGGCCGTCACGGTGGCGTTGGGGGCAGTGTTGATCCGTCGGATCAGCACGACGACGATGCCACCCCGGGCGGAATCTGATGGTGCCGTGCGAGCCGAGATCGCGGCCGGGGCACGATGGCTGTGGAACCATCCGCCGATCAGAACGCTCACGTTGACCGTGGCGCTGTTCAACATCACGTTCGGCGCCGCGTTCTCGATCCTCGTGCTGTACGCGCTCGAGCGTCTCGGACTCGGGGCACTCGGCTTTGGGCTGCTCACTACCGCTGGTGCGTTCGGCGGCATCGTCGGGACGGCCTCGTACGGATGGCTGGAACGCAAGCTCGGGTTCGCCAACATCATGCGGATCGGCCTGATCATCGAGACCGTGACCCACCTCACGCTGGCGATCACGACGACCGCCTCGGTGGCGATCGGCATCTTCTTCGTGTTCGGTATCCACGAGGCGGCGTGGGGCACCACGTCGTCGACGATCCGCCAGCGCGCCGTGCCGACCGAGTTCCAAGGCCGGGTGGCCAGCGTGTACCTGGTGGGAGTGTTCGGGAGCCTCGTGGTCGGCGCCGCCCTCGGCGGCCTGATCGCCGGCCTGTGGGGTATCACCGCCCCGTTCTGGTTCGCCTTTGTCGGGTCAGGTTTGATCCTGGCCGGCATCTGGCGTCAGCTCGAACAGATCGCCCACCTCGACTCCGACGACGACGACGATTGAGCCGATCCGCACCCCGTTGGGGACCGGGGCCGACGATCCGACTCGCCCGTCGTCGATCTGATCGGCGTCAGCGGTCCCTGTAGACGTCGCGGCGATGGCCGACGCGCACGACTTGAACGATCAGCCGAGCGTCGATGACTTCGTAGAGGATCCGATAGTCGCCGATCCGCACTCGATACACCGAGTCCTCCCCGGCGAGCTTGGTGCAACCCGGTGGTCGAGGTTCCTCCGCCAGCAAGTCGATCGCGGCGCGGACTCTCTGTTGATCGGAACGTGGGAGCTGAGCGATCGATTTCACCGCTCGCCGGGCGACCTCAACCGCGTAGCGGCTCACGTGAGCCCCAGCATCGCCTTCACATCATCCCACGGGACGTAGTCGGCGTCAGCTCGTGCTGCGTCGAGTTCTCGGCGGTCGTCGACGTCGTCGGCGGTCTCGACGAGCCGATCGAACGCGTCGGAGTCGACGATGACCGCCACGCGCCGGCCCCGACGAGTGACCGAGATCGGTTCTCCCGAACGACGGGACTCCTCGATCACTTCGGCGAGCCGGTTGCGGGCTTCGCTCACTGCGACTTCGTTCATGTACGAATCGTACATTCTGTTGTACCAACCGGCAACACCACAACTGTCAGCCGATCGCCGACCCTGACGCTCAGGTCTGGTCGGTGGCGTTGATCGCCCAGGCGAGGCCCTCGGCGGCGTCCTCGATCAGGAGTTGCAGACGCCAGCCACCCTCCGGCTCGTTGGCGTCCCACCGGTACCACCGCAGGTTCGCCAGGAGTTCCTCGATCTCGTCGTTGGTCGGTGGCCAGTCGTCGTGCAGGTCGCCGAGCGCGCCGAGTAGCCACCACATCGAGAATCGCCCGATCGCCATCCCCCGGCGTCGCCCGTGGGCTGCTCCGCTGGCTCCGGCCCAGGCGATCCGAGCGAGTGCCTCGTCGGCTTCGATCTCGACCAGTCGGACCGATCGCACGCCCAGCGATCCGAGCGCGTCGAGGCCTGTGCCTTCGACACAGGCGGCCTCGGCCCGCCCGGTCGAGGCGGTGGTCCAGGCCTCGACGAGCTGGCGCACGGCAAGTTCGGTGGCGTCGTCGTCGACGAGGCGTCCGGCGCTGGTCGTCGTGGCCGACCGGAGCTGACCGAGCGTCGGCGGGTCGGGGTGCTCGGCGCCTGCGTCGGTGTAGGTCGAGAGCGGGTACTCGGGCTCCCACGGTTGGATCGCAGTGGGGATGTCGAGCACCGGCGGCAACTCGTCCAACGTGTCCGGATCGATCTGCTCACCACGGATCGAGCGTTCGTGGGCGACGAACACGCTGATCGGCAGCGGCGCCAAGTGGGGGGCCAGCTCTGCCCAGGTGTGATGGATCGCAGCCACCTCGGACAGCGGACCGATCGTGAAGCGTCCGGCCTGGCCGTCGAGCACCGTCGCTGCCCATTCGGGTGGTGCCGAAAGCGCAAGTCGGTACTCGGCCAACGTGGCCGCCGGCCACAGTTGACGCCCTGTCTCGCGGGTCGCCGCCAGGCAACGATCCCGCAGACGCAACAGGCCGGCCCAGTCGCGATCCGAGCAGCGCTCGTCGATCATCCTGACCAGCCCGTCGAGATCTACCGAATGGATCAACCCGTCCAGCTTCGAATCCCGATCCTCCTCAGTCACCGCTGCTCCCAAGGTTCCCATTCAGCTGAAGCGATATCGACACAAGATGTCGATATCGCTCCTGCTGTTCCTGAGGCGCCCGTCCGGACCCGGTGAGCTGCAGCGATAAGGACGCAGGATGTCGATATCGCTCCTGCTGTTGGCGAGGCCCGAGGAAGGTCTCGGTCAGCAGGCGCGGTGACGGCGCAGGATGTCGCTATCGCTCCTGCCGTGTGCGAGATGCTGATGCGGCCCCCGGCCCCGGTCAGATGCAGCGATGACGACGCAAGATGTAGATATCGCTCCTGCTGACTGATGTCGGCGTCGGCGGTGGGGAGCATCAGACGAGCGGCCAGGGGTAGCGGTGGCGGTGTTCGTCGGCGGGGAGTACCCGTTCGGTGACGAGCATGGTGGCTCGGTGCTGCATGGCGGCGATCTCGTCGTCGTCGAGCAGGGCGGCGATGTCGACGGGGATCCGCTCGACCATCGGGGCCACCCGGCTCAGCAGGTCGTCGTCGATCGTCTCGCCGCCGAACTCCCAGATCACGGTCCGCAGCTTGTACGGCGAGCTGAAGCACAACCCGTTGTCGATCGCCCACACCCGGTCGTTGGCGAGCAGGCAGTGGCCCGACTTGCGGTCGGTGTTGTTGGCGAGGATGTCGAGCACGGCGATGTGGCGGCACTGATCGTGGAGGTGTCCGTGCTCTTCGAAGATCGTGAAGTAATGCTGGCGGTGGTCGGCGTCGACGAACCACTGGTACGAACCCTCGCCGAGTGGGCCGTCACGGATCACGGTCGGCGGCACCACCCCGACCGCCAGGTGCTCGCTCAGTAGGTAGGCGGCCCGTTCGCGTTTGTGCAGGCCAGGTTCGAAATCCCACAGCGGGCGCTCGCCGCGCACCGGCTTGTAGATCGCCTGCTGCTCGACATCGCCGATCCGCATGGTGACCAAGAACGTGGCGTTCGAACTCCAGGGCATGCGGCCCTCGAGTTCCGGCTCGGCATTCATCAGAAAGCCGACCGGGTCGGGAATCGCGTCGGAGGCCAGCACGTTCAGTTCATGCGCGGGCATGCGTGACCGTCTGGGTCGATCGGGTGGGTGCACCACTGACAGTCCGGCCGCCCGGCCGACACGACCTTGTTGGCGTGTTCACAGAACGACGATGCTTGGGCGCGGGTGACGTACAACCGGATGTGACCGTTGCTGCCCTCGAGTTCTTCGCCGTCTTCGTCGAAGGTGGCGACTTCTTCGAGTTGCACGATCAGGCGGTCGGAGCTGCGGTCGTAGCCGAGCCCGATCGGGCCGAGCACGAATACCTGCTCGACCGGTTGGGCCAACTCGAGCGCACCGGAGATCGGTTTGTTCTCCGGCGGAGGGAGATCTTTGAGCACCCGCTCGAGGTACTGAACGATTGCCGATACCTGCTGCTTCTCGCACTTGACCGCCACGCGTTGGCGGCCGTGACGGGCCTGGAGGTAGAACGTGCGATCGCCCGGCTGACCGATCGCCCCGGTCGTGAAGGCGTCGACCTCCTCGAACTCGTAGAACACGCTCACGTCAGTACGCGCTTCCAGGTACTCATGACGGGGCGAGTTCGGACAGCGAGCCGCCGGTCGAGTTGACGGTGAGCGCGATCGGCCCGTCGGTCGACCAGGCGATGGCGCTGATCGAGCAGGTCGAAATGACGATCCGCTGGAACAGGTCGATGTGGGTGCCGAGGGCGTGCGCCATGGCGGCCTTGATCGGGTCGGCGTGGCTGACGCACACGATCACTCCGCCGGGGTGGGCCGCCCGCAGCCGGTCGAGCGCCGACACGATCCGAACCTGCATCTCGGTGAAGCTCTCACCGTTCGGGAAACGGAATGTGGACGGCGCCTTCTGCACCGTGCGCCACTCGGGAAGCTTCATCAGCTTCTTGAGTTCGGCGCCGGTCCAGTCGCCGAAGTCGCACTCCAGCAGGCCGCGCTCGACCTTGGGGCGCAATCCGACGGCCTTGCCGATCGGGGCGGCCGTCTCGCGGGCACGTTCCAGCGGCGAGCAGTAGATGGCGTCGACCCGCTTCAGTTCGGCAATCCGTTCGCCGGCCCGCACGGCTTGCTGCACGCCCTGGTCGGCGAGGTGCAGGCCGGGGGCGCGGCCCGGCAGCAATCGGCCGGTGGTGGGGGTTTGCCCGTGTCGCACGAGCAGCACGGTGGTCGGTCGGCTCGCCGTCGGGCTGGAGGTCTTCTTCGTCGCCATCGTGCCGATCAACCTACTGTCGAAGTTCGTGAGCCGCGACGCCGAGCGACTGAACGCCCTCGAAGCCGAGGTGACCGCCTGCCGGGCATGCCCGCGCCTGGTCGAATGGCGTGAGCAGGTGGCGATCGACAAACGTGCCTCGTACCGCGACGAGACGTATTGGGGTCGGCCGATCCCGGGCTTCGGCGACGTCGAGGCCCGGATCGTGGTGCTCGGCCTGGCCCCCGCAGCCCACGGCGCCAACCGCACCGGCAGGGTGTTCACCGGTGACCGCAGCGGCGACTGGTTGTTCCGGGCGATGCACCGGGCCGGTTTGGCGAACCAGGCCGAATCGGTGTCGATCGACGACGGGCTGCAACTCACCGATGCCTGGGTCACCGCCGCCGTCAGGTGCGCCCCGCCGGCCAACAAACCGCTGCCGTCGGAGCGCGATCAGTGTGCGTCATTCCTCACACGTGAGTTCGAGTTGCTGAGCCGAGTCGAGGTGGTCGTGTGCCTCGGCGGGTTCGGCTACGACGCAGCCTGTCGTCACTTCGAGTTGCGCCCGCGCCCGAAGTTCGGTCACGGTGTCGTGGTGCCACTCGATGATGGTCCGACGCTGGTGTGCTCGTTCCACCCGAGCCAGCAGAACACGTTCACCGGACGCTTGACCGAGCAGATGCTCGACGACGTGTTCGCCAAGGCAGTCGATCTGGTCGGCGGCTGACTCAGCCGGTGATCAGGTGCACGACGGCGTCGGCGAAGGCGTCGTTCGACAGGGGCGCCGTGAGCGTTGCCAAGGCGGTGTCGACGGTTTCGTCGTCGATTCGTCCGCGGCGGCTCTCGTACAGGGCCGTCACCAGTTCGGGCGAGTACTCGGGGTGACCCTGCACGGTGACGAGCCGTTCGCCGATCGTGTACCCGGCGATCGGGCAGTAGTCGGAGGTGCTCCAGATCGTTGCATCTGTGGGAAGCTCGACCACTTGATCCTGGTGCGATGCCAACAGCGTCATCGTGTCACCGGCAAAGTGGGGGAGCGGCCGCACGACGTCGTACTGGCGAGCGCCGATTCCCCAGCCGCCGGCCGACTGCTCGACGCGTCCGCCCAGCGCTTGGGCGATCAGCTGGTGTCCGAAGCAGATGCCGATCAGCGGTCGTTCCTCGGCGACGGCGGAGCGCACGATCTCCTCGCCGGTGCGAATCCAGTCCAGATCGTCGTAGACCGATGCCGGGCTGCCGCTGATCATCCAGCCGTCGCAGTCGGCCAGCGAGGCCGGTGTTGCGCCTTCGTGGACGGGCACGTCGAGCACCTCGACGGCGTGGCCGTGGAACCACTGTCGGTACAGACCCGTCATCGGGCCCGCCACGCTGAGCGCGGCGTCGGGCAGTTCTGCCATGCGGAGCAAACCGATTCGAATCACGCGCACATCATGCAGGTGATTCAGCGGAACGAAAACACCGGGGCGTCGGCGGTCGCCAACTCGGGGATGTGGCCGGACGTCCGCAGCAGCGGCATCACGCCCTCCCCGAACCAGTACGCCTCCTCCAGATGTGGGTATCCCGACAGGATGAAGGCATCGAATCCGAGTTCGTGATACTCCACGATCCGGTCGGCGACCTCCTGGTACGAGCCGACCAGGGCGGTGCCGACGCCGCCTCGCACGAGTCCGATCCCTGCCCACACGTTGGGGTGAATCTCCATCCGGGGCGAGCTGCCGGCGGCCCCGGCGGCGAGTTCGGCCTGGCGCCGCTGGCCGACCGACTGGGTGGTGGCGAAGTCCGCAGCGGCTGCTGCCTTGGCCTCTTCGGAGATTCCGGCCAGCAACTCGTCGGCGGCGGCCCAGGCGGCCTCGCTGGTCGGCCGGGTGATCACGTGGAACCTGATTCCGAAGCGCAGCGTGCGACCGGCCCCGGCCGCCAGGGCCCGCAGCCGGTCGAGCCGTTCGGTCACCATCGCCGGTGTCTCGCCCCACGCCAGATACACGTCGACGCCTTCGGCGGCCACCTGTTCGGCCTCGGTCGAGGCACCCCCGAAGTAGATCGGGGGAACCGGGTCGGGGATCTCGCGGGTGGTCGCCCCGTCGACCTGGTAGTGCTTGCCCTCGTAACTCGCCGGTTCGCCGGTCCAGGCAGCGCGCATGATCTCGATGAACTCGCCGGTGCGCTCGTAGCGGGTCGCCTTGTCGTCGTAGACGCCGAACCGTGCCAACTCGGCCGGCTCGGCACCGGTGACGATGTTGATCAACAGACGCCCGCCCGACATGCGCTGGTAGGTCGAGGCCATCTGGGCGGCCAACGTGGGGGTCAGCAGCGTCGGGCGGAATGCCACCAGGAACTTCAGTCGTTGCGTGATCGGCAGCAGGGCGGCCGTGGCGATCCAGGCGTCTTCGCAGCCGGTGCCGCACGGGGTGAGCACGGCGTTGAAACCAAGCTGGTCGCAGGCTTGGGCGATCTGGGCGAGGTAGCCGTGGTCGGGCCGGCGGCGGTGGCCTCCGGCCGCATCGGGCAGCACATCGCGGGAGTCGCCTCCGGTCGGCAGGAACCAGTCGAGTTCGATCACGCCGAGATTCTGCCAGTCCCGATCGTCTCGCCGATAACCTCAACGCACTGTGAGTCTGCGTCGTTCCTTCCTGCCCCTGGCCGTTGTCGCCGTCAGCGTGCTGACCGCCTGTGGGGCCTCGGCTCCACCCGCCAAGGAACTCGCCCACGAGATGGTCGACACGCTCGACGATGCCAGCGATTCCGTCAAGGCCTGCATGCACGCCAAGATCGACGACTTCACGCTCACCGAAGAGCAGGCCCAGGGCTTCGAGGACTTCGACGAAGTGGCAACCAAGGCTGCCGGTGAGAACGAGTTGGCGATCGGTATTCTCGCCCAGTTCGAAGCCGCACTCGATTCCTGCTTCTGACGTTACGAGGTGTGCCAGGCACACCTCGTAACACTCGGGTGGGTGATCCACCGGTCGGACCTGCTGTGCTGTGCGGATGCAGTTCGGCATCTTCTACGAGCACCAACTCCCGAAGCCGTGGGGGGTCGACGACGAGTTCAACCTGTATCAGGAGGCACTCGACCAGGTCGTGCTCGCCGATCGGCTCGGCTTCGACTACGCCTGGGAGGTCGAGCACCACTTCCTCGACGAGTACTCGCACTCGTCGTCACCCGAGGTGTTCCTCGCCGCCTGCGCAGCGCGCACAGAGCGGATTCGGCTCGGGCATGGCATTCGTCAGGTCATCCCGAACTACAACCACCCGGCCCGCACCGCGGAAGGGATCGCCACGCTCGACCTGATCTCGGACGGTCGGGTCGACTTCGGGATCGGCGAAGGGGCGACCCGGCTTGAGCTGCACGGGTTCGGGATTCCGGCCAAGCAGAAGCGGGCGATGTCGCTCGAGGCGGGCGAACAGATCGCCAACATGATGGTGCTCGACCCGTATCCGGGCTTCGAGTCGGAGCACTTCTCGATGCCGTGCCGCAATGTGCTGCCCAAGCCGCGCCAGACGCCGCACCCGCCGATGTGGATTGCCTGCACCAACCGCGACACCATCAAGGTCGCCGCCCGCAACGGGCTCGGGGCGCTGGCGTTCAGCTTCATCGATCCCGACGAGGCGAAGGCCTGGGTCGACATCTACTACGACATCATCAAGAGCGAGGAGTGCGTGCCGCTCGGCCATTCCGTCAACGCCAACGTGGCGCTGGTGGCCGGCTTCTCGCTGCACGAGCAGCGGGCCGAGGCGGTGCGCCGCGGTCGTGAGGGATTCGACTTCTTCGGCTACGCGCTCAGTGCGCTGGTTACCCACGACGTGGTGCCAGGTCGGACCGACCTGTGGGGTGAGTTTCAGGCGCTCCGGGGTGCCGACGCCACCGAGCGTCACGTCGCCGCCGCCGAGGCCGCCGGTGACGACTATTCGAGCTGCATCGGCACGCCCGATGACGCTCGCCGTTACCTCCGTGATCTCGCCGACGTCGGCGTCGACCAGGTCATCTTCCTCCAGCAAGCCGGTCGCAACAGACACGAAGACATCTGCGCCTCACTGGAGTTGTTCGCAGCGGAGGTGCTCCCCGAGTTCGCGTCGGACGAGGTCGAGCGGCAGCAGCGCAAAGCCGCAGAACTGGCACCGTTCATCGAGGCCGCACTGGGACGCAAGCAGTGGATGCAGCCGATCGCCGACGAGGACATCCCAACCGTGTTGGCGTCGGTCAAGAGCCCCCAAACCAGCGGACGCATCTAGCCGGCCGCCCGTCGGACGGCTCAGCTTGCCGGTTCGGGGGCTGGCGCCTTCTTCTTGGGGGGAGGCACGCCGACGGCCGGGTTCGGGTCGGCGTCTTCGGGCCAGCGGCGGCGGCTGACGATCGACAACAGGCGCAGCAGACGCATTGCGGTCTCGTCGGTCTGGGCCGGTCTGGCGATGATCGAGCCGTCGGCGATCATCCGCTCGATCACTTCCTCACCGAGTTCGGTGCGCACGATCGTGAGCGTCCAGTCGTTGTCCTCGCCGATCCCGCCGGTCGACACGTCGGCGTGTTCGGCGGCGAAGTCGGGGCAATGCGAGCAACCCTTGCGGGTCCAGGCGTGGCACTCCTTGAGGTCGATCTCGTGGTACGAGCCATCCTTCATCCAGATCTGGAAGACGCCCTTGATGTTCATCTTCACCATGTCCTGCTTCTTCAGGCCGTACTTGGCCTCGAACAGTTCGGTGAAGATCGCATCGTCGAAGGTCTTCGAGCACAGCAGCCCGATGTTGAACAGGAACGGCCTGGACACCTTGCCGGCCTTGCGTTCCCACATGATGGGCGGTGACGAGGTCTGGCAGCCCATGCCGACGAGGGCGAGCCGTTCGAGGCCGCGCTTCTTCGCTTCGGGCAGAGCGAGCGGGTTGGCGCAGTAGGTGTAGCGGCTTCCGGCGGTGGCGAGGATCTCCTCGTTGGTGACGACAACCTCGGGCTTGGCCTTCCAGACATCGTCCTGCTCGACGCCCGACACGAGGGCAGCGTCGATGTAGTCGTGCTCGCGCAGCCAGATCAGCATCGCCGACACGAGTCCGCCGTCCTGGCCCATCTTGTGGACCATGTCGTCGCTCGCCCGGGTGAGATACAGCTGGCGCCAGATGCCGGCCATCTCGTCGGGCTCGCGGGTTCGTCCGAACAGATGCATGTCGGCTGAGGGCTCCCATGCTGCGAATCGGGGGCAGGCCCTGGTGCAGGTGGTGCAGCCCTTCTCACCGTGAATGCAGTTGTCGAGGCCGAGTTCTTCCTCGAGATGGAACGGGATGTACTTGCCCTCTTCGTGCTCGTAGCCGATCACGTCATGGGGGCAGGTGACCACACACCCGGCGCAGCCCGTGCAGAGTCCGGTCGTGATGACCTCGCTGTACAGCTCTTTCCACTGGGCGGTCCAGCGTTCCTTCTTCGGCGGGGCCCCGGCATCGGTCGCGGTCATAGGTCAGAACCGTACGCCACCGGCGACGGCTCGGCCGAACGTTGAGCGGGGAATCGGCTCATCGGCCGGGCGGGCGGGCGACGTGATTTCGAGAACCGTTTCGGTGTGTTCTGCGATCGACGGTGGTGCTTGAAAGCGTGCGCGTCGTCGGCGCAGGATGAAGGCAGGAGAGGTGGTCGGCGTGGGGCGACGAATCGATCCGGTCCCGTCTTGTGGATATCGACCAAGGCGGCGTTCGCAGCCCGGTGATGCTCCCACGGCCGCCTACGTGGTCAAGTGGTGGGTGACCGCCGTTGCCAGGAGGTGAACATCAGCGCGTTCGAGGTTGGTAGTGGCGTTCGGGCTGGTCGTCGCTGGTTGCGGCGGCGACTCCGCGTCGACTGTCCGGTACGAGGTCGACGAGGAGGTGATCTCACACGAATCGACCCAGGAGATCTCGGTCTGGGCCCCCGTCGACGAGGGGTCGTGGCCGGTGGTGTTCATGCTGCACGGTCTGGGCGGTGATCGACATGGTCTCGCCTCGACCGCTGCGGCGCTCGCTCACAACGGCCTGGTGGTGTTCGTCCCCGACGTCCGAACGACCGGTGACCCCGCCGCGACGGAGCGTGACTCCGAGTGCGTACCGATACATGATGAGTGTTGCTACGGAGCACGGTGGTGATCTCGACCAACCCCTGACCGCGGTCGGGCACTCCCTCGGAGGCTCCACCGTCTTGATCGGCAGCCTTGAGACGAGGCGACCTATGGGCCCGAAGGAAGCTCACGACGAGTGTCTGACCGGGGGAAACCCCGGCCCGATGTGATCGTGTCGGACTGGCGGGATGCTCACTACGAGTACGAACGGGGCCAGCCCGCCTTCGACCCGAGCACCTACGGCTGGGGCCAACCGTGCGTCGCCCAGTTGGACGCTGATGGTCGGTTGTCGACAGCGATGACGCATCCTCGCGCTGCCGTGTCGACCAGTCACAGAAAGCCCACTCGAGGCGCTGCGAGAAGCCGGCTACGACGTGAACTACCGTGGCGATTGCGCTGACGTCACCGGCCGAGGAACATGGCCCGGTCGACCGTGTCATTGGCGATCAGCCGACCGGCTGCGCTGTGAAGTGCTGAAGCATACTCCGAGCTGCGTGTAGCCGCGATACCAGCTACCGGATCGCAGGCGGCACACATGCGACCGTCATCTTCCTGGAAGAAGTCGTAGACGACGACGAATGGATCCCAGCTCCCGAAGCGCCGCCGGGACCGCCACGGTGGAGGCGATCTTGGAGGCGATCGACCGCGCCGCTGGTGCCGACACGTAAACCAACGGTAACCCGAGCGTCGCCGCCGGGATCGCCCGCGGGCATGTCAGACCGGAACGGCGTCGCGGTAGAGCGCAGCGAAGTTGGAGCCGTCGCCGGCGAACTGTTCCGGCCATCCGGGCAGCAGTCGGATTGCGGGACGACACGACGCCAACGCCTATCAGGCGTCGGTCAAGGCGCCGCGCAGGATCGAGCGGCCGGAGTGGTCGTGGTTGCCGTCGTGGGGCTCGACGCTGATGTCGACCACCTTGTACACGGCGGGGTCGTAGCCCGAAGGCACGGCGAAGGTCTGGTCGGAGCGGTCGACAATACCGAGCGAGACCAAGTCGACGATCCCGCCGTCGTCACCGACCGCGATCAACCACAACTCGAGATCGGCGTCCTGCGCTGCCGGGTCGGGCAACACGGCGTCATCGAGCGCGATCTCGTACGTCCCGTCGTCGTCGACCAGGCTGGCGCGTGCCGAAGCGTCGGTTCCGAGCTGGTCGAAACCGGTGTCGAACTGGAGCACCGCGCTTGCGACGACGTCGGGCTGGGAGCCGCCGCGACCGGTGAGCACGACGACGCCGGCAATCGCCAACACGGCTGCCGCAGCGATCGCCAGCGCAGGTGTGAGGAACCGCATGCGTCGCCGATCGGCGAGCGAGACGACGTTGACATCGCCGACCTCGGCATCGGTTGCAGTGGTCGGTGTCGCTTCGGTGGCCAGGGTGCGTGCGATTCCGGCCCACACATCGGCTGGTGGTTCGACGAGCTCGAGATCATCGACGTCGAGGCTGCGAAGCATGGCCTCGATCTCGCCGAGGTCGTCGTTGTCGTCGAAGGAGAGGTCGTCAGCCATTGGTGGCCTCCATGTGGTCACGAATCCGAAGCAGTCCGCGTCGGATGTCGCTCTTGACCGTTCCGAGCGGAACCCCCGTGCGCTCGGCGATGTCGTGATGGGTGAGGTCTCGGAGGTAGGCGAGTTCGATGATCTCGCGGGTGCGGTCGGGAAGCTGTTGCAAGGCCTCGACGAGCACGATTCGTTCTGCGGCCCGAACCACGTCGGTTTCGGCGGCGTGGTCGACTGCGTCGGATTGCTCGGTCGCCCTGCGGTCGGCGTGACGGCGCTCGGAGCGAAGGTGGTCGATGATCCGTCGTTTGGTGATACCGACGATCCATCCGGCCAGCGTTCCACGATTCGGGTCGAACTGCTCCCGGCCCCGCCAGGCGCTGAGGAACACGTCCTGTGTGACTTCTTTGGCTGCCTGTTCGTCGAGCGCCTTCCGGCAGATCCCGTAGACCAAGGAACCGTGCGCTCGGTAGGCCTGCTTGAGGTCCGCTCGACCTGCAGCGAAGGCCCGGTCGAGCTCGCCGGCCGACTGGCTCGCTGGTCGGGTCGGCATGCGCCAATGGTATCGGCTGCATCTGGTCGGAACCCAGCGAGTCTGTCGGAGTGCGATGGTGGTGTGCATGAGAGGTCTGACGAGAGATGCAGGGGGCGCCGGTCGATCGACCGGCGCCCACCTGCTTGGGAACTCAGCCTGCCGGGGGGAGCAGGACCGAGTCGATGACGTGGATGATGCCGTTGCTGGCCATCACGTCGACGGCGATCACGTTGGCGTCGTTGACCATGACGTTGTCCCGTCGACCGTGATCGTGACGTCGGCGCCGTTGACCGTGGTGGCGCTCTGTCCGTCGAGGGTGAGCACGGTGGCGGCCGGGACTTCGCCTGCGATCACGTGGTAGGTGAGGACTGCGGTCAGCGTTCGGTGTCGGCGAGGAGCTCGTCGGCGGTCATGCCGAGTGCTTCGAGGGCGGCGGCGAACGCGTCGTCGGTGGGTGCGAAGACCGTGAACGGGCCTTCGCCCGACAGTGTCTCGACCAGGCCGGCGGCCTGCACGGCGGCCACCAGCGTGGTGAACGAGCCGTTGGCGACGGCGACGTCGACGATCGTGCCGACCTCGGCGGCGTCGGCTTGCGTGGTCGGGTGGTTCGGTGGTGTTGGCGGCGGCGTCATCGCCGTCGTCGCCGCAGGCGGCGAGTGTGAGTGCGAGTGCGCTTGCGATTGCAGCGAACTTGGTGGTGCGATTACGCATGGTTGGTGTGATTCCTTCGTGTGGGTGGGACGTACTTCATCCACCACTACGAAGCGAGCCATCACGCCTGGATGCACTTCAACCGGATTTCTACGAGCCAGCCCGCGATCGAGGCCGGTCCGGGCCGGATCAGACGGCGTCGGTGCCTTCTTCGCCGGTGCGGATCCGCACGATCCGCTCGACGTCGGTGACCCAGATCTTGCCGTCGCCGATCTTGCCCGTTGCTGCTGCCTTGGCGATCGTGTCGACCACCAGGTCTGCCTGGCTGTCGTCGACGACGGCTTCCAGCACCACCTTGGGTACGAAGTCGATCTGGTACTCGGCGCCGCGGTACGTCTCGGTGTGGCCGCCCTGGCGGCCGAACCCGCGCACCTCGCCGACGGTCATGCCGGCGATCCCGGCTGCCTTGAGGGCGTCCTTCACCTCGTCGAGCTTGAACGGTTTGATGACGGCGGTGATCAGCTTCATGAGAGGGGCTCCAGATGAATCGATGGGGTGTGTGGATGAGTCGTGGCTGGCAACGAGTCTGCCACCTTCATCATGGCTGATACGCCGACTCGGCGTGCTGGCTCTGGTCGAGGCCGATCAACTCGGCGTCGGATTCGACCCGCAGCCCGATCGTGCGGTCGACCGCCACGGCGATGATGTACGACATCACGCCGGAGAAGGCGAGTACCCCGACCGCTGCCACGAACTGGTCCTTGAGCAACTCCAGCCCGCCGCCGTAGAACACGCCGTCGGCGCCGTCGGCGTTGATCGCGGTGTCGGCGAACAGGCCCAACAACAACGTGCCGAGCAGGCCGCCGACGAGGTGCACGGCGATCACGTCGAGGCTGTCGTCGAGTCGCAGCGTCGCCTTCAACTGGAGCGCCAGGTAGCACACCACGCCGGCCGCAAGCCCGATGATGATCGGGGACATCTCGCCGACGAAACCGGCGCACGGAGTGATCGCCACGAGTCCGGCAACCGCACCGGAGCAGGCGCCGAGCGTGGTGGCGTGACCGGCCTTGAACTTCTCGATCACGAGCCAGCCGAGCATGCCGGCCGCGGCAGCGAGATGGGTGTTGACCAGCGCCTGGGCGGCGACGCCGTTCGCTGCCAGCGCCGAACCGGCGTTGAACCCGATCCAGCCGAACCACAAGATGCCGGTACCGAGCACGGTGAACGGCAGGTTGTGGGGCGGCATCGGCTCGGTGCCGTGACCGCGGCGACTGCCGATCACGGCCACCACCGCCAGCGAGGCGATGCCGGCGTTGATGTGGATCGCCGCCCCGCCGGCGAAGTCGAGCGCGCCCATGTCGAAGATCCAGCCACCGCCGTCCCACACCCAGTGGGCGACGGGGGAGTACACCAGCACCGACCAGATCGCGATGAACACGGCGTACCCGCTGAACTTGAGGCGATCGGCGGTGGCACCCGTGATCAGTGCCGGCGTGATCACGGCGAACATCATCTGGAAGGCGAAGAACGCCATGCCACCCGACGGCAACTGCACGTTGTCGGCGATGTCGTAGGCGAACGCGAAATCGAAGTTGCCGATCAGCGGGCCGTCGCCGCCGAACGCCAACGAGAACCCGATCACCGCCCAGATCACGCTGATGATGCCCATCGCGAAGATGTTCTGCATCAGCATGCCGAGGATGTTCTTCGAGCGCACCATGCCTCCGTAGAAGAAGGCCAATCCGGGCGTCATGAACAGGACGAGCGCCGCAGAAGTCAGCAGCCAGGCGGTGTCTCCGGTATCCATATGAGCCGGGAACCTATGGTCCGTTTGTTTCCGCAAGATGAACGCACGGTGTGAACCCCGTGATGTGTCGTGATGTGTCGTGCGGCACGTCGCCTCGGCTCGCGGAGGAATCGCGCGGATGTTCGGTTACGGTGCTCTCTGCTTCGGTCGCCGAAAGGTAGTCGTTGGGTTCGCAGACGGGTCTGGTTCTTTCTGTCAACGTGAACCATCGAACCCCCGAACCCCTGAAATCCAATCGCTCGCGATCGTCGCCGGCCAGAAAGCGACATCATGTCCACCTCTTTCGCCCAACTGGGCGTCCCCTCGTTCATCTGCGACGCCCTCGGTCGTCGCGGCATCAACGAACCCTTCGAGATCCAAGCCGCAACCATCGCCGACGGCCTCGCCGGCCGCGATGTGTGCGGACGAGCACCCACCGGCTCGGGCAAGACCCTCGCGTTCGGCGTGCCGCTCGTTGCCAACACGGCAACGCTCGGCAAGTCGGCGCCACGGCGCCCGGTCGCGTTGGTGCTCGCCCCTACTCGTGAGCTCGCCGAGCAGATCACGACCGAGCTGCGCAGCTTCTCCGGAAACGTCCGCGTCGACGCCGTCTACGGCGGCGTCGGCTACGGCGGCCAGCTGAGCGCCCTCAAGCGCGGCATCGACATCCTGGTGGCCTGCCCGGGCCGCCTCGAAGACCTGATCGAGCGTCGCGACGTCGACCTGCGCGATGTCCGCCAAGTCGTGCTCGACGAGGCCGACCGGATGGCCGACATGGGCTTCATGCCGTCGGTCCGGCGCCTGCTCGACCAGACCTCGTCGAACCGTCAGACCGTGCTGTTCTCGGCGACGCTCGACGGCGACATCGCCAAGCTCACCCGCGACTACCAGCGCGACCCCGTGCGCCACGAGGTCGGCGAGGAAACTCCCGACATCCAGTCCGCTACGCATCGCTTCTGGAAGGTCGACAAGTCCGATCGCAACCCGATCGTCGCCGAGGTGGTCAATGCCGCCTGGCCGTCGATCATCTTCTGTCGCACGCGCCACGGTGCCGACCGTCTCGCCAAGCAGCTCGACAAGCTCGGCTTCACGTGCCGCGCCGATCCACGGTGGCCGCAGCCAGAGCCAGCGCAACCGGGCACTCGAAGACTTCAGCAAGGGCCGGGTGCACGCCCTCGTCGCCACCGACGTCGCCGCCCGCGGCATCCACGTCGACGGTGTCGCCTCGGTCATCCACTACGACCCGCCGGAAGACCACAAGGCGTACGTGCACCGTTCGGGCCGTACCGCCCGCGCCGGCGCCGAAGGCATCGTGGTGTCGCTGGTGGCCAACGATCAGGTCAAGGACTTCCGCAAGATGCAGCGCCAGATCGGGCTCGACCAGCCGATCACCGAGCCGGTGCATCGGCGAACTGCACGGTGACGTGCCCGAAGGTGCCCTCGCCGGCGACCGCACGCTGGCACCCTGCCGGCCCGTCGCGTCGCGAGCCCCAAGAGCGCAATCGTCCCGGCCAACCGTTCGAAGCGCTCGACCCGCAAGCACGGCAACGGCCGCAACTTCAAAGAGGGCAGCGCCTACAGCGCCCGCTCCGACCGCAGCCAGCGGCGGGGAACGCTCGGAACGTCCCGACTGCCAAGCCGGCCGCTCGCTCGAACACCGGCAGCAACGGCTCGAACAACGGCGGTGGCAATGGAGCCGGCCGCTCCGGCAAGCCGAAGTCGAACAACCGCAAGTCCCGCCGCGCCCATCTCCAGCCGGCTCCCGCTGACCCATGACGGGATGTGCCAGGCACAACCCGTCATGACCACGACCGAAACACCCCGGGCCACAGCTCTGTGACCCGGGGTGTCCTGTCTCCCGCGACGTCCCTACCCCGTAGCGGAGAGGGTGCGCACGATGACGGGATGTGCCTGGCACATCCCGTCATTACACGGCGTCGGGGCCTTCCTCGCCGGTGCGGATGCGGACGAGGCGATCGACGTCGGTGACCCAGATCTTGCCGTCACCGATCTTGCCCGTCGATGCAGCGGCTGAGCACTGACGTCGACGACGGTGTCGACGTTGGCGTCATCGACGACCAACTCGATGCTGACCTTCGGCACGAAGTCGATCTGGTACTCGGCGCCTCGGTAGGTCTCGGTGTGGCCGCCCTGGCGGCCGAAGCCGCGCACCTCGGTCACGGTCATGCCGGCGATGCCGACCGCCTTGAGGGCGTCTTTGACGTCGTCGAGCTTGAACGGCTTGACGACTGCGGTGATGAGTTTCATGATTTCTCTCCTTCGATCTGCTGTCGTGTGGGTTGCCGTTGCTCAGACATGGGCCACGTCACCGGCGTAGCCGGCCAGACCGTGCTCGAGGACGTCGAGGCCTTCGATCTCCTCTTCGGCACTGACCCGCAGGCCGATCGTCTTCTTGAGGACGAAGAACAGTGCCGCCGATCATGACGGCCACCCAGGCGGCGATGATCGACGACCATCACGACCTGCATCAGCAGCTGGTCGATGCCGCCGCCGTAGAACAGGCCGGCGTCCTCACGACCGAGGAAGGCATCGTCGTACTTGGCGAACAGGCCGACCGACAACACGCCCCAGGCCCGCACACACCGTGCACGCTGATGGCGCCGACCGGATCGTCGATCTTGATCCTGTCGAAGAAGAACACCGAGAACACGACCAGTGACGCCGGCGACACCACCGATCATGAACGCAGCGATCGGCGTGACCGCCCCGCACGGGGCGGTGACCGCCACCAGGCCGGCGAGCACGCCGTTGCCGATCATCGCCAGGTCGGGCTTGCCCGACTTCCACCAGATCGTGATCGTGCAGAACGAAACCACCGGCGACCGCCGCCAGCAGGGTGTTGACGGCGACGGTCATGACGCACTCGTCGGCGCGCAGCTCGGAACCGGGGTTGAAGCCGAACCAGCCGAGCCACAGGATGAACACGCCGAGGATCGCGAACGGAATGTTGTGGCCGGGGATCGCCCGCGGCTTTCCGTCGGCGCCGTACTTGCCGATCCGAGGCCCGAGCGCCATCGCTCCCATCAGGGCAGCGATGCCACCGGTCATGTGCACGATGCCGGACCCGGCGAAGTCCGAGTACGACGCGCGTCGCCGATGTTGATCTGGGCGATCAGGCCGCCACCCCAGGTCCAGTGCACGACGACCGGATAGATGAACGCACACATCACGAAGCTGAAGATCGAGGTAGGACGTGAACTTCGTCCGTTCCGCCATCGCTCCCGATGCGATCGTCACCGCGGTCGCGGCGAACACGGCCTGGAAGAAGAACGACGTCGCGAGGCTCAGGCCACCCTCGGCGGGGATCGAGAGATCCTGATCCGCACAGGAAGAACTGGCTGCGTGCCGATCAACTTGCCGCTGCCGCCGAAGGCGAACGCCCAGCCGCAGGCGAACCAGGCGGTGATGCCGACGATCGCGTCCATCATGTTCTTGGCGAAGATGTTGACGACGTTCTTGGCCCGCGTCAGGCCGGCCTCGACGAGCGCGAAGCCGGCCTGCATGAAGAACACCAGGCAGCCGGCGATGAACACCCAGATGTTGTCCAGGAGTCGCTTGGTGATCGGGCCGTCCTGGGCGAGAACCGACGAGGGTGTGATCGCAAGAACTGCGATGACACCGCCCACGCCGGAGATGATTCGAAGCGCACGTTTGTAGCGCACGAGGTCCTCCTCAAAGGATTGGTAGGGGTTGGTAGGGGGTTGGTGTTCGGTACTGCCCCCGGCGAGGGCCTCGTTGCCAGCCGGGCTGCGCCGCAACCGTACGAGACACGCGCGTTTCGGGCTGTCTTGCCAATGTTTCGTGTGTGTGACCAGTTCGTGCGCCGGTCGCCGGCCAACTCGGCGCGCACTGGCCCCGGACGTGGCGCTGCCGCAGCTCAGGAGCTACGGCAGCCGAGGATCGGGGAGCAGTCGTGTCAGGTGACGAGCATCCAGCCGCGGCGGCGCACCGTGCGGACGCAGTTCGGCGCCGATCCGGCGCCGGATCCCGACGATCAGCGAGTCGCAACGTCGATCGCTCAGATCCGCGATGCCTGCTCGGCGCGAGATCTCGGCGCGGCTGAGCACTCGGCCCGGCGTGGTGTCGGCGAGCACGTCGAACACGGCCCGCTCCTGGGGTGTCAGATGCTCGAGGGGGGTGAGGATCCTCGCGCCGGGCGTGCTGCGACGTTGTTCCAGGAGCGGGCCGTGTCACGTCGACCAGACTGGCGGTTGTCGGTAACCGCAGTGTTCGATCGGCGTGAACGGTGTGTGAACCGGGACACCCACGAACGGCGTTTCGCGCCCAACTTGACCCGTGGGTCAAGTCGCGAGGCAGAATGGTGGCATGGACTTGACCTACCCCGCTGAGGCTGAGGAATTCCGGATCGAGATCCGGGCCTGGCTCGAGGCGAACCTGCCCGATGGCTGGTTCGACGAGGGCTTCGAGATGACCGACGACGAACGCAAGGCGTTCAACGCCGAGTGGCCCGGCGAAACTGTTCGAAGGCGGCTGGATCTGTGCCACCTGGCCGGCCGAGTACGGCGGCAAGGGCCTCACCACGATGCAGGGCGTCGCCCTGTCCGAGGAGTTCGCCCGGGCCAAGGCGCCGATGCGCGGCGACTTCTTCGGCGACACGTTGGTCGGACCGACGATCCTGCAGTGGGGCACCGAGGAGCAGAAGAAGCAGTTCCTGCCGGGCATCCTGCAGGGCAAGACGAGCTGGTGCCAGGGCTTCTCCGAGCCGAACTCGGGCTCCGACCTGGCGAGTCTCAAGACCACCGCCGTGCTCGACGGCGACGAATGGGTCATCAACGGTCAGAAGGTCTGGACCACCCAGGGCCATCACGCCGACTACTGCTTCCTGCTGACCCGCACCGATCCCGACGTGCGCAAGCACGCCGGCATCACGTACCTGCTGGTGCCGATGAAGCCAGCCCGGCGTCGAGGTCCGCGGCATCACCCAGCCCGACGGCACCGCTGAGTTCTGCGAGGTGTTCTTCGACAACGCCCGCTGCCCGAAGGAGAACGTCGTCGGCGGCGTCAACAACGGGTGGAAGGTCGCCAACTCGACGCTGGCGTTCGAGCGCGGCCAGTCAGCCACCACCGGCTATCGCCGCTTCGAGGAGGAGTTCCGCCTGATGCGCGAGGCCGCCGAGGCGAACGGTCAGATCGACGACGCCGACATCCGCCAGCGCCTGATGCAGTACTACACGAAGATCCAGATCCTGAAGATCAACGGTCTTCGCAACCTCACCTCGACGCTGAACAACTCGAAGGACATGGCAACGATCGCGCTCGGCGCCACCAACAAGATGTTCTGGTAGCGAGATGCACCAGCGAGCGATGGAACTGGCGCTCGACATCAACGGTGCCGACTCGATGCTGATCGACTCGGGCCCCGAGAGCTGGTTCGTGGCCAGGGTCCGGTCGTGACCGCCGGCGCGAGGGCTACCCGGTCAGCCCGATGATGTCGTCGTTCTTCTTCTCGCGCTCCGAGACGATCTGGGGTGGCACCAGCCAGATCCAGCGCAACATCGTCGGCGAACGAGTGCTCGGCCTCCCCAAAGAACCCAAGCCGCCATCCGGCGAGTGAGTTGGGAGTTGTGCCTGGCACAACTCCCAACTCAGTCGGTCAGGGGGAAGCCGGCGATGAACAGGCGCCAGCGGCCGCCTGGCTCGGCCTCGGGATCGACCTTCCCGAACTCGAGCGACAGGTCGTGCAGCCGCTTGAGGAACTCGGTCACCGTGGTGCTCGTCGAGGGACGAACTCGCTGAAGCTGACTGGTCGCCCGTCCGGGGACGCTCGCCTGGGTGAGTGCGCCGACTTCGACCTCGCGCTGGAACTCGGTGCGAGCGACGTCGAACAGCGAACCGATTGCTCGACTGAAGGTCTCGGGCTCGCTCGACTCGAACACCGTGCGGTCGAGTCGGTAGTCGAGTGCGACGTTGCGGTAGCGGTGCTCGGTGCGGGCCCCGGCCTGACGTGTAGCGACGACCGAGATCATGCCGATCTCCTCGAGCCGTCGGATGTGGTGGTACAGACGGGTGACCGGCACGTCCAGAGCCTCGGCCAGTTCGGCGACCGAGTGCGGCCGCTGAAGTCGATGCAGGATTCGGCTGCGGAGCGGGTGGGTCAGCTCGTCGATCAGGTCGAGATCGTCGAGCAGCATCTCGTCGATCGGCTCGGCGGCGTTCGGGACGGCGGTCCACTCATGCTGCAGGCATGTCCAACTATATGTTCAGAACACTTGAATATGTATATTCAATCTGCTTGAATATGATCCATGACGATCATCCAGGACGATCCCCAAACCCCCGAATCGGGACCCGACACCGACATTCGAGACGACATTCGAGACATCGCCCCCGGCGCCGGCCGAACGCCACCGCCACCACTCGGGCGTACGTTCCTCGCGATCTGGGGCGGCCAGACGATCTCGACGATCGGATCCGGCGCTGTCGGGGATCGGGATCGCCGTCTACGTCTACGTCACGACCGGATCGCTGCTGTGGCTCGGGCTGCTGACCGCCTTCGAGACGCTGCCGATCCTGCTGACCAGCCCGTTCCTGCGCTTCACGGATCGCTTCGACCGGCGCTCGGTCATGATCTGGGCCGACGTCGTGGCCGCCATCGGGCCGGCGATCGCCCTCACGATCGCCCTGTTCGGCGAACTCCAGCCCTGGCACCTGGCGCTGGCCGGATTCGCCGGTGGCCTCGGCACCTCGTTTCAGGTTCCTGCCTACCAGGCGGCACTCCCGCACCTGGTCGAACCCGACGCGATCGACCGGGCCAACGGCCTGGTGCAGCTCGGCCCCGCCGCCGCCCTCGTACTCGGCCCGGCGATCGCCACGCCGATCGTCGCCTGGTGGGGCATCACGGCGATCCTGGTCGTCGACCTGGTGACCTTTGCGATCGGTGCCGGGGCGACGGTGCTGACGGCGTTCACCGCCGTCAATGCGCCAGCGGACGATGACGACGGGTCGAACCGAGCCGCGTTGGCGTGGCTTCGCGGGCCGGGCAGGGCGTTGCTGATCCTGCTCGCCGTGATGGCCGGAGTCAACCTCGTGATGGCGTTCTTCAACCTCGCCTTCTTCGCCCTCGCCGTCGAACTCGGCGGGGTCGCCCGGGCTGGCCTGGCGCCCGCCCTCGGTGGGGCGACGATGGTCGTCGTCAGTTTGGCGATGGGCAGGCGTGGCGTGCCGGCCCAGCGAACGCGAGTGGTAGCAGCAGCGGTCGGCATGATGGCGATCGCCTGCGTCGTCGCTGCGGCGCGACCCTCGTTCGTGCTGTTGTTGGTCGGAACCGTGTTGGCGCTCGCCACCATTCCGGTTGCCTCCGCAGTGGTGTCGACGATGTTCCACGAGCAGGTGCCCGCCAACATGCACGGTCGCGTGTTCGGGTTGCGAAACGTGATCGCCCAGGTGCTGTACCCGTTCGGTGCCATGTGCGCCGGACTCGTCGGCGCCCACGTCGCCGCTCCGGCGATGAGCGAGGGCGGGGCGTTGTCCGGGTCGATCGGTCGGGTGATCGGCGTCGGCGCCGACCGTGGTGCGGCGCTGATCATGCTCGGTGCTGCGGCAGCCCTCGCCGTCTTCGCAATCGTGCTGCTCAACAACTCGTCGCTCCGAGAACTGGGAGCGCGACGGCCGACCGATGACCCCGATCCGCACTGTGACGGCGGTGTGAACAACTCAGCGCCCCTGTGACACTGCCCGGCTCGGGCGTCTAACGTCGGACCCACATGGACGAACTGATCGATCGAGCACGGCGTTCCGAGACCGGTCGCTGCTGCGCTGATGCAACTGATCGATCGAATCGGCGAGGACGAGCTGCGTTCGCGCCAGCGGATCGCCGAACTCGACATCCTCACGATGGGGATCACCTTCACCGTCTACTCCGACGGTCAGAACATCGACCGGGCCTGGCCGTTCGACATCATCCCGAGGGTGATCGACGGCATCGGAATGGGACGTCGATCACCGCCGGACTGGCGCAGCGGCTGCGGGCGATCAACATGTTCATCGACGACCTGTACAACGACCAGCGGGTCATCTCCGACGGGGTGTTCCCGGCCGATCTGCTGGCGGCCTCGGTCAACTACCGGCCGCAACTGCGCGGCGTCCATCCCAAGCACGGTGTGTGGGCCCACATCTCCGGCACCGACCTCGTCCGCGACGACGACGGCACGATGTACGTGCTCGAGGACAACCTGCGCGTGCCGTCGGGCGTCAGCTACGTGATCGAGAACCGTGGCGTCGCCAAGCGGGCGTTCGCCGAGTTGTTCGAGCGTCAGCGGATCCGCCCGGTCGACGGCTACACCGACGAACTCAACCGGCTGCTCACCTCGCTGGCGCCCGACGGCATCACCGATCCGCAGCTGGCGGTGCTGACTCCCGGGATCTTCAACTCGGCCTACTTCGAGCACTCGTTCCTGGCGGAACGGATGGGCGCCGAACTCGTCGAAGGTGCCGACCTGATCGTCGGCGACGACGACTGCGTCTACATGAAGACGATCGACGGGCCGCGAACGGGTCGACGTGATCTACCGCCGGATCGACGACCTGTTCCTCGATCCCGAGGCGTTCCGGCCCGATTCGATGCTCGGTGTGCCCGGCCTGATCCGTGCCTGGAAAGCCGGCAACGTCGGGCTCGCCAACGCCCCCGGTGCCGGCGTCGCCGACGACAAGGTCGTGTACGCCTGGGTGCCCGACCTGATCCGCTACTACCTCGGCGAGGAGCCGCAGATCGCCAACGTGCCGACCTACCGCACGATGTACGACGACGAGCGCCGCTTCGTGATCGACAACATCGGTGACCTCGTGGTCAAGCCCGCCAACGAGAGCGGCGGCTACGGCATCTTGATCGGCAACCAGGCCACCCGCACCGAACTCGACGATGCGATCGCGGCGATCGAGGCCGACCCTCGCAACTGGGTCGCCCAACCGATCCTGGCGCTGTCGACGGTGCCGACGCTCGTCGACGAGGGAATCGAGTCGCGCCACGTCGACCTGCGACCGTTCGTGCTCACCAGCGATCGCAGCTACGTGACGCCAGGCGGGCTCACCCGGGTGGCCCTGCGCAAGGGCTCGCTGATCGTCAACTCGTCCCAGGGCGGCGGCAGCAAGGACACGTGGATCGTCGACGGCACGTACGGCGGGGAGAACAACTGATGGCACAGCTGTTGGTGCGTACCGCTGACCGCCTGTACTGGGGCGCCCGCTACGTCGAGCGCGCCGAGGACACGGCCCGCATCGTGCGGGCCTACAACGACCTCGTCGTCGACTATCCCAGCCAGGAACTGCTGCGCTGGGAACCGTTGGCCGTGCTGACCGGCTCGACCACGGCGATCGTCGTCCCCGACACCGACCCGTCGGGCGAGATCACCGTGCTGCGCTCCCTGCTGTGCGACCGGCGCAATCCGGGCAGCATCGTGAGCACCGTTGCGCTGGCCCGCGAGAACCTCCGCACCACCCGCGAGGTGATGCCCCGCGAGGCCTGGCAGGCGGTCAACCAGCTCTCCCACTATGTCGACGCGTCGGCGGAACGTGCAGTCGAACGTCAGCTTCGTGACCGGTTCCTGGTGAGCGTGGTCGAGACCAGTCGTCGCCTCGACGGGATTCTCGAGTCGACCATGACGCGGTCGAACGAATTCCGGATGCTCCGGCTCGGCCGGCTGATCGAGCGGGCCGACATGACGACCCGGGTGATCGGGGTCGCGGCAGCCGGAATCCTCGAACTCGAGGCCGCCCACCGGGACGAGCTGGTGACCGACCAGGTGCGGTGGATGAGCGTGTTGCGATCGGTGTCGGCGCTGCAGATGTACCAGCGGGCGGTGCGCGGTCCGATCGATGGGCTGGCTGTGGTGCGGTTCCTGCTGTCGTACGCGGCGTTCCCGCGTTCCGTGCAGGGCTGCCTCGACGACATCCGCAGCGTGTTGCTCGGCCTGCCGAACCCGCAGGACGTGCTCACCGTGCTCGACGAAACGCAAGTCTCGTTGAGCGCCTCCGACCCCGATCTGCACGGCGGTCGAGACCTCGATCGTGCGATGGAAGCGACCCAGGCGGCGATCGCCCGGCTCGACATCGCGATCCGCGACCGCTACGCCGTGTCAGCTGACTGATGTCGCCATGGGCGGCGATGTTCGGAACCGGGTCGGCGGTGAGACGCTGTGGTGGTGTCACCCATGATCGCTGATCTGACCGGCTCGCCCATGCACGCCCCGCCCGACCTGATGGAACAACTGCTCGACCCGAGTCAGCTCGGATGCCCGCCAGGCCCGCGCCGATCGGCTGCTGGCGGGCGAGGGTGCCGGCCACCTGGTGCACGACCTCCCCGTGCGCGCCGACGGTCGGCTGGCGACGATCGAGAGCCGCCCGTGGCGTGTCGATCCGATCCCTGTCGTGCTCGACGCTCCGACGTTCCGGTGGCTGTCGCTGGCTGTCGCCGAGCGGATGGAAGCACTCGAGATCGTGCTGGCGGATCTGTACGGCGAACGTCACCTGGTGCGCGAGCGGATCGTGCCGGCCGAGGTGTTGGCGTCGACGTCGCGGTACCGGGTCAACGCGGTGGGCTCGCAACCGAGGCGCTGGCTGACCACGTACGCCGTCGACCTGGTGCTCGACGCCAACGGCGTGTGGTCGGTCGTACAGGACCTCACCGACGCCCCGGCCGGTCTGGGGTACGCCCTGCTCGACCGCTCGGTGATGACGCGGGCACTCCCGGAGGTTGTCAGCCAAGTCGACATCGCCGCCATCAGCCGTTTTCCCGGCGCGCTGCGCAGGGCGTTGGCGTCGGTGTCGCCCGTCGAGAGCCCGCGGATCGTGTTGTTCTCGGGTGGCCTCGATCACGCCTCGTACGTCGATCACTCGTTCCTCGCGGTACAACTCGGCGTGAACCTCGTGGAGGGCGCCGATCTCGTCGTGCGGCAGCGCAAGGTGTGGCTGCGCACGCTCGACGGGCTCGAACCGGTCGACCTGCTGTACCGGCGGCTCGAGGACCCGACCATCGATCCGCTCGAGGTCGCCGCCCACGGTTCGGTCGGGGTGCCCGGCCTGCTGCAGGCAGTGCGCTCCGGTGGTGTCGCCCTGGCGAACGCACACGGCACGGGGGCGATCGAGGCGGCCGAACTGCAACCCCTGCTCGACGCCGCGATCGAACGCCTCCATCCGATGGAACAGTTGCTGCCGCTGCTCGCCGACCCCGACCGACTGTTGGTGCAGCTTCCGCTGGCGCCCGGCTCGGTGTCGCCCGATGTGCATCAGGCCGGTGTCGTGTTGCGGATGTTCGCGGTCAACGACGGCACCACCATCTCGGTGCTCCCGGGCGGTGCCGGTCGTGTGCTCGCTCCCGGCGACGATCCGCGACTGCCCACCGCCTGCACGGTGAAGGACGTCTGGGTGCTCGGCCAGACCGTCGCCCCGGCGCTCGGGCACCGGTTGCCGCAGGTCGACTTCGGCCGATCGGTGCCGACCAGGGCCGCCGACGCGCTGTATTGGACGAATCGTTCCGCCGAACGGGCCGAGGCGATGGCGCGCACGATGCGGGTGATCTCGTCGCGGATCGAACAGGACCCGGGGCTCACCACGATGCACGGCGGGGCGTGGGCCGACCGGATGCGACGACTCACCTCGACGATCCGTCGCGACTCCTCGGCGGTGCTCGGCGCCGAAGCATCGGTCGGTATCGACATGCTGCACCGGGAGTTGTCCCACGTGGGTGACGCCGTCGCTCGTGAGATCGGCTCGCTGCTGACCGAGGCGACCACCGTTCGTGAATACCTGTCGGTCACCACCGGCCGGGTGCTCACCCATCTCGCCGAGCTGCGTTCGTCGCTCCAGCAGCACCTCACGATGGTCGACGATCTCGACGCCATCCTGGCCGACTTCGCGGCGATCGCCGGCCTGTGGCAGGAGAGCACCGTGCGCGGCCCGGCCTGGCGGATCGGCGACACCGGCCGTCGTCTCGAACGCTGCCTGGTTCTGCTCGATCTGATCGATGGTTCGCTCGACCTGTCTCAGGACGATTCCGTGGCGCGGGCCGAGGTCGACGCTGCCGCCGTCGAAGTGCTGCTGGCGGCGAACGACAGCCTGGTCGCCTACCGGCGCCGATACCGGAGCGACGTCGAGATCGACGCTGCGCTGCACCTGCTGGTCGTCGACGAGACGAACCCCCGGTCGTTGGCGGCGTCGATCGATCGGCTGGCGCAGCACGCCGCCAACGGCGAACCTGCGCTCGGTGGAGACTTCCTCGGGCAGGCTCGGGCAGCGATCGAGCAGCCGGTCGGCGTCATGATTCCTGAACTGAGGGCGATCATCACGCAGGCCGGAACCCGTGTCGTCGGTCGATGGTTCTCGACACCGGTCAATCCGATCATCATGCGACCGACCGAGCAGGCGTCATGAGTACCCGCACCTACCGAGTTGTGCACAGCACGCGGTACCGATACGGCGCCACGATGACCGACGGCTATTCGGTGGCCTGTCTCGTTCCGCGGCCGACCGACTATCAGGTCGTCCACGAAGCTCAGGTGACGCTGATCCCCAAGGCGTCGGAGTGGGATTCGTACCTCGACGTGTTCGGCAATCTCGTCAATCAGTTCGGTCTCCACGAGCCGCACACCGAGATGGTGGTCGAAGCGGTCAGCGTGGTCGAGGTCAGCCAGCGTGCGGCACCGACCGACTCGACCCCGTGGGAACAGGTCGCCGATCTGGCCGCCAACGCAATGGGCGACCTGGCGATCGAGGTCGGTTCGTTCCGTTCGTCGTCGGCGTTCATCGATGTCGAGGCGCTGGCGCCCGCCTTCGCCCCGATGGCCGCCCGCGCCTTCCCGCCCGGTCGCCCGATCGTCGACGCCGTGCAGAGCGCTGTGCCTGCAGATCTACGAGGAGTTCGAGTTCGACCCGCACTTCTCGAACCTGGCGACCCCGCTGGGGGCGGTGCTGTCCGCCCGCCGAGGGGTGTGCCAGGACTTCGCCCATCTGGCGATCGGATGCCTGCGTTCGCTCGGGCTGGCAGCCCGCTATGTCAGCGGCTACATCGAGTCGGTTCCGCCGCCCGGAGAAGCTCGCCTGGTCGGGGCCGATGCGTCGCACGCCTGGTGCTCGGTCTGGACCCCGAACGACGGCTGGGTCGACTTCGACCCCACCAACGGCCACGTCCCGGCCAACGAGCACGTCACCGTCGCCTGGGGCCGCGACTACGACGACGTGATCCCCGTCAGAGGCGTGATGATCGGCCCCGCCACCACCCAAGACCTCCACGTCTCCGTAGACGTAGCCCGCCAATAGCTCAAGTTCAGGATGGCAGCGTGATGAAGATTGCGGATGCGCTCTGCTTCTTGGGAGTGGAGGAGTCGGCTCAGCGTCTCGACGCCGGGGTCGAGTCGGCCTGATGTGTGACGGATGACCGGGGCGCTCTCGGAATCCGGTGATGTAGTCGGGCGTTGCAGCCACGAGCATGTCTGACGTGAACACCTCCGAACCAGCGCCACGAACAGCGCGACGACACCCGGTTGATCACCGGGCCGTTCCTGTCGGTCACCGCTACGGCGTTCGTGTTCTTCTTCTACATCGGCATGGTGCTGGTCACGGTGCCGCGCTTCATCGAGGACGAGCTGGGGTATGGCGAGTTCGGGATCGGCTTGGCGATCGCCACGTTCGCGATCGCCGCCGTCGTCGCTCGCCCGTTCCTCGGTCGCCTGACCGAACGCTTCGGGCGGCGGGCGCTGATGATGGCCGGGGCCCTGCTGGCCGCTGCTGCCGGCGCCATGTTGGGCCTCGCCACCGAGCTGTGGCACGTGCTGGTGTTGCGAGCCGTGATGGGCCTCGGCGAAGCGGCCTTGTTCGTCGCCGCCGCCACGCTGATCGCCGATCTCTCGCCGCCCCATCGGCGGGCCGAGGCGGCCAGCTACTTCTCGGTCGCCGTCTACGGCGGGATCGGCATCGGTCCGACGCTCGGTGAATGGGTGCTCGGCGAGACGACCGCTACGCGCTCGCCTTCCTGGTCGCCGCAGGGTTCGCGGCGCTGGCTGCGATCACCGTCTTCGGAGTGCCGAGCCGGGTCGACCGGACGTCGGCGCCGACCGCCGACGACGAAGCCGCCGCTGTTCCACCGTGCGGCGCTCTGGCCCGGCGTCGTGCTGGCGACGGGGATCGCCGCCTTCTCGGTGTTCTCGGCGTTCATCCCCGAGCACGCCCGCTGCGGTCGGGCTTGGCCGGCTCGGCCGGTCTGTTCATGCTGTACAGCGTCGATCAGCCTCGGGCTGCGTCTGTTCGGTGCCACGATGCCGGAACGTTTCGGCGAGCATCGCATGGTCACCGTGGCGCTGGTGTCTCTGGCCGCCGGACTGCTCGTGATGTCGGCGGTTGCCGAGCCGTGGGCACTGTGGGTCGGCGCTGCGTTCATGGGCGTCGGTATGGCGTTCATGTACCCGTCGCTGATGGCCAACGTGATCAACCGCGTCGGCGACCACGAGCGAGCGAGCGCGCTGTCGTCGTTCACGATGTTCTTCGAGCTCGGCACCGTGATCGGTGGCGTGCTGCTTGGTGGCGTCGGCGAGATCTTCAACAAGCAGGCAGGGTTCCTCGGCGGAGCGCTGATCGCGATGCTCGGCCTGGTGCTGTTGTGGCGCACGGTCGAGGCGGCGCCGTTCGAGGCGTCGGCTGTCGAGCCACACGTCGATGCCGCTCAGATGTCGAAGAACTCCGCCTTCGCGAACCCGTGACGGCGGGCCACCATCCCTGACGGAAACGCCTCGACGCGGCGGTTGAGGCGCTCGACGCGAGTGTTGTAGAACCTGCGGGCGGCGGCTATCCGGTCCTCGGTGAGCGACAGCTGGCGTTGCAGTTCGAGGAAGTTGGCCTGGCTGTTGAGCTGCGGGTAGCGCTCGGCGACGGCGACCACCTGGGCGACCGCCTCGGTGAGTGGAGGTTCGAACTGACTGGCCGCCAGTGGGGTATGGGGTGCGGCGGCGGCGACCTCGTTGCGGCGCGCCAGTTCCACCAGCAGCTCGCGCTCGTGGGCTGCCGCCGCCTGCACGGCGGAGACGAGCTGTGGCACCAGCACGTGCCGGCGCTGCAGTTCGGCGTCGACGTCGGCCCAGCCACCGGCGACGTCGTTGCGGGCGCCGACCAGCCGCGTGTGCGACACCCACCAGCTGCCGGGGATCAGCAAGATCACCACGACGCAGATCGCCAGAGGTGTTGTTCATCGCCCGTACAACTCCGCCAGCACCGCCGGCAGTTGGGCCCGCGCCGACTGCGCCCACGCCAGCAGCCCTGGCAACGATTCGACGTCGAGTTGGTCGCAGTGGCACAGCATCCACGGCCCGAGGAACTCGAACGTGACGCTGCCCAGCCCGCTGCTGGGCGACAGCATCCAGCCGATCGTCGACGGGTCGAGCAGGGTGATCGCGAATCGATCGTCCGAGCAGCGCACCTGGTAGCGCTCGTTGAAATCGGGCGACTCGACCTCGATGTCGCGCAGGCCGACAATCCGTTTCATCTTCGACCACAGGTTCTCGGTCGAGATCGTGAGATGCGGGGCCATGAACGGCACGTCGATCAGCGCCGCCGTGAACTTGTAGGTGGTCGAGTCGTCGCCCGAACCGGTCGTGTACCGGTACTGGAAGACGCTGTCCTGTTCCCCGGCTCGCCACATCTGGGCGTCGACCTTCTTGCTGCTGCCGGTGTCGAACAGATCGAAGTCGATCTTCGGAGGCGCTTTGGTGTCGAGGTCGACCTGTAGGCCGTGGGCAGCGGCGATTGCCCGCAGTTTGGCGCGTTGCTGCTCCCGGTACTGATAGGCGGCCCAGATGATGGCGCCGGCGATCGCAGCGAGCACGACGACGAAGATGACGTTTCCCATCAGGAGACCCGCTCGCCCAACCGCATGGTCGGCACGCTACCCGGCGTCGTGATCGGTGCCGATCCGCGCCGGAAGCACCGGGCGTCTTCACCGGGCTGGATCGGGGTGTCGGCGACTACCCTGGCGGGGATGACGACCGATTCCAGCGAGACCCCCGTCGACATCAAGCCCAGGTCGCGTGACGTCACCGACGGCATCCAGAAGGCTGCCGCCCGAGCGATGCTGCGTGCGGTTGGACTGACCGAGGACGACTGGGTCAAGCCGCAGATCGGGATCGCCTCCTCGTGGAACGAGATCACGCCCTGCAACGTCTCGATTCGGCGCCTCACGGCTGCCGCCAAGGAAGGCGTGCGCGAGGCCGGGGGAGTGCCGCTCGAGTTCGGCACGATCACGGTGTCAGATGGCATCTCGATGGGCCACGAGGGTATGCGTGCCTCGCTCGTCAGCCGCGAGGTCATCGCCGACTCGGTCGAGTGCGTCATGCACGGCGAGCGTCTCGACGGGCTGGTCGCGACCGGCGGATGCGACAAGTCGATGCCCGGCATGATGATGGCGATCGCCCGGCTCGACCTGCCGGGGGTGTTCGTGTACAACGGCTCGACCCATCCTGGCTATCTCAACGGCACGGCGCTCGACATCACGTCGGTGTTCGAGGCGATCGGTGCCTGCGCGGCAGGCAACATCACCGAGGAGGAGCTGTTCGCGATCGAGAAGAACGCGTGTCCCGGTGAGGGCGCCTGTGGCGGCATGTTCACCGCCAACACGATGAGTTCGATCGGCGAGGCGCTCGGCTTGTCGCTGCCGGGTTCGGCTTCGCCGCCGGCCGTCGACCGTCGCCGTGAAGACGACGCCCGCCGAGCCGGCGAGGCGGTGGTGAACATGCTCAAGATGGGTCTGCGCCCGCACGACATCCTCACCAAGGGCGCCTTCGAGAACGCGATCGCCCTCGCCAACGCGCTCGGCGGATCGACCAACGCCGTGCTGCACCTGCTTGCGATCGCCAACGAGGCCGGTGTGGCACTCGACCTCGACGACTTCAACAAGGTCGCCAGCCGTGTCCCGCACTTCGCCGACATGAAGCCGGGCGGCAAGTTCCACATGACCGACCTCGACCGGATCGGTGGCGTGCCCGTGGTGCTCAAGCACCTGCTCGAGGCCGGCCTGCTGCACGGTGACGAGATGACCGTGACCGGCAAGACGATGGCCGAGAACCTGGCAGAGATCGACCCGCCGGAGCCCGACGGCACCGTGGTGTACCCGATCTCGAACCCGATCAACGCCGAGGGTGGCCTCAACATCCTGACCGGATCGCTGGCACCGAACGGATCGGTCGTGAAGGTCGCCGGCCTGTCGAAAGAGCAGCGCTCGTTCGAGGGCCCGGCCCGCGTGTTCGACGGTGAGGACGGTGCGATGGCGGCCGTGATGGCCGGCGAGATCAACCCGGGCGACGTGATCGTGATCCGCTACGAGGGCCCGAAGGGTGGCCCGGGCATGCGCGAGATGCTGGCAATCACCGGTGCCCTCAAGGGTGCCGGGCGTGGCGGCGACGTGGCGCTGATCACCGACGGCCGCTTCTCCGGCGGCACATGGGGCTTCTGTATCGGCCACGTGGCGCCCGAGGCGGTCGACGGTGGCCCGATCGCCTTCGTCCGTGACGGTGACATCGATCAAGATCGACGTGCCGACATTCGCCCTCGACCTGCTGGTCGACGAGACCGAACTGGCAGCCCGCCGCGAGGGCTGGCAGCCCAACGCTGCTCGCTACACGAGCGGTGTGCTGGCCAAGTACGCCAAGCTCGCCCAAGGCGCCGAAAAGGGCGCGATCACCAACATCGTGTGAGCTGCTGATATGGCCTCGAAGCCTCGCTCAGCGCTCGCCTCCGCAATCGGATGGGTGATCGTCGTACTGGTCGTGATCTGGTTGTTCGGGATGGTGATCGGCTGGATCAGGTTCGTGCTGCGCTCGATCGTGTGGATCGTGCTGCTGGCCGTGCTGATCGGCGTCTACTTCTCGATCAAAGAACCGCCGGACACCTGATCGAGCGTTGCCGGCGAGCATCACCGCTCGGGATCCCAATGTCGACGATCTCGCAAATTGTTACAGTCTCTTGACGAAAAGCCCATGACGCGGAGCGCTGAAGCTGCCACAATGGGCGTTGCGGACGACCCTGCGAAGCTCATGCAGACCAACCACGAACGAGGATCAACCATGCGTCTCACGAAGATCGTCGCAATCGCCGCCGTCGCACTTGCAGGAGGCATCGCCACCTTCGGCACCGGAGCCGGAGTGAGCGCACTCTCACCCGCCGATGCTGTGCCGAGCGATCCGGCAGTGCCCGTCGAACCCGTGGTGGCCTCGACGTCGCAGGTATCGCTGCCGTTGCTCGGAGCCCCGCTGATCGTCGACATCAACTCCGACCCGGGTGGCAATCTCGTCGACGTCTCCCTCAACCCGGCCGATGGTTACACGGCGACCAAGCTGAAGACCAACAACGTTCAGTTCGTGAACGATGCCGGAACCGTCAAGGTCCGCGTCAAGGCCAAGCGCGGCGGACTCAGAATCGACGCCCGTGCCGCCAGCCTGGCCGAGGTCACCGGAGCCAGTGGATGGACCGGCGACGTCTTCGGAACTGGTGAGACCACCTCCGTCACGTTCACGGTCGGTGCGACCGCCGAGGGGACACCCGACATCTCCGATGTCGCCGTCGACTCGCCGATCACCAACGTCGTCGGCGAGACCACCTACGGGGGTCACGACGACAGCAGCGAGTCCTCGGCCTCGGCACGCGTCGAGTTCAGCGCCGCCGGCCAAACCCGGGTGCTGACGATTCGCGTCAAGGTCGGCGACGACCATCACCGCGGCGACGACGAGAGCGCCGACACCAGCGCCAAGCTGTCGATCTCCTTGTCGAAGATCAAGGGTCGGCAGATCCCAGAAGGTGAGGCGGTCGGTTCGCACACGTGGAGTGGGATGTTGTGCGACGGGACCACGGCGACACTGACCTACAACGTCGCGGCCGACGGTGCCGTCACCGACGTCGTGGCGAACCCTGGCACGGCCGAGGTCAGCTACCGCGATCACAGCGCCAAGGTCAAGTTCGCCGGGGGCGAACGGGTCGACATCTCGACCAAGACCGGTGACTCCGGCCTCACGGTCGGCGCGAAGGCCAAGATCCGATGCGCCGCCGCTGCTCCCGACGTCAACACGCCGATCGATCCGCAAGCCACCGCCGACGGCGAAGGAGATCATCGCGGAGAACGCCGCAAGGACGACGACCACGAGAAGCGCCGAGCCGACCGCAGACGACGACCACGAGAGCGCGATCGAGCCGACCGGCACGACGACGATCGCGGACACGATCGGACGGCCACGACAGCTCCGGCGGTGACTGACCGGCGACGGGTCGCACCCAGAACGCTGCATCGAGCCATGCCGCTGATCGCGGCGGCGCTGCTCGGCGCCTGCGCCTCGTCGGGCGAGCAGACCGAGCCGACCGGGGCCACGACGATCGCCGCCGCGTCGACGACGATCGCCGCCGCGTCGACGACGGAGGCGGCCACCGTCGTGAGCCCACCGACGTCCCCGGCGACCGTCGAGGCGGCCGGCACCGTGCCGCCCACGGTCGTCGCCGCTCCTCCGCCCAGCGTTGCGGCTCCGCCCGATCCCGCACTGCTACTGAGTGCGGGGCTGGACCGCTACGCCCTCGGCTATCACTTCGTGACCATCGCCACGGTCAACGGCGCCGTGGCACTCTCCGCCGAGGGCGATCGGGTCGGCGAGGGAACCCGATTGACGGTGACGACCGGCGGGTCGACCATCGAGTACGTGGTCACGCCCGAAAGCTCGTGGGTCTTCAGCGACAACACGTGGGCGGAACTGGATGAAACAAGTCCGGTGACCGATCCGATCGGACCTCTGCGGGCGCCGCTGACGCTCGAAGTGCGCTCGTTCGACGGCACGCTGTCGACGGTCGCCGCGACCTATCCGGCGTCGGCGCTGGCGATCGGTGCCGACGAACCGATCGAAGTGCTGTTCATCTTCGAGTCCGGCAACTTGCGATCAATGACCTACGTGGCGCCTACCGCCGAGGTGCGCGCCGAGTTCAGCGATCTCGTCGACGCCACTCCGGTCACCGTTCCCGAAGTCTGAGCCTCGGTCGGCGCACTCCACTTACTCGGGCGGGACGGGACGTCTACTTCTCGATCAAGGAACCGCCGGACACCTGCGCTGCCCGTCGCGCCCGCGTCGAGTGATGCTCGATCAAGCGGAACACGAGTCGCCATCCCACCAGGCAGGCACCGAGGAACAGCGTGGTGACCACCACGAACGACGTTGCGGTGCCGCGATCGAACACGGTTCGCCGCACGATCATCCCGGCCAGCACGGTGATCGGCCAAACCAGCAATCCGGTCAACACGGAAGTGGGTCGCTTCCAGGCCCGGCCGATCAGCCAGGCGATCGCCAGACCGATCAGGAACGGCAGCGCCGTCTTCATCACACCGGTGAACGCCGACCCCTCGTAGTGCGTGCGACGTCCGATCGCAGCGAACAGCACCACGACGAACACGTCGATCCCGATCGCCAACTCCAACCGTCGATCCGTCTGCATGCGACCATTCTGCCGCCACGTGAAGCGGATTACAGGCGGTAGATCCGACGCGCTGTGCCGAACAGCATCGCCGCCTTCTCGTGTGGCGTGTAGCCGGCGGCGATCTTCTTGAAACCGTTCCAGAGCACGGGGTACGAGATCGAGAAGCGATCGACCGGGAAGTTGCTCTCGAACATGCAGCGTTCCGGTCCGAAGCACTCGATCGTGTGGTGGAAGTAGCGGGCCTGAGCCTCGACGAACTCGTCGGAGGTCGGTGGCTTGGCGGCTTCGTGCCAACCGAATCCGTTGTCCGGCATCGCCAGCCCGCCGAGTTTGGCGACGATGTTGTCGCACGTTGCCAGCTCGGCGACACCTTCCGCCCACTCGTCGAAGATCTCGTCGCGGCGCCCGGCGTACCGGCCGACGCCGAGCGGCGTGCCGAAATGGTCGAGCACCATCATCGTGTCGGGAACCGCGCGTGCCAGTTCCAGCATCTCGGAGTTCTGATGGTGGTAGTGCCACGTGTCGTACGTGAGGTCGCGCTTGCCGAGCTCGCGCACCCCGTGCCGGAAGACTTTGTTGGCGAAGCGTCCTGGCTCGGCTCGGCCGGGGATCATCAGCGCTTCGGGTTCGAGTGCGCTGGCGAGTGCGTCGCGGACGCCTTTGAACAACCCGCCGCCGGCGGCCTCGTGAGCATCGAGCACGTCGCCCAGTCGCTCGCCGATCGCCAGATCGGCGTGGGCCACGATGCCCGAGATTGGGGCTGCACCGGGATGCTGGCGTCCGAGCTCGACGGCCTGGGCTGCCACGAACTCGGTCTCGCCGACGGGTCGCATGTGTGGGGGTCCATCGGTGCGGTAGCCGGCACGGCACTCGATGAACACGGTCGCAACGACCTTGTGACCAGAGCCCGTATCGGCGGCGAGCGTGTCGATGCCGTACGGGAGCGACCCACCCGGCGGCCACAGGTGGTGGTGCGGATCGATGATCGGCAGGTCGGGTTCGATGATCGGTTCGATCACCTGGTCGAACCACTCGGCGGTTCCGGGTTGCATCACGTCAGCCTTCCGCTGCGAAGCCGCCGAGAGTGCCCTTGAAGAACAACAGCGGGAATGGGCCTTGACCGTTGTGGTCGGCGTCGGCCTCGAGGGCGACCACGCGTCCGAGTACGAAGTAGTGGTCGCCCATCTCGACGACATCCTCGACGGTGCAGTCGATCCAGGCGACGGCCCGGTCGATGATCGGCGACCCGGTTGGGGCGGTGTGCCACTCGACATCTGAGTAGCGCTCGGCCTCGTTGCCGTTCTTGGCGAACTTCCAGCACAGGTCTGCTTGATCGCGGCTGAGCACGTTGACGCAGAACGAGCCACTCTCGGCCATCGCCGCCCAGGTCGAGCTGTCCTTCATCGGCAGAAACCCGACCAGCGGTGGGTCGAGCGACACCGAGGTGAACGAACCGATCGTGAAGCCGACCGGACCGTCGCCACCCTTGCCGGACACGATCGTGACCCCGGTCGGGAAGTGCCCCAGCACCGTACGGAACTGCTCGGCGTCGAATTCGTGGTCTGCGGTTTCGCTCATCGTCTCTGACACTAGAGTCCGCGGACGTGGTAGATCCGACCAGCGACAAAACCAGTGTTCGGGTCGAGATGCGAGCGCTCCGCCGAGCGCTGCCAGACCACGCCGAACGCTCGGAACTCCTCTGGTCGTTCGTTCGAGCGTTGGGTGCGGTGTCGGATGCCCGAACGGTGATGGTGTTCGACTCGATCCCCGGTGAACCGTCGACGGCGCCGTTCATCGAGTGGTGCCGCTCCGAGGCCAAGACGGTCGTGTTGCCGGAGGACGATCCGCCACCCGATCCGCAGACGGTCGACGTCGTGATCGTGCCTGGCATCGCCTTCACGGCCGCCGGTGACCGGCTCGGTCAGGGCGGCGGCTGGTACGACCGGTTCCTGTTGCGTGTGCGACCCGACTGCGTCACGATCGGTGTCGGTTTCGAACCACAACTCGTCGACCGACTGCCCGTCGAGCCGCACGATGTCCGCCTCGACCTGGTGGTCACCGACGCCGGATTGGCATCGTGATGCCAGCGGTTCGATCGCGCCGTGGAGTTGTCGACGAGTCGGCTGCGCGAGTTCCACCATGCAACGGCGCGGTCGCCGAGTTCCGATCGGCATCCGACGACGCCGTTCCGACTGCGTGGGTGGCAAGCAAGCCGGGCACGCCGTCGCTGCGCTCGGCGATACGGTGCCCTGATGGTCGATGCCACGGACTCGAACCTGGTGCGGGTCGGCGCTTACCTCGTCGCCGCCGCGCTCACGATGGTGGCGCTTCGTCGAGAACGCGATCGGGCTGCTGCAGTCGATGGTGTCTGGCCACCGTTCTGGGTGCTGACTTGCGGACTTCTCGTCGTGATGGCGATCGGACGAGCCGGCGGGGTGGGCGATGCAATCTCCGCTTTCGGCCGTCGCGAGTTCGTCGACGATGGCTGGTACGAATCGCGTCGCCCGATCCAGGCCGCCGTGGTCGCCTTCGTCGGCCTGGGATGGTTGATCTCGGTCAGCCTCGCCTGCTGGCGGATTCCTGAGCGCCGCCGGAGATACCTTCCGATGGGTCTGGCCGTCGTGACGCTTGGGGCGTTCGTCGCGATTCGGATGGTGTCGCTCCATCAGATCGACACGGTGCTGTACCGACGGCACATCGCCGGGGTTCGTATCGGAACATTGACCGAACTCGGTTTGGTCGTGCTGGCGTCAATGGTGACGTTCTGGGTGCCTGTTGGTCGTCCGGCTCCACCCAAGTCGGTGGGCATCAGCGATTCCCTCGCCGTTGAGCCGTGATCTGGATCCAGCGACCACGGCCCTCGCGCGAGACCGTCAGCGGGTTTCGAGAGCGACGCGATCGCTCTCGCGGAACCACGCGATCGTTCGTTCGAGCCCTTCGCGAATCGAAATCGAAGGCTCCCACCCCAACTGCCCACGTGCGATCTCGATATCAGGTTGGCGACACTTCGGATCGTCGGATGGAAGCCTGTGGAACTGGAGTATCGAAGAGGTTCCGGTGATCTCGATCACGAGATCGGCGAACTCGAGCATCGTGAACTCGTGCGGGTTTCCGACGTTCACCGGGCCCGTCAACGGCCCGTTCAGGACCGCCATCAAACCACGAACCTCGTCGTCGACATAGCAGAAGCTCCGGGTCTGGCTCCCGTCGCCGTAGATGGTGATCGGGTCGCCGCGGAGCGCCTGATTGACGAAATTCGTGACGACACGGCCATCGTCGGCCTGCATGCGAGGGCCGTAGGTGTTGAAGATTCGCACGATTCGCACGTCGAGGTCGTACGAGCGGTGATACGCCATCGTGAGCGCCTCGGCGAAACGTTTCGCCTCGTCGTACACCGATCGCTCGCCGATCGGATTCACATTGCCCCAGTAGCTCTCGGGTTGGGGATGCACGTGCGGGTCGCCGTACACCTCGCTCGTCGATGCGAGGAAAAACCGCGCCCGGTGTTCGACGGAAAGGTCGAGCAGACGACGAGTACCGATGCTGCCGACATCGAGGGTGTCGATCGGTCGGCGAAGGTACTCGGGTGGGGAAGCGGGACTTGCAAGATTGAGTACCCGCGTCGGACCGGATCCGGGCCAGGTCGCTTCGACGTGTTGTTCGAGGCCGGGCTGGACGACGTCGTGGTGAGCGAAGCTGAACCGTTCGTGACCTTGAAGGTGAGCGATGTTGTCGAGCGAACCCGTGCTGCAGTTGTCGACGCAGAGCACGTGGTCCCCGTCGAGAATCAACTGGTCACAGAGGTGTGAGCCGAGAAATCCGGCTCCGCCCGCCACAAGCGTGCGATCGGCGCTCACGAACGACCGACACCGTCGTAGCTGAGCCCTGCACGGCGGACCGATTCGGGGTCGAGCAGGTTGCGACAATCGACCAGGGCCGTGCCGCTCATGACGTCTGCGATCTTGGAGAGGTCGAGCCCGGCGAACTCCGGCCATTCGGTCAAGATGACGACGACATCGACGTCGGTGACAGCGTCGAGCGCCGTCGCAGCAAGCGTGAGCCCGGCCAGGCGATCGGTCTGGACAGGGTTGAGTTTGCCAGCGGTCGTCGGGTCGTAAGCCTGGACGGTGGCTCCGAGGGCCTGCAGCCGTTCGAGTATTCGAAGACTCGGAGACTCCCTCAGATCGTCGGTTCCGGCCTTGAAGGTGAGGCCGAGTGCGCCGACCACGATGTCGTCCAGGCGCCCGTCGAGGTCGCCTCCGACAGCGCCGTTGGACCTTGGCGACCATGCGGTCGTATTGCTGTTCGTTGATGTCGATCACGCCGCGCATCAGTGAGAAGTCGTATCGATTCTCGGCAGCGATCGCTACCAACGCCCGCGAGTCCTTCGGGAAACAACTCCCGCCCCAACCGGGCCCTGGTTGCAGGAACGCCCTGCCGATCCGCCCGTCGGACCCGATGCCCTCGACAACGCTCGCAACGTCGGCGCCAACCTCCTCGCACAATGCAGCAACGCTGTTGATGAATGAGATCTTCATCGCGAGGAAGCCGTTGGCGGTGTACTTGATCAGTTCGGCAGAGGCTGGATCGGTGAAGACGACCTCGGCGTGCAGGGGGTCGTAGAGCGATGCCACGGTGTGGGCCGCTTGACGCGAGTCTGAGCCGATCACAATTCGATCTGGTTCGAGAAAATCTCGGACTGCAGAGCCTTCGCGGAGAAACTCGGGATTGGAGATGACGTCGACGTCATCGCGGCCAAGGGCGTCACCCACCAGGTGGAACGAGCCGACGGGAACCGTCGACTTGTTGACGACAATCGCGCCAGGCTTGAGCAATGGGCCGATCTCCTCGGCGGCGGCGCGCACGTAGCTGAGGTCGGCTGAGCCATCGTCGTCTTGTGGCGTCGGCACACAGAGAAAGACGACATCGGCGGTCTTCACCGCCGGGTCGGCGCCGAGTGCAAAGCTCAGGTGCCCTGCCTCGCGACTGCGCTGGATGACCTCATGTAGCCCGGGTTCGACGAATGGAATCTCCCCTGCCTCGAGCAGCCTGACCTTGCGTTCGTCGATGTCGCAGCACGTCACGTCGATGCCGAGCGAGGCGAGGCATGCCCCGGTGGTGAGACCGACGTAGCCGGTGCCGATGATGGCGACGCTCAATGACGAACTCGGATGCTGCATGATCACGCTGCTCCTCGACGTGACACCACGGCGCCGATGGTCCGGATACAAATTCGCAGGTCATGGGCCAACGACCAGTTGTCGACGTAGTACAGGTCGAGTCGCTTGTATTGCTCGAACGACGTCGACGAACGACCCGATACCTGCCAGAGGCCGGTCAGGCCAGGCAGGACCCGGAGCCGTTCGCGCACCGACGGGTCCCACTCCTCGACTTCCTCGAGCAGCGCCGGACGTGGTCCGACCATGCTCATCTCGCCACGGATGACCGCGACCAGCTGGGGGAGTTCGTCGATCGAGTACTTTCGCAGGAACCGCCCGACCCGTGTGATGCGAGGATCATCCTCCATCTTGAACAGCGGCCCGTCTGCCTCGTTCTGATCTTCCAGACCGGCCTTCATCTTGTGGGCACCGACCACCATGGTGCGCAGCTTCGTCATCGTGAACGACTCACCGTAGCGGCCGACACGTTCCTGGCGGAACATGATCGGCCCGGGCCCATCGAGCTTGATGGCGATCATGGCGATGATCCAGATCGGCGCCGAGAGACTCAGAACGGTTACCGCAACAGCGATATCAAACGTGCGCTTGGCCACCGCTCGCCAACCACCACGCACCACCGGTTCGACATACAGCATCGTACGGCCGGCGAATTCTTGGGGCCGCAGCCGGGTCACATCGATATCGGTGAGCAATGACGACAGGGCGACGTGGTAGCCGTCGTCGGTGAGACGTCGTGTGATCATGTTCACGTTGTCATGCCCGACGGATGCGAGCGACACCACGACGCCCACGATGAGGTCGTTGGCGGCGAGCACGTCGGGCAGATCGGCGATCGAACCGAGGACCCTGACGCCCGCCCGCTCACCGAGATCGTCGTCGCCGATGAAGCCGACCACTTGGTAGCCGAGCTCGGGGTTACGTTGATAGGTGTGCAACAACCCGATCGCATGAGCATCCGTGCCGATGATCAGGATTGGGCGTGAGAGCCGGCCGGTTGCGCGCATGCGGGCGAACACTCGGCGGGCCAACTGCCGCTCGATCAACAGCGCCCCGACAGCACACAGGCCGAACGAGGCGACCCACAATCGCGACAGGTCTTTGAACTGGAACAGGAAGGCGATCAACACCAACCCTGCCATTCCGGTCATGACCGCGCGCAACACGTTGCCGGCTTCCTGGGACGTCCGTTCGTTGGCGCGGGCGAGGTAGAGACGACTCACGAAAGCGCCGAACGCGAAGCCCGGAATGCTCGCTGCGGCCAGCGCTAGGTGTTCAAACGCAAGGTCTTGCGGAATCGGCCGGAAAACACGCTGCACGGTGAAGGCCACCAGCAAGGCGACCACCACCGAAATCCCATCGGCGAACGCAAGCTTGAGCTTGAGCCGTGGCTGTTCCTTGATCGCCGTGGAGATTTCCCGCTCTACGGGACTCTCGATCTCAATCTCAACATCTTGTGAAGTGCTCGTGTGATCGCTCACCGATTGCACCTCGATACGAGTTGATCGCATCTTCCTTGACCCCGCTTCCGCCGTTCCTTGCCGCTGTTTCCGTTATCCACTCATGAATAACAATTTCATGGATAACACGGATTGCGCACGAAAGGCCAGCAAAATAGGGTCATTCTCAGATTTCTTTGTCATTCACGCACCGAGCGGGAGTCGCCCGCCACAGAACGTGAAGAAATTGACAAAGACCTGACTCCTGCTCGCCGTTCTTGACCGGCCGGTTCCATGATGGAGCAAGCGGTCGCACGAACTGGTAGCGAAATCTTGCGTCAGATGAGTCCGGCGATCAGTGCGGGTGGTACCCGTAGATCGAACTCACCGAACACGAAGCGGGCTGGGCCCGCTTCGGGTCATGAGGCCGAGCGGACGACGACGTTGTCCCAGTGCCACGTATGACCTGCTGGGCGGCCGTCTTTGTCAGGCGTGTAGTTGTGGTCGTAGAAGACGACTCGAACGGGGCCGGAGGGGAACGATCCCGCAACCGTCGCCGACACCCCAGCAACGGTGAACGTCACCGTGCGGTTGCCGTTGTCGACCAGACAGACCTGGTGACGAGTCGCCTTGTCGTTCGGTGATGGGTTTGACTCCACGTCGGTTTTCGTGTCGCCGATCTTCATCTTGCCGCCGGGGTAGCCCGCCGATCCCTGCCCGCCCCAAGTCGCGGCGAGGAGGTTCGACGTGGACAGACTGGTCGGCAGATTGGACGACGGGATATCCGACACGAGGAAGCTGCCGTTGTCGAACGCCGACGACTTGACCACGCCGACCTTCCACCACTGCCTGGTGCCGAGGTCGGTGAGATTCACGTCGAAGCACACCGACGAGACCGACGAGAAGACCTGCTTGGGAGAGAACCACACCACGGAGTAGTTGTCGACCTCGCCCATCGAGGTCATCAGGTGGTTCTTGCACAAGTAGAACGAGTTCGCTCGGCGGGTGGCGGCCGAGTCGCCGACATCGAGGCGCAGCGGACGCTGGGTATCTGGCGATCCACAGTTGACGTCGTGGTCGCCGGTCCAACTGCCGCCGGAGCCGCCGGGCCAGTTGAGATCGTCGAGGTTGCGATGGTAAACCCCGAGGTCGAACCGATCGAGGCCGGTGTCGTTGTCGAACGATTCGGAGAACTCGATCTGGCCGCCAGGGGATACAGGCGGAACTGTGGTCACCGGCGGAACGGGTTGGGCCGGCGGGGTGCGGGTGTCGAGGAGGCGTGTGGGGGCGCGGCCGGTGTAGTCGGAGTTGGCGGGGAACCAGCCGCTGATGTCGACGAGGATGTCGACGGTTTGGCTGGTGTAGAGGCAGATCTTGCCGCCGGTGCCGAGTTGCACGATCGCTGCGTTGGCGCGAGCGCCGATGCCCGGCTGGTAGTTGATGGTGGAGGCGGTCGGACGTGGCTCGCCGCAGGGGTAGGCAGTGACGTAGCCGGCCTCGGCACCGTTGATCGCGGTCAGGTTGATCACGGCGGCTTCGGCGTTGCTGGGCACACCGGCTTGGCCGGCGACGGCGAGTTCGAGGGTGGTGCCGGACGATGCTGTGCCGGTGGTGCGGGTGTCGAGGAGGCGTGCGGGGGCGCGGCCGGTGTAGTCGGAGTTGGCGGGGAACCAGCCGCTGATGTCGACGAGCATGTCGACGGTTTGGCTGGTGTAGAGGCAGATCTTGCCGCCGGTGCCGAGTTGCACGATCGCTGCGTTGGCGCCAGCGCCGATGCCCGGCTGGTAGTTGATGGTGGAGGCGGTCGGACGTGGCTCGCCGCAGGGGTAGGCAGTGACGTAGCCGGCCTCGGCACCGTTGATCGCGGTCAGGTTGATCACGGCGGCTTCGGCGTTGCTGGGCACACCGGCTTGGCCGGCGACGGCGAGTTCGAGGGTGGTGCCGGACGATGCTGTGCCGGTGGTGCGGGTGTCGAGGAGGCGTGTGGGGGCGCGGCCGGTGTAGTCGGAGTTGGCGGGGAACCAGCCGCTGATGTCGACGAGGATGTCGACGGGTTTGAGGCTGTAGAGGCAGATCTTGCCGCCGGTGCCGAGTTGGACGATCGCTGCGTTGGCGCGAGCGCCGATGCCCGGCTGGTAGTTGATGGTCGAGGCGGTCGGACGTGGCTGGCCGCAGGGGTAGGCAGTGATGTAGCCGGCCTCGGTGGCGTTGATCGCGGTCAGGTTGATCACGGCGGCTTCGGCGTTGCTGGGCACACCGGCTTGGCCGCGCGACCTGCAGCTCATACGTCGAATTGGCGTTGACGGCTTCGATCATGTCGGTCCGGGCCGGTGATCCGGCCGTACCGATTGCAGCGGTCAGCGGCAAGGCCAGAGCCACGACGAGTCCTGAGTTTGCACAGCGCCGCGCCATGCCGATGATTCGTCGTTATCCGACGATTCCAAATCATGACGATAACGTTACAGTATTGGGATGGTGGAGTTGGTGCCATCGACGACAAGGGTCCGTGAAGTCCGTCAATCGAGTGTGACGGCGACGCTCGGCCAGCACCTCGACCGGCAACACGACCGAGCGCCTCGACCAGCTGCCGAGCCAGCGCCCGATGCTGACCTGGAGCGTTGACCACCGACCGATACGCTGACGCCCGTGATTCGGCGACGAGGCAGACCGCGTGCACTCGCCGTGATGCTCGCTGCCAGCGCCTTCTCGGGAGGATGTGCGTCGAAGCAGTTGCCACAGTCCGATCTCGATCGGATCACCACGATTCCCTCCGAAACCGAGCGTGTGACTGCTCCGGTGGACACGTCGCCGGCGGACGCCCCGGTCGACGATCTGGACCCAGTCGATTTCACGATCGACCTCGAGCGGCGCCCACATCTGTTGAATCCTCGGTTGTTCGGCACGAATGTTCCCGCTTGGCTCGGTCCCGAACTGCTGTCCGATCCCGAGTTCATCGCTTCGACGGTCGAGTCGGGGGCGACATTGCTTCGATTGCCGGGCGGGAGCTGGAGCAACGTCTACGACTGGTTTGCGTGCGAGATGGAGGATCGCAACGGGTGCCTCTCGACAGCCGCCGTGAAACCGATCCGACTTCATCGACTTCATGCAGGCCACCGACCTTCCCGGGATGTGGACGGTGTCGATCAACGAATCGGCCCACAGTGCGGCCGCCGCGGTGGCGTTCTTCAACGGAAAGGTCGACGACCCGTCCGTGATCGGCGTCGACCGGTACGGCAAGGACTGGGGGACCGTCGGCTTCTGGGCGCAGCTGCGCTCGGACCGCGGCAATCCGGACCCGGTCGACATCCACCTGTGGGAGGTCGGCAACGAGGTGTTCGGCGCTCGGCCCGAGACCGGAGGGGCCCGACTGTCCGGCGTTCGGCTGGGAGGAGGTCTGGACCTGCGACGGCCGCGAATACGTTCTCGGGGGACGCAGACCACGACGGCTATCTGGCGTTCCGATCGGCGATGATCGCCGTCGATCCCACGATTCAGGTCGGAGCCGTGGGTGCGTCGGAGCTGGGTGCGTGGGGCAACTGGGGCAATGAGGTGATCGAGACGACCGGCGACGCGCTCGACTTCTACATCGTCCACCAATACGGCTTCGAGTCGTCTCCGGACGGAGACGACGCGCTCGAGCGGCCGGCGAAGCTCTGGCCGGATCTGATCGACGGGCTGCAGGACGTGCTCGGCGAGATACCGATCGTGATCAGCGAGTACAACCTGGTCTCCAACGAGTCCCGCGACACCGAGCACGCCATGACCCGAACCATGAACGCCCTGTATCTCGCCGACTCGATCGGCCAGTTCGCCTCACACGATGTCGCCGTCGCGAACCTGTGGAACCTCGCCAACGGAACGACGAACAGCGGTACCGACTACGGCCTCATCAGCGTCGAGGACGGGCACCGGTTCCCCTCGTTCGACGCCCTGCGGCTGTGGAGCCGGGCCGGCACCCAGCTGCTCGACGTGGGGGCTCGGCGGCGTGTCAGCGACGTCCACATGTACCCCACCCGACATGACGACGGTCGGCTGACCCTGATCGTCGTCAACCTGGCCGAGGCGGTCACCGCCAACATCGGGCTCGACGGGTTCTCCGGCAGTGTGGCTGCAGAGATGTTCGGCGTCTTCACCGATGACCTCGACGCCACCACCTGGATCGAGCAGGCGCCGTCGCAGCTGACCATGTCGGACGGGATGTTCCTCGCCGACTTCCCTGGCTGGTCGATCTCCGTGATCGAGATCGACAAGATCCCGGTCGATGGCTGAACGCTCCGTGCTCCTGACCGTCTCCGGGCGGATCCCGAGCGACCTCGACGACCAGGTCGCAGCGGGTCTCCGTCCGACACGGACTACGCCGTCGCTCGCACGGGAACTCGACGCCGATCTGATCGACGTCGATCGAGCACTCGCCGACGGTGGCTCGGTTGGAGCGGTTGCTGTACCGGATCGGCGGTGTGCGCGTCCTGCTCGGATGGTGTTGCTTCCGTCGCCGCAACGAGTACAGCGTGATCGTCACCGATGGTGAGCAGGTCGGCCTGCCGTTGGCCCTGTTCGGCCGACTGTTCGGGCGAGGATCGGCGAGACACGTCATGATCGTCCACATCGTGTCGGTCCCGAAGAAGTCCGCCTTGATTCGATCTCGCCCGATTGGCCAAGCGGATCGACCGCTATCTGGTCTATTGCAGCGCTCAGCGGTCGTTCCTCGTCGATCAACTCGGTGTCCCGGCCGAGCGCGTCGTGCTCTCCACCTTCACGGTCGACGCAGACTTCTTCGCGCCCGATGCGGTCTCGGTACCGCGTCGGCGGATGATCTGTTCGGCGGGACTCGAACGTCGCGACTACGTCACGCTGATGGACGCCGTCGACGGCCTCGACGTCGAGGTCGTGATCGCAGCCGCCAGCCCGTGGTCGAAGCAGCCCGACTCGTCAGCTGACCGGGAACTCCCGGCCAACGTGACGATCCGGCGGCTCGATCTGTTCGAGCTGCGCGAGCTGTACGCCGCCGCGGCATTCGTGGTGATGCCACTGCTCGACGTCGACTTTCAGGCCGGGATCACGACGATTCTCGAAGCGATGTCGATGGAGCGTGCCATCGTGTGTTCCCGGACCCCTGGGCAGACCGACACGATCGTCGAAGGGGTCACCGGCATCTACGTGCCACTCGGCGATCCCACGACGCTCCGTGCCGAGATCGTCAAGCTCCTCGATGACCGTGAGCGGGCGGCTCGGCTCGGCTCGAACGCCAGGGAGTGGGTCGTCGATACCGCCGACCTGCGGCATTACGCAGCGTTCTTGGCCAGTGTCGTCGCCGAACTGTCGATGTCCTGAGCTTGGTCGTCGGGATCGGGCGCCGCTGCGGCCACCGGTGCGGCGCAGATCGCACACGCCACACCGAGGATCACCGTGTTGCGCGCATCCCAGGAGACGTCCACGTAGGTGTACACGGCGTACATCGCCACGAACGTGACGGCCGAGAGGGCGACGACCAAGTCGACGCCCGAGGCGATCCGACGGACTCGATCCGCTCCGAGCATGATCGCCTTTCCGATCAGGTACAGCATCGCTACGAATCCACCGAACCCGAGCTTGGTCCAGACCCACAGCACCGAGTTGTGCGGGAGGTACGCGTTGAGCGCGAAGAAATCGATGTTCGGGAGCGGGATCGGACGGTAGAACTGCTTGCCGAATCCGTGGCCAAGCAGTGGGTTGGCGCGGATCGTCGCGTTCAGGTCGAATGTCTCGATGATGCGGTACAGGTCGGACTGCACGTCTTCGGCGGTGGCGGACCCCGGGGCGATCATCGGTTTGATCGCCTGTACGGGAAACGCAATCGACGATGTCGAGTTCCAGAAGGCGGCCATGTAGGCCGTCCCGATCAGCGACATGATCGGGACCACCACCCAGAACGCCCGCCGCCTGCGCCAGAACAGCGTGACCACCATCATGAGGACCGCAACCATCAACGCAGCGATCGCAGCTCGGCGCTGGGCGACCAGGTAGATGTAGGTCACCGGAACAGCAGCGATGAGCAGTGCGAACGGCAACATGCTCTTGCGGGGCCGAAAGACGAACGCCGCGAGGAGCGTCACGATCACGACGTTCTGGCCGATCGACGAACCGTGTTCGTTGAGACTCTCGAGGGCACTTCGCCGGGATGGGCTGAGTCCGCCAGAGGTACTCGATCGAGAACAGCGCCTGGACGACGACCCCGGCGAGTACGGCCCACAGGGCGAATCGCCGGTGGCGTTCCTCGGTGCACTCGTTGACCATGATCGCGAACACCAGGAAGATGTAGAAGAACGCCCGACCCACAAGGACGGCGATCCTGATGTCGCCACCGGACGTGATCCCTCTCACGAATCCCCAGACGACGAAGCCGACGAAGATGAGCATCGGCCGGTTGAGCTGGGTCGGCGCCAACGGTCGCCTCGTCGCCGCGTACTGGCGAAGGACGGAGATCGCGAATCCGATGTAGAGCGATATCTCGAGTGGGCTCACGCTGAGTCCGTCGGCGACGTAGGCGATCGATTCGCGGCTCGAGAGGTTCTTGACGAACGGAAACCAGGACACGGTGACGATGTCGCTGATCGTGGTGAAGAAGATCGTGACGTACAGCGTCGTCCGCGGCCGGACGACCCAGCCGATGACCACCATCATCAGGACCCCAAGGCTCAGACCGAGGTACGGTTCTCCGGCCCGCAACCGTGCGAAGGCGGCAATCATGAGGCCGCCGAACAGCAACACCAGGTACGCGCCCCACCACACGATCAGGGCCGAGAGACGGTCGTGACTTCGGCGAGAAAGCCGGGCGGCGTTGATCACTGGACCGACGCGCAGACTGTAGAAGCTGGCGGCCACGATCACCGTGAACGCCACCAGCCACCATGGCTGTGCCCGGACATGACGCCCAACGTTGGACCCGCCGACCAGGAAGGCGAGCAGCAGAAAGCCGATCAGGACCGTCATCGGTCCCGGCCGACCGTCAGTCGCCGAGCAGCGTTTGAATCCACCGCGGAACCCTCGAGCGGACATCGTTGAGTACGACGCCGAGGTTCATGGTCGGTTGCATCGCCTCGAGCGCACGCCGTGCCAGACTCGCCGGCGTCGACCGCTGCCTCACCACCAGGATCGATGCATCGGACTTGCGCAACAAGAACAGCCCGTTGGCGTTGCTGAGCACGGGCGGCACGTCGAACACGACATGGTCGAACTCGTCGGTGAGCACGCCGAGCAACCACTCGAACTCGGATGAGCGCACGATCATGTTGCGCTTGATCTCGGGCACCGGTGCGGTGCTGAGGCTGACGAGTTGCGGCAGTTCGGGTGAGGACTGGAACGCCGACAACACGTTGGAGCGGTCGGCGAGAATATCGACCAGGCTGGGTCGCGGATCATCGGGATCTCGTGTCTGGCCGGCGGTCATCCACGAGCAGTCGATCCAACACACGAACTTGCCGAAGTCGTGGGCGATCATGAGCGCCAATGCCTGCGACACCGTGGTCACGCCCTCGCCCTCGACCGCCGAGGTCACCGAGATGATCGAGGGAAGTGACTCTCCGGCACGCAACTCGTACCGATTGACGAGACCGCGCAGCGACTCGGACAATGCGTCCGGAATGTTCTCGTAGCGCAATCCCGCGATCGGATCGGCCCGTTTGGCATGGTCGACCTTGGCCGGCAGATTGGTGGACGACCCCTTTGCTGGCTTGTCGCCGGCTTCGGCTTCGGCTTCGGCTCCGGCTTCGCTTCGGCTTCGGCTTCGGCTTCAGCTGTGGCTTCGGTTTCGTCTGCGCCTTCGGTTTCGTCTGCGCCTTCGGTTTGTGCTGCGGCTTTCGCTTTGGCTGCGGCTGTGGCTGATGCCGAACGGGCGCCGCCCCTCTTGGCAGCCATCAGTTGCTCACCTTTTCACGAGCCCGTCGGAATCGTCGCAACCATTGTCGTGACCCGGTGTCGCCGGTATGGGCGAAGGTCAACCGCGGAACCGTGGCGACCATGCTGACGCCCTCGAACCCGAGCACGTCGGCCGACGAGATGATCGATCGATCGGTCACCGTGGTCAACAACACGGCGCCGAGGGCGATCAGGATGCCGAGGATCGTGAACGTAGCGGCCGTGGTGACCCGCTTGATCAGGGTCGAAGCCGGCGCCGTCGGCACCTTGGGTGCGTCGATGAGGGTGAGGCTGCGGCCGGCTTCGCTGCGCGATTGGAGACACGGCCAGTTCTGCTTCCTCGAGCAGCCCGAGGACCCCTGCGACGCTTTCGTCGGCGTTCTCGAGCGCCTTGCTCAACCGCTCCAGTTCGAGCTGATCGGCGAGTTGATACGATTCGTCGGGCTCCAACTCGGGGAGCGCATCCCGGTAGTCGATCAACGTCTTCTCGGCCTCGGTCGCCTGCTTCTGATAGTCGACCAGCCGTTCGCTGTAGAACGCCTTTGCTTCCGACGAGTTGCTGGCTACCGAATCTGCGAGATACTGCTGGAACGCTTCGATCGTGGCAGTGACCAACTCGTAGCTCGTCTGAGGGTCGGACCATGTCGAACTCACGCTGAGCAGTGAGTTGCCGCCCGACGATGCCCAGACGCTCTCGCTGATGATGGCGGTGGCAGTCGGGTCGGTCTCGACGAATTCGGTCAGACCGGCCAGGTCGGCGACGTTGACGATGAACTGATCGGTGCGAAGCCGTTCGTTGATCAAGCGGCTGACCCCATCGGCCGGCGATTCCCACTGCTGAATGCCGTCCGACACGCCGGATTGGCTGGGGAGCAGAGGGTTGCTCGAGGCGCTGAGTACGCCGTTCGCCCGATAGAGGACCTGTGTCTTGCCCGCTTGGGTGAGACCGACGCATGCCGAACAACAGGATCGGCAACAGGAACATCACCGGGTGCCGAAAGACGTTGTCGACCAGACGCCACCAGAAGGCGCGCGTCGCCGTCTGCTCGCTCCGCTTTGCGGTATCGGTGTGGCTCGACATCTGCGTCAGCATACTTGTCCCCCCGGTGGCCCGGACCTCGTGTTTCGCTCAGGATGCGGGCCCGTTCGCATGCGCCCCTGTCTCGTGGTCACGAACACGGTGATCCGACCATCGCTTCGGTCAGTCCGACGGTTTCGAACCCCGTCCAAGGTGGTCGGTCGGTGTCCGCCCACTCGACGCTGCTCCCGCGGCGGCGAGCGATCGCGACCAGGCCGACAAGTTGTGCCACCGAGGCATCGTCGATGGGTGTGGCCGAGTTGCCGGCGATGCGTACTGCTGCGCCGCGCTCGATTCGTTGGGCTGCGTCAGACCACCCGTCGAGTGGTGCACGGGCGGCGACCCCTAAACGAACGGCGACCACCGCGTCGTCGACGCTGATCGCCAGACCGGTCCCGGACCGGCGCCGGCGATTGGCTCTCAGTTCACGTGTGAACCCGGGGCCGAACACACGAATGTCGTTGGCGTATCGTGGACCGAGTCGTTTCGGTTCCTGGGCTGCGCGGGCGATCCACTCCAGGCCGGCCCTCTGCATCCAGACCGGGGCCCGTTTCCGGTGGCCGACAAGCATGTCGAGCGAGCCGCCGACGCCGATCATCACGGGAGTCCCGAGTCGGTCTCGATGGGCGCGAATGAAGTGCTCCTGCTTCGGATTGCCCAATGCAACGCACAGGATGTCCGCGTCTACGGCTGAGATCGCATCGAGGACGTCGACGTCGATGGCGCCCACGTCATCGATCATCGGACCTGGTTCGATCGAGACGTCGGCGTGGGGGTAGCGCGAGGTCAGCAACTCCGTGGCCTGAGCGGCGATGGCCGGGGCTGAACCGAAGATATGAACACGCCAGCCGTTGCTTTGTGCGGCCTCGGCCAAGAGCGGCACGAGATCTGACCCGGCCACCCGTTCTCGAATCGGCATCTCGAGCAACTTCGCTGCCCAGACGATCGGCATGCCGTCGGCGAGACACAGCTCAGCCTCCTGCAGGATCGTCTTGACCGATGGGTTGGTCATCGCGTTGACCAGGAAATCGAGGTTGACGGTTGCGACCTGATGTGTTCGCCCCGTTGCGCGTCCGTCCTCGACGAACCGCCCGAGTAGTTCGAGCGTCTCTGTCATCGTGAGGTCGGCGACCGGGACCCCGAACAGCAGGGCGGGCGGTCGGATCATCGCCCCTCGGTGTTGCGTGCTGTTCGGGTCCACGCGACCCGTTGCCGGCCACCCAGGACCTTGATCCACAGCGCGATTTTCCACATGATGATCTTCGGCGCCGACAACCAGCGATCTGTAATGAGAAGCTGGGGCGCCGACCGAGCGCAGTCCGGCCAACACGTGGGCTACCAGCACGCAGCACGATCCGATCGCAACCGGCGAGAATCCGTCGTGACGGGCGATGCCCGAGTGCAGCGAGCGTGCCAGAGGCGATCACCGCCGCGCCCTGGATGCCGGCGACGACGGACAACGGTGGAACGAGGTGATCGGCGATCGCATCAGCGTAGGCGACACGATGGTGTCGGGCCCTCGGCAGCCCTCTCGCGAGCATGGGTAGGTAGCGTCGGGCGGCGTCGATCCGGCCGCGTTCCCAACGTGCGTTCTGGCTGGCGGCCTGCTCTGTGGTTGTGGGCATCTCGGCGTGGAGTACGGCGTCGGGCACGTACGTCACGAGATGCCCGTCGAGCAGCAGGTCCATCTGGAACTCGGCGTCTTCGACCAGTTGTCCGGACCAGCGTCGGCCGTGCATGAGGTCGCGTGTGAAGACCATCCCGTTCCCGTACAAGCCGCACGATGCTCCGAGGCGATTGCGGCCCAACGCTCGCAGATGGTGGCGGCAGGCGAGCGCCGCGAATCGGAAGCTCTCGTTGGCTGACGAGCCCGGATTGCGAACGGAGTAGAAACCTTGGGCCGCCTGTGCGCCATCGCCAAGCGCTGCATCCATCGCGGTCAGGAATCCGGGTTCCAGCGTGGTGTCGGCATCGACGACGACGATCGCATCGAACGGGTCTCCTTTGGCCTCGAGACGATCCTGCAACCAGTTGAGCGCCGGTCCCTTGCCGGGGTCGTCGGGTGTGAACCGTTCGTGGACTTCCCACCCATGGCGTCGCACCACGGCGGCGGTGTCGTCGGCGCAGTTGTCGGCGACGACGTGTACGTCGAACAGCTGGCGAGGGTAGTCGAGTTGGTGGAACGCCTCGAGTGCCACGCCGATACCGGCAGCCTCGTCATGGGCCGGGACGAGGATCGAGAATCGGGTCGAGGGGGGACGATGGCGGGTCGTCCGTGACACGCCAGGCAGGCCGGCTGTCGTGACGAGCGCGAGATAGGCGGCCGGAAGTGCGCCGGCGGCGGTCGTCAGCGCAGCGATCGCTGTGGCGGCGTCCGACGCCAGGCGACCGAACAGCGCCGGCGATGACCTGTTGGTTCCCGACCGCACGCAGGTAGACGGTACTCACCGAACTGCCGAATCACCATGTGACCAGCCCCGGCCTGAGCATCGTGGTCGTGCGGCGGACGGCGGACAGTATCCTCACGCCATGTCGAGATCCACCGGAGTGGCGCCACAAGTCGACCGGCTCCGTGTCGCCGTCGGTGAAGAACTCGCTGCGTTTCGACCGCGACTGTGGGTTGGCCTGGTCCTGCTGCGCCTGTTTCCGGTGCTCGTGGGCAATCGCACCCGGGCCCAGCATCCTGAGACTCGCCGGGGTTCCGATCGGCCGCGGCACGACGATCGGCGGTCCGGTCACGATCTGTAGTGCCGATCGCTCATCGGGTGGCCTACGGATCGGGCGCAACTGCTGGATCAACGCAGGGTGTCACTTCGACGTGTCGGCGCAGATCGAGATCGGCGACGACGTTGCGCTCGCCCAACAGGTCATGATCGTCAGCGGCACCCACCGGATCGGGCCCAGCGCCCGTCGAGCCGCCGAAACCGAGGCCCACCCGGTCACGATCGGGTCCGGGCTGCTGGCTCGGGGCCCGCGTGGTCGTGCTGCCGGGCGTCACGATCGGGGACGGTGCGATCGTCGCCGCCGGAGCGGTCGTTACCGGCGATGTTGCGCCGAACACGGTCGTCGGTGGGGTGCCGGCCCGCCAGATCAAACAACTCGATCAGATCGCCACGTCACCTGACCGGTGAGCAGGTCCACCCTGCGTCGACTCAGGTGTCGTCAGCCTGGTCCCAGACCTGCCAGGGCGGGTGTCCGGAAGCGGCGATTTCGTCGAGTTGCACCTTGTCCTTGAAGGTGTCCATGTTCTGCCAGAAGCCGTCGTAGCTGAAGACGGACAGCTTGCGTTGTTCGATCAGCCGCTCGAACGGTTCGAGCACCAACTCCTCGCCGGGATTCATGACGTCGAAGATTCCGGTGCGGAACACGAAGAACCCTGCATTGATCCGCACCGGTGAGCGTCCGATGTGCTCGAGCCGCTCCACATAGCCGTCCTCGTCCGAGTGCACGATGTGGAAGGTGTGCGGTGCCGGCACCGTCAAGAACCGTGCCGTGTCGTCGGACGCCACAAATGAATCGACGTACGACGTCAGGTCGAGATCGGACAGGCCATCGGCGTAGTTGGCCAAGAACATCTCGTCGTCGCCGATGTGCTGGCGCACGCGACGCAGCCGCTCGCCGATGTTCGAGGTGCGGCCGGTGTCGACGAACGTGATCTTCCAATCGTCGATGTCCGTGCTGAGCATCTGGACGTTTCGGCCACCCTCGGAAACGACGAAGTCATTGCTCTCCCACTCGTTGTAGTTGAGGAAGAACTCCTTGATCTTGGGGGCGCCGTGGCCGAGGCACAGGATGAACTCGGTGTGCCCGAAGTGGGCGTAATACTTCATCAGATGCCACAGGATCGGGCGTTGGCCGACATCGACGAGTGGTTTCGGGATGACGTCGGAATAGTCGCGCAACCGCATCCCCATTCCTCCACAGAACAACACGACCTTCATCCAGACCTCCGTTGTGCGCTCAAATGGGCGCTCCGCCGACCGACGTCACGGTAGCGGACCGGGGCGTGGCAGCGACCAGTTCGGCTCGACCGGCCGATTCAGCGACCGCGGCGGGCGCCGACATCGTGCCCGGGCACGACGCACGATTGGTGCCGCCGTCGAACGCAGCACGTGCGGGGCGTACACCCACGATCGGCGATCGCGGCGACCGTCGATCAGCGTGGCGCCGGTGCCGAAGGCCGACAGGTGGTGGATGCCGTCGGGCCGATCTGCGAACGGTTCGATGCGGCGGATCGGCTGCTCGTGGAACGCAGTCGGCGAGAGCGTCGAGACATGGTTGATCGACAGCGCCCCACCGTACGACTGGGAGCAGTCCTGTGCCGGTCGGTAGAGCAGGCCGTCGACGACGAACGGGGTGCCGGCCGGTCGGCTGGAGCGGACGTCGGTCTTGACGGGATTGGCCGGGTGCGGCGACCACGGTCCGATCAGTTCGTCCGCCCAATAGACATGCAGGGCGGCGTCGGGTTCGACGCCGGCGTGGGTGGCGAGCAGCCACCAACGGCCCTCCCAGTGCAACAGGGTGGGATCGACCAGTGCCTCTCCCGGGAGGATCTCGGCGATCGGTTCGAGCGTGTTGCCGGCGAGGCGGTACAGCGTGGTCGTCGCGCTCGCCGAGCACTCGGGTACGACGTAGGTGGTGTCGTCGGACGCAACCGGAAACGGGTAGGACAGGTGGTGGTGCTGGTTCGCCAGCGTTGCGAGACCTCCGGTCGGACGACCTTCGGAGAATCTGGTGGTCACCAGCGAGCCGTGCCGGGAGCGGTAGTCGTAGAACTCGGCCAGCAGCGTTCCGTCGACCGGCGATCCGATCCCGAATGGATCGGCGACGTAGCCAGAGCGGCTCGACAGGCCGAGCCACCTGACCTTCGGCCTGGACGCGTCGATCCAAGCTTCGAGGCCGACGTCGGCGATTCCGATCTCCCACTCGTCGACGTGCGTGGCTTTGTGCAGCTTGGCCAGCAGATGCCTGCCGGCCATCGCAGCGGCGGCGCTCGCCAGTGCCGTCGACGACACCGAACTGTCGGCGACGTCCGGCTCGGCCGCCGGCGCCTGTGGGCCGGGCTCGACACCGGCGACGAGACACCTGCAGGCCGTTGCCAGCCAGGGTGTCGATCCGATCAACATGTCGTTCAACGTCGCCCGCCACGAGCGTGATGACCGGCGGAAGTTCCCGACGATCCACGTTGTTCTCGAGCCGTCGGTCGTCGTGTGAACCAGGCTGCGGGTCAGCGTCGGCGTGGATCCGATCAGCTCGGCCGGGCCGGGCAGGGATCCTGCAGCTGGCATCTCGTTGCTGCCGGACTCGTAGTGGAAGCGACCGAGTCGGGGGATCGGTTCGGCGTCGGATCGTGCCGAGGGGTAGCGGAGGTCGACGACGACGTCGATGTCGGCCAGGGCGGCGGCGCGTTCGGCGGCCTGCTCGTCGGTGCCCGACCAGATCAGCACCCGGGGCACGAGACTCACGATGTCGTCGAACTCGACCGGGCGAAGCGCTGCCACGGATCGGTCGAGTGCGCCAGCAGCAAACATGTGGGGCCGGCCGGCCCTCCATTCCGGTTGATCTTTGAGGCGCGCCGATGCAGCGTCATCCAAACCGAGCATTGTGAGTTCGACGCCGCTGGTCTCACGGACTGCCTGGAGCGCCGCTTTTTGCCATGCTGCGAGTGGGGCACGAGGGCACAAGGCGCCGACCCGAATCGTCATGTCCTCCGACGGGGCCGACATCGCAGCAGTATACGGACGCCCGCTGACGGCACGTCCAGACCGATCGATCAGGACCAGCGGCTCGGTTGCGGTTCGTCGGGAGCCACCCAACGTTCGGCGATGCTGTCCCAACGCCGTTCGGATCCGATGTCAAGATCGAACGATCCGGGGTGGCGACCCACCTCGCGCTCGAGGATGTCCAGCAGGCGTGAGGTGAACTCGGCCGTGACGACATTGCTGCCGGGGCCGGTGGCCGCGCTTCCGCCGAGGCGAGGGAGCTGGGATCGGGTCGGACCATTGGGCGACCAACCGGTCACCGACCCGGTAGGCGGCGAGCACGACCGTCGGTGCTTGGGTGCGTTGCGCGACGAGTCCGACACCGGTGGCGAACTTGCGATTGACCAGGCCGGCGTAGGGCCGTTCCAGCACCCTGCGGGTCGCGGAGGCGGCAACCGGGGCATCGATCGACAGGAATCCCAAGTAGCCCGGACGTCTCAGTTCAGACATCATGTGTTCGACGAGTCCGCGCTGGCCTCGCTCGATCACCTCGGCGCCCGTCACGGCGCAATATCCATCGATCTGAGCCTGCTGTATCAAGCGGTGAAGGGTGCGTTGGAAGAACGGTGCCGTCGAGATGACCGGTGCGACAGCGCACACCTGGTTGCGGTCGACGTTGCTGGGAGCGAGCGCGTACGTCAACGATTCCATCGAGAAGTGACCGACGGCGACGATCAAACTCTGGTCGGAGTCGAGCAGTTCCCTGGTTCGCCGACTCATATGATGCTCGACGGGACGAACGTGCGCGCTGACGTCTCGACCTGCCGCCAACTGGGCGAGCCGCACGTGATCGAGCGGCATCCGAGTCGTGTACTCGCGGGCGCAGCGGGCGTGGTCGTCGCGGTCGGGCAGGGCGTACTCGATCATCCGCCGTCGAGTTCGTGCCTTCGGAAGCGATGACAACAACCAACCGAAACCACGGGCGCAGGCGGGACCTGTCGAAATCGGCAGGTATCGAGCGACGAGGTTCAACACGGAAACGGCGACGAGATCGATCGCCGCCACCGCCTCGACGCGGAGCAGGCTGAGCTTGGACGTGCGGGCGCCGGTGGCGGTGGTGCACTCGGTGCACCGCGGTGAGTCGGAACTCGGCCATCGGCTCGAATCCTATGGCGTCACGCCGACGAGATGCTCGCCGGGCACTGACGTCGCCGCCCGGAATGTTCGGCGCGCTCCGTCGCTCCGCCCCGTAACATCGGCGACGATCGGGCCGTGACCGCGCTACGTGACGGAGACCGGCGAACTTGCTTCTCGAGGTGGGTCCCAATAGCGTGCGGCGCCATGAGGCAAGGCGGGCACCACGTTGACGCCTGAGCTGACCGGCTCGACCTCGGCGTGTTCTGTCCGTCATGTACCTCCTCGGTGATTCGGGAGGCCACTGGTGGATGTACCGCCTCGAGGAGGAATGGGTGGCGCTCGGGTGGGGAGTCACCCACTTCGTGTTCGTGCGCAATGCCGGCCAGGAGTCCGCCGGCCCGCCACCCGAGGTCGACCTCGTCGTGGCGCTGCCACCGGGACGCCGTGTCGACGTTGGGATGGTGCGGATTGTCCGGCGCATGTACCGGGCCGCCCGCCAACACGACTGTGTGCTGATCGAACCCGTCGGATCCTCGGTGCTCGTCGCCTACGTCGTCGCTCGGGTGGCGCGCAAGCCGGTCGTCGTCTACAGCCAGGGGGTTCTCGACGACTCGTTGGCGGTCTTCGAACGCCGAACCTGGCTGCGACGCTTGACGCGCTGGGTCGTGCTGCGCGCCGACGCCGGCATGGGCGTTTCGGAGCTGTCAGCCGGGGCGCTGCGCGAGCATGGCATCGCTGCCGATCGCGTGGCGACGGTGCGTCCCGGTGTCGACCTCGACGCACTGCGTGCCCGCGCTGTTCCACTCACCGAGAGCGTGTGGCCGCGACGACGCCGAGGTCTGTCTCGTCGGATGCGGCGTGTTGAGTGTCCACAAGGGCTTCGATCGAATCATCAATGCCGTCGCCGAGCTGCGATCACGGGGAACGAACGTGGCCGCTGGTGTTGATCGGTGCCGAGGGCGATGCATACGACGATTTGGTGGCGCAGGTGCACGATCTCGGACTGGAGAATGCGGTGCGTTTCGTGACCCAGGGCGTCGACCCGATGCCGTATTTCGCTGCCGCAGATCTGTTCGTGCACGGCGCTCGCTCCGATGCGGTAGCCGCTCGTGCTGGTCGAGGCGCTGGCGGTCGGAACGCCGGTGATCTCGTATGAATCGCGAACGGGGGGTCCCCAAGATGTGCTCGCCCGTGGCCGGTTCGGCGATCTGATCGCCGACGACGATGAAGCGTTCGTTCGATGCGATCGAGCGCCACCTCGCCGATCCAAGCCGGCTGCGGGCGATGGCTCGTGCGGCCGATCAGCACCTTCGAGAGCAGTACTCGATCGCCGAATCGGCGCGCCGCTCGGCCGCCATGTTCGCCGCCGTCATCAGCGACTGAACCGCCCTTGGCGGTCGTTGTGCCGAGTTGGTGCAGGCGCTAGGGGAGAGGTTGCGGGTCGCAGTTCGACAGGCTGATCTTGAAGTTGGGGCCGGCGTCCTCGGTCTCGATGATGACGTTGTTCTCCGGTGAGATCAGGTCGATCACGTGCGTCTGTCCTGGCTGCACATAGGTTCCGCGCCAGACGTTCGTGCCACGTTCCCATTCGATGACGACCACCAGACCGGACACGGCGGTGATTTCACATCCGTCGGCCCAGGGGCCCATGTACGGGAACAATTCGACGCCGTTCGTGTCGAATGCCTTGCGTCCGCTGGTGCCGGCTCGGTTGTTGGTCGAGTAGGCAGCCCAGGACGGCCAGTCGATGACGGCTCCGGTCCAATCCGGAGCCGTGCAGCCCGAGAGCACACACCGCCAGCGGGCCTGCTTGGAATCGACGACGCCGCAGGTGACCGGGTCGGTGCATGCTGGTTGTGGCGGCACGGTCGTGGTCGGCGGAGTGGTCGTGGTCGGTGGTGGCGTACCCGAGATCGCGATCGTGACCGTGAACAGCTGCTCGCTCTGGACCGAGATCAGTTGGTCGGCACCGCCGCCGGCCAGCGACATGGACTCGCCGGCATGGAGTACCGCGGCGAGCTGATGCGACCCTGCATTCTGTGCGCCAACGAAGACACCGACGGCGCCTGAGTTGACCGTCAACGTGACCGTGTTGGCCTGAGCCGATGGGAGGTAGACACCACGGTCAACGGTGTATCCCAGCCGCTGCGCAGATCCTGTCAGAGGCGATGGCCATGCCAATGCCCAGTTGGCGGTGGAGCTACCCCACGGACACGGTGAGCTCGTGCAGTTCCATGTGCTGAAGACACCCGACGCTGTGAGGGGCGACCCGCCGGGAACCGTGGTGGTGGTGGTTGGTGCGACTGTTGTGGTGGTGGTTGGTGCGACTGTCGTGGTGGTGGTTGGTGCGACTGTTGTGGTGGTGGTTGGTGCGACTGTCGTGGTGGTGGTTGGTGCGACCGTGGTGGTGGTGGTGGTTGGTGCGACTGTGGTGGTGGTGGTTGGTGCGACTGTGGTGGTGGTGGTTGGTGCGACTGTCGTGGTGGTGGTTGGTGCGACTGTCGTGGTGGTGGTTGGTGCGACGTCGTGGTGGTGGTTGGTGCGACCGTGGTGGTGGTCGACCCGCCGGCAAACTCGATCGTGTACGTGAACGCTGCGGACCCCTGCAGGCTGATCACGGCGTTCGCAGGCACTCCCGACACGGTGTATGTCTCGCCGCTGTTGATCACCTGGGTCATGGTGTGGGACGAGGCTTGGGGGGCGCCCATGAACACTGCGGCAGTACCGGAGTTGACGGTGATCTGAAGCCCGTTGGCACTCGAGGCGGCCAGATAGACCGGTGCCGAGGTGGTGTATCCCAGTCGGGTAGACGTTGTGTTGGCCGATGCCGGCCAGACGGCGGTCGGGCCGCTGGTTGTCCTGCCCCAGGGACAGGGTGAACCGGTGCAAGTCCATGTGACGTTGGCCGAATCAGCCGTTGTGGCCGCCGCTGCGGAAGACGACATCGAGATTGTCGTGACCGCCGTGAGGGTGATGAATGCCGTGATCACGGCTGCCCGCCAACGTGTTGCCGCCTTCATGTGATCTGTCCCTCTCATTGGTGGTTCCGCCTGCTGAATCGCCGACACCCACCAGGCTTCGAGCTTGGAGTGGTGGTACTCACCGCAGTCCCCGTACATTAGCACCGGGTTTCACCAAGAGTGTGTCAATTGGCGGTAAAGTACTGCTGGAATTACCACCGAGAGTAGTCATACAAATACGTGACAGCGATATTCTCGCCGTCGGGACCTCACGGTGAGGCCGTCGGCTGGCGAATCACCACAACCCAGTCCGGAGACCCCTCCTGGTTCAACCCTGGGTCGGCGATCAGAAATCGACCTTCTCCCATCGACCCGCCGTCGGCCGCGAACTGCTCGCCCGAAGTCGGATCGAACCACACCACCGAGCTCGGCATGTCGAGCGTGCCGAGATTCAGGATCAGGTCACCCCCCTGACGCAGGTATGCGACCACGAGCGAGCGGTCAGGGGTGGCCGCAGCGGCGACGAACTCCGGCGAGTCGATCTCTCCTCGTTGCTCGAGGATCCCGTCGGCGAGACGATGGTCGAGCGCCGTCCACGGCAGGGCGGTGAAGAGGTCGACGAAGTGGGAGAGATCGTCGGCGCCGGGAGCGTCGAGCGAGTCCTCCCAACCATCGCTGAAATGCCAGACGCGGTCGTGCCCGTAGATGTAGCCGATCGCACCAGAGAGGACCGATTGGTACGCCTCGACTCGAATCCGCTCGGGCGTGCCTGCTTCCTCGACGCCCTCGTACTGACCCTCCGAGAGCAGATGTGGCAGGCCGGCGATGTCGTCGTCGGCGGCGCTCTTCGCATACGGCGGGCCCGACGTGTACGTGAGATTGAGGTCCAGCCAGGAGATCGGCACGTCGCTCGACGACAGGTCGCGCGACCAGTGGGCCGTCTGGAGCTGCGACGCCCCTGCCTCGACCAAACCCTCGTGGAGGGCCTCGATCAACTCGAGCCCCTCCGATGGTGGCGCATAGTCGCCTCCATGGGTCCAGATGATGTTGTCGAGGTCCGAGAAGCGCTCGCCCAGGAAGCGTCCGTAGGAACGCATCGCCTCGGGGCCGGCTTCGAGTTGTTCGCGGTACCAGCCTTGGTCGCCGCCTTCGTAGCCGAGGTAGGCGGGTACGAGGAAGACGAGGAAGCCGGCATCGCGTGCGGCTCGTATCGCATCGTGTGCAGCATCGAAGTAGTCGGGGTTGGGTTGCGTGAAGTCATCTGGTGCGAGGAACGGCTGGTCACCGGCCGCGTTGGCCGGCGGGTTGGCGGAGAACTTGTTGTCGATCAGATTGATGAGCAGTGTGTTGAATCCCTGCTCGGCCCGACGGGTGAGATAGGTGCCGATTTGCTCGGGATCGAGTTGCACCACCAGCGACCATGCTGCGTCGCCGTTGATCAGGATCGGCGTTCCGGCGGCATCGACGAGCAGCGATCGATCCGCCGACAGAGTTGCAGGGAGCTGTAGCTGGGGTGTCTCGCCCAACACCAATGGGACCAGCGCTGGCTCCAGCGGGCGCGGTCGATCGTCACCGGCAGCACCGGTGCTGCCTGCGACGCCGGTGTCTGATCCGCCCGGGACCGTGCCGTCGACCGGCGTCGAGGGTCCGACACCTTGATCGACGGTATCGGTCGAGGTGTTGCTGCTGCAGCCGGCCGCGATGAGTGCGGCCGCCACCAAGAGCCCGCTCAGCCGACGCGTTCTGTCGGTTCGTGAGAGGGGGATCGTGAAGGTCGACAGCACGACGACATGATGGCACGCTTCGACGCTCGCCGGTCGGCGCTGGCGATAGGTGGAACCTGCGTCGATAGAGTCGCCACATGAACGCGGGCAGCGCTGGAGACGACCTCGACCTGGTTCGGTCGACCGAGCTCGGACGCCGGCTGGCGGCGTTGGTGCCAGGCGGCGGACACACGTATGCGAAGGGTCGCGATCAGTTCCCGGAGATGTCTCCTGGCGTGATCGCCAGGGGTTCCGGCTGCCACGTGTGGGATGCCGACGGCAACGAGTTCATCGAGTACGGAATGGGCCTGCGGGCTGTCGGGCTCGGTCACGCCTACCCGGCGGTCGTCGACGCCGTGCGCGACTCGCTCAGCTTGGGCACCAACTTCTCGCGGCCATCGGTCATCGAGCTCGAATGCGCCGAGCAGTTCCTCGACCTGATTCCCGCCGCCGAGATGGTCAAGTTCACCAAGGACGGCTCGACCGCCACCTCCGGCGCCGTCAAGTTGGCACGCCGTGCGACGGGGCGGGACATGATCGCCATGTGCGCCGACCAGCCGTTCTTCTCCTACGACGATTGGTACATGGCGACCACGACGGCATCCGGCGGGATCCCGAGCCACGAGCTCGACCGTGCCGTGCCGTTCGCCTACAACGACCTCGAGTCGTTCGCAACGGGCATTCGACGCGCATCCTGAGCAGATCGCGGCCGTGTTCCTGGAGGCGGTCCGGACCGACCCACCGGATCCAGGTTTCCTCGAAGGTGTCCGCCAGCTGTGCGACCGTCACGGTGCCGTGCTGGTATTCGACGAGATGATCACCGGATTCCGGTACGACCTGCACGGGGCGCAGCACCTGTACGGTGTCACGCCTGATCTGTCGACGTTCGGCAAGGCGCTCGCCAACGGCTTCGCCCTGTCGGTGCTGGCCGGATCCAGCGAGTTGATGCGACTCGGCAGCAGGGAACGAGACGGCGACGACGTCTTCCTCCTCTCGACCACGCACGGCGCCGAGACGACCGGGCTGGCCGCCGCGCTGGCGACGATCGAGGTCTACCGCAGCGAACCGGTGATCGAGCACATGTATCGCCAGGGCGAGGCATTGGACCGTGGGCTGCGCGAGGCGGCGAGTCGTCACGGGCTCGACGACTACGTCTTTCCGGTCGGGTTCCCCTGCAACCTGCTGTACGCCACACGCGACGGTGACGGCAACCCATCGCAGTCGTTTCGGACGCTGTTCTTACAAGAGACGGCCAGACGCGGCGTCCTGATGCCGTCACTCGTCATCAGCTACTCACACACCGATGCCGACGTCGAACACACGCTGGCAGCGATCGACGGAGCGCTCGAGATCTACGCCAGGGCGCTCCACGACGGTGTCGACGGCTACCTGATCGGTGAGCCATCGCGGTACGTGTTCGAGCGGCGCTGGGCCTGAGCGGCCTCAGCGGCTCGGTCAGCAGGCCGTGTTCGATCAGTACCTCGGCGGTTTCGACGATCGAGTCGAAGGCGATCCCCGATCGCTCGGATATGTCGAGCAGGCCGGTCGCCCCATCCGACTGATTGAGCACCCACAGCATCGCCAGTTGCGCATCGGCGATCTCGGTCCCCCCGAGTGCTCGGTACAGGCCCCGGCTTCCCAGTTGCGGCTCGCCGTACGGTTCGACGTTCGTCAGCGTTCGGTCGTGCTCGACGACATGCAGGATCTGTGCCAGCACGTCGAACGACTCGACGAGACGTGGCTCGGCGACGAACGAGAGGTCGTCGGCCGAGGTGTGGTATTCGGCGAACTGCCCGTGGCGCCCGCGCATCAGCGAGCCGACCGGGGCTCGAAAGCCGGGCGAGTTGTACTGACGCTCGTCGTAGCCGTACGGAAAGAAGTCGATCACATCGTGATCGAGCTCCAGCCTTGGCGAGTACGTACTCGGCGGCCCGATCGATCTGGGTGCCGGTGCGTTCGGTGCGCTTGTAGGTGAATGGGTGCTCATCGCCGAGACAGGTCAGCGTGAGCCCGGCGGCGATGCGATCGACGCGCTGACGATGTTCGGTCGAGCCACGTGATGGCACCGATCGTGCCGGGGGCGTACACGAATCGGTACGTGTGGCGAGGTCGTGGACTTGCCGACAACGCGGCCGCCAGCATGGTCGAGACGGCGATGCCGGTCAGGTTGTCGTCGCACAACGAGGGATGACAGACGTGGGTCGAGATCAGGACCTCGTCGTCGAGTTGGCCCGGCACCACGAACTCCCCGTAGGTGAGCGAACCCGGTTCGAGCGTGGCGTCGATCACCACGTCGTAGTCGCCGTCGGCGAGCGATGCGAGACGATCGTGGGACAGACAGAAGCCCCATGCCTCTGTGTAGTACGACGTGCGGTACGGCACCAGGTCGGGTTGCTCGGGAAGGCTGTGCAGATGGGGTCGCAACTCGTCGAGACTCATGCGGGCGCGGACCGGGACGCTGTAGTTGACGACGTGCAGGTTCGATGCTCGGAAATCGATCACCCGCTGCCCCGTCGAGTCGGCGACGTAGGCGTCGCGAATGTTCCACTCGAGTGGAATCGTCCAGTCGAGCACCTTCGTGCCGGACGGAACCTCGTGGACCGTGAGGTCGATCTGTTCGCCGATGATGGACAGCGTGTCGCGGACGCCGTCGCCGGTGATGCTGCGACAGATCGGGTACATCCGTTCGATGAGCCGCATCAGTTCGGTGCCGAGTTCGGGCGGTCGGGCGACGATGCCGCTCATGTGTCCAGTCCGATCTCAGTCCCGTGCTGCCGTGAGGTCGAACGTGTCGATGTCGACGTCGGGGTAGGCGGCATCGGTTTCGGACATGATCGTCGGATCGACCGGCCAATCGATGCCGAATGCAGGATCGTCCCACCGCAGGCCGCGCGCCGCGTCGGGTCGGTAGATCGTCGCCCATGTGGTAGTACACGTCGGTGTCGTCGACGAGCGTGACGAAGCCGTGTGCGAACCCGGCCGGCACGAAGAGCGCGCGACCGTTGTGCGCCGTCAGGTCGACGCCGAACCAGTCGAAGCGTGTCGGCGATCCGGTCCGCAGATCGACCACGACGTCGTGGATCGCGCCGCGTACGCAGCGGACGAGCTTGGCCTCGCCGTGCGGCTCGATGTTGAAGTGCATGCCTCGAAGCGTTCCCGCCGAGCGATTGAACGAGAGGTTGCACTGCGGGAAATGTGTCGGAAGCCCGTGCGCCGCGAACTCGATCTCGCAGAACGACCGGGCGAAGCCGCCCCGTTCGTCAGCGTGGAGATCGAGATCCACGATGACCACGCCGTCGAGTGGCGTCGAAGTGAAGCGCATCGCACGGACTGTAGCGATCCGACCGCTCCGCACGCCGATCTGCCGATCGGCGCCCAGGTTCTTGGCGATTCCTTGACGGATTCGCACGGCAACAGTTGCCGCCCATCGGTGGTCTCACTACCGTGCTCGCCCATGACCACCTTCCCGTGTCGATTCTGCGGCACGCACTCGAGCATCGTGTCGTCGATCTCGGGATGTCGCCGCTGTGCGAGAGCTATCTCCCGCCCGAGATCGGCTCGACACGATGGAGCCGTTCTATCCGCTCCACGCCTGGGTCTGTCACGAGTGTTTCCTGGTGCAGATCAACGACTACGTCACCGCCGACCACATCTTCGACGAGTACGCCTACTTCTCGTCGTTCTCGTCGACCTGGCTCGAACACGCCAGCAAGTACGTCGCCGACATGACCGATCGACTCGATCTCGACGAGCACAGCTTCGTGGTCGAGCTGGCGTCGCAACGACGGGTACCTGCTGCAGTACTTCGTCGAACGCGGCGTGCCGTGCCTCGGCATCGAGCCCGCTCAGAACGTCGCCCAGGTGGCGATCGACAAGGGTGTGCCGACCGACGTGTCGTATTTCGGCAAGGCCAAGGCGGCCGAGATGGCGGCCGAGGGCAAGCTGGCCGATCTCGTCTGCGGCGCCAACGTGATGGCTCAGGTGCCGGATCTCAACGACTTCGTCGGCGGGATCCCGATGATCCTCAAGCCGGAAGGCACCGTCACGATCGAGTTCCCGCACGTGATGACCACGATCGAGGGCAACCAGTTCGACCAGATCTACCACGAGCACTTCTGCTACTTCGGGCTGATCAGCGCCGAGGCGGTCTTCGCCGGTCACGGCATGACGATCTTCGACGTCGAAGAGCTCTGGACCCACGGCGGTTCGCTGCGGATCTACGCCCGCCACGCGGCCGACGAGAGTCGCCCGGTGTCCGATCGGGTGCACGCCCTGCGAGCTCGCGAGGAGGCGGCCGGTTACAACGACGTGGCGATGTACGCCAAGTTCGAAGCAGCGGGTGCGCGAGACCAAGCGCAAGCTGCTCGAGCTGCTGATCCAGGCCAAGAGCGAGGGCAAGACGATCGCCGGATACGGTGCGCCCGGGCAAGGGCAACACGCTGCTCAACTACTGCGGTATCCGCCAGGACTTCGTCGACTTCACGGTCGATCGCAACCCGTACAAGCAGGGCCGCTTCCTGCCGGGCACCCACATCCCGATCTTCCCGCCCGAGAAGATCGACGAGGTACAGCCCGACTACATCTTGATCCTGCCCTGGAACTTCAAGGACGAGATCCTCGAGCAGCTGGCGTACGCCCGCGAGTGGGGCGCCAAGTTCATCGTGCCGATCCCCGAGGCGACGGTGCTCTGAGATGATCGCAGCGACGTTCGGCGCCGACCTCGATCGACCTCTGTCGGTGCTGTGCCTCGGCGCTCACAGCGACGACATCGAGATCGGCTGCGGCGGCACCGTGCTGCGGCTGCTGGCCGAACGCCCGGACACCCACGTCGACTGGGTCGTGTTCTCGGCCGACGATCGATCGAGAGGCCGAAGCGCGGGCGAGCGCAGCCGACTTCCTGGCCGGCGCCGGTTCGAGCCGAGGTGCAGGTGCACCGCTTCCGCGAGAGCTACTTCCCGTACATCGGCGCCGAGATCAAGGACGCCTTCGAGACGCTCAAGACGCGGTGTCGAGCCCGACATCGTGTTCACCCACCGCCAGCGGCGACGAGCACCAGGACCATCGCACGATCGCCGAGTTCACCTGGAACACGTTTCGCAACCACCTGATCGCCGAGTACGAGATCCCCAAGTACGAAGGCGACCTCGGCCACCCGAACCTGTTCGTGCCGCTGTCCGAGCAACTGGCCGTCCGCAAGGTCGAGTTGCTGATGCAGCACTTCGGTACGCAGCGCAACAAGGGATGGTTCCGTCCCGAGACGTTCCGCGGGCTGATGGCGCTTCGGGGCGTCGAATGTGCGTCCGCCATCGGGCTGGGCCGAAGCGTTCCACGCTCGCAAGATCGTGCTATGACCTCATCACAGGGCCCAACACCATGGAGACGAGGAAACGAATGAGAGTCTTGGTAACCGGCCATCTCGGCTACATCGGAGCGGAGATGGTGCCGATCCTGATCGGCCACGGCTACGACGTCGTCGGCCTCGACACCGGGTACTACGACGAGTGCGACTTCGCCACCGCTCCGGTCGAGATCGACGAGCTGCGGGTCGACCTCCGCGATGTGCAAGCCGCGCACCTCGCCGGATTCGACGCCGTGCTGCACCTGGCCGCGCTGTCGAACGACCCGCTCGGCGACATCAACCCCAACCTCACGTACGACATCAACCTCGACGCATCGGTGGCGCTCGCTGTCGCCGCCAAGCAGGCAGGCGTCGGCCGTTTCGTGTTCTCGTCGTCGTGCAGCCTGTACGGAGCCGGCGGTGACGAAGAACTCGACGAGACGGCCGATTTCCATCCGGTCACGCCGTACGGCGAATCGAAGGTTCGTACCGAGCAGCAGATCTCGCTGCTCGCCGACGAGAAGTTCTCGCCCGTCTATCTGCGCAACGCCACCGCCTACGGGGTGTCGCGCCGGCTACGAGCCGACATCGTCGTCAACAGCCTGGTCGGCCACGCCGTCACGACCGGCAAGGTCCTGCTGCAGAGCGACGGCACACCGTGGCGACCGCTGGTTCACATCGGCGACATCATCAACGCCTTCGAAGCGTGTCTGACGGCGCCGCGTGAGGCGATCCACGACCAGGCCTTCAACGTCGGCCGCAACGGCGAGAACTACCAGATCCGCGATGTCGCCAATCTCGTCGCCGAGGTCGTTCCCGACTGCGAGGTGGCGTTCGCCGAGGGCGCATCGGGCGACAACCGCGACTACCGGGTCGACTTCACCAAGATCGAGACCCAGCTGCCCGGCTATGAGCCGACCTGGACCCTGCGAGCCGGGATCGAGGAGCTGTACAACGCCTACGTCGACGCCGGGCTCGACGAGGCCGAGTGGTCGGGCGACCGCTACTACCGGCTTCGGACGATCCGCAGCCGCGCTCGACGCCGGCCGTTTGGATTCCGACCTTCGTTGGCTGAGCTGAAGGTGCCCGAACGCAGCACCGCCCACGGATCGGGCTGATCAGCCCATGTGGATGGGGCAACCTGGGCGACGCTGCGATTCTCGACTCGGTGATCAGTGCCGCCCGGCAGCGGGTGTCGGGCGTGTCGATGATGGCCTTCACGATGAACCCCAGCGACACGTCCGCACGTCATGGCATCGAGGCGATGACGTTGTCGGGATTCGAGCGCCCCGGCTACCGCGTCGATACCGAGGATCGCCGATCCCGATCCGATCGGTGAATCGGTTGCCGGATCCGGATGGCGGGGCGTGCTGCGACGGATAGCCGGCATGCCCGGCGTGCGCGATGTCGTGACGGCGACGAGGTTGTTCGGCGCCGACCGACGCTATGGGAGCGAAGCCGATCCGCGTCGCCGCCACGCTCGATCAGATCGTCGTGGCCGGTGGTGGCCAGTTCGACGAGTTCTGGGGTGGTCCGCTCGGTCATCCCTATGTGTTGGCGCGGTGGAGCCGCCGAGCACGCCGGCTCGGTGTGCCGTTTCGGATCTTGAGTGTCGGTACCGGCACGCTCGACACGCGATTGTCGAAGATGCTGATCCGTGACGCGATCAAACACGCCACCTTGGTCAGCTTCCGCGACGCAGGGTCGCGAGACCTCATCGGCGACGCTGCAGCGAGCGCAGCGGTGGTGCCCGACCTGGCATACGGGCTCGAGGTCGACCGTGTGGAGGTGTCCGGCGATCGACCCGATCGTCATCGCCTTGTCTCCGATGTCGTACCGCGATCCTCGATTCTGGGCGGAACCCAGCATCGATCACTACGAGACGTACATCCGTCGGTTCGGTGAACTGGGTCGGCTGATCCTCGACCGCGGCCACGACGTCGTCGTCTTGTCGACGAATCGCTCGGACGATGTCAGCGTCGAGGACCTGGTGGCGGCGATCCGCGCCGATCGTGATGTCGACCCAGGCGATCGGTTGCGTGTCGTCGACACGCCGGGACATCGCGACTACCTTGCTTCGGTGGGGCAGGCGTCGGCGGTCGTGGCGTCCCGCCTGCACGGGGTGATCTTGGCTCATCTCGCCGGCCGGCCGGTTCTGGCGCTGTCATACGACCGAAAGGTCGAGGCGGTCATGCACGAGGTTGATCACGACAGATGGTGTCTCGACATCGACGACTTCGATCCGGTCGGCGCCGCTTCGCTGCTCGACTCGATGCTCGAGCGACGCGCCTCGCTGGAGGCGGGTCTCGCCGAGTTCGTCGACGGTCAGTCCAGGGCGGTCGACGCGCAGTACGACCACGCCTTCACGACGTCATGACACAGGCCGCCGTGGGTTCGGACGTGGACGTGTCGATCGTGATCCCCTGCTTCAACGGAGAACGGTACGTCGGCCCCACCATCGAGAGTGCACTCGCCCAGACGTACTCTGCAATCGAGGTGATCGTGGTCGACGACGGAAGCACCGACTCGTCCTGTGAGGTCATCGAACGGGTCGGCGGTGATCGAACCACTCTCATTCGCTCGACGAACGGTGGAGTGGCGCAGGCCCGCAACATCGGGCTCGCGAACTGCGCCTCGTCGACCGAGTTCGTGTTGTTCCTCGATGCCGACGACCTCTTGCGTCCGGACGCGATCGAACGGTTGCGAGCGCGGCTCGTGGACGATCCGGAACTCGTTGCAGCGACCGGAACGGCAAGCCGTATCGACCAGGACGGAGCGATGATCGCTGCGGCGCCGGCCAGGGTCGAAGTGCACGAGATCGGTGATGACCGGCGAGTGCGGGTCGTCGCCGGCGTCGACCGGATCGGCTATTGGAACCTGCTGCCGGTGACGGCGATCGGGTCTCCCGGACAGTGTCTCGCCCGGCGTTCGGCGGTTGACGAGATCGGCGGGTTCGACGTCGGGCTTCGTTCGTGCGAAGACTGGGACATGTGGCTCCGGCTCGTCGCGATCGGCGACATCGGTGTCGTGAATCACTGGGTGTTCGAATACCGCGACCACCCGGGCGGCAAGTCGAAGCGCCACCAGGTTTCACGGGGCCACCGCGATCTGATCTACCGCAAGCATCTGGTGGCAGCCTCCGACGCCGATCGGCAGCGCGTCGCCACTGCACGCAGCTTCGGCATGTACGGGTATGACATGCGAGCCTGCGCCGGTTGGAGCGTCGACGAGTTGCAAGCCGGCCATGTTGGTGGCTCGGCCAGGTTGGCGCTGAGATCGGCTCGCTACCTCGCCAAGTACGGGGCCTCGCTGCTGCGTGCGGGCAGGGTCTGACGACGTGTCCGAGCCACACACGACGCCTACCGTCAGCATCGGATTCGCGGTGTTCAACGGTGAGCGACATATGGAGCAGGCGATCGACTCGATCCTGGCCCAGACGTTCACCGATTTCGAACTGATCATCTGTGACAACGCATCGACCGATCGGACCGAGGCGATCTGCCGGTCATATGCCGAACGCGATCCCCGAATCAGGTATTACCGCAACCCGACGAACATCGGCGGGGCCCGCAATGAGAACCTGACGTTCACGTTCGCCCGCGGCCGCTATTTCCGCTGGGCAGCTCATGACGACGTGCTCGCCCCGACATTGCTGGAGCGCTGCGTGGAGGTGCTCGACAACGAGCCCGACGTGGTGCTGTGCCATACGAGCGTGGTCACGATCGACGATATGGGCGCCGAAACGGGCCTGGTCGTGCGCAATCGTGCCCCCGGACTGTCACGATTCCAGCTGTTCGCTGAGATCACGCGGGTCGATGTCGGATGCGAGGAGACCTACGGACTGATGCGTTCGACCGCCTTGGCGGCGACCGGACTGCAGCGCAACTACACCGACTCGGATCGAACGTTGTTGGCGCACATGGCGCTGCTCGGTGAGCTACCGAGAGATCGAAGATCCGCTGTTCTTCAAGCGGATCCACGCTGCCAACTCGATGCAGACCTTTCCGGATTGGCGTGCTCGTATGCAGTGGTTCGGCGACGATGTCGGCGCTCGTGTCAACCTGCCGCATTGGGCGCAGCTCGGCCACTACTTGCGCCTGATCGCAACCGCTCCGGTGCCGGTCGGCACCAAGGCGCGGTGTTACGGCTTCATGTTCGTGTGGGTCGCTCAGTTCAGGCGGTGGCGGAGCCTCGGCAAGGATCTCGTGATCGCCGCCTCGCAAGTCGCAGGCCGGTGTGGCCGTCGAATCCGACGCTTGTTCACCTGATCGATGCCGATCACGACCGTTCGCCGAACACCAGCGTCTGGCGGTCGACTGGCGTGCGCAGGCCGGCCGCGAACCCGTTCCAGAAGTGCAATGCCGCGTTTGAGGCCGGTTGGGCGACGGAGCCGAAAGACCTGGGCAAGTGGATGCAGCAACGCTCGCCAGATGCCTTCGTAGAGCACGACGACCAATCCACGGACCTGTCCCACACGAATCGGCTTGGAGTAGGCAGCGCCGATGCCGTACCAATCGCGCTCGGTGAGCTGGCGTCCCTCCTCCCACGTTCGAAAGCCGTCGTGGACGACCTCGGTGGCGTCGGTTTCAAAAACGCTGTGTCCTGCCAGCAGCGCTCGCACAGCGGCGTCGCCGTCTTCGCAGCTCGAGAAACGGCCGCCGGCGCCGAGCTGCGGGTCGAATCCACCGATCTCGATCATCGCCAGGCGCCGTACGGCCAATCCGGCGCCGATACCGCGGGCCCGGCACTTCCCGCGCAGCGTCGTGATCTCGGCCGAGCCGCGTCGCTGGTAGACGGGCACGAATCCGGCGGTTGCGTCGTGTGCGGCGGCGACGACGTTGCAGAACGCAACCGTGACTCTCGGATTCTGTGCGAACACGTCCTCCATCACCGCCAGCCAGTTCGTCGGCACCGTCACGTCATCGTCGGTGAACGCGATCAGTTCGGCGTGTGCCGTCGAGAGGCCCTCGTTGCGAGCTCGTCCGAGTCCGATCGAGTCACTCCGGACATACCGCAGACGAGCGTCACCGGCGAACTCGGCGAGCGCGTCGCGGCTGTCGTCGTCAGTGCTTTGGTCGATGACGACCAACTCGAATGACGGATGATCGCAGGCGAGGATGCTCTCGACGGTGCTCGCTACTCGGCTGCCACGATTGCGTGTGCACACGACCGCACTGATGGACGGTACGACCGGATTGGCCACGAACACCTCCTTCGGAGCCGCTTACCGTACAGGATGCCGGCGCCGCTCATCGGCTGCAGGTCGTGATGCAGGCCGTGACGGAGGCGGTAGGCCGGCTATCAGCGATAACGTGTCCGATCGTGTGGGACCATGGAAGGCGACGCCTTCCACCAGCGGGGGTTGTCCGCAACACGATCGACGAGATCGAGTTGCGATGAACAGTGATCGATGTCGGGTGGTGACGGTGGGTCACCGTTCGGGTGGACGCGACAGCGAGTCAGGGCAGGCAACATGAGCGACGGTTCCGAATCGAGCGATGTTCGGGTCACATTCCTCCTCGAGCAACACCTCGGCCATCTCACGTACGCGGACAACCTGCGCAGTGCCACCTCGAACGTGGAAGGCATCGACGCCAACTGGGTGCCGATTACCTATCGACGGCCGGAGCCGCCGTGGCTGCCCGATAGTGCAGGCCGTTTGTTGGGTCCGCTCGCCGGTCGCCGGGAGGTTCGCCGGGGCCTGCGAGAGCACCCCGCCGACGTCGATGTGTTCAACACCCAAGTGCCCGCCGCCCTCGCCGGGCGGGCGATCCGGACGCCGTACATCGTCGTGACCGACGTGACGCCCGTGCAATACGACGCGATGGCCGAGGGGTATCAGCACAAGCCGGACCGGTTCGCTCCCACCGCATGGTGGAAAGACAGGGTGAACCGACGTGTCTTCCAGAGAGCGGCGCGGTGTGTGGGGTGGAGTTCCTGGGTGACGAAGTCATACGTCGACGACTATGGAGTGCGGCCGGAACTGACCGACGTGATTCCGCCGGGCGTCGATACCAGCGTCTGGCGGCCCGGCGACGATACTCCTGACGATTCCGAGGTCCGGCTGCTGTTCGTCGGCGGCGATCTCGAGCGCAAGGGGGGCGACATCCTGGTCGACTTGATGGAATCGCTGCCGGACAACGTGAGCTTGACACTGGTGACGAAGACGCCGGTCGCCTCCTCCGAGCGGATCCGAGTGATCGACGACATCGGGCCCAACGATCCTCGCTTGATCGAGCTCTTTCGCTCGTCCGACGTTTTTGTGCTGCCGACCAAAGCCGAGACATTCGGCATCGCTGCCGTCGAGGCGAGTGCCTCGGGGCTCCCGGTGGTCGCCACCGACGTCGGTGGCTTGTCCGACATCGTGGGAGAGGGGTCGAGTGGGTTTCTCACACCGTTGGGTGACCATCGCGCCTTGGTGGCGGCGCTCGATCGATTGGTCGGCGACGCCGAGCTCCGCCGCCGGTTCGGCCGGGCCGGACGCCAACGCGCTGTCGAGTCGTTCGACGGAGCGACGAACGCCAGACGCCTGCTCGATGTCGCCAGGACCGTGGCGCTGTGAGCGAACCTGAACTCGGGGGAGAGGCCGTCGACGAGCACGGCAGCGTCATCGAGCGCTCGTCAATCCGCAAGAACGTCGCCTTCATGACGTCATCGCAGATCATCACCTGGGTACTGTCGATTGCAGCAGCCATCATCGTGCCGCGATTCCTCGGGCCGGAGGTGCTCGGCGAGTTCCAGCTGGCATCGTCGCTGTGGAACATCGCCGTCGTCGTCATCGGACTTGGCACGGCCGTGTACCTCCAGCTCGAAATCGCCCGCGACAACAGGGCCGGGCTGTCGAAGATGGCACCGATATTGGTGCTGCGCTCGATGATGTTCGTGATCGTGTCGATGGCGTTGGCCGTGTGGGTTCTGTTCTCCGGGGAAAACCAGACGTTCGTGATCGTGATGGTGCTGATCGGTCTGAACAAGTTGCTGGTGACGTGGACCGAGGTGTTCGGTACTGCGTTCGTGGGCCTCGAGCGGATGGCCACGACAGCGGTGGTGTCGGCAGGCATCAAGCTGCTCAGCGAGGTCAGCGTGGTGCTCGTGCTGGTGCTCGGGTTCGGCGTCGTCGGCTTTGTCGCGATCGGCGTGTTCACCTCCTTGGTCGGATTGCTCGTGATGGCGTGGAGATTCCGCACGGTCAGCCGCCTCGAGCTCGCCGGCGCCGGTCGCCACCTCATCCCGATCGCGATCGGCAGCGTCCCGTTCATGATGGTCGCCTTGGCGAATGCCACATATCGCCAGATCGACGTGATCGTGATCTCCCGCCTGGCCGGGGCGCGTGACCTCGGATGGTACGGACTGGCCGACCTGCTGGCCGGCTCGTTGCTGTTCCCGGCGACGATCGTGATCGCCGCCGTACTGCCGACGATGGGGCGCCTCCATCGAGAAGACCCTGACGGTCTCAAAGACCTCGTCACGCGCACGTTCTCGATGCTGTTGTTGATCGCCACCCCGATCGGTCTCGGCACGGCACTCGTCGCACCCGCGTTCGCGCCCACCATGTTCGGCGACAAGTACGACGGAACCGGGACGGTCCTCGTGGTGATCGGTCCCGTGCTGATCTTGACCTCCGGAACCACGTTGCTCGCCTATCTTGCGATGGCGACCGAACGCAAGATCTTCTGGGTCGTTCTGCTCTTCTCGGCGGCGGCGCTGACGATCCCGCTCGACATGTTGCTCGTGCCATGGGCGACCGACGAGTTCGACAACGGAGCGATCGGAGGAGCGATCGCCTATGTCGTCACCGAGACGCTGCAGTTCGCGATCGGGCTGGTGGTCGTCGCGCCCTATCTGATGACAAGATCGACCGGCTGGCGGTCGTTGCGGGTCTTCATGGCGGGCGGTCTGATGTTCGCTGCGGCATGGCCTTTTCGCAATGAGTTCGTCGTTGTCCCTGCCGTCGCAGGCGGCGCGGCATACGTGATCGCCGTGCTGGTGCTCCGGCTGCTCAGCGATTTCGAGCGCGGGCTGATCGGCGATGTGCTCGCCAAGGTGGGTGTCCACACATCGTGGAAGCGTTGATCGTTCGAAATCCATCACCACGATCGGTGGTGACCAGTTGACGGGCGACATCCGTGGGCTGGTGCGCAGTGCGATCCGCGTTGCCAGCGCACAATGGTTTCTCCGGTCGGCGCATGTCGCACGCACGGTCCGGTTGCACGGCAGGCCGGCGGTCCGAAACCTGGGCACGATCGTCGTATCCGAACGTGTTCGCCTGGCGTCGGACGTGGCACGACTCGAGCTCGAGACCGGACCAGGCGGCACGATAGAGATCGGTGCCGGGTCGTTTCTGAACTTCGGCACACTCGTCAGGGCGTTCGATGCGGTGCGAATCGGCGCCGACTGCCAGTTCGGCACCTATTGCGTGCTTTCCGACAACTTGTTGCACCGGTTCGAGCCCGAACGCCGCAACGAACGACCCCCGTCCGACCCGATCACGATCGGTGACAACGTGTGGTTGGCATCTCGTGTTGTCGTCATGCCTGGCGTCACGATCGGTGCCGGCAGCGTGATCGGTGCTGGCAGCGTGGTCGTTGACGACGTCCCGCCTCGGACCCTGGTGGCGGGTGTTCCGGCCCGCGTGATTCGGGCACTCTGACGTTGGCGCGGTCGTTGGCGGAGACGAGATCCGGCTGACAGGCTGAGGGCCACTGGTAGTTTGTCGACGTGTTCCGTCTGTCCGACACTCGTTGCGCAGGCGTCCTGGCGGACCTCCGGGCGCGTTGGTACCTGCGCGGCGCCGAGCGTCGGGGCCGAGCGAGCCGCGTTCGCGGGCGTCCGGCGATGACGCTCGATGGGAGCGCCGTGTTCGGCGACCACCTTCGCATCGACGCCGACGTCGCCCGAGTCGAGATTCACGTTGCCCCGTCTGGGCGGCTCGTCGTCGGCGACGACGTGCACTTCGATCAGGGGTGCTCGGTCGGAGCGACCAGTTCGGTGTCGATCGGCGATCGCTGTCGGATCGGGCGTCACGTACAGATCATGGACAACAGCTTCCACCGGCTCGAACCCGAGCGGCGCCACGAACGGCCGGATTCGTTGTCGATCGTGATCGGCGACGATGTGTGGATCGGCCCGATGTCGCTGGTGCTTCCGGGTGCCTCGATCGGCGACGGCAGCGTGGTCACCGAGCGCAGCGTCGTGATGGGACAGATCCCGCCCCGGTCGGTCGTCTCGGGTGCGCCGGCCGTGGTGGTTCGCTCGCTCTGACGTCGGCGCCCCCGTGCGCCGGCGTCGCGAATGACCCCGTTCGGTCGCCCCCGTGTGATGTAATGAACTGCGCGGCTGGGCCCGCCGAGCACAAGATCCGACCAAGGTGGGCGAGCTGGAACGGCCAATGCGATGACTGACACGATGGAACATCAAGCCATGCGAGCTTTGTACTGCGGCGGTAACCGGTGACCGACGTGTCCGGTGGGCACCAGGGAGCTTCTCGGCTGAAGACCCTCTTCGTGTGCCCCTACAGTCCGTACCCGTTGAACTTCGGTGGAGCGATCCGCGTCTACAACCTGATGCGGACGGTCAAGGAGTTCTCGGACATCACGTTGATCTGTCGTACCGACGAGGACCAGCACAGCCCGTTGACCGATCTCGGCGGCTGGTGCGACGAGGTCGTGCTCGTCGAGCCCGAGCATGGTGATCGAGCTGCCCTCCAGCGTCGGTCGATCGTCAGCCGCCACTCGTTTCTGTACCTGGATCACCGATGCGAGCGTTTCCAACACGAGCTCACGGAACTGCTGGGCCGTCGCGAGTTCGACGTGATCGTGATCGAGCACACGCAGATGTCGTCGTATGACCTCGGCGACGCCATGGCGGTCACGGTGCTCGATCTGCACAATATTGAACACGAGCTGGTGCGCCGAAGGGCAGCCGTCAGTGGGCGCGGTCTGCGGCGGGCGGCGCTCGAGCTCGAATGGCGCAAGCTGCGGCGCGAGGAGATGGAGGCGTGCGGGCGATACGACCTTGTGTTCACGACATCCGAACGAGAGAAGGCACTGCTCGAGGGATGGGTCCCGGACGCGACAGTCGTGACCGTGCCGAACTCGATCGATCCATCACGATTCGACCGCCACCAGGAATCTGTCGATGGTCGCGAGGTGCTGTTCGTCGGGTTGACGCATGTCGATGCCAATCGTGACGGTGTGCGCTGGTTCGTGGACGACATCTTCCCGCGGATCGAACAACTGGTGCCGGATGTACGACTGACGATCGTCGGTCGGCGATCCACCTCCGGAGATCCTCGCCTACGGGGCCAGGCGGAACATCGAGGTCACCGGTTGGGTGCCCGACGTTGCCCCGTACCTCGCCCGCGCAACCATCTCGATCGTCCCGCTACGGAGTGGGGGCGGAACGCGACTGAAGGTGCTCGAGAGCGTCGCTGCCGGCCTGCCGACCGTGTCGACCACGATCGGGGCCGAGGGTCTCGATCTGGAGCCTGGCGCTGATCTACTCATCGCCGATCAGCCCGCGTCGTTCACGACCGCGGTCGTCGATCTGCTGCTCGACCACGATCTCCGGTCGCGGCTCGCAGCAACCGGTGCGAAGACGGTCGAGGAGAAGTACTCGTGGCTGGCACAGCGACACACGGTCGAGACGGCGCTCCGCACCGCGATCAGCGAGACGACCAAACGGCGAGGCGGAAGGACCAGATAGTGGTGGCATCCGAAGAACGAGATTTCTGGAATGAGTGGAATGCGACCCACCGGGAGAGCACGCAAGGCGACGTCTCGCTACGACAAGCGGAGGTCGTGAACGACTGGCTGGCAGGTCACTCTCATCTGTCGATTCTCGATGCGGGCTGTGGAACAGGTTGGCTGTGTGAACGGCTCCAGCCGTTCGGCGCTGTGACCGGCACCGACCTCGCCGACGAGGTGGTGGAGCAAGCTCGACAACGAGTTCCGAAGGCAAGGTTCGTTGCGGGCGACATCATGACAGTGGATGTCGGCCGGGGCTTCGACGTCGTCACATCGCTCGAAGTCCTGTCCCACGTCGCCGATCAGCCTGCGTTCATGCGACGAATGTTCGAGCTGATCCGACCGGGCGGTCAACTGATACTCGCAACCCAGAACCGTCCGGTGCTCGAGCGGTTCAACCGGATCTCTCCGCCTGCACCAGGGCAGCTCCGCCGATGGGTCGATCGCAAGGAACTCGAAGAATTGTTGACGGACGCGGGTTTCGAGATCGACCGCATCAAAACGTTGACACCCAAGGCTGACCGCCACCACCGCATCATGTGGTTGATCGCCAAGGTGGGCACGAAAACGCGGACCACGCCAGTGCTCGAGCGGCTCGGGTTCGGATGGACACTGATGGTCAACGCGACCAAGCCCGGCTGACGGTCCGTTCTGCCCTAGAATTCGTACGCCGCACCGACGGAGGTGCGGCGATCCTGGCGGGAGGCCATGTGAACGACCGAACCGACCTGACCCGGGCGCTCGTACCCGATCGACCCGTCAAGGTGTTCGGGATCGGTTTGCACAAGACCTCGACCTCGTCGCTGGCGAACGCGCTCTACATCCTCGGATATCACGTCGGCGGCACGTTCGCGACCGGTGACTTTGCCGATCAGGCACAGCTCGAGGCGTACGTGATCGAGGCAGCCGGTCGGTACGACGCGATCCAGGACATGCCGTGGCCCGCCTTCTACCGGATGCTCGACGAACACTTTCCTGGCAGCAAGTTCGTCCTCACCGTTCGAGACCCGGATCGGTGGGTGTCGAGCGTGGTCACCCACTTCGGCCGCAAAGACATCTCCAGCCATGAGTACGTGTACGGGGTGCCGACGGCCGAAGGCCATGAGCAGGTGTACCTCGAACACTTCCGGCGTCACAGCCAGGACGTTCAGCAGTATTTCGCCGATCGACCGGACGATCTGCTCGTCATGGACATCGGCGCCGGGCAGGGATGGGCCGAACTGTGTGCGTTCCTCGACGTACCTGTGCCCGACCTCCCGTTTCCGCACCAGAACCCCGCATCGGGTCGGCGTCGTGGCCGCTATCAGCGCCGGATCCGGCGCGAGATCGAGGCGAGGGCGAGGGGTCTCGGTGTGTCCCGCCGGCGGATCGAGGGTGATCGCGTCAGGGCCGAATCTGCGTATGAGGCAATCCAGTTGCTGTGTCGCCGCGTGGACGCCCTCGTGGCGATGGTCGACCAGCTCGATGCAGGTCAGACTCGCCAGCGACTGGAGGGAATGCTTCGGGTCTGGCTCGAGGATCACCTGACGTGGCTGTCGGGTGTCGGGGCGATCGACGAGACGCAGGCGGTCCGTTCCGATCTCGATACGTGGCAGCTCGGACAGGCGTGGGGCCGGATGGCTCTGTCGACGCGCTGTTGGGCCGGCGACTTGATGGATGACGGGTTCGGGGTGCTGGATTCGGAGGGCCGGGACGCTCGCGACCGTGTCAGACGCTGCCTCGATCTGGGTATTGCGCGCTACGACGCCATCGTGGCGGCGTTCGACCCGGGTCGCGAGCTCGATCGCCCCGACGACGGGCTGCGTCGGCTCTGACCCCGGCTGTAACTATCGGAGGCTCGGCGCAGCGACACCGGTCAGCTGTCGGTGTTGCGCACCAATCTCCTGAGCAGCTCGACGATCCGTTCTGCGTTGGTTCGGGCGTTGTGGTGCTCCAGAGCGATCTCCCTGGCGCGGTCGCCATAGCGCCGCCGGAGGTCGCCGTCGAGTACCAGGCGGCGAAGGGCGGCGGTCAACGCATCGATGTCCCCCGTTGGCACGAGTTCGCCCGTCTGTCCGGGTCGCACGATCTCGTGGATCGCTCCGACGGCGGTCGACACCAGCGGTAGCCCAGCGGCAGCGCCTTCCGCCAACACCATCGGAAGGCAATCGCCGAGGGTCGGGAGGCAAAAGATGTCAGCCTCGTGGTAGCGGGCGATCAACTCGGGACTGTTGGCGGTCAATCCGCGGTGCACGACCAACCCCGGTTCCGGATCGACGTCCGCCGTAGTCACCAGATGAACCTCGATAGCGGGCACATCAGGGTCGTCGTAGAGCCGTCGCCCGGCCTCGATCAGCAGATCACCACCCTTGCGTTTCAGATCGCCTCCCACGAACAGGATCTGCACGGGGCCGTCCGCCGGTCGCTCGCCTGCGTTGTGCCACTGCTCGACATCGACACCCGGGGCGATCGCAGTGATTCGCTCCGGGTTGATTCCGTACTCGTCCGCAAGCCCTTGCCTGGCCCACTCCGACCACGTGATCAGGTGAGCCGCCCGCTCGAAGCAGCGTTGGTTGGCTCGGAACTTCAGCCGCTCGGCCCACGCAGGACCTCGCTCGTGGGCATAGAACTCCCCGAGCTCGTCGTACTGCCTCGGTGTCGCATCGAGCGAGACCACGGTCGGGACCGAGGTGAGTGATCTGCCGAGCAGGACGGCTGGTACCTGGGTGTGCACGAGCATTGCGTCAGGTCGAGTTCGACGCCAAGCACGGCGAACGAGTCGTCGGGCGCGAACACCTGCCCGCACCGTCCAGTTCCCGAAGCCTGGAACGAACCGGCCGACACCGGCGTTGTCGAACTCGACCGGCATGAATCTCGGTTCGAAGTCGGGCAATGTGGGAAGGATCCGTTGGAGGTTCTTGCTGTGGGTGACGTGACCGAGGGTCTGTTCCAAGATGACGTCGCAGCGGAGTGGAGAAGCCATGCGGACTGGACGGTAGCTTGTCATCGTCGAGCACACCGACCTACACAGTCGCCGTTTCGGGGGCTGGGCAAGGAGATTGGTCGACTCGTCACTCGTGTGGAAGGAAGCGGTCTACGAACGCGTGGAGTTCTCTGGGCGGCGAGATGATCGAACAGGACGATGTTTCAGGTTCTCGCAATCGGAGAACGGGTACGATCAACGGACGTCGTGTCCACTCGGTGCTTGCACAGCCGCTCCCACCGATTGCACGCGCACCCACCAAAATATGACTCTCTCCGATCCTGGTTCGCTCCACTTGTCAACGCTGAGTGGTTCTCTCGCGGGAACGGTCTGATCGGCAATGGATGATCTTGACCTGCCCCGGTTGCCCGCTGCTCCGGCAGCCAATCCATATTTGGAGCAACGTCAGGAGGAGATCGAGGTCACATCTGGCGCCCGCGTAGTAGGGAGCGCCGGTTGGATTCCCTACGACGAACCCGAACTGGTGTCCGTACGAGTGGCTCGGCGGATCGTGCTGACCACGCGAGTCCTCCTCTCGGTGTGGGTGGCAGTCTTGCTCGTGGCCGTCGCCGTTGCCCGTTCGAATGGGCTCGGCGGGTTCGACGATGGGTTACTCGTCAGGAAGATCGGCGTTGTTGGGCTGGTCGTCGCGCTCGGCGTATCGGTCGGGGGTTGGTTCTGGGCCGATCGTTCAACCCAGAACGTCCATCGGCTCGCTGGCCGGCTCCCGACTCGCCTGCGGTGTGTATCCGCTTCGTCGATGCCACTGGTCTGGGCAGGGTTGCTGTCGCTCACCGTGCTTCAGTTCGGCCCGACCGAGCTCGTCGATGTCCGCCCGGCGATCGTGGTGATCATCTTCGCAACCGCGATGTGGCGCCCGTATTCGCTGGTTCGACGGATTATTCGCTCGTCGATCCCGGTCGACTCGGACGTGATCGTCGGCATCGGGTATGTGCTGGATCTTGCGGTCTTCCTGCTGTTGTGGTGGCAGCTGCGGACGTGGCCGTCGGCGCTGACCCCCGACACCGTCGGTACCGCTGAGATCTTCCTCGGTTTGGGAACGGCGGCGCTGATCGCGTCGGGATGCAGCGTTGCCGTGTGGTGGTTCATCCTTCGCGACGTCGATCGCGCGATCGCCCATCGAACGGTCGCGGTGAGGACCAGACACGACCACAAGCAGCTACGGCTACGCGGGATCGATCCCCTCAACCCGAGAGTCCGGCTGGCGCTGCTCAAGATGCACGAGGAGGACGCCGAGCGTGCACGGCAGGACGCTGAAGTCCTGGTCCGCAAAGCCGCCAAAGGTTCTCAACCCGCGGTCGCTCCTGAATCTGACGTCGTCGAACCAGAGGTCGTCGAACCAGAGGTCGAACCAGAGGTCGTCGAACCAGAGGTCGAACCAGAGGTCGAACCAGAGGTCGTCGAACCAGAGGTCGAACCAGAAGTCACCGAGCAAGGCGTTGAACCGGACGTCGAGCCGGAGGTCGCCGAGCCGGATGTCGCCGAGCCGGATGTCGCCGAGCCGGAGGTCGCCGAGCCGGATGTCGCCGAGCCGGATGTCGCCGAGCCGGATGTCGCCGAGCCGGATGTCGCCGAGCCGGATGTCGCCGAGCCGGATGTCGCCGAGCCGGATGTCGCCGAGCCGGAGGTCGCCGAGCCGGATGTCGCCGAACCAGAGGTCGCCGAACCAGAGGTTGTCGAGCCGGACGTCGGCCGAGCCGGATGTCGCCGAGCCGGAGGTCGCCGAACCAGAGGTCGCCGAACCAGAGGTCGCCGAACCAGAGGTCGCCGAACCAGAGGTCGCCGAACCAGAGGTCGCTGAACCGGACGTCGCCGAACCGGAGGTCGCCGAGCCGGAGGTCGCCGAGCCGGAGGTCGCCGAGCCGGATGTCGCCGAACCGGAGGTCGCCGAACCTGCGGCGGCCGAACCGGATGTTGAAGAACGTGTTCGCACTCGGTCGCCCCAGGAGCGCCTGGCGAGTCGGTTTGCGGCTGATACTGATCACGGCAGACCCGAGTCGGTGCCGGTCGACGGTGAGGCCTCCGAGCGCGACGTCGAACCGGTGCCGGCTGCCGCTCGAACGTCTGGTGACCCGGCGATCGAGGAACGGGCCGACATAGCCGCTCGCCTTGCGATGCGAGCGGCGGCGATGGAGTCGTCGTCCGGAACAGCGGCCGAGACCGATCGGCTGGAACGGATGTCGCGACGTCTGACCGAGACCGGTCAGGACGACCGACGCGAGGAATCACTCTTGGATCGTCTGGCGAAGTACGGAATCGTGGCTGGGTCCGAGGACGTCGCTACCGGTTCGTTCGTCTCAGACCAGGCGAGACCCGACGACAGCGAGTTGATGATCGAGAAGCTGTACTCGCTGGAGATCGCGGGTATCTGATGCTTGTCAGTCTGGTCGCCGTGGTCGGCACGTATTTATGGTTCGTGTCGCGGTCGGCATCGATTGGTGACTTGGTCGACGGCCAGATCGTCGAATCGACCGTCGATCGAATCGATATCGCCAGGCGGTCGGCGCTCGGGATCCTCAGCATCGCGTTGGCCGCCGTACCGCTCTGGTGTGGCGTGGCGGCGACATGGGCACGCCGTTCAGGCGCCGATATCAGAGGTGAGGTGCGCTGTTACACGTTGTCCGGTGTGGCAGTTGCGGTCAGTGCGGTGACCTTCGTGCTCGACGCTGACGAGAGAGGGCCAGTGAGTTTCGTCGGCACGCTGATCTGTTTGGCTGGCGCATTGTGGGCGATCCCGGTGACGCTGTCGATCCAGGACTGGTTCGGGCGCCGCACCGTCGTGCTCAAGGCGTTGCCGACCACATGGTCGTTCGTCGTCATTGCCTCATGGGTTGGGGGGCTTCAGAGGCCCGTCAGAGCGACCGATTCGATTGAAGCGCTCTCGTTCTTCGGAGCGCTCCAGGTGGTCTTGGTGCTGGTCCTCCTGATCCTCGTCGCCGTGAGTACCGCAGACGTCGAAGAAGCGATCCGACTCGCTCCGTCGAACGTCTCGCATCGGTCGACACCCGAACCGGACGATTCCGACTCGTAAACGACGATCTGTCATCGACCTGTAACAACAGATCTCGATGTTCGAGGTCCAGTACTGCCGAATTGTCCAGACAACGTCTTGAGGAACCATCCAGGTCCGACGTTCCCTCGACGCTTTCGGTCACCGTGCGGGCGGATCTATTGCTTTTCGACACTCACGGTGCGATCAACAGTCGTTTCGCCTGGGTATTCGGTAGCCAGCACGATCAGCGTCAAGACATTCACAACTCCGCTCAGGACTCATTAAAGCTGCTACAGGGCGACCCAGTGGTCGGCGATATGGTGCTGGCGAGCGGTTCACTCAGATCCGGGTGCCGATTGCAGGCATACCGATCTCGGAAGGTGTTCCAGATCCATGAGACGTTCTCTCGTAGCCAGCCTTGTGGTCGGCCTCCTCGCTCCAGTTTCGATCGGTGCCGCCGTGACCTTGGGTGCTTCCCAGGACACCGGCTGCTGGGACGAGTACAACAACAGCGGCACACGGTTCTACCGCACGGTTGCCCCGAAGGACCTGCCGCTGCGGGGATTGCACGCCGGCAAGTGGCTGCTACTGGGGTTACAGCGCGACCGGGAAGCAAAACAGGCTCTACGTTCCGCACAAAGCCTCGCCAATGACGGGTGCGACCTGGTCACGGCGACGACGTCGACGACCGTGCCGACCACGACGCCAACCCGACCGCCGCCCGTCGGAACTCCGACACGATTCGAGCTCCAACCGGTCGGAGCAGCGCTGCCGTCGGACGCCGAATGTGCGGCCGGGTGAGAGCGATGACAGAGAACCGGCCGGGCAACGCCGTCGCCAACGCCACGAGAGGCACGGTGCCGAACGCCGACTATCCGCGGGTGACCGGGCTTTTGCCGGTTCCACTGATGAGATCATCCAGTGGACCGCCTGCAAGTGGGGCATCGACGAAGACTGGGTGCGAGCCCAGATCGTCAACGAGTCGAACTGGAACCAGGATGCACTCGGCGACTTCTCGACCGATCCGAATGCCTGTGCGCCGACCTACCCGATCGGGAACTACCCGGCCCAATGGGGCGGCGACCGTGTCCACAACGGTGAGTGTCCCGAGTCCGTCGGTCTCGGACAGGTTCGGTGGCTCTATCACACGACGAGCGTTCGCCGAGAACCAAGCGATCACGTCGAGTGCATACAACCTGGACTACACCTATGCCGTGTGGCGTGCGTGCTACGAGGGTCGTTCGGTTGGCTGAACAATGCCGAAGGACGCAAGAACTACGCCGCCGGCGACGCCAAGGGTTGCCTCGGTGTCTGGTTCTCGGGTCGTTGGTACACCGATAAGGCGATTGCGTACATCGATCGGTTCGATCGACGCTGAACGACCGCACGTGGGAGCAGAGTTGGTTCGGTCCGGCCACGGCGTTGACCCAGCGACGATTCCGGTGATGACGGTGCCGGTGGTGACCGTGCCTGTCGTGACGGTGCCGGTGGTGACGGTGCCTGTGGCGACGGTGCCTGTCGTGACCGTGCCGGTCGTGACCGTGCCTGTCGTGACGGTGCCGCGCCGACGGTGCCTGTCGCGACGGTGCCGGTGACGACGGTGCCTGTCGCGACGGTGCCGGTGACGACGGTGCCTGCCGTGACGGTGCCACTCGCGACCTTGCCTCAACCGACCCTTCCTGTGACGACGGTGCCTGTGACGACCCTGCCTGCTCCGCCGAACGCCGGCGGCAATGGGGTCCTCTTCTCGGAGTCGTTCGACAACAACGCCGGCGCCGATCGATTCGACTTCGGCGTCTACCACCGAAACCTCGACGATCTCGGCTGGCCCGGCGGGCTCGGGAGGCACCTGGACCGGTGACCACGACCTCGACTGCGGATCACCTGACACCCAGCGCACATTGCACTTCGACGTGAACGATTCGCAAGCACAGCGCGTCGCCAACTCGTTCTACCTGTGCAAGAACCACATGATGTCCTCGATGGGCCACGTCGACAACTACTCGGTCATCTGGTTCTCACCGAAGCAGGTCTTCGACTCGGCCAACTCCGTGTGTTTCGACGTCAACCTGACCGACCTCGGGACCCGCCAATGGTGGAAGGTCGGGGTCGTCCAATCGTCGGCATTCAACGACGGGAGCTTCCTGGTCTCCGACATCCCATCATCGAACCTGCCGACGAATCTGGCGAGTTCCAAGTTGATCGCAGCGTCGTGGAGCGGACAAGGATCGGCCGGATATCCGGGTGGGAAGATGAAGGTCGGCAACACGTTGACCTCGGCGAAGTCGAATCCGACCCCTGGTGACAAAGCGACCCGCCACCCGGTGTGTTTCGCCGACAACGAGAACGGCACGGTCACCTTCACGGTGGCGGGCGTGTCGGCCACCGTCGCCGGTTCGTTCCCGTCTGGTCCGTTGCGGGTGGTCTGGTACGACCACAACTACACCCCCGACAAGGACGGCACGCCGATCGGTCACACCTTCCACTGGGACAACATCGTCGTCCGATAGCCGGACATCGACCTCGGGCCGTCATCGCTGCCCGCCGCCACACGTCTGGCGGCGGGCGGTGTACCCAGGACGTCACCGTGTTGATGCTGCCCATCTGTCTCCGGTTCCGCCTCGAGTGCCGAGCGCTGGAGCGGCAGGTACCGTATCGTTGCTGGAATGTCTCGCGCCGCTCCCTTCGAGTCGTCTGCGTCAGGTGGACTGCCGTTCTCATGGCCGGTGTGGTGTCGACGGTAGTCGCAGGCTGTTCACCCGGTGCCGAAACGCCCACTGATCTGCTCGGCGCCGAGGACACGTCGTCGGCCGAGTTCGACGACGCCGGACTCGAGCGTGACTCCGGCGTCGATCTGGGGGTTGGGGCGAGGCGTGTGGGCAGCGGTCTACGGCGACGACGCGACCGCGGTCGTCACCACCACCGGGGTGTACACCGTGTCTGGATCGGACGGTGAGCCCAGATTGCTCGACCGCTTCTCGGTGATCACCCAGATCGGCCCGGCCGTACTCTCCGCCGATGGCACGATGCTCGCAGTTGCGATCGCGCCGAAGCAGATTCGCCGGTACGACCTCGTGACCGGCACGATCTTCTCGACAGCACGACGTCCCGTCGACGCTCGGACTGCGACGGCTGACGCATCCGCGCCGACGACGGTGCGCTGATCGCCGACACGTTGTCGGGTCCGATCGAGTGGGCTCTCGATCCGTTGGCTCCGCCCCGACCGCTCCTCGACGTCGACGTGGCGGGTCGCACCGCCGTGTTGCCCGACGGCACGATGGTCACCGCGATTCCCGGTACCAGCAACGTCGCCGTGATCCGCGGTGAGGACACCGAACTTCACTCCTTGTCACTGCTCGACGGGGAGTCGGTGCTCGATGCGGCCGCCTCGCCCGACGGCAGCGTCATCGCCGTCAGCGTCGGCGTCGAAGGTGACCCGTTCGAGCGGTCGGACAAGATCATCGTGCTCGACGCGTTCAATCTCGAACAGCTGGCGTCGATCGACACGGGCCGTGCGCTCGATCCGGTCGCCTGGAGCGTGACGGACGCAGCGATCGTCGTCGCTGCCGATACAGCCATCGACCTGTGGTCCCTGGACGGCACTCGGATCGGCACGTCGCAACAGACCGAACCGGTCGATCGCAGGCATCTACCCGACCGATGCAGGCTTCATCACGACCCATCCCGGCGGACGCATCCTGAGTTGGCCGGACGACTCGTGGGTGCCGTCCGTGATCGACCAAGGTGGGGTTGCCCTGCGCTCGATCGACCTCGGATCGACTGGCGAGACGCTGACGATCGTCGACTCGACGGGGCGAGTGAGCATGCTGGATGCAGCCGATGGTGTCGTGCTGCACTCCGACGAGCGGTTCGCCATCGGGGAGGCGACCGATGTCGCCGTCTCGCCCGACGGCAGCAAGATCGCCGCCGCTACCTCGGTGGGGCGGGTTGCCGTGCTCGATGTCGCCCTGTCCGAACAGGCATCGTTCCTGGCGGCGTACGCGGGGGCACGTGTCGATGTGGTGGCGTTCGGCCCTGCGTCGGGTCTACTGGCCACGGGTCTCGCCGAACGGCGCAGCGATCTGGCATTCGACGACACGGTGTCGCTCAGGGACACGGGGGAGCTCACCGAGGCATTCAGTCTGGGCGGAGAGGCCGAGGATGTTGCAGGGTGCGCCTTCTTCTTCGGACGCGTGCAATTCAGCGCCGACGGCACGATGGTCGCTGTGGCGTCTCACGACTTCAGCGTTGTCGTCGCTGACCCCGCGACCGGGACGATCCTGCACACGCTGCCCGGCTCGGCAACGATCCTCGATCTCGACTTCGGTCGGGACGACGAAACCCTCGTCGTGACCCACGACGATGCGACGGTCGACATATGGGACATGAGCGACTTCACGCTGACGTCGTCGTCCCGGGGAGCGATGGGCGGCTACTTCGCGATCGAGATCCTTCCCGACGGCGACACCATGGTCGCCATCGACATCACCGGCACGATCTCGGTCATCGATATCGCAACGGGTGAACCTTGTCGACCCTCGCCGGGTCGGTGTTCAGGAGTAGGGCGCTGGCGCTGACACCAGACGGTGCGATCGTTGCCGCACCGACCGCCGATGCCGGCATCGGCTTCTGGTCGGTGCGATCCGGCGAGCTGCTCGCAACCGCATACGGACATTCGGGCCCGGTAACGGGGCTGGCGTTCTCACCTGACGGCAGCTGGATCGTCAGCTCGTCGGAGGACGGGACGGTTCGTTCCTGGAGCATCGAGCACTTCAGCTGACGACACCGGCGTCGCGTACCTGTCGAGATGCGCGACGTCGAGCACGCCGCCGCGACGACTCGCGATCGGGAGCGACGGCTGTCAGCCTGCTTCTGAGTGCGTGACGGGCTGCTCGCCCATCCACTCGCGCAGAGTGTTCTTCATCTTCGTTTGCTGGATGAAGAGGTCCTGTTCAGCGTCTGACTCGCCGGCGGCCTGGGGCGCCTTCAGATAGAAGCTCAGCCACTCCTGGACCCCGGACGAGCCTGCCCGGTGGGCGAGGTCCATGAAGAGCGCCAGGTCGAGCACGATCGGCGCCGCCAGGATCGAGTCACGGCACAGGAAGTCGACCTTGATCTGCATCTCGTAGCCGAGCCAACCGAAGATGTCGATCGCGTCCCAACCCTCTTTGTTGTCCCCGCGTGGGGGTAGTAGTTGATGCGCACGACGTGGTCGATGTGGCCGTACAGGTCGGGGTACACCTCTGGCTGGAGGATTCCGCCGAGCACGCCGAGCTTCGACATCTCCTTGGTCTTGAAGTTCTCTGGGTCGTCGAGCACTTCGCCGTCACGGTTGCCGAGGATGTTGGTGGAGTACCAACCGCGCATGCCGAGCATGCGCGCCTTGAAACCGGGTGCCAGCATCGTCTTCATGAGGGTCTGGCCGGTCTTGAAGTCCTTGCCGACGATCGGAACGCCGAGCGTCTTGGAGAGTTCGATCATGCACGGCAGGTCGGTGGTGAGGTTGGGTGCGCCGTTGGCGTACGGCACCTCCGACTGGAGCGCGGCGTAGCAGTAGATCTGGCTGGGAGAGATGTTGTCGTCGTTGTCCTTGAGGCCTTGCTCGAAGCTGGCGACGGAGTCGTGTACCTCGGACGGCTCCTGGTACGCCTCGGTCGATCCGCACCACACCATGACCAGTCGGTCGCAGTCGTTGTCTTCTTTGAACTTGGCGATGTCGGCGATCAAGGCCATCGCCTGATCCCACTTGTTGTCGATGTTCTTGACGCGCACGCCGTCGAGTCGTGACACCCAGCGCTGGTCGAACACTGCCTCCATCGGCACGATGCCCTCCATCTCGCTCGAGAGGGCGTCGAGGTCATTGCCCTGCAGCACGCCGGCTGTCTTGGCGGCTTCCATGGCGTTGGGTGTGATCGGGTCCCAGCCGCCGAACACGATGTCGTCGAGCGATGCCAACGGCACGAACTCGCGGATCAGGGGATTGCGATCTTCCTCCTTGGTGCCGAGCCGGATGTGGGCCATCTGCGACACCGAACCGATCGGTGGCGAGATGCCCTTGCGAGCGGCGATGACACCGGCGATGAAGGTGGATGCCACGGCACCCATGCCGGGCGTCAACACGCCGAGCTTGCCAGTGGCGGGAGCGATCTGTCGTGCAGTCATGATTCCCTAATGTAAGCGAAAACTGATGAGCGTGCATGAATGTGAAGCAAGTCTGAACTAATCTGCACCGGGTGGGACACACCATGCTGCCCGACATCTCGATACGACAACTGGAATACCTCGTCGCCGTGGCGGATGCGCCGACGTGGGCGGCGGCGGCGAGTTCCCTCGGGGTCAGTCCGTCGGCGCTGTCGCAGGGTCTCGCCGAGCTCGAACGACGGGTCGGGGTCGATCTGTTCGAACCTGACGGGCGGCGCCGGGTGCTGCGAGCGTCCGCCAGACCGGTGCTCGATCACGCCCGACAGGTGGTCTCGTTGACGACCGACCTGTTGGCCTGGTCGACGCGTCTGCGGACCGCCCGCAGCGGCACGGTCCGATTGGGGTTGATCGATGTCGCCGCGGTGCGCCACTTCCCCGAGGTGTTGCGAGCATTCCGATCGGGCCACCCGGCGGTCGAACTGACCTTGACGGTGGCGCCTTCATCGGCGTTGCTGGCCTCGCTGCAGGTAGGGGCACTCGATCTGGTCGTGTGCGTCGAACCACCCGACCCGCCGGTCGGAATCGAGATGGTCGACGTGCTCCACGAGCCACTCGTGATCTACACCCCTGCTGACGTGACGGTCGGCGCCCCGTCCACCTGGGGGCCTTGGGTACTGTTCCCCGCCGACTCGCATACCCGCGCAGCCGTTGCCGATCGGTTGTCGGCGCTCGGAGCGCCGATCCGCATCAGCGCCGAATCGCACCAACCAGACGTGCTGCTCGAGATGGTCGCCCTCGGCCTCGGTTGGACCGTCCTTCCTGGCGTGGCCGACGAGGTTCTCCCTGCCCACGTCGCGGTCGGTGACGAACTGTTGAGTCGCACTCTGGTGCTGGCCCGCCGCGCCAACTCGATCCACGACCCCGCCGTCGACGAGTTGGCCGACCAGCTCAGCGCCGCCGTTCAGTAACTCCCGGATGGGGTCGGACCCCATCCGGGACGGTCCGTTACTGTCGCGGCATGCAACTCAGCAAGGCCTACGGCGACGACTTCCCTGGTGTCGGAGCCCGGCTCGACATGCTCGACGGGGCGGCCGGGCACGGCGCGTCGGAACAGGCGATCGAGCGGATCCTCGAGTACGGCGAGGCCGGCGCCGAGATGGTCAACATCGCCCTGCGAGCGCCGGTCGATCCGGACATGATCGACGCCTACCTGAACCAGATCCTCCCGGCCGTCCGAGCGACGTGACCGATCACGACCCGAACGCGTCGCCGATGCTGATCGAGCCGGGCGTCGTGACGACGGCGCCGACGCCGAGCTGATTGTTTCGCTCGACGATGATGCGCTTGAGCACCGTGATGTCTCGATCGAGACCGGGCTGCGGGCGGGTGACCATGACGCAGCGTTCGAGCGGCTTGCGGACCGAGAGCACCGACGAACCGACGCTCACGTCGCCGGTCAACGCATCCTCGCCCGACCCGTCGAGGATCAGATTGATCCGGAACCGGCGGGAATCCCATTCACCGAGCGAGCCGACCGACACGAACGAAATCTTCGAGCGACCGTCGTGGAACGTGTCGCCGGAGCTCTGCCACTGGAACCAATCGGTCTCGTTGTCGATGTCCATCGGGTTCTCGAACGTGCCGGGACCCTGTCGCCGGCAGCTCGCAACTCGACCGGCCGACCGAGCGCCGCCGACAACTCGGCATCCGAACCGAGCACGGTGCCGTCGGCACCGGTGATAACCGGACGACCGTCGCTCGAGCCGTGCGCTGAGGAACAACAGCGACGGCTCGCGGCGAGCCGTGAGCACGAGGCCGGTGGTCGGGTCGTGCAAGCCCCAGGCTCGGTCGCCGACGATGCCCAACGTCCCCACGTCAGCCTGATCGAGCCGCTCGCCGCCCAATGACTTCACTGGATATCGCCAGATCTCCGCCACACGCATGGCCGGACCGTAGCCGCTGCCGCCAACGGGGCGCGGTGCGCATGTGACGGACGTCACATCATCTTCACAGAGTCATCTCAAACTCGCGCTTCACGATGATCCTCACAACAACCACTCGTACCCCTCGAAGGAGCAGATCATGAAGACACGACACGATGCCACCAGCATACCAACACCAACGCCAAGACAACCCGGATCGGCGTGCGTCGGCGGCGGCCTCGCTGCGCTGGTCGCCGGTGCCGTCATGCTCGCCACACCGGGAATCGCCTCGGCGGCGACCCCGCCCGCCGGCGACGGCACCGAACTCCGACACCGCCTCGAGCGGGTCTGCCTGCGGGTGCCGAACCTGCAGATCCGAACCGACCGGCTGATCGAGCGGATCGAGGCAGGCCCCGAGACGTCGCGGCTCGCTGCAGTGGCTCCAGGTCCAGATCGACAAGGCACGGGCGGCCGAGCGGGATCAGCTCGTGACGGTGCTCGAGAACCGCTACAACGTGCGGGCCGCCAGCCTCGAGGTGCTCCGCCTCCGTGCCGACGCGCTCGACGACTCGAGCAGATCTGCAGCGACCACGGCGTCGATCTCTGATGACCCCGGTGCTTCGGCGAGCTCGGCGAACCGCCGCTCGCTCGTCGGTACCGGCGTTCGCATTCGACGGCGTGCCCTTCTTCCTCGTCGCAGCCACGGTCCTGCTGGGGGCATGCGGGTCCTCCGACCGGGGTGCCGGTTCGGATTCGTCGGTCCCGGCCGATCAGCAGCCGACCTCGTCGGTCATGTCGTCGGCCTCGTCGACAACCGCGTCGACAGCGACTCACGTCGGTCCCGGCGACCGCCGTCGTCACGACGGTCGTGGCTGCAACGCCCACCGCATCGACGACGGCCGTCCCGAGGTCGCATCCGACAGCTACCACGACGACCAGCCCGACCGACGCGACGACCACGCGACAGTGCGACGACCGCGACGACGACTGCCGCACCCGCCTCACCACCGGTGAGCGAGGCCGAGATAGCGGAGCTGGAACGCCAACTCGACGAGATCGATGCCCTGCTCAACGACATCGAGCGCGACTTGGACCAGGATTGAGTGTGTGAACCAACTGGTGCGCAGATGGCGCCGCCCGAATGCTGCTGGTCGAAGACGACGACTCGGTCAGGGACGCAGTGGTGCGCGGGCTGGCGTTGCACGGCTTCGAGGTGGAAGGGGTGTCGGACGCAGAGACGGCGATCGACATCGTCGCCCGACGTCGTGCTGACGTTCTGGTCGTCGATGTGGGCCTCCCGGGGATGTCTGGGATCGAGCTCTGTGCACACCTTCGTGCGGCAGATGTCGATGTGCCGATCCTCATCCTCTCGGCTCGCGACCAGGTCGGCGATCGCGTGGCGGGTCTCGAAGCAGGTGCCGACGACTACCTCGTCAAACCGTTCGACCTGACCGAGTTGGTGCTCCGCCTTCGCTCGCTGGTGCGGCGCGCTGCATCCTCCGGCGGCGGCTCGAGGATGGCTCGATCCACGCCTTCGGGCCACTCTGGGTCGACACAGGACGCCGTCAGGCGACGATCGGCGGGCGAACGGCTGGACCTCTCGCGCAGGGAGTTCGACCTGCTCGCCACCTTCGCCGCCAACCCCGGCATCGTGCTCTCGCGAGTTCGCCTGCTCGAGTTGGTGTGGGGGTACGACTTCGAGGTCGACACCAACGTGGTCGACGTCTTCGTCGGCTACCTGCGCCGCAAGACCGAGTCGAACGGCACGTCGCGTCTGATCCATACCGTTCGCGGTGTCGGTTTCGTGTTGAAGGACAGGCTGACGTGCGACTGGCGACGCGCACCGGCCTGGCGGCGTTCGTCGCCGCGACCGTGTCGGTCATCGCCATCGGTGCGGCATTCGGCAGCGCCCTTCCGACAGCGCTCGAGGACCAGGTCGACGAGCAACTCGTGGTTCGCGCCGACACGGCGCCGATCCTTGCCGCCGTCGCCGATCGCCTGGCACGTTCGGAACTGACAGGAACGGTCGCAGGAGCGCGCGTGCTCGCCAACGGCACGACGACTCAGTTCGGATACCTCCCGTCCGAACCGTTGCCCCCGATCGGTGACGTCGGTTTCGCCACCGTGTCGGCCGACCGACAACGATGGCGCCTGTACACGATCGAGGTCATCGACGTCCCTCGGATCGGGGATCGAGGCGCTCGTTCAGTTGGTCGCCCCGTTGGGCGACGTCGACGCACGCACCGTCCGGTTGCGGCGCCGATTCGTCGCGATCGGGTTGGTCGCCGCCACGATCGCCGGTGTTGTCGGCTACCTGCTCGGCCGTCGGGCGACGCGACCGCTGAGCCGGCTGCGCGGCGATGCTGGAAGAATCGACGATGCTGATCCGACGTCCTGGACCGTGGACTCGACGTACGGCTCGCCGGAGGTCGACGACGTCGCCGAGGCGCTCAACTCCGGCCTGGCGCGACTCGTCGACGAGTCGGCCCGCCGCGCCGAGGCGCTGGATGCGGCGCGGGCGTTCGCCTCATCGGCGACCCACGAACTGAGGACTCCGCTGCAATCGGCATTGACGAATGTCGATATCGCACGTAGCCCGCTCGCCGACGTCGACGACCGTCGCCAAGCGCTCGACCTGGCGCACGAGCAGTTGCGGCGGATGGCGGACGGACTCTCCGCCGTGCGGGCGCTCGCCGACGCCGAGTTCGCCGACCTGAACTGGTTCGCACCCTCCGATCTCGGTGAGATCGTCGAGGCCGCCGTAGCCGATGAGGTCAGACGAGTTGCCGACGATGGCAGCGCTGTCCGGGTGGATGCCGTGCCGGGCCCGCTGGTGCCTGTCTGGCGGGACGGGGTGCGGTTGGCGGTCGCCAACATCGTCCGCAATGCGTTGGTGCACGCTCGCGGAAATGGTGCCGTCGACGTGCGGGTGTCGGTGGCCGGTTCGACGGTCACCGTCGACGATGACGGACCGGGTATCGCTCCGACTGATCGGGAGCGACTGCTGCAGCGTTTCGAACGCGGTGGTCCGACGGCCGGAAGTGGACTCGGTCTGGCGATCGCCGCCCAGATCGCCAGGGCTCACGGTGGACACGTGGCGATCGAGGATTCGCCGTCAGGTGGCGCTCGTGTCGTGCTCTGCCTCGGCGCTGACGACCGCCCGATCGCCTGACCCCGCCGAGTCGTCGATGCCCGGAGCACCCGATCGTTACGTCTGGTGCCGGCGGTGACTCACGACTGTTCGGGCCGACCGTTTGTGTTTTCCTGCACGATCTGGCACACTCTTGAGCGATGCGTGCCCACACCAGCACCCTCGTAGTACTTATCTACTAGCGCACCCGGCTCCCTCGCCGCGTGCGCCCCGACCTCCCAGACCGGGAGGTCGTTTCGTTTTTCCGCCTCGCTCGAACCCCTCGCCCAACACTCGCAACCAGGAGACACACCATGACCAGAATGACGGGAGCGCAAGCTCTCATCAAGGCGCTCGAAATGGAGAACGTCGACACGATCTTCGGCCTGCCGGGCGGCTGCATCCTGCCGGCCTACGACCCGCTGCTCGAGTCGTCGATCCGCCACGTGCTCGTTCGCCACGAGCAGGGCGCCGGCCACATGGCCGAGGGCTACGCCCACGTCACCGGCCGGCCCGGTGTTGCGATGGTGACCTCCGGCCCGGCCGCCACCAACCTGGTGACGCCGCTGATGGACGCCTACATGGACTCGATCCCGATGGTCGCGCATCACCGGCCAGGTCGGCCACCGGTGGCGATCGGCACCGACGCCTTCCAGGAGTGCGACACGGTCGGCATCACCCGCTCGTGCACCAAGCACAACGAGCTGGTGATGAGCGCCGACGACCTCCCGATGGCCGTCCGCCAGGCGTTCCACATCGCCACCACCGGCCGGCCCGGCCCGACCCTGATCGACGTCCCCAAGGACGTCCTCCAGAACGAGATGACGTGGTACTGGCCGAGCGACGACGAGGTCAAGGCCTCGCTGCCCGGCTACCGCCCGAACACCAAGGGCCACCCGCGGATGATCAAGGAGGCCGCCAAGCTGATCATGACGTCCGAGCGACCGCTCCTGTACGTCGGCGGCGGCATGCTCAAGGCCCGCGCCGCCGAGGTGCTGCGTGAGCTGGTCGACCTGACCGGCATCCACGTCGTCACCACCCTGATGGCGCGCGGCGTGTTCCCCGACAGCCACCCGCTCAACCTCGGCATGCCCGGCATGCACGGCAACGCCACAGCCACCACGGCGATGCAGAAGAGCGACCTGCTGATCGCACCTCGGTGCCCGCTTCGACGACCGCATCACCGGCAAGGTCGACTCGTTCGCACCCGCACGCCAAGATCATCCACGTCGACATCGACCCGGCCGAGCAGGGCAAGGTCCGCAAGCCCGACGTGCCGATCGTCGGCGACTGCCGGCTCGTGACCGAGGAGACTCGTCAGGGCGATCCGCGAGCTGCATGCGAGGGCGGCGTCGGCGCAGCCCGACCTCGGCGCCGTGGAAGAGCCGCATCTCCGGCTGGCACGAGCAGTTCCCGACCACCTACGAACAGTCGCGAGCCCGGCGAGGCGCTCAAGCCGCAGTACTGCCTCGAGCAGCTCCGCGATGCCGCCCCGGAGGGCACGATCCTCACGCTCCGGCGTCGGCCAGCACCAGATGTGGTCGTCGCTGCACTGGCAGTTCGAAGAGCCCTACACCTGGGTCAACTCGGGCGGCCTCGGCACGATGGGTTTCTCGATCCCGGCCGCGATCGGCGCCAAGATGGGTCGTCCCGACCGCACGGTCTGGGCGGTCGACGGCGACGGCTGCTTCCAGATGACCGCCCAAGAGCTCGTGACCGCCACGGTCGAGCGGATCCCGATCAAGGTGGCGCTGCTGAACAACAGCTACCTCGGCATGGTCCGCCAGTGGCAGGAGATGTTCTACGACGAGCGCTACAGCGAGGTCTACCTGTCGACCGAGTGCCCCGACTACGTGAAGTGGGCCGAGGCGATGGGATGCGTCGGCATCCGCGTCGAGTCGCCCGAAGAGGTCGGCCCGGCGATCGAGAAGGCGAACTCGATCAACGACCGCACCGTCGTGATCGAGTTCCGCACCGACTCCGACGAGAAGGTCTTCCCGATGGTGCCCGCCGGCCAAGTCGAACGACGACCTGCTCGTGCATCCGACCCAACACGATCGCGATCGCCGCTGATCGTCGTGCGCCTGAGCACGGCTCGAGCACGAAGTCGATGACTGCCATCAACCTCACCGGTTCGTCGCTGAACCACCACATCTTGTCCGTGCTCGTGCAGAACCGGCCCGGCGTGCTCGCCCGCGTCGCCAGCCTGTTCGCCCGCCGCGGCTACAACATCTTCTCGCTCGCCGTCGCTCCGGCCGAGGACGAGGGCATGAGCCGCATCACCGTCGTCGTCGACGTCGACTCGGCGCCGCTCGAGCAGATCGTCAAGCAGCTGTTCAAGCTGATCGACGTCGTCAAGATCAGCGAGCTCGATCCGCGCCGTTCGGTCGAGCGTGAACTGCTGCTCGCCACCGTTCGCGTCCGGTGCCGGACGACCGCAGCCAGGTCGTCGAGCTGGCGACGATCTTCGAGGCCAAGATCCTCGCCGTCGGCACCGATGCGATGACGATCAGTTTGGAGGGACACCCCGACAAGCTCGATGATTTCGAGGAACTCCTCGATGACATCGGCATCGTGGAGCTCCAGCGCACCGGCCGGGTGGCGCTGCCCAAACTCGATCGCGGTGCGCACCTGCGCGCCGCCAACACTCCCAACAGCCCTCGGGGCAACTTGAAAGGAAAGGTGGGCTGACATGGCCGCCAACGTCTACTACGAAGCCGATGCCGACCCCTCCATCATCCGGGGCCGCAAGGTCGCGATCATCGGCTACGGCTCGCAGGGCCACGCCCATGCGCTCAACCTCAAGGAGTCCGGCGTCGACGTGTGCGTCGGACTCCGCGACGGCTCGTCGTCGAAGCAGCAAGGCCGAGAACGCCGGGCTCACCGTGAAGTCGCTCGACGACGCCGCCGAGTGGGCCGACGTGATCATGATCCTCGCCCCCGACACCGAGCAGAAGTCGATCTTCGACGACCACATCGCCGGCCACCTGAAGCCGGGCGACGCGATCGCCTTCGCCCACGGGTTCAACGTGCGGTTCGGCCGGATCGCCGCCCCCGAGGGCGTCGACTGCATCATGATCGCCCCCAAGGGCCCCGGTCACCTGGTGCGCCGCACCTACACCGAGGGTGGCGGCGTGCCGGCGCTGATCGCCGTCGAGCAGGACGCCACCGGCAACGCCAAGGCGCTCGCCCTGTCGTACGCCGAGGCGATCGGCGGCGCCCGCGCCGGCGTGATCGAGACCACCTTCCCCGAGGAGACCGAGACCGACCTGTTCGGTGAGCAGGTCGTGCTGTGCGGCGGCCTGACCAAGCTCGTGCAGTACGGCTTCGAGACGCTGACCGAGGCCGGCTACGCCCCGGAGATGGCGTACTTCGAGTGCCTCCACGAGGTCAAGCTGATCGTCGACCTGATGTACGAAGAGGGCATCGCCGGCATGCGCTACTCGATCTCCGACACGGCCGAGTACGGCGACCTGACCCGCGGTCCGCGGGTGATCACGCCGCAGACCAAGGAGACCATGAAGGAGATCCTCGCCGAGATCCAGTCGGGCCAGTTCGCCGACGAATGGGTCGCCGAGAGCGAGAGCGGGCGGGCCAACTACCACCGCATGCAGGACGAGGGCAAGCAGCACCCGATCGAGGTCGTCGGCGCCGAGCTGCGGGCGATGATGCCGTGGATCAGCGCCGGCAAGCAGAAGGTCGCCGAAGCCAGCGGCGGCGACAGCTGACCAGCAGCACTGTCCCGAGCGGTACGCGCTCCCCTGAAGTTCGACCGGATTCCGGCCCGATTATCGGGTCGGATCCGGTCGATGCCGCGTCAAGAGTCGGTCAAAGCCCGTCACGATGGCTGACCTGACTCCCGATCTATCAGGACGTGCGGAAACTGCAGCGGGGACGCGGCACTAGCCTTGGCTGGCGTGCCAGCGAGGTCGAGTGTGTCGCGCTTTGGCGACCTCGACTCCGTCGCCCTGCTCTCACTCGTTCGCGACGGCGACAACGACGCCTACGGCGAGCTGTACCTGCGGTATCACGATTTCGCCCACAGGTCGCCCGTCGCCATTCGCGCCGCCACGCCGACGACCTCGTGGCCGATGCGTTTCGGCGGGTACTCACGGCGATCTCTCGGCGGTGCCGGTCCGACTCAGGCGTTCGGCCCGTACCTCGCCACCACGATCCGGTCGGCAGCAGCCGGCCTCGCCGCGCCGTACCAAGAGGTCGAGCTCACCGTGAACGAGGAACTCGTCGACGACCACGGCGACGTCGACCCTCGCGTGTCGACCGCCTACGTGTCGCTGCCTGAGCCGTGGCAGAACGCGTTGTGGTACTCCGAAGTCGAGGGTCTGTCGCCGCGGCACGCGGCTCCCCTGATGGGGCTGGCGTCGGCGAACGCGTTCTCGGCGCTGCGTCAACGCGCCAGGGCCGGATTGCGGTCGGCGTACCTCACCCAGGTCGTCGAGGACGCCTGCAACGAAGAGGTCCGACAGCACCTCGACCTGTTGATCGCCGGCGGATCGTCGCCGGACGTCGTCAACGCCCTGGTCGACGAGCACCTCGAAGGGTGCGATGCCTGTGGAGCGATCGCCTGGCGGATCGCAGCCGTCACCGGGACCAAGGTCCCGCTGGTGCTGGCGCCTGCGATGGTTGCGTTCCACGGGTTCGCACCCAGTTCTGCCCTGTTCCCGGTCGGGCTCGGCCAGGCCGGACTGCTGGGTTGGTGGCGGCGCTCGTCGCAGTCGGCTGCTGTCACAGCGGCGGTCGTCGTAGCGGTCATGGTGCTCGCACTCGGTCTCGTGTACGCAGCCGGCCGTGGTGGAGACAGCATGGCAGAGGTCGCCGGTTCCTCGACCACCACCGACGGCGGGGATGACGGTCAGGGCGATTCGGCGAGCGGTGATGGATCGGGAGCAGCCGGTGCCGTGCCGACCGCCCCCGCTACCAGTTCCACCAGCACTTCGAGCACGTCCACCACAACGACCTCGACGACGACGTCGACCTCGACGTCCACGTCGACGACCGTTGCACCGATGCCGCCAACGACCGTGACGGCGGTCGTGCCACGGCCGGTCGTCACGACCGCGCCACCGCGGCGCACGACCACGACCACGAGCCCGCCGACCACGGTTCCGGCCACGACCACCACCAGCACCTCCACCACGACGACCGTGCCCCCCACGACGACGACCACGCACGCACCACGACCACCACGACCACCACGACGAGTACGACGAGCACCACCAGCACGACCACGACGACCACCACCACCACGATTCCGATCGTGGCGCCGGGGGATCTGACGATCGGTGCCGACAACCCGAGTGGAGCGGACCGTCACCTCGTGATCACGATCGACAACCTGACCGGCGCCAATGGCACCATCACGTTCTCGTTGCCGATCACGGAGTACTTGGGGGCGCCGTTCACCACCAACGCTGTCTGTGGGGCGAACAGCTGCACGTTCGGTGGGGTCGTGTCACCGGCGATTGTGCGGGTTCACGTCCACACGGCGCAGAGTCCGTTGACGGTCCAACTGCTCGACTCGTCCAACGCCGTGGTCGGTACGTACACGTCGCCCTGGCCGTGACCTTCGGGTCGTGACGGCACGGTCCTGACGATCCGCCGAGGAGATTCGCGAATCGGCGTCACGAATTGTGGTCGACCGAAGTCTTTCCTCTTGAACACTTTCGAGTGTTCGGCCGATCACGGGTTCGCCGGCGGGCGTGATCGGCTCTGGGAGCCCGGTCCGTTCCTCCGCCGGGAATGCGACCAGTGGCTCCCACGTCGGGTGCCGAGCCGAGGCGGGACCTGGGCTCGGTACCCGACACCGACCAACCAGAGGTTCGCCAAAGAAATTCTCGACGTCGGCGTCACGATTCCAGGTGGTCCGCCATCTCTTCTCATGACGGCGTGGCCACACAGCTGTCGGTGCCGCCTCGGCGGGGTCAGCCCTAACCCCCAGACCCCGCCGAGGTGGCAGCCAGTCTCCCTCGCCGGTCTGTTGTCAGACTCAGCTGATGGCGACCCGGCAGGCGATCTGCATCATCGTGTCGACGCCGCGCTTGAGATCTTCGTCGCTGATCCGTGTCGTGTCGCCCGATGCCTCGAGGATGTCCGAGACGGTCATCAGCGCCAGTGCCTCGATCCCGTGGATGGCGGCGATCGTGTACATCATCGCCGCCTCCATCTCGACGCCGACGTGGCCGACCCGCTTCCAGCGGGCGAACGTGTCGGGATCGGGGTCGTAGAACACGCCGCTGGTCACGATCGGACCGACGTGCACGGTGGTGCCCTGCTCGCGGCTCAGCCGCGCTGCCGTTTCGGCCAGCTCGAACGTGGCCGCCGGCGCGTACGAATCCATCTGGCGAGTCGCAGGGCGCCCGGGTCGTCGGCGGTGGCGCTGATCCCGATCACCGTGTCGCCCATCTGCATGCCGTCCTTCAGTCCGCCGCAGGTGCCGACCCGGATCAACCGTTTGGCTCCGAGCATCACGAGCTCCTCGCACACGATCCCGCACGAGGGTGAACCCATGCCGGTGGTCTGCACGCTGATCGGGGCGCCTTCGAACGTGCCGGTGAACCCGAGCAGGCCGCGTTCCTCGTTGACCGTTCGGTAGCCCGGCTCGAAGAACGTCTCGGCGATGTAGGTGGCCCGGCGAGGGTCGCCAGGGCACAGCACGTTGGGGGCGTAGTCGCCGGCTTCGGCGCGCAGGTGGATCGGCATACCGCCACAGTACGGCGGTCGCACGCTCCGGAAAAGCCGAGTGGCCGGGAGCGGTCTGAAAACAGAAACCGCCGATGGGCCACCCGACGGTGAGCCGTAGGCTGTTCGGCGTGCTGCACCTGTACGACACCGCAACCAGAGAGGTCCGGGAACTCGCCCTGCGCGAGCCCGGAAAGGTCGGTATCTACCTGTGTGGCCCCACGGTGTACGGCCCGCCCCACATCGGTCACGGACGAGCGACCCTGGCGTACGACATCTTGCGGCGCTACCTCGAATGGACCGGGCTCGACGTTCGGCTGGTGTCGAACATCACCGACATCGACGATCACATCATCAATCGCGCCAAGCGTGAGGACCGTCCCGTGGCAGGAGATCACCACGCAAGTGCGAGGCCATCTGGTGGCAGGCGATGGACGCCGTCAACTTCAAGCGTCCCACCGACACGCCGCACGCCACCGAGTACGTCGACGAGATGGTGCGAACTGATCGGTGAGCTGATCGCCAACGGCTCGGCGTACATCACCGACGACGGCGTCTACCTGTCGGTCGAGTCGGTTCCCGACTACGGGCTGCTGGCCCACCAGTCGCTCGACGACATGCTCGCCGGAGGCGGCGAGCGCGAGGTGTTCGGCGCCGCCCAGAAGCGGCACCCGGCCGACTTCGTGCTGTGGAAGCTGTCGAAGCCCGACGAGCCGTCGTGGCCGTCGCCGTGGGGCGATGGCCGTCCCGGTTGGCACAGCGAGTGCGTCGTGATGAGCCTCGACATCCTGGGTGAAGGTTTCGACCTGCACTGCGGCGGTCAGGACCTGCGCTTTCCGCACCACGAGAACGAGCGCGCCCAGGCGGTTGCGCTCGGTAAGCGGTTCGCCAACCACTGGATGCACCACGGCTTCATCGTCGACGCCGAGGGCGAGAAGATGTCGAAGAGCCTCGGCAACGTCAACAACCTGCTCGACTTCGTCGAGGTCTACGACCCGCGGGCCTACCGCATGGTGTTGCTGCAGTCGCACTACCGCAGCCCGATCACGGTCAACGGCGACACGATCGACGCCGCCACCAAGTCGCTGGCCGGGCTCGACTCGTTCGTCGCCCGCACTGTCGTCGGTGCCCGATGCGGCGCCCGACTCGGCGGTGCTCGACGAGTTCCGAACGGCGATGGACGACGACCTCGACACCCCGAAGGCGACGGCCCTGTTGTTCGACACCGTTCGGCGCGCCAACGCCGCCCTCGATGCCGGTGACGCGGGCGCGGCAGCGCTCGGCGCTGCGGCCAAGCAGATCGCCGCCACGTTCGGTCTCGAACTCGGGCGGCGTGGCCGACGTCCCAGCCGACGTCGCCGCCCTGGCGGCGGCCCTCGATCGTGCGCGCGTCCGACAAGAACTTCGCTGCTGCCGACGCGATCCGCGGCGAGTTGCAGGCGGACGGCTGGACTGTCGAGACGACCAAGGACGGCACCACCGTTCGTCGCTGACGGGTCGCCTCGGCGACACCACGACCGCTTTGCCCGTCGCCGACGTCAGAGCAGCGGCAGGGCCGATGATGTCCCCAATAGTCCCGAGTCGCGTCGTAGGCTCGAACCGTATGCCGAATGTCGGCCTCCCGAGCCCGCAACCTGCGATGGGGTATCAGCCAGGGCTCGACGGGCTCCGAGCGATCTCGGTGATCGCCGTCATCCTGTATCACGCCGGGTTCGGTTGGATGCACGGTGGGTTCCTCGGCGTCGAGGTGTTCTTCGTGGTGTCCGGGCTTCCTCATCACGTCGTTGTTGATCGAGGAACGGGCATCGTCGGGTGGCGTGTCGCTGCGGCAGTTCTGGTTGCGTCGGAGCGCGACGTCTGCTTCCGGCTTTGTTCGCGATGTTGCTGGTCGTATCCACCTGGGCGGCGATGTTCGGCTCGGCCGAACAGGCCTCGCAGCTGCGGCGCGATCTGCCGTGGTCGATCTTCTACGTCGCCAACTGGGGCCAGATCGTCGGCGACGTTCCGTACTTCCAGCCCGGCGACCCGCCGCTGCTGCGCCACCTCTGGAGCTTGGCCGTCGAGGAGCAGTGGTACCTCGTGTGGCCGTTGATGTTCGTGCTGCTGGCTCGATCGGGTCGCCGAGCCGCAGGCGACTCGCCGGGCTGCCTGCGTGGGTTCGGCGATCGCCGTGATGGTGATCAGCTGGATGGTTCAGCGCGGCGCACCCGATCCGATCGACGGCGGGTCTGCTCGACGGCGCCGACCGGGTCAACGTCAACTACCTCTCCACGATCACCCGTTCGGGCGGGCTGTTGATGGGCGCAGCGGCGGCGTTCGTGTGGCATCCGTGGCGTCGATCGGGGTATTCGCGGGCGACCAGCCCGATCGCTCGACGTGGCGATGCTGGTCAGCCTCGGGTTGCTGATCCTCAGCCTTCGGCACCGCCGAGCTGACCGCCGGATACATGTACCCCTGGGTGCTCGGCGCGGTGTCCGTGCTGTCGCTCGTCGCCGTGCTGGTCGTGGTGCATCCTGCGGCGAGCGGTTCACGGCTGGTCCTGTCGTGGGGTCCACTGGTCGAAGTCGGCAAGCGCAGCTACGGGTGGTACCTGTGGCACTGGCCGATCTTCGTCGTGGCCGGTGCCACCGACGGATCGATCGTGCGGTTCGTCGCCGCCTCGGCGGTGTCGGCTGATCGTGGCGGAGGCGAGCTACCGCTTCGTCGAGACCCCGATTCGTCACGGCGCGCTCGGTCGCTGGTGGCGCCGCCGTCGGCCGGTCCGGTGGGCGCCGATCGGTGGCGCTGCGGCGCTGGGTGTCGGCCTGCTGTCGTTCTACGTATCGGTCGAACCGTTCGACGCCGCTGTGGGTGGCGAAGACGTGGCGTTCGACCTGGCCGCGATCGACCCGGCCGCGATCGAGGCGTCAGTGGCGGCCACACCGCCTTCGCCGACCCCGTCGGTCGTCGCCCAACTGGCACCGATCCCACCACGATCGCCGCAACCAGACCTCGGCTTCGACCGGGACGTCGCTCGCCGCGCCGACCACGCCGTCGACCGAGCGCAGCTCGCCAACGAGCAGCGCGGCTGACGACCCTCGCGACCACGACGACTACGACGATCCCGGCGCCGCCGGTCACTCCGCCGGTGCTGCCCCGCTCGTTGGTGATCGTCGGTGACTCGCAGGCCCACTCGCTGGCGATCAACCTGCCGTCAGGGATCGGGTCGACGTTCAAGATCAAGGATGGTTCGCTGGACGGTTGCAGCATCTACGACTCAGGTCGGGTCCTCAGCGCCCGCGAGAGCTTCAGCAACGACTTCTCGATCTGCCGTGGACTGGCTCGACCACTGGGCCAAGGTCGCTCGGCGACCGCGAGGTGGCGCTGGTCGTGCTCGGCGCCTGGGACGTGTTCGACCTCGAGATCGACGGCGTGCTGTACCCGTTCGGCATCGCCCGAGTTCGATCAACTGTTCGTCACGAACCTGTCGGCAGGCGTCGACGCCATGTCGGCGACCGGCGCCAAGGTCGCCTTGTTGGAGGTCGCCTGCATGCGCCCCCAGGACGCGAGGGGGGCGGGTGTCCCGGCCTTGCCAGAGCGTGGCGACGATGCCCGCGTGGCGCACCTCAACGACTTGCAACGCCAGATCGCCGACTCGCGCCCCGACGTTTGGTTCGTCGAGGGGCCCGACGAGTGGTGTGCTGACGAAGCGATCTCCTCCGATCGCAAGTACCGGTGGGACGGCGTGCACGCCTACAAACCGGGGGCCAAGCTGATCTACGAGACGATCGCCCTGACGTTGTTGCGGTGATACCCGTCTGAGTCGATTCGGCTACAAAGTTACCGGCGGGTAGACAACGGTGTTACCGACGGGTAACTTGTTCGTCATGGCTGATTTCTCGATGGCACTGAACGAAGACCAGACTCCAGCTCCAGAAGTGGGTGCACGGCTTCGCCGAAGACGTGATGCGTCCCAATGCCCACGAGTGGGACGAGCGTGAAGAGTTCCCGTATCCGATCGTGCAGCAGGCCGCCGAGATCGGCCTGTACGGCTGGGAGTTCATGGCCGAGGGCATGCTGAACGACCCGACCGGGCTCACCTTGCCGGTCGCCATCGAAGAGCTGTTCTGGGGCGACGCCGGGCTCGGCATGGCGATCATGGGCACAGCCCTCGCGGCCGCCGGCATCGCTAGCTCGGCGACACCCGAGCAGGTGATGGAGTGGGTGCCGCAGTGCTACGGCGACGCCCAGAACCTCAAGCTCGGTGCGTTCTGCGCCAGCGAGGCCGACGCCGGCTCCGACGTGGGCGGCTATCGCACCAGCGCCAAGTACGACGAGGCCAAGGACGAATGGGTACTCAACGGCACCAAGGCCTGGATCACCAACGGCGGCATCGCCGACGTCCACGTCGTGGTCGCCGTGGTCGAGCCCGAGTTCCGCACGAAGGGGCACGCCAGCTTCGTGGTGCCGCCCAACACGCCCGGGCTCAGCATGGGCCAGAAGTACAAGAAGCACGGCATCCGCGCCAGCCACACCGCCGAGGTCGTGCTCGACGACGTGCGAGTGCCCGGCAGCTGCCTGCTCGGTGGCAAGGACAAGCTCGACGAGCGCCTCGCCCGGGTTCGCGAAGGCAAGTCGGGCAACGCCCAGGCCGCCATGCAAACCTTCGAGGCGACCCGCCCCTCGGTCGGCGCCCAAGCACTCGGCGTCGCCCGGGCCGCCTACGAGTACTCGCTCGAGTACGCCAAGGAGCGTGAGGCGTTCGGCCGCAAGATCATCATGAACCAGTCGATCGCGTTCATGCTGGCCGACATGGCGACCGAGATCGACGCCACCCGCGGCCTGATCTGGCGAGCGGCCTGGCTCGGCAAGCAGAAGGGTTTCGTGAACGCCGAAGGCTCGATGGCCAAGTTGAAGGCCGGCCGCGTCGCCACCTGGGCGACCGAGCGAGCAATCCAGATCCTCGGCGGTGTCGGCTACACCCGCGACTACCCGGTCGAGCGCTGGCACCGCGACGCCAAGATCCACGACATCTTCGAAGGCACCGAGCAGATCCAGCAGCTGGTCATCTCCCGGGCGATATCAGGCCTGCGTATCGAGTGAATTTCGCGAACCGCTGATTCACACGGTTCGACAAAGAATCGCTTTCATCCCTACTCCATCTGCAATGAATGGGTCATCGGCAGCCCCGCCGGGTAACACCGTTCCCGTGCGAGTCGTCTGATCATCCCCGTTGCTAATTCGAGTGGCGGAGCGAAAGGCGGGTCGCGCGAAGTTAAGAGACCGGCCGAGTTGACGCCGCTGTGGATCAGGTCGCATCGAGGTCAGGACGGCCGCTGCTCCGCACCGACCCCTGCTCCCGGCGTTTCGCCTCCTGCTGGACCTGCCGATTCATCTCCGCCAGAAACCCACGCTTCTTCGCCACTTTCCGTACCCCTCCCGCCACGCAGATCGCTGCGGCGCCCCGTTGAAGTCGAACCCTAGTAGTACCCGTCCAGACGCTGCCCGGAAATCATGGCCGGGGTCGGCGCCATCCGGCATCTGGGAAGCTCGCGCCCGGCGCGGCTCGGGCCCGAGCAACGCGTCGCACAGGAACAACGTCGAGATCCACATCAAGCTGGACATCGGTTCGATCCTGCCGCAGGAGTTCCAGTCCGAGATTCCCGACACGCTCCATTCCCAGCTCGTCATCGACCGGAGACGCAATGGTGTGGGTCCGGGCCGCTCCGAAAAGTCAGGTGCGCCGACTTGGACCCTCTACGAGCTCCCAAGCAGCACGCCGGGCTCGCCCAGCTGGCGTCGTGGGCGTCAACCACGCCGGACCCGCCGATTGAGGCGGCACGAGATGCACTCGACGGAACCGTTGAGACGATCGTCTCGGCATTCAGCGAGTCGATCGGATTGTGGCCGGACAGCAGCCGTGATTCCGTGGCACCGCAGTAGGGCCGATATGTGGTGGTCGGTTCGAGCCGGCGGAAGCGATTATGCGCTGTCGATATGGGGTGGGTATGGCTGCAGGTTCATGGACCGCGCGCGACTGTGCCCGTGCCGACGAGCACCGTTCGTTACGGCGGATCTGCCGCCAGTGGCGAGACCCTCGTGTGACAGACGTCGGGTGCGGCCGTCTTCTTCGGTTGGTGGTCGGCGGCGTGTGGGATTTCGATCATGACGCTGCGACGGTTGCGAGGAGTTGACCGGTGGCGTCGTACGAGCGGACCTCGATCGGCGTGCGATCATTCGTGGGCAGATCTGTGGTGATCACCCAGAACTTGCGGTCGAACTGGCCGCTGAGATCGGTCGGGATCGTCTCGGCGACCGTGCCATTGTTGAACTCGACCTGAACGAGTTCGGCGGTGTCGAGCACTGTGCCGCCGAGGGTGACACGACTCGTCGACTGCACCCTCGGCCACGACGGTGGAACCGCCCTCCACGGTGATGCCCTCGGCGGCGGTATCGATCCTGCTGCAGCAGTCTGCTGCTTCCGCCGATCGACGTCGACCAGTAGCCTGCGGATTCCTGGACCAGGAACTCGGCGCCGGGCCCGGCGCTCGCAACCTCGATCGCCGCCGACTCGTTGCCTAATGGTCGCGATGGCAGCTGGTCGGCTTTCACAACTGCGAGGCCGGCGAGGACACTGCGATCCTCGCTATCGAACGGGCCCGAGTCGCCGACCACGACGGTCGTGGTGCCCAGGCGTCGCATCGCCGTCCAGCCGCCCGAGACCGGATCGTCGACCTGCCAGTTGGTCCCTGCGATGACGATGGGTTCACCTTCGACCTGCTCCGTGGAGTTGGCGGTGATGCGTAGCCGTTCGGTTGTGCCACGTTTCGCGTTCGTTTCCGTAGATCACCGATCGGGCGGAGTCGTTCGGGAAGTGATCCAACGAGTACATGTACACCACTGCGTACGGCAGTCGGGTGGCGATCACCCAATCGTCGAGCCTCGAACGATTCGATGCTCGACAACAACGTCGGCGGACTGTCGAGTTCCACGTTCGCGAGTGGGTCGTTGCCGGAGCGGCTCGCGAGGGCGCCGAGGCCACCGACGACCACGATCAGAGTGGCGGCCGCGACGAGCCACAGACGATGCGGGCCGACGCAGCGTCGGAGTTCCAACCCGCACTTCTGATTCATCGACTATCGGCGCTGCCGATCGTGCCAGGACGTTGTCGACCCGTGAAGGTGACAGTTCCAGTTCGTCGGCGAGCATCGAGTAGTGATCTCGTAGCCGCTGTTCCAGGTCCGGTGCTCATCGAATGATCTCCTTTCTGAGTTGCGTCAACGCTCGATGGGCGCGTGTTCGCACAGTCGATCGGCGTACGCCAAGGACCTGCGGCGATCTCGATGTCGTCGAGGTCCTCGAAGTACCGCAAGGCCAGCACCGCGCGCTGATCGAACAGGAGCCGCTTGAGTGCCTCCTGTAGTTCATGATCGAACGGTGACGGCGTCTCAACCATCCCTCGCCGAATCCCAGGCAGCCTCTCTCACGACACGAAGGTGCCGATGATGGGAGTGGCACGCATTCACGACAGCTGTGCGCAGATACGCCTCAGGTCGCTCGACACGGTCCCAGTTCCGGTGCAGAGCAACGAACGCGTCTTGGACGAGATCGTCGGCGTCCTCGGAATCCCTCGTCAGGACGTACGCCAATCGGACCATTCGCTGGCGATTCGTGCGATAGAGCTCCGCCACCGCCTCGCCGCGATCGTTACCGCTCATCTCGACTCGCTGCATCACGCACTTGGCTACCACACCCACTGAGACGCCCCAGCCGCCGAACTGTTCCACGTCGCTGATCATCACCTCAACTCGACCCGATGCATTGAGCACCCAGCACGGCCCACCGCCGCCTCGACCGAGTTGCTACGCATCACCAGGACCATCATCTCCATCCTGACAAATCGACCCAGCCACAAGTGCGCGTGTGGCTGACGGGCCGCGGGGATCTCAACCGATAGCGCGCCGCACCAGCGAAACTGCAAGTCGATCTCGCGACTGGGTTCGGTAGCTGAAGCCCGTGATACTGCGGCACCGCAAATGGGCCGATCTGCGGCGTGAGGCCGACATGGTGGTGAGCGATTATGTATTGCGAAGTGTGCGAGTTGCGGCCAAGTTCTCGCTGACCAAACGGGACCCCCTCAGGGTCACTCGCTACGTGCTCTCGAGAATGCGTTCGAGTGTGCGAGCCATGACGTCGCCAAGCGGGTGTCGACGGGGCACGTAGTACAAGACACCGCCGACGGCGTGCTCCAACTCGAATGTTCGACCGCGCAACCAGGCCGCGTCGTCGGTACCGAGCGTTTCTCGGAACGCGGCCCGTTCGCCCGTTGTCAGAACTGCCCAAGCAGGTGCGAGGTCCTGTGCGGTGTCGCCTCGACCGGCACCGCCCCAATCGATGATGGCAGTGAGACGGCCTTGCGTCGACGAGCAAGTTGCCGGGAATCAGGTCCCCGTGCACGAATCCCTCGATGACTGGTTCGTCTGCGACCTCAAGCGCTTCGGCGGCGAGCCGTTTGATCCCGGCGACGTCGATGAGGCGCGCAGCGTTCCACTCCGGGTTGTCCAACCAGTCGTCCAGACGCTCGAGGAGCGGCCGGAGCGGCCCGCCGCGAGTCCCAGGCGGCCGTTGCGGGACGTCCACGACCGTGACTTCGCCGATCGCGGTGACCGATTGAGCCAGATCGTGCGCCAGTGAGTCGAGCGAACGGCCAGCCAGGTCAGCGCGTTCAGTCCACGCATCTGATCCATCGATCCATTCGAGGACCGACCAGTGGTGCGGAAAGGCCTCTTGGGGCTCGCCGACGTGTCGCACTGATGGTGTGGTCACGATCGAGCGAACGCGACTGTGCTCGACTTGTTGCAGCACTGCCATTTCGCGTTCGACGCCGGCAGCTGCGCCTGGCCGTCGAGGAAGTCGAACGACGACATCGGGCTGGTCGTAGAGGCGTACCCGCCACATTGCGTTGTCGGTTCCCGACGCCTTCAAGTATTCGATCGGAGACGTCGACCACTGCGGGCAGTCGGCCGTCAGCAGAATCCTGACGATCGGTTCACTCGTGTCGGGCTCGTCGTCGTGGATTCGTTCCGTCACGCCTCGAGCATCGCAGGCGGGGTGGCCGCCAGCGGCGTGAGATCCGCAATTGGCGCTGCCCACCGATCCTCACTCGGAGTTCGAAACCCTCAGCTCGGTGCAGCAGGACCGACGAACCCGGGCATCGACGAACGGGAATATCGGGTGCGCTGCTTGGGCCGGAGTGCGGCGCGCCAGCTCGAGCGTCGACTGGATTATGGAGCGGACCTTATGGGTGGGTAGGGCACCGAGCATCCTGCCAAATATCGCTCGGGTGCGGCGACGTATGGCTGAGGCCACTCGAGTCCATCATGCCGCAGATCGGGCGGTTCATGACCCAGAATCCTGTGCGCCGCTCTGGGGCTTGGATGCTTAGCCTCGATCCACCGATCGGGGATCTGGCGGTCGGTGCTGGTGGCGGCCGGGGCCGGGCTGTGAGTTGATCGTCGGTTCGACCGGTTCGGGGGCGTAACGGTTCGGGTCGGGAGGTAGGGACTGGTTGGTGGCGCTCGGTGGGTTCTGCGGCGCGCCTGACCGCGGGACCGACGGTCAGATCGGGACCGCTGGCAGTCCGCGCAGCGTGTGGAGGATGCTCGTGAATGTCGTGGCCCATGGCCATCGTGTCGGCAGGCGAAGCGTGACTCGACCGGCGCGGTTGACGAGTCGGGCGGGCAGTGCGAGGAGTCGGGTGCGGATCGTGCGGGCAACGATCAGCTGGTCGGTGTGGTGGCCGCCGAGATGGGCGGTCCAGCGGACCATGTTGTGAGCGAGGATCGCGATCTGGAGCCAGGCCGAGTTCGCGGAGAACCTGCCGGATGGGAGGTGCTCAAGACCGGCGCCGGCTTTCAGATCCTTGATCGCGAGTTCCACGACGGCGTGGTCGCGATGGAACCGGTCGATGTCGACGACGTCGCCGTCGAGGTCGGTCAAGAACGCGTGGTGCCGCCAATCAGGCCACAGCTTCTGCTGGGTCTTGTCGGTGAGCCGGGTCCGGCGAACGATCATCCGGCGGGTCACGGCCTTGGCGCCGCGTCCGGACGTGTAGGCGCACTCGGCGACTTGGGCTTCGCCGTCGCAGGTGTAATCGATGCTCTGCCAGGCATCGTCGTCGATGCCCGCGATCGCTGTCTGCACCGCAGCAACACTGGTTCTGACGCCCATCGTGTAGCGCACGTTCAACCGGGCCAGGTTGACGATCGTGTCGTTGTTCCAGAACCCAGAATCGAACCGGACCGTCAACTCGCGGGCCGGGTCGTCGCGTCGAGCCCGAGCGACCAACTCGTTGACGAACCGTTTCGTGCCGCGCTGGGTGTTCGCCGAACCCTTCCGGAGTCGACCATGCAAGATCTCCCCGGTCCCAGCGATCGTCGCCAGCAGCGGGTGATAACCGAGACAGTGCGTGTAGCCGTAGCCGGCGCCCTGCTTCGCTTTGCCGACCACTTCACAGATCGTCGAGTCGACATCGATCACCAAACCACCCGGCGCCGTCGTCGCCGCCCACGCGCGTTGGCGGGCGACGTCGTTGACCGCTTCGAGTTGGCGGACGTGACCGAACGAGAAGGCTCGCAAGAACGTGCCGAGCGTCGATGGTGCCATCACCCGATGCGACACCACCTTGGCGGTCGCGCCGGCGCGCAACATGTCCGCGTGATCAATGTGCGAGCCGCCGGCCAGCATCGTGTTCAACAACGTCAACACCTTGCGGCCCGGTGACGCCCCACCCACCAGGCCGTCGAGACGCACCGTCGAGTTGATCAGGGACTCGAGACCGAGTCGCTCGATCACCGTCGCGGGCAGCAACAGCCCGGCGTTGGCGACCAGATTGTCGTCGTCGAAGGTGACGTGGACGCGGTCCAAGGTCTGCGATACTCGGGTCACTGGAAGTGTCTCCTGGCTGGTTGAACAATGTCGGCGTAAGCAACCAACATCGTCCCAGCTCAGGAGACCTTTCACGCGGATACGCGACCTACCTCACCAGGCCACCATCGGTGGATCGAGGCTTAGGGTGGGCGTGTGGAACTGTGGGCTGAGCAAGCGGGTAGTGGACCTTCGATCGTCTTCCTCCATGCTGCGATCGCCGACAGCCGCATGTGGGAACCGCAGTGGGAGGTCTTCCGGTCGACGAATCACGTCGTTCGGTGCGACTTGCGTGGTTTCGGCAAGACCGGTCTTGAGGCCGGTGATTTCGCGCACAGCGATGACGTTGCTGCGGTCCTCGACCGGCTGGGAGTGGAACAAGCCGTGGTTGTCGGGGCGTCGCTGGGCGGCAGGGTTGCGATGGAGCTTGCGCTTCGGCAACCGGATCGGGTGAGCGGGCTACTGCTGTCGGCCTCAGGGCTCCCCGGCCACAGCTGGTCGGACGAAGTGCAGGCGTTCTGGCGAGCCGAGGACGATCTGATTGAGCGGGGTGAGATCGAAGCCGCCGTTGAGTTGAATCTTTCGATGTGGCTCGATGGCCCCAAGCGACGTCGTGCCCGTGTCGATGACGCAACCCGGTCTCTCGTTGCACAGATGCAGCGCACTGCGATCGAGAATTTCCTGCCGCACCTGACGGACGCGACTGAGCGGCCAGCAGTCAGCGATCTTTCTGATCGCCTCGGTGAGATCCGAGCTCGTACCCTCGTCGTTGTCGGCGATCAAGACGTGCGCGACGTTCGCGACATCGCTCTGGCGCTTGCGACTGCGATTCCGGACGCGTCCCTCCATGTTCAGGCTGACACCGCTCACCTGCCCTCACTGGAAGAGCCTCGCGGATTCAACGACGCCCTACGGTCATTCTTGGCATGAACTGTCCGCCGACCTGATCCTTGCACCCGTGCCCACTCGGTATCGGCAGTTCCAGATCGCCGGTGACGGGCCCGGAGGGCACGCGTATCGACAGCCGCCACGAGCATCGGATCTTCGGCCATCCCCTGGATTATCTCGCTGTGCGACTTGGGCCGGATCGCGCCGGGCCGCTCGTCGAGACCGGATGATCGGGTGCGGA
>CAVOWX010000004.1:0-9324 GCA_963700265.1 uncultured Acidimicrobiaceae bacterium | reverse complement strand
GTGCCGTTCCTGAGTGGTCCGGATGCTCGTTGGTCGATGTTGTTATGGGGTGGGGTAGGTCGCCGCTTTGCCGGGCGGGCCGGTTCAAGGGCCCTCAATCAAACGCCTGGATCAGGTCACCGGGAGTGAGGTTGAGTGCGCTGAGTACTCGCTCAATCGCGTCCGGTCGCGTCGGCGGGGCCGTGAACCTGAGTTCTCGGATCGTCAGGGTCTGGACTGCTTTCGGAACACGAATTCGACCGACGGATTCGACATGGACTTCGCCAACCAGGACCCATCCGACTCCGCCGCCGTCGTCGAGGCTCATCGTGACCGCGTGATCGATCAAGAGTTGTGCTGCACTGATCTGGATGACCCCGAGCCGACGCAGCCGACCGGGCAGTGATCTCTCGAGTCGCTTGAACTGCTCCGTAGCGTCCCATCCAGCGGGGGGATTCTGGCCGATACTCGACCACGGTGCGCCATGATCGAACCAGCATGAGCGCCAGCCGTGGTAAATGGAATGTGATGGAACTCCCCGCGCCGTCATGTCCTGCAGGCCGAACTGCAAGCCGCACGAAGGACAGATCTCGCTGAGGGAGAGCCGCGCTGCCAGGGCGGCGGTGATTGCTCGAATCCGCAGGCTGGACAGAGTCCCATGAACTCACCGTTCGTCATGAGTTCATCATGTCATCGGTGTGATTGGTCCGACTCCGGCACGTTATGGGCGGCCGCGCCCGAGCGGACGTGCCGAACCCGGACGGTGTCGGGCGTGCTGCGAACGTGTGATTATCGAGCGGCTTTGCAGCACGACTCCGCCGGCTATCGGGCGCACCCGGGTTCGTTGAGCCAGAAGAGGCGCCGGCAGTCAGCCAGCAGCCGTTGCGGCTGCTTGGCGAGCCGGTGTTCAGGTGCCCGGTCGGGCAGCGAGCCAATGACGCACCGCAAACGTCGCGGCTACGGAGAGGATCGTGGAGAGTGCCGTCAGAGCGAGGAACTGCCGCATCGGCCCAAAAGGTAGCGGCTTCGGGCTGGATTCCCGGTTCCTTCTGCCCGTGGAGACAGGACGGACTGATGTCCACGCCCGCTGCGCCATCGTCACCGACAGAACAAACAGGCGGGTGGATCACCGACATATCTACCCGAGTCGGGCACCCGGTAATCTCGACTTCGCTGCACCACGGGACCCGTCCAGGGACCGCTCGCTCAACGCGCCGTTCCAGAGCGGTCTGCGGGAGCGGTCTTTGCCGTTGATATGCGTGCACGCTTGCAGTTGAGGCCCACTGCAAGCATAATGCAAGCATGCCGAACGTGTTGATCCGAGATCTCCCAGCGGAAGTCCATGCGAGCCTGCAACGACCGCGCCGAAGCGGCAGGACAGTCGCTCCAGCAGTACCTGACCAACGAACTCTCACGTGTCGCACAATCGCCGACGCTCGCCGAGGTGATGGAGCGAATCGAACAACGCTCGGGCGGTCGAGTCGGCTTCGAAACCGCCGTCGACGATCTCGCCGATGAACGCGCACGGCGGTGATCGTCGTTGACGCGTCGGTGCTGGCGAACGTGGTCGGTGACGACGAGTCGGCGGGGATGCTCGCTCGTCGCCGGCTGCAGGTTCACGCGCCGCATCAGCGCCTGACCTCGTCGATGTCGAGACGGTGTCGGTTCTTCGTCGTCGTTGGTTGACGGGAGATCTCACCGATGAACGTTTCCACGATGCGGTCGACGATCTGCTCGCGCTGCCGATCACTCGGTTCCCGACGGGGTCCTTGATGTGGAGAGCGTTCGAACTCCGAGCGAACGTCACTGCGTATGACGCTTGCTACGTCGCTCTCGCTGAGGCCCTCGAGTGCACGCTGGTCACATCCGACCAACGACCCGCGAACGCTCCAACCATCAACTGCGCCACCGAGATCCTTCGGCAGTAGAGAGCTCCGCCCTCCCTGATATCCACCGTCGGGCGGCCGTCATTCTCGAGCGCCTACCCGAGCGCCGGTCGTGCCGCTATCGAGCGGGGCGAACCGGCCTGAGCGACCGGCGATATGCGTGCCAGTCGGCCGCCGCGTCAAGGTGGTCAGGTGACCCGCTCGAAAAGGTATGCGAACGGCGATCTGGTGTAGGCGACACCACGGCCGCTGGCGTGAAGTGACTCCCTGGTCACCACGACGTCACGCTTGGGCACGAGAAAGTCGTCGATGTCCAGGTCGTCGACGGCGTAGCTCTCTGATCTCGACGTGACGACCGCACGAAGGCGGTATCTCGGATCGATCGAGGCCATCGCAGCGTCGCCGTGGCTCGGGTTCACGAGCAGCGTGCCACCGACTCGTAGATGGTGCGTGCATGCTTCGGAGACGAATCCTGCGTACAGGGAGATGAGGAGGTCGAATTCGCTCTCGTCGAGGTCGAGCGGATCTGAGTAGTCCGCCTTGATGAAGCGCACGGTGTGAGCGTTCGGTTCGACATCGTGTTCGGCGAGGAGCTGCTCGACGCCTGCCTCATCGGCGAAGAACTGCTGTGCTCGTCGATCGATGTCCACGTATGTGACTGAGGGCCAGACGAAGGAGGGTGCGAGGTCGACGTAGGAGCCCGGGTAGAGCACCGTGTCAGCAGTGATGGATGCAGCGACGGCCGTGAACAAGCGATGACGGTCGCCGTGGTGTTGGTCCTGCTTGTCCCACAACCGACGTGTTCGTTCGTGCACACCTCGACCATATAGACGGAAGGTCAGTCGGGCCGATCGCGAACTGACCGACCGGCCAGCACCCAACGGATCCTCGATCCATGAAAGCAGGCCCGTGGGCCGCACGGTTTTGAGCGGGTTGCCGATCGCGTACGTGCCGCTATCGAGCGGGTGAAATGCCTGGCCACGGCGATGATATGCGTGCCGCCAAGCGGCACTTTCGGGATGGACTCAGCGACTCGTCCCCAACCCGGCGGCGTGGGCGCAGACGCAGCCGAAGGGCGCGACCGTCTCAGAGGACGGCGTTTGCGCGACAGTGGGGTAATGATCGAGAGGAGCCCGCCAGCCCCCTTGTAGGGTCTCGCGATGACCCGCACCGTGATCGTCTCGGGCGGGTATCTCGGCGACGTCGCCGTCTACATCCCCATCGGTCGTCGGTTGGTCGAGGCCGGCCATGCGGTGACGTTCGTGGCACCCGCTGGGTATGCCTCCGTGCTTCGGTCCGAACCGTTCGAGCACCGCCACCTCGGCCTCGACTTCTCCGCGGCGGCCATGCACGCCGACCCGATCCACACCGGGCTGATGCGCCACCCCTTGGCCAACACGCCCCGCCTCGCCAAGTACTGGCTGAGTCGGACCTACCTCGACGATCACGACGCCGTCGAGTCGTCGATCGCCGATGCGTTGGCGGGCGCAGACGTGCTCCTGACGCACCCGGTGGGGGCGATGTTCTCGTTGCCCCTGGCGTACGCCGCTGGGGTGCCCGGCGTCGTGGGCCACATGTTCCCGATGCTGCTCCCGACCGAGAAGTGGACGCCATCGATGCCGTACTCGTTCGCTGCCCCCCGGCCGGTCAACCGCCTGGCGTGGAAGGCCTACGACGGCTTCGGGAAGCTTGCGTTCCCCGAAGCCGAGATCAACGACCTGCGGCGTCGCAGCGGCATGGCGACCCGAGATGGCGCTGCCGTGTCGGCATACCTCGATGCAGTGGAGACGGTCGTGCTGGCCTCACCGAACTACGCGCCGCCCGCCGACGACTGGCCGCCGGTGACGATGGCCGGCTTCTCCGTCTGGGATGGTCCCGCCGATGCTGAGGTGCCGGCCGATCTCGACGCCTACATCGATGCCGGCGACCCGCCGGTCCTGGTCACGCTCGGGACCTCCGCGGCGACGGATGCGGCGGAGCGCTTCGCCCGCATCCGCGCCGATCTCGCAGCTCGGGGGCTTCGATCGATCGTGCTCGCCGGAAACGACGCAAATGCTGCGGCGCTCGCGGCGGGGGAACCCGGAGTCGCCGCGTTCGCCCCGCTGACTGCGCTGCTGCCGCGATGCTGCGCCGCGGTGGTGTCGGGTGCGTACGGCAGTGTCGCCGCCACGGTGACGGCGGGCATCCCCACGGTGGTGCACCCGCAGTTGTTCGACCAGTTCTGGCATGGGCGGCAGGTCCGAACGCTGGGCGTCGGTGCACTCGCCCGCACCGTCGGCCAGGTCGCCGACCGAGTCGAATCGATCCTGGGCGACGACGTGCGAGCGAAGGCGCAGGACTTGGCGGCGTCGATGGCCGGCGAAGACGGCGTCGGCGTCGCGGTGGACGCCATCGAGCGCGCCGTCGGTACCGCCGAATGAATCGCGGCGACGGCCGCAGGCTGGTAGCCGTCGAGAGATGACTCGTCGAGCAGCCCGTGAACTGCAGCCACGAACATCCCCGACCACGCGGGTATCCAGCCAGCCTGCACTGCCACCCAACGCCGGATCGAGGGCACGCATATCGACGCCAGCCGGCGGCCTCCTGACCCGTCTTGGTTCCGGCACGACGATCGGCTTCGAGCCCCGCCTCATTTGGGTCGACTCGACGCGCACTATCGCGCTGGTGGCCGAGCGCGTAGGTGCCGCTACTGAGCGGTTTGTGGGGCTGACGATGGCGGAGCGTTATGCGCTCAGTCGTCTCGCGACGGAAATGAATCAGGCCCCACGTCGAGCTGTTAGGTGGCCATGCTTTCATTGTCGCTGATCCGGTGAAAGCCGTTGTTCTCCATCACACGCAACTGAGGCATGGTTCGTCAGATCGACTCCGCCGGTCAGCGTGTGTACCAACGGCGCGGTTCGCATCCAATCGATCAGACCCGACGGCAGCTCGGGTGTAAACCCTCGAACCCGAGATGCCTCGGCAATGAGGAATCCGATCCGGACATCGACCGTCAAGTCATCAAGAGGAAGCTCAGCGAGAACCACGAGGCCGGCCGGACTCGCTGATGCGGCTCCCACGACCAACAGTGTCGGTGACTCAGCATCGCGCTCTTCGATCCACGCCTTCGCTCTGTCAAGGGTGTAGTTCCCTTGCCACGACTCCGGGAGCGCGACCGTCGTGCGGTCGGTGAGCAGGTCTGCGATTACGAACCGAACGCCCAGCCCGTGGCTTCACCCGTCGTGAACACGGCGCCGGCGTGACCGGTGCCGATCGTTGATTCGCCGAACGCCATCCCGGGGAGTGTGTCCTGCCCGTACCAGACCTGCCCTCCGTGCGATGGCCAGCCGAGGCCGATGAACATGCGCCCGAGGTTGCTTCCGGCGAACGGCCAGATGGCGTCGGGTCCCTCGCCGGGTGCGCCGATGACGATGTCGTCGGTCGACTCGGCGTTGAACCAGCCTGCAGCGAGTGCGGCTCCGAAGTAGTCGTCCTCCTCGAGCTGATCGCCGACGTTGAGCCCCTGGTAATAGGTGTCGGACTGCTTCCAGGCGATACCGCTCGGTTGGCGCCTCGCCATGCGGATGCTGACAGCGCCGGCGTCGCTCACCCCGTTCACGTCCTCGAGTGGTGCGCCGATCGCGAGGTCGTCCGCGCCGTCTCCGTTGAGGTCGGGAGCGGCGAGGGCGTGACCGAACCGATCACCGGGCTCCGAGACCCACCCGACGTCGCCCTGATCGAACGCGTCGCCAAGGACGGCGACGGGTCCGTTGATCGTTCCGGCCGCAACGAAGACCGCACCCGCACCCGCCACCCGGTTGTTGGGCGACATGAAGTTGGGAGCGCCGATCGCCACGCCGTCGAACCCGTTGCCGTTGAAGTCGCCGACAGCGAGGCTGTACCCGAAGTCCTCGTAGTCGTCGGCGCTGGCGATGCCGAAGCTCGATGCATGGAGGACACCGACGAGATGCGTCGCGTCCGAAGAGCGTAGACGCGCCCCTGCTCACCGTCGTGCAGCGTGCCGGGGGCGCCGACGACGAGATCATCACCCCCGACAGCTCCCATCTTGCCGGCCCCGAGCGCCTCACCGAACCGCGCGGTTCCGAGGTTGTCGCCCGGCGACGCGGAGCCGCTGAGCACATCGGCGTCCAGGACCATGCCGATGGGGCCGGACAGGATGGCCACGCTGCCGCCGACGCCTGCATCCTGGTCGCCGGGCGCCCCGACCGCGAGGTCGTCGTTGCCGTCGCCGTTGAAGTCCCCGGCCACGATCGCGGCACCGAACTTGTCGAGCTTGTCCTGATCGGCGAACGCTCCGAAGCCGCCGTTGTCCTGCGTGAACCACCGCGGCTCGCCGGTGATGCCGACGTCGCGCACTCCATCGAAGATGTAGAAGCGCCCGACGGCGACGTCACCCGCGTTGGCGTTGGTACCGTACGAACCCGGCGCTCCCACGGCGAGGTCGTCGACGCCATCGCCGTTGAAGTCGCCACACGCCAGGCTCGAGCCGAAGCCGCGGGCGAACTCGCCGTCGGCCCCGCTCGGCTGGATCATCTCGGCGCCGTCGATGAGAAAGCCACCGCCGCCGGGCTGGCGGTTGTAGTTGACGATCACCGCGCCGTTCGGCATCTCGCCGGGCGCACCGGTCGCGAGGTCGCCTCGCCCGTCGCCGTCGAAATCGCAGCGGAGTTCGGGAAGCGGGGCTCCCGCGTCCGCTGGAGGAGTCGAGAGCACGACCGGTACGACGGCCGAACACAATGATGCGACGGTCAGTGCGATGCCGATTCGGCGGCTGCTGGGTGTTGAGAAGAGATGGCTCATGGCAGGGTCCTTTGCTGGAAGTGGTTACCCGTCCAGAGCCGTCACGCCGCGAGTTCTTGCACAAACTGGGCGACGAATCTCTCGTGGACCGACGACGCAGGAAACAGTCGAGGTGACCCGCTGAGCAACGAGCCAGCCTGACGGACAGGGGGACGTCGTTCTGATCGGGCAGCGGTCAGGAAGAAGTGAGGATATGGGGGTAATCCTCGCCGCTTTGAGTGGTGGTGAGGGACTCTGGGTGACTGCCCCGCCGGGGCTCGAAAGGAACCCATCCCATGTCTTGGTCACCTGATTTTCAACGCTCCGATCGAGCCGGAGGCGAGGTCGAGGTTCGGCTCGGTCATCCGGTCGTCGACCGGTATCTCGAGTTCTTGGCAGCGCGCTGTCGGCCGAACACGGTGCTGGCTGCCGGCTTCGATCTGAAGGTCTTCTTCACGCTTGTTCCGGTCGAGCCGACCGCAGGTGACAACGGCCGATGTGTTGGCGTTCATCACCGCTCAACGCGCGTCGGGCGACGACACGGTCGTGCGGCTCGTTGATGGTGAGTCGGGGTTGTCGGCGCGCACGATCCAACGACGCTTGTCGTCGTTGTCGTCGATGTTCTCCTATCTGATCGTGCGCGGTGACGTCGATCAGAATCCGGTCCCGCGTGGCCTGTCGACGCGTCGGTCACGCGATCGTGGCCAGCGCGGTGTGCCGCTGATCCGCACACCGCGAACGTTGCCGCGGGTGGCGGAGCCGGCCGAGGTCGACGCCCTGCTCGGAGCGTGTCGCCGGTGGCGTGATCGGGCGATGATCGAAGCAATGGTGCTCGGCGGACTGCGCCGCTGCGAGGTCCTCGGCCTGCGTCTCGAAGACCTCGACGGGGCACGTCGTCAGGTGTTCATTGTCGAGGGCAAGGGCGGCCACCAACGCCAGATCCCGATCTCGGCGCGGTTCTTCGCGACGGTCGGCGACTACCTACGCGTCGAGCGTCCGACCGACACGTCGACGAACAGGTTGTTCGTCGTGTTGAAGGGCCAACGACGCGGCCGGCCGCTCTCCGACGAAGGCTTGAAACAGGTGTTCAAGTCGGTCCGCGATCGTTCGGGGGTCCGGCGGATCACGTGCCACGAACTGCGCCACACCTGCTTCACCCGGCTGCGCGAAGCCGGCATGGAACTCGAGGCGTTGCAGGCTCAGGCCGGTCACCGATCGCTCGACACGACCCGCCTCTACATTCACCTGGCGAACGGCTGGCTCGCCGAGGAATACGACAAAGCAACAGCGTTGATCGACGCCGACATGTTCCTCGCCGCCGCCGACGGGATCGGCCGATGAGCGCTGTTCCGGCCGTCGCAGTCGACGTTCCGCACGGGCGGGGCAAACCGCGACCTCGCGTGTTCGACTGGCCCCAGATCACAGCGGTCTCACCCGCTCTTGCAGGAACGATGCTCAGATATCTCGACCAGGTCGCGTTGTCGTTGCGTCCGTCGAGCGTGACTGCAGCCAACGGAATCCTGCGCGAGTTCGCTGGCTTCTTGACCACAGAGTTCGCCGACATCAACGGTCTCGTCGACGTCGACCGACACCATGTCGAAGCCTTCAAACGCCACCTCGGCACCCGGCTCAGCCGCAACGACACCGGGCGCACGCTGTCACCGACGAGGATCAGAATCGTGCTCGGCACACTGCGCACGTTCTTCGAACGAGTGTCGGAATGGGACTATCCCGACGCACCGACACGGGTGTTGATCTTCAACGGCGACCTCCCCACACCTGACGATCCGCTGCCCAAGTTCTTGTCCGACCCCGACGCGGCGAAGCTGATGCGCGCCGCCGCCGAGGCCGACCCGGTCCGCCGACTTGTGGTCGAAATGCTCGCCCGAACCGGACTACGCGTCGGCGAGTTCTGCGAACTCAGAAGCCGACGCAGTCGTGTTCATCAACGGCCGCCACTGGCTGCGCGTGCCGATCGGCAAACTTCACAACGACCGCTACGTCCCGCTCCATCCCCAGATCGTCGAGCAGCTCGACGAGCACCAACGACACCGCTGCGATGACCTCGATCGACTCATCGTGTTCGACGGCCGGCGCCTCGACCGGCACATGGTTGCGCGCATGGTCCGGCGGGTCGCGAAGGCCGCCGGGATCGGCCACGTCCACCCGCACCAACTCCGCCACACGCTCGCGACCCAAGCCATCAACCGCGGCATGACCTTGGAGGCAATCGCCGCGATGCTCGGCCACAAGACGTTGCGGATGACGCTCGTCTACGCGCGCATCGCGGACCGCACCGTCGCCGACGCCTACGACCGCGTCACCAACGAAGTCGACGCCCTCTACACAAAGTCAGCCGGGCTGAGATCGGCGCCCGGCGGCACCGCCGCGCTGGCTCACCTCGCTGCCGAGTTCGACCAGAAACTCCTCGGCAACGGACACTGCAACCGGCCATCCCAGCTCGACTGCCAGTTCGAATCGATCTGCGAATCCTGCGCCTACTTCTCCACCAACCACGCGTTCGTCCCGGTCCTCGAAGCCCAACGCGACCACGCCGCCGACCGCGACCAACACCACCGCGTCGACCTCTTCGACATGCTCCTCGACCGCGCACGCACCGAGCAGCCATGACCACACCCGCCAGAAATCCCACATTCCCCTTGACACCGATTACCCACAT
>CAVOWX010000003.1:0-291491 GCA_963700265.1 uncultured Acidimicrobiaceae bacterium | reverse complement strand
CGTGTCGCTGATGTCGTAGTTGCGACGGGCGACGCGATTGCTGGCGATCAGCTTCGTGCCATCGGGGGCACCCTTGGATTTCTTCGTCTTCCCCATCGGACCATCGAGGCTATCGGTGCCATGCTCGGGCGACGGATAGGGTTCTGCCCGTGCTGCGACTCGACCGCCGGGCGTTCGACGCCATTTGCGACCTGGCCTTTCGCGAGTATCCGCTCGAGATGTGCGGCCTGATCGCCGGCGCACCTGACAGCAACCACGCCGAGCGTTTCTATCCGTGCCGCAATACGGCCGAGTCGGCCAAGGTCTACACGATCGATCCGACCGACCATTTCAAGGCAGAGCGCGACGCCGATGACCGCGACTGGGAGATCAACGGCGTGGTGCACAGCCACACCCACTCCGAGCCGTACCCCAGCCCGACCGATGTTGCCCAAGCTCCCGATCCCGAGTGGCACTACGTGATCGTGTCGCTCAAGCGCGACGCCCCCGAGCTGCGTAGCTACCGCATCGTCAACGGCACGATCACCGAAGAGTCGATCCACCTCACCTGAGTTGGGAGTTGTGCCTGGCACAACTCCCAACTAGGCGGTGTGGCGGGGGGCGGAGGCGCGGGCGGTTCGCGTCGAGAAGTAGTGGACTCGTTTGAGGTTGGCGATCACGTCGATCTCGAACCGGTAGGTGGCGACCCGATCGGGTGCGTCTGCGAGCAACCGTTGACCCTGGTGGATGGCGGCGTCGTGCTCCAACCGGCTGATCTCGGACTTCAACCGCTCGGTGTGTTGCACGGCAGTGCCATCGCGGGCGTCGAGTGCTCGCATCGCCTCGTCGAGGCCTTCGAGCACCTTGCCGTGCAGCGCCTCCAGCACGGCCCGGGTCTCGGCACTGACGACCAGATTCTGTTCGACCCTGGTCAACCCGAGTGCAACCAGGTTGGTCTCGATGATGTCGGCGGCCGCCTCGAGGTTGTTGGCGGCGTCGATCATGTGGAGCAGTTCGGTGGTGCTGGTGGACGAGATCTTCTGGGTTCCGATCTCGCGCAGGTAGTCGATGACCTGCTCGTGCAGCGAATCGACCTCGTCGTCGAGGTTCTGGATCGCCACGAGTTCCCATCGCGTGCCATCGATCAAGGCCGGCAGCACGCTCTCGAGCATCAGCCGTGTCCGGCGACCCATCCGAGCAATTTCGAGTCGGGCATGGGCGAGCGCCAACTCCGGCGTAGCGAACAGGCCGCGATTGAGGTGTTTGGCCTGCACCGCGAAGTCATCGCCCGGGCGGTCGGGAACCATTCGGGTGACGGCACGCGCCAGCTGCGGGACGAACCAGATGAAGATGAAGGCGTTGATGACATTGAACAGCGTGTGGGCGTTGGCGATCTGGCGTTCGATCGGCCCGCCGATGCGGGTGACGGCATCGACGAGCAGCCAGATGAACGGCAGCCAGAGCAGCACGCCCAACACATTGAACAACGTGTGGCCAACCGCCGCTCGAACTGCGTCCCTGGGCTTGCCGAGCGAGGCGAGAATGGCGGTGATCGTGGTACCGATGTTGGCACCCATGATCAATGCAACCCCAGTCTCGATTCCGATCAATCGCTGCTGGGCGAGAGCGATCACGATCACCGTCGTTGCGGCGGATGACTGCACAATCCCGGTGAACAAGGCGGCGACGGCGATACCGAGGAACGGGTTCTCGAGTTGGGCCATCGTGTCGATGAACGACTGCGAGCTGCGGAGCGGCTCCATCGCGTCGCCCATGATGCTCATACCGAAAAACACCAGGCCGAGACCCATCACAACGGTGCCCCAGGCTTGGCGCTCCTGTCGTTTGGAGATGAACGAAACCGCAAACCCGACGGCCACAGCGATCAAGGCGTAGCTCGTGATCTTGAAGGCGATCAGTTGTGCCGTGAAGGTGCTACCGATGTTGGCGCCGATGATCACGCCGAGCGATTGCTCGAGCGACATCAGCCCTGACGAGATGAATCCGACGATGAGCACCGTCGTCACCGACGACGACTGGATCACGGCCGTCACACCGGCACCGGTGGCCAGACCGGCGAAACGATTCGCCGTCAGCTTCGTCAAGACGTCGCGCATCCGCGACCCGGCGATCAGCCTGAGCGCCTCGGTCAAACGATCCATGCCGAGCAGGAAGATGGCCAGGCCACCGAGCATCTCGACGATCACCATGAACACGTCGATCTCGCCATCGGTCTCGACGATCGGCGCTAACGCAAACAGCTGGCCAAGCACGGCGCTCACCACACGAGTGGCCGAGCTGCTGACTGCGCTGATCGCATGGACAATGATCCTTCCCCACCGCCCCTCGATGCCTCAAATCTTGAATCACGACTACACACATCGGATTTGTCGGAATATGCTCCAGAATGAGGAGGTTGAAGCCGACGATGAGCACCACCGAAGCCCTTGTACAACCTGATCGCATGATCCCGGGGATCAGCAGCGTTCATGCGAACGTGCTCGACCTGATCGGCAACACGCCGGTCGTCGACGTCTCGAACCTGTCGCCGAACCCGAACGTACGAATCCTCGCCAAGCTCGAAATGCAGAACCCGTTCGGGTCGGTCAAAGACCGCATCGCCAAAGCGATGATCGAGGCTGCTGAGAAGCAGGGCGACCTGCTGCCCGGCCAAACCATCCTCGAGCCGTCGTCGGGCAACACCGGAATCGCGCTGGCGGCGATCGCTCGACTGAAGGGCTACCCGATCAAGATCCTGCTCCCCGAGAGCGTGTCGATCGAGCGCCGCCAGATGCTCCAGATCATGGGTGCCGAAGTGATCCTGACACCCGGTGCGGAGGGGTCGAACGGTGCCGTGAAGCGAGCCAAGCAGATGGCCGCCGCTCACCCCGAGTGGTGCTTCATCTATCAGTACGCCAACGAGGCCAACCCGATGGCCCACTACGAAGGAACTGGCCCCGAGATCTGGCGCGATGTGCCCGACATCACCCACTTCGTCGCCGGGCTCGGCACCAGCGGAACCCTGATGGGCACCGGCCGGTATCTGAAGGAACAGAACCCCGATATCCAGGTGATCGCGATCGAGCCGCCACTCGGCGAGCGGGTCGAGGGTCTGCGCAACATGGACGAGGGCTACATCCCTCCAGTGTTCGAGAACTGGAACGGGTTCGACTTGCTCGACCGCAAACGCGTCGTGCGCCCACGTGAGTCGATCGAATGGACTCGCCGGCTGGTGAACGAGTGTGGCGTGTTCGCCGGGTTGTCCGCCGGCGCCGCCCTGGCCGGCGCCGCCAAGGTCGCCGACGAGATCGAACGGGGAACGATCGTCTTCATCGTTTCCGATGGTGGTTGGAAGTATCTGTCGACCGGCGCCTACACCGATGACCTGGATCAGGCCGAGGCCAACGCCGAGGCGATCATCTACTTCTGACGAAATTGCTGGCGTCGGCCTCGCCGCGCCTAGCGTCGGCATCGATGCCGAAGCTTCCTCCAGCTCTCGCTCGGTTCTTCCCGTTGCCGCGCCCCGCTCGGGCGGTTCTGGTCTTCCTGCTGATCTACGTCTTCCTGATCGGCGTCTCGCTGCTGGAGAGCGGCATCAAGGTGATGGGCGCCGAGACCCAGGAGAGCCTGTTCTCGAACATCGACCATCCGCTGGCCGGATTGTTCGTCGGAATCCTCGGGACTGTGCTGGTGCAGTCGTCGTCTGCGAGCACGTCCGTGATCGTGGGGCTCGTCGCCTCCGGGGCCCTCACCGTCGAGGCAGCGGTGCCGATGGTGATGGGTGCCAACATCGGCACCACCGTCACCAACACGCTCGTCTCGCTCGGGCACGTGCGCCAGTCCAACGAGTTCCGTCGGGCCTTTGCTGCTGCGACCGTGCACGACTTCTTCAACGTGATGGCGGTCATCCTGCTGCTTCCGTTCGAGCTGGCGACCGGACTGCTCGCCAAGACAGCCGAGTGGATCAGCGACAAACTGGTCGGATCGGCAGGGTCGGAATGGGAGAGCCCGATCAAGAAGTGGGTGAAGGAACCCGTCGGGTGGGTCCACGACCTGCTCGACAACTTCGTCGACAACAACAACGTGCTCGGCACCACGATGGTGTGCATCGGTCTCGTCGTGGTGCTCGCCTCGCTGATCTTCATCACCACCAACATGAAGTCGCTGATCGCCGAGCGGGTCGAGCGGTCGATGAACGCGATCCTCGGTCGCGGCGGCGGCGCCGTAGCGATGCTGGTCGGGCTCCTGATCACGGTCGCTGTGCAGAGCTCCAGCATCACGACCTCGATCCTGATCCCGATGGCGGCGGCGGGCGTGATCAAGCTGAAGAACGCCTACCCGGTCACGCTGGGCGCCAACGTCGGCACCACGATCACTGCCCTGCTGGCAGCCCTGGCAGCAAGCCGCCCGGAGGCGCTGACGGTTGCGTTCGTGCACACGCTGTTCAACGTGGTGGCGATTGTGATCCTGTTCGTCATCCCGTTCATGCGGCCGCTCCCGATCATGGCCGCTGAGCGACTCGCCGATATCGCTGTGCAGCGTCGCATGATCGCAGTCGGGTACGTGGTCGGCGCCTTCATCGTGCTGCCACTCATCGGTGTGGCAATCTTTCGCTAGGTCCCAGGAGGTCTCTCATGGTCATGTCGTTCTTCCGCAAATCAGAAACTGGTCTCGATCACATCGCCCACCAGACGATCTCGATGCTCGGCGATGCCCGTCATTCGTTCGATTTGGCGTCGACGGTGATCCTCAGTGGAGCAGACCCGAAGGCGATCGGCGCCGACATCGCTGCGACCGACGCCCGCATCAACAAGGCCGAACAGGCACTGCGATCCGAACTGGTCGTCCATGTTTCCGTCCGTGGTGGCGGAGACATCGGCCTCGTGCTCGGCTACACGCTGCTGCTCAAGAAGATCGAGCGAATCGGTGACCAGGCCAAGAACATCTTTGATCTTGCAGCCGACGGCGTGTCGCTCGCCGGTGCCGAGGACATCGACGAGTTCGTGGCCCGCCGCCAGGAGATCTCCAAGATGTACGTCGAGGCAGCCGACCTGTTGGCCTCGCAGAACGCCAACGACGCCAAGGACTTCCTCCGACGGTCGTTGGCCCTCAATGACATCTGTGGAGCAAAGGTTCACGAGTACATGCATTCCGAAAAGCCCGGCAGTTGGGCGGTGCCGCGGGCGATCCTGTACCGGTACTGGAAGCGGATCGTCGCCAACCTGGCCGGCATCGTGACGGCGGCTATCGAGCCACTCCAGAACATCGACTATCTGGACGACGGGGCGACCGACATCGACGACTGACCTGGCCCGTGCCGTTGGTCATGCAGCGCGTCAGTGCCGCAGCCCGAGCGACTGAGCCCCCAGGAAACGGCTGGTGTACGAGGTGATGTTGCCGATGTAGTTGGCCCGCTCGTAGGCGGCCGGATCGGCGGCAGAGTCACGGCTCACGGCGCCACGCATCTGTTTGACCGACTGGTAGCCGTGGGTGGCCATCCAGTCGCGCAGCTCGGCTTCCATCGTGGCGAGGTGGCTGGTTCCGTTGAACAACAGCGCCGAAGTGCTCATCGCCACGTCGGCGCCGGCGAGGATCAGCTTGGCGGCATCGCGTCCGGTGTGGACGCCGGTGGACCCAGCGATCGAGATCGACAGGAACTCACGGGCGATCCCGATCCAGCGCAACGGCAAACGCAACTCTGCTTGAGCGCTGAGCGAGATCTTCGGCTTGACGTCGAGCGTCTCCAGATCGAGGTCGGGTGCGTAGAACCGGTTGAACATCACCACCCCGGCGGCGCCGGCATCTTGGAGAGCGAACAGGAACGCTGCCAGCGACGAGTAGTACGGAGAGATCTTCACGGCGACCGGCAACGAGACCTCTTCGGCGACGAGTGCCACCAGCTCGAGTTGCTGCGCTTCGATCGACGCTCCCGAAACGGCCGGGTCGGCCGCCACGGTGTACAAGTTGAGTTCGATCGCATCGGCGCCGGCATCTTCGAGCAACTTGGCGTAGCGCAGCCAGCCCCCGACATTCGTGCCGTTGAGGCTGGCGATCACCGGAACGTCGACGCGGTTCTTGGCTGCCTCCACCAGAGCCAGATAGGCGTCCGTGCCGGTGTTGTAGCCGTCGATCTCAGGGAGAAACGACGAGGCCTCACCGAAGCTGTCGCGGTGCAGCGAGTACAGGCGGTCGATCTCGCTCGTCTCATGTTCGATCTGTTCCTCGAACAGCGACGGCAGCACGATCGCCGCCGCCCCGGCCTGTTCCAGCTCGGACATCTTGTCGAGATCTCCGGTGTATGGCCCGGGCGAGGCAACGAACGGCGACCGCAGTCGGAGCCCGAGATAGTCGACGTGTAGATCACTCATCGCTGGTCACCTCTACTGACGTGGTTGTTTCTGGCGTGGTTTCGTTCCGGTCGATCGTGGTCAATTCGTCGTGGTCGTCGACGTGGGGCACGGTGCGTTCGACCTCGGCGAGCTGCGAGTAGTAGTTCCACCGCTCGTCGACGCCCGCCTGGGCAAGATCGAGCAAGGCTGCAGACCGGGCCGGATTGGAGCGGGCCAACATGGCGTAGCGGGCCTCCTGCAAAGCGAACTCGCGCAGTGGGATCGTCGGCGCCGCAGAATCGAGCTGGAAGGGGTGCTCGCGCTCGCCGACGCTCGGCTTGAATCGGTACAGCGGCCAGTATCCGGACTTGACCGCCTCTTTCTGGTGCGCCATCGAGGTCGTCATGTCGATGCCGTGAGCGATGCAGGTGGAGTAGGCGATGATCAGCGACGGGCCGTCCCATTCGTCGGCCTCGCGGAACGCTTTCACCGTTTGGATTTCGCTACCACCCATGGCGACTTGAGCGACGTACACATTGCCGTAGCTGCGGGCGATCGCTCCGATGTCCTTCTTTCCGGTTTCCTTGCCGGCGGTGGCGAACTTGGCGACAGCACCCAGTGGGGTCGCCTTCGAAGCCTGCCCCCCGGTGTTGGAGTACACCTCGGTGTCGAGCACCAGCAGGTTGATGTTGCGGCCGCTGCTGAGGACGTGGTCGACGCCGCCGAAGCCGATGTCGTAGGCCCAGCCGTCGCCTCCGATGATCCACGTGCTGGAGCGCACCAGCTCGTCGGCGATCGTGTCCAACCGTCGTGCCTTGGGGTCGTCGACGCCGGCCAACTGCTGGCGCAACTCGGCGACGCGGACGCGTTGGGCGATGATGTCGGCCTCGGTCGGCTGAGGGTTGGCGAGCAAGGCGGCGGCCAGGTCGGCACCGATCGTGCCGGCCAGTTCGTCGACCAGCCGGGCGGCCTCACGCTGGTGGTGCTCGATGCCGAGCCGCATGCCCAGCCCGAACTCGGCGTTGTCCTCGAACAGCGAGTTGGCCCATGCCGGGCCGAGCCCCTGGTCGTTCTTGGCCCATGGCGTGGTCGGCAGGTTTCCGCCGTAGATCGAGGAGCACCCCGTTGCGTTGGCGGCCACGAGACGATCGCCGAACAGCTGGGTCAGGAGCTTCAGGTAGGGGGTCTCACCGCAACCGGAGCAGGCGCCGGAGAACTCGAACAGCGGCTGCAGGAGCTGAGTGTTCTTGACCGTGTCGTGGCTGATCAAGGTGCGGTCGAGCTCGGGGATCGAGGTGAAGAAGTCCCACCGTTGGCGCTCCCGGTCGCCGTGTTCGTTGGCGTCGCGCATGTTGATCGACTTGCGCTTGACCTGCGACTTGTCCTTGGCTGGGCACACGTCGACACAGATGCCGCAGCCGGTGCAATCATCGGGTGCAACCTGCACCGTGAGGTGGTGACCGACGAGTTCGCGCGACCGGAACGACTTGGTGAGGAAGCCCTCGGGTGCACCAGCGATCGCCTCGGGTTCGTAGACCTTGAGTCGGATCGCGGCGTGCGGGCACACGATCGCGCACTTGCCGCAGTCGATACAGATGTCTGGCTCCCAGACCGGGATCTCGGCCGCAAGGCGACGCTTCTCGAACTGCGTCGTGCCGGTCGGGAAGGTGCCGTCGACCGGAAACGCCGACACCGGCAGCAGGTCGCCACGACCGGCGATCAGCGTCGCGGTGACGCGTTCGACAAACGCCCGATCATCACCAGCGGCGGCTGTGGCCGAGCTGGGGATTCCGGGGATCAGGTCCTCGACGGCGACTCGCTCGAGCGTGACGTCAGGAATCGTCATCTCCGCCATCTCGCCGAGCGCCATATCGACTGCTGCCTGGTTGCGTTCGACCACCAGCCGACCGCGGCGGCCGTACGCATCCTCGATCGTCTTCTTGATCGCCGTGATCGCCTGGTCGGTCGGCATCACCTTGGCGAGCGCGAAGAAGCATGGCTGCATCACCGTGTTGATCCGCCCCGGCATACCGAGCTCGCGAGCCACCTTGGCGGCATCGATCGTGAACACCCGAATCTTGCGGTCGACGATCTCCTGTCGGATCAGGGCTGGGAGTCGGTCCCAGACCTCGTCGACCGGGTAGGGGGCATTGAGCAGGAACGTCGAACCCGGCTTGGAGTGTTCGAGCACATCGAAACGGTCGAGCAGACCGAACTGGTGACAGGCGACGAGATCGGCCTCTTCGACGAGGTACGTCGACCGGATCGGTGACGGGCCATAGCGCAGGTGTGACACCGTCATCGAGCCCGACTTCTTCGAGTCGTAGACGAAGTAGCCCTGGGCGTACAGGTCGGGTTGCTCACCGATGATCTTGACCGACGCCTTGTTGGCGCCGACCGTGCCGTCGCTGCCGAGTGCATAGAACACCGCTGACAGGTGCGGCGTGGCGACTCGGAACGTCTCGTCGACCGGAAGGCTGAGGTTGGTCACGTCGTCGACGATGCCGACCGTGAAACGACGCTTCGGCTGCTCGCTCGACAACTCATCGAACACCGCCTTGACCATCGCCGGGGTGAACTCCTTGGACCCCAACCCGTAGCGCCCGCCGATCGTTCTGATGTCGGAGCGGTCGTTGTCGGCCAGCACGGTCACCACGTCTTGCAGCAACGGCTCGCCAACCGATCCCGGTTCCTTGGTGCGGTCGAGCACGGCGATCGAGCGCACCGTGTCGGGCAGCGCCGCCAGGAAGGCGTCGGTCGGGAACGGTCGGAACAGGCGGATCGTGAGGAGTCCGACCCGTTCACCGGCGGCGGTGAGGTGCTCGATGGTTTCTTGAGCGGCGCCGACCCCTGAGCCCATCATCACGATTGCGCGCTCGGCGTCGGGCGCGCCGGTGTATTCCACCAGCCCGTAGTTGCGTCCGGTCAGCGCAGCGAGTTCGTCGAACACGTCGGCCACGATGCCCGGTACAGCATCGTGGTAGATGTTGCCTGCCTCGCGTCCCTGGAAGAACACGTCGGGGTTCTGGGCGGTGCCGCGAACCACCGGAGCGGTCGGGCGCAGGCGGCGCAATTTGTGGCTCGTGATGTCATCCTCGCCGACCATGGCAAGCAGCTGCTCGTCGTCGAGCAGATCGACCCGGTTGATCTCGTGCGAGGTGCGGAACCCGTCGAAGAAGTGCAGGAACGGCACCCGCGAGCGCAGCGTGGCCGCGTGCGAGACCGCTGCGAAGTCGTGCGCCTCTTGAACCGAGCTGGCTGCCAGCATCGCAAACCCGGTCGTGCGCGCCGCCATGACGTCGCTGTGATCGCCGAAGATCGACAGCGCATGGGTGGCGATGGCGCGGGCCGCGACGTGGATCACGGTCGGGGTCAGCTCGCCGGCGATCTTGAACATGTTGGGCAGCATCAACAGCAGGCCCTGCGATGCGGTGAAGGTGGTCGACAGGGCGCCGGTCTGGAGCGCCCCGTGCAGAGCGCCCGCCGCTCCGGCCTCGGATTGCATCTCGATCACATCGGGAACGCTGCCCCACAGGTTCGCCTGGTCGGCTGCCGCCCAGGTGTCGGCGTGTTCTCCCATTGCAGAGGCGGGTGTGATCGGGTAGATGGCGATCGCTTCGGAGAGCGCGTAGGCGACCCGTGCGGCCGCCTCATTGCCATCGATGAGGGCAGAAGTCATACGCCTATTGTGAGGAACCGTTTCCCCGTTCGAAACGGCACAAAGTCCCCTGAGTGCTACCAGGAGACCCTGAAGTGCTACTCGAGGCGGCGAACGGCCGGCTCGGGGCGTTCCGGGGCTCGCAGGCGGATCGATGCATCGACGACACGACAGCCGTCATCGGTGACGATCACCGGGTTGAGGTCGAGCTCGACGATCGCCGGGTGATCCGATGCCAACTGGGCGATGCGGCTGACCACGTTGGCGACCGAGTCGAGCGTGTCGTCGTCGAGCATCGAAGCTGCCCGTGTTGCCGAGACGAGCGATCGGGCGACGGAGGGGGAGATTGGAGCCAACCGGCTCGATTCGTCAGCGATCAGGTCGGCCTGGACACCGCCCAGTCCGGCCGTGATCACCGGACCGATCCGCTCGTCGACGACGACGTGGATACGCAGGTCGAGGCCGGGCGACACCATCGGTTGCACCAGGACGAGGTTGGCATCGTCACCGAGGTGTTCACGCATGATCGCCACCGCCGCCGCCACGTCCGCCGACTCGCCGAGATCGAGGGCGATGCCGGCCTCGACCGATCGGCCGACCCTGCGCGTGGTCGCCTTGACCGCAACCGGGTAGCCGATCGAGTCGGCGGTGGTGACTGCGTCATCGATATCGACGATCTCGGTGTGCGGCATCTCGACTCCGTACGCATCGAGCAACGCCCGCAGCGGACCCGGTGGCATCGTGCCGCTCGTGAGATGCTCGGCGATCAACGCGTTGGCGGCGATCCGGTCGATCGGCGCCTGTGGCTGCTCGTCGAGTGCAGACTCGATCGATCGTCGCCAACGCGAGTAGGCGGCGACCCGCCCGAGTGCCGCCGCGGCCTGCTCGGGGAACGAGAAAGCCGGCACGGCGGAGCCTCGTCGAAGCGGCCGGTCACCCGATCCCAACATGACGGCGATCACCGGTTTGGTGGCCCCGCTCGCGGCGCGGTCGATGGCGTCGATCGGTTGGCCGATCGACGCCGCGACGGGAGGTGCATGGATCACGAACACGGCGTCGATCGTGTCGTCTGCCAATGCGGCATCGATCGCTGCCGCGTAATCGTTGGAATCGCTGCGCCAATCGAGTGCGACCGGAGAATCGATGACCTCGAGTCCTGCAGCCGCCAGCGTGGCGGTCGCCAACACCTCGGGACTGCGGGCGTTGCTCAAGATGGCGACCCGGTCGCCGGCCATCAACGGTTGTGTGGCGAACACCCTGGCTGTGTCGAGGAGAGCGGTCACGGTGGGAACTTCGATCACGCCGGTCTGCTCGTAGAGGGCATCGTTTCCGACACCGACCAGCGCCGCCCCGGTGCGAACGGACACGATCGGCTTGCGGGTCGAGACACGCCGGGCGATCCTCGCCAGCTTGCGAGGGTTGCCGAGCGACTCGGTGTACAAGGCGATCACGCCGGTCGCCTCGTCGTCTTCCCAGAACTGCAACAGGTCGTTGGCCGAGAGGTCACACTTGTCGCCGAGCGACACGAACCACGACAGGCCGAGGTGGAGCGAGTCGGCGAGTCGCAGCAACGAGCTTCCGAGGGTGCCCGACTGCATCGAGATCGCCACGTTGCCCGGCGGCAGCGTGACCGGCACGAGTGCCACCTGCAGCACGGTGTCAGGGCGCGGGGAAGCGACGCCCATGCTGGCGGGCCCGATGATCCGCAAACCATTGCGACGTGCGTGGCTCACCAGTGTTGCCATGTCGATGTCGGTGTGATCCACGGCGGTGACGATGATCGCTCCGCGCACGCGCTTGGCGATGCAGTCATCGATCACCTGCACCAGAGCTGCAGCGGGGACGGCGATCACTGCTACCCCGACCTCGTCTGGGATCTCGCCGATGTTCGAAAACGTCGTGGTCGATGGCATCGGGCTGTTCGGATTGACGGCGTAGACCGGGACGCGGGCATGCTCGGTGAGATTGCTCCACAGCGTGTGGCCGACGGTTCCCGGCTGATTCGATGCGCCGATCAAGGCGATCGAGGTCGGCAGCAGGAGACGGGCGACAGCCCGGGAATCCGCCCGCTGTTCGCGACGCTCGACCGAGTCGAGGAACTCCGATGTGTTGTCGAGATCGAAGTCGATGTCGATCACTCCGGACTCGAACCGGCGATGCACCGGCCATCCCGCCTTGGCGAACACCGACAGCATGCCGCGGTTGTTGCCGAGCGTCTGGGCCGTGAATCGGGCGATGCCGTTGTGGCGAGCGACCGCCGCCAGGTGCTCGAGCAGCAGCGTGGCGATGCCTTCGCTGTGGTGTTGATCGTCGACCATGAACGCCACCTCAGCGTCTTCACGGTTCTTCAATCGCTCGTAGCTGCCCCAGGCGATGAACTCGCCTCGTTGCTCCACGACGAACGCCACGCGATCGACGAAATCGACGGTGGTGAAGCGAGTCAACTCGTCGTCGGACAGGCTCGGCTTCGGCGAGAAGAATCGGAGATACCGGCTGTCGGCAGACTGACGACCATGGAAGTCGGCCAGCGCTGGCTTGTCGCCCGGGCTGATCGGCCGGATCACCGCCGTGTTGCCGTCGCCAAGCACGACCGTGGAGGCCCACCGTTCGGTGTCGGCCGTTGTGCCCATCTGATGAGCTTGCCACGCGGCTGGCCGCAATCGCGGCGACGGGAACCGTGACGCTTGTCGCACGTCGTAGCCTGACCAACCGATGGACCGCCCGATCGGAATGTTCGACTCAGGATTCGGCGGGCTCACCGTGGCCCGTGCCCTGATGGACCTGGTCCCGACCGAGGATCTGGTCTATATCGGAGACACCGGTCGCTATCCGTACGGGTCGAAGCCACTCGCCGAAGTGCAGGGCTACTCGCACGAACTGGCCCGCTCCCTGGTTCGCGATTTCAACGTCAAGGCGATCATCGTCGCCTGCAACACAGCGACCGCGGCGGGGCTCGACAGCATTCGCGAGGAACTGAGGATTCCGATCATCGACGTCGTCGAGCCGGGCGCCAAGGCGTTGGTCACCGCCACCAGCTCGGGCCGCGTGGGCGTGATCGGCACGGTCGGCACCGTGTCGTCCGGTGCGTACGTGCATGCCGTCGCTCGCACCGGTGCGCCCGTCCATTTGGTATCGGCGGCGTGCCCCGGGTTCGTCGAGTTCGTCGAGCGCGGGCAGACGCTCGGAGACGAGGTCACCGTGCTGGCCGAGCGCCTGCTGGCTCCGATTCGCGAGGCGGACATCGACGCCTTGCTGTTGGGCTGCACGCACTACCCGTTCCTCGCTCGCACGATCAGCGATGTGCTCGGGCCCTCGGTCACGTTGGTCAGCTCCGCCGACGAGACGGCGTTTGCGGCCCGCGACCGCCTACACGCACTCGGGATGCTCCGGTCGGGCGGTGGTGCCGGCGAGCGACGGTTCCTGTCGAGCGGCGACATCGACCTGTTCCGTGAGCTGGGCGGGCGACTGCTCGGCCCCGAACTCGCCCACACCGAACGCTGGCCAATCGTGCCACCGATCCGCTGACTCCCCTTAGGGTGGTGGCCATGACCCGACCCGACGGCCGTGCCGTAGACGACCTCCGCCCGATCAGCTTCGAACGCGACTTCACCGAGATGGCCGATGGCTCATGCCTGGTCAGCTTCGGAAAGACCCGTGTGTTGTGCACCGCCTCGATCGACGAGGACGTGCCGCGCTGGATGCGTGGCAACGGGAAGGGTTGGGTCACAGCCGAGTATTCGATGCTCCCCGGCTCATCCCCCGATCGCGTCGGGCGCGAGGCCGCCAAGGGCAAACAGAGCGGGCGCACGGTCGAGATCCAGCGCCTGATCGGTCGTTCGCTCCGGGCGGCGTGCGACATGACCGTGCTCGGCGAACGTCAGGTGGTCGTCGATTGTGATGTGCTGCAAGCCGACGGCGGCACCCGCACCGCCAGCATCTGCGGAGGGTTCATCGCCCTGCACGACGCGCTCTCACCAGGGTGATCCAGCGCGGCGGCCTGACCGCCCACCCACTGCATTCGTTCTGTTCGGCGATCAGCGTCGGCATCGTCGACGGCACCCCGGTGCTCGACCTGCCCTACGTCGAGGACAGCCGGGCCGAGGTCGACATGAACGTCGTGATGCTGGCACCCGTTGCCGGCGGGGAAGCACGCTTCGTCGAAGTGCAGGGCACGGCCGAAGGCATGGCGTTCAGTCGTGGCGAGCTGGACTCGTTGCTGGCGCTCGCCGAGGGCGGACTGGGTCGCATCACCGAGCTGCAACGACAACTCGTGGCCACACCGCCCACCCAGCGATGAGCGCCCTGCCGCGCCTCGTCTGTGCGTCGGCCAACCCCGACAAGGTCGCCGAAATCGAGGCGATCCTGCGCAACGTGGTCGACCTCGTGCCGCGACCGTCCGACGTGCCCGACGTGGTCGAGGATGCCGACACGCTCGAGGGCAACGCCCGCTTGAAGGCGGTCGCCATCTGCGACGCAACCGGCCTCGCCGCCGTAGCCGATGACACCGGTCTCGAGGTGCTGGCGCTCGACGGCGCACCCGGCGTGTACTCGGCGCGATGGGCCGGCGAGCACTGCACCTACGCCGACAATCGCGACAAGCTGCTGCACGAGCTGGCCGGCCACACCGACCGCCGCGCCGTGTTCCGAACCTGTGTGCTGGTGCGATGGCCTGACGGGAGCGAATTGTCGGTCGATGGGGAGTGCCCGGGAACGATCAGCGAAGCGCCGACGGGGGAGCGTGGGTTCGGCTACGACGCTGTGTTCGTGCCCGACGAGGGTGACGGCCGATCGTTCGCCGAGATGACCGACGCCGAGAAGCACGCCATCTCCCACCGCGGTCGGGCGTTCCGCAATCTGCTGGTCGCGTTGTCCGACCAGGCCTGACGCGGCGTCACGTCACCAGCCGCGCAGGTCGATCGGCCAGCGATCGATCACCTCGTCGCCACGAACGACGAAGGCCGCCTCGTGCATCGCCATCGTCGGATCGACGTGGGCCGGAACCACCCGCACCCGATCACCGACCGATGGACGCTCACTCGCCTGGTAGGTGAGGTGTTCGTCCGAGCAGAACCACACCTTGGCGTCGGTCGACGGAGGGATTGCCGTGATCCATCCCCAGTGACTTGAGCCCGACGTCTGCCACCGACCAATCGGGGCTGACCGAGATCACGGTGCCGACCACGAACAGGGCCTGCTCGAACGGAAGCCCCTGTTGGCCGTAGTGGCTGTCCATCAGCGCGTAGCTTCCGGCCTGGAGTTCGGTGATGCCGGTGTCTTGGTGGAGGTCGAAGGTGCCCGTGCCGCCCGCCGAGATGATGTCGCCGCCGACGTCGCGGTGGGCCTGCACCAAGAGCTGCATCGACGCCTCGACAGCGGCCAGTCGCTCGGCGCGATCGGTGACCATCATCAGATGCCCCTCGTAGCCCATCACGCCGCGCACGGTGAGCCCGGCCGCTCGAGCCCGGTCTGCCAGCGCGCCTGCCTGCCCCGGTGCGATTCCGCAACGCGGCAAGCCGACGTTGACGTCGATCAGACATGAGCCGATTCCGGCGGTCGCGGCGGCGGTAATCGTGGCGTCGGAGTCGACCGCCACGGTGACGGCGACGTCGAGTTCGGCGATCGCCCGCAGCCGATCGGCGTCGACGGTTTCGATTCGCGAGCAACAGGTCGTCGCCGACACCCGCCAGCGCCATGCCGACCACTTCGCGTGGGGTGGCACACGTGAAAGTGTGGTGCCCGAGCGCCTGTTGGGCCGCCGCCAGTGCGGTGCACTTGTGGGCTTTCACGTGGGGGCGCAGACGCCGACCCGGGAGCCGTCGCGCCATCTCAGCGAGGTTGCGGTCGAACGCATCGGCGTCGATCAGCAGCGCCGGCGTCGGAAGATCGTTCACGTTCACACTTCAGCGTCGCACGCCCAATCACGCCGTGCGGCATCGTGGTCATCGGCCCGATGGTCAGCGTTGCACCGCGACGAGGTGCGGTGCAGTCTGCCGTTTCTCGTGCTGAGCGATCCAATCGCGCAGCTCCGGGTAGGCCATCGGTACCGCGATTCCGTAACCCTGCACCAGATCGCACCGCATTCGCGTCAGCTCCTGCCACACGCGTTGATTCTCGACGCCCTCGGCGACGACGTCGAGTCCGAGGTCGTGGGCGAGTTGGATCACGGACGCCACGATCAACCGATCGCGCGGTTGCGTGATCAGCTCCTTGATGAAGTCGCGGTCGATCTTGACCCGGTCGACATCGAGCAGGCGCAGCGTCTGGAACGACGAGTACCCGACACCGAAGTCGTCGATCGCGATTCGGATGCCGTGTCGGCGAAGTTTGTCGATCGTGTAGATCGTGCGTTCCACATTCGACACGAGCGCTCGTTCGGTCACCTCGAGCTCGAGGCGTCTCGGCGAGAATCCCGACTCGGCCAGCACCCCCAGCACGTTGTCGGCGAACTGCCGATCCTGCAGGCTGCGTGCCGACACGTTGACGGCCAGCCGGTAGGTGCCACCGTGATGGCTGGCCAACATCTGGGTCGCCAAGCGCAGGACTCGGTCGGTCAGTGGCCCGATCAGGTCGGTTTGTTCGGCGAGGCCGATGAACTCATTCGGAGGAACGGGTCCGTGTTCTGGGTGGGTCCAACGGATCAACGCCTCGACGGTGTCGACGGTGCCATCGGCGACTCGGACCTGGGGTTGAAAGTTGAGGTGTAGCTGGTGGTGCTTCAATGCGTTGTCGAGGTCGCCGAGCAAGTTGAGTCGCCCTCGCTGCTGCGTGGGGGCGCAGTTCTCGTATCGAGCGGTCGCCTGGTTCGTGCGCTTGGCCCGGTACATCGCGACGTCGGCGGCTCGTAGCAGATCCGATGTGGTGCGCCCGTCGGCCGGTGCCGTTGCGACGCCGATGCTGACACCGACCGAAACCGGGAACCCCTCCACGGCAAGCGGCTGGACCAAGTGGTTGTGCAACCGCGCCACGACACGATCGACGACGCCGTCGACGGCTTGCTCCATCAGCAGCACTGCGAACTCGTCGCCGCCGAGGCGGCAGACGACCGCATCGGTAGAGATCCGATGTTCGAGCCGCTCGCCGAATGCGACGAGCAGACAGTCGCCGATCTGGTGTCCGAGCTCGTCGTTGATCTCCTTGAATCCGTTGAGGTCCATCACGAGGATCGTCGCTTGCGTCGATGTGCGCGGGTTGAGGAGCGCATCGTCGACGTGTTCGAGGAACGACCGTCGGTTGAGCAGGCCGGTCAGAGCATCGTGGTTGGCTTCGTGCGCCCGCTCGAGCGACTGGCGCGTCGAACTGAACACCAGCAGCGTGGTGATGCCGAGCAGCGGCACGAGCACGACGCTGAAGTCGACACCGATCACCCAGAGTGGCGCCAGCGACAGGAGCGCACCCTCTGCGCTGACTCGGGCGCCGACGCCTCGGCGAAGCAGCCCGACGAAGGAGATCCGACGCCGCAGCGACAGATCGATCGCCGCCGTGATGACGTTGGCGACGATGATCGAGAACCCGGTCAGCACGATCGCCAATCCCCATCGCCATGGCAACGGGTCGAACTGCGTGATCGCACCGTGGACGTCCATCGCGATCAAGACCAGACCCGCCGTGGCGAGCGAGGTAGCGGTGCTTCCGATCCGGTTGAGGTTGGCGCTGAAGCCCTGTTTACGGCCTATTCCGTGCCCGATCGTGCCGACGATCGCGGCGCAGATCGCGGCCGACGGTGATCCGAGCAGCATCAACCCGAAGGTGAACATCCACAGTGGCGTGACGGTCGCGACCGAACCGAACTTGATCCACGTCGCCGGTATCCGCTCGCACAACAGCATCAACCCGGCGATCACTCCGAACGCCGTCCAGTCGACGGTCAACGGCCCGCTGTGAGTACTCGGTCCAGATCAGCAGCCCCGTCAATCCTGCGCCGAGCAACGTCACCAAGCAGCCGAACACGTTCAGTCGAAACGCCAGCGTGGTGCGCGGGGCGTTCAGAGATCGTCGTTGTCGCAGAGCTCGATCGGTGTGGTCCGTGGCGGTGGCAGCCATAGTGGTGTTATTGCATCGACGTGAGCGCAGCGGCTCACGATTCAAGATTTCGTCAAGGGAACCCGAAATCTTGAGGCCTCGCCGATACCACAGGGGCGACCGGCTATGTGGTGCGGGCGGAGGGACTCGAACCCTCACTCCGGAGAACAAGGACCTAAACCTTGCGCGTCTGCCAGTTCCGCCACGCCCGCAGCGGGTGAAGTCAGGCTACTGGTAGCCAGGCCAGCACGAGTTGGCTGACCTTGACATCGCTCTCCTCGAGCCCGACCTGGATCGAGTCGACCGACTTGGCGAGCTGCATCCAGCGGGCGTCGATCTCGGTGACCTCTTGCTCGAGATCGAGTTCCAGGTCGGAGAGGCTTTCTTGCAGGCGGGCAACCTTGTTCTCGGCAGCGTCGAGTCGTTTGGCGGTGGCCCTGGTCGAACCACGACGGTTGGCGGCGCTGCCCAGCTTGCCGAGCAAGCCGCCACGTCCCCGCTTGCCACCCAACAGCCCGCCCAGGATCGATCCGGCGGTTGACAGCAACTCGGAGTTTCGCTTGCTGCTGGCCTGCTCGTCGATCACGTCGGCGCGGTCTTCAGCCGAAGCGATCTGGTCGCGGATCTTGGTCACCTTCGACTCGTACTTGTCGCGCAGCTTGGCGATCTCAGCGTCGGCTGCCTCGTCGGCAGCCCGCAGGCAGCGGATCTCGAACGCCTCGGCGGATTCGCCCGGTCGCCCGTACAACTTGAGTTCGGTGTTGGCGGAGATATCGATCGTGAGACTGCGAACCAGGTGCTCCTTGAGGTCGCGCTCGAAGCCGGAGAAGAACGTCTTGTTGGCCAGCTTGGCATCGCTCATCAGGTACACCGCTGCCGCGGGAGGCTCGGTGCGTAGGTCGCGATCGTCGTAGTCGACGGTGATCACCCGAGACACATCGGCTGCCTCGCCGATCGGGCGACAACACACACTCGTACTCCTCGTCGTGAACAAGGTCGGCCTTCGTCTCGTCGTAGCGCAACTGCACCCTGGCGACGATTGATGCCTGCAACCGGGTGCCGTGCGGATCTCCACCGGCGTCGGCCAACCAAGGCGCGGCGACATCGACCCATCGCACGAGGACGCCCTCGGCGGTCTCGGGCATCACGGTGGTCTCGTCATCGGCCAGGTCCGGCTGCGCCGCGACCGGCGCGCCGGCGGTGGTGGGCGAGGCGCCGGCGGCCACCTGCCCGGCGGGTGGTGCGGCTGCCGCCAACTGCCGTTCGTCGGACATCAAGTCACCGATCTGATCGCGGGTCATCGGGCCGCGCAGATAGCTCATGGCCCACCGCGTGGTGAACACCTCGGTGGTGTCCTTGCCGGCTCGCCTGAGCACGAACTCACGCTTGCCGAGCCCCGAGATCGTCTTGTCGACCTCGGCGACGTCGACGCCACCGCTGGCTGTCGACAGGCCATCGAGCAGCCGCATCTTGTCGCGGTCGGTCTGGAGGCGCCCGATCATCCAGGTACCGGCGTTGGAGAGTGCCTTGTAGTCGATGTCGACCGGGTTCTGGGTGGACAGCACGACCCCGACACCGAACGCACGAGCCTGCTTCATCAGCGTCATGATCGGCTTCTTGGTTGGCGGGTTGGCGGTCGGCGGCAGATAGCCGGCGACCTCGTCCATGTACAGCATCGCCCGCAGGTCGGTGGTGCCGGACTGGCGCCGCATCCAGGTCACCAGCTTGGCGAGGATCAGGGAGGTGACGAACTGGCGCTCTTCGTCGGAGAGGTGGGCGGTCGTGACGATCGCACACCGCGGCTTGCCGTCGGGCGTGTAGAGCATCGACTGGATGTCGAGCGGCGGGCCCTCCGCCCACGCCGCGAACGACGGTGACGCCAGCAATCCGTTGAGCTTCATGGCCAGCGCCATGCGGTCGTTGGGAGGGAAGAACTGATCGAGTTCGAACACCCCGAGCTTGCGGATCGGCGGATTGCCGACCAGGCCGACGAGCGTCGCCAGGTCGAGGGCGCGGCCTGCCTGCCACGAGTGGTTGATCAGGTTGGAGAGCAAGATGTGCTCGCGGCTGGACAGCGGATCGGCCTGGATTCCGACCAGCCCGAGCAGGCCGGACACGTACCCTTCGATCTCGTCGCCGACGATCTCGGCGTCGCTCATATCGTCGGGAACCTGGAGCGAACCGACGATGTTGACCGGTACCCCCGACTGTGAACCGGGTGTGTAGATCGTGAAATCGGTCGTGCTGCGCAGGTTGGCGACGTTCTGGGCGGTGAAGCCCCAGCCGAGCAGACCCTTCGTCCACAGTTCGCTCTGTTGCGTGGCGAACTCGTCGGGCGAGACCCCGGCGGCGTTGGCTTGGGCCTCGTCGATCCATGGCCGGAAGTCGGCCGGCTGCAACGCCGGAAACGTGAGGCACAGGTTGGTCAGGTCGCCCTTCGGATCGATCAACAAAGTCGGCAACCCGGCCGACAGCACCTCCTCGATCAGCACCACTCCGAGACCGGTCTTTCCCGAACCGGTCATGCCGACGATCACACCGTGAGTGGTGAACTTGTCGGTATCGATACGCACTTCGTCGCCGGTGCGGTCGTGCGATGCGGGGTCGACGGTGCCACCCAGAAACAGTTCTGCCATGCCGAGCAGAGTACTGGAACGTGCTGCGAGGCGGTCCTTTCACCGGTCAGACACGGCCGGGTTCGCCGTGCTCGCCGGCGGCGTTATTCCGCTCGGTGGCTCGGGGTGGGCGGCTAGTTTCGGGCGATGCGAGCTCGGCGCGAGTTGTTGATCTCCGTGCCTTTCGTGGGGTCGGTCCTGGCGCTGGCGGTGAACGACCACGTCCTCAAGCCGGCTTGGCCAGGGCTGGTCACCGGAAAGCTCAGCGACGTTGCCGGCGTCGTGATGGTGGCGATTCTGGCGACGGCGATCGTCGGTCGACGAACGCTCGGTGTGGGAATCACCGCGATCGGGTTCGTCGCCCTCAAGACCATTACGGCGGTCGCCGTCGCTGCCGCACCCGTATTGGGCGGCACGACCCGAACCGACCCGACCGACCTGTTCGCTCTCGTTGTGCTGATTCCGCTGTGGAGCCGTCTCGGTCGGCCGTCGTTGCCGACCGCCGACGGTCGCCAAGACCGCCTACCTGCTACCGCTGCAGCTCGTCGCCGTCACCGCCGCTGTGCTCGTCACGACCGCCACGAGCTGTGAAGGGTCTGGGGTGCTCGAGGTGGTTGCCGTCGACGGTGTCGTCTACGCGATCACGGTCGGCGATGTGTTCGAAAGCACCGACGGGGGCGCAACCTGGGTGTCGAGCAGCGTGCCGTCATGGGACGAGCGGCTCGACCACCGGTATCCCGAGACCCGCACGGATTGCTCCGAACTCGAGCGTTGCTTCGAAGTGGTGCACCCCAACGACGAGCCATCGGTCGCGATCTCGATCGACCAGATCACACCCGATCGTCGAACGATCCTCACCGTGTCTCCCGATCAGCTGCAGCGCCTCACCAACGTCGCACTGCCGCAGTGCGGCGACGAGTCGTTCGACTCGTTGGCGACGGTCGACCTGCCCGATGGCAACCACGTCGTGCTCTCGATGGGAGACATCGGCGTGCTGCACCACCGGCCGGATCGGTCGTGGGAGTGGGTGGCTGTTGGCGATTTCGGCCTGCGATCGGACCAGGTCGCCGAAGAACCGTTCGGCTTCGCAGCGGCATCGACCGTCACCGACGACTGGTGGGAGCGATGGCCGGTGGGCCTCGTGCTGGCGTTGCTCGTGCTGGCACCCGTGGCGGTTGGTCTGGCGATCGTGCCGATCGTTCGGCTGGCCCGGCGCAACGGTCGCGACTCGACGGTGGGGATCGTGACCTCGGTCGTGGTCGCCCTGCTGCTGGCGGCTGCCGGTGCGTTCGTGTTGGTGTTCGCATTGGGGTTCGGTGAGCGCGGCCAGGCGGCGGTCGGTGCGGCGGTGATCGCATCGGTAGCGGTGTGCACGATCGTCCCGCTCCTGGGCTGGTACGCCAGATCGCGAGGTGAGGGCGGGTCGCCTCCCAAGGAGCAGTTGCCCCCGGATCAGTGGCGGCCACCGCATCCGTCCGGCCGGGCTGGTTAGCAATCTCGGGCGTTCCAGGGTTCGTTCTGGGAAGGGCTCAGCGGTATCGGTCGACCAGCGCGTTGCCGATCGAGGCCAGGTGGTCCCGCACACCTGGAGGGCCGGTCACCTCGAGCCATTCGACCAGCCCGGCAAGCTCGCCGGCGAGCGCGTACTCGTTGTGGCCGCGGATCACGACCTCGATGCGGCCGTCGGTCGTGGAACCTCCCACCTCGAGCCGACCGCCGAGCACCATCCGGAGCAGGCCGATCCCGTCGGGAGCGCATACCGCCTGGATCTCGAGGGGCGTTCGCTTGCGGTCGACCTCGTCGGCGATCTCGCGCCAGCTCTCGGCGAGGTCGAAGTCCTCGGGTCGGTGCACGGGATCGTCGGTCGGGTCGACGGACGACACGCGGTCGATCCGGAAGGTCCGCCGGCCGGCCTCGGTGTTGGCGACGAGGTACCACGTCGGACCCTTGGCGACGATGCCGAGCGGGTGGACGGTTCTCTCGGTTTCGGTGCCCTTGCGGTCGACGTAGCCGAGCCGCACCTGGACGCCGCGGATCACCGCGTCCTGGAGTTCGTCGAGGAAGCGGGGTGGTCGGTGCTCGACCCGACTCGACCCCCATCGTTGCGGGTCCACGACCAACGACGACGCTGCTGCCTCGGCCTGCACCCGGAAGGGCTCGGGCAGGGCATGGACGAGCTTGCGCAGAGCGGCCTTCACGGCCGGCGTCGCAGCCGAGGCCGGGCCGGCCACCAGGAACAGGGCGCGGGCCTCGCTCGCGGTCAACCCGGACAGGTCGGTGCGGGCGCCGCCCACGAGGCGCCAGCCGCCGCCTCGGCCCTGCATGGAGTACACGGGCACCCCGGCCATGGCCAGGGCGTCGAGGTCGCGGCGGGCGGTGCGCTCGGAGACCTCCAGCTCTCGGGCGACCTCTGCTGCTGTCACCTGCTCGCGCTGCTGCAGCAAGAGGAGGATGGCCACCAGTCGGTCGGTTCGCACCCCGACGACACTTTCACAGCAAACCGGTCATGACCTGACCGGTTTCGGTCGCCATGATGGCGACATGACCTCACCGACGAGCTCCACCACCCACGACCGCATCGACCCTCGGCCGATTCTCGACCGTGCGATCGCCACCGGCGGGTCCGTCATCGCTCGGCGTCCGACCCGACCAGCTCACCGCCCCGACGCCGTGCCCCGAGATGGACGTGCGCGCCATGCTCGGGCACCTCGTCGGCGTGCTCGACCGCATCGCCGCGCTCGGGCAGGGCGAAGATCCCTTCGCCGTCACCGAGACCGCTCGCCCCCGACGACGGCTGGTCCGACGCCTGGACGACATCGGCCCGCCGCGCCGCGGATGCGTGGCGCGACGATGCCGTGCTCGAACAGCCCATGGCGCTGCCGTGGATCCAGGGCAACGGCGCCGACGTCCTGGCGTCCTACTTCTCCGAGCTGACCGTCCACACCTGGGACCTCGCGACCGCGACCGGGCAACAACCCGACTGGGACGACACCGTCGTCACCGCGGCGCTCGCCGCACGCGACTTCCTCCCCGCCGAGAACCGCCGCGCGCTCTTCGAGGAGATCTCCGCCGCGATGGGCCTCGACGAGGTCGCGATCCCGTTCGCCGAGGCGGTCCCCGTCGCCGACGACGCCCCTGCCATCGACCGCCTCGTCGCCTGGAACGGCCGAGATCCCCGCCGCTGACCCGGTCCGACGACGCTGCTCGGTACGGCACTCGAGGGCGGCCGACCGTGGCGGCGACGTTCGATTAGCTTCTCTGGGATGGCGTTCACCGGGATTCCAGCGGCAGCGATCGACTTCTACGATCGACTCGAGGCCGACAACTCGAAGGCGTTCTGGGAGGTCAACAAGGACACCTTCAAGCAGGTCGTGAGGGTGCCGGCTCAGGAGTTGTGCGAGGAACTCGCCGAGTTCGGGCCGTTCCACCTGTTCCGCCCCCACAACGATCTGCGGTTCTCCAAGAACAAGCCTCCGTACAAGACGCACCAAGGGGCGTACGGCGAGTCGGAGGGTGGTGCCGGCCACTACTTCCACATCTCATCGACCGGGCTGATGTGCGGCACCGGCTACTACGGCATGGCCAAGGACCAACTCGAACGCTTCCGAGCCGCCGTCGACGCCGAACACACTGGCGCCGAGATCGAGGCGATCGTTTCGGGTTTGTCGAAGCAGTACGAGATCGGTGCGATCGACGAGCTCAAGACGGCGCCGCGCGGCTACCCCAAGGATCACCCTCGGATCGAGCTGCTGCGCCGCAAGGGCCTGATGATGTCGAAGAACTTCGGTGCGCCGAAGTGGATCCACACCGGGCAAGCAGCAGCGAAGATCCGAGCAGTGTGGGCCGAAGCCGACGCCATGAACGCTTGGCTCGACGCCCACGTCGGCCCCAGCACCCTCGAACCGGAAGGCAGGTTCGGCTGACTCGACCGTCGGTGTGTCGACTGAGTGCGCCAGGTGACGGCACCGTGAGTGACTGTGAGTCGACACACGACTACGACGGCACACTCGATCTGGTCGGCGACGAACCTCCGTTGTCGCCCACTCAGCTCGATTCGATGTTCCCGAAGATCGGTGCGGTTGCCGAATCGGGCCTGACCCGATTCCTCAACCCCTGAATCCGGTCGCCCTGAGTGAGGTTGTGCGGAGTCACTTCGTGAAGTAACCCGAGATGTCGACCGCCATGTCGGGGAACGTGCCGAACGCGGCGGTCATCGAACTCCGGGCACAACACGTGTCGGTGGGCGACAGCGGGATCACCGCCGCGTTCGCTACGGCGCCGGTGCCGGGGAAGTTCACCGTCGAGAACTTGCGGTCGGATGCGCCGATCTGAATGAATCCACCCGTGCGTCCGCCGATCGCGGTGACATTCAGCACCACTGCCGAAGCGAGCCCGCCAACGGCGGTGTAGCCGAGGACATTCGATGATGAGCCGCAGCACCCCCCGCTCCCGCCGAACGTCACCTGATTCAGCGACGTGGCTCGGCGAGTGTCACGGATCCGCTCCGGCGGGACCGGGACGAACAGTCCGGAGCGGCTGGCTGTCGCGGTGTCGCTCGTGAACCAGCCGGTGAGGTCGACGATCAGGTCGGTACCGGTGAGCGTGAAGATGTCGATCGAACCGTCGGCAGCGAGCGGGACGATGGTCATTCCGGCAATGCTGCGACCCGCTGCGGGGATGTTGAGCATCGACGATACACCTGGCACGAGGGTGCCACCCGCTGCGGCCTGCACGTAGCCGGCGCCGGTCGTGCCTGTCGCGGTGATGTTGACGATCGCCGCCGTCGCGCCCGGAGGCAGACCCGACGTCTGCGCCGTCAGGTCGACACGCGTCGTGGATCCGGAAGCGGGCTGCACGCCACTGGAGTTCACTGGCCCACTCGACCTCGTATCGAAGACACGCTTCGGAGTGATCGAAGCGAGACGACCGCCTGCGACCGCTGCCGGCTGGGCGACGAAGTACCCGTTGATATCGACCAGGATGTGACTCGATCGATTCACGAACACCGAGATCGAGCCGTCACCGGCCACCGGGACGATCGCTGCATTGGCGGTCGTTACGCCGGCGCCAGCGGTGTTGACGTTCGACGACGCACCCGGGACCGCACTGCCGGACGGATACACCTGACCGAAGCCTCCAGCGCTCGGCGCCACGAGCGTAAGCGTGAGTGACACCGCCGTCACGCCTGCAGGACGTTCGGGCATCGCCGTTGCCTGGACAGTCACCGAGGCATTGTCCGCGGGTTTCGCGCCGCTGTAGTTGACGGCCGTGGCAGGGCGGGTGTCCAGCACGCGGGTTGGAGCAATCGGGACGAATCGACTCGGCGCCCCGGCCGAGTAGTCAGGGCATGCGGCCGGCGTAATTGTGAGGAAGACGGGGCCCCACGGACCTGGCGACTGGCCCACAGCGAATGTGTCGCGGAGTTGGAAGGTCTGCGCTGTTTGCCGATTGGTGCGCGGGACACCGGCCACGTCGAACGCGACACGACTATCGGCATCGCGATGATCGACGTATTGCGACTGCTCGTACACGACCGACCCGTTAGCGACGCCTTGCAACTGTACGTAGGACAACGCCGTTGGACGGGTCGCCGTGAAGCTCGGGCGCTGCTCGATGCAGCTGTACGTCCCGGTATAGGTGATACCGGTGGTCGGGCTCGTCGCGCTCACGACCGGCTGAGATGCGGCTGCAACCGTTCCGGTCGGGCCCACCGCGATCGCCACGGTGACGACAGACGAGACGACGAGGCTTGCGCCGATCAGTGCAGAACGCAGCGGGCGTTGCCGATGGTGTGTGCATCGATTGATACATGACATCCCGCCATCGAACCACAACACCGGTAACAAGTGGGTAACAGCACTCCAGCGTCAGCGAGAACGAGATTCAGGGTGGGCCGATGGCCAACTGTTTGACAGACTGTCAAATGTGACCGACACCGAGAATCATCGCGCCGCCCTTGAGAACCAGTTCGGCCTCGCCGACCGGATCGTCGACGAGACGGCGATCGCCAACTCTGCGGCACGGTTCCGTGAGCGTGGCATCACGCTGCCGACGTTCGCACAGTTGACCAACCCATCGTCGTTCGACCATGCCGCCCACGTCGGTGACGCCGATCCGCACGGACCAGACGCCCGCAACCTGTGGCGCAACCACTGGTACAACGACCTGGCCGGCAACCGCGTCGACGTGCCCGATCACGTCGTGCTGCCGAGCGAACTGACCGGGGTGGAGAGTCCGATCATCGTGGTGTTCGGCGATCGATTCCCGATGATCACCGCCCACAAAGTGTTGGCGGCGTACGCCTGCCTCGCCCCTCGTGTGGTGACCGGACAGTTCGACCCGACACGTCATCGTGCGATCTGGCCGTCGACGGGCAACTACGCCCGCGGCGGCATCGCGATCAGTCGCATCATGGCCAGCCGCGGCGTAGCGATCCTGCCGGAGGGCATGAGCCAGGAGCGCTTCGACTGGCTCAACCGTTGGTGCGAAGACCCGGAGAACGACGTGATCCGCACACACGGCACCGAGTCGAACGTGAAAGAGATCTACGACGCCTGCAACGAACTCGCCAAGGATCCCGGCAATTTCATCCTCAACCAGTTCAGCGAGTTCGGCAATCATCTCGTCCACTACTCGGCGACCGGCCGCGCCCTCGGGCACGTGTTCGAAACCGTTCGACAGGCGTCGGGTCGCGATCTGCGACTGGCGGCCTTCACGTCGGCGACCGGATCGGCCGGCACGATCGCCGCCGGCGATCGACTCGAAGGACGAGTACGGCACCAAGATCGTCGCCGTCGAGGCGCTCGAGTGCCCGACGATGCTCGAGAACGGATACGGCGAGCACAACATCCAGGGCATCGGCGACAAGCACATCCCGCTGATCCACAACGTGATGAACACCGACGTGGTGTGCGCCATCAGCGACGTCGCCACCGACGAACTCGACGTGTTGTGGAACACGTCCGAGGGCCGCCAGTACCTGTCGCGGTCGAAGGGGGTCAGCGACGAGCTGCTCACTGCACTCAGCCACTTCGGGTTCTCGTCGACCTGCAACGTGCTGGCAGCCATCAAGACCGCCAAGCTGCTCGGGCTCGGTTCCGACGACGCGATCGTCACCGTGGCCACCGACGGCGGAGCGATGTACCCGAGCGAGCGGGCCAAGATGATCGCCACCCGCTACGGCGGCGAGTACAGCCACACCGACGCTGCCGAGGCGTTCGGCCAGCACCTCGGCCACGTCACCACCGAGCACATGATCGACATGACCGAAGCCGATCGGCGGCGCGTGTTCCAGCTCGGCTACTACACCTGGGTCGAACAACAGGGCACCCCATTCCCCTTGTTCGAGGAGCGACGCGACCAGTCGTTCTGGCGCGGTCTGCGCCGCTACGTCGGCGTGTGGGACGACATGATCACCGACTTCAACGCCCGCCTCACCAGCTGACCGTGCGATGATGTCGGGATGATCGCCGGGCTGCCGATGTGCGGTGTGCGGACACGACAGTCGACATCGCAACACCATTTCCGTGGCGGTGTCCCGAAGGTCACGCCTGAGGACCCGTACCACGTGCTGCACATCCTGGAAGGTGGCACACAGCCCGAACCGGGCGACGATGCCAATCCGTTCGTGCGTTACGGTCCACGCCTGGCGTGGTGGGCGTTCGCCCGTGTCAACGGAATGACGGCGGCTGCCTGCGAGGCACTGACCTACGAGGTGGCCGGCGATTTCGTGATCACCCCGTTCGAGCGATCGACGGTTCTGTCCGACGAGCTGACTCTCGACCTGTGGGTCAAGGACGAGACCGGCAACATCGCCGGTTCGCACAAGGCCCGACATCTGGTGGCCATCCTGCTCCACCTGCGCGCCGCCGAGACGCTCGGGTTGCTCCACCGAGCGGCCTCCGCTGGCGATCGCCTCGTGTGGCAACGCCGCGCTCGCAGCGGCCACGCTGGCGGCGCGGGTCGAGTGGCCGCTCGATGTCTACGTGCCGACCTGGATGGATGACGGATTCGGCGAACGGCTCGACGCACTCGGGGCAACGATCCATCGGTGCGATCGTCGGGACGGCGATCCCGCCGGCGACCCGGCGATGCTGCGGTTCCGCGAAGCGCGCTCGGCTGGGGCGATCCCGTTCACGGTGCAAGGGCCGGAGAACGGCCTGTGCCTCGACGGCGGTCGCACGATCGGCTGGGAGATCGCCGATCAGGCTGCCGCGGCGGGCGTGCAGCTCGACCGGATTCTGGTGCAGGTCGGTGGCGGCGCCTTCGCCGCCTGCGTCGGCGCAGGACTTGGCCCGCAGTCCGTCTCGACACCGTGCAGGCCGAAGGCTGCGCGCCGCTGGCCGACGCCTGGGAACGGGTCGCCGCCCTCGACCGGCCCGAGCGCTACTGGCCACAGGTGATGCGTCCGTGGCCCGACCCGCACTCCACCGCCGACGGCATCCTCGACGACGAGACCTACGACTGGATCGCCGACGTCGAGGCGATGGTCGAGAGCGGTGGTGAACCGTTGGTGGCGTCCGAGGCCGACATCGTGCGAGCCAACGAGCTGGCGACGCTCGCCGGGTACTCCGTCAGCCACACCGGCACCGCCGGGTTGGCGGGCGTGCTCGCCGCTCGATCCGGCATCCGCGATGGTGACCGTATCGCCGTCGTGATGTCGGGCGTGGCACGCTGACACGCATGGACGCAACCACTGTCGTCGGGTTCGACGTGCCCGTGATCGAGGGCTGGCTGGCGACCGTCACCGAGGTCGCTCCACCGATCACGTGGGAACGCCTGCCGGGTGGTCACTCCAACCTCACCTACCTGCTTCGCGACTCGACTGGCCGCGAGATGGTGATCCGGCGGCCACCGCAAGGTGAGTTGCTGCCGAAGGCTCACGACATGTGGCGCGAGTACCGGATCATCGACGGGCTCTGGCCGACGTCGGTACCCGTCGCCGAACCGATCGCGTTCAGCGACGACCGGGCGATCTGCGACACCCACTTCTACGTGATGGGCAAGGTCGCGGGCGAGGCGCTGTACAGCGGCGAGGTCGTTTCGAACTGGCTGGACGAGCCGGCCCGGCGGCATGCCGGTGAAGTGTTCGTCGACGTGCTCGCCGCGCTCCACTCGATCGACCCGGCCGACGTCGGACTGGCCGAGCTCGGACGGCCCGACGGCTACATCGCCCGTCAGCTCAAGACCTGGTACGGCTCGTGGAACGCATCGATCGAGTACGCCCGGCACGACGAGCCGCGGGTCCACGAACTGCACGCTCTGCTGTCGTCGCGCATCCCCGAGCAGGGGCCGGGGCGGATCGTGCACGGCGACTACGGCCCACACAACAGCCTGTTCTCGCGATCCGGCGATGTGCTGGCGGTGCTCGACTGGGAGATCGCAACGCTCGGCGACCCGCTCGCCGACTTCGCCTACTCGCTCAACGCCTGGACCGAGCCCGGCGATCCCGGCGTCTACGGATCCGATCCGCCGACCGCGCTTCCTGGGTTCCCGAGCCGCGACGAGCTGACCGAGCGCTACGCCGCCGCCACCGGCGCTGACATGTCGCAGCTGGCGTTCTACCGATCGTTCAACTCGTTCAAGACGGCCTGCATCCTGCACGGCGTGTACGCCCGCTACCTCGCCGGCCAGAAGAGCACCGAGGGCGTCGACCTGCCGATGCTGTTCGCCAGGATCGGCCTGTCGCTCGACAGCTCGGCGGCGATGGCCGCCGACCTGGGCGAGCGCCCGTGACACTCGTCGCGACCTGCTCGAGGCGGTCCGCGGGCGGTCGGGGTCGATGAGCTTCGGCGACGGCGGCCGATAGTCTGCTGCCATGACCGATCGCACCGACCTGCCCATGGCGCTCGAAGGGGGCTTCGACCCGCGAAGCGACGTGTTCAACCGGCTCCTCAAGAACCGCGTGGTGATGCTCGGCTCGGATGTCAACGACGACATCGCCAATCAGATCTGCGCCCAGCTGCTGTATCTCGAAGGCGAAGACCCGAACGCCGACATCTGGCTCTACATCAACAGCCCCGGTGGCTCGATCACAGCCGGCATGGCGATCTACGACACGATGGAGTTCGTCGGCTGCGACGTCGCCACCGTGTGTCTTGGCCTGGCCGCCTCGATGGGGCAGTTCCTGCTGACCGCAGGTGCAGCCGGCAAGCGCTTCACGCTGCCGAACGCCCGCATCATGATGCACCAGCCGCTGGCCGGGTTGCAGGGACAGGCGTCGGACATCGCCATCCAGGCCGAGCAGTTGCGCTACATCAAGCGTCGCATGGCCGAGATGATCGCCGAGCACTCCGGCCAAACACTCGAGCAGGTCCAGGCCGACTCCGAGCGCGACCGCTGGTTCACCGCTGACGAGGCCAAAGACTACGGCCTGGTCGACGCCGTGATCCGTCGCCGCGGCGAGATGCCGACGGCCTGACCCGAGCGGACCTGCCGATCAACCGGTCGGCTCGCTCGATTCGGTCGGTGGGGTCGATCCGGTCGAATCCGGCGGGGCGACGGTGAGCGCCGGCTGCGGCGCTTGCGGAGCGATCGTGGTGATCGGGATGTCGAGACCACAGTTGTCCTGCAACCAGCGCTTGACGCGGTACGCCGACGGCTCGGTGGCGTAGGCGGTCATGGCGACCAACTGTTCCGAAACGGGGTCGCCGGGGATCAGCGAGGCGGCTGTCTCCAGGTTGTAGACCAGATCGTTCCACTCCTCGGCGATCGCCACCGGGGCGAGCCGGCCCATCAAACGGTAGAACTCGAGCGTCGCCTGCAGTTCGGCCTCGCTGGCGAGCGGAGGGGCGACGATCGTGTCGCGCTGAGCGATCGCCTCACCACAGAACCGTTCGGCGTCGCTGCGCGTCTCGCCCTCACCGCCGCAAGCAGAGAGGCACAACACCAGGGTGGCAGCGATGGTGACCGAGCGGAATCGCACGGCCAGAGTGTGCCACGGTGTTTCGGCGGTGCCTCGGCACCCGGCTCGGAACGACCCGCCACGGACCGCTGAGCGCTGCGGGTGTTGTGTCACACCCCGCTGGTATGGTGGTTCGTACCTGTCGAGGGGCAGGTCCGAACCCTCCCTCCCATGTGAACTGCCGACGTGTCGTCGGTGTGTTTTGGGAGGTCGAGATGATTGCCACCATCGATACAGCGACGATTCTTGGGGCGCGTGGGCACCCCGTCACCGTCGAGGTCCATGTCAGCAGCGACGGGCTGCCCGGCTTCACGATGCTGGGGCTCCCTGACGAGTCGTGCCGCGAGGCCCGCGACCGGGTCCGGGCGGCGGTCCAGTCGAGCGGTTTCAAGTGGCCCGACAAGAAGGTGACCGTCAACCTCGCCCCGCCCCACTACCGAAAGGCGGGGTCGGGGCTCGACGTCGCAATCGCGATCGCCGCTCTGGTGGCGTTCGAGGTGATCCCGCCCGATGCCGTGAAGGGGTTGGCGTTCGCCGGTGAGCTCGGGCTCGACGGCACGATCCGCAAAGTACCCGGCGTGGCGCCGATGGTCGGTGTCCGCCCAGACCACGATTGGGTCGTGCCGGCCGATGCGTTGGCGGAAGCAGGGGTGGCGACGCGGGCGTTGATCCACCCGGTCGAACGGCTCGATCAGCTGGTCGAGGCGCTCACCGGTGTCAGTTCGTGGCCCAAGTGCGATCGCACGGCTTCACCGTTCATCGAGCCCGAAGTACACGACCTCGCCGACGTCAAGGGTCAGCCGCTGGCGCGCCTGGCGCTCGAGGTGGCAGCCGCCGGTGGGCACCATCTCTTGTTGGTCGGCCCACCCGGCGCCGGCAAGACGATGCTGGCCCGCCGCATGCCGGGGCTGCTGCCCGATCTGCACCGCGAGCTGGCGCTCCAGGCGACGATGGTCCATTCGGCGGCGGGTGCCACGCTTCCGCCTGGTGGGTTGATCGCTCGACCGCCGTTCCGCTCGCCGCACCACACCAGCTCCGTCGGGGCGCTGGTCGGGGGTGGCTCGCACCAGATGCGGCCAGGCGAAATCAGCTTGGCGCACGGTGGCGTGCTGTTCCTCGACGAGATGGGTCAGTTCAGTCCGCGGGTGCTCGACGGCCTGCGCGAGGCGCTCGAAGAGGGCGAGATCATGGTCGGGCGGGTCGAGCAGCTCCGGGTCCCGATGCCGGCTCGGTTCCAGCTGATCGGCGCCACCAATCCGTGTCCGTGCGGTGGCAACGGCTCGCCGGGCGATTGCCAGTGTGATGCCGCCTCGCGCACCCGCTACGTCAGCAGGCTGTCCGGGCCGCTGCTCGATCGGTTCGATCTGCGCGTCGCCGTGCACCGGCCCGATGTCGTCGAACTGCTCGACGGCGAGCCAGGTGAATCGACCGCCGACGTCGCCGCCAGGGTGGCCAAAGCGCGCACGATCGCCACCGACCGCAGCGGAGTCCTCAACGCCGCCCTCGACGAGAACGGCCTCAACGAGTTCGCCCCGCTCGACGAAGCTGCGACCACGTTGATTCGAGCCGAGATCGAACGTGGACGGCTCACCGGGCGCGGCTACCACCGCGTCCGCCGGGTCGCTCGCACGCTCGCCGATCTGGCCGGCGAGTACGACGCACCGATCGGCGAGCAACACATCGCGGGCGCGCCTGGGAATGCGGGCCCGCGTCGGCCTGAGCGCAGTCGGGAGCGCTGCGTGAGCGCCGGTGCGCTGGCAGCGTTGGCCGGGCTGCCGTCGATCGGTCCGAAGCGGCTGCAACTCCTGCTTGCGCATCACGAGCCATCGGACGCACTCGATCGACTGGCACGCGGGGCTCCGCTCGACGCGATGTTCGTCAGGGCAACCCCGCCCGACCTGATCAAACGGCTGCGCACCCAGGCAGCGGCGGCCGACCCGCAGCATGCGCTGAACGACTGTGAACGCTGCGGTGTCACGGTGCTGGCGCGAAACGATCCTCGCTTCCCGGCCCAACTGGCGGTCGATCCAGAGGCCCCCGAGGTGATCTTTGTGCGAGGCGACCCCGACTCGGTCGAGGCCCGCAGGGTCGGGGTGATCGGCACCCGCAACTGCACGGCCGCGGGGCGGGCAACGGCCTCCGAGCTCGGCATGGCGTTGGCACACGAGGGAGTCGCCGTGGTCTCGGGGTTGGCACGAGGCATCGACGCTGCCGCTCACCGCGGCGTCCGCTCCAGTGGCGGCGCCGGGCGGCCGATCGCCGTCGTGGGGAGCGGTCCCGACGTGCCGTATCCGAAACAGAACACCGAGTTGTGGGAATGGGTTGGCGAAGCCGGGCTGCTGATCTCCGAGTGGCCGCCCGGCACGACGCCCGACGCCTGGCGATTCCCGCAGCGCAACCGAATCCTGGCGGCGTTGTGCGAGGTGTTGGTGGTGGTCGAGAGCCGTGAGCGGGGCGGCAGCCTGATCACGGCCAGGGCGGCCGCCGAGCGCAGCGTCGAGGTGATGGCTGTGCCTGGCTCGCCGCGGTGTCGAGCGTCGTCCGGTACGAACCAACTCTTGGTCGACGGTGTCGCGCCGGTCACCTCGGTCGACGATGTGCTGATGATGCTCGGGCTCGATCACCGACGTCAGGGTCCGCTTCCGTTCGACCCGCGTCCACGGCCGACCGACCTGCAAGAGCGGTTGCTGGTCGCCTGCCGACGGCAACCGTGTTCGATCGACATGATGCTTTCCGAGGCCGGCGGATCGCTGACCGACGTCGCCCTCGCGGCAGCCAGACTCGAACGCGATGGCTGGCTGATCGAGGCGGGCGGTTGGTTCGAGCCGGCGGGGTCCCGGTTGCAGCGATGAGAACCGAATACGGTTCGCACTATGGCGGACTTCGGCCCTTGGCGTCTGGACGACTTCGTGCGAGCGCACACGTCGTTGTCCGAACGCACGCTGTCCGCATACAAATCCGATCTTCGGTTGTTCGCCGAGTGGGTAGGGCGATCACAGATCGAGTCGCCGGCGGGAGTTTCGCGGACCTTGGTGCGGCGTTATGTCGCCTCGCTCTCGACACGTCAGCTGGCTCGCCGCAGCATCGCTCGCAAAGCGGCCGCGCTGCGGCGCTACTTCCGGTGGGCGTTGGTCGAGGAGATCGCCGCCGTCGACCCCACGATCGGCTTGCATGTCAGCGCCGGGCCGGGTCGGTTGCCTCGCATTCTCGACCGTCGCCAGCTCGAGCACTTGCTCGATGGGCCGACTCCCGACGACGAGCCCGTGTGGCGCCGCCACCGCGACGATGCCGTGCTGGAGATCCTGTATGGCTCCGGGGTCCGCGTCTCCGAACTGTGTTCACTCGTGCTCGATCAGATCAACCTGGCGGACCGAGTGCTGGTGGTGTGGGGCAAGGGCTCCAAAGAACGCCGTGTGCCGGTCAGCGAGCCGGCGGTTTCGGCGATCTCCGCCTGGCTGGCGATTCGCCACGAGGTGGTGCCGACCGAGGCGGGCTCGGTGGTGTTCGCCAACGAGCGCGGCAATCGGCTCACACCCCGAGATGTGCGGCGGATTCTCGATCGTCGATCGTCGACGCCGACCCACCCGCATGCCCTCCGACACACGTTCGCCACGCATCTGCTCGATGGTGGTGCCGACCTGCGTGCGGTCCAGGACTTGCTGGGTCACTCCGACGTGGCGACCACGCAGCGTTACACTCACGTCAGCAGAGAGCGTTTGCGATCTGCCTACCAGCAAAGTCACCCACGCGCATGAGCATTGTCCCCGACGACCCAGACCTGGCGATGCACTGGACGCGATGGCTGAATCGCAAGAATGGTGCGTCGCGAGACCACCTGATCGTGCACTATTCGCCGCTCGTCAAGTTCGTGGCCGGCCGCATCGGGGCCGGTTTGCCGAACAGCGTCGATCCCGGCGATCTGGTGAGTTCGGGCGTGTTCGGCTTGATCGATGCGATTGACCGGTTCGACCCCGAACGCGGTGTGAAGTTCGAAACCTTCGCCGCCCCCCGCATTCGAGGCGCGATCTACGACGGCCTGCGCCAACTCGACTGGGTGCCGCGATCCGTGCGCAGCCGTGCCCGCGAGGTCGAGCGAGCGTTCTCGCGTCTCGAACACGAACTCGGACGCGCCCCGACCGACGAGGAACTCGCTGAGTCGCTACGCATCGGCGAGGAAGAACTGGCACGGTGGTTGGCGTCGATTGCGGCGACCACGATCGGGCCGCTCGACCGGGCGGTCGCCGCTGGCTACGAACCGGCCGCTGTCGAGTCTGCCGGGTTGGAGCACCCCGTTGCCGCCATCGAGGATCGCGAACTGCGCGACATCATGAAGGTCGAAATTCTCAAACTGCCCGAGCGCGAGAAGCTGGTGTTGTCGCTGTACTACGACGAAGGCCTCACGCTGTCTGAAATCGGTCAGGTGCTCGGGGTCACCGAGAGCCGCGTGTCACAGATCCACACCAAGTCGGTGTTGCATCTTCGGTCGCGTATGTCCGCCGCCGGCCTGGCCTGAATCGGCCGTTCGGCCCGATCGCCCCTGTGGGGCCCGAAACCAGCGCGAATGCGCCACCCGAAGGGCCCAATCATGTTCCGTCATCGTTCCCGACGATCGGTATTGCTGATCGTCGCACTTGCCATCTCGCTGTTGTCACCAGCGGGCATCGCCCGACGCAGGTCAGTGTTGGGCGGCGCCCGTCGACGCGCCCGTCAGCGACCCGTTCCGCTTGCCCGAGTGTCGGTGGTGTCCCGGTAATCGTGGTATCGAATACGCCACCTCCGACGGTGACGACGTCGAAGCGGTCGCCGGGGGAGTGGTGACGTTCGCCGGCTCAGTTGCCGGCGCCAGCTACGTGGTGGTTCGCCATGCCGACGGACTGCGGGCGACCTACGGCAACGTCTCGTCGGATCACCTTGCTGTCGACGACCTGGTGGTTCGCGGCATGAGCGTCGGCTCGACCACGGGGCGGCTGCATTTCGGTCTGCGCCGTGGCACCGCCTACCTCGACCCGACGCCATTGATCGGGGTATGGGTCGGCGCGGTGCGCTTGATACCCACCAACGGTGCCCGTCCAGCACCTGCGCACGCGCCGCGCCTGCGGTGCAATGCGTGACACGGTCACTCGGTCGAAGCCGGTTCGAAGTAGATGACCGTGCGGAGAGTGACGCCGCCGTCGACCACTCGGGCCAGCCAACTCACGGTCAGCCCGTCTTGTTGTTCCGCATCGAATGCTCGGATCGTCGAACCGAGCCCATCGGGCCCACTTCCGTGGCCAGAGGGCGAGATCCTGCCGCCGTTGCTTGCCACGATCGCAGCGAACTCGTCGAGGTAGTCGTTGATCGAGTCCATGTCCGAACCCGACACCGATGGGCCGAACTCCACCATGAACCGCTCAGCTGAAGCCCGCACCGCAGCGACGTCTTGAGCTTCATCTTCGATGAGGTCGACCTGATTCACTGGATGCGGTGTCTCGCCGGGAAGTAGACCAGGTCCCTCGGCATCAGCGAAGGCGCCGCGTGCCCATCGGCCCGTAAGAGTGCGCCCACTTGGAAAGATGATCTCCAGATCCAAGGGACCATCGAGTTTGTACACCTCGTCGAACTGCGAACCGAGGTCGACCGTTGTCAACGGTGTACGGAAGTCCCACACGACTGCCCCGGCTTCATTCGTCGTCGCCACCGCTACTTCTCCTTCGTCGTTCTTGCTCTCCTTGACAGAACAGCCACCGATCGACAGCACGACCAAGAGGACGGATATCGAGCGCCTCACCAGCCGACCTCCCAATCCACATCGAGATCGGCGTCCCAACCACTCCACAGATACCAACGAGCGATCTCGTCGGCACGCGACAGGAAATCGAACTCGTCACCACGGTCGGCGACAGGAATGTCGAGCAACTCCAATACCTCCGACTGATGGTTTTCGGCCAGATCGGTCCATCTCGGGAGTGTGTCGTCCTCGATCAGTTTCCAACGATCGTCGAAGATAGCGATGTTGCCGTCAGGAAACGGCGTCTCGATCGTGACCGTCGCCTCGGCGCCGACGTGCGGGACAGACTGGGTGTAGACCCAGGGAATCACCGTGACCTTTCGAGGCGACCCTGCATATTGGCTGACGTCGAACGAATGCGGGTACAGCTCGGGAAACGACTTGGCGCCTGGGATCGACGGGGTTCCCAATGCCGTCATCAGGTACGTGACCGCTTCGCCAGTCATCGGCCTCGAATACATCAACTCATAGTCGTCGTCGATGACATACCTCTGCTCGCGTCGAAGCAGCGTGGCGTTGCCGGAGGCGATCAGGTCTGGCTGGCCCGCACGTGCTCCTTCGTCGATCTGCCGCCACGCCCCGACGGTCTTGTCACGAAATCGATACGGGTCGTTCTCGTAGAGTTGCTCGATCGCGAACATCCCGCCGTCGAGGTATGCCTCGTGGGCCGTTGCCATGTCGAGAAAGATTTCCTTCTGCATCATCAGCAGGCGGCTCTGGTACCAGCGCAGGTCGCGCTCGGTCACGTTCGACCCATCTGCCACCAGGGGAGCCGCCACCGTTGAGATGGTACCGATGCGATTGAACGCGTCGGCGGCGGTTTCGAGGTCGTTGAAACCGCCGATGAAACTGGGGCCGATCACCGCCGCCATGCCCGCCCACCAGAACGTGTCCGGATCGGAGCGGTACAGATCGGCGTAGTACGCGTAGACCCGTTCGACCGATTCGTTGTTGGCGTCGAGACCGAGCTCGGGCCGCCACTGGGTCGGATCGATCCCGGCGGATTCGAATGCCTTCGCCTCGTAGTAGCTCCGCAACTCGTCGGTGGTGCCCTGGAAACCGATCTGGTCGGCGAGCGAAGCCCGCAATTCACTCGACAGTCGATTCACATGCCCCAACACCGACATCTCGGTGCCGAACAAACCGACGTCGGCCAACTCCATCGCCGTCGCCTTGGCGTCCAGGAGTTGGCCCAACAGATCGAGTTCTTCGCTGAGTTCGCCGGCGAGTTGGCTTGTGGGCCCGACCTCGGCCCACAAGCCACCGGTGTCGGCAGCGCTCGCCAAGTCGTCCAACACCGCGTCGAGCAGCGTCCGCGTGGTGCGCAGACTGAATGCCGCATCACGGACCGACCCGATCTTCAGACCTTGATACGGCATCACCCCACCTCGACCCACGCAGCAGGAGGATCCGGGCGACGTGGCGGGAAATCGGACACACGAATACCCGACCTCGGGTTGGCTGTCATCGCAGCGTGACGGTCGCTCCACGTCTCGACCGATCGTTCCCAGCGAACCAAGTCGCCGGCGTACTGCTCACACACGAGCGCTCGCTCCGAACACAGCTCGGCCAACGCCTCGCATTGCTCGGCGATCGCAGCGGCCCCCAACATGTTCGCAACCAATGCATCTTCAACCAGGATCTGCAGCCGACCACCGGAAACCCCGTGATTGTTGCTGAGCGCCCGGATCCGTGACCCAACGCTGCCGCAATCGTCGGCACCCTCTTGCAGCCGCCTGGCGGCACGCCGGAACTCATCAGCGGTCGGCATCAGAAGTTCCCGCCGGCACCGGCCGTGTCGCACGCGTGCACATCAGTCGTGTGACGTTATCACGACGCCGCCCGCCGCGGCCCAGGTCGCAAAGCCGTGTTGCGGCGTTAGCATTGTGACTCGGTCCATCGTCCGATGGACCGATCATCGATTCAACCTCTCGCCCCAATGCAGCGGTCGCCTCGGCGCCGGGAGCGAGTTGCAACCGCACAAGGAGCTTGTCATGGCCGTTATCAGCATGCGTCAGATGCTGGAAGCTGGAGTCCACTTCGGACACCAGACCCGCAAGTGGAACCCGAAGATGAAGCGTTTCATCTTCGGTGAGCGCAACGGGATCTACATCATCGACCTGGAGCAGACGCTCACCCGCGTCGAGACGGCCTACGCCTTCGTGCGTGACCTGGTCGCCGACGGCGGCGTCGTGTTGTTCGTCGGCACCAAGAAGCAGGCTCAGGATCCGGTGCAGAGCTTTGCCCAGAAGGTCGGGATGCCGTACGTGAACGAGCGTTGGCTGGGCGGCATGCTCACCAACTTCGAAACCATGTCGAAGCGGGTCGGCAAAATGCTCGAGTACGAGCGCATGAAGGCCACCGGCGAGTTCGACGCGATGATCAAGAAGGAGGCGCTGCTCCTCGATCGTGAGCTCACCAAGTTGCAGCGCAACCTGGGTGGTCTGCGCGACATGAAGAAGGCTCCCGACTGCGTATTCGTGATCGACACCAACAAGGAGCACATCGCCGTCACCGAGGCCAACAAGCTCGGTATCCCGGTTGTGGCCGTCGTCGATACCAACGTCAACCCTGACGTCATCCAGTTCCCGATCCCCGGCAACGATGACGCCATCCGTGCCAACGGTTTGCTGGTGCAGGTCATCGCCGAAGCCGTCGAAGAGGGCCGCTACATCGCCTCTCGCCGCCCGAGGGTCGCCGCCGCCGGTGAGTCCGCCGAGCCGAAGGCCGAGCGCAGCCCCGAGGAAGAGGAGGCCTTCGCTCAGGCCCAGTCCGAGGCTCGCAACGCAGCCGCTCGCGCCCAGGCCGACCGCGAGGCTCGTCTCGCCACCAGCAAGTCGAAGCCGGCCGACGATGATGCAGTCGCCGATGAGGCCGCCGCCGAGGCCGCTCCGGAGGCCGCCGTGCAAGGGTTTGCCGCCGTCGCCGAAAAGGCACCGGTTGCTGAGAAGGCACCGGTTGCTGAGAAGGCACCGGTTGCTGAGGAGGCACCGGTTGCTGAGAAGACACCTGTTGCTGAGAAGACACCGGTTGCCGCTGAGGCACCGTATGGCGAGGGCAGCCATGCTGCGCTCGATTCGGATGAGCAGCCCGACGGCTACCCGATCAAGGGCAATGCCGACTCGATGCTCTACCACACCACGGAGAGCCCGTTCTACGGCCGCACCAAGGCCGAAGTGTGGTTCGCCACCGAACAGGCCGCCGAGGCCGCCGGCTTCTCGAAGCCGGCCAGCCAACAGTCGAGCGACGACAACACCGAGAGCTGAAGGAAGACACCCCCATGTCATTCACCGCACAAGATGTGAAGGCCCTGCGCGACGCCACTGGCGCCGGCATGATGGATTGCAAGAAGACCCTCGAGGAGACGGGCGGCGACATCGAAGCCGCCAAGCAGTTGCTCCGCGAGAAGGGGCTTGCTGCCAGCGCCAAGCGCGACGACCGCGACAACAACCAGGGCGTCGTCGCGCTCAAGGTCGACGGCAACGTCGGCGCCATCGTGTTACTCAAGAGCGAGACCGACTTCGTCGCTGGCAGTGACCAGTTCAAGGACGAGGCCGCCCAACTGGTCGACGTCGTGATCGCCGGCGGCGCTGATGCCGTCGCACAGCGATCAACCCAACTGGAAGAGCTCAAGATCACCCTCAAAGAGAAGATCGATCTTGGCCAGGTCGTACATTTCGCGGCGGCTGACGGCAACGTCCTTGGCCACTACGAGCACATTCAGGGTGGTCGTGGCGTGAACGGTGTGCTGGTCGAAGTTGCCGGTGGCAACGACGAGCTGGCCCACGACATCGCCGTCCACATCGCCTTCGCTCGACCGAAGTACCTCAACCGTGACGACGTTCCCGCCGAACTTGTCGCCGCCGAGCGCAAAACCCTCGAGGCACTGACCCTCAACGAGGGCAAGCCCGAAGCAGCGGTCCCGAAGATCGTCGAAGGGCGCATCAACGGATTCTTCAAGGACATCTGTCTGATGGAGCAGCCGTACGCCAAGGATGACAAGCAGTCGATCAAGCAGTTCATCGGCTCCGCCGAGATTGTTCGGTTCGCTCAAGTCGAAATTGGTTGAGCCTTCTGCGTGAACCGGTGCGGACTCTGGCAAACTGCCAGCCGTGACCGATTCGACGCCGTCCAGCTCATCTCCTCGCTGGAAGCGGATTGTCTTCAAGCCATCCGGTGAGGCCCTGGCCGGTGCATCGGGCAAAGGTCTCGATGGTCCCACGCTCGATCAAACTGCGGCCGAGATCATCGATATTCGCCAGAACCTCGATGTCGACGTCTGCGTCGTGGTCGGTGGCGGCAACTTCTGGCGCGGCCGCACCGGGGCGATGGAGGGCATGGACCCCACGCAGAGCGACCACATCGGCATGCTCGGCACCGTCATGAATGCATTGGCGCTCCAGGATGCGCTCGAACGCCGCGGGCAGGCCACTCGCGTGCAGTCGGCGATCGAGATGCCACGAATCGCTGAGCCCTACATCCGGCGGCGGGCGATGCGCCATCTGGAGAAGGGTCGGGTCGTGATCTTCGCAGCCGGTACCGGCAATCCGTTCTTCACCACCGACACGGCCGCCGCCCTGCGGGCAGCCGAGATCGAAGCGAACGCCCTGCTCAAGGGTACCCATTCCGGTGTCGACGGGGTGTACGACTCGGACCCGCGCACCAATCCGAACGCGATCAAGTACGACGAGATCGAGTACATGGATGTCATGAACAAGGACCTCAAGGTGATGGACGCCACGGCGATCGCATTCTGCCGCGACAACAACATCCCGATCGTGGTGTTCGACATGTCGGCACACGGCGCGCTGAGGTCGATTTTGACCGGTGGCCAGGTCGGCACGATCGTCCACTGACGGCTGTACCGGCGTCGCATCTCCCCCCGGCGGCGAATCCCTGGTTACGCTGGGCGGCGTGACTGAGGAAACGTTGCTCGACGCGATGGACAAGATGGACAAAGCGGTCGAGCATGTCCAGAGCCAGTTCGGCACCGTTCGCACCGGTCGAGCGGCACCTGTGCTCGTTGAGCGCCTGACCGCCGAGTATTACGGCAGCAGGGTCCCGATTCAGCAGCTGGCCTCCATTCAGGTTCCCGAGGCGAGGGTCTTGCTGGTGAAGCCTCATGACCGTGGGTCGATGGCGGCGATAGAGCGGGCGATTCGTGATAGCGACTTGGGTGTGTCGCCCAGCAATGACGGCGTCGTGATCCGCCTCAACTTTCCGCCGCTCACCGAGGAACGGCGGCGCGAGTACGTCAAAGTGGTCAAGAACATGGCCGAGGACGGCCGTATCGCTGTGAGGAGTATTCGCCGCGATGCGCGCAAGCACATGGAGGCGGCCGAGAAGGCGAGCGAGATCTCGGCCGACGATCTGGAACGGGCCGAGAAAGAACTCGAGAAGATCACCCACGATCACGTCGAACGGATCGACGCAACCGTGGCACGCAAAGAAGACGAACTGCTCGAGGTCTGAGCGACGAGGCAAGTGGGGACGTTGGGAAAGGTACGAGATCGATGAGCGACGACATCTGGCGTGACCGCCGCGACGATGACGACTTCAGTGAGTTTGGGTCGTTGTTCGACGAGGCCGCGCCGACCGAGAACCTGCCAGCGGTGCCTGGGAGCGCCAGCACTTCGGACGACGACAGCTTGAGCTTTGGCGAAGGCAGCGGCCCGTTGCCACACTGGACCGAGCCACCGACGGGTGAACTCCCACGGTTCGACAGCACCGATGGCGCGGCAGCACCCGCCGGCGACCACGAGGAACTCGACGTCTGGTCCTCGTTCTCGTCGGAGTCGCCTGTCTGGAAAGACGACGACCCGGTCGAGCCTGCTGGCCGCGACGACGCCAACCATCCGACCGCCCAGCAACATCGCGTCACCGGCCAGCAAGACCGCGTTTCGGGTCGCCAGGAGCGTGTCAGCGCCGAGCACGACCGGGTCACGGGCCGTCAGGAACGCGTCACTGGTCAGCAGCGGCGAGTTTCGGGCGAGGCCGATGGTGCCCCTCGCGAGCCGAGCCGGATCACGATTGGAACCGATCCGTCGGGCATGCCACGCCGACCACCCGTGAACTCCGGCCGTCGCCGCGGCGGGCCGCCCGCCGGCAAGGGTCGGCCGCACCCCGGTGCACCGCCGTCAACTCGATCGGGTCGCGACATGCCGACCGCAATCGCGGTCGGATTGTTGCTGGCGGCGGCGTTCATCGGTGCCCTGATGTACAAGCCGGTGGCCGCTGCCGCCGTGATCGTGGTGATCCTCGGGCTGGCCGCCGTCGAGTTCTACGACAAGGTGGCCGAGAAGGGCTACCGCCCTGCGGTCGTGCCCGGCATCGTCACCTGTGTCGCAGGTCCGTTGGCGGCCTACTGGCTGGGGGACGCAACGCTACCCTTGGTGCTGGCATTCGGCTTCATGGCGACGGCCGGGAGCTTCATCGGCGCCCGCAGTGTCGAGGCCGGCCCGATGCCGAACATCTCGATCACCACGCTCGGCATCGTGTGGATCGGCCTGCTGGGTTCGTTCGCGATGCTGATCCTGCGATTCTCGACGCAAGAGGTCAGCCAGATCGAGGCCGTCCAGGCGCTGGCCGAGAATCGCGGCACCGACACGCTGTTCTTGCTCGCCCTCGGTGTCGTGGCCAACGACGTCGGCGCATTGTTCGTCGGATCGGCGATCGGCAACACGCCACTGCGCACGTGGATCAGCCCCAACAAGACGGTCGAAGGTTTCATCGGCGGAGCGTTGTTCACGATCTGTGCATTGATGTTCGTGGGGCTCACCAGTCGCAGCGACACGTGGCATTCGAACTGGCACCTGCTGGCGCTCGCCACGGTGATCGCCCTACTGGCCCCGATGGGAGACCTCGTCGAGAGCATGTTCAAGCGCAATCTCGACGTGAAAGACTTCGGGTCGCTCGTCAAGGGCCACGGTGGCGTGCTCGACCGGTTCGACGGGTTCCTGTTCGCACTCCCTGGCGTGTACTACTTGATGTTGGTACTCGAGCCCTGGGCCAGCTGAGTCGTCCGACCAGCGTGACGCCGATTCGGTCGTGGCGATTGCCGGCTCGACCGGTTCGATCGGCACGCAAACGCTCGACGTGATCCGGGCCGAAGGTCCGGATCGCTATCGGGTGGTGGCGCTGGGCGTCGGTTCCTCGGTCGAGCGGTTGATCGAGCAGGCCAGGGAGTTCAGTCCGACTGTTGTGGCGATCGCCGACGAGAGCCGTCGCGCCGAGGTGGTCGCCGCCCTGCCAGGTGTCGAGGTCGTGGGCGACCAGGCCGACCTGGTCGGGCCAGCCGACGTGGTGATCAACGGCGTCGTCGGCTTCGCCGGGTTGTCGGTCACGGTCGAGACGTTGCGGGCCGGCAAACGGCTTGGGCTCGCCAACAAGGAGAGTCTGATCGCCGCCGGACCGGTCGTGCAGCCGTTGCGACGTACACCGGGCGCCGAACTCGTGCCGGTCGACAGCGAACACTGTGCCGTGCACCAATGCCTGCGCTCGTCACGGGCGTTCGACGACGGGTCGCATCGCGAGGTCGCTCGAATCGTGTTGACCGCCAGCGGCGGACCGTTCCGGGGACGTGGCGCCGATGACCTGGAGGCGGTCACGGTTGCCGAAGCGCTCGCCCACCCGACCTGGTCGATGGGCCCGAAGATCACGATCGACTCCAGCACCCTGATGAACAAGGGCCTCGAAGTGATCGAGGCGCACGAACTGTTCGGGATCCCCTACGACCAGATCGACGTCGTGGTGCACCCCCAATCGGTGGTGCACTCGATGGCCGAGTTCACCGACGGCAGCACGATCGCCCAGCTCAGCATGCCGGACATGCGGCTCCCGATCGGGTACGCCCTCGGCTACCCGCAACGGATCACGACACCGTTCGGTCGGATCGACTGGTCGACGTTGTCGCGGCTCGACTTCGAGCCCCCAGATCTTGACACCTTTCGGTGCCTGCCGCTCGCCTACGAAGCCGGGCGCTCGGGCGGAGCGGCGCCGGCCTGGCTGAGTGCTGCAAACGAGGTCGCTGTCGAGGCGTTCCTCGAGGGCCGAATCACCTGGAGCCGCATCGCCGACGTGTGCGCAGCGGTGCTCGACGAGTATGACGGTGCCACACCGGGTACCGTCGAGGACGTGATCACCGCCGACGCAACGGCACGCCGCCTTGCGTCACTGGTACTCGAACGACGATTGGCGAACTGACGAGATGACGACCACCCAAGAACTGCCGCCACCAGAGACACCGAGGCCTCGCCCGACCGGCCGATTCACCAGCGAGGTGATGGCCGGCGGGTCGGTCGTGGAGAAGCCCGACGACGAACTCGTCGGCGGACTCCGCGGCGCGCTCGGTGTGGCGGCGATCGTCGGTTTGATCGGCGTGTTGGCACTGTTCAGCATTTGGTGGCTGGTGTTCGTCGTCGGGGTGTTGATCGCCATCTTCCTGCACGAGCTCGGCCACTTCTCGACGGCCCGGTGGACCGGTATGAAGGCGACCCAGTTCTTCATCGGCTTCGGTCCGCGTGTGTGGAGTTTCCGCCGCGGAGAAACCGAGTACGGCGTGCGTGCACTGCCGCTCGGGGCGTTCGTGCGGATCGTCGGCATGAACAACATGGACGACGTCGAGCCAGGCGACGAGGATCGCACGTATCGCTCGAAGAGCTATCCGCGACGGTTGCTCGTGATCTCCGCCGGATCGATCATGCACATGCTGCTGGCGATCGTGCTGCTTGTTCACCGTGTACGTCACCGACGGCGAAACGGTCGCTCGCGACGGCGCCGAGATCGGCACCGTCGAGCGCAGCGGCCCGGCCTTCGCCGCCGGTCTGCAACCTGGCGATGTGGTGGTGTCGATCGACGGCGCACCGATTTCGGGATCGGCCGACTTGGGCCGCATCGTGCAGTCCAACGAGCCACAGGAAACGCTCGTGTTCGGACTGCTTCGAGACGGTCAGGCGATCGACCTGCCGGTGTCGCTCGGCGCCAACATCGACGAGGCCTCACCGCTGTTCGGCAAGCCCTACATCGGTGTGTCGAGCGGCTCCTACTACGACACGATCGAGCACTCGGTTCCGGCCGCCGCCGCCAACGCCGTGACCGACATCTTCCCTACGTCGTGGGAGATGACCAAGGGCGCCGTGAAGGTGCTCAACCCGGTCAACATCTTCACCCACGTGGTCGGCTCGAACGACGATCTCGAGACCCGGCCTACGACGCTCGTCGGGGTCACGAGCCTGTCCGACGACGTCGGCGAGTCACAGGGCCTGATCGGAATCCTGTACCTGCTGGCCGTGCTGAACGTCTTCATCGGCGTCTTCAACATGTTCCCGCTGCTGCCGCTCGACGGTGGTCACGCGGCGATCGCCACGTACGAACGAATCCGCGAACGCAACGGTCAGCGCTACTACGCCGACGTTGCCAAGATGATGCCGTTCGCGATGGCGGTGATGACGGTGTTGCTGTTCCTGTTCATGTCGGGGCTCTACCTCGACATCACCGACCCCGTCGGCTGAGCCGGGCCCGTCGCACCGCTCGTGGCGTTGCGTCTCGCCGCTCTCCACCGAAAAGGTGGAGAGGGCTCGCTGCGCCTTGCGATCGACCGACCCGATCACCACTCAGAGTTGGATTGAATTTGCGTGCTCGGGCCATGGGAAGTCGCCTTGGTGATTGGCCAAGGTGTGCCGGGCGGGGTTCTCCACCGAAAAGGAGGAGAGGGCTCGCTGCGCCTTGCGCTCGAACGACCCGATCACCACTCAGAGTTGGATTGAATTTGCGTGCTCAGGCCATGGGACGTCGCCTTGGTGATTGGCCCAGGTGTGCCGGGCGCACCCGTCGCAACTCGGGGCGCAGGGGTGGGGTGGGGGTGAGGCTGTAGCTTCGGTGGGGTATGGACGTCTCAGAGTGGCAGACCGACCGAAGGCAGACCCGACAGATCATGGTCGGGAACGTGGCGGTCGGCGGAGGTGCGCCCGTCACGGTGCAGTCGATGACGATCACGAAGACAGTCCGATGTCGAGGGCACGCTGCAGCAGATCTATGCGCTTGCCGCGGCCGGCTGCGACATCGTGCGCTGCACCTGCAACGAAGCAGAAGCGGCCGAAGGGCTTGCCCAGATCGTGCCGCGCTCGCCGATTCCGGTGATCGCCGACATCCACCACCAGTACAAGATGGCACTGGCGGCGATGGAGGCCGGCGTGCACGGGCTGCGCCTCAACCCCGGCAACATCCGCAAGCCCGAGCACATCAAGGCGGTCGCCAGCGAGGCCCGCGACCGCAAGATTCCGATCCGGATCGGCGTCAACGCCGGTTCGCTCGACCCGGCGCTCTACGAAAAGTACGGCGGACCGACGCCCGAGGCGATGGTCGAGTCGGCCGTACGCGAGATGGCGTACTTCCAAGAGGTCGACTTCGACCTGATGAAGATCTCCGTCAAGGCGTCCAGCGTGCCATTGATGGTCGAGGCCTACCGCCAGTTGTCTGCGGTCACGGATGTGCCACTCCACCTCGGCGTGACCGAGGCGGGGCCGCCCCCGGCCGGTCTGGTCAAGGCCACCGCCGGCATCGCGACACTGCTGCTGGAAGGGATCGGCGACACGATCCGCTACTCGCTCACCGCCGACCCGGTCGAAGAGGCCAAAGCCGGCCGCCAACTGCTCGAGGCGCTCGGTCTGCGGGAACGCAAGAACGTCGACCTGATCGCCTGTCCGTCATGCGGTCGCGCCGAGGTCGACGTGATCGACGTCGCCACCCGTGCGATGGAGGCGTTCGGCGAGCGCAAGCTCCCGCTTCAGGTCGCCGTGATGGGGTGCGTCGTGAACGGGCCCGGAGAGGCCCGCGAGGCCGACATCGGGATCGCCGCCGGCAACAAGCGCGGGCACCTGTTCGTCAAGGGCCGCAACATCGCCGTCGTGCCCGAGTCAGAGATGGTCGAGGCGCTCGTGGAATGGGCCGAGTTCATCCACGAGCACGGCACCGAGGCCGCAATCGCCAAGGCCGACACGGCGCTCGCCGAGCGCGAGGCCGCCAAGGACCGCTCGGCGCTGATCGACACGCAGGGCGCCGACGTCAACCACGCCTCCGAGAAGATCGTCGAGATCCGCAAGACCATCGCCACCTGAGTTGGGAGTTGTGCCAGGCACAACTCCCAACCCCCGACTTGTCGGCGCTTTCGGTGAGGTGTGAAGATCGCCGTATGCAGCCAACTGAGATCATGCGTGCGACCGAGCCAATCGGCAGCATCGGTGCCGCCTTCTACTTCCACCCCGACACCGTCACGGCGGGCAAAGAAGCGGGACTCGACGGCTTCCGGTTCTACGCCCTTGGTCGCGGTGGCGTGCTCGGCGATGTCGAAGCCGGCGTCGTTCACGCAGCGTTCGGGTATTTCCATACTGGACTGATCGACAAGATCTGGAACAGCGCCAAGCAGATCATGGCGCCCCGCGACGGTGCCCGTTTGTATCTCGAGTGCGCCCACCGGCTCGGGCGCGCCAAGTTCTCGGAGATCGCCGGGCTCGACGGCTTCGTCGAGGCTGCGACACAGATCATCGGTGCCGTCGAGGGTGCCTCGATGCCGCTGTTCGCCGGCGTTCGCTCCGAGCCGGTTCCCACCGATCCGCCGGCGGCGGCGATGCATCAGGCAATGGTGCTGCGCGAACTGCGCGGCAGCACACACCTCCTGGCGCTGACCGCCTGTGGGGTCTCCACACCGGTTGCCCACGCCGTGAAGCGGCCAGGCGACATCGCCATGTTCGGCTACGACGAGATCCCCGAGGTCACCGACGCCGACCGCGCCAACTGGCACCGGGCCGAGCAACTCACCGACGAACTGCTGACACCCGCCTACGCGACCCTCAGCGATGACCAAGCGGTTGCATTGGTGAACGGCACGGCGATGATGGCTCACGCGTTGGATCTCTGAGGTCTCTGGCAACGAACAGCGATCGGCCGACGCGTGGGCGCGGGTGCGACCGCTGGCCCATCCGGGCTGCGGCGCTGATCGCGCTCGCCCTGACAGCGTGTGCAGCATCCGACCCGACCGTCACGCTCGGCCGCCCAACTCGGCCGGCAGCATTCAGCTCGCCGGCAGTGCCGGGGGCATCCGCCGTGCGCGGCGATTCGATCCAGGCGTTGCCGACGTTGCCGCCTCCAGCGACGTCGATCCCGTCGCTACCGGGATGCCCCGACGCCGAGCGGGCAGCGGTCGTCGACAAGGCGGCGCAGCGGTGGTGGCTGTGCGAGAACGGTGCCTCGACCACGGGGCGTCGCCCGACGACGACGGCTTCGTCGGGCTACGGACTGCCGCCGGTCGGGGTGTACCGGGTGTTTGCTCGTGACCGGTATGCAACCGGCATCCACGGTGAGGCGTTGAATCGCTTCGTTGCGTTCTACACGACCTCGAAAGGCAACCGGATCGCCTTTCACGAAGTGGTCAATCAGAACCCGGCAACGGTCGGTGACCTCGACCAGCGCGGCGCCTCAGCCGGCTGCTTCCGTGTGCTTCAGTCGGACTCGGTCGTGATCTGGGACTTCCTCCAGATCGGCGACCCGGTCGTCATTCTCACGAACTGAGCTAGCTGGATCGGATCGCCGTCAGGCGCCGGTCACTACGTACGTGGTGTGTTCGGCTGTCAGTTCGTCGCCAGGTGCCAGGTAGAAGGTGGTCCCGTCGAGGTCGATCCCCAGTTCGTGGATCGTCGCCGCGTGGGTCTCGCCGACATCCAGGCGAACGAGCGCCACGCCTGCGGCTGGCAGCTCGAGCCGACGGCCGTCGGCCAACACCGGATCAGGCAACGGCGTCGGATCGACGACCCGCAACAGCTCCTCGACGTCGACCGGTTTCACCGTGAGACCACCGCGCACCACGTTGTCGCTCGCCCCCATCAGCTCGATGCCGGCGCCGTGCAGGTAGGTGTGCAGATTGCCGGGGTCGAGCCGCAAGGCCTGACCGGGTTGGAGCACCACGTAGTTCAGGAGCAGCGTTGCAACGACACTCGGGTCGCCGGGATACCGATCGGCCAGTGTGCACACCCACACGGCCTCTGGACGATCTGACTCGGTGCACGAGTCGATCACCTGCAGGCTCTCCACGCTGCCGCGATAGAGGGCTTCGAGGGCGGCGCCTGGCCCGTCGGCCGTCAGCACGCGCTCCAGCTGTTCGGTACCCGGCCGCTCGTCACCGAGCTGGCGCAGTAGTGCCAAGGTGGCCTCGACCGGGCGAACCCCACAGAACGCCTCGAATCGGGTCAACGCAACGATCAATTCGGGCTTGGGCTCGGCACTCGGAAAGACGCCGCGGACGAACCCATCGCGCGCTTGTGCCGCGTCTGGGTGGGTCTGCAGCGACAACGGCTCATCGGCGGCAAGCACCTTGAGCAGATATGGCAGGTCTCCCGTGAGTTCGACGAGTGGTTCGCCGCTCGCCAGCAGAGACGGGCCGTTCGGATGGGTTCCCAACCAGAGCTCGGCCCACGGCCGACCATCGGGCTCCACGCCCAGCATGCGCGGGATGAACTCGGTGTCGCCCCAGGCGTAGTGCTGAACAACTCCCTCGACCCGCTGCACGGCGATCGATCCTACCCCTGGCTCGCCCACGGGAACTCGGGTGCCCGGCGGGACGTCCAACTGGCATGAACAGATTCATCATCCCACGCCTCCGGCCACTCGCCGTGGCCGCTGCCCTCGTCATCGGCCTCGGCGCTTGTGGCGACAACACACCGGCGCCGAGTGCGTCTCCGGTGACCACCCTCGCTCCCGACACGGTCGCCCCGCCGGCCGACACGATCCCCCATCCGGCAGGCGCCGACGAGATCGTGATCAGGATCGCCTACGAGGGCGGTTTCGTGCCGGTCGACTACACCTTCTTGAACCTTCCGATCCTGCTCGTCACCGGCGACGGCAGGATGATCACCCAAGGTCCGGTGGCCGAGATCTTCCCCGGTCCGCTGCTGCCGAACCTCCAGGTCCGCACGATCGGCGAGGAGGGGATTCAGCAGCTGCTGGCGCTCGCCGAGCAACACGGTCTGCTGTCCGACCGCCAGTACGCCGGCCCCGACAACATCGCCGATGCGTCGGACACGGTCGTCACGGTGAATATCGGGACGGCGACGTACCGTCATTCGGCGTACGCGCTGGGGTTGGCCCTCGACGGTTCGGAAACCGACGAAGGCCGGCGCCAGCTGGCCGACTTCGTCGAGACCGTCACCGGCGACTGGCTGTTCGGTGAGCAACTGGCCGGCACCGACCAGCCGTTCCAGTCAGATGCGTTCCTGCTGCGAGCGACGCCCGTGTCGGATCTTTCGGGCTATGAAGTCGAGCCGACGATCGTCGAATGGCCCGACACCATCGATCTGGCTTCGGCAGCCGACTGCGTCGAGCTGCCATGGAGCGACTACGCCGACCTGCTCGGTGGCGCCAACCAGCTGACGTTCTTCACGAGCGGCGACGCCACGTATTCGGTCGCCGCCAAGCCGCTGCTTCCCGGCGACAGCTGCTGATCGACCCGGACGTGGTCAGGCCACGCCGAGCTCGGCGGCTCGCGCCATGACGGTGTCATGTTCGGCGCCGATCGTGGTCGAGTCACCATGACCGGTGTGCACGATCGTCTCTGGCGGCAACGCCAGCAGCTTGGCGATGATCGACCGCAAGATCGTCGGCTCGTCGCTGTAGCTGCGCCCGGTCGCCCCCGGGCCGCCGCAGAACAACGTGTCGCCGGACAGCACGAGGCCGCTCGCCACGTCGTGGAAGCAGCAGCAGCCGGGGGAGTGGCCAGGTGTGTGGATCACACCCAGCTCGTGGCCGGCCACGGTGATCACCTGACCCGGTGTGATGTCGCCGTCGGGCGTGTCGTCGGGCCACACGACCTCCCAGAGCATCCGGTCATCGGGATGGATGAGAATCGGTGCATCGACCGCGTCCCGCAACGGTACGGCGGCATTGATGTGATCATTGTGGCCGTGGGTCAGCACGATCGCCTTCACCTTGCGGCCGGCGACGCCGTCGACGATCGCCTGGTGATCGTGAGCGGCATCGAACACGATCACTTCGCGGTCGTCACCGACCAGCCAGATGTTGTTGGTGACTTCCCACTCGCCGCCGTCGAGGGCGAAGATCCCGTCGGTCGTAACCAGTTCGACCGGCATCAGACGGTGGCCCGGCTCATGGCATCACCACGACGCTGCGGAGTACCTCGCCGCGCTCCATCTTGTGGAACGCCTGCTCGACGTCGCCGATCGAGATCGTCTCGCTCACGAACCGGTCGAGGTCGAGTCGGCCCTGTCGGTAGAGATCGATCAGCATCGGGAAGTCTCGGCTCGGCAAGCAGTCGCCGTACCACGACGACTTGAGTGCGCCGCCGCGTCCGAACATCTCGATGAACGGCAACTCGATCTTGTGGTCGGGGTGTGGCACACCGACCAGCACCACCGTGCCGGCCAGATCGCGGGCCTCGAAGGCCTGCTTGTACACGTGCGGATTTCCGATCGCCTCGATGCACACGTCGGCGCCGTTGCCGCCGGTGACCGATTTGATGTACTCGACGGCATCGGTGTCGTTGGCATTGCAGGTGTGCGTTGCGCCGAATTCCTTGGCCCACGTCAGCTTCTGATCGTCGATGTCGACGGCGATGATCGTCGATGCGCCGGCCAGATAGGAGCCGGCGATCGCGGCGTCGCCCACGCCACCGCACCCGAACACGGCGACCGAATCACCGCGGCCGACGTTGCCGGTGTTCATGGCGGCGCCGAGGCCGGCCATCACACCGCAGCCGAGCAGTCCGGCAGCGGTGGCCGGTGCCTCAGGGTCGACCGGGGTGCACTGTCCGGAATGCACGAGTGTCTTCTCGACGAACGCCCCGATGCCGAGCGCCGGCGAGAGTTCGGTCCCGTCGGTGAGGGTCATCTTCTGGGTGGCGTTGAACGTGGAGAAGCAATACCAGGGCTTGCCCTTCAGACACGACCGGCAGGTGCCGCACACGGCACGCCAGTTGAGGATCACGTAGTCGCCGGGCTCGACGTTCGTGACACCGTCCCCGATCGACTCGACGATGCCGGCCGCCTCGTGTCCGAGCAGGAACGGGAACTCGTCGTTGATGCCACCCTCGCGGTAGTGGAGGTCGGTGTGGCATACACCGCAGGCCTGGATCTTGACGACCGCCTCACCTGGCCCAGGGTCGGGGATCACGATCGTTTCGAGCGTGACGGGAGCGCCCTTGGCGCGAGCGACGATTCCTTGTACTTCCTGCGGCATGGAGGAAAAGTATCAGACCGCCGATGAGCGCCCCCGACCGGCTCGAGCTACGAAGCGACTACTGTGTCCGGCGCCGGTTGCTTCGGAGCGGTCGCCCAAACGGCACCGAGGGTCGGCAGTGCGACCGTGATGAGAGCGAGCGCGATCCACGGAAAACCGTCGAACACACTCAGTGCCGCAATCACGAGTGCCGTTCCGCCGAACAGCATGAGCGCCGCCAGCCCAGCACCTCGGCCGAGGGCGATCGCGGTGCTGAGCACGACACTCAGTACCACTACCCACAACGCGTGGGCCACGATCAGTCCCAGGATGGCCCAGGTGACGAACACGAGCAGTCGGCCGAATCCGTCGAAGACCTGATCGACCACTCCGGCGTCACCGGCGGTGTCACCCTGGCGTGCTCGTGCCGCCGCCAGAAGCACCGCACCCCACCACAGCACGGCGTACGACCCGCCGGCGAGGACGACAGCTGCCCAACGGGGGATCGGCCGTTGGGGCATCTCAGAAGAGGCGAAGCTCGTCGGGGGCCATGCCGCGGAGTTGGTCGTAGTCGACCTCGACCCAGGTGAAGCCGCGCGACTCGGCGAGCACTTTGGCCTGGGGCTTGATCGATTGGGCGACGAACACTCCACGGATCGTGCCGAGCGATGAATCGAGCTCGAGCCGTTCGATGTAGCGGGCGAGTTGCTCGACTCCATCGATCTCGCCGCGTCGCTTGACCTCGACTGCGACGACCGTGTCCTCAGGATCGCGGCACACCAGGTCGATCGGCCCGATCGCCGTCGGATACTCGCGTCGTACCAGCGTGAGGCCATCCTCGATCGCTTGTGGAGACGCCGCCAGCAACTCCTGGAGGTGGGCCTCGACGCCGTCCTTCTGGAGCCCAGGGTCCTCGCCCAACTCGTGGGCCGAGTCGGAGAACACCTCGTGGAGGGTGATCGTGAGGGTTTCCTTCTTGGGGTTGGTGATGACCCATTGCAGCGGGTCGGCATCGGTGAGTTCGGTGACCGTGTTGGGGGAGTTCATCCAGTTCAGTGGCTTGTAGGCGCCGCCGTCGGCGTGGATCGCCACGCACCCGTCGGCCTTCACCATGATCAGCCGGTTCGCCTCGGGCAGGTGGGCCGCCAACCGACCTGCGTAGTCGACCGAACAGCGAGCAATCACGAGACGCACGTCCGACGACGCTACCGAGTTGGGAGTTGTGCCTGGCACAACTCCCAACTCAGCGGGACTTTTCGACGTGGGAGCGCATCCGCTTTTGGATCAGTTGGCGGCGTTCCTGCAACTGGCGGTAGGTCAGGCTGTCGACGTCGGCGTCGAGTCCGAAGCCGGCCTTCACGCCGTCGAAGTCGAACTCGACCTTCGCCGCTTCCATGCCCAGGTCGGTGGCGATCCGTTCGCCGTGGCGTTGGGCGAACAGCATCGAGATCGTTGCGACCTCGGCGAGGATGTCGAGGTCGGGGGCGAGCCGGGCGATCGCCCCGTCGAGGAAGACCATGTTCTTGACGTACAGCATCAGCTCCTTGGGGAGCCGAGCGCCGTATCCGAGCAGCGCCTTGACGACCCGCTGGACCTCGTGGATCATCTCCTCGCCGGTCAGGGCGGTCGGGTCGATCGGGGGTCGGTCCAGCCCGAGGTCGGCAATCACGGCATCGAGGTCGGTGTCGTGGGGGAGCGCTCCCAGGTCACGCAGGGCAGCCATCTGTCCCCGGATGTCGTTGGTGGTCGCCCCGAGCATCAGTCGCAGGAATGCCAGTCGGCGTTCCTGCGACAAGCGGGCGACGATCCCGAAGTCGAGCAACGCCGTACGACCGTCGGGCAGCACGAACAGGTTGCCGCCGTGCAGGTCGCCGTGGAAGATGCCGTGGATCATGGCGCCCTCCATGAAGGCGATCATGCCGGTGCGAACCACCGCCTCGGTGTCGATCCCGGCGTCGTGCATGCCGACCACGTCGTCGAAGTTGAAGCCGGACAGCCGCTCCATCACCAGCACGCGGCGGGTGACCAGCGTTGGGTGCGGGCGCGGTACGACGTAGCCGTCTTGGCCGAGGTCGTGGATGACGTGGGCGACGTCGAGCATGTTGGCTGCCTCGAGCCGGAAGTCGAGTTCCTCGACAATCGTCTCGGCGAACAGTTCGACCAGGGCGGGCGGGTTGGCGAGGGCGGCGACCGGGATGCGCCCGACGAGGTGGGGTGCGATCCAGGCCATCACCCGCAGGTCTTTGCGAACCATCCGCGCCACCGTGGGGCGCTGGACCTTGACCACGACCTCCTCGCCGGTGCGCAACCGTGCGAGGTGAACCTGGGCGATCGACGCCGCAGCCAACGGCTCGGTGGCGAAGAACTCGAACACATCGTTCAGGCGGCAACCGAGGTCTTGCTCGATGATCAGCTTGACGGCCTCGAACGATTCGGCGGGTACCTGATCCCGGCACTTCTTGAACTCACCGACCAGTTCGCTCGGGAACAGGCCCTCGCCGGAAGAGATGATCTGGCCCAACTTGATGTAGCTCGGGCCGAGCGCCTCGGCGCCCAATCGCAGGCGCCGCGACAGCTCAGCGCGGCTCGATTCCTGGCTGTCGTAGCGACCGCGCCGCTTGCGGATCAACCACGGCCCGATCGCCCTGGTGAGATGCGTGACGACGGTGGCCGCCCGAAAGCCCGGTGGACGGCGGCCCGGCGCCGTCAGCGACGGCACCTCGTCGTGGGCCGACCGACGGAGCCGGTCGACGACCGGGAGCCAGCGAATCTCGTCCCGATCGAGCACCCACGGGGCGGCCTCGGTGAACGCCCCCCACGTACGATCGCTGTGCTCGACATCGGACATCGTCCCATGATGCCGTGCCGTCACCGAACCTCCTCACATGACGGGATGTGCCAGGCACATCCCGTCATGCACTCGCACGTCAGTGGGAGCCGTGGGCTTGATCGCACAGGACGGCTTCGCCGTCGGGCACCTGGCCACCGCCGATCCCGTCGAGAGCAGCGAACGGGCCGCACCGATGCGGTGTGATCCAGACATGGATCATCGGTGCCATCGTGCCGTCGACCAGCGGCGCCGCGCACTTGGAGCCGACCGGCTTGAGACCGGCCACCTGAGGGGCGGTCGGGCTGTTGGTGAAACACAGATCGCCGTGCACGTGCCACTGCATCAGCGCCCCACCCCAATCGGGGATCTCATCGAGCGGATAGTCCGACGGGAGCATGAACATCGCCGACACCAGCTTCTTGCTGCCATCGGGTTGAGGTTCGAACACGAGGCTCTCCGGGTAGTCCGGATCGAGCCAAACATCGTCGTCGATCCAGTCCCACTGCATGTAGTGCTCGTGGCCGGTGCCGCCGTCGCCGATCGACTTGAACCCGGCCGCAGCCACCACGTCGAGGTCAGCCCACTGCGGGAGGTCTCGCACCGTCGCCGCCACGAGGTTCTCGGCGAACGCCTGTTGCTTGAGGGTGACGCCGTCGATCCCGCCCAGGTCGATCGGGAGCTCTGGGTCGTACGGCATGGTGGCGGCGGCCGCCGTGTCGTCGTGTTCGTCGTGAGTGCCGTGTGAGCACTGGTCGGTTCGGTCGCCGCCGCTGGTGTCGGCTTGACCGGCACCGTGACCCTCGAGCGCCGCGAACGGCCCACATTCGTGGGGGGCGATCCAGACGTGGACCATCGGGTTCTCGCCGCCGGCGTTGATCGTGCCCGGCGGGCACGTGCCACCGAAGTCCTCGAGCACACCCTTCACGACCGGCGTGCCAGAGTCGTCGAGGCCCCAGCACAAGTTGAGGTGAACGTGCCATTGCATCAACGGGCCGGCGAAGTCGAGCAACGAAGGGTCGTCGATCGGGGTCTTGTTGGCGATGAACATCGCCGACACCAAGGTGCGTTGGTCGCCGTCGACGGCGTACACGAGCGACTCGGGGGCGGTCGGGTCGAGGAACTTGTCGTCGGCGATGAAGCCGGCGTTGATGTAGTGCTCGACACCCGTGCTGGCATCGCCGATCGAGCGAAAGCCGAGTGCAGGGACGGCGTTGACATCGGCGAACGCCGGGAGGTCGCGCATCGTGTCGATCACGAGTTGTTCGGCGCGTGCCTGTTGTTCGGCGGTGACGCCGTCGACGCCCGAGAAGTCGACCGGTCCGGCGGGATCCCAGGGGCGCGGCCAGACGCTCGCCGGATCGACGGCCTCGGCATGGTCGGCGTGGTCGTCGGTCGTATCCGTGGTCTCGTCGGTCGCCGGGTGGTCATCGTGATCGTCGTGGTCGTCGGTGTTCGTAGCGCCGACCGGCTGGATATCGGCCGGGTCGGCGACCGCCGACTCGTCGTGGTCTCCGTGGTCATCGTGGACGACCGATCCGTCGGCGGCAGCCTGCTCGGTGTGTCCGCTGTGCTCGTGCGTGGTGGCGTCGGCGAGCCCGGGAATGACGAGCACGCCGGCCAGGATGGCGGCGGTGGTGACCGCACGGCTGGGCATCACACCCGCTCGGCCGGTCAGGAACGCGGTGGCGGCCAGGGTGGCCACAACAGCCAGGATGGCGGCGGTCGTGTCGGCCATCTGGGGCCGCTCGGCGACCTCCAGCCCACCGATCCACGAGATCCCGGTGAGTCGGGTCACCAGCCAGCCGACGGCGGCGCCGACGTTGACAGCGACGAGCGCAGCCCCGGCCAATCGGCCGCGCCTGACGAATCCGAACACGGCGACCGCCGCTTGGGCGACGGCGAGAGCGATGAACAGGCGGGTCAGTCCGGTGTGTTCGGCGTGGATGCCGGCTGCCGTGGCATGCACCACAGCGGCGCCCGCTGAGGCGATCGCGGCGATCGCCAGCGGGCTGTGTTCAACCGGTTGATACTCGGACATCGGACCACTCTAAGACCTGGGGTTGCGCGACCCGGGTCGGCTCAGAACCGAGGTGGCCGCTTCTCGCGCAGGGCGGCGACGCCCTCGCGGTACTCCCCGGTGGCCATCGCTTCGTCGAGTAGTCGTTTCGAGTCAGCGACCGACGCTCCAGCGGAGTGGCGATGCAGGTCGTGATACAGCTGCGCCTTGGTGACGGTCACCGCCAGCGGTCCGGCGCTGGTCGCCAGCAAGCGGGCGTAGTCAAGGGCACTGGCGAGCGCCGCCTCGCCGTCTGGCAGGACGTCGTTCCACAGCCCCCACTCGGCGGTCTCGGCGACGGTGACGATGCGACCTGACAACAGCAGGTCGGCAGCCCGCGTGATCCCTACCAGCCGAGGCAGCACCCAGCTCATCCCGTACTCGGCTGGTAAGCCCAGCTTGGGTGCGGCTGTCGTGATTTTGGCGGGTGCCGAACCGAAGCGCAGATCGGCGAACAGGGCGAGCGCCAACCCGATGCCGGCGGCGGCGCCGTTGACTGCGGCGATGATCGGTGTACGGAACCCGTACATCCAGGCGAAGTCCTCGTCGTACTCCGGTCGAACGTTGACGCCAGGGCGAGCGGGGTCCGCCGGCAGGCCGTTGTCGTAGCTCCCGCTCTCGGCGTGCTGTGCGAGCGCCTCGCTGTCGCCGCCGACACAGAACGCAGGTGGGGTTCCGGTCACGACGACGGCTCGAATCGTAGGATCACCCTCGAGTTCGGCCATCACCCAGCGAAACTCTGTGTGCATCCGACCGGTCCAGGCGTTGTGCCGGTGTGGGCGATGGAGGAACACGGTGGCGACGTGCCCGTCGGTTTCGTACCTGATCGTCTTCAGTTCCATCTGCGCCTCAGTTCCTGACCGATCGACTTCGTTCGATCATGCTCGATCGATCATGGCAAACGGTCGTCGCCCCACAGCGCCTGGAGGATGTCGTCGGCGAGTTCCTGTCGACAGATCAGGAAGTCCGGAAGCCACGGGTCGCGGTCGTTGTACACGATCGGCGTTCCGTCGATGCGGCTGACGTGCAAACCGGCCGCAAGGGCCACTGCGGCAGGAGCTGCTGAATCCCATTGGTACATGCCGCCGTCGTGGATGTAGATGTCGGCTTCGCCGAGCACGACCGCCATCGCCTTGGCGCCCGCCGACCCGAGCCGCACGGCGTCGCAGCCCAGGGCGTTGGCCACGATCACCGCTGCGTAGGGCGAGCGGTTGCGGGACGTGATGATCCGTGGGCGAGTGCGGGTGTTGGTGGGCAGCACCGGCGCCGGATCGGTGCTGAGCACGAGATCGACGGCGGGCAGCGAGACGGCGCCGGCGGCGAACCGATCGCGGTCCCACAGCGCGACGTGGACGGCCCAGTCGTGGCGCCCGGGTTCACCGAACTCGCGGGTTCCGTCGAGCGGGTCGATGATCCACACGCGGTCGGCGGTGAATCGCCGCGGGTCCTCGGCGCCCTCCTCGTCCAACACAGCGTCGTCCGGGCGGTGCAACAGCAGTTGACGGCCGATGAATTGGTGGGCAAGCAGGTCACCGCGGTCCATGACCTCCCAAGCCCGTGCACCTTCCTGCCAGAGCTGTTCTCGAAGCGTCACCAGAAGCTGGCCGGCCTCGACCGCCAATCGCGTCGCCAGCTCGGCGTCGGTCTCGGAGCCGGCGGGGATCACGGAGGGCTCAGAGTCGGGGAGTGTCACGACTGCCCAGTATGACGGGTCTGGACTCGAACGCCCTCAGCTGCGAACATGTGTTCGATGACTCGAATCGTGCCAGGCAGCGGAGCCACCATCATGCACGCCGATCTCGACTCGTTCTACGCCTCCGTCGAGCAGCGCGATGACCCCACGTTGCGGGGGCGACCGATCATCGTCGGCGGCGGGATCGTGCTGGCAGCCAGCTACGAGGCGAAACGAATGGGCGTCTACACGCCGATGCCCGAGTACCAGGCGAAACGGCTGTGTCCCGGCCTGATCGTGGTGCCACCCCGCTTCGAGGCGTACACCGAAGCCAGCAAGGCCGTTTTCGACGTGTTCAACGACACGAGTCCCGCCGTGGAGGGCTTGTCGATCGACGAAGCGTTCCTCGACGTCAGCGGGCTGTGGAGGATCGCCGGCACTCCGGAACAGATCGGTGCCCAGTTGCGCTCAGAGGTGATGCGCCGAGTCGGGCTGCCGATCACGGTCGGGATCGCTCGCACCAAGTTCCTCGCCAAGGTGGCGAGCGGGGTCGCCAAGCCCGACGGTCTGTTGGTGGTCGAACCCGACCGCGAGATCGCCTTCCTGCACCCGCTGCCGGTCGGCAAGCTGTGGGGAGTCGGACCGGTCACCGAACGCAAGTTGCACGATCGCGGGATCTACACGGTGGGGGAGGTCGCCCTGCTCGGCGAGGCGCACCTGATTGCGATGTTGGGTGCCGGGTCGGGACGTCACCTGCACGCCCTCGCCCACAATCGCGATCCGCGACCGGTCGTGGTCGGCAAGCGACGCGGCTCGATCGGCTCGCAGCAAGCGCTCGGGCGCGGACGCAAGTCTCCGGCCACGATCGAGGCGCTGCTGCTCGGCATCGTCGACCGGGTGACGCGGCGGATGCGCAACGCTGGGCGGGTCGGCCGCACGGTCACCGTGAGATTGCGCTTCGACGACTTCACCAGAGCCACTCGGGCTCGATCGCTGACGCACCCGACGGCGGCCACGGAGCCGATCGGCGACATCGCAGTGGCCGTGTTGCGAGACGCAGCGGAGATGATCGAGCAACGCGGCCTGACCTTGATCGGGCTTTCGGTCGGCAACCTCGAGAACGTCGCTGACAACACCGAGCAACTACTGCTCCCATTCGGCCGCAAAGACCGCTCGGGCCTCGACGAGATCGTGGACGGCCTGCGCGACCGTTTCGGTCACGCCGCCCTGACCCGAGCCTCGCTGCTCGGCCGTCGCGCCGCCTTCGAGGTCCCCAAACTCCCCGACTGACACCTTGCGGCGTTCGGGTACTGTTTGGTCCATGTCGGTACCGGAGTCTGTCGCCGCCAATCGGCGGCCGCGGCCACTGCTGTCGCAGCGTGCCGAGCTGCAACTCGGCTCCAGACATCGCGAGGTGCTGGATCAGCTCGAAGGGCTGTTCCTTCAAGAGGGGTTCTCCGGATTCAGCGTGCGTGAGTTGGCGGCCCACGTCGGGTGTTCGCGACGCACCCTGTACGAGTTGGCGCCGTCCAAGGACGAACTGGTGTTGCTGGTGTTCGACCGGTTCCTGCACCGCGTCGGGCGGGCGGCACTCGAATCGATCGACGCCACTCAATCGTTTGCCGCTCAGATCCGGGCATACAGCCTGGGCGGAGCCGAGCTGCAAAGGATCACCCAGGTGTTCGGCGACGACCTGGCCGACGAGCCGGCCGCTCGCAGGCTGTTCGATCGCCACTACGGATACGTGATGGCGATCACGGAACAGCTCGTGCAGCGCGGCGTCGCAGTGGGCGAGTTCCGGCCGGTGACGCCCACCGTGGTGGCCGGCTTGTTGGCCGGTGGCGGTCAGTTCTTCAGTCAGCCCGGCGTTCAGGCCGAGATCGGGCTCGGATTCGAGCAGGCCGTAGTCGAGATGCTCGACCTGATCGTTCGGGCAATCCAGGCCTGAAGCCCCGCGTCGACCAAGCGTCAGCTGTTCATCTGGGTGTTGAGGCGTTCGACCGACTCGATGAACTCCTCGATCATCTCGTACACGACCCGGGTGGCCGATTTCGTTTCGTTCATCGCCCCGACGATCTGACCGACGTAGTAGTTCGCCAGCTTGTTGGCACCTGAATCTGGCTGGTGTGCCGAGCGGTCGATCCGACGGATCGCCTCGTCGACCAGGATCGGCTGGAGCGGCATCCCGAGCGGAGCCGGAGTGTCCTCGCGCTCCCACTCGTCGGTCCACGCCGTCTTGAGTTGGCGGGCGTGCTTGCCCGTGCGCGACCGCGAACGGATCGTGTCCTTCGATGTTGCGCTCAGGAACTTCTGCTTCACGGCCGGGTGGGTTTCGGCTTCCTCGGTCGTGAGCCACACGGAGCCGCACCACACGCCTTGGGCGCCGAGCGCCATCGCCGCCGCCATCTGTCGGCCACGCCCGATTCCGCCGGCACCGAGTACCGGGATGTCGCCGACGGCATCGACGATCTCAGGGATCAGCACCATCGTGCCGATCTCGCCCGTGTGCCCGCCCGCTTCTGATCCCTGAGCGATGATCACATCGACACCGGCGTTGACGTGCCGCTCGGCGTGCTGGGCGGCACCGGCGAGGGCGCCGACCAGACGGCCCTCCTGCTTCACCCGCTCGATCATGTGGGCGGGCGGCGGACCGAGTGCGTTGACCACGATCGACGGCTTGTGGGCCAGCGCGATCTCGAGTTGTGGATCGGCGCGAGAGGCGGAGAACGGGGCGGCGTCGCTGCCGCCGACCAATCCGCCGCGCCCGCCGTCGTCCGGAAGCTCGGGGACGTCGTAGCGCTGGAGGATGTCGGCAACGAAGTCTTTGTGTTCCTGCGGAATCATCGCAACCAGGTCGCTCATCTTCAACCCGCCCTGATCGGAACCGGCGTACTTGGCCGGAACGATCAGGTCGACGCCGTAGGGCCGCCCGCCGAGTTCGTCCTCGATCCAGTCGAGATCGATCTCGAGTTGGTTGTCGCTGTGGCCGGCGGCGCCGAGCACGCCGAGCCCTCCTGCCTTCGACACAGCGACCACGACATCGCGGCAATGGGTGAAGGCCAGGATCGGTACGTCGATTCGAAACAGTTCGGTGATTGCGGTCTTCATCGGAGCCCTCCAGGTGAGTTGGATCGAACGGTACCAGCCGCGACCATTCGGTACCGGAGCCGAGCGAGCCGGTCGCCTAACGTCTGAGCCGTGACGCTTCCCCTGGACGGCATTCGCATCATCGACATGACCTCGGTCGTGATGGGACCGCTCGGTACCCACATCCTGGCTGACCTCGGCGCCGACGTGATCGTGATCGAGGATCGCCGAGGCGATACCAACCGCTCGATGGGGATCGGCCCGCACGCCCAGCTGTCGGGTGTCACGATGAACCTGATGCGCAACAAGCGCAGCATCGGACTCGATATCCGCACGCCGCAGGGCTACGAGGCGCTGGGTCGGCTGGTGGCCGGGGCCGACGTGTTTGCCACCAATCTTCGTCCCGGTTCTCGAGCCAGGGCGCGTTTGACCTACGACGACATGCGCACCTTCAAGTCCGACATCGTCTACTGCGCCGCCGCCGGCTTTCCAGTCGATTCGGAGTTGGCCGATGCTCCCGCCTACGACGACATCATCCAGTCGGCCAGTGGAATCTGTGACCTGTCCCAGAAGGTCGGCCTACCGCCAGTGCTGGTGCCGACCCTGATCGCCGACAAGACCGCCGGCCTGGTGATCGCCAACGCCATCACTGTCGCGTTGTTCCAGCGTGAACGCACCGGGCAGGGGAGCGACATCACGATCGCGATGACCGAGGTGATGCGGTCGTACCTGCTCGTCGAGCACGGTGCGTCTGCGATCCCCGAACCGCCGCTCGGACCGGCCGGCTATGCCCGGATTCTCACGCCCGAGCGACGGCCACACGCCACCGCTGACGGCATGGTCAACGTGCTCCCGTACGACCAGAGCCACTACGAGACGATCTTCCGGCTCGGTGGCCGGGAGGACCTGATCGGCGATCCGCGGATCATGACCAGGCGCTCGCGCATGGAGAACGGCGGCACGCTGTACCGCGAGGTTGCGACGATCCTGTTGCAGCGCACCACCGACGAGTGGATGGAGGTGTTCAGCCGGGCGGACATCCCGTCCAGCCGCGTCGCCACGGTCGACGACTTGTTGACCGACCTCCCGTTGGCCGACCATCCCCATGGTGGTCGTTATCGGGTCACGCCGCCGCTCACGGGACAGGTGGCCGACGTCGACGTCGTTCGGCGGCCTGCCCCGCTGCACGGCGAGCACAACCGCGAGGTCCTTGCCGAGGTTGGTTACACGGATGCTGAGATCGACGCCCTCCACGCCGACGGCGTGTTGTATGCCGGTCCCTCTTGACTTCGGCCCGACTTCGGCCTGACTTCGGCGATCCTCGGGCGCTACCGTCACCACTGTGACTCAACCACTGATCGGCCGACCTCGTTCGGTCGTCGCCGACCTGCCCGCCTACCGTCCCGGCAAGGGCGCTGCCCAGGCCGAGGCCGAGCACGGGATCATCGATGCCATCAAGCTCGCCTCGAACGAGAACCCACTTCCCCCGCTCGACCCGATCGTCGCAGCGATCCACCAGGCGGCGTCAGGGGTCAATCGGTACGCCGACCACCGCGCCAACGCCGTGCGGGAGGCGATCGCCGCCAAGCTCGGCGTCGGTGCCGATCAGATCACCGTCGGGAGCGGCTCGTCGGGGATTCTCCAGCAGTTGTTCTTCAGCTACGTCGACCCGGGCGACGAGGTCGTCTACCCGTGGCGGTCGTTCGAGGTCTACCCCGTGTTCACCCGCCTGATGAACGGGGTCGCGGTGCAGGTTCCACTGGCGGCAGATCTCGGGTTCGACATCGCCGCGCTGGCCGACGCCGTCACCGACCGAACCAAGCTGATGTTTCTGGCGACGCCCAACAACCCGACCGGGGTGGCCTCGACCACGACCGAGTTGAGGTCGTTGTTGGAGCGGGTTCCCGCGACCGTCATCGTGTGTCTCGACGAGGCCTACCGCGAGTTCCTCGATCCAGGTTTCGGCGATCCGGTCAGCGAACTGCTGCCCGACTTCCCGAACGTGATCATCACCCGCACGTTCTCGAAAGCGCACGGATTGGCCGGCCTGCGGGTCGGCTACGCGATCGGGCATCCCGACGTGATCGCCACGGTCGACAAGACCATGCTGCCGTTCACGGTCAACGCACTGGCCCAGGCTGCCGCTCTGGCGGCGCTCGACAACGAGCCGGCGATCGACGAGCGGGTGCAGGGCATCCTCGCCGAGCGGGCCCGCGTCGAGGTCGAGCTGGCTGCCGCCGGTTGGTCGCTCCCCAACCACCAAGGCAACTTCGTGTGGCTCACCACCGCCGACCGGACCGACTCGATCGCCCTCGACCTCGAGCGACGCGGCGTCGTCATCCGACCCTTCTCCGGCGAAGGGATCCGTGTCACGATCGGATCGGTCGTCGAGAACGACCGCTTCCTCACCACCTTGGCGGAAGTCAGCGGCGTCTCCGACGCTCACTCGTGAACCTCGTGGCAACGCTCGTCGAACCGACCAGGTCTGCGGCCGGATTGGGCTGAAGCATGGGATCTGGGCAACAGAGCGGGTCGCACTCGGGCGACCATCCAGAAGGCACGCTCGGGTTCGATGTTCGTCCCTCTCGGCCGCTCCCCGTGACGGTGGTGCTGGTCGTCGTCGTGGTCGCCGTCGCGGCTACCTTCGCCCACTTCTTCAAAGAGCTCGCCGAACTCGTGCTCGAGTTCTACTCCGACTCGCACGATCCGACGGTCTCGGCAGCGTCGCTGCCGCGCCTGACCGTGTTCGGCGTGGTGACCGGATCGGTCGTACTGGCGGCGGCGCTCGGCCGAGCGGTCGAGAAGAACTGGTCGAAGCATGTCGGTGTCAAAGCGGTTGCGGCATCCGCCGGCGGAGAAGGTCGCAGCATCTCCCTGCGCGCCACGATCGTGCAGTCGTTCGCGACCTGGACCGTGTTCTCGGGGATGGTGTCGATCGGGCGTGAGTCGGCGATCATCGAGACCGGCGGTGCGGTCGGGTCGGTGCTCGGCCGCAAGTCCGGCGGACGCGGAGATGCGCTCGGCCGTCGCCGGGATCGCGGCGGCGTTCGCGGCGGCGTACCACGCTCCGATCGCCGCTGTCCTGTATGTCGAGGAGACGCTTCGAGTCAGGGCCAGTCGTCGGGCAACGGTGTTCGGCGTCGTCGGGGCGGCCGGCGGCTTCCTGTTCACGAAGTGGTTGCTCGGAGGCAAGGCCATCTTTCCGCCGATCCAGGGGTCGCAGTGGACGATGATCTGGCTCGCCGCGGTCGGGCTGGTGCCGGCAGTGATCGTTGCCCATGGCTTCCTCCAGGTGAGGGCTCGGGTCAGCGGAGGAGCCCTGGTCGGGTTGTTCGGCCGGAGGGCGTGGGTCGGCATCGCTGCCCTCGCTGCCGTGGCCGGAGCGGCTGTGACGTGGTTCCCGTCGGCGTCCGGAAATGGAATGGATGCGCTTCGCCACGCCTCGCTGGAGGCAACAGTGACCCTCGCTCTGGCGCTCACCATCGGCAAACTGATCGGTACCACGGCCGCGCTCGGGGCAGGCGCCCCCGGTGGTGTGTTGACGCCGACCATCAGCATCACCAGCGGCACTGCCCTGCTGGTGCTGTTGGCGGCCGAGTCGCTCGGGCTCGCGGTGGTGCATCCCTGGGACGCCATGGTGGCGTCGATGGCGATCGGAGTAGCGGTCGGACTCAGGTCGCCATTCGTCGCCGTCTTCCTGCTGCCCGAGTTGCTCGGCGACTACTCACTCGTGCCGGCGATTGCCGTGGTGGTGGCGATGGCGATGCTGGTCGACCGTGGCGTCGACCACGTGATCGATCGCTTCATCAAGGCCGTGCCGGCCGAGGTGTACGACGAGGATGCCTGAGTCGTCGCAGCGCAGTTCGATGCGACACAGGGTGTGCTCGTTCGGGTGTGGTGGATTCCTCGTCGCTAGCGTGCCGGCGTGAGCAACGCCCGCCAGGTACTCCGCCTTGCTCCAGTTCGCCGATACCTGGCGTCGACGGCGCTCGCCTCGATCGGTCACAACATTCTCGTCACCGTGCTGTTCAAGCAGGTGTTCGACCTCACCGGCGACGAACTCGACATCGGCCTGATCGGTCTCGCCCAGTTCGTTCCGGCGGTGCTCTTGATCCTCGTGTCGGGCTGGGTTGCCGACCGGTTCGATCGACGCCGGGTGACGAGCCTGTTCCTGTTCGGTCGCGTCGCCTGCGCCGTGGCATTCCTGTTGCTCAGCCGATCTGAGCCGAGTGCGATCTGGCCATTCTTCGTGATCGCGTTCGTGCTCGGCGCCTCCGACGCGATGATGATGCCGGCCCGCCGCTCGATCCCGCCGCTGATCTGCACGCAGGAGGAGTTCCCACAGGTGATCGCCCTGTGGACGGCGACCTTCACCGGTTCGTCGATCGTGGGGCCGGTGCTCGGCGGGTTCCTGTACGCCACCGGCACCTTCCGACGGCGTACGCGATCGCCTCCGTGTTGGGGTTGCTTTCGATCGTCCCGATGCTGGCGGTCGTGTATGTCAGAGAGCCGGAGCGGGTCACCGATCGCCCGACGCTGAGCGCTGCCCTCGAGGGTCTGAAGTTCGTGCGACGAACCCCGATCGTGCTTGGCCTCGATCTCGCTCGACCTGTTCGCCGTGTTGTTCGGTGGGGCGGTCGCCCTGATTCCGGCCGTCGCCAGTGAACGGTTGGGTGTCGGCGACATCGCCTACGGCTGGCTGCGTGCGGCCCCAGGCATCGGCGCCGCGATGATGGCGATCTGGCTGGCGGTCAGGCCGGTGCAACGCCGAGTCGGCCCGACGCTGCTGTGGGTCGTCGCCGTGTTCGGTGCCGGCACGATGGTGTTCGGCCTGACCCGCAGCTACACGCTGGCGTTCATCTCGCTCGTCGTGCTGTCGGCGGCCGACATGATCTCGATGTACATCCGGGGTTCGATCGTGCCGTTGGTCACCCCCGACGACCAGCTCGGGCGGGTGTCAGCGGTGGAGGGTGTGTTCATCGGGGCGTCGAACGAGTTGGGTGCGTTCGAGAGTGGCGTCACCGCCCGGGCGTTCGGTCTCCCGTGGTCGATCGCCGGCGGGGGCTTTCTCACGATCGTCGTGGCCGGGAGCTTCGCCATGTTGTTCCCGTCGCTGCGCAAGGTCGACACCTTCGCCGAACTCGACCCGCGCTTGGCGCGAGCGCGGGCGCGGCGGGCGAAAACAGTGCGGGCGTCAGCCGAGACGACGGCTGAGTTTGGCGAGCAGTCGGTAGCGGCGGGCGGTCGCGATACGACCGGTCGGCGGCCATCCGGCCGACCCCGGCGGCGATCGTGGGGTAGATGTGGACCAGTTCCGAGAGCTCGTCGATGCCGATCGAGAACTTGATCGCGAGCGCCAGTTCGTGGATCAGTTCGCCGGCCGCCGGCGCCAGCGCGTGGGCACCGACGATGCGGTCCTTCGACGTGACGATGATCAGCATCCCCTCGGTGTGGCCGTCCGCTCGGGCCCGATCGTTGTGGGCCAGGTCATGCCGGTAGACCTTGATGTGGCGTGTGCCGTACCGTTCCCTGGCCTCGGCGGCGGTGAGCCCGACGTGCGCCAACTCCGGGTCGGTGAACGTGCACCACGGCACGAGCTGGGCCGGGTTGCCGCGGCCCGGCAGGAACATGTCGCGAACCGCCAGCACGGCGTCGTGGGCGGCTGCGTGGGTGAACGGTGGCCGACCGGCGGCGGCGTCGCCGACGACGTAGATGTTCGGTACGAGGGTTCGGTTGCGACCGTCGACCTCGACTCCGCCAGGACCGACCGGAACGCCGAATCGATCGAGTCCCAACGACTCCACGTTGGACACGCGGCCGGTCGCAACCACCAGTCCGGCCGCCGAGAACGTGTCCTCGTCGGTTTCGACCACGACTCCGTTGCCGCCGGCTCGCACCGCTTTGGCGACCGTTGCCAGTTGCAGGTCGACGCCCTCGTTGCGCAGTACCGTGGCCAGTCGATCGGCGAGTTCGGGTTCATCGCGGGGACCAACCGGTGCTCCATCTCGAGCACCGTCGTCGGCACGCCGAGGCGCACCATCGCCTGGGCCAGCTCGCTGGCGATCGGCCCGCCGCCGATCATCACGAGCGACATCGGCGGTCGGTCGAGCTCGAAGATGTTCTCGCTGGTGAGGAACTCGACTTCGGCCAAACCCGGAATCGGCGGAATCGCCGGCCGGCTTCCGGTGCAGACGAGGATGAAGCGAGTGTCGAGCTTGCGCGTGTCCGCCCGATGTCTCGACGGTGACCTCGCTGTAGCCGGTGACGCGGCCCTCGCCCTCGACCAGTTCGACGCCCAGCTCCACGAATCGCTCGGGTGAATCGTCGGTGGCGGCGATGCCGGCCTGGATGGTCTTGATGCGACCCCACACTGCCTCGAGGTCGATCTCGGGTTCGCCTGCCGTGATGCCGTAGCGGTGTGCGTGGCGTACGTTGTGGGCGACTTTGGCGCTGGCGATCAGCGACTTCGACGGCACACACCCGGTCCACAGGCAGTCACCACCGATCCGGCCCCGCTCGACAGCGGCAACCTTGAGTCCGAGTTCGCCGGCCGCGAACTCGGCTGCCAACGTGCCGCCCGACCCGAGGCCGATGATGACGAGGTCGTACTGATGTGCCATGCCGAGGGAACCTCTTTCAGCTCACAGGAATGCCGAAACGACCAAAGGCACCGCCAGCGCGGCGAGCGCCAGCAGGATCAGTGCGATCAGCGCGAAGTGGTACGAGTGATCACGGGGCGGATCGCCGGCGGCCCCGATCGTGTCCCACAGCGCCGCATCGGCTGCTGCGTGGTGAGTCGAATCCGGCGCCGGGCGATCGAAGCGGCATAGATCGCCACCCACGACAGGCTGAGCATCAGCACCGCCGTCACGACACCCAGCACGATTCGACCGGTGCTGTCCTTGATCGCCGCTCGTGAGGCTCATCGGCGATCAACGAGAACAGTCCGGACAGCGCCGCGCCGCCGAGCAGGAACCCAGGCACGCCGACCGGGTTCGATCGCAGACCCTGTTCGACCTGAACGGCGTTGATGCGGGCCCGTCGCAGCAGCACATGGGCTGGGCTGCCCCAGATGCTGTTGGCCTCGCGGCGCTCGTACAGCTTGCGGATCGCCGACGCCACGTTGTTCTGATACCCGCGCACGATCAGCCGAGTGACCAGTTGCACGATCGAATCCGACGATCGGTTTGAGCGGTCCGAGCAGCTTCGGCATCGGCGCCCCACGTACCCCGTTGCGGTCGAGCACTTCGAGCGAACGCATCGCCATCCGATGCGCCTCGGGGAACTGTTCGGGCTGCCAGAGCGGCTTGATCTTCGAGAGCTGGCTGACGATCTCCTGCTCGACCTTGCCGGGGCCGCCGATCTCCTCGAGCAAGCGACCCTTCTCCTCGGTCGAAGTGGCGCGAAGCACTCGCAGGGCGTCGATCCGGTCGAGCAATTGCGGCTCGTCGGGGCCGGCGTGAGGGTCGTGCTCGAAGTCCATCGCCCGCACACCGTACCGAAGTCGAGCGGGTCGAATCGGCCTGCATCGCCCAGAACGAAGCGACCGTTGTGCTTGACTATGGCTGCTGGGGGACCAATCCCGCCTACAAGGAGACACCACAACATGAAAGAAATGATGGACGAGTTCAAGGCCTTCATCCAGAAGGGCGACGTCGTCACGATCGCGGTCGGCTTGATCATGGCGCTGTACTTCGCCAAGATCGTCGACGCCCTGCTCAACGGCGTGATCAACCCGATCATCGCCGCCATCTTCGGCGAGTCGAACTACGGCTCGATCGGTTTCGACATCGGCGATGCCCGCATCAGCATCGGCCTCGTGATCGACGCTGCGATCAGCTTCGTCGCCGTCGCCTTCATCCTGTTCCTGCTGATCAAGGCCTACAACAAGATGAAGCAGCCCGAAGAAGCCGACTCCGGCCCCTCCGAGATCGATCTCCTGACGGAGATCCGCGACTCGCTCAAGAACCGCTGAGTTCGCGCTCGGCGAACGCCGATTTGACCGATTGTGGGCCCGTGACATGGTTACGGGCCCACGATCGGCTTCAATGGCCCTTGCATGATCAGGGCAACACCGACCTCCACGCGCCAGCGGGCCGACCTGGCCGGCGATGTCGGCGGCGCTGGCGTCTGGCGTTGTCGGCGTGTAGCAGCGGTCAAACGGTCGCTCCGCGGCCAGACCAGGCGACATCGGCGACCGTTGCACTCGGTGAGCTGCCCGAAGCGATCTCGTCGGCAGCCACGCTGCCTGCTCCACCGACCATTCCGCCGACCACGCTCGAACCAACGGTCGAGCCGATCGAGCCGATCGAAGGCGAGCTCGCTGATGTCGTCGACGAGTATCACGTGCTGCTGATCGGCGACACCGTGCTGGCCTCGACCGCGCCCCGCAACGACGGTGCGATGTGTGACTCGTTGGCTGGGTTCGGATGGACTGTCGAGATCGCCGCCGAACCTGGTCGCTTCATCGAGTTCGGTCAGCAGGTGGTGAACGAGCTGCTGTCTGCGCCCGACGCGATGCAGTGGGATGTCGCCGCTGTCATGCTCGGCAACCATTTCGACGGCGACATCGACGCCTTCGCCGCGCAGTACGACGCTCCTGCTCGAACGGTCTGTCGCCGCGGCCGACGCTGGTGTACACCCTGACCGAGGTCAGACGACGATGCGATCGCGATCAACCGGGTGATTCGAGCCAAGGCTCGCCTGCTGCCCAACGTGGTGCTCGCCGACTGGGCTGCCGAGACCGAATCCGAATCCGATCGCAGACGACCTGCTCGACGATGGTGGGCCTCAGTTGACCGACGCTGGAAGCGAACTGCTGGTGCTGCTCACGGCCGCTGCGCTGGGCAGGACGCCGGGCGGTGAAGACGGTGAACCAGGCGAGTGCTCTGCCGTCGGTGTTCACCGACGACAGCGCGATCGTGCTGTAACGCGATCAGCCGCGCAGGCCCGACACGACCGGGAGGTTGCGGGCGATCGCGAACGCAACCAGCGCCGTGGTGGCGACGGCGTAGGCCCAAGCGGGCAGCTCGGCGACCAACCGAATCGGTCGACCGGCGACCTGCATCGTCCACGCCAGCCAGACCAGCGCCAGTCCGGCCAGGATCGGCAGCACGAACAGGTTGTACCTCAGCGCCTGGCGCGATGTCGCCGTGCAACACGTGGTGCGTCGCCCGGGTGAGCCCGCACCCAGGGCACCACCAGCCGGTGAGCGTGCGAAACGGGCACGGCAGGAAGGCTCGGCCGTCGCTGGGGTCGACGGCGGCCACGTAGACGGTTCCAGCCAGCAGGCAGCATCCACAAGCGATCGGTGCGGCGAGCGCTGGAAAGCGCCCGACGACAGAGGTCACCGTGGCCGTCACGAATCTGACCGTAGCCTGGACCGATGCTCCAGGCCCAGGCACTCTCCGTGGAAGTTGGTGGTCGACTGCTCGTCGACGGCGCCAGCTTCACCGTGATGCCGCGCGACAAGGTCGGGCATCGTCGGGCGCAACGGTGCCGGCAAGACGTCGCTGTTCCGGGTGCTCGGCGGGGCCAACGAGCCGGCCGCCGGCAAGGTGCTCCGCAAGGGCGGGTTCGGCTACCTGCCACAGGACCCGAAGATCGAGGGCGACCACAACTCGCGCACAGCGATCCAGCACGTGCTGTCGGGCCGCGGCATCGACGAGGAGGTGATCCGCATCGAGAAGCTGCGGATCGCGATGGAGGAAGCGCCGACCGACCGCAACGTCGGCCGCTACAGCCGGGCCGAGGAGCAGTTCCAGGTCGTCGGGCGGCTACTACGCCGAGAGCGAGGCGCGTGCGCTGGCAGCCGGCCTCGGGCTCGGCGAGGATCGCATGGAACTGGCCGATCGGTGTGCTGTCCGGTGGCGAGCGACGCCGGGTCGAGCTGTCGCGGATCCTGTTCGCCGGCAGCGACGTGCTGTGCCTCGACGAGCCGACCAACCACCTCGACGTCGACGCCAAGACCTGGCTGATGGGGTTCCTACGCCAGTACGAGGGCGCCCTGCTGGTGATCAGCCACGACCTCGAACTGCTCGACGAGGCGATCACCCGCGTGCTCCACCTCGATCGATCGACCGAGACCGCAACCGGTCACATCGTCGAGTACAAGGGCACCTACACGCAGTACCTCAACGCTCGCTCCGAAGACGAGCGGCGCCTGATCAAGCAGGCCGCCGAGCAAGAGCGCGAGATCGCCCGCATGCAGAAGTTCGTCGACCGGTTCGGCGCCAAGGCAACCAAGGCGGCCCAGGCCCACAGCGTCGAGAAGCGGATCGCCCGGCTCGCCGCCGAGAAGGTCGAGGCGCCGAAGGCGGTCAAGACCATCACGGTCCGTTTCCCCGACCCTCCGGCGTGCGGCCAGACGGTGATCACCGCCTCGGGGCTGTGCAAGGGGTACGGCGGCCCGCCCGTGTTCGAGGACGTCGGCTTCGACCTCGGTCGCGGCGAGCGCCTGTTGGTGCTCGGCCTCAACGGTGCCGGCAAGACCAGCCTGTTGCGAATCCTCGCCGAGGAGACGAAGGCCGATCTCGGCCAGTTCGAGTTCGGCTACCAGGTCCACGCCGGGTACTACGCCCAGGAGCACGACAATCTCGACACGTCGGCGTCGCTGCTCTCGAACATCCGTGCCGACATGCCGACCAACGTGAATCTGACCGAGACCGAACTGCGCGGCCTGCTGGGCATGTTCGGGCTGTCCGGCGAGAAGGTGTTCCAGGATGCCGGAACGCTGTCGGGCGGCGAGAAGACCAAGCTGGCGCTGGCGATGCTGATGGTCGGCCGCAACAACCTGTTGCTGCTCGACGAGCCGACCAACAACCTCGACCCGCCTTCACGCACCGCCGTGGCCGACGCCCTCAAGGGCTGGCCAGGAGCGATCATCTTCGTCAGCCACGACACCGAGTTCGTGACCGAACTCAACCCCACCAAGGTGCTGCTGATGCCCGACGGCGACGTCGACTACTACAGCCAAGAATGGCTCGACCTCGTCAGCCTCGCCTGACCGGCGTGGCGGTCGGGTCCTCCGTCGTGAACCCCCACGCCTATGGGGCTAGCGAGCGTTGACTCGGGTCTTGGTTCGGGTGGTGGCGGGTTCGGCGGCGGTGTTGTTCGTCGGGGTGGACCCAGCCGAGGCCGACCCAGTTGTAGTCGACTCGCCCCCGCAACGGTGGTTGATATTGCTTGGCCGGAGATGGGGGAGCATTGGCCGGTGGTTTCGGTTTGCCGCACGATTCGAGCGGGCTTCCCCGCGAATCGGTGAACACCATGCCGTCCGGGTCGTCGGCGTTGCCGGCGACCCCGAGCACGCCGGTGTGGTGGAGGCGGTGGTGATGTGGGCAGAGGCAGATCAGGTTCCACGTGTCGGTCATTCCGCCGTTGAGCCAGTGGATGATGTGGTGAACCTCGAGGAAGCGATCGTTCGTACACCCCGGAACCCGGCAGCCGCGATCGCGGCGCTCGACGACCCGGCGGGTGCGCTCGGGCACGATCCGGTGGGTACGGCCGACCGAGAACGGCATGCCCTCGCGTTCCCACACCGGCTGCACGAGACCGTCGCAGCAGAGGTGGTCGCGCACCGAATCAGGCAATCGCCAACCGTCGGTCGTCGATGCGGCACCATCCGTGACGTCGATGTGAATCCAGGTCTTGGAACGCTCACGGCGGGTCGGCGATTCGATGCCGTCGAGAAAGCGCTGACACACCTCGACCAGGCAGTCTGCGGTGCTGATGGCCGTCTGCCCGCGCTCGAACAGCGACTCGCGCGCTTCGATCAACGCAGCGTCGACCACTGCGCCGCGACCCATGTCGAGCTCGCCGTTGAGCCGCCACCGGTGGTCGTCGGCGACACGGGTCGACACTCGATCGCGATCGGAACCGACAGCATCATCAGTCTCAGGTAGGTCTGGGGCCTCCGTGAACCATTCCCTGCGGATCGTTTTGCGCAGTCGGGCGACGGTGGCGACCCGCCCCCAGTCGAGCACGAGTCCGTCGGCCCACTCGGGCGCCTTCACCAGCTCGACCACCTGTTCGAGCGAGAGCTCGCCGGCGTCGAACGCCGAGATCACCTGCGGGAAACGCGGATCGACGCCCGGCTACGCCCACGATCGCCTTGGCGCGTTCGGGGGAAACGCCGGCTCGGTACGTCAACCACTGGCTCGGCGAATGGACGCCGCTACCGACCAAGTTTCGTCGAGCAGCACCCGTTCGGTGATCTCGACGAGCCGGGCGTTCGCCAGATTGAGAGCCCCCGCCGCATCGGCAATCTCGGCCACGAAGCCGTCGATTCGCTCGTCGATCAGGGTCATGATGCAATCGTACACATGTTCGACCGAACGTGCAACGTCCCTGCTCAGAGGTATTTCAGATGGGGCCGTCGACGCTATCGCCGAGACCGATCATCGCCCGTCGCCAGGCGCTCAACCAGGGTGGCGCGTCGTGGCGATGAACTCAGCCATGGCAGCGAGAATGAGTTCGACGAGAGGCTTGAGCGGTCAGAGCGGTGCCTCTGCTGCGCTCGACGAGTCGGAATCGTCGCCCCCGCAGCCGACTTGGTCGCGTTCCCAATTCGCAGTCGGTGCGGCTCGCTGCCAATCAGCTGAGTTTGACTTGGGTGACTCGGACGGCGGCCTCGGCTCTGACTTGCTGGAAGAAGTCGTTGCCCTTGTCGTCGACCACGATGAAGGCGGGGAAGTCCTCGACCTCGATCTTCCAGACGGCTTCCATGCCGAGCTCGGGGTACTCGAGCACCTCGACCTTGCGGATGTTGTCGAGCGCCAGCCGGGCGGCCGGGCCGCCGATCGAGCCGAGGTAGAAGCCGCCGTGCGCCTTGCAGGCATCGGTGACCGCCTGTGAGCGGTTGCCCTTGGCGAGCATGATCATCGATCCGCCGGCGGCCTGGAACTGCTCGACGTACGAGTCCATCCGGCCAGCGGTGGTCGGGCCGAACGAACCCGAGGCGTAGCCCTCGGGGGTCTTGGCCGGGCCGGCGTAGTAGATGCAGTGGTCACGCAGGTACTGCGGCATCGGTTCGCCGGCGTCGAGCCGCTCCTTGATCTTGGCGTGGGCGATGTCGCGCCCGACCACGATCGGGCCGGTCAGCATCACGCGGGTGCGAACCGGGTACTTCGAGAGTTCGGCGAGGATGTCGGGCATCGGCCGATTGAGGTCGATCCGCACCACCGCCGTCTCGTCGAGATCCTCAGCCGTTGGGTCGGGCAGGAAGCGGGCCGGGTCGCGTTCGAGGTCTTCGAGGAACACGCCGTCAGGCGTGATCTTGCCGAGCGCCTGACGGTCGGCGGAACACGACACTGCAATCGCCACCGGGCAGCTGGCGCCGTGGCGCGGGAGACCGGATCACGCGCACGTCGTGGCAGAAGTACTTGCCGCCGAACTGGGCGCCGATACCGGTCGTCTGGGCGAGCTGCAACAGCGTCGCCTCCAGCTCGAGGTCGCGGAACCCGTGACCCGAAGGCGAACCCTTGGTCGGCAGCGAATCGAGGTACTTGGTGGAGGCCAGCTTGGCCGTTTCCACGGCGAACTCGGCCGACGTGCCGCCGATCACCACGGCGAGGTGATACGGCGGGCAGGCCGCGGTGCCGAGCATCTGCATCTTGTCGAACACCCACGGCAGCAGGGTCGCCTCGTTGAGCAGCGCCTTGGTCTCCTGGAACAGGTAGCTCTTGTTGGCGCTGCCGCCGCCCTTGGCCATGAACAGGAACTTGTAGGCGTCGCCGTCGGTCGCCGAGATCTTGATCTCGGCGGGGAGGTTGTTGCCGGTGTTCTTCTCCTCGTACATCGTGATCGGCGCCATCTGGCTGTAGCGCAGATTGCTCGTGAGGTAGGTGTCCTCGATGCCGTGGGCGATCGCCCGCTCGTCACCGCCGCCGGTGAACACGTACTGGCCCTTCTTGCCCTTCACGATCGCCGTGCCGGTGTCCTGGCACATCGGCAGCACACCACCGGCCGAGATGGCGGCGTTCTTGAACAGGTCGGTGGCGACGAACCGGTCGTTGGCGCTCGCCTCTGGGTCGTCGAGGATGTTGCGCAGCTGCTGGAGGTGCGCCGGCCGAAGGAAGTGGGCGATGTCGTGCATCGCCTCGGCGGTGAGGCGGCGGATCGCCTCGGGCTCGACCTTCAGGAACGTGCCTTCCTCGGTGTCGAACGTGGACACGCCGTCGGTGGTGACCAACCGGTACGGGGTGTCGTCGGGCCCGAGCGGGAGCAGCTCGGTGAAGTCGAAATCGTCGCGATCCTGGGCAGCAGCCATGTCCCAAACCCTATGCGAACGGGTCGCCGATCTGTTCAGAGCAGCTGGTGAGCGAGCAGCACCAGCGCCGAGGCGGCGCAGGCGACCAATACGAACGGGCGAACCCGCTCGGGAGGCAGCCGGGCGATCGTGAACTGGCCGCTCCACAGGCCCAACAACACGCCTGGCACCAGCATCAGCGCCAGCTGCAACTCGCGGCGACCGATCACACCGGCGATCACCAAGCTCGGGATCGTGAACGCCGACCCGATCATGTTGAACGTCGCCAACGTCGCCCGCAGCGTGCGCGGATCGGAGTGCTGATAGGTGAGCGCCATCGGCGGGCCGCCCACCCCGGCGACAGTTCCGGAGAACCCGGAGGCGGTCCCGGCGACGAACAGGTTGCGAGGTGACGGGGCGAAGTGGATGCCGGTCAGCGAGCCGACGACGGCCAGCAACACGCTGAGCCCGACCACGATGGCGATCCCGGTCTCGTCCATGTGGGAAATTGCCAAGCCCCGATCACGACTCCCGTGAAGCGACCCACGACCGCCCGTGAGATGCCGCTGCGGTCGATGTGGCTGTGCTCGCGGATCGTCATCCCCACCGTCAGCGGCACCACGCACACGGCGAGTCGCCCCGGGGATGAAGGCCGGATCGATCAGCGACAGCGTCGGGAGCCGCCAGCAGCCCGAGTCCGACGCCGATCGACGCCTGCACGGCAGCGTCCGACGAACACGATGGCGACGCAGAGCAGCGCGACCCACGGCGTTCAGCCCGATCACTTCGGCGGCGATCACTCAGCGATCCTTGAGACGTTTGGGGGCGGCTCCGGCGGGATCGTCCGGCCACTGGTGCTTGGGGTACCGCCCGGCGAGATCCTTGCGCACGTCGGCCCAGGTGCCGGCCCAGAAACCCGGCAGGTCGGCGGTGATCTGGATCGGGCGGTCGGCCGGCGACAGGAGGTGCAACACGATCGGGCGGCCACCGGCGGTCGGATGGACCGTGGTGCCGAACAGGTCCTGGACTCGTACGCTGGCGGTCGGCTCGTCGCCGTCGTAGTCGATCGCCACCGAACGGCCGGTCGGCAGTTCGAGTTGGCTCGGGGCGAGCTGGTCGAGGTCAGCGCCCTGCGGCCACGGCAGCTGTGACCTGCAGCACCATCGCCAGATCGACCTGTTCGAGATCCTTGCGGCCGACGGCACCGGGCAGGTACGGGGCGAGCCACTCGTCGAGCGTGGTCCGACAATGTCGAGATGCTCCAGTCCGGCCACGGCTCGCCGACGCTGCGGTGCAGGAAGTCGACCCGCTGGCGGAGGCTGATCGAGGTCGCCGACCACCCGAGCACCGCCAAGCCGGTCGCTCCGGACGCGATGCCATCAATGCCGCCGTCGTGGCGTCGCCGGCGCGCAGGGCGACGGGTCGCTGGCTCCCAGCTGCATCGATCCCAGCCGGCGCTCGACGCGCTCGACCAGCTCGTCGCGCCCGTCGTCCCATTCGAGCCGCACCGATCTCGTCGATCTGGTCGCCGAACGTGTCCGCCACGTCGTCGGCGTCGAGCGCGGCGGCGAGTCGGATCCGCGAACGATCCCGCTTTCCGTCGAGGTCGGCGGCCACCAGGAAGCTCTCGTGGGCGAGCGGGTCGGTGTCGGGCAGCCAGGCACCCGAACCGGTCCGGAGCTGAAACTGGCCGGGCCGGCGCCGAGCCGCCAGACGATCGGGGAAGGCGTGCAGCAGCGCGCCACCGGCGCGATCGGCGTCGATCAGGTCGGGGTCGAAGCGGATTCGCATCCTTCGGGCGAGGTCGTGGGCACGGTCGCGCAGCCGGCCGATCGAGCGGCGGTCGGCCTGATCGTGGACATCGCGTCCGGCGAGGATCCGCAACCTCAGCGAGAGGTCGGCGGGGAGGTCGTCGGGGCGCCCGCGCAGCATGTCGCGCTCGTCGATCAGCACCGCCAGGGCACAGCCGAGCGAGGTCGGCTCGGCCACCAACATGCGTGCCAGGCGGGGGTGCACCGGGAGCCCGAGCATCTGGCGACCGATCTCGGTGATCCGGTCGTCGGCGTCGATCGCTTCCAGGTCGTGGAGCAGTTCCGTGGCAGCCTTCAGCGCCTTGCGGGGCGGTGGAGTCGGAAACGCCAACTGCTCGGCCGGGGTGCCCCAGGCGGCGAGTTCGAGCACCAAGCCCGCCAGGTCGACCTCCTCGATCTCGCGGTGACGCGATGGGCAGCCCGCGTGCCGTGCTCGATCTTGCTCCACAACCGGTAGCAGGCGCCCGGTTCGACCCGTCCGGCCCGGCCGGCGCGCTGCTCGGCCGACGATCGGCTCGTCGTCACGGTCGTCGAGACGGCTCATGCCGGTCCGCACGTCGAATCGGGGAGCGCGGGCCAACCCGGAGTCGACCACGACCCGCACCCCGTCGACCGTGAGCGATGTCTCGGCGATGTCGGTCGACAGGACGACCCGGCGACGCCCCGGCGGGGACGGTGCCAAGCGCGAGATCCTGGTCGGCCAACGAGAGCGCGCCGGCCAGCGGGTACACGTCCGTGTCGCCGCCGACGACCTGCCGCAGCGCCGCCTGAGTGCGGGTGATCTCGCCGATGCCGGGTAGGAACACGAGCACGTCGCCGGACCTGCTCGCGCAGCGCGCGTTGCACGGCGGCGACCGTGTCGTCCTCGATCCGGCTGCGTCGCTGGCGCGGCATCCACACGATCTCCACGTCGTGCATTCGTCCGTCGCTCTCGATCACCGGGATCTCGCCCAGCACGGCGACCAGTGACTGGGTGTCGGGTGTGGCCGACATGGCGAGGATCCGCAGGTCCGGCCGCAGAGTGGCGGCGACATCGAGCGTCAGCGCCAATCCGATGTCGGTCGGCAGGTTTCGTTCGTGCACCTCGTCGAAGATCACCAGGCCGACGCCGGGCAACTCGGGGTCGCCCTGCAGTCGGCGGGTGAGGATGCCCTCGGTGACGACCTCGATCCGGGTGTCGGGTCCGATGTGGCGTTCGTCGCGGGTCTGGTACCCGACGGTGCCACCGACCTGTTCACCGAGCAGGCTGGCCATCCGCCGTGCCGCTGCCCGGGTCGCCAGCCGACGCGGCTCGAGCATCACGATTCGACGGTCATCCGAGCCATGCCTGATCGAGCAGTGCGAGTGGCACGAGGGTGGTCTTGCCGGCACCCGGTGGAGCCACCAGCACCGCCCGCCGTTGTGTGGCGAGTGCGGCTCGAGTAGCGCGTCGAAGGTCTCGGCGACCGGCAGGTCGGGGAGCGGTGGGCGTGCCGGGGACGGCACGCTCAGCCGGCGGCTGGCGAACCGACGAACGGCCCGGGATCGCCGGGAGCCGGCACCGTTGGCACGTTCCAGCCCGTGGTGGCGGCGATCGCCTCGGCGACCGCTCGCCATTCGGCGGAGTCCCAGCCCTCGGTGCTGGCGTGCACTTCGCCGTCGACACGTGTGAACACGAACGCCGGGAGCGTCTCCAGCCCCATCGCCTTCACGACCGAACGGTCGGGGTCGCAGAACACCAGGAATCGTTCGGTGAGCGGGCCGAGAAACGCATGCGTGTCGTCGGCGTCGCCGGTCACGATCAGGTTGACGCGGACGTCGGATCCGCGGAACTCCTCGAGGATTCGGACCGCGGTCTTGAGGATCCAGGAACTCTCGTTCGTGTACGGATCGAGCACCACGCTGGCGAGATGGAACGTGGTCAACCACTCGGAGAGGTCACGTCCTTCGCCGTCGAGCGGCGTCAGCATGAGGTCGGCAGGCAGTTTCGTCGCCACGGCGTGCGATCCTAACGACCAGAACGAGAGCTGCCCCAACCAGCACGACATCGGCGCCGGTTGTGGCGTACCGTACGAGCGTGCATCCGATCGAGCATCTTCGCTATGTCGCCCGTGCTCGGGGGCGCCGATGCATCGTCGCTCGTCCGCGAGGCAGCCATGGCTCTGGGAACACTGCGGGCCGACCCGGCGAACCTCGTCATCGCCAGTCGGCGGATCGTCGAGCGGCACCCGGAGCTGGGTCCGGTGTGGTGGCTGTGCGCCCGGTTGCTCACCTCGGACAACCCCTCGGAGCTGGCCTGGGAGCTTGCCGACGAGATCGACGACGACGCCGCCGAGCGTCAGATTGCCCTCGCGCTGCCCGACGAGGCCACCGTCCTCACGATCGGTTGGCCGGAGATCGGTGGGGCTGCGCTCCTGCGACGTGGCGACATTCGGGTGTTGTGCGCCGACAGCCGACATCAGGCGTCGTCGTTCATGCAGCGCCTCGAACGATTCGAGGTCGAGTGCGATCCGATCCCCTCGGAGTCGCTTGCCCGGGCCGCCGCCTCGGCCGACCTCGTGGTGGTCGAGGCGGTCGCCGCATCGACGCAACGTGTGCTGGCGCCGATCGGTTCGCACGTGCTGGCTGCGGTCGCCCGATCGGTCGCCACGCCCGTCTGGCTGGCGGCCGGAATCGGTCGCCGCTTGCCCGTCCAGTACGTCGACGCGATCGCCGACCGTGTGATGGCAGCGAGCTCGGTCTGGGAACTCGAAGTCGACGATGTGCCCGTTGGTCTGATCACCCACGTCGGATCGGCGGACGGTGTCAGCGACGACGTGTCGGCGTCGTTGCGTCCCGACTGCCCGTTCGCCCCTGAGCTGCTGCGCACCAGCGCGATCTGAGGTCGCGGCTTCAGAAGCCTTGATGGGCCGGCGGGTGGCCGATGATCTCCTCGATGATCGCCTCGGCCTCGACGAGTCGGGGTTCCATGACGAAGATCCGTGCCATCGGCTCTCTGGCGCCGAACCGTAGGTGCGACGTGAAGTCCTCGCTGACGACCGCCGGCACGTCGCGTTCCAACAACTCGTGCAGCACCAGTTGGGCTTGCCACATCGGCAGCCAGGCGGCCTCGCAGGTGCGTTCCGGGTCGGGTGGACGCGGTGGATGTTTGCCGAAGATCCAGTGCATGAGCCCCATCTCCCGCAGCGTATGACACGTCGTGCCGGCTGGCACAGATGTCATGCCGACCCAGGTCGAGGTGGGTCAGATAGCGTCGCTTCGATGAAGTGGCACATCGCGTTCCTGGTTGCTCCTGCACTGGCCTTGGCGGCCTGTGCAGGGGGCGACGGCGGTTCGGATGCAGCGACCGGCACCGATTGGTGCGTTCTGGCTCAACAGGTCGAGGACAGCAGTGCTGCATACGAAGCGTCGATCGACTCAGGAGGCGAGTCGCTGGGAGCCGCCTTCGAGCAGTTCTCGGCACTCCTCGATGATGCCAAGCGGGTCGCTCCCGACGAGATCAAGGACGCCGTCGAAACCTCCGCAGACGGCATCGCCAAGTTCGGTGAGGTCCTCGCAGAAGTCGACTACGACCTGTTCTCGCTCGATGAGTCGGCACTGGCCGAGCTCGAGGCGATGAGTGATGAGATGGACACCGCTACCGCCGAGATCGAGGCATACAACGAGCGCGAGTGCGGCATCACGGCCGGGGCCGTCGTCCGACGACGCCGAGCAAGCTTCAGCCGACTTGCCCGACCTGCCGGCCGATCCGTCGAGCGATTGGTGTGTCGCCGCTCGGGCGGTCGAAGACGCAGGCAACCCGCTCGACGATGTCGACTTCACCGATCCGGAGGCGGTCGAATCGGCGGTTACCTCGATGGTCGGCTTGTTCGAGGGTGCGGTCGACGTAGCGCCGCCCGAACTGTTGGATGATGTCGAGATCTCGTTCCGAGCCATCAGGGACCTCGAAGCGGTCCTGCGCAGACGCTGACTGGGATCTGCTCGAGGCCGACCTGTCGATGTTGGAAGAGGATGATCAGTCGGCAGCGGCCAAAGCCAACATTGCGGCGTACAACGAACAAGTCTGCGGAATCGCCGTCGACGACGAGCAGGACGACAGCAGCGACTTCGACCCGCAGGCCGGCACGATCAGCGAGCAGGCGATCGCCGAACTGGTCGCCGTCGGATTCACCGAGGCGGAGGCGACCTGTGTGTTCAACAATTTCGATTTCAATGATCCGGATGCCGCCGAGCCAGACGTCATCATGGACATTCTGGCGATGTGCGATATCGACCTCGAACGACTCGCCGACCTCGGCGGCTGAGCGGCACCCATGACTCGTTTTGATGCAGTTCTGTTCGACGCCGGCGGTGTGCTGGTGCTGCCGGATCCCACGGTGCTCAGTCCGCTGTTGACCAACTACGGCGGAGCCGTTGGCACGCCGCCGCATCGCCGTGCGCACTACGCGGCGATGGCTCACAAATCGCGCGAGGGATCCACCGAACGCGACTGGAGTTCGTACAACGACGCCTACGTGGCGTCGCTCGGAATCGCCGAAGACAGCCCGGTCACATGCCGCCGAAGTGCTCGAGCACACCCGTTCCGCTCACCTCTGGCGCTGGCCGATTCCCGAGACGTTGACGGCACTCGCTTCGCTGGACTCCGCCGGGGTGCCGATGGGTGTCGTGTCCAATGCCAGCGGCCAGATCGCTGACGTGTTGCTGCGAACACGGGATCTGCCAGGCCGGCGATGGGCCGGGCATTGCGATGCGTGTCGTCATCGACAGCCACGTCGTCGGTGTTGCCAAGCCCGACCCGCGGATCTTCGACTTCGCGCTCCCGTACTTCTCGGAGTTCGAACGCGATCGCATCGTGTATGTCGGCGACTCGGTCACCATGGATATCGTCAGCGCCCGCGGCGCCGGCCTGCACCCGGTGTTGATCGACCCCTACGACGATCATCCCGACGCCGACTTCGAGCGAATCCGCTCCGTCGAAGACATCGTCCCCTGGTTCTGAAGTAACGGATCAGCCGGTGGTGAGGCGGCGGGCGATCACCTTCAGGCACAGGGTTTCGTCGGCGCCTTCGAAGATCGACAGCACCCGGGCATCGACGTACAGACGGCTCACGGGGTATTCCTCGGCGTAGCCGAAGCCGCCGTGGATCTGCATCGCCTCACGGGTGACCCACTCGGCTGCCTTGCACACGTACGCCTTCACCATCGAGGCCTCCATCGCACCCTGCCCCTGGGCCATCAGCGTGGCGACCTGGTAGGCGAACTGGCGGCTGGCCTGGATGATCATCGCCATCCGTCCGAGCTTGGCCTGCGTGAGTTGGTACTCGAAGATGTTCTCGCCGAACACCTTGCGGTTCTGGGCGTACTCGACGGCTGCCTCGTAGGCGGCCTGCATCACACCGAGCGCCCGAGCAGCGGTCTGCAGGCGCCCGTTCTCGAACCCGGCCATCTGCAGATAGAAGCCCTTGCCGAGCCCGTCGTCACCTCCGACCAGATTGGCGGCCGGCACCCACCAGTCCTCGAGCGCAACCTCGTAGGAGTGCATGCCGCGGTACCCGATCGTGTCGATCGGGCGACCCTCCATCTTGCCGACCCGCTCGACACCGTCGACCGAGACCGCTGGCTGGGTGAACTCGAAGCCGTGGCCCTCGCCGCGTGGCTTGGGCACGATGAACAAGCTGAGACCGCGGTGGCCCTTGGTGCGGTCGGGGTCGGTACGTGCCAGCAACGCCAACGCGTCGGCGCGAGCACCGAACGTGCACCAGGTCTTGACACCGTTGATCACGTAGCCGTCGGCGCCGTCGGGCCCCTTGGCCGGGGTGCCGGTGACTTTGATCCCTGCCACGTCGCTGCCGAAGTCGGGCTCGGTCACGGCGACAGCGGGCATCACCTCTGCGGTGGCGAGCTTGGGAAGCCATTCGAGCTTCTGCTCCTCGGTGCCGCCCTTGACGAGTGCTCGCGTGAGGATCTCCGGTCGGGTGATCAGCGACCCACCGATCCCGAGGCTGGCCCGGCTGAGCTCCTCGGTGGCCACGACCATGCCGAGGTACTCGTCGTCGCCGCCCTCGCTGTAGCCGCCGTACTCAGCCGGCACGCTGAGCCCGAAGGCGCCGATCTCGGCCAGCCCGGAAACGATCTCCTCCGGCACGTCGCCGTTGCTGCGATGGACGTGCTCGGCGTGGGGTCCGATCACGTTGGCGGCGAACGCGCGGAACGTGTCCTGCACCATCTCCATGTCGCCGCCGAGATGGCGCGGCCCGGGCGTGCCGGCCAGCGAGGCCAGGAACTCGGGGTCACGGTAGGTGGTGACGAACTCGTGGGCGCCGGCCAGCGATGACACTTCGACGCCCCACAACTGCTCGCGGCCGATCAGCTTGGTGACGAGGTCATGGATCGCGTCCGCCGCGAACCCGCACGTCAGAGCTGGCCTCGACGTCGCCCTTGGCGCCGTAGCTCAGCATCGCCTTGGCGGTGGCGATTCCGGCGCCGGCATGCGCCAGTTCGTAGGCGAGGACTTGTTGTGCATCGGGCCGCCGAGTTCGGTCAGGCGGGCGATCGCCTTCGTGATGGCGCCGTCAGCGAGTTCGATCGCGGCCGCTGCGGCCTGCAGGTCGGGAGTCGTCATGGCTCCAACTTACTTGGCGGTAACCGTCATCCACCTGGTCGCGTCGCCGACACCGTCGCCTGTCGCGACGGCGTCGCCATCCTGTGGGCATGTCGGGCGTTCCCAAACAGATCTGCGTGTTCTGTGGCGCCAACCCTGGCAACGATCCGGCGTTCGCCGTCGCCGCAGCCGAACGTTGGGTCAGGCGATCGCCCTGGCGGGGCACGGACTCGTCTACGGCGGCGGGCGGGTCGGGTTGATGGGCATCGTCGCCGACGCCGCGTTGGCGGCAGGCGGTGCGGTGGTCGGATTCATCCCGCAGGCGCTTGGTCGACCGCGAGGTCGGCCATCACGGCGTGACCGAGTTGGTGGTGACCGACTCGATGCACACCCGCAAGGCAGCGATGGCCGATCGGGCCGACGGTTTCGTGGCGCTTCCCGGCGGGTTCGGCACGCTCGACGAGGTGCTGGAGATCCTCACCTGGAACCAGATCGGCAGCATCGCCAAACCGGTCGCCTTCCTCGACGTCGGCGGCTACTTCGACGGCCTGTTCGGCTTCTTCGACGACGCCGTTCGATCCGGCCTGATCAAGCCCGAGCACCGGGCGATGGCGCAGCACGCCTCGACGGTGGAGCAGGCGCTCACGATCGCCACCGGCCCTGCGCCGGCCAGCCCCAGCAAGTGGACCGACGCGTCGGTCCGCTGACCGACGGACCGCTACTCTCGACCCGCCATCGCCACTAGGTTCGCCGACCGTGCCGATCCTGTTGGGCCTGTTGGCGTCGCTGTTGATCGGGAGCTCCGACTTCCTCGGCGCCCGATCGTCCGGACGCACGACTGCGCTGCAGACGACGACTGCGGCCTTCCTCGGCGGGGCGATCGCCGTCGTCGCCTTTTCGCCGTTGCTGGGGTCGCCGTCGGCCCGCGACCTCTCGTTGGGCGCATTGTCGGGCGTGGCCGCATTCGTGGCGCTGACGACCCTGTGGTGGGCGTACGCCCGCTCCAGCATCGGGGTTGCCGCTCCGATCGCCGCCGTGGTGTCGACCGTGCTCCCCGTGTTGAGCGACGCCGCCGGAGGAGAGGCGCCGGGAGCGCTCGGTTGGTTCGGTGTCGTGGTGGGGTGTGCGGCGCTGGTGTTGACGTCGTGGGCGCCGGGCAGCCACGGTCTGCGCGACGGCATCGTGCTGGGCGCTCTGGCCGGTGTCGCCTTCGCGGCCATGTTCCTGATCGCCGTCGAGTCGTCGTCGGACGCCGGCACCTGGCCGGTCGCCTCGCAAAGGGCGACGGCGTTCGTGTTGGCTGCCGGCGTCGGATTGGCGACCGGGCGCCGACCGTTCGCCGATCTGGCGTCGGTGTGGTGGAGCGGGTTGGCGGGCGTGTTCGGCGCATGTGGAGTGGCAGCCGTCGTGTATGGCGGCCAACGTGGACCGATCGCTCCGGTGATCGTGTCCGGGTCGATGTATCCGGCAGTCGCCGTTGCACTGGCCTGGATCTTCATGCACCAGCGGTTGCGCACCGCCCAGGTTGTCGGGCTGGCCGCCGCCCTGCTCGGCGTAGCGTTGATCGCCCTCGACTGACACGGCGATCCTCAGCTCAGCGGTGGTTCCCCTCTCCCCGTGCGTGAACGACCGGATAGGTTCACGGCGTGACCATCCAGAGTCGTGTCGACGCCATCTTCGAGCGCCCCGGCGCACAGGGCATCTCGCTGGCGATGGTGGTGATGCACCGTGGCGAGATCGTCGCCGAGCGATACGGCGCCCAGCCAGAAACGATGTTCGGGCCGGGCGAAGTGTTGACGGCCGACTCCACGCTGATCTCCTGGAGCACCGCCAAGTCGATCACCCACGCCGCTGTCGGGCTGTTGGTCGGCGACGGTCTGCTCGACCTCGAAGCGCCCGCCGACGTTCCCGAATGGCAGGGCACCGACAAGCAGCGGATCACTCTGTTGAACCTGCTCGAGATGCGACCCGGGCTGGAGTTCGTCGAGGACTACGTCGACGGAGAGGTCTCGCACTGCATCGGCATGCTGTTCGGAGAAGGCGCCGCCGACCATGCGGCCTACGCCGCCGGGCTCCCCCTGATCGCACGAGCCGGGCACGGTGTGGAACTACTCCTCGGGCACGACGAACATCATCACCCGCATCCTCGGCGAGATCGTCGGCGGTGGACAGCAAGGCATGGAGGCGTTCCTCCGGCAGCGGCTGTTCGGCCCGACTGGGATGACGTCTGCGATCCCCAAGTTCGACGAGGTCGGCACGTGGGTCGGGTCGTCGTACGTGTACGCCACCGCCCGCGACTTCGCCCGCTTCGGCGAGCTGTACCGCAACGACGGCGTGACCGAATCGGGAGACCGGATCCTGCCGGCCGGCTGGACCGACCACGGCCGAACCTTCGTCGCCCACGACGCGACCGACGATGTCGAGGCCGGTTTCGACTACGGGCGCCACTGGTGGATGTGGCCCGAGTTCGCAGGGTCGATCGCCGCTCACGGCTACGAGGGCCAGTTCATCCTGGTCGTTCCCGACCGAGAGTTGACGGTCGTTCACCTCGGCAAGACCGATTCCGCGGTTCGGTCCCATCTCGTGACCCAACTACGCGACCTGGTCAACGCGGTGCCGATCAGCTCCTAGGCTGGCGCTCGGCGTCGTCACCGACCGGCGCCTGGACCCCACCATGACCGACCCGATTGCTTCACCTGGTGACTACGACACCGAGAGCGCCAGCCTGCGCACCGGCGAACTGCGGGCGCTCCGCGACGAAGAGGTCATCGTCCCGCCGCGGCGCCACTTCCGGATGTCCGTCAAGCTGCTGGCGTTTGCGGCGGTCCTGTACTACTTCGTCGTCCCGCTGATCCCGGACTTCCGCAATGCGTGGAAGGAACTGGAGCGGGTCGAACCGTCCCTCCTGGCGATCGGCCTCGGGCTCGAGTTGATTGCCCTGGGGTGCTACGCCCCGCTGATGAAGGCGGCGCTCGGCGAGGCCGGGCTGCCGCTCTCGCTCGGTCGTCTGTTCCGAATCCAGATGAGTACCCGTGCCCTGTCCAGCATCGTGCCGGGTGGGAGCGCCGCCAGTTCCGCGCTGGGCTACCGCTTGATGACCCTGTCCGGAGTGGCAGGGCCCGATGCAGGCTTCGCGCTGGCGACGGTCGGCCTCGGCTCGGCGGTGATCCTCAACATGATCCTGTGGTGCGGACTGATCGTGTCGATCCCGATTCGCGGCGTCGAACGCGATCTACGGGTCGGCGGCGCTCGCCGGCGTGATCGTGATGGGGCTCGCCGCCGGACTGGTCTTCGGCCTGATGGAAGGCCAGGGCCGGTCGGAAGTCATCATCCGCTGGATCGCACGCAAGCTGCACTACAACGAGCAGAAGGCCGCCGTCGTACTGCATCGAGTCGCCGAGCGTCTGGAGCAGTTGATCAGCGACAAGCAGTTGCTCGGTCGGGTCGCCTTCTGGGCCGCCCTGAACTGGCTGTTCGACGCCGCTGCTCTGTGGATCTTCCTGCGAGCGTTCGGCGTGTCGCTCAGTGCCGACGCGCTGATCATCTCGTTCGGTATCGCCAACGTGTTGGCGGCGATCCCGATCACGCCGGGTGGTCTCGGCTACGTCGACACCAGCTACATCGGCATGCTGGTCGGTTTCGGCGCCGGGCCTCGCAAGGCGGCGCTCGGCGTCGCCTCGTACCGGTTCGCCCAGTTCTTCTTCCCGATCCTGCTCGGCGGAATCCTGTATCTGTCGCTGCGTGTCGGCCCGTGGTCGATCGCTCGCCACGACCGCCTGATACGTCTTCGCGACCTGGCCGAGGAAGAAACCCGGCGTGGCGAGTCGAAGATCGACTTCCAGCTGCGATTCCCGACCCGCGACGACACCGGCGAACTGATCCGGCGTCCGCCGCGCGACGAGACCGGTCAGATCCCACGCCCACCGCTGAACGTCATCCAGCGCCAGCAGGAGCGTTTCCGGCATTGGCGCGAACACCGCCACCGGTGACCGACTTCACCGATCAGGTGTTGGCGTGGGGGCTGCCGCGGTTGCGCGACCTGCCCTGGCGTCGAACCCGCGATCCGTGGGCGGTGCTGGTGAGCGAGGTGATGCTCCAGCAGACCCAGGTCGCTCAGGGTGATCCCGAAGTGGGAGGCGTTCCTCGAACGGTTCCCCGACGTGTCGACCTGTGCCGCCGCACCACTCGGCGATGTGCTGCGCGAGTGGCAGGGACTCGGCTACCCGAGGCGGGCCCGCAACCTGCACGAGACGGCACGACGAGTGGCGAGCGACTCGGTGGCTTTCCACGCGACCTCGACGGATTGCTGGCTCTGCCCGGTGTTGGTCAATACACGGCCCGGGCAGTGATGGCGTTCGCGTTCGAGCTCGACGCCGCCGTGGCCGACACCAACATCGCCCGCCTGTACGCCAGGGTGGCGGGGGAGCGTCTGACCCCGAAGCGGCTGCAGGCGATCGCCGACGGGGCCTGCCCAGCTGGCGAGGCGTGGGCATGGAACCAATGTCTGATGGACCTCGGTGCCGTTCTGTGCCGCCCCACGAACCCAGCCTGCGACGAGTGCCCGGTAGTTGGGAGTTGTGCCTGGCACAACTCCCAATCTCGATGATCCGGCGGTCGGGTCGAGCGGAGTCAGCGGACGGCAGGGGCGATTCGAGGGGAGTGACCGTCAGGCCAGAGGTCGACTGATGAAGGCGATCAACGAGGGTCCCGTCGCTCGCCGACGATGTGGCAGGGATCATGCAGCGCGACGAGTCGACGGCGCAGCGGCTCGTCGCGGCACTGATCGACGAGGGTCTGTGTCAACCGGTCGGGTTGACGCTTCGACTACCGGATTGATACCGTCGACGCGTGTCGACGACACAGATCGCAGTCCGACTCGATGTCGAACTGCTAGAACGGCTCGATTGGCTCGTCGCCAGGTGAGGTGTTTCAGCCGGCGGTGATCTGGCTGACGATCTCGTCGAAGGCGGCGTCGGCGTAGGCGATCATCTCGTCGTCGGTGCGGTCCTGGATCGGGTGCGGAGTGAACACCCGTGCCATCGCCGAGTAACCGAGCGACTTCGATTGTGACTCAGCCGCGGTGACGAACTCGCTCGACGCCACGAACACGCCGGGGATGCCGCGGATTTCCAGATCGCTGATGTCGTGCACACTGCACGACGTGCAACTGCCTCAATCGGCAAGTGCTTCGATGACCACCTGGCATTCCATGGCGATCTCGTGGCGCAGGTCGACCGGTGCCGGCTTGGCGAAGGTCGGCTTGCGGTAGCGCTTGACGTTGGCGCCGACCTCGTGCAGCCGCTGCTCGATGCGGTTGAGGAAGATGTCGCCGCGCGGCTTGGAGATGTCGAGCAGGCCGACGGTCAGCCCTTCCAGCGATGCCGGTCGTGCCAGTCGTGCACGCTCGGCGAGCGTGCGTTCACCGGTCGGATCGAGAATCGTGCGTGTGCTCATGTGAGTACCCCCAGGTCGGTGATCAGTATCGCACTTCGCGGGTGACCGGCTTCGAACCCATGTCGCCGTTCACCCAGCCCGGGATGATCGACGAGAACAGGCCCGCCCCACCCCCGGCGTAGGCCAGCATCAACCCGTCGGGACGAAACTTCGGCAGGTCGGCGGTGGACATGCCGACTGGGATTCCCTCGGCGATGTCGCCGGCGCCGCGCTCCAGATCGGCGGCTGGAGTGGTGAGTCGCATGTGCAGCTCGAACAGAATTCGGTCGCGATCCCAGCCGGCTTCGGCGAAGACGCGGGCGTGTTCGGGGCCCAACACCAAGATCGCGTCGAACCCGAGCACGAGCTTGTGGTGGTGCAGCACCTGGAGTTGAGCGGCCAGCGTGTTGGCCAGGCTCTCAGGCGTCCGCGACAACTGGTCGACGATGCCGCGTGGGCCTTCGCCGGCGAACACGGTGATGGCGTCGACACCGGCATCGAGCCCGCGCTGCTCGGCGAGCGTGCCGATCGGTGAATCGGCCTCGTTCTCGGCGAAACAGAAGCTCAGCTTGGCGGGGCCGCCGTGAGCTGCGCGGTCGACCTCGCCGGGGCGGCCGCCGCCGACGTTTCGGACGATCAACTGGAGCGCCCGCCCGATCGTCGAGTTGGCTCGGTTGCCTTGTCCGAGAGCGTTGATCCCCGAGTTCATCCCGATCGCCCGTGTGCCCGGCCCACTACAGATCAGAACCGGGGCGACCGGCATCGTGGTCGCCAGCAAACCGTGCATGTTGAAGTCGTCGTTGCAGACCGCTTCGACGGCGGTCAGCACCCAGGGCAGGTATTCGGGCAGGCATCCGGCCATCACCGCCGAGATGGCGACCTTCTCGACGGTGATCTCGACCAGGTCGGGTGGCACGGTAGCGACGAGCTCGTCGGGCGCCCGCTTCGTGCCGGTCAGCATCTTGAGCACGCGCTGCTCGGTGGGCGGCACGACCGGCAAGCCGTCGCTCCACCCGCGGGTGTACATCATCTCGATCTCGTCCTCGGCGTCGGCCACCTCGATCCGTCGCGAACGCAGCACGCTGCCCCCGTGGCGCACGTTGAGCTCGTCGACGAGGTCGGGGTCGACACTCTTGGACCCGCACCCAGGGCGCATCGGGGGCAACCCGTCGCCGAGTCCGGAGATGCCGGTGAAGTCTTCCCACGCGGTCCGCAGCCAGCCGAAGGTTCGGTCGATCTCGACGCCGTCGACGACCCTGATCAGCGTCGGGACGGTCTCGATCTCGTGGTGCCAACTGATCCCGAGATCGGCATCGAGGATGGCGGCAGGATCGCCCGGAAAGTCCGGGTCATCCTGGGTGTAGACGGTCAGCGGACCGGCCGCCGAGAGTTGCTGGAGCACCGGAACGACGGTCTGGCAGGTCTCGCAGTCGCGCTTGACCACCACCACGAGTCCGTCTGGCAACGTCGGCTTGCTCATCACCCGCACCGTACTGGCTGGCCATGCTGCGCCTGCCAGCGCAGCATGGCAAGTCGGATCAGGTCGGGTCGGGGTTCATCTCCCAGTGTTCGGGCGAGCGCCACAAGGCCGAGAGCGTGAGGTCGCGGATCGCGATCATCTCCTTCGGGATCCGGTCGTTGAGGCGGATGAACAGTTCGTCGTGAGCCAGGATTTCCTTGTTCCAGTCGGCCCGATCGATCGACATCGCCGTGCGGAAGTCGGACTGAGTGAAGTCCTCGAGCCCGGTCCAGTCGAGGTCCTCGAAGCGGGGCATCCAGCCGAGCGGGCTCTCGAGTGCGTACGCCTGACCGTGGGAGCGCTCGACGATCCACTGCAGCACACGCATGTTCTCGCCGAACCCTGGCCACACGAAGCGACCGTTCTCGTCGGTGCGGAACCAGTTGACGCCGAAGATCCTCGGCGGGTTGCTGATGTTGCGGCCGAATCCCAGCCAGTGGTTGAAGTAGTCGCCCATGTGGTAGCCGGCGAACGGCAACATGGCGAACGGATCGCGACGAACGACTCCTTGCTCACCGAATGCGGCGGCGGTGGTTTCGGAACCCATCGTGGCGGCCAGATAGACGCCGTGTGCCCAGTTGAACGACTGGTACACGAGCGGCATCGTGCCGGAACGGCGACCGCCGAACACGAAGGCGTTGATCGGTACGCCCTGCGGGTTGTCCCATTCCTCGTCGATCACGGGGTTCTGGCCGGCTGGAGCGGTGAAGCGGGCGTTGGGATGGGCGGCCTTGTTGTCGGACTCGGGGGTCCAGTCCTGACCCTTCCAGTCGATTGCGTGGGCAGGCGGGTCGCCGTCCATGCCCTCCCACCACACGTCGCCTTCGTCGGTGAGCGCCACGTTGGTGAAGATCGTGTTCGACCGGATCGTCTTCATCGCACTCGGGTTGGTCGCCATCGACGTGCCAGGGGCCACGCCGAAGTAGCCGGCCTCTGGGTTGATCGCGTACAGCTTGCCGTCGGGGCCGGGCTTGATCCAGGCGATGTCGTCGCCGACCGTGGTGACCTTCCAGCCCTCGGATGCGAACGCCTCCGGTGGCTCGATCATGGCGAAGTTGGTCTTGCCGCAGGCACTCGGGAAGGCAGCACCGATGTAGGTCTTCGCGCCGTTGGGCTCGGTGACGCCCATGATCAGCATGTGTTCTGCCAGCCAGCCTTCGTCGCGGGCCATCGTCGAGGCGATCCGCAGCGCCAGACACTTCTTGCCGAGCAGGGCGTTGCCGCCGTACCCGCTGCCGTACGACCAGATCGCACGCTCCTCGGGGAAGTGCACGATGTACTTCTCGGCGGCGTTGCACGGCCACGGCACGTCGGCCTGGCCTGGCTCGAGCGGTGCCCCGACGGTGTGCATGCAGGGGATGAAGTCGCCATCGCTGCCGAGCACGTCGAGCACGGCCGAACCCATCCGGGTCATGATCTTCATGTTCACCGCGACGTACGCCGAGTCGGTGATCTCGACGCCGATCTGGGCGATCGGTGAGCCGAGCGGCCCCATGCTGAAGGGGATCACGTACATCGTGCGGCCACGCATCGAACCTTTGAACAGGCCACCGAGAATGGTCTTCATCTCGGCCGGGTCCATCCAGTTGTTGGTCGGGCCGGCATCTTCGCGGGTGTCGCTGCAGATGTAGGTGCGATCCTCGACGCGAGCGACGTCGCTCGGGTCGGACCGGGCCAGGAAGCTGTCGGGTCGAAGCGTCTCGTTCAGCTTGATGAACGTGCCGGCCTCCACCATCTGCTGGGTCAGTTCGTCATACTCGGCGTCACTGCCGTCGCACCAGTGGACCGCGTCGGGTTCGCACAGTTCCGCCATCTCGGTGACCCAGGCGCGGAGTGCTTCATGTTTCAGATTGGTAGGGGTATCCATGGGACAGACCGTACATGCTGTTGACGGCGCCTCTCCTACGGACCTTGGTCACCAAGTGCTGGCTGCGACGGCGCCGCGCCAGGCGATGGTGTCACCAGGCGACGAGCGGGAATCGCCTTTCGTCGAGTTGGTCGCCGACTCGCAAGCCGTCGGGCTCGAACGGTGGTGACACCTGCCATGGACGCTCCGCCCACACGGCATCGTCGCCGACCCACCGCAGGCTGACCGCTCTCCGAGATGTCGATTGCGACACGTTGCCGGGCGCATCGTGCAAGGTGCGGTAGTGGAACACGACCACGTCGCCGGGCTCGACCGGGAACGACAGCACGCGGGTGTTCGTCGGGCTGCTCGGCGATCAGAGCGTCGATGTCGGGCAGCAGTTCGTAGCGATCGCTTTCGTCGGCGTACGGCGTGTGGTCGATGAACTTGCGCGGAATGAACCATCGGTTCCAGAGATGGGAACCGGCGACGAACCGTAGCGCCGTGTCGGCGGGCACCGAGTCGAGGGCGATCCACATACTGACGTTCTGGTCGCCGTCGACCGAGTAGTACGGCTGGTCGTGATGCCAGGGCGTGCGCTCGGAGGCGCCGGGTTCCTTGATCAACACGTGCTCGTGAAAGAACCGCGCCGTTCTTCGACTGCATCAGTTGTGCGGCGACCTGACCGAGCCCGCTCTCGAACACGACCTGGCGGTACTCGGGGATGTCCTTCCAGGTCACGTAGTCGGTCCAGAACCCGACCGAACTGCTCCGGATTCGTGTACCAGTGGGCCCACTCGCTGGGATGGTTGCGGTTGTATTCGACGCCTTTGGCGAGCCGTCCGATCCAGTACGGGTCGAGCGCTTGGCGCAGCACGGTGGCACCGTCGCGTTGAAACGACTCGATCTCGGCATCTTCGATGACCAACATGACTTCAGATTCTCACACGCGAGGTGTGTCGGCGCGGTCGGCCGAGCCCTCGGAAGACCCAGTGCGACGAACTCGGCCACCAGTGTTTGGGCAGCAGACGTTTGCCGTGTTCCTGACGTTCGGCGAGTCGCAGCGCCAACTTGGGGGAGCGAGCTGCGAGCTTCACCCACCATCGGCTCGACCGCTTGGAGTAATCGCGGTTGTATGGGCAAACCCGGATGCAGACCGAGCAGTCGGTGTTCACCTTCGACCAGTATCCGAAGCACTTCGACGCCGTCGACCGACCATTTGCGAACGCCCGTGATGTTCGATGTGTTGTGCACGCTCGGCGGACGGCTTCCCGCCGGAAATCGCCTTGGCGGGGCAGGCATCGGTGCACTTGCGGCAGCCCTCGCAGAATCGTTCGACACCGAACGACTTGGGATGGTCGCGGGCGAGCGGCATGTCGGTGAAGATCTTGCCGAGCCGCAAGCGTGGGCCGAACTCCGGGAGTGATCAACAGCCCGTGCCGCCCGTACTCGCCGAGACCGGCTTCGAGCGCGTACGGGATCGCCAGGGCGGTGTCGTTCATTGACGGGATCGCCTGATATCCGAGGTTGCGGATGTACTGGGCGATCGTCAACAGCACGACCGAGTCGAGCGAGTAGCCCAGCCCGGTCGCCGTGCCTGCCAACGCCGACGGGGCGGTGCGGGTGAGGTCGTGGTCCATCGACTGCCCGATCACGACGACGTGGGTCAGGCCGTCTGGCAGATCGTTCGGCTTGGCGCCCGCCGCTCTGGACTGAGAACCGTTCGGTGTAGGTCCAGCGGTCATCGAACGGTGCGATACCGACCAGGTCGGCACCGACCACCTTGGCGACGTGCTTGACGTCGAGCGACGCCACCTCGGGGCTCTCGAACTCGATCTGCTCGGAGGCGCCGTCACGCAGCATCGAGAGCGGATCGAGGAACCCGTCGCGGCGATCGGTGTCCTCGTACATCTCGGCGAAGATGTCGGTGACGTGCCACGCAGCGTTGCGCAGTGCGTAGTCGTGCTGGGTGAAGCCGGCGGCCGCCCGCCAATCGGTGAGTGGACGGCGATACGTCGAGTAGAACCGCTCGGCGGCGTCGGTTCGGATCTTCAGGGTCCCACCGCGAGCGCGAGAACACGTCGTCGACCTGGGAGAAGCGTTCGAACGAGTCGAGCACCTCGTAGTTGCGGTGCGGATGCTTGCTCACAACTCCTCATCGTCGATTTCAGATCAATCGGGTGCGGCGGTTGTCGATCACTCCGGTGACGAAGCCTGCGCTGTGTAGCCCGCCGGCGAAGCGGGCGTGCTCGATCTTGAGGCACCGGTTCTGGACCACGTCGAGTCCGGCCGCCGACGGCGGTGGCTGCTGCCTCGTCGTGTTCGAGTCCGAGTTGGAACCACACCGCTCGCGGCGCCGACAGCGATCGCTTCGTCGACGACCACCGGGAGTTCGTCGTGTCGACGAAACACGTCGACCAGGTCGGGCACGTGCGGCAACTCGGCGAGCGATGCATACACCGGTTCGCCGAGCACCTCGGCCAGGCTCGGATTCACGTAGTACACGGTCCAGTCGGTCTTGCCCGGCAGGTACGTCGGCAACGAAGTGGCTGGCCCGCTCGTGTTGGCGGACATGCCCGATGATCGCCACCGTGTTGCGTGCGCTGCATCAGCTGCAACCGATCGGATGCGCGGTCGAGGATCGCCATCACGAACCTTCCTGCGAGGCGTGCAATGCCTGGTCGAGGTCGGCACAGATGTCCTCGACGTCTTCCAGGCCGACCGAGATCCGTACCAGATCCGGCTGAGATACCACCCGCCACCAGCGCCTCGTCGGCGAGTTGTCTGGTGGGTGGTCGAGGCAGGGTGAATCACCAGCGTGCGGGCATCACCGATGTTGGCCAGGTGGGAAGCGAGCCGAACGCGATCGATGAAGCGAGCACCGGCGGCTCGGCCGCCTCTGACACCGAACGCAAACACCGCGCCGGGGCCCTCGGGTAGATACCGCTCGGCACGTTCGAACCACGGTGAGTCGGGCAGCCCGCTGTAGCGAACCCACTCGACCAGCGGGTGGGCACTCGAGGAACTGCGCAACCGCCAGTGCATTCTCGACGTGCTGGCGCATCCGCAGTGCCAGCGTCTCGAGCCCCATCAGGAACAAGAAGGCGTTGAACGGCGTCATCGTGGCGCCGACGTCGCGGAGTTGTTCGGAACGAACCCGGGTGAGAAATCCGTACTCGGCGAAGTTGCCCCACCAGCTCAGCCCGCCGTATGCCGGCATCGGCTCGGTCATCAGCGGAAACCGGCCGTTGTCCCACGGGAACCGACCCGACTCGATGATCGCCCCGCCCAGCGATGTGCCGTGTCCGCCGATGAACTTGGTGACCGAGTGCAGCACGATGTCGGCGCCGTGCTCGATCGGTCGGCACAGGTACGGCGTCGCCATCGTCGAGTCGACGACCAGCGGGACCCCGTGAGCGTGGGCGACGTCGGCGAGCGCCGACCAGGTCGGGGATCATCCCGGACGGGTTGGCGATCATCTCGACGTAGACGGCCTTGGTCGTTGGTCTGATCGCCGCCGCGACGTGGTCGGGCTCGGGCAGCGGCAGGAACGTGGTCTCGACGCCGAATCGGGCGAGCGTGACCTCCATCAGCGTGCGCGTGCCCGCCGTACAGCTGGGCGCTGGCGACGATGTGGTCGCCCTGGCCGGCGAGTGCCGCCAGCGTCAGGAACTCGGCGGACTGCCCGCTCGACGTGCCGATCGCTCCGATGCCGCCCTCGAGCGACGCGACGCGTTCCTCGAAGGCGGCGACGGTGGGGTTCGAGATCCGGCTGTAGATGTGGCCGTACGTCTGCAGCGCAAACAGGTTGGCTGCCTCGTCGGTGTCTGCGAACACGTACGACGACGTCTGATAGATCGGTACGGCGCGCGCGCCGGTGGCCGGATCGGGGCGCCCGCCGGCGTGAACGGCCCGGGTTCGGAATCCGGGGGCGTCGCCGTTGTCATCTCGCCATCATGGCCGATGCGTTCTGGCGGCGTAGCGTGCTGCCCGCATGTCGTCGCCGCCGCAACCACCTGTTCCTGCCGCCGGTCTCGCTCCGGAGCATGTCCACCTCACCCCGAGGGACTGGTTGATGCTGTCCTTGCCCGGCCTGATCTGGGGGTCGAGCTTCTACCTCATCGCCGAAGGGCTCGACGCCTTCTCGCCGTATCTCATCACGTGGTTGCGGATCGGGTTCGGGATGTGCGTGATCGCCTCCGTGCCCGCCGCCCGCAAGCCGATCCCGCCAGGGTCGTGGCCCCGAATTGCCGTTCTCGCTGTCGTGTGGATGAGCGTGCCCCTGTCGCTGTTTCCGCTCGCCGAGCAACGTGTCTCGTCGAGCGTGACCGGAATGCTGAACGGCGCCAATCCGATCTTCACGGCGATCGTGGCGGCCACGATCGTGCGGGCGCTGCCGCCGGCGCGCCAGTTGCTCGGGCTGGCGGTCGGGCTGTTCGGCGTCGTGTTGATCGCAATTCCGTCGTGGTCGGAGGGGTCATCGAGCGCCGGCGGGGTACTCATGATCCTGGGTGCGCTCGTGTGCTATGGCATCGCCCTCAACATCGCCGGTCCGGTCCAGCGCCGGCTCGGTTCGTTGCCCGTGATCGGCAGGTCGCTGATGATCGCCTTCGTCCTCACGGCACCGTTCGGCGTCGCCACCATTTCCGATTCGGAGTTTGCCTGGGGGAGTGCAGCTGCCGTCGCTGTGTTGGGGGCGTTCGGAACCGGCGTCGCCTACGTGGTGATGGCGTCGAACGCCGGCCGATTCGGCAGCACCCGAGCATCGTCGACGACCTATCTCATCCCCGCCGTTTCGATCGTGCTCGGCATCGCGTTTCGGGGCGAACACGTCGAATGGATTGCGCTGGTGGGCAGCGCGATCGCGGTGTCAGGCGCCTATCTGGTGAACACCACGTCTGCGGCCCGATCGACGCCGGTCGCAGAAGTCACGCAGCACCGTCGCTCCAGATGAGCACCGGTTGCCAATGATTGCCGGCGCTGACCCCGTCGAGCACGACTCGTTGGGCTCGGACCATGCTCGATTCGAGGGTTGCGGCGCCGGTTGGCTCGGCCAGCAGGTAGCCCTGACCGAGTTCGACTCCGAGTCCGGACAACGCGTGCGCTTGAGCTTGTTCCTCGATCCCTTCGAAGATCGCTTCCAACCCGAGTGCGTTCGCCATCGCCAGGATGGTCTCCAGGTAGCGCATACGACGCTTTGAGCTGGGGACCCCATCGAGGAAACTCCGGTCGATCTTCACGATGTCGACCGGAAGCGTTTCGAGTTGTGCCAACGATGACTGGCCGGTGCCGAAGTCATCGACGGCAATCCGTACGCCCTGTGCTCGGAGCACCTCGAGTTGGCTCCGTAGCACCCCGTCGTCTTCGATCGCGATCGACTCGGTGACCTCGAGAATCAGGCGGTGTGCCGGGAAGCCCTCTTCGACAAGAATCCTGAGGATTCGGCGAGCGGCCCCCGGATGGCAGAGGCTCAGGGTGGACGCATTGACGGTCAGATCGAGCGGCCATCCACTGCTCGGGTCGCGTTGTCCAGCGATCGCCCGACATGCCTTGCGCATGACGTGCCGATCGAGTTGGCTGACGAGTCCCATCTGCTCGGCCATGGCGACAAACCGATCTGGACTGATTGGTCCGTGGGTCGGGCTGTGCCAGCGGGCGAGCGCTTCGACCGCGATCGTGCGACCGGAGCGCAAGTCGACGATCGGCTGGAAGGCGACATCGGGTCCGCGGCCCGCCAGTATGGTGCGCAGCTCACCGGGGAGATCTGTGGGAAACACGCTGCGGTGATCGACCTCGGTCGAGAACAGGGTCGTCGGGTGGTGGCCGTTGCTGCGGCGAGCAGTCACCGTGATTTCGGCCTGATGCCCGATGCTGCGGAACGTTGCCACGACACCGGCGACACCGGGAGTCGTCCGGTGGTCGGTGAGCGACATCTCGAAGTGCTGAGTGCTGTGCAGAGGCTGCACCCGGAGTGTCGCCGACCCCAACGTGTTCAGCTCGAACGTCGCAGCCCGGAGATCTTCGGCACGAAGGAGCTGCGTGACATCCATCCGGTCGAGCGGCCAGGTTGCGTTCGCTGGTATCAGCACCCGTGCAGCGGAGGGGTTGGCGTACATGATCGTGTGCTGGTGGCCCAGGACCAACACCGGCTGATCGACGCAGTCGAACAGGGCCAGAGGGGCCGTCGCCCGGTGGTGCAGATCATCCTGGAGTTCGAGTGTCGGCGACATCTGAATCATCCACCGATGAGTTCGGCGAGGAGGTCGTCGGCGACCAGTTCGGGTGTTTGAGCGACCGTACGCTTGAGTTTCGGGGCGAAGTGAATCGTCTTCGACCAGGCGTCGACTCGCTGTTCCCACTCGAGGCTTCCCCACCAGGGAATCTCGCACTCTGCGGTTCGCAACACCGCCAGCTGGATCACGGTCGCCTCGCCGAATCGGTGGGCACCGTCGATTGCGGCGACGGCTCTGTCGTTGGACACTTGCCGAACCTTGTTCCAGCTCGAACCGCAGACGTCAGCCGCCGTGCGACCGTCTGGGCTGGCGATCCGGCGTGGGTCGGTGGCCAGTGAGCGCAGTGCTACGAACTTGTGGCGTGTGCGGAATGCCTGTTGCATCTGCTTGGTCAGGATCGTGGTGAAACGGTGGAGGTCGACGGTCTCCACGTCGATCTGATCGATGACGACATCGGTGAACTGATGGAGTGCGGTCCCGAGCACCGGCGAGACGTCGCTCGAACTTCGTGTGCGTGCTTGGATTACCAGCTGGGCGGTGGTCGGTGGCCACAGCGGTGGAGCGACAGATCTGGCGAGCAATGAGGTCATGGCGGACTTTCCAAAGTTTTGATCAACTGCTGCTTGTGGTCGTAATGCGACGGTGCGTGAACGGCGTACGAGGGAAGAACTTAACGAAATCTCGGACCCCGTGTCAAGAAGACGTCAAATAAAGTGAAGACAAAGATATTCCTGCGACTGTCGTGCGCTGTCCGTTCCGGCCGTGGTCGTATCCCACTGCCCGGTGTCTGACTGCTACCGTTCGGTCATGTTGACGCTCAGCGCCTTCGGCCGAACCGGCCATCAGTCCACCCGTGTGATCTTCGGTGCGGCGGCCCTCGGAGCCATGAGTCAGTCGCGAGCCGATGCCACGTTGGCGTTGATCGACGCAGCCGGCATCAATCACATCGACACCGCCGCCGGCTACGGAGCCTCCGAAGATCGTCTGCGACCCTTCCTCGCAGAGAACCGGGAACGATTCTTCGTCGCCACCAAGACCGGTGAGCGGTCGGGCGCAGCCGCCCGTTCCGAGTTGGAACGTTCGCTGGAGCGGATGGGTGTCGGTCGCGTCGATCTGATCCAGCTCCACAATCTGGTCGAACCTGACGAGTGGGACGCTGCCTTCGCTCCCGACGGTGCCGTCGCGGCGTTGGCCCGGGCCCGCGACGAGGGCCTGACGCGGTTCATCGGCATCACCGGGCACGGCATGCGGATCGCCGGCATGCACCTGCGCAGCCTGGAGCGGTTCGACTTCGACAGCGTGCTGTTCCCGTACAACCGTTCCCTGATCCGCAGCGACGCCTATCGAGCCGACGTCGATGCCCTTCGCCAGTTGTGCGCCGACCGTTCGGTCGCGCTGCAGACGATCAAGTCGGTGGCGCGTGGCCGCTGGGGGGATGCCGACGTTCCCCAGTTCAGCTGGTACCGGCCGCTCGACGATCCGGCTGCCATCAGCCGCGCCGTGCGCTACGTGCTCGGCACCGACGACTTGTTCCTCAACACCACCAGCGATGCCCGACTGCTGCCCGCGATTCTGGCAGCCGCCAACGGTTCGCTGGTGACGCCGGGCGACGAAGAGATGGACGCCGACATCGACCACTTCGGCATCACCCCGCTGTTCGACGGCGCCGCCCTCGAACGAATTTCGATCAGCCGCCGGTCGTGGTCGTCGGCGTTGGGGTCGTGGCGTCGTTGCCGGCCTCGGCACTGATCGCGGTCGTTTCCTCGATCAGCAGCAGCGCTGGGTCCTCAGGCACGAAGGGTTGTGCGGAGTAGGCCAGTCGTTCCCACGACCAGTTGCTGTCGTCGTTGCTGACCCGTACCAACACGTTCTCGGCATCGAGCCAGATGACGACGTGCAACGCCTGCACTTCGGGGGCATCGGGAATTGCGTCTTGCAGGAACGTTTGCCAGTCGAGCGGCGCGTCGGTGCTGAACTCGAGCGTGTCGATCTCGAGTTCGTACCGGGTGCGTTCGTTGTCGTCGGTCCCTTCAGTGGTCTGCGCCACCAGGTCGACGTAGCCACGCCGTACCCTGTTGGTGAGAATCGCGTCGGCGGTGTCATCGTTGGACAGGTACCGCACGACCCGCAGCAGATCGTCCCGACTGAGCTGGGCATCAGCGGCAGCGGTGTCGGTCAGCAACGCCCAATTGCCTGGCGGCCTGCGGACGTAGGCGCTCGACCCGTTCGGACTGACGACCTCGATCCCGGCGTGCACTCCCGTGGCACGGCCGACGAACGTGAATGCCCGCGATGCCGTGTCGATCGTGAGTGTTCCGTCCACGATCGGGCCGGGGCTGCTCGATCTGATGAGGAACGACGTGGTTCGGATCTCGGGCACTTCGGCGCCTGCGCCAGGCAGCCGGTCGCGCCCGACGTAGTTCTGAACGGCGATCGCTCCGAAGTACAGGCCGGCCCCGAGTGCAGTCAGCAGGCAGGCTGCCACTGCGCTGCGGGCCAATCGCCGGTGCCACGGGTTGGCGCGTTGTCGAAGGCTCTTGTTGCGGTCTTGGTCGCTGCGGTACCAAGTGGGGGCGCCGGCCCGGGGCTGTCCACCTGCCGGTTCCATCCGCTCCGGCGGCTTGGGCGCTGAGTCCGGCAATGTCGGAGTGGCGCGACCAGCGACCGGCGGCGGTGAGGCGGGCCGCCGTGACTCTGGCCCGGAACGTGCCGGAGTCCACACGTCGCGTCCACCCGAGTCGGGCAGCGCTGCAGGGAGCTCTGGGGTTTGGGGGTCGTCGTCGCCACCGTGCATCGCACCATCGTGCCAGATGGTGACCCTGACGTCAGCAGCGTTGACCGGTTGAGGCGCGTCACTTGTCCGATCGACGGCCCGAATCGACAGTTGGGGATCGACGTCTCCCCCGGGTCGTGGCGGGCGCAGAGTACGATCCGACGCGATGGCTGCTTCAGATTCCTCAGGTTCGGCATTCGGAGCCAACTCCTGGCTCGTCGAAGAGATGTACGAGCAGTACCGCGCCAATCCCGACTCGGTGGGCGAGTCCTGGCGTGAGTTCTTCGAGGATTACCGTTCGGTCTCTGAGGCCGCCCATCCACCGCAGACCGTCGCCGAGGCTCCCGCCACCCTCGCTTCGCCGGTCGCCGGCTCGGCGGCTGAGGCACCGGTCGCCGCCGTTGTCTCAACGCCTGCCACGGCCGGATCAGGTGATACCCCTGACGAGCCCGGCGAGTTGATCAAGGGTGTCGGCGCCGTGATCGTCAGGAACATGGCGGCCAGCCTCGAAGTGCCGACCGCCACGAGTTTCCGCAACGTGCCCGCCAAGTTGCTCGAGGTCAACCGCAAGGTCATCAACGGCTATCGCGCCAGGGCCGGACTCGGCAAGGTCAGCTTCACGCACCTGATCGGGTATGCGCTCGTGCGAGCGATCGCCGAAGCGGTGCCGAACATGAAGAACGGCTTTGTTGCCGGCAGCGACGGCAAACCGCGCCTGGTTCGCAACGAGCACGTCAACATGGGCCTTGCCGCCGACATCGACAAAGGCGACGGCACCCGCACACTCGTGGTGCCGGTATTGAAGAACGCCGACACGCTCGACTTCAACGGCTTTCTCGCCAGCTACGAGGAGCTGATCCGCAAGATCCGCAACAACAAGCTGACCATCGACGACTACGCCGGCGCCAACATCACCCTCACCAACCCGGGCACGATCGGCACGGTGCAATCGGTGCCCCGGCTGATGCCCGGCCAGGGCGTCATCGTCGGGGTCGGCAACATCGACTATCCGGCCGAGTTCGAGGGCGCCGATCGGCGCAACCTCTCGTCGCTGGGCATCTCCAAGGTCGTCACGATCACGAGCACCTACGACCACCGCATCATCCAGGGTGCCGAGTCGGGACTGTTCCTCAAGCGTGTCCACGAGCTGCTGCTCGGTGAGCACGGCTTCTACGAGGACATCTTCCAGGACCTCGACATGCCGTACGAGGCGGTCAAGTGGCGCCCCGACATCAACCCGATCGATCGCGAAGAGGCGATGCTCGCCAAGCAGATGGCGGTCGCCAAGCTGATCCGTGTCCACCGCGTCCGCGGTCACCTGATCGCCGACCTCGATCCGCTGCACTGGAAGCAGCCGCACACCCCGGTCGAGCTCGACCCGGCGACCTATGGCCTCACCATCTGGGATCTCGACCGCGAGTTCCTCACCGATGGTGTCGCCGGCACCGACAAGCTGACGCTCGGCGATCTGCTGGGTGTGCTGCGAGACGCCTACTGCCGCAACGATCGGCGTCGAGTACATGCACATCCAGAACACCGAAGAGCAGCGCTGGATCCAGGAGCACGTCGAGGTCAAGCCTCCGCCGCTCTCGAAGGAGCGCAAGGATCGCATTCTCGAACGGCTGAACGCCGCCGAGGCGTTCGAGAAGTTCCTCGCCACGAAGTACGTGGGCACCAAGCGGTTCGGGATCGAGGGCGCCGAATCGGCGATTCCGATCCTCGACGAGATCCTGTCCGGCGCCGCCGACGAGGGGCTCGACGGCGCGGTGATCGGCATGGCGCACCGTGGTCGCCTCAACGTGCTGTCGAACATCATGGGCAAGAGCTACGAGGCGATCTTCTCCGAGTTCGAGGGGCACGTCGATCACAACACCGTGCAGGGTTCCGGCGACGTGAAGTACCACCTCGGCGCGATCGGCAAGTACGAGAGCCCGTCGGGCGCCGACATCAAGATCGAGTTGGCGGCCAATCCCGAGCCACCTCGAAACCGTCGATCCGATCGTGATGGGCATGGTCCGTGCACAGCAGGACCAGATCGATCCGCCGGGTGCGTTCTCGGTGCTGCCGTTGCTGATCCACGGCGACGCCGCATTCGCCGGCCAGGGTCTGGTCGCCGAGTGTCTGGCCATGAGCGACATCGGTGGCTACCGCGTCGGCGGCACGATCCACCTCATCATCAACAACCAGATCGGGTTCACCACCGCACCCGAGTGGAGCCGTTCGTCGCTCTATTGCTCCGACGTCGCCAAGACGGTGCAGGCGCCGATCTTCCACGTCAACGGTGACGACCCCGAGGCGTGCGTTCGCGTGGCCCGGCTGGCGTGGGAGTACCGCCAGGCGTTCCACAAGGACGTCGTCATCGACATGGTGTGCTACCGCCGCTACGGGCACAACGAGGGCGACGACCCGAGCTACACCCAGCCGCTGATGTACAAGGCGATCGCCGAGCGTCGTAACGTCCGCAAGCTGTACGTCGAGACGCTGGTCAAGCGCGGCGACATCACCGTCGACGAAGCCGAGCAGGCGCTGAGCGACTTCCAGGGCAAACTCCAGGTCGCCCTCGACGAGACACGGTCGCGGGGCGGCGAAGCCCCGAAGGTGCCCCGTCCGCCCAAGCCGCTCGGGGTGCTGCCACACATTCCGACCGGCGTCGAGCGGGCCACCGCTCGATCGGATCTTCGCCCAGCTCACGGCCTATCCCGAGGGCTTCACTCCGCACCCGAAGCTGGTCCGCCAGTTCGAGGCCCGCGCCGCTCAGTACGAGGCCGAACACGACATCGACTGGGCGACGGGCGAAGCCTTGGCGATCGGCTCGCTGATCCTCGAAGGGCATCCTGTGCGGCTCGCCGGCCAGGACTCGCGGCGGGGCACATTCAGCCAGCGTCACTGCCGCCATCGTCGACTTCGAGACCGGCGCTCCGTGGGTGCCGCTCGCCGACCTCGACGGTGCCGAGGCCAACTTCTGGGTCTACGACTCGCTGCTGTCCGAGTACGCCGCACTCGGGTACGAGTACGGGTATGCCCACGCCAACAGCGAGGCGCTGGTGATGTGGGAGGCCCAGTTCGGCGACTTCATCAACGGTGCCCAGATCATCATCGACCAGTTCATCGTGGCCGCCGAGGACAAGTGGGGCCAGCGCAACGGTGTCGTGCTGCTGCTGCCACACGGCTACGAAGGTCAGGGTCCCGAGCACTCGTCGGCCCGCATCGAGCGTTTCCTCACGCTTGGCCGCCGAGGACAACATGCAGGTCTGCAACGCCACCACGGCGGCGCAGTACTTCCACCTGCTGCGACGTCAGGTCCACAGCGAGCGTCACACCCCGCTGGTGCTGTTCGCCCCCAAGCAGGGGCTGCGCATGAAGCAGACTCGCTCGCACGTCGACGAACTCACCATCGGGTCATTCCAAGAGGTGCTCGACGATCCATTCGTCACCGATCCGGCGGCTATCACGCGGATCGTGTTCTGCTCGGGCAAGGTGGCCTGGGATGCGATGGCGGCCCGTGACGAGCGCAACGCTCCAGTGGCGATCGTGCGTGTCGAGCAGCTCTACCCGCTGCCGAGCGAGCAGATGCTCGACATCGTGCAGAACCGCTATCCCAACGCCAAGGAGATCCGCTGGCTCCAGGAGGAGCCCGAGAACATGGGTGCCTGGAACTTCATCGAGCACCACACCTGGCGCGTGAAGGATCTCGGCTACGACCTGCGCCACGTCGCCCGGGTCGAGTCGGGAAGCCCGGCCACCGGTTCCAAGACCGTCCACGACCAAGAACTCGCCGACCTGATGGAAGGCATCTTCAAAGGCCTCTGACCGCCGGGGCGTCCTGACCCCCTCCGGTGAGGGTTAGCCGAGCGGGATCGACAGCACCGCTTCGAGGTCGGCGATCGCCTGTGCGGCGGTGAGTACCTTGATGGTGGTCATGCCCATCGCCTTGGCCGGCTTGAGGTTGATGCCGAGGTCGTCGAGGAACACGCACGTTCGCGGGGTCGACGCCGGCCGTGCTGCAGGCGAGTTCGTAGAACTGTGGCTCGGGCTTGCGGCAACCGACCTTGCTCGACTCGATGATGTGGTCGAAGCGTGCCATCACGGCGTCGACCTCGTGGCGGGAATGATCCGACGACACGTTGTTCGTCAGGCAGGCGGTGATGTAGCCGGCCTCGATCACGCGGTCGAGTGCTGTCACCATCTCCGGGCGGATCGATCCGCTCAACATCGCCGAGCACATCGCGGTCCGGGTACGCGGTGCCCGGCCGCCTCTGACTCGTCGGCGAACAACTGGTCGAACTGCTCGGGAGCGACCTCTCGGCGTTCGATCAGCGCCCACGCGTTGGTGTCGGGATTGCGGCTGTTGATCGTGCGGATGAAGTCGATCGGAAGCCCGTTGGCGCGCTCGTAGTCGTTGAACGCGTCGAACGGGCTCGACAGGATGACACCGCCGAAGTCCCAGAAGACGGCGGTGAACGCTGTGGTCTGCATCGGCGGGCACCCTACGATGTACGAGAGCGTCGCGCCCACCTGGTGCACGCAACAACGAATCGAGACCTACCCAGCATGGCGAAAGCACATCGACCGGACCACTTCGTGGTCGACGGGTCCAACATCGCAACCGAGGGCCGCAGCCAGCCGAGCCTCGAACAGCTCAACGACGCGGTACTCGCCTTCATGGACGAGCACCCGGGTGCCGTGATCACCGTCGTGGTCGACGCCACCTTCGGGCACCGGATCGGCAACAAGGAAGTCAAGGCGTTCGACGAGGCGGTCGCCAACAACGAGCTCGTCACCCCGCCCGCCGGGGCGATCGGACGTGGCGACGCGTTCGTGCTGTCGATCGCCAACAAGGCCGCTGCCGGTGTCTTGTCGAACGACTCGTTCCAGGAGTTCCACGGTGAATACGAGTGGTTGTTCGATGAGGGCCGTCTGATCGGTGGCAAGCCGGTGCCGCACGTCGGGTGGGTGTTCGTCGCTCGTTCGCCGGTGCGTGGTCCCAAGAGCCGACAGTCGGTTCGCGAGGCGAAGGTCGCCACCAAGGGCGGCTCTCCGACCGAGGCGAAGGCGCGTGCGAACAGCCGTGTCCGCGCCAAGTCGGCGCCCGCCGCTGCCAAGCAAGCGGATGTCGTCCAGGCGCCGACGATTCGAGTCGGCGGCGATTCGAGCAGTTCCGATTCCCGTTCGCGACGCGGCCGTGGTGGCCGTGCCCGGACCGCTGAGACCGAGGCTCGGTCAGGCGATCAGCAGGCATCGGAGGCTCCCACCGCTGGGTCGCCGTCGAAGGGCGCTGTCAACGAACTGATCCCGTTCCTCGAGTTCGTCGAGCGCCATCCGATCGGTACCAGTTGCACCGGAGTGGTCGAGAGCTACGCCTCGCACGGTGCCTACGCGCGAGTCGGTGACGTGCTGATCTACATCCCGCTGCGGTTGATGGACCGCCCGACTCCGCGCAGCGCACGCTCTGTGCTCGGTGCCGGCGAAGCGGTCACTGCCGTGATCGTCGGCTACGTGCCAGATCGACGCTCGATCGATGCCGCGCTACCCCACATGGCGGCCGACGCTGCAGCGGCCGGTGTCGAGGGTTCTGACACAGGACCGCCGTCCGAGAGCGCCGCCAGCGGTCGGCCGGCGAAGAAGGCTGCTGCCAAGAAAGCTCCGCGAAGAAGGCCCCGGCCAAGAAGGCTGCTGCCAAGAAAGCTCCGGCGAAGAAGGCGCCGGCGAAGAAGGCCGCCGGCGAAGAAGGCCCGCGAGAAGGCACCGGCGAAGAAGGCTCCGGCGAAGAAGGCGCCAGCGAAGACGACTCCGGCCCAGGCGACACCGGCGACCAAGGCTCCTGCCAAGAAGGCTCCGGCCAAGAAGACACCTGCCAAGAAGGCTCCGGCCAAGAAGGGTGCCGCCAAGAAGGCGCCCGCCAAGAAGGCGCCCGCCAAGAAGGCCGCTGCGACGAAGGCCGCTGCGAAGCCGGCCAGCCGCAGGCCGAACGGAGCATGATGCGAGTCGTCACCTGGAACGTCAACTCACTCAAGGCTCGGCTCGAACGGGTCGAGGAGTGGATCGGCGAGGTGCAACCCGACGTGTTGTGCATCCAGGAGACCAAGCTCGCCGACGACGCCTTTCCGGCGCTCACGTTCGAGGCACTCGGCTACGAGAGCGCCCACCACGGCCAGGGGCAATGGAACGGTGTGGCGATCCTGTCGAAGGTCGGCCTGACCGACGTGGTCAACAACTTCGCCGCCGGCATCGAACCCGATCCCGATGCGCGCATCATCACGGCGACCTGCGGCGGGGTGCGCATCTCATGCTGCTACGTGCCCAATGGGCGCAGCCTCGACGACGACCACTACACGTACAAGCTGAGTTGGCTGGACCGGTTGCTCCAGCACCTCGATGTCGACACGGCGCCGGATCAGGACGTCATCGTCACCGGGGATTTCAACATCGCTCCGGAAGACCGCGACGTCTACGACATGCGCAAGTTCCAGAACGCCACACACGTATCCCAGGCCGAACGCGATCGACTGGCGGCGCTCGAGCAGTGGGGGCTGACCGACCTGTTTCGCCAACACCACCCCGACGCCGAATCGGTGTACTCGTGGTGGGACTACCGCGGCGGCGACTTCCATCAGGGTCGCGGGCTACGGATCGATCTCGTGCTCGGCTCCGCCTCGGTGGCCGAGCGCCTCGAGTGGAGCGCGATCGACCGCAACGCTCGCAAGGGCAAGTTGCCGAGCGATCACACGCCGGTACTGGTCGACCTGACCGACTGACGACCGGTTCGCCCGGTCAGGTGTCTGCGAGCGCCGCCGAGATGCCGTCGAACAGTCGGCGTGCGGTGATCGGACCCAATCCGGTCGCTCGATCGAGTTCCTCGGGACTGCTCGGGCGCTGATCGGCGATCACTCCGAGTGCGTGGTCGGGAATCACGGCGCCCGGCAGAATCCCTCCCGCGCGGGCGACTCCCGATCGCCACTCGCGGAGCCGCTCGAGGGTGACTTGCCGGCCACTGCGTCTGATCGCCACCAGTTCGGTGGGTGGCGGCACAGCCTGTGGCGTTTCGCTGACGAACCCGTCCAGCAGGGGAGTCGGTTTGCGTTGATACCCGCCGCGCCGTTGCGCCCAGTTGACCGTGAGGTCGTCGGTGGCTCGGGTGAGCGCCACGTACAACAAGCGAGCCTCCTCGGCGCGCGTTGCGTTGGTCGTGGCGGAGCGGTGCGGCACGAGGCTGGTCTCACACCCGATCAGGTACACGGTGTGCCACTCGCGGCCCTTGGCACCGTGGAAGGTGAGCACGTCGACTCCAGGGAGGTCGCGGCCAAACGGGTCGGTGGTGGTGACCCACGTACGAAATGCGCCGCCATCGCCGGTCGGCTGTTCGCGCAGGAACTGCATGGCAGCCTCGGCGACCTCGGCCCGGATATCGCCCTCGCCTTCGATCAGGTCGAACTGGTCGCGTGCCCACTGGCGCATCTGGTTCGGTTGCTGGAGACGGTAGGCCTCGGTCAGGATCGGCGTGAACGGCGAGCCAGGCCCGTCGACCAGACGTCGCACCGGGACGCCTGCATCGACCAGCGCCGCTCGGACACCTGCCAGCACGGCGTGTGTGCGACCGAGCACGGCAACCTGAGCCCTGCGCACGATCGTCGGGTCGAGCTGGGCGATCCGCCGGGCCACCCCTGTCGCCTCCGCCTGCTCGTTCTCGTGCGACAGGATCGCGACGGCAGGCCCGTCAGGTCGGGCTGAGACGACGTCGGTGGCCTGGCCGTCGATGCGCAGCGAGTGAGCGGCGGCGTCGACGATCTGAGGAGTGCATCGATGGTTGGATGGCAGACGCACGATCTCGATGCCCGGGAAGCGATCGGCGACGTCGACCAGCAACGTCGGGTCGGAGCCGTTGAAGCCGTAGATCGCCTGGGCCGGATCGCCGACCAGGAACAGGTCGTCGCGGCCGGCGCGAAACAGCTCGATCAGACGGTGCTGCATGGGGTTGAGGTCCTGCGCCTCGTCGACCAGCACGTGTCGAAACCGCCAGCGCACGCTGGCTGCGAACTCGGGGTCGCGTCTCGATCGCGCTGATCGTCATCCCCAGCAGGTCGTCGAGGTCGACGACGCCCCGCCGATGCTTCTCGGTTTGGTAGGCGGCCATCATCTCGGCGACGCGCCCGCCGGCGACCGCTGAGCGCCGCCCTGCCATGCGAGCCGCACCCTCGTACTGTTCGGCACCGATCCCGCGGGCCGTGGCCCAGTCGATCTCGTTGACCAGTTCGTCCAAACCGCGACGCCCCGCCACCTCGCCAACCAGGCGCGACCGATCGTTGACGATCGACTTGGGTTGCTGGTCGAGGTCGAGCCAGCGCTGGCGCAGAATTTGTTGAGCGATCGAGTGGAACGTTCCGGCGGCGATTCGCTCGGTCAACCCGAGTCTCGGTAGGCGGCGCCGAAGCTCGCCGGCTGCCTCGCGGGTGAAGGTCAGCACCACCGTGTGGGCGCCGTCGGCGGTACCCGTAGCGATCCGGTAGGCGATCCGCCGCGTCAGCACCCTGGTCTTGCCCGAACCGGCCCCTGCGACCACGGCCACGAGTTGCGACTCGGTGGTCACGGCGTGCCGTTGATCGGCGTCGAGATCGGCCAGCAGCAGATCTGGGGTCAACATCTCGTCTGGCACTGCTACGAAGGTACTGTTCCTGACATGCCGTATCCGAAGAAACTTCTCAACGACTACGAGACGGTGGCGCTCGACTTGCACCCGCACTGGTGGTACTTCGCCAGACCGGTGATGGTGCTGGTCGCATCGGTCGTCGCAGGAATCCTGATTCGTGTCTTCACCGACGACGATGTCGAGAAGGTGCTGACCTGGATTGCCATCATCTCGATCCTGTGTGGTGTGTTGTGGTTGGTCGTTCGCTACATGAAGTGGGCGACCACCAACTTCGTCATCACCAGCGACCGGATCATCTTTCGCAGCGGGGTGATCGGCAAGAGCGGCATCGAGATCCCGCTCGAACGTGTCAACAACGTGCTGTTCAACCAGTCGATCTTCGAACGGATGCTGGGTGCCGGCGACCTGTTGATCGAGTCGGGCGGCGAGGACGGCCAACAGCGTTTTAGCGACGTTCGCCACCCCGAGCGGGTTCAGAACCTGATCCACTCCCAGATGGAAGTCAACGAGTCCCGAGCCTACGGCGCCCGCTCCGGCGGCACCGACGTCGCCTCACAACTCGAGAAGCTCGAGGGCCTGCTGGAGCGAGGCACGATCTCACGTGAGGAGTTCGACGAAGAGAAGCGCAAGCTGCTCGGTACCTGACCCGAGTGCGGACTTTGTTCGCTGTCGGTCCCGGTGACCGATCATCAAGGGTCGATCCGATCAACCTGCGCGTTCGCTTCATGGGCACCTCGACTCGGTCCGGCGGGCAGTCGCTGAGGCGGTCGACGACGCCGGGGGCCGCCAGCGCTGTCACGCGACTGGTCGACCGATCGGAAGTGCCGCACCCGAACGGTCGTGACCGTGTGGTGAAGGTTGTTGATATGTGCTGTGACGGACGGCTTGCGGTTGAGTGGCGCTGGATTCTGATGTACGTTTTTCACACCGTGACGTGTGCTCACACCGTTACGCGTGCGGGGGCATTGCGTCACGGTTCGCAATCCAGCTGGGGGTACCTTCATGAAGTCTCGTATCGGAGCACCAACGAGAATCATGGCGGTGGCCGCGCTGACGGCCGGAACCCTGGTGGCCGCGCCGTCGAGTACCTCGGCGGTTCCGGCCGCGCCGGGTGCGGTCTTCGACGACTTCGACGACGGCGACACCGCAGACTGGAACTTCTTCGGCGGGAACGCTGCCGGGGGCGGCGGTGGTCCTGCGACCGATCGACCCTTCGCCGGTGCTGGCTACTTCAGCACCGGATGGGGCGGCAACGGAACAGCGAGCGGCTTCTACGGCGGCGCGTTCAAGAACCTCCCGAATGCGTCGCAGGTCGTGCTTCCGGCCGACCCCTGGTTCAACATGTGGGTGTATCAGCAGAGCGACACCACCGTCGACCAGTACAACCTCGAACTGACGCTCCGCGAGGACACGAACGGCGACGGCTGGACCGACACGTTGGAAGACTCGATCGGGCTCGACACCACGTTCACCGCAGCGGACTTCGACGACGACTGGACGCTGCTGAGTGCTCCGCTGTCCAGCTTCTTCGACCGCGGAACCGGCGGCAACGGTGTTTTCGACGGCGACGTCGACGAGTTCGTGATCGTGTTCGGCGGCGTCCAGGGTGGCCCGGCGACCAACATCGAGATCGACTTCGACGAGATCACGTTCACCTCCGGCGGCCCGGCCGCGTTCGACGCGGTCGTGTTCGACGACATGGAACACGGCGACCCGTTCGGCAACGACTGGTTTTCCTTCGTCGGTGGTGGCGGCGGGGGGGTCTCGCCGAACAACTCCGACCTCCCACCGGTACTCGGCGGATCGTTCTCGCTCGAAACCGGATGGGGTGGCCCCGCCGGGTTCCTCGGTGGGTTCGGCCGCACGAGCCCGACCGAGGTGTCCGGCACCGAGTACTTCAACTTCTGGATCAACCCCGAAGCGGGCCAGGACTACACGATCGAGATCAACCTCCAGGAGGACGACAACTTCGACGACGCCGCGAACCCCGTCGACGACGACGAGTTCCAGTTCGACTGCGTCGTCGGCGCCGCCGGACCGTGCGCCGTCGCAGGCGGCGGCTGGCAGTTCATATCGATCCCGCTCGACGACTTCTTCGACGACAATTCGTTCTTCACCGGGGGGAACGGCGTCCTCGATCCGACACCGCTCGCACGCGGCGGCAACGGTGAGCTGATCAACGTCATCATGGCGATCATCGGCTCCGGCTCGAACGTCAACTTCCGCACCGACTACTGGGCGTTCAGCCTGGAGCCGATCGATCCGATCGCCAGCGCCTCGGCAATCATCGACGACTTCGAGAACGGCTTGCCGTTCGGCTCCGACGGCGATGGTTCGCCGCTCGGCTTCTATACCTTCCAGGGTGCCGGCAGCTCGATCGGCATCACCACGTCGGCCACGCCGCCGGCACCGGTGTTGCCCGCGGTGGGCACACCGAACAACGTCTTGCAGATGAACATCGACTCGACGTCGTTCGCCGGATACATCCACGCCTTCGAGAACGCGGCGGTCGACACCTGGGTCCCGCAGGACTGGTCGACGAGCGAAGGCATCTCGTTCTGGTTCGACGGCACCAATTCCGGTTCCGGCATGTTCATCGACATCCTCGACAACCGCACCGCCGGCTCGACGAGCGATGACGCCGAGCGCTGGACGGTGGCGTTCACCGACGACTTCGACGGCTGGAAGCTCTACGAGTTGCCGTTCTCGTCGTTCACCCGCAAGGAGATCGGCAACGGCGCACCCAACGACGGCCTCGGCCTGTTCGAGATGCACGGGTACGCGTTCGGCGCGCTCGGCACCGGTGGTGCGCAGGAGTTCTACTTCGACCAGGTGGCGCTGTACGGCGTCGCCGAGCCGCCGGCGCTGGCGGTGCAGTTCTCGGTCAACAACACGTTCATCGCGGAAGGTACGACCGGCAACGTCGGCGTCAAGCTGAACCGGCCCATGGGTCCGCAGGATCCGGCTCAGGTGAGCATCGACTTCGCCACCGAACGTTCGAACGCGACCGTCGGCGAGGAGTACACGCCGACCAGCGGCACGATCACGTTCACCAACGGTGGGGCGAACGAACTGTTCTTCCCGGTCGAGACGTTCGACGACACCAAGTTCGAAGGTGACGAGCAGATCGTCATCCGGCTGACCAATCCCGTCGATGTCGAGCGCGGCGCGCTGTTCCAGGGCTCGGTCCTGATCGCCGACAACGACCCGTTCGACCCCGATTTGCTCGACGACTTCGAGCAGGGCGCGTTCCTGTGGGACACCACCGGCCTCGTCGACCTCCAGGCGCAACGCGTCGAAGTCGGCGACCCCGACGAGCGGCCCGGCCAAGATCAGGTCGAGAACGTCGGCACCGCCTCGGTGCCCCGGTCAGGCCCGGGATTCGACGTGGCAACACAGGCGGTCATCGACGATCTGACGTCGTTGCTCCCGACGAGTTCCTGGTTCGAGCGGTGGCTGATCAACTTCGCGGTCTACCAGCTCGACGAGAGCCTGACACCGAGCTATCGGGAGAACGACTTCTTCCTCGATCATCGCCGCGGGAGCCACGTGTTCGAACGAACCGCACCCGCCGTCGGCGTCCTCGAGTTGGTCGCCGCCCGCAACGGGAGTGCTGCCGCCGGTGCGCAGGCCGCGATCGACACGCTCGTCGCGATCGACCGGACGCTCGCCCAGGACGCGATCGACATCGCCGTGCTCAACGGTGCCGATGCCGGCAGGGTCGGCAAGGCGCAACGGGAGATGCAGCGGGCCGAGGCCGATATCGGACGCGGCTGGGAGACCAAGGCGATCGTGCACTTCCGAAACGCGTGGCAGCACGCGACCGGTGCCATCGACCGTCTCGGCAGCGAGCCGACGCTCGGTTCGCTCGTCCGCGACTTTCCGATCGGTCAGGACTGGACCGGCACCGAGAGTCTCGACTTCTGGTTCAACGGTACGGGCAGCGGCGAGCAAGTCACTGTCAATCTGAAAGACAATCGCGCGGCCGATCCTGGCCCGTCCGGTTGGAGCCTCGCATGGGCCGACGAGTTCGACGATCCGGCCGGCACTCCGCCGGATCCGGCGAACTGGGCGTACGAACTCGGCGACACCACCCCCGACGGCAAGAACGGTTGGGGCAACGAGGAGTTGCAGTACTACACCGACGACCCGGACAACGCGGCCACCGACGGCAACGGCAACCTCGTGATCACGCTCGACGAGGCCGATCCGGGCCAGGAGTGCTACTACGGCCCATGTGCGTTCGAGTCGGCCCGTCTCATCACCCAGAACAAGGCCGAGTTCGCCTACGGCCGCATCGAGTCACGACTGCTCGTGCCCGACGGTGGTGACGGACTGTGGCCGGCGTTCTGGAGCCTCGGCACCGACATCACCTACAACCCGTGGCCCGCCGCCGGTGAGATCGACGTCATGGAGTACGTCAGCCGTCTCCCCGACGAGATCTTCGGCACGATCCACGGCCCCGGCTACAACGGCGGCGGCAGCTTCAGCGGCATCTACGACGACTTCGGTGGCCGTGTCGACGAGAGCTACCACACGTTCACCGTCGAGTGGCAGCCCGACCTGATCAAGTGGTACGTCGACGGCATCCAGTACCACGAGGCCGAGCCGGCCGACGTGCCCGGCCGGTGGGTGTTCGACAAGCCGTTCTTCCTGCTGTTGAACTTTGCGATCGGCGGCAACTTCGGCGGAACGCCCGATCCGGGCAACACGTACCCGCAGGAATTCCTCGTCGACTACGTCCGGGTCTACCAGGGTCCGGACACCGCCGAGCGGTTCGAGACCACGTTCACCGACTCCGTGGCGGGTTGGCAACAGGTGTCGATCCCGATCGGTGACTTCACGCGGAGCGCCGACCAGCCAGCCGGCGCCCCGAACGACGGCCTCGGCCTCACCGAGGTCTGGGGATACGGACTCGACCTGCCGTACCCGGCTGCGGGCACATACCAGATCGACCTCGTCGAGCACACGCCGGTGCCACCGCCGACCGAACTCGTCGTGACCAACCTCGACGACGCCGGTGCCGGATCGCTGCGTGAAGCGCTGTCGCTGATCGCCGACGGTGGCACGATCACGTTCGATCCTGGCCTCGCCGGCGGCACGTTGACGTTGACGTCGGGGCAACTCGACATCGACCGATCGGTGACGATCGACGCCCCGGCGGCCGGGGTGACGGTCAGCGCCGGCGGCAGCTCTCGGGTGATCGAGGTCGGCGCCGGGCTCACCGTCGACATCGCCGATGTCGTCATCAGAGATGGTGCAGCCGCACCGCAGGGTGGTGGCATCTTGAACAACGGCGTGCTGTCGCTCGACAACGTCGTCGTCACCGACAACACCGAGAACAGTGCCGGTCCGGCGAACTTCGCGTTCGGTGGTGGCGGCATCTACAACGGCGACGGCGCCACGTTGAACCTCACCGATTCCACGGTGAGCAACAACGCAGCGGTCAACCAGCCGGGCGGCGGCATCTACGGGTTCTTCAACTCGACGATCAACATCACCAGCAGCACGATCACTGGCAACGTCGGTGGCGATGTCGCAGGTGGTCTGCGATCGCTCGGCAACACCACCATCGTCAACAGCACGTTCAGCGACAACACGTCGACGGCGTGGCACGGCGGGGCGATGTTCCTGACCGATGGGGTCGTGACGATCTCGAACAGCACGATCGTCGGCAACAACTCGCCCGGAGGCACCGCCGGCGGCTTGATGATCGCGACGTTCGGTGCCCCGGTGACCGTCACGCTCGAAAACAACGTCATCGCCGACAACGGCACGTACAACTGCCAGGTCGAGGGTGGGGCGACGGCGGTGCTGACGTCGCTCGGCGGGAACGTGAACACCGACCCGTCCTGCGCACCGATCGGCAGCGACCAGGTCGTCGGCCCGGGCGGCGCACTGGTCGACGTGCTCGCCGACAACGGCGGGCCGACCCTCACGCACGCCTTGCTCGCCGGAAGTCCGGCGATCGACGGTGCGGTCGGCACGTGCCCCGCGACCGACCAGCGCGGCGTCGCCCGTCCACAGGGCGCAACGTGCGACGCCGGGTCGGTGGAAGTGGCACCCTGACGTCGAACGTACCGGGGAAATCGCGAGCAGGGGTCGGCCCGTGCACGGGCACTGCGCACATATCGGGAGCGCAACAACACGAGCAGTCACCGTTGAGTCCCGCCGCAATGCGGCCGAGCCGGGCGCTCGGGAATCGCGGGCGGATCGCTGGTTGATCTCACACGGAGACAATGCGGACTGAGGCGCCGAACGTCTCGAGCAGGTGTCGCATGTCGTTGGGGTCGGAGGTGAGGCTGTGGGCCGGCGAAATTCGGCGGGCGACGCAAGTCAGTCGTTGTCGAGTCGATCCACTACCTTGTGCGTGACGTCGGCGATCTTGGCGATCAGCCCGTCGCCCTCGGCGATCTCTTCCAGCCGAGCGTCGACGACCCCGAGCCGGGCCCGCTCCTGCTCGATCAGAGAGATCTTGCCATCGTCGTCGAGGTCATACGCATCGACGAGTACCTCGAGGTCCTCACCATCGGGTTCTTGTTCGTTCGCCATATTTCGAGTGTACGACGCGCCGCGGGCGGACAGCTCGCCGGGCGAACTCGTCAACTGATTTCGTTCGGCGGCGCGTACGGACCGGGATCGCCATCCGGCTGTCGGAGTCGAATGATGAAGCGTGGGTCGATCACGTGTGAACCACCCGCAGCGCCGCCCTCGGCCGCGCAGTGCCAACGTCTGCGCGTCCTCTCGCCGGCCCGGGCGGTTGCTGCGCTCCGTTGATGCTGGCAGCGGTTGGCGTGTCACACTCGGGGCATGACGACTGCTGCACTGAGTTCTGGGATCGAGCTGGAGTACGACACATTTGGCTCTGCCACCGACCCGGCCCTGCTGCTGGTGATGGGGTTCACGGCGCAGATGACCACTTGGGACGAAGCCTTCTGCGGGAGGCTCGCTGCCGGCGGCCGATTTGTCATCCGATTCGACAACCGCGATTGCGGGCTGTCGACCAAGCTCGATGGTCAACTCGTCGACCCGGTCGCGGTGATGGGTGCCGTGATGCAGGGGACGCCGGTGCCACCCGTTCCCTACACCCTGTCCGACATGGCAGCCGACGCGATCGGGCTGCTCGACCTGCTCGGTATCGACCGGGCCCACGTGGCCGGGGCGTCGATGGGCGGGATGATCGTGCAGACGATGGCGATCGAGCATCCCGAACGGCTGCTCAGTGTGACGTCGATCATGTCGACGATCGGCGACCTTGGGTACGGCCAGGCCACTGCTGAGGCGATGCAAGTGATTCTCACCCCTCCGCCAGAGGGTCGCGAGCAGGCGATCGCCAGGGCCGTCGACTACGGCGTGTGGGGCTCCAAGCGGTACTTCGACGCCGACAAAGCGCGCCAGCTGGCGGCGGCCGCCTACGACCGGTCGTCGTATCCGGAGGGGGCCACGCGACAGATGACGGCAATCTATGCGAGCGGCGATCGCACAGAGCAGCTTCGACAGGTGACGGTGCCGATGCTGGTGATTCACGGCCAGGACGACACGTTGATCCATCCGTCGGGCGGCCGCCGCACCGCCGAACTGGTGCCGGGGTCGCACCTTCTGGAAGTTGCCGACATGGGACACGACCTGCCCGAGCCGCTGTGGCCGTTGCTGGTGGGTGCGATCCTGGCCCACGGCGAGATCGCTGTGGCCGCGGCATCGATGGCGGTGACTCGATGAGCGGCCCGCTCACCGGATATCGCGTCATCGAGATCGCCGGGATCGGCCCTGGGCCGTTCGCGGCGATGCTGCTGAGCGACATGGGCGCCGAGGTGATTCGGGTCGAACGTGCCGCAGCGGTGCGCGGGCCGGCCCCGGAAACACCCCATCCCGACATCTTGCGACGCGGTCGTCGAAATGTGGCGCTCGACCTGAAGCACCCCGACGGTGTGGCCGCCCTGCTCGACTTGGTCGAGCGCGCAGACGCCTTGATCGAGGGCTTCCGGCCGGGAGTCATGGAACGTCTCGGCGTCGGCCCTGACGAATGCCTCGCCCGCAACCCGAAGTTGGTGTTCGGGCGGATGACCGGATGGGGCCAGGACGGCCCGTACTCATCGTCCGCCGGCCACGACATCAACTACATCGCACTGGCCGGCGCGTTGGCCCACTTCGGGCGAGCCGGCGAGCCACCGACGCCTCCGATGAACATGGTCGGCGACTTCGGCGGAGGCGGGATGTTCCTCGCCTTCGGCGTCGTGTGCGCCCTGCTCGAAACCCAACGCAGCGGCACCGGCCAAGTGGTCGACACCGCGATGGTCGACGGTACGGCCACGTTGATGACGATGTTCTGGTCGATGAGCCAGATGGGAATCCACGACCCGAACAAGCGCGGCGAGAACCTGCTCGACACCGGCGCCCACTTCTACGACGTATACGAATGCGCCGATGGTGAATACGTGTCGATCGGTTCGATCGAGCCGCAGTTCTATGCCGAGCTGATGCGACTCACCGAACTCGAAGGCGACACCGAGTTCGAGGCCCAGATGAAGCGCGACCATTGGCCGCACCTCAAGCAGCGGCTCACCGACGTGTTCCTGTCGAAGACCCGCGACGAATGGTGCGAGATCATGGAACACACCGATGTGTGCTTCGCTCCGGTGCTCCGGATGGACGAGGCCGCTGCCCACCCCCACAACGTCGAACGTGGCACGTTCGTCGAGTTGGGTGGCTTGACGCAGCCGGCCCCTGCCCCACGATTCAGCCGAACCGTGCCGACGATCGACCGGCTCCCCGCCCACGACGGTCAGAACACCGTCGAGGTGCTCGCCGATTGGGGTATCGCTGCCGATCGGATCGAGGCACTGATCGAGTCCGGCGCAGCCAAGCAGGCCTGAGTGGGAACGCTGGTCTGTCTTCACGCCCATCCCGACGACGAGGCGATCGCCACCGGTGGCTCGATGGCTCGCGCCCACGCCGAAGGTCATCGTGTCGTGCTGATCGTCGCCACCGACGGCGCCCATGGCGAACGGCCAGACGACCTCGCGGCTGGTGAATCATTGGAGGACCGGCGGCGTGCCGAGACCATGGCGTCCGCGGCGGCGCTCGGCATCGATCGCGTCGAGTTCCTCGACTACACCGATTCCGGGATGACCGGCTGGGATCAGAACAACCATCACCAGGCGTTCTGCAAGGCCGACATCGACAACGTTGGCGACCGACTGGCTGCCATCCTTCGTGAGGAACGAGCCGACGTCTTCACGATCTACGACTGGCACGGCGGGTACGGCCACCCCGATCACATCCAGGTCCACCGTGTCGGTTGTCGTGCCGAGCAGCTCGTCGCCGACGATCTACCCAACCTGCGCGTGGTCGAGTCGACGATGAACCGTGACGGGATGCGGCGCATGATCGCGATGGCCCAGGAGATGGGGATGGAAGGCGCTGGGCCCGAAGGCGATGACGGCGAGGAGTTCAATCCCGACGGCCCGATGGACGACGGCAATCCGATGGGGACTCCCGAGGCCGAGTTGACGCTTTGTGTCGACGTGCGAGCGTTCACGGAGAACAAGCGGGCAGCGATCGCCGCTCATCGCAGCCAGGTCTCCGACTCCAGCTTCTTCCTGCAGATGCCACCCGACGTCTTCGCCGAGGCGTTCGGACAGGAGTGGTTCATCGAACACGGCCAACCGCCCGGTCCCAAGATCGGTTGGTTCTTCGAGTGAGCGGCGTCGCCGCACCCGGCCGGGTCGTTCGACTCGTGCGTCACGGCAGGGCGGCAGCGGGTTGGAATGTCGATCCTGACCCCGATCTCGACGATCTCGGTCGTCAGCAGGCCGCCGAGGTTGCCCTCCAGTTGCGCGGCCTCGGGGACCTGAAGGCGATCTCGAGTCCGTTGCTGCGGTGTCGATCCACAGCGCAGGCCTACGCCGACTTGACGCAGCGACCGGTCACCATCGAGAACTCGGTTGCCGAGATCCCCTCACCGGAGGGGGTCGAGATGGCCGATCGAGTCGAATGGTTGCGAGCGGCCATGCAGGGCACGTGGAGCGACCTCGAACAGCGTTATGTGGCCTATCGCGACGCGATCGCGTCGTACGTCGGCAACTGTGCTGACGGCACCGTGATCTTCTCTCACTTCGTGGCGATCAACGCCGTGATCGGCGCATGCCTTGGCGACGACAGGCTGGTGATCCGCAGTCTCGACAACTGTTCGATCACCACCGTGTCGATCGGTGCGTCCGGGCTGCACCTCGTCGAGGGCGGCACCGAGGCCGACACGTTGATCCGTTGATCCGGAGCGATCCGGTGACCCGATCCCCGAATCCGCGAAAACATGCGAGCGTCCACCACAATGACTGCCATGCTCCGGTCCCCCCGATCCGGCCGACACGTCCGGTTCGCCGCGTTCGTGACGACCTCGATGTTGGTGATCCCGGCCTGCGCCGGCGGTGACGACAGCGCTCCGACGCTGACCGCCCCGGTGTTCGTGCCGCCAGCGGTCGATTCGACACTCGCAGCGATTCAGCCAGAGGTCATCGTGACCGAGCCGACGCCGCCCCCGACCGAGCCGCCGGTCGAGGCGACGACGCCGGAAACCCTCACGACCGAACCACCCGTCACCACGACCACCGAGCCGCTGGCGGTTCAAGAATTGCTGTTGCGCGGCGACGGGCTCGGCTCGGCTCGGTTCGGCGCCGCACCCGACGGCGTGATCGAGTACGTCACGTCGATCCTGGGTGGCAATACCGCCGACACCGGCTGGGTCGATCCGTACACGTTCGCCGATTGCGGCCCGGCAACGGTTGCGCGCCGCGTCGACTGGGGCGTGTTGTCGTTGATCTTCAGCGATCTGTCGAGTTATGCCGACGGCCGCAATCACTTCATGGGTTGGGAGTACGGCCGCGTCGGCCAGATCGGCGACGAGCCGGTCGGGCTGCGAACCGAAGGCGGAACTGCACTCGGCAGCCGAGTCGTGGACCTGCTTGCCGAGTTCCCTGAGGCCGGCGTCAACGAGGGTGAGGAGGATCTCAGCATCCCGCCCAACTTCTACGTCAGCGACAACTTCCGCGGCTTGCTGACCGGCACCTCTCCCGACGACTTCGTCACCGTGATCTTCGGTGGCTACGGCTGCGCCGACTGACGAGCAGGTCGGATCGGCATGCGCCAACTCCACGAGATCAACGCCTGGCTGCTGATCGGCACGAACGCGGCGGTCGGCTGCTGGTGCCTGTTGGCGTACCAGTCCGCTCGACTGCGGGGACGGCCGATGTGGGTCGGCGTGATCGTCGCCCAGCTCACCACCTTCGTGCAAGCCGTCGCTGGAGCAGTGCTGTCGAATCAGGAGGGCGTCGAGTTGAACGACATGCACGCCCTCTACGGGTTCTCGGCGATCGTCGCCGTCGGCATCATGTACAGCTACCGGACGAGCCCGTTCATGAAGGGCAAAGAACTGATGCTGTACGGCTTCGGCAGCCTGTTCGTGATGGGCCTCGGCCTCCGCAACCTCGTCCTCTGACGGGATGTGCCAGGCACATCCCGTCATCGGTCAGGTCCTGGATCGACGGGTGCCGGCGATGACGGGATGTGCCTGGCACATCCCGTCAGGTCAGGTTCGACTCGAGGGCGTCGACGGCCATGTTCGAGCTGGGCCGGCAGTTTGTCGCCGAACTTGGCGTAGAACTCGCGGATCTGCGGGATCGCTGCCGTCCATCCATCGGACTCGACCTGCAGGATCTCGTCGAGGTCGCCCTCGTCGATGTCGAGCCCGTCCGTGTCGAGCGCAGCCTTGGTGGGCAGCCGGCCGATCGGGGTGTCGATCGCCTCCGACCCTCCGTCGACGCGTTCGAACACCCACTTCAAGACTCGGCTGTTCTCGCCGAACCCTGGCCACAGGAATCGGCCGTCGTCACCGCGCCGGAACCAGTTGACGAAGAAGATCTTCGGCAGGTTGGCGGCGTCGGTCGCCTTGCCGATCGCCAGCCAATGGGCGAAGTAGTCGGCGTAGTTGTAGCCGCAGAACGGCAGCATCGCCATCGGGTCGAATCGCAACACGCCGGCCGCGCCCTGTTGAGCGGCGGTCGTCTCCGAGGCCATGATCGAGCCGAGGAACACGCCATGCTCCCAGTCGAACGCCTCGGTCACCAATGGCACGGTCGTGCGCCGGCGACCACCGAACAGAATCGCTGAAATCGGCACACCCTCGGGGTCCTGCCACTCGTCGGCGATCGACGGACACTGCGCCGCCGGAGCGGTGAAGCGCGCATTGGGGTGTGCCGCCGGTTTGTCGGAGTCACGCGTCCAGGGGTTGCCGCGCCAGTCGGTGGCGCGCTCTGGGGGAGGGTCGCTCATTCCCTCCCACCACACGTCGTTGTCCTCCGTGAGGGCGGTGTTGGTGTAGATCGAGTTGCCCCACAGTGTCTCCATCGCGTTGGCGTTGGTGTCGTAACCGGTGCCTGGTGCGACACCGAAGAACCCCGCCTCGGGGTTGATTGCGTACAGCCGCCCGTCGTCGCCGAACTTCATCCAGCAGATGTCGTCGCCGATCGTTTCGGCCTTCCAGCCGGGGATCGTCGGAACCAGCATCGCCAGGTTGGTCTTGCCGCACGCCGATGGGAATGCGCCGGCGATGTACTTCGATTCGCCCTCCGGATTGGTGAGTTTGAGGATCAGCATGTGTTCGGCCAGCCAGCCGTCATCGCGAGCCATCACGGAGGCGATCCGCAGCGCGAAACACTTCTTGCCCAACAGTGCGTTGCCGCCGTAGCCCGAGCCGTACGACCAGATCTCCCTGGTCTGCGGGAAGTGCACGATGTACTTGTTGTCGGGGTTGCACGGCCATGCCGCGTCGGCTTGACCGTCGGCGAGTGGGGCGCCAACCGAATGCACGCACGGCACGAAATCGCCCTGGTCGCCGAGCACATCGAGGGCACCTTGACCCATGCGGGTCATGATCCGCATGTTGGTGGCGACGTAGGCCGAGTCGGTCAACTCGACACCGATGTGGGCGATCGGAGAGCCGAGCGGACCCATCGAGAACGGCACGACGTACATCGTGCGGCCCTTCATGCAACCGGTGTAGTGCTTGGTCAGTTCGGCCCGCATCTCGTCGGGCTGACGCCAGTTGTTGTTCGGCCCGGCCTCTGCGGCGGTATCGGCACAGATGAACGTGCGGTCCTCGACGCGGGCGACATCAGCGGGGTCGGAATGGGCCCAATAGCTGTTTGGCCGCTTGGCTTCGTCGAGCTTCGTGAAGACGCCGGCCGCCACGAGTTCACCGCACAGCTGCTCGTACTCTTCTGGTGACCCATCACACCAGTAGATGCTGTCCGGCTGCATCACAGCTGCCCATTCGTCCACCCATGCTCGCAGGCGCGCGTTCGACGTTGTTCCAGCCATTTCGGTCCTCCTGTGGACGTGCTGCTAGCGATCCTGCCTCACAGTGTGGTCCATGTCCAGCGCGCCGGAAGGGGTCGGATGGCCGCTGCCACCGTCAACTTGTGCAGATGTGAATATCTGAAAAGTAGATGCTGGTCAGGAGTTCAACGACAAAAGTGTCGATCGTGCAGGTGGTTCGCCGGGCGGCTCAGTGGGCGCCGGGGGTGCCCATGTCGATCTCGGAGCCGAGACGGAGATGGGTCGCTCGGCCGGCATCATCGAGGTCGAAGATCACTCGTTGGCCCTGGCGGACCATTCGGAAGATCGAGCCCTCGAGAGCGTTCGCGGCCAGGTCGTAGTCAGCCAGATCGGTGTCACACATGACGACACCGAGCGTCGAAACCGGATCGTAAGCCTTGATCACGCCCTGCATGGAAACAGAGGCTAGCGCCAGCCGCAGTCAGCGGCCTCGCTCAGCCGGCTTTGACGACTTTGCCGGCTTTGATGCAGCTGGTGCAGACGTTGAGACGCTTCGGGGCACCCTTCACCAACGCACGCACGCGCTGGATGTTCGGGTTCCAGCGACGCTTGGTACGACGGTGCGAGTGCGACACCGACATGCCCCACGAGGGGCCCTTGCCACACACTTCACAAACCGATGCCATTTGTCTACTACTCCTGCGAACTCGCTCGTGGACGGAAGAACCCTGTCCACACGGCTTGGGCATGCTATCGGCGCAACCGCCAACAACCTCCGAGCCCCAGCCGAGCAGTCGGCCGGCGACTCGTCGACACACGCGGTCAGGCTCGGTAGCGTGCTGCGGGGCAGCGCCACCCGGGCGCTGTGGTCATGGAGGTGGCACGGTGTCCGAGCACGAGAAGTGGGACGCCCTGGCGGCGGCCTTCGGCACGCTTGGTCGGCTCCACCGACAGCCTCCCGATCAAGAGACGCTGGTCGCGTTACATGCACTCCTCGACGAATGGCCGCTTCCCGATACCGACGACGCTCGAGCCGGGCTCGAGCGGATGCGCCGCTCATCGGAACTGCACGAGAGCGCTGAGTCCATCAGGAGCGATCACGATCGCCTGTACGGCGTGTCGGCCACCGCTGCCGTTGCTCCTTACGAGTCGGTGCAGCGTGGCATCGACCGGCTCGTCTTCGACCGGCAGACGCATCAGGTGCGCGAGGTCTATCGCACGTTCGGCCTCAGCGCCCCGAACCTTCACCGCGAGCCCGACGACCACATCGGGCTCGAGTTCGACTTCGTCGCCCAGATGCTGCTGCGGGCGCTCGACGAGATCGCCGACGATGCCGGTGACCCGCAGGTCCCGTTGGCGGCGATACGGGCGTTCCTCCACGAGCATCTCTCGACGTGGGCACCGGCGATGCTCGGCGAGGTGGTTTCCCACGCCCACACCGAGTTCATGTCCGGTGTGGCACTGCTGTCTCGCGGTGCGTTGGAGTCAGCTGCCGCGGCGCTGCGCTAGCGCGACGTCTCGACGGACCTCGGGAACTGACCGGATGTGGCGGCAGTCACGTAGGGGCATGGGACGAATGGCCCGGGCGGATTCTGGGCCACATCTCTATTGTCGAGAGTTGTCGAATACATCCCGCCTTACCTGAGGAGACGCCCTGATGCTGACCCAGAGTTCTGATGTTCGGTGCGCTGATAATCGGTCCGGTGAAGGGGCCTCAGCGCCCGAGGGGGTCGACCGTCGCACGTTCCTGAAGTGGTCCGGAGTGGTCGGAGGTACCACCGCCCTCGTGGGGACGGCGAGCTACGTCGGTTTGTCGCCGGACGGCAGTGAAGCCGCCGACACGTCCGACTTCTTCTGGTCGGCGTGCACCGTCAACTGCGGTTCGCGCTGCCCGCTGCGGCTCGAGGTGAAGGACGGCACCATCGTCCGGGTACTGAGCGACGACACCGGCACCGACGAACTCGGCAGCCAGCAGGTGCGGGCCTGCGTGCGTGGGCGGGCGATCCGGCACCGCATCTACAACCCCGACCGGCTCAAGAAGCCGATGAAGCGCAAGCCCGGCACCAAGCGCGGTGAGGAACAGTGGGAGACGATCTCCTGGGACCAGGCGCTCGACGAGATCGCCGAGAAGATGATCGACATCAAGTCCCGGTTCGGCAACGAGGCGCTGTACATCAACTACGGCACCGGCACGCTCGGCGCCACGATGGCCAAGTCGTGGCCGCCGGACGCCACACCGTTCGCTCGGCTGCTGAACACCTTCGGCGGCTATCTCGATCACTACTCCGACTACTCGACGACCGAGATCACCACCGCCTACCAGTACTTCTACGGAACCTGGTTCGGCAGCAACTCCTTCGACGACGCCCGCAACGCCGAACTCCAGGTGATGTTCGGCAACAACCCGCTCGAGACGCGGATGTCGGGCGGCGGGCAGTTGTACGCGACTCAGAAGACGAAGGCCGACTTCGGGGTCCGCACGATCGTCATCGATCCGCGTTATTCCGAAACAGCCGCGGTGCTCGGCGACGACTGGGTGCCGCTGCGACCCGGCACCGACGCCGCGCTGATCGCCGGGATGATCCATGTGATGCTCGCCGAGGACCTGCAGGACCAGGAGTTTCTCGACGAGTACACCGTCGGCTTCGACGAGTCCACCTTGCCCGACGGCGCCCCGCGCCAACTCGTCGTACCGCAGCTATGTCGAAGGCAGCGGCCCCGACGGTGTGGAGAAGACCCCCGAGTGGGCTGCCGACATCACCGGCATCCCGGCCCAACGGATCCGCCAGCTCGCCCGCCAGATCGCCGGCGCCAAGCCGTGCGCGATCACACAGGGCTGGGGTCCTCAGCGCCACGCCAACGGCGAACAGACCTGCCGGGCGATCTTCCTGCTCGCCTGCGTGACCGGCAACGTCGGTATCGCAGGTGGCGGCAACGGTGCCCGTGAATCGTCGCCGGGGCTGCCGTTCGCCACGCCGTTCAACTCTGGCGTGATCAACCCATCGAACAAGATGATCTCGGTGTTCTCGTGGCTCGACGCCATCGAGCACGGCGACCAGATGGACACGTTCAATGGTGGCGTCACCGAGAAGGTCGCGCCGGGTGTCCGCTGGGTGAAGGTGCCCGTCGACGACGCCGGTGAGCCGGAGAACGTCAAGCTCGACGTTCCGATCAAGATGGTGTGGCAGTACGCAGGCAACTCGATCGTCAATCAGACCGGTGACAACAACCGGTCGGCCGAGCTGCTGCAGGACGACTCCAAGTGCGAGCTGATCGTCGTCTGCGACATGCAGTACACGGTGTCGGCGCGCTACGCCGACTACATCCTGCCGGGCACGTCATCCGCTGAGGAGGACGACATCCACGAAGGCGAGAGCGCCCCGCTGATGGCCTACGGGATCGTCTCCAGCCAGGCGATCGAGCCGCTCTACGAGTGCCGAACGGTCTACGACATCTGTGTCGAACTCGCCAAGCGGCTGGGGACCGAGCCGGAGTTCACCGAGGGCAAGACCCGAGAGGATTGGCTGCGCGAGACGATCGACGCCACCCGCGAGAACGATCCCGACGTGCCCGACTACGACACCTGGAAACAGATGGGCATCTTCCGCAAGGAGGCCGACCCGATCGTCTCGATGGCCGGGTTCCGCGAGGACCCGGCGGCGAACCCGCTGCCAACACCGTCGGGCAAGATCGAGATCTACTCCGACCGGCTGCGGCGGATGGGCGAGAAATGGGAGTTCGGCGTGTTCCGCCCCGAGCTTCCTGGCGATCGCCTGGTGCCGCTGCCCGAGTTCGTCGAGACCTGGGAAGGTGCGATGGAGGCTCGTGAGAACGATGCTCACCCGCTGCAGGTGATCGGCCACCATTTCAAGGGCCGGACCCACTCCTCCTACGGCAACGTCGACTGGCTGCAAGCCGCTCACCAGCAGACGGCGTGGCTCAACCCGATCGACGCCGCTGCACGAGCGATCGGCAACGACGACGAGGTGTTCGTCTACAACGACCGCGGCACCGTCAGGCTCAAGGCTCGGGTCACCGAGCGGATCATGCCCGGCGTGGTGTCGATCCCGCAGGGCGCCTGGTACAACCCGCAGAGCTCGGTGGATCCCCCGGGCGCAGCGAACACCGAGCACCGCGTCGATGTCGCCGGCAGCGTCAACAGCCTGACGTCGCTGCACCCATCGGCACTGGCCAAAGGAAACGCTGTGCACACCACGCTCGCCAACGTGGTCAAGAGCTAGGAGAGCCACGACATGTCTGCAACACTCACCGAGCCGGGCGCCGCCTACGGCTTCTCCTTTGATCAGACCGCCTGCACCGGCTGCAAAGCCTGTCAGGTGGCCTGCGTCGACAAGCACGACCTCCCGCAGGGTGTGCTGTGGCGGCGGGTCGCCGAGTACTCCGGTGGCACCTGGCAGATCGACGGCAACACGGCGACGCCCAGCATCTTCACCTACTACACGTCGATCGCCTGCAACCACTGTGAACATCCGGTCTGCGTCGATGTCTGCCCGACCACGGCGATGACCCTCCGCGACGACGGCACCGTCTACGTCGATCAGGGCAAGTGTGTCGGCTGTCGGTATTGCGAGTGGGCGTGTGCGTACAGCGCACCACAGTTCAACTCCGACACCGGCCGCATGTCCAAGTGCGACCTCTGCTACGACTACCGCTCGGAAGGGTTGGAGCCGGCGTGCGTCAGTGCCTGCCCGTCGCGTGTGCTCAAGTGGGGGCCGATCGAGGAACTTCGGGCCGAGTATGGAGCCGAGGCCGGCATCGCCCCGCTCCCAGATCCGTCGATCACCGAACCACACCTCGTCATCCGTCCCCATCGTGACGCCCAACCATGGGATCACGCGACCGGCCACATAGCGAACCTTGGAGAAATCTGATGAACGTTCATGACATCCCGATGGCCATCTTCACCGTCATCACGCAGATGGCAGTTGGAACGTTCATCGCCCTCGGTGTGGTACACCTCCTGCTCCGGCGCCGACACGGTGCCACCGAAGCCGAGCACGTCGTCGCTCCGGTCCTCTATGCGATCGGACCGGTCATGGTGCTCGGCCTGCTCGTCTCGATCTTCCACGTCAACGACGTCACGAACATCATCAACGTGTTCCGGAACTGGGACTCGTCGTGGCTGTCGCGCGAGATCCTGTTCGGCCTGGCGTTCGCTGCGTCAGGGTTCGCCTTCGCGGCGCTCGAGTGGTTCCGGTGGGGGAGCCAGGCGCTGCGTCAGGTGGTGGCCGTGGTCACGGCGTTGCTCGGGCTCGGCCTGCTGTGGGCCGAGGCGATGATCTACTACTCACTCGAAGCGGTCCCGGCGTGGCACACCTGGGTCGTCCCGTTCCAGTTCGTCGCCACCTCGGTCCTGCTCGGCGTGCTCGCCGTCGGCTCGGCGATGATGGTGACCACGCTGGTACGCGCCCGTGCCGCTGAGGCTCAGTTCTCCACCGACCTCAAGTTCGGCACCAGTACGGTCGGCGCCGCGATGGTCGCAGAGGCAGCACCAGCGACCGGCGGGCTGCTCGCCCAAATTCGCGGCCGCATCAAGGAGATCAACACTCCGACCACGGAGGTGGAGTGGCAGCTCACCACCCGGATCGTCAAGGCGATGGCGGTGATCGGCGCCGTCTGCGCGATGGCGATCATCATCGTCTCAGCGTTCCACATCGGTGATCTGGCTCAGGGCAACGCTGCGGCGCAGGAGTCAGCCGCCGTGCTGTCGGGCACGATGATGTGGGTTCGGCTCGTGCTCGTCGGCACCACTGCGATGCTGCTGGGTTTCTCGATTTACCGGCTCGCCATGACCACCCATCGCCAGACCTCGAAGGCGTTGGCGACGATGGTCCTCGTCACGATGGCACTCGCCCTGTTGAGCGAGTTCCTCGGTCGTTTGCTTCACTACGAGTCGATGTTCAGAGTCGGGTTGTGAGCGACACCGCGGTACCACTGGCGGAGGCGGGTGTCGCCTCCGCCGGATTCGCGATCGCCCGTTTGCTGTCGGCACCGCCTGACGCACGAATGCTCGAACTGTTCGCACGTGACAGCGACCGCGCCTCCTGGCCGATCCACAACGACCTGTCCGACAGAGCGCTGGACATCATCGCCAAGGGGTTCGTGCCCGACGCGGTTCGTGACGAGTGGGTGCAGCTGCTCGGCGAGTGCCCGGATGCCGTCGAGCTCCGAGAGTCGAGATGGCGGGGACTCGACTCCGATGTCCTCGGGTCGGCGCTGGCGAGGCGCTACGCGTCGGCAGAACTGGGCCGTACCCACCTGGGAGAACAGCGGCCCGATCACCTCAGTGTGGAGCTCGCCTATCTCGCCCACCTCACGGCCGATCTCGCACGGGCGATCGGCCAGGAGCCCGATGAGGTCGCGACTGCCATTCGTGGAGACCTCGCCTCGTTCCGTCGTGAACATGTCGACACCTTCTGCGGCGAAGCACTGGCCGAGCTCGGAGAGCGTGCCCGAACTGCCGTGCTGCGTGCCGTGCCTGGGTTGACGGCCGGCTTCCTGGCCGCCCTCGACGGCCTGATCGCAACGGCCGCGCCGGGCCCCGGCGGGCGCTGACCCGTGTCGATGCCAGCGGCGGCGGATACAACTGTCGGAACCGCGACGGACCCCGGCCGTGCGCTGCTGCGCTGGCTCCACGCCGTCGACATCCCCGACACGGCGGTGTTGGCCTGCCGTCATACGGCGCTCCCGGCTATCCCGATCGACGCCGTCGGGATCAGGGTCGAGGGTTGTCTCGCCGACGCTGGGGTGGCGCTCCCTGCCCAGCTCCTCGCCAGTGGTGTGAACCGGATCGAGGTGTGTGGGTGCGAGGAACTGCCCGACGCCGTCGAGTTGCGAATCGCGAGCTGGCAGCGGGTCTTCGCCGCGGTTGGCCCGGCTGGATCGGCGTCGCCTCGGCGTCGCAGCCGTCGCAGCGGCCCAGTGTTCGAAATGAGCCGCCCGTCGGTCTCACGCCGATCGCTGTTTGGGGTGCGCTCGCGCTGCGAGGCGCCGTTCGACCTGTCCGGCGACGAGGCGGCGCGAGGTGTGGCGGCGCTCCGGATCCTGCACCGCGAGGGCCGCCTTCGGCTCGATCTGGCAGCTCCTGCGCCGGCGGACAGCGTGGCGATCGCCATGCATGCCGTGGGCTGTACCGCCTGCGGCGTGTGTGTACGTGCGTGCCCGCACGACGCACTCGAACTGGTCGAGACCAACGGAATCAGCGTGCTGCGTCACCACCAGGACACGTGCCGAGCAGACCAGCAATGTGTCCGGCTCTGTCCCGAGACGGCGCTGTCGGTCATCGGCCAACTGACGCTCAGCGATCTCGTCGAATGCGCCCCGGTCGAGTTGGCTCGGGTCGCCACCGTGACCTGCCCGCGCTGTCGGGTGAGGCACCCGGCCACCGACGGCGAGTTGTGTGCGACGTGCCAGTTCCGCACTGCGAACCCGTTCGGTTCTCAGATGCCTCCAGGGCACCGCAGCTGAACACCGTCAGTCTTTGAACTCGCGGACCTTGGTGGGTTTACCGCGGATCGTGGTGCCATTCAACACCTTGATGGCATGCGCCAACGAGCGCTCGGGAATACCCACGACGCTGTACTGGTCGGCGATCCGGATCGGTCCGATCTGCCGGCCTTCCAGGCCGACCTCGTTGGCGATCGCACCGACCAGGTCGCCGGGTCGCATGCCGGCGGTGCGTCCCATCGACACGTACAAGAAGGCGGTCGGCTCGTTGTTGTCCTGGCCGCGATCGCCGAGCGAACCGCGCTGTTGCTTGCCGCGATGGCCCTTCTTGTCGCGCTTGTCGCCACCCTGGTTGCCTTTGTCGTAGCGGCGCGCATCAGGGATGTTGAGCGTGTCGTCGTCCGGTGCTCCTTCGGCATCGTGGGCGAGCTTGGCGGCGGCGAGCGCGATCCTCGCTGGATCGTGGTCTGTCGACAGGTCATCGATGATCTGCTGATAGTCGTCGAGGTCGTCGGCGTCGAGCGCCTCGCGGATCGACTCGATCGTCTGTGCCAGGCGCTGGGCCTTCAGGTCCGCCACGGTGGGAACGCTCTTGAGGCTGATCTGCTGCTTGGTCAGACGTTCGATGTTGCCGAGCAGGCGCTGCTCGCGGGGTTCGGCGAGTGTGATCGCGACGCCCTCTCGGCCGGCCCGCCCGACTCGTCCGATGCGGTGTACGTAGCTCTCCGGTGCCGACGGGACGTCGTAGTTGACGACATGGGTGAGCGAGTCGATGTCGAGCCCGCGAGCAGCGACGTCAGTGGCGATCAAGAGCTCGGCCGTGCCGTCGCGCAGTCGCGCCATCACGCGGTCGCGTTGGTGCTGGTCCATGCCGCCGTGGAGTGCCTCGGCGCGGTACCCGCGGCCGTTCATGGTGACGGTGAGCTGGTCGACCTCGCCGCGGGTGCGACAGAACACGATCGCAGCGGTCGGTGACTCGACGTCGAGAATACGTCCGAGGGCGGCAGCCTTGTGGGCCCGCTGGACCACGTAGGCGCTCTGCCGCACGAGTTGGCTGCTCGGGTGTCGAATCACCCTTGCCGATCATGATCCGCACCGGGTCGCGCTGGTACTTGCGGGCGATCGAGTTGATGCGAGACGGCAAGGTCGCCGAGAACAACACGGTCTGGCGGTCTTCGGGGGTGGCGGCCAGGATCGCCTCGAGATCGTCGGCGAAGCCCATGTCGAGCATCTCATCGGCCTCGTCGAGCACCACGATCCGCACGTCGTCGAGCGGCAGCGAGCCGCGCCCGATGTGGTCGACGGCTCGACCGGGCGTCGCCACGACGACGTGGACGCCCCGATCGAGCTGTTGCAGTTGGCGGTAGATCGGCTGGCCGCCGTAGATCGGCACCACGCGCACACCGAGGTGGCGTCCGTAGTTGAAGATCGCCTCGCTGACCTGCATGGCGAGCTCGCGGGTTGGCACCAGAACCAAGGCGCTCGGCTTTGTGCTGCGGCCCGAGTGGGTGTCGAGCAGGTGCAGGATCGGCAGCGCGAATGCAGCGGTCTTGCCGGTTCCGGTGGCAGCCTGGCCGAGCAGGTCGTTGCCGGCGATCAAGGGAGGAATCGTCGCCTCTTGGATCGGCGTCGGCTCTTCGTATCCCAGGTCGTCGAGCGCAGCCAGCAGTTCCGCACGAAGTCCGAGTGCCGCGAATCCCGTCGGTCCGTCGTCGGTTGATTCGGTTTCCGGTGACCGATCACCGTCCGACGTTGATTCCGTGGATTCGGCGTTGGCATCTGCGTCGGTGTCGCCGCTCGGCTCGGTCTCGGGTGGGGTTTCGATTCGGTCGTCGGACGACCCGGCATCGGGTGTTGGTTCGGTCGGGTCCATGCGGCTCAGCTCTCATCGATTGGGACACATCACCCTAACGCCGCACCCGAACACCGCATCGGTCCACGTTCCCGATGAAAGCCGGGTCGCGGGCGCCCACCGTTACGATGGACCGGTGCCCACCCTCGAACGGCTGGACGTCCACGCCCTGCGTGACGTCATCACGACATTTCGCAACACGGTGCGCGACCACTCTGCGGGCCTCAACCTGCTCAACGTGTACCCGGTGCCCGACGGTGACACCGGCACCAACATGGCCCGCACCCTCGATGCGGTGGTGGCCGAGATGGAAGCCGCCGACGCCTCCGACCTGGCGGCTACGTGCGACGCCATCAGCCACGGCTCGTTGATGGGCGCCCGCGGGAACAGCGGTGTGATCTTGAGCCAGATCCTGCGTGGTCTCGCATCAACTCTGAAACAAACGGTCGAAGGCACCGGGCAGAAGGTTGCCGAGGCGCTGTCGGCGGCGTCGGCGGGTGCCTACCAGGCGGTGCTCAAGCCGATCGAGGGCACGATCCTCACCGTTGTTCGCGAGAGCGCCGAGGCCGCCAAGCTGGCTTCCGTCGATGACGCCTCGCTGGTCGACACGCTGCGCGCCGCCCGCGCTGCAGGCAAGCGTGCGCTCGACAACACGCCCGAGCTGCTACCGGTCCTCAAGGACGCAGGCGTCGTCGATGCCGGTGGCGCCGGCTACCTGTTGTTCCTCGATGCCGCGTTGCACGTGGTCGACGGCTCGCCATTGCCTGAGCCCGACTCGGCCGATGACTATGCGCACGGGCTGACCGAAGAGCAGTTCGACGCTGTCGCTCACCGCACTTCCGGTGTCGAAGGTCAACTCGACGTCAGTGAGCAGCGCTACGAGGTCATGTACTTCCTCGACCTCGACGATCACCTGATCGAGCAGTTCAAGCAGGGCTGGGGCGACGTCGGCGACTCGATCGTGGTCGTCGGTGGTGACGGAATCTGGAACTGCCACGTGCACTCCAACGACATCGGCGCGACGATCGAGGTGGCGCTCGATCTCGGAGGTCGCCCTCGCAAGATTCGAGTGACCGATCTGTTCGAGGAGGTCGCCGAGGAGCACGCTCACCGCGAGGCGGCGATGGGTGGCGTACGCAGCCGTGCCGGAGCCGGCCTCTCCCCGGTCACCACCGCCGTGGTGGCCGTCTGCAGTGGCGATGGGCTGGCCGAGCTGTTCTCCAACCTGAAGGTGCAGGGGATCGTCACGGGTGGGCAAACGCTCAACCCGTCGACGGCCGAACTACTCGACACCGTCGAACACGTCAACGCCGACCAGGTCGTGATCTTGCCGAACAACAAGAACATCATCCCGGTCGCCGAACAGGTTGACGCCTTGACGAGCAAGACGGTCATCGTGGTACCGACCCGCACGATGCCCGAGGCGCTCGCCGCCCTCATTGTCTACGACCCCGAGGCCGACGCCGCCGACAACGCCGAGCAGATGAACGAGGCGATCGAGTCGGTCGCCACCGGCGAAGTCACACAAGCCGTGCGGGCGTCCAACAGCGACGCCGGGCCGATCGCCCTCGGCGACTGGATGGGCATCGTCAAGGGCGATGGCATCTCGTCGGTGGCGAGCACCGTGTTCGACGCTGCGACGCAGTTGCTCGACACGCTGCTGGAGGGCGATGGTGAGCTGCTCACGATCATCCTCGGTGTCGATGCCGATCCAACCACGACGGCGCAGATCGAGAGCTGGATGGCCGACGAGCATGCCGACATCCAGATCGAGGTGCATCAGGGCGGGCAACCGCTCTACCCGTATCTGTTCGGCGTCGAGTAGAACCGAAGGCGTGAATACCCGTCCTCCGATCACGCTGCGCGACCTGGCGGCGATCGATGTCGGTCAGATCAAGGGCGTCGGCGAGAAGAAGCGTGCGTCGTTGGCGGCATTCGAGATCGACACGGTGCTCGACCTGGTCACGACCTATCCGCGTCGTTGGGTCGACCGCACCAACGAAGCCCGAATCGCCGACCTCGTACCAGGGGAGGAAGCGCTCGTGTTGGTGGCGGTGCGGTCGGTCACCAAACGCACGACGCGCAACCGCCGCTCGATGGTCACCGCCAATGTCGGCGACGGGTCGGGGCGGATGGAGGTCGTGTTCTTCAACCAGCCGTGGCGTGAGCGACAACTCAAGGAGGGCCTCCAGATCTCGTTGTTCGGCAAGGCCGACACGTACCGGGGCGGGCTCCAGATGTCGAACCCGATCGTCGACCTGATCGGCGACCGCACCGGCAAGATCGTTCCGATCTATCCGCAGAGCGAGAAAGCTCAGCTCAACACCTGGGAGCTCGCCGGGTGGATCGAGGAGGCGCTGCGGCGTTGCACCGATCGCGGCATCGCCGATCCGGTTCCGGCCGACGTGGTCAAACGGCTCGGCATGGTCGGTCGGTCGGAGGCGCTGTGGTCGATCCACGGTCCCGAGTCGATTCGGGAGAAGGAGGCCGCTCGACGCCGGCTTGCGTTCGACGAGTTGCTGCGCGTGCAACTGGTGCTGGTGTTGCGCAAGCGCCAACTCGAACGTTCGTCGCAGGGCCTGTCTCACACGGTCGGAGGCGAACTGGTGCGGCGCTTCCTCGAGGCGCTGCCGTACCCGCTGACCGGAGCCCAAGCACGAGTGATCGGCGAGATCGAGGCTGACCTCGCCGGCTCGAACCCGATGCATCGCCTGCTCCAGGGTGACGTCGGCTCGGGCAAGACGGTCGTGGCCGTTGCAACCTTGCTGACGGCGGTCCAGGGCGGGCACCAAGGCGCGCTGATGGCGCCGACCGAAGTGCTCGCCGAACAACATGCCACCGGCGTCCGTGCGCTACTCGGCGAGCTCAAGGTGCCTGACCCCGGCAACCTGTTCGGCGATCGTCCACTGCGCGTCGAACTGTTGACGAATCGGATCACCGGGTCCGAGCGTCGTGACGTGCTGGCCGGGCTCGCCGACGGCATGGTCGACATCGTGATCGGTACCCACGCACTGATCCAGGAGGGTGTCGAGTTCGCAAGCCTGGGTGCCGTGGTGGTCGACGAACAGCACCGGTTCGGGGTCGAGCAGCGGGCCGCTCTACGGGACAAGTCCGACGGCCATGTCTCCGACCTGTTGGTGATGACCGCCACCCCGATCCCGCGCACGGCGGCGATGACGGTGTACGGCGACCTCGACGTGAGCGTGCTCGACGAGATGCCACCAGGCCGCACCCCGATTCTCACCAAGTGGGCGAACGGCCCGTTGCTGGAGGTCGAGGTGTGGGCCGACGTCCGTCACGAGGTCGCCGAGGGTCGCCAGGCGTACGTGGTGTGCCCGTTGATCGACGAGAGCGAGAAGCTCGAGGTGGCATCGGCCGAAGAGACGTACGAGCGGCTGTCACACGACGAACTGCAGGGTCTCCGGATCGGGCTCCTGCACGGCCGCCTCACCTCGGCCGAGAAGCAGCTGACGATGGACCTGTTCCGGGCGGGCAACCTCGACGTGCTGGTTGCCACCACCGTGATCGAGGTCGGCGTCGACGTGCCGAACGCCACGATGATGGTGGTGCTCGACGCCGACCGTTTCGGGATCGCCCAGCTGCATCAGTTGCGTGGTCGGGTCGGTCGCGGCCAGCACGCCTCGACGTGTTGGCTGGTCACCCAGGAGCAGGAGGGTGGCAACGCTCGCGTCGAGGCGTTGGTGGCATCAACGGACGGGTTCGAGCTGGCAGAGGTCGACCTCGACCTGCGCGGCGAGGGCACCCTGATGTCGACCAGTCAGAAGGGCCGCAGCGATCTCAAGCTGGCATCGCTGCGCAAGGACCGCGAGCTGGTGGTACTGGCCCGCGAGGCAGCCTTCGAGATCGTCGACGCCGACCCCGAGCTGGCGGGCCACCCAGTGCTGCGTGACGAACTCGACCTGCTCTTCACCGAAGAAGACGAAGGCTTCCTCGCCAAGAGCTGAACAATCGAACCCGTAGGCGCCGTGAACGGCAGATCGGTTGCGACGGACGGGCTGGTCAGCCGGCCTCGTGAACGACGAGACCGGTGACCATCATCCCCTCGCAGGTGTCGTCGACTCGATCCTCCGGTTTGTGACCCGCTCCAAACGTTCGATCATGGCACAACGGCCGTCGCGAGGGTTCTTCGACGCTCCAGGTCGCGCCGCCCATCGCCTGCGCTTCGTCGGTCCCTACGGGTTTGTTTCGGCGACGATGAGGAAGTTGTACGAGGTGTTCGTCAGTGTGGTCCCGGCGTAGCAGTTCACGACGATGGTGTGGTCGCCGCCGAGGAGAGATCCGCTGCCGAGGTTGCACGACCGCTGCGCGTTGTCCACGGCGTAGTTGGCGGCCGTGATGATCGTGGTCGGGAAGTCCGTGAATCCGTCGCCGGTCAAATCGATCCGATGGCGACCCGTTGCGAGACTCGTCACGCTGATCGCCACGCCGTCGGCGGTGAAGGTATCGCTGGAGAAGTTCGGAACCGTGTTGCCGAAGACGGTGCCGCGCGCCACGATCCTGCCGATCGGGCCGGTTTCGTAGCGGGCATCGATCTGACTCTTGGTGTAGTAGCGGTCGTCGTGGGTGTGGTCGGCGTAGTACCCGACGACATCGACGAACACGTTGACGCTCCCGGCGTTGTTGTAGAGGTAGAACTTGCCGGCATCGGTGAGGTCGGTGGTGACGGCGTTGGGCGTCGGGGGTTGCCCGGGTTGCGGGTTGAGGCTGGAGGCGTTCGGTCGGCTCCCATCACCCCACACAGCGACAAAAGTCGGCTGAGTGGCGCCTACGGCCGTGACGTTGAGCACGAGTCCGGCGGCATCGCTGGGGAGCGTGCACTGTCCATGTGCACCATGAGCATCGACGGAGTACACCTCTTGAGGCCCGACGGGGGATGTCTTGGGGCCGACCGCGAAACCTGGACGTGTGTCCATGATGCGACAGGGGGTGATCGGTACGAACACGGTGCGGCTGCCGGAGTCGACCGTGGCGGCGACCAACCCGACTCCGCCGGCACCCAGTGTGATCGCGACCGCAGCCCCGAACGCAGCCCATCGTGTACGCAGTAGTGACATCTCGATCCTCCAGTGTGTGTCGCGCTCCGAGCAGACGATCATCTCACACCCGATGCCGCGGTCGTCCGGTCACGCGGCCGGTAGTGTCCGGCGGGTGAAGCGGCAGGAGAAGGCGGACCGGATCGGTGAGATCCTCGACGAGTTGTATCCGGAGACGCCGATACCGCTCGACCACGTCGATCCGTACACCCTGCTCGTGGCGGTGGCGCTGTCTGCACAGACGACCGACAAGAAGGTCAATCAGGTCACGCCCGCTCTGTTCGCAATTGCCGACACTCCCGAGAAAATGGCGTCGCTCGACCCCGACCGGATCCTCGAGTTGATTCGGGAGATCGGGCTGGCCCCCACCAAGGCCCGCAACCTGTGGACCGCCGCCAACCAGATCATCGATGCCGGTGGAGAGGTGCTGCCCGACTGGGAGTTCCTCGAATCGCTTGCCGGCGTCGGCCACAAGACAGCCAGCGTGGTGATGTCGCAGGCGTTCGGCATTCCTGCCTTCGCCGTCGACACCCACATCCACCGCCTGGCGGCGCGTTGGGGCCTGTCGAACGGCACCACGGTGGAGCGCACCGAACGTGACCTGAAAGCGGTGTTCCCGAAACACACCTGGAACGATCGCCACCTCCAGATCATCTTCTTCGGTCGCGAGTACTGCCCGGCTCTTCGCCACGACCTGTCGATCTGCCCGATCTGCAGCTGGGCGGCGACCAAGAAGCGAATCCGCGACGAATCCGCCTGATTGTCGCCGTCAGACGTCGGGTTGGTCGCCGGCGTTCTCGTCGTCTTCGAGCACCAGGTCCCAGCGGTCGAGGCAGTCCTGGCAGCGGTAGGCGACGACATCGCCCTCCATCCAGTCGCCGTCCTCGCGCGGCTTGGTCAGCAGGAAACAGCGACCCCCACAGTCGATACAGGTGATCTCGAGGTCGGGCGCCAACATCTCGCCAGTATGCCCCCACATCGGGAGTGCCCCTGAACGCCAGGTCATAGTCTTGGGGGATGCGCGTTGTGGCCGGTGAACTTCGGGGTCGTCGAATCGAGGCTCCGACGGGGCTCGGCACCAGGCCGACCACCGACATGGTGCGCGAAGCCGTGTTCAACGCCCTCAACAGCCTCGACCTGATCCGTGACGCGGCGATCGCCGACCTGTACGCCGGTAGCGGGGCGCTCGGCATCGAGGCGCTGTCACGTGGCGCTGCCCATTGCACCTTTGTCGAGCGCGACCGCGGCGCCTTGCGAACGCTTCGCGACAATCTCGCCGAGCTCGGTCTGGCAGATCGATCCAAGGTCGTGCCCGGTGATGCATCCGTGCTGGCCGGGGCGCTCGACGTCGACGTCGTACTGGCAGACCCTCCGTACGAGTTCGACCAGTGGCCGGAACTGCTGGCGTCGACCAAGGCGTCGTTCGTCGTCGCCGAGGCCGGGCGACCGCTCGATCGACTCGATCCCGAGGCGATCGCCGGTTGGACCGCGACCCGAACCAAGCGCTACGGACGAACCTGGGTGACGTTCTTCGCCCGCTCCGATGACACGCCGGAGGACACACCGGGCCCCGGCATCGTGGCGGACGGTGAGTGACAGCACTACCGTGGTGTCACTCATGTCCACGGTGCTGATCCCCGGGAGTTTCGACCCGCTCCACCTCGGCCACATCGACGTCGTCGATCAGGCGGTGGAGTTGTTCGGCGATGTCGTACTCGGCGTGCTCGTGAACTTCGAGAAGCCATCGGGCATGTTCAGCCCGGATGAACGCGTCGACCTCGCCCGCGCCAGTCTCGCCGGCAGGCCTTCGGTCACGGTCCAGACCTTCGGCGGGCTCGCGGTGCAAGCCGCCGCCCAAGTCGGCGCCGACTTCATCGTGAAGGGTTTGCGAACTCCGAACGACTTCGACATCGAACAACAGATGGCCCACATGAACCACTCGGTCACCGGCATTCGTACCGTGTTTCTGCCGTGTCGTGCCGACCTCGGATTCATCTCCAGCCGGTTCATCCGCGAGATCGCGTCGCACGGTGAAACGATCGACCATCTCGTCTCTGTACCCGTTGCCGCTGCGCTCTCCGATAGATTCGCCGGTCGCTCCCGCGAGTGAGGCACTCCTATGACTAACGACGATCGATACCACGACGACTACGCCGATGAGGTCGATGATGGCTACGACGAGATCGACGACGAATATCCCGACCCCGATCAGGCGACGGGATACGTCGGCGACGCCGAAACCTGGTTGCGTCGGGCGATCGACATCGTGGCGAACGCTCCGACGATGCCGCTGTCGTCTTCGCCGCGAATCGATCGCGACGAAGTGGTCGAACTGCTCGATCGTGCCCTCGCCAGCATGCCCGACGAGCTTCGACAGGCACGCTGGATGCTCAAGGAGCGCCAGGAATTCGTCAACAAGACCCGCCGCGAAGCCAACGAGATGCTCGAGGCCGCCCGGGTTCAGGCGGAGCGGATGGTGCAGCGCACCGAGGTCGTGCGGGCCGCCGAATCGCGTGCCCGTCAGGTCGTCGAAACGGCCGACAGCGATTCACGTCGGCTGAAGCTCGAAACCGAGGATTTCCTCGACCAGCGCCTCGCCAGCTTCGAGATCCTGCTCGACAAGCTGTTCAAAACCGTCGGTGCAGGCCGTCAGAAACTGTCGATCGGCAATGCCGGCGAGCACCTGCCGACCACACACGTCGAAGTCGAAGACGACCTGGGGAACGGGTTCTTCGACCAGGATCGCTGAGCGGGGGCGACCGTGCCACCGAATCCGCTCCACGTGCTGCGCTTGAATGCGCGCGAACTTCTTCGGCAACCCGGCGCCGAACGTCGTATCACCGCCGACCTCGATGCCGCCGACCTCGGTGTCGTCGACGATCGCGTGACCGGCGCCGTGACGGTCGACTTGAACGCCGTTTCGAGCATCGACGGGATCGTCGTCACCGGATCGATCTCGACGCCCTGGCAGGCACCGTGCCGCCGGTGTCTGATCGACGTCACCGGAACCGCCCGAATCGTCGTCGACGAGGTCTACCAGGACGATGTCGGCGACGATGACGCATTCCAGATCGAAGGCGATCAGATCGACATGGCGCCCGCTGTTCGCGAGCACGTGATGCTCGAGCTCCCCGCCGCGCCGTTGTGCCGCGAGGATTGCGCAGGGATCTGCCCCGTGTGCGGCATCGACCGCAATCGGTCGGCCTGCGAATGCGACACATCGGTCCGGGACGACCGCTGGGCGGCGCTCGACGGCCTGCGCCTCGATGACGATTGACCCGTCGATCGAATCGCCATTGCGGGCCTCGATCCGCTCGATCGTGGCGAGAACCGGCGGGTTCGCCGAGCACTCGGGTTCGTTCTTGGCGCTCGTGCCGATAGCCTGGCGCAGCCGTTCGTGCATCTGCACGAGCACACAACTCTGATCATCTGATCTCGAACGCTGGAGACCCACGGTGGCCGTTCCAAAGAAGAAGAAGTCGAAATCCAAGAGCCGCAGCACTCGTGCAGCAGCCTGGAAGCTCGGTGCGCCGAGCCGTAGCCTGTGCCCGCGTTGCGGCAATGCGAAGACCCCACACGTGGTGTGTCCTTCGTGCGGTTGGTACAAGGACCGCGTCGTCATCGACGTCGGCTGACCGAGGTAGCTGACTGAACATGTTGCCCATTGCGGTCGACGCAATGGGCGGCGACCACGCACCGGACGCAATCGTCGCAGGTGCCAGGGCCGCCGCTGCCGCCGGCACCCCGGTCGTGCTCGTCGGCCCAGCCGACCTGGCCGAGCGAGTCGACATCGGGGATCTCCCGTTGATCATCGCCAACGAGGTCATCGAGATGGACGAGGACGGCGGTAAAGCCGTCCGTCGTAAGAAAGACTCCACGCTGGTGCGTGCCGCCGAGGCCGTTCGCGACGGCGAGGCGTCGGCGATGATCTCGGCCGGTAACACCGGTGCCACGATGGCGTCGGCGCTGCTGCGGATGGGTCGCATCAAGGGTGTCAATCGCCCTGCCATCGCCACCATCATCCCGGTGCCCGGCGGCCAACCGACCGTGCTGCTCGACGCAGGAGCCAACGCCGAGGTGCAGGCCGAGTGGATGGTGCAGTTCGCCCAGATGGGCTCGATCTTCTCGCGCCATCGCTTCGGCGTGGCCTCTCCCAAGGTCGGCCTGCTCTCGATCGGCGAGGAGCCCGGCAAGGGAGACCAGCTTCGCAAGGACACCTACCCGTTGCTCGTCGAGGCCGCCGCCGCCAGCGACCTGAACTTCATCGGCAATGTCGAAGGTCGCGACGTGATGACCGATCTGGCCGACGTGATCGTCGCCGACGGGTTCACCGGCAACGTGATGCTCAAGACGCTCGAAGGCGGCCTCAAAGCCGTGATCGGCGCCTTGCTCGGCGCCTTCGGCTCGGAACCGGAATACAAGGAGCACGCAGACGCGCTGATGCCGGCGCTGCTCCCGATCTACGAGATGCTCGACCCCGAAACGTACGGGGGTGCCATGCTGCTGGGCGTCGACGGCGTGTGCATCATCTCGCATGGTTCCTCGAGCCAGCGGGCGATCGTGAACGCCATCCAGGTGGCACGCGAAATGGTCGAAGCCGACGTCGTCGGCGAGATCAGCGCCGCCATCCGCCCACCCGAGTAACCCGAGTAGCCCGCCGACCGTAACGCCGAACGCCAGGGTCCGGGACACCGCTGCGCTCCGGTCGATCTGGCGGCCGCGGGACTGCAGGTTTGTCGAACCACCTGTCGCCTGCGCCCGTTCAGAGTTTGGACTTCGGCGCGGGCGCGCCGAGGCGCCCGCTGGTCACCTGGCGAGGGCGCCTGATGCGTGGTCGGTTCGTCGTCGGTGCTGGCGTTCTCGCCGGGAGTTCCTGGCGGGTGCGATCTGGATCGGGACGGTCGCGTAGACCTGCCCGCCGGGTTCTCTGATCGTGAGCGTGCGGTCGGCTGCGAGTTCGAGTCTCCATCCGACCTCGTGTACGAGATGATGGTGCCGCGAGCAAAGCGGCAGCAGATTGATGAGATCGGTCAACCCGCCCTGAGGCGACCGACCCAGCGACTTCGACCCGAGGTTCTCCATTGGGTTGGGTGAGACCGTGGTCCGCGATACCGAATGCCGGCTCGATCGAGTTGGTCACTAAACAGGAGACATGAGTTCAGGATCGAACGACCGACTCGTCCCGATCGACCAGTCGAACTGGCGCGCTGCGCTCCAGGTTCGCGTGAGCGAGGACCAGTTGGCGATGGTCGCCGAACACCAGCCGGTCGCGCTGGTCGTACTTGCAAAGGCATACGTCCAAGAGGGCGGCCGTCGGTGGGAACCGCTCGCCTTCGTAGGGGCCGATGGGGCGATCGTCGCAGTTCTCGCACTGACTCATGCAGGCGACGTCGCCGAAGTTCGGAACTTCGCCATCGACATCGCCCACCAGGGTCGAGGGATGGGCACACAGGTGATGAACGCCGTTCTCGATTGGTGCAGCGCACGAGGAACGACGACGGTCGAACTCACCGTCCACCCGGCCAACGAGGTTGCCGTGCGGCTGTACGACCGCGTCGGCTTCAGGCCGACCGGCGAAATGCGCAACGGCGAGCCGGTGCTGGGCGTCTCCCTTGGAACGTGAGCCGATAGGCGAACTGCGCCGTCAGCGTCGCGGTCGGCGGGCCCCGAGCCTTGGGCCATCACGACCGCCGGGTGCGGTCCCGATCCCGATGGGAGGTGAAGCGATCCGGCCAGTTTCAGTCCGCCCCAATCGAACGGGAACCTCATCTGTTCGGTTGTCGACACTTCGCCTCCCTCATCACCAACGATCGCTCCGGCCCTCGGCGACGAGGTTGCGCAGGGTCGTGTCGAGCTCGGCGATGGTGTCGATGCTCTCGTCGGCCTGATCGGCTCGGCGACGCTGTTCGGTCGCTGAGACCAGGCCGTTCATGCGGTCGAAGATGTTGCAATGCACTACGGTCCCGAAGCCGGCGTTGCGGGCGCCGAGCAGTTCGTCGCTGGACCCGTTTCCGACGTAGACCGCCTTGGCAGAGTCGATCGCCAGGGCGTCGATCACCCACCGGTAGGTGGCCGGCTCCGGCTTCATCGCCCCGATCCGGGTCGACCGGCCAAAGCTGGACACGAGCGGGGCAAACGGCGACTCATCCCAGCACCGCACCTCGCGTTCGTGGCAGTTGCTCAGCACGCCGACCGGCACCAGAGAGGCGACTGCTGCCACCAGCGCCACCATGTCGGGCTCGGGATGCCGCAGTGCATCGTCCTTGCAGACCCCGAAGACTCGGTCGATCTCGGATCGCCTGGCAGGGGAGAGGCCGATCTCGATCGATGCGCAGTACCGCTCGAACAGTTCGACGAGATCGATGGTCGTCGTTTCGCGTTCGAGATAGGTGGCGTCCCAGAACTGTCTCAGTGGGCCGTGTTCGACGCTGCACATCTCGGCGATGGTGACGATCGCGTCGAACCCAGGTGGGCGCAGATGCTCTGTGTCGATCAGCGTGTGGAACAGATCGAACACGACGGCGCTGCGATCCATGACCTCACCTTGGCACATGCCAGCATGGCCTGATGGCAGACCGGATCGAACTGAACCATCGAGCAACGAACCCCGTGTCGGCGATCGTGCTGGCCGATGACATTCCGGTCGCCAACACACCTCCTGGTGGCTACGGCGCCGAATTTCCGGCGCCTGTGCTCGCCGGCTGCACCGAACCGCTGGTGGAAGGGGCACCAGACCTGCGCGGCGTGTGGCGCACCCTGTCTGCCGAGCGCGGCGGGCAGCCGGTGCCTCCCGGCGACCGGTTGCTCACATACACCGAGCGGATCGAACAGTGCGGCAACCGCATCGTCGACATGGGTGGCGGCACGATCGCCGACGCTCGGGCAGACGGCACGGTCGAGAACGGTGTCCACGACGTCTCGGCGTTCGACTACGTGACTCCGATCCACGTCGTCGCCACCTACGAGGACGGCGTGTTCGTACTGCGACCGGTCGGCATGCCCGGGATCGAAGTCAGGCGGCGACTCGATGCCGACGGCCACATGGTCTGGACCCGTCCCGATCAGGGCGGGTTGCGGGTCGTGTTGGAGCGGATCGCCGACATCTGAGCGGGTTCGGTCGACGTCGGACGGCGGCTACAGGTCGCGCAGGAAGCGCACGAGGTCGGTGGTGGTGACGATCCCCGCCAGTGCGCCGATGACATCGAGCACCAGCACCGAGTGCAGGCCTCCCTCGGCCAACACTTCAGCAGCGTCGTGGACGCTGGCGCTGTCGGGGAGGCTGACGAGTTTGGTACTCATCACGTCCTCGATGTTGAACTGGTGATCGAGCATCGTGGTCAGCATCCGGTCGTCGGCGCGGTCGATGTCGTATACCAGCCTCAACACGTCGGTCGACGAGATCATGCCGACTGGGTTCTCGCCGTCGAGTACCGGCACGTGCTCAAATGGGGCCCGCTTGAGTGCGTGGTACACCTCGCTCAGCGGCTGTCCGACATCGACCGACACGATTTCGGTCGTCATCACTTCGGTAATCGGAACCTGTCGTTTCATGGTCTCGTTCCTCCGGTACCAGCGTACGCCGTGGTCAGCCCGCGAGCGCGGTCCGGTAGGATCGCGATCGTGCCTGCAGAGACTCATGTGAATCAGGGCCCGATCGAGCGTGACGAGATCTTCGAGATCGTTCGCGACCGTCTGGCCGACATCTTGGAGATCGACCCGTCCACGATCAGCGAGGGCCAGTCGTTCGCCGACGACCTCGAAGCCGACTCGTTGGCGCTGATCGAACTCGTCGAGTCGCTCGAGGAAGAACTCAGCGACCGCACGGTCGGATTCCGTATCGAGGACGAAGACCTCGAGGACCTCAAAACGGTCCGCGACGCGGTCGACTACGTGCACGAGCGCACGAGAAGCTGACACGTGTCGCTCGGCGCGCTCGAGAAGCGCCTGGGTCACACCTTTGGTGACCAGGAACTGCTGCGACGTGCCATGTGCCACCGATCGTGGGTGGCCGAGTCTGACGATATTCGAAGCAACGAACGACTCGAGTTCCTCGGCGATGCCGTGCTCGGCTGGGTCATCGCCGACCTGGCGTTCATCAGATACCCCGATCTGGCCGAGGGTGCTCTCACCGACCTTCGCAAGAGCGTGGTCAACGCCAACACCCTCGCCGAGGTAGCCGCCGAGTTACACATCGGCGACCATCTGCTGCTGGGCAAGGGGGAGGCTGCCGCCAACGGCCGTGAGAAGGTCTCGATTCTGTCCGACGCCTTGGAGGCCGTGCTCGGCGCCGTCTATGTCGATGGCGGAGCGCCCGCCGCGTTCGCCGTGATCGAGCGGTGGTTCGCCCATCGTCTGGAGAACGCGATCAGCATGCTCGACAGGCTCGATTACAAGTCGGCGTTGCAGGAAGTCCTGGCCCAGCAGAGCAAGCCATCACCCGACTACGTGGTGCGGTCCACCGGTCCCGATCACGACAAGACGTTCTACGCCAAGGTGCTCGTCGCCAGGCAGCTGCTCGGTCGGGGCGAGGGACGATCCAAGAAGGCTGCCGAGCAGGCAGCAGCCAGCGCCGCCTTCGGCAAGCTCACCGACGACTGACCGCATGCCCGAACTACCCGAGGTCGAAACGGTCCGCCGCGGACTCGAACGGTTCGCCGTCGGGCGTCGCATCAACGGTGTCGAGATCGGGCGGCAACGCACGGTCCGCCGCACGTCACCCGAAGCCGTGATCCACGGACTCACCGACACCACGATTCTCGCCGCCAACCGGCGTGGCAAGTATCTGCTGCTTCCGCTCGACTCGGGCGACGAAGTGATGATCCATCTGCGAATGAGCGGGCAAGTGCTGGTTGCGACGGCCGGCGCCGAGCGACCTCCTCACACCCACGTCGTGATGCACCTCGACGACGGCAACGAGATGTGGTTCGTCGACCCGCGCACGTTCGGCGAGGTCGTGGTGTTCGATCCCGACAACGTCGCCGTGGAGATCCCCGACCTGGCCAAGCTCGGGCCCGACCCGATCGCCGAAGGGATCAGTCTGGCGCAGTTCCGGGCGATCGTTCGAGGGCGCCATCGCCAGCTCAAACCGATGCTGCTCGACCAACACGTGATCGCCGGGATCGGCAACATCTACGCCGACGAGATCCTGCACGAGGCGCGGCTTCGGCCCGATCGTCTGTCCGACGACCTGTCGACGGTCTCCGAACGCCGGCTCCACACGGCGATGAACCGAATCCTGAACGAGGCGATCGCCCAGGGTGGTTCCACGCTCGGAGACGCCCAATACGTCGACCTGTTCGGCGATTGGGGCACCTATCAGCACGCTCATGTCGTGTACGGACGCACCGGAGAACGCTGCGTCACGTGTGGCATCGGCTGGATTCGGCGTACCGTGTCGGCCCAGCGCTCCACGCATTACTGCCCCCGTTGCCAGCACTAGGTAGATTTCAACGCACCGTGTTCCTCAAGAGTCTCACCCTCAAAGGCTTCAAGTCATTCGCCGACTCGACCGTCATGAACCTCGAACCAGGGGTCACGGTTGTCGTCGGCCCGAACGGCTCGGGAAAGTCGAACGTCGTCGACGCCATCGCGCTGGGTGCTCGGCGCCCAGGCCCCGAAATCCGTCCGTTCCCAGAAGATGGACGATGTCATCTTCGCCGGCACGGAGAAGCGTCCTGCGCTCGGTCGAGCCGAGGTCAGCCTCACACTCGACAACTCGTCTGGCTTGTTGCCGGTCGAGTTCAACGAGGTCACCCTGACCCGCATCCTGTTCCGAAACGGTGACAGCGAGTATGCGATCAACGGTGTGGCGTGCCGTCTACTCGACATCCAGGAGCTGCTGTCCGATGCCGGAGTCGGCCGACAGCAGCACGTCATCGTCAGCCAGGGTCAGATCGACGCTGTGCTCAACGCCCGTCCCGAGGAGCGGCGCGGCATCATCGAAGAGGCAGCGGGTGTCCTGAAGTACCGCAAGCGCAAGGAGAAGGCCGAGCGTCGACTCGACGCCACCGAGGCCAACCTGCTGCGCCTGCAGGACCTTTTGCGAGAGGTCCGTCGCCAGCTGCGCCCGCTGGAACGCCAGGCCGACGCCGCCCGTCGTCACGGATCGTTGGTCGCCGAGTTGACCACCTTGCGTGTGTTCGTCGCCGGTCGCGAGATCCACGGCCTACGAACCAAGCTCGAAGCGATCGCCACCGACCGGGTCGATTCCGTTCGTCGGGAAGCCGAGCTGAAATCGCGGCTCGCCAAGCTCGACACCGAGATCATGTCCGTCGAGGCACAGCTGACCGCTCGCGGCGAACACGACGTCAGCGACCGGTTGATGCAGGTCGAGCAACTGCGTGAACGTGCTCGCGGGCTGCTCGGAATCCTGGCTGAGCGGAAGCGCTCGCTCGAACGCGACCACGGCCAGCTGCTCGGGGCGGGCGTCGTCGCCAACCTCGAAGCCGACGTCGCCAAGTTCCGTGAGGAACTCGACGACGTCGTGGTCGCCCTCGAACAGGTCGCCCCGGCGGGTGAGTCGTTGGCCGAGGAGGAGCAGGCGTTCCGTTCGGAACGAGGCAGGGTCACCGAAGCATTGACCGCCGATGACGGAGGAGCGAAAGCGGCCAGTGCGGCCGCCGAGGTGCGTGGTGAGCTGCGCTCGATCCGCACCGCCAGCGAGCGAAGCGAGACCGAACTCCGGCGAGCGACCACCCGTGCTGACGAACTCCGCGGCAAGCTCGAGCAACTCGTCGCCGAAGCCGAGCGGCTACGCGATGACTGTGCTGGGGCCGAGGCGATCGAGAGTCCGCTCGTCGATCAGATCGAAGTCGCCGAACAAGCATGTGCCACTGCCGATGCGGAACTCGAGCGCTGCACCGCAGCGCGTCACGACGCGTCTGAAGCAGCGTCGCGGGCCGGTGCGAGGGTCGAGGCACTCCAGCTGGCGCTCGACGCCGCGCATGCCAGAGCGGGCGCCGAACGCCTGGCCGGAGTCGACGGTGTGCTCGGCACGTTGCTCGACCTGGTCGAGATCGACTCGGGATGGCAAGAGGCCGTCGAGGCGGCGCTCGGCGAAGCGCTCACCGCCGTCGTGGTCGATGGCCCCGAGGCCGCCCAGCGCGGACTGGCCGCGCTTCGCGAGTCGCACACCAGTGGGGCTGTGTTGGCGACGGGCGTCACGCCCAACCACGGACGCGGACCGGCTGTCGGCGAACGCGTGCTCCCGCACGTTCGGTCAGGGCGCCCAGGGATGTCCGGACTGCTCGACGCGTTGGTCGGCACCGCTGTGCGGGTCGATGGGCTCGACGAGGCGATCGAGGCAGCGCTGGCGCATCCCGAGGCGGTCATCGTGACACCTGCAGGCGATCGGCTGGGACCGACCGGTTGGCGGGTCGGTGCCGCTGCCGGCGGTGCGACCGCGGCTGCCCTCACCGATGCCCGGGAACGTGCCGAACTCGCCGACGCTGAGCTGATCACCGCAGGCGAGGCGTTGCAGGCGGCACGCCAGACGCAGGCCGAACTGGCTCAGCAGCAGAAGGCGCTCAGCCGCCAGCTCGACCAGAACGACGCTCGCTTCACCGCCGCATCGGAAGGGCTCGCCAGAGCGCTCGGGCGTCGTCGCGAGTTCCAGGGCGAGTTGGAGACACTCGACCGTACGGTGGCCGAACTCACCGTGCATCTGGACCGCGAGCGAGTGCGGATCGCCGAACTCGAATCGGTGCTGCCATCGCTCGACGCCAACGAACAAGCGGAGGCCGACGCCGCCAAGGCGCGCGGCGAACTGCGCGCCGACCTCGAGGCACGCGCAGCGGTGCTGGCTTCGCGGCGCCGGGAGCTCGAAGTCCGCAACGCCGGACTGCACGAGCGCCAACAGTTCCTCGAGTCGCGGATCGTCGAAACCGAGCGTCGACTCGAGGCCGACCAGGAGGCGCGAGCGGTTGCCGCCGAGCGGCGCGTCCAGATCGAACGGTCGATCTCGGCGATCGAACGGTTGACCGAGTTGGTCCAGTCCCATCGCAGCGTGATCGAGGTCGAACACGACGACCTGCTCGATCGTCGCCGCCGCCAGAGCGAAGAAGTCCGCGGACTCGCGGTCGCCCTCGATTCGGCCCGCAAGGGGCGCACGGAGGCCGAACGTCAACTCGAAGAGGTGCGCCACAAGTCGCACCGCTCCGAGATCGAGGAGGCAGAGGCCAAGCTCCGCCTCGAGACCTCGATCGAGACCCTGCGTCGCGATCTCGACATCGAGCCGCAGACCGCCGAGGCGGCTGAGCAGCCCGAACTCCCCGAGGGCGCAACCGCGGCCGGCCGGGTGCGTGAGCTCGATCGTGAACTGCGCTTGATGGGACCGATCAATCCGCTGGCGCTCGAGGAGTTCAACGAGTTGCAGCAGCGCCACACGTTCCTCGAAGAACAGCTCGACGATGTGCGTTCGACGCGACGCGACCTGAGCCGTGTCATCAAGGCCGTCGACCAGGAGATCCAGAACGTGTTCGCCGGTGCGTTCGCCGATGTCAGCATGAACTTCACTCAACTGTTCGGCACGCTGTTCCCTGGTGGCAACGGTCAGCTCAAGCTCACCAGCCCCGACGACCTGCTCAATACCGGTATCGAGGTCGAGGCCAAGCCGAGTGGCAAGAACGTGAAGAAGTTGTCGTTGTTGTCGGGTGGTGAGCGCAGCTTGACGGCGTTGGCGTTCCTGTTTGCCGTGTTTCGCAGCCGTCCGTCACCGTTCTACGTGATGGACGAAGTCGAGGCAGCCCTCGACGACGTCAACCTGCACCGCTTCCTCGGACTGATCGCCGAGTTCCGCAAAGACGCCCAACTCCTGATCGTGTCGCACCAGAAACGCACGATGGAAGCCGGCGACAGCTTGCTCGGCGTCTCGATGCAGCCAGGCGGCTCATCGAAGGTCGTCACCGAACGCGCCAGCACCGCAACCAGCCGCTGACCAGCTAATCTCTCGCCATTCGGGTGCCGTCGGCATCCTCGGGGGAGACGGATAAGTCGTGCAAGTCGGGCGTGCGATCGAGCTGATCGGTGTTCGCAAGGTGTTCGGCGATGTCGTAGCTGTCGCGGGCATCGACCTGACGATCGAAAACGGAGAATTCTTCTCGCTCCTGGGACCGTCCGGCTCCGGCAAGACGACGGTGCTGCGAATGATCGCCGGGTTCGAGGAGCCGACCGGCGGCAGCATCATGCTCGAGGGGACCGATGTCACCCACGTCGCCCCGTACGACCGCGACATCAACACCGTGTTTCAGGACTACGCCCTGTTTCCGCACATGTCGGTGCAGCAGAACGTCGAATACGGCCTGAAGGTGAAGCGGGTGCCCAAGCCCGAGCGTCGGCAACGGGCGGCCGAGATGCTCGACATCGTGCGGCTCGGCGACTTTGGGCACCGTCGACCGAACCAACTGAGCGGCGGTCAACGTCGAGCGCGTTGCGCTTGCCAGGGCGCTCGTGAACCGACCTGCGGTGCTGCTGCTCGACGAACCGCTCGGGGCGCTCGACCTCAAACTGCGCGAGGAGATGCAGACGGAACTCAAGGTGATTCAGCAGGAGGTGGGGATCACCTTCGTGTTCGTCACGCACGATCAAGGTGAGGCGTTATCGATGAGCACACGAATCGCTGTGTTCAACGACGGTCGGATCGAGCAGGTCGGTACGCCGATCGAGATCTACGAACAGCCGAAGACGACGTTCGTAGCCGGCTTCGTCGGCACCTCGAACCTGCTCGACGCTGTCATCTCGGAACGGATACTCGGTCACGCTGCATCGCACACGCTGCGGCCTGAGCGAATCTCGATCCTCTCCGAACGCGACCCGCTTCCGGACGGTGCTCGCCAGGCGGATGGCCGCGTCATCGATGTCCAGTACCTCGGATCTTTTAGTCGACTGCGCGTCCACCTCGATGGTGGAGGCGTACTCGTCGCCAGCGTGGCGAGCGATGCGCTTGCTGGTGTCAACAACGGTGACGACGTCAGGCTCGCCTGGCCGAACGACGCCGCGATCATCGTCGCAAGCAGTTCCGAACGAACCATGACCGAACCTAACTGAACGGGGACACTTCCATGACAACCACCCACCGATTGCCGCGGCGGCTTCTGGCCGGCGCTGCGGTGATCTCCCTGATCGCCGCCTGCGGCGGCGATGACGACGATGTCAGCACCGACGAACCACCGGTCGCCACGCAGGCTCCATCTGCGACCGCGGCACCCACGACCGATCCTCCTGCCGATGACATGGGTATGCCGAGCGAGCTCGGCGCCGGGGAGGGACAGGTCAACCTGATCGCCTGGGCCGGGTATGTCGAGGACGGGTCGACCGACCCCGCCGTCGACTGGGTCTCGGACTTCGAGGCGGCCACCGGATGTGAGGTCAACGTGCAGCTCGGCAACAGCTCTGACGAGATGGTGCAGCTGATGCAGACCGGCGAGTACGACGGCGTGTCGGCGTCGGGCGACGCAACGCTTCGGTTGATCGCCGGTGGCGAAGTGTCGCCGGTCAACACCGACCTGATCCCGAACTACGCCGACGTGTTCGCAGACCTCAAGCTCCAGAAGCACAACTCGGTCGACGGTGTGCCCTACGGCGTGCCACACGGTCGTGGAGCCAACCTGCTGGTGTTCAACACCGATCTGTACACGACGGCGCCCGACTCGTGGGGCGAGATGTTCGAGGCCAGCACAGCGGCGCCTGGGGCAGTGTCGATCTACGACTCGCCGATCTACATCGCCGACGCAGCGCTGTACCTGATGTCGGTGCAGCCGGAGCTGGGGATCACCAACCCGTATGCCCTCGACCAGGCGCAGTTCGATGCGGCGATCGCCCTATTGGGCCAGCAGAAGGACATCGCCGGGCAGTACTGGGCGCTGTACACCGACCAGCAAGCGGCCCTCGAAGGAGGCACAGCTCTCGTGGGCACCACCTGGCAGGTGATCGTGAACCTCGCCACAGCCAACGGTGCGAAGATCGGTGCGGTCAAGCCCAAGGAAGGCGCCACCGGATGGTCGGATACCTGGATGATCTCGTCTCAGGCCGCTCACCCGAACTGTATGTACATGTGGATGGACCACATCATCAGCCCGCAGGCGAACGCCGGCGTCGCCGAGTGGTTCGGCGAGGCGCCGTCGAACACGGCGAGCTGCGCCCTCACCGCCGATCCGGAACACTGTGCGACGTACCATGCCGGCGAGACCGAGTACTGGCAGGACGTGTGGTACTGGACCACCCCGGAGGAGACCTGCCTCGACGGCCGCACCGACGTGAAGTGCGTTCCGTACACCGAATGGGTCAACGCCTGGAACGGGCTGAGGAGCTGAATCCTCGCTGATGCGAGCACTGGGTAGGTTCCTGCGCCGGCACCGACGCCTCCGTTTGGCGTCGGTGCTCGGCGCGCCCGTGACCTGGATGCTCGTCGTCTACATCGGTTCGTTGGTTTTGATGGTGGTCTCCGCGTTCTTCCGCCTCGACGGTTTGGCGCAGAAGCCGACCACCGAACTCACCAACGACAACCTCCAAACAGCGTTCACCACCTGGACGTACGTCGAGGTGGTGTTGAAATCGGTTGCGGTGGCAGCGGCGGTGACGACACTCAGCTTCGTCATCGCCCTGCCAACCGCGTTCTATATCGCCAAGGTCGCAGCCCCCTGGGCCAGGCGGGGACTCATCGTGGCGATCCTGCTGCCGCTGTGGGCCGGCTACCTGGTCAAGGGCTACGCCTGGAAAGCGATGCTGCGCCCGGGGTCCAAGTTCGGAATCGATTCGAGCGGCGGGTTTCTCAACGCCACGTTTGGGTGGACGCCGGGGTTCGGGTGGATCGCCGTGGTGCTTGCGCTGACCTATCTCTGGTTGCCGTACATGGTGTTGCCGATCTATGCCGGCCTCGATCGGCTACAGCCGTCGTTGCTCGACGCCAGCGGTGATCTCGGGGCACATCCGCTGCGCACGTTCCGTTCGATCGTGATGCCGATGTTGGTCCCGTCGATCGCGGCCGGTTCGATCTTCACGTTCTCGCTCTCACTGGGAGACTTCATCACGCCGAACCTGGTGACCGAGGGCAAAGTGCAAATGATCGGCAATCTGATCCAACGCACGCTCGGAGCGCCGAATCAACCGTTGGCTGCGGCGTTCACACTCTGGCCGCTGATGATCGTGATCGTGTATCTGGCCGGCATGAAGCGGCTCGGAGCGTTCGAGAGTCTCTGATGCGGTTGACCCGTTCGGCCCGATGGACGTTACGACTGTGGACGATCGCGGCGCTGGTGTTCCTGTACCTCCCGCTGCTGGTGATCGCCATCTTGAGCTTCAACACGGCGACCTCGTTGTCGTGGCCGCCGAAGGGCCTCACCACCAAATGGTGGTCAGCTGCGTGGCGGGCGGATGGCCCCAGGGAGGCGTTGACGAACTCGGTCAAGTTGGCGTTGGTCGCCACCCTGATCGCCCTGTTGCTTGGCACGCTGGCGGCGTTTGCCATGCACCGCCACAAGTTCTTCGGCAAGCAGGCGATCTCGTTCTTGCTGGTGCTGCCGATCTCACTTCCGGGAATCGTTACAGCGATCGCATTGCGGAACACGTTCGACCGCACGATCGATCTGTGGCTGTTCGATTTCCGAATCGGGTTCGGATTCCAGTCGCTCGTGGTTGCGCATGCCACCTTCTGCATCGTGGTCGCATACAACAATGTGGTCGCCCGACTGCGGCGTTCGTCACCGAACCTGCTCGAAGCATCGGCCGATCTCGGCGCCCACGGGTTTCAAACGTTCCGGTACATCACCTTCCCGCTGATGCGATCGGCGCTGCTGTCCGGCGGAATTCTGGCGTTTGCGCTCAGTTTCGACGAGATCGTGGTGACCACGTTCACCGCCGGCTCAGGGTACATGACATTGCCGCAGTGGATCTTCGCCAACGTGAGTCGCCCGAACAACGTGCCGCTCGTGAACGTGATGGCCACGTTCGTGATGATCGTGTCGATTCCCCTGGCCTGGCTCGCCCAACGCCTCGCCGACAGCGACCCCAACAGCTAGTTGGGAGTTGTGCCAGGCACAACTCCCAACTCCCGACTCAGGGTTGGTCGGCCCAGCGCAGGTAGGGCTTGATTTCCTCGACGTTCTGGAGCTTGGTGCGGGCGTCCTCGGTCGACAAGGCGGGCGACACGATGACGCGGTCGCCAGGGCGCCAGTCGGCAGGCGTTGCGATCGGAGCAGCATCGGTGGCTTGGAGGGCGTCGACGACTCGAACCAACTCGTCGAAGTTGCGGCCGACCGACTTCGGGTAGGTCAGCGTGAGACGGACCTTGTTGTTGGGGTCGATCACGAACACCGAACGGACCGTCGAGGTGTCGCCCTCGCCGGGGTGGATCATGTCGTACGCCTCGCTCACGGTGCGGTCGGGGTCGGCGATGATCGGGAAGTTGAGGGCGGTGCCGCCGACCTCACCGATGTCTGGTGCCCAGCCGTGGTGATCGGCGATCGGGTCGACCGACACGGCGATCGCCTTGGTGTTGCGCTTGGCGAACTCGTCTTTGAGCGCAGCGGTACGGCCGAGTTCGGTCGTGCAGACCGGTGTGAAGTCGGCCGGATGGCTGAACAGAATCGCCCACGAGTCTGCCTTCCAGTCGTGAAAACTGATCTCTCCATCAGTCGTCATTGCGTTGAAATCTGGTGCTACGTCTCCGAGCCGAATCGCCATGGTGAGAACCTCTCTGATCTGGGAAGGTATCAATCCTGACCAGTTCTATCGGATTTGTCAATCTGCGTCCCAGCGACCGACACCGATAGCGTCGTCACGGATATGCAGTGGTATTGGATCTTCCTGATTCTGGCTGTCGCCGTGATGGTGTTCGGTTTCGGAGTCATACTCGTCAATCGTCGCCAGTCGCAGCGAGAACTCGCCCCGACGAAGCCGGTGCAGCGCCCTGAGATCGCACCACCGACCGCAGGCGCGTTGGCGCCTGAGACCGCGCCGGCGGTGCCCGACGAGCCCGAGACGATCGAAGTGGAGGCACCGCCGGCGTCGCTGCGCGACCGGCTCGCCAAGGCCAGGCAAGCCTTCTCCGGTGCATTCGCCGGCGTGCTCGGCCGCTCGGCCATCACCGACGACACGTGGAACGAACTGGAAGAGGCGCTACTCAAGGCTGATGTCGGACTGGGCGTTGCGGACAGTCTGCTCGAACACCTGAAGGGTCGCGTCGAGGCCAAGCAGATCACCGAACCCTCCGAGCTGATCGACGCCCTGCGGGCCGAAATGGTCGCCCGGTTGCAGGGTTCCGACCGTTCGATCCGCTTCGACGACACGCTCGACGGCGGCTGCCCCAACGTCTGGATGTTCGTCGGGGTCAACGGGGTCGGCAAGACCACCACGATCGGCAAGCTGGCGCGTCAGCAGGTCGATGAGGGGCGCTCGGTGCTGCTGGCCGCAGGCGACACGTTCCGGGCGGCAGCCGCCGAACAACTCGCCACCTGGGCCGAGCGTTCCGGGGTCGATTTTGTGCGAGGTGCCGACGGCAGCGATCCGTCCTCGGTGATCTACGACGGCGTCGAGCGGGCAGCTGCCAAGCAGATCGACCTGGTGCTGGCCGACACCGCCGGCCGATTGCACACCAAGACGAACTTGATGGAAGAGCTCAAGAAGGTTCGCCGCGTCGCCGAGAAGGGTGCCGGCACGGTCACCGAGACGCTGCTGGTGATCGACGCGACGACCGGCCAGAATGGCCTCACGCAAGCCCGTCAGTTCCACGAGGCGACCGACGTCACCGGCGTGGTGCTCACCAAGCTCGACGGCTCGGCCAAGGGCGGCATCGTGTTCGCGATCGAGACCGAGCTCGGCATCCCGATCAAGCTGGTCGGTATCGGCGAGCAGATCGGTGACCTCGTTCCGTTCGACCCCGACGAGTTCGTGGCGGCGCTCTTCGACCAGGGTTGAAAATTGTTCGCGAGCTCGGGAACCGAGCCGAGCTAGCGGGCGTCAGATCGGCATGAAACAATATTCATCGCGAATTCTCCCCCTGACTCTCAGCGCGGTGCTGGTCCTCGGTGCCTGTGGTAGCGACGACTCCACGGCCGACCGCCCGATCGATACCGTGGCACCCCAGCCCGGCCTCCGGGCGCCCAGCCCGATCCGCGTCGCTGGTGGCGCCGGAAGCGGCGCCAATCAAACTCCCGCAGCGGTCGCCGAGGATTCCATGGCAACCGACAAGATGATTGCCCCTGGGTACTGGATATCCGAGTATCGGATCGGTGAAGGCATGCCGGTGCTACCGGCCAGCGACACCGGCTATGTCTTCGACGCGTCCGGTGAGGTGAGCGCCGAACAGGTTGCCCAGTTGGCGGCTGCGCTCGGCGTGGTCGGCGATCCGATCGCGGTCGATCCCGACTCCTCTGGCGCGTGGCGTGTCGGATCCGACGACGGTTCGGCGCCCAGCTTGTGGGTGTCGAACGACGCCCAACGGACCTGGAGCTACAGCAGCGCCTGGCAGGACACCGAGGCACGACCCGGCTGCGCGGTCAGCATCGACAGCGACGGCGTCGAATCCTCCGACTGTCCGGAACCAGAGCCGCCGATCGGCGTGCCGACCGACCAGGAGGCACGCACGCTCGCAAGCAACGTTCTGGCCGCCCTTGGCGAGGACGTTTCCGGTCTCGAAGTCGAGTCGTACGGTGACGAATGGTTCGCCAGCGTGACCTATCGCACCACCGCCTCCTACGGCGCTGGCGCTGACGACCACGTAGCGCTTCGCGAGTGGAACTTCGGGTTTGGTGCCGAAGGTGTGATGCAGTACGCCAGCGGTTGGCTGGCCCACGCAGAGCAGGTCGGCCCCTACCCGTTGATCGACCTCGATACGGCGCTGGCCAGGCTCAACGCCGGCGGCTACGGCTACGGCGGTCCGATGGGCGCCGCCGACCTGGCGATCGCCGAACCAGCGGTCGGGGGCGTCGCCATCGGCGCAGACCCGAGCACCGAACCTGCGGTCGACGTGCCTGAGGGCGATATCGAACCGTTGCCCGGTGAATCGTTGCCGGTCGACCAGATTCCCGAGCCAGAAGGCCGGGTCGTCACGTTGGTCGACGTGCAGCCCGATCTGTGGTGGGCCTGGGACGTCGACGGCTCCGTGTGGTTGCTGCCGGCCTACCGGTTCATCGACACCGAGGGCGGCTGGCATGTGGTGCCTGCGGTCACCGACGAGTTCTTGATCGAGGTCGAGCCGCCGGTTATGGTCGAGCCCTTGCCGATGCCCGAGCCGATGCCTGTCGACCCGCCGACCGCCGAGCCTCCGACCGTTGATCCCGAACTGTTCGACACCGCCGTGATCGATTCCTTGATCGGGCTCACGGTCACCGACTTCACCGCTCAGGCCGAAGCGCTCGGGGCGAGCGTGCGAGTGGTCGAGCAGGATGGTGTCCAGCTGCCCGCCACGATGGACTTCAGCCCGAGTCGCGTCAACGTCGCCGTCGAAGGCGACCTGGTGACGGCGATCATCAACGTCGGCTGACGTTCCCACTTCCGTAGTCGGCCCAGGCTGCCCCACCGAAATGGTGCGGGTAGCCTGGGCCGTCTCATGTTCGACAATCTTTCCAATCGACTCGACGGAATCGTCAAGCGGCTGCGCGGCAAGGGTCGCCTCACCGAGGCCGATGTCGACGAGGTCATGAAGGAGATCCGCTCGGCGCTGCTCGAAGCCGACGTCAACGTCACCGTCGTGCGATCCGTGTGCAACCGCATCCGTGAGCACGCGATCGGCGCCACCCGTTCGCAGGCGCTCGATCCTGGTCAGCAGGTCGTCAAGGCGGTCAACGACGAGTTGACCCGCATCTTGGGTGGCGAGACGCTCGTCATCAAGTTCGCTCCGAAACCCCCGACCGTGATCCTGATGGCCGGCCTGCAGGGTTCGGGCAAGACCACCGCCACCGGCAAGTTGGCGCTGTGGTTCAAGTCGCAGGGCCGCCAGCCGTTGCTGGTCGGCGCCGACCTCCAGCGCCCCGCCGCAGTGGAACAGCTGCGCACGCTCGGCGCCCAGGTCAACGTGCCCGTCTACTCCGACCCCGAAGACCCAGTGCTCACCGCCTTCCAGGGTGTCGAAGAGGCCAAGCGGCTCGGGCGCGACGTCGTGATCGTCGACACCGCCGGCCGCCTGGCGATCGACAAAGAAATGATGGAGCAGGTCCGCCTCATCTCCGGGGCGGTTTCGCCCGACTACACGTTCCTCGTGATCGACGCCATGACCGGCCAAGACGCCGTGCAGACCGCCGATGCTTTCCACCGCACGCTCCAGATCGACGGTGTGATCCTGTCCAAACTCGACGGCGACGCCCGCGGCGGCGCCGCGCTGTCGGTCAAGGAAGTCATCGGACGTCCGATCGCGTTCGCCTCGACCGGCGAGAAACTCGAGGCCTTCGAGCAGTTCCATCCCGATCGCATGGCCGGCCGAATCCTGGGCATGGGCGACATGATGACCCTGATCGAGCAGGCCGAGAAGGCGTTCGAAGCCGACAGGGCCGAACAGGCCGCGGCTCGCCTGATGGAGGGCGAGTTCACGCTCGACGACTTCCTCGAGCAGATGCAGGCGCTCAAGAAGATGGGCCCGTTGTCCGGTGTGCTCGGGATGATGCCGGGCATGCCCAAAGAGGTCAAGAACGCCAAGATCGGCGACGACGACCTCAAGCCGATCGAGGCGATCATCCACTCGATGACCGCCGAGGAACGTGCCCGCCCGCAGATCATCAGCGGCAGCCGAAGGGCCCGGATCGCCAAGGGGGCGGGACGTGAGCCAGGTGAGGTCAGCCGCCTCGTCAAGCAGTTCGGCGACATGCAGAAGATGATGAAGCGGATGGGCATGGGTGGCGGCAAGAAGGGCAAGCGCGGCCTACCTGGCCTGGGTGGACTGGGCGCGATGCGCAACATGCCCGACATGTCAGAGATCGAACAGATGATGGGCCAAGGCGGCCCCGGCATGCCGGGCGCCCCCGGCCTCCCGCGCTGAACCGCGCCGAATCCGCAACAAATCGCTTTGGGAACAACCGGTGGTCGTGAATCCGGTTTGTTCGCTGGATCTGGCGATGGCTGGATCAGGCTCTGGGGATCCGGCTCACCATTCGGCGCCGAGTTTGCGGGTGTCGTCACCGCCTTGTGGCTCGAAGTCTGACAGCAGGTCGTCGAGTTCGGTCATCAGCAGCTCGGCGTGTTCGGGCTGGAACACCAGCGGGGGGCGGATCTTGAGCACGTTCGAATAGCGCCCGGTCACGCCGGCCAGGATCCCGCGGTGGCGCAGCAGCGTGGCGATCCGCTTGGCGTCGGCGTAGGCGATCGGTCGGCGTGTTGTCCGGTCGGCGACCAGGTCGAGCCCCCAGAACAGGCCCCGACCCTGCAGCGCCCCGACGATCTCGTGCCGATTGGCGATCTCACTCAAGCCCAGTCCGAGCGCGGCACCGGTCGAGGTGGCGTTGGCGAGCAGCTGCTCGTCGTCGATCACGTCGAGAACAGCGAGCGCCACGGCCGCCGACACCGGGTTGCCGCCGAACGTGTTGAAGTAGTTGCGCCGCTCGGCGAACGCAGCGGCGATCGCCGGGGTGGTGACCACCGCAGCCACCGGATGGCCGGCACCCATCGGTTTGCCGATCGTGACGATGTCGGGGATCACGTCGTAATGGGTGTGACCCCAGAAGTGCGTCCCCATCCGGCAGTAGCCGGCCTGTACCTCGTCGGCGATCAGCAACCCGCCGTTGGTGTGCACGTACTCGGCGCAACGGCTGACGTAGTCCGGCGGAGCGTTCAACACGCCGTTCGAGTCCCAGCTGGTGTCGACCAACAGCGCCGCAACGCCGTGGCCGCGGTCAGCCAACTGGTCGATCGAGTCGCTGATGAATTCGGCGTACTGGGCGCCGGCATCGACGTCCGGCGAGCGGACCGGCCCGCGATACAGGTTCGGGGGCTCGACGACCCCCAGCCAACCGGGTCGCTCCGAGGCCGGGTAGCTGTCGGTCGACAGCTTGCCGACCAGATCCGAGTTGCCGTGATATGACCGCTCGGTCACGATCACACCCTCGTTGCCGGTCACGGCGCGGGCGATCTGCACGGCGAGGTCGTTGGCCTCGGTGCCGGTGCACACGAAGTAGCAGGTATTCAGGTCGCCCGGCAGGATCGAACCCAACCGTTCGGCCAGTTCGACGACGTTCTGGTGGAGGTACCGGGTGTGGGTGTTGACCAGCGCCGCCTGGTCGGCGAGCGCCTTCACGATGCGTGGGTGGGCGTGCCCAACCGACGGCACGTTGTTGTAGCAGTCGAGGTATCGGTGGCCGTCGGCGTCGTAGACCCACACGCCTTCACCGTGAACCAACTGCACCGGATCGTCGTAGAACAGCTGGTAGCTCGGTGCCAAGCTGGCCTCCCGGCGGTGTTGCAGTTCCTCGTTGGTCGTCACAGTGCCTCCCGGACTCGATCGGTGATTCTGGTGGGGTCGATCGCCAACCATCGACTGACATTCGCCAGCAGCCACGGGCGCTCGCCCGCCACGGCCTCGGCGATGTGAGGAGCGTGGCCGATCTGGTAGTCGATCAGCAACGTGCTCAACGTCAGCCTGGCGAGCACGAGGTCGGGCAAGGCGATGAGTTCGTCGTTGGACAGCGGCCGGTGAGCGTGGAACCCGCTGGTGAGAGCGGCCAGGGCGCCTGCCGGATCAGCCTGGTGAGGGATCAGGTTGGCGCCGGAAACACCCAGGTCAGCGACGGTCACGGTGCGCACGAGGTCACCGAAGTCGATCACCCCGGTCACGGCATCAGAGTCGAGGTTCGAACGCAGCAGGTTTCCGGCGTGACCGTCGTTGTGGATCACTTGGCGGGGTAACGAGGCCATCCGCTCGTGGATCGCCTCCAGGCGTGGCCGTGCCGGCGCCAGCACCCGGCGGGCGTCGGGGCCCAGCCCGTTCCACAGCTCCGGGTCCAGGATCAGTCCGTTGGCGATGTCCCAGGGCATGAAGTGGTCGGCGGCTGGATGGTCGAAGTCGGCCAGCGCAGCGGAAAGGGCGCCGACCATCGACCCGATCGCCCGTAGGCCCTCGGGCGAGATCTGCTGATCGTCCCGGAAGGTCACGCCGGGTAGGTACGTCACGAGTCGCATCGAGTGTTGCAGACCAGCGTGTTCCAGCACCGGCACCAGTTCGCCGTTGACGGTGGGGACCATCCGGGCGATCGGAAGCTCTGGGGCGCTGCGCTCGATGTGGGTGAGTGCAAGGGCGTGGAACTCGATCGTCTGTCGACGCTCGCCGGGGCTGGCGATCTTCAACACCAGTTGGCGGCCGTCGTCGGTCGTGAACAGCGTGTTGTGCGAGCGTTCGCCGCGCAACCGAGTGGTCGTGCCAGCCAAGTTGTACCGCTGGCGTGCGACGTGCGCCACCTCGGACTCGGTCAGCGCCGGGGGGTCGAAGCGGAACAAATCCATGACCGCCAAGGTGTAGCACGCCGACGATGTCGTCGTAGCGTTCGGAATCGGTGCCCGTTCCGCTAACCTTTCGAGGTTCTTACATCGCATTCAGGAGTCACGTCACATGGCAGTCAAGCTGCGCCTCACCCGAGTCGGCAAGAAGAAGCAGCCTCAGTATCGCATTGTCGCTGCTGACGCTCGTTCGCCGCGTGACGGCCGTTTCATCGAGATCCTCGGTCACTACGACCCGCGTCAGGATCCGTCGACACTCACCGTCGACAACGACAAGGCCGTCAAGTGGTTGGAGCAGGGCGCTCAGCCGACCGAGCGAGTAGCCAAGCTGCTCCAGGTGTCGGGCGCAATGGACCAGTTCAAGGCCGCCAAGTGAGCGACGCAGCGTCGGCTCCCACGGCTGTTGCCGTGTTGACCCACATCGTCAAGTCGATCGTTGACCTGCCTGATGAGGTCACCGTCGATGAAGTCACCGACGAGGGCAAGCATCGCCTCGATGTTCGTGTCGGTGACGGCGATCTCGGCCGCGTGATCGGCCGTCGTGGCCGCACCGCAGCGAGCATTCGCACGGTCACCCGAGCTGCCGCCTCGAAAGATGGCATCGAACTCGACATCGAATTCCTCGATTAGCGGGGCGGGTTTCCGCCCTGACTGCGTTGCATCTCGCCGCTCGTTGCCAAGAGGCAACTCGGGCTCACTGCGCCTTGTCAGGACGAAAACTCGCGCCCGCTAATAGAAGCGAATAAATCGGGTCGTCGCGCCTTGCACTCGAACGAACTGATCCCGAGTTCGACTTTGTAGGTTCGAAGATTCGTGTTCACAAGTCTTGCGGCGTGCGCCGTGCATCTCGCCGCTCGTTGCCAAGAGGCAACTCGGGCTCACTGCGCCTTGTCAGGACGAAAACCCGCGCCCGCTAAGAGAAGCGAATGAATCGGGTCGTCGCGCCTTGCACTCGAACGAACTGATCCCGAGTTCTCGTTCTGTAGGTTCGTGGGGCCTTGTTTCCCAGGGTGTAGCGGGTTGGGGTTGGGGGTGGCGGTACCGTCTTGGGGATGAATGTGCCGGAGGGGTTGTTGGAGGTGGGGCGGATTGGGCGGCCTCATGGGATTCGAGGGGATCTGTTTCTTGACCTGATCACCGATCACACCGAGCGGGCTCAGGTGGGCAGCAAGCTGTGGGGGCGCGATCGCTGGTGGACGATCGTGCAGTCCAACTCGGCCAACAAGCGCTGGCGGGTCCACCTGGAAGGTGTCGACGACCGCAATGCGGCCGAGGCGTTGACCGGCGTCGTCGTGTCTGCTGAACCGATCGACGACCCTGACGCACTGTGGGTCCACGAGTTGATCGGCGCCGCCGTCTTGGAGGTCACCGGAATCGACCGTGGCCGGTGCGTCTCGGTGGTTGCCAACCCGGCCGCCGACCTGCTCGAACTCGAGTCGGGCGCGCTGGTGCCCGTCACATTCGTCAAGTCGGTCGAGCACACCCACGACGGCACCCTGATCATGATCGATCCGCCAGAGGGTCTGTTCGAGCTGAACGACTGAGGTGACCGTGCGGATCGACGTATTCACCTTGTTCCCGGCGTTGATCGACGGCTTCTGCTCGGAGAGTCTGCTCGGCAAGGCCCGCGGATCAGGCCTCGTCGACTTGCGACTGCACGACCCCCGCGACCACACCACCGACGTCCACCGCACGGTCGACGACTCGCCGTTCGGCGGTGGTGCGGGCATGCTGATGCGTCCCGAGCCGCTGTTCGACTCGGTCGAGGCCGCCGATCCACCGCGTCCGCTGTTCCTGCTCGGTCCAGGTGGCCGACGTTTCGATCAGCGACTGGCACACGAACTGGCCGGGTCCGGCGGCTTCAGCCTGCTGTGCGGGCGCTACGAGGGCGTCGACCACCGAGTCCGCCAGCACCTCGTCGACGACGAACTCAGCGTCGGCGATGTCGTGCTCAACGGGGGAGAGGTCGCCGCCTGCCTGGTGATCGAAGCGGTGACCCGTCTGCTCCCGGGAGCGATGGGCAATGCGGCCAGCCCGGTCGACGAGAGTTTCGGGGCCTCTGGGCTGCTCGAAGAGCCACATTTCACGCGGCCGGCCGAGTTCCGCGGTTGGGAAGTACCTGACGTGTTGCGCAGCGGCGACCATGCCCGCGTCGCCCGCTGGCGCCGTGCACAGGCGCTGCACCGCACGATCGCCGCCCGTCCCGACCTGATCGACGCCCGCGGGGGAATCTCAGATGATGACCGCGCCTTGTTGGAAGAGTTCCCACCCGTCCCGTATCCTTGATCCGCCCCCTCGCATCGCAATTCGGGGGCATCGGAGACACGGGAATCGTGTCCGTGCCCCAAGATCTGAGAGAAACGCCATGAAGACGACCGACCTGATCGACCAAGACTCGCTCCGCGACGACATTCCCGAATTCTTTCCGGGTGACGAGCTCAAGGTCCACGTACGAGTCGTCGAAGGCGGCAAAGAGCGTGTCCAGGTGTTCCAGGGCAACGTCATCAAGCGTCAGGGCAGCGGCCTGCACGAGACCTACACGGTCCGCAAGCTGAGCTACGGCGTCGGAGTCGAGCGCACGTTCCCGATCCACGCCCCCACGGTGCAGAAGATCGAGGTCACGAAGCGGGGCGACGTGCGTCGCGCCAAGCTGTACTACCTGCGTGACCGCATCGGCAAGGCCGCCAAGGTCCGCGAAAAGCGCGAATTCTGAGTCGCTGACTCACTCTTGGGCGCTGGCCGCCCCGCTGTTGTCCGACCGCGGGAGCACACCGTCCATGCAGAACCTCTCCAACCAAGCCCGCGGGCAATGGGGCGAACGCCGCGCCGCTACCCATCTGCGGTCGCTCGGCTTTGCGATCATCGATCGCAACTGGCGACCCTCCGAACGGGAACTGCGCGGCGACCTCGATGTCGTTGCCCAGCTCGACGGTTTGATCGTGTTCTGCGAGGTCAAAGCGCGTCGCAGCTCCGGCTACGGCGGGGCGGCGGCGGCGGTAGGCACTGCCAAACAGCAACAGGTGCGACGTCTCGCCGAGAGTTGGTTGCGACACCACGGGCGGCCGGCGATCGACGTGCGTTTCGACGTGATCACGCTCGAGGGCACCACCCTGCGCCACTACACAGCAGCGTTCTGAGCTACGTCGTCAGGCGAAGAAGGCCCAGATCACGAGGCCGCCGGTGACGAGGGCGGCGATCACCATCAGTGCGTAGTCGAACGGCCGGGCACGGAACTTCTCGTGTGGGTTGAAGCCCATGACGCCCAGTATCGCCGCTCGACGTGGATTAGCCTCGAATCCCATGCGGCGTGCCTCGATGATCGGTGTGCTCGCCATCGCCCTGTCCACATTGTTGATCGGGACGGCGGTCGCGGCACCCCCCGACGACAGCGTGCCAGTCGACGAGGAGGGCACGGTCAGCGGCGGAAACGTCGGTCCTGCCACCCCGGTGACCTTGCCGCTGATCCCGGTACCGGTTGGTTGTACCGCGCCGCGGATGCCGCACGTCGTGTTCATCGGCACCGTGACCGACCGCGACTACCGCACCGTGCGATTCGAGATCGAAACGATTCGGAGCGGGCGCTCGGCGCCGTTCGCCGCCGACGACTTGATCGACGTTCGATTCGGCCTGGACGCCCAATACCTCGAAGATGACGAGCGATACCTCGTGTCGGCGGTCGTCGACCCCGACCTCGGTCTGCTCGTGTCGAGGGCGACCGAGAAGATCGAGAACTTCGGCGGCGACGAGGTGATCGGAGTGTCGGAGACCGATGTGAACTGTCCGGTGTTCGAGGATCCGGCACGGACCCTGCACGTCGACGGAACGCCGATCGAAGGCAACATGCTGCAACCGTTCCTCGACTCGAAGGTTCGAATCCTCGGGGCCCTGCTGATCCCGTTCGGCGTGGCGATGGGTGTGGTGTTTCTGTTGGCGATGTTTCGGCTCAGCCTGGCTGCGCTGTATCGCGGCGTGATCGACAGCGGCCGCCGCCGATTCAGCTGAGCGCCGCTCTCACCGCCTGCTGGGCTGCATCGAAACCGGCAAGGGTGATCTGTTCGGCTGGTTCGCCAACGATGCAGCGCACCAGCAAGCCTGCCACCACCGGCTCACCGATCACGTGCTCGAGCGCAACAGCGTAAGCGGCGAGCTGACCTCGGTAGCGGTCGATCCGCTCGGCGCGCTTTGACTGATCGCTCCAGTCGTCGGTCTTGTAGTCGACGATGACGTAGCCGTCGGCGGTGCGCACGAGCAGGTCGACGTAGCCCTCGAGCAGCCGCTCGCCGACGGGCGCCGCCACGAACAGCTCGCGATGGTGTTCGAGGTCGACGGCAGCGACGATGATCGGCGCTGCCAGGGCGGATCGCGCCAGCGAGGCAACCGTCGCCTCGACGCCGTCGACGCCCTCGGCAGCACACTGGGCGGCCGCCAGCCCGTCGATGTCAGCGCCGGTACGCAGATCGGCGAACTGGAGCACGCCGTGAACGGCGCGTCCGATCGCCGTGCCGTATCGACCGCGCTGCCACGGCGGGAGGTCGAGGTCGACCGGCTCCTTGGCGAGCCCGGAGTCGGCCTGCTCGGTCGCATGAACCGCAGCGGGCAAGGAGAGCTCCTCGGCCAGCCGGGTGGCGCTGATCGTCGGCAGCCAACTGGCATCGCTGATCGCCCGATCGCGCTCTGCGGCCCATGCCGCGTGGTCTGCCCAGGTCAACTCTGCTGCGCTCTGACGTTGCCGGTCGAAGGTTCCCGGTGCGACGCTGAGCGCTCGGGCGCCGGCGTCGGCCGCGCCCGCGCCGTGTAGCAGAGCGGCGTTGGTGGCGCCGGGCACGACGGCGGTCGGACCGGGCAGGCGGTGCAGCGACACCACCAGGTGATCGACGGCGCGGGTACACGCCACATACAGCAGCCGGCGTCGTTCGGCATCGCTCATCTGTTCGTCGAGCGGCTTGAAATCCTCGTAGATCTCGTCGCTGTTCTTGTTCGAGATCGTCCAGGTGTCGCGGTGCCACACGACCGAGTTCGTGGTGGTCGGAGCTGGCTTCGTGGTGAGCCCGGAAACGACCGTGATCGGGAATTCGAGGCCTTTGGCGGCGTGGATCGTCATGATCCGCACCGCGTCGTGATCGTGCTCGGGCAGGATCGTGTCGGCGTTGCGGCTCTCGCTCGCCATCAACGCCACCCAATCGAGGTAGCGCCGAAGGCCGTGACCGCCGGCGTCGCTCCACGCCCTGGCCTGGTCGATGACGTAGCGCACACGGCGCCAGACATCGCGAGCGTCGGGGCTGTCGAGAGCGGCGTCGAGCAGCCGCCGTTCGTCGACGAGCGCCGCCAACAGGTCGGACGGGGTCGACCACGTGCTGCGGCGGGCGATCGAAGCGAGGTGGGCGACTGCCTCGGCGACAGGGTGTTCGGCGAGCTCGGGCGGCGCCGACGCCCACAGCGACCACTTTCCACCACCGACCTTCCAGTCGTACAGCTCGACGTCGCTGCACCCGTACAACGGAGTACGCAATGCCGCCACCAGAGCCAACTCGTCGGTGCCGTCGTCGGCGGCCCGCAATGCCAGCATGAGATGTCGAATCTCGAAGGTGGTGTACACGACCGAGCTGTTCTCGGCCCGGTACGGCAGATCGCGTTCCTGGAGCGCCGCCTCGAGCGCCGGCAGCGAGGTGCGGGCCGGGAGCAGCACCGTGATGTCGCCCGGCCGGCATGCCCGAAGCATGGGCTGTTGATCGTGCTCGACGTCGCTCACCAGCCAGCCTTCGTGAAGCGCGGTGGCAACCGCGTCGGCGGCGTCGGCGGCCTCGCGCCATCGAAGCGTCTCGGCCCGCTTGCCGCTCGTGAGGTCGGCGTGCTCGTCGACGCCGAGCACCGTCACCGACCCACGGTCGCGGAAGTGTGGCCGTCGGGCTTCGAGGGCTTGATAGCCCGGCTGCACATCGGGGTCGTGTTCGATCAGATTGGCGAACACGTGATTGACCCAGTCGAGCACCTGTTGGGACGAGCGGAAGTTGGAGGACAAACCGGCCGTGTCGGCGCCGATCTGATCGGCGGCCCGCATGTACTGAGCGATATCGGCGCGTCGGAACCGGTAGATCGACTGTTTCGGATCCCCGACGATGAACAGCCGACCGGGGAGTGGCTGAAGCTGAGCCCAGTCGCCGTCGGCGCTCTGGTGCGGGTCGCTGGGGTCGGCGGCGAGCCGCACGGCGATCTCGAGCTGGATCGGGTCGGTGTCCTGGAACTCGTCGAGCAGGATCCGCCGGTAGCGGCCATGCAGGTCTTGTCGGACCGCCGGGTACTTGGCCAGAAGCTGGCGGGCCAACACCAGCAAGTCGTGGAACTCGACGGTGCCGTCGGCGGCACGATCACCGGCTGCCGACAGCACCCAACGGCCGAGCAGCGCCCCGAGTACCCGGACGCGCTGTTGGCGGACCGTGTTGAGCAGTGCCAGCGCGTCGTCGGCGAGTTCGATCTGGGCCTGGCGGAGCTGGTCGAGGCCGGCCGGGTCGAGGCCGGCTTGTTTCCAGTTGGCCTTGGCGCCCGTGCGCTTCACTTTGCGGCAGCGGTCTTCGAGATCGGTGAGCAGTGCGATCTGCTGGCCGAGTCGATCGCTGTCGACGAGTTGCAAGGCGAAATCGCGCAACTGTGCGAGCCGTTCGGCTTGGGCGTCGTCGGCGGGGCACGGGGTATCGCACAGAGTCAGTACGGCCCTGGCAAATGGGGCGGCGTCGAGCTGCCACGGCGGCGGGTCAGAACGATCGACCCGGGTTTCCACGAGGTCCCAGTTGTCGTGGAAGCCCGTAGCCACGCGCCTGGCCCCGCTGGTCAACCCGAAGTTGTCGAGGCTGCACAGTTCGATCAGGGCGCTACCGCCCTCGACCATGCCGCCAGACGGTTCGGGATCATCGAGGATCTTGTCGAGCAGTTCGCTCCACCGCTCCTCGAAGGCGAGATGGCTCTCGAGCTCGTCGAGCACCCGAAACCCGGGTGGCAGCCCAGCTTGAATCGGGTAGTCGTTGAGGATCCGCCTGGCGAATGCGTGCAACGTGCCGATCGGTGCATGGTCGAGCGCGTCGAGTGCCGCCCGCATCAGTGTCGATCGCGCCGCGTCGGCAGCCGCCCCGGCTTCGATCTCCGCCTCGGCCAGTTTCTCGCGGAGCCGGTGACGCAGTTCGGCCGCCGCCTTCTCGGTGAACGTGATGGCTGCAATCGATCCGATCTCGACGCCGCTCGAAACGAGCGAGACGATGCGGCCCACGAGGCTGCTCGTCTTGCCGGACCCGGCGCCCGCTTCGACGAACAGGTTCGTCTCCAGCTCGGTTCCGATCGCCGCCCGGTCCGCCTGATCGGGGAGCTGGCGGGGTTCGGTGAGGTCGGTCATGACTGCGACCCCCCGTCGTCGGGGACGTCGCCGGCCCCGTCATCGTTCGGCGCCCAAGCAGCGAAACGTGGATCGGACTGTTTGAGTTGCCACTCGCCGAACCGTTCGGCGACCCCCAACCGATCCGGCTGGCAATAGTGGCAGCCGATCCGGAACTCCCACTTGGGGACCTCGGGAGTTGCCGGAAACAGCCCGCTCTCGATTCCGCTGACGAGGTGGCCCAGGTCGTCAGCGACCTGCTCCCACACGGCGTCGTCGAACGAGTAGCCGTGGCGCCGGTAGCCGCCGCGCTCGAAGAAGTCGTACTCGGCGTGGACGGATTGCGGTGAACCGGCCGATCCGAACAGGGCGAGCGCAGCCGCCGCGTACGCGGGGAGCTGGAACTTCGTGCTGCCCTCGGTGGGATCGGATGCTGCGATCTGCTTGTAGTCGTTGTCGCGGCCGGTCTTGTGGTCCATCACCACCAGCTCTCCGTTGGAACGCCGGTCGATTCGGTCGACCGAACCGCGGACCGCCAGGGTGCGGCCATCGGGGAGTGGAAGCGTGACGGCGCCATCGCCGCCGAAGCGAAGCTCGGAGCTGACGATCTCGGACCGGGCGGCGTGGGCGCCGTCGCGGGCGAACCAGTTGATCAGTTCGATCCGAACCGACTCGCGATCGAGCCGCCAGTGGGCGGCCCGCCCGGTGCGTCCGGTGCGCTCGAACTCGTCGGCCACCTCGTCGTACAGCGCCAACAGACGCTGGGCATGCAAGGGTTGCCAGCCGTGTGGCCCTGGTTGCGGCAGCGAGCCGGACAGTACCTCGTGGTTGAATCGGTCGAGCGTGTTGTGAACGACGTTGCCGCGTTCGATCGGCGACAGGGCGAGGTCTTCGGTCGAGTCGTCGGCATGGCGGACACCGAGCAGGTACTGCACGAAGTATCCGTGCGGGCACTTGGCCCACGCCTCGAGCTGCGACGGCGAGACGGGGTGGGCGAAGTGGTCGATCTGGCGGGCGCTGAGGTCGCCGTCGAACACGGTCAAGGTGTGTTGGCGCCTTGCCGCCCGCATCGTCAGCGCTCGGGTCGAAGTCGGATCGTCGGAGCACGCCGCAACGAGGTGGGCGGCACCATCCGCAGCCGCTACGACGCGTTGGCGTAGGCGGTGTTCGTGTTCTGCCGCCGGGAACTCAGAGGCGATCAGCCCGCCATGATGGCTGCTGATCGTTCGCACGTCGGCGTCAGGTAGGTGTGCGGCCAGCCATCGGGAGGGCTGCCGCTCGGTCGTCGAGCGCAGGTCTCCGCGCGGCACACAGACGATCAGCCGGTGGGCGGTCTCGGCGACCGCCATGAAGTTGCGGTGGGCGCGAATCGAGCGTGCTGACGATGTCGTCAATCCCGCCGACCGTCGGTCGTGATCGGTGATCAGGGGATCGGTGGTCGGAGCCGGTGGGAGCAGGCCATCGGCGGCACCGAGCACGATCACCAGATCCGAGTCGAGCCCGACGGCGCCGGTCAACGAGCCGATCGTGACGCCGGTGCCGATCCGCCCGAGCTTGCCAGGGGCCACGTCGAACTCGGCTGCGAACACGGCTCGGAACTGGCTTCGCCGGACCGGCGCGCCGATGGCATCGAGGTGACCGAGCCGATCGAGCACCTTCATGGCGTGATCGTGAGCGAGCCGCTCAGGCTCGTCGAGTCGGGTGAGCACTCGGTCGCCGAGGCGCCACGAGATCTGGCGTTCGCACCAGTCGGACCATTCCCGCCACGTTCGGGTCGCCAGCGGATGCCCGAGCTCGCCCTGCAACTCCTTCACGAACGCCGCCAACTCATCAGCCGACTCGGCGTCGTTCAGCGACCTCGGCTGTGGCTCATCGGACTGCTCAGCCCTGGCTCGGGCTCCGGCGGCGAACCTGGCGAGCCGGGGCTGCCAGTGTTCGTCGCGATTGACGCCCGCCTTGCGGGCGATCCGCTCCCACGTGGCGACACGTACCGGTCGACCATCAGCGCCTCGGATGGGGACATCGGCGAGCAGGTCGAACAGGTCGCTGCGGCGCAGCCCGCGGCGGTCGACGTCGAGCAGGTCGAGCAGGAACCGCGGGACCAAGCGCTCGGTGGCGAGTGTGCCGGGGCGTCCGTTCCAGGGCAGCCCGGCGGTGTTCAGGTGATGCTCGACCAGGCGTGCGTATGGCCGGTCCGACGGCCACAGGATCGCCATTCGAGCGAACGGTGTGCCGGCGCGGGCATGGTCGAGGGCGACCCGCACCGCGTGGCGTACCTCGTCGTCGGCGTCGGTGGTCGAGATGACGACCGGGCGATGGGTTGGCTTGCGACCGGCCTGCGGCTCGTTGGTGGTGTCTGGGCGGGCGAGCAGTTCGACGAACTGATCCATCTCTGCGTCGACGTTGGAGACACCGGTGTGGGTGGCCAGCAGGCGCACATCGCCGGTCGCGCCGATCGATCGCAGCAGATCGAGTTCGAGCCCGAGCGTGGGGTGCGGGAGGAAGACGATGACCCGTTCGAGTCCGGGGATCGACGCCGCACCAAGACGCTCGACCGTGCCGAGCATCAGGTCGCCCTCGTCGTACCAGTCGGCCGCCAACCGGGCGGTCGTGGCGACGGACACGCGGGCCGCCTCGCGACCGCGATCGCTGGAGGCGGCCAACGCCTGCAGCGCGGCCGGGCCGGCTTGGCGCAACTCGCGGTGCAGATCACGCAGGGCCGTGATCGTGGAGGGGTGGTCGGCGACCTTGGCGAACGAACGAGGCTCGTCGGCCAACACACTGCGGATCGTGAGGTCGACAATCGGGGTGGAGACCGGATTGCGGCCCTGGTCGTGAAGCGCCGGGCCGGTCACCAGCTCGGCGAGCCGATACGGCGTGACCATGTTGACGGCGGCGATCCCGTCACCCCGCCCGAGCGAGCGGCGCGCCATCACGCCGGCGGCATTGGTCGGCACGATCACGGTGACCGGAACCAGGGGTGACCCACCCTTCGCCGCAGCGACCGCAGCGCCCAGCGCGGTGAGGGCATCGGCCGGCGACACCAGCTGCGTACGAATCGTCACGTCAGTGATCGTAGAGACCGGGTGTCACAGCCCAACCAGCCCGTTCCGTGCAGCAAATCGGGTGCCTGAGCGGGTGGTTTGCTGAACAGAACGGGGTTCATGTGGGGCGGGCGGCTTCGGCGAGGGTGCGCAGTTCGGTGACGGCGTGCTGCAGGCCGAGTGGGTCGCGGTAGAGGGCGCTCCCGGCGATCAGCACGTTGGCGCCTGCCCTGGCTGCCCCCTCGATCGTGGCGGGGCCGATCCCTCCATCGACCTCGAGGTCGACGGTGTCCGACAAGCCGGCGGCGTCGAGCATGCCGCGAACCTCGGTGATCTTGCGCTCCATCGTGGAGATGTAGGCCTGGCCACCGAAGCCGGGGTTGACCGTCATCACCAACACCAGATCCACGAGATCGAGCACATGCTCGATCGCCGAGGCCGGGGTGGCAGGGTTGAGCGCAACCGCGGCGTTGGCTCCCATCGAGTTGATGTTGGCGAGTGTGCGATGCAGGTGGGTGCACGCCTCGGCGTGCACGATCAGCCGGGAACACCCGGCGTCGACGTACTGCCGGGCCATGACATCGGGCGTGTACACCATCAGGTGCGCCTCGAACGGCACCGTGCAATGCGCCCTGGCAGCCTTGATCACGTCGGGCCCGAACGTGAGGTTCGGCACGAACTGTCCGTCCATCACATCCCACTGGATGAGGTCGACTCCCGCCGCCTCCAGGGCGGCGACCTCCTCGCCGAGGCGCGAGAAGTCGGCCGGAAGAACGGACGGGACGATTTGGATCGGTCTGGCCACGACTGGAGAACCTACTGCCCGGCCCCCTGGTCGGGTTGGTCCCCGTTGTTCCAGCGCTCGTCATCGTCGTCCCAGGCGTCGTTGCGCGACTCGACGGTGTGCTTCCAGTTCTGCGCTTCGCCCTTCGTGCGGTACGGGCCGAGCATGTGATCACCCGGACCACGTTGGTCGGCCGGCACGGCGACGCCCTTGGTGAGGTCCCAGTACCACTCGGTCGACGGATCGCTCACCGTGACAGGTTCGCACGATCGGTAGTGTCCGGGCAATGACCGACCAGACCTCTCCCTTCACGGTGCGGCCCGAACGTCTGATCGCCGGCGGTGAAGCGCTCGGTCACGACGACGACGGCCGCGTCGTGTTCGTGCGTGGCGGGTTGCCCGGCGACGAGCTGACGGTGACGACCATCGAGGAGAAGGGCGACTGGTCGCGCGTGGTGATCAGCGACGTTCTGAGCCCCTCGCCAGACCGTGTCGAGCCGCCCTGTCCGCGGCGGCGTGAAGGGTGCGGCGGCTGTGACTGGCAGCACCTTGCCGTGCCGCGTCAGTTGGCGGCCAAGGTCGAGATCGTACGCGACGCGCTGCGACGCACTGGCAAGCTTCCTGATGCCACGCTGACGCTCGGCCGGTCGGTCGCCGATCGGGGATACCGAACCACGATCAGGGTCGTCGGTGATCGCCACAGTTGCGCCGCCTTCCGTTTGGATCGATCGCACGACACCGCCCTGGCCTCCGGTTGTTTGATCGCCCACCCCGCCCTGTTGCCGGCGTTGGAGTCGATGCGGATCACACCCGAGCTCGAGGTCACGCTGCGAACGTCGGTGGCAACCGGGGAGATCACCGCCCGCTGGGACCAAGCGGCCGGTGACGTGCATGAACTGCCCGAAACCGTCGCCACCGGTGCCAACGCCCGCTTGCACGAGGATGTGGCAGGCCACCGATTCCGAGTGTCGGCTGCATCGTTCTTCCAGAGCGGACCAGGTGCCGGCGAACTGCTCGTCGAGGCTGTCGGACGGGCTGCCCCGGAACTACAACAGGCCGGCACGGTGCTCGACGCGTATGCCGGTGTCGGCCTGTTCGCCGTGGCCGCCACCTCGACCGCTTCGACGGTGATCACGGTCGAAACGTCGAAGTCGGCCGTCGCCGACTGCCGTACCAACCTGGCCGGCCGTCACGCCCGAGTGGAACAAGGCGAGTTCGGTATGTGGCGGCCCGACCGCGGCGACCAGATCGACGTCGCCATCGCCGATCCCGCTCGGTCGGGGCTGGGGCGTCCGGGCGTCTCGGCGATGGTCGCCACGGAGGCGCCGATCGTGGTGCTCGTGAGCTGCGACCCGGTGGCGCTCGCCCGAGATACGGCACTGCTCGGTCGTCATGGGTATCAACACGAGGGCAGCGAGGTGCTCGACCTGTTTCCTCATACGCACCACGTCGAGTGTGTGACCCGCTTCGTCCACACCTGATCGCTGCCTGGTCGCCACTGGATAGCAGGCCCGGCGCTGGCAGACTGTGGTCGTGATCCAAACTCTCCTCTCCGGCGCCGTCGCCCATGCCATCGCCGATGGCCAGCCGGTGGTCGCCCTCGAATCGACGATCTTCTCCAACCTCGGGCTGCCGTCGCCGGCAAACCGCGAGGCGCTCGACCGGTGCCTCGCGGCAATCACCGACGGGGGAGCGGTCCCCGCTGTCACCGCTGTGCTCGACGGCGTCGCCCGGGTGGGTATCGCGGACGACGAGCACGAACGGATTCTCGGTGCCGCCCGCAAGGCGGCCGAGCGCGACCTGCCGGTCGCCGTTGCCCAGGGGTGGGCGTTCGGGGCGACGACGGTGTCGGCATCGGTGGCGCTGGCCGCCGCCGCCGGCATCTCCGTGTTCGCCACAGGCGGGATCGGCGGCGTGCATCGCGGGGCAGAGACGACCGGCGATATCAGCGCCGACCTCGACGCGTTGGCGTACCACCCGGTGATCACGGTGTGCGCCGGCGCCAAGGCGTTCCTCGACCTGGCGCGGACGCTCGAGTATCTCGAGACGGCCGGGGTGCCGGTGCTGGGGTGGCGTCACGACCATTTCCCGGCGTTCTACACGCGCTCGTCCGGTCTCGCGGTGCCGCACCGTGTCGACTCGGCCGCCGAAGTCGCAGCGGTACTGGCGAACCGCACGCGCGCCTGCTCGGGCGTTCTGGTCGGTGTGCCGATTCCGCAGACCGAGGAACTCGATCAGGCCGAACTCGACTCGGTGCTCGAGCAGGCGCTCGCCGACTGCGAGGCGGCAGGCATCAGCGGCGCCGCCGTGACCCCGTTCGTGCTCGGCCGAATCGCTCAGGTCACCGACGGCCGCAGCATCCCGGCCAACCTTGCACTGGCGGAAAACAACGCCCGTGTCGCCGCCGCCATCGCGGTCGAAGTGGCCACCCGTCGCTAGTCGCCGCACCAGGACTCGGCACTAGAGTTCGGCGAGCGTCGTTTCGACTCGGTCGAGAAACGCCTGTCGGCGGGATTCGTCTGTCGAGTCGAGGCCGTACAGGGCGCACCACGTGGTTCGGGTTCGCTTGCTGCACATCGCCCTGATCGAACGCGTCGCCGTGCGCTTGCCCGGTTCGCCCTGGAGCGAGTTGATCAGCTTCGACGAACCGTGCGTGGTGACCACCACGATCCGCCGCAGGTTGCTCAAGCGCGGCTTGAGGACGGTGGCGCCTTCCGGGAGCTCCCAGGCGACGCCTGCCACCCACACTCGGTCGATCCAGCCCTTCAGCATTGCCGGTTGGCCGCCCCACCACGTGGGGTACACGAGCACCAGCGCCTGCGCCCAGGCAAGGTCGTCGGCGTACGACTGGAGCTCGGAACCGACGCCTGGTTCGGCGTGGGTCAGCCGTTCGTCGGCCGACATCGCCGGCTCGAAACCGTCGGCGTACAGGTCGGTCAACCTCACCTCGTGCTCGGCGGTCTTCAGGCCGGTCAGGGCTCGGTCGCGGGCTGCGGCAACCAGCGATTCGGGGTTCGGATGGCAATACACGACGAGTACCCGCATCAGAGTGCGGCCATCCGCAACTCGATTCGGTCGAGGAACTCAGAACGGGTGTCGGCGTCGGTGGCGTCGATCGCGTACAGGCCCAGCCACTTCGTGCGGACCCTCACACCACACGACAGCCGCAGCGCTCTGGTCAGCGTTCGGCGCCCATTGTCGTTCACGAGTCTGACGTACGGTCTCGGTGACCCGTAGGTGCTGATCCCGACGATTCGTCGCACGTGGCCCAGCCCCGGCCTGACCTTGCCGGTGCGTTCGTCGAGCCGGAACCCGACGCCGGGCACCAGCACCCGGTCCAGCCATCCCTTGAGGATCGCCGGCAGCCCGCTCCACCAGGTGGGATAGACGAACACCAGGATCTGAGCCGACCGAACCAGGGCGACGTGATCGGCGACCTGGGGATCGATGACGGGTTGGTCGGAGTGGTAGGCGAGCCGTTCGGCCAACGACATCGCCGACCGGAATCCGTCGGCGTAGAGGTCGATCAGTTCGACCTGATGGCCCGCCCGTTCGAGTCCGCTGATCGCCGAGCGGGCGGCCGCATGGTTGAAGCTGTCGTCGCACGGGTGGGCGATCACGACAAGGGCCTGCATCAAGGTCGAGCGTAGGTGATCGGTGGCGCGACGGTCGGCAATCGATCCAGGTGGGGCTGAGTTCAGGGGACGAGGCGGGCTTCCAGGCCGAGCTTGACCGACGGCCAGTCCTCCCGGATCACCGAGTACACCGCCGTGTTGCGCGGCGTCGGTCGAGTTGTGTTGGCGGTGAGGCGATAGTTGCGCAGCACACCTTCGAACGAGGCGCCGATCCGGACGATCGCGTCGCGGCTGCGTTGGTTGGTTGCGTCGGTGCAGATCGCCACCCGCCACACGCCGAGCGTCTCGAAGGCGTGCGACATCAGGAGGTACTTGGCCTCGGTGTTGACCGCCGTTCGTTGGGCCTCGGCACCCAACCAGGTGCCGCCGATCTCGATCTCGTCGGGCTGGGTACGCCCGCTCCACCAATGCGGATCGAGGTAGCGGGTACACCCGACCAGTCGACCGGTGTCCAGTTTGCGCTGGACGAACGGCAGCACTTTGGCGTGGTCGCGGTCGTCGTGTAGGCCGACGATGTAGGTCTGCATCGCGTCGACCCCATCGGGAACCCAGGTGTGGCCGTAGCTGCTGCGATCGATGGCCGCTGCAGCTGCGAGTTGCTCGGCGTGCTCGAGTTCGAGCGGTTCCAGCCGCACCGACCGGCCGACCAGCGTGACGGGTATGAGCGGTTCGGGCACGGGCCAGACGGTAGCCGAGTGCCACAATCGGATATGCGCGCGATTCTCTGCCGGGAGTACGGACCGATCGACCAACGGGTGTTCGACGAGGTGCCGTCGCCGAACGCCGCCGTCCACCGTGAGGTGTGGACATGATCGCGGCCGGCACGATCAATCCAGTCGAACCGACCGTGTACCCGCTGGAACGCACCGTGGATGCCTTGCGAGCACTCGCCGAACGTCGCACAGGCGGCAAGCTGATCGTGGTGCCATGAGCGTCGTTCCCGCCACCGACGATTCGTACGGGCTGCGGTCGCTCGACATCGAACAACTGCGCCGCAAGGATGGCGCCAAGTGGCAGTCACGGCATGCCCGGTTCTCCGCCTGGGTCGCCGACATGGACTTCCCGGTCGCCCCGGCGATCACCGATGCCATGCGTGACGTCATCGACGGCGGGGCCTTCGGATACCCGAACTGGGGCGGCCCCTACGCCTTGTCGCCGGCGGCCAAGCTGTTCGGGCCGCGGATGGCCGAGCGGTTCGGCTGGGAAGTCCGTCCCGACCGGGTGCACGACATGATCGACGTGCTGCAGGGTGTGCGGGCGACCGTGCTGCACCTGTCGCGGCCCGGTGACGGGTTGGTATTGCACATGCCCGCCTATCACCCATTCCTCGACACGCTGTCGGACATGGATCGCCGGTTGGTGCCCGTGGTCCGCGGCGACGGGGCGTTCGACTATGACGCGCTCGAGGTCGAGTTGGCGACGTCGGGTGCTTCGATCTGGATTCTGTGCAACCCGCACAATCCGCTCGGCTACGTGTTCCCGAGGGCCGAGCTGGAGCGGATCGCCGAGATTGCCGAGCGGTTCGACATCACGGTGATCTCCGACGAAATCCACGCCGACCTCACCATGCCGGGCTATCGACACATCCCGTTCGAATCGCTCGGCGCAGCGGTGTCGGCTCGAACGGTGACGATGGCCTCGGCTTCCAAAGCGTTCAATCTGGCTGGCCTTCGGTGGGCCGTCATGCACGTGGGAAGCGACCAAATGGAAGCGGCACTCGCCGACCTCCCCGGCCACTACCTCGGTGCACCGAACCTGTTGGGGGTCACCGCAACGGTGGCGGCCTGGACCGACGGAGACGACTGGCTGGCAGCGGCGATCGAGGTGATCGACGAGAACCGCCACGCTCTGAGCGGGCTGCTCGAACGCCACCTGCCGGGCGTCGTGTACGAACCGCCCCAGGCCACCTACCTGACATGGCTCGACTGCACAGCCCTCGGGCTCGGCCCCGATCCATCGGTGGTGTTTCGGGAGCGAGGTGTCGCTCTCAGCGCCGGCCCGGAGTTCGGCCCGCAAGGCGAGGGTCACGCCCGCCTCAACATCGCCACCAGCCCCGCCGTACTCGCCGCCACCATCGAGGCGATGGCCCCCTGACACCATCCGTGCGGTCGGGGTGCGGGAGCAGGATGTCGCCGATCGGTGTGCCGTCGGCGATCATCCCGAAGGTTTGCCGGTGACGAGCGTCGTGTCCGGGTGGAATGTCGACCAGGCGAACCAGAACGTGTCGACGTGGGGGAGCGGTTCGAGTTGGGTGCCCTTCAAGGGACCGTCCACCGCCTGACCCAGCACGTTCCATGTCGAACCCGTCTGATCGTCGGTGAAGAGATCCGCGTCGGCGCGGAACGTGAGGGCGTCGCCCTCGGCGGCGGCCACGAACAGGCCGGTGGCGCCGACGTCGTAGCCGTCAGCGACGTTCGAGCTGTCGAGTGCCGAGCTGGTTCCAGCCGTCCACCAGGCGACAAACTCAGAATCTTCGAGGGCGCCGGTGATCACGCGTCGTTCCTGGAGGTCGGTCATCGGAACGCCGAACACCGCTCCGTCAGCCTCGAACCCGAGGATCCGAGTGAGCGCCGTATACCGCCCGTCGACCTCGCCCTCGAACAGGAACGGGACGCCGTCCACGTCGTCGTAGCCCGGGTACGGATTGCGGCCGTATTGGCGATCGAAACCGGTCTCCCGGCTGAGAACCAAACCGTCGGGGTGGGCGTCGCGCCACACGCTCCAGGCGACCGTGGCGACCGCGAAGTCGTCGAGTTCGAGCCCGGTCAGTTCGCCCATCACCGCTTGGCCGGTGAAGTGGCTCCAGAGCGATTGAGTCTGGCGGTCGTACATCACCAGCGACGAGTTGAACAACAACCCGGAGGTTCCGAAGTCGAGTACCTCGTCGGTGTCGTCGATCTCGACCCTTCGGTCGTAGGCCAGGGCCGAGTTGCACAACGGGCAGTACGTCACGCTGACCGGAACTCCACCGACCGTGTCGTTGACGATCTCGTGCCACGTGAGGACCTGGACAGGGTAGGCACGAGCGTCGCCGTCGATCTCGAGCGCCAGCACCGGTTCGTTGTCGGCCAGGAAGTCCACGTCGCCGGGATGCAAGAAGCGCGGCTCGTCGACCGGGGGAATGCCGTCGGGCGGCGGGCCGCCGCTGCGCAGATCGGCCGTTTCGATCAGGGGCTCCGGGAACGAGGTCGGCACGATCCCGCTCGTCCAGGCATCGAGCGCGCTCGCCACGACATCGATCGGTGATGACTGGATTTGCTCGACGGGAAACGGCACGGCATCAACCGATGCGTTCCCTGTCGGTTCCCGCTGGCCGGCATCTGTCGAGGTGCTTGCGGGCGTCGCGTCGCCGGCGTCGACAGACTCCTGGTCGGCTGTCGACCCCTGCTCGGAGGTCGACCCCTGCTCGGCCGTCGATGCTTGGTCCGTGGAGTCTGATCCGCCACATGCAGCGATCAGAAGCATTGCAGCCCCTGCGGAGGCGACCCGGTGATGAAACATGAATGAGGAACCCGATTCGCTCAGCGGCTTGTTCCGCAGATGTTTCGCGCGATCCAGTTGCGGAATGCGGTTCTCGCTCTACCGTGTTTCACCGTGGTGCTGAACGGACCCTTTGCCCTTGCGTTGACTGCCGGAATGGCGGCAACCGTCAACCCGTGCGGGTTTGCCCTGCTACCCGCCTACCTGTCGGCGTTCGTCGGTCTCGACGACGACAGCAGCAAGTCGTCGGCGGTCGGCCGCGGCCTGAAGGTTTCTGCCGTACTGACGCTCGGTTTCGTCGCCGTGTTCGGTCTGATCGGGATCGTGATCACGAAGTTCATCAGCGGCATCCAGGAGTATCTGCCGTGGGCGACGATCGTGATCGGGATCGGCCTGGTCGGGCTCGGTATCTACCTGCTGACGGGCCGCCAACTCGTGTTGAACATTCCCAAACTGAACAAGGGTGGCGCCGACGGCACGTTGCTGTCGATGTTCCTGTTCGGCGTGTCGTATGCGGTCGCCTCGCTGTCGTGCACGATCGGACCATTCCTGGCGGTGACCTCCACCACGTTCCGCAACGAGAGCTACCTGTCGGGCGTCATGGTGTTCGTGCTGTACGGGCTCGGGATGGGGCTCGTGGTGAGCGTGCTCACGCTGGCTGTGGCGCTCGCCAAGGATGGCCTGGTCAGCAAGTTCCGGTCGTTGCTGCCGAAGATGAACATGTTCGCCGGGGTGTTTCTGGTTGTCGCCGGCGCCTACGTCGCCTACTACGGGTACTACGAAGTGCGGCTGTTCTTCTTCGACGGCCCGACGGAGGACCCGATCATCGGTTTCGGTGAAGACATCCAAACCTGGTTGGTCAACAAGATGCCGACCACCGAGAACTACGGGTGGTTCCTGTTGTTCGCCGGCCTCATCATCGGCGCCGCCGTGGGCTGGCAGATGACCCGGCGCGGCGATGTGGCGAGCGGCCCGGCCGCGGCCGGTGAGGCTCCCACCACCGTCTGATACAACTGACGGCGTGGACACTCCCGACGATGGCTGGTTGGTGAGTGGAAGCGCCGACCCTGCCGACGTCACCGCCTACTACGACGCCTGGGCCGAACGGTACGACGCCGACCTCGACGACTGGACCTACCGCGCACCCCAGGTCGTCGCCGGCGTGATGCTCGAACACACGCCAGACGCCATGGTCGTGCTCGATGCAGGCTGCGGCACGGGCATGGTCGGAGGAGCGCTCCGGTCGGGCGGGTTCGTCGGCGAACTGCACGGGATCGATCTGTCCGAGGCATCGTTGGTGGTCGCCCACGAATCGGGGCGGTACACGACGCTTGCCAGCGCCAACCTCCAGGAGCCGCTGCCGTTCGCCGACGACTCGTTCGATGCGCTGACGTGCGTCGGCGTGATGACCTATGTGCCCGACGTCGAGGCGTGTTGGCGAGAGTTCTGTCGGGTCGTGCGACCTGGCGGGGTCGTGGTGGTCACGCAACGCCAGGATCTGTGGGAGTCGCGACGATGTCGAGCCGTCGTCGAGGCGCTGCGGGCCGACGAGATCTGGCAGCCGGTCTGGATCAGCGAGGCCCAGCCCTACCTTCCCGACAACGACGAGTTCGCCGATCGGATCGGCGTGCACTATGTTGCCACGATCGTCACAGGCCGACCGGCCGAACCACGCGTTGAGCATGATTCGTGACCAACTGACAAGGAGTGCGTCGTGGGTGAGGAACTGACTGCAGATCAAGAAGCAACGATTCGTCGTCGACAGACCTTTCGTTTGGCGACGATCGCCGTGATCATCGCCGCCGCCGCAGCACTGGCGATCGACAACCGGGAGTCGGTGAGACTCGGCTACGTGTTCGGTGAGCGCGAGGCTCCGCTGGTGATCGCTCTGGTTGTCGCCTTCGTGCTCGGTGCCATCGTGAGTTGGCTGTCGTCGAGGCGTCAGCGCGGGCGCACCGGATGACGCCAACGCGACCGGGTGGCGCACGGCGCAACCCGGTCGAGGAGCGCTGTGGCGCTGGGCCTGATCGGAACTGAATGACCCCTTCGTCGTCGACCAAGGTCGAACCGGCGCGCCCGCGGGCTCGGCACGTTCGGGGGCGTGTTCACGCCCTCGATCCTGACGATCCTCGGCGTGATCATGTACCTCCGGTTCGGATGGGTGGTCGGCAACGCCGGGCTTCGCAACACGTTGATCATCGTCACGATCGCTACGGCGATCACCCTGTTGACCGGTCTGTCGATCGCCCAGATCGCCACTGATCAGGAGATTCGTACCGGCGGTGCCTACTACATGGTGAGTCGCTCGCTGGGGTCAGAAATCGGTGGGGCGATCGGGATCCCGCTATATCTCGCCCAGGCGCTGTCGGTCGCTCTCTACACGCTCGGTTTCGCCGAGAGCGTCCACGTCGTTGCGCCGAGTGTGCCAGTCCGTCCGCTGGCGCTGGCAACGACGGTGCTCGTCACCGTGCTGGCGCTCGTTTCGGCGCGAGCGGCGATCCGCGCCCAGTACGTGATCATGGCCGTGATCGTGCTGTCGCTGGTGATGTTCTTCCTCGGCACTCATGACGTGACGGCGCCCGTGCTCCCCGGTCACGTCGGCGGAACACGCGGTTTCCGGCCCGAACCGTTCTGGGGCGTGTTCGCGGTGTTCTTCCCGGCGGTCACGGGGATCATGGCCGGCGTCAACATGAGTGGCGACCTGGCCGAGCCGCGCAAATCGATTCCGCGGGGCACGCTGGCGGCTATCGCCGTCAGCTACGTCGTGTACATGACGATCCCGATCGTGCTCGACAAGCGCGCCGACGTGGCGTCGCTCGTCGACGATCCGTTGATCATGCGTTCACTGGCGTTGTGGGGCCCGGCGATCCTGCTGGGGGTGTGGGGGGCGACCCTGTCGAGCGCGCTCGGGAGCATCCTCGGCGCACCCCGAATCCTGCAGGCGTTGGCCCGTGACCGCGTGCTGCCCGGTCCGATGCGGGTGTTCGGGCGCGGATCGGGGCCCGACGACGAACCCCGTCTCGGCACCTATTTCTCGATGGCCCTGGCGCTCGGTGTCGTCGCCGTCGGGGATCTGAACGCAGTCGCCCCGGTGCTGACGATGTTCTTCCTCGCCTCGTACGCGGTCGTCAACTTCGTGTCGGCCAGCGAACGGTTCCTGCGCAATCCGTCGTTCCGGCCGACATTCCGCGTGCATTGGACGGTGTCGTTGGCAGGTGCCTTCGGCTGTGCGGCCGTCATGTTTCTCATCAATCCGCTGGCGACGATCGTGGCGATCGTGATCGTGATCATGATCTGGGGTCTGCTGAGCCGGCGCAGGGCACACGCCCAGTGGGGTGACATTCGACAAGGCCTGTGGATCAACCTGATCCGCTGGGCCGCAGCCCACATCCGACCGGCGACGCATGCCAAGGGCTGGCGTCCGAACATCCTCGTGCTGGCAGGGAGCCCGACCAAGCGGTTCTACCTGATCGACCTCGCCAACACTCTGTCCCACGACCGTGGGCTGTTGACGATCGCCACGATTCTGCCCGAGCCCGCTCCGGCGCAGCGCAAGCGGCAGCTCGCCGAGACCGTGCGCGAGCACCTCGCCGAACGCAAAGTCGATGCCCTGGTGAGGGTCGTGTCGGCGCCGACACCATATGTCGGTGCCTCGGTGTTGGTGGAGGCGTACGGGCTCGGGGGGCTGGTGCCCAACACGGTGTTGTTGGGTGACGGCGAGACCACGTCCGACGCCTCCGAGTACGCCACGATGATCCATCGCATCCACGACGCCGGCCGCAATGTCGTCGTCGTGCGTGCCGAGGATGACACGACGTTCGGAAACCGCCGCCAGATCGATGTGTGGTTGCATTCGATGAAGGACAACGGCGCCATGATGATCATGCTCGCCAACACATTGCGCGGCTCGAAGTCGTGGCGCAAGGCGACGATCAGCGTCCGGATGATCGTCGCCAAGCAGGAGGCGGTCGAGGGGATCTCCGCCAACCTGAAGACGATCTTCACGAACGCTCGGTTGGTGGTCGACGTCGACGTGATCGTCGACGGCCGCCCGACCGGACAGGTGATCGGGGAGCGGGCCGGTGCTGCCGATCTGAGTCTGATCGGGCTTCCCGATCCGTGCGCTCACCCCGACGATTTCCCACAACGGTTCAGCGAGATGCTGTCGGGCATCCAGACCACGACCCCGGTCGCGTTCGTGCTGGCGTCGAACGACGTCGATCTGGCCTCGATCCTCGACTGACGGGAGGAGCGCTCTGCGGTGCGTCAGTTGCGCAGCAGGTCTCGGTAGGCGACGTCGCGGTCCTGGGCCGGTTCTTTCGGTAGGCCCAGCACCCGCTCGCCCAGCGTGTTGCGTTGGATTTCGTCGGTGCCGCCACCGAGCGACATGCCGCGGCAGTTCAGCACGTGGTACTGCCAGTAGTCGGCCTCGTCGTCGTCGGCCTCCCATGCCGGCCCGGCAGGAAACTGCAGCATCGCCGCGATCTCCGCCGCCAACCGACCTTGTTTGGTACGCCACAGCTTGCCGATCGATGGATGCAGGCGCCGGTCTCCGAGCAGTCGCATCACACGCTCGCCCGAGTAGGCCCTGGCCAGCATGTCGCGAACGATCGGGTCGTCGGAGCGACCGACCTGGCGAGCAAGTTCGATCAGTTGTTTGGTCGGCAGCGGGCTGCGGCCGGCCTTGCGTTTTTCGTCGCGCGATCCCATGACGGAACTGGTGCCGGTCTGGACGCGTTCGTGGGCCAACAAGGCGGTCGCCATTCGCCATCCGTCATTGACGTCGCCGACGACCCAGTCGACCGGTACGCGAGCCTCGTCGATGAAGACCTCGTTGAACTCCGAGATACCCGTCATCTGACGCAGCGGGCGGACCGTGACTCCCGCCTGGTTCATGGGGAGCACGAGCATCGTGATGCCGCTGTGCTTGGGAAGCGAAGGATCGGTGCGAGCCAGCAGAATCGCCAGGTCGGCGTTCTGGGCGCCAGAGGTCCACACCTTCTGACCGCTGACCACCCACTCGTCGCCGTCGAGCACCGCCCGCGTGGCCAGCGATGCCAGGTCCGAACCGGCATTCGGCTCGGAGTAGAGCTGGCACCAGATCTCTTCGCCACGCAGCCCGGGCCGCAAGAAACGTTGGTGGAGCGCAGGTGTGCCGTGGTCGCGAACGACCGGCAGCGCCATCCCGACCCCGATCCCGAACACCGAGTCGACGGCTGGAACGCGTCCTCGGCTCTCCTGGGCGTAGATCGCTTGTTCAGCTGCCAGGTCACCCAGCCCGCCGGACTCGATCGGGTACCCGTATCCAGCCAGGCCGGCGTCGTACAGAGCCGCCCGCCAGGTCTTGGCCCGCATCACGTGGGTCGAGCTGGTCTCGTCGACGATCTCGTCGCTGCCGGCGCCGCCGAGCAATGCCGGCAGCTCGTCGAAGAACGACCGGACCTTCTGCCGATACGCATCGAGGTCGGTCATCGGGCAGTCCTCCTGATCAGTGCCTCGAACCAGGCGTCCGGGTCGTCGGTCTGTGCTCGCAGTTGGCGCCACGTCGCTTCGATGCCGACGCGACCGGCCTCGGGGTGGGCGGCGATCAGGTCGGCGATCTCCGCTGCACGAGCGGCCACGTCGGCGTCGGGAACGACTTCTGTCACGAGGCCGAGGCGGAGCAGTTCCGGCGCCGGAATCCGGTCGCCCAACAGCGTGACCCGGTCACCTACCGCGGGGCTGTGGCGGAGGTGCAGCCATGCCTGGCACATCGGGGCGGCCAGTCCCATCGCCCGCTCGGAGGTTTGAAGGAACGCCGACTCGCCGGCCACGGACAGACTGGCGGCCAACACCAAGGCGGCGCCGGCGTTGATCGCATACCGTTCCAGGGCGACCACGATCGGAATCGGGCATCGGAAGATCGCTTGGTGCACCTCGACCCATGCCGTGATCGGTGCCGGCTGCTCACCGTCACCGGCGGCCTTCAGGTCGATGCCGGAGCAGAACGAGCCGCCTGCGCCGCGCAACAGAATCGCTCCGACGGTTGGGTCGCCGCCAACCGCGTTGATCGCTCCGGCGAGTTCAACCGCCAGAGCCTGGGTGACCGCGTTCTTTCGTTCGGGGCGGTTCAGTACGACATCGACGCGAGCGCCGTGCCGTTCGACAAAGACGTTGTGTGGCGAGCCCAAGAGCCCGAACGTAGTCGCCCCGCTACCCGCCGTTCGCAGGGGAGTCCGGCGGAACCAGAATCTTGTCGACGCGAGCAAATGCGACGGAGTCGAAACCGTCGACCGTGACGACGAGTGCGTCGGCCGAGCACGTATAGCTGCCGAACCCATTCTCGAGCACGCTGGGCTGGCTGGTCGTGAAGCTGACGGGTGCATCGATCGTCACTTCGTTGTAGGACTCGATGATTCCCGACACGGTGACTCGCTGGCCGTCGGCCGAGTACTCGCCCTCAGCAAAACTGTTGATCCGAATCGGGATGCTGAACCCTTGTGACGACGCCAGAATGGTCAATCCGTCTCGCTGTTCGAGCACCGCCGAGTCCTCGCCGAATGCGACGTAGTAGGCGCCACTCAGTTCGAACGATGTACCTGGCGGCAACCCGCCGCCCTGTGCCTGCATGCCACTGACGATCATCTGTTCGAACGTGTTGAGGTCCAACGACCAGGTACCGAGCAGGCACGGGTCGCACGAGGCCTCCTCGACGACGTCGATGGTCACGGTGAGGGTGTTCAGCGACTGGACGTTGGTCGTGACACCTGCGTACTTGGTCGCGCTTCCGCACGAGGAACGCACTTCGGGGTGGATGCCCTGCCATGCGGGCCGATTGGTGTGTTCGGACCACTTCACCATCGAGTTGAAGGCGTTGCTCGATGCATCGGTCTGGATCACTCGAAGCTGCTTGTCGTACTGGACGATCCAGCGCGTTGCTGTCAGCGGTTCCAATTCGAGTTCCAGCTTGGTTCCGGCTGACTGTTTCGTCACCGTCGGGAGTACGTGGTAGTGGGTCGGTTGCGGTAGTGCAGCGCCGCTCTGGTCGAGCACGACACCCGCCACGTAGTCGACGATGAAGTCGTGGAACTGCTCTTGATACGGGCGCAGCAACTGGATCGCCGAGGTACCGGCGTTCATCATCTCCCGGTGCAGGTCGGCGACGGCGCCGACCCCGTTCTGATTTCCGAGGTACTGCCAGAAGATCCAGGCCTCGTAGGACATGTCGAAGATCGGCTTTTCGAGACCCTCGTCGAAGAACCGCAACCAGCGGTGCTCGTAGTCGGCGCGAGGATAGGCGACGTTCGAGAAGTAGTGCGCCCCGCCCTCGCGGTACCAGTGGCTGTCGGCTAGGACGGTGGTCGGGTAACCGTCGTAGTGCTGAACGCAGTGCCAGGCCTCATGGGCGATGACCTGCTCGGTGACATCGGGGCCGAGGTCCATCGCCCCTGGATTCAGCGTGATCGGGCAACCGACCACCGTCTCCATTTGCCATTGAGCCGTCACTCCCGCCGTGGCGCCGGAACTGAAGGTCTCGGTCTCGACCGCGGCGATGATCACGTCGATGTTGCCGACCGTACCGAGCGACCGAAACGTCTCGGTGCTGTGGATCAACGTCTCCAGAATGATCGGCGGAACGCTCGCCAGATTCCCGTCGGCGTCATACCAGTCGGGGTAGAACACACGCACCAGCGCATCTCCGAGGTCACTTTGGATCATCCGATAGCAGCCGACCACCCAGGCGTCGGCATCGGCATCGTCCACGTCGAGCGGGGCGCAGTCCGGCGTCGCCGCTGTGGCTCTCGTTGCCGCGAACCCCTGTGGTCTCGAGCGCTCGGCAGTAGCGATCGCCTCGAGTGTTTCGGTGGTCGGGACGAATACCTCGTACAGCCGCCGCAACCGCGCCAACTCGTCGTCGGAGTAGTCGCCGCTCAGCGCCAGCGAGTTGGCTCGATCGAGGACCTCGGAGAACTCGCCGGTCTGGACATCCTCGACTCCGGGTACCTGCCCTGCGTCAACCACACCTGCGAGGTGACCCAGCACCCGCTCGAGCCCGCCGAGTTGATCCCACAGACCCGCCTCGATGCCGAAGTCGACCACCTCGGCCAGGGTCGCCGGGCCTGGTTCGGTCTGCTCGACCTCGGTCGCCTCGCCAGTGACGGGATCGATCTGGACGACGGTCATCGTTGCCCGTGGCAGCGTCGTCATGGTGGCTGGGGTCGTGGCGGCGTCGGGTTCCGTGGTCGTGATCGAGTTGGCCTCGTCGGCCGATACGTCGGAGCCCACCGACTCGTCGTCGACACCAACGCTTGTCGTCGTGACCGTTCTGGCGTCATCGGTGCCTCCGGAACACGCAGCGATGCTGATTCCGACCGCTGTCACCATTGCGGACAACTTCAGTCCAGAGTTCGCGGAACGCATCGCGTCGACCGTACCAGCCCTCCGTTTTCGAGTCGCCGGGCAGGCGTCGCCGAGTTGCTCATCGATGCGGTCCGTGCCAGGACCGCGGCGGGGAGGGCGCGTGGCGCCACGATCGCCAACGTGTCACACTTTCGTAACATTTGGCGAGGCTCGTCCCGAAGCGACACGACGGTGGCGCAGTCGAGTTCTCGCCGCTGTTCACAAGGAGTGACCTCGATGCAATCCATGGTGCCGGCGCTCGTCGCCGTCAGTCGACCCACCGATAGCCAACTCGGACTGCTCGTCTTGTTTGCGCTCGGTATCCCTGCTGCGGTGGCGTTGCTCTGGGTGATCAGCGCCGTCACGCAACGACGCCGCGGGCTTGGGGAGGGCGAGTACGGGCCGGTGAGATGGTTGTTCGTGTTCGCCTCGGGCGCCAAGCCCGACATCTTGCGGGAATGCCCCGAGGAGGAACCCAAGTTCATCGGCCTCGGGAGCGCCGTGATCGTGACCGCCACGATGGCGGCGGTGTCGAGCACGGTCGCCCTCACGATCGCCACCGGCTCGTCGTGGTGGGTGATCTGGCCGATCGGGGTGCTGTACGGCGGCATCATTTTCCTACTCGACCGGTTCCTCGTGTCGCAGCAGCTCAACCCGTATCGATTCGAGCGCGACCAGTTGCCCGTCTGGTGGCGGCGCGACGCCGACCCGCGGGTCGGCACCGACGGCGTGTCGCCCGGCCGACGGCGCTGGCGTTCGATCGGCCGAGTACCGGCCGTGCTGCTGGCGGCGTTGCCGCGGCTCGCCCTCGCAGTGGTGATCGGGGTGCTGATCGCCGAACCGTTGGTGCTCAGCATCTTCGAACCCGAAGTCGACGACAGGATCGCATCGATCCAGCGCGAGATCCGTGACCGCGACGTCGCCGAGATCAACGCCTACTACGACACCGAGATCGAGCGGATCACCGGCGAACAGGCCGCAACCGGTGGTGGCGTCGACACCACGGCGATCGAAGCGGCGACCACCGACCTCCAGGCGGCGCGTGCCGCGCTCGAGGAGATCGAAGCCCGCTTGACGACCGCCGAGGCAGCCGTCCGTGACGACGAAACCCTGCTGACCGAGCTGCAGGCGTTGCTCGCCGCCGAGATCCGCGGCGAAACCCTGTGCCGAGCGAACGGCACCGACTGCACGACCGGGTTGCCGGGCGACGCCAACAACGCCGCCAACCGCCGCGACGCCATCACGTCGGCCGAGCTGACGTTGAACGACGCCCGCGCCCAACGCGATGCGATCGCCGCCGAACGCACGATCAAACAGGCCCAGATCGACACCGAACTGCTCCCGGCGATCGACTTCGCCCGCTCGGCCTCGCAGTCGACGCTCGATGCCGAGCAGTCGCGCCAACAAAACGCCGCCGATGATCGTCAGCGTCGGATCGATGCCAAGACGACCGAGCGCGAGGAGGCGATCGCCGCCGCCACGATCGACGCCGCCGAGGCCGACGGACTCCTGTACCGGGTGGAGGCACTCGAATCGATCACCCGCGGCGACCCATTCGCAGCATTCGATCCCGCTCCTGACGGCACCGAGGTCCCTGGGTCGAACGACTTGAACGCGCTCGGATTGACCGTGTGGTTGCTGCGGATCTGGATTCTCCTGATCGACACGATGCCGATCCTGTTCAAGGTCGCGTTGTCGTTGCGATCGCGGCGCCCGTACGACGCGCTGGTCGCAGCCCGCGAAGAGGCTTCGATCGCCAAGGCCTACGAGCAGGTCGACCTGGCCTACGACGGCCTGCGTGCAACGCGCTGGGCCGGGGTGCAAGGCGACCCGTCCCTGCAACTCGCCAGAACGCCGGTCATGGCCGGCGACGACACCCTGCAATCCTGACACGGTTGGTCGCGGGCCATCTGCGGTCCGCCTGGTCGCGATCCCACGACCACGCGGCTACATGGTCCTCGACCGGGCCGGCCTGGCGCTTGTGCCTCCGCCGAGTAGTGTTCAGTATTCCGCCGTGGCATTCGACGCAGCTGGCAATCACTTGTCGAGCCGTGAGTCGACCGTCACCTACTTCGTCGTCGTTCGTTGACTCCGAGGAACGACCCGGCTGACTACAGGGGGCTCCAATGAGCCAACCGCACCACCGAGTTCTCGGCATGACGGCTGTCCGGTGTCTCGTCTCGGTCGGCCTCGTCACCGGATGTACCTCGAGCGGCCCCGAAGCGACATCGAACTCGGCCCCATCCGACGAGATCCCCACCTCCGCCGCCACTCCTGACCCGGTTGCCGAATCCGAGATCGAGAGCGAGCAAGCACAGGAGCCTGCGCTGGCGCGGCTGCCAGACATCGTCCCCGAGCCTTGGCAGCCATCGACTCGGTCCGAGCAGCTTGCGGTATCGATCGGCGAGGTGGAGGAGGTCACGCCCCAGATGGCGATCGACATCATCGGACTGATGCTGCCCGACCTGCCCGGTCAGACCCCGACCGATCTTGCCCGGGGCGATGGTCTGGGCGACTACATCCCGGTGCAGCTCGCGCACACGATGGGCGACCGGTTTTCCGAAGCCCAACGGGCGGTGATCGACGAGTTCCTCGATGCCGGAGTGTTGGCAGCGACGATCACCCCGGACGGGACGATGGTGATCGCCGAACAGCCCGGATCGATCGAGGGCCCCGAAGGCTTTCGCCGCCGCAGAATCGAGCCGTTCGAGCAGTACCCGATCATCCTCGAGGGTGTGCTCAACCGTTGGGACGCACACCTCCCAGACCATCCCGCCGTGACCGTCGAGATGGAGATCGTTCCGCTCGGGAAACCCAACCCTGAGAACGGGTTGATGGACGCCTACGTGAGCGACGGGGTCTGCGAGATCCGCGTGTGGCCGTCGTTGTGGGCCGACGTGAACTTGGCAACACCTGGCTGGATCGCGTTCATCTTCGCCCACGAGGTGTTCCACTGCTACCAGGGCGCCTGGCAAGGAGGCGGGCCGAGCCCGAACCCCGGGTGGATGATCGAGGGCGGCGCCGACTGGGCCGCCGCTGACCTATACCGGTCGCAGCCGACCAGCGCTGCCCTCGATCCGGCGTGGTTCGATCACGCCAAACTCAAGTCTCTCGAGGGGAGGGGCTACGACGCCTGGCCGTTGTGGGAGAACGCCCACGACATGGGTCGCGATGTCTACGGGGCGATGAAGGCGATGGTTCCTTCGCCGAACAAGGCGATTTCCGAGCGGCTCCACGCCGGCGGCCTCGACGGCCAGGTGTTCCGGAGAAACTGGGACACCACGTCGTATCAGCAGTCGATCTGGGGTGATCCGTGGTTCCTGTCCTGGCCGGAAGGCGACGCTCCCGCTGCACCCAACACGCCCGAAGTCATCGACGGTGGCGGGGTCGGGGAGCGCATCATCTTCGGTCAGGGGGACTACGTACACGCACCGTTCTTCGTCGATATGCACGATGTCGAGCTCGTCACCGTGACGCCGATGCACGGCCCGTTCACCACTCACACCTCGATCGGCACCGTCACTGTCGAAGAAGGGTCAACCGGCTACTTCTGCTTCGCCGATCACCGGTGCGCCTGCCCAGACGAAACTCCAGGTGGCATCGCAATGACGTCGACGTTGATGATGTTCTCCTTCGCAGTCGACGACGAGGCAGGTCGCGCCAGCGTCCGCACCGAAAAGTGGGACGACGACAAATGCGACCGACCAACGCCGAACCCGGCGGCGCACTCCAACGGCGATCCCCACCTGCGCACATTCGACGGTCTGCCCTACGACGTGATGACGCTGGGCGAGTTCGTGATCGCCCGTGACCCCGAGGGCGACCTGGAGGTCCAGACCCGCCACGAGCCGATCGGCGCTGGTGCGGGGACCACCGCCGTCGCGATCGGTACCGGTGGACATCGACTCACGTTCACCATGCCCGCACTCGACAGCCAGGTCGCGCCGATCGCGCGACTCGACGGCGAGGTCATCGATGCTGCACAGGTCGACGTCGGCGACGCCCACGCCGCGGTGGCGGGCCTGACGCCATCGATCTGGTGGCCCGATGGCACCGTCGTGGAGTTGCGCTGGTTCTACGGCTGGTTCGTCTCGATCGAAACGAACCAGGAGCGCGCCGGGCGGATGGTCGGGCTGCTCGGCTCAGCCGACGGCGACTTTGCGAACGATCTGCCGCTCCCCGACGGCACGCTGGTCGACACGTCCGATGCCGCCCGCGACGAGTCTCCCTTCGTCCTGCAGTGGGCCGTCGACGAAGCGACCACCCTGTTCGACTACGCGCCCGGTGAGTCGGCGGCGACGTTCCGGGTGCCTCACCCGGGTTTCGTCGACCTGGAATTCTCGCCCACTGCGATCGTCACCTGCACCGAGGCACTCGGGCCGCTGGCGTTGTCCGAAGAACTCGACTCGTGCGCTTTCGATGTGTCTGCAACCGGCGACGATGGGTACGTGACGATCTACACCGAGCTGGTCGAGGACCGGATCACCAACGACCCCGACTTCATCGTGATCCCGGATGAGGCACCGACGACACAGCCGACAGACGGTGCGTCGAGCCGATCAGGTGAACCGACGATCACGCTCGGCGGCGAGACGCTCGAGGGCACGATCGAGGCGGTCGCCGGCAGCGTGCTGCTCGCCAAAGTCGAGCTGTGCCCGGAAGGTGAGGTCATCGACATCGTCGTCACGCGAGCCACCGACGATGGACCGCTCGCCCGCGTCACCGTGTGCGAGCCGGGTGCGGGTGGGAGCATTGGCGCCGACGATGACGACGAGTGGTTCAACGGTGAGGCCTATGTGTGGCTGCCCGACGACGGCATCTACGAGATCATCGTTGCGCCGGTCAGGTTCGGTATCAGCTTCGGAGCCGTCGACTTCTACACCGACCCCACACCCACGATCGTTTCCGCCGCCGACATCGGGACAGGCGGAGATCAACAAACCCTTGAGGGCATCGGCGACACGGTCGTGTACCTCACCGACCCCCATCTCGACTACGCCACCGATGGCCTCCAGTCCGTGTGCGCCGTCGAGGTCTGGTCGGGTCGCGACTTCCCCGACCCGCAGCCCTTCGACCTGGTTCGCTGCGAACACACCGACACGATCCACTTCCCGCCAACGGACCAGACCGTCCCGCTCGTCGTCTTCGCCCGCACCGATCAGCGAGTAGAAGTCAGCCTGACCCCGACCTGAACACCCGACCAGGGCCCAGACACCCCGTCGGGTTTGGTGTGGAGGAGGACTCGCCAGACGTCAACGATGTCGTCACCTCTCGGCGGTGTGTCGCCGGTGCTTGCTATCCGTGCGCGTTGTCGCCCGTCAGGTCTTCCATGTTGAGGGTGATGTCCAAGCTGACGGCGAGTGCCCCGATCGAATCGAGCACAGCGTCGAGGTCGGCCCCGACCGGCACGGTCAACTTGGCGGTGATCTCGAACCGCGTGCCACCATCCTTGCCTGGCAAGTCGGTGACTGTGCCCAGACGCGAGATGCTGATTCCGAGTTCGCTGATCGCTGTGGAGATCTCATGGATGACGCCGGGTCGGTCATCACCGGTGAGTCGCAGGCGCACCTCATCGGCATCTGGCGCAACGGTGGGTTCCTCGACCTGCTGGGCCGTAACGTGCAGACCCTGCTCACGCAGTACCAGCAGGTTGGTGAGCAGTTCGTCGACCCGGTCGTCGCCAACCTCGACCACCACGACGCCGGCGAACGTTCCGGCGATCTCGGCCAACTCGCTGCGCTTCCAGTTGCCCTCATGAAAGCGAACGACGTCGGCCAGTGAAGCAACGACACCTGCCCGGTCGCGCCCGATGATGGTCAACACCAGTTCGATCATTCCGTCACTATGGCACGCAACACAGATTGGCGATCAATGGTGGGCTGAAAGGCGCGTGGCGCCATGTGGCTCAGCCCGGTGTGGCCGATGTCTTGGTGGTCGAGCCGAGGTCTTCAATCGTGGTGGAAAAGACTTGGGCCAGGCGGAATGCCAAGGAGAGGCTGGGGTCGTATCGACCCTTTTCGAGGGCGTTGACAGTCTGGCGACTCACGCCGAGCAAGTCGGCGAGATGGGCTTGGCTCCAACTGTTCACCGCCCGGCGTCCTTTCAGTCGATTTCGAGCATCACGATGCGGCCGTACTCGTCGGCCCGCTGGACTGCACGGTAGAGCGCGACAGCAACGCCGATCATCGGGAGCACAGGGAGCAGAACCCACAGGCGTGCGCCCCTGTCTTTTGTCAAGGACACTTCCCGGAAAGTGTCCTCGACTCAGCGCGGGCCGGGTAGGGCACGGCGCGATGTGCCAAAGAAGACTCTGGCCGCGTGTCACCCGGAGTGTGCGTCGGCGGCAACATACAGATGTGACTGAGGTCGGTCTGCAGGAGGCGTACGAGAAATGGTCGGACGAGCTCGTCCGGTTCGCGACCGTACTCATCGGGCCGGATGAGGCAGCCGACGTCGTCGCTGACGCGTTCGTTCAGCTACTCGGCGACGCCTCCTGGCATCGGGTTGAACGACCACGGGCATACCTGTTCGGCGTGGTCGCCAACCGGGCGCGGATGCGCCGGCGGTCGGCGGTCCGGAGGCACCGGCGTGACGACAGCGCCTTCCGGCGACCGACCGCGCCACCTCGCCAACCCGGAGACGACCTGTCGTCGACCGAGGTGCTGGCCAGCCTCAGCAATCAGCAGCGAGCGTTCGTGTACCTCGCCTACTGGGAGGACTGGACCGCCACCGAGATCGCCGACCGCGTCGGTGTGTCAGACGGCACGGTGCGCCGCCAACTTGCACGAGCGCGCACGAAGCTACGAGAGGAGCTCGCATGATCGACCCACTCGACGACGACATCCGCGGCTTGATCGCGACGGAACGCGACCGGGCGCCGCTGCCCCTTCCGTGGGAGGAGATCGTCGCCCGCACTGACCGACGCGCGGCGTTGCGCCGTCGACCGTTGTTGCTCGCTGCCGCTGCGTTACTTGCGGTCGGTCTGCTCGGGCTGGTCGCCATCGCTGTCACACGCGCTGTGGACCAGGAGCCTGCCGACACCCCGCCGACCCCGAGCACCACGATCCCCGTGACACCCACGACAGTGACCTCGACGGTGGAAGCCAAGGACCGTCTTGTTGGTCTCACCGACAGCGACTGGGTCGTGCCGGGCGAACTGCCAGATGGTTACACACGACTCGTCGCATCGGTCACAGGATTCGACGACAACGCAAGCTTGCAGATTTTCGGCGACGCCGACGGTGGTTCGCGCGTGTGGCTTCGAGTTGGTGAGAGTGGCTCGGAATCGGACGATGGCGAGGCGATCGTCATCGACGGTGTCACCTGGCAGCGCCACACATTCGCCCCGATCGAGGAGGTCGGCGAGTTTGTCGACCTCGTGCGGAGCGTCAACGGACGCTCTGTCACGTTGCAGTCCGTCGGCAATCCCGGCGTACTCGAGCAGTTCGCCCGGGCGCTGGTCGTCGTCCCCGGCGACGAGATCGACTTCGAGTACCTCGACCCCAGCGGGCTCTTCACCGACGTGGTGACGATCGATTCCGACGCCGATGCCGTCACGCTCGGGGTCATCGGTCTCAACGGCTACTACTGCTGGAAGATCGACCTGGAGAGTGGTGCCAGCGGCAGCGGTGCCTGCGAGTTCACCACGACGCCCGACCACCCCGTCCTGGAACTGGGCTCGCTCGAGCGCGCCGGGCGGCTCGTACACCGCCGGCCTTGCTGAACAGAACGTCGACCGCATCGACTGGGAGACCGCCGGCGGCGCGGTCGTCAGCGTCGTGCCTGTCGACGAATCCGGGCAGTTCGACCAGAGATTCTGGATTGTCGCGGGCTTGGATTTGGGGTCGCTCCCGAGCGCTGTCGGCATGACGGTCCAACTCGACGACGGCTCGATCATCGATCTCGAACGGACACCGCTGGAAGACTGGAGCGTGCCCGCCGGGGAATGACAAGGCCCGGCCGCTCGAGCATTGCCATCCCGTGACGACGATCCCGAGGTGCACTCACCGGAGTGGGTCGTCGAGATCGAGCGTCGCGCCGGCGGGTCATTGCGGGCGACTCGACGGCCGACGATTTGGCCGGCGCCGAGCGGCGTGTCCTAGCCGGCCTCATCGACGAGTGAGCCGACGAGTTTGCCTCGGACCCGACGCCCAGAAAGAGCTCCTCGCCGCGGCGCAGATCGCCGGTTCGGGCGCTGTTCTCACCCTCGACCGGAGCGTTCTGTTTACGTCGCTAGTTGACAGGCCGATGCACCCGGCGATCGGGATGACTGAGTGAGGCTCGGACCCGGGCGACGATGAGTGCGCGGAGTTGTTCGATCTCGATGTCGTCGACGAGGTGGATCGGCTGGCCTGTCGTTGTGGTGATGCTTCCGGCGCGCCCGGCAGCGGTGTCGACGGTCGCGGCGGCTTGTCGGAACGTGAACAGTTCGGGGTGGGTGACCATGGCGGCACGCCAGTGCCCCACAGAACGCATCGCCCGCACCAGTGGTGTCGACCGGATCAACCGCGAACGGATCGACGTGCAGATCAATGCCGTTGATGACGGAATCAACACCAGCCCCGCCCCGGGTCGCGACCAGGCTGTTGACCCTCGCCCCAGGATGACTTCTCGACCACCGAGCAGGTCAACCTCGTGCTCGTTCGGAATCAACACATCGCAATCACGCAGCAGTTGATCGGGGAGCCTGACTGCCGGCGCTGGGTTGAGCAGCGTCGGTGCTCCTTCGCGGCGCGATGTCAGGGTGTTCGGTAGACGTCGCCGCGGTGGTCGATACGGAGCACGGTCACCGTTCGCTCGTTCTCGTCGATCCGATACAGGACGCGGTAACTCCCTCGGCGTGCGCTGTGGATGCCAGCGAGTTCGTTGCGCAGCTCTCGTCCGACACGACGGGGATTCTCGATCAGCGATCCGGTGATGAAGTCGATGACGGCAGCGCTGACCGCCTCGGGCAGGGTCTCGGCGATCGCCCGCGCCGCTGGACGAGCAACGACGAGCTCGTAGCCGGCTTCGGTCATCGGGCAGGCGGTATGCGCAACGTTCGGACGGCCGCAACACCGCGGACCACGTCACCAGCGGCGACAGCGGCTTGGGCCTCGACGAGTTCCTTGATGGCGTCGTGGTCGCCGAGCAGTTCGAGAGTTTCCTCGAGACTGTCGAGGTCGTCCGGGCTGATCAGAACGGCAGCGGGTCGACCGTTGCGGGTGACAATGATGCGCTCGTGCTCACGATCGACGCGGTCGACGAATTCGGAGAACCGGTCTTTCACGTTCCGCAACGAGTCAGTCGTCATGGTCACGATTGTGCCACGCCCATGATTCTTGTGACAACCCCGCAGAGCCATCGACGAAGGATGGCCACGGGGTCACTCGGGAAACGGTGAAGGACGCGAGTGATCACCGTCGAGCGCCGCCCGGAGCATCGGAGCAGAACTGCGGTCCGTCTCGGGCATTCGAGGCGCACCGATAGGCGCCTCTGGCACGCCGCGCGCTCGGCATTTGGTGATACTCCCGTCGCGACGATCGGGCGGGGTTTTGCGGCTTGGGCCGCACTGTTGCGCGTCGCGGTTCTTCAACGGTGTGATTTCTGAGCGTCGAAATGCGGGGGCGCCTGGGAGCCGAGCACTCGCGTGCTCACGGCGAGCGGACATACCCGGCGGCCCGAATGGCAGAGTGCGACACTCCGGCAAGGTTGCGGCGGAGATCCTGCGTCTTCAGGATCCCCCGGATCCAACCGGTGTGGGGTGATGTTGCGTCGAAGGTGCAATATGGTCGCCTCGCCGCGAACGCGCCCGCACAAACGCCAAGAGCGCGATGCCGCCCGTTGACAAGATCAACCCGATCATCGCGAAGACCGGCCACGAGCTCTGCCAGTCGGCGTCCGCGGCCTGCAGCTCCGCCACAACCGTCCCAGACTCCGACGCCGAGATCGTGATCCAAACGGCGTCGTACTCACCGCAGCACGTCCGGCTGAAGCCGTCGACACCTAGGGTTTCGTAGCCGTCGCTTCGGAGAGCGTCGGCGACGACTTGTTCGGTCACGCCCGAATAGGTTCGCCGAGCCACGACGAGGTCGTCATTGAACACCGCACTCCAGCCGACTCGTTCATCAATGAAGTCAGCACCGTCGATCTCCGGCAGTTCAGCGAGCATCTGAGTCCCCGCTCTCGAGACGGAGATGAACGGCCCGGCCATGACGAGCAGACCAACCAGAACCATCAACACTCCGGCGACGCGCATCGATCGGGTCACGCAAACACGGTAGACGACGTGGGCGAGATTGGCTCGGCCCGAGGCCCCCAATCGTGTTGATCCGTTCGAGATCCGAGCCCATAGCAACAGCACAGAACAGCGTTTCGTCGAGACAAGTTGGCGCGCACCGAACGGCGCCTCGGGCGCGCCCCGTGACAGGTGCTCAGCGAGATTGCCCGTTGCCGCTGTGGCATGTTAGTGGCATGATTATGGCATGACTCGCACACGCCTGAGCACCACAGTGGACCGAGATCTGCTCGACCACGCCCGCAAGACACGGGTGGGAACCAGCGACGCCGAACTGATCGACGAAGCCCTGGCAGCGCTCCTTGCGCGGCATCGCGTGGCCGAGATCGATGCTGTGTATGCCTCAGCGTACGCGGCTCACCCGATTGACGAGCCCGACGAGTGGGGTGACCTTGAGTCATTTCGCGACGCGGTCGGGCGATGACTGACCTACCCAGCCGTGGCGAGGTGTGGTGGTGCGAGCCACCCGAGATCGGCCGCCGACCAGTGGTGGTGTTGTCCCGCGACGCCGCGATCCCGCGATTGCGTCGAGCACTGATCGCGCCGTGCACGACGACGATTCGTGGACTGGCCAGTGAGGTCGCCTTGGAGCCTGATGAGGATCCCATCCCTCGTCGCAGCGCCGTCAACCTCGACTCCGTGGAGTCGGTGGCTGTGGCGTTGCTCGTGGAGCGCATCGGTCGACTGAGCGAGTCACGCATGCGCGAAGTCTGCGCTGCGCTCGAGGTCGCCACCGACTGTCGGTGACATAACCACTCCGCCGTCGCAGCACCCGCAGGCCGGTACTCGAAGTTCCTCGGTGACGGACGGTGACGAACGGTGACGATCAGCATGTGCGCACCGAACGTGCGGCGCAGAACGACGCTTGTCTCCGGGTGGGCGAGCGCTACAGATCGGCGCCTCGGAGAACCGGTCTTTCACGTTCCGCAACGAGTCAGTCGTATTGTTCACGATTGTGCCACGCCCAGGATTCTGTGACCACCCCGCAGAGCCATCGACGAAGGATGGCCACGGGGTCACTCGGGAAACGGTGAAGGACGCGAGTGGAGATCGCTCCAGAAATGACAAAACCCCAGCGTGTGCTGGGGTTTCGTGTGTCCGCCCCCTGGGATTCGAACCCAGAACCAATGGATTAAGAGTCCACTGCTCTGCCATTGAGCTAGAGGCGGTTTGCGCCCAGGCAGTGTAGGCGTCGACGTGACGACCCCAACTGCCTGGGCACTATGAGGGTGACCGAGGGGACTTGAACCCCCGACCTCCAGGATCACAACCTGGCGCTACCACCAGCTGAGCTACGGCCACCATGTGGTGGACCAGGTCCACGTTTGCGCCGACATTCTGCCAGCTCCGACTGGATTCGACACACCCGGGTTTCGCGAGACTCTGGACGTGACGACACCAACACCCCTCCAACAGGTCGACGCTGCGATCGACGCCGTGCTCGCCGCCCACGACCCAACCACCGCATCCGACATCGAGCTGCGCGGGGCGCGTTACGACGCCAGGGATCGCGTGGGTCCACTTCCCGGTCGGCTTCGGCGGCCTTGGTTTGCGTCCCGATCTCAACCGCCACATCGACCGACGGTTCCGTGAGGCGGGTGGCGCTGCCGCCGACCCGACGTCGTTCTTCATGGCGCTCGCCGGCCCCACGATCGTCACCCACGGCAACGACGAGCAGAAGCAGCGCTTCCTGCGGCCGATGTTCACGGGCGAGGAGAAGTGGTGCCAGTTGTTCTCCGAGCCGGGCGCCGGCTCCGACTTCGCCGGGCTGGCCACCAAGGCGCTCCGGGATGGCGACGAATGGATCATCAACGGTCAGAAGGTATGGAACACGCTCGCCCACATCGCCGACTGGGGCATGCTGGTCACCCGCAGCAATCCCGACGTTCCCAAGCACAAGGGCATGACGTACTTCGCCCTCGACATGCACTCCGCCGGGGTCGAGGTTCGCCCGCTGCGCCAGATCACCGGTGAGGCCGAGTTCAACGAGGTCTACATGACCGACGCCCGCGTGCCCGACGCCAACCGGATCGGAGCCGAGGGGGAGGGTTGGCGAGCATCGCTGACCACCCTGATGAACGAGCGTTCGGCGATCGGCGGAGGCGGCGCCGGGGGCGGCAAGCCGCGTCGCGGGGGAGCGGCCAACGACGCGGTCGCGGTCTGGGAGACACTCGACGAATCCGAGCGCACCGGTGCCCGAAAGGACGAGCTGATGCGGCTGTGGGTTCGTGGTGAGGTCGGTCGACTGACCAACATGCGCGCCGCCGAGGCAGCCAGGGGCGGCAACCCCGGCCCGGAGATGTCGGTCGCCAAGCTCGAGTTCTCCGAGTTCAACAAGCGGCTGTACAACTTCTGTATCGACCTGCTCGGGATGCAGGGCCAGGTCGGCTACGACTACACGTTCCGCCGTCCGACCGAGCTCGACGCGACCGGTGCCAACAAGGGGCTGCAGTACGCCTTCTTGCGGGTCCGCGCCAACTCGATCGAAGGCGGCACCTCGGAGATTCTGCGCAACATCCTCGGAGAGCAGGTGCTCGGCCTGCCCGGCGAACCCCGCGTCGACAAGGAACTCCCCTGGGTCCAAGTGCCCCGCAACTGACGAACGGAAAGGTGTCGGACACCTTTCCGTTACGCTGGTTGGACTACTCCAACAGAAAGCACCGATAACCGTGTCCAGCCACAGCGAACTTGTTGCCAAGGCGAAAGACATCACCGCCCGTGAGATGGCGCTCTACTCCGAGCGCACCCATCACTCGCAGATTGCGACCGAGCGGGCCCGCAAGGTCATGCCGGGCGGCGTGCCGTCCAGTTTCCAGTCCTACGACCCGTGGCCCGTCGTGGTCAAGCATGCGTCTGGGTCGAAGATGATCGATGTCGACGACAACGAATACCTCGACTTCGACATGGGCTTCGGCGCCCTGTTCGCCGGTCACATGAACCCGGCCGTGCGGCGCGCCGTCACAGCGCAGCTCGACCACGGAACTCTGTACGTCACGCCGTGCGAGCTCAACGCCGACGTCGGTGAGATCCTCGCCGACCGCTACGGCTTTCCGATGTGGCGCCCCACCAACTCGGGCACCGAGGCGACCCACGACGCGATCCGACTCGCCCGAGGGGCGACCGGTCGCGAAAAGATCGTCAAGGTCGAGGGTGGTTACCACGGCCACCACGACGAGGTGATGATCTCGAACAAGCCCTCGCTCGATGAGGCGGGCCCGGCTGACCGGCCCAACTCGGTGCCACAGTCGCTCGGCATCACCAAGAGCACGATCGGGGACGTCGTGGTGATCCCGTACAACGACGCGGCGGCACTCGAATGGGCGCTGTCCGGCCACGATGTGGCGTGCTTCATCGTCGAGCCTGTGATGGAAAACATCGGCATCTGCCTGCCGATCGACGGTTACCTGCAGGCGGTCCGCGAGATCTGCGACCGTACCGGCACGCTGCTGATCTTTGACGAGGTCAAAACCGGCATCACGGCCGGCTACGGCGGTGCCACCAACCAGCTCGGTGTGCGCCCCGACCTGGTCACGCTCGCCAAGTCGATCGGCGGCGGGTTCCCCGTTGGCATGTTCGGCGGCAAGGCCGAGTACATGGACCTGATCTCCGACGGCAGGGTGCTGCACCTGGGTACCTACAACGGCAACCCGCTCGTGATGGCAGCCGTGAAGGCCACCCTCACCGAGGCGTGCACGCGCCCGATCGTCGAGGCCACGATCGCCCGCAACCACCAGCTCGTGCTGGCGTGCCAGGCCGTGATCGACCGCTCCGGTATCCCAGCTCACACCGTCGAGTTCGGTGCCAAGGGCTGCATCACGTGGCTCGATCGGCCGGTTCGCAACTACCGCGACTACAAGGCGAGCGACTTCGACCTGGCGTTCGCCCAGTGGATCCACGGCATCAACCGCGGTGTGTTGTTGCCGCCCGGGCTCGACGAGCAGTGGTTGATCTCGGTGATGCACACCGAGGCGGATGCCATGATGTACGCCGACGTGTTCGGCGAGTTCGTCGACGAGCTCACCAGCTGAGCGTCCGAGTTGGTCGTGCTCGTGGCGTTCCGCCGCGAGGACGACCCACAATCGGCCAAGGTCTGACGCAAACCCTCGCCAGATCGGGCAGACTCTCTCCTTGTGGCAGTGATCATCGCCGAGGGCCTCACCATGCAGTTCGGGGCGCACCGCGCCCTCGATGGCCTCGACGTCAGCGTCGAGTCGGGCGTCACCGGCCTGGTCGGCGCCAACGGTGCCGGCAAGACGACCTTCATGAGCATCGTGCTCGGCCTTCGCCCGGCATCGTCCGGCACCGTGGAGGTGCTCGGGCTCGACCCGACCCGGCACGGCCCCGAGCTGCGCTCGCTGGTGGGATACGGCCCGGAACGCAACGTCTACCCCGACGAGATGCCGGCGTCCGACTTCGTCAAGCACTTGGCCGAGGTGCGCGGCATGCCCCGCCAGGAAGCGCGCGGCAGGGCCAGCGACGCATTGTGGTTGGTCGGCCTGGGGGAGGAGCGGTTTCGGCCGCTCGGAACGATGTCGACCGGGCAGCGCCAGCGGGTCAAGCTCGCCCAGGCGATCGCTGCCGACCCGTCGTTGGTGCTGCTGGACGAGCCGACCGACGGCCTCGATCCGGTGCAGCGTGACGAGATGCTGGCGCTGATCCGTCAGATCAGCAACGAGTACAACATCGACGTGCTGCTGTCGTCGCACCTGCTCGAAGAGGTCGAGCGGATCTGCGATCACGTCGTGGCGCTCGATGCCGGCCGTCTGGTCGCCCAAGGTAGGCTCGACGTGTTGGTCGGTCACGATGAGGGTGTCGTAGTCGAGTTGATCGAGGTCCCCGACCGGCCGACCGCCCTGGCCGACGTGATCACAACCCTGCAGCAACGGGGCCTCGAGGTGCGCGCCGAGCAGGGCGCCAACCGGATCGAAGTGATGGGCACCGACGCCGACCTGATCGCCGACAGCGTGCGCGACGCGGTCGCCGATGCGGGCGCCCGAGTCGGGCGGATCGTGCGTCGACGCCGCCGCCTGGAGGACTTGTTCCACGGAGCCGAGCGATGAGCGACGCACAGATTCTCGATCGCGGCTATCGCCGCTTCGAAGGCACTCGATCGGGCCTGACCGGCGCCGTTCGCTCGGTTGCCTGGCACACGGTTCGCAGCATCCTCGGGTTGGGCCGCAAAGGCCGTCACAAGGTGTTCCCGATCATCGTGCTGGTCGTGTCGTACGTGCCGGCGATCGCGTTCATGGCGTTGGCGGCTCTGATCGGCGACATGCTCGAGGGCGAACTGCGCCCCGAGTATTGGGAGATGTTCGGGTTCTCCTTCGTCGCCACCATCGTGTTCGTGGCGCTGGTCGCCCCCGAGGCGATCGTGCGAGATCGACGCGACGGCATGTTCGCGCTGTACCTGTCGACGCCGCTCGCCCGCCCCAGCTACCTGATCGCCAAGGTGCTCGCAGTGATGGGCACGATGGCGCTCGTCGTCGTCGGACCACCCGTACTGTTCCTGATCGGGTACACGTTCCAGAGCCAGGGCCCTTCGGGGCTCGTCGACTGGGTCGGCGTGATGGGCCGGATACTGCTCGCAGGTCTGGCGATCTGCACCGTCTACACCGCTCTCAGCCTCGGCGTCGCCAGCCTCACCGACCGGCGGGCGTTCGCCAGCATCGCCGTGGTGTTCGTGATGCTCGGTGCCTCGATCGTCGTCGGGCGTGCTGGTGGAGGTCGCAGAGTTCAGCGAGACCTGGCGGATCCTCGACCCGATCAGCGGCACCGCTGGAGATCGCACCTCGCCTGTTCGGAGACCGCAGCAACGAGTTCCGAGACATCAGTACCTGGCTGGTAGCGCTCGGCAGCATCGGATGGACTGCGCTCGGTTCTGCGTTGCTGGTCGGAGATACCGCAAGTTGGCGGCGGTCTGATGTCCGACTGGGCACCTCCCGATCCGCAGCCGGCGGCCCCGGTCGCAGCGTTCACTCCCGACGCGAATGCGATCGTGCAGGTCACCAACGTCACCAAGTCATTCGGCGACGTCGTGGCCGTGTCCGATGTGACGTTCTCGGTCGGGCCTGGTGTCACCGCCTTGCTCGGCCCGAACGGGGCCGGCAAGTCAACGTTGTTCCGGGTGATGTGTGGTCTGACGGCGCCCACCCGTGGAACGGTTCGCGTGCTCGGCGCCGACGCCCGCACCGACCGGGCCGTGCGTGGCCGAATCGGCCTGGCACCCCAACAGGACGCCCTGTTCGATCGGTTGTCGGCGCGGGCGTTCGTTCAGGTGGCGGCCGAAACGCATGGAGTCGTCGAGGCCGACACGGCGGCTCGCCGGGTGCTCGACCTGGTCGATCTCGACGCCGATGACCCGAAGGTGGTCGGCGCCTTCTCCAAGGGCATGCGCCAACGCGTCAAACTCGCCTCCGCCTTGGTACACGAACCCGATCTGTTGATCCTCGACGAGCCGCTCACCGGGCTCGACCCGGTCCAGCGCAACCGAATGATCCGCCTGTTTCATCAGCTCGGCGACGATGGCAAGTGCCTGCTGGTTTCGAGCCATGTACTCGATGAGGTCGCCCGACTCGGCTCGCGGGTGCTCGTGATCGCTCAAGGGCGGCTGGCAGCTACCGGTGACTACCGGGAGCTGCGCACCCTCATGGACGACCGGCCGCACCGGATTCGGGTCGCCGCCGATGGAGCGCGAACGTTGGCTGCGGCGTTGGTCGAGCGCAACCTTGTGAATGGTGTGTCGGTCGGGGAGGATTCGTTGACGATCGACACCAACGATGTCGATCGATTCGGCCGTCAGATCGCCTCCGTCGCCCGCGACTGTGGTGTCCGCCTGCGCGAGGTCGAACCGACCGACGACGATCTCGAATCGGTCTTCAGGTATCTGGTGGAGCGGCGATGAGCGGCACGGTCAACCCCACACACGCGATCGGCCTGACGTACCGCATCGTGTTGCGCCAACTCGTCACGCGGGGGCGCATCGCAGCGCTGACTGTGGTCGGGGCGGTCGTCACGGCCGTGGCGATCGCGGTCGGCACGGCCAGCGACGTTTCCGACCCGGTCGAGACCGGTGTCCGGTTGATCTCCGATCTCGGCTTCACCACGCTCGTACCGATCGTGTCGCTCGTGTTCGCTTCGGCGGCGCTCGGTGACATGCGTGAGGACGGCACGCTCGTCTACCTGTGGCTGCGTCCGATGGATCGATGGCCGGTGGTGGTCGGGGCGTGGTTGGCGTCGATCACGGTCAGCCTGCCGCTCACGCTCGTGCCGCTGTTGGTTTCCTCTGTCGCCGTCGACGGCGGTAGCGATCTGATCGGTGCCACGGCACTCGCCGGTGTGGTCGGCGTGGTCGCCTACTCGGCTCTGTTCGTGCTGCTCGGTCTGCTGCTCAAGAACTCGATCGTATGGGGGCTCGGCTACATCTTGATCTGGGAGGGTCTCGTGGCGGCGTTCGGCAGTTTCGCCGCCAAGTTGGCGATCCGTGGCTACACGCGCTCGATTCTCACGTCGATGACCGACATCGATCTCGACCTGGGTGACCTGTCGCTCGCGGTCGGTGCGATCGTGCCGCTCGTGGTCGCCGCTGCCGCTCTGGCCCTGGCCAGCGCCCGTCTGCGTGCAATGGACGTCGCTTAGCCCTCCGGTCAGCCCCAGCCGGGGTTGCTGCCGCCGCGGTATCGGGTGGCTGACAGCGGGGTCGACCACTGGCGTCGGTTTCCACCGGAGGTGGACGTGAGGATCAACACGACACCACCGACCGCGAAGATGACCGCCAGGCCGAGCACGACCGGCAGCGTGCGCAGCGCCAGCCGGGGGATCGCGTTGGTCCAGGTGCGATTGTCGATCGCCGTCATCATGTGGACCGGGAGCACGTAGCCGAACACCAGTATCGAGGCGGCCAGGGCCAGCCCGAACTCGCCGAGCCCGCGCAGGACATCGCGTCGATCCGGCCGGGTGAAGATGCCCAGCACCACGAGCAGCAGGCCGAGTCCACCGGCGATCGGGATCAGCCATCCGAGCAGTTGCCGCATGGTCTTGAGGGTGCCGATCGGTTCGATCGGCAGCGTGATCGGTGAAACCTCAGCGGCGCGCTGGTCTCGAACGATGTCGATCATCTGGGTGCCTGTGATGCGCACGGGTTCCTCGCGCAATCCGAGGATCCGGTTGTGGGCCTCTTCCATGATCGGTGCCATCACCGCTGCGCCGCCGCGTGTACTGAGGACCTGGATCTCCAGCCAGGCACCGAGTTCAGGCACGTCGCGCTCCACGATCGGGGAGCTGGCAGCAGCGACGAGCGAGTTGATCTCGAGCCGGATGTCGGGGTCTTTCAGAATTGCCTCGGAGGTATCTCGGGTCGAATCCGGCGTGAAGACGATCCGTTGCATCCACCAGCCGCCCGCGCTGATGCTGATCGCAACGGCGGCGACCAGGAACAACATGGCGGCAAGACTTCGCTCCATGGCTGGAGAGTCTGCCAGCCCGAGTGGGTATCGTGCGATTGTGGAGCAATCATCCGGACATTTGGGTGTTCAACCGATCACCGACTTCCCGTCGCGTCCGCGCTTGTTGGCGCGTGGGATCACCCGCAAATGCGCCTGGTGTGGCGACCGCAAGGCGTATTTCCTGGGGTGGTTCAAGCGTCAGGAACGATGCCGGGCGTGTCGGCATGCCTACCGGCGTGGTGACGAGGCGTTCGAGTTGGGAGCGCTCACGGCCAACATCATCCTCACCTTCGGGTGCCTGCTGCTGACGGTGTTGGTGCTGGTGGTCGCAACCGCCCCGGACGTGCCCGTGCTGACCGTGATGGTCGCCGGCGGAGCGATCGGCCTGCTCGGCCCGGCGATCTTCTATCCGGTGTCGTTCACGCTCTGGCAAGCGATCGACCTGTGGATGCGGCGCCCGACGCGAGCCGAGCTCGACGGTGAGGGCGACGCCACGCTCTGACCGTTTTTGGCGGGGTCGGTCAGCGCCCCGGTTGAGCGGTCACCAAACAAATCGAACGTTCGTTCCCCGAAATGCTTGCCGAACGGCTGTTCGACAACTACATTGTTGTCATTCCCCTCCGGCATCTGGGCGGGAAACACTGTGACACCCCCTCCATATGGTGATCACCACGTTGGAAACAACGGATCGGGCGATCGCCCCGAACGTTCAGGCAGCACGCAAACAGGAGACGAAATCACATGGCTAACGACCGCGAAAAGTCACTCGATATGGCACTCGCCCAGATCGACAAGCAGTTCGGTAAGGGCTCGATCATGCGCATGGGCGACAAGACCAGCCTGGCGATCGCATCGATCTCCACGGGGGCCCTCGCACTCGACCTGGCACTCGGAATCGGGGGTCTGCCGCGAGGCAGGGTCACCGAGATCTACGGCCCCGAGTCTTCGGGTAAGTCAACGCTCGCCATGCACGTCGTGGCCGAGGCGCAACGCAACGGTGGCGTGTGTGCCTACATCGACGCCGAACATGCGATGGACCCGATCTACGCCGCCGCGATCGGTGTCGACATCGACCAGCTCCTCATCTCACAGCCCGATACGGGTGAGCAGGCGCTCGAGATCTGCGACATGCTGGTGCGCTCCGGAGCGATCGACGTCGTGGTAATCGACTCGGTGGCTGCGTTGACACCACGCGCCGAGATCGAAGGCGACATGGGCGACACTCACGTCGGGCTCCAGGCCCGCCTCATGAGCCAAGCGCTGCGCAAGCTCACCGGCAACCTCAGCAAGACCCAGACGATCGCGATCTTCATCAACCAGTTGCGCGAGAAGATCGGCGTGATGTTCGGTTCTCCCGAAACCACGCCGGGCGGCCGGGCACTCAAGTTCTACTCGTCGGTCCGTCTCGACATCCGCCGGATCGAGTCGCTCAAAGACGGCGCCGAGGTGGTCGGCAACCGCACCAGGGTCAAGGTCGTCAAGAACAAGGTGTCGCCGCCGTTCCGTCAGGCCGAGTTCGACATCATGTACGGCAAGGGCATCAGCCGCGAAGGTGGCTTGCTCGACATCGCCGTCGATCTCGGCATCGTCACCAAGTCGGGTGCCTGGTTCACCTACGAGGGCGAACAGTTGGGCCAGGGACGCGAGAACGCCAAGAACTTCTTGGCCGAGAATCCCGAGATCATGGTCGAGGTCAGCGACAAGGTGATGATTGCGGCCGGGCTCAAGCCTGACCCGAATGCGCCGATCGAGCCAAAGGTCGACGAGGCCGATGCGTTCACCGAGGAACACGACCAGCCGATCAGCCTCGACTGACCACGCTGACATGCCGGTACCGCAACGTTTGACGATGGTCACGCTCGGCGTGGCCGACGTCGCCCGATCGACCTCGTTCTACGAGTCGCTCGGGTGGCGTCGGTCGTCGGCGTCCCAGGACTCGATCACGTTCTTCTCGATGCAGGGGAGCGCGTTCGCCCTGTTCGGCCGCCAGGCGCTCGCCGACGACGCTGGGGTGCCGCCCGACGGAACCGGTTTCCGGGCGGTCACGATTGCACTGAACTGTGAGGACCGCGCCGACGTCGACGCCGTGTTCGCGGCATGGGTCGCCTGTGGGGCAGTTCCCGTCAAGCAGCCCGAATCCGTTGAATGGGGCGGCTACTCGTCGTACGTCGCCGATCCCGATGGGCACTTGTGGGAGATCGCCCACAATCCGTATGCACCCAACACCGCAGATGGGCTGATGCCGCTGCCGGAGTAGGGCAGGTCAAACCGTGGGTCAGAGGCCCGGCTTCCAGATCATCAGCACGAGGCCGATGACCAATCCGAGGTGCGTGATCCCGGTACCTGCCATCAGCTTCGACGTTGCCGACTCACTGGAGTCACTGATCGCGGGGCGGATCAGGAACCAGCTGACCAGCATCAGTACGACCCAGTTCAGGATCGAGCCGATCAGCCAGCCCTGTGACATCTCGTAGATCAACTGGTCAGACCCATCGGGCTTCGACATCCCGGCCAGTCCCATGCCGAGTACCCACATCAGGGCCAGCGCCGGAAACGTCATCCGCATGTGCATGGCGGCGATCGTTTGGGTCTCGCCGGCCTTGCGGAGTCCCGGGTACAAGAACAGCGGCCCGAACGCCACGATCGCCGTGAGAATGTGCAGCAGGGCGAGGATTTGGTAGCCGGTGCCGAGGTCGAGAACTGCAATCATGCGCGGCACGTTAGCGCCGTCTTCGCGGTTCGAGCTGATTTCGTTCAGCGCCGGCGAGCGTCGCTCAGAGTTGCTCGAGCGCTTCGAGCAGAGCGTTCTCGACGACCTCGGTGAGAGCCGGATGGATCCAGTACGGCTCGTGAGCCAACTGGGCAGCGGTCTGGTCGAACTGGATCGCTTGGATCAAGGGCTGGATCAGTGAGGCTGCCTGTGGCCCGATGATGTGGGCCCCGATGATCAGCCCGGTCTCGGTGTCGACCAGGACCTTGGCGAACGACGTCTCGTCGGCCAACGCCCAACCGAACGCCGTACCGCCGTAGTCGCGGCGCCCGACGACGAAGTCGCGCCCGGTGTCGAGGGCCTGCTGTTCGGTGAGTCCCACGGCGGCGACCTGCGGGTTGCTGAACACGGCCGCCGGTACCGCCTTGTAGCTGACCGACTTGAGTTCATCCGGATGAGCGATGTTCCAGAACGCAACGGCGGCCTCGTGGTTGGCCACGTGCTTGAGCTGGTACTCGTTGGCGATGTCCCCGATCGCCCATACACCCTCCACGGCGGTGCGCATGTGCTGATCGACCACGATCGTGCCGTGGTGGTGGCAGCTCAGCCCGCCGAGCTCGGCGTCGAGCAGATCGCTGTTCGGTTCACGCCCGGTGGCCACCAACAACTCGTCGACCTCGACCACTTCGCCGGCGCAGTGGATCGCAATCGCGTCTCCACGCCGTTCGATCTTCGAGGGCAGGTGTTCGAGGTGCACGTCGACGCGCTTCGAGAACACCTCGGTGAAGCGTTCTGCGATGTCGGCGTCCTGGGCGCGCAGCAAGACGTGTGAACGGTTGAACAACGACACCTTCGAGCCGAACGATGCAAAAACGTGGCCCATTTCGACGGCGATGTAGCCGCCGCCGATGATTCCCAATCGTGCCGGCAGCTCGTCCAGCCGCATGATCGAGTCAGAGGTGTGGAAGCCGGTCTCGACCAAACCTGCGATCGGGGGCACGGTCGGTCGCGACCCGGCGCCGATCAGGATGTGGTCGGCGGTGATTCGTTCACCTTCGACGTCGAGCAACTTGGGTGCGATGAACCGGGCGGTCCCCTCGATCAGCGTGATGTTCTCCGAGCCGGTCGCCCGATACTGCCTGCCGCCCTCGGCGATCGGGTCGATCCGTCCGAACACCCGATCGCGGATCGCCGGCCAGTCGGCGCCGTGGAAGCGCACGTCGATGCCGAGCCGTTGGCTGTGGTTCGCCTCCTCAGCCATATCGGCTGGCAGGACGAACATCTTCGACGGGATGCACCCGACGTTGAGACACGTTCCTCCGAACGTACCGCGCTCGACGATCGCGATCTTCCAGTCAGACAGGTCTTGGGGAATCGCGTTGGCCGACCCGCTCCCGATGATGATCAGGTCGTAGCGGGTGGCGGTTGTCAGATCGGTTGGCACGAGTTGATTGAACCCCGCAGTTTCGGGTTTGCTTCCCGTTCGGGAGTCGCGCCAGGAGTCGGTGCTCGGCAGTGTGATCACAGCGCCCCGGTCTCTGTGCGGAGTCGGTCGCGCTCGATGGTCCCGTCGATCGCCCCGAGCACACGCTCGCTCAGTCACCGTTTTCGGGTGCGCTATGGTCGGCACGGCTCGGCCTCGGTGGGGCAGCCGTACTAGTCAGGAGATTGCGTGATCACTATCCGTTTCCGATCCATGATGTGGTTCGCGTCAGGCGTTGCCATCACGCTGCTGCTGGTCACCGTCTTTGTGGGAGTCCGCGCCCGCGCCGACGTGAACCCTGCCGAGGCCACCTTCGTGCCGATCACGCCGTGCCGCCTGGCCGACACGCGTTCGGGCATCGACAACGTCGGCACGCGCGATACACCGGTCGGACCGGCTGAGAGCTTCGTGCAACAGGTCACCGGCACGAATGGAAACTGCACGATCCCGACCGACGCAACCGGCGTCGCCTTGAATGTCACGAGCGTTGGCGCGACGGCAGGATCCTTCCTGGCGCTCTACCCCGCCGACGCCGTTCGGCCCACCGTGTCCAACCTGAACTATCGGCCGGGCCAGGCACCGACGCCGAACAAAGTTGACGTCAAGCTCTCACCAACCGGTGCGATCCGAATCTTCAACAACGCCGGCAGCGTCGACGTGATCGCCGACATCGCTGGGTACTACACCGCCAAGGGCCTCGCAGACCTCCAGGCCCAGATCAACACCAAGGCGGCCGCGTCTGCGCTGGCCGGCAAGGCTGACGCGGCGACGGTCTACACCAAGGCCGAGATCGACGCGCTACTCGCTGCCAAGTCCGACGTGCCGACAGGTTCTGCGAGCGTCCGCATCTCGGCGAGTGCGTTCACGCCGACATCCGATACGGACAGCGGTCTGCTCTGGGAGCTTGCTTACGACTCGTGGGTGGCACAGACCTTCACCGAGCGGTGTGTCGTCGCACCGGTCACTCTGCCAGACGGGGCCACCATTACTCAGGTGACTGCCCGATTCCAGTCGTCCGCCACGGAATCGGGAACCGTCACCATGTATTCCCGATTGAACTCCGGCATCGGGGCTGTAGCGATCGCATCGATACCTATGCCGGCCGGTGCGGGGTTTACCACTGCGTCCGATACCTCGATCTCCACCCCGGTGGTCGGTGCGAACTTCGACTACTCGGTCGCCGCCTGCCTCCCCTCGTCGTCGTCGTTCTTCAACTCCGTCACCATCGACTTCACGTACCCGACCTGACGCCGCCTCGAGCCATCGTCCGTAGCCCGCCCGTTTGCCTTGCGGGTCATGGACACCGGCATGCCACGCAGCTACGTCGTGCGCACCTCTGGGTGCCAGATGAACGAGCACGATTCCGAACGGATCTCCGGACTGTTCGAGGCCGACGGGTATACGGACCTCGAGTACGCGTCGGTGAGCTTCGACTACGCGCCCTGAGCCGCCGATCGAGTTCGGGTCTTCCCGCCGGTCGGAGTCGATCGTTGCGGACGTCGAAAAGGCCGCGCCGCGCTACCAGCACGTTGCGGGCCGCAACGCGTGTCAGTCGGGCAGGGTGATCACGACGCCGCGGTCGGCATACGGAATCCTGTTGCGTTTGATGATTCCGCCGATTGCTCCGAGCAGCTTGGTGACCTTCGTGAATACGCCGTACTTGGCGCGCACCTTGGCGGTGATCTCGGTCAGCTGGTCACCGGTGACGAGCTCGGCGGTCGCCTCGATCGGTTCGGTACCCGCTTTCGGTCGACCACGAGAATCGGATGGCTGCACGATCACCTTCGAGGTGTGCGCCAAGCGCTTCGCCTTGCCCGACCCTGAACTCGTATAGCACCCGACCTGGCCGCCACCGAGATCGACCACCCACACCGGGCTCGCCACCGGTACACCGGTCTTTCGGAACGTCGTCAGCGACAGGTACTTCTCGTCTGCAATCCCCATCCGGGCAACCTACCAGCGCCCTGGAGAAGGGGCCGGTAGCCTGGTCGGTCATGGAATCCGGTGAGGGTCGCAGCTACGTCGTGCGCACCTATGGGTGCCAGATGAACGAGCACGACTCCGAGCGGATCTCTGGGCTGCTCGAGGCCGACGGCTATGTTCGGGCGGCGTCGCAGGACGATGCCGACGTGGTCGTGCTCAACACCTGCTGTATCCGTGAGAACGCCGACAACAAGCTGTACGGCAACCTCGGCCACCTTCGCCCATGGAAGGACGCCAAAGAGGGCCGTCAGATCGTGGTGTCCGGGTGCCTGGCCCAGAAGGATCGTGAGATCGTCGCCAGCAAGGCCGGCTGGGTCGATGTCGTGATGGGCACCCACAACGTGCACCGCGCCGCCGAACTGTTGCACGAAGCCGCCGGTGCCGACGCTCCGCTGATCGAGATCCTCGAAGCGGCCGTGATCGACGATCACGCCATGTTTCCTTCGGCGCTGCCGGCCCGCCGTGAGACGAGCTACAACGCCTGGGTCACGATCCAGATCGGGTGTGACAACAACTGTGCGTTCTGCATCGTCCCGGCAGTCCGCGGGGTCGAGATCAGCCGTCCGTACGCCGAGATCCTGGCCGAGGTCGATCGGATCGCCGGTGAGGGGGTCACCGAAGTCACGTTGCTCGGTCAGAACGTGAACTCCTACGGGCGCGACCTGCAGATCGCCGCCCGCCAGGCGGGCGACACCGACGCCAAGTTGCGTCCTCTGTTCGGCGACCTGTTGCGCGATGTCGGCGCCATCGACGGCATCCGGCGGGTGCGCTACACCAGCCCGCATCCCAAAGACATGCGTCCCGAAACGTTTGCCGCGATGGCCGACACCGCCGCCGTCTGCGAGCACCTGCACTACCCGCTCCAGTCCGGCAGCGACCGGGTGCTGGCGCTGATGCACCGCGGCTACACCGCCGAGCGCTACCTGGACAAGCTGACCGAGGCCCGCCGCGTCGTTCCCGATCTGGCCGTGTCGACCGACATCATCGTCGGGTTTCCGGGCGAGACCGACGACGACTTCGAACGCACGCTCGAAGTAGCGGCGGCCGCCGAGTACGACTACGCCTACATGTTCGTCTTCTCGCCGCGGCCCGGCACCGAGGCCGCTGGCATGCAGGCAGACTTCGTCGCCCCAGAGGTTGCCAGTGACCGTTTCCAGCGTCTGCGAATTGTGGTTGAGCGTTCGGCGCTCCTGAAGCACGAGGATCGCGTCGGGCGCATCGAGGAGGTCCTGATCGAAGGGCCGTCGAAGAAGAACCCCGACGTCGTGTCGGGACGCACCCGCCAGAACAAGCTCGTTCACTTCACGCCGCCGCATTCGGTGCGAACCGGCAGCTACGCAACGGTCGAAGTGACCCGCGCTGCACCGCATCACCTGGAGGGTCGCTTCGTCGAGTTGCTCGCCGAACCGACCCACAAACTGCGGATCGCTGTCAACGCCCTGTGAACGAGTCGCCCAAGCGAGTGGCCGTGATCGGCCCGACCGCTTCGGGAAAGTCGTCGGTCGCGATGGCGGTCGCCGAGGTCGAGCGCGATGTCGAGTTGATCTCGGTCGACTCGATGCAGGTCTACCGTGGCATGGACATCGGAACCGCCAAGCCGACACCGGCCGAACGAACCAGGGTGTGTCATCACCTGATCGACTTGGTCGACGCGGACCATGAGTTCACGGTTGCCGAGTTCCAGCATGCCCACGCTGCGGTGTTGGCGGATCTGGCCAGCCGCAGCCGTCGGGCGATTCTGGTCGGCGGAACGGGTCTGTATCACCGGGCCGTGATCGATGGGCTGACGCTGCCGGGGGAGTGGCCCGATATCCGTGCCCGGCTGCAGGCCGAGGTCGATCGGGATCGGTGCCCCGGCACTGCACGCCCGGCTGGCCACCGTCGACCCCGAGGCAGCGATCAAGATCGAGCCCAACAACGCTCGCCGAATCGTGCGTGCGCTCGAGGTGTGCGAGGGGAGCGGCAAGACGTTCTCTTCGTTCGGGCCGGGTCTGACCAGCTATCCCGCCACTCCCGTCGCCCAGGTCGGCCTGCGGTGGGATCGTTCGGTGCTCACCGAGCGGATCGGCCGACGGGTGCATCAGATGATCGACGCCGGGCTGGTGGCCGAGGTGTCGGCGCTGGCCGAATCGGGGATCTCCAAGACGGCCGCTCAGGCGCTCGGCTACAAAGAGGTGCTCGCCCACCTTGACGGATCGATCTCGCTCGACGAGGCCGTCGACCTCGTGATCCGGCGGACCCGACAGTTTGCGGTTCGGCAGCTTCGATGGTTCCAACGCGACCCGCGCATACGCTGGGTCGATGTCGAACACGATCCCGTCGAGGAAGCCACGGCACTCGTGCGCAACGTGTTGAACGACGAAGTCGGGTCCGATCGGGCAGGCCAACTGCAGGTAGGAGACGAATGAGCACCCTCACGGTCAGCAAGCACCATGGGCTCGGCAACGACTTCCTCGTCGTCTTCCATCCGGGTGTCGACGACTTGCCGGCGCTCGCCCGGCGGCTGTGCGACCGCCGCCGCGGCGTTGGAGCAGATGGCCTCCTGATTGCCGAAACCGAAGTGGGCTATGCCGCACGAATGGTGCTGTACAACGCCGATGGCAGCAGGGCCGAGATGAGCGGCAACGGAATCCGATGTTTCGCCCAAGCGCTCGCCACCCGCCGAGGCGACCTGGATCCGCAACGGATTCTGACCGACGCCGGAGAACGCTTGGTCACGATCGAGACGACCGACGACGACACGACAATCCTCGCCACGGTCGACATGGGAACGGTCGAGCCGCTGCCTGAACCGTCCGGTTGGCAGTCATTGGGTTGCCACCCCGATCGGCCCGTCGCCCACCTCAGCCTCGGCAACCCGCACTCGGTGGTGGGTGTCGACGATGTCGATTCCGTCGACCTGATCGATCTCGGGAGCAAGCTTCCGCAGGTGAACCTCGAGATCGTCGAGCCGGGTGAACGCCAGAACGAGCTCCGAATGCGAGTCCATGAACGTGGGGCCGGTATCACCGAAGCCTGCGGCACAGGCGCCTGCGCGGTGGCTCACGCTGCGGCGGCGTGGGGCTTGGCAACGCCGGACAACGGGAAACTCGTGGTGCGCATGGACGGCGGAACTGCGACAGTACAGCTCGACACGCCTGCCCCTGGCCGCGTCACATTGACCGGCCCAGCAACATTCATCGCCACGATCGAAATCAGAGTCTGAGTGAACACGCCTTACCAAGAAGCCCTCGGCGAATCGCTGATCGACCGCACGATCCGAGAGAAGATCGTGCTCGTCAGCGTCGCCCTCCCCGGTGTCACCGACGACGAGGTCGAAGCCAGCCTCGACGAACTCGAGTTGCTGGTCGACACCGCCGGCGCCGATGTTGCAGCCCGGTTGGTGCAGCGCCGCCCGGCACCCGATCACACCTGGTACATCGGCAAGGGCAAGGTCGAGGAGCTGAAGGAGATCTGTCTCGCTGTCGATGCCGACACGGTCGTGTTCGACAATGACTTGAAGCCGGCGCAGCAGTTCAACTTGGAGAAGCTGCTCGGGCGTACGGCGATCGACCGCACGGCGGTGATTCTCGACATCTTCGGCCAGAACGCCCACACCTTGGAGGGCAAGGCGCAGGTGGAGTTGGCATTGCTCAGGTATCGGTTGCCGCGCCTGCGTCGAGGCAAAGACGCCAAGCTGTCCCAGCAGCGCGGTGGGGTCGGCGCCCGATTCGGTGGCGGCGAAACCAAGATCGAAGTGGATCGGCGGCGCATCATGCGCCGTGTCACCAAACTCGAACAGGACCTTCGGTCGCTGGCGGCCACTCGAGATCTGCAACGCAAGTCGCGGGGGCTCAGCGGCCTGGCCACGGTGGCGATCGTCGGATACACGAACGCCGGCAAGTCGTCCCTGTTGAATCAACTCACCGACGCCGGTGTGCTGACCGAGAACCGCTTGTTCGCCACGCTCGACCCGACGACGCGTCGGCTTGCCTTGCAGGGTGGCGAGTCGGTGCTGTTGAGCGACACCGTCGGGTTCGTACGCAGCCTCCCGCACGGTCTGGTCGAAGCCTTCAAGGGCACGCTCGAAGTGGCGAGCCTTGCCGACTACCTGGTGCACGTGGTCGATGCCAGCGCCGCCGATCCGGACGGCCAGATAGCCGCGGTCCGCGAGGTCTTGGGGGAAATCGACGCCGCCGAGGTGCCCGAATTGATCGTGTTCAACAAGAGTGACGTCGCCCCGGATGCGGCTCGTCAACTGGTCGCCGATCACGTCGGCTCGGTGGCGGTCAGCGCCCTCACCGGCGACGGCATCGAGATATTCCTGCGGACGTTGGCAGATCGCCTGAGGGTGATCACCAAGGTGGTCGAGCTCGAGATTCCGTACGACCGCGGCGACGTGATCGCCTCGGTGCATCGTGAGGGTGAGGTTGTCTCGACCACCGAGTCCACCAACGGACTGCGAGTCAGGGCGCGATTGTCAGAAGCTTCAGCCGGGCGTCTCGGCGAGTTCGTCGTATCATCTGCTTCTGCATGACCACTTCCTCACCGCCGGTCGGTTTCGTTCCGCCGCCGTATCCGTACGAGCGAATCGATCGCTTCAAGCCGCTCGCCGAACCGTTCGACGGCGGTTTGATCGACTTCTCGATCGGGACCCCGTGTGATCCGCCGCCCCCGGCAGTCGTCGAGATGCTCGGATCGTCGGGTGCCGAGCGCGGGTATCCGCCCAGCATCGGTTCGTTGGAGCTGCGCTCAGCGGTGAGCGATTGGATCGGCCGCCGGTTCGATGTCGACGTGCCGACCGGTCAGATCGCGGCCTGTATCGGTACCAAGGAGTTTGTCGCAACGCTGCCACAGTGGCTCAAGTTGCGGCGCCCCGATCTCGACACGGTGCTGTTTCCGGCGATTTCGTACCCGACGTACGAGATGGGCGCCACGCTGGCGGGCTGCCGAGCGGTCGCTGTGCCGATGTCACCGACCGGCGGGCTGCAGCTCGACGCGATCGACCCGGCGGATGCTGCTCGGGCGCTGGTGTTGTGGGTCAACAGCCCCTCCAACCCGAGTGGCATGCTCGACGACCTGGGCGGTGCCGCGGCGTGGGGCAGGGCACATGGGGTTCCGGTGTTCTCCGACGAGTGCTACGCCGAGTTCACGTGGGCCGGTCGCGGGCGCTCGATCCTCGAACATGGTGACCAGGGCGTGGTTGCCGTGCACTCGCTCTCGAAACGTTCCAACTTGGCGGGCACCAGAGTTGGCTTCTACGCCGGGGACCTCGAGCTGATCGAGTACCTCGAAGAGGTCCGCAAACACGTCGGCATGATGGTTCCCGGTCCGGCCCAGGCCGCCGGTGCCGTTGCGCTCGCCGACGATCAACACGTCGTGGAACAACGCCACCGCTACCTTGCCCGACTGCGGCGGATGGCTGACATCTTGTCGCAGTGGTCGGGTCTCGAGGTGCCGCTTCCGCAGGGCGGCTTCTACCTGTGGTTCCACGTCGGCGATGCCTGGGAGTTCACGGAGCGCTTGGCGCGTGAAGCTGGGGCGCTCGTCAGCCCTGGTGAGTTCTATGGCTCTGCGGGATCTCCATACGTGCGAGTGGCCGTGGTACAACCTGACGACCGGATCGAACTCGTGGCCGATCGGCTCGGGATCGACGGATGACGAACGGGGAGTGACGGGACATGGCGAGAAAGTCGAGAGGGCGAGGTACTGCCGCAGCGTTTGGGCTGTTGCTCCTGCTTGCCGGCCTCGCTGGCGGAGCCGTGCTGTACGTCTTGTCAGTACAGCGACCGGACCAGGCTGTCGACGGATTCGGGCGGGCTCCGATCGGGTGCACGACCACGCTCGAGTTCACCGAAACCGGAACGTTCTACGTGTTCGCTGAACGTGGTGATGCGGTCGATGTCCCGGACGGAGGCTGCCAGCCGCTCGGTGATCCGTCGCAAACGTTCGGCTTCGAGCTGAGCGGCCCTGATGGTCCGGTGGTACCGCGCGCCGACACCTCGTTGTCGTACGAGACCGACGACTTCGCCGGTGAGTCGGTGGCCCGGGTCCAGATCGCGATCGCCGGGCGGTATGAGATCGTCGCGGTCGGCGACGACGCTCAGGTCGTGGCGGCGATCGGTCGCGATCCGAACGATGGCGTGTCGCAGTTGCGTCGGTTGGCGATTGCCGTGGGGGCGTCCGGGGTGCTCCTCGGTACCTTGTTGTTGCTGCTCGCCGGACGTCGTTCGCAGCGGGCGGCAACGTTCGCCTTGCCTGACGCACCGGTTTGGAGCCCGCACCCCAACGACGATGCCCGGGCGGTTGTTCCACCAACCCGCGTCGCTCAGGATCCGGTGAGCCCGCACCCTGCGCTGGGGTACCCGGAGTACCCGGAATATCCGGCGGACCTCACCGACCCGGATCCACGACCGTCGTCGCCGTGGGCGCCGCCGACGCTTGATCAGGCAGCGACCACGCCCCCTGATCAGCCACCTGGCGAATAGCTCAGAGGCGGCGCATCACGGTGACGACTCGGCCGTAGATCGTGACATCTTCGCTGGGGAACTCGAGCGGCTCCATGTCGGGATTCGACGGGACCAGAATCACCCGGTCGCCATCGGTGCGGAATGTCTTGACCGTCGCTTCTTCGCCAGGGATACCGGCGACCACGATCTCTCCGTGCTTGGCGGTGGACTGCTGGACAGCGATCACGAAGTCGCCGTCGAGGATGCCGGAGCCGATCATGGAGTCGCCGCGAACCCGCAACATGAACAGGTCGCCCTCACCGGTGAAGTCGCTGGGGACGGGGAACAACTCTTCGACGTTCTCCTGAGCGAGTACGTCGGTGCCGGCGGCCACATCGCCGACCAGCGGGACATGGCGGACCGGACGGCGTTCCATGACCACGCCAGAGTTGGGATCCCACCGGACCTCGATGGCGCGCGGCTTGCTCGGGTCGCGACGCAGGTACCCGAGTCGCGTGAGGGTATTGAGGTGGCTGTGCACCGTTGACGGAGAGGTGAGCCCGACCGCTTCGCCGATTTCACGGACCGACGGGGGATACCCGCGGTCACGCATCTCGGACTCGATGAAGTCGAGAATTCCGCGCTGTCGCTTGCTGATCTTCTTGTCGGCCATGTCCTCATCGTACAGGCGTTCGCCCGCCAGGTCAAACATCTGTTCCCATACACCTGTTCGCGGACATTTGTTCGATTTGGGGTTGACGTCGAACGATTGTTCGGGTACAACTGTTCTCCCGTACAGTTGTTCGATCCGTTCAGCAACTGTCCGGACGATTGAAAGCCATCCCGTATCCGCCTCGATGTCCAGTTGGGAGTTCGTCGACATGAGTGCCACCATTTCGATCCAACCAACCGCCCGTGCCACACCGGTCGGTCGCCCTCGCTTCCACGCTCCGAAACCGTCCGCTGACGTGCAGGTCGTTCCCGAGACCACCTATCGGCGGCGTCGAGCAGTTGTCGGCGCCATCCTGGCTGTGTTGATCGCGGTCACGGTGGTGCTTGCCCACGATGTGCTGGCCGGCTCCGGCGGCGTACCTGCCTCCGCCGCTGCGAGCCAGCCAGCACTCGTTCGGCAAACGGTCACGGCCCAGCCGGGTGACACGTTGTGGTCGATCGGCCGGGCCCACCATGGGTCGGTTTCGATCACCCGGTACGTCGACAAATTGGTCGATCTCAACGGTGGTGCCTCCATCCAAGCCGGCCAGGCCGTACTGCTCCCCTGATCAGGCGACCTGAGCTCGTCACCTGAGCGGGCGAGAGTGCAGTTCAGTAGCCTGGTGGGGTGTTCTGCCCGAGTTGTCACGCTGACGACACCAAAGTTGTCGACTCACGACTGGCCGAAGAGGGCGTCTCGATTCGCCGTCGGCGCCAATGCCTCACGTGTTCGTATCGATTCACCACGTTCGAGCGAGTCGAAGAGGTGCCGATGACCGTCGTCAAATCCGACGGGAGCGAGCAGCCGTTCGACCGCGACAAGATCGTGTTCGGCGTGATGGCGGCCACCAAGGGCCGCTCGGTCGATGCCGCCCGGGTCGAACAACTCGCGATCGCCGTCGAAGACGAGCTTCGTCTGCTCGGCAACGAGGTCACCAGCAGCCAGATCGGTCTGTGTGTGCTCGACCAACTGCGCCTGCTCGATGAGGTCGTCTATCTCCGGTTCGCATCGGTCTACAAGAACTTCGACGCGGCGGCCGACTTCGAGAGCGAACTCGAGTTGCTCAGCAAGCTCTCCGCACCCAACGGCTGAACACGAATCCGTCGTCGTCGGCCAGCAGGTGCGCCAACTCCAGGTGGCGTTCGAGTTCGGGTGCGCCGGCGATCATGCGCGATCCGGCACCACCGACCAAGCGCGGCGACAGCGACAAGTCGAGCTCGTCGATCAGATCGGCCGCCAGCAACCCTGCGTTGAGGTGCGGCCCGCCCTCGGCATGCGCGTGGCGAACGGCAGGCATCACCTCACCGAGCCGGCTGACCGCCTCGGTCAGGTCGACGGAGGTCACCCCGACTCGCAGCACCTCGACCCGCGCCTCGTCGATGTCGGCCGACTCCGGGGCAATCAGGAATCCGCTGCCCGAAACGAACAGGTCGGTACCCACATCGACTCTGCCGCTGTTGGTGATCACGCCGATCCGCTTGTTCGGGGACTTCGGCGGTCCGTACCCTTCGCCGCTCACCGTTCCGGCTCCGACCAGCACGACGTCGGCCAAATCTCGCATGGTGAGCAGGACGTCGAGGTCGTTGGGGTTGCCGAGTCCGCCCGACTTGCCGCCGAGCGACACGGACCCGTCGAGGCTGGTGACCATGCACAGCGACACCCATGGACGACCCGCCGGCGTCGGCCGGGCGACGTCGTAGGCCTGGCGGACCGTCATCGGACCGAACGGTGCCGGATACAGGCGGGTCAGTGCTGGCCTCATGGCACCGCGATCTTGGCACGTGACGGGGGGCTTGTGGGTAACCACGCGTTGTCCACAGCTCGGCCCACAGGAAACTCCCAGAATTGATTGGGTTGTCCCCTTCCGTTCCACAGCCGATCGTCCGTAGTGTTGGACTTCGTGCCGGAGGCGGCGCGACACACGGACGAACCAGTGGAAGGAATCGGGTGTTGGCCGCGTTGGGGGCGAGCCGATGACAGACCACATGGGGTGATTCACGCCCTGAACCTTTGTGTCGCGCTGCCAACCGGCGCCGCGATCCGCTCCAGCGGGCTCGCGTCGTCGCAGGTCAGAGGATTGTTTGTCGGCAGTGGCAGCCAACCGTTGACACGGCTGTAACTACAGTGGTGTAATACATCGCCCTGCTTGTTCCACACAACCTGTTGTGGTCGAGCGGGCAAGAGTGGGCCAATCCCACAACATCTTGTGTCGGCGCAACTCAGCGTCGGCCACATAGCACGACCACAACGCACACCTCCGGGAGGAACACAAATGTCTCTGGCGCCTGAACGACTGACCGCCGCAGGTCGAATCGGACTTCGACGGCTGTTCACGTCGCCGGGCGTCGACCCCTTCGACGAGGTGGAGTGGGAGCTGCGAGATGCTCGCATCACGAACTGGAAGGACGGCTCGGTTGCGTTCGAGCAGCTCGGCGTCGAGTTCCCCGTCGACTGGTCGGTCAACGCCACCAACATCGTCACCCAGAAGTACTTCCGTGGCACACTCGGCACCCCTGGTCGCGAGCATTCGCTGCGCCAGGTCGTCGAGCGGGTCGTCGATCGGATCACGCAGTGGGGTCGCCAAGGCGGCTACTTCGCCGACGAAGACGAGCAGCAGGCGTTCAGCGACGAGCTGAAGTACATCCTGATCACGCAACGGGCGGCGTTCAACAGCCCGGTCTGGTTCAACATCGGCGTTCCCGATGTGCCCCAGCAGGCCAGCGCCTGCTTCATCTTGTCGGTCGACGACAAGATGAACTCGATCCTCAACTGGTACCGCGAAGAGGGCACGATCTTCAAGGGCGGCTCCGGCTCCGGTGTCAACCTTTCGAAGATCCGCTCCAGCGTCGAGCCACTCGAAGGTGGTGGCACGGCGTCCGGCCCGGTCAGTTTCATGCGTGGCGCCGATGCTTCGGCGGGCACGATCAAGTCGGGCGGCAAGACCCGACGGGCCGCCAAGATGGTGATCCTCGACGTCGACCATCCCGACATCGAAGAGTTCATCTGGTGCAAGGTCAAAGAGGAGCGCAAGGCACGCGTGCTGCGTGACGCCGGCTTCGACATGGATCTCGACGGGTCCGACTCGTTCTCGATCCAATACCAGAACGCCAACAACTCGGTGCGCGTCACCGATGAGTTCATGCAGGCCGTCATCGACGACGCCGACTGGGGTCTCAAGGCCGTCACCACCGGCGAGGTCGTCAAATCGATCCCGGCTCGTGAACTGTGGGGCCAGATCGCCCAAGCTTCGTGGGAGTGCGCCGACCCGGGTCTCCAGTTCGACACCACGATCAACCGCTGGCACACGGCTCACAACACGGGCCGCATCAATGGCTCGAATCCGTGCTCCGAGTACATGCACCTCGACAACTCGGCGTGCAACCTGGCCTCGATCAACCTGCTCAAGTACCTCGATCTCAACACCGACAACGGCGACGACACATTCGACACCGACGCCTACATGCACACGATCGAGATGATCTTCACCGCCCAGGAGATCCTGGTCGGCCGGGCCGACTATCCGACCGAGCCGATCGCCGAAACCAGTCGCCAGTTCCGTCAGCTCGGAATTGGCTACGCCAACCTGGGAGCGTTGTTGATGGCGCTCGGCTACGCCTACGACTCCCCAGAGGGTCGTGCCTGGGCCGCCGGGCTCACGTCGCTGATGACCGGTCACGCCTACGCCACCAGCGCCAGGACTGCAGCCCGGCTCGGCCCGTTCGAGGGCTTCGAGGCCAACGAGGAGCACATGCTGCGGGTGCTCGCGATGCACCGAGACGCCAGCTACCAGATCGACGACGACAGCGTCGTCCCCGACGACCTGCTGTCCGCCGGTCAGCGGGCGTGGGAAGACGCCGTGCGTGACGGCCAGGAGTTCGGCGTGCGCAACAGCCAGGCCTCGGTGCTCGCTCCGACCGGCACGATCGGCCTGATGATGGACTGCGACACCACCGGTATCGAGCCCGACCTGGGCCTGGTCAAGATGAAGAAGTTGGTCGGTGGTGGCAACATGCAGATCGTCAACCAGACGATTCCGCGTGCGTTGCGCCGGCTCGGCTACGACGCCCAGCAGGTCGACGAGATCATCGCCTACATCGACGAGAACAAGTCGATCCTCGGTGCCCCGCACCTGGCCGCTGAGCACGTGTCGGTGTTCGCCTGCTCGATGGGCGACAACACGATCCACTACGAGGGTCACGTGCGGATGATGGGTGCGGTGCAGCCGTTCCTGTCGGGTGCCATCTCGAAGACCGTCAACATGCCAGAGGAGGCATCGGTCGAAGAGGTCGAGGCGCTCCACCAGCTCAGCTGGGAGCTCGGCCTGAAGGCGGTCGCCATCTATCGCGACAACTGCAAGGTCGGACAGCCGTTGTCGACGGCCAAGAAGGGCGACGCCAAGCACGGTGAGGGCGGCAACGCTCCCGATGCAGTTGCGGCGGCGACCGAGACGGTCGAGCGAATCGTCGAGAAGATCGTCCACAAGCCGATCCGCCAGAAGCTGCCGCGTTCACGTTCGGCGCGCACGTTCGAGTTCCGGGTGGCCGACTGCAAGGGTTTCGCCACGATCGGCGAGTACGCCGACGGTCACGCCTGGCGAGATCTTCCTGACGGTCTCCAAGCAGGGCTCCACGTTGGCCGGCATCATGGATGCGTTCGCCAAGTCGATCAGCTACGGACTCCAGTACGGCGTGCCGCTGCGCGGCTACGTCGAGGCGTTCGTGAACATGAAGTTCGAGCCGGCCGGCATGACCGACGACCCAGACGTGCGGTTCGCCGGATCGATCATGGACTACCTGTTCCGCCGTCTGGCGCTCGAGTACTTGACCTACGAAGAGCGCGCCGAGCTCAGCATCTTCACGATCGCCGAGCGCACGCAGCCCACGCTGCCAGGTGTCGACGAGCAGGTCATCGAAACCAACCAGGGTTCCGAGCTGGCTCCCGACCCCAAGAGCGTGCCGTCCGCCGACGAGCTCGCAGCGGCGCTCGAGAGCGGCGCCTTGGCACCGACGGTCGAGGACAACACACCGGCCCGCGGGATTGTCGGCTCGGCGCCGGCAGCATCACGCCCGATCGATGCCCCGATGTGCATGCAGTGCGGCATCCACATGGTGCGTGCCGGCAGCTGCCACGCCTGCCCGAGCTGCGGCAGCACCAGCGGCTGCAGCTGAGCGAGACCGCTGTCGTCCGGCCCCGAGGCGAAAGCCTCGGGGCCGCTTCGCGCTTCGATCAGCGGTCAGGGCTGCGGTGATTGACCGGGGCGCACGATTCCGGACTCGTAGGCCTTGATCACGGCCTGCACGCGGTCTCGAACACCGAGCTTCATCAAGACCCGGCTGACGTGGGTCTTGATCGTGGTCTCACCCAGGTACAGGTCGGTGGCGATCTCTTGGTTGGACAGCCCACGAGCGATCAGTTGCAGCACTTCGGCCTCGCGGTCGGTGAGCTCGGACAAACCCGGCACCTCGGCGTAGTCGGCGGTTCCGGCCACGAACTGCTCGATCAGGCGCCGAGTGACCGACGGAGCCAACAACGCCTCGCCGGCGGCCAGCACCCGGACCGCCGCGATCAAGTCGTCGGGTGGGGTGTCCTTGAGCAGGAACCCGCTGGCACCCGCCCGGATCGCGTCGTACACGTACTCGTCGATGTCGAACGTGGTCAGCATCAAGACACGCGTCAGATTGGCTGGGTCAGCGGTGATCAGCCGTGTCGCCTCGATGCCATCGAGATCCGGCATGCGGATGTCCATCAACACGACTTCAGGTCGATGACGCCGGCACAGTTCGACGGCGTCGCGGCCGTTCGCCGCCTCGCCGACCACATCGATGTCTGGCTCGGAGTCGAGGATCATCGAGAAGCCGGTCCGAACCAGTGCTTGATCATCGACGACCGCCACCCGCAGCATCAGCCGACCTCGCTGATCGGTTCGACCGGGATCGTGGCAGTGACCCGGAAGCCGCCACCGGGACGCGGCCCGGCGTGGAAGTGTCCGTCGAACATCTCGACACGTTCGCGCATCCCGATCAATCCGTGTCCCACGTTCGCCTGGAGTGCGTCGACCGTGGTTCCCTGGCCGTCGTCGTTGACCTCGAGGCGAACTTCGGTCGGGCTGTAGGTCAGCTTGACCACCGCTCTGGCCGGCCGGCCGGCGTGTTTGATCACGTTGGTCAAGGCCTCCTGGGCGACGCGATAGGTCGTCAACTCGGTGGCGCCGGCGGCTCGGCTCGGAGCGGTTCCGGCGATGATCAGCTCGGCGTCGACTCCGGAGTCGACGCAATGTCGAACCAACTGCTCGATGTCTTCGATCGTGGGTTGCGGCAACAGCTCGACGTCGTGCTCCTGGTCGCGCAGCACACCCAGCATCCGGCGCATCTCGGTGAGCGCCGCCCGGCCTGTGGTCTGGATGTGACGTAGCGCCTCTGCCGCCCGCTCGGGTTGGCTGGTGAGTAGACGCTCCGCAGCCCCTGCCTGTACGACCATCACCGTCATACCGTGGGCGACTACGTCGTGTAGATCGCGGGCAATCCGGTTGCGTTCGTCGAGTACCGCTTGGCGTGCGAGCAGCTCGCGCTCTGCCTCGGCCCGAGCTGCCCGGCGCTCCAGGCCAGCGAGCCGGGCTCGGCGGTCATACACGAACTGGCCGGTGACCGCAGCCGTAAGGTGGATTGCGGCGATTCCGATGACAGCGGCAGCGGGCAGGTCGTCCGAGGGAATGATCACGCCCAGGATTGCGATCGTGGTCAACAGGGCGACTGCGCCTCCGACCGTGCGCCACACCAGCCTGCGGTCGCTGGACCCGTGTGCGGTCGCGGCGTAGACGGCGAGCAGCGAGAAGGCGTCGAAGTTGGTTGGGTAGTCAGCGACCCAGAACGCGGTCGTGAACAACAACACGCCGATCAGACTTCGCAGCGGGGCCGTGCGGCGGGCGGTGAACGACAGGGTCTGGCCGACGATCAGCACGACGCCGATCAGATCCTGTGTGCGCTGGCTGTCCGTCGCCTCGGCTGACAGGTAGCCGAGCACGGTCAGCCCCCCGAGCATGCCGGCGAACGCCACGTCGGCAGCCAGGACGTGCGACTTCGACCAACGTGCCATGGCCGACAGCAATCCGGTTGGCGACTTCATTGCAGCCAACGGTACTGATCGAGGGTGCTCGCTGGGTCGGCCGGGCGAACGATCGCTCGTCATCCTGGCGAACGATCGTGTGCTGCTGTGCGGAATCCGGGGGTTCCGGTTGGGAACGACAAGTGGCGCTGCGACGCTATTGGTGTGAGCTTGCGGAACGCCAACATCAATCGGCTCCGAGATGGTCTGTTCGACGTGCTCGTCGTCGGCGCCGGTATCAACGGGGCGGTTTCGGCCGCGGCACTCGCCGGCCGAGGGGCCTCGGTCGCAATGATCGATCGTGGCGACTTCGGCAGTTTCACCAGCCAGGAGTCTTCGAACCTGGTCTGGGGCGGGTTCAAGTATTTGGAGCACTACGAACTGCCGCTCGTGTTCGGGTTGTGCCGGTCGCGCAACCGATTGATGAAGGCCTACCCGGACAACATCAAAGAGATCGGCTTCCTGGCCGCGCTCGACCGCACGGCGCCCTACAGTCCGTGGTTCGCCGGGCTCGGCGCCGCTGCCTACTGGGCGATCGGACTGTTCGGAACCAAACCCCCGAAGGTGTTCGACGCCGAGCGGGTCAAGCTCGAAGAACCGGCGATCGACACCGAATCGCTCCGCGGCGGAATCCAGTATCAGGATGCCTACCTGATCGACAATGACTCACGGTTCGTGTATTCGTTCGTGCGGTCGGCGATCGAGGCAGGTGCCTGTGTCGCAAACTACGTCGAGCTGGTTTCTGCCGAGCGTGTGGGCGACCGATGGGTCGCCCATCTGCGTGACGTCGACAGCGGCGAGCAGTTCACCACCTCGGCGCGGGCGATCGTCAACGCCGCCGGGCCGTTCGTCGACCAGATCAACCGCGACTGGGGCCTGGCGAGCGAGCACCGCATCGTGTACTCGAAGGGGATCCACCTCGTGGTGCGGCGGCTCACCTCGACCAAGCACGATCGTGTGTTGGCGTTCTTCGACGACACGCAACGCCTGTTCTACGTGATCCCGATGGGTCGTCGTTCGGTGATCGGCACGACCGACACGCGAGTCGACACACCGTTCACCGCCGTCGACAACGACGACCGTGAGTTTCTCCTGGGGCAGATCAACGCTCGGCTGGCACTCGACGCTCCGCTGACCGTTGCCGACATCATCGCCGAGCGCTCCGGTGTGAGGCCGCTCGTCGTCAAGCGCAAGGACGGAGACAAGAAGAACGTCGACTGGACCTCGCTGAGTCGCAAACACGAGATCGAATGCGACGACGACTTGAACGTGGTCACGATCTTCGGTGGCAAGTTGACCGACTGCCTCAACGTGGGTGAAGAGGTCGCCAAAGAGATCGAGCACCTCGGTATTCCGCTCGAGAAAGACCTCGAGAACTGGTACGGCGAGCCGGCCAAGGCGACCCGATCCGAGTTCTTCCGGCAGGCCAAGCTGATGAAGCTCGACCGGCTGCGCTCGAAGCCGGACACCGAGCCGTTGAGCGACCGTCTCTGGCGACGCTACGGCAGGCGGGCGTTCGACCTGCTCGAGGCGATCAGGGCCGACCCGGCGATGGGCGAGGACATCATGGGTTCGGCTGACTACCTACGGGCCGAACTCCACAATGCCGCCGAGCACGAGATGATCGTGAAGCTCGACGACTTCATGCGGCGCCGCTCGAAGATCGACCTCGTCGTGTCCGACGATGAGATTCGCAACTCGCCCGGCCTCCGTGAGGTTGCCGAAATCCTGTTCGGTGCCGAATCGGAACACCGGCTCCAGGAGTATTTCGACGAGAAGCCGAAGATCGGCTGATCAGCCGGCGGGTGTTGTGCCGGCGGGTGAGCGGCTGTCGTGGAAGCGGGTCGGCGTGACCGGCAGCACCCCGACGCCGTGGTCGCTCACGAGCTGCGCCTGAAGGTCGACAACGACGTGGGCGGCAGCGGCCGTGTAGATGCACATCTCACCGGCATCGAGTTCGACGATCGCCAGATTGGTGGTGGTTTCGCGGGCGCCATAGTTGAGATTCGAGGTGGTTTGGACGGCCTTGCCTTCCAACACATCGCACCGTCCGACCGTGACGTAGCCACCGTTGTCCGTCTGGGTGACCGTGATGGCGACGGCGGCGGCCGGGCTGTCGACGCCGAGATCGAGCCGGATCAGACTGTTCGCGGCGGGTCGTTGATCGCACCACTGGGGGGTGCACAGCCGGGTGTCGAGCTTGCGTTCTGGTGCTGCCAACTCCCACCCGTACCCCGTCTCGGTCGTGAGCCGTCCGAGTTCGTCGACGATGACGTGCGCCTGACTGAACGTGAACACACAGGCACCCGAGTCGCCGCCCTCGATGATGACGAGGTTCGAGCGCGGCGTGCGGTCGGAGAAGTTGACGTTGGAGTACACGTGGTCCTCACCGACGGTGTCGCACTGGCCGGCCTGAGCCCACCCGGCGCGGTCGCCACCGACGATCGCCGCGTTGGCGATGCGGGCCTCGTTGTCGGTGGTCGGTACGAGATGCCGTTGCAGATCTCCCGAGGGGCCGTCGTGGCATTCGAGCAGTGGTGTGCACGAACCCAACTGGCGGGTGTCGGTGAGCCGCTCCGGCTGCGTTGGTTCGAACCACAGAGGCTCGCCGTCGGAACCGAGGTAGGCCACGACGTCGACGATGCTGTGGACCGCTGAGTAGCGGTACACACAGAACCTGCCGTCGTCGGCCAGGGGCACGACGGCCATGGTGGCGATCGTCTGGCCGGCGGTGTAGGTGATCGCCGAGGTTTCACGGGTTCCGGATCTCGGCCCGCAGTCCTCCAACGTGAGGTACCCCGGCTGGGTCGATCGGGTGACGGTCAGGTTGATCATCGCCGCCACGGCGCCGGTGGGAGGCGTGAGTTGGACCGGGAGCCGCCAGCCCGCTTCGGGCATCCCGGTCCGGTTGCATGCTTCAGTGGCTTCGCCGGCGTCGTCGACGATCTCGAAGCAGACTCGGTTCGGGTCGTTGCGGAGGTTGAAGTCAGCGATCGCAGCAGCCTGGGCGGGCGTGCCGCGAAACTCGAAGTGGGGTGGGTCTCGATACACGGAGGTCCGTTGCGTCGTGGTGTCGGCACATCCGCTGTTCCATCCGTAGCCGCCCCAGTAGAGCCCCCATCGCTCGGCGGTCTCGATCACCCATCGCGGCAGATCGGTCTCGATCGGGGTGGCGCAGGCCGTCTGGCCATCGATCCCCGAGTAGCCCCGAATCGGGTTGCTGCTCGAGTTCATGTCGACCGCCAATCCGTAGGCGTGGTTCGACAGGTCGTTCGGATCGCCGGATGGGCAACTCCACCCTCCGTTGCCGCTGGTGCAACGGAACGAGTAGCCACTGGCATCGCGGACGACGTAGCCGTTGGCGCTGATCTCGGTGAGGAATCCTTCGAACAGCGCCTGTGCAGCGACGTGGGTTTGCAGTTCGCCGGCGTCGAGTCCACCGACCTTCGTGGCGTTGGAGCCGATCTGGTCGCGTTCCCAGTCGGCGAGCGCCGGTGAACCGCGGTAGGTGTGACCGTTCCAGTTCCAGCCTGCGCCGACTCCTGGTGCCGGCGGCACACCCCAGCCGGTGGTCGTCGGGTCGTGGTTGAACGCCAGCGAACACCCTGCTACATCGCCACTGTCGGCCTGGGCGGTCGAACAGCGCGGAGGCGTCACCGGGAGCCGCCAGGCCGTGTTGTCGAGGGCGTGGGCGGTCGAGCCAGGGGTGACCCCCGACAGTGTTCCGGTTGCGAAGAGTGCCGCAGCGAGCAGCACGGATCGAAGCATTCGAACTGGTTCTCCTTGTATGAGCCGCCCGCTGTTTCGTCACGAAACCGTAACACGAGGTTGCCTACTCTTGGAGTCGGCCGATCGGGGGCGTTGCTTGAGCATCTCTTCTGTCAAGCTCGTGACAAGTTTGACGGTGACGACGGGCATTGCACTGTGACACCCCGTCGCTAGGGTCGTTCGAGTGATCTCGTGTGTGTATTGCGGTGGTGCCCACGAGCGCCCAGCAGAGATTCGCCAGTGCTGGGCCGACCACGACGGTGCCCAACCCGAATTGCCGATCGATGTGCCGCCCGATCACGGAATCGACCCCGCTCCTGCGGTAGCGCCCCGCAGTCCATCCGTCCGCGCCCGCCGGGCGCAGCCGGAATCGGTGCCGGACCGGGTCGTGGTGCGGGCCCAGCGTGGGCCGAACGGGTTGGGCCGCAACGTGATCGTGCGGCCCGGCCAGCCGTCGCCGGCCGACTGGCTCGACGTCGATCGTGTCGTGATCGACGCTGCAACTCTGGCCGATCCGGCCGACGCCGTTACCGAACTGCGTGCAGCTGCCGATTCAGCACAGGGCCGTGTCTTCGAGCTGGCGGTCGACTTCGACCAGGCGCCCGATGCGGTCGAGAGTGGACAGCACTACGACTTGGGTCCGGCGTTCTCGTTCGTCCTCGACGAGCTGCACCATCTGATCTGGTCGAACTCGATCGACGCCCGTCAGCCGGACGCACCGCGATGGAGCCTCGTCGACGACGCCGTCAAGCACGGTGCCTCGCTCGCCGGCGCCGCCGGCGACATCGTCACTCCCGACGGGGAACCGGTGTGGATCGACGGCGGACCGATTCGCCACCGCGACCCGATCGACGGCGTACCGGTGCTACACGCCGTTCAGATCGAGCACGGCCGGTTCTCGACACCGCTGCCGAATCGCTCCCAGGCCGAGCTCGCCGGCGACCAGTTGGCGGCGGTGACGCACCCCGGCGGGCCGGCTCGGATCATCGCCCCTGCCGGCTCGGGCAAGACCCGCGTGCTCACCGAACGGGCCCGACACCTGCTCGCCACCTGGCACCTGCCGCCCGGCGCCGTGAGCCTGGTGGCGTTCAACAAGCGTGCCCAGGAGGAGATGACCGAACGCACGGCAGACCTGCCGGGCCTGCAGATCCGAACCCTCAACGCGATCGCTCTGGCGATCGTGAACGGGCGTCGGCCGTTTGCCCCTCAGCAACGGTCGTGGCGCACGATCGACGAGCCAGATGTGCGACGGATCCTGCAACGGTTCGTGACCGTGCCGCGGCGCCGCAACACCGACCCGTTGGCGCCATGGATCGATGCACTCAGTCTGGTTCGGCTCGGCCTGCTCGACCCCGTCGAGGTGGCGGGCCGCTACAACGGCGACGTCGATGGTCTGTCGGACGTGTATCCGCAGTATCTGGCCGCCCTCGACCGCGACGGGCTGGTCGACTTCGATGGTCAGATTTGGCGGGCGATCGATGTGCTGCTGACTCAGCCTGAGGCACGCCGGGTCGCGCAGCGCGCCAGCCGAATGCTGTTGGTCGACGAGTTCCAGGATCTGACTCCCGCCCACCTGCTACTGGTTCGCCTGCTGGGCGCCCCTGGCGGCGCGGTGTTCGGCGTCGGCGACGACGACCAGACGATCTACGGCTACAACGGTGCCGATCCCGGCTGGCTGATCGATTTCACCACCTGGTTTCCCGGTGCCGGCGACCATCCGCTCGAGGTCAACTACCGCTGCCCGGCCGGCGTCGTCGAGGTCGCCGACCGGTTGTTGCGTCACAATCGTCGCCGCGTCGCCAAGGTGATCCGGGCCGCTTCGCACGATCCGGGTGGGTGGACAGCGGTCGCCGACGATGACCCCGTGGCCAGCACGCTCGCAGCGGTTCGTGCAGCGATCGATGGGGGCGCCTCGGCGGGCGAGATCGCCGTGTTGACGCGCGTCAATGCCACGATCGCTCCCGTTCAGGTTGCGCTCGCCGTTGCCGGGGTTCCGATCGCCGGTGGGGTCGGCACCGAGTTCGTCGAACGAACAGCGATCCGGGCGGCGCTGGCCTGGCTGCGGTTGGCGCTGGGCGGCAGGTTCTCGCCGGATGATCTGGGCGAGGCGCTGCGGCGGCCGTCGCGTCCACTCCATCCGCGGATCGGCGACTGGGTGGGCGAGCAGAGCGATGTCGCCGCTCTCGAACGCCTGGCTGAGCGGCTCACCAGTGAGCGCGACGCCACCAGGGTGACCGAGTTCGCCGGTGACATCGCCCGGTTGCAGGCGCTCGCCGCGTCGGGTGCTCCGACCCGTCGTCTGTTCGACGTGCTGGTCGACGAGATCGGTTTGGGCGGGGCGGTGGCAACCCTCGACAACAGCCGACATGGCATGAACCGCTCGGCCCAGGGCGACGATCTCACTGCGCTGCGCCAACTCGCCCGTCAGCACGACGACGCTCGCTCGTTCGAGTCGTGGTTGCGTCAGCATCTCGCCACTCGGCGCCACGCCAACGGCGTGATGTTGTCGACCGTGCACCGGGTCAAGGGCCAGGAGTGGCCGCACGTCGTGGTTCACCTCGCCGACTCCGATCAGTACCCGCATCGTCTCGCAGACGACCCCGAAGAGGAACGCCGGCTGTTCCATGTGGCGATCACACGGGCATCGAGCCACGTCACGATCGTCAGCAGCGAGTCGCCGAGTCCGTTCGTGTCCGAGTTGACCAACGAACCGCCGGTCCACGCACCGTTGCCACCGACACCGACGCGGTCGGCGGCGGCGTCGAAAGTGACGCGGTCGCAGACAGAGCCGTCCGACCATCCGCTGCTCGAGCGTGGCCGGGTGATGGCGGTCGTCGGTCTGGTGCTGGTCGATCAGGGCCACGAATGGGTCATCACCGAACTCGAACCGGAAGCGGCCGTTGCCCAACGCGACGGTGTCACCCGCCGGTTCAGAATCGGCGCCAAGGTCGAGACGTCGGGCCGTCAGCGTGGCCAACTCGGCCCGCGCCCTGGCGATGTCGACGAGGCCAGTGCCCGCGCCTTCGATCTGTTGCGTAGCTTCCGCGATCGCTCCAGGAACGGCAAACCGGCCTACACCGTGTTCGACGACAAGACGCTGGCGGCGATCGCCACCGCGTTGCCAGGCGACCTGGCGCAGCTCGCCGACGTCAAAGGCATCGGCCCGGCCAAGCTCGAGCAGTACGGCGACGACGTGCTGTCCTTGATCGCCGACGCCCTCGACGACTGATCGACGACTGCTTCGAGAGCTGCCATCCGGCTCGGTTGATCTCGGGATACCGTTTCGGTGTGAACCACGACGTGCTCACCGCCGAACGCCCCGTGTGGCGTGGGGTGCTGCACAGTTGGGCGTTCTTCGCCGCAATTCCTGCCGGTGCGCTGTTGATCGTGTTCGCCAGCGGCGCAGCCGGGCGAACGGCGGCGTCGATCTACACCGCAACGCTGCTATTGGTGTTCGGCACGTCGGCGTCATACCACCGGCTGGCCCAGTCGTACCGGGCACGCCGAATCATGCAGCGCCTCGACCACGGGATGATCTACCTGCTGATCGCCGGCACGTACGCCCCGATCTGCCTGGTGGCGCTGCCGGCACGCTGGGGTATCCCGCTGTTGTGCGTGATCGGAGCGATCGGGCTGCTCGGGATGGTCATCAAGCTGGCCGCCATCCAGCGGCTCCAGTGGTTGGGATATGCGCTCTACCCGATCATGGGATGGGCGGCCGTAGTTGCAACGCCGGCGTTGCGTTCCTCGCTGAGTCCGCTCCAGATCGCTCTCGTGGCCGCCGGTGGCCTGGCTTACACGATCGGATTCCCGGTGCTGCTGCTCAGGCGACCCGACCCGTGGCCCAAGGTGTTCGGGTATCACGAGGTCTGGCACGGTTTCACCGTGCTTGCGGCTGTCTTGCACTTCGGCGCCGTCGCCCTCGTCGTCTCCTGAGTTGCCGGTTGTGCCGGAGGGCTGGGTTCTGGGTGCCGGTTATGGCACTCACCTACGATGATGGCATGGCAGACACGTTCGATGCGGGTGAGTTCGAACGGGCTTCCGTCGAGGCGGTCGCGACGGCGGTCCCGGATGCCGATCTCACGGCTCTGCGGGCCAGCTTCAATCTGATCAGGGCGTCGACGCGGCTCGTGCAGCGGCTCGAGTCTGAGGTGCATCGTCACGCCGGGTGGAGCATGGCCGGCTTTCGGGTGATGTTCTGTGTCTGGGTGGCGGGCGAACTCGAGCCGCGCAACATCGCCCGATTGTCAGGCCTTTCGCGGGCTGCCGTGTCGAGTGTGCTCAACACGATCGAGCGTGACGGGCTGGTCGAGCGAACCCGCGAGTCGAGCGATCGTCGGCTGGTGACCGTTCGACTGACGAGCGATGGCGAGCGGCGTTTGATCGCCGCCTACGCCGCGCAGAACGTCGCCGAACGTGACTTCTTGGAGACGTTGACCCCGCCCGAGCAGTGCCGCCTGGCCAGTGACCTGGCTCGGCTGCTGGGCGCAGGCGACCATGCGGAATGCGATCATTCCAACTTTGACTATCTCGCTTCCGACACGTAATCTGGCTCGGAGTGATGCGGGTCGGCCGCGTCTCACACGGTGATGAAGGGGTTTGAGGAATGGCGAAACGGACCACCCTGGCGCAGGAGATGGAGTTCCCTCCAGCGACCGAACAGCCCAACGTCTTTCCGCTCAGCTGGCGCAAGGGCACCGAGAAGATGGAAGAGGTGTGGGCGTCGAGTCGGCGTGAGGTGTGGGATCCGGCCCAACTGTCGTGGGACACGTTCGACGTCGAGTCGTACACGTGGGAAGAGCGTGAGGCGATCGCCTACTGGTGGACGCTGCTGTCGGTGTTCGACGCCTCGGCGCCGCCGGTGTTCGCCAGCGCCCTGATCAAGACCTATGAGGTCCACGAGGAAGACGCCGTGCGGCGTTGCTTCTTCTCCGTCACCCAGGACGAGCAGAACCACGAGCAGATGTGTGGGATGGCGATCACCAAGCTGCTCGGCTACGACGACCCGGTGACCTACGAACCAAAGACCGAGCTCGGTGAGCTGGCCCAGCGCAACGTGAAGTGGCTGTACTTCAACGGTGGGCGCTACTGGGACGGCTACAAGCAGGCGGTTCCGAAGTATCCGCTGGCGGTGTTGTTCTCGTCGTTCCTGATGGGCGAGATCGCTGCCGCGACGATCTTCCACCAGATGGCCGAGGGTGCCCGCGAACCGGTGTTCGAAGAAGCGTTCCGCAACATCGGGCGCGACGAGGGCCGCCACATGGCGATCTGCATGGCCCTGATGGAGCGCGACTATCCCAAGCTCGATGTGTCCGACCGGTCGCTGATCACCAAGCAGATCCGGGCCGGCTATCTGTTCTTGTCGGCTGTGCTGTACGAGCCGCCCGCCGACTTCTGGGATCTGCCGTCCGACTTCATCGACGTGCAGCGCCGCTGCGAGGCGGTCGCCCGCGAGGCCGGCTTCCACATTCCCGAAGTCGATGCCAAGCGCGAGAACTGGCGCCAGGCGATCCTCAACTTGAAGAGCGTGCTCGACAAGTACGACATCCCGTTTCCGGCGATCCCCGAAGTGGGCATCAGCGGAGAAGAGGTCAACGACATCGACCTCGAAGACATCATCCCGGTCTTCTGAGTACCGGGGTGAATGTGGGGGAGGCAACCATCCGGCTCGCACCGTCCGGCAAAGACGTACGGTGCGAGCCGGGTGACACTGTGCTGGGCGCCTTGGAGCGTGCCGGCTATGCGCTCCCGAACAACTGTCGTGCCGGCGCTTGCGGTGAGTGCAAGACCAAGATGCTCGACGGCGATGTCGATCAGGGGATCGTGCTCGACATGGCGTTGTCGGCCGAGGAGCGTGCCGACGGATTCCGCTTGATGTGCATGGCCAAGCCGATCAGCGACGTCGTCGAGATCGAGTTCGGAACCCTCGATGCGATGCCCAAGTTGTTCCCGCCGAGGGATCGCATTCTGAGCGTCGTGACCGAGTTGATTCGGCGCACCCCCAAGATCGTCGAGGTTCGCTTGCGTCCGATCGGCGACGCGATCAGGTTCTGGCCCGGCCAGTATCTGATGGTCGGCGACGAGCGGGCAGGGGCGCCGCCACGCCCCTACTCGATCGCCAACGCTCCCCGCGCCGATGGCGAGATCGTGCTGTTGGTCGCCCGCGTCGACGATGGGCAGACGAGCGGTTGGATCCACGACCGGCTGCAAGTGGGCGACCGCATCACGGTCGCTGGCCCGTACGGCACGTTCATCGGTGATCCCGGCACCGATACGCCGGTGCTGTGTCTCGCCGCCGGGTCGGGCCTGGCCCCGATCCTGGCGCTCACCGACGCCGCCCTGCGGCGCGGGTTCAAGCACCCGGTCACGCTGTTGTACTCCGCTCGAACCGCCGACGACGTGTACGAGGAAGGCCTGATGGCGTGGTGGACGGCGAAGCACCGGCGCTTCAACTTCCGCGTCACGTACACCGGTGACGATCCACCTGAGGGCGCCAAGTTCACCGGACGGGTGCCCGACATGTTGGGCGACGTCGCCAGCGATCTCAGCGGCCACAGCCTGTACATCGCCGGGAGTCCCGACTTCGTGGATGCGTGTGCTGACGCCGCCAGAGCATTGGGTGCCGCCGACGATCGGATCTTCGTCGAGCGCTACACCCCCCAGTCGCCACCCGTCACGGCATCGCCGGACCGACTCACCAGCTGACTGGCTCACCGGATCTCCCGCCAGGGCAGGTCGCCCGGTTCAGCGGATCAGTCGACGGTCCAGGTGCCGAGGCTGCGCAGCAGCTTCGAGAGGTCGCCGGGGCCCTTGCTCTCGCTGGCGGCGGCGAGCTGGCTGGCGACGGCGGTGGTGTACTCGGGGCGTTGCACCTCGCGGAACACGCCGAACGGGGTCGGTGAATGGTCGTCGGTGTTGAGCCGGGCCAGCGCGAACGCCAGCGACGGGAACGAGTGGTACCGGTCGTGCACGAGGATGTTGTCGAGCCCGACATCGGCGACGTCGACGAGCCGCAGGAAGCCGTCGCTGCCCATCATCACGCCGCGCTGGCGTTCGGCGCCGAACAGGATCGGCTCGCCGTGAACGAGATCGATCATCATCTCGTCGCGCACCGAGCGCTTCGTGATGTCGTTGTACTGACCATCGTTGAATACGTTGCAGTTCTGGTAGATCTCGACGAACGAGGCGCCTTGGTGCTCGTGAGCGGCCCTGAACGTTTCGATCATGTGCTTGCGGTCGAGGTCGTGGGTGCGGGCCACGAAGCTGGCCTCGGCGCCCAACGCCACGGACAGCGGATTGAACGGCCAGTCGATCGAGCCGAACGGGCTCGACTTGGTGACCTTGCCGACCGGCGAGGTGGGGGAGTACTGGCCCTTCGTGAGCCCGTAAATGCGGTTGTTGAACAGCAGGATCTTGAGGTTCACGTTGCGTCGCAAGGCGTGGATCATGTGGTTGCCGCCGATCGACAGGCCGTCACCGTCACCGGTGATCACCCACACGTCGAGGTCGGGGCGGGCGACGGCCAGCCCGGTGGCGATGGCGGGCGCACGACCATGGATCGAGTGCATGCCGTAGGTGTTCATGTAGTACGGGAAGCGGCTGGAGCAGCCGATCCCGGAGATGAACACCGTTTTCTCCGGGGCGATGCCGAGCTCGGGCATCAACTGCTGAACAGCGGTGAGGATGCCGTAGTCGCCGCAGCCGGGGCACCAGCGCACCTCTTGGTCGCTGGTCCAGTCCTTCTTGGTGGTGAGAGTGACGGCGGTGTCGCTCATGATGCGCTCCTTGCAGCTTCGATCGCCGCTTCGACTTCTTTGGTACGGAATGGCAGCCCGGCGACTTTGCTGATCGACTGGGCGTCGATGAGGTACTTGCCGCGCACGAGGTGGCACAACTGGCCCTTGTTGAGCTCGGGAACCAAGACCTTGTCGAAGCGCTTGAGTTTCTCGCCGAGGTCGTTCGGCAGCGGGTTGAGGTGTTCGAGATGGATCCAGGCCAACTTGTGGCCTGCTCGCCGTTGGCGCTGCACGGCGGCGTGGATCGCCGCCCAGGTGGAGCCCCAGCCGAGCATGCAGATCTCGGCGTCGTCGTCACCGAAGATCTCGGTCTCGGGATAGTCGTCGGCGATCCGTTCGAGCTTGGCCTGGCGGAGATCGCCCATCAGCTGGTGGTTCTCCGGCGTGTAGTTCACGTTGCCGGTCTTGTCTTCCTTTTCGAGGCCACCGACCCGGTGCATCAGGCCAGGGGTGCCGGGGATCGCCCACGGGCGAGCCAGCGTGTCGGGATCGCGCAGGTACGGCAGGTAGACCGGGTTGCCGTCGGCGTCGGTGCCGTTGAACTCGGTCGTGAACGGCACCGAGATGTCGGGCAGCGAGGCGACGTCGGGGAGCAGCCACGGCTCGGAGCCGTTGGCGAGGTAGCCGTCGCTGAGCAGGATCACCGGTGTGCGGTACTTGAGCGCGATGCGGGCGGCCTCGATCGCAGCGTGGAAGCACTGCGCCGGGCTGTAGCTGGCGACCACCGGAAGCGGCGCCTCGCCGTGGCGGCCGTACAGCGCCATGTTGAGGTCGGAGGCCTCGGTCTTGGTCGGCAGGCCGGTCGACGGGCCACCGCGCTGGATGTCGATGATCACCATCGGCAGCTCGATCGAGATCGCCAGCGAGATCGTTTCGCTCTTGAGCGCCACACCCGGACCGCTGGTGGTGGTGATGCCGAGGTGGCCGGCGAACGAAGCGCCGAGCGCCATGCCGACCGCAGCGATCTCGTCTTCGGCCTGCACGGTGCGGATGCCGAAGTGCTTGTGCTTGGACAGCTCGTGGAGGATGTCGCTGGCCGGGGTGATCGGGTACGAGCCGAGCGTGATCGGCAGCTTGGCGAGCTGGCCGGCGGCGACCAGCCCCCACGCCAGGGCGGTGTTGCCGGTGATGCTGGTGTACTCGCCTGCCGGCAGCTTGGCCGGGCGAACCTCGTAGCGGTGTCCGACCGCCTCGGTGGTCTCACCGAAGTGGAAGCCGGCCTTGAAGGCGGCGACGTTGGCGGCGGCGACCAACTCGTCCTTGCCGAACCGCTCCTGGATCCACTCGACGGTCGGAGCGATCGGGCGGGTGTACATGAACGACACCAGCCCGAGTGCGAAGAAGTTCTTGGAGCGTTCGGCGTCGCGCTGTTTGACGCCCAGCGGCTCGCATGCCTCTTTGGTCAGCTTGGTCATCGGCACCTTGATCACGCGGTAGCCGTCGATCGTGCCGTCGTCGAGCGGATTCGAGGTGTAGTGCGCCTTTTCGAGGTTGCGCTCGTCGAAGGCATCCTCGTTGAGGATCAATGTGCCGCCGGTCTCGAGCCGGTGCAGGTCGGCCTTGAGCGCCGCCGGGTTCATGGCGACCAGTACGTTCGGCTCGTCGCCAGGCGTGGTGATCTCGTGGTCGGAGATGTGGACCTGGAAGCTGGACACGCCGTTGACGGTTCCGGCTGGGGCGCGGATCTCGGCGGGGTAGTCAGGGAGGGTCGACAAGTCGTTGCCGAACGTCGCGCTGACGGAGGTGAATCGATCGCCGGTGAGCTGCATCCCGTCACCGGAGTCACCGGAGAATCGGACCACCAAGCGGTCGAGTACTGCGGCGTCGTCTGACCGGTCAATTGTGTCGGTCATGGTTGTCTCCTTACGCGGCATGGGTGCCGGTTGGATTGTGTGGGTGAAATCAGCCTAGCGAGCACTGTCGGCGTGCGTGAGTTCCTAACGTCCCGGTTGGGTCAGTCCTTCGCCTCTGACCATCGCTGGATCACGCTGACGTCGGCGATGAATCGAACCTCGCGGCTGGGAGACCATCGGTAGGCGGCCTCGTCGACGGCGGCGTGGAGCAGCGCCGAGGCGCGCTCGGCGTACTCCAGCGGGGCGTGCACGATCAGCTCGTCATGGAGGCACAGCACGATTCGTGCGTCGAGTTCGATGGCGCCGGCGCGCACGATGATCGCCCAGACCTTGAAGAATTCGGCGGCGGCGCCCTGGATCGTGGCGTTGCGGGCGAAGCGGCCGCGGGCGGCGGCGACCCGTCGGGCCTTGTCGATGTCGCCTTCGATCGAGTCGTCGACCCACATCCGAACTCGTCGCCCGCCGACCGTGAACACGTCATCTCCGGCTCGACCTGCGGCTGCCGCCCGTTCGAGGTACCCCATGGCGACCGGGTAGTTGCGTTCCAGCCCGCGCAGGGCATTGGCCGACTCGCCGGTCGTCGCTCCGTACATGGCGCCCAGCACGGCCACCTTGGCGATCGCCCGCTCGACCCGGAGTCGGGCGGCGATCGGTTGGTAGAGGTCGTCGTCCTGTGTGGCGGCGATCAACGCGTCGTCGCCCGACACGGCCGCCAGCACCCGCGGTTCGATCTGGCCGAGGTCGGCCCGCACGAACACGTGGCCTGGCTCGGCGGCGACCGCCGGCCGCATTTCTGCGGGCAGGTTGTGCAGGCCGGCCGAGGCGGTCATCCGTCCGGCGGCGCCGTCGCTGCTGGTCCAGTCGCCGCGCAGCCGCCCGTCGCGGACGTGCTCGTCGAGCCACCGGTAGCCGTAGGTGGTGGCGATCCGCTCGGCCTTGCGCCAGGTCAACAGTGCCTCGACGACCGGATGGGTGTCGCGGTGTTGCTCGAGCCTCCAGGCGCGTGTGTCGGGCACGTCGACGGCGACTCGCCGCAACATCGCCTTGACGTCGGCCGGGTTGCGCAGATCGACGCTCGGGCCGGGGTCGAGATGGCGGGTCACGTCGGCGTCTCGTTGGTGTCGCATCTCGTCGGCTTGGCGTTCGTCGGAGGGTCGCCGGCCGACCGCCTCGGTGATGATGCGATGCACCTCGTGATCGTCGATCGGAAGGCCCTCCAGGCTGAGTTCGGCGCACAGGAACTCTGCCGCCGATTCGGAGTGGGCGGTCGACAGCGCCCGCTCGGGCATCGGGAGTTGGTCGAGTAGCGCCCGTTGTAGGTCGACGGCCTCCAGGGTGAGCGCCGTCCACCTGAGCTGGCGCTCGGGGGTCGCCGACCAGCCGCCGCTCAGCCATTCAGGTCGCAGATGGCCGTCGGGTTGGACGGGATCGTCAGGGTCTCCGCTCTCGTCGCCGTGGACCCCCAACAGGTCGAGTTGGCCCATCGTCGGGAGCGATTCGACCGACAGATCGTGCAGCCACGCCCACGCTCTGGCGATCGAGGTTCGCCAGCCGCCGTGCAGCAGGCGGTGCACCGTGAGCACGTCCCAACAGCGGGCGATCCCGACCCCGCCTGCTGCGAGCTGATCGGCGGTCGTGCGATCCCACCACAGCCAGCGCGGCCCGACCTCGGCCTCGATCGCCCCGATCAACGCCGCCGGATCATTGCAAGCGACGACGTGCCGGCCCGTGCGGCAAGCGAGCCCGATGCCGACGCCGGGGTGCAGCGTGAGCGCCAGATCATCCCCACGCCCGATCTGCTGATGGCGCAGCCAACCCATCACCTCGTCGACTTCAGCCACCTCGCCCATCCTGCGCCGAGTCTCCCACGCCGGTGCAGAATGGGGAGGTGTTGTTCGTCGATCTGGCTCTGACGTCGCAACGGGTCGCGGAGACTTCGAAGAGGTCGGAGAAGGTGGCGTTGTTGGCGGCGATGCTGGCCGCCGTGCCGCCGGGTGAGATCGAGGCGGCGGTCACGTTTGCGGTCGGCGAGACGCGGCTGGGGCGGATCGGTGTCGGGTGGTCGACGATTGGCGATGTACGCCCGGCCCCGGCCGGTGAGCCGACGCTCACGGTGGCCGATGTCGATCGAGCGGTGGCGGAGATCGCCGAGATCGCCGGGGCCGGCTCGGTCGCCTTCCGTCGTGCGGTGCTGGCCGATCTGTTGGAACGATCCACGCAGCCAGAGCAAGCGCTGATCCGCTCGATTCTGGGAGGTGAACTGCGCCAGGGAGCGTTGGAGGGGGTCATGACGGCAGCCGTCGCCAAGGCGGCGGGTGTCGCCGTCGGCGAGGTTCGGCGCGCGGCGATGTTCGCCGGTTCGCTGGCTCCTGCCGCCCGGGCGGCGCTGGTCGACGGCAGCGCCGGCTTGGCGACGATCGAGTTGACGCCCTCGCAGCCGATCCAGCCGATGTTGGCATCGACGGCTTCCGATGTCGCTGTGGCGCTGGCCGACACCGGGCTGGCGTCGGTCGAGTTGAAGCTCGACGGAGCGCGGATTCAGGCCCACCGGGCGGAGGGTGAGGTTCGGTTGTTCACCCGCAACCTGAACGAGGTGACCGATCGGTTGGGCGGCGTCGTCGATCTGGTTCGCGCGTTGCCGGGCGGTGACCTGGTACTCGACGGCGAGGTGATGGGGGTCGAGGAGTCGGGTTCGCCGCGCCGGTTCCAGGACACGATCGGCGACTTCTCGGCGGAGGGCAGCGAGGCACGGGGGAGTGGACTCCAGGCCTTCTTCTTCGACGTGTTGCACGCCGGTTCGGTGGTGGTCGATGAGCCGCTCTCGGTGCGGCGCCAGATCCTGGCCGACCTGGTTCCTGCTGACAGTCGGCTGCCGTCGATCGTGACCGCCGATGCCGTCGAGGCCCAGCGCTTCATGGATGCGGCGATCGCCGCGGGCCATGAGGGCGTGATGGTGAAGGACCTGGCAGCGACCTACGACGCCGGGCGCAGGGGCGGTGCGTGGCGCAAGGTGAAGCCGGTCTACACGCTCGACCTCGTGGTGTTGGCGGTCGAGTGGGGGCACGGTCGGCGGCAGGGCTGGTTGTCGAACCTGCACCTCGGGGCGCGTGGCGGCGACGGCGGATTCGTGATGGTCGGCAAGACGTTCAAGGGACTCACCGATGAGCTGTTGCGTTGGCAGACCGACCGGTTCCTCGCCTTGAAGATCGGCGAGGGCACCGGGCGAGAGCGCCACGTCGTGCACGTCCGGCCCGAGCAGGTTGTGGAGATCGCCGTCGACGGGGTGCAGGTGTCGACCCGCTATCCCGGCGGGGTCGCCCTGCGATTCGCCAGAGTGCGCCGCTACCGCGAGGACAAGTCAGCCACCCAGGCCGACACCATCGAACAGGTCCAGTCCCTGCTCGCCTGACCCCAGCGGGCTGTTTGGCGATCGGTTCTGGGTCGCGGCTGCCCGGGCCGGTAGGGTCGCGGTCGGCATGGCGACTCTGCGGTTCAGCTTCGGCACGATGGGTTCGGGGAAGAGCACCCTCGCCCTCCAGATCCATCACAATCTGTCGACGCGCCATCTCTACGGTCTGCTGCTGACCCGCCTCGATCGCGACGGGATGCAGGTCACGAGCAGACTCGGCGTTCAGGCCCCGGCGATTCAAGTTGAGCCCGATCTCGATCTGCATGCGCTCGCCGTGCAGCACTGGCCGCTCCACTACCTGGTGTGCGACGAGGTGCAGTTCTACACGATCGAGCAATGCGATCAGCTCGCCAAAGTCGTCGATGACATGGAGGTCGACGTGTACGCGTTCGGCCTGATCACCGACTTCCGGGGGTTGTTGTTCGACGGCACGAAGCGGATGCTCGAGATCGCCGATGAGCGGGTCGCCTTACAGGTCGAGGCGCGGTGCTGGTGTGGGGCGCACGCCACACACAATGCGCGCGTTGTCAATGACATGGTGGTGTACGAGGGCGAAACCGTGGTCGTCGGTGACACGGCGGTGCCCGGCGCCCAGAAGATGTTCGGCGACACCGTGCGCTACGAGTTGTTGTGCAGAAGGCACTACAACCTCGGCGACATCGGCGACTGACCGCCACCGGCCGGCACCCTCGCCGTTCGACGGCATCCGGCGATCTAACATGCGGTCGTGGGAGCCGAGCCTGACGACCAACCGCCGATCCTGCCGGCGCCCAAGCCGGCGGTGCCGTTGCCGTTGCCGTTGCCGAGTCCCGGCCTGGTCGAGCCCGAACTGTCGTTGCCGAGTCCCGTCCTGGCCGGGCCCGAACTGTCGTTGCCGAGTCCCGCCTTGGTCGAGCCCGAACTGTCGTTGCCGAGTCCCGGCCTGGTCGGGCCCGAACTGTCGTTGCCGAGTCCCGCCTTGGTCGGCCCGAACTGTCGTTGCCGAGTCCCGGCCTGGTCGGGCCCGAACTGTCGTTGCCGAGTCCCGGCCTTGGTCGGGCCCGAACTGTCGTTGCCGAGTCCCGGCCTGGTCGAGCCCGAACTGTCGTTGCCGAGTCCCGCCTTGGCCGGGCCCGAACTGTCGTTGCCGAGTCCCGGCCTGGTCGGGCCCGAACTGTCGTTGCCGAGTCCCGGCCTGGTCGGGCCCGAACTGCCGTTGGCCGACCACGACGCAAATCTCAGTATGCCGACCAGCCCGCCGGCGATCGACTCCGGCCTGCCGATTTCCCCCGCTGATGCCGATGCCGGCCGGCCCGAGTTCGTGCCACCCGTTCTGCTATCGGTGGCGGCGCCGAAGGCGGCCTTGCTGATCGGACGCGGCTTGATGTCGGTGGCGATGCTGCTGGTAGGACTGGCCGCCTGGCGGGGAAGCACGGCATCAGGCGTCGGCAGCGGCGACGTGTTCTGGTCTGTAGCGGGCTCGGCCGGCGTGTTCGTCGCGGTGGCGTTGGCAGGCCTCGTGTTCTGGTCGATGACGTTGGCGGCGAATGCTCGCCGGCTTTCGGCGCGCGGTGCGACACCGCGGTCGATCGGGTGGTCGTGGCTGCTCGTGGTGGCATGGGTCGCCGTCTCTTCGCTCACCTACCTGCGGGTCGACGGCGGCTCGGACTTCGACCCGTTTCCTGGTTTGGCCGGGATCGGTTTCGCACTGTGCCTTGGCGTCGCCTACTCCCGGCTGCACTCCGTGTTCCGCGGGCTGACCCGCATGCCGCCGAAGCTGGTGTTGCTCGCCTATCCACTGGACCTGGCGGCGTTCGGGCTGGTGTGGTGGCGGCTCACCAGCTGGCCGGACCCGGTTGCGAGGGGCGACGCCGATCATGTGCGACTGACCGCCTACATCGCGTTCGGAGCCGCTGTCGCACTGGCGATCAATGCGCTCGTGTTCGTGTCGCTGGCACGGCAAGGCGGCACGGCGATGATAGAGCGAACCGGCCGTCTTCGGGCCCGTGCCGCGGCCGTGCGGGTACCGCTCACGAGCCGACCTGAGTGGTGATCTTCAGCCGGCGCGTTCGGCCTCGAGACAGACCCGAATCATGGCGAGCGACATGACGATGCCACCGATTCGGCCGAGCAGGTCGGCGAGATCGGTGACGCTGTCGGGCGTGCGGAAGAACACGGCCATGATGCCGACGACGGCGATCGCGATGATCACGTAGGACAGACCGGCGACCACTCGCACGAGTTGCGTCAGCCACATCTGACGTTGATCGGCAGCTGCGCCGATCAGCAAGGTGGCACCGACCGCGGCACCGGCGGCCGGCACCAGGAGGATCACGTTCTGGGCGACGCTCACGAACGACATGATCTCGATCCGTTGCCCCCACAGGCCGTCCTCGAAGCTGCCGGTGCGCAGCGCCGAGGCGCGCCGGAAGGTCGCCGTGATGAACGCCAGGTAGCCGACCACGAACAGCCAGCCGGCGGTGGTCAGCGCCTTCGCCCACCGCAACCGATCGTGGTCACTCATCGTCGCCGGCCATCCGGGCAGCGTAGGACTGACCTAACCTGAACGACGTGCTCGAACCGCAACAGATCGAACGTGCCCTGGTGATCACCGCCCACCCCGACGATGTCGATTTCGGCGCCGCCGGCACGGTGGCCAACATGACGGATGCCGGTGTCGAGGTGGCGTATTGCCTCGTGACCGACGGCGAGGCGGGTGGATTCGATCAAACCATCGAGCGCACGCGGATGGCGGCGATCCGGCGTGAGGAGCAGACCAAGGCCGCTGCCGAGGTGGGCGTGACCGAACTGTGCTTCCTCGGATACGCCGACGGGGCGGTCGAGTTCAACCTCGATCTCCGGCACGGGTTGTCGAGGGTGATCCGTCGCTACCGGCCGCAGGTGGTGATCACGCAGTCGCCGCACATCAACCTGGCGAGCGTGTACGGCAGCCACGCCGACCATGTTGCCACCGGACAAGGCGTGTGGGCTGCGGTGTATCCCGACGCCCGCAACCCATTCGCGTTCCCCGAGCTGCTGACTTCGGGGCTCGAGCCGTGGTCGGTCGACGAGATCTGGGTCGTGAACCATCACGACGCCACGGACACCGTCGACATCACTCGCCAGATCGAACGCAAGATCCGTGCCTTGCGCTGCCACGTCAGCCAGCACCGCGACCCCGACGCGCTCGAGGCCCGGGTGCGCGAATGGTTCCGCTCGAACGCCGCCGAAGCCGGTCTACCGGACGGCTCGTCGGCCGAACGCTTCTACGTCGTCGACGCCCGCTGAGCCTGGCGGCCACGGCCGCAGCTCAGGTCGGCTCGCGGGCCGGGTCGTTGCTGTGGAGCGACTGGCCGGGGGTGTGGTACATCTCGACCAGGTCGTGAGCGTCGATGTGGCGGTGCCAGTGCCCACGCCGCACAACCACGAGTTGCCCCGGCGTCAACGGCACGGTTTGATTGCCGTCGGGGTCGTACATCTCGACCGTGACGGTGCCGGCCAGCACGTGCAGCAATTCGTCGGTGTCTGGGTGCATCTCCCAGGGTCCGCCGTCCGCTCCCGGTCCACCGCTGAAGCGGAACACTCCGAAGTGGCCATCGTTGAAGGCGGCGAACTGGTTGAAGGCGAGCTCGCCATCCTGGCGGGCGATGTCGGCTGGGTCGAGTGCTTCCACGTCAGCATCGTGCCAGATCGACTGGTGGTGCCTGCGGTTGGTCGATGCTACCGACGGGTAACTACGCTGTCGTGCATGACTGAAGCTGTGATCGTAGCCACCACTCGGAGCCCGATCGGGCGTGCCATGAAGGGTTCGCTCGTCGACGTGCGGCCCGACGACATGTCGGCCCAGATCGTGAAGGCGTTGATGGCGAAGGTGCCTCAGGTCGGCGCCGACGACATCGAAGACCTCATCATGGGGTGCGGTCAGCCGGCCGGTGAGGCCGGGTTCAACATCGGTCGTGCGGCCGCCGTGTTGGCAGGGCTCGACAACGTGCCGGGCGTGACCGTCAACCGCTACTGCTCGTCGAGCCTGCAGACGATCCGCATGGCCGCCCACGCCATCAAGTCGGGCGAGGGTGACTGCTTCATCGCTGCCGGTGTCGAGGCCGTCAGCCGCTACGGCAACGGTGCCTCCGACACGGCTCCCAACTCGATCTTCGGTGAGGCGGGCGCTCGCACCGCAGGGCGTTCGCAGGGTGGTGCCGCCAGTGTGGGCCCCGAGCGAGGGGTTGCCCGACCTCTACATCGCGATGGGTCAGACCGCCGAGAACGTGGTCCAGGCAGAGGGCGTGACCCGCCAGGAGATGGACGAGTTCGCGGCCCGCAGCCAGCAGCTTGCGGTGGCGAACCAGGAGAACGGTTTCTGGGAGGACGAGATCACGCCGCTCACCCTGCCCGACGGCACGGTCGTGTCGAAGGACGACGGCCCGCGCGCCGGCACCACCGCCGAGGGCCTGGCCGGCCTCAAGCCGGTGTTCCGCCCCGACGGCTCGGTCACCGCCGGCAACGCCTGCCCGCTCAACGACGGCGCCGCCGCCGTGATGGTGATGAGCGACACCAAGGCCCGTCAGCTCGGCATCACGCCGCTGGCGCGGATCGTGTCGTCGGGGGTCACCGGGCCTCAACCCCGAGATCATGGGCCTCGGCCCGATCGAGGCCGTGCGTCAGGCGCTGGCCCGGGCCGGCATGACGATCGACGACATCGACCTGGTCGAGATCAACGAGGCGTTCGCCGCCCAGGTGATCCCGTCCGCCAAGCACCTCGGCATCCCGATGGAGAAGCTCAACGTCAACGGTGGTTCGATCGCCCTCGGTCACCCGTTCGGCATGACCGGCGCCCGCATCATGACGACCCTGATCCACGGCCTCCAGGCAGCCGACAAGCAGTACGGCATCGAAACCATGTGCGTCGGCGGCGGCCAAGGCATGGCCATGATCATCGAACGCCTCTCCTGACCTGAGCGGCGCCAGATCACCCGCTGGCTGCGTTGCGGATCGCCCTCGTCGACGGAAGTCGACAACGGGGCTCCCGCGCCTTGCCAGCGGGCGATCTGATCGCCGCTCAGGAGCGCGGAATTGGAATCTGCTTGCAAGGGGTCTGGGTTTGCGGAGGGCCTGGCCGTGTTCGTGTTGCCGGGGGTTGCGGATCGCCCTGGTCGACGGAAGTCGACAACGGGGCTCCCGCGCCTTGCCAGCGGGCGATCTGATCGCCGCTCAGGAGCGCGGAGTTGAAGTGGTTTGCAACGGGGCCCGGCGTTGCGGAGGGCCTGGCCGTGTTCGTGTTGCGGGAGGCGCGCTACATGGTGGTGTGGGGAGTTCTGCCCTTTCGGTGCTGGCAGTTCGTGGGTAGGTTGTGCGGATGAGTTCCCGGCCACGGCTCATCTCTGTCGTTCTGATCCTCTCGTTCGCGCTCGTTGGCTGCAGCGGCGACTCGGATCCGGTGTCGGTGGCCACCTCGGTTGACACGTCGCTGGCGCCGGTATCGACGTCGGTGCCGGTGCCGGATTCAACGGTGACGACGACCGCAGTGCCGGAGCCGACGGTCCCCGTGACGGCGACGGCAACGGCTCCGGCGAGCAGTGCGCCCACGAGTGCTCCACTCTCCGACGAGGAACAAGTGATCGCCGCCTACGAAGCCGCCTACGACGCCTTCTGGGCCGCCTCCCAAGACCCCGACAACCCCGAACTCCGCCGGCAACTGTCGCGAGCCACGACGCCGGTGAGAGCCTCGGATTGGTAACCGGGGTACTGCGATCGCTACGTCATTGACTGGGCAGCACGTCGTACCGAATCCGGACAGACGCGACGGGTTCGTGATCGAGTCCGTCGCCGTAGCACGACGACCCGGCGATCGTCATCGTCGTGCGTGACCAACTCCGTGGATTGTTCGTGTCGGCGAGTGATCGCAGAGTGTCGTCGATGACGTCGTCTATGTGACCCGACGATCGAGGCAGGATTTGCTCGCACCCTCGGTGGGCTGGGTCTCGGCCGACGGCTGATGAACGTCGTCGATTCTCACCCAGGAGGGCTCATGCGCCGGCTGAGCACGGAATTGCTCGCGGCCTTGCTGTCCTTGCGACTGTGTGGTCGTGGCCGGTGCTGCCGCATCAGCCGGTGAGGGCGCGCGATGCCGGTCCGCCGCCGGCTACGACGGTGGTGGTTTCGGATGATGATGGGGATGTGGTCACTGTTGGGATTGGGCAGGGGGATGTGCCCGACATTGGGGTCGGTGGTGGTGGCGGGGGTTCTGATGTGACGACGACGATTCCGGCTGATTGCGTTCGGGAGTGGCAGCGGTCGGTGTCGGGTCGGGTGATCACGTGGATCGATGATTCGACGGGCAACATCATGGCGAACTGGGTGACGTCGTGTCCGGGGATCTATTCGGTGGTGGTGCGGGTGTATCGGGCGCCGACGGCTGATGATTTGATTCCCGGTTTCTATGGGCAGGTGATTGCTGCGATCGAGGCGCCGTCGAGTGCGATCAGCCCGCCGGCGTCGGCGCCGATCAATCTCGGGTTATGGCTGGCGACCGATGGCCCGACCGAGGTTCGTCGTGGTGGAACGGTTGGTCCGTTCAGTGTCGAGGTGGTCGCTACGTTGGCCGACACGACGTTCGAGATGGGCAATGGTGATGTCGTGGTGTGTGATGGTGCCGGTGTGGCGATCGTCGATGTCGACACGGTCGAGCAGGGTCCGTGCGGATACACGTATCGCCAGGCCTTGGCGGAGGGGTCTGGGATCGTGATCGGCGGCCGGTGGGAGATCACCTATTCGACCAGCCTCGGTGATGGTGTGCTGGATGCGATCAACACATCGTCAACGGTCGGGTATTCGACCTACGAGATTCAGACCGTCGGCCAATCCGGCTAGTTGATTTCGTGCCCGAGGGCGCTGGCGCCACGTGTGCGTTGGATACCGGCTCGCTTCAGGGGAATGATCTTGCTGGAACGCAATCTGATCAACGCTCAGAAGGCGGCGGGAGTCCGATCGGTCAACCTATGAACGGAGCTGGTCGAGTCGCTCCAGTTGCTGCTCGGTGAGTTGGGACTCGTCGACTTCGGTGTGAGTGAGCAGCACGCGGGTGAGTCCCGGATGGCGAACCAACGCTGTCGCGGTCGGGTCGATTGCTGCACCTGATCGCGGTGAGGACTCGCAATGCAGGCATCTTGAGGATCGGCTCGAAGGAGTCGACCGCGGTGTTCGAGATGTCGAGCTGCTCCAAACGGGTCAATCCGGGTGAGCTCAGCTGATCGAGTCGACTCGTTCCGGCGTCGAGGCGCAGGGTCTTCAGGATCGTCAACCGCGTCAGCTGTTCGGGTTTGGCGATCTGACGAGCGCGAGGCGATCAGCTCGACGACCGTGCGTTGTGATCTGAGCACCTCCACGAGGGCGGCGGCATCAAAGGCGCAGGCGGTCACGTCGAGCCGCTCGAGGGCAGGAAGGGCGACCAGCAGATCGGGTTCGAAGTCACACTCGGGATCGATCGATATCGAACGGATCGCGTCGACCGGTAGGTGATCGAGCCGATCCCACACTCCCAGATCGACATGTCGCACGAGTGGCCACCAAGCCGGTAGCTCACCGCCAGTTTGCACGGCCTGCCATTGTGTCTCGGTCGGTCGCCGAAACACGGCGTCGCGCTCCCATCGGGCGAGGGCGTGGTTCACTGCATCGAGATCGATATCAGGCTCGGAATCGATCGCAGCGGTGATTGCAGCCCACACCGCGTGAGAGCCGGGTTGCTCCAGCGCCGCTTCGACCGCCGTCGGCAGAACGCTCACTAGATCGGCCCGGGGTCCGCTGTGAACTGGAAGGTGTCGAGGAAGTCTGCGATCTCGCGTCCGGCGACCCGAGCGATGGCGACGATCGTCTGGCGGCTCGCCGGCTGAAGCGCCGCCCCGGCGCGGGTCGCGTCGAAGGCGACCCCCTGCGCCTCCGCCGCGATCTGCGGGTCGGCGCCCAGCGCGATGAGGCGAGTGCCGACGTCTGCGCGACTGGCGAATGCTGGCTCGGCCATCATCGTTTCGATCCACCCCGTCATCAGGTCGAGGCCGCCGCGGATCGTCCCGCCGAGCAGCTGCTGCAGGACCGGCAATCTGGTTGCGTCTTCATCTGTCTTCAACGTAGTGAACAACTCCTGGGGGAGATACGCCTTGAGCATCTTGTTGCTGTTCGCGCCTCGATCTGCGTCGACGATCAACTTCCTGATGTGCTTGAGGAGTTCGTCGTTCTTGGCATGCGACTGCTTGGCCCGCATGGGGTCGAACAACGCGGCGGGGGAGGTCATCCCGCGACCATGGGCGGCGCCGTGGAGTGCATTGCCGACGACATCTTGCTCCCAGCGGCCCGCATCCGTGTAGACGGCCGCCCGTGGATCGAACTCCAGCCCGCCGACGAGGTGGGCGGCCGCCGATTGATACAACTGCGGCCACTCGGGGCCGCCGACGCCGAACGGCTGGTCTCCGAGCGGGATGTCGGATCTGATCGCCAGATTCGGTTCGGGGAAGTAGGCGGCCCACGGATCGACGGCGGTCACCGCTCCGCGCACACGCATGTCGAGTTCTGACGTTGCTGCCGCCTGGGCGCCCGCATTGCCCGCACCTCCGCGATGAGGATCAGTCGCTGGGTTGGGTGGTCCAGCTCTGAATCGATATCCACCTGACGCCAACGCCGGACCCTGTTGCACCACCGGATCGAGTCGATCGAAGAGACCGCTCGGTTGCTCTGCAGCGTTGTTCGGGTCACGTTTCGCCTTGAGATTGACGGCGTCGGGATCGCCGACGTGAATGTAGACACGGTTGAATCGCTGGCGGAGATGGGCGACCGCCTCGGTGGTTCCATGGAAGGTATGGGCTCGGTTGCGGGCCGTGTTCACGAGCCCGGCCTTGCTGGCTGCACTCTCCTGTTGTCCGGCTGCGAATGTGTTCGCCGGGCTCTCCTGAGCGTTCGTCCGAACCTGATCGAGGGCAGCTTCGTCGACCGCGTCGCCTTGCTGGTCGTTCCATCGAACGCGGAACTTGAACCCAGTCACGCCCATTCTGAACGTATCGACCGCTTGGGCCTGCGCGGCGAGCCCGTGTAGTCGTTGCGTGCTCGCATCCTCGGGTTCGGTGACCGAGTCCAGCGTGTTGGCCGACACCATCAGCGCCAATCGCCGGCTGGCATCGGCGGGTGTGTCGAACGCCTCTGCCGCGTACTGGGCCGCCAGGGCGGCAGGGGTTTTGTCCTTTCCCGTGCCTGGGGTTGGGACGGTTGCGACGTAGGCGGTTTCGTCGGCCGCCCCGACCGGCTGGGTGCTGTCGACTTGGTTGACTTCGTCCTCGGAATCCGGGAGGAACTCGGTGCCATTCTGCACGTAGTTGAACACTCCCTGAATGACCGACTCGCGTTGTGAAACCGCAAGCGCCCTGGCATCGCCACGTGGCACGCGCTGCAGGGCCGACGCAGTGGTGCCGATCTGCATCGCCTTTGCCCCCATGACGTCTGCCTCGCGCTCGAGGTCCTGATTGTCGTTGACGTCGGAGCGCTTCAGCTGTGTCGTCGGCCGGACCCGACCTTGTGCTTGCTGAACGACGTGCCACGCCTCGTGGGGGAGGTGCCGTTCCTGGCCAGGGCCGAGATGGATCTCCGTCCCGCGCGCGAAAGGCGGAGGCGTCGAGCAGGGCCGGTCGGTGTGAGTTGTAGTGAACCCGAACGTCGTTCGTCTCGAATCCGGTCAGCGCTTGGATCCCGGCGCTCAGCTGGGGCGGTAGGCGGTTGCGAGCCGACGAGTCGTCGACTTCGGCTTGCGACGGCGGCCCCGGTGTGATTGCAGAGTCGGTCGCGCTCGGTCGCGCTCGGCGCTGGTCGACCGGTGATCGCCGAACACGTCCGACGGCCGGGGGGATCACGGGCGGCGCAGCCGGAGCGAAGCGCGTGGTGCGCGGGTCGGGGGCGTCTGCCGGAATCGCGGTAGCCGAAGAGCGGGACGGGCCAGCGGAGGGGATCGGCGCGGCGCTGGTCCGCTCGTCGGCGGTCACTCCACGATCGACGCTCTCAGTGCCCACTCGGTCTCCTCGAATATCGCCCTGAGCGTTCACCGTACCACGGGGCGAACGAGGTGGACGCGGCGGTCCCGATCGTTCGCACGTGGGGATCGGCACAGTTCCCGAGTCAGTACTCCCAGCGTTTGGGGGGGTCGGCTTTTACGCAGACGATTTCTTCTCCGTTTTGGTCGCAGACGGCTCGCAAGACGTATTGGCGGCCTCCGGAGTGGAGCTCTGCCAGGGCGAAGCCGTCGCCGACGGTGTCTCGCACGCCTGTGCCGAGCAGGTGGATCGAGCGGATTTCCAGTCCGGCTTGATCGGCTTCTGCTGACCACAGGCTGACCAAGCCTTGGCGGAGGGACGGGTCGGCGAGCAGGTCGGCGCCGTGCAGGCGCAACTCGACGTTGGTGATGCTGACCTCAGCCAACTGGATGAGGTCGACGACGGTGTCGCCTTTGAGCTGTCCGTCGAACATGACGGCGACCCGGTCGCCGTCGCCGTTGCAGCCGCCGACGAATCCGTAGCGCACGAGTGGAAGCCCGTCGTCGCCGGTGGTCTCCCACCTGACACGATCGCCGGGCTGGAACATCAGTCCAAGCCCTCGGTCGTGCCGGCACGGGCTTCGGCCAGCACGGCGTCGGAAAACTCGGGCCACAGTTGCAGGGCCTCGGCGCTCCACTCGTCGAACATCCGGTCGGTGAGGGCGACCACGCCGACGTCGGCGAGTGGATCGACCCACATCATCGTGCCGGCCCCGCCGAAGTGACCGAACGTCGCAGCCGAGTTGGCGCGGCCCGTCCAGTGCGGCGCTTTGGCGCCTCGTATCTCGACCCCGAGTCCCCAGGGGCACGGATCAAATCGGCCCACGTCGGGAACGATACCGGCAAGGGTGGGGAACTGTGAGCGAACCACGTCGGCGTGTGTCTCGGGGGCGAGCAGCATCGGGCGCCGCAGCTCGGCGACGAAGCGTGCGGTGTCGTCGAGCGTGCTCCAGATCGCGTACGCCGGAGAACCCTTCAAGGTGGTTGCCCGCATGCCGAGCGGCTCGAGTACGGCCTCGGTGAGGTACTGCTCGAAGCTCATCTCGGCGGCCGCAGCGAGCTCGTCGGCGGCCCGCTCGATGCCGGTGTTGGAGTACATCCGGCGCTGCTCGATCGGGGCGATCGCCGAGTTGCCGTCGAACCCGAATCCGGCGGCATGGCTGAGCAGATGTCGCATCGTGGCGCCCTTCGGCGCATCGCCAAAGCGCAACGGGGCATCGAGTTCGAGCACGCCTTCCTCGACGGCCACCATCACCGCCCAGGCGGTGATCGGCTTGCTCAGCGACGCCAGTCGGTAGCTCCGGTCGGCGTCTCCGATTCGTTCGACGCCACGGTCGGTCACGATCGCAGCAGCGACGTGATCCACCGGCCAGGACGTGACCAGGTGGAGCGCCGACATCGCAACGCCTCAGTGTGACTCGGTCGAGCGGATCATCTCGGCGGTGTGGAACGCCAACTCGAGCGACTGGCGCCCGTTGAGGCGCGGGTCGCACACCGTTTCGTAGCGGCTGTCGAGATCGGAGTCGATCAGCTTGTCGGCACCGCCGATGCATTCGGTGACGTCTTCGCCGGTCAGCTCGATGTGGATCCCGCCGGGCCAGGTGCCCTCGGTGTGGTGGGCTCGCACGAAGCCCTCGATCTCGCCGACGATCGACTCGAAGTCGCGGGTCTTGCGGCCGCCGGCGCTGGTGTAGGTGTTGCCGTGCATCGGGTCGCAGGCCCACACGACCGGGTGGCCGCTGTCCTTGACGGCCTGCAGCAGTGGCCGCAGCCCGTCTTCGATCTTGTCGGCACCCATCCGGGTGATCAGGGTGAGGCGGCCGGGGATGCGGGCCGGGTTGAGCGCTTCGCACAGGCTGATCACCTGTTCGCCGGTCATCGAGGGGCCGACCTTGCAACCGACCGGGTTGCCGACGCCACGGAGGAACTCGATGTGGGCACCGTCGAGTTCACGGGTGCGCTCGCCGATCCAGAGCATGTGGGCCGAGCAGTCGTACCAGTTGCCGGTGGTGGAGTCTTGGCGGGTGAGCGCTTCCTCGTAGGACAAGAGCAGCGCCTCGTGGCTGGTCCACACGTCGACTTGGCGCAGGTTGGCGTTGCCTTCGGTGTCCATGCCGGTGGCGCGCATGAAGTGCAGCGCCCGGTCGATCTCCTGGGCGAGCTGCTCGTAGCGGCGGCCGGCCGGGCTGGATGCCACGAACTCCTGGTTCCAGGCGTGGACGCGGTCGAGCGCAGCGAAACCGCCCTTGGTGAACGCTCGCACCAGGTTCAGCGTGGCGGCCGACTGGTGGTACGCCTGCACGAGCCGCTCGGGGGTTGGCACGCGGGCGGCCGAGGTGGGGCCTTCGGCGTTCACGATGTGGCCACGGAACACCGGCAGGTCGTCGCCGTCGATCGTTTCGAAGTCGGCCGAGCGGGGCTTGGCGAACTGGCCGGCCAGGCGCCCGACCTTCATCACCGGCACGCCCATCGAGTAGGTGAGCACGATCGCCATCTGGAGGATGACGCGCAGCTTCTCGCGGATGTTGTCGGCGGAGAAGTCTTCGAAGCTCTCGGCGCAGTCGCCGGCTTGCAGCAAGAAGGCGTTGCCGGCCGCCACCTGGGCGAGACCGGCCTGGAGTGAACGTGCCTCGCCGGCGAACACCAGCGGGGGATAGGCGGCGATCTGCTTGAGCGCACGATCGAGGTCGGCCTCGTCCGGCCACAGCGGCTGCTGTTTGATCGGATGCGAGCGCCAGGAGGTGGGAGACCAGTCCTTCGCCATGGGCAGTGAGCCTATCGGTGGGGAAAAGACGAATCCCGGCCGGATTTCTCCAGCCGGGATTCATTCACTTCTTGGATCTCTCATCTTGGCGAGGATGAGTTCGTCGTGGCAAGGCAGGCGAGCCCCGAGCTGACTTCGGTCAGCGAGCGGGCGATGCCAACGCCGCCACGGCGGACTCAGACCGCCAAGATGCGCTCGGCGTCGTCGCGGAGGCCGGCGACTGCACGGCTCACCAGGCGGCGGGCGGCTTCGGCGGTGACGCCGAGGCTTTCGCCGACCTCACGGAAGCTCTTGCGCTCACCGTCGAGCAGGCCGAAGCGAGCCTCGACGGCGTAGCGGGCACGGGCGTCGAGGGTGCCGAGCAACTCGTCGAGCAGATCGCTGTCGACGAGGGTCATCACGTGATCCTCGGGGGTGCCGTCGCCGTTGGCCATCAGGTCGCCGAGCGTGGCGTCGCCGTCGTCGCCGACGGTCTTGTCGAGGCTGACCGGGGTGGTGAGGCGGTGCAGCTCGGCGTTGGTCTGATCCAGCGTTTCGCCGTCGCCAGAAGCCTGACGCAGGGCGGCACGCAGGCTGGCCGAACGGTCGCCGGGGATACGGATCAGGCTGGCCTTCTGGTCGAGGGCACGACCGATCGCCTGGCGGATCCAGAACGTGGCGTAGGTGGAGAACTTGAAGCCACGCCGCCAGTCGAACTTGTCGACGGCGTGCTCGAGCCCGAGGTTGCCCTCCTGGATGAGGTCGAGCAGGTCCATGCCCTGGGGGAGCGGGTAACGGCGAGCGATCGAGACGACCAGACGCAGGTTGGCCCGGATGAAGCGATCCTTGGCGTGGGCGGCCTTGGCGACCTTGGCCTTGAGATCGGCATTGCGCTTGCCGCTCTCGAGCAGCTCGGCAGCTTCGCGGCCGGCTTCGATGGTGCGCGACAGCTCGCGCTCGTCCTCAGCGGTGAGGAGCGGAACCTTTCCGATGTCGTTCAGGTAGAGACCGATGGAGTCATTCATGATTATTCGTATCAACCGTTTCAGTTGTTGCAGTCCGACCGGGTTTGCGCTCATGCGCACACGCTGAAGGACGGTTTGGATTGGGGGGAGAACTAGAGGGGGGATTCGAGTTGTGAGAGCTCGGGGACACGTGTTGTAACGCATCGTCCGAACAATATGTTCCGCGCTGGGGGTGGAAATCTAAAAGATTTCCGGTACGCGCGGATTGACCAGTTGTCTACTCTAGCAAACGTGTCAAGCACCCGCCGGTCAGGCGGCGTCGTGAAGCCTCCGCATGGCCCGTAGACTGGTGAATTGTGCCGTCTGAGGAATCAAAACCCCTGCGTATCGGGGTCTTCGGAGGCACCTTCGACCCGCCCCATGTGGGGCATCTGGTCACCGCCGTCAATGTGCGTCATGCGCTCGAGCTCGACTTCATGATCCTGATGGTCGCCAATCTGCCGTGGCAGAAGCTGGGGACCCGATCGATCACTCCGGCCGCTGATCGGCTGGCGATGGTGGAGGCCGCGGTCGACTTGGTGCCCCGGCTGGTGGCCGGCGATCACGAGATTCGGGCCGGCGGCCATTCCTACACGGCCTACACGTTGGCGATGCTGGCTGACGAATACCCGGGCGCCGAGCTGTTCACGGTGGTCGGTGACGACGCGGCGGCCGGCATCCACAGCTGGGAGCGCTCGGATGAGGTGATCAGCCGCTCGCGACTCGTGGTGGTGGATCGCCCTGGTGAGCCCGTGTGGCTCGATCCGGAGATCGACTGGATCAGGGTCGAGGTGCCGCGGCTCGAGGTGTCGAGCACCGATCTGCGGGCGCGCTGCCGTGATGGTCGCCCGCTCGACTATCTCGTCACCGAGGATGTGCTCGTCGTGATCGCCGAGCGCGGCCTCTATCAGACAGAGGAATCGTCGTGACGGCGATCCGCTCGCGTCGTACCCGCAACACGTGGGTTGCATTGGCGTCGTCGCTGGTCGCCTTGGCGGCGGTCGGTGCGTTGGCGTTGGTGGGGGTTGCCACGCTGGCTGACTCGACGGCCGGCCAGCTGGCCGATGGACAAAAGGTGACGCCACCCAGCCAGCGGCTGCCGTACACGGCGACTGCGCTGATCGGCGTCGCCGACTCCGATGGCTACCTCACCTCGATGGTCGTTGCCGTGTTGGAACCGGACGGCGTCGGAGGCACATTCATCGTGATGTCGGCCTCTGCCGACGCAGCGGCCGGCAACGCTGAGACCTTGTTGCCGGTGAACGCGGCGTTGCAGGTGGGTGGCGCCGACGTGTTTCAGCAGGCAGCCGAGCGGGCTGCTGGGCTGTCGTTCGATGTGATCGAGATCGTGGACGAGCAGCGGTTCGCCCAGCTGGTGAATCCGCTCGGTGATCTGCCGACCGACATGCCGATCGAGTTGTTCGACTCGTCGTCGGGTGAGCAATGGGAGTCGGGTCCGATCGTGTTGAGTTCGGCTTCGGCGGCGCGGGCGCTGACCGCCCGCAACGATGCGATCGCCGACTGGTACTACGAGCCGGGCCGAGCCGCAGTGTGGGAGGCGGTCGCCGACCGTGTCGGTGCCGGGATCGGCAAGGTGGAGCCGGTCACCTCCGATCTCGACCTTCCGCCGATCGCCAACCTCGACCAGTTCTTCGACCGGATGTTCGCCGGACCGGTCGAGGCGCGTCCGCTGCGCTTCGACGTGGTCGACGATTTGCGACTTGCCGAGTTGTTGCCGGTCGAGTTGGCGAACGCCTTCGGCCCCGACTCGGTCCCGTCGGTCGTCGTGCACGACCGGGCCGAAACGATCATGGCCTTGGCGTCGATCGCGCCGGCTCGGATGGGCGCTCCCGCGGACGCGCCGACGTTCCGGGTGATCAGCCGATTCTCCGAGGCCGACCTGGCCACGTTCGCCGGCAACCGGTCCGACGTCATGAAGTTCGTGTTGAACCGGCTGCTGTTCGTGAGGTCGAACATCCTGGCGGTCGTCGACCTGCCCGACTCGGGAGCGCCGGCGATCACCCAGGTGCGAGTGGCCGACCCGACCCTGATCGACCAGGCGCGTGAGCTGTACGAGAGTCTGTTGGGCCCGATCGAGATCGGAGCGAGCTCGATCCTGACCGACGGAATCGACATCGAGATCGAGCTGGGTACGTCGCTGATCGGCCATTTCAGTGGCGAATTGGCCGACTCGGTGGCAGGCTCTGGGGGAGATGCGAGCACTGATGACACCATTGATGACACCGAAACCGGCACCGACACCCCACCGACGACCGCTGCAACCGACGGTTGAGTCGGGTGTGATGCAGCGATGATCGACGAAGAGGCTCGCCATCTGGCGATCACGGCGGCCCAGGTGGCCGACGCCCACCACGGCAACGATGTTCTGATTCTGCACGTCGGTGACGTGTTGGCGCTGACCGAGTATTTCGTGGTGATCGGGGCGTCGAACAAGCGGCTCGTGAACGCGATCGTCGACGAGGTCGAGGCGCAGCTCAAGGTGCTGGTCGACCGGGCGCCGATCCGTGTCGAGGGCGTGCGTGAGAACCAGTGGGTGCTGATCGACTACGGCGACGTGATCGTGCACGTGTTCCTGAAGGAGATTCGGGACTTCTACGAGATCGAACGGCTCTACACCGACGTGCCGAAGATCGAGTGGGCCCCCGCCCCAGCCGACGGCTGAGAACGGCCACGGTTGTCTCCTCGGGCCGTTGTGAATCGGCGGCCGTCGTCGGTATCGTTCGGGTCTCTTCGGGGCTTTAGCTCAGTTGGTAGAGCGCTTCCATGGCATGGAAGAGGTCAGGAGTTCGATTCTCCTAAGCTCCACCCCGAAACCCCAGGTAGATCGCCTGGGGTTTCTTCGCGTCTTGGGTCCGATGCCTCGCGGCTACCGTCGCATCTCGGCTAACGCTCGAGGATCCGGACAACCTCATCGGCACGGAAGACGCGGTCTTGGGTGCGGCCGGTGATCTCGCTGAGCAGGCCGAGCTCAACGAGTTTGGCGACGGCGTTGTTGGCCGCAGGAAAGCTGACCGCGTATCGATCCTTGGCGTCGGTGACCGTCAAGACAGGCCGCTCGATGAGGTCACTCGCGATGTCGACCGACAGGTTGTGACGTCCGGTCCCGCGTGCCGTCGTCACAGCGTGCTGCTGGAAGGCAAGCAGATCTGCGATCTTGGTCGCGCTCGCCTCCGCTTGGGCCCGCACGCCCTCACAGAAGAAGCGGATCCAACGCTGGTAGTCGCCGGTCGCACTGACGTTCAACAGTTCATCCTGATAGGTGGAACGTCGCGCCTCGAACCATGGCGACACCGTGAAGAGCGGTTCGGTCAACACGCCTGCGGCGAGCAGTTGTAGCACGATCATGAGGCGGCCGATTCGTCCGTTGCCGTCATGGAACGGGTGCAGTGTCTCGAACTGGTAGTGCGCCAACGCAGCGTCGACGACCGCCCGTGCCACCCTTCGCGGTGCACGGTGCATCCAGTCGAACAGGTCGCTGAGACCGGTTTCGAGATGATGGTCCGGTGGCGGCGGCACGAACCGGGCGTCCTCCACTCGACCGCCGGCCCCGATCACGACCTGGATCTCTCGGAGGCTGCCCGCCATCGACTGTCCCGTGTCGATCCCGGCCATGAGTAGCGCGTGGATGTCGCACAGGAGGCCCTTGTTGATCGGGCGTCCGTCGTCGGCGACCCACGAGTAGGCGTGCTCGGCGGCGGTTACGTAGTTGAGGATCTCGCGGATCTCGGGCGTCCGCGAGCCTTCTCTGTCGAGGTCCGCTTCGAGGACGTCGGTCAACGCTGCGTAGGTGCCCTCCAGCGCAGACGTCGATTGTGCCTCCCGGCGAAGTGTCGGTCGTCGCAAGAGTCTTGCATTGGGAAGCTGCACACCCGCCTGGTCCAACCGGCCGAGCGCCAGCGCTGCATCCGCGACGGCGTCGACAGTGTTCGATGCCAACTCGAGCTCGTCCGGCAGAGGTCGCGGAAGGAACGCCCAATGGTCGTAGCGTTCACCGAGACGCGGGTCACTTCCCGTGACGCGCACGAGGTCGCCAACCGGGCTCCTTCTGAAGCGCTCAACTTCCATGCGTTAAAGTCTAAGGCATGTTTTCTTTAACGTTGCAGATTGTCGTTGAAGCCGGCGTTACGGAAGCTGCATCGATGAACGATTGAACCCGGAACGGTTCAACTACGCCAGCGTCGGTTGAAGCGGTGCCGGCGCCGAGTCTCCACGACACGTCGCGAGACCAACGCGTGACCCCGGCTTACCGGGTAGGTGTCGCGGATCGCGAACGCCAGATCGCTACTCCCGATCTAATCGCCACGGTCCACATCGAGAAGGACTGACATCCGCCGCCTGAGACTACGCGTCTTGCATCGGCGTTGGGCGTTTCGACCAGCGGCCGTCCGGCGCCGACTTCTTCTTCGAGAAGTAGACAGTGGGTGGAACTGCCGTCGACATCGGCCCCAACGCAGTCGCCGACCCGTACGGTTGATTGCCGGCTGAGTCCGAGAGGTATCAAGGAGACACGATGAAGAAGATTCCCCTAGACGACCCTCGGGCCGGGCACATGTCGACCAACACTGTGGTCGACTTGGCTGGCCTGATCGAGTTCGTCACCGGTAAGAACCGTTGGGTTCTGTCGACTACCCGACGTGACGGGCGCCCCCAGATGAGCATGGTCACCGGCACCATCACCCCTGACGGCGACCTGCTGGTGGCGACGTACCCACAGCGGGTGAAGACCCGAAACGCCAAGACAGAATCCCCTGGTGTCGGTCGCCGTGATGGGCGACGAGTTCGACAGCGCATGGGTCCAGATCGATGGCGAGGCCGAGGTGCTCGACATGCCAGAGGCGGCCGACGGCTTGGTCGAGTACTTCCGGTGCATTCGGGGCGATCACCCCGACTGGGACGAATACCGTCAGGCGATGGCGGACCAGGGAAAGTCAGTGATTCGCATCAAACCGACCCGCTGGAGCCCGGTCAGCACGGGCGGCTTCCCACCCGAGCTGTTCGACGACGAGACCTGAGCCACCGCCCCCAATCCCTTTCGTGGCCACAGGCGTCCGGGGCTGGGATCGACGCCGGCTCGGCGCACGCCTACGCTGGCGCGCCATGGCTCTCTATCACCGCGCCACACTCACACCCGGCAAAGCCGAGCTGATCGCCGCATGGGTTCCGACCCAGCCGTGGGGGCCCTCGGCCGAGCAGGCGATCGACGTGTTCGGTGCTTTCCGTTTCGACGATCCGGAGGGTCGGGTCGGCATGGAAACCCATCTCGTCCGGGCTGGTGACACGCTGTTCCAGGTGCCGCTCACGTATCGGGATGCGCCCCTCGACGGTGCCGCGGACGCGTTGATTTGCGAGATGCAGCACTCTGCGCTCGGCACCCGTTGGGTGTACGACGGACTGCGAGACCCGCGAATGGTGATCATGCTCGCCGCCGTCTCGATGACCGGCCAGGGTGAGGCGGTCGGGATGGTCGACTTCGACGGCCGCTGGGTCGTCGTCCCGAGCCCAGTCCGCATCCAGGGCGGCGGCTGGACACAAGAGCGGGTGCCGGTCGATGGGTTCGAGATCGAACAGCACCACGCAACCGACGTCGTGCTGCGCAACGACCGCTTCGAACTGACCGTCCATCGGCAACCCAAGCCGTCGCCGCGCCCGGCGATCGGGCTCACGGCCACCTGGGAGGGCCAGTCAACCCCGGTGGTGCTCGCCGAGGTCGCCGAACGCCGGACCTGACCCAGCAGGCGAATGCCGTCGACCGCCAAATATGACGATGAGCCGAATCCGTCGCCTTCGTGGTCGAGAACTTCGCCGTCCAACGCCACCCAGGTGATGTCGGCGCTCGGGTACATCGACGACGACCGAGTTGCGGGAATCCCGAGGTCTTTCAGCGCTTGGATGACGGCCCTTGACTCGGCGAGTCAGGGCGCGAGGGACGCGTCGGCTGACACGCGTGGCATGGTACAGTCGTGGCGCCAGATGGCATGAGAACTGGGGGTTCGCATGTTTGGGTCGCAAGCGCTGGAGACGGTGATCGGTCTCCTGCTCATGTTCTTCGTGATCGCCCTCGGCGCATCATCCGTCGTAGAGATCGTGTCGCGGGTGATGGGCAAGCGGGCCTCGGATCTCGAAAGAGCGATCGGTGCGATGCTCGCAGGCACTGACGCTTCCGACGAGGACGTGCAGGCTGCACTGGGAGTGTTTCGTGGGACTGCCATCTACGACGCGGCCAAGGCGGCCGCGGGCAAGACCCTCTTCAAGAAGGACTGGAAGCTTCCGAGCTACATCTCCGCCAAGGCGTTCGCAGATGCGATCAACGAGATCTCGGATGTGACGCAGTCCGTCGAACAACTACCGGCCAAGGTTCAGATCCGCGTGCAGACGCTCCAACGTGAGTTCGAAAGCGACCTCACCAATGTGAAGGCGGGCCTCGAGGCGTGGTTCGACGAGTCGATGGATCGTCTGTCCGGTGCATACAAACGATGGTCCACGGCGGTGCTGTTCGTGATCGGCCTGGTCATCGTCGTGACGGCGAATGCGTCGGCTTTTCACGTCGCCGAACATCTGTGGCACGATCCGGTGACCCGGGAAGCCGTCGCCGACGCTGCATCGAAGGTCGCGTCGGAAGGCAAGGGAGCGACCGAACTGAAGTCGATCGCCGAGACGACGGATGAACTCACCGCCCTTCAACTCCCGGTCGGCTGGACGGACGCTGACCGTGCAGCCTGGGGGTCGAACAACTGGTTTCAGCCGTGGGACTGGACGTCGACTCACGTGGCCCACGTAGTTGGCTGGCTGGTGACGGCGCTGCTCGTCATGCTCGGTGCGCCATTCTGGTATGACATGTTGACCAAGGCCGTGGCCCTCAGAAGCAGCGGCGCTAAGCCCGATCAAGCACCGGCCGACAAGATGTCCGCGTCCTCGGCCGTCTTCGCGGCGAAGACACCTGCTGCAATCCAGGTCGGTCTTGGGGGCGCCGACCCGCCGCCAGGATGACGATCGACATCGCCGCCCTGGCCGATCGACACCGACGCGATCCGCGGCAACTTCGCCGATGAACCGACTGCACGACATGCAATCGGCACGCTTTGGTCGGGCTCGGTGCAGGCCGGTTCAGGGGCTCTGTGGGATGAGCTAGCGTCTCGGCCGGGGTGGGCGTCCGGGAAGGGGTAGGGCAGCTTGGGTCAGTATGCGTTGGCGGTGCCCCTTCGCGTTGACGTCATGCTCGTCGGCGACGACACCAAGGTTGCTGGGCCTGTCGGCGACTTCGCCCGTCTCCCGTATTCGGACGGCCGACGCGACGTCAACCCGGGTCGCCCGTACCTCGGCGCCGAGATCGTCGGTCGGCCGTTCGAGGACGCCAGCGCGTGGCTGCCGCCCGGCGTCCATCTCCATTGGGCGCTTCCGGTAGGCCTGACGAAGGGCACTCATCGCCCGAACTCCGAGCCAACACGCAACCGAGGCGCGAGTCGGGTCGCTCGACTTTCCGTTGGTGCCGAACCGATGGCTCGTGACGACGCCAACCGACTCGTGGGTCGTCGAAAGCGACTACCTCCATCCTGAAGGAAGCGATGCTTCCCACGAGGGTGTTGCGTATCTGCTGTCGCACGACCAGCGTCAGCGGCTCGGAGGGCGTGCTCCGTTTCGCTATCTCGGCCGCAAGGTGCGAGTCGCCGACTGGAATCCTGTCGACCCGCACGCCGAGTATCTCAACGACGTGACGGCGGTGGGTTGGGGCCACCCTTCGTTCCACGCGTTCTACCCGAACTCGTGGAGCGTGTTCGGTTTCCACGACCCGGACACGCAGCCGGGCACCGATCCCACCGACGGCTTCGAGTACCGCGTGTACGGCTTCTACTCGCACGACTCCAAGGGTCCCCTCGCCGCGTTCGAGCAGACGAACGACGCGGAGCTGCGATCGCTGCTCGACGAGCGCTTCGAGTGGCAGGTCGACGACTTCTCTGGGCGCAGGCCGAGTCGCGTCCTATGCGTCGGCGCCGTGACGGTCACCGATCCTTCGTCGAGCGACATCGACCTGAAGTCGGTCACGGTTGCCAACACCGGAGCGGAGGCGCTCTCCGCTCTGATTGCTCGTACGCAGCCGGAGGAGGGCGTCACCCGGCCCCAGCACGAGGAAGCGCTGGAATCCATCGTGATCGGTTCGCGTCTCGATCCAGACCGACCAGACGCCTACGCCAAGTTGCGCGAAGCGTGTCACGACAAGGCGTTCGATGCGGTGCACGGCGGCTGGGTCTGGTCGATCAGGGCCGAGGGCAGCGGCCTGCCCGCCGATTCCGCACACGGTCCTCGCGCCGGGCACGGCACTTCACCGACCGAACCTGCACAGCTGATGGTGGCGTTGAACCAGGTTCAACACGAGCTCGATCGGGCAACCCGCCAGCAGACCACATTGAGAGCGCAGCTCTACTCCGATTGGTGCAAGTACCAGAAGTGCAAGTACCCGCCGCGGGGTAGCGACGAGGACTATCCCGACGCCGACGAAGTCCGCCGGCACATCGAGATCACGGGGCTCGCCGAGCTCGAGGCCAACATCTCGACGACGAACCGTGTCGCCGCAACCGCGTCGGCCACCAGCCTGCAGGCGGCGAGTCTCCTGCACGAGCACGACCTGAACGCGCTCCGCTTCACTGCGGACGATGTCGTCGATCGCAAGGCGCTCGCCGCCGGTGGGAATGCGGGCAGGTTTGCTCGACCGTCAACTCGCGGCCGATCTGCTCGGGGGAGGCGACGGCTCGCTCTCGCGTGCACTGGCGAGGCTCAATGAGTTCGTCGATGCTGGCAGTGCTCCCGCCGGTGTCGACGTCACGAAGCTCGGCGCCGATGATGTGACCCGGGCGTGGCTGACGAGCGATCCGCCCGACCTGGACTCGGTCGCTGCGGCCACTGGGCACCGCCGCGACGCCCTGTTCGCCTCGCTCGACACTGGTCGCGCGGAACACGAAACCGCATGGCTCGCCCAACAGCAACAACACGCCGCCGAATTCCACCGGGCCGTTCGAAATCGGATGATCGTCGAGATGGCGGTGCCGGGCGGGCTTCGGTCGGTGTCGAAGGCCCGGCACATCGTCGACGCCAGACCCGGCCCCCGATTCTGGCGGCCCCGGGACCCGGTCGTGCTGCTCGAGGGATCAGCGGTCGCTCCTTCTCCGCGTGCCGCTCCGCCGGCGGTGACGATGTGCACCGTGCTCCCGTGCGGCCCGGCACCGGTCTCATGGTTGATGGGGCTGCACCGCGAGCCGCAACAACCGCCGGCGAGCGTCGAGCGTCCGGTCGTGGCAGATCTCGACGCTGTCGCCGCCGCTGCCCAGGCGACGGGTGACGACGTTTGGCATCCGATCATGCTCGATTGGAGGGTGACCATCCACGACCGTCGATCGCCGAGCGACTCGACAGGCAGCGACGAATCCACCGACCGATATCGCCCGGATCACGTCACGAGCCACTGCACTCTCGCGTCGAACGAGCCCGATCTGAGCTCGCTCAACAGCGACGTCGGAGAACATCGCGAGTCCGTGGTGACAGGTCGATCGCTCCTGACCACTCACGTCGAGACCGAGATGCTCGAGGCGCTGAAGCGTCGGACGCCGCCGCCAGAGAAGAAGCGCAGCGCCCAGTTCGAATCGATCGTGGCACGAGCCGAGGAACTGCTCGAGTCTCCGACCGAGCCGCTCCAGTCGGCTTCGTTGTCGGGGTTCAACTCGGCGCTCCTGATGCACGAGACGATCTTCGGACTCGATGTCGACGATCCGTTGGCCTTCCCCGAGACCCGGGACTTCGCTCGGCGGGTCGCCAACGCGGTCGGCCATCACACATCTCGGGCCCCCGAGCCGTTGCTGGACTTCATGCCGATCCGTTCCGGTGACATCGAGGTCACGCAGCTGAGGCTGATCGACTCATTCGGCCGGGTGAACGACTTCCCCGATGACGACGAATCACCACTCGTGCGGCCGTCCCGGTTGACCGTGTTCGGGGCTGAGGCGCTGGTCCAGGTGCCGGTCGATGATGAGACACCTCCCGCGGTGGGCCACCGGTTGCCGCCGCGGCTGCTGGCCCCGGCCCGGCTGCACATGCGTTGGCTGGCGGCCGGGGGGAGCGCCGACGAAGGCCCTGACCCGGTGTCGGACCGCCAGGCCCACGACCATCCCGATACCGGTCCGATCTGCGGTTGGCTCGTGCCGAACGTGCTCGACGCCGCCATCATGGTCCACGGCGCTGCGGGTGATGCCATCGGCTCGATCGATCAGTCCGGCCGATGGAGGCCGCCACCTGGCCAGGACCGGTTCACTCCGCCGGACGACATCGCCGATCCGGCACTCCGCCAGATCGTGGTGCACCTCCTCCACGAGACCGACGACGCCCGCTCGGCGTTCCTCCAACTGCTGGTCGAAGCGCTCGCCAGGATCGCACCCGACAACCACGGCCAGCACCAATCGATCGCGTTGCTGATGGGTCGACCGATCGCCGTTGTCCGGGCGAGTGTCCGGCTCGAACTGCTCGGCACACCACCGGCGAGTCAGAGCTGGATGGCGTTCCGGACGTCGCTCGACGGGAAGCCCCCCGATCACGCGGGTCTCGAGGATGTGCAGTTCCCGCTGCGGATCGGCGAGCAGGGTCAACTCGACGACGGCGTCGTCGGCTTCTGGGTCGAGGGCGAGTTCGGGTTCGCCGAGAGTCGCTTCTACGACACCCAGGCGAGGACCACGGACCAGAGCGCAGGAGCACCAGACGAACCGAACGATGGCGACCGACGCCGGTCAAGCCGGCGAAACGTCGTCGACCGAGGGTCACGACCAGCTCGACGTCGGCGGGGGACACCTGCTGTTGACCCCTGATGGTCCGATCACACGTTTGACGATGTTGATCGACCCGCGTGGCAGCGTCCATGCGACCACCGGCATCCTGCCGACCAAGGTGCTGACCATCCCGCCCGAGCAGTTCGCGACCGGCCCTGAAAGGTATCGGTGTCACGTTCCTCACCGCACCGGTCCTGACCCCATCCAACTCGTTGCAGATCGACCTCCCGGCCGAGCCGGGTTACGGCTGGTCGTGGCTCGAGCGAAACGAGACCGGTTGGATCGAGACCCCGGCAACCGGCATCACCACCCCGACGACGCAGGCGGGCCTGGGTGGACATGAACTCCGCGAGGGTTGGTTGCGGCTGGCGCCAGTGGAGCCGGGCGAGCAATCGACAAAGGAGTCGACGTCATGATCATCGGCGTCTCCGTCGGGCTGGTCGTCGCAGCTCTCATCACGTCGATACTGGCGCTGCTGTCGTCCGCAGTGCTGACCTTCCTTGGGATCAAGGCACGCTCATCGACGGTGCCGGTTGAGCCGGCCGGCCCGTCGACCGTGCCACCCGTCGGTCCGGTGCCGCCGCCCGGTCCGGTGCCCGTCGAGCCGGGTGGTCCTTCGACCGTGCCGCCGCCCGGCCGGGTGCCGGTCGAGCCGGCCGGCCCGACCACGGTGGCGCCCGCACCTCTGGTCGACATCGTGGGCTGGTCGACCAACCATGCGGTCGACCGGCGCGACCTGGTGTTCGATCTCGTGCCGGCCCGCCCGGTCGGAGCGCGACTCGTTTCGCCGTCCGCGGACGGCGGCTGGGCACCCGGTGATGCCGCCGCCGTTCCCGATCCGGTGCTGGGAGCTGCGCTACGCGTTGGAGCGGGCGGAGAACTCAGTGTTTCGTTCGGCAACCGCCTGCAACCGAGTACCGCCTCGACGCTGAGCTTGTGGGTGCGGTGGGAACCTGCGGCCGCTAGCCAGAATTCGGGCGCCGCCGATCCATCCGACCCGAGCGAGGTTGACGACCCACCTCCCGCGATGGCGGTCCGACTGTCACGAGGCGGCGACCGGTTGACGAACATCGACGTGAGCATCGGCGACGAGAAGATGTTGTCGACCACCGTCGATCTCGACACGCCGTCGGTGTCGCCCGAGAGCGCGCCGAACCCGGAGTCCGACCCGGGAGCCTGGCATCACATCGCAATCGTGTGGGGTGGCGAAGACTCGACGATCGAGTTGGTCGTCGACGGCGTTGTGGCGGCTTCACAGCCGGCCGACACAAAGTTCGTCCCGTTCCGCGACGTGCCTCGCGTCGTCGTCTCGTGTGTCGACGAGCAGCGAGCACTGTGCGTCGGCCCGACCCGGTTCCGGGCCCGCACCCTCGATGTCGCCGAGTTGCATCGCGAGCGGCACCGCGACCTGATCGACCATCCTTCGGTCGACGAACGCAACCCGCTCGCCTTTCGGATCGCCGACGACTTGGACGACCCGCACCTCTACATCACCGATGACGACATCGCCGGCAGACCGCTGCATCTCGTCATCTCGAACCGTTCGGCGTTCCCGGTCGAACTGCCGGTGTGGACCATGGGCGAGCAGCCGTCCGCGTACCTGGAGTTCCGGTTTCGCCCCGGTTGTCTCGTCGGAGGCGCTCACCACTGGATCGCACCGAACCATGCCGGCTGGCGGGTGGAGTCGGCCCCCTGGGACGACGGCGGAACGTCGCTGTTCGTCGGCCGGCTCGAGCCGCTGACGTTGGCGCCTGGTCAGAGCACTGCGGTCACGTTCGATCATGTGCGGGCGTCGGGCGAGCTCGGGGCGCACGGCACGAGCGTCGAACTCGTGTACCCGCATCCGCATCATCCTGAGCTGCTGTCGTCACGGGTCCAGACGGCGCGGGTGATCGGTCGTCGCGGCCGGCGCCGATCCCCGCTCCGGTTCGGTGTCAACGGTGACCGAACCGTGCTGAACAACGGTGACGAGAACCGCATCGAGTTGTACATCGCCAACACGTCGAACACCCGGCCGATCGCGCTGTCGGCGTCGGTCGCCGGCAGGGCCTCCACACTGACCCTGTCGATGGACGCAGGCGAAGTAGAAGATGCTTGGGCGCTGGCTACCAAGGACCAACTACTCGGCACCGAAGTGCTGGTACTCGATCACCCTGATTGGCATATCGACGTCGATACCCAAGGGGAGTCACCCAGATGGACGCTGACCCCCATTCACGACCAGGTCATCAACCCCGGCGATCGACTGGTGATCGTCCTCGATCGCCTGGTCACCCGGCTGCCGGCAGGTCGAACAGCCGTACACCTTGCGGTCGAGAACGTCGCCGGCTACTGGGACGACGAGTGGTCGATCGAGTTGGAGAAGTCGACCTCGCGACGGAACGGATTCGATCCCGCCCTCGAGGTTCACGGCGATCTGCGCTTCACGGGTTCGCTGAACGACCGGTTCGGTGAACTTCTTCCGCCCGGCGTGATCCTGATGTGGCACGGATCGGAGGACGACATTCCGAAGGGGTGGACGCTCTGCGACGGCAACAATCGCACACCCGACCTTCAAGGCCGCTTCGTTCGAAGCCCGGCACCGAACGACTCGAAGCGCCACGGCGGACAAGATCACATCACGTTGAGCGTGGATCACCTCCCGAGCCACGGGCACACGAGCGACGGTGAACACGGAGCCGCACTCGCACTCGCTGTCCGTCGCTCTGACCAATGCGGTTGGTCGAGGTTTGGCGGACCTCGGCGACGAGCACGTGTCACTTCCTGTCGAGTTCAAGGACCGGGTCGAGAGTAAACGGCGGAAGGAATTGCGCGTCGCACTCACCGCGGCGCAGCTCGCCAAACCGTTCGTCGGCGGGGGCATAGTCGAGCAGTTCGTCAAAGCTCTCAAAGACTTGGACAGCAACCAGCCCGACCAGCGACGGCGGGTCGAACTCGCGAACGCCAACGGGTCGGTGACCGTACAAGACCCACTGAAGTCGGACAGCCTGGCGCAGCCCCCGTTTGCGATCGAGGTCGCCAGCGACGCAACGCCACTCCTCAAGAAGGTCGCAACGAGGGCCGCAGAGAACATCGTGCCAGCGCTTGCGCCCCCCGGCTCTGAACGGGATGCACTCCCCCTGGTCGTGGAGACCGACCAAACCACAGCCACGAACACGGTGACCATCGCCACAGCGGGTGCGGGCAAGCCGTTTGACAACCGACCGTCGTACTTCGACCTCTGTTTCATCATGAAGTGCTTCCCGGAGGAGGTTGCAACATGATCGGACCGTCGACGGTGTTGATCGAGGCAGTCGTCCGTTCCCGCGATGGGAGATCGATCCTGGATTGGAATCCGTCCCAACACGGCTCGGAGTCGGTCAAGACCTATGCACCCGATCCCACCCGGGTCAAGGCGGCGATAGCGACGCTCGAAGCCGGCGGCGCCGAAGTCCTACATGTCGGCGATTTCGCGATCACGTTTCAGGCGCCTGCGAACGTCGTGACGTCGACGACTGGCGCAAGCCTGACACCCTCCTCGTCCGACGACGGCGGTTGGGAGCTCGCCAACGACGAGTCGGGATGGTTCGAGGTCCCGGCGAACCTCGCCCTCAGCGCCAGCGTCCACGGTGTGATTCTGAGCCAACCGGCTCAGCCATACGCGTTGCGTAATCTCAGCAACCCACCGGATCCTGTTGGTACGGACCTGCTGCTCGGCGAGGTCGGCCCGTCTCTGCTCGGACCAATGCCCGTTCGTCTCGCCGGGCCAGACCCGGTCGTGCGGTCGCAACTCGATGCCAGGTCGGCGCAGAGCATCACCGACTGGCACCGTGGAGCGGCCCGTTACCTGTGTGCGTGGGGCTCGAGTAAACCTGGCACTCCCGAGGAAGCCGGCGCCGTATTCAGTCACTCGAATCCCCCGGACTTGAAGACGCTCGTCGGGGTTCGGATCGTCGAATCGGGCGTACCCGAAAATTTGAAGCCAATGCTGACGGCGCACCGCCTGCTCGATGCAGGCAACTCCACGTTCGCGGTGACCGGCTCACGTGCCAACCCGTATGCCTTGTTGAGAGCACTGCACAACTCCACGATCGCGACGTACGCCCAGGAGGTGAGTGCTGCCACAGCTCTCGCTGACCAGCTCGGCGACGCGGTTCGAAAGCTCATCGACGGCCGCCAGGGCAGCAGCGACGAGACGGAGGGCAGCGTTCGAACCAACTGGCCGCAGGTCGGCAACCTGGTCGAAGCGGTCTGTCATGTGCTCTCAGCCGTCATGACGATCCTGAACGATGATCAAGTCAACGATTCTTTGGCGGCGGCCGGTCTCGCGAACGGCACGGACGTGCTGAGGGGATGGACAGCGGAGGAAGACCGACGTGGGGACCTCGAGGTCCTGCAGCCGGATGCGTTCAAGGCGGCGACGAACGCACTGAAAGCCAGCCGGCCACGACGCATCGCTCCGCTGCTCGAAGACTGCCGCCGCGTCACCGACCGTTTGAAGGCTTGGCTCGCGGCGCGCCAGGCAGAACTACTTCCTCACCGGCGTGCCGCTGAGTCATCGGCCAACTCCCACGCTGCGATGGTGGTGTTTGCGTTTCAATCGGTGCTGCTCGGAACGGTGCCACTGCAACTCGTCGGCTCGGGGAAAAAATCCGACTCCTTCTGGACCGCGTCACAACCCGGACGTCGGATGGTTTCGAGCGGGAGCTTCGGTGTCGGTTTCCGCACGCTGTCGAGCGGGTCCACACTGTCAGAATGGGATACACAGTGGGCAATAGAAGGGAATCTTCGTCTACGCGCCGAGCGCATCGACGATCCACTCTCGCTCTATGTGCTCGCGGTCGGGAATCAGGGCAACGACGACAACAGCCCCAGCCAGAATCTCTCATGGTCGGGCCACGACAGCGTCCTGCTCGTGGGCGGTTGTGAGCCGGTGCCGCTCGCCGCCCAAGCGGGGGCTCAACGGTGGGCAGCCACGGAAGCGACGCATGGATACCGGTACGTCAGCCCAGCGTCGGGCGGCTTTGACCTCACGGTTCCCGACGTCACGGCGCCAACGCAGGGCGAACTCGGAGGCGGCGTCATCTATCCAGTTCCGGTCTCGGGTGACGCCTTCAAATGGGCACTTGGGAGCGGCAGCTCGCAATCGGCACCGATCGTCGCCGCGGTCGCGGCCCTTGTCTGGCAACACAATCCAATGCTGACCTCAGCCGACGTCAAGCGCGCCGTCGTCAACTCCGCCAGCCGGGTCGAATCCGGTCACGGATTCCTGCCGACTGTGAAGCGGAACGACGGAGCCGGGCGCACGACCGCCCCAGGCGTTGAAGACGGATCGAACGAGTTCGATTCGCTTCCCGGCCAACGATGGGCACGTCGCGTTCGGCTCGACGACGCGCTTCGCGCAGGTCGCGATATCGCCAACGAAGAACTCGCCGGTTATGGCCACCCGCTCCTGACGCCTCCAATACCGCCCGAACTCTCGGCGCCCGAGATCCCTCCCGTTCAGCGTGAACGTCGCGACGGCCTACAACGAACTCGCGGGCGACCCGGCGGGCCGCCGGCGCCGATACCAGGAATCCAGGCGCTCCGCATGCGATCGAACCCTCCGGCAGCGGCTTCCGCCCCGGAGCGGGAGGCGTCGTGACGTACCCCGATTGGTTCGGAGGCGACGGGAGTCGCCTGCTCACCGGCCACGATGCATTCACTGACCTTGCGGACATCGTCGGGGTCGTCGTTCCGACTGCGGGCGCGGTCGTTCCGACTGCGGTGCAACAGACGATGTCGGGGCCGAGCGGTGAGAGCACCTGGATCGGCACCGCTGCGCTGTGGGGGAGCGAGGACGCCCGCTTCGGGCTGTCGGCCAACGGGCGTGCCGTACCGACGCGGATGTGGGTCGCAAAACCGATGGTTTTCGCGTCGGAGATCGCTCTGCCCGGTGTCTCCACCGGAACCCTGTGGATGATCCTGATGTCGGAGGTGCCCAAACCGCCGGCCGATCTCGAGGGTCCGCAGCCGCTCGCCTTGTTGCGTCGCCACGTGGTGGGGCTGGCGACCATCGCCGATCGGCGGCTACTGCTTCGGCTCGACCTGATCGGGGATCTGGTGATCGGCGAGTTCGACCTCGCCGCGCCGACCTCTGGCAACGGTGGGGCCGATGCGCTCACCGACATCGAGCATGCGCTGTTGGGTGATCTCGGCGAACTCCACGCGCTCGAGTTCGGCCACCTCGCCTCGCTGTTCGGCAACGACCACGATCCCGACGCCGATCTGGTCTGGTTGCCGGAACATCTCCGCAACGCCGAGCTGTTCTCGCTCGACGCCGTCACGTTCCGTGTCGACCCGAACGACAGTCACAACCTGGTCGGCATCGGGGCCCGTGTCGAGTTCGCCGGTGGCGCCTCCTGGCCGCTCATCCCCGGCTTCGAATTCCTCACGGTCGGTCAGCTGAAGGCATCGTTCGAGGTCGACCATCCGCTCGAAGGTGCCGCCCGTCGTCTTCAGCTCGGCGTCTCGGGTGCGATCACATTGGGCGCTGAGAGCCCAGCCACGATCGAGGTGTCGGCGCGCTTCCCCGATCTCGCCATCGAGGGCCACCTCGTCGACGGCGACGACAATCCGATCATCCTGCCGGATCTGCTCGAAGCGCTTCACCTTCCGCGGTTCGGCGATGGCCCCCGCATCACATCGCTGGCGTTCTCGGCGCGACCGGCGGGGCTGCACAAGTCGTTCTCGATCTCGTTCCGAGCGGGCGACCTGTTGTCCATCCCGATCGGTCCGGAAGGTGGTGGCACCCTGGACGTCAAGGAACTCGATGCTTCGCTCGACCTCAGCCGCTCGACTGCGGGCAGCGAGGGTGGAGCCGCAGACGGCGGCAGGTCGCTCACCGCTCGAATCGAGGGGCAGCTCGAACTCGGTGCAGTCGACCTGGCCCTGCGGGCAAGCTCGGATCATGGCGGCGAGGGCTGGACGATCGAAGCATGGCTCGTCGATCCGCTCAACCTGTCCGAGCTCGAGACGTGGATCGAGGAGCGGTTTGGCGCCCACAAGCTGCCGAGCCACATGGTCGCTGCTGAGCTGGACGATCTCAAGGTCAGCTACCACACGTCCTCGGGTGATGTGTCCTTCGAGATCGGCACGGTGTTCGACCTGTTCGGCTCGACCGCCGGCCATCTTGAACTCCAGATGGCGCTCGCCCATCACGGCGAGGGCCACTATGAGCGTCGCATAGCGGGTCGGTTCACGATCGGCACCGATCACTACTTCGACCTGGTCGTTGCCCAGGATGCCGACACCGACAGTTCCGGTCAACCGACGACGTCGCAGGTGTTGATCGGCGCCTATCGCCAAGATGGGGAGACAACCGTCGGCGACCTGCTCGAAGCGGTCGACATTCCGCTCGCGATCCCGGTGGTGGTTGCCGACGCCCTGGTCGCCCACTCCGAAGGGCACACGCTGTGTTTGGTCGACATGCGGAGCGCATTCGATCTCACCAAGTTGCCGTTCGTGGGCCCGATGCTGCCCGCCGATGAGAAGTTGGGGCTGGTGCTGCGGGTCATCGCTGCGTCGGGCGAGTGGGACGCGGACCATGTCGGCGCCGTCAACGACGTGCTGCCCGACGGGTACGAGCCGCTGAAACTCCCCGATGGTGTCGAGCAGCTGCCGGTGGCCGAACTGGCGGTCTCCCTCACGCTCGGGTCCGAGACGTTGCATCTGGACACGCTCGGCGCCGAACTCAAGCCGACGGTGAGTGAACCCAGCCCGGCGACACCCACCGCCACGGCCGAACCAGCGATCGAACCGGTCACCGAACCGGCGGGTGGGCCGAACCCGGCGCCTCAGGCCGCCACCCCGGTGCAGGCCAAGGACGGCGCACCACCCAGCCCCCACTGGGTCCCCTTGCAGAAGGACTTCGGGCCGATCCACGCCCGCCGCATCGGCGTGTTGTTCGAACCGTCCGCTCAAACCATCGAGGTGCTCTTCGACGCCGACGTCAGGCTCGGTCGCCTGACGTTGTCGCTCGACGGTCTCGGGGTCAAGAACCCACTCGATCGTTTTGAGCCGACCTTCTCGCTCCGGGGCCTCGGCCTCGACCTGCGAACCCCCAGCTTCGAGATCGGTGGCACGTTCCTCCTCATCGATCCACACAACTTCGCAGGTGCGGCGATGCTCAGCACGCCCACACTGACCCTGTCGGCGATCGGCGCCTACGGCGAGGTCGACGGCCACGCGTCGCTGTTCGTCTACGCAGTGCTCGACTACCCGCTTGGCGGGCCCTCGTTCTTCTTCGTCACCGGCCTCGCCGCCGGGTTCGGCTACAACCGCAAGCTCATCATGCCGAGCTTGAACGGAGTGGCCGAGTTCCCGCTCGTCAAGGAGGCAGTTGCGGGCAGCGGCAATGCAGCCCTGCCGACCGCCGACGGGCTCACCGCCAAACTCGACGCGCTGGCAACGTACGTGCCGCCCAGCAACGGCGACATGTTCTTCGTCCTCGGGGTCAAGTTCACCAGTTTCAAACTGATCGACTCGTTCGTGCTGGCTGCCGTCTCGGTCGGCTCCCAGGTCGTCATCGACGTGGTCGGCGTATCGACACTGGTCGCGCCGACACCGACCGGCGCAAAGCCCGCAACGCCGATCGCCGAGATCCAGATCGCGATCAAGGCTCGGATCGTGCCCGCCGAAGGCACCGTCGCCGTCGACGCAGCGCTCACGCCGGCGTCGTTCCTGGTGTCGCGCGACTGTCACCTCACAGGAGGGGCGGCGTTCTACGCCTGGTTCAGCGGGCCGCACGCCGGTGACTTCGTCGCCACCATCGGCGGCTACCACCCCGACTTCACTCCGCCCTCGCACTACCCGACGGTGCCGCGCCTGTCCCTGCAATGGCAGGTCAGCAGCGAGCTGTCGGTCAAGGGAACGATGTACTTCGCGTTGACCGGAAGCGCGATCATGGCCGGGGGCAGCCTCGACGCCAACTACGCCAGCGGCGCCATCGCCGCCTGGTTCCGGGCCGGAATCGACTTCTTGATGGTGTGGCAGCCGTATCGGTACGAGGCGTCCGCCTACGTCAACGTCGGCGCCACGTGGCACTCGATCGGCGGCGAGGTCGGCGCCTCGGTTCGGGTGTGGGGTCCGGACTTCGCCGGGGAAGCCGAGGTGCACCTCCCATTGGCACCGTTCACGGTCACGTTCGGATCTTCGAAGCGGACCAAACACGAGTTCCTCAGCTGGGGCCAGTTCACAGGCCGCTCGCTGCCGCCCGTCGACCAGATCTGCACGATCCAATGCGAGCGCGGTCTGCTTCGCCAGATCGACGCCGGGCAAGGTTTCTCCGCCGAGTGGGTGGTCGGCGCCCACGAGTTGGTGATTCAGGTCGGCACCCAGATTCCGGTCACGGAAGCCACATCCGGTTCGACCACCATCGCCGATCTGGGAGGCGCCACGACCCGGATCGGCGTCGGTCCCGTTGATGTCGCCGTCGGCAGCCTTGTTTCGAAACTCGACGTGACTGTCGCCGGAGCCGGCGAGGCTCCGCTCGCCATGGACTGGATTCCGGTGCTGAAGGCGGTGCCGACGGCTTTGTGGGGTGCTCCGACGAGCGCCCCCGAAGTCAATGGCGATCGACTGCTCGGTGGCACGCTGGCCGGTTTCCGGCTTCGGCCATCGACAGTCGAGGTGCCGAACGTCCTACCGCCGATTGCCCGCTCCGACCTCAGTTGGAACGAGTCAGGCGTCACCGGACTTGCTGCCAACGCTCCCGCAGCGTTCGTGCCAGGGTCGTCAAACCCAGCCGAAGAATCGGCTGGGGCCCTGGCAGCACGACGATCCGCTCTGCTGGTCAACCTGGGCGCCGATCCTGGTGCGTTCCGTCCAGGGCCGGGCTTCAACGAGATGTTCGTCGAATCGCCGCGTCTCGCCGGATTCGTGGAGGCATGAGATGAGTGCCGCCGCTGCCGACGACAGCCTGGTGTTCGTCGATGCCCACGAACCCGCGATCGAGGCCGGTCGCTACGACGTCACGGTGACCCAAACCGTGCATGGCGGGTCGATCGCAGAGACCACGTACACGACCAAGGCGAGGTTCCACGTCGAGGGTCCCCGCACCGTCATCCAGCCGAACTGGATCGAGTCACGTTTTCCGCCGAGCTCGAGTGCCGGCGACTACGCCGGCGTTCTGCCTCACGTAGCGATCACTCGGAGCACGCTTCCGTGGGAGCGCGACGCCCGCGCCGTGTCAGCTCCAGGTGAGCGCCGCCCGTGGCTGGCGATTGCGCTCTTCACGATCGACGAACTCGGCGAGGTGAACAGCGATGCCAGCAAGGTCGATCACGTGGTGAGCGTGAAGAACCTGGTCGAGCTGTCAGCAGCCCCGGCGTTTCCGGGTTTGGGTACGGACGAACACGGGTTACAGGGCGACGACCCCGTGCGCGTGCTCGATATTCCGCGTCATCTGGTCGAGACGGCGCTGCCGGAGCTGTCGTGGCTCAACTACCTGTGTCACGTTCGAGAGCACTTCGTCGCCTCGGTGAGTCTCAGCACCAAGGATCGTGCTGCGCTCGACGATGGCGTACTCGTGCACGATGTCGCTCAGACGCTTCGCAACCATGGCCTCGTCGTCTCGGTGGGTAGCACGGTTGAAGCGGAGGTGCCGGGCTCGGAGTGGCGGATCGACGACCCCGAAAGCGGCAAGCGGTTCTTCATCGAGCAGCCGGCCGGCAACAAACCGGCCGAAGTGACCAACGAGGCAAGAGCGATCGTGATGAGTTGCCGTGCGGCGCTACCGGGCAAGCGGTACCGGGCGTTCCTCGTGTCGCTCGAGGGACGCTTCGACACCGAGCCGGACCTGTTCGACTTCGGCGGCGCCGAACGGGACGCGTCGGTGCGCCTGATCGTGCTCGATTCGTGGGATTTCACCGTCCAAGCCGATGCAGGTCGACTCGAGCATCTGCTGCTCGGCCTGTTCGGAACGAACCTTCAAACAGGGATGGGCCTGAACGGCGATCGCTCGCTCGACCTCTCGGTGCCGACAGCCGGCAAGACCGGACCAGGCATCGATGTCTTGCGAGCCGGCTATGCCCTGATGCCGCACCGGCTTCGGAACGGTGGGAGCGTGCAGTCGTGGTTCCGTGGACCACTCGTATCGCGCAGCACGTCACAGGGCGCGAACGAAGCTATTTCGGTGCATTCGAGTGATGCCCTTCTGAGCGTCGACGGGGCGTACGGCATGCTCGACACTTCGTTGGCCGCTGCCTGGGAACTCGGCCGGCAGCTCATGATCGCCGACACCAAGACGGCGTTGGAGCTGGTGCGATGGAAGCACGAAATGCGACAGGGCGAGCACCGCAACGCCGTCGACGCAACCCATCTCCTTGCGATTGGCGACCCACCCTCGATTCCGTCGGCGGTGAGCGACCGCATGCAGAAACTGGTCGTGCTCGACGGCGTGCCGTTCGGGTACCTGGTACCAGACCCGCAGATGCTGCCAGCGGAGTCGTTCAAGGCCTTCGTCGTCGACCAATCATGGGTCAGCTGCCTGGTCGACGGAGCGTTCAGCGTCGGCCGAATGCTCGGGGTCGACGATTCGCTCGAGGACCTGATGTGTGCGGCGGTACTGGCCGATGCATTCGCGCCGGTTCGTCAAGCCCAGGGAGGCTCAGCGGACGTCATCTTGTCAGGCTTCGTGATCCGGTCGGAGGTGATCTCCGGCTGGCCGCAACTGCACATCGACGTCTTCACGAAATCGGGCAGCCCGTCGCCCCTGCTGCGCCGGGTGCGCCTGAGCGACAGCGTGCTGCTGGTCATCGCGGCGGGCGAGATCGGCCGTGTCGAGTTGCATCCGAATCCGGAAGCCCTCCATCACGGCCTCGACTACGACCCGGCGCGCCCGCTGGCCGAACGCTGGAAACTCGAGGCCCGCGACAAGGACAGCGGCACCCCGACCGCGACGACACACGACGTGACGATGCGAGGAGCCGACGTCGTCGACGTCGCTGCCGTCCTCGCCGCCAACCAGAACCTCACCCCGTCACAATTCGCGATACGCATGATCGCAGGAGTCCCCAAGGTGACCGTGACCTTCTGAACAGGCTGTCGCTCACGCTCGTTGCGCAGCGATCAGCTCGCGGGCTGCTCGGTGGATCCCGTCGAGCACGAAATCGATCTCGGGGAGGGATCGTTGATCGGCGGTGAGCGTGACGCTCAGGCGGCCACCGATGTCGGCCAGGCTGACCGCCACGCGCACGGCCCGGCTGATCGGCAGCAGGGCATAGGTGATGTCGTGATCCCGCCCGTCGAACTGCATCGAGCGGCGAGAACCGGGAATACACGACACGACAAGGTCGACGAAGCGGTGCCGATCGTCGGCGAACATCCGGGTGTCGGTGCGACGTCCACGAACCGCCCCAAGGGTTGCCAGCCCTGCGGCCGCCGCCCGATGTTGCCCCGATGCGACCGCCTCGCGAACTTCTGCATTGACGAGGGCGAGGCGGTCGACCACCGACATCTCGCCGATCGGCACGGCGATGAGGAGGAACGACGAACGGTTGCCGAGGGCGGCGCGATCACCGCCGATCACGCCACCGATCGGGACGATCGTGCGGATCCGCGCCTGGTGATCGTCGAGCCCGTTTGCGGAGAACCATCTGGCCAGGCCGGCGCCGACGAGCGTCAACCCGATCTCGTCGAAGCGAACCGAGCGGTCGAGCCGGACGCGCCGAAGCGCTGCAGCGTCGAGCTCGGTGAGCCCCACCGCGTCCTGACCTCTCCCGTTCCGGCGAACCTGGGCATGCCGTGGCGCTTGCGATCGAGCATCGAGGTGAGGCCGTCGAGCACTTCGATCATCTGCTCGTACTGTTCCGGGGCAAGCGCGCCCGGCTCGGATCGGAACGTTTCGAAGAGGTGCTCCACCAGGATCTGGTGGTGGCCGGCGTCGGTCGGTCCGGTGGCTTGCTCGACCGCCGGCGCGGCTTCGGACCGTCGCCGCCGCGCGTCGAACAGCGAGCGCATCACGTGCATCGAGCTGAGCCCGTCGACGACCGCATGGCTCGCTCGAAAGAAGAGTGCCGGGCCGTCGCTCGCGCCCTGCGGAACGAGGTCGATGCGCCAAGGCGGGCGGTCGAAGTCGAGCGGCGTTGCGTGCAACGTCGCAAGATGGGCCGCGAGCCGGCCGGAGTCGCGCCCGAAGGGCAACACGTCGACATGGCGCGCGCGATGTCGAACCGCCGGTCGTCGACCCAGCGGCTCACTCCGGCGGAGCGTTCGATGCGTTGACGGAATCGCGGGATCAGTTCGAGCCGTTCGTCGAGCAGCGATCGAAGCCGGTCGAGCGAGAGTTCGCTGTCGGACCGGCGTAGGGAGATGAAGCCCCCGACGTTCATGGGAGCGTCCGGTGTCGCCTGTTCGAGGAACGACGCATCGTGGCCACCTACCGGCTCGCCGCGCCCACCCAACCGAACCCGGAGTGCGCTCATCGAAGCCCACCGAGCAGCCCGAGCCGATCGAGGAGGTCGAGTTCGGCGCCGTTCGATGTGACCCGTGGCGGCGAGGGATTCGAAACGGGGTTCGCCACCGGTCCGGAATTCCGCCGCCAGTTGACGCAGCCGGGGAACTCGGCCGGCAGCGTCGAGCAACAGCTCGATGGCGTGGAAGATCCGCCCGATCGGTGTCGCGACTGCCGATCGCCTGGATCGATCCATCGTGGAACGCTTCGGCGACTTCGGTGCGCCCGTCGAGCAAGGCGATGACGGTTATCGCTCGACGTGGATCCACCCCCGTCGACCGGCTTCGTCGCGTCCGCCGGCCCGACGTGCAGGCGGCCTTGCCGCATGTCGACGTCGACCAAGCTCCCCGTCGAGTCCGATTCGGGCACGACGTGAGCCGACGATCGATTGCAAGACGAGGCCACCTCCGAGCGGGTCGGTGTCAGAGCGCCGCGACGAGTTCGCGAATCCAATGATCGAGTGCCGGCGCGCTCGCCACGTCGTCGTCAGTCGACATGCTCGAACACCCCCGAGCCTTCGCCGGCCACGACGCGTCCCGCAACTCGACCATGCACTTCGAAGCGGCCGAACAACTCGTGAATGAACGTGTGGCCCGAACGGATTGGATCAGCAGTGATCAGCTGCACTGCGCTGTCAACCGAGAACTCGACGTCGAGACGGTCGAACCCATCGATCACCCTGACGACGACTCGCTCGGGCAGGTCTGGTCGTTGGCGGTCACTACGCAGGGCGGCGAGTGCTCCCGGCACACGGTCCAGGTGTCCATCGAAGCGGCCGGACGTCACGATCGCGACCGTGCCTTCGTGATGATCGCGCACGACCGTGCCAACCTGGCTGCGTGCGATCGGTCGACCGGTGCGGTGCTGCCGATCCGTGCGATGGGCGACGGTCACCGTGACTCGTTCCAGCGTGTCGCCGACGAACCAGTTGTCGGCCGGGTCTCGGGGACCGCCGACATCCAGGGCTTGTCGACGTGACGGGAAACGTTCCCCAACTCCAGCCGATGTCGTCGCCCCAGTGCCATCGACCCCAGTTGTGGTCGTGATAGCCGATCGCGCCCGCCAGGTCGATCGTTTCCGGGCGTGACGACGCCCCGGAGTGCGGGCCGAGCGTCAACGTGCCGGCCAGCTCGAGCCCGCGGCACCGCCCGCCAACCGATCCACCCCGATCCGAACGGAACGGGCCGGTCGACTTCGATCGGCTCGTCGAGCACGGTGGCGACGACATCGATGGCGGCGGTCGCGGCCAGCCCGTCGAGCGACACCGCTCGACCGCTGGCCGCCGCCGAGCCGCTCGGCGAGGCGAGGTCGATGTGTGCCGTCGGCGCCACCTCGATCGACCAAGCCGAAACCGACGCGCCGTCGAACGGCCGCACGTCGATGCTGGCGTAAGTCACATGCCGAGCACCGTCGACGACGAGCGTGGTGCCGACGGCGAGCGAGGAGGGCGCCAGCGGATCGCCGTGCAACGACGTGTTGACGAGGGCGGCGACCTGGCGATCGGGCACGAACACGTTGAGGTGCAGCCAGTCCTTACTCGCCGCCGCCTGCAGATCGAGCGGCGACGGCGGGCGCAGGTGGTCGATCGGTGAGACCCGCGTGGCCTCGTGGAACCGGATCATCGCAGCACCGGTCCGGTGGGGTCGTTGAACGACGGCGGTCGTATCTCGGCCGACGCGCCGTGTGCCGAGATCAGGTCGACGGCCGCCACGATCTCGCGAGTACGCCCACATGCCGATGATCACGTCCACACACTCGATCGGTTCGGGTACCCGGAGCGGGCCGATCCGCTCGGCAGGATCGACCGAGTCGATATCGGCGAGCGCCGCCGAGAGATCGTCGGCGAGCAGCAGCGCGAGGTCGTTGCGCACGTCTTCGAGCACTGGTGTCGGCGAAAACACGCTCCAGGCTGCATGCATCCCCAGCCGGGCCCAGAGGGCATCGCCGTTGCTGGCGATCCGCGTGGCGAGGACCGCTTCGCGGACGCGCGCTCCCTCGGCGGTTCCGCGACGCGTCGCGACCGAGTTCCGCGAGCCCGGCGATGATCGAGCCCAACGCCTGGCCACCGGTCACCACCTGGAGGGTGTTGAGTCTGGCGATCAACGATCCGAGCAGGGCCCCGGTGTCGCGTGCGTCGCCAACCTCGTCCTCGAACGTGATGTGTGCGGGATCGGTCACGACGTCACTTCGATCGGGATGTCAGTGTCGATCACGATGTCGAGGTGGACATCGACCCCGATCGTGCCGAGCACGACGAGTGATCCACGGTAGGTGCTCGGAGGAAGGTCGGCCGGTACGAACACGGAAACGTCGACCTCGCGCTGGCCATGGGCGGGAACGACGATCGCCGCGTCCGAGGTCGAGGTGGGGAGCCACACGAAACCGTTCGTGGCGACGAGTGGGCTGGGCGCCAGCACTGCGCTGATCGCCGCCGCCTGTGCGTTGCGAACGGTACACGTGCCCGAGGCGATGCCGCCGACCCGGCCGTGCAGTGCGACCGTCGCGCCGGGAACGACCCTCGACGTCGGCGCGACCGGGCCCAGGGTCCAGAGCAGATCGGCGAGCCAACCGCCTGGCCGTGGCGGCCCACGGTGGTCGGCCGGGTCATCCCGGAATCGGTGCCGTCGGGATCGGAGGAGAGGTACCGGGGCCGCGTTGCTCTCGGTCGGATTCGACCGGGGCGGCGGGGCATCGCCGCCCGGCCCCATGACGAAGCGGACGACCACGGCCGAGGTTTATCACAGACTCGGGAGTCGTGCTCGACGACCTACTTCACGCGCTCGACGACGTAGGTCAACATCTCACGAAGGAACATGCGATCTTCGCCGCGGTTGAGCAGAGTGTTCAGTTGTTCGTCCACCGCCACCGCTCGACGGGCGAAGTCTTCGGCCATGTTGCGGCCGTAGTCGAGCGATCCATGACGCTTCATGTCGTCGAGGAGCCAGGCGATATCGGCGGCGTCCTTGTCATCGCGCGGCGTCGCCAACATCGACACCGCACGGTCGTCGTTCGGCGCGGGTCGTCGTGCGCAGGTAGTGCAGCAGCATGACCGTGCGTTTCCCCTCCCACAGGTCGCCTGCGATCTCCTTGCCGTACACGTCCTGCTCTGATTCGAGGTTGAGCAGGTCGTCGCAGATCTTGGAACACGATGCCGGCGAGATGTCCGAGTTCGACGAGCGGCAGCAGATCGGCCGACTGCGGGAACGTCACTCCGGGCGGACGGCCACAGATCACACCGATCCGAAGTGGCGCAATCACGGTGTACCAACACGTCTTCTTGTGCGCCATCCGAACGTAGTCGCCGTCGTCGAGGTCGAAGGTTCCGTCGGCGATCCAGCCGAGCTCGATCGCCTGACCCTCGACGGATTCGCGAGCCATCCGTTCGATCTCCTCGAGGATCAGGAGTGTCTTGTGCATCCCGATCCGGTGCGTGTTGTCGAGCAGCAGTTGCATCGCCAACACGTTGGTGGCGTCGCCGACATTGACGGCCACGGCGGCGCCATGCGAACGCAGCATCGTGACTCGGCCACGCCGATAGTCGGATGCATCCTCGACGTCGTCGTGGACCAGAAACGCGTTGTGATACAACTCGAGCGGCGGCAGACGTTCGAGCCTGGTCGGTGTATCCGCCCGCCGCGCGAGCGGCCGCCAGCAGAATCGCAGGCCGAAGGCCTTTGCCTTCCCGAAACGGATAGTCAGCAACGAGGTCGTACAGCGGCCCGTAGCCGGTGGCTCGATTGCGGTCGATCGGACCGCGTGATCTCCTCGGCGACACCCTCCTTCGCCTCGGTGAGGATCCGGTCGACGAGCCCCAGGTCGTGAGCCATGGTGACCACTCTGCCATGTGGCCGACTGTCGTTCGAGCGAAACCCGTGGCAGCCGGCCCGACGGTGTGTCTATACTCGAAGCTCAGTTGGGAACAACGGAGTCGTCGACCTGTTCGATGGCAGTTGTCGACCTCGTCGACGGCAGTGATCGACCTCGTCGATGGCCACGGGCAACCGAATCCAAACCAATATTCGACCTCTGGGAGGACCCGATATGGGTGGCAAAGGCGGCGGCAAAAAGGGTGGCGGCAGCAGCGGATCCGTCGACGTCGACGTCGACTCCGACAGTGCGTCCTCGACAGTGCTCGACATCGTCGGGCTCGACGACATCCAGGTGACGACGAACGCGACCAGTTCCAGCACGAACCGCCTCGAGTTGCCCGATCCGATCGACGCACGCGGATGACGATCAGCGTGCCGGACACGATTCGCACCGATCAGAGCCAACGAAGCGAACTGGCGATCACCGAACCGATCGTCACGCAGATGTCGACCGATCTCGATGTCGACGTGAAACCGCTCGTGATCGATCTGTGTCTGACGCTCGGTATCAAGGACCCGCCGCGATTCCGGGTCAGTCGGCCCTACGACAAGCACATCGGGATGTCGCTGTTCGGACAGCGAGGTGGTCGGCTTCGACTGGTGTGGCACGTCTGACTTCATCGTGGATGACGTGCGATCAGGAGGCTTCACGGCCGGCGTCACCGACGGCCCGGTCCATCGCCGCCGCCATCGTGAACATCACGAACAGCACGAACCTGACGATCACGACGAATTCGATAGAGACGCTTGGGACGAGCGGCCCGGCCGTGAGATTCGTCATCGACTGAACGAAATCGGGCGATCCACGCACCTTGGAGGGCGGGTTGATGGCCAAGAGCAGATTCGACTATGACATCTTGGATTGCGGACACGATCAACGGATCGTCTTCACCGGACCGCCGGGACGCCTCAGCGGCCGGCTTCCTCTACGCAATGACGGTGACCAGCTCGCCGTACTGCGCCACGCCACCGTCTGGGCGGCCCGCTCGAGTTGGCATGGACCGCACCGTTGAGGACCACCGTGCTGCGCCCACACGGCACGGGCAGGCCGCCGACGATGCGCATCTCGGTGGCCGACAACACACCGCCCGGCGACTACGAGTGTCAGGTCGAAGTCGGCGGGTCGATGCGGCCTGCGCTGTTGCGAGTCGTCGAACGCATCCACGTGGTGGTGTCGCCGGCGGTGCTGCTGATCGAGAACTCGCCGAACACGAAGATCACCAAACGGGTGCTCGTCCACAACCGCGGCAACGTGCCGATCCACTTCGGGCACCCGGCGGAATCGCACTCGACGACGAGCGCGCCGAGTGCCGTGTGACACGAGCGACATACGACGTGCTGGGGCGCGAACTCGAGGCGCTCCACGGGTCTCACAAGAGTCGCGAGGGCAAGGGGCGCGAGGGCAAGGGTCGTGATGACCGGGAAACGGAGGCGGCGACGCGCCGACGGCACCGTCTCACTCGACCCGGCATTGACGTTCGAGCGGATGGTCAGCGAATGGGTGAAGCAGGGCCATCAGCACCTGGCGAGCGTCGGCCCTCTCGGCGTACGTGGCGAGCGGGGTCACGACGATCGAGGGTGGCGACGAAGTGGCGATCGACCTGAGCTTCCGCGTGCCCGGTGGCCTCGACCAGCACACCCGCTACATCGGGGTCTACCCGTACTACGACACCGACCTCAGCTTCGTGATCGTCCCTGGTCCGAAGTCGGGCGAATCCAACGACGAAACCGAATGACGAACTCAACGACGAAAAGATAGCGATGAGCACCAGCACCTACGAACGACGCGGCGGGCGGCATCGTCAGCGCCCGCGGCCGGTACCCGAACCAGTTCGACCAACTGGCCACCGGTCTCGCTGACGCGGTCGAGCGCCTGTGGCGCGCGCCTTGATCCTGCCGCACGCAACGACCTCGGGCTCGCCGACCTGTTCGCGAACACCCCGGAAACGAATGACCGACGCCGCCGAGGATGCCGCGACTGCGGCCACCCGCCGAGTGCCGCGGGCGGTGTTGTGACGACCGTTGCCCACCGCCCTGTTCGAGCCGTGCGACTGCCACTGCACGTGCTGTATCGGCGACGTGGCCATCGTCGTCTACGCCCGTGCCGGCAGACCCGGGTGATTCCGATCCAACTCGAGAATCACCGCAAGAACGCCGAACGCAACATCACGGTCCGGCTGGCCGAGTTCACGAAGGGCGGAGGCGGGACACGAGCATGGTCGGGGTGCACTGATCGGCCCGACTCCGTTCACGCTCGGCCCGTGCTCGCAACGAGAGGTGGTGGTCGTCATCCACACGCTGACTTCAAGGACCGTGACAGCAAGACGGCGACAGCGACGAGTCCCGATCTCGGTGGCCTGACCAAGGCCAAGGTGGTTCTCGAACAAGCCCGTCGCGTCGGCGCCGAGGTGACGTCGGCCATGAGCAAGAGCGATCTGATCGGCGCAATCGACGGCATGATCGGCATCCACGCCACAGCACCGAACGCCGCCTCGACCATCGATCAACCATTGCCCGGATGTCGACGACTGTCACGTGGCGGTCGCCGACCTGTGC
>CAVOWX010000002.1:0-502476 GCA_963700265.1 uncultured Acidimicrobiaceae bacterium | reverse complement strand
CTACTGGGCGATCGTCCACTCCAGCCGAACCGTCGCACCGCTCCGGGCGAACAGCGCCTGAGACTGAACAGCCGTCAGCGCCAGGCCGGCTCGGCGTTCGCGGGTGCCGTCGCCGGCCACCACCACGACCTCATCGATCTCACCTCGGCCGATGGTCATCGGAACGCCGCAATACGTGAATGATGCCGGCCCTCGAACCCCATCGCGGTCGGCCGGGAACAGGTCGTCACCTGGCAGCAGGCCCGGGCTCAATCGCAGGCAGCCGCCCACCACCCGAAGCCCGAGTTCACCGAAGCGGGTCAGCACTTCCTCTTTCACCTGGCCGGTCATTCCGGGTTGCTGGGCGCCGGCATGGGCCGGGGTGTGCGAGTAGCAGTCGGTCGGGATCGCGCCGTACTCGGCGGGCTGCTTGCAGAAACCCAGACCTGACCGAATCCGGCGGTAGGCGTCGCCCAAGCGGTCGATGACGGCGCCGGGTGCGCCGTCGTCGAGGGCAGACCAATAGATCTCCTGAACGGCGAGCAGCAGCTTGGCGACCATGTGCCAGTAGACCGAGCCGATCCCTTCGTAGCCGTACATGCTGCCGGACCGCCCGGTGAACGCGCTGTGGTGGAACACCTCCTCGTACAACTCGGTGACCCGGTCGCGATCGGATTCCGTCAGGGCGGTCTGGTCGAGGATCGACGCCAGCACGCCGACGTTGATGATGTCGGGCCGGAACCGCAGCCTGCCGTCGCGGTCGATCACCAGGATCCGTCGAAGCGAATCGTCGGCGGCACCGACCAGCCACGGATTCGCTTCCACGGCATCGCCCGGTACGACGTTGCGCTCGATGAACGGCGCCAGGGCGACGACCGGGTACAGCATGAACGTGTTCTGGTCGGCTCGGAACATCGCAGAGTCGAACAGTGCGTCGATCAGCGCGATCGCCGCTTCGGGGTCGAGAGCGCCGGACGACAGCAGGGCTACCTGTCCCTCGAGCATGGGGCCGAGGTGGTCGACCTGCGCCGTGTCGTCGGTCGGGAACGAGACACGGTTGTAGGAGTGGTACAGACCGTCGCCGCGTTGGGCGTGTCGGATCGACTGCTCCACGTGCTCGCCTGCCAGCTCGCACAGGAGTCGCAGGTCGGCGACCGAAACCTCCAGGCGTTGCTCGTCGACTCCCTGGGCCACGCGGCGGCGATGTCGGGAACCAGCGATGCCGAGGGCATCGACGATCGAGCGCCGGGCGTGGTCGTCGATCGGTCCGGTCGCCGGCGCAAACCGCTCGAAGATGCCGAGCAGGTCGTTCGACCACTCGGCGACAGACGTGGTGAAGGCAGTCGTCTCGGCATCGACGGCGCCGAGTTGTGCGCCGACGAACCGCAGGTATCGGTGCAGATGGTAGAGCGTGACCATCGACAGCCCTGGGCCTGCGAGCGCGTTGTTGGCGTCGTTCCACTCCGGACGCTGTGTGTTGAGCCAGATTCCGCCTTCGGGCACGAAGTTGGTGAGCTTGGCGAGAGCAGGCACGAGCAGCTTCTCGAGCAATCCGACGTCGCAGCAGTGCCCCGTCGACATCGACGGCGAGCCGTCCGTCGGAGCCGAGGTGCTGCTCGGCGCGATGGCGATCGCCGCCGCCCGCTCCGTGTCGAACGTGATCGTGTTCTTCGGGTCACGCACCATCGCCTCGTGGTCGGCGATCTCGTACGGCACATCGGCGTAGGCGAACACCGGTCGATCGATCCACTTCCGGACCGCACCCGGCTCGTGGTGCTCCCAGGCTTCGAGCAGGCGCAGCAGGTAGACGATCTGGTGGTCGCCCCAGTAACCGATGTGACTCCACGGATCGTCGGGGTCGGGCACTTCCCAGTCGATGCCGTCGCGCGAGATGCGGTACGGGTTGTATCCGTCGATCGTCGATGCGTTCACGAACTTGGCGACGACGTTGACGAAATAGGCGGGGAACGAGTGGAGCAGTGCCTCCCAGTTCTGGAAGATGTCGCGCCAGTTGCCCTCGTACGACAGCCGCTCTCCGCCATTGTCGTCGCGGACGTTGATCGAGAATCGGTTCCACGGACGGCTGGGGTCGCCATGGCGGCGCGAGAAGGTGAGCGGCAGGTACTCGAGCACCAACCGGACGAGGTCGTCGTCGCCGGTCGCCAGCGCAGCGTCGCGCAAGGCGGCAACGTCAATCCACTGACCCAGCGCCCGAAGCCAGGTCTGGTGCCGCTCTGACACCTCATGATTGCGGACATGCACGAAGCCGGCCAGATCGGACACCGGTACCTGATGCCCGTACGGAAATACACCGCCGCGCATCGAGTTGAACAGCACGTTGGACAGGTGATGGGCATCTGCGATGCCGTCCGCCGTCGACTGGAAGGCATCGGCGTCGGCGAGCAGCGTTCGCAACCGCGCCGACCCTTCGGCGATGTCGTCGCCGACCACCCGCACTGGATCGGCGGCACCGGCCACGACACACGCCTCGAGCAGATCGGGATGGGCGAGTCCGGTGTCGGCCACGATCATCCATGACGCCGCGCCTGACGCCGGTACTCGCAGCGCGCCTCGCAACAGATACGCACCGGGACGGCCGGTGACCAGCCGGGTCGGGTCGCGCCGTCGCCCATCGATCATGGCGGCGACCGCATGGGCATCGAGATCCGGCTCGGCACCGATGAATCCCGACGACCAGACCGTCGTGGCGGTGAGCGATTCGGCGGGCTCGGCGCGGTCGGTGATCAGCGCCTCGAGCGTGTAGACGGCGAGCGTGGCCCATGGTCCGGTCTCGGAGCGCTTGTAGGAGTCGACCAGGTTCGACAGGGTCTGCTCGGTACGGGCGTCCACCCCCGCCGGCATCACGTCGAGTAAGCCGTCGAGCACCTCCAGTTCGGCTCCACGGCCGCCGACGTCGACGATCTCGACGGTTCTGACCCAGCCATGAGAGCTGGAAGGCGCCCAGGTGGCCCGGAAGTCGAGACCCCACTCGACGTGGTGCTCCTCGAACACCAGCCGATCCCCGAGCACGCTCTTCGAGATCGATCGCGTGCACGATGCTCCCAGCTCGACACCGAACGGGCGCCACAGCCTGCGCTCCCCGTCCACCGTTCGGGCGATCACCGTAACGGGACCGGTGACGCCGACAGCCCGGTGCAACCTGTCGACGGTCTCGTACGGGAACAGGGCATGGTCGGCGTCAACCCTGCCGGCGGTGAGCGCCCCGGTGCTCGACACGAACATCCACAGGTCGGACTCGGATACAACCGTCATCAGGAACGGCTCCATCCGTTCGGCTCCGTCGATCCGGTAGTACTCGATACCGTCGATCGTCGACAGCCCCCCGGTCACCATGGGATCCACATTGGCGTTGTCACGTCGAGATCTCAAAATCGGAGCGGATCAAAAGTCGGCACGCCCTGCTGGGCGCGACAGCCTTCCGCCCCGGAGCACGCGTTCGTCGACTCGCTGGAACAGTTCGCGCTGACCATGCCCGGGGCGTGGGGCGATCGGGTCACGAAGGTCGGCAAGAAGATCTTCGTGTTCGTCAGCGGATCCGACAGCCAGCGCCCGGTGATCACCGCCAAACTGCCCGAGTCGCGAGACCATGCGCTCTCCTACCCCGAGGCGTTCCCCACCAGGTATGGGCTGGGAAAGCACGGCTGGGTCACGATCTTCGTCGACGCCGTGCCCAGCGAGGAACGCGAGGTCTTGTTCGACTATCGAGGAGAGCTACCGCGCCGTCGCCACCAAGACGCTCGTCAAGCGGCTCGACGCTGAACTCGACGCCCAGCACGATTGACGTGCCGCCGAGCGAGCCTGGCGAAACCTGGCGCGGCTCCCACAGGCTGCATCACTACGGTCGAGATATGCATCTGGCCGATCGCCACTCACTGCCGGCGCCGTATCGTGCTCGGCCGTACCGCGGGCGCGTCGACCACGCCGCAATGGCCGCTGTGCTCGACGCCTACCGGTTGTCGACCGGCAACCCAGCGTTGCCGAGTGTCGAGCAGTTCGATGCCACCTACGCGCGTCTCGTCGACTGCAACCCCGACACCGACATCGTCGTGATCGAACACGTCGACGGCGAATCGGTGGAAGTCGTCGGGTACGGCCGGGCGAGTTGGACGGATCTCGGAACCGGCGTGCGCGACTGCGTGGTGTTCTGCCCCACCCACCCAGATCATCTGGCCGAAGCGTTGTTCGCTCCGCTGGTCGATGCCCAACAACAGCACATGGCGTCGTGGGCCGAACAGGTCGAGCACGCTCGGTACCGGGCGTATGCCACACATCCAGGACCAGGGCTGGTGGCGACGCACGAAGCAGCCTGGCTGGAAACGCTCGGATACGGGGCCACCGAATGGGAGGCCTCGCTCGTGCGCCCGAACCTCGATGACATCCCGGAACGGCAACTGCCGGAGGGCGTCGAAGTGCGAACCGTTCAGCCCGATCAGGTGCGCCCGATCTGGGAGGCGCATTGGGAGGCGTTCCGCGGCGAGTGGGACTTCAAGGAACCGACCGCAGCTGACATCGACGCCGAACTGGCCGAACGGGATCACGACCCGTCACTGTGGAAAGTCGCATGGTTCGGCGACCAGATCGTCGGCCAGGTGAAGAGCTACATCGACCACGACGAGAATGCCGAGCGGGGCTACCTGCGCGGCTACACCGAATACATCTCCACCCATCACGAATGGCGCAACCGCGGCATGGCCAGCGCCCTGCTGGCGCTCAGCCTGCACGAACTCAAGGCCCGCGGCATGACGCAAGCCGCACTCGGCGTCGACACCAACAACCCAGGCGGAGCGTTTCAGGTGTACACCTCGCTCGGTTTCATCCTCCAGAACTACGACGCGATCTACACCAAACCGATCCGCTGACGAGCCGGCGGGAGGTCGGTCGTCAGACTCTGAAGCCGAGTTCGGTCAGCATTCGGTGGCGTAGGGCAGCGAGGTCTGCGAGTGCCAGCGCCTGTCCGATGTGGGCCCTGCCGAACGTGCTCGCCGCGTTTGCCAGCACCTCGGGACGACACCGGGCGAACAGGTTGACCAGCACTGCTCGGTGCGGGGCGCTGAACTCACCGGCGTCGAAGCCTTGGCCGATTCGCTTCACGAAGCTGTGGGCATCGGCGGTCAAGAGGTGCGCCAACTCAGGCGACACCGGCAACTCGGGCAACGTCGCGACCGCTTCGGCCGAGGGTTGCTTGCCGGTGGTTGCGGCCAGCGACGGCACATGCTCGACCAACCAGGTCGCCAGCGGACCACCGGCGATCGTTACCCGCGCCCGGCGCACGGCATCGCCACGATGGCGCTGCAGCAACTCCACGAGAGCATCCGGCGGAACTCGCAACCCGCGCTCGATCACGGCCAGCACCCATTCGTCCTCGAGCACCGGCCACTCGTCCACGACGGTGCGCCAGGTAGCCACCGCAGCGCTGCTACAGGCGAGCCGCGGGTCCGGTTCGGGAGGTTGCAGTCGACCGGCGGGCGGGCCTGCCACGAACGCCGCCCGCCGCGCCACTGCCACGGCACCGACCGCCGCCAGCATCCGCGAGGCTCCGTCTGGGCGCACGGCATCATCGACGAGGTCGGCCACAGCACCGGCCGGGGGCGTCGGCGGTTGGCGGCGGTCGGTGCCGAGCAGGGCAGCCGTCACCAGATCGTGCCAGTAGGTGTCGAGGTCGGAACTCACGACGCCCCGACGAAAGAGGCGTCGGCCCGCGGACCGAGGTCGAGCGTGCGGTCGGGCAGATGGACGGTGAGCAGGCGAACGCCCCACGGCGTCCACTCGATCGTCATGTCGACCAAGGAGTCACCCTCGCTGTCACGTGTCGCCGAGCCGGCGCAGGCGGCCAGCAGCGTGGCGAGCGAGCGATCATCGCCTTGCAGGGGCAGCGAGCCGGTCGCATCGGTCAGCACCCACCGCCCGTCGAGCACCGACGGTGTCGCTCGTACGGTGGCGGGATACCGCTCGAGCCACGGTTCGGCCGCAACCGCATGGCCGATCTCGTCGCAGGCTTGCACCACGGTGACGGCCGACGGCGTGGTGAACGGCAGCGGGTCGGCGTACCGGTGACCCGAAAGGGCCCGTAGGGAGCCGCCCGGGTAGCGATGCAGGTCGGCATGAACGACGGTGCCGACGGTGAACGAGTCGTCGAGGCTCTGCTGGTAGGCGGCGAACGACAGCAGCATCGCCCACCGACCCGACGTCGTGCCGCGCAGCCACAGTCGGCGCACCTCGATGCGGTCCTCGCGGGTGTCGCTGCGCCCGGCGACGAACCACTCGTCGGTTTCGGGAACCCCACCCAGCACGTCGGCGTGGCGAACCTGCCAACCCGAGGCGGTGGCGACCGCATCGGCCAACCGGCCCGGCAGGTCGGGCAGACGGCGCCCGGCTTGAGCGATCAGATGCAGTAGACCGAGCTCGGCCAACACCTCGGCGTGCCAGTCTGGGCTGGCGCCAACGAGGCCGGCCAGACGCCGGACTCGGTTGGCAAGTGCACCGGCGCGGGCATCGACGAGACGGGCGGCGAGTTGATCCCAGGTGCTGTAGCGGGCGAGCGTCGGGTCGGCCAGCCCGTTGCGCATGCGGTCTTCCAGCCAGCGATCGAGTTCGAGCAACCCCTCCATCATGCGGGCGACCCGTTCGTCGCGCGACCGATCGAGTTCGTCGCGGTCGCTCGGTGAGGAATCATCGGCGCCGGCATCGGGTTCGTCGCCGATCACCGGCGGTGGATTGTCGCCGGCGGAGTCGGACCGCGAATCGGACGCCGACGCCGACACCGCTTGGTCAGGGGTTCGACGGTCACGGCGCCCGATCCACGACTCGACAGACTCGGGTCTTGCTGAACTCGGCACGCCGCCTCGAACCCACAGCAACAGCAAGGCCAAGGCGTGTTTGCACGGGTGCTTGCGGCTGGGGCACGTACACCGCCACGCCACCTCGACGTGGTCGACGGAGGTGTCGTACGGCTCGGCACCCGACCCCCGGCAGCGACCCCACAACGCCCGCTCGTCGGCGCCGAGTGCAGACCAGCGGGCGATGTCGGCGAGCGGCTCGGCAGCGGCGACCGAACGCGGCGAAGGGGCAACGGCTGCCACCTGTTCGACGGTCCACGCGCTCACTTCGGCCACGCGCTCACGGTAGCCAGCGGGTGTTCCAACGTGCGTCAACGCCGATACGGTCTGTCGACATGAGCGAACGTGTGGTTTCCGTGTCCCGAGTGATCAAGGCGTCGCCCGAGGCGATCTTCGACGTGCTGACCGACCCTGCCCGCCACGGCGAGATCGATGGGTCAGGCATGGTCCAGAAGTTGCGTGGGGAATCGAAACGGCTCGAGCTCGGTTCCAAGTTCGGCATGGACATGAAGATGGGAATCCTCCCGTACCGCATCACGAACACCGTCGTGGAGTTCGAGGACAACCAGCTGATCGCATGGCAGCACTTCGGCAAGCACCGTTGGCGCTACCAGCTCGAGCCGGTCGCCGATTCCGACGGCGGCGGCACCAAGGTGACCGAGAGCTTCGACTGGTCCACCGCCACATCCCCCAAGTTGATCGAGCTGATGGGATACCCGAAGAAGCATCCCGCCAACATGGAAGCGACGCTCGAGCGGCTCGCCTCCGTGCTCGAATCCTGACCCGCACGCCAGACCCACGAGGTACCCATGAAGACCGATGCCGTCCACTTTTACTGGCGACCCGGATGCGGGTTCTGCTCGATGTTGCGGCGCGGGCTCGACAAGGCGGGCATCGAAACCGTCGACCACAACATCTGGGACAACCCCGACGACGCCACAACCGTACGGTTCTACGCCAACGGCAACGAAACGGTGCCGACGGTCGTGATCGGTGAGGTCGGGATGGTCAACCCGTCGACCAGGCAGGTCACCGACTACCTCGAACGGGCCGCCCCACACCTGCTCCCCGAGGGCTATCAGGCGCCCAAGCCGGGGCTTGTGGGTCGCCTGTTCGGTGGCTGATTTCACGATCCGCGTCGCCACGGTTGACGACGCCTCACTGCTGGCGGATATCGAGCGCGCCGCAGACCAGCGCTATCTCGACAGCCCCTACCGCGACGAACTCGACGGATCGGCGATCCCCGATGAAGCCGCTCAGCGGTACTGCGCCGAGGGCCGTGTCTTCGTCGCCGAAGTCGACGGTCAGATCGTCGGCTACCTCGGTTGGCATCACGAATCCGACCACCGACACCTCGGCATCGCCCAGGTCAGCGTGCTCCCTGAGTTCGGTCGACTGGGGATCGGCGCGGCGTTGATGCGTTGCGCCGTCGACAGGGCTCTCGCCGACGGCAAGTCGCACGTGACACTGGCGACCTTCAGCGACGTCGCCTGGAACGAGCCGTGGTATCTGAGGCTCGGGTTTCGCACGCTCACCTCGTCCGAATGGACGGATTGGATGGGCGACGTCGTCGAAGCTCAGCGCGGCAGTGTTCCGTGGGATCGTCGGGTGTGGATGCAGCTCGACATCGAGGTGCTGCAAGGTGGAGTCGCCAACGCCGGCGCTGTCGCACGAGTCGGCAACGAGGTGCGACGACCCTCGAATCCGAACTCGGCAGCGATCCATCGGTTGCTCACTCACGTGCGTGCCCAGGGGTTCGAGGGTGCTTCACAACCGGTCGGTATCGATCCAGATGGCAGCGAGCGGCTGGTGTTCGTCGAAGGCGACGTGCCGATTCCACCGTATCCCGACTGGGCCCAAGCCGATGCGGCGCTGGCCACGACCGCACAGCTGATCCGAGGCCTGCATGACGCCTCTGTCGGCTTCGATCATGCGGACACCCAGTGGAGCCGCGAGTTGTTCGATGGCGACGCCGATCCAGAGGCGGACGAGATCGTGATGTGTCACAACGACGTGTGCATGGAGAACATCGTGTTCCGCAACGGTCTCGCTGTAGCGCTACTCGACTTCGACTTCGCGGCACCGGGTCGGCGGGCCCACGACATCGCCGCCTTCGCCCGCATGTGCGTGCCGATCGACGACGACGAGAGCGCCTCGCTACTCGGCTGGCACCCCGCCGATCACCCTCACCGGCTGGCCGTGATCGCCGATGCATACGGGCTCGACGCCCGGCAGCGCATCGAACTGTTGGCTCGTCTCGATGCCACGATCGCCGGCGGCGGCCAGTTCGTGTTGCGCCGAGTCGAGGCCGGCGAGCAGGCCTTCATCGAGATGTGGGAGGCAATGGGTGGAATCGCCCGATACGACGCCCGCCGCGCCTACTGGGCAGCTGAGCGCCCGCGGTTCGAACATGCCTTACTTCCGGAAGTGACCTAGCGCCCTCGGTTCAGGCTGCGGCGCAGTCGGCGCAGGTGCCGAAGATGTCGACAGCGTGGTGGAGCGGGGCGAACCCGAGCGCGGCGGCCACCTCGTCGAACGTGCGATCCATCGCCGCCTCGACGCGATCCGGCAGCGTGACGTCGAGCACGATGCCGCACGACTCGCAGACCAGGTGATGGTGGTGCTCGGTCAAGTGCTCGGCCAACTCGAACAATGCGTGGTCACCGAGGTGCACCAACCGCCGCACGACCCCCGCCTCGACCAACACGGACAGACTGCGATAGGCGCTGCTCTGGGCGAGTGAATCGTCGGCCCGCAACAGGTCCGGCAGCGTGATCGGCGACGCAGCGGCCGCCAGCGCTTCGACCACGGCACGCCGGTTGGCGGTGTACTGCTGTTCGTGATCGACCAACCGGGAGGCGACGGCGCGGTGGAGGTCGGCGGCGTCAGTGTTCATGGTGCTCGTGTTCGTGTTGGTGAGCGCCGTGGTGTGGCAACAGCTCGGGGGCGTGCGGTTCGCCGTGGTCGTGATCGTGGTCGTCGACCACGATCGATGTGCCGTCGTCGCGGATCAGGCGTCCACCGAACGCCTCGGCCAGCAAGGCCGGGATCAGCACTTCGTCGGGCGGACCGTCGGCCAACACACAGCCGGCCATCAGCATCACTCGGTCGGCGCGGCGCGCTTCAGCCAAATGGTGGGTCGAGAACACCACGACGCCTCCCCCTGCGGCATGCTGCTCGATCACCTCGAGGATACGAAGCTGACTCGGCAGGTCGAGCCCGGTGATCGGTTCGTCGAGGAGCAGCAGGTCGGGCTGGGCCGCCAGCGCTTGGGCGACGAGCACGCGTTGCTGCTGCCCTCCGGACAGGTCGCCGAACGAACGCCGCCGCAGGCTGGAGACTTCGAGCAGGTCGGCGGCCGAGTCGATGCAGTCACGATCCTGGCGACGGATCCTGCCCAGCAAACCACGTCGCTGGTAGCGCCCCATCCGAAGCACCTCGTCGACCGAGAGCGGCATCCAACGGTGATGGTTGCGATGCTGGGTGACCATGGCGACGGTGCCGTTGACCGCCACGGGACCCTCCTCCGATGTCACCAAACCCGCCAGCAGCGAGAGCAAGGACGTCTTGCCGCTGCCGTTCGAACCCACCAGGGCCACGGTCGTGCCTCGCTGCAGTTCGAACGACGTCGGGGCGAGTGCCACCACCGACCCGTAGTGCACGCATACGCCCGCTGCGGTCACGAGCGCGCCGCGCTCCAGATCGTCGGACCCCGGATCGTCGCGGTTCAGAACATCGTCGTTGGTTGGCATGAGAGTGGTTCTCACTCTAGCATTCTGAGAATGATTCTCAAACGACATGGAACGGCCTCCGTCGTCTGCATCGCCGTCTTGATCAGCGGCTGCAGTTCCGGCACGCAAGTGACGCAGGTCGAGCAAGTGCCGATCATCGCAACGACGAGCGTTTGGGCCGATATCGCCGCCAACGTGACGTGTGGTGAACCGGTGACCTCGTTGATTCCTGGCGGCTCCGACCCGCACACGTTCGAGCCGTCATTGCGCGACCGTGAATTGATCGACGGACCAGCCGCGATCATCGCCAATGGCGGTGGCCTGGAAGGCCCGCTCACCGGGCTGCTGGAGGCGGTTGAGGATCCACCGATCACGACCGTGTTCGAGATCACCGATGCGATCGCGGTGACCGATTTGATCGACGGCGATCCGCACATCTGGCAGGACCCGACGCTCGTGGTGCAGGCGCTCGACGCCATCAGTGCGGCGGCCGTGGCGGTCGATCGCGACCCGACGGAGATCACCCGCTGCACGAATGAGTATCGCGCCGAGCTGCTCGCTCTCGACGTCGAGATCTCCGAGTTGCTCGCCCCGATCCCGGCCCAGCAGCGCGTCATGGTGACCAGTCATGACTCGCTCGAATACTTCGCCAGGCGCTACGGCATCGAGGTCGTCGGCACCGTGATTCCTTCGACCAGCACCTTGGCCGAGTCGAGTGCCGCCGATCTGGCAGCGCTCGCCGACCTCATTTCCGAACGCCGGGTTCCGGCCGTCTTCACGGAGCAGCTCGAATCGGCCAACGACGCGGAGGCACTCGCCAAGCGACTCGGAGTACCGGTCGTGGCGCTCGTGACCGACGCACTCACCGACGACCCTGAAGCCGATACCTACATCGAGATGATGCGCTCGAACGCCACCGCTATCGCGCAGGCACTCACGCCATGAGCTACACGACATGACCTGGCTGACGCATCCGATCGACTGGTGGATCACACCGTTCACCGACAATCCGTTCCTGCGCGACGCACTGTGGGCAGCGCTGCTGAGCGTGGTGTGCACCAGCGTGATCGGCACGTGGGTCGTGCTGCGCGGCCTCAGCTTTCTCGGTGACGCGCTGGCCCACGGCGTGCTGCCCGGTATCGCGATCGCGTTCGTGCTCGGCCACAGCACGACGATCGGCGCCATGATCGCGGCGCTGGCGATGGTCGGCGGGGTACAGCTGATCCGAAGCGCATCGCCGCTTCCTGACGATGCCTCGATCGGGGTGCTCTTCGTCGGCTTCTTGGCGCTCGCCGTCGTGGTGATGTCGGCGCAGCGCGGTCGCGGAGCGGGCGACCTCACCCGATTCTTGTTCGGCTCGATCAACGCCGTCGACACCGGCGACCTGCGCACGCTGCTCGTTGTGGCGATCATCACCATCGTCGCCGTGATCGTGTTGCACCGGGCGCTGCTCGTCAGCACGTTCGACATCACCCAAGCGAGCCTGATCGGCTTCCGACCTCAGCTCACCCACTTCGCCCTTCTGGTGCTGTTGGCGTTGTCGATCGTCGCCTCGTTCGAGACCGTCGGCAGCCTGCTCGTGTTCGCCTTTCTGATCGCTCCACCCGCCACCGCATCGCTGCTCGTCAAACGAGTTCCGCTGATCATGGTCACAGCCGTGGCCATCGGCGCCGCGAGCGCCGTGATCGGACTCCTGGTGAGCTATCACCATGCAACGGCGACCGGTGCCACGATGGCGCTCGTGACCGTGATCATCTTCTTGGTCGTCCTGCTGGCCCGCCGAGCGGGCGAACTCGTGGGCGACTAGCCGGCGCGCAGAATCAGGAGATACTGGCCACCGCCCGACTCGACCAGCGCGTCGAGCTCGAGATCCGGCTCGAGTCGGGAGACTCGATCGACCAGCCATTCGGCGGCGGTGTCGGCATCGTCCTGTGTCGGGCAGCGCCCCATCACCTCGCGACCTCCCTTGCGTTGGAGTCGTTCGACGCTGGTGATGATCACGGCAGGGTCACCCACGAACAGGTGGTCGGCCCATTCCACCACTGGCTTGACGGAGCCCTTGCCGGTGTTGCAGCCGCGGTGCGCCAGCCGGTCGGGCGTCTCCTGCTTGCCCTTGTTCTTCTTGGCGCGCCGGTCGGTGATGCGGGTGTCGATGCTGGGCCCGCGCGGATCGTTGACCGACATGTCGGGATCGACCTCCTCGTCGCACAGCCAGCACCGCCACCCATCTCGATCACCGATGATGTCCAACCGACCTGCCATGCCCGCACCGTAACGGTTGGCGCCTGGCACCAAACCGTTACGCGATCAGAGTGGTGCTGAGGTGGTTACCCTCGGACCATGGCTGATGCGCGCCTTGCCGGTACTCAGATCGCCGATTCGGTGATCGATCTGATCGGGGGCACCCCCCTCGTGCGGATGAAACGGATCATGGAGGTCGAGCAGTTGCCCGCCGTGCTCGCCATGAAGATGGAGACCACCAACCCCGGCGGCTCGTCGAAGGACCGACCTGCGTTGGAAATGATCCTCGCCGCCGAGCGTGATGGCCAACTGAAGCCGGGCGGAACGATCGTCGAGCCGACCAGTGGCAACACCGGCGTCGGGCTGGCGATCGTGGCAGCCCAGCGCGGCTACAACTGCGTCTTCGTGATGACCGACAAGGTCGCCCCGGAGAAGATCTCGCTGCTCGAGGCGTACGGCGCCGAGGTCGTGGTGTGCCCAGTGGCCGTAGCGCCCGAGGACGAGCGCAGCTACTACAAGGTCGCCGAGCGGCTCACGGTCGAGCGCAACGCGTTCCGTCCGAACCAGTACGGCAACCCGAGCAACCCGCTCTCGCATTATCAGACCACCGGCCCAGAACTGTGGGAACAGACCGCCGGCCGAATCACCCACTTCGTCGCCGGCGCCGGCACCTGCGGATCGATCACCGGAACTGCCCGGTATCTGAAAGAACAGAACCCGAATATCAAGATCATCGCCGCCGACCCCGAGGGCTCGGTGTTCTCCGGCGGCTCCGGGCGGCCGTATCTGGTCGAAGGCGTCGGCGAGGACTTCTTCCCCGCCGCGTGGGCACCGGAGTTGTACGACGAGACGATCGCCATCAGCGACGCCGAGAGCTTCCGGATGGCGCGCTACGTCAGCCAGGTCGAGGGGATCCTGATCGGCGGGTCGGGCGGCATGGTCGTCGCCGCCGCGATCCAGGTCGCCAAGCGCGCCAACCCCGACGACATCGTCGTGATCTTCAACCCCGACTCTGGCCGCGGCTATCTGTCCCGGGTGTTCGACGACAAATGGATGGCCAACTTCGGGTTCCTCACCGAATGCGATCAATGCGTCGGTTCGGTGCTCGAGACCCGCAGCGCCACGCTCGACAGCCTGCTGTACGTGAGCCCGGAGGAGACGGTACGGATGGCGATCGAGCGGATGCGCGCCAACGGCGTCAGCCAGCTTCCGGTGTGCAAGAACACTCCGCCGTTCGCTGCCGCCGAGGTGTCGGGTTCGGTCGATGAGTTGGAGCTGATGGAGGCGATCGCTGCCGACGGCACGGTGATGGACGCCGTGGTCGAAGACGTGATGGGCAAGCATCTGCCAACGATCGGGATCGGCCAAAAGCTGGAGCGCGCCGTGGAGATGTTGCACACCGCGCCGGCCCTGCTGGTGCTGTCGGGCGGACGCCCGTTGAGCGTGCTCACCCGCACCGACATCCTGAGCTACTTCGACGCCCAAGCCCAAGCCTGACCCCCGTCGATGCTGAATGGAAGGACGCCCCATGGGTGAAGAACAAGAACAACAGGGGTGGGCGTTCGAGACGCTCGCCATTCACGCCGGCCAGGAGCCGGACGCTGCCAGCGGCGCCGTCGTGCCGCCGATCTCGCTGTCGACCACGTTCGCTCAGAGCGAGGTTGGGGTCCACAAGGGCTACGAGTACTCGCGCTCAGGCAATCCGACTCGTACCGCGATGGAGACCCAGATCGCCTCGCTCGAAGCGGCACGGCACGGGTTGGCGTTCGCCAGCGGCCTGGCCGCCGAGGACAACGTGATGCGCCTGTTGCAGCAAGGCCAGCGGGTGCTGCTCGGCAACGACGCCTACGGCGGCACGTTCCGCCTGATCTCCAAAGTGTGGTCGCCGCTCGGGTTCCCGTGGACCGCCGTCGACCTCGGCGACCTCGATGCGCTCGTCGCCAACTGGCCCGACGACACCGGGCTGGTGTGGCTCGAGTCGCCGACCAATCCGTTGCTCACATGCTTCGACATCGAGGCGATCGCCGAGATCGCCCATGCCCGCGGGGCGCTGGTCGTGGTGGACAACACGTTCGCGACTCCCTACCTGCAGCAGCCGCTCACGCTCGGCGCCGACATCACGCTGCACTCCGCCACGAAGTACCTGGGCGGACACAGCGATGTGGTCGGTGGCTTCCTCGCCGTCGATGACGACGAACTCGGCGAACGGCTGCGGTTCACCCAGAACGCGGCCGGCGCCGTGCCGTCACCGTTCGACTGCTACCTGGTGCTGCGGGGCGTCAAGACGCTCGGTATCCGGATGGACCGCCATTGCGAGAACGCCAGGGCGATCGTCGACCTGCTGGCCGCCCATCCAGCGGTCGATCGCGTGCTGTACCCGCAGCTGCCCGATCATCCCGGTCATGCTGCCGCCGCCAAGCAGATGCGCGACTACGGCGGGATGGTCAGCTTCACGGTGAAAGCCGGCGAGGCAGCCGCTCGCCGAATCGCGGCGGCTACCGAGCTGTTCACCCTGGCCGAATCGCTCGGTGCCGTCGAGAGCCTGATCGAGCATCCAGGGGCGATGACCCACGCCTCGGCCGCCGGCTCACCGCTCGAGGTACCCGACAACCTGGTACGCCTGTCGGTCGGCATCGAGCACGCCAGCGACCTCGTCGCCGACCTCGCCCAAGCCCTCGACCAAGGCTGACCCCAGTTGGGAGTTGTGCCAGGCACAACTCCCAACTCCAGCAGATTCAGTCAGTTTGGGTGAGCTCGATGATGTTGCCGTCGTCGTCGCGGTAGCGGGCCGAGCGCCCCCACGGCTGTGGTTTCGGGTCGTGGACGATCTCGGCGCCCGCCGCCACCGCCCGTTGGTGCGCTGATTCGAGGTCGTCGACCCGGAACGCAATCTGTGCTCGCGAGGTCGCGTTGCCATCCTTCGTCTCATAGAGCGCGAAGTGCATGAAGGCACCGTCGGTCCACGACGTCGCTGCGTGGCGGCCACTCGTCCAGATGTCGTCGCCGTCGTGGTCGCTGAGGTGGAAGTCGAGTCCGAACCCTCGTCCGTACAGATCGATCGCACGGTCGAGATCCGACACGGTCAGGACTACCGCGACAAGTCGCGGCTGCTGGCCCGGGGCACTTTCAGACATCCGGCATTCTCCCACGCCGCGAAACGACAGCGCGTGCCACGATGTGTCGATGCGGCTGAGTGAGATCGTGTTCGACTGCCTGCACCCGGCGACCCTGGCGCAGTTCTGGGCAGAGGCGTTGGACGAGTTCGCCGTGCGACCATATGACGCCGCCGAGATCGCCCGACTTGCCGCCCGCGGCCTCACACCGGAGACCGACGACTGCGTCATGGTCGACGGACCCGAGTTCGTGCTCGGCTTTCAGCTCGGAAACCCGCACCGAAACGGAAAGATCCCTGTCCATCTCGATTTCGCGACCCCCGACCGCGAGGCGAGGGTCGCCCGGCTGGTGACGCTGGGCGCCACGGTCGTAGAATCGTTCGGTACCCACACCTGGCTGACCGATCCCGAAGGCAACGACTTCTGCATCACCGACGCCTGGTAGCGGTCCGTGTCCGATCAGATCAAGCGGGCGAGGCGTTCGTAGAAGTCGATGTAGATCGATCGGCGGTCGACTCGGAATGCTTCCACCATCGTTCCCGGCCTCCGGTGCCAGCGGTGGTCGGCACCGACCGACGCCGCCTCGGTGTCGACCGTCGGAACCCAACTCGGATCGATCAGCCATGCGATCGGGGCGAGATCCCACATCACCCACGAGTGGCCCGGCTTGGTCGGCTCTGCGGCGAGCGGGTTGTCGTGATACAGCTGCACCAACAGCTCACCGAGCGGCCCACAACCGGCCACATGTCGCTCGAGGTCGGGCAGTGAAACCGAGAGCGTGTCAGCGGCTTGGTACCCGGGGATGTAGACCAGATTGACGTCGTCGGCCAGCAGCCGGTTCGAGGCGTTGCGGTCCTGCAACAGGTTGAAGCTGTCGTCGACGTGCGGGCTGGCGCTCGGATATCCGGCGACGAAGACCACCGTCATCTTCTTGGCGATCGTCGGATCGAGCAGCAGCGCCGCCGCCACGTTGGTCGAGGCGCCGAGCACGGCGACGAAGAGCCGTTCGGGTGATGCATGCACGAGCTCGACAATGGCGCGGGCGGCAGCGCTGTCGACCATGTCATCCGGATCGGTCATGAACCGGTCGGCACCGCGGTGGACCGCCGGGCGGTGCTCCGGCTGGGCTGCGTCGAGCACCCGCAGGATCTCGTTGTAGCTGCGTTCCATGCCCAGCGATGCCGGGCCCTGGGCGAGCAGCTGGGCGATCACCTCGTCGCCGAGATCGACCGCCAACTGTTCGAACGTCGTCGACGGGGCGTCGCCTCTCAACTGTTGGGCGGCCACCAATGCAGCGAGGAAGTCGCCATGGCCGAACGGGGCGGCATTGATCGCTTCGATCCGCAACCGGTCGGGGGCGAGCAACGCCCACGCCAGGGCGAACTGATCGTCGATCTCATTGGCGGCATCGGTATCGATCACCACCCGCACCGGCGCGTCCAAACGCGGTACGAGGCGAGCGTGATCGGAGTCAGACGGCATCTGCGCACGATACGTCAGCCCCCGAACCCTTGGATCAGGCAGGTCCGGTCGGCCGCCCGCGGATGCCAGTCCGGCAGCTCGACCACTCCAAGGTCGAGCACGGCGATCGGAATCTCCACGTCGAGCATGTTAGAAGCCTGTCCAGACATGCGAGTCGCTCAGGCTCCTCTGGACGAAGCGCGTCCTACCGTGCGACCGCTGCCGCTGCGACAGTAGATTGGCGGGCATGACTGTCGAAGAGCGTCGGCCCCGAATCGGCATTCTGATCGTTGCCTACAACGCCGCCGGAACCCTGGCGGCCGTGCTCGACCGGATCCCCAAAGAGTTCATCCCGGACCTCACCGAGGTCCTGATGTGCGACGACGCCAGCCCCGACAGCACCTATCTGGTCGGCGTCGGGTACCAGCAGCTCGGCACCGAGTTGCCGCTGCGGATCGTGCGTCATCCGGTCAATCTCGGGTATGGCGGCAACCAGAAGGCCGGTTACAAGTGGGCGATCGAGGACGATCTCGACATCGTCGTGCTGTTGCACGGTGACGGGCAGTACGCCCCCGAGTACCTGCCGAGCATGGTGCAGCCGATCGTCGACGGTGAAGCCGATGCCGTGTTCGGATCGCGGATGCTCGAACAAGGCGGCGCACTGGCTGGCGGCATGCCGAAGTACAAGTATTTCGGCAACCGCATCCTCACCGGCTGGGAGAACGCGATGGCCGGCACCTCCCTGTCCGAATGGCACAGCGGCTACCGGGCCTACTCGGTGGCGGCGCTCAAGGAGATCCCGTTCCAGAAGAACTCCGATGGCTTCGACTTCGACACCGAGATCATCGTGCAGTTGCACGAGAACGGCAGCCGCATCGTCGAGCTGCCGATCCCCACCTACTACGGCGACGAGATCTGCCATGTCAACGGCATGAAGTACGCCTGGGACGTCACCAAGCTGACCGGCCGCTACCGGCTCCACAAGATGGGGTTCGGCACCGGCGAGCTGGCATTCGCCTCCGACGACTCGTACGAGATGAAGAACGACGCCACGTCGTCGCACGGCCGGATCCTGTCGTGGCTCTCCAACCGTGAGCCGTCGAAGATCCTCGACCTCGGTTGCTCCGATGGACGGCTGTCGCAACGGCTGCGGGCGCTCGGCCACGAGGTCACGGGCGTCGATCTCACCAAGCACGAGGGCGTCAGCGAGCGGGTCGACCACTTCGTCGAGGCCAACCTCGAAGAGGGCATCCCTGCCGAAGTCGGCGACGGCTACGACATCGTCTTGTGCGCCGATGTGCTCGAACACGTTCGCGAGCCAGGGATTCTGCTCGAGCAGGCCGGCCAGTTGCTCGGCCCGAGCGGATCGATCGTCGCCAGCGTGCCCAACTTCGGACACTGGTACCCGAGGGCACGCACCATGTTCGGACTGTTCGACTACGACCGGCGCGGCATCCTCGACAACACCCATGTGCGGTTCTTCACCCGTCGCAGCTTCGAACGGCTCGTGCTCGACTCGGGGCTCGGCATCGTGAAGCGCGATGTCACCGGGCTGCCGATCGACGTCGTCGACCGTGGTTCCGGCCAGAGCGAGGGCGAGGTGTCCGACCAACTCGGATTCGTCGGCAAGACCGACCGGCTGCTCACCAAGCTGCGTCCACAGCTGTTCGGCTACCAGTTCGTGTACGAACTCAAGCCCGGCGCACTCTGAGTCTCCGAGCCAGCGAACCTCAGCGCTCGACGCTGCGCAACAGATCGGGGCACACGGACAGTTCGATCGGGTCCGGGGTGATCACCCCACCGAAGCGGTCGACCATCGCCTTCGTGTGGCGCGATCCATCACCCTCGGTGATCTCGGTGCCGCCGTCGTGGCCGGTCGCCAGTACGAGGCGACCGTCGATGTAGAGCTCGAAGATACGGACACGGGGGTCGAGCACCATTCGCATCGGGAGGTCCTGGTCAAAAGGCAGCTCCACCGTGGAACCGCGCCACTCGATGTCGGGGCTCAGGTAGCCGAAGCTCATGAGGTCGGTGATCGGGTCGATCAACACGAATACCGACACCTCACCGCTGCCGCCGACGATGTTGAGCAGCGGTTGCAGTTGTTCCTCGGCGGGTTCGGCGAACCGAACGGTCGCCTCGAAGGCGCCTTGGCCCTCGGCTCGTTCGACACCGTTCCAGTTCGACAGCTTGACGGCGTTGGTGACCATCCCGTCCGACCAGTACACGGCGTCGCAATCGCCGACGATGAAGATGTCGCCGTAGTCGCCACCTTCGGGCAGCGAAGATCCTTGTCGCACGTTTGGGAGTCGTCCGTCTCCGAACCAACCGTCGACGGTGAGCTGGGTTCGGACGAATCCGGCGATCTGAGCCGGTGGCGTGACCGGGGCATAGGCGCGCTGGAAGATGTAACCCAATGCCAGGTTGGCAAGCACGGTGAACACGGCAGCGCCGACCGCCAGGGCGGTCACGATCGACCGAATAGCCGGCGTGTGACGACGCACCCAAGCCAGCGACAACGGGGCGCCGACCAGGGCTGGAATCGCCAGCAGCGGCAAGAAGTCGCTCTGGTAGCGATTGGCGATGTAGCCGATGTTGAGCACCGCCAACGTGCCGGCGACACACGCCAGAAGGATCGGACGCAGCGCCCGCAAGTCACCGGCTGAGCCACGCACGATGGCGACCGTCCCCACGATGCCCAGGCCGACCAGCAACGGCATCGTGGCGGGAATACCGGCGGTCAGGTCGAGCAGGTCGTAGAACGGGTCACCGATCAGCCAGACCTCACGTTGCGGGAACGAGATGAATGGCCACCGTCCCGAGATGCTGAGCATGTCAGGGCGCCAGTACTGCACCAGGTTGGTCGGAAGGAACTTCCAGTTGAACAGCGAACCACCGTTTGCGGCCAACATCGCTTGGCGTTGCGGATCTTGGAGCGTGAACTGTTGTTGTTCGAACGGCACCGAGAACAGTTGGTGAAACTTGATGTAGTTGATCACCGCGTAGGCGCCGAGTGGCACCAGGATCGCTCCGGTCAACCACAATCCGGGTCGAGGCGCGCCCGGGCGTTCGGGAATCCAGTCGAGCCGCTTCATCGCGGCCGCTGCCCGGTTGGTGCCGCCCCAGCGTGCCGCGATCCAACCGGCCACCAGACAGCCGAGCACGATCCCCAGCCCGGCCAGCGCTCCGCCACCGACCGACGCCCGTGTCTGCATCGCCAGCGCTGCCATCACCGAGGCCCACACCAAAAAGCGGCGAGCACCGTACTGGAGCCACAGCAGCAGGCACGAGAAGCTCGCCATCGTGTAGGCGACGCCCCACACGATCGCCTCGTGATAGACCCAGCTCCGGCTGCTGGCGTACAGCAGGCTGCTCCCGCCGACCAGCACAAAGATCAGCACAGCGACCTGCGCCTGCTCGCCCCGAGTGACTTCGGCCCGGTCGAGCACCATGCAACGCAGTCGCCAGCCAACACCGAGCAGCACGACCAGGAACACGATCAAGCCGACGAGCATCGAGGCCGCACCGAGTCGACCGTCGAATCGGTCGGTCAGGGCAACGATCGGCACCCGATAGAACGCCGGAACCGGCCCCTGGTACATGTAGGCGTTCTCGCCGCGGCGGAACGCTTCGATGCCGAGCAAGCGTGGGTCCATTGCCAACACGCCGTCGAGCAACGAACGGGCCTGAGCGTCGTAGAAGTCGGCCGAGCGGTCCCAGCGGAACAGATTCCACGTGCCCGCGGTGAGCATCCAGAACTGGAGCAGCAACGCCGGTACAGCGCCAGCCAAGCCAGCCCGCCGCCACCGAACGCGGCCGGCATCGTCACCAACGGGTGGCGGACGACGGAACGTCGAGCGAACCGCAGTCTGGACCTGTCGCTTCCGATCCGCGATCACGACCGGCCCTCGACCCGGTCGAGCAAGCTGCGACAGATCGCATTGGGAGGCAGCTTCGTGACCTGCACGGACACCAGGTCGGTCCCGTCGGAAACTCGGTTCGAGGAAGTCAGGAAGGTTCATGTCGCCGTCGAACGTGATGATCGGAACGACGAGTTTGTCATCATCGAGCGCCGGCTCCACCGAATAGACCCGGAACTCGATGCTCGCCAACACCTCGACGGTGAACGAGGTGCCCGGCGGATAGGGATACCACTCCCCGATTCGGGTCCCGTCGGGTCGCACCACGACGCTTCGAAAACGTGTCGGCTCGACCTCGACCGTGATCGTCGACCGCTTGGCTCCCTCGCCGACCGTGGCGATCAGTACGCGATCGCCGTCGTCGGGAAGATCGGCGAGCGGTTCGATCGTGAACTTCCACTCAGCCATCGAGAGCAGTTCCCACGGACCGTACGGATCACCATTGCTGGCGAACGATGCATCGCAGTCACCCACGATCCAGATGTCATCGACCTCAGCCGTCCGCGGTAGCGAGTCCCCCTGCGAGATGTGCGACGTGAACGACTGCCCCGTGGCATCGGCGAGCTTGGCCTGGATGCGTATGTAGCGCTCGAGTGTGGTTCCCGGATTGCTGACGCTCAGGGTGCTGACGCCGCTGGCGAAGTTGGCGTACGCCCCGAACGCACACAACGCCACGGCGACCCCGAGCACGCGACGCTTGACCACGAACGTGCCGCCCGACCAGGTCGTGACGAGCGACGCCATGCCGATCGCGCTGCCAAGGATCAGGATCGGCATGAACTCCGAGGTGTATCGGTACGCCAGATAGCCGTACAGCAGGACCGGGCCGCCACACGCCAAGGCGCCGAGCACCGGCACCCGCAACGCTTGAGTTGCCTGACGTGAACCGGAACGTACCATCGCAACGAGGCCCCAGATGCTGAGACCGAACAGCAGCGGCATGAACGCCACGACGCTCCCGGTTCGGTACGACTGGTCGATCACGGAGCCGCCGTACGAGGGTGCCGGATCTGCCGGGAACGTGACGTACGGGAACAGCCCGGAGAAGCGCACGCCGTCCGGCCGGAAATAGTTCACGAGGGTCGTTGGCAGGATCCGGGCGCCCACGACATCGCCCCCATTGGCCTCCATCGCCAGTCGACGTTGGGCGCTCAGCCCGGTGAACACCTGCTTGTCGAGCGGGAACAGGTACGGGTGCTGGAACTTGGCCCAGTTCACGGCGATCGCGATCGACAGCGGTACCAACCCGGCCAAGGCGATCGGAAGTGCAAGCCGTCGCAGCTCGGAATCGCGGTCACCCCGCCAAGCGATCACCGCCAGCAGGACGGCGGACGCCGCCAGAGCCCATCCCGCCGTGGTTCGCACCAGCACTACACCCAACACGCAGGCTGCAAGCATCGCCACCGCCTGGCGATCGGTTGCCTGATAGAGGCGGATCAAGAGCAACATCCCACCGGTGGTCAAGGCGATCGACCAGATGTAGGCCTCGTGGTAGACCCACGGCAGGGCCGCAAGATACAGCACCACCGAGCCTCCGCAGATCGACCCGTGCAACACACCGAACAATCCCAGTTCCCAGCGTCCGAGCGGTTCGTCGGGTCGCAGCTGCTGGCGCACGGCCCAGAGCAGGCGCCCGCTCAGCAGCACCAAGACCGACCAGGCCCCCAGCATCGAGAGCGCCGTGAGCTTTCCATCCCAATGATCGGTGAACACCATCACCGGGAGCCGCAGGATCGCCGGACCAGGCGGGAAATAGAGGAATTCCTTGCCGTTGACGATGAACGCCTCGATACCGGCTTCACCGGCCTCGATGTCGAGGTGGCCGTCCATCAGGCTGACCGCCTGCAGATCGTAGAAGTCGGAGAAGGCGCCACCCGGCAGGGCGGTTCGCAAAGGATGGAACCCGAAGTTCCAGAGCAGCAGGAGGAACAGCACCGTGCTCGCCGCGGCTGACCATCGGAGCGCCCGACGGAATCGCTGCTCATCCACGCTGATCGGTGCTTGGGCGGTTCGACGGCGAGTCCACATACGACACCCACGTCGGGGCACGAACAGCGTACCCGTTGCCGCAGTCGGCGACACCTGCCCGCCTGATCGACCCGGCAGGTCAGTAGATTGTCGACCGTTCCCAGGAAGGCGCACCATGCAACCCGACATCGATCAGCTGCTCAACCTCGGCCAGTTCGAAGCCCGTCTCCCAGAGCTCGCTGCGCAGTACGGCGCAGCAACCCCGTATCCCCACATCGTGTTGGACGACGTGTTGCAGCCCGAGACCCTGCAGCGCGCCTATGACGAGCTCGACGATCTCAACTTGGATCAGTGGGCCAACTATCTGCACGTCAACGAACGCAAGTACTCCAACACCAAGGTCGACACGTGGGGGCCTACCCTGGCCGCCCTCAACACGGCGCTGACCTCCGAGCGTTTCGTGAAGTTCCTGGCGGATCTGACCGGATTCGAGCGTCTGCAGCCCGACCCGTCGCTCGATGGCGGAGGACTACATCGCAGCCTGCCCGGCGGCTTCCTCAACATCCATGCCGACTTCACGGCGCACCACACCCACACCAACTGGCAGCGGCGGGTCAACCTGTTGCTGTATCTCAACGATGATTGGCAATCGGAGTGGGGCGGCGAACTCGAGATGTGGCCAGAGGACATGAGCCAGTGCGCTGCAACCGTCACGCCGCTCGGCAACCGGGTGTTGTTGTTCAGCACCGGCGAACACTCCTACCACGGTCACCCCGAGCCGCTGCGTTGCCCGGACGGCCGGACTCGCCAGTCGATGGCGCTGTACTACTTCACCGAGGAAGCCAATCCGGTGGTGAAGGCGACCAACTACCGGGCTCGCCCGACCGACGGCTTCGGTCGGGTGTGGATCTGGCTCGATTCGCAGGCACTGCGCGCCTACGACAAGGTGAAGCGCAAGCTCGGCATCAGCGACAAGGCAGTCAGCAATCTGCTGGGCAAGCTCGGTCGCCGACCGAAGCACTGACGAGTAGCCAGGTCAGTTCTGGCGCTGCCGCTTCAGCGATTCGCGCAGGCGGCGGTTGTTGCGCGGTTCGGTGCGGTCCTTGGCATCGGTCAACTGCCGGATCATCTCATCGCGCACCTCGTTGAGACCCGCAACCAGCGTCGATGCCGAGGAGGATGCGATGAACGGCTTGAAGCCACCGATCTGAACATCGAGCGTCATGTGTTGGCTCGGGGTATCGCGATCATTGACATGCAGATCGAGGTTGATCGAGCGATCCCGGAACGACTGCAGTCGCTGGTCGAGCTTCGACCAGTGAGCGATCAAGTCATTCACCTCATGGGTTGCAAGGTGCCCGTGGACGCGCAGCGCATCAACGACGATCGGCGGGTGGTCTGACATGGCGTGCCTCAGTTCGTGGTGGGGAGACTTCGCGGATACCACCATCACAGTCCGCCGGAACCGATTCCGAAAGGGTCCGAGGTCCTTTCGCCCTCAGAACAGGGTCGGTTGCTCGGCGCGAAAGGTTCGTGGGCAGCCGCTCCAGGGCACGAAGTTGTCCATGAACACCCAGGTCCGGCGGTGGATCGCCGAGGGCCCGTAGCCCTGCAGGGCGAACTTGTGAACCGGGCAGGGGTAGCCCTTGTTGGTGTCGAACGACCAGTTCGGGTAGCTCTCGGCGAGCACCCTCATCTGACGGTCGCGCACCACCTTTGCGAGGATGCTGGCGGCCGCCACACTGAGGCAGTCGCGGTCGGCCTTGACGCGCATCTCGACGTGGGCGACGGTCGGCGTGACAAAATCCCACTTGCCGTCGCTGACCGCAACGTCGGGGGTGATCCCGAGCGCGTCGATCGCCCGGCGGCACGCCAGCCGTTGAGCGTCGGCCATGCCCATCTCGTCGCATTCCTCCTGGCTGGCGGCGCCCACCGACCAGGCGACGCACCAGTCGGCAATCCGGTCGAAGATGGCTTCACGTCCGGGTTCGGTCAGCAACTTCGAGTCGCGCACGCCTTGCACTCGCTTGTCGCGAGGCAGGATCGCGGCACCGACCATCAGCGGCCCGGCCCATGCCCCTCGCCCGACCTCGTCGATCCCCACGATCGACTGGTAGCCCTCGGCCCACAGCTCTTGTTCGATCTTGCGGGTCGGGGCCCGGCCGCGCGCTGCCATCGTGGCTGACGCTACCTGACTGCGTGATCGGCGCCCGCCGAGACGATGGCGGCGAGGGTCGCTCGTCAGTGCAGCGTGACGCCCGGCTCGCCCGCCTCGACGATGCCAACCCGCCAGAAGCCCTGGCTCAGCAGCGCCGCCGCAGCGTCAGGGGTAACCGCCGCCAGCAGGCCACCGGACGTTTGCGGATCGAAGCACAGCGCCTCGGGTCCGGGGGCAGCAGAACTGGCGAGGTGGCCGGCCAGGTACTCGCGATTGCGTGGGTCGCCACCGGTGCGGGCACCGTCGTTTGCGGCCTCGAGCGCTCCGGGGTAGGCGACGATCGAGTTGGTGTCGATCACTGCCCGGACGCCACTGCGCTCAGCCATCTCCCACGTGTGTCCGGCCAGTCCGTACCCGGTGACGTCGGTGACGGCGTGGACCGCATCGTCGAGCGCCCGCAGCGACTCAGCGGCTGAACGGTTGAGGGTTTTCATGCCGACGATCGCGACGGCCTTGTCGGCGTCGCTTCCGGCCGCCAGCGTGAGCCCGGTGCCGATCGGCTTGGACAGCACCAGCACGTCGCCGTCGGCTGCGCCGCTCTTGCGGAAAATTCGGTCGGGATGCACGACGCCCTGCACGGCGAGTCCGTAGATCGGCTCGGGGTTGCGGATCGTGTGCCCACCGGCCACCGCTCCGCCGGCCTCTGCGACGGTGCGGGCACCGGCTTCGAAGATCGCCACGATCGCTTCGCGCGGGAAGTGCTCGGGGAAGGCGGCGATGTTGACCGCCATCACGACCTGACCGCCCATCGCGAACACGTCGCTGCAGGCATTGGCGGCGGCGATCGCCCCGAAGTCGGCCGGATCGTCGACCAGCGGCGGGAAGAAGTCGGTCGTCGACACGATCGCCACGTCGGGGCTGACCTGGTAGATCGCGGCATCGTCGAACGGTGCCAGCCCGACCAGCAGCGCCGGATCGGTCGCCACCGGGAAGTCGGCAACGAGGTCTTTCAGCAACGATGCGCCCCACTTGGCCGCACACCCCCCGCACGAGGTCCACTCGGTGAGCTTGAGTCCGTCGAGGGCAGGAATGTTCGCAAGCGCCATGAGATCCGAGCCTACGGCCAACGACCGGCCCCCACCCGCCAGAACGCTCCCACGAATCCCGTCTGCACGCTCAGCCACGACTCGATGGTGTGCGAACCGCCCGTGTCGGTGAGACGGCATCGCGATGTGGCGCTCGGGCGAAGTCTGGGACTCGGATCAGCGGGCGTCGGTGTCGAACTGGCCGCGTCAGCCGTCGAGGCCCGCCAGAAGCGCCGTGACGAGCTGCTCGGTCGGTGCGTTGCCGTCGTTGCTGAGCACGATCGCGGTGAGTTCGCGTTCGGGATCGTGCCGGATGCTCGCGTGGTAACCGACGATCCGACCGTTGTGGCCGTATGAGACACCGGCTGGTGAGTCGTAGATGCCCAGGCCGAGGCCGTAGTCGGCGCCCGGAACGATCGGGTCGGTGAGCTGACGGATCGTGTCCTCGGCGAACCCGTGCCCGTCGAACACCGCCCGGATCGAACCTCTCGAGGTCGTCGACGGTCGAGTACAGCGCACCGGCGGCCCCACTCGATCGGATCATCTCCGCAATGTTGAAGTCCGCGAGATCGAGCGGTGGTTGACCCGGCGCCGGCCGTTCGTGCGGGGACGCGAGATCGCTGGCACCGGGTTCGAACCCCGAGGAGTCCATGTTGAGGGGCTGCAAGATGAGCGTGGCGACCTGCTCTTCGAACGTCGACGCGGTCGCGGTCGCGATCACCTCGTCGAGGAGGAGGTAATTCGCAAACGCGTACGCGTGGTGTGTTCCACGTGTGCCGGCGGGTCCAGCCGCGACGACGTCGGCGATCTGTTCGGCCCTGGTGCGTCGCGTCTCCGGTTGCAGGACGGCGGCGATCGACTCGTCAACAGGGTCCCGGTACCCGCTGGTATGACCCAGGAGTTCCCTGATGGTGATCGGCGCGGGAACGCCCGGTACGTAGTCGGCCACCGCATCGTCGACTGAGAGCAGGCCGGCATCCGCGAGTTGGAGGACAGCGACGGCCGCCACGGTCTTCGTGATGCTCGCGATCGCAAATTCATCGCCAACCGTGATCGGTTCCTGACTGTTGACGGAGCGCACCCCGGTGGCCGCGCGCACCGTCACGTCGCCGTCGCGGATCAGTACGACAGCACCGACCACGTCGTGCTGTTCGGACCATTCGGCGAGTCCCTGTTCGAGCAGACGCGTGAGTTCCTCGCGCCGAGACGAGACGTCGGTGGTGACAGGCGAGACGTCGGTGTTGATCGTTGATGGATCCGCGAGAACCGGCGACTGCCCAGTCGGAGGTGCCGTGTCTCGTGTGCGCCGATCGTCTGCGCATGATGCGAGCGCCGTGACGGCGGCGAGCAGGCACAGTGTTCTGAACCGAAGCACAGACCCAGGTTGTCTCGCCCTCGGACACGCCGTCAACCGTCGACCCGAGTCGGGGCACTCGGTGAGTGCCCCGACCTCGACGACCGTCGGGGTCGCACGACGAGTTGTCGTGGTCACGAGCTCGCTCCTGCGGGCCCTTCGACTGCCGAGCGCGGACCACGGTCAGACGTCCCGCCGCACGAACAGGACGGCGCCGGTGGTCAGGAATCCGACGAGCCATGCTGCGAGCGTGATGGCGGCGGCGCCGGCGGACAGCGTGCTCAATGATTCGGTCGGTGTGCCGGACACCCACTCCTCGACTCGCGTGATCGCCGGAAACACGGTGTACTTGCCGACCCTCGGGACGAGGCTGAGTGGCAGCCCGACAACGAGGATCGTTGCCACGGTGCCGACCATCGCGAACGAATCACTCCGGGTGACCGCGGACAGGCTGTAGGCAAAGGCAGCCGCCACGAGGGCACTGACGCTGAAGGCCAGCAGCGAACGCCCGTCGAATGGCACGGTGGCGTCGTTCATCGAGCCGACCAGGCGTGCCGCGGTCCAGCCGACCCCGGCGATCAGCGCGATCACCACCGACATCGCGCCGGCGCCGACGAGGCCCTTGGTGGTCAGTGCCCGAAGGCGTCGAGGTTCATTGATGAGCAGCCGTTTGACGGTGTCCTGGCGGTACTCGGTACCGAGCAGCCAACCACCGAAGACGATGCCCAGCAGGAGAGCTGAGCGTCTCGAACATCCCGGCGAACGCTTCGCCGTAGGAAGCCGCATCGGTTGGCGTGTACCAGATCATCACGATCGACGGCGCCAGGACTCCGATGAGGAGTCCGGCCGAGCACACGAGCGGGGTGCGGTGGCTGCGGAGTTTGTAGATCTCAGCTCTGGTCATTGGTTTGCTCCGGTCATGTTGAGGAAGGCGTGTTCGAGGCTGGTCGTCTGGCGAACGATCTCGATCGCGTAGATGCCGCCCGCGGCGAGCATCTGGTTGATGTCTCGTCCCGACTGGTTGTCGGCGAGCGCGACGGTGACGGCATCGTCGGATCGGGATGTGATGGTCAGGTGATGGCGTTGGCAGCTCTCCACGGCCGCCGCGAGGTCGGTCGGGTCGAGTCGGATTCTCAGCTCGTCGGTGCCGTTGCCGGCAAGGATCTCGGCGGTGGTGCCCGACGCGATCAGTCGGCCGTCGTTGAGAATCAGCAGCCGGTCACATGCCTGTTGAACTTCGGTGAGTTGATGTGACGACACCAGCACGGTGGTTCCCATGTCGGGAAGGCGGCGGAGCAGCCTCCGGATGTCGACGATGCCGGCCGGGTCGAGCCCGTTGGCCGGTTCGTCGAGGATGACGAGCTCGGGCCGTCCGACCATGGCGACGGCGATGCCGAGGCGTTGCTTCATGCCGAGCGAGTACGTGCCGGCCCGGTCGCCGGAGCGATCAGCCAGGTCGACCAGGTCGAGCAGCTCGTCGATCCGGCTGGGGATGCGCGGGAGGCCGAGTGCCCGGGCCTGGAGTTCCAGGTTCTGGCGGGCGGAGAGCCGTTCGTAGAGCGCCGGCGACTCGATCAGCGCGCCGACCCTCTGGACCGCGTTGGCGAACTCGGCCGAGCCGTACTCGGCTCCGAGGACGCGGACGCGACCCATCGTGGGTCTGACAAGTCCGAGCAGCATCTTCATGGCGGTGGTCTTGCCGGCACCGTTCGGGCCGAGCAGACCGATCACTTGTCCGGCCGGCACCTCGAACGAGAGCGAGTCGACGGCGGCGGACGAGCCGTAGCGTTTGGTCAAGCCGTCGACTTCGATGATCGGTCTGGCGGCGGCCGTTCTGGGCGTTGTTGACATCATTGTGAGGTCCTCCGGTTGAACATGGCTTGGTCGACGGCGGCCAGCAGCGGATCGGCGATCGTCTTACCGACGTTGGTCACGGTGATCAGCCCCCAGTTCTCGCCGGGTTCGAGCCAGACCTCGGCGGTGAAGCGGTGGTTGCTGCCGTGGTGGTAGAAGGTCGTGGTCCCGTTCGGGTCGCGAAGCGCGAGCCAGCCGAGGGCATAGTCAGAGCCGTCGGGCGTCGTTTGCAGCGCGTCGAACGCCTCGGGGCTGACGATCTCGGCGGCGCTCCCCCGGAAGCCTCGCAGTTGGGATTGCAGGAAGCGGACCCAGTCCGCCATGTTGCAATGGACCATCCCGGCCGGTGCGATCACCCGCGGCAAGTCGGCGGCGGGGTCGCCGGGGTCGATGGCGGCGCCGCCCCGCTCGTCGAAGTGCCCCCATGGTTCGTCGACCTCACCGGGCGTGCCGGGCGCGTAGAACCCGCAGGAGTCCATTCCGATCACGTCGAACAGTCGGGTCTGCATGAGTTCTTCCCACGAGGTGCCAGTCATCTCCTCGAGCATCGCTCCGGCCAGCGTGTAGCCGATGCTCGAGTAGGCGTACGAACCCGGGGACCGGGCGAGGGTGTGGTCGGTCACCGTTTCGACGAGCGCGAGCCGCTGCTGGGCGACTGGGGCGGCAGAGTCGAGTTCGATCAGCATCGGGATCGTGGCGTCGTCATCGAGGCCAGACGTGTGGTTCAGCAGGTGGCGGATCGTGACGGCTGCCCAGCTCGGATCCATGTCGAGCAGCGTTCGTTCGTACACGTCCGCCACGGTGGTGTCCCAATCGATCAGGCCGTCATCGACGAACGTGGCGACCAGCGTGGCCGTCATCGCCTTGGCATTGGACCCGATGGAGAAGCGGTCGTCGAGCTCGACCAGAGTCGGATGCCCGGCACGCCGAACTCCGGCCACCCCCGCTTCGATGATGCGATCACTGGTGAAAGACGTGGCGCCGACCGCCGGAAGGCCGGTTTCGACGATCAGCTGATCGAGCAGACTGCCGAGATCATCGCCACCGGGAGACGTTGGTGCGGTGGCCACCGGTTGCGGCTCGGGAGTGGCCGGTGCGACGCTCGGCGACGGCGGCGTGTCGACGGAGCTGTCGGCTTCGACGTTCGCGCAGGCGGCGACCATGAGCAGCGAGGCACCGGCGGCCAGGCTCGCCAGCGTGCGGGAGGGGACCCTGAGGCTCATCGGAAGGCTCCGATCAGTTCGATGATCGTGTCGATGATCAGTTGGGGTTGTCGAGCGGGGATCGCGTGGTCGCTGTCTTCGGCGACGATCAGTTGCGAGCCGGACACTTGGTCGGCGTACTCCTGCTGGGTCTGACGCCACAGTCTCGAAGGTCTCTGACGACCCGCCGGCGATGCCGGCGACGATGACCGCGAGCGGCATGTCGCTGAGTGGCGGGGCGACGGAGAGCTGAGTCTCCGTGTACGGGAGGGCTCGCCATTCGCCGAGGATGGGCTCGGGTACGCCGGCGACCTCTTCGTCGGTGGGAACGTCGCAGCTCGGCGGGACCGAACTGAGCGACGCAGCGCTCGGTGAACTCGTGGTGGCGGGAATCGACCAGAACGAGCCCGGCGACCTCGTCGGGGTGAGTGCGGGCGAACAGATCCATCAGCGTGCCGCCCAGCGAGTGCCCGACCAGCAGGTAGGGCGGTTCGTGACCCGTGGCGTCGAGGAGCCGGCGGAGCTCCTCGACCATGGTTGCGGCATCTCGTGGCGAATCGGTGAGGTCGCTGCCGCCGTAGCCGGGTCGGTCGTAGGCGAACACCCGGGCATGTTCGGCGACGTCGGGCGCGACGAGCGCCCAGCTGGCCATGCCGTTGCTCCCCAACCCCGCCTCGAACACCACCGTCGGGGTGCCGCTGACCGGTGCCGGCGGCGAGGTAGGCGACGGTCTGGCCGTTGATGTCGACGCTGTCGATCTCCATGCCCGCGAACGGACCGGAGCCGATCGGAACGTCGGTCACCTCGAAGGCCTCGAGGGCGGGGATGACGACCGTTTCGAGGAGGAATTCGGCAGTATCGGCAGCGGCTTCGAGGACGAGTCCATAGGCGAGGTCGCCGATCTCGGTGAACGCGAGACCGACGATCAGCTCTCCGGTCTCCTGAGTGTGGAGCTCCCAGACGCGGCCGCCTGCGGTGACCTCGCCGATCGGCTCGAATCCGTCGAGTGCGTCGTCGCCGACTTCGGCCGTCGCGATGGCGAAACCGCTCAGTTGGCTCGTTCCATCGGTGAACCCGCCGCCTGGCGACGGGGTCCAGCCGTTCGGGAGGACGGTGCTGACGCCGATCTCGTCGATCGTGACGACGACGCGGTCGGCGACAGCGTCGGGATCGGCGACGGGATCGAGGTCGGGACGGTCTCGACTGGGCGGCTTCGTGTCGGTTGCCGGCGTCGATGGCGGGCCGTCGACGGGAAGTTCGACCTCGGTGCTCGTCACCGGGTCGGTCGTGTCGATGGTGACGGCCACGAGCGCGGTGCCATCGCCGGATGCTCGCTCGGGATCGGTGGTGCCGCAGGCCGTGGCAACGACGGCGAACAGCGCCACGACGGCGATCCAGCGGGTGGGAAGTGTGGGTTTCATCTCGGCTCCAAACGGGGATGGGGAAGGTCGACTCAACGGTAAGAAACGCCGTCGAAGAACGTCGCCGCCCGCCAGAGCGATTGACCGACCCGCCCGGCGGCGGATCTCGCCGCGACCGATCTCGTCCGATGTGGGGGCGCGGTGGGGGCGGCATCCCCCGCGCGGCGGAGAGCCTGCTCCACCGCCAGCAGGGTGACCCGCACCGACCGGAGCGCGTACCGTGATCGGTCTCCATGGTCCACGCGACACGCCAGTCCACCGGCACGCAGCCGGCAGACACTGCGGTTTGGTCGCGGCCCTGGAGCACCCGGATCGACCACGAACCGAGCCATCGGCAGGGCCCCTTCGCGCGCTGGCCACGAACGTCCGACGGCGTCCTGGCCAGCGGCCGTCTTCATCGCATCGGTGATCGCCGTTGCCGCCAACAGTCTCGACGATGGTCAGGAGTTCTCACCAAGCGTGGTTGGTGACCTTGCCGCACCCGCCTATCTGATCCTGGCCGCGACAGCAGCTTCGTTACTGTGGCGCCGCCGACAACCGGTCCAGGTCGTCGGATTCATTCTCGTCGCGCTCGTGGTGTGGGCGACACTCGGCTACGGCGAGGGCCAGGACCTCGCCTTGGTCTTCGGTCTCTACAGCCTGGGCCGCTACGTCACCGACCTCCGGCACAGCCTCGTGGCCATCGCGGTGGCGGTTCTCGTCGTCGCCCTCGGCACCGCCATCGATGCAGCAAGCCGTCGATGTCGCAGGGTCGCTGCTCTTCGCCTGGCTGCCGTGGTACATCGGGCATCGAGTCCGCAATCGTCGCGACTACCTCGCCCTGCTCCAGGACCGCGCCGCACAACTCGAACGCGAACAACGCGAAGGGGCCCGCAAAGCCGTCGCCGATGAACGCTCCCGAATCGCCCGAGAACTCCACGACGTCGTCGCCCATCGAGTCAGCATGATGACCGTCCAAGCCGGTGCAGCCAAGACCATCGCCAGAACCGACATCGACAACGCGGTCGAAGCGATGGGCGACGTCGAAAGGGCAGGGCGACAAGCGCTCGGCGAACTCCGCCAACTCGTCGGTGTGCTCCGACCGGACAACGCCGACCCCGACGTTCTCGGGCCCCAGCCAGGCATCGCCGACATCGCCGCGCTCGTCGACCAGATCACCCAAACTGGCATCAACGTGTCGCTCACGATCCCCGATCTTCAGATCGAACCGCCGGCAGTGGTCGACCTCGCCACCTATCGCATCGTCCAGGAATCGTTGACCAACGTGATCAAACACGCCGGCCCCAACCCCACCGTCGACGTCCGCGTCACATTCGACGACCAGCAACTCAGCATCGAGATCACCAACACCACCACCAACGCTCAGCGCGCTCAACGCCTACCACAATCCGGTTTTGGCATCATCGGTATGCGCGAACGCGCCGAACTGCTCGGCGGCACCCTTGACGCCGGGCCCACGAGCCGGCAACCGCTTCACCGTTCTCGCTCGAATCCCGATCCACCTGGAGCCCACATGAGCATTCGAGTCGCAGTCGTCGACGACCAAGCCCTCGTGCGCCGAGGCTTCGCCCTGGTACTCGAACACCAAGACGACATCGAAGTCGTCGCCGAAGCCGGCAACGGCATCGAAGCAATCGACGCCGTTCGACAACACCGCCCCGACGTCGTGCTGATGGACATCCGTATGCCCGAAATGGACGGCCTGACCGCCACCGCCACGATCCTTGCCGAAGCCGACTGGCCGCTCCGGGTCATCATCTTGACAACCTTCGATCCCGACGAATACGTCTATCAAGCCCTTCGAGCCGGAGCCAGCGGCTTCGTGCTCAAAGACATCCCTCCCGAAGACCTCGCCCCAGCCATCCGCACCGTCAACGACGGCGGCGCACTCCTCGACCCGACCATCACCCGCCGCCTGATCGGCCGATTCACGAGCACCCTCGCCATCGACACCACCACAGCACGCCGACTCGACACGCTCACCGACCGCGAACGAGAAGTCCTCTCCGAACTCGCCCGCGGCGCCAACAACTCCGAAATCGCAGGCTCCCTGTACATCGGCGCCGCCACCGTCAAGAGCCACGTCTCCAACATCTTGACCAAACTCGGACTCCGCGATCGCGCCCAAGCCGTCGTGTTCTCCTACGAAAGCGGCCTCATCACCCCCGGTGACCAGGACATCGGCCATTGAGACTCGCTCCCCCGTTCGACGAGGGGCATCGACGCGGTGACGAGCTTCAACGGCATCTGGTTTCGGCGAAGCGCCCCCAGAGGGGCTCGTCGTGCATCTCGCCGTCGAGCCAGCGTCCCGGCCTGACGCCCACGCCAGGTCGAACGAGCCGACACGGCCAACCAAACGCGCCACAGTTCCGAGAACGTCGCAGCGGAGCAACCTGTTTCTGAGATCTCGGTCATTTTCCACGATGCGAAACTGATCGTCGATTCGTCATCGTGAGGGGGTGGTCGTCATCGGGACGATCCAATCCGAAAGGCAGGCTGGTATGAATCTGCAACGCTCGGAACGGACGCGCAGGACCCGCACGGCAGTTGTGGCCGCAGAGCCTCGGTGCTCGTGATCGGGTCGCTGGCTGGCTGCGGTTCCGACGCCGACGACACACTTGGAGTGCAGGAGTTCCGCGACCAGTCGAACGAGATCTGTGCGAAGTCGACCCAGGAGATCGGTGAGGCGCTGGGTCCGGTCCTGGGCGGTTCAGATCCGACGCCAGAACAACTCCAGGCCGCACTCGACACGCTGGTCTCGTCGAGTCGCAAGGCGGTCGAGGACATCGACGAGCTCGCCGCCCCGACGTCGATGCATGCCGACGTCGACGCCATGCTCGCCGAGTTCCGTACCGCGAACGACGAGGCAGAGGCGCAGGGACTGGGCTTCTGGGAGACGGAAGGCGATCCATGGGCGACGGGGAACGCTCTGGCAGCCGAGCTGGGGCTCGACGCATGTGCCGAGAGCGACCGGTCGGACACAGCGACTTCCCTCGGACGGTCGGCCGACGATCGATCCGACCGCGTCGGTCGTCGCCCGGAGCACACGCCTGACGATGCGACAGTTTGCGCCGGACGACCTGGCCGATCTCGTGGAACTGCACAATGATCCCTTGGTGATGCTGTACCTCAACAACGGACAGCCTGTGCCAGACGGCGACGTGGTCGAGGAGCTGACGGCGTGGATCGACGAATACGACACCTCTGACGGGTTCGGGTGCTGGGCGATCAACGAGACGGCGACCGGTCGGTTCATCGGCTGGATCCACTTCCGACCTGGACACGGCGTCGGCGATCTCGAACCCGAACTCGGCTTTCGTCTTCATCGCGCCTCTTTCTGGGGTCAAGGATTCGCAACCGAGGCTTCCACGGCCCTGATCGATCGCGGATTCGCAAGACTGCCGATCGAACGTGTCTATGCGCACACGATGTCGGTGCATCGGGCTTCCCGCCGGGTGATGGAGAAGGCGGGGATGCGCATGGTCCGGATGTTCACTGCGGACTGGCCGGTCCGAATTCCTGGTGACGAGTATGGCGATGTCGAGTACGCAGTGACGCGAGCCGAGTGGGTAGCCACCGGTACGGCAGGCGGGCCCGCCGACTGAGCACCATGCCGAATGGAAACACGGACCGGTCAGGCGGGCGTAGCGTCGGCAACATGGCGACCATGGTCGGGCGCGAGGATGATCTGCAGCGTGTGCGGGATGTACTCGTCCGAAGCGGCGTGTGCACCCTGGTCGGTCCCGGTGGGGTGGGCAAGTCCACGCTGGTGTCCGCCCTCGTCGACCCGCTCGGAGATCGAGCGATCCTCGTTGACGCACGAACGATCGGCCGCGTCGATCAGGTTCTGACCGAGCTAGCGGTGCAGCTCGACGTGGACCACATCATCGATACGTGCGGAGATGACGTCTCGCAGATCTGCGTCCGGTTGGCCGCCCGCATGAGCGCAGCCGGCATCGAGCTGCTCGCCGTCGATCAGGCCGACGGTCCCGGCGACGGGGTCATGGACGCTCTGATCCGATTCGCCGACGTCGCGGGCGACGTCGCAGTGCTGGTGGCGACGCGCAATCACCCGGTCCGTCCGTTCGGTGAGATCGTGCGGCTGAGACCGCTGGAGCTGGCCCCCACGGGCGGACCGACGGAGTCACCTTCGGCCACGCTGTTCTGCGAGACGTTCGTTCTTGCCGGAGGTGATCCAGGCGTGCTCGAAGCGGACCCTGATCTCGTGCAGCAGGCTCTCGAGCACAACCGGTGGTCTCCCGCTGGCGATTCGATCGTCGTCGCTTCGCGAGCGGCGTTGGTCGGTTTGGTGCGTACCGACCTGAGCGCCAACCCTGTGGATTCCGGCCCTCATCCGAGACCCGATGCGGACGTGGTCAGCGTTGTCCTGGAACGATCGCTCTGCGACCTGGACGAAGATGCTCACCGAGTTTTCCGAGCCGCCGGCACGATGCGATCTCATCCGCTCCTCGCCCAAGTAGCTGCGATCTCCGGCCTGGATGGCGGCAGGGTTGGGTCAGCGGTCGAGCGGCTCGCACGTCGATCCCTCGTCGAGGTTGTCGGTGGTCGTGTTCGCATGCTTCCACCGGTGCGCCAACTCGCCGAGCGTCTGGCGACAGCCAGTGGTGAACGGGCACTGCTCGAACGCCGCCTCGTGCAGTGGGCCGACGAGATGACTCGAACCGATCCACCACCGAGCACCGCCGACGTGCTGGCGGTCGAGGACGACCTGATCAGGGCGATCGCTGTCCTCATTCGGTCAGGATCAGCTGAGCACGACGATCTCGATCGCCAAGGTCCTCGACGACGCGCTGCGTGCCGACCTGCGCCATCGACGCCGCGTCGAGACGCTCGAGCCAGTGCTGCGCGCGTGCCGAGAGCTTCGAGCGCGAGCCCGACAACCGGGAACGACTCGACGACGTGATCGAGATGCTGAGGGTCACGGCGATGGCTCACTCCGACGCAGGCAGTTCGGCAGCGGCGAACAGGCTGCTCGACGATGCCACAGCCCTCGTCGATCGATCTTCACAGCCGCAGGCTCATCTCGCTCGGATCGAGTCGCTTCGAGCCGGGCTGTCGTTCGAGTTCGGTGATCTCGTCGCCGCTCGCAGGCACGCGACATCTGCGATCGACTGCGCCACACAGGCCGGCGACGAGATCGCCCGTCACACGGCGACGAGAGTCCTCTCCGACGTCGATCTCGAAACCGGCGAACTCGACGACGCCCTGGTCAGGGTGAAGAGCATCGTTCGTGACGTGTCGCCATCACTGACCTGGCTCCGGGGTCTACGCCCAAGCGGCCGTCGGCGCATGTGAACTCGAACGAGGAGCCAGCGCGATCGCTGCATCCGCAGCACACCGGATCGCAATCGACGCGCTCGAACGAGGCGACCGAGACCTGCTTGTCGAAGCCGACTGGTTGACCGCGATGGCCGATCCACGCCGGCCACCCGCCCACCCCCTCCACCTCGACGGCGACCGAATCGGCAACTCGGTTATCCACATCCAGGCCGACATCGCCACCGCACTGCGCCGACTCGCGGCGGATGCACCCGACTCGGCGATCACGCTGGCGGCCGACTGCGAACTCCGTGCAAACGCCCTGCCGATGCGATCGCTCGCAATTCACGCCCAACTCCTGGTCGGCGCCGCCGCCGTCGAGCTCGGCTCGATCGCGGAAGCGACACGCGCCGACCGCCAAGCCCTGCTCGACGCCACCACACTGGGCTACCGGTTGCGCGTGCCCGACGCGCTCGATGGTCTCGCTGACACCATCGTCTTGGCCGGGCACAGGGGTGTCGACCCAGATTCAGTCCGCGCAGCAGCCGCTGCGATCCGTTCCCACCTCGGCGCCGTCGCCCGGCCCAGACCCTGGCGGCCTACCCAGACGAAGCCCGCACACCGTCCGCCAGCGGGTTGGATCGAGAACGGCGATCTCACCAACACCGCTCTGCAGGCCCTGATGGCAGCCCCAACCGGTGCCGAGCCGACGATGGAGCAACCGACGAACCGGCTGGCGCCGCTCTCACCAGCCGAGCGGGTCGTCGCCGAACTCGTGGCCGAGGGTCAAACGAACCGAGAAATCGGCGAATCGCTCTACGTGTCGCGCCGCACCGTCGAGACCCACATCGCTCACGCCTTCCAGAAGCTCGACGTGAGATCGTGGACGCAGCTCGCGGCGATCGTCCTGAACGAGCACCGGCGCTGAGAGATCGCGTTGGCTCGTGTCGCAGCGAGTACGAAACGATTGGTGATGCCAGGCCACCACGTCAATGTCGCTGACGACCTCGGAATCTCAGTGTTTTCCACGATGCTTCTCAGCGAGGCCGATCTTTACGTTTTGACGGCATGGAACTGATCGTCATGATTCTCGTCCCACTCCCGCTCGGCCTGCTGGTCCGGAACCGGGCGGCTGCCTACCTCGCGTACGTAGCAGTCCACGCATTCGTCTTCACGTTCCAGACGGCGTTCCTCGTCATCGAATGGGCGAACGGATCAACCGAGGCGTTCGGATCGTTTCCCGACTACAACAACGGAGACGTCTGGGCGTACGGGATCATCAACCTCGTGATCTACAGCGTCGGTTTCGGACTCGTAACGCTCGGCCACCGAATCCGCACCAACAGGAACACACGACGCAAGAGCCTGGACCTCACACCCGCCTGACCGGCACGGTCGCATGGCTTGCGCCCCGCCCGTCTGCTTCCAGTGTCGCGGGTAGAGTCACCATCGACACGGATCGGCGTGTGGAACTCGAGCGGCTAGCCAGGTGCGAAACTGTTCGGCCGTGCTCCACCTGGGGTGTTGATCGAGTTCAGCCCGACGAGATGAGGAGGTTCGATCGTGCGCAGATTCTGGCTCATGGACCCAAACGATCATGATCGTCCGATGGCGCTCGTGGAGACCGATGGGGGTCTCCACATCGTCGACGTGATTCGATTCGGCCCCTCGAACACCGAGCTCGACGACCAACAGGTGGTCTGGGACCTCGTCATCGGCCGTGTCGCCCCCACGATGACGCCGGCGCTCGACGCCTCGGCGCTCGACGAGGAGGGGGTCGCCCCTCATCCTGACCTTCGACGAGGCGAACACGGCGACCCGCACGCCACCGACCGGATCGGGCGAGGTGACCGGCGTCGACGGGGTCGAGCGGTCGGCGGTGCCCGCGGAGGAACGAACCGCACGCGCAGCCGCGGCGACCGATAGCCGGTTGGATCGCGGCCGCCCGAACGGGCTCAGCCTGATCCGGTCGCGCCCTCCCAACGTACGCGGCGACCTGGCTACCGTTCGGCGGTGACGATGGTTGCGGCGGCTGTCACGTCGGCGATCGTGTTGTAAACGTAGAACGAGAAACGGTCTCAGTTGAACGAGATCGGAGCGTCGTCGAGGGGAATCACCGGCGCGTCCGATGACGGGATGTGCCTGGCACCACCCGTCATGGGGGGCCACAGGGCTTCGCCCTTGGCTTCGGTGGTCGACCAGGCGGGGGCCAGCAGCGGGGCGGTCAGTTGGACCGGAGGGCCGGTCTGTTCCCACAGCACGGCCGGGCGTTCGCCGTGCCAGCGGATCGCGAACGAGACGCTCGATGCGTCACCGGTCGGTACGCCGTACACGTCGATCGATTGGCCCAGCCACGCCGTCGGGAACCCGTTCGACAGCAGGCAGCCGTCGGTGGCCAGTTGCGACTCGAGCCACGCAACCGACCGCACGCCAGCGGGCGCACGAGTCGGGCGCTCCGAGCCGGCCCGACCAGCAACGATCCGTTGCAGGTCGCGGCGCGCTCGTTGCTCACCCGCTGCCGCCAGCACTCGGCCGGCGGCGCCGAGCGCAGCATCGGCATCCCAGCCGGGGCGCGGGCCGATCCGTTCAACGGCGCCGACCAGTTCGGGAATCCAGTGATCGGGATGCTCTCCCATCCGCACCAGTTCACCGAGCGCGAGCGCAAACCCTTCCGGATCGTCATCGGCGCGAGGGACCGCCCCCAGAGCCAGCTCGCACCGCTCGGCCGTGATCGCCTCGGCCAGCGAGGCGCCCTGCTCGCCGTCGGGCAACACGAACCGGCTGGCCTGCTCGGTGAGGGCAAGCCATCCACGAACAACCTGGATGGCGGAGGCGAGCCCAGACGGCAGTGCACCTGAGCGCTGGGTGCCGTGCACGACGGCGACGCGGCAAACTGGCCTTGTGTCCGAGCGGTAGCACGAACGCACCATGCGGCAGGGTGATTCCTTCGATCGGTACGTCGGCAACCTGGCGTTCGGTCAGCACGTCGCGCCGATCGAAGGCGACTGCGACCGGCATCGTGGATTCGTTCTCGACCTCGACGATCGTGAGCCCTCCAGCGTCAGCCACGCTGTAAGCGCGGTGCACGACATCACCGTTCGGCACCCGTAAGCGAGTCTCGACGACCGCAGTGCCCTCGACGCGTTGCTGGCGTACGGCTGGTTCATCGGCCGGCACGTGCCACCGATCGTCGGCGGCGACGAACCAGTTCAATGCCGGCGCATCGCCCCACGGCTCGATCGCGCCCCACGGCGTGATCGAAGCGCGCCAAGGCTGTCCGGTAACCCCTGTGGTGATCATGAAGCTGTCAGCCCAGTTCGCTCTTGTTCGAACGCGACATCAGCGAGGCGAGCGCCTCGCGTGCGTTGCGACCGTGATGGCACACGGCGACGACCTGCTCGGTGATCGGCATTTCGACACCGTACCGACCGGCCAGGTCGAGCACACTCGGCGAACTCTTGACACCCTCGGCGACCATGTTCATCGAGGCCAGGATCTCCTCGATCGACTGGCCCCGCCCGAGCGCCAAACCGACGGAGTTGTTGCGGCTCTGCTTCGACGAGCAGGTGGCGATCAGGTCGCCCATCCCGGCCAGGCCGGCGAACGTCAGCGGGTCACCGCCCATCGCCACGCCGAGCCGGGACATCTCGGCGAGACCGCGCGTGATCAACGTGGCACGAGTGTTGTCACCGAAATCCATGCCCTCCGCCATACCGGCCGCGATGGCGATGACGTTCTTCACGACGCCGGCGACCTCGCAGCCGACGACGTCGGGGTTGGTGTAGACCCGCAAGCTCGGACGGGTCAGGATTCGTTGCAGTTCGAGGGCGATCGTGGCGTCGGGAATCGCCACCACGCTGGCAGCCGGCTGACCTGCCAGGATCTCCTTGGCCAGGTTCGGCCCTGTCATCACACCGACCGGGCGTCCCGGCATCTCGTCGGCGGCGACTTCGGTCATCCGCATCAACGTGTCGCGCTCGATGCCCTTGGTGAGGCTCACGATCGGAACCCAGGGTCGCAGATGTTCGGCGACCTGTTTGGCGATCTCCCTGAAACCGTGCGAGGGCACCGCCATCACCACGACGTCGGCGCCCGACACCGTCTCGTGCATGTCGGACGTCGCCAGCAGTTGCTCAGGAAGCGTAAAGGTCGGCAAGTAGTCGCCGTTGACCCTGGTGGTGTTGATCTGTTCGACCAACTCGTCACGCCGCGCCCACAACGTGGTGGGTGTGTTGACGCTCGCCAGCGCTGCGACGGTGGTGCCCCACGACCCGGCTCCGATCACGGCAACTCGAATTTCCGACGAACGCGTCATGGCCACGAGCGTACGCCATCGCCCCAGCACGGCCGGTGGCCGACGCCAGGCCGTAGTGTGCTGTGGGTGGAGACGGCCGTGCTGATCCCGATCAAGGCGTTCCACGCCGCCAAGGGGCGACTGAAGGGATGGTTGTCCGACGCCGACCGGGCGACGCTGGCGCGGTTCATGGCCGAGCGGGTGATCGCCGCCGCCAGACCGCTCCCCACGTTCATCGCCTGCGACAACGACGAGGTCGCAGAATGGGCCGAGACACTCGGCGCGCACGTGCTGTGGGGCCCTGGGCTCGGACTCAACGGCGCCATCGACCAGGGGGTCGACATGATCGCCGGCAAAGGGTGCCGAGCACGTGATCATCTCGCACGGCGACCTGCCGCTCGCCCACGACCTGTCCCGGATCGTCCGCCGCGGCCACATCGTGTTGGTGCCCGATCAACGCCGAGACGGCACCAACGTGCTGAGCCGACCGTGTTCGGTCGAACTGCCCGCTGCGTACGGTGGCGGGAGCTTTCGAAACCACCTCGACGCCGCACTGTCGACCGGATCTCCGGTCACGGTTCGAGTCGACCAGCGGCTCTCGATCGACATCGACACGATCGACGATTGCCGTCACCCGCTCGTGGTCCCGGTGCTGCAGCCGGTACTCGGCGACAGGATGCCGGTGTGAGCGCCAACGAACCGGGGCAGCCGGCGTTCTCCGGCCGTTCCGTCGACGCCACCAACAATCTCCCGGTGCCGAAGGTGGCCCTGGCGATCGGGGCTCACCCCGACGACATCGAGTTCGGCTGCGGCGCGACCCTTGCAAAATGGGCCGCCGGCGGCTGCACGGTGCATCACCTCGTGTGTACCGATGGATCGAAGGGCACCTGGGATCCCGCAGCCGACCCGGTTGCGCTGGCGGCCCGACGCCAGAGCGAGCAGCGCCAGGCAGCGCGCCGACTGGCCGGGGGCCAGGCGGGCGAGGTCGTGTTCCTCGAGTACGTCGACGGCGAACTCGATAGCGATCTTGTGGCACGCAGTCACGTGGCGCTCGCGATCCGACAGCTCCGGCCCGACGTGGTGCTCGGCCACGACCCGTGGAAGCGATATCGGCTGCATCCCGATCATCGCCACGCCGGCCTGCTCGCCTGCGAGGGCATCGTGGCCGCCCGCGACCCGCACTTCTTCCCAGAGCACGGAGTCGCCCACCATCGGCCCGAGCACCTGCTGCTGTTCGAGGCCGACGCCCCTGACCACTTCGAAGACGTCACCGGTTGGGTCGACGCCAAACTCGCCGCGCTCGAGGCCCACGAGAGCCAGTTCGAATCGACGATGAAGGCCGTTGACCACTCGCAGCTGAGCCGCGTTTCGCGACCGCATCACGAATCGTCTCACGGGATTCGGAGCCGAACACGGTGTCGGTGCGGCGGAGATCTTCAAACTGATCAGCGACCTGTAGACGCGACGATGGGGCGAGGTCGAGACCTCGCCCCATCGTGAACAACGTCGTGACGCCGAAGCGTCAGAGCGCTACTTCTTCTTGGCGGGAGCCTTCTTGGCGGGAGCCTTCTTGGCGGGAGCCTTCTTGGCGGGAGCCTTCTTGGCGGGAGCCTTCTTGGCGGGAGCCTTCTTGGCGGGAGCCTTCTTGGCCGGAGCCTTCTTGGCCGGAGCCTTCTTGGCGGGAGCCTTCTTGGCCGGAGCCTTCTTGGCGGGAGCCTTCTTGGCCGGAGCCTTCTTGGCGGGAGCCTTCTTGGCGGGAGCCTTCTTGGCCGGAGCCTTCTTGGCGGGAGCCTTCTTGGCGGGAGCCTTCTTGGCCGGAGCCTTCTTGGCCGGAGCCTTCTTAGCGGGAGCCTTCTTGGCCGGAGCCTTCTTGGCCGGAGCCTTCTTGGCGGAGCCTTCTTGCGGCGCCTTCTTAGCGGGCGCCTTCTTGGCCGGCGCCTTCTTAGCGGGCGCCTTCTTGGCCGGAGCCTTCTTGGCCGGAGCCTTCTTGGCCGGAGCCTTCTTGACAGCCATCAGTCGATCACTTGCGGTTCGGGTTGAGAGCCGACTTCAAGGTCGAGCTCGCCGTGAACTTCATCGCGGTCGAGGCCGAGATCTGGACCGGCGCACCCGTCTGCGGGTTGCGGCCGACGCGAGCCGGGCGCTTCGTGGTGCTGAACGAGCCGAAGCCTGCCCATGCGACCTTGTCGCCGTCCTTGGTCTTCGAAACGACGGTGTCGAAGAACGCACCGACGGTGCGCTCCGCGTCGGCCTTCGACACACCAGCGGCGTCTGCGATGGCTTCGATCAGTTCTGCCTTAGTCATGAAATTTCCTTTGCATCACGAGTTACGAGGCCGGATTCCCGCGCCCCTTCGCCCCTCGGGCTGATTGCCATCAAACGCAGCAAACTACAACGATGCAACTACCAATGTAGTTGCAGTTGCAACCAAGCACCTCCGGAAGCCTTGATTCACAACGGTCTGCGACCGATCAATCGACCTGAATCTGCTCGAGAATGCGCCTCAGATCGGCGGCAGCCAACTCCGCCTTGGCGTCGTCATAGCGCTGGCGCGGCCAGAAGAACCCGCGCAATCCATCGCCGCTGGTTCGCGGCACGACGTGCACGTGGAGGTGGGCGACACTCTGGCTCACCACGTTGTTGTTGGCGACGAACGTGCCGCCCGCACCGAGTGCGGCGGGCATCGCCTCGGCGATCATCTGCACCCTTCGAAAGAAGGGACCGATGGCGGCGACGTCGAGCTCGGGCAGCGTCACGACGTGCCGACGGGGTACCACCAATGTGTGCCCATGGAACAAGGGCGAACGATCCAGGAACGCAACCGCGACATCATCGGCCCACACCACGTGAGCTGGTCGGATTCCGGCGATGACCTCGCAGAACACGCAGTCTGGAGTGCCCGAGTGCGCCGGTGGCTCGTCGACCGCTCTGTTCGCCATGGCGCCGAACCCTATGCCCGATCCGTCGCACCATCCACCACGTCGGCGGCGTGGTCGGATACAACTTGCACCGTTGTAGTTCCGATCCCACCATCATCCAGGGGTGAACGTGACAGACCTCTCCACGTCAGACCGTAAGCGCACCACGACAGGCGCCGATGTCGACCGAAAGGAGGACCCTGCAGACACAACTTCGATCGCAACGTCGACGATCACCAGGATCGTGGTCGACACCTCAGTACTGATCGCTGATCCGGACTGCCTGACCAGTTTCGGCCCGGCAGCCTTGATCATCCCACTCACGGTGATCGAGGAACTCGACAGCCTGAAGACCCGGCCGGACGACGTGGGCAGATCGGCGCGTGCCGCTCTGCGGGCGATCGAGGATCTCCGTGTACGGCACGGTGGCTCACTCGCCGATCCGGTGCCGGTCGGCGAGGGAACGGTCCAGATCGAGATCAACGGCATCCAACGTCACCTACTGATCGAGCACGGCCTCGACGTCGCCGTGCCCGACAATCGCATCATCGGAGCGGCGCTCGGCCAATGCGGCAAGGGCCACGTGGTGATGCTCTCCAACGATGCCGCGCTGCGGATCAAGGCCGCCCACCTCGGGATCGATGCCGCCGAACACCAGCCGACCAAGCCGAACCGCTCTGACCGGGCGATCGGGTGGTCGATCATCGACGCCGACCACGAGGTGATCGACTGCCTGTACGCCGCAGGGGCGATCGACGCCACGGCTGTCAGTGCTGCCGCCGACATGAACGAGAACGAGTTCGCCGTGTTGCGATGCGGATCACAGTCGGCGCTGACCCGGCTGGTCTCCAACGAGTTGGTACTGCTCCCGCAGTCGCTTCCCGAGCCGTGGGGATTGCGTCCCCGCAACAAGGAACAGCGGTTCGCGCTCGAGTTGCTGCTCGATCCGGACATCTCGGTGGTCGCCCTCGACGGCCGGGCCGGCACCGGAAAGACGATCCTGGCGATCGCCGCCGCGCTCGAACAGGTCGTCGAACAACCTCGCTACGAACGTGTCGCTGTGTACCGCCCGCTGGTACCGGTCGGCCGAGCCGATGTCGGTTTTCTGCCGGGTGGCCTCGAGGAGAAGCTCGATCCCTGGATGTCGGCGATTCACGACGCGATCGTGGCGCTCACCGACCGCAACAGCAGTCACGACGCCCGCCGCCTGATCGAGGAGCTCACGGCCCGTGGCCAGTTGTCGCTCGAATCGGTCACGTTTCTGCGGGGTCGATCGTTGCATCGCCAGATCGTGGTGATCGACGAGGCTCAGAACCTCGAGCCGACCACGTTGCGCACGATCCTCACGCGCATCGGCGACGGCACCAAAGTGATCTTCACCGGCGACACCAGCCAGATCGATGCACCGTACTTGGGCGAGTCGAACAACGCCCTCGCCGTGCTGACCAACGCCTTCAGTGGACAGTCGTGCTTCGGACACATCACCCTCACCGTGTGCGAGCGCAGCGACGTCGCCAGCCTCGCCGCAGAACTTCTCTAGTCGGCCGGTCCGGCCCCGCCAACTTGGCGAGCGGCCTGACTCGTTGCGACACCCGCCGTCTAGGTTGACGGACATGGAGCCCGACCAGGCCGACGTCCGCACGTCGACACCCGACCCGATTCCAGGGCTCCCGCGGTTCGCCGTCGTCGATATCGAAACGTCGGGGCTGTCGCTGAAACGTCACCGAATCTTGCAGGTCGCCGTCGTGCTGGTGGAAAACGGCGTGGTGGTCGACGAGTGGGTGTCGCTGGCAAAGCTGCGCTGGCCGCTCCAACGCGTCGGCCCGCGTCGTGTGCACGGCATCACCCGCGCCATGCTCCGCCACGCTCCCCCATTGCACCAGGTGTTGACCGAGTTGTTGACCCGGATCGACGGGGCCGTGTTGATCGCCCACAACGTGCGCTTCGACTGGCCGTTCATCGAACGCTCGGCCCGCAAGGCCGGCGTGGCATGCAGCACACCCCCACGTCTGTGCACGTTGCGGCTGTCGCGCCAACTCGATCCCGAACGCCAGCTGTCACATCGCCTCGGCGATGTCAGCGAGCGGTACGGCATCACCAACGATCACCCTCACAACGCGATCTACGACGCTCGCACCACCGCAGCGGTGCTGCCACATCTGCTGCACGCCCACCAAGTGCAATCGGCGAGCGACCTCGACCCGCTCTACGAGCGGCGATAGCGCGACAGCAGGCGGGCGGCCGTCTCGGCGGCGATGCCGCGCCACTGCTCGGGTTCCTGCAGTTCCGCCCCGTGGCCGAGCCGCACCAGTGTGCAACCCAGCCAGTGCTCGCTGGCGACGGGCATCTGAGCCGTGACCCAGCCGTCGCGATCGGGCTCTGACACCGAGTCGACCGGGTAGCGCTCGATCACCCAACGCGAAGTCGGCGCCAACCGAATCGTTGCCCGGGGCACCGACCCGTCGGCGAACCAGGAACCCGGGATGGGAAGCGGTTCATCGCCAGCTTGGCCATGCGCACCGGTTGCGTCGACCGATTCGATCCGATCGATGCGAAAGGTTCGAACCTCGCCGGTGCGATCGTCGTCGGCGCTCACGTACCACTGGCCGCGGTCGGTGAAAACCTGGCGGGGCACGATCACACGCTCGGTCGCATCGTCGCGCGACGGGCTGCGATAGGTGATCCGCAACTCGGCGACGTTGCGCACCGCCTCGGCGAGCGTGTCCGCCAAGTCCGGTCGATCGAGATCGATCCGCACGCCGGACGTGTCGTCCTCACCGAGCGCCGTCGCCAGTTTGGCGAGCCCGCGACCGAGCGGGCCATCGGGTTCGGCCCCAGGCAGCTCCATCGCTGCCCGACCGGCGGCCAACAGATCCCAGGCCTCGACAGAGTTGAGCCGCAGCGGACGCGTGAACAGACGCGGCACACCGACCGAGATCATGCCCTCGTCGATGAACACGTCGATCAGTTCGTCGACGAACGGGGGCAGGCCGCACATCGCCACGAGTTCGATGTCGGTGGTGACCTCGGCCTCGGTCAGATCGAAACGAGCGGCGACCTCGGCGAGTGGCACCTCGTCGCGTTCCATCAACCACGGCAACATCACGAGCAGGCGGCGCAGACGCTCCTCCGCCGGCCTCGGGCCGCGCCGAGTGGCGTTCATGCCGAGATCCCTTCGAGCCAACCGATCACGTCGGCGCGGACACTGTCGGGGGCCAGCACTTCGGCATGTTCGACGTAGCCGAACAACCAGGATCGGAATGCCGGCAGGTTGGCGCACGGCACCTCGATCTCGATCGAGCCACCAGGATGTCGCACCAGCACGCGATCACCGCCGACCTCACGCTCGGCGTGGGCGGCCCGTGCAGCATCGATCAGCACTCTCGCGTCGGGAACCTTGGGGTCGGCCCCGATCAGCTTCGGGTCGTCGGGGAAGGCGTCCCTCGGATCGAACCCTGCCGGACGTTCAAAGGTTCGTCCGGCGAGTACCTCGACGGATTCCTGGATCCGGTCGATCCGATACGTGCGCCGCGCCTGGCGACCGTGGTCGTATCCGATCAGGTACCAGAAACCGTCGCGCAGCAAGAGGCCCCACGGGTCGACGATCCGGTCGACTTCCCGGTACGAGAACGCCACGGCGGTTCGGGTCGCAACCGCCTCGCGCAGAGTTGGAAGCGAGACGACGTCGGGCATGATCGCGGCGATCGGAGCTGCTCCCTCGAGCATCCCTGCTCCGAGCTTCCACATCGCTTCTTGACCGGATGCCGACCCTGATCTGGTCGCCGCCATCGCCACTTGCAGGGCCCGCATCTCGTCGTCATCGAGGCGCAGTTCGTCGAGTTCGTAGCGGCTCCGGTCGATCCAATACTTGGTCTGTCCGGCATACTGCCCGCCGGCCACGATCTCCTGGTCGATCGGTACGCCGATCTCACGCAGGGCGGCCTTGTCACGTTCGAACGCCGCCCGCCGGGCATTGTGCGAGTCGGGGTACTGTCCGGTCAACTCGCCGGCGATCTCGATCAGACTCAGCGGCTGAGGGGTCTCGAGCAACAGGGCCAGCAGGTTGGTGAGGCGTTCGACGCGATCGGCCATTCGTGGTGCCCCTCAGCGCTGGTAGTCGTAGAAGCCGCGGCCGGTCTTGCGACCCAGCAGGCCGGCATCGACCATCCGCGACAGCAGCGGCGGTGGGGCGTAGAGCGGCTCTTTGAACTCGGCGTACAGGCTTTCTGCGACGGCGAGCGTGGTGTCGAGTCCGATCAGATCGGTCAGTCGCAACGGGCCCATCGGGTGGCTGCACCCCTCGACCATGCCGGTGTCGATGTCGTCGGCCGAGGCGAACCCCGATTCCATCATGCGGATCGACGACAGCAGGTACGGGATCAGGAGCGCATTCACGACGAAGCCGGCTCGGTCCTGACTGCGGATCACTCGCTTGTGGAGCACAGCCGTGGCGAACTCGTTCGATCGATCGGCCGTTTCGTCGCTGGTCATCAAGCTGGTGACCAGCTCGACCAGGTTCAGGACCGGCACCGGGTTGAAGAAGTGGATGCCGATCACCTGCTCGGGCCGCTGGGTCGCCGTACCGAGCTTCATGATCGGGATCGAGCTGGTGTTGCTGGCAAGGATCGCGCCGTCGGTGCTGACCACCCGGTCGAGTTGCTTGAAGATCTCGACCTTCATCGCCTCGTCCTCCACGACCGCCTCGACCACGAGTTGACGATCGGCGAGATCGGCGAGGTCGGTGGTGAAATGCAGGCAGGTGACCGCTGCGTCGCGTTCCGCCTCGGTCATCTTGCCCGCCGACAGACCTCGGTCGAGCGACTTCACGAGACGTGCTCTGCCGGCCTCGGCGGCGGCCTCGTTCACCTCCCGAATCATCACGTCGAGCCCAGCTCGGGCACAGACCTCGGCGATACCTGATCCCATCAGGCCGCAGCCGACGACGCCGATTCGTTCGATGGTGCTGGTCGAGTTGGTCATAGACCTCTGATTCTGCCCGATCCGAGACCCGTGTCCGCACTACCGCGTGTGCGCGAGGCGAGATGTAGAGTCGGGCCGGTATGGCGGGGCGCCCGGTTCGATTGGTTGTGGTTGTGGCGCTCGTGCTGTCGAGCCTCGGGTTCGGTGTCGCTTCGGCGGGTCCGTCGGGCGGCGCGCTCCCTCCCGTTTTGGTGCAGGCAGTGCGCGTCGCCGGCCAGTTCGGCGTCCCCGAGGACGCCGTGATGGTTGCCGTCAACGTCACGGCTGTCGGCGCCACCGCCAACGGCTATTTGACCGTCTACTCGTGTGACGAAGATCCTCCGGCGACCTCGAACGTGAACTACGTCGCCGACCAAGCGATCCCGAACCTCGTTCTGTCACGGTCCTGCAATTATTTCGATCAATGACAACGGCGCCGAGGATTCTCCTCATCGAGCGATCGTGCGGTCCCCCCGGCAGACTGAGCCGATGGTTGAGCACAACACCTCGCGGTTGACGCGCCAGTGGGTCGGGGCGCCGCATCCGTTGGGCGCCACGTACGACGGGTCGGGGACCAACTTCGCGCTGTTTTCCAGTGTGGCCGAGGGGGTCGAGCTGTGCCTGTTGGGCGACGCCACCGCCGAGGGGCGTCGCGACGAGGTTCGCGTCGACGTCAACGAGGTCGATGGCCACATCTGGCATGTCCGACTCCCCGACGTGCGGCCTGGCCAGCACTACGGATGGCGGGTGCACGGGCCTTGGGACCCCAACCGTGGGCTCTGGTGCAACTCGTCGAAGCTGCTGATCGATCCCTACGCCAAGGCGATCGACGGCGAGGTCGACTGGTCGCCGGCATGTTTCGGGTACGACCTGGCCGACCCGATCAAACCGAACTCTGACGACAGCGGCCCGCACGTGCCACTCGGCGTGGTCAGCGATCCGTACTTCGACTGGGGCAACGATCGTCCGCTCGCCCGCCCGATGCACGAGTCGGTGATCTACGAGGCTCATGTACGCGGGCTCACGATGCGCCACCCTGGGGTTCCCGACGAGTGGCGCGGCACCTACGCCGGGATCGCTCACCCGGCGATCATCGGCCACCTGAAGCGGCTCGGCGTCACGGCGATCGAACTGATGCCGGTCCATCAGTTCATCCACGATCACCGCCTGCACGAGCTCGGGTTGCGCAACTACTGGGGCTACAACTCGATCGCCTTCCTCGCCCCGCACAACGGATACAGCTCGCGCGGCCCGCTGGCCGCAGCCCAAGAGTTCAAGACGATGGTGAAGGCACTCCACGCCGCCAACATCGAGGTGATCTTGGACGTCGTCTACAACCACACCGCCGAGGGCAACCATCGCGGCCCGACCTTGTCGATGCGCGGCATCGACAACCCTGCCTACTACCGCCTCGAGAACGGCGACGAGCGCCACTACCAGGACTTCACCGGCACCGGCAACAGCATGAACATGCGCCACCCGCACGTGTTGCAGCTGATCATGGACAGCCTGCGCTACTGGCGCAACGAGATGCACGTCGACGGGTTTCGGTTCGATCTGGCGTCGGCGCTGGCCCGCGAGCTGTACGAGGTCGACCGCCTCTCGGCATTCTTCGACATCGTGCAACAAGACCCGGTGATCTCCCAGGTCAAGCTGATCGCCGAGCCGTGGGACGTCGGCGAGGGGGGCTACCAGGTCGGCAAGTTCCCGCCGCAATGGTCGGAGTGGAACGGTCAGTACCGCGACGACATCCGCGACTTCTGGCGCGGCGAGCCGGCATCGCTGGCCGATTTCGGGTATCGCTTCACGGGCAGCTCGGACTTGTACAAAGCGCATTCCCGCAAGCCGATGGCGTCGATCAACTTCGTGACCTGCCACGACGGGTTCACACTCACCGATCTCGTGTCGTACAACGAGAAGCGCAACATCGCCAACGGCGAGGACGATCGCGACGGCGAATCGCACAACCGCTCGTGGAACCACGGAGTCGAGGGCCCGACCGACGATGCCGACATCGTCGAACTGCGGGCTCGTCAACGTCGCAACATGGTCGCCACGCTGCTGCTCTCGCAAGGGGTGCCGATGCTGTCGGGAGGCGACGAGATCGGTCGCACGCAACTCGGCAACAACAACGGCTACTGCCAGGACAACGACCTGTCGTGGCACGACTGGTCCGACACCGACGACGAGTTTCTCGAGTGGGTGCAACGGCTCGTGGCGTTCCGGATCAAGCATCCGGTGTTCCGTCGTCCGCGCTGGTTCCACGGTCTCAACTTCCGTGGACTGCACGACATGGTGTGGTTCAAGCCCGACGGGCACGAGATGGACGAGGCGAACTGGAAGGACCATCACGCCAGGGCGGTCGGCGTGTTCGTCAACGGCGACTCGATCCAGGCCACCGATCCGTACGGCGGACGGATCGTCGACGACACCTTCCTGGTGTTGTTCAACGCCAGCGAGTACGACCTCGCCTGGGTCATACCGGCCGACAAATGGGGCAAGCGATGGGTCGTCGACCTCGACAGCGCCGATCCGGACGCCGGCACGCCCGAGCGACCCTCTCGCAGTCTCGATGCGAACGCGACGGTCACGGTGGCGCACCGTTCGATGATCGTGTTTCGGCGCCCCACGACCACCGTCTCCGGCGCACACCCCTCGCGCCGCTGAGTTGCAGGTGGCGCTACTCAGCGGCGGTGGCGGTACCAGGCGATGGCGGCGTTCGTGGAGCTGTCGTGCAGTGCGGGTTGCGGCTGGTCGGTGAGTTCGGGTGTGATCCGGTTGGCGAGTTGCTTGCCGAGCTCGACACCCCATTGGTCGAAGCTGTTGATGCCCCACACGACACCCTGTACGAACACGATGTGTTCGTACAGAGCGATCAGCTGGCCGAGCACGGACGGGGTCAGTCGGTCGGCCAGGATCAGCGTGCTCGGCCGGTCGCCTGGGAAGTGGCGGTGCGGCTCGGCCGCGTTCTGGCGCCCGAACGCCAACGCTTCGGCTTGCGCGAACAGGTTCGACATCAACAGATCGTGATGGTTCCGGTATGGGTGGTTCGGCGTGGCGAACCCGATGAAGTCGACCGGTACCACGCGGGTTCCCTGATGTAACAGTTGGTAGAACGCGTGTTGGCCGTTGGTGCCCGGTTCGCCCCACACGATCGGCCCGGTGTCGCCGTCGACCGGGCTGCCGTCGAGACGCACGCGCTTACCGTTCGACTCCATGTCGAGCTGTTGCAGGTAGGCCGGGAAGCGAGCCAGTTCCTGGGCATACGGCAGCACCGCCTTCGTGTCGCGGCCTAGCGAGTTCGAGTGGTGAACTCCGATCATGCCCAGGAGCACCGGGGCGTTGTGTGCGACGGGCTGTGTGAGGAAGTGCTCGTCGATGATGCGGAAACCGTTCAGGAACTCGGCGAACGCGCCGGGCCCGATCAAGATCATCAGTGACAGCCCGATCGCCGAATCGACCGAGTAGCGGCCGCCGACCCAGTCCCAGAACCCGAACATGTTGGCGGTGTCGATGCCGAACGCTGCGACCCGTTCCGCATTCGTGGAGACGGCGACGAAGTGCTCGCTGACCGCCGATTCGCCGAGTTCGGCGACCAGCCACGCCCTCGCCGTGTGGGCGTTCGTGAGCGTCTCGATCGTGCTGAATGTCTTCGAGGCGACGATCACCAGCGTCGAGGCAGGGTCGAGGCGTCCCAGCGTGGCGTGTACGTCGGCGCCATCGACGTTGGAGACGAAGTGGGCCCGCAGTCGCGGGTGGCCGAACGCCGCCAACGCCTGGGCCGCCATCGCCGGCCCGAGGTCACTGCCCCCGATCCCGATGTTCACGATGTCCGTGATCCGTTCGTCGCCGCGAACGCGCTCCGCGAACACCGCCATCGTGTCGAGCACCTCGTGCACGCCGGGCACCACGTCGACGCCGTCGACCTCGATCACCGTGCCGCGGGGCGCCCGCAGCGCGGTATGCAGCACCGCTCGATCTTCGGTGACGTTGATGCGCTCGCCTCGGAACATGGCGTCGCGGCGCTGCTCGACTCCGCACGATTCCGCCTGTGCCACCAGGTCGGCCAGCAGGGCGTCATCGATCGGCTGCTTCGAGTAGTCGATTCGCAGCTCACCGGCGGTCACCACGTACCGGTCGGCCCGACCAGGGTCGGTTTCGAAGAGTTCAGCGAGCGTGCGATCGAGTGCGTTGGCCACGCCGAATGACCCTACTGGCCCAGTCTCGCTACCGGCCCGACGGGTGCAGGGTCACCCGAGGTGCCGCTCCATCGTCGATGAAGAGCCACGTGTTCGTACGGCGGACGGCGGTGATCGGAATCGATCGATCGCCCAACAGCCATCGCTCGACGATCGCCTGCTTGGAGGACCCAATCGCCAGCACCGCCCGGCTGCGGGCGCTGTTCACGACCGAGCGGGTCAGCGTCATCCGACGCCACGAGTTGAACTCGTCGGTCAGCTCGACCGGGCGCCGCGAGGCGGCGATCGTCGGGGCGCCCGGTGGCCAGGAAGCGGTATGTCCGTCGGTCCCGAGCCCAAGGTGCACGACGTCGAACCGATCGGGCAGCGAGCCGGCATACCGCCGCGCCGCAGCACGCAGGTCGGGGGCGGTGACGGGCATCAGGTTGACTCGGCACGGCCGCCCCGCCAGGGCACGAAGCTGGGGGGCATTGCGCGCCTCGTGGCCGTCGGGGGCGATTCGCTCGTCGACCTGCCAGACCTCGACCCGCGACCAGGGCACGTCGAGCTCGCTCAGCGATTCGATCATCGGCAGCGCCGTACCGCCACCACTGACCGCCAGCGAGGCGGTCCCCCGTCGTCGAACAGCATCACTCAGGCGGCGAGCGATCCAGGTCGCCGTGCGCGGCGCAGGGTCCGGGCCGACGCGGATGTCCATCCCGTCAGTCTCGCACGCCCGCCGCTCACCGGCGGCGGCTGGGCACTCCGGAATCCGTGAGCGGGCCGTAGCGTGCAGGCCCGATGGACTCAGAACAGCTCAAAGGCCTGCGGGCGGCGGTTGTCGCCTACGTGGCGTGGGGGCTGCTGACGCTGTACTGGAAACAACTGAGCGGACTCGACGCGCTCGAATTGATCGGTTGGCGGGTCGCTTCGGCTGCGGTCTTCATGGCGATCGTCGTATCGGTGACCGGCCGCTGGGCCCCGGTCATCGACGCCCTCCGAACCGGCGCAGTCGCGTCTCGAATCTGCCTCGCCTCGCTGCTCTTGACCGTGAACTGGACCACCTACGTGTGGGCCGTCGTCAACGATCGTGTGATCGAGACGGCCTTGGGGTACTTCCTGGCACCGCTCGTCACCATGGCGCTCGGCGTGTTCGTGCTGGGCGAGCGCCTGACCCGGCTGAAACAGGTCTCGATCGTGTTCGTCGTCGTGGCTGTGATCATCCTCACCGTGTCGTACGGCCGAACGCCCTGGGTTGCGCTCCTGATCGCCGGGTCGTGGTCGTGGTATGCGCTCACGAAGCGGCAGGTACCGCTCGATCCGGTTGCCAGCCTGTCGAGTGAACTGTTCGTGCTGGTCATCCCGGCGATCGCGCTGATCGTCAGCGGGTTCTTGCGCGAAGGGGGCATCCCCGACCAGGCGACCGGTACCGACTGGCCATTCCTGGTTGGAACCGGCGCCATCACGGCGATCCCGTTGTTGCTGTTCGCGTTCGCCGCCAAGCGGGTGCCGTTCACGATTCTGGGGCCGGCCAACTACCTCGTGCCGATCATCAACTTCCTGCTCGGCTGGCTGGTGTTCGACGAACAACTGCCGACCAGCCGCGTCGTCGGATTCCTGCTCGTCTGGATTGCGTTGATCCTGGTCACGATCGACATGGCGCGCCAACACACCAATCGTGCTGCGGTGACGATGGTGCCAATTCGTTGAAATGCTCGCCGCCGAAGCCCAAATCTGCAAGAGTCGTGAGACCGGCGGATACGAAGTCGCCCTGAACCAATAGGCCACTCGGCCGAAAGGAAAATTCATGCGGAAGCACATCATTTCATCACTCGCTGCGGCGGCACTGGTACTCAGCGCGTGCGGTGGCGGTGGTGGCGACCTCAGCGGCGATCAGGCCAAGGCAGTCGACCTGCTGGTCTCGTCTGCAGAGGCCGGAGGCGTCGAAGTCGACAAGGGTTGCGTCGAAAAGGTCGCCGAGAAGCTCAGCGACGCAGATGCCAAAGCGATCGTCGACTCCGCCAACGGAGATGACCCCGACCTGGGCGGTGCCCCCGAAGAACTCCAGTCGGAGCTGTTCTCGTGCGTCAACATGGACTCGATGATCGACTCGATGATCGATGAGATCGGTGATCAGCCAGGTGTCGACAAGGACTGTCTGCGCGGCATCCTCGAGGATCTCAGCCCCGATGAATTGGCGGCTGGAGAGATGCCCGACGGCCTGCTCGACTGCATCGAGATCAGCGGCTGACGCCAATCAACCGCGAGCCGTGACCAGCGAGCCGTCGAAGAAGCGCTCCAGCACTTCGACGGCCGCTGTGTACCGCTGCGGATCGCCGGCGGTGGCCGACATCCGGGCCAACCCGGCCAACACGGCACCCAGCAGATCGGCCAACGCCCGCTGATCGACGTCGGGTTCCAGCTCACCGCGGTCGGCGGCTTGATCTGCCAAGCCGGCGAAGAATCTCATGTGCCTGCCGCGTTGGGGTGACAGCAGCGTCAACAGATCTGGATGTCGTTGCGTCTCTTGAGTAACCGCCACGATGAACCCGGTGATCGACGGATCGGCGACCTGCAGCTCGCACGCTTTGCGTAGCACGGCGGTGAACTGAGCCAACAGGTGCGTCTCACCAGCGGCGGCCACCTCGAAATTCGTATAGACGCTGTCGATGGTTTCGCAGTAGACGGCCGCGTACAACTCGGCTTTCGACTCGACGTAGTGATAGATCGCCCCTGACGTGATCCCGACGTCGTCGGCGATCCGCTTGTTCGTGGTGGCGCGATATCCATCGCGGGCGAACCGAATCCTGGCGGCGTGCAGGATGCGTCGGCGCGTCTCGGCCGAATCTCCTGCTGGTGGTCGCCCGACACGGCCCGTGGTCGCCATGCGGTGACGGTACCGCTCGGCGAAGCTCGGCATCGCACTGTGCGACGCGGGATCGGCCATCGGTACTGGCAGAATGGGGCGATGGACGCCACCCCCGACATGGCCGACGACTTGTCCTTCGACCAGATCATGGAATTGGATCGCCGCGCCGACGCCCGCGAGGCTGCCGACGAAGCGGAGTCAGCCGCCAGAACCTCGAGCGGCGCAGGACAGCACGGCGGTGACGACGCACCGATCGTGCTGCCCTGGTGGCAGCACCCGGTCAACATCATCACGCTGGTCGTCACCGCTGCGATCCTGGCTGGCATGGTCGGCTGGATGGTTGGTGACAGCGGCTCACAGATCCAACACAACGAGGTCGATACCGGCTTCTTGCAGGACATGCGGACCCACCACGAACAGGCCGTGCTGATGGGCTTCATCTTCCGAGGTCTGCCCGAGACCGACCCAGGCCTGCGCACGATCGCAGCCGGAATCGTGCGTGGCCAGAGCATGGAGGTCGGCCGCATGATCCAGCTGTTGCGTGAATACGGCGAAACGGAAGCCAACGAAACGGACACGGCGATGACATGGATGGGCATGTCGGCCGGCGTCGACCAGATGCCAGGAATGGCGAGCGACGACGAGCTCGATCAGCTCGGTCGGTTGGCCGGACAGGACGCAGACCGACTGTTCGTGGCGCTGATGAGCGAACACCACATCGGCGGGATCGAGATGGCCGACTTTGCCGCCGCCAACGCCGACACAGCCGAAGTCCGCGACATGGCCGCCGCGATGGCGAGCGCCCAGCGCGGCGAGATCGTCGAGATGGAATCCCGCCTCGACTGACGGTTGGGAGTTGTGCCAGGCACAACTCCCAACAGGCATCGGTCGTCACTGAGGATCTGCTGAGAAGTGGCTCGGGCGATCTGGGCTGACGCGCCAGCACGCTTACACTGCACTGTGATGCCAGTCTGGCCGCGACCCCTTGCCGGCCGCCCGTCTCGCCGGGCGACCGCCGCCCTCGCCGTCGCTGCTTGCCTGCTCAGCGCCTGTGCCGCAGATGCCGGCGTGATCACGTTGTCGGCTTCACAGACACCCGTCGAGGCAACGATCCCGCCGGCAACGTCACCGTCCACAACCACCGATCAGGTTGCGCCCGACGATTCGTCCACCACCGCTCCCATCGGCACGGAGCCGCCGGCCCCGACCCTGCCGGTGATCGTCGAGCCCGAACTCCTCGCCGAGGTCGCATTCTCCGACGTCGTCGACGCCGACGACGACAAGCCGCCCCGCGACCACGACGCCTTCGTCGCTGTGGCGTTCACCGACATCGAGCGCTGGTGGGGCGAGGTGTATCCGGAGGTCTATGGCGAGCCGTACCAGCCACTGGAGGGCGGCGTGTACGCCGGGTACCCCGAGCGCGTCTCGGCGGTCCCCGGATGTGGCGAACGCACGACGGCCTACGCCGACCTGCAGCTGTACGTGGCGTTCTACTGCGAATTCGGCGACTTCATGGCGTACGACGACGGTGATGGCCGCGACAGCCTGTTGACACCGCTCGCCGAGGCCTATGGCCCAGCGGTGATGGGGATCGTGCTGGCGCATGAATATGGGCATGCGATTCAGGCCCGGATCGGTGCCCTCGACGAGTTCCTGGCAACGATCATCACCGAGCAGCAAGCCGACTGCTTCGCCGGAGCATGGACCGGCCAGGCGTTTCGGGGTGAATCGCCGCTGCTGCGACTCGGGGATGCCGACGTGCGGGCCGGGCTGCTGGCGATGCTCGAAGTCCGCGATCCGGTCGGTACCGACCAGTTCGTGCCCGGCGGACACGGTTCGGCGTTCGATCGCGTCGGCGCCTTTCAGGAGGGTTTCGTCAACGGCCCCGCACGATGCGCCGAACTGCTCGCCGATCCGCTGCCGTTGATGCCCAACCAGTTCGTGCCCGGCACGGTCGACTCGGTGCGTGGCGGCAACGCTTCATACGACTGCACGGACGGGCTCACCACCAGCTGCACACCGGCACCTGAGTTCCTCGCCGAGGACATCAACGACTTCTGGATCACCACGCTCGGTTCGGCGTTCGAACCAGTCGGTTACCAGGCTGTTTCCAGCAACTTCGACACGTTCAGTTGCCCACAACGGATCGACCTCACGCCCGAGGTCGCCGTCTGTCTCGGCACTCGCGTCGTCGCCTACGACGAGCCCGCAGTTCGCCAGCTGTATGACGAGTTCGGAGACTTCAGCCTCGGGTATTTCTACGGCATCGGCTGGGCGGAACTCGTGCAGCACCACCTCGACAGTCAACTCACCGGCGAGCAGCGGGCGCTCCTCAACGACTGCTTCACCGGGGCGTGGGTGCGCGACATCACGCCGGATCAGTTCAATCGAACCGGTCGATCGACGACCACTGTCTCGGCCTCGCCGGGCGACCTCGACGAAGCAATCCGGATTGCGATCCTGGTTGGAGACGCGGGAATCAACGTCAACGAACTGGGTAGCCCGTTCGAGAAGATCGGCAGTTTCCGAACCGGCGTGCTGGGCGGCCTCGACGCCTGCCAGGCAATGCTGCCCGGCTGACCAGCACGGAGTGGTGTCAGACACCGTTCCGTTACATGCGGTCTGACGATCAGAGACCGTCAGACGGGACCACCGTGGTCGACGTCGTCGTACTCGTTGTCGTACTCGTTGTCGAGGTCGTGGTGGTTGTCGCTGTGGGTACGGCGGTCGTGGTGGTCGCCCGCGGTGCCACAGTGGTGGCGACCACGGTGGTAGCGGGAACGAGTGTCGTCGTGGTGGTGGTGCTGGTCGTCGTCGTGGCGTTGGGGTCGGGGTAGTCCCAGAGCATTTGGCTGTCCCGGTCGGATTGATCCTCCGGCTCCTTCTTGCCGTCCCAGATCAACACTCGGTCGCCGAGTTCGATGATGCCCTGCAAGGTTTCGGAGATGTGCATCGGCACCCGGATGCAACCGTGCGACGCCGGAGCGGTGGGCACGGTCCTGGCGCCGTGGATGGCGATCCCTTGGTTGATGTAGATCGGGTTCCACATCGCCCCGAGCGGCCCGACCCGAGTGCCCTCCACTTGACGTTCCGCCTCGAACACACCGGGAGGGGTCTTGGAACGCCCGCAGATCGCCTTCTCCTCCGGCTCTTCGAGCAGGTTGCCGAATCGGTCGGTCGTGAGGGTGATCGTTTCGCAGTACTCGGCCGGGTTGCCTTCCACATCGAGTTCACCGGTGGAGATATGGGTGACCAATGCCGGCACGTCGCCGTGGAACACCACCATCACCTGTTGCGGCAGGTAGATCTCGGTGTGATCGGCGAGACCACCGGTCTTGCGTCTCGGTTGGATGACGATCGGGTCCTGCATGCGGTCCCACATCTCCGGGGTCACGCTGCCGGTCATCTCCGTGCGCGGCACACCCATGACCAGCTTCTCGAACGCGTACACGGACTGAATCGTCATCAACCCGTAGATTCCGTCGGCCGGACCCGGATTGAACGCAAGTTCGAGCAGCCGCTGCTGGACCCTGCGGACGTCCTCTCCCGCCACACCGTTGGCAAGCGTGCGATCGAGGGCGACCTTGGCGATCGCCGAGTCGGTCGATTCCGTCACGACCTGATCGTCGTAGTTCTGCGTGGTCGGCGGGTCGGTGACGGGGGCACTACCACTGGTGTCCAACGGTGCGCTCGTTGCGGTCGCACCGTCACCACCGCCACCGCTGCTGATCACGCCGGCCACGATGACGGCAACCAACAGACTGCCTGCCGCTCCGACGGGAAGCCAACGGGCGAGGTTGTTCTGAGGGCGGGGGCGGGAGTTCACGGCGATTTTCGGGGTTGCGGCGGGTCGAGACGCAGTCCCTCACGCTACCAATCGGAAACTCTCCAGATTCGTCGGCTGTTCCCGAATTCAACGGAAAGTCAGGCGATGGTGACGGGAGTCACCGGACTTTCTGGATGCCCTCGAGGTCGCCTCGCAGCGACCACATCTCCTTGAGGATCGTGATGATGATGCCCGGCGAGCTGAGCGTCGATTCCCCGCGAGTGCGCGGGAAGTAGTCGACACCCATCTGCATGATCTCGTAGCCCAGACGGGTCGATCGAATCACGAGTTCGGCATCGATGAACGAACCCTCGCTCTTCAGTTCGACGTGGTCGAAGATTCGGCTTCGACACAACTTGAAGGCGAAGTTGATGTCGCGGACCTTGACACCGAACAAGGCCTTGATCAGCCCGTTGTACACCCAGGTGTACACGCCCCGCAGGAGACCTTCGCCGGTGCGATCGAACCGATAGGCGCTGATGATGTCGACGTCGTACTCGCGCAGCAGCCGCACCGCTCGCGGTAGTTCGGACATGTCGAACGGCAAATCGGCGTCGGTGTACAGCACCAGGTCGCCCGTGGCGGCCGCGAAGCCTGTTTTCATCGAGCCACCCAGCTTGCGGTTGCGCTCGTGATGGATGACCCGGATGTGGGGGTCGGCGGCGGCCAGCCGATCGGCGATCTCGCCGGTGCGGTCGGTCGACTTGTCGTCGACCACGATCAACTCGTAGTCGGCGATGTCGCCGCGCTCGATCAGGCCCTCGCAGGCCCGACCCCCGAACCTGAGGGCGCGTTCGATGTAGTCCTCTTCGTTCCACATCGGGTAGAACACCGACAACTTCTGGAAGGTCTCGATCGGGGTGTGCACGTCCGCCATCGACGGCGAGGGTAGCCGCGGTACCGGTCGCAGCGACGACGGCCGTAGAGTCGGCTCCGTGACGGATTGGTCTTCCCCCTCCGACGACTCCCTGCCCGAGGTTCGTTCGGCACCGCTTCCGCCGCCGACGGCGCCGACGTCTTTGATGTCTGACGAACCGGTGGCGCCCGACGACATGGCAACAGGCGTCACGATGACGACTGACACGGCGACCGGTGACCGGGCCGCCGGCAGACTGCTCTACCCCGACCTCGCCCCACCGTTGGTGTATCCAGGGCGCACGCCACGCCCTGGCGACCTCACGGGTGGATGGCGGATCATCACCGCGCTTGCATGGATCGGTGTCATTTTGGCGATGGCGACCGTGTGGAACGTCAGTCGCCAGCTCGGGTTGTCCACGTGGTGGCTGGGCACCCGCGCTCAACCACAACTCCGGATCGTCCAGTTCAGCCCGTTCGTGTGTCCGGCGCTGATGCTGTTGGGCGCCGTCAACCACGTCCGCTGGTTGGGGTGGTTCGGGTTGATCGCCGCCGGCGCGCTCGTCGGATACGCCGTAGTCGACCTCGGGCAGGTGTCCTCGATCGCAGCCGTCGAGCTGTTGATCGGCGGCCTGGCCGCGGCGGTGTCGATCGCCTCGCTGACTGGCACCTACCGTCGCGATCCGTCGGCTGGCATCGCCCAGAACACCTGACCCGTCGAGACCTGAGTCCAGATAGGTTCGGCGCCATGTCGAAGGTGCTCATGTCGTTGCCCGTTGGTGAGCGGGTCGGAATCGCGTTCTCAGGTGGTCTCGACACCTCGGCGGCCGTCGCCTGGATGCGCGAGCGCGGGGCGATCCCCTACACCTACACCGCCGATCTCGGGCAACCCGATGAACCAGACCTGCCGGGCGTGCCGGTTCGAGCCAAGGTGTATGGCGCTGAGGAGGCACGGCTCGTCGACTGCCGAGATGAACTCGTGCGCGAGGGTCTGATGGCGCTCCAGTGCGGTGCCTTCCACATCCGCACCGCCGGGCGGACCTACTTCAACACGACTCCGCTGGGTCGCGCTGTTACCGGCACGCTCCTGGTGCGGGCGATGAAGGAAGACGGCGTCGACGTGTGGGGCGACGGCAGCACCTACAAGGGCAACGACATCGAACGGTTCTATCGGTACGGCCTGATGGTCAACCCCGAGCTACGGATCTACAAGCCATGGCTCGACCCGGCGTTCGTCGACGAACTCGGTGGGCGCACCGGCATGAGCGAGTTCCTCCAGGCGCGAGGTCTGCCGTACCGCGACTCGGTCGAGAAGGCGTATTCGACGGATGCCAACATCTGGGGCGCCACCCACGAGGCGAAGGCGCTCGAGGAACTGTCGACCGGGATGGAGATCGTCACGCCGATCATGGGCGTCGCCCACTGGGATCCATCCGTGGAGATCGCCGCCGAGGACGTCACGATCCGATTCGAGGATGGCTGGCCGGTCGCCATTGACGACACCACCTTCGATACCCAGGTCGCCTTGGTCGACGAGGCCAACCGGATCGGTGGGCGACACGGGCTGGGGATGAGCGACCAGATCGAGAACCGCATCATCGAGGCCAAGTCGCGCGGCATTTACGAGGGGCCGGCGCTGGCGCTGCTGCACATCGCCTACGAGCGGCTCGTCACGGCGATCCACAACGAGAACACGATCGAGAACTACATGACGATGGGTCGCCGTCTGGGGCGCCTGCTGTACGAGGGCCGGTGGTTCGATCCGCAGAGCCTGATGCTGCGCGAGCCGTTGCTGCGCTGGGTCGGTTCGGCGATCACCGGCGAGGTCACGTTGCGGCTGCGGCGTGGCGACGACTACTCGATCGTCGACACCACCGGCGAGAACTTCACGTATCATCCCGAGCGCCTGTCGATGGAGCGCGTCGAGGACCAGGCGTTCGGCCCGCTCGACCGGATCGGTCAGCTCACGATGCGCAACCTCGACATCACCGACAGCCGCACCAAGCTCGAGGTGTACCGCAACGTCGGCACCCTCGGCCAAGGCGGCATGCTCGAACTCGACCCCACCGCCACACCCGACTGACATCAAGCCCCACCGGCAGCTGGCGCGATAACGAAATCCTGCGTGGACCATCGCGCCAGTTGACGCTGGCTGGGGGTCAGCGGCGGCTGGTGAGGGTTGTGATGGCGAAGGCTTCGATCGTGGTCGTCGCCGCGTCTTTGCGCTGATCGGGCATGCTGGCGCCGGTGCCGTCGGCGAGACGGGTCATCATCTCGAAGTTGGCGGCCACGGCCGCTGCATCGACCATGAACGCCTCGTCGGATACTGCAACCAGAGCTGCTCTGGCGAGATCGAGCTCGTGGTCATCGCTCGCTGCGCAGGCGGAGGCGAAGCGCACCAACTCGTCACCGACCGGGATGCCGGTTCCTTCGGTGCCAGCGGCCACCGCCGCCAGATCGGCTGGTTCGCCTTGCTCTGTGCTGCTCCAACTGAGCATGCCGCCATGGGCCATCGTTCAATAGAAGCACTCTCTGAGCTGCGCTACCCGCGCCGCGACCAACTCGGTCTGAGGCCGCGACAGGCCACCCTCACGGCGGGTCCAGTTCGGGTCGAACATCTGGTCGGCCGGCATGTACTGGGCGTCGGACATCCGCCACAGGTTGGCGAACTCTCCCGGCACCGCCGAGTACGCCTGCACCACGGCCGGCAACTGGTCGGCGGGCGCCTGCACCGGCACCCAGTTGTACTGCGGTTGCTCGATCTGATCGGGCACGTCGCCGGTCGGATCACCGGGTTCCGGCTCGGGGAGCGGCGGCACGTCGACGCCGACATTGCGGCAGAAGTGGGCGACTGCGGCCACGGTGGTGACGATCGACACGAGCTCGACGTACGGCAGGGCGCCGAGTTCGTCACTGACCTTGCGATACAGGTCTTCGGTGATCGTGCCGGCATGGCGGGCGATCCGGTACGTCGCATCGTGGGCGACGGCCGGTGCCACATGATCAGCGGGAAGCCGGCCGTCGACGGCGGACACCGAAGCCCACGGCGGAAGCGGTTCGACATCGCCGATCGCGGCGATCGCCGTCTCGGCGAGTTCGAGCCGTTGAGCGGCGGTCCACCAGCTTCCGGGCTGCGCCAGATGTTCCCAGGCGAGGCGATGGGCGTCACCCAGATCGTCACGAACCTTCACAGCAGCCTGCGCAGGATTCCCTCGACCAAGTCGACCCTCCCCGGCATCGTGTCGACGACCACGAATTCGTGATCGGCGTGAGCGCCACCACCGACGGCGCCGAGCCCGTCGAGCGTCGGCACTCCGAGTGCGGCGGTGAAGTTGCCGTCGCTGCCGCCGCCGACGGCGACGCCGGCGATCCCGGGGCTTGCGGCCTGGGCGAGCGGGAACAGGGTCGCCGACGCCGACTCGGGCATCGGCGGGCGCCCGATGCTGCCGACCGCCTCGACCGACGCCGCCGGGTCGATCGGCGTCAGGGCCGCCATCAGCTGCTCGATCCGCTGCCGTTCGTCGGCGCTGGTGACTCGGACGTCGACCTTGATGCGGGTTTCGGCGGGGACGACGTTGTCGGCCGTGCCGGCCTTGGCGACCGTGGGGGTGACCGTAGTGCCGGCGGCGGTGGCGGCGAAGGCGGCGATCTTCAGAACCTGATGGCAGGCCTCGATCAGCGAGTTGACGCCCTTCTCGGGCTCGAGCCCGGCGTGTGAAGCGCGTCCCCTGACGACGATCTCGAACGTGCCGGTGCCTTTGCGGCCGGTCTTCACGGCCCCGCCGTCGGCGCTGGGTTCGAGCACGAGTACGTTGCCGCACGCTTGTGCGCGCTCTTCGAGCAGCGCCTTCGACGTGGTCGAGCCGACCTCCTCGTCGGCGGTGAACAGCATCTCGACGCCCGAGGCGTCGTCGAGTGCCGCCACGGCGTGGATCGCCTGCACGATGCCGGCTTTCATGTCGAACACACCCGGGCCGGTGACGTTGCCGTCGGCGACCGTGAACGGGCGCTGCTCGAGCGCCCCGAGCGGGAACACGGTGTCGTGGTGGCCGAGGATCAGCACGCCCGGCGCGCCGACCACCCGACCAGTGCACGTGCGGACCTGCCGGACCCTCGACCAGCGTGGCTGCCCGTCCGGTCCGCTCTTCGATCAACGCCGCCAGGTTCTCGGCGGACGCCGTCAACGCCGCCGTGTCGAGCGAGGGCGACTCCACCTCGACCAGCCGTTGGAGGTCGGACAGGAGCACAGCGAGATCGGCCACGCCGCCACCGTACCGGTCCATCCGACGATGGGACGGGCTCGGACCAGACCGGATCGGGCCGACCGAGCGTCGATACCCGGAGGACTGCAATGGCGCAACGCCCGGCGTGTGAAACCGATCCCGTGAACCTCGGACTCCGACCCGATCTGCCCGCCGCGACCACCGCGACGTCGAACGCGCCGCCGAGGCCAACCGGCTCGGTGCCACATCTGTACCGCCGGCACACCGAGGCGGCGACGTTCGAGGTCGGCCATGACACCATCGGCGGCCCATGCATGGCCACTTTGTGCCTCGTCGTGATCTGGCCGCAGGGACCGGCACGTGCCGACCCCTGAAGCCGCAGCGGGGGTGAGACAGAACGTCTGATCGGGAGGCGGCTCCTCGACATGGAGGCGTTGTCTCGTAACCAGAGGGACGCGGTACTGCTTCGGCAGTTGCGAGGTGAGTCGACGATGATGGTCCCATGAGTTCGAGGCGCCGAGCAGACATGTTCACCGAGGACGGTCAGCCGTCTGACGACGACCCGCGTGAGCACGGTCCGAGGCTGGGCGACGAACGTGCGACGTTGGTGGAAGCTCTTCGCTGTCAGCGCCTGACCCTGGAGCGGAAGTGCTCGGGTCTGGACGCGGCAGCGATGGCGCAACGCTCGGTCGAGCCATCGACGATGTCGCTGCTCGGGATCGTGCGACACCTCGCCGACGTGGAACGCGAGACGTTTCGGGTGACGATGGCCGGACACCACGCGCCACCGCTGCACATCTCTGAAACGAATCGTGACGGTGATTTCGACGGTGCCGTCGCTGACCCGGAAGTCGTCACGGCAGCGTGGAACGCATGGCGGACAGAGGTGGAGTTCGCCACGCAGTTCGTGGCCCAGGCACCCGACCTGGATGTCGTCGGGTCCGATCCCTTGAACCACCATGGCAGCGGCGGCGGCAACATATCGTTGCGCGAAGTGCTCGTCGGAATGGTCGAGGAGTACGCCCGGCACATGGGCCACGCCGATCTCTTGCGGGAGAGGATCGACGGTCGCCTCGGCCAGTAGCTCCAGCACTCAGAACGACATCACTTCGTGAATTGTGTTCGCTGCTTGCCACGATGTCCGGATGCAACGACGTCGAAGTGTGGTTCTGCTCGTCTCGGCGGCGATGGTGATCGCTGCTTGCTCGGGCGACGACACCCCCGAGCCGCAAGCGGAGGCCGCTGCACCGACGAATGCTCCCGAGATCGCCACGGACGCCACGACCGTCGCCGACGACTCGACTGTCCCAACGATCGATCCCTCCACAGCCCGCGCTCCCACCGAGTTCGTGGTCGTCGCCGGCACCGAGCAGGTCACGATCACCGGCGCCCAGCCCGGCCGCTCACTCGCCGTCTACGACGAGCGCGGAACTGAACTCGCGACCGGCACCGTCGACGACTTCGGGGCACTGTTGTTCCGTCATCTGGCTGGTGGCGTCGCCGTGACCGTGGGGGACCTGCTCGAGCGCAGCGCCCCGGTCGTCACGCTGGATCGCAACGTCCATCCGGCCGCTGCGTTCTACGCCGAGCAGCGCCTGCCGACCGACGGGCTCGGCTACATCACGACCCGCGACGGCACCATGCTGTCGGCCAGCGTGTGGTTGCCCGGCCCGGCCGAGGACGGCCCGTACCCGACCGTGGTCGAGTACTCGGGCTATACCCCCAGCGACCCTGAGTCGGCCGGCTTCCCCGACCTGTTCGTCGCCCTCGGCTATGCGTACGTCGGGGTCAACATCCGTGGCACGGGGTGCAGCGGCGGATCATTTCGCTACTTCGAATACGCCCAGAGCCTCGACGGGTACGACGCCATCGAAGCCGTCGCCGCCCAGCCGTGGGCGCAGAACAACCGGGTCGGGATGGTCGGCGTGTCGTACCCGGGCATCAGCCAGCTGTTCGTGGCCCAGACACAGCCGCCCAGCCTGTCGGCGATCACCCCGTTCAGCGTGATCGCCGACACGGCGATCTCGACGTTGTATCCGGGAGGGATCCTCAACACCGGGTTTGCCGTGGAATGGGCCAACGCCCGCACCCGCGAAGCGCAGCCGGAAGGCCAGGGTTGGTCGACCGACCAGATCGAGGCAGGCGACGACACCTGCGCCGCCAACCAGCTGCTGCGGCTCCAGAACCCCGACCTGCTGGCACTGATCACCGCCAGCCCGTTCTGGACCGACGAGCTCGCCGCCGAACTCGCACCGCGGCTGTTCGTCGACCAGGTCACGGTGCCGACCTTCGTCGCCGGCGCATGGCAGGACGAGCAGACCGGCGGCCACTTCGCCACGATGCTCGACCGGTTCACCGGCACCGAGCAGCTCTACGCGACGCTCGTGAACGGTCTCCACACCGAGTCGATCGGACCCGCCGTGTTGCCGAGGTTCGTCGAGTTCCTCGATCTCTACGTGGCCGAGCGCACACCGTCGCTCGACGTCGCCCGCGGCATCGCCCCGATCTTCGCCAGCGGCCTGTACGGCACCACCGAGGTTGCCTTGCCGGCCGACGATCGGTTCGCCGGGATGTCGTACGCCGACGCGTTAGCGGAGTTCGAGAGCGAGCCGCCGATCCGAGTGCTGTTCGAGGAGGGCGCCGCCGACGGTTATCCGGCCCGCGCCCGATGCCCCGCTTCGAGGCCGACTTCACCGCCTGGCCGATTCCTGAGGCGACCGCCGCGGCGTGGTACCTCGACAGCGACGGGCGACTCGCCGATGCACCCGATCAGCAATCGTCGAGCGTCGACTACCTCGCCCTACCCGACGCCATCCCACCGACATTCTTCGACAAAGCCTCGGGAAACATCTGGTCGGTCGATGTCGAGTTCGACTGGCAAGAAGGCGGGCTCGGCACGTTCGCAGCGTGGGCAACCGCACCGCTCGACACCGAGACGGTCGTGATCGGCTCGGGTTCGGTCGACCTGTACCTGCAGTCCAACCTCGGCGACACCGACCTCGAGGTCACGATCACCGAGATCCGCCCCGATGGCCAGGAGATGTACGTTCAGAGCGGCTGGTTGCGAGCCTCACATCGCACGCTGAACACGGTCGACTCCACCGAGCTGCGCCCTGTTCACGATCATCTCGAAACAGACGCCTCGCCGCTCCCCGACGGTCAGTTCGAACTGGTCCGCGTCGAGTTGCTCCCGTTCGCCCACGTGTTCAGGGCCGAGTCGCGAATCCGCCTGATCGTCGATGCGCCAGGCGGCAACCGCGCCGAGTGGGCATTCGACACGATCGCCGGCGGCGAGAAGGTGACGATCGGCCTCGGTTCCGTCGAACCGTCACGACTCGTACTCCCGGTCGTGCCAACCGTCGATGCTCCCGACGGCTACCCCGAATGCGGAGCCCTACGCGGCCAACCGTGCCGGCCCTACACCGGCAAATAGCAGTTGGGAGTTGTGCCAGGCACAACTCCCAACTCAGGTAGGTTCGAGGCGCGATGTCAGGATTGCGACGGCACTTCGAGCGCTTGATCGAGCCCGCCGACATTCGAGTCGACGGCGATCGCCCATGGGACGTACGCGTCCATGACCAGCGGCTGTTCCAGCGCGTGCTGGCGAGCGGCACCTTGGGTCTCGGCGAGGCCTACATGGACGGGTGGTGGGACTGCGACGCCATCGATCAGATGGTCGATCGCGCCCATCGATCAGATATCGCTCAACGGCTGGCTTCGCCGACGGCGCTGCTCCGCGTCGCCGAGGCCAAGCTGCGCAACCTCCAGCGCGGCACAGCGTGCCTTTCGAGGTCGGCCAACGGCACTACGACATCGGCAACGATCTGTACGTCGGCATGCTCGACAGCCAGATGATCTACAGCTGCGGCTACTGGCGCCAGGCCGACGATCTCGAAGCTGCCCAGCAGGCCAAGCTGCAACTGGTCTGCAACAAACTGGCGCTCGAACCGGGCATGCGCGTGCTCGATATCGGTTGCGGATGGGGTGGCGCCGCCAGGTACGTCGCAGAACACGTCGGTTGCGAGGTGGTCGGGCTCACCGTGTCGGTCGAGCAGGCCAAGCTGGCCCGTGAGCGTTGCACGGGTCTCCCGGTCGAGATCCGCGTCCAGGACTATCGCGAGATCGACGAGCGGTTCGATCGGGTGTATTCGATCGGGATGTTCGAGCATGTCGGCGTCAGGAACTACCGCACCTATATGCGGACCGTGCGTCGCTGCCTGAGCGATCCAGTCGGAATCACGCTGCTGCACACGATCGGCGGCAACCGGTCGAACAGCCGCACGGACCCGTGGATGGACCGCTACATCTTCCCGAACTCGGTGTTGCCGTCAGCCAGCCAGATCACCAAGGCTGCGGAGAGCGAGCTGACGTTGGAGGATTGGCACAATTTCGGCCCTGACTACGATCGCACGCTGATGGCCTGGCATGCCAACGTGACCGCTCATTGGGACGACCTTCCCGACACGTACGACGCCAGATTCCGCCGGATGTGGGACTTCTACCTGCTCGTCTCAGCAGGCGGTTTCCGGGCCCGCTACCTGCAGCTGTGGCAAGCGGTGTTCTCACGCGACGGCCTTCCCGACGTGTACGCCCCACCAGGAATCCGCTGAGTCGGCAGTTCGTTTGCAATGACCCCGTTCTGTGCAGCAGATCGGGTCCGACAGAGGGTTGTCTGGTCTGACAGAGGGTGGTTTGCTGAACAGAACGGGCTCCTCGTGGTCTCGAACAGTCACCGTCAAGTCCCTCACAGCGCTGGCCAGCTGATCCATCTCGATGAACTCCACGATCCGACGGTACAAGAGTTGGGAGTTGTGCCTGGCACAACTCCCAACTGGTTCAGGGGGACCAATCTGGGGGGAGTTCGGAGCGCCAGGGTGGGTCGGCGCCGCGGCGGGTGCACACGACTCCGGCAACCGTGGTGGCGGCCTCGACCGCGGCAACGAGGTGTTCGAGGTTGCCGGCATCTTCGACGCCGCGACCGGTCGCGGTCCACCACGCCAGGAAACCTCCTCCGAACGAGTCGCCGGCGCCGATCGTGTCGATCACGTCGACCGGCCGAACGGGAACGGTGGCGCCGCCCGAATCGGTGAGGATCTGGACCTCGCTGCCGCCGGCGGTGAGCAGCACGGCGTGCGCTCCGAGTTGGAGCAGCAGTCGGGCGGCCGCCACCGGATGATGGCCGGGCCGGAGATATTCCAGATCTTCGTCGCTGACCTTCACGATGTCGGCTTGTGCCACCAGCCGGTCGACGCGCCCGATGTACGCCTGGCGGTCGTGGATGATCTTGGGTCGGCAGTTGACGTCGATCATCACCATTCGATCGGCGTGTTGGGCGGCGATCATCTGCTCGACCGCTGCCGCCATCGGCTCGAGAACCAGGCCCAACCCCCCGGTGAACAACACCTCGCATTCGACGTCGAGCGGTGGGCTCGACAGCGCCGGCGCCGACGTGGAGTCGATGTAGAAGCGATAGTCAGCCGCACCGGATCGATCGAGTTCAGCGGCCGCCAACGTGGTCGGCAACTCGACCCGCACGGCGTGTTCGATCGAAACGCCGTCGGCGGTGAGCTGGTCCGCCAGCATCATTCCGAACCGATCGTTCGAGATCGCCCCGACGAAACAGACCTCGGCGCCGAGTCGACCGCAGGTCCTCGCCGTGTTGAACGGAGCACCACCGAGCGCAGCCGTGACGGCACCTTCAGGGTCGATCACCAGATCGACCAGGGCTTCACCGACGACCACGATCACCGGACCATCATGGCAAACGATGGGTGATCGCGGCCCGATCCGTGCACAATCATGACGATGGACGAGACCTCGCTGACCTCACCGGTACCGACCCCAGCGCCGACACCAGCTCAGATCGAGCGGGCGGCGGGGGCGATCGAGCCGTTCGTGCGGCGGACCCCGGTGCTGACGGTGCCCGGTTCCGAGATCGGACTCGAGGCGACGCTCGTACTGAAACTCGAGTACCTCCAGCACAGTGGCTCGTTCAAGGCTCGCGGGGCGACCCACTTCGTGGCGACCCAGCAGATCGCCGAGAACGGCCTCGTGGCGGCGTCGGGCGGCAACCACGGCGCTGCCGTCGCCTGGGTCGCGCAGCGATTCGGGCACACCGCCCACATCTTCGTGCCGACCACTGCCAACCCGTCGAAGGTCGCCCGCCTGACCGACTACGGCGCCGATGTGCACCAGGTCGGCAACGTGTACGCAGACGCGCTGGCCGCCAGCCGTGAGTTTCTCGCCGCCCACGAGGCCAGTTCGATCCACGCCTACGACGACCCGATCGTGATAGCCGGTGCCGGAACGTGCGCCCGCGAACTCGAACTCGAAGTACCAGGGCTCGATGCCGTCATGGTGGCGTGCGGCGGCGGTGGGCTGTCCGGAAGCACCGCTGCCTGGTACGCCGATCGCGCCGAAGTCGTCGTGGTCGAAACCAGCGGCACCGCCACCTACGCCGCAGCGCTCGCTCATGGCAGCCCGATCGACATCGAGGTGTCCGGAATCGCCGCCGACGCGCTCGGGGCGACCCGGCTCGGATCACACCCGTGGGATGCGCTGCACCAGGTCGGGGCCACCAGCGTGATCGTGTCGGACGCCGACGTGGTGGCTGCCCGCCAGCAGCTTTGGCGTTGGTTGCGAATCGTGGTCGAGCCGGCAGCCGCAGCTCCGGTCGCGGCCTTGATGGCCGGCGCTTGGCGACCAGCCAAGGGCGCCAAGGTCGGGATCGTTCTGTGCGGTGCCAACACCTCGATCGACCTCGCGCTGTAGCCACGCACGGAGGCAGCACCGCGACGACGGGGTGACGGCCATCGCCGGATGGGGCAGACTGTCGGCGTGACCGACATCGCTCGACCGACCGGTCGCACTGGGGACACGCCGAGTGCGCACGACTACCAACTCGCCGATCGTTACCGGCGCCAGGACGGCCGTGTATTCCTGTCCGGATTGCAGGCGATCGCCCGGCTACCTGGCGACCAACTCCGTCTCGATCGTCGCAACGGTCTCAACACAGCGGCGTTCATCAGTGGCTATCAAGGGTCGCCGGTCGGAACGTTCGGCGAGGAGGTCGAGCGCGCCCTGCGCACAGTTCCCGACCTGCCGATCGTCAATCAACCGGGCGTCAACGAGGAGCTCGCCGCAACGTCGGTGATGGGGAGCCAGCTTGCCGTCACACTCGACGATTGCCTGTACGACGGCATCCTCGGCATGTGGTACGGCAAGGGCCCCGGCATCGATCGCGCCGGTGATGCGATCCGCCACGCCGTGTTCGCCAGCACCGCTCCCTACGGCGGCGTCGTCGCCGTGGTCGGCGACGACCCGAGTGCCAAGTCGTCGACCGTGCCGTCGTCGAGCGATGCCACGATGGTCGACCTGCACATGCCGCTGCTGTTCCCCGGCGACCCGCAAGAAGCGCTCGATATCGCCCGCCATGCTGTGGCTTTGTCCCGGGCGTGCGGAATCTGGTCGGGGCTCAAACTCGTCACCCCGGTCGCCGATGGCACCGGCACCGTCGACGTTCACCCCGACCGAGTGATCCCGATCATCCCCACGATCGAGATCGACGGTGTCGCATTCCGACCCCATCCGAACGGGCGCCTGATCACACCGCACACGCTGGAGATGGAGCGCGAGTTCTTCGAGGTCCGCACCGAACTCGCCCGCCAATACGGATCGATCAACCAACTCAACCGGGTCACCGTGCGCACCGACCACGACTGGATCGGTATCGCCGCCTGCGGGCACACCTACCACGAAGTCCGCGAGGCGCTCACCGTGTTGGGGTTCGCCGATGACCAAGCTCTCCACGACGCAGGGATCCGCCTGTTCCAGCTGCTGATGCCGATCCCACTCGAACGCTCCGACGTGCGTCAGTTCGCGGTCCGGTCTGACCGACGTGCTCGTGATCGAGGAGAAGAACCCGACCCTCGAACTGTTGGTGCGCGACGCCCTCTACGACACCGCCGACCGGCCGCGCGTGTGGGGCAAGCGCGACGAGCACGGCAACGTGCTGGTGCCCTACGACTCGCTGCTCGATGCCGACCGCCTGATGCCGGCGCTTCGGCATCATCTCGGCACGCGGCTGGCCGATCGCTTGACGCCCGAGCGCCCCAAGCCACAGCGACAGCTGATTCCGCTGTCGGTGACCCGAGCGCCATACTTCTGCTCGGGCTGCCCCCACAACACCAGCACCCGCGTCGATCCGGGCACGCTGGTCGGAGGCGGCATCGGTTGCCACGCAATGATCGCCTTCATGGAGCCCGAGCGCACGGGCGACCTGGTTGGTCTGACCTGCATGGGCTCCGAGGGGGCGCAATGGATCGGCATGGCACCGTTCGTCGAGCGCAAACACCTGGTTCAGAACCTCGGTGACGGCACGTTCTTCCATTCCGGTTCGCTGGCGATCCGGGCCTCGATCGCGGCCGGGATCGACATCACCTACAAGCTGCTCCACAACGGAACGGTGGCGATGACCGGCGGCCAGGACGCCCAGGGAGCCGTCGACGTTCCCCAGATCGCGACGATGCTGATGGCCGAAGGCGCCAAGCGGATCATCATCACCACCGACGACACCGACCGTCTGTCGGGGGCGACCCTGCCCGCTGGCGTCGAGGTCTGGGACCGGGCCCGTTTCGACGAGGCACAGAAGACGCTGGCGAAGATCGAGGGCACCACGATCCTGATCCACGATCAGGCCTGTGCAGCGGAGAACCGGCGCGGCCGCAGCCGCGGCACGATCGCAACCCCCAGCTTCCGGGTCGTGATCAACGAACGAATCTGCGAGGGATGCGGCGACTGCGGCGATCAGTCGAACTGCCTGTCGGTCCAACCGATCGACACCCCGTACGGCCGCAAGACGGCGATTCACCAGACCAGCTGCAACTTCGACTTCTCGTGCATGAAGGGTGACTGTCCGGCGTTCGCTACCGTCACCGTCGATCCGAAAGCAAAGAAGCGGCAGCGCAACACGCCCAGCGCGCCGGCGCCGAAGTCACTCCCGGCGCCCGACCCGATCGTCGACGGCGACAACTTCGCGGTCCGCTTGTCGGGAATCGGCGGCACCGGGGTGATCACGGTCAGCCAGTTGATCGGCACGGCGGCGTTGTTCGACGGGTTCCACGTGCGAGGCCTGGATCAGACCGGGTTGTCCCAGAAGGCTGGGCCGGTCACGAGCGACGTGCGGATATCGAGGCACGAACCGACATCGTCCAACCACGCCAACGCAGCAGGGGTCGACTGCTTCCTGGCGTTCGATCTGCTTGCAGCCGCCAGCGATTCACATCGCGAGGGCGCTGTGCCAGGTCGGACCGTCGTGATCGGGTCGGTCGACGTCGTGCCGACCGGCGACATGGTCGTCCACCCTGATCGCCTGGCGTACCCCGAGCAGATGGCTTTGCGGAGTCGACTCGACGAGGTGTCACGGCCCGATGCCAACCGCTACCTCGATGCCGGGGCGATCACTCGTGGGTTGTTCGGCGGTACGGCAACGGCAAACGTGCTGACGCTGGGGGTCGCGGTCCAGAGCGGCGCGCTCCCGATCGCGCCCGCCAGCCTGGAACGGGCGATCGAACTCAACGGAGTCGCCGTCGAACAGAACCTGGCGGCTTTCCGATTCGGGCGCCAGTGGGCGATCGACGCCGACCTCGTGGAGGCAGCGGCTGGGATTCAGGCTCCACGAGTCGAGTCGCTCGACCAGATGATCGAGCGACTGGCCGCCGACCTCGTCGACTACCAGAACACCGACTACGCCGACCGCTTCCGCCGCCAGGTCGAGGCCGCACGGTCCGCCGAACAGGGCGTCGACCCGACCTCGACCGCACTCACCGATGCGGTCGCCCGCCACTTCCACAAACTGATGGCCTACAAGGACGAGTACGAAGTGGCCCGGTTGGCGCTTCTGGATGAGTCACAACAGCGTTATCGAACGGTCGGCGGGCCGAACACCAAGGTCGTGTATCACCTCCATCCGCCGATGCTGCGCTCGATCGGGATGGACAGCAAGATCAAGTTCGGTCGTACCGGTGGACCATCGTTCAAGGTGCTGCGGGCGATGCGGAAGGTACGTGGCACGAAAGCTGATCCGTTCGGCATGGCCAAGGTGCGCAGGCTCGAACGGGCGATGATCCCGCAGTACGAACAGGCCCTCGCCAAGCTGTTGGCACACCTCGACCCAGCCAACCTCGGCGAGGCCGCAGCGATCGCGTCGCTCCCCGACCGGGTCCGCGGGTACGAACACATCAAGCTCGCCAGAGCCACCGCCTACCAGGCCGAGTTGGCCGTACGGGTGGCGCGATTCGTGCGCTCGTGACGGCGGCGCAAACATCGCCGTAGAGTGGACCCATGCCAGCCGCCGGTGAGCATCACCCAGCGTTCGAAGAGTACTGCGAATGCATCTTCGAACTGGCTGAGGACGACGTCGACATCATCCAGGCCCGGATCGCCGATCGGCTCCAGGTCAGTCGACCGGCCGTCAGCGAAATGATCCGCCGGATGGAGGCAGAGGGGCTCGTCACCAACGATGGCGCGATCGCACTGACCGAAACCGGAATGGGGCTGGCGCAGCAGGTGGTACGCCGGCACCGTCTCGCCGAGCGCTTCCTGACCGACATCCTGAAACTGTCGTGGGCCGAGGCGCATCACGAGGCCGGCAAGTGGGAGCACGTCATCAGCGACAGCGTCGAGGTGGCGATGAACCGAGTGCTCGGCGACCCGACGACGTGCCCACACGGCAACCCGATCCCCGGGTCGGAGTACGTCGAACCCGATTCGGCGCCGCTGTCACAGCATCCGATCGGCAAAACCTTCACGGTTCGCCGCATCCCCGAAGAACTCGAGTTCACACCCGGACTGCTGGAGTTTCTCGAGCAATCATCGCTGCGTCCGGGCTGCAGCGGTGTCGTCACCGGCTCGTCGCCCGACGGCACGTTGACGATCGAGATCGATGGGCGCCACGTGGGGGTCGGCGCCTTTGCGAGCGAGCGGATCATGGTCACCACGTGACCTTCCGCGTTGCTGCGGCATGTTCCGTGGCAGCCGTGCTCACGCTGGGGGCGTGTGGCACCACCTACATCGACACCGAGGTCACCGTTCCCGACACCTCGCCGAACGCCACCACGACCACGTTGGTCCCCGTCGATCAAGACGCGCCCGTCGATCAACTGCTCGCCGAGATCGAGGTCGCTGATGGTCGACCTCGACGAACGGATCATCGACCGACGCGATCCGACCGGCACACTGGCACGCCTGTTGGATATCTGGCGGGCAGCCGAGGTTCAGATCCGACGCAACGACCCCGACGACGTCTACAACTTCCAGCAGGCGATCAACCTCGCCCGCTCAGGTGTCGAGCGGCAGCGCCCGGCCGACGCCAGCAAGGGCTACAAGATCATCGTCGACGTGATCGCCGACTACCTCGCTGTCACCTGAGCCCGGCTCCGGTCCGACTGGGTGAAGTACCGTTCGTCCCATGAGTCCGGCAGCGAACGCACGACGCGGACGGCAGCCGACGCTCGAACTCGAGGTTTTCGCAACCGGGGCCACGATTGCCACGGCTCCCGAAGCGGTCGTCGAGTATCCGCTCGATCTGCCTGATGGTCAGACCTTTGGTGGGCTGGTGCGTCACGGGGGCGATGCGATCAAGGACGGCCTCGAACACGCTCGCGACCTGCGCGCCCGCCCTGGGCCCCGGCTCGGCGGCGGGCCGACCTTCACCGCCAGTGCCAGGTCGGGCGGCGACTCCGACATCGTCCGTCCCGTCCACGTCTCCCCGTTGTTCGCGGGCGACTTCGCCGCAGGAGGCGAGTTGTTCGCGACACCGATCCCCCATCTTCGCGTGGCCGGCCGAGGCGACGAGCAGCAGCTGTTGTGGGACTGTGAGCTGCACGGCGAGAGCGGCCGGTGTCGAGTCACGTTCCACCTGATGGCGTCGCCATCGACGGTGATCACCGTGCTCGAACTGGTGCCTTGCAAGCGGGTCCGGCGCCACCGCGACCGGTATCTGGCAGACGGCATCGCGGCCATCGATGCGATCGCCGAGCGGCTGCTCACAGCGGCAACCTGTCGACACCCCGATTGAGCTCCGTCCGGCTCAGCGATTCGAGCGCCGGATTCTCCGATCGCGCTCGATACCGTGCTCGCCCATGTCGGCTCGCCGCGTCAGTCTTTTGTTGTGCGGGCTGGCGCTGTACGGGCTGAGCTTGACGTTGTTGGTTCGGGCCGACCTCGGTCTCGCCCCGTGGGACGTCTTCCATCAGGGTGTCGGTGAGGTCACCGGGCTGTCGCTCGGCACGGTCATCGTCGGCACCAGTTTCGTCGTGCTGGCGCTCTGGATTCCGCTGCGCGAACGACCGGGCTATGGCACGATCGCCAACGCGATCCTGGTCGGGGTCGGTGTCGACGCCTTCTCGGCGGTGCTGCCGGAGATCGATGCCACCGCCGGGCGGTGGCTCTTGCTGGTCGCCGGCGTGCTGCTCAACGGTGTGGCGACGAGCCTGTACATCGGCGCCGGAATGGGCCCCGGCCCACGCGATGGTCTGATGACCGGCATCGCCCGACGGGGTCATCCGATCAGAGTCGTTCGCACGGCGTTGGAATTGGTCGTGCTGGTCGCAGGGATCGCCCTGGGTGGGTCGTTCGGCGTCGGCACGATCGCCTACGCGCTGGCGATCGGGCCGTTGGTACACATCATGCTGCCGTGGTTCACCCGGCTCGCCGATCGTGACCCGGCGCCGGTCGCTGCTGTCGCGGCGACCTGAACCGCAACCGTTCGGCGCAACCCCTCAGCGCAGCGGCTCGGGCAGTTCGTCGTGGTGCACGATCGACAGCCGTTGCGTGCTGCGGGTCAGGGCCACATAGAGCGCTCGCATGCCGTGCTCTTGAGCGGCGACGATCTGGCTCGGTTCGACCACGACCACAGCATCGAGTTCGAGGCCCTTGATCACGCTGACGGGCACGACGGTCAGCGAGTGATCGAGCCCGGTGCTGGACGCCTGTCCGTGTTCCATCCCGGCTGCTGTGAGCGCCTCGGACACCCGATCACACAGGTCGTCCGGGGCCACGACGGCGACGCTGCCCGACGTCAACTCGGCGGTGAGTGCAGCCACTTCGTCGACCACGCTGGCGATCAGCGACTCGGCGCGGATGATGCGGGGTTCGGCGTCGCCAACCCGCACCGAGTCGGGCACACGGAGTCCGGGCGTGGCGACAGCCATCACCTTGTTGGCGAGCTCCATGATCTGGGAGGGAATCCGATAGCCCACCGACAATCCGATCACGCGCGACGGTTTGCGGTCGGGCAGGAACTCGAGCACCTCGCGCCAGTCGTTGGGCGCCAGTGGGCCGGTCGCCTGGGCGATATCGCCGACGACGGTCATCGCGCCGCTCAGCGAGCGACGGGTCGCCATCTTGAGTTGCATCGGTGTGAGGTCCTGGACCTCGTCGATCACGATGTGGCCGAACGTGCGGATCTCGTCGAAGTCGTCGATCTTGCCGTGCTTGCCCGGCTTCGGACCGAGCACCTCGCGGGCGTCGTCGAGCAACGCGATATCGGCCGCACTCCAACGCACGTCGTGGACGGTTTCGCTGCGCGGGCGGAACAACGACTTGTACTCACGCTCTTCGAGCACACCTTCGCCGGCCAGCCGGAGCAAGGCGGTCGAGCCGAACAGGTCGTGCAGCAACTCGGCCGGCGTGAGCAGCGGCCAGATCCGCTCCAGCGCCTCGCGAATCTCGGGCAGCGAGCGGACTTGTCCACGTACGTCACTCGCGGAGGCGTCGCCATAGCCCCACGTGGTGGCCATCGAGGCCCAGATCTCGCCTTCGACGAACTTGCGGGCGCTGTTGTGACGCCTGAATCGCTTCCGCGCCTGGCGCACGATGCGGGCGGTCTCCTCGGCGCGCAGGCGGACGTAGCCCGATCGGAAGGGCACGACGAGGTCGGATCGCAGAGGGCGTTCGCGATCGGTGATCGCCTTGTCGATCACATCGCTCATTCGAGCGTCACCCTTGACCCGCGCGGTACGCCCCGACTCGGCTGGGTCGCTGCGGGTCGCGAATGTCACATCGGGAACCAGGTCGGCCAGGACCACCTGTTCCACACCGGCCTCGCCGAGCGAGGGCAGCACCTGCTCGATGTACTTGAGGAACACCCGGTTGGGGCCGATCACGAGCACACCCTGGTCCTCGAGCGGGAACCGGTGCGTATACAACAGGTAGGCCGCCCGGTGCAGGGCGACGACCGTCTTGCCGGTGCCGGGCCCGCCCTGCACCACCAACACGCCTGCCTGCGGTGAACGGATGATCTCGTCCTGCTCACCTTGGATCGTGGCCACGATGTCGCCGAGCGTTCCGGTGCGCCCGCGTTCGAGCGAGGCGATCAACGTGCTGTAGCCGCGCAGGCCCAGCGAATCAGCGGAGCCGACCGGGGCGGAACTGCCGAGCCCCTCATCGTGGCCGAGCCCGAGACGGCCCTCACCGAACAGTTCGTCCTCGATGCCGATCAGATGCTGACCCTCGACTGCGAAGTGACGGCGTCGGGCGAGACCCATCGGCTCACGCCCGGTGGCCCGGTAGAACGGTTCGGCGACCGGTGCCCGCCAGTCGATCACGATCGGCTCGGCGTCGCTGTCGGCAACAGCCAGACGACCGATGTGGAAACCCTCCAGCTCACCGCCTTGAACAGGCTCGCCATCGTCGTCGACGGCGTGCCGATCGATGCGACCGAACACGAGTGCCGCTTTTCCGAGATCCAGGTCGGTCAACCGTCTGACCAGGGCTTCGTCGAACGCGTTGCGTTCGAATCTGGCCTGGAAGGTGCCACCGAGGTCGGGTTCGGTGATGTCACGCAGCCGCCACGCCGACTTCTTGGCCTGTTCGAGGCAGTCGTAGGCGTGGTCGATGTATGCCTGTTCTGCGGCGAGGTCCGGGTGGTGTTGCGTCATCGATTCCGAAGGGATTGAGGTGAGCTCTTGACTCGATGGTCACGCTGGACGACCGAGTCGGGGACGTCGAATTGGGGGACGAGATACTCTATCGGCGCCGGTAGCGTCCTCCCCCAGCATGAGTTTCAACGCCACGACCGCGCCATCAGGTCCACTCCACGGGGCTGTCCCGTTGCTCCAGGCCGCCGGCGGACGCCCGGCCTCGCACACGCCCGTGTGGTTCATGCGCCAGGCCGGACGCAGCCTCCCGGAGTACCGGGCGATCCGCGGTTCCGGGTCGATCCTCGACGCCATCAAGCAGCCGCAACTGGCGGCGCAGATCACGCTCCAGCCGGTCCACCGCTACGGGGTCGACGCGGCCGTGTTGTACAGCGACATCGTGGTGCCGCCGCACGCCGTCGGTTTCGGGATCGACGTCAAACCCGGCACGGGGCCGGTCGCCGACACCCCGATCCGCAGCACCGCCGATCTCGATCGGCTCAGACCGCTGGAGCCCGACGACGTCTCCTACGTCGCCGACACCGTCGCCTTGTTGGTGCAGGAACTGCCTCACGAGGTGCCGTTGCTGGCGTTTGCCGGCGCTCCGTTCACGGTCGGTAGCTATCTGATCGAGGGCGCCCCGAGCCGCACGTACCAGCACACCAAGGCACTGATGCACACCGACGAGGTGCTCTGGCATCGGGTCATGGAGCGCCTCGCCGACCACGCCATCACGTTCATCGACGTGCAGCTGCGCCACGGCGCCAGAGCCTTTCAACTGTTCGACTCGTGGGCCGGGTCGCTGTCGGTGGCCGACTACGACCGGTTCGTGTTCCCGCACTCGCAGCGGGTGTTCGCCGAACTGGCCGAGCGCCACCCCGGCGTGGCAGGCATCCACTTCGGGATCGGCTGCGACCATCTGCTCGAGCGGATGCTGGCGGCGGGCCCGCACGTGATCGGGCTCGATTGGCGCACCCCGATACAGAGCGCTCGCCGCCGACTTGGTCCCGACACCGTCGTGCAGGGCAACCTCGACCCGGCGCTCGTGTTGGCCGGCACCGGCCCGGCATTGACCGGTGCGCAGTCGGTGCTCGATGACAATGACGGACACCCCGGGCACATCTTCAATCTCGGGCACGGTGTGCAGCCGGACACCGATCCGGGCGTGCTCAAGGCAATCGTCGAGTTCGTCCACGAGCAGACCCGCCGATGACCGACTCCAGCGACAGGGCTGCGCACGACAACAGCCGGGTCGGAGTCGTCTTGATGGCGTACGGCACCCCGCGGGCGCCCGACGAGATCCTTGGCTACTACACCGACATCCGCCGTGGGCGGGCTCCGACCGATGAGCAGCTCGCCGATCTCACGCGGCGATACGAAGCGATCGGTGGGCTGTCCCCGCTGGCGCAACGCACCGAGGCCCAACGGTTCGCCCTCCAGGTTGCGCTCGACGGGTTGGCGCCCGGCACCTACGAAGTCGTGCTCGGCCTCAAACACGCAGACCCGAAGATCGAAGTTGCCGTCGACGAACTCGCCGGGCGTGGGTTTCGGCGGGTGATCGGTGTCGTGTTGGCACCGCACTACTCGGCGTATTCGGTCGGGCAGTATCTGGAACGCCTGGCCGCCGCTGCCGAACCGCACGACATGGCGGTCGCAGGGGTCGAATCGTGGGCGGTCGAACCCGCACTGATCGACTTCGTGGCAGCCGACCTGGGCGATCGGTTGAGGAGCATGCCGGGTCGCGTCATGGCGCTGTTCACCGCCCACTCGCTCCCCGAGCGGATTCTGACCACCGGCGACCGATACCCCGACGAGCTGCGAGCGACCGCGCTGGAAGTCGCGGCGCGGCTCGATTTGGTGGAGGGCGACGACTGGCAGCTGGCCTGGCAGAGCGCCGGGCGCACCCCGGAACCGTGGCTCGGGCCCGACATCCTGGAAGTCATCGACCGCCTCGGCGGCGATCCGAAGGTCGACGGTGTGATCGTCTCGGCGGTCGGGTTCGTCGCCGACCACCTGGAGGTCTTGTTCGACCTCGACATCGAGGCCAGCCAGCGCGCCGCCCTGGCCGGATTGAGATTCGACCGCACGGCGTGCGTCAACGACGACCCAGCGGTGATGGCAGCGCTCGCTGCCCGAGTTCACGGTGTCGACACCGAGAGCCAGTCGCCATGACCACCGAGCGGCGACGCGTGCTGGTCGTCGGCGGTGGTATCTCCGGGCTCGCCGCAGCGGTCGAACTGGTCGAGGATCCGTCGATCGAGGTCGAGCTGTGGGAGGCCGCCGATCGACTGGGCGGCAAGATCGCCACGTCGGCGTTCGCCGGGCTCGACCACGTCGACGAGGGTGCCGACGCCTTCCTGACACGTGTGCCGCATGCTGTCGAGTTCGCTCGACGGGTCGGGCTCGACAGTGAAGACCTCACCGCTCCGACCGGGGCCACGGCGATGGTGTGGCATGACGGCCTGCACTCGATCCCTGGCGGGATCGTGCTCGGGGTGCCCGCCTCGATCCGCCCGTTCATCACCACCTCGTTGTTGAGCTGGAAGGGCAAGCTGCGAGCCGCCCTCGAGCCCTTGCTCCCGCGCACCGACCCAGACGACTCGCTGGGCCGGCTGATCAGATCGCGCTTCGGCGACGAGGTGCACGAGCGGCTCGTCGACTCGCTGGTCGGCAGCATCTACGCGACCGACACCGACCGCTCCAGCCTGGCGGCGATCCCGCAGCTGGCCGAGCTCGCCTCCAAACACCGCAGTCTGCTGCTGGGCGGTATGGCGGTTCGCAGACGAGCACCGGCTGCCGTCACGAGCGCACCGATCTTCGGATCACCGCGGCACGGGATGGCGCGATTGATCGACGCCGCCGCCGCCTACGTGGTCGCTCGCGGCGGGACGATCCGCACCGGCACACCCGTCACCACGATCGAACCGGTCGGTGCCGGGTGGCGCGTCGATGACGAGCGCTTCGACGCAATCGTGCTGGCCTCGCCGGCGCGCACCACGGCGTCGCTGGTCAGCTCCGTTTCGCCGTCCGCGAGTGCCGGCCTGGCATCGTTCGAGCACGCCGACGTGATCATGGTCCGACTCACGGTGGCAGCTACCGATTGGCCGCAACGGCTGGCGGGCCGCAGCGGATACCTCGTTCCGAAGCCTGATCAGCAACACGTCACTGCGGCTTCATTCGGCTCTCAGAAGTGGGCCCATTGGGCGCCCAGTGATGAATCTCAGATCCTGCGTGTGTCGCTCGGACGCGATCGGCTTCCCGTCGCCCACCTCGATGACGAGGCGGTGCTCCGGGTGACCGTCGAGGAGACCGGTCACCATCTCGGGTTCGACCTGCGACCAGGCGACACGTCGGTGACGCGCTGGCTCGGGGCGTTCCCTCAGTACCGCCCCCATCACCAGCGATTGGTCGCCGACGTGGAGCACTCGTTGCCCAGCACGATCGCCATCGCCGGGGCGAGCTACCACGGGATCGGCATCCCGGCCTGCATCGCCAGCGCCCAGAAAGCAGTGCTGCAGATCAAGCGATCGACTACACAAGCCGATGATCTCCTGGCATGATGGGACCGATGCGACAGAGCGGGTATCGACAAAGCGGTCGCCGCGCGGCCGTCACGCTTGCCGGGTTTGCCGCGCTCGCCGGGCTGCTCTCGGGGTGTGGCGGGTCGAGCGAACCAACGGTCGAAGCAGCCGAAACCACGGTCGTGACCACCGCCGCACCGACGACCAGCACGACCTCCACCAGCACCACTACCACCACGGTTGCTCCAACCACCACCACGAGCACGACCAGCACCACGTCGACCACCAGCACGACCACGACCTCGACGACGACCACCGTGGTGCAGGCGACCAAGCCGATCGCGCCACCTGCTGACGCCAACGCCAAAGAACCCGTCATCGACATGGGCTCGATCGTGATTCCCAAGATCGGCGTCGACATGAAGATGTACGAAGGCATCCGCATGACCACGCTCGACTATGGCCCCGGTCACTGGCCAGGGTCGGCGCTGCCGGGTCAGATCGGAAACGTCGTGGTGGGCGGCCATCGCACCAGCAAGCACCGCGTGTTCCGAAAGGTCGACCAGTTGGTCGCCGGCGACGAGATCATCTTCAACGACGCCAACGGCAAGCACGTGTACATCGTCAGCCGCGTTGAAATCGTCAACCCTGACGCGATCTGGATCGTCGACCCGACCCCGACCGCCACCGCCACGCTGTTCGCCTGTCACCCGCCCGGGTCGACGGCGCAACGGATCGTCGTCTTCGCCGACCTCGCCCCCTGATGCCGCTCAGCCCGACTGGCGTCGGGCGTTCCAAACGCTCGGCCCTCGCACTGCTGGGCGGCGCACTGGTCGCCTTCTCGATGCCCCCCTGGGGTTTTTGGCCGCTCGCCTTGCTCGGCGTGATCGTGCTCGAAACGGTGCTCGGGGACTCGCTCACACGGGGTCAACGGGCTGGTGTCGGGTTCGCCTTCGGCCTCGTGTGGATGCTGGTCGGCATGGCGTGGATGTGGTATCTCACGGTGCCGGGCTATCTGTTGACGTGCGCCATGTACGCCGGGCTGCACGCGCTTGCCGCTGCCTTCGCCCCCACGGGCCCATGGCGCACCGTTGGACGCCCGGCTGCTCACACGCTCGTCGAGGTCGTACGCATGTCGTTCCCGTTCGGTGGGGTTCCACTCGCCACGCTGGGCATTTCCCAAGCCGATGGCCCGCTGCTGGGGATCGCCAGGATCGGGGGTGTGATCCTGCTGACCTGGATCGTGTTCCAGGTCGGCTTCGCGCTGGCCGGCCCGGCGGCTGCTGTGCCCAGCATGGTCGCCGAGCGGCGCTTCCGCTGGCAGGCACATCAGCACGGCTTCATCGCCTTGGCGGCGGTCGTGGCGCTGATCGCGCTGGCAGCGGTCGCCCCCGAGGGATCGGACGTCGACGCCCAGCCGCTCACGATCGCCGCTGTGCAGGGCGGCGGGCAACAGGGCACGAGCGCCCTCGACGTTCCCAGTTCGCGGGTGACCCAGGCCCACCTCGACGCGACCGCCACGATCCAACCGAACCGCGACCTCGATCTGGTGGTGTGGCCCGAGAACGGGATCGACGTCAACAACGAGCCGTTCGTGGGCAGCGCAGCACAGCGGGCGATCGCGGCGGAGGCCGGCCGGCTCGGGGTGCCGTTCTCTGTCGGGGTCACCGTCGACTCGGAGTTCTCCGCCTACCCGACCGATGGCAGCTTCGTGAATGCCCAGGTGATCATCACACCCGAGGGCGAAGTGACGAGTTCCTACGAGAAGGTCCACATCGTGCCGTTCGGTGAGTATGTGCCGATGCGCGGGCTGCTGGAGGCGTTGGGTGCTCCACTCGACCAGATCGCGTCAGACGCCACGCCGGGACGCGACCCCTCGCTGATCGAACTTCCTGACGGAACCCGACTCGGCGTGATGATCTCGTGGGAGGTGTTCTTCGGCGAGCGCGGGCGGGCTGCCGACGACGGAGCGATCCTGCTCAACCCGACCAACGGGGCGAGCTACACGGGCACGATCCTGCAGACCCAGCAGGTGGCGTCCAGCAAGCTGCGCGCCGTCGAGACCGGGCGATGGATCGTGCAGGTCTCCCCGACCGGGTTCTCCGCCTTCGTGTCGCCCGACGGGGACGTATTCCAGCGCACCGGGGTCAGCGAACGCAAGGTGATCACGATGGACGTACCGCTGCGCGAGGGGTCGACCTGGTACTCGACGATCGGCGACTGGCCCTGGATCTTGATGCTGATCGTGCTGCTGGCCGTTTCGCTGTGGTTTGGCGATCGGCGCCGACCTACCGTCGACGGCGACTGATTCGACACCGCCGCGTACGCTGCGGCCATGTCGATCACCTACCACTGGCGGGGACCCTTCACGAACGACGAGGTCAATGCCCTGCATGCCGAGGCGTTCGATACCAGGGTGTTCGACGCTGCGGAGTGGGACTGGGTCACGCTCACCGCCCGCCACAGCCTCGGTTGGGTCGTTGCCCGCGACGACGGAACGTTGGTCGGATTCGTCAATCTCCCGTGGGACGGATCCGTACACGCCTGGTTGCAGGACACGATGGTCGCCTGCAGTCGGCGTGGCGAGGCGATCGGCACGAAGCTGGTCGCTCACGCCCGAGCCGCAGCCCGATCGGCCGGCTGCGAATGGCTGCACGTCGACTTCGAAGACGATCTTCGGGACTTCTACATCGGAGCCTGCGGCTTCACACCGACCGCGGCCGGTGTGATCGCGCTTCAGGACTGAGTTCCACGGCCAGCTGGTCACACCTCGAGCATCAGGGTGACCGGGCCGTCGTTGACGATCTCGACTCGCATCTCCGTGCGGAACCTTCCGGTGGCGACGGTCGCACCTGCGGCGCTCAGTCGTTCGGCGACGCGATCGACGAGCGGCTCGGCGCGCTCGGGGCGGGCGGCGTCGATCCAGCTCGGGCGGCGACCCTTGTCGGTGTTGCCGTACAAGGTGAACTGGCTGACGATCAGCACCTCGGCCAACTCCCCATCGTCGGCCCGATTGGCGAGCGAGCGGTTCATCACGCCGTCGGCGTCGTCGAGCACCCGCAGGTGCCAGATCTTCTCGGCCAGCTTGTCGGCTTCGGGCTCGCCATCATCGTGGGTGGCGCCGACGAACACGCACAAGCCGGGCCCGATCGAGCCGGAGACGGTGACCGCGCCGTCGGCGGCGACCACCTCGACGGCCGCCCGGATCACTCGTTGTACCAGCCCTCGCATGGCCAGAAGCCTGCCACGGACCGGTCGATCGGGAACAATAGGGCGGTGACCCCTGAGCAATCTGGCCGGCTGCGGATCGGCAACGACACGATCCAGGTCGAGATCGAACCGACGATCGGCGGCCGCATCGCGCAGATCACGTACGCCGGGACGGCGCTCCTGATCGATCGCCACGACAGCAGCGGCGATCCGATCCGTTGGGGCTGCTACCCGATGGTTCCTTGGGCCGGGCGAGTGCGCAACGGCCGCTTCGACCTGGATGGCACCACGTACCAACTGCCGGTCAGCCCAGACGGGCACGCCCTGCACGGGGTCGGATTCAACTCCGCCTGGACCGTGGCCCGCCACACCGACAAAGCGATCGAGATGACCCTGCACTTGCCGACCGACGACACGTGGCCATTCGGCGGTAGCGCCTCGCAGCGGATCGTGGTCGACGGCGACGCGATCTCGTTGGAGCTCGATGTCACGGCGGAGCACCTGCGTTTCCCGGCGCTGATCGGGTGGCACCCGTGGTTCCGCAAACCGAACCAGATCGAGTTCCACCCGACCGGGATGTACCGACGCGTCGACGGAATCGCCGTCGACGAGCAGATCGCCGTGCGGCCGGGGCCGTGGGATGACTGCTTCGTGAACGCCGAGCCGATCACGGTCGTCGTCGACCAGATCAGCGTGGGATTGGCCTCGGACTGCACCGATTGGGTGGTCTATGACGAACCGCCCCACGCGACCTGCATCGAGCCCCAGTCCGGCCCACCCGACGCCTTCAACACCCGCCCCGAGATACTCGAACCGGGTCAAAGTTTGAGTCGGTGGTTCACGATGACGCTGCCCGACTGAGCCCTGACGACTTGGGATCGAACCGTCGACAACGGCGTCACGGATCGGCGTAAGGTTCGACACCCACGACAGATCGGAGGGCGCTGTGCCATCAGGCTTCCAACTCGCTCAGCGTCAGGCAACTGCCTATGAGTCCTTCACGAGCGTCTTCATGGAAGGATCGGCCCAACTCCTCGCTGCGGGTGCACTGATCAGTCCGGGCGATGTGGTGCTGGATCTTGCGTGTGGCACCGGCCTGGTCGCACGTCACGCGATCGGGTCGGTCTCGCCGAACGGACGGCTGGTGGGTGCCGACATCAACCCGGCGATGCTGGAGATCGCCCGCGGCACCATCGGTGGCGGCGTGGAATGGGTTGAGGCACCCAGCGACGACCTCCCGTTCGACGACGACACGTTCACCCACGTGATCTGCCAGCAGGGACTCCAGTTCTTTCCGGACCCCGCTGCGGCGATGCGCGAGGCGGCACGCGTGCTTCGACCCACGGGCGCGTTGATCGCCACGGTGTGGGCAACACCCGGGCACAACCCCTACATCGAGAACCAACTCGATCTGCTCGCCGAGCTCGATCCATCGGTGATCGCATCGGTGCAACGAGCGACGCCGGCGCACGCCGACGACTTCCTCCGTTCCGCCGCCCAGACGGCCGGATTCGACGACATCGAGGTCACGATGCTCGAACACGACGTCGACATCGCCGATTTCACACCGTGGTTTCTCGCCCAGACCGGAGGGACGCCGTGGGGCCCTACCCTCGCCAAGCTGACCGATGCGGAACAACAGGAACTGGGGTCGGCGATGGCGGTCCGGCTCGAGCCGTACGCGATGCCGGAAGGTGGTCACCGGATCCCATTCCGGTCGTACCGCCTCGAAGCGCACCTGCGGTAAACGCAGGCCCAACCTCTCGCAATTTCGGACCTTCACAGACCACGCACCCACGTCCGCCTGCACGCTTTCGGCAAGAATCGCGAGATCCCCTGCTCTGACGACTCTGGACGGTCGGAGGAGGAGGCACATGGCCTATGCCCGAAACGCCGACATCCATCACCGCAACCGACGCCGATCTGGTCGCCGCCCACATGGGGGGCGACCGCAGCGCGCTGGCGGCGATCTACGACCGGTACTCCGACTCGCTGTACGACACAGCAGCCGCCATGACGCGCAATCGGCACGATGCGGCCGACGTGATGCAGGACGTGTTCGTCGTCGCAGCCCAACGATTGGACCAGCTCCGCGATCCGGAACGACTCAAACCGTGGTTGTTCGCGATCCTTCGCAACGAGGTGTACCGACGGTCTGGCAAGGCGAAGCGCACGGTTTCGACCGACTTCACGGATCCGGTCGCTGAAATGAGTCTGCCCAGTCAGCCTGCGGTCGAGGCGAGCGATGCCGAGTTCGAGGAGCTGGCAGAGCTGGTGCGCGGCGCAGCCGCCGGCCTCGACGAGCGCGATCAACTGGTGCTCGAGTACACGGTTCGCCAAGGGCTCGAAGGCACCGATCTGGCCGACGCCCTCGGTGTCAGCGCGCAGCAGTGTTACGGCTTGGTGCATCGCATGCGCCAGCGCACCGAGCGCAGTCTCGGGGCGTTCTGCGTGGCCCGTAGCGGACGCAAGGACTGCGCCGAACTGGCGACGATCCTTGGCGACTGGAACGGCGAGTTCTCGGTGCTGATTCGCAAGCGGGTCGCCCGCCACGTCGACCAGTGCGAAGTGTGCGAGCGGGCTCGGCGGAAGTTCGCTCCGTTCGCGATGTTCGGCACGGCACCCTCGTTCGCGGCACCGCCCGAGCTTCGTCAGCGGGTACTCACTGCGGTCGGCCACGCCAGTGCTGAGCCGGGCTACGGGTTCGTGGCGCCCGGCGGCTTCCCGACCGCGATCAAGTACGCAAGACGGTTAGCGGTGTGGATGACGCTGGCGGTCATTGCTCTGTTGGTCGCCAGCGGAACCACCGCCTACGTGCTCGCCCATGACGGCAACGCCGACAACGCGTCCGCAGCCGGCGGCGAAACCACGACCAGCCTGGCGACCACCACGACCAACGCCGCGCCGCCAGCCACGGCACCCGGCATCGTCGGCTCGGCACCCGTCATCGGCCCGGTACCGTCGCCGGCCTCGACGTCGACCAGCACATCGACCACGAGCACCTCCACGACGGCGACGCCCACATCGAGCACCACGATTGCTGCCATCGTCCCGCCTGTTTCGACGACCACCGTGACGACGATTCGCCGGTCCCCAACTCCGACCGTCACCACCATCGCTCCGAGGCCCTCCACGAACCTGACGACCACCACGGCCCCAGCGGCGAGCACCACGACCACCACGACACCGGCGACCACGACCACGACCGTGCCGGGCCGACTCACGCTGGCAGGCGGGGCGATCAACTTCGGTACCGCCGGAAACGACATTCCCTTGACGCTGTCGAACACCGGCGGTCAGCCGATCGACTGGTCATCGACGTTCGGGCCGATTGCCTTCCGGGGACCGCCGTCGCCGTTCACGGTGCGACCAGGCTCGGGCACCCTCGCACCCGGCGACTCGGTCGACGTGATCGTCAGCTTCGACCGTGCGATCGCCCAGGAGGGCACACTGGGCCCCAAGCAGTTGACCTTCTTTGCACCGGGCACCAGTGCACAGGTTTCCGTAACCGGAACGGCCGCACGACCTCCGGTGATCGACAAGTTGGTGACGGCTTGTGTCATCGCTCCGTCGCCGCCGGCGCCCACCGGCACGCTGGCGTTCGAGTTGTCGTCGAATGTGCTCGACGAGACGTTCCCACTCTCGGGCACCCTCGTGGTGACCAACACCGACGGCGTGTCCGTGAACGTGCCGGCGACCCAGTTCTACGAGCCGCCGACACCGAACGACCCGAATGACCCAGCCGGCGTGGGAGCCATCTTCAACCTCGACAACCCGATGCTCGACCCAGACGGCGACGGCATCTACGACACGATCGCATGGTCGTTCACGGTCCGCGACGGCCACGGCAACTCGACCGGAACCAATGGGTCCCTCGATCTGAACCAGTCGTGTGGCTGAGGCACATTGGACATTGGTGTGACCGGCGTCGTTACCCATCGGTAATGGGCGACCGATAGCCTGTCCGGATGCCGAAAACGGCCGGGCTCGACCCGGACGCGCCACTGTCGCTCGCCTATTTGACGTACCGGGGCAAGCCCCACGTGGGCGGCCAGGGCATCTACACCCGCCACCTCACCAAGGCGCTCGTCGAGCTCGGACATTCGGTCGAAGTGCTGGGCGGCCAGCCGTACCCGGTGCTCGACGAGCGGGTCTCGCTGACCAAGCTCCCCAGCCTCGACCTGTTCAACGATCACTACCCCGGTCGTTTCCCCGCCGTCTGGGAATTCAAGTCCAGGTACGACCTGCTCGAAGTCGCTCAGTTCCTGTCGGGGGTGTTCCCCGAGCCGATGGCGTTCAGCGCCCGTGTCAACGCCCACCTCTCCCAGCGACTCGGTGAGTTCGACCTGGTCCACGACAACCAGTGCCTCGGCTATGGCATCGCCAAACTGGAGCAGAAGCTCCCGTTGATCGTCACCCTCCATCATCCGATCACCCGCGACCGGATGCTCGAGATGGAGGCCGCCCCGAATTGGTTCAAGCGCTGGTCGATCGGCCGCTGGTACGGCTTCGTCAAGATGCAGGGCAAGGTCGCCTCGAAGATGCCGCGGGTCGTGGTCGTGAGCGAGAACTCGATCCAGGACATCCACACCGATATGGGCGTCTCGCTCGACCGCATGAAGTTGGTGCCGGTCGGCGTCGATCCCGACCTGTTCAAACCGGTGCCGGGCGTCGACCACATCCCTGGCCGCCTGATCACCACGGCTTCGGCCGATGTCGCCCTGAAGGGGCTGGCGTACCTGATCGAGGCGATGGCCAAGCTGCGCGCCGACGGCAACGAGATCACGCTCACCATCATCGGCAAGCCCAAGCCGGGCAAGTCGATGGATCTGATCGACCAGTACGACCTGGCGCCCCACATCGAGTTCGTGTCGGGTGTGAGTGACGAACGGATCGTCGAGCTGTACAGCCAAGCCGAGTTGGCCGTCGTGCCGAGCCTGTACGAAGGGTTCAGCCTGCCGGCGATCGAAGCGATGTGTTCGGGCACGGCGCTGGTCGCCACTGACGGCGGCGCACTTCCCGAGGTCACCGGCACCCACGGCGACACCGTGTTCCGCTGCCGTAAGGGCGACGCCGACGACCTCGCCCGCACGATCCGCGACGCGCTCGCCAACCCCGAGGCTCGGGCCCGCGTCGGAGAGGCCGGACGCCAACGGGTGCTCGAACGCTGGACCTGGACTCGTTGCGCCGAACTGACCGTCGAGCAGTACCGCGAGGTGCTGGCCATGCCCGCCAACATCGAGAAGCTGCGCCGCAACGGGCGGCTCTGACCCGCACCGGCACACACGAACCATGCTCACCATCCGATTCGATGAACTGGGTCTGCGCCCCGGAGACCGAGTACTCGACGTCGGCGCCGGGTTCGGCCGTCACGTGTACGAATGCGCTCGCCGGGGCGCCCACGTGGTCGCCCTCGACTACGCCGCCGACGAGGTCACCGACACCCGCAACACGCTGGGTGCGATGGTCGCCGAAGGTGAGATCACGCTCGACAAGTTGATCGGCGTGCTGCGTGGCGATGCCCGCACGCTTCCGTTCCCTGATGGCACATTCGACGTCGTCATCACCTCGGAAGTGCTCGAGCACATCCAGGACGACGTCGCCGCGATCGCCGAGATGGTGCGAGTGCTCAAGCCTGGTGGCCGGTTCGCCGCCACGGTGCCGGCGTGGTTCCCCGAAACGATCAACTGGAAGCTGTCCGACGAGTACCACGCCCCGAAGAGCGAGGGCGGTCACGTTCGGATCTACGCCAAGACCGAGCTGCGAGCCAAGCTGCGCTCGGCCGGACTCGATGTCGACGGCTATCACCGGGCGCACGCTCTGCACTCGCCGTACTGGTGGCTGAAGTGCGCCGTCGGGCCGCGCAACGACGACCATCCAGCAGTCACCAAATACCGCAAGTTCCTCGAGTGGGACATCATCGAACAGCCGACCAGCACCAGGGTCGCCGAGCGCGTACTGTCACCCGTGCTCGGCAAGAGTTCGGTCCACTACGCCACGAAACCGGCCGCGAAACCGGCCGCCCGATCGAACGGGGACTCGGCGTGAGTTCGATCCCCGATCTGCCCGGCGTACTGTCCGCTGACGAGGTCGTCCAATCGGGCGCTCACCTCGCTTCGCTACAAACGGCGAGCGGCATGATCCCCTGGTTCCCTGGCGGGCATTGCGACCCGTGGAACCACATCGAATCGGCGATGGCACTCGATGTCGCCGGCTTCCACGTCGAGGCCGAGCGGGCCTACGAGTGGCTGGCCGACATCCAGCGTGCAGACGGAAGCTGGCACAACTACTACGTCGCCGACGGTGACCGCGACAACACGGTTGAAGCCGCAAAGCTCGACACCAATGTGTGCGCCTACATCGCCACCGGCGTGTGGCACCACTGGCGCTGCACCACCGATCGAGGGTTCGTCGACAACATGTGGCCAACCGTCGAGCGGGCGCTCGATTGGGTGCTGTCGTTGCGACGCCCCGACGGACTCGTGCTGTGGGCGGTCGAACCGGAGTCGCAACCATGGGACTACGCCCTGCTGACCGGTTCGGCATCGATCCAGCACGCTCTGCGCTGCGGCGCCGCCGTGGGACTCGCCACCGGTTCACCACGCCCTGACTGGATCGAAGCGGCCGACGTGATGTGCACCTTGATCGGTCACGCCCCGCTCTCGTTCCAACCGAAGACACGCTGGGCGATGGACTGGTACTACCCGGTACTCACCGGTGCGATCGCCGACGAACAGGCCAAGATGCGCCTCGCTGAAGGCTGGCCGACGTTCGCGATGGACGGACTCGGAGTGCGGTGCGTGTACGACGAGCCGTGGGTGACCGCATCCGAGACGGCCGAAGCGTCGCTCAGCTACGCCGCCGTCGGCGACATGTCCACAGCCACCGACCTGTTGGCGTGGACCCGTCCCCACCGACTCGACGACGGCGCCTACCTGACCGGCCTCGTACACCCTGACCGGATCCAGTTCCCGCCGGACGAGCACTCGTCGTACACCGCCGCCGCAGTCATCCTGGCCGCCGACGCGATCGCCGGTGCCTCCCCCGCCAGCAACCTGTTCGTCTCGACAGCCCTGCGCACCACCGGCTAACCCCGGAGGGGGTCAGACCCCCTCCGGGAACCCACGACATTGCAATGAAACGTCACCCTCCCGGAGGGGGTCTGACCCCCTCCGGCCGGTCTGGTGCTGGGTGGGGGCGGGCTCGACTCGTACACTCGGCTTTGTGTCACGACTGCTGCAGACCAAAGCCGCTCGTACTGTTCTGAGTATCTGGGCATGGTTCGTGCTCGGGGTCACGTTGATCATCATCGTGCCGATGGTGGCGATCCTGCGGCTGGTCACGGCGCCGTTCGACAAGGGGGCGTATCACGCCGGTTTGCTGTTCCGGAAGGTTGCCGTCATCCACCAGAAGTTCAATCCGCTCTGGAAGTTCAGCGTGACCGGCGAGGTACCGACCGATGGCCGTCTGCCCTACGTCGCCGTCGCCAACCATGAGAGCTTCGCCGACATCCTGCTGATCTCACACCTACCGTTCGAGATGAAGTGGATGTCGAAGAGCGAGTTCTTCAAGATCCCGTTCGTCGGGTGGGCGATGTGGCTCGTGAACGACATCCGACTCGAACGTGGCGACAAGAAGTCGGGGGCTCGGGCGTTGGTCGAGTGCCGCGATCGGCTCGAGAAGAAGGTGTCGGTGATGATCTTCCCCGAGGGCACGCGGACGCGCGACGGCGAGTTGCAGGAATTCAAGGACGGCGCCTTCCGGATCGCCATCCAGGCCGGCGCACCGATCCTTCCGCTCGCTGTGCACGGCGCCCGCACGGCGCTGGTCACCAACGACTGGCGGTTCGGGTACAGCCACGCCGAAGTGCGCGTGCTCGACCCGATCCCGACCGACGGGCTCACCAAGGACGACGTGGCCGACCTGCGCGACCGCACTCGCGTGGTGATCGCCGCTGCGCTCGACTCGATGCGGGCTGAACGAACCGCCGCGAGGTAACCCGTGTCACAAGCACCAGTTCGGCTGCTGTTCACGCTCAAGCCGAAACTTCCGGCAGGCGTCCTGGCCGCGGTCGCCGTCAGCACCGTGGTGTTCGCCGCCACCCCGTTCCTGGTCAAGGGCGTCGCCGTCGATCAGAACGTCGACGTGTCGACGGTCGCCATCATCTCCACTGCCCAACTGAGCGGCTTCATGCTCACGTCGTGGGGGGCCGGCCGGTTCCTGCGGCCGCGCAGGCGGGTGATGGTGATCTCGCTGATGATCGGGCTCTTGGCCAACGCCGCGTCTGCGCTGACGCCCTGGTTCTCGCTGCTCGTCGGGATCCGGTTCATGAGCGGTATCTCGCTCGGTCTGATCTCGTGGATTGCCTGGTCGGAGGTATTCGGCGACGACGAGAAGGTCGGAGACGTGGCCGTGATCGGCCCGATCGTCGGCACGCTCAGCGCCCCGCTGATCGCCTTGTTGATCGACGCCTCGGGAACCGATCTGTTGTTCCTGGTGCTGGCGGGCGTACACCTGCTGCCGTTGCCGTTCATCCGCGAAACCCGACTCGTCGCTGCCACCCGCACCCATCGAGAACGCCACCGGCCCACCCGCGCCGCCACCGCGATCCTGGCCTGCCTGGGCCTGACCACGTTGGGCGGCTCGGCGGTGTTCGTGTTCGCCGCCGTGATCGGCCAGGACGACATCGGGCTGAGTGCCCTCGCTGTCTCGTTCGTGTTCTCCGCCAATGCGCTGGCCGGCGTGCCATCTGCCCGGTACCGGGGCGGCCGCCCGCTCCCTGGGCTGTGGATGGCGCTCACCGGCGTGGCCGCCCTGCTGGTGGCGACCGTCCACGAACCGATCGTGTTCTGGCTGGCCCTGCCGATCTGGGGATTCGCGTTCTGGATGGGCATCCCCGGCGTGTACTCGCTGCTCGCCGAACGCTCGAACTACCCGGAAGAACGCGCCGGCGACGCCCAAGCGATCATGGCGGCCGGCCGCGTGGTCGGCCCGCTGATGGGCGGTGCACTGTACGCCTGGTCGGCTCCCGCCCTGGGCATCGTCGGAGGCGGTCTGATGGCACTGTCGGGCCTGGCCATGGTCTACGTCGAGTGGCGGATCAGACCCAACGTCTTGGGCGATCTGGTCGGAGCGTGACCACCGGATCGACGAACTCGGCGCCGATCGCCGCCTCTCGCCCGTGGCGGCTGCAGGTGTCGCTGCTCGGTGTCGTCACGGTCGGCGCATACGGCCTGATCCTGTACGGGTTCGGGGCCTTCGTGACCCCGATCCGCGATGACACGGGCTGGTCGAACGCGGCGATCTCGTCGGCGTTCTCGATCTCCACGCTGGTCGGTGGTGTCGCATCACTCGCCAGCGGTCGATTCCTCGATCGCGTCGGGGCCGTACCGGTGATGGCCTCAACGCTCGTTGCCGGCTCGGGCCTGTTGGTGCTCAGTTCGTATGCCGACTCGGCATGGCAGTTCGTCGCCGCCTGGGGTGCCGGCGGAGCGATTGCCTCGGCTGGCCTGTTCTACAGCGCCACGATGGCGGTCACCGCCCGAGTGGCGCCGGCGCTCGACCGTCCCCAGGCCTACACCTGGTTGACGGTGATCGGCGGGCTGGCCTCACCGATCGCGTTCCCGCTCGCCGGTGCGTTCGTCGAGGCGTGGGGATGGCGTGCGGCGATCAGGGCGATGGTCGGGTTCATGGCGGCCTGCACGGTTCCTGCCCTGGTCGTCGTTCGGGGCGACCGGGCCGAGATCGAACACGCCGAGCACGAAAGCTCGATCGGATTCAGCGACGTGCGCGGCGCCCTGTCCTCCCCCGTTGTCCGGCGCTGGCTGATCGCCAGCTCGGCTGCGATGGCCGGGCTGGTCGCCATACAGGTCCACCATGTCGGCGCAATCGAAGCGACCGGAGTGTCGGTCGGCCTGGCCTCGACGCTGGCGGGCATCCGCGGCCTGCTGTCGCTTCCCGGGCGGGCCGCTGCAGCATCGGTCACGACTCGGATCGGGGTGGTCAACGCGCTTCGTCTCACCTACGTCACGATGGCGATCGGCACGCTCGCCCTGGTCGCCGCCGGAGCGATCGCCTGGGTCTGGATCTTCGTCGTGCTGACCGGCGTCGCGTTCGGATCGATCTCACCCATGCAGGGCCTCTATTCGGCCGAGCTGTACGGCCAGCGCCGGATCGGCACCCTGATGGGGATGCAACAGGTGATCCTCGGAACCGCCAGCGCCGCCGGGCCGTTCCTGCTCGGCTTCACGATCGACGCCACCGACGGCTACGCCACCTTGTTGATCACGGCGACAGTGCTGCAAATGATCGCCCTCGTCCTGTTCCGAGATCCGGCCACGCGGGCCACCGTTCGCCCTGAGTAGCGGTCGGCAGCGACCGGCTCAGCGCACGCGGACGAGGGTTCGCAGCGAGCCGGTGACCGACGTCAGCTCGAACCGGCCGCTCGCCAGCGCCGGAAGGTAGATCTGTTCGTAGGGCGGGCGACCACCGTCGGCCGGGTCGGGGAACACGTCGTGGATCGCCAGCGTTCCGCCGACGGCGACGTGCGGTGTCCAGCCCTCGTAGTCGTCGCGGGCTGGTTCAACACCATGTCCACCGTCGATGAACAGGAACGCCAGCGGGGTCGTCCAGTGGCGGGCGACGATCGGTGAACGTCCGACCACCCCGACGACGTGGTCCTCGAGACCGGCGTCGTGAACGGCAGCACGAAAGAACGGGAGCGTGTCCATCCGGCCGATCCGCTGGTCGACCACGTCGGTGTCGTGATGCTCCCACCCGGACTGGTTCTCCTCCGAGCCGCGGTGATGGTCGACGGCGAACACCACGGTGGCCGCCTGACGGGCAGCATCGCCGAGCCAGATCGTGGACCGCCCACAGTACGAGCCAACCTCGACCCACGGCGCCCCCGGCACGGCCTCCCCCGCCGCCAGTGCCGCCGCGTGCAGAGCATCGCCCTCATCACCAGGCATGAACCCCTTCGTAGCAAGGGCAAGCTCACGGAGCACAGGATCGATCGCCACGGCAGAGAGGCTACGAGCCTAATGACGGAGTGTGCCTGGCACACTCCGTCATCGGTGTCAGGATGGTCGGGAACCGATCGGTCTGAAGGAACGTCCAATCATCATGCGTGCACTCCCAGCGATCCTTGTCAGCGTGGCGCTCGTCGCCGCTGCCTGTTCGAATGATTCCCCCAGCTCGGCGCCGAACACCACGGTGCCCGACGGTCAACCGACCGTTACCGACCCACCCGGAACGACCAGCCCCGGAACCGCCGCCCCTGGCACGACCAGCCCGGGCACCGGCACTGGACAGTTCGTGCGGGCGCTGACCCCGTTCGCCGACTGCAGCGCCTTCCTCGATCACGTGAAGGCGGTCGCCAGGGAGCGAGTCGGACCCTACGGGCTCGATGGCGGCCCGGTGTACTGGTTCGAAGACGACATCATGGTCGACGAGATGGCGGCCACCGAGGAACCGGCCGCCCAGATATCTGGCGACTCGGACGGTGCGGCACCGCTTCCCGCCACCTCTGGTGATGATTCGACCGCCGGCTCCGACGAATCGTTCACCGGAACGAACGTGCAAGAGCTCGGGATCGACGAGCCCGACATCATCAAGACCGACGGTGACCGGATCCTGGTGGTCAGCGAGAACCGGCTCAGCTACGTCGACATCTCCGGCGCCGAACCGGTGTTGACCGACCAGATCACGCTGGGGGAAGGCTGGGGCCACGAGTTGTTCTTCATGGGCGATCGAGCCCTGCTGTTCACCAACGGCGGCAACTGGGGCTTCCCGATGCCCGTCGAACCGCTCGACGACAACGCCACCGACACCGACGCCGAGGAGCAGTTCGCCGACGATCCGAATTCCGTCGAGCCTGGCGGCGAGTTCGCCGAACCGGAGTACTACGGGCCGGCGGCTCTGGTGTACGAGATCGACCTGTCCGATCCGGACAACCTGTCGGTCTCGGGCTCGATGCGGATCGAAGGCCAGTACCTCAGCGCCCGAGCGATCGGGAACTCGGTTCGACTGGCGGTGTCGAGCGGCCCCAACCAACTGCCGTGGGTCTACCCGCAGAGCGAGGCCGGCGAGCAACGGGCGACCGACACGAACCGCGAGATCATCGACGAATCGACCTTGGACGACTGGCTGCCCTCGTACGAGCTGACCGGAAATGGCGTATCCGATGCCGGACCGCTGCTCGCCTGTGGGCGGATGCAGCATCCCGCCGAGTTCTCCGGCTTCGAGGTGATCTCCGTGCTCGACCTCGATCTGAGCAGCGGACTCGCCACCAGCTTCGACCCCAATAGCCCGGTCGGCGTACTGGCTGGTGGGCAGACCATCTATTCCTCGAACGACCGCTTCTACGTCGCCACCACCAAGTGGGCCGGAGCCGACCTGGCGAGCGACGAGACGCTCCGGCGCTCATGGTCCGAGAACTACGAGACCGACCTGCACGCCTTTGCGATCGCCCCTGGCGAACCGACCGAGTACGTCGCCTCCGGCACCGTTCGCGGCAGCCTGCTCAATCAGTTCTCGCTCGACGAGTACCAGGGCTACCTGCGGGTGATCGGCACCGACGGCTCACCGTGGGATGACCGCAACCAGAGCGAGACCCGACTCGTCGTACTCCAGGAGCAGGACGATCGGCTGGTCGCCGTCGGTGAGGTGGACGGGATCGGCAAGGGCGAGCAGCTGTTCTCGGCCCGCTTGATGGACGACATCGGGTTCGCCGTCACGTTCCGCCAGACCGACCCGTTCTACGTGCTCGATCTCAGCGAGCCGACCGATCCTCGGATCGCCGGCGAACTCAAGATCCCGGGCGTGTCGACTTACCTCCACCCGGTCGGCGACCACATGGTGCTCGGGATCGGGCAGGACGCCACCGAGGAGGGCTTCCAGACCGGACTCAAACTGAGCCTGTTCGACGTCAGCGACCCGAGCGACCCGCGTGAGGTGTCGGTGTGGACGCTGCCCGACTCGAACTCACCCGCCGAATGGGATCACCGACGCGTTCCAGATGTTCGGATCGACGGCGATCGTGCCGGTCCAGAACTGGAACGACCAGTTCAACGGCGTGATCGTGTTCGACATCGGCGACGCGATCACCGAGATCGGTCGGTTCAGCCACGTCACCGAGGACCAGGGCCCGGTCAGCGATTGTCGCTCGATCGATCCGGCCGACGTGCCCGACAGCAGCGAGCTGTTCTGGCTGGCATCCGAACCCTCGATCGTGGTGCAGGTCTGCGGCGACGCTGACCAGGGCGGCTACCAGGGCCGCTTCTGCGACACGATCGGTGGCGACGACATCCAGTATTGGCTCGCCGACGAGTCGTCGGTCGACGACCTGCTCGCCGCAGTTGGGGCGACCCCCGATGACCGGTTCGAGATCTGCTACCCCGACGGCTACTACCAGGAACAGATCCAGCGCAGCCTCGTGGCAAACGGCGTGCTGTGGACCATGTCACCGGCGGCGCTACAAGCCAACGACCTCGATTCGTTCGACCCGCTCGTCCAGTTCACCCTCCGCTGATGAGCACCGATGACGGGATGTGCCTGGAGATTCAGCGGATAGGTCGCTTCGCTCCTTTTCATTCCGCTCGAATCTCCCCGTCACGATTGGTCGCAGTTCGCCTATCGGCTCACGCTCCTGGCACATCCCGTCATCAGTCGTGGGTTTGTGAGAGCTGGAATACTTCGTCGACGCCGTCGGTGAGGTCGGACCAGATTGCCGAGGCCACGGTGACGACGTCGGCCCCGTCGCCGGCTGCTTCGACGAGCACTCCGGAGGCGACCAACCGCTCGGCGAGACGGGTCAGACCCGGCAGTCGGCGCGTCCAGTCGTCCAGTGGGCTCGACCAGAACACGCCGGTGTGGGTCGGGAACAGCAGCGAGAGCACCGACCATTCGGAGATCGGGAGCTGCTCGATGACGGGCCAGTTGCTGGCAACGAAGCCGGTGATGTCACGCATTCGCTCGACGCCGCGCATGATCGGATCGGGCGCCAGCACTCGCACGGCTCGAATCGAACTGAGCCTGATCGCACCGAGGCATTGCACGCACGGCTGCAACGTGGTGTGCAGCACGAGCCCGTCGTCCTCGTGCTGGCGATGCTTCAGCTTGGCGAGCACGTTCATCTCGGCGTGTGCCAGCGATGTCCCCGCCAGCACGTCGTCGCCCGGGTCATGCTCGAACAGGCGATTGCGTCCCGTGGCGACCAGCGAGCCGTCCTGACGCACGGCGACCGCTCCGATCCCGAGGCTGCCCGCCCGCACCGAATCCCATGCCAGTTCGAGCGCCCTGCACATCGGTGGTTCGAGCAGCGCAAATGAACGCTCGATGACATCTCCCATGTCCGCAGCGTAGGTGACCGCACAACATGGCAGCATGGAGACCTATGGCGGACGCACTCCAGGACCTGATCGAACTGCTCGATCTCGAACCGATCGAGGTCAACATCTTCAGGGGCGTGCAACCCGACGAGGACCGACAGCGGGTGTTCGGCGGCCAGGTCGCCGGACAGGCCCTGGTAGCGGCGGCGAGAACGGTCGACGAACCGGGTCGCCACGTGCATTCGCTGCACGCCTACTTCCTGCGTCCCGGCGACCCGAGCGTGCCGATCCTGTACGAAGTCGACCGGCTGCGCGACGGTCGCAGTTTCACCACCCGCCGCGTGGTGGCGATCCAGCACGGCAGGCCGATCTTCAACCTCCAGGCCAGCTTCCACAGTGACGAACCGGGGCTCGACTACCACATGCCGATGCCCGAGGGTGTTCCGGCGCCCGACACGCTGCCTGATTTCCGGACTCGGATGGAGCCTCACCGTCATCAGCTCGGTGACTGGTACAACCGGCCCCGACCGATCGACACCCGGTACGTACCACCCGACCCGGCCTCTGAACCCGGCATCAAGACCGACGGGCAGGTCGTGTGGATGCGAGCCGACGGCACCCTCCCCGATGACCCGGTGTTGCACGCCTGCATCGTCACGTACGCCAGCGACATGACCTTGCTCGACACGGCGCTGCGACCGTTCGGGATGTCGTCGTTCAAGGACAACTTGATGATGGCCAGCCTCGATCATGCGATGTGGTTCCACCGCTCGTTGCGGGCCGACGAATGGATGCTGTACCACCAGCGGGCGCTGTCGAGTTCGTCGGCACGCGGGCTGTCGGGCGGGTCGATCTACAACTCCGCCGGCCAGCTCGTGGTGAACGTCGTGCAGGAGGGCCTGATTCGAGTGCTGGAATGATGGCCCGGATCGGGGCGCCGATCGTCGCTCTGTTGCTGCTGGCGGCGTGCGCCGACGACGACTCGTCCGTCGAACGCGGCACGGCGGTCGTCACACCGACCACCGTCACGGCGACGACCGTCACACCGACCACCGTCGCAGCGACGACCGTGATCCCAACGGAGACAGCACCGGTCCCCGGCGGCACGACCGCCACCGTGCCCGAACCGGCACCCACGCCGGCCCCGCCAACGGCTTCGTCACCACCGGTGCCCGAGCCGACGGTCGGCGACCCGAACGTCACGTCGGTCGCCGTCGCCCAGTTCGAGCAGCCGGTCGATCTCGCTTTCCGAACCGACGATGCGTCGCTGTACATCGTCGAACAGGGCGGCCGTGTAGTCCGCCTCACGAGCGACGGTGCGGGCGTGGTCGCCGACCTGTCCGATCGAACCGAGAGTGACAGCGAGCAAGGGTTGCTCGGATTGGCGTTCAGCAGCGACGGCAGCTTGGCCTACGTCGACTACACCGACCTCGACGGCGACACCGTCATCGCCGAGTATCCCGTGAATGCCGATGGCCAGTTCGACGTGGCGGCCGAACGGGTGTTGCTGACGGTCGAGCAGCCATACGGGAACCACAACGGCGGCGACCTGGAAATCGGGCCGGACGGCATGCTGTTCGTGGCCCTCGGAGACGGCGGATCAGGCGGCGACCCGCAGCGATACGCCAGCGATCCGTCGACCTTGCTGGGGTCGCTGTTGCGGATCGACCCTCGTCCCTCCAGTGACCACCCGTACACGATTCCTGCCGACAACCCGTTCGCCTCCGGCCCGTTCAACGGCATCACCGGTGCGCCCGAGGTGTGGGCGTGGGGGCTGCGCAACCCCTGGAGGTTCGCCTTCGACCCGATCAACGGAGACCTCTGGATCGCCGATGTCGGCCAGAACGAGATCGAGGAGGTCAATCACGTCACGGCCATCGACGGGACGACCGCCGGGCGCGGCGCCGACTTCGGGTGGAGCGCGTTCGAGGGCACCGAACGATTCAACGCCGACGTCGCCGACACCAACCCCGTCATGCCCGTGTTGACCTACCGCCACGGCGACGACGGGTGCTCGATCTCCGGTGGCGTGCCCTACCGAGGTGCTGCGATTCCTGACCTGGAACCCGCCTACGTGTACAGCGACTACTGCTCGGGGATCGTGTGGGCGCTCGACCTCGTCGGCGGCCGCAACCTCACCCTGCTCGACGGATTCTCGAGTGTGTCGACCATACGCGCCGGCCCCGACGGCGAGCTGTACCTACTCGAACGAGGCGGCACCCTGCACCGCCTGATCCCCGGCTGACGCTCGTTGCCCGCCATGTGGGCCAAGCAACGCCGACGCCCCGCCCGCAACAGACCACACGCCGATGCTGGAGTCGCTGCAGCGAGACCGGGCCGTACCGACCCGGCAACGCCGCCGAGTTCGGAATTCCCGTGTAGCCATCAGCACTGACGTCGTGGGCGGAGCCATCGCAACACTCGTCGACGTCGACGAGAGGGCCGCCTTGCACTGGCCTCGAGACCGGAGGTCAGGAGTTTGGCTGCGTAGAAGTGACCGAGGCTTGGCATACACCCATGACCCCCTCCCAACAGTCTGGATACGGTTTTCTCGAAGGCAATTCATCGTTTTGTGTATCCAGCACACCGGTGACGGGTCGTGCAGGTCATGCAACCGGAACTTCTCAGGAGCCCATGGTGATGAGTGGCAGCCCTCTTGTCGTTCGCGTCATCCGTCCCGCCGATCAACTCGATCTCTTGCTCGAACTCAACGACGTCACGCTCGACTCGTCCGCCAACGAACTGAATGCGGTACCTGGTGGCGACCCACGAATGCGTGTCGTGTTCGGCGCTCAACACGCGGCTGAGGACGCGTTCGCTGATGTGATCGTCAGTCCTCCCGCGACCGAACCGGTCATCGGCCGAACTGCCGGCATGTCTCGGTTGGTCACCTCACTGCCGACTCCGCTTCCGTTCACCGTGGAGGCGCTGCTCCACACGGCCACGTGGGAGCTCCGCTCACCGACCCACACCGGAAAGCCGGGTGACGACGAGACTGCGCTGGAAATCCCGACTGGGCTCATTGTCGCACCCGCTGGTTCGACTGGGCTGACGACTACTGGGTTCCCCCGAACCGAGGGCGATGTCACCGAACTCTGGCGGCTACAGCTGGTATCCGACGGTTCGACGCCGCTCGAAGTGATCGCCGTTCACAACGTCGGCTTCGGGGACAGCGTGAGCAATCCGGTCCCCGACCACGACACCCGCGACGACCTCATCGCCAACACCACCACGATCGGTCCTGCTCAGGCTGGACGACTCGAGCTGTCGAGCCAGGGTGCGTTCGCTCGTTTCAGTGGGCGCTGGCCCGGCGCCCAGACCGAGCGTTGGCGCCACACGGTTCTCGCCGGGCGCGACATTGTCGCCGAGGTGGTGCAGGAGGGATTCCTCTTGCCCTTCGGGCATCAAGTGAAGATCCTCGACGTCAATAGCCGTCGCCTCGTACCGGACCAGACCGGGCAGGCGATTGCCGTGTTACAGCACGAGCTCTTTCTCTGCGTCGACGCGCCGAATGTCACCTTCGACAGCGCCGATCCCGACTTGGTGGATCCCGGCATGGCCTATCGCCCTCATGGTGGACGAGGCTTTCCGTTCGCCTCGATCGATGCAGTGTCCACTGAGTGGATCCCGATCGAGCTGATCGAGGTGACCGATGACGACGGGCCGATTCCGGGTGCCTTCGACGTCATCGTCAAGGACGACGGCACACAGCTCGTGGTGTCCTTCGACGCCACCGATCGTGCTGGAGGATCTCAGATCTCATTCGGGCTCGGCGCAACGATCATCGACAAGGAGCACGCCTTCGACACGGCGCCGGGCGCGACCCTCCAACGGGTCACGGCCCTGTTGTCAGCGGCGGGCTCGGAGTCGCGCCGAACGTTCGATCTCAAAGGTCAGTCGGTGGCATTCGCCGACGAACTAGCAGTAGGTCTCGGCAAGACGACATTCTCGACCAACCAGGTGCAGCTGACCTTCACAGGTGCCGACGGCGCCTCGACGACCGACCTAGAGGACGCCTTCCGGCTCGGTCTGTTCCCAGAGGTCGAGTGGGCCACCATCATCGACGATGCGATCAGCGCGGCAGTCGGTGACGAGTTCGCTGAGCTGCTCGTCACGCTGCACCATCGTTGGATCGAGTTCGGACTCGACGCAACCAACTTCGATCAAGCGTTCCTCAAACTCGACGTAGCCGTCGAGAAGGCATTGGGCGGTGCGGCTCGAGCCGTTGCCGCGATCGATTTGGTTGCCGAGGTGTTCAATCAGACCGTTGGCGTCGGTCTCGACCTGGTCGACATCACGCAGGAGTTCTCGGCCGAAGATGCGCTCGGCACCGCGTCGAGCCTGCTTGGATTCATCCCACTCGATCGGATCATGCCGCCGATCAGTTTCGGCGATGCGCTCCCGGGAGTCGACGTTCCCGGGCTCGACGTGAGCTTCGACGAGTCGGGGTTCAAGGCCGTCTTCACATTCACGCCGAAGATCCAATCCTTCCCCGATCTCGGCTTCGAGGTGCGTGGGAATGATCCGCGGGCGTTCATCGAGAACGTCTCATGTGTCCCGATCGATGGCGAGCCCGACAACACCCTCACGATCCGGCTCGACGACGTCACGGTGACGATCCCTCCGTTCGCCGCCATGGTCGAACTCGACTTCAGCCGTGTCGAAGTGATCGAGAGCACGTCCGACGGCCTCCGTGTCGATCCGCGGCTGGAGGACTGGCGATGGGGTTCGCTGCTGACCTGGTTGCAGCCACTCACCAACCTGCTCGACAAGCTCGGTGACGGATTGATCAACATCACCCCGTTGGCCCTCGAGATCGCAACCGACATTCCCCTTCCCGCAATTGATCTCGGTGTGGTGTCGATCAGCAACGCCGCGATCTTTGCCGGGATCGACCTCCCATTCACGGCAGGATTCGTTCCCGACGTGTCGCTCGGGCTCGGCTCGGCTGCCCAGCCAGTCGAGATCAGCGTGTTGGGATACGGCGCCGAGTTCTACATCGAAGTCGAGATCTCTCCCGGCAACGGGGGTTTACGTCGACTCACGGCCAGCGTCGAGCTCGAAGCGATGCTCTACGGAATCGACATCGTGGTGGCGTCCGCCGACATCACGCTGCGCATCTCGGCGCTGTTCAAGCTCAGGGACGGGGACATCACGTTCATCGGTTCGGTCGGGATCGAAGGCAACATCTCGGTGCTCGGTCTTCTCGACGTCAGTGTCGGCATCGTCGCGTCGGCACGCTACCGATCAGCCAACGAAGACCTCAAGCTTTCCGGTCGCATCACCTACTCCGTCGACACATTCCTCGGTGGCGCCAGCGGGTCGATCCCGATCGGTGATGTCACGTTCGACCTCGCCGGTGACGGCGGCGCCGAGAACGGGTCTCGTTCGGCGTTCGCCGCGCTCACCTCATCGTCAACCACGACGGCCGGACCACCTTCGTTCCGTGACCGCTTCACCACTACCGAATGGGCGGACGAGTACACCGCCGCCTTCGCCTGAGGACCAACACCATGCCGTACCGCCAACTCATCACCATCCCCATGACAACCGGGGCCAGCGGCGACACGCTGCACGTCTCGGTTGCGCTCGTCCCGCGCCTTCACGAGAAGGGCACCCTGGCCGACTACTCACTCGACTGGGCGCATTGGCCGACGATCGCTGCCGCGCTCTCCTTCGACGTCCTGTTCAACAGGGCGCCGGCTCCGATCAACCCGGCTCGTATCACCGTCGTCAGCCCGACGCCGCGCCTGGACGTGTGGGAGGCGCTCTTCGGTCGTGCCGCCACATCGTCACAACCGGTCGATCAGTACAGCTTCGTCGATCGCCGCCATACCGAGTTTCGCGCGTTTCCGAGCGTGCCGGTGGTTGACGCACTCCGCGACCTGTATGCGGAAGTATCCGACAAGTTCCCTGAAAGCCCCCCGACCAGTCGTGAAGTGCTCGCACTCACCGCATCGGCGATCTTCAAGGGCTCGACCTTGCTCGATGCCGAGAAGCACCTCCTTCCGACGTCAGAGCCAGCAGTCGTACCGCTCGATGGCCCCGGCATCGAGTTCCATCAGATGTTGACCATTCTCCGGGCTCACCCGCATCTGCTGCGGCTGCTCGGCCTGGTTGTTGATCTCGACATCGAACTCCAGCCGTTGGCGCCGCCACCTCGAATGATCAGAGTGCGCACTGACTGGGCCGCGACAACAGGCGCCGGTGCCCGCGATGAGTGCCCGCTGGTGATGCAACTCGATGGCGAGCTCTGGCCGCTGCCGCTGTTCCCCGACGAGCACGTGGGCCAATACCTCAAACTGAACAACGGTGAGCGCTACAGGATGACCACCAGCGACCTGGCGAGTGCTTCGCAACGACTGCTCGACTTCCAGCGGACCGTCGTGGCGCGCGATGGCGCAGCCCCGATCCCCGCACCGCTCGAAGCGGGCATCGCGGTGGTTCACACCGACCTCGCAGCCTCGATGAGCCGACGACTGACTCACCAGCGAAACCTCGAGGACGACATCGACAGATGGTTGACGAATCGCATCAACCGTCCACCGATCATCGGACTCGAAGACGTTGCGGCCGGCTACCGGTACGACCTCATCGATCTCGACGACCCCACCTGGCGGTCGCCGTTCGAGCGCCGTTCGATCGCCGGGTACACCTTTCCACGTGTACCGGCACTCGACATCGAGGTTCCGGACGACGAGGGTAGGTGGACACTTGCCGTCTCGACCGAAGGCGACGAGTTGCACACGCCGAGATCGACTCGGGTGACCTACTCCCAGGAGGGCAAGCCCGACATCCACAAGGACGAGGCGAACGATCAGACGACGTGGCGTCTTCCGATCGAGGCCTTCAGATGGAACGGGTGGTCGGCGGCAACACCTCACCCAGGGAGCTCACTGAGCAGTTCCGGCCGAGCGGTGGAGCCGGCCGGCAACAAGGTGGTCACCGGCCAGGCCGCCCAACTCGAAGTCGACTATCGACCAGTGCCTGGCACGTTGCCACGACTCCGCTACGGCAACACCTACCAAATGCGGGCGCGCGCAACGGATCTCGCCGGCAACTCCAGGACGGTCGCAGAGGTGGCACCGAACGAGGCGGTTTCGCCACCCATTACGTTCGGTCGCACCCAACCGGTGCTGGCGCCGATACCGATCCGAACCGTTCCCAAGGCGATTCCAGGGGTCGGCGATACGGCTGCGACGCTCGTCATCAAAAGCGAGCTGGACCAGCCGGACCAAGACATCGCGATCACGACTCGCCACATGTATCCGCCGCGGCTGTCCCAAGCTCGCCTCGAACTCCACGGCCTCCCCGCCGGCGGGGTCGACCCGGCGTCGTACGACTTCCTGGCCGAGCGCGACGCGCTTCGCTTGGACGACCAAGTTGGTGCGGACCCGGTGACTGGTGATCTCGTGTCAGGCTCGTTCGGCGCCGACGGTCAACATGTCCCTGCCGACGATCAGCCTCTCGCGAACTACATCGTCGATCCCGCAGCGACCGGCGTGACGTTCGGCGGAGCACCCGGCGAGATCGATCCGATCACGACGACGTACCGCGGTAGCTGGCCGGAACAACGGGCACTCCAGGTCGAGCTCCACGCCGGCGACGACGCCACGGAGATTCCTCCCGAAGGTGCCGTCGAGCCATTGCGCTTCTGGGTTGCCCGCGGCCGCGTCCGCGAGATCGAACTGTCGCACACGGTGGCCACCGATCTGGTCGAGCACTTCGATGCGTATCGCATGCTGGCTCCGGCGCGCCAGCACGAACTACGCGATCTGATCGAGCGCGGGCGCCACCACATCGTGTCCGCCCGTGCGCCGCTCACGCTCGTTCATGCCGTTCGAGTTCCGGTCGAGCCGGCCACGTTCAGCGGCGCCGTGCCCGCGCTGTCGCGGGACGCAGGCAGTCGATTCGGTGCGATCACGACGGGGATCAACATCGACCGACCGTCGACCGAACGCGTCGTACTGATCGGAGACTGGACCGATCCGGTCGACGTTCTGGCCGACACCGCTCCATCGGAACGCAGCTATCGAGCCGACACGGCGGTACCGATCGAGCTGGGCCCCGATGACTGGGAGCACGTCGGACTGCTCGACGGCACGACGCTCGACTTGGTCGACCCACGTCGGCACACGGTGACATTGCAGATGACCGCCTTCAGTCGCTTCAGTAGGTACTTCACCGAACAGGTCGATGGTTTCCGTATCCCGGCGGCGTCGGGTCTCGCCGTTCTGCCGGTCACCGAAGGCGTCGTGCCTCGCTCGGTGAAGATCGTCGATGCGGACGGTGCGACGTTGCGGCGCGACATCGACTTCACGGTCGATCGCGCAACGGGAACGATCACCCGGGTTCCCACAGGCTCGCTGGAACTCGACACCGATCTCACCGTCAGATACATCCCTCTCCCGATCTCGCGCCCTTCGATCGATGCCCCTCGAGGTACTACGACCCAGGTGTTTCCCGCCGCGATTCGCCCGACGCCTCCCGTCGTCGCCGGGGTGGTTCCTGCCGCCACGCGCACCATCGACGAAGCCGACGACCGGATCATCGTCGATCATGATGGTCGAGTCGTGCGAGTGATGCTCGAGCGTCCGTGGTGGTCGAGCGGCGAAGAAGAACGCCTTGCGGTCGTCCTCGACCGCAACCCGCCAGCTGGAACCGTTCCGACCCGCACCCGTTGGGGACGCGATCCACTCGTCTCCGGTGGAGCTGAGATCGTCGCACCGATGGTCGGCATGTTTCCGGCCGCCACCGAGACCGCGCACGTCGGCGATGCCGATGTCGCCGCGCACGCCGTCGTCTTCGATGCGGAACGAGGCGTCTGGATTGCCGATGTTCCGATCGAGGCCGAGATCGGCGAACGACCGTTCCTCCAGCTCACACTCGCCCGCTATCAGCCGATCGCACTCGACGGGCTGGCTCTGTCCGACGAGGTGGGGACCGATCCGGTCCGACTCGGCCCCCGACGCCGGACAGCCGCACAGCGCCAAGCGACGCCCGGCGACGTGCTGTGTTCGATGTGGCATGCCCCCATCGATCACACCGTCCAGGTTCGGGTCCAACAGGCCGATACCGGCATCACCGATCCGGATCTACGCTGGGCCGATCTCCTCGACGGGCTCGACCCAATGATCGTCACGTTGTCCCCGAGCGTCGTACGGGGAACGACCCGGCATCGAGGTGTGATCACCTTGCCGACGTCGAGCACCAACCTCCGGTTGGTGCTCGAAGATCTCGAACCGGTCATGCGGACCGATGCGGACACCGGCGCTGCCGTCGAAGATGTCGAGTTGGTCTATCGCGAAACTGTCGAGATTCCATCCGATTGGCTCCTGTGACCAGGTAGCTGACCATCGGTTCGGCTGCATAGCACCGATGGTCGGCATCCCGACGAAACCCGCGGCTCGCGTGCCTGACGGGCAGCGTAGTATTTGCGGCGATGATCACCGAGCTGGAGGAGCTCGGCGCGAACGTCGATAAGAACCCCCGCGAAGTCGCCGCCCGCGCCGCTCACATCGCGGAGATCGCGCGCTCCGGCGGTGACCTCGAAACGACGGCCGTCGCCGCGACGGTGGTGGCGCGGGCTCGGCGGAATCTCGGCGAGATCGATCTCGCCGAGCGCGCCATCGACGATGCGATCTCGGTCGCAGCGCGTGTCGGAGGCGACGTGTTGGCCGATGCCCACCTCGTTGCGGCATCGGTCGCCACCTTCGCTCGAGGAGCGACGCTCACTGCCGTGCACCTGGCGCAAGCCGAGCGCCACGGATCGCCGCGGATGCGCACCCAGGTCAACATTCAGCGCGCTGTCCTGGCAAAACGCGAAGGTCGCCTCGATGAGGCACTGGCGCTGTACGAGGACGCGCTCCCGGCGCTGCGGTTGTCCGCGGACATCGTCACCACCGCCCGGGTCATTTCGAACCGAGGGTCACTGAATGTGTTGCGCGGCGACCCACTCCGGGCGCTCGACGACTTCGCAGAAGCCCGCAATCTCTTTGCCGAAGCGGGCCAGGACTTCGCCGTCATCCTCGTGATCGAGAACATGGCGTGGGCGCATGTGAACCTCGGCGACATTCCGAAGGCGTTGGTGTTGCTCGACGAAGCGTGCGATGCCGCCGCTGGACACGACCACCACTTGCAGGACGCGGCGGTGTCGAGAGCAGAGGCCTTGATGACCGCTGGGCTTTTCGACGATGCCATCGATGGTCTCCAGCGCGTCGTGGAAGCACTCGCCGCGGAACGCGACCGTGCCGGCGTTGCCGAAGCGCTCCTCTTGCAGGCAGAAGCGTGTCGACTCGCCGGCAAGTCCGGAAGCGGAGCGCTCGCCCAGGCAGCCGCCGCCATCTTCGAGGACCTCGGCGCAACTGGACATCTCTTCCAGGCCCAACTCGAGTTGCTGCGATCGTTGGCCCGCGATGGCGAGTCCGATGTCACGGTGCTCGATTCCGCCGAGCAGATCGCCACTCGTTTGGCCACGTCCGGGCAAGCTCGCCTCGAGGTCGAGGCATGGCAACTCGTCGCCGAGATCGCCCTGTCGCTCGGTGACGCCCGCCGAGCGGAGCATGCGGCGCGGGAGTGTGCTCGTACCGCCGCCTCGATTCCGTTCGTCGAACATCGCCTGGCCGCAGCGCACGCGGCGGCAGCCGTTGACGCCGCCGCCGGCCACAACCGAGAAGCACTCGAGACGATCACCGCAGCGTTGAGCGAGTTCGACCAGTACCGGAGAGCGATCGGCAGTGCCGATGCACGTAGCGGATCGGCACTGCATGCATCTGCTCTCTCGGCGCTCGGATCCGAGGTGGCCGTGCGCCTCGATGAACCGGTTCGAACCCTGGCCTGGAGCGAGCAGCGCCGTTTCGCTGTTCCTGTCTGGATGCCTGCCGCAGTGGTGCTCGACGTGCGCAAGACTTCCGAGCTGCGCTCGGTGCTGACCGAGATCCGAGAGTCGGAGACACGACCGGCATCGTCGGGCCGTGACAGCGAGGCACTCGATCGACGCAGAATCGAACTCGAAACCGCCCTGCGAGATGACTTGCTGAGCAGCGGGCGAACAACCTCGGCGACGCACCGCGGATTGTGCTTCGACCCGCAGCGATTGCACGACCACGTTGGGATTTCCATCGACACGCATGGCGACCGGGTCCTGGCGATCGTGGTCGAGTGCGGAACAGCCCGAGCCGTCGATCTGGGATCAACGGACGATGTGTTGCGGGCATGCGCAGCATCGGCCCGGCTTCTGTCAGCTCGCGCCCGCGCCGGTGATGCCGAACCACCATCGGACGATCTAGTGCGACGCCAGCGGTTCGCGCTCGATCGGCTCGACCAACTCGTGCTCGAACCGCTCGAGTTGGCCGATGGACCGGTGATCATCGCGATGCCAGACGAACTTCAGCGTGCTCCGTGGTCGGCAACCCGATCGCTGGTGTCTCGCTCGTTCACGCAGGTTCCGTCGCTGAGCTGGTGGTGCGAAACAACACGAGCGCGGCCACGACGCCTCGACCACGTCACGACCGTCGCCGGTCCGCGACTGCAGTTCGCCGGACACGAAGCCATGTTGGTTGCCGGGCACTATCCGAGCGCAACACAGCTCCACGGTGACGACGCCCATCGCAACGCCGTGATCGAAGCGATGCGAACGTCAGACACCGTCCATCTCGCGGCACACACCAGGATCCGTCGTGACAATCCGATGTGGTCCACACTCGAACTCTCCGACGGACCACTGGTGCTGCATGAGCTCACGAGGCGGCGGGTCGTCGCCTCGCTGGTGGTGTTGTCCACATGTGAGTCCGGGGTGTCCGCTGGCCCCTCGGGTGCTGCCTTGCCTGGGTTTGCGTCGGCGCTGTTGCACATGGGAGCGCGGTCCGTCATCGCATCGGCGACCCTCTTGCCCGACGATGCCATGACGTGTCGTGTCCTCTCCGAGGTGCACCGGCACCTGGCTGATGGTGTCGGCCCGGCGACCGCCTTGGCGCAGGTTCGCGCCGATCATCGCGACACGGTTGCGGCCCAGACGCTGACGGTGTGGGGGCGAGGATGAGTGAAGTGAGCGACCATCACATCGCCCTGGGCGAGGCGACAGACGAGGAGTTGCTCCACCTCGCCGTGGGTGGCGGTGCGCAACGATCGAGCGCCTGGTCAGTGCTCGTTCGTCGCCTCAGCCCTCGTATGTACGCGGTTGCCCGTTCGTTTCGTCTCGACCCTGCAACCTGCGACGACCTCGTCCAAACCGCGTGGTTGCGACTGATCGAACGGGCGGACGGACTTCGGGCGCCGGGCTCGGTGCGGCCGTGGCTGTGCATGGTGGTGCGCAACGACGCTCGCAAATTGGTCACCCGCACCCGCACCGTTCCTGTGGCCGCGTTTTGGGACCAGCCACGCGATGAGCAGCCCACCGCACCCGACTCGAACATCATTGCCGACGAAACCGCCACGGCACTACGCACCGCGTTCGCGCTGCTCGGCGACGAGTGTCGGCAACTGTTGCAGCTGATGCTCTGTGATCCGCCGCTGAGCTACGACGAGGTTGCCGCATCGATCGGTCGGCCGCGTGGCTCGCTCGGTCCGACGCGGCGTCGGTGCCTCGACCAACTGCGGTCGCTCCTCCCACGGGAGAACCACCAATGACCGCACCGCCGACCAGATCTCAGTGCCCATCGACAATCTTGTATCCAGCACGATCACCGAGGATCTTGCGAACAACCGGTGTCGGACGCGACACCAAGGAAATCCCATGAACCAACGCCCGGATCCAGACGACATCACCGCTGACGAACAGCAACTCCTTGCTCGACTCGCCGCCGCGCTCGGGCCCGACCCATTGCCACATGGTCTGCTCGAACGCTCAGAACAGCTGGCAACGTGGCTCGACGTCGACGCAGAACTCAACGCACTGCTCCAAGAAGCCGGCGACGAGTTGGTCGGCACGAGAGGTGGCACCGGTGAGGGTCTGCTGTTCGCCACCTCCGACCGCAGAGCCGAACTCGTAGTCGACATCGAATCGGGACACATCAACGGGCAACTGATCACCGGCGAGTCCACGTCGATTCAGCTCGTCGGTTCCGACGGGGAGGTCGTCGCAACGGACGAGGCCGACGATCTGGGCAGCTTCAACCTCACTACCAACACGACCGGTCCGCATCGGATCGTGCTCACCGATTCGTCCGGCCGCACGATCAGCACCGACTGGTTCGTGCTGAGCTGACACACACAAGGGGACACAGATCATGAAGAACACACTCCACCCACATCGGGACCGTCACATCGTTCGGGGCGTACGACTCGTCGCGCTGGCTGCCGCGATCGGCACAGGCATCCCAGCGGTCGCTGGGCAACCCACGCAAAACGCAGCGCTGGCCGTTGTGCGGACAAGTGTGCTCGAACCGACCATTCCGTCAGGGTTCGGCGACCTCCAGTACGACAACTCACCGAACTGCGGCGGCCCGCTGGCCGAAGTGGCATACGTCGCGAATCGGGTCATCGTTCAGACCAACCAATCGCCGGCGACCGTGTCTGGATGGATCGACGCGTGGATCGCTCCGTCACCGCCGTCATCCCCGGCTCGAGCGAACCGTACGAGCACACGATCGCTGAGAGCTCCGATCGGTTCGTCGCTGCCCACCACGACGCGCGCCGTGGACTCCATCGTGTTCCCGACAATTGACGACGGCGAGCCACCGATTCGCCCTGTCTACGCGTTCGAACTGCCCGTCGGCGGCGCGTACGACGTCGTCGGACTTGCACGCCACCTCGTCAACGAATTCGGGGTTGCAGCGGCACCCGACTACGTCACCATGCTGCAAGGTGGTCACGACTTCTTCCAGCCCGACGGACTCCCGCAGCCGACGAGCGAACTTCCCGTTTCGCGCAAGCCGTTCAAGAAGGGCGGACCGGAACTCGGTGCAGGTACCCGGATCATGGTCTTCGACTCGGGCCTCGCCGCCACCACCGAACCGGCACTGATCCCCAACGTGACCGCGGTGCTCCCCGCAGACGTCGAGATTCCTGACCGTCAGGTCCCGGGCCTCGCCGACAATCTGTGGGTCGACCATGGGTTGGCGATCTCGGCCCACATCGCCACGCTCGTGCCGGGCGCGATCGTGGAGAACGCCCGCATCACACGCGACGGAGTCAGTACTGATTTCACGTCGGCCAAGCGGATGGTCACCACGATCTCCGGCAGTGCGACGAACCTCTGGCCCAACCTGCTGGTCGCATCGTTCGGGACGATGGCGTGCGAGCTCGATCCGGCGTTGCCCGGCGACGAACTCGTTCCGGTTTCGCTTCGCGCCGCCTCCGAGGCCGTACAGCGGCTCTCGCCCCGGCGTCCCGGCGAGATGGCGATCATCGCAGCAGCGGGCAACCATGGCACCCAGCGCCGCGAGTACCCGGCCGGCTTTCCCGGGGTCATCTCGGTTGGCGCGCTCGACGCAACGCTCGACGCCGATGGTGGTCCGATCACCTCCACGTCCAGAACTGGGCCCGTCGCCGGATTCTCGGCTCGCGGGTCGTGGGTCGACTTCTACGCACCTGGTGTGGACATCGTCACGCTGCATGCCGACGACATCACCTTCGAGTCGTTCGACGAGCAGGGAGTGCTCGTCGAGAGCGTGCTGATCGAGGGCCGGGCGAAAGTGCAGGGAACGTCGTTCGCCACTCCGCACGTTGCGGCATCCCTGGCAGAGTTGATGTCTACACACCACATCTCGGTCTGGGATGCGAGCGTGCTGCTCGGGCGGAGCGGCGCCAAGCCTCAGGTGCCCTGCGATGGTTCGGCCACGCGTGCCGATCTCGGCCCGGGCAAGGCTGTAGCACTTGTCGACCTCACGTTGCCGAGCGACACGAAGGCAACCGGCCCGGTGACCAAGGTCTGCTGACACCCGAGATCCATACAGCAAAGGGTCGTCTCGACGTATCTGTTGCTCGTTCTGTGGATCTTGGGGTGGAGCGGGGCAATTCGAGCACCGCCACGAACAGAGGACTCCGCCATGTCATGCACCGCACTACAAACCGATCTGACCCAGCTCCGCACCCAACGCCGCCAACAAGTCGAGGTGATGCAGTTCCTCCAGGGCGCCGGCCTTCAAGCGGCTCAGGCACAACTCGACCGAATCGACGCAGACATCGAGAGCGCCGAAGGAGCCCTCGATCTCTGCCTCGCACAGGAGGCGCAAGCCCAGAACCCGATCCCACAGAACATCCTGGGGACGGTCGCCAAGATCCATTGTCACGCGGCGAAGCGCGCAAGGTTGGTCACGATGAGCCATACCTGCTCATCGCCACCTTCGACATGACCAACGTCGTGAATGCCGGAATCGTCGGCATTGCACTTCCCTCGATCAACGTGGTGAAGGTCGGTCCGTGGTCAGGCGTCGGCCCGGGAGGGACGCATCTTGCGGCGCTGTTGCCGAGCGCGGATCGACCTGCCTTCTGGAACGTGAATGGTCTGGCGCAGCCGATCGCTGCCCCACAGGACGTGATCTTCCTCGTGGCCATGATGGAAAACGACGGGGCGAGTCCCGATGCCATCCGAGGCGTCGTCCGCACCGAACTGCTTGCCGCCAGAGTCACGAACACGAACCGTCCCTACTCGTCGTATGTGACCACGATGATCAGCAACATGACCGGCACGATCGAAACGGCACGGGTGCTCGGGCTCAGCCCAGGGCACTTGAACGCCGATGATCTGATCGGCGGCGTGCAGCAACTCTCCCTGACCACAAACGATCTGTCGGCGCTCAACGACCTCGAGTCCGTTTCGAAGACGTTGCGCTTCACTCAGCGCAAAGCAAACGGCGCCGCCGTGAACGACTACACCGTAACCTTCTCGCTCGACGTGTAGTCGCACAGGCATGCCGTCAGTTCTCGCTCGGCGGCGCGACGGTTACCGGTTCGAGTGCTTCCTGCAAGATTTCGTTGATCGAACTCATCTGCGAACCAAGGATCGCCACGATCATCGATCTGTCCTGACTCGCTCGATCGACAGCGATGTGCCTCGGACACGGAGCGTCAGCTGACCCGTTCGAACTCGATGTGGAGGAACTCGCCGACCACGACCTCATCGACGAGGTCATCGGGTTTGCCACCCATCGACCACCGACCATCGCTGGGCGCAACGATCCGTGTCCGTGCGGGTCGAGCAAGAAGTACAAGAAGTGCCATCTCGGTTCAGAACGACACCCGTTGGATGACCGCGCCGTTTGGCTGTTCGCCAAGGCCGGCCGGGTCGCCCGCGACAATCGGTTCGGCCGGCTGGACCGCGAGATCGCCAGGACGATCGCCGCGGCGAGCGGACGGGGTTACGCGTTCGGGCAGGAACTCGCCGGACTGCCCCTCGTGCATGACCTGACGCTCGCCGAGGGAGCTGCCGGGCACGCATTTGCGACCGAGCGCAGCGCCATGCTTGACCACCACGACATCGCCCGCCGCTGCGTCGACTGCTGTGCGGATCGGTGCCCCATCAGGGACGCATTATCGATCGGAATTATCGAGTGCCCTCCAACGAGCCACGCCTCGGCGAGATCGCCGCCCGGGATCATCAAAACCCACCAAGCTGATTTGGATGCCCCAGCTCGGGGTGGCCGTTCAGGGCAGGTCGAAGTTGACGCGGACGTTGACGAGTGACACGTCATTTTCGACACACAACTGAATCGCCGGCGACGCCAACTCGTCGAGAATCGGCGACCGGGTTGTCCCGACGCCTGCCAACACAGAGTTGTCGTGCGGCAGGCTGACCCGGCCGATACCGTCCGACGCGGTCGTCGGCAGGTCGGTGTCCGAGTAGTAGTGATACTTGATCACGTCGAATTCGTTGGCAAATGTCCCGGCGGCACCGATCACACTGACGATCGTCGCGACCAACGGGATCGGCGGGTCCTGTTGTGCGTAGGACACGTCGATACTCGTGACCAGCGCGCCTTCGGGGAGGCCGACCGCTGCGACCAGGCAGGCCTGCTCCGGTGATGCGGCCTCGTTGAACCTCCAATAGGCCTGCTGGAACTGCCAGCCTTCGGATCCGGACAGCCGCGAGTCAGCGGGTGAGAAGTTGCCGATCGGGATCGTGAGGTGATCGACAGGCGGCGTCGAGAACGCCGTGTCAGCTTCGGCCTTCGTGTAGTAACGATCGTCGTGGTTGTGATCGGTGTAGTAGCCCACGACATCGGCGAACACGTGCACGGTGCCGGCGTTGTTGAAGATCGAGAACTGCTGGCCTACGCCTAGGTTCGTGGTCACCGCGTTCGGTGCTGGTGGCTGCCCAGGGGCCGGGTTGACGTGGCTGGCGTTGGGCCGTGTCTCCCCCGCCGGGTAGATCGTCAGGAACGTCGCCGCGCTCGCCCTGACCGCCGTCACGTTCAGCACCAGTCCGGTCGCACCACCCGGGATCACGCACTGCCCGACCGTGCCGGTTCCAGCCAGCGTGTACGTGTCATTGCCCGCCAACGGCGCAGAACGTGAGCCAACCTGGAAATCGGGGCGGGTGTCCATCATCCTACATGGGGTCATGGCGACGAAAACCGACGCCCCGGACGGGCTGGTGGCCTGCCCGATCCCGATGCTGCCGGCGCCGAACGACACCGCGATCGCCGCTCCGATCGCCGCCCACCGGCTCTTGGTCATCGTCATGTTGTTGCTCGTGCGCCGTCGTGTGATCGCCATGGGTAGTCGGCTTAGCGACCCGCGAATCGAATGTCAAGCCGATTGCGACGTTACACGAGATCTATCGCGCCCCGATCGTGGTGCGTGGAGTTCGCGGTCGTGGCCCTCGTGGCCATCGGTGGCACGGAGCAGCACCCAGCGGTTGTCCTACGTCACGTGCACCTCGTACTGCCACTCGTGGCGATACAGGAACTCATCGAGGGTCTGGTGGAACGACTCGACTGGGTGCGTGCCGTCGAGAACGACGTCGGCACGCTCGCGACTGGGGTCACGTTTGTAGTGGGCGTCCTCGCTGGCCATCCACGATTCCCAGTCGTCCAGTGCTGCGATGCCATCGCGATCGACCGCGTGGCGGAGGCGCTCCTCGTGGGGGTCTCGATCCAGACCAGAAAGCTGAGGTGCGCGGCCCACTCGGAGCGACCTGCCGACACTCCCTCGATGACGACGATCGGTGCCGGCTCGATGGCGTGCCATTCGGCCAACGTGTCGGACGGCCAGTCAGAGCGCTGGTAATGCGCTGCGTCACCTCGCGGAACGGGTCGATGACTTGTTCGAGGAGCCTTGGCCACCAGTCGATCGGGTTGTCGGCAGCTGCGAAGTCGTCGGTGTGAACCACCGGTGCTCCGCCGGCTCCCTCGGACAGCTCGCGGGCGAACGTGGACTTGCCCGCGCCGCCCGGTCCGTCGACTGCAACGAGTCGCAGCGGCCCGGGCTTGGCCAAGATCGCCGCAACGAGCTCGTCGAGAGACATGGACCGAGCATTGTCGCTCCGAAGCACCACCGGCGGGTCGGGAAAGTGCAGTGCGCTGCTTGGGTCGCTATGCGGCGAAGGCTGTGTTGTCCGAGCCGGATCATCGGGCGCCAATATCGGGCCCTTCACGGCACGCCGTTCGGTCGCGATCGACGAGAAGGCACGCGGAGCCGGTCGACAACACTCAGCGCTGGTGCATCGATGCTCGCGATGGGCTCGCCATGCTCGACACGAAGCCGGCCACCCCGACGGCCACCCCGACCACTGCGAGTCCGCCAGCATTGCCCAGAACATCGATCGCCGCCAACGACACCCCACCAAAGGCACAGGCAAGAACTGCGAAGCGCAGCCGGCTGGGCTGGATGTCGTCGAGATCCCACGCACCGCGCGCCGAACTCATCGCCAACCAGGCGGAGATGACAACGAGCGGCGGGCCGAGCACGACCGTCGCGATCACCACAAGCCATCCTTCGGGCGGCCCGAACATGTCGGTGTCGCTCTGTGGCAGCGAATCAAGCCAGGGGTCGATCCAGAAACGGCCGAGCGCGTACAACACGGTCAAGGCGATCAGGGCACCACCGGCCGCACCGACGGCCACCAAGAGGCCAGAACCGATCTTTGACCCTGTCAGATTCTCGAACGGACGACTCACGTCATGTCTCATCGGCTCCGAATCACCAAGCTCAAGTCGAACGCATCATGCCTGCGAAGTGGCTGCGACGCGCCAGATGATAAGTGATTTCCGAGCACACATCAGGGTCGTCATGTCCGTGATGGTATGACGTCACGTAAGGGCCGACGCAAGACCAACTGGGCTCGATACGTCCAATGTTCATGGGTACATGCCGCTCGAATTACGAGCTGTCCAGTCCACCGGGTACACCCAACGCAAGAGTCATGGCGTGAACGGTACGCCGACCGGTACCACCTGGAGCCCCATGATCTATTCTCCAGTGAAGCTCGTTAGGGCTCAGATGGTGTTTCAATGCGGCGGCGCTGGTGACTGCGTAGTCGGAGCGGAAGACACATGTTCCTTCCGGTCGTCAGCTGACTCGTTCGAACTCGATGTGGCGACGTTCGGGGTCGGCCGAGACCAGGCGGACCCGCAGGTCGTCGCCGGGGTCGACCTTGCGGGCGCTCATCCTCACCAGCACCGCTGGGTCGTCAATCTGAATCTCGACGCCCCACTCGCCCTCGTCGACGACAACGGCATCGAAGATCTCGCCCTCGCGTCCCGCCAACACCACCGACTCCGCCAACTCGAGCGCCTGACGCTCGACGCGGTTGGCTCGCTGATCACCCTCGGACATCGCACGCGGCAGTCGTTCGAAACCGTCCAGGATCTGCTCGGGTACGGGCCGGCCATTGGCAACCGCCAGCGTGGCCTCGATCACATATCGATCCTGAAGCCGCCGCAGCGGGGCCGTCGCCTGGGCGTAGGTGGCCGCGATCGCAGCGTGCCAGGGGCGCTCGTCCGGATCGTACGGCGCATAGCTCGCCCCGCCGGCAGCGCGGCGAACCGCGATCAGGAACGCTGACGTCCGAGGATCGGCGCGCGGTAGCGCCCGCTCGAACGCCGCCAGCGACATGTCCTTCGGCCACTCCAAGCCGAACAACCTGGCGGTGTGACGCAACCCACGCAGCCGCCGATCCGCCACATCTGGCATCACTCGGAACAAGCCGGTGCCTGCGTCGTAGAGCGCATCGGCAACCGCCAAGTTGGTGGCCAACGACAGGGCCGCATTCTGCTCCTCGGCGTCGAGCCGGGGACGGAACCGCAGCACGAACTGCCCGTCGTCGAGGCGGTCGATCTCTTGCTCGGGAAACTCGACACGCGGCGCCCCGCGGGCATCCTCGGCGAGTTGGATCCGGCGGTGCAGCTCGGCAAACCCGTCTGGCAGGTCAGCCGCGGACACGGCGTCGTAGGCCAACTTGGCACGGTTGCGCACGATCGCCCGCTCAACACCGTCGAGCGTGGTGGCGCCATCGGCGGCGACCCGCACCGTGAACACGACAGCCGGCCGATCCACGTCGGGCAACAGACTGGCGGCACCTTCGGACAACAGCGGCGGATACAGCGTGGCCCTGCGATCGGGCAGGTACACCGTGACCACCCGCTCGAACGCCTCGATGTCGAGCACATCGCCGGGTTGCACGAACCAGCCGACATCGGCGATGGCGTAGTGCAGAATGACCTCGTCGCCCGCCAACTCGATCGCGAACGCCTGGTCGAGATCGATCGACGAGGCGGGGTCGAGCGTCACGAATCGGCGGTCCGTGCGATCGACGTGCTGCCAGCCGAGCGGCTTGGCAGCGGCCGCCTGGGCGGCAGCCAGCACCACGTCGGGAAAGGCTTCCCTGACACCGTTGTCCGTTCGAATTCGGTCGAGGCCGTCGGCCATCGACTCGACGGCCGAACCAACCAAACGCATGGTCAGCGGCGAACTCCCATGAACATCCCCTTGAGGGCGTCGTAGTGTTCGATCACGTGCCCGGCGCCCAACACCACCGCTTCCAGCGGCACGTTCGACATCTTCACCGGCACCTCGGTCTCGATCTGGATCCGCTCGGCGAGGCCGCGCAGTAGGCCGCCACCGCCGACCAGGTACATGCCGCGTACCAAGAAGTCCTGTGAGAGTTCGGGCGGCGCCTTCGAGAGACATCGAATCACGGAGGACACGATCGAGGACACCACATCGTCGATCGCGTAGCGCACCTCTTCGGGTGTCAGCACGACGGTCTTCGGCAGTCCGGTCATCAGATCGCGGCCACGGACCTCTGCCTGCGATTCCTGGGGCATCGGGTGGGCGGATCCGATCGCCATCTTGATCTCTTCCGCCGTGCGTTCCCCGACGGCGATGCCGTGCTCGCGGCGGATGTAGTTCTGGATCGCGGCGTCGATGTCGAACGAGCCGACCCGGACGGCCTCGAGTGCGACGATCCCGCCGAGGCTGATGACCGCTGTTTCGCTGGTGCCGCCACCGATGTCGATCACCATGTTGCCGACCGGCTCGTCGATCGGAAGATCTGCGCCGATCGCGGCAGCCATCGGCTGTTCGATCAGGTTGGCATCGGCGGCACCGGCCCGCCGCGCGGCGTCGGTGACCGCCCGTCGCTCGACCTCGGTGATCGCTGACGGCACACAGATCACGACCTTGGGTCGCGTGAAGCGGCTGACGCCGACGCGTTGCAACAGCAGCCGGATCATGCGCTCGGTGATCTCGAAGTCGGTGATCGCTCCACCGCGAAGCGGTCGCACGGCAACGATGTAGCCAGGGGTGCGGCCGATCATCTGCCATGCTTCGCGGCCCGTCGCCAACACCTCGCCGGTCTGCCGATTGAGGGCGATCACCGACGGCTCGTTGAGCACGATCCCGCGGCCCTTCATGTACACCAGCGTGTTCGCCGTGCCGAGGTCGATCGCCAAGTCACGCGCCATCGGAGTCGTCCTCATCTGACTGGGCTTCGGCTTCGGCCGCCGAGCCATCGGTGTCATCCGGCGAACCGTTCGCCGGGCGCTGATCGATCAGCGGCTCGATGTGGGGTTCGGACCGATCGGTGTTGCCGTACATCTGGTCGATCACCGGGCGACGCGCCTCGGGAGACAGGGCATCGATCTGGCGTCGGAACGAGTCGACGCCGTCGTTCGCTCGACGCGACCGCATGATGAGATACAAGATCGCCACGAGAATGACGATGGCGATCAGGATGGCGATATATGGGTTCATCAGTTGATCCCCGCTGCGCCGGCTGCGGAGTTCGGGCTGGTGACGTCGTTGGCGTCGACCAGGTCGGCGGCGTTGGTTCCCCAGTCGGAACCGCCCGCCCAGATCTCGCGCTTCCAAACCGGCACCGACACCTTGAGCGCGTCGATCGCGAACCTGGCCGCTTCGAACGCTTCGGGTCGGTGCGGCGCCGATACGGCGGCCACGACCGAACTCTCCCCGAGTCCGAGCCGGCCGATCCGGTGCACCAACGCAATCCTGCCGAGCTGCGGCCAGCGGGCACGCGCCTCGGTCACGATCTGCTCGAGCTTGGGAACGACCATCTCGTCGTATGCCTCGTACTCGAGATGCTCGACATCGGAGCGACCGTCAGCGTGGTCTCGGACGGTTCCACTGAACAGCACCACTGCCCCGCAATTCGGACGCACACACCAGTCGTACAGGCCCCCGATGGGTAGTTCGGCCTCGGTCAGACCAAGCCAGTCATCACCGTCGGGAGGGGGTTGCACCCTCGCATCGTAGCCGTAGCGCCCTCCCCGCGACGTCCGCTGGTGTTGCGCCTTCACTACGATCTTGCAACTGTGGAGCGAAGTCCTCTCCCACCGCACGAACGAACGTGGCGGCACCCGTCTGAGTTGGCGGCTGAACAACGCATGGTCTTGCGCGCCGAGGCGGCTGCGCCGTCGACCCGAATGTTCGCTCTGACGACCGGAACACTCGGCCTGCTCGCTGTCGGCGTCTTGATCTTCACGGTGACTCCACGCCGCCAAGAATCACCGTTGGCGATCAGCGCCACCACTACGCCGATCACACTCGCAGCGATCGCCGGCCCTTCCTCCTCGGCAGCCGCTGACCCAACCGCGTCCGTCCGGCCGGTTGCGCTGGCCCCGTCGTTTGCAGCCCGCGGGCCGCTCGCTGTCACCCCCACGCTGGCCGAGCACGCACTCGCCACGCCGATCGGTGACGGCCAGTTGGCGTTGATCACCGGTGTCGCCCTCGCAGAGCACGGCACCAACAGTCTCGACGATCCAGAGATCGATGTTCGATTGCCCTCGGGACGTTTGGCGTCCGGCACGATTGTGGAACGGTCGGGTGATACCTGGCTGATCGAACTGAGCCAGCCGGAGGCCGGCCACCGCATCGCAGAGAGCCAGCCGGTGGGTGCCGAGGTCGTCACAGTGATGGATTCGCCTCCCATCACGATCGCTTTCGCCGACGTGGCAACGCTCGATGTCCCCGAAGGTGCGGCCGTGCTCGACCGCGCCGGCGATCTGATCGGGCTGTGCACCCGTCGCCATGGCGACGGTCAGGTTCGCGTGATCGAGATCAGGGCCGAGCACGCCGGCGCCACCAGCGGCGCCCCATGATCGTTCCGAACACGGCGGCGGCCAACAAGCCACCGACCATCGCCGTGAGCGCAATTTCCTGACGTCGCTGCGGTGTCACCATCGTCCACCACTTGGCTTCGGTTCCCTCGACATACGACTGCTCGTTGGTCACGGTGGGCGTCCAGCCTTCGGAGCGCAACTTGTCGTTGGCGATGATCCACGGCTCGCGGGTGTACGACCGCAAACCGGGCGGAATCGGCCCCCTCTGGAACCTCCAGCGCAGCGCCCCCACCACGTCGGCAACACGGTCGGGAGCGGGCAGTCGAAACCGCTGACCCGACAGTGCCCGCACGCGGTCGCCAGGGATGCTGCCATCGGGAGCGACGTTGTACACGCCATCCAGTTTGCGATCGACCGCCACCGCGACAGCGTTGGCAACGTCATCGTGGTGTACGAACTGCGCACCCGGCGCCGACTCGCCGAAGCGTTGTCCGAACCCGGCGGTGAGCGCCCGGGCGATCGATGACGTGCCCTCGGCGGCGATCGGAACGGCCGGGCGCAGCATCGCCACGAAGCGATCGGGGTGGCTCGTCCGCCACGCCTCGATGGCCTCCTCGGCGGCCGCCAACTGGCGGGCGTAGACGAAGGTGGTGTCCGGGCGCAGTACTGCATCCTCGGTGATCGGAACCGGGTTGTTGGCGAGCGCCCCGTACACCATCGCCGATGAGAGCACGACCAACCGGTCGACCCCCAGCGCGTGGGCATCGACGAGCAGTTCGTGAGCGCCGGCCGTGACACTCGCACCGCGACGCCCCAGCAGGTCGTGGTCGGCGACGCCGACATCGACGATCGTGTCGAACTTGCCGAACGCCGGTTCAGCCGGCGCATCGCCCGAAGCCACCACCACCTCGACCCCGGTGAGCGACCGCAACTGCTCGGCCACCCGCCAGCCGAGCGGGCTTCGAACGCCGCGCACGTAGACCCGCCGGGGCCTGCCGTGTTCGACCGTGTCGTCGGCCGCATCAACGTCGGCCCCGGTGGCAATCGCGGTGGTGAGCGAGGCGGTCACGACAGCGACGCTAGTGCAGGGCGACGGGGATTCCGGCTGGCGAGCCGTAACATCGATGCATGGCCGACGGCCCGAATCCAGACGATCACGACGACCCGCCAGACGATGGGCAGCCCGACGGACCGCTCAACCCGTTCGCCGGAATGCCGATGTTCGGCGACATCGCCCGCGCCCTGCAAGGCCAGGGTCCCTTGAACTGGGACGCAGCCCGCCAGTTCGCGATGCTCGGAGCCACCCACGGTCAACCCGAATCCAATGTCGATCCCGCCGTACGGATCGCGTACACCGATCTGGCGCGGATCGCCGGCATGCACGTCAACGACGTCACCGGCACCGACACCCCCTACCCAGAGCCGCGGATCGTGACCCGCAGTGTCTGGGCCAACGAGACGCTCGATGCCTATCGCCCGCTGTTCACGGATATCGCGACGTCGCTCGGGCAGGCGCCCGAAGCCGACGCGAGCGGTACCGGCGACGGCGGCGACCCGATGATGCAGATGATGGCGGGGCTGAGCCGCATGATGGCACCAGCGATGATGGGGATGTCGGTCGGTTCGATGGTCGGCCAACTGTCCCAGCACGTGTTCGGCTTGCACGATCTGCCGATCCCTCGCGAGAAACAGGAGGTCGTACTGGTCGGCCGAACGATCGATGACTTCGCCACCCAGTGGGAGATCCCGCTCGACCAGATGCGGCTGTGGGTGCTCGCCCACGAACTGTCCGGATTCCAGGTCTTGTCGATTCCGCATCTGCGGACCGAACTCGCCGACCTCGTGCGTGCCCATGTCGGTGGGTTCCGGCCCGATCCGGCGGCGATCGCTGACAAGCTGGGTGGGTTCGATCCGCTCGGCGGCGACTCGTCAGGTGACCCGATGGCCGCCCTCCAGCAGGCGTTCTCCGATCCCGAGATTCTGCTCGGAGCGATCGAGTCTCCGGCTCAACGAGCCCTGCGCCCGCGGCTCGACGCCGCCGTCGCCACCGTGGTCGGGTACACCGACTGGGTTGTCGACGCCGTCGCTGTGCGAGTGATCGGAGGCGAGGCGTTGCGGATCGCTGAGGCGGTGCGGCGCCAACGCACCGAAGGTTCCGCTGATGACCGGTTCGTCGAGCGGCTGCTCGGAATCCGGGTCGGCGAGGATCAGGTGCGGCGCGGCAAGGCATTCGTGCAGGGTGTCGTCGATCGCTCGGGTGAAACCGGCCTGACTCGGCTGCTGCAGTTGCCCGATTCGATGCCGACTCCCAACGAGGTCGACGCTCCCGGACTCTGGATTGCACGGGTCGCCGGGGAATAGCCGCGCCGTCGGCCGTTGCAACTTCAGTCGGCGAGTCGGTGTGGATGCAGTTGACCCTCGGCCAGGATCACACGAACTCCGGCGACGTAGTTGACCACGGCTGCAGCTGCCACCGTCCCGACCAGGAGGTACCCGATGCTGCCCGGCACGACCAGCAGCACTGGCAGCACGGCGGCGATCACCCAGCCGAGCTGAAAGCGTGTTTCGAATCGAGCGAACGCCTGGCCGCGATTCGCCTCAGGCCCATCGCGCTGAACGAGGCTCTCGAACGAGAGTCGTCCGATGGCAGCCGAGAAGTTGACGACGACGGCCACCACGACCCCTGCCCTCGCACCGCCGACCACACCACAGATCAAACCGGCCGAGGCGATCAACCCGAGTGCCAGTGTGATCATGCGCTCCTCGTGGAGGGCGCGACGCAATCGCGGCGCCAACGCGTTGCCGGACATCGTTCCGAGCGACGACAAGCCGATCGCCATCCCGAGCAGCGCCTTCTCATTGGGCTCGCCCCGGAACAAGAACGCCAAGTGGAAGAGCATGAAGCCGGCCGACGCTCGCAGGATCAGCATCGCCACCCACGCCATCTGAAGACTGGGGGTCGCCGCATCATGGCTGGCGGCGGACGGCACATCCGGCCGCACCACCAACTCGCGGGGCAGCCGGAACGAGGCGAACAGCGCCACGCCGAACCAGCAGCCGCCATAGGCCAGCGTCGCCGGTGCCCCGATCGTGTACTGGAGGGCTGCTGCTGGCATCACCGCCACCGCTCCCGCCAGGCCGGCGATCAGACCCAGTTTCGAGTTCGCCTCGACGAGTTCCAGCTCGGTACGAACGACGGCCGGCACCAACGCCGACTTCGACACCGTGTACGTCTTCTGGAGGACGAGTGCCACGAACACCAAGGGGAACAAGGCGATCTCGTCGACGAACTGGATCATCAGGATCTGGATCGCGATCCGCGATGCCGCTACCGCCTGAACGATGAACCGGCGTCCGCCGCGAACCTTGTCGATCGCCGGTCCGATCATCGGCGCGATCAGCAGGAAGGGAGCGAAGCTGACCAACAGGAAGCCCAGCACCTTGGTGCGTGCCCCGTTCGGATCGACATCGAAGAAGAACGAGTCGGCGAGCGCAACGACCATGGCCGCATCGCCGGCGACGATCGCGGCATGTGTGAAGGCGAGCTGCTGGAATTTCGAATGCGGCACCTCGATCACGAGCAGATCGTACGCGCTGCGACCCTCCACACCGCTGTGGCGGGTCACGTGCCGGGTCAGGTGCCGGTGAACGTGATGGTTGCGTCGGCAAGGCGAGCGCAGGCACGACGCTCGTGGCGAATCGGCCACCAGTCGTAGAGCAAGATCTCGAGCGGCTTCCACATCGACACCCATCCGAGCACCGAGAGCCCTTCGTGGATGACCTGGACGACCGGGTTTCCGCTGCTGCCGATCAACCGCGAGACAGCGTTGAACCCGGCCAGTGCGGCCAGCCCGATGACGAGGCTGATCCGCCCTTCCCGTAGCAGCTTGCGGAGCTGCCGCCCCGTCTGCCACTCACGGTATTCGAAGTGGCTCAACAGACCGGTCGCGATCGCCGCCTCCTGGCCGTCGAGTTGCCCGTCGACAACCGTGATCTCGACCTCCATCGGGTCGTTCGACTCGATGTCGGCGGCCCACTCCTCGATCCAGTCGGCGACCTCCTCGTTGAGTGATCGCTCATGCAACGGCGACGGATCCATCCGATTGAACAGGTGATCGACGGTGGCGACCCGAACCTGGATGGGACCCTCGCTGAGCTCATCATGATTGCGCGGAAACAGGCGTTGTTCCATGGACAGCAACGCTACGGCGAGCGGATCGCGCAGCGACGAGACCCTCGCCCGGATCGATCAGTCGGAGGACATGGTGGAGCGTTCGTACTTGTAGCCGAGCCCGCGGATCGTCACGATCCGTTCCGGTCTGCGCCGGGTCTGTCTCGATCTTCGAGCGCAGCCGCTTGATGTGCACGTCGAGTGTCTTGGTGTCGCCGACATAGTCGTCGCCCCACACCCGGTCGATCAGCGTCTCCCTGGTCAGCACACGGCCGGCGTTGGCCATCAAGAGGTGCAGCACCTCGAACTCCCTGAGCGGGAGTGACACGAGCTCGCCGGACACGGTGACACGATGCTCATCGGGGTCCAGTGACACCTCTCCGACACGGATCGCCGAGCTCTCGCCCGAGGCCACCGGGCTATCCATCGAGACCCGCCGCAACTGAGCCCGGATCCGGGCGACCAGCTCGTGCACCCGGTACGGCTTCGTGACGTAGTCATCGGCGCCGACCTCCAGGCCGACGACCGTGTCGACCTCGCTCGACTTCGCCGTCACCATGATGATCGGCACGGTGGAAATCCGGCGGATCTCACGGCACACGTCGAGACCCGGCACCTTCGGCAGCATCAGGTCGAGCAGCACGAGGTCGGGCTGCACGATCGCGAAGCGCTCCAACGCCTGTGCCCCGTCGAGCGCCACGTGAACATCGAAGCCCTCCCTGCCGAGCCCGACCTGAAGCGCATCGACGTAGCTCGGTTCGTCCTCGACGATCAAGATCTTGGGCTGCGTCACGCGACGCTCCCGCTCGCCTGAGTCATCTCATCGGCTGTCGGCTGGGCGACGGTCGGCAACCGGACACGGAACGTGCTGCCTTCCCCTTCGACCGAGCTGACGCCGACCGAGCCACCGTGATTGGTGACGATGTGGCGCACGATCGACAAACCCAGTCCGGTGCCTCCGGTCGCCCGGCTGCGGGCTTGATCGACGCGATAGAAGCGCTCGAACACCCTGCCGACATCGTCGGCCGGAATCCCGACACCTCGGTCGACGACCTCGATCTCGACCGCATCGGCGTCCTGCCTGGTTCGCACACAGACCGACGCACCATGCTCGCTGTACTTGACGGCATTCTCGACCAGGTTTCCGACCGCCGAGACGAGCTGCCGGCGATCGCCGTTGACGGCGAGCTTTACGGCGACGTCGTCCGAGTGGTCGGTCGTGATCGAGATGTCTCGCATCGCGGCCAGTTCGAGCACACGGTCGACCGCGCCACGCACGACATCGCCGACCTGGACACGTTCGACCACGGCATCGCCGCCCAGCTCGATTCGCGACAGCTCCATCAGATCGTCGATCGTGTTCGAGGCGCGCTCAGCCTCGGCCAGCATCCGGCCCGCCAATCGATCCACGGTGGCGGGATCGGACTCACCCTGCAACGTTTCGGCCAACACCGACAGTGCGCCGATCGGGGTCTTCAGCTCGTGGCTCACGTTGGCGACGAAATCGGTTCGGACCTGGTCGATTCGGCGCCGCTCCGACGTGTCTTCCACGAATGACACCGATCCACCTCCCGGCAGCGGCGAGGAACGCACCACGAACGAGGCCCGCGGTGGGCCGCTGGACTCGATCACCTCATCGCTTTGGATGCCCACCAGCCCGCGCCCCAGGTGGCGGGCGATGGCGTCGTCGAGCACTGCTCCCGCCGGGGTCCCGGACATCGCCTCGGCAGCCGAGTTTCGGAACTCCCCGACCCCGTCTGGTCCGCTGATGGCGATGCCGAGGTGCAGAGCTTCGAGCACGTCGTTCACGGACGGATGGCCCGGCGAGTATGCGGAGAGACGCACCACCTCGGGCTCTGGCACAGTGCTGTGGTCGCGTCGGGTCGACATCACCCATCCGAGGGCGAACGCTACGACCACGCCGAGGGCGGTCAGCCAGAGCCACATGCGTGCACCACGATACGTCAGTCGCCGGGGAACTCGACGGCGTTCGTTCCCAGCGCCTCAGTAGCGGCGGACCCACCGAGGCCGGGTTGGGCCTGCCGTGCACGATGGCGAGATGCGCCGTCGTGTCCCGGCAGCCATCCGGTGGCGATGTAGCGGACCTTGTGAGCGATGTTGACGGCATGGTCGCCGAGCCGTTCGTAGAACCGGGCGACCATCGCCAACTGCACGGCAACCTGCAGTTCGATCGTCTCGCCGGCATGGGTCTCGAAGATCTGCTGGATGAAGTCGCGGTGCAACTCGTCGAGGTAGTCGTCCATGTCGGGCAACGCCGCGGCGCGGGCGTCATCGACGGTTCGGTAGGCCTCGATCGCCGCCCGATACTCGACTTCGGCCTGATCGCTGAGCTTCTGGATCGTGGCCCGCAGCTTCGGGTCAAGATGGCTGGGATAGATACGCCTGGCGGCCTTGCAGATGTTGCAGCACAGGTCGGCGGAGCGCTCGATTTCCGGGGCCAGCTTGAGTGCGGCCGCCAACTGGCGGAGATCGCCCGCCACCGGTGCCTGCAACGCCAGCAACTTGAGTGCACGGTCCTCGACATCGGTCGACCGGGCGTCGATCTCGTCGTCGGCGAACAGCACCGCTTCTGCGCCCTCCAGATCCTGGTTCAGCAGGATCCTGGTGACCCGCGGAATCAGATCGACCACCGCCAGACCGAGTTCGGTCGTCGCTTGCCTGACGCCGTCCAGATCGTGGTGAAACTCCGGTCGTAGCTCACTCATCAGCCGAACCTCCCCGTCACGTAGTGCTCCGTTCGCTGATCCTGTGGGTTGGAGAAGATCACCTCGGTCGGATTGAACTCGACCAACACGCCGGTGCGGCGGTCGCTGTCCTGGTTCACCTCGGCGGTGAAGAACGCCGTGCGATCGCTGACCCGAGCCGCCTGCTGCATGTTGTGGGTCACGATCACGATCGTGTAGTCGCTCTTGATCTCCTGCATCAGGTCCTCGATCCGCGCCGTGGCGATCGGGTCGAGGGCCGAGCACGGCTCGTCCATCAGGATCACGTCGGGTTCCACGGCGATCGCTCTGGCGATACACAACCGCTGCTGCTGGCCACCCGACAAGCTGAGGCCGGAGTCCTTCAAACGATCCTTCACCTCATCCCACAGGGCAGAGCCTCGCAACGAGCGCTCGACGATCTGATCGAGTGCATCACGCTTCTTGATCCCTGACAGGCGGGGTCCGTAGGCGACGTTGTCGTAGATCGATTTGGGAAACGGATTCGGCTTCTGGAACACCATCCCGATCCGTCGCCGCACCTCGGTCGAGTTGACCGCCGGATCGTAGAGGTCGACACCGTGGTATTCGATCGTTCCCTCGACTCGGGCCGTTTCGATGAAGTCGTTCATCCGGTTCAGCGATCGCAACACGGTCGTCTTGCCACAGCCCGAGGGTCCGATGAAGGCCGTGATCTCGTGTTCGGCGATGTCGAGCGTGACGTCGTGGACGGCTCGGAACTCGCCGTACCGAACGCTCACATCGCGGAGTCCGAACACGGGAACCGCCGCATCGTCGGGTGTTCTGGGCTGCATCTCTACAAGGTCGAGTTCGGGCACGTCATCCCTGTCCTTTCGATGAACGAGGGTCGTGTCCGACACTTCGTGATGGCTGGTGGTGGTCATATTCCGCTCCGTCGGCGCTCGAAGCGATTGCGCAGGAACACGGCAGAGCCGTTGAAGAGCAGCACCAATCCGAGCAGCACGATCGCCGCCCCTGCTGCGGCGGCCGTGTAGCTGTAGGTCGATCCTGGCGGTTGGGCGCGACCGGACCAGCTGTAGATCAAGATCGGCAGGGCGGTGAACTTGTCGGTCAAGGACGTCGCCGGCAAGAAGCCGGTGATCGCTCCGACGATGATCAGCGGGGCCGCCTCGCCGAGTGCACGCGAGAGCGAGAGCACGGTTCCGGTGAGGATGCCTGGCGCAGCGTAGGGAAGGACGTGGTCGCGGGTGACCTCCCACCGCGAGGCGCCGACTCCGAAACCTGCATCGCGGAGCCCGAGTGGGACCGCCCGAATCGCCTCCATCGATGTGATCACGACGATCGGCAGCACCAAGACCGCCATCGTGAGACCGGCAGCGATCACCGTTCCACCGGCGGTCACGGGCTTGAGCCAGTTGACGAAGATGATGAAACCGAGCACGCCGTAGATCACGGCCGGAACGCCGGCCAGATTGCGGATGCTGACCATGATCAACTTCGTCAGCCGGCTCGTGGCGGCGGCGTACTCCTCGAGATAGATCGCGGCGGCGACACCGGTCGGGATCGCCAGCACCAACACCAGCACACCGATCCCGATCGAGCCGTACAGGCCGGACCAGATCCCGATCGAGTCCGGATCGGAGCCGATCGGGTCGGTGATGAATGCTCCGCCTCGGTGACCCACGAGTGGTGAGCCTTCGGTGATCACCTGAGCGAGCAGCGCCGCCAGCACGAACAACGTGAACAACGTGGTCACGAGCAACGAGATCAGCATCGCCGTTCCGGCTACGTCTCGCTCACGGCGCGTGAGGTTGGCGCGCACATTGCCGATCGCTGCGGCTTCGGTGGCGCCGGTCGACGTCGCCATGGCCACCTCAGTACTGCTCCCGAACTCGAGACACGATCCGATTCCCGATCAGGTTCAGGCTGAGCGTGATGAGGAACAGCAAGGCGCCGACGAAGTACAGCACCTCGAAGGAGGCGCCGCCGATGTCTTGATCGGTGCCGCCGACTGCGTTCGTCATCGCCGCCGTCATCGTGAGGCCGCGGTTGGTCGGCTGCCAGCCTTCGTACAGGCCGCTCCCGTCGAAACCGCCCGCCATCGTTGCAACCATCGTCTCGCCGATCGCTCGCGAGATGGCGACGATGAAAGCCGCCACCAGCCCGGACACGGCGGCAGGAATCACGACCTTGACGACCGTGTTGATCTTTCGGGCCCCGACGCCGTAGCTGGCTTCACGCAGCGCCATCGGCACCGACCGCAGGGCGTCCTCGCTGATCGATGCCATGATCGGAATCACGAGCACGCCGATCCCGAGGCCGGCCGCCAGCATGTTCAAGTTGTTCGTCGGATCGAACAGCGGCGACACGATCTTGGGTGCGATGAAACGCAGCACGAAGTAGCCCACGATCACGCTCGGCACACCGGCCAACAGTTCGACCACCGGCTTGAGTACCTTGCGGGTTCGCGGACTGGCGTACTCGGCGAGGTACACCGCGACACCGAGCCCGAATGGCACGGCGACGAGCATCGAGATCGCCCCCATCACGACACTGCCGACCAGCACGGTCCGCAGGTCGAAGCGCTCACGCCTCGGGAACCACCCGTTGTCGGCGAGTTGACCTGGGTCCCAGTCGATCAGCGTCAGGAAATGGAACGCCCCGCGAAACAGCACGAAAACGATCAGCAGGCTGATCACCACCGACAGCACGGCAGCTGCCTGGAAGAGGCGCCGCATCACCAGCTCGGTTCGGCGTTGTTTCGTGCTTCCGCGCAGGTCGGCTACGGCGAGCATGGCGTCCCGGTGTGTCCTTTGCCTCGATCCGGTCAGCGGCTCGATCAGCCGACCGCTTCCCAGGCTGCGCGGGTGGCCGCGATCCGCTCGGCAGGAAGGTCGACGTAGCCGGCCTGGGCGACCGTCGCCAGGCCGGCGTCCGACAGGTACAGGTCGACGAATGTCTTCAGGGCCGGGTTGGTCGCCACCTTGCCGGTGTCGACGTAGATGTAGAGCGACCGGGAGAAGCCGTACTCACCCGAGGCGATGGTGGCGTCGGTCGGTGCAACACATCCATCGCCGATATCGATGGCGATCGCCTTCAGGCGATCCTGCTCGGCCTTGAAGAAGGCGTACCCGACCCAGCCGAGACTCGTGTCCGATCCCTCGATGCCCTCGATGATGAAGTTGTCGTTGCCCGACGACGAGTAGTCGGCTCTGGTGAAGTCGCTGCCCTCACCGACGCGCTCCTCCGCCAGGTCGGCGATGGCGAACTCGACGAACGTGTCGTAGGTACCCGACTCCTCGCCGGGGCCGTACACGGTGAGCGGTGCAGCGGGGAACGGAGCCTTGGTCGACGCCACCTCGGCGGCGAGTGCGTCGGCGTCGCTCCAGTCGGCGAACCCTTCTGATTCCGGTCCGAGCAGGGCGTACAGCGCCGGCACGTCGAGGCATTCGATGGCCGTGTTGGCCGGGCTGGTCAGCACCGACAATCCGTCGATCGCAACCTCGAGCTCGACGTACTCGATGCCGTTGGCGGCACACAATTCCGCCTCGCTGTCCTTGATCGGGCGCGATGCGTCGGACACGTCCGACTCGCCGGTACAGAACTTCTTGAAACCATCGCCGGTGCCGGGTCCTTCGACGGTGACCGCAACGGCGTCGCCGGTGTCGGCCTTGGCCAACTCGGCGACTCGAACCGAGATCGGCTCGACGGTCGATGAGCCCGACACGAACACCTTGCCCGCCGCATCGCTGTCGGCATCGTTGTCGTTGTCGGTGTCATTGTCGGCTGATGGGGCGTCGTCGGCCACCGGGGTGGTGTCGTCGTCGCCGCCACATGCGGCGAGTGCGAGCGCTGCCGCCAGGGTGGCTGCAGCCAGTCGCTTCGTAGTGAACTTCACGCAGTCGTCTCCGTTCGGGGGGTTGACATGTCAGCGAATCGATGCACGATTCAACCCGAACGCTAAATGGCCAAGGTGAACACGAACCCCCGTCGGAGGTGAACGACCGGTGAACAATGCCCGCCCGGTCGGTGCCCATCGTCCCAGCTCAGAGACGTTGCGTTTACCCTGCGTTCACCCTGGGCCGACCAGTGGTCGACGACAGCGGCAGGAATCGAGTCAGCGGCGAACTTGCTGCTGGCGTTCGACGGTCCAGCGATACATGCGTTCCTGGGCGTCGGGCTCGAAGACGTCGAGCGGGCCGAGTCGCATCCAGGAGTCGTCTGGTTGCAGCTCCCACCGCACGATGTCGTCGGCGAGGTCGAACTCGAGTACCTGATCGAGCCATTCGCGATGCTTGGCATGTTCGATCGGCACCAACACCTCGACGCGGCGCTCGAGGTTGCGCGGCATCAGGTCGGCCGAGCCGATCAGGTGCATCGGCCGGTCGTCGTGATCGCCGTGGTCGAACCGGTAGATCCGGCTGTGTTCGAGGTAGCGCCCGAGGATGCTGCGTACCCGGATGTTGTCCGAGAGCCCCGGCACACCGGCCCGCATCGTGCAGATCCCGCGCGTGACGCAGTCGATCCGTACGCCGGCCTGGCTGGCTGTGTAGAGCGCCTCGACCATGTCGATGTCGGCGATCGAGTTGCATTTCAGCGTGATTCGGCCATCGGCTCCGAATGACGATTCGTGTTCGACCAGATCGATCAGTTGGCGCTTCAGGTCTCGCGGGGCCACCAGCAGCTTCTGGTACTCGACGCTGCGGCTGTAGCCGGTGAGGTGATTGAACAGCTGAGTTGCGTCGGCGCCAATCTCGTTGTCGCACGAGAACAGACCGAGGTCCTCGTACAGACGGGCGGTCTTGGAGTTGTAGTTGCCAGTGCCGATGTGGCAGTACCGACGCAACTGGTCACCGTCGTCACGAACCACCAGCACGACCTTCGAGTGGGTCTTCAGCCCGACCATGCCGTACACGACGTGCACGCCGGCGCGTTCGAGTTGTCTCGCCCAGGCGACGTTGTTGGCCTCGTCGAAGCGAGCCTTCAGTTCGACGAGTACGGCGACCTGCTTGCCGCGTTCGGCGGCCGTGATCAAGCTGCGGATGATCGGGCTGTCGCCGCCAGCCCGGTACAGCGTCATCTTGATCGACTGCACCCTCGAATCGGTTGCCGCCTGCTCGAGAAACACCTCGACGCTGCTGGCGAAGCTCTCGTACGGGTGATGCACGAGGATCGCACGATCGCGCATGACCGAGAACAACGACCGATCGCTTTCCTCGGCCTGGTACAGCCGCCCGGCGGTGAGTGGTGGCCAGGCACGGTCTTTCAAGTCGGGTCGATCGACCGCGTGCAGATGCCACAGACAGCTGAGGTCGAGCAGCGTGCGGTGCAAGGACACATTTCGTCGGTCGAGCTCGAGTTCGCGGACCAGCAGATCGAGCAGTTCGTCACCGATGCTGTCGGCGACCTCGAGCCGGATCACCTTGTTGAACCGCCGCTTACGGAGTTCGAGTTCGACTGCTTCGAGCAGGTCGTCGGCCCCTTCCTCCTCGAGGATCAGGTCGGCGTTGCGGGTGACCCGGAACACCGCCCATTCCTCCACGACCATCCCGATGAACAGCGTGTGCAGGTGGGCAGCGATGACTTCTTCAGCCGGCACGAAGCGGCCGTCGCCGAGCGGGATCAACCTCGGAAACACGTTCGGTACCTTGAGCCGCACGAATCGACGTTCGGCGGTCTCCGGGTCGGCGACGTGGGCGGCCAGGCTCAGAGCCAGATCGGAGATGTACGGGAACGGGTGGCCAGGGTCGACCGCCAACGGTGTCAGGACCGGGAAGATGCGGGCTGCGTAGTACTCGCGCATCATCACCCGATCGTCTTCTGCGAGTCGATCCCAGCCGACGATTTCGATCCCTTCGGCGGCCAGTGCCGGGGCGATCTCGTCGATGAAGATCGACTCCTGACGGGCGATCATCTCGGGCACCCTGGTCGAGATCTCGTTCAGTTGACGGAGCGGAGTGCGACCGTCCCAGGTCGGGTCCTCGATGCCGGCCGCCACCTGATCGCGAAGCGCCGCCACTCGGACCTGGAAGAACTCGTCGAGGTTGGTGGCGAAGATCGCACAGAACTTGGCGCGCTCCAGGAGCGGGATCCCTGGCTCCGAGGCGAGGCTCAGGACACGGTCATTGAAGTCGAGCCAGCTCAACTCGCGGTTGAGGACACGGTGCCCTGGATCGGGCAGATCCGGCATCGGAGCGTCGGTCTCGGTCATCGAAGTGCGCCGCCCGGCGCCGTCACCCCTGGTTGGCTTCGGGCAGGCCGAGTTCCCACTCGATCGAGATCAATTCGCGCTCGGCGTCTCGATTGATGCGTTCTTTGTTGCGTCGGAACTGGGGGTCGTCGCGCGGCAACAGCACGAGTCGCGCCAGCGCCCGTGCACGGAACTCGTCGAGCGTCTGACGCTCGCCCCAATCGCCGTAGATCTCCCAATGCGGTGACACCGGGCCGAGGTACACGATGCGGGCGTGCGCTCGTGGCGCTGCTTCTTCGACGACGTCGGACATTTCGACGAGTGTACCGGCGCGCCCCCGGTACCCATCAGCCGACACGACCTCGTCATCACGCAGGTCTGCGCCCGGCCGCCGATCACATGGAAGAATTGGGCTCGGCCGCTGGGTTGCTTGTGGTGGAAACGCCCCGGCGCGGCGAGCAGACCGGTCACCGGCGCCCGAATCGACCGCCAAGAACATGACAAAGAGGTGACGAACCCAATCGATGCCCGCCACCGTTCCGAACTATGGTGGACAATTCATTACAGTTTCGTTACACTCGCCCATCTAGCGGGAACCAAACGGAGCCGTCGAACGTCAATCAGTGAGAACAACCAGTTGACAGACGATTCAACGACCCGCACGGTTCGGGAAGTGCACAAACCGGGTGACGGTGTCTTCGACATCTCCACCCCGACCACCAGGAGGCACGGACACCATGAACAACAGCCCACTCCCCGACCCAGATTCTGCAACGGCATGGATGGCCGACGGCCTGTGCCGCATGTATCCACCCGCCACGTTCTTCCCGAGCGATGGCGTCGGGGTCGACAAGGCCCGCAAGATCTGCGCTGGCTGCCCGGTCAAGCAAACCTGCCTCGAACACGCTCTCGAACACCGCATCGAGCACGGCGTCTGGGGTGAATGCAGTGAGCGCGAGCGGCGCCGGATTCTCAAGCGGCGCAGGCTCGAAGCAGCTGCATCCGGGAACTGACCAACGACATTCAAACACCCACCGGGCGTCGGCATGCCGTCACTCGACGATGGCCGACCGAACGACTCGCTGAACGCTGGTGGCACTCGGCCACCGGGTTCAGCTCTTGTCGTCGGTTTCGTCCTTGAGCCCCTCAGCGAGGCCGTCCTTGAACTCTTTCTGGGCCTTGCCAAGGTTCTTGGCCAACTTCGGGAGCTGAGAGCCACCGAAGACGAGCAGCACGATGACGAGGACGATGATCCATTCGGAACCACTGGGCATTACGACAGCCTAACTTGCCTAGGCGCCGATGATGCTTCGGGCGGCCTGAGCCCGTTGGCGGCGGATGCGGCGACGTTCGCGCTCGGACAGCCCGCCCCAGATCCCGAACTTCTCGCCGTTCTGCAGAGCAAACTCCAGGCACTGCTCGCGAACCACGCAACCGCGGCACACCTCTTTGGCCTCGCGTGTGGAAGCGCCGCGTTCTGGGAAGAACAGATCGGGGTCGACCCCGAGGCAGTTGGCGTCGTCTTGCCAGTTCTCCTCGAGTTCAGCCGGTTGCAACATATCGTCGTAGCTCTGTGTCATGTGGAGGGCCCCCCTGCCGTGGTCGCCCGGTGGTCTCGTGCCCGGAACGACACATCGTCGCTGCGAGCCGGTTGACCGATCTCGTTCGTGATCCGTCGCCACGGATGTGACGACGTTGTAATTACATGCGTGTGATTCTCGCATACCATACCCGGTTCCCGCAAGAGTGCATTTCGCGAATGTCTGACCAGGGGTCTCGCGCGGTTGGTCCGGGCCGTTCGGCGGGGCACCAGCCGACACCACCGCGTGCCGTTCGTCGGCTGCGGATCAGCCGGCGCGGCGCTGGGTCATGCGTCGACGATGCTCGAGGAAGTCGACCAACACATAGTCGCCGAGCGACTCGTTGTCGGTGTAGAACGCCCGCCCACCATTGATTTCGGTCAACCGCTCGATGAACTGCGTCAGCGCCGTCGTGGCATCGAGCACGAACGTATTGATGCGAATCTGGTCACGCGTGCACCGCACCACCTCGCGCAACGTGGCCTCGATCGTCTCTCGCACCGGCGGGTAATTGAAGTAGACGTCGCCCTGCGGCGTGATATGGGCGGTCGGCTCGCCGTCGGTGATCATGATGATCTGCTTCGTGCCCGTCTGCTTCGAGAGCAACTGGCGGGCGAGCGTGAAGCCGTGGTGCATGTTGGTGCCGTACACGAAGTCCCAGGACACCTCTGGCAACTGACTGGCGGTGATGACGCGAGCCGTTTCGCTGAAACCGACCAGGCCGAGATAGTCGCGCGGGAATTGAGACGAGATCAGATGATGCAACGCCATCGCCACCTTCTTGGCCGGCAGGAAGTTGTCGCGCATCGGCATCGACATCGACAAGTCCAGCATCAGCACGGTCGATGACCTGGTGAGGTGTTCGGTGCGTTCGATCTCGAAGTCGTCCGGTTGGAGTTTGACGGGCGTGCCCTGGCCGACGCGACCGAGCGCGTTTCGGATCGTGCGGTGCAGATCGAGCTGGAACGGGTCACCGAACTCGTATTGCTTGGTCTGATAGGTGCGTTCGTGGCCCTGGCCGATCTGGTGGGTCTGGTGCTGCCCGACGTGCTCTTTGGTGAGCTTGGTGAACAGGTCGCGCAAGGCGTTCGAACCGATCGCCCTCAGGCCTCGCGGTGTCAGCTCCAGGCGGCCCTCCTTGTTCTCGATCAGGCCAGCCTCCTCGAGCATCTTGGTGAGTTGGCTGAGACGCTCGAGCGATTTCGCTGCATCGTCGCCGAGCAGGTCACGAACCCGGTCCATGTCGGCTTCGGCGAGGGCACCCGGATTGGTTGCGTTCTGGAGTAGGTGTTCGAGTTGATCGAGATCGCCCATGTCGGCCATCGCCTGCATCGCCTGAGACATGCCCATCGGGTCTTGCCCCTCGAAGTCGTACGACTGGCCCCAGTTCAGCTGCGGAAACATCTGCTGCAGGTTCGAGCCGAGTTGGTCCATCTGCCACTGCAGGTCCATGTCCGACATCAACTGTTGGGACAGCTCTTGCAGCTGGGCCCGCTGCTCGGGTGACATCGAATTGAGCATCGCCTGCATGGCGGCCATCCGCTTGGCCATCGCTTCGAGCAACTCCTCGACGCTCTGCGGGTCCTCGGGGAAGAACTCACCGAACTCGTCCATGAACTGCTCGAACCCAGGGTCTTCGCCACGCTGGTGCTTTTCGAGCATCTCGTTGAGGGCAGCCAGCATGTCTTTCATACGAGCCATGTCTTCGGCGGTCATGCCTTGCATACCGTCGCTCATCCGGTCGACCGCTTGCTGCATCAACTGCTCGCGCAGCTTGTCCATCATCTGTTCGAATCGGCGCTGGGCATCGGCCGACTCGAAATCGTACGAACTGAGTTCGCGAACCTTGCCGGCCAAGTCGTTCGGCATCAGATCGAGCCGGACGTTGCGTTCGGCGGCTGTGCTGCGAGCGGCATCGCTGCGACGGTCGTCGCCGCTCGCCTCGGCGGCTCGAACTGCGTTCTCGATGGCGTGGCGTTCCTCGTCGATGATGTCGTCGAGTTCGTCGGAGATCTCGTCGTAGACACCGCCCAGATTCGACTGCTCGAGCCGCTTCTCACGCTCCTGACGCAGTCGCTCCAACATCTCACGCAGACCATCGAGGCGTTCACCGTCGGGGCCTCGCATGCCGTCTTGCATCATCCGCCGCAGGGCGGCGTTGACGTCGCCGTGATACAGCAGTTCGTCGGTGAGCTGGTCGAACAATAAGTCGGCGTCGAGATCGAAGCCGCGTTGGGTGCCGTCCCACCGCGAGTAGGTGAAGCGGGCTGCCATGTGACAAACGTAACGCAGCAGGGTCCAAGGTTTGTCGTCAGGGTCGAACGTACGATGGGGCTGTGAGAGTGCCGAGGACCTTCATCTTCCTCGACCTGTCGGGGTTCACGAACTACACCGCCGCATTCGGCGATGACGCCGCCGGCCGTCTTCTCGGCACGTTCCGAACCCTGGTCCGCGAAGTCGCCTCCGAACGCGGTGTACGAGTCGCCAAGTGGCTCGGCGACGGTTGCATGGTGGTCGCCGTCGAGCAACAGGCCGGCATCGAGTTCGTCACTGATCTGGCCGACCGAGCCGCCCACGTGTGCGCTCCGCTGACGCTGCGGGCCGGGCTGGCTTCCGGCCACGCCTTGCTGTTCGAAGGCGACGACTACATCGGGTCCGCCGTGAACATGGCGTCACGCCTGTGCGACAACGCCAAACAGGGCGCCGTGATGATGCCGACGATGCAACTCGAACGGCTCCCGGAGGGCGTCACCGCCGAACACTTCGGCGAGATCGAGTTGCGCGGGTTCCCGGGACGCATCGGTGTGGTCTGTTTGATTGGCGCTCCGCCGACTGCGGCCCCTCACGACGACGACAGCGATCTCTGGACTCGCAACTCGTTCATCTGATCGCAGGCATCCAACGAACTCGGAATCCTGCCAGCACCCGAAGACGACGGACGCCTGCTCGCCGTGCGGCGACGGGTCATTTGGTCTTGATGTCGATCCACACGAGGCGGTGGTCGCTCGACGGGAATGGGAACGTGCCGACGGGACCGAAGGCCGGGTCGGAGCTGAGCGGCCAGTAGACACCGGCGTCCGTGATCTTGAGGTTCTTGCGGGGCAGGACGTAGTCGGCTCGCAGGTTGCCCGGGGCGCCGTCGGCGAAGTCGGCGGTGTCGTACCGAGGATCGGACAGGTGGGTCTCGTTGGCACCGCCTTGGAGAGCGGCCTGCTCGACAGCCCCAGGACTCGACGGCGTCACCTTGGTGTTGACGAGTGGGTGGTCGATGAGCTGCTGTGTCGAGCCGGGGATGCTGTCGCCGTCGAGCGGGTCGGAGTTGAGGTCACCGGCGATCACGAAGTCGGCGCCGGGCCGCAGACCACCGTGCACACCGTTGTCGTCGTAGATGTACCGGCCTGCCTTCTTGCCGGGCCCGATGTAGTCGGCCCAGAAGCGGATCTCGTCGTGGTTTCGTGTGCCGTTGCGGTCCTCGGCGCCGTCGAACACCGGTGGGGTCGGGTGACTGACGAGGAAGTGGACGGTGCGGCGGCCGATCTCGATCGGGACGTCCCAGTGACTCTTCGAGGAGAGCCGGAACGAGTCGAGCTCGGGGCCGGGCGTGTACCAATCGCCGGGTTCGGGCGTGGCCACGTCGTCGGGGAGCAGGGCGCCGGGCATGTCCTTCCAAGCGAAGTTCTGGAACGTGCGCACGTCGTCGAGGTCGATCGGGTACATCGAGAGTACCGCCATGCCGAACTGGCCGGGGAAGAAGCCGAATCCATACGAGTCGTTGGGCACGAAGTCGCCTGCCGTGCCGGAGTTGTCGTAGTCGAACCCCGAGTAGACGCCGGTATTCGAGGGCGCGATGAAGGAGAAGTCGTAGTGGATCGGGTCGGCGCCGTTCTGGCCGACCTCCAGGTAGTTGGCCTGGAACAACTCGAGCGCCGCTGGGTCGTAGTCGAACTCGTTGATCAGGAGGACCTCGGGGCGGGCGTTCTGGATGATCTCCGCGACTGCGGCCGGTTGCGCGCTGCCTGGCGTCGCCAGTTCGGCGGCAAGGTCACCCGCGTTGTTGCGATTGAGCGAGGCGTTGAACGTCGCGAACCGGACCGAATCGCGATCGCGGTGCCCGTGACCGTGACCGTGACCGTGACCGTGATGGCCATCCGAGCCGTGGTGGCCGTCGTCAGCACGGGCCGTGCCGGTGACGGCTCCCGCCGAGACGAGGACGAGCACGATCGTGGTGGATCGCAGGATGTGGCGGCGCAGCATGGGTACTCCTTGCGTCAGAGCGGGAAGGAACGTCCCATTGTGCGCGCAGCACGGTTGAAGGGATCCGGCGTCGCCGTGAACGCAAGGTCCAGTTTGAGTGAAATCTGCCCGAGAGCTGGGCCGACTCAGGCGGAACGTGCTCGGGTCAACTTCCGGATCAGAGGCGGCCGCGATAGGTGGCGCTGGTGCCCGAATCGTCTTTGTTGAGGCGTTTGGAGAGGTGCAGGCCCTCCAGCAAGAACTCGACGGCCGCCGCCAGTGACGGTGCCGAGGGATCGCCGTCGGTGAGCGCCCCGACCGGCTGGCGCAGAGCCGGAACCTGCTCGACCAAGGCGGCCAACTGGTCGCTGGTCATGTCCTCTCCGGTGTGCACCACCAGCCCCTCTTCGAAGGCGTCGACGATCGGGGTGGTGTGGGACGGGTCGACACGATCCTTGAACACCGTCAGCACAGCGCCGCGCACGAGGTTGTCGAAGATGACTCCCTCGCGGCCGTCCTCGAGCGCCTCGATCTCGATCTTGCCGATCGAACTGGCCGCCAGCGCATCGAGATCATCGACGCGGGCGACGACCACCCGTTCTCCGGCTCGCAGGCCGCGCCGCAGGGCGTTTGCGGCGAGCGCCTCGTAGTTCGACACCGACAGACGCACGCTGACGCCGCTGCGCTGATTGACGTGGTTGCTGGCCCTCGCCAACTGGCTGAACGTGGCGACGACCTCACCGAGGTAGGCAGGCACCGTCACGCCGACCGATTCGCCGATCGACAGCGGGCGAGCCTCCTGCACCATGATCTGATACTCGAGTTCGGCGTCGAGTGGGTAGTGAGTGCGGATCTGGGAACCGAAGCGATCCTTGAGCGGGGTGATGATGCGGCCGCGGTTGGTGTAGTCCTCCGGGTTGGCGGAGGCGACCAGCATGACGTCGAGCGGGAGCCGAATCTTGTAGCCGCGGATCTGCACGTCTCGCTCTTCGAGCACGTTGAGCATGCCGACCTGGATGCGCTCGGCCAGGTCGGGGAGTTCGTTGATGGCGAAGATGCCACGGTTGGTGCGCGGCACCAGGCCGTAGTGGAGGGTCAACTCGTCGGACAGGTAGCGACCCTCGGCGACCTTGATCGGGTCGACCTCGCCGATCAGGTCGGAGATCGAGGTGTCGGGCGTTGCCAGCTTCTCGCCGTATCGGGAGTCGCGGTGGACCCAGCTGATCGGCGTGTCGTCGCCCATCTCGTCGACCAGGTCGCGGGCGTGCCTCGAAACCGGGGCGTACGGATCGTCGTTGATCTCGCTGCCGGCGACGATCGGCATCCACTCGTCGAGCAGACCGGTGAGCGAGCGGATCATCCGCGTCTTGGCCTGGCCGCGCTCGCCCAGGAAGATCACGTCATGGCCGGCCAGCAGAGCGTTCTCGAGTTGCGGCATGACCGTGTTCTCGTACCCGACCACGCCGTCGAACAGTGCCTCGCCGGCGCTGATCTTGGCGACTGCATTGGCGCGGATCTCCTCCTTCACCGGACGGGAGACCCATCCAGATCCTCGAAGCTCACCCAAAGTCGCTGCGCGATCAGACATGCGGTGAACCTAGCTTGCCGCCCGGCGGCGAGTCCCGTCAGCCGGGCGCCACCTCGCCGGCCCTCAGGTCACCGCTTTCGACAACCGGAGTGCCGTCATATCGGCCGCCAATGGCCAGATCAGATTGCGCCGCCACACCGCGGACCCCACAGGCTGCTATCAATGCAGCGGCTTCGGCCAGCCAGCGAGATCGATCGCCAACGCGCCAGTGGGGTCGGGCGGACGTCGAGTATCCGACTGTTATCTCATAGAGATACTCTCAAGATATCGCATGCAATTTCCGATCATGAACTGTGCCTCTCATAGTGTTTGCCGGCTTAGCGGTGAGCGCCACGTTGATTCTCCGCTGGAGATTCGAGTTTCTCGCTCACCGTCGTCGTATCGATGGTCTCGTTTGGCGTGTCCACGTCAACGGGATCCGCGGTAAGTCCACGGTCACCCGCATCATCGCGGGCATGTTGCGCGAGCACGGACTCGTCACCGTCGCCAAATCGACAGGAACCTTCGCTGCGGTCATCAACCGAGACGGCGTCGACGAGCCGATCGATCGGAGGGGGCCGGCGACCATCCTCGAGCAGATCGACGTGGCGCGTGAATACGTCATGCCCGATGTCGGTGCACTCGTCATCGAATGCATGGCTTTGAAGCCCGAATACCAAGAAGTGTCCGAGCGGATGATCGTGCGCTCCAACATCGGTGTGCTCACGAACGTCCGCGAAGACCACCAGGACGTGATGGGTGAGACGCTGCCCGAGATCGCCCGATCGCTGCTGTCGACGTGCCCGGTGAACGGGATTCTCGTGACATCGGAGCAGAATCCCGGAATCCTCGAGATCATGGAGGAGGTCGCTCGGTCGAAAGGCTCACGGCTCGTCGTCGCAGACCCGGATCGCGTCACCGACGACGAGAACCTTCAGTTCGACTACATCTCGTTCAAGGAGAACGTGACGATCGCGTTGTCGATCGCCGACATCATCGGCATTCCACGCGATGTTGCCATCCGTGGCATGGTGCGGGCGGAGCCGGATCCCGGCGTGCTTCGCATCAAGGAGCTCAGCATCGCCGACAAGAAGGTGACCTGGGCCAACCTGTTCGCCGTCAACGACCGCGAGTCGATGATCGCCGCCATGACAAAGCTCGATCCGTTCACGACCGACCAGACCACCGTGGTCGGGATCTTGAACAACCGATCGGACCGCGAGCGTCGGGCCCTCCAGTTCGCAGACGTGGGCGTCAGAGACCTCCAGTTCGACCGGCTGGTCACCTTTGGTGCCTACGAAGGGCTGGTCACGGATCGTCTCAAGCAGAACGGCTACAACCCGGATCACATCTTGAACCTCGGTGATGAGCACTCGTACACCCAGGATCAGATCATCGACCGGATGGTCGTCCAGATGCCGACGACACATGTCCTGGTGGTCGGTTTCGTCAATATCCACACCCGTCAGGCCGAGGAGATGCTCGAGTACTTCGAGCATGTCGCGCAACCGTGGTCGGAGGAGTTGGAGCCAGCGGATGCATGACTACCTCCTCTCCTCGGAGTGGATCCGATTTGCCTTCATGTGTGGGGTGGCGGTGTCGATGGTGCTGTACGAAAAGCGCCATCTGACGACGGGTTCGATCGTCGTGCCCGGCTACATCGCAGTATTCATCATCCATCCGTCAGTGATCATCGCCACCTTCGTCAACGCGTTCGTGACGTACTGGCTCGTCAACCACTTCCTGCGTCGCTACTTCATGCTCTACGGGCGCACGAAGTTCACGGTCCTGGCGTTGATCGCGACTTCCATCCAGATCGTCATGTTGAAACTCTCACCGTCGGGCCCGTGGCTGTGGGAGACCGACGTTCCGTTGTTCATCGGGGTCGGTTACGTCGTGCCGGCGTTGATCGCCCACGACATGGCGCGCCAGGGTGTCGGCAAGACGACGAAATCGGTCCTTCTGGCGGGCAGCATCGTTGCCGTGCCGATCGCACTGGCACTTGCGTTGGACTTGCCTGGCGTGAACGACCTCGCACCGGTGTCCGGTTTCGGCGAGCTGGCGATCGATGTCAAGTGGTTACCGTTCGCGGTGTTGCTGTCGGTCGGTGCGTCGTGGGCGGTCGCCTACAACTACCGTCTGCGCAGCGGCGGGTTCGTGGGAGCCGCGTTCACGAGCATGTTCGTAGCTGATCCATGGCAGCTCGTGGCAGCCGCGAGCGTGGCGTTGATCACCTACCTCGTCGTCGCCAAGTTCCTGGTGAATCACATGATTCTGTTCGGCCGAAGGAAGTTCGCGTCGATGCTGCTGGTCTCATCGGCGGTCGCCTGGAGCAGCCTCTGGGTCGGCGGCCAATTTCTCGATGCAGCGTGGCGGGGGCATCTGGGTGTGGGCTCGATGGCACTGATTCCGCTGGTCCTGCCTGGACTGATCGCCAACGACTCACAGCGCACGTCACCGCAACGAGTGGTACTCGGGCTCACCATGGCAGGCAGTTTCGTTCTGACTGCCACGTGGTCGACCCAGTCGGTCGTCATCGGCAAGGTCGTCGACCCGGTCTGGAAAGCGTTGGCAGCAGCATCCTTCGTCGTGTTGTTCGCCCCCCAGATACGGGCGATTGGCATCTTGCTGTTCGGTCGCATCCGGTCGGCGCTCCCCACCCGCTCGAGGTATTCGGTGCAGCCCGTCCTTGCAGGTGCCGACGCTCACGAAGACGCTTCGTGGGTCACACCGTGGGAGGTCTGGTCGAGGCGGCATCCGAACGTCGCCCGTGATGCAGAGGCCTGGCTCGACGCTCAGGTCGGCCGGTTCGCCGGTGGCATGGTGCCGGTGCTTGCCACGCCGCAGGCGGGAGAGTTCGACTTCACCGCGATCTCCGTGCTGCGGGCCGCGCTCGAGGGCAAGCGTGGTGCCTGGCATGCGAACCGGTCGACGGCGCACCACGGCGAACCCGAGGGACAGTCGTCCAGGCGGTCTCCTGAGACATCCGGCCCGATCCGAGAGGCACAACTCCTCGCGCCGGATGTCTCAGGTCTTCCTCATCATCGCGTCGCTGATGCAAGCGATGATTCCGAGCATGTCTGGCTCGGGACACGACCCTATGTGGATTTCGGATGATGTCGATCACACCTTCAGCCACGGGCTCGACCAAGTGGCGACCCAGCGCGGCGCAGGAGATCCATCACGCCGCGGGCCGGCGGGCGCTACTTGCGTTCGTCTTGGCGCTCTGTCTGGGTGCATCGTCCTGTGCCTATGACCGGTCGCGCTCGAATTCTGCGAGGGTCGAACACGAGACCGTCGGATTGCTCGTCGCCGACGAACGAGGCGACCCGGTCGCAGCGGCTGAAGTCGCACTCACGCTCGATCTGGACCGCGACGGCGAACTCGACACGGTCGTCACCGATGAGGACGGAACGGTGTTGATCGAGATCGACGGGCCGGTGGTTGCGACCGTGACAGCGCCCGGCTCGATTCCCGAGCCGGTGGCGATCAGTCCGAGGGATCGCGTCGTGTCGATTCGCTTGTGGGACCGTGTCGGCCCGACCGGGATCGAACGCCATTCGCTGCACTTCGGTGGCGACGTGATGCTCGGTCGCCGATATCTCGCTGCTGACAGCTCGACGACTCCCGTGGTCGATGAAGCAACTGCACGGGCCGTGGTCGACGATCTCGCCCCGGTGTCGCGTGCCGCCGATTGGACGGTTGTCAATCTCGAAACGGTCGTGGGTTCCTTCGACGACGATGCTGCGTTGGACGCCAAGCGGTTCCTCCTGCAATCCACACCGCATGTGACGAGCGCATTGGACGAGATGGGTGTCGACGTGGTGACGCTCGGGAACAACCACGCCTACGACTGGGGCGAAGAAGGCATCGAGAGCACGCTGGATGCGCTCGATCAGGCTGGGATCGGCCATGTCGGCGCAGGTCGCTCGGCGTCCGAGGCATTGGCGGGCCGAATCGATCAGATCGGCGAGCTCTCGATCGGCACCCTGTCGGTGACGACTGTCAACGGCAGTTTCGTCAACGATCAACTCCCGCCGGGGATCGAGACGGCACCCGCCGACCTCGACCCGAGCGACGCTTGGCAGTACGAGGAGCGCACGTTCGGATTCGACACCGGTGAGGACGACACCACGATTCCCGAAGCGTCACGTCGAATCGGCGACGTGTGGTCGTTGTTCGAGGATGCCGAGCAGTCGCTCGGGCCTGAGAAGGTCGGCGAGGCATGGAACGCGCTGACCGAGGTGTACCCCGAACTCCAAGATTGGGTTGCGAGGCGCGGGCACGGCGGTGCAGCGCCGTACGACGGCGAGCGGATCGAGGCGGAGATCAACCGGCTCCGTGCTGATGGGGCCGACATGGTGATCGTCCAGGTCCACGGCGGTTTCCAGTTTGCCGAGGTAGCGAGTGGATTCATGTCGACCGTCGCCCACCGAATGGTGGATGCCGGAGCCGACATGGTCGTCGCTCACCACCCCCACGTTCTGCAGGGTCTCGAGTGGTACAACGGCAAATTGATCTCGTACAGCCTCGGCAATCTGGTGTTCGATCAGGAATTCCTCAGCACGTTCCCGTCGATGATCCTGCGCGTGATCACCGAAGGTCCGGAAGTCATGGAGGTGCGGCTGTTGCCACTGATCATCGACCGATATCGCCCGGTACCCGCGGTGGGCGTCACCGCCCGCACGGTGCTGCGAACGGTGGATCTTCGAAGCGCGTTGCAGGCGACCAGCGCTCGAGTCGACGGCCTGAAAGTCGGCACCGTGCTCGACGAGAGCGACGACGGTGCGAGCGGTCGCGCGTGGGTCCACTTCGAACGGAACTCGGGCCTTGTCGGCACAGGACGCGAAGCGACGGTGATCGCGGTCCCGCTCGACAGCCAGGGCCGAGCGACCTTGCCGCCCTGCGCGCTGGTGCGCACCGATCGAATCGCCGACGACGTGCAGATCGGTGTCGACCTCTTGGACTGGGGCAGTTTCGACGACGACACCGCCGACGATCGACGACTGCGCCCATTCAACTGGAGGGTGTCGAGGCAGCGTGAAACCTGGTCGCTCGTGGCTGGTTCGAGCGGTGACCCCTTCGACACTGCCCTGGAGATCCGCTCCGATCCCAACTCGAGCACCGGCACCCAGATCCGCTCGCGCATCGACATCCGCCCCCAACGCCTGTACAACGTCGAGCACGAGCCGGTCGATGGAATCGCACGGTACGAGATCGTTCTGGACGTCAAACGCACCCGGGGTGAGTCACCTGCGCTCCGCGTGGCCACCTTCGATTTCGACGACACCGATCCGACGACCGACCCGAATACGCGACGAGTTGCCGATCACAGCATCGTGCTCCAATCCGACGCCGACGGGGAGTGGCACACTGAGTTCATCGAACTGCCGGCCGAACTGTTCGCGCCTCATGCCGGTGGAGCGATTCCCAATACGGCGACGCTTCTGATCGACGTACCACCGTCGTTGGGCGGGATGGTCGCCATCGACAACGTACGGGTCATCGAGTGGCGCAACCGTCCATCCACCGACGTCGCCGCTTGGGTCGACGCCGACATGGTGCGCGGCAGATCGGACGCGGTCGTCGATCTGACCGTGCTGGAGTGCTGATCGACGGCGGCGCTCAACCCGCTCCGGTCGATGTGTGCCGGCTCGGGTGAGCCGGTGCAAGCCACCCCGCGGAGGGTACCGATCGGCGCGGTGAGTACGATCCCGCCCGTGGACCTCAACGGGGTGTGGCGGGCAACACCCGCTGACGACGACCTGCGGCGCAACGCGATCGGGCTCGACGTCGACGACTCGGCGTGGCCGCAAGTCATCGTGCCGGGCCACTGGCGCCTGCACCCCGAGTTCTCCGAGCACGACGGGCCGCTGCTGTACCGACGGCGCTTCTCGATGCCCGAACCCGCTGACGGTTGCCGTCGTTGGGTCACGCTCGACGGCGTGTTCTACCAAGCCGACGTCTGGCTCGACGGCGCCTACCTGGGCGACCCAGAGGGCTACTTCATGCCGCACACGTTCGACGTCACGGCCTTGTCGCGGATCGGTGCCGAGCACGTGCTGGCCGTCGAGGTGGCATGCGCCCCGCAAACCAGCCATCGCGGCAAACGCAACATCACCGGCATCTTCCAACACTGGGACGGCATCGACCGCGACTGGAATCCAGGCGGTTTGTGGCGAACGGTTCGAGTCACCGATACCGGCCCGGTGCGCGTCGATCGATTGCGGGTGTTGTGCCGCGATGCCGATGTGGCCCGCGCCCACCTGCTGCTCACGGCCCGGCTCGACAGCGACGTCGCCCGAGTCGTCACGATCCGCACGCTCGTCGACGGCGAGCTGATGTTCGACGATGAACGTCGCGTGGCGAGCGGACTCAACGACTTCAGCTGGAACCTCGACATTGCCGACCCGGCGCTGTGGTGGCCTCGTGCGCTCGGTGATCAACCACTCACGGTCGTCGAGGTCGAAATCGTCGTCGAGGGCGAGGTCAGCGATCGCTGCCGACGGCGGACCGGGCTGCGGGCGGTGGCTTGGAACAACTGGTCGTGCTCGGTCAACGGCGAACGGCTGTTCCTGAAGGGCGCCAACCTGCTGCCGACCAAAGCCGGAATGGGCGTCGTCACCCCGGACGAGCTGCGACGAGACGTCGAATTGGCGAGCGAGGCGGGCTTGGACGCCCTGCGCGTCCACGGACACATCGCTGCACCGGAGATCTACGACCGTGCCGACGAACTCGGCATGCTGCTGCTGCAGGACTTCCCGCTCCAGTGGGGCTATGCCCGTTCGGTGCGCACTCAGGCGGTCGAGCAGGCGCAGGCCGCGGTCGATCTGCTCGGCCACCACCCCTCGATCGTGCAGTGGAACGCCCACAACGACCCGGCTGCGGTGGCGATCGGGCTCGAAGGTGACACCACCAGGGCGCGGTTGCAGTACCTCGCCGCTCACCAGCTCCCGACGTGGAACAAGACCGTGCTCGATCGATGGGTCAAGCGTTCCTTCGAGCGCGCCGACCCGACTCGGCTGTGTGTGCCGCACTCGGGCGTCCTGCCGCACTTCCCGTTGCTCGACGGCACGGACAGCCACTTCTACTTCGGGTGGTACCACGGCAACGTGCGCGACATCGAGCGGCTCGCCAAGCGGGTCTCCCGAGTCGTTCGGTTCATGTCGGAATTCGGGGCGCAGGCTGTGCCGACCTCGTCGGAGTTCATCGACAGCTCGGCCTGGCCCGAGCTCGACTGGGATCACCTCGCCCGCCACCACGGCTTGCAGAAGTGGGTGTTCGACGATCGGGTGCCGCCCGCCGAATTCGACACGTTCGAGGCGTGGAAGTCCGCCACGCAGGTGTACCAAGCCGAGCTGCTACGCCACCACATCGAGTTGCTGCGACGACTCAAGTACCGGCCGGCGGGCGGCTTCTGCATGTTCGCCCTCAACGACCCGGCGCCGCAGGTCTCGTTCAGCGTGTTGGATCACCACCGGGTGCCGAAGTTGGGTTGGAGGGCGCTGATCGACGCCTGCGCCCCGGTGATCGTGGTCTCGGACCGGCCGCCCGCCATCGTGTCGCCTGGCCAGTTGCTCGAGCTCGACATCCACGTCGTGAGCGACCTTCGCGAGGCGATCGATCCGGCGGTGGTGGACATTCGTGCCAAGTGGGCGGGCGGCGAGCGACGGTGGCGGTTCGGCGGCGACGTTCCGCCCGACGGCTGCGTGCGAGTCGGCACGCTCGAGCTCGAGGTGCCCGAGACGTTGGGAGCGCTCACGTTCGACCTTTCCCTGATCGCCGGCGACATCACCGCCACCAACCGTTACACCACCGCCGTCACGATCGTTCCCCAATAACCACCCGGAGGGTCACTTCCAGGCGTTGGGGCACTGGTTGTGGTCGGTCACTTTGCAGTCGTCACCGAAGACCAGGAAGCGGTCGAAGCCGCGCAGGAACCAGCGGTCGTGGGTGACTGCGATCACGGTGCCGTCGAACTCGGCCAGGCCGACCTCGAGCGCTTCGGCCGACACCAGGTCGAGGTTGTCCGTCGGCTCGTCGAGCAGCAACAGCGTCGCCCCCGAGATCTCGAGCAGGATGATCTGGAAGCGCGCCTGCTGGCCACCCGACAGGGTCTCGAATGGTTGGTGAGCACATCCGTGGATCTCGTAGCGACGAAGCATCGCCATCGCCGGGGCGAGCACGACGTCGTGGTCGTGCAGAACCTCGACCAGCGTGCGCCCAACCCACTCCGGATGCTCGTGGGTCTGGTGGAACAACCCAGGCACGACGTTGGCGCCGAATCGCCAGGCACCCTCGTATTGCACCGTCTCGTCCCCGGCCAGCAGCCGCAGGAAATGGCTCTTGCCGACGCCGTTGCCGCCCAGCACGGCGATCCGCTCGCCGTACCACAGCTCCGCATCGAACGGGTCGGTCAGCCCGGCGACTTCGAGCGCTTCGGCGATCACGGCTCGCTTGCCTGTTCGGGCACCGCCCAGTCGCACATCGATCTTCTGATCGCGTAGTTCGGCGGGCCGCTCGTTCTTCTCGAGGAACTGGCGCAGCTTCGACTCGGCGGCCTTCAGCTTGGGCGCGAACGCCTCGCTGATACTCGCCCGCTGGCGCATCAGCACCACGTAGTCCTCGAGCTTCTTGCGTTCGTCGTCATAGACGGCGGTGTCGCGTTCGCGCTTGTCGGCGTGAGCTGCCTTGGCATCGGCGTACGTTGCGAATCCGCCACCGTGGCTCCACGCCCCCGATGCCTCGATGGTGACGATCTTGGTGGCGCTGGCCGCTAACAACTCGCGATCGTGGCTCACGAACAACACAGTCTTGCGTGTCGTATTCAGCTCACGTTCCAGCCATCGTTTGGCCGGAACGTCGAGAAAGTTGTCCGGTTCGTCCAGCACCAGGATGTCGTCCTCGCCGCGCAGGAGATACTCGAGCGCCAGACGCTTCTGTTCGCCACCGCTGAGCGTGCGCAGCGGACGGTCAGCGACATCACGGAAATCGACACCCAGCGACCGTCCGCACGCTTCGTCCCATTCCACCTCGATGTCGTAACCGCCGGAATCACCCCAGGTACTGAGCGCCTCGGCGTACCGCATGGCGTCCTGCTGGATCGACCCTTCCGCCAGCACCAGCCGCCGAGCGGCGTCCTGAATCCGATCGGGTGCGAGCGACAGCAGCAGCGATCGCACATCGGTGGGTTCGCTGTCGCCGGTGCCGCCCATCCCGACCAGCTGGCGCATCACGCCCAGTCGCCCGTCGATCGAGATCGTTCCAGCGGTGGCCTTGGTTTCGCCGATCAGCACCCGCAGCAAGGTCGATTTGCCGACCCCGTTGGCACCGATCAGTGCAACCCGATCGGCATTGCCGACGGAGAAGGAGATGTCGCCAAACAGCTCTTCTCCGCTCGGCAGCTTCCAGCCGACCTGCGACACCTGGATCGAACCCACCGCACGAGCGTAGGCCGGGAGATGGCCTGACACCCTGCGGGTTAGCGGCTGAGGGCTTTGCGGTTCTTGAACTTCGACTTGAGGAAGTCGGCGTTCATGAGGGCGATCACGTCGATCGAGATCGACTTCGGGCAGGCCGCTTCGCACTCGCCGTGGTTGGTACACGAACCGAAGTGCTCGTCCATTGTTTCCACCATCGACTCGGCCCGTGAGTAGCGCTCGGCCTGGCCCTGCGGGAGCAGGTTGAGGTGCGCCATCTTGGCTCCGGTGAACAGGTTGGCGGCACCGTTCGGGCAGGCCGCCACGCAGGCGCCACACCCGATGCACTCGGCGGCGTCCATCGAGGCGTCGGCGACGGGCTTGGGGATCGGGATCAGGTTGGCGTCGGGGGCGCCGCCTGTTTCGGCGGTGATGAAGCCACCCGCCTCGACGATCCGGTCGAGCGGGGCGCGGTCGACCATCAGGTCTTTGATGATCGGGAACGCCTTGGCTCGCCACGGCTCGACCACGATCGTGTCACCCGACGCGAACTTGCGCATGTGCAGCTGGCACGTGGCCGTGCCCTTTTCGGGGCCATGGGCCTGGCCGTCGATCATCAACGAACAGGTACCGCAGATGCCCTCACGGCAGTCGTGATCGAACACGATCGCTTCCTTGCCGTCGGTGATCAGACGCTCGTTCAAGATGTCGAGCAACTCGAGGAACGAGGCCTCGTCGCTGATCTCGGCGATCGCGTAGTCCTCGAAACGGCCACCGTCGGTGGGACCCGACTGACGCCAGATCTTGAGGGTGATGTTCGTCAGTTGGCTCACTTGTAGCTCCTGGTCTGGAACTGGATGACCTCGTACTCGAGGTTTTCCTGGTGTCGGATCGGGGCCATCGGATCGCCGGTCCATTCCCATGCGGCGACGTGGGCGAAGTTCTCGTCGTCGCGCTTGGCCTCGCCGTCGCCCTCTTGATGCTCGGAGCGGAAGTGGCCTCCGCACGATTCCTCACGGGTGAGGGCGTCGCGGCACATCAGCATGCCGAGCTCGAAGAAGTCATCGACTCGACCGGCTTTCTCGAGGGTTTGGTTGGTGCTTTCGCCGTCGCCGGTGACCCGCAAGTCCTTCTTGAACTCGTCGTGCAGGGCTGGGATCTCTGACAGCGCCTTCTCGAGCCCTTGCTGTGTGCGGTCCATACCGCAGTAGTCCCAGATGATCTTGCCGAGCTCGCGGTGGAAGTAGTCGGGTGAGCGTGTGCCACCGACCGACAGGAACTGTTTGAACCGATCGGCAGCTGCCGTCTCGGCCTTCTTGAACTCCTCGTGGGAGGTATCGGGGATCGGCTTGTTGAGCAACCCCGACAGGAAGTTCGAGATCGTGTACGGCAACACGAAGTAGCCGTCGGCGAGCCCTTGCATCAACGCCGAAGCTCCGAGTCGGTTGGCGCCGTGATCGGAGAAGTTGGCCTCACCGGCGCAGTACAGACCGGGCACGGTGGTCATCAACTCGTAGTCGACCCACAGCCCGCCCATCGTGTAGTGCGACGCCGGGTAGATCCGCATCGGCACCTGATACGGGTTCTCGCCGGTGATCCGCTCGTACATGTCGAACAAGTTGCCGTAGCGCTCGCGAATGGTGTCCTCGCCGAGCCGGCCGATCGATTCGGCGAAGTCGAGGTAGACACCGTTCTTGAGCGGGCCGACACCTTGCCCGGCATCGACGGCACGTTTGGCCGCCCGCGACGACACGTCACGCGGGGCCAGGTTGCCGAAGCTGGGGTAGATCCGCTCGAGGTAGTAGTCGCGATCGGCCTCGGGAATGTCGACCGCAGCCCTCGTCTCGTCGGGGCTCTTGGGGACCCAGACCCGGCCGTCGTTGCGGAGCGACTCGGACATCAGCGTCAGCTTCGACTGGAAGTCGTCGGCCTGCGGGATACAAGTGGGGTGGATCTGGGTGTAGCACGGGTTGGCGAAGGCGGCACCCTTGCGGTGTGCCCGCCAGGCCGCCGTGACGTTGCACGCCATGGCGTTGGTCGACAAGAAGAAGGCATTGCCATAGCCACCCGTGGCGAGCACGACTGCGTGAGCCGAATGCGAGGTGACCTCACCCGTGAGCAGGTCGCGCACCACGATGCCGGCGCAGCGACCGTCGATGTTGACGATGTCGATCAGCTCCATCCGGTTGTAGAGGTTGACGTTGCCGAGCCCGACCTGGCGGGCGAGCTGCTGGTACGCACCGATCAGCAGCTGCTGACCGGTCTGGCCGCGGGCGTAGAACGTGCGGCTGACCTGGGCGCCGCCGAAGGAGCGGTTGTCGAGCATGCCGCCGTACTCGCGGGCGAACGGAACACCCTGGGCGACCATCTGGTCGATGATGTTGACGGACACTTCTGCAAGTCGGTGGACGTTGGCCTCGCGGCTCCGGAAGTCACCGCCCTTGACCGTGTCGTAGAACAGGCGGTACACCGAGTCGCCGTCGCCCTTGTAGTTCTTGGCGGCGTTGATGCCGCCCTGGGCAGAGATCGAGTGGGCCCGACGAGGCGAGTCGTGGAACGTGAAGGCATCGACGCCGTAGCCGAGTTCGGCCAGCGTTGCGGCGGCAGACGCTCCGGCCAGGCCGGTGCCGACCACGATGATCTTGAACTTGCGCTTGTTGGATGGATTGACCAACTTTTCGTGCGCCTTGTAGTTGTTCCACTTGTCGGCCATCGGGCCATCGGGAATCTTGGCGTCGAGTGTGATGCTCATTCGGAAACCTCCTGCACGTACGGCACCGTCGAGTCGAACTCGATCACACCGGCCAGCGTCATGATCGGGAACGACACGTTGCCGACCACGATCAGTGTTGCGACTCCTGTGGCCAGGCCGCGTCGCCATTGATTGAATCTGGGGTTGTTCCAACCGATCGACTGGAACAGGCTCCACGTGCCATGGAACAGGTGAATGCCGAGCGCGATGTTGGCAACGATATACAAGATCGCGACCGGCACCCGGCTGAGACTGGCGTCGAGGTTGCGGTAGACGGCGCCGTGCACGAAGTCGGGGTTGAACCAGCCCCACGTGAGATCGGCCAGATGCCAGAACAGGAACAGCACCACGATGATGCCGGTGTATCGCATCGTGCGGCTGGCAAAGTTGGCGATCTGGTAGTCACGTGCCGACTGGTACTTGACCGGGCGCGCCTTGCGGTTGAGGACCGTCAGCGAGAAGGCGGCGTGGATGTGCAGCACGACGGCACCGATCAACACGAGCCGCATGATCCACAAGAAGTAGCCGTGCGGCAGGATCGGCACGAGCAGTTCGCGGAGGTATTCGCCGTAGATGTCGATGTCGTAGGCCTTGGCGCCGTTGTGGTCGATCGCACCGAGATAGGCCTTGAGGTTGCCGACCATGTGCCCGATCACGAACCCGATACCGATGATGCCCGTGATCGCCATCACGTACTTCTTGCCGACCGCGGTGGAATAGAAGTCGAGCAAGAACGGCTTGCGCTTGCCGCGCTTGCCGACCGCTGTGCCCGAAACGGGGCCGCGTCCCCGCTCGTTGGAGATGGTCTGTGCCATGTGCACGAAGCTACTCGGCGCCACGGCTCGGGCCAGAAATCGGGCATGGGGCTATCGCATCCAACGCGACCCCATCGCTGACTCCGATCACGAGAGCTACGCTCCGGGTTGGAGTCAGGGGGTCTGACCGACCATCATTGGACGACTCTGCACGGACGCCCCAGGAGGCACGCAAACAGTGGAAGCCATTCCGTATCTCGCCGCGCTCTCAGCCCTTGCAGGGCTTGGACTCGCCGGCTACTACTACACGTTGGTCAAGAAGGCATCGCCCGGCAACGAGCGAATGGTGTTCTTGATGATGGAGATCCAGAAGGGCGCCAAGGCGTTCCTCAAGAAGGAATACCAATGGGTCTCCGTCTTCGTCGTTGCGATGGCGGTGCTGTTGGCGATCGTGATCACGCCGCTGGCGGCGGTCACCTACGTGCTCGGCGCCACGCTGTCGGCCACTGCCGGCTACGTCGGCATGACGGTCGCCACGATGGCGAATGCCCGCACCACCGAAGCCGCCAAGGAGGGGCCGGCCAAGGCACTTCCCGTGGCGTTCCGCGGTGGCGCAGTGATGGGCTTCACCGTCGCCGGTCTGGCGCTGCTCGGATTGATGGTCACCTACCTCGTGTTCATCGTGTGGTTCGAGGTCGACGAAGCGTTCGAGATCTTCACCGCCTTCGGGCTGGGTGCCTCGTCGATCGCCTTGTTCTCGCGTGTCGGTGGCGGCATCTACACCAAGGCAGCGGACGTCGGCGCCGACCTGGTCGGCAAGGTCGAAGCCGGCATCCCTGAGGACGACCCCCGCAACCCGGCGACGATCGCCGACAACGTGGGTGACAACGTGGGCGACGTCGCAGGCATGGGCGCCGACCTGTTCGAGTCGTATGCCGGCTCGATCATCGCCCCGATCTCGCTGACGGCGTTCTCGGCCGGACTGATCGCCAGCGACAACGGCCGAGATGGCGTGATTCAGCTGCTCGTGTTCCCGATGGCGATCGCACTGGTGGGCATGGTCGCCTCGATCATCGGCTCGTTCTTCGTGAAGGGCGGCCACTCCACCGACTCGCACGCCCTCAGCCGGGCACTGCACATGGGCACCAACGTGGCGATGGGCATGACCGTCGTCGGCACGGTCGGAGTCTCGTACTGGCTGTTCAGCGGCGACTTGTTCCACAAGCCCTGGGGACTCGGCGTGTCGGTGATCGGCGGCCTCGTCGTGGGTTGGGCGCTCGGCAAGACGGCCGAGTACTACACCTCCGATCACCACGCCCCGGTCCAGAAGATCGCCCGCCAGTCAGAGACCGGCCCCGCCACCACGATCCTGGCTGGCATCAGCAGCGGCATGGTCTCCGTGGCCGGCTCGGTCGTGTTGATCCTGATCGGTGTCGGCGTCGCCTACTGGGGCGGCGAGCAGACACTCGGTGACGGTGGTGGCATCTACGGAATCGCCGTGGCCGCGATCGGCATGCTGGCCACGACCGGTGTCGTCGTTTCGGTCGATGCCTATGGCCCGATCGCCGACAACGCCGGCGGTATCGCCGAGATGGCCGAGCTCGATCCGTCGGTCCGCGAGGTCACCGATGCGCTCGACTCGCTCGGCAACACGACCGCAGCGATCGCCAAGGGTTTCGCCGTCGGCTCCGCTGCGCTCACAGCGCTGGCTCTGTTCAAGAGCTTCGAGTTCGCGATTGTGAAGGCCAACCCCGAGAAGGCGCTCAACCTCAACATCGGCGAGGTCGACGTGTTCATCGGCCTGTTCCTCGGCGCCGGTCTGCCGTTCCTGTTCGCCGCCCTCACGATCGACGCCGTCGGCCGTGCTGCGACACAGATGATCGAAGAAGTCAGGCGTCAGTTCCGCGAGATTCCGGGTCTGCGCGAAGGCCTGCCTGGCGTGATCCCCGACTCGGCTCGCTGCGTGGCGATCTCGACCGAGGCGTCGCTGAAGGAGATGATCATCCCCGGTTCACTGGCGGTCGTCGTTCCGCTCGTCACCGGGTTCATCAGTGTCGACGCGCTCGGCGGTCTGCTTGCAGGCGCCCTCGTGACCGGCTTCGCCCTGGCGATCTTCATGGCCAACTCGGGTGGCGCGTGGGACAACGCCAAGAAGTACATCGAGGCCGGCCACCACGGCGGCAAGGGCAGCGACCCGCACAAGGCTGCCGTGGTCGGCGACACGGTCGGCGACCCGTTCAAGGACACCAGCGGCCCGGCGATGAACATCCTCCTCAAAGTGATGACGATCGTCAGCCTGGTATTCGCCAGCGCCTTCGTCTGACAGTTGGGAGTTGTGCCAGGCACAACTCCCAACTCCGCGGCGTCTCGCACCTCGCGTGGCAGATCCGCTCGTGGACGCAGCAAGATGTGGAGCGTGCGGCGATCAGGTCGGGCCGTCCGCTGTCGGTCGGCGCCGCGACGACGTGGACCAGGCAGCCGCCAATTCGGTGCGCGAGCGAACACCTACCTTGCGATAGATGCGCGTCAGGTTCGACTCCACGGTGCGCAGGCTCACGATCAGCTCGGTGGCGATCTCCCGGTTGGACCTGCCCTGGGCGGCGAGATCGGCGATCCGATGCTCGGTCTCCGTGAGCTCCCCGGGCGCCGATTGACGCACGCCGAGCCGGACCATTTCGGCGTCGACGCGCTGGACGAAGGGCACCGCGCCGAGTCGGTCGAACTCCATCCGTGCGAGTTGCAGCACCTCGCGTGCCCGCCTCCGTTCACCGTGGTGCCGGGCTGCGGCTCCGAGTGCCAGCAACGTTCGACCGACCACGAGCGGTCGCAGCGTGGCGGGCGCGAGAACCGCGGCTGCTTCGAGACTCGCCAGCGCGGCCGAGTTGTCGCCTCGTGCCAGTTCGAGCTGACCACGGCATCGGAGGTAGTCGACCTGCACGACGGTCGACCGGCAGCGATCGGCGGCTTTCCCCAGGACGCGTACCACCTCATCGGCGCGAGCGAGGTCCCCGGTGAGCACCGCCACCTCCGCCAGGTCGGCCTGGAACCCCAAGATCCGACAATCCCGCATCCCGTACTGGTCGGCGAACGCCCATGCCAACTCCAGCAATCGGCGGGCATCGACGAGGTCGCCGGCGACCAACCTGGCGTAGCCGGCGAGCGACGCGAACGCGATCCGCATCACGAGTGGGATCTGTTCGATCTCGGCTTCAGCGTCGCGGATGATCCGTTCAGCTTGCTCGTGGTCGCCCTCGGTGGCGCTGAGCGGGATGAGCTCCTCGACCGCCAGGAAGAGTTCGGCCCCGCGACGTGGCGTGAGCAGCTCCATGACCTCGTCGATCAGCTTTCGACAGGTCGAGAGGTCGCCGGCGCGTAGCTCGGTGCTCGCACCCTGCGACAAGGCGTTCGACAGCGATCCGACTGCGCCGGTATCCCGACCGTGTTCAACGGCGAGGGCCGTGAGCCGCCGCGCCACGTCGAACCGATCGTCCCAGATGGCCAGCTCCTGGATGAACGTGATCGCGCTCTGACTCGCTGCGGACGCCGTTCCCGGGTCGAGCCGCGCGATCAGGCCATCGAGATCGACGGGCTCACCGCGCACGAACCTCACGTTGGCGAGCGCTGCCTCGGCACCGAGCATCTCGTCAGCGCCGCCGAGTCGACGAGCATCTTCGAACGCCTCGAGAGCCGTCTGCTCGGCGCCGCGCACATCGTCGAACTGGCGAATCCGCATCAGCGTGCGCCAGCATCGACCGCGAGCGGCGGAGTCCGTCTGGCGGTCGATCGCCATCAGGACAACCTCCTCGGCGGCGGCGCTCCCGCGCGTCCGGTGCGCTGACACCGCTGCCGTGGCATACATCTCCTCGATCAAGCCCTCATGGACCTCACACGTCAACAGCCGCTGAAACAATTGGTCCGACCGGACGAAGTCGCCGCTGTCACACAGCGCGATGGCGAGCAGTACCCTGCGTCGGTCGAGCGACGCAGCCATTCGAGAAGGAGTGAGACGGATCGCCTGGTCGAGGATCCGAGCTGCGTCAGCTGTCGCACCGCGCCCGGTCGCCACGCTCGCAGCGCGCTCCAACGCTTCGGCGATCGCCTCGTCGGCTCGCCGGAACCCCTGGCCGAGATGCCATGCACGCTGCTCGGCGTCTTCGACCACGGTGGCGAGGTCCCGATGCAGCCGAGCTCGCTCGACCGATCCGAGCCGCAGCTGGACGGCGTGACGGGCGAGTGCGTGCGTGTATTGGACCGATGTATCTCCGACCTGGATCAGGCCGGCCCGTTCGAGGGCGTCGAGGCTTGCGTCCCCGTCGTCGCCCGGCCGTAGTTCGTCCAGGAGCTCGAGCGTCGGGCGAACTGCCAATGCGATCAGACCCGCCAGATCGCGAGCGGCATCGTCGAGTGCCTCCCAACGATCACCGTAGATGGCCGCCAATGTCCGATCGGTAGCGACCACACCGGGCAACTGGCGCAGCTCGCGTCCCAACTCGATGGCGTGCAGAGGATGACCCTCACTGGTCTCGAAGACGTGCGTGATTTCGGAAGGGGTCCAACGGCCGCCGAACCGGTCGAACAACAGCTCTCCCACCTCGCTGCGACGCAACCGCCCCAACGCCACATCCGTGACATCCAACTGGTCGGCGAGACGTGTCAGGTCGAGATGCGACTCCGTCATCGAACGTTGGGAGATGAGCCAGAAGCACGGCACGGTACGAGCTGCGACGGCCAGCGCGGCCGCGCTCGCTTCATCGATCCACTGGAGGTCATCGAGGACGATCACCGAGGGGCGAACCGCAGCGCGGCTCCGCAGATGATCCACCCAGCCGTAGGCGACGTCGGCTGCGGACAGATTGACCTGCGGCTCGGACCGGCCGATCGCCGCTGCGACGAGTGGCGAGAGGTCAGCCGACGCCCAGTCCGTGCTGAGCATGCCCAACGTCGACCAGGAGATGTCGCGCTCCACGGGGAGCGGGCCGGAGCGCAACACGACCGCGTCGTCGGTCAGGGTTTCGTGGACCGACTGGATCAGTGCCGTCTTACCCGCCCCCGGCTCGGCACTCACGAGAATCGCCCGCCCGCGAGGCACCCCCTGACGAAACGAACTGACGAAGAGCGTCCACTGCGAACGAATCAGTCGCTGTTCATCCCGACGACCCACGAACGGGCTGGCGCTCACCTTCTGCACCTTACGCGACCACGTGTCGGGCCACGAAGGTCACAACGTGTGGTTTTCCCCGATGCCGACACCGCCGCGTCGGTCGCACGATCGACCGATGACAACACGACGAAACTGGGTCTTCGTCACGATCGGCGCGCTGCTGCTGGCAGCGTGCGGATCGGGTGGAGGATCCGACACCACAGCCCTGTCCACGACGGCTACGGAGCCACCCTCCGAGCCCACGACCGCGGTCACCGCACCGCCCACGAGCGCCTCGGCCGAACCGGCCGAACCGGCCGAACCGGCCGAGCCAGATGATTCCGGCGCCATCACCAGCTTCAACCAGGTCCAGCCTGCCGTCATCCAGATCATCGCGACCGGCACGATCCGCGATCCCGAGGTCGGGATGGCGACACAGGCCGGTAGCGGTTCGGGGTTCATCATCACCGCCGACGGCCTCGCCGTCACGAACAACCACGTCGTGACCGGCGCCGCGACGCTCGAGGTGTACATCGGGGGCGATACGCAGAAGAGCTACAACGCCCAGGTGGTCGGCGTCTCCGAGTGCAACGACCTGGCCCTGATCCAGATCGATTCGAGGGACCCGCTTCCGACACTTGCCTGGCAGCAGACCGACCCGACCGTCGGCCAGGAGATATACGCGGCCGGCTTCCCGCTCGGAGATCCCGAGTTCACCCTGACGCGCGGCATCGTCGCCAAGGCCCAGGCGACCGGCGAGACACCCTGGGCCTCGATCGACTTCACGCTCGAACACGACGCCAACATCCAGCCCGGCAACTCGGGCGGCCCGCTGGTGTCGGCCGTCGGCGAGGTCGTCGCCGTGAACTACGCCACGGGTTCGAGGACAAACACGTCGCAGTTCTTCGCGATCGACAGCGAGCTCGCCCAGGAGGTGGTCGCCGAACTACAGAACGGCGACTTCGAATCACTCGGTATCAACGGCCAGGTGGTCGTCGATGAGGAGCAGGGGATCGCCGGCGTGTGGGTGGCGGGGGTCGCTCCCGGCTCACCGATCGACCGCGCCGGGGTTCACCCCGGGGACATCGTGACCTCGCTGAATGGGCTCCCGATCGGCACCGACGGCATCGATGAAGGACTACTGCGACGTGCTGCGCACCTCGCGGGCCGGCACGCCGATCGAGATCGAAGTGCTGCGGTTCGACACGCAGGAGGTCCTGCGCGGTCAGGTCTACGGCGACGGTCCGATCGAGCTCGCCTTCTCGTTCGCCCAGGAGGTCGGCGACGTCGCTCCGACGTCAGGGGCCGGCTACTCGGGCTACACGACGCTGGTCGACGACACGGGAACGCTCACGGTCAACATCCCGAACGAGTGGAGCGACACGTACACGGCGCCGGTCACCGCCGAGGACGGCTCGACCCTGCCGTACATCGAGGCATCGACCGACATCGCGACCTTCGAGGGGAGCTACAGCGCTCCCGGCATCATCTTCACGGTGCTCGAACCTCAGTCCGACCTCGACGCCATGCTCGAAGGCTTCGCTCCAGCCCCAGGGGACTGCACGACGGACAACGGTTCGAACGACTACGACGACGGGCTGTACGCCGGTCGCTACCGCTACTGGGCGGGCTGTGGCGGCGACGCCGGGTTCGTGGTGCTCGCCGCCGTGCCGACCGACGGGGCGTTCACGGCGGTGATCGCCGTGCAACTCCTCAGCGACGCCGACTGGGAAGCGCTCGATCAGGCGTTCAACTCGTTCTTCGTGATCACCGGCTGACGCCGGGAAAGCCCGCACGTTGCGGCGGTGTGGTGGTGGTCGCTCCAACGGGAGGCCCAGAACGTTGGGGCGCCACCACACCGTGAGTCCCCTGGCCCGTGCGCCCTGGGCGGCCCATCACTCGGCGACGAAGTCGATCAGGCGTTCTACGGCGCCGACCAGTTCCGGTTCGAGGTCGGCGTAGGTCTTGACCTGGTTACGAAGGCGTGGCCAGAAGCCCTCGAACTGGACGCCGAGCGCCTCGCACATGCCTTGCTTCCAGGGTTGGCCCTTCGGAACGTCTGGCCACACCTGGAGCCCCATCACCTTGGGGCGGATGCCGGCCCACACGTCGACGAAGGGATGCCCCGTGATCAGCACCGACGGGTGATCGACGGTGGCGGCGATCCGCGATTCCTTCGAGCCGGCGACGAGATGGTCGAGCAGTACTCCCAGTCGGCGCTGGCCTCCCGGCTGGAACTCGCTCACGGCGGCGGCCAGATCATCGGCACCGTGCAGTGGTTCGACCACGATCCCGAGCTCACGCAGGTCGTCGCCCCACACGTGCTCGACGAGCTCGGCGTCGTGCTTGCCCTCGACCCAGATCCGGCTCGCCCGAGCGACCTTGGCACCGGAAGACCGGTCAGCCGCGATCGAACCGGACGCGGTGATCTGCTGGGTGGCCGTTGTCTGTTGTACCGGCCTCGCGAGCGTGACGGGCTTGCCCTCGAACAGGAATCCGCCCGGTTTCCAGGTGAAGTGTCGCAAGTACTGCTTGCGGTCGCGCAGGGTGACGGCTTCCGAGTTCCATCGCACGACGTCGCCGACGAACCCGCTCGCCCGGTCCTCTACCACCAAACCCATCGACACCTCGACGGTCGGGTACTTGGTCGGCTTCTTGCTCTCGGCGAACTCGTCGAGGATGTCGCGTTGATAGGCCATTCGATCGACGAGTGTGGCACGGGAACCAACTCGGGTGGTGGAGCGTCGTAGTACACATGGGGAGCAACATGACGACACACACGCCGCGACAGGACCAGCAAGCCGGCAAGCACCGCCGACGAACAGTGCTCGCCCTGTTCATGACCGGCGCCGTAGCACTGGCTGCGTGCGGGGGCGACGACGACGACACTGCGGCGACCAGCGCGGCTACGGAGATGCCCGCCGCCGAACCGGCCTCAGACCCAGGCTTCGATGCCTCCGAAGGCGGCTTCGTCGCGACCGAGGATGCGCCGGACAATGCTGTTGGCGAGGTCAGCGGTGACGACGACGGCGGGTTCGACATCGGGATCATCGGACGCGACGTCATCATCGAGATGCACGTCGTGGTCAGCAGTGACAACGTGCAGCGCACCGTGACCTCGATCATGGCCCAGGCGTCGGCGCTCGGAGGCGGGGTCGCCTCGTCGAACGTCGACTACGGCAGCCCAGGAGACTCCGGCAATCAGGGGTACGCGGTGCTGGTGGTGAAGGTGCCACCGCAGGCGGTCGACAGCCTGCTGGCCGGTCTCGACGACACCGGAACCGTCCAGTCGATCAATCAGAGCGCTCAAGATGTGACCGAGCAACTGATCGACCTCGACGTGCGCATCAGCAACGCCCGCCAGAGTGTGGCCAACGTGCGTGACTTCATGGATCGCACCGAGAACCTCAACGAACTCGTGACGTTGGAGGGCGAACTGACCCGCCGTCAGACCGAACTGGAGCGGCTCGAGGCGCAGCAGCGCAACCTCGGCGATCGGGTGGCACTGTCGACCGTGACGATCGAGGTCGTTCCCACGGCGTCGATCCCCGAACCGATCGAAGAGGACTCCGACTCGATCGGCGACGCATTCCAGCAGGGCTGGGACGCGTTCACCAGCTTCCTGTTCGGAATCGGTTTCATCATTGCCGTACTGCTGCCGTTCCTCGGATTGGCAGCGATCGCAGCGCTGGCAGGCTGGCTCGTGGTCCGACGCCGCAACAAGCGCAGCGCGAACCGGTCTGGTTCGTCGTCGGACAACGGCACTCCAACCACCGTCCGGCCGCTCGCTGCGCCCACGATCAGTCCCGCCACTTCGGCCGGATCCGACGAGGCCGACCCTGACGCGACGGACAGCACAGCGTCGACAGCGTCGACCGACCAGACAGTCTGACCGGCGCCGGTCAGCTCGGTCGATGGCGGGACCGCCAACCGGCGGCCGTGAGCACCCAATCGCTGACGGCGCCGTCCGGAAACGCGAACGGCGCCCGCAGACCGGTGTGGGCCACGACCCGATCCAGCGCAACGGGGGCCATCGCTCCGTCGGGGTCGAAACTCCAGCGATGCCAGCGCACCGCCGGGATCTCGGCCAACTCCAGGTTCGGGCGGCCGAGCAACTCGATCAGTCCGTGCATCACACCGACCTGGCGGTAGCCGTACTCGATCGACTCGGCGCCGCCGGTGGCGTACCACTCGAGATCCATCGCCATCGCAGTCGGTATGCCATACGCCCGCCGCAAGGCCTCATCCGGCTCATCCAGCGCCGCAGCGTGAGCCTCGTTGCCGACCGACCATTGCTCCATCGGGGCGACGCAATGATGCTCGGCCCACATCTCGGGCGCCTTCACGATGAACGGGTCGGCGCGCCGAACGACATTCCACTCGGTGAGGTGCAGCAACGGGCGACCGGCCTCGGCCAGCGCCGACCAATACCAGTCGCCGCCGCTCACGAGCCGGTGCCCCGACACGACACCCACGTGCGCATCCGGTGTCCAGGCCGCGAACACCCACTCCTCCACCGTCGCCCCGGCGTGCGGACGGTCGTCGGTGGGCAGGAGGGTCACGATCGGGCAGACTATGGATCAACATGGGCGAACACACCACGAGCGACACCAGCGACGACGAACACTCGTCGGACGAACCCACGATTCGGTATCTCAGCCTGGCCTGGATCGGCGAGCTCACCCGCCAGGTCAGCCACAGCGAGTCGCTGCGGGAACTGTCCAACGAGCACACGATCGGCGTCACGCAAGTCGTCACGGACGGCCCGGAGGGTGACATCTCGTATCACCTTCAGGTCGGCGATGGCTCGGCCTCGTTCGGTGCCGGGCCGGCCGACCCCGAGAACGTCAAGATGCAGCAGGATTGGACCACCGCCGTCGCAGTCGCCACAGGCGAGATGAACGCCCAGGAGGCGTTCATCACGGGCAAGATCCTGTTGTTCGGCGACCAGCAAGCGTTGATGGCGGCGCAACCGGTGTTCGGTGCCCTCGACTCGATCTTCTCCGCTGTCCGCGAGCGAACCCGTTACGAGTGATCTGACGCGATGCCCGAGCTACCCGAGGTCCAAGCCCACGCCGAACGGCTGGCCGAGGAGTTCACGGATCGCGTGCTGGTGCGCTTCGTTCCGATCAAGTTCACGGCGCTCAAGACAGCCGTACCTTCCCCCGACCTGGCCTACGGCACACCGCTGCTCGGAGTCAGCCGACGCGGCAAATATCTGCTGCTCGAGTTCGAGTCGGTGCAGTTCGCCGTACACCTGATGCAGGGCGGACGTCTGGTGGTCGACGACAAACAGTCCGCCAAGCCACGTGGCGGGCAGGCCAGATTCGTGTTCGACGACGGCCCCGCACTGTTGCTGACCGAGGCCGGCACCGAGCGACGGGCCGGTGTCTGGTGCCTCCCTGCCGCCACTGCCCTCACCTCACCACCGCTCGCCCTGCTCGGTCCCGATGCCGACCAGGTCACCCCCGAACAGATGGTCACCCTGTTGAACGTCAAGAACCAGCGCGTGCACGGATTCCTCCGCGATCAGCGATCGATCGCCGGGCTCGGTCGTCGGCTGTCGAACGAGATCTGCCATCACGCCAAGCTGAGCCCGTTCGCGATGACCCGCAAGCTCGGGCTCGACGGTGCAACCAAGTTGGTGGCGGCCATCGCCCACACGGTCGACGAGGGGCTGGCGTACGAGCGGACCCGCACTGACATGAGTTCGTCGAAGGACCGGCCGAGCGCAGTGCACGGTCGCGCCGGGGAGCCGTGCCCGGCGTGCGGCGACGTGGTGCGAGCCGTCGAATACAGCGGTTACACCGTGAGCTACTGCGCCGCCTGCCAAACCGGCGGCAAGGTGCTCGCCGACAACACCACGAGCAAGTTCCTGAAGTAGTCGCGTCGGAGGTCCGCGACGCCACAGTTCGCCTCTCGGCTCGTGACGTCTACGATCGGGTTCGTGCGTATCGGCATCCTCACCCGTGAATATCCGCCAGACGTCTATGGAGGAGCCGGCGTTCACGTCGACTTCCTCGTACGCGAGCTCATCAAGTTGGCCACGGTCGACGTGCACTGCATGGGTGAGGCCCGCGATGGCGCCACCGCCCATTCCGAGCACGAGCCGTTCCTCGAAGGCGCCAATGCCACGCTGCGCACACTCGCCGCTGATCTGGCGATGGCCAACCAGACCGCCGACTGCGACCTGGTGCACTCGCACACCTGGTACGCCAACATGGGCGGACACCTCGCCAAACTGCTGCACGGGATTCCGCACGTCGTCACGTCGCACTCACTCGAGCCGCAGCGGCCGTGGAAGGCGGAACAGCTCGGCGGCGGCTACCGGGTGTCGTCGTGGGCGGAACAGACCGCCTACGAGGCAGCCGACGCGGTGATCGCCGTCAGCCCCGGGTCCGAGCGCGACGTCATGGCGTCGTACCCGAACCTCGACGACGCCAAGGTGCACGTCGTGCACAACGGGATCGACACCGAGTTCTACCGACCCCGACCCGGCCACTCGACGTGCTCGAACGGCTCGGCGTCGACCCGGCCCGCCCGATCGGTCGTGTTCGTCGGCCGGATCACCCGCCAGAAGGGCGTGCCGCACCTGCTTCGGGCGGCGACTCCGTTCGACGAGTCGGCCCAGCTGGTGTTGCTGGCCGGTGCGCGCCGACACACCGGAGCTGGCCGCCGAGACCGACGCCGCGATCGCCGAACTGCGCAACGCCGCGACGGCGTGTTCCGTGGTGTCACGAGATGCTGCCTCGCGACGAGGTTCGCCAGGTACTCACCCACGGCACCGTGTTCGCGTGCCCGTCGGTGTACGAGCCGTTGGGGATCGTGAACCTGGAGGCGATGGCGTGTGAGACAGCGGTCGTGGCGAGCGACGTCGGCGGCATTCCCGAGGTCGTCGCCGACGGGGAAACCGGCCTGCTGGTGCACTACGACGAATCCGACACCGCCAGTTTCGAAGCAGACTTCGCGGCCGGCGTCAATCAGCTGCTGGCCGATCAAGTCGCACGAAGGCGATGGGTCTCGCCGGTCGCCAACGGGCCGTCAGCCAGTTCGGTTGGGATGCCGCCGCCCGCAAAACGATGGACATCTACGAGTCCGTACTCTGACCTGAGTTCGCCATCGCCGTCATCGAACCCGAGCCGGTGACCCGAGCAGGCCAGGCGAGCCCACAACAATCCGCGACTTGGCACCAAAGCCCAGGTCTCGGAGTCCGATTCGCTACGGTTCGATGATGCACGACACCTCGAAGCTTCGAACTCGCTGGTCCGCAATCGGAGCAGCCATCGCGATCTCCCTGGGTGCGGGTGGCATCGGCATCAGTCACGCGACCACCTCATCGGGCGAGCGAGCGATCTATCAGCCGATCAACCCTTGCCGGCTCACCGATCTGAGGCCGGCGCCGAACACCGTCGGTCCGCGTTCCACTCCACTTGGCGCCGGCGAGACCATCACCCTTGCCGGGTGGGGCACAGTTGGTGACTGCACACTCCCGACCGGCACCACCGGACTCGCCCTCAATGTCACCGCCGTCGGACCGACTGCTCCGACGTTCCTGCGGCTGTGGCCCGCCGATGGCGCCCAGCCCTCCACATCAAATCTCAACCCGTCGCCGGCCAGCCGCCGACTCCGAACGGGGTCAACGTAGGTCTCTCCTCCACCGGGTCGTTCAGCGTCTTCAACAATGCAGGCTCAGTGTCCGTGATCGTCGACGTCGTGGGTGTGTACGACGACCATGATCACGACGACCGGTACAACACGAAGGCCCAGACCGATGCCGCGCTCAGCTCCAAGGCCGACAGCTCGAACGTGTACACCAAAGCCCAAACCGACGCCGCCCTGACCACCAAAGCAAACACCTCGGACATCTACACCAAGACCCAAACCGACGCCGCTATCGCTGCCGCTGCAACAGGTTTCGACCGCATCGTCGTCGTGAGTGGTGCCGGTACCGACCTCGACAATGGCACGGCGTTGCTCGCCGCAATCAACACGGTCGACCTCGCCACTCCCTCGGCCGCCGATCCGTGGACCATCATGCTCGAGCCGGGGGTCTATGCGACCACCGTGCCGGTGGTGTTGTCAACCGGCGTCTCACTGATCGGAACCAATCAGAACGGCACGACAGTGACGTGCGCCTGCGTCAGCGCCAGCAACGGAGTTGTCACGGTGAACGGCACCAGCACCGTGAGCGGATTGTCGATCTCGAACACATCGCTGGACAGCACGAACGCTCGCGGACTATTCGTAGACGGATCGGACGTGCTCATCGATCACGTCACGATCACCACCGTGGGTGACGATGGGATCGACGTCGATACGAACGTCATCGACGTCCGAGTCGAATCGGTCGAAGTCTTCGCAGCAGACGCAGCGATCGACGCCGGGGTCTCCACCGCCATTCGGATCAACAACTCTTACCTCAGTTCGCAAGGGTTCGAGGTCCTTCAGCTCAGCTCAGGCGCACTCTCGGCGACAGTGACCAACTCGACGATCGAACAACTCGACGCATCGGACACAGGCATCAACATCCAGGGCACCACAACGCCGGTCGTGCTCGAAATCAGCAACTCCCGCATTATCACCAACGGTTCGCCAGCCTGGCTCGAGAACGCCAGCAACACCGCCACGATCTACGTTTCGAACTCGTACATCTACGCTGGCACCAAGATCGGGGCCGGTGCCGCGGTTCCGGTCTGCGTGTTGATTGCCGGTCCAGCGACAGGTTCATTGAGCAGCTGTCCGTAGCCGGCATCGCCGCCGACCTGCCTTCAACCCGACCCAGCCCAGGCGCAGTCGACCCGACACCGCATCGGGTTCGCAGGATGGTCCGCACCATCAGAGGGCAACATCAGTCGGCGAAGCTCGGCCTCTTCGGCTCGACGAATCACGATCGGCACTAACGCGAGACGGAGGGGGTCAGACCCCCTCCGGGATCGCAACCGGCACGATGACGCCGTCTCCCGGAGGGGGTCTGACCCCCTCCGGGAAACTGGGCGGGTGGGGTCGCGATCGATCCCGTAGCCTGGTCTGCTTATGGCGAACATCCCTGAACGGCCGACGCTCGACGGCATCGAGCAACGCTGGGCCGCCCAGTGGGAACTCGATGGCATCTACCGCTTCGACGATTCAGCGGTACGCGCCGACGTGTTCTCGATCGACACGCCACCGCCGACGGTGTCCGGGTCGCTCCACATGGGCCACGTGTTCAGCTACACCCACACCGACACGATCGCCCGTTTCCAACGGATGTGCGGCAAGTCGGTGTTCTACCCGATGGGGTGGGACGACAACGGGCTGCCGACCGAGCGGCGCGTGCAGAACTACTACGGGGTGCGGTGTGACCCCACCCAGGCGTATCAGGCCGACTTCGAGCCGCCGTTTCGCGGTGAGCCACCCAAGAACCACCACGCAATCCCGATCTCGCGGCCGAACTTCCTCGAGCTGTGCGACGAGCTGGTCGAAATCGACGAGCAGATCTTCGAGTCGCTGTTCCGCCGACTCGGACTGAGCGTCGACTGGAACCACCTGTACGCCACGATCGACGAGCGCAGCCGTCGCGTCAGCCAGCGCGCCTTTCTGCGCAACCTGGCCCGTGGCGAGGCGTACAGCCACGACGCCCCAACGATGTGGGACGTCGACTTCCAGACCGCCGTCGCCCAAGCCGAGATGGAAGACCGCGAACGCCCCGGCGCCTACCACAAGATCGCCTTCCACCAGTCCGACGGTTCGGGCGACGTGTTGATCGACACCACCCGGCCAGAGCTGCTGGCTGCCTGCGTGGCGCTCGTGGCACACCCCGACGATGCCCGCTACCAGCCGCTGTTCGGCAGCACGGTGCGAACCCCGCTGTACGGCGTCGAGGTGCCGGTGTTGGCGCACGAACTGGCGCAACCCGACAAGGGCACCGGGATCGCCATGATCTGTACGTTCGGTGACACCACCGACGTCATCTGGTGGCGCGAACTCGACCTCAACATGCGCCCGATCATCGGCCGCAACGGGCGGATCCTGGCCGAGACGCCTGAGGGTGTCGACGCCGAGACCTACGCAACGATCGTCGGGCTCAACGTCAAGCAGGCCCAGCGCGCGGTCGTCGAGCAATTGCAGGCTTCGGGCGAGATACTCGGCGAGCCGGACCCGCTGCAGCACCCCGTGAAGTTCTACGAGAAGGGTGACCGCCCGCTCGAGATCGTCACCAGCCGCCAGTGGTACATCCGCAACGGCGGGCGTGACGCAGATCTGCGCAAGGCATTGGTCGAGCGCGGCAACGAGATCACGTGGCACCCGCGCCACATGCAGCACCGCTACGAGAACTGGGTCGAGGGCCTCAACGGAGACTGGCTCGTCAGCCGCCAGCGGTTCTTCGGCGTGCCGATCCCGATCTGGTACGCACTCGACGCCGACGGGGAACCCGACTACGACAGCCCCGTGGTGCCCGACGAGTCGCAGCTGCCGATCGACCCGTCGACCGACGTGCCGGCCGGGTACACCGCCGAGCAGCGCAACCAGCCCAACGGTTTCATGGGCGACCCTGACGTCTTCGACACGTGGGCAACCTCGTCGCTCAGCCCGCAGATCGCCGGGCTGTGGGAGGAAGACGGCGCCGACCTGTTCGATCGGATCTACCCGATGGACATGCGCCCTCAGGCACACGACATCATTCGCACCTGGTTGTTCGCCACCGTCGTTCGCAGCCACCACGAGCACGGCAAGCCCCCGTGGGCACACGCCGCCCTCTCGGGCTGGATCCTCGACCCGGATCGCAAGAAGATGTCGAAGTCGAAGGGCAACGTCGTCACGCCGATCGACCTGTTCGACCAGTACGGCACCGACGCCGTTCGCTACTGGGCCGGCTCGGCGCGTCCCGGTACCGACACCGCCTTCAGCGAGGACCAGATGAAGGTCGGGCGCAAGCTTGCCAACAAGCTGCTCAACGTCTCGAAGTTCGTGCTGTCGTTCGGCGCCGTGCCCGAGGGCACGTTGGCCACCGATCCCGTCGATCTGTCGATGCTCGCCAAGCTCGACGCCGTGATCGACGAGGCCACCAACGCGATGGCGACGTTCGACTATGCCAGGGCACTGGAACGAACCGAATCGTTCTTCTGGTGGTTCTGCGACAACTACGTCGAACTGGTCAAGGGCCGCGCCTACGCCACCCGCGGCGACGATCCCGCCAACTCGGCTCGCGCAGCCCTGCTCACTGCGCTGAGCGCGATCCAGCGGCTGTTCGCCCCGATCCTGCCGTTCGCCGCAGAAGAGGCCTGGGGCTGGTGGAACGAGACCAGCGTCCATATCCAGCCTTGGCCGCAAGCGACCGGCAGCGACGGCGATGCCGGCCTGATCGATCCCACTATCGAACTGCTCGGGCACGTTCGCCGCGCCAAGACCGAGGCCAAGGTCAGCCAACGCGGCGAAGTCGCATCACTGCAGGTCAGCGCTCCGGCGAACGTCCATTCGGCGTTGGCGGCGGGCCGCGCCGACCTGCTCGACGCCGGCTCGATCCTTGAGTTCACGGTCGACGATGCCGATGCTCTCGAGTGTGCGATCGAACTGGTGCCCTCGACGTGACCGGCTGCGCCCGGTAGCGTGATGCGAATGCGATCGATGTTGGGACGAGGTATCGCGTTGGCACTGGTCAGCGGAGTTGCGCTGTTCGGCGCCTCGAGTGCTGCCGCCGGGCCCGGCGAGCCGGTCACCGAGGACACTTCAACGACCAGCACCACGACCACCGAGGACACCTCGACCACCAGCACCACGACGACGACCAGCACCACGACCACCACGTTGCCGGCGCCGTTGGTCGGTGAATTCACCGGCGTTCCGTCACGGGCAACCCCCGAGCGAGGTACCCAGGTCCAGGTCGCCGAAACGCTCCCACCACCGCTGACCACCACCACGATCCCCGACTGGGTACTCCCCGTCGACTCCGGCACCGGCAGGCGCGTCGTCTATTCGAAGTCGGTCATGCGGGTCTGGATCGTCGAGGCCGACGGCACCGTCGCCAAGACCCACCTCGTGTCTGGCCGCAAGACGTGGAACCAGCCGCTCCCCGGCACCTACAGCGTGTTCTCGCGGTCGAGTTACACCTGCAACATCAAGAACCCGGCCCTGTGCTGGCGCTACATGGTGCGCTTCACCAAGGGTCCCGGTGGCGACAACATCGGCTTCCACGAAATCCCGATCGACACCCGCACGGGCAACCCGGTGCAGAATCGTCAGCCAACTCGGCACCGCTCTCTCCGGAGGGTGCGTCCGCCAATCCACGCCAGACGCCCAGTTCATGTGGGGCTTCGCCGGGATCGGCACCAAAGTCGTCGTTCTCGGCTGAGGTCGCGACTCAGGTCAAGTGCTGAGCGGGCGCCTGAACGAGCGCCTGGCAGGCCGGTACGCTGGCCAGGCCATGACCGCCAAGAAGCAGCGCCGCACCTGGCCCCAACGGCTGACGCTGGGTCTCGTGATCATTGTCGCGATCGCCTGCTTCGGTACCGCCGCCGGCCTGGCGACCGGCCAATGGGTGCTCTCCCAGCGCAACCTGATCGCTCTCGACGACCCCACCTCGGCCCACGACGCCGGAGCCGGATCGCCGTCGGTGATTCTCCCGGGCGCGTCCACAACACTGCCCGGAGACCCGGCGAACCCGGCCGACCCGGGCGCCCCAACCACCACGATCGTGCTCGCCGAACCGGATGCGGCGAACTTCCTGATCGTCGGTGCCGACAACAACGCCTGCCTGGGCGACATCGACCCGGCACTCGATGACCGACAGGGGCTTGGTGAACGCAGCGACACGATCATGATCTGGCGGGCCAACCCGCAGGTCAACCAACTCGCTGTGCTGTCGCTGCCCCGCGATCTGTATGTCGACATCGCCGGCGGCCGAAAGGCGCGCATCAACAGCGCCTTCGAACGCGACAACCCGACCAAGTTGATCAACACGATCTTCCTCAACTTCGGGATCCCGATCGACCACTACATCCAGGTCGACTTCTGTGCCTTCGAGAAACTCGTCGACGCCGTCGGAGGCGTCCAGGTTCCGTTCGAGTACCCCGCCCGCGATCGACGCAGCGGACTCTTCGTCCCCGAAGCAGGTTGTGTCAATCTCGACGGCCAGGCGGCGCTCGCCTATGTGCGTTCCCGGCACTACCAATACGAGGATCCGCCCGGCAGCGGCAACTGGGTCACCGACGGCACCTCGGATTTCGGTCGGATCGCCCGCCAGCAAGACTTCTTGCGTCGCGTCATCGCCAGGGTGATCAACGACGGCCTGTACTCGCCGAACGTGGCCACGGCACTGATCGCCGCCAACCGCGACTACCTGGTCACCGACACCGAGTTGACGGTGCGCCGAATGCTCGAGTTCGCCAACACGATGCGCCGGCTCGACCCGGCCGAGATCACCACCTACCGGATCGAGTCATCATCCGAGACAACCGATTCCGGAGAGAGTGTCGAGCACCCGCTGATCGGCGGCGGCAACATGAAAGCGATCCTCTCGGTGTTCCGAGGCGAAGCGACGCTGGCGTCGGCACCCGAGCAGGAGTTCGATCCGTTGAACACCACCACGACAGCGCTCGGAACCACCACCACAGTCGCCGACTCGTCGTCGGGCGACCAGCCGACCACGACGCTGCCTCAGGTCGAGGCAGACCAGAACAGCGTCGGCATCATCCCCGACCCCAACGTCTCCTGCGGCTGACACCAACCCGTACCGGTCGACATCCGGTCGGTCGAAACTCGGTCGGTCGACATCCAGACTGCCCTCAGCGGTCGAGCAGTTTGCCGAGTGCGACAACGATCGACGATGGCCCATCGACCGTGGTCCATCTGGCGCCGACCTGATCTGCCAATGCGGCGACCTCGGTGGTGTCGCCTGCGGGCGCCAGGATCACCAGTTCGTCGAGCGAGCGAGCCGCCGCGACGCAGTCGCCAGGTTCGGTCTGGCGGCAGTCCGATAACAGAATCGTCACTCGCCGGTTGGCGCCCGACGACTGGAGTTGGGCGCCGGCCGACCGCAACGCTTTGGCGACGTCGGTGGTTCCGTGCCCGCGCAGAGCGAGCACTCGATCGAGCACATCGTCGATCGATCGAACCTCCCACATCGCCTTCGCTGCAACGACGTCGCGTCCGAACGACAACACCGCATAGCCGTGTTCGGAAGCGTCATGTTCGGCGCGCACCGCCACGGCGGCCGCAGCCAACGCAGCGGTAGCCAGCGGTCGCCCGTGCATCGATCCGCTGTGATCGAGCGCAAGGCACCATGCCGTCGACGGTTTCGCCCAGGCCCGAATTGCCAGCTGATCCGGATCCACGAGCCGCCGTTCCGCTCGGGCTGCCACGATGCCGTCGAGGCTGCGCTCGATGTCGATGTCGCCTCCGTCCGGGCGATACGGAGCGGTCACGACGCGGCCGATGCCGGGCGCTTCTGCCGACGGCGTGCGAGCGAGATCCAGGAACAGCCGTCCCGCCAGTTGCTTGGCGGTCGTTCTCAGGCCGACATCGGTGGCCTGGCTCATCTGCGCCAGCAGCGACAGCAACTCGTCGGGATCGCGTCCAACGCCTCCGACACGGCCGCTTGGTCGACCTCCCCGACATCCGGCGAGATCTCGTCGAACAACGGCGAACCGGACAACTCTCGACGCGATGTCGTGCGTCGGCGGGCCTGGTCGATGATCTGGTCGGCATCGCTCCCGGTGGCAGCGGGAGGTGTCAGCGTTTCGCCATCGCCCCCGTCGGGGCGCTCGCTTTTCCCTGGTTGGCGCCTGTTTCGTCGTCGGGCTCGAACACCTCTTGCCACAGATCGGTGATGATCGCCTCGGCGTCACGATTCGATCCCTCGCGAACCCGCACCCGGCCCGAGAGCGCAACCAGCGCTGCGTCGAGCGATATGTCGCGGTCGCTGATCGGCCGGGCTCTCACCTCGGCCAACGAGGCAACGACGGCACACAGATCGATCGCCCCGCGCACCGAGGATCCGACGCGAAGATCGGGATGTGCGCGAGTGCGTCGGACCAGTTCGACCGCCCTGTCGATCCAGTCGGTCGGTACGGCGGCACCGTGCCTGGCGACGATGTCGACCTCGTCGGCAGCGCTCTGATAGTTGACCGCCAACCTGCACACGCGGTCGTAGATCGCCGACGAGATGCGGGCCGTACCGATCGCGTCGAACGGGTTCATGGCCGCCACCAGCCGGAACCCCGAGGCGGCACCGATCCGCCCCAGCCGAGGCACGTTGAGCTCGCCTTCGCTCATCACCGTGACCAGCACGTTGAGTGTCTCCTCGGGAACCCGGTTGAGTTCCTCGATGTACAGCAACGACCCGGTGCGCAAGGCGGCCGCCAGCGGACCGTCGACGAACACGTCGGGGTCGTAGCCGTCAGCCAAGACTCGGGCCGGATCGAAGTGCCCGACCAGACGTGCCGGTGTGAGCTCGGCGTTGCCCTCGACGAACTCGAATCCGAGCCCGAGTTCGTTGGCGACCGATCGCAACAGCGTCGACTTGCCGGTGCCCGGCGGACCTTCCAGCAGAATGTGGCGCTCGGCGGCGAGTGCGGCAACGACGAGATCGATCTCGCGACGCCGTCCAACGACGGTCAGGGCAAGACGGTCAACCAGGTCACGGGTGCTCACAGCGTCGGCACCAGCCAGGCGTCGATCAGTCGTCAGTCGTCAGGCGTCAGGCGTCAGGCGTCAGTCGAACAGGATCACGCCGCGAATGTTGTCGCCGGCGCGCATCGCCTCGAAGCCCTCGTTGATCTGATCCAGCGTGTACGTGTTGGTGACGAGGTCATCGAGGTTGAGCTGCCCCTGGGTGTACAGCTCGAACAAGCGCGGGATGTCCTTGCGGATGTTGCCCGATCCGAACATCGTGCCGACCAGTTGCTTCTCGAACAGCGTGAACAATGTCATCGGAATCGAGATCGTCTGGTCGGCCATCGAGTGCAGGTTGGTGACGACGATCTTGCTGCCCTTGCCGGCCAGCCAGAACGCTTCGCCGATCTGGTCGCCGTTGCCGAGCCCGGTCGCCATGATGACCTTGTCGTAGCCACGGTTCCACGTGGCGTTCTCGAGGTCGCCGATTGCGTCGGTCATCGACGAATAGGTGTGCGTCGCACCGAACTTCATCGCCAACTCGTGCTTCCACTCGACCGGATCGATCGAGGCCACGACGCGGGCGCCGGCCATCTTGGCGCCCTGCACAGCATTGGCGCCGATCCCGCCGAAGCCGACGACGGCGACGTAGTCGCCGGGCTTGACCTGCGCCGCATACACGGCGGAACCCCACCCGGTCACCACCCCGCATCCGAGCAGGCAGGCCTTGTCGAGCGGCCATTCCTTGTCGATCTTCACGCATGACGACTCGTTCACCACCGTGTGCTCGGCGAACGTTCCGAGCAGACACATCAGCGCCAGATCCTCACCTGCGACGCCGTGATGACGGGCGGTGCCGTCCATCTGCATCCCGGCACCGAAGTACATCGTGTTGTCGCACAGGTTCGAGCGACCCTCGGCACAGTAGATGCACTTGCCGCACGACGGGACGAACCCGAACACGACGTGATCGCCTGGCTCGAGCCACGAGACCCCGGCCCCGACTTCGACCACGACACCCGAGCCCTCGTGCCCACCGATCAGTGGTGGCTCTGGCGAGGCGCCTGCGAGATCGCCGGTGACCAGATGCTCGTCGGAGTGACACATGCCCGACGCAGCGAGTTTGACGAGTACTTCACCGGCCTTCGGCGGATCGAGTTCGATCTCTTCCACGCTCCACGGCTGGTTACGACTACGAAGAATGGCTGCTCTGGTCTTCATTCGAACTCCCGATCGGGTTGTGGGGCGGGCCGGGTGCCCGCCGCTTTGGCGTCTCTGTCGTGACTGTAGCCAAGCCAGCTTGGCCCCACCCGATCCGAGAAGTGGCCAAGCCGAACGCTGTCGCTCCCGAATCGATGTGGCATCTGGTGTGCAATGCTGAAACGATGCAGCGCCGCTTCCAGCAGGTCGATGTATTCGCCACCACTCCACAGTCGGGCAACCCGCTCGCCGTGGTCGTCGACGGCGAGGGCCTGTCGACCGAGCAGATGCAACGGTTTGCCAACTGGACCAATCTGTCGGAGACGACGTTCCTGCTCCCCCCGACCCGGCCATCGGCGGACTACCGGGTTCGCATCTTCACCACCACCGGAGAACTCCCGTTTGCGGGGCATCCGACACTCGGTTCGTGTCAGGTCTGGCTCGACCAAGGTGGCAGTCCGCAGGTCGACGGGGTCGTGGTGCAGGAGTGCAGTGTCGGCCAGGTCAGCGTCCGGCGCGATGGCGATCGGCTGGCGTTCGCGGCACCGCAACGAATCCGATCGGGTCCGGTCGACGACGAACTGCGAGCGAGGATCGAACACGTCCTGCGAACCGACGTCGTCGATGTCGCTTGGGCTGACAACGGCCCCGGCTGGATCGCCGCACTGTTGCCCTCTGCGGAGCACGTACTCGACCTCGACCCTGACTTCGGTGGGGTGCTCGACCTCAAGCTGGGCGTCGTCGGGCCCGCCGGCAGCGTCGATCCCGACACCGCCGCGTACGACTTCGAGGTGCGGGCCTTCTTCCCTGGTCCGAAATCGATGGACGAAGACCCGGTCACCGGCAGCCTGAACGCCTCGGTCGCCCAGTGGTTGATGGGCCGCGACCCCAGTCTGATGTCGTACACGGCGCGACAGGGGACGGCACTCGGTCGCGATGGCCGGGTCCACGTGGATCGAAGCGATGACGGCACGATCTGGGTCGGCGGTCGCGTCGACTCGATCATCACCGGCACGGTTGCGCTGTGACGCCGACGATCAGCGAGGCAGCACGGTGACCTTGATGTAGCGATCGGCGGGGACGTGGCTCGAGATGAACGAGCGCACGCTGCCGGCGGTCACCGGGGTGAGTGCGTCGTACTCGAACAAGTATGCGTCCACATCGAGTGCCGGAAAGATCGCGTCCTCGATCAACTCGGTGAGGAACTCGCCGTTGTTGACGAAGTTGTAGGCCTCTTCCACCTGGGCGTGGGCGTTGAAGAACTCTTGCTCAGTCGGCCCGCTTCTGGCCAGATCGGCAAGTTCTGCGATCACCAGATCGGCAACCGCCCCGATCCGATCGGGTGATCCCGTGACCGATACATAGGTCACGATCGCCGGGTCGGGATCGGCGCTGACGTAGCTGACGGCATACGGCGAGTACGACTCGCCGTTGCGTTCCCGGATCACGTCGGTCAGGCGGGCACTCATCACCTCGGTGGCCACGTCAGCGTGGACACGCAGTGCAGAGTCGACCGTCGCGACCGGGCTGGTGAACTCGATCGTCAGTGATGCGGTGTCGCCGGTTCCGGCCTCGATCGTCGCGCTGGCGACCCCTGCCGGCGGCGGGTCCTCGACGTCGACCCATTGCTCCGGTTGGGTTGCGGGGAGCGTCCCCAGGTACAGCCCGGAGAGGTCGACGAGTTCGCTGAAGTCGAGGTCCCCCGAGAACACGAACACCCAGTCGGCGGCATTCCCGAACCGTGCGTTCCACACCCGTTCGACGCCTTCCAGGTCGAGCGTGTCGAACTGCTCGGGGGTCGGCAGTGTCGCATATCGCAACTCGCCTGGATAGCGGAGGTCGAGGTACGCGTCATCGCCCGCCAGGTCAGGTCGCGACGCTGGATCGGCGACCGCAGGGCCGACCTGGCTTTTCAGCTGTGCCAGCGCCACCGGATCGAATCGTGGCTGGGTCATGTACAGGTGGACCAACTGCATCAGGTCCTCGAGGTCAGCCGTCGCCGCCGACCCAGCGAAGTAGTCGACGTGGGGAGTGATGAAGGCGGAAACGTCTGCCGTGCTACCGGCAAGAATCTGGGTGAGTTCGGATTGATTGAAATCGGCGATGCCGCCGCGGGTCACGACATCGGCGGCATACAGCGCATCGACGACGTCCTCATCGGCGACCAATGACGATCCACCGGGGCTGGCGGCCCTGAAGTACACCTGGCCCTCGACGATCGTGTTGGAGTTGAGAATCACCCGTACGCCGTTGGGGAACACGAGGTCGAGCGGGTCGAAGAACGGATCGCTCCCTGCAAATCGGTCATCGACCGAGTCCACGGAGACTTGTTGGGGGCGCGCCATCAGTTCGGCAGGCAGATCGCGTTGACCCTCTCGGGGGTTGAGATCCCGCTCGGGCGTGCCGGCGATCATCGTCAACACTTCGGACTCGGTCGGCATCTGATCGGCGTTTGCATCAGGTGTCGAGATGATCACGTGGGCGGCGCTGTTCGCCCAACGTGCTCGGAATCGCAGATCGACGGCCTCGGCCGTGATCGCCTCCAGCATGCCGATCGAGATCTCGTACTCATGAGCGATCGTGGGATACGCCGTGTCGTTGAGGAAGTGGTCGACGTAGGTGTCGGCATAGTCGGCATCCTGGGCGCTCTCGCGCCCAGCGTAGAACGACTCGTACGACCCGCGCAGCGTGCTTTGGGCGACCTCGACCTCGGACTCGGTGAAGCCGAAACGATTGGCACGCTCGTACTCATCGAGCAGCGCTTGCAGCGTTTCGCCGGCGCGGGCGGCGTCGGTCACCGCATACAGGGCCGGTGCGTCGAGCGAGTGGACGAGGCTGTTCGTGCCGGGCACGATCAGATCGAACGACGCCTCGCCGGCGGCGACGTCTTGGTCGAGCCGCCTCACCAGGGCATCGTTGATGATCAGGTCGATCATCTGGAGCCGCCATGCGGCGGTCCCGTTGCCCACGAAGCTTGGCAACGGCAGCGTCACCTCGACGTCGACGGTCTGTTGGTCCGGGTCGGCGTGCAGACCGAAGTCCGGGTCGGTGTCGACGGGGAACTCGACGTTGGGTGCCGTTCTGGCTTCGGCGGACCTGGCAACGGCCGGGCCGAACAGTCGCTCGATGTCGGCCACGACGTCATCGACGTCGATCTCGCCGACCACGATCACCGAGGCGTTGTCGGGCCGATACCAGGCGTCGTAGAACTCGCGCAGTTCGGTGTCGGTCATCGCCGAGATCGACTCGTCGGTACCGATCGGTGAGCGGCCGTCGTAGGCGGTGTCAGCCAGGTACATCCGCTCGGCGACGTCGAACAGGCGGCCCCTGACGCTCTGCGTGCTCAACCTCCATTCGTCGAGCACCACGCCCCGCTCGGCAACGACCTGGTCAGGATCGAACGTGGCATGTGACAGCCACTGCTCGAGCACGGTCAGCCCGGCCTGCAACGGCTGGTCGTCATTCGGCACGGTCAGTTCGTAGACCGTCTCGTCGAAGTCGGTGTAGGCATTGACGTCTGCTCCGAACGCTGCGCCGAAACTGCGCAGCACGTCGATCAGCTCGTTCTCGGGAAACTGCTCGGTTCCGTTGAAGAGCATGTGCTCGACGAAGTGGGCGAGGCCGCTCGACGGCCCGAACTCGTCGACCGAGCCGGCCTTGATCGCCAACCGGAGTGATGCCTTGCCGCCTGGATTGTCGTTCTGTCGAACGTAGTAGCGCAATCCGTTGTCGAGCGTGCCGGTGCGGACGCTGTCGTCGTTGGCGATCTTCTCGTTGGAGTCGTCGAGCAATCCAGGTAGCTCCGGCTTGTCGGGTGGCGCCTCGGTCGGCGCCGTGTCATCGACGACAGCGGTCGTTGGCGCCGCCGCTGCGCCCTCGCCCGTCGACGGCTGCTCGGCAGGCTCGGCCGACGCCGACGTGGTGTCGGGTGGCTGCGACCCGTCACCGCCGGACGAACACGCCGCCAGGATCAGACCCGCGGCAACGATTGGACCAAGACGGCGACGCATCGTGTCGATGCTAGGCGCCTGCAGGCGCGATGGCGGCCAAACACCACTGTTCGTCACGTTCATGGACGGCCAGGGTCACCCGCACTGCCGATCAGTCCGCTGCCAGCCCTTGCGTTCAGGCGATGACGTGCGGGCGATCGCCGGTGGTGACAAATGCCAGCTCCTGGACTGCTCGCGTCATCGCCACATACAGCAGCCGTGCCCCACGCGGGGTGTCGCCGAGGATCTCATGCGGGTTCACCACGACCACGCCGTCGAACTCGAGCCCCTTCACCGCCTCGGGGCCGAACAGCGGTACGTCATCGTGGCCGAGTTGGTGAACGTGGTCGACGGCGATCAATCCCACTGTCGCCATCGCCTCTGCCAGCCGTTCGTGCAGTTCCAGCGGCGCCACGACGCCGGTCAGCCGGTGGCGATGCTTGACCTCGCCGATCACGCCGGCGACCGTGTCGAACAGGTCGTCGGGCTCGACGCGGTGCCACGTCGGCGGCTCACCATCCATCCGAACCGAGCGGCTGGCGGTGGCGTCGACTCCGGTCAGCGGCAACAGGCGGTTGGCGACCTCCAACACCGGTTCGGGTACGCGATATCCGATCGTGAGGTCGGCGACGGTGCCCTCCACGCCGTGGGCGCCGAGGTGGGCGAACACGTCTGACCACCGCTCCTGACCGGCCGGAGTGGTCGACTGGGCGACGTCACCGACCAGCGTCAGCGAACCGGACGGCGAGCGGCGACCGATCACACGCAGCGCCACGGCCGAGTGATCCTGGGCCTCGTCGACCACGACGTGGGCGTACGTGAACGGCGTGCCGTTGAGCAGCGTGTTGGCCTCGTCGACGAGGTACTGGTCGGCGGCGGTCCAGGCCCGCTTCTTGCCGCGCGGAGCCGGCAGCAAACGGTCGACCAGGGCGACCGGCTTCTGGGTCGGCCAACACCTGTTCAGCACGGTCTTGAGTGGCCCTGCCTGCGTCCATTGATCATCGCCATTGCAGCGCCGGCGAAGCTCTTGTTGGGCGAGACCACGCAGCCGCTCACGCCGCTGGTTGATCGGCACCACCCCGGATTTCGCCGTGTCGACCCACTCGGCGATCAGCTCCGGTTCGAACACGTGGGTTCGGGCCCCGATCGGAACCCGCACGGCCGCGTCGGGTGGCTGGATCTTCGTCAGCGCCGCCTGCTCGAGCTCGGCGAGCCGTTCGGGGGCGCCCTTCCATTGCGCCAGGTCGGGTTCGTCGAGGCCCTCGAGTTCGACCTTGGGGATACACAAGTCGATCGCCGTGCATTGGCGGACGCTGCGCTCGCCGAGCGACGGCAGGACGTTGGCGATGTAGTCGAGGAATGCCTTGTTCGGGCCCACCACCAGCACGCCATCGCGTGCAAGCCGGGCACGGTGTTCGAACAGCAGGTAGGCCGCACGGTGCAGGGCGACCGCGGTCTTTCCGGTGCCCGGTCCACCTTGCACGATCAGCGCCTGGTCGATGTCGGCCCGGATCACGATGTCCTGTTCGGCCTGGATCGTGGCCACGATCTCGCGCATCGCACCGGAACGAGCGGCACCGATCTCCGCCAACACTGGGTCGGGGATGCCGGCCGCGACGTCGCCGGCATCCGGATCATCGAGATGCTCGTCGAGGTAGGCCGACAGATCGCCGTCGGCCAGCGTGAAGCGACGCCGGAACGTGACACCGAGCGGGTCGACAGCTGTCGCGCGGTAGAAGGGTGCCGAGATGGGAGCGCGCCAGTCGACCACGACCGGATCGTGCGCATCGTCTTCGATATGGCGGCGCCCGATGTACCAGTGATCGCTCCCGGTCCCGGTCGGCGACGGCTCGTCGATCCGCCCGAAGAACTCACCGGCGCCGGGCGATCGCAGCGAGTCGAGCGCCTCCCAGACGGCCATCTCCACGTACTCGGCGGTGATGTAGTCGGCGGAGCTGGTCGGGTCGACACGCTCCAGCCGGTCGATCATCGCGTCGCGACAAGCGCGGGCGAAGGTGAGGCGAGCCTGTTCATCGGCGAGTTCGGGAAACGGATTGGCCGTCGGCTCATGCGACATGGGGTATGCGATGCTAACGGCCAACACGCCGGGCGGTCGGTGCGGTCGGTGCGATCTCGACCCGGGTCGTTCGCACCAGCCCGTATCGGCCATCATCGTGTCCGACCGAAAGGACCCCATGGACATTCAGAGTTTGTTCTCGATCGACGGCAAGACAGCCTTGGTGACCGGCGGATCGCGAGGTATCGGCGAGATGATCGCCGCCGGCTTCCTCGCCAACGGCGTCAAGGTCTACATCAGCTCACGCAAGGCGGCAGCCTGCGAGGCCACCGCCGCTCGACTGACGGAGAAGTTCGGTGGCGAATGCATCGCGCTACCCGGTGATGCCTCGACGGTCGAGGGCATCGAGGCGATCGTTGCCGAACTTTCCGAGCGCGAGTCGCGACTCGACATCCTCGTCAACAACGCCGGAGTCTCCTGGGGGGCGCCGCTCGACGAGTTCCCGGAGATCGGCTGGGACAAGGTGTTCAACACCAACGTCAAAGGCCCGTTCTTCCTGATCCAGCGCCTGCTCCCACTGTTGGAAGCGGCTGGCACGCCGGACGACCCGGCCCGCGTGATCAACATCGGTTCGATCGACGGGATCCGGCCGCCGGTCTTCGAAACCCACTCGTACGGACCGTCCAAGGCGGCGATCCACACCCTCACGCAACAGATGGCCGCCAAACTGGCTCGCCGCAACATCATCGCCAACGCGATCGCTCCCGGCCCGTTCCCGACCTGGATGTTGAGCACCGGCGTGGGCACCGGTGGCGATGTCGACGGCACCGACTGGGACGCCATCGGGCGCGGCACCCCACGTGGCCGGGTCGGCACACCGGAGGACATCGCCGGGCTGGCGATCTTCCTCAGCTCGCGGGCGGGTGCATTCACCGTCGGCTCCGTGATCACCTGCGACGGAGGATCCGCCGTTGCCTGAGGCGATGGGTGACGCAGCGGGCGTTGCAACGACGACAGACTGACGCCATGTCGCTCCCGCCGCCCGTTGCGATGCCGCTGCGCATCCACGGCCTCACGAAATGGTTCGACGAGACGCTCGCCCTCGACGCCCTCACGCTGGATGTGCCGACCGGCAGTTGCTTCGGTCTGGTCGGACCGAACGGCAGCGGCAAATCGACCACGCTGCGATCGGTGATCGGGTTGGTTCGCCCCGACGACGGAACCATCCACGTGTGTGGACACGACATCGCCACCGAACTGCAGCCCGCTCGCTCCAAGATCGGCGTCGTGCTCGACCCGCTGCAGTTGTTCGAGCGCCTGACCGCTCGCGAGTTTCTGATCACGATGGGTGAGTTGCGCCAACTGGACGCTGAGTTGGTGGCCGAGCGCTCGGCTCAGCTGTTCGAAACGTTGCAGCTGACCGATGATGCCGACCGCCAGATCGCCGGTTACAGCCACGGTATGAGAAAGAAGACGGCGCTCGCCGCCGCTGTTCTGCACCGACCTCGGCTGCTGTTGCTCGACGAGCCGTTCGAGGGCGTCGACCCTGTTTCAGCCAGAACGATGAGATCGATGCTCGACCGATTTCGCGCCGGCGGTGGCACCGTGGTGTTGTCGAGCCACGTGATGGACCTGGTCGAGCGGCTCTGCGACTACGTCGCAGTGATCCACCAGGGCCGCGTGGTCGCCACCGGACCGACCGAAACGCTCCGTAACGGGCGTCGCCTGGAGGATGCATTCATCGACGTCGTCGGCGCCACCGAGGTCGACCAGAGCGCACTCTCCTGGCTGGGGTGATGTCGACGCGCGCCTTGATTCCCGCCTTTGTTCGGCTGCGGTGGCGACTGCTCCTTGGTTCGATCCGCCACGGCGGCGCTGAACAGGTCGGTGCGATCCTGGCGACGGTGGGATCGGCGTTGGTGGGCCTTGGCGGCGCAACGGCGATCGCGATCGGGGCCCGCACCAGCGGGCGTCCCGCCGAGCTGGCGGTCATCTTCTGCACGCTCGTCGTCGTCGCAATGGTCGGGTTGGGAGTCGTCGCCGGGATCGCCCAACCGGTCGACCCGCGCGTGATCGCCGCCGAGCCGCTGTCCGACCGAGTTCGAGCGGTCGGCCTGCTCGCATCGTCGGCGTTCGGCCCACCCGGGCTGGCCGGAATCCTGCTCGGCGTCGGACTGGCGACCGGCATGGCGGCCGGGCTCACCAGCCTTCCCGTGGTCGTGCTGGCGGTGGCCTCATGGCTGTTCACGCTGCTGCTCGCCGCTCGCACCGCCACCAATTTGTTGGCGGTGCTCGTCAGCCGGTTCCCGCGCGCCGGGCAACTGATCGTCGGACTGTCCGGGTTGGCCTTCTACGGCATGTTTCAGTTCGTCCCTGCCCTGCTGGGCGGCCTCAGCGACGACCAGCGCACCACGCTTGCCAACGGCGCCAGATGGACTCCCCCCGGCCAGATCGGACGTGCACTCGCCACCGCCGGCGACTCGGTGCCGCGGTCGCTCCTGCACCTCGGGCTCGGCACGCTGTGGGTTCCGGTGCTCTGGGTCTGTTTCATGTGGTCGGCCGACCGCCTGGCGCTTACGGTGCGAAGCGGCGGCGGACTCGCCACCGCCGACCACGAGGCATCCCGATTCCGGCGGCTGGCGCGCCGCGGCCTGCGGAGACGGCCCGACCGGTGCGATCGCCTGGCGCAGCCTGCTGGTGAGGTTCCGGAACCCGCGAACGGCGCTCGAGACGGTCGTCGGAGCGGGTATCGGTCTGGCCGCCGTGCTGGTGCCGACCGTGCTGCGCGACAACCCGGGCAGCGGAGCCGTGTTGGTCGGAGGGGCGGTGCAGCTGGCGGTGTTGTTCATGTCGGGCAATAGCTTTGGCAGCGACGGTCCTGCATTGACTCACGAGTTGCTTGCGGGCGCCGATCCGCAAACCCTGGCGAGCGGCAAAGCCCGCAGCATCGTCATCGTGGCGTCCCCTCTGGCGGTGGTCGGGCCGGTAATGGCGGCCGCTCTGACGGGCGAGTGGCGCTACCTCATCGCTGGGTTCTGCGTCGGAATCGCCGGCTTGATGGCCGGCGCCGGAGCGGCCACCGTGCAGTCGGCACTGGTGCCGATCGCGGTTCCCGAGTCGGACAACCCGTTCGCCGGAGGTGAATCGGGCAAAGGCATGATTGCCGGCCTGTTGCTGCTGGTCGTGATCGCCGGTCTGGCGATCGCAACCGTGCCGGCCGCGCTCGCCCTGTTCTGGGCAACCGACCGTGGTCGCGTCGGCCTGGTCACGGGGTTTGCGGCGTTCATGATCGTGGCCGGTTGGGGCGTGATGCGGCTCGGTGTTCACCTCGCAATCCGGCGCTTGAGTGGACGCGACCCTGAGTTCATCCAGTCGGTCACCCCGACTCGATGAGCCGCAACCGTTGGCAACGATCGATGCTGCGCACGGCCTCGTACTGAACACGGCAGCTCGTGGCAGTACGCTGCAGCAATGGATCAGGACACCACCGATCTCGCCACCACGCTGCTCGACACAGCTGACGCACCCGAAAGCGACGGCGAACTCGTCGAGGAGCTGTTGATCGAGGAGATCTCGATCGACGGCATGTGCGGCGTCTACTGAGTCGGACCATCATCTCGTGACCACCGTCGACGCACCCAGCGTGCTGCTCGACCGCAGTCTCATCCTGCACCCGCAGGTGGCGTTGCGGCCCGAGCGATTCGGTGCGTTGGCCTACCACTACGACACGCGTCGGCTGGTCTTCCTCAAGCATCCTGACCTCGTGCGGGTCGTCAAGGCCCTGGCTGAGCACGACACGGTCGGCGACGCACTCGAGGCATGCGATATCGCACGTGCCCGTTGGAGTTCGTTCGAACGTGCCCTGACCTCCCTGATCGAATCGGAGATGCTTTGTGACCGCCCTCGTTGAACAACTCAAGGGCGGGCTCGATGCGCCGATCTGCCTGACGTGGGAACTCACGTATGCCTGCAACCTCGAGTGCGTGCACTGCCTGTCGTCGTCTGGGCGTCGCGACCGGCGTGAACTCAGCACCGAAGAAGCCAAATCGGTGCTCGACGAACTGCACGCCCTGCAGGTGTTCTACATCAACATCGGCGGTGGCGAGCCGATGATCAGGCGTGACTTCTTCGAGTTGGTCGAGTATTCGATCGGCAAGGGGATCGGCGTCAAGTTCTCCACCAACGGGGCCTTCATCGACGCCGCCAAAGCACGTCGGTTGGCCACCCTCGAGTATCTCGACATCCAGATCAGCCTCGACGGCACCGACGCCGTCACCAACGATGCCGTGCGCGGCGAGGGCTCGTACGCCACGGCGATCCAGGCCATGGATCATCTCCGCGATGCCGGGTTCGGGCCGTTCAAGATCTCCGTCGTGGTCACCCGCCACAACGTCGACCAACTCGACGAGTTCAAGGCGCTGGCCGACTCGTACGGAGCGCAGCTGCGAATCACGCGGCTGCGCCCTTCGGGTCGCGGTGCCGACACGTGGCACGACCTGCATCCCACCAATCCCCAGCAGCGTCAGATCTACGAGTGGTTGCTGAAGCACGGCGAGAACGTGCTCACCGGCGATTCGTTCTTCCACCTCAACGCCCTCGGCGAGGAGAATCTGCCTGGTCTCAATCTGTGCGGCGCAGGTCGGGTCGTGTGCCTGATCGACCCGATCGGCGACGTCTACGCCTGCCCGTTCGTGATTCACGACGAGTTCAAGGCCGGCAATGTCCGCGACGCCGGGGGCTTCAGCCGAGTCTGGAAGCAGAGCGACCTGTTCACCGAGCTGCGCCAGCCGCAATCAGCGGGGGCATGCGCCTCGTGCGGGTCGTTCGACGCCTGCCAGGGCGGCTGCATGGCGGCCAAGTTCTTCACCGGACTCCCGCTCGATGGCCCCGACCCCGAGTGCGTCGGCGGAGACGGCGAGCTGGCGCTGGCGGGTGTCGGCTCGGGGTCTGCCCCGCGCCCGATGATGGATCATTCGAAGCCGCCGCGCGCCACGCCTGTGGCGCTGACCCGGAAGTAGTTTCGTTCACGTGTGGACCCTGTTGTTGCCGGTCGCCTATCTGATCGGCACGTTCCCGAGCGCATCGCTCGTCGCTCGCGCCAACGGCATCGACATCCGCACCGTCGGGTCGGGCAACCCTGGCGCCTCCAACGTGGCACGCGTGCTCGGTTGGCGACGCGGCGTGTGGGTGTTCGTGCTCGATGCCGCCAAAGGGGCGCTGGCGGCAGGCCTCGGCCTGATCGTCGACGGACGCCCTGCCGGCTACTGGTTGGGCGCGGCGGCAGTGATCGGGCACGTGTTTCCGGTTTGGAGGCGGTTCCGGGGTGGCAAGGGTGTCGCAACCGGTGGCGGGATCTTCGCAACGCTCTCGCCGATCGTGTTCGTCTCGGTCGTGGCGCTGTGGTTCGTGCTGTCGAAGCTGACCAAGAAGGCCTCGGTGGCGTCGATCATCGTGGTCACCCTGCTCCCGCTCGGCGTCGGGCTGATCCGCCAACAGGCGTGGGAGGTGTTCGCGTCAGCTGGCGTGTGCCTGCTCGTGATGATCCGTCATCTCGGCAACATCAAGCGGCTCGTCACGCGCAACGAACACGCCCTCACCTGACAACTTCGAGCAGCGGCGACAGATCGAGGGTGTCGAGCGACGGGAGGTGTACGTCGACCGCATCGTGCAGCAGGTACTGCCAGAAGTCGTACCGGAAGAAGTGGCGGCCTTCCCTGACCACGTAGTTCAGGAGGAAGAACCGGTAGGCCTCCTTGAGGAACAGCACCTCGTGTTCGGTCAGCGGGAACACCTCGTGGTAGGCCTGCAAGAACAAGCGGAAGCGAGGCTCGAGCAGTGTGTGCGAGCCGTACGTGAACGAACTGCGGTCGCCGGTTCGTGACGCCACCCGCGACAAGAAGTAGAAGTCGAGCAGCCGCGATTCGATCCGGAACCAGTCGTAGTCCCAGCGGCTGAACAGCCGAAACCGGTCGGCGTTGGTGGGGTCGGCCGGATCGGGTTCGACCGAGAAGTTGCCAAGGTTCCAGTCGATCAGTACCGGGATTTTCGGCCAGTAGTCGTATCCCGTTTCGTGCATCGCCATCAGGAACCGATGCGTGTGGCGACGCACGAGGTCGAGCCGGCTCTGTTCGAGTCCGAACTGCTCACCGGCGCTCCGTGAGCCGAGCATCTCGAACAGGTTGACAGCGTCGCTCTTGGCGGTCTTCGAGGGTGCCGGCAGCAACCGCGAGATCCCCGCGCACGCTCGGTGGAACTTGGCGAGTTCTCTGGCGAGGGTGGTGATCTGAGCGTCGCTCAAGATCTTCGGGAGCCGGTCACGGTGAACGACCTCCTGGTAGAACACCGCCCACATCTCGCCGTCGTACCAGAGATACGGCTTCCCATCGGCCGTCAACGTGCCGGCCATGAAGTCCTCGTAGGGCCCGCCGTGCAGCAACTGGGTGGCGCGATGGAGGCGGTCGTGGTCTTCGGCAAACAGGAAGAAGGACCCGTAGTTGGAGGACTTGCCGATCAGCGTCGAACCGTCGTCGAGGTGCAAGCGGTAGACGCGGTTGGTGGACACCATCGCGCTCAGTTCTTCCAGGCTGACGATCGTTCGCCGGTCGCCGTAGTCGCCCCAAGCGGTCGCGATCACCTCGCGGTGCCGGGCGTCGATCGCAGCCACATCGGCTTCAGTAACGGCATCCACGTCGAGAGCCTGCCACAACTCCGCTGCTGCGGCCCGGGTGCGCGCCAGACGCCGGGCGACACCGACCACGACGGATCGCCACCGCGACCACGACCACGACCACCGCCTAGTGTCTGCGGTCATGGAAATGCACTGGGCCACCGCATGGGAATCGATCGCCGACGCGATCCCCGACGCTCCCGCCGTCACCAACGGCGAAATCACTCGAACCTGGCGGGAGTTCGACGAGCGATCCGCACGTGTAGCCGCCGGCTTCGATGCCGCTGGGCTGGGTACCGACTCGAAGATCGGGTTGTACCTGTACAACGGCAACGAATACCTCGAGGCCCAGTTCGGGGCGTTCAAGATGCGCGGAGTGCCCGTGAACGTGAACTACCGCTACCTCGACGACGAGTTGTGGTACCTGCTCGACAACGCCGACGCCGAGGCGCTCGTGTACCACACGTCGCTCGCCGACCGGGTCGGGCGAGTCGTCGGGCGGCTGCCCAAGTTGAAGCTCCTGATCGAAGTCGACGACGGTGGCGAGCATCACGTCGACGGTGCGCTGGCGTACACCGACGTGATCGCCGATCACGAGCCGATGCCCCGGATCGAGCGTTCCGAGGACGACATCTACATGCTCTATACCGGTGGCACGACCGGCATGCCCAAGGGCGTGATGTACGACATCGGCAGCTTCACGGGCTTCTTCTGTCAGTTGGCGTTCGGTGCGATCGGGCTGCCGACCCCCGAGAACGCCGCCGAACTGGCGCCGATCGCCGTTCAGTTGCACCAGCAGGGCGCCGCCGGCGTATCGATCACCGGCGCACCCTTGATGCACGGAACCGGGCTGTGGCTGGGCGCTCTGATGCACCATCTGGCAGGCGGCCATGTGATCACGCTGACGAGCCGCAGCCTCGATGCCGACGAGTTGCTGACTGCGATGCAGCACCACGGGGTGACCCACAACACGATCGTCGGTGACTCGTTCTCCAAGCCGATCATCGCCGCCTTGCGTTCGGCGATCGACCGTGGCGAGCCGTACGACACCTCGGCGCTCAAGATGATGGTTTCCTCCGGTGTGATGTGGACGACCGAGGTGAAAGAGGAGCTGCTCGACCTGATTCCGCAGGTCGTGTTGTTCGACGCGATTGGCTCCAGCGAGGGGTCGATGGGCAACCAGATCACGATGCGCGGGCTCAAGACCGAAACTGCCAAGTTCACGTCCAACCCCACGACCAAGGTGTTCAAGGAGGACGACACCGAGGTGGTGCCCGGCTCCGGGGAGATCGGAACGGTCGCCGCCGGTGGGCTGGTGCCGCTCGGCTACTTCAAGGATCCGGAGAAGTCGGCGCGCACCTTCCGCACGATCGACGGGGTGCGCTATTCCTTCCCGGGCGACCTCGCCCAACTCGACGCCGACGGCAACTTGATCCTGCTGGGGCGTGGCAGCCAGGTCATCAACTCGGGCGGCGAGAAGATCTATCCGGAAGAAGTCGAGGAGGCCGTCAAGCGAATCGAGGGAGTCGTCGATTGCCTCGTGGTGGGCGTCGATGACGACAAGTTCGGCCAGGCGGTGACGGCCGTGGCGTCTCTGGCGGACGGTGCGGTCGTCAGCGAGGCCGATGCGATCGCCTCGGTGAAGACACAGCTGGCAGGTTTCAAGGCCCCCAAACGGGTCGTCTGGGTCGCCGAAGTGCCGAGGTCCCCCAACGGCAAAGCCGACTACAAAGCCGCCCGCCAACTCGCCGGCGAAGCACTCAGCACCTGACCACCACCTGGGTCAGCCCGCTCGGAAGCGGCGGAGGCGGAGCGAGTTGGTGACGACGAAGACGCTCGAGAAGGCCATCGCTGCTCCGGCGATCGCCGGGGAGAGGCGGCCCGACATCGCCAGCGGGATCGCCAGCACGTTGTAGGCGAATGCCCAGAACAGGTTGCCCTTGATCGTGGCGAGCGTGCGGCGCGACAGCTGGATCGCGTCGGCCGCTGAGTTGAGGTCGTTGCGCACCAGCGTGAGATCGCTGGCCTCGATCGCCACGTCGGTTCCGCTGCCCATCGCGATACCGAGGTCGGCAGTGGCCAGTGCGGCGGCGTCGTTGACGCCGTCACCGACCATCGCGACGACCTTGCCGGCCGCCTGGAGCGCGGTGACGACGGCGACCTTGTCGGCCGGCATCACTTCGGCGGAGACCTGGGTGATCCCGACCTCGGCGGCGATCGATTCGGCCGTCACCCGGTTGTCGCCGGTGAGCAGCACCGGCTCGAGACCCAGCTCCCGGAACCGGGCGATCGCCTCGGCGCTGGTCGGCTTGACGGTGTCGCGAACGGCGAGGTGGCCCACCAGCAGGCCACGGTTCTCGCCCCCATCGTTACGGTCCAGCCGGCGCAGCTCGACGACCGTTTCGCCGGGCCCGATCGCCACGTCGTTGGCCGGACGACCGAGCGCATAGGTGACGCCGTCGACGACCCCCTCGACGCCGGAACCCGGCCGGTTCACGAACTCGGAGACCGGGGTGAGCGAACCGAATGCGGCGCTGGCAGCCGAAGCGATCGCCTTGGCGATCGGGTGCTCACTGCCGGATTCGAGCGCACCGGCGACCCGCAGCACGTCGTCGGCATCGATACCGGCGTCAGGGCGGACATCGACGAGCGACATCATCCCGGTCGTCACGGTGCCGGTCTTGTCGAGCACGATCGTGTCGACCCGGCGAGTGTTCTCGAGGATCTCTGGCCCCTTGATCAAGATCCCCAGCTGAGCGCCGCGCCCGGTACCGACCAGGAGTGCTGTCGGGGTCGCCAGACCCAGCGCACACGGGCAAGCGATGATCAACACAGCCACGGCGGCGCTGAACGAACGTTCCGTTTCGCCGGTTCGGATCAGCCAGGCGATCAGCGTCAGTACGGCCAAGCCGATCACGATCGGCACGAACACGCCTGCCACACGATCAGCGAGACGCTGCACCGGCGCCTTGCCCGATTGGGCATCCTCGACGAGCCGCGCCATGGTGGCCAACTGGGTGTCGGCGCCGACCCGCACGGCCTCGACGATCAGACGACCGTGCTCGTTGACGGTTGCACCGATCACGCCGTCGCCTGTCCCGACCTCGATCGGGACACTCTCGCCGGTGACGAGCGACTGGTCGATCGCCGAGGCTCCCTCGACCACGCGGCCGTCGGTGGCGATCTTTTCACCAGGGCGAACGACGAAGCGGTCACCGACCCGAAGCTGCTCGACCGGCACCCTGCGCTCGGTGCCGTCGGCATCCAACACGGCGACATCCTTGGCACCGAGATCGAGCAACGCCCGCAGGGCGTCACCGGACCGACGCTTGGCGCTCGCCTCGAAGTAGCGCCCGGCGAGGATGAACGCCACAACGGTCGATGCGACCTCGAGATAGATGTGATGGCTGCCGTCGGCCGGACCGACGTCCATCGACATCGACATCTCCATCCCGACCTCGCCCGCCGACGTGAAGAACAGCGCCCAGAGCGACCACAGGAAGGCGGCGCTGACGCCGACCGAAATCAGGGTGTCCATGGTGGTTTGACCGTGGCGCAGATTGAGCACCATCGCCCGGTGGAACGGCCAGGCCGCCCACGTGGCCACGGGAGTCGCCAACACGAGCGCGACCCACTGCCAGGCGTCGAACTGGAGCGCAGGGACCATCGACAGCACCAACACGGGCAGCCCGAAGACGACGGCGACCACGAGCCGCTTGCGGAGATACGACAGTCGATCGGGACCCTCGCCATCGTCGGACGGCAACTGCGCCCCGTATCCGGTCGCCTCGATCGTGGCGATCAGATCATCCACGTCGAGAGAGGATTCGCCGAGTCGCACGCGGGCCTTCTCGGTGGCGTAGTTCACCGTGGCCGTGACGCCGTCGACCTTGTTGAGCTTGCGTTCGATCCGAGCCGCGCACGCCGCACAGGTCATCCCCGTCACGTCGAGGTCGATGTAACCAAGCACCGAGTTGGAAGTTGTGCCAGGCACAACTTCGCGATTCCGCAGGCGACTTCGCAGCCGGCTTCTCCAACTCAGGCGACTTCGAAGCCGGCTTCATCGATCGCTGCCACGAGGGCTGCCCGGTCGAGGGCGGCGCCGGTCACGACGACGTCCTTGGTCTCGAGGTTGACGTCGACGTCGGTGACGCCAGGGACCCCGCCGACTTCCTGTTTGACGGCGGCTTCGCAGTGACCACAGGTCATTCCGGGAACCGAGAGGGTGAGTGTGTCGGACATGTTGTGCTCCTTGTGAGTGCTGTTGTTCGGTTTCGGTTACGACTTGACCAGGCGCTCGATCGCACGGCTGGCCTCGGTGAGGATCCGCTCGCTCTCGACTGCATCGTTGGATTGAACGGCGTTGGAGACACAGTGCCGAAGGTGGTCGTCGAGCAGTTGCACGGCCACGCTCTGGAGCGCTCGGGTAGCTGCCGACACCTGCGTCAACACGTCGATGCAGTACGTGTCGTCGTCGACCATTCGTTGCAGCCCGCGGATCTGGCCCTCGACTCGCTTGAGCCTGGCAAGGATCGCTGGCTTGTCGTCGCTATATCCCGGTTTGGCCATATCGATACCCTACCGGGGTATCCCGGAATGCACCAGGGTCATTCGACCCGGTGGGCGACCGGGTCGGTCAGGCCAGCAGCTTTTCGGCGAGGAAGTCGATCACACGGGTGACGCTGGCGTCGTCCCGCTGTTCGGTCAGCACCGAATGATCGTTCTTGGCCTGGCTGGGAAGCTCGACGGCGATGAAGGCGTCGCCGAGCTTCTGACGCAGCGTGTCGAACCGGGTGCCGACCAATCTGTCCCCGGTAAACCGAAGCCCGAGCACCTCGCACCCCTCGGCGGCACGCTGGATCACGACCGCCTCGTCATCGGGCGACAGGCCGAGGTTGCCGCTGGCCGCCCCTTTGCCGCGGGCGATCGGGAACGAGTGTTGTGACAGGACCGGCGCCACCATGATGTCGTCGACCATCATGCCGAGCGCGAACCCGCCGCTGAAGCACATCCCGACAGCGCCGACACCAGGCCCGCCGAGTTCCAGGTGAAGCGCCCTCGCCAGCGCTCGCAGGTAGGCGATCACGGGCGACGTGCGGTCGAGCGCCCACGACGTGAACTCCTTGGAGATGCACACCTTGGTGAAGCTGCCGGCGATGTACGGCGCGCTGACGTCCTTGCCGGGCGTGCCGACCAGATCGGGCATCACCACGGTGAACCCGCGCTGCACCACCTCGTCGGCGAACTCGGCGACCTTGGGCGTGATCCCGGGGATCTCGTGGATCACCACCACCGCCGGACCGCTGCCCTTGCGGTAGGTGTCATGGGTGAACCCCGCCGCCGAGAACGACGAACGCTCCCATCCGGCCAAGACATCACTCATCGCCGTCTCCTCATCTCAGTTTCCCAATCTCGGTTTCCTCGTCCCGCCGGTCATGCCAGTCGTCTCGTCGCGTCGAGTGCCTTGGCGGCCAGGTCCTCGGTGCCGGTGCGGAACAGGTCGAGTGCTTCCGGATCAGCTTGCGCACCCATCGCTCCATGCAGGTAGCGGGCGTAGACACCTTCGCTGATCACGGCCAGCCGCCACGACGAGAACGCAACGTAATAGTCGATCTGCGACACGTCGCGCCCGGTCCGGCTGGCATAGCGATCGACCACCTCGGCGTAGGTCAGGAAGCCGGGCGCGCTCGTGGGGTCGTTGTGGCGCCCAACCCCGTCGTCGCCGACCCAGTACACCCCCAGGTAGCCGAGATCGGCGAGCGGGTCGCCGAGCGTGCACAGCTCCCAGTCGAGCACCGCAACGATTCGGCCCTGCTCGATGTCGACGATGCTGTTGCCGAACCGGTAATCACCGTGTGCGATCGCCACGCCTTGCTGCGCCGGAACATTGGCAGCCAGGTGAGCCGCAACCTGGTCGATCGCCGGAAGCTCGCGGGTCTTCGAGTTCGCCCACTGGGTCGACCAGCGCTTGATCTGACGTTCGATATAGCCCTCGCGGCGGGCGAGATCGCCCAGTCCGATCGCATCGACGTCGGCCTCGTGCAGGTCGGCGAGCACATCTACCAGGTGCTCGCAGGTTCGGCGTCGCAACTCGAGCGGCAGCGCCTCGGCGCGTTCGGGGCTGTCGAGCACGACGCCGGCGACGTACTCCATCACATAGAACGGCGCCTCGTTGACCGTCGTGTCGGTGCACAATCCCAAGGTGCGCGGCACGGGCACGTCGGTGCGACCGACGGCGGTGATGATGCGATGCTCGCGCTCCATGTCGTGAGCCGTAGCCAGCACGTGCCCGGTCGGGGGACGCCGCAGGACGAACCGGTGATCCTCGGCGTCGCTGACGAGATAGGTGAGATTCGAGCGACCGCCGACGATCAGGTCGAACCGGAACGGGGCGACCACACCCTCGATGTTGGCGGAAAGCCACTCGCTGACTCGATCGTGATCGATGCCCTGCACAATCGCCGACCGTAGCCCCATGACGGAGTGTGCCAGGCACCAAGCGTCATGGCATCAAGCCTCGGTGGGTCAGCCGGGACGGCCGACGGCGGTGACCTTGCCCCAGCTGACGCTCGAGATCTTCACCACGGTGCCGGAGTTGGGGGCATGGAGGAGCTGACCACCGCCGAGGTAGATGCCGACGTGGCTGATCGGCGAGTAGTAGAACACCAGGTCACCTGGTTGCGCCGATGCAGCCGGAACCCGAGGCAGCGCTGCCGCCTGCGAACGCGAGTTGCGCGGCAGGTACACGCCGGCCTGACCCCAGGCGTAGTGCGTCAGCCCGGAACAGTCGAACGACACACCCGGATTCGAGGTGGCGTACTTGTAGCTCACGCCCAACTGGCCGCGTGCCGCTTCGATCGCAATCCCAGCCCGCCCCGAAACCGACGGGATGTTGGCAGCCGGCGCTGGAGCGCTGGGGGCACTGGTACCCCCGCCTCCGGTGGTGTCACCACCGGTCGTCGCTCCGCCACCGGTCGTCGCTCCACCACCGGTGTTGCCGCCACCGCCACCGGTGTTGGCGTTGGCAGACGCATTGGCAGCTTGTTGGGCTGCGTACTCGGCTTGCAGTTGGGCGTAGGCAGCCGCTGCACGACGCTCTTCTTCTTCCCGGATCAGCTGCCCCAGACGACGCTCGGCAGCGGCGCGCTGCTCTGTGTACTCGGCCGTCAGCGTTTCGGTCTGTTGTTGCTTGTCGACGATCTTGATCGTGAGCGCTTCGGCCTGAGCACGCTTCGACTCGAGGTCCTTGCGTTCCGTCTCGAGGTCGCTGATCAGCTCATCGAGATCGTCGGTGGTGCTGGTGCCAACGCTGAGCGCGACGCGGCTGTACTGATCGCGTCGGAGGCCCTCGCTGTACTGGTTGGCGTCGGAGAACAGTGGGCCGAGCACGTCGGCGCCATTGCCGGTGAACGCCCGGATCGCCACCTCGGCCAGATCGCCGCGCAGGCCGTTCAGTTCGGCCTCCTTGGCGGCCACGCGGCCCTCGGCGGCGATGATCTCGATGTCGAGTTGGTTCTTCTGGTCGACCGCCTCGGCATAGTCCTCGGCGAGAATGTCGGCCTGGGTCTCGAGCTTGTCGAGCTGATCGACGATCCGCTCGACCTCGCGGCGTTGATCGCCGACGGAGGCTTGTGCGATTTCGGGGAACACGGCCGGAAGCAGCATCGTGAACGCCGATGCGACGACGATCAGACGGCCGAGACGGTGGGGTGAAGGGATCTTCATAGGACGAGCACGCAGTGTACCGAATATTACGAACGTGTTGCGATCGCGGCCGCAATTGGCTGCGAGGCGGCAACGACGGTCCCCGAGACCGGCGACCGGTCACCGGGTCCGACGTTCACTCCCACTCGATCGTGCCGGGCGGCTTCGAGGTGATGTCGTAGGCGACCCGGTTGATGCCGGGCACCTCGTTGATGATCCGTTGCGACATCTTCTCGAGCAGGTCGTACGGCAGCCTCGCCCAGTCGGCGGTCATCGCATCGTCGCTGGTCACGGCACGGATGATGATCGGGTGGCCGTAGGTGCGCTCGTCCCCCATGACTCCCACTGATCGGATGTCGGGCAGCACAGCGAAGGCCTGCCAGATCTCGCGTTCGAGTCCGGCCCAGGCGATCTCTTCGCGCGACGATCGCGTCGGCCTCCTGCAGGGTCGCGACCTTGTCCGGGGTGACCTCGCCGATGATTCGCACACCCAGCCCAGGGCCGGGAAACGGCTGGCGCCACACCATCTCGTCGGGTAACCCGAGTTCGGTGCCCAAGGCCCGCACCTCGTCCTTGAACAGGTCACGCAGCGGCTCGACGAGCTCCAGCGTCATGTCTTCGGGCAACCCGCCGACGTTGTGGTGGCTCTTGATCACGTCGGCGGTGCCGTCGGCTCCGCCACTCTCGATCAGGTCCGGGTACAGCGTGCCCTGCACCAGGAATGCCGCCTCGGTCAATCCACCCGTGTGTTCCTCGAAGATCCGGATGAACTGCTCGCCGATGATCTTGCGCTTGGTCTCCGGTTCGGTGACGCCGGCCAGCGCCTCGAAGTAGCGGTCGCCGGCGTCGACATGGATCAACTCGAGGTTCATGTTGCGCCCGTAGGTCTCGACGATCTGGGCACTCTCGTCCTTGCGCATCAGCCCGGTGTCGACGTAGATGCAGGTCAGCTGGTGCCCGATCGCCTTGTGTACCAGTGCGGCCGCGACCGACGAGTCGACGCCGCCAGACAGCGCACAGATCGCTCGTTGGTCGCCGACCTGGGCCCGGATCTTGGCCACCTGTTCGTCGATCACCGACGCCATCCGCCAGCTCGGATCGCAGCCGGCGAGATCGTGCAGGAACGTCCGCAACACGGCCATGCCGTGCGGCGAATGGACGACCTCGGGATGGAACTGCACACCCCAGATCCGGCGTTCGTCGTTCTCCAGCACGGCGACCGGCGCATCCTTGGTCGATGCCGTCGCTCGAAAACCAGGGGGCGGCTCGGTGATCGCGTCGAAGTGACTCATCCACACGTCGTGCTGATCGGGGATGTCGACGTGCAGCACCGACGAGTCGGCCGTGCGGGTGAGGTGGGCCCTGCCGTACTCCCCCGCCATACCGCGCCCCACCGTGCCTCCCAGCTGGGCGGCGATCAACTGGGCGCCGTAGCAGATCCCGAAGATCGGCACACCGAGCTCGTAGATCGCCGGGTCGAGGCGCGGTGTGCCCTCGATGTTCACGCTCGCCGGTCCGCCAGACAAGATGATCGCCGCCGGCTGCTTGGCTGCTACCTCGTCGGCGGTGATGCGATGGTTCACGATCTCGGAGAACACGTGCAACTCGCGGACGCGGCGGGCGATCAGCTGGGCGTACTGCGCACCGAAATCGACGACCAGCACACTGTCGCGGCGGGCCTGCGGGTCGTCGGAACGATCGGGATCTGAAATGTCTGCTGTCAAGCCCCCGATGGTAGACAGTCGCGGTGCTCCTGCGCGTTTTCGTGATCACCGTCATCCTGTCGATCGTCGGCCCGACCGGCGGCGTGTCGGCTGCCGCTCCGGCACCTGGCGACGCCGCGTCCATTTGGGTCAACGACATCGCGACCCCCACTGCGAGCACCACGGATGACACCGCGCCACCGCCCGACACGATCAACGAATTCTTTCCGGAGGACCGCTCGCTCGGGGATTGCCTCAGCTCGCTCCCCAAGCCAGGCTGCGGCAGCGAAGCCCGCGGAGGCTGGCGCCAAACGCTGGTGCTGATCGCCGTACTCGCCGGCATCGCCTTCATCGCCTGGCGAATCGTTGCACAATCGAGAAAGGCACGCCGATGACTCCCGACGAGTTCCGTCGCAATGGCTACGAGATGATCGACCTGATCGCCGACTACCTGGAAGGGGTCGAGGAGCGGCGGATCGTCCCCGACATCCAGCCCGGCGACGTGCGGGCGATGCTCCCCGAACACCCCCCGACCGAACCCGAATCGTGGGAGGCCATTCGGGCCGACATCGATCGGGTCGTGCTGCCCGGCATCACGCATTGGCAGCACCCGAACTGGTTCGCCTACTTCCCGGCCAACACCACGTACCCGTCGATCCTCGGCGAGTTGCTCTCGGCCGGGCTCGGTGTGCAGGGCATGAGTTGGGTCACCTCGCCGGCGTGTACCGAGATCGAGACACTGATGCTCGACTGGATGCAGGAGCTGTTGGGTTTGCCCGACCGGTTCCGGTCGACGAGTGCACACGGTGGCGGCGTGATCCAGGGGTCGGCGAGCGAAGCCGTGCTGGTCGCCATCCTGGCCGCCCGCTGGCGGTCGACGGGCGGCGCCGTCAACGCCGACGGTGATACGTCGAAACTCACCGCGTACTGCACCTCGCAGGCCCATTCGTCGATCGAGAAGGGTCTCCGGATCGCCGGGATCGGCACCGATCGAACCAGGGTCATCGACCATGACGAGCGCTTCGCCATGCGCCCAGCCGCACTGGCAGCAGCGATCGAGGCTGACCGTACCGCCGGGTTGATCCCGTGTTTCGTGTGCTCGACCCACGGCACCACCTCGTCGATGGCGTTCGACCCGACCGAAACGATCGCCGACATCTGCTCCACCAACGAGGTGTGGTTGCACGTCGACGGCGCGATGAGCGGCATCGCCGCCCTCGTGCCCGAGCATCGCTGGGTCAACAACGGCATCGACCGCGCCGACAGCTATGCCACCAACCCGCACAAGTGGATGGGCGTCAACTTCGACTGCACGCTGTTCTGGACCGCCGATCGGGCGGCGCTACTGGGTGCGCTCAGCATCCTGCCCGAGTACCTGCGCTCGGCTGCCGCCGAGTTGGGCGCGGCGATCGACTACCGCGACTGGCAGGTGCCGCTCGGGCGCCGGTTCCGTGCGCTCAAGTTGTGGTTCACGATCCGGCTCGACGGGATCGGTGCCGTGCAGCAGCGGATCCGGCGCGACGTCGAGCTCACCCAGGAGCTCGCCGGCTGGATCGCCGCCGACGAGCGATTCGAAATCGTCGCTGATCACCCGCTCAATCTGGTGTGTCTGCGCGTGGTCGGTGACGACGCGCTGACCGAGCAGCTGATCGACCGCATCAACGCAGCCGGCGAGGCCTACGTGACCCGAACGGTGCTCGACGGGAGGGCGGTGATGCGAATCTCGATCGGCGCCCGCACCACCGAACGCCACCACGTCACAGCCCTCTGGCAATCGATCTCGCAGGCCTAGCGAGTTGGCGCGAGGGTGCGGCGCAGGAGGTCGACGAGCATGTGGGCGGTGGCGCCCCACACGGTTTCGTCATCGAGCTCGAAGAAGTGCAGCAGTCGATCGGTGGCGCCGATCCCCCACACCTCTGAGCGATACGTGCCCGGCCGGGTGAACTCGGCGAGCGGCACCCACAGCACTCGGTCGACCTCGGCGGTCTCCGCCCGCAGGGTCAGCACCTCTGGCACCGTGGCGACCTTGGGCACGATGTAACTGCGACTGACCACCGTGTTGAGGTGTTCGAGTTCGCCGTGAACGCTGACTTGGGCGGGGTCGAGACCGACCTCCTCGTGGGCCTCGCGAAGCGCCGCCTCGACGGGTGTCTCACCTGGGTCCAGGCGGCCGCCCGGAAAGCTCACCTCACCGCGATGTGTGCGCATTTCCCACGAGCGTCGAGTCAGCAGCACCTCCGGCCCCTGTGGCCCGTCGGCGAGGGCGATCAGCACCGCCGAGGCCCTGGCGCCCGGAAACGCAGGAAGCATCGGGCGGTCGTGTTCGGGCACCACCGCAAGCAGCTCGGCCATCGAAGCCGTCGCGCCTGGCGACCATGGCGCCTCGGGTCCCGGTGACCACGCCTCGGGGCGGGGCACGATCTGTTGCCCGCCGGCTCGTTGGCCGGGTAGCGGATTCACGTCAGGCGGTTGGAGCGGTGGGCGTCCAGCCGGACTCGATCAGCTCGGCCAGCACCACCGACAGACCTGCGGTCTTGAGGTTTGCCAGCACTTTGCCGGGCGCCTGCTCGCCGGCCTCGAATTCCTCCCAGGCGGCAACCAGCTTGGTGAGGTCGGGGGCGGGACGCTCGAACGTCGACATGCCCCAAGCCTACGCCCGCTCCCCCCGAAGGGTCGTCCGCCTGCAACGGAAAGGTGTCTGACACCACTCCGTCACCCGTTGCGGCTACTGGGAGCGCTTCTTGATGGCGTTCTTGCCGGTGAGGTAGGCGTTGGCGGCGATCCGACCCGCCGACCGGCCGACTGCATCCCCGGTCGAGCCGGCGGCTGCGACCCGGCGTTGCTTGCGATCGGCCCGCTCGGCCCAGTCGGTGTAGAACCACAAGAAGCCGAGCGGCACCAGCATCACGGCCATGATCAGGCGTCCCGTGGCCTCGACCTCGATCCACGGCTGCGCCACGCCGACCGCGATCAGCACCATCATCACGATGTCGAGCCAACGGTGCACCCGGCGGTTGACGAACTTGAACGCTCCGAGTGGCCCGCGCACGATCGAGGCGTTGACCATCACCAGGGCGCCCGCCAACGACGGCACCAGTGGAGAGATGTCCTGCATGCCCTGAGCGACGAGCGAGATGCCGATCAGGTACTCCGCCAGCTGGTGGACCCAGAACGGTCGCATCGCGCGCTCACCCATCCGTCGCAACCTATCTCGCCGACAGTCACGACCGTCTCGGATCGCGTTCAGCCAACTCTGCGCAGTAGCCGAGTGCGTTCGACTTCGGTGATGTTGGGATCTGCGAGCCGGTATGTGGCAGCGGCCCGGATCGAACTGCGCGTGACCCTGCGGCCACGAAACATCTCGAAGCTGAACACGAACAACCCCACCGCCAGGCGATCACGACGTGCCGACAACTCGGCGGTCGACATCAACACGCTGGTCATCGCCGCATCGAACGAGGCCGACCCCCGACTTCCATTGGTCCAGTCGATCACCATCGGATCGTCGCCGACGAAGATCACGTTCATCGGATGCAGATCGAGGTGCAGCACCGAGTCGCCGGTGGGGACGCCTTGCCTGGTGTCGAGCCAGTCCGGAGCTGGAAGACGGTTCAGCCGCTTTTGCAGTCGCGCCAGCACACGGGCATGGCCCACCAGCCGCCACGGACGCCGAGCGAGATCCTCGAGCATCGTCGGCCCCACGATCTTCGCCATCACCAGGTCGCGGCCATCGGCCAGGTGAACCACCGGCACCGGGAAGCCTTGCTCGGCCAGCCAGATCATCAGCCTCGCTTCGTCGGCAACGTCGTGGTCGCTCCGGTAGCGCCGCAACACGGTTCCGTCGCCCTGGTCGTAGACGTCAGCGGCCCGCCCACTCGCCAACAGCGTCCCCGGTTCCACCCCTCGCACCGTACCGGACACCCAGTTGGGAGTTGTGCCTGGCACAACTCCCAACTCCGCTGGGGCGCGGAACGGCCCGGAGCGCAAGCTCCGGGCCGTTCCCGAACGAATGTGTTCAGGCTCCGTGAGGAGGCTGGATCACATCATGCCGCCCATGCCACCCATCGGGTCCATGCCGCCGCCCATGCCTGCACCAGCAGGCTCGGGCTTGTCGGCGACCAGGCACTCGGTGGTGAGCAGGAGGGCCGCGATCGACGCTGCATTCTGCAGCCCCGAACGTGTGACCTTGGCCGGGTCGATGATGCCGGCCTTGAACATGTCGACCATCTCGCCAGTCGCAGCGTTGAGTCCGATCGAGCCCGTCTCGGCCTCGATCGCACGAACCATGACCGAACCCTCGAGGCCGGCGTTCTCGGCGATGTTGCGAGCCGGAGCGGTGAGCGACTCCCAGACCAGGCGGGCGCCCGTCTGCTCGTCACCCTCGAGCGAGTCGACGACAGCCTGCACGTCGGCGCGGGCCCGAATCAGAGCGGTGCCGCCACCGGCGACCACACCCTCCTCGATGGCCGCACGAACCGACGACACGGCGTCTTCGATGCGGTGCTTCTTCTCTTTGAGCTCGACCTCGGTGGCTGCGCCGACCTTGATCACGGCAACGCCGCCGGCCAGCTTGGCGAGACGCTCTTGCAGCTTCTCGCGGTCCCAGTCCGAATCGGTGTTCTCGATCTCGGCCTTGATCTGGCTGATCCGACCGTTGACATCATCCTTGGTTCCGCCGCCATCGACGATGGTGGTGTTGTCCTTGGTGATGATGATCCGCTTGGCGCTGCCGAGCAGGTCGAGCGTGGCGTTCTCGAGCTTGAGCCCGACGTCCTCGCTGATGACCTGGCCACCGGTGAGGACGGCCATGTCCTGCAGCATCGCCTTGCGACGATCGCCAAAGCCAGGGGCCTTGACGGCAGCAGCGTTGAACGTGCCACGGATCTTGTTGACGACCAGCGTGGCGAGTGCCTCGCCCTCGATGTCCTCGGCGACGATGACGAGCGGCTTGCCGGTCTTCATCACAGCTTCGAGCACGGGGAGCATGGCCTGGACCGTCGAGATCTTGCCCTGGTTGAGCAGGATGTAGGCATCCTCGAGCACGACTTCCTGGCGCTCCATGTCGGTCACGAAGTACGGCGACAGGTAGCCCTTGTCGAACTGCATGCCCTCGGTGAACTCGAGGTCGGTGCCGAACGTGTTCGACTCCTCGACCGTGACCACGCCGTCCTTGCCGACCTTGTCGATGGCGTCGGCGATGACCTCACCGATCGAGCTATCGGCGGCCGAGATGGTGGCGACGTTGGCGATGTCGGTCTTGTCGTCGACATCCTTGGCCTGCGCCTGAAGCGAAGCAACGGCGGCCACAACGGCGGCCTCGATGCCCTTCTTGACGGCCATCGGGTTGGCGCCGGCAGCGACATTCTTGATGCCGACCCGCACCATCGCCTGAGCGAGCACGGTAGCCGTGGTGGTGCCGTCACCGGCGATGTCGTCAGTCTTCGTGGCGACTTCCTTGACGAGCTGGGCGCCCATGTTCTCGAACGGGTCGTCGAGCTCGATCTCCTTGGCGATGGAAACACCATCGTTGGTGATCGTCGGGGCACCGAACTTCTTGTCGAGCACCACGTTGCGGCCCTTCGGGCCGAGCGTGACGCGGACGGCGTCAGCAAGCTTGTTGACTCCGGCTTCTAGTGAGCGACGAGCTTCGTCGTCGAATTTCAGCATTTTTGCCATGCGTATCTTTCCTCAGATTTCGTGGGTGAACGGGGGTTGGAGTTCAGTTTTCGACGATCGCGAGCACGTCGCGAGCGTTGAGCACGAGTACATCGTCACCGGCGACGGTGATCTCGGTGCCGCCGTACTTCGAGTAGAGGACGGTCTGACCGACCTCGATGCCGAGCGGAATGATGTCGCCCGACTGCTCGGAGCGCTTGCCGGGTCCCACGGCAAGAACCTTGCCCTGCTGTGGCTTCTCTTTGGCGGTATCGGGGATCACGAGACCCGATGCGGTCTGCGTCTCTGCCTCGTTTGGCAGGACGACAATACGGTCATCCAGCGGCTTCAGATTCATGGGCACATGCCTCCATTGGCGTGTCACGGTGGTTGTTGATTCACTGCTCAGGGCCGTTAGCACTCACCCCGGGCGAGTGCCAATCGTAGACAGGCGAGGCGGCGTTTAGCAACCGGCAGGCGAGAGTGCTAACGGTTGTTTCGGTGGAGGCGTACTCAGCGGGCCTCGCTGCGACCGACCAGGAGCAGGTCGACGATCCGCTGCGGCGTCGAGGTCAACACCGGGAACATCACCGCACGGCGCGGGAAACGAACCGTCTTGCGGCCCTTCTGCACGGCGTCGACGACACCCTTGGCAACCACCTCACGCTCGATCTCCGGCATCAGTTGCAGGCGACGAAGGCGACGAAAGCCGCGTTCGGTCGGCGGATGGTCGTAGACGCGCTCCAACATGTCGGTCGGGATCGGACCGATCTCGACGATCGTGCTGGAAACGGGTGAGCCCTTCATCTCGGCTCGCAACACTCGATGGAAGTTGGACAGCCCGGCCTTGGTACTGCAATACAGCGACATCCCGGAGAACCCGGCGCTGGAAGCCATCGAGCTGACGTTGACGATGTGGCCACCCTGGCGCCGTTCCATCAAGGGGATGATTTGGCGGCACAGCTCGATCGGTGTCACCAGGTTGAGTTCGTGGATCGCGTAGACATCGCTCGCTGTGGCGTCGGCCAGCGAACCGGCGAGGTCGATGCCGGCGTTGTTGACCCACACGTCGATCGGGCCGTGCTCGGCCTCGATCCGGTCGACCAGCCCGTCGACGACAGCCCGGTCCGAGAGATCAGCCAGCACAGCGATTCCAGCGATGCGCCTCATCACCTCACCCAGCACGTCAGCCCGCCGGGCCAATCCGATCACTCGCGCCCCTCGCGAAGCAGCCTCGACGGCGATCGCCTCGCCGATCCCGGCTGAAGCCCCCGTGACCACCCACGTCGTTCCCGCGATCTGCATGCAGCAGTTCTAGCACCGGCAGTCGATCCGAGATTTCAGGCGCCGCCGACGGAGACGCCGCATGTCCGCAGCAGGCCGACCGTCTCGGCAAGTGGGAGGCCGATCACGTTGGTCGGGCTGCCTTCGATGCGGCGCACCAGGGCGCCACCGGCGGTCTGCATGCCGTAGGCGCCGGCTTTGTCGAGGTGCTCGCCGATCGACAGGTACCAGTCGATGCCTGGCTCGCTGAGGCGGGCGAAGGTGACGTCGGTCGTCACCATGACCGTTTCGAACCGGGGCTCGCCGCCGTCGACGTGCCAACCGACCACAGCGGTATGGACTTGATGCGTGCGGCCCGAGAGCATGCTCAGCATCCGCCGGGCATCGTCGTCGTCGATCGGTTTGGCCAGGATCTGTCCGTCGACGTCGACGGTCGTGTCGGCCGCCAGCACCGCAACCGGATCACTCACGGCGGCGTCGAGCCCCAACCCGAGCCGTTCGACCACGGCTGCTGCCTTGCTGCGGGCGACTCGCTCGACGTATGTCAGCGGTGGTTCGCCCGGTCGCTCGGTTTCATCGACATCGGCGACGTGGACGGTGAAGTCGACTCCGATCGAACGCAGCAGCTGCTGACGGCGCGGCGACGACGAGGCCAGGATCAGGGCGTTGCCCACGAGGGCGCTGTCGCTCAGCGCGCTGACTGGATCGCTGCCCAGACCCGCTCGGCGGTGCATGGCATGTCGATGTGGACGACGCCGAGATGTGACACGGCGTCGATCACGGCATTCTGGATCGCCGGGGTCGAGCCGATCGTGCCCGACTCGCCGATCCCCTTGGCTCCGAGCGGATTGCGCGGGCTGTCGGTCTCGGTGTTCGAGGCTTCGAAGCTGCACAACTCGGCCGCCGACGGGATCGCGTAGTCCATCAAGTTGGAGGTGATCGGGTTGCCCTCGTCGTCGTATTGGACCTGCTCGTACAGCGCCTGGGCGGCGCCCTGGGCGATGCCACCGTGCTGCTGGCCGCGCACCAGCAGCGGGTTGAGGATCCGGCCACAGTCATCGACGGCGATGTGGCGCAACATCGTGACTCGCCCGGTGTCGGTATCGACCTCGACCACCGACACGTGGGCACCGAACGGGAACGTGGAGTCGGTGCCGTCGAAGTCGAGTTCGTGGCGCAGGGCGCCCGGCTCGACATCGTCGGGCAGCTTCGAAGCATCCTGCGATGCGGCGGCCAGATCGGTCCACGACACGTTGTTGGCAGGCACACCGGCGACCTCGAGCCCACCGTCGCCGACCACGATGTCGTCGGGTGACGCCTCGAGCATGTGAGCGGCGATCTTCTTGGCCCGCTCGAGCACACCCTCAGACGCCAGATGGATTGCACTGCCAGCGGTCTGCAGCGAGCGCGAACCCAACGTTCCGGAGCCGCGCGGCACCGTCTTGGTGTCGGAGTTGACGAAGCTGATCTTGTCCATCGGGATGCCGAGCATGTCGCTGGCGAGCATCGCGAACGCCGTGTGGTGGCCCTGGCCGTGCACGCTGGTGCCGGCGAACACGGTGGCCGAACCGTCGGCGTTGACCTCACAGGCGCCCCACTCCATATGCAGCCCGAGCGGAGCCGTGACCTCGACGTAGGCGGACACGCCGATACCCAACTGCTTCGGGTCCCCAGTTGCCCGGCGGGCGGCCTGCTCAGCTCGCAGATCGGCGTAGCCGGACGCTGCGAGAACCGCGTCGAGCGACTTCTCATATTCGCCCGAGTCGTAGTTGGCACCCGTGGTGGTGGTGAGTGGGAAGGCGCCGGGCTGGAGGAAGTTGGCGCGCCGAATCTCGGCAGGGTCCATACCGATCATGTCGGCGGCGATATCGATCACACGCTCGATCAGCTGCGTTGCCTCTGGCCGGCCGGCGCCGCGGTAGGCACCGATCGTGGTGTTGTTGGTGGCCGCTGACTTGGCGTCGAAACGAACCTTGGAGATGTCGTACACACCGATCGACATCATCTGGGTCATCATCGGCAGGATCGCTCCGATCGCCGGGTAGGCGCCCCCCGAGGCGACCACGGACGCATCGAAGCCGACGATCTTGCCGTCGTTATTCACTCCGAGCCGACCGTGCATGACCATGTCGCGGCCCTGCACCAGCGACAGCATGTCTTCAGATCGGGTTGCGATCCACTTGACCGGCCGGTTGAGCGCCATCGCCGCCTTGCCGGCCACGATGTGCTCGACGTACGCCGCTGCCTTCGGGCCGAATCCGCCCCCGACCCACGGGCACACCACGCGCAGCTTCTCCGGCTCGAGCCCGAGCATCGGTGCGTAGCCGGCGTGGATGCCATGGGGGGTCTGATGCGAAACCCACAAGGTGAGGCTGTCGCCATCGGGTACGGCGACGATGCCGTTGTTCTCCATCGGTACGCCGGCCAAACGCTGGCTGACCATCGTGACCTCTGCGACCACGTCGGCGCCCTCGGTCGGGTCCCCACCTTCGGTGCCGAACTCGCTGGCGTAGCAGATGTTCGAGCCCGCCTCGGGGAACAGGAGCGGGGCGTCTGGGGCCAACGCATCGACTGGGTTGATCACGCTCGGCAGGATGTCGTAGTCGACGATCACGGCCTCGGCGGCATCGCTGGCCTGAGCGGCCGACTCGGCGACGACGGCGGCGACGACGTCACCGACGAAGCGGACCTTGCCGACTGCGAACACCGGTCGGTTGAGCGCTTCCGGGATCATCGCGAAGCCCTGGAAGTCCGGCAGACCGAGATTGTCGCCGCCGGCGTGATACACGCCCACGACGCCAGGCATCGATTCGGCTTCGGAGATGTCGACCGACACGAGGTTGCCGTGGGCCACCGCAGAACGAACGAAGTGCACGTACAACATGCCCGTCTCGACGAGGTCGTCGACGTACTTTCCTTCCCCGGTCAGCAGCGTCGGATCTTCCAAGCGATGTACTGCGTTCCCCAGAATCGATCCAGAACCGGCCATGTCGAGACTCCTGTCGTCAAGCGTTTCCCCGAATGGTGCCGAACCGGCGTGAGCCGAACCGACACAGCGCCCCCGATCCTTGTCGGTCAGCCGACACGTGTCAATTTCGATGACGTTCGGTGTCAGATCAGCCGCCGGACAGGGCCATGACGTGGCCGTCGTCGGGAATCACGAGGTCGTCGGTGTGATCGAGATACCCATCGGGCAGCGAGACCTTGACCGGGCCGTTCGTGTGGCCGCGCTTGATCCGCTCGCCGCCCTCGACGATTTCGGTGGCGGCGTCGAGATGGTCGACGATCTGCTCGATCTCGGCAACCGAGGAGATCTGGGCGAGTCGGCGTCGAACCTCGGGGCCGACCGGGTATCCCGACATGTACCACGCCGTGTGCTTGCGGAAGTCGCGCATCGCGAACTGCTCGCCACCGTGGCCCTCGTAGTGCTCGACCAGCAGCACGGCGTGACACAGCATCGCATCGAGGACCTCGCCGAGCAATCGAGGGGCAGGCGCCGTGCCACCGTTGAGCACTGCGACGAGGTCGCCGAACAGCCACGGCCGCCCCAGGCAGCCGCGCCCGATCACGACACCGTCGCATCCGGTCGCCGCCATCATCTCGACCGCATCGCTGGCCTGCCAGATATCGCCATTGCCGAGCACCGGGATGCCGTCGACGGCCTGCTTGAGTTCACCGATCGCATCCCACCGGGCTTCGCCCGAGTAGTGCTGCTGGACGGTGCGAGCGTGCAAGGCGATCCAGCCGATGCCTTCGTCGGCGCAGATCAGACCGGTGCTGATGTCGGTCCGCAGGTCGTCCCACAAACCCATCCGGAACTTGGCGGTGACCGGCACGCCGTACGGAGCGGCGGCGCCGACGGCGGCCCTCACGATCTGTCGCAACAGCCTCGGCTTGGCGGGTACCGCTGCGCCGCCACCCTTGCGGGTGACCTTCGCTGCAGGGCAGCCGAAGTTGAGGTCGATGTGGTCGACCAGGCCCTCATCGCACACCGAGTGCACAGCGCGACCGAGCATCTCCGGATCGCTGCCGTACAACTGCAGGCTGCGAGGCGATTCCTCCGGTCCGAACTTCATCATCCGCAGCGTTTTGTCGTTGCGATACACCACGGCCGTCGACATCACCATCTCGTTGACGTAGACGAGGTCCGGGGCGTACGACCGGCACATCGTGCGAAAGGCGCGGTTGGTGACACCGGCCATCGGGGCCAGCACGACCGGCGCGGCAGGAGTGAAATCTCCGATTCGAAGCGGCAACATGACCCTCCAACGGTACCCGCCGTCGGCGGCCGCGCCGCTCGGTACAGTCTCGGCATGGATCCAGCCGACGTCGTCAGTCGCACGTTCGCCGAACTCGACACGACCCAGGTGTACGCGATCCTGCGGCTGCGCAGCGAGGTGTTCGTGGTCGAACAAGCCTGCGTGTACCTCGACATCGACGGCCGTGACACCGATCCCGGCACGCTCCATCACTGGGTCGAGCGGCAGGATTCGATCGCCGTCTACGCCCGCACCCTCGCCGACCCCGATGGCGCGACCCGGATCGGGCGGGTCGTGACCTCACCCCGATTTCGTGGGGAACGGTTGGCCGCCGCCCTGATGGCACACATCGCCGGCACCATTCCGGGAACGCTGGTGCTCGACGCCCAGAGTTACCTGGTCGAGTGGTACCAGCGGCTCGGCTTCACCATCGCCGGCGGTCAGTTCGTGGAGGACGGCATCCCCCACGTACCGATGACTCGGCTGCCGCCACCCAGATGACCAGCCGGGCCGGCGGCATCGTCGAGGATCACGGCGGTCTCTTCTTGGCGACGATGACACAATCCGGCCGGGCGATCGGGCTTCGCTGACGAACCAGGCCGCCGGAGCGCCTGTTCAGGCCTTCTTGACGAACTCAGCCTTGATCAGGATCGCTCTGCCGTCGACCTTGGCATCGATCTCGTGGTCGCCCGAAACCAGGCGAATCGACTTGATCTTGGTGCCGGCCTTCAGCCCGCCCGCCTTGCCGTCGAGCTTGATGTCTTTGGCGATCGTCACATCGTCGCCGTCGCCGAGCACGTTGCCGTTGGCATCGCGAATGTCGTCGAGACCCGACCCGAGCTCTGCCAACCACTCGTGACCACACGTGGCGCACTCGAATCCATCCAACGTTTGCATCGGATTGGGCATGGTGCAGACAGGACAGTCCGGCGAGTCGCTCATCCACTCTGTCTACCGTTGCGATCGCTCCGAGCGACCAACCAAAGCGGGAACGGTCAGTCGTCGAGCAGCGGCAGCTTCAGGTTGGGGAAGGCACCGACGTCGAGCGGTGTCGGACCGTCGCTCGCCAGTCGGAACCAGCCGGCGGCGGCGATCATGGCGGCGTTGTCGGTGCACATCGCCCGGCTCGGCAAGAACCCCCGGATACCCGCCTCGGCACACGCCCCGAGCATCTCCTCGCGCAGCAGCGAGTTGGCAGCGACTCCCCCACCCAGCACGAGGCCCTTGGCCCCGACCATCTCGGCGGCCCTCCGTGCCTTCTTCACCAGTACGTCGACGACCGCCATCTGGAACGAAGCGGCCACGTCGGCCGAGCCGACGTCGGGATGCTTGCGGACATAGTTCATGACCGCCGTCTTGAGTCCGCTGAAACTGAAGTCGAGGTTGTCACGATCCTCGCTGAGAGCCCGCGGAAACCGGATCAGGTCCGGATCACCGTTGAGCGCGGTCCGGTCGATCGCCGGTCCGCCCGGGTAGCCCAGATCGAGGAATCTGGCCACCTTGTCGAAGGCCTCGCCTGCCGCATCGTCGATCGTCTGCCCGAGCAGTCGGTACCGGCCGTGCCCGGTCATCTCCACCAACATCGTGTGGCCACCGGAGACCAGCAGCACCACCAGCGGAAACTCGAGTGTCGGGTCCTCGAGAAACGCCGCGTACAGGTGCGCCTCGAGATGGTTGACCCCGACGAACGGCACATCCCACGCCAACGCCAACGCTTTGGCTGCCGACACGCCGACCAGCAAGGCGCCGATCAGCCCAGGCCCGACCGTGCAGGCGACGGCGTCGATCCGTGAGTCGGGCACCCCCGCCTCGACGATCGCCCGCGCCACCACGGGGTTGAGCGCTTCGAGATGGGCGCGGCTGGCGATCTCCGGCACGACGCCACCGAAGTCGGCGTGGATCTCGATCTGGCTCGAGACCACACTCGACACGACGTCATTGCCACCCATCACGAGCGCCGCCGCCGTTTCGTCGCAGCTCGTCTCGATCCCGAGCACCAGGGTCGACTCGTCCGGGATGATGACCGGAGCGATGGGAGGGTTCATGCTGCGAGTGCTCTCAATCGTTCGGCATATTCAGCGGTGTGGATGTCGTGACACCACATCACGATCGCGTCCTCGTCGTTCTCGTAGTAGCGCTTGCGCACTCCGGCCGGGGCGAAGCCGAACTGGCGGTAGAGCTCGATCGCGCCCTCGCTCGACGCCCGCACCTCCAGTGTCCACGCCACGCATCCGCGCTCGATCGCCCGCTCGGCCAGCGCCAGCAACAACAGGGTGGCGATGCCCTGTCGACGGCGATCCGGGTCGACCACGATGTTCGTGACATGTGCCTGATCACCGTCGGGGTCATCGACGAACCACAGACCGGCGTAGCCGAGAATCCGCTGCGCCGACCGGATCACGAGATAGCAGCGCGAGCCGTTGCGAACCTGATCGAGTTCGCCCTCGAAGACCGACCGAGACCACGACTTCGGGTAGGCGGCCAGCTCGATCGGCAAGACTTGGCGCAGATGTCGACGACGCATCGGTTCGATCGTGAACCCGTCGCCTCTGCCGAGCGGGGGCGACAAGAAGCGCGGCACCACGCTCATGGACGGCTCTCGCGGGTCGACCAGTTGATCAACGCATCGGGTTGGCGCAGGTAGATCGGCTCGATCGCGCTGGGGCGCACCCATTCCTCGCGCAGCGCCTTGGCGTGGGCCAACTGCACCAGCGCCGCAGGCGACGGATGCACCGGCCCGGAAATCTCGCAGTGGAACCCGTCGATGATCTCGTCTCGGTAACGCTCGGCGCCGTCGCCGACGCACCAGACGTCCTGACTGCGCGCCAGCAGGTCGGCAACGAGGTCGTCGACCGGCCCGACGGTGGGCGGGCTGACCTGTTGCACGCCTCCCGGCACCTGGCGGTACATCGCCCAGAACAGTTCGCCCTTGCGGGCATCGATGGCGGGTACCACCACCCGATCGGTGTGACGACACGGGAACGCCAACAGGTCCAGTGAACTGATACCGATCATCGGGATCTTGAGCGCCTGGGCGAGCGCCTTGCCGGTCGCCAGTCCGACTCGCATGCCCGTGAACAATCCCGGGCCGACATCGACGGCGATGCAGCCGAGTTCGCTGAGCGAGACGTCTGCCTGACGGCACACGAACTCGATCGCCGGAGTCAGGATCTCTGCGTGGCGGCGGCCACGCGCCACCTCGAACGTGGCGATCACACCTTCGTGCCCGCCGATCGACACGCCTACCTGCTGGGTCGCCGACTCGATCCCGAGGATCAGCACCGGTACGCCTCCACCGCTCGCGCCAACCGATCCCATCGGCCAGCCCACGACCGACCGGTCGCCTCCAGTTCGATCAGCCGCGACTCGTCCAACCCGAACTCGTCGTCATCATCGACATCGTCATCGTCGAGATCATCGCGGTCGTCGCCGCCGAGGCGCACTTCCAGGTGGTCGCCGAATCCGGCGGCCGCCACATCGCCCCATTCGACCAGCACGACGCCGTCGAACTCAGCGAGTTCGGGCAACGCCAGTTCGTCGACCGCTCCGGTCGAGTCGAGCCGGTAGATGTCGGCGTGGTGCAGCGTGATCTTGCCGGGGCCCGGATAGCTGTGGACCAGGGTGAACGTCGGCGATGTGATGGTTTCGGTGACACCGAACGCCTTGCCGAACCCCTGTGCGAACGCCGTCTTGCCTGCACCCATCTCGCCCGCCAGCACGATGATGTCACCCACCCGCGCCAACCCGGCCAGCGCCGCAGCGATGGCATGGGTGTCAGAAAGCGAGGAGGCGCGCAACAACATGCAGACCCGATGCTACGAGTTGGGAGTTGTGCCTGGTGATTCGGCGGATACGTCGCTGCGCTCCTTTTGATTCCGCCCGAATCCCCCCGTGACGATCGGTCGCAGCTCGCCTTCGGCTCGCGCTCCTGGCACAACTCCCAACTCGCCGCCCACCTCGACTCTGGGAATTCGTTTGCTGATCGCACACACGACCTCGTAGCCGATCGTCCCGAGCCGTTGTGCCCACTCCTCGGCCCGAATCCGATCGTCGCCCTGCTCGCCGATCAGCACCACCTCGTCACCGACCTCGACGGCGTCATCACCGACATCGACCATCAGTTGATCCATCGTGACGACGCCGACGATCGGACACCGCCGACCGCCGACCAACACGTCGGCGCCACGTCGGTCGGGCAGCGTGCCGAGCCGGCGCGGAACGCCGTCGGCGTAGCCGAGTGGCAGGGTGGCAACCGTGGTGTCGGCCTCGAATCGGTGTCGCCATCCGTAGGAGATCGCGCTCCCGGCGGTGACTCGCTTGACGAACGACACCCGAGCCCGGATCGACATCGCCGGTCGCAGGTCACCGACGAGGTGGTCGACACCCGGTCCAGGCGAGATGCCATAGATGGCGATGCCCGCCCGCACCATCGAGCGACGGGTCTCGGGCATCGCCAACGCCGCCGCCGAGTTGGCGATGTGCACCAGTTCAGGGACCAGACCGTCGCGGTCGAGTTCGGCGAGGGCGGCGTCGAAGTGAGCAAGCTGCTGCGCCGATGCCGGCGACGCCGGGTCGTCGGCACACGCCAGGTGGGTGTAGACGCCCGCCAGGCGCAGTTCCGGTGCCGAGTTGGCGACCAGCTTGGCGAGTCCTGGCGCGCCGCTCGCCGACACGCCGACCCGTTGCATCCCGGTGTCGATGTTGAGGTGCACGCCAACCTCTGCTTGCGCCAGCCGAGCGGCCCCGGCGAGTCGGTCGAGCGTGCTCGGCGTGTAGATCGTCGGGATCAGACGGTGAGCGACGACGTCGCTGACGCGTTGTTCGGGCTGTTCGGAGAGCAACAGGATCGGCGACTCGATGCCCGCCTCTCGAAGCTCGATCCCCTCGTCGACCAACGCCACGCACAGCCCCTCGGCACCCGCCTCGAGCGCTCGGCGGGCAGTGCGCACCGCTCCATGCCCGTATCCGTCGGCCTTCACGACCGCCCACACGGCACTCGGAGCGACGATGCCGCGCAGTACGTCGACGTTGTGTCCGATCGCATCGAGGTCGATCTCGGCCCACGCCCATCGGCCGCCCTTCACGGTGCCACCACCACGATCCCGGCGGTGTCGAACCCGAGCCCGTCGAGCGTCGCGATGTCCGCGATCCCGGTCGCCGGCAGCGTCGCCGACAGTTGGAACGCCTGCACCGCAAGAAACGTCGGAACATCGAACACGCGACTCGGCTCGGCGATCGGCTCCGCAGGCGGGATCGACGGATCTGGCGAATCCGGAAAGACCACGGTGGCGAGCAGCCCGAGCCGAATCAGACGCGTCTGGAGCGCTTCGACGTCGTCGCCCGTCGCTCCGTACGCCATCTCCCGTTCGAGCCGGATCACGTGAGACTCGTTGCGGCACTCGAAACGCCGACTCGCTCCGACTTCGTAGCACAACACCCCATCGGCACCGATCGGATACAACGCCCACAGGTCGGCGAGCGGGCCGGTGACATCGGGGTCAGGGCAGGGGTTCTCGGCGACGACGTTCGGGGCCACCGGAACAGGGCAGGGGCGACCGTCGAGAAACGCCAGTTTGCGGGTCAGGTAGTCGGAGGCCGCCCAAGCCCCGAGCGACCGGTAGTGGACGCCGTCGGTCACGAACCAGTCGGTCTGGTCGGCCGTGTAGCCACCCCAGTCCGCCAGCACCACGTCCGGATAGTTGCCGGTCGCCAACAGATCGCGCACGATCTGGTTGTTGATGGCGAACGTTCGGTGATCGGCGATCGCGTCGGGCGCCACGTAGTCCACGTCTGACCGCAGCGTCCACCACACGATGCGTGTGAATCCGAGCGTGCGGGCGCGCCCCACGACCGATTGGAACGACGTGGCGAAGTTGTGATCGCTGTCGTTGTACCCGGTCGCCACCACGAGCGTCGTGTACTTGCCACCGTGGAACTCGAGCGCTTCGTAAACGGTCGGGGGGAGACGACCCTCGCGCCCATGACACGAGCGGCTGTACAACCGGCGACACGATTCGAGATCGAGGGTGTGCTCGAACCCGACGATCGCCGAGTCAGCCCTCGGAACCCAGCGCAGTGCGGCGATCGCCGAGTCGCCGATCACGACCGCTCGACGCGGCGGGTCGAGGCGGACCGCCGTGCGTGTCGGGCGAGATGCGGCGCCATCGATCCTGGTCGCTGCGACCGCCGGACCAACCGCTCCGAGCACGACCAGGGCGGCCAGCGCCAGTGCCGCCCGGCGCCCTGCGACACCCCTCGGCATCAGCGCTTCACCCTTCGAGAACCGCAGCGATAGCGGAGACCAGATCGCTGGCGATCATGCCGGTCCGACCGGTCGACTTTGCTGCTTCGGCATGGATCCATGCCCCGCCGGCTGCGGCGTCGGCAGGCGCCACGCCTTTGGCCAGCAAGCCACCGATGATGCCGGCCAACACATCGCCGGTCCCTGCGGTCGCCAACCGCTGATCACCGTTCGTCACCAGGCGGGTCTGGGTACCCGGTGCGGCGATCACCGTGGTCGGCCCTTTCAGCAGCACGACACAGCCGCACATCTGCGACAGCCGCTCAGCGGCAGCGATCCGGTCAGGACCCGGCCGCGAACCGGTCAGCAAACCGTACTCACCGTCGTGGGGTGTCAAGACCGTAGGAGGTTGCCGGTCGATCAGGAACGCTGGTGTGCCCTCGTCGTTCCAGGACAGGGCGAACAGGCCGTCGCCGTCGACGACCACGGGAATCACCGACTCCATCACCGTGCGCACAATCGCCGGAACCGTGTACTCCTCACGACCGAGCCCCGGGCCGACCACGAGCGCGTGGTAGCGGTGCAGATCGGCCAACACGTCGTCCGCCCAGTCGAACGGCGGCACCGAGTACGACACCACCTCGAGCGGAGCCATCGATTCGATGCCAGGGCTGGAAACCGCGACCATGCCGGCACCCATCCGTTGAGCGGCCGCTGCGGCGAGGTAGGCGGCGCCGGTCATCCCAGGCGATCCGGCGACGATCCGAACTGCGTCGCGCCACTTGTGGGCGGTGCGAGGCCGCGCCGGCACCCAGCCGATGACATCGCTGCGCTCGACGATCGCTATCTCCGGCTCGCCGATCTGCAATCCGATGTCGGCGATCTCGAGTGTGCCGACGACATCGGGCCCCTCGCCAAGCACATGGCCCGGTTTGGCGGCGGCGAACGTGACCGTGACATCGGCGCCGAGGGTGCCGGGTGCCGCTGCGCCGGTCGAACCGTTGAGACCGGTCGGCACGTCGACGGCGAGGACTTTCGCATCGCCGACCGACGGCGCCTGCCAGGAACCGCGGAACCCGGTGCCGAATGCTGCGTCGATCACGAGATCGAATCCCAGCAGCCGGTCGGGGCACTCGGCGGCCTCGACGATCGTCACAGCCACACCGCGCTGGCTCAGGCGATCGGCTGCCACGCGCCCGTCGGCACCGTTGTTGCCAGGCCCGGCGATCACAGCGACCTTGCGTCCGTAGCCACCGCCGAGCAACCTGAGGGCGCTGTTCGCCACCGCCGCGCCGGCGCGACCGATCAACACATCGACCGACTCGGGTGCGGCCGCGTCGACGACTCGCATGCGGTGCGGAGTAACGACGGGAATCACGAGCCCACGCTACGAGAACCGGACGACAATGGCGAGCGGACCACGTTCATCGCACCTCACTCGGCCACCACATAGGCGACGGCGACGAGGTCGGAATGGGTGAGGCTGAGATGCCACCGAGTGACCCCGGCGATGGCGGCCAGGTCGGCGGCACGACCATCGAGCACCAGGAATGGCGCACCAGATTCGGCCCGCTCGACCCACGCCTCGTGGAACCCGAACGCTCCGAGCCCGACACCGAGCGACTTCATGACAGCCTCACGGGCAGCGAACCGGGCCGCCAATGACGGCACCGGATCGGCCTTGGGTTCGACGTAGGACAACTCGGACGCCGTGAACAGCCGTTGACGCATCGACGGGGTGCGGGCGAGTGAGCGCCGAAAACGCTCGATCTCGACGACGTCGACACCGATGCCGATCATCGATCGTCAGCTCCGCCAGTGATCGGCGGCGTCCGAGATCGGGTCGATCAGGAGCGAGGCCACGGGCAGTTCTCCGAGCAGCGCTTCGTCGAACTGCTCCTCGGTCTCCGACACCCAGTCGACGAGCCGGGCATACCGATTGTCGTAGCCCTGCAGCACCCCGCGCATTTCGACAGCCGACAAGCGGTCGACCAGCCGTACGTGCAACAAGGTGATACCCGTGCACGTGCCCGACTTGACCTCTGGCACGAAGATCACGGTGCGCTGATCGCGCCGACCGCGGGCAACCAGCACTTCGCGGGCGTCGACGACGCGGTGCTTGGTGCCGACCAGCCGGTGATCGTGGTCGACACGACTGCCCAAATCCCGCGAGATGCCGCCGCGGTCGAGAATCGAGATCGTTTCGCTGTCGACGTGGTAGCGGGTGAACCCGACCACCTCGGCGACAGCCGGTGTGAGATCGGCGAGCACCTTGAGCGTGCGGTAGCTGAGCACGTCGCGCCCGGCACCGGCCTGCAGCGTTGCCTGCACCAGCAATCGGTCGAGCACACCCTCGTCGCTTCGCGAAATCCCGACCGTGACGGTCTTGGCCTGGTGCTTGATGGCGTCGACCGGGCGGGTGAGCTCTTCGATCGCCTGCGTGAGCGCCGCCACGACTTCGTCGATCAGCGCCTCGGGAGTGCCCACCTTGCCCGAGGATGCGGCGTACGTTTCGACCGGATTCACAGCGGCGAGGTCGCGCAGGAGTCCGACCAGGCGCACGGCCGTGCTGGCCTCGAGGTGACCGTCGTAGGTGCGTTCCCGCAACCCGTTGTGGAACGGCTGCACCAGGGTCGAGGCCTCGGCGCGGATCGCGGCCAGCACGGCGTCGCCTCCGACGTGGGCGGCGGCAGACCGTTCGATCAGTTCGCGGGTCTCGCGCAGCGGGCGGGCGGAGGCGTCGATCGCCAATGCCGCCTCGTAGCCGAACAGATGCCCGACCATCGCCGACAGCACGAAACCGAGTGCCGGGTCGACCGGTGGCACCGTGATGGTGGCAGCCGCACTGAACCGCGTTTCGCCCTCGTCGGCAATCACGATCGTGGTCGCCTTGTGGGCCTTGAAAATTGCGGTTTCCTTGGCGACATCGTCGGCGGTGCTTCCTTGCAGCCCTGCTGCACACACCAGGATCAACGGCTCGGACGAGAGGTCGATGTGCTTCTTGTCCTCGGTGATGTCAGAGGCGATCGACTTGTAGCACAGCTCGCTGAGCTTGATCCGCACCTCTTCGGCGGCCACAGCGTTCGGTCCGTTGCCGACCACGGCCCAATACCGCTTCGAAGGGGCCAGCCGACGGGCGGCCTCGGCGATCTCGTCACGCTTGGTGAGCACGGTGCGCATCGCATCGGGAAGCGATCGCAACCCGACGAGCAGCTCGTGCCGACGCTGCTCGGTACCCAGGCCCGCCGCCTCGGCGATCGCACACGCCAACAGCGCGCCGGCCGCCACCTGGGCGTAGAACGCCTTCGTGGATGCCACGCTCATCTCGACGTCGCGACCATCGGACGTGTAGAGGATTCCGTCGGCCTTGTCGACCAGATCGCTGGCGCGGCGGTTGACGATGCCGATCACCGCTGCACCGCGGGCCCGCAGCAGGTCGACGGTGCGATTGGTATCGGTGGTGGTGCCGCTCTGGCTGACGGCGATCGCCAGCGTGTCACTCATGTCGAGCCGCAGGTGGAAGCCGGACAATTCGGTGGCAGGGATTGCGTCGACGTCGAGTGCCCCTTCGCACAGTTCATCGAGCAACGCTGCCGTGCTGCGACCCGCCACGGCGGCGGTGCCTTGGCCGATCACGCGTACTCGTGTGATCGTGTGATCGGCGAGACGCTGGGCGATCGACGGCACCAGCGCCCGATCACCGACGAGGGCGTGCAGGCGACCATCGCGTTCGACGATCTTGGCCCGGAGCGTCTTGTGGAGGCTTTGCGGCGCCTCCCCGATCTCTTTCAACAAGAAGTGTGGTGATTCGCCGCGATCGATGTCGCGGGTGGTGACCTCGGCGGTCACGACTTCGGACGCTGCGACCGGCAGGTCGCCGCCGTCGTAGCGCAGACGCTGCACTCCGGCGAGCTCGCCGGCGGTTTCACCCCGCAACACGACGATCTCTCCGCCCTGCTCGCCGTCGAGGCGCACATAGCGACTGGTCTCCTCCACCACTCCGTATGGCTCGCTGGCGACGATGTAACAGTCGTCGGCTAGGCCGACATAGAGCCCTTGCCCGCTGCCGCGCAACGCAATCATCAACGTGTCGGGTTGGTCGGCGCTGACCGCCCCGATCGCGACCGACCCCTCGAACGCTGCCACGGTGCGCCGGAAGGACTCGACGACATCGGCGCCCGCCGCCAGGTAGCGCGAGACGAGCGCTGGGATCACCTTGGCATCGGTCGTGATGTGTTGGTGGATCCGCAGTTGATGTTCGACGCGCAACTCAGCGTGGTTGTCGACGTCGCCGTTGAGGGCCGCCACCACGTACGGCACGGCGCCCGACGTCGGCGACTGCTCGAGTTCGTCGCTGTTGAGCGGGTGTGTGTTCGGCTCGGAAATGATCCCGACGCTCGCCCACCGGGTGTGTCCGAGCACGGTGACGCGCGCCCCAGGCGAGGCGACCGCGAGACGCAGCAGGTCGTCGCCGGCAGCAGCAGCTCTGAGCGCCCGCGTGTTGTCACCCAACTCGCCGATCTCGGCCGCAGCCTTGAACACGAACGACAGGGTGCCGTTGGCAACACGGACCGAACCGGATTGGAAGGTCGGGTCACGATCGCGGTCGGCGATGAGCGAACCCAAGGCTGGGTCGGACAGATCGAGCGAATGCTGATGAACCAGCACATGGATGCCAGCCGAGTCGCGGCCGCGCACTTCGAGCCGATCGATCGCCGACAGAGATTGCTGGATCGCCATATAGCCGGCCACGGCATCGACACTGGCGCCGCGGCCGGCCAGTGCCGACACCTCGCGGGCAGTCCGCAACCGGTCGTGCCGCAACGCCCAGAGCACATCACGCAGGGCGATCCCCTCGGCGCTCAGGCGTTCGAGCTCGCCAGGGGTCACTTCGGAAGCCTCGAGCTCGCGGTCGAACTCGTTGGCGAACAGATCGAGTCGATCCAGCCGTGTGACGATCGATGCCTCGAGTTGACGATTGTCGGCGAGGGCGACCACACCGGGCACGCCACGCAACAGCGCGTCGGCTGAGGCGGTGGCCACGGTGACGGCGACCGGGTCACCGATCGCCGCGATCGCTTGGTCGAGCAGGCCCAACACCTCGTCGGCGCTCGGCACGCTTCGAGAAGCCGCCCGACTGATCACTCCGACGATGCCACACATGGTGGTTCAGGCTACCGAAGCCGCCGGACTACAGCAGGTCGGCTGGGTTCGCGAGTCGGTTCAGGTGGCAAGGTCAGGATGCGACCGAACGATCGCTGCGAGCTGCTCGGCCGTCGCCTGCGCCAGCTCGGCGGTCGGGGCCTCGACCATCACCCTCACCAGCGGCTCGGTGCCGCTCGGGCGCACCAGCACGCGTCCGCTGGTGCCGAGCGGATCTGAGGCGGCGGCGATCTCTGCTGCAAGCAGCTCGGCGACATCCGGCCGCCGTGCTGCGACGGGGATGTTGATGAGTACCTGGGGCAGCTGTGTCATCGCCTCCGACGCCAGTTGCGACAGTTGCCGTCCCGACCGTTGCACGACGTCGAGCAGCACGATTGCGGTCAGCAGCCCGTCGCCGGTGGTTGCGTGGTCGGTGAAGATCACGTGACCGGACTGCTCGCCACCGAGCGAGTAGCTGCCCTCCGCGAGCGCCTCGAGGACATAGCGGTCACCGACGGCCGTCTCGACGACCCGAATGCCGGCGGCCTGCATCGCCAGATGGAATCCGAGGTTCGTCATCACCGTGACGACCACGGTGTCGTCGCGCAGCAGTCCGCGCTGCGCCAGATCTGTGGCGCAGATCGCGAGGATGTGGTCGCCGTCGACGACATCGCCGCGCTCGTCGACGGCGATCAACCGGTCGGCGTCGCCATCCAGGGCAATCCCGACGTGAGCTCGTTCGGCGGTGACGACCGCTTGCAGCCCAGCGGGGGCTGTGGCTCCGCAGTCGGCGTTGATGTTGACGCCGTTCGGCGCGGCATTGATCACCACGACATGGGCACCGGTGCGCTGGAATGTCTCGGCGACGAGATGCGAGGCAGCGCCGTTGGCAGCATCGACCACGACTCGCAGACCCACCAGGTTGCGGCCCTCCAGCATGTTCAGTACGTGCTCGATGTAGGCGCCGCCAGAATCGCCGCGGCCGTGGATCGGTGCCGGTTCGGCGGTGGGCGTGCCGAGCGCGGCCAGGGCTCGTTCGATTCGGGCCTCGACCTCGTCGGGCAACTTGGTGCCACCGGGCGCGAACAGCTTGATGCCGTTGTCATAGAACGGGTTGTGGGACGCCGAGATCACGGCACCCATCGCCCCGATCCGGGCAGCCTCGAAGGCGACCGCAGGGGTGGGGGTCACGCCGAGCCGGTGGACCTCGACGCCTTCGGCTGCCAGACCGGCCACGAAGGCAGCTTCGAGCATCGCCGTGGAGACACGGCTGTCACCGCCGACGACGGCAAGCTGGGCCCCCAGCACCTGAGCCGCGGCGCGACCCAGGTCGAGCGCGAATGCGGGTGTCAGTTCTGTATTCGCCCGACCGCGAACGCCATCGGTGCCAAAGCGCACGAGCGAACCTGGTGTTCGGAAGCGCCGTTCAGCGCTTCGTGAACTGAGGTGCCTTGCGGGCTTTCTTGAGGCCGTACTTCTTGCTTTCCTTCTTACGCGGGTCGCGTGTGAGGTGGCCGGCCTTCTTCAGGGAGTCGCGAAGCTCGGGGTCGAGCTCGACGAGCGAACGAGCGATCGCCATGCGCAGCGCGCCGGCCTGACCGCTGACGCCACCACCGTGGATCGAGGCGTCGATGTCGTAGGTCTCCATAGCGTCGGCCACGCGGAGCGGCGCGGCGGCGACCATGCGCTGGGCATCGGTCGGGAAGTAGACATCGAACGGGCGACCGTTGATCGTGATCTTGCCGGTGCCGGCGTGAAGCCGGGCTCGGGCGACGGAGCGCTTGCGGCGGCCGGTGGTCTGGGTGAGCGGAGTTGGCATGTCGTTCGTTTCCTCGTTCTCAGCGCTTGATCTCGAACGGCTTGGGCGCCTGTGCCGTATGGGGATGTTCGGAACCTGCGTAGACCTTCAGCTTGGTCATCTGCTGACGCCCGAGCGGGCCCTTGGGCACCATGCCCCGGACCGAGCGACGAACAGCATCGGCGGGCTTGCGGCTGAGCAGGCTGGCGAATGTTTCGCTACTGATACCGCCCGGGTAACCCGAGTGGCGGTAGATCTGCTTCTTGCCGGCCTTGTTGCCGCTCATGATCACCTTGTCGGCGTTGATGATCACGACGTGGTCACCGGTGTCGATGTGTGGCGTGTAGGTCGGCTTGTGTTTGCCGCGCAGCAGGCTGGCGACCTCGGTGCACAGGCGACCGAGAATCAGGCCTTCGGCGTCGACGACGTGCCAATCACGCTGGATTTCACTGACTTTTGGGGTGTACGTCTTCATCGGAATACGATCTCGCAACTTCTCCGCGACACGTTTCGCGGCCAGGCAGCCCGAAGCAACAGACTGCAAATGAACCGGGTAATGATACGGGTCAACGACCACCCACGGCAACGCGCGATGCAAGGCGGACCAAGATCTGCCCGATTACTCGTTCGCTGCGTCGTCAGCAGTCGACCGGTCGGCGTCCCAGCGCTCGCCCTCGTAGCCGACGCTGCCACAGCACCAATCCAGTGGGCGGGGCGACGGCGCCTGCAGCATCGCGGTTCTTGGCGACGAGGATCTCGGGCATCGTGTCGGCGTCGATCCGACCGAGACCGACGTCGACCGTGGTGCCGACGATCGAGCGCACCATCTGATGGCAGAAGGCACTGCCGGTGATCTCGAACCTGAGCAGTTGCGAGTCGTCGATCCGTGTCCAGGACAGATCGTGGAGGATCCGCACCAGGCTCGGCGGCGGGAACGGATCGGGTACCTTCGGCCTTCGGCAGAACGAGGTGAAGTCGTGCTCGCCGTGCAGCGCCGGCAACGCCGCCTGCATCGCCGAGAGGTCGAGCGGCCGGGGAACATGCCAACTCGTGGCGGCGAGCAGCGGGTTCGGAGCCGGGTCGTTCCACACGTGGTACCGGTACTGCCGCGACGTTGCCGAGAAGCGGGCGTCGAAGTCTGTCTCCGCCCAGTCGGCGGAGCGAATCGAGATACTCGGTGCACACAGCTTGTTGATCCGCCTCGCCAGGTCGGCAAGGTCGGTGTCGGCCGGAAGATCACCGGACAGCACCTGCCCCCACCCGTGCACACCGGCGTCGGTGCGGCCCGACATCGACAGCTCGACCGGTTGGCGCAAGACGGTCGCCATCGCCTCGAGCAGTTCCCCCATGACGGTCCGAACCCCGGCGTTCGGCGCAAACCCCCGAAACTCGGTCCCCAAGTACGCAACGACGAAACGGGCCCGGCCAACGCCTGACCCGTCAAGTTCAAAGTGTCGTCCCCAGCCATCACCATCCAGGCTAGGCGAGCAAGAGCCGCAGCCCGCCGAGGCCTGCTCCCCCGCTTCTCTCGTGATCAGATGGGGGAGCGCACGGCGCTGTGAGCCCGAGTTGCCTGTCGGCAACGAGCGGCGAACGCAACGCAGCGATCGCCGCATCTGGCGCTAGAGCAGTTCGATACGCGCCATTTTGGCGTTATCGCCTGGGCGCGGGCCGAGCTTCAGGATGCGGGTGTACCCGCCATTGCGCTCGGTGTAGCGGGGGGCGACGTCGTTGACCAGCTTGTGGGTCATCTCGCGGTCGCCGAGGTAGCCCTGGATCTGGCGGATGCGGTGAATCCGCATCGGACCGTCCTGAGCCTTCTTGGCCTTCGTGATCAGCTTCTCGGCGATCGGGCGCAGGGCCTTCGCCTTGGCTTCGGTCGTGGTGATCGCCTCGGCGGCGAACAGCGACGCCGCCAAGTTGGCCATCATGAGACGCTGGTGCTGGGAGCTACCGCCAAAGTTGCGGGCTCGGCGTGGAGTTGCAGGCATGAGAGTGTGCTTTCGGCTTTCCGGTGAACTGAACGATCAGGCGCGCAGCGACAGGCCGCGCTCGTCCAGCTTCTCCTTGACCTCGTCCAGACTTTTCTGGCCGAAGTTGGTGATGTTGAGCAGGTCGTCTTCGGTCTTGGTGAGCAGCTCACCGACCGTGTTGACCTGTGCCCGCTTGAGGCAGTTGCGGGGACGCTCGGACAGGTCGAGATCCTCGATCGGCAGTTCCAGGTCGGGCGAGCTGGTGGTGGTGTCGATCTTCTCGCCGAGCTCGAGACCCTGGGGCTCGTCGCTCATCGAGGCGACCAGTTCGGCCAGTGCCTGCAACGTTGCGCCGGCGGAGGCGAGCGCCTCGGACGGGGCGATCGAACCGTCGGTCTCGATCTCGATCACGAGGTTGTCGTAATTGGTGGCCTGTTCGACGCGGGTTGGCTCGACGTCGAAGCTGACCCGACGAACGGCACTGAAGATCGCGTCGACCGGGATGACCCCGATCGTGCGGGTCTCGATTTCGCGCTGACTCGAGGCGTAGCCACGACCCTGCTCGACGGTGAAGTCGATCGCCAAACGTGCCTTGCCATTGAGCGTGGCGATCGGAAGGTCCTTGTTGAGGATTTCGACGTCGGCCGGGCACTCGATGTCACCGGCGGTCACGGCTGCCGGTCCACGCACGTCGAGGCGCAGGTTGACCGACTCCTCGGAGGTCGAGGTGAGCACGATGTCCTTGATGTTCAAGATGATGTCGGTGACATCCTCGGCGACGCCCGAGATCGTGTCGAACTCGTGCAGGGCGTCATCGAAACGAACGGTGGTGACGGCTGCCCCGGGGATCGAGGAGAGCAGGGTACGACGGAGCGAGTTGCCGAGCGTGTGGCCGAAGCCAGGCTCGAGCGGACCGATCGCGAAGCGCTGCTGGTTGTTGCTCTCCTCGCCGAGGGCTTCGACGGAAGGGCGCTGCATGACGAGCATGTGCTGCCGGGTCCTTTCTGAGGGTGTTCGACTCTGTGATTCGAGGGATGTCTGGGAACCGCAGCGCGAACGCTGCGACAACGGGCTTACTTGGAGTACAACTCGACGATCAGCGATTCGCGAACGGGCACGTCGATGTGCTCGCGCTGCGGCAGGTCACGCACGGTGATCTGCTTGCCGCCTTCGCTGGTCTCGAGCCAGCCGACGAGCGACCGGTCGAGTACATCCATGTTGTGCTGGATGACGATCATGTTCGCAGCCTTCTCCGACAGGGTGACGACGTCACCCTTGCGGACCCGGTACGACGGGATGTCGACGCGACGACCGTTGACCTGGATCAGTCCGTGGTTCACGAACTGGCGGGCCTGCGGGCGGGTCGAGCCCCATCCGGCGCGGTAGGCGACGTTGTCGAGGCGCGTCTCGAGCAGGATCAAGAGGTTCTCACCCGTCGGGCCACTGAGCCGGTTGGCTTCGTTGTACGTCTTCTTGAACTGCTTCTCGAGCACTCCGTAGATGTACTTGGCCTTCTGCTTCTCCTGGAGCTGGGCGAGGTACTCGCTGCCGGCATTGCGGCGACGGGTACGACCGTGTGCACCAGGCGGGAACGGACGACGATCGAGGGCGCGGCGGCCCTTCTCGTTTTCGAAGATGTTGGTCGACAAGCGGCGCGACAAGCGCACCTTGGGACCGGTATAGCGAGCCATGTTCTAGCGACCTTCCTCAGCCTCGGCGCCGCTTGGGCTGGCGGCAACCGTTGTGGGGAACCGGGGTGACGTCCTTGATGGAGGTCACCTCGATGCCCGTATTCTGAATCGAACGGACAGCGGTGTCACGACCCGAACCCGGGCCCTTCACCAAGACTTCGACCCGACGGAGACCGTGCTCCATCGCCGACGTGGCGGCACGCTCAGCAGCCTGCTGAGCGGCGTAGGGCGTGCTCTTGCGGCTGCCCTTGAATCCGACCGCACCAGACGACGCCCACGAGATGACGTTTCCGGCGGTGTCGGTGATCGTGACGATCGTGTTGTTGAACGAACTCTTGATGTGCACGACGCCAGTCGACACATTCTTGCGATCGCGCTTGCGGGGGCGGCGACCGCCCGGCTTGGCCTTTGCCATGCTTACTTCCTCACAGCCTTCTTCTTGTTGGCCACCGTGCGCTTCGGACCCTTGCGGGTACGAGCGTTCGTGTGGGTGCGCTGACCGCGGACCGGGAGGCCCTTACGGTGACGGACGCCCTGCAGGCAGCCAATCTCGATCTTGCGCTTGATGTCGTTTTGAACGTCGCGACGGAGGTCACCCTCGATCGTGAGGTGCTCGTCGACGTACTGACGGATCTTGTTGACCTCGTCCTCGGTCAGGTTGGACACCTTGGTGTTGCGGTCGAGACCAAGATCGTCACAGATCTTCTGGGAGGTCGTCGATCCAATGCCGAAGATGTAGGTGAGCGAGATCTCCAACCGCTTCTCACGGGGGATGTCAACACCGGCGATACGTGCCATGAATACGTGCTCTCTTTACTCTTAGCCCTGGCGCTGTTTGTGGCGCGGGTTCTCACAGATGACTTGGACGCGGCCGTGCCGGCGGATGACACGGCACTTCTCACACATCTTTTTGACGCTCGGTCGGACCTTCACGACTGCTCTCTCACTTGTATCGGTACGTAATACGGCCTCGGGTGAGGTCGTATGGGGTGAGCTCCACCTGAACTCTGTCGCCAGGGAGAATGCGGATGTAGTGCATGCGCATCTTGCCGGAGATGTGGGCCAAAACCTTATGGCCGTTCTCTAGTTCGACACGGAACATTGCATTCGGAAGCGATTCGACGATCGTGCCTTCCAGCACGATGGCGTCTTCAGATTTTGCCAGGGGTAACTCTCCTCGTAACGAACACGGCGCTTGCCCTGCTCAGCGGTTTGTCTTCATCGATCTGCACGCAGACCGACTAGCAATGCTACCGGAACCGAACGCGATCTCAATGGTAGGGTCCGCCACTTTTTCGGTCTTCTGTGGTATCGATCGTGGCGCGCTGTCAACGGCGCGCTTCGACGGCGTCGGTCAGGCGCTTGAACACGTGGTCGGGGTGGCCGACGCCGTTGACCACGGCGAGTGCTCCGCGACTGCTGAAGTACTCCATCAAGGGTGCGGTCTGGGTCTCGTACAGATCGAGGCGACGGTTCACCGAGTCAGGGGTGTCATCGGCGCGCTGTTGAACGTCGCCGCCGCACACGTCACAGATCCAGGGTGACGGGTCGTCACCAGAAGTGCGGTAGTTGGTTCCGCAGTCGCGACACACTCGGCGTGACGAGATCCGCTCGAACACGATCTCACGTGGCACGTCGAGATCGATCACGACATGGATCGGCTTGTGGGCCGTGATGGTGTCGAGCGCCTGGGCCTGTGTGACGGTCCGCGGAAAGCCGTCGAGGATGTAGCCACGCGTGCTGGCGTCGGCCTTCTCCAGGCGTTCGTCGACCAATCCGATCATGATCTCGTCGCCGACCAGACCGCCGGCATCCATCACTTGCTTGGCCGCCTTGCCGAGCTCGCTACCCTCGCGGGCGGCGGCCCGCAACATGTCACCGGTCGAAATGTGCGGAACCACATAGTGGCGCGACAAACGCACGCATTGGGTCCCTTTGCCGGCTCCTTGCCGACCGAGAATGATGAGGCGCGCGCCGGGGATCACTCCCGGTCCCTATTTCAGGAAACCTTCGTAGTTGCGCAGCATCAGCTGGCTGTCGATCTGGCGCATCAACTCGAGAGCGACACCCACGGAGATCAACACGCTGGTACCCGCAAAGGCGAACGAGTTGACGTCGGCGGCCCACAACACGAGGTAGGGGAAGATGGCGATGATGGCGATGAAGACAGCACCGGGAAGCGTGATCCGGTTGACGGCCTTGGCCAGGTAGTTCTCGGTCTGCGGACCAGGCCGGACACCGGGGATGAAGCCACCCTGCTTGCGGATCTGATCAGCCTGCCGAACCGGGTCGAAGGCGATCGAGTTGTAGAAGTAGGCAAAGGCGATGATCAGCAGGGCGAAGATCGTGACGTACACGATGTTCTGGCTGTTCAAGATGTACTGGTCGATGTAGCGCTGGATGTCGGCACGCCAGCCGGTGCTGGAACCGCCCAGGAAGCTGGCGAGGATCGCCGGCAACAACAGGATCGAGCTGGCGAAGATGATCGGGATCACGCCGGACTGGTTGACCTTCAACGGAATGTAGGTGTTCTGGCCACCCATCATCCGCCTGCCCACCACGCGTTTGGCGAACTGAACCGGGATTCTTCGTTGACCGAGTTCGATGAACACGACCGCCACGATGATCCCGAGCGTCACGAGCACCATCACGACGAACCAGAAGATCTTGTTGACCTGGAGGATCGAGTAGAAGCCGCCCGGCAGCGAGGCCACGACGGAGGCGAAGATCACCATCGACATACCGTTGCCGATGCCGCGCTGACTGATCAGCTCGCCCATCCACATCAGCACTGCCGTGCCGGCGACCAGACACGGAATGATCAGGTAGCCGCGCGGCCAGATGCCGTCGGGCAGCAGTGGCACCGATGGTGCCTGCACGGCTGAGAAGAACGCCGCTCCGCCGCCGGTTCCGAACAAGAACACCAGCACGGTTGCCTGCAAGGTGGCGAGCGCGATCGTGACGTAGCGGGTGTACTGGGTGATCTTGCGCTGGCCGACGGCACCCTCTTGCTGGAGTTCTTCCAGTTTGGGGATCACGACGCCGAGCACCTGCATGATGATGCTGGCCGTGATGTACGGCATGATGCCGAGGGCGAAGATCGAGAACGACTCGAAGGCGCCTCCCGAGAACAGGTTGAACAGACCGAGCGCGCCATCTTGGGCGCCCTCGCGAAGCTGATCGATGGCGAGCGGGTCGACACCGGGGACGCGGATCGCGGCCCCAACTCGGTACAGGCCCACGATCAGGAAAGTGAACAGGACCTTGTTGCGAAGATCCGCAACCTTGAAGATGTTCTTGACGTTCGACAGCACTGGCTACTAATCCTCGCGGTAAGGGGCGGGCCGAAGGCTAACAGCGGCCCGCCGGCCACACCCGGCCGCCCGATGGCGACCGAGTGAATGGCTCAGCGGTTCGTGAACTGGTTGCCCTTGGCTGCAGGACGGCCGGCCTTGCCCTCTTCCTTGAACGGAAGCGTGATCAGCGTGACCGACCCACCGGCGGCGACGATCGCGGCCTCGGCCGCCTTCGAAGCACCGTGGACATGCACATCGACCTTGGTGGAGATCTCGCCACGGGCGAGAACCTTCACGAAGGCGCCCTTGCGGACGATGCCGTTGGCGACGAGCACCTCTGGCGTGACCGTGGCCTCGCCCAACTCGGCGAGCGTGTCGAGGTTGACAGCCGTGTACTCGACGCGGAACGGGTTGGTGAACCCCTTCAGCTTCGGCACCCGTTGCTTGAGCGGCATCTGGCCGCCTTCAAAGCCGCGTGCGACCTTGCCGCGACCGCGCGAGCGCTGGCCCTTGGTACCGCGACCGGCGGTCTTGCCGCCCTTGCCGCCAGTACCGCGACCGACACGCTTGGCGTTCTTCGTGGAGCCTGGTGATGGAGTGAGGTCATGGACCTGCATGATCAGCCGGTGCCTTTCTCGTTCTCGGTGACCTCGATGAGGTGCGGGACGCGGTGAATCATGCCGCGGATCTCGGGACGGTCTGGCAAGGTGTTGGTCTTGCCGATCCGACCGAGGCCAAGCGCACGCAGAGTGCCGCGGGTCTTCGGCTTGGAACCGATCGCCGACTTGACCTGGGTGACCGTGATGGTCGACTCGTTCGTCTTGTCACTCATTCTGAGCTCCCAGAGTTGCCAGCAGCCATCTGCTTCTCGCGTTCGTTGTAGGCGTTGAGCAGGCCCTTGGGGACAAAGCTCTCGGCGGGAATCCCGCGCCGCTTGGCGATGTCGTCGGGGCGCTGCAACGACTTCAGCCCTGCGATGGTGGCACGGGCGACGTTGATGTGGTTGGCGGAACCGAGCGACTTGCACAAGATGTCGTGAATGCCGGCTTCTTCCAGGATGATGCGAGCGGCACCACCGGCGATCACGCCGGTACCGGGTGCAGCCGGCTTCATCATGACCCGCCCGCCGCCGGTCGAGCCGAGCACCGGGTGGATGATCGTGGAACCGGCCAACGGAACCGTGAACAGGTTGCGCTTGGCTTCTTCGGTGCCCTTTTGAATGGCCAACGGCACTTCTTTGGCCTTGCCGTAGCCGAGCCCGACGCGACCGTTGCCGTCACCGACGACGACGAGTGCGGTGAAGCTGAAGCGACGACCACCCTTGACGACCTTGGCGACGCGGTTGATGGTGATGACCCGCGATTCGCGGAGCCCACCCTCATTGTCGTTCGAACCGTGTTGATTGTTCGGCTGGTATGCCATCAGAACTCCAGACCTGCGCCACGAGCGGCTTCGGCGATCGCAGCGACACGACCGTGGTATGCGAATCCACCGCGGTCGAACACGACCGTGGTGATGCCGGCGGCCTTGGCGCGCTCGGCGACGAGTTCACCGACGCGGGTAGCGCCGGCGACGGTGCCACCGCCCCCGAGGGAGCGCTGGTCGGCTTCGACGGTCGACGCAGCCGCCAGCGTGGCGCCGGCGTCGTCATCGATCACCTGGACCGAGATGTGCTTGTTGGACCGGTACACGGCCAAACGCGGCCGGGCCGCGGTGCCGTGGACCTTCTTGCGAACCCGACGATGTCGGCGGATCCGGCCTTGTCGGCGTGCCTTGGCGATGTCACTCATAACTTCTACCGTTCAATTCTCTGGTCACTTCTTGCCGGCCTTACCGGCCTTGCGCAGAACGCGCTCGCCGGCGTACCGAACGCCCTTGCCCTTGTACGGCTCGGGCTTGCGGATGCTACGGATGTTGGCGGCCACCTGGCCGACGACTTCCTTGTCGATTCCGGAGACGACGACCTGCGTCGGCACCGGGACCTCGAACGTGATGCCCTCCGGCGCCGCCACGTTGACCGGGTGGCTGAAACCGAGGTTGAGGCGCAGGTTGCTCGGGCTCTGGGCCTCGGCACGATAACCGACACCCACGATCTGGAGTTCCTTCTTGAACCCCTCCGTGACCCCGACCACCATGTTGTTGACGAGGCTACGGGTCAGGCCGTGGAGCGCCTTGTTGCGACGCTCGTCGTTGGGGCGCTCGAACGTGAGCGCGCCGTCGTCCTGGCTGATCGTGATGTCACCGGGGATCACCCGGCTGAGGGTGCCCTTGGGGCCTTTCACGGTCACGGTGCCAGCGGCGACCGTGACTTCGACACCGGACGGGACCGGGACTGCTGATTTTCCGATTCGAGACATGGTCTACTTCCTCACCAGACGTAGCACAGGACTTCGCCGCCGACGTTGCGCTTGCGCGCCTCGCGGTCGGTCATCAGCCCGTGGCTCGTGGACAGGACGGCCACACCGAGGCCACCGAGCACGCGGGGTACGGCGCTCGCCTTGCGGTAGACCCGCAAGCCTGGTGTGGAGATGCGACGGAGTCCCGAGATCGTGCGGTCACGATCGTCGGAGTACTTCATCTGGATGGTCAGCGTGTCGCCTGGGCCCGTGGTGGACGGTGCCACCGCGAAGCTACCGATGTAGCCCTCGGACTCGAGCACTTTGGCGAGCGCTACTTTTTGCCTCGACGAAGGCATACGAACTTCGTCGTGCATCGCCGTGTTCGCATTGCGAATACGGGTCAACATGTCGGCGATGGGATCAGTCATCATGATGGGTGCTCCTCACCAGCTCGACTTCGTCAGACCGGGGATTTCGCCGGCGTGCGCCAGCTCCCGAAGACAGATTCGGCACAGGCCGAACTTACGGAATACCGAGCGTGCACGGCCGCAGCGGCGGCACCGGGTGTACCCCCGAACCTTGTACTTCGGCTTGGCAGCAGCCTTGTTGATCAATGCTTTCTTGGCCATATCTCTTCTCGCCTACTCAGTCACTTCTTGCCGCGGTACGGACCGCGACGCTTGGTCTTGCGGGGGGCGTTGTCAGCATCGGCGCCCTTCTTGAACGGAAACCCGAACGCATCGAGCAACGCTTTGCCCGCTTCGTTCGTGATTGCCGTGGTCACGATCGTGATGTCCATGCCCCGTTGTTGCTCGACGTTGTCGACGTTGATCTCCGGGAACACGGTCTGGTCGTTGAGACCGAACGTGTAGTTGCCTCGACCGTCCCACGAGTGGGCCGGCAGGCCGCGGAAGTCGCGGATACGGGGGATTGCGACGGCCAACAGGCGATCGTAGAACTCCCACATCCGGTCACCACGCAGCGTCACCTTGGTGCCGATCGCCTGACCTTCGCGCAGCTTGAACGCCGCAATCGAGGTTTGAGCCTTCGTGACGACCGGCTTCTGGCCGGCGATCAGGGTGAGCTCGTCGACGGCCTTCTCCAGCAGCGAAGGCTGCTGGGTTGCCCGGCCGACACCCATGTTGATGACGATCTTCTCGAGTCGCGGGATCTGCATCTCGTTCTCGATGCCGAGATCCTTGGCGAGCTGCGCCTTGATCGTGTTGTTGTAGCGCGACTTCAGTCGCGGCTGGGTTGCGGTGGCGTTCATCAGACTTCCTCACCACTCGGGCGGGCGATGCGAACCTTGTCGCCCTTGCTGTTCTCGGAATAGCCGAGCCGGACGGTCTTGCCCTTGTGCAGGTACATGACGTTGGACGCATCGATCGGCAAGTCCTTGTCGATGATGCCGGCCTGTTCGTTGGCCTTGCGCGCCCGCTGGTGCTTGGCGGCGGTGTTGACGCCGTTCACGAGCACCTTGTTGTCCTTGGGCATGACGCGCTCGATGACGCCTTCTTTGCCTTTGTCCTTACCTGTGATGACGCGAACGTGGTCGCCTTTGCGAAGTTTCATCTCAGATCACCTCCGGTGCGAGCGAGACGATGCGCATGAACTTGCGGTCACGCAACTCACGGCCGACTGGGCCGAAGATGCGGGTGCCGCGTGGGGTCATGTCATCTTTGATCAATACGGCGGCGTTCTCGTCGAAGCGGATGTAGCTGCCGTCTGGACGGCGCTTTTCCTTCTTGACCCGGACGACGACGCACTTGACGACGTCACCCTTCTTGACGGCGGCGCCGGGGATCGCGTCCTTGACGGTCGCCACGAAGATGTCACCGATCGAGGCGTACCGGCGGCGCGTGCCACCGAGCACCTTGATGCAGAGCACTTCTTTGGCGCCGCTGTTGTCGGCTACCCGAAGTCGTGATTCTTGCTGGATCACCGTGCACGCTCCAGGATCTCGACCAGGCGCCAGCGCTTGTTCTTGCTGAGCGGACGGGTCTCCATCACGCGGACCTGGTCGCCGAGGCCGGCGTCGTTGGTCTCGTCGTGGGCGTACAGCTTCTTGGAACGCAGCACGAACTTGTTGTAGCGGGCGTGGCGAACGCGGTCGGTCACGGTGACGACGATGGTCTTGTCCATCCCCGCCGAGGTGACGACGCCTTCGCGTACCTTGCGTGCGTTGCGGTCGGCCACTTCAGCAGTGGCGGTGCCGGTGGTGTTTTCGGTTTCGCTCATGGTTCTCTCAGCTTCCGGACCCGAGCGGAGCTGTCGCTCCGCTCCTTTGAGGTCCGCTCGTGTCCTCGATGGATGATGTCGGATTCACCTGCGGCTCATCCTTCTGCCTCGGCCGCAGCGATCTCGCGCTGGCGGATGAGGGTGTTGATCCGTGCGATCTGTCGGCGAACCTTCGGGATCTCAGCGGTGTTCTCGAGCTGGCCCGTGGCGTTGCGGAAGCGCAGGTTGAGCGCCTCGTGCTTCGTCTCACGCAGCTCGTCGACCAGTTCGGTCAGATCCATCTCGGCCAGCTTGTGTTTGCGTGCCATGTCAGATCTCCTCGTCACGGGTGATGATGCGGGCCTTGATCGGCAGCTTCTGGATCGCCTTGTTGAGGGCCAGCTTGGCTTGCGCCTCGTCGGGGAACGACAGCTCGAACAGCACCCGCCCTGGGCGCACGACAGCGACCCAGAATTCGGGGTTGCCCTTGCCGGAACCCATGCGGGTCTCGGCCGGCTTCTTGGTGACCGGCTTGTCCGGGAAGATATTGATCCAGACCTTGCCGCCGCGGCGGATCGATCGGGTCATGGCGATACGGGCGGCTTCGATCTGGCGGGCGGACAGCCAGCCAGGCTCGAGCGCCTGAACTCCGTATTCACCGAAGTGCAGCTCGCTGCCGGCCTTCGTCAGACCGCGGGTGCGGCCACGATGGTGTTTGCGGTGTGCGACTTTGCGGGGCATCAACATGATGTGCTCCTTGACGTTCTTTCTCGACCGTGCTCAGTCGTCCGCACGGAAGTGCGGAGTCTCGTGACCCTCACGGGTCTGGCGGGCAATGGTCTCTTCCTCGTCGAGCAGCTTCTCGAGCTCGGGATCGGCATCTTTCAACAGCGGCTGCGTTTCGACCTCGGGAGGCTGATCACGGCGGCGTGCTGCCGATGACACCACTTTGCGGGGGCCTTCGTCGGCGGTCTGGCCAGAGGTTTCGCCAACGGCCATGGCGGCCTCGCGGGCGATCTTGTCCTCGTTGGCTGCCTTGTACGGAAGGATGTCGCCCTTGTACAGCCACACCTTGACGCCGACCCGGCCGTTGGCGGTCTTCGCCTCACGGAATCCGTAGTCGATGTCGGCGCGCAGCGTGTGCAACGGCACTCGACCTTCGCGGTACCACTCGGTGCGGCTCATCTCGGCGCCGCCGAGGCGACCCGAACACTGCACCCGGATGCCGAGTGCACCGGCGCGCTGAGCGTTCTGAACGGCACGCTTCATGGCACGCCGGAAGGCGATCCGGTTGGCGAGCTGATCGGCGACGCCCTGTGCGATCAGGGCAGCGTCGAGTTCGGGAGACTTGATCTCCACGATGTTCAGCTGGATCTTGGCGTTGCCGGTGATCTTCGTGATCATCGTTCGCAGCTCATCGGCTTGGGCGCCGCGACGACCGATCACGATGCCCGGGCGGGCGGTGTGAACATCGACGCGCAGCTTGTCGCGTGTGCGCTCGATCTCGATCCGGCTGATCGCAGCCGACTCGAGCCGGTTCATCACGGCCTGGCGAATCTGCCAGTCCTCCGTGAGGTACTGCTTGTAGTCACGCTCGGAGAACCAACGGCTCTTCCACTCGGTGCTCACGCCGAGGCGGAAGCCGTACGGATTGACCTTCTGACCCATGAATCAGTCCTCGTCCTTCTGCTCGCCGGGCTTGGCAAAGCCGGCAGCTTCAGCGTTTGCTTCAGTGTCGAACCACACCTCGGCCTTGGTGACCTTGTAGTACCGGCTGTCCGGCGTGTGGAACAGCATCGAGTCGGCGTTGCCCTTGATCGGGTGCGACTCTGGGCCGTTGCCATCGGTGTCTGGGAGTACCGAGCCGGTCCATTCGCCGGCGGCGAACTCGCCGTCGTCGGAGCTGGCTGCATCATCGGCGGTGTCGGCAACCTCGTCGGTGGCGACCTCGTCGGTGGCGACGTCAGCGAAGCCCTGCACGTCGGTGGCCTCAGCTGCCTCGGCGGCAGCATCGACTGCTGCGTCGTCGGCGTCTTCGATCGCTTCGTCGGCGTCGATCGAGTCGATCGATGCCTTGGCGGCGGCGGCCCGCTTGCGGCTGCGGTCGACGCGAGCGGCACGGTTGGCTGCTACGCCGCCGCCGGAACCTTCGGCGCGGGCACGGATGATGTCGATCCGGTCATCGCTCATGCGAGCGACGACGATCGTGATGTGACAGGTGCGCTTGCGAATGCGTGTCGCACGGCCGCGGGCACGTGGCCGGAACCGGCGCAGCGTCGGACCCTCATCGGCGAAGCAGGCGAGCACGAACAGCTCGTCGGCATCGGCGATGAAGGCGCCGCTGTCGGCGTCGGTGGCGTTGGCGACGGCGCTGGCGAGCACCTTGCGAACGTCGTGAGCGATCGAACGCTCGGTGAACTGCAACACCTGGTCGGCGCGCTGCACGTCGAGACCGCGGATCAGGTCGAGCACGACCCGGGCCTTGTAGGCCGACGACCGCACGTACTTGGCGGTGGCCTTGGTGCCGTGGCGCTCACCGACTGCCGTGGCGCCCTCATTGAGCTTTGGACCGCGCATTAGCGACGAGCTCCCTTTTCCTGGCCGGCGTGGAACTTGAACGTCCGGGTCGGGCTGAACTCACCGAGCTTGTGGCCGACCATCGACTCGGTGACGTACACCGGGACGTGCTTGCGACCGTCGTGGACGGCGATCGTGTGGCCGACCATGTCGGGGATGATGGTGGAGCGACGCGACCAGGTCTTGATGACCTTGCGTTCGCCGGCTGCGTTCTGGGCATCGACCTTCTTGAGCAGATGCTCGTCGACGAACGGGCCCTTCTTGAGACTGCGTGTCATGACTCTCTCTCCTGCCTCAGCGGCGCCCGCGACCGGAACGGCGACGACGGACGATCATCTTCTGGCTGGACTTCTTCTTGGAACGGGTGCGGCCCTCGGGCTTGCCCCATGGGGACACAGCGGGACGACCACCGGATGTGCGGCCTTCGCCACCACCGAGCGGGTGGTCGACGGGGTTCATGGCCACGCCGCGGGTCTGGGGCTTCTTGCCCTTCCAGCGGTTGCGGCCGGCTTTGCCGATCTTGACCAGCTCATGCTCGCTGTTGCCGACCTCGCCGACCGTGGCACGGCAGTCGATCGGAACGCGACGCATCTCGGTGGACGGCATACGCAGTGTGGCGTAGTCGCCTTCCTTGGCGACGAGCTGTACGGCGATGCCTGCTGAACGGCCGACCTTGCCGCCCTGGCCGGGACGCAGTTCCACGTTGTGGATCGTGGTACCGACCGGGATGTAGCGAAGCGCCAGGGCGTTGCCCGGCTTGATGTCGGCACCGTGGCCGCTCTGCACGTGGTCGCCCACGTTGAGGCCTCTGGGCGCCAGGATGTACGCCTTCTCGCCGTCGCTGTAGTGCAGCAGGGCGATTCGGCAGGTGCGGTTGGGGTCGTACTCGATGGCAGCGACCTTGGCCGGGATGCCGTCTTTGACGCGCTTGAAATCGACGATGCGATAGCGCTGCTTGTGACCGCCGCCGCGGTGACGCGACGTCTTGCGGCCGTGGGCATTGCGGCCACCGGTCTTCGACTTGGGGACCAGCAAGGTGCGCTCGGGAGTCGTCTTGGTGACTTCGGAGAAGTCGGACGACGTCTGGAAGCGACGGGCTGGGCTGGTTGGTTTGCGGGAACGAATCGCCATGTTGAGTTTCCTGTCTCCGTCAGTTCTCGAACAGCGGGATCTCACCGGCTGCCAGCGTGACGATGGCGCGCTTGGTGTCGGGCTTGGATCCGCGGCGGTTGGTGCCACGGACGCGGGTGGCCTTGCCCTTGCGGTTGAGGGTGTTGACCTTGAGCACCTCGACGCCCCAGATCGCCTGGACCGCGTCGCGGATCTCGGGCTTGCTGGCGCTCGGGTGCACCTTGAACGTGTACACGCCGGTCTCCATGAGGTCGTAGCTCTTCTCGGAGACGACCGGAGCCAGGATGATGTCGCGTGGGTCCTTCATCACTCACTGTCCTTTTGCTGCGAGGCCGGCTTGGAGAACCCAGCCGCCTGTGCGTTCTCTTCGGTGTCGAACCACACCTCAGCCTTGGTGCGGCTGTAGAAGCTGCTGCCCGGCACGTGGTACAACATCGAGTCGGCGTTGCCCTTGATGTCGTGGCCATCGGGCTGCGAACCATCGGCGGGGGCGGCGACCGACCCGGCCCAAGCCGACTCGGTGTCAGCCTCGACCTCTGTGGCTTCGACAGCAGCAAACGACTGGACTTCGGCGACGGCCGGGGTCTCGGTCTCGGCTGCGGCCTTGGGCTTTGCCGGGGCCTTCTTGGCAGCAGCCTTCGGCTTCGCCTCAGCTTTGGGCTCGACAGCGGCCTTGGTCGGGAGCACCGACTGGGTGAACACGATGTACTCGTTGCACAGCACGTCGTAGGCGTTCAACTCGCCTGGCGTGATCAACTGGACTTCGGTCAGGTTGCGAAAGCTCAGCGCCGCCGCGGGGTCGTCGCGACCGACCACGACCAGTGCCTTGCCGTCGATGCCGAGCCCGGCCAGCGCCGCCTTGGCAGCCTTGGTGCTCGGCTTGTCCAAGCCCCAGCTGTCGATGACGATGATCTTGCCCTCGGAAGCCCGATCGGACAGTGCCGAACGAAGCGCCAGGCCGATCATCTTCTTGGGGGTCTTCTGGCCGTACTTGCGGGGCTTCGGGCCGAGGGCCACGCCACCACCGCTGTAATGCGGTGCGCGGATCGAGCCCTGACGGGCGTTACCGGTGCCCTTCTGGCGGAACGGCTTGGCGCCGCCACCGCGCACTTCGCTGCGGGTCTTCGTGCTCTGCGTGCCTGCCCGGCGGGCGGCGAGCTGCGCCGTGACCACCTGGTGCATCACGGACACGTTGGGTTGAATGCCGAACGTCGAGTCATCGAGTTCGACCTTGCCGGCGTCCTTGCCGGCGGCGTTCTTGACGGTGATCTGTGCCATGTCGATCAGGCTCCCTTGGCGATCGAGTTGGTCGGAGCCTTGACGGCATTGCGAACGGACACGACGCCACCGTTCGGGCCCGGAACGGAACCCTTGATGAGCAGCAGGTTGCGCTCGACGTCGGCGTCGACCACTTCGAGGTTGAGCGTGGTGACCTGCTCGTGGCCCATGTGTCCGGCCATCCGCTGACCCTTGAACACACGACCGGGGAATGAGCAGGCGCCGACCGAGCCGGGCGTGCGGTGCGTCTTGTGGACGCCGTGGCTGGCGCCCATGCCCTTGAAGTTGTGGCGCTTCATCACACCGGCGAAGCCCTTGCCTCGGCTGGTAGCGGTGACGTCGACCCGGCTGCCGGCGACGAGCGCCTCGACCGTGATCTCCTGACCGATCTCGTAGCCGTCGACCGAGTCGAGACGCAGCTCCACCAGACGCTTGCCAGGCTGTACGCCGGCCTTGTCGTAGTGACCTGCGGTCGGCTTGTTGAGCTTCTTGGCGTCACGGTGCCCATAGGTGACCTGCAGGGCGGTGTAGCCATCACGTTCGGTGGTCTTGATCTGAACGACGCGCATGGGTTCGACACGGAGCACCGTGACCGGGATGACCTTGTCATCCACCCATTTCTGCGTCATCCCGACCTTTTCGCCGAGAATCACTGTTTGTGCCATTGCGGCTTCCTTCGAGTTGATCGAGCCCTCGTGGGCTATCCACTGGTACATGGCCGTTGCGTTGTTCGAACCCTTCGGTTCTCACGCAAATGCTCCGCTGCCCTTCGGGCGAGCGGAGCACTCGGTCAAGTTGTGCCGTGAGGTCCCTGCCGGCTGTCTGATTGCTCAGCCGGATCAGGCTCACACGGACATCGATTGCGAATACTGTTTCGACTACGTGTTGCGACTGTTTGTCGTATCCGATACCTCGGACACAGCTCTGGAATGTTATCGGGACCACTGAGTCCCCACAACCAGCACGAAAGCTCTCGACGCCGACGTCTGTGAAAGGCGTCACAACGAGCGCCCGCACGACTGGACGGCCGGGTTGGTCAGCCGCCGAGTTCGGCAGCTCGCGCTGCCAGCTTGTCGATCGCCATCGCCCAACCCTGGCCACCGGGAGATTCGGCGGGAACGCCGATGTGGGTCAGGGTCATCGCCGTGCGCTCGCCGAGGTCGACGAGCTCGACCACGACCGACGTCTCCATCGATGCGCCGGCCGGCATGCCCATCTGCTCAGCGGTGATCGGATTGCCATCCGCATCGGCCATCGCCTCGGTGTAGACGAGGCGTGTCTTCGGGCTGATCTCGCGGTATTCGCCGACGAAGAACATCTGCATCGGGCCGCCGGGTGTCTGCATCTCCATCGCGATGTGGCGGCGGCCACCGACCCGCACGTCCATCTCGGCGTTCGGGATGGTGGCGCCCATCGGGCCGTACCAGGCGGCGAAATGCTCAGCTTCGGTCCACATCGCCCAGATCAGATCGATCGGTGCGTCGAAGGTGCGTTCGATCCGAACATCTTTGGTGTCAGTCATGGGTGATGCCTCTTTCCTGTCGGCTCGCTCGCGGGCCGTGTCGTGGGGTGGTCTGAAGTGCTCGGATCGGGAACTTCGGCCGTGCTTCAGGTTTCGGGGCGGTCGGCGAGTTCGGCGGTGAGGATCAGCGTGGTGCCGGCGCGCAGCACGGTGATCTCGATCTCGTCGCCCGGCTCGTGATCGCGAATCGCTGCCACCAGGCCCGATGCGCCGTCGATCGTCTCGTCGTCGACGGCGATCACGATGTCGCCCGCCATCACACCAGCCCGATCCGCCGGGGTGTCGTCGTCGACTGCGCCGACCACGGCCCCCTGGCCGCCATCGGCGCGGTCGCCGAGACTGATACCGAGGAAACCTTCTTGGCGCTGCTCACCATCGGCACGCTGACGCATCGATTCGATGACCGGAATTGCTTCGGCACCGGAGATCGCGAATCCGATGTTGCTGGCGGCAGTGGTGCTGTCACCACGGGCGACCGCCGTGTTGATACCGACGACCTGTCCGAGGGCATTCACGAGCGGCCCGCCAGAGTTGCCAGACGAGATCGCGGCGTCGGTCTGGATCAGCCCGTCGAGTGCCCCACCGCCGGCCGTTTCGATCGTGCGGGCGAGCGCTGACACGATCCCGAGCGTGACCGACGGCGCCCCATCGAGGTTGAGCGCGAACCCGATCGCCACGACCTCGTCGCCAATCCGCACCGAATCGGGCTCGGCAAACGTGGCAGCCACGAATCCGGATCCGGAGATTCTCAACAGCGCCAGATCGTTGCCCGGATCGGACGCCAGCAGCGTCGCCTGGCGCGGCTCGGTCTCGCCGGCGAGACGAACTCGGATTTCGGTGGCGTCGGCGACGACGTGGGCGTTGGTGAGAATCTCACCATCTGAGGTGGTGATGACGCCGGTCCCGATCGATCCGCCAGGCCCGAGCGGACCGTCGATGTCGGCGCTGATCGTGACGACCGACGGAGCGACGTATTCGGCCACGGCGGCCACGTCGATCGGTGGCAGGTCCGATTCGCGAACCGCTCCCAGGTCGAGCGCAACGTTGGAAGCCCGTTGTGGTGGGCGCGGGTCGCGGTCGAGTTGTTGAAAGATGGCAGCACCGGCGAATCCGGCTCCGACCATGGCCGCCGCCACGGTGGTGATGACCGCGACACGCCGCAGCCACCGTCGGGGACGCTTCGGCTCGGCGCTCGGTAGCGGCGGAGGCGAGATCAGCGATGTCGATCGAACCGGGATCGTTCGGGCGTTGGGTGTCAGCTCCACCATCGTGTGCGGTATCGAGGGCTCGACGACTCCCGGCGGATTCCAACCTCCGAACGGCTCCTGTCCGGAGTCCGGAGGTGGTGGAAGTGCAGTCATGAGGTCAGGTCTATCAATTCCGTGGCCGTTCTTCACCGCGACCCGTCCGGTTCTCACCGGATTCACAGGTAGGCGCCGGCAGACATCGTGCGGGACAAAGTTTGCATACCTGGCAACCGGATGGCAATGTTTCGCTACCGCGAGCCGACGCGCCCGCACCGATCTCACCACGGAGACAGCCAAATGGGGGACCCGACGCAGTCCGACGACGTCATCATCCTTGACGCCGTGCGCAAGGAGTTCGGGGACTTCGTCGCCGTCGAACATGCCGACTTCGCGATCCAGAGAGGCGAGTTCTTCTCGCTGCTCGGACCGTCGGGCTGTGGCAAGACGACGCTGCTCAAGATGATCGCCGGCTTCGAACAGCCGACGAGTGGTCGCGTTCTGCTCGAGGGCAGCGACGTCTCCAATGTGGCGCCCCACCAGCGCAACGTCAACACCGTGTTCCAGCAGTACGCCCTGTTCCCGCACATGTCGGTACTCGACAACGTGGCGTTCGGCCTGCGCGCCAAGAAGGTCCCTGAAGCCGACGCCATCCGGCGCGCCAAGGAAATGCTCGACATCGTCAAACTCGGCGAGTTCTCGCGCCGCCGCCCGAATCAGCTGTCGGGTGGCCAGCAACAGCGCGTCGCACTGGCGCGTGCGCTGGTCAACATGCCGAGCGCGCTGCTGCTCGATGAGCCGCTGGCGGCGCTCGACCTCAAGTTGCGCGAGGCGATGCAACTCGAACTCAAGCGAATCCAGCGCGAAGTCGGGATCACCTTCATCTTCGTCACCCACGACCAGCACGAGGCGCTCACGATGAGCGACCGGATCGCTGTGATGAGCCGCGGTCGGGTCGAGCAGATCGGCACGCCCGAGGAGATCTACGGGCGACCCTCGAGCGTGTTCGTCGCCGGCTTCATCGGGTCGGCCAACCTGCTCCCGGGCTCGGTCGCCGAGGGCAGTGAGTCAGCCGTCGACCTCGATGCCGGCGGACGGATCATCGTGCAGGGCCTCGGCGGTGCCTCGGCCGGGGCGCCGGTCACGGTGATGATCCGCCCTGAGCGACTCAACGCCGTTCGCCAGGGTGTCGAGGGCCGCAGCGTCGCCGCCACCGTCAACGACGTCATCTTCGAGGGTTCCTCGATCCGCCTCATCGCCCACCTCGCAGACAACACCGAGCTGATGGCCACGGTGACCGCCGACGACGACCTGCCGCCCCTGGCACAGGGAGCGCCGGTCACGTTGAGCTGGGCCGACGATGCACCGTTCGTGTTGCAGGGCCGCTCCACGATCATCGGATCGACCACCACCGACGTCGATGAAGTCCAGGCTGCGCTCGACGGCAAAGAGGGCGACGCCGTCACAGCCGAGACCGAGACCGTTCCCAGCAGGTTCGGTCGCCGCGCGCTGCTCGTGGGCGGCGGATTGGCAGGCGCCGCAGCGGTCGTCGCCGGCGTGCTCAAGGTCACGGGCGATGGCGGTGGCACGAATGCCGCCGGGCCGACCGGAACCGTCAACGGAAGCACGCTCGGTACCGGCGAGACCGAGTTGCGGATCTTCAACTGGCAGGCCTACATCGACCCGACCGAGGACGGAGCGGTCGGCACGATCGACCGGTTCAAAAAGGCCACCGGGGATCTCATCACCGTCGACTACAGCGAGGACCTCAACGACAACAACGAGTTCTACGCCAAAGAGATCGAGCCCTACCTCGGCACCGGCAACCTGGCGCAATGGGACATCATGTGCCCGACCAACTGGATGGCGGCCCGCATCAAGAACCAGGGCTGGCTCGAACCGCTCCCGCTCGACCGGATCCCCAACCGGGTCAACCTCGAGGAACGGTTCCTGAACCAGGCGTGGGACTACGGCGCCGTCTACAGCCTGCCGTGGCAGGCGGGCATGACCGGCATCGCCTACAACCCGGCGTTGACGGGCCGAGAGATCCGCAGCGTGATGGACCTCTTCGACCCGGAGTTCAAGGGCAAGGTGGCGATGCTGACCGAGATGCGCGACTCGGTCGGGCTCACGATGCTCGGTCTCGGGCATCGATCCCAAGAAGCTCGACGAGGACGGAGCAATGGAGGCGCTCGAGTTGATCGAGAAGGCCAACTCGGACGGACAGTTCAGGGCGTTCACGGGCAACGAGTACCTGCGCAGCCTCGAGAGCGGCGACTTCGTCGCCTGCCTGGCCTGGTCGGGTGACATCATCCAGTTGCAGTACGACCGGCCCGACATTCAGTTCGTGCTCCCCGAAGAGGGGGCGATGAGCTGGTACGACACGATGATCATCCCGAAGGGCGCGCCGAACGGATACGCCGCAGCGGAGTTCATGAACTTCGTGTACGACCCAGTCCAGGCCGCCCAGCTCACGTATTGGGTGCAGTACATCAGCCCCGTCAAGGGAGTCCGCGACGAGTTGATCAAACTCGGCGGCGACGCAGCCGAGTTGGCCGAGAGCCCGATCCTGTTCCCGACCGAGGAGGACGCCGCACGACTCAACGTGTTCGCCCCGCTGCCCGACGAGGTCGACGCCCGCCTGACCGATACCTTCCTGCGGATCATCGGAGGCTGACATGGCCGAGGCATCCACCGATCGCAGCCTTCGGGCCGGCAGGAAGATCCCGTACCTCCTGGTGGTCCCAGGGATCGCCTTTCTGTTCCTGTTCTTCGTCGTTCCGCTGATCACACTGTTCAAGATCTCGCTGCTCCAGGAAGCCCGACCGCCTGCGACCCGAGTACGACTTCACGTGGGAGTGGGACAACTTCAGCCAGGCGTTCACCGACTTCGGTGGACACCTGGTACGAGCGTTCGCCGTACGCCGGCATCGCGACCCTGCTGTGCATCGTGATCGCCTACCCGATCGCCTACTTCATCGCCTTCAAGGCCGGCAAGTACCGCAACATCCTGCTGGGGCTGGTGATGATCCCGTTCTTCACCAGCTTCCTGCTGCGCACGATCGCCTGGCAGTCATTGCTGGCGGACAGCGGGCCGGTGCTGCGGGGGCTGCGGGCGGTCAGCCTCGACCGGGTGCTCGACGCGATCGGCCTCACCCAGAATGGAGCACTGCTCAACACCCAGACTGCCGTGATCGGCGGCCTCACCTACAACTTCCTGCCCTTCATGCTGCTGCCGATCTATGTCAGCCTGGAAAAGATCGATCCCGGTCTGATCGACGCTGCCTCCGATCTGTACTCGCCCTTCAGGCGCACGTTCATGCGTGTCATCTTGCCGCTGTCGCTTCCCGGCGTGTTCGCCGGCACGCTGCTGACGTTCATTCCGGCCACAGGTGACTTCATCAACGCCGAGTTCCTCGGCAGTACCGAGGCGAAACGTGTGATCGGCAACGCCGTGCGATTGCAGTTCCTGAACCTCAACGACTACCCGGCTGCCGCGGCGATGAGCTTCGTGCTGATGGCGATCATCACCACACTCGTGGCGATCTACGCCAAGTTCCTGGGAACGGAGGACCTCGCATGAAAGGGCGACCGCTCGGCACCTGGGTGCTGTACCTCGTGACTTTGCTCGGCTTCGTCTATCTGTTCGTGCCGCTCGTGACGATCGGCGTGTTCACCTTCAACAAGCCGTCGGGCAAGTTCAACACGTCGTGGCAGGAGTTCACGCTCGACAACTGGCGCACATGCCTTCCGCGCCAGCGACTACATGGATGCCCTCGGCGAGTCGCTCAAGGTGGCGGTCGTCGCCTGCACGATCGCCACCGTGATCGGTGGTCTGATGGCGCTCGCCGTCAGCCGCTATCGCATGCAAGGCGGGGCGGCGCTCAACATGCTCCTGGTGCTCCCGCTCACGACGCCCGAGATCGTGATGGGCGCATCGCTGTTCACGCTGTTCTTCAACCAGGACATCTCGCGCGGGCTTCTGGACGCTCGTCATCGCCCACACCCTGTTCTGTGTGTCGTTCGTGGCGCTCACCGTGAAGGCCCGTATCCGAGGTCTCGACTGGTCGCTCGAAGATGCCGCTGCCGACCTCGGATCGCCGCCGCTGCGGACCTTCATCAAGATCACGTTCCCGATGATCGTGCCCGGAATCGCTGCGGCGTTCATGCTGTCGCTGGCGCTGTCGATCGACGACTACATCATCACCTCGTTCGTTGCCGGCAGACACATCGACGTTCCCCCGCGAGGTGTTCGACTCGGCCCGCGTCACGATTCCGCCACAGGTCCACGTGATCGCCACGATGTTGATGCTGTTGGCGATGGCCGTGATCGTGTTGACCACCGTCGCCGGCTTTCGCCGCAACACCAACACTCGGGTGAGCGGCGACGGGTCGGATCAGAACGGGGCGTCGACGTGGCCCGATTCCACGTACACGCTTTTGACCTGGCTGTAGTGATCGAGCGCGGCGCGACTGTTTTCGCGCCCGATGCCTGACCGCTTGTAGCCACCGAACGGGGCCTCGATCGGGGTCAGGTTGTAGGTATTGATCCAGCACGTGCCGGCTTGCAAGGCGGCCACGACTCGATGGGCGCGCTGGATGTCCTTGGTGAACACGCCGGCGGCGAGGCCGACATCGAGTCCGTTGGCGCGGGCGACGACCTCGTCCTCGTCGTCGAACACCAGCACGCTCATCACCGGTCCGAAGATCTCCTCGCGGGCGATCCGCATCGAGTCGACGACCCCGGTGAACACCGTGGGCTGAACGAACCAGCCGTCGGGCAAGCCGGCAACGGTGGCCGCCGCTCCGCCGGTTGCGACCGTTGCTCCCTCAGCGGCCCCGATCACCATATAGTCGAGCACGTTTCGGTACTGACGTTCGTTGATGAGCGGGCCCATCTGGGTCGCCTCGTCGAGCGGGTCACCGAGCACGATCTGTTCGGTACGAATCACCAGCCGCCGCACGAACTCGTCGTGGACCGAGCGATGCACGAACACTCTGGTGCCGTTCGAGCAGATCTGCCCCGCCGAGTAGAAGTTGCCGAGCATCGCCCCGCTCACGGCGTCGTCGAGGTCGGCATCGTCGAACACGATCAGGGGTGACTTACCGCCCAGTTCGAGCGTGACGTGCTTGAGCCCTTCGGCGGCGCCGGCAGCCACCCGCTCGCCCGTAGCGACCGAGCCCGTGACCGACACTTTTGCGACACCGGCATGGGCCACGAGCGCGGCACCGACACGACCACCGCCCTGCACCACGTTGAACACGCCGTCGGGCAGCCCGGCATCGGTGAACGCCTGGGCGAGCGCGAGCGCGCTCAGAGGCGTGACCTCCGACGGCTTGAACACCATCGAGTTGCCGGCCGCCAGTGCGGGGGCTGCCTTCCAGCAGGCGATCTGGATCGGATAGTTCCAGGCGCCGATCCCGACACACACGCCGAGCGGCTCGCGGCGGGTGTAGGTGAACGAACCGCCGAGGTCCACGTACTCGCCGGTGACGGTCGCCGCCAGGGCGCCGAAGTACTCCAGGCAATCGGCGCCCGAGGCGGCGTCGGCCACCAACGTTTCCTGGAGCGGCTTTCCGGTGTCGAGCGTTTCGAGCACCGACAGTTCACGGTTCCGCTCGCGCAGCAGGGCCGCCGCCGCCCGCAGCACGCGTCCTCGCTCGGCCCACGGGGTCGCAGCCCACACGGCTGCACCGGCAGAGGCCGCCGCCACCGCCGCTTCGATCGTCGCCTCATCGGCCTCGTCGATCGAGGCGATCAGTTCCTGTGTGGCGGGGAACCGGCTCTCCAGCGTCGGACCCGATGACTCGACGAACCGTCCGCCGATGTAGTGACTCCCAGCTGGCTGTGCGCGCATGCCCAGGATGATCGCACACCCAGCGGCGCTCACGAGAGTGCGTCAGCGCAGCGATCGGCTCTCCGGCGCGTGCCGGTGCTCGGGTCGGGCTCGAAAACGCAAGAGGTCGGCGGCGTCAGCCGCCGACCTCTCGGAGTGTCTACTTCGACGAGGCGGCGGTATGCCGGATCGTCGATCGTCCAGTGTCAGCTGGCCTGGATCTTGATCTCGATGTCGACGCCGGCCGGGAGCTCGATCCGCTGCAGCGAATCGATGGTCTTGGCATTCGGGTTGACGATGTCGATCAGCCGCTTGTGGACACGCATCTCGAAGTGCTCGCGCGAATCCTTGTCGACGTGTGGTCCGCGGATCACGGTGTAGCGGTGCTTGGCGGTCGGCAGCGGGATCGGGCCGCGGATCGTGGCGTCGGTGCGATTCACCGTTTCGACGATCTTCTTCGTCGACTGGTCGATGATCTCGTGATCGAACGCTTTCAAGCGGATGCGGATGTTCTGGGCCATGTCACTGTTCTCGATTCAATTGGTTTCGACTGTTGATCTGGTCGGTTACTTGATGATGCTGACGACGCGGCCGGCACCAACAGTGCGGCCACCCTCACGGATCGCGAACCGCAGACCCTCATCCATCGCGATCGGCTTACCCAACTCGACCGTCATCTCCACATTGTCACCAGGCATCACCATCTCCGTACCCGACGGCAACTCGATCGTGCCCGTCACATCAGTCGTACGGAAAAAGAACTGCGGACGATAGTTATTGAAGAACGGCTTGTGACGACCACCCTCCTCCTTCGTCAACACATACACCTGACCAACAAAATTCGTGTGCGGCGTGATCGAACCCGGCTTACACAACACCTGACCACGCTCAACATCTTCCTTACCCGTACCACGCAGCAACGCACCGATGTTGTCACCAGCCTGACCCTGATCCAACAACTTACGGAACATCTCCACACCAGTACACGTCGTCTTCTGCGTGTCCCTGAGACCAACAATCTCGATCTCATCACCCGTGTGCACAATGCCCTGCTCAACCTTGCCAGTCACCACCGTGCCACGACCCGTGATCGTGAACACATCCTCGATCGGCATCAAGAACGGCTTATCCAACTCACGCACCGGCTCAGGAATGTACGAATCACACGCAGCCATCAACGCCATGATCTGCTCTTGCGCCTCAGCATCACCCTCCAACGCCTTCAACGCGCTGACCGCGATCACCGGACAGTTGTCACCATCAAACTCATACTCCGACAACAACTCACGAATCTCGAGCTCAACGAGCTCCAACAACTCGGCATCATCAACCATGTCGGCCTTGTTCAACGCCACCAAAATCGACGGAACACCCACCTGACGAGCCAACAACACATGCTCACACGTCTGCGGCATCGGACCATCCGTCGCAGCAACCACCAAAATCGCGCCGTCAATCTGCGCAGCACCAGTGATCATGTTCTTGATGTAGTCAGCATGACCCGGCATATCAACATGCGCATAATGCCGATTCTCCGTCGCGTACTCGATATGAGCAATCGAAATCGTAATACCACGCGCCTTCTCCTCCGGCGCCTTATCAATATTGTCAAACGCCGTGAACTCAGCCAACCCACGATCAGACAACGTCCGCGAAATCGCAGCCGTCAACGTCGTCTTCCCATGGTCAATATGACCCATCGTGCCAATATTCACATGCGGCTTATTACGCTCGAACTTCGCCTTGCTCATGATTCCTACCTCTTGTTGTCAGATCTAGTGGGTTGTCAAAGGACGGTGGGCGTGGCGATCACTCGCCGCGGACCCGCTTCACGATTTCGGATGCGATCGCCTCGGGCACCTGTTGGTACAGGGCGAACTGCATCGTGTAAGTAGCACGGCCCTGGGTACGCGACCGGAGGTCAGTACTGTATCCGAACATCTCGGACAGTGGCACCTGAGACCGGATCTGCTGCACGTTGCCGTTGGCTTCCATGCCTTCGATCCGACCGCGACGGCTGTTGAGGTCGCCGATCACGTCGCCCATGTATTCGTCGGGGGTCACGACCTCGACGGCCATGATCGGCTCGAGCAGCACGGGGCCGGCCTTGGCGGCGGCCTCCTTGAACCCGGCCTGGCCGGCGATCTTGAATGCCATCTCCGAGGAGTCGACGTCGTGGTACTGGCCGTCGACGAGGCTGACCTTGACGTCGACCATGCCGTAGCCGGCGAGCACGCCGGATTCGAGTGCCGCTTGGACACCTTGGTTGACCGGCTGGATGTACTCACGCGGGATGCGGCCACCGGAGATCTTGTCCTCGAACTCGTAGCCCTTGCCCGGGTTCGGCTCGATCGACAGCTTGATCACGGCGAACTGACCTGAGCCACCGGACTGCTTGATGTGCTTGTACTGGTAGCCGTCGACGGTCTTGGTGACCGTTTCGCGGTAGGCGACCTGCGGCTTGCCGACGGTGGCCTCGACGTTGAACTCGCGCTGCATGCGGTCGACCAACACCTCGAGGTGCAGTTCGCCCATGCCGGAGATCACGGTCTGGCCGGTCTCCTCGTCGGAACGGATGCGGAATGTCGGGTCCTCGTCGGACAGCGACTTGAGCGCCTTGCCGAGCTTGTCCTGGTCGGACTTGGTCTTCGGCTCGATGGCGACGTGGATCACCGGCTCGGGGAACTCCATCTTCTCGAGGATCACCAAGTGATCTCGATCACACAGCGTGTCGCCGGTGGTGACTTCTTTGAAGCCGAGCCCGGCGACGATGTCGCCGGCCATCGCGATGTCGAGGTCTTCGCGCTGGTTGGCGTGCATCAACAGGATGCGACCGAGCCGCTCGCGCTTCTCTTTGGTGGAGTTGTAGACCTCTTCGCCCTTGCTGATCTCGCCCGAGTAGACCCGGAAGTACGTCAACTTGCCGAACGGGTCGGCGACGATCTTGAAGGCCAGAGCGGCGAAGCCCTCGTCCTCGGGGCCGCGCGTGATGACTTCGTCGCCGCGCATGTTCAGGCCCTGGGCCGGCTCGACGTCTTTCGGCGACGGCAGGTAGTCGATGACGGCGTCGAGCATCGGCTGGACACCCTTGTTCTTGAACGCCGAGCCACACAGGATCGGAACGAAGTCGTTCTTGAGCGTGCCGGAACGGATCGCCTTGCGGATCTGGTCCTCGGCGACGACCTCGCCGGCGAGGTACTTCTCCATCAGGTCTTCGTCCTCGGTGGCGATGGTCTCCATCAGGACTTCGCGGTACTCGTCAGCCTGATCCTTCATGTGGGCCGGGATCTCGACCTCGTCCCACTTGGCGCCGAGCTCTTCGTCGTGCCACACGAGCGCCTTCATCTTGATCAGGTCGACGAGCCCGATGAACGGCTCGTTGGATTCGGGGCCACCGGCGCCGATCGGCAACTGGGTCACGAGGGCGTTGGCCTCGAGCCGGCTGCGCACCATGTCGACGGTGCGATAGAAGTTGGCACCGATTCGGTCCATCTTGTTGACGAAGCACATCCGGGGCACGCTGTACTTGTTGGCCTGTCGCCACACCGTTTCGGTCTGTGGCTCGACGCCGGCGACCGAGTCGAACACGGTGACGGCACCGTCGAGGACTCGCAGCGAACGCTCGACTTCGATCGTGAAGTCGACGTGGCCGGGGGTGTCGATGATGTTGATTCGGTGGTTGTTCCACACACAGGTGGTGGCAGCAGAGGTAATCGTGATGCCGCGCTCCTGCTCCTGGGCCATGTGGTCCATCGTGGCGGCGCCGTCGTGGACCTCACCGATCTTGTAGCTCTTCCCGGTGTAGTAGAGGATGCGCTCCGTGGTGGTCGTCTTGCCGGCGTCGATGTGCGCCATGATGCCGATATTGCGGGTGCGCTCGAGGGGGAACTCTCGCTTGGCCATCGTCAGATCACTTCCGTCTTTCGGGGGTAGAACTCTCAAGGAACAGGTTGGTTCGACTCGGCCGGATCAGGCCACGAACACGATCGATCAGTGTACCGGCCCACCGTCAACAACAACCCGGATGGGGTCAGACCTCATCGGGGATTCCAGACGCCGAGCAGCCGCGACCTCCCGATGGGGTCTGACCCCATCCGGTCAGCGGCCGCTGATGTAGTCGGCGAGCGCCTGGTTCTCGTGTTCGAGTTCGGTCAGGCGGGCCTTGACGACATCGCCGATCGAGATGATGCCGGCCAGAAAGCCATGATCATCGACAACGGGAAGGTGTCGGATCCGACGTTCGGTCATCAGTGACATCAATTGGTCGACACCATCTCCGAGCGCACACGTGACCACGTTGGTCGACATCGTCGAGCCAACGCTCGCTTCGAGACAGGCCGCACCCGCCTGCGATACCGCCCTCACGATGTCGCGCTCGGAGATGATGCCCTCGATCCCCTTGCCGTCGCCGGACACCACGAGGGCGCCGATCCGGCGTTCGCCCAACACCCGCACCACGTCGGCCAGTAGTGCCGTCTGAGCGATCGTTGCAACATCCGTGCCTTTTGTTCCGATGATCGATTGAACGTTCATGAACCAACCCCTCTCCTCGCAGTCCCCAGCCCAGAACATAGTGTGTTTGTGAAGCCGGTGCGCCAGCGGTCGGCGAACCCCTGTTACTCGGCTGTTACCGCTGGAGGTTTACGGTGGCGTCTATCGATGGTCTGAGTCTCTGATAGGTGGGCGATGTACAAGCTATTCGGTCTCCTCACGGTGGGCGCCCTGCTCGCTCCGCTGACGATTGCGGCGTCGGTCGCTACCGAGTCGGCCACCGGCGGGTCGGCGCCGGCGCTCGCCGCGATCGGCGATGTGAACATCGTCTTTGACCGTAGCGGGACACCGCCGGTGTTCGGCCCCAATGAGTTGATCGAGATCTACGCCGGCAACATCAACTACATCGGTGGACGCGTCGGAACCGCCGATCTCTGCACGCTCAACGTCAACCAGGTCGGGCAGCGCACCAAGCCGGGCTTCGACGACTACTTCCAGTCCTTCGCCGATCTGTATGTCGTTCCGGCTGGTGGCCTGTACAAGAACGATGACACGATCACCGACGTGGTCGGAAGCCACAACACGGTCTTCGGAGGACTCGGTGGTTCGTTCCTGTTCGAGCCACTCGGCATATCCGAGCCTGGTGGCAAGATCCCGCCCGGTCGCTACGGCATCGTCGTCGACGAGTGCCAGAACGGACTGTTCGATCTCGGCGAGGACACCTACGTGGACAACGCCTTCCAGGTCATCGGTGGCGACGACGTGCCGCCGTTGTCTCCGGCCGCTCTGCAGTTCATCGGACTCAAGCAGCGGGCCGACGCGATGCTCGTCAGCTACCGCCAGATCGACGACCTGATTCTGGAGGAGACACTCTGGGAACTGCAACGGCAGATCGCCGGGATCGCCACGGCTGCCACGTCACCGGCGAACTTCATGATCTTCCTCGGCCAGCAGGCGATGGGAGCGCTCGGCATCGGCAACCCCTACGACCGGCTGATCCAGCGCGGCGAGGTGGTCCGCAATCGAGCGATCACGCAGATGAAGCAGCATTGGGCGGGCCTGGCCGCCGATCCTCCGCAGGCCGACTTCCGACGACCGGCGACACCGATCACGGCCGGTGCCCACTTCGAGCAGGGGACCGACGCCTTCAGCGAGGCGTTCGCGCTGTACATCGCCCATCACGACGCGCTCGGCGGAGTGTCGGTCGCCCTGCTCGATGCGATCGAGCGCTACCAGGGCGCCGACCAGGTCGGCGACGCCCGGTGGGCGGCACGGCATGCCCGCACGATTCAGGAACTGATCCCGATCGCCGACCAGATCGAGGTCGGGCTCACCAGCGCCGCGGCAAGCTTGAACGCCGCCCTCGGGACGCTGAACCTGACGCCGTTCGCGAACGCGATACGCAATGCCGACACGGCAATCTCGAATCTCAGCGGCGCCGATCTGGTGACCAACTCGACCGTCCTCAACAACGGCTACGACGCTGCAGACACCCGTACCACCGTGCGCGAATGGGAGGCCGTCGTCGAGTCGAAGGGTCTGATCGATCAGCCCGCCGAGTGGACCACCACGATCAACGCCTCGACGAGTGCCGCCGGTCAGGCGATCGACGCGTTGACGGCGATGGGTGGCCTCGCAGCGTCGCTGCTCGTCACCCTCGAGCCGCAGGTCGCCGAAACCGATCCCGTGACCGGCATCACGACCACGGGCACTCCGAGCGCCGGCGGGGCCGTCACGCTCGAGGTCACCGGTGCCACTCCGGCCGCGACCGTCGACTGGGATCTCGACAGCGACGGCGAGTTCGACGACGCGACCGGCAGCTCGACATCGTGGACGGTGCCAGCTGATGCGATGGTCGGGGCACCCCTGTTCGTGGCAGCCAAGGTCACCGAGCCCACCGGAACGAGCGACTCGGCGACCGGCCTGGTCGTCGTCGCCCCCGGCGGCAACCGGGCACCGACGATCGGTGCGACGACCTCGACCCCGGTCTCCAACAACGGCATCGCGGTGGCGCCCGGCGCAACGGTGCCGCTCGGCGTCACGGCGAGCGACCCCGACGGCGATCCGCTCACCTATCGGTGGTTCATCAACGGTGTCGAGCAGGCCGGCGAGACCACCCCGAACCTCTCGGTCGCGACCGATGGTGGGGCGACCGGGTCGTACTACGTGCAGGCGTTCGTGTCCGACACCGCCGCCACGACCCGGGCGACGTTCTTCATCCTGGCGACGACCACCGATGCCGACAGCGACGGCTATCTCGCCGCACCGGGACCCGACTGTCGCGACGAACTGCTGCCCGGCAACCCCAACTTCCGTGTCCACCCAGCCTGGCCCGAGGTCGCCGGGAACAGCATCGACGACAACTGCGATGGCGTCGTCGACGAACCGCAGCCGCCCGGCACGTTCGCCGTTCCCCAAACGCCCATCTATCTCACCGAGGGCGACGACCTGGTGCTCCCGGTCACCTGGACGCATCCGGCGCGCCTGTCCGGAACCGACTTCGAGGTCGTCACGGACTGGGGTGACGGAACCGTCGCGACCCAGATCGTCAACGGGGTGACCACGCCCACCACGGCGATCGAGCTGCGCCACCAGTACGGCGACGACCACGTCGGGGTGATCGTCCGCTCGTGTCTGACGTGGCTCGACGATCCGGGACCAGCGACCGACCCGTTGTGTGCATCGACCCGCTTGTTCAACGTGCTCAACGACCGGCCGTTCGTGAACGCCGCCGACCTCCGCACCTGGAGCGCCTCTCAGGCCGGCCCTCCGGGGTCGGGATCGATCCTGGGTGCGTGGCTGCCGATCGACGCCGATGGGCGGGCGGTGATGTCGGACTCGAATACCAACAACTCGGTCGCGATCGGATCGCCCGTGCCGCTGGGGCCCAGTGGATACGGCCGCGGATCGATCATTCACGATGTCCTCGACAGCGGCGGCGACAACGACACGATCGGTGCGCTGTTCGGCTACGACGCCACCTACGACGGGCCCGCTCCCGGCGTCGAGGGCGAGTTCTACGATCCGCTCGCCGACTACGTATCCGTCGAGTGGGCGTCCAACGCCAACAACGTGATCAGACTGTCCGACGTCTGCAACGACGGGCCCGGGACCATCATCGGGCCGCCGAATCCGTTGACGGTCGTGCGCCGCCGGGGCCAGCCGCTGTACCAGGAGATGGTCGTGTTCGGGACCTTCGCCGTCCCGTACGATCCCAGCGACGACGTCGCTCAGGGCGAAGCCCCGCAGAACCCGGGTTGCAGCGACGGTTCCGCGAACGGATTCGAGTTGATCGGTTCGGTCGCCAATCCGCTCGGAGCCGGGCGGGGTTGGCAGGTCCGCCAACACGACCGCGTCGCCTACGCCGCCGAGCCGTACCTCGTCGAGTACGACTATCAACCCGATTCGATCAAGGTGTGGATCAACGGGGTCGAGCAGTTCGACATCGTCAACCCCGACCCGGTCGCCGACCCGTTCCCGCCAGGATCGATGGCGCTGATGTTCCGGTCGCAGTCGGGTGTGCGCGCCAGTGCGACGGCGCCGACGCCCAGCTTCCAGTTCGAGCAGGGCAAGGGCGGCGAGTACGGGCAGCGCGGGCCGGAAGGGCTCCCTGTCGCACCCGATGGCATCTCGGTGCCGATGACCGACGGCGCTGCCGATACGCACGAAGCGCGTATCGACTGGGGTGACGGAACGGCCACGACCGAGGGAGCCGTCACAGCGGACGCAGCGACGGGGGTCGGCTGGTTCACGATCAGCGGAACACACGTCTACAACGAGGCCGGCACCTACACCGGCGACGTCTGTGCGACCGACGACGAGGGCCTCAGCTCGTGCTTCGGGTTCATCGCCGTGGTCGCCAACGTCGCCCCGACGGTGCTCGCCGGACCCGACATCGCAACCGGCTTGACCCCGACGCTCGCCGACATCACGTTCCAAGACCCCGGCTCGAACGACACCCACACGGTCACGATCGACTGGGGAGACGGCACCACGCTCGACCCGACACCGACCATCGCCGCCACCAGCGGGGGCGGCATCGTGACCGGCAGCCACACGTACGCTGCCTCCGGCAAGTACCAGGTCGAGGTCTGCATCACCGACCAACACAACGACACGGGGTGCGACGATCGTGATCTCGACGTGCGCGGCGCGGCGACCGCCCCAAGTGCCGAGATCACCTCCCAAGCATCCGCAAACGAGGGCGAAAAGATGACGCTCGGCGTCGGTTTCACCGACCGGAACGTCGACGAAACCCACACGCTCACGATCGACTGGGGCAACGGCGCTGGGCCGCAACCGGTCACGAGCGCCCAGATCGGAGTCGGCTGCACCGACACGAACCCCGCCGAGGAGTCGATCGAGGCCGACTGTCAGACATTCGGCCAGGCAGCGGTGTCCAACGTGTACCCCACCAATGGCACGTACTCCGTCCGGTTCAAAGTGTGTGACAGCGCCGGTCTGTGCCAGATCGCCGAGACCGCGGTGGTCATCGTCGACGTGACGGCAAAGGTCCCCTTCCTCGTGCCGTTGACACCTGCCCGTTTGTTCGAGTCACGCCAGGGCGCCGCCAACACCACCATCGACGGCAAGTTCCAGAACACCGGCCAGATCGCCGGTAAGACCACCATCGAACTCGACATCACCGGACGCGGCGGAATCCCCGCCACCGGAGTCGACGCAGCCGTCCTCAACGTCGGCGCCGTGCGACCCACCGGCCCCGGATTCATCACCATCTACCCGTGCGGAACGAGACCCCTCGCCTCCAGCCTCAACTACGACCTCACCACGATCCCCAACGAAGTCATCGCCAAACTCTCCCCAACCGGCAAGGTCTGCATCTACACCCACGCCGCCACCGACCTGATCGTCGACACTGTCGGCTACATCCCGACCGGATCCGACTACGTGCCGTTGACACCTGCCCGTTTGTTCGAGTCACGCCAGGGCGCCGCCAACACCACCATCGACGGCAAGTTCCAGAACACCGGCCAGATCGCCGGCAAGACCACCATCGAACTCGACATCACCGGACGCGGCGGAATCCCCGCCACCGGAGTCGACGCAGCCGTCCTCAACGTCGGCGCCGTGCGACCCACCGGCCCCGGATTCATCACCATCTACCCGTGCGGAACGAGACCCCTCGCCTCCAGCCTCAACTACGACCTCACCACGATCCCCAACGAAGTCATCGCCAAACTCTCCCCAACCGGCAAGGTCTGCATCTACACCCACGCCGCCACCGACCTGATCGTCGACACCGTCGGCTACATCGGTACACCCGGCTAATCACCAGCGCACCAACAAGCGAAACGCCCCACCCTTGCGGGCGGGGCGTTTCACGTTCTTGCGACAGGTCGCATCACCAGCGGTAGTGAGCGAACGCCTTGTTCGAGTCGGCCATCTTCTGGATGTCGTCACGCTTCTTCATGGCGGCGCCGAGTCCGTTGGCTGCATCCATCAGTTCGTTGGCGAGGCACTCGGCCATCGACTTCTCACGGCGGGCACGGCTGTAGTCGACGAGCCAGCGAATGGCGAGCGTCGAGGACCGCTTGGGGCGCACCTCGACGGGCACCTGGTAGGTGGCACCACCGACACGACGGCTGCGCACTTCGAGCGGCGGCTTGACGTTGTCGACGGCACGCTTGACGGTGTCGAGTGGCTCATCACCGGTCTTGGCGGCGATCTGCTTCATCGCGTCGTACACGATCTTCTCAGCGATGCTGCGCTTGCCGTGCAACATGACCTTGTTGATCAGCTGGGTAACGACGACCGAATTGTAGATCGGGTCGGCGATGAGTTCGCGACGGGGCGCGGGACCTTTACGAGGCATGACTCACTTCTCCACTTTCGCGCCATAACGGCTGCGGGATTGCTTGCGGCCCTTGACGCCGGCGGCATCGAGCGCACCGCGGATGATCTTGTAACGCACACCGGGAAGGTCGCGGACGCGACCGCCGCGCACGAGCACGATCGAGTGCTCCTGCAGGTTGTGCCCTTCGCCCGGGATGTAGGCCGTGACCTCCATACCGCTCGACAGGCGCACGCGAGCGACCTTGCGGAGCGCTGAGTTCGGCTTTTTCGGGGTCGTGGTGTACACGCGGGTGCAGACACCTCGGCGCTGGGGCGAGCCCTTGAGCGCCGGAGTCTTGCTCTTGGTGATCTTTGAGCTACGTCCCTGACGGACGAGCTGCTGAATGGTTGGCACGAGGCAGACCAGCTTTCGATATGTCGAATCTTCTTGCGATGTAGGTCCTGCAGATCAGCACGACCGAGGGCAACACCCCTTCGCACAGGACCCTCCAATGTTATGGCCGTTCGACCGGCCCGACAACCCGGTGACGTCCGCTCCCTTCAGCGAACTTTGGCGGTGTCGCCATGTTGTTGCGCCGCTCGGTACGCGCCCAACCGTATCGATCACGATCGACGGCCTCAACGCGGAGAGTCTCCACTCAGAAACGACGATGCGGTGTCCAGTGAACGCCTCACGCCCTCCAGCGCAGCCAGGGTATGTCTCGTGGTGCGCTCGTACTCGCGGACGAACACCTCCGGAATCGAAGGGTCGAGGACGCCGCGGTACTGCCCAGGTCGCAGCGCCAGACGGGCATGCTCACTGATCGGCGGGGTCTTCTTGGGTCGGTCGAGTGATGCACCTGGCGCTCGGCGCGGCAGAAGCACCTCGCTTGCCGATGAGGGGCAGCGTTGATTCAGGTCATCGACGACTCGTGCCGTCTCAGAAGCCGTCTCGAGATGTGCCCTTGACTGCTCGCAAGCGGCCCCTGCGACCGGCTCGACCAACTCGGCGAACGTCTCGCTCGGCTCCGGCGCATCGCCAAGGTCAGCCACACCGACGGCATCGGCAACGTCAGCAACAGCAACGTCAGCGGCATCATCACGGCGCTCGTTGTCGGGGTTGGCGTCGATCTGGCGATCGGTTCGTCGCCGGGTGACGGAACCCAACCCGACAGCGGCCATGACCACCGCCAACACGATCGCTGCAGCGAGCCCGAGCCAGACACCGTCCGGGCGGCCGAATCCGACGGCGATGTCGAAACGCCGGTAGGCGAGGATCGGTATCACCAGCCCCACCACGAACATCGCCAGAACCAGCAACGGAAACCTCAGACGTCTGGGGATCAACGCAGTGGCGCGCTGTCGCAGATCGAGCGGCGCGCCGACCGGTTCGTCGAGTACGTGCGGCTTGCGTGGCTCCGGCTGCCGGTCGATTCTGATGGTTGCGGCGAACCGCGCCTGCTTGGCGCGGCTCAACACGTCTGCCGGGCACGACCCATTGCTCAGCGGCGTGGCCCCCGCCGCCGGAGTCAAGCTCACCGTCTCGTCGCAGGCCCGGAAGCGCCGGGCGGAAATGGCCGCGCACAGCGTGTCGATCCGCTTGGTGGCATGGGCGAGGCGACGATCTCGCGCCAGCACCACGATCTCGCCGTCTTCGGAGACGTTGTAGAGGTCGTGCGATGTGAGCGTCTCGCCGACGACCTTGGTCAACTCCGTGATCAGATCGAACACACAGTTGTCGCCGAGACGGCGCCGGATACTGTCCACCTCTGCGAATGAGAGAATCGCCAGCACGCTGTCCGACCCGCCGTGTCGTAGCCGGTCGAACTCGGTCGCCAGCACGTCCGCGAAGACCTCCGGGTCGACGGCTCCGCTGGAGGGTCGCAGGCGAACCCGCTCGAGTTGGCGTTCGACATCGAGCGCGCTCCCGACGCGACGGTTTGCAACACTCTCGGCCCCCACCCTCCGGCGTGGACTGTTGTTGATGATGTCGCTGAGATTGGTCATGGGGTACGCCAAACGATGTGCGGATAACGCACTGATGCAATCGATATCGGCATCGGCGGGGTGCGTCTTGAACGGATCTTGAGACGTTGAGCGTGTGGCACCCAAGACGCGCAACGGCCCGGGGTTCTGCCCCGGGCCGTTGGGTGTTCGTCAGACGACGTTGCGGACCTGGCTGGTCAGCCCGTGGTGTCGCCCTCGTACGACCCGTGCAGGTTGGCCAAGAACTCGGCCGGATCCTCGTGCTCGGTGTCGCTGGAGTAATACGTCATCGGCTGGTAATCGGGCGCTTCGATACCGAACTCGCGGTACTTCATCATCCCGGTGCCCGCTGGGATCAGCTTGCCGATGATGATGTTCTCCTTGAGGCCGATCAGGCTGTCCGACTTGCCGTCGATCGCCGCTTCGGTCAGCACCCGGGTGGTCTCCTGGAAGGAGGCCGCCGACAGCCACGACTCGGTCGCCAGCGACGCCTTGGTGATACCCATGATCTCCGGGCGGCCCTCGGCCGGGCGCTTGCCCTCCTCGACCATCCGACGGTTGGTGTCACGGAACACCTTGGAGTCGACACGCTCGCCAGGCAAGAAGTCGGTGCCACCGGTCTCCTGCACCCCGACCCGACGGGTCATCTGGCGCACGATCAACTCGATGTGCTTGTCGTGGATCGACACGCCCTGGTCGCGGTAGACCTTCTGGACTTCTTCGACCAGATACACCTGCGTCTCGCGGATGCCCTTGATCTCCATCAGTTCCTTCGGGTCGGACGGACCCTCGGTCAGCTTGTCGCCGGCCTTGACATCCTGGCCGTCCTCCACGATCGGACGAGCACCGAGCGGCAGCACGACTTCGTGCTCCTCGCCTTGATCGTCGACCACGGTGACCGGAATGCCCTTGCCTTCGTCGTCACCGATCCGCAGTACGCCGGTGGCTCGAGCCAGACGGGCCGAGCCCTTCGGGGTACGGGCCTCGAACAACTCGACGACGCGAGGCAGACCGCCGGCGATGTCCTTACCGGCCACACCACCGGTGTGGAAGGTACGCATCGTGAGCTGGGTACCGGGCTCGCCGATCGACTGGGCGGCGATCACGCCGACCGCTTCGCCGAGTTCGATCGGCTTGCCGGTGGCCAACGAACGGCCGTAGCACATGGCGCACACGCCGAGTTCGGCGTCACAGGTGAGCACCGAACGAACACGCACCCGGGTGACGGCCTCGTCGTCGCGCAACGCAACGAGCTCTTCGTCGCCGACGATCGTGTTGCGAGGCAGGACGGTGCCGTCGGCGAGGGTGAGGTCGTTGAGCAATGCCCGGCCGAACAGCTTCGTCTCGAGGTAGGTGCGCTGATTGGCGGAATCCGAGTGGACGTTGTTGATCCACACGCCGAGCGTCGTACCGCAGTCGAGTTCACGCACGATCAGTTCCTGGGCGACGTCGACGAGACGGCGCGTCAGGTAACCCGAGTCGGCAGTACGCAGCGCCGTGTCGACGAGGCCCTTACGGGCGCCCGGCGTGGCGATGAAGTACTCGAGCGTTTCGAGACCCTCACGGAAGTTCGACTTGATCGGGCGGGGGATCATGTCACCGCGAGGGTTGGCCACGAGGCCGCGCATGGCGGCGATCTGACGCATCTGCGTCATGTTGCCGCGGGCGCCCGAACCGACCATCATTTCGATCGGGTTGAACTGCTGGGCGCGGAACTCGGCCTCCATGATGTCCTGCAACGTTGCGGTCGCCTCGGTCCAGATCCGGACCTCCTGCTGGCGGCGCTCGCCGTCGGTGATGATGCCTCGTCGGAACTGGCTCTCGACCTTGTCGGCCTGGGCCTCGTACTCGTCGAGCATCTCGCGCTTGATCTTCGGCGTCTTGACGTCGTCGATCGATACGGTCAAGCCCGACTGCGAAGCGAACCGGTAGCACAGGTTCTTGATCGCGTCGAGCGAGGCTGCGACCTCGACGGCGCTGTAGTTGTCCGACAAGCGCTCGACGATGACGCCCATCTCACGCTTCTTGATGGTCTCCTGGATGTAACCGAACTGCTCGGCATACCCGTCGGGCAACGCCTCCTGGAACAGAGCACGGCCAACCGTGGTGACATACGGCTCGACGCCGTTGCCGGGCCGCATCGTGATCTCGGCGTGCAGCGCCAGCGAACCCTCGTCGTAGGCCCGCAGCATCTCCCACAGGTGCCGGAACGCACGACCTTCTCCCTTGGCACCCTCGACGTGCTCGGTCAGGTAGAACCCGCCGATCACCATGTCCTGGGTGGGGGTCACGATCGGGCGACCCGAGGCCGGCGACAAGATGTTGTTGGCGCTGAGCATCAGCACGCGGGCCTCGGCCTGCGCCTCGGCCGACAGCGGCACGTGGATGGCCATCTGGTCGCCGTCGAAGTCGGCGTTGAAGGCGGTGCAGACCAGCGGGTGGATCTGGAGTGCCTTGCCCTCGACCAGTACCGGCTCGAACGCCTGGATACCCAGCCGGTGCAGCGTTGGCGCACGGTTGAGCAGGACCGGGTGCTCTTTGATGACGTCGTCGAGCACATCCCACACCTGCGGACGCCGCCGCTCGACCATCCGCTTGGCGGTCTTGATGTTCTGAGCCAACTCCAGGTCGACGAGCCGCTTCATCACGAACGGCTTGAACAGCTCGAGCGCCATCAGCTTCGGAAGGCCGCACTGGTGCAGCTTGAGCGTCGGGCCGGCGACGATCACCGAACGGCCCGAGTAGTCGACGCGCTTGCCGAGCAGGTTCTGGCGGAAACGCCCCTGCTTGCCCTTCAACATGTCGGACAACGACTTCAACGGGCGGTTGCCCGGCCCCGTGACAGGGCGGCCGCGGCGGCCGTTGTCGAACAGTGCGTCGACGGCCTCCTGCAGCATCCGCTTTTCGTTGTTGACGATGATCTCGGGTGCACCGAGATCGAGCAGCCGCTTCAACCGATTGTTGCGGTTGATGACACGGCGGTACAGGTCGTTGAGGTCGCTGGTGGCGAAACGGCCACCGTCGAGCTGCACCATCGGGCGCAGTTCTGGTGGGATCACCGGCACGACGTCGAGGATCATGGCCTTCGGGTCGTTGATGCGGCGACCGTGCTCGTCGCGGCGGTTGAACGACGCAACGATCTTGAGCCGCTTGATCGCCTTCTGGCGACGCTGGGCGCTGAGCGGCTTCTGGCCCTCCTCGGGGTCGATCGCCCCGCGCAGCTTGATCTCTTCCTCGTCGAAATCGATCCGGTCGATCAGCTGCTTGATGGCATCGGCGCCCGTGCCGCCCTCGAAGTAGTCGCCGTACTTGTCGCGCAGTTCGCGCCACAGCATCTCGTCTTCGATGATCTTGCGTGAGTGCACGCTCTTGAACTCATCCCAGGCGCGCTCCACCAGGTCGAGTTCCATCTCGTAACGCTCGCGCAGCGCCTCGATCTCCTTGTCGGCATCGCGCTTCATCTTCTTCGTGTCGTTGCCCTCGGCTTCGGCCGCTTCGGCCTCCGCCTCGAGCTCCTTGAAGCGGCGATCGATCGCCAACTCGAGTTCCTTGCGGATCTCGTCGCGCTCTTCGAGGTACTCGGCCTCGAGGCTGGACTGATCCTCGTGGCGCTTGTCCTCGTCGACCCAGGTGACCAGGTTGGCGGCGAAGTAGATGACCTTCTCGAGCATCTTGGCCTTGAGCTCTTCCTTCGGCTCGATACCGGCCAGCAGGTAGGCCAGCCACGAGCGGGTACCGCGCAGGTACCAGATGTGCACGACCGGGGCGGCCAACTCGATGTGGCCCATCCGGTCGCGACGCACCTTCGAGCGCGTCACCTCGACGCCGCAGCGCTCACAGATGATGCCCTTGAAGCGGACACGCTTGTACTTGCCGCAGTAGCACTCCCAGTCGCGGGTGGGGCCGAAGATCTTCTCGCAGAAGAGTCCGTCCTTCTCCGGGCGCAAGGTGCGGTAGTTGATGGTTTCTGGCTTCTTCACTTCGCCGTGTGACCAGACTCGGATCATGTCGGCCGTAGCCAGACCGATCTTGAGCTGTTCGAACATGTTGACGTCGAGCATTGTGTTGGGTCCTTGTCTCTTTCGTCAGTTCCGGATCAGCGGGTCGCCCGCTGGCGGTCATCGTCATCGTCGGAGCCACGCTCCGGGCGGGAGATGTCGATGCCGAGGTCTTCGGCAGCGCGGAACACCTCGTCGTCGAGATCACGCATCTCAATCTCGCGGCCGTCATCTCCGAGCACCTCGACGTTGATGCAGAGTGCCTGCATCTCCTTCATCAGCACCTTGAAGCTTTCGGGCACTCCCGGTTCGGGGATGTTGTCGCCCTTGACGATCGCCTCGTACACCTTGACTCGCCCGAGCACGTCGTCGGACTTGATGGTGAGCAGTTCCTGAAGGCAGTAGGCCGAGCCGTACGCCTCGAGCGCCCACACTTCCATCTCACCGAAGCGCTGGCCGCCGAACTGTGCCTTACCACCGAGCGGCTGCTGGGTGATCATCGAGTACGGGCCGGTCGAGCGGGCATGGATCTTGTCGTCGACGAGGTGCGCCAACTTCAGGATGTACATGTAACCGCAGGTGATCGGATTGTCGTACGGCAGGCCGGTACGACCGTTGTAGAGCGTCGTCTTGCCGTTGGTGGCGATGATTCGCTCGCCGTTCTTCGCCTCTGGGTTGAGGTTCTCGAAGATCTGCTGGATCGTCGGGTGCTTGCCGGCCTTCTCGATCTCATCCCAGTTGGCGCCGTCGAACACCGGAGTGGCGACGAACGTCGAGGGTTGTGTGATCGGTCGAGTCTTGAACTCGGTGCCACGAATCGGCTCGTCGCCGATCCGGGCGCCCGTGTTGGGATCGGTCCAACCCCAACGAGCGCAGTAGCCGAGGTGGGCCTCGAGTACCTGGCCGATGTTCATCCGGCTCGGCACGCCGAGCGGGTTGAGGATGATGTCGACGGCGGTGCCGTCTGGCATGTACGGCATGTCCTCGAGCGGCAGGATCTTGGAGATCACGCCCTTGTTGCCATGGCGACCGGCGAGCTTGTCACCGACCGAAATCTTGCGCTTCTGAGCGACGTACACGCGCACCAGTTGGTTGACACCGGGCGGCAGCTCGTCGCCGTCGTCGCGGTTGAACACCTTGACGTCGATGACCTTGCCGGACTCACCGTGCGGGACCTTCAGCGATGTGTCGCGGACCTCGCGGGCCTTCTCACCGAAGATCGCCCTCAACAGGCGTTCTTCTGGCGTCAGCTCGGTCTCGCCCTTGGGCGTGACCTTGCCGACGAGAACATCGCCGGGGCCGACTTCGGCGCCGACCCGGATGATGCCGCGATCGTCGAGGTCGGCGAGGATGTCGTCGCTCAGGTTCGGGATGTCACGGCTGATCTCTTCCGGGCCGAGCTTGGTGTCGCGTGCATCGACCTCGTGCTCGTGGATGTGGATCGAGGTCAGCACGTCGTCCTTGACGAGCCGCTCGGACAAGATGATGGCGTCCTCGAAGTTGTAGCCCTCCCACGGCATGAACGCCACGAGCAGGTTCTTGCCGAGCGCCAACTCACCGTGGTCGGTCGAAGGACCGTCGGCCAGGATCGTGCCCTTGCTGACTTTGTCGCCCTCGGTCACCCGCGGGCGCTGGTTGATGCAGGTGTCCTGGTTGGAACGCCGGAACTTCGACAGCTTGTAGGTGTGCTTGCCGTCGTGCTTGTACTGCACGGTGATCGACGCACCGGTGACCTCGATCACTTCGCCGTCGTCGGTGGCCTGCACCAGGTCGGCCGCGTCGCGGGCGGCCCGGTTTTCCATGCCGGTGCCGATGTACGGCGCTTCGGCACGGATCAGCGGAACAGCCTGGCGCTGCATGTTGGCACCCATCAGGGCGCGGTTGGCGTCGTCGTGCTCGAGGAACGGGATCAACGCCGTGGCGACCGAAACGATCTGCTTCGGCGACACGTCCATGAAGTCGACCTCGGTCGGCGGCACGTAGCCGATGTCGGTGGTGGCACCGAAGAAGCTCTCCTGCTCGAGCATCTTGCGAAGGTCATCGAGGCTGGCAGCCTGCGGCGACCGGCGCACGAGCACGCGGGCATCGACGAACGTGCCGTCATCGTTGAGCGGCGTGTTGGCCTGGGCGACGACGTAGTTCTCTTCCTCGTCGGCTGCCATGTACACGATCTCGCCGGTGACCTTGCCGTTCTCGATCTTGCGATACGGCGACTCGATGAAGCCGAACTCGTTGACTCGGGCGTAGGTCGACAGACCACCGATCAGGCCGATGTTCGGGCCTTCTGGAGTTTCGATCGGGCACATCCGGCCGTAGTGGCTGAAGTGAACGTCGCGGACTTCGAAGCCGGCTCGTTCGCGAGACAGACCACCCGGTCCGAGCGCCGAGAGGCGGCGGCGGTGGGTCAGGCCCGAGAGCGGGTTGACCTGGTCCATGAACTGCGACAGCTGGGAGGTCCCGAAGAACTCCTTGATGGCGGCGACGACCGGGCGGATGTTGATCAGGGTCTGGGGCGTGATCGCCTCGACGTCCTGGGTGGTCATCCGCTCACGGACGACGCGCTCCATGCGGCTGAGGCCGATCCGGACCTGGTTCTGGATCAGCTCGCCGACACTGCGGATGCGACGGTTGGCGAAGTGGTCCTGGTCGTCGAGGCGGTAGCCGGGCTCCTGCTTGACGAGGTTGAGCATGTAGGTGACCGACGCCAGAACTTCGCAGCGGCTGAGTACGTGCTGGCCCTCGACCGGCAGGTCGAGCAGCGGCTCGCCCTCGGAGTTGACCGCATCGGTGAGACCGAACTGCTCACCGATCTTGGCGACTTCGGTGCCGAGTTTGCGGTTGAGCTTGTAGCGCCCGACCCGGCTGAGGTCGTAGCGGCGGTTCTCGAAGAAGGCGTTACGGAAGTAGGCCTTGGCCGAGTCGACCGTTGGCGGCTCGCCCGGGCGGGCACGCTTGTAGATCTCGACGAGTGCCTCGTCGCGGGTCGGGGCGAGGTCGCGCTCTTTGTCCCACTGGCCTTCGAGGAAGTCGAACTGGGCGACGAACCGATCGAGGAAGCCGGGGGCGTTCTCCTCGTCGTAGCCGAGGGCGCGCAGCAGCATGAAGATGCCGAGCCGACGCTTGCGAGCCACGCGGGTGCCACAGGTGACGTCCTTGCCGGGACGGTGCTCGACGTCGAACTCCATCCACTCACCGCGGTACGGGTGAATCGTGCCCTTGACGAGCTGATGCTTGGTGAGGTTACGAAGCCGGTAACGCTCACCGGGCTCGAAGATCACGCCCGGGCTGCGCACGAGCTGCGACACCACGACACGCTCGGTGCCGTTGATGATGAACGTGCCCTTTTCGGTCATCGCCGGCAGGTCGCCCATGAAGACGGTCTGCTCTTTGATCTCACCGGTGTTGCGGTTCATGAACCGGGCCCGCACGAAGATCGGCGCGCTGTAGGTCATGTCCTTCTCTTTGCACTCCTCCACCGTGAACTTGGGCGGCGGGCGCAGGTCTTCGTCGAACGGGTCGAACTCGAGTTCGAGCTGCAGCGACTCGGAGAAGTCCTTGATCGGGCTGATGTCGCGGAACGTGTTGGCGAGACCCTCTTCGAGGAACCACTGGAAGCTTTCACGCTGAATCGCGATCAGGTCCGGTATTTCGAGCGGTTCGTCCAGGTTCGCAAACGAATAGCGTTCACGGGCGGTCGAGCGAGTGGCCACAGGTCACCTCAGATGTTGTTGGCACGGTCAGAAATGCGCGACGAGTCCAAGCCAGAAAACAAGGAAAAGACACAGAGACGCACGGCAACAGGCGATCCTACCCCGTTCAACACAGGATCGTCAACCGTCGCGACGGTGAGTCTTGATCGAATCTGAGGCGGCCTCCCGGCCTCCCGTCCGAATTGGGGCACACGGTAAGGAAAACTGAGGTCGCTGTCAAGGATTCTGGGCAGGGAATCCTCAAAGCACCAGGTCACACGGCCCTGATGGGAGCGTCGCCTGGCCGCTCAGCGACTCGCGACGCCACACAACGGTGTTGCCGGCACCCGCGGGAACGTGGCGGAAATCGGCGACGCCCGAAGCGGCGAAACCGGTGTCGACCAGGAGTTCTCGGCCACCTACACCGACGGTGCCGGGATCAGGCGCTGTCGAACGCTCGACACGATGCGCCGCGGCGACCGCCGATCGGCGACCATTCCGAGCACCCGGCTGAGCTCGCGCCGGAACCGGTCGGATTGCCGGCGGCTGACCCAGACGAAGGCACCGCCGATCGCCGCGAGTGGTACGGCCACCAGCAACAACGGGAGGGCGACCACGGCACCGACGACGATCAGTGACACTCCCCCGGCGCCACACATCCAGCCTCCGATCAGGGCGGCGCGGCGGTGGACTTTGCGATCGACGACCACCCTCACGACCGTCGTGGTGCCGTCGACGGGATGGACGGCTGCTCGAACGCTGCGCGCCCGCGCCAGCCGACCCTCGCCGACCAGCCCGCTGAGTCGGCGGCGGGCACCCGCCACCAGGTCGTCGCGGTGAACCCATACGACCTCGTCTGAGTCGCTGCCTTGGCGACGGAGGTGGTGGGCGATCACGAGCCATTGATCGAGCAGTTCGAGCACCTGGTCGGCGGGGAGCTCGATGACGCGCTCTTCCCACAGGGTCGCCGCACCGAACAGGGCGTCGACGCGCTTGGGTTGTGGTACCGGGCCGAGTCGCTCGATCGCCATCGAGTGGCGGGTGGCTCGCTCGGGGATGCCGACCTCGAGCGCGGCAGCGATGATCGCCTCCGGCTGGTACCCCTCGAGTCGGGGGTCGCCTCGGTCGGCCAACTCGTTGGCGCGCCGGAGTACCCGCTGGGCGGCATCGACGTCGAAGCACTCACTCATGCCACCAACCATAGGGCGTCCGTCACTCGGTGGGTGGGCGCCGCCAGCTGTCATCCGCCACGGACGCACGAGCGAGGGAGGCCTTCGGGCTCCCCACCGTCGGGACAGATCACGCCGAGATTCAAGAGCACCCCGCTGAGATCGGTCGCCGGGTCGATCCGCGTGAGATCGACGTACGACAACATGGTGTTGTTGAACACCGCCCCGTCGAGGCTCGTGATCACGGTGAGGTCGTCAACGTGGAACGAACCGCTGAACGACACCCCGGTCAGGTCGAGACCACTGAGGTCGAATTGCGACCGGCCCTCAAACGACGTGCTGACGGCAATCTCGATCGTCTCGTAGTTGAGCACTGTGAGGTCGGGGAACGTGTCCGTGATGTCGAGCCGGGCGCCCGTGAGGTCGGTGTTGCCGAAGGTCACGCCGGCGAGGTCCGCGATCTGGACCTCGAACATCACGGCGTTGCTGAAGTCGACACCGTCGGCCCACCGGATCTCGGCGTCGGCGAAGGTGGCACCATCGACGGTGGCGCCCGAGATGTCGCCCAGCTCGGCCCGCTGCAACTTGGCGCCGGTCAGGTCGGCACCGACGAAGCTGGGAGGCTCCGCGACGGTCAGCGGTGACCAGCCTGAGCGTCGCCCCCGACAGATCGGCACCGTCGAAGACCGCCGACACCGATGTCGGTACCGGTGAGATTGACGCCGGCGAGATCACGGCCCGAGAAGTCGGGATAGTCCGGGTGTTCGCTCAGGTCCCCGAATACGCAGTACCCGCCGGGCTGAAGATCACATCGACCGGTGGGCAACCCCTCACCGGAGGTCGTGCGCCACACGACGATCGAGGCCGGGTCGTCCGGGAGATACGGGAGAAAGGGATCGCGGGCCTGGACACCGAACAACATGTAGCCGCGGTCGATCCCGATCGCCCCCACTGGGCGCGTGAGAGCGAGCGGGATCGCCGACCGGACCTGTGCCGGATCGTCGTCGGTCACGGTGAAGACATCATGAACCGGCGGGCGGCCGGTGAAGGACGCGACGGTCGCCGGGCGACCGTCCACGGCGGTCAGGAGCGATCTGCTCCCGACCGATCGCCGCCCAGGAGGACGCCCCCAGCACCGTGACGCCGGCGATATCGGTCACGGCCCACTCACCGTCGATCAGCTGGGCCCAGCGACGGCGTGCCGATGCGTCACCACGAGTTCGTTGTACAGCTCCTCGTCGTCGGCGTCGCGGGCTGCTTCGAGCTGGGCGCCTCTGATCCTTTGGTATGTAGCTCTCGAACATCGTCAGCGTTCCACCGATCAGCTCGACGCTGAACGATCGGAAACCCGAAGAACGGAAAGGGAATGCCGTCGATGAGGCCACACGGGTTCGCTGGATCGGGCGGCTCGAACGGCAAGGGTGCGAGCGGGTGATCGTTGCGGCTGCTGGAGCGTGAGCGAGGCGATCTCGGTGCCGACGAAGATCCGGCCCTGCCTCGCGAACCCGCGCGCCCAGCTGCCAGCCGCCGGTGTTGTCGTCCACCCCAGCGCACAGGCGTCTCGAAGGTGGTGAGCACCAGCGTCGAGCCGTCGTACGCCACCGACTCCGAACTCATCGGGTTGCCGTCGCCGACGAACTCGCGCTCGGCGGTCCACGTCACTCCGTCAGGCGACGAGAACAGCACCGCTCGCCATCCGGGGCCTTCGATGGTGCCGGCTGCGACGAAGCGGTCGCCGACGATGGTGAGGTCATTGATCCGCAGTGACGAACCCCCCGGCGGGGCGAGTCCGGCGGGGGCCGATTCGGTCCATGTCGCGCCGTCGTCGCTGACGAACACGACCGGGTGACGGCGCTTGCAGACGTGATAGCGGGTGAACCCACCGTCGAGTGGCACCGCGCTCCCACACGATGACTCGCGCCGGGCGATCGCCACATAGCGTCCATCGGCAGCCGCGCGCCACGTGCTCGACGAGCGTCTCGCCGGTCTCGGGTGGAGGTCCGAACGTCACCTCGGTCCAGGTCAGGCCGTCGTCGAGCGATCGGGCGGCCACCGAACTGTTCCACTGTCGACCGAGGACCCAGAGCTCGTCGCCCAGATCGGCGACTTCGACGGTGTCGTGCCCCCCAAGGCCGGGGCGCACCGACAGCACCTCGACCGGATCGCTGAATACGACGCCCGCCGGATACGGCTCGGGCGGGGACGGCGGCTCGGTGGTGGACGTCGTCGTCGTTGCCTGGGCCGTCGTCGATGGAGCCGGTGAGGTCGGGGCGGACCGTCGGGTTGGTTGGGTTCGGTCGACGGCGGCACCGAGTCGGCTGGGCCCGTGTCGACGGAACTCTCCCCGTCTGTCCCTCCACCGCTGCAGGCGACAGCAACCAAGCCCGTCAGCAACACGACCGTCGAATGCTTTCGGATCACCCGTTTTCGGATCACGCCAATTCCTCCCAGTTGATGGGACGAAACCGGTGTCGCGGGCCGACCCGCCGGGCTCACGTTTCGTCACACCTCACCCAAGTTACGTGCCATCGGTAACAGCCAGGTAACAAGCGATGGGACAGGAAGCGACGCGAACGAGCCCCGGCGTTGGGCCGGGGCTCGTTTCACAACAGTGCGCCGCGAGGCGCAGGGTTCACTTCAGTTCGACGCTGGCGCCGGCCTCTTCGAGCTTGGCCTTGGCGGCCTCAGCGGATGCCTTGTCAGCCTTCTCGAGCACGTTGCTCGGGGCGCCGTCGACCAGGTCCTTGGCCTCTTTGAGGCCCAGGCTGGTGAGTTCGCGGACCGCCTTGATCACCTGGATCTTGGCGGCGCCGGCACCGGTCAGGACGACGTCGAACTCGTCCTGCTCAGCGGCGGCCTCTTCCCCACCACCGGCGGGGGCGGCTGCGGCTACTGCCACGGGGGCAGCGGCGGTGACTTCGAACTTCTCTTCGAAGGCGTCGAGCAGTTCCTTGAGCTCGATCACGGTCATGTTGCTGATTGCGTCGAGAATTTCTTCCTTGGTTGCCATGTTGATGGCTCTCTTTCTTGAAAATGTCGTGTCGGGCGACACGGTCGATGTGTTGTTGAAATGGATGGGTAACGAACGGGACGCTTACGCGGCCTGCTTCTCGATGAGGGCTGACAGGCCGTAGGCGAAGTTGCGGGGCAGGGCCTGCAGCAGACCGGCGGTCTTGACCAGCGGCGCTTGCAGTGCTCCGGCGAACTGTGCCAGCAACTCCTCGCGCGACGGAAGATCGGCGAGCGACTTGACGTCGTCGGCCGACAATGCTGTCTCACCGAGAACACCACCTTTGACCACGAGGGCCTGGTGGGTCTTGGCTGCATCGCGCAGCACCTTGGCGGCGCCTGCGACGTCTCCGTTCACGAACGTGAGGGCGGTCGGCCCGACGAGAAACTCGTCGAGAATTTCGAGGCCAACCTTGCGGATCGCCAGCTTCGCCAACGTGTTCTTGTAGACCACGTGTTGGGAGTCGCTCGGACGCAGTGCGTTGCGGATGTCAGCGAGCTGTGCCACGGACAGGCCGCGGTACTCGGTGACGAACACCGCCTGGGCCTCATTCAGCTTGGCGACGATCTGGGCAACGACGGCGACCTTGTCAGCGCGGGGCGCACGGCCCGTTGCGGATTCGACTGTTGCGGATTCACTCATATGTGTACACCTCCTCTCGATCAACTCATGGCTCGCAATGGCGACGCCACGAGGATCGTGATCGACCGTGTGGTCGACCAGTTCTTCGAAGGAGTGCACCTCGGCTGGTGGGGCGAACCCATTATCCGACCTCCGGGGAGGCAGGACCAGCGGTCTTCGGCGAGCAACCGATATGTCAGCTGCGCATGCTACCGGCGGTCGATCCGATTCGGCGACGGCTCGCTGCTGGGGCCGACCTCAGGCAGGTTGACTACACTTCGCCCGCAGGAGGGTGGGGGCCGTATGCCGCAGTGGGGATTCGTCTGGATGGTCGCATGGCCCGACTTTCGCGCCCGTCTGCAGCGGTTCCTCGTGATCGGGCTCGGGATGGCGCTGGTGCTGGCTATCACGTTGCTCTTGAGCGCCTTCTCGGAGGGTTTCCGGCTGCGCAGCGAACGATTGCTCGACGTGTTCGGCGGCGAGCGGTTCCTGGTGGCCGAAGGGGCGTCCGGCCCGATGACCTCGAGCACCCGGTTGCCGGCCGATCTCCTGGATCCGTTCGTCGCCGCCGGCATCGAGGTCCGGCCCTTGTTCTTCACCCCGAACGCGGTCGAGATCGATGGCGCCCCCGCAAGCGTCGTGGTGGTCGGCACCACGGGTGATGAGCCCGGTCTCAGGCTCACGGCCGGCCGCAAGGTCGCCGGCCCTGGCGAAGCGTTGACCGACGAGGCACTGGTCGAGTTGAAGCTCGGCGATGACTTCGTGCTGGCCGGGCGCCCGTTCACCGTGGTCGGCACCGTCGAGCACGCCACCTGGGACATCGCCACCGCCGGGCTGTTCATCGAACGCGACACGGCGATCGAGATCCTTGCTGGCGGCCAGGATGTGATCACGGCGATCGCCATCGAGGGCGACGCCGCATTGCCCCCGCTGCCGAAGGGGGTCACGGTGCATTCCCACAGCGAAGCGTTCGAAGACATCCTCAGTCGCACCGCCGATGCCAAACGGTCGATCGACTCGTTCAAGTTCACGCTGTGGGTGCTGGCGATCGTGATCGTCGGTGCCGTGTTGTATTTGGCGGCGATCGAGCGGGTCCGCGATTTCGCGATCTTCAAGGCCACCGGTGCCAGCAACACCGATCTGGTGTTCGGACTCGGGCTCCAGGCAGCGATCGTCGGTGTGATCGCCGGCGTGCTGTCGATCGGGCTGGCACATCTGATGAAACCGATCTACCCCGGCTTGCTGAGCCTGCCGTTCACGCTCGCCTGGCCGGTGGTCCCGGTGTCGGTCGTGATCGCAGTGCTGTCCAGCATCGTCGGCGTGCGACGAGCGATCAAGGTCGATCCCAGTCAGGCGTTCGGGTGATGGCGATCACGGCCAGCATCAACACGAGCGGGGCGACGAGAGGCGGACATGGCTGATCTGATCATGGAGGACCTCACGGTCGAGTACGACGCCGGCGGGTACGCGGTGCGGCCACTCGATGGCTTCTGTGCGACGGTCGCCGACGGATCGCTGGCCGTGCTCTTGGGGCCGAGCGGGTGCGGCAAGACCACACTCCTGTCGTGTCTGGGTGGCATCCTCACCCCCACTTCCGGCTCGATCCGTTACGGCGACAAGCAGGTCGCCGGGTTGCAGGGTGCGGCGCTCACCCAGTATCGCCAACGCGACGTCGGGATCGTGTTCCAGTCGTTCAACCTGGTGCCGAGCCTCACAGCAACGGGCAACGTGATGGCCCCGCTGCGGGCGGCCGGGGTCAGCGGTGCCGACGCCCGCAACCGGGCCGTCGAGTTGCTCGAACACGTCGGCCTCGGAGAACGCCTCGATCATCGCCCGTCGGAGATGTCGGGCGGGCAGCAGCAGCGGGTCTCCCTGGCGCGTGCGCTCGCCCACGATCCGCCGATCATCATCGCCGACGAACCGACCGCCAGCCTCGACTACGTACAGGTCGAGGGCGTGTTGCGATTGCTTCGAGACCTGGCGTCACCCGGCCGCGTGGTCGTCGTCGCCACCCACGACGACCGGTTGTTGCCCCTGGCCGATCAGATCATCGAGATGGTCCCCCGCTTCCACGAGGACTCATCGGCACCGATCACGTCCAACTTGGCGGCCGGTGAAGTGCTGTTCACCCAGGGTTCGCGCGGGAACCGGATCTTCGTGATCGAATCGGGCTCGATCGAGATCGTGCGCGAACACACCGACGGTGAATCCGAGCTGCTGGCAACACTGGCCGCCGACGAACACTTCGGAGAGATGGGTCCGTTGTTCGGGCTTCCGCGCTCGGCGACCGCCCGTGCCGGTTCGGCGACCGTGGTGGTCGGGTACACGCCCGAGCAGTTCCGCAAGCACATCGGTGCCGAACGGTTGACCGACTTGATCCAACACGACGGCAGCGCCCTGAGCCGCAATCTGTGACGGAGTGCTGAGATGGAGCCGTTCGAAGTAGACCCGGCCGACGTCCACCGCGCCGTCGATGCCTGCGGGCTGTTCACCTCGCTCGGCCCCGAAGCACTCGAAGCGTTGCTGGGCGCCTTCGACGGGTTGCGCCTGACCACCGGCGAAGTGCTGATGAGCGAGGGCGAGGTGGCAGAGAGCCTGTACATCGTTCGCCACGGTCGCCTGCGGGCCACCGTCGCCAATGCCGACGGCGACGAGGTCGTGGTCGGCGAGATCGGCAAGAGCGAAGTGGTCGGCGAAATGGCCGTCATCACCGACCAGGATCGCTCGGCGACGGTGTACGCAATGCGCGACACCGACCTGTTCCGCCTTCCGGCGGAAGCATTCGGGCGCCTGATCCAGCACCACCCGGAGATGCTGCGTCCTTTCGCGTCGGTCGTCGTGAAGCGGTTGCGCACGGCGATGACGCGGCCGACCCGCCCGGCGCTCCCCGCCACGATCGTGTTGCTCCCGGCCGGCTCCGACGATTGCGAACTGCTCGCCCATCGACTGGCCGAGTTGTTCACCGAACACACGTGCCGCGTGTTGCGCGCCACCGACGCAGAAGGCCGATCCAACCTGGCGGCGTGGTTGCTCGACATCGAAAACGAGATCGACATCTCGCTGTTGGTCGCAGACCGTCAGCCGACGGATTGGACCAAGCTCTGCCTCCGGCACGCCGACCGGGTGTTCCTGGTGGCCGACGATCTCGCCTCTCCGGCATTGACCGAGGTCGAGACCGACCCGGCCTGCAGCGCCCGCTTGACGGAAGTACCGCTCGAGCTCGTGATGCAATACGAAGGACGACCGCGCACTTCAGGCTGGCTGCGAATTCGCGATCTCGAAGCCCACTACAACGTGCGCCGTTCGTCGTCCGACGACCTGGCTCGGCTGGCTCGTCGCATCACCGGCGGGTCGACCGTCGCCGTGCTCGGTGGCGGCGGGGCCCGCGGGTTCGCCCACTTCGGTGTCGTGCGGGCACTCAAAGAAGCGGGCGTACCGATCGATGCGATCGTCGGAACCAGCGCCGGTGCTGTGGTGGGTGGCTTGCTGGCACGCCTGGACGATCCGGTCGACGCCCAACGCCAAACGATCGAGTGGTTCGAGCGGGCTCGTTGGCGCCGCGACTTCAACCCGCCGTCGGTGTCGTTCATGTCGGGACGCACGATGACCGAAGGGCTCCAGGAACTCGCCGATGGGCTCAACATCGAGGATCTGGCGATCGACTTCGCAGCCGTCTCGTGTGACCTGGTCAGCGCCACGCCGTACATTCACGATCGCGGTCCGCTCTGGCAGGCGGTCCGTTCGAGTGGTTCGGTGCCGGGTCTGTTCCCGCCGCTGGCCGTCGATGGTCACCTGCTCGTCGACGGTGGCCTGGTCGCCAACTTGCCGATCGAGATCGCCAGGGTCCGACATCCGAACGCGCGACTGATCGCGGTCGAGGTGGGAGACCCGACCGACATCGACGTCGGCGGACTCGATGGCTCCGGCATCGTGAATGGATGGCAGCGTCTGCGTTCGCGAGGAACGGGCGGGGCCTCGCTCGGCCGCTTGATGATGCGTTTGACCGAACTCGGCCGTCACGACTCGAACGAGTTGGCCGATGTGCTGATCAGCCCCGACGTGCGAGGGTTCGGCTTGGTCGACACCAAGAGTGCCAAGCAGATCGCCGAACGCGGCTACGAGGCAGGACGCCGAGCGATCGACGCCGGCCAGATCGACTGAGGTCGGCCCGCTCGCCGCCCGTTAGGGCACGTAGCCGTTGATGTCGACGATCAGATGTGTGTCGATCAGCGAGAAGAAGCACACTTTGCCGCCGGCACCGACCTTGGCCAACACGGCGTTGGCGACCGCGTCACCAGCGACATAGTTCAGGTTCGACGCCAACGGACGATCCGTCCCACACGGGAACACGGTCACATACCCGCGTCCTGAGGGAGCCACCGCGGTCACGTTCAACATCACTGCCGACGGGGTGCCGATGCCTGCTCGACCTGTCACCAACAACTCGGCAGTCGAACCAGCAGCCAACCGACCACCACCCTGGAACATCCCGTCGAACGTCTTGTCATCGGGCCCGGTTCGTGACTCCAACAAACGTGCCGGCACGACCGTTGCCAGCGAACCACCAGCGGTCACATAGCCGTTGACGTCGACAATCAGATGGGTCTCCGCCAACGAGAACAAACACACCTTGCCGCCGACACCAACCTTGGCCAACACCGCGTTCGGCACCGCATCACCAGCGACATAGTTCAGATTCGACGCCAACGGACGATCCGCCCCACACGGGAACACGGTCACATACCCGCGTCCTGAGGGAGCCACCGCAGTCACGTTCAACATCACCGCCGACGCATCACCAGCAACACCACCACGCCCCGCCACCAACAACTCCACCGTCGAACCAGCAGCCAACCGACCACCACCCTGGAACATCCCGTCGAACGTCTTGTCATCGGGCCCGGTTCGCGACTCCAACAAACGTGCCGGCACGACCGTTGCCAGCGAACCACCAGCGGTCACATAGCCGTTGACGTCGACAATCAGATGGGTCTCCGCCAACGAGAACAAACACACCTTGCCGCCGACACCAACCTTGGCCAACACCGCGTTCGGCACCGCATCACCAGCGACATAGTTCAGATTCGACGCCAACGGACGATCCGCCCCACACGGAAACACCGTCACATACCCACGCCCCGACGGAGCCACCGCAGTCACGTTCAACATCACCGCCGACGCATCACCAGCAACACCACCACGCCCCGCCACCAACAACTCCACCGTCGAACCAGCAGCCAACCGGCCACCACCCTGGAACATCCCATCGACCGTCTTGTCGTTCGGCCCAGACCGCGACTCCAACAAACGTGCCGGCACCAACGACACCAAATCATCCGGCGTCGCCGCAGTCGCGTCGGGGTAGGCCAACAGAACCATCGCACCCCAGTCGTGTCCGTACGAAAGCGCTTGGGTGAACCGCATCGGAGCGACCGACTCGAGTGTCGCCAGTTCCTCGTGGGCTCCCCCCGGGTCGACCACCACCACATCACCGGCCCGGAAGTACTGGCTCGAGGCGGGCACGCCCAACGACTCGAACGGGATCGCTGGCACCGTCGTGGCTCCGGCCTCGACGTTGCCGTCGATGTACGTCCACGGCCGCAGTGAGAGCGGCCCCTTGGCGAGCAGTGCGTCGAGGTCGACCGGTGACCATTGACCACCGGCCTGTCCGGTTGGGTACTCGACCGATTCGGTCGGTCGCTGCGACCCACCCGGGCCGGTGTACGCATCGACACCACCGTCGCCATTGGGCTTGAGGCCGTCGCCCGAACGATTGAACTCGTTGTTGACGTCGCCGCTGGCGAGACCGATGATTCGCCCGAAGATCGACAGCCCGAAATAGCCGGCGATGTTCCGGAACCCGTCATGGGCGCGGACGAGCTCGGCGAGCGTCAACAGGTTCAGCGTGCGCGGAGGGCTGATCGTCTCACCCAACAGACCTTCGAAGAACGAACGCTGGTAGTTGTCGATCAAGGACGCATTCGGGCCACCCTCGAGCGTCGACAACTTGTCGTCGAAGAACGTGGTCATGAGGCGCTCCTGTGGTGTCGCCGCCAGCAACGTCTCGCCATCTTCAGCGTCGAGCCCATCCTTCAGGTACTTGGCCCGCACTTTGGGGTTCAGAATCGTGAACGATTCACCGTGTTGCATACCGAGCAGGGCCTGCATCTTTTTGTAGATCCGGGCCCGCTTGTCGAGTTCGGTGAGCCGCTGAAGGGCATCGAGCGTGTCGCCGAGCATGCGGCCATCGGGCCCAAGGATGGCGAGGAAGTCGATGTCGCCAGTGATGTCACGGAACAGCGAACCGTCGGGGCCGGGCGGTGTCCCCGGTGGGCCCTCCATCTGCACCTGGTACGCCTTGCGACCCGTTCCCGGCGCACCCTCGTCGATCGTGTGCTCGATGAGGCGGCCCCGGACGTTCGGCTCCGGGTCGATCAACCGACGGGGGAGATCGTTGAACTCAGGATCGAAGTCGACCTTGATGCCCCCACCCGAGCCGACGTCGCCGGTCCATTGCTTGCGGTCCTTCTCGAACTCGAGCCACTCATCGGCGCGCGTCTCGAGGCGCGACTCCAATGCCTTGCGGACGTCGGCCCGGGCGACCTCGTCGCTGATCGCATTCAGCTTGGGGTTCGTGTCGAGGTACTCGGCGATCGCCGCTGCCCGCTCGGGAGACCCTTTCGGATGTGCCGCCATCGGGGGTTCGACCACGAACACCTTCGAATCCCAGGCCTCTGGATACCCCAGGAACTGCATGTCGAGGTCGTTCACGCCTTTGGTCTTGACCCCCTGCGGCTTGGGAAGTGCCACGCCCGACTCGATCAGGTCGACCGACTTGGGTGACCGCGACCTGAACACGATCGTGACGCCCTCGTCCTTGGCGATCTTGAACAGCGCCTCGATGTCGGCCCGCGACACTCCGTACGCCTTCCAGATCCGAGCGACGTCGGTGACGTCGACACCTGCGGGCAGCACCCGGCTGCCCGGAAGCGCCCGCTCGCCTTGTTCTGCAATCACCCGGTCGGCCGCTGCGATCGCCTTTGTCCGTTCGGCCTCGATCGCTTCGCGGATCGAGGTCCGAAGCAGCCCTGCACGTCCCCCGAGGGCGTGCATCGTCTTGACCAGTGTCCTGGCGGCGACGAGCGCCTCGAACGTGGTGTCGATGTTCTCGCCGGCGAACTCGGCGAGTTCGCCGGTGATCAACTTGATGTCACCGGTCGCCAGCAGGTTCAGCGTGCGATCGACGGCGCGATAGGTGGCATCACCGACCAGTTTCACGAGGTTGGTGAGGCTGATCAGCTGGAGCGACTCGTAGCCGAGCGCTTTCAACTCCGTGAGGTCGGCCACGGTCTCGTCGATGATGATCTGGCGCGCCTCCTCGTCCTCGGACAAGTACTCGAACGCCTTGCGCAACAACGCGATCTTGGCCTGTTGATATCCGACGTTGATCCTGTAGCCGAGCGTGCCGAGACCGATCAAGCCCCACAGTGCGCTCTCGACACCGCGAACCAGCTTGCATCCGATGTAGAACGTCGCCAGCAACGCCTCGGCACAATCGACCCAGTTCGTGACCTCTGGCGTCGCTGCGACGGGAGCCAACTCGATGGTGTGTGACGCCGATGACCCGTCGTCTTCGGAGATCTCGGCGTTGGCGCCGCTGGCCGGCACGTACTTCGTCGGATCGTTCTCGTCGGGGATGTACGGATACACCTGGAACGAGACCGTGAATCCCGACGGTGCCTCGGTCGGCATCGTGAACACGATCGCGTCGAGTTCGATCGTGTCGCCGGGAGCGACCACGAACATCTCCATCCCGCCCGCCGTAGCACCGCCCGGTCGAGCGAAGTAGGCGTTGCCGCCATTGCCGTCTGGCTCCCCGAACGCACCGGACAACGCACGCCCGACCCCGAACGAGACGATCGTCGGTTCGTCGTTCTCATCGGAGACGTTCTTGAACGAACCGCTGATCCTGACCGTCTTCCCAGCGGTCAGGGGTTGGTCGTCGACGGTGATGTCGGCTTCGATCAGCTTGGTCGTGAAGACGCGGATGTTCGCCTCACCGTGGGTCGTCGTGTCGAACCCGGCGGAGACCCCGGTCACGGCGATGTCCGCCTTGGCGTCGACCGCATCAGTGGCTCGATAGACCCACTCGAGCGTGTCCGAGGCTCCCTGAGCCAGGTCGTTGAAGGCGCGGCCGGGGGCCGTTTGCAGTTCGAGCCACACGGATGCGTCGTTGAGCAGATTCGACGACAGGTCGAGTTCGTCGAAGGTGATATCGGTGATCGGGCCGCTCGACACGTTGGTGACCTTGACCGAGATCGTGACATCGTTGTCCTCTGGCGTGATCTGGTCATCGCCGTTGGTGTCCTCGTCGAGGCTGTACTTCTCGGGGCTGACGGTGACCTCGACCGCCAGTCCGGCAACAGAACCGACGAGGGCACCCTGTTTCGGGCCTGCCGCCCGGCCGGCAGCGTCGGTGCCGTTCCACAGCGACTTCAAGCTGAAGTGACCGGGTTGGATCGCCTTGACGGTGGCATCGTAGATCCGGTCTTCGTTGCTGCCCAGGGTGAACGGGCTGATCAGCTGCGGTGCGCCTTGGAGTTCGAGTTGAGCGGGAAGGTCGAGCAGCGCACCGACCGGCGCCACGCTGGTCAGATCGCCGAGCCCCTTGCCGGTCGACACGACGATCCGGATCGGGATCATCTGGCCGATGCTGTACCTGTTGCCCGGTTTGCCGGGCCCGAACTCGGCAGTCGGGTTGTACACCGCGACCTGCAACTCCGGTGCCTTCACCACGACCACGCGGCTGACCGACATCGCCACGTTGGCGGTGTTGCGCATCGTCAACGTGGCCGTGTAGCTGCCAGGCAGGGCGTACTGGTGATACGGGTTGCGGCTGGTCGCGGTACCGCCGTCACCGAAGCTCCACTCCCACGTTGTCGTGCCGGTGGCATACGGCTCTGACCGGTTGTCGAACGAGAAGTACCCGGCGGTGGTCGAAGATTCGTTGGCATCGAACGCCGCATGTGGCGCCAGCGTGCCCGCCACCGGCAACCACGAGTACACGTCGTGTCGCTCGAGGGTCGCCCAGGACTCGTCGCAGCCGTACCCGCCGGCGGGTTCGATGCACTCGTCGACCGAGGTTCGCACGAGCCAGAAGGTCGGCCCGAGCAGTTTGTCGATCGGTCGGTCCGCCGGCGTCACCTTGAACGTGCACTCGGCCAGGCTGTGGGCGCGCACCGCCCAGGGTGGGTCACCACCTTGGGCGTAGGTACTTCCCAGTGTGCCCGAGCACGTCCCCTGCCGTTGAGCGGTGACGGATCCCTGAGTGCTCAAGCTCCCGCACGATCGGACATCGGTGGGATCGTTGTTGGCGAGGTAGACACATCGCACCAGCGACGGGTTGAACAACGTGTAGTAACAACCCGTGTCGGTGTACCAGTAGCACGGTGCCAATCCGTCGCCATCGGTGATCACCTTGAACTCGCCGCCCGCCGCGAACTGTCCGCTCACGCTGCCACCCGGATCTCCCGGGAGGCACCCGAGGCCCTGGGCGCCGCCGGCCGCCACGACGCACGCCGGCATCGGGAACGTCGGCGCCGTTCTGGCGGCTTCGACCACCTGGGGTGAGGCGATGCTGGTGACGACCGCAACGGTCGTCACCATTGCCATCGCCACGACCATCGCCGTCGCGCGCTTCCACCGCCGACTTCCGCCCTCTGTCATGAGAGCGACTGTAGAGAAGGCGTGGTAACAGCCCGGTAACAGCGCGCCGGGCGATCGCTCTGTTGGCGAGCGCGTGAACCCGACCCGCAGGCCGGCCACGCGACGCGTCAGTCCTGTTCAGGCTTCAGGCGGCCGATGTCGATACGGACGCCGGGGCCCATCGTGGTCGACAGTGTGATCTTCTTGATGTAGCGGCCTTTTGCGGAGGCCGGCTTGGCTCGCTGAATCTCGTCGAGCACGGCCCGGAAGTTGGCGTCGAGCTTGTCCTGGTCGAAGCTGATTCGACCGAGTTGCACGTGAACGTTGCCGTAGCGGTCGGTGCGATACTCGACCTTGCCGCCCTTGAACTCTTCGACGGCGCGACCGACGTCGGTGGTGACGGTGCCGGTCTTGGGGTTCGGCATCAGGCCACGCGGACCGAGCACCCGGCCGAGGCGACCCACGAGCGGCATCATGTCGGGTGTGGCGATGATGACGTCGTAGTCGAGCTTGCCGGCTTCCATCTCAGCGAACAGGTCGTCGGCGCCGACCACGTCGGCACCGGCTTCGCGAGCAGCGTCGGCTGCTTCGCCGGCGGCGTACACGGCGACGCGCACGTCCTTGCCGGTACCCGACGGCAGACCGACGGTGCCGCGCACCATCTGGTCGGCCTTGCGCGGATCGACGCCGAGCCGAAACACGACATCGAGGTTCTCGTCGAAGTTGGCGCTGGCGGTGGCTTTGGCGATCTGAACCGCCTCGACGGGCCCGTAAAACCGGTCCCGATCAAACTTCTTCAAAGCATCAACGTGCTTCTTGCCTGACATTGGATGTCTCCCTCATGGTTGAGATCCCCCAGGCGAGGTAATCCCAGGCCGGATCTGTTTGTGTAGAACTGTTGGAGGTGCGGGCCACGCACCTTGCGAGGTCCGCCGTGCAGAGCACGGCCCCGGCCGAAGGCCGGGAAAGGATTGCCAGCGGCGAAGCCGGTGGAGCCGCCGAAGGCGGCCGGTCGGCGTCAGCCGACCGCAATCCCCATCGAACGTGCGGTGCCGCGGATCTGCTGCTTGGCAGCTTCGAGGTCGTTGGCGTTGAGGTCGGGCATCTTGATCTTGGCGATCTCTTCGATCTGGGCGTCGTTGATCGTCGCAACGATCTCGGAACCCGGATTGTTCGATGCCTTGTCGAGACCGAGTGCCTTGCGGATCAACACGGGGGCCGGCGGCGTCTTCAAGATGAAGTCGAACGTGCGGTCCTCATAGATGGTGATCTCGGTCGGAACGACCGTGCCGGCCTGCGCCTCAGTGCGTGCGTTGTACTGCTTGACGAAGTCCATGATCGCGATGCCGTGCGGTCCGAGCGCAGTACCCACGGGGGGTGCTGGGCTCGCTTTGCCGGCCTCGATCTGGATCTTGACGATCGCAGCGACTTTCTTCTTTGCCATCTTCGGTTCTCTCTATCTCAGTCGTCGGATCGACGTGGCGTGCTCACAGCTTGCTGACCTGGCTGAAGTCCATCTCCACCAGGGTCTCGCGGCCAAAGATGTTCACGAGCACCTTCAGCTTCATGTGATCGGGGTTGATCTCGGCGATCGTGCCGAGGAAGTCCGCGAACGGGCCCTCCTTGACGCGAACACTTTCGCCTTCTTCGTAGTCGAGCTTGGGCTTCGGGCGGGCTGCCTCGGCATCGGCGCCACCGGCCTTGACCGACAGGAACGTGCGAACTTCTTTGCGACGCAGCGGTGTCGGCTTCTGGCCGCGGTCACTTTGACCGACGAAGCCGGTCACGCCGGGCGTGTTGCGAATGCAGTACCACGACTCGTCGGTCATCTGGCAGCGGACCAGTAGGTAGCCAGGGAATACCTTGCGCTGCACGGTCTGCTTCTTGCCGTTCTTGAACTCGACGACGTCCTCCATGGGGATCACGACCTCGTAGATCGCGTCTTCCATGTTCATCGACTGGATTCGGGCGTGAAGGTTGGCGGTGACCTTCTTCTCGTAGCCGGACTGAGTGTGCACGACGTACCAGGCACCCGGACGGGTCCATGGATCGTCTTCGTCGGGCTCGTCGTCGGCGGCGAGGGCGTCGCTCTCACTGACGACTTCGGCGTCATCGTCAGCCGGTGGTTCGGTTGCCTCTTCGGCGTCGCCTGCTGAGTCGTCATCGGCGGCGGGGCTGATCCCGCTCGGGAGCAGGGCGCTGGCGTCGGCGGCGGCGACACGCGGCAGGTCTGCCTCGATCGGCTCGTTGCCATCGGTGACGTCGGCGGTGCCCTTCGGCAACAAGTCTGCGGCGGTTGGTGCGGCTTGATCGACGACCTCGGTGGCCGTTTCGGTGTCTTGTTCGCTCATGCGTAGAACCATCCTGAAACGTAGGAGAGGCCGTAGTCGAGACCGCCTACGAAAGCCGTGTACGCCACCACCGTTGCGGTGACGATGATCGAATAGCGCACGATCTCGGGGCGCGTCGGCCACGCCACCTTGCGCATCTCGTCGCGGACCTCACGCAGGTACTGCGCCGGTCCGACGCGCTCACGCTGGGCCTGCTGGCGAGGGGCGCGGGTTGGCGCGCCCTTCTCGTCGAGGGCACCTTGGCGCTTCAAGAGGCGCTTCTGTTCGCGATTCAGGTCATCCATTGACATGGCGTATATCTCTCACGGATCGTCTGGGCAGGGCAGGAGGGACTCGAACCCCCGACCGTCGGTTTTGGAGACCGATGCTCTACCAACTGAGCTACTGCCCTCGGAAGGGAGACGCAAGCGTACCAGCGTCATCCCAGGATCTGGTCGGAGTGGTCGCTCGGCGTCCACGGATTCCGGTCAGATCCCCGATGAAGTACGGCGCGTCGTCGACGCGCCGTCCGGGGGCATCCCGGACGACTCGAATCAGCGAGTCTCCTTGTGGACCGTGTGCTTGCGGTCGTTGCTGCAGTACTTGCTCATCTCGAGGCGCTCACGATCGTTCACCTTGGACTTCATCGTGATGTAGTTGCGCCGTTTGCACTCGGTGCACTCGAGGGTGATCTTCACCCGCTTGTCACTCTTGGCCATCTGTTTCTCTCTTCGTCGGTTTCCGAGATGGAGTGCGCCCGAGCCGGCGGACCGGCTCGGGCGTTCTCACGACCCGAAAAGTCTTGGTTGTTGTCGGTTACTTGATGATGTTGACGACGCGGCCGGCACCAACAGTGCGGCCACCCTCACGGATCGCGAACCGCAGACCCTCATCCATCGCGATCGGCTTACCCAACTCGACCGTCATCTCCACATTGTCACCAGGCATCACCATCTCCGTACCCGACGGCAACTCGATCGTGCCCGTCACATCAGTCGTACGGAAAAAGAACTGCGGACGATAGTTATTGAAGAACGGCTTGTGACGACCACCCTCCTCCTTCGTCAACACATACACCTGACCAACAAAATTCGTGTGCGGCGTGATCGAACCCGGCTTACACAACACCTGACCACGCTCAACATCTTCCTTACCCGTACCACGCAGCAACGCACCAATGTTGTCACCAGCCTGACCCTGATCCAACAACTTACGGAACATCTCCACACCAGTACACGTCGTCTTCTGCGTATCCCGCAGACCAACAATCTCGATCTCATCACCCGTGTGCACAATGCCCTGCTCAACCTTGCCAGTCACCACCGTGCCACGACCCGTGATCGTGAACACATCCTCGATCGGCATCAAGAACGGCTTATCCAACTCACGCACCGGCTCAGGAATGTACGAATCACACGCAGCCATCAACGCCATGATCTGCTCTTGCGCCTCAGCATCACCCTCCAACGCCTTCAACGCGCTGACCGCGATCACCGGACAGTTGTCACCATCAAACTCATACTCCGACAACAACTCACGAATCTCGAGCTCAACGAGCTCCAACAACTCGGCATCATCAACCATGTCGGCCTTGTTCAACGCCACCAAAATCGACGGAACACCCACCTGACGAGCCAACAACACATGCTCACGCGTCTGCGGCATCGGACCATCCGTCGCAGCAACCACCAAAATCGCGCCGTCAATCTGCGCAGCACCAGTGATCATGTTCTTGATGTAGTCAGCATGACCCGGCATATCAACATGCGCATAATGCCGATTCTCCGTCGCGTACTCGATATGAGCAATCGAAATCGTAATACCACGCGCCTTCTCCTCCGGCGCCTTATCAATATTGTCAAACGCCGTGAACTCAGCCAACCCACGATCAGACAACGTCCGCGAAATCGCAGCCGTCAACGTCGTCTTCCCATGGTCAATATGACCCATCGTGCCAATATTCACATGCGGCTTATTACGCTCGAACTTCGCCTTGCTCATTGCTGTATCCCTTTGTCTCCGGGTTTGATTGGTTAACTTCTGGTCGGACTGGCTGTCGCCGGTCGTCTTGTCATTCGTCGGACTTGCTGTCGCTCGTCCTGTTGTAGCGCCGATCGGGATCGAACCGATGACCTTCCGATTATGAGCCGGATGCTCTGACCAACTGAGCTACGGCGCCAGGCCTTGGCCCCCGGACGAGTGTTCCCGACCGGTTGGTCGAGCCCTCTGTGGGAATCGAACCCACGACACCAGCCTTACCATGGCTGTGCTCTACCGACTGAGCTAAGAGGGCGCTCCTTCTATGTTTCGGTGCGCGGCAGTGCCGCGAACCGACGTGCCAGTGTACCGGCCCTCCCGAGGTTCACACCCCGCACACCAGCGCGATTTCGCGCTGAGCGGACGGCTCGAACATGCTGCTCAGGGCACCTGCGACCTCACTACGCTGCCGACCATGAGCCAAGCCACCGATGCAGAAGCTACGGGTGTGGTGATTCGGCCTGCCACCGTTGCCGATGCTGCGGCGATCGCTGAGATCTACAACCGCGAGGTCACCGAGACCACCGCCACGTTCGATCTGGTGCCGCGCACGCTCGAAGCGCAACAGCAATGGCTGCTCGACCGCTCCGGGGCGTTCGCGGCGATCGTCGGCATCGACTCGGCGACACGCCAGGTCATCGCCTTCGCCTCGCTGTCGCCGTACAAGGAGCGAGCTGCCTACCGAACCACGGTCGAAGATTCGATCTACGTGCATCGTGATTTTGGCGGCCGTGGGGTCGGCAAGCTGATGGTCGCCCGGATGGTCGAGATCGCCCGCCAGTCGGGGTTCCATGCGGTGATCGCCCGGATCGAGGCGTCGAGCAGCGCTTCGCGGGCGTTGCACGCCGCCTGCGGGTTCGAGCTGGTCGGTATCGAACGTGAGGTCGGACGCAAGTTCAACCGCTGGCTCGACGTCGCCGTCATGCAACTGATGCTGTAACCGATCCCCTCAACGGACATGGCGCTTGGCGCCTGCTTGCGCCAAGCGTCAGTCAGGACAGTCGCCAACGGACAGTGCCGAGGGGCTGGTAACAGCTGGGTAACAGCGAGCGTTCGTCGATTAGGGTGGCGGGGATGAGCTCGGCGGGGCCTGCGAACGACGTTGTTATCGGCCGGTTGCCACCTGGCGTCTGGACGCTTTTCGTGCTCGGCCGGACCCGGCTGGTGAACGGGTCGACCGAAGTCGTCCTGCGACCAAAGGAGCGAGCGGTGCTGGCCGCTCTTGCCCAGCAGGGACATGCAGCGGTCTCCACGGGTGACATCGCCAACGCGCGTGTGGGGTGAGAAGGTTCCTGCCACCGCCGCCAAAGCACTGCACAACCACATCGCACGCATCCGCCAGGTCGCGCCGGGGGTGGTGCGAACGAGCGGCACCGGATATCAGCTCGATGAGGCGGTCACCCTCGATGTCGAACAGCCCGATGACTCCAACGCCGTGCCGTTCGCCGATCTCGCCGACACCACGACCACCGTGGGCGACCGGCACCGCATCCAGGAACGTCTGGCGGCCCAGCAAGAACTCCGACTCGGCGAAGCCGTCGCCGCCGGGGTCACCCCAGAACTGCTCGAGCGACTGCATCTGGCGGTCGATGCCGAGCCCTTGCGCGAACGGCGCTGGCACTACCTTGCGTTGGCCCAGGCCCGACTCGGACAACGACGCGATGCGTTGCTCACGCTGCAGCACGCGCCCGCGGCGAGTTGGCGGCGGTCGGACTGGGGCCTGGTCAGGGGCTACTCGAACTCGAACGAACAATTCTCGATGGGTCGACAGAAGTCGCTGCGACGGCGGTGCAGCGCATTATCCACATGCACCGCAACGATCCATTCGTCGGTCGATCCGGTGAGTTGACGTTACTCGAGCGGCTGCTCGACACGACCGTCGCAGAAGGCAGCGTGCACGCGGCGGTCATCCACGGCGCAGCGGGGATGGGCAAGACCCGGCTGATCGACCGTTTCGTAGAGACGCTGCCGAAGGGTGAGTCCGGCGTCCGGGTGCTGTGGGGTCGCCATCGCGAGGTCGCCGGCCGGCCTCACGAGATGGTCCGCGACACGTTGTCACGTCTGTTCGACGAGGAGCCGATGCTGATCGAAGCGGTCGTTGGCGATCTCCATGTGTTGCGGGCGATCCTTCCGGGCCTGGCGCCGGTCGATGCCCCCGCTCCGACGATGAACGAGTCGATGATGCAGATCCACATCGCTCATGCCGTCAGTTCGGTGATCGGTCGTATCGCTTGCACACCAACGGTGTGGTTCATCGACGATGCCCAATGGGCCACCGACGAGTCGATCGAGGTGATCGAACGAACGGTCGAGTCGACCAGGGGCCCGCTCCTGATCATCGTCGGAACGCGACCGGAGGTCGCCCTGCGCAACCGTGCGGTCGCCGTGCTCGACCGGCTGGCGCCGACCTCCACCATCGACCTCCACCCGTTCACGGTGGCGGAGTTGGCCGAACTGTTCGAGGGGGCAACCGATCGAACTTCGGCACCCTCGTCACGGCCGATCGAAACCGTGCGCGAGGTCCACCTTCGTACCGGTGGGCTACCGCTGTACGCCAGCGAGATTGCCCGGCACGCACGCCTGACGGGTGCCGCAGTGTCGTCGGATTCGGCGCCGGGAACCATTCGCGACTGGGTCCAGCACCATGTCTCGGGTTTGGACACCGATGCCCAACGGATGCTCGAGATCGCCGCCGTGGTCGGCGATGACGTCGATCCAAATCTGCTGATCGCTGCGTCGGGGAGGTCGCTCGCCGAGGCGTCACAGGCGATCGATCAACTCGTGGCGATCGGTCTGTTGACGGCGACCGATGCGTCGAACCTGCATTTCTCACACGAACTGACTCGCGACATCGTGTACGACCAGATCGGTGTTGCAGCACGGTCGCGACTCCATCTGTCGGCCGCCAGGGCGATCGAGTCCGAGGCGCACGGCGAAGATGGCCTCGACCTGGCAACGTTGGCACATCACTACTCGCTGGCCGGTCGCCAGTCACGACCACGGGCAGTCGAGTACAGCGAGCGGGCGGGCAAGCTCGACCTGTCGGTGGGGGCGTGGAGCTCGGCGGCCACCCACTTTCAGCGTGCGGCTGCCGGCGCCTCGAACACGACCTCGCGTATGCGGGCACTGATCGGCGCCGGGCGGTCGCTGCTCGGCGGCGGCAACTTCGAACAAGCTGAGGCGACGCTCCGCGAAGCGGTGGAGATGGCGCGGGTCGACGGCGACGCGATCGCCCAAGCGGAGGCCACGGTCGCACTCGTGGGCAGGGCTGGGCGTGGAGCGGCGCTCGACGCCAGCGATGAGGCACAGATCGCGATGCTGCGCAGTGCGCTGCGAAACATCGAGCGAATCGATCGTCGCGGCGACCGGCTGGTGACGATCCTGCGCAGCACACTCGAACGCGAACTCGCCTACGCCTTGCTCCTGAGCGACGCCGAGGCGGAACGCGGCGAACTGCTTTTCGGGGCGGTCAACCGCATCGAGCGACTCGAACCGGTTCCGGCCGATGCACTCGCTCAGGCCGTGCTCGGCTCGCGCTACGCCAAGCTCGACGGACCCGATATCTCCGAGCGCATGAGCGACATCGAGCGCGTGCTCTCGCTGCCGTCCACCGAAGTCGGTTCCGAGACGCTGTTGACGGCGCGCTGTTACCACGCTGACGATCTGTTGCGTGTCGGTGATCATGCAGGCGCGACCGACGCCCTCGACCATGCGACGGCGATCGGTCGCAGCTACCCCGACCCGTACTGGATCTGGTCGATCACAACCTGGCGAGCCCTTCAGTCGTTGATCGTCGGCGATCTCGAGGCGGCCGAGCAGGGCGCCTGGTCCGCCCACGCCAGACGTCCGAACGTGGCAGCAGCCGGGGCGTGCCTGGGAGTCAACCTGGTGAACATCCGCTTGTACCAGGGTCGGGCTGACGAGGTGTTCGACCTGCTCCAGTCAGCGGTCGAGGAGCATCCCGAAATACCGGCCTATCGAGCCGTGTTGGCCTTGTGCGCCTCGGAATCCGGCCAGCGCCAACGGGCTGGCAGCGACCTGCAATGGTTCACCCGCTCGCGATTCGCCAATCTGCGGCGCGACAGCAACCGGCTGCTGGCATTGGCGGTGCTGGCGCATGTGGCCGCTGACATCGGCGACAAACCGGCCGCCCGTCAGCTGCTGGAACTGCTCGAACCGTTTGCCGGGCAGTGGGCGATCCTGGCGTGCTACGGGGGCGGCGGTGCCAGCTGGGGGCCGGTCGATCATGCGATCGGACGACTGCTGGCCACGCTCGAAGACCACACCGGTGCCCGCCGAAGGATGGTGAGGGCGAAGGCGATGTCGGCTCATGCGCCGTTGGTGCTCGACCGCATCGACCACGACATCGCACAGCTCACGCTCATCACGGCCGCCCGCTAGCGGTTGCGGGGTTGAATGCCGTCGTGGCGACGGGGGCGACCGGGTTGTCCGCAACGAGGCGCCGTGGCGTTCGTTGCGGACAACGGGGTCAGAGTGAGGGGCCGGTTGGGAGGGGGCCCGGTGTGTTGATCGGTCGCCCGAAACGGAGTCGGCTGGCGAGCACGGCAACGGCGCCGAGTATCAGCAGCATCAGACCGTGTTGGAGCGGCTGCCACGGGTCGCCGCCGGTCGTCGGCAGAATCTCGGTCGGGTCGTAGAACCCGCCGCCCAACGTCAGGTCAGCTTCACCCGACTTCAGGTTCCGCGAGCGGGCGTTGGGGCCGTTCGAGTCGATGTCGTGGTCGTTGCCTTGACCGGTCAAAGTCCACACCAGATTGGCCGGCGGCACCGGTGCGGTGACGTACTCGCCCGGCAGGAGCCCACTGAACTCGAATCGTCCATCGGCCCCGGTGATCGTGGTGATCGGGTTGCCGCTGCTGTCGAGCACGGGGGTTCCGTCCTTGTGCAACAACCGCACCACGATGCCAGGGATCGGTGGTTCACCGATATCGATCACACCGTCACGATCGAGGTCACGCCAGATCGGACCGCCGACCTTGACCGGGCGAACGAACCCGCCGCCGAGCGTCAGATCAGAACCACCCGGCGCCAAGTTGCCCGATGTCGCGTTGGGGCCGTTGGAGTCGTTGTTGCGGTCGCTGCCTTGACCGGTCAGCGTCCACATCCAACCTTCTGGTGGGACCGGAACCGTGATGTACTCACCGGGCGGCAGATTCGAGAACACGAACCGTCCGTCGGATCCGGTGATCGTCGTGACCGGGTGGCCGGCGGCGTCGAGCACCGGGGTGCCGTCTTTGTGCAACAAGCGCACCGTGACACCAGGGATCGGCGATTCGTCCGCGTCCATCACACCATCACCATCGGTGTCTTCCCAGATCGGACCACCGACAGTGACCGGGCGCACCCAGCCAGAACCCAACGTCAGATCAGATCCACCCGGCGCCAGCACACGCGATTGGGCATCCTTGCCGTTCGAGTCAGCATTCGGGTCAGACCCGACAAAGCTCTTGGTCTGCACGAACCCAGGGATCTGGCCATGCGACGTCTTGTACTGACCCGGCGGCAGGTTCTGGAACAAGAACCGGCCATCAGCACCCGTCAACGTCGTGACCGGGTTACCGGTGGCATCGCGATATGGGGTGCCATCGTTGTTGAGCAGCGACACCACGACACCGGGGAACGTCGGCTCGCCGGGCTGCTTGAATGCCGTCGTGGTTGACGTCCTCCCAGATCGGACCACCGACGCTGACCGGGCGTACGAAGCCGCCACCCAACGTCAGATCCGAAGCACCCGGCGGCAGGATTCTGGGCTGTCGCCAACGGACCGTTCGAGTCGATCGCACGATCGTCGCCTTGCTCCTGCTTGGTCCAGATCATCCCGGCCGGCGGAACCGGCGCAGTCTTGTAGCAACCACCCAGCACTTCGGCTTCGGTCACGTTCAGACGCTGCGTCACACCCAGAGGAGGCTGAACACAATCCGACCCTGGCGGCAGATTCTCGAACAAGAACGTCCATCAGCCTTGGTCAGTCGTCGTGACCGGATTGTTGAATCGTCCAGATACGGCGTGCCGTCGGCGTTCAACAACGCCACGACCACACCCTCGATCGGCGGCTCGCCGAGATCGATGATTCCGTCACCGTTGAGGTCTTCCCAGATCGGACCGCCGACGCTGACGGGGCGCACCCAACCAGAACCCAACGTCAGATCAGAACTCACCCGACGCCAACAGCGCAGACTGAGCGTCCTTGCCGTTCGAGTCAGCGTTCGGATCCGATCCCTGGAACGGCTCTTGTCGGCACGAACCCAGGGATCGGGCCATGCGAGGTTTTGTACTGGCCCGGCGGCAAACCCTCGAACAGGAATCGGCCGTCAGGCCCGGTCAACACCGTGACCGGATCGTTGCCTCGAGCATCGAGACACCGGGGTTCCGTCGTTGTTCAGCAAGGACACGACGATCGTTCGGGAACGTCTCCTCGCCGGGCTGTTGGATGCCGTCATGGTTCTCGTCGTCCCAGATCGGACCGCCGACCTTGACCGGCGCATAGAACCCGCCGCCCAACGTGAGGTCGGACTGGCCGCCGAGTAGTATGCCGCGATGTGGCCTCGGGTCCGTTCGAGTCGATCGCTCGGTCGTCGCCTTGTTCGGTTTGCGTCAACACCATCCCGGCCGGCGGAACCGGCGCCGTCTTGTACTGACCTGGCGGCAGATTCTCGAACAAGAACGTGCCATCGGGCCTTCGTCAGCGTCGTCACTGGATCACCGCTGAGTCGAGCACACGGGGTGCCGTCGGCGTCGAGCAACGCCACGACAACACCCTCGAGCGGCGGTTCGCCGGGCTCGTGACACCGTCACCATCGAGGTCGTCCCAGATCGGGCCGCCGACCGTGACCGGCACGTAGAATCCGGCGTCGATCGACAGGTCGCTCTCGCCTGGCGACAGGTTGATCGGGCCGCTCAAACCCGATCACCACGTCGGCGTTGGAGTCGCTGTTGGGGTCGCCGACACCTTGCGGGGTCGAGTTGTATCCGGCCGGACGGGTGAAACGGACTTGGTAGTCGCCGGCAGGGATGTCAGCGAACAGGTACTCGCCGTTGGGTCCGGTGGTGCGGGTGGCGAGCACGTTGCCGGCCAGGTCGAGCAATTCGACGAGCACACCTTCGATACCCAACTCACCGGACTCATCGATGCCATCACCGTCGATGTCGTTCCAGACCCGATCACCCAAGCGAGGCCTTCGGGGTGTATCCGGCGTCGACGGTCGAAGTCGTCGACCGGGTCCGGCATCCGTGCCGGCACTGTCGAGATCGATCACACCGGAACGTCCGCGTGGTGCGGTCAGCGTTCGAGTCGACACCGACGTCGGTGCCCTTGCCGGGCCACGTCGCGACCAGATCGTTGTGGGCGGCGTTGGTCGAGTCGAGCTCGAAACGAACCTCGTACTTGCCGTCAGGCAGATTGTCGAACAGGTAGTTGCCGAGGCCGTCGGTGATCACGGTCTTGGAGGGCTTGACCGGTGTCAGCGTTGTAGAGGTGACTTTGACACCTGGCAAGCCGGGCTCGGCTGATCACGTCGTCTTGGATCCCGTCGCCGTTGGCGTCAGACCAGACCCGGTCACCAATCGAGTTGTTACCGACGATCAAACCGGCATCGACGTTGCGGATCGCGTCGCCGCCCACGACCGAGACGGTCTGGGAGATGCCGGTCGCACGATCAGCATCCGAATCGGCGTCGTCGTCACCCGAACGATCCTGGAACGTGAGCGCCAACCCGGCCGGCGGGTCGAACTTGACTTTGTAATCACCAGCAGGCAAACCATCGAACAAGTACTTGCCGTCGCCGTCAGTGGCGATCTCGACAGCCGGGAACCCGGCACTCGCATCGGTCGTGTACACCCCGGTAGCAGGATCGAGATACAACTGATTGCCCGAGCCGTCGAGCAGGTGCACCATCACACCCGGCACGCCGATCTCGCTGGCGTCTTGGACGCCATCAGCATCGGTATCAGCCCACACCCGATCCCCGATCGACGCCGCTGGAAGAATCGGATCTTGGAGGTGTTGACCACCATGTCGGCAACTTCCGTCGCCGAGGCACCGACCTCGTTCTGATACCACTGATAGTCAGGGATGCCAGTCGGTGGCACGTTCACGGAGAGCGCGATCGTGACAGACTCGCCCGGCTCGAGGCGACTGATCGTCCAGGTCACGGGTTGTGTGCCGCCAGGCCCAGAGCCCACGGCTGCTGCCGAGGTGAACGACCACTGCGGGTCGGTCGACGTCGACGTCAGATACGTGAACGGTTGAGGCAGATTGTCGACGACGACCACATTGGTGAGCGCCGTCAAGCCCGGGTTGCGCACCACGAGATCCCACGTCGCCTTGTCCGTCGGCAGCGGCTTGGTCTGTTCTTTCGACAGCTTCTCGATCTCCAAGCCAACATCTGCAACGTGACATCAGCCGGGTCAGAGGAACGGTAGCCGGGCGCACCCAACGGGGCATCGCTGCCGTCGGCCAGCGTGGCGATCGCGGTGATCACGTTGGTCGCCTTCAGCGGAGCACGAACACTCGAGACCGCCTTGAACTCGACGGTCGCGGTCGTCACCGGGCGCCAGGTCGTCGATCGTCCACACCGCCAACTGGAGGTTGTTCTGCGATGCTCGTCACCGGTTCGGTAGCGGTCCACCGCTCGAGCGTCTTCTGCCCGTCGTGGAACCAGCCTGGTAGGTCCAGCCGCATCGGCAACAAGTCACGGAACGGTCACATCCGTCGCCGCCACCGTGCCATCGTTGGTGATCGTCACACACCACGGCACACCGGTGTAACGAGCAGTTGCTCAGCGACTCATAGGTGCAACCATCCACGAACTTCTCGGTGCGCAACTTCGGCGCACCCAACGGTGTCGCCGTCTGGACGTTCGGCACCTCGGTGTAGAGCCGGTCGAACGGATGCAGGGTTGACACCCGGGCGAGCCCGGAACGACGTCACGTCAGCCTCGTTGTACGCCTCGGTCACACCCGCATCCAGGTACCCCGCAGTTGACCATCGCCGTGTACGTGAACGTCGCCGTCCCGTTCGGAGCGATCTGCCGGGATGTACCAACCGATCGCGGATCGATCAGCGTCCACCCATTGACCGCCACCGAACCGACCGGCGCTGCGCCGTGCGAGGCGACCATCACGATGTCCTTCAACGACCGCGGATCCGGCGTGTCGACCATGTTCACCCCGTACGCAGTGATCGCCCCCGTATTGCGACCGTCACCGTGTACGTGATCACGTCACCCGTGCGAGCCGGAATCACACCCGGCGTCAAGACGTTGCCGTCTTGGTCACCACGATGATCGGCTCACGCACCGACACCGTCGCCGTGCCCTTGGCGCTCTGGTACAACCATATCCAGCAGTCATCACCGACCGGGATATTGGCGGGCGGCAAACTCAACGTGTTGTTCTTGTTCGATGCGCCCTGCACCGTGTTCACCAAGTTGATCGGCGTGGTGACCCGACTCCCATCAGCCTTATAGTTACCCAACACCCTGGCCGTGTACGTCATCGTCCACGTCGACGCCGTGTTCGTGCCAGCCATGTCACCGAACCACCAACCCAACTGAGTCGTGCCATCCGGTTGAGGCTCCGGCGATCATCTTCAACACCGACGCGGCACTCTTCGGGCAACCACCCGAACACGTCACACTGCCCAGCGACACCAACTCGAGCCCGTCGGGCATGATGTCGGAGTACAACAAATCGTTGAACGCCATCGTGACGCCGGCCATCCAACGGATCGTGTACGTCACCGTGTCATTGATCGTCGCCGTCGACGGAATCACGGACTTGGTCGGATTCGGCGGCGGCGACGCATTGACCACCGTGAAATCACCGACGTCGGTCAACACCTGATCGTGATACTCATCCACGATCGTCGTCACCCGGTTGTCGATACTCGCCAGGTTGTTCTCCTCGTACGCGACGATCACGGGGATCGTGAACGTCACCGACTCGCCCGCCGCGATCAACGGCACGTTCCACGTGAGGTCATAGGTGCGCGTCGTGGCGTTCGTCTCGGTCTCGACACATTGAGTCTCGGTGAACGCCTTGTCGGCCGTGGTGGTCGCGCACACGTGGTTGCTCGGGTCGAGGTACGTGGGAACCACCGGGTTGATCGGGTTCGGCGGGTTGGGCAGGTTCTTGTTGATCCCCGACAACACCAACGATCCGTGAAATCCTGATCGATCACATCGACATCAAGATTGTTCGTGAATGTCACCGTGAAATTCACGACCTTGTCGTCGGTCGTGTACGCGTTGTCCGGCGTCTTCGTCAACGTCACCGGGTTCTTCACCGGCACCAACATGTTCGCTGGGTGGTCGTGTTGAGCACCAGGCGCTTCCACGCCGAGGTGGCGATCACCTTCGTGTTGTTCTCCTGATGAACGGCTTGATGTTGTTCGTCGTGTCCGGGTCGCACGCCAACACGCGACCGTCGGGGATCGCGTCGAACTCGAGCCGCACCCAGTTCTAGCGGTCGAGGAACCTGCACCGGCTTCGTACTGGTTGTTGCCGGACGAGTAGGCGAAACCGTCGAGGTGGTGACGACGGTGCCGTCATGGTTGGCGAGACGTGACCATGGCCGACGTCGAGGTACAGGTGTGTTCCACGGGTCGGGCGTGGTGCCGGTCTTGCTCGAAGGTCCAGGTGAGTGTCGGTCCGGTCTCGCCGTAGTTGGCCGGGTTGCACACGCGGTCGCGGTCGACGTGTTCACCACCGGATCGGCGATCGGGATCCGGGCGAGCGAGTCGGCCGTGGTGGGGTCGTAATCGGGGTTGGTGTCGGTCTGGCCGGAGTATCCGACGTTCCAGTTCGCATCGATCAGTTCGGCCGAGCCCGGTTTGTAGGTCCAGCCGAACGGGAGTCGGTCGGCGATCGAGATCGTGTCCAGGTTCTTGAGGCCGTCGACGCGCAGATCGATCCCCCATCGGTAGTCCTCGGTCGGGTGCGCGATGCAGCGACGGCGCCCAGTTGTCGGGGTTGTCGAGGCTGAGGTTCCACAGGTCGGTGCGGTCAGGATTGCTTCCCAGGTTGGCGCTGTAGTAGATACCGCACTGGTTCCAGCCGCGTGTGCCGCATTCTTCGTCGACTTGACGCATGAACACCACGCCGCGCGAGTTCCAAATGTCGTCGATGTCGGTGCGGCGCAGGGCGTACGGGGTGAGCGGATCCTCAACGTAGTTCGGTGGGTATGGATCGGCGTCGGGCTGGTCGTACCATCCGCCGCCGTAGTTGTTGCCGTAAAGATTGCTGTGACCCCACCAGTTGTAGTGACCTCCGTCGGACATGGCGCTCGTCGCGAACTGGGTGCTGGTCACGTTGAACGGGCGCAGATCGGCGGTCGTGCGACCCGGCTGAGCCGGAAACTTCGACACACCGATATAGGTGCGAGTGAACGTCACACCGTCGGCAGCAGTGATCGGCTGCTCGAACACCGGGCTGCCGCCCTCGGTCGCCGAGAAACTGTCGACGGAGGCGTGGTTGTCCCACATACCGACATAGCTGGCCTGGTTGTCCTTTTCGAACCACTGCGGCGGCATGTTGGTGAATCCGTCAAGGCGCAGCTTGTACGAGAACTTCTTGGTCTCGCCCGGGTTCAGGTCGAAGTTCCATTCTGCGTCTTCGAGCGCCGGCTGCTGCAACGTGAGCAGCGTCCCGTTCTCCTCGATAGATTCGGCCGCCCGATGGTGCCGTGTAATACTGGTTACCTGGCACGGCGCGGGCGGTGCCGGTCATCGAGGTGCCGGACCGGTTGATGATGCGGCCGTCGGTCGGGCTCATGTAACCCTGGTAGAACTCGTCCGTGTGGCCGGGATCTTCGGTGAGCACGACGTCGAAGGCCTGAACGTCCGAGATGTTGCGGACGGTGATTTCGCAGCGGGTGTTCGGTGTGGGCGACGCCGGCGTGTTGGGCACGTCGCGGTCGGTTTTGCCGTCGGCGGACCCGCACGACTTCTCGATCTTCGAGGACCGGGTACTCGACCTTGAAATCGACCGTGGCGTTGATCCAGGTGCGCGAGCCGCCGTGCGTCAGCTCCAGCGGGTTGTATCCGGCCGTCCAGTCTGGGTTGAACGTGTTGACATCCCAGTTTCGGTTGCCGGTCTGCATCGACAACTGGACGTAGTTGGTGTACTCGAACGACGACAACGCCTTGACGTACGTGGGATTGTCCAGAATCGTTTGCGTCGTCCAGGTGCCGATCCGGCGAGCGACGGCAAGGTCGTACATCTCTTGAACGGTCGGCGCCTTGATCTGGTAGGTGAACCGCAGGATCCGGTCCTGGCCCTCCGGGTCGGGGTTGACGTCGCCGATGTACCAACCGGTCATTGCGTTCCACGGGCCGCGGTAGTCGTAGTGGTGGTCGGGCCAGATCGTGGTGTTGTTGTTGTAGTTCGGCAGACCGGTCACCGGGTCGATCACCTTGTCCCAGTTCGTGAACGGGGCGTCGCCCAGACGGGTCGCGGTCAACGTGTCGGCCGCACCGGTACAACCGGCGATACAGGTCACCGTGCCGCCCGGCTCGATCTTCAACGGCGGCCGGTCGTAGTCGTTGTTGAAGACGCCGTAGGTGAAGCCGGGTCCATCGGCGATGTTCGGGAAGTCGGTGACGATCAAGTCGAACCCGCGGTAGGCGGCGGGCAGCGTGATGTCGGACGTGAACGTGAAGTACTCGGGGCTTGGTCGCCGTCGAGTACGGCTTCGTGGGCTGGTCGACTCGTTTCGTGATCGTCGGTAGTGTGCTGTTGATGGTTTTGACGGAGCCGGTGTCGGTGCGATTGCCTTGGTCGGCGTTCAGTCGTGGCTTTGTTGGTGACGAACTCGTCGGGGTGGAGGGCGGGCACGGCGGCGACGGTCGGCAACTTGATCGTGTAGACGCCCTTCGGCAGATCGGGCATGGCGGTCGTCCAGCGGCATCTGGCTGCGTCCGCGATCCGGTGTCGAGCGTGGTGGTGTAGTAGTCCTGCAACGACGTCCATCCGGCGGGGACGGGCGAGATCGTTGCGACCGCGTAGTCGGTGTCGAGCGGGTTCGAGCGAGCCGGCGTAGGTGAGACCGGCCGGCATGTCGTCTTGAGACGATCACTCCGGTCAGTGGGGCGGTGCGGCTCGTTGCGCAGCGTGATCGTGAAGTCGAACACCTGGCCGGGGACGACGACGACGTTGTTGGCGACGTCGGGGGTCTTGGTGAGGGTGTGGTTGGGTGGCGGGTGCCGCCACCGCCACCGCCGCCACCGCCACCGCCGTGAGCTGGGTGGGCTAGCAGTAGCTGGAGTCGCTGCCGCGCGTAGTGAAGGTCGAATCGACGGCTCGCCGCGTAGGGCGGCGCCGGATCCGTCGTCGCCGGTCAGCGTGCCGCTGACTAGGCGCTGTTGCCACCGGCGGTGGTGAGGCCGACGCGTAGGCGCATTTGTGGGCCGGGCACGCGGCGTTCGGGTTGGCGTTGAGCACTGGGACCATGTCGGTCCAGGTCAGCGTGGTGGTGCCGTCGGCGTTGACGGTGACGACGTCGGGGTCGGGAAACGCCGAGTAGGTCGAGAAGTCGGCAGATGGCGTCGGGGCATTGGGGCCGGTGGCGGTGACGACGTTGGTGCGGGCACCCAGGTTGCCGAGGCGGGCAGGATGACCGTGAGGTCGGGGTTGTAGAGCCCACCCTTGTCCGATCAGGCCGTCGGCGAGTTGAGGTCTTCGATCGGCCACCTTCTCGAAGCCGTAGTTCAGTCCGATCGGGGTCCGTTGCCGTTGCGGATGTACTTGTCGCCGTTGCCGACGTCGATCTGGAGCAGTGCGTTGCGGCCGGCGCCGACGGCGCTGGGCAGGCGTTGTACCCGAATCACGACCCAGGCGACTTCGACGTACGGCACCGGGGTGTGGATGTAGGCGCGGGTGACGGCTCTGGCCGGTCGTGAAGTGATTGTCGAGCGGGCCCGGGCGCGACGACTTCGGTGTAGTCGACGGCGGAGACGGTGTTGCGGATGATGTCGGGTTCCCACGGGTCGAACGTAAGCGGCGAGATCAGCTGCGACGACGGCAGCGGCGTCGCCGCGTACTCGACGATGATCTGCCCACCGGTCATGCGCCGACCGGGCCCGTCGAGGTCACCGGCGAGCGGGCCGACGAAGGTGCAGCTCATTTTGTCGGGTGTGGTGCCGTCGAGCGCGCAGGCTGCTGCGGCGGGAGCACGACGTTGATCGACGCCGGGCACGACGACCATCCGGTTGATACCTGAGTCGTTGCCGAAGTCGTCTTCGAAGGTGACGTTGTAGGCGTCACCGGTGCCCGAGTTGGTCATCACGATCCGGTAGTAGATCGTGTCGCCGGGCTCGAACTCGGCCCGTCCGATCGTGCGGGCGGCGTCCTCGAAGAGGTCTTTGCGGGGATCGAGGCGCGGTGACGAGATGTCGATCTTGGCCGTGTCGCTCTTGCCGGTGATGTCGAACTCGGCGGGCAACGTGGCGAGCACGGCCGGGCCGACGATCACGTTGCCGCTGGCGCCGGCACCGCGATGCGGTGTCGCGGTTCCACATCAGATTGACGTTGTTCACGATCGGATCGCGGACACCGTCAGAGACCGGTGTGCCGTCATTGAAGGCGGGCTTCGATTTGGCGGTGAACGTGATCCGGAACACGGCATTGGTCGTGTCGTTGTAGTCACCGAAGAAGAACAGCACTTCGCTGACGCCGGGCTTGCCGGTGACCGGGCGCGAGCCGATGTACTCGCCTTGGATCTCAGCCGACGCACACGGCCCACTGACACACGTGACCGACCAGGCGCCGGCGCCGGGCAGAGATCGTGCCGTCGGCGGGAGCATTGGTGAGTTGCATCCCGTCGGGCAGCACATCGCGCACGACCACATCGCGGATACCGACGTCGTCGGGCGGAGCGTTCTGATCGCGGGGCAACGTGACTTCGAGCGTGTAGCGCACTTCGCCTTGCACACCTGTCACCACGGTCTCGACACCGGGGCTGGCCCCGGCGGCACTAACAGACACCGTCTTGTCGACCTCGGGGTCGGCTCGGCGGGATCAAATAGTAGGCACCGGTATCGGACAACGACGGCGTGTTCGGCAGATTGATGTTCGAGACCGTGGCGGTGTTGTCGCGCGCAGCGTTCCGGTCGTTGGCTCCCACCGTTCTGGCGGAACGGCAACAGAATCCGGACGTCTGGCCGGGGTGATCCGGGTGATCGTGGCCGTGAACGTCTTGGTCGTCGCCCCTGTAAACGACGTCGCGACCTGGGATCGGCGACCGAAGTTGTCCGTCAGCGTGCGCTGCGGAGCCCGGTGTCCACGTGGCTGTGGCGGTGCCCGGCACATATTCCAGCGTTGCGGGCATCACGTCGGTGATCGTCAAGATTCTCGGCCACGACCGTGCCGGTGTTCGTGACACGATCGTCCACTGACCGATGAAGTAGTCGGTGTCGCCCGGTGTCGGGTCGACTGGACCGTCGCCCCGTCTTCGATCTCGGGGGACTTGACGATCGCAGTTCCGGCGCCGGCACGTGAACGCCGGCCGACATTGCTGGCGGTGTACACGACACCAGCCGCATTCGGTTGTCGTCGAGGTCTTCCCAGTTGCACCGTCGCGGTGTTGGTCTTGCGTGCCGAGCGTGATCGGCCCACAGATCGTGATGTCGATATCGAACGTGACCGAGGCTCCAGGCACGAGTTCCCGGGGATCGTCCACTGCACCGCGCACGGTCGCCGTGACCGTCCGCGACGCATTGCGTGACCATTCGTCGTCGCGCACGTGTTGGCCGGCACGGTGTCGGTGACGGTCAGGTTGTGGGCCGTCATCGAGCCCGTGTTGGTGACTCGGATGCGGAACGGGACGAGGTGCCCCGAAGTTCGAGCATGTTCGAGCTGCCGATGAGAGTACGTCTTGGTGATCCCGACGACCGGGTCGGGGATCACGATCCGGACCGAGTCGGTCGGCGCTTCCGAAGACGGCGCCGTCGCCGTCCTCGTAGGTGGTGACGTGATCGTGTTGCGAAGATCGGTGCCATTGGGTGCGCCGACGTACTCGACGGTCGCCGAGCCGCCAACCGCGAGCGGGCCGGGCCAGACGACCTGGTGATTTCGCCGGGAGCGCTGCTGGTCGTGCAGGCACCGCAGGCGACGCCGTCGATCAGCAGTGTGCCGGGGTCGACGGTGAGTTGGGTGTGGGTCGTCCTGATGGTGAGGTTGTGGGCCGGCTGCGATCCGACGTTGCGCAGAACCGTCTTGTAGGTGACGAGTTCGCCGTCGACGTAGTTCCACCCGTAGGTGCCGACGATCGGCAATACCACCGTTCGGCACGTAGCCCTTCTTGTCGAGCACCACCGTCGGGTGATCGCGGATCACCGTGTTGACGTCGTCGACGATGCCGTCATACTCCGCCGTGCCGCAGGGTGGTGGCGAGTACACCACCGAAGCGGTCGATGTTGTTCCACTTCAACGCCACCTTGTTCGTCAACTAGTCGAGGATACTGAACGATCGCGCCACTGCGATACGTGCTCGCGATCTGAGCGGTGTAGGTGACCGTGATCACCACCGGCGTCGCCGACGCCGGAATGTTGTTCGGATACCAACCGATCGACGTCTCACCCAACGAAGATTGGTCGTGGTCGCCAACGTCGTGATCGAGCCGGACAATCCGGCGACCCGGTGCACGTGCGCGGTCTGATACGCCAGGAACGTGCAAACCATTCGGGCAACGTGTCGATCAACGTCAAGTTCGAATACGACGAATTCGCCGGAAGCGTCGCCACCAACGTGTACGTGATCGGCTGACCCGGCGCGTACTTGATGATGTTCGACGACTTCGTGACCGCGGGATCTGCGCTGCGATCATAACATCAGCCGTCACCGGATCAGCGGTGAAATCCTTGTCGCCTGCTACACCCGTTCCCGCCAGCGACGAAAACGTCGCATCGAGCGTGTTCGTCAGCACCGCACCCGGGGTGACCGTACTGGCGACACGAGCCCGATACTCATAAGTCCGAGTGACATCCGGATCGATATCACCGAACACTCGTCGTGATCGTGCGAGCCGTCGCATCCCACACACCCGTCACGACCGGGTACACCGACCATCGGCACCGCATCACCATCACCGAACGTGTTGCCATCCTGGTCAACCGGAGTCAACCCGACCGGCACCGTGTCGATCGTGACCACATCACGCGACGGCGACACACCCACATCGGTCGAAGCCTTCACCAACGGCGTCTTGCGCCGAGAACCGTACGTCACAACCCATCGCCGCAGACACCGGCAAGCCCCACCACCACCTTGGTCAACTGCACATCCGGCTCAACGATCGCGATCACGCCACCGTGCGATCCGTCTCACGATTCGTCGGCCCCGTCGACACCTTGGCGAAACACTCAGCACCGTCGAGCACCTCACCAAGTGCATAACCAGCCGCCGGCACAGAAGCCGTGTACGACATCACCAAATCCTGGCCACCAGCCGGAATCACCACCGACGGCACACCCACACCAGTGTTGGCAGCCAAAATCGCCGGCACATCACCAGGCGCATACACACGCCACGTCGTCGTACCCGGCACCGACGTATCCGTCATCAACGACCAACCCGAAGCGATCGGCCCCGCCGCCACAGTCGGCACGATCGGAACACCACCCAAGCTGAACGCGAACGAACCAGGCGTCGGCACCAACGCCGACGGCAACGCGTTCAGCTCGAAGAACGTACCAATATCGATCGTGCCACCAGCCAAGGTCAGCGCGTTCTGGAACAGCGTGCCCTCCTCGAGGGCGACCGTTTGGGTGAACGTCAGCACCTCACCAGCAACCGCAGCCGGAACACCCGCATGCACCACCGTGCTCGGCGTGATCGACGCCGTGACTCCGCAGACGGATGCCAAGTTTTCGGTAGCCGGACTCGGCGCCGCCTGAGCAATCGGTACCGCCATCGTCACCGACAACACCGCCCCCACGACAAAAGACATCTTCTGGTTCTTGCAACGCATGTGTGGTCCTCGCTGTGCCGCTCTACCCGAAATCTCAGGAATCAAGCATTAATGGGCATGTCAGTGACGCGGACCATACTGGCCATGTCACAGGTACGCAAACCTTTCGGCACAAAGGTTTCCCAGCTTGAGCACACACACAGCCATTACACCGTTATTGCCATGAACCAAACCTCTTCATAGTTTCACACACGGCATCATTACCACGTTATTCAACGCACAGCGACCAAGACCAAACACACCCCGCCAAGGAATCTCGCTGCGAGTGAGATCCACCCGCAATCCACCACCCACCCAAAGAAATGTCAAAACCCCGCCGCCAAACCAACCAGCTCGGTGTCGGGCGTCGATCGCAATCAGCCTGCACCGGGTGCAAACACGTCGTTCGTCCGCGTTCCCTGATGGCTCTCAGCGTCGAACCGCCCGACCACCTCGCTCACAAGCTTCAACGTCAGGTTGAGGGTGAGACTTCCGTCGTTGCAACAACTCGACAGCCGGCAGAATCGATCCCTGCAAGCACTCCCCACGATTGTTGGTCAGGCGGCGAGCATTTCCAAAGCGGACTGCTCCACTCGCTCGATGTTCGACGCTGCACGGAACCGAACCCAGCGCCTCAGACGGTTGTCAAGCTACCGGGCGACAACTAGAGTTGTCGCTGTGGAGATCTTGCCGAGTGCTCGCAAGCACGGGATCTCCGCCGATGACATCCGGCACGGATTCAACAACGCCATCGCTGCAATCACCACACCAGACCAGCCCGACTTCACCATGGTCGTCGGCGCCGACCTGAACGGGCAGCTGTTGGAAATCGGCGTCCTCGCCGCTGACGACAACGACTACGTGATCCATGCCATGCCGGCGCGCGTCAAGCACGTGAAGATGATCAAGCCGAAACGAGGTAGCCAGCCATGAAGACCAAGAAGCACCCAAGAGACCTCAGCGATGCCGACGTCGAAGCCATGGCCTCGGCTTTCGACGACAACGTCGACGATGCCTACTCTGTCACCGACTCGGCCACGCTGACCGAACTGCGTGCAGCTGCGTCGGCTCGGCGGGAAGCAGAGGGCCGGATCGAGGCCGCGGCGCTCGCCGCCCACCGTGCCGGCTTGTCCTGGGGCGTGATCGGTGCCCAGCTCGGCATGACCCGCCAAGGCGCACGCCAGCGCTTCGAACGCCTCGTCGACCACTGACGACAGCCCACCGGCAACAGTGCCGAACTGCCGTTATACGGGTGATCGTTGTCAAGGTCATGTTTGGGCTCGGTTGATGAGGCCGTCGAAGAGGCCGGCTCGTTCGTGCTGGTCGCGGTCGCGGGCGTGGTCTCGCTGGCGGAGTAGGACGGGAACGAACTCGGGTCCGGTGGCGAAGTAGCTGCAGATTTCGCAGGCGGTCTCGAGGCGACAGTCGAGTTCGACGGGTCGGGTGCAGAGGCCGTTGCCGAGCATCCGGGCGTGTGCTTCGCGGCGGAGTTTGGCCATCCCGACGGTCTCGTAGTCGGCGGGCAGTTGTGGTGCTTGGGTGTAGAGGGCGTCGATGGTGGTGTTGATCTTTTCGTATTGGTCAGCGACGACTCGGTCAGCGATTCGGGCGTAGGTGAGGGTCATGTGCATGGTGCGATGACCGAGCAGCGCAGCGATTGCTTCGAGGCGCATCCCACGGTTGATGGCTTGGGTGGCGAGGGTGTGACGTAACTGGTGGGGGTGGACGGCGACGCCGGCTTGCCGGCCGACACGGCGGACGATGCGGGCGAGACCGTGCCGGTCGATGCTGCCGCGGTGGTCGGCGACAAGACGCTTGTTGGCGCGGATGTGGTCGAGGTTGTCGGCTGTCCAACGGGTGAGCAACACGATCAGGTCGGGGTGCAACGGAACGTAGCGGTCGTTGCGGAGTTTGCCGATCGGGACGCGCAGCCAGTGGCCATCGCCGATGAGCACGACAGCGTCAGCGGCGAGGTCGCAGACCTCGCTGGCGCGCATCCCGGTGCGGGCGAGGAGCTCGACGATGAGCCGGTCTCGGGGATCGTTCGAGGCTCGGGCGGCGGCCATCAGTTTGGCTGCGTACGCGATCGTCGAGGAACTTGGGGAGCGGGTCCGGGCGTGGTGGGAGATCGCGTCCGATGACCGGGTTGCGGCGCGGAGCGTCGTCCCATTCCCACTCGATGATCCGTTCGAAGAACACGCGCAGCATCCCGAGGCGTTGGCGTTGGGTGTTGAACGACAGGGTCGTGCCCGGCTTGTTGCCGGGTTGGGCGGCGAGCCAGATCTTGAACGCTTCGATGTCGTCGCGGCGGACCTCGGCGACGCTGGTGATGGTGGTGTTGGCATGCAAGAACCGGGCCAGTTGGCGCAGCGTGTTCTCGGCGACATCGATCGACAACGGCGCCAGGAACGTCGCAGCCTGGGTCAGGTAGCGGCCCATTGTCGACGCCATTTGTGGGCTGTGAGCTGCGATCTCGGCCCACATGATCTGGGCTTGGCTGCCGACCGGTTCACGCTCGGGGCGGGGTTGGGTGGCGGCCATCAGCCGATCACTTCCTGCAAGGCGAGGAGCTCGGCGACCGCGACCTGGTCGGCGTCGATCAAGGCTGCGGCGCGTTGATACTCGCCGGCGAGCCAGTCGTTGGACAGATGCAGATAGATCCGTGTCGACTCGATCGAGCGATGCCCGGCCTGTGCCTGAACCGCCTCCAACGCCATCCCGGCTTCACGGAGACGGGTCAGGCAGGTGTGCCGCAACTCGTGGCACGTCCCACGTTCCAGACCGGCCCGTCGGCGCGCACCATCGAGGATTTCGTCGACACCTTCAGCGGACAGGGGCTGTCCGCGACGGGGTCCTTTGAGCACGACGAACAACCGGTCCGTCGGCGACGGTCGGGGGCGTTCGTCATACAAGTAGTTGCCGATGGCGGTGAAGAACCGGTTGGCGATCGGCACGACCCGGTGATGGCCGCCTTTGCCTTCGGCGATGAACAGGCGCCGTTCACCAACCCACAAATCGGCGAGCCGCAGTCCGAGGACCTCGCAGCGACGCAGCCCGCCGAGGACCATCGCGAGGATCATCGCCCGGTCCCGATCAGTGCGCAACGCACCGAGCAACCGGTCGATCTCTGATGGCGACAAGATCGTCGGCAACGTCCGCGGGACACGCACCAACGGTGCCGTCGTGGTGCGCCGCGACCCCGACCTGTTGCGCGTCGACAGCCCTCGCGGGACCGGGTTCACCGTCACCGACGTGTCGCCGCGTGCGAGCAGATACGAGTAGAAGCCCGACACCGACGACAACCGGCGGGCGATCGTTCGAGCCGACAACCCGGACTCGCCATCAGCGATCCGGACCACCTTGCGGTCACCGCGTTGATGGATCAAGAAGTCGAACACGTCGACCGGTCGGACATCGACCGGTGACTTCGACACGACACTGAAGAAGGTCTTGAGATCGAACGCAGTCGCCCGCAACGTGTTCGCCCGACACCGTCCACGCACGAACTCGAGATAGCGATCCACCAACGGATCACCCAACACATACGAGGCCTCACCCGAAGGCGACACCGACCGGACCAGGACAGGAAAGTTGCTCATCCGCGAATGCTCACAGCACCCAACAACACCACCGCGGAACCCACGATTATCACCCGTGTATTAGGCGCTACGCGGCACCTCACGAATACGCGAGGAGCACATATCGGGCGAGCAGAACGACGCGATCGCAGCGATCAAGGGCGCGCACCGATCGGCGCCTCGGGCGCGCCTTCCGCTCGGCGTTTGGGGACACTCTGGCCGCGAGGATCGGGCGGGGTCTTGGGTGTGCGACTTGGGCCTGGGCCGAGTTCCGTGTAGCGGCGCAGCGTCCGGCGCGCCGGACGCGCTTGGCGGCCGAATTCGGATCGGTTTGGTGGTCTCTGCATCGGCTCGATACTCCCGGTGCCGCACTCAAGCCGCAGCCATTGGGTCTCATCGGGTCGTGGCGGCGAGTACCTCGAACACCGGGTATCGGTCGGCGACGGCTTCGAAATCGTCCAGTGGTGCACCCACGGCAACAGGAATGTGTGGCCGTCCGCCTGGGGCGATCTTGACGTAGCGAGCCAGGATCGCCGCTCTTCGATCAACGGGGACCTCTATCAGATGGACTCGTCGACGTCGGCGGCGGCGCAGAACGACGTCACCGTTGTTGGCTCGCACGTTGGCGACCCAGTTGCACTCGCCAAGCATCGACACGAGGTACCAACGACCGCCGACATCGGCCATGCCGAGTGGGAAAGAGGTGACCTTGCCCGAGCTGCGGCCCGGCACTTCCAAAGTCACCCAGCGGCGCGGGAACAAGCCAGCTCCGAACAGCCAACCCCAGACCTGCGCGAACCAGCGGGCATCCGCGTCAGCGCGTCCACCGGCGTACATCCTGCGAGCACGCTCATCCGAAATCGGCCACCGTGGCATCCGTCATCCTCCTCGTTCCGGTGTTCTCGATTGTCGACGGCAGCAACCGCGCATCCGTCGCACGCATTGCCATCGTGAGACGGTGGCGGTCGCACCTCCAGAGTCGAACGTCTCCAACTCGGGCCTCAACGAGCGCCTCCCGCTTGCGATCCGCACACTACGCGCGTGCAGAACGACGTCGACACGTCGATCGAGTATGAGTGCAAGTACGCGCATCGGGCGTTGCGAAACCGGCGGTGAGGGGGTCCCGTTTGGTGGTCCAGTGGACCACTACAGAGGGCTCACCTCATGCTCGCCGGTGCTGCCGCCCGGGATTACGGGATGTGCGACTTCGGTCGTACTCACGTTATGCCCGGATCGGTGTGCGATGGTTGGCCGGGTATCGAGCGGGTGCGGTCGGCCTGGGGTGAAGATCCTGATCGGGGCAGGCCTGTCTGGATCCGTGCCGCACCCTGGTGGTCAGCTCAACGGTGCCTCGATAGCCGACTCGAGGATGTTCCGGTTGTGGAGCATCCAACCAGCAGCGCGAACTCGCCATGCGATCCCCCATGCGAACGGATAGCCGTTCTCAGCCGTGCCGGTCGCCGTTTCTGGTGTGACTGCGTGCTCGATGGCCTGCCCGGCGGAGTCCTGCACGGCTACCTCGACCATCTTGTCGATGAATCCCTTGCGTTCCGTCGGCACGAGACCGTAGGCGTCGAGCATCACACGAAGCTGGTGTGCGCGTTGGTGAACGTCGCCCAGACCAACCCGCTCAGCGATGTCTTCGTCGTGGAGTTGTACGTTCAACCACGCTGCCTGGGCAAGCTCGTACGTGGGATCGATCGGGCCTGCGGTGTCCCAGTCGATGAAGCCTGACGGCATGCCATTGACCGCCATGATGTTCCACGGGCCGAGGTCCCCATGCCCGAACCCCCGAGTCGAGTCTCCGAGACGGCGACCGAACCAATCCTTCCAAACCGTTGGTGCCGTCGGTTGGAAGGTTGACGCGGCTGTGTGTAGCTCGGCGAGCATGCGCCCGACCTGTGCGATGGCATCATCGCCCCACGGGCTTGGCTGAGGACTTTCGCCAGGGACGTACGTCAACAGCTCGTTGCCGTCAGAGTCGAAGCCTGAGTCGACCGGCCGGGGCGAGTGTTTGAAGCCGACGCGGTCGAGATGTGCGAGAAGTTCGATGACCGAGGTACTCCAAGGGCTTGCCGAGCGACGAAGGGTCTTCCCAACACGGTGCACTGTTGTTTGCCAGCCACCAGAAAGCGCACCACCATCGTCATTCCCATTTTGATCGGTATCAGCCATCGCCGAATACTCGCAGAGCCCACCAGCGTGGGATCGATCGATATCCCATTGGCCGTCGACAACCGAACAAGCCGGCCTCCATCGGCACCTTCGATCGGGCGATCGCTCCTCCATACCCGAGTGACAATCCCGGACTATCGGGCGCCGCATCGGGTCCGCGATGCGGCGCGTGCTCGTCCGTCTCGACCGGATTATCGAGCGGACTTTACGCGTGGCCGGCGCTGAGCAAGTTGCCGGATCTCGCGCTGGGAGCGAGGCAGGTGGCGACGTCGTTGTCGACCGCAGGACAGCGTTGCGTCGCAATGCCTGGTCGGATCGACTTTCCACGGTGCTGGAATCGCAAGGAATGGACGACGTTCGACTCATTCTCACCTGCGGTCTGCCTGGCGCCGGCAAGACAACGCTCGCAGCCGAGCTTGCCAGGAGCGCGGCGCGGTCCGTCTCACGAAGGACGAGTGGCAGTGGGCGCTCGGGTCGAGCCCATGGGACCGAGAGGTCGGCGAGAAGCTCGAAGGCGAGTTGTGGCGCATCACGCAGGAGCTTCTGCAACTCGGTGTGAGCGTGGTCCTCGATTTCGGACTGTGGGCGCGTGTCGAGCGCGACGAGCTACGAACTGAGGCGCGACGCCTGGGAGTCGGGGTCGAATTGCACTACCTCGACGCTCCACTCGATGAGCTCTAGCGCCGCATCGAGGAACGAAACGCGGCACCGCCGTGGGAAGACGAGCCGATCAGTCGCGCCCACCTCGAGGAGTGGCAGACACTCTTCCAGGAACCCGACGCCGAGGAGATGGCGCTGTTCGACGCCCCGGCAGCCTGACCGCCCGACACTCCACATCTCAGTCACACCCGCTCTGGTACGGCCCTTCCGATCGGTCGGTCGGCTCGTCGGACCCACACGATAGTCACTCACCAGGACGCTCCAGCCCGTGACGCGCTTCATGCGAACTCGGTCACGTCGACGGGTCGATCGGGTAGCTCAGAACGGCGGCGCAAATCAACGTCGCGTCGAGATGAGTTGGAGCGTGCAGAGCGGCGCTTCTACGCCGCCGCGACCACCCCGAAAACGGCGAGAGCCCGCCAGCGACTGCTGACGGGCTCCCGATCCTGAGCGTTTCGCGAACACGGTTGCCCTTGTTTCGCGATCGCCCCTTGGTGGGCCGGGAAGGATTCGAACCTTCGAAGGCGATGCCGACGGGTTTACAGCCCGTTCCCTTTGGCCACTCGGGCACCGACCCAATTGGGCGGTCCGACGAGCAGTCGAACCGACCTGCGATCGTATCGGCAGCGACTGCGAAAGCGACAGCCGTTAGCCTGGCGACATGCCGAGTTTTGACGTCGTCTCCGAAGTGGACAATCAGGAAGTTCGTAACGCGGTCGATCAAGCGCAGCGCGAGATCGCCACACGATTCGACTTCAAGAACACCAACTCCTCGATCGAGCAGGCCGAGTTGGTGATCACCCTCGCAACGGTCAGCGAGGATCGACTCAACGCGTTGCGCACCGTGCTCGAGGAGAAGCTCGTCAAGCGCGGCGTGTCACTTCGAGGCGTCGAGTACGGCGACGTGCAGGAAGCCACCCACAACACCGTCCGCCAGGTCGTCACGATTCAGGTCGGCATCTCGGCGGACAAGGCTCGCGAGATCAACAAGCTGATCAAGGCCGAGGGTCCCAAGGGCGTCCAGAGCCAGACCCAGGGCGACTCCGTACGCGTGTCGAGCAAGAAGCGCGACCATCTACAAGACGTGATGCATCTCCTCAAGAATGGCGAACTCGGGATCCCGTTGCAGTTCAACAACTTCCGAGACTGAACTCGCCGGAGCGGCAGCGATCCGGCTGGCAGCGCCGTTCGGTCAGCTCGTCAGTCGAAGGATCTGGCGAACGATCAGCGAATCGACCGCTCCCGGATCAGGAATCGTCGACGCCGCTGGACCCGGATCGCACGCCTCGATTTGCACGGTGTTCAGGTCGAGTTGACTGGCCGCTGCCTGCGACCCGGCAGCGGAACTCGCCACCCACTGTTGCATCGCCGTGAACAGCGAACTGCCGGCGACCTCGTTCGTGGTCTGGAACACACCGGCGAAGCAGACGCCTCCGTTGCGCACGATCGGCTGGTACGAGTCGCCCGCCACGATCCGGGCCAACTCGTCAACCGTCGCCGCAGGAAGTCGAGATCCCCACACCAACGTCCAGTCGTCGATACCGAGCGCAACCGGCGCCGAAACCGGGCGGTCATCGGCTTGTAGTTGCGGGGCGAGACCGATGATCGGTTGGTCGTGCAACCAGTCGCGACGACCATCCAGGCTGCGATCACCGAAGGCCACGCGCTCGACGTCGACCCCCGCGCTCACCAAGACCGCTTCGCCGAGCTGGTCGATCGCCTCGAACTCGTAGGCGATCGGAATCGGAACACCTGCGACAGTGTCCGTCAGTGGCCGAACGCCGAACAGATCGGTCGCCGTTCGCTGTACCAGGTAGGCGTCGACGGCACGGGTAGCGAGCGTGATCCTGCTGGTGACACCCGTGAACACCGCGACCTCGCTGGTGAGCGGGGGCGTGTCGACCTGCGTCGCTTCGGCGGGTGAGTCCTCGAGTGGCTCCTGAGCAGCGTCGGGCGCGCCATCAGCCAGCGTGACTTGGTGCCGCAACGCCTCGAGCAACGCCACCTCCAGGAACGGCCGCAGCTCCTCGGGCGCCCGGCCCTCGAGCTGGTGGATCATCCCCGAGACAGGGTCGTAGAACGCCACGCGACGTTCGGCGAGAACAGCGCCGACCGACTCCGCAGTGACGTCGCCCTCAGCCAAGCCGAGCGCCCGCCACGTCGGAACAGCGTCGACCCAATCGGTGCCGATCGTCGCCGCCAGGAGATCCGCGGCGTACGCCTCGGCAGGTTGCACCACGACGGGAATCGTGCGTTCGAACTCGACCCCGACGGATTGCTGCACCTCGTCGACGATCGGCGTCAACGACGGGTCCCAATCGGTCGGGAACAGCAGCGGTCTGCCGATCGTCAGCGCCGTCGCCAACAAGGCGGCAAGCACCGCGAACACCAACAGCATCCGTCCAAACATCTTGCCCTTGCGTTGCTGGCGGCGATTGCGCAGCTGTGCCGCTTTCAACGCGTGCAACGTGGGCTCGGGTGGTGCCGTGGCGATCGAGCTCACCATCGGAGGTGGCGCCAATGGGTTCGTGGCAGGTAGCGAAGGGAGCACCCCGACGCCGGGAGGCACCATCGGGCCGTTGGCCGGCAAGGGAATTGTCGGACCGGCCGGGGAGATCGGAGTCAGGTTCGGAGTGGGACGGGCCGCCAACTTGGGTGCCGGCGTGGACGGCTCGAACACCGAACGCTGAGCCGTCAGCGGGCGACTCGGCGGCGGCTCGTTCGCCTGAGTCGGAAACTGCTGCGGATCGCCGTGCTGCACCGGGTACTGCTGCTGATCGCCGTACTGAACCGGATAGTGCTGTTGGGCCGCCGGCTGCTGCTGCGCCGGAAACTGCTGCGGGGCGTCCGGGTAGGCCGGATACTGCTGGGGTCCCTCCGGCTGCTGCTGCACCGGATACTGCTGTCCTTCGGGATAGGCCGGATACTGCTGCTGCGGCGGATACTGCTGCGGACCACCGTGCTGCGGCGGATACTGCTGCGGACCACCGTGCTGCGGCGGATACTGCTGGGCACCACCGTGCTGCGGCGAATACTGCTGGGCACCACCGTGCTGCGGCGGATACTGCTGCGGCACCACCGTGCTGCGGCGGATACTGCTGTCCTTCGGGATAGGCCGGACACTGCTGCTGCGGCGGATACTGCTGCGGACCACCGTGCTGCGGCGGATACTGCTGCGGACCACCCTGCTGCGGCGGATACGGCTGAGGATGTTGGGGGGCACGACCATCGAACGTGGCTGAATCGAAGCCGGATGACGACGGTGTTGACGCAACCTCTGGCCCCGGTCGACCGCCTTCGGGCCAGAAATCAGACGGCGCGGCCAGGGGGGCTGCGGGAGGATTCAAGGACGATTCGACGGGTCGCTGACGACGGTCAGCGGCGCTCAGCGCGGCTGCTGCCTGGGCGGCGGAGACTGGTGACCCCATCGTGCGGCTGGGGAGCGCCTCCGGTTGAACTTGCTCGAACGCGTCGCGTCCGAGGGGCGGCGGCGTCACCGTGCGCGAGCGACGTGGGAGTGCCGGGGCATCGCCCGACGGCAGAGGCTGCGACGAAACCTGGTGGCCGATCGCCAGCGCCGGCAAGCTGTCGGCGAGCGCCGGAAGCCCGGGTGGCAACTGACCGGCCACTGGAACGGGCTCCTGGGATTGCTCCGGCGGTTGTCCCGGTGGCGCCAGCCGAGAAGCCGGTTCGTCATCTCCGATCCGGGCCAGCGCTCCACCCAGATCGAACTGGAAGCTCGACGGCGAAGGCGGCTCGTCGTGGTCGATCAGCGGCGCTCCACCCGCGTCATAGGCTGGGCTTCTGTTCCAGCGCGGCGGTGCACCGTTTCCGTCTTCCACAGCTCACATATCGGCACCGTCACGGTGCGGCTTGAGGCGATCTGGACAATCGAAGCCAAGTCGCGGTCGGCCGTCTGTCAGGAAGCCGTCAACTCCCGCAGCTAGTCGTCCCCACCACCGTCGGCGGCACGCCGCTGCAACTCGTCGACCACCGAGGAGTCGGCGAGGGTGGTGGTGTCGCCGAGGTTGCGGCCCTCGGCGACGTCGCGGAGCAGGCGCCGCATGATCTTGCCGGAGCGGGTCTTGGGCAGGTCGGGTGTGATGAAGATCGCTTTCGGTTTGGCGATCGCCCCGATCTCGTTGGCGACGTGGTTGCGCAGATCGGCGACCGTTACGTCGGCGCCGCCACGCAGGATCACATAGGCGAACACGGCCTGGCCGGTGGTGGCGTCGTTGGCGCCCACGACGGCAGCCTCGGCGACCGCAGGGTGCGACACCAACGCCGATTCGACTTCGGTCGTGGAGATGCGGTGGCCCGACACGTTCATCACATCGTCGACCCGGCCGAGCAACCACAGGTAACCCTCGTCATCGAGCTTGGCTCCGTCGCCTGCGAAATACCGACCCTCGAACCGCGCCCAATAGGTGTCCTCGTAGCGTTGCGGGTCGCCCCAGATGCCGCGCAGCATGCCAGGCCATGGTCGGGTGAGGGTGAGGTAGCCGCCACCGTTGGTGACCACATTGGCGTCGTCGTCGACCAGCTCGGCCGACACGCCCGGAATCGGGAACGTCGCCGACCCCGGCTTGGTGATGGTGGCGCCGGGGAGTGGACTGATCATGATCCCGCCAGTTTCGGTTTGCCACCACGTGTCGACGATCGGGCATCGCTCATGGCCGATGTGCTCGTGGTACCACATCCACGCCTCCGGATTGATCGGCTCGCCGACCGTGCCGATCAGCTTGAGCGACGACAGGTCGTGCTTGGCGGGCTCCTCGGCGCCCCACTTCATGAAGGTACGGATCGCGGTGGGGGCCGTGTAGAACTTCGTGACCTGGTATCTGTCGATGATCTCCCAGAACCGGTCATTGGCGGGATAGTTCGGCACCCCTTCGTACATCACCTGTGTGCAGCCGTTGGACAAGTGGCCCGTACACGATGTAGCTGTGCCCGGTGATCCAGCCGACATCGGCGGTGCACCAGAACACATCGGTCTCGGGATGCAGGTCGAACACGTACTTGTGGGTGTAGGTGACGTGGGTCAGGTAGCCGCCCATCGTGTGCATGATGCCCTTGGGCTTACCGGTGGTGCCGCTGGTGTAGAGCAGGAACAGCAGGTCCTCAGAATCCATTGGCTCGGCCGGACAATCGGTGGAAGCCGTCTCCATCAGGTCGTGATACCAGTGGTCGCGGCCGTCGACCATCGTGACGTCGTTGCCGCCCCGCTTGACCACCACGACGTGCTCGATCGTGGAGGTGTTGGCGACCGCCTCGTCACACGCCGGCTTGAGCGGAAACACCTCGCCGCGCCGGTAACCGCCGTCGGCGGTGATCAACACCTTGGCGTCGGCGTCGTCGATGCGATCGGCGAGCGACTGCGCCGAGAACCCACCGAACACCACGCTGTGGGGTGCGCCGATCCGGGCACAAGCGAGCATCGCGACGGCAGCCTCAGGGATCATCGGCATGTAGATGTTGACGCGGTCACCCTTCTCGATGCCGAGCCCTTTGAGCACGTTGGCGAACTGCGAGACCTCCGTCAACAGCTCGGCGTAGGTGATCGCGCGGGTGTCGCCCGGCTCGCCCTCCCAGTGGATCGCCACCTTGTCGCCCTTGCCGGCAGCCACATGCCGATCGAGGCAGTTGTGGGCGACGTTGAGCTGACCACCGATGAACCACTTCGAGTACGGCAACTGCCAATCGAGAATCGTGTCCCAGGGGCGAGCCCACTCGACCAGTTCGGCCGCCTGACGGGCCCAGAACCCCTCGTCGTCGATCGCCGCCTCGTCGTACATCGACGTATCGCGCACGAGGGCGTCCTCCTTGAAAGCCTCCGACGGTGGGAACTTGCGGTTCTCAGCCATCAACGCGTCGATCGTGTCGTGCCGTTCGTCGGTCATGCCGCCCATCGTAGAAGAGTTGGGAGTTGTGCCAGGCACAACTCCCAACTCCATTGCCGTCGCGATCGCAGCCAATAGCACGCGTCACTGGGCGTCAGCCAGATCGACACGAGACCAGTCGTGTGCCAGCATGAATGCCGTTGTCGAAAGGTGGGGGTATGGACACGAGCACGAGGGGCGTGGCTTACGCATGGCGCGCACTCACGAGGAGTTCGGTCGTTGCAGCGATCGCACTCGCCGGAACGGTGCTGGTCGCGACACCCACGATCGCTGCGCCACCTTCGAACAACGCCTTCACGTCGGCCGTCGAACTCTTCACCAACTCGACCAGCGTGACGGCGACCAACGTTGAAGCCACGCTCGAGGCTTCCGAGCCGGTGCCGGTCTGCCAGGCGACGTACGGCGCCTCGGTCTGGTTCAAGTGGACGGCACAGAGCACCGGCATCGTCACGCTCGAGACCGCTGCGTTCGGAACCGCCCTCGATGACACGGTGCTCGACGTGTTCTCCGGCCCGACGATCGACGCCCTCACGTCGCTGGGGTGTGACGATGACGACGGCAGCGGGGTCCATTCGTTGGTGCGATTCGGCGCAACGCAAGGCGTTGCGTACTACATCCGTGTCGCCGGCTACTCCGCCGAAACCGGCGAGTTCGAACTGTCATTGAATGCCGCCGACTGCTCGTCGATCAACCGCCTCTACGTGGATGCTTTCAGCGAAGCCGATGTTCGCGACGGGTTGGCGTGGTCGTCAGCCCACCATCGGGTCCAGGATGCACTCGAAGCATTCCAAACGTGTGAAGAGAGCATCAACGAGGTCTGGGTTGCGAGCGGTACGTACGTACCATCCCAGGTGCTCGACGGCGACGAGCAATTCCAGCTTGCCGCCGGGACACATCTGTTGGGTGGATTCGCCGGCGACGAGACTCTGGCCGGCGAGGCCGACCCGGCCAACAATCGTCACCGTGCTGTCAGGCGACTTGCTGGGCGACGATACATCCGACGTCACTGACACCTCCAACCGCAACGACAACTCGATGCGGATCGTCAACGTACCCGCTCCGCTGTCGGGGTCAGCGTTGCCGGTGCGGCTCGACGGATTCACCGTGTCGAATGGCGGGCGGTCGAATGTAGGAAACGGCGCAGGACTTCACGTAGACGGCGGGGCCGTCGGCGGCCCGCATGTCACGGTCACCAGGACACGTTTCGAAGCCAACCGCTCCTATCAGGGCACCGTGCTCATCACTTTCGCAGACATCGATCTGATCAACGTCGAGATGATCGGCAACTACGCCAGCCACGAGACCGGCGCGCCGGCGCTCGAGCTGTTGAGTGGCGCAGCACGCCTGATGAACACCCTGATCGCCGACAACGTCTCCAATGGGTTCGGAGCGATCGATTCGAACTATGGGGAGATCAGCATCTGGTCGAGCACGATCGCCTCCAACGACTCGGAGACGCGCCCGCTGACATCCAACACAGGTGGGAGCTTGAGGTTCGTCAACAGCATCGTGTACGCCAACTCGTCGTCGGAACACGAGGCCCTCGACTTCGCTGAAATCTCCGCCGACTACAGCGACATCGCCGGATGGGCAGGGGGCGGCACCGGCAACGTCGACGTCGACCCGCTGTTCGCCGACCCGGGCTCAGGTGGCTTCCGCCTCAACTCGGAGTCACCGGTTCGCGGCACCGGCAACGACGCCGTCGGACTGCCCGACGGGTTCGATCTCGACGCCGACGGCGACACCACCGAGCTGACGCCCGACCTCGATCGCAACGACCGCATCACTGGCCACATCGACCCCGGGGCCTACGAAGGGCCCGACTGCCACACCTCCCCCGCACAGGTGTTCGTCGACGCCGACGCCACAGGCTCGGCGTCAGGAGCGACCTGGGGCGACGCGTTCACCAGGGTCGACGATGCACTGCGCCTGGCGGGTGCCTGTGAATTGACCGATGAGATCTGGGTCGCCGAGGGGATCTACACGCCTTCCGCAAGTGGCGATTCCGACGCCCGGTTCGTGGTCGACGCGTCGGTCCGACTGTTCGGAGGCTTCGACGGCTCGGAGAGCCTCGCGTCCCAGGCCGACCCGAGTGGTCACCCGACGATCCTGTCGGGGGACCTGAACGGTGACGACGGACCCGGTTTCACCAACCGCTCGGACAACAGCTACGAGATGGTCTTTGTTTCCGGGTTCCAGGCGCCCGAACCGGGCCCGACACATATCGACGGCTTCACCGTGTCCGGCTCGGGGCAGCCCGGATCGACGCGTTCGGCGCTGTACAACTTCTATGGCGACCTCGACATCACGCGCACGACCTTCACCGACAACCTGGTCGGGAACGGAACGATCGCCAGTACAGGTAGCGCATCAATGCTCGACCTGGTTGCCGTTCGAGTGACCGGCAACGCGGCGACCGGCAACGGGAACAACGTCGGGGTCTACACCGACTTCAGCGCCATGACCAACATCGTCAGCTCACTGATCGCCGACAACACAGCCGAGAATGGCAATGCCGGAGTCATCTCGGGCTTGGGCGCGGCGGTCAACGTCAGCGGCAGCACGATCGCCGGGAACGCAGCGACCGACGCCGAGCAGGGCGGGATCATCAGCGCCGAGGCCGGAAGCGTCAGCCTGATCAACAGCATCGTGTGGGGCAACACCGGCAGCGGCACATTGGCCGACACATTGTCGACCAGTGGTTCGGGCGTCATCGAAACGTACTTCAGCAACGTAGAAGGATGGGGCGGCGGCGGTGCCGGTGTGGTCTCGATCACGCCGAAGTTTCTCGATGCGAGCACCGGCAATTACCGGCTCGAGAACACGTCACCGATGCGCGACATCGGTGCAACCGCTTCGGCCCCCGTCGACGAGTTCGACCTCGACGGTGACAACAACGTCGCCGAGCCAACACCCGATCTCGACCTCGCAGCTCGCGTGTCCGGCCCCAGGATCGACCTCGGCGCCTACGAGATCCAGGCTCCGCTCGACACCGATGGTGACGGTGTGCCCGACGCGACCGACAACTGTGTCGCGGTCAACAACGCCGGTCAGTCCGATGGCGATGGTGACGGTGTCGGCGATGTGTGCGATCCGGTCAACAACGCGGCGGTGTTTGTGTCGTTGACGCCTGCTCGGTTTGCTGACTCGCGTGACGAGGCCACGTTCGATACACAGTTCCGCAACACCGGACCACGAACCGGTGGTAGCACCTGGGAAGTCCAGATCGCCGGGCGCGGCCAAGTGCCAGCGGACGCGACCGCGGCAGTGATCAACGTCACCGCCCTGAAAGCCACCGGCAACGGCTATGCCACCGTGCACCCGTGCGGCACACTGCCGACGGCGTCGAGCATCAACTTCCAGATCGGCACCACCGAACCCAACGAAGTGATCGCCAAACTCTCCCCGACCGGCACCGTGTGCGTCTACACCAGCGCCACCGCCCACATCATCATCGACACCGTCGGCTACACACCCAACAACTCCCCCTACCAGCCACTCACCCCCGCCCGCTACGCCGACACCCGCAACCAACCCACCTTCGACACCCAGTTCCGCAACACCGGACCACGCCCCGCCGGCACCACCTGGGAAATCCCGATCGCCGGCCGCGGCAACGTCCCCGCCAACGCCACCGCGGCGGTCATCAACCTGACCGTCACCGGCGCCACCGCCAACGGCTACGCCACTGCCTACCCGTGCGGCACCGTGCCAACCGCGTCGAGCATCAACTACGGACCCGGCATCACCAGACCCAACGAACTGATCACCAAACTCTCCCCAACCGGCACCATCTGCATCTACACCCACACCGCCACCCACGTCATCATCGACGTCGTCGGCCACATCACCAACGTTCCCGAATACACCGCCCTCACCCCATCACGCTTCGCCGACACCCGCGACCAGCCAACCTTCGACACACAATTCCGCAACACCGGACCACGAGCTGCCGGCACCACCTGGGAAATCCCGATCGCCGGACGCGGCCAAGTACCCGCCAACGCCACCGCCGCGGTCATCAACCTCACCGTCACCGGAGCCACCCAAAACGGCTACGCCACCGTCCACCCCTGCGGCACCCTCCCAACCGCATCCAGCATCAACTACGGACCCGGCATCACCAGACCCAACGAACTGATCACCAAACTCTCCCCAACCGGCACCATCTGCATCTACACCCACACCGCCACCCACATCATCATCGACGTAGCCGGCCACACCTGACAGTTGGGAGTTATGCCAGGAGCGTGAGCCGATAGGCGAACTGCGATCAATGGTTACGGGGGGATTCGTGCGGATTGAATGGGGAGCGAAGCGACCAATCCGCTGAATCCCCAGGCACAACTCCCAACTCGGAACTCAGCGCCGTCGGCGAACGCTGCCCTCGTACTGTGGGCCCGATGGAACCTTGGTGGCAACCGGCACTGCAGGAAGTGTTCGAGGGCCGCGACGTCGTGATCGCCGGAGGTGTTCCGGCTTCGTGGGTCGACTATGTCGATCACATCTGGGCCGCCGGGGCACACCGCGTGATGATCGTGGCCACCGAAGGCGTCGGCGTCGGCCGCGGCCCTGACGTGCCGACCGTCGTCGCCGAGCCGCCCGCCGGCCTGTCGATCATGGAACGGCTGCGGTGGAGCAACCGAGTCACCGAGCGGCCGCCCGACGAGATCCGAAAGGCGCTGGACGAGTTCGATCCCGACCACACGGCAATCGTGGTCGGGAGCTTCCTCAACGAAGCGCCGACCCTCGATGGGCGTCCCTTTCTGGCGCACCGGCGGGCCGAGTGGGTGGCGTTGGAGGACAAAACGGTGATCGACGCCTTCTGGGACCGCGCCGGAGTGGCGCGACAACCCTCGCTGGTCGTCGAGCTCGACCAGGCCGCAACGGATTCGGTCTCACTCGACCGAGGGTCGGGAACGGTGTGGGCAGCCGATGCCCGAGACGGGTTCCACGGGGGCGCACACGCCACCCACTGGGTCGCCGGCGAGGCATCCCAGGTTCGTGCGATCGACGCGTTGCGGCCGGTCTGCGACCGGGTACGGGTGATGCCGTTCGTCGAGGGTGTTCCATGCTCGATCCACGGGATCGTGCTCACCGACGGCGACGTCGTACTGCGACCGGTCGAGATGGTGACCTTGCGCCGCGGCAACGACCTCGTCTACGCCGGGTGCGCCACGTTCTGGGATCCGCCGGGCGAGATTCGCGAACAGATGCGGTCGATCGCCCGTCTCGCCGCGGCTCAACTGCGTGACGAAGTCGGGTTTCGCGGGACGTTCACGATCGACGGCGTGGCGGCCGCCGACGGGTTCTGGCCGACCGAACTCAACCCAAGGTTCGGCGCCGGCATCAACGTGATCGCCCGCGCCGAAGGAAACGTGCCGATCCTGTTGCTGCACGACCTCGCCGTGGCCGGCCGCTCGATCGGACTGCCGGCAAGCGAGGCCGAACGGCAGTTGCTCGAACACGCAGATGCCCATCGTTCTGGCGGCACGTGGCGTTGGACATCGCCGGAGACCACCTCAGCCGAGAAGGTACCGGTCCGCTATTCGCACGGTGATTGGCTGCCAGCCGACGGTTCGCCTGCCGACGGATCCGTCAACGCCGGGCCGTCATTCGCCCGGTGTCTGTTCGAACCCGACTCGACTCCGGTTGGCCTGAGTGTCGGCGCTCGAGCCGTCGCCTTCTGGCGATTCGCGGATCGACACCTGGCAACCGGATTGGGCGACCTCACCCCAGCGACCGACCCATTCGCCTGACCGGCCGCAACTACCGGTGAACGCTCGCCGGCTGACCTCAGGAGGCCGTCACGAAAGCGGCTGGTCGACGTCGCCGGCATGCCACTCGCAGACCGTGAAGGCCCCGAGGCCGGCGGGGTCGAGCAGCGCCTCGGATTCGCTGATTCGGCTGCGCATCCGGATGGCAGCCAGATCAGGCTGAGCGGCGTGTGCCTCCCAGTGATGGCGGCCCTCGTCGACCAGTTCGGTGATGCCGTGCAGTTGTAGCCATTGGGCCTGACTGCGGACCGCATCGGGCTCGGGCAACTGGTCGATCGCCACCTCCGTGGTGATGTCCTGCGTGCCCGGGTTGGCGAGGTAGTGCTCGCCGGGCGCGTGGCGCCGGTACGTGCGCAGCCACTCCCGCCACGGGCGCAACGCCAAGCCGGCCGTCGTTCGCGAGGCGTAGTCGAACACCACCACCGTGCCCGAGCGAAGACGGGCTCTGGCGTCGACCACCCAGTCGTGAGCTGCTGTTTGGATCGGTGCACGCGCACCGAGCGGTGCAACGCTCGGCAGCGTCGCCGGGACCGGGTCGAACGAGGCACTGAGTTGTTCGACCAGCCGTCCGTCCGGCAGCGTGACCACGAACGCCTCACGCCATCCGTCGTCGTTGACCGCCAGTCGGAACGGGAGATTGTCGAGCAACTCGTTGGCGATGATCACACCATCGAACGGTCCGTCGGGGAGCTTCGCCAACGACTCGACACCGTCGGGGTGCTGGGCGCGCTGTGCGTCGGACACGTCGACGGCGATGTACTCCAGCGCCGCCGAACACGCGGGCTGCGCTGTCAGCACCGACCGCGCCAGGGTTCCCGGGCCGGCCCCAGCGTCGATCACCACGAACCTGGCCGGCTGACCGATCCGTCGCCACTCGGCATCGAGGAAGCGAGCAACGACGGCACCGAACAGCGGCCCGACCTCCGGCGACGTGATGAAGTCTCCCCGCCGCCCCGCATGCCCTCCAGTGGTGTAGAAGCCAGCAGACCCATAGAGAGCGTCCGCCATGAACTCCGAAAACGGCACCGCCTCAGCCACGAAGAGCAAGCCTACGCATCAATGGCCCTTCTGACGGGAAACCAGCGTCACATCATCAATCGTCTCGCCCTTTTGAGCGCGATCGGCGAAACCATCAACGCATCATCGATCATCGTTGCCCTTCTGAGGCGGGATCGGTTTCGGGGAGCGCAAGGCGCAGCGAGCCCGAGTTGCCTTTGGGCAACGAGCGGCGAGATGCAACGCCGCGATCGACGAAACCGGCCCGCCTCAGCCTCAGCGGCCGAGGGCGTTGGTGAGGTCGTTCAGATCGGCGAAACGCAGCACCAGGCCGGGGAGGAGGCCGAGGATCATCGTGCCGGCGGCACAGATTCCGAGCGCCACCCAGATCGGCTGCGGGGCCACGATCGGCGTGACGTCACCGTCGGGCACCGGCTTCATCCACATCTCGCGCAGGATCTTCATGTAGTACGCAGCGGCGATCACGGTGTTGACAGCGGCGATCACGGCCAGCGTGTAGGCCGCCCCGCCACCGGCATCGAGCACGGTCTTGAAGGCCTGCAGCTTGGCGATCCAGATGCCGAATGGCGGGATGCCGGCCAGCGACGCCAGGAACAGTGTCATCAGGATGCCGAGCACCGGCGAGTAGCTCATCAGGCCGCCGAACGATTCGATCGACCCGCTGCGGGTCTTGCGGCTGACCGCAAGAATCACGGAGAACGCACCGAGGTTCGAGAGGGCGTAGATCAACAGGTAGATCACGACCGACTTGAGCGCCGACTCGGCTGCATCGCCGGTGGCCATCACGGCCAGCGGCATCAGGATGAATCCGCCCTGGCTGACTGACGAGTAGGCCAGCATGCGAACGATGTTGGTCTGGCGCAGCGCCACCACGTTGCCGACCGTCATGGTGAGTGCGGCCAGCACCCACAGGAACGGTTGATACACGCCGTCGGCGGCGAACAAGGCGAGGTACAGCATCGACACGAGGCCGACGAACCCGGCCGCCTTCGAGGCCACCGACAAGAACGCCGTGACGGGGAGCGGGGCGCCCTCGTAGGTGTCGGGTGCCCAGGTGTGGAACGGAACCGCCGACACCTTGAAGGCGAACCCGACGATCACGAACACCACCGCAACCACCTGCATGGCGATCAGACCGGGACCACTGTCGGCCACAGCCAAGGCAGCACCGATCTCGGTCAGCTTGGTGGTGCCCGTGGTGCCGTAGAGGTAGCTCATGCCGTACAGCAGCACGCCCGACGCGAACACGCCGAGTAGGTAGTACTTCACGCCGGCCTCGTTCGACTTGCGGTTGCGCTTGTTCCACGCCGCCATCATGTAGGCCGGGATCGACAGCAGTTCGAGCGCCACGAACACCGAGACGAGGTCACGGCTGGAGGCCATCATCACCATGCCGAGCACGCTGACGAGCAGCATCAGGTAGAACTCGCCCTGGTAGTAGCCGCCCTCCTCGAGCTCGGTCTGGCTCATCAGCACCACGATGTAGCCGATCAACAGGAACAGAGCCTTGAGAATCAGGGCGTACTCGTCGACCACGTACCGGTCGAAGAACATCGAGCGCACGTCGTCGCCGACCACCGCCAGCGTGACGACCGGGATGAACGCTCCGAGCATGATGAAGCCGGTCAGCGACGCCATCATCCACTTCTTGCTGTCTTCCAACCACAGATCGATCAGCAGCACCAGGTTGATGCCGACCACCAGCACGAGCTCGGGCGCGAGCGCGTGCCAATCGACATCTGGTCGGATCCAGTCCGATGCCTGTGCGAGGATCGAGGCGATCACGGAATGCCGGCCCCCACGCGCTCGACCAACAGCGAAACGGCCGGGTCCATGACCTTGAACATCAGCTGCGGGTAGACACCGAACACCACGATCGCCAACAGGAACGGAGTCCAGGCGATCCACTCGACGACCGTGACGTCATGGATCTCGTCATGGTGATCGTCGTGATCGGCGTCATGGTTGGCAGCGGCGCTCAGCGAGTGGGCCGGCGCCGGCGGCGACGTGAATTCGGGGTTGGGCTGACCCATTGCCGTGCGCTGGTACAGCCACAGCAGGTAGCCGGCGGCCAGCACGGTGCCGACGGCGGCGATCACCATCAACGTGCGGAACAGCGTCTCGTCGAGTCCCGAAGCCGGGGCTGTAGGCCGACAGGATCGCCGGGAACTCGCCCCAGAATCCGGCCAGGCCGGGCAGACCGAGCGAAGCCATCGCCGAGAACCCGAGGATCCAGCCCATCTTGGGCATCTGGATCAGCATCCCGGACAGGCGCTTGATCTCGAGCGTGTGGTAGCGGTGCTTGACCGAGCCGGCGATGAAGAACAGCATGCCGGTGATCAAACCGTGGGCGACCATGCCGAACAGGGCAGCGTTGATGCCGATCTCGGTCAGCGTCGAGATGCCGAGCATCACGAACCCCATGTGGGCCACCGACGAGAACGCGATCAGGCGCTTCATGTCGGTTTGGGCGAGACAACCGAGGGCACCGTAGATGATGCCGATCACGGCCAGAATGCCGATCACCGGGGCCCACTCCTTGGCGCCCTGGGGCAGCATCGGGATGGCGATCCGCACGAAACCGTAGGTGCCGAGCTTCAGGAGGATCGCGGCCAGGATGACCGAGCCCTGGGTGGGTGCCTGGGTGTGGGCGTCGGGCAGCCAGGTGTGGAACGGGAACATCGGCACCTTGACGGCGAACCCGATGAACATGCCGGCGAAGATCCAGACCTGAACGTCGTGGCCGACGAGCGCGCCATAGGTCATCAGGTGCTCGAAGGCGAAGCTGTACTGCTCGGTGGCACCCGCAGCGGCTGCGGCGCTGCCGGCCTGGAAGTACAACGCCAGGAAGGCGACCAGCATCAGCGCCGAACCGAACATCGTGTACAGGAAGAACTTGAGCGAGGCGTACTGGCGATCCTCGCCGCCCCACACGCCGATCATGAAGTACATCGGCAGCAGCACCAGCTCGAAGAACACGAAGAACAGGATCAGGTCCTGGGCGATGAATGAACCGGCCATACCGACCTGGAGTACCAGCATCAGCATCAAGAACGCCTTGGCGTTGCCGGCATCGGGCACGTTGTTCCAGGTGTAGATCGCAACGAGGAACGTGACCGCCATCGACAGCACGTACAGCGGCAGGCTGATGCCGTCGAGACCGATGATGTAGTTCGAGTTGATGACCTGGATCCACTCTTCGTTCACGGCGAACTGGAGTGTCTCCGCATGCCCGTAGTCGAACTTGATCAGCGTCCAGATGCCGACCGCCAACGTGGCGCCCGACGTGATGATCGCGATCTGCTTGTGCGAGCGCTCATCGGAGCCAGGGATGAAGATCATGATCAGCACACCCACGAGTGGGAGGAAGGTGCCGATGGTGAGCAGAGCGTTGTTGCTGTAATCCATGAAAGAGCCTCAGACGTTGGTCAGGATGAGCACGATTGCGCCAACCGCGGCGGCGCCGAACAGCAGCGCGCCGTACTGGTTGACTTTGCCGGATTGGAGTGGTTGAAGGGCATGGCCGGTCTCGCTGGCCACCGTGCCCGACGCGTTGACCGCACCGTCGACCAAGCGTTGGTCGATGTTGCGGTAGACAAATTCGCCGGCCCGCTTGCCCGACTTGCCGGCACCGTCGACGATGCCGTCGATGACGTTCTGGTTGAACCAGTACGCCGCCTTGGAGATCGGGTAGGCGAAGGCCCGGAAGATCACCTTTTCGTACAGGTGATCGAGATACAGCTTGTTGACGAGGAACGTGTGGATGGCGCCGACCGGCTTGCTGCGCGTGGTGAGCCCGACCAGCGGTGACAGTGGGCTCTTGCGCTTGCCGAACACGGCCAAGCTGAGGAACAGACTGACGATGAAGCCGGCCAGCACGAGCAACAGGCCCGGAGCTGCTGCGGCCCAGGTGAACTCTGGAGGGGCGGGCACGGCGAATGGTCCGTCGCCGGCTCGGGATGGGCTTCGCCCTCCTCGTCGGCCGCCACGAACGATGAACCCTCGGCGGCCATCGCCATCTCGGTGACGGCGGCCGCTCCCTCCTCGTGGACCTCTTCCTCGGCGTGTCGGCGTCGTCGCCGTGGCCGGCGATCGGGAGCCCGATCGACGATTCGGTCTGGTGCTCGAACCAATGGATACCGACCGCCGGTGCGTTGAGGTAACCGGAGCCGATCGCCAGCGTGCCGAGGATCAGCAGCGGAGCGGTGATCTTCCACGGCGAATCGAACGGGGCGAACGGGAACGGGCGACCCTTCGGCGGCGCATCGTGAGCGTCGTGCCCGTGGTCGTCATGGTCATCGTGGGCGTCGTGGCCGTGGGCATCAGCGGTGTCGGCATCATCGTCGTGATGCTCGACACCCATGAAGTGGGCAGCTCCGCCGCGCGGGGTACCGAAGAAGGTGAGGTAGGTCGCCCGTGTCATGTAGGCGGTGGTCATGAAAGCGCCGACGATGCCGACGATGTAGAAGACCGTGTAGTCGGCGTGCTTGGCCGAATCGATGATCTCGTCTTTCGAGAAGAACCCGCTGAAGAACGGGATGCCGCACAGCGCAGCCGTGCTGACCATCCAGACGCCGAACGAGATCGGCATCTTCTTCCAGATCCCGCCCATGTCCTTCTTCATGTCGAAACTGTGATGACTGGCGGTGTAACTGATCGAGCCTGCCACGAGGAACAGCGCACACTTGAAGAAGGCGTGGGTGAAGATGTGGAACACCGAGGCGGTCCAGGCGCCGACGCCGAGTCCCATCATCATGTAGCCGAGCTGCGACACGGTCGAGTAGGCGAGCACCTTCTTGATGTCGTCCTGCACGAACGCCAGGGCGGCGGCAACGATCACGGTGATGCCACCGATCACGGCGATCAGGTTGAACGTCTGCCCGGCGGCGTTGATCTCGAGCCCGACGTGGAACACCGGGTAGATGCGGGCGACCAGGAACACCCCGGCCACGACCATGGTGGAGCTGTGCAGCAGCGAACTGACCGGCGTCGGGCCGGCCATCGCGTCTGGCAACCAGGTGTGCAGCGGGAACTGGCCGCTCTTGCCGATGCAGGCGATGAACAGCGCCACCGCCGCCCACATCAGGGCGTTCTGGCTGGCGAACTCACCGTTGGCGGCAGCCTCGTTGATGCCACTGATATCGAGCGTGCCGAAGATCCCGAGCAATGCGGCCGTGCCGACCAACAGACCGATGTCGCCGACGCGGACGGTCCAGAACGCCTTGAGGGCTGCCTCGCTGTTGGCCGTCTCTTCCCACCAGTGCCCGATCAACAGGAACGAGGTGAGCCCCATGATCTCCCAGCCGAGGATCAACTGCACCATGTTGGGTGCCAGCACCATGATCAGCATTCCTGCCGAGAACAGGGTGATGCTGGCGAAGTAATGGGTGTAGCGGCGATCGCCCTTGACGTACTCGGTCGAGTAGATCTGAACCAGCGTCGAGATGAAGGCGACCAACAGCAGCGCCATCACAGCGAGCCCGTCGATATGTTCGCCGACTCCGAACTTGGTGCCACCACTCTGCCACCAGGTCCACTGTTTGATGACCGGTCCGACCTCCTCGCCGTGGGACGAGTCGACCCGGTCGATCCACTGGAACGCAGCACCGGCAGCGATGACCAGAGCGGCGACCATGCTGGCGATCCCGACCTCGCTGCCGCCCCTCGGCATCCGCTTTCCGAACAGCAGGATCACGAAGAAGGCGACGAACGGGATGACCGGGATCAGCCACGCGTTCTCCAGGAACCAGCCTGCGGCCTCTGCGGTTTCTTCTGCGGCAAGCAACATCAGCCGTGCATCTCCGACAGTTCATCGAGGGCGATCGAACGCCGGTTGCGATAGATCATCAGCACCATCGCCAGACCCACGCCGACCTCAGCGGCGGCGATGGCGATCACGAACAGGGCGAAGATGTGCCCGTCGATCGTGTTGTTGATCAGGGCGAAGGCGATCAGGTTGAGATTGACCGAGTTGAGGATCAGCTCGATCGACATCAACACCATCACGGCGTTGCGGCGTGCGATCACACCGAACACACCAAGCGAGAACAAGGCCGCACTCAGGAGCAGGAAGTTGACGGCGTACATGTGTCAGTCCTTCCTGGCCAACACGATGGCGCCGACAGCGGCGGCGAGCAGCACGAACGAGAGGGCGACCAACGGAACCAGGTAGTCGCCGAGGTACCCGTCGGAGATGGCGGTTGTCGCCGAGGCGATCTGGGCCTCTGACGGGTCGACCAGCACCGTGTCTTCGAACGCATCGATCACGACGTAGGCCAGCACGCCGAAGAACAACAGGGCGACCGGAATGCCGATCCCCCAGCCCTTGTTGTTGACATCGCTGTCGTCGCCGAGCGAGGCACGTGTGAGCATGATGCCGAACAGGAACAGCACCATCACGGCACCGATGTAGACCATCACCTGTGAAACGGCCACGAACTCGGCGGCCGCCAGGATGTACTGGGCGGCGACGCCACCGAGCACAACGACCAGCCACAGTGCAGCATGCACGACGTTCTTGGTGCTGACCACCGAGAACGCGGCGTACAGCATGATCGCGGCGATGATGTAGAACCCGACGTTCTGAGCGACGTTGACGTCGGCGGCGAACAGGGCGAGAACACTCATTTCTTCTGGGCCCCCGCTTCGAGTTCGGGTGCCTCTGGCACGGTTTCCATCCACTCGCCGAGCTTCGTCTTGTCGTGCAACAGGTCGGCGATGCGGGGCTCGGAGTACTCGTACTCGGGGCTCCAGAACAAGGCGTCGAACGGGCACACCTCGACGCAGATGCCGCAATACATGCACAGCGCGTAGTCGATGTCGAACCGGTCGAGATGGTTGACCTGGCGTGGCTTGCCGCCGGCCCGACGGGGCGGGGCGAGCTGCTTGTGGCCCTCGATGTAGATGCACCAGTCGGGGCACGACCGAGCGCACAGCATGCACGCCGTGCAGTTGTCTTCACGCAGGGCGATCACGCCACGCGCTCGAGTGGGAGGCGACTCCTTGACGTGCGGATACTGCACCGTGTCGGCACCGTTCTTGACGGTGCGGTACATGGTGCCCATCGTGACACCGAGGCCCTTGATCATCCCGGGGATCTTTGGCTTGGGCATCAGACAGCAACCTTCAAGATGGCAGTGACGGCGATATTGGCGAGCGAGATCGGGATCAGCACCTTCCAGGCGAAACGCTGCAGCTGGTCCTCACGGAGGCGTGGGAAGCTGATCCGAACCCACATGATGATGCCGGTCAGCAGCACCATCTTCGAGAACATGATCAGCGGGCCGACGACGTTCATCCAGTTGTCGACCTGGTCGAGTGACTCCCACCCGAACCAGCTGAACGGAATCCCCCAGCCGCCGAGGAACAGGATCGAAGCGATGAAGGCGAACACGCCTGCCGTTGCGAACTCGGCGATGAAGAAGATGAGGAACCGGAAGCCCGAGTACTCGGTCATGTAGCCCGACACCAGCTCCGATTCGGCGATCGGCATGTCGAACGGCACCTGGGTCAGCTCGGCCTGCACGGCGATCATGAAGATCAGGAAGCCCACGAACTGGGTCAGCACGAACGGCAGGCCGATCCAGTCGAGCCCGAAGATCTCCTGGGTGTTCTGGGCGACCACGATCTGCTGGAGGTTCATCGAACCGGCCTGGATCACGACGCCCACGACCGCCAACACCATCGGCAACTCGTAGGCGATCAGCTGGCCGGCGGCCCGCAGGCCACCCAGGTACGAATACTTGTTGGCGCTCGAGTAGCCAGCGATCAGGATGCCGACCACCGACACCGAACCGATCGCCAACGCGTAGAACACGCCCGCTTGAAAGTTCGTCATCCAGGCGTCTGGTCCGAACGGCACCACGACGACCAGCAGGAACGTCGAGGTGAGCACGATCAACGGCGCGATCTTGAAGATCTTCGCATCCGCATTCTCGGGGATGATGTCTTCTTTCTGGAGCCACTTGCCGACCTCGGCAAACAACTGCATCGACCCGTACGGGCCGGCTTCCATCGGCCCCAACCGGCTCTGCATGAACGACATCATCTTGAACAAGAAGACGTACACGATCGTGCCGGCAGGCAACAGCACGGCGACCAGGCCGCCGAGCACACGCAACAGCGACTGACCCCAATAGGGAATCTCAACAGCGAGCTGAATCACCGGTCGATGTCTCCGAGGATGAAGTAGAGCGACGCCAGGATCGTGATGATGTCGGGCACGTAGACGCCCTTCAGGATCCACGGCGTGATCGAGATGTTGTTGAAGCTGGCCGAACGGATCTTGACCCGGAACGGACCGAGGTCGCCTTGGCTGACCACGTAGTAGCCCATCTCGCCGAGCGGGTTCTCGGTGGACACCCACGCCTCGCCGGCGGGCACCTTGATGATCCGCGGCACCTTGGTCATCACCGGGCCGGCGGGGATGTCGTCGATCAGCTGATCGACGATCTTGGTGGCCTCGCGGGTTTCCTGGAGACGAATCCAGCAGCGCGCCCACGAGTCGCCGTCGGGGTGTGTCCAGACCTTGAAGTCGGCCTTGTCCCACGCCATGGCGATGCTCTGGTCGCGGCGGAGGTCGTAGTCGACGCCCGAAGCGCGCAGGTTGGCGCCCGACATGCCGTACGACTTGGCGACATCGGGCGGGATGATGCCGACGCCGCGGGTGCGGCTCTGGAAGATCTCGTTGCCGAACAGCAGGTCTTCGATCTGGTCGCAGAACTGGCGCAGCTTCTTCATCACCTGCTTGGTCTCGTCGATCCAGCCTTTCGGCAGGTCGTTGTAGAGGCCACCGATGCGGTCGAAGTTGGGGTGGAAGCGGCCACCCGTGGCGCCCTCGATCAGGTTCAGCACGTACTCGCGATCGCGGAACGCCATGAACACCGGGGTGACGGCGCCCATCTGCACGCCGAGATCACCGAGGAACAGGCTGACGTTGGCGATTCTGCTGAGCTCGAACAGGATCGTGCGGATGTACTGGGCGCGCGGCGGCGCCTCGATCTCCATCAGCTGTTCGGCGGCGAGGATGAACGGCACCTCGTTGGCGAAACTGCCGAGCCAGTCGATCCGGTTGATCAGCGCCGTGACCTGCGGGAACGTGCGAACCTCGGTGAGCTTCTCGTAGCCGCGGTGCATGTAGCCGGCGACCGGTTCGGCCCACACGACCTGCTCTCCGTCGAGGCGGGCGACGATGCGTAGCGTTCCGTGGGTCGCCGGGTGCTGCGGGCCGATGTTGAGGGTCATGCCCTCGGTCTCGAGCTCGACATTGAGACGGGCATCGGCGGCCTGGGCGGCGATGTACGAGAGCTGCTGACGCTCGTTGAGCAGGGTCATGACTCGCCACCTTCGGCTTCGGCTTCGCCGTCACCGGCACCATCACCATCACCATCGCCGTCATCGTCGGTCGGCATCGGCTCGACATCGACGATGCCGGGCCACGGCTTGACCATCCGCGCCAGCAGCGGGAAGTCCTTGCGGAGCGGGAACCCCTCGAACCCGCCGGGCAGGTACAGGTTGCGCAAGTCGGGATGGCCGTCGAAGCCGATCCCGAACATCTCGTGGGTCTCGCGCTCGTGCCAGTTGGCGCCGGCGTAGTAGGGCAGCCAGCTCGGCACCGACATCGACTCGGGCACGTCGGCCTTGATGGTGACGCTCACGTGGCGCTCGATGTCGGACAGGCGGGCGAACACCTGGAAGCGGGTCTCGCCTCCGGCGTAGCCCTGCACGATTTCCGTCTTGGGCACGAATGGCTCGCCATCGGGGTCGTCTTCGCCCTTGCCGAACGGCGAGGGCATCCAGTCGAGCGCCGAGAGGAAACAGAAGTACTCGAAGCCCTGCGCCTTGAGCGCCGCCGCCGTTTGGCCCCACGCCTCAGCCGAGACGCGAACCCACAGGTCGGTCTGTGGGATCAGGTGTGTGTCGAGCAGGTGCTCGCCGAGCGCGGCCCGCAGGCCATCGACGATGCCTTCTCGCAGGCCATCACCGGGCAGCGCCTGGGTCTCGTCGGTGTCGGTGGTGGTGTCACTCAATCGGACCACCTCCGACGACGATCGGCTCGGGCGCACGCTTCGACTTCTTCGACTTCGATTCGGATTGGGCCTTGTCGAGCGCAGCGGTCTGCTGCAGCGAGGTGAACTCCTCGTTGCGCCACTTGGCAGCCATGTCCTCGTTCTTGATCCGTTGCTGCAACAGCACGATGCCTTCCAGTAGCGCCTCAGGCCGGGGAGGGCAACCGGGCACGTAGACATCGACCGGGATGATCTGATCGACACCCTTGGTGACCGAGTACGAATCCCAGTACGGGCCGCCGCAGTTGGCGCACGAACCCATCGAGATCACGTACTTCGGCTCGGGCATCTGCTCGTACAGCCGCTTGACGGCCGGGGCCATCTTGTCGGTCACGGTTCCGGACACGACCACCAGGTCGGCCTGGCGGGGGCTGGCCGGCAACGGGATCACGCCGAGCCTCATCACGTCGTAGCGCGGCGACCCGAAGGCCGCACCCATCTCGATCGCGCAGCAGGCGAGGCCCCATTGGTAGACCCACATCGAGTACGAGCGGCCCATGTTGAACAACTTGGTGAGCGGTGCGGGCATCCGCCCCCGGTCGACTAGACCCATCGGAGCAGTCCTCGTTTCCAGGCGTAAACGAGGCCGTCGAGCAACAACACGATGAACACCAGCATCGTGATCAGGCCGAACCATCCGTAGCGTTCGACCGATACGGCCCACGGGAAAATGAACACCGCTTCAACGTCGAAGATCACGAACAGCAGGGCGAACACGTAGTAGCGGATCTGGCTTTGCGACCAGCCGAGCCCGACCGGGTCGACGCCGGATTCGTACGCGATCAGCTTTTCCTTGTTGGGGCGCGACGGCCTGATAGCAGCGGCGACACCGAGAAGCAGACTGGCCAACAGGATCGCGGCAAGTCCGAACCAGACGACGGTGAGGTAATCGCGCAGAAACAGCGACATCGGGCAGCGACGTTACCAGGCAGATTGAGCCCAACCCCAACCCGCCCTCCGTCGGATTCGGGAATCTTGGGGTGATACCAAGATCGGTATCGTCGTCCCCGCCCCTAACGTGCAGGCGATGTCCACTCTGACCGACGACCAGCGCCGGTTGCTGCCGCTGATCTTCTCGGTCACCCTCACCAGCATCATGGGCAACGCTCTGTTGTCCCCGGCGATCCCTGACATCCTCGACACCTTCGACAAACCTGACAGCGCCGCCGGGCTGTTGATCGCCGCCACCGCCTTTCCTGGAATTCTGGTTGCCCCGATCGTCGGGATGCTCGCCGATCGGCTCGGCAGGCGGACCGTGCTCGTTCCCTGTTTGGCGATCTTCGGAACCGCCGGGCTGTTCGTGGCGATGGCGCCGACGTTCCCACTGATGTTGGTTGCCCGGTTTGCGATGGGCTTTGGTGCGGCCGGGCTGGTGAACCTGGCGATCGTGTTGATCGGCGACGCCTTTCCGGCCGATCGCCAGGCCTACTGGATCGGGAAGAACGCCGGGGTGCTGACCGCCGCCCTGGCGACGTTCCCGATCCTGTCCGGCCTGCTCACCGACCTTGTCGGCTGGCGCTGGGCGCTGGCGCCGTGCGGGCTCGGGATCATCACGGCGGCGACGGCCTGGCGGATGCTCGACGCCGACCGGCCGATCGCCACGGTCACCGTGCGAGCACAGTTGGCGGGAATCGGCGCCGCCCTTCACAACCGCACGATTCTGGGCACCCTGGTCGGGGGCGGGCTGGCGTTCGCCGTGTTGTTCGGGGTGTTCCTGGCCGTGCTCCCCAACCACCTCGAGGGCGAGTTCGGGCTGAGTGCCGGCTGGCGCGGTGTCGTGATCGGCTTGCCGGCGATCACCTCGTCGCTCAGTGCCTTCAACCTCGACGCGATCAGGCGCCGCATCCCGACCGGAACGCTGCTGATCGCCAGTGCGGCGATATGGATGGTGGCGTTCGCCCTGATGGGATTGGCGTCGGCCTTGGCGTTGTTGATCGTGGGCACGCTGATGTACGGGTTTGCCGAAGGAACGATGATCCCGTCGCTGCAAACGACGGCGCTGGCGCACGCACCGAGCGAACACCGGGCGGCGGTGATGGCGACGTGGACCGGCTTCGCCCGACTCGGCCAGACCACCGGACCGTTGGCGGCAGGGCTGGTGCTGACAGCGGGCGGAACGGGCTGGGCGTTGGTCTCAGGGTCGGTCGCCGCCGGTCTGCTGATGCTGATCTTCTCGCTGTCGGCGATCCGGCACACGCCGTGAGGTGATCGGCCCGTTGCGGCTACCTACCCATCGGTAGGGCGCTACGGTGGGCTCGTGATCCCTAGCCGACAGGTGCTCGACGAACTCGAACCAACGGTTGAGCGCCTGCTCGAACGTCACCTCACCACGTCGAAGGAATGGTTCCCCCACGACTACGTGCCGTACGGGCGCGGGAAAGACCCGGTCGTCGGCGAGGTGTGGACTGAAGCCGACGCCGATCTCGACGGCCACCAGATCGACGATGCCGTGCGGTCGTCGCTGCTCGTGAATCTGCTCACCGAGGACAACCTCCCCTACTACTTCCGCACGGTCGAGCAGTTGTTCGGCAACGATGACGCCTGGGGCACATGGGTGCGGCGCTGGACCGCCGAGGAGGGCCGCCACTCGATGGCGATCTACGGCTACCTGATGGCCACCAGGGCGATCGACCCACACCAGCTCGAGCGGTCGCGCATGGCCCAGGTGTCGGGCGGCATCACGCCGGCACCCGAAACCCTGCAGGACGGCTTCGTGTACCTGGCGCTCCAAGAACTGGCGACACGAATCGCCCACCGGGCGACCGGCAAAATGATGGGCGACCCGGCCGGCTACGAGGTGATGATCCGCGTCGCCGCCGACGAGAACCTGCACCAACTGTTCTACCGAGACCTCGCCACCGCGGCACTCGAAGTGGATCCCGACGGGATGATGATCGCGATGGAACGCCAGGTCACCTCGTTCTCGATGCCCGGAACCGGCATCCCCGGGTTCGTCGAACACGCCAAGCGGATCGCCGGCGCCGGCATCTACGACCTGGTCGTCCACCACGAGCAGATCCTGGTCCCCGTCGTGATGCGGGTCTGGGACGTCGAGCACATCGAGGGCCTGTCCGGCGAGGGCGAGCAGGCCCGCCAACGGCTCCTGGCAGCGCATGGCGAAGAGCGAACGAGTCGCAAACCGGCTCACCGAGCGCCGTCGAGCGCGCCGTCGCCGCCGTCTGACCACCGAACCGCACGTCGCCCCGAGCGATCACGGGCCGACCCCAATAGTGTCGTGACTCATGGATGTTGCCGTCGTCGACTACACCGCTGCTGACGCCCCCGAGAGGTTCACCGAAAGCCTGCGGGCTACGGGTTTCGCGGTGCTCGTCAACCACCCGTTGCCGTGGAATCTTGTGGAGCAGATCTACACCGAGTGGGCGGCCCTGTTCGACTCGCCCCACGTCGGCCAGTACGCCACCGGCAGCGGCGGACACGTGGGATGGTTCGCTCCGACCCGCAGCGAGACCGCCAAGGGCAGCACGGTCGCCGACCTGAAGGAGTTCTTCCACGTCTACGACTGGTCGATCTATCCGAGCGAGGTCAGCGACGCCGCCCAGGAGTACCGCCGGATCGCCATGGATCTGGCGCTCGAACTGCTCGACTGGGTCGAGGCCAGCACACCCCCAGAGATCGCCGCCCGACTCTCGATGCCGTTGTCCCAGATGATGGAGGGCAGCAAGCAGACGCTGCTGCGAGTGCTCCGCTATCCCCCACTCCCCGATTCGATTCCCGACGGCGCCGTGCGGGCCGCAGCCCACGAGGACATCAACCTGCTGACCGTGCTACCGGCCAGCGACCAGCCCGGGCTGGAGCTGCTCGGCACCAATGGCCAGTGGTATCCGGTGCCGTGCGACCCCGGTTCGCTGGCGATCAACGGCGGCGAGATGCTCGACCTCGCTACCGAGGGCTACTACCCCGCCACGACCCACCGCGTCGTCAACCCGACCGGCCCCGACGCCCGCAAATCGCGCATGTCGCTCCCGTTGTTCCTGCACCCCGCCGACGACGTCGTGCTGGCCGAAGGCCGTACCGCCAGCCAGTTCCTGCAACAGCGCATCAAAGAACTCCAAGCCAACGCCTGAGCGGGTCGCCCGGCGAGCGTCTCCGCCGATGATCACTTTGCGAGCGTTCATCGCTTGACACGGTTCCGCCGATGGTGCTATTGATACTAGTCTTATGAAGTGGACGATCGACCACGGTTCCCGAGAGCATCTCCAAGACCAGATCGCAAGTTGCGTTCGGTGCGGCGTCGCATCCCGAGAGTTGCAAGTCGGCGAACAGCTGCCTCCGGCGGCCGAACTGGCAGCAGCGTTGTCGGTCGACCGCAACACCGTGCTCGCTGCCTATCGACAACTCCGCGACGAAGGATTGCTCGAGTTCCGGCGGGGACGCGGGGCACGGGTCGTGTCGGCCGCCCCGGCGTCATCGTTCGTGACCGAAGCGGCCCGAGACCTGATCGCGACCGCCGGCGCCCACGGCATCGACAAGAGCGAACTCGTTCGCATCATCAAGGAGCTGACATGACTTCACTACCGATCGCCGGTTCCCAACGGCATGCCGTCTACACCGGCCGAACCACGAGTTGGCCGATGGTCGCCAGTACCTGCCTCGGGGCACTGCTCATCGCGCTCATGTCGAGACAAACCAACGCGCCCTGGGGTGACCTCGCGGTGCCGTTGCTGCTCGTTGCCATCGGCGTGCTCGCCGAAATCCTGACGGCGTCGAGCGTCCGCGCCACCGCCGGACCGAATGGTTTCACCATCCACTGGGGTCTGGTCGGCTGGCCACGCTGCGTCTACACCCTCGACGAGATCGAACACGCCGAGGTGATCGACCTGCCTTGGTGGAAGGTCTCGTGGGGATTTTGGTGGACCCCGAAGAAGACATGGTGCACCGTGCGCACCGGACCGACCGTGCAGCTCACACTCCGCAACCACCGCATCATCACGGTCACCGTCCCCGAACCAGACGCCGCCGTCGCCGCCCTCCAAGCAGCCGCCGCAACCCACGGCAGCGACCAGTAGCCGGTTCTTGCAGTGATGACCGATCACAGCGCTGGCTGGGCTCGCCACCAATCGGCGAGGAATCGGCGGCGGGCGATCTCCTCTTCGAACTCGGTCGGTGTTCGTGAACCAGATCGCTCCTTGCCGAGCTCGACCAGGAATTCTGCTGCGCCGCTGCTGAACGTCGCAGCCACGGATGTCGCCCGGCGTCGCTGGGCGCTGTCTGCGCCGTAGCCATCCAAGACAGCAACGAGTGTGTCTCGCGCTGACACCGACCGAGCCTCGAATTCGTTCGGACGGTCGAGTCTCGGGCAGCGAGCGGAGTAGAGCAGCGAGACCACGTCGTAGAGCGCGTCGCCGGGCATCGCGAAGTCCCAATCCAACAAGGCGATCGGTTGATCGCCACGGAACACGAGGTTTCCGTAGTGGACGTCGCCGTGCAACCACGTCGTCCCCGACGCAGCACAGGGCCGGCGGGGCGACGATCCGGGTGGAGGGACGAAGCCTTGTGCCGCCTCGTGAAGGTGCCGGAGCACCTGGGCGACCGCTGCCAGGTGAGAGCGATTGGCGTCGTCGTCGTGCAACCAGGCTGGTTCATCCGTGACGTCACCATCGACGAAGGTGAGGACCTGGCGACCGACGTCGTCGACACCACGGAATCGTGGCGCGGCGCCGAACCCGACCCGCTCCAGATGCGTGAGGAACGCTTCGACGAACTCAGCCCCCGCAGTCCGAGGTCGACGAACGGTGTCGCCGATGCGAACGATCTGGCCGACGTGCGTACTCCCGCCGCCGAGAACCTGCGCTTCACTCACATCATCAGCCTGGTCAGGCTCGAGTTCACCCTCTTCGTCGGACACGCCAAAATGATGATAGCGACCGCTGCGAACGCGCCGATCTAGACGATGTCGCGTCGTTGTACCGTGATCAGTCCGATGACTGCGGGGACGAGGGCCCAGATCGCGAGGGCGGCGAGGGCGGCTGGTTGGCTGACGTCGTCGACCGTGCCGGAGATGACGTTGGCGAGGTTGGCGGGCATCCACGATGCGGTCTCGTTGGCGAGTTGTACGACGAGCGGCGGGGCGACCATGAACGTGAACACCGTCAGCGTGACGGCTCCACCGACGTTGCGCACGACAGCGCCGATCCCTGCGCCGAGCACCGCTCCGGCGGCACCGGCGAATCCGGAGGCCGCAATCACCCGAACGAGGTTGTCGACGCCGACCAGGAAGCCGTAGTCGGTCGTGGGGAGCGAGACCGCGACAGCCGTTGCGGTCAGCCCGGCGCCGATCAGGCTGAGCACGCAGCCGCCGATCGCCACGGCAATCAGTTGTGCGAGCACCGCTCGGTGTCGTGTCGGTGACGCCAGGAAGGTCGGGACCACGGTGTTGTGCCCGTATTCGCGGGAGACGGCGATGGCCCCGAACAGACCGGCTCCCATGAAGGCATTGAAGGCAAACGCCATCAGCGATTGCTGGTCGGCCTCCGTGGCGATGAATGCTTTGCTGCCGTCCATCTCGGTGCCTGCGATCACGGCGAACGCGTTGAGGGCGGCAATCACGATCAGCACACAGATGAAGGCGAGCGGCATCTTGGTGGTGGTGAGCTTGCGCAGCTCGGACCTGATCAGGCGTCGCATGCTCATCGCTCGACCCCCTCCTCCTCGTTGGTTGATTGGCTCGTCCACTTCAGGAACAGTTCTTCGAGTGAACCGGCGCGAGGCGACAACTCACGGACGGCGATCCCGGCGGTGAAGGCCCGCTCGCCGATCTCGTCGATGACCATGCCGCGCACGATCAAAGCGTCCGACCCGTGATCTTCGACGCTTGCGCCGGCACTCGCCAGCTCGGCGGCGAGCCGCCCCGCGTCGGTGCTCCTGACGAGGGTGGCCGACTGTTGCAGCTCGGCCAGCGAGCCGTGGGTGACGAGCCGGCCCTGGTTGATGACGACCACGTCGTCGGCGAGGTGTTCCACCTCCGACAAGAGGTGGCTCGACACGAACACGGTCCCACCCGCTGCGGCGCGCGAGCGGAGCAGGTCGCGAAGGGTTCGGACGCCTTGCGGGTCGAGGCCGTTGCCGGGTTCGTCGAGGATCAGCACGGGCGGCTCGCCCATCAGGGCCGCTGCGAGCCCGAGCCGTTGCCGCATCCCGAGCGAGTAGGCGCCCGCTTTACGATTGGCTGCTCCGGCGAGGCCGACCTGTTCGAGCATCTCGTCGGCACGGGCGTATGCGATGCCCGTGGCGTCGGCCAGGATCCGCAGATGGTTGCGCCCACTCCGTCCAGGATGGAAGGCGTCGGATTCGATCATCGCGCCCACGGTGCGAGCCGGGTCGGCGAGATTTCGGTAGCGACTTCCACCGATCGTCACTGTGCCCTGGTTGGCGGTGGCGAGGTCGAGCATGATCTTCATCGTCGTCGACTTGCCCGAGCCGTTCGGTCCGAGGAAGCCGGTGACGCGGCCGGGTGGCACGGTGAAGCTCAGATCATCGACCACCGTCTGGTCGCCGTAGCGCTTCGTGACGTGGTCGACGTTCACGGTGAACGAACCAGGCGGCGGGCCCGGCTCGACGTTCGATGTCGTGGTGGGTGTTGTCAGGTTCATTGGTGCTGCCTCACAGGAATGGTGAGAGGGTCGTTGTCAGCCGTGATGACGTCGGATCTGCGTCGCCGGCATGTCGCCCGACGCGGTTGAGTCCGGTGAGCGTGGCTCCGCACTGGACGGCGATCGCATCGATGACTCCTCCTCGTGAGTCGTGCAACGTGGACTGATCTCCGCTATCCATGATGTTCGAGTCCCCGGATCGACGGCAGGGGCGAATGTCCCGAGCCGCTTTCGGCGACGGTTCGGCCGGCGCTCCAGCCTGGCGCACGGCCTCGCGGTGGTGGCCGGAGCTGATCCATGTCGACGCCGCTGCGGGTGAGCACCCAGGCGATCACCGAGTTCGAGTTCCACATGTCGCCCGTCGCTGCCTCGTCGCGACCCCACACCGGTGTCGGAATCGTCGGCAGCAGTTCCAGGATTCGCGATGCGATCTCGGCGTCGGTGGTGAGGTGGACCGGACTGTCGACGGCTTCGGCGATGTCGGGGATGCTGCCGTTGCGCCAGCAGCGGACCTCGTAGCGGAAGATCCTGAAGCGCCCGGCGGCGCGGAGCCCGACCGGTCCGACCGCGACCACTCCCCGGGCTTCGCCGTGACCGTCAGGAACCGGGGCCTGCTCGATGGTGTAGTGCCCGTTCGGCCCGGTCACGAGCAGCGCAGCGTGGTACAGATCGCAGGGTTGGCGCCGGTGGCGCTTGGCCGAGATGGTCTCGAACAATCGGCCGCTGGCTTGCACGACCGGCGAACCGGCGCCGAGCGGGATCCAGTACAGGTCGACCGCTGGCGATGCCGGCACGGCGTCCGTCCCCGGACCAGATTCGTGTTCGAAGGCCACGGTGGCCCTCCTCTCGCGTTGGCACCGCGACCTCAGCCGAACTGGTCCGGCGCGCCTGTCTGCAACTTCAAGTGTGTGACTGACGATCTCAGCGGCACAGGGCCGGAGGTCCCGCTTCCGAGCGGTGCTCTTCGGCCCCAATACCTTTGACGAGTTGCAGGGCCGGATTGTCTGGTCCCCAGAGGGTCGGGTGCTCCTCGAGCACCCTGAACCCGTAGGCGAGGTAGAAGGCGCGGGTGTCGGCATACCCGATGTCTGGGTGGCGCGGGCTCAACGTTTTCACCTGCAAGAACTCGACGCCGTCGATCGCCAACTGCGACTCGACCAACTCGAGCATCGCCCGACCGACGCCGCGCCGGTGGTAGCTGGGCCGCACCGCCATCAAGTACACCTCGGCGGCGTGTGCGCTGTGCCGAACCACTGTGGTGATGCCGATCGGCTCACCGTCGACCGACGCCAGCACCCCTGGATGCTCGACAGCATGCTGCACGTAGTCGGCATTGGCCTCGGGGATCCCGAACCATGCGGGAAGCTCAGCGAGAATCGAGCTGCACACCTCTCCCAAGCCGCCCGGCTTGTAAGCGGTTTCGATCACGAACGTTCCCGGCATCGAGGAGCGACCGTATCCGACAACAGCGCCCCCGCCTCCAAACCACCTGACATGACGGTTGGTGCCTGGCACACTCCGTCATGGCACACCGTCGCTGGCTTGTCAGCGACCTTGCGGGCAGGCTGGTTGCACAGCTTTCGAACTCAGGCTCGGAGGAAGGTCAGGACTGCCAGGACTCGGCGGTGGTTGCCGTCTTCTACGTCGAGGCCAAGCTTCATGAACACGTTGGAGATGTGCTTTTCGACGGCACCGTTGGACACGACCAGGCGTTCGGCGATGCCGCCGTTCGAGAGGCCCTCCGCCATCAGGTTCAGCACCTCGCGCTCGCGCGGCGTCAGGCGATCGAGTTCGTTGGTGCGTCGCGAGCGGCCGAGGATCTGGCTGATCACCTCGGCATCCACGGCGCTGCCCCCAGCGGCCACCCGCCGCAGCGACACGAGGAAGTCGTCGACGTCGATCACGCGATCCTTCAGTAGATAGCCGACCCCTGATACATCGCCCTCCAACAGTTCGCCGGCGTAGCGCTCCTCCACGTACTGCGACAGCACCAGCACGGCGATCTCGGGATGTCGCCGACGAATCTCGATCGCAGCTCGCAGGCCCTCGTCGGTATGGGTCGGCGGCATCCGCACATCGACCAGGCACAGGTCAGGCTGGTGTTCGGTGACGGCGTCGAGCAACGCCTCGGCATCGCCGACCGCCGCCACGACGTCGATCTCCGAGTCGGTCAGCAACCGCACGATGCCGTCGCGCAGGAGTACCGAGTCGTCGGCGACGATCGCTCGAATTCGGGTGTCCTGATTCATGGTCATCACCTCTGGTTGGGGATCTCTACGATCAGCGTGGTCGGGCCGCCGACCGGAGACGTGACCGTGAGGGTGCCATCGACGGCGTTCACCCGCGCCCGGATGCCCGCGACACCGGTGCCGCGCGACGGATCGATCCCGCCGACCCCGTCATCGTGGACCACGATCCTGACGTCGTTGCCGACGCCAGTGACATGCACCGAGGCGACCCGCGCAGCGGCGTGCTTGAGTACGTTGGCGATCGCCTCGTTGGCGACGAAGTACACCGTTTCGGCGACATCGGTCGACAGCCCGAGCCCGGGGTCGACGTGGACCGAGATCGGGATCGGTGATCCGCTGACCACCGCCGACAGGGCTGCGTCGATGCCGCGGTCCTCGAGGATCGCAGGATGGAGGCCGCGCCCGAGTTGGCGGAGTTCCCCGATCGACCCCTGCACCTTCTGGCGGGCGCTCTCGATCAGTTCCTTGGCGCGCTCGGGGTCGCGCTCGATGTGAGTACCCGCCATGCCGAGGTCGAGACCGATCGCCACCAACTGTTGTTGCACACCATCGTGCAGGTTGCGCTCGATCCGACGGCGCTCGCTGGCCACAGCGTCGAGGATGTCCTGACGCTGATCCGACAGCGTGCTGACTCGACGCTCGGCGATCGCCAGTTTGTCGGTACCGAGGAACCAGCCGTCGATCTCCGCTTTCAAGCCGGCCATCCAGATCGCGACCCGCGGGATGGCGCCGACGAAGAAGGCCGCCAACACGAGACCGAAGATGTTGCCGAACCCGAATCCGAATCCGAACCCCGTACCAAAGCTGAATCCCGGCCCGTTGACAAGACCGCCGCCGAACACCGATTGCACCACGATCGACAACGGGATTGCTCCGAAGCCGAACAGCAACGGGGCCAACACGATGTTGGCAGCGATGAACCCGACCTGCCTCCAACGGACCGGGTCGGTGATTGCCCGTTTGAGGCTGCGCGGCCCGATTCCCTCGATCGGGAGCGGCTGACGCATCTCGAACCGATGCTCGGCGAGACCGGCGAAGTGCTGCTCGACGACGGCGAACTGCTCGACCATCAAGAAGAACGGCACGACCAGCAGCAACCCGACGACGATCAACGACAACCCGAAGGCAATCGACGCAACGGCGACCATCGCCGCGAACAGGAACGGCGCCGCCAACATGGAGAAGAACAGGTATCCGAGCGCCCACCAGCCGGCGGGGTCGGTGATCGGACGGAACCATGCCTCCGCCATCTCCTTGGCGCGGTCCCAATCCCAACTGGAGTCGTCACCCGACCCGGCGACCGAAGCTGCCCCAGGCGTGGGCCCCGACGGACCTGCTCCCTGGGGCGGAAGTTGGGGTGGGGGCAGATCGCTCACGCCGTCATTCTCGCGCCAAGCACTCTCGAACGGCGACGGCCTGCTGACGTCGGCACCGGTGCCGGTGAACAGGGCGGTCGACCCGACATGCCCGGCGGGTGGCGGTGGGAGCCGGTTCATGCCGCACCTCGCAAGGTGACGGCGACCGGGCGGCGGGCGGCGCTGCGAACCGTGTACAAGGCCAGCAGGATCAGCGCTGCGAACGTACCGGCAGCGATCATCGGGATCGCTCCAGTGGCATCGACGACACCGATGTCGACGGCGTTGCTCGCCTCGAACGACATGATGATGCCCCTCGTCGCCAGGCCGCCGAGTACAAGTCCTCCGGCAACACCGACCACGCCGAGCGGGACCAGCTCACGGATCAGCAGACCGCGAAGGCGACGCCGGCGAGCCCCGAGCGCCTGCATCGCCGCCAGTTCATGGCGTCGCTCGAACAAGCTGACCGTCATCGACGACAGCACGGCGAGCGCTGCCACACCGGCAACGATCACTCCGATCGCCCCGAAGATCGTCACGATCGCCTGGCGGGCAGCGTTGTCGTCAGCGGCGATGTCGGCGGCGGTCGACGTGCGAGTTGCCGCCGAGAACGTGATGCCGGGTTGCGCCTTGGCCGACCAGACCGCATTGGCCATACCCGGTTCGCCGAGATCGGCCGCCAGGTCGGCCCGATCGAGGTAGACCGCTCGACCGAAGTCGTTCGACAGACCGACCAGGTCGTACTCGAACTCGCCGCTCGCCAACTCGACCGTCAACGTGTCGCCGACCGCAAGGTCATTGCGTTTGGCGAAGCCGGCACTGACCACCGCTTCCCGGCTGGCCGGGTCGATCCAGCGACCCTCGGAAAGTTTGGGGTCGAACACGTCGGTGTCCGGCTTCAGGCCGTAGAACTCGACCTCCCAGTCGGCGAGTTCACCCTCGACGTAGATCCCCGACTCGGCGCCGTCGACCCCGTCGGCGATCGACGAGGGCAAAGGCAGCCCGGTGTCGCGGGCGTACGTCGCCGACTGCCACAACCAAGGCTCATGGCTGGCCGTGTTGTACTCGTTCACCGAGTTGGCCAGGCTCGGCACCAGGAACGCAGCGCCGACGGCGGCCGAGATCTGCACGACGACGGCCAAGGTACGGCCAGGGCGATGCAAGGAGGCACGGGTGGCGACTCGAGAGAGCAGACCACCGGTCGGGATGCGAGCCGCCAAGCGATGCGTCCAGCTGCCGCCGAACGGTGCCCCTTCACGATCACGCAGCGCTTCGGCGAGCGGAAGCTTGGTGACCCGGCGAGCGGCGCCGGCGGCCACCACCCGAGCGCCCAGCAACACGCCAACCGCGCTGCCGACCAGGACCCGCCAGTCGATCGCGAAATCAGGGGTGATGCCGACGAACTCCTCCAGCACCATGCGAGCGATGAAGTTGCTGATCAGGATGCCGAGCGGCAAGCCGATCACCAGTGCCGCCGAGGTGATCCCGAACGAGATCCGCCGCAGTCGCCGCCGCAAGGGACGAGCGCGGCCGCCGAGCGCCCGCATCACGGCGACCTCGCGGGTGCGCTCCGTGATCAGCGTGTTGGTCGTGGAAGCCAACAGCACCAACGCCACCGCTCCGGCGGCGATCCCGAGCAGACCGATCAACATGCTGACCTGATCGATGTCCTGGTCGATCGGGGTCGAACCGTCCGGCAGGTACACGGGAAAGGTCGTGAACGTGTCACCGCTGGGTTCGAGCACCACACGAACCTGATCGGCAATCGCGCGAAGTTGATCGATGCCGTCGTCGGTGGCGGTGATGACCAGCCGATTCGAACCCGATTCGCCAGTCAACGCCGACACAGCGTCGCGCTGGGCGTACAGCACGTCGCTGTCCGACCACCACAGCGTGCTGCCATGGCCGACGATCTCGAACGTGGAGCCGTTGGCCGTCACCTGGCCCCCGATTCGACCCAAGGACTCGCTGACCACCACTTCGTTCGGGGCACTCGGCAGACGCCCTGCGGTGAGCTGCACGACGTCCATCGTCTGATGCTCGAAGTCGAGCCCGATCAAACGCGTCAGGAATCCATCGGACATCCGAACCGCCAGCATCGTCTCGCCCTCGGCGACGGCGACGTTGTCGATCTGATTGATCTGTGCCAGCTGCGCCGAGTCGAGCGCCGACGTGTCGACCAAGATGTCGGCCAGACCCTGACCGGCCGCTGCGTCACGCAAGGTCCCTTGCGAGATCGTCGGAATCGCCAGCACGCCGACCGCACCGACCGCCAGCGCCAACGCGAAAATGCTGGCGAGGATTCGACCGGGGGCCCGCCGGAACTGTCGAAGCAACGATCTCATGACTGCACCTCGCGCTCGGTGACGGATTCGATCCGGCCGTCGATCATCGACACGACCCGGTCGGCAGCGGCGGCCAGGCTGAGATCATGGGTGATGAAGATCACCGTGGTGCCCGCTCCGGCCAGACCGGCCAGCAGATCGAACACGGCGTGGCCATTGGCCTGGTCGAGCGCACCCGTCGGTTCGTCGGCGACGACCAACGGGGCGCGGGTCACCATCGCCCTGGCGATGCCGACCCGCTGCTGCTCGCCACCGCTCATCTGAGCCGGCAGCTTGCGTGCGTGACCGGCGAGACCGACCTGCTCGAGCGCTGCCTGTGCCGCCAGCCGGCGCTGACGGCGCCCCACGTCGGCCCCCAACTCCAACGCCAGTTCGACGTTCTCCGTCGCGGTCAGGGTGGGGAGCAGGTGGAAGTCCTGAAAGACGATCCCGACATTGGCTCCCCGCCATGCCGCCAGTCGATCGGTCTTGAGGCGATCGATCCGGGTGCCGTTGACCACCAGCGAACCAGAGGTCGGCTTGTCGATCCCGGCGATCAGGGCACCGAGCGTGCTCTTGCCCGACCCAGATGGACCGATCAAGGCGACCAGCTCGCCTGCGTTGATGTCGAGGTCGACGCCGCTGACTCCGATCTGGGCGGCATTGCCCTTACCCCAGATGCGGGTCAGATCGCGGGCTTCGACCAGCGCCGTACCGAGGTTGGACGAAGGTGCGGGCGATCGTGTGAGGACAGACGTGGTGTGCATGCCTCCATCGTCGAGAATTGGCGGGTCCGGCGACATCCGGCCGACCGGCGAATCGTTGGTGGGGTTATCCCCCGGTTCGCCACCCGCTCAACGATGGTCAGTTGGTCGAGGAGGTCGCCAGGAACACCGTGACGACGGCAACGACCAGCAGCAGGAGCGCTTCGGCTGAGACGGTCCGTTTCGCCCTGTGCAACATCGATTCGTCATCTGGGTCTCGTTCGAGCGCCGGCACGACGACGAGGTGGTTGTAGCCACCGATCGCCGCCACGATCGCCACGATCGCTGTCTTCACGATCAGAACTCGACCCCAGTCGGTGCCGGTGTAGTCGCCGAAGCCATCCGTGATCATCAGCGACATCAGCGCGCCGGCGGCTGCGGTGGCGAGCACGGCGACGGTGGCCACGCTCGAGAACCGGACCACCAGCGTGGCGACCGAGACCCCACCGCGGCGCCGGAGAACCGTCAGGATCGCCAGGCCGACGACGCCACCGAACCAGATACTCCCAGCGGAGACGTGCACGAGGTTGACCAGCGAGTGAACCGCCCGGGGTCCCTCGGTCACCGTGTGCCCGTCGAACTCGAACGACAGCACCCCGGTCACGACGCCGCCCAACCCGAACGCCGACGCCGCACTCGGCACCCACCGCACCATCGCATCGTCGTGCTGGTCGCCGACTGGGACGATGTCGGCGTACAGGCCGAGCGCTATCAGCACACCCGCCAGCAATCGCATCATCGACGCCGAACCCGTTGCACTCGACATCGCGTCGAACCAGCTCGTGTCGAGCACCGAGGCGGCACCGGCAATCCGAGTCGCAGCGCCGGCCACGGTCAACACGCCGGCCGCGGCAGCAATGCGAACGATCACTCGGACCTCGGCCAGAGTCCCGCGGTGGACGGCCGCCAGGAACACGACCAGTCCGGTCGCCAACGTGATGCCGACCAGCGACCCGATCAAACCGACCCGTTGGAGCAGTTCGCCCGTGTCTGTTTCCGATCCAGCGCCCGCCAGGAAGTCGTCGAGCGGCGTACTCGACGACAACCGGCGGGCGTTCACGACGGGCCCGCTATGCGCGACCGATACGCCAGGAACAGCGCAGCGAGTACGGCGACGCCAACGGCGATCCCGATCAACAGACCGGAGTTCGACTGGTCGTCGGGGTCACTGCCCGCTTCGGTCGTCAATTCGGTGGTCGACTCGGTCGCGGTCACGCCGACCGTTGTCGAATCGGTTGCAGCGACGGTGGGCTCGGCGGTCACCGAGGGCACCGTCACGACGAGTGTGGTGGTCGGCTGTGCCGTGGACGTCGTCTGCGCCGGCGGGGCTGCGGTCGTGGATGTCGGCAGCGGCACGCTGACGGTGAACGAGAACGACCCGGAGAGGTTGTGACCGTCCTCGGCAGCCACCGTGTAGCGAACCCCGACCGCGCCACCCGCCAGCGGCGGATCGAACTGGAGCTTGAAGATGGTGTCGTCGTCGGTCACGGCGAACGGCTGCAAGACGTTGCCTTGCGGATCGAGTACCTCGAAGCCGCTGCCCACGAGCGTCACCGGGAGCGTGAAGGCCACCGTCACCTCGGTCAATGGAGTGCCGACCGAAGCGCCGTCGGTCGGTACCGAGTAGTCGAAGTCGGTGTGGGCCTGCGCCGGGTGAGCGACCAACGCGGTGGCCGCCACGGCAAGGACTACTCCGAACAGGCGCGCCAGTACGGCTGAAGTCGAACGCATTTGCGCCAGCGTAACGGTGAGGCCGGCGCCTACGCTGTCACTCCGTGGGCCAGCATTCACCGCTCTCGCTCGACGACGCCGAGCCGACATTCCTCGACCCGGATGCCGGCCGGGCCCATCTCAAACGGCGCCTGGCCTTGGCCTATCGACTGTTCGGAGTCCTGCATTGGGGTGAGCAGGGCGACGGGCACATCTCCGCTCGCGACCCCGAACGTCACGACTGCTTCTGGCTGCTCCGCTACGGCGTTCCCTTCGGTCGGGCCACCGTCCACGATCTCGTGCTGGTCGGCCCCGACGGTTCGGTCGTCGACGGTGTCGGGGAGATCAATCCTGCCGCCCACTACATCCACTGGCCGGTCCACGAAGCTCGCCCTGACGTGGTGTGTGCGGTACATACCCACACGCCGTACGGCACACCATGGTCGGCGTGCGCCGAACCGTTCTCGATGATCTGCCAGGAGGCGGTCGCCTTCCACGAGGATCAAGTCGTGTTCGACGACGGCGAGGTCGACATCCAGAACCTCGACGGGGGCAAACGAATCGCTGCCGCGCTCGGCGACGCCAAGCTGGCGATCCTGCGCAACCACGGCCTGCTCACGGTCGGCGCCAGCGTCGACGAGGCAATGGGCTGGTACCTGATGGCCGAACGTGTGTCAGAGGTGCACTGCAAGGCCCCGCGCCCGCAACCGATCAGCGACGTCGACGCCCGCCGAGTCGCCGCCACGATCCAGACCCCAGACCAAGGTTGGCGGACCTTCAACTGGACGATCCGAGCAAGAATCCCCGACCCCACAGTCGTCGACTGAACGGAGTGGTGTCTGACACCGCTCCGGTCAGCGGGCGTAGGCGGTGACGTTTTGGGTGGCGTCGAGGAGCCAGCCTGGCCACACGCCGACGAACAGCGTGAACGCTGCGGCGCCGTAGACGGCGAGGCCCGTTGCGAACGGCAGGGCCTCCTGCTCGGTCGATTCGGCGCCTGACTCGAGCCAGGTGCTGACCATGATCCGCAGGTACAAGAAGGCGGCGACCACGGCCGCCACCATGGCGATGATGGCGATCGCGTAGCTCTCCTGCTCGACGGCCGCCTGGATGACTCCCCACTTGGCCACGAAGCCGGACGTGAGCGGCACACCGGCCTGGGCGAGCAGGAACACGGTGAGCGCCAACGCCAACGTCGGGCGACGCTGAGCCAGGCCCTTGAAGGCGTCGAGCGACGTGTCACCGCCGTTGTTGCGGGCAACCAGTGCCACCACGGCGAACGAGCCGACGGTGAGCACCGAATACAGCAGCAGGTAGGTGACCACGCTCGGCATGCCGTCGCCGAGAACCCGCTCGCCGGCATCGTGGCCGGCTGCCTCGAGTCCGACCAGGATGAAACCGGCGTGGCTGATCGAGGAGTAGGCGAGCATCCGCTTGACGTCGGTCTGCACGACCGCCAGGACGGAACCGACCACGAGCGACAGGATCGCCAGAACCCAGATCGCCGGACGCCAGTCGTCGCGGTGGAACGGCAGTGCGATCACGAGCACCCGCAGCATCGCTGCAAAGGCAGCGGTCTTGCCGACCGACGCCATGAAGGCGGTGACATTCGTGGGGGCACCCTGATACACGTCGGGCGTCCACATGTGGAACGGCACTGCGGCCACCTTGAAGCCGAGGCCCACGATCAGCAGCGCGATACCGGCGAGCACGAGCGTGTCCTTGCCGTCGAGCAGGAGCGATGACTGGAACGACTCGACGATGCCACCGATGTTGGTCGACTGGGTTCCGCCGTAGATCAGGGCGATGCCGTACAAGAAGAACGCCGAGGCGAAGCCACCGAGCACGAAGTACTTGAGACCGGCTTCCTGGCTGGTCGGTCGTTCACGATCGGAGGCTGCCAACACGTACAGGGCCAGCGACAACGTTTCGAGCCCCAGGAACAGCAGGATCAGATCGTTTGCCGAACCCATCACGATTCCGCCGGTGGCGGCCACCAGCATCAAGGCGTAGACCTCGGGGCCATCCTTGCCGGCCCGTCGAAGCTCGTCGCTCGTCACCAACGCCACCAGCAACGTGGCCGCACAGATCGTGATCGTGATGAACTGCGCCAAGTAGTCGAACGCCATCGCCCGACCGGCGAGTAACGCCACGCCGTCGTCGCTGATCGCCTTCCACTGGAAGATCGCCAGGCCCCCTGCGGTCGCCGCAGTCAAGGCGGTGACAGCGGCGTACAACCCGCGTGGCCATTGCGGCGTCAGCGCCCCGACGACCAGCAACAGCAGGGCTCCGCTGACGAGCGCGATGATCGGGCTGAGGTGGAACCATTCGATGTTCGGCGCCTGGAAGAGGTCGTCCTGAGCGAGCATCATTCGCCCTCCTCCTCGTGGGTATCGGCCGGTGCCTCTTCATGGTCGATGATCACGACCGAGGCCGGGTTGGGGAGACTCGTGGCCGGTCTTGAGCTCGACGTGGGTGATGAGGGCATCGACGGCCGGCTCGATCCGCTCGAGCATCGGCTTGGGGTAGATACCCGTGAACACGATCACGCCGATGAACGGCACCAGCACGAGCGCTTCCTTCAGCTTCAGTTCGGCGAACGACTTGTTGTCCTCGTCGGGCTCGCCGTGGAACACCCGTTGGTATGCCCACAGCAGGTACAGGGCGGCCAGGATCACGCCGGTGGCGGCGATCACCACGTACCAGCGGGCCGACATGAAGGCACCGATCAGGATCAGGTATTCGCCGACGAACCCGTTCAGGCCGGGCACACCGATCGACGACAGCATCACGATCATGAACGCACCGGCGAAGATCGGGGCAACCGATTGGATGCCCTTCAGGTCGGCGATCTGGCGGGTGTGACGCCGTTCGTAGATCCACCCGACGAGCAGGAACAAGGCGCCGGTCGACACACCGTGGTTGACCATCTGCATCACGGCGCCGGTGACCGCCTGCGACGTGACAGCGAACGTTCCCAGCACGATGAAGCCGAGGTGGGCCACCGACGAGTAGGCGACGAGCCGCTTGAGGTCCTTTTGCATCGTGGCCGCGATGGCGCCGTAGATGATCCCGATCACCGCCAGCGTGAGCCACAGGTGACGGCTCCACAGCGACGCCTCGGGGAACAGGTACAGGCCGAATCGCAGCAGGCCGTACGTGCCGAGCTTCAGCATCACACCGGCCAGCACCACCGAACCTGCCGTCGGCGCCTGGGTGTGGGCATCGGGCAACCAGGTGTGGAGCGGGAAGATCGGCACCTTCACGGCGAACGCCACGGCGAACCCGAAGAACAGCCACCGTCCGGTCGACGCCGCGAAGTCGGCGTGTTCGGCGATCTCGACCAGGTCGAACGTGACGTGGCCGACGCCGTTGCGGCTGGCGATGAACACGGTCGCCATGATCGACACCAGCATGAACGCCGAACCGATCATCGTGTACAGGAAGAACTTGGTCGCCGCCTGGACACGCCCTTCGTAGCCCCACCCGCCGATCAGGAAGTACATCGGCACGAGCACGATCTCGAAGAACACGAAGAACAAGAACAGATCGAGACTCATGAACGAGCCCATCACCCCGGCTTCGAGCAGCAGCAGCCAGGCGAAGTACGGCTTGTCCTTGGCGGGGTCTTCGTTGTGCGGGTCGATCCCGAGGATCGCCAACGGGAACAGCACACCCGTCAGCACGATCAGGAACAGCGAGATGCCGTCGACACCGAGGTGCCACGAAATACCCCACTGCTCGATCCACGAGTGCTTCGACACGAACTGGAAACCGCTGTCGTGGCGGTCGAACTCGGCAACCAGCCACACGCTCATCGCACCGGTGACGACCGACGCGATCGCGGCCACCAGCTTCATGTACTCGGGGCGCCGCTTCGACAGCAGCGTGATGAGCAGCGCGCCGCCGACCGGCACGAACACCAGCATCGAGAGAATCGGGAAGCCGATCACATCACCGTGCATCACAACACCCCCCGGCCGATCACGAACCAGGCGAGCAGCAAGACGACACCGGCCCCGACGATTCCGGCATAGTTGCGCACGTTGCCGGTCTGGCCCTTGCGAATCTCGCCACCGGCACCGCCGACCAGGCGGGCAACACCGTGCACGGCGCCGTCGACGATGTGCTTGTCGAACCAGGCGACCGCCTCGAACGCCTTGCGGCCGGGGCCGCCCATGAAGGCGCTGACCGACGAGTCGTACTTCCAACCGTCAGCGAGAATCTGGGGCTCGATCGGCTTGACCATCTTCTTGACGTAGATCGCCACCGCGATCCCGATCCCGATCAGCGAGCAGGCGATCGCCAGCAGCGCCAACAGGGCTTTGTTGTCGTAGGCGCTGGTGCCGGTGATGTGAGCCTCTCCGACCTCGACGACCGGTTCCAGCCAGTGCTCGAGCTTGTGCTGCCAGTCGTCAGGGATGAACCCGAAGGCAGGCAACTGGATGACGCCACCGACCATCGCCAGCCCAGCCAGCACCACCAGCGGCAACAGCATGATCGGCGGCGACTCGTGCGGCTTGAACTCGCCGTGGGCGCCATGCGTGAGCGCTTCTTCGCCCTCTGGCGCCTCGTCGACGTTGGCGTGGCTCTCCCACTTGGCCTTACCGAAGAACACCATGATCACCTGACGGGTCATGTAGAACGCGGTGAGCACAGCGGTGATCAGCCCGACCACGTACAGGATCGGGCCCCACGTGCCGCCCTTGGCGAGCGTGAACAGCAAGATCTCGTCCTTCGACCAGAACCCTGCGAACGGCGGCACGCCGGCGATCGCCAGCCAGCCGACGATGAACGTGGCCGCTGTGATCGGCATCAGCTTGCGGAGCGCTCCCATCTTGCGCATGTCCTGCTCGTGGTGCATGCCGTGGATCACCGAGCCGGAACCCAGGAACATCAGGGCCTTGAAGAAGGCGTGGGTGACCATGTGGAAGATGGCGGCGACGAACGCCCCCGACCCGACGGCCAGGAACATGTAGCCGAGCTGGCTGACCGTGGAGTAGGCCAGCACCTTCTTGATGTCGGTCTGGGCGACGGCGATCGTGGCGGCGAACAGTGCGGTGGCGGCACCGATGACGGCGATGATCGTGGACGCCTCGGGAGCGGCGGCGGCCAGCATCGGGTTCATGCGGGTCATCAGGAACACGCCGGCGGTCACCATCGTGGCGGCGTGGATCAGGGCCGACACGGGGGTCGGGCCCTCCATCGCGTCGGGCAGCCAGATGTAGAGCGGCAGCTGGGCTGACTTGCCGACGGCGCCGACGAACAGCAGCAGGGCGATCCCGGTGGCGGTCGACGTGGCGAGCGAACCGGCCTCGGCAGCGCCGTTGAGGGCGCTGTAGCTGACGGAGCCGACCGCCTCGAACCCGAGGAACATTGCCAGCATGAAGCCCCAGTCACCGATCCGGTTGGTGATGAACGCCTTCTTGCCGGCGGTGGCCGCCGAATCACGCTGATGCCAGAACGAGATCAGGAGGTACGAGCAGGTGCCGACGCCCTCCCAGCCGAGGAACGTGACCAACAGGTTCTCGCCGAGCACCAGCAGCGACATCGAGAGGATGAACAAGTTGAGGTACAGGAAGAATTTCGAGAAGTTCGGGTCGCCGTGCATGTACCCGATCGCGAACAGGTGGATCAGGAAACCGATCCCCGTCACGAACAGGCACATCGTGATCGACAACGGGTCGGCAAGGAACGCCATGTCGATCTGGAGCGACGAAACCGGGACCCACGAGAACAGCGTCTCGATATGAGCCCGATCGTGGGAGTCCATCGAGAGCAGGTCGAAGTAGGCGCCGACAGACACGACGAACGAGGCGAGCACCATCACCGAGGCGAGGTAGCCGCTCTTGGGCTCGCCGAGCTTGCGGCCGAACAGCAGGATCAGCAGGAATCCGGCGAGTGGGAAGGCTGGAATCAACCAGATGACGTCGAGCATGGGTTATCCCTTGAGCTCCGCGAGATCGTCGGCGGTCGCCCCTGGGCGACGCCGAAGGATCGAGATGATGATGCCGAGCCCGACGACGACCTCGGCGGCCGCCACGACCATCACGAAGAACACGGCCGTCTGACCGTTGATGTCGCCGAAGCGAACGGCGAGGGCGACGAACGTGAGGTTGACGGCGTTCAGCATCAACTCGATGCACATGAACATGATCAGCGGATTGCGGCGAACCATCAGCCCGACCGCCCCGAGCCCGAACAGCACGGCACCGAGGATGAGATAGTAGGTCGTGGTGGGTACGACGGCGCCCAACAGCACAGCGATCATGACTCGCCGCCCTTCTTCTCCTTGCGGGTCAGCAACACCGTGCCGGCGACCGCCACGATCAGCAGGATCGACGTGAACTCGAACGCGAACACGTGATCACCGAACAGGTTGCGGGCGAGCGCTCGAATGTTCTGGTCGCCGTCGGCGCCGAGCGGCGTGCCTTCGGCGATCGTGCCCCTGGCGCGCACGACGGCGGCGATCACCAAGCCGGACACGCCGACGCCGACCACACCGGCCAACGGGCGCTGGATCGGGAACGGCTCGACCGACAGGTCCTCCGACTTGTCGACGCCGAGCAGCATGATCACGAACAAGAACAACACGACGATCGCCCCGGCGTACACGATCACCTGAACCGCGGCCAGGAAGTGTGCCTCGAGCGCCACGAACTGCACAGCGACGCCGAACAGCGTCAGCACCAGCGACATCGCGGCATGCACCGGGTTCGAGCGCAGGATCACGCCCAGCGCTCCGGCGACCACCATCGCGCTGGCAAGGATGAACACGAGCAGTTCCATTACTGGTCGGCCTCTTCCTGAGGAGGTTCCGGGGCGCGTTCGCCGTGGCCGAGCTCGTTGCTCCAGCCGACGACACCGCGGAACGTGGCATCCCCCGACGGCGACGTGGCACGCATCCAACCGGAGGTCAACAGATCCTCACCCTCGCGCCAGTCTTCCCACGGCATCTGCTTGGGCTTGCCGTCGTCGTCGACGAGCAGTTCCTTCTTGGTGTAGATCGCATCCTGCCGGTTGGTGAAGCTGAACTCGAACAACTTGGTCTCGGTGATCGCCTCGGTCGGGCACGCCTCGACACACAGATCGCAGTGAATGCAGCGCAGGTAGTTGATCTCGTACACGAATCCGAAACGTTCACCGGGTGAGGTGGGCTGGGTCGGGTCGTTGTCGGCGCCGCGCACGTAGATGCACTTGGCGGGGCACACACCGGCGCACAACTCGCAGCCGATGCACTTCTCCATACCGTCCTCGTAGCGGTTGAGGACATGCCGCCCGTGCAGCCGCTCGGGCTTGTCGATCTTCTTGTCGTTGCCGACATCGGCATCGGTGCTGCGCCCCTTCTTCTTGGCGGCACGACCTCCCGAATACGAGGTGGTGACCTGCTTGCCGCCGAACAATCGGTGCTGGCGAATGGTGACCGCGAACCCGTCAAAATAGCCCATCAGTACGCGGCCCCTTCCGTTTCACGGTTGCGTCTTGCCACGCCGAGCGCCACGGAGAACAAGGCGTACGCCACGAACAACACCGCAACGCTGACCGCTGCAGCAACCAGCACCGGGCCGAGCCCGTCGTACTTGTCGCGGGTCATCTGCAACGCCGCCAACACCAGGAACCAGCCGAGTGCGACCGGAATCAGCAACTTCCAACCGAAGTCCATCAACTGGTCGTAGCGCAGCCGCGGCAGCGTGGCCCGGAACCAGACGTAGGTGTAGAGGAAGGCGAGCGTCTTGACGATCACCCAGATCGTGCCACCGAACGGACCCGCCCAACCGAAGATGTCGACGTCGCCGAGCGTGAGCGGCTGTGGGCCACCCAGGAACAACGTGACCATGATCCCGCTCATCGTGATCACGTTCATGAACTCGGCCAGGAAGAACAGGGCGAATCGGATCGAGGAGTACTCGGTGTTGAAGCCGCCGACCAGTTCCTGGTCGGCTTCGACGAGGTCGAACGGTGGCCGGTTGAGTTCGGCTGTCATGGCGACCATGAAGATCGCGAACGGGATGAACCCGGTGGCGACGATGTTCCAGTCGCCGAGGCTGTCCTGGCCGGCGACGATGCCCGACGTCGACAGCGTTCCCGACATCAACAGCACGGCGCCCAGGCTGAGGCCGAGCGCCGCCTCGTACGAGATCATCTGGGCCGTTGCCCGCACGGAACCGAGCAGCGGGTACTTGGAGCCCGAAGCCCAGCCGGCCAGCACGATGCCGTAGACGCCGATCGAACTCAGCGCCAACACGACCAGGATGCCGATCGGCGGGTCGATCAACTGGACGCGGGTGGTCTCCCCGAACCACGTGACGGTGCCGTCGTGGCCATCGGTGAAGTCGCCACCGAGCGGAATCACCGACCACAGCAGGAACGCCGGAACGAACGCCAGGAACGGCGCCATCCGGAACACCCACTTGTCTGCCTTGTCCGGCAGCAGGTCTTCTTTGAAGAACAACTTCATGCCGTCGGCCAGGGTTTGCAGGAGACCGAACGGGCCGGCCTTGTTGGGGCCGATCCGGTTCTGCATGCCCGACACGATCTTGCGCTCGAACCACACCATCAGCATCGTGCCGACCAGGCCGATCACGAAGATCGCCAGCACCTTGGCGGCGACGATGGCGAGCACCTTCCACCACCATTGGTCGGTGTCCAGCAGCGGATCGACGGCGATCAGCGAGCCAAGCATGAAGTTCATGAGAGACGCTCGATTCGGACATCGGTCACGGCGTTCGAACTGTCGACGATGTCGGTGATGTCGGCACCGGCTTGGTTGAACGGGGCCCAGATCGTGCCGCGTTGAACGGTGGGGTCGGCCACCAGCGGCAACACGACCGATCCGGAGGCGCTGATCAGCTTGACGTCGGCACCGTCTGGCTGGCCGACCCGATCGAGATCGAGCGGATGGATGTGGGCACCGGCGCCGATCGGGAGCTTGGCGAGCGACGGCGACATCTGGGTACCGACCGCCCGGTCGTACAGCTTGCGACTGACCACCAAGCGGTAGTCGTAGCCGCTCGGCTGGGCGCCGATCGGTTCCACGACCGGCAGCTCGCTGCCGCCGCTGACCGCCAGTGCACCATCGGCCGAGTCGATCGCAGCGGGTGTCGCCGACGCATACGCCGGCACGGTGGCGGCGATCGCAGCGGTCACGTCGTCGAGTGATGCGAAACCGAGATCGTGGCCGAGCAGCAGTGCCAGATCGGCGGCGATCATCCAGTCGGGCCGAGCCGTGGCGTGCACGCTGACTTTCTGTGCGAGTCGCGAGACACGACCCTCGAGGTTGGTCGTGGTGCCACCCTGTTCGCCGAACGCCGCCGCCGGCAGAACGAGATCGGCCTGCTGCGCGGATTCGGATGGGAACGTGTCGATCGAGATGATGCGACGGGCACCGGCCAGCGCCCGGCGAGCGAGGTCGGCATCGGGACAGTCGTTGATCGGGTCGGCGCCGAGCAGCACCAACACGTCGATGCGACCGTCGGCGGCTGCCCGCAACGTGGCGAGCGCGTCGTGCTCGCCGTCGGCGGGAGTCAACCCCAGCTGCAACGCCCCGACCACGTTGCCGCGGCGAAGCGCCGGGAGCACGGTGCAGTTCGGGACGGCGTCGAGCACCGCGAGCACCGCAGCCAGGGCAGTGCCCTCGGAGACGGCGAGGTTGCTTCGCCCGGCGACCAGCACGACATCACCAGAGGCGATCTGTTCGGCAACCTCTGGATCGGCGAGGGTCTTGGCGATCTCGGCTGGGGCCATGCCGGGGGCGTGGCGGACGCTGCGCCAGGCGTAGCGCGACATGCCGGTCGACTGCGACGAGAACTCGATGATCTTCGTGTTGCCGTGCTCGGCGGCATCGCGCAGGCGCAGGTACAAGACCGGGAGTTCTTCCTTCAGGTCGGGGCCGACCAGGATCACCGTGGCGGCCTTGGCAGCCTGGTTGATCGTGGCTCGCGGCAGGCCCAACACCTCGGGTGGCAAGCCGTCGCCGAGTTGCGCATCGCGATGGGCGATACCCAGCGCATCGGCCAGTTGGGCCCAAGCGAAGGCGCCCTCGTTGCTGCTGCGGGCACCACCGAGCAGGCCGATCGTGTCGGCACCCTCGATCAACTGTTGGGCGATCGCCATCGCTGCCGCCCACGACGTTTCGGCCAGACCGGCCTCGCCTCGCACCATCGGCGCCCCGAGCCGCAGGTCGGATTCGATCGATTCGAAGTTGAAACGACCTCGGTCGCACATCCAACCCCAGTTGACCGAATCGGAGTCAGGACCGGTGTCGACACCCTGGAAGCGCAGCAGTTCGTCGCGGCTGGAATGGATCGAGATCCGGCAACCGACCGAACACGTGGTACAGGTGGACTCGACCTGTTCGAGGTCCCACGGGCGGGCCTTGAACCGGTACGGCTTGGCGGTCAGCGCGCCGACCGGGCAGATCTGCACCGTGTTGCCCGAGAAGTACGACGAGAACGGCTCGTCGGGGAACGTGTTGACCTGGGTGGCGTTGCCGCGGTCGATGAAGTGGATCAGCTTGTCGCCGGCGACCTCGTCGGCGAAGCGGGTGCACCGATCGCACAGGATGCAGCGCTCGCGGTCGAGCAGCACGTGCTCACTGAGGGCGATCGGCTTGGCGTAGTGGCGCTTCTCTTCGACGAAGCGACTCTCGCCCGGACCGTGACTCAGGGTCTGGTCCTGGAGCGGGCACTCGCCACCTTTGTCGCACACCGGGCAGTCGAGCGGATGGTTGATCAGCAACAACTCGAGCATGCCCTCTTGCGCGCGCTTGGCGATCGGCGTGTTCGTCTCGACCTTCATCTCCGGCGACACCGTGATCATGCACGACGGTTGCAGCATCGGTCCGCGGCCGGTGTCGACCTCGACCATGCACTGGCGGCACATACCGACCGCGCTCATGCGCGGGTGATAGCAAAACCGCGGGATGTACTCACCCTCGCGGTCGGCGGCGGCGATGATCGTTTCACCCTTACGGGCCACGATCTGGCGTCCGTTGAGCATGATCGGCACGGCGTTCGGGTCCGGCTCGGGCGCCGGTGCCTCGACGATCACATCGGCCGCCACATCGGTGCTCTCGTCGACTTGCTCGGGCTTGTTCTCGTCGCTCATGACTCGCCTCCCGCCGGAGCAGCGGTGACCGGGATCAGCGCCCGCACTTCACGTTTCGTCACCAAAGCCGCGAACTCCTCGGGGAACAGGGTCATCGCCGAGTGCACAGGCACATACGCCGAGGGGCCGAGGAAACAGATCGTGGTCATCTTGTACGGGAACGGCACCGCCTCGAGGCCGAGCCGCTCGCTGGACGCGTGCGGCATCTCACCGGGGCAGATCGACTCGCCAACCTGCAGGATGGTGTCGAGGTCTGCGTCGGTGCCGTTGCCGGCAACGATCCGTTCCAGGATGCGATACAGCCAGGTACCGCCCTCGCGGCACGGCACGCACTTGCCGCACGACTCGTGGGCGTAGAACTTGACCAGCGTGAGAGCGGCAGCCGGAATGGCGGTGGTGTCGTCCATCACCATCACCGCGCCCGAGCCCAGCATCGAGCCGGCGCTACCGGCTTGACGCCCCTCGAACGGGATGTCGAGTTGATCGGCCAGGAACCACGGGGCCGAACCACCGCCGGGCACGAACGCCTTGAGTTCGTGGCCGTCGCGGATGCCCTGAGCGAAGTGCTCGCCGTAGATCAAATCGCGAAACGTCGTGGATCCGTTGATGATCTCGTACACGCCGGGCCGCTTGACATGTCCCGACACGGCGATCATCCGGGTACCAGGAGACGTCTCGGTGCCGACCGCCGTATAGGCGGCAGATCCGTTGGCGGCGATGAACGGCAGGTTCGAGAGTGTCTCGACGTTGTTGACGATCGTCGGCATGCCGTACAAGCCGATCGCAGCAGGGAAGAACGGCGGCTTGAGGCGCGGCATGCCGCGCTCGCCCTCGAGCGATTCGATCAGTGCGGTCTCCTCGCCGACGATGTACGCACCGGCGCCCCAGTGCAGCACGATGTCGACACCGAAGCCGGTCCCGAGGATGTTCTTGCCGATGTAGCCGGCGGCGTAGGCCTCGTCGAGTGCCTTGGCGACACGTTCGTGGGCAACGGCCATCTCGCCGCGGATGTAGAGGAAGCACTGCGACAGCCCTGCTGCATAGCAGGCGATCAGGCAGCCCTCGATCAACTGGTGTGGGTCGAGTTCCATCAACAGGCGGTCTTTGTAGGTGCCCGGTTCGCTCTCGTCGCCGTTGACGACGAGGTAGCGCGGCCACACGCCGGCGGGCGTAAAACCCCACTTGACGCCGGCCGGGAAGCCAGCCCCACCGCGGCCGAGCAAGGTCGACTTCTTGACCTCGTCGGCGACGTCGGCGGGCTGCATCTCGAGCGCCTTGCGAAGCCCCTGGTACCCGCCCGTGGCGTGGTAGCGGTCGAGCGTGTGCGAGTCGTCGTACTTGAATCGCGACGTGACGATCTGGGGGCGGTCACCGTCGTCGTAGTAGCCGGCTGCCCAGGGGTACGTACCTTGTGCACCCATCACTCACCACCTGCCGGAACGATCTCGATCCAGGTCGGGCCGGTCGTGACGTCGTCGGGATGCTGGGCTCCGACGGCCTTGTCGGCCGGGATGTGTTGACGATTGCGCCCGAGCGTGCCGTGCGGCGGAATCTCATTGTCGAGCTTGCCGGCCCGCAGATCCTCGACGAGCTGGTCGAAGTCTTCAGGCGTCACCCGGTATCGGTGGCGGTAGTTGACCTGCAGCGTCGGCGCCTCGGTGCACGCCGCCTGACACTCGGCGTGTTGGAGCGTGATCAGCCCATCGGATGTGGTGCTGCCCGCCTTGATACCGAGTGTGTGTTCGGCGTGGTGCATCAACTCGTTGGCACCCAACAGCGCGCACGACATCGTGCCGCACATGTTGATCAGGTACTTGCCGGTCGGCTCGAACCGGAACATCTCGTAGAACGAGGCGGTGCCGTAGACCTCGGCCGGGGTGACGTCGATCAGTTCCGCCACATGGCGCATGGCGTCCTGGGTCACGTACCCGTTCTGCTGCTGCGAAAGATGCACGAGCGGTATCAGGGCCGACTTCTGCTTGGGGTAACGGGCGATGATCTCGCGGGCCAGTGCCACATTGGAATCGTTCAAACGGCTCATCGATCAACTTCTCCCAAGACGGGGTCGACGCTGGAGATCACAGCGACGGCGTCGGCGACCAGGCCGCCGCGCATCATGTGCGGCAGACACTGGACGTTCACGAACGATGGCGCCCGCACGTGCATGCGGTACGGCGTCGGCGATCCGTCGCTGGCGATGTAGCAGCCGACCTCGCCGCGCGGGCTCTCGATACCGACGTAGACCTCGCCCTCCGGCACCTTGAAACCCTCGGTGAAGATCTTGAAGTGATGGATCAGCGCCTCCATCGACTCGTCGATGCGAGCTCGCGGTGGCGGCGTGACCTTCTTGTTCTGGATGCGATAGTCACCGCTCGGCATCACGTCGAGGATCTGGCGCACGATCTTCATCGACTCGCGAATCTCGTTGAGCCGAATCGCGTAGCGGTCGAAGGCGTCGCCGTACGAGCCGACGATCACGTCGAACTCGACCTCGTCGTAGTGCAGATACGGCATGTCGCGGCGGAGATCCCAGGCGACACCGGTCGAACGCAGGATCGGGCCCGTCGCTCCCAGCGCCAGCGCCTCGTCGGGCGTGATCACCCCGACACCTTGCAACCGCTCGCGCCAGATCGGCTGGCCGGTCATCAAGATGTCGTACTCCTCGAGCCGCGGCGGGATCAGCTCCAGCAACCGCAGCACATCGTCGCGCCAGCCAGAGGGGAGGTCGGCGGCGACACCGCCGGGACGGATGAAGTTGTGGTTCATCCGCAAGCCGGTGACCTTCTGGAAGAAGCGCAACACCTCTTCGCGTTCACGCCACCCATAGATCATCATCGAGACGGCGCCGAGGTCCATGCCGTTGGACGCCATGAACAACAGGTGGCTGCTCATCCGATTCAGCTCGGACAACAGCATCCGCATCCACACCGCACGCTCAGGAATCTCATCGGCGATGCCGAGCAGCTGCTCGGTCGCCATCGAGAACACCAACTCGTTGTTGAGCGGGCTCAGGTAGTCCATGCGGGTGACGTTGGTGCCACCCTGCATGTAGGTCAGCTGCTCGCCGGTCTTCTCCATGCCGGTATGCAGGTACCCGATGATCGGCTTGCAGCGCAGCACCGTTTCGCCCTGCAGCTCCAGCATCAACCGCAGTACACCGTGCGTCGACGGGTGCTGGGGCCCCATGTTGATGATCATCGTCTGATCCTCGTCAGGGTTTTCCGGAATGTCGCCGAGCTTGGCAGCCTCGGCCTCGCTCATCCGCAGCACACAGCCGACTTGGCGCATCAGCTCGCGAGCCGTCAGCTCGGAACGAGCCCGCATCTCCTGCGCACCCTCGTCCCGGAGGGCCTGTTCGGCGGTCACGTGTTCGCTCCTTTGAACTGGACCGGGATCTTGCCGATTTCGTAGTCCTTGCGGAGCGGGTGTCCGATCCAGTCCTCCGGCATCAAGATGCGCGAGAGGTCGGGGTGATCGGAGAACTCGATGCCGAACATGTCGTACACCTCGCGCTCCATCGCCTCGGTACCGGGGTGCACGTCGAACAGCGTGGCCACGGTGGCATCCTCGGCAGGCACCTGCACCCGCAGCCGGATTCGGCGGCGGTTCGTGATGTCGAGCAGGTTGGTGACGACCTCGAACCGCTCCGGCGCGACGTCGTCGGGGAGCGGGCGTTGCATGTGGTCGAGGTAGTCGACCGCCGTGAGGTCGGCGCACATCGCGTAACCCTCGTCGGCGAGCGCTTTGACCACGGCGACGTACCGGTCACGCGAGGGATGGATGACGATCTGCCCGTGGCTGTCGACGACCGGGCAACCGTGAATCTGGACAGGCTCGCTCGGGGTGTCGGGGGCCGTGTCGCCGGCCGCGCCGGTGGGGAGTTGTTCGGCGTCGCTCATGTCACTTGGTTCCGAGCAGGACGGGCGTCGAGGTGCGGGCGATCTCTTGGACGTGGATGTTGGCGCCGGCGCCGGTTTCGGTACGGCGCCGCAGCAGCTCGCCGTCCTCGATCTTCTGGTGCAGTGTCTCGATCGCGTGGATCAGCGTCTCCGGGGTCGGAGGGCAGCCGGGGGCGTACACGTCGACCGGCACGATCTGGTCGACGCCCTGCACGATCGCGTAGTTGTTGAACATCCCACCCGAGCTGGCGCAGACGCCCATCGAGATGACCCACTTGGGCTCCATCATCTGGTCGTACACCTGGCGCAGCACCGGTGCCATCTTCTGGCTCACACGACCGGCCACGATCATGATGTCAGCCTGGCGCGGAGAGGCTCGGAAGACCTCCATGCCGAACCGCGAGATGTCGTAGTGGGCGCCACCGGTTGCCATCATCTCGATCGCACAGCACGCCAACCCGAACGACGCCGGCCACGACGAGCGCGAACGGGCCCAGTTGACGAGGTCTTCCAGGCGACCGGTGATGACGTTGTGACTCAGCCCGCCGAGTCCATCAGCGAGTACGTCGTCGACGACTTTCACGGGGCCTCCTAGGCGGCTTCCTCGGTGTTCGCTCCCCCAGCGGTCACCCGATCGATCCGGCCCTCGAGCCCGACCCGTCGGATTGTGGATGAAGAATCACGAGCGGCCGACACCATCGCGGCGTCCTGCTCGAGACTGCGGTAGCGGTGGAGTGGTCCCCATTCCAGCCCACCGCGGGCGACCTCGTACACGAAGGTCAGGAAGAAGATCACCGAGAACACCACGATCGCCCAGAACCCGGACTCGCCGAGCGCCCCGCGCTCGACCGCGTACGGGTAGATGAAGATGATCTCGATGTCGAACATGATGAACAGCATCGCCACGATGTAGAAGCTGACCGGGAAACGATCCGGAGGCTCGCGGCTCGGCACGATGCCGCACTCGTACGGCGCTTGCTTGGCTGCCGATGGTCGATTCGGCGCCAGTAGGCGCGAGGCGCCGAAGCTGAGGCCACCAAAGGCGATCGCCAACAGCATCAGTACGACGAGCGGCAGATATTGACCCATGGCTAGGCGACCGCCACTGCCTTGCGCGCCAGATTGGCAGCCACAAAGCGATCACGTCGATGCAGCAGGAAGCACATCGACAGGAACACGATCGTCGAGCCGATCGCGATGTAGGCCGAAGGCTGACGCAGCGAACCGAGGTCGCGGATCATGTAGACGTACTGACGTTGACGGCTCGTGTCGATCTCGGGAGCGGTCGGGGCGCGACCCGGCTCGGTGAGCAGCGGCTGGTACGGAGCGACCTCGACGAGCGTGTAATACGGCTTGTGGAAGAACGCGATCTGGTCGAACTCGCCGTTCGGACCGAGCTTCGGATATGCCGACTCGTGGGGCGGGTCGACCTCGTAGACGGCCGTCACGTCGAACTCGCCTGGCCCAAAAGCACCCTCCTCGTCGAGGAACACGCTGGCGGACGCTTCGGCCTGACCGAACTCGGGCGCTGATTCGGCGAGACGAGTCCAGCCCTGGCTGGCGAGCTGATTGGCAACCGCCTCGGCGGCGACGGTCGACTCGGTCTCGGAAGTGACGTCGATCGGATCGTCGAGTACACCAGCCTGGTACAGCAAGTCGACCTGCTGAATCACGGTGCGGCCCTGGACCTGCTTCCATTCCGGCACGTCACCTTTGAGGCCGATCCCGTAGATCCACCAAACGCAACCCATGAGGGCCATCCATCCGGCGAGGCCGGTGAGCGCCACCATGAAGCCCAGTCGGGCCCCGAGGTTGGTACCGAGGATCAAGTAGATCGATCCCATCCACACCACGGTGCCGATGATCACGGTCAGGATGCCGCGCAGCTCGAACTCCCAGTTGACGGCGAGGGTGATTGCTTGCATCAGAGACTCCGCACGTATTCGACGATGGCATGGATCTGATCGGTGGTCAGCATCGATCCGAAGCCGGGCATGCGACCGGTGCCCTGCGAGGCGATGCCGTACTTGGCCCCCTGCGTGGACCCGTTCGCGACGAAGTCGACCATGTCGGCCTCGTTCGGGAAGCGGGCGTTGGTGGACCCACCCGTGAGGTTCCAGCCGAACGAGCCCTGACCCGAGACGCCGGGGTCGTCCCAGCTCCAGCCGAGCGTGTGGCAGCGGGCGCAGCTGTAGGCACCGCTGGCGAGATCGAGGTTGAACAACGCCTCACCGTACGAGGCATAGGTGCCGTCGGCGACCGCGTTGTTGGCGAGCGTGTCGATGCTGTTCTGGTCGGTGGTGGGGAGGTGACCAGAGGGGCAGGTCTTGACGTCGTCCTCGCCGGGCCCGCAGTCCTCGCGGTCGATCTGGATGCTGTGCAAGTAGGCGATCAGCGTGTCGATCTGCTGGTCGTTCATCGGACCGCCACCCTCGACACCCCACGGCGACATGGGTGAGAAGGCGCGACCGTAGACCAGGATGAACTTGACCTCGTCTTCGGAGAAGCGATAGAGCACCGTGTTGAGCGCCGGCGCCTTCCAGTCGACAGCGGTGACCTCACCGGTCGCCGGGTCGGTCAAGTTGTAGGGAGCCGCCCCACCGTTGCCGCTCATGCCGCCATGGCAGCCGGCGCAGTTGAATCCGCCATCGGCGGTCGGGGCGAACAGCCGCGAGCCCCACTCGACGAAGATCTCCTCTTGTGCGTCCTGGGCGCCGGCAAGGCGGGCCGGTTCGAGGATCCAGTACAGCGGGAGGCCGATCACGATCACCACGAGCAAGATCACGCCGATACCGAGCACCCTGGTGAGGCGCGGACCTTCGAGGTACTCGTCGTCGTGGAACTTCTTGCGGTTGGCAGCGAGTTCCCGCTCGGATCCGAGTTCGTCGCGGGCCTGACGTAGGTTCAAGAAGGCATAGACGACCCAGCCACCGAGGATGACGGTGAACAGCAGCCACGCGATCGAAGTCGTGGTAAGGGCGATCATTAGTGCTCCGATGCTCCGACGCAGTGCGGACCCTCGGCCTCCTGGCCGGTGGTGTTGGTGCCGATCGCCATGCCCTGCACGATGGTGCCGGTGTCGACGGTGACCTCATCGGCAGCCGAGAATGTGAGCGGGAAGTGGTCCATGCCGCGCGGTGCAGGCCCGCCCTTCTTTTCGCCGACCCGGTTGTATTGCGAGCCGTGGCAACCACACTCGAACCACTGGCTCGAGAGGCACTGAGGTACGCGGCAACCGAGATGCGGGCACTTCTGATACGACGCGATCAAGCCCTTCTGCATGCCGGGGATCAGGCTGGTGGCATACAAGCCCTCCGCCTTGCGTACGGCGTCGACCGGGTACTCGGTGATCCATGCCCGCGCCTCGGGGGCATAGAAGAACCCATTGCCGGTGCGGATGCCGGAGACGATGTCGTCGTAGCGACCGACCGGAACCTTGCCGCCGAATCCGCCGGTCTTGGTGGGCCACAGGAAAGCCACGAAGCTGGCCGCTCCAAAGGTGCCGAATCCGGCCGCCATCAGCGAGATCGAGGCACGGTTGAAGAACTGGCGGCGGCTGACACCGAGCGCATCTGGATCGGGCGGTATCCACGGGGTCAGCCCCGTGTCTGACTGCACCGGTGCGAGTGCGACGCCGGCACGGGCAGCGACGCCTGCCGCCTCGGCCTGATCGGCCCGCGACGTCGACGACTCGGCTGAGGCCGTGGCTGATGCTCGTGCGGTGCGATCGCGTCGAACCGTTTCGGCGCTGAGTGCGCCGGCCCCACGCACGTCGGACCGACGCGCCAGGGTCATGAATGCCAGGGCGGCCAAAACGACGGCCGCCGCGATGGCGATGATGATGACTGCGGTTGCGTTCATGGTGTGTGCCTCCTCGTCGTCACAGCTCGAAGAACAAGCCGTCGCGCCACGGCAGGGTGAAGTTGAATCCGGGACCTCGGAAGAACGAGCCGATCATCACGAGCACCGCCCAGAACATCAGGTGCACGGTCATCAGTGAGATCGCGAACTTGCGATCCTCGGGCTTGTTCGATGGGTTTTTGTCGATGTACGGGGCGAAGATCAACACGATCAAACCGACGCCGGGGATCGTGACGCCGGCGATCATCGGGTGGAACATCGTGAGCAGTTCTTGGAGACCGAGGAAGTACCACGGGGCCTTCGACGGGTTGGGTGTCTGGTTCGGGTTGGAGAGCTGCAGCAGCGGGGCGTTGACCCAGACCGAGAACAGGAACGTGAACGCCGTGCACGCCAAGGCAGCCACGAACTCGATCGCCAGCAGGTGTGGCCAGGTGTGTACCTTGTCGACCGGCTGGGCCTTGACGTCTTGGATCGACCCGGACTTGACGACCGTCAACAAGCGCTGAGTGTGTCCGCCGGGGCCGGCACCGACGGGGACGCCACCACCGGCGGGGGCAGCGGCGACCACAGCAGCCACTTTGTCCTGCACCGCCACGCCACCACCGGGCGCGTCGGCTTCGCCCGATGCCTTGGACTTGGCAGCCTTGCTGCGTTCCAATAGATGGGCGGGAATCCGCGAGTCGGTCGGGGCAGCGGCCGCGTCATCACCGGCAGGCGCCGCGGGAGCCGCCTCGCCTGCCTCGGACGCAGCCTTGTCGCGAGCGGCTTGCGCTCGCTTCAACAGGTGTTCGGGGATCTCAGTCATGTGCCAATGCTCCGATCACAACGGTCCACTGATGCCGCCGTCCTTGCGGACTCGCCAGAAGTGGATCGCCATAAAGATCACGATGACGAACGGGAGGAACAACACGTGCAACACATACCATCGCAGCAGAGTTTCCGAACCGATTTCGGCTCCGCCCAACAAGACGAATCTGACGTCCTGACCAAAGACAGGCGTGTACCCCATCATGTTGGTACCCACGTTGACGGCCCAGAAGGCGAGCTGATCCCAGGGCAACAAGTATCCAGTGAACGACAGCAGCAGGGTCAACTTCAGCAGGATCACGCCGATCACCCAGTTGAACTCGCGCGGCGGCTTGTAGGCACCGTGGTAGAACACGCGGGCCATGTGCAAGAACACGGAGATCACCATCAGGTGAGCGCCCCATCGGTGCATGTTTCTGACCAGCAGGCCGAACGTGACCGAGGTCTGCAGGTTCGAGATGTCGTTCCACGCCGACGTTGCCTCGGGCCGGTAGAAGAACATCAAGAAGATGCCCGTCACGGTGAGCAGGATGAACAAGAAGAAGCTCAGACCACCCAGGCACAGGGTGTAGCTGACCTTGACGGCGTGACGCTTCACCTTGACCGGGTGCAAGTGGTAGAGCACCGAGTTCATGATGACGTAGCTGCGGTTGCGCGGGCTGTCGCTGTAGCCCTTGCGGAAGATCGAGCCGGGCCGGAAGATGCTCGACCAGACCTGGCCACCCTGGACGCCGTCGACGACCTGTTGGACGCGTTCTTTGGCGGTCGGTTTCGGCGTGTCGTCAATGATCTTTGCCATATTGATGTCTCGCTATGTCTCGCTCAGAGCCTCATGCCATAGCCGTAGCCATGACTATTGGTGCGGGCATGGAAGTCGCCGGCGGCGGTCGGTTGGCCGACCTTGCCGAGAATGATGACCCCCGTCGGGCAACGGTCGACGCACAGGGCGCACCGCGTGCAGATGTCGTCGTCGATGATGAACATGAACGCATCGGATGGGTCGAGCCCGGGCTGTTCGGTGCCGTCGGCCTCGACCACGACGCCCGTGTTGACCATGTGGATGCATTTCCACGGGCAGATGTCGACGCAGCCTTCGCAGGCGATGCATTCGGACTGATCGATGTGAATGAACTGCTTCGGCTTGACGGCGCGGGCGAGGTAGTCAGCGTCGACCTCGACGAGTGTGTACTCGTCGGTGTACGGCATCATCGGCGGGTTTGCGTCAGTTTTTGCCATGTTGGTTCAGTGTCATGCGGGTGGTTGATAGGTCGGGGTTGTTCAGGACTTCTTCACGAGCGGGCGACCGTAGCTGCTGGTCTCGAGTTGCTTGGTGACGTTGTCACCGCGCTTTTGCCACCAGTTCCAGATGAACAACAGGAGCCCGAAGAAGTAGACGTGGATCAAGACGACGACGACGTCGCGGACAGCTTCGTATTGGAGCGTGATCGGGTTCCATCCGCCGAGCGGCTCGGGCTTCAGGATGTCGAACGGGCCGTAGATGATGTTGGTGCGATCCCAGCCGAGGTTCTTGTCGGCGTGGTCGATCCACTGGTGTGGCACGACGCCGAACGCCAGGAACATCACGCCGAATGCGTAGACCGAGCCGAGCATCGCCTCGCCCCATGAGAACGGGGTGTCCTTGGGACGTCGCTTGCCGTACGGGATTGCCGCCAGGGTGAGCACGGTGGCGGCGACCAACGACACCAGGAAGGCCGTGTTCACACCAGGAACCGCCTTGCCCTCCAAGGGGTTCCACCAGTTGAAGGCGATCATCGGGATCGTCGTGCCCTTTCGCTTGCGGTTCGCATGGTCATCGTTCTCATCGCTCGGTTTCGTGCACTGCGTGCGCTCGCTCCACGTGCTCGCGGATACGACTCGGACACTACCGAGCCGGGTCGCCAGCAGGTTCGTGAATGGCCGCACGAAGTCATGTTGTTCGCACTGTAGTCGGCCGACGCGTCGGTCCGACATCCAGGGCGTGCAACAGTGTGGCGCGTCAGCGCGGTTGTGCATAAGTGCACACACAGCCCAGCCATCCCCGGTAATCACACCGACGATGAGATCGCGAAGAAATTCGGGAAAGCACCGCCGCCGCGTCTATCGTTTCGGGGGTTCGAGGTGACGCCGCGCCCACGTGGGTCGTGTCGTCGCGAATCTGAGGGAAAACCGTGAGAGGACGAGCGTGACTGAAATCCCCGAGCACCTGCTGAAGCGAAGCCGTGAGCGCCGCGCCGCGAGCGGTGCCGGCGGCGACGATGCCGCAGCAGCGACTCCCGCAGCCTCGGCGCCCGCCAAGGTCGCCGGCAGCGCCCCGGCGGCCGCCTCCGGGCCCGTCGAGCGGGCAGCCGCTCCAGCCGTGCCGGGCCCACCGCCCGTCAAGCCCGACAGCGCAGTGGTGGCCGCCTACAAGCGTCGCCGCCGGATCCCGTTCTGGGCGATGGTCGCACTCAGCATGTTGCCGGTCTGGGCGTTCATGTACGCCCGCGCCGTCACGCAGTCTCCGGTCGAGGCAGCTGGCCCGCTCGGACTCGGTGGCGAGGTCTACGGCGGATGCGCCTCCTGCCACGGCGGTGGCGGCGAAGGCGCCGTCGGATATGCGTTCGTCGGTGGTGAAGTGCTCAAGACGTTCCCGAACATCGAAGACCAACTGCGGTTCGTGTACTTCGGAACATCCAACTACAACATCGCCGGCGTCGAGAGCTATGGCGACCCCGCACGCGAAGGCGGGGCCCGGGTCACCGGCGAGAAGGGCCCGATGCCGGCCCAAGGCCAGGATGCCGGCGGAAGCTTGACCGACTACGAGATCCTGAGCGTGGTGTGCCACGAACGCTACGCGCTCGGAGGCGCCGACCCGGCCGGTGCCTTCAGCGCCGAGTTCGAGGAGTGGTGTTCGGAGGGTTCCGAGATCTTCACCGACCTCGAAGCCGGCGGCCACTTGTCCGATCTGCACCAGCGGTTCGACACGGTGCTGCCGATCGGCGACGCACCCGCTCCGGGTTCATCTGCGACGGAGTGACCGCACGATGAGCGGCGCCACTGGATGACCGCTCATCCAGCCGCTACAGCCGACGTGCTGGTGGTCGGTGGTGGGCCGGCGGGCTCGGCAGCCGCAGCACAGTTGTCACAGCGCGGCTATCGGGTGATCGTGGTGGAGCGCCAGGCAGCAGCACGCGCCGAACAGATCGGTGCGCTGCTCACCCCGCGTGCCGTCGCCTCCTTGCGGCAACTCGAACTGGTCGACGTCGACCGCTTGCACCCCGTGCGCCGGGTGCGACTCACGCATTCAGGGCGATCGCTGAGCACCACGTGGCCGAGCCACTCATCGTTCCCGGCCTGTGGGGCGGTCGCCCCACGAGCGGCGTTCGACCACGATCTGCTTCATGCTGCCGGAGCCGAGGGGGCCGCCGTGCTGCTCGGCCACGAGGCGTCCGATCCGATCATCGAACGCGGCTTCGCCCGCGGCGCCAACGTCACGGCGCCCGACGGCACCGAGTTCGAGGCCCGGGCCGAGTACACGATCGTCGCCGACGGCGCCAACAGTCGATTCGGGCGCGCCCTCGGCACAGCTCGGCGGCCGACCTGGCCGTACGCCCTGGCCCATCAGGTCAGCGTGCGATCGCCGCTCAACGACGGCGACGAACTCGAGTTGCTGGTGGACCTGCGAGATCGGTCGGACACCCCGATCACGGGGTACGGCTGGATGCTGCCGTGCGGCGACGGTTCCGTCACGATCGGCGTGATGATGATGTCCACGTCGGCGTCATTCCAGGTCGTCAATCCCGTGCACATTCTCGACCGGATAGTCGCCGACCACGGCGACCGATGGCAGCTCGATGGCGACCCGATCGGACCAGGCGTCGGGGGACGAATTCCGCTCGGGATGTCCGTCGGACCGTCGGCCGGCCCGACCTACTTACTGATCGGCGACGCGGTGGGGGCCGGCAATCCGATGACCGGTGCCGGCATCGAGGGCGCACTCGAATCGGGCACGATGGCGGCGACCGTGATCGAGGAGGCGCTCCAATCCGGTTCCTCGACGGCACTTCAGCAGTACACCAAACTGATCCACGAGCACTACGGCTCGTACTATCGAGTCGGCCGCCTGGCAAGCCAGCTGTTCGGCCAGCCGGCGATGGCCAACCGAGTCGGCCGACTGGTCGCCAAACGGCGTCCCGCCGCCGATGCAGTGCTCCGGCTGGTCGCCCACGAGCTACGCCCCGGTCGCCTCGGCATTGCGGAAGTCGCCTACCGAGCGGGCCGAATGCTCAGCCTCGTCGCCCCCGACGACTGAACCAGCCCGGCTGAACGGTTCCCGGCTGGGCGACGGTCAGACCCGCAGCTTGTGGTGGCGACGACGCAGGGTGACCACCGACATCGCCAGGATGACCGGGTAGATCTCGAGTCGACCCAACAACATCTGGCCCATCGTGACCCAGCGCGCCAGGCGCGGCAATTCCAGGAAGTCGTGGGTCGGGCCGACGTCGCCGAGGCCGGGCCCGACGTTGCCGAACGCGGTCGCCGCCGCCGAAAACGACGTCACCAGATCAGGCCCGGTGAGCGCGATCACGAGCGCACCACCCCCGAAGACAGCCAGCGCCAACACCATGAACCCGACGATCTTGTTGGCGGTGCGGTCGGGAATGATGGCGTCGCCGATCCGCACCGGGCGCACCAACCGAGGGTGCAGATGGCGCAGCGCCTCGCGGTGGGCGAAGCTGGCGATCGCCAGCACTCTGATCAACTTCACCCCACCTGCGGTCGAACCGGCCATCGCCCCGATCGGAAGCAGGATCATGATCAGCGCTTGGGCGGCCTGCGACCACGACGCGAAGTCGTCCGTGCCGAATCCCGTCGTCGACGTGACCGTGGTCGTCGCGAAGAAGCTGCCGCGGATTCTGCTGGCGATCGAACCCGTCGCCTCGTTGACGGCGAACAAGATGCCCGAAACCGCAACGACCAACAGGACGTACAGGCGAAACTCCTTCGAGCGCACCAGCGGCCCAGCGCTGCCGCGAATCAGGCGGTACAGCAGCGTGAAACTGGCCCCGGCGAAGAACATCGCCACGATCGCGATCCATTCGATCGCCGCCGAATCGAAGTGCCCGAGCGAAGAGTTGTACGGCGAGAAGCCACCGGTCGACACGGTCGTGAAGCTGTGGGCGACACCGTCGTAGAGGTTCATGCCGGCAACCATGTAGGCGATCGCCAGTACGACCGTGAACCCGATGTACACACCCCACAAGCGCCGCGCCGTTTGCCGAACCCGTGGCGTCAGCCGCTCGCCGGTCGGGCCGGGCGCCTCCGCCTCGAGCAGGCTCATGCCACCCGAGCCGACCGTCGGCAGCACTGCCACCACCAACACGATCACGCCCATCCCGCCCATCCATTGGGTCGTCGCCCGCCAGAACAACACGCCCGGTCCGGTACCTTCGATCGGGCGCAGCACGGTCGCTCCGGTAGTGGTGAACCCGGAAATCGCCTCGAACATGGCGTCGTCGAAGGCCGGAATCCATCCGGTCAGTACGTACGGCAGGGCGCCGACGACCATCAGCACCAACCACGCCAGCGTGACCGTGACAAACACGTCGCGGATCCGGATCTGGCGTGGCAGTGAGGTGAACCGCCACCCGAGGTACCCGACGACCGTGACCACCGCGCCGACCGCCAACAGCACCGCTACGTCGGGACCACCACGCCACAGGTCGACCAGCCCAGAAGCAACGATCCCAAGCCCGGCGACGGCCAGCGTGAGCCCGAGGACGTGGCCGATCAGCGTCTCATAGGATCGCCCCCACCGCTGGGTGACGTCGCTGACCAGCGCGAACTGGCGGCGACGTTTCATCGCCTGTAGGCCCGAACCGCGGTCATGCCGTGAACACCCGGCGCACTTCGTTGAGCGCCGCTGGGCGAGCGAACAGCACCACGCTCTCACCGGCGTGCAGTTCGGTGTTGCCGCGCACGATCTCGCTGGTTCCGTCGGCACGCACCACCGCACCCAACAGCACCGAGCGCGGCAGGTGCAGGTTGCGCACCACTGCGCCATCGCCGGGGCTCCCGGCGCCGATCACGAATTCGTCGACCTCGACATCGCTCTCGAGGAACGTCGCAACCGACGATGCGCCGCCACGCATCTGGCGCAGCACGGCGTTCGCCGACGCGGTGCGCGGACTGAGCGCGGCGTCGATGCCGAACTGGCGCACCAGCGGCAGGAGTGCCAGGCGGTGCAGCACGGCAACCGTGAACGCCTCGCTCTCGGCAGCAGCAAACGCGCAGGCCAGCACGTTGGCGGTGTCCTCGCCGGTTGCGGCGATCACGACGTCCATCTTCGACAGCGACTCCTCGGTGAGCAGGTTCGTGTCGGTGATGTCGCCCTCGACGACGGTGACCCGACGAAGCCGTTCCGCCAAGGCCACAGCCCTCGCGTGCTCACGCTCGACCAGGGTCACCTCGGCGCTGCGGGTCAGGTGCTCGGCGACCCGGGCGCCAACGGAACCGCCGCCCAACACCATCACCCGCCGCACACGACGTCCGGTCGCGTCGAGTGCCGCCAGCACTTCGCTCTGACGGCTCTCATGGGTGAGCAACCTCACGTGGTCGCCGGCCTGCACCTGCAGGTCGCCCCGCGGAATGATCGTCTCGCCGTCGCGGGTCACGGCGCCGAACAAGAAGCGCCAGTGATCGACCGAGGCGATCTCGGCCAACGTCTGGTTGACCATGCTCGACTGCTCGCCGACCACGACACCGAGCACCACCAAATTGCCGGTTGCCATCGGGTAGACCTCGTCGGCACCGGACACGCTCACGAGCCGCAGGATCTCTTCCGCCGTGTCGGCATCAGGGTCGATGATCAGGTCGGCCGCGATCAGCTCGCGGAGGTGTGCGCCGTCGGGACCTCGCAGCTCGTCGGTCTGCAAGCGGACCACGGTCTGCTTGGCGCCGAGCTGCTTGGCCAGCGCCGAGGCGATCATGTTGACCTCGTCGTCCTGGGTCACGCCCGCCACGAGGTCGGCACGTTCGACTCCGGCCGCTCGCAACACCGACGGGTGGGTGCCGCTGCCGACCACGGTCTGCACGTCGAGTTCCTCGCCGAGCGCTCGGGCGATCACCTCGTTCTGTTCGACCACGACGACGTCGTGGTGCTCAGCTCCCAGACGCTGGGCCAGATACCAGCCGACTTCTCCGGCTCCGATGATCACGACATGCACAGCGGCCTAGCATGCCCGATCGAGGCTGCGTTGCGGACGCCGAACGTGTGGAACCATCAACGGTCGCGTCGTCGATCAACCAGACGAGCTGCTCAGCACGGTGGCCAGCAAGGCTGACGGTGCCTGGCGCAAGGCGTCGACTGCCGGCCCGTTGCCGAGCCGATCGCAGGCGTCGGCGGCGGTCTGCACGTACAGCCGGGCGGTGACGATCGCACTCTCGATGCCTTCGTCGCCGCGCACGATGCCGAGCGCCTTGTCGCGTTCGGCGTGATCGAGTGGCTTGCCGAGCAGATCGCGGAGTTCGGTGGCGGAGCTGCGGCCGCTCGCCAGGGTGCGCAACACCGGCAACGTGTAGACGCCCTCTTCCATGTCGTGCCCTGCGGGCTTGCCGAGCTGTTCGGCGGTTGCCGTGAGGTCGAGCACATCGTCGACGATCTGGAACACCATGCCGTAGGCATTGCCGTACTCGGTGAGTGCGTCGATCGTGTCACGGTCGAGGCCGGCGACGATCCCGCCGATCCGGGCAGCGGTTCCGTACAGCGAGGCGGTCTTGCCGTGGATCGAGGCGAGGTAGCTCTGTTCGGGACGCTCGACCGAGTACGTGTGGCGGAGTTCCTCGATCTGGCCCTCGCACAACCAGCCGATCGTGCGCGCCAACAACCCGGCGACCTCGGTGCCGAGCGAGGCAGCGATCTCGGACGCCCGCGACAACAAGAAGTCACCGGCCAGAATCGCCTGCAGGTTGCCCCACCGAGCGTTGACCGTTTCGACACCACGGCGCGTCTCGGCTTCGTCCATCACGTCGTCGTGGTAGAGCGAACCGAGGTGCACGAGCTCGCAGGCGACACCACCTTGTATGACGTCGTCGCCGGCCGTGCCTCCGGCGAGTTGGCCGGCCACCAGCGCCAGCACCGGGCGCAGCCGCTTGCCCCCGGCAACGATCAGGTGCGAGGCGATCTCGGTGAGATACGGATCGGAGGTGACGACCGCCGCCCGCATGGCGACCTCGATCCGGGCGCGATCGCGGTCCATGCCGGGCATGGAAAACAGAGGAGACGTCGCGGAGCCGTCGGACACGAGTCGCAGGCTAGGCGCGGTTCGCCCCCGTGAGAAACACCGACGACCGCTTGTGTGCGGATCGTCAAGCACGGTGGCGTCGCAGATCGACTGTGTTGCAGTCGCGAGAACACGTCCAGCCAGGCCGCCGGAGCGCCGATAGAGTGAACACAAGTATTCGCCAGTTCACCGAAAGGCGACACATGTTCGAACGTTTCACCGACCGGGCTCGCCGGGTCGTGGTCCTCGCTCAGGAGGAAGCACGCCTGCTGAACCACAGCTACATCGGCACCGAGCACATCCTGCTCGGGCTGATCCACGAGGGCGAGGGAGTCGCCGCGAAAGCGCTCGAGTCGCTGAGCATCTCGCTCGAGGCCGTGCGCAACCAGGTCGAGGAAATCATCGGCCAGGGCGGCTCGTCACCGTCGGGCCACATTCCGTTCACCCCGCGCGCCAAGAAGGTGCTCGAGTTGTCGCTGCGCGAAGCGTTGCAACTCGGCCACAACTACATCGGCACCGAGCACATCCTGCTCGGGCTGATCCGCGAAGGCGAGGGCGTCGCAGCGCAGGTGCTGGTGAAGTTGGGCGCCGACCTCAGCCGTGTCCGCCAGCAGGTCATCCAACTGCTGTCCGGCTACCAGGGGCCGACCGGCCAGAGCAGCAGCGAGGGCAGCGCCAGCGGGCGCGCCAGCGAGTCGAGCGGGTCCGGCGCGGCAGTCGGCGCCGGCAAGGGTGGCGACGACGAGAAGAACAGCCAGATCCTCGACCAGTTCGGCCGCAACCTGACCCAGATGGCTCGTGAGCACAAACTCGATCCGGTCATCGGTCGTACCCGCGAACTCGAACGGGTGATGCAGATCCTGTCGCGCCGCACCAAGAACAACCCGGTGCTGGTCGGTGAGCCGGGCGTCGGCAAGACCGCCATCGTCGAGGGCCTCGCCCAGATGATCGTCAACAACGACGTGCCCGACACATTGCACGGCAAGCAGCTCTACACGCTCGACCTCGGCGCGCTCGTCGCCGGCTCGCGCTACCGCGGTGATTTCGAGGAACGCCTCAAGAAGGTGCTCAAAGAGATCAAAACTCGCGGTGACATCATTCTGTTCATCGACGAGATCCACACGCTCGTCGGTGCCGGCGCCGCAGAGGGCGCGATCGACGCCGCCAGCATCCTCAAGCCGATGCTTCGCGCGAGGCGAGCTGCAGACCGTCGGCGCCACCACGCTCGACGAGTATCGCAAGCACGTCGAGAAGGATGCAGCGCTCGAGCGCCGGTTCCAGCCGGTCAAGGTCGACGAGCCGACGCTCGCTCACACGATCGAGATCCTCAAGGGCATCCGCGATCAGTACGAGTCGCACCACCGGGTCACCATCACCGACCAGGCACTCGTCGCTGCAGCCAACCTGGCCGACCGTTACATCTCCGACCGGTTCCTTCCCGACAAGGCGATCGACCTGATCGACGAGGCCGGTTCGCGCCTTCGCATCAAGCGTATGAAGACACCGCCCGACCTGCGCGAACTCGAGCGCAAGCTCGACGAGGTGCAAGAGGCCAAGAAGCGCGCCGTCGAAGATCAGCAGTTCGAGGAAGCCGGACGCTTGCGCGACCAGGAAAAGGCGCTGCTCGAAGAGAAGTCCGCCAAGGAGATCGAGGTCAAGGCCGAAGGCGTCGACCTGTTCGATGAGGTCGACGAGGAAGCGGTTGCCGAAGTGCTGTCGCTGTGGACGGGCATCCCGGTCTACAAGCTGACCGAGGAGGAAACGGCACGCCTCATCAACATGGAGGCCGAGCTGCACAAGCGGATCATCGGCCAAGAGAACGCCGTCGCCGCCGTGTCACAATCGATCCGTCGCACTCGCGCCGGCCTCAAGGACCCGAAGCGTCCGAGCGGCTCGTTCATCTTTCTCGGCCCAACCGGGGTCGGCAAGACCGAACTCGCCAAGACGCTCGCCGACTTCTTGTTCGGCGACGATTCGGCGCTGATCACGCTCGACATGTCCGAGTACATGGAGAAGCACACCGTCAGCCGGCTGGTGGGTTCGCCCCCCGGATATGTCGGATACGAAGAGGGCGGCCAGCTCACCGAGGCCGTGCGTCGCAAGCCGTTCTCGGTCGTGTTGTTCGACGAGATCGAAAAGGCCCACCCCGACGTGTTCAACACGCTGCTCCAGATTCTCGAGGAGGGCCGTCTCACCGACAGCCAGGGCCGCTCGGTCGACTTCCGCAACACCGTGTTGATCATGACGTCCAACCTGGGCACCGCTGATCTCCGCAAGGCCAATGTCGGCTTCACCACCGGTGACTCGGCGATGAGCTACGAGCGCATGAAGGAAAAGGTCAACGACGCCCTCAAGACCCATTTCCGGCCCGAGTTCCTGAACCGCATCGACGAGACGATCGTGTTCCACGAGCACCCGCTCGAGGCAGTCGTCGAGATGGTCGATCTGATGCTCAAGCGTCTGATCGGTCAGCTCGAGGGCCAAGGTCTCGGTATCGAGGTCACGCAGGCTGCCAAGGTCGAACTGGCCACGATCGGCTACGACCCACAGCTCGGGGCCCGCCCGCTGCGGCGTGCGATCCAGCGCCAGATCGAGGACACCCTGTCCGAGAAGATCCTCTACAAGACCTTCTCGGCCGGCGAGATCATCGTGGTCGACGTCGAACCCGACCCCGACAACGAAGGCAAGCAGCGCTTCACCTTCACCGCGGTCGAGGGCTTCGTGCCGCCGGCAGCAGTCGAGTTGGCCACCACGGCCACCAACGACGAACCGACCCCCACGGTCGAGCCCACCATCCCCGACGCCTGACCCAATCGGGAGATCTCCGAGGCGGTCCCGGCGGTCAGGGAAGCGGGTGTTTCTCTCGGAGGGGCGTGTTCAACTGCGTGCCAACCGCATCAAATCGGATTGCCGAGTCTGAGCCGTGGTTTGCTGCGAGAATGGGCCGTCGTGACCCGACGACTCGCATTCATCCTGGTCAGCCTGCTGGCGCTGTCGTCATGTCGGCTCGACGTGTTGGTGTCGGTCGAGATGGAGCCCGATGGCACAGGCGTCGTCACCGTCGTGGCGACCGCCGACGGCGAGTTGGTGAGTCAGGTTCCCGACCTCGTCGACGATCTGCGACTCGACGACGCGATCGCCAACGGCTGGGTCGTCGACGGACCGATCGCCTCTCCAGCCGGCGGCTTGACGATCACGCTCACCCACGACTTCCACTCGGCCGAGGAGTTGGCGAACGTGCTGACCAGCATCGGGCCCCCCTTGACACAGATGGCCGCCGCACGCACCGTCGTAGAAGAACAGACCACGAACGCGATCAACGGTGAACTGGTGCTGGCGAACGGGTTCGAGACATTCGCTGACGCCGATCTTGTGCAGGCCGTCGGCGGGCTCCCGTTCGGCGCCGAGATCGGCGCCAGCGGGCTGACCCCCGCCGAGGCGATGTCGTTTACGCTGCGCGTCGCACTGCCGGGCGAGTTGATCTCGGCCGAAACCGGCACCGAGATCGAGGGCAGCGTGATCGAATGGAACGCACCGCTCGACGGCACGTCGGTCAATCTCTACACGGCGACCGTGCAACGCCCCGCCAGCGCCGCAACCAACTGGGCCGGACCGCTGTCGACGGCGGCGTTGATCGCACTGGTCGCCTGGCTCGTCGTGGCGGCGGCGTTCATCGGGTTTGTGGTAATCGCCCGTCGCAGCAAGCGTCGTCGCCGCTCACAAGCCCTTCGCCATCTGAACTAACGGTTGGTGTCAGGCACACTCCGTCATGCCGGGACGGATGGTGTCAGGCACATTCCGTCATCGGGTGGGCCGTGAGCTGACAAGTCGGGACCGATGACGGAGTGTGCCTGACACCATTCGTTAGTTGAGGGACATGTTGGGTTCGCCGTTGGCGTTGACGCCTCCGGTGCTGGTGCACGTACCACCCTGCACGGCGCCACCGTTGTAGGCCTGGCGCAGGCAGTTGCGCATCGCCAGTTGGCCCCAGTAGCTGGAGTGGATGCCCTCTTGCATCTGGTACGGCCCGAAGATCGTCGTCGAGCGTGCGAATCTGGCTGACCCATTCGGTCTTGTCGGAGGCACCTGACTGGGTCCAGTCCGACAGACCCTTCTCCTCCAACAGTCCGACGCCCTTCTCGCACAGGCGGTGTCCGTTGAGGGCCTGCGACATGTCGAGGATCACGTAGTTGGTGAGTCCGGTCTGCGCCACACCGTTGGTGAGGGCCTGGTTCATCTTCACCACCGCCGTGTCGTTGGCCCAGTTGGCGTCCTTGTTCCAGATACCGCAACCGCCGACGCTCTGGCGAGTCCAACCGCTTTCGGAGTAGCGGATGTCGCTGCCGCGCGGGATCGGCGACCAGTAGGTCTGGATGATCAGGGTGTAGTCGGTCGCTGCGTAACCGGCGTTGGTCATCGCTTGCGCAACGTTGGCGATCGCGCCGGCGACTTCGCTGGTGCGGGCGCTGACGGCGCTGTTCGTGAAGCGGTTCTTGACCGAACTGTCGTCGTAGCAGTAGTTCTTCCACCACGACGGCGAGGTCGCCCAGTTGGTGACGCACTGCTGGACGATGTCGGCGAACCCGAAGTTGTTGGCGCCGATCAGAATCGTGATCGCGTCGACGTCGTTGGTCGCCGCGAACTGCTGCAACTGCACGACCTGGCTTTGGCCGGCGGGACCGCTGTACCAATCGAGACCGGGCTTGAAGTCGCCGCCGGTCTGGGTGTAGGTCCGAGCACCCGAACACGCCAGGTTGAGCGACATCATGCCGCCGCCGATATGGGCCTCGGCCGCTTTCGAGCGGTGGCAGCCGGCGGTCGTCTCAGCCGTGTTGGCGGCGTTGTCGAAGTAGGCATCGCCGCCGGTGTCGTGGCGCCACGAGGCGTTGTTGGTGTTGCCGGCCCAGCGGCCGGCCTCGCCCGAGATCGCAGAGTCGCCGAGTGTGACGACCCACGCCGGGCCACCGGGAGTGACGCTCGGCGCGGCGCCGATCTCGGCCCTGCCGGCGTCGACGTTGGTGCTGATCAAGGCACTGATCAGAACGGTTGCGGCACCGATCAGTGCTGCGCGTCGCGGACGATGAATTCCCATGACCACCCCCAAGGTGCTGTCGAAGTCGATCCGCAGTCTGGTCGCCGGTGGGCGACGATGCAAGGCTTTTGCGACGAACTTCACAGACCGTCGATCGGGCCGCTCGCGGCGGCCCGATCGAACGCGAGGTCTCGGGTCAGTTGCGGGCGTTGTACTCGGCGATCAGGGCGTCGGATTGGGTCTTCGCATCGGTCAGTGCCGTCTGCACGTCGCCGCCCTCGAGGATCACCGCCACGGCTCTCGCGGTCGCCACTCGAACCTCGCGCTGGGGCCCGAGGATCGGGTTGCGGAGGGCGGCCTCGTCGGGGGTGCCGAGGAACTGGTCGTAGGCGACTTTGAAGCGCGGGTCGTCGACGTACACGCTGGCCAACGGTTCCAGGGAAACGGCGTCCTCGCGGATCGGGATGTAGCCGGTGCCGGCCGCCCACTGCGACTGCGACTCCGCCGACACGAGGTACTTGACGAAGTCCCACGCCGCTGCGGCCGTTTCGTCACCGTGGTCTGCCATCACGTAAAGGCTCGCCCCACCCACCAGCGAAGTCGGCATGCCGGTCGGGCTGGGGAGCGGTCCGACACCGATATCAGCGGCCGTGATGCCAGGGATCAGCCCATCATCGATGGCCGCCTTGACCGTGGCCAACGTTGCCGACGACCCGACGGTCATGGCGGCGGGTTCGGTGCGGTCGGCCAGCTTGAGATAGTTGTCCTGGCCGCCGGCGTTGCCACCGACATAGAAGGCGAGCCCGTCCTGCACCATCTGCTGGGCGTAGGTGAGCAGCTCGACGCCGACCGGGCCGTCGTACAACACCTGTGTCGCCGGTGCCAGGTGGCCGTTCTCGTTGTCGGCGTACAACTCGCCGGCGTTCGCCAACCATTGTTCGATGACCCAGCCACCGAACACGCTGTAGCCGCTGTCGATCGCGATCCCGTACGAGGCGGCGCCTGAATCGACGATCGCCTGCGAGTACTCGCGTAGATCGTCGAGCGACAACGGCGGCAGATCGGGATCGAGACCGGCGGCGATGAACATCGAGCGGTTGTAATACAACACCGGATTCGAGAGGTTGAACGGCATCGCCCACTGCACGCCGGCCACGTTGTACGTGTCGAGCACCGTCGGGCGGAACTGCGAGGTGTCGAACCCGTCTGCCTCGATGCAGGCACCGATCGGAATCACCGACTCGGAGTCGATGGTTTGCTGCACGTAGTACTCCGGGAATCCGACCAGGTCGGGGCGGCTGCCCTGACCCGACTGGATGTACTTGTCGAACGTTTCGTCGTAACTCCCCTGCGGCTCGAGCTTGACCTGAACCTTCGATTGGCTGGCGTTGTAGGCGTCAGCCAGGGCAGCGATCGCTGTCTCCGTTTCGCCGGTCCAGCCGTGCCAGAACAACACCTCGATCGGGCCAGAGGCCGATGCAAGGGCGTCGACCGGGCACGGCGGCAGCGCTTCGAGCGGTGTCGTGGTGGTGGTCGGAGCGGCAGTGGTTTCGGGGGCGCTGGTGTCGCCGGTGGTGGCACCTGGCACCGAGTCGTCGCCGCCGGCCGGGTCGTCGGTGGCCGTTGTGACGGCGGCGACCGTGGTGGTGGCGGCCTGTTCGTTGCCCGACTCGAGAATCGATTCTCCGCCGCTGCAGGCGGCGAGCGCCAGGCCGGCAACGAACAGCGGGGCCAGTTTGCGGCTCATCCCTTCACCGCCCCTGCTGTCAGACCGCGCACGAGTTGACGCTGGAACACCAGCAGCGCAGCGGTGATCGGCACGGCGGCGATCACCGTGCCTGCCATCAGCAGGTTGGGTCGATCGAGCGTCGAGTAGCGCAGGAGGCGCAGACCGGATTGGACGGTGTTCATATCGGACTCCGTTGTGATGAGGTTGGGCCAGAGATATTGATTCCAGCTGGAGAGAAACCCGAACAGGGCCAACGCTCCCACACTGGGACGGATCACGGGGAGCGCGACGTGCCACAGAAACCGGGCGTGGCCGGCACCGTCGATGCGAGCAGCGTCACGCAACTCCTGCGGAAACCCGAGAAACACTTGCCGCAGCAGGAACGTTCCGAAGGCGGTCGCCAGGAACGGCCCGGCCAGCCCCTGGTACGTGTTCAGCCATCCGAGCGAGTCGATCGTGCGTCGGTTGACGATCAGGGTGGCTTCGAGCGGCACCAACAGCGTCATCAGGAACACCACGAAGAGCGGGCCGCGACCGGGGAAGTCGAGCATCGCAAAGGCGTATCCCGACATCACCGAGGTGGCGACTTGGCACACGGTGACGATCACAGCCACCACGAGTGAGTTGAGGATGAAGCGTCCGAGCCGACCCTCGGTCCAGGCGTCGCGGAGCACGTCGAGCGTGAACGAATCGGGAACGAGCGGGTTCTGCAACACGCGGCCCGACGGCTTGAAGGCACCGATCACGGTGGCATACACCGGGAACAGCACCACGAACGAAACGAACAGCAGCAGGGCATACCGCCCGACCAGACGGATCCCGGTCGTGCGGCCGAGCGCCGGCTGACTGTGACGGCGCACGACATTGGCGGCCGCCGGCACGACGGTGTCGAGCTCGGGTGCGATGCGGTCGGGTGCCATGCGGTCAGGTGCCATAGTGGACCCGCTTGCCGATCCCGCTCAGCTGCGCCAGCGACAACCCGAGCAGCACCACGAACAACAACACCGCGGTGGCAGCCTGGAGACCGGCGTTGCCACGGATCAGGGAGTTCTGGCCGTACGTGAGGTACGTGAGCGTGGTGGTCGAATCCTGAGGCTTCGGGCCGCCGCCGGTCAGGAGGTCGATCTCGCCGTAGCTCTGGAACGCTCGCGTCGTGAGCACGATCAACACGAACAACAACGTGGGGCCGAGCATCGGCAACGTGATGTGGCGAAACCGTCGTGAGTTCGAGGCGCCGTCGATCGCCGCCGCCTCGTAGAGCTCGGTCGGGATGCCTTGCAATCCTGCCGTGACGAGGATGAACGTGAAGCCGAGGCTCGACCACACGCTCGACATCGCGACGGCCGACAGCGCCGTACCAGGGTCTCGCAACAGGCCAGGGCTCTTGATCACCGGAAACAGGTCACCCAACCAGCCCAGATTGGAGAGCGCCCCGACCTCGGGTTGCAGCAGGAACAGCCACATCAGACTGGACACCGCCACGGACGTGGCGACCGTCGAGGAGAAGATCGCACGGAAGACACCGATCCCGCGCAGGTACTTGTCGGCCAGAATCGCCAGCCCGACACCGAACGCCAATCCGAGCGGCACGGTGATCAGCGCCAACTTGACGGTGACCCACAGGGCGTGCAGGAACTCGGGCGACTGGAAGGTCTCGATGTATTGGTCCCACCCGTTCGAGACGCAGTTCCGGCCTTGCACGTTGCAGCGCTGCTGACCGAGCACGATCGCCCGGCCGAGCGGATACAGCACGAAGGTCACGAGTATCAGCAGTGAGGGGGCGAGCAGGGCGATCGCCATCGGCAGTTGTTTCCAACGCCGCCGTCGGCTCGCACGGGTCGCACGGGTCGCCATCGAGCACAGGTTACGCCTCGCGCCAACCGCGGCTAGCGTCCGTGCCGTGAACGACAGCCCCGAGCAGACAGCCGAAGCCGTGTCGGACCCCCCGGTCGCTGCGCCATCCCAACCACCATCCCAACCACCGTCCCAACCCTCAGCGGCGACGCCACCGGCGCCAGAACGAGCGCCGGTCGAGCCGGCCGACCTGGAACGCATCGAGGCCGATCTGGCCGGTGTCGAGTCCGCCCTCGAGCGACTCGATGCCGGCACGTACTGGAGCGACGAGGTCACCGGCGACCCGATCCCCGACGAGATCCTCAGCGCCGACCCGGTCGCCCGCCGCTCGATCTGAAACCAGTCGATCTGCTGACGATGGACCATCGAACCAACCGCTCGGTGCCACGGTGAGCAAGAAGACACAGGTCGTCTCGCTGACCGCGATGGCAGCCCTCGCGGCTGGGATCAGCGCGGCGGCCATCAAAGTTCGACAGGCGGCCGCTGAATCGCCACTCACCAACCGCTTCAGCCGGTCGGCCAAGGTGTGGAAACTGTCGGCCCGCAACTCTGTCCGGTACGCGGTCTCGAAGATCCGGGGCGTCGGCTCGCCTGCCGAGCGGCGCGCCGAACTCGACGCCCAGTTCGCGATTCGCACCGCGACCGACGTGGCGGCGCAGTTGGGCGAGATGAAGGGCGTGTTGATGAAGGCCGGCCAGATGATCAGCTTCATCTTCGAGACGTTGCCGGAGGAAGCGCAGGCGGCGCTCGCCACGTTGCAGGCCGACGCCGCCCCGATGGCCCCCACGTTGGCTGCCGGCGTGGTGCAGCGCGAACTGGGCGGGCCACCCGAGCGGGTGTTCCTCGACTGGACCGACCTTCCGGTCGCTGCGGCAAGCATCGGTCAGGTCCATCGAGCCGTCACCCACGATGGCCGCGACGTCGCCGTCAAGGTGCAGTACCCAGGCGTGCACGAAGCGATCGAGGGTGACCTCGACGCGGCCGAGGTGATGTACGCCATGTTCTCGTCGATGATGCTCAAGAACTTCGACGCCAAGGGCTTCGTCGACGAGTTGCGCGACCGCATGCGCGAGGAACTCGACTACCGGCTCGAGGCACGCAACGTGGAGGAGTTCGGAGCGCTGTTCGCCGGACACCCGTGGGTTCGGATACCCGAGCTGATCGGCGAGTACTCCACGGAGAATGTGCTGACCACCGAGTGGGTCGACGGGTTGTCGTTCGACGAGTTCCAGCGGACCGCCAGCGGCGAGACCAAGCAGCGGGCGGCCGAGGTGATCTGGCGCTTCACGCAGCACGCCGTCAACCGTCACGGAGCGTTCAACGGCGACCCGCACCCCGGCAACTACCGCTTCCATCACGACGGCAGCGTCACGTTCCTCGACTTCGGTCTCGTGAAACGTTGGTCCCCGGGTGAATGGGAGTCGCTGCAACCCACGCTCGACGCCGTGATCGTGCACCGCGATCCGGAGCTACTGGTCAAGGCGATGGAGCAGAGCGGGTTCCTCGTGCGTGGCCACGGGCTCGACGCCGAGTTGGTGTTCGACTACGTCAGCAGCCCGTACGTGCCGTATCTGACCGACGAGTTCACGTTCACGCGGCAGTGGATGATCGACACGATCAGCAAGATGTTCGACGTGAAGGGGCCCCACGCCGCCGTCATCGAGTGCCTCAACATGCCGCCCAGCTTCGTCATCCTCGACCGGGTCGTGTGGGGCGCCAACGCGATCCTCGGCAAACTGGAAGCACACGGCCCGTTTCGAGGAATGCTGCTGGAGTACGTCGCCAACGGAGAACCGGCCACCGATCTCGGCGCCGCCGAGGCGGCGTGGCGGGCAGGAGCTCGTTCGTGAGCGCCTCCGCACCTGCCGATCAGATGCTCGGCATCATCGAACTGGGTGCCGTCTGCGCCTCGATGCGAGCCCGCAATCTCGCCCTGTTCGAGCAACTCGGGAGCTGGGTCGTCGACACCCCCGACCCCACCCAACAACGTGCCTTTGGCGAGGCCTGTCATCGCCATGCCTGGCACGCCGAGTTGTGGGAGCAACGATCGCCGAGCATCCCGGCGGTCGAGACCGAACCGCGACCCGTAGTTCCGGCTGCCGGGTTCGTTGTTCCCGACGCTCGGGTGGCGGCGTACACGAGGGAGGTCGATCAGTTGCTCGCTGAGCTCGACGTTCTGACTGCGCGGATCGAACCGGTGCTCGACCCCAGCACGGTCAGGGTGATCGATCTGGTGCGTGCCGATCTGATCGTGCTCCGGCAACGCCTGGCGGCCGACCGCGAGGGTTAGTGAGCAGGTTCGTCAGGGCGCAGGCTGGCGAAGCTGCGCACTGCGGGGCGTTTCCAACCGAGTTGGTCGAGCTTGCCCTGCGGCGGCCAGTGGTCGTCGCGGCTGTACGCCCACCACTCGAACGGATTCAGGTAGTAGGCGCACGACTCGATCACCTTGGAGAGCCGTTCGTTGCGCCTCTTCGTGGCCCAGATCAGCGCGCCCGCCGCCCCGCCGCCGACCGCCCAACCGAGATACAGCACCGGATAGGTCGGGCCGAAGGTTCGCGACTGCCAGACGTGGACGTTCTCGTGATCGGTGACGAGCTTGGCGCGCCGCGGCTTGGTGAGGTCGCCGGCTCCGTTGACGACGTTGCCGAGTGTGATCGCGAACCCCTTGCGGGGCTGGAACCCGCGTGCGTAGACGTGGCGGTTCTGGCGTTCGCTGAGCTGCGGTGCGAACCCGGCCTCGCCTCGCACGGCGGCGACGCCGTGCGCCATCAGTCCCGCCGTCGTGGTGGTCAGCGCCCAAGTCGAGTCGAGCGCGAACGCGGCGACACCCTTGGCCGACTTCCAGTCGTAGATCCGGCGGCGTCCGGAGATCACCCCGTTGGCACCACCGATCAACGCAGCAGGAATACCGAGCCCGAACAGCGACCCGACGGCGCCCGCAATCGCAGCGCCGGCGGCAGCGGTCGCCAGTGTCTCGGCAACCACTGACGGTGTCTCGGCCGGCTGAGCCTTCTTCACCGCTCGCGGAGCTTGGAGAGCAGGCGCAGCATCTCGAGGTACAGCCACACGATCGTGACGAGCAGACCGAACGCGGCGTACCACTCGAAGTTCTTGTCGAGGCCCTGCTTGGCACCGCGCTCGATGAAGTCGAAGTCGAGCGCCAAGTTGAACGCTGCCAATCCGGCGACGAGCACGCTGAAGCCGATCCCGAGCAGGCTCGGGCTGGACAAGAAGCTGACCGAGTCGGCGCCGGCGAACATGCGGATCAGGAGGCAGACGCCGTAGAACACCATCACGCCCATCGTGGCGGACACGACGATCTTGCGGAACCGGTTGGTGACTTTGATGATGCGGGTGCGGTACAGCACCAGCATCACGCCGAACACGGCGATCGTGGCGCCGGCGGCCTGCACGACGATGCCGTCGTAGTAGGTCTCGTACATGCGCGAGATCGCACCGACGAAGAATCCCTCGGCGAGGGCGTAGATCGGTGCGATGAACTTGGCCAGGTGAGGCTTGAACATCAGCAGGAACGTCAGGGCGATGCCGACGATCAAGCCGCCCCACGCCAACGGCGGGATCGAGTAGTTGTACCCGATCGATCCATCGCCGAACTGAACCGCCTCGGGCGAACCGGTCTGGATCCAGCCGACCGCGGCGCTGGCCAAGAGCAGAACGAACAAGGTGGCCGTGGCGGAGATGACGCCGTTGACGGTCATCACCTGTGGCCGCCATGAGCTGACCGGCCCATCGCTGACGGGTGGGAAATGGCCAGTGCTGGGCTCGGGTGGCGCCCAGGTGGCGCTGGCTGCTTGCAGCTTGCGCTCGTTCAACACCGGATTCGACATCGATGACTCCTTCGGAATCTGCACCAGGCGTGGGCCCGGTACGGGTCGTCGAACAGCCTACCGGTCGACGGATCGGCGGTGGCGGCGGCATCTGCGGGGCCGCCGTGTCGTCATCTGAATTACAGATACAAAGCTCGTCGTCATGCTGAACTCAGCTAACGGCTTGTGAAACTGCTCACTCGAGTTGGGCATCTTGACCGGTTCGGTATCGTTACCACATTCCCTCAGGCGGGTGGCGGATTTCACGGCCGAGCAATTTCTGGATCCTTCCAGGTCATGAGCACAGCCACCCAGACCCGTGGGAGAAACCAGGATCGCCATTGGGCGTGATTCAGATCTCGACTCAGAGGAGCAAGCGTGGCCAAAGATCGTGTCGACCGTGACGACGAGGACCTCGTACGCCTGTACCTGACCGATATCGGTCAGTACACCTTGCTGACCAAGGACGACGAGGTACGACTGGCGAAGGCGATCGAAGCCGGCAAAGAGGCGATCGAGACGCTCGACGCCGGTGGCAAGGCGGTCACTCCAGCCAAGAAGCGCGAGCTGCGCCGGGTCGCCCGCAAGGGCGAAGAGGCCGAGCGCCAGTTCGTTCAATCGAACCTGCGTCTCGTGGTGTCGATCGCAAAGAAATACCAGGCGTCCGGGCTGCCGCTGCTCGACCTGATCCAAGAGGGCAACCTGGGCCTGATGCACGCCGTCGAGAAGTTCGACTGGCGCAAGGGTTTCAAGTTCTCGACCTATGCCACGTGGTGGATCCGCCAGGCGATCACCCGCGGTATCGCCAACACCGGCCGCACGATCCGCCTTCCGGTCCACGCCGGTGACACGTTGGCCCGTCTGCAGAAGGCGCGCTCGCGGCTCGAGCTCAAGTTCGGGCGTCCAGCCACGCTGTCCGAGCTCGCCAAGGAAGTCGAAATGCCGGAGGACAAGGTGACCGAGGCGCTGCGCTTCGCCGCCGAGCCGCTGTCGCTCTCCGAGCCATTGCGCGAAGACGGTGATGCCGAACTCGGCGATGTGGTCGAGGATCGCTCGGCCGAGTCACCCTTCGAAGTTGCCGCTACGGCGTTGCTCCCCGAGGAGATCGCGCGTCTGCTGGCACCGCTCGACGAGCGCGAGCGCGAAATCCTCAAGCTCCGCTTCGGTCTCGACCGCGGCGAGCCGCGCACACTGGAAGAAGTCGGCGAACACTTCAACCTCACTCGCGAGCGGATCCGCCAGATCGAGGCCCGTGCCATGTCGAAGCTGCGCCACCCCTCCAGCGACACCGGCGCCCGCGACCTGCTCGCCGTCTGACCTGCGCTGAGGCGGGGTCTACAACCCTGACACCGCGGAGCCGACCCGAATGCCAAACTGAACGGGTGACGTTCGAGATCAGAACAGCGACGCGGGCAGACGCCGACGGCATCACCGACGTGCAGGTCGCGTTCGTGGCGAGCCGGTTACGCCCACGTGTTCCCGAAGTCGGTGCTGTACGCCGACGACTTCGATGCCACTCGTCGCCAGTTCTGGACAGCATGGCGGTTCGCTCCCGGCCACCGTCTCGTCGTTGCAGTTCGGCCAGGCACCGATGGTGCCGACGATGAGGTCGTCGCCTTCTCGTCGTACGGACCCGAGCGCGAACGGGCGCGCGGATTCACCGGACGCGGCGAGATCTGGGCGTTCTACGCACACCCCGACGTGTGGGGCAGCGGTCTCGCCGACGACCTGATGGACCACACCGAAACCCGTCTGAAGGCGGAAGGGTTTGCGACGGTCGTGTTGTGGGTGCTCAAGAACAACCCCCGTGCCCGTGCCTTCTACGAACGGCGAGGGTGGCAGCCGACGGGAATCGGCGCCGAGTTCGACGCGTACTGCGAGGTCAAGGTGCCCGAGATGGAGTACCGAAGAGAACTCGAAGCGCGTACGAGGGCGTAACGGAGTGGTGTCAGACACCTTTCCGTTGCGGCCAGTAGCGAACTGGGGTGATCGAGTGTTGCCCGATCAGGTCTGACTGCACGCGTTCGTAGTCGTAGCAGTTGAGTTCGTAGAGGTTGCCCCACGGATCGGTGAGGTCGAACGCCCAGCACAGATCGAAGTCGATGATGTCGGACGCTCGCAGCGGTACGCCCGTCGGGTGCTCGATCTCGCCCGGAAGTGAGAGGGCGAAGGCGATGAACTGGTCGGCGTCGACGCTGAACGCCACCCCGGTCTGCTGAGCGAGCATCGGATGACCCTCGCCGGATTGGAACAGGGCGAGCATCGTTCGACCACCGTCGGCGGAGATCTGGAGTGGGCCCCCGTCGACATCGGTCGCCCAGAAGTCGTATTCGGCGACCGGTTCGAACCCGAGGTGCTGCGCGTACCATGCCGCCGCCACGGCACGATCCGGCACCCGGATGTGCACGTGATCGAGACGACCCATCCGGAACCTGTGTGGTACGGCCATGCTGCGCACTCTAGATTCGGCGGGCGGCTCGGGGGATTCGATCGCCTTCTCTCAGCGATTCGGCAGCGTCATGGCCATACTGCGTTCGCTCGGGTCATCGGCGCTGACAGCGGCATCGACGAAGCCGAGCCGCCGATAGAAGGCGATCGCCCGAGCGTTGTCGGCCTTCACGGCGAGGGCCAACTTGCTGGCACCTTGGCCGGCCGCCCATCGGGCGATCGAGTCGATCATGGCGTCGCCGATTCCTCGTCCTCGCACCGGCGGGGCAGCCCACATCGAGATCACCTCACAAAAGCGATGCTCGTCGACGGTGCACCCGCTGGCCTGGCCGACGGCAACCTCTTCGACGAACGCGACGACATTGAAGGCAACCGTTTCGAGCCGGTCACGCCATCGCTGCTCCCGGTCGCCCGCGCCTTGCCAGTCCTGCAGCTTCGAGCCAAATGCACCGGGCGACTCTGCCAGTGCAGCGAGTCGAACTGCTCGCCATTGCTGCCAGTCGTCGGCACCGATCTGTCGGATCTCGAGGATCCGACGACGATAACCCGCCAGCAGGGCGCTCGACCCCGAAGTCAGGCGACCTGATCTCCGTCACGAGACGCGGCGAGACGGGACAGGGTCGGTGCCGAGACGGCGCCGACGGTTGCGCCCATCGCGACGGCAGCGATCACTGCGGCCACGACGTGGACCGGGAGCGGCCACCCATTGGGAATCATCGACAACGCGATCACGGGGATCGCAACGCCTGCCAGCCATCCCGCTGTGGTCACCGCCACCCAGTCGAAGGCGCCGTCGACAACGGGTGCCAGGCGACTGGCCTGCAGGTAGCCCATCGACAGGAGGCCGATGATCCACCCAGGCACAACCACCACGAGGGCGACCGATCCAACGCTCCCGACGAGCGCGCTGCCACCCATTCCTGCCAACCATGCAACCCCGGCAGCGACGGCGGTCGCTCTGGTCCAGCCGAGCACTCCCGGCAACAGTGAACGGATCACTCTCGATTGGGCATGGCCGACCACGACACCCTCACCGACGCCTGCAATGACCAGGCCGGCAACCAAGGCGATCTCGGGCGCTCCCACCGCGTACGCACCGCGCCCACGGTGGCAGGCGGGATGAAGCCGACGAGCTCACCGAATGCGCAGGCCCGGATCCAGGCCGACCTGCCAGGTCGCGACAAGGCGATCGCACGCGGCGCCTCGTTTGGTCGTCCCACGAACCCAGTCTCGACCCATCGCACACGGCAGATCAGGGCCGAAAGCCATCGCCTCTGGCACCCTCCCCTGTGCCACCGAAGCGAACAGGGTTCATCCCTTCCCGAGCTGCTGTGGTCGCCGATCGGCGGTGGCGAGGAAGTCCACCGTTCGACCGAACGCGAGGTCGGACGCGGTTGTCTCGTAGGCACGGTGGTCTGCCTCGGCGAACCAATGACCTGTGCCCGGATAGTCGTGCGCCCCATAGTTCAGCCCGCGGCGGGCGATCCCGTCTTCCATCTTGCGCCGCGCCGCAGTGGTAACGAACGCGTCGGTTTCGGCGAAGTGGGCGAGCACCGGCGACGACATGTTCGTGAAGTCACCGGCCCGAGCCGAGTAGTACAACACGACCGCAGACACCGGCGGCGGTGGGTGCTGAGCCAGCCACATCGCCCAGTGGCCACCCATCGAGAACCCGACGACCGCTGGGCTGGACCGCGTCGCCTGGGGATGGCTGCCCAGTTGGCTGAGCGCACGCTGCAATGTTCGGTACATCGGCTCTTTTCGTTGTGCGCTGCGGATTGCTCGCGCCTGTCGTTCGGTCGCCGCCAGGCGGCCGCCGTACAGGTCGACGCAGCCAGCGACGAAACCAGCCTCTGCCAACCGATCGGCGAACTGAACGAACGATCGGGTGAGTCCCCACCAGGAGTGGATGACCAACACGGGAGCGCCGCCCCCGACGGAGGGCACCACGACGTGCGGCATGGTGATCGCTTCACTCATCCTTCCAGCATGCGCGATCCGCACGTCGCGTGCCACCCACACCCGAACGCTGGCTCGCGCCCGGCACGTCGAATTGGGCGGGCTGCGCGAAAGCTGGTGGGAGAACCCGACGATGCAGTCGAGGCCGGGCGCCCGCGCCGCATCACCTCGACTGGCAGCCGGCGAGGCGCGATTCGCCGTGAGCTCTGGCGCTCAAGGGGCCGAGCGGCGGCGCAGCAATATCAAGGTCGCACAAAGTGTTGTGATGCCGACGAGGATCTGACCGCCTCGGGCCAGCCGGTCGGCGTCGATCGCCGGCTTCCATCTGAGGTGGCCGTTGCGGATCTCGTAGACGCCGACGGGGCGTGCGCCAAGACCGAATCCTGTGCCGAACCCGTGGCCTCCTTCTTCTCCGGGGCCGGTGCCTTCTCCGCCTCCCCCTCCGGCGCCGCCGGCAATTCGAGCGACGGGGATCAGTGTCACCCCGTCGACTGTGTAGGGGTCACCGAAGACTCGCCGAACCGACAGTGCGTCGCGTGTCTCTCGCAGGTCGTCGAGCACGGCCATCTCTGCCTGGTCTGTTACGTGGGTTGTCGTCATCGGAGTTCTCCGTGGTTGGATTGATTGATGAGTTGTCTCGCCGCACCCAGCGGGGGCGACGGCGTCGAGGCCGATGCCTTGGTTGATGAGCGTGTCGGTGGCGTGTTCCTACGGGTGCTCCTCCACGCCGTTCAGCCGCTGGTTTGGGCGAGCACGTTGTCGACCATGTAGTCGACGAACTGGTCGGGTTGTTCGAACAGGGGTCGGTGGCCGGATGTGTCGAGGATGGTGACGTCTTTGATCGGGGCGTTGATCATCGGGTACCAGTCGGCGAACACGTCGGCGCGGCCGTCGGCCTCGTGTGCACCTTGCACGAAGAACACCGGGATCTCGAAGTCGGTTGCGGTCTGGCGGAAGTCGATGTCTTGGAGTTGGGGATACAGGACGGCGAACGTGTCGATGAAGGCGCCGAGCAGGTGGACCTTGTCGATCAGGGTGTACTCGGAGACGAGGAAGTTCTCGGAGAAGCCGCCTTCGCCCTCGGAGTTGGTGCTGTGGTCGTAGGGGTACACCTCGTGTTCGCTCGAGAGTGCCGTCTCGTAGTCGAGCATCCGGTCATAGGGCGGTGCGCCGATGGCGAGGAGATCAGCAACGAGGCCAGTGTTGCCGTTCGTCTGTGCCCAAACGAGGGCGTCTTGGTAGATGATCGTGTCAGTGGCAAGTTGGCTCACCATCTGGCCGGTTCCGATGAACGCCGCATACAACTCGGGATGTTGTTGCGCGGCGAGGACGCCGAGCGTCGAGCCCCACGACTGGCCGAGCAGGTAGATGCGGTCCTGCCCGAACCTGTCACGCAGATGATTGGTCACCGCGATCGTGTCGTCGACGGCGCTGTCGAGCGTGTACGTGCCGGTCGGGTCGAGTTCGTCGTAGGACTTGCCGCTTCCGCGTTGGTCCCAGGTGACGACCGTGAAGTGTTGTTCGAGATCGGGCAGGTGGTTGCGCATCGCGCCCATTTCGGATCCGCCCGGACCACCGGCGAGGAACAGCAGCACCGGGTTGTCGACACTGAGCCCGCGGATCATGACGTGCAGGTCATGACCGTTGATGTTGACGGTGCTGAGCTCGGCGATCGAACCTGGCACCGGGTCACCGTTGGTGTCGACGATCGCGTCGGTGCTCGCCGGTCGGGCGATCAGCACCGTGAAACCGGCGAGGCCGAGTGCAGCGAGTACCGCAACGCCTTGCCGTGCTCGTTGTGCCCATCGGCTGGGCCGCTGCTCTGGGTCGTGCAGGTCGCCGAGGTGGCGGGCGATGCCAGCACCGACGACGGCGCCGAACGCGATCGGTGCCAGCGAGATCAGGGCATGGAAGCCGCGACCGACGACGAGTGCGAACACCCCGTACATGGTGAAGGCGGGCGCATCGACGGTGGGGCCGTCGGTGCCGATCCTGGTCAGTTCGAACACTGCGGCAAACGCAACGGGGCCGACCAGCAGCGCCCATCGCGATCGCATCACCAGCCCGGCGATGCTTCCAAGTACCAGGCTGATGACGATCGACCAGATCGCCGGGCCCGCAGTGAGCGGGCCACGAGGGGTCCACAGACCCGCCATCAGCCCCCACAACGCGGCAGCGCCAATGCCGACCGCGGCGCCGACTCGCCAGTCCTTCCAGACCGGCTCCAATACGGACCGAACCCGGTCGGCTGTCGTGTCCAGATGCTCACGCCACGGCTTCGATCGGACGGGCACGTCAGCCTCAGGCCTGCGTTCGCCGTGACGGCGCAACGGAGGTTGGATGACCTCGTGATCAATGTGAATGCTCATGATCGGATATCTCCTGAGCGTCGGGCTTCGCTGCCGACGCCCAAATTCACTCTGAGCGCTTCGCCACGAAGGCTGTAGGGACCTAGGTCACCCGCCACGTCGAAGTGTCGCCAGCGGCATTCGAACAGCCAGGATCACGACGACACCGGTGAGGTGCGGATCCGGTCGCTGGACATGAACCATCCAACGCCGGGGCCTGTGCGCTTCGTCGGTGCTGATGTCCTGACTCCGGACCAAGCCCGCATCGAGTTTCGTCTCCACGGCCGCATCCCAGTTGTGCGCGGCGCAGGCCCCAACATTCGTCGCAGCGCCCAGGGTCGCCTCGCCGCCGAAACGGTCGCCTGGTTGCCCCAGGCGCTCACCCCACAAGCGGGGTGCCGGTGGGTCTGCGTCCTAGGGTGTGTCAGCGAGGGAGTTCGTCTCGTTGAGCACGTCGTCCAACAGGATCGTGATGGTTCGTTCCGGTTCCTCGAACATGGGCGAGTGTGCTGATCGTTCGAAGGTGTAGAAGCCTTTCAACGGCGCCTTCACATCGTCCAGGTAGTCCTTGGCCAGTGGGTAGGCGCAGGTGTAGTCGTACTTGCCGTGAAAGAAGTAGACGGGGATTGCGAGTTCGGGCACCTTCTGGCGTAGATCGGTGGCCAGCATCGTGTCCCACAGCCCGAACGACCGTTGGTTGGAGAAGATCTTGCCGCGCCAGAGATTCACCTTCTCCATCAGCGTGTACTCCCCAAACCGCCAGGACGGAAGGAAGATGCCGGTGATGACCGACTTCATCTCCCGTGTCGTGCCGATGCCTGCACGGTGCATGTATTCGTCGCGGAGCGCGAAGTAGTTATCCGGAAGCGGGATGGTCGTGCCAGGCGGTGCTGCTTCGAGTCTTCGCAGCATGCGTTGGTCGCCAACGCTGTCGTAGTACGCAAGGGCGTAGTCGTACGCCAACTGCTCTGATTCGATCTGGTGAGTCACTTGTCCCACACCGATGTAGGCGTGGTACAGCTCCGGGGCGGCGGCCGCCGCCTGGATACCGAGGTAGCTGCCCCACGAGTGCCCCATCAGATAGATCTTGTCCTGATCGAAGCGGTCGATCAGGTAGCGAGTGACTTCGAGCGTGTCAGCCACATACTGCTCCGCCGTCATATCCTGTGCCGTAAGTCCGGGATCGTAGGAGAGGCCAGCGCCACGTTGTTCCCACCACACAACGGTGAAATGGTCTTCAAGACCAGTCGGATACTTCTGAGTCAGCCAATACTCGGGCATTCCAGGCCCGCCGTGCACGAACAGCAGCACCGGATTCCGGGTGCTCTTGCTCTTGATGAACATTCCCTGGTCGACGCCATTGATCTCGACACGTATCTTCTCCGAAAGACTGCCTGCCACCGGACTTCCTCCCTCATCCTGGATCGGTGCGCTACTCGCTGGCCAAGCAAGTCCGACGGCCAACGCCAACATCGCGCCGGTGGTTGCACCGGCGAAGGCCCGGCGCACGTAGAGCCCGACACGCGCCCACCCGCTGCGGGTGACCGGGTCGCCCGAAACACGGCGCGTGAACGCGGCGCCCAAGGCGGCACCGAGCAGCATCGGCGCGATCCCGACCAGACCGTGGAAACCTCGCCCGACGACGAACGGGATGATCCCATGCGTGCGACGTGAATAGACCGCCAGCTCGAACACCAATGTGAAGGCGAACGGGGCGAGCAGCATCGCCCACCGGGATCGCATGGCGACACCGGCCACAGCGCCGACCGACGCGCCGATCACCATTGCCCCCAACGCGTGGGTTGTCGTCAACGGCCCGCGGGGCATCCACCAACTGGAGACCAGTGCGGCAGCTGCGGCGACCCCCGAGGCGACGCCAACACCGACTCGCCAGTCACCCCAGACGAATCTGACCAGACGGCTCTGACTGAGCCGAAGTGCGACGCTCGGCCTCGTCGGCCCGGCTGCTCCGATCAGATCGATCTTCGCGTCGCTCGACTCGTCGACCGTCGAGTCATCGACTGGGCGGCTCAGCGAGGAGTGGAATCTCTTGACCACAACCATGATCGCTCCTGCACTCGTAGACCACGCCTTGACATCGGGTTCGAGCGGCGACGCGCACTACGGGTCTGTGTTGATTGATCCTCGTGAGTCGCCTTGGCCACCAGAGGCGAACGGCCTGGCTGACGCGAACACGGCGCGATTCGGCCGTTCGACTCTGTCGAATCGGCGGAGGACGGGCGCATCGAGATGCTGGAATCCGGCAAGAGATCGCCACCTACGTGGCGTTGGCAGCCCAATCCGCACCCCGGAACACAGCAAGGACACCAGATGCCCAACATTCACGACTTCGACCTGGCTGCGACGCAGCAACGAGCCTCGCTCACTTCGAGCTTGCGCGACGATCGACAACTGATCCGGTGCGCCACGCTCGCCGCGTCGAGCCACAACACCCAACCATGGCGATTCCGAGTCGCGCCGGACTCCATCACGATCCTTCCCGACCTCGCCCGGCGCTGCGGCGTGGTCGACCCTGACGACGCCCACCTGTTCAGGAGCCTCGGGTGTGCTGTCGAGAACCTCGTCCAGGGCGCTACTGCGCAAGGGCTCGCTGCCAACGTCCGATTCGACGCCAGACATGACGCTGTCGTCGTCGGCCTGGCACCGTCTGCCGCCGCCTCGACGACCGAGCTGTTCGAGGCGATCAGCTGGCGTCAGTGCACGCGACACGCGTTCGACGGCACGCCCGTCAGCACCGAACATCTCGCCGCGCTCGAACTCGCCGGCAGCGGCCCTGGTGTCCGGGCCGTGATAGTCACCGACCCGCAGCAGATCGAGTCGATCGGCGAGCTCGTCGCAGACGGCAACATGGCGCAGTTGACCGACCGTTGGTTCCGACGCGAACTGCTCTCATGGATCCGGTTCAACCCCACCACAGCGTTGCGCAGCGGCGACGGACTCGCCGGCCGATGCGCCGGGAACCCATCGCTACCGACACTGCTCGGCAGACTGCTGGCGCCGCTGGTCATCCGGGCACGATCTCAGGCCAAGCGTGACACGACGAACATCGGAAGCTCAGCAGGGATCGCTGTGTTCGTCAGCGATCGCGACGACAAGCCCGCATGGATCGAAACCGGCCGCGTCTACCAACGTTTCGCGCTGCAAGCCACCGCACTCGACATTCGCACCGCGTTCATCAACCAACCGATCGAAGTCCAGTCACTGCGCGCCATCTTCGAGACGCTGCTCGGCCTCGACGGTGAACGGGCGCAGCTCGCGGTGCGCTTCGGTCACGGTCAACTCGCCCCATTCAGCCTGCGACGTCCCATCGACGAAGTGATCGACATCACACCGACCTCGCCGGGCACACTGCTATTCGATCGACCATGAGACACGTCGTCACGACGGGGTGACCTCCGGCCCTGGGCGCCTGAAGTCGTCGCTCACACACTGGAAGTTGCAGCAACGCGTGCCGCTCCGGCTCCACGCAGGTCGCGGCGCCAACACGAGAGGAGAGCCACAATGACCCTCGAGCACACATCTCGGCGAGGGACTGACTGGGCGCTGAGAACGTGGGTGGCCGGCCATCCGGTCGCAGCGTTCTTCGTCTTCGCCTATCTGTATTCGTGGATGTTCTGGGCGCCAGCCGCGCTCGGCTACGACGGCGCAGCCGCGCAAGTCGCGATCTTCATTGGCGTATGGGGACCAGCAGCTGCCGGGTTGACCGTCACGCGGCTGCTCGGGCGCTCGGTCCGGGGCTGGATTCGTGGCATGTTCCACTGGCGAGCGCCGCGCCGCTGGTATGCGTTTGCCCTGCTTGTCCCGGCCACAGTCGTCGCCGTCGTCAGCGTGGCGTTCGTTGCACTCGGCGAGGACCTCGACGGTTCGCTGTTGGGTGAGCGGCTCGCCGTCTATGTGCCGATGCTGGTGTTCTTGACGTTGCTCGGGGGCGGGAACGAGGAATGGGGCTGGCGAGGCTTTGCGCTGCCCGAACTTCTCGAACGCCACCGGCCCGTTGCAGCAACGCTCGTCCTCGGGACCCTGTGGGCGATGTGGCACCTTCCGCTGCTGGCGGCGCAGGAGGATCTCAGCCACGACCTCGGTGGTGTCGAACTCACCGTCGTGTTGGCCGCGACCGTGGTCAACATCATCGGTTTGGCGTTCTTCTACACCTTCCTGTATCTGCGCACCCGCTCGACGTTGCTCGCCGTGTTGTTGCACGGAAGCTTCAACGCCGCCAACGGCACCCTGGTGCTGCGCGACGAGATCGAAGGCAACGCCTACGCCACGATGCAGTACTGCATCACCGTCACCACACTGCTCGTCGTTGCCGTCCTCGTGTGGACAACGCGAGGGCATCTCGGTGCCCGAGCCGACGCAGACGAGGTGGCTGGCGCGACCGACGAACACCGCACGGCCGACGAAACCCACCCGGTCAACGCATGACCACCGGACTCCCTCGTGGACGGCGGCGTATGCCCACCCACACAACTTGAGGCGTCGACCTCGGCGCTCCGATGTCGTTGGCAGTCGACCGCTCGATGAGCGTGGGACGTTCGCCCCTGCTACCGAATCAGCGACAGGAACATGATGGTTGGCGGAGATCAACCCACATTGCACCACTCACGAGAGAGGGGTCGTCGATGCGATCCCACACCGGTACCGAGCCGCACGATGATCCTGCCGTTCATTTGGGGCTGGCTCGCCGTGCGCTGAGTTCACTGCGCCGCCTGCATGCGATGGGTCGGGTGTTGATCGCCATCGCCATGATCGGGGCGAGCTGGTTCGTGTGGGACATCGCCACCGACGATGTGAGCCCGTTGGCCGGGGACCGGTTTGAACGAATCGACCAGTACGTGACCGAGCAGATGGACGGCTCCCGGATTCCCGGGGCGACGCTCGCCATCGTCGAAGACGGTGCGGTGGTTCACGCCAGAGGTTTCGGCAACGACGGCAACGGCCACCCGGTCGCAGCAGACACACCATTCTGGATCGGCTCCAACACCAAGTCGATCACCGCACTCGCCGTGATGCAGCTCGCCGAAGCTGGCGCGGTCGACCTCGACGCACCGGTGCGGGACTACCTGCCCGCGTTCCAGCTCGCCGACGCCGCCGCCGCTTCCCAGATCACGGTCCGCCACCTCCTCAACCAGACGAGCGGCATCTCACGCCACGACGGGCTCCGCGCCGTCGTGACCGCCGACGAAGACGACTCGATCAACGACGTCGTCGCCAACATGGCCGATCTGGAGCTGAACCGCCCCGTCGGCGAGCGCTTCGAGTACGCCAACTTGAACTCGGTCGTGCTCGGCGCGGTCATCGAAGCCGTCACCGGCGAAACGTGGCAGGACTACGTCCAGGTCCACATCTTCGATCCATTGGCGATGACCAACACCTACACCGACCAGGACAGCGCCGCCGCCAACGGGCTGACCGCCGTCCATCGCTCGTTCTTCGGCTTTCCGATCGAGACCGACGCCGGCCACTATCCAAGCCTGGCCCCGACCGGGTACGTGTATGCCAGCGCAAACGACATGGCCCGCTACTTGACGATGTACCTCGAAGGCGGAACCATCGACGGGCGGCAAGTCCTCAGTGAGGTCGGCATCACGGAGATGCTCACCGCCGCCACCAACGAACGGACCTTCCCACTCCAAAGCCAAGAATTCACCGCCCGCTACGGCGCAGGCTGGTTCGTCGGAACGTTCGGCGTTGCCGAGGACGCCCGCTGGCACCAGGGCTCGCTCCCCTACTTCACGACATGGATGGTGCTCCTGCCCAGCACGGACCAAGCCGTCATCGTGATGTTGAACGCAGGGAACCAGTTCGAGATCGGCGGCGCCAACGCGGCGTGGACCCGCATTCCCCAAGGCGTCGTCAACCTGCTCCGCGACGCCGACCCCCCGACTGGCATTGGAACAGCACGGTTCTTCATCGTCTTCGACACCCTCGTCGCGCTCGCCGTCGTGGCCCAGGCCTGGACCCTCGCTCGCCTTGCGCTGGGTCGTCGACGTCGCACACGCTCGGCCCTTCGCCGGGCAGCACCGCTCGCCTGGGAACTCGTCGTCGCCCCGCTCGTGCTCGTCGGATACCCAGGGCTCACCGGCGGATTCGGCTGGCGGGCTGCGTTCGCGTTCGTCCCCGATCTCAGCCTCGCAGTGACCGCGGTCGCCGGGCTGGCCGTGCTCACCGGACTCACCCGCCTCTTCCGACTCCGCCGAACCGGCTCCGCCACCAACGCCGACATGGACCCCGACGCACCCGCTGCCACCGATCCCACCACGTCACCTGACGTCGTCACCGTGGCACCAGCCCTCTCACCGACGCGATAGCGCCGCCGGGCCGACGATCGTGCTCGTCTGCGTGTCGTCAGAGGACTTCGAAGAATCGGATGCAGATCTGTCCGTGCTCTTCGCGGGCCATGCCGACGAACACGGTTTCGGCGAGCCACCGGTGGGCGGGGGCGTCCGTACGGAGAACGGGGTGGGTCCGAAAGTAGCCATCGCTGTCTCGGTAGTAGCCGCGGTTGACGACATCGATCAGCGCTCCGTCATCGGCCCGCAGCACATACCGCGCATCGAGCTCGGTGACGTCACCTCGGGTGATCGACCAGTCGCCGCCGCCGGGGACCACGCTGCCGTTCAACCGCGGCCCGCTCACGGTGCCGCCGGTGATCGGCGTGATCGCCAGTCGCTCGCCGGGGCCATGCCCTATGTGTTCGGTGTCGGCGATCTCGACGCATGCTTCGAACACGAATCGCAAGGCGGGTTCCGCATGTTCCATGGTGTCGCTCCAGGTCCTCTCGTGACGGGATTCGCCATGTCTAGCGGAGAAGTGGTTCGTATGGTTGCCGTGCCGATCAGAGGCTCGCGAACACGTCTGCGGGCGACGTAGATGCCATCGTCCAAGCGTCCTCGCCCGGGCCCGGACCGTAGACGGCCCATGTGACGCCTCGGTCGCTGAGAGTGCCGTACGGAAGGTGCGGGGCTGGGCGGACCATCACGTCGAAATCGTCCAGGCTGCCGCGTTCGGTCTGCACGACGGCGAGCATCTCGGCGAGTTGGTCACCGTCGACCTCGATCGGAAACAGACCGTCGTACCGGGCAGCACGACGAACGGGCTTGGCTGCCCCACCTCGAGCTGCGAACCAGAGTGGAATGCGAGGCTGTTGGAACGGACGGGGCAGAGCGATGACCGAGTCGGCGACGAAGTGCTCACCGTGGAAGTCGACTTGCTCGCCACTCCAAAGTGCGCACAGCAACCCGACGCCCTCGTCCAGTCGTTCGCCGCGGAGCCGCGGGTCGAGGATCTCTCCGAACCCGCTGAGCTCGCGGCTGGTGTCGACACCGAGACCGAGCCCGAGCGTGAGGCGTCCTCGGGACAAGTGGTCGAGGGTGGTCGCTTCGCGGGCGAGCTTGATCGGACGACGCCGGGTGATGGGCGTCACCATCGGCCCGATCCGAATCCGCGACGTGGCCGAAGCGATGGCGGCCATCGCCACCCAGGGGTCGGCGATTTCCTGCGGCTCGCCGGGTCGACGCAACACGTGATCCCACACGAACACGGCGTCCCATCCAGCGTGCTCGGCGGCGACGGCGTGTTCGACCAGTCGCACCGGATCGGCGAGTAGGCCGAAGGGCGGCAACGTCAATGCGTGCTTCATCGTCGCAGCGTATGGCCTGGTGGCGTGCACCGGGTCAACGCTCGACGCCGTGTTGTTCGGCTATCCGCCGATCGCCGACGAGTTCTCGATCCGACGAACGCCAATGATCCGCGGGAGAGCTACAGTCCGCGTCGTGTCTGATCTCGTGATTCGCGACGTACGCCTCGACGGTGCGGACGCGGCTGGCGACATCGTGATCCGTGACGGTCGGATCGTGTCGATCGGCGATGCGGCACCGTCGGACTGGGGCGGTGTGATCGTCGAGGGTCGCGGCCACTTGGCCCTGCCGGGATTCGTGGACGGTCACGCTCATCTCGACAAGACCACGTGGGGGCTGCCGTGGCGGCCACACAGCGCGCCAGAGGGGCTCGCTGGACTGATCGACAACGAGCGGTCAGGGCGCCGAACACTGCCACCGGTGGCGACGAGAGCAGCGGCACTGCTCGCTGAGTATTCGGCGAACGGCACCACGGTGATTCGAACCCACGTCGATGTCGATGTCGACGCCGGGTTGACGGCGCTCGAGGGCGTGTTGGAAGCGGCAGCGCAGTTCGCCGATCGGATCAACATCCAGATTGTGGCGTTTCCGCAGAGCGGGCTGCTGGTCGCCCCGGGCACCGCTGATCTGCTCGACGCTGCGATCCGCGCGGGTGCTTCTGTCGTCGGCGGCATCGACCCAGCCGGATTCGATGGTGACGCGGTTGCCCACCTGGATTGCATCTTCGGAATCGCTGACCGTCACGGATGCGGCGTCGATGTCCATCTGCACGACCGGGGTTCGCTCGGACGCTGGCAACTCGGACTCGTGATCGAGCGGACGCGTGCACTCGGGCTCCAGGGCAAGGTGACGGTATCCCACGCGTTCTGCCTGTGCGACGGCGATCCGGCGGTGGCGCCGCTGATCGAACAGCTCGGCGAGCACCGCATCGGCTTGGCGACCATCGCACCCGGAAACGTCGACCCACTACCGCTCGACCTGATCTACGAACACGACGTTGCGATCTGTCTCGGGCAGGACGGTGTTCGAGATCTGTGGTCTCCGTGGGGTGACGCCGACATGCTCGCCCGAGCGGGCCTCATGGCATGGCGCGCGGGCTATCGGCGCGATGGTGACATCGCTCGTTGTGTCGACATTGCGACTTCGAGGGGAGCCGCGGCGATCGGCATCGCCGACCACGTCCTCGAGCCGGGCGGATCCGGCGACATCGTGCTCGTCGACGCCGCCACCTCAGCCGAAGCAGCAGTCGCCCATCCGGTTCGTTCGCTCGTCGTGCGACGCGGCGTCCCGATCAGCGCGACGACCGGATCAACACAACAAAGGTGAGTTGGGCGGGCCATCGGGGTACTCGCACTCTCTCATGGAGCCGACGACTGCGAGTTGAGGCACTTCGCCATCGATGCTGGGTCGCAGGGATGTGGTTTCGGCACTTCCGCCGCCAGGGCTGTCGTCGAGCGTGCCTACCACGTGGGCAGCGACAGTCAGGAACTGAAACGACGAAACCGAACGAACTCACCATGATCCCTGGTCGTTGGGCGACGACCGGAGCTGGGCCGCGCCTGGACAATGGTGATCGGCGCGACCCGTCCGCTCGTGGGGCGCGTCACCCACGAGCGGACAGTCGCGGCTCAACGGCCACTCAGTCGATCGGTTCGAGCTGCCCGGTGACGCTCCACGGAAAGTCGGCACCTTCCATCGTGGCCACGAACTGAAGACCCTCGTAGTCGCCGGTGCCGACGAAGACGAAGTCCAGGTCGTGGACATGCGCTGGATTGGTGGTGCTCCACGTGCTGGTTCCCGAGAAGGTTCCCTCCCAGGTCCCGCCGTCGTTGGTGAGCACCGTGGTTCCCCGGCACTCAGCGAGCGTCGTCTCGCCGTCGTCTGTGATGTCGCAGGAGTTGATCGTTTCTCCTGCGCTATCGAGTCGTTCATCCGACATGTCCATCGTGCAGTCGTACACGGCGTCCCGGAACCCGTCACCGACGCCGTCACCGACGCCGTCCTCCACGTCGACGCAAACGGATGTTCCCGTCACCTCCGTGATCTCGGCGGTGTCGTCACCGCCACATGCGGTCGTCAACACCGCCGTTGTGGCCATCACCATCGTCAGTCGAATCAGCTTGATCTGTCTCGAAGATCGCATGACCATCGCCTCCATTCTCTTGTCTGATGTTGGTTCTCTACCCGCCCAGCTGGATCTGGTAACGGGTCCAGCTGGTCGGGCGTGATCGGTCCTAGGACATCCAGTAGATCGCTGCGATCCTCTGTTGGCCGTCGACCTCCTGCAGCTCGTAGACCATGAGGCCGTCGCGATTCTGAGGGCGAACATCGGTGTCTCGGTATGCGGGTACCGCCACCCACAGATCCTCGGACACGATCGGGTCACCCGTGAATGTCGTGGGTGCGGGGCCATAACCCATGACCACCGCGACATAGTCCTCGGCCGTCAACGGATCTTGTGCCTTGCCGTCGACGAGCGCTGTCCAGACGGCGTCGGCGGTGAGCGTCGCCAGCATCGTCTCGCCGTCCCGGGCATTCTGCGCGTCATTGTGGGCGATGACCACGGCGATCGATGCCTGCTGGTCGCTGGTGAGTTCGACCAGCCGGTTCCCTTCCACGACTGCTGGCGCAGGCGGTTCGGTGGCGATCGGGACCTGTTCGACGTTGTCATCGCTGGCGTCTCGCAGCACGACGGCGCCGATGACCGCGAGAACCCCAGCTGCTGCGGTTGCCAGCGCGGTGGGGACGATCCAGCGTGGCCGTCGGGTGTTGGCGTCAGAAGGGGCGAGCATGACGATGACCTCCCGTTCGTAGTCTTCGGTGTAGTCGGTAGCCCGAGACCGGATCGTGGCCAGCGCCGACAACGACGTCGTCGCCCGGTCGGCGATCTCGTCGAGTTCACGAGTCAGTCGTTCGTCGAAGCGGTTCACAGTTCGAGTTCCTCTCGCAGCGCGGCGAGCCCAGCACGGAGGTGATACCTCACGGTCGAAGGGGCAATGTCCATGATCTCGGCGATCTCGGAGGACCGGAAACGTCCGTGGTACTTCAACACGATCGCGATCCGCTGATCCTCGGTCAGTCTTGCCAGCACGTCCCACAGGTCGCCAGCGCCCGACGAAAGATCATCGGGCGGTTCGGGTGCGTGCAGCGCCCGCACCCGGCGTCGACGAATCTCGGAACGGCAACGACTGACGACCGCTGTGCGCAGATAGGCGGCGGGTTGACGGATCTGGTCGAAGCGGCGCAGCACATCGATGAAACCGTCCTGAACGATGTCCTCAGCACGTTGGTTGTCGCCGATCAGGGTGTACGCGAGACGGACCATGCCGCGGTATTCGTTTCGGAACAGCTCGTCGATCCGAATGTCACGTTCGTCGACGACGTCCGTGGAAACCCTCGCCGGCCACATCCTCACTCCTCCTCTATTACCAACGGCGCACCAGACCGACAAAGTGTTGGTGCCCACCACCAGTTTGCTCCGAGGACCGCCCCCATGTCCCGACCTGAGAGATCGTTCGGGCACTCGCTGATCACCGATCAGCGCTCGATCCATGAACGCCAATGATTCGCCGGATGGCTACCGTCCGCGTCGCCGAGCCAGGCAGCTCGGTCCTCACCGACGACCGAACCGACATCGAGTCAGTTGCCGCTCACGCCGATCGCATCAGTGTCGGTTGGCGGCGGTGGACGGTCCGGGAAACCAGCCTTTGGTTCGGTTGGCGAACGAAACGAGCGAGAGCATGACGGGCACCTCGATGAGCACACCGACCACGGTGGCCAGTGCCGCACCGGAGCCGAGGCCGTAGAGGCTGATGGCCACCGCTACGGCGAGTTCGAAGAAGTTGGATGTGCCGATCATCGCGGCCGGGGCGGCGACGTCGAACGGAAGCCGCATCACGCGTGCGGAGCCGTAGCCGATCGCGAAGATCCCATAGCTCTGGATCAGTAGAGGGACAGCGATCATCAGGACGCGCGCTGGTTGATCGATGATCGTTTCGGCCTGGAATCCGAACAGCAGTACGACGGTCAGCAGGAGTCCGATGATCGATGTCGCTTTCAGTCGCGCAGCGAACGTTTCGACGGCGTCTGGCCCGCCCTTTCGCAAGAGTGACGAGCGAGTTGCGAGGCCCGCGCCGAGCGGGACGACGACGAAGATGGCGACCGACGCGATGAGTGTCGCCCATGGCACGGTGAGGTCGGTGACACCGAGCAGCAGGCCGGCGATGGGCGCGAACGCAAACACCAAGATGAGGTCGTTGATGGAGACTTGAGCGAGCGTGTAGTTGGGGTTGCCATTGGTGAGCTGGCTCCAGACGAACACCATTGCGGTGCACGGGGCGACTCCGAGCAGGATCATGCCGGCGATGTATTCGTCTGCTTCTCCAGCGGGCACGAAGTCGGCGAACACGAATCGGAAGAACAGATAGGCGAGGCCGGCCATCGTGAACGGTTTGACCAGCCAGTTGATGGTCAGGGTCAGAATCGAGACCCTTGGGGCGGCGGCGCACGTCGCCCAGGCAGTCGGGTTCGACCTTGAGCATCATCGGGTAGATCATCAGCCAGATCAGGGCAGCGACGACCAGGTTGACTCGGGCCACTTCGAGGTCCGCAACTCGCTCGAACACACTGGGAACGACCAGTCCGAGGCCGATGCCGGCGATGATCGCGAGGGTCACCCAAACGGTGAGGAAGCGTTCGAAGCCGCCCAATCCACTGGCGCCTCGTGGCTCGGTCGAAGTTGAGGTTGAGGTGCTCATGAGATGATCGGCCGGTTCGCTTCTGAGCGGTGGCCCTGAGACGAAGTCGTGTCGCCGGTCGAGGTTGTCGCTACGAGGGTGGCGTAAACGGTACCGCAAGGCGGTGCGGACCCCGCCTTGTTGTTTAGAGTGCGGGGGTGATGGAGGATGCTTCTGCCTTTGCGATTTCGGCTTCGACGCTGCCGTTGATCGCCGCCCGAGTGTCCGCGCCGTCGTATGATCGTTCCGCTCTGCGACGCAGTGTGGTCCACATCGGAGTGGGTGGTTTCCATCGTTCTCACCTGGCCACGTATGTCGACGACATCGCACGCCAGGGGGATCAGGGGTGGGGCATCGTGGGCGTCGGAGTGCTGGCCTCCGACGAGAGAATGGCGGCGGTTTTCGAACGTCAGGATTGCCTGTACACCCTCATCTCGAGGGGTGCCGACGAGAGTGAGGTGATGATCGTTGGAAGCATCGTCGAGTATCTGCATGTCATCGATGACCACACACCGTTGATCGACCGACTCGCCGATTCCGACACGCAGATCGTCTCGATCACCATTACCGAGGCGGGATATCCCGTCGACGATATGTCCGGCGAGTTCGTGCCCGAACGGTCGGCGCCCACGGGCGCGTTCGCCCTGCTTGCGAGCGGAATGCAACGCCGCCGTGAGTCCGGTGGTGGTCGGCTCACTGTCATGAGTTGCGACAACATCGTTGCGAACGGCCGGGTGGCTCGAACCGCCACGCTCGGCGCTGCCGCCGCTATTTCGCCGGGCCTGGCCGAATGGGTTGATGCCAACGTCCGATTTCCCAGCAGCATGGTCGACAGGATCACGCCGTCGACGACTCCTGCGGACATCGAATGGCTCGAACGCGAGCACGGTGTCATCGATGGGTGGCCTGTCGTCGCCGAACCCTTCCGTCAGTGGGTGATCGAAGACGACTTTGGCGGCGATCGCCTGCCACTGGAGTCGATCGATGTGATCGTCACCGATGACATCGAACCGTACGAGTTGACCAAGTTGCGTCTCCTCAACGCCGGTCACTCCTGCTTGGCGTATCTGGCTGCGCTCGACGGGTACGTGCGAGTCGACGAAGCGATGGCCGATCCCGTGCTGCGAGCGTTCGTCACTGCGTTGTTGCACGAGGAGGTCAAGCCGACCCTCCCAAGGGCAGCGGGGATCGACGTCGACGAGTACATCGATTCCCTCATCGAGCGCTTCTCCAACCCTGCCGTCGGCGACCAGATCGCCCGTCTGTGCCAAGACGGCACAGCAAAGTTCCCGAAATTCCTACTGCCGACGATTCGGGCCCGGTTGGAAAGTGGGGGCACCGTGACCAGGTCCGCTCTGGCCCTGGCTGGTTGGTGCGAATACCTGGCAACGTCCGAGAACCCCGCGTCTGATCCTCAGTTGGGTCAGGCCGTTGGGTTTGCTCATCGTTCGCTCGTCGACCCAGGATCATTCCTCGACTTCGCCGACGTCTTCGGCACCGACCTCGCCGAATCGGATCACTTGCGTTCTGCATTCGCAACGGCAGTGCGTGCGCTTCGGACCGACGGCGTGCAATCGACAGTGCGTCAAACGACGTGACTGCAACGCCGAGCGGGCGCTCGCACCGTTGATCCATCGACCTGACGCGTCGACGTCGGGTTCGATGTCGCGATCATCCTCGGTCGCCAGGCGACAATCGACGAAGCGTCCCGCTATCTGACGAGGCAACTCAGGCCACGAGCACGTCGGCGAGCTCGATTGGTCGGCTGAGCGCAACGAGATGCCCTCCGGGCATCGTTTCCGGTTCGGTCTTCAGTCGATCCAGCGCGACGCGCCGCTGGAACTCGGCCGGGAAGAAGCGATCCTCCGTGCTTGAGATCACTCGTGTCGGCACGTCGGGCCACGCATCGAGCGGCCACGGGTCCTCGAACGGGCGATCACTCTGCTGCTTTCCACCAGCGAGCGCCTCGTTGGGACGAGTAGGAAACCCGCCATGGACACATTCTCGCGCTGGCGCCTCGCCTGCGGCCCAACTGCGGGGTGGCGCGTACGCAGACCGGCCGGCAACACGCGCCAAACCGGACCGGACAGGTGTGGGGGCACCTGTCCGATCCGGGAAGCGGACGGAGATTGAACCGCCTCAGAGCGCTGCTGCCTGCTTGTCTCTGGCGATCTCGCTGACACGGTCACCTTGGAACCGGATCACTCTTTGGATCGTGGTCAGGACCAGCACGACGGCGATCAGAATCATCGAGAGGCCGACGATTCGAAGACCCGGGAGCCATGTGCCGACTGCTCGGACGAATCCGATGTCGGCGAGGTCACTTCCGGACGCGCTCGAAGGATCGGCGATCGCACCGGGGTCGACGCCGCCGATCGAGACGGCGGCCGCGATCCCGAGGACGAACGCCACGACCTCGGTCATGACACCCATCATCATCACCATCGGTGCCGACTTGCCGGTCCAGGGCTTCTTGAGCTGGAGCGGTGCTGCGCCGAGCGAGACCTGGACGTCACGACCGGCGTCACGGAGGTGACGCACGATGTTGACGAGCGTCATCGTGACAGCGGCAAGGATCAGGCCCATGCCGAGGAACAGGAACGCCCCGGTCAGCTGGACCAGTGCTTCGCCTCGGCCGAGGTCGCCCGCAACCCCTGAGGGAGAGAAGAAATCACCGAAGTTGATGCCGCCGGCGATCGCCAGGATGAACCCGACGATGACGGTCATGGTGCCCATGCCGAGCATCGGCCAGGCCATCTTCTTGGCCATCTTCTGGACAGCGTCATCGCCTTTGTACGGGATCGAACTCTCGCTTGTTGCCACGGTGTGGCCTCCTCGTGTCGTTGTTGTATTGGTGGGGTTGAGCAGCGTTGTCATGACGGGGTTCGTTTCGAGAGAATTGCCGGCAGGGCGGTCGTCATGACGTCACGCCGGTACGAGATGGTGTTGCGGATGTTGTTGAGGGCATACGGAACGGCGCCTGCGAACAGGATCGCGAGGCCGATGATCCCCAGCGGGTTCGCCCATGCCTGGGTGGCCGACCACACGCCGCGGTCTTGCAGCGCCTGGGTGGGGCCCGACGTGGCCGGGAACAGGTCTGCGGCAGCGAGGCCTGCGATGATCAGCGCGACGAACGATGCCGCGGCGATCATCAGGCCGACAGCGCCGACCGCGAGCGGTCCGTAGCTGATCTTGGCCCGCTGCGGTTGGGCCGGTTGGTTGGTTGCCATGGTTCCTCCTTGGGAGTTTCGGTTTCGGTTGATGCACGGAGGAACCACTCGATCGTGCCGACCGAGCCCGAAATCACCGATCGGATGCAATCAACGAGACCTCGCCCGGTCACAGCGCCTGCAGCGTGACCCGACGCCTCTTCGCCTGACGGAACAGTTCGACACTTCCCGTGCGATCAGGATTTGAGCCCGAGCTGATCTTCGCGTTGTCGTGTCGATGAATGTCGCAAAAGACGCATTGTCGGTATCCGGAAGCTTGACGATCAGTTTCATCCGTATGAGGCGAGGCAACCGGCCCGTCGCGGACACAAGGAGAACCGAACCGTGAACACTTCAACACTGGCCCTTTCGTTGGCTGGAAACTTCGAGCCGGGAACGGCGATCTGGGCGGGAGTCATCGGCGCCGTCGCGATGCTCGTCGTCATCTACATGGGTCGAGCCGCCGGCATGACGTCGATGGACTTGCTTCGCACACTCGGGACAATGGTTGCGCCCAAGGCCTCGAACCCGATCGTGTACGGGGTCGGCCTGATGATGCACTTGATGATGGGAGCGGTGTTCGGTCTCGTCCATGCCGGTTTGCTCCACGCCGTCGACCCGGCCTCCGAAGGTGCGGCCACGGGTTTCGGGGCGTTGTTCGGCGGCGTGCACGGTGTGATGGTGGCGTTCATGATGCCGGTCATGCTGACGATGATGCATCCACTCGTGCGCAGCGGCGACATGCCCGCACCCGGTGTCGCGATGACGAAGCTCGGCAAGATGACCCCAATGGGCATCGTGATGGCCCATCTCGTGTTCGGTCTCGTTACCGGTTCGATCTACGTGGCGGTCGCCGGGTGAACTCCGCACGTGGTCGTGCGGCGCTGAACGCTCCGAGCCGACTCGCGGCCGCGTGGTGGAGTCCCGAATACAGCGACCTGGCGACTACGACGAAAGCGCACCGACGATGAACGACTCCGCGACCGATCTGCCGACCAACCAGTACATCGCGCCAGAGGACGTCCTCATCGAGATGGCAGAGGCCGGCGCCAAACGAGCGTGCGGTCTCCGTGTGAGCCAGGTGTTGATCCTCAGTGTGATCGCCGGTGGTTTCATCACCGTCGGCGCCCTGTTCAGCACGCTGATCGCGACCGGTACCGAGAACGAAGGCGTGAAGCGACTGCTCGAAGGATTCGGGTTCTCTGTCGGGTTCTTCCTCGTCGTGCTCAGCGGTGCGCTCCTGTTCACCGAGGTGAACGTGGAGCTCCCTGCGACCCTGCTCGGCAAACGCCGCGATCGTCTCGGGCTGCCACCGCTGCGGACGGCGATCGTGAAGCTCTGGTTGCTCGCCGCGATCGGCAACATGGTCGGCGCCTTCGTGCTCGGCCAGGTCATCGCCTACGTCTCGAACTACGGCACCGGATTCGAAGATCTGCTCGGCGAGGTCATGGCGACGAAGATGCGGTACCGCGACGTCGGGGGCACCGAGGGCTTCTTCCAAGCGGTGGTGTCGGGGATCATCGCCAATTGGCTCGTCGGGATGGCGGCATTCCTGGCGACGATGGGTCGGACGATCATCGGCAAGTACATCCCGGTGCTCGTGACCGTCATGGCGTTCGTCGCCGGCGGGTTTCTTCACAGCCCGGCGAACATGGCCTACCTGTCACTGATCCAACCACTCGGCGATGGCCCAGGGTGGGGCAACGGCTTACTCTGGTCGGTGCTGCCCGCTGCGATCGGCAACATCATCGGGGCGTTCTTCCTCGTCGCCCTCCCGTTCTACATCGCGCGCAGCCGCCGCGACGCAAGACGACAGGGCACCGCGTGACGGTGCCAACAAGCAGCGCCCATCCAGCAAACAATGAAGTGGAACGAGCATCACCATGAGTGACACCGAACGACCATCGACCGACGCAGTCTCCGTGCCCGACGGTCCACACGAGTGGCACAAGGTGCTCGACATCGACGAGCTCCCCGAAGGGCGCGTCACCACGGTGAGCGTGGGTCGGCGCACCCTCGCGGTGACCAACGTTGACGGCACGTTCGGAGCCATGAGCAACCGTTGTCCTCATCAGGGTGGCCCGCTCGGGGAGGGTTCGATCGAGAAGGGATGGTTGCGGTGTCCGTGGCACGGCTACGACTACAGCCCGTGCAACGGCATGCCACCCGAAGGTTTCGACGACGCACCCGAGGCGTACGCCAACGAAGTGCGCGACGACGGCGTCTACGTGGCGCTACCACCCGAGGCCCAACACGAACGCACCGTGTCGGACGTCATGGTCGAGACGATGGTCAACTGGGGTGTCGACTCCGTCTTCGGGATGGTCGGTCACTCCAATCTCGGATTCGCCGACGCGATGCACCGAGCCGAACAGCGCGGCGATCTCCGATACTTCGGGATCCGCCACGAAGGCGCGGCATCGTTCGCCGCCACTGCATACGGCAAGCTCACCGGCCGACTCGCAGCGTGCTTCGGCATCGCCGGGCCCGGCTCCACCAACCTGCTGACCGGCCTCTACGACGCCAAGGTCGACCGCGCCCCAGTCCTGGCGCTCTCCGGGCAGGTGCCGTCGAAAACGAAAGGCCGTGGAGCGTTCCAGGACATGGACCTCGCCAACGCCTTCAAGGACGTGGCGCGCTTCGGTGAAGTCGTGTTATCGGCGGCTGACCACGCCGAGCTGATGACGCTCGCCTGCAAGACCGCGATCGTCGAGCAGAACGTCGCACACCTGATCTTCCCCGACGAGGTGCAGGTCGAACTGTCCGATCAGGAGGCGTCGGGACCAGACGGGCGGACCGGATCGCGTGAAATCTCTCCACCTGACGCACGGGTCCAGGAGGCGATCCAGCGCATCCGGGTTTCGGAGCGCCCGGTCATCGTGGTCGGCCAAGGGGCCCGCGCCGACATCGCTGCCGTCATCGCACTCGCCGAACTGATCGGTGCGCCGGTCATCACCACGTTCAAGGCCAAGGGTGCGATCTCGGATCACCATCCTCTCGGCTGCGGAGTGCTCGGGCGCAGCGGAACACCGGTGGCGAGTTGGCTGATGAACGAGTCCGACCTCGTCGTGGTGTTCGGGGCCTCGTTCTCCAATCACACCGGCATCGCGCCGTACAAGCCGATCATCCAGGTCGATCACGATCCGATGGCGATTGGGCGCCACCATCCCGTCGACATCGGCCTCCAGGGCGCCGTCGCGACGACCGCCCTGCTACTCGCCACCGGTCTCGACGGCGAACGAAGATGCATCGATCAGCGCGCCGTCATCGCCGAGCGCTGGAAGATCTGGCGCGATGAGAAGGCCAGCCGCCGCACCGACGACCACGGCAAGGGGATGAACGCCGCATCGATCTTCGACGAACTCGCCGAGCACGTCCCGGACGACGCGGTCATCTGCGTCGACGTCGGCAACAACACCTACTCGTTCGGCCGCTACTTCGAAGTTGCCAACCAGGACGTCCTCATGTCGGGCTACCTCGGCTCGATCGGGTTCGCCTTCCCCGCCGCGATGGGCGCGTGGGCGGCGGTCGGTGACACCCGCAAGGTCGTATCGGTGTCTGGCGACGGAGGGTTCGGCCAGTACGCGATGGAGATCACGACCGCCGTCAAATACGGCATGAACATCACCCACGTCCTGCTCAACAACAGTGAGCTGGGAAAGATCAGCAAAGAGCAGCGCGCCGGCGAGTTCGACGTCTGGCAGACCAGCCTGCACAACCCCGACTTCGCCGCCTTCGCCGAACTCTGCGGCGCCCACGGAGTGCGCGTCACCGCAGTCGACCAGCTCGGCGACGCCATCGCAACCGCCTTGGCCTACGACGGCCCGTCGATCGTCGAAGTCATCACCGACCCACTGCTCATGTGATGTCACGAAGGACGATCATGAGCACGCCGTATCCGATCTACGCACCCGGTGACGTCGGTTGGCTGACCGAGGCGCAGATGATTGAAGTCGATCGCGTGATGATCGAGGACCTGCGGATCGAGTTGATCCAGATGATGGAGAACGCCGGCCGCAACCTCGCACAACTCGTCATCGAACGATTCGCCCCGCAGACCGTCACGGTGCTCGCCGGAGCCGGCGGCAACGGCGGTGGGGGCCTCGTCGCCGCCCGCCATCTCGCGAATCGCGGCGTCGACGTGAGCGTGACGCTCGGGCAACCTGCCGACACCCTCGCACCGGTCTCCGCCCACCAACACGAGATCCTCCAGCGCATGGGCATACCGATGCCCAATCGAACCGCGCTCGGCGGACGTCGTCATCGACGCACTCATCGGCTACAGCCTGACCGGTGCTCCACGAGGCCGGATCGGCGAACTCGTCGCAACGATCGGCGACGTCGGCCAGGCGGTCGTGTCGTTGGACACCCCGTCGGGACTGAACGTCACCGATGGCTCGGTACCGGGCGCGGTCGTACGTGCCGACGCCACGTTGACCCTGGCGCTTCCCAAGGTCGGGTTGCGCGCCGCGCCCCAGGTCGGGGAGCTGTACCTCGCCGACATCTCCGTACCACCATCGGTGTACGTCGCGATCGGTGCCGGACCGGCACCCGATTTCACCCACAGCAGCATCATCCGAATCCTCGACACGACAGAAGGAACAACACCATGAGCACCACCGAGACGAACGACACCGAAACGACGCACGTCGACATCATCGTGATCGGACTCGGACCCGCCGGCGAGGTGGTCGGCGGACGGCTCGCCGAGGCCGGCCTCCGCGTCGTCGGAATCGAGGCGAGCCTGGTGGGCGGTGAGTGCCCGTATTGGGGCTGCGTGCCGAGCAAGATGATGATCCGCGCCGCTGATCTCCTCGCCGAGAGTCGCCGCGTCGGCGAACTCGCCGGATCGTCCACCACCACGCCGGACTGGGGTCCCGTCGCACGCCGGATCCGCGAGCAGGCGACGGACAACTGGGACGACACCGTCGCCGTCGATCGATTCGTCGGCAAGGGCGGAATCTTCGTGCGCGGCTACGCCACGATCACCGGTCCCGGTTCGGTCAGCGTCGACGGCGCCAGCTATGTCGCGTCGCGCGGTCTGGTGGTAGCGACCGGAACCTTGGCGGCCATCCCACCCATTCCCGGGCTCGCCGACACGCCGTACTGGACGAATCATGACATCGTGGAAACCGAGCAGCTTCCCGAGTCGTTGGTCGTGCTCGGCGGCGGAGCGATCGGCACTGAACTCGCCCAGGTGATGGCCCGCTTCGGAGTGAACGTCACGGTGATCGAGGGTCTCGATCGCCTCCTCCCGAGGAACGAACCCGAAGCAGGCCAGGTGTTGCGTGAGGTCTTCGAGGCCGAGGGCATCACCGTGCGCACCGGCCAGTTCGCGTCCGGCGTCTCGTTCAATGACGGACAGTTCGTCGTGGCGATGCCCGATGGCACCGAGGTGACCGGCGAGAAGCTGCTCGTGGCGACGGGCCGACGCACGTTCCTGCGCGAACTCGGCATCGAGAATCTCGGACTCGATCCCGACGTCGCCGTTCCTCGAGGTCGATGGACGCCAGCGCGTGATCGACGGATTGTGGGCTGCCGGCGACATCGCCGGTGACGGGCTGTTCACCCATCTCGCGACGCGTCAGGCCGCAGTCGTCGCCGCCGACATTCTCGGCGAGGATCCCGAACCACTCAACCTTGCAGCACTCCCGGCGGTGACATTCACAGATCCCGAGATCGGCTCGGTCGGTCTGACCGAGGCCGAGGCCCGCGAGACAGAGCCTCGAGATCCAGGTCGTGAACAAGGCGGTGGCGCATACCGCCCGCGGTTGGCTCCACGCTGTCGGCAACGAAGGGTTCATCAAGCTCGTCGTCGACGCCAACCGCAACGTCATCGTCGGAGCGACATCGGTCGGACCCCACGGCGGCGAAGTGCTCGGACTGCTCACGCTCGCCGTGCACGCCGAGATCCCGATCGCGACGCTGCGATCGATGATCTACGCCTACCCGACATTCCACAAGGGCGTCGAAGATGCCTTGAACGACTCGCTGACGTGCACGTCGCCTGCCAGGCCATGCGCTACGTAGCGGCGATGGGATCGAGATTGGCACGTTATGGCGCGTGGCTCGCATGCTGTCTCAGTCGCGGTCCGCGATCTCCGCTCGGCGAGGGCGATGTCGAGTTGCTCGCCGAGGAGATGGGGGAACAGCCGTACGCGGGCGGCACGTTCGTATTCCGCCAGGGCGATCCGGCGGCGAAGGTGCACGTGGTACGCACAGGTTCCGTGGAGCTGTCGAGGACGGTCAAAGGTCGCCGTGTGATCCTGCAGGTGCTTCGACCGGGTGACGTGTTCGGCGATGTTCCGGTGTTTCTCGGCGACCCCGAGCCCTTCGACGCCCGAGCGGTCGAGGACTGCACCGTGCTCGAACTCGACTCGGCCGCCTTGTATCACCTGCTGCAGACACGACCATTGGTCGCTCGACGCTGGTTCGTGTCACTCGCCGAACGGATGGCCGGCCTGCAGGGCCGGTTGGTCGACCTCCTGGCCGGAGGCATCGAGGCTCAACTGGCGTCGATCCTGCTCCGCGAGGCCGACGCACACGGCCGGGTGCACGCGACACAGGGCACCTTGGCCGGCATGCTCGGAGTGCAGCGTTCCAGCGTGCAGCGGGTCCTGAAGTTGCTCGAGTCGGCAGGATTGATCGAACTGCACTATCGCTGCATCGATCTGGTCGACCGGGGCGGCCTGGCGTCGTTGCTGGACCAGACCGACACCGATTCGGCCGCCCACGGAGATGCAATCAGCTGAGGCGCTGCACCAGTCGTCGGGCTCGAAACACCTCGGCCACCGACCAGGCCTGGAACGGACAACCAGTTGCGGTATGCGGTGGATCACCGTCCGCCGTCTCCGATATCGAGCCGAGCCCGAACTCGTTCAGGTGCGGTTCGATACCGTCGAGCAGACCTGTCGGGTCGATGCCGACGCGGATCGCGGCCTCGACGTAGGGTCCGAGCAGCCAGGGCCACACGGTTCCCTGGTGGTAGGCCAAGTCGCGTTCGACCGGCCCACCGCTGTGATGCGACCGATAGGACGGGTCGTCGGGTGCCAGGGACCGGAGCCCCAACGAGGTGACCAGTGCGGCGCACGATACGACCACGGCAGGATCATCGATCGGGCCGTGCGGCAGCGAGACCGCCAGCAGCTGATTCGGTCGGACGGATCCGTCGTCACCGAATGGGCCATCCACGACGTCGAGCAGTCCGCCGTCGGCTCGGACGAATCGGTTCTTGAACGACTCGGTCGCCGTCTCGCGGAGCCGCGACGATTCGATCACGACGCTTCCCGTCCATCGCTTCGAGCTGGGCCAGTACGCCGAGTGCGTTGATCCACAAGGCGTTGATCTCGACAGGCTTGCCGATTCGGGGCGTGACGGCGGTTCCGTCGATGCGGGCATCCATCCAGGTCAGCGCGATCCCGGGGAGGCCTTGCGTGAGCAGACCGTCGTCGTGGTCGACGCCGATTCCGTACCTGGTGCCTGTGAGGTGGTGGTCGACGATCGAGTCGAGGTGATTTCCGAGCTCGGCGGCGAGGTCCACGTCGCCGGTGACGGCGACGTGTCGGCCGACGGCGTGCACGAACCACAAGGTCGCGTCGACGGTGTTGTACTCGAGCGAACCGGTGTCAGCGGTGTTGGCGAGCATTCCCTCCGACAGCGATTCAGCGGCGCCGCTGAGCAGTTCACGCCCCTCGTCCCAACGGTGGGTCTCGAGGAACAGCCCTTCGTAGGACGTCATCGTGTCGCGGGACCAATCCCCGAACCACGGGTATCCGGCCACGACCGCCGAGTGCCCGCGAGCGGCGGGTCTCACGATGAACTGATCGCATGCGACCGCGAGGGTTTCATCGATCGCATCGTCGGGCTGGCAACGCTGTGCAACCAGTTGCGCCCGGCTGCGCGCAGCGGTGACGATGTCGTGCGCGTCCGGGGGCGGGTCGGCGAGATCGCCCGCCCAAGCCCGTACACCAATTCGTTCGCCCGACCGGAGCTCGGCGGCGAAGTGCCCGGCGTGCCACAAGTCCTCGTGGGCGTTGAGTCCCCGGGCGGCTTCCTCGCGATAGTGGACGTCGCGATACCAGCCGCCGCCGGGCGAATAGCCGGGCCCTTCGACGCGGTAGCGGCCCTCGAACACGAAGCCATCATCGAACCGGTCGATCTGTGGGTCGGGGCCTGCGAAGCGTTCACCGTGGGCGTCTCGCCACGTGCACAGTGCTCCGATCTCGATGCGTACCCGTCCCGGAGCGTGGACCAGGCGATATGTGACGCCGATTCCCGGGCGGCCGCGGGTGGCTGCGACCTCCATCTCGACGATCACGTCGCCGATCGACCATCGCCAGCGTGGGACCGCATCGATCAGCTCGAACGAGGCGAGGTCGCGGTGACCGGCCGGATCGATGACACCGCCGGACCATTCATGGGTCGCCAAGCGCACGTGCCGATCTCCAATCACCACCGTGGCGTCGAGCGCTGCCAGACCGAGGTGTCGCTGCCCGAGCGTGTCACCGGCGACGACCAGCAGGCCGTGGTAGCGACGGGTTCGCAGACCTGAGACGGTCCCCATCGCGTACCCACCGAGCCCGTCGGCGACGAGCCACTCGCGTCGGCTCGCCGAATCGAGATCTCCGCAGATCTGGCGTCCGAACCGGCATGTCAACATGGTCGATCGTTCCTCATCATCGAACATGGAACCCGGCACCGAGCGCTCGGGCACGAACAATGCGTCATCTAAGGCAATAGAGGGGGCTTTTGGGTTCGAGGTCGCGGATGATGGTGGGATGAGTCGATTGCACGGTGCCGCCGCCCGAGATCACAATGATGGCGGGCCTGCGTGTGCCGAAACCGACATCGAGCGTGCCCGGCTCGCCGACTCAGGCGTCGACTGGAAGCGGTGGGGACCATACGTCAGCGAACGTGCGTGGGGAACGGTCCGCGAGGACTACAGCGATCATGGTGAGGCCTGGGAGTATTTGCCACACGACCACGCTCGATCACGTGCGTACCGTTGGAACGAGGACGGATTGGGTGGCATCTGCGACGCCCAGCAACGGCTCTGTCTTGCCTTCTCGTTCTGGAACGGCCACGATCCGATCCTCAAGGAACGCATCTTCGGTCTGACCGGCAATGAGGGCAACCATGGCGAGGACGCCAAGGAGTACTGGTGGTACCTCGACTCGACCCCGACCCACTCGTGGATGCGCTGGCGCTACGTCTACCCCCAAACGGCGTTTCCGTACGACCAACTGGTGGCCGAGAACCGGGGCCGGAGCCGTGACGATCCTGAGTTCGAGCTGCTCGACACCGCGGCATTCGATGACGATCGCTATTGGGAGATCACCGCTGACTACGCCAAGTCCACATCCGACGACATCGCGATCCGCCTGACGGTCCGCAATGCCGGCCCCGATGACGCGACGCTGCACGTCGCACCGACGCTCTGGTTCCGCAACACATGGTCGTGGGGTCTCGACGATCGAACACCGTCGATCTCACTCCACGACGGATGTCTAGCAGCGAAACACCACTCACTGGGATCGATGTACCTGGCAGGGGACGGCGCGCCGACACCACTGTTCTGCAACAACGAGTCGAACGCCCGACGCCTGTGGGGAATCGACGGTGACCCGTATCCCAAAGATGGCATCGGTGATCACATCATCCACCACGCGCCTTCGGTCAACCCTGAGCTGCATGGCACCAAGGCGGCTCTGCACTATGTGTTGAGGGTTGCTGCCGGCGAACAAGCCGAGGTTCGGCTGCGGTTGAGTCGCGACGGAACCTCGATCCACCACGACTTCGACGACTTGCTCGCACGCCGAGCGTCCGAAGCGGATCAGTTCTACGCGTCCGTCGTCCCCGATCATGTCGGCGCCGAAGAAGCGATGATTGCCCGCCAGGCGCTGTCGGGGATGCTGTGGTCGAAGCAGTTCTATCACTTCGACGTCGAGCGCTGGCTCGATGGTGACCCCAACGGTCCGCCCGTTCCAGCGCGACGAACCACGGGCCGCAACTCGGCGTGGCGGCATCTCAACAACGCCGACGTGATCTCGATGCCCGACAAGTGGGAGTACCCGTGGTACGCCGCTTGGGACCTTGCGTTTCATTGCATCGCTCTCGCTGAGGTCGACCCGCAGTTCGCCAAGGACCAACTCGTGCTGCTGTGCCGTGAGTGGTACATGCACCCCGACGGGCAGCTCCCAGCCTACGAGTGGGCATTCGGCGACGTGAACCCTCCGGTTCACGCATGGGCGGCCTTGCGGGTGTTCGAGGCCGCCGGCGGTGACGACTTCGCATTCCTCGAACGGATCCTGCACAAATTGCTCCTCAACTTCACCTGGTGGGTCAACCGCAAAGACCAACAGGGCAACAACGTGTTCGAGGGCGGGTTCTTGGGGCTCGACAACATTGGTCCGATCGACCGTTCGGCTGAACTGCCGATCGACGGCCTGCTCGAACAGTCCGACGGCACGGCGTGGATGGCGATGTACTGCCTGAACCTGCTCGAGATCGCGTTGGCGCTGGCGGAACACGACCAGACCTACGAGGACCTCGCCACCAAGTTCTTGGAGCACTTCACCTACATCGCCAACGCCATGGACCACTGCGGCCTCTGGAGCGACGAAGACGGCTTCTACTACGACGTTCTCCAGGTTCCCGGGGCCGAGCCGGTGCCTCTGCCGCGTCCGATCGATGGTCGGCCTGCTGCCGCTCGCGGCCACGACCACATTGTCCACTGCCACGCTTCGACGCTTACCTGACTTCGCCGCACGCTTCGAATGGTTCCGGGTCAACAAGCCCCAACACGCCGCCAACGTCGTCCATCACGAACCGGACGGCTTCGACGGCTGGCTGCTTTCGATCGTGTCCCCCGAACGGCTGCCACGAATTCTCGACAAGATGCTCGACCAAGACGAGTTTCTCTCACCCTTCGGGCTGCGATCGCTCGCCAAGAGCCACCTTGCAGCGCCGTTCCGGCTCGACCTCCCAGGAGTGCAAGCGAGCGTCGGCTACGAGCCGGGTGAGTCGACCTCCGGGCTGTTCGGTGGGAACTCGAACTGGCGAGGACCCGTCTGGTTTCCACTCAACTACCTCTTGATCGAGTCACTGCAGCGATTCGACAGATACCTGGGCGACAACTTCACGATCGCCCACCCCACGGGCTCAGATCAGACCCAGCCACTGCGCAGTGTCGCCACAGATCTCTCGGCCAGGCTCGTGTCGCTGTTCGCCGACGACCCAAACGGACGTCGGCCGATGTTCGGTGATTCGAACCGTTTCCAAGATGATCCAGCGTGGCATCGACAACTGTTGTTTCACGAATACTTCAACGGCGACACCGGCTGCGGGCTCGGAGCATCCCACCAAACCGGCTGGACCGGCCTCGTCGCCAAGTTGATCATCGGTTCGAAGGCTCAGAACCCTTAACCCCGTCGCGGCGTGTCATGTCGCGGCGGACACAAGAACGCCGCATTTCGGACAATCCGGGCAGCCGACACAACCCACCCCGGTTCCCTCTCACATCGAGCATCAGCTACTCCGCAAGGAACGGCCGCACGAGAGGTCGCAATCTGCAAGGGCGACTCCCATCCAACCGGACGTGTCCCCACATCCGCCACCAACGAGCAAGGAGCAAGGAGCAAGGAATGATCACCAAGAAGGACAACAAGGACGAAACGACCCGCATCACGTTCACCGTCGACGACGAACGTCCCGTCTCTATCGTCGGGGATTTCAACGACTGGGACCCGTTGGCGCATCCACTCGTCCGCCGCTCGAACGGCACTCGGTCCGTCGCGTTGAACGTCCCATCCGGATCGGCGGTGTGTTTCCGATATCTGGCCGACGGCGGTGAGTTCTACGACGACCCCCAGGCCGACCTCATCGAGCCGAACGGGTTCGGCGGTTCTCACTGCGTCGTCATCACGGCGAGTTCGGCGTCCGAGCAATGAGCCCAGACGGATGGGACGGCCCTCCGAGGGTCCTGTCCGTCTCGGCCGAATACATCGTCGTCCATCAGAACCTCCTCAACGCGCCTCAGCGTTGACGCTCATCAAGGGAAACCAAATGACATACGCACCCACCGCCGATCTGCGAGACGACCTCGTCGTGCTCTCACGCACCGACAACGACCAGGTCACCCCACCCGATGAGACCGAGGCGATCAACGCCCTCCGGTTCCTGGCGGTCGATGCCGTCGAGCGAGCGGGCTCCGGTCACCCCGGAACCGCCATGGCGCTCGCCCCGCTCGCCTACCGGCTCTTTACCCGTCATCTCTGCCACGACCCTGCCCGCCCGGACTGGTTCGACCGCGATCGGCTAGTGCTGTCGATCGGACACGCTTCGATGCTGCTGTACGGAGCGCTGCACCTGTCCGGCTATGACGTCACGATCGACGACCTTCGCGAGTTCCGCCAGTGGGGATCACGCACACCCGGGCACCCCGAGCGCGGCGTGACCGCAGGTATCGACATGTCGACAGGCCCACTCGGGCAAGGCATCGCCAACGGTGTCGGATTCGCGATGGCAGAAAAGATGCTCGCTGGACGCTTCAACCGTCCAGGACTCCCGGTGGTCAACCATCGCAGCTGGGTGATCGCCGGCGACGGCGACATGATGGAAGGCATCAGCAGCGAAGCCGCCTCGTTGGCCGGGCGGCTGGGATTGGACAAGCTCACCGTCTTCTACGACGACAACCGGATATCGCTCGAAGGTGCCCGCGACGTCGAGTTCTGCGAAGACGTGCCCGAGCGCTTCGCTGCCTACGGTTGGCACGTCGCTCATGTCAGCTGTGTCAACGACCTCGACGCGATCGACACAGCGATCACGTCAGCTGTCGAAGAAACCGAACGACCGACCCTCATCGTGGTCGGCAGCAACATCGGCTACGGCTCACCGAAACAGGACACCGCCGCAGCCCACGGATCACCGCTGGGAGCCGATGCGATCCGCAGCACCCGCACGACACTTGATTGGAACCACGAGCCGTTCGTGATTCCCGACGCGGTGTACGACCACTGGCAATCCCGGATCGCGGTTCGCACCAGGGGCCACAGCTACCGCGAAGCATTGACCGAGTCGTACCGAAAGGTGGAACCCGACCTCGCCGCCGAGCTCGACCGTGTCAGCACGGGGCAACTCCCGGCTGGTTGGACCGAACACGTCCCGACGTTCCCGGCCGGTGAACGGCTGTCGGGCCGCGACGCCGGCGGCCTGACCCTCAACGCGTTGGCCGCTGCAATCCCCGAACTGGTCGGAGGCTCGGCCGATGTGGCCCCTTCGACCAAGACCCAGATCCTGGAGTCCGGCGACGTGAACGCCGGAGATTGGACGGGTCGAAACATTCACTTCGGCGTCCGCGAACACGCGATGGGCGCGATCTGCAACGGCATCGCAGCGCACGGTGGCCTGCGCCCGTACTGCGCCACGTTCTTCGTGTTTTCCGACTATCTCCGCCCGACGATCCGGATGGCGGCGCTGATGAAACTGCCTGTGGTCTTCGTCATGACCCACGACTCGATCGGCGTCGGTGAGGACGGCCCCACCCATCAGCCGATCGAACACCTCGCCAGCCTGCGTGCCATCCCTGAACTACGGGTAATCCGCCCCGGTGACGCCAATGAGGTCGCCCAAGCATGGCGGACCGCCCTCGAGCACAACGGGCCGACCGTTCTGGTGCTGTCGCGCCAGGACATGGTCGTGCTCGACGCCGAGTTGGTCGATGTCGCGGCAGGAGCGGCTGTGGTCGCACCGGGCGACGACGTCACACTCGTGGCGACTGGCACCGAGGTCGAGGTCGCGTTGGAAGCCCGAACATTGCTCGCCACCACCGACGTGTCCGCCCGCGTCGTGTCGATGCCGTCGTGGGAGCTGTTCCGGCAACGCCCCATCGCCGAGCAGCACACAGTCATCCCGCCACAGCGGCCGTCGCTGTCCGTCGAAGCCGGCGCGACGCAAGGGTGGCTCGAGTTCGTGGACCACCCGATCGGGCTCGACCACTTCGGCGCCTCGGCCCCAGCGACCACCCTCTACGAACATTTCGGGCTCACCGCCGACGCAGTCGCCGAGCACGCCCTGCGCATCGTCGGGGAGCAATGAACAGGCGCATGCGCTCCACGTTCGACCTCACCAGCTACCCACTCCCGAAAGGCAACGACTCATGAACGCACCAAGTCAACTCCACGACACCGGCCAACGGCTCTGGCTCGACAACATCACCAACAAGCTCATCACCTCTGGGACCCTGGCTCACTACTTCGACGACTTCTTCGTCACCGGGGTGACCTCCAATCCGACCATTCTGGAGAAGGCGATCTCCAGCAGCGGCGACTACGACGCTGCCATCGCGGCAGCGTTGCGGGCCGGAACGAAATCGTCTGAAGATCTCGTCTTCGACGTCGCGCTCCAAGACCTCGTCGCTGCATCAGATCTGTTGCGTCCCGTCTTCGACTCCAGCGGCGGAACCGACGGCTACGTGTCGGTCGAAGTCTCACCCGACCTCGCCAACGACGCGGCTGCCACGGTCGACGCCGGCCGGCGACTGTTCGCCCAGGCCGACCGTCCCAACATCATGATCAAGGTTCCAGGTACAGCCGCAGGGCTGATCGCCGTCGAGGAACTGATCGCGGCCGGCACACCGGTCAACGTCACGCTGCTGTTCTCCGCCGCCCACTACGAATCCACCGCCGAGGCCTATCAACGTGGTCTCGAGCGACGCCTGGCCAACCATCAACCGCTTGCTGTCGGATCCGTCGCGTCCGTGTTCGTCTCCCGTTGGGACGCCGCCGCCGACCCGCACCTGCCCGAAGCTCTGCAGGGCAAGACCGCTCTTGCCGTCATGCAGCAGATCTACTCGAGCTATCAAGATGTCCTGGCAAGCGATCGCTGGAAAGCGCTCGCCGCAGCCGGCGCTCTACCTCAGAAGGTCCTGTGGGCGAGCACCGGAACGAAGAACCCGGACCTCCCCGACACGTACTATCTCGGCCGACTCGCGGCACCGGGCACTGTCGACACGATCCCAGAAGCCACCCTGCTGGCCTTCGCGGATCACGGCGTCGTGTGCGACCTGCTCGAACCGGACATCGCCGGCTCCGATGCCGTCCTGTCAGCAGTTCGAGCCGCCGGCGTGGACGTCGAGGCGCTCGCTTCGACCCTGCAAGCCGACGGTGCGACCGCCTTTCGAGCCTCATGGGCGGCGTTGCTGGCGTGCATGGATCCGCAAGGTCGAACAGTTGGGCCAAGCCCAGTGAACATCGATCGCAACCACGTCGATCACACACACCAATATCCACGACATCAATCGGAACGAACAACAGGAGTTCACATCATGCAGTTAGCAATGGTCGGTTTGGGACGGATGGGGGCCAACCTCGTGCGTCGCGCCATGAACGCTGGTCACGAGTGCGTGGTCTACGACGTCAACCCGGAGTCGGTCGCCGAACTCGTCGCCGAAGGTGCGACCGGCGCCGCCTCGCTCCACGAACTCGCCAGCCTGCTCGTCACGCCTCGCGTCGTCTGGGTGATGGTGCCAGCCGGGCTCACCGGCCGCGTCGTCAACGACGTCGTCGAGCACCTCGCCGCGGGCGACATCGTCATCGACGGCGGCAACAGCTACTACCGCGACGACATCGACCGCGCTGCCGAACTTCGAGAAGCCCAGATCCACTACGTCGATGTCGGCACGAGCGGCGGCGTGTTCGGCCTCGAACGCGGCTTCTGCCTGATGATCGGCGGCGAAGCCGAGATCGTCACTCATCTCGATCCGATCTTCAGGGCGCTGGCGCCGGGCGTCGACGCCGCCGAACGATCCGCTGGACGAATCGGCGAGCCGTCGGCTTCGGAGAATGGTTACCTGCACTGCGGCCCCAACGGCGCGGGACATCTGGTCAAGATGGTGCACAACGGGATCGAGTACGGGATCATGGCCGCCTACGCCGAGGGCCTCAACGTCCTGGCTCACGCCGGTATCGGCTCGGGCTCGCAAGACCACGACGCGGAGACCACCCCGCTTCGAGACCCGCAATATTACCGATTCGACATCGACCTCCCCGAGGTTGCCGAGGTCTGGCGACGGGGAAGCGTCGTCGCCTCATGGCTGCTCGATCTGACGGCCGTCGCACTGCTGGACGACCCGAAACTCGATGGCTTCGCGGGGCGTGTGTCCGATTCTGGCGAGGGACGCTGGACAGTGCAGGCAGCCGTCGACGTCGGCGTTCCGGCTCATGTTCTGACCGCCGCGTTGTATGAGCGGTTCAGCTCAAGGGGTGAGGCCGACTACGGCGACCGGTTGTTGTCGGCAATGCGCAACCAGTTCGGCGGACACGCCGAGAAGCGCAGTGCGTCATGAACGACGCCCGGGCCGACGCCCTCGTCCTGTTCGGCATCACCGGCGACCTGGCCGCCAAGAAGCTGTTGAGCTCTCTCTACAACCTGACGAGTCGTGGCCGCCTGCCACCGGTTGTCGTCGGTGTGGCCTCCACCGGCTGGAACGTCGACGAGCTGCGCGCTCACGTCCGCAGCTCGCTGGAAGCAAACGGAACCGACATCGACGAATCGGTGTTCGACGAGCTCGCCCGATCGCTTCGGTACGTCGCAGGCGACTACCGAGACTCCGAGACATACCGAAAGCTGGGCGAAGCACTCGGCGACGCCCGATTGCCCGTCTGCTACCTGGCGATCCCGCCGTCGTTGTTCGGCGATGTCGTCGAAGGCCTCGCGACGGTCGGCCTCAACCAGGGCGGCCGGGTCGTCCTCGAGAAACCGTTCGGCCGCGATCTCGCCTCGGCACGACAGCTCAACCAGACGCTCCAGCAACACTTCAGCGAAGATGCGATCTTCCGGATCGACCATTTCCTCGGGAAAGAGCCGGTGCAGAACCTGATGGTGTTCCGGTTCGCGAACAGCATTCTCGAACCGGTGTGGAACCGGAACTACATCGACAGCGTGCAGATCACGATGGCCGAGTCGTTCGGGATCGAGGGTCGCGGCCGTTTCTACGACCAGATCGGCACACTCAGAGACGTCGTCCAGAACCACCTCCTCCAGGTGATCGCGTTGCTCGCCATGGAGCCACCGGTCTCCGAGACGCCGAACGCGCTCCGCGACGAGCGCGTCAAGGTGCTCACGGCGATGAAGGCATTCGACCCCGCACAGATCGAGCGGGGCCAGTACGACGGGTATCGGTCGGAACCGGGCGTCGACGCCGAGTCGGACACCGAAACGTACGTGGCACTGCGGACCGAGATCGACTCGTGGCGATGGGCCGGGGTGCCCTGGTACATCAGGGCCGGCAAGGGTCTACCGACGACGGTCACCGAGGCGGTGATCGAGTTCAAGCCGCCCGCACGGATGCTGTTCGGTGATCCGACCTGCGTGCCGCATCCCAACCACCTGCGTTTCCGCATGAAGCCAGACGACTGCATCACTCTCGAGATGCAGGCCAAGAAGCCAGGCGATGCCCTCGTCAGCCGTTCGGTTCCCCTCCAGGTCGTGAACGACGAGCAGGCGTCGGGCGGCCACGAAGCCTACGAACGACTCCTCGACGACGCCCTGAGCGGCGACGCCCGCCTGTTCGCCCGCCAAGACGGTGTCGAACAAGCCTGGCGGATCGTCGATCCGGTCCTCGAGAACCATCGACCGGTCTTGGCGTACGCGACAGGCACCTGGGGCCCCGACCACGCCCTCACACCCGACGGTGGCTGGCACGGCATCGACGAGGCACCCCGATGAGCGGCAACGTCTTGTCCGTCGACCTCGGTGGAACCAACATGCGCGCCGCGGTCGTCACCGCAGACGGTGAAATCCAGCACCGCACCACAGAGCCCACCCCGCACGACGCGCGGTGCCCCGACGCGCTCGAACAACTCATGGCCTCCGTGCGCGATCAAGGCGGCGGACGCGGTGCGTTCGACACGATCGTCATCGGTGCACCAGGGCGAGTCGACTATTGCGCTGGTCGTCTCGAGTACGCACCGAATCTCCCGCCGACCTGGGTGGCCGACCTGAACGAAGAGCACCTCGCCAGGCATTTCGACGCCCCGGTGTTCCTCGCCAACGACGCCGATCTGGCGGCGGTTGGTGAGGCCTACTTCGGCTCGGGGCAGCCCTACACCGACATGGTGTACGTCACGATCTCCACCGGGATCGGCGCGGGCGTCGTGCTCGACGGCAAGCTTCTCAGAGGTACCCGGTCGCTCGCCGAGGTCGGCCACACCATCATCGCTGTCGACCACCTCGGAACCGAGCAACCATCGACTGCCGAGCAGCTCGCCGCAGGGCCCGCGCTCCACCGCAACGCCGACGCGGTCGGTCTCGACGCACGGGGCGCGGATCTGGTGTCGTTGGTACGCAACGGAGATCCGAAGGCTCGCCACGCATGGGATCTCACTATGCGGGCGGCAGGGGCGACGGTCGTCAACCTGGCCCACCTGTTCAGCCCGGACGTGATCGTCATCGGCGGCGGTGTCGGCCGCAACGGCACGCTTGTCCGCGAACCGCTCGCTGCCATGCTCGAACGCTACGGCCCCCAAGATCTCCAACTGCCGATCGACATCGTCGAGGCCTCGCTCGGCGATGACCCCGGTCTGGTCGGCGGAGCCGTCTGGCCGCTCGCGATCGGCGGTCGATGATGGAAACCAACACCGGCGAGATCGTGCTCGTCCGCCACGGTGAGACCGAGTGGAGCCGAAGCGGCCGCCACACCGGGCGCACCGACATTCCACTCACCCAGATCGGGCGCCGACAAGCCGACCAACTCGCCGAAATGCTCGAAGGCAAACCGTTCGCGCTTGCCATGTCGAGCCCGTTGATCCGGGCCCGAGAAACATACGAACGAGCCGATCTCGCCATCACCGCAGAGATCACGGACGACCTTCTCGAATGGGACTACGGAACCTACGAGGGCGTGTCCACACCCGATACCCGCAAGAAGATCCCCGACTGGTCGGTGTGGACCCATCCGATCATCGGAGGCGAAACCGTCGAGTCGGTCGGCGATCGCGCCGACAACGCCATCGACCGCGCCCTGCGCGCTCCAGGCGACACGGTCCTGTTCGCGCATGGCCACCTCCTGCGGATCCTGGCCGCCCGCTGGCTCGGACTCCCCGCCGACGCCGGCCGCAACCTCGCGCTCAACACCGCCACGATCTCCACCCTCGGATTCGAACGAGAAAACCGAGTCATCCGACGATGGAACGAAGGCTGTCACCTCCGCGGAATCGAAGCGACCCCCTGATGGAAATACTCCCCGTCACGGACATCGATCTCTGCCCCATCGACAACCCAGAAACCGAGCAACCATGACTCTCGAAGATCCGTCCAAGTCCCCCGAATGGCAAGCGTTGGTCGACCACGCCGCGGCGATGGCACCGGTGCACCTCCGTCAGCTCTTCGCCGACGACCCCGACCGCGCCCGACGTCTCACCCTCGCCGCCGGGGACATGAGGTTCGACTTCTCCAAACACCGTGTGACCGACGAAACGATTCGGCTGCTGCTTGCCCTCGCCGAGCGGACCGGAGTAGAGGCGAGAACTGCGGCGATGTTCGCCGGCGAGCCCATCAACACCACCGAGGGCCGTGCCGTACTCCACGCTGCTCTGCGATCCCATCCCTCCGACCGTTTTACTGTCGACGGTGACGACGTCGTCCCAGCCGTCCACAGTGTGCTCGACCGCATGGCGGCCTTTTCCGAGCTCGTCCGCAGCGGACAGTGGAAGGGCCACACCGGCCGCCGCATCCGCAGCATCGTGAACATCGGGATCGGCGGGTCTGACCTCGGCCCGCTCATGGCGTACCGCGCCCTCACCCCGTACGTCCATCCCGACATCGACGTCAGATTCGTCTCGAACGTCGACCCAGCCAACCTGCTCGACGCCACACAGGATCTCGACCCTGCCGAGACGCTCTTCGTCGTGGCATCCAAGACGTTCACGACCACGGAGACGCTGACGAACGCCCGGCATGCACGGGACTGGCTGCTCGCCGGCCTCGACGGCGACCCGACCGCTGTCGCCAAACACTTCGTCGCGGTGTCGACCAACGCCACAGAGGTCGCCGCATTCGGGATCGACACGAACAACATGTTCGAATTCTGGGACTGGGTCGGTGGCCGATACTCCTTCGACGCAGCGATCGGCCTCAGCCTCATGATCGCCATCGGTGAGACGCACTTTCGCAGCATGCTCGACGGGTTCAGAGACATCGACGAGCACTTCCGGCACACGCCGCTCGCGGACAACGCCCCGGTGCTGGCCGCCTTGATCGGGATCTGGTACCGCAACTTCCTCCACCTCCCCACCCACGCCGTGCTTCCCTACAGCCAACACCTCGACCGCTTCCCCGCTTACCTGCAGCAACTCGACATGGAAAGCAACGGCAAATCGGTTCGCCTCGATGGCACCGCCGTCGACTACCAAACCGGCCCCATCGTCTGGGGTGAACCCGGAACCAACGGACAGCACGCCTTCTATCAACTCATCCACCAGGGCACGACCGTGATTCCGTGTGACCTGATCGGTTTCCTCGAACCAGCTGAGGATCTCGATGGACAACACGATCTCTTGGTAGCCAATCTGATCGCCCAGGCGGAGGCTCTGGCGTTCGGAAAGACGCCAGAGGAAGTGGCGGCCGCCGGCACAGGCTCGGATCTCATTCCCCATCGAACCTTCGCCGGCAACCGACCGTCCACCGTGATCCTTGCACCGTCGCTGACCCCGCGTGTCCTCGGACAACTCGTCGCCTTCTACGAACACAAGGTGTTCGTGCAGGGCACAGTTTGGGGCATCAACTCCTTCGATCAGTGGGGTGTCGAGCTCGGCAAGGCGCTCGCCCAGCAGGTCGGGAAAGAGTTGACGTCCCGGCTCCCCGACCCGGACCTTCACGATCCGTCGACCAACGCGTTGATCGCCGCACTCCTCGATCGGAAGCCGTCTAGATGAGTTCGTGGAAGGATCGTGGTCAACCGTGAAAGGTGACATGAGACGTATCGAGGACTACGCGATGTTGAGCGACTCGCGGTCCGCTGCGCTGGTGTCGCTGGCCGGATCGATCGACTGGTTGTGCTTTCCGCGGTTCGACTCTGGTGCCTGCTTCACCTCGTTGCTCGGAGACCAGGACAATGGCCACTGGTCGCTGGCCCCGGTCGGGCCGACCCGATCCGAGCGGCGCTACCGGCCTGGTTCACTCGTCCTCGAGACGGTGCACTCCACCGATACCGGTGTCGTGGCGGTCATCGATGCCCTGGTTCCCGTTGGGGACGTTCACCGTCTGGTACGTCTGGTCGAGGGTCGCAGCGGTTCGGTGTCGATGCGCAGCGAGCTGCGGGTGCGGTTCGACTACGGCAGCATCATTCCGTGGGTCAGCCGACGAGACGGAGGTATCTGCGCGGTCGCCGGACCGGAGGGCCTCATCCTGCGCACACCGATCGACATGCACGGCGAGGGGTACGCCACTGTCGGCGAGTTCACCGTCCGTGCGGGCGACCGGGTCGGCTTCGATCTGGCCTGGTACCCGTCTCATCTGGCGACTCCGCAGCCGATCGATGTCGACTCGATGCTCGACGCAGACGCTCGGGTGGTGGGCCGACTGGTCGTCGCGCCTGAGCTACGACGGCGCCTATCGCGGCGAGGTTCACGAGTCGCTGACCGTCCTGAAGGGCCTCTCCCACGCCGCCACCGGATCCTTCGTGGCGGCACCGACGACGTCACTCCCTGAATGGATCGGCGGCTCACGCAACTGGGACTACCGCTACTGCTGGTTGCGCGACGCCACCTTCACACTCTTGGCGCTGCTGAAGGCGGGGTGCGTCGAAGACGCCCGATCGTGGCGCGACTGGCTGGTTCGAGCGGTGGCCGGCGAACCGTCACGACTCCAGATCATGTACGGCCTCGCCGGCGAACGTCGCCTCCCCGAGCACGAGCTTCCGTGGCTCGGAGGCTTCGAAGGATCCACGCCGGTCCGGATCGGCAACGGGGCAGCCGATCAGGTCCAACTCGACGTGTTCGGCGAAGTCATGGACGCCATGCACCAGGCCCGACTCAACGGGATGGCACCAGACGAAAACGCATGGCACATCCAGCAGGCCATGATGGAATGGCTCGAAGGCAACTGGCAGCACCCCGACGAGGGGATCTGGGAAGTGCGGGGCGGGCGGGCCCAGTTCACCCACTCGAAGGTGATGGCCTGGGTCGCGTTCGATCGCGCCGTCAAAGCGGTCGAGCACCTCGGACTCGACGGTGACGCCGACCGATGGCGTGACGCACGTAGCCGCATCCACGCCGAGGTCTGTGCCAACGCCGTTGATGACCGTGGCGTGTTCACCCAGGCCTACGGACGCAAGGCCCTCGATGCTTCCACGCTGATGATTCCGCTCGTCGGATTCCTACCAGCCACCGATCCACGGGTCGTGGCCACCGTGGAGGCCATCCAGCGTGAGCTCACCGTCGACGGACTGGTGATGCGCTACCAGGTCGACGGCGCCGGTGGCGGGGGCGGTGATGGAGTCGGTGGAGAAGAGGGAGCATTTCTGCTGTGCTCGTTCTGGCTCGTCGACAGCCTCGCCCTGATGGGCCGTCATGGCGAGGCCACAGCGCTCTACGAGCGCCTGTTGAACCTCCGAAACGACGTCGGACTGCTCTCCGAAGAGTACGACCCCGTCGGCCGTCGACAGCTCGGCAACTTCCCACAAGCGTTCTCCCACATCGCCATCGCCAGCAGTGCCATGACGCTGTGCACCGACAACGTCGGACCGAGCGAAGAACGAGGACGCCAGCCATGACGGCCCAGAACCACGTTGTGGCGTCGAACTGCCAGGCAAGGCGCGGCATGTTCGTCATCTGCCACTCGCTGTCGCGGCAGCGCGTCGTCATCGTCGTCATCTCGGCGTTGGCCGTGATCCTCGCCGGGTCGGCAATCGCCTGGGATGGCACCGTACCCGGGTGGGAGGTCGGGGCATTGAAGTTCGTCAACGGATGGCCCAATTGGTTGGAGCCGATCATGTGGGTGATCCAGCAGGTCGGTGTGTTCGCAGCGCCGGTCGTAGCCGGAGCGATCGTGGTGTTGTTCACCCGGAGGTGGCAGCACCTCGTGCCGTTCGTCATGGTGCTCCCGCTGAAACTCGGCATCGAGAAAGGCCTCGTGAAGAAGCTCGTGCAGCGTGAACGGCCGTTCGTTTCGATCGGGCCCGAAATCAACGTCCGAGGACCGGCATTCGAGGGGCTGAGTTTCCCGTCGGGGCACTCGACCACCGCATTCGCGACCGCGATTCTGCTCTCGGCGTTTCTCCCCCCGCGATGGAGGTTCGTCGCCGTGACGTGGGCAGCCATGGTCGCCGTGGCACGCCTGTACTACGGCGAACACAACCTGCTCGATGTGATCGTCGGCGCAGCGATGGGGTCCGGCTTCGCGGCGGTGTTGTGGTTCGCGTTTCTGAACCGTTTCGTCGACCCGGACTGCGACTGTGCAAGCTCATGAGAAGCGCTGCTGACATAACCGGAGAGACACGATCGAGCAACGATCACGACGCCCATCGGGCCCACGTCCGATCGCCGGTCGATGTGTTGCGGCTCGTGATCGCCGGCGTATTGATCGTCGGCGGGATTGCGACGGTGAACGTACTGGACTCGACCTTGCTCGGGCTGAGCGCCGACGGAGCGTCCGCAATCGATGGCTTGCCGGATTGGCTGCGCGATCTCCCCGCCGCGATCTTGGCGGTCGGAGTCATCGCTGCAACCGGCGCCACATTGGTGTGGGCACTGGCCACGAGGAGATATCGACGCTTCGCGATGCTCGCTGGCGGGTTCGCGATTGCAGCGATCGCCAGCGTGGCGGTCGGTGAGATGATCTTCAAGATCGTCGACGAACAGGTCCGACTCGCATTCGAGATCGACGCTTCGGCGTTCAACCTCCGACCGGGCGAATTCCCCCGTCCAGGTGACCCATTGCTGAGCGGCGCAGTATCGATGCTGTTGGTCGCGAGCTCCTACCTTCATCGAGCGCTCGCCTCACGACTCGGCGTGCTACTCGCTCTCTATGCGGCGATCTCCGTTTGGTCATCGGGTGTGCCCGCATTGGGTCTGGTGAGCGACGTCGGCTGCGGGCTGCTCGTCGGATCGGCGATCCTGTTGGCGGTCGGCCGCCACGACCTCGCACCAGACGCCAGCGAGATCACGGTCGCGCTTCGATCTGTCGGGCTGGACCTCACGAACATCGAACATCTCGACGTCGATGCCCGCGGCTCGGCGCCGTGGATCGGAGCCACTGCCGACGGCACACGGGTGTTCGTCAAGGCGCTCGGACGCGACGAGCGCAGCGCCGATTTGTTGTTTCGTGTCTATCGGTGGATCCGGTTACGAAAGACGGGCGATCACCGGCCGTTCGTGAGTTTGCAGCGCGCCGTCGAGCACGAGGCGTTGGTGTCACTCCAGGCCGCGGCCCTCGGCATCCGAACACCGCGGGTGCTCGGTGTCGCCGATGCCGGAATCGACGGAATGGTGATCGCCTACGAGGCGATCGAAGGAACGTCAGCTGACACGCTGTCCGACATCGGTGATGAGGCGTTGGTCGGAATCTGGTCGATGGTGAGCGAACTCCATGCGAAGCGCATCGCCCACCGCGATCTGCGGCTGGCCAACATCTTCATCGACACGTCGGGCGAGCCATGGTTGATCGACTTCGGCTTCTCCGAACTCGCCGCATCCGACCAACTGCTCGGCACCGACGTAGCAGAGCTCTTGGCGTCGAGTGCTGCCGTGGTGGGCACCGACCGGGCGGTCGCCGCTGCACATGCAGCGACCGGTGTGGAAGAACTTCGACGTGCGCTGCCGTGGTTGCAGCCGCTGGCACTCAGCACAGCGACACGCCAAGGAATCGGCGGAGACAAGGGGTTGGCGCCGATCCGAGCGATGCTGATCGAGGAGTGTGCAATCCCCGAGGAGCAGCAGGTCAAGCTCGAACGGATCAATGGCAAGACTGTGTTCCTGCTGGCCACCATCGGGCTCAGCGCATGGTTTCTCGTCCCGCAACTCGCCGACATCGACAACCTCTGGGCGCAGGCCCGAACCGCCTCGGCTTCTTGGGCGCTCGTCGCCATCGTGTTGTCGCTGTTCACCTACGTTGCCGCCACGGCGAGCCTGCTCGGCGCGATTCCGCTCCGCTTGCGGTTCGGACCGGCGCTGGCCGCACAGATGGCGTCGTCGTTCGCCAATCGAGTCACACCCGCGAAGGTCGGTGGAATCGCCACGAACATCAGGTACTTCCAACGTCAAGGTGTGCCAACCGCGGTCAGCGTGACTGCAGTTGGACTCAATGCGGTCGCCGGGCTCATGGTCCACGTGTTGCTCACCTTGGTGTTCCTGCTGATCGCCAGCGGCGACGATGGTGCAAGCCTGTCGATCCTGTCGCCGGTCACCGTCGGCGTTGCGGCCGCGGCGCTGGTCGCGATCGTGCTCGGTTCGGTTGCACTCCCGATCACCCGTCGCCTGCTGGCCACCCACGTGGTTCCTCAGCTCCGCTCGGGATGGGTCTCGATACGTCAGATCGGACAAAGCCCGGGCCGCCTGGTGCTGTTGTTCGGTGGCTCTGCCGCAATCACGTTCGCCTACCTCGGAGCAATGGTCGCCAGCCTGGAAGCGTTCGGGTCAACGGCATCGTTCCCGATTGTCGCTCTGCTCTTCCTGACCGGCAGCGCCATCGCCAACGCGGCTCCCACGCCGGGCGGCATCGGTGCCGCTGAGGCGGCGCTGATCGCGGCGTTCAGCACGATCGAGGAAACGACCGTCGTGATCCCGGCCGTGTTCCTCTATCGCCTCGTCACCTTTTGGATGCCCATCCTGCCCGGCTGGGCGGCACTGACCTATCTCCGGCGTACCGACAGAATCTGAACCGGTTCGTGCATCCGGGCTGACAACTGGAACCGAAGAGCCACAGAAATCGTGGGTTGATCGACCGCGTCACATGGATCAGCTGGGCCGGATGCGATCAACGGCGTCGGTCAGCTCGCTGATCGTGGGCCGGAGGTCTGGACCTTGTGGGAGCCAGGTGTTTCGGAGGTGGCCGGTCTCGTCGATGAGCAGATCGGCACCGAGTTGACGGGTGTCTTCGTGCGGTGGTCGGAGCCGTCGACCGCGGCGTAGGAGCCGTGCGTACATCGCGATCGTTCCCGGCGACCAGACCTGACGGAGGCTGCCGCGTCCGGCGCCGACGGCGTCGTACAGCGATCGATCCGGATTGGCGAGGAGTGGGAAGTCGATGCCGAGGTGAGCGCGGTACGCATTGAGACGAGAGACGTCATCGGCGAAGGTGATGACAATCGGGAGGGTGTCGCCGAGTTGGTCGCGGTGATCACGCACGGCGATCACGTGTTCCTGACAGGGCAGTCAAGCCAGGTGTCGGTGGAGGATGGCCAGGATGGGGTGGCCGCGGTGCTCGCTGAATCGCCAGCGCGAGCCGGTGTGGTCCAGGAGGGAGACGTCGGGAATGACGTCTCCCTCCTGGAGCGGGTGCGATGCTAGGGGTTTGTCGTTCACGTGATCATCGTTCACGTGATCACGGCGCCGTTCGAGAGTGCTCGAACCATGAGTCGTCTTCCCTTTCGGAGGGTCGTGGGTGCATGGGAAACACGCCGTGTCGTCCGCGACTTCCCGAGTTCTGACGGCACCAATTTGGCGGCCGACGAGTGATCACCTCGAGCGCTGAGCACCGAGATGCCCGTCGTCGGCGATCGGCATGACCTTGTACGCCCTTTCGTTGATGGTGAACCAGCGGCTGTCGAGCGACATCGACCGGTACCTCGACCACGTCGATCTGCGCGTCAGTGCCTTCGACGTCTGGTCGGCCAACAGTACCGTCGTTGTCACGGCGGCGGCGACGCGCCGGGCCCTTGGGATCCCGTTCACCGCCAAGGCCGCGAGGTCGTCGACGAGGTGCATAGCGGCGAAACCCAAGGCGATGGCGCACGATTCCGGTTCGTGCGGCTCGTCTGGTCGTCCGGGAAGCCGGCGGCTCGGCGTCGGGTTCCCGTCGACATGCGTGAACGCTCACCAGATATCACCGTCTATTGGCGGCCCGGCTGCGGGTTCTGTTCGGCATTGATCCGGCAGCTCGAGTCGAAGGCCGTCCCGCACCAACAGATCAACATCTGGGACGACCCTCGTGCAGCTGCGACCGTTCGCGCCGCAGCGCGAGGCAACGAGACCGTACCGACGGTGATCGTCGGCCCCGTGGCCCTCGTCAACCCGCGGCTCGACGACGTATTGAGCGCAGCAACCGAGTATGCGCCGCACGCTGTCCCCGATGATTGGTCACCGAAGCAGAAGGGCCGCCTCGCACGGTGGCTGCTGGCGAAGCTCGACACCACATCCGCGGCGGCGTGACCAACGTTCGGGCTGCCGAGTGGTCACCTCGTCGGGAGTTGCTGCTGTTCGTCTGTGTCCCGTCGTTGACGGCGGCGCTTGACCCATCGTCTGAGCTTGCTGATCGGACGTCGCTCGGGGCGACGCCGGTGCTGATCCCCGCTGCCATTTCCAAGCTGGCTCATCGCGATGAACGTGCAGAAATCAGCGCTCATCAGATCGGCCTTCAACTGTCGAACGGTGGGCAACGTCGTCCCTCAGCGATGTCAAGTGCTCGTGGACATGACGTTCGAACGCCGACTTGACCGCTGATCGGGCAAGCGGCCACGTCCACAATCCACCGCGAAGTGCATACGTGCCGGAGTGCGAGACACTCGTTCCGGTCGTTCCACGAGCGAACTCGAACAACTCGGCGCAGCGTGCGAATGGGCCGACAAGGTGCTCGAACGTGATCGACGATGGTCCGAAGGTAACGATCTCGACGGTGTCGTAGCGGAATCGACCCGCCTGACCGTGAAAGCGACGCACGATGCGATCCTGCTGTGCAACGATCACGTCGTCACCGACGTCGAGCCGTTCGCGGAACCGACTGAGGAGCTGCTCGGGCATCGCGTCGATGACGACCGTATCCACGGCGAGGGTGACCGTGGGCATGCACCGAAGTGCCGCAAACGACGCCGCCGCACAGGCCAGGAAAGGGACCGGTCTCATGTCGTCGGGAACCCGATTCGGGTACTTCGACTTCCGGGACCCCCGATCCTCGCCTCAAAGCGACCCGGTCGCCGCGAACAATCGCCGGCCGCTCCGCTGATGCGGTAGATCGAGCGCATGATCCCGCCTCGGGGACCATCAGCGGCAGTCTGTGTCGACACCGAGTGCTGCACAGATCTCGATCATTCGGTGGCCGCTCAACGTGCCGAGGCGCTCGACGAGCACCGCGACCGACACCGACTCGACCGAGTCGAGGTTGACTGCGCTTCGACGCCCGATCGGATCATCACCGGGTTCCAGGACGACTTCGCTGGGCAGGCCACGGATCGTCGTGGTGCACGGCGCCACCAACGCCCGTCGCAGACGCGGGATTGCCGCATCGCGGGACAGCACGACCACCGGGCGTCGGCCGATCCCGGGTGGTTCGCACCACCACACCTCGCCACGTCTCGGCGTGTCCGTCATGTCGCGGCGGCGGCGCCGCGGAACGAGTCGAGGTCGCCCCACTCGTCGGGCTCCCCGATCGGATGCGCAGTGTAGGCGGCCGCATACGCCTCGTCGATCTCGACAGATCGGTGTCGGGCGAGCAATGCGGCGAGTGCATCGTCGATCAACTCCGAATCGGCAATGACGTCGCGGACCCGTCGAGCGTCGGCCAGGAGGTCGGCGTCCACCGTCGTGCTGATTCAGGTCCGAATGCGGTGCTCGGGAAGCGAACACGCTGAGCCGCATATCTACGATAGTGACGGGTTGATGCTCTCATCGCGAAGTAAGAAACGGGTAACGATCGGCACAACAGTCACAAGGAGTCGCCCCGCACTCGAACTCGAACACAGCACGGAGACCGCCTGAACAACGAACGCGCCGCCCGGTACTACGAGCGTGCGATACCGAGCGACTCCCTCACTCGTAACGCCGGAACTCAGTCGCGCACGACGTCGCTGCGGTCAGTAATTATCGCGTGGGTCAGATGAGTCGATCAACCGATCGGAAATGCCGATCTGGTCGGTGGCGGCTGCCAACTGGGGTTCGGCGTTCTGATCGGGCATCAGGGTTGGTGCTTGCGGTCTTCGCGGCGGTCGGGCACTATGCGCTGGTGGCGGCCGAGGATTACAACGAGTTGTTCGTGCGGATCGCCGGCCGCTCGTTGATCCAGTTCTGCGTTGGGAGCGGTGTCCGACTCGACCTGGAGGGGTCACCCCACTACCAGATGACGATCGACCGACGTCTCATTCGTGATCGAAATGATGCGTCGATTCGGTTCGCTTGAGCACGCCTCGTCACCCGCACACGGACTCGCAGGTGCGGCTGGCCGAGAAGGAGACCCCTCTTCTGATCTTCCTCAGTCGAGGACCGAAACTTCCTGCGCGAGATCGTCGTGCATCTGACGGACCGTCAACGATGACAGGCCCGCTTCCCCGCAGTGGTGGGGTGCCTCTCGCTCAACGGCGGAGATGCAGGCCGGTCGTCACCTGTCGTCGGTGAGGTGCGCGTGCAGGAGCGACAACGCATCTGGTCGCCACGGCTCACCATGAACAACGTGGCCGATCACCTCGCCGTAGACCATGCGTGATGGCTCTGCGGGCCCGCCCGGCACACCGAACAACTGCGTCCGGTTGTTGTTTGCGTCACGTCGATTCGGGCTCGTGTACACGTCCCACTTCGACGCCGGGAAGCGGTGCCGAACGGTGGTTGCGAGGAGACAACCGGTCGCTTCGATCAACCAGAGCAATCCGTCCGACAGATAGGGGTTCGGTCTGTCGGGCGCCCACCATGGTGGTCGTTCGCCAGCCTGTGTGTCATCGTCCGGGAGGGCCGTGCGTAGTTCGACTGCGAGCGGACCTTCGCGGTCGATCAGACCAGTCAGCCAGGCCCAGACACGATCGAGGCTCGCCGGCTCCGATCGATAGACGGTGTCCACCCCGGCCGCCGAAAGCTCTCGAGCGAGCCACGCCGCGCGAATCGGGACCGCGTCGGCGTAGTCCCGACAGTAGGCGTCGGCGAGTGATCGCGTCCAGGTTCCGAAATCGATCATCTCACGGTAAGTGAACCAGATAGGGAATGTTGTTGGCGTTCAACAGATCCCTCAGTCGTCACCCGGCCCGAGCGTGCTGTCGGAGCGTGGCAAGAAGTGCCATTGAACTCGATGGATCGCTGTGTTCGGGTCAGCGCGCAGCGCCACGTCTTTCGCAATCTGGTCTCACGTGTGGCCGGGAAACTCGACGCGCTCGTCCACGACGTCCCCGAAGCTCTCCGCGCTCAGCTCCCGACCGAGAAGACGATCCGTGCCCGGGTCACCTCACTCGCCCGACTCGACACCACCGACGTGGGTCGGGAGCGCTGGCGCTCGCGAGTCGCGCGGCGTAATCATCGAGCGGCCAAGTTGAGGTTCGGGTGGTTCGGTAGGCCCGGTCAGCGCTGCTTGCCGTCAAGGAACAGGCTGATGGCTTTGTCGATTCGGCGTTGTCGGGTGTCTTCGGTTTTGGCGTTGGTGATTTGATCGACGTGGTAGCGCTGGAGGCTGTTCGACAGCCCAGCGAAGAATGTCTCGGTGCCGTCGTTGTCGCGCAGCGCAGACGCGAAGTCGTCGGGAATGGTCACGTCCCGGGCGGCGTCGTTGACGGTGAGCGTGACGGCGACGGGGTCGCCCGCAGCGAGACCAGTTTCGGCTCGAATGGCGGCGCTCACGCTGATCATGGACTGGCCCTTCATCGCGCCGACCGTTGTGCGGTACTCGTAGTTGTTCAGTTGGACATCGACCGGTGGCCGTTTGCCGGCGCCGAGCGCCTCGATCACGTCAAGTGGGACGACGATGCCGGTGTTGTTGCCGAACGCCGTCAGCGTGGTGTCGAACGTCACCGTTGGTGGTGTGGTCGGCATTGATTCATGCTTCGTTCGGGTTGAACATCTGACCGATCCGGATGGCGTTGCCGAACGGGTCACGGATGCCGAAATCGATGCCGTAGGGGCGTTCGGTGGGCTCGTCGACGATGTCGACTCCTCGCGCACGTAGGGTCTCGAATGTGGCCTGGGCGTCGTCGGTTGTCAGGAACAGGCTGCCGGCGGCTGCACCTTTGGAGACCAAATCGGCGACTTGTGCGGCGGTGGTGTCATCCATTGCTGGTGGGCCGGGCTTTTCCAGGAGCACCTCGCGGGTTGGGTCATTCGGCAAACTCACGGTGAGCCATCGCATGAAGCCGAGATCGAGATCAGCAGCGACGTCGAAGCCGAGCGTCTCGGTGTAGAACTGGAGCGCTTCGTCTTGATCGAGCACGAAGAGTTGGGAACGGCTGATTGCTTGGAACATGACCTGACTCTACGAATCCACGGCTGTGGCCGCTTCTCCGAAACTGCTCGGTCGTGTCCACGTCTTCACGAAGCACGTGGGCACCTGGTCGACGCTGCCGCGTTCACGGAACTCCGACGGCGTCTCGCCCACGAGGCTGGTGAAAGTGCGCGAGAACGAGCCGAGGCTCGAGAACCCGACACTCATGCACACCTCGGTCACGCTCGTTGCGGTGGTGCGCAGCAGATGCATGGCCCGCTCGATCCTGCGCCGCTGCAGGTAGCGGTGCGGTGTCTCACCGAAGACGGTCTTGAACGAACGAATGAAGTTCGCCTCCGAAATGCACGCCACGCTCGCCAAGTCGCCAATCGTGAGTTGCCCGGCGAAGTCGCGATCCATCGCATCGCGCGCACGCAACAGCCGACGATTCGATCCCGGATCTGTTGCCACGCCACCATTCAACCGCACATTCCTACGCACCTCACCGCTCGAAGAGGTGCGGTAGTGATCGGCTTGGACCTGGTGTTCGGGCTGGCCGATAGGGGCTCCGAGCACCGGCCGCCGTGCGTTTGGTTGGAGGCGAAAGGAGAAATCTTGTTGGTGGTGTCGGTTTGGCAGGCTGGTGTTCGACGTAGTGGTAGGGATCGGCATCGGGTCGTACCCGTCTACGAAGGAGAACTTCCAGAATGACTCGATATCTCATGTCCATGTGTTACCCGGAGGGCGCTACGCCGCCCAGCGACGATGTGCTGGAGTCGATCATGGCCGACATCACCGAGATCCGCCGTCAGCTTCAGGCGGAGGGGTCGTGGGTGTTCGGGGGCGGACTCCACGATCCGAGCACCGCAACGGTGGTCCGGTCCCAGGACGGCGCCGCAGTGACGACCGACGGGCCGTTCATCGACAGCAAGGAAGTGATCGGTGGTGTCACGATCATCGACGTCGCCGATCTCGACGCAGCGCTCGCGTGGGCCGAGCGCACGTCGCGAGCGACACTGGGCTTGCCCGTCGAGGTTCGCCCGTTCATGGACGATCGCCGGGAGTGAACCAGTCCGTCGATTCCAGCGACCACTCGGCGATCGATCGTGTCTTTCGCGATGAATGGAGTCGAGTGGTCGCCGTGATCGCCCGAGCGTTTCGCGACCTCGACCTGGCCGAAGACGCCGCCCAGCAGGCGTTCGCCGAGGCCGCTAGCCTCATGGCCGCAGGACACGGGATTCCGGAGAGCCCAGGCGCGTGGATCACCGCCGTGGCCCGGCGACGCGCCATCGACCGGATCCGACGCGAGTCGGTCCGAGACCACAAACAACAACAAGCAGTCGCCATCTCGAAGACGGACGAGTGGCCGGACTTCGATCTCGGTGGCGAGTCCGTCAGCGACGACGTGTTGCGGCTCGTGTTCACCTGTTGTCACCCTGCGCTCGCCGCACAGACGCAGGTGGCGCTCACGCTTCGGCTGGTTGCGGGTGTCGAGACCGCGGCGATCGCCCGTGCGTTTCTGGTTTCCGAAGCAACCATGACGCAGCGGCTCGTCCGGGCGAAGCGAAAGATCCGTGCGGCGAACGTGCCGTTCCGGATGCCCGACGACGCACAGCTACCCGACCGTCTGGCGGCGGTGCTCGCGGTGATCTTCCTTGCCTACAACGAGGGCTACATCGCGACCAGCGGCGACGGACTCGACCGTCCCGACATGTGCGCCGAAGCAACCGATCTGGCTCGACTGATCGTGGACCTGATGCCAGACGAACCCGAAGCCACGGGGGTTGCTGGCGTTGATGCTGTTCACCACCGCCCGCAGACCCGCCCGAGTCGGCACCGATGGCTCGCTCGTCCTGCTCGCCGACCAGGATCGAAGCCGCTGGAATCCAACGCAGATCGCCGAGGGTCGAGTGCTCGTGCGCACGTGTCTACGCCAAGATCGCCCCGGCCAATACCAACTCCACGCCGCCATCAACGCAGTCCACACCGACGCAGCGACATTCGCCGACACCGACTGGCACCAGATCCTTGCGTTGTACGACCACCTCCTCGAGATCGGTCCGACACCGGTCATCGAACTCAACAGGGCTGTCGCCGTGGCAGAAGTCGACGGTCCAGAAGCAGCGCTCGACGCCGTCGAACGACTCGACCTCGATGGCTACTACCTCTGGCACTCCGTGCAGGCCGACATGCTCCGCCGAGTCGGCCGTTTTGACGAGGCTGGACGCGAGTATCAACGGGCGATCGAGACCGCTGAGAACCCGGCCGAAAAGCAAGTGCTGCGACGTCAACTCGATCGACTCCAGACGAAACCGACAGCAGGAAAGGTGAAACCGGACTGACGACAACCCGCTCCAGATCGATCATTGCCGGACGTGTCGTCGCCCGATCGAGATCCGGCGAACGCGCGCACCGGCTCGAACGACACCCGCACATATCGGAGCGCAGAATCTCGGTGTCGGGTCGACAACGACATAACTACCCAAGCCGAGCACCCGATAGTCCCGACCGGTGGTTGGGGCGGCCGTCGAATTGGAGAGGTCGGGGGATGGCGTCGCCGCCGGCGCCGTCGGGCTCGTCGGCGCCTGGGCGACCCAGACTCCACGGATCCGATCGAAACACGGTTGAGCTTGTCCGTTCGGCGCCTTGTCCGCGACCGTGAATCGACCCGTCGTCTGGTCCACGACTCGCTTCCCACGCGGTGTCTTTGGCATGCCGCCACCCCCTGTTGCGTTGCTCTCGGACTACCGGTTTGAGAGCAACCCTGAGAGTAACGCTCCACGGACATCCACGAACGTCCACCGACGGCTCCGCACAAATGCCCTGGTCAGAGCGATTTCTGCAGTTCGTGGTGGACGCCCGTGGACGCTGTGGCGGAGGTGGACGGGAATCGAACCCGCCGGACGGGGATCGCCCGTCCCAACCGCTTTGAAGGCGGCGGAGCCCACCAGGTACCCGGACACCTCCGTCCGAAAACGTACCTGATCGGCGCCGATATCGAACGCTCCCGCGGCCGATGGCTAACGTCGGCGAGGTGGCCACCACCGTGCTGTTCTGTTCCGACACCTTCTGGGACGACCGTGGCGACGAGATCGTCTCCATCGACCCGACCGTCGAAGTGGTGCGTCTCGTCGGCCAGGAACACGTGACGCCGAGCGATCTCGAACGCATCAACGTCGCCTTCTTCTCACCCGATACGTGGCCGGATCGGGCCGCCAACTTCATGGGTACGTGCGTGCGGGCGCCCAACCTCACGTGGCTGCAGACGTTCTCGGCGGGCACCGACTCGCCGATCTTCAAGAGCTTCCGTGACCGCGGCGTCACGATCACCAACAGCTCAGGAGCATCGTCCGCCTCGATCGCCCAAACGGTGCTGCTCTACCTGCTGGCGCTCGCCCGCGAACTGCCACGCCTGTCCCGCGAGCAGGCCAACCGGCGTTGGGAACCGCGCCCCTCGAGCGACCTGTCCAGCGTGCGGCTCGGGATCGTCGGGCTCGGCGCGATCGGATCGGAAGTCGCCCGTTTGGCTGACGCGTTCGGCATGCGCACGATCGGGCTGCGACGTACGGTGACGGGCGACGAGATCTGCGAGACCTGGACCCACGACCGTCTCGACGATCTGCTCGGTTGGGCCGACGCGATTGCCGTGACAGCACCGCTCACCGACGACACACGCGGGATGTTCGACGCCGCTGCGTTCGCCCGGATGCGTCCCGGCGCCTGGTTCATCAACGTCGGCCGAGGTGAGATCGTCGACGAGCAGGCGCTGATCGACAACCTCGTCGATGGGCACATCGGCGGAGCAGGGCTCGACGTGTTCGCCGTCGAACCACTTCCGCCGGACAACCCGCTGTGGCTGCTTCCGAACGTGATCATCACGCCCCACTGTTCGGGAACCACCGACCTGTCGCACCGCCGCCAGGTCGACATGTTCGTCGAGAACTTCCAGCGCCACGCAGCCGGCCAGCCGATGACCAACGTCACCGAGGACTGACCGCCCAAACCTCAACTGGCGGGGCCCGTCCAAACACGATCGGCGGCCCGTTGCAGCCACCCGATCAGATCACCCGACAGGATCGGCTCAGAGATCACGTACCCCTGGGCGACATCGCAGTCCATCTCGCGAAGCCGATCCAACACCGCCCAGCTTTCGACACCTTCGGCGACCACCAGCAGCCCGAGGTTGTGTCCGAGGTCGACCGTTGAGCGCACGATCACCTCGTCTTGTTGATCGGTCAGCATCCCGCCGACGAAGCTCTGGTCGATCTTCAACTCGTGGACAGGCAGACGCCTCAGGTAGCTCAACGACGAGTACCCCGTACCGAAGTCGTCGACCGCCATCCGCAACCCCACGGCATGCAGTTCATCGATCGTCGCCCGAGTTCGCGGGGCATCGACGAACAGCGACGATTCGGTGATTTCGAGTGTCAGCGACGACGGCGCCACGCCATTCGCCTCGAGATGGCCGCGCACACGATCAGGGAGCCGCGAGTCGAACAAGTCGTGGGTCGACAAGTTGACGGCCAGCCCCACCTCGAGGTTGTGGTCGTCGAAGTCTCGCAACATCGCGATGCCACGCGACAGCACCAGATCGGTCAGTTGCTTGATCAGCCCAGTGTCCTCGGCGACCCTGACGAACTCGGACGGCGGAACACTGCCCCGCGTCGGATGCATCCAGCGCACGAGCGCCTCGACACCCATCACGTTGCCAGATGCAAGATGCAGCTTCGGTTGGTATACGACATCGAGTTGATCGGACTCGATCGCGGTCCGTAGATCGCCGAGCATCGAGAGCCGAGCAGGAGTTCTGCGATCGATCTCGTCGCGGTAGATCTCGACACCCGTGCGCTGCCACTTGGCGTTGTACATGGCGATGTCGGCGCGCCGCATCGGCTGAACGGCATCGTCGTCTTCAGCGATGATCTCCGCAACGCCAACACTGACCGTCACCACGATCTCGAGTTGGTCGAGTACCACCGGTCGGCCGCCTTCGAGCACACACGATTGGGCGAACTCGACGATGTCCTCCAACTTGTCGCGAGCGCACAGGATCGCGAACTCGTCGCCTGCCAACCGCGCCAGAACGTCGCCGGGTTCCAGCAACGAAGTCATCCGCCCCGCAAACTGGATCAGCAAATCGTCGCCGGCGTGATGGCCGAGCGTGTCGTTGACTTCCTTGAACCGATCGAGGTCCAGCATCACCACCCATGCTCTGGCGCCGAGCTCGGCGTTGACCACGGCGTCGTCGACGTGACGCTCGAACAGCGTGCGAGCCGGCAAGTTGGTGAGCGCATCGTGGCGAGCCTCGAATTCGAGCCGCTCGTGCAGCATGCCGCGTCGCAGGCTCACGGCCAGTTGGTCGGCGATGCTCTTCATCCGGGCGACGTCCTCACGACCGAACTTGGCCTGGATATTGCGATCGACTACGACCAGCAGCGCGAACGGAACGCCTTCGTCTCGGATCGGGGCCATCAACACACCGGGAACACCGTTGCCGGTTTCGATGCCGAGTTGGCGCAGTCGTGCTCGGTCGACCACTTGCACCGAGTCCTCGCGCAACAGCTCATGCCAACCAGGTGCGGTCGGCGTCGCCGGGAGCGCGATATCGACGACGCCGTCGGTGTGGGTCACCGCATCATCTGGGCCGAACCGCACCAGAGCAGCGCCGACACCACGGGTCAGTCGGGCGACCTCGACAACGGCGGTCTCACCGATCTCGTTGACATCGAGTGTTGCCCCGACCAGCCCAGCGAAACCGTGGACGGCATCGAGGTCACGCAGCTCCTGACCGAGCTCGCCGTAGGAGTGCAGCACGTACCAGACTCCCGCCAACGGCAACGCCGCCAACAGTGCCAGTGCCGGTTCGATCATCGCCAGCGCGACCGTCATCGCCCCCAGCGAGGCGTTGACCGTGTACATCCACCAGGTCGCCTTGAGTTCACCCAGTATCCGTTCAACTGCCGAACCCTCGAAACGAGAGATCGCCAACGAAATCACGATGGAAGTCAGTGGTGCGATGATGACCAACGAGACGACGATCGAGGCCACGACGTGGACGGTCGACCGGCTCCAGAGCTCGAGCAAGGTTCTGAACACCAGGATCGCCAACACCAGGTCACCCATCCAGAGGACCAGGTTGAAGAACAGCTTGTACGGCGGGTTCTTTCTGGCGCCGATCAGGATCGGCAGGGTGAGCGGCAACCTCGAAAGCAGCGCCAGCGGGACCGGGAGGAACACCAACGCAAACGCCAGCGGGAGCTCGGACATCGAGAACGCTATGCCCTCACGCCGGAACTGGACATTGAAGGCGAAGTACTCGAACAGGCCGAAGAGCACCACGCAGACGATGAACGCCCATGGTCCGGCGTCGCGGATCGGGTCGCCACGGTCCGGGATCAGCGGGTACAACACTGCCGAGAGAGCCAGAACTACGACCCCGAGCAGCACGACCTGCAGCTCGGGGCGCCATCCATCACCTCGGTTTTGGGCGACGGGCGCTCGGTGCGCACCGGCCTCGTCATGCATCAGCTGCGGACTCCTATCGAGATGTCACGCCAACCTAGCGTCTGGAGCACCGTCCCTCGCTGTGCGAAGCGGGCAGAGAGCCGCCGGCTCTACATCCAGGAGCTGCCCATCCAGGAGCTACCCATCCACGACGAACCCATCCACGACGAACCCATCCACGACGAACCCATCCACGAGCTACCCATCCACGAGCTACCCATCCACGACGAACCCATCCACGAGCTGCCCATCCACGACGAACCCATCCACGAGCTGCCCATCCAGGAGCTGCCCATCCACGACGAACCCATCCACGAGCTGCCCATCCACGAGCTGCCCATCCACGAGCTGCCCATCCACGAGCGACCCATCCACGAGCTGCCCATCCACGACGAACCCATCCACGACGAACCCATCCACGACGAACCCATCCACGAGCTGCCCATCCACGAGCTGCCCATCCACGAGCTGCCCATCCACGAGCTGCCCATCCACGAGCTGCCCATCCACGAGCTGCCCATCCACGAGCTACCGGTGGGGTTGAAGGCGACCGACATCACGCCGGGCGAGGTGGGCACCGTCACATCGACGGCGGCCGGCGTCCAGGTCTGCTCAGCATCGACCGGCTGCAGCTGCGAAGCCGCTGCGACATCGAGTGCGCCGGCACCCGTCAGCGCCGGGTCACTCAGAGCAACCGGGGCGGACGAGGCCATCAGCAGCTGCTTGACCTGGTCGGGAGTCAGTTCTGGGCGAGCGTCGAGCAGCAGTGCGACCGCTCCGGCCGTCACGGCCGCCGACTGCGACGATCCGCTGGCGAGGAACCGCTGCTGATCGACGTAGCCCTCTGGGTGGTCGAGGTCGGCCATGCTGCCAGGTGCCCGGAGGCTTTCGATGTGAGCACCAGGTGCTGCCAGGTCGGGATTGCGAACTCCGTCACCGCTGCTGGTCCAGTCGGGAGTCACGAATCCGGCGTCGGTGGCCTCGAGTCCACCCACGGCGATCACGAATGGATCGGTTGCGGGTGAGCCCATACCCTGCGCGTCGGCGCCGCTGTTGCCGGCTGCCGTGACCACGACGATCCCGGCATTCCAGGCCCGCTCGACAGCGGCGGTGAGCGGATCACCGAGGTAGGAAGCTCCAGAGTCACCGTTGAACGCCAGGTTGATGACACGGATGTCCAGTTCGTCGGCGTGAGCGATCGTCCAGTCGATGCCACTGATCAGGCTGCTGAGCGACACGTTGCCGTCGCGACCCGCCACCTTGACCGACACGATGCCTGAATCGGGGGCGACACCGAGGAACCATTCCGGGTGCTGGCCGGCGAGTGCCGGATCGGCGCCCACCTGACGACCGGCGATGATGCCGGCGACATGGGTGCCATGCCCGAACGAGTCGACATATGCGGTCGACTGATCGGACTGCTCCGGGCTGAGATCGACCGCGGCAACCAATTTGCCAGGGGCCGTCAGTTCAGCGACGTCGGCGACACCGGTGTCGATCACTGCGACATTTACGCCGGAGCCGGTGAAACCCTGCTCCCACAGAGAGCGGGCACCGATCTGATCGACGACCTGATACATCGAACCCAGAGGCTGATCGGCCACGACCACCGATTCGGCCACGACGCTCGGTCCATTGTCGATCTGCGACATCGCCACAGCGCCGGCGCTGACGATCGAGGCAGCCGCAACCATGGCCAGCCAGGACCCGCGCGGCGGCTTGTACGACTCACGCTGTTCCGGTCGGCGAGGAGCCTTCCACACGCGACCCAGGCGGGGATCGGTGACAGGATGGACTGGCGACACGGCAGAAGTGTCGTGCCGATGCAACGTGGTCATGGCCATGGGTTGAACCTCTTCGTGAAGTGAAATATGAGTAAGGGAATCCATGAATAATAATGTCGGGACTCCCTCGGCCTATCGGTGCTGGGGGACCAAGGCTTGATTGGCTTCACCAAGTCTTGACAAATTGGAGTGGGGAGTTGTCCCCTACCACAGAGTCCCTGATCTTTTGCGACATTGCGCGCCACCGAGAACGATCGGAGGTACCGTGTCCATTCTCCGGCTTCCCCTCCCACCTCGACAGTGCGGAGGAACCCATGATCACGCTCTGCTGGGCTGCCAAAGGCGGCAGCGGTACCACGGCCCTGGCAGCCGCCATTGCGGTCACGACGACCGGCCCAACCCTGCTCGTCGATCTCGATGGCGACCAACCGGCAGTGCTCGGCCTACCGCAGCCCGACGGTCCCGGAGTTCGCGACTGGTTGCACTCCGAGGCAGAACCACAACGCCTCACGGCGCTCGAGATCGCGATCGACGAGCGCCTTGCTCTGCTCCCGGCCGGACGACCCGCCGCCGCCACCGACCCTGGGCGGTGGGCGCAGCTCGCCAACTGGCTGACTCTCGAACCACGTCGCGTCATCATCGACGCCGGCACCCGCAGGCCACCCCAACAGCTGTTCCTCGCGGCCGACCACACGTGGTTGGTCACTCGCCCGTGCTACCTCGCGCTTCGTGCCGCGGTTGCCCATGAACAGCGACCGACCGGAGTCGTGGTGATCGACGAACCGGGTCGGGCATTGCGTCCGGCCGATATCGAAGCCAGCCTCGGGGCACCAATCATCGCCACCATGCTGTGTGATCCCGCCGTCGCCCGAGCGGTCGATGCCGGCTTGCTGGTGTCACGCCTGCCCGGCGCGATGCGGCGTCAACTTCGTGGGATCGCGGCATGACCACCGGCGCCGCCGCCCGCCCGGAGGACACGCTCGATGCACTCGTCGAGTCGGTCTGTCGTCACGCCAGCAGCGTCCATGGGGATGTACATCTGGTCGTTGCCGAACAGGTCGACCGGCTGGCTCCGCTCGCCACACCGAGCGAGCGCCGCACGGCGATTGCCCGTGCCACAGCTCGCCTCGACGGCCTCGACGCGCTCGCCGAGTATCTGCTCGACGCCGACATCGACGAGGTGATGGTGAACTGCGGTCGAGAGGTCTGGATCGAGCGCGGTGAGGCACCTGAACGGGTTGCTGATCTTCCCGATGGTGTGATCGACATCGTGCTGGAACGGATCCTCGCACCGATCGGCAAGCGCCTCGATCGCACCACCCCGATCGTCGACGCCCGACTCCCCGATGGCGCCAGGGTGTGCGCTGTCGTGGCACCGATCGCCGTCGATGGCACCACCGTGTCGATTCGTCGCCACCGTGCCAGCACGATCTCGATCGAACGGTTCGGCGACGATCCCTGTGTCGCGCTGCTGAAGGAGATCGTCAGGCGACGCGCCAATGTGCTCGTCACCGGGGCGACCTCCTCTGGCAAGACCACGTTGCTGGCCGCGCTCGCCGCGTCGGTCGATCGCAGCGATCGCCTGGTCGTGATCGAGGACACGACCGAGTTGACGCTGGGCGGCCTGCATGCGGTGCGGCTCGAAGCTCGACCCGGTGGAGTCGATGGTGTACGTGCCGTGGCGCTCGGCGAACTCGTACGCACTGCCCTGCGGCTGCGCCCCGACCGTCTGATCGTCGGGGAGTTCAGGGGTTCCGAGGTGTTGGCCGTGTTGCAGGCCCTGAACACGGGGCACGACGGCTCGCTCGCCACCTGCCACGCCAACAGCGCCGTCGATGGGCTGCGCAGAGTCGAAACGCTGGTGATGCAGGCCTCCCCAACCTGGCCGCTGATGGCGATTCGTCGTCAGGTGAGTCGATCGATCGACGTCGTCATCCACCTCAACCGGCTCGGCGATGGTCGGCGACGCGTCGAGGAGATCATCGAGGTGATCGAGTCTGACGGTGAGCCCGAGGGTCGACCGTTGTTCACGGGTGGTGAGGTTGTGAGGTCGGTCGAACGAGGGCGACGATGACCGCCGGTCTGGTCGCCGCGCTGGTGTTGCTGGTAGGCGCAAAGCTGAGGGTGCGGCCGGCTCCGAGGGTGCCGACGAACTCCCGAGCGATGACCACCTCTCGCCAGGTCGGCGGCGGCGCCATGATCAAGGCACGGGTGTGCCCTCGTCGCGCCACCATCGATGCGATCCATGTCGCAACATGGTGCGACGAACTTGCTCGCGCCGTAAGCACTGGGTCCACCCTGGTGGCCGCCATCCGACAAGTCGAACCGGCGCCCGAGTGCGGCGCCGCGATCGGCTCGATCCGGTTGGCCCTCGAGCGCGGCGCAGCACTCCAGGATGCCTGCTCGATCGAGTGCGGCTCGCATGATCTGCAACTGGCACTGACAGTGCTGCGGGCCTGCGCCGCCCAGGGAGGTTCGGCCGCCGAGCCCCTCAGCCGCACCGCGGCGACCCTACGCGGACGCGCAGCAGACGCTGCCGACCGACTCACGCAGAGTGCCCAGGCACGGCTGTCTGCGACGGTGATGACCATCTTGCCGGCGTGCATGCTGGTCGTCTTGCTGGCGAGTTCGGGTGCCGTGCGGGGTTTCGTCGCGTCGCCGGCCGGTCTGATGGTCGTCGCCTTCGGGGCGGTGCTGAACACGTCCGGGTGGCGCTGGATGAAGCGCCTCATCGAGGGGAACTCACGATGACCCGCACGGACCGGCACCGGGTCGCACGGGCTGTCGAGGCGCTCCCTGACGCGATCGAGTTGATCGTGCTGGCGATCCGATCGGGGCTGACCCCGACGGCCGCCATCGAGGCCGTCGCCACCCAAGTACCCGACCCCCTCACGGCGACCTTCGCAGACGTCATCCACCGCCTGCATCGCGGTCAGCGACTCGCCGACGCGCTCGACGTCTTCGCCGACCAGTTGGGTCCGGTGGCGGCGGGCTTCGCCGACGCACTGGCGACCGCAGACAGGTACGGATTGCCGATCGAGCCGGTGCTGGATCGTTTGGCGTTCGATGTGCGCTCCGACCGACGCCGTATGGCCGAGCTTCACGCTCGCACCCTGCCGGTCAAGCTGTCGTTCCCGCTGGTGGTATGCACACTGCCCTCATTCGTCCTGCTGGCGATCGTGCCGGCCGTGATGGGTGCCCTCTCGACGTTGCGCGGCGACCTGCCGTGAGGTCCGATCGACTCGTTCCGCTCTGCCCGTGGGCATCCCAATGACGACTTCTCGAGAGGTACCGACATGAATGAATTGATCCGTTTCCTGACCACCCGCCCGCAGTGGCGCAGCGAGCGCGGCCAGGCCACCACCGAGTACGCCCTGGTGCTGCTGGCGGCGGCGCTGGTCGGTGTGCTGGTGATCGGCTGGGCGACGGCCGGGGGCGGGGCCGCCACGATCGGGCGCTTGTTCGACAGCGTGATCGAGTCGGTGATCGACCAGGTGTGAGCGTGCACGATGCGCACAGGGATCGCGGCCAGGCGGCTGTCGAGTTCGCGATCGCGTTGCCGCTGGTGGTCGTGTTGTTGCTCGGCATCATTCAGGTCATCGTCGTCGCTCGCGATCAGATCGCCGTCGAGCTGGCGGCACGAGATGGCGCCAGGGCGGCCTCGGTCGCTGCCGATCCCGGTGCGGCGGCGCAGCAGGGTGCGCTCAGCGCAACCAAGCTGCGGCCGATCGACGTCCACACAGCGATCGGTTCGGGGCGAGTCACGGTGACCGTCAGCCACACCAACCCCACTGCCGTCCCGTTGATCGGGGCCGCAATCGGCGACATCTCGTTGTCAGCCAGCGTCACGCTCGCCCGCGAACCCCCGTGAGCAACCTCGTCGAGCCGGCCGCCCAGCAGATACCGTTCAACGACGATGGACCTGCAGTTGACCACCAGTCGAATCGGCGAGCGGATCGTCATTGCGCTGAGCGGTATCGCCGACCTGTCGACCGCGCCGACGCTGCACGACGGACTTCGGCGGGCCTGCTCCGACCATCCCGGTGTCGCAGTGCTGGTCGACATCGACGGTCTGATCGCGCTCGACGACGCCGCTCTGGGCCTGCTGCTCGGTGCTGCCGCCCGGGCTCGCCAGGCAGGTGGCGAACTGGAGTTGGTTTGCGCCAACGAGCAGATGCTGAGACGGCTCGCCGTGACTCGGCTCGATCGGGCACTCACGGTGCACGACACGATCACGCAGGCGGCATCGTGAACGCTCGCTACACGGCGGTCATCTTCACGAGCCAGCATTCGGGTCTCGACGTCGATGGCTACGACCATGCCGCCGAGCGGATGGCCGAGTTGGCCGCACAACAGCCTGGCTTTCGAGGGCTGGAGAGTGCTCGCGGGGGCGACGGCGTCGGCATCACCGTGTCGTACTGGGACACCGACACCGATGCCGCAGCGTGGAAGCAGCACAGCGAACATCTCGTCATCCAGCAGACCGGTCGCGACCGCTGGTACTCGTGGTACCGGTTGAGGGTCGCTACGGTCGAACGCGAGTACGCGTTCGAGGTGACACCGGGCGCGTCCACCGACGTTGTACACATCGCCGTGCCCACCGACTGGGAACACGCCAAGCGGGTCGGTGAATATCGGGTCAGTACGCGTGGCATATCACTGGAACAGCAGGGCTTTATTCACGGTGCGTTCCCACATCAAGTGGGCGGTGTGGCCAACCGCTTCTATGGCGATTTGTCCGAGCTCCTATTGCTCCACATCGACATGAGCCAAATCGAGGCCGAGCTGCGCGTCGAACCACCCGCCGACGGCATCGACGAATTGTTCCCCCACATCTACGGCCCGATCCCGATCGCTGCCGTGGCGAGCATCACCACCTGGACCAGAACCACCGACTCCTGGCAGTTCGAGCGTTGAGTTGGGAGTTGTGCCTGGCACAACTCCCAACTGTCAGGGGCCGGAGAAGACGCCGGTGTTGTCGGCGTCGAGATCGTCGTAGTACGACACCTTGGGGTCGTAGGAGGTGGCGGCCTCTTCCCAGCTCGCCAACTCCTTGCGGCCGACCACGAACCAGTGCACCTCGTCGGGGCCGTCGGCCAGCCGCAGCGTGCGCTGGCTGGCGTACATGCGAGCGAGCGGTGTCCACTGCGAGACGCCGGTGGCACCGTGCATCTGGATCGCCTCGTCGACGATGTGGCAGGTGCGAATCGGCACCATCGCCTTCACGGCGCTGACCCACACGCGGGCCTCGGCGTTGCCGAGCACGTCCATCGCCTTGGCGGCCGTCAACACCATCCGGCGGCAGGCCTCGATCTCGATCCGAGCCTTGGCGATCACCTCGACGTTGCGGCCGAGGTTCGAGATCCGCTTACCGAATGCTTCGCGGGACAGGCCGCGCTGCGCCATCAGGCTGAGCGCCCGCTCGGCGGCACCGACCGATCGCATGCAGTGGTGGATACGACCAGGGCCGAGCCGGAGCTGCGAGATCTCGAACCCGCGACCTTCCCCGAGCAGCATGTTCGTGTCGGGCACCCGCACGTCGTTGAAACGAATGTGCATGTGTCCGTGCGGCGCGTCGTCCTCACCGAACACGTGCATCGGGCCGACGATCTCGACGCCTGGCGTGTCGCGCGGCACGAGGATCTGCGACTGGCGTTCATGGACCGGGCCGTCGGGATTGGTCTGAAGCATCACGATGAAGATCTTGCAGCGCGGGTCGCCGGCCCCCGAGGCGTAGTACTTCTCACCGTTGATGAGCCACTCGCCGCCGTCCTTCACAGCCTTGCAGGCGATCTGCTTGGCGTCGGACGACGCCACATCGGGCTCGGTCATCACATAGGCCGAACGGATCTCACCATTCAGCAGCGGCTTGAGCCACTGTTCCTTCTGGGCCGGCGTACCGACCCGCTCGAGCACCTCCATGTTGCCGGTGTCGGGCGCCGCACAGTTCAGGCACTCCGAAGCGATCGGATTCTTGCCGAGTTCCATCGCGATGTAGGCGTAGTCGAGATTGGAGAGGCCTTCGCCGGTCTCGGCATTGGGGAGGAAGAAGTTCCAGAGACCCTGCGACTTGGCCTTCGATTTGATGCTCTCGAGCAGTTCGAGTTGACCATCGCCGTACCCCCATCGCTCGGCGCGACCCTCACCCAGTTGGAAGAACTCGGCCGTGTGCGGCTCGACCTCTTCGGCGATGAACTTCTTGACCGCTTCGTACAAGGGCTTGGCCTTGTCCGACATCCGCAGGTCGTACATCTCGACGGTGGACTCGAGTGCTGTCATGTGCCACTCCCTCTCATCTTCGGTCGCACCATCGGCGCGTCTCGGCAACGGCGACGAACTTAGTGAGCATCGCCAGGGCGCGCCCCATCCGAGCGACATCACCGTCCAGCTGTGGGAACAGTGTCAGCGTGTCTTGCGAACTCGGCGCCGGTCACCTCGGCGCACGAACCGTTCCTGTTCCGCCTCCAACGCAGCCTCCTCGGCGACCAGCCGCTCGAGGCTGGACAATCGCGCCGGGTCGAGAGTGCCGTTACTCACTGCGGCTTGGACGGCGCAGCCCGGCTCGCGGTCGTGCTTGCAGTCCCTGAATCGGCAATCGTCCATCAGGTCGAACACATCAGAAAAGGCTCGCTCGATGCCTTGCCCCGACAACCACAGGCTGACCGCCCGCACGCCTGGGGTGTCGATCATCCACCCTTCGCCCGGCAGTCGCAACAGCTGGGCAGCGACCGTGGTGTGGCGCCCGCGCTGGTCGCCTTCACGCACCGCAGCGGTGTGCATCACCTGATCGTCGAGCAGGGCGTTGACCAGCGTCGACTTGCCGACCCCCGATGCGCCCAGGAATGCCAGCGTGCGATTGCCGGTGGCGTAGTTCCTGATCGGCTCGATTCCGACCCCCGCCAACCCGCTCGCCAGCAACACGGGAACACCCAGCGCCACGGCCGCCAGTTCGGCGCGGGCTGGTTCGGGGTCGTCGACCGTGTCGACCTTGGTCAGCAGCACCACCGGCTCAGCCCCGGAGTCGAACGCCAATACCAGTTCGCGTTCGAGCCGGCGCTGGTTCGGCGGCAAGCCGAGCGCATGCACGAGGAACACGACGTCGATGTTGGCCGCCAAGGTGTCGGCCTCGAACCGGTCGCCTTCGAACGACGCCCGACGCACGAACGCCGACGTGCGCTCGATCACCTGGTCGATCCGCTCACCGTCGGCGGAGGCGACCGCCCAATCGCCGATCGCAACGTCAATGCCGAGGTTTCTGACCCGCAGTGGGGTGTCATCCGAAGCCGAGCGCATGACGGTGCTCCAGCCTCGATCGACACGGGCGACACGGCCAGGCGCTCCTGGCGCGCCGATCGCCTCCCACGATGCCTGGAGCACATCGTTCCAGCCGAGTTCGCGATCTGGCGTCACTCGCCGAACGGTACCCGACACCCACCTGGCGCACTCCGGTGTACGCCAAACCAAATCGGCGCGAGGATGACAGCGATGCTGATTGCCGTGGTCGTCTATGACGGGGTGCTCGACGACGAGTGCCAAGCCTTCCGGTCGGTGCTCGCCCTGCTGCATGGCGCCGAAGTCCAGATGGTCGGCGCCCGCCACGGCGACTACGGCGGTGTCGGCGGTGTGCAACACGTCGACGCCACCTTCGACGAGGTCGAGCAGGCCGAGGTCGTGATCGTTCCGGGCGGCCTGGGGTGCGAGCGGGCGGCCGACGATCCTCAGTTGCGCTCGTTCCTACATCGCATGGAACGCTCGGCTCGCTTCATCGTCGCCAGTTCGACCGGCACGGTCGTGCTTGCCTCGGCCGGTTTGCTGCACGGAGAACCTGCTGCCACCCACTGGCTGGCGACCGACCTCTTGCGACGGTACGGCTCAGAGGCCGATCATCGCCGGTTGGTGGTCATGGACAACGTGATCACCTGCGAAGGCAGGATCAGCGCCGTCGAGGCGGCGTTCGCGCTGGTCGAGCGGATCGAGGGAGCGGCGGCGATCGAGCGGATCCGTGAGCAACTGATCGAACGCGGCCAACCGCGCTTGAGAACACCCGGCCGGTGGGAAGTGTTCACCGACTCCCTGTTCCGACACCGTGTTGGTGAGCGACCGACACACCGCACGTCGTCCCAGCGCCGAGCCGCGATCGAACGTCGTTCGGCGAGAACGGACCGAACGGTCCCGATCCAACCCGATGCCGAAACCGGGCCCCCTCCGGTCACGCCGCTGTCGGTGATGGTCGAACTCGTGGACAACGAGGAACTGCGACGCCAACTGAAACGCCGATCGCGGCGCCCCGAGCGGCGCCGTTGACGGCCATGAATTGAGCGACCCGAACCTCCTGACATGTCATGTCTCTGCCCGGTTCGGTGGGCTTCGCCGGTTTCGCGGGCACACTCCGAGGTGGATGCGGCTTGACAAGTAGGTCGCCGATCACCTAGCCAAAGGCAGCAATGGCGAAGCCCCTGGTCGTCGTGGAATCACCCGCGAAGGCAAAAACGATCTCGAAATTCCTCGGCGACGGGTACGACGTGCGCGCCTCGGTCGGCCACGTTGCCGACTTGCCCAGCAAGGGCCTCAACATCGACGTCGACAACGGGTTCAAGCCCACGTATGAGCTGACCGATCGCGGCAAGACCGTCGTCAAAGACCTGCGAGCAGCCCTGAAGGACGCCTCCGAGCTGTATCTCGCAACCGACGAAGACCGCGAGGGTGAGGCCATCTCGTGGCACCTCGTCGAGTACCTCAAGCCGAAGGTGCCGGTCAAGCGGATGGTGTTCCACGAGATCACCAAGGCGGCGATCGACCACGCCATCAACAACCCGCGCGGCATCGACTACGGGCTGGTCGACGCGGCGGAGACACGTCGCATCCTCGACCGGCTGTACGGATATGAGGTATCGCCCGTGCTGTGGCGCCGCGTCAATCGTGGCTTGTCGGCTGGGCGCGTGCAGAGCCCATCGATCCGATTGATCGTCGAGCGCGAGCGCGAGCGGATCGCCTTCGTCGCCGCCGACTACTGGGATATCGACCTGGTCACCTCGACCAACCCGTCGTTCGACGCCAGGTTGATCGAGGTCGACGGAGCACGCGTCGCCTCCGGCAAGGATTTCGACGATCGAGGCCAGGTCAGCGCCAAGGCGACCCCGATCGACGAGGCCCGAGCACGTGCCCTGGCGGCCGGACTGGAGCACGCCACCTTCTCGGTTCGTTCTGTCGAGGAAAAGCCGTACCGCTCGTCGCCCAAGGCGCCATTCATGACGTCGACTTTGCAGCAGGAGGGCGGTCGCAAGCTGCGACTCTCCGCCTCGCAGGTGATGCGTGTCGCACAGGGCCTGTACGAGCGTGGCTTCATCACCTACATGCGTACCGACAGCGTGACGCTGAGCGATGAGGCCATGAAGGCCACCCGCGCCGCGATCGGCGCCGAGTACGGACAGAACTTCCTGTCGCCCCAACCCAAGCAGTACACGTCGAAGTCGAAGAACGCCCAAGAGGCGCACGAGGCCGTGCGCCCCACCACGCCGTACCGCTCGCCCGAGCAGGTCAAGGGTGAGATGAACAGCCAGGAGCTGTCGCTGTACCGCCTGATCTGGCAGCGCACCCTGGCGTCCCAGATGGCCGATGCCACCGGCGTGACGGTCAGCGTGCGGCTCGGGGCGATCTCCCAGCACGAGCAGTCCGATTGCGAGTTCAACGCCAGCGGCACCACGATCACGTTCCCCGGCTATCGCGCCGTCTACGTCGCCTCCGACGACGACGGCGACGGCTCGAAGGAAGCGCTGCTCCCGCCACTCGCTCAGGGCGAGGCGGTGCCGATCGAATCGTTGACCCCCAACGGGCACACCACGTCGCCACCGGCTCGCTACACCGAGGCGTCGCTCGTGAAGCGACTGGAAGAGCTCGAGATCGGGCGCCCGTCGACATGGGCGTCGATCATCCAGACCATCCAAGATCGCGGCTACGTGTGGAAGAAGGGTCAGGCACTCGTGCCGACCTGGACCGCGTTCGCCGTGGTCGGACTGCTCGAACAGCACTTCACCGACCTGGTCGACTACGCCCTGACGGCCAAGATGGACGGCGATCTCGACGACATCGCACACGGCCACCAACAGAAGGACCAGTGGCTCCAGCGGTTCTACTTCGGCGACGACGGAGAGCGGCCTGGCCTCAAGCGGATCGTCGAGGAGAACCTCGACCTGATCGACGCCGCGGCGATCAACACGTTCCCGCTCGGACCCGACGGGAACGGCGAGATGATCGTCGTCAAGCCCGGCAAATACGGCCCCTACGTCAAGCGCGGTGAGGACACCGCCAGCGTGCCCGAAGACCTGGCTCCAGACGAACTGACCGTCGCCAAGGCGATCGAGCTGCTGGCGCTCCCCAAGAGTGACGAGCCGATCGGGCAGCTCGACGACTACCCGGTGTTCGCCAAGAACGGACGCTTCGGGCCGTATGTGCAATGGGGCGCCGCCGACAACCTGCCGCCGGGTCTGGAGAAGCCCCGGATGTCGAGCCTGTTCAGCTCGATGTCGCTCGACAGCATCACGCTCGACGACGCAGAGAAGCTCTTGCAGCTGCCGCGATCGCTCGGCCAGGACCCGGTCGATGGCAAGGAGATCGTTGCCAACAACGGTCGCTACGGGCCGTACGTCGTGAAAGAGAAGGACTTCCGCACGATCGATTCCGAACAGCAGTTGCTGTCGATCACGCTCGATGAAGCATCGGCGATCTTCAAACTGCCGAAGGTGTTCAAGCGCGGCGGTAGCAACATGGCGGCCAAGGGTCCGCTCCGCGAGTTCGGTACCGACCCGGTCAGCGAGCGTGCCGTCGTCGCCAAAGACGGCCGCTTCGGCGTGTACGTCACCGACGGCGAGACGAACGCGTCGATCGGCAAGGGCGACCGTATCGAGGAAGTCAGCCCCGAGCGTGCCTTCGAGTTGCTGGCGATCCGCCGCGAGGCGGTCATCGCCAAGGGTGGTGTCGCCAAGAAATCTCGGGCCCGCAAGAAGGCACCGGCCAAGAAGGCCGCCGCCAAGAAGCGCCCGGCCAAGAAAGCAGCACCCAAAAAGCCTTCGGCCTAGCCACCCCGTGCCCCGGTGCGGGTGTTGCCGGGCATCCAAGACGGCTACAACCGCAAGGGGCTCGTCAGCGAGGAGGGTGAACGCAAGCTCGCTTTCGACGTCTTGCGCTCGTTCTACGCCGAGTTCGGTCCCTGATCTCGACACCGCCCGGCGAACATCGGCACCTGCCCTGAGCAGGCACGTTGCCGAGTTTCCGGGATTCCGTTCCGCTCGCAGGGGCCTCGTCATCCTTTCCCGCTGCGCCTGAGCCAACTAGGGTCGTCTCAGTGCGTGGGACGACGCACGGGGAATTCGAAGGAGGTGGGTCGTATGAGATTCCGAGATGCTCGGATCCGGGGGACCCGAATGTTGATCAGTGGGGCGGCAGTGTCGCTCCTGATCCTCGCCGGCAGCAGTGCTGCACAGGGGTCGCCCACCGGGGTCGACACCGACGGCGACGGACAGCTCGATGATTTCGACGGGGACGGCAGCCCGGATGACGTCGACGGCGACTGCATCCCCGACGACCACGACGGCAACGGTGTCCCCGATGCCGCTACGACGCCGATCGAATGCTTTGTGGGCGAGGGGGGAACCCTTCCGGAAACTCTGACGCTGCAGCAGATCAGCGTGCTGTTGAGCGACGTGTACGACGCCGACACCGGCATCCCCGACAACGACGGCGACGGCTTCCCCGACATCCCCCGCTTGCTCGACGCCAGCGGGGCCGACATCGGCCCTGACTGGGACGTGCTCGACCGGCTGCTCGGCGATCCGGGCGACCGCGACCTGCTGCAATTGCCCGACAACCAGATCAACGAGATCCTGCTCGAACAAGAGGACATCAACAACGTCGAGTTCGTCGATCCCGACACGGGCGAGATCCGTATGGTCGCCACGTCGGAGGCCCTCGCCAAAACCCTCGAACAGATCAACCGGGCCCGCGGCGACAAGGGGCTGATCGGAGGCTCGGGTTCCACCCTGCGCGGGCCGTGCATGGGACAAGCCTGGTCGTACGACAGCGACGGACAACCGCTCGACGTGGCCTGGGACTGGGACCGCGATGGCCCCCCGATCGGCCGAGCCGACGTCGCCGCCCCGGATTCCGCCGCCGAACAGAGCTTCACGTCCGCCAGACCGTTCAAGGTCCATGTCGACGGCGCCGTGATCTACACCGGCGTGGCTGGCGGCCTGTCGGTCGGCTCGGGACCGATCGATCACGACTGGTTCATCCAGCTCAAGTTCCTCGGTTTCGCGGCAACCAACATCGATGCCGGAGGCGATCCCAACAGCAACGGAGAGAACCGCAACCTGGGCGCCATCAACCTCAATGAAGACCTCCCAGCGCCCGCCAAAGTCAGCGGACTGGTAGCCGCCAACGCACAGATGGACGCTCCGTTCTCCGGTTCGGACGGCGCCACCGAACGCAACGCCGCCCCGTTCTTCTGCATCGGCTCGGGCTTCGTCGACATCCAAGGTGGGCTGCCACTCACCGCACCGGGCGTGGCGCTGCTGTTTCTCGCATCCGTCGGGATGCTGTTCAACGCCCGGCCGGCACGGACATGGGGAGGTGCGTGATGGCTCAGGAAATCACCAAACGACACCCGATTCGCGGGTTCATCTGGGGAATCTTCTTCGGCCTCGGTCTGGCGCTGATCGCGATCGGTCAGGGATACGCCGCGCTGGGGACCTGGCCGCCGTTGATCCTGCTGATCGTCGGCATCGTGGTCGGGACGCTGTGGGGCCTGTTTGCACCCGCCAAGAAGCCCAAAGGCGAGCCGCCGCGTGAGCAGGTCCCGGTCGAAGCGCTCGGATCGCAACGGTCCGAGCGGTCAGCCGAAGTCACCGCAGCCGACCCAGAGCCGGAAACGGCCGGTGGATCCGGCGACGAAGCCGAAGCGTCTGATGACGAGGCTCGATTCGGTGCTCCCGTCGATCGCACGGCCGACTCTGCCAACCCGAACGAGCGCGAGATGAGCCTCGGCGAGTTGGCGTCCAGCCTCGACGACGAACAAGATCCGGATCACGACCCGGACTGAGTTCAGAAGATCACGTCGGCTTCGAGTCGTCCGCCTTCGCCGACCTTGACCACCATCCGCGACATGCACGGCATGCAGTAGACCTTGTCGCCGGGACGCAGCTCGCGAGTTGCCCGGATCACCACCTTGCACACCGGACAGATGACCTCGTTCGGTGCCAGTTCGTCACCCGCCCCGCGCCAGTGGCGATAGAACTTGCGCCACTTCTTCGGTACTTCCCGAAAGCCCATGTCCTCCAACTCGTAGCGCCGGCGGGTCGGGTCTGCTCCGAGTCTGGGCGCAGAGATGTCCTCGTCTGCGGTCACGTGAGACCCAACCGCTCAACGGTGTGCAGGTACTCGCCGGCGAGCTGTGACCGGTCGTCGGTTGCGCCGACCTCGGTCAGCGCCGCCTCGAACACACCGAGCACCATGGTGTCGAGTTGCTGCTTCACCTCGCGCAGGCGAACCCGGCCGGATGGGTCGACCCTCAGGCTGCGTCCGAGGTCGCTCTCGCCAAAACCGGCGTGACGCCGCTCGTCGGAAATGACGCCGCCCAGCACCTCGGCGGTGATCGGGTCGGCGTTGGCACGATGCAGCCGGAACACGGTGTACTCCATCGTCTCCAGGATCACATTCTGGGCGAACACGGCCGCCTGCCAGTCGCCTTCGGCGACCAGCTCCAGCAGCGCGGCCTTGAACTCGACCAGCGCCGGCTGGGCGCGCCGTGCGATCTCGAGCGCGGGGTTGGTCACCCCGAGCTCACGCATCCGATGCAAGAACACCTCGAGATGGCGGGCCTCATCGACCACCTGGGTGGCCATGAAGATCTTCGAGTTGTGGTCGGGGGCGAGCTGCACCAGACCACTCGCACCCTCGAGTGCAGCCGCCTCGCCGACGCAATAGTTGCACAGTGTGGTGATGAGACGCTCGCGACGATCGTCGTCGAGCGTCTCATCCTGAGTCGTCTCAGCCCGACCATATGGCCGGTCGGTGAGGTACCCCTCCACAGAGTCGAACCAGAACTGGAACGAGTGGACCTCGTCGAGGAAGTCCTGTTCTGCGAGTTCGTGGGGATCGAACTCGCCGACTGAAGCGTCGCTCATCCAACCGGTGCCCGCGGGGTCTGATACTCGATCCCCACACGGGCCAGACGGGTCTTGAACTCGCCGAGCACCGTGCCGGCCAACAACGCTTCCATCTCCTCAGGACTGGCGGTCGCCAGGTTGGTGCCGTGGAAATCTGCGCTCACGGACGCCGTGGTGGCAGGCGGAGGCGTGGCCGCCCGGAATGAGTCGGAGAACACGGCGAGCATGTGGTAGGTCATCTCCTGTTGCATGCGCTCGATCTCCGGCTTCTTCTCGGGATGCTGCTTGATCAGCGACCCGATCCTGTTCTCGCCGAAGCCGACATGGCGCCGCTCGTCAGCGATCGTGCCGACCAGGGTGTGGGCGAACTTCGGGTTCAGCTCGCGGTTGCCGGTCTCGAGCATCTCGAACACCGTGAACGCCATGCCTTCCAGCACGATGTTCTGGCCGACCACCCCGGCGATGAAGTCGCCGGCCTCGACCTTCTCGAGCAACACCTCGGCAAACTTGACGAGGTTGGGGTTGACGTACCTGTTGATCGTCGACTCGAGGTCGTCCTTGGCGACGCCGAGGTCGTACAGCCGCTGGGTGAAGATCTCGACGTGGCGAGCCTCGTCGAGCGTCTGTGTCGCCAGGAAGTGCTTGCTCGGGTAGTCGGGCGCAGCATTGACCAAGCCCGACGAAGCGGCCAAAGCCGCTCGCTCGCCCACGACGAGCGACACGGTGGTACGGATCGCCGCCTCGCGTTGGTCGTCGTCGAGCAACAACGCCTCGGGCTCGGCCTCGTTCTCGCCGCGGCCGTACACGGTGTCTGCGAGATAGCCCTGGGGGCACATCTCCAACCAGCGTTGGATCGAATACTGGGACAGGAACTCGGCCATGGATGGCATCCTTTCGGGGTGATATTCCCCACAGCCTCGGGAACTTCGGCCCTCCTGCACTAGGGCACTAGGTCCCATAACTCATCGCCCGGTGAATAATCTCGCGGACACCCGTTGCGCCGCCGGGGCCCGCGCCAGCGGCGACGCCAACGAGCCCGGATCGTTCCCGATCCGGGCTCGTTGCTCTGTGGGACCTACGGGATCCGGAAACGCTGGAGGTTCACGCCTCGCTGACGATGAACGCTGTGACCATGCCGAACATGCCGTCGTCGCGCTCGGCGTGGGTGAGGATGTGACAGTGCCACGCCCACACGCCCGGGTCGGTCAGCTTGTAGAGCACCGTGTAGCGCTCGCCGGGGGCGATGTTGATCGTGTCACCAGGGATCGGTACCAGGAGTTCTTTGCCGTCCTTGGCGATGATCCACCCGAGCGGCTGGTGGAGGTGCATCGGGTGGGCCTGGAGGCCCTCGTTCTGATAGTGCACCATCACCGTGTCGCCGACCGTACCGCTGTAGGCCTCGGTCGCCGGGAAGCTCTTGCCGTTGAGTGACAGGCCGATCACGCCGGCATCGTTGAGGGTCATCTCGATCGTCTGGTCGGGCTCGGCGGCAAAGCCCTGGTCGAGCAGCACGTCGGGCGTTTGCATCTGACCGATCGTCATCGTGCCGAACAGACCGTCGAGCACCTGACTGGCGCCGTTGTGTGAGTGGTAGATACCGACCGCCGGCTCGAGCGCCTCGAACTCGTACACGAACTCGTCGCCGGGGATCACGGCATCCTGGGTGAACGGCGGCACGCCGTCCATCGCGTTCGGAACCCGGATGCCGTGCCAGTGGATGATCGTCGGTGTCGGCAATTCGTTTCTGAGGATGACGCGCACCATGTCGCCGACCTCGACGTGGATCGAGGGTGCCGGCACCGTGCCGTTGTAGGTGTAGGCCTCGACAATTCGGCCGGGCTCGACCTCCCAGTCGGCGAGTTGCGCCGTGACCACGAACTGCTTGTAACCGTCGACCATCTCGTACTCGAGCGGCTGGCCGCCGAACTCACCCTTCTCCTCTTCGATGAACCGCAACGCCCGGTCGTCCATGGCGGTCTGCATCTCTTCCCACGACTCGAACCCGTGGAAGTGATCGACCTCACCGTCGGACGTGGCCGATCCGGTGTACGCGCCGGGCTCGGCGTTCATGATGACGTGCAGGTTGCCGTTCATGCCGGCCTCGTTGTGGCCAGGGATCTCGCAGAACATGTTGTACACGCCGACCGCCAGCTCGCCGAGCTCGAGGTCCTGCGATTCGCCCGGCTGGAGGTCTTTCGTCTGGCTGCCGAGGATGTTGATGTTGTGGGGCTGCGAATCCACGTTGGTGACCCGCACGACGACGTCGCCGGGGGGCGCCATGATGTGCTCTGGGGAGAGCTTGAGCGCACCGAGATCGAGTTCGATCACCGACTTGACGCTGGCGCCTTCGGCGCTGGCCGCTTGTTCGGGGGCCCCGACGCGCCCGAGCGCGAAGAAGCCGAGGAAGAGGGCAGCGACGGCGATCGCCACCGCAACCCAGTTCAGGAATGAGCGGTCGTCTGAGGTCATAAGGAGACGAATTTATCGTGGGAGTGCTCGACTCCCACAGGCCGCACGACAGGTGAATGCGGGACCAAGGTCCCGAGTCGAGTCGACGACTCAGCCCTGCCCGCCGGTCAGAGCGGATTCAGTACGGAACCGACCAGCGCAGCACTGCTCCGGGACCGGCAGCAGGATCACGCTGTTCGAGCGTGCATGTACCACCGAAGCCGGCCGCACGACCCTGCAGATTCGCCAATCCATGGCCGCCCAACAGCGAAGCTTCGTCGGTCGGCGGGCCGACACCATTGTCGGTGACGGTCATCACGACCGACTTGTCCACCACCGCGACCAGAACGTGAGCGAGCGATGCATTGGCGTGACGGGCGACGTTGCCGAGCGCCTCGCGCATGGAAGCCACCATCTCGGTTCGCACCTCATCGGACATCACCGAGTCGACCGGGCCCTCCACCCGCATCGACGGGGTGAACCCGAGCACTCGGCTGGCCTGAGCGACGACGTCGGAGAGCTCTTGACCGAGCGCCCCTCGGTGGCCGGAGGTTCCGAGCGTGAAGACGATCGTGCGCACCTCGGAGATGATGCGATCGATGTCGTCGATCACGATTTCGAGCTTCGATGCTGTCGTCGCGCTCGCCCCTGCGACGGTGGCCTGGACGGACAGCCCCATTCCATACAGGTGCTGGAGCACGACATCGTGGAGATCGCGGCCGATTCGTTCCCGCTCACCGACCAGCGCCAGTTGCTCGTTGGCGGCGATCAGGCGACGGTTGCTCTCGCGCCGGTCGCTGATGTCGCGGACCGCCGTGATCACGTAGTCGTCGCCGTGCTTGAACGGGCTCAATGAGATCTCGACGGGGACATTGAGACCGTCGGAGCGTTTGAGGGCCAGCTCGAGCCCGGCGCCCATCGGACGTTGGGCCGGCGCTCCCGTATAGCCCTCACGCAAGTCGGAGTGGCGCGCCCGCATCGCGTCAGGCACCAGCTGATCGACGTTGGTCCCGACCAGATCGTCGGTTCCTGCCAGTTGAATCATCGACCGATTGGCATACACGATCACGCCGTCGTGATCGACGATGAGCACACCGTCGGGAGCGAGCTCGACAGCATGTGTGAGGAGCGCTGGGTCGGGCTTGGCCGTCACGGCGACCACCGTATCGGAGCACGGTCCGCTGCACGCCACCGCAGGCGACGGCGGCGCTCTCGGAAGGGTGGTGACCTTGGTCCCTTGCAACCGAGACCATTTCAAGGAACACTCTCGTCATGGCTGCCAACATCACCGCGTTCTTGATGGACGATCACGAAGTCGTCCGTCAAGGTGTCCGAGCCCTGCTCGAATCGACCGGTGAGATCGAAGTCGTGGGCGAGGCATCGACGGCTGCCGAGGCACTGGCGCGAATCCCAGCAGTCCGACCCGATGTGGCGATTCTCGATGTACGCGTGCCCGATGGCAACGGCATAGAGGTGTGCCGAGAGGTTCGCAGCACGGTCGGCACGAACTGTCTGATGCTCACGTCGTACAGCGACGACGAGGCATTGTTCGAGGCGATCATGGCCGGTGCCGCCGGGTACGTGCTCAAGCAGATTCGTGGTAACGAGCTACTCGATGCGGTCAAGCGCGTCGCCGCCGGCGAGTCGCTGCTCGACCCGGCGATCACCGGCAAGGTGCTCGAGCGACTGCGCAAACCGTCCGAGGAAGATGCTCGCCTCGCGCGTCTCACGCCCCAGGAGCGTCGGATCCTGCACTTCATCGCCGACGGAATGACCAACCGCCAGATCGCCAACGAAATGCATCTCGCCGAGAAGACCATCAAGAACTACGTCTCGAACATGTTGACCAAGCTCGGCATGGAGCGCCGCACCGAGGCCGCCGTCTTCGCCACCAAGCTGGAGATGTCAGGCCAACACATCGAACCCTGACGGGATGTGCCAGGCACATCCCGTCATTCGGCAAAGGCGGTTAGGGTGGCGGACCGATGTCGACGCCGGTGTACATCGCCTTCGAGGGCGCAGAGGGATGCGGGAAGAGCACCCAGGCACGCCGACTCGCCGACGCGCTCGGCGCCGTGGCGACCCGCGAGACCGGCGGCACCGAGATCGGCCAGCGGCTCCGGGCGATCCTGCACGACACCGATGTCACCGACCTCGACGATCATGCCGAGACGTTGATCGTGGCTGCCGACCGGGCCCAGCATCTGGCCGAGGTCGTGCGCCCGGCGTTGCGGGCCGGTCGTCACGTGGTGAGTGACCGGTCGATCTATTCGACGCTCGCCTACCAGGGATATGGACGCGGGTTGGCCGTCGCCGAGGTTCGGGCGATCAACGAGTGGGCGGTCGGCGACACCTGGCCCGACATGGTGGTGTTGCTCACCGTGCCCGACGAAGTCACAGAACGACGCATGAGCAAACGTCAGCTCGACCGCTTCGAGCAAGCTGGCGAACACTTCCATCGCCGAGTCCAGGACGGTTTCGCGGCGATGGCGGCCGCCGACGCCGAACACTGGGTTGTGATCGACGCCTCCGGTCCGATCGACGACGTGACCGACACGATCCGCGATGCGGTTCGCCAGCGGCTCGGAGTGTGACGGAATGGCCGCGTCGGTGTGGGGCAATGTGGTCGGCCAATCGGTTGCGATCGAGCGTCTCAATCGGGCCGTGCAAGCACCGGTTCACGCCTACCTTTTCGTCGGTCCGGCCGGCTCGACCAAGAAGGAAGCGGCTCGGGCGTTCGCGGCGCTGCTGTTGACCGGTTCCGACGACCCAACACAGCGCGACGCCGAACTCGTGCTGCGCGGCGAGCACCCCGATGTGAAAGAGGTCGTCCGCGCCGGAGCTTCGATCTCGTTCGACCAGGCCCGCGAGATCGTACGGACCGCCGCGTTGGCGCCCAGCGAGGGCACTCGCAAGGTGATGATTCTCGACGAGTTCCACTTGCTTCGCCCGGAGGGCGCGGCGCTGTTGTTGAAAACCATCGAGGAGCCGCCCGCTTCGACCACGTTCGTGATCCTGGCCGACTTCGTTCCGCAGGATCTGATCACGATCTCGTCGCGCTGCGCTCGAATCGACTTCCGACTCGTCGATGAACAACACGTTGCCGACCGGTTGGTCAGCGAAGGGGTCGACCCTGACAGTGCCGCCGAGGCCGCTGCCGCGGCAGGTGGCAACCTCGATCGGGCACGCGTGCTCGCTGCCGACCCTGAACTGGCGGCTCGCCGCAGGGCGTTCGCAGAGGTGCCCCATCAACTCGATGGCAACGGCGCCACGGTGATGCGGCTGGTCGATGACCTGCTCGGACGGATCGAGGCGGCCGCTGCCCCATTGGCCGCCCGTCACGCCGACGAGGTGACGGTTCTCGAAGAGCGGATCGCCCGCTACGGCGAGCGCGGCAGCGGCAAGACAACACTCGAGGGCCGTCACAAACGCGAGTTGCGGCGGCATCGCACCGACGAACTGTTGGCAGGGATGACCGTGATCGCCGGCGGCTATCGCGACGCGCTGGTCGCCGGCACCCTCAAACGGCCCGACTCGGCTGCCGAGGCGGTGGTTCACATCCACGAGGCGATGGAAGCGCTCGAACACAATCCGAATGAAGCACTGCTGCTCCAGACTCTGCTCTGGTCGCTCCCGGTCCTCTCGGGCTGATCGATCGTTCGACGTCAGGGCTCAGGGGAACCCGGCGAGGGTCGCCTTCTCATCGACGAGTATCCCTTCGGCCGGCCCGATCGCGATCGTCTTCGTCGGGTCGACGTCTGCTCGCTGCAGGACGCGCCCAGCGACGCTGGCAGGGTTGGCGCCGACGAACTCCCAGAAGGCGGCGGTGCCGGCCGGGCCGGCCGGCAGATCCATGAGGTCGTCGGCAAGGGCGTCATCGAAGAAGAACAGCAGCTCGCCGTAGTCGCAGAAGCACTCGATGCCCGACCGCGAGGAAAGCTCGCCGTCGATCGGTTCGAGACCGGCGAAGCTGACCAGCCGGGGAGCGCCGACACTGCCCTGGAACAGGGCCGAATAGGCGACCAGTCCGGGAGGCAGTCGGAGACCGCGATATCGGCGGATCGTGTACGACGGATACTCGCCGAACGTCTCGTGGAACACCTCGACGATCAGGTCGATCTCGTCCTCGAGGTCGGTGAGTAGGTCGTCGATCAGATCGAGGGCGTCCTCGTAGAGTTCGTCGGGAACGCCGGCCAGAAGCAGCCGGGCGTGGTACTCGAACGAATCGAACTCGGCATCGATCGCGTCGCCGAGGAGTTGAGCGGCACTGGGCGCCGCTGCGTAGCCGATCTCGAAGGTCATCGTGGCCAAGCCAGCTCCGATCGCGGCCTCGGCGCTGAGCGACTGGTCGTACGCCTCGAACTCGACGGTCGTCGCCTGGAATCCTGCAACCCGGTACAACTGCTCGCCCGGATCATCGGTGACGGCCGTCGAGCGCTCGAATGTGTCCTCGTTCAAGAACGCGAAGTCGCTGCCGTTGATGGGCCGCGGCGGCATCGACCCCCGCCCGCCGATCTCGAACGTTGTACTGGGCATGATCGACGTGGCGACGCGAGGCAGGTTGTCAAGTGGCTTGGCGCCCAGGTCATCGCCGAGTTCGAGGACCGCTCCCTCGCTGCTGGTCAGCAGGCCGGAGAAGTGAGACGTCGTGCCGGACACATAGATCTCGTCACCCAGTCGCCACGCCGTCAGGTCGTCGAGCAGTTCGTACTCACCGTCGCTGTGCGTGAGCAAGGTGATCAGTGGGATATCGAACGGGCCCAGGTCGGGGAACGAGGTTGCGGCGACACGGCGGGTCACCACGACCGGGGTATCGAATACGGCGCCGTGTGGTTGCAGGTCGTACAGCGTGACACCTGGCAGGTTGGCACCGCCGGCCACCTCGGGTGGCCATTCGGCAGGGTCGAGAATGTCGATCGTCGGGGCGAGCCGTTGGTGGTCGGCGATCGCCACTCTGATCGCCAGTGCGCCGTCTGGACTGGTCACGTCAACCGTGAAGTCGGGTGATACCTCGGTGGAAGGCGGCGCCGCGGGAGGCGCCGGCTGGGTGGTCTCAGAAACGGACGATTCCGTCACGATCGACGTAGCCGACGCCGGCCGCTCGGTCGTTGGCGACGTTGCCGCAGTGTCCGATCCACCGCTACAGGCGGCGGCCAACAAGCAGGAGGCGGCAAGTACGGCACAAACACGCATTCCCCCATCATGCCTGCTACCCGAGGAGCCGCAAGGCAACGGCGTTCATCGCGTCTCGGGAGGCCGTCGGTTCACTGAGCCTGATCACCGGTGCAACGCAATGGTGTCAGCACACCTACCGCCACGCCTCGGGTGGGGACGTACGCTCGACTCGATGGAGCAGATCTCGAAGCTGAGCTTGGAGGAGTTGGCGGCACTCTTGCGGCGACGCGAGCTGTCACCGGTCGAGCTTGCGATGCAGACGCTCGATCGGATCGATGAGCGCAACGAGCAGCTGCACGCATTTGTCACGGTGACTCGCGAGCGAGCGTTGGCGGAGGCGGCAACCGCTGAAGCCGAGCTGGCCGCCGGCATCGTTCGTGGTCCGCTGCACGGCATTCCGTACGCGGTCAAGGACCTTTTCGACGTCGAGGGTGAGGCGACGGGCGCCGGCACCCATCTGCTCACCGGCAACATCGCTGCGGACGATGCTCGGGCCGTGAGCAGATTGGCCGCCGCCGGGATGGTGCTGGTCGGCAAGACCCACACCGTTCAGCTCGCCTACGGCGGCGTCGGGATCAACCACGATGCCGGGACGCCGCTCAATCCGTGGCGCGTCGACAAGCCGTATGTACCGGGCGGGTCGTCGAGCGGATCGGCCGTCGCCGTGGCGGCCGGGCTGGTTCCGATCGCGCTCGGCACCGACACGAGCGGCTCGGTGCGGGTGCCCGCGTCGTTGTGTGGCGTGACTGGGCTGAAGACCACGGTCGGCCGCGTCAGCCGGGCCGGGGTCTACCCGCTGAGCGCGTTGCTCGACTCGGTCGGCACACTGACACGTACTGTCGCCGACTGCGCACCCGTGTACGAAGCGATCCAGGGCGCCGATCCTGCCGACCCGACCACGGCTGGGCAGCTCGGACATGATGTCGGTTCGACCATGACACAGGGCGTCCGTGGCTTGCGGTTGGCGGTGATCGAGACGATGTTCTTCGACGACGTCGATCCCCAGGTCGGTGCTGCGGTGCGCTCGGCCGCCGACGCGCTGGCGAACCTCGGTGCAGAGGTGATCTCGATCGAGGCGCCCGAGGTCGACGAGGTGATGGGCGGTCACGATGCTCCGTTCAGGGCCTGGACGGTGGCCGCCGAAGCGTGCGCCGTGAATCGGCGACTGCTCGAGCAATCGTTCGACCAACTCGACCCGGTCGTGGCAGAGCGCATGCGACACGGGTTCGAGCTGAGTGCGGTCGAACTGCTCGAGACGTACCAGACCTGGAGCCGACTGCGCGCTTCGTTCGCCCAACGCGCGGCCGGCATCGACGCCTTCCTGATGCCGTCGACGATGCTGCCGGCACGACCGGTGGTGGAGGTCGATGCCTCGCCGGAAAGCTATGCCCGTTTCAACGCCGCCTACCTTCGCAACACCTCGATCGGGAACCGCTTGGAATGGTGCGGGCTGTCGGTTCCGTGCGGGATGACCACGGACGGCCTGCCGATCGGCCTCATGATCCAGGCCCCCTCCGGGCACGAGCACGTGGCGATTCGAGTCGGCCACGCCTATCAGAACGGGACCGACTGGCATGTCCGTCGGCCCACCTGGTGAATGGTGTTGCGGTGAACCATGTGGCCTGGATGTCGGCCGGACCGGCGGTGCTCGCCCACCGCGGCGGGGCGGCACTCGGCGAGGAGAACTCACTGGAGGTACTGGCGCTGGCGAGGGCTGCGGACGCCGACGCCGTCGAGATCGACGTGCAGGAGATCGCCGGCGGTGAGATCGTGCTGTTGCACGACGCGTTCGTGGTCGACGGCGACGCGTGGCGTTGGGTTCGCGAGCTGACACGCACTGCGCTCGACGAAATCGTCGGCGCCAGCGTCAGCCTGGCTGAGCTGTTGGTGAGGATCGACGAGACCGGGCTCGGGCTGTATCTGGAAGTCAAGGCGGTCAGCCCGGCCGGCGTCGATCGCATCATCGATGCGGTGGTCGACCACGGGTTGGCCGGACGGACGGTGATCGGAAGTTTTCGGCACGATGTTCCAGCTCGAGTCGCCACCGATGGCAGGGTGGCGGCCTCGGTGCTGTTCCGCGATCCGTTTCTCGACCCGCTGGCGCTCGCCTCCGACCTCGGCTGCTCGGTACTGCACCCATGCTTCGACGGCAACGAGGGCATGATCGATCTGATGCGCGGCGAGTGGATCGAGCGCCTCCACGAGCGGCAGCTCAAGGTGGTCGGGTGGAACACCAACGACGCCGAAACGATGACCCGCATGGCCCACGCTGGATTCGATGTGCTGTGCACCGACGACCCCCGAATCTGGCAGTCCCCATAGCGGCGTACGATCGGTGGGATGGGTGGACATGGGCATGACCACGATCACGACGACCAGCACAGCGAGCTCGACCCGATGGACGTGCGGGTCCGTGCGCTGGAGACACTGCTGACCGAGAAGGGCTACGTCGACCCGGCCGCGCTCGACGAGCTGATCGACACCTACCAGACCCGGATCGGGCCGCGCAACGGCGCCCGGGTCGTCGCTCGGGCATGGGTCGACCCGGAGTATCGGGAGTGGTTGCGCAATGACGCCACCGCGGCGATCGCATCGCTCGATTACACGGGCCGTCAGGGCGAACACATGGTGGCGGTCGAGCAGACCGACGACACCCACAACATGGTCGTCTGCACGCTGTGCAGCTGTTACCCCTGGCCGGTGCTGGGGCTTCCACCGACGTGGTACAAGAGCGCCCCGTACCGGTCGCGCGTGGTGCGCGATCCGCGTGGCGTGTTGGCCGAGTTCGACGTCGCCCTGCCCGACGGTGTCGAGATCCGGGTCTGGGATTCGACCGCCGAGATTCGATATCTGGTGATTCCGCAGCGTCCGGCCGGCACGGACGGCTGGAGCGAGGAGCGGCTCGCCGAACTGGTCACGCGCGACTCGATGATCGGCGTCGGGCTTCCGCTCGATCCGACTTCACTAGGTAGTGGGACGGCCCCGGCGTGACCTACACGACCTACGCCGATCTCGGTGGCACGCAGGGGCACGGCCCGATCGTGCCCGAACCCGAGGGGGTCGTGTTCCATCACCGATGGCAATCGAGGGTGCTCGCTCTCGTCGTGGCCGGTGGGGCCTCGGGCAAGTGGAACATCGACATGAGCAGGCGCTATCGCGAGACACTGCCCAACTACCTCGACCTGACCTACTACGAGATCTGGACGGCCGGTCTGGAACCGTTGCTCGTCGACCGCGGCATGGTGACCGACGAGGAGCTCGCCGCCGGACACGCGCTGACCGATCCGGTCGAGGTGCGCAACGTGCTCACCGCCGATCTGGTGGCGTCGGCGATGGCGACCGGCAAACCGGTTCAACGTGAGGTGTCGTGGCCGGCCCGCTTCGCCGTGGGCGAGCGGGTGCTGACTCGATCCGGCCACGTCGACCACCACACCAGGTTGCCGCAGTACGTCGCCGGTCGGGTCGGCACCGTCGAGAGAATCCACGGTGCCCACGTGTTCCCCGACACGAACGCCCACGACCTCGGCGAGCAGCCGCAGTGGTTGTACACGGTCGTGTTCGACGCCACGGATCTGTGGGATGACGCGGCGCCCGGACAGCGGGTGTCGGTCGACGCCTGGGAGTCGTACCTGTCCCCCGTCGAGGTCGGCGCGGCGTGAGCGTGCCACCGGGGTTGCGCGTCGCCGGCCAGCCCGAGCAGGACGGTGAGCTGGTGTTCCGCGAGCCGTGGGAGGCGCACGCCTTCGCGATCGCCGTGCGGCTGCACGAACAGGGCCTGTTCACCTGGCCGCAGTGGGCCGCCACCCTGGCCGACGAGATCAGCCGCGCCCAGGCTGCCGGCGATCCCGACACGGGCGCCACTTACTACCACCACTGGCTGGCGGCCCTCGAACGGCTCGTCGACGAAACCGGCGCCGCATCCGCCGCCGACCAGGAGCGCACCCAGGAGGCGTGGCGGCGGGCCGCCCACCGCACCCCCCACGGCCACCCGATCGACCTGCGTCCCGATGACTTCGCCTGAAACCGGGCTCGCTCCCTGGCAGCAGGCGTAACGTTGGCACATGAAGATTGCGATCGTCGGGGCCGGCAGCGTGGGGACGGCGATCGCCTATGCGAGCGCGATCCAGGGGGTCGCCGACGAGATCGTGCTGTACGACCTGAACGGCGCAAAGGCGATCGCTGAGATTCTCGACCTCCAGCACGGGCTGCAGTTCGTGCCATCGGTACAGGTCCAGGGTGGCGACGACCTGGCGGCGAGCGCTGATGCCGATGTCGTCGTGATCACGGCGGGCGCCAAACAGAAGCCGGACCAGAGCCGGCTCGACCTGGCGGGCGCCAACGCCGCGATCACCCGCCAACTGGTGCCGCAACTGTTGGAGCTGGCACCCGAGTGCATCTTGCTGTTCGTGACGAATCCGGTCGACGTGGTCACGTTCGTCGCTCAGGAATCGGCCGCTGCGGGAGGTGTCGAGCCGAGCAGGGTGATCGGGTCGGGCACGGTGCTCGACACGTCACGGTTGCGACATCGCCTGGCGACCATGCTGTCGGTGGCCGTGTCGAGCGTGCACGCATCGATCGTCGGTGAGCACGGCGACAGCGAGATCGCCCTGTGGTCGACGGCCAATGTCGGCGGGGCGCCGCTCGCGATGACCGAACCCGAACTCGACGAACTGCTGCACGAGATCCGCCACGCCGCGTACCGGATCATCGAGGGCAAGGGCGCCACCAACCTGGCGATCGGACTGTCGACGGCGCGGATCCTCTCGGCGATCGCCAACGACGAGCGGGCCGTGCTCCCGATTTCCTCGCGTCACTCCTTCGACGGACATCGGTGACGTTTGCCTGTCCATGCCAACCATCGTCGGCCGAGGTGGTGCGATGGGCCTGGTCGAGGTGCCCCTGAACCCCCACGAACAAGCCGGCCTCCTGGCAAGCGCTCGGGCGATCCGAGAGGCCATCGACGCCGTCTCCTGATCCGAGGGCACGGTGTCGACCCCCTACCCACCGCACCGACGACCACGCTGGCGAAAGCGGCGACGTCGAGGGTGGCCCTCCCGCTTGCCGCGGCCAACGTCGACTGACCGGCGTTGCCTGCCCGGCGCCGATCCGATTCGCGACCGGCGTCGCGAGCGTACCGTCAACTATCCTCCACGCGGCCCGGCTCATCGGCTTTGATGGGGGCATGGCGAACTGGGTCAAGCGAATCAGCAAGCATTGCAGTGGCGATCTTCAGACGGGTGAGAGCGTCCTGGCCGGAGTCCTTCTCCAAAAACCCGGAACGACCAAACGGATGGCGGTCGGAGGTGGGGTCGGCGGTGTCCTCGGTGCGGTGGTGGCGTCGAAGATGGGCAAGAAGCACGGCGACTCGAGTGCGTCGGAAACAGGAACGGCGACCGATTTCCCCGAAGGTCCGATCATCGTCGCCCTGACACCCCTCCGCGTGCTGATCTACAGCCAGGCCGCTGCGTCGGGAAAACCCAAGCAGCTGGTCGGAACGCTCAATCGTGCTGACATCGCCTCGGTCCAGGTCGGCACCGGTCGAGTCGCCAAGGATGTCACGCTGGTATTCGCCGACGGCACCGCCAGGACTTTCGAGACGCCGGGCATGGACAAGAGCATCGAAGCGTTCGCCGCTGCGTTCGCCTGACGCGGCGTCAACGTAGCGGGGGCGAGGTCGCCCCGGACAGGAGCGGCCTAGCGGAGGCGGGTCAACTGGGTGATGTCGTCGGTGGGCGAGGTTGCCGTCGGTGGTCGCCGAGACCGACATGAAGTTGAGTTCGACGTGACCGCGGACGGTCGTGATGAAGGCGATGTCGGTGGCGTCGGCACCGTTGGCGATCCGCACCATCGAGTCGCGAGGTGCCCGACACGTCGGATCGACCACGTACCAGGCGCCGTCGAGGCACGCCTCCGTCACAACGTGGAAGTCCATCGGGAACAGGCCGGGGGCGTAGACCGACACGACCCGTGCTGCGACGTCGTTCGCCCGAAGCAAGGCGGCGGTCAGGTGGGCGAAGTCTCGGCACACCCCCTCGCGACCGAGCAACGTGGCGACTGCTCCGTCGATCGGCCGCGACGATCCGGCCACGTAGGCGATCTTAGTGCCGACCCAGCTCGACACGCCGGCCAGCAGGTCGGCGCCCTCCAGCCCGGCGAACTCCGCTCGCGCCAGCGGTCCGAGCCGGTCGGATTCGCAGTAGCGACTGGGCCGGATGTACCGGAAGATGTCCTGGTCGGTGGCGGTTGCGGCCGGGGCGGTGCCGATCACCGTGGCCTGGTAGTCGACGAGCAACAGCCCGCGTGGCACGTTCTTGACGAAGTGCAGTTGGCCGTGTGGCGCGACATCCAGGTCGTGCCCGTCGACACTCACCAGCAGTTGTTCGTCGACACGTTCGTAGCCGTCGTCGACGGCGATCGCCAGCACGATGTCGGCCTGCTCGACCACGTTCACCTCGAGGTGGGCGGTGACACGCCGTTGCGAGTGGTGAGCGGCGGCGTCGGATTCGTTCATGGCATCACGAGCATGCCGCCGAACGGGCGGCATGCGGCGCACATGGCGGCAGCATCTCAGGAGCCGAACGTTGCGGTGACGGTGCGGTGGACGAAGTCGAGCTTCTCGACGACCTTCGGCGAGAGCACGAACGGATACAGGTCGGACTGGCCGATCGAGCGCGCCATGGCGTTGAGCCCCAGCGTGAGCGCCCAGCCACGACTGCACCATCGGACCGATCGCAATGTGTCCCCGCGTGCTCCACGCCGCGATCCCCGCCGATTGGGCGGGCTCGCCGACATCGAGCCCGATCCCGGCCGCCGTCGCCAGCCCGGCGTCGATGTGGAGGTAGTGGGCGAACGTCTCGGCCCAGTCCTCCCAGGGGTGCATCGTGGCGTACTCGCTCACATGGGTGGCAGACCAGTCGAAGTCGGGGCCCTGGGCGTAGTGCTGTTCGAGCGCCTCCTCGTACGAACGCCGGTCGTCGCCGAACAGCGACCTGAACGCTTCGAGGTGGCCCTGGTCGACCACGAGTCGCGGCCAGTAGTAGTGGCCGATCTCGTGGCGCAGGTGGCCGAGCACGGTTCGGTACGGCTCGCCCAATTGCTGGCGGACGAACTCGCGATGGGCATCGTCGGATTCGGAGAGGTCGAGCGTGATCACACCGGAGTCGTGCCCGGTGATCACCGTGCGACCGCGCGACGACAGGAACTCGAACGCCACGCCTCGCTGCTCGTCGATCGAACGGTCGATGACGGGAAGGCAGAGCGTCTTCAGCTGGTGCAAGAGTCGGCGCTTGGCCGCTTCCGCGTTGGCGAAAGGTTCGAGCGACCCGACCTCGTTGTCGTTCGGGCGGACCGACGTGAGTCGGCAGCTCTCACACAATCCGGTGGGGTCGTCGATCGGGATCAGCCAGTTGCAGCGGGCCACGAGCCGGTTGGCGCAGTGGCGGTAGGTGCCTGGCGTGCCATCGGCCCGTTCGACCCCGTTCGGCGTCGGTCGCAGCGCGACGACCTTCCCTGCTTCGGGTAGGTAGCCGAGTCGTGAACCGCAACGCAGGCAGGTCGAGTTGTCGAAGAACAACAACTGCTCGCAGACCGAGCACGGGAACGGCTGCATGCGGTGACGCTAACGGCGCCCGACGGCGTGTGCTGGGCTACCGGGCGGCGACGTCGACGGACACCGTGAGCCGGCTCTCTTCGGCATCGGTGAAGATCACGCCCTTGAGGGGCGGCACATCGGCGTAGTCGCGGCCGCGGGCGGCGGTGACGTAGCGCGGGCCGGCGATCTGGTCATTGGTCGGATCGACGCCGATCCAACGCTCGTCACCGAGGTAGACGCCGACCCATGCGTGGGTCCGGTCGGCGCCGGTCAGGCGCGCTCGGCCAGGCGGTGGCACGGTCTCCAGATACCCGCTCACGTACGACGCCGCCAGCCCAAGCGAACGCAGCGCCCCGATCATCACGTGGGCGAAGTCCTGGCAGACCCCCTTGCGGATCGCCATCACCTCCAGCAACGGGGTGTCGACCTGGGTGGCGTCAGGATCGAACTCGAAGTCGACGTGGATCCGCGCGCACAGCGAGGCGACGCCGTCGGCCAGCGACGTATCGCCAGGGAACGATGGTCGGGCGTACTCGGCGAGCTGTTCCGAACGCTTCACGAGCTTCGAGTCGAGCGAGAACTCGACGACGGTGAGGTCGTCCGGTGCCGCCTGGTCGGCGGTGTACGAGTGCCACGGTCGTCGCCCGTCGGCACCGAACTCGGTCGGGCGACCGTTGGTGTCGATCAGGCTCGAGCTGGCGACGACGAGCCGATCGTGTGGTTCCCGGATCACCATGAAGGCGGTGAGGTTGCCGAAGTAGTCACGGTGCTGACGCTGGTGCTCGGCGACGGGCTCGGTGGTGATCTCGCGGCGCAGGCACACCTGACCGTCGACGTCGTCAGGCAGTTGTCGGAGTTCGGCGAAACTGGACACGACCGGAGCGTCATAGTCGTAGCGCGTGCTGTGTACGACCTCGTAGATCACGTCGGCATCACCGGTGCGACGTCGAGCGAGCGGTTGATGTCGATCAGACCGGCCATCGCGTGCTGCGGATGGAACCGGGTGAACGAATCGGCGGCGATCGCGTCGGAGGCCTTCGAGAGCTTGGCGCGCACGGTGCTGACGAAGCGGTCGAGGTCGGGTCGGTACCCCTGGTCGTCGATCGCTGCGAGCTGGGTCGAGTCCAGGTGTTCGACCAGCTCGGCGACCTCGCCGATCAACTGCAGTGCCGACGGCGTCGAACCGCCCGGCCGGTCGGCGCGCGAGCAACGCCACCGTGTCCACCAAACGGTCGAGCTGGAAGCGCAGCGATCGCGGATTGCCGCCGTCACCGAACAGCAAGTCGATCGTGGTCGCCGGCACCGCCCGCGAGCGATAGCGCCGACGCGAGGTGATGATGCTCTCGCCGGCGATCAGCACCGACTCGACGAGCAGGCTTTCGACCGGGGCGCTGTGTTCGGTACCCAGCGCCGATCCGACCAGCACGGAGACGTGGATCGCCCGCTCGATCCGACGACCTGCCTCCATGAACTGCCAGCCGTGGTCGCGCACCATCGACTCGTTGGCGAGGCCAGACAGCGACAGCAGCCCGTGCAGCAACGCGTCGAGCACGTTCGTGGTCGATTCGTCGAGGTCGATGCCATCGTGCTTTGCGGTCTCACGTTCCAACCGGTCGAGCTCGCGTTGCAGCGAGCCGACGACCAGCCACGTGTCGACCGAGAGCTGATCTCGGACCACATCGATCGCCTCGAACATGTGGTGGATGGCATGGGCGACGGTCCCCGGCCGCTGTTCGTCGACGACGAGCGAGAACAGTTCGTGCGAAGGATCGTCGAACAGCGACGCAGCGTCGTCACCGACGAAGCCCGGATACGTACCGGTGATCCGCGTCAGCGCCTCGAGCAGCACGGTCAGCGAAGCCGGGCCGGGACCGGGTGAGGTGTTCTCGAACTCGTCGCGCCGGGCATTGATCATGCGGATCAGCCGAACCGTCGCCTCGGCGCGCTCGGCGTAGCGACCGAGCCAGAAGAGGTGCTCTGCAGCCCGGGCCGGCAGCGCATCGCTCGGGGCGACGGCCGGCAGATCGGACTCGGACGGCCAGAACTCGAGACTGCTGGCGGATTCGGTGCTGAGTACCCAGGTGTCCTTCGACTCCGCCCCGACACGATTGGTGATCGGTGCGCCGGCGTTGTCCGTCTCAGCTCGCGCCAGACCGCCCGGCATGGCGACATACGAGCCTCCGTTGGCGACCGCGAACGTTCGCAACACGGTGGAGCGGGCTGCGATCCCGCCATCGGTCAGCGCCGGCGCCGAGCCGGGTGTCAGCCGTTCTTGGGCGACCCATTGGGCGGGAGCGGCGAGGATCCGCCGCCGGACGTGATCGAGTTGAGCGGCGCTGGCGCGACTCGTGTCGATCGGGTGCTCGAGCGTCGAGCGTGAGAGCGGGCGCACCACGAGCGATCCCAGGTTCGCCAGTACGTGTGAGCGGCTCGTCGCATCACCGCACCACCAGGACGGCACCGACTGCAGGATCAGGTCGCTGCCGAGCAGATGCTTGGCGAGCGTGTCCATCAGTCCCGCCAGACCGGCGTTCTCGAGCACACCGGAACCGAGCGTGTTGACGACGCTCACGGTGCCGACACGACAGGCGTCGACCAGGCCGGGGATGCCGAGTGTCGAGTTGGATTGCAGTTCCAGCGGGTCGCAGAAGCCGGCATCGACGCGGCGCAAGATGACGTGGACGGGCACCCAACCGCCAACGGTGCGCAGTCCGACCTGACCGCGCCGCAACTCGAAGTCGGATCCCTGCACGAGCGGATAGCCGAGCTGGGCAGCGATCGATGCGTGCTCGAAGGCGGTCTCCGACAGTGCGCCGGGCGAGAGGATCGCGATCGACGGATCGTCGACGCCGTCGGGAACGGCGGCCAGCAGCGCCGAACGGAGGGCCTGGATGAACGGGGTCAGCCGCTGCACCCCGGTGGTGCGGAACAGCTGCGGGAACACGCGGCGACAGGACGCGCCGGTTCTCGAGTGCGTAGGCGGCTCCGGAGGGTGCCTGGGTGCGCTGCCCGAGCGTCAGCCAGCGACCATCGGGCGAGCGGGCGAGGTCGGTGCCGAACACGACGAGCTGCTTGTCGCCCGGGATCCGGATGCCGTCGCAGGCGCGCACGAACTGGGGGTCGGACAGGATCATCTCGGGCGGCACGATTCCGGTCCGCAGCAGGCGGCGTTCGCCGTAGAGGTCGGCCAGCACGAGATCGAGCAGTTCGGCGCGTTGGATCATGCCGCGCTCGATGTCGACCCATTCCTCGGCGGGCACGATCAACGGGACCGGGTCGAGCGTCCATGACCGGCTGTGACGCTGATGGTCGGCGAGGGCGTTGTAGGTCACCCCGTCCTGTTCGAGCAGGAGTCGGATCTCGTCACGACGTCGCGCCAGTTCGGCGACGCCGAGTGTTTGGTAGGTGGAGGCGACACCTGCCCAGTGCTCGCGAACACCACCGTCGTCACCGACGAGTTCGTCGAAGCCGTCGGCGTGGCGCTGGTAGTCGGCGATCGGGTCGACGGTCGGGAGCACGGTCACAGGATGGTAGCCAGCGGGTCAGCGGGTCGGGATCATTCGGCGCCGATGTGGCGGCGGAGGTCGAGCGTACGCGAGTACTCACGCGGAACCCGTGCGGCGAGCCGGTCGAGCTCGGCGATGTCGACCGTGCCGGGAGTGTGCCCGTGCTTGAAGAACCTGCTGTAGCGGCGGGCCTCGGCTTCTGCGGAGTTGACCGGGAACGTGTCGTAGGACCGTCCACCGGGGTGTGACACCTCGTAGGTGCATCCGCCGACCGACTTCGAGCTCCATCGGTCGATCAGGTCGAACACGAGCGGACCTTGCGCACCGATCGTGGGATGCAGCGACGACCACGGGGCCCACGCCTTGAAGCGAACTCCGGCGACACCGGTGCCGGGGGTGCTGGTGGTCTGGAGCGGCACCGGCACGCCGTTGCAGGTGAGGATGTGGCGGGCCTCGTTGAACCCGTCGACCGTCACCTGCATCCGTTCGACCGATGAGTCGACGTAGCGGGCGGTGCCCGAACCGGCGACTTCTTCGCCGAGCACGTGCCACGGTTCGATCGCGTTGCGCAGTTCGAGCCGTACGTCGCCCAACTCGACTTCGCCGATCAGCGGGAACCGGAACTCGAGGAACGGTTCCAGCCAGGCGATGTCGAAGTCGATGTCGTGGCGTCGCAGGTCGGCGACGACATCGTGGATGTCGGTCCGCACGTACCACGGCAGCAGGTAGCGGTCGTACAGGTCGGTGCCCCACCGCACCAGCGGTCCCGAGTACGGGTGTTCCCAGAAGCGGGCGACGAGCGCTCGCACGAGCAGCGACTGCACCAGCGCCATCTGCGGATGCGGCGGCATCTCGAACGCCCGCAGTTCGAGGATGCCGAAGCGACCCCGATCGCTGTCGGGGCTGAACAGCTTGTCGATGCAGAACTCGGAGCGATGGGTGTTGCCGGTGAGATCGACGAGCAGATGGCGCAGCAGCCGGTCGACCATCCAGGGCGGCGCCTCGGGGCCTTGCCGTTCGAGTTCGGCGAAGGCGATCTCGAGTTCGTAGACGGTGTCGACACTGGCTTCGTCGACGCGGGGCGCCTGGCTCGTGGGACCGATGAACTGTCCGGAGAACAGGTACGACATGGCCGGGTGGTGCTGCCAGTAGGTGACCATGCTCTGCAGCAGGTCGGGCCGGCGCAGCAGCGGGCTGTCGGCCGGCTTGGCGCCGCCGAGCGTGACGTGGTTGCCGCCGCCGGTTCCGGTGTGGCTGCCGTCGAGCGAGAACTTCTCGGTGCCGAGCCGGGTCAGGCGGGCTTCCTCGTAGAGCGTCTCGATGACGGTGCGAAGATCCGACCACGATCCGCTGGGTTGAACGTTGACCTCGATCACGCCGGGGTCGGGGGTGACGATCAGGGTGGTCAGCCGCGGGTCGCGAGGCAACGGGTAGCCCTCGATCACCACGGCACAAGCCAGTTCTTCGGCCACCGACTCGACCGCGGCCAACAGCTCGACGGCGTGTGCGGCATCTTCGAGCGGTGGGAGGAAGACGCGGACGTGACCGTCGCGGGTCTCGACGGCGATCGCCGTGGGGGCGGCCTCGTGGCGCTCGACGACAGTTGCCGCCTTCGGCAGCGTGCCAGGGGCCGGGCAGGTCGTCGCGTTGCTCGAACGGGGAACGTTCGAAGTCGACCGGCAGCGGCGACCAGGTGAGCGAGTCGAGCGGCAGCCGGAGGCCGACCGGCGAGTCACCGGCGATCAAGTACAGGCGCTGGCGGCGGAGGTTCCAGGTGGTCGTGCGCCACCCGTCGCCGGTCGGCGACGGGTGCAGCGGCATCACGAAACCCGTGGGGTCGGAGACCGGGCCGCGGAGACGTTCGATCAGTCGTACGCGGGCGTCGGGGTCGGCGACGTCGTCGTCAGGGGTCGCATCGGATTCGGGCGGCTCGCCGTCGGGGAGCCGGGCCTCACGCCACACCTGATCGACCGGATCCTCGTGGGCGGCGAGTACGTGCTCGGGTTGCAGCCCGAAGCGAGCGGCGATGCCGTCGATCAACTTGCGGGCATCGGCGATGGTCGACGTTCCGGGGGTCGTGGGGTCGGCGAGCAGGTCGCGGTCGTCGCCAGAGCGGTGCGCCGTCGCTCCGCCACACGATCCCGATCTGCCAGCGTGGAAGCGGTTCGCCCGGATACCACTTGCCTTGACCGTGCTGGATCAGGCCGCCGTCAGCGAACCGATCGTGCAGCCGCAGGGCGAGTTCGAGGGCGAGCGTCCGCTTGGCGACGCCGTCGGCGGCGGTGTTCCATTCGGCGCCTTCCATGTCGTCGATCGACACGAACGTCGGCTCGCCGCCCATCGTGAGCCGCACGTCGCCCGCATCGAGGCGCTGGTCGATGTGCTCGCCGAGTTCGTCGATGCGGTCCCACTGCTCGGGCGTGTACGGCAACGTGACACGGGGGTCTTCGCGGACGCGGTGCACGACGTTGCGGAACTCGAACTCGACCTCGGTCGGGTCGGTGCTTCCGGAAATCGGGGCGGCGGTCGACGGGTGCGGTGTGCAGGCCAGCGGGATGTGGCCTTCGCCGGCGAACAGACCCGAGGTCGGGTCGAGCCCGATCCACCCTGCCCCGGGGACGTACACCTCGGCCCAGGCGTGCAGATCGGTGAAGTCGGCGGTCGGCCCATCGGCGCCGCTCAGCGACGGCTGGTCGGAGGTGAGCTGCACCAGGTAGCCGGAGGCGAACCGGGCGGCCAATCCGAGCTGGCGCAGTACCTCGACCAGCAACCAGCCGGTGTCGCGGCACGATCCGATGCCGCGGGTGAGCGTGGCTTCGGGTGCCTGTACGCCCGGTTCCATGCGGATCGAGTACTCGATGTCGTGGTACAGGCGCTGGTTCAGTCCGACGAGGAAGTCGGCGATCGGCGTCGACGCCTCCGGTCGGCTGACACCGGACAACCACTTCTTCAACTTCGGCCCAGGAGGGCCGGCGGTGCGCAGGTACGGCTCGAGGTCGGCGGCGAGCTGTGGCTCGTAGGTGAACGGGAACGCCTTGGCGGACTCTTCGACGAAGAAGTCGAACGGGTTGATGACGGTGAGGTCGGCGATCAGGTCGACCGTGATGTCGAGCAGCTTGGCCGGCTCGGGGAACACCAGCCGGGCCATGAAGTTGCCGAACGGGTCTTGTTGCCAGTTCACGAAGTGTTCGCTGGGCGTGACGCGGCAGGCTGTACGCCAGGATCGGCGTGCGGCAGTGCGGGGCCGGCCGCAGGCGAAGCACATGCGGGTGGATTTGGATGGATCGGTCGAAGCGGTAGGTGGTGCGGTGCTCGACGCCGATATGAATGCCCATCGGCACGTCCTGTGGATTGCGTCGACGAAAGGGTTGACGAGTGGTCGATCCTAGTGGGGCGTCCCGAGCAGCCCCCGCCCGGCCTACAGGAAGCCTGCTGGATTGCTGTCGGTGCTTTCGATCGCCGCCGTCACCGGGTGATCTTGCGGAGGCGGTGCACGGTCGGCGGTCCTGAAGTGAGCCGTGGTATGTCGGCCTGGATCGCCTTGACGTGCGCCGTTTCGTCGTGAGCGGCATGTGCGGCGTCGGACGCCCACGTCTCCACGAAGGTGAGTTGCAGCGGATCCTCGTCGCACGCGTGGAGCTCGTACTGCAGACAACCTGGCTCGACGACGGTCAGCTCGACCAGTTCGAGCAGTCTGGCCCGCAGTTCCTCGAAGGTGTCCGGGCGGGCATGAAAGATCACCACCAGCACGACCGGTCGCTGATTCGTTTCGCTCACGTCACGTCACCATCCACGCCGGACGTTACATCGCGTGCCTGCTGGAACCGACGCCACGCTGCTCCCCGAATCGTGGAGACCGGGCGCGAACTACGATGCAGAAAAGCGGTCGCCGTGAGTGGCGATCGAGACCGAGAGGACTGTCGTGACCACCGTCGAGGATTTCGTACCGCTGGGGATCGTGGTCGTCGGCGCGGTGATCGTCTCGCTGGTGGCGCGTGAGGTCATCCAGCGGCACGGGCGACGCAACCCGACCGTGAACGTCGCCCTCCGCAAACAGGTTGCGGCGCTGCTGACCGTGTTCGTCAGCGTGGTGTCGGCGATCGTGGCGCTGCCGATCTCGGATGCCAAGCGGGGCCAAGTGTTGGCGCTGCTCGGGATCGTGCTCAGCGCCGCGATCGCCCTGTCTGCCACCACCATTCTCGGCAATCTGATCGCTGGCGCCATGTTGCGTACGGTGCGCGGCTTCCGCACCGGTGATTTCATCAGGGTCGACGGCCATTTCGGGCGGGTGTCGGCGCGAGGCCTGTTCCACACCGAGGTGCAAACCGAGGATCGCGACCTCACGACGTTGCCCAACATGTTCCTCGTGACCCATCCGGTCACGACGATCCGTACGTCTGGAACGGTGCTGTCGACCTCCGTCAGTTTGGGATACGACGTGCCTCGACAGGACGTCGAGCGGGTCCTGCTGGTAGCAGCCGAGCACGCCGGGCTCGAGCAAGGGTTCGTACAGATCACCGAACTCGGCGATTTCGCCGTGTCGTATCGGTGCGCCGGCCTGCTGACCGATGTCAAGCGGCTGATCACGGTTCGGTCGCTGCTGAACGGGGCGGTGCTCGACGGGTGCCACGGGGCAGGGATCGAGATCGTGTCGCCGACGTTCATGAACCAACGTCAGGTTGGTGACGTTCGATTCATCCCCCGCTACCGACCGGGACCCAAAGCCGCCGGCGATGTGGATGACGCCAACCTGCCCGAGGCGATGTTGTTCGACAAAGCTGAACAAGCCGAGTCGCGAGAGGGCCTGGTCGCCAGCCTCGCCGAGATCGAGGCGTTGATCCACGACGCCGGGGACGACGCTCACCCGACCCTGCTGCGCCGCCGAGAGATCGTCCTCTCGCTGATCGCCGAAATCGACCAAGCCATCACCGGCGACCAGCCCCACCCCACCACCACCGACTGAGCGTCGCACAGCCACGCTTCGCTCGTCGGCCGGCCCGCGGCCACCACGATCATCATCGTGACCAGTACTGCCGACGGCCGCCACGACGCGTCGGGGAGTGCCGGCCCTGCCGATGTGGGCGCCTCCCGGGGGCCGACCGCCTCGGTTGAGCGGTCGGGCTATGAAGAATCGACGCCATTGACAAAGCGCTATAGGATATGGCCATGACTTCTGGCGAGTTGATTCACGCCGCACGCCTACGGGCAGGGCTTTCACAAACCGAGCTGGCGCGTCGGGCAGGAGTAACACAGTCGGTGATCAGCGCCTACGAACACGACCGCCGTGAGCCCAGCGTTTCCACTTTGCGAAAGATCCTCGAAGCAGCCGGCCATAGCTTGGTGATCGACGCCGCACCGAAAAGTTCGTTGCGCCGTGGGCTCCCCGACACGCCGACTGGTCGGCGGCTTCGCCGCCGACGCAGGGCGATCATCGAAATGCTCGCCAAAGGCGGCGTGACGAATCCGCGGGTGTTCGGGAGCGTCGCACGGAGCGCCGACCGCCCCGGGAGTGACATCGACCTCGTCGTCGACCTCGGTCCGGATGTCAGCCTGGTCGGCCTGATCGGCCTGGAACGCCGACTCGGCGAGCTACTCGGCACCACGGTCGATCTCGTTCCGGCGGCCGGCCTGAAGCCGGGTATCAAAGACGACGTCCTGGCGGAGGCGATTCCCCTGTGAGTCGACGCGACGAACAACGCCTCGACGACATCCGTGCGGCCATCGATGCGATCGGCGAGCATCTGGCTCGGGGCCCGCTCGACGACGGGTTGATCTTCGACGCTATTCGGGTGCGCTTGATCGAGATCGGCGAGGCCGTCAAGGCGATCACTCCGGAACTGTTGCTACGCGAACCCGACGTTCCATGGGCCGACATCGCCGGTATGCGCGACCATCTGGCCCATCGCTACTTCGACACCGCCCACGCGATCGTCGCCGCCACGATCGAACATGACCTACCGCCGCTACTCGCCGCCACCGAGAGGCTCCGTCGGCACCTGTAGCGCCGTGTTCGGAGTCGAGTGACGAACTCGATCCCGGCGCCGAGAGCATCGCCGACGGCTCCACCGACCAGACATCCGTCGACCTGATCGACGATCGAGTCGTGATGCCGGACGGCGGCCATGTGTTCCATCTGGCGAGCGTCAGTCGATCCGCTGCATCGACCTCGACCGATCGTGGTTCCGCGGTCATGACGCGGCGCCTTGTTCACTGGCCTTCATGGCGGCCCTCAGCACCCCTTCGACGGCTCGCCGGTCGGCGATTTCCTTGTGTGGATTGTTGTCGTAGGCCTGTGCCTGGGCGACGATCGCGGCGACGGTGCGGTCGAGTTCAGCGGCGAGTTCGGCTCCGCCCGTGTTGCGCAGAAGGTTGCCCAGCGTTTCGCTCATGCGGGTGTAGTACCAGAGCGCCCCCGCCCGGCCGGCCGCGGAGTTGAAGCGCTTCCACAGCTCGTCGCCGTGGGCGCGGTAGTCGGCCAGCACGGATCGTGCGTTGTGCAGCTTGTCGGCGGCCGAGACGAGCGCCACGTCGGCCGACTCGGATTCGAGGTGAGCGATGTAGGCGACCTTGCGTTCGGGCCACGGCGCCTTGGCGTTGCGGTCCTCGACGAGACTGTCGGAGCAGGCCGCAACGATGTCGGCAACGGTGTCGCCGAAGTCGATGCGGAGCTGATCGACGCGGGCCTGACCACCGTGGTCCTCAGCGGTGTCGTGTAGCAGGGCGGCGATCGCCTGGTCCTCGCTGCCGTCGTGTTCGAGCACCAGCGCCGACACGGACAGCACGTGCGCCAGGTACGGGATCGTGGTGCCCTTGCGGATCTCACCGGCGTGCAGCGTGCGGGCCAGATCGACGGCCCGCGTGTAACGGTCGGTGAGGATGGTTGGGCTGGTCATGGGTGCATCCCTTCGGGTGTGGCCACAGTTTGACCGACGGGAACAGCCCGGTCGGTCTGGTATTCGATGGTGGCGATCCAGTGCCCGGCCCGCTCGCTCGGCACGTCCAGCTCGGCCAGCACGGCACGGGCGAGGTCAAGCGTGGGAACGCTGCAGCGGCGACCCAGACGCGACCTGCTCGGTCGCTTCACGTTGGTCGATCGCCGGAGCCTTTGGATCCCACCACAGCAGCGGAGTCACAGCGCACCGCCGACTCGTGGCGACACGCCGCACGAGCAGCGGACGACCTTCGATCAGAGCGGCAGTAGAGCGGTGATGACCGCTGGCGATGACAAGCCGGTCCTGATGGTCGGCGATCACGACCGGGAACCGGTTGAGTTCGAGGTGCTGATCGGCCGACGTGAGCCCAGTGCGTTCCCAGCGACCGGTGAGGTAGTAGTCGACGTGCTGGCGCAACACCCACGGCTGATTCGCCCAGAGTGTGCGAGGGTCGACCTCGATGAGGTCGGGGGGATTCGATTCCAACTCGGCCAGCGCGCCGGGATCGAGTGCCGGGCGACGCTTGCTGCGTGGGGCACGGGGCCACGGCACGATCACCCGAGGGTGACCGCCGAACACCGACTCGGCGTTGCCGCACCCCCACAGTCCCGCCGCCTTGTCCTGGCTGGTCATGACGGATCTGCCGGCGCCGAAACGAGCGGTGGGAGCTGGCGGAGCCAGTGACGCAGTTCGTCGTCGGCGCAGTTGGAACACACCAACGACGGCATCGCCGACACGTTGGGCACCGTTGATCCGATGTAGCCGATCGGGCGTGCCCGCCAAGCGACGAGGATCCCCGGGGCGATGATCGGCCCGTTGTAGATCGGCTCGATCCCCCAACGGCGGGCCAGCTCATCGAGCGCGCTCTGGACGTGTTCGAACGGGAACATGATGAGGTCGGTCACCTCCGTCCGCCAGGTCGCCACCCCGGACGGGCCGACGAGGATCACCTCGCCTCCCATCTCCAGATCGCACGGCAAAGGAACCATCTCGTCCCAGACCGCGAACCACGAGCATTTCAACCAGGAGTCGGGTGGGGTCCCAACCGCTGGAATGATGTCGGTGACATGAATCATGGCTCTCCTCATCGAACCGGCAACGGCACGATGCCGAGCGACTGGTCGCCTGACCGTCGAGTGTGGTCCCTCAGGTCATCCGGATGAAGCGAGACCCACACTACGCGACGGGTGTCACACTCGATCCCGCCCCGATCTGGTCGAACATTTTTTGGCGACGATCCGATCGCCACTCACCTGATCGGCGGACCTGCGGGTTTGGGATCAGGTGGGGATGTCGCCTTGAACGTCGATCGAAATGTCGATCTCGCCGACCTGGTCGGCGCCGACGTCGAGCAGGTCGGCGAGGAGCTCACGCGTCGCTCGCGGTACGTCAGATCGACGCCGCGCCTGCGTGACGTCGAGCATGTCTTCGGGTAGTCCACCCGTGATCTCGATCGCCCACCAGGTGCCTGATCGAGTTGCCGCGGCGGTGTAGGTCGTCGTCATGTCGGCTGCTGTCGAGGCATCAGGTGAGGTCGAAGCGGTCGAGGTTCATGACCTTTTCCCAGGCGGCGACGAAATCGGTGACGAACTTCTCCTTGCTATCGGAGGAGCCGTACACCTCGGCGATCGCTCGCAGTTGGGAGTTGGCGCCGAACACGAGATCGCAGCGGGTGCCGGTCCACTTCAGATCGCCGCTCGCCCGATCACGACCTTCGAACACGTCGTCGGATTCGGCGGTCGACTTCCACTCGGTGCGGCGATCGAGGATGTTGACGAAGAAGTCGTTGGTCAGGGTGCCCTGGCCGGTCGGTCAGCTCTCCGTGGGTCGAGCCGTCAGCGTTCGCGTTCAGCGCCCGCATGCCGCCGACGAGCACGGTCATCTCCGGCGCGCTCAGCGTCAGCCGTTGGGCGCGGTCGACCATCAGATGCTCGGCGGCCTGCACGTGGGTCAAGCAGGGGCGAGGACGGTGAGCCCGAGTTGTGTCGCTGCTTCGGCGAGTCTGCGGTCGTAGGTGACGATGCCGTCGAGTTCGTCACCGATCCGCAGGGCGGCGGCGAGGTGAACAGCGTCGAGGCTGCGCAGTGAGGTCGGGTCGAGCAGGCCGGCTCGCTCCAAGACCTCGGTGGTGATGCCGATCAGATCGAGTGAGTCGAGCACAGCCCTGGCGGCGCCCATCCGATGCGGGGCGTGCAAACGAGTCACGCGCAGCAGTTCGGTGCGGATGAGATCGCTGCTCACCAGGCGCGGATGAACTCGAATCCAGCGTCGGAGGGCCACCGTCTCCGGCTCTCTGACTACCAGTTTCACCGCCGCCGACGTGTCGAGGTAGTAGGCCACGGTCAGTAGCGCTCCTCGTTCCTCAGCTCGTCGAGTGCGGCCGACAGCGAAGGCCCTGGAGCGGGCATCGGGAGGTCGACAACGGAGCGTTTCGCCGGCCGGGCGAGGCCACTGTCGAACAGGGACTGCAGCGAACTCGTCGGCAGCGGAGCGAGTTGGGCGACGGGCCGGCCTCTGTCGGTCACGGTGATGACCTCACCGGCCGCCGCCCGAGCAACGACCTCGGAAGCGTTCTGTTTGAGTGCTCGGATACCAACCTCGCCCATGTGCTTCATTGTAGAACATAGCGAATACCGGACGCTCGGCCCGAGGTGAATGGCCCCCGACAAGTTCGATGTATGCAGTTCCCATGACCGAACCGTACGGGCGGGGTGTCACGAGTTTGTCCGGGTGGTTGGGGCACCGTCAACCATGACCTTCCTGCCAGCTCTGACGTTCCTGTTGGCTTGTTTCGGTACCGTTGGGGCGATGGAGCGTCGGGCCCTTGGACAACTCAACGTGTCGGTCGTCGGTCTCGGGTGCAACAACTTCGGGATGCGAATCGACGCCGACCAGACCTCACAGGTCGTGCATGCCGCGATCGAGGCCGGCATCAACTACTTCGACACCGCCGAGAGCTACGGGAAGGGCCTGTCAGAGGAGTATCTCGGACAAGCGCTCGGGAGCCGGCGCGGTGAGGTGTTGATCGCCACGAAGTGGGGGCACACCGTCAGCCTCGGCGAGGGTGAGCGGGGCGGCGATCCGGCCCAGATCCGGCGGCGGCTCGAGGGCAGCCTGCGGCGGCTCGGCACCGACTACGTCGACCACTATCAGCTGCACCGGCCCGATCCCGACACCCCGGTCGAGGACACGCTCGGCTGCCTGGCCGAGCTTCGGAACGAGGGCAAGATCCGCGAGATCGGATGCACGCATTTCACGGCTGACGAGCTGCGGACCGCTCACGCCACCGCAGTCGATCACGGGCTGGCGCCCTACCCGTCGATCCAGAACCACTACAGCGTGCTCACCCGCGGGCCCGAGACCGACGGCGTGTTCGCCGCCTGCGAGGAACTGGGCGTGAGGTTCGTGCCGTACTTCCCGCTCGAGTCGGGTTTGCTGACCGGCAAGTACCGTCGCGGCCAGGAGCGCCCAGCGGGCTCGCGGCTGGAGGTGTGGGGTGACCGCGCGGCGGCGTTCATCGACGACGACAAGCTCGCTGCGGTGGAGCGGCTGATCGAGTGGTCGGATGCTCGTGGCCATGACCTGCTCGACCTGGCGATCAGCTGGCACACCTCACACCCGCTCGTCGCCACCGTGATCGCCGGCGCCACGAAGCCAGACCAGATCACCGCCAACGTCGCCGCCGCGTCATGGAACCTGACCGCCGCCGACCGAGCAGAGGTCGACGCCGCAATCGCCGGCTGATCCGCCCCGCCCGGTCGGCAGGTTCGGCGACGCGAACGCGCGACGCCGGACGTTCCCGACCAGCGGATCCTCGGGCGGGCCGTACCCGTCGCCAGGTGGGAAATGGGCGGGACGCTGCACGTGCCACCGCGGCACCTACGTCGCCCACCGCTGTCGTTCGGTTGGGACGAGCCGTTCGTGGTCGACGGCACCGAGCAGCCGCTCTGCGAGTTCCCCCGCCACGAGTCGTCGGTGGGCACCGTCGCCCGGCTCGATACCACCCACCGATTCAACGCTGCGGACTCCAACCTCGTACTCGACTTCGACGCCTTCACCAGAACCATCATCTGAGCGTTCGGTGTGTGTCAGGGGCGTGCAAAGCGAGTCACGCCGCGGCCGCGGGTGTGGCATCGTCGGCAACCGGTGAACGACCGCGTTCGGGGCCAGTGTGCCGACACACTCCGAACGGTTGGGCGGGTGGGCTTGGCGACCATACCGGGTTGACGACGACACTGCTAGGTTGCCGAACCATGTCTCCGAAAAGCATCGCTAGCTGGTCTTTTGTGCTCGCATCCCTGCTGATCGCAGGGGCTTGCGGGGGCGATGACGCCGAACCGTCAGCCGCCGCGGAAGACGCCGACACCGACGTGTCCGACGACGACACCGCTTCACCGGCTGAGGACGATTCCGCCGATGAGTCCGACGAAGACGTGTCTGGCGACGACACCGCCGTCGGGTTCGGTGAACTGATGGAGGGCTCGTTCATCTTCACGGGGGCGATCGACGAGCGGTACTACGTCAGCGACGACGAGCTGGCGTTCCGGCTCGGTGGTGGCTGCCAAGGCGACCAGTTCGGGTTCTCGATCGCCATCACCGATGCGGCCGGAGAGGTGACGCTGGCGATGGTGAACGCCCAGGTCCAAGCAGACCTGGCGGGAGGCCAGATCGGCGAGTTCGACGTCGAGGACGCTGAGGTCGCCTGGCTGCCGGACGGCGATATCACCCTCGTCGAGAGCTACGAGGGGCCGGTCAGGATGGTCATCTCGGAGCACGACACGGGCGGCGCAAGTGCCGACCTGAATGCCCGCCGAATGTCGGTCACCCTGCTCGGCACAGTGACCGGCGACAAAGGCGACGTCGATGTCGACGTCACCTTCCGTTGGGTCATGGGCTGCCCCTGAGTTCAGAGTGTGTCAGGCACCCTCCGAAGCGCCCGGCGCGCGAGTACGTCACGTGGTTGCTTGGAGCATCAGGAGGATGAGGTTGCCTTGGCGTTCGTGGATCGTGGCGAGGCCCTCGACGAGCACCTCCGCCAGGGCGCTCGTTGGCGAGGTGCCGTCGACTCCCTGGGCCAGCTCAGTCAATCGGGATCGGAGCGCCTCGTCTTGCTGCACCAGCCGGCGGTTGATCTCTGGAACCCGATGCCGGGAGATCACGAACCACCAACTTTCGATCTCGCTCGCGGAAGTCGGTACGACCGACAGTACCGGCCGCCGTCAGACCACGATGACCGGACCTTGGGCGAGCTCGAAGTCCCGAGCATGTCGCCACAGCGGGGTTCCCGCGGCGATGTGGCCGTATGTGCTGGTCACGAGTCCGCGACTTCGTTCTGGATCGGAAATCCATCGGTTTTGTTGAGCGAGGTCGAGGAGGTCGACCGCGAGTCGATTGGTGCGATCAACCCACCGGTGCAAGTGCTCCACGGCTGCCAGGTGATCGCTCTTGGCGCCGTTGCACCGATCGGCCACGACGAGGTTCTCGATGCTGTCGTTTGGCCATCGCGACCATGCCAAGAAGTGATCGATCTCCCGTCGGGCGCCGAGCCGCTCGCCGCAGTAGAAGCAGACACCGCCCTGGAGATCGGCGAGCCCACCGCTCAGTGAGTTCGGAAATGCAACCCGGTCGGTTCCGAACAAGTGGGCGCGAAGCCGTTCGTCCTCCGTCGATACGTCTGACCAGCGGGCGACATCGCGCATCCAATGCAGCTCGATCAACGGGCGCATCAAGGGCCCCAGCGCAATCAAGCGGTCGGCAACGTTTGGGAGTAACCGCACGACATCACGACCCGCTCGTCGCAGCGCTGAGGCCGACATCCCTTCGGCCCAGTCGACTTCGTAGAGGAACGGCACCGACGCAGCTCCGACGACTTGCAAGAGCGGAATCGGATATCGGACAAAGGTGTCCTCGACGACGTCGAGCGCTCGCTCGTACTCGTCAGGTAGCCGGCGGCGGGCGTCGGCAGCCGAACGGCAACCGTTCTCGTCACCCAGGAGTCGCAACCGCAAGGCGGCTCGCAGGGGCGGCGAACCTTTCATCGTGATCTGCCGCAGCTCGCGCTCGATCCCGCCGGTAGCGACGTAGACACGGGTCTGGGTGTAGTAGCGGGCGAGTACCTCAGCTGCGATCGCACGAGTCGGAACCAACTCGGTGCCCGGAGCCGCAGCCACTCGGTCCATCAGCGCCAGCAGGAGGGCGAGCTTGTACGTGGCCGTTCGACGCCCTTCATCGATCACCCTGAGCAGCCGCTCCAGGAGGAGATCGTCGTCAGCCATCAGGTCCAATATGGCACGCCG
>CAVOWX010000001.1:0-645647 GCA_963700265.1 uncultured Acidimicrobiaceae bacterium | reverse complement strand
CCCATCGTGAAGTCTGTGATCTCCACCGTTCTCCCCTCGTGCGGCGCTCGCGTCTCAACGATCGCGCGGTCGACCCTACTTGCCGGTCCGGCTCAGGCGATCGTGCTGAACTGCACGAGGCCGCCACCGTCGAGCACGATCGCCTGGCCGGTGATCCACGAGCCCGAGTCGGCTGCCAACCACAGTGCGGCGGCGGCGATGTCCTCGACTTCGCCGAGCCGGCCGAGCGGGTAAGCGGCGGCGACCTCGTCGCCGCGGTCGCCCTCCCACAAGATCTTGGCGAAGTCGGTCTTGATCAGCCCTGGGCAGATGGCGTTGACGCGCACGCCTGGTGCCAGTTCGGGGGCGAGCTGCTTCGTGAGGTGGATCAAGGCCGCCTTGGTGACGTCGTACACGCCGAGTACCGGGTTGGTGGCGAGACCACCGACCGAGGAAATGTTGATCACGACGCCGCCGTGCTCTTGCATGTGGCGCTGCCACGCCAACTGGGTCCAGAACAACGGGGCCGTGAGGTTGACCTCGAACGTCTTCTCCCAGCGTGGCAGGTCGACGTCGATCGTACGTCCGGCGTACGGGTTGGTGCCGGCGTTGTTGACCAGGATGTCGACGCCACCGAGCTGCGCGATGCAGGCGTCGACGATCCGATCGGCGTCCTCGGGCTTGCCGACATGACCGGCTTCCCACACACAGCCATGACCGATCTCGGCCGCCGCCTCCTCACAAGCGTCCGCCTTGCGGCTGGTGATCATCACCTTGGCACCGGCGTTGGCGAACGCCTGGGCGATGCCTTTGCCGATTCCCCGGGACCCACCAGTGATCAGTGCTGTCTTGCCGTCGAGCCGTAGTTCCATGCCGGTCGATCGTACGACCCCCTCCCACCCACCAACGAACCCCGCCAACCCGAAGGGGTGAGGATTCTGCGCACCCGATGCGCAGATTCGTCACGCGTTGGAAGTGCTCACGAGGGCTGGGCGTTTGTATCGCCGGATGAAGGGATACTCGACACACAACGACAACAGGTACGAGCCGAGGATGATCACTGCGAATTGGGTGATGGTCGACACCCAGAAGGGACTCTCGTCGAAGAACCGGACGAACCAACGCCGGTCGCCGACTGCTATTCGTTTGGCGAGGAAGATCTGCCAGAAGATGTGGAACAGGTACAGCGGATAGGCGAGCCGAGCGATCACGGTGATCGTTCGACTGCGCAGTGGGACTCTCGCCACACCGAGCAGCATCAGCGAGCAGGCGATCGAAACAACGGTTGGGAACCAGATCGTCGGTCGCGTCATGGTCAACGGTTGCGACCACAGGTCATCGGTGACCGAGAGGTAGACCAGCAGGAAGCCGAATATTGCCAGCCCGATCGCAGCGAGGTTCAGCGAGGGTTTGGCGACGTGTCGGAAGATGATGGCGGCGATCACCCCCGCCGCGAGTTCGTCATAGCGCGAGTGGAACTGGATGAAGTTGACGGCGTAGATGGCGTAGGCGTCCGGAGTGAACTCGCGGGTCATGTGCAACCTCATCGGCACACCCGAGGCGAACACGGCGGCCAGAGAACACCACGACCATCCGTTCCGACACGAACCGGTACAACACGATCAGGAGCGCCGGGCAGATCAGGTAGAAGTACTCCTCGATCACGAGCGACCACGTGCCACCGGGGACGATCTCGTTGCTGACGATGAACCCGTTGTCCCAGAAGAAATAGTGAAACGTGGTCTGGACGAAGACCAAGCAGGCGAGCACCGACCGGATCGACACCGTCAGGTCGTTGCGTGCCGCTCCGAGTCCGCGTACGAACACGAGGTACATCACGATCACGCTGTAGTAGAGCGGCAGGATCCGCAGGAATCGGGTCCGATAGAACGTCCGCAGCGAGAACCGGTCGTTGACGATGCCGTCGCGAATCATTCCTCCCACGAGGAATCCCGAGATCACGAAGAAGATGTCGACACCGAGCCAACCGAAACCGAAGATCGAGAAATGGAAGTGGTAGAGGATCACCAGGATGATCGCCACCGCCCGAGCAGCATCGATGCCGGGGTACACGCCAGAGCGGGTGAGGTAGTCGAGGTGTTGGCGTCCGTAGGCGGCCAGCCTCGCTGACCGCCCGGTCACATCGTCGCTGCCGATCGATTCCTCTCGTTTCTCCGACACCTCGCCGCTCAGCCACGGCACCGATCATGCCAAAAGACCGTACGAACGGTGTCGTCAGCGTCGCGAGAGTTTGCTCCAGATGCTGGAGCGCCCGACGACGGTGATCGCCGCTTCGATCCGATCCTCCCATTTCGGGAGCAGGACGATCAGGGTTCCCGCCACCGCCAGCGCTCCGGCGGCGTACGCCCACGCCAGTCCGGTGAACAGGTCGAGCTCGAAGAACCGCCGGGCCCACGGCAACAACAGAGATCACGCCGTAGCCGGCCGCCATCGCTACCACGAGGGCCAGCTTCCATGCCTGCATCGGACGGCTGGTCACCGCCAGCACGACCAGCCCGAGCCCCAGCAATGTGAGCGTCGTCAACGTTCGAGCCTCAGCCAGGGTGATGTCGGTCGTTGCCCTGGCGAGTTGGTATGCCGCGAATGTGGCAGCTCCGGCCAGCAGACCGGCCGGAACCGAGAACCGCAGCACGCGCCGCATGAACCCGTCACGGACCCGCTCGACCTCCGGCGCCAGCGCCAGAAAGAAGCCCGGAACGCCGATACTGAACGTGCCGATCAGGGTCAGCTGGCGCGGCAGGAATGGGAACGGACTGTCGACCACGCCGATCAGGAGCGTCAGCAACACGGCGTAGACGGCTTTCGTGACGAAGAGGTTGGCGACCCGTTCGACGTTGTTGATCACCTTGCGACCAGCGTCGACCACGATCGGCAGGCTGGAGAACGAGTCATCGGTGAGCACCAGGTCGGCAACCGCCCGTGTTGCTGCGCTGCCCGATCCCATGGCGATACCCAGGTCGGCATCCTTGAGGGCGAGCACGTCGTTGACGCCGTCACCGGTCATCGCCACCACATGGCCGCGCGACTGAAGGGCTCGCACCATCGCCTGCTTCTGTCGAGGCGCCACCCGCCCGAACACCGTTGCCGCCTCCAACGCGTCGGCCAGTTCGTCATTGTCTCTGGGCAGTTTGCGGGCATCGACGCCGGCAACATCTGAGCGCAGGCCGGCTCGCAGCGCGATCGCAGAGACGGTCTCGGGGTTGTCGCCGGAGATCACCTTGAGCGTGACCTGCTGGTTGGCGAAGTAGGCCAGGATCTCGGCTGCATCGTGACGCAATTCGTCCTCGAGCTCGACGATCGCCAGAGCCGTCGTGGCCACCGGTAGTGCGTCACCGTCGGGACCACCCGGAGGGTCGTCGCTCGACACCAGGGCCAGCAAACGCATCCCGGCGTTGCTGCGCTCCGTCATCAGAGCGCGACCCTCGACGTCGTCGTCACCGAGCAAGAAGTCGGGCGCACCGACGTAGAACCACCCGTGGCCGACGAACGCCACCGCCGACCACTTGCGCGCGCTGGAGAACGGTTCCACCGACGCGACCGTCCAGTCCGCTGGCGCCACGCCGCTGAGTCCAGCCACGATCGCCGCCATCGTCGCGTTCGGCGAGTCGTCGGCGTGAGCGATTCGAACCAACGTCGACCGCAGTTCGTCGGCGCTGCCGACGCCCAAGGGATGAACATCGACGAACTTGATCTCCCCGGTGGTGATCGTGCCCGTCTTGTCGAGACACAGCACGTCGACGCGAGCCAGTATCTCGACCGTCGACAGCTGCTTGGCGAGCGCGTTGCGTTTGGTCAGCTCCAGCACACCGGCGACGAACGCCAGGCTGGTCAGCAGCACGAGGCCGTCGGGCACCATCGCAACGGCCGCCGCGACGGTGCCCTGGAGGGCGTCTTGCCAGCGATCCTCAGCGCCGAGCAGCGAGATCAGCAGCAGCGCCGACGCGATCGGGATGATGATCGTGAGCCAGCGCAGAATCCGGTTGATCGCTTGCCGCAGGAGCGACTCGGCGTCGTTGAAGGTTCGCGCCTCGGTCGTCAGTGAGTTGGCGTAGCTGTCGTCACCGACCGCTGTGGTCACCGTTCGCCCGTGACCGGCTACGACAAAGCTGCCGGACATCACGGTGTCGCCTGGCAGCTTGTGCACCGGGTCGGCTTCGCCGGTCAGCATCGACTCGTCCATCTGCAAGCCGGTACACGCCACGACGGTGCCGTCGACCGACGCCTGATCACCGGTCGCCAACACGACGAGGTCGTCGATCACGATCTCGGCGATCCCGATCTTGACGGTGGTGCCGTTGCGGATGACGGTGGCGTCGGCTGCGGTGATGACCTCGAGCCGAGCCAACTCGCGACGCACCCTCACCTCTTGTGTCACTCCGACGAGAGCGTTCGAGAACACGACACCGACGAAGAGGCCGTCCTTCCAGTGTCCAGAGATCAGGACGAGCAGGAACAGCACGATCATGATCGCGTTCACCGGTGTCAGCACGTTGGCGCGCACGATCTGCGCCACCGTGCGGTCTGTGGGGTCGGTGACCGTGTTCGACTGCCCCTTGGCGACCCGCTCGGCAACATCAGCGTCGGACAACCCTCGCGGAGCAGCAGTCGTTGTTTCGTCTCGGCCCGGCATCAGGGCATCTTGCCACTCCCACCGACGATCGACGGTGAACCTCGGCCGTCCACTGGGACTACCAATACCTACACGGTACTAACAAAATCATTAGGTGTAGCTAGGTTCTGTTGTCATGCCCGAGAACCTCGCTGGTGCCGTGCTGCTCGCCGAACTCATCGAGGAGTGGACAACCGCATTCGACCTCCCGAGAGCCGGCTCGTCGGGTTTCTCGGTCTCGGGTGAATGAGATCGACACTCTCGTCGTCTTCGAAGGGTGTGATGGTCGATACGGCTTCTGACGGCTCATTCGCCGGATTTGTGGCGTTCGCGCGTCCTGACCTGGAGCGGGCTCTCTGGCGTGATTCGGGCTGCACGACGGAAGGCGCACCAACCACCAACCCGATGCCCCGCATACTCAGGGTCCAAGTTGCCGAATCCGGAGGCGAGGAGCTGGCGTCCAGCTGGCGATTTCGTGGGCCGTTGGGTTACCTGCCCAGGCGTCCGCGGACGCGTCGGAAGCCGAGCCCGGCACCCGTTTGACCTCACGACCGACGGCACGTCGTCGACGGGCTTTCACCATGTCATCGTCACCGATGTCGCAGCGTGATTCCACAGGACTTGCCGCGTGCGCTCTGATCAGGTGTTTCGCGACGCGACCGTCCGTGTGGTGTTGGCTCGCATCACCTCGTCGTGGGTAGTTCGTGGGCAATCCGTGGGCACGAAGTCGTGCACGGTGCCATCTTGCACCAACGGCTGCATAGACGATACGCTATGGACATGGAAGCGACGGCAGAACGGCTCGCAGGCTCGTTGTTGCGGTCGGCGCGCACCCGGCTCGATCTCTCCCAGACCGCGTTTGCCGATCTGATCGGCATCGCCCAGCCGACGCTGTCGGCGTACGAGTCGGGTCGTCGCCAGCCGACACTCCCCACGCTCGTCGACATGCTCGCTCGCGCCGGGTTCGATCTCCGGCTGGAACTGGCCGAACAGGATCGCCATGACGCGATCCTCGCCGAGTGGGAACACACGCTCGACGACGTCACCCGCGCCCGACTTCGATCGCAGGGCTACCGCCTGGTGACCGATGTGGCCTGAGCTCGACGACGACCACGCCGAAGCGATCTGCCGTGTCCTCGTCGACCACGGCGTCGAGTTCGTCGTCATCGGCGGGATGGCCGCCCGGCTTCATCGGACCGGCCACGCCACGGTCGACATCGACATCTGTCCGGCAACCGCGGCCGACAACCTCGAACGACTCGCTGCGGCGTTGCGTGCGCTGGGTGGGCGCTTGCGCGTCGAGAACGAGCCGGCCGGCGTGCCGTTCATCCCGCACCCCGACACGTTGCGCCAGATGTCGATGCTGACGTTGATCACCGAGCTGGGACCACTCGATGTCTGCTTCGAACCGGCGGGTTTCCCAACCGGCTACGACGAGCTGAGCCGGCACGCCGTCGTGATCGTGGTCGGAGTGACCGACGTCAACGTGGCGAGCCTCGACGACGTGATCCGGTCGAAGCGCACCGCCGGCCGCCCCAAGGACATCGTGGCCCTTCCGGACCTCGAAGCTCACGCCCGGACCCTCGGCGAGCACGGTGAGGCGGATTCGTGATCGCGGTCGAGTTCGTGATCGCCCGCAACCCCCGACCAGGCGTCGTCGTTGCCGTTCCTGATTCGGTTGCCGCTCGGCCGCGATGCGATCGCCCTGAAGGTTCGGGAGACCTGGCCGCGCACCAGCAAGGGGTACTGCCACCGTGTCGACGACTGGCCCGACTCTGAACTGGACCCTTATCAGAGCCGGGTGCGAGAATCGAACTCGCGACCACATGATTACAAGTCAAGTGCTCTACCAACTGAGCTAACCCGGCGAAGCTGCCAGATTACCGATGTCCTGGGCGAACCGTTCTGGGTCGACACCGGAACGTGCCGACCCGACCGGTCAGATTTCGCGCCAGCTGACCAACTCGCCGGTGACGACGATCCGGTACTTCAGGCTGGTTGGCGCCCACGGGTCGGGGTAGCCCGACTTCGACTTGTCGAACCCGACCGTGCAAGCGATGATCGACATCGTGGTACCGGGATGGAAGCGGGTGGCCGCCAGGATGTTCTCGTTTTGGGCATCGGTGAGGTCACGGCGCACCATACGGTACGTGTACTCACGACCGTCCGTGGTGGTGACCGTCCAGGTGTCGCCGACCACCATCGTGTGCATATAGCGGTACGGGCCACCGTGTTCGGTGCGGTGGCCGAACACGGCAACGTGGGCCGCCTGTCCCATCAACCCGGTACCGGTCCAGTGCCAGGTGTTCCCGGAGTCGGTGACGCCTTCCGGATCACCATCGAAAATGTTCTGCGTGAGCCCGAGCCGAGGAATCCGGAGCACCCACGGCGGTGACGATGCCGGGGGCGGCGGATTCGTGTACGGAGCGAGCCTCGGAATCAGAGGATCGCCGGTGAAGTAGCCGGCCAGGTCGGCCAGCACGTGAGATCCACTCGATGAGTAGACCTGGAGCCCGTGGGTCGACGTGATCGGTGTCACGACATGGTTCGGGACGGTCGCCCGAGCGATCGTCCAGTTCAGGTTCGAAGAGGGCGGCAGAGGTTGTCGTGCCGCGGCAACCGTGAGATAGCCGGGGCTTCGGGTGGCGACCGCGGTGACATTGACGATGACCGCCGAGCCGTTGGCGGCCTCGCCAGGGATCGTTGCTTCGACGACCCAGCCTGGCCACAACTTGCCGATCTGGCCAGGCAAGCGCGTGTCGAGAATACGAACCGGAGCGAGCGGAACGAACAGCCCCGAGGTCGACAGATCGCTGGTGGTGCTGGTGTAGTAGCCGTTGACGTCGACGATCAGTTTGGCGGCCCGCGAGGTGTAGATCTTGATCCGTCGCAGTCCGCCGATGGTCGTGATCGGCACGATCACCGAGGCCGCTCTCGTGTCGTTGGCGAACGCGATGTTGAGGCTCGACGTGGTTGGCGCTACCGACTCGTCAGCCGACGCCGGGAGGGCCGTGAAGAACCCTCCACCGGTGGACTGCGTCGCCGTCAGGTTGATGACCACCGACGAGGCATCGGCGGGAATGTTGGGGGTCAGATCCGCCCATGTGAACGATCCGTTGGCTGCGTACCCGAAGGTGTTGCGGGTATCGAGCGCCCTGGCAGCGGAGTCGAGCCGAACGAACCTGCCTTCGCGGACGGCCGAGGTGACCGGAGTGTAGTACCCCAGGATGTCGACGATCACTTCACACGGGTTGAATTGGTACACGTCGACCGAATCGAGTGAACCGACCTTGACGGTGACCAGGTTGGCGGTGACCTCACCGGGGCCGCGGGCCATGTTCAGGTTGCTGACGACAGGCAGCGTGTCACCCGTCGGGTACACGGTGATGAATCGCCCGTCGTTGATGTCCTTGCCCGTGACCGTGAGCACCACCGCCGACGCGTTGGCGGGCACGCCGGAAACACCACGTACTTGGACTCGCACGACGTTGGGCGTGATCCGCGGGTAGAAGACGGGAGGCCGTGTATCGACCAGGCGGATCGCGTTGGGCAACGGCGTGAAAACGCTCGCAGTGGCCGGCAGCGGAGCCGCTTGCGTGGCACCGGCAGGGAGCAGCGAGCTCATCGCCCCGGCGCCTGCGGCGGCACCGAGACCGACGAGGAATCGTCGACGTCCGAGGTGATAGCCGGCATCGGACGGTTCGATGTCGATGGTGTCGATCAGAGGGGCGGTCAGGTGTTGAGTCATGGTCTGCTCACTGTGAAGTAACGGTCAACTATAACGTTCGTGATTTGCGATGGCGGGAGATTTCGTAGGTGGCGAGCGCCGCCGCCGCCGAAACGTTCAGCGAGCTCAGGCGTCCGCCCATCGGGATGCCCACGACGATGTCGCAGCGCTCCCGAACGAGGCGCGACAGGCCAGCCCCTTCGGCACCCAGCACCATGCACACGGCATCGGTCGCCAGTTCGTCGATCTCGAACAGCGACCGGTCGGCAGCGTCGTCGAGACCGACCACCCAGATGCCGGCATCGCGCATCCGCTGCAGTGCGCTGGGAAGGCCAGACACGACCGCGATCGGTACGTGTTCGACAGCACCGGCGGAGGCCTTGGCGACCGTCGGTGTCACGTGCACCGCTCGGTGGCGGGGCACGACCACGCAGTCGACGCCGGCACCATCACAGCTGCGCACGATGGCACCCAGGTTGCCGGGATCGGTGACGCCGTCGACGGCGACCAGGAACGGCGGCTGGGCGCCTCGCCGCCGCAAGAAGTGGGCGAGGTCCGCTTCTTGAATCGGCGCCGCCATCGCCAACACACCTTGTGGGGCATCGGTGCGGGCGGTCATCTCGAGTCGCTTGCGAGCCACGTAGTTGACGGGGACCCGGTTGGCGGCCGCGATCGCCACGATGTCGTCGACGGCGTCGGTGTCCTTGAGTTCGCCCGAAATCCACACCTCGTGGACCTTGCGGCGCTGGGCCAGCAACAGTTCGCGAACGGCCTGGCGTCCCTCGACCTGTTCGCCACCGAGCCCCTTCTCGCGGGTCGGCTTGGCGTCACCTGGTTGTCGAATCGCCCCGGTCCGGCCGGCACCGCGGCTGCGCGGTGGCCCTGAACGACGACCGGCCGCGGCACGTCCACCGCGGCCTTGCCCGGGGCCCCGGCGAGGAGCCGTTCCGCGACCGCTCACGCCGTGTCCTTCTGATACAGCACGGCGACCGCCAAGGCGGCGATGCCCTCTTGACGCCCGAGCGCTCCGAGTCCCTCGGCGCGACGCCCGGATACGGTGACCGGCGCCCCCGCCGCAGTGCTCAGATTGAGTTCCATCTCGTCCTTCCGAGGGGCCAGTTTCGGACGCTCGCACACGACTTTCACATCGACATTGCCAATCGTCCAGCCGGCATCTCTCACCAAGTCGGCAACCCTTGAGAGGATCTTGAGAGAACTGGCGTCACGCCAGGCTAGTTCGGTATCGGGGAAGTGTTGCCCCAGGTCGCCAAGACCCGCAGCACCCAGGAGCGCGTCAGCTGCAGCATGGGCAGGCACATCGGCATCGCTGTGCCCGACGAGGCCGAGTTCGCCGTGGAACTGGCATCCGCCGAGCATCAGTACCCGATTCGGATCGTCGCTGTGTCGATGCACGTCGAACCCTTGACCGACTCGAATCATTCCTGTCCCCCCGATCTCGTCATGGAACAAGACCCGCCTCGGCGACGACCTGTCGGGCCCAATCGAGGTCGTCAGGATGGGTGATCTTGCGGTTGTTCGATTCGCCTTCGACGACCACCACCAGCCCACCGATCGCTTCCACGAGCGCCGCGTCATCGGTCGCCTCGCCGCCCGCAGCGTGAGCGGCCCGCAGCACTGCTGCCCGAAATGCCTGGGGAGTCTGGACCGCGACCAGTGTCGAACGGTCTGGAGTATCGACCACGCGGCGGGAATGATCGACGATCTTGATCGTGTCTGACACCGCCACGCCGGGGATCGCTGCATCGGCGCCGTTCACGACCGCCTCGATCACGCGCCGGAACAGCCGCTCGGATGCGAGTGGACGGGCGGCATCGTGGATGCAGATGATCGCCGCGTCGTCGGGCACCATCTTCAGCCCGGCCCGCACGCTGTCGCTACGGGAGTCACCTCCGGCAACTCCGGACTCGCGCTCGGCGTCGGCCTCCGGGACCACCAGCACGACGCCCTCCGATACCAGTTCGGCGATTCGGCGCGAACGGTCGATCGACGCGCTCGCCGTCGAGCAGCTCATATTGCTTGAGTCGCCCGTAGCGCTGTCCGCTTCCACCGCCCACAACGACGGTCCAGACCTTCGGAGGACGACTCACAGTCGCGAGGGTAGTACCGTGTGCCGCACGATGACCGAGCACATCGAACGCCTCTCACGTACGTCGTTCTTCGCCGACGCTGCCCCTGAACTGCTGGAACGCGTCGCACAGTCCGGTCGCGAGCGGGCTCTCACCCGTGGCGACGTGCTGTTTGAAGAGGGCGATCCGCCCGACGCCCTGTTCTTGGTCCTGCAGGGACGCATCGCGATCGCGATGTCCAGTCCGGTCGATCGCCGCGAAAGCGTGGTCGCCTTGATGGAGCCGGGTGACCTGTTCGGCGAACTCGGCATGCTCGACAACGGCCCGCGATCGGCGATGGCCCGCGCCCTCGAACCCTCCTCGGTACTCGAGGTGCCGTTCGAGCCGGTGCGGCGACTGTTCGAGGAAGACCCACGCCTGCTGTGGAATGTCACCCGCCTGCTCGCCACACGGCTGCGGGTGATGGACGAGGTGCTCGCAGATTCGGTGTTTCTCGACGTCACCGGTCGCACCGCCAAGCGACTACTCGAGCTCGCCAACGGTTCCGACCAGTTTCAGCTACCGGTCACCCAAGAGGAACTGGCCGGCATGGTCGGGGCCTCGCGCGAACGCGTCAACAAGGCAATCGCCAGCTTCATCAAGCTCGGTTGGCTCGAACAACACGAACGCAACTACCGGATCGTGCAACGCGACCGGCTCGAGTTGCGAGCCCGCTGAGCCGCGTCGAACCAACTGCGACCCGGCCCGCAAGGGCGTTCGCCGAACGTCGGTGTGTCGTCGATACCGTGCTGCATCCAAACGACCGGCTCATTCCGTAGCACTGGGTGACGACGACCGCCGACACCGGAGATGTATCCATGTTCCTCGCACTGAAAGAGATGACCCGCGCCAAGGCGCGTTTCGGTCTGCTCATCTCGGCGGTCGGCATGCTGGTGTTCCTGATCCTGTTCCAGCAATCGCTCCAGAATGGGCTGCTGACGTCGTTCGTCGGGGCGATCCGAAATCAGTCGGCGCCGGTGCTGGTCTACTCCGTCGATGGCCAGCGGGTGATCCAGGGCAGCGTGATCACGCCCGATCTCGAACAACTCGTCAGCGGGCTCGCCACGGTCGATCGGGCCGGCCGGATCGGTCAGGGAACCTTCACCGTCGAAACCGGTGACGGCGAACGGACCGACGCCACCGTGCTCGGCTTCGTCTCGCCGGAACTCGGCGCGCCGAGTTCGCTCGTGGCCGGCCGCTATCCGTCGGCCCCCGGCGAGGCGGTGGGGAACCAATCGGACGCATCGAGCGGGTTCGGGATCGGCGATGTCGTCACGGTCCGCCCTGGTGGGTTCACGATCACGATCGTCGGATTGGCGACCGACGTCCAGCTCAACGCCGGGCCGACGTTGTTCATGGCCTACGGCGACTACGTCGATGCGGTGCGCTCGGTCAACCCCGACGCCGGTGATCCGCTCCCGAACGTGCTCGCTGTCGCCCCCGCCGCCGGGGTGAGCGACAGCGAGTTGGTGGCGTCGATCAACTCACTCAGCGATGACCTCGATGCCCTCACACGTACCGACGCCGCCGACGAGACGCCGGGGGTCTCCCAGGTACGCCAGTCGTTCCAGGTGATCTTCTTGTTGTATGCGCTCGTGATCCCCTGCGTGACCGGCCTGTTCTTCTTGATCATCACATTCCAGAAGTCGGGCGCCCTGACGCTGCTGCACGCGATCGGCGCTCCGGCGTGGCGGCTCGTGAACTCGCTCCTGATCCAGGCCGTGATCATCATCTCGGCCGGCTTCCTGATCGGTCTCGCTCTGTACACGCCGATCTCACAGCGCCAGCTCGGGGGTATCCCGCTGCGATTCGAGACGAACGCCGTCATCTTCTGGGCGATCCTGTTGATGGTGCTCGGAATCGGCAGCTCGCTGATCTCGGCCAAACGTGTGCTGGCGATCGATCCGATCGAGGCGACCACCGGCGGAGCGAACCGATGAAACTCGCCCTTCGTGAACTGATCCGGCGCCCGAGCCGATTCGTCACCGCCACGGCGATCCTCACCTTGATCGCCATCTTGCTGATGTTCCTGGGTGGGCTGCTCGATGGGCTGACGCGCTCGGCGACGGGGGCCGTGCAGGCCCAGAACGTCGATGCGATCGTGTTCTCCGAGACCTCCCAGGCATCGTTTCTGAGAAGTCGGATCGAACCGTCGACGCGAGCCGAGATCGAGCAACTCGCCGAGGTCGGCGAGACCGGTGGGCTGGGTGTTGTCCAGCTCGGCGCACGGGTGCCGGGCAACGGCCCGAGGGATCTCGCCAACGTCGCCGTGTGGGGCTACGAACTGGCACCCTCCGGCGTCCCCGATCCGCCTCCCGCCGGTCAGGCCTGGGCCGACGAGATCCTCAAGGCCGACAACGTCGAGCTCGGCGACGAACTCCTGATCGGCCCGGCTCGAACGCCGATCACCGTGGTGGGTTGGGTGAAGAACACCTCCTACAACGGCCAGAGCGGGCTGTGGACCAGTGTCGAAACGTGGCGGGCGGTGCTGTCCGCCAATCGGCCGGACGCGGTGCTCGCCGACGGAGTCTTCCAGGCGATCGTCGTGCGCGGAGACAACACCGCGCCTGCCGCCGTGACCTCCGCCATCGAGAGCGCGGTCGGCGACGGCGTGATCGCCCTGACGGTTCAGGAAGCGATCGATGAGATCCCTGGCGTCACCGAGCAGCGGGCGACGTTCAACCAGATCCTCGGCGTGACCGTCGTCATCGCACTGGTCGTGATCGCCTTGTTCTTCGCCCTCCTCACGGTCGAGCGGACCGCTCTGTACGGCATGCTCAAGGCGATCGGTGCCAGGTCGCGAACGATCTTTGCCGGACTCGTGGCCCAGGCGGTCGTCGTCACCTCGATCGCCGCCGTCGTGGCCGGACTCGTCGTGATCGTGCTCGATCTGATGATCCCGCCGGGCTCGATCCCGCTCTTCATCTCCGCCGGCCGGATCATCATCAGCGTCATCTTGCTACTCGTCTCGGCCGTGATCGGCTGCGCGTTCTCACTGCGCCGCGTGCTTCGAGTCGACCCGGCCTCCGCACTTGGGAGTTCTCAATGAATCAGCCAGACACATCTCGACCCGCCTTGCACATGACCAACGTGCGCAAGGTGTACCGCATGGCCGACACCGAGGTGGTCGCCCTCGATCACGCCGAACTCACGGTCGCCGGCGACGAGATCGTCGCCCTGGTCGGTCCTTCGGGATCGGGCAAGACCACGTTGTGCTCGATCGCCGGCGGGATCCTCTCGGCGACCGAAGGTTCGGTCACCGTCGGGCATGAGGAGATCACCGGCTACAGCGACAAGCAACTCACGACGTTCCGCCAGAATCAGGTCGGATTCGTGTTCCAGTCGGTCAACCTGGTGCCGTTCCTGACCGCCCGCGAGAACCTGCTCGTCGTCGACGAGCTGGGTCGCCGGCAAGGTCGGCCGGCGCGTGACCGTGCCGACCGGCTGCTGGAGGAGCTCGGCCTCACCGACCGGGCGAAGAACCTGCCTTCGCAGCTCTCGGGCGGCCAGAAGCAGCGGGTGGCGATCGGACGGGCACTGATGAACGAGCCACGACTGGTGTTGTTCGACGAGCCGACTTCGGCGCTCGACACCCAACTCGGGATCCAGGTGATGGAGCTGATCAGGACCGAGATGAAGGCGCGCGGTACCGCTGCGATCGTGGTCACCCACGACGAACGAATCACCGAGTTCTGCGATCGCACCGTGCACATCATCGACGGCGTGCTGGCCGCCTGAACGGCGCTGGTACGACAGAGTTCGGCCGCAGCCGCTGTCGTGTGCGACACCGCCGGAATGGAAGGATGACGGCGTGCGGCCCAACGTGCTCTTCATCACCCTCGATCAGTTTCGTGCCGACTGCCTGTCGGCGGCAGGGCATCCGATCGTGCGAACTCCGCACCTCGACGCGCTTGCGGGAGCCGGCGTGCGGTTCGCTCGTCACTACAGCCAGGCGGCGCCGTGCAGCCCGGGTCGGGCATCGCTCTACACCGGCATGTACCAGCTCAACCACCGTGTCGTCGCCAACGGGACACCGCTCGATGCTCGCTTCGACACGGTCGCACTTGCAGCCCAGCGGGCCGGTCTGGCAACGGGGATGTTCGGCTACACCGACCAGTCGGTCGACCCCCGACAGGTCGAAAGCCCCGACGACCCGCGGCTGCGGACCTACTACGGCATCCTGCCCGGCTTCGATCACGCCGAGCAGATCACCGACGACCATGGAATCTGGTTCGAGTGGCTCGGCGAACTCGGCTACGACACATCGCCCGGCCCCGGCCGAATGATCGCAACCGAGCCAGACCGTCCCGAACAGCACAGCATGGGTGCCTTCCTGACCGACCGGGCGACCGGTTGGATCGACGAGCAGAACGGACCCTGGTTCGCCCACCTGAGCTACCTGCGACCCCACCCGCCGTACGCCGCACCGGGCCACTGGGCCGACGAGTACGACCCGAGCAACGTCGGTCAGGCGATCGAGCCGGTTGCCGATCTGCATCCGTATCACGCCACCGTGCTCAAGGTGCCGGAAGCGACAGCACCGACCGATCCGGATCAGTTCGCTCGGATGCGAGCCCAGTATTTCGGGATGATCGGACACGCCGATCATCAGGTCGGGCGGCTGTGTGAACACCTTCGCCGAATCGGCCAGTGGGACAACACGATCATCATCGTCACGGCCGACCACGGCGAGATGCTCGGCGATCACGGCCTCAAGGAGAAGCTCGGGTATTGGGAACAGAGCTACGCCATCCCTTGCATCGTCCGCGACCCGCGCCACCCGCACGCCCACGGAGCCGTGATCGACGAGTTCACCGAGAACGTCGACGTGATGCCGACGATCTGCGACGCCATCGACGTGCCGGTGCCCGGTCAGTGCGACGGCTATCCGCTCACGCCGTTTCTGGCCGGCGACACCCCTGACAAGTGGCGACTCGCCGCCCACTGGGAGTACGACTGGCGAGCGATGCTGATCGGCGTCGTTGCACACGATTGGCCGTGGGAGCGCACGCTCGAACGCCAACACCTGGCGGTTCACCGCACCGACAGCCACGCCTACGTGCAGTTCGGAAACGGAGACTGGTTGTGTTTCGACCTCGCCGCCGACCCGACCTGGCGAAGCACCGTCGACGATCCAGCCGTCGTGTTGCCCTTGGTGCAGGACATGCTGCTCTGGCGGTCGCAGCACGCCGACCGCACGCTCGCCGACCTCCTGCTCGACGAGCGTGGCGGCACCGGTCGCTGGCCGACCGTGCCCTGGCAATCCTGAACCCGCTCGACTGACCGATGCTGCTCGCAACGATCTACGCCCTCACTGCGGCGGTGCTGCACGCCGGGTGGAACCTGATCGCCAAGCGTTCGATCGACCCGTTCTTGGCCCTGTGGGGTCAGTTCCTGGTGGCCGGTGCGGCGAGCGCGATCGTGTTGACGGCGATCGGTGGGCTGCCGATCGGCGGCTGGAGCTGGGCGCTGCTGAGCGGCATCATCCATGTGCCCTATGTGCTGGGGCTGTCGTGGGCGTACCGTCACGGTGACTTCTCCTTGGCCTACCCGGTCGCCCGCGGCGGCGGTGCACTGCTGGCTGCGATCGGCGGCTTGCTGCTGCTCGACGACCAGATCCAGGTGCTCTCGATCGTGGCGATCGTGGTCATCGTCGGCGGAATGGCGCTGCTGGCGGTCGGGGCACCGCCTCGCCAAGTGATCGTGGCGTTGCTCGTGGCGACCGCAATCGGTTCGTACACGGTCGTCGACAGCCACGCCGCCCGGCAATACGGCGGCATCTCGTACGTACTCGCCGTGTTCGTCATGATGGGCGTCTGCAACTCGGTTGCCGGGCTGGTAGGTGGTCGTGCCGGCGACCTGCGAGCGCTCACGGTTTCGGTCTGGTGGCGGACCGGGTTGGCAGGCATCATGAGCGTCGTCACATATGGACTGGTGCTCCTGGCGGTGCGCCGGGCCGCCGTCGGCTACGTGGCGGCGCTGCGCGAGTCGAGCGTGCTGATCGCCGCCCTGGTCGGTTGGCGGCTACTCGACGAGCGACGCGGTCACCTGCGCACAGCGGCAGCGGGCGTGATCGTCACCGGGCTGGTACTGCTCGTGATCGCCGGCTGATCAGGCGAACGCCAGGTCGATCAGCGACGGGTTGGAATCGAACACCTCGCCGGCCGGTACCCCCATCCAGCCCTCCACGACCGAGCCGAGGTACGAATCGAACCCGACGGTCGCGACGAGATCGCCGTTGTCGTCGAGCCGTGTGAGCGACGGGTGTTCGGCGACTCTGCCGGGTGACACCGGACCCATCACGAGCGCCGTCGAGGCGGTGCCATGATCGAGCCCACCGGATCCGTTCTCGCTGAGCGTCCGTCCGAACTCGCTGGTCGTCATCAGCAGCAAACGATCCGACAGACCGGCGGCGTCGGCGTCGTCCCAGAACGCCCCGACCGCTGCGTCGAAGGTCGCCATCAGGTCGGGGTGCCGCCAGGAGTGCCCCTCGTGGGTGTCGAAGTCGCCGTCCATCACGACGTGCACGACACGAACCCCGAGATCGAGCGACACGAGCTGTCGGGCGAACGCCAACGATCGAGCGAGCGACGAATCCGGGTACTCGACGGAGTCGGCGTCGGCGTCGGCGGCGACGAGCCGTTCCGCCAATGCTGCGGTCGCTCCCACCATCGAGCCGAGCCGAGCCTGATCGCCCTCGCCGGCCTGGTCTGCCATGGTTCGGATGCCACGCTGGAACGCCGATGCGATCGGGTCCTCGGCACCTGCCAGGTACCACGCTGCGTCTGCACCGGGAAGCGCCAGCGTCGCCGCCGATCGCGACTGGATGATCGGATGCGTGCCCGAGCCGATCGACACGGCCGAAGCGATCGCCGACGGATCCCCGATCACGTCGGCCAGGCGGCCGATCCAACCCGGCCCGTACTCGGCGGCGTCCGGTGTGCCGCGCCACCACCGGTGCATCATCTCGAAGTGCGAGCCGTCAGGGTGATGCGAGCCGATCCCCTGCACCACTGCCACGCCGCGCTCGGCGATTCGGGTCAACGCCGGGTGGAGGCCGATTTCGCCATCGAACCCGAGCAGCTCCGACTCGGCGATCGCCGTGTCGCGACGAGCGTCGTAGTAGCCCGTCAGGCCGGCCGGCACCACGGTGGACAACCCGTCGTTGCCACCTCCGAACTCGACCACCACGAGCACGCGGTCGCCGGCCGCCGCGGAGGCCATCGACGAAGCCGCGCTCGGGGACATCGGTGATGCAGCGACACTCGAGCCTCCAGCTGCCGATCGTTCGGACGCCGATCGAGCCGGCGTGGCGCCGGACGCCGTCGGAGCGGCCGCACCGTTGCCGGTCAACGACCAACCGGCGGCGGTCGTGGCTGTTCCGGCGGCCAGCCAGGCCAGCAGTTCACGTCGTGAGAGTTGCGTCATGGTGTTCCTCCTCGAGAGCGAGCGGATTCGGGATCAGGTGAGCGAGAACTCGGGCGACATCGCCACGAGTGCGTGCAGGGTCGTGGCTCGGTCACGCCGACCGTCGAGCGTGTTGGCGGCGTGGTCGAGGGCCGAGCGGGTCGCCGCCGATACCTCGAACAGTCCGGCCCTGGCGAGCACGTCGCCGACCGGGTCACCCGAGTCGAGGGTCGGTACGTCCCAGGCGTGGTCGATCGCGGTCTGCGCCTTGGCGAACGTCACGCCCGCCGAGATCCACCGCTGGCGGGACGGCCAACCGGAGACGTTGGGTGGCTCGAACGGAACCTGGCCGAGCTGATGCAGCGACCAGGGTTCGAGCTCGATGTCATACAGATGGCGCAGCGCCAACCACCACTCGAGCGGGCTGCGCGGCCGCGGCTGCGAGCGGTCGAGGAACGATGGGTCGGTCACGATCGCCTCCACGAGCGGTCTGATCTCGAGCCCGGCCTGGCGGAACAGATCGCCGAGCCGTCGCCGCTCTTCGTCACCAGGCGCTGATCCCGTGAGGCCCTCGTACACGCGCCCGGCGACGTGAGGCGCACACGCCGGATGATCGCAGATGGTGTCGATCGCTTCGGCCGCCGAGCGCACCCGACGACCGAGCAGCGTGACCGAACGCTGGGGGCCCGACTCCTCGTCGAACAACACCTCGCCATCCTCATCGACCCACCAGCCGGAGAAGGCGACCGCACCGGCCGCCACATCCGCCTCGGTGTAGGCCCCGCTGTCGTGGCCGAGAGCGAACAACTCCATCACCTCGCGGGCGTAGTTCTCGTTGGGCGCCTCCGACCGACTGCCGTCTCCGTCGAGCCACCAGAGCATCGCCGGATCCAGCGTGATCTCGTGCAACAGCGTGCGGAAGTTGCCGAGCGCGTACTGGCGCAACACGAGGTGCTGGCGATACATGTACAGCGGGTCCGCCTGATCGAAGCTGGACGTCAGGTGACCGTGCCAGAACCACACCAACCGCTCGTGGAGCCCCGCTTCCGGCGAGGCCATCACATCCAGCCACCAGCGCAACAAGTTGGAGTAGTCGTCGTCGGTGCCGAGGTTGGGCGAGTCGGGTTCGATCGCCGGCTGGGCCAGGATAGTGGCGACCACTTCTGCCGGGTCGAGATCGGCATAGCGATCGATCTCACCGGGGTGCGGGCCGAAGGTGAGGCGGCGCAGAAGATGCGCCACGAGTGCGGGTTCGGAGGGCATTCCTGCACTGTGCGGATCCGACGATGAAACCAAGGTGAACAATCTCTTCATCGCACCTTCATGTCCGGCACGCCATGATGTCCGAGTGCGGATACTCGTCGTCGAAGATGACCCCGTGTTGGGGGCGGTCATCGTGCGCGGCCTGGGCGAGGAGGGCCACGCCACCGATTGGGAACGAACGCTGCGGGGCGCCGGCGAGGCGGTGGCCGCCAACGACTACCAGGTCGTCGTGCTCGACCTCGGGCTCCCCGATGGGGACGGGCTCGAGCTGTGTCGACGGCTTCGGGCCGACGACAACCGCGCCCGGATCCTGATCCTGACGGCACGCGATGCGTTGGGGGACAAGGTGTCAGGGCTCGACGCCGGCGCCGACGACTACCTGACCAAGCCATTCGATCATCCGGAACTGGCGGCACACGTGCGGGCCCTGTTGCGTCGGCCCGAGCACGCTCGCGAGCCGACGCTCCGGGTTGCCGACATCGCGATCGACCCGGCCGCCCACACCGTCAATCGCGGCGGGGTGATGGTGCCGCTCACGGCCCGCGAGTTCGCGCTGCTGCACTACCTCGCCGATCGTGCCGGCGAGGTCGTGCGACGGGGCGAACTGCTCGAAGCGGTGTGGGACGCCAACTACGACGGCCTGTCGAACGTGGTCGACGTACACGTCGCCAACCTGCGCCGAAAGCTCGAGCTACCCGGCAACCCGACTCCGATCGAGACCGTGCGCGGTGTCGGCTACCGGCTGTCGGCTACACCCGGCGGATGACAGACTGACGAGCCATGCGACTTCGACGCACGCGCACTTGGTTGGCGGCTGTGATCGCTCTCGTCGCGTTCGTGCTCGCCCTGATCCCGCTGTTGATGTGGCGCTCCGAACGGGCGACAGCCGTACGAGCCGAACTGGACACCGAGTTGGTGGGGCTGATGGAGCGGGTTCAACAGGGCTTCATCGCCGGTGAACCCGAGACCGACTTCGACGCCTGGCAGGTCAACTCGATCGACGAATGGTCGGATCCGCTCGCCGCCGAGGTGTACCTCGAGCCTCCACTGCTGACCTGGATGCGCGAGACGGGTGAGTACCCCTCGTTCCGCGACTACGCCGTCGACGACGCCGGTTTCCGTGCCTACGTGCTGCCGGTGCGCGAGGGCGACGGCTTCGTGACGTTGCTCGGCAGCGACGATCGCGACGACCGGCTCGGGCGACTGGACCTTCGGACGTTGCTGATCGCACTCGCCGTGCTGGCCGTGTCCGGTGCCGCCGGGTGGACCATCGCCGGGTTGGCGCTACGTCCGACCCAGCGGGCGATCGCCGGCCAGCAGGGGTTTCTCGCCGACGCCGCCCACGAGATGCGTACGCCGCTGGCCGTGATCCTGGCTTCCAGTTCCCAGGCGCTGGCGCGCCCTCGGTCCGACGAGGAGTACGTGCGGTCGCTGTCCGAGATCCGCTCTGCCGCCGAACGTGCGTCGGCCGGCGTGAACGAGTTGCTCGACCTGGTTCGGTTCGACTCCGGCCAGGCGATTCCGAGGTTGGCACCGCTCCGACTCGACCTGCTCGCCGAGGAGGTCGCTGCCTCGGTGCGCGCCGACGACTGCGAAGTGATCGCCGAGCCGACGTCGGCGGTCGTCGTGCAAGCCGACATGCCGTTGCTGCGCCAGGCGCTCGACAACCTCGTGCGCAACGCCGTTCGTCGCTCGACCAGGGTCGAACTGTCGACCACTCGAGACGGCCGCGACGGGGTCGTCACGGTCGCCGACGACGGACCCGGTTTCGATCCGGCGTTGCTCGACACGGTGTTCGACCGCTATCAGCGCGGCGACCGGATGGGCGATGTCGGAATCGGACTGGCGATCGTCAAGTCGATCGTGACCGCCCATGGCGGCACCGTGCGGGCCAAGAACGCAGGCAACGGCGACGGACCGAGCGGCGCCATCGTCGAGGTACGAATCCCGCTCGACCACGAGCTCGCCACGTGAGCTGCTGGCGGCGATCGCACGTCGACCACTTTGAGTGGTCATATGTGCACGCAGAGTTGAGAATACATTGACTGGTGTTCGAGCTGGATATTCGGTTCAATAACGGTGTTCCGGTCGACCATCTCAAAAGACCGGGGCCCGTAAGGCGGAAGGAACCCCATGCAACAACATCCCAAGCGCTCACGTGCTCGAATTCTCGTGGTCGGAGCCTTGATCGGCAGCGTCCTGTCGATCGGCGCCGTCAGCGGCTCGGCCTCGGCAAAGACACCGCTCGCCACCAAGGGAGAGATCACGGTCGTCGTCGAAGTCCCGATCGCGCCCTCGTCGGCACTCCGGTCAGGAATCCGCTGGTGAGCGCCGTCTGCGCCCGCGGCGGCCGCTGGTCCTGATCCAACGCTCTGCAAAGTGTGTGTCCGGGATGCGCGAAATTCGTTCAACCCGGACACACAACGACCGATAACGATGTTGTGAACGCTCCGACCGCAGCTCGCCTTGATCCGAACGCCCGGCCGGTGGCGACGCGGCCGCCGCGTCGGGATGCTGAACGTCGGACCTATCTGCTCGCTCTGGCGCTCACCCTGCTGGCGTTCTTCGGTCTGAGCCAGCTCGACCTCGAACTCTCCCCGATCGCCAGCTTGAACATTCCGGTCTGGGCGATGGCCATCATCTCCGCCGGCACTGCGTTCATGGTGTTCGATGTCGAGTTCCGGAGCGAGACCTACACGTTCACCTTCAGCGAGATCGTGCTCGTCATCGGGCTGTTCTTCGCAACCCCGATCGCACTCATCGCCGGTCGCCTGACCGGCGAGTTCGTGTTCCTCACCCTGCGCGAGCGCCAGCCGATCCGCAAGCTGATCATGAATCTGTCGGCCTACTTCGCCGAGACCGTCGTCCTGCTCTGGGTCGCGCAGCAGTTGGTCGGGCACTTGGACGCCAGGGATCCCACCAGTTGGCTCGTGGCCTTGACCGCTGTGATCGCCGCCGAGATCGTTGGCTATGCGTCGATCGCGACAGCAGTTCGGTGGCACGGTGGCCCGATCACGTTCAGTTCGATCATGCAGATCGGTCTGATCACGGCTCCCGCCAACACCAGCCTGACGCTCGTGATCTGTGTGCTGCTGGACTACCAACCGAGCGCCGTGCCGCTGCTCGGCGGTGTCGCCGTGTTCCTGCTGATGACGTACCGGGCGTACAGCTCGCTCCGTCAGCGGTATGACAGTCTCAGCCTGCTCTACGACTTCACCCACCTCGTGAGCGGCGTCCGCGAACCCGACGAGGTGCTCGATGCGATGCTCACCCAGGCCAAGGACCTGCTGCGCGCCGAGCGCGCCGAGTTCTGGTTGTTCGACGGACAGGATTCGTGCCGCCGCTACATCGTCGACGACGCCGGCCGATCCACGACCGCGCCTGGCGGTTCCCGAACACCTCGCAGAGATGCTCACCGACCAGTTCGCCGTGCAGCGCGAGGCGGTGTTGCTCGCACGCGGCGTGGCCACGCCCGTGCTGGCCGACCTCGGCGCCCGAGACGCGCTGCTCGCCCCGATCGTCGAGGGCGACACGCTGATCGGCTTCGTCGTTGCCGCCAATCGACTCAGCGAGAACTCGTTCGTCACCCAGGACGCACGGATGTTCGCCACGCTCGCCAGCCACGCCGGCGTCGCCCTCCAGAACGGTCGGTTGATCGTGCGGCTCCACGATCAGGCACGCCAGAGGGAGCACGAAGCGATGCACGATTCGCTCACCGAACTCCCGAACCGGGTGTTCTTCGCCAACAGCCTCGAACGTCGCTTCGACGCCGGCCGGACCGGCAAGGCGACGATCGCGATCGCCATCATGGACCTCGACGGATTCAAGGAGATCAACGACACGCTCGGTCACCAGAGCGGTGACCGAGTGCTCATCGAGGTCGCCGAACGGCTCAGGGATTCGGCAGATCCGGCGACGGTCGTGGCCCGTCTCGGCGGTGACGAGTTCGCCCTGCTGGCGCCCGAGCATGCGAGCAGGGCCGACGTCGAGGCGATGTGTCGACGGATGCGGAGTTCGATCGCCGAGCCGATGGAGATCGATGGGATTCGTGTGACCATGGGCGTGAGCATCGGCGTGGCGGTCGCCCCCGAGGACGGCCACAACGCCGAGACGCTGATCAAACGAGCCGATGTCGCCATGTACTCGGCCAAAGCAGGCGGCGGCGGCGGCGTGTGTTCCTACGACTCCGAACGCGATCAGAACAGCCCTCGCCGACTGGCGCTCGCCCATGAGCTGCGGCTGGCCGTCGATGCTGGGCAGCTTCGTGCGGTCTTCCAACCGAAAGTGTCGCTCGAGGACGGCCGGATGACCGGCGTCGAGTGCCTGTGCCGTTGGGATCACCCAACGTTGGGCGTGATCATGCCCGACGAGTTCATCCCGCTGTCCGACCGAATCGGGTCAGCGGTGCACTCACCACGTTCATGCTGAACAGCGCACTCGAACACGCCGAGCGCTGGCGCGCTCAGGGCCACAACTGGGGTGTCGCCGTCAACGTATCGATGAACACCCTGCTCGAGTTCGACATGGTCGACACCGTGCAGCGGCTGCTCGCATCATCGACCGTGCCGGCTGACTCGATCACGCTCGAGATCACGGAGACCCACGTCATGTCTGACGCGGTGCGAGCAACCACGGTGCTCGAAGGGTCTGGCATGGCTGGGTGTGCGATTGTCCGTCGACGACTTCGGCACCGGGTACTCGTCGCTCGCCTATCTGCAACGGCTTCCGGTTCATGAGGTCAAGATCGACAAGAGCTTCGTTGCGAGACCTGCCGAACGAGGTCGGCGCCGACGCGATCGTTCGTTCGGTGATCGACCTCGCCCGCAACCTCGATCTGGTCGTCGTCGCCGAGGGCGTCGAGTCCGGTGAGGCGATGGACCGACTGCGTGAGTTGGGCTGCGACGAAGTGCAGGGCTACTTCCTCTCACGCCCTGTGTCGGCCCCTGAGATCGAAGCGTTCGCCCGTTCGTTCGGCGAACTGCTCCTGCCGACTGGCTGATCGGTCCATCTGAACGCCGCCTCGTTCCCTGCCGTACTGTTGCGGCATGCCGAAACTCGCACACGAACACGGGCCGACCGACGTGGCGCTGCTCGACGAGACGATCCCTGCCAACCTGCAGCGCACGCTCGATGCCTACGGCGATCGTGAGGCTCTGGTGTCGCTGCACCAAGACATCCGGTGGACCTACGACGAGTTCGGCGACCGCGTCAGGCGACTCGCCAAGGCGATGATGGCAGCCGGGTTGAACGTCGGTGATCGGGTCGGGTTGTGGGCTCCGAACTACGCCGAGTGGACCCTCGTCCAATACGCCACCGCCGAGATCGGCGTGATCCTGGTCAACATCAATCCCGCCTACCGCACCCACGAGCTGTCCTACGCCCTCAACCAGTCCGAATGCCGCTGGTTGATCGCCGCACCCGAGTTCAAGACCTCGAACTATGTCGAGATGGTGGCCTCGGTGGCCAACGAGGTGCCGACGCTCGAACGATCGGTGTTCTTCTGGTCGCCCGAGTGGATCGAGTTGGCCGGTGGCACCGACGCAGTGACCGACGCCGATCTGGCCGCCCGCCGCGACTCGCTGCTCCCGGACGACCCGATCAACGTCCAGTACACGTCTGGCACCACGGGGTTCCCCAAGGGCGCCACGCTGACCCACAAGAACATCCTCAACAACGGGTATTTCACGACCGAGCTGCAAGGCATCACGCACGAGGATCGGCTGTGCATTCCGGTGCCGTTCTACCACTGCTTCGGGATGGTGATGGGCAATCTCGGGTGCACTTCACACGGCGCCACGATGGTGATTCCCGGTGACGCATTCGACCCCACCGCCGTACTGGAGGCGGTGCAGGCCGAGCGCTGCACGTCGCTGTACGGCGTGCCGACGATGTTCATCGCCGAGCTCGGCCACCCCGACTTCGACTCGTACGACCTGTCATCGCTGCGAACCGGTGTGATGGCCGGGTTCGCCGTGCCCGGTCGAGGTGATGAAGCAGTGCGTCGACCGCATGAACATGGTCGACGTCACGATCTGTTACGGCATGACCGAGACCTCGCCGGTGTCGACACAGACGCTGCCCGACGACTCGCTCCACCACCGCACCGCCACGGTCGGCAAGGCCCACCCGCACGTCGAGGTTCGAGTCGCCGACGCCGAGACGGGCGAAACGGTAGAGCGTGGGGTCACCGGCGAGTTCTGCACTCGCGGCTACTCGGTGATGACCGGCTACTGGAACGACCCCGACAAGACCGCCGACGCGATCGACGCCGACGGCTGGATGCACACCGGCGACCTCGCCGTGATGGCCGACGACGGCTACTGCAACATCGTCGGTCGCATCAAGGACATGGTGATCCGCGGCGGCGAGAACATCTACCCGCGCGAGATCGAGGAGTTTCTCTACAGCCATCCCGATGTCGAGGACGTGCAGGTGATCGGCGTACCCGACGTGAAGTACGGCGAGGAACTGATGGCGTGGGTCAAGCTGCGTCCCGGTGGCAGCCGTGACCACCGACGAGTTGCGTGAGTTCTGTCGCGGCAAGATCGCCCACTACAAGGTGCCGCGCTACGTGAAACTCGTCGAGGAGTTCCCGATGACCGTCACCGGCAAGGTCCGCAAGGTCGAGATGCGCGAGTCCTCGATCGCCGAACTCGATCTCGGCTCCGCCGCCGACGCCGAGATGGCGTGAGCGCCCGATGACCGCCGAGTTGATCGCTTCCATCACCGAGCGCTACGCCGAGGGCGGGGCGGCGCTGATGCACGAGATGGGGCTCACCATCATCGACGCCGAGCCCGGTCGTGTGCGCTTCACGCTGCCGGTCGCCGAGCGCCTGACACACGGCGGCGGCGTGCTGTGCGGGCAGGCGATCCTGGCGTGCATGGACACCGGGATGGTGTTCGTGATGATGTCGCTCCGGGACGAACCCGAGGCGAGCTTCACCACCGTCCAGCTCCAGACCTCGTTCAAGCGTGGCGTCCCAGCCGACATCGGCGAAGTCACGTTCGAAGCCCACGCCACCAAGTCCGGCCGCACCCTGGTGTTCGGTGAGATCGACCTCTACCTCCCCGACGACACCCGAGCCGCCCACGCCACCACCACCTACATGTGGCTCTGACGGGATGTGCCAGGCACAACCCGTCATGATGACGGGTTGTGCCTGGCACGACCCGTCATCCTTGGAGGTCTTGGATCACTCGCTCCCACAACTCGGTGGTGAGGCGCAGTGATTCGACGTCGACTCGTTCGTTGTGGCCGTGGAAGCGCAGGCCGAACTCGCCGGCGTCGAGCGATGGGCTGAACAGGCCGGCTCCGTACGAGATCGCCCCCAGGTCGCGGAACACTCTGGCGTCGGTGAACCCGACCGAGAACTGCGGGTTCAATCGGGCGTCGGGGAACGGCACGTTGACGGCCCGTTGGAGTGCGTCCCAGAGCGGGGTGTCGGTGCGGCTCATCGAGGCGGCGTCGTCCATCAGCACCTCGATCTCGACCCGCTCGAACAAGTCGTCGCCGAGCGCCGCTCGGAGGTGAGCGGTGACCTCATCGGTGTGCTCGCCGGGCATCGTGCGGATGTCGACGTCGAGGTCGACGATGTCAGGGATCACGTTGGTCTTCGGTTGACCCTTGGTGGCCACCACGTTCGGGGCGAACGTAGTGTGGCTGCAGGCGTGGAAGTGGCGCTGCGCTCCGGGGTGCGGCAGGTCGGCCAGCAGGTCGTCGATCGTGTTCTCGTCGAGCATCGCCGCCTTCATGTCAGGTGGCAGTCCGAGCGACTCGACCTGTCCTCGCCACAGCTCGTGGAAGCGAGGCGTCGGCTGGTAGTCGGCCAGGCGTGACACGACCTTTGCTGCGGTGATCAAGGCGTTGTCAGAGCCGAACGGCATCGACCCGTGGCCCGGCGTGCCGCGCACCCGCAACCGCCGCCAAGCGACCCCCTTCTCGGCGACGTTGACGCCGACGCTGCGCTGCGACTCGGTACCGGTGTGCAGGCCGCCGCTCTCGGTCAACAGATAGGTGCACCGGATCGCGTCGGGATGGTGCTCGGCGACCCAGCGGGCACCGTGCGCACTGCCGGCCTCCTCGTCGGCGACGGCGAAGTACAGCAGGTCGCCCTTGGGCCGAAACCCGCGCTGCACGAGCGACTTGAACACGACCGCCATCGAGGAGGTCAGGTTGAGCATGTCGACGGCGCCGCGCCCCACACCTCGTCGATGCCGTTGTCGCCGCGGATCAACTCGCCACCGAACGGGTCATTGCGCCACCCGTCGGGGTTGACGGGCACGACGTCGGTGTGGCCCATCAGGCACAGCGACGGTGCCGTCGGGTCGGTGCCGGGCAAGCGGGCCACGAACGACGCCCGGTCGGGGGTCGGCTCCCAGCGTTCGATGTCGACGCCAGGGCCCTCGACATAGCTCTGGAGCACGTCGGCGTTGCGCGTTTCGTGACCCGACTCGGCGGTGCCTTCGTTGACGCATTCGTTGCGGATCAGGGTCTGCAGCAGAGCGACGGTGTCAGCGGTCAGATCGGTTGCCATCGCGACAGTCTCGCGCCCGCCGCTCGGCCGGAGGCGATCGACATCGAATCGCGCTGGGGCATAGCATGAGGACGTGAAGGACTCGGGGCGCTCACGCGGTGAGCAGTGGAGCACGATGTACCGAAGTCCCGCGTTCGACTACGAGCGCGACCGAGAGAACACGGCGATGCTGACCGGTGACGTGCGACGCATGATGCGGATCGGGATCGCCATCGTGCTGGGCTTGGCGATCGCCCTGATGGCGACCGGAGGGGTCAAGGCCGGGCTCAACCTGATGCTGCTGGGAGGCGGCCCGCTGGTGATCATCGCAGCGGTGGGCGAGTTGCTGGGCCGACGAGCGCGACGCGGCGACGGGACCTGAGCGAGCAGGCCTTCGCACCAGCGCCGTCCGACTGTCAGACTCGCCTGATGACGAGCAGCGAGATCGAGATCCACGGACACGCCGACGACGGGTTCGGCGCTGTCGCCGACGCCTTCACCGACAACTTCGAGTCGCACGGCGAACTGGGGGCGGGGTTCAGCCTGTACGTCGACGGCGTGCAGCGGGTCGACCTGTGGGGCGGCGTCGCCGACAAGTCGACGGGAACGCCGTGGACCGATCGCACGCTGCAACTCGTGTTCTCCACCACCAAGGGTGCCACCGCGATCTGCGTCGCCAAGCTGGTGCAGGCCGGCAAGCTGAGCTACGACGACAAGGTCGCCCACCACTGGCCCGAGTTCGCCGCCAACGGCAAGGGCGAGATCACCGTCGGTCAGATGATGAGCCACCAGGCCGGCTTGATCGGGGTCGACGCCCCGATCACGTTCGACGAGATCATGCAGGTCGCTCCGGTGGTCGCCGCGCTGCAAGAGCAGACGCCGCTGTGGGAGCCGGGGACAGCCCACGGGTACCACGCCCTCACCTATGGCTGGCTGGCCGGTGAGTTGGTGCGCCGCATCGACGGGCGCAGGATCGGCCAATTCTTCGCCGACGAGGTCGCCGCCCCGCTCGAGCTCGACTTCTGGATCGGGTTGCCCGAATCGGAGGAGCCGCGGGTCTCGATGTTCGAGAGCTCGCCGCCGCCCGAGGACCCGGCGATTCTGGAACTGATGATGATGGTCATGGGCCCCGGCACCAACGGCTACCGCGCCCTCTCGCTCGACGGGCGGATCTCGATCGCCGGTGGCGAGAACCATTTCAACAGGCGTGCGGTACACGCCACCGAGATGCCCGCCGCCAACGGCATCACCAACGCCGGCTCGCTGGCTCGCATGTACGCCGCCACGATCGGCGAGGTCGACGGGGTTCGCCTGCTCGACCACGACACCATCCAGTTGGCGCGCACCGAGCGGGTCAACGGCCCCGACCTCAGCCTGGTCGGTCCGACCCGTTTCGGCTCGGGCTTCTGGCTCCACAACGATCTCGGCCCGATGATCCAGGACGGCTCGTTCGGGCACCCCGGTGCCGGCGGATCGCTCGGCTTCGCCAATCCCGAACTGGGGATCGGCTACGGCTACGTGATGAACCAGATGGGCGGTGGCATCGCCGGCGACCCGCGCACGATCGCCCTCAACGCAGCGGTGCTCGCCTCGCTGTAACCGCTCGGCCGGGGGTGGACCGGCGCCGCAACTTCGCGAGCCGATGGAACCGATCGGGGCGGTCGTGACTCGTTACGGGTATCCATGTCGCCACTCGACGTCACCCCCACCGCTGCGGCGGCAATGATCGCGGTCGGTGAGACCGTGAGCTTCGAGGACCTGTACGCCGCCCAGTACCGGTCGATGGTGCGCCTGGCGTTCACGTTGGTCGACACCCGTCAACGTGCCGAGGAGGTCGTGCAGGACTCGTTCGCGGCCGTCTACGAGCGCTACGACCGGCTCGACAACCCCGAGGCCTACCTGCGGGTGACCGTGCTCAACGGCTGTCGTCGCGTGCTGCGGCGCCGAGTGCTGAGACGCAGCCAACCGGTACCCCACGAGCAGGACGGCGAGCTCGGCTACAACCACGTGCTCGACGCGATCCAGCGGCTGCCGCACCGGCAGCGCTCGATGGTGGCGCTGCGGTACGACCTGCAACTGACCGACACCGAGATCGCCGAGACGCTCGGCGTCCCGGTCGGCACCGTCAAATCGACGATCCACCGCGCCCTCGCAACACTCCGGAAGGAGATCACCCCATGAACGACCACACCGACCCCGACCTCGAATCGACGATCGAACGATCGATCCAGCATCGAGCGAAGCATCTCGGCAGTCCGGCCGGGCGTCTCGACGACGTGTACGCCCGCGTCGACCGGCGACGAGCCCGCAAGCGCAACATCGCAGTGGTCGGTTCGTTGGCGGTGGTCGGGATCGGACTGGGCGGAATCGTGGCACTGAGCGGAGACCCTGGTGACCCGGCGGCTTCCCAGCCGGTCGCCACGTCCCCCGACCCGGGCGCCGTGCCCGACCAGATGGCGGCATGGCGATGCCGGGATCAACTCGAATACTGGGGCCCGCAGGATGAGGTGTACTTCGTCGCCTGCGAGCAGGTGTCCGTGCCCGGCGACGTGGCCTTCCTCGAGTACCCGCCGGCCACCGCCCCCGCCACCGTTCCCGCAGACCGAAATGCAGTCCGAGTCGACGACGTCTCGATTCGACGGATCCCTGCCGGTCGATTGCGCAGCTGGACAGCCGATGACGACGGTGGCTCCGTTCAACGAGGAGTCTCCGACGAGCAGCGGTACGTGACTGAGCAGCAGTACGTGGTCGTCGCCGGTGACTCGATCCTGAGCACCGCCGAACTGTTCGACATCGCACCAGGTGTGCTCGCCAACTACAACGAGTGGGACGACTGCCTCGACCATCTCCTGCTCGCCGGCGAACTCATCTTGATTCCGCCCAACGCCCGCGTCGTCGAGCTGCGCCCACCGGACGGCGTGCCGACGAGGACCACCGCGCCCTGACCGGACCGCTCGCCGCTGTCGTTCATCATTGCGCCGGCCACGACCCCGTGATAGCCCATCGGGATGGAACTTTCCGAGGCGCTCGACTTCATCCGGGAGCGGCATCACGCCGTGCTCACCACCCAGAAACGCGACGGTCGGCCGCAGCTCTCGAACATCACCTACTTCCTCGGTGACGACGGGATCATCCGGATCTCGGTCACCGACGATCGGGCCAAGACCCGCAATCTCCGGCGCGATCCACGGGCGTCGCTGCACGTCGCCCAGAGCGACTTCTGGAAGTACTGCGTGATCGAGGCCGACGTCGAGTTGATGCCGGTCGCAGCCGACCCGCACGACCCGACCACCGATGCCCTCGTCGACTACTTCAGATCGGTGATGGGCGAACACGACGACTGGGACGACTATCGCAGGGCGATGGTTGCCGACGGCCGTCTGTTGCTGTTGCTGAAGCCGACCCACGCGTACGGCATGCTGTCGCGATGAAGATCCACACTCAACCCGATCAGCTCGGCGGCGTGTGGGCGAACGCCGCAGCAGTGCGGCACTCCCCCCACGAGTTCACGATCGACTTCCTGCGCTGCGACTTCGACGACCAGGGGATGGCCAAGGCCGGCATCCTGGTCCAGCGAGTCAACATGTCGCCGCTGTTCGTCACCCAGCTGATCACCGCCCTCCAGGACAACTGGTCGAAATACGCCGACAAGGCGATGCCCAAGGAGATCGGCGACATCTTCACCACCCCACCGATCATCGAAGGCGACGACCAACCATCCGAGTGACGGTTGGTGCCATGACGGTTCGTGCCTGGCACACTCCGTCAGGTGACGTACGAGACGCTGCTGTTCGATCTGGACCACACGCTGCTCGATTCGGACGCGTCCGAGATCGCTGCGTACGCCCACACGATGGCCGCGATCGGGCTGGAGAATCCTGACGACCACTTCGAGCGCTACCTGCGGATCAATCACGCCTTGTGGGCAGCGGTCGAGCGCGGCGAAGTCCAGCCGTCCGAGGTGCGTCATCGCCGGTTCCAGCAGTTCGTCGATGAGATCGGGATCTCGGCCGATCCGTTCGCCATGGCCGACGCCTTCGTGTGGGGGCTCGGCGCCCACGGTGAGTTGTACGACGGCGCCCGCGAAGTGCTCGACCAACTCGCCGGCGGCACTCGCATGGCGATGGTCACCAACGGACTCAGCGAGGTTCAGCGGGCCCGCATCGAACGCCTTGATCTGGCCCACTACTTCGATGCGGTCGTGATCTCATCGGAGGTCGGTGCCACGAAACCGCGCCCGCAGATCTTCGACATCACGTTCGATCAGCTGGGCAATCCCGACAAGCAAACGACTCTGATGATCGGTGACAGCCTCACCAGCGACATCCGCGGCGGCAGCGACTACGAGATCGCCACCTGCTGGTTCAACTGGCGCCGCCAGCCCGCACACCCGGACCTGGTGATCACCCACGAGATCACCGACCTGCCGGCTCTGATCGAGATCGTCCAACCGCCGCCCCGATGACGGTCGGTGCCTGAGGCTTCCACCCCATTGGCGGCGGGATCTACAGTTGTGAACCATGACGGGGCGGAGATTCGGACGGATTGCGATCGTGGCGGTGCTGGGGGCGGCGGCCTGCTCGGGCGGATCATCCGAGCCGCCCGACAGCACCGAGCCTGAGGCGACCGAGGTGCCGCCCACCGGGAGCGGCGACGAGCCACAACCCACCACGACCGTTGCACCCGTTGTCACCACGTTGCCACCTGAACCCGTGATCGCCGCCGGGGTATGGGTCGGGGCGCCGGGAGCGCTCGTACACGTCGATCCCTCGGGCGGAGTGATCGCCGAGGTCTCGCTGAACGAAGTGCGGCCATCGGTTGCCTACGGGGCCGGCTCGGTATGGGCCGGCGACTACGACCAGAGCGTCGTCCACCGCGTCGACCCGGAGACGGCGGAGATCCTCGAAACGATCTCCTTGCCCGGCCCGCCGGGAGCCACGACGTTCGCCGACGACTCGCTGTGGATCAGCCTCTACGACAACAGCGCGATCGCCAAGGTCGACGCCTCCGACAACTCGGTCACCGAAGTGGCACTCGACGCCGACCCGACCGGGATCTCGGCTGGACCACTGATCGTCGGCTCGAACGACGCCGAGACACTGACGCGCTTCGACGGCGACGGCACCGAACAACTGCGTGTCACGATCCCGGGTGGTGTCTCTCGCCTCGCCTCCGAGGACGACCAGGTATGGGCAACGAGCCAAGGCGACCAAATCCTCGAGATCGATCCGGACACGCTCGGGATCATCGGCCGAATCCTGATCGACGGGTTCGTCCGCGATCTGGTGCTCGGTGACGGCGTGTTGTGGGTCGCCGAGGCCGACCGTGTGCTGCGGATCGAAGACGGCACGGTCAACATCTGGGCGACGATCGGGGGGATCGAGGAGATCGCCTTTGGGGATGGCTATCTCTTCACTGTCGATGACCAAGGGGTCGTGTATCGGGTCGCCACCGACCGGCCCGACGACCTGACGGTGCTGGCCGACCTCGACGGCGACTCGTTCTCGATCGGCTATGCACCGGCTCATACCGCCGACGGCACGATCGTTCCAGCGGCCGCGATCGCGGTGCCCGACGATGCCGACGGCCAGCCGGCTGAGCTCGAGATCGGTCAGGGGTGGCAACAGGTGGTCACCGGCGACGAGGTATTCGGTGGCCCCGGCGATCAGTCGATCGCCCAAGTGGTGAGCTTCGACGGCGGATTCGTGGCGGCAGGTCGCGACGGCACGGGCCCCAACGATCGACCGGCGCTCTGGTACTCGCCAGACGGCACCACCTGGGAGCGAACCGACCTGAGCGCCGGCTACGACCTCAGTCGTCCGCAGGCGATCACCGAGCTCGCAGTCGGTCCGGGTGGCGTCGTCGCCGCCGGATGGGAGCGACGCGGCTGTGACCGGGAACTGTGGTCGGTCACCGACTTCGATGCCTGCGACCAATACGTCGCCGTCATCTGGCACTCACCCAACGGCAAACAATGGACCCGCGTCGCGCACGATCCCGGGCTGTTCGAGAGCGACAGCGCGCTCTTTCCGCAGGCGCTGGTCGGCACCAGTTCCCAGTGGGTGATGCTTGGCAGCGAGCCCTCGCGGTCGCGACCGCGGCTGATCGTGTGGACCTCGCCGGATGGCGTGACCTGGAACCGCACGGTCGGCGACGAGGGCGTGCCGATCGCCCCGGACGACATCGCAGTGGCACCCGACGGCACGCTCGTGGCACTCGGCCACGAGTACGACAACGACTTCCGGTGCAACTCGGCCTTTCGTCCGTGCCGGTTCTGGGTCACCACCATCACGGTCAGCGTCAACGACTATCTGGACGGCCCACCCGACAACGGCACGGCCTCATTGATCTGGACCAGCGCCGACGGTTCGAACTGGACCCGACACCGTCCGGTCTGGGCCGAACCACCGCTCCCCGAGTTCCAGCCGAACCTGTCCGAAACCGGTCGGTTGATCGTCGTCGGCGACCGGCTGGTCAAGACATCCGCCGTCGCGACCTACTCCTCGCCGGACGGCCTCACGTGGCAGGTCGTCTCGCATGGTGAGCAGGACGTGCCCTCCGGCGCCGCCGGTGCGGGTGGCGCCGGCATCGTCAACATCGGTCCAGGGATGGCCCTGCCGCGTGCGGCGACCAGCCTCGACGGTACGACCTGGACCGAGCTGACGAGCGAGGCCGGTGCACGCCCACAGATCGGCGATCGCCGGATCGATTCGGTCGCTCTCACCGACGAGATCTGGGTGGCCGCCGGAAGCGACAGCGCAGGCGGCGATGGCGACGGTGCGATCTGGTTCAGCGTCGCCGGACCGGCGCCGCAACAGGTCACCGACCCGGTCACGACGATCGGACCGTGCTGGCCCGGCCGAAGCCGGACCTGCCTCGACCTCGACGTCAGCGGTATGGACCTCGCTGGTGTATCGGCGTCGGGCGTGACGTTCGTGCGGGCCACGATGGCCGGAGCCGACCTCAGCGGGGCCGACCTGCGCGGCGCAGACCTCACCGGCGCCAACCTGTTCGGAGCCAACCTGAGCGGCGCCAGGCTGGGTGGCGCAATCCTCGTGAACGCCGACCTGCGCGGCGCCGACCTCACGGGCGCCGACCTGCGATCGAGCAGTTCGATGCGCAACCTCAGCGGGGCCGACCTGCGCGGCGCAGACCTCACCGGAGCCAACCTGCGCAACGCTGATCTCAGCAATGCCGATGGGCGAGGCGCGGTCTTCCGAGATGCCGTGCTGGTCGGGGCCACTCTGTTCCGACGTTCGGCGTGAAGGTGCCGATTTCACCGGCGCCAACCTGGCGGGTTCGTACGCCGACACCGAGTTCCGCACGGCCGGCCCGATCGGTCCCAGCCCGCAGGCAGTCGACCTCGCCGACGGGTTCGGGTGCGATCTCGGACCGTCTGTCGTGTGCACGGCGACCGACCTTCGCCGCGTGTCATTCGACCGGCTCGATCTGACGGCGGCAAATCTGTCGGGCAGCTATCTGCCCGATGTCAAGTTGTTCGATTCGATCCTGGCCGGCATCAATCTGAGCGGCGCCTATCTACCGCGCTTCTCTCCGACTGGAGACCTGAATTTGCAGGGTGCCCAGTTCGGCGGCTCGTACATGCCGGGCAGCAGCTTTTTCACCGTCGACTTGTCGGCGGCGGTGTTCGACGGTGCCGACCTGACCGGTACCAGCTTCTTGGAGTCCAACCTGGCGGGAGCGTCGTTGGTCGGCGCCGACCTCACGTTCGTCAGTTTCGGCAAGGTGAACCTCACCGGTGCTGATCTGACGGGGGCCGACCTGACCGGAGCGATCTGGACGGGCAGCACCTGCCCCGACGGCACGGTGGCGAGCGACAGTTACCTGACCGCCACATGCGCCGGGCATCTCACGCCGTGAGTCAACCGGTCGCTCTGAGACGCTGTTCACAGCAACCGGCGACCCGCCCATCGCCCAGTAGGGCTATCGTTGCACTGTGGCCTTCGGGGGTAGTGGTCGACGTCGCCCGCTGATGATCGGTGCGGCGATTGTGATTCCGGCGGCAATCGCGGTCGGGGTGTTCGTGCCGCGCGACCACAGCAGTCAGGTCGAGATCGACGACGTCGTCGAACGATTCCGGGCCAGCACGGTGCCGGCGACGCTTGCCCCGACCACCGTTGCCACATCCGATCCCGTCGCTACGACCGCTGCCGCCACGACCCAGCCGACTTCCGTTTCGTCCGTTGAGCCGAGCACCACGACCGTGGTCCCGGCCGCGCCTGTGGCGGTTGTGGAGCCGGGCGTCTACCTCTACGAGACCACCGGATTCGAGTCGATCGACGCTTTGTCGGGTGTCACCCACGACTACCCGGCCACGACAACGATCACGGCGACCCACGAGGGTTGCGGCGTGCTGCTGCGTTGGGACGCCCTCGAGGAACGGCGGGAGGAGTGGCGGTTGTGCGCCACGCCGAACGGCATCGAGCTGCAACCCGAATCGCTGCAGTACCACGAGTTCTTCGAACAGGAGACCCCTGAGGTCGTTCTGTGCGACCGGTCGATCATGGTCGTGCCGTCGTCCGACGAGTTGGTCGAGCCGATGCCGCTCACGTGCACGATCGAGGATCGGCCGTGGCTTCCCACCTGGGAGGTACTCGAAACCGACAGCCGAGAGGTGGCCGGGCAACCGATCGAGGTTCGCCACGTGCGAATGACGATCGCCAACGATGCGCATCTGTTCGAGCACTACGTCGCCGATTGGATGCTGGCGGCGAGTGGCCTGCCGGTCGAGTTGACCGTCACGAAGCAATCGAAGTCGGAGTCGATCGTCGGCGACGTCGTCTACGACGAGCAGGTCCACCTTTTGCTGACGTCGCTCGAACCCCTGCGCTGACCCTCAGCCGAACAGCGCCGCCACGGCGAGCCGCGGACTGCTGAGCACCGGCACACCGACCGTGATCCGGTCGGCAGCTCCCGACATCGACGCCTGAGCGAGCACGATCGCGTCGCAGCGATCGGCGATCGCCGGCAGCGCCTCGGCGATCGCCGCCACGTAACCCTCCCGGTCGTCGGCCTCGAACCGTTCCCACGCTCCGTCGATCACGGTCACCTCGATGACGATGTCTGCCTGGCGGTCGGCGGCCACCGCTTCGAGCAGCTCCAGGGTCGGTGAAAGCGTGCTCTCCAGGGCAGCCGCCACCATCACACGTCCACCGAGCGCGATCGCTCGCTCGGCCATCGCCCGGTCGACCCGCACGACCCGTCGGCCGCGCTGTGCCCCGATCGTCTCGGCGATCCCGCCGATCGTCGAACACGTACAGATCACGACGTCGGCGCCGTCTTCGGCGGAGTTGGTCGAGCGCGTCGTCGATCCGCCGACCAGCGCAGCGTCAGTCAGCCCGTCTACTTGGGCTGTCCAGGAGCCCCTCGTCCACCACCGCTACGACGCGGGCCCCGTTACCCAACTTGTCGACCAACGATTGGAAGGTCGGTAGGTGAACGGGCGACGTGTGCAGGAACCCGATGGTGGTCACTCCGACAGTGTGGTCGCTGACGCCTCGGGAAGAGCGTCGAAGCGGCTGAGAGGTTGCGAGGGTTGCTTTCCTAACGATATATCGTTATAGTTATCGACGGTTCGCAAAGTGCGAGCCAGAAGGAACACATATGACACACCGAATGACACATCAACGCCACCGCAGAGGCCCCGACGGCCACGGCCGTCAACGGGCTCGGCGAGGCGCCGTCGGCGCTTCGATCCTGGCGATGCTCGGCGAGCAGCCGATGAACGGCTACGAGCTGATCGGCGCTCTCGAGGAGCGCAGCGGCGGACGCTGGAAGCCGGGCCCCGGCTCGATCTATCCAGCGCTGCGACGGCTCGAGCACCGCGGCTACATCACCGCCACCGAGGCTGACACCGACGACAAACGGCGCTTCGAGCTGACCGACGCCGGACAACAGCGCCTGGCCGAGCACCAAGCGGCCGGCAACGACACGCCGTGGGACGACCACGGGCTCGGACACCACGGCGAACTACGCCGCTCACTCGCCGAACTCACCGGACCGGCACGCCAGATCGGCCGCTTCGGATCGACCGACCAGGTCGACGCCGCAGTGGCAGCCGTCAAGGCGACGACCGCAACGCTGTACCGGATCCTCGCCGACGGCCCGGCGACCGAAACCGACGAGTGACGAGTTGGGAGTTGTGCCTGGCACAACTCCCAACTAGTCGCGGTTGGTGCGGCCGCTCAGGAAGTCGATCGATCTCGTCACGGTGGCTGCCACGAAGCGTTCCAGTTTTGGGGCGGCCATGAAGCGGGCGGTGGCGTCGAGCGGTAGTGGCGAGCCGAGCCGCATCGCTTCATCGGTTGCCGCCACGCTCATCTTCACCGCGTGGGCGTGCACGATGAATGCCGTCGTGCCATCCAACAGCGCCTCGTGCTGGAGCGACTGTCCGTAGTCGAGCAGATCGGTTGAACGGGGATCGACCTCGGCTCGTTGTCCGACGCCGGTGTGCCACTCGTGGCGACCGGTCCAGTTGGCGAGGAAGGCGGTCCACATCACGAGCCGGATCAGGTCGGTCGTGACCGCTTGGTCGGCAGCGTGCCACCGGGCAGCTCTGGCGTAGGTGAGCCCGTGTGTGATGTCGAGCCATCCGAAGTCGTCGTGGAACTCGAACTCGCCATTCGGGTCGTAACGCAACAGCCGCTCGCTGACCGCCGACGTCACCACGTCGAGCACCGAGTCGATCGAGGCGCCCTCGGCGAACGCCGACCCGGTCGCCAACGCCGCCTCCGTGCGATCGCCACCGAGCAGGGCCGACAGCAGGCGCCCGTCGTCGACCCACCGCGAGTCGGGCTCGGCAGCTGCCTCGGCGAGTTGCGCCAAGTCCAGTTGGGCGAGGCCGCGGTGGAACAGCTTCATGTACGGCAGCTTGTCCTCGCGGGTTCCGTAGACGAGCCGCGGCACGAGGTGTGGGAGCACGGTGTCGGCCCGTTCCCACCCGATCCGATCGAGCAACTCGAACGCCTTCTGGGCGTAGATCGCTCCGTGTCCGTACGACAGCAAATGGTCGCTGATCACATCGGTGAACCACGGTCGCAGCTCGTCGGATGTGGCACCCGAGTGGAGCGCCCCGCGCACGAGCGCCTGAGCCGGCTCGAGCTGTTCGGATTCGACCATCCGCCGGAACTCCGAGCGGGCGTCGGCGGGCATCGCGGCGAGCGGGTCGGGAAGCACGTTGACGGGTCGGCCACGCTCCACTTCGGCGACGCCGGCGATCGCCTGCACGATCGGCAGGGCGCGCTCGTCGTTGTCGTACTGGTCGACCATCGCCAGCAGGTCGGCCAGCGAGGCGATCGCATGCCCCCAGCCGAACTCGGCCCGGGGAGCGCCGTAGGCGACCGCTTCCCAGATCAGCTCGCCGGGGTTGGCGTCGGCTCGCAGCAGGCGCACGATGTCGCGAGACACCTGTCCGATGTAGTCCTTCTCGATCCCGCGTCTCAGGCTGTCGATCAGTTGCGGTCGCAGTTCGGCGGGGTCGGGCTGCGAGAACTCGACCGACAGAGCGCCGTCGGCGGCGACCTGCACCGGATACGTACGCACGTCCTCCTCGCCGAGTACGCAGGCCCCGTCGGTCACCCGAAACTTCCAGTTGTGCCAGGCGCACGTGATCAGGTTGCCGTCGAGTTCGCCGGTCGTCAGTCCGTATCCCTCGTGAGGGCATGCCTGATCGAGGGCGAACACACCCTCGCTCGTGCGAACCAGACAGATCCGGTGCCCGTCGACCTTGACCATCTTCATGGCGGCAACGGCAAGGTCGTCGATGTGACCGACCACGGTCGCGACGGTGCCGGAAGCCTGGTTCTCGGATGAGTGCGTATCGGTGGTGTCGTTCACGTAGTCGCACGATAGAACCTCAAGCATGGTTGAAGTCAAGAAGTTCACCGTCGGGGAGATCGGACGCCGCACGGGGGTCGCCACGTCGGCGCTTCGGTTCTACGAGGATCAGGGTCTGATTCGATCGGACCGCAACGACGCCGGTCACCGCCGATACCACGCCGACGTGATGCGTCGGGTGAGCTTCATCCGCACCGCCCAGCGGGTCGGGCTGACTCTCGAGGAGATCGGTGAGGCGCTCGCCTCGCTCCCCGACGAACGCACGCCGACCGCCAAGGATTGGGAGCATCTGGCGAGCTCGTGGCGACCTCGCCTCGACGAGCAGATCGCGCTCCTCAACCGCCTGCGCGATCAGCTCGACAGCTGCATCGGTTGCGGTTGCCTGTCGCTCGAGTCGTGTGGCCTTTGGAACCCCGACGATGTCGCCGGGGAGCTGGGATGGGGCCCGCGTTACCTGATGGGTGACCAACGCCCCGCCGGGGTCGGCAAGGCCGCTGACCAGGGGTTGTGAGCTCACAGACCGTCCTGTGAACATCAAATTCCCTAGATCTTCGGCGCTGTGAGCAGCGCTGTGAGACCTGCTGTGAGGGTGATCGTCGATGGTGGGCGGCATGTCACACCTCGGTTCCACACCCAGCCAGACCGGCCGCAGACTCGCTCGTGAATGGCACCACTTGCGCACCCGTCCCGATGCCCTCCTGAAGGCCGCCGGGTGGGGGGTGGTCGAGGGTTCGATCTGCGATCTCGACCAAGTGCTGACCGCGGTCGGATTCGAGACGCCCCGCACCCCTGACGTCGAGCAGCGACTCCGTCGTTTGGTGGCGATTGCCACCGACGACGAGTTGGCCGCTCGTGTGCTCGTGCAGCGTCTGCTGCCGGGTCTGCTGGCCGTCGTTCGTCGCAGGCGCAGCGGCGGGTACGGCGACACCGCCTTCGACGAGCTGCTGGCGACGCTGTGGATCTCGATTCGCACCTACAACCCGAATCGCAACCCGTCCTGTGTCGCCGCCGCCTTGATCTCCGACGCCGACTACCGAGCGTTCCGCTCGGCGGCCCGCCGCCGTTCGGCGACCGAGCGTCCGGTCGCCATCGACGACTCCACGGTCGCCGCGTCGCACGAGCTGTGCGCCAGCGACGAACTCGCCGAGTTGTTCAGCGAGGCGATCGAGGCCGGGATCGACCGCGACGACATCGAGATGCTGCGTCAACTCGTCGCCGCCCCGCGGGCGATCGATCTGGCTCGTCAGCTGAACGTGACGCCGCGCACGATCCGCAATCGGCGCGACCGGATCACCGACCGCTTGCGCGAGGTTGTGCTCGCTGCGTGAAGTTGGGTCGGCGCTTCTCGAGGAACGAGTTGATGCCTTCCTGCCCGTCCGGGGTGACGGCGTTGGCGGCCATCACTTCGATCGCGTACGCGTAGGCCTTGGGTTGGTCCAGGTCGACCTGAGCGTAGAACGCACGCTTGCCGACGCCCTTCGCCATCGCACTGCCGCGAATCGAGCGCCGCATCAGATCGTCGACGGCGGCGTCGAGTTGATCGTCGGGCACAGCTCGATTGATGAGACCCCACTCGGCGGCCGTGGCGGCCGACACCACGTCGCCGGTGATCGCCATCTCGAGCGCTCGCTTGCGACCGATCTGGCGGGCGACGGCGACGAGCGGGGTGTGGCAGAACAGTCCGCCCTTCCCACCGGGCAGCGCGAATCCGGCCGACTCGGCGGCGATCGCCATGTCGCAGGTGGCCACCAGCTGGCACCCGGCGGCGGTCGCCAGCGCTTGGACCTTGGCGATCACGACCTGCGGAAGCTGCTGGATCAGGTTCATCATTTCGGTGCAGACCTGCAGCAGGTGCTGGGCGTCGGGCAGTTCGGCGCCGAGCATGTCACCGAAGTTGTGGCCGGCGGAGAACACGGGGCCCTCGGCGGCGAGAATCACGCCGAGCGCATCGGAACTGCCGATCTCACGCAGCACGTCGCTCAGCTCGAGCATCACATCGAGGGCGAGCGCATTGCGCTTGGCCGGATTGGCGAGTGTGACGGTGGTGACCGAACCGTCAACGGAAACCTTCACGAACTGGCGATCCATGACGTTCACACTACGGCCGCCGTGCCGTCGGCTTGGCGTCGGGGACGCACCAAGGACGCCCACCGACGGTCCGACCTTGGGCGGCTGATTGCGAGATGCCAGCGTCAGCCTGGGAGCTGAGTATCCGAAGACCCACCGCCGAGGTCTGGACAGACACGCCGTGACGTGGCAAGGTGACCAGGGATGGCAGCGTTGGGGTGCTGTTCACGGTGGATTTTCACGCGATATCTCCGCCGTCCACCCGACGCTCCTCTTTGGTGGCGTCGACACCCTCCAGATACGTCTCGAAGACAGGAGCACGACATGTTTCGAATGGTTCGCACGAGGTCCGCCTCGACAGTCCGATCGGTCATGGTCACCGCATTGTTGGCGACCTCGATCGCCTTCGTTGCTCCAGGCGCTGCGTCGCCGGTTGCGGCGCTCTCACCGGATGTGGTGATCAGTCAGGTCTACGGTGGCGGCGGCAACAGCGGCGCCACCTACACCCACGATTTCGTCGAGCTCTTCAATCGCGGCTCGGCACCGGTCTCGCTCGCCGGCTGGTCGGTGCAATACGCATCCAGCGCCGGTTCGACCTGGGCGACTACCGGGGTCAGCGGGACCATCCAGCCCGGCCAGTACTACCTGGTGCAGCAGGCCCAGGGCGCTGGTGGGACCACGCCGCTCCCGACCCCCGATGCGATCGGAACGACCGCCATGAGCGGAACCAACGGCAAGGTCGCCCTCGTGAATAGCACCACTGCCCTGTCGGGCACCTGTCCCGCCGCCGTTGACTTCGTCGGGTACGGATCGTCGGCGAACTGCTTCGAGGGTGCCGCTACTGGCACACTCAGCAACACCACCGCTGCGAGCCGCAACGGCGACGGCTGCACCGAAACCGACAACAACAGCACCGACTTCACGATCGGTGCGCCCGCTCCACGCAACTCGGCTTCACCGCTGAACCCGTGCGGTGGGCCGCCTATCGAGTCACTCATCGTCAACGAGGTCGACTCGGACACGCCCGGCACCGATGAGGCTGAGTTCGTCGAGTTGTACGACGGCGGTGTCGGCAACACGACGCTCGACGGCAAGGTCGTGGTGTTCTACAACGGCAGCACTGACCTCTCCTACGCGGCGTACGACCTCGACGGGTTCTCGACCGACGCCAACGGCTACTTCCTGCTCGGCAACGCGGGGGTCGTGCCGACACCGAGCATCGTCTTCGGTAGCAACGGATTGCAGAACGGTGAAGACGCGGTCGCGCTCTACACCGGCGATGCCTCGAGTTTCCCGAACGGTACGGCCGTCACCACGACGGACCTGATCGACGCCTTGGTGTACGACACCAGCGACCCCGACGCCGCCGGCCTCCTCCCACTGTTGAACCCCGGCCAACCTCAGGTCGACGAGAACGGCAATGGCAACAAGGACAACGAGTCCAACCAGCGCTGCCCGAACGGGAGCGGTGGGGCTCGCAACACCGACACCTATGCGCAGTGGGCCCCGACGCCGGGCGACTCGAACGTGTGCGAAATCATCGTGCCGCCTGAAGTCTGTGGCGACACCTTCACCCCGATCTACGCCGTACAGGGCAACGGCGCCGCTTCGCCGTTGAACGGCAGCACGGTGTCCGTCGAAGGCATCGTGGTCGGTGACTTCCAGAACAACGCCTCGCCGGACAGCGGCGATCTGAATGGTTTCCACGTCCAGGACCCGACCGGTGACGCCGACCCGTCGACCTCCGACGGCGTCTTCGTCTACGCACCGGGTGGGATCGACGTCGCCATGGGTGACCTCGTACGGGTCAACGGCAGCGTGTCCGAGTTCAACGGCTTGACCGAGATCACCGCCAACCAGGTCTGGGTGTGCTCGACCGGCAACCCGGCGCCGACCGCCACCGTGCTCTCGCTGCCGGTCACCTCGGTCGACGACTTCGAGCCGTTCGAGGGGATGTCGGTCACCTTCCCGCAGGCACTCGTCATCTCGGAGTACTTCAACTTCGACCGCTTCAACGAGACGGTGCTCACGTCCGAGCGGCACCTCACACCCACGGCCGAGTTCGAGCCGGGTCCGGCCGCAGTCCAGGCCGCCGCCGACTTCCTGCTCGACAAGATCACGCTCGACGACGGTCGGACCAACCAGAACCCCGACCCGGCGATCCACCCCAACGGCGGTGTGTTCGACCTGAACAACCTGTTCCGCGGCGGCGACACGGTCGCCAACGTGACCGGCGTGCTCGACTACAGCTTCGGGCTGTACCGGGTGCAGCCGACCCAGGGCGCCGACTACACCAGCGTCAACCCACGCACCGCTGCTCCCGATCCGGTCGGTGGCAACGTCACGGTGTCGTCGTTCAACGTGTTGAACTACTTCACCACCTTGGACTACCCGTCGGGCAACCCGCTCGACAACACGTGCGGCCCGCTCCAGAACCAGGAGTGCCGCGGTGCCGACGATGCCGGTGAGCTGAACCGCCAACGCGACAAGATCGTGTCGGCGCTGGCAGCGATCGATGCCGACGTGTTCGGTTTGATCGAGATCGAGAACAACGTCGATGACGACGCCGTGATCGACCTCGTCGACAGCCTCAACGCCGTCGTCGGCGCCGGCACCTACGACTTGATCTCGACGGGAACGATCGGCACCGATGCGATCAAGGTGGCGATGATCTACAAGCCCGCTGCGGTGACTCCTGCCGGCGCTTACGCGATCCTCGACGGCAGCGTCGATGCGCGGTTCCTCGATTCCAAGAACCGTCCGGTGCTGGCGCAGACCTTCACCCACAACGCCACCGGCAGCGCCTTCACGGTGGCCGTCAACCACCTCAAGTCGAAGGGATCCGATTGCCTCGACGTCGGCGATCCCGACACGGGCGACGGCGCCGGCAACTGCAACATCACGCGGACCCAAGCTGCCGAGGCGCTCGTGGACTGGTTGGCGACCGACCCGACCGGCAGCGGCGACCCCGACTTCCTGATCATCGGCGACCTCAACTCGTACGACAAGGAAGATCCGATCGACGCCATCATCGCCGCCGGCTACGACGACCTGGTCGCCGAGTTCCTCGGCGAGGACGCCTACTCGTACGTGTTCGACGGCCAGACCGGCTATCTCGATCACGGGCTCGCATCGAGCTCGCTGTCCGAGCGGGTGAGCGGCGTCACCGTGTGGCACATCAACGCCGACGAAGCCGACCTGATCGACTACGACACGTCGTTCAAGGGCCCCAATCAGGACGCCATCTTTGCACCCGATGCATACCGTTCGTCCGATCACGATCCCGTCATCATCGGGCTCGAGCTGGAGTCGGCACGCAGTCTCAAACGAGACGTCGCTGCCGACCTGGTCAGCCTCTTGCCGACCAATGACTGGCGCGACGCATGGCGGATCGTCGTGGCGACCTGGCGGGTCGAGCAGAGCCTCCATCACTCCTACTGGATCGACGACACGACACTCGACGCGAGGCGCGGCCTGGTGGTCTTCGTCCGCGAACGCCAGGCCGTGGTCGAACTCGACCGGGTGTCCGGTGTCGACGTCCAGTTCGCGATCGATGCCCTGATCGACGCCGATCGTCGATTGGCGAGTAGCCAGTTGCAGGCGGCGATCGACGCGTCGGGCAGCCAGCACAACATCGAGCGGGCACAGGCCTACCTCGCTGCCGCCGAAGCCGAGGTCGCCGACGGCGACTTCGACAAGGCGATCGCGGAGTTCGGCAAGGCCTGGTACCAAGCAGTCAGGGCAATCGGGTAGCACTGCTCGTGGTCTGGTGGGTGTGGTCCCTGTCGACTCCGGCAGGGACCACACCCACGATCGCGTTGCCAGCTGCCCCGAGTGTGGTAGCCCGGTTCTGAGCCACTGCGTCGGCGATCGGGTATGAATGGGGGGACGGACACGCCCGCCGGTCCATCGAGAAGTCACCGGGAGTCAGAACCTACATGCCGAAACTGCCGACCAAGCGCCCTTCACGGGTGGTCATCGAACCGGTCTCGCCGGTGGTCGACGGTGGGTGGTTCGCTGCCAAGGCGGCGCTCGGCGAGCCGGTCACCGTGATCGCCGACGTGTTCGGCGACGGCCACGATGCGGTCGATGCCGCCGTGCGGTGGCGCAGCGTTCCCGCCAGCGGGCGAGCGGGAACGTGGCACGAGGTGGCGATGCAGTTCGACGGCAACGATCGCTGGCACGCCAGTTTCGTGCCGACCAAGCTGGGACGTCACGAGTACGAGGTGATCGGCTGGTCGAACCATGCCGAGACCTGGCGCCACGGCACCCAGCGCAAGGTCGACGCCGACGTCGAGGTCAGCGTCGAACTGCTCGGCGGCCACGCCATCGTCAGCGGCCTGCTCGCCAGCGCCCGAGCGGCCAAGCCGACCCGCAAGTCGGACGTGGCGAGACTCGAGGCTTGGCTGGCAGAGCTGGCCGAGGGTGGCACAGCGTCGCTCGATGCCGACTGGAGCGACGTGTTCTGGCGCTACGTCGACCGCCAGCCGCTGGCGACCAGCGGCCCGCTCGCGGTGGACATCGACCCCGAGCGGGCCCGGTTCAGTGCCTGGTACGAGTTCTTCCCACGCTCCACGATCGCACCCGCCACCGGCCATGCCACGCTGCGCGACGCGATCGACCGGCTCGACTACGTCGCCGCGATGGGGTTCGACGTGTTGTACCTGCCACCGATCCATCCGATCGGCACCGTCAACCGCAAGGGCGCCAACAACACCACCGTCGCTGAGCCCGACGACGTCGGCAGCCCATGGGGCATCGCCGATCACCTCGCCGTGCATCCCGAGCTGGGCACGATCGCCGACGTGCAGGCGTTGGGTGCAGCGTGCCGCGAGCGCGGGATCGAGCTGTCGATCGACATCGCATTCAACTGCACCCCTGACCACAGGTGGGTCACCGAGCATCCGGAATGGTTCGCCCATCGCGCCGACGGCACGATCCAATACTCCGAGAACCCACCCAAGAAGTACGAAGACATCTATCCGATCGACTTCGAGTCGTCGGACTGGCAGGCGCTGTGGAAGGGGCTCGCCGACGTGATCCGGTTCTGGATCGACCAGGGCATCACGATCTTCCGCGTCGACAACCCGCACACCAAGGCGTTCGCGTTCTGGGAGTGGGCGATCGGTTCGATCCGCAGCGAGCACCCCGAAACGATCTTCCTGGCCGAGGCGTTCACGCGCCCGCGGGTGATGGAGCGGCTCGCCAAGCTGGGGTTCAACCAGTCGTACACATACTTCACGTGGCGACGCGAGGCATGGGAACTGCGCCAGTACTTCACCGACCTGGCCACCCGCACCGTCGACACGTATCGCCCCAACACCTGGCCGAACACGCCCGACATCCTCACCGAGCAGCTGCAGTACGGCGGACGGGCGATGTTCGTCAACCGCACGATCCTGGCCGCCACGCTGTCGGCCAACTGGGGCATCTACGGGCCGGCGTTCGAACTGCTCGAGCACCACGCCGTGAAGCCCGGCTCCGAGGAGTACCTCGACTCCGAGAAGTACCAGCTGCGTACGTGGCAACTCGACGACCCCGACTCGATCGCCCCGTTGATCACGCGACTCAACGAGATCCGGCGGGCGCAGCCGGCGCTCCAGCACCTGCGCACGCTGCGGTTCCACGACGCCGACTCGAACGACCTGCTGTGCTATTCGAAGACCGACCCGCTCGGTGTCGGCGACCCGATCCTGGTGGTGGTCAACGTCGACACCCATCAGCGCCATGCCGGGATGGTGCACGTCGACCCCTCCGCGTTCGGGATCGGGCTCGGAGACGACGACGAGTTCGAGGTGCACGATCTGCTCGGCGGTGGTATTTACCGGTGGCGTGGGTGGCACAACTTCGTCGACCTCACCCCTGGGCGCGGCCCCGCCCACGTGTTCGCCGTGCGTCACATCTCGCCGACGCCTCCGGATGTCGACGACCACCACGTCGACGACCATGGAGACGACACGTGAACGCTCGCGCCACGGCATCGACCGTCGACAACGATTGGTTCAAGGACGCCGTCATCTACGAACTCCACGTGCGCGGCTTCCAGGATGCGAACGGCGACGGCACGGGCGACTTCGACGGATTGAGATCGCGGCTCGACTACCTCGTCGAGCTCGGCGTGACGGCGCTGTGGCTGCTGCCGTTCTACCCGTCACCGCTGCGTGACGACGGCTACGACATCGCTGACTATCGGTCGATCAACCCCGACTACGGCAACATGCGGTCGTTCAAGCGGTTCCTGGCGGCAGCCCACGACCGCGGCCTGCGGGTGATCACCGAACTGGTCATCAACCACACCAGCGATCAGCACGCCTGGTTCCAGCGCGCCCGCCATGCCCCAGCCGGTTCACCCGAGCGTGATTTCTACGTCTGGACCGACGACCCCACGCAGTGGAGCGACGCCCGCATCATCTTCCAGGACTTCGAGAGCCTCGAACTGGACCTGGGACCCGGTCGCCCAGCAGTACTACTGGCACCGGTTCTACTCGCACCAGCCCGATCTCAACTTCGACAACCCGGCGGTGGAGGCGGCGATCCTCGAACTGCTCGACTACTGGCTCGACCTGGGCGTCGACGGGTTACGGCTCGACGCCATTCCGTATCTGTATGAGCGCGACGGCACGAACTGCGAGAACCTGCCCGAAACGCACGCCTTCTTGAAGCGGATGCGGGCCCACATGGACCGCAACCACGGCGACCGCTTGTTCCTGGCCGAGGCCAACCAGTGGCCCGAGGACGCGGTCGCCTACTTCGGCGACGGCGACGAGTGCCACATGAACTTCCACTTCCCGCTGATGCCGCGCATGTTCATGGCGGTCCAGATGGAGAACCGCACCCCGATCACCGACATCCTCGAGCAGACGCCGCTGCCACCGGAGGGCTGCCAATGGGCGACGTTCCTGCGCAACCACGACGAGCTGACGCTCGAGATGGTCACCGACGAAGAGCGCCAGATGATGCTGCGGGCCTACGCCCGCGACACCGAGATGCGAATCAATCTCGGTATCCGGCGCCGCCTCGCACCGCTGTTGGGCAACGACCGTCGCAAGATCGAGCTGTTGAACGGACTGCTGTTCTCACTGCCCGGCACGCCCGTGCTGTACTACGGCGACGAGATCGGGATGGGCGACAACGTGTACCTCGGCGACCGCGATGGTGTGCGAACGCCGATGCAGTGGTCGGCCGATCGCAACGGCGGATTCTCCGGCTCGAACCCGCACCGGTTGTACCTGCCGCTGATCACCGAACAGGGCTATCACTACGAGAGCATCAACGTCGACGCCCAATCCAACGACCCGGCCTCGTTGCTGGTGTGGATGCGCCAACTGATCGCGCTGCGCAAGCGTCGGCCCGTGTTGGGGCGCGGCTCGATCGAGTTCCTCGAACCCGACAACCCGCACGTACTGGCTTTCGTCCGCTCGCTCCCCGACGAGGAACCATTCCTGTGCGTTGCCAACCTGTCGCGGCTGGCCCAGCACGTCGAACTCGACCTCCGCGATTTCGCACAGCACGTGCCGGTCGAAGCATTCGGGCAGACCCGGTTCGGCGCCGTCTCCGACTCGCCGTACCAGCTCACGCTCGCCCCATACGGCTTCTTCTGGTTCTCACTCGAGGTGCCGCAGGATGGAGACGACACGACGGGTGATCTGCCCATGCTGCGCGGCACGTTGGACCGAGGTGCTTCGGCGACGCGCTGCGCTGGCCCGAGCGATCGGACAGTGGCTGCCGACACGACGCTGGTACGCCGGCAAGGAACTGACTGTCCGCGAGGTGGTGATCGAGGACGCGGTGCCGCTGCGCCATCCCGAGACCGACGTGTCGCTGCTGATCGTTCGGGTCGGGTTCACCGAAGGCGACGACCACCGCTACGCCGTGCCGGTGATGCGGGCGACGGGTCGACTGGCAGCACTCGCCGCCAGTGACACGCCGGGCGCCGTCATCGCCTCGCTCGACGACGGTGCCGTGATGGTCGACGCCATGGCGGGGCCCGACGGAGCGATGGCCGTCGTTGCGGCGGCGCTCACCCGACGCTCGATGGCCGGCATCCACGGCGCAGCGCGCGGAATGCCGCGCCGCCGCGGTGTCGCCGGTTTGGCGAAGTCATCGCGAGATCTGGTGCCGCTCGGGGTCGAGCAATCGAACTCGTCGGTGCTCGTCGCCAATCGGTTGATCGCCAAGCTGGTGCGGCGACTCGAACCGGGACCCAATCCCGACGTCGAACTGCCCACCCATCTCACCGAGCAAGGGTTTCCCCAGGTACCAGCTGTGGCTGCGACCCTCGAGGTCGACCTGTGGAAGGAATCCCTGCCCGCCGACGTGGTCATCGTGCACGATGCGATCACCAACGACGGCGACCTGTGGGCATGGACGCTCGACGAGCTGGCGATCGGCATCGAGCACCACAACGAGTTCGGTGGCCCCGGCGACCAGACCCACTGGATGGCCGAGCTGCTCGGACGGCGCACGGCCGAGCTGCACGCGGCACTGGCCACATCGGACGGTGCCGACCACATGGCACCTTTGCCGTTCACGCTGCTGTGGCAGCGCTCGCTGCTGCAGACCCTGCGCAACAGCGTGCGTTCGACACAGCGGGCGCTCACCCGCGCCAAGCTCGAAACACCTGCGGCGCTCGCCCTGCGCCAACCGGTCGACACGGTGTTGCACCGGTTCGACAGCTTGCGCACCTCGAAGTTGGATGCCCGCCGGACCCGCGTCCACGGCGACCTGCACCTCGGTCAGATCCTCCGGTCGGGCAACGACATCACCTTCATCGACTTCGAGGGCGAGCCGGGCAGGCCGATCGGCGAGCGCCGCATCATGCGCTCACCGTTGACCGACGTCGCCGGACTGCTGCGCTCTGTCGACTATGCCGGGCGGAGTGCGCTCGACACCGCCATCGCCCGCGGCTTGGTTGCGGAGGGCGATCGGCCGCTCGTCGATCAGAGTCGTTCGGCGTGGACGCACGCCACGTGGGCGACGATCACCGATGCCTACCTCGCCACAGTGGCCGACGCACACCTGGTACCCCCCGACCGGGCGCAAGCCGAGTTGCTGCTCGACGCCTACACCCTGCAGAAGGGGCTCTACGAAGTGCGCTACGAACTGGCGAACCGGCCCGACTGGGTCGACTGGCCGCTCACGGCCGTGTCCGAGATGATCGCGCCGTGACACATCCATCCGACTATGAGCGACCGGCACACCTCGGCCGCGGTGAGGCAACGTCACGATGACGAACGCAGCGATCCCCGACCTCGACCTGCATCTGTTCGGCGAAGGCACCCACCGCCGACTCCACGAACAACTCGGAGCACAGCCAGGCGAGGGCGGCTGCCGCTTCGCCGTGTGGGCACCGGCCGCCCGTGCGGTGCACGTGATCGGCGACTGGGATGACTGGTCGAACGAGGTCGAGCTGCACCCGCAGGGCACGTCGGGTGTCTGGTCGGGATGGGTCGACGGCGCCGGGGTCGGCGCCACCTACCGGTTCCGGATCACCGCCCAGTCGGGCGCCCGCGTCGACAAGAGCGACCCGATCGGCGCCGCCCACCACGGGGCTCCGTCGATCGACTCGATCGTGGCCGACCTCGATCACACCTGGGCCGACGCCGAGTGGATGGCGACGCGCCACGAACGCAGCAGCCTCGACGCCCCGATGTCGATCTACGAAATGCACCTCGGCTCGTGGGGGCGCACCGTCACCGAGGGCCAGCGCTTCCCGAACTATCGCGATCTCGCCGACCCGGTCGCCGACCACTGTCTGGCACACGGGTTCACGCACGTCGAGCTGCTCCCGATCATGGAGCACCCGTTCTACGGGTCGTGGGGCTATCAGACCACCGGCTACTTCGCCCCGACCGCTCGGCACGGCTCCCCGACCGACCTGATGGCGATGATCGACCGGCTCCATCAACGTGGGCTGGGCGTGCTGCTCGATTGGGTGCCCTCGCACTTCCCGACCGACGCCAGCGGTCTCGCCGAGTTCGACGGCACACACCTGTACGAGCACGCCGATCCGCGCCAGGGGTTCCATCCCGACTGGAACTCGGCGATCTTCAACTACGGCCGCAACGAGGTTCGTTCGTTCCTGATCTCGAGCGCGATCTGTTGGCTCGACCGCTATCACGTCGACGGACTTCGGGTCGATGCCGTTGCGTCGATGCTGTACCTCGACTACTCGCGCAAGGCCGGCGAGTGGATCCCGAACATCTATGGCGGCCGCGAGAACCTCGAGGCGATCGCCTTTCTGCGCCAGTTCAACGAGACCGTCTACGACGAGTTCCCCGACATCGTCACCCACGCCGAGGAATCCACGGCATACCCCAGCGTCAGCCGCCCGACCTATCTCGGTGGGCTGGGGTTCGGCGGCAAGTGGGACATGGGCTGGATGCACGACACGCTCCAATACCTGCAGCGCGACCCGATCCACCGGGCGTGGCACCACGGTGAGATCACGTTCCGGTCGGTCTACATGGGCAGCGAGCACTACGTGTTGCCGCTCAGCCACGACGAGGTCGTGCACGGCAAGGGATCGCTGCTGGGCAAGATGCCCGGCGACGACTGGCAGAAGTTCGCCAACCTGCGCCTGCTGTACGCGATGCAGTGGTTCCAGCCCGGCAAGAAGCTGCTGTTCATGGGCTGCGAGCTGGCGCCGTGGTCAGAGTGGAGCCACGACGGCACGCTCGACTGGTCGCTCCACGACGCCCCGATGCACACCGGGGTGCGGCAACTGGTCGCCGAGCTCAACCGCTTGTACCAGACCGAGCCGGCGCTCCATCGCGGTGACACCAACGCCGGCGCAGGTGGGCCGGGCATGCAGTGGGTCGAGGCCCACGATGCGGCGCGCGGCGTGTTCGCCTGGTTGCGTCTCGACCCGACCGGCGCAGCCCGTCCGGTGCTGGTGGCCATCAACGCCACGCCCACCCCTCAGCACAACTACCGACTCGGCGTACCGCAGTCCGGCACGTGGGTCGAGCTGCTGAACTCCGACGCCGACGTCTACGGCGGCAGCGGGATGGGCAACCTCGGCAGCGCCGAAGCCAGCCCGCTCGACTCGCACGACCAGCACCAGTCGATCGTGATCACGATCCCCCCGCTCGCCGCCGTCGCATTCGCCCCAGCCGACTGACCGCGTAACGGTTTGGTGCCTGACACCACTCCGTTACGCCTGGCTTGGACGATCCCGTCAGGTCGGGCGGCTCCCCGACGCAGCCCGCAGAACACTGGGCGCGTTGGTCCTCGGACTCGGCGTCAGGCTCGGACTCGGCTGAGGCGTCAGCAGTGTCGCCGACGTCAGCGTTGCCACCGCGGGTGCGACCGGCCCGGGCCGGGATGCATGGCCAGGGCGTCGAGCGCCTTCTCGGACATCTTCTCCAGTCGCTTGCTACTGAGTTTCACCAGCCATCCGAAGCCTCGCGCCAACTTGACGAAATCTGGACATTTCGGCTTCAGACTCGGCGACGATGTGCCGATAGCCCTGAGAGCACCCATTCTCAGGGCGCCGCAGCAGACCACTTCTGACGACAGGTTGACCCTCCAGGTGCTCCGTAACCGCCAATCCTCGACACCGCGTGCCGCCTATTCCGTCAGACATTTTCCCGCCACCAATGAAGGAACCATGAAACCCGAACGTGCACGCCGCAACCGTCGATCTCGCCAGTCCCGTCAGCACTTCGTGGCCCTGGCTACTGCGTTCGCGGCATTGACCGCCTCGGTCCTGGTGGTCGTTGCCGACCCGCTGGCTTCTCCAGCGTTGGCGGCCGGTTCGCCCGACATCGTGCTCACCAAGACCGCAGACGCAAGGACGCTGATCGGGGACACCACCACCGTCACGCTCAGGGCGTGCAACCCGACCGGGCAGCCGAACGGCTACAACGTCGCCTTCCGCGATGTGGTGCCGGCAGGGTTGGCGCTGGTCTCCGCCACCCCGGCCCCTTCGCGCCAGGTGGTTGGCCAGCCGGCCGCCGGTGAGACGACCCTGATCTGGGAGAACGTGGCCGACCTGCTGACCGGCGCCTGCGTCTCCGTGTCGTACCAACTCGATACCAATGCCGACAACAACCTGGCGACGAACCCGGTCGGCTCGACGTTCGGGACAACCGGTGGCGCCTATGTCAACTCCGACGCCTTCACGATTCCCGACTTCGATGCAAACGGGCAGCCGACGACCGACATCACGGGCAGCGACCTCGATGGTCCGACCACCACCACGATCGTTGCCTTCCTGGCCGAGAAGGATGCCGGCAACAACGGCGAGAGCGAGCTGACCCGCGGCGTACACGGCGACGATCCGAAGATCTACACGCTGCGGGTCCGCAACAACCCCGATACCGCTACGAACGACTTCGCGATCGTCGACGTGCTGCCGTCGACGCTCGAGTTCCTCGGATGTGCCTCGTACGGCGCGACGGGCTACACCGCCGGTACCGACAACACCGTCGATGCTCCGACCAACCAGGACCTCGGCCTCCAACCAGAGGAATACCCCGGCTCGGGCCGGATGTCGCTCGGCCCCGCCGCAGCGACCTGCCTCGAACCGACCACGATCGAGACGCTCAGCGATGGCAGCACCCGTGTCAGCTGGTCGATCGCCGACCTCGGCGCCGCTGGTGATCTCGCCGCCGATGGTCAGCTGGAGATCACGTACCTGGCCGGCATTCCGATGCGGGCCAACACCGACACCTGGCCCAACCTCAAGCCGACCGATGCCAGCCTCGGTCAGGGCCGAAACCTCGACAACAACTCGGGTTCCGCCACGTCGGAAACCGCCACAGAGCTCGGCGTCACCAACACGCTCACCGCGACGGGGACCTATCAGGGTCCGTCGACGTCGGGCAACAACCCGACGCTCTCGGACACCGACGTCGCCACGGTCACCTCGGAAGACCTCGTGATCCGCAAGTCGAGCGTCGGCCAGGTCATCCAGGGCACGACCGTCACCACCAACCTCGTCGTCGAGACCGGCGAGTACCGCGACTTCACCAACCTCAAGGTCACCGACACCCTGCCCGACGGGTTGTGTCCGCTGTCTCCCATAGCCATCAGCACCGACAGCGATTGCGGTGTCGGTGCCGTTCCGACGATCACCACCACCGGCGGCACGGTCAACGCACCGTTCACGTCGACGTTCGAGAACCCGGACGGAACCTGGACGTTGATCTGGGACCAGACCACGATCCCTGGCCTCGCCGCCCTTGCTCACGATTCGACGCTGACGATCACGTTCTACTCACGAGTCCGCAGCTTCTACCAGGAGAACGGTGCGCCGGTAGCCGGCCGCCCGATCCTCAACTTCGACTCGCTTACCAACAACGTCGCCATCGAGGCGCTCGACTTCAAGCGAACCCCGATCGCACTCGCTGCCGATCCGGAGGTCGATGGTCAACTCGACTTCGACGTGTCGTCATCGACGATCGACGGCGTCGGGCCGTCGATCGACAAGCGTGTGTCACAGCGCACGGGAGCACTCATCAACGGGGCGAACCTCACCGCTGGCACCATCGGCGACATCTGTCGCGACGGGACCAACATCGCGTGGCGCGACGGCGACACCACGCCGATCACAGGGGACGGAGCCGTCGTCGGCTACGCCCCCGGCGACTTCGTGTGCTTCGACCTGCGAGCCAGCTTCCCGGCCAACGTCGACTCGGCAGGGGTCTCGATCGCCGATCTCCTCCCGGCGTCCTACGATTACGTCGCCAACTCGGCTCGCCGGGTCACCGCCGGCAGCAACACACCGGCTGACACGCTGGGTGGCACCACGGTGGCCGCCGACATCTCGGGCGCCAACGACGTGGTCACCTTCGAGGTCGCCAGCAGCGGTGGGCTCGTTCCGTCGAGCCCGACCGGCCAGCAATTCCATTGGACGATCGCCGCCCGCTTGCTCGATCCGAATCTCGACCGCGGCGTACGACATCAATGCCAACTTGATGAAGATGACGACCCGCAACTCGGGCTTCGACGTGTTCCAGTTCCGCGATGAGTCGTCGGCCGTATGGACCGAACCGCAAGTCAAGCTCGACAAGAGCAACAACGCCCTCGGTGCCAAAGTCATCGGCGACACGATCGATTTCTCGATCAAGCTGTGGAACGACGGCAACATCGACGCCGCCAACGCGGAGGTCTGGGATCGGTTGCCGGTCGGCATTCCATGTACCGCCCTGTCAGCCGTTGTTCCCGCCAGCGGGGTGTGCACACCGCCTGCGCTCGCAGGGCAGCCCGCCATCATTCGCTGGCCGGCCGCCGCCGTGCCCACGGTCGCTCGCGACACGGACTCTGGCTCGGCGCCCGTCACCCTGACGTATCGCGTCACGTTGCCAACCTCGGTCGACCCTGGCCGCACCTTCACGAACACGGCCGGCGTGCGTCAGTATTTGGCGTCGACGAACGCAGCAGATACCCCGTTCGTCTACAGGCCCTCGTCGAACATCGACCCGACTGTCGTCCCCAACACCGGTCCGGCGAGCGACACGTCGAGCTTCGTCACACCTGCCGTCACGAACGTCAAGATCCAACAGTCGAGTGTGAGCGATGCTCCCAGCAACCCGGCCAACGCGCCGGCCGCCGGCACCGCCGAGACGGCGACGATCGGTGAGACGGTCACCTTCACCATCACCTCCGTGATCCCGGCCAACACCACGGTGATCGACGCCCGACTTTCCGACGTTCTCGACGTCGATCTCGTACTGCACGCCACCCCGACCTGGACCTTCAACGGCGTCCCCGACGCGGCGTGGTTGCTCACGGCGCCCACCGTCGGCCTGGGCGGAACGGTCAGGATCGACCGGGCCGGCACGTACACCAACGACGCCGTCGCCGACACCCTGGTGCTCACCATCGTCGCCCACGTCTCGAACGCCGTCGGTACCAACTCTGCGGACACGTTCCCGAACACCGCTGCGTTCTCGTGGCTGCCGTCGCCGGCGATCGGCACCACACGGACGACGGTGAACTCGAACACCACGACGGGCAACGTCCGCGAGCCGAACCCGACGATCCTCAAGAACGAAGACGATGCAGACGACTTCGTTGGACCCAACGACGTCCTGAACTACACACTCACGATCAACAACACCGGGTCGAACGTCGTGCGCGTCCACGACCTCGTGGTCGTCGACACGATCCCTGCCGGCGTCACCGTCGTCAACGGTGCGACGCCGCCCTTCACGCCCGTCGGCGACGGAGGTGCCGTTGGTGCCGACGGAGGCACCTGGAACGCCACGGCGCGCACGATCACGTGGAACTCCACGACGACCGCCGCCAAGCTGACCAGCATCGCCGCAGGTGGATCGACCACCCTCACCTATCGCGTCGTCGTCGACGATCCGGCGACGTCTGGTTCGGTCTTCACCAACAACGTCACGGTCACCGGCTCGAGCCTGGCCGGCACCCCAGTGGGTGAGCGCAGCTACAACGCTGCCACCAGCGACACCGTCAGGGCCCCGGCGGCCACGCTCACCAAGTCGGTGAACCCGACGACGGCGACGATCGGTGACACCGTCACGTACACCGTCGACGCCACGGTGCCGGCCGGCACGACCGCCTACGACACGACCGTGCTCGACACGATGCCCGACGGGATCGACTTCCGCGCCTACGGCACGATCGCCTACACCGGCACCAGCACCGGCTGCCCATCGCTCGCAGCGCAGGGCCTCACGAACCAAACCGCCAATCCCGACGGCTCCACCACGGTTGGGTTCTGGCTGGGCGACATCACGGCGCCGATCGGCAACTCGTGTGTGATCCGCACCACGTACACGGCGCGGGTCGACGACACGTACGTCCCCGAGGGCACACCCGTAGTGACGAGCACCGACCTCACGAACTCTGCCGCGGCTGTACTGGAACGCCAGCAACACCATCGCTGTTGCCCCGGCCGATCCACCGGCTCCCGGTGGATTCAACCGCAACGCAGGCCCGGCCACGGCCACCGTCGGCGTGCGCGAACCGGTCGTGCAGATCGACAAGGACGTCTCGCAGACCGGATGTGACCAAACGCCCGGCAACGCCGGCGACAACGACACGTGCGCTACCGACATCGGTTCGAGCTACACCTACACGCTCACGATCAGGAACACCGGGAACTGGCCCGCTCACGACGTGTCCGTCGTCGACGCACCGGACCCCGACCTCGTCGGCTTCATCGTGCCGGGGTCCAGCGGCACCGTCACGGTGGTGGACGGCAGCGTCCCCAACCTCGAATGGCTGATTCCCGGCCCGATCGCGGTCGGCGGCAGTGTCACGATCACGTACACCGCCCAGCTCCCCGCATCGAGCACGTTGAACGACGGACACCAGATCGTCAACACCGCTGACGTCCCCACCTACTATGCCCAGTCGGCCGCCACGCGCGGCGCTGATCTCGTGGCCGAATGGCGCACCTACGGCCAGGGTGGCGCAGGCGGCAACGTCGCTGACGACACCGTCACGATGACCGTCGGATTCCCGAACGTCACGGTCGTCAAGACGGCGATCTCCGACCCCACCGACGCCCGCGCTGGCACACCGTTCGACTGGCGGATCGTGGCGACCAACCAGACGACCGAACCGACGGCACCCGCTTACAACGTCGACATCGACGACACGCTGCCGCCCGGATGGGTCTACGTCGCCAACTCGGCCAGCATCGCCACACCGTACGGCACCGTCAGCACCAACCCCGTCTGCACGCCGAACTGTGCGACCCCGGGCGCCGCGATGCAATGGTCGAACCTGGTGTCGAGTGGCGCTCAACCGCTGGCGCCCGGTGCCACGATCACGATCAACTTCCAGGCCACGCCACAAGCGTCGCTGCTGACGACCGGCACAACGGGAACGTTCGACCACACCAACACGGCCGGCGTCGATGCCGAAGACGTGACCGGTGCGACGTCGAACCTCGACGGCCCCCTCGGTGGGCCCGACGACACAGCCACGGCACGGATTCGGCGTACCGATCTGGCGGTCGACAAGGCCGTCAGCGCCGGACCGTACACGTTCGGCAGCAATGTCGATTGGACGATCACACTCGACAACGCAGGTCCTGACGCGGCAACCAACGTCACGCTGGCCGACGTGCTGCCGGTCGGCTTGGTGTACGTCTCGACGGTTTCCTCCACGCAGGGCGCCTACAACTCCGGTACTGGAGTGTGGACGGTCGGCACCGTCGCCAGCGGTGCCACGCACACGATCGTGATCCGGACCCGTCTCAACGAGATCGGCGCGATCACCAACCGCGCCGAGGTCAAGGCGAACGATCAGTGGGACGTCGACTCGATCCCCTCCGACCAGGGCCCCGTGCCCGACGAGGACGACGACGACACGGTGACGATCATCGCCGGCTCCACCAGCCTTGGCGACTACGTCTGGTACGACATCGACGGCAACTCGTTGGTCGACATCGGCGAACCCGGTATCGCCAACGTGCGACTCGTTCTCGAATCCGCCGGTCTCGACGACACGTTCGGCACCACCGACGACTTCTTCGGCCCCGACGGCATTGCGGGCGGAGGCGATGACATCATCGTCACCCAGGCGTTCACCAACGCAACCGGCTACTACGGCTTCAGCAATCTGCCGACCGGTCGATTCCGGGTGGTCGTCGACACCGCCACCCTGCCTGGCGGGATGACCGCCACGTTCAACGACGACGCACCGAATACGAGCGACCCCGACCTCGACGACAGTTCGGGCGCTATCACGCTGACACCGAGCGGCTATCTCGCCGCCGACTTCGGCTACACCGGCACCGGCACGCTCGGCGACACGGTATGGCTCGACCAAGACGCCTCCGGTGGCGCCACCATGCAGCTGGGTGAGACGGGCCTGTCCGGCATCGACGTGACGCTCGAATGGGGCGGACCGGACAGCGATCTGTCCACGGCAGCCGACAATGTCACCTACCCGATCGACACGACCGACGGGCTCGGGCAGTACGGGTTCAGCCTGCTGCCGGCCGGTCCGTACCGGTCACGCTCGACTCGGCCGACCTCCCCGCCGGTGTCGCCGCCACCTACGACCTCGACGGCACCGGCACCGCCGGCGTGGCCGTCGCGTCACTGACCGCCGGGCAGAACCGCGACGACGTCGACTTCTCCTACGCCGGCACCGGCTCGATCGGTGACCGGATCTGGTATGACATCGACGGCGACGGCGCCGAGGACCTGGGCGAACCCGGCCTCGCCAATATCGACGTCACCGTGACGTGGCTCGGCGCCGACGACGCGCCGGTGGCGGCGACGACGTCGTGTTCACCGCTGTCACCGACTCCGACGGCAACTATCTGGTCGACCACCTGCCGGCCGGCTTGTACACGGTCGTGGTCGATGACACCGATCTCCCGTCCGGCATGCTGCCCACGTACGATCTCGACGGCATCGGTACCGCTCACACCGTCGCGACGACGCTCGCCTCCGGTCAGGACCGCGACGACGTCGATTTCGGCTACCGGGGTGTCGCCTCGGTCGGAGATCAGGTGTGGTTCGACATCGACGGCGATGGCGCCGATGCACCGCAGATCGGTGATCCGGGCCTGCCGGGTCTGCCGGTTCTGGTGCGCTGGTCCGGCGCCGACGGGGTGCTCGACACCGCCGACGACGTCGTGATCCCCACCGCCACCGACGCGACCGGCACCTACCTCGTGCCCAACCTTCCGTACGGGCTCATCCGGGTCAGCGTCGATCCGGCCGATCTGCCGGGCTTCGCTGCCACCTTCGACGGCGACGGAATCGGCACGATCGATCAGGTCGCCTTGGCACTCGCCCCCGACGACGCAGGAACGCCCGACCTTGACGAGGCCAACCAGCGCACCGCCGACTTCGCCTACACGGGGACCGGCTCGATCGGCGATCTCGTCTGGGAGGACGCTGACGCCAACGGCGCACGCAACGGCGCCGAACAAGGCCTCGACGCGATCGGACTGACGATCACGTCGGCCGGCCTCGACGCGATCGCCGGCACCGTCGACGACGTCGTCTTCACCACCGCGACCGACACGGCCGGCGCCTACCTGTCGACCTCCTGCCTGCCGGTGGCTACACGGTGGTCGTCGACACTCACGACGGTGGCGCCGGGCTTGGTGATCGTCTCCGAACTCGACCCGATCCTCAGCTCCCGGACCGATGTGACGCTGGCGCCGGGCGACGACCGCGCACGATGTCGACTTCGGCTACCAGCGCCAAGCTGACCTGGCGATCGACAAGTCGCACGCCGACCCTTTCGAGGTCGCCAAGAACGGCGTGTACACGATCGTGGTGACCAACCTCGGCCCGTCGGAGGCGGTCACGCCGACCGTGACCGACGTGCTGCCGAACGGGCTCACGTTCGTCGGAGCACACCGGGCTCGGCGCCACGTGCTCGACGACTGCACAGCTGGTGACGTGCGAACTCGCCACCATGGCGGTCGGCCAAACGATCACGGATCGCGGTCCACCGTGGCGATCTCCGGCGTCCGCTGCTCCCAGCGTGATCAACTCCGCCTCCGTCGCGTCTCCGACGTTCGACCCGGACTCGACCGACAACTCCGACGACGATCCGACCCTGGTTCCGCTCGCCGACCTCTCCCTGACGAAACGACTGCTCGGCAGGCGTTCGCCGGATCAGTGGTGTCTGACGAGATCGCGGCGACCAACCTCGGCCCGAGCCCGCCTGCGGCGACCTGGTCATCACCGAGCGTACCGCCGAGCGGGTTCACGATCGTCGATGCCGATCGGCGTTGGCTCCACCTGCAGCGCCGCCGCGCAGACCGTCACCTGCCGGACCGACTGGATCCGTGTCGGTCGGCAAGTGTGCGTCAGCCGTGACCATTCGCGCTCGAGTCGCCTCCGCGGGCGGTCGAGAAGAACGATCGCTTACACGGCGCGGGTGGGCACGGCTCAAAACCCCGGTGATTCCCCTTCGGCGGCCGATCTGGTCACCACCAACAACGACGCTACGGCGACCGCAACCGTGACCGTGCCTTCGATGCCAGGGACGGGTTCATCGGGCCTCGGCGTCCTGCGTCACGGTCGCCCTGTCGCTGATCGCCCTGGGCATTCTCGCCCTCGTCCCGTCTCGCCGCCGACGATCGCTCCGAGTCGGGTAGCCCGCCTCGCGCGTCAGTCCCTCCAGCCCAAAGTCCAGCTCGGCCTGGGACGCCGGCTTGGGCTTCGGCGCAGCCCGCTTTTGCGCGGCTTCGGCGCAGGCTTCGCGGGCTCGCCCTCGACGGTGGACCCAGGTTCAGCAACGACCGCCGGAACCTGAGCAGCCCTCGGCTTTGGCGCAGCCCTCTGACGCGGCGCTCGGCGCAGGCTTCGGTGCTTCGTCGGGCTCGACCTCTACGGTGGACCCAGGTTCAGCAACGACCTTCGGAACCTGAGCAGCCCTCGGCTTCGGCACAGCCCGCTCACGCGGCCTCGGCGCAGGCTTCGACGCAGATCGCCGACTCCCCCTCGGCAACGGACCCAGACCCAGCGACAGCATCCTGAACCTGAGCAGCGCTTGGCTTCGGCGCAGCCCGCCGACGCGGCTCTCGGCGCAGACTCGGACTCGCCCTCAACAACGGACCCAGAATTCGGGATCCGGCTTGGGTTTGGGCACAGCCCTACGCCGAGGCGCCGGCTTCGTCACCGATACAGACTCGGACTCAGACTCAGACTCAGACTCGGCTTTGACCTCTGGCACTGGCTCCGGCTTCGGCTCCTGCTCGGGCTCTGCCACAGGCACTGGCACTGACTTGGGATCCGGCTTGGGTTTGGGCACAGCCCTACGCCGAGGTGTCGGCTTCGTCACCGATACAGACTCGAGCTTGGCAGCAGGCTCGGGCTCCGGCTCCGGCTCCGCCACTGGCTCCGGCTCTGACTCCAGCTCCGCCACAGGCTCCACCACTGGCTCGGGCTCTGACTCTCGCTCCACCACCGGCTCCGGCTCTGACTCCAGCTCCGCCACGGGCTCCGACTCTGGCTCTGGCTCTGGCTCTGCACTGGACTCTGAGGCGGGCTCGGGCTCCGGTCTGGCTCCGGCTCGACGCCTGGCTCCACCACTGGCTTGGAATCGGAATCTGCGGCGGGCTCGGCCTCGGTCGCTCGCTCCAACTCCGGCTCCTCCCCGGCTCCGGCGGCCGGCTCCGGATCGGGCGTCGAGGCGAGTTCCCCTCCGGAATCGGCATCAGGCGTTGCGTCGGACTCGGCAGCAGCCTGCTCGTCGTCGCGATCGGCTTCGGGCCCGTCGTCCACGGTGATGACGTGGTCGGCCTCGGCCCGAGCTGCCAGACGCGTCGAGTGCCTTCTCGAGCAACTTCGCCATTCGCTTGCTGGCGAGGTTCACCAACCAGGCGAAGCCAGGGGCGGGCTCGATGCCCTGGGTGTAGATCACCGTGCAACCATCGCCATCGGGCTCGATCACGACGGATTCGGCCAAACCGGCAAACACTGGAGGGCCGGTGATGACGGCAAACGCAAACCGTTCGTTGGGTTCCCATGCGGTGAAGACCTCGCCGAGCGTGGCACCGGTCACGGTGACGACGCGCTGACCGCCAATACCTTCGGCGCACCCCGGTCACCAGCACGTTCTTGAGACCTTTGAACCACTGCGGCCAGGTCGCATGATCGGCAATGTGCTTCCACACGCACTCTGGCGGCGCCGACACACGCCGTTCGCGCCGCACAACCACCGGCGCAGTGTCAATCCACTCGGGCCGATGAGTGGGGAGTTGTGCCATGGTGCGCCCCCAGGGATTCGAACCCTGAACCAATGGGTTAAAAGCCCACTGCTCTGCCATTGAGCTAGAGGCGCGGGACCGGCGCGATTCGCGGGAGAAAACCCCGCTCGGCAACACCGGGACGCTGCGGAATGCAAGCGTAGAGCCTTGGGGCGGGCCAGCAACACCCGATTCGGCCTGCTCCTGGCTCCAAACCGTGTTGTGGGCGCGCCGAATCCGATGTTTCGAACAGAATCCGGCGGATCAGGCGGCGATCGGTGGAGCGAGGCCTTGTCGGTGCACGTGCATCGACATCGCGTTCACCCCGACCGCATACGTGATCAGGTTCAACAACTGACGCCGGCACCCCACCGAATGTGCTCGCCGCAACCACAACGTGTCGTCGAGGTGCCGGTTGATGCTCTCGGCGTCGTTGCGTCGCTTGTAGAGCGTCTCGAAGTCCGGATCGCCGGGCGGGATCTGACGGACGTTCTCGGCCCGGTTGAACTTGCGCTGCTTGTCCTCGTCGTTGCTGTGCAACCGGACGGTCACGATGCCGCTGCCGAGACGTTCGGGCAGCCGGTAGTCGTTGTACCAACGGTAGGTGCCGCCGCCGATCCTCGTTGCGATGCGTCCGCACACGCTCGAGCGGCACGAACACCGACTCCCCCGCTTCGGTGATCTCCCACAACCCGATCCGACCACCCTTCGCGATCAAACGAACCTGTACCTCGGCCAGTTCAACTTCTCCGGCATCTGGTGCCGAGTTCCGAGAGCGGTGGTCAAGACGATTATCGGGCATAGAGCGAGGATCGCGCGGTGTCGGAACGTAGCGGTCTTCTGGTCGGCACCAGATGAAACACCTTGAGGCGACGGTGTCGCCGAGATGGAGCAACTCCAGTGCCTATCTGTCAAAGGCGTGACCACTTCGTTGACGTTGTCCCTCAGGCCTCGCGGCGGAGAGTGACGCTGACCATGTCATTCCATGAGCTCCACGACCCGCATGGCAGGGGTCGAGGGGTCGTCAGCGGAGATTGCCCGTGGCGGGCTATTCCGTCACCTCGAACTCGGTGATCATGCCGTTCATGAAGTGGGGCGCACCCTCAGGCTCCGGACCGCCGGCCATCATCGCGTCGAAGACCTCCTGAGTGGCGCCGGTCGGGATGAAGCAGGTCGCGATATACGAGCCGGGCTCGAGGTCGACAACCGTGTGGCCCGTCGCTGCCGGGGGCCGCGAACGCAATCCCGACGAACGACACCATCGAAAACGCCTCCTCCTCGGGCAGCATCAGCAGGTCCGCCGCCGGCATGTCGACGCCGTCGTTGCGGCGCACGATCGCGATCTCGTGATACTCCGAGCCCTTGTTGTCGAACGTCACCACGTTGGGACCGCTCTTCACGCCGTCACCGATTCCCGAGATCGTGTAGTCAACCGCCTCCGCATCGAGCGCTTCCCGAACCCGCACTCGTCCTTGACGACCTGGACGAGATCGCCGTACGCGGCGTTGAACTCCTCGGACGGCGGGCCCTCGGAGGACAACATTTCCTGAGCAGCCGCAATCGTGCGCTCGACCAGCGCCTTGTCGCTGTCCGGGGCTGCTGTGGCGAGCGCTGTGAACGCCGCCTCGATCGCCGCCGGATCCTCCCCCAACGTCGCGGCTTCGACCTCCAGCTCGGCGTCACAGAACGCCGTGTACGCCTCCGACGGGCCCGCGCTGTCGTCTCCGCAGGCGGCGAGTGCGAGTGGGGCGAGGATCGTGATGATCGCAACCGACACACCAGCACGGTTGCGGGGAATGGATCGCGTCAGATTGGGTTGCACGGTGCCTCCTGTAGTGAACATCCTTCGATCGTGCGCCGACGACGACGATGTGAACAGGGCGCAGACCTGCGTCACGGGGGGGGTGCAAACACCACCCTCACCCACTGGCTGGCCACACGGCGCAAGCGAAAATCGTTGGGCCACGACCACGAACCAGATCGACATCACGCTGCCGTTCCTGAAGTCGAAGTACCGGATCACGGTCTCACTATCTGGGATGCGAAACCCGGTCAGGCACGGGCGGTCGCGAGCCAGACCGCCGAGCCGAGTGGGACGCCGACGCCGGGCTCGTAGCGATGCTCGAGCTCAGCGCGGATCCTGGCGGTCGCTCGCTCGCGCTGGTCGTCGTCGAGACGGCTGAGAAGCCCGCGGACGATCCCCATGCCGAACAGGAACGACGCAGCCTCGTCGACGTCACCGCCCCCGCCCAACACCACCACCGGCGAGATCGGCTCGACTGCCACCTCGCCGAACCCGACCCGATCGAGCAGGTCGATGATCTCCGACCGATCCCTGAAGGCGAACATCCCACCGCCCGCCGCGAGACCGCCAAGATCGGGCACGCCGGTGAACTCCGCGATCCGCAGCGACCACCGGCGCCAGCCACTCGTTGTCGCCCAGCGCTCGCCAGCCGGCGAACACGATCCGTCCGCCCGGCACCATCGCCCGACGGAGGTTCGAGAACGCCGTCACCGGGTCGTCGAAGAACATGAGTCCGAACTGGCTGATCAGGACGTCGAACGAAACCTCGTCGAAGACGTGGGTCTGCGCATCAGCGATGACGAACTCCACGTTCGTGAACCTGCTCGCGCCGGGCGCGGTCGACGGCTACCGCGATCAGCGGCTCGGAGATGTCGACACCGACAAGTCGCCTGGCGGCGGGGGCAGCAAGGAGGGCCATCGCACCGCTTCCGCAGCCCACGTCGAGCACCACGTCATCTCCCCGAACCGCCGCTCGCTCAGCACCGTTGCCGTGATGGGTTCGAGCTGCCGGTCGTACCGATCAGCATGGTCGACGTAATGAACCGACTCCGATCCGTTCCACGCGTCCCGCTGTGCTCGGTTGGATCCCATCTCGACTCCAGTCGGGTTTCTGTCGGGAAGCGGACCATACCGCAGCTCCGATTCGGCAGCGAGCGGGCGCGGCATCACGGCGATGGCAGACACCGTCAGGCGACGTTCCCGGATCGGCATGATCCGTTCCCAAGACTCTCACGGCATCAACAATGAGCAGGTCAAACAGGGTTTCGCGCCGGCCCCAGAGGACGGGACCGGCGCGATTCGCGGGAGAAACCCCGCTCAGCAACACCGGGACGCTGCGGACTGCAAGCGTAGAGGCTGACGACGGGCCAACAACACCCGAATCCGCCTGCTCCTGGCTCATAGCCGAGTTCCGGGCGCGCCGAACCCGATCTTTCGAACAGAATCCGGCGGATCAGGCGGCGAGCGGTGGGCGAGGCCTTGTCGGTGCACGTGCATCGACATAGCGTTCACACCGGCGCCGTACGTGATCAGGTTCAACAACTGCCGCCGGCACCACACCGCGTATCCAGTCGGTGTCGTCAATTGCAATTCGAATGTGGAGACGGACCACCCTGGACTCTGATCCGACATCTTGTGCGGCGACCCGACCGGGAGGCAGAGTGGGGAGATGGCCGCGCTCGTCTGCCCCTGGTGCCGGCGGCCCCGAGCAGGCCTCTCCGATCCGGATCGACGACTCCGGTGCTGCAACCGGGAGTGCGGCGCAACGTTGCCCGACCGTTCCCGGGACGACGGTCCCGAGGGTGACCACGAGCGAGCCGATCTTGGCGACGGGGCCGCCGAACTCGGACGCCGCAACGGTCGAGCGTTGGTCGACCACCATCGACCGCGGGTCGCATCTGTGGGAGCACACGATCCGGGTCGGCATGTACGCCCGCGCCCACTACTCGTCACCCTTCTTCGACCGGCTCATCGATGCGACGTTGGGTTCGATCGCTCCGGAGGTCCGCACCGTCGTCGACCTCGGCTGCAGCGCCGGCGGGCTCGCGAACCGCATCGCTCGATGGACCGATCGGGACGACCGCGACGTCGTCGGCGTCGATCTCGATCCGCTCGCGATCGGTGTGGCCGCGAGTGTCTCGTCGACCGGTGCGGCGGCGATTCCGGTCACCGACGGTTTCAGTACAACCGTCGATCACGTCAGCGCCGGCGAGCCGTCAGACGTGACCTGGGTCTGCGGCGACGTCCTCGAACCGCCATTGCTCGCCGGAACCTTCGACCTCGTGCTCGCCGTCAACCTGTTCGACAGCGTCGACGACCCATCCGTCGCCGTCGGCCAGGCGAGCGCACTCGTCCGTCCGGGCGGCTGGCTGCTGGCCGCGCACCCCGGCGCCTGGAACGCCAACGCAACACCACCTGATCGATGGCTTGCCACGGGCGACTGGAACGATCTGTACGCCGCTTACGGGCTGCAGATCGCCGACCACCACGAAGGGATCGAGTGGGTCCTCGAACGAAGCTCCAGGTCCTCGTATCGGTTCGACGTCCCGGCAACCCTGCTCCAACGGATCGACTGAACGGCGTCCGTCAAGGGCCGGGGTGCCCGGTCTGGACGGTGCCCGTGCAGACGCCGTCCGCGGTCCGATCGCCTTTGCGCACGGCCGGCCGCCCGTCGATCAGCACGTCGGGGTCGCCCTCGATCGCCTCGAACCAGTTCGGGCCGCAGCACCCGGCATGGACGCCACCGTCACCGACACGGACGACGGGGTGCCCACCGGCAGCACGCGTTCGGCTGCCTTCCCATGAAGGTTCCGACCACGCTCGGATGCGGGCATGCCAAGCACCCGTGGGCATCGTTGAATCCGCGATCGGTATCGGTGGTACCGCGTACCCTCTCGGGCTGACGGCATCGACCGCCGTCTCGACGCGGTGGGTGACACCGTCAATCTCGACGCTGATGACGATGCTGTTCGGACCCGGGCGGTCGAACGCCGGCTGAGACTCCGCACCGACCTCGGGAGCGAACGTACCCGAGCCTTGCCAGCGGACCGTCCGCGAACACGCGGCGAGCCGTTCGGGCCACCGGGATCGACGATGCACCGCGCACCGAACCGCCATCCGTAGGTGAAGACCTTCGGGCTCTGTCCGACGGGGTAGGTCAGGCGGAGATCGACGGGCTGGCGTTCATCGTCGGTCTCATCGTCGGAGCCGGTCGGATCCGCGACGACCGGAGGTGATGTCGTCGGCTCGGCGCCGCGCGCTCTCCGGGCCCGCGCCACAACGACCCCGCCGCCGATGAACACCAGACCCATCCCGCCAGCCCACTCCCACCAACCCGCACTGTCCGACGCTTCATCGCCAGCATCATCGACGGCCCCGGCCGCGGCATCGGACGGCTCGTCCTCCGCAGCGCTCCCCGCTTCCTCGGTGGCGGCTCCTCCGGCTCGGAGGTCGATGCTTCCGATGCCGCCGAGCCGCCGGCTGGCGAGACGCCAACTCGTCGCCGGGTACTGTCGTCGGGGAACCCGCAGCGCCGACGGTGCCGACGCTGTCGGTCGCGTCGTCGTCGCCGGGAACGTCGGCAGCCGACGGCGCTGCAGCCTCGGCGATGGTGTCCCACTCCTGCGCCGCCGGGGTCAAAGTGAAATCGAACCTGTGGAAGTTCAACACCATCGCGTCGGCACCGATCGCGACGTCCGCGACGCACACCCCCACTGTTCGGGCTCGGGTCGGCGAGCGCACGGTTGGACCCTGGGCAGTTGGGCGACTCGATCCCGAGCAGCTCCTCGCCCTCGAACTGAAGCCCGCCGAACCAAAACGTGCCGGTTCCCTCGAACGTCCGGGTCGTGTTGAACACGCACAGCGAGTCGGTATTGGTCTGCTCCGAGGTGATGGTCGCCACGATCGACAGTGCGAACTCGTCGGTACCCGCCGTGCGAGTCAGCTCGAGTGTGGCCTCGGCAGCGGGCCACACCATCCCCTCGGTCGACGGCGTGTCGAACTCGCCCTCTGCGAACCACGACAGCTGACCGGCATCAACGTGTGCTCCCAGCGGTTCGGAGCCGACGGAAACGCCGGCGGCGGACCCAACCGAGACGATTGCAGCAGCCGCTACGACAAGCATCGTCCCCATTCGCACGGTGCCACCTTATGTGACACCCGCACTGCGATCGACGTCGACGATCAACTCTGGAGCAGAGGCGGCCTCTGGGTCGCCACCTCTGTTGCCCAAGTGTCGACGCTGGTGACCGAGGCCGACTCGCAGCAGACCAATCCGTCGTACACGCAGTTTGTCGAACCGACGAAGTTGTGGCGGGATCTCCGGATGTTCCGAGTGTCGGTTCTACGTACGGTCGAAGTGTCAGCAACGAAACCACCAGGAGGAACCATCATGGCTATCAAGACCGGCATCGCGAAGACCATCGCCGGCGTCATCACACTCGCAGCGACGACCATCGGCGTCGGGGCAGCGCCACACGCGAACGCATACAACTCGGTGCAATCCAACCCGACGATCGGCTGTCTGGCCGGGATGTTGGAGCTGCACGGCCGGGCCGTGACCGGCTCGTATCAGGGCGAAACGGTCTACTCGGCGTTCAAAATCTACCGCTACACCTCGACCGGCTGGCGACACGTCGAAACAACCAAGTGGACTCCACTCAACGTCAGTCCCACCCGGTGGGCCGCCAACGACCTGGTCCAGTTGAAGCAGTCCGGCAGCTACTACGCCGCCTACGAGTACATCGCCAGCTGGAACGGCGCACAGTGGCACTACGACAATGCACTCACTTCCCTAAAGAGCAACTACGCCATGTTCGGCAGCGAGTTTGGCAGCGGCTACTACGCCCGCTGCTCATAACCCATCGCAGACAGCGTTGACATCCCGGGCAAGCGCCGGGATGCCAACGCGTTCCCCCGGCCGACCCGTGAGTTCCGACCTTCCCGACCCGGGAACAGCCCTCGTCGTCACGCAGGCACCGAATGCCATCGACCTAGCCGAGACGGCGTGAGATCGGTGAGGTCGGTTCTCCGAGACAGGCACTCGCCATCCCGCTACCGATCGCTGTCAACGCCTCGAGTCGGCGGATGAGCGTCCGTCGAGTTTGAGCGCCACTCGTAGATCGAGGTGCACATCACGACCGGCTACGGGCCCGACTTCTGCGAGTCGGTACGACGCGTCACGAGATACACGATCGACTGGGTCGTTCGCGCCAGTGTGGTCTCCATGAGTTGTCGATGCTCAGCGCCGACATCCCTCGGACTTATGCGGTGCGTAAGCGAAAGCATTCGGTACCGCTCTGAGTGATGATGAAGCATGTCGATCATCCGCTGAATCCACCGAGAATCACAGGCTCCCGTGAGGGCGGAATGGAAAATCGCGGTTCCGGATCTCCGTCGCCGGCCAACGAATCCTCGACGCCAACGCCGATCCGGCTGACCACATTGTGTTCGCGAACAACAACACCACGCGTGTCATCGCCACCGGTGCTGCGACGGGCTGGAGCTTCAACGTCGGATACGGGATTACGCCAGCTGGATACATCTGGCAGAACCAGTTCGCTGCGCCGGCACCCGGTACGGGCGGAGGGGATGGCACGTGATCGCTCGTCTACGAACAGGCGGATACGCCCTCGCCGTTGCCTGTGTCGTGCTGGCCGGATGCAGCGGATCGTTCGACCAGTTGATCGACATCGAAGCGCAAGCTGGTCAGTCGTCCGGGCGGCCCCAGCTCGCCTGGTCTGCGGTCGAGGGTGTCGATCACTACGGCGTCTACGTGAATGCCTCGTCGGGGCAGATCTACTGGGCCTGGCAGGGCTACGAGACGTCGGTCGCACTCGGAGGCAACATCGGTGACGCCGCCGGCCCCTCGGCGTCGGAGGGCATGACGTGGGCTGTCGTCGCCTACGACGCCGCACTGCTGCCGATCACGGTCAGCAACCGAATCTCGCTCGACCTCTGATCATCGGCCGGTCGACTCGAGTCTTCTCCTCATCTCCACGTCGCATAGGTAGGGAAACAGTTTCCTATACTAACGATCATGTGTTCCGCAGCCGACCGAGTCACAGCATCGATCCGTGATGCCACCGAGGTCGACCGATTGAGGCTGGTGTTGCTGCGCTTGGCGCGCCTGAGGGAAATGGTTTCCTATGCTACTTATTGTGCCCTCGCCAGGATCTACCTGCACCGCGACACAGATCGCGCCGGACGGTGACGTCGATCGGCTCCGGCTGGTGCTGTTGCGGTTGGCGCGGCTGATCCGCACCAACTCGTCGGGACACATCACGCCGTCGCAGCTGGCCGTGCTGGCCACCGTCGTTCGCCACGGGCGACTCACCGTCGGCCAGATCGCCGACCACGAACGCGTCAAGCCGCCGTCGGCGAGCAAGATCGTCGGTGCGCTCGAAGCGGGCGGCCTGGTCGAGCGACGAACCGACGCAGACGATCGGCGTTGTGCCCACATCGCCGCCACCGCCGACGGGCGTCGCATACCTGGACGCGGTGCGGGCGGCAGGGCGGACCTGGCTGGCGACACGGCTGGACGAGCTCGACCCCGACCAGCTGGCATCCGTCGCGGCCGCCTTGCCCGCCCTCGAACAACTACTCGGCGGCGGCGAGTGAACGCCAACGTCACCGCCGTCGCTCGACGCACCTTCGCCTCGCTCCGGTTCCGCAACTACCGGCTCTACTTCTTCAGTCAGATCATCTCGTTCAGCGGAACGTGGATGCAGTCGATCGCCCTGGCGTGGCTGGTACTCCAGCTCACCGGGAGCGGCACGGCGCTCGGCACGGTGATGGCCATGCAGTTCCTGCCGACCCTGCTGTTGTCGCCGATCGGAGGCATGCTGGCCGACCGGTTCGAGAAGCGCCGCCTCATCATCGGCACCCAGTCGATGGCCGGTCTGTTGGCGCTCACACTCGGCATCATCACGCTGACGGGAGCGGTCGAACTGTGGATGGTGTACGCCCTCGCCGCCGGTTTCGGCATCGTGACAGCGCTCGACAACCCGAGCCGCCAGACGTTCGTGATGGAGATGGTCGGGCCTGACGACATCAGCAACGCGATCACCCTCAACAGCGTCGTCGTCAACGCCGCCCGCGTGATCGGTCCGGCGGTCGGCGGCCTCATCATCGCAACGGTCGGAATCGGCGAATGCTTCGTCGCCAACGGAATCAGCTACCTGGCGGTCGTCACCGCCATGTTCCTGATCCGAAAAGACCAACTGCACCCGTCGGCGCGCAGCGCCCGGGCACCACGTCAGCTGCGTGACGGGTTTCGGTACGCCTGGGGCGAACCGACGCTGCGCACCACGCTGGTGATGTTGGTGCTGATCGGCACGCTCACGTTCGAGTTCTCGACGACGTTGCCGTTGTTGGCCGAGTTCACGTTTGGTGCCGGGTCGACCGGCCTGGCGATCATGACCTCGCTGATGGGGGTCGGCGCCGTGATCGGCGGTCTCGTCGTGGCAGCTGTCGGTCCACCGACCCCCGCCCGACTGGTCGGCGTCGCTGCCGGATTCGGGCTGGCGGTCGGATTGGTCGCCGTGATGCCGACCATCGAATTGGCCTACGTGGCGATGCCGCTGGTGGGCGCCGCCAGTGTGTCGACGATCGCCTTCTCGAACGCCACCCTGCAGCTCTCCTCCGACCCCAAGTTCCGCGGCCGGGTGATGTCGCTGTTCTCGATGGCGCTGATGGGATCGACGCCGGTCGGTGGCCCGCTCGTGGGGTGGTTGGGCGAGCATGTCAGCCCCAGATTCGCGTTGCTCACCGGCGCCGCCGGTGCATTGGCCGCCGCCGTCTACGGGTGGACCCAGTTGACCAGGGCGAGCGATCGCCACGACGCGACAAGTGCCACGTCACAACCGGTCACCATCAGCTGACGATGACGGAGTGCCGGCCACGGCCACCGGTCCCAGTACTTTGGGCGGTGTGTGCGACACGATCGTGGTGGTCGAACCGGGACGGGTGCTGTTCGCCAAGAACTCCGACCGCGACGCCAACGAGGCACAACTGCTCGACTGGCAGCCGCGTCGGGTTCACGAGCGCCGGTCCAGGGTCATGTGCACCTGGCTCGAGGTCGACCAGGTCGATGAGACGTGCGCTGTCCTGCTGAGCCGGCCGTTCTGGATGTTCGGCGCCGAGATGGGCGCCAACGAGCACGGAGTCGTGATCGGCAACGAGGCGGTCTTCACCCGCGGGCCGACGCAACGGATCGGTCTGACCGGCATGGACCTGCTGCGGCTGGCGCTCGAGCGGGCGACGAGCGCGACGCAGGCGGTCTCGGTGATCACCGACCTGCTCGAACGCCACGGGCAGGGCGGCGGGTGTGGCCACGAGCACCGCAACCTGTCCTACGACAACAGCTACATCGTCGCCGACCGGAGCGAGGCATTCGTGCTCGAGACGGCAGGGCGCGAGTGGGCCGTCGAACACGTCACCTCCGGGGCCCGCTCGATCAGCAACGGTCTCACGATCCCCGAGTTCGCGGCAGGCCGGTCACAGCGGATTCGGCCCCACTTCTCGCGCTGTGACGAACGACGTTCGATCACCCAGTCGGGTGCCGACCGAGCAACCTCGCCCGGTGATCTGATGCGGCTCGTGCGCCAGCACGGAAACGACCGTCGGGCACCCGACTACTCGCTGCTCACCGGGGCGATGGCGGCCCCGTGCATGCACGCCGGTGGACTGGCGGCGGCGTCGCAGACCACGGCTTCGTGGGTCGCCGAGCTGACACCCGACGGCGACCACCACTGGTGCACGGCCACGGCGGCCCCGTGCACCGGGCTGTTCAAGCCGGTCAGGGTCGACCAGCAGCTCGACCTCGGGCCTGCTCCGACCGACCGGTTCGACGGTCACAGCCTGTGGTGGCGCCACGAACTGCTCCACCGCCGATGCCTGACCGACCCCGAGCGCCTGTTGCCGCTGTTCGCCGCCGAACGCGACGAGGTCGAGGCGCGCTGGCTCGAAGCACCGCCCGAACCCGCCGCCGCTTTCGCCGAGGCCGACCGTCTGCTCGAACGGTGGACCGCGAGCATCGATGACTCACCGGCCGACGACACCCGCCCGGCGTGGGTCCGCCGATACTGGCGGACCCGCAACCAGCGGGCCCGGCTCCCCGAGCAGGTGCGGTGATGGGTTCGACACCAGACGCCCAGCCGTATCCGAGCTCGCACGAAACGCGAGCCGCCTTCGCCGCTCACGTCAACCCCGGCAAGGTGGCTGCCTACCAGGCGCTCGGGCTCGACCTGGTGATGGGCGAACGCAGCGGCGCACGGTTCCGCGACGGCTTCGACGGCATGTGGCTGTACAACTGCCACAGCAACGGCGGGGTGTTCAACCTCGGACACCGCCATCCAGCGGTGACGGGGGCGGTGCGCGACGCCCTCGAGCATCTCGACATCGGCAACCACCATCTCGTGTCGGGCTGGCGAGCGCTGCTGGCCGAGCGGCTCAGCGCCACCACTGGCGATCGGCTTCCCGGCGTGGTGTTCGGCGTCGGAGGAGGCGAGGCGATCGACCTGGCACTCAAGCTCGCTCGCGCCCACACCGGCCGCAACGGGATCGTGTCCGCAGCCGGTGGTTACCACGGTCACACCGGCCTGGCGATGGCGGCCGGCGACCCGGCCTACCGCGATCCGTTCGGACCCAACTTGCCCGGGTTCGAGCAGGTGCCCTACAACGACATCGACGCCCTCGAGAGAGCGGTCGATGATGCGACGGCTGCGGTGATCCTCGAGTCGATTCCGGCCACACTCGGGATGCCACCGCCCGCAGACGGCTATCTCGCCGCCGTCCAGCAACTCTGTCACGATCGGGGCGCATGCTTCGTCCTCGACGAAGTGCAGACCGGGCTCGGCCGCACCGGCACCATCTGGTACTACGAACAAGAGGGTGTCCACCCCGACATCGTCGTCACCGGAAAGGGTCTCAGCGGCGGTGTCTATCCGATCACGGCCACCCTCATGACCGCTGAGCTGCACGCCTTTTTCGACGACCATCCATTCATCCACATCTCGACGTTCGGGGGGTCGGAGATCGGGTGTGTGGCGGCGCTGGCGGTGCTCGACATCATCGAGGCCCCGGGCTTCCTCGACCGGGTCAACCAGCTCGGTGAGCGATTCGAGGCCGGACTCGCCGGACTCGAACTCGAGCTCCGGCGACGCGGGCTGTTCATGGGCCTCAAGCTCCCCGGTCAGGCCGATGGCCTCACCGCCACACGCGATCTGATCGGCGCCGGGGTGTTCGCGATCTTTGCCAACAACGACACGTCGGTCGTGCAGCTCCTGCCACCGCTGATCATCTCTGACGACGAGGCCGACGACATCATCTCGATCGTGCGAACCACGCTGGGCCGACGGTCAGAGTGATCGCCGACCACGAGCTGGCCGAACTCGAGCGATCGGTCGAGCGCGCACTGCGAAGTGGCGACGCGTCGGGGTTACGGCTGCTGGGCGAGGGCGAGATTTCGCTCGTGCTGGGAGCCGGTGGCACCGAGCACGATCCGCTCTGGGCCTGCAAACGACTGCCTCCATTCCCCAGCGGTGCTGCAGCCGATCGCTATGCCGCCACCGTCGAGCGCTACGTGGACGAGTTGGCCGGCCGTGGCGTGGCGGTGCTCGAAACCGAGGTCCGTCGTGTTCCCGGCCCCGGCGACACGGTCGCCCTGTACTGCGTGCAACCGGTACTGCCGGCGGGCGCCCTGGCGGTCGACATCGCCCGTCACGACTCCGGGCGGGCATCGACCTTGATCGGCGAGATCGTCGATGTCGTGTTGGCGACGGTCGACACGATGGTCGGGCTCGATGCACAGCTGTCGAACTGGGCGATCGTCGGCGATCGGCTCACCTATTTCGACATCACCACCCCGTTGTTGCGCCGGCCATCCGGCGAGTCCGAGCTCGACACCGAAGTGTTCCTCGCCTCGCTGCCCTGGGCACTGCGCCCGCCGGTGCGCCGATTCGTACTCCCTGGCATCATCCAGCGCTACCACGATCCCCGAACCGTGATCCTCGATCTGGCCTCGAACCTGATCAAGGAGCACCTCGACGAGCTGGCTCCGGTCGCGTTGAAGGCGACGACCGGACGGATCGAACCGGCGCTGACCGACCGAGAGGTGGGCGACGACCGTCGCAGTGACGCCAGAACCTGGGCCGCTCTACAGGCCGTGCGCCGGGTCGATCGCGCCTGGCAACGCCGGGTCCGCCGCCGCCCGTATCCGTTCCTGCTCCCGACCCGCTCGAGTCACTGAAGTCACGACCGGCGACCGGCGACCGGCGGAAACCTGGCGATCCTGGACCGCTGACCAATCCTGGTCAGGGGTCAACCGGAGCGAGACGCTTCATCATGATCCGGTCGTAGAGGCGGGGGGCGAAACGCTCCAGTCGGGCTGCCCGCTTGGCGTCGCTGAACGGCAGCACCAAGCGACGTCGCCGGTCGGCCGCTTCGACGACCAACGCAGCCAGTTCGTCGGGCTCGACCGGCGTTCCGAGTTGTGTTCGCGCGATGGTCGCCAGACCGCCATCGCCGCCGAGCGCCCGGTCGCCGATACCGGTGCGGACGAACGACGGGCACACCATCGTCACGCCGACGCCATCGGCGCTGACTTCGGTTCGCAGCGACTCGAAGAACCCGTGCAGGGCGTGCTTGCTGGCCGAGTAGCCCGTGCGGGTCGCCAGCGGAGCGAGGCCGGCGACGCTCGACATCACCACGATCTGACCGCGCCGCTCGAGCAGCGACGGCAACGCCGCCTTGGTGATGTTCACCGACCCGAAGAAGTTGACGTTCATCACGCGGGCGATCACGTCGACCTCGGTGTCCGTGAAGTCGCCGAGGTGGGTGATGCCGGCATTCGCCACCAACACGTCGACACCGCCGAAATGTGCGACGATCGCGCCGATTGCCCGGTGACATGCATCGAGCGAGGTCACGTCGCACACCACCCCCAGCGCCTCTCCCCCGTTCGACCGCAACTCGTCGCGCACCGGGTCGAGCCGATCGGCGTCCAGGTCGAGCAAGGCGACCCGGGCTCCACTCGACACATACCTGCGAGCCAACGCGGCACCGATCCCGCCCGCCGCCCCGGTGATCACGACGACCCGTCGATCACCGACGGCACGACTCCCGAGACCGTGCAGCAGGCAGTATTCGTCGAACACCTCGTCGCTGGTCTGCAACGGCCGGTAGCCGAACTCGTTCACGAGACGATCGTTCGACAACACCGGCCGGTAGCGCAGGAAGTCGACCTGTTCGGGGCCGTACTGCGACTTGCCCAGCGGACGCAAGACCCGCAGCACAGTGCGCACGGCAACGGCCGGCACCGGGATCAGCCGCTTGTCCAACCGATCGGCGATCTGGCGCATCGTGGTCGCCCCGCCGCCGACCAGGTTGTAGATACCGGTCGCATCGTCATCGATGCCTTTGCGCAGCGCACCGACGACGTCGCGGTCGGACACGAACGAGAACGGCGCATCCGACCCGGCGATGCCCAGCACGAACCGCTTCTCGAACATGGCCGTGATCTGGTTCGCCACCGTGGCCCCCAGGATCGCCCCCGGCCGGAAGATCAGCTGGCGCAGCTCGGGGTGCTCACGGCGTGCTTGCTCCAGCCGCTCCTCGACCTGTCGTTTGTGGTCGGCGTAGGCGAACTCGGGGTTGCCCCGAAGCGGATCGTCCTCACGGAGTGGGACCGGATTGTCGGAGTGATAGCCGTAGGCGGCACCGCTGCTGGTCACGATCAACTGCCCGACTCCGGCGGCGACGCAACAGTCGATCACGTTCTGCGTACCGAGCACGTCGACCGAGTATTCGAACTGGCGTGTGCTGTCCGGACCGGGCGTCACGATCGCCGCCAGATGCACGACGCAGTCGATGTCGAACTCGGTCAGCAATCGTTCCAGTTCCGGATCGCGTACGTCGCCGACGCGGTACTCGATGCCATCGAGGCGCTCACCCGCAGGCGTGTCCCGGATGTCGGCCGCCACGATCGTGCCGAGCGACGATCGGTTCTCGGCCAAGGCGGCGATCAGTTGCCGCCCGATGTAGCCGCCCGCCCCGGTGACGAGGACCGACCGCACTCTGCTCACGACCCGCCCGGCTCGGCGTGCATGTCCTTGAACGCCGCCAGGTTGGGGGCGAACTTGTGGGCCTGGCGGTCGACGTCGACATGGATCACGGCGCACCGCCCCGACGCCAGACTTCGCTCGATCGCCGCCTTCAGTTCGGTCACCGTCGATACCCGCTCGCCGTGGGCACCCATCGACTCAGCCAGCAGGTCGAAGCGGGTCTCCCCGAGATCGGTGTTGATGTTCAGTTCGGGCGGCAGGCCCCCTTCCAGCAGCGTGCGATCGGGATCGATCGTGAACTCCTGGTTGACCTTGACCATCCCCCACTGCCGGTCGCACATCACCAGGAACACGACAGGGAGATCGCAGCGCACCGCTGTCTCGACCTCTTGTGAATGGAAACCCATCGCTCCGTCACCGATGACGCAGTACACCTGCCGATCGGGCCAGGCCGCCTTGGCGCCCAGCGCCTGCCCGACGCCGGCCCCGAGCATCCCGAACTTGAACGTCGACAGCAGCGTGCCAGGCACCCGGACCTCGTGGTACAGGTTGGCCCAGATCGCCGTGTTGCCGCCGTCGATCACGAGCACCGCATCGTCGTCGAAGATCTCCTGGCACAACGGAGCGACCCGCGACGTGTGGAGCGGATCGGTATCGGTCAGCAACGCCAGATCGAGGTTGGCCCGGTGTTGACGCTTGCCGGCGCCGTAGTGCTCGAGCCGCTCCGACCGCGCCGCGTTGGCACCGCTGCGGCGGCGCCGCTCGAGTTCGGCAGCGAGCGCTGGGAGGAACGCCGAGATGTCGGCGACCACCGCCAGGTCGACCGGCTTGTTGCGCCCGATCGCCAGTTCGTCGACGTCGACCTGGATCAGGCGCTGTTCAGCGGGCGAGCGCCAGTACGGCGGCTTGCCCCACCAGTCGGTCTCCCCGAATCGCGTCCCGAGGGCGAGCACGCAGTCGGCCTCGTTGCGAACCTTCGAGTTCAGTTCGATGTCCCACATCGGGATCGACACCGGCAGCCGTTCGTCGATGCAGTCGCGCCCACCCCAGCTCGTGGTGACCGGCGCCGCGAGCAGCTCGGCCACCCTGCGGAGTTCGGCGTGGGCACCGGCGTGCACGACACCGGTGCCGGCGTGGATCATCGGCGCCTCGGCCTGCACGAGCAGGTCGGCGGCCCGGCTCACGAGTTCGGCGCCGGGCGCCACCAGACCGTTTCGGCGATACCGCGCCGGGGCAGGGTCCGCAAGCTCTGGCACCGGGAACGAGCCGTTCATGATGTCCTCGGGAACGGTGACGTGGACGACACCGGGGCGTGCGGTCCAGCACTGCCGGAATGCGCGGGCGATCACCTCCGTGAGCCGGTCGATCGACGCCACCGCTTCGCTCGACTTGGCCATCGCACCGATCACGGCCGGCTGGTCGAAGTACTGATAGGTACCGCCGCGGTCGGGGCCCACGATGCCCGAACGACGCCAACTCGTGATCAGCAGGACTCGGTTGCCTTCACCGTTCTCGACGGCCACTCCGGCCAAAGCATTGGCGGCGCCCGGGCCGTTGCTGGCGATGCACACGCCGAGCCTGCCGGTGATGCGAGCGTAGGCGCCGGCCATGTGCACAGCGCTCGTCTCGTGGCGCGGGGTGATCAGCCTGATGCCGTTGGCCCGCAAGCTGGAATACAGCCCGTAGTACGACCCGTCGATGATGCCGAACACGGTGTCGACGCCCTCCGCCGCCAGCATCGCAGCGATCCGTTCGCCTCCAGATCTCGTACTCATCAGCCCCTCCTCGACGGGCCGCCGGCGCCACCCGCCGCGAACCATCCCACCAGTGTCGATGCCAACCCCACCCGCGACCAGAGCCTTCAGTCCCAACCCGGGAGGAGGGAACAAAGGCTCTGGAGGTCGAGGCGTCGCTGGGCGTTTGATGGTGGCGGAGGGCACTGATGAGAGCTGGGTCACCGTGAGGAGGCAGGTTGCTTCGTTCCAGATCGACGTCACGTCGTACGTCGATCAGCACGGAGCGATGGCCGACGATCACCCGCTGTTCGCCGACGATCCGAACGAGCTGATCGACATGTACCGGGCGATGGTGCTGACCCGCACCTTCGACGCCAAGGCGGTCGCACTGCAACGCACCGGACGGCTCGGCACGTTCGCCTCGTCGTTGGGCCAAGAGGCCGTGGCGGTCGGTGTCGGGGCGGCGATGGCGGCCGACGACGTGTTGATTCCGTCGTTCCGAGAGCAGGGTGCGATGTTCATGCGCGGGGTCGTCCCCAACGAGCTGTTCCTGTACTGGGGTGGCGACGAACGCGGCAGTGACTTCGCCGGTCAACGCGGCGACTTCCCGATCTGTGTACCGATCGGCACCCAGGCTCCCCACGCCGCGGGAGTGGCACTCGCCTTCCAACTGAGCGGCCAACCGCGTGTGGCTGTGTGCATGTTCGGCGACGGGGCAACGTCGCGCGGGGATGTGTACGAATCGATCAACCTCGCCGGCGCCCGTCGACTTCCCGTGGTGTTCGTGGTCAACAACAACCAGTGGGCGATCTCGGTGCCGCGCAGCTCGCAGTCGGCGGCCGAGACGTTGGCCCAGAAGGCGATCGCCGCCGGGATCGTCGGCGAGCAGGTCGACGGCAATGACGTCGTCGCCGTTCGGGCCGTGGTGAGCGAGGCGATCGAGCGGGCCCGGTCGGGCGGAGGGCCGTCTCTGATCGAGGCGCTCACCTATCGGCTCACCGACCACACCACTGCCGACGACGCCAGCCGGTATCGCTCCGACGCCGAGGTCAGCGAACACTGGAAGGCTGATCCCGTGGGGCGGCTGCGCGACCTGCTGGTCGCATCCGGTCGTTGGGGCCGCCAACAAGAAGAGGATCTGCTCGAGCAGTGCGCCGCAACGATCGACTCGGCGGTGCACGACTACGAGTCGTACCACCCGATGCCGGCCAGCTCGATGTTCGACCACTTGTACGCCGCGCTTCCCGCCGCCTACGCCGACCAGCGCGCCGAACTCGACGCTTCGGAGGGCGATCATGGGTGACCAGCTGACCCTGATCGAATCGGTCCGCATGGCGCTGCGCCGGGCGATCGTGGACGACCCGTCGGTCGTCGCCCTCGGCGAGGACGTCGGCCGCAACGGCGGTGTGTTCCGAGCGACGGACGGCCTGATGGCCGAGTTCGGGTCCGATCGGGTGATCGACCTGCCGATCAGCGAGTCGATGTTCGTCGGGTTGGCGGTCGGGATGGCGACCCAGGGTCTCCGCCCAGTCGTGGAGTACCAGTTCATGGGTTTCCTCTACCCCGGCCTCGACCAATTGGCGAACCATGCCAGTCGGCTCCGCAACCGAACCCGCGGACGGCTCACCTGCCCGCTCGTGGTGCGCGCCCCGTATGGCGGCGGAGTGCACGCACCCGAGCATCACTCCGAGAGCTTCGAGGCGATGATCGCTCACATCCCGGGCCTGCGGGTGGTGATCCCCTCGTCGCCCGCCAAGGCGTACGGCCTGCTGCTGGCCGCCATCGCCGATCCCGATCCGGTCGTGTTCCTGGAACCGAAACGGCTCTACCGATCGATCCACGAGGAAGTCGACGACGACGGTGGAACACTCCCGCTCGACCGCTGCTTCACGTTGCGTCAGGGTGAAGACCTGACGTTGATCAGTTGGGGCGCCAGCGTCACCGAAACGCTGGCGGCCGCCGAGGTGTTGGCGGCCGAGGGAGTCGGTGCCGACGTGATCGATGTCGCCACGATCAAGCCGCTCGACACGGACACGATCCTGGCCTCGGTCGCCCGCACCGGACGCTGCGTGATCGTGCACGAAGCACCCCGAACCGGAGGCGTCGGGGCCGAGATCGCGGCGGTCCTGGCCGATCAGGGGCTGACATCGCTGCTGGCCCCGGTGACCAGGGTGACCGGGTACGACACCGTGATGCCGCTGTTCCGCAACGAACACCACTACCTCCCCAGCGAGCAGAGGATCCTCGACGCCGCCCGCCGAGTGATGGAGTACGCATGACGACGTTCCGGCTGCCCGACATCGGCGAGGGCCTCCAGGAGGCGGAGATCGTGGCCTGGCACGTCGGTGTCGGCGACCACGTCGTCGCCGACCAACCGCTGGTGTCGGTCGAAACCGACAAGGCCGTGGTCGAGATCCCGTCGCCGCTGTCGGGCCACGTCGCCGCGCTGCACGGCGAGCCTGGCGACGTGGTCGACGTCGGGGAGGCGTTGGTCGAGTTCGACGACGGCGTGGCGGATGATGCGGGGGCGATCGTCGGCTCGTTACCCCCCGACGAGCCGGCGCCACCGACCGCATCGTCCGCCACCGGCCGGGCGGCGGGCGGCTCCCACACTCGTGCCCGTGCGACACCGGCTGTGCGGGCCTTGGCGTCGGCGCTCGGTGTCGACCTTGCCGAGGTGGCACCGACCGGGCCGGACACAACGGTGACGCGGGCCGACGTGGAAGCCGCCGCCTCGGGCGCCTCCGGTTCCGACGATGCTGCTGGTTCTGACGACGACTCGACGATCGAACCGCTGCGCGGTGTGCGACGGGCGATGGACGCCAACATGACCCGCGCCCACGCCGTGGTCGTACCCGCCACCGTGACCGACGAGGCAGACATCGGCGACTGGCCGGAAGCCACCGACCCGACCGTGCGGCTGCTGCGCGCCGTCGCCGCCGCGTGCGTTGCCGAGCCGGCGTTGAACGCCTCGTACCTGGGCCGCCAACGAGGCCGCCGGATCAACACCACGGTCGACATCGGCATCGCCGTCGACACCGCCGACGGCCTGTTCGTGCCGGTCCTGCGCGATCTCGCGAACCGCCCCGCCGACGATCTGCGCAGCGGACTCGACGCGATGCGGGCCGACATCCTGGCCCGGACGGTTCCACCCGAGCACCTGCGCGGAGCCACCATCACGCTGTCGAACTTCGGCACGCTCGGCGGTCGCCACGCGGCGCTCGTGGTGGTGCCCCCACAAGTGGCGATCGTCGGCGCCGGACGCGCCCGCGACGCGGTGGTCGCCCACCAGGGCGAGATCGCGATCCGGCGCCTGCTGCCACTCTCGTTGACCTTCGACCATCGGGTGGTGATGGGTGGCGAGGCAACCCGATTCCTGAACGCACTCAAGCACGATCTGGAGGCCGACCGATGAGCACCGAGTTCCACGACGAGCCGTTCCGATTCACCGACGAACTGGGACCCGTCAAGGTCGTACACCTCACCGAACGAACGACCGGTCTGAGAGCCACGGTCGTGATCGACAACGTGGCGATCGGGCAGGCGATCGGCGGGGTGCGAATGGCACCGGACGTGACCACCGAAGAGTGCTTCCGGCTGGCCAGGGCGATGACGTTCAAGAACGCCGCCGCCGGGCTCCATCACGGTGGCGGCAAGGCGGTGATCGTCGGTGATCCGACGATGCCGTTGGCCGACAAGGAACCGCTGATCCGCGCCTTCGCCGACGCCATCGAGGACCTCACCGACTACGTGCCGGGCCCCGACATGGGCACCAACGAGACCTGCATGGCCTGGATCCACGACCAGATCGGGCGGGCGATCGGGTTGCCGACGGTGCTCGGCGGGATTCCGCTCGACGAGGTCGGTGCAACCGGGTACGGCCTGGCAGCGTCGATCGACGTCGCCGCCGAACACATCGGCATGTCGCTGGCCGGGGCGCGTGTCGCCGTTCAGGGCTTCGGGGCGGTCGGGCGCAATGTCGCCAAGTTCCTCGATCAGCGCGGTTGCATCCTGGTGGCAGCAGCTGACCTCGGGGGCTGTGTGGTCGATCGGCGCGGGCTGAAGTTCGAGGAGCTGATGAACACCAAGACGACCGAGTCGGTCGTGGCACACCCCGTCGGGGACGTGATCGAACGTGACGCGATCGTCGGAGTCGAGTGCGACATCTGGATTCCGGCTGCCCGACCGAACGTGCTGCACGCCGGAAACGTCGACACGGTGCGAGCCAGGATCGTCGCCCAGGGCGCCAACATCCCGGCCACCGCCGAAGCCGAGCAGCGGCTGCACGAGCGCGGCGTGTTGGTGCTCCCCGACTTCATCGCCAATGCCGGTGGAGTGATCTGCGGAGCCGTCGAGTACCGGGGTGGCACGAAGGCAGAGGCGTTCCAACTGATCGACGATCAAGTCCGGACGAACACCGCCGACATGCTCGAACGGTCGAGTACCAGTGGCGTGCTTCCCCGCACCGCTGCCCTCACGACGGCACGCCAACGCATCGAAACGGCAATGGCGACGCACCGGTTCCGGTAACCCACCGCCTCAAATTCCCGTTTGAGGTGGGGACGGGTCCTTGGACTCTGACCGCGGCAGTCGAAACTATGACAAATTGTAAAGGTGATGACGAATCGCCTTGACCCAGACGTGCTGACAACGCTGCGCGGCCGCAGCCTGCTCACCACCCACGACTACTCGACCGCTGAGCTGGAGGCGGTGTTGGCCGTTGCCGACCGGTTCCAACAGCTCGATCGCGTCGGCGCCTGCCCGGCGCTGCTGCCCAACGAACTCGCCTACGCGATGTTCTTCGACAACTCGACCCGCACCAAGTCGGCGTGGGCCGGTGCCGCAGCCCGACTCGGGATGCAGCCCGTGATCGTCGACGGCTCATCGACCCAGGTCTCACACGGCGAGACCGCCGAGGAGACCGGGGCGATGCTCGGCATGAACGCCCATGCGCTCGGTGTCCGCCACGACCTGATCATCGGTGAAGGCAACACGTTCATGCACGACGTGAAACGCGGCATCGACGACTACCTCGCCGCCACCAGCGACGCAGCGCTCGGTGCCGATCGTCAACCTCCAGTGCGACATCGATCACCCGACCCAGACCATGGCCGACCTGCTGTGGTTGCGCGAGCACTTCGGCGGCGACGTCGCCGGCAAGCGGATCGCCGTGTCGTGGGCCTACTCGCCCAGCTACGCCAAGCCGCTCTCGGTGCCACAGGGGCTGGTGTCGCTGCTGACCCGGTTCGGCGCCCACGTCACGCTCGCCCACCCCGAGGGCTACGACCTGTTGCCCGATCCGATCAGCTGGGCTCACGAGGGCGCTGCCGAATCGGGCGGCTCGTTCGAGGTCACCAGCGACATGGACGCCGCCTTCACCGGCGCCGACGCCGTGTACCCGAAGTCGTGGGGGCCTCAGACCCTGATGTTCGAACGGGTCGCCGCCAACAAGGCCCGAGACACCGCCGGGCTGCACGACATCGAGCAGCGGGCGCTCGCCATGAACGCCCAGAACCGCGACTGGATCTGCGACGAACGCCGGATGGCGCTCACCAACGACGCCCTGTACCTGCACTGCCTGCCGGCCGACATCGGCGACGAGGTGATCACCCGGCGTGATGGACCAGTTCCGGGTCGCCGTCGCCGAGGAAGCCAACAAGAAGGTCTACGTCGTGATGGCGCTGCTGGCCGCCGCAAAGGTCGATGACCTCGCCACCCGCCTCGCCTGACCGCAACGCAACCACCCACCAAACGCAACCAATCGAAATGGAGAATCAGATGTCGCTCGACGAACGGGTCGCCGAACTGGCCGCCCGCTACCGCCCACTCGCCGTGGAGATCCTGCAGGAAGCCGTACGGATCCCGGCCGACCAGGTCGACCTACCCAAGGATCAAGGCGGCGACCCGCAGGCCGGACTCAGCAATCACGAACGTCCACGGCTCGAGATGCTGATGCGCAGGATCATCGAGATCGGCGCCGTTCGCCAGGCCGACGACGTCGGCTTCGACGAGTTCGGCAACCTGGTCTGGACCGTGCAGGACATCGACGACGGCATCGATCCCGACGACAAGAAGGTGATCTACCTCGACGGTCACTCCGACACCGTGCAAGCGCTGCGCGATCAGTGGCACGCCAAGCTCGACGGCGCCGTCGACTGCTACGACGGTTTGATCGACGCCGGCAAGCTCAACCGTGACGCCGTGCGTGCCGAACTCGGCTACCTGCCACCCGACGACGAGTGGGAGCATCTGGTCTTCGGGCGCGGTACAGCCGACCAGTTGGCCGGGGTGATCTCTCAGGTCATCGCCACCAAGATCCTGCTCGAGCTGGCACCGGAGGGTGCGCTGCGGGGCGCCATCATCCGCTCGTACGCCACGGTCGCCGAGGAGGACAACGACGGCGGCGGCCCGCGCTATGTCGTCAGCAAGGTGCTGCCCGGTGCGGCGCCGCAACTGATCCCCGACGTGGTGGTCTTCACCGAGGGCACCGGCGACAACCAGAAGGGTGCGCTCGGCATCTACCGCGGCCAGCGCGGCCGGATGCAGATCCAGGTCACCGTGACCGGGCGATCGTGCCATGGTTCGATGCCACACCTCGGGCTCAACCCGTTGGAGTACGGCGCCAGCATCCTGGTCGAAGCTGCCCAGCAGGCCGCAGAAGGCTTCGCCCAACACGAGTTCCTCGGCGCAGGCACTCGCACTGCCTCGTGGTCGCAGCTCGATACCCCCAGCGACTGCGCCGTCCCCGAACGGTTCACGTTCCGCTTCGACCGTCGCCTCACGGTTGGCGAGACACCAGAGATCGCGCTCGCCGAGGTGGAGCGGTTGCCCGCCATCCAGGCCGCCCGCGACGCCGGGCTCACGGTCGTCATCGACGTTCCGGTCTACGAACTGCCGACGATCACCGGGTACATCCCCGGCAATCCGCAGATCTACCCGGGATGGGTCACTCCCGAGGACCATCCGGCAATCGCGGCGGCGGTCGCCGCCTACGAGCAGGTGGTCAGCCCGTACATCACCGAGCCCGAGGGCGGCGCCACCGCGGGTGCCCGTCGCCGTCAACCTCGCGTCGACCGGTGGGTGTTCTCGACCGACGGTGTCGGCTTCCCGGTTCCCAGCGACGATGCCGCGATCGGTGTCCCGGCCTCGAAGCAGTGGGTCACCTCCGGCACGATGCGCCACCCTGCAATGTTCGGGATCGGTGCCGGCGTCGAACAGAACACGCACCGGATCGGCGAGAACATCGATCAGCGCGAACTCGAGCATGCGATCGCCGTGCTGGCCCGCTTCCCAAGCCTGTTCGTGGCGAGCTGAGGTGCGAATCGTCGCCGCCCTTGGTGGAAACGCGCTGCTGAAACGAGGTGAACGACCCGACTCGGACGTCCAGGAACACAACGTCGAGATCGCGATCGCGGCGCTTGCCCCGCTCGCCCACGACCACGAACTCGTCATCACCCACGGCAACGGACCGCAGGTCGGTGTGTTGGCGCTCGAGTCCGCCAGCGACCCGGCCCTCAGCCACCCCTATCCGCTCGACACACTCGGCGCCGAGACGCAAGGTTTGATCGGCTACTGGCTGGTCCAAGAGCTCCACAACCGACTGCCCGACCGGATCGTGACGGCGATCATCACCCAGACCGTCGTCGATCCGAACGATCCGGCGTTTCAACGACCGACCAAGTTCGTCGGCCCCGTCTACGACGAACCCGAGCTGAGGGCGATCGCCGCCGAACGTGGGTGGGAGATCGCCCCTGACGGCGACCGCTGGCGACGCGTCGTGGCGTCGCCCGAACCGGTTCGGATCATCGAGACACCCGTGATCCAGCTGCTGCTCGACGCCGGTGCCGTCGTGGTGTGTGCCGGCGGCGGAGGGATTCCAGTCAGTGAGGCCGCGGGCGGGGAACTGACCGGAGTCGAAGCGGTGATCGACAAGGACCTCACCAGCGCCTTGCTGGCCGAGCAACTCGGAGCCGACGCCTTCCTGGTCTTGACCGACGTCAATGGGGTGTACCGCGACTTCGGCACGCCGGAGGCCGAGCAGATCGCCTCGATCACCGACTCCGATCTGCGGGGGCTGGCGTTTCCGGCCGGCTCGATGGGCCCCAAGATCGAGGCCGTCTGCCGGTTCGTCGAACGCACCGGAGGGTTCGCTGCGATCGGCTCGCTGGCCGACGCTGCAGCACTGCTCGACGGTTCCCGCGGCACCCGCGTGAACCCCGACTAACCCTCAACCAACCCTCAACCAACCCGCCGACGCTCGCAGTCAGATGAGGTGCCAGGTACGCTGCGGGAATGGCGACCTACGAATGCCCCACCTGTGGAATGTCCGTCAATGCGACCTGCGGTGCCTGTGACGCACCGCTCGTGAACGACTCGATCCAGCGCGACGACGGCTCGTCGGTGCAGGTCTCGAAGTGCCCCAACGGCCACGGCAAGATCAAGTCGCCGATGTGTTGCGGCGCCGACATGTCCTGCTCGATCGCCTGACGCGACCGCGGGTTCACCCGCCCCAGCGCAACGGCATAGGTTGGTCGTCCTTGACGAGTAACCCGAATCCGATCGAAACGATCGATCAAGCCATCGCCGCGATGGACGCCGAGATCGCTCGATGTGTCGCGGCCAACGATCCGTGCGGCTACTTCGCGGTGGTGTACCGGGCGGTGACCGCCCGCGTCCGCGACGGCATCCTCGCCGGCGAGTTCGACGACGGGGTCCGGATGGAGCGTCTCGATGTGCTGTTCGCCCGCCGCTACCTCGATGCCGTCGCCGGCTGGCAGGCGAGCACCCCGATCTCCGAGGTGTGGAAGGTCGCTTTCCAAGCTGCGACCGGTCGTCGCCGCCGACTCGTCGCCCAACACCTTCTGCTGGGTATCAACGCCCACATCAATCTCGATCTCGGGGTGGCAGCGGCGCTCGCCAGCGAGACGGCCGACATCGCCGAACTGCGCCGTGATTTCGACCGCATCAACGACGTGCTGGCCGAACTCGTCGACCGGATGCAGGACGTGATCTCGTCGGTGTCGCTCAGCAACAAGCTGATCGACATGATCGGGTTGCGATTCGACGAGGCGTTGGTCACCTTCACCATCCGCGAAACCCGCGACGACGCTTTTGGGTTCGCGGCGAGGCTGAGCCGCCAGCCGACCAGCGGCCAACCGCGGCTGATCAAGGCCAGGGACGACGAGATGGCAGAGCTCGGGCGACGGATCGCCACACCCGGTTGGCCGCTGCGATGGGTGGTGGCAGTGGCTGGGATTCGCGAACGCCACGACCTCGGGCGCGTCGTCGCCGAGATGGCCGGCTGAGTCAGCCGCCGAGCTTGCGATTGGACACGCCGAACGAGGCGAGCGTCAACACACCGAGCCCCAGCATCGACCAGGGCAAAATGCCCGGCCCACTGGCATCGAACCATTGGCCGATCAACCACGGGAACACCAGGCCACCCAGTCCCGAGGCTCCGACCATCCAAGCCGTGGCATTTCCAGTCATCCGGATTCGGCGCTCGAGGTAGGTGAACATCGCCGGGAACTGCGGCGCCGTGGCGACACCCATCAACACCGGTGCCGATCCACACCGCAGCGATACGACCATCGCCGATCACCAGGAGTCCCGCAGCCAGGACCGTCAGCCAACACGCTGCGGCGAGCAAGACCTTGGGCCGGAATCGGTGACCGAGCGCACTCGACAGCAGGCGTCCACCGGTGAAACCGACCCAGAACGTGGTCGTCAGCCAGGTGGCGGCAACAGCGCTGAAGTCGATCTCCTCACCGTAGGTGTGGATCCATCCAGCGAAGCCAGCCTCGAGCCCGACGTACAGGCAGAAGAACGCGGACAGCAGGGCCAGCATGGGACGCGTCGTGTCGGACTGTTCGATGCGTACCACCGATGGGGCGGCCGGGGCGGGGATCGACCGCATCAGCATCGCCAGGCTCAGGCACACGGCGGCAGCCAGATAGGCGGCGAAATCGAGCCCGACGTGGACGACCAGTGGAGACGACAGCGCCCCGATGCCGAAGCAGAGGTGGAGGATGTTCATCGGGCGTCCGACCTGATCGCCGAGATGCCACATCAACAACGTGTTGGCACCCACGTCGACGGTCGCAGACCCGACGCCGACCAGCACGAAGGTGAGGAACAACGTCGACAAGGCGCCGAGCGATGGCAGGGCGCCGATACCGACAGCGAGCGCGAGGAGTGCCCCGGAGTACACGGCATGCCCATCGAAGCGGTCGTACAGCCGGCCACCGACGAACGATCCGATGATGTAGCCGACGGCCTGACCGACGAACAGCACACCGATCCCTCCGAGGTCGGCGCCGGAACGATCGCGAAGCTCCGACAGCGCCGGGCCGAGCATGCTGACCGACAGGCCGAGGGCGAGAAAACTGAGCAGGTAGGCGATGACCGGGCGATGCAACTCGACCGCGCTGTGGCGGTTCAAGATGCGCAGCCGCACCCGCCGCCGCAACAACCGCCGCCGGCGGGAGCTGACAGCGGGCCGGGCGACGCCGATCCGGCGCTGGCGAACATCGACAGCAGACGCACGGTCTCGTGGTGGCCGACCGGACAATCGGCCGGCGCGTTCGATTCGCTCATCGGTCGGCGAACCTCGAACACGTCGTCACAGGTGCGGCAGCGGTATTCGTACAACGGCATCGGTCGAGATCGTAGCGAGCGGCGTTGCACCGCGCTCGGCTCGGGCCGCGCAACACCCGGCGCGTCGCTCGGCGGGCGGGCGACCGCCGTCGGCCGTGCGACACTGGAGCATGCCCAGCCTGAACTCACCGGACCAGAGCATCGACGTGACCCCCGAACAGCTCGCCGAGTCGGTTGCCGCGTTGGTCCGGATTCCCAGCGTCAACCCGCTCCAGGGTGGCCCCACGGCGTTGGCAGCGGGGCCGCTCGGTGAAGCCGCCCTCGCCGAACACCTGGCTGCCCGGTTCGACGAACTCGGCGCCGGCGAGGTGGTGCTCGACGATGTGCTGGCAGGGCGTCCGAACGTCTACGGCATGTTCCCCGGTCGCACCGATCGGCTGGTCGTGCTCGACGTGCACACCGACACGGTCACGGTCGAGCACATGACCGATCCTGCCTTCGACGGTCGGATCGAGAACGGTGGTGTTTGGGGACGAGGAGCGCTCGACACGAAGGCGTCGCTGGGTGTGATCCTGGAACTGCTGGCAGCGTGGCAACGCGCCGGCCAACTGCCCGAGCCGACACTGCTCGTGGTCGGCTCGATCGCCGAGGAATCCGGGGGCTTGTTGGGGGCCGGACGCTTCTACGCGTGGGCACTCGAACGGGGCCTCGAGATCAGCGAGATGATCGTCGCCGAGCCGACCAAGCTGGCACCGATCCACGGCCACAAGGGCGGTGTCGCGCTTCGGATCGAGGTGATCGGTGTCGCCGCCCACAGTGCGCTCCCGCACCTCGGTCAGAATGCGATCGAGGCGATGGCGCCGGTGATCGCCGCGTTGCAGGCCGAACACGAGCGGCTGCAGACGATTCCTGGCACGACCGAACTGGGTGAAGGAACGCTGTCGATCACGATGATCGAGGGTGGCACCGGGGGCAACGTGATCCCGGCGTCGTGCTCGATCTTGGCCAACCGCCGGATCGTGCCCGGTGAGGATTCGACCGAGGTCTTCCACCGACTGGCCTCGATCGCCGCCGCGGCCTGCCCGTTGCCGACCCGAATCGAGTCGGCCTATCCCGAGAGCGTCGAGGGAACGATCGGATCGAATGCGTTCTATCAACCGGCCGACACGGCGCTGGCTCAGTCGCTGGCGAGCTGGGCTGGAACCGCACCCCAGGTCGCCCCGTTCGGCACGAATGCGCTTCGCTACCCCGACTTCGCCGACCAGATGGTGGTGTTCGGCCCCGGCTCGATCGACGACGCCCACCAGGCCACCGAATCGGTCGCGATCGCCGATCTCGTCACGCTCGCCAACGTCTACACCCGTTGGCTCGACCCGCAATGACGGGATGTGCCAGGCACATCCCGTCATCGGAGGGGACTCGACGACGGATGGACTGACCGGATGACGGGATGTGCCTGGCACATCCCGTCATGGGAGACTTGTCAATATGTAGATATCTTTATATAGTCTCTCCATGAGCTTGAGGACGGAGGTGCTGCTGGGAGCGATCCGGGCGATCGGCGAGGAGACCCGGCTGCGGATCGCGGTGCTGTTGCAGCACGGTGAGCTGACGGTTTCAGACCTCACCGACATCCTCGGTCAATCGCAGCCGCGCATCTCCCGGCACCTCAAACTGCTCGCCGAGGCGGGCGTCGTCGACAAACACCGCGAGGGCACGTTCGCCTTCTTCGACCTGGCGACGACGGGAGCGATCGGCGAGGCCGTGACCGAGCTGTTGGCCCACGTCGATCCCCACGATCCGGTGATCGCTGCCGACCTCGATCGGCTGGAGATCGTGCGCGGCCACCGGGCAGCTGCCGCCCAGGCGTACTTCAGTGCGATCGCCGACCGGTGGGACGAGCAGCGCCTGCTGCACGCCCCCGACACGATCGTCGAATCGGAACTGCTCGCAGCGATCGGAACCGACCCCTACACCGCCGTGCTCGACCTCGGAACCGGCACCGGCCGGATGCTGCAGGTGCTCGCTGAGCACGCCTCCGCGGGCGGGCGGCCGTTGCGTCGTGCCGTCGGCCTCGACAGCAGCCACTCGATGCTCGCAGTCGCCAGATCCAACCTGGAACGTGCCGAGATGCGCGGCGTCGAACTGCGCCAAGGCGACGTCTACAGCCCGCCGTTCGAGCGCAACTCGTTCGACTTGATCGTGATCCACCAGGTGTTGCACTTCCTCGACGACCCGGCCAGCGCACTCCGTGAGGCGGCCCGACTGCTCGCTCCTGGTGGGCGACTGGTGATCGTCGACTTCGCGCCCCACACGCTCGAGTTCCTTCGTTCCGAACACGCCCATCGCCGACTCGGATTCCGCACCGACACCGTCAGCACCTGGCTCGACCAATGCGGTCTCGATGTGGCCGCCACGCGAACCATCGAACCGCCGCCGAGCGCCGACGGCGAACGCCTGACCGTATCGCTCTGGTTGGCGACCAGTCACCAACGAATGCCAGCAGCTCTTCCCCGACTTCAGGAGATCTCCACATGACCCTGTCACTCAGCTTCGAGGTGTTCCCACCGAAGCATCCCGACGGCCTGGCGCCATTGGCACAGGTCGCCGCCGACCTCCAGCGCGTCGACCCGACGTTCATCTCGGTGACCTACGGCGCCGGTGGATCCGATCGGCAGCGCTCGTTCGACGCCATCGACGCCGTGCGCAGCACGGGTTCGGAAGTTGCCGGCCACCTCACGTGCGTCGGCCAGTCCCGCTCCGACATCGAGCAAATCGTCGACCGCTATGTCGCCCTCGGGGTACATCAGGTTGTCGCCCTGCGCGGCGACCCGCCCGGCGGCATCGACGACGAGTACGTGCCACATCCCGATGGCTTCCGGAGCACCGCCGATCTCGTGGCGGTGATCAAGAGCCGCAGCGATCTCGAAGTGGCCGTATCCGCCTATCCCGAACGTCACCCCCAGTCGCCGACCGACGATCACGATCTGGCGATCCTCGCCGGCAAGGTCGCAGCAGGCGCCGACCGGGCGATGACCCAGATGTTCTTCGACAACCAGCACTACTACCGCTATCGCGATGCCGTTCAGGCGAAGGGCATCGACGTGGCCATCGTGCCCGGCATCTTCCCGATCCACTCCTACCCGGCCGTCGCCCGGTTCGCGGCTCGTTGCGGGGCGTCGATCCCCGCCCACGTCACCGAACGATTCGCAGGACTCGACGACGACACGGAAACCACGCACAAGATCGCCGGCGAACTGGCCGCCGAACAGATCAGCGAACTCGCCGCCGAAGGTGTCGAGCACGTGCACATCTACACCTTGAACCGCTCCGAGCTGGCCTTGTCCGTGTGCGACCTGCTCGCCCGTCCGCACGCCAGCACACACTGAGGAACCACACATGTCAACACCAAACCTGCTCACCGCCGCCGCCGACCGGATCCTGGTGCTCGACGGCGCCAGTGGTAGCGAGTTCCAGGGGCTCGGTCTCACGGAATCAGATCTGCGCGGCACCCGATTCGCCGACCACGCCCCGTCGTTGGCCGGCAACCTCGACTTGCTGTCGCTGACCCAACCCGACGCCGTACGGCAATTGCACCGCCACTACCTCGAGGCCGGCGCCGACATCATCTCGACCAACACGTTCTCGTCGACGGTCATCGCCCAGAGCGAATACGGGCTGGCCCAGCCCGAGCTGATCCACGAGATCAACGTCGCAGCTGCCGGGATCGCCCGGGCCGCCGCCGACGACGCCTCGAGTCACGACGGGCGTCCACGATTCGTGGCAGGCGCAATCGGCCCGACCAACATCACCTTGTCGCTGTCGCCCCGCGTCGAGGACCCAGCGTTTCGGGCGCGCAGTTTCCGCGAGATCGCCGAGGCCTACCGGCAGCAGATCGCCGGACTGGTGGAAGGTGGCGTCGACGTGCTGTTGGTCGAGACGATCTTCGACACGCTCAACGCCAAGGCCGCGATCTGGGCCGCACGCCGGCACGCCGCCGAGTCGGGAACCAGCACCCCGCTGATGATCTCGGGCACGATCACCGACCGTTCCGGTCGCACCCTCTCGGGCCAGACCGTCGGAGCCTTCTGGCGAGCCGTCCAACACGCCGACCCGATCTCGGTCGGTCTCAACTGCGCCCTCGGTGGCGCAGAGATGCGACCGTACGTACAGGAACTGTCCGGTCTCGCCGACACGTTGATCTGTGCCTACCCCAACGCCGGGCTCCCGAACGCGCTCGGATGCTACGACGAGACCCCCCAGCAGACGGCTGCGATCCTTGGCGAGTTCGCCAGGGCCGGCTTCGTCAACATCGTGGGCGGTTGCTGCGGAACCACCCCCGCTCACATCGAGGCGATCGCGGCGGCTGTCGCCGGCGTGACACCGCGCACCCCGGCGACGCGTGCGCCGATGCTGCAACTGTCCGGGCTCGAGCCGTTCGCGCTGACCAGCGACATCCCGTTCGTCAACGTCGGCGAACGCACCAACGTCACCGGTTCGGCGGCATTCCGGCGGTTGATCACCAACGGAGAGTTCAACGAGGCGCTCACGGTCGCCCGTCAACAGGTCGAGAACGGCGCCCAGATCATCGACATCAATATGGACGAGGGGCTGCTCGACTCGAAGCAGGCGATGGTGACGTTTCTCAACCTGATCGCCGGCGAGCCCGACATCGCCCGCGTGCCGATCATGCTCGACTCGTCGAAGTTCGACGTGATCGAGGCCGGACTGGAATGCGTGCAAGGCAAGGCGGTCGTCAACTCGATCTCGATGAAGGAAGGCGTCGAACCGTTCCTCGCCCAGGCTCGGGTATGCCGGGACCACGGTGCGGCGGTGATCGTGATGGCGTTCGACGAAGCGGGTCAGGCCGATACGGCCGAACGCAAGGTCGAGATCTGCTCCAGGGCGTTCGAATTGTTGACCACCGAGCTCGGATTCCCGCCGGAGGACATCATCTTCGACCCCAACATCTTCGCGATCGCCACCGGTATCCCCGAGCACGACCGGTACGGGCTCGACTTCATCGAGGCCACAGCCGAACTGCGCCGCCGCTTCCCGACGTCGCACGTGTCGGGAGGCGTGTCGAATCTGTCGTTCTCGTTCCGCGGCAACGACCGTGTCCGCGAGGCGATGCACTCGGTGTTCCTGTACCACGCGATCCAAGCCGGGATGCGGCTCGGCATCGTGAACGCCGGGCAACTCGCTGTCTACGAGCAGATCGACCCCGAACTTCGCGAGCTGTGCGAGGACGTCGTGCTGGCACGCCGGCCCGACGCCGCCGAACGCCTGCTGGAAGCAGCGACCACCTACGTCGGCGAAGGCGCCATACAGCGTGAGCGGGTCGGACTGGAGTGGCGCGACTGGGATGTCGACAAGCGGATCGAGCACTCGCTGGTGAACGGCATCACCGAGTTCATCGAGGGTGACGTCGAGGAGTCACGGGTGCGAATGGGTTCGCCGGTCCTGGTGATCGAGGGCCCACTGATGGACGGCATGAACGTCGTCGGCGACCTGTTCGGTTCTGGCCGGATGTTCCTCCCTCAGGTCGTGAAGTCGGCCCGCGTGATGAAGGCTGCGGTCGCCTATCTGACGCCCTACCTCGAAGCCGAGCGGGAGGCCACGATCGCCGCCGGCGGCACGGTCACCGATCGCACCAACGGCACGGTCGTGCTCGCCACCGTCAAGGGCGACGTGCACGACATCGGCAAGAACATCGTGGGTGTGGTGCTGGGTTGCGCCAACTACGACATCGTCGACCTCGGCGTGATGGTGCCGGCCAGAAGATCCTCGACACCGCCCGCCAGCTCGACGCCGACGTGATCGGTCTGTCGGGATTGATCACGCCGTCGCTCGACGAGATGGTCAACGTCGCCAGCGAGATGCAGCGCCAGGGCTTCAGCGGTGCCGCTGCTGATCGGTGGCGCCACGACGAGCCGAATCCACACGGCGCTGCGGGTCACCCCGGCCTACTCGAATGGGCCCGTGGTGCATGTCGCCGACGCCTCGCGTGCGGCCGGTGTGATCTCCAAGCTGCTGTCCGACGACACCAGCCAGCGGGTCGACTTCATGGCCGAGCTCGACGTCGAGTACGCCCGCGTCGTCGAGGCCCACGAGCGGGCCGAAGTCGAGCGCAACCGGCTCGACCTCGAGGCCGCCCGTCGCAACGCCGGCGACTACTCGTTCGACGCTGCATCGGTCGTTGCTCCCAGCTTCACGGGAGCGCGCAGCTTCGACTCGATCGACGTCGGCGACCTGGTGCCGTACTTCGACTGGACACCGTTCTTCCATGCGTGGGGTCTGCGCGGTCGCTACCCGTCGATCCTCGACGACGCCACGCTGGGCGAAGCTGCCCGCCCGCTGTTCGAAGACGCACAGCGGATGCTCGAGCGAATCGTTTCCGAGCAATGGTTCGCGCCGAAGGCCGTCGTCGGTTTCTGGCCGGCGCAGCGCGGCACCGGCGAATCGATCGACGACATCGTGCTGCCCGAGCACGGCAAACGTCTGCACGGACTACGTCAGCAGCTCCAGCGACGCGACAACAAGCCGAACCTGTCGATCGCCGACTTCGTCGCGTCCGCCAGACGCCGGTGTCACCGATCACATCGGAGCGTTCGTGGTCACCGCCGGACCCGAGGAGCTGGCGATCGCCGAACGCTTCGAGGCGGCCGGCGACGACTACTCGTCGATCCTCGTGAAGGCGCTCGCCGACCGAGTCGCCGAAGCACTCGCCGAGAAGACCCACGCCGACGTCCGGCGCCAGCTGTGGGGCTACGCCGCAGACGAACCGTTCACGCCGGCGCAGCTGATCGGTGAGCCGTACCGCGGCATCCGCCCGGCGCCGGGCTACCCCGCCCAACCGGACCATTCGGAGAAGGAGACGATCTTCGAGCTGCTCGACGCCGAGCGACGGATCGGTGTCGCCCTGACCGAGTCGTTCGCCATGACGCCTGGCTCGTCGGTGTCCGGGCTGTACTTCGCCCATCCCGAAGCCAAGTACTTCGCGGTTGGACGCATCCAGCGCGACCAGGTCGAGAGCTACGCCGCCCGCAAGGGCCTCACCGTCGAAGCGACCGAACGCCTGCTCGGCACGATCCTCTCGTACCAACCCTGACCTACCGGATCGGGGTCTGACCCATCCGGACTCACGCAGACCGGAAGTCTGGCCGAACGGTCCACTCGGGAGGTCACGTGGCATGAGACAGTGGGGCCATGGTGAACGAACCGACGACGGCTGTCGAGCGGCTCGAACGTCGCGTGGCACGGCTCGAAGCCGACCTCGCCGAGCTTCGCCAGCGGGTCGGCCACCCCGAAGTCGCCACGTCGAGAACCCCGTGGCCCGCACCCACGTCCGAGCGTGCCGCTGACAGCGCCACCCGTCGTTCCGAACGCAGGCGCACCACCGACGCCGACCGTCAATCTCGACAGTGAGGCGCTGCTGAAGTGGGCCGGGGTCGGGCTGGTCGTGCTCGCCGTCGGGTTCGCCGTCAGCACGGCGATCACGCGCGGCTGGATCGGCCCGGAGCTGCAGCTCGCCGGGGCCATGGTGCTGGCGCTCGGCCTGATCGCGGTCGGGTTGCGATTGCGGCCCGACCGACCGTTGTGGACCAACGCCTTGTGTGTCGGCGGCATGCTCGCCTTGTTCACGACGTTGGCGTCGAACCTGTTTCTCGACCAAGCCCCCGACTCGGTCGCGTTGGCGGCGACGGCCGTCTCGGGATCGGGTGGTCTGGCGCTGGGATGGGCGATCCGATCCGAGTGGACCGGAACCGCGAGCCTGATCGGCGCCGCCGTCGGTTGGCTCGTGATCGCCGACGGCGAGCCCCCTTTCATCGTCAGCGCAGCCTGGTTCGCGGTGCTGGTCGCGGCAACGATCGCAGTCGCGCTGTCGAGGCAGATGCCGGCCCAGCGGTTCGCCGCCCACGGCACCGGAATCCTGCTGGCGCTGACGCTCGCCGACGAGGTCACGTCACGCCCCCAGCAGATCGTCACGATCGCGATCGCGGCGGCGCTGTTCGGCTCGCTCGCCCGTGTCCCCAGCGTGGGAGACCTGCAGTCGACTTGGCAGCAACTCGAACTGCAGATGACGATCGCCACCGGACCCTGGGCGTTCGGCGTGATCGCCCTGGCGTTCGAGATCGATGGTGACGGCCCGGCCGGAACGACCGCGATTCTCGTCGGATGCGGCACCGTCGCGGCGGCGCTGGCGGCGCGGCGCCGGATCTGCGACGCCCACTTCGTGTCGCTCGTGATCGGTGCCGGTATCGCCATGGTGATCGGGCTGGCGCTGCTGCTCTCGACCGGCGTCACGGTCGTCGCACTCGCGGTCGAGGCGGTCGGCCTCGTCGTGCTCAGCCGGAGGTTCGACAACGAGCGGCGCCTGCTGGTGAATGCCGGGGTGCTCGTGTCCGTCGCCGCCGTCTACGTCCTCACGAACATGATCGATGCCTGGGCGGACGACGCCCAGGTCGGTGACGACATCGTCCACCTGGCCATCATCGTGTCGATCGTCGCCGCCGCTTGGCTGACCGGGATCCGACCGGTCCGAAAGATCGCCGCCGTCGCAGCGCTGACACTCGTGCTCGTGTGGTTGGGTTCGGTGCTGGTGCACCTACCTCAGGGCCAGGCGGTCGTGTCCGTCTCGTGGGCGGTGATCGGAGTCGGTGTGTTGATCGCCGGCGCGATGCGCAAGATCCCGGAAGTCGGTGCCGCCGGATTGGCTGTGATCGGCCTCACGGTCGCCAAGCTGCTCACCGTCGACCTGCAAGAGGTCGACACACTGTGGCGAGCAGGGCTGTTCCTCGTGGTCGGCCTCGGCATCATGCGGATCGGCTTCCTGCTCCCGCGATTCACCAACGACGAAGACCGATGACGGGATGTGCCTGGCACAACCCGTCACCAGGTGGTGGCGATGTACTGGGTTTCGCAGAACTCGTAGATGCCTTCTCCGCTGCCTTCGCGGCCGAGGCCTGATTGCTTCATGCCGCCGAATGGGGCCGCCGGGTCGCTGACCGAGCCGCGGTTGAGGCCGATCATGCCGGCCTGGATCCGTTCGCTGGTGCGCAAGCCCTTGGCGAGGTCGCGGGTGTAGACGTACCCGGTCAGGCCCATTTCGGTGTCGTTCGCCTGGCGGATCATCTCGTCATGGTCGGTGAACGGGATCACGGGGGCCACCGGTCCGAAGATCTCTGCGGCGGTGATCGGCGAATCGTGGGACACGTTGCCGAGCACGGTCGGGAGATAGAAGCAACCGGCACCCTCGACCCGCGAACCGCCCACCGCGACCTGCGCTCCGGCCCCGACCGCAGACTGCACGAGGCCGTCGACATCCTCGACGGCCTGCTTGTTGATCAGTGGCCCGCACGTGACGTCGGCGTCGAAACCGCTGCCGATCTTCACGCCTCCCATCGCGGCGGCCAGCTTGGCGGTGAACTCGTCGGCGACGCCCGCTTCGGCGTAGAAGCGGTTGGCTGCCGTGCAGGTCTCGGCCGAGTGGCGCATCTTGGCCACCATCGCCCCTTCGACGGCTGCGTCGATGTCTGCGTCGTCGAACACGACGAACGGGGCGTTGCCACCGAGTTCCATCACCGTCTTCAGCACCCGGTCGGCCGCTCGGCGCAGCAGCACTCGACCGACCTCGGTCGAGCCGGTGAACGACAGCATCCGGACCGCCCGGTGGTCGACGGCTGCGTCGAACCAGGCCCCCGAAGTGCTCGTCGGCACGACGTTGATGAGCCCATCGGGCACGCCCGCCTGCTGGAGCAGATCGGCGATCCGCAGCGCGGTCAGGGGCGCTTCACGGGGCGGCTTGATCACGACGGCGTTACCGGCGCCGAGCGCCGGAGCGAGCTTGCGGGTGATCATCGCCGCCGGGAAGTTCCAGGGTGTCACCATCAGCACCACGCCGACCGGTGGGTGATGCACGAGGATCCGATTGGCACCCGAGGGTGCAGTCGCCAACTCGCCGCGGATCCGTACGGTCTCCTCGGCGTTCCAGCGGAAGAACTCAGCTGCATACACGATCTCACCCTTGGCGTCGGCCATCGGCTTGCCGTGCTCGCGCACGATCAGGGAAGCGAGTTCATCGGTGTGATCGATCAGCATCTGCCAGCAGCTGCGCAGGATTTCGCCGCGAACGCGTGGCGCCGTTGCCGCCCAACCGACCTGGGCCGCCTCGGCCGCGTCGCAGGCAGCGATGGCGTCGGCCGGCGTGCCGTCGGCCACCTCGGCAACCTGTTCATCGGTGGCCGGGTCGAGCACCGCGATCCTGCCGTCCTCGGAACCCTGCCGCCACTTTCCACCGATCAACAATTCGCTGCGCATGGCCGAAATCTAGTCGTGGCGGCCGGTTTCGGTCGCACGCCGTCGGGTGGATTGCCGTATGGTCTGGCCATGTCAGAGACCGAATCTGCAGCACCCATCGGTTCCGAGTTCGCCGGGCGAGTCGTCCTGGTCACCGGTTCCTCGAGCGGGATCGGTGAAACGATCGCTCAGCGGTTCTCGGAGCTCGGAGCATCGGTCGTGGTGAACTCGGCGTCGTCGGTCGAGGCGGGTGAGCGGGTTGCCGCCGAGCTGCCCGGCGAATCGATCTATGTCCGCGCTGACATCTCCGATCCCGACCAGGCGCGAAGCCTGATCGACGCCACGATCGAGCGCTTCGGCCGACTCGACATTCTGGTCAACAACGCCGGATGGACCACGGTGGTTCCGCACGGCGACCTCGACGCACTCACCGATGAGATCTTCCGCAAGACGTTCGAGGTCAACGTGTTCGGCACGTGGTGGCTCACCAAAGCGGCGATCCCTCACTTGCGCAACGTCGACGACGGCAACATCGTGAACATCACCTCGATCGCCGGCGTACGGCCGGTCGGCTCGTCGATGGCGTACTCGATGTCGAAGGCGGCACTCAACCAGATGACGGTGCTGCTGGCCAAGTCGTACGGCCCGATCAGGGTCAACGCGGTCGCCCCCGGACTGGTGGCGACACCGTGGACCAAAGACTGGGGCGCCCTCCATGCCGCCGTTGCCGCGACTGCTCCGATCCCGCGGTCAGCAACCCCCGACGACGTCGCCGAGGCCACACTGGCATTCGCCCGTAACCGCTACACGACCGGAGACATCATGGTCGTCGACGGCGGGATCACGCTCGTCAGCTGACCGTGGCAGTTCGTCGGCATTTCGTCGACGCGCCTGTGTGCTCTACGCTGACACCGGGAATGTCAAGAAGGGGACCTCATGGCTAAGCACGCGTATCACGACCATCTCAAGCAGGTGCCATTGTTCGCCGACCTCGACGAGGACGAACTCGACGAGGTGGCTCAGTGCGCCACGCAACTCGACTACAAGGCAGGCAAGCTGCTGATGACCGAAGGCGGCACGGCGCACGAGATGTTCGTCGTGGTCGAGGGCACGGTCGAAGTCACGCGCGATGGTGAGCACATCGCCGATCTCGGACCAGGGTCATTCGCAGGCGAGATGGCGTTGCTCACCCACACCCATCGCAACTCCACGGTCACCACCAAGACCGCCGCTTCCGTGTTGCACCTCGACGGGCGAGGGTTCGCAGCCGTGATTCGCGATGTACCATCGATCGCCGCCAAGATGCTGCCGATCATCGCCTCCCGGGTCATCGAAAACTCCGACTAGGCCGACCGGGAGTTGGGAGTTGTGCCTGGAGCGTGAGCCGACAGGCGAACTGCGACCAATCGTGACGGGGAGATTCGTGCGGAATGAAAAGGAGCGAAGCGACGTATCCGCTGAATCTCCTGGCACAACTCCCAACTGGTCAGGTTGGGTTGGCGGTTTCGAGCTTGCCGTCGGCGTGGAGGGCGAATCTGGCTGAGTCGATGCCGTGCGTCGGGTCGTCGCGGTCCCAGGGCCACCCCCCGAACTGGGTCCGTCGATAGTCCTCGAAGGCCTGCTGGATCTCGGCTTGAGTGTTCATCACGAACGGGCCGTATTGGGCGACAGGCTCGCCCAGCGGGCGTCCCTGCAACATCAGCACCTCCGTGCGTTCGGTGGCGACCAACTCGACCTCGCGGGTTGCGTCGACGACGGCACCGGTCGCACCGGCGACCGACTCGCCGTCGATCTTCAGACCGGAACCCTCGAAGACGTAGAGGGTTCGGTTCGTCTCGGCACCCTGGGCGGCCGGCAGCTGGAACTGCGAAGCGGCGTCCATCACGATGTGCCAGATGGCGACGTCGGCGTCGGCGCGCGACGCCCACGACGCCGGCGGTGGAGATGGGGGCACGGCGCTCGCCAAGTTGCCGGCCACCACGGTGACCTCGACCGTGCGCCCTTGCGAGTCGGTGGTGACATGGCGTGGGATGTCGTGGTCCCAGAACATGGCGAAGTGAGCGTCGACCATCTTGTCGGCGGCCGGGAGGTTGATCCAGATCTGGAACAGCTCGGTGGTGTTGGGTAGGTCGCGATCGAGCAACGGGAACATCTCGGCGTGCACGATGCCGCTCCCTGCGGTCATCCACTGGACGTCACCTCGCCCATACCGGGCCGTGGCACCGAGCGAATCCGAGTGATCGACGAGGCCCTGACGCACATAGGTGACGGTCTCGAAGCCGCGGTGTGGGTGTGATGGAAAGCCTGGCACGACCTGGCCGTGATACATCCGCCACCCGTCGACCGGCTCGAAGTCGTTGCCGAGCGACCGGCCGGCCAACGACGCGGCCGGGCCGAGGTCGGCGTTGGCGGCCGGATACCGGTCGAGGTGATGAACGCAGAACAGGAACGGGTCGGCCGTCGGCCACTGGAAGCCGAGCGGCACGGTCTGAAGCACCGATGAGGTCATGCACGCAGCGTAGAGCCAGGTTGCCATCGGCGAATCCCGCCCGCGCGGCCTAGAGTCGGACCGATGAACACGACCACCCCCGACACCTGCCGGCAACCCGAATCCGGGCTCGATCCTGGGCAATCGGGTGATCCGCACCGAAGATCCCGGGTTGCTGACCGGCGCCAACAAATATCTGGCGGACCTGCCGTTGGATCGCCCGTTGCACGCCGTGTTCGTGCGCTCCGACCTGGCTCACGGCACGATCGACATCGATCGACGTGTCGGAGGCCAAGACGATGCCCGGCGTGGTCGACGTGTGGACCGCCGCCGACCTCGGCATCGCACCACACCACGGCTTCGCCAAGATCCACGACGACTTCGCCAGACCTCCGTTGGCGATCGACCGAGTGCGGTTCGTCGGCGAGGCGATCGCCGTCGTGTTCGCCGAGTCACAGGCACAGGGCGTCGATGCAGCACAGGCCGTGTGGGTCGAGATCGACCCGTTGCCTTCGGTCACCGATCCCGAGGCGGCCCTTGCCGACGGGGCGCCGGTGCTGTTCCCCGATCACGGAGACAATGTCGCCGTTGCCGAATCGCCCGACGCTCCGCTCGACATCGAGAGCACCTCGGACATCGTGGTGCGTGGCCGCTACGTCAACCAACGGATCGCGGTCGCCCCGATGGAGCCGCACTGCTGTGCTGCGGCGCCAGACGCCGACGGTCGGATCACGTTCTGGCCGTCGAATCAGTTCCCGCACTACGTCAAAGGCCAGATCGCCGCCAGCCTGAAGTGGTCACCGGACGATCTCCACATCATCACGCCTCAGGTCGGTGGCGGATTCGGCGGCAAGGCCGGCATGCAGCACGAGTACGGCCCCGTCGCCGCCGCAGCCAAGCGGTTCAACCGGCCGGTGATCTGGGTTCCGACCCGCACCGAGGACATGCAGGCGATGCCGCACAGCCGCGGTCAGGTCCAGTACGCAGAGCTCGGCTGCACCAGCGACGGCACGTTCACCGGCCTGCGAGTTCGCCTGGTCGGCGACGGCGGCGCCTATCCCGGCATCGGCGCCGCCCTGCCGTCAGGCACGCGGCGCATGTCGCACGGCACGTACGACTTCCCGGCGATCGACTTCGACGTCGTCGTCGCGGCGACGAACACGGCACCCACGGGCGCCTACCGGGGCGCCGGCCGCCCGGAGGCGACAGCGCTGCTGGAGCGACTGGTCGACCAGGCGGCCCGCCAACTCGGTGTCGATCCGATCGAGTTGCGCCTGAAGAACCTGCTGAGTGACGGTGTGTTCCCGTTCACCACGCTGACCGGCAACGTGTACGACAGCGGGCGCTATCGGCTCCCGCTCGAGACAGCCGCCGAAGCGATCGGCTATGACGAGTTGCGACGCCAGCAGGCCGAGCGTCGAGCCAGCGGCGATGTGAAGCAGATCGGTATCGGAGTCGCCGTCTACGTCGAGATCACCGGAGGTGGCGGCTCGCCCGAGTACGGCAAGGTCGAGGTGCACACCGACGGCAGCGCCACGCTGTATTGCGGAACGCTGTCGCACGGGCAGGGGCACCAGACCGCCTACGCCATGCTGCTCAGCGACCAGACCGGCATCCCGATCGATCGCATCACCCTCGTCGACGGCGACACCGACCGAGTGCCGCAGGGTGGCGGCACCGGCGGTTCACGTTCGCTCCAGGTCGGCGGCTCAGCGATCCATCAGGCAACCGAAGCAATGGTCGCGCACGCTCGTTCGCTCGCCGCCAGACTTCTCGAGGCCGACGAGGCCGACATCGTGGTCGATCGCTCGGTCGGCACGATCGGTGTCGCCGGCGTGCCCGCATCGGCGCTGACCTGGGCCGAACTGGCGACCGAATCGGAACGGCTCGGCGACGGTCCGCTCGAGGCATCCCAGGTGTTCGATCCCGACGGCGCATCCTTCCCGTTCGGTGCCCACATCGCCGTGGCTGAAGTCGACACCGAGACGGGCGAGGCCCGCGTGATACGCCACGTAGCGGTCGACGACTGCGGAACCGTCATCAACCCGTTACTGGTCGAAGGTCAGCAGCACGGCGGTATCGCCAGCGGGGTCGGTCAGGCGTTGTTCGAGGAGATCAGGTTCGACAACGCCGGCAATCCGATCACCGGCAACTTCGCCGACTACGGCCTGCCGTCGGCGGCCGAGATGCCGAGCTTCGAGGTGCACTCGACCGAAACACCCTCGCCGCTCAACCCTTTGGGCGCCAAGGGGATCGGGGAGGCGGCCACGATCGGCTCGACCCCGGCAGTCCAGAATGCGGTGATCGACGCCGTCTCGCACCTGGGGGTGCTCCACATCGACATGCCGTGTACCGCCGAACGGGTGTGGGCAGCGATCCAAGCGGCGGCACGCGGTGAGGGTGATCCGTGGCGTCAACCACCACCGGTGTTCGCCACGCTGACCAAGGGTTTGCAAGGCGACGTCGAAGCAGCGGCAGCCGCCGACGGCATCTGAGTCTCAGGTGGGTTCGGAGACGACGTCGATCACGCTGACGGTCTGATCGAAACGGCGGAGCGCTTCGGCAGCCGACTTGGTGATCGACGCGCGACGTGGATGATCCTCAGGGGCACGCACGACCAGACGGAGGCGACGCGGCTCGCGACGCACGTCGAACGAGATGATGGCGTTCGGCAAATCGACATCCTCGGCGGCCACCACGCCTGCCATCAACAGCTCACGCCGGATCGCCGCCACATGAGCGATGCCAGAGCTGGCTGCCTTCGTGCAAGCGGCCACCAGGTCGCCACCAGCTGTGTGGGTGCCGGGGCCGAACGAGATCGCATGGCGCGGATTGCCGGTAACCACCACGGGAATCCGATGGCGGGCGGCGCACAGAGCGCCCCGCTCGGAGAGAGTCAGTTCCTCGCCGGCCCGACTGACCACGGCGACATCGACGTCACCGCGATCGAGCGGGCAATCACCGACAGCCTCGAGCCCGCGACACGGGGCCGACGGCTCGGCCGGGTCACACCCGACGACCAGATGACCGGCAGCACGCAACTCGGCTTGGGCCGAGGCACCGACACCCGGCGCCCCCTCGACGAGCAAGACCTTCATCTGCCACTCCCTTCGCGCGTGATCGGTCCAGCCTGTCTGGCGTCGCTCAACACAGGTAGGGCCGTAGGTCCTGCGTTCTCCAAGGGCAGCCCAGATCGGCAACGATGGGGACATGCAAACTCCGCTCGACGGAATCCGGGTCCTCGACTTCACCAGGGTGTTGGCCGGCCCGCACTGCACTCGGATGTTCGCCGACCTCGGCGCCGAGGTGATCAAGATCGAGCCTCCGGCGGGCGACGTCACCCGGTTCACCTCGCCACGACGCAACGGCATGCCGACCTACTACGCCCAGCAGAACTCTGGCAAGCGATCGCTCAGCCTCGATCTCCGGCGCCCGGAAGCGCTCGACCTGATGCTCCGGTTGGTCGAGCAGTGCGACATCGTGGTCGAGAACTACCGACCAGGCGTGATGGACCGATTCGGACTCGGCTTCGAGGCCGTATCGGCCGCGCAATCCACGCATCATCTACGCCTCGATCAACGGGTACGGGTCGACCGGACCGTGGAAGACCAGGCGGGCATACGCCCCGGTCGTGCAAGCCGAAGTCGGCCTGACCAAGTCGCAGGGCGACCACGGTGGTGGCGGCGTGTATCGCAACGACCGACACAGCCACGCCGATGTGTACACGTCGCTCGACGCCGCAGCTGGTGTTCTGGCAGCTCTCTACCAGCGCGAGACAGACGGGCCGCGGACAATGGGTCGACATCGCCATGGCACAAGTCATGCTGTACGTGAACGAGCACGCCCACGACGACTTGTGGGAAGGCCCCGAGGATCCGAACTGGGTCCGCAGCTTCGGCAACGAACACCAGCCCGTCGTCGAAACTGCCAACGGCGAGCACGCGATCATCGCCAGTCATCCGGCCTCGCCCGGCAACTTCGAGATGTACATCGCCGCCATCGAGCGGCCCGAACTCGAACACGATCCTCGGTTCGCCACTCCAGCCGACCGCCAGAAACACCTCGACGCTCTCGTCGGCTACATCCGGGAGTACGCCCGCACGATGCCGGATGCCGAATCGTTGGAAGCCCAGTTCAGCACGTTCAAGTTGGCGGTCGGCGCGATTCGGTCGGTCGCCCAAGTGTGCGACAGCGACTGGGCACGCGAACGCGACGTCGTGCGCGAGGTAGACGACCGCGGCGGCGGAACCTTTCGCATCCCGAACGCCCCCTGGAAGTTCAGCGATGCCCCCGATGTGGGCGTCAGGGGAGGCCCCCGCTACCGCGGAGAGGACAACGCCGAGGTGCTCAGCGAGTTGCTCGGGCTCGGGCCTGACGAGATCGCCACGCTGGCAGATTCGGGCGTGCTCTCCGACCACCTGCCACGCCAACGGTGAACCCGTGCCTCTGACGTTCCCGGTCGCTCCCATGAAGGCGAGCCTCGGCTAGCTTGCCGGACGACGACGAACGCTGGGCCTACGAGATCAAGTGGGATGGCTACCGCACGTTGGCGTTCATCGAGCACGGCGCCGTGCGCTTGCAATCGACCAACCTTCACGATGTCACCGCCACCTATCCAGAGCTGTCCGAGCTGGCGACAGGAGTTCACGCCGGGACGTGCCGTACTGGACGGCGAACTGGCCGTGCTCGACGACAACGGTCTGCCTCGATTCGAGCTTGATGCAGCGCCACGATCGACAGGCGGTGCTTCCACGTGTTCGACGTGCTGCGGGTCGACGACCACGACACCGTCGAACTGCCATACGAGGACCGACGCCGGCTGCTCACCCAACTCGTCGAGGTCGGCGACAACTGGCTGGTGCCCGGCCACCGGATCGGCGGCGGCGCCGAGTTGTTGGCGGCCACCGGCGGACAGGGGTTGGAAGGGATCATGGCGAAGCGGCTCGGATCGGCGTACGTGCCCGGCAAGCGCTCGCCGAACTGGCGCAAGATCAAGCACCGCCGTCGGGTCGAGGTCGTGATCGGCGGCTTCACGGCACGGGCGAGGGCAACCGATCGACGACCTTCGGGTCGTTGCTGGTCGGACGATACGACCGGCGGTCACTGGTGTTCGCCGGCGGCGTCGGCACAGGCTTCGACCAAGCGCTGCTCGAGGCGTTGACCGAACGCCTGGGCGACCTGGAAACGAACGAGTGCCCGTTCGACCCGGCCACCGCCGGCCGCCTATCGACGCACCGCACGATGGGTGGCACCACGCACTGACCGCCACGATCGAGATGACCGAATTCACCAACGACGGGCTGGTGCGTCACGCAAGCTTCGTCGAACTGCACGAAGGGATGCACTGAGATGCCGAGCCACACCGAACTGTCGACCATCGCTGCCGAACACGATCGAAACGACCCGCTGGCCCAGTGGCGCGACCAGTTCTACATCACCGACCCTGAGCTGGCGTACCTCGACGGCAACTCACTCGGCATGCCGCCCAAGCGGACGCTCGAACGAGTCGATCAGCTGATGCGCGAGGACTGGGCCGGCGGGCTGATCCGCAGTTGGGGTCACTGGCTCGACATGCCGCAACGGGTCGGCAGCCAACTCGCGCCCTTGATCGGGGCCAAACCCGAAGAAGTCGTCGTCCACGACTCGACCACCGTCAACCTGTACCAGATCATCCGAGCTGCGCTGCGGCTGCGACCCGACCGCTCGGTGATCGCCGTCGACCCGGGCGACTTTCCCACCGATCGCTACGTCGTCGACAGCATCGCCGCCGCCGACGAACTGACGGTGAGGTCCGGGTTCGACCAGCTCGACGATGTCGCCGTCGTGGTTCGATCGATGATCGACTATCGCACGGCGGAGATCACCGACATCGCCGCCGAGACCGCCAGGGCAGACAGCGGCCGGTGCCGTGGTGGTGTGGGACCTCTCACACGCCGCCGGACTGCACCCGGTCGGTCTCAATACCGCCGGCGCCCAACTGGCCGTCGGCTGTACCTACAAGTTCCTCAACGGCGGCCCTGGTGCGCCTGCGTTCACCTATGTTGCGGACGACCTGATCACCGAACTCGACGAACCGTTCCACGGGTGGTTCGCCCAGACCGACCAGTTCGCGATGGGACCAACCTTCCAGCCTCGCCGAGACATCGGCCGGATCCTGGTCGGCACGCCCAGCATGCTGGGACTGGTCGGCGCCCAGTGCGGGATCGAGGTCAGCGCCGAGGCGGGCATCGAGGCGATCCGCGCCAAGTCGATCGAACTCGGCCGGTTCGGGTTGGAATGCTGCGATGCACTCGGGCTGGCCACCACTACACCCCGCGACGATCATCGTCGCGGTGGGCACCTGTGCATCAACCATCCCGATGCCCGTGAGGTGACGACTCGACTCGACACCGAACATGGGGTGCTCGCCGACTTCCGTGAACCCGACGTGATCCGGCTCGGCTGTTCACCGCTGACCACACGGTTCACCGACGTTGCCCGTGCGACCCTGGCGGTGGCCGAACTCAGCGACTGAACTGATGGCGAACGGGCAGCCGTTCAGCTGCTCGGCTGCACGCGGAACGGACGTTCGAAGTGTCTGAGACACTTCGAACGTCCGTTGCGAAGGCACGTGGGCGGTTGGGTCAGCTCATGTGGTGGACGGCGTCGGGCGTCGGCGGCGTGTGGCGGCGGCGGCCAGGCCGAGGCCTGCGAGCACCAGCCAGATTCCGACCCGGATCGGTGCTTTGGTGTTGCCACCGGTCTCCGGGAGCGTGACAGCTGGTGGAGTCGGCGGTTGGGCTGCCGGTCTTCGGTGTACCGGAGACGGGAGCGCTGCTCTTGGTCATCCTCCGTGGGCACGTCGTTGCCCGGCGTCGAGTCGGGATCCGGCAGATCAGATGTTGCGACCTGGGCGATGTTGGTGAGCGTCGCTTCGGCGTCGACCCGCACGACCATCGTGAGGGTCGCCGACTTGTTGACGGCGATCCCACCGATCGTCCAGATTCCTGTTGCCGCGTCATAGGTCCCGCTGCCGGATGCCGACACGAACGTGAGGCCCGCCGGCAGCAGGTCGGTAACGGTCACCCCGGTCGTGTCGAACGGGCCGACGTTGGTGACGTAGACCGTGAAGACCACGTTCGTGCCGATCTCGGCCGTGGCCACGTTGACCGCCTTGATCAGCTCGAGGTCGGCGACCCTGGGCTGGAATCCGGCATCGACGGTCAGGTTGGTCTCGCCGGCGGCGAGGGTGACGGTCACGACCCCGGCGACCGGATCGGAGTCCTTGGTGTCGTCGCCGGCGTTGTTGGCCGGTGACGGCACGAAGCCGGTCGGTGTCGTGAACGTGACGTTGAAGGTGCCCGGCACGAGGCCCGTGAACTGGTAGGCACCATTGGTGTCGGTGGTGGTGGTGAGATCGTCCGCCGGGTTGGCGGGCGTGCCCGGATCGAGCGTTACCGTCACACCGGCGATCCCGGGTTCGCCGGGTCCTTGGACTCCGTCACCGTTGGTGTCGGACCACACGAAGTCGCCGAGGTTGGCGAGTTTCGTCTGACGAACTTCAGCGGTGTCCTGGTCGGTGGGCGGCGGCACGATCGCCGGGGGGATCGGCGTCGGAGAGTTCGGGTTCGTGATCGTGTCGATCGGAGTACCCGTGACACTCGCCGTGTTCACCAGGTCACCGTTGATGGTGGAGTTGATCCGGAACGTCGACGACTGTCCCGCAGCGAGCGTCAAGACACCGGCGAACGGTGCCACACCACCGACATGTGTGGTGTTGGCGAGCGTGATCCCGAGCGCAGTGTCGTTCATCGACACCGAAGCGAGGGTCGTGTTTCCGGTGTTGGTGATCACGAAGCAATAGGTGACTGCAACACCGTGCAAGCCGCCCACCAGTTCGCTGCCGGGGCACGCCTGTCCGGCACCCAGCGACACCGTCTTTTCGACGTTGATCTTGGCGTCGACCCCGAAGTAGAAGTCGTCGTCATCGTCGGTCGGCGAGGTGACGCCAGGCAGATCGGCACCGCTGTCGCTGACCGGGTTCCCGATCACCTTGGCGATGTTCTTGTACTGCCCGGCCCGCGCGATGCCGGCCGACGAGTACGTCCACGTCTCACCGATGTCGAGTCGGGCGTCGAGATCGGTGTCTCCACTGACATAAGCCGGGCTGAAGTCATCGGCCGTGTTGGCGGGAGTGCCGGCATCATCGACCACGACGACATCGCCCAAAGCCACGGTGCCCGGATTCGTCACCACATAGGTCCATGTCACGGCGCCACCGACGGCGATCAAGACCCCCGGCGCCGACTGGTGATCGACACCGTTGGTCGACTTGACGATCTTGATCGCCGGGAGTTGCGGCACATCGACCACTGCAGGATCGCTGTGGACGACATCATCGGACGGATCGTTCGGGTTGCCGCCAGGCTGCTCGCCCTTGACGAACGCCAAGTTGAGACGCTCGCCGGCGTCGATGTCAGCCTGGGTCAAGTGATAGGTCGCCGTGCAGGTGATCGACGCGCTCGGCGCCAGCACGATCGAGCCATTGGTGCCACCCGCACACGTGATCGCCGACAAGCCAGGCAGCGGATCGCTGACCGTCACGGCACTCAACGTCGACTGCCCGGTGTTGGTCGCCACGAACGTGTACACGACCGGCTCACCGATCGTGCCGGCCGCTGTGTACACAGCGCCGTCAGCAGCGTTGCCCGCCGTCTTCACCAGGTGAATCCCAGGCAGGCGGCATGAACCCGGCATCGACCGTCAGGTTCGACTCACCCGCTGCGAGAGTCACGGTGACCGAGCCGGCGACCGGATCGGAATCCTTGGCGTCGTCGCCACCCTGATTCGCCGGCGACGCCGTCGTCCCAGGAGGTGTCGTGAACGACACCGTGTAGTTCCCGGCCGGCAGATTCGTGAACAGATACGCCCCGTTGGCGTTCGTGGTCGTCGTCACATCATCGGCCGGGTTGGCCGGTGTGCCCGGATCCAACTTGACCGTGGCACCCGCAATCCCGGTCTCACCCGGATCCTGGACACCATCGCGATCCGTGTCGAGCCACACAAAGTCACCCAACTGCCCCAACAACGTGACGAACCCGGCATCGACAGTCAGGTTCGACTGGCCAGCCGCCAACGTAACGCTCACCGAGCCGGCGACCGGATCAGAATCCTTCGTGTCGTCGGCACCCTGATTCGACGGCGACGTCGCCATCCCGGCAGGAGTCGTGAACGACACCGTGTAGTTCCCGGCCGGCAGATTCGAGAACAAATACCCACCGTTGGCGTTCGTGGTCGTCGTCACATCATCACCAGGCACACCAGGTGTACCCGGATCCAACTTGACCGTGACATTCCCGATCCCTGCCTCGCCGGCATCCTGGATGCCGTCGCGATCGGTGTCGAACCACACGAAGTCGCCCAACGAACCCAGCAGCGGCATGAACCCGGCATCGACAGTCAGATCCGTCTGGCCGGCTGCCAACGCAACCGTGACCGAACCATTCACCAGATCAGAATCCTTGGTGTCGTCGCCACCCTGATTCGCCGGCGACGGGGTCGTCCCAGCAGGAGTCGTGAACGAGACCGTGTAATTCCCAGCCGGCAGATTCGAGAACAGATACGCACCGTTGGCGTTCGTGGTCGTCGTCAGATCATCGGCCGGGTTGGCCGGGGTCCCCGGATCGAGCGTGACCGTGACACCTGGAATGCCCGGCTCACCCGGATCCTGAACACCGTCGCGATCCGCGTCGGACCACACGAAGTCACCCAACGAACCCAACAGCGGCATGAACCCGGCATCGATCGTCGGATTGTTCTCACCCGCTGCAAGAGCAACCGTGACCGAACCGTTCACCGGATCGGAGTCCTTGGTGTCGTCGCCACCCTGATTCGACGGCGACACCGTCATCCCAGCAGGAGTCGTGAACGACACCGTGTAACTCCCGGCCGGCAGATTCGGGAACGAGTACGCCGCCGTTGGCGTTCGGTCGTCGTGTCACATCGTCGGCCGCGTTGGCCGGTGTGCCCGGGTCCAACTTGACCGTGACATTCCCGATCCCCGCCTCGCCGGCATCCTGGATGCCGTCGCGATCGGTGTCGAACCACACGAAGTCGCCCAACGATCCGAGCAGCGGCATGAACCCGGCATCGACCGTCAGATCCGTCTGGCCGGCCGTCAACGCAACCGTGACCGAACCATTCACCAGATCAGAATCCTTTGTGTCGTCGCCACCCTGATTCGCCGGCGACGGGGTCGTCCCAGCAGGAGTCGTGAACGAGACCGTGTAATTCCCAGCCGGCAGATTCGAGAACAGATACGCCCCGTTGGCGTTCGTGGTCGTCGTCAGATCGTCGGCCGGGTTGGCCGGCGTGCCCGGATCGAGCGTGACCGTGACACCTGGAATGCCGGGTTCGCCAGCATCCTGGACGCCGTCGCGATCCGTGTCGGACCACACGAAGTCACCCAACGAACCCAACAGCGGCATGAACCCGGCATCGATCGTGGGATTGTTCTCACCCGCTGCCAGAGCAACCGTCACCGAACCGTTCACCGGATCGGAGTCCTTGGCATCGTCGCCACCCTGATTCGACGGCGACACCGTCATCCCAGCAGGAGTCGTGAACGACACCGTGTAGTTGCCGGCCGGCAGGTTCGTGAACGAGTACCCGCCGTTGGCGTTCGTGGTCGTCGTCACATCATCGGCCGCGTTGGCCGGTGTGCCCGGGTCCAACTTGACCGTGACACCAGCAATACCGGCCTCGCCGGCATCCTGGATGCCGTCACGATCGGTGTCGAACCACACGAAATCACCCAACGAACCCAACAGCGGCATGAACCCGGCATCGGCAGTCAGATTGTTCTCACCCGCAGCGAGCGCAACCGTCACCGAACCATTCACCGGATCGGAGTCCTTGGTGTCGTCGCCACCCTGATTCGCCGGCGACGGGGTCGTCCCGGCAGGAGTCGTGAACGAGACCGTGTAATTCCCAGCCGGCAGATTCGTGAACAAGTACGCACCGTTGGCGTTGGTCGTGGTCGTCAGATCATCGGCCGGGTTGGCCGGGGTCCCCGGATCGAGCGTGACCGTGACACCTGGAATGCCCGGCTCACCCGGATCCTGAACACCGTCGCGATCCGTGTCGGACCACACGAAATCACCCAACGAACCCAACAGCGGCATGAAACCGGCATCGATCGTGGGATTGTTCTCACCGGCCGTGAGGGCAACGGTGACCGAACCGTTCACCGGGTCGGAGTCCTTGGCGTCATCGCCACCCTGATTCGACGGCGACACCGTCATCCCAGCAGGAGTCGTGAACGACACCGTGTAGTTGCCGGCCGGCAGATTCGGGAACGAGTACCCGCCGTTGGCGTTCGTGGTCGTCGTCACATCATCGGCCGCGTTGGCCGGTGTGCCGGGGTCCAACTTGACCGTGACACCAGCAATACCGGCCTCGCCAGCATCCTGGATGCCGTCACGATCGGTGTCGAACCACACGAAATCACCCAACGAACCCAACAGCGGCATGAACCCGGCATCGACCGTCAGATTCGACTGGCCGGCCGTCAACGCAACCGTGACCGAACCGTTCACCGGATCGGAATCCTTGGTGTCGTCGCCACCCTGATTCGCCGGCGACGTCGCGAAACCGGACGGCGTCACGAATGACACCGTGTAATTCCCGGCCGGCAGATTCTGGAACAAGTACGCCCCACTGGCATTCGTCGTGGTCGTGAGATCATCGGCCGGGTTGGCCGGGGTCCCAGGATCGAGCGTGACCGTCACGCCCGCAATGCCCGGCTCACCAGCATCCTGGATGCCGTCGCGATCCGTGTCGGACCACACGAAATCACCCAACGAACCCAACAACGGGACGAACCCGGCATCGATCGTCAAGTTGTTCTCACCCGCCGTGAGCACTTCGGTCACGACGCCGGCGACCGGGTCGGAGTCCTTGGCATCGTCGCCACCCTGATTCGACGGCGACGTCACGAAACCGGACGGCGTCGTGAACACCACCCGATACGCACCCGCCTGCAGATTCGGGAACAGGTACGCCCCGTTCGCATCGGTCGTCTTGGCCACGTCATCGGACGGATCCGACGGCGTGTTCGGATCCAACGTCACCGTGACACCAGGAATGCCCGGCTCACCCGGATCCTGGACACCGTTGCCGTTCAGGTCCGACCACACGAAGTCACCCAACGACGCCAACGGAACGAAACCGGCATCGATCGTCAAGTTGTTCTCACCCGCGGTCAGCACCTCGAACACCACACCACCGACCGGATCGGAATCCTTGGCATCATCGCCACCCTGATTCGACGGCGACGTCACGAAACCCGACGGCGTCGTGAACACCACCCGATACGCACCCGCCTGCAGATTCGGGAACAGGTACGCCCCGTTCGCATCGGTCGTCTTGACCACATCATCGGACGGATCCGACGGCGTGTTCGGATCCAACCTGACCATCGCACCAGCAATCCCGGGCTCACCCGGATCCTGGACACCGTTGCCGTTCAGATCCGACCACACGAAGTCACCCAACGACGCCAACGGCACGAACCCGGCATCGATCGTCAAATTGTTCTCACCCGCCGTGAGCACCTCGAACACCACACCACCGACCGGGTCGGAATCCTTGGCATCATCGCCACCCTGATTCGACGGCGACGTCACGAAACCCGACGGCGTCGTGAACACCACCCGATACGCACCTGGCTCCAGATTCGGGAACAGGTACGCCCCGTTCGCATCGGTCGTCTTGACCACATCATCGGACGGATCCGACGGCGTGTTCGGATCCAACGTCACCGTGACACCAGCAATCCCGGCCTCACCCGGATCCTGGACACCGTTGGAGTTCAGATCCGACCACACGAAATCACCCAACGACGCCAACAGCGGCATGAACCCGGCATCGACCGTCAGGTTCGACTGGCCGGCTGTCAACGCAACCGTGACCGAACCGTTCACCGGATCGCTGTCCTTGGTGTCGTCACCACCCTGATTGGCGGGCGACGCGGTCGTCCCAGCCGGGGTCGTGAATGACACCGTGTAGTTCCCGGCCGGCAGATTCGGGAACAAGTACGCCCCGTTGGCGTTGGTCGTGGTCGTCAGATCGTCGGCCGGGTTGGCCGGGGTCCCAGGATCGAGCGTGACCGTCACGCCAGGAATGCCCGGCTCGCCCGGATCCTGGATGCCATCGCGATCCGTGTCGGACCACACGAAGTCACCCAACGAACCCAACAACGGCATGAACCCGGCATCGATCGTCGGATTGTTCTCACCCGCTGCAAGAGCAACCGTCACCGAACCGTTCACCGGGTCGGAGTCCTTGGCATCGTCGCCACCCTGATTCGACGGCGACACCGTCATCCCAGCAGGGGTCGTGAACGACACCGTGTAACTCCCCGCCGGCAGATTCGGGAACGAGTACGCCGCCGTTCGCATTCGTGGTCGTCTTGTCACATCGTCGGCCGCGTTGGCCGGGGTGCCCAGGATCGAACTTGACCGTGACACCAGCAATACCGGCCTCGCCGGCATCCTGGATGCCGTCGCGATCGGTGTCGAACCACACGAAATCACCCAACGAACCCGAGCAGCGGCATGAACCCGGCATCGACCGTCAGGTTCGACTGGCCGGCCGTCAACGCAACCGTGACCGAACCGTCGACCGGGTCGGAGTCCTTGGTGTCGTCGCCACCCTGATTGGCGGGCGACGCGGTCGTCCCGGCAGGTGTCGTGAACGACACCGTGTAGTTCCCGGCCGGCAGATTCGAGAACAAGTACGCCCCGTTGGCGTTGGTCGTGGTCGTCAGATCATCGGCCGGGTTGGCCGGCGTGCCCGGATCGAGCGTGACCGTGACACCTGGAATGCCCGGCTCACCCGGATCCTGGACGCCGTCGCGATCCGTGTCGGACCACACGAAGTCACCCAACGAACCCAACAGCGGCATAAACCCGGCATCGATCGTCGGATTGTGCTCACCCGCTGCGAGAGTCACGGTGACCGAACCGGCGACCGGGTCGGAATCCTTGGTGTCGTCGGCACCCTGATTCGACGGCGACACCGTCATCCCGGCAGGAGTCGTGAACGACACCGTGTAGTTGCCGGCCGGCAGATTCGTGAACGAGTACCCGCCGTTGGCGTTCGTGGTCGTCGTCACATCATCGGCCGGGTTGGCCGGTGTGCCGGGGTCCAACTTGACCGTGACACCAGCAATACCGGCCTCGCCGGCATCCTGGACACCGTCACGATCCGTGTCGAACCACACGAAATCACCCAACGAACCCAACAGCGGCATGAACCCGGCATCGACCGTCAGGTTCGACTGGCCGGCCGTCAACGCAACCGTCACCGAACCGTTCACCGGATCGGAATCCTTGGTGTCGTCGCCACCCTGATTGGCGGGCGACGCGGTCGTCCCAGCCGGGGTCGTGAATGACACCGTGTAGTTCCCGGCCGGCAGATTCGAGAACAAGTACGCCCCGTTGGCGTTGGTCGTGGTCGTCAGATCATCGGCCGGGTTGGCCGGTGTCCCCGGGTCCAACTTGACCGTGACACCAGCAATACCGGCCTCGCCCGGATCTTGAACACCGTCGCGATCCGTGTCGGACCACACGAAGTCACCCAACGAACCCAACAGCGGCATGAACCCGGCATCGATCGTCGGATTGTTCTCACCCGCTGCCAGAGCAACCGTCACCGAGCCGGCGACCGGGTCGGAATCCTTGGCGTCGTCGCCACCCTGATTCGACGGCGACACCGTCATCCCAGCAGGGGTCGTGAACGACACCGTGTAATTCCCAGCCGACAGATTCTGGAACGAGTACGCCCCGTTGGCGTTCGTGGTCGTCGTCAGATCATCGGCCGGGTTGGCCGGTGTGCCCGGGTCCAACTTGACCGTGACACCCGCGATACCGGCCTCACCAGCATCCTGGACACCGTCGCGATCCGTGTCGAACCACACGAAATCACCCAACGAACCCAACAGCGGCACGAAACCGGCATCGATCGTCAGATTGTTCTCACCCGCCGTGAGCACCTCGAACACCACACCGCTGATCGGGTCGGAGTCCTTGGTGTCGTCGCCACCCTGATTCGACGGCGACGTCACGAAACCGGACGGCGTCGTGAACACCACCCGATACGCACCCGCCTGCAGATTCGGGAACAGGTACGCCCCGTTCGCATCGGTCGTCTTGATCACATCATCGGTCGGATCCGCCGGCGTGTTGGGATCCAACGTGATGGTGACACCAGGAATGCCGGGCTCACCCGGATCCTGGACACCGTTGCCGTTCAGATCCGACCACACGAAATCACCCAACGACGCCAACGGGACGAACCCGGCATCGATCGTCAAGTTGTTCTCACCCGCCGTGAGCACCTCGAACACCACACCACTGACCGGGTCGGAATCCTTGGTGTCGTCGCCACCCTGATTCGACGGCGACGTCACGAAACCCGACGGCGTCGTGAACACCACCCGATACGCACCCGGCTGCAGATTCGGGAACAGGTACGCCCCGTTCGCATCGGTCGTCTTGGCCACATCATCGGACGGATCAGACGGCGTGTTCGGATCCAACCTGACCATCACACCAGCAATGCCCGGCTCACCCGGATCCTGGACACCGTTGCCGTTCAGGTCCGACCACACGAAATCACCCAACGACGCCAACGGGACGAACCCGGCATCGATCGTCAAGTTGTTCTCGCCAGCGGTGAGTACCTCGGTCACGACGCCGGCGATGGGGTCGGAGTCCTTGGCGTCGTCGCCACCCTGATTCGACGGCGACGTCACGAAACCGGACGGCGTCGTGAACACCACCCGATACGTACCCGCCTGCAGGTTCGGGAACAGGTAGGCCCCGTTCGCATCGGTCGTCTTGGTGACATCATCGGCCGGGTTCGACGGCGTGTTCGGATCCAACGTGACAGTGACCCCAGCAATGCCGGGCTCGCCAGCATCCTGAATGCCATTGGCGTTCAGATCCGACCACACGAAATCACCCAACGATCCGAATGGGACGAACCCGGCATCGATCGTCAGGTTGTTCTCACCAGGGGTGAGCACCTCGGTCACGACGCCGGCGACCGGGTCGGAATCCTTGGCGTCGTCGCCACCCTGATTCGCCGGCGACGTCACATGACCGGACGGCGTCGTGAACACCACCCGATACGTACCCGGAACCAGATTCGGGAACAGGTACGCCCCGTTCGCATCCGTGGTCTTGACCACATCATCGCCAGGCGTCCCAGGCGTGTTCGGATCCAACGTGACAGTGACCCCGGGAATCCCAGGCTCACCCGGATCCTGAATGCCATTGGCGTTCAGATCCGACCACACGAAATCACCCAACGATGCGACCGGGACGAACCCGGCATCGATCGTGAGATCGTTCTCGTTCGGCGACAGATTCACGGCGACCGAACCGTTCACCGGATCGGAGTCCTTGGCGTCGTCGCCACCCTGATTCGCCGGCGAGGTCACGAAACCGGACGGGGTCGTGAACGCCACGGTGTAGTCACCGGGCAACAGGTTCGGGAACAGGTACGCCCCGCTGGCGTTGGTGGTCGTCGTCAGATCATCGGCCGGGTTGGCCGGGGTGCCCGGGTCCAACTTGACCGTGACACCGGGAATGCCGGGCTCACCCGCGTCCTGAACACCGTTGCCGTTCAGGTCCGACCACACGAAATCACCCAGCGATGCAAACGGAACCACCAGGCCGGCGTCCCAGGTGAGATCGTTCTCGCCGGCGCTGAGCACCGTTTGGATGGTCTGACCCGTGGTCTGATTCGCATCGGAGTCGAGCGCGTCGTTACCGACGTCAGCAAGTGTGAACACCTTGCCGGTCGGGAGCACGAAACGGATCGAGTAGGTGCCGGGCACCAGCTTGTCGAACAGGTAGAGGCCGCCCCCGGCGGTCGTCTTGGACGTAACGACCGTTCCTTGGGCGTTGAGCAGTTGAACGGTGACGCCGTCGACGCCGGGCTCGCCGTTGTCCTGGATGCCGTTGCGGTTGGTGTCGGTCCAGACCCGGTCGCCGATCGAGGCGGGCAGCACGCCGAGGTAGTTGGCAGGGTCGTTGTCGGTCACGGTCTGTGGGTTCGGAGTGATGCTTCCGTAGCTGCAGTCGGGCGCAGCGGGGTTGCCGCTCTTGAAGATCGCGTAGGCGACGATCGGGCCGTTGTCGACGCCGAACACCGGCGCACCCTTCTCGCCCCAGCCGTCGGGTTCGCTGTTGCCGAACCCGAAGTCGTCGGAGCACGAGACGTGGAAGAACGTGCTGAACGTCTGATTCGGGGTGACCGTGACCACACTTTCGTTGGGATCGTTGGAGGGCACCAACGGCGAGTTGCCGTCGGAGGTGCCGTCGATGATCGTGCCGTCGGCGAGGATGAACCTGAACGCATAGCTGAGGTCATATTGGTTGAACCACGAGGCTGCGCTGAAGGCCGGGGGCGCCACTTCGGTGCCCACGACCTTGGCCTCGTTGAAGTGCTGGCGAGCCTCGGCGGTGAACGGGCCGAGGTCGAACTGGTACGAAGCACCGATCAGGAACGGGTTGGGGACAGCGGCGTTGGCCGGCCCGAAGTTAAGGGTGTAGCCGGTGTCGTTGTTGGAGAGTTCAGAGATGACGACGTTGGTGAGGTCGCTGCCGCCGGTGTTGGTGACGATGAAGCGGAACGAGACGGTGTCGACTCCGGCCAGCGCCTGCGGGCCGGTCGGGCTGTCGGCATCGAACCAGGTGCCGTTGTTGACACGGACCAGCTTCTCGATGTCGATCGCCGGCGGGGTGTCGATACCGATGTAGAAAGCGTTGTCGGTGTCGGTCACCTTGGGGGTGGTGTCGCCGCCGCCGCACTGCTTGTCGATCGAGCCGTCTTTGTACTCGGCGATCTTGTAGCCGGCGATCTGCCAGTTGGCGTCGGTCGGGTTGCCGAACTCGGGTGCATCCTTCTCCGCCCATCCGTCGGGATCGCCGTCGGTCGGGCTGTCGAAGCCGAAATGGTCGGAGCATGAGAGGTGAACGGTGTCGGACAACACCGGCCCACCGAAACCGGCCAGAGAAGCGTCCTTGTCGTCGGTTCCGCCGGTCACGGTGGTGCCGTTCACGAACACGAACACGAACTGATACTTGTCGTTGCTGCTGCTAGGCACGTTCAACGGGGTCGCACCCTGGGCGTTGGCCTTGACCGTGGCCGTGCTCGAGTACTGACCGTTGGCCGCCTTCACAGGGCCAACGTTGATCTGGAACGATCCGGCCACTGCGAGCGTCGCCGGAATCGAGCCGGTCGGCACGGTCGCTCCGGTGTCGGTCACCACGATATTGGCGAGCGTCACATCACCGGTGTTGGTGACCGTGTACCGGAAGCGGACCCAGTTGGCGCCGGCGATCACGCTCGGACCGGTCGCCGAGTTGGCGTCGAGCCACGTCGCCCCGTTGTCGACCGACACCTCCTTCTTGATGTCGATCGACGACGCCGCAACCGCCACGGGCGTCGAGCCGACGAGGTTCACCGTGCCCATCGTGACCGCCACGATCAACGCCACCGCCATACGGAACATCCGACTGCTCATGCTGTGATTCTCGCCCATGATCGCTCCACTCCGCCATCGCTTGCGCTGGTCAGCCCCGGGGTGGGCCGACGTGATGGCTCAGTGTGCCTCCGGCAGAGTCGGAAGTCAACTGGGAGTTGACGATTTGCTGGCAAGATTCATCCTCGAATCTCACTTTCCGTGCAACTTCTTTGACAATCGGTGAGGTGAGTGTCCGTTATCGCATCGGAATACCCTTGAATGTCAAGTTGATGCAAACTGATTCACGGAGCGTTATATCGAGCATCCAAGCTGGCAGGTCGATCCCCGGTCACGGCGACCGCTCCATCGGCGACCAGTTTCACGAGGTGCGACCACACGCTTCGCCCGGCCGGCTGGTGTAGTTCGGGACGCACATCGGCGTACAACAACTCCACGATCTCGGTGATCGCGTGGTGCCCGGCCCGCACCGCAGCCAGCACCGCACGTTCACGTTCGAGGCGATGGTCGACCAGCGATTGCACGTAGGCCGGTCCGTCGTCGCGCGACGGTCCGTGAGTCGGCCAGAGCACGCGGTCGCGGCGGCCGGCGACGCGGTGCAGCGAATCGATGTACGCAGCCATGTCACCATCGGGCGGTGAGACCACGGTCGTGCTCCACCCCATCACGTGGTCGCCGGTGAACAGCGTCGACTCCTCCGCCAGCGTCCAACACGTGTGGTTCGAGGTGTGCCCTGGGGTGTGCACCGCTCGCATCGTCAGCGTCGACGTCGACACGACCAGTTCGCCGTCGACCACCGAGTGAGTCGGCTCGAAGTCGTAGTCCGTGGACTCCTCGATCTCCGTGTCGACGTCTGGGTCGCCTTCACGCTGCTCGGGAGATTCACCGCCCGGCTCGGGTCGAGGGTGCGGACCGAATCCGAACGTTGGCGCACCCGTTCGCTCGGACAACCACGCCGCCAAAGGAGAGTGGTCGGCATGGCAATGGGTCACCAGGATCGCCCGCACACGCTCGCCGAGCAGCGCCGAAACCAGCGCCTCGCGGTGCGAATCAAGTCGCGGGCCTGGATCGATCACGACCACGTCACCGTGTCCGACGATGTAGGTGCCGGTGCCCTTGTAGGTGAACTTCGACGGGTTCTGGGCGATCACCCGTCGAATCAACGCGCTGACCTGCGTCACGGTTCCGTACTCGACCTCGTCGAGGGTGCGGAACTCGGGGCTGCTCACGTGGCGATCACGTGTCGACCAGTGGGCGAATCCGACCGACGGGCAGTCCGTGACCGAGCATCGGTGCACCGAGTCGCTCGGGATCGACGTCAACCCCGATCGCCGACAGGGCGACCGCCAACACGATGCCCGCCGCCCGGCTGCTGCCATCGGCGATCTTGACGGCTGCAGCGCGACCGTCGGGAAGCGCCGCAGCGAACACACCCTCGGCACCGTTCTTGGCCATCAGGCCTGGCACGATCTGCATGATTCGGGTCGCATCGCGTCCCTCGCCGGCGACCAGTTCCGGGTGACCGGTCATCGCCGACCAGACGTCGCCGCGGGCGGCGGCGAGTGTGCCGAACGCCTGCGCCAATCCGGTCAGCGACACGACGTGGGCGGGTGCCCCGCAGCCGTCGATACCGATGTGGGCCACCGGACCGGCCAACTCGGTGATGCGTTGCGTGATCGCCATCTGAAGCGGATGGTCGAACGCCAGATAGCCATCGACATCCCAACCGTTGATCACACAGGTCGCCACCATCGCGGCGTGCTTGCCCGAGCAGTTCATGTAGACCGCTGCCCGTTCACCGCCGCCGGCAAGCAACCGGTCGGCAGCATCGCGGTCGAGCGGAAGATCTGGGGTATTGGCGAGTGCGCGCTCGTCGAGACCGACGTCGGCGAGGATTCGCCGCGCCGTGGCGACGTGGCGGTCGGTGCCATCATGGCTGGCACACGCCAGCGCCAGCTCCGACGAGTCGACCTTCAAACCGAGCCGCACCATCGCGTCAGCCTGGATCGGCTTGTTCGACGAGCGCGGGAACATCTCGATCATCGGGTCGCCAACGCTGAACGCGACCGCACCGGTCCGATCGAGCGCCACCACGACACCGTGATGAACGCTCTCGTCGAAACCGGATCGATCGGTCACGGCGACGGGTCGATAGCTCGCCGCAATTGCGGCAGAGGTCAGTCGTTGCATCAGGTGGTGTCCGTCGCCTGTCGGGGCCCGGGGGCTCGCATCGCCGTGAGCTCGGTCTCGAGTACCTCGTGACGTTCGCCCCAGTCGCCGACGATCGCCTGAATCATCGCCGCCGCCGGCAGCGCCAGCACGGCACCGGCCGCCCCGAGCAACGAAAATCCGGCCAACGCCGCACCGAATGCCACCGCCGGGTGGAGTTCCATCGTGCGAGCCGTGATGCGGGGGGCGAAGAAGTAGTTCTCGACCTGCTGATACACGATGATGAATCCGAGCACCACGGCAGCCTTGATCGGCGAGTCGAGGAACGTGATCAAGACCGGCAGGATGCCGGCGATGTACGTACCGACAACGGGCAGAAACTGGCTGACCAGACCGACCCACAGAGCGAGCGGGATCGGCGCTTGGATGTCGGCGCCCTGAAAAACGATCCAGTGGAACAGTGCCGAGAGTGCCGCCAGCAAGGCTCGCGAATAGAGATAGCCGCCCGTCTTGGTGATCGCCAGTTCCCAGGCGTCGAGCACGACCCGCTGCCGATCGGGTCGCAGGCGACTACAGATCGCTCTCCTCAGGCGCGGACCATCGGCCACGAGGTAGTAGGTGAAGAGCAGGACCGAGAGGCCCTGCAACATGCCGTTCAGGGCCTGCAACGAGAGCTGCACCACATTGTCCTGTTGGCTGTCGATGAATTCCTGCACGGGACCATCGGGACGATTGAACTCATCGACGACCTCTTGCGGGTCGAGCGACGAGCCGAAGGCGTCGTTGATCCGGTCCACGGACTCGACGATGTAGGTCTCGGAGTTCTGCAGCAGATCGGCGATCTGGGTGCCGACCAACGTGCCGATCGCGCCGACGAAGATGCCGGCCGCCAACATGACGCCCAGCAGAATCGCTGCGGTGGCGCTGCCGCGACGCCACCCACGGCGCGCCAGGCGGTTGACCCCCGGTTCGATCGCCAGAGCGAGGAACAAGGCGATCACGAGCAGCATCAGCAACCCGTCGAGGCGTCCCCAGAGATGTTTGAACACTCCGACCAACATGAAGCCGATCCAGAACAAGGCGATCGCCCGAATCACCCAGCCGGGGACTCGCTGCCTGGCGACATCGGCGTCGCTGAGTGGTGACACCGGTGTCGACGAGTCGAGCGGGTGACGCCAGGTGCTTTGCGGCGGCGACTCCGACGCCGACGAGTCGGCGGGTTGATCTTGGTCGTCGGACACGACCCGAGCGTAGTGACGCGACCAGTCGCGGTGGCGCATCCCCGGTCCGTCCAGGAAGCCGGCTCAGGTGGTGGTGATCGCCTTCGACACAGCTGGGCCGAGGTCGCCGGCGCCGGTCGCGTGGACCCGCTCGAGGCCCAGCCACTCGGCCATCGACTGCAACTCCTCCGCCAGTTCGTGGGCGACGGTGGCTTCGCTGATGCCCGGTTCGCCCCACGCGCTCTGGACCAACAGCGTGCCCGTGGCGCGGTCGGCTTTCAGGTCGACCCTGGCGACCAGTTCGTCACCCAGCAGGAACGGCAGCACGTAGTAGCCGTATTGGCGCTTGGCCTGTGGCACGTAGATCTCGATCCGATACCGGAAGCCGAACAGCTGCTCGGCACGATCACGATTCCAGACCACCGGGTCGAACGGGCTCAGGAGCGCCCGCGCCGCGATCTGCCGCGGCGTCACCGCCTCAGGATGGAGGTAGCCGGGTTTCGACCACCCCTCGACCTCGACCTCGATCAGGCGACCTTCCTCGACGAGTTCGGGGACCAGCGGCCGGACCGGCGGGTTGCCCTGTCGGTGGTAGTCGGCCAACTCGACGAGCGTCGCCACCCCGTGGTGTTTGGCGGCCAGCACCAACAGCTGCTTGCGAGCCTCCTCCTCGGGCGGGGTGGCACGGTCGAGCGCAGCGGCGGGAATCATCCGTTCGGCGATGTCGTACAGCCGGGCGAAATCGTTGGGCCGGCGGCGAGCCGCCAGACGGCCTTCGTGAAACAGCGCTTCGAGTGCCACCTTGCCGTCGTCGTAGTCCCACCATTCGCCCTTCTTGCCGACCCGCTGCTTGAGGTCGCCGGCCACGATCGGACCGTTCTCGGCGACGTGGGTGTAGACGCTTTCGACGAACTCCGGGCGATCCTTCATCAACGTTCGGAACACACCCCAACGCAGCCGCGAGTTCATCCGCCAGCGGTAGAGGTGGTGATGTCCCGATGGCACGTGGCTGGCCTCGTGGACCCAGTACTCGAACAGCTCGCCGTCGGCGGTCGCATCCTCGATCAGGTTGCGCGGGTGCGGGCCGAGCCGTGCGAACAACGGGAGTTCCTGGCTGCGCACCAGCACGTTGACCGAGTCGATCTGGATCAGACCCATCCGGTCGACGACGCGCCGGAGATGACGGCGGTCGACGCGGCCGCTCGGGCGTGGGTCGTTGAAGCCTTGCGCGCCGAGTGCGATCCTGCGCGCCTGTGCGGCTGACAGCGAGGCGCCGCCCATCGCTGGGTATCAGTCGTCTGCGACGGTGATGGTGACCGAGTTGATGACGACGTCCTGTTTGGGACGATCGCCGCCGCCGGTCGGCACGCGCTGCATCTGGTCGAGCACGTCGAGGCCCTTCACGATCTTGCCGAACAGGCTGTAGGCCGGCGGCAAGGCGGCGCCGTTGGGCCCGGAGATCAAGAAGAACTGGCTGCCGTTGGTGTTGGGGCCGGCGTTGGCCATCGCTACCGAGCCGATCTCGTACTGACCGGGGCGGGGCAGTTCGTCGTTGAACTTGTAGCCGGGGCCGCCGCGGCCGGTGCCCGTCGGGTCGCCACCTTGGCACATGAACCCGCTGATGATGCGGTGGAAGATGATCCCGTCGTAGTAGTGGTTGAGGGCCAGGAACACGAAGCTGTTGACCGTCTTGGGGGCCTTGATCGGGTCGAGTGCGATCACCAGGTCACCCATCGAGGTGCTCATCGTGGCGGTGTATCGCTTGGCGGGGTCGATCCCCATCTCGGGTTCCGAGGAGAACTTCTGTTGCTGGGGCGCGGAGCCATCAAAGGGCGGGAACGTGCTGGACATCCGAGAAACCCTACCCGGCCGTCGGTGGTCGCGGACGAGGTCCCCGCCCCCGGCCAGGGCCGAGACCGCAACTGTGTGACAGGGGGTGGGCATGATGGGGGGATGGCGAAGAGCAGGATCGAACACGTCTGTACCGACTGCGGTGCGGCGCATCCCAAGTGGGCGGGGCAGTGCAACTCGTGCGGGCAGTGGAACACATTGGTCGAAGAGGTCGCCATCGCCGACGTGCCGATCATTGCTCCGGCGGCCGGGCCGGCGTGCCCGATCTCCGACATCGATCCGCTCGTCAGCCGCCCGGTCGGCACCGGGCTGGGCGAGCTCGATCGAGTGCTCGGCGGCGGCGTCGTGCCGGGGTCGGTCACCTTGCTGGGCGGCGAGCCGGGGATCGGCAAGAGCACCCTGTTGTTGCAGCTCCTGGCGGCATGGCCCGGGAGGGCGCTGTACGTCACCGCCGAGGAGAGCGCTCAGCAGGTTCGCTTGCGGGCCGAGCGGCTCGATGCGGTGCGCCCCGAATTGTGGCTGCAGGCCGAGACCGCGCTCCCTCACATCCTGGCCTCGATCACCGACGTCAAGCCCGACTTCGTCGTGATCGACTCGATCCAAACGGTGCACGACCCGGCGCTCGGATCGCCGCCCGGTTCGGTCGTGCAAGTGCGCGGGTGCGCCCAGCAGTTGGTCAACGTCGCCAAGCGAACCGGTATCCCGATCGTGCTGGTCGGTCACGTCACCAAAGAGGGCTCGCTGGCCGGGCCGCGCCTGCTCGAACACATCGTCGACACCGTGTTGTCGTTCGAGGGTGAACGCCACCACGCGCTCCGACTGCTGCGGGCGACGAAACACCGGTTCGGTCCCACCAATGAGCTCGGGTTGTTCGAGATGGCAGGTCATGGGTTGATCGGCGTACCAGACCCGAGCCAGCTGTTCCTCGGTGATCGCCGCACGGGTGTGCCGGGTTCGGCGATCGCTCCCACGATCGAGGGTCAGCGTCCGCTGGTGATCGAGGTTCAAGCACTCACCACCCCGGCTCCCCCCAATGTGCCGGCCCGCCGCACAACGCAAGGCATCGACAGCAACCGTCTGGCGCTGCTGTTGGCGGTGCTGCAACAGCGAGCTCGGATTGCTGTCCAGACACAAGATGTGTACGCCTCGACGGTCGGCGGTGTTCGTCTGGTCGAACCCGGCCTCGACCTGGCGATCTGTCTGGCGATCGTGAGCGCCGTCACCGATCGTCCGCTTCCCAGCGACCTGGTGGCGTTCGGCGAGGTCGGGCTGGGTGGCGAGGTGCGCCAGGTCTCCAACGCCCCACGTCGGCTGACCGAGGCCGCTCGGTTGGGCTTCCATCGAGTGATCGCGCCGCGCAACTCACCGGCCCCCGACAACGACACCTTGCGGATGGAGCGGGTCGCCACCTTGCCCGAGGCGCTCGCCGCCGCCGGTCTGATCGGCTGAGTGGGCCGAACCCGAGGCGGCGCAGGCAACCGCGTTCATCTACAATCACACCATGTCGAGTCGGCACCGGGGGACGAACGAGGCGATGCGCAGCGCACTCGCTCGCGTTTCGCCTGGTACTCCGCTGCGCGACGGCATCGATCGGGTCGTGCGCTCCAAGGCGGGTGCCCTGCTGATCCTGTCCGATGACCCCGAAGTTCTGGCGATCTGTTCCGGTGGCTTCCTGGTCGATGCGCCCTTCAGCCCGCAGCGTCTGTCCGAGTTGGCCAAGATGGATGGTGCCATCATCATCAGCAAGGACGGCGGTCGCATCGCCCGCGCCAATGTCCACCTCGTGCCCGACCCGACCGTGCCGACCAGCGAGACCGGCACCCGTCACCGCACTGCCGAGCGGGTCGCCCGGTCGCTCGATGTTCCCGTCATCTCGGCGTCCGAGGAAATGGGCGTCATCAACGTCTATGGCGGCGGCGCCAAACGGCAACTGCAAGAGACCGGTCCGCTGCTCGACCGGGCCAACCAGGCGCTGCAAACGCTCGAGCGCTACAAGACCCGCCTCGACGACGCGATCAGCAACCTCACGGCGCTCGAGGTGGAAGACGTCGTCACCGTGCGCGACGTCGTATCGGTCGTGCAGCGTGGCGAGATGGTGACCCGCATCGCCGACGAACTCGAGACCATGATCATCGAGCTCGGGGTCGACGCCCGCCTGCTGCGGCTTCAGCTCGACGAGATCTACACCGAGATCGACGACGAACTCGATTTGGTGGTGGCCGACTACCTGCCACCGCACCGCAACGTCGAGGACACGTTGGCCGAGATGTCGCGCCTGCGCGATGACGACGTGCTCGACGCCCGGATGGCTCTCACCACCCTGCATCTTCCCGACGCAGAGTTGTCGCACGAGATCGCCCCGAAGGGGCTCCGACTGCTCGACCGCGTCAATGCGCTGTCGACCGAGCAGGCGGCGCGAATCGCCAATCACTTCGGTGACCTGGCACGTCTTCAGCGGGCCACGATCGACGACCTGAGCGCGGTCGAAGGCATCGACGCCGCAACGGCGACGGCCGTGAAGGAGACCCTGGCGAGGGTCACCGAGAACACGATCCTCGATCAGTACAGCTGATTCACCGGCCTCAAGGAGCCCACATGCCATTGCGCCACGTCGCCATGTTCAAGTTCGCCGACGGACTCGGTCCGGAGTACGTCGACCGCGTTCGTGATGGCCTCAACAGCATGCCGACGGTGATCGAGGAGATCCGCGGCTATCTGCACGGCACGGACATCGGCATCTCCGAAGGCAACTACGACTACGTGTTGGTCGCCGACTTCGACAACGTCGACGGGTACCGCACGTACCGCGACCACCCGCACCACGTGTTGTTCCTCGAGGAGGTCATCAAGGGCAATCTCGCCCAACGTGCCTCGGTGCAATACATGACCGGCAGCGCCTGACGCGTACACCGTTCGGCGAACCACCACGAGATCGGACGGCCTCCAGGATCAGCGGATCGCTCGCATACGGTTGTTGCGGGCGTTGTGTTCGACCTCGGCCAATCCGAGCGCTTCGAGCACCGGCGGCACGTAGTTCCCGAAGCGACCCCTGAGCCCCTTCTTGAAGCCGTACCAGCCGCCGACCGGGTTGTCCGAAGCTCGTCCCCACGCCTCGACGGTGCCCTCGTCGACTTCCTTCTGTTCATCCTTGTTGCCCAATGGCATCCAGTCGCCGTGCTCGACAAGCATCGAATGCAGGTCGTCGATGCACGACAGGTGATAGCGAAGTTCGGTGGCACCGACCTGCACCACCAACGCCGGTGGGTCGGCATCGGGGTCGCGGTAGGCCTCGAACTCTGACTTGCCGGGCGGGGTGCACAAGACCCACGGATCGTCCGGTGTTCCGGTTCCTTCGACATCGGTCATCGTCATGCTCCTCCACGCGAGCCTGGTTGAAGGATCAACGGTAGACAAGGTTGAGTGACATCTCTTGTCATGAATAGGCTGCAATGTCAGACTTCTCGAGATGCGTGCCGGACGGTTGGTGTCACTGATGTTGATCCTGCAGCGCAGCGGGCGGGCAACCGCAGCACAACTGGCGGACGAGCTCGAAGTAAGCCAGCGCACCATTCTGCGCGATATCGAAGAACTCTCCGGAGCCGGCGTACCGGTGTATGCCGTGCGCGGACCGGGGGGCGGGTTCGAACTGCTCGATGGGTTCGACCACAGCCTGCCGGACCCGACCGAATGGAAACGCACGCACCGACGAACAGGGTCTGTACGGCGTGCCAAAGTCCGCATCTCGCCCCAGGGTCGCCAACTCGCCGCAGTCCTGCGTGTCCTGCAGCCACTCCGAATCATGCACAGCGCAGCGGCCGACGCCGACGGCTGGATCGAAGCAACATTCCGGATCGCGACGCTCGACGCAGCCGCCACCGATCTGCTCTCGCTCTCTCCACACGTCGAAATAGTCGAACCGCCCGGTCTGCGCGACCATGTCGCCGAACGACTTCGGCGGGCGGCGGCCCTCTACGACTGAGCGTCGTCGGCGAGCGAGCGGCGGTCGCCGATCGTTTGAGCGAGTTGGGCTGCACGGCAACGCGCTCACGCAGACCCCGCTCGTGTTCTGAACCGCGTCGGCGCAACCGACACGTTGCATCATCGGTGGTACCGGGCGCGGTAGCCCGGCTCGCGGCGTGCCCGCATAGCGACGAGTCCGACGATCGAGTGTGCGTCGGCGGGAGTCGATCGGTCGGGTCGTCGATCACCTGCGCCGTGGTTGATCCGCCACGACGCCCCTAGTGGGATGGGTTGAGGAGCCGCCGGCGGAGTTCGACCAGTTTCGACGCCGGCTCGCCGTCGCTCCACGGGTCGGAGGTGATGACCCGCTCGTAGCTCTCCCATTCCTGCCGGACACCGGCGTGATCGCCGGCCCCGGCATGAGCCTGCATCCGCAGTCCGATCAGCTCCTCGTGGCCCGGCAGCGCCTGGAGGCCACGCCCGGTGGCCCGAAACACACCATCGATGTCGCCGAGCGACAGACAATGAGCGGCCAGCTCGGCCGCTGCCGATGTCGCCAGCAACACGAGGTTCGACGTGATCCCTTCCGCATCGGGCCACAGGTACGACGTGCCCTCGAACGGCATCCCGTTGATCAGTTCGACCGCAGGCGTGAGGGTGGCGATCGCTTGCGCCGGTGGCTGGAGCCGTGCCGCTTCGAGTGCCCGCTCGATCAGATCGGCATCGGTGACCACCAGTTCGTGCAGCGGCAGCGCCTCGGTCATCGTGCGCCCGACCCACTCCTCACCCTCGGGCGGCTCCACCAACCGCGCCAATGCTCGACGGGCCTCCGACACCACGTTCGAAAAGGTCGCGTCTCGCACGTCGAGCTCCCACAGCGCGGTGCGAGCCGCAGTGCGAGTCGATCGACCGCGGTGGGTCGCCAGCCAGGCCACGAGTTCTCGAGTCTTGGATCGCTCGAACTCGACGCTGTCACCGGAATCGGAGACCACCTCGACCGGACCGATCAGGCGAACCCGCAGCTTCCAGTCGGGTGCCGCTGTCGGCCGCCACACGGATGTCACGACCTCCCACGAGTCGATCTCCGCCGGTCGCTGTACCGCCGCCGACACATCCACAACGCTCGCCCTGCCATCGCTCTCGGACTCGTCGAGCCCGGCATCGACGTCTGGTTCTGCGGTGAGGTCGACACCCAGCTCGCTCGCCAGGTCCGGGTTCGGTTGGAAGGGCAGCACCAACACCGGAGTCGCTTCGGCGACGTCGACCAGTTCGGCGATCGAGGTGACATCGCTCGGGGACATCCCGATCGGTCTCAGCCGAATCCGAAGCGGCCGAAGTGCCCACGCATCCCCATCAGGCTCCAGACGATGCGCCGGCCCGCCGATCGGCGACGCCGAGACAACGGCGAGACCGGTCGTGCGGTGCGGTAGTGCGAGCACGCCGGCCGTCGAATCGGCCAGCACCACGGCCGGTTCCCAGACCTCACCGGCACCGGCCCCGACACGCAGCGCGAATGTCGAACTCCCGGTCGTTGCCGTCGTACCGATCGCCTGCGCGGCGATCTCGAACGCATGGTCATCGTCGTGGGCGGACACGTGCAACCGGTGATTCAAGAAGGCAGCATCCGGAACGCCGAGTCCGACGAGCGTCGTCACTTCGGCGAGTGTCGACGCAGCGAGCGTCATGGCGACGGCAGCAACGATCGCGTCGGCCTGCTCGGAACGTCCCGCAACCTCGATCGCCCCGCAGGCCTCGAGGTCGACGTAGACATCCCGCCCGTCGACGTGGCAGCCGAGCTGCACAAGAGTCGGGCACGGAAACACAGCCGAGGCAACGCGAGCAGCACCCGACTCGCGCATCGATCCTGATAGCTCCCACACCTCGCCATGGCCTCGCCAAGGCGCCGCCAGGTGGACCGGCCCGGAGAACCGGAACTCGAGGTCCTCCTCCGAACCAATCAGCACGGCGACGACGCGTTCGCCTTGGGCGACCAGGTCGTTCGCAATCAAACGGATGGCTGAACAGACCTGATCGAACCGGATCGTTCGCATCGCCGGACCGCAGCCCCCGCTCGGTCGCCGTACGACGCGACGTCGGGATCGGCAGGCGCGATCGAGGGCGCGCCCGCCTGAGTTGGTTGCGGCGACGAACACCGAGCAACACCAGAGTTCCCGCTGACAGCATCGCCGCCCGACTGAGCGTCAGCAGCTCCGCCGCCCCGTCCTCGGGTCGCCGGGCAACCGTCGATGGATCCGCTGAACCCGCATCGGACTGTGCTTGCGGAACGGCCGCGTCGGGTGCCACGAACTCACCGGACGCCTGTTGTTCGGGAACCGTCAATGCCGACGGGCTGGACTGTTCGCGGTCCGACTCAGCGACACCGGCGCCGCCAATCGTCGACTCACTGATCGCATCGGCCAGCTCGTCGGCCGGACTGGGCGCCCAGACGTTGTCGGGCCGGACCGGACCTTGTTGCACGGGTTCAACGACGGGCAACGGAGCGACCTCACCATCCTCCGCGCTGGCGCCGTCGTCGTCTATCTCGCCATCGACTGCGACCTCACCATCGACGGTGCCACCTGGATCGTGCGGCGACGTCGGCAGGTTCAGACTCCATCCCGGTTGGATCAAGTCCGGTTCAACGAGGCGACGTCCGTCCTCAAAAGTGCGGCCCTCGTTGCTCTCGAAGATCTCCGGCCAGCGCTTGCCGTCACCCAACTCGTCATCAGCGATCGACCACAACGACTCGCCGCGCTCGACCACATGGGCACCGGCAACACCTGCGCCGTCATCGTCTGTGTCGGCCACCGGGAGTTCCAACACCCACCCGACGTCGATCAGGGCGGCATTCGTGAACCTCTGCCCATCGGGCATCGTGGTGTCGAGGTTCAAGTCGAGTAGGCGCTCGGCATAGTCGGCGACCAAGCGTCGGATCGGGCCCTGCCAGGCGCTCGGCGATGCCGTAGATCGAGTCTCCGGCACGAACGATGTAGCGACCTGGTTCGACGCCAGGCAACCCGGCTGTTTCGTGCGACGAGTAGCTGACGGCGCTGGCCTCGACGTCGGCGGGTCGCACGTCGACGTTCTCGAGCGTCGCGATCGCCCGTCGAGGCACGAGTTGGGCTCCGCCACGAGCCACTGCGCGGGCAGGCGAAGCAAACGAGGGCAGGATGACGAGCAGCCCGATCGCGATCAGCCTGGCGATCGACTGAGGCACTCCGAAACCGCGGATGTCCGGCAACGCCAGACCGTGGTGACGCACCATGTGAACGATCTCGGCCAACACGGTGAGCACCACGACCACCACCGCCATCCACACCACGATCAAGGACAACCGAATCACGATGTCCGCAATGGTCTGTTCGGTGAGCCGGTCGGTCAACGCCCGTTTGATCCGATCGAACTGCCAGTCGGTCGGCGAGGCCACACCGTGCAGTGGTGCGGCTCCTGCCGAACCTGGCTCGCGATGCCGGCGACCAGCAGCCCGGGGACCCCGACCGCGATGACCGCCAGCAGCACCAGCGCCGACACGAACTGAACGGCACGCGAGCCGCTGCGTTGCTTCATCGCGCCGCGCCCCTCACCCAGCTCGCCCGTTGGCGCCTTCACGTGTGCAGTGGAGGTCGTCGCGCTGAGCGATTGCGGAAAGCCAACCCGAGAAATGTGCAGCCGGCCGTCTCACGAACCGACCTCGGCGCGTGCTGACCCGACGCCGACGACGTCGCCGGCGGAGTCGGAGATCTGCACTTCGACCGTGACGGTGATGTCCTCGACGGAGATCGCCAGCACCGCACCATCCACCTCGTACTCGTCGAACAGGCGGTCGGCGATCAGCAGCGCCTGCTGGCGGGCGAGCACCGGATCGATCATCACGGAGTTCGAATCACCGCCTCGGAGCGAGCCAACCTCAACCTGCTGAGCGCCCGACCTTGCCGCCTGAAACGCGATCGACTGTGCCGCCGAACGGTTGCTCACCCGCCGGTTCACGTCGCGGGCCAGCCAGATCACGCCACCGGCCGTGAACGCGAACAACAGCACCAGGGCGGTGACCGTTGCCATGCCGCGCTCCCCGCGACAGCGACGCCGGTTGGTCATGGTGTGCCACGTGCCCGGAACAGATCGACGCTGGCGACCGCTGTCACCGCCTCCTGCCGCGACCCGGACTGAACGACTTCGATGCCGCGGTTGGACACCTGGCACTCGATGGTGACTTCGACCAGGCCGACACTCAGGTTCGACCCGACCGCACCGGACTGGGGATATGCGATGGTCAGCACCGGGTCGGTGCAGGTGTCGCTGTCGACGAGCATCGCCCGGGCCACCCGATTGGCGGCAACAGCGGCAGATCCGGCGTCGCGCTCGAGGGCCGCCGCCTGGGCGCTCGCCTCCGCCGCTGAGCGGACCTGTGCCCTCGCATCGACGCCCCGGCCGAGGGCGACCACCAGGATCGCCAAGCCGATCACCGCCGGAGCGATCAGCACCAGCCCGAGCGCGTCGGCGGCGCCACGATCGCGCCTCGATGCCGTGGACGGATGGGTCATGGGCGGAACCCCTCGATCGGAAGCGCCTCGGTGACATCCACCGGTGCCGTCGTACCGCGCACGATGCCGGGGGCCCGACCCGTGACACGAACCACCACGAACGTGCCGCTCGATGTGATCTCGACGTCGGGCTGAACGATGTCGACGCTCGACCGCAACGCTGCCTCAGCCGACGCCTCAGCGGCGTCGATCTCGACACCGCTGCGGGCGACGAGCGCAGCGGTGTCGCGCGCCACGGCCCGCGCCTCGGTTCTGGCGTGCGTCCACATCGCTGCCTGGAACGCTGCGAACGCGACGACGACGAACACTGGCGTCAGCAGCACCGTGGTCAGCGACGTCGAACCACGGTCGATGTCACCGGAGGCGGGCAGCAGCGGGGCCATGACGAATCACGGAGACGACGGGGAGATGATCGGATCGTCGGCCTTGTCCTTGATCTGCCCCCACAGGATCGCCGCGATCACAGCGACGCTCACGCCGGCAGCGACGAACCAGAGCACCTGCTCCAGCGACACCGCGCCGCGGTCCCGAGTCGGTTCGACGTCGCGGTTACCCCGGTAGTTCGATCGGGCTGTTCGATCAGGGCGGCGGCCGAAGATCGCCAGCCCCGCTCCGTACAACTGGTGAGTGACGGCATTCGCCACCATCGTCACGTCGTTCATGGATGTTCTCCTTTGTGTTGCGCAATCACGAGAAACTCAATGCTGGGTAGATGACGAGCCCCATGAAGATCAGGGCCATGCCAACGATCGGCGTGGTCAGGCGGCTGGTGCGCAGCCGAGCCTCCGATTCCTGCTCGGTCGACAACGCCGTGCGCAAGGTGGCGCACTTTGCCGCCAACGTTCGAGCGACCGGCGCACCTTCGGCGGCGCTGAGGGCGGCGGTGGCGGCGATCTGTTCCAGCTCCTCCAACCCCAACTCGCGACCGGTGCGTTCGAGGGCGTCGGTGAGACTGAGCCCACGCGCCGCCGACTCACGCATCCGCCGCCTCAGTTCGGCGAACAATCGCCCGTCGCCGGCATGCCCGGCCTGTTCGAGCGCCCCTTCGTAACCGGTGTTGCCCGCCAACAACATCGTGACCACATCGAGATAGGCCGACACTTGATATCTGAGGTCGGTGCGCACCGCAGCGGCTCGCTCGATCGTCACCGTATGAACGATCAACGGCCCAAGCACCGCGGCCGCCAGGCCCACCACCAACGGGACGAACCAACCGAGGCTCACGACACCCGCTGCTTGGAGCACGCCGAGCAGCAACGGAGGCATGACCAGCCCAGCCAGCCCAGCCAGCACGAGGTGGAGCAGGTGTTGCTCGATCGACCGGCCAGCCAGCAACAGCTGCGGGTCGCTCGGGAGGAGTCGCGGCTGACTCCGAGCGGCACCGACCAGCGACGACATCAGTCGGCGCCCTCCGACGTTGGTCGAAGACACCGTGGTGGAGCCGGGGCGTTGCAGGTCGGCGATCACCCGCCGCAGAGTCGGGGCCGGCTGCATCCACCCGCTCAAGGCCAGCGCCAGCCCGGCCACACCGACCGCCGTCAGCAGCGAGATGGCGGCCACCGCGCTCAACGCAACCCCCGCTGGTCGGTGGGAACTTGCGGTGTTCCCGTCAGGAACCGACTCGGGCGGGGAAACGCCGCCAGTCGTTGGACACGCATGATGAGGGCCACGTATCCCGCCAGCGAGGCCCCGAGGAACAGCTGGCCGCTCGGCTCGTCATAGGCGTCGAGGTATTGGCTGCGACCCAACACCAGCAGGCCGACGACCAGGGCCCCCATGATCAGCGTGAGGGCCTGCACCTCCCGGCGGGTTGGCGCCCGTTCGGCTTCGACGAGGCGCCGCCGATCGACCTGTTGGCGAGTTTGGTCGGCGAGCGCTGTCAACACCGGCACGGTGCGAGCGCCGCGCCGGATCGCGATCGCCAGACCCGCAGCCACCAGATCTGCCAACGGATCGTCGAGATCATCGGCGAAACGCCTGAAGACGATCTCGGGATCCTGACGTCCGAGCCCGGCCGCCAGGCGACGGACGTGAGGCCGGATGATCGGAGGGCAGGCGGCGACCGTCGATGTGATCGCTCCGACCGGTTGTTCGCCGGCCATCAAGACATCGCGGACGTTCTCGATCCAACTGGCGAGCGCGTCGAGTCGAGCGATCTCGGCATGGCTCGACCGTTGTCGGCGCTGCCAGCCGCCGATCGCCCAGAACGTCCCGACACCGACGACGACGCCGGGGATCAACCAACTCGACGCCAGGAAGACCGCCACGCCGGCCACCACGGCTCCGACGAACCGGGACCCGAGGCGCCGCACCGACACGGTGCTGATGGCGGGCGACAGAGCCGCGGTTCCGGGAGTGACCATGAGGGCGACCCCGGCAACGAACAGGCCCGACAGCAGCACGACGACCGGCACCATCACCATGCTCCGGTCGGTGCGAACAGCTGAGGGTCGTAGCCGGATAGTCGAAGCCGTTGCAGATGGCGCGCCGACAACGGGGCGAACTGTGCGAGCTGACCGTCGTGCCCGATCCCCCACACCTCGGTGGTCGCCAGGCCACCTTGTTCGCCGAGTCCACCGATCTCGATGATCGAGGTCACCCGTCGAATCGGGAGCTGCATCGTGTTCCTCGTTGCGGACGAGGTCGATGTGGATGATGAAATCGACCGTTTGGGCGATCAGGCTCCACACCGCGAACTCCGGCAGGCTGGTGTCCGACTTCGACACGTAGTAGGCGAGCCGTTGCACCACGACATCGGACGTGTGGGCGTGAATCGTGGCGAGTGAACCGCGTTTGCACATCGAGGCGACATCGAGCATGTCGAGGGCCTCGTTCTCGACCAATTCCCCGACCACCACGCGGTCGGGGTTCAGCCGCCGCGTGAGTTCGACCAACTGGCGGGTGGTGATCTCGCCCTCGCCCTCGGCGTTGGAGTGCCGCGTGAACAAGGCGGGTGCGTCGGGATGGCGTGGGTCGTCTTCGAGTCGCAGTTCGAGCAGGTTCTTCTCGACCGTGATGATCCGCTCGCGTGGCGACACCTCGCCGAGCAGTTCGGTCAGCAGGGTCGTCTTGCCGGCGCCGGGCGGCCCGCTGACGAGCACCGTGAAACCGCACCGGATCATGGCGTGCAATCGCGGCACCATCTCGAACGGGAACATCCCCCGTTTCGCCAACCCGTCGAGACCCTCATGGCGCAGCACGAAGCGCCGAATCGCGATTCGCGGGTGGGTCGAGATTCCGTGTTCGGTCCGCCCGCCGAGCACCATCACGATGCGCGATCCGTCGTTGGACTGAAACGTCAGCATCGGCGATTGCGTGTCGAGCCGACCCTCGCCGGTGCCGGTCATTCGGCGCGCCAGTCGCTTCTGATAGGCGGTCAACTCAGCCGGTGACTCCCACAGTGCTCCGACGTCGATCTTGCGGCCATCGCTGTAGGTGACCCAGGTCGAGAGATGCGAGTTGACGTCGATCTCCTCGACGAGTGGATCGTTCATGAACGGCTCGAGCGGGCCCGAGCCGGTGAGCTCGGCGACCACCCTGGTTCGGATCTCGCGGTCGGCGACTTCGGTCAGAGGAGGATCTCCGCGCCGCATGCGGTCCTGGTTGACGGTGGCGATCTCCTCGCTCAGCCAGGCACCGACGAGCAGTTGCTGTCGACGGGAGTCGGCCGTGAGCGGCACCTCCTCCGTGGCGTTGCCGTCGTGGCGATCGGCCTCGTTGTGCTCGATCGCCTCGACCAGCCGAGAGGCGACCTTGTCGGTGACCGTGCGGATGAGCGCCGGATGGTCGTGCGGCCGCAAGCCGTTCGGGCCCGTCACAGCGGTGCATTCCTCGAACCAGCGACGGTCCAATCGAGTTGGTACTCGACGATGGTCGCCAGATGGCGGGCTGCTTTCAGCAGAGGCAGCCTGGCGAGGCGCCGACCCGACAGGCCGACCCGCCCACCGAACGCGGCGGCCGCAAGCTCATCGACCGGCAGCCCGATCACCGAATGGGCGCCGACAGATTCGCCCAGGAACGATTCGACCTCGCCGAGCCCGAACGGGCTGGCGCCCACCACGGCAACAACGATCGCCGTCGGCACCGATGCAAAGCCGTCGAGCTGCTCGGCCAGGCGCTGGAGCCGAACTGCCGCCGCCCTCGCCGACTGTGTCGACTGCCGATGCACCACCACGGTCACGGCAGCCGACCCGACGAACGGATGGGACGCCGGAGACGGTGGCAGGTCGACCAATGTCGGCGATGACAACGGGTGGGCGACGAGCCGCCAACATCGCGACGAGCGACCGGGAGGTCTGACCGACCGCCTGCGCAGCCTCCGCCCTGCCGACGGGGGCCGGGATCACCCGCAGACCCGATGGAGCGACTCGTACGAACCGATCGAACTCGATGTGCGACCCGTCGAGCACTCGCGTCACCACGGTCGACAAGGACGGTGATTCCGGCATGTCGAACCAGGCTGCCAAGTCGCCACCGGTCGGGTCGGCCTCGACCAGCAACGCTTCTTCGGTGGCCGTCCAAGCCGATGCCAGCGCGATCGAGGTCGTCGTGCATGCATCGCCGGCAACGGCCACGATCGCCATCAGCCACCGCTCTCCATCGCCGGGTCAGCACCCGGATCGAGCACGACGACCCGCACGTCATCGCTGGCAGCCACGACCGCCGCATCCGCTTCCGGCACTTCGACGGACAAACCGAAGACGCCGGTGATGCTCTCGGCGGTCCCGCGCGCCACCACCCGCCCGGTCGTGACGAACGGCTCGTCGTCGCTGCCGGCGGGGACCACCACGAGCATCACCCGAGAGCGTTCGCGGAGTTCTGAAGGAACGCGGGTGGCTCGAATCTCGATCGCGACGACGCTCGCCCCGGCAGCCACGAGCGGAGTCGGTTGCACCAACTGGGCTGCGATCAGGCTGCCGGAAGCGATGTAGACGCGGGCGTACTGGTTGACGACGAGACCGATCTGCTGCGGGGTGACGATCGGCACCGTCGGGTCGAGGTCGGCCTCGACGACGCGCAGGTCGTCGCTGGTGATGACTTCGCCGGCGCGCACATTGCGGACGATCTGGAGCACCTCGGTGGTCTTGCTGATGGAGGCGTACACGAGCACGTTCCCGCCAATCGCGACCGCGGCCATGGCAGCCCCGAGCGCAATCCTGGCGCGGCGACGTGAGGTCGGGCGGAAGCCACCCGGTTCGGATGCCCTCGTCGTTCCGCTCGGGTCGGTGCGCTGAACCCGGTCCCTCAGTGCCATGCCAGTGCCCCCTCTCCAACGATCGTTCCGGCGAGCAACGCGACGACAGCACCGAGCACGAGTCCCGGGGCGAACGGCACCGAGTCCCGCCGACCGATCAGGCCGATCGCGGCCGCCGATCCGGCTGCGAGGCACAGCGCCAGCACACCGAGCCTCGGTTCGACCGCGCCCAGCGCGGCGCCGAGCACCGCCGCCAGTTTCACGTCACCGAATCCCAGCGCATCCGGGGAGATCAGGTGCATCACGAACAGCGGGCCGGCGAACAGCAATCCACCCAACGCGATGTCGGCAAGCGCCTCGATTGCTCGTCCGTCGGCGGCGGCGACGGCGACCAGGACGAGCGAAGGAGCGGCCGCGATCAGCACGAGCGAGTTGGGTATCCGCGCACGGCGAGCATCGATCACCGCTGCGACAACCGCCACCCCCAAGGTGACACCGATCATGACGCCGGTGGCTCCCCACGACGAGCCGACGATTGGCAACGCAACAACCACCGCGAGCGCGCTGGTAGCGAGCGATGCCAAGCTTGTTCGGTCGGGTGTGGTCACAACGTGCAATGGGGGCTCCCGCGGCCTGCTCGATTGACGGTCACAGTAACCGACAGCGAGCCGGCGCGATAACAGGCAAATGAAGATGCTCCAGTGAGGGCCACCAACAATGCAAAGCGGAAACGCTGTGGGGTGAGGTTGGAGACCGTGAACGATTCGCGAACAACTCTCGCTCGACGTGCAGGTCTCGTGGCGATGCGGCAGGCTGGTGGGCATGAGCGACACGAACGTTCCTGCAACCGACGATCTCAAGCTGCGTCTCACGCCGATCCAGTTCCACGTCACCCAGGAAGCCGGCACCGAACGACCGTTCACCGGCGAGTTCTGGGACACCAAGGATCCGGGCACCTACCACTGCATCGTGTGCGACGAGCAGCTGTTCGACAGCGACACCAAGTTCGACGCCCACTGTGGCTGGCCGAGCTTCTACGAGTCGCTCGGCACCGACAAGATCGAATACATCGAGGACCGCAAACTCGGCATGACCCGCACCGAGGTGCGCTGCGCCAAGTGCCACGCCCACCTCGGCCACGTGTTCCCCGACGGCCCGCCGCCCACCGGCAACCGCTACTGCATCAACTCGGCCAGCCTCGGCCTGGTGCGGCGCCCTGCCTGACCGAACTCGCTGAAGTCGGCGCCGCCCGCCATGACGGGATGTGCCTGGCACATCCCGTCATGGCGGGTCGCTCAACGCTGCTTGTCCCGGCGGCCGGCGAGCGTGCGAAACTGCCCGGCATGAGCACGACCGCAGCCTGGGGCGACGCCGAACGGCGCCTGACCGAACACGTCAGCGTGCTGGTCGGCGACGACAACGGGAAGTACCCGTCGGGCAACTCGCTCGTGATCCGCGGCGACGGCGAGGCCGTCATCATCGATCCGTCGGTCACGGTTGTCGCCAAGGGCGGTGCGCCGGTGCCGGTCGATGCCGTGATCAACTCGCACAGTCACGAAGACCACATGCCCGGCAACGGGTTGTTCACCGAGGCCAGGGTGCACATCCACGACGACGACCTGCCGGGGGCACGCAGCCTGGACGGCCTGATGGACGTGTACGGCCTGAGCGGCCAGCCCCGGGCCGACTTCAGCAAGCAGGTGCTCGAGGAGTTCAACTACACCCCGCGGCCCGACGCCGAAGGGTTCACCGACGGGCACGTGTGGGACCTCGGGCGGGTGCAGATCGAGGCCGTACACCTGCCTGGCCACACCCGCGGCCACAGCGGGTTCCGGATCTCCGGCGGCGTGTTCTTCCTGTCCGACATCGACCTGACCGGGTTCGGCCCGTACTACGGCGACGTGTGGAGCGACCTCGAGGACTTCGAGCGTTCGCTGATCCAGATCCGCGACGAGCAGGCCGACTACTACGTCACGTTCCACCACAAGGGTGTGATCGAAGGGCGCGAGGCGTTCGTGCGAGCTGCTCGACGAGTTTCCACGCTGTGATCCCGCGCCGCCACGAGGCGATGCTGGCGTACCTCGCCGAGCCGCATTCGATCGACGAGATGGCCGACCACCGCTTCGTGTACCGACCCCACGTGCAGCACGTGTTCGCCGACAACGTCGAGCATCGATGCGCGGCGATGCACGTGCAACGGATGCTCGTGCGCGGGGAAGCGGTCGAGGTCGCCCCTGGAAGATTCCAGGCCACCTGAGTAGGGTCGAGAGGCGATCGTCGCGGGACGGTCGACAATGACGAGGCGCTCGGCTTGGGTGTCCGCAGCCCTTGACGGGAGAGGCCAAATGAGACGAACCACGATCGGTCTGGCGGTAGCCGCACTGGTACTGAGTGCCTGCGGTGGAGGCGACGACGACTCGGGCGGTTCCGACCAACCAGCGTCCGAACCGGCAGCCGGCGAACCTGCCGACCAACCCAGCGACGAACCAGCTGCTGAACCGGCTGACTGAACCGGCTGACGAGCCGGCTGACGAGCCGGCTGTGGAGGAGGGTGCCAGCTCCGATCAGGCGACGATGCGCCGCCGGCGACCGGCCTCGCCGAGAACACGGCGGTCGTGGTGATCGGCGAGAACGTGTACACGTTCGATGTCACGCCTACGGCGATCCAACGCTGCGATCCCAACTTCTTCGGTGCCTTCTGGGTGCTGGGCCGAGACGCCGCCGGGAACGGGATCGAGCTGCTGCTCCCACCACCGAACGACCCCAACTTCGAGGACCCACCCACCGCCAAGATCGGCGACGAGGCAGCCGATATCGAATGGGTCGCCAACTCCGACCCCGAGTTCCCGATTGCCGGCGTCGAGGCCGGCGACAGCCAGGTCGACTCGTTCACCGTCGACGGTCGCTACGTCAGCGGCACGGCCACGTTCGTCGACCTCAACGCGTCATACCTCTTCCAAGGTGGAGGCGGCCCGGCACCGACACCGGTCACCGGCACCTTCGAAGTGCTGTGTGGCGAGGAGTGACGAACCGACGAGCGTCGTCATCTTCCCGATCGGCAACGGCGACGACCCGTCAGGGCCGCCGGTGACGGACGGCTCGGCGTGTCCGCCTACGGAACCGCCGGGGGTTCGGTCGCGGTGAGTTGGCCGGGCTGATCGTGGTCACCCCGAGTCGAGTGGGAAAGATCTGGATCATTCCGGATCGTTGAACTCCTCGATCATGCGCCAGGCGTCCTGGCTGAGATGGTGGGCGAGATCGTGCAGGGCCCTCGCCGTCGCCAGCTCCTCGCCAACCTGAGGGAGGGTCGGGTCGGCTGGATTGCGCCGCGACCGACCGACACCCGCCAGGCTGCGGTCGCCGGCATCGAGGTGAGCGGTCACTTCGCAGTGATCGCCGTCCTCGCGGATGTCGAGCCGCACGTCCCAATGGCGTTGCACGGTATCCATACCCCCATCGTCCGCCCGGCACCACGCACCGACCAGGGCACAACGGCCCTGACGCGAGTTGGGAGTTGGGCCTCCGCTGAATCCCCTGACACAACTTCCAACTCACCAGGAGCCGGAGCCGCCTCCGCCGCCACCGCCGCCACCGCCGCCACCGCCGCTGAAGCCGCCGCTTCCGCCGGAGCCCGAACTGGAGGGGGCGGTCCGCGAGGACCGCACCGACGGACCCATCCGATCGATCAGGATCGGTCCGGCGGCGGCCAGCGCCGGAGCCGGCACGTTGGCACGGTCGAGCGCCCGCGACCATGCATCCGCCTCGCCCAGTGCGACCGCCCAGGCGCTGTATTCGCGAAGCAGCCCGTGCTCCCAGGCCCACTCGACATGGGTGCCCTCGCTGGCCTCGAGGAAACGCCGGAACGACTCGGCCCGCAACGCCAACGCCGACCCTTGAGCACTGCGAGCCGGAAGCAGCGTGCGGTACATGAAGAAGGCGACGACTGCCGGGAACAACAGCCCGAGCCCGATCGCCAACGGCCACGCCCGCAACAGGCCGAAGATCGCGGCGGCTCCCGACCCGATCCACACGGCCACGAACACGATCACCATCACCATCACGAACGGCGAGTCGTTGCTCTTCGGGTTGATGCCGGCGCCGGGCGGCATGTGCTTCCACCAACCGCTCTTGGCGATCTTGCTGCGCTGATGCTTGGCGACCGCTTGCCACGCCGACGCGAACGACGAGTTGTACTTGCCGGTGACGAACGGGTCGTCCTTCTTCAGGAACCGATCGAGCAGCTTCGCATCGGCCGGGTCGAGCTCGCCACGATTCGGCCCGGAGCCGATCGCCAAGTTCTTGCCGCTCTCCTCCAAGGTGATCGCCTCGCGTCCGGCGAGACCGGAGAACCATGCCTCGACGGTGTCGTTGCCGATCTTCTCGGTGATCAACACCGACGCCTCCCACGGACCGATCCCCTTGGGCGGCACGAACTCGATCGTGGCCATGTCGGCCAGTTCGTCGTCGGGCACGAACTGCACCGGCGGTGGCGGCTCGACGGTGCCGTCGGAGCGGGGTGGCTTCATCGCCCCATAGGCGGCGTCGGCGGCGCCCCCGGCGAATACCTCGTTGCGGCCCTTGCGGCGGGCCCACCGATAGACGGGAAGCGAACCCGCCAGGCCGGCCGGAATCATCGCCAACGCCAAACGGCCGCTGTGGTCCGGACGACGGTCGGGCAACGCCGGTGCGGCGACCTCGTCGGGTGTCGTGAACGCCACGATCCGGCCCTCGATCCAGAGGCCCTCGTGTTCGGGAAGCGGCTCGAGCACAACCCGGTACTCGGGCGGTTCGCTGCCGGGCACACGATCGAGCGTGCAACCGCCGATCGCATCTTCGACACCGGTGTGGCAACCGGTCTCGGCCAGTTCGACACCGACGACTCGAACCTCGAACCGGCCGGTCTCGTTGTCGCCAACCCAACCGTCACCCTCGGGGGCAACGATGTCCAACAACAGCCCCAGCTCGGACAGCATCGCTTCGGGATACGTATACGACAGCACGTACCGATGCTGGTTCTTGATGGTGGTGTCGGGATCGCCGATCCGGATCCGCGTGACCGAACCCTCGTTGCGCACGCTGAGATCGTCGGGGGCATCGGGAGAACTGGCCCTGGCCTCGGTCGGCACACCGAAGTCGTTCGGAATCAAACGCTCGTAGCCGTGACGGGCGTGGTGGCCGAAGTCCTGGTCGACGTACTCGGTGACCCGAATCGTGTCGTCGGAGCGGGGCTCGACCACGATCAACTTGGCGTCGAACCGTTCAGGGTGCGACCCGGTGCCCACCACCCCCAAACCGGCCAGCGCACCGGTGCCGGCGATGGCGACGCCAACGGCGGCGTGGCGAATCTTGGAAACCTTGCCGAGCATTTCCCCATTCTGCCGTGTCGCGCCAGGGCGGAGCTGACAGGATCAGAGTGTGCTGCGTTGGATGGCGAGCCTGTTGACGTTGGTCGCCGCGGCGGCCACCTCGGTCGGCGGCTATGTCGAGGCGGTGCTGGCCTTCGTCAACGACGCGGCGGCGGTGTCAGAGCAGGCCGACCGCGGTGCGCAGCTGACGGTGACCGAGCCCCCACTGCCGACCACCACGCGATACGGAATCCCGGTGGCGCTCGCCGACCGGGCCGGATGGAGCCCGACCCACTCGACGTACCCGGCAACCGACATCTTCCTCGAGTGCGGGGCGGCGATCGTGTCGCCCGTCGACGGCACGGTGCTCGAAGTCCGGCGGGTCGACTCGTGGGACGCCGGCGTCGACGACCCGGCCACGCGTGGCGGCAGATCGGTGGCGATCCTCGGGTACGACGGGGTCCGCTACTACATGGCCCACCTCGACACGATCGAAGCGTCGCTCACAGTCGGAGACGCCGTCACCCTCGGCGAAACGCTGGGAACGATGGGCACGACCGGGCGATCCTCGGCCTGCCACACCCACTTCTCGATCTCACCGCCGTGCCCCGGCGATGAATGGCGAGTTCGACGTGGCGTCGTGTGGCCGTACCCGTATCTCGACGCCTGGCGATCAGGGCGACCGACGAGCCCGGTCACCGAAGTCGAGCAGTGGGTGGCCGACCATCCGACAGGCTGCGACGAGGCGATCGCCGAGGCTGCCGCGCCGTCACCCTGACCCTGACCGTTGGCCTCCCACCGAGTCGTGGACTACCGTCGAGCCAACCGAGCATCTCGGGAGGGCGATGAACGGAGCACGAAGTCGGCGGATTCGAACCGCTCGACCCGGACGGGTCGCGATCCCGTCGCCCGCGCTCCGCTGCATGATCAGGCCGGTCCAGACGCTGCTGGCGACACTGCTGTTGCTGGCGTTCGCCACCTTCGCCGGACCGACCGCGGCCCAGGACCCAGGGCCGCCCTACGCCAGCGATTGGGATGCACAGAGGATCGCAGAAGTCGAGCAACTGTTCGGCTCCATCGAGTGCCCCCCGCTCACCGACGCGACCTTCATCGACAAGGTCATCGTCACCACCACCTACTACACCGGCCCACTCGCCGACGGCACCACGATCCAACTGACCGGCGTGGTCGACCGACCCTCGCTTCGCTGCAACTACGTCGACATCACCACCAACCAACAGCGCTGGCTGCAGGTTCAGTTCGACCTCGAAGGTACCGCGACCACCTCGAACTGTGACGCCGTGCCCGGCGACCGCACGGCGCAAACCATCGAACTCGGCCGCGTCGTGCCCGACCGTGGGGTGTCGGCTCAGATCTCGGCGCCCGGCGCGTCCGAGGCGCTGATCGCCGAAATCGAGAACCAAGCACGGGCGGTCGCCTCGCTCGTGCAGGCGAACGCACGCGGCTGCCCCGACGAGCCCGTCGCCGTCACGTGCCCACCGATCACCGGGTTGATCGCCAACGACGCCAGGATCGACACCTACTCCGGGGGCCCCGACACATACGAAGCATCGTGCTTCTACGACCCCGCCGACCAAGAGGCCGTGCCCAGAGTCACGATCGAGGTGCGGGTGACCTGGGTGCCGTTGCGGGCAACCACCGCCTCCCGCGCCGCCAGCCTGTGTTCCACCGAATCCAGCTTCGATCGAGGCTGGGGATTCGTGTCCGGTGGCGGCCTGGCGATGAATGCCGTGTACGGCATCAACACGTTCGAGCCGATCGACACGCAGCCGGTACTGGATGCGATCGGCGCCATGATGGGGCAGGCCGCCGGGCAGGCACGTTCCTGTGACGGCGTTGCCTTCGTGCCATACAGCCAGTTGTTCACACCGCTGCCGGCGCAGTTTGCAGCTGCGTTCGCACCCGACCACCTCGATGGTACGGCGCCGCCCCTGGCGAGCGAGGTCGAGCAGGCCGCCGCAGCGCCACCGGTCGCCACACCACCTGCGCCGCCTGAGGACGAACCCAACCCGACGGACGCTGCCGCCCCAGCCGCCACCATCGCTCCGGTGTCCGATCTGGGCTCGGTCGACGCAGCACCGCCCGGTTCGCAGCCCGACCAGGCTGCGAAAGCCGGCGGACTGGAGGGCTGGCTGGCCGTCGTGTTGCCGATCGTCACGATCGTGTTGCTGGTGATCTCGCTGCTCGGGCTGGCGTTGGCGTTCCTGCTGATCCGCAGGGAGACCCGTGTTCGGCCGGGGATCGACATCGCCCGATTGGTGATCGTGTTGCTGACGGCGACGGCGATGATGCTGATCTTCGGCAAGCGTGCTCCGTTGTGGGCGGTCGGCGTGGCGGTCGCCGCCGGCCTGGGACTCGGATATGCCCAGGGCAACCAGCTCGCCGTGCGCCTCACCGAGCGCGGCCTGATGGCCAAGCGCACGGCCTGGGCAATAGCGGCGTTCGCTGCCAGTCTGGTGTTGTCACAGATCGCCGGTTTGCTCAACCGAACCGGAGCGATCGCGCTCGGCATCGCACTCTCGTTCCTGTCGGCGGCACTGACCGCAGGCCTGATGGTCGGCCGCCGACCGCGCATGGTCGAGGCCAGAGCCGCCACCGCGGCAGCGGTGATCGTGATGCTGCTTGTCGCGCCGTTCGGGTCGGGCGGGCTCGAGACCGAACGGGCGATCGCCCAAGACGACGGGTTGTCGGGCAGCCCCGATGACCTCGAGTTCAGTTCCGTGCTGCCGGCCGATCGCACGGTTGCCCACAACACTCTGATCGATGCCGTTGCTTGGGACGCTGTCGAGATTCGAGGTGGCCTGTGGGATCAAGAAGGCAAGCCGTTCACGTCAGCCGCGGTGCCGAGGGCCCTCGACGCGCTGCCCGAACCGGTGACCCGCACCGTGGAATGGCTGTCGTCGTCCGGGCCCGCCGAAACCGCCGATCGGATGTCGGTGACCGAGACGTTCGAGTTTGTCGCCCGTGGTGACGGATGGTGCTGTTCGGTCAACTACACGGGTACCGGTACCCGCACCACCGTCGCAGGAACGGTCACCAACGTCAGCGTCAGCGGGCGCCTGAAGGACATCCACTCGGTGGCGATCGAGGGCAGCGGCGCATTCTCACCCAGCAACTCTGGCGGGCAGCCGTTCACCGAGATCCAGGAGTTCCATGCACCGGGCGACGCCGCAGATCCGAACGTTTGCCGCCGAGTGGTCGGTGCGCCGCGGCAGTCGAGATTGCTCGAAAGCAGCGGCGGTGACGAGGCGCTGACGGTCATTCGCGACGGTGTCCAGGAGGATCTCTCCGTCACCTCGCCGGTCATCTTCGCCGTGCCGTGTGATCTCCCTGGTCTCTCACTTCAGGCCGCGCTCGACGCTGCTCCGCCCCCACCCGCCGGCGATGATCCGATCCGGCGAGGTTGTCCCGTGATCCAGGAGACGCTGCGGGCGCTGAGCACGGGCACGACGCTCGAAGGATTCGACACCACCACGTTGACCGAGGTGATGTTGTCCCCGAATGACCCGATCTGCCAGTACGGCGCCTTGATCGCGCCACCGGCAATCGGTATGGGCGGCCGCGGCAACAAGCGCATGGAGTTCATGGTCGATGTCGCCCAACCGCGCCAGGGCGAGTGGGATCTCGGGTATTCACGGTGGGGAGCGCGCGACAACCAGGTGTACGCCTATGGGCCGCTCGACGTGCCTGAGCGCGACCGGTGCCAATCCCAGCCCGACGGCACCATCCTCGAACCCGAGCTGGGCCGCTCCTGTCATTGGTTCAGCCTGCACCGGATCGAGTTGCCCGGACCAACCGGGTTGCGCCAATCCGAACAGTCCTCGGGGTGGATGCAGATCTGGACCGAGTTCAACCTGAACGATGGACCCAACACCAGTTTCAGCGTCGCCTTTCCCTGGGCGGCGTACAGCGTGCGCTGTCACCATTGCCAACTGAACGACCCCGAGATCATCGAGTTCCTGACCCGCATCAACGACTTCTACGGGCAGGGTTGGGGCGGGTTCGGTGAGGGCCCACCCGAAGCGCCGCCAGCCGACGAAGGTGACGGTGCCGAACCGGAGGATGATTCCCAAACCGACGTCACGACCGACCCCGAACTCGACGACGAAACAGAAACCGAACTCGATGTCGACACCGAGGCCGAGATCGAAGCCGAAGTCTCGGGGTTGCTGGCCGACGACGATGAGCAGACCCGCGAGGCGGCCCTCGTGGCGATCCTGGCGGTACTCGCCGCCGCCGGTCTGCTCGGCACCTCGCTGGCCGAGGTCGGGCTGTCGATGCCCGAGCTGGTGAGCGCCTGGCGACAGGGTGGTCGAGGGGCGGTCGAGGCAGCCGTGGCCGCCCGCGTCGAGGCCCACGGCATGACGCTCGACGTCGACGAGGATGCCGGAGTCGGCGGCGACGAGCTGTACGGCGGGGACCCTGCCGCGCCCGCGGTCGCGGCCGGACCGCGAGTCGTCGTCGATTCGCCGGACGCAACGGTGCAGGCCGAGGCATTGCCAGACGGAACCGTCGTGTTCGAAACGGTCGACGCCGACGGCAACGTGATCGGCACGGAGGTCGTCGACCCGGAGACCGGCGAGGTCGTGGCAACGACCGGCACGCCGTATGCGGCATCGAACTGGCACACCGACCGCGGGGCGGCCGCCAGAGATGCGATCGGACCGCCGCGCCACACCGACGGAACTGCTGCCCATGCGCGTGCTGCTGGCCCCGATGCCGACGGTGACACAGCGGAGGCCGGTCCAAGGGGCCACGAGGCCGACGCTCCCGGAGACGGTCGCGACCGTGTCGGCGACTCGACTGAGTCCGCCGACGGCGTCTACGACAGCGACGTCGCCGACCTGCTCGACCAACCCAACCCTGACGCTCACGTCGGCGACATTCCCGACGCCGTTTCGGTCGACCCCGACTCGGTTCGCAATCCGCAAGCCGGACCGCGCAGTGCCGAGGCAGCCGAGGCGGCCCGAAGTGTGCGCAGCGGACGGACTGGGACGAATCAACGATCAGCACGGAAACCACATCGCCACGGTCGGCGACGACGGGGTCGCCCGCAACCTGGACGGCCATCCCGTCAACATCGTGCAGACCGAAGGTGCCGGCGTCGTCGGCTGGAACGACGGCACGCGCACGATCGAGTACGACGCCAACGGCATACCCCACGAGGCCAACCGCACCTGGGCGGCCGACCAGATGACGGAGGTGCCGACGTGGCGCGATGTCACGCAGGACGCCGACGGCAACATCATCGACAGCGAGGGCAGAATCATCGGTCGCGAACTGCCCGACCGCTCGGTGCTGGACATCAACGACCAGCCGATGGACGTTCGCAGCGAGGACGGCCGGATCACGCAGGCCAACGAGGCTGTTCAAGTTCATGACCCTCGCGGTCAGGTGGTCGTCGATCGCACGCCGGCACCCGATGCACCGCGCATCTCAGACCATCGACCGGCTGGTTTGAGCGGCGAGGTCAGTACGCGCTGGAGTGACCTCGGGGCGGGGCCGAACGGAGAGCTGTACGGCACGGACGGTCAGGTGATCGGGCACATCGACACCAATGGCGTGATCACCACCAACGACGGTGTCGTGCGCTCGGGCGTGCAGGTCGAAGGCGGCCGCGTGGTCGAGGCCTGGAGCGACACGGGTGAACGGATCGCCGGCGACGGCACGCCGATGGATCCGCTCCGTCCCGACCAGGGGGTTCCCAACCGTCCGGAGGCCCCGAGGTCATCCGACGAAGGATTCACCACACCGGACGCCCAACTGCCGGACGGCGTCACACGCACCGAGGACGGGCTGCGGGTCGATGGTCCGGCACCGGTCGTCGTCGACGGCGACCTCTCCGACTTGGCGACGGGTCGCGCCCCACGCCACCCGGACGCCCCGGCGATTCCGACCGACGACACCGCGACCGCTCCCGCAGACCAGGCCGCAGTGCCGACCGACGATGGCCCCGAAGCAGCACGCCCCACAGGCGAGGCGGTCGATGCTTCCGGAACCCCCGTTCGAGCCGACACCGGTGCCGCACCAGCAGAGGGAACGACGCCGACCTCGGCAAGGGTCGCTGGAGACACCAATGTCACTGCAGGCGAAACCACCAGCCCAACCGCCGGCGACACCAACATCACCGCAGGCGAAACCACCAGCCCAACCGCCGGCGACACCAACATCACCGCAGGCGAAACCACCAGCCCAACCGCCGGCGACACCAACATCACCGCAGGCGAAACCACCAGCCCACGCTCACCGCACCACCAGCCCAACCACCGGCGACACCAACATCACCGCAGGCGAAACCACCAGCCCAACCGCCGGCGACACCAACATCGCCGCAGGCGAAACGGCCGCTGGAGACACACGCGTCACCACAGGCGAAACCACCACCACGCCCGATGCCGCCGGCACACGCACCGCGGCGAGTACTGCAGTGGGTGGATTCACCGACGGCAGGACTCGGTTCGACGGCATCCTCGCCAACCAGAACATCGACCGGATCGGCAAGCTGGCACAGTTGACGGCACTCACCGAGCAATACCAGCGCGAGGGGCTTTCGTTCGAGCAAGCCTCAGCCCGGGCCGCGGTCGAGACGTGGGGAGCCGACGTCGTGGGCGACTACGTCGGGGCCCCACACGGTGGTGCGGCGCCCGGGGTCAGCATGGTCGGCGGCGCCTTCCTTCCACCACGGCTACGAGGTGTGATGCCCGACCAGTTCGGCGCAGAGGTGCTCCGTGACAGCATGCGGCTCGGCGGCGCCGCTTGGAGCGGCGATGCCGGCGCCGTCGACCAGGCGTGGGAGACGATCCGCAACGATCCCAACGGCTCAGCCATCCGCGGGATCGCCGAGGCCGGCTTCGAGGCCGGTGATTACCTCTTCGACGAGACCCAGGCATCCATCACCGCCCAGGACCTGGTCGACGCCACGTCGGCCAACTTGGCTCAGTTCGGCCAGGATGCTCAGACCGGTGAATACGGAACGGTGCTTCGAGGGTTCGCCGAGATGACCACGCTTGCGGGCGAACTGTCGGCCGGTGATCCCGCAACCTACGACCGACTGCTGCGCGACTTCGACACCCTGTGGGAACACACCAATTGGCAGGTCAGTGACAACACCGTGGCGGCCGTCCAGCAGACCCCGATCGTCGGCGATGTCGTCACGCTCGCACAGAACGCTCCCGGCTTCGCGGCGTCCGCCCAAGCAGCGTTCACGAACTGGTGGAACTCATGATCAACACGATCTTCGTGTCGGCCCGCCAACTCGCCCACCTGGCGCGGACAGCGGGCTGGCAACCGCTCCCCTGGTCACCGGTGTTCCCGCTCCTCACCGACGAAGCGGTGGCGGAATCCGACGCCGAGTCGCTGCGCTCGAAGGGCCTGTTGATCGACCAAGCCGGCCAGGACCGGGTCAACGCAGCCATCGAGATCGCCTTGGCGGCGATCTGCGAACCCGACAATCAGGTCGAGATCAGGCTCCCCGGCGCCGAGCCCGTCTACCTGTGCCGCGCCGGCACGATGAGCGCTGGATGGCACGGCTACGCCGACGGTGGGGTTGCCGTGTCGTTCCCGCTCACGATGGCCGATCGTCACCGCCTCGTACACGATCTGCTCAGCGGCGGACCAGACGCACCGGCTGCACCCGACATGCCGTTAGGGCAACGGCTGACCGCGACGCCGCTCGAGGTCGAGATCCTGATGGCGATCGGCGAACGCTCAGCCGCAGACGACCCGGTTGGGACCAGCGCACTGATCGAGCTCGTGACTCAGGAAGCATCGGGCACCCCTGCGACCACGATCGGTGCAGCGACCTCGGCGCTCGTGCGGCTCGGCGCGGCAGGTCTGGTCGACAACCACCACGACCTGCTCTCGCTGACCGGAGCCGCCGAGGTGTTCGCCAGCACGCTGAGCTTCGGGTTTCTGGTGAAACGGACGCGGCTGCTCGACCCGGCCGCGCCGGCGATCGTCGATGCCCTCCACGTCTACCGGACTGGCAATGCGCTGGTGGTCACCCGCCAGATCCTGGTCGATGGCGAGGTTGAACTCGAATGTCACCAGGTGAACCGCTCCCAGCTGGCCGACATGATCCTCACGCTGACGCTCGATGCCGGCGAGCTGGCAGGCATCGCAACCCGATAGCCCGAACCCATCCATCGCTCGCCGCATCGTTCTGCGACGATGAGGATGTGCCCGATCTCGAGTTGCCCGATCGCGAGCGGTTCGTCGAAATCAATCGCACGCGCCTGCGGGTCTGGGAGTGGGGCGATCCCGCCGACCGAACGGTGGTATGTGTGCACGGCGCCCACGACCACGGCCGCATGTTCGACGAGATCGCCCCTGCCGTCGCCCGGCTCGGGTATCACGTGATGGCCGTCGACGTCCGCGGGCACGGGGCGAGCGGGCCGATCGGGCACGGGCTGATCGTCGAGGTCGCGGCACTCGACCTCGGCATTCTGATCGGACAGTGTCGCCAGCCGGTCGGGTTCGTCGCCCACTCGATGGGCGCCACGATCGCGCTCCAAGTGGCGGCCACCTGGCCCGAGCGAGTGGGCTGGGTCGTCAGCCTGGACGGGATCGGTCCACCACCCGGGATCTTCGGTATCGAACCGATCGACACCGAAGCAGCAACCGCCCTGGCCGGTTTGGTCAAGACGCTGGGCCGTGGACGCCGCAGCTTCACCGACCGCCAAGCGATGGCCCGCCAGCGCGGCGACCTGAATGGGCGGCTCTCCCCGAACTGGTTGGCACATCTGGTGGCCCACGGTTCGATCGAACTCGACGATCGGACGGTCGCCTGGAGCTGGGACCCGATCCTCAACACCTCGCTACCGACGGCATTCGACGTCGACTGGGTCGAAGAAGACATGCACCGGGTCGAATGCCCGGTCCTCGTGTTGCACGGCACGGCCGACGACCTGTGGTCGTTCCCGGTGTCTGAGATTGCGGCGCGTACCGCCCACCTGCCCGACGTGCGCACCGTCGCCGTCGACGACGCCGGCCACTACGTGCACCTCGAGCAACCGATGTTCGTACTCGCTCAGATCCGCCAGTTCCTGACCGAGGTCGGCTGATGACGTCGATTCTCGTGATCCCCGACCTGGTCGGTGATGCCAGCGTCGCCGACTGGCGTCAGGCCGCCAAGACGAGTGCCGCCGACGGGACGATCGACGTGGTCGGACTCCCCGGACACGATGATCGAGCGCAGCCGGTCGGCGGCGAATACGACCTGGTGACCCCTGGCTACGAGCTGGCGCAGCAACTCACTCAGAACCTGCACCGACGTTGGGACATCGTGGTCGGGGTCGGCCTCGGCGGGTTGGCGGCGAACCTGGCGGTGTTCGCCGACCGCGCCGACTCGTTGGCGTTGATCGACGGACTCGGCGACCCGTGGCTGACGACGACCGAGCGCACCGACCAGCGACGGGCGCGGATGCGGGCGATCGAAGCCGACCCCGCAGCGCTCGCCCACCATCATGGTGGCGGTCGCGACCCACGCCTCGCCCACGGGGTGAGCGCAATGGGCTCGCGGCCGATGGCGATTCGAATCGCGGCGGCAACCCGGGTACCCACGTTGATCATCGTCGACCGGGGACCGTGTCGCCGACCAGGACGTCGTGGCCGCATACCAGCAGGCTCGCCGGCTGACGATGCTGTCCAACGACCCAGCGGCGTTGCTGGCCTCGATCACCGAGTGGTGGTCGGGGGCTGCGAATCCCGACAAATGACCGTACGAATCGCCGGTGCCCGTCGACCGGCGCCTACTGTGGGCTGATGAGCACTCCAGCCTCGCGGGCAGAGGCGCCCAGCCCGATTCTTCGACTCATGGAATCGCGGGCCCTGTTCGAGTTCGGGGCGATCGCCGCCGCGTCGCCGTTGTTGCGAGTGATCGGCCGCGGCGACAATCACCCCGTGCTGATCCTCCCCGGCTTCCTCGCCGGCGACTCGTCGACCGCCCCACTCCGCTCGATCCTCCAGAGCCAGGGGTACTGGGTCCACGGTTGGCGGCTCGGCCGCAACCTCGGCCCGACCCAGGATGTCGTCGACGGGTTGATCGATCGACTCCAGGACCTGCACGATCGCCATCAACGACCCGTCAGTCTGATCGGTTGGAGCCTCGGGGGGATCTACGCCCGCCGGCTGGCCCGCAAGTGGCCGGACATGGTCCGCCAGGTGATCACGCTCGGCAGCCCGTTCCGTATCACTCCCGAAGATCGCAGCGCCGCCTCGGCGTTGTTCGACCGCCTGCAGCCGACCCACGCCGCTCGGGCTCGACGAGCTGCTGCCGGGCTTTGACGCCGGGCCGCTGACCGTGCCGGCCACGGCGATCTACACCCGCACCGACGGTGTCGTGCGCTGGTGGCAGTGCATCGAGAAGATCGGCGCCCAGACCGAGAACATCGAAGTCCGCGGCAGCCACAGCGGGCTCGGCTTCAACCCGGCGGCGATCATGGCGATCAGCGATCGACTGGCGCAGCCTCCCGACGACTGGCGTCCGTTCCGGCCGCCGCTCGGCACCCGGCACGCCTTCCCTCGGCCAGCCGACTGGCGGCCCGGCTTGACCGAAGAACTCGCCGAAGCCCTGGTCTGATCCCACTGTCGCTGTCGGACGCGACGAATCGATCAGCGAGGCCCTCGGCGGTGGACACCCGCTGATCGACGATCGTCGGCCTCGTCGATCAGACGAGCTGCGGCTGCTTGTCCGAGATCTCGGACGTGACCGAAACGACGGGTTCGACCTGCTGCTTGCGGTTGCCGAACAGGGCGAACGCTGCCAGGGCGACCAGGAGCACGCCGGGCACCACGAAGAACCAGGTGAACAGCCGGAAGTCCGGCAGGCTGGCGATCTCGTCGTAGTTGGTGCGCTGGGTCTCCATCGTCGTCACCAGCGGCTCGTAGTGGTCGAGCCCACCGGGAACCTGCTCGAAGATGCCGACGTTGTTGCCCATCAGTCCGAGCAGACCTTCGAAGTCCTGTTGCATCTGCGGAAGCGCCTGCATCATCTGGAACATCGCCGGGAACTCGGTCGCCATGTACTCGGCGGCCTGGTCCTCCGGCATGCCGGTGGCCTGAGCGAACGCCGGAACCAGATTCTGGGCCTCGGCACCCATCCCGCCGATTCCGGCCAGGTAGCCGTTGAAGCGGTCGATGTTCTCTTGCGTCATCGCCGGAACGACGCCACCGAGCGGCACGAACACGTTGTAGTAGTAGTCAGAAGTGGTCTGGACGTTCTGCTCCTCCATGATCGGAGCGAAGGCGTCGATCATCTTCTCGCCACTGGACGCCTTTCCAGGCAATCCGATTGCGAACGGCGCGGCGATCAGTAGCAGACCGATCACGAGTACGCCCCACATCATCTTGCGGCACATGAGTGTGTCCTTTCCGCCGCGCTGGGCACGGCCTCTGGTATCCATCGTGGTCCTCCGCTTGGCACTCGTGATATGGCCCTTGGTCCTCATGTCCGGACAACTTCCCAGGAGGCGCATCCCGATAGGTTCAACGAGATGTCGCGACCGCCCGCCACCCAGTACTCGATCTCGATGCGCGTCACGCTCGACAACGTGCCAGGGGTGCTCGGTCGCTTGGCAACGGCGATCGGCGATGCCGGCGGAAACATCTACGCCGTCGACGCATTCGTCGCCAAGGGATCGGTCGTCGACCGCGAGATCGTCGTCAACTGTCGCAGCGTCGAGCACCAGAGCGACGTGGTCGAGGCGGTCCGAAACACGTCGGGGATCACGATCCACGACTGGTGGGACCGCACGTTCCGGATGCACGAAGGCGGCAAGATCGAGGTGCTGCCGCTGTGCCCGGTCGGCGACCAAGAAGATCTCTCGATGGCGTACACGCCCGGCGTAGCGCGAGTCTGCACGGCGATCGCCAACGACGAATCGCTCGCCGACGAGTACACGATCCGCAAGAACACGGTCGCCATCGTGAGCGACGGCACCGCCGTGCTGGGGCTCGGCAACATCGGCCCGAAAGGCGCCATGCCGGTGATGGAGGGCAAGGCGTTGCTGTTCAAGGAGTTCGGTGGCGTCGACGCCTTTCCGATCTGCCTCGATGTGTCGACGCCCGAGGAGATCATCGAAACGGTCGTTCGGCTGGCCCCGACGTTCGGTGGCATCAACCTCGAAGACATCGCCGCCCCGGGCGCGTTCCAGGTCGAGGAGGCGCTCAAGCGACTGCTCGACATCCCCGTGTTCCACGACGACCAGCACGGCACCGCGGTCGTGACACTGGCGGCACTTCGCAACGCGCTGCGGATCACCGGCAAGCAGATGAGCGATCTCTCGATCGTGATCTCTGGCGTCGGCGCGGCGGGCGTGGCGATCGGCAAGATCCTGCTCGGAGCCGGCGCCACCCACATCGTCGGCGTCGACTCGCAGGGGGCCGTGTACGACGGGCGCGACGGGCTCAACCAGTGGAAGCAGTGGTTCGCCGAGAACACCAATCCGGAAGTCAAGCAAGGGTCGTTGAGCGATGTGATCCACGGAGCCGATGTGTTCATCGGAGTCAGCGCCCCCGACATCCTCACCGTCGACGACGTCAAGGCGATGGCCGATGACCCGATCGTGTTCGCGATGGCCAACCCCGACCCCGAGATTCGTCCCGAGTTGGTCGAGGGCCTCGTTCGGGTGATGGGCACCGGCCGCAGCGACTACCCCAACCAGATCAACAACGTGTTGGCGTTCCCCGGCATCTTCCGTGGTGCCCTCGACGCACGGGCGACCGACATCACCGAGAACATGAAACTCGCCGCCGCCAAGGCGATCGCCGATTCCGTCACCGACGACCAGCTGTGCGAGACGTTCATCATGCCCCCCGTGTTCGACAAGTCGGTCTCCCGTCCGAGTCGCCGAAGCCGTCGCCGAAGCAGCGGTCGCGGACGGCGTCTGCCGCCCGTAGTTGGGAGTTGTGCCTGGCACAACTCCCAACTCACTCGCAGTTGGCTAGACCGGGAGGCCTCCGCCTGGCCACGATCGCCTGGCTGAACGGGCGCGTCAGGCGCCTGAGCTCGTCACAGCCGTCGTCTCCGATCGCCTCATACGGGGCGACGGCGAGCACATCCGTGCGGTCCTCGACCCACTGGCGGCGCTCGGTGCCACGTTGTGACAGGTTGCCGTCAGGCTTCAACAGCCCGCGATCGATCAGGCGATCGGCCGCCGCCGTCCACGCCTCGTTGCTCCAGTTGCGAGTGGCCTGCAGCACATCGGCGCCGATCAAGCCGGTCCCGCCGTGCATCACCAACGCCTCGAGCCCCGAGATGTCGTCGGCGACGAGCGCCGCGATGTGGCCATCGCCGCGGAACTCGCGCAGCAGTGTCTGGGCGTGCCACAGCACGAGGTGCGGCTCGTCGGGCCAGTCGAGATGGGCGTGCCCGGCGAACAACGGACGCCCCTCGAGTCGGTCGCACGCGGCGAGCGCCGCCGAGCGGGCGAGACGGGCGGCGGCGACCATCTCATCGCTGCCGATTGCATCACCGAGCATCCGACGCAGCGCAGCGTCGGCGGCAGCCAGGCGGGCGTCGAGCAGTTGAGCAGGGCTCGCCAGCTCCCACACGGCGGGGATCGCAGCCCGCACGTAGTCGGGATTGAAGTTGTAGAAGGTGGCGATCACCAGCTCCGCCGACGCTGCGCCGACCGGAGCCGACCGCGACCCGAAGTACCCCATCTGCCGATCCTCGACACCGCTGTGCTTGTACTCGGTGGCGGCCTCGGGGACGAAGTAGATCATCCCGTGGATCGGCTCGGCGGTACGCCAGGTCTTGCGAGCAATGATCGGGTCCATGCCCGCGACCGTACCCCGGGTTGCAGCTCCGTGCAAGCGGTCGAGTTGGGAGTTGTGCCTGGCACATACTCCCAACTCCCGGCTCAGGTGGACTGGCCGGCGAACTGGGCGTTGTAGAGGCGGCGAGTAGGGGCCGTCGTGGGCGAGCAGGTCGTCGTGGTGGCCCTGCTCGACGATCCGGCCGCCGTCCATCACCAGGATCACGTCGGCGCCGCGGATCGTCGACAGCCGGTGGGCGATCACGAAGCTGGTGCGCTGCGATCGCAAGCGCGTTCATCGCTTCCTGGATCAGCACCTCGGTGCGGGTGTCGACCGAGCTGGTCGCCTCGTCGAGGATCAGGATCGACGGGTCGGCCAGGAACGCCCGGGCGATCGTGATCAGCTGCTTCTCGCCGGCCGAGATGTTGTCGCCCTCGTCGTTGATGACCGTGTCGTAGCCGTCGGGCAGCGAGTGCACGAAGCGGTCGACGTAGGTGACCCGGGCGGCCTCGCGGATCTGCTCGTCGGTGGCGTCCGGGTTGCCGTAGGCGAGGTTCTCGCGGATCGTGCCGCCGAACAACCACGTGTCCTGCAGCACCATCCCGACCTTCGAGCGAAGCTCTTTGCGGGGGAAGCCGGCGATGTCGCGGCCGTCGAGGCTGATCGTTCCGGCAGTCGAGGTCGTAGAACCGCATCAACAGATTGACGAGCGTCGTCTTGCCGGCCCCGGTCGGGCCGACGATGGCGACCGTCTGGCCCGGTTCGGCGACGACGTCGAGGCCCTCGATCAGCGGCTTGTCGGCGGCTATAGGAGAAGTACACGTCGTCGAACACGATCCGGCCACGCACCGGGGCGGGATCGACCGTGTCGCTCTGCTCGACCGATCTGCTCCTCGGCGTCGAGCAGTTCGAGTACCCGCTCGAGCGAGGCGATCCCCGACTGGAACGTTGCCGTCATCGAAGCGAGATGGGTGAGCGGCTGCGAGAACTGCCGGGCGTACTGGATCAGCGCCTGCATGTCGCCGACCGACATCGCACCCGACGAGATCCGCAGCCCACCGACGACGGCGATCAGGATGAACTGGATGTTGCCCATGAAGACCATCATCGGCTGGATCAGACTGGCCGTGAACTGGGCCATGTAGCTGGCCTCGTACAGCTCGTCGTTGTCCTCCCGGAACCGTGCCTCGACGTCGCGTTGGCGACCGAACGTCTTGACGATCGCGTGCCCGGTGAACACCTCTTCGGCCTGGGCGTTGAGACTGCCGGTGTGCCGCCACTGCTGCATGAAGCGGGGCGTGCCTTGGTTCCGATCACCTTCATCAGCCACACCGACGTCGGCACCGTGACCAGTGCGATCGTCGCCATCAGCGGCGAGATCGTGTACATCATCACCGTCACGCCGATCACGGTCAGCAGCGACGTGAGGATCTGGCTGAGCGTCTGCGCCAAGCTCTGCGACAGGTTGTCGATGTCGTTGGTGACCCGGCTCAGCAGGTCGCCGCGCGACTGGCTGTCGATGTAGCGCAAGCGGGAGCCGGTTGATCTTGTGCTCGACCGATTCGCGCAACCCGAACATCGCCCGCTGCAGGACGCCGGCGAGGATGTACGCCTGCGTGTAGCCGAGCAGCCAGGCCGCTGCGTAGAGGCCGGCGACCAGGAACAGCTTGTCGTGCAGCGCGCCGAAGTCGATCCCGCTGCCGTCACCCCGCTGACGATGATGTCGGTCGCCTGGCCGAGCAGGCGCGGGCCGACCACGGTCAGCACGACGCTGCCGATCGTGAGTGCGGCGACGATGACCAGGCGCTTGGTTCTCCCCGCCGAGGATCGTTCCCAATCGGCGCAGCGAGGTCTTGAAGTCCTTGCTGCGCTCGGTCGGCATACCGACGCCGCCGCCCGGCCCGAAGCTGCCCCTGCGGGCCTCGCGGCCGGTCGTGGTCAGGACCTCTTTGTCGTCGTCGGTGATCTCGTGATCGCTCATGCCACCGCTCCTTCCCCGAGTTGCGACGCAACGATCTCGGCGTACGTGGGACACCGTTCGATCAGTTCGTCGTGGGTGCCCTTGCCGACCAGTCGGCCGTCCTCGATCACCAGGATCTGATCGGCGTCGGAGATCGTGGAGACCCGCTGGGCGACGATCACGACCGCCGCCTCGCGGGTGTGCGGTCGCAGCGCCGCCCGCAGCCGGGCATCGGTTGCCAGGTCGAGTGCCGAGAACGAGTCGTCGAACACGAAGATCTCCGGTTGTGCCACGAGCGCCCTGGCGATCGACAGCCGCTGGCGCTGGCCGCCGGACACGTTCGAGCCGCCCTGCTCGATGCGGCTCTCCAGCCCGTCGGGCATCGACTGCACGAAGCCGTCGGCCTGGGCGATCTCGAGCGCCTTCCAGAGTTCGTCGTCGGTGGCTTCGGGCCGGCCGAAGCGAAGGTTGGAGGCGACGGTTCCCGAGAACAGGAACGCCTTCTGGGGCACGAATCCGATCTTGCCCCACAGCAGATCGGGGTCGAGATCGGCGGACGTCGACCCCGTCGACCAGCACCGCTCCATCGGTCGCGTCGAACAGGCGGGCGATCAGGTTGACGAGCGTCGTCTTGCCCGCCCCGGTACTGCCGATGATCGCCGTCGTCTCCCCCGCCTGCGACACGGAACGAGATGTCGCACAGCACCGGCTCCTGAGCGCCGGCGTAGCGGAAGTCGACGCCGCGGAACTCGAGCGTGCCGCGTTCGGGAACCTCCGTGATCGGCATGTTCCGGCGGACGCACCGACGGTGCGGTGGTCGAGCACCTCGACGATGCGATCGGCGGCGACGGCAGCGCGCGGGATCATCGACGCCATGAACGTCGTCATCACGACAGCGATCAGAATCTGGATGAGGTAGCTCAGATAGGCGACGAGTGACCCGATCTGCATCTTGCCGTCGGCGATCCGATCGGCGCCGATCCAGAGCACCGCCAAGCTCGAGATGTTGATGATCAACCTGACGGTCGGGAAGGTGGCGGCCATCAGCCGGCTGGTCCGCAGCGACGTCTGGGTGAGCGCCGTCGTTGGCCTCCTCGAACCGCTCCGCCTCCTGCGGTTCGCGCACGAACGCCCGCACGACCCGGATGCCGGTGATCTGCTCGCGCAACACACCGTTGACCCGGTCGATCCGAACCTGCATCTGCTGGAACGACGGCACCATGCGGGCCACGATCGAGCCGAGCAGCAGCACCGCCCCCGGGATCGCGAACACGAGGATCACCGACAGCCCGATGTCTTCGCGCATCGCCAGCACGATCCCGATCACCATCGTGAGCGGTGCGGCGATCATCATCGTCGTCCCCAGCACCACCAGCATCTGGACCTGTTGGACGTCGTTGGTGATCCGGGTGATCAACGACGGCGCCCCGAACTTGCCGACCTCGCGGGCCGAGTAGTCGGTGACCTGGTGGAACAGATCGCGACGCAGGTCGCGCCCGAACGCCATCGCCGCCTTGGCACCGAACCACACGGCCGCCGAGGCGAACACGATCTGCACGACGCTGAATGCCGACCATCACCGCGCCGATTCGCCAGATGTAGCCGTTGTCGCCGGGCAGCACACCCTTGTTGATGAGATCGGAGTTGAGCGTCGGCAGCGCCAGGGTGGCTGCGGTCTGGACGGCCTGCAGCAGCGACGACGATCCAGAGGATGCCCTTGTACGGGGCGAGGTGGGTGCGGAGCAGTTGGCGCAGGCTCATCAGCTGACTTCGATCTGGCACTCGGTGCCGTGCAGAAACAGGTCGACGATGTCGGCGGCCGGGAGCGGCTCGGCGGTCATCACGGGGTGGGTCAGCGACAACGACAACGCCCGCAAGAGCCGCGCCGCGTCGGGGGCATCGATGCGGAGCCGGTCCGGCTCGGCAGCGAACAGCGCCGTCAGTGCCGGGCTGTCGGGCAGCGGCTTGTGGTCGGGCAGCTTGAGTTGCGGCCCGATGGTCCGAGCTGCGACACGAGCTTCCAGATGTCGACGATGCGGCGCTGGATCAGCTCGGTCGCCAGGACCAATTGCTGCTCGTACGTCTCGGTGGCATCGATCTCGGAAACGGCGTGCTCGAACGGCGTCAGGTCGAGGGCCACTTCGAGCTACTGCCGATATGAGTTCGTCCTTGTCGGCGAAGACGTTGAAGATCGTGCCCTCGGACACTCCGGCCGCAGTAGCGATCTGGCGGGTCGTGACGGCCGAACCGTGCTCGACCAGGAGCGGCATGACGGCGTCGATGATCGCCGATTCGTCGTTCTTCAGGCGGCATCGGTGCCGCACGACGGGCGGGGGTACACGAGGAGGACACGGTCGACACGAGGGTCGACGCTATCCAACTGAGTGAGCGCTCACTCAGTAAGATCGGTCACACTTCACCGAGCGGTCGGTCGGAGGCGATGTCGAACCGTGACGCCTCCGCTGCCCGTGTGCGATAGACAGATGGGGTGCTGGACCTCGACGAGATCACCGCCACGCTCGAGTCGCTCCCGACGGTGCTCGATGCCTTGTTGGCTCCGATCGACCACGACACCCTGAGCCTCCGACCTGAACCAGGGGAATGGTCCGTACTCGAGGTGATCGGACACCTCATCGCAACCGACGACGGCGCATTCCGAGGACGGATCGCATCGATCGTCGCCGGCCAACCAGAGATTGCCGGATTTGATCCGTGGGCGGCGATCCACGCCCGCGACTTCGGGGTTGCATCGCTGGCTTCGCTGCTGGACGAGCTCAGATCGGAGCGCGCCTCCTCGGTTGCAATGCTGAGATCGCTCGATCCGATCAGCCTCACCCTGACGGCGAGCTATCCGGGTCACGGCACCTTCGCCGCCGGAGACTTCGTGTACGAGTGGCCGTTCCATGACCACGAACACATCCGACAGATCCTCGCCAATCTGAAACCGCGCTATCTGGCGGCGATGACACCGACCATGCGCTCGGCCCTCGCGGGATGACCGAGGAGTTCATCGAGATCGGGCGCGGCGAGACCGTATGGAGGTTCGAGCGCCAGTTCCTCGAGTCGAACTGGGTGTGCCTGTTCGGGAACGGCTGCAAGGGCATCCTCGCCGAACCGTCGGCCGAGCTCAATCAAGGCTGCTGCTCGATCGGCGCTCACTTCGGCGACGGGCCGGCCGGTGTCGAGGAAGCGATGACGGTGACGGCGTTCGCGTCCGTGCTCGCGCCGTCGCAGTGGGAGCATCACTCCGTTGCCCACGCCGACACCGACGACGGGGTGCTGGGGATCTTCCGCGACGAAGATCGATCACACACGCGGGTCGTCGACGGAGCGTGCATCTTTCTCAATCGGCCCGGCTTCTCCGGCGGCGAGGGGTGTGCGCTGCACATCGCTGCCGTCGAGGCCGACGAACCGCCGACCGACTGGAAGCCGTCGGTGTGTTGGCAGTTGCCATTGCGGATCGACTGGCAAGACATCGACGCCGACACCGAATCGGCAACGGTTCGGCGCTGGACCCGCGCCGACTGGGGCGAACAGGGCGAGACGATGGCGTGGTGCTGCACCGAACGTTCCGACGGCGGCGAGGCCTACTCTGGCACCGAGCGAGTGATCGACTCGATGCGCGACTCGTTGACCGCACTCGCAGGCGAGGACGTCTACGTAGAACTCCGCCGCCGCCTCGCGTAACGGAATCGTGTGCGGACACCAATCCGTTACGGCAGCGTGTCCAATATTCCCTGCATGGCGCGTTGCTCGTCTGGCACGATGCCGCCATGGCAAGTTGGATGAAGAAACTCGACAAGGTCTCGCGGGGCGATCTCAATCCGGGAGAGGAACTCATCGCGGCGGTGTTCCTCCAGCCGATGGGCACGATGACGAAAGCCGTCGGCCAAGGGGTCGGCGGGCTGATCGGCAAGGCGGTCGCCTCCAAGATGGGGGGTTCCGCCAACGCAACGGCGACCGCCGAGTTGGTGACGGACTCCGGGATCGGGTCGACGTTCGACGACCAGCCGAGCGTGATCGGTCTCACCCATCAACGGGTGCTCGTCTACTCGTACGGGGCGATGGGTGGCAAGCCGAAAGACCTCAAGATGTGGATCGCTGCGATGGATCTGGTCTCCGTCGACGTGGAACAGCAGAAGGCCACCTATCGCGTGGTGCTGCACTTCCGCGACGGCTCAGCCAAGGTGTTCGAGGCGCCCAGGGTCAAGAACGACCCCGCCGGCTTCGCTACCGCCGTCAACAGCCGTTGAGGCTCAGGTTCGCTGGGCTTCGAGCATCGGCTGATAGAGCGTGCGTTCGTAGTCGGAGACCATTCGGGCAGCCGTGACCTTGGGTCCGAGCGTGCGCCAGTTGTGACGCATGCGGTCGATCCAAGCAGCCGACGGTCCGCCACGGCCGTCGGCGTGGAACTCGCCGGCGATCTGGGACAACAGCGTCAGCGTTGCCGCCGCCTCCTCGTCGTCGCGCACGGCATCGACCGTGGATTCCGACGTGGGGATGTCCCAGCCATTTTGACCGTCGGACATCTCGGCCCACCAGCCGTCGAGGATCGAGCAGTTGAGCACGCCGTTGAGGGCCGCCTTCTCCCCACTCGTGCCAGACGCCTCGCGCGGCCGGACGGGGTTGTTCAACCACACATCGCAGCCGAAGTACATGGCCCGAGCGACCGCAATGTCGTAGTCGGGCAGGAAACTGAACCGCTGGTTGGCGGCAGCGGTGCCGCCGTACGCAACGATGTCGGCCAACAGGCTCTTGCCGGGCACGTCGGCGGGATGCGCCTTGCCGGCGAATACGAAGTGGATCGGACGATCGTCGTCGGCCAGCAGGGCGGCGAGCTCGTCGGCGTGGCGCAGCAGCAGGTTGGCACGCTTGTAGGTGGCGAACCGCCGGGCGAATCCGATCACCACGGCATCGCGTTCGAGCGTGATTCCGGAGCGGCTGGCGAGCAGTCTCGGTCAGCGGTGCCCGGGTAGCTGCATGGCAGGCCCTGATGGCGTCGACCGAGACACCGTCGATGTTGGCCCAAGCGGCCGCCTCACCACGGTCCCAGCCGTCGCCGAGTTCGGCGTCGAACAGGTCTTGCAGGTCGGGGCTGGTCCACGTGCGAGCGTGCACACCGTTGGTGACCGAGGTGATCGCGTCGCCGCCGGGAACCATCGCGAACAGTCCACGGCTGACCTCACCGTGAAGCTGCGAAACACCGTTCGCCCGCGCCGCGATGTGCAGGCACAGGGCCGCCATGTTGAACACCTCGGCGCCGTCGTGCGGATCGGTGCCGAGCGCCGCTACGTCGTCGATCGAGTCACCCCAGGCATCGGCCCACGGTCGCAGGTGCGGATCGATCAACGAACGCGGGAAGCGGTCGATACCGGCCGGCACCGGCGTGTGGGTGGTGAACAGAACGTGCGGCTTGACCTTCTCGACGGCCTCTGCAAGCGTGGTGGCACCGCCGGGTCCGCGGGCGTGATCGAGCAGCGTCAGCGTGAGGAATCCGGCGTGGCCCTCGTTCGAGTGATACACACCCGGCTTCCAACCGATCGCCGCCACGGCACGCGCCCCGCCGACGCCGAGCACGAGTTCCTGTTCGAGGCGATGCAGTTGGTCGCCGCTGTAGAGGCGGTCGGTGATCCCTCGGTCCGAAATCGAGTTGACGGGCAGGTCGGTGTCGAGCAGCAGCAACGGAATCCGGCCGACGTCGAACCGCCACACTCGGGCGGATACGAGCCGGTCGGCGATCGGGACCTCGACCACGATGCCCGTGTCGACGCAGCCGAAGTCGGTCGGGGCATACGTTTCGATTCGCTCGGCCTGCTGGCCGTCCTCGAGCAGCTGACGGAAGAACCCGTGGCGGTAGAACAGCCCGACACCGGCCAACGAGGTGCCCAGGTCGCTGGCCGACTTGAGGTGGTCACCCGCCAGGATCCCCAACCCGCCGGAGTACTGCGGCACGACTTCGCTGATCCCGAATTCTGGCGAGAAGTAGACGATGTCGGGGCTCGTGACGGCCGTCTCCATGGTTTGGCCGAGCCCGGCGAACTGGCTGGCAACACCGGAGACGAAGTCGCCGTCATCGAGCAAGACGTCGAGTTGGTCGTCATCGAGAGCCTCGATGGCGAGCACCGGATGGCGGTCGGGGTCGGCCGTCGGCAACGCCGAGAGCAGGTCGGACGTGCGAAAATGCCATGTCCAAAGGTGATTTGAAGCGAGGGCGCTGAGTGCGCCTCGCAGGGCCGTGCGGTCCACGTACTGCTCCAGATGTCGATGTGCGAACCGTCAAATCTACCCCCGCCATCGGCCCGTCGCGCCCCGACCCCTTTCGCTGGGCCGGTCTCGGGCGTCTCGCTCCCCTTGGGGAATCTGAAAGGATCAGCCCGTGGGAAGTTCGATCGGCGGCGACGCGACGCCTGCGATGGGCACTGACGATCGGGTCGATCCGCGTGTTCGTATCGTCGACGTTTCGCGACATGCAGCTCGAACGCGACGAGCTCGTCAAGCGCGTGTTTCCGCAGATCCGGCGGCTGTGCGAGCAGCGCCGCGTCTCGTGGACCGAGATCGATCTGCGCTGGGGCGTTACCGACGAGCAGAAGGCGGAAGGGGCGGTACTCCCGATCTGTCTGGCGGAGATCGACCGCACCCGGCCGTACTTCATCGGCCTGCTCGGTCAACGCTACGGCTGGGTTCCTGACGAGATTCCCGCCCAACTGGTCGACGAACTGGGCTGGTTGGCCGACGACCACGACCGCTCGGTGACCGAACTCGAGATCCTGCATGGTGTCTTGAACAATCCCGAGGCCGAGGGCCACGCCTTCTTCTATCTTCGCGATCCGGCCTGGGTCGAGGCGCTGCCAGCAGAGCAACGCTCGACGTTCGTCGAGGAATCGTCGCTCGGCGTTCACCGGCTCGAAGCGCTGCGCAGCCGGATCAGGACCAGCGGTCACCCGACGTCGGACTACAGCGACCCGATTGCGATCGGCGACCGCGTGCTCGCCGACCTCACCCGTTTGATCGAGGCCCGCTTCCCGGACGACGAGGTACCCGATGAGCTGACTCGGTCCGACTCTGTCCATGCCGCGTTCGGGCGGGCCCGCTTCGGGGTGTTCGTCGACCGGCCCGATCTGGCCGCCACCCTCGACCGGCACGCCGACAGCGACGGCCCGCCGTTGATGGTCACCGGCGAGTCCGGCGTTGGCGCGTCGGCGTTGGTCACCCGATGGGCCCAGACCTGGGCCGGCACCCATCCCACAGACATGGTGGTGGTGCATCACGTCGACGCCGATCCGGAGGCTGCCGACTACCGCAGTTTGGTCAGCCGCCTGGTCGCCTCGATCGGGTCCGGCCACGACGATCTCGCAGGCGATCTCGCAACGGCAGACGCGGCAGCGGTACGCAGCGCCTTCGGTCGGGCGCTCGATCACACCATCGCCAGAGCCGGCGGTCGGGCGATCCTCGTGATCGACGGCGTCGACCGACTCGATGACGTCGATCGAGCGCCCGATCTGCGGTGGATGCCGAGCACGATCCCGGCGGGGGTGCGAATCGTGCTCACCGCCAGCCAGCCGCGGCCGTTGGCGGCGGTCGAACACCGGGGCTGGCCGACGCTGACCGTGCCGCCGCTCACCCCCGACGAGCGGCGGGCGGTCGCCGTCGACGTGTTGGCGGTTGCCCGCAAGGGGCTCGACACCGACCTGCTCGACGCCCTGGTCGCGGCACCGCTCACCGGCAATGCCCGATTCCTGCGGACCGTGCTGGACGAGTTGCGCCAACACGGCGACCACTTCACGTTGCGCGACGTGATCGATCGGCTGACCGCCGCCGAGACGGTCGACGACCTGTTGGAGCTGGTGCTCGCCCGCTACGAACTCGACTTCGAACGCGACCGACCGGGATTGACCAAGGACGTCTTCACCAGCGTGTGGGCGGCCCGGCGCGGACTGGCCGAGACGGAACTGCTCGAGTTGCTCGCCGAGTTGGATGGCGACACGGGTGGGCGGCTCCCGCAAGCCGTGTGGGCGCCATTGCACCTCGCCGCCGAGCACGGGCTGGTGAGTCGTGGCGGTCTGTTGGGGTTCGCTCACCCCGATCTACGCCGTGCCGTCGAGGACCGCTACCTCACGTCGGAGGCCGAACGGCGCCACGCCCATCTCCGGTTGGCTCGCTTCTTCGGGGGGCGCCCGCTGGATATCCGCGTCGTGGAGGAGCTGGGCTGGCAACAGGCCGACGCCGGCGACCTCGACGGATTGCGTTCGACACTCACCGATCTCGCCCACGTCGAACTCGCCTACCAGCACAACTCCGGCAGACGTACGCCGACTGTGGTCCCGCCTGGCTGGTGCCGGACCCGAGCTGGCAGACGCGATGGTCGAGGCGTACCGGCCCGTCATCGACGACCCGGCCGCCCATGACCGAGCCGCACACGACGGTGGTGGCAACCGGCCCCGCCAGCTCGTGTGGGGTGTCACCCGCCTGCTCTCCGATGCCGGCGCACCGGGCCAGGCGATCGGCCTGCATCGCTACCTGGTCGGCGCTGCCCGACTGGCTCCCCAGGGCAGTGCCGACCAGCCGGACGGAGATTCCCGCCTGCGGGCGGCCTTGGTGAACCTCGGGGCAGCCGAGCTGTCGACGGGTGAGCTCACCTCCGCTGCGGAAACGATCGAGGAGGCCGTCGCCCTCTGTCGACAGGCCGCCGACGACACGATGCTGTCATCGGCGCTCGGGAATCTGGCGATGGTTCGACGCGATCTCGGAGAACACCAACAGGCGCTCTCGATGGGCGCCGAGGAGCAGCTCTTGTGTCGTCGGCTCGGCGACGAGTACGGACTCCAGGCGGCGCTCGGCAATCAGGCCCAGCTATTGCGCGAACTGGGCCGCTTCGACGAAGCACTCGAGCTGCTGGTCGAACAGGAGCGGGTGTGCCGCGACCTGGCCGACCCCGTGGCGGTGGCGCGTTCGCTGGCCGGTCAGGCCACGATCCTCGCCGACCGCGGCGATCTTGCCGAGGCGGTCACGCTGACCCGACGCCACGCCGACGTGGCCCGTCGACGAGGGCGACCTTCGGGGCCTCGCCGAAGCGCAGCTCAACCTGGCGGTGACCCTGCTTCAGCTCGGCGACCTCGACCAGGCCGCTCAGTCCGGTGAGGAGTGCGAAGCGTTGGCGCGTCAACTCGGCGACCCAGGTTTGCTGGCCAGAGCGCTGGTCGCCAGGGCGACCCAGTTCGGCAGCGCCGGAAACTGGGTGGACTCCGAACGGTACGGCAGAGAGGCCGAGCTGACCGCCCGCCAAGCCCAGCTTCCACGACAGGTCGCACTGGCGCTCGGACAGGTAGGAACGGCCCGACGCGAGCTCGGAGATCTGGCGGGGTCCGGCGAGGCGCACGCAGCCGAACTGGTCGCCGCCGACCAGACCGGCGACGATCACGCGATCGCGATCGCACACACCAACCTCGGTTCGGTGGCGATTGCCGACAACCGGTTCGACACCGCGCTCCAGCACTACGCCGAAGCCGAGCGGACGTTTCGGCGACTCGACGTGCCGGGCTCGCTGCTGCCATTGCTGGCGAACCGAGGCCAGATCCACCAGATGGCTGGACGTCCGGCGGAGGCGGTGGCCGACTTCGCCGACGCCGCCACAGCAGCGCACCGGTCGGGCAGCCCAGCGGCGGTGCGGCAATGGGCCGACACCGGTATCCAGCTCGCCTACCAGATCGGCGACACCGCTCGGGCAGAAAGGCTGTGGGGAATGATCGCCGACGCATCGAGGGCGCTCGGCGACGACCCGGCGCTTCAGCGCGCACTCGGCGACCACGCCCTGTTGCTGATCAATCGGGCGCAACCGCCCGGAGTTGCCGGCGACCACAGCAACGTCGATCAACCGCTGATCGCCGAGGCGGCGACGATGCTCGACGAGCAGGAGCGGATCTGTCGGCGGATCGACGACCCGGTCGGGCTGGCGGCATGCGTCGGCAACCGGGCGATCACCCTGCGCTACCAGGGCGACCTGCCCGGCTCGTTGGGCTGTCTCGACGAGCAACTCGACGTCGCCACTCGCTCGGGCAATGCCCAGGGGGTCCTGATGGCGACCGCCAACCGCGGCGAGGTGCTCGGGTTGCTGGGGCGCACGCAGGAGGCGCTCGATGCCCTCGGTCAGGCCCGCGCCACCGCTGCCCAGTACGGCCTGGCGCCGATGGTCGATCAACTCGACGCGATGATCGCCGCCCTGCGGGCATCCTCCTGAACCGACGACACCGGGCGACACCGCTTTCGATCGGTTGCGGGTCAGATCAGGAGCGGGCGATCTCGAACCCGGCGCGGGCCAGCATCTGCGGGAGCGCCGCTGCAGCCCGACGATTCTGCTGACGGGCATCGTCAGGCAAGTCGTTCCAGTCGAGCAGGAGCGGGTTGTGGCGCTTGCCGTCATCGCGTGCAGCGCCCCACGTCCATCCGCCGGCCAGCCGCTCGGCCATCCAGCGCCCGTGCTCGTCAGCGGCGAGCAGATCGAGCTCCTCAGGGGTAAAGCTGTCACCGTCGGCCATCCATTGCTGCAGCGGAACCAACTCGGCACCGATCGCAGCCAGTCGCTCGACGAGCGCGTCGGCGGCAGCCCGACTCGACTCGCGGTCGCGGTCGTCGAGTTCGATTCCAGCCCCGGTGCAGCTGGGCGCCCGTTCCGGCATGGGCGACATGGTCGTTGTGGATCGACTGCGCCAGTTGTTCACGCACGCCGCCCTCGATCAACTCGACCGAACACGCCGCCGAGACGAACGGAAAGGACACGATCCGGCCGATCGTCGCGCTGCGTTCCACATTCGACTGAAGGTGGTGACCGAATCCGCCATCGGAGTCGGTTCGCACGACGATGTCGACCGACCCGGGGACACGCCGCCGAATGAACAGGCTGCTGGTCCAGGCCAACGCGTCGTTCTCGAACGCCACGATCACGAGGCTCGGCGGGCGATCAGCGACCACCGAATCGAACTCGGCGAGCGCACCGGGTGACGGCGCCTCCAGATCGAGGTCGATGCAGGTTGCGTCGAGCGACGAGGCCAACGCCGGGTGCTGCATCGTGAGCGCCCGCAGCCTCCCCGACGCGCGACGATCGATCAACGTCATCGGCAGCGGGCCACGACCGTGCTCCATCCAACGCTGCGCGGCGCCGACCACCAGATTGCATCCGAACTGGCCGAGCCCGGCAACCATCACGTGAACGGATTCCGGCTGCTCGTCATCGCCGACGAGCGGATGTGCGCCGAACAACGCCTGCGCGGCTCGCTCGTGAACATTGAAGTAGGAGACCTTCACATCGTCGCGACCACCGAGCTCGGTCGAGCGCAGCAGGTGGGCAATCCCGCCGTCGCTGAGGCGCACGGAACAGCGCAACGGCGGGCGTCCACCAGGCCGGTCGATGTCGCGAACCGCCGACGTGATCGCCACATTGACCGCATCGTTGGCGGTGATCGCGACGACTCGATCGGCACGATCGGTGCGAGCAGCGAGCAACACCGTCTGGTCGGTCGGGTCGCCGACGATCACCGGCACACCGAGCCGAGCGGCGACGGCAACCCCTGGCGACGTGGGGGATCCATCGATGGCGACCACGCTGCGTCCGGCGTCGACCAACGATTCGAGCAATCCCGAACCGACCGGGTCGAGCCCACACAGGACCGTGTGCCCACGCGCCCTGCTCGCCCGCCACCGTGTGAGCTGGTCACGGAACACCACGCTCGCCGACTGGGCGAGCGTGGTCGCCGACATCAGCGGGGCGGCAAACCGCACCACCTGGAGCCGCCAGTTGATCGCCTGTGACGCACCCTTGTAGTCGAGCGCCGCCAACTGCAACGTGAAGTACAGGTGGTCGAGGAAGTCGGTACCCAGATCGAGCTCGTCGGACTGCTGGATGAACCCACCGATTCCCAACACCAGGAGCCCCAGCCAACCGGCCGCCAGCAACCACCAGCGCTGGCGCGACGACCAACGCGGTTTCACGAGGTCACTCCTGTGCGGGTGACCGGCACGACGGTCACCTCGACACCGCGGTCACGCGCGGCGGCAACGATCTGGGCGGTGCCGCCTCGCCCACGTGCCGGTGCACCGTCCCAGACAGCGATCAGCAGATCGACGGCGGCGACCACCGCCAGTCCGGCCCGCTCGTAGGCGCTCGGTCGGCTGCCCGATTCGTCCGGACCGGTCACCGTGACCTCCCGGGCCGCCCCCAGCAAGCGCTCGAACTCGGCGGTCGAACTGGTGTCCTCGAAGTCGTCGACGTAGTCCGACGGTTGCAGTGGAAGCACGGCGACGAGCGACCCGGAATGGTCGTCCAGCACGCAGGAGGCCACCATCCGGTCCGCCCCCTCGGCCAGTGACGACCAGATCTCCAGCGATCCGTCCTGGCCACGATCGAGTTCGTCGATCAGTTCGGCGATCCGGGCGGCGACCGTCGATCGGTCGTCGAAACTCCGATGCCCGGTCACACCTATCCGCATCGCTGGCTCCCTCCATCGGGCACCCCGCCCACGGATCGACAGTAGTGCGAGGGCAGCCGCCTCTGCGCCAGTGAGCAGGACTCGACGGTCACGGTCGATGACTCGATGTGTTCGATGCCACAGCTTCGTCGAACCGAGACGCACACATTGCTGAGAAACTAGAGGTACCCCAATTTCAGGACGGTCCGACATGGCTCCCGAGAATCAGCAGACACACACGATAGAGAGTCCCGACTCGGTCGGCTCTCGAAAGACGAACCTGACGCAGTCAGACTCCCACCGGTCCCCAGCGCTCGACACGCCAGGGACTCGTGCCCTCAAGGATCGTCCGCCACTCGGGCCCATGGAACGACTCGACCACGATGCGCTGGTGGCAAATCAGCAGGCGGAGCTTGCGGCGTCTCGCCGCACCTACACGTTGAGTTCTCGCGCTCTGTTTGCGGTCATGGACCTCGTGTATGGCAAGCAGCGCACACTGGAGAAGTTCCGGGTGCTCGAAGTCGTGGCGCGTGTGCCGTATCAAGCATGGGAGAGCGTGGCCTATGTGGCCATGACACACACGTCGAAGCATCCCGATTTCGCCAGGCGGGTCTATGACCGAGCACGCGTCGCCCGGGTCGAACAGGACAACGAGCAGTGGCATCTGCTGATTCTCGAGGAGCTCACGCGCCAGCAGCGTCGCCCGTGGCTCAAGGGTCGCATCATTCCTCAGGTCTTGGCGCTGTCCTACTACCAGCTGTCATGGATCTTGTTCGTGGTACGACCACAGCGGAGCTATCAGCTCAACGCCGACTTCGAAGACCATGCCGCCCACGAGTACGCCTTGCTGGTGCAGGAACATCCTGAGTGGGAAACCACCCCGTTCGAAAGTCAGTTCCAAGACGACTTCGGCGCTTACGACAGCCTGGCCGACATGTTCCGCCAGATCGGCTACGACGAGGTCCTGCATCGCCAGGAGAGCGAGATCATGATGACACAACCGCGTTTCGCATGACACGGCGGTCGGTGATCCAGAGACGTTGCTCGTAGTTGGCCGATCGGCTCACGCTCCCGGCATCCTGTTGGCATGTCGAAGCTGAAGGTGCTGATTCCCGTCGCTGTGCTGTGTGTGTTGGCCGCCTGTTCCGGGTCCGACTCCGGCGAGTCGACCGATGTCGCCACCACGGTCTCGGCCACATCGGAGCCTGTCGCGACCACGGCTCCGGTCGCTCCGACGCCCGAAACCACCGCCGCTCCAGAGACGACCGCCGCCCCCACAACGACCGCAGCTGCGACCACCACGGTTCCCGAACCCGCCGAGTGGACCGCTGTCGAGCCCGGCGACTACTCGGTCGGCGTCGCCACGATGACGCTCGATGATCCGAACGGTGTCCGGCCGCTGACCGTCGACGTGTGGTTTCCGCTCGACGCAGCCGTCGACGCAGCAACGCTCGCTCCACAGCAGTACACGCTGCTGCCCGGTACCTACTACGAGTCGCCGAACGCCGTGGCCGCAGCGGTCGACCAGATCGATCAGGGGGCGCCGTTCCCGCTGATCGTGTACTCGCATGGCAGCTCTGGAATGCGCTACATCCATTCTTCGTACACCGAGGCGCTGGCCAGCCACGGCTACGTCGTCGTCGCTGCGGATCACACCGGCAACACGGCGGTCGACTACATCGCCGGTACCAGCGCCCCTGGCGAAGAAGTCGTGTTGAATCGACTCGCCGACGTTCAGCGCCTGATCGACGCCTTCGTCGATACCTCCAACCCGGTCGCCGGGCCCGTTCGCGACGCACGTCGATCCGGAGCGGATCGTCGTCACTGGTCACTCGGCCGGCGGTTTCACATCGCTCGCCACGGTGACCGGCTACTCGAACGACCTGGGTGAAGCAATCGGCGACGATCGTGTCGACGCGGTGGTGACCTTGGCCCCAGCGGTCGGTTCGTCGTTCTTCACCGACGAACTGCTGGCTGCAGTCGACGTACCGATGATGGTCGTGGTCGGCACCAACGATCAGACCACGCCGGTCGACCCGAACGTGACCCGACTGTGGGACCTCTCGACCGGTGCCCCGGCGTACCGGGTCGAACTGGTCGACGGCGCCCACCAGACCTTCACCGACCTGTGCGAGTACATCGATTTCCTCCCGTCGCTCGATGCCGTCCCGGAAGTGATCACGACGACGATCACCGACTTCGCCGAGCAAGGCTGCTCGCCGGGCGACCTCGACACCGGGCGCGCAGCCGAGCTCACGAACTCGTACGTGATCCGGTTCCTCGATCAGGTCCTGAAGCAAGGCGAATCGATCGACCCGACGCTCGTCGCAACACCTGACGACGTCATCTTCTACGCCCGCTGACCTGACGCTTTGTGCCAGGCACACCCCGTCATCATGACGCTTTGTGCCAGGCACACTCCGTCATCACGCTCCGACCTGCCGTCCGCTTCGTGACCGAGGGGCCTGACGCTCAGGTGCCGCGGGTCGGGGCGATGCCGTGGTAGGGGCGACCGGCGGCGGTGAACTCGGCGGCCAGGTCGAGGTAGTTCTGGCCGAACGGGTCGCGGCCTCGTAACGGCAGCATCGCCCTGCGAATCGTCCAGTCGTGAGGTGCCAGTTCGGCGGCGCGATCAAAGGCGCGTGCGGCGCCGGCTTCGTCGCCGGCCTTGCGCAAGTGGTTGGCGATCCTGAACCACAGCTTGCCCTGCTCTTCTTCCGGCGTCAGGTGCCCGACCGCCTGCTTGGCCTCGTCGGCGCTGATGATCGGTGTGCCATGGCGAATCCACTCACGGATCGCGTCGAGTTGGGCGCCCGAGTCGATGCCGGTGATCTCCCGAAAGGTGTCGCTGGCGAAGGCGCTCCAGTTGGGTTGCACGATGCGATCGTTCTCGTCGATCAGCAGCACGGTCGGCACGTTCGAGATCGCGTAGAGCTCGGTGACGACATGGTCGGCATCCATCAACACCGGGTAGGTGATGCCTTCCATGAAAGCACGCACGTTGTCGACGTTCTCGTCGACGGCGACGGCGATCACCTGGAAGCCGTCGTTTCCGAACTCATCTTGGAGTGTCTGCCAACCTGGCAGATCGAAGATGCAACCTCACCAACTGCTGAAGGCGACCAGCAATCGCTTCTTCGAGCGGTGGTCGGAGAGGGCATGAGCAGTGCCGTCGAGATCGGGGAGCACGAAATCGGGTGCGATCAGATCATCGAGCGCCCCGCGACGCGAGGATCGTGGCACGCCGACAGCAGCGACCCCACTGTCGGTGTCGACGACGGCAGGTCGATCGAGCAGCGCCGCCACCGCCGTCACGTCGATCTTGCCGTCGCGTTCGAGGGCACTTCGATCCGGCACGGTGACACAGGTGTCGTGGCGGCACAGGCCCTGCGGTTTGAGGGTCCAACCGAGCAACGCTTCGAGGTCGTCCGGCGATACGAGCGGGCCATCCGCCAGCACGAGCAGGTCATTGCCGATATCGGTCGTCATGCGGCACCGTATCGAACGGGGTTGACCCGGTCATCACCGCACACGCGGTACGGCCGGATCGGACATGGTCCGACCCGGCCGCACTTCTTGTACGTGGCTTCAGGTTCGGATGCGTCAGCCGAGAACGGCCAGTGCGGCCACCGCACCTTCCGCCAACGGCTTGGAGACCGACCCGGCGGCGGGGTCGAGCACGTGGAGTGAGGTCACGAGTGCCAAGTTGTTCCCCGAGCGCACCAGGATGACGTCGATGTCGAGAGCGAAGCCACCCGTGTCCCCGACTGCGCCGTAGCTGGCGGAGTTCTCACCGAAGCTGCCGAGGTCGCGCTCCTCGTATCCGAGATTCACGTCGACCCCGCCGGAGAGGGTTGTCGCAAAGTCGGTGCAGTCGACCAGCGCCTGGTCGTAGCGACCGACGATGATGTCGGCGTCGCCCTCGTTCAACTCGTACACGGTGACCGCTGCGAACGGGCCGACGGTTGCGTCACCCACGTAGTTCTGGGTGGTTGCCGAGATCGGATCGATCCCTTCCAACGTGGTGATTCCGGGGCACACCTCGACCAGCGGGCCCGATGTGTCGCCCAGCGTCAGCGCCGGCCTGGTGCCGGCGGCATTGCCGCCAGCACATCGTCGCGGGCGCGCCGCGCCCTCCGGCTCCTCGGCGACCACCGTGGTGGTCGTGGCGGGCGCCTCTGGGGTCTCGACGAAGTCGGTCGGAACGTCGGATGCGGGTGTGGCACCTTCCAACCAAACCTCGTGCCACCAGACACGACCGGCGCCGCGCCGCTCTCCGGCCTCTCCGTCGGGGAACGTGTACGTCTCGAGGCCGCGCATCTCCGGCACCGTCAACACCAGGTTCGAACCGGACGACCACCAATTGACGGTCATCTGCTCGGCGGTGATCCGGCTGATCTCGGCAGCGGCCGCCCTGCGAGCCTCGTGGTCGGTGCCACGCAGGATTTCGATCTGGGCGTCGATCTCCGGCGACGTGAAGTTGGTCCAGTTCAAGACCTGCTGATCGCCATAGCGGGTGCGGAAGATCGACAGCGGGTCGTCGTCGCTGCCATCGGCCCAGCAGCCGATCTGGAAGTCGCCCTGGAACAGCGGCTCGCTGGTGGTCCCGACCACCTTGGTGATGTAGCTCGCCTGCTCGGTGGTGCGCAGTTCGACCTCGAATCCGATGTCGTTCCACTCCTGCTGATACAGCTGAGCCGTGTCGAGGTTCTCCGCTTCGGTATTGCAGTCGTACACGAAGCTGACCGGCTCGCCGACCGCCTTGCCGTCGCTGCGGGTCGGGTCGTTGATGTACTCGTCGTACAACGAAGCTGGCCTTGTCGAGATCGAACAGCGCGTAGTCGGCACCGGCCTCCTCGTCGTACCACTGGCTGGTCGTGGTGAAGTACTGCGTGCGGACGACGTTCACGCCCGACAGGTTGGCCGGGCGCAGGGCGTTCAACTGAGCGGGATCGAGCGCATGCGCCGCTGCACGACGCAGACGAAGATCGTCGAACGGCGGCACGGCGGTGTTGTAGATGTTGAGAGCGGCACCGTTTCCGATGTGCTCGTACGGAACGAATCCGACGTCGACCAACGCCTGGCCGCCGGCGGGTCCGCCCTGGGTGACCATGTCCAGGTCGCCGGCCTCGAGGCTGGCGCGACGGGCCACCCCGTCAGGTAGGACACGGAACCGAATCCGATCGAGGTACGGCAGCGTGCCGCCGTCGGGCGCACTCCGCCAGTAGTTCGGGTTCTTCACCACGACCACTTCGGAGTCACGGGTCCACGACTCGAACATGAACGGACCGGTACCGACCGGGTGCTCGACCGAGTCTTCCGGGCCGAACGCCCGGCCGGCGGACGGTGAGAACACGGCACCGGTCGACACGCCGGCGAGCACCTGTTCGAACGCCGGATCAGGCCCTTTCAGGGTGTACTTGACCGTGAACTCATCGAGCGCCACGGCGCTCACGATCGTGCTGCTCGACCCGAACGGTCCCTCGTGCCACTGGGCGATCATGTCGACCGCGGCGTCGGCGTTGACATCGGTGCCGTCGTGGAACTTGATCCCCGGACGGATCTTCATCGTCCATTCGGAAGCGTCCTCGTTGGGGGTCGCCCGCTCGGCGGCGATCATCGGGATCAGTTCGCCAGAGCTGATCTGCTCGAACCATCTGTCATAGAGCGAGTCCAGCACGAGGAAGCCGGCAGAGAACGAGGTTTCGGAGCTGGGTGGATACCAGCCCGTGCTCTCCGCCACGATGCCGACGCTGATCTCACCGCCGCGGGCGATCTCGAGACCGGTGTCATCAGGAGCAGCCTGCGTCGTTGCCGTGGCGATGTCGGGCGCCGTATCGATGGAACCGCCGACGTCGGCCTCGGTGCTGTCCGTGTCGCCGGTATCGGCGGTGTCGTCATCATCGCCGCCGCTACAGGCTGCTGCTACGAGCGCGAGGGCGACGAGCGGGATCAACGCTCGCATCGGTCGTTTCATGTTGTTGCTCCTTCCGTGCATCCGGGTTGGACACTCAGATCTGTGCCTCGCGCACCTGCAGACGGCGGCGTACACCGTCGCCGACCAGGTTGAGCGAGAGGATGGTGAGAAACATCGTGGTCGCCGGAACGACGGCCACATGGAGAATGTCGTCGGCGAAGGCTCGGTTGCCGTCGGCGATCATGCCGCCCCAGGTCGCCTGAGGGGGCGGTACGCCGAACCCGAGAAAGGCGATCACACCCTCGGCCACGATCACGCCGCCGACCGCCAACAGGCCGAACGTGATCAGGGTCAACAGCACATTCGGCATCAGAACCCGAAAGATCAGCCGCGGTGTCGTGGCTCCGATCATTCGACTGGCCGTGACCCAGTCGTTCTGCTTGATCGTGAGCGTCGAGGCGCGGGCGAAGCGGGTGTAGCCGGGGACCGCCAGCACGCTGAACACGATCGTGATCACCTTGAGGGTCTGGCCGGCCATTGCGACCACGCCGAGCAGGATCACGAGCGACGGGAACGACAGCACGATGTTCACGATCGCCATCGCGATGGCTTCGATCTTGCCGCCGAAGTAGCCGACGGTGGTACCGATCACGCCGCCCACGACGATGCCGATCCCGACCGTGGTGAGGCTGATGAAGACAGAGATCTTGGCTCCGTCGACGAGCCGCGCCAGCATGTCGCGGCCGAGCTGGTCGGTACCGAGCAGATGCCCGTCGGAGAGCATCGGGAGGTACTTGTCGGCCGGGTGGATGCGGGTGGGATCGTCGAGCGGCAGGAAGCGGCCCGAGCACGGCGACGGTCAGCACCACGACCAGCCATCCAGCGGCGAACCAGAACAGCACTCCGAGCTTGTGGCGGTCGCTGGTGGGGGCGGCGATCGACGATCGGGCTAGCCATGACGCAGCCTCGGATCGGTCAGGCGGTAGGCCAGGTCGACGATGAAGTTGACGATGACGTACGCCGAGGCGACGACCAGCACGATGCCCTGCACCAGCACAAGGTCGCGACGCGAGATCGCCAGCAGCAGCGCCCGCCCGATACCGGGCAGGCCGAAGATCTGTTCGATCACGACAGCGCCGGTCATGGCGCCTGCGATCTGGAGGCCGACCAGCGTCAGGATCGATGTCAGCGACGCCGGGCAGGGCGTGACGGAACAGGATGTACCTGTTCGACAATCCCTTTGCCCTGGCCGCATCGACGAAGTCGCTCTGGAGCACCTCGATCATGTCCGAGCGAAGCACCCGGTTGAGCACGGCGATCTCGCCGATCGCCATCGACGACACCGGCAGGATCAGGTTCTTGAGGTTGGTGAACGGTGACTCGGTGAACGGAACCCACGCCGGCGTCGCCGGCAACACCTTCCACGTTGACGGCGAACACGATCAGCAAGGCGATCGCGACCAGGAAACCCGGCAGCGACAGCACCGCGAAACTGATCGAGGTGACCACCTTGTCGAGCCGGCTGCCGGCCTTCCAGGCGCTCAGCACCCCGAGCGGGATCGCGAACAAGATGCCGATGCCGAGCGACATCACCGCCAGCTGGATGGTGACCGGCAGCTTGTCCTTGAGGACATCGCTGACGTTCTGATTGAGGTCGGTCGAGCGACCGAGGTCGCCTTGCAGCACATCGCCCAACCAGCGCGCGTAGCGAATCGGGACCGGATCGTCGAGCCCGAGCTCGGTGTTCAACGCTGCGACCGATTCAGGGGTGGCCTGATCGCCGAGGATCCGCACCGCCGGGTTGCCGCCCGGCACCAACGACAACAGCATGAAGCTCACGACGACACCACGAGCAGCACGACGATCAACTCGGCGAACTTCCTGATGATCAACCGGCGCATCGGCCCCCCGTGGCCCTGATCGACCGCTTCCCTCGCGATCGTGGGCGAGAGTCCGGATCGGTCCCGATCGCGTCACAGCGGAGCGCCGCTGCCAGGCACGATGGCGGGACAACCACCAGTAGTGGCTCCATGACCGGCGCCCGCAGCGCTGGTAGCACGCCCGGAACTGACCGGCACGTCGCAGCAACTCCGCTGGTCACAGCGTTGTTGTGAACTTTTGCAAGCGAACGCTTGCAAAAGTTAGCGGCCTTCGCTATCGTTGCTTCCAACAGATCGATGTGGTTGATCCACATCGCCACACGAACACGAGACAGAGAAGGAACCCCCATCATGGCAACCACCACGAAGACCACCAAGAAGACCGCCGCCCGCAAGCCGGCCGCCAAGAAGACCGCTGCCCGCAAGCCCGCCGCCAAGCCGGCCGCCGCCAAGGTCACCGCTCCGGCGATGCCGACCGCTGCCGATGTCACCGAGCGCATCGAAGATGCCTTCGAGGACGTCGTCAAGTTCGTGCGTGACGCCACCCACACCTACATGGGTATGGGCACCGTCGTGCAGCGTCGCCTGATCAACCGTGACGCCACCGACAAGCTGACCGTCGAGAGCTTCCTGCAGGAGGCCAAGGCCAAGGGCGCAGACCCTCGAGACCGAGATCCGCGACCGCATCGAGCCGATCGCCAAGAAGGTCGCCGACCGCATCGAGCCGATCACCCAGCGCGTCGAGGCCAACCTCCCCGCCCAGGTGAAGGAAGTCCTCGAGACGGGCCGCGAGCGCGTTCGCACCCTGCTCGCCGTCTGATCCCAGCACTCACCACGAACAACCGACCGAGCGTCGGGTCCGGCCACACGGCCAGGCCCGGCGCTCGTCGCCGTTCTGACGGGACGTTCAGGTCCGGTTGCAGTCATTGCGGCCACGCACGAGGGCGGATGATGAAGTGAGACGCTGGACGACACAGGGAGGTGCGTGATGACGAGTCATGCGGTTCTGGCTGATCCTCGGACTGGTGGCTGCGGGTTCGGCCTGCGGCTCCGAGTGAGCGCTCGACGCCGATCACCGACGCAGCGTCGACCACCTTGAACATCGCCACCTCGGTCGTTGCCACGACCACCGAACCCGAGGTCACGACCAGCACTACCCCGGTGACGGCCGGTTCCTACGGCGGCGCCGCGTGCCAGCCGTCGACGTCCGCGCCGACCACCGAGGCGCCGGCAACGCTGGATGTCAAGGTCTACTTCCTGCGCGACGAGCGGCTCGTCATCGCCCACCGGCAGGTCGCGGTCCCGGAAGTGCTTCGTGGCGCCCTCACGCGAGCTGGTCGCCGGCCCGACACCGGCCGAGTTGGCCGACGGGCTGACATCGGCGGTGCCGGCCGACACGGAACTGCTCGACGTCAACCTCGCCGACGGGGTCGCCACCGTCGACCTGAGTTCGGCATACACCACCGGAGGCGGCAGCCTCTCGATGATGGCACGGGTCGCCCAGGTCGTGTTCACGGCGACACAGTTCGACAACGCCGACGGCGTCGAGTTCTGGATCGAAGGCGAACTCGATCGAGTCGCTCGGCGGCGAAGGTCTCGTGCTCGACGGGCCGCAGGCCCGAATGGACATCGACCGGTCGATCTCGGCAGCGTCATCATCGACACCCCGAGCTTCGGGGCGACCGTCGCCCATACGATTCACCGTGACAGGCGAGGGCGACGTGTTCGAAGCCCAGTTCCCGATCGAGGTGTGGTCGGGAGGATGGGAGAGCGGACGTCGATCGGCGGCGTCGCGCCGGTCACCGCCGGCGCCTGGGGTGACTGGGCCGACTTCGAGGTGACGATCACCCTCGATGCCGCCGCCCGGCCCGATCGAGTTCGTGGCCTACGACGCCGGCGGCTGTGGCACCGGCCCCGAGTGCCCCGCCGATCATCAGAACCGTCGTCCCTCTCATCCTCGCCGACTGACGGACGGTGACTGACGGACGGTGACTGACGGAGTCCTCCTCCGGCGGTCGTTCGGCTCATGACAGGTGGCCCTAGGAGAATCGCATACTGCGTTCGTACGATCTGGTCAGCGATTGCCCCGACCCACCGTCATCGGTCGGGCCCCCCACACAAGGTCAGGAGGTCGGCGATGGATGCCGACAAGCCAGCACGACTCACTCGACGTGGGTTCCTCGCCGGAACCGTCGCGGCGGCGCTCGCCGCCTGCAGCGACGGATCGGACGGTGACGGCGCCAACACCACGGCATCGCCCGACACCACTGGCGTGACGACCGAACCACCGACAACGCCGCCGACGCCGCCGACGTCACCGCCCACGACGATCGCTGCCACGACGACGACTCCGCCAACCACCGTTGCGTCTCCGGTCACTTCGAATCCGTTCACGATCGGTGTCGCGTCCGGTGATCCACTCGCCGACTCGGTGATCCTGTGGACTCGCTTGCTCCCCGACGACGGGTTGCCCGACAGCGATGTCGAACTCGAGTGGGAGGTCGCCACCGATGCCGACATGACCGACATCGTGTCGAGCGGGTCAGCGATCGCCGTCGCCGCTCTCGCCCACTCCGTCCACGTCGACGCCGGCGGGCTCGAGCCCGACACCGAGTACTACTACCGATTCAGCGTTGGTGGGTTCGAGTCGTCGCCCGCTCGAACCCACACGTTCGCCGCCCCCGGCACGACACCGGAACGATTCCGGTTCGCCTTTTCGTCGTGTCAGAACTGGGAGCAGGGCTACTACGCCGCCTACCGAGACCTCGTCGAGCAGGGAAACATCGACGCCTTCGTGTTCCTCGGCGACTACATCTACGAGTACGCCAGCGGCGGCTACTCCGATGAGCGCGGCCGGAGCACCGGTCAGGATTTCGAGTGCGAGACGATCGAGCAGTATCGCCAACGCTACGCGCTCTACCAGAGCGATCCGCTGCTTCAGGCGGCCCATGCGCTCGTGCCGTGGATCATCACGTGGGATGACCATGAGGTCGACAATGACTACGCCGCCGCCAGCAGCGAGCAAGACACCGAGCGAGAGGCGTTCCTGGCACGTCGGGCCGCCGGCTACCAGGCCTGGTACGAACACACACCGGTTCGACTCGACCCACCGAGTGGCGCCGACTATCCGATCTACCGAGCCTTCGCCCACGGAGATCTGGTCCAGTTCCATGTGCTCGACACGCGCCAATATCGTGCCGACCAGCAACGTGGGGCACCGCTGCTCGAGTCACTTGGCGACGCAGTCCAGGTCCGGGACGATGCCCTGGCGTTCTCACCCGAGCAGACGATGCTCGGCGAGCAACAACGCCAGTGGCTGATCGACGGGGTCGCCACGTCGACACCGATCTGGGATGTGCTCGCCCAGCAGGTGTTCATGTTCGGCGGCAACGCCGTGCAGGGCGCCGACCCGCCCGTCGTGGTGGTCGACACGTGGGACGGCTACGCCGGCGAACGTCAAGCCGTGCTGGAGGCAATCGCCCCCTCTACCGACAACCTGATCGTGCTCACGGGCGACTTCCACTCGGCGGCCGTGGCCGACCTGCGCTCCGATCCGTTCGACCTGTCGTTGCCGATCATCGGTTCGGAGTTCATGGCGAGCAGCATCTCGTCATCGTTCTTCGACGACGACGACGCCGTCACCGACCTCGTCACCGCCGCGCTCGCCGCCAACCCCCAACTCAAATGGTTCGACGCCCGGCGCGGCTACACCGTGTGCGACGTGACACCCGATCGCTGGCACGCCACGTTCCGGGCGGTCGCCGACCAGTTCGACGAGTCATCACCGGTGGAAACGGTCAGCGAATGGGAAGTCAACGCCGGAACCCCCGGCGTCGTCCAGTTGACCTGACGCCTGCTGCTCCGGCCCTCTACCACCCTCGGAAGCCGACGATCGTCGACGCGCGACTCGGGCCGCACGTCGACGACGCAGTCGGCGAGCCGCCCATGACGGGATGTGCCAGGCACATCCCGTCATGCGGACTGTCACACCCATTCACGACCATGAGTGAATGGGACGAGCGCGACGACTGACTATCGACGGCGGGGTGTATCACGTCTTCAATCGCGGGGTCAATCGTCAGCAGGTGTTCTTCGCCGACAGCGACCGACGCGAATTCGGCCAGAGGCTGGCGGACATCCACGACCACTTTGGCGTCGAGACGATCGCCTACTGCCTGATGACCAACCACTATCACCTGGTTCTGCGAACGAGCGATCAGCCGATCTCCGATGCGATGCACCACCTCGGCAGCGTCTTCACTCGGCACGTCAACGACCGGGTCGGCCGCGACGGCCCGCTGTTTCGAGGCCGGTTCCAGTCGATCCACGTCGACACCGACGAGTACCTGAGATGGGTCGTGCGCTACGTCCATCGCAACGCACTCGCCCTACCGGGTGTCCGATCGGTCAGCGACTTCCGATGGTCGAGCATGAGGACCTATCTCGGCCTGCGCTCGCCGCCGTGCTTTCTCAACACCCGACTCGTGCTGGGCTACTTCGACGACGTCATCGCGTTCTCGACGTATCACACTGATGCTGACGTCGGCCGATTCAACGTCGACGATGCCCACTCCCTCAGCCAACTCGTCGCCCACGCAATCGCGATCGACGACTTGACGTTCGGCAGCGACGAAGCGGCCCCGCAACATCTCGATCGGGCGGTGCAACTCCTGCTGGCATCACGGGCGCCCGGCACACCACTGGCGGCGACCGTGCTCGACACGATTGCGACGCAGCAGGCAAGGTCGTCGGCGTTGTATCGAGCCCGTCGGAGAGCCGACAGCGACCCTCGACTGGTCCGCATCGCCGAGCACGTCGAGTCGCTGTTGGCAGCATGACGGGATGTGCCTGGCACATCCCGTCAGAGGATGGCGGTGGTGGCGAGGGCTTCGGCCATGGCGGTGTTGCCGAGGCGGACCAGGCTGGTGAACTGGGTGTCGCTGAGGAACTGGTCGGCGGTCGAGTAGTCGGGGAAATCGCGGTCGACGTTGGCGAACGCCAGCACGTCCTCGGGGGTGGTGTCGCTGATCACGTCCTTGACGTACAAGACCTTGCCCTTCGGGCAGGAACACGCCGCCCAGGCATGGTTCGGATCGGTGTGGTACACGGCCTCGCCCTGCACCCAGTTGCGCGAGGCTCGACCGGTGACCGGGTCGGGTCTGCAGAGCAGCGATGTCGATCCGCACCTCCACGTGCAACTCGATCCGTGCCAAATCGATCGCCTCGTACAGTTCGTTGAAGCCCTTGCCCTCCGGACCGCTGGTGGTCGGTGCGACGCTGCCGCCGCTGGTGTCGACGAGCACGATCACCTCGTGCCGGTCACGCAACGCTTCGACCAGTCCGATGTTTTCCCAGTGACCGCCGTCGCTGACCTGCACGAACGGATCCTCCGCTGAGTAGTACCCGATCACCTCGTGGAACAGGTAGCGCAAACCCGCCTTCGGGAAACGCTGGTCGTCATGCGTCTGGAAACGCTGGTTTGGGAGCCACACGCCGAGCCGCAAGATTGAGCATCGCCAGCAACGAGTCGGTCGACCCTTTGGAGTGGCGTCCCATCGCCGAGTTGACCGCGGCACCGCTCATCGCCGCCGTGGCGATCACCGACGACCGCGCCGTGGGCCGGGTGATCCGCTGCACCAGCTTGCCGATGACGCTCTTGGGCGGGTCGGTTGGGGACTCGGCTCCGGGGGTCGGCTGCGGCGCCCCGACGGCGTCGTCGAACCACTCGGCCGACTGCGAGAAGCGATCCACGGCGACCGATCCGTCGGAGTCGATCCGAGGGACGAACATGTCGACGCCGTCGCGGGAGAAGCGATAGCTGATCGCCCGTAGACCCGTCACCTCTTTGCCGTGCCGATGGGTCGCCGCACACACGTAGTGCTTGGGCGTCAAGGTGTCAGGCACGCTGGACCACCGCGTCCACTCGGTGACCGGTTGCGGGGCGATGCCACCATCGTCCCGCTGCTCCAACACGAACGTCGACGCCAACCGGTCTCGATACAACGGGTGCATCGACCACCACTGCACGCCGGTGTGGTCGAACACGACCAGGTACACGACTGCCACCAGCCACAACACCGGCCAACCCCACGACTCGAGCGGGTGGTAGATCACCCAGTTGGTCACCAGCGTGACGCCGTAGATCATCGCCGCCGCCGCCACGAACCCGCCCAACCGGATCGCGATCGTCGGGAGTCGCTTGCGGAACAACGCCAGCGCCACACCGAATCCCCAGGTCACGACTCCGGGCAGCACCGCTTTCCAGTCGACCGTGAAGTAGTGGTCGAGCATCACGGCTCCCCACGGGATCGCCACGGTGATCACGAACACCGTCGCCGACACCGCTACGAGGCCGAACATCACGTTCAGCACTTTCTGTCGATGCTTGCGACCGAAGAACCACGAGAGCACGAACACGCCGGCGGCGCCGATCAACGGCCACAACACCGGAACCCAGCCACCCGGCAGCATCAGCCCCCACGGCACGTCACAGTCGAGCGGGTTGGCGCCATCGCACACCTCGGGCTTGGTCAAGACCGATCCGAAGCGGCTGCGGGCCCGCATCGCGATCGGAACCGCCAACACCACCAACCCTCCGAAGATGACCGACAGATTGACCACGATGAACGCCAGGACGCGCATCACGGCGAACCCCACGCCGCCGCGCCGATTGTCGAGATACTCGCGACGCGAGTGCACGAACTCGTATGGGGTGGCGATCGAGTCGTCGTCGGGCGGTTCTTCACCCAGCGCAGGCAGCGTGAAGTGGCTGTCGCCGAAGCCCTTGCCGGCTGTGTAGGAGGCGGCCGAGTATCCACCGCCGGAGATCGAGTACATCGACGTCATCTTGCGAAGCCGGCCCGACGATTCGAGTTGTGCCAACGCACCCCAGGCGAAGCCGGCGGCGCGGATGCCGCCTCCCGACAGGCACACGGCCGACCCGCTCGGCGGATTGGCGGCGTGTGGGGCGTCGGCTCGCATGCCCCCGTCGACCACTTCGAGGGTCGCGTCGGCCTCGCCCTCGACCGGCCACAGTTTCAGGACTCGGAATGCGACGGCGCCGTACAGCGTGAGTCCGAGCGTCAGGATCGACACGCCGACCAGGATCCACTTGGTCGTTCCGAACGTGCCGGCCAGCTTGGCCGCCGTGGAGCCGATCACGAGCCGGCCGTCGACCACCTCGGCACTCAACATCACCGTGATGTTCTCGGCGAAGTCGAGCACCATCGCCAGGGCGGGCACGGCTGCCGCGCCGAGCGCGAATCCGTACGCCGCTTGGCGACGTGAACGCCACCCGTATCGCCACCAGGAGACCAGCGACGTCGCCAGACCGACTCCGTACAGCAAGGCAGCGACGATGTCGACGCCGTACGACAGCTGCAGCCTGCCGGTGGAGATCGCGCAAGCGCCGACGGTCTCGGACGCCCGCTCCGCCGAGGCGGTCAACGCCAGCGCCAGGTGGACCTCGTCGCACCCCTGAACGAGCCGCCCGGACACCAAGACCAGCACACCGCCAACGGCGGCGACCAGCAGCGGGACGACCCGGGTCGCAATCGATTCCGAACGGTACAGATGGGACGGTGACAGCCTCGACGATGACAGCTTCGAGCCCATGGATCACTCCGATCTGCTGGGCGACCCCCGTGCCCGGCCCTCGCCGGTGTCGCCGTCTGCAACGTACCACTCCCCGAAAATGCGTCGTCGCCGATGGGTGTTCAGCCGCCGGGCGGGAACGGCGACATCAACTCGATCTCGTGCCGTGCCGGCGAAAGCCCGCCGTCGAGCTGGGTCGTGACCACCCGGACGAGATCGACGCCGACCATCGGCTCAGGTGGGACGAACTGCCCTGTCGCGCCGCACGGCCGACTCGTACGATCGAGTCGTGAGGCGATGGTGGGTCATGCTCCTCGCCACGATGATCGTGTGCGTCCCGGCCGGAGCAGCACGTGCATCCACGGGTCCTGTCGATCCGACACCACCGGCGGACACCGTGGAGTTGATCGTGTTCCATGGCGATGGGTGCCCGCACTGCGCCAAGATGCTCGACTTCCTGGACGATCTCGAGGATCGCCTTCCGGAACTCGTGGTTGTCAGGTACGAGGTCTGGAACGACAAGCCGAACCAGCAGATTTTCATCGACACACTCGCCCGATTCGGCGAGCGGGCGAGCGGCGTGCCGACCGTGGTCGTCGGCGATCGTGTGTACGTCGGTTACACCGACGCGATCGCAGACCGGATCGAACAGGTGGTGACCGAACTGGCCGCAGGACTGACCCCCGACGAGCAGGGTGATCTCGTGGTCGACGTGCCCTTCGTCGGTTCGGTCAACGTCGGGTCGCGCTCGCTGGTCGGCGCCACCGTGCTGATCGCGTTCGTCGACGGCGTCAACCCGTGCTCGTTGTGGGTGCTGTCGATGCTGATGGCACTCGTGGTGCACAGCGGGTCGCGGTCGCGGGTATTGGCGGTGGGGGGCCTGTTCCTGCTGATCACGTCGTTGCTGTACGGGCTGTACATGCTGGGTGCGTATTCGACGCTCAGCGTCGTCGGACGCCAAACCTGGATCCGGGCAATCGTCGCTCTCGTGGCCGGGGTGTTCGGGTTGTTCCACCTCAAGGAACACTGGACCTCGAAGGGACCGTCGGTGACGATCCCGGCCGAACGCAAGCCAGGGATCTTCCGGCGGATGCGGACGCTCGCCGACCCCAACCGATCGTTGCCGGCAACGCTGGGCGGAACCGCCATGCTGGCGGTCGGCGTGTCGCTCCTGGAGACACCGTGCACGGCGGGCTTGCCTCTGCTGTGGACCAATCTGCTGGCCGAACGCGACGTCGCATTCGCCGGGGCCGCGGTGCTGTTCGTGCTGTATCTGACGGTGTTCCTGATCGATGAGTTGGTGATCTTCGGCGGCGTCGTCGTGACGATGCGGGCCGCCAAGATGCAAGAACAACACGGGCAGTTGCTGCAACTGATCGGCGGCACGCTGATGGTCACCTTGGCGATCGCCATGCTGGCTGCTCCAGGCCTGCTCGAGAGCGTGACCGGCACGATCGTCGTATTCGCACTGGCAGCTGCCGCATGTCTGCTCGTCATCGTGGCGGAGCGGCTGTGGCAACACTGGCGGCGGCTCGCCGCCCTCTGAAACTGCGCCGACGCGCCTGCGATTTCTGTGTGGCACGGCACCTACTCTTGGACGATGGCACGGCTTCGCGACCTGGGGTTCAGCATCGGCACCTTTCCGACCGGGAAGTGGAACGCGATCACCGATGTGGACGGTGTGTCGGTCGGCCACCACACGGTGATCCGCGACGAGCCACGCATCGCTCGAACCGGGGTCACGATCGTGAACACCCGGCCATCCGACCAGCGCACTTCGCTGTGCTACGGCGGGATCCACTCGTTCAACGGCAACGGCGAGATGACCGGCTCGCATTGGCTCGAGGAGTCGGGGCTGTTGAGCGGGCCGATCGGCATCACCAACACCCATCAGGTCGGTCTGGTCAGCGACACGCTCGTGGCCGCCGAGGTGGAGCGCGATCCAGACGCCGCATGGTGCCTCCCCGTGGTCGGCGAAACGTACGACGGCTTCCTGAGCGACATCGACGGCTTCCACCTCACCGCCGACGACGTGCTGGGCGGCGGTCGCCGACGCCGAACGCAACGCAGCCGATCCCGGGTCGGTCGCCGAAGGCAATGTCGGCGGCGGCACCGGCATGGTGTGCCACGAGTTCAAGGGCGGGATCGGCACATCGTCACGTCGGGTCGAGATCGGCGATGCGACCTACACCGTCGGTGTGCTGGTGCAGGCCAACTACGGGGCGCGCTCGCTGTTGCGGCTCGACGGTTTGCCGGTCGGCACCCTGATCGGCGCCGACACCGTGCCGCTCCCGACCGATCCGACGGTTGCCGACTCGGGTTCGATCATCGTGATCGTCGCCACCGACACCCCCCTCCTGGCCGATCAATGCAAGCGGCTCGCCCGCCGCGCCACGGTCGGGTTGGCGAGGGTCGGGGGGACGGGCGGCAACGGCAGCGGTGACATCTTCATCGCCTTCTCCACACACAACAAGGTCGCCATCCACGCCACCGCACCGATCGCCGTCACCACGATGCCGGCCGCCACGATGACACCGCTGTTCAACGCCACCGCCGAGGCGGTCGAAGAGTCGATCTGGAACGCCCTCTGCGCGGCCGAGTCGATGACCGGACATCGAGGTCGCACCGTGCATGCGATCCCCCACGATCGACTGATCGCGCTCCGCCGCGACTGAACCCAGCCCCCAACGAACCCCGACCCAAGCCGTGCGGTCTCTGCGGTCTCGCTGGTCGCCCCCACCGGAATCGTGCTACGCCTTGGGGATGCGCTGGATCCAGATGTCCGATGGCCTGTACGACTACGTCTCGGCCCACGCCAATCCGAACACCGACGCGGTCAGCGAGCGATTGGCGGAGACGACCCGTGAGCGGTTCGGTCGACAGGCCGGTATGAACATCGGCCAAGACCAGGGCCGGTTCCTCAAGATGCTGGTTCACCTGATCGGCGCCCGCACCGTCGTGGAGGTCGGCACGTTCACGGGTATGTCGGCGATGTGGATGGCACAAGGCCTGGCGCCGGGCGGCACGTTGATCTGCTTCGACATCACCGACGAGTACTTGCCGACCGCCCGTGAGGCCTGGGAACAGGCCGGCGTCGCCGATCGGATCGAGGTTCGGATCGGACCGGCCGCCGACGGGCTGGCCGCACTCGACGACGAGCGACACATCGATTTGGCGTTCATCGACGCCGACAAGACCGGCTACCAGCGCTACCTCGAACTGCTGTTGCCGCGGCTGTCGGTCGGTGGCGTGATCGTGGTCGACAACGTGTTGTGGAGTGGCAGTGTGATCGACGACGCCGACGACGGAGAGTCGACGGTGGCGCTGCGCCAATTCAACGATCACGTCGCCGGCCGCGATGACGTCGATGCGGTGATGTTGCCGATCGGCGACGGCATCACCATGATCACCCAACGTCGCTGAGCACACGCGCCGGCCGGCTTGTGCCTACTGTGACGCCGACACGTCGCGGTCGGTCGGGTACGCCGGCGCCAACGGTGGGTTCGAGGCCCAGGTGCACGGCTCGCCTGGCCGGGGGCGAACGGTGCGAGGCCGGAATGTCGAACGCCGCACATCCGAAGCCGTGTGCCTGACCGCGCTCCAGCCGGCCCGCGTCGATCGCCAGGGATGGCGCACCATCTGGCGCGGCGAGCGGACGTGGCGGAACGGGTACCGAAGCTGGTCGGCCATCGTCATCGGCATGTCCTCGCTGACTCCGTACCGCATCGGCCGCTTGTTGCGCGGCATGTAGTACGTGCCGAACACGATGTCCCACAGCGGCAGGAACACCGAGTAGTTGCTGTTGTGGGCCTCGACCTCGTTGGCGTGGTGCCAATGGTGGAACTCGGGAGTGACCAGGAGGCGGTGCAGCGGTCGGAGCCGCCAGCGCACGTTGGCGTGCAGGAACAGGCCGAGTGCGATCTGGATCACGGCCAGTGCACCCGTGAACGTGGCGTCGAATCCGGCGGCGAGCAGGAAGACGAACGGTGGGGCCACGATCGCCCCGTCGAACGGGTGGTTTCTGAAGCCGCTGACCCAATCGAGGTGCTCGGTCGAATGGTGAACGGCGTGGTAGCGCCACAGCGCCGGCACCTCGTGCGACCAGCGATGGACCCAATAGATCGCCATGTCGAACAGGGCGATCCCGACGAATGGCAGGATCGCCGGTGGCAGCATGGCGACCAACGGGCGGATCGCCAGCCCTGGCAGCCACGCCAGACTGAGCACACCGACCACGATCGCCACCGCGACACCGATCCCGTTCAGCACCGGCGATGCCAGGGCATACGACATGTCGAGCGATGTGTGTGGGCGTCGCACCCGTTGACCCCGGTGGCGTGGGAACATCTTCTCGAACGGCACGATCAGCACGAACAGCACCGGCAGGATGATCAGCACGCCGAGGTCGAGATACAGCGACGCACCGATCGCCGCCAGCGCCACGACACGCGCCAGCCAACGATTGGTTCGGGGGTGAGACAACGTCATCATGCGTTCTCTGTCGAACTCACCCACCCAAACGGTTCACGGACCACTGATCGAGTGAGCCACCATGACGGAGTGTGCCTGGCACAAAGCGTCATGGATGACGGAGTGTGCCTGGCACAAAGCGTCATGGGTGAACCGTTCGGGGTGTTCGCTACGACAGGATGGTCGTGGTGAGCGATCAGGAGTCCGGCAGCGCCACAGGGGAGGACCGTGCGCTGCTGGCGCGGATCGCCGGCGGCGACCGTGTGGCGCTCGAGATGCTGTATCGGCGACACGCCCCGTGGCTCACCGCTCGACTACAAGCTCGCTGCGGCGATCCGGAGATCACCGACATCGCCGTTCAGGACACGTTCCTGGCGGCATGGAAGTCGGCCCGCAAGTACCGCGGCGAAGGCGACGTCGGGGCCTGGCTGTGGGGCATCGCGATTCGTCGCCTGATCGACCAGCTTCGCAAGCGGCGAATCACCCCGCTCGATCCAGCCGTGATCGCTCGAGCGACGAACGAGTCGGCGTCGTTCGAGGACCAGTTGTTCGGCGACGGGACATACGGCGCGCTCGGCGACGCCATGCGTGACCTGCCCGATGACCTCAGAGCGGTCTTGGTGGCAACCGCCGTCGACGGACTGTCGACCAAGGATGCCGCACGGCTGCTCGGCGTGCCACAAGGCACCGTGAAGACACGACTGATGCGGGCACGCCACGCCCTCCAGGAGGCACTGACATGACCCCGATCAGCCAATCCCACATCGACCCAGCCCGGATCGACGCCAACTGGCGAGCGATCAGCGCAGAGCTCGATGCCCCTCGCCCGGCCCGTATCGAACGTGTGCTGAGGACGCTCCGTGTCCCCGCGCGTGTCGTGCGGATGATCGTGGCCACGCCGGCTTTGCGCCGCTCGTGGTACCTCTCGATTCTCGCCGTCGTGCTGGTCGGCCTCGGCGGTGCCAACCCCGACAGCCGCGACTCGCTGTTCGCGCTGCTCGTACTGGCACCGATGCTGCCCGTGCTCGGGGTGGGCATGGCATACGGCGCTGCCGCCGATCCCTCCCACGAGATTCAACTCGCGACACCGACACATGGTCTGCGGTTGGTGGCGATTCGATCGACCACCGTGCTGGTGGTGTCGATCGCGATCGTGTTGCCGCTCGCCGCCCTCAATGACGCAGCCAGACCGATGGCAGCGGCGTGGCTGCTCCCGGCGCTGGCGGTCACCGCCGCCAGCCTGGCCGTGATGACATTCCTGCCACCACGCCAAGCAACCGCAGCCGTCGCGGCCACCTGGTTCTCGGCCGTGGTGATCGCCAACATCGCTGCCTCGAATCCGCTCGCCGCCTTCGCAGCCATCGGGCAGCTGTTGTCGATCGCGATCGCCGCGGTCGCCACCCTCGTCATCGTGGCTCGGCGCGGCACGTTCGACCATCTGGAGTACGCCGCATGACCCCCGCCCACCTCCACGTTCATGGTGTCGGGAAGCGATTCGGAAACCGGGTCGCCCTCGATCGGGTCGACCTGCTCGCCCAAGGAGGGCTGTGCGCCGTGCTCGGGCCGAACGGGGCCGGCAAGTCGACCCTGCTGCGATGTGTGGCGACCGTGCTGCACCCCGACTCGGGGACGATTTCGATCGACGGCCTCGACCCCACCAGCGAGCGCCAACGAGTCGAGGCCCGGTCACGCCTTGGGTATGCCCCCCAGGAGGCCGGGTTCGAACCGCGCAGCAAGGTCTTCGACGCCCTCGACCTGATCGCGGTGCTGAAGGGCGTCGACGATGACCGGCGCCGGCGCCGCGTCGTGTTCGAGGTGCTCGACCGGGTCGGCCTGAGCGCCCGTTCGGCGGAACGGGTCGGCGACCTGTCGGGTGGCATGCGGCGCAGGCTGGTGCTGGCCCAGGCACTGATCGGTGCACCTTCGCTACTCGTGCTCGACGAGCCGGCCGCCGGGCTGGATCCCGACGAGCGACTCCGATTGCGTCAGATCCTTGGCGAACGGCGGCGCACGTGCACCGTGTTGATCGCCACCCATCTCACCGACGAGGCCTCGATCTGCGACTCGGTGATCGTGCTCGGCGACAACACGGTGCGCTTCTCCGGCACCCCCGCCCAACTGGCGGCGCGTGCCAGCGGGCGCGTGTGGGTACAGCACGGGTTTGCTCCTCCCGACGTTCGCGCAACCTGGCAGCAGGCCGACGGTCGCTACCGGTGCCTCGGGCGTCCCCCTGCGGACGCCGAACTGGTCGAACCGTCTTTGGAGGACGGCTACCTGATCGTCCGAGACCAGTCCGTCGCAACGAGCTCATAGTTTCGGCGCCCGCACGGGCAACGCATCACACGAGGAGTTGATCGGGAGGTCTGGCTCGGGGTCTCGGCCGGTTCGCCCGACCGGCGGTTTTGGTGCGGTCGTTGCTGGCACCCTTCCACCAGATCGAACCATCGGGGCGGGTCCACGTGGCGACTCGATCGGGGGTCATCGCCAGCTGCCATCCGCCCTCGTGTACGAGGTGATGGTGCGTTTCGCAGACCGGGATCAGGTTTGCCAGCACGGTCTTGCCGCCCCGTGACCACCACAGAATGTGATGGATGCGGCAGTGGTCGAACCCGACCTCACAGTGCGGGTGAGCACACGTGCGATACATCGCCCTCAGCGCTCGCCGCTGTTGGCGGTTGGCGGTGCGTTGTTCGGCGCACAGCTCTCGAACCGTACCGTCGGCGTCGATCACGACCGCCGAGATGATCGCCTCGCAGCACAGACGCTGGGCCGTGCCGACCGGGAGCGGAGTGCCATCTGACATCTCGCACAACGTGTGGTCGTGACGACCGTGACACAGCGACTCATGATCGACGTGAACGGTGATCTCGGGAATCCGCCGCCCAGGAGCGTCGGACGACACCGCGGCCACGACCGCCTCGACCTGCAACTGAACGAACGGCACCTTGGCGTTTGCAGGATCCTGCCGAAGCCGAGCGAGTTGGGCATCGACAGCGGTGTGGAACGCCGAGTCACGGATCGGGTCGAGCGACAACAGCGTCATCTTCATGCCCGACGCCCTGTCGGTCCAGCGCTTGATCTTCGACTCAGCTCGTTGCCGGTCGAGCTCGGCGGCCTCGTCCTCTGGCGCGTGTTGTGACGCAATGCAGGCGATCCGGTCCTTGGTCGACCGCTCGAACTGAGAGACGTAGTCGGTGGTGGCCGACGCCAGCAGATCGGCGGCTTCAGAACGCACGTCGGCGGCAACGTCGTCAGCGAGGTTGCGAGTGAGCCGGGCCAGCACGTCGAGGTGGTCGCCGGACACGTCGCCGGCCGCCAGAGCATCCTCGAAGCCGACGAACTGCTCACACACACGATCACGGTCCTGAGCGGCCTTGGCCTCTTTGCCGGACCGCCGACCTTCGTCCATCAGGACGGCCATGGGCGACTCGGACTGACCCGCCTGTGCGAGTTGGCGGGAGCGACGGCTGAAACGCACCTCAGCAGCGTCGAGATAGCCACGGACTGCACGGGCATGTCTGATCAGCACACCGAGTTCTTCACGGTCGACGACGTCGGGATCGGCGACGAGCAGCGCCTGTAGTGATTCGAGTGCTCCGGTGCTGCGCATGTCGCCTCCCTTCGATGACCATCTCGTAGATCAGTAGATGTCGGAAAGGGAGTCTGACGACTCGATCTGGAGCACATCATAGCAGCTCATGGCGTTCATGTCGAACAAATGTTCGCAAACTAGGTCAACAGTCAGTCAGCTCCTCTGGTGGCGCGGCGCCGCGTCCTCAAGGGAGGGTGGGGCGCGCCAACTGGGCGGCTCGATCCATGGCCTCGTCCCAGCGATCCTCGTCGAACATCTCGAGCCGGGTGATCCGGAGGCGATCGGCCACCAGCACGTTGCAGGCGATCTCCTCCCAGCCGACCCCCGACTCGGGCGTCACGCCGAGATTGTGGGCTCGAAACACCATCACGTCATCGGACACGAACTTCACCCGGTTCACCACCGGCGGGCCCGTGGCGCCGTCGGCCTGGCGCCCGCCCAACGCCGCTTCGAGCGCGCCACGATCGAGCCTCCCCATCCCCAGTGTGCGCCCGTCGAGGAGCTCGAAGTCCGGCGTCAACAGATCGTCGAGCGAATCCGTACTCGGCGCCACCCACACCTCACCAAGCGAACCTCCGAGCTGACTGACCTCTCGCCGCCGAGCACTCAACGACGCCATCCAGCGAGCATTCAGCTCTCGCCGCGCCTCGTCCTCGGCGTCGACTCCGAACTCGAGTGTCTCGACGATCCGCCCGGCATCGTCGGTGACGATGACGAGCAGTTCGACAGTCTGATCTCGATCGACCCGGCACAGTCGGTGCGAGTCGTCGAGCGTCATCACCACGTCGATGACGGTGAATTCGTCCTCGGACCGGATGCTCGTCAGTTCCTCGAAGCGCCGCAGCGCCGGGGCTGGGTCGTCGTCGGGGAACAGCTCGAGCCGTTGCATCAGACCGTCGGCCCAGACGGCGACGATGTAGGACGGCAGAGCGACCGAGACATCGCCGTCGGGATTGATCTGCAGTTGCTCACCCCGAACGACAAATCCGCGTTCATCCAGAACCAGGAGCGGCTCGACGTTCTGGGCGATCGGCTGTCGTGTGATGGCCGCCGCCTCAAACGCTTCCATCCAGTCCGCGCGACTGAGCTGTTGGAGTCCGAACGGGCGATGGTCGACGGAGACGAAATCCGGCGAACTCATGGCGCCAAACGCGGCGGCGTCGCGATACCGATACGCCCGGCTGAAGGCCAGGCACCTCCGAAGCGCAGCCGACGACGGCACAATCTGTTCGCAACGATCCTCCAGGAAGTCGGTCGCCGCGAACAGACCGGCATGGTCATGTGGGAAGAGCCGCACCCCGCACAGGTGCCCGACATCGTCGATCTCCTCGACGGCGAACGCCGCAAACGTCGCATCGTCGGACCGATCGTGCAGCTCTACGAGTGCCAAGCGGTCCGTGGCGGGCGCGAGTCCCACCGTGCGCCGCCATGCCACGGCGGCCAACTCGAACGGCTCACCGTGTTCGTCGATGAACGTCGCACCATCGGCGATCGCATCGGCGGCAAACTGCTCGTCGCCTTGAAGCAGCCACTGGTTGACGAACGACGCTCGCTGGCTCGCCTCGTTGTGGAGCACCGGGCCGCGCTCGGCCATCAGCTCCTCGAAACGGGCGACGGCTTCGTCGACCTGATCCTCCTCGAACTGTTCCGCCAGTGTGATCAGGCCCGTGTGCGGATCGATCGTGCTGACCATCACACTTCGAGAGATCTGTTGGCGCCCGTCAGGTGAGGTGAAGACGAGCCGTTGTGCCACGCACGACGACAACGTGCTATCGGTTGCCAGCACCCGCTCCATCAGAAACAGCATGTCGCCGGGCACCTCGACGATCGACTCCAGCCGCTGGCGATATCCGCCGAAGTCGAGTTCTGGCCACCCCAGCTGACGCCGATCGCACATAACGAAAGCAGGATCGTGCAGCTCGAGGAACCCATCGATGTCGCCGCGATCGAGGTGTGACGTGGCAACCATGGTCAGGCGCCGTTGTAGGCCCTCGACGGTGTCTCCGAGCTCGTCGAGGTAGAGCCGGTCGAGCTCGGCTGCCGCCTCGGAGAGCTGGACGGTTGAGAAGGAAGCCGAGTAGTCGTTCTTTCCACCGTCGTTCCAGCGGTCAACAATCAGAACTTCCACCGTCGGACTCGTCGCGTCACCATCGATGTGCACCCTGAAGTTCTCCAGCACCAAGTGCTCACCACGAACGGCGATCGTCTCGACGTCCCCTACCAGTGTGGCCCCGGCCGGGAACAGGCCCGGCGCATGCGCCGCCATGAACGCGTCGCGATCGGCGGAGCCCTGCAACTTGTGGCGCGACAGTCGGTCGGCTTCGTTCCATGGCTCGTGCCCTGGGGTTGCCGGCGCAGTGCCAACAAGTTCCTCGAAGCGTGCCAACGCCGGCGCTGGGTCGTCATCGGGAAAGAACTCGAACCGATCGAGCAGGCCGTCGCGAAGGGTCACAACGGCGTACGACGGAATCAGCACGGTCGCTTCTCCGGTGCCATCGATTCGCCACTGTTCAACGCGTGTCACACCACCGACGTCGGTGACGATCAACCGCTCAACAACGATCACAACTCCATGTTGCTCATCCGTCCACTGCTCAACCGTCGCGATAGTCGTGTCGCGATCCATCCGCCCGAAGCCGAGCGGCCGCCGGTCGATGATCTCGAAGTCCGGTCCGAGCACGGCATCCATCGCTGCCGAATCCCGAGCACGATGGGCGCGATTGAACTCGTCGCCGACCCAGAAGGCGGCTGAGTCATCGCCGATCTCGCGCCACCGAGCGTCGAGCAGGTTCGCGGCTGACGTGAGCCCCAACTTGTCAGCCGTGAACCGCTGCACACGGGCGATACGACGCTGGTCATCGATCTCCTCGACCGCGAACGCATGATCGGCAGCACCGTCCAGTTCTGAACCCCTCAGCTCGACGAGTGCCAGCCGGTCTCCGCCAATTGCAATCACTCTTCGCCACGCCACGGCGAACGGCACGAACGGCTCGCCGTGCTCGTCGATGAACGTCGCGTCGTCGGCGAGGGCGGCCGCAGCCAGTTCGTCATCACCGCGCCGCAGCCATGCGTTGACGAATGCAGCTCGTTGGCTCGCCTCGTTGAAGAGCACGGGGCCGCGCTCGGCCATCAACTCGTCGAAGCGGGCGACGGCCTCGGCGACGTGGTCCTCCTCGAATTGCTCCATCACTGTCATCAAGCCCGTGTGAGGGTCGAAGATCATCAGGACCGCACTGCGCGATGTCTGTTCGGCACCACCGGGCGATCTGACGATCTGCCGCAGCACATCGCACGTCGACGACGTGGCATCGTGGCGAAGGGTTCGCTCGCGAAATACCAGCACGTCTCCCGGCATCGAGGACAGCGACTCGACCCGTTCACGGTGCTGCTCGGCTTGCACGTCGGGCCACCCCAGTTGGCGGTGGTCGCGCAGCACGAAGGCGGAATCGTGCAGCGCCAGGAAGCCGTCGATGTCACCCGCCGAGATCTTCGCAGTGCCGCGACTGAACTCGCCGATATGGATCGCCTCGATCGTGTCGCCGAGCTCCTCCTGATACAACCGCTCGAGCTCGGCGACCGCCTCCGCGAGGTACTCCGCCTCGAAACGGACATTGAGATCGACGAGCCCTTGGTCGTTCCATCGCGTGATGTTGAGATGGTCGGTCTCAACACCTCCAGACAGCACGACCATCGTCCATCGGTGCAGAGCGAGGCACTCGCCGCGCGTGGCGATCGTCTCGACCGTCGACGTGTCGTTCTCGCCCAAGTTCTCGCGTGTCCACATCGCGGCGAGCGCATCACGACCGACCAGACGGAAGGATCTCATCGAGAGCCGGGTGTCCGACACGTGGTTCGGGTCGATCATCTCCAGCCACGACTCCGAAGATGCATCAGCGAACAACGCAATGACCCGGCGGGCCAGGCGATCGGCCTCGCTCCACGGCTCGTACTCGTCGCCGCTCGGTGCCGAGCCGGTGAGTTGCTGCCGACGATCGGCACCGTGCCCGGCGTCGGCCTCACCCGATGCAGCGCCCGCGACAGCGGGTGACGACGGGCTCTGCGCCCGATCCGTCGGTGAGGACGGCATGCCACCAAACAGCAAATCAACCGTCGCCGCCTTCTGCTCGTACAGCGCCCGCGCCACCAACTCGGCGCGGTCGGCGCCGACGGCGTCGCCAGCCATCCGGCTGACCCTCGCCAGCACCGCACTGGCGTTGGCGTGGTCGACGATGATGTCGGTGCCCTCGGCGTGTGCGACCGCATCGGTGGCGGCCACCACCGCAGCGTCCAGATCGCCACGAGCGGCGAGGATCTCGGCCTGCACGGTGCGCGCCGTGATCGCCGTCTGTGGGTTCTCACCCGCCAGCTCGGCACTCCGAGCCGCCAAGTCGTCGGCCTCATCCAGGTGGCCCTGCCGGAGCAGCGCCCGCGCCAGGTAGGCCGCCGCTTGACCGGCGTCGGCGCCGATCCCCAACCTGCCCAAGTCGTTGTACGCAGCTCGTAAGGGAGGCTCGGCGGCGGCGGGCTCACCGGCCAGCAGCTCGACGATCCCCGTGTACAGGTCGGTCTCGGCGACACCATGTCGAAGACCGAGTTCCTCGACCGTCGCTCGTGAGTCGGCGAGCATCGAGCGGGCCGTGTCGAACCGGCCTCGCAGCGCTTCCAGCACCGCCTGGCAGCGCACCGACGTCGCCTCCACCGCCGGCGAGCCGGTCGTGATTCGCAGCAGCCGGATCACGTCGAGGCATCGGCCGCCGGCCCGTGGGATCGGGCTCGGGCCCCACAGCGCGGCGACCGGCGCAGCCCCCAGTACGACGGCCACGCGCCGGCGATCCCTGGCGGATCGTGCTGCCGTCAGCGCCAGATCGAGCTCGGCCTCACACTGACCGATCTGACCCAGGCGGGCGAGCGCGCCTGCCGCGCACCAACCGAGCCTTTGCGACACCAGCCTGGTCGCCGAGCTCGGCGAGCCGCGTCGCCGCCCGGTCGGCCGCCTGTTCCGCGTCGCGCAGTCGGTCGGGATCGGTCAACATCAGCAACTGGGCGGCGAAGCACTCGGCCCAGGGAGCGAGCTGGGCGTCGTCGCTTGCCACATCGCTCAACCGCTCGACCACCGGACGTCCCCGCGTGACATCGCCGAGAGCGAGCAGCGCCTCGGCCGCCACGACCAGCTGAGCCGGGATCTGCGGATCACCGATGTCGAGGCGAGCCAGCGCCCGCTCGGCGAGCGTGCTGGCAGCAGCGAGGTCGTCGCGCTCCAGCGACCGTTCGGCGGCCGTCCCCAACAGCTCGGCCGCTCGGCGCCCGACCGTGGCGATCTGTGCGTCGACATCGTCGAGTTGGCGGCGGTACTCGTGGGCTTGCTCGTAGTGGTAGGCGATCGCCACCTCGTGCTCACCCGGCAGCTCGGCCGCGGTCCGCTCGGTCCATTCCCCCACACGCAGGTGCAGGTCGGCGCGAGCACGTTTCAACAGTCGGCGATAGGCGGCGTCACGGATCAACACGTGGTGGAACCGATAGACCGGCTCGTCACCCCAGTAGGTGCCCGTCGACTCGATCAACTCGCGGCGCCGGAGACGCTCGAGCGAGAGCCGTAGCCCGCCGCTGTCGGAACCCTCGGCGATCGCAGCGACGGCACCGAGCGCGAACTCGGGACCGACCACCGACGCCAGCTCGACGACCCGCCGCTCGTCGGCGGGCATCCGGTCGAGCCGAGCCGACAACAGCGACTGGATCGTCGGAGGCACCTCGACGGCCTCGGCATCGATCGTGAGATGCCAACCGTCGGTGGTCTGTTCGATCACGCCGTCGTCGACCAGCATCCGCATCAGCTCGCGTACGAAAAGCGGGTTGCCCTCGGTCGAGTCGGGCAGCCGCGCCACGAGCTCGGCGGGCAACGAGTCGGCGCCGATCAGTCGCGCCGCCAGCTCTGCCGTGGCAGCCGCGTCGAGACCCTCGAGTGCGATCGTGGCGGCCAGCCACCGGCTCGGCTCCGCAAGTGCGGGACGCAGATCGCGCAACTCGGGCCGCGCCAGACCGACCAGCACCGCCGGCGCCTCGCGCACCCACTCGGCGAGATGTTCGAGCAGGTCGAGGAACAGTGGCTCGGCCCACTGGATGTCGTCGACCACGACCACGAGCGGCTGCTGGCGTCCGACCGCTTCCACCAACCGACGCACGGCCAGGAACGCCTCCTCGGTCGAACGTACCGGGGCCGCCCCGATGAAGCTCGCCAGCAACTCCGCAACTCGGTCGGCGTCGGCGAGCCCGGCCACGAGCTGGCGGAGGGCGACCGTGACCTGAGTCGGATCGGATTCGTCGTCGATCGACGTGATGCTGCGCAGCAGGTCGGCGATCGGCGCAAAGGTTGCCGTGCCGGCCCGCTCACAGCGCAGCACGGCCACGGTCACCGAGTCACCGAGCGACTCGCAGAACTGGCGCGAGATGCGTGTCTTGCCAACGCCTGGGGTGCCGATCACCGTGACCAATCGGGCGACACCGCGGCTGGTCGCCTCGTCGAACACCGCATGCAGCTGCGCCAGCTCATCGGCGCGTCCGACGAATGGAGTCGCCTGGTCGTCGTCGCCGACCGCCTCGCCGACCGCCTCGTCGACGACTCGATACGTCGCCACGGGCTCGTGCTTGCCCCTGACCTCGACCGCACCGAGCACCTCGTACCGCACGTGTGATCGGGTCAAACGCCACGTGTCCTCACCCACCAACACGTCACCAGGGGTGCAGGCAGCCTCCAGCCGGGCAGCCGTGTTGATGGCGTCGCCGACGAGATCGGCATCACCGTCGGCCAACACGATCTCACCGGTGTTGATACCGACCCGCAGCCCCAATTCGGCGCCGTGACGAAGCTCGATGCGGTCGCGGATTGGGCCGAATCCGTGTTGGAGCGCCAATCCGGCAGCGACCGCCCGTTCTGCGTCGTCCTCGGCTGTGTCGGGCACGCCGAACAACGCCATCACACCGTCACCGATGAACTTGGCAACGGTGCCACCAGCCGCATCGATCGCCTCCTGAGCCATGGCGTGGTAGCCGGCCATCGCCTCGCGAGCGGATTCGGCGTCGACCCGCTCACCGAACGACGTCGACCCAGCCAGATCGGCGAAAAGAATCGTGACCACCTTGCGCGTCGCGGAGTCAACAGCGTGCGTCGATTGGTCGACACCGGATCCGCACTGATCGCAGAAGCGTGCGCCGGGGTCCAGCTCGGTGCCGCACGACGCGCATGCGATCGGCAACGGCGTCGCACACTGCGCGCAAAACTTGGCTCCCTCGCGGTTCACAGAGCCACAGCTCACGCAGTCCAACCGGCCCCCTCTCGCCGCTCAGTCTCGCTCAGTCGTGGGCCGAGGGCCAGCGGATCACTCGATCAAACCGTGCCGCCACCGTAGGGGCGAGTGATGATCTCGAGCACATGGCCGTCCGGGTCGACGAAGTACACGCCGCGGCCACCGTCGTGATGGTTGATCTCACCCGGCGTCTGGCGCCCAGGGTCGGCCCAGTACGGCAGGCCACGATCGACGATGCGACCGAATATCGTGGTGAACTCGTCGTCGCTCACCAAGAACGCGAAGTGTTGCACCTCGATCCGGTCATCGGTGCTGATGTAGTCGAGCGACACACCATTGTCGACCTCGACCACGTGAAACGGCCCGAACCGGGTCGCCGGTGGGAGACCGAACAGATCGGTCAGGAACGCTGCCCCGCGTTCCTGGTCTCTGACGTTCACGATGGTGTGGTTGAGCTCGATCGCCATCACACAACAGTAGGTACTCGTTCAGGGGCTGAGATCACACGACGTCTCTGATGTCGAGGATGTCCCCGATCAGGGCTGCCAGACCGATCACTGCGATGCCCAGCCACGCCCCGCGCACGACGAGTCCGTATCCGGTGGTGGCCCGCAACCGACCAAGTTCGGTTGCTTCGTCGATCGCCATCATCGCCGTGATCAACACGACAGCGAAGGTCAGCGGGACCAACGCAAGCGGAAACGGAACCAACACAATGACCGGCACAACCCAGATTCGACGCCCGGCTCGGGTCCACGAATCCGGCCGACGGACACGGTCGACCACCACACCGATCAGCCCGCCGAACAGCGCTGGGAGGGCGACGAACAGGGCGATCGCCAGCCAGGTCGGCTTCAGAAGCCGGAAGTCGATCCCATCGGCATGAACCAGCATCGACCCGCCAACGGCTCCTGCCGCGAGCGCCGTGGTGACACGACGGAGCCACGTCGGGCCGATCAACCATTTGCTCACCAACCGATAGACACCGGCACCGACGATGCCGACCGCTGCCCCCAGCAACATCAGGTTGTAGGTGCCACCGAGCGTGAACGTACCGATCTCGAAATCGTCGTCACTCTGAATTCCGATCACCCGATCCGGCGACGTGAGCCGCAGCACCAGCATCGCGATCCGACTCCCGACACCCACCACCAGGACGCCGAACGGCACGCCGGCGACGATCAGCACCCTCAGCTCCTCGAACAATCGGGGGCTGAAACCTTCGGCGGCGACGGACGCCGACGGCTGCGTGTCCGATGTCGCGTCCGCTGGCATACGAAACCGTAGATGACAGGCGACCGGATTGGAAGCGTCCCTCCGACCGCAGGGCTCAGTCGCCGATGGCGCCGAACGCCTGGCCTCCAACACGTTGTGTGAAGTCGGGGTCGAGCGGGTTGTGGGCGAGCAGCGCATCGCCGTAGATCTCCACCGGTTCGGACTGATACGACACCGGGCTCTGTTGCAGTTCGCCGTCGGCGTCGAGGAACAGATGCCACCCGTACAGCGCCAATCCGGCTGGGCCTTGCTCCAACGTGAACGTCTGCACTCGCGAGCGCAGTCGCCCATCGGCGTTCTCTTCGAAGATCACCTCGTAGGCACGATGATTGCGGTGGTCGAGGTCGCGGGCTGCCACGAACCCTGTCATGGCTCCGGTCGCCAGCGCCAGCAGATTGTCGGCCGTGTTGGCCTTGCCGAGCGATGTACTGATCGGGCGAGGTACCGAGCCCAGTTGACCCGGATCAGGCACGACCGTGGTGGCGTCGGCAATCGGGTACTCCCCGACCCGCCCGTCGATCGCCAGCAACACCATCGGTTCCAGCCCGGTCAGGGCGTCGCCGTCGATCGGTTCCGTGGGGGCGGGCGCCGGGACCGAACCGGAGAAGTTGGGTCTTGAACCAGCCCGGAAGTGGACACCGCTGAGGTTGGCATCGTCCACGCCGGGCGTCACGCCCAGCCCGGTTGCAACGGCCAGCCAGGTGAGCGCTCGCCACCAAACGTTCGGCTCCTCCACGATCCGCTCCACCCCGGTTTCATAGCCGACCATGGTCCAGCCGGGGTCTCCGCCACCGAGCGAGGCGACCGACGCCGTGGTGGCCGAGAGGTCGGAGTCGATCGTGAAATGGCCGTCGGCGGTCACCAGGTGCGGCACGACCACCGGGTACAGCCGACCGTCGGGCCCGCGCAGCGCACCTCCGCCTGCGTAGTACCGGCCCTCGCCGAACGAACGGCACCCTGGCGCGGTCGTCGCCAGGCGCCATTCCACCGGGTCCATCCGGCGGAACGAATCGGAAAGCTCGAATGCGCCGAGAACGATCGCCTGTTCACCCATCGTGTCACCGAGGCTGAGCCGCAACAGTTCCTGGTTGAAGGCAGCGACCAGGCGAGCACTCGCGACGTCGAGCAATCCGGGGATGGTCCACCGATCGGCAGCCTCGACCTGGTCGGAGCTGGCATCGATGACACGCGAGAGCAGGCCGAGTTCCTGATCGACCTCGGCCAGCAAGCGGCCGGCCCGGCGTGACTGCTGGTTGCGACCGAGCAACGTCTCGACCTCGTGCGCCAGTCGACCGGCGACGCCGGCGACATCAAGGCAGGCGGCGGCGAGCGCCCGCGCCCGGTCGACGTCGAGAGCGAGAGCCTCACCACCCATGATCCGCCCAACTCGCAGGCGGCGACGGGAACATCCGCCGCGGATCGGACGAGTGGTAGTACCGGCGCACCGCTTCGGCGTACCGGTCGCATACCACAGCGCGACGTCGAGCCTCGGCGATCTGGAGGTTCAATTCGGCGGCGACCTCACGGACGTTGGCCGACGTGACCTGCAGTGTCGCCATGGCCGTTCGCTCGAGGTACGTATCGCCTGCGTCACCGTCGCCCGGTGGGAACGGCGTCACCTCGATCGCTTCGTCGATCGGGCGCAGCATCGACAGGACGACCTGGCGGGCGGCTTCCAGTCGGCTTGCATTCGTTCGAAACACGTGGGCAGTCGGCACCAACTGCAACGTACGGACCATCAGGTCGAGAAGAAATGGGGAGCACTCCCCTCCCGACTTGCAGCAAACCCGTTGTGGCATGGCAAGCTCACAGCGGTTCTGAACCCACTGCTGGAGGCCCACCATGTCCACTGATCAACTGCTCGACCGTCGCAAGTTCTACATCGACGGCGCCTGGGTCGACCCGGCCGCTCCGAACGACTACGACGTCGTCGACCCGTCGACCGAGAAGGTCTGCGCCGTCATCTCGCTGGGCGGTGCGGCCGACACCGATGCCGCCGTCGCTGCTGCCAAGGCCGCCTTTCCGGCCTGGTCGGAAACCCCTGTCGCCGACCGAATCGCCCTGCTGGAGAAGCTGCTCGAGGTGTACAAGGCCCGCTACGCCGAGATGGCTCAGGCGATCTCGCTCGAGATGGGCGCCCCGATCTCCTTGTCGCAGACCGCTCAGGCCGGCTCGGGAATGATGCACATCGCGACGTTCATCGAGACGCTCAAGAACTTCCAGTTCGACCGCCCGCTCGGCGATCACGCCCCTGGCGATCGCATCTTGTACGAGCCGGTCGGAGTGTGCGCCCTGATCACCCCCTGGAACTGGCCGATGAACCAGGTCACGTTGAAGGTCGTGCCGGCGCTTGGCGTCGGCTGCACGATGGTGCTCAAGCCGTCTGAGGTCGCTCCGCTGTCGTCGGCGCTGTTCGCCGACATGATCCACGAGGCCGGATTCCCGGCCGGCGTGTTCAACATGGTCAACGGCGACGGCCCCGGTGTCGGCACCCAGCTGTCCGGCCACGCCGATGTCGACATGGTGTCGTTCACCGGTTCGACCCGTGCAGGCGTGGCGATCACCAAGAACGCCGCCGATTCGGTCAAGCGGGTCGCCCTGGAGCTGGGCGGCAAGGGCGCCAACATCATCTTCGACGACGCCGATGACAAGGCCGTCGCTCGCGGCGTGCGTCAGTGCTTCATGAACAGCGGCCAGTCGTGTAACGCCCCGACCCGCATGCTCGTGCAGTCCTCGATCTACGAGAACGCCCTCGAGGCCGCCGCCCAGATCGCCGAGCAGACCACCGTCGACATCGCCGCCAACGAGGGTCGCCACATCGGCCCCGTCGTCAGCGAGGTGCAGTGGAACAAGATCCAGGGCCTGATCGCCAAGGGTGAGAGCGAAGGCGCTCGCCTGCTGGCCGGCGGCACCGGCCGCCCGGAAGGCCACACGGCCGGCTACTTCGTACGCCCCACGATCTTCGCCGACGTCACCCCCGACATGACGATCGCCAAGGAGGAGATCTTCGGCCCGGTGTTGTCGATCATCCCGTTCGACACCGAGGAGGAAGCGGTGGCGATCGCCAACGACACCGCCTATGGCCTCACCAACTACGTCCAGACCACCGACCCCGAGCGGGCCCGCCGGGTCGCTCGCCGGCTGCGCTCGGGCATGGTCGAGATGAACGGCCAGTCGCGCGGCGCCGGCGCACCGTTCGGTGGCTACGGCCAGTCCGGCAACGGACGCGAGGGCGGCGTGTGGGGCCTCGAAGAGTTCCTCGAGGTCAAGTCCGTCAGCGGCTGGACCCCCGCCGACGTCTGACCTCCCGAATCTGAAGGCCCGTCCGGGTTCGCTCAGGCGAACGGAGGAACGGTCTCGGACGGTCTCGATCTAGGAGAACGACTGCTTCAGGTGGACCTCATACCAGGCGGTAGCGGCAGGGTTGCCCGGCTTGCCGGTCGGCTGTTTAACCACCTTGGTCACGGTGACGTTCGAACCGGCCGGGCACAGCACCTCGGCTTCGGCTGCGGCCGCTGAGAACTGTTTGAGATCGCGGGCGTCGGTGACGTCGATGACATACAGGATCGACACCGTCTGATCACTGCCCGATTGCATGCCGTTGGCGAACTGCTGCCCGACCGCCCGCTTCGTCGACACGCTCCAGAAGGCGCTCTTCACCTCGGTGGGGTTCCTGGCCGTGACCGTGCCGTCGGCGTGCTCGTCGAACCGTTGGGCGAAGTCTGTCGGCGACATGCGTTCGCCGCGGAAGCCCGGTCCCTGCCACACCGGCAGCTTGGCGAATGCCTGCATCATCATCGCCGAGTGAAGCCCGCCCTCTTCGAAGCGATCGCGTTCGGTGCCTTGCTGACCCTCCTGCTGCATCTGCTTTTGCATCCAACCCTTGTTGAACGCCGCCGCAGGGTTGATGTACCTGTAGTCGTCCGCCGTGTAGGTGGTCAGTGCCGCTGCTTCGCCGAAGTCGAGGCCGTGCGCGTCGGCGGCCCGCTCGGTGTTCGCTGCACCAGCACCGAAGGTGCCCTGCGAACCCTGAGACAGCGCCTTGAGTCCTCCACTGCGGGCCTCTTCGACGTAGATGTTCTTGGCTTGCTGTTGCGCCGAAGCGACACTGAGGCGGTCCCTCGCGATACCGAGCTCATCACCGAGCACGCGCAGCGTGTCGAGACAATCGGCGCCGGCAGCTTGGTCCTTCATCTTCGTCGCCTCCTTCTCATGGCGGCGGACATCTTTGAGGGCGGTGAGGATCTGCTTTTCGGTAGCTGCGCCCTGCTGCGCCAGCGCAACCACCTGTTCGATCTTCGGGTACGTGTTGCGCTTGAGGTGCTTCCTCGCGCCGGCGTTGAAGAGCCGCTGCACGGGAAGCGCCTCCGAGCTGCGCCCAACTCGGGCTCCGGCCTCGGTCGTGCCGCCCTGCTGAACGACGTGGGTGAGTTCGTGGCCCAGCGTGTTGCGGCCGCTCGAACTCGACGGGTCGTACTCGCCCGGCGCGAAATGAACGTGGTTGCCGATGGTGAACGCTTTGGCACCGATTCGTGGCGCATCGGAACTGTTTCGGTGAATTCGGACCGCACCGAAGTCGTGGCCCAGTACCGATTCGAGTTGCGGCCGGATCCGGCCATCGAGTGGCTCACCACCGCCGCGCCGAATTCGTTGTTCGATGTCTGCCGGCACGGCACCGCCGTCGCGCCCGACCTCCGACGGCGCCTCGGGCGATGACCGCAACGCCACCCGCGTCGCCGGCGGAGTGATCGCCGACGACGGCATCGCGGCAGTGGCTCGACGGATCTTCGACGGAGTCGGCACTCCAGCAGAATCGTGGCCGGCGGCTTGCCCGCCGAGCAACCGTTCCACGTGCGATCCCATCCGCTCGGCTTCGCGCTCGAGCGGATCGTCGGCCGGACCGACCTCGTAGGTGCGCTGGACCGGCGATGGCCGGCTCGACCGCCGCGACCGCACAACACCCTGCGACGCATCGCGCTGCAAACGTCGACGACGCTCGTCATCGGCGTCGTTGTCGACCCGGCGACGCAGAACTCCCAACCGATCGATCATCAAGAAATCGTATCCATCGCCCTGCGTCCAGTCCAGAGGTCGAGCACGGCAACATCGAGCCTTCGCTGCACACCAAACTGCATCACATCGCTAACCCGGGAGCGGGGCCGGAGGGGGTCAGACCCCCTCCGGTCAGAGGGCGATGATGTCGTCGAACGACTCGGCGATCGCGTCGCGGAAGTCCTCTGGTGCCTCGATCGCCACCGGGTCGATGAACAGGCCGACCGAGAACAGGCCGTTGTAGGACATCGCGGTTGCGTTGCAGGCGGTGCCGGCGACCGGACCCATCGACAACACGTCGAGCACCATCGCCCCCGACACGTACAGCGGGAACCAGGCACCGCGCAGGTTCGAAGTGGCGAAATCCATCCGGGCTGCACGGGCCCGCGCCGCCCGGGTGACCACCGACGTCGGCAAGCAGATTGGCCACGCCGGACAGCGCACCCAGCCCGGCGCCGCCCGTCATGCCCTCGCGCTTGGCCGTCAACTTGGCGCTGATGTCGGCGATCCGGTCCTCGAGCGGCATCGGTTCGCCGGGCACCTGCACCGGCACCGGCGTGAACGAGTTGCCGCCGATCGCGTTGTCGGTGCGGGTGCTCAGCACGAAGCTGGTGTTGAAGGCGTCGACCTCGACATCACGGTCGCCGTGATAGCGAACGGCCCCTTCGACCATCGCTGCCAGGAACAGATCGTTGATGGTGGCGTCGACCTTCTTCGATGCCGCCTTCAGTTCGTCGAGTGGCACCCGAACCGCCTCGAAATGGCGATGCCGCGAGCGGTTCGCCCACAGCGGTGACCCGCCGCGCACCTCGTCACCCGAACCGAGCGCTGCCCCGACCGTCGACTTCACGCCGTTGACGAGGTCCTCCAGTGTGCTGGCGGCACGACTGGGGTCGCTCGGCCAGGTCATGACCTCCTCGGCGACGCGCCGGGCGACGCCCATCTGGCGGCGTGCGATGTGGGCAACCGACCCGACGGTGGATTCGAAGACGTTCTCGGCCAGGTCGCCGCCGATCTGGACGCGGGGCATGGTTGGCGACGGCCTCGGCGATCACGGCGTCGAGATCGACGTCTGGTGGCGCCGGATCGTCGCGGTTCAGCTGTTGATACAGCTCGGCCATCCGCATCTGGCCGATGCCGTCGGCGACCGCGTGATGGAGGATCGAGTAGATCGCCGACTTGCCACCCTTGAGCCCCTCGATCATGACGTAGCGCCAGAGCGGCCGGGTTCGATCGAACGGCTCCTGGTACAGCTTGGCGGCCATGTCGAACAGCTGGCGCTCGGTGCCCGGCTTCGGCAACCGTCACGAAGCGGACGTGGTAGTCGAGTTCGAACTCGGCGTCGGGCACCCACACGGGCGTCGCCAGGCGGCCGATCCCCGGCACGACCCGCTCGAACAGGCGTGGCATGGCGGCCGTGGCGGCCCGCATCGTTTGCATGAAGTGGTCGCGGTCGACCGGCCGATCGAGGATCGTGATCGCCGACCCGCTCGGGTTGAGCCACGGGTCCTTCTCGATGTTCCACATCAACGCCTCGCTGTCGGACATCCGATGCTCGAACCGTTGCTCACGCTGTTCCGTTGCCATCACCATCTCGTTTCCGCAGGTCGACCCTGATCATCTCTCGTCGACCAGCATGCCGCAAGCAACGCGTGATGCGGGCAGCGAACGGAGTGGAGTCTGGGTGGGTTCCCTGACACCTTTCCGTTGCGGATCGGTCTGACAGGGTGTGAGGATGCGGGACGAGGTGTTGGAACGGTGTCAGGCTGCGTTGCCGGGTTGGGTAGGGCTCTCGGTCGACGACTTCGAGTTCGATCCGCCCAAGGGGTTCTCGTCGTTCACGATGGGAATCCGCGCCAAGCCGGGCGTCGCCGCTGATCCGCCCGCTGTGCTGTACCGGCACCTGGCCGGCAAAGAGAACGCGATCCTCGACTTCGGCACCGAGCGCCAGACGTTCCTGCTGCTCGGCCAGGCGGAGATCGCCGCCGAGTGCTACCACTACGACGACACCTGCCGGATCGAGCAGTTCTTCGTCGGCCGCACGCTGACGGCCGACGACGTGTTCGACCCCGACGTCCAGCGGGGGATCGCCGACGAGCTGTTCCGACTCCATCAACTGACGCCGGATGGGCTCCCCGACCGCACCTTCTTCGAGTTGCTCCACGAGCAATGGGGCGAGATGGCGCGATCCGTGCTGGGCGAGCAGCGCTCGTCGTTCCCGCCCGACGAGCAGGCGCTGTGCGACGACCTGACCGAGATCTACAGCGACGCCACGATCGCCAAGGTGCTGCGGTGCCTGCCCGACCGGCCGCCGGTGTTCTGCCACAACGACACCTATCACGGCAACGTGATGTTGCTCGACGACGGCCCGATCAAGTTGCTCGACTTCGAGTTCTCGTGTCGCAACCACATCGCTTTCGACTTCGCCAACCTGTTCGCCGAAACGGTGATGCAGCACGGGCTCGCCGAGCCGCCTCACTTCGAGATCGCCGAGCCGAAGTTCACCGACACCGACCTCGCGTCACTGATCGGTTGCTACCTCGACAACGCCGAGTTCGAATCGACCGAGGCCCGCCGAAGTCGAGCTCGACCAGCTCGTCAGCGAGACACGGCGAGCGCTCCTGCTGTCCGACTACATGTATGCGATGGCGGCGCTGCCGCTGGCGCTCGAACCGATCCAGAAGATCCGCTTCATCCCCTACGCCCACCAACGCTTCCACAAGTTCCTGCGCTCATGGGAAGCAGAGTTGGGGGGTGTGCCTGGAGCGTGAGCCGATAGGCGAACTGCGACCAATCGTGACGGGGGATCCATGCGGAATGAATGGGAGCGAAGCGACCAATCCGCTGGATCCCTGGAGCGTGAGCCGATAGGCGAACTGCGACCAATCGTGACGGGGGATCCATGCGGAATGAATGGGAGCGAAGCGACCAATCCGCTGGATCCCTGGAGCGTGAGCCGATAGGCGAACTGCGACCAATCGTGACGGGGGATCCATGCGGAATGAATGGGAGCGAAGCGACCAATCCGCTGGATCCCTGGCACAACTCGCAACTCAGGCGGCGGCGACCTTTGACAGGAAGCTGGTCACCAGGTCGAGCGTGTGGCCGGGTTGCTCGATGTGGGCGAAGTGGCCGCACTCCGAGATGACGTCCAGCGATGCCCGCGGGTACGACTCGATCACGGCGTCGTAGTCGGACGGCGGCACCATCGGATCGTCGTCACCGAGGATGATCTGGACCGGACGCGCCGTGAACGGTTCGGCCTCCCACTCCGGCATCTCGCGCGCCAAGCGCAGGAAGTCGATCCCGTCGGTCGTGCGTGAGCGCAGGATCGCCCGGCTGATCACACGACCGTCGATCGCTCCCGGGTCGTGAACGAACCCGCCGAGCGCGGTGCGCACGATCGCCAGCTCGGCACCGCGCAGGAAGCGAGGCAATCGTGGCCGACCCAAGGGCGGTGATGCGAGCGAGGCTCTTGAGGGCCAGCAACGCTCGGCCGCTGCGGTCGAGCGTGTCACCCGAGCGCAATCGGTCGACGGTGCCCGGCAACGGCGAGTTCAAGAGCACGGCACTCGACACCACTTCAGGATGGGTGCGCAGGATCAGCCCGATCAGGATGCCACCCATCGAATGCCCGACCAGCCGCCATGGCGGAGGTGCCAGTTCGGTCAGCCATTCGACCAGCGCGCTGACTGAATCCTCACGATCCTCCGTGCCGGTCGACAAGAACTCGGGTGACATCGTCGGTGCGATCACCGGGCCGAGTTCACCGAAGCTGCCCAGCACCGGACCGTAGATCGCTCCGCTGTTGCCGACTCCGTGCAACAGGATCAGCGGCTGGGGGGAATAGCGCCGCTTGGGCAGCGAGGCGGCGACCGTTTCATGCAGCGTGAACACCGATGACCCGTCGGTGGGGTGCTTCTCGCGCACCATCTCCGACGGCCATTCCGGCCGGAGCACCGCACCGTATTGAAGATCGTTCATGACCGCCTCCGTGTTCAACGGTACCCCTGTGCCTCCGGGTGAAGCAGGGACTTATGGCCCACACCTCCTCGAGGCCGAAGCTGGGGGCCGGCTCCGATCGGACGGAAGTTCGGGTTCGGTGACAGGCTGACTCGGTGACTGCCCAGGCGACACCGACGCTCCCGGTCAAGCCCGGGGTGCGTGGGCTTGTTGGCGATACCGGCGTTCAGCGGGGTCATGGTCGCCAACGTGCTCTCGGCGATCGCCTTCGGCACCAGCCGATTCGTGTTCGTGTGGCTGGTCGGCGACCTCACCGACTGGAATCCGGCCACGGCGATCCTCGGGATCGTGCTCGGCACACCGCCGCTGCTGTTGTCGGCGTGGGCCGGCTCACTGGCCGACCGGCACGACCCGAGACGCCTCGGCGTGGTGCTGTTCGCGGTGAGCACCGTGCTGTTCGCGATCACCGCCGCGATCGTTTCGGCTGACGCCATGACCGTGCCGATTGCGATGGTGGCCGCGTTCATCACGTCCATCGCCCCGTCGATGTTGATGCCGCTGTTGCAGGCACTCGTTCCGGCGATCGTTCCACCGACCCAGCTGATGCAGGCGGTGGCGATCCAGAACCTTGGCATGATGGTGTCGACGATCGCCGGCGTGTTCCTCGGCGGTGCGATCATCCAGGCGTTCGGCATCTCAGCCGGGTTCTGGTTGCTGGCGATCGCCAGCGGGCTGGGGGTCTTGCGCTACAGCACCACCCCGCTGCCGACCCGGGCCCGCGGCAGCGGACCGAACCGCCATCGCGCGATCCGCGACGGCATCCGGATCGGGATGGGCACCGAACCGCTCCGCTCACTGATGCTGTTGACCAGCGTGTTCGGCCTGGCGATCGTCACCTCCACGCTGCTGCTTCCGGAGTTCGCCCGCGACGTGCTCGACAAGGAGTCGTTGGCGGCCAGCGCCCTCAACGTGTTCATGAGCGTCGGCATGATGATCACCTCGATGTTGCTGGCGACCCGATGGACCCCGACCCGCCCCGGTGCCGTACTGACCCTGGTCACCACTACCGCCCTCGGCGGGGGGCTGATCGCAATCGGATTGTCGAGTACCTACCTGGTCACCGGTCTGTTCTGTTTCTTGTGGGGAATGAGCGGTGGGATCGCGATGACCCTGCTGCGCACGCTCGTCCAGTTCCACACTCCACCTGAACTGATGGGACGTGTGATGGGTCTGTCGGCGATGGCTCAGAACGGCGCCTTCCCGATCGGTTCGCTGATGCTGTTCGGGCTGGTCAGCGTGACGTCGGTCGGTACCACGATGGTGATCTCCGGCGCCATCTGCACGCTCGCGATCTGCATGATTTCGGTTCGGCCGCACATCCGAAGCCTCTGAAAGAGCTTCCCGCTGCGGGGCCGACTCAGTAGCGTGGACGTATGTCGCCTCGCAAACCGATCATTCGAACCCTCGCATCGGTCACCGTGCTCGTCGTGCTCGCTGCCGCCTGCAGCCGCGGCGATTCGATCGAGTCAACCGACGCCAGCACCACCACCGACTCCGCCCCGCCCACGTCCGAGCCGGTCGCCAGCTCGGTCGATCCTTCCAGCTCGATCCCGGAAACCACCCTGGACACCAGCACCACCGTGGCGACCACTACCACGGTCGCCGAGACGACAACGACCGAGGCGGTCACCACCACCACCGTGGCGCCGCTCACGGTGGCTGATCTGATGCTCGCCCGCAACGGTGTGTTGCCGTTCGTGTTCGGCGACACGGACGCACGGGTGATCACGGGGCTGTCGGCCGTGTTGGGAGCAACGGTCTTCGACAATGCACACACCTACGTGATCCCCGAGGGCGACTACCTGCTCGACGCCGCCGAGGAACAGGGCTACAAGTTCCCGGTCGGCCGCTACGTCTGCTTCGCCAACGACCTGTGCGTGCAGTTCGGCGGGGCCACCACCGACACGTTGACGTTCACCGGCTGGGACCTCAGCAGCGATGCGGCACCCCAGTTGTTCACCACCGACGGCGTCACCGTCGGCGCCAACCTGGCCGCCTTCGCGGCAGTGATCACCGTCGAACAGGGTGGCTGCTTCACCAACGGCTACGGCGAGACTGCCGGAGTCGGACTGTCGCTGTTGAGCACCGGCGACCCGTTCATCAAATTCGAAAACGACGAGTACGTCTTCCTCACCCCGGCACCAGCCGACGTCACCGTCATCCAGATGCACGCCGGAGAACTCCCCTTCTTCCAGTTCGCCGACTGCTGACCCGTAACGGAAAGGTGTCGGACACCTTTCCGGGGCGCGGTCAGGGGACCAGCAGCACTTTGCCGGTGGTGGTTCGGGCTTCGAGGGCTCGGTGGGCATCGGCGGCGTCGCGGAGGGCGAACCTTGCTCCGATTCGTACGTCGAGGTCGCCGTTGTCGACCCAGTCGAACAGGTCGTCGGCGCGGCCCTGCAGTTCGGCTGGGGTTCGCACGTGGTGGAACAGGGTCGGGCGGGTGAGATACAGCGAGCCGTTGGCCGACAGCTCGAGCGGTGAGATCGGATCGACCGGGCCGGAGGCGTTGCCGAACGTGACCATCATCCCGCGCGGCCGCAGCAGCGTCAGGCTCTGGGAGAAGGTCGTCTTGCCGACGCCGTCGTACACCACGTCGAGCGGGCGCTCGCCGGCGATCTCGGTCACGGCAGCGGCGAAGTCGACGTCGCGATACAGGATCGTGTGATCGGCCCCGGCGACCGAAGCCAGCTCGGCCTTCTCGGCAGTGCCGACGGTGGTGAACACCTCGGCGCCGCGCAGCTTGGCGATCTGGATCAGCAGCAGCCCGACTCCGCCGGCTCCGGCGTGGATCAGGCAGCGGTCGCCTGGACCGAGCGGGTACGTGCTGGTCGCCAGGAAGTGGGCGGTCATGCCCTGGAGCGGGAGCGCCGCTGCAATTTCGAGGTCGATACCGGCCGGCACCTTCACAGCGGCGTCGGCCGAGATCGCCACCCGCCCGGCGTACGACCCCGGGTTGGTCGCCCAGGCGATCAGGTCGCCCACCGCGAACCGGGTGACTCCATCGCCGACTTCGATCACCGTGCCGGCGCCCTCCAGCCCGAGCACCATCGGCAACGCCACCTGATACAGCCCGGTGCGCTGATAGGTGTCGATGTAGTTCAGTCCGGCGGCCGCCACGTCGACCACGACCTGACCGGGGCCGGCGGTGGGGTCGGGGAGCTCGGTCCAGGTCAGTACTTCCGGCCCACCCTGCTGCGTGATCTGAATGCACCACATCGGATTGACACTACGACGCCTCGATCGAGCCCCGCGCACTGGCGGCGACCGACGTCACCGATCCACCCCGTGGTCAGTCGGGCGAGTCGAGCAGGGCGGCCAGCACCGTGTGACCGCGCGGCGACAGCTCGTAGCCGGGGCTGTGGCTGATCGTGAGCCCGAGCCCTTTCAGCTTGCGACGTTGTTCTTGAACGGGGCCTTCTCCCACCCGATCGAAGCCGCCAGGTCGGGTGCCCGCACGTGCGGCTGGGCGGAGATCATGGTCAGGAACTGCGTGGTCCACGGGCCGCGTTTGCTGGCGCGGTCGAGGCGTTCCAGTCGGGTCAGCACGTCGGCCAGCTCGGCGGCATCGAGGTCTCCCTGCGAGCGCAGCACGACCCGTGGATCGACCCCGCCGACCTGCACCCGAACCCGCAGGAACAAGCCGTCGGGCTTCTCGGTGAGGGCGGCCACGGCGGCCTCGACCGATTCGAAACCGGCCCGACGGGCGTCATCGGACGTCACGTCGGTCAGCTCGATCTGCTCGACCGCCAGAATGTCGAGCATCCCGATCGACGTGCGAAGCGTGCCACCCGTCTTCACGGTCGGTCGCTTCTGACGCCGGAACAGGGTGTCGATCTCACCGGTCGCGATCCGGTCGAGCACGACCCGTTTGATCAACATCGCCGAGCGCTCCTCACAGGAACCACCTACTCGATCACTGGCTCAGTTGCCGTAGCTGACGCCGAGCCCGGCCCTGGCGTCGGCGTTGACGCCGTACTGCGCGATCGGATACCGCAGGCCGTTGCGCGACAGAGCCTGCAGGCCGTCGATCACCTTGGGCAGGAACGATGGCGGGATCGCCATCAACAGCTCGTCCTCCATCACCCCTCCGTAGCGACGCTCGGCGAAGCACGGGATCGACAGGCTCGGTTCGCCGGTCGCCAGCGCCCGCCCCCACGAGTCGGCGCACGATGACTCACCGACGCAGCCCCACTCCAGCTTCTTGTAGCCGGTCCACTGGAGCCCGTTGATGAACAGGATCATCTGGGCCGGGGTGGCGTAGATCAGGCAGATGTCTGGCGGGTCGAGGCGCCCGCCGGCGAGCGGCGAAACCGCCAGTGCCTCGTGCTGACCGAAGGCGGGCAGGTCCATCGCCGCCTGATGGGCGGCGGCGTCCTCGGGTGTCGAGTACCACACACCCGAGTAGCGCACGCCGCTGAGCCATTCGTCGTCACGCGGGTGCAGCCCGATCACGGCGGCGCATTGGTCGCCGACCAGGTCGGCCTTGGTGATCCCGACCGTCCAACCGTTGCGGGCTGCCTGGCCAACGATCTGGTCGGTGGTGTGGATCGCCTGCGGCCTGCGGATCTTGGGGATCGCTTCCATCTCGGCGACCGTGGCGAACCGCTTCATCCCGATCGGCGTGGTGCGCAAGCGCAGCAGCCGGTTCAGGTCATCGACGATTCGTCCCCAGTCGTAGTGCCCCTCGACATCGACCCGTGTCTCAACATCGCTCATCCCCCAACCGTACGAGCTGGGACGCCACCGCTCAGAGGCGGTCGGCCGGGTAGTCGGCGTAGGACGCCTTGAATACCCCCGAGTGCAACAGCACCGAGGCCACGTGAGCGCCGGTCTTCCGCCGACGAGATCCTGGTCTCGACCCAGTGCGACTCGACCCGCCGACTCTGACCCACGGCGAGCACCTCACGATCGAGCACGTACTGCTCGCCGACGAACAGCGGTCCGTCGAACAGGCGCACCTCGAGGTCGATGAACAACCCGACCGCTGGGCCGCGCACCGCCAGATCGCCGCCGACCTTGTTGGCGAGCACGCTGAACATCTCGAACGGCACGATCGCACGGCCCCACGGCGTGTCGTCGGTGGCGTACCAACCCGACCGCTCGGTGATCCCGTCGAGCTTGCGGCGCAGCGAGAACGGGTACAGCATGCCGTTGTCGGTATCCATGTCGATCGACACCGTCGAGGCGACCCGGCTGCGATGCCCCACGACCACCCGGTCGACGATGAACAGCTCACCCGGCTCGCGGGCCTGCATGGTGGCCAGCCGTTCACCGAGTTCGGTCGTGGCCTCCGGGTCGACGCTGGCGGTGCCGGTCAGGACCGGGGTGCCGTCCGCCTTCGAGGCGTCGATCCGGGCGATGTCGGGATCGTCCCCACGGGTCAGCGTCGCCGTGACCGATTCGCCCTCGACCACCATCGTCTGGAAGTGGGCACTGATGCACCCGGTCTCGAACCAGCGCTGGCCCCACACCGAGAAGGCGAGCGGATCGAACTGGCTGAAGTGGGTCGGCCCCTCGATCGGGGCGCCGGGCAACCCGAGCTTGTCGGCGACATCACCGTCGTGCACGCTGGCGTGACCGTCATACGCCTGATCCGCCAACATCTGCCGAGGATGGCGCTCCGGCCCGGTGATCGTGTCGCCGTCGGTCGTGATCGCTGTGTCGAACCCCATCGCCGCATAGTACGAGTCGGGACTTGGCCAGTTCGCGGAGTTGCTTGTGCCTGGCACAACATCGCCAACTTGTCGCGTAGGTTCGGGGGGTGACTACTGACTTGGAACGTGAATGGCAGCTGCTCGTCGACGGGGTCGACTTCGGGGAGGGGCCGCGCTGGCGCGACGGAACGCTGTGGTACTCCGACTTCTACCAGCGATCGATCTACCGGGTCACCGCCGACGGCGTGCGAACCGCCGTGTTCAGCGGACTCGAAGATCGGCCCTCCGGGATGGGTTGGCTGCCGGACGGCACGCTGGTCGTGGTGTTCATGACGACCCGCCGGGTCATGCGTGACAACGGCGACGGCACGCTCGTCGAACACGCCGACCTGTCGGGTGTCGCCACGTGGCACTGCAACGACATGGTCGTCGACGCCCACGGCAACATCTACGTCGGCAACTTCGGTTTCGATCTCGAATCGAGCAGCGAGTTCCAGCCGGCCGACCTGGCCCTGGTGCGTCCCGACGGAAGTGTCGAAGTCGCCGCGACCGCACTGGCTTTCCCGAACGGCTCGGTCATCACGCCCGACGGCAACACGTTGATCGTCGGCCAAACGTTCGGCGGCGACTACCTCGCCTATCCGATCAACGCCGACGCCACGCTGGGTGAGCGGCGCCAGTGGGCCGAGATCCCTGGCACGGCGCCCGACGGATGCACGCTCGATTCGGCCGGCGGAATCTGGTTCTCAGACGCCCTCGGTTCACAGGTCGTGCGCGTCGAAGAGGGCGGCAACGTGACCCACCGGGTACCCACGCCGCAGCCGACGTTCGCCTGCGCACTCGGCGGCGACGACGGCCGCACCCTGCACGTGCTGTGCGCCCCCGGTTCCCACCCCGACGAGGTAGCCGGCAAGGCCGGCCGGCGCGATCTACACGATCCGTGTCGACCACCCCCACGCCGGACGCCCATAATCGACCACCCATCCACCCGCGTCTGCGCGGCGCGATCAGCACGCACGATGTCGTTATCGCGCCGGCTGATGGGGCTTACCGTTTCAGCGGCGGTTGGTGGTGCGGGGACCGCGGCCGGCGATCGCCTGCAGCACGAGCAAGAGCAACACGGCGCCGATGGCGGCCACGCCGACGCTGCGCAACGAGAACTCGTCGATCCCGCCTTCGTCGATGGCCGACATCAGCCATCCACCGATGATCGCCCCGAGCACCCCGACGACCATCGTGTAGATGCACCCGGAGCGGTCGTCCTTGACGACCCATCGCGCCAAACCACCTGCCAGGAGACCCACGACGATCCAGCTCAACAAGCTCATCGCCCCACCGTATCGGTCCCAGATCGCTCCAGCCAGGTGCCTCGGGAGATCGTCCGAGGACCGGCGACTATGGTGGCCGACGTGGGTACAGCATGGGTTGGATTCGCCGGAGTCGCCCTCGGGGCGATCCTCGGGTTGCTCCCTCGGTACTGGGACATGCACGACGCCCGCAGACAACGCGACGCCGAAACCGAGCGCCAACGCAGCGAGACCGAGGCGCGGCAGCACGCCCACCGCTCCGGCATGTTGATGAAGGTCGCCCGCACCACCAACGAATTCCTGGCCGCATGGGGGCACGCCAAACTCGGCCGCGGCGGCGACGCCGAGCAGCGTCTCGACCTGCAGTCCACGTTCGATCGGGGCGCCGACATGATGGCCTCGTGGAGTGAAGCGCTGGTCGTGATCGACGACGGCGAGCACCGTCGCGTCATCGAATCGACGCTGCGCGACGCAACCCCACACGTCGGGCGCGCCGAGTCGCTCGGCGACCTGGCCGGCGTCGTAGACGCCGGACTGGCCAGGCTGCTGGGTGTCGCCTCCGGCGGCTGAGCGTCATGCCCCAGCCCGCCCGGTTGCCACTCGGCGCACCGGAATCGGTGCGGTCGTTCGTGGAGTGCCGGTCCGACCGGCTCGAACTCGACGTGACCCGGTTGGGATGGTTGGCGGCGGGGGGCTTCGAACCGCTCGTCGAGCTGCAACCCGGCTCGACGTCGACGACCGCACCGCTGCGGATCACCTGGGATTCGGCGGGTTTCCTCACGACCGACCTGCGACTCACCATCCTGGCGGGCCGACTCAGCGTCGACACCTCGGGCCTGCCGTCGCTGATCCGGGGCGACGTCGACCGATGGATCGCCGACTTCAACCGCACGCTGACCGAGCACTCCAAGGAACTCGACTCGTTGCGCGTCGAGCACGACCGGATCACCCTCACCAAGCGAGCGACCCCGCCGCACAGCTCCAATGCCGGCGGTGTCGGAGCGGTCGCCACGCCTGGGTCCGGATCCTCGCCACCGGTTTCGTCGCCTGCGGCGGCGCCACCGGCGCCGCCGCACTCCACCACGAGGAAGATCGTCGCCATCGTCACGGCGATCGCGCTGGTGTTGCTCGGCGGACTGGGCGTGTGGGCCGGCCGTCGCTCGGGCGGCGACGAATCGACCCGGCCGGCACCGGCACCGGCCGACGACCAGGGGGCGAACGACGACACACCACCGCCCGGCGACGCTGCTGACGACGCCGCGCCGCCCGACGCCGTCCCGGTCGCCGATGCCCCGCAACCGACGCCGACCCCGAGCGCGATCCTGTGTGGGGCGCCACAGGCGGGTGCGTCCGACTTCCAGATCGGAAGCTGGGACAGCATCGATGGCCTGATGCCCTGCAACCAGCTGCCCCCCGATGCGCTGTTCGGTTGCGGCGCAGCGATGCTGCCATGCCCCGGCGCTGCGCCTTGGTTGATTCGAGCGGGCGGCGTGATCGGACGCAGCCACGACGGTTCCGTGCCCGACGCGCTGACCGGTGAGGTCGGGCCGTCGCAGGCCGAGTTCCTGGTGGAGGCCGTCGTGCCGGACGGCGTCGATCTCGACGGGGCGTCGGTTCGCCTCACGTCCGAGTGCGGAGGGCGGGAGCTGGCGGGACGCTCGGCACTGCTGGCCAGCGGCCCGACGCCGCTCGCTCATCCGCTGTTCTCGTTCGGCCCCTGCACCGTCACGGGCGGAGCACTCGAAGTCGGCGACGGGACCGAGATCGCGCTGTCGCCGACGGCCTTCGGAGATGGTGGGGAGTTCGTCATCGATGGTGCGACAGTGGCTCCCGAGTTGGAGGTCGGCAACGGCAGCGTGTTCGACGACGTTCGCTTCCGTTTCGCACCCGACTGGTTGGACGCCGCCCTCACGACGCTCGGCGTGCTCGCCGCTGCACCGCTGGACGGTCGATGCGTGCGGCTGGCGGAGCCGGGCGACATCATCGCCACCGCCGGCCTGCTCGGGTCGTGTCGATCCGCCGGCGCCGGCTGGGTGCTGGCGGCGGGCTTCACGAACGACCCGTCGATCCCCGAACGGATCACCCCGGTCGCCCACGGGGCGGGCTTCGTCAACCCCGTCGGCGCGGCGGATTCGGCTGCTGTCGACTTCGACGGTTTCGACACGTCGCGACCGTTGTTCGACCAGACGATCTTTCCGTGCGGGATCGGCCACGTCGGCGTCACCGTGTGCCCTGCCGAGCGTGCCGGCCCGGTCGCCGCAGGTTCACTGGTCGCCGTCACGGTCGTGTTCGCCGACCGGCTCCCGGTCGACTCACCCGACCGGACGACTACGTTCGACTTCGCGCCCTCTGGCGGTCCGACGTGGACGGTGGGCGGCGGTGCGTCGGGATGGACGATCGACGCCGGTCCGACGGCGACGGCCGCGCTCGGGCCGTGATCCGCAACAACTCACTGACGCTGTTGGTGCCACACCGTGAACTTCCCGACGGAGCGTTGCGCTACATCCTGCGAACCGGCGACGGCGGGAGCGCCCTCGACCAGCCGTTCGCCCCGGTGCTCGGCACGATCACAACGCCGACCGTCACGACGACCGTCACGACGACCGTCACGACGACCGTCACGACGACCTCGGGGGCCCCGCCCATCTCCAGCGCGGCGCCGGCGGAAACGGTCGACGCCTTCTACGAGCGGTTTGCCGCAAGCATCAAAGAAGGGGACACCGCATTCCTGCTGGAACGCCTGCACCCGATCGTGCGGGAGGCCTACCCGGGCGCCTGCCCGGCGGCGCTCGAGTCGTTCGTCGACCCCGACTTCGATGTCCGCCTCGAGGCGATCGGCTCGACCGGTGCGTGGGAGTGGACGCTGCCCGACGGCCGGACGTTCCAGGTCGACGACGCCACGACCGTCACGATCGCATTGACGGGCCGAGGCCAGTCCGGCGCCGTCTCCGAGTCGCACCTCGTGCTGCTCGACGGCGTGTACCGCTGGTTCACGTTCTGCACCTGACGCTTCCGGGCCACCACCGCGCACCCCCTCGTCATGATGGGCCCAGATCGCCGACCCGCTCGGCCGAACGAACCGCCCGGTCAGGGCAGATCCAGATGGAGCATGACGATGTTGGTGTTGGTGGCAACGAGACAAACGCAGGGTCGCTCGCAGGGCGACTACTGCCATACGGTCGACGGCGAGTTGGTCACGCCGATCACGGTGGAGTGCTGTCTCCCCGACGTGCTGCGGGTGCTCGCGAGGGTTTCCGGGGCTGGTCAGCGCCCGCGCCACGACAACGGCGGCTGTGGTCGACCGCACCGCGATCAGCCCGGCCCTGCTGCGGCAGTCGGTCCTCGACTCGCTCGAACGGGGCGGGTGGCGCAACGGCAGCACGGCGCAGCAGTTCGATGAGATCGTCGACGAGCACGTCGAAGCGATCATCAGGATCTGCAGGGCCTTCGGCGAAGGGGCCGTGATCCGCCGCGACGGTCCGGCGTTCTGGGCCGACATCAAACGTTCGGCCGCCTGAGCCGACGGGTCGGCCCCGTTTGACGAACCACCCCGAGGTCGGCCATCGTGTCCGCCGGGAAGCCAGGAGGGCACATGTCAGAACTGCATTGGTGGTCGACCGTCGAACTCGCCGCCGCGATCCGCAACCGCCACGTCTCGGCGTCGGAAGCGCTCGAACACTTCGTCGCCCGGATCGAAGCGCTCGACGGCCCGATCAACGCCATCGTCCAGTGGGATCTCGAACGCGCCAGAACGGCCGCCCGGAGTGCCGACGACGCCGTCGTCCGAGGCGACGAGCTGGGCCCGTTGCACGGCGTGCCGATGACGATCAAGGATTCATTCCAGACCGAGGGCTGCATCACCACGAGCGGCTCGCCCGACCTCGCCGACTACGTGCCGACCGAGGACGCCTGGCCGGTCGCGAGGCTGCGACACGCTGGAGTGATCCCGTTCGCCAAGACCAATCTGCCAATTTTTGCCGGCGACATCCAGAGCTTCAACGAGGTATACGGCACCACCAACAACCCGCACGATGTCAGCCGCACCCCAGGCGGTTCGTCGGGTGGCTCGTCGGCTGCGTTGGCGATGGGGTTCACGCCACTCGAGTTGGGTTCCGACATCGGCGGGTCGATCCGGGTACCGGCCCACTACTCGGGCGTGATGGGCCACAAGCCCACTTACGGCATCGTGCCGGCCCACGGTCAGATTCCCGGCATGCCCGGCACGCTGACCCAGGCCGACCTGGCGGTGTGCGGGCCGATGGCGCGTTCGGTCGACGACCTCGAACTGGCGCTCAGTGTGCTGGCCGGACCCGACCGGTGGAACGAGCCGGCGTGGCGGATCGAACTGCCGCCGCCTCGGGCGCTCGACTGGTCCGGGCTGCGGATCGCCGCCTGGCTCGACGACGAGCACTGCCCCGTCGACACCTCGACGCGCCGGGTGCTGGCCGAGCTGACACGTGCGATCGAGTCGGCCGGCGGGTCGGTCGACACCGAGGCGCGTCCGGGCTTCACGCTGCAGAAGGCCGACACCGTGTTCAAGCGGCTGCTCTTCGCGGCCCTGGCCGGCGAGTTCAGCTACGCCGAGATCGAGCAGATCGCGGCGACCGACGACCCCTCCCCGAGCGGTGCCGAGGCGCGGGCGTCGGCGATGCGCCACCGCGAGTGGCTGGCGCACAACGAACGTCGGCTCCAGCTCAGGGAGCGTTGGCGAGAGTTCTTCGAGTCGTACGACGTGATCCTGATGCCGGTCCAGCCGCGAGGAGCGATCCCCCACGACCACAGCTGGCCCCAGTGGACCCGCACGATCGAGATCGACGGCGTGGTGCGCCCATACCCCGATCTGTTCGGGTGGACTGGGCCGGCCGGCGCTGGCTACCTACCGGCCACGGTGGTGCCTGCCGGGCTCGGTGACGACGGGCTCCCGATCGGCGTGCAGATCGTCGGCCCCTATCTGCACGACCGCACCACGTTGCAGGCGGCGCGCCTGATCTCGCAGCTGTGCGGCGGCTGCCCCCGCCCGGCCCTCGCCGACTGACCGTCAGCTCGTCTGCGACGCCAGGGCGGCGCGGCCGCGGGCGAGTTCGTCGGGGTTGGCGCCCATCACGACGGCGGTGAAGTCGGTCGCCCCCGAGCGGGCGATCAGCGCCAGTCCTTCGGCGATCTTCTGTTCGCTTCCGATCAGCGCGATCGACTCGATGCCTTGCACGCCCTCGATGTCGAGCATCGCCCGATACGACGGCAACACGGCATAGTCCTTGAAGGTGGTGGCGACTGCGTTCTTGGCCGTCGACTCGTCGTCGGTCACCCACACCGGCAGGCTGCAGACGATGCTCGGCGGCGGGCGACCGGCTTCGTCGGCGGCGGCCGCAATCAGGGGGAGGATCTGTCTCTCGATCGTGGTCGGCCCGACGCACCACAGAATGGTGCCGTCGGTCCGTCGCCCGGCGATCTTGAGCATCTGTTCGCCCAGCGCGGCCAGCATCACCTTGGGTGGCTGGTCGGTCGGACGACCGCCGCTGCCCATGAAGCTCCACACGTCGCCACGATGGCTGACCTTGCCCTCGGCCAGCAGGGGCTGCAGCACATCGAGGTAGTCGAGCATGTGGCGCACCGGGCGATCCCACTCCATTCGCAGACTGGCTTCGACGACGGGCCGGTGCGACAGCCCGATCCCGAGCGTGAATCTGCCGGCGCAGGCGGCCTGGGCGGTGAGAGCTTGAGCGGCGAGCGCCCGCGGGTGGCGTTCCCAGGTGGGCACGACGGCCGTGCCGAGCTCGATCGTCGAGGTTCCGGCGCCGGCCAACCCGAGCGCCGCCGTGGCGTCGACGAGTCCGGTCTGTGCCAGCCAGTAGCTGGCGAAGCCCTCCGATTCAGCGGCTGCAATGTCAGTCACGATCTGCTTGAGGTCAGGCCGAACCAACTTGTCTGAACCATTGATCCCGATTCGCATGCCTCCACAGTAGAACGACTTTGGCCGGACGTCGAAGCACGACCGTGGCGCCTCGATCGCCGATCGGTTCATCCGGTGAGAAGGTCGTGGTGTCGGCGAGATCGATGACAAGATCGCGGACGTGGCTCGCTTGTTCGTTGCTGTCTGGCCGAGCGCCGAGATCGCCCGTGGGTTGGCGGCCATCGAGCGACCAGCCCGACCGGGTGTGCGGTGGGTGCCTGAACAGAACTGGCACATCACTCTGCGGTTCATCGGAGAGGCCGACGCCGGTCAAGTGGCAGATCGCCTCGCCGATGCCGATCTGCGGGGGGCTACGGCCCGGCTGGCGGCCGGGCCCGAACTGCTCGGCAGGCGTCAGTTCGTGATCCCGGTCGACGGTGTGGACGAACTGGCACGGACGGTGCGATCGGCGACGAACGGAATCGGGGAGACGGACCGTTTCGGTTTCCGCGGTCACCTCACGCTCGCCCGTCTCAACCCAAACGTCGCTGTGCCGGAACAGGTGGCCGGTCTCGACGCCGACTTCGACGTCGTCGAGATCGCCCTCGTCACCAGCGAGCTGCACCCCGACGCACCGATCTACACCACCATCGCCCGCTTCCCCACACGATGACGGGATGTGCCTGGAGCGTGAGCCGATAGGCGAACTGCGACCAGTCGTGACGGGGGAACCAAGCGGAATGAAAAGGAGCGAAGCGACCTATCCGCTGGGTTCCCTGGCACATCCCGTCATGGTGTTTCAGGTGTGGCGGTTGACGAAAGCGATAACGGCCGCGTTGAAGGCGTCGTTCTTGTCACCGGCGACCATGTGCCCGGCGCCGGCGACGTCGACGACCGCTGCGTGAGGTACCAACTCGCGCAACTCGCGCACGCTCTCATCGCTGACGATGTCGCTCATCCGACCCCGCACCAGCAGCGTCGGGATCGTGATCCGGCGGGCCGCTTCGCACAGCCGTTCGTGGTTGACCAGGCCCTCTTGGCCGTCGACACCCTCGCGGTTGGTGATGAACCGAGGGTCCCAGTGCCAGTACCAGCGCCCGTCGCCGCGCTGGCGGAGGTTCTTCTTGAGCCCTGACAGGTCGGTCGGGCGGGGGCGGTGCGGCACGAACGCAGCGATCGTGTCGGCAGCCTGGTCGAGCGTGTCGAAGCCGTTGAACCCCGACCGCATGAAGTCGGCGATCTTGTTTCGGCCCTCCTCCTCCACGCGTGGGGCGACGTCGACCAAGACCAGCGACGCCGCCACCTGCTCGGTGCTCTCACCGACGGCGATGATCGACGACAAGCCTCCCAGGGACGCCCCGACCAGCGCCGGTGGGCGACCGAGATGGGCGACGATGGCGTGTACGTCACCGGCGAATCGGCTCAACCCGTACACGCCGTCGGGCGACCAGTCGGAGTGTCCGTGCCCGCGCAGATCGACGGCGAGTGCGTACCTGCCTGCTTCGGCGAACGCTCGGGCGGCACCGCCCCACGCGTGTCGGGTCTGCCCGCCACCGTGCAACAACACGACGGGTGCCCCGTGCTCGTCTCCGTACGCATCCGCTACGAGATCGACCCCGGCACTCCGAATCGTCAGTGTCCGTGACTCGATCGAGGGCATTCGCCATCTTGGCCGCCGTGACTACCAAACCAGCAGTCGAGTCGAGGGTTCTGGCCCGAGACGAATCCCCGGGCCCGCGGGCACGACCAGCGACTCACCGGCGGTGGACGCTGACCGCGTAGTTGCCGCCGCGTCGCCAAGGGGCCGCGTCCCACGTCGAGTACCGCGCCTCGGGGATCAAGCCGGCGGCAGCGCAGTCGGCGTCGTAGCGGTCGATGTCGTAGCCGCGGCCCAACTGGAATCCTGCGACCACGGCTCCGCCCTGGCGCACGTGGGCGGCCATGTTGGCCACGACGTGCGACTCGGTGCCCGGCCGCACGAAGATCATCACGTTGCCGGGCATCGCGACCACGTCGAACAGGCGAGCCAGCTCGACCGTCACCAGGTCAGCCTCGACCCAGGTGAGTTCGGGCGCCTTGGCGCGCGCCTCTCGAAGCATCGGTCGATCGAGGTCGACCCCCGTGACGTCGATGCCGCGTGCGTGCAGTTCGATCGCGACCCGGCCGGTTCCACAGCCGGCGTCGAGCACGCTCGATGGCTCGAATCCACAGATGAAGTCGGCCTCGCCGTGTACCGACAGGCCTGCGGCAGCCATCTGCTTCCAGCGTTGGTCGTAGTCGGCGCCGCGCTGGACGTTCCCGTCAGCGGTCCACCGCGACCCGGACGCATTCATCTTCAGACCGGACCGGCCCGACCTACAGGTAGTCGGGGATGACGGCGGCGACGTCTTCGGGGGTGGTGATCGGCGCGAACCGTTTCACGACGTTGCCCTGCCTGTCGACCAGGAACTTCTCGAAGTTCCACATGATGTCAGCCGAGTCGCCGTCGCCCGGCTGAGCGGACTTGAGCAGCGAGTACAGCGCCGCCTGGTTGTCACCGTTGACGTCGATCTTGGCGAACATCGGGAAGTCGACATTGAACTTCGACGTGACGAACTCGAGGATCTCGGCCTCGGTGCCCGGCTCTTGTGCGCCGAACTGGTTACACGGGAAGCCCAGAACCTGGACGCCCTCGAACTGGTGATGAAGCGCACGCAGACCTGCGTACTGAGGGGTCAGGCCTCAAGCGCTTGCGACGTTGACGATGAGCAGCACCTGGTCGCGGAATTGGTCGAAGTCGACCTGTTCGCCGGTGATGCTCGTCATCTCGAGTTCATAGATCGATGACATTCGCACGACTGTAGTGGGCAACCGGCCCGACGCGTCCCGTCGCGCCGAACCGCGGCTCGCGAGGTGGCGCTCGACCCGGGCCGTCCAGCGGGCCTGGCCACGCCTGCCGGTACGGTCTTCACGTGGATCTGATCGAGTTGCAAGATGTCATTCGGCGCACGTACGGCGAACGCGATCGAGACCGCGGGGTGGCGTCGACGGTCGCCTGGCTGGCGGAGGAACTCGGCGAGTTGGCCCAGGCCGTCCGAAAGGGCACACACGAGCAGATCGAGCACGAGTTCAGCGACGTGCTGGCGTGGGTGGCGTCGCTCGCCAACCAGGTCGGCGTCGACCTCACAACGGTCATCGACCGTTTCCGCGACGGTTGCCCGAAGTGCTCCCAGCTCCCCTGCACCTGCTGACCGCCGAGGCGACACGTGCGGAGTGTGGCAGGCACACTCCGCGCGCCTGCCGGGCGCGATTCGCAGCGGTGAGCTTGGTGGCATGATCAAGAGATGAACCCGAGGCGAAGTCGGATCTGATGGCTGGCGACGAGTTCCTGTTCGGCTACTTCTTCGCTCGGCGCTTCGCCAAGTCGTCGAAGCGGGGCGATCGCAAGTACCCCAAGATGCCGCCGGGTCCGTGGCGGACGGCGGCGCTGATCTGCGTCACGATCGGCGCCTCGGTTGCGTGGTTGCTGTTCCGCGACGCATCGTCCGGGGCGCTGCCGGCCACGTGTGATCGGCGGCGCCGTCGTCGGGCTGGTGGTCGGTATGTATGTCGTCGAAACGGTGTGGGAGCGTCGACGTCGTCGACGCCGATCAGCCGAGCCGACCTCGCCGATCGGTGCTCGCCGGTGAACGCTCGCGGCTCGAACGGATGATGTGAGCAGAGGCCGATGATCGAGCGTGAACGACGGTTCCTGGTCACTGCGATTCCGGACTCTCTGCCACCGCCGCACCACATCGTTCAGGGCTACCTCACGACCCGCCCGGCGGCGATCAGGGTGCGCGCCAGGACGGCGTCCACACGCTCACGATCAAGACCGGTGTCGGACTCGCCCGAACCGAGATCGAACGCGAACTCGACCCCGACGAGTTCGACGCGCTGTGGGAGCTCACCCACGAGCTTCGGATCGACAAGCGGCGCTACCGCGATCCCCGTGCCGGGCGGACACGTCGCAGAGTTCGATCTGTTCGACGGTGACCTGACCGGCCGTCGGATCGTCGAGGTCGAGTTCGACAGCGATCGAGCCGCCGCCGGTGTTCGATCCGCCGGCATGGTTCGGTCGCGAGGTCACCGATGATCGCCGCTACTCGAACGCCTCACTCGCATCCAACGGCTGGCCCGACTGACCCACCGTTCGAAGTGCGATGACGGGTTGTGCCAGGCACTCCCGTCTGTCAGGTGACGACTTTGACGGTGTCGCCGATGTCGAGCCAGTTCCAGATCATCTCGGCGTCCTCGGGCAACACCCGGATGCACCCGGACGAGTCGCCGAACAGCTCCTGGGTGCCGACGCTGTCGAGCGGCTGCACGTACTCCCCGTTCGAGTACTTCGGGATGCTGTGAAAGGCGATCCGGGCGCCTTGGTACTTGCCGTAGGTGAACGCCACGAAATGGGTCATCGTCGAGTACTCGCCGGTGAGTGTCGACGAGGCGTTCATGTCCTTGGCGTACACCTCGTAGGTGCCGGGATCGGGCTGTGAGATCGCCGAGGTGATCGGCATCAGCTCGGTGATCTCACCCGCTTCGCACAGCCACGAGCGCTGGTTGAACCGGTCGACGACGGCAGCCCGCCCCGTCTCAGGGCACGTCGCCGGATCGGGCGGCAAGCACGGCTCGGACCCACCCACGAGCCGAGTTGCGTCGCCGTCTGCGGACCGACGGTGCCGTCGACCACCAGGCCGTTGGCCGCCTGGAACGTGCGCACCGCTGCGTCGGTGGCGTCGTCGAACACGTCGTCGGGGGCGACCTCGCTCGAGCGCGCCGGCAGCGATCAGCTGCGATTCGAGACACGCCACCTGCGGGTCGGTGTCACCGATCTCGAGTTTGAACCGACAACGTGCAGTTCGGGTCGATCACGGCGACCGGTTCGAGCCCCTGTTGATCGCGGACCTCATCGGCGAGAGCCCCGGACGACAGCTCGTCGTCGATCAGTTGGCTGTCGTCGGCGACCGCCGCGGGAGCGTCGGATACGACCTCGGCCGCCGTTGCCAGTTGCTCGTCGTCGCCGTCTCCTCGCAGCAGACGGGCTCCGCCCGCCAGACCGACGACGCCGACAGCGCCGCCGCGAGCACTGTGTAGGAACGGGACATGAGATCCAAGCCTACCGAGAACGGTTGGCCAGGCGTCCCGCCGCCTCGACCGCGTTGCGGCCAAGCACTCACGCCCGACTCAGGCGAGGAACAGTTCGGCGATCTGGATCGTGTTGAGGGCGGCGCCCTTGCGAAGGTTGTCGTTGCTGACGAACAGCGCCAGGCCGCGCCCGTCCGGCGCGCCGTGGTCTCGGCGGATGCGGCCGACGTAGGCGCGGGTCCTGGCCGGCGGCCTCGAGCGGTGTCGGGATGTCGCTGACCACGACACCGGGCGCCTGCCGCAGCACCTCGTAGGCGCGCGCGACCGAGATCGGGTTGGCGAACTCGGCGTTGATCGACAGCGAGTGACCGGTGAACACCGGCACCCGCACGCACGTGCCCGACACGAGCAGGTCGGGGATGTCGAGGATCTTGCGGCTCTCGTTGCGGAGCTTCTTCTCCTCGTCGGTCTCGAACTCGCCGTCGTCGACGATCGAGCCGGCCATCGGCAGCACGTTGAAGGCGATCGGCTTGCACGAACTTCTCGGGCGTCGGGAACGTCGACGGCGGCACCGTCGTGGGTCAACTCGGCGGCCCGATCGACGACCTGGCGGGCCTGCTTGTCGAGTTCGTCGACGCCGGCCAGACCGCCGCCCGACACCGCCTGGTAGGTGGAGGCGATCAGACGCGTCAGGCCGGCTTCGTCGTGCAGCGGCTTGAGCACCGGCATCGCAGCCATCGTGGTGCAGTTCGGGTTGGCGATGATGCCCTTGGGGGTCTCGCCGATCAGGTGACCGTTGACCTCGCTGACGATCAGCGGAACGTCGGGGTCCATCCGCCACGCCGACGAGTTGTCGATCACGACGGCTCCGCCGGCCACGAACTTGGCGGCGTACGCCCGCGACCCGGTGGCGCCGGCAGAGAACAAGGCGATGTCGAGGCCGGACACGTCGGCGGTCTCGGTGTCCTCGACGACGATGTCGGTGCCCTTCCACGGCAGCGTCGTGCCCGCCGAACGGGACGACGCGAAGTAGCGAATCTCGTCGACCGGGAAGTTCCGTTCGTCGAGCAGTCGACGCATCACGCCGCCGACCTGACCGGTTGCTCCAACCACACCTACGCGCATGCCCGAAAGGCTAACGCTGCAAGCCCGTCCTCGACGGACAGTTCCGATGAGGTTGCCAGGCAATCGTCACGTGACGGGTTGTGCCTGGCACAACCCGTCAGGTGACGGTTGCGATCAGCCACCAGTGGTGGGGGTTGATGCCTTCGAAGCTGTGCATCGGAGGCGCCGGGCGCCTGCAGCTTGCTCTTCGGGTTGGTCCACACCTCGATCGCCGTGATCTGAGCGGCCATCGGCCCGATCACGCTGTCGGGATCGAGCCGTGAGGCCTGCCATGCCAGTCGGGTGACCAGCGCGCTGGCGTGACAGCCAGCCGCCGATCACCGGTACCCGATACGACGCTCGCACGACTGCGCCGAGCGGCATCACGATCGGATCGCTGACCGCAGGGCCCCGGAAGTTCAGGGCGATCTTGCCGCCCGGGCGCACGACACGAACCGCCTCGGAGGCCAACTCGAGGGCGTCGTCCTCGTCGCAGTGCTGCAAGCGTGATGTAGCTGAACGCCACGTCGGCCGTGTTGGGTGGCAGGTCGAGCGTGCGACCGTCGGCCACTTCGAGCGTGCGCAGACGCTCGCGCCTTTCCGAACCGCCCGACGGTCTCGTAGCACCGTTCGAGGAAGCCCTGATCGAGATCGCAGGCGATCACCGATCCGAACTCGCGGGTGAAGGCGCACGTCATGCGTCCGATGCCGGCGCCGATCTCGACGAGCGTGCGCTGCTGATTGGCGGTCGTCACGCAGACCGAACGTCTCGAGGTAGGCGGGCACCTCGGCGTCGCCGGTTGCCACGAACTCGGCGAGCGTGAGGTCGTCGCCGGTTGCGTTGTTGAACACCCAACCGGTCTGGCGGACGACATCGTCGCCGCTCGCCATCTGCTCGGACACTCTGCCGGCCGCTTTCCAGGGAATCAGCTGGCTTCGGCGTCGCATCGCCCGAATTGTGCCAGAAGGCCGGCGGATTCGCTCAACTCGCCGTGTGATCGATCCCGGCCAATCGCCGGCCGGTCGGCCCGGTCGGTGTGACCGGCTACTTGCGGTCGGGCAGCGGGCCCGAGTAGCGCCTCGCCGGAATCGAGACCGAACGCGGTGTGCAGAGCGCGAGCGGCGCGTTCCATGTCCTGCGCCGGGAGGATCACCGAGATCCGGATCGTGGACGTGGAGATCATCTCGATGTTGACGTTCTCGTCGGCGAGCACCCGGAACATCTTGGCGGCGATACCCGGCGACGACTTCATGCCGGCGCCGACCAGCGACACCTTGGCGATGTCGTTGTCGTGGGTGACGCCGGTGGCGCCGATCTCGTCGGCGACGCGCTGCACGATCGATTCCGATTGGGCCATGTCGGCCATCGGCATCGTGAAGCTGATGTCGGTCTTGCCCTCGGTCGACGTGTTCTGCACGATCATGTCGACGTTGACGTTGGCCTCGGCGAGCGGCTCGAACAGGGCCGCCGAGATGCCGGGGCGGTCGGGCACGCCGAGCACGGTGACCTTGGCCTCGGTCATGTCGGTGACGACACCGGAGATGATCGGATCTTCCATCGCTGGCTCCTCGTTGGTGACCCACGTGCCCTGCTCCCAGGTGAAGGCAGAGCGAACGTGGAGTGGAACGTCATGGTTGCGGGCGAACTCGACCGAGCGCAGCGCGAGCACCCTCGAGCCGGCTCCCGGCCATCTCGAGCATCTCGTCGAAGTTGACCTTGGCGAGCTTGCGGGCCTGCGGCACGATCCGCGGGTCGGCGGTGAACACGCCGGTCACGTCGGTGTAGATCTCGCAGGCGTCGGCGTTCATCGCCTGTGCGAGCGCCGAGGCCGTGAGGTCGGAGGCGCCACGACCCATCGTGGTGATCTCCTTGTCGGTGCTGACGCCCTGGAACCCGGCGATCACGGCCACCTTGCCCTCGGTCAGCGCCTGACGAACCCGATCGCCCTTGACCTCGACGATCTTGGCCTTGCGGTGCGACGTGTCGGTGATGATGCCGACCTGGCTGCCGGTGAAGCTGATCGCGTCGATGCCGCGGTCGGCGAGCGCCATCGTCATCAGCGCCGCCGTCTGACGCTCGCCGGTGGTGAGCAGCATGTCCATCTCGCGGCCCGGCAGCGTCTTCGACACCGACTCGGCGAGAGCGATCAGGTTGTCGGTGGCCTTGCCCATCGCCGACACGACCACGATCACGTCGTTGCCGCGCTTGCGGGTGAACGCGATGTTGTCGGCGACGGCCTTGATGCGATCGGGGTCGGCGACCGAGGTGCCGCCGTATTTCTGGACGATCAGTGCCACGGGTAGTGGAGCCTACGAGGACCCGGTGTGACGGACACGACGTCGGTTTCGATCAGGAATTCCCGTTCCGGTTTCCGGACTCCGGCGAAGCAGACGTGTCGGAACGGCAGGTCGAGTCGGCCGGCGAGTTCAGCTCGGAACGCTGAGCGTCGACGACTTCGAACTCGAGCAGTGAGGCGCCGGTCGGCAACCGGGTGCTGCGGTTTGGCGTCGCCCTTGCCGGCGTCGTCGTGCGGTCTCGCGCGTGCTGGTGCTGGAATGCCTGGCCGCTAGCGCCAGTTCTGGAACGCCTCCTCGGAGTCCCAGCGGGTGACCACGAAGTAGCGGTCGTCACCGGCGACGGGACGCAGCAGCATGAACTCCTCGAAGCCCGGCTGCTGGTCGACGGCACCGGCGCGGGCGGCGAACCGCCGCTCCAGTTCCGGACCGGCGCCTTCCGGCACCTCGATGGCATTGATCTTCACGACGGACATGCCCCGATCGTGCCACGCCGCAGCCGCGACCGCACAGCGCGCAGCCGCGCCACCACACGAGCGTCCGGACCGGTGCCGGGACGGCTACCGTACGCGAGATGAAGGTCGCGGTGATCACGGGGGCCGGTACCGGCGTCGGGCGGGCGTCGGCGATCGCGCTGGCGGCAGACGGGTTCACGATCGTGCTGGCGGGCCGGCAGCGCGATCGGCTCGAGGAGGTCGCCGACGACGTGCCCAGCGAAACCCTGCTCGTGCAGACCGACATCACCGACCCGGCCTGCCGTCGACGACCTGTTCGCGATCACCGAGCAACGCCTGGGTCGCGTCGACCTGCTGTTCAACAACGCCGGGGTCGGCGCCCCAGCGGTCCCCCTCGACGAGCTGAGTGTCGAGCAGTGGCGACAGGTGGTCGACACCAACCTGACCGGCGCCTTCCTGTGCGCCCGCTCGGCGATGGCGATCATGAAGCGGCAGTCGCCACCGGGCGGACGGATCATCAACAACGGGTCGATCTCGGCCCACTCGCCGCGCCCGAACAGCGCTCCGTACACGGCGACCAAGCACGGTCTGACCGGGCTCACGAAGTCGATCGCCCTCGACGGTCGCCCGTTCGGCATCACGTGCGGGCAGATCGACATCGGCAACGCCGTGACCGAGATGACCGAACGCATGACGCGGGGCGTGCTGCAGCCCGACGGCACGATGCGCCCGGAGCCGCGCATGGCGGTCGACGACGTGGCTCGGGCCGTTGCCTACATGGCGAGCCTGCCACCCGAGGCGAACGTGCTGTCGATCACGGTGATGGCGGCAGGCATGCCGTTCGTCGGTCGCGGCTGACATCCGCCGCCGTTCCAGTTCGGTCGTTCCAGTTCCGGAACCAAGCTGGAGCAAATGTTCCAGTCAAGGTGACAGGTCGGAGTATCTCTGCCACAATGGCACGATGAGTTTGACGGACGCACCCGCCGGCCTGCTGGCACCACACATCATCACCGAGTTGCCGGGGCCGAACGCCCGCGTCGTGATCGAACAGGACGAACGGTGTCACCAGTCCGTCGCTGACCCGCGTCTACCCACTCGTGGTGAAGCGCGGCGACGGTGTCGTGCTCGAAGACGTCGACGGCAACCGGTTCCTCGACTTCAACGCCGGCATCGCGGTCAACGCCGCCGGACATGCCCACCCGGTCGTGAACGCTGCGATCCACGCCCAGGTCGACGCTTGCCTGCACTACTGCTCGAGCGACTTCTACCATCCGGTCCACGCCGAGCTGTGCGAGCGATTGGCGGCGAGTGTGCCGGCCGGCATGGGCCCATCGCGAGTGTTCCTCGCCAACTCGGGCACCGAAGCGGTCGAGGGTGCGCTCAAGCTCGCTCGCCACTTCACCCGTCGCCCGAACGTGATCGCCTTCTACGGAGCGTTCCACGGTCGCTCGTTGGGCAGCCTGTCGCTCACCTCCTCGAAGGCCAAGTACCGCAGCGGGTTCGGCATCGTCACCCCCGGCAGCTACCACGCTCCGTTCGCCTTCGACGGCGAGCTGACCGGCGCCGACTACATCGAGAAGGTGCTGTTCCAACGGATGACCGAGCCCAACGACGTGGCCGCCATCTTCGTCGAGCCGGTACAGGGTGAGGGCGGCTACATCGTTCCCCCCGCCGGTTGGTTGCAGGCGTTGCGCGACCTGTGTGACGAGCACGGGATCTTGCTGGTGATGGACGAGGTGCAGTCCGGCATCGGCCGCACCGGCACGATGTGGGCCTGCGAGCACGACGGCGTCGTGCCCGACATCATCACCGCCGGCAAGGGTTTGGCGAGCGGCCTTCCGCTCGCCGCCCTGATCGCCCGCGACGAGATCATGCAGTGGGCCCCCGGCAAGCACGGCTCGACCTTCGGCGGCAACCCGGTCGCCTGTGCGTCGGCGCTCGCCACGCTCGACCTCGTCGAGAACGGCCTCGCCGCCAACGCAGCCGCCCGCGGCGACCAGTTGCTGGCCGGGATGCGCTCGCTCCAGCAGAGCCAGCCGGCGATCACCGAGGTCCGCGGCCGCGGGCTGATGATCGGCTTCGACCTGACCGATCACGAAACGGCCTACCGCGTCGAGCAGGCGTGCTTCGAGCGGGGCCTGCTGGTGCTCACCTGCGGGCAGCGCGGCATCCGTCTCGCTCCCCCACTGGTGGTCACCGCCGAACAAGCCGAGATCGCTCTGTCGATCGTCGCCGAAGCGATCGCCGCTGCCGTCGCCGGCGCGCCACACTGAGACCGTCCAGCGAAACACCCCCGACCTGATTCGGTCGGCGGCAATAGCCGGTGGACACCAACGAACGAAGGACTTCCCATGAACGCACTGCCGAATCACGCCGAGCTGGCGGCCCGAACCACCCAGCTCCTGACCGCCTGCGGCGCCACCGCTCGGGCCGGCGACCAGCACGCCCGCACCCCGATCACCGGTGGCTCGCTGGGTGTCGCCGGCGCTGCCGGCAATGTCGATGACGCCGTCGAGCGGGCCGGCGCGGCGTTCACCGTGTGGCGTGACACGCCCGCCCCGGTGCGCGGCAACGTGGTGCGGCGGCTCGGCGAGTTGCTCCGCCAGCACAAGGCCGAGCTCGGCGAGTTGGTGTCGATCGAGGCCGGCAAGATCCGCTCCGAGGGGCTCGGCGAAGTCCAGGAGATGATCGACATCTGCGATTTCGCGGTCGGCCTGTCGCGCCAGCTGCACGGCCTCACGATTGCCTCCGAGCGTCCGGGTCACCGACTGTTGGAGACCTGGCAGCCGATGGGGCCGGTCGGCGTGATCAGCGCCTTCAACTTCCCGGTCGCCGTGTGGTCGTGGAACGCGGCCCTGGCGATCGTGGCCGGCAACCCGGTGATCTGGAAGCCGAGCGACAAGACCCCGCTCACCGCTTTGGCGTGCGGTGCCCTGTTCGAGCAGGCCGTGGCCGACACCGACGCCCCGGCCAACCTCGTGCAGGTCGTGCTGGGTGGCGCCGCCGAGGGCGCCGCGCTCGTCGCCCACGAGGGTGTGCCGATCATCTCCGCCACCGGCTCGACGGCGATGGGTCGCAAGGTCGCTCCCGTGGTGGCCGCCCGCTTCGGACGTTCGATCCTCGAGCTCGGCGGCAACAACGCCGCCATCATCGCACCGTCGGCCGACCTCGACCTGGCGCTGCGCGGGATCGTGTTCTCCGCCGCCGGCACCGCCGGGCAGCGCTGCACTTCGCTGCGCCGCCTGATCGTGCACCGCTCGATCCACGACGAGTTGGTCGACCGGATCGGGCGCGCCTACGAGTCGCTCCCGATCGGCAATCCGCTCGCCGACGGCACGCTGGTCGGGCCGCTGGTCGATGCCGCAGTCGTTCGACGGCATGCAGCGGGCGCTCGCCGCCGCCGCAACCGATGGTGGCCAGCGTGTGGCCGGCGGCGAACGAGCGCTCGCCGACCAGGCACCCGATGCGTTCTACGCCCGTCCGGCGATCGTCGCGATGCCCGGCCAGACCGACGTGGTGAAGTCCGAGACGTTCGCCCCGATTCTCTACGCCCTCGCCTACGACGATCTCGACGAGGCGATCGCCCTCCACAACGGTGTGCCGCAAGGCCTGGCGTCGTCGATCTTCACGACCGACCTGCGCGAGTCCGAGCGGTTCATCAGCGCATCGGGTAGCGACTGCGGCATCGCCAACGTCAACATCGGCCCGTCCGGCGCTGAGATCGGTGGGGCGTTCGGCGGCGAGAAGGAAACCGGTGGCGGCCGCGAGTCGGGTTCCGACGCCTGGAAGGGCTACATGCGGCGCCAGACCAACACGATCAACTACAGCCGCGAGCTCCCCCTCGCCCAAGGCGTCACCTTCGACATCGGCTGAGCTGGGGTCGACGCACCCGCGGCAACTGAGCGGCGAGCGGCCGACATCGATGCCACATCGCCTGCGCTACTCGTCGTCGCGGCGTGCGACGTAGTCGGCCATTCCCGGGACGGTGTAGGCAATCATGCCGTGCTCGGGGGAATACACGATGCCTTTGCCGATCAGGTTTGCTCGTGCGGGTCCGATCGATCGGGAGTTGGACTTGCCGAGGCGTTCGGTGATGTCCGCGATGCGGGACGGTTCGCCACCATCGGGCGCCATCGCCCGCAGAAACTCCCGTTCGCTTTTCGTTGCTCGTTCCCATCGCGATGAGTAGAAGCCGTTGTCGAGCTGCTGTTGGCCCTCGACGATGCCGATCGTGGTGTCGTCGAAGTCGATCGTGTCAGGGCCGGCTGCTGCGTCCCAGACAGTCTTGCCGAACTGCTGCAGGAAGTAGGGATATCCGCCCGACTCGTCGAGAACGAACTGGATCGCGTCCCGATCCCATGCGACGTGCTGCGCGACTGCCGGTGCGGTCAGCGCGACGGTGGCGTCGATCGCCGAGAGACGATCGACGACGCGGTAGTCGAAGAGACGTTCGGCGTAGGACTCGGCCGCAGCAAGGCGCGTCGGCAGGTTGGGCAGCCCACCGCCGATCACGAACCACGGCAGCGCCATTTGGCCGGCGCGGTGGCACGACCTGCACACTGCCGACATCTGATCCGGTGTGAGTTCTTGCATCTCGTCGATCAGGATGACGACACCGATCTCGCCCTCCTTGGCGGCGGCCCCAACCGTTTCGGCGAGGTCGACGAGATCGAACTGGATGTTGCCGCTGTCGGCCCGACCCGGGAGCCGCTCGAACCCCAACGAGATTCCTTCCGCGCCGACCGCTGCTTGGAACGACGTGATGGAACCCAAGGCGTCTTTGACCTTGTCGGTCGCTCGGGTGAGCCAACGTTTCTGTCGGCGGGCGGCGTTTGCGAGTTCGTTTGCGAGTGCAGCGGAGAAATGCTCGTGTTGGGTGTGCTCGGCTTCGACCTGGACAACCAGCCACTTCCGTTCCAGAGCGCGGCCGGCGAGTTCACCCAACAGGACGGTCTTACCGACGCCGCGTAGCCCGCTGAACACGATGCTGCGCGAGATGAGACCACGCTCCGCTCGATCCGCCAGGATCTCGAATGCTTCGATGTCGCTGTCGCGTCCAGCGAGCGCGGCCGGTCGCAGGCCGGCCCCAGGGTTGTAGGGGTTGCTCCGTGGATCCACGCAGCAGAGGATACCAAAACCTAGGACGAACTAGTGATTGTCTTAGTATGCCCTAGGTATTGTTCGTCCCCGTGGTGCGGGCCTTCGGGATGTCGGATCTGTCAGCCAAGTTGGGAGTTGTGCCTGGCACAACTTCCAACTGCGTACGATCGCCGGGGTGAAGCTGCCCGTTCTTCCTCCGGTCAAACCGATGTTGGCGAAGTTGGCTCGCACGATTCCGACCGGCGGCGGGTTGCTGTACGAGCCGAAGTGGGATGGGTTTCGATGCATCGTGTTCCGCGACGGTGACGAGATCGAGCTCACCAGCCGCAACCAGAAGCCGTTCAATCGCTACTTCCCGGAACTGCTTCCGGTGCTGTTGGCGGCGCTGCCCGACCGGTGTGTCGTGGACGGCGAGATCGTCGTCGCTCATGCCGAGGGCAAGGGGCTCGACTTCGATGCGCTCCAGCAGCGGATCCATCCGGCCGAGTCGAGGGTGCGAATGCTGGCCGAGCAGACGCCGTCGGAGTTCGTGGCCTTCGACCTGTTGGCACTCGGCGACGACGACCTGACCAACACCGCGTTCGGCCAGCGGCGAGCGCTGCTGGAGCAGCACCTCGCACCGAACGCCGGCGTGCACCTGACGCCGGCCACGACCGACCCGGAGATTGCCGAACGGTGGTTCACCCGGTTCGAGGGCGCCGGGCTCGACGGCGTGATGGCCAAGCCGCTCGACGGCGTGTACACGCCCGACAAGCGCAGCTTGGTGAAGGTCAAGCACGAGCGCACCGCCGAGTGCGCAGTGGCCGGGTTTCGAATCCACAAAGACGGCGAAGGGGTCGGCTCGCTGCTGCTCGGGCTGTATGACGACGATGGTCGGTTGCACCACGTCGGCGTGTGCGCGGCCTTCACCGTTGCGTTCCGGAGCGAGCTGATCGACGAGCTCGGACCGTTCACCGTCGATGCCTTGGAGGGTCACCCGTGGCGTGACTGGGCCGAGGCGCAGGCCGACAGCAGCCAGCGCATGCCTGGCGGGTTCTCACGCTGGAACGTCGACAAGGATCTGTCGTTCGTGCCGCTGCGTGTCGAGCTGGTGGTCGAGGTCACGTTCGGGCAGCTGGAGGGCGGGCGCTTTCGACACGGCGTGAAGTTTCAACGCTGGCGCCCCGACCGCACCCCCGAATCGTGCCGCTACGAACAGCTCGACGTCGCCGAAGCGGTGCGCTTCGAGGACCTGCTGGCCGAATCAGGTTGAGGCTCAGCCGGCCGGGTCGGTGCCACCGGTGACGCTGCCGGGCGTGCTGACCGGTGTGCTGATAGGGGTCGATGCCGGAGGAATCGTGGCCGCCACTGACCCGAACGGTGCGGTCGTCGTGCTCTGGTCGATCAGTTCGACCTGCACCGGTACGCCGGACACGACCGGCGCCACGGTGATCTGCGCCCCATTGACGTCGGTGACCTCGAACGTGTAGACGGCGTTGTCGATCACACCCGTCGTGGTCGACGCCGACAGCTGCAGGGTCCAGACACCGGGAACCAGGAACGGCAGACCTTCGGCGGTCTTGAGGTAGGCGGTTCCTGCCGTGGTCAGTGGAATCGCTTGCTGCACGATGAAGCCACCCGAACCGATCGGGGGCACGAACTGCAGCGTGAGGCTGGTGATGCCTTCGGGTGGCTGTTCGACTTCGACCTTCAGTCCGTTGTTCCCGACGCGACCCGGTCCGATGTAGACCTTGGCCACCAGCCCGGAGGTCTGATCGTTGAACACCATCGCCGGCAGGTAGCGCTCACCGCCGAGCGGGTCGACCTTGGCCGGGGTGAGGTTGAGCATCCATCCGCTGAAGGCCAGGGCGACGATTCCGAGCGCGACTTCGGCGCCGAACGCTCGACGGAAACGGTCGGCCAACGGAATCGTCAGTTCGTGCGCTCTATCGAGCCGCAGCGAGACCTGCTGGCGAGCTGCCAGCGCGACCGCCAGCATCGCCGCCACCGCGATCACTTTGAGCAACAGGACACGACCGTGACTGCTCGTGAACAGATCGCCGCCGTCGAGTCGGATCACCTGGATCACACCGGTGACCGCGGCGACCAGCATCGCCGGCACCGAGACGCGACTGAACGAGCGGGTGGCGTGCACGAGGTCTTCCTCACCTGGCCCGGCCAGCACGACCCGGGCGACGAGCGCCGCTCCGCCGAACCACACGGCGACGGCGAGCACGTGCACCACGCCGACGAGGAAGCCGAGTTGCGGCGCCGGCCCGTCGGTGCGGCTCATGGCAACCGTCAACAGTGCTGCGCCTGGCAGGCCCCAGGCGAGCATTGCGCTTTGCGGATCGATGATCCGTTCGGGTCGCATCGCCACCCACCCGGTGGCGCACACGAAGGCGAACCGCAGCAGCGCCCCGCGACCGGCCCAGCCGGCGTCCTTCAAGTCGAGCCACGCGCTGGGGCTGACCGCCGAACCGAACGAGGTGCCTGCCGAGTCGGCGGCGAACGCGATCAGGTAGAGCACCGTGCCGAGCAGGGCTGCGAACCACACAGCCCTGAGGAACCGTACGGTGACGACGTACTCGGGGCCCTCTGGCCATCCGATACTGATCAAGGCCAGCGAACCGAACACGATCAGGATTCCGAGCGTCGAAAGCATCCGCCCGAGCCAGAGCGCGCCGCCCGAACTGCCGGCGTTCTCCTCCGTCGCTAGACCGGTGGAGGTCGGAACGGCGGGTACCTGGATGAAGGGGCTGGTGGTTGCGGTCGCCGAGGGATCAACAGCTCCGGCGGGTGGATCGGAGGTGACCCCGAACGACGAGCTGGCCTGCGTGATGTTGGCGCCGAGGCCGTCCTTGAGCACCCAGGAGATCAGGCAGTTGCCCTTTGGGACGGGGGTGTTCACGGCGACGGTGACGACCAGCCCGTCGGGGTTGACCTCGGGGAGGCCCGTGTCTTGGAGTTCGTTGTTGCACGACATCTGCAGTGTCAGGGCGTCGTCATCGGCCATTTCCTGGTTGAACGAGAGCGTGATGACGGTCGGGGAGACGCTGAGCGAGCTGCCGTCGGCGGGGTCGATCGACTGGAGCGAGTTCGAGTTCGAGTCCTGAGCGGACACGGCACTCGGAGCGAGCACGGCAACGAGCGCCGCGAACAGTGCCAGCGCCCAGCGCGTGAGACCACTGAGCGGGGTTCGACCTGTGGCTGGGGTCGTCGAAACGATCGACGATCGGGTCGATGGCAGTCGGCGCGGGCGAAGGCCAGCGTGTGAGGGAACAGAGGTTCGCACGCCCACAATCGACCACGGTAGCCATCAAACACCCCGTTCGACCGACACCGCTTCGCAACACCGCCGCAACACCGCCGCAACCCGGGGGGTTCCGCCGTGGGGTGGACACCCGCTGGGTAGGCTCGGCAGCAATGGCTACCCAGTCGCTCTACCGCCGCTATCGACCTCGCCGGTTCAGCGAGCTCAAGGGTCAGGACCACGTGGTGCGGGCTCTGCGTGACGCAGTCGCCTCCGGCCGCGAGGGTCAGGCGTATCTGTTCTCGGGTCCACGTGGCACCGGCAAGACCACCTCGGCTCGAATCCTGGCCAAGGTGCTCAACTGCGAGAACGTGGTGGGAGGCGAGCCGTGCTGTGAGTGCGATTCCTGTCTGTCGGTCGAGCGCGGCACGAGCTACGACGTACACGAGCTCGACGCGGCATCGAACAATGGCGTCGACGCAATTCGTGATCTCGTGGAGAAGGCCTCGCTCGGTACGCCCGGCCGCCACAAGGTGTACATCCTCGACGAGGTCCACATGCTGTCGAAGCCGGCTGAGGCGGCGCTGCTGAAGACGCTCGAAGAACCGCCACCACACGTGGTGTTCGTGCTGGCCACGACCGACCCCCAGAAGATGAGCGACACGATCCGGTCGCGCACACAGCACCTTCAGTTCCACCTACTCCCGAGCGACACGATGGCCGATCACGCCAAGTGGGTCGCCGAGGATGCCGGCCTCGACCTGTCGCCGGCGGCGCTCGAAGCGGCCCTGATCCAGGGCGGTGGTTCGGCCCGCGACACGCTGTCGGCGCTCGAACTGCTGGCATCCACCGGCGGCGATGTCAGCGACATCATCGACATGGACGAGTTCCTGGTGGCGTTGACCGAGCGCGACCCTGGCCGCGTGCTGACCGCGATGGGTCACGCCGTCAATCTCGGCCGTGACCCGCGCACTGTCACCGAGGACATCGTGCGCCACCTGCGCAACGCCTTCTTGTCGCTGATGGCCCCCGAGTTGGTGGTGCTCCCGCGTGAGCGCCTCGATGCGATCGCCGTGCTCGCCCAGCAGCTCGGGGCGGCCGGCCTGGTGCGGGCGATCGAGCGACTCGGTTCGGCTCTGGTCGACATGCGCCACGCACCCGATCCGCGGATCCTCGTCGAGGTGGCGCTGGTGCAGCTCACCCACGATGAGTCCGGCACCGACATCGACGCTCTGATGGCAAGAATCGAGCGGCTCGAGCAGTCGGTGAAGCAGTTGCGGTCCGCTGGTCCGGTGGCAGCATCGTCGGCCGGTGACGGGTCGGCGCCGCGCGACCCAGCGACCGGACGGGCCGTGTTGGGTGGCGGCGCTCGGCGCCCTACGCCGGCAGCCGCCAGCGAGCAGGCGTCGAGTGACGACGCAGCGGGCGCAACTCCCGCCGGTGATGCCGCTGCGCCCGTTGGCGAAACAGCCCAAGACGGCGCTCAGGGCCAGCCGCCGACCACCCAGCCGGCGCCGCCCAGCACTCCGACGATGTCGGTTCCCGACGCTTGGGAGCAAACGGTGAAGTCACAGGTCAAGCCACTGGTGCGAGCGCTCTATTCGGCTGGATCGTTCCTCGGGAACACGGGTGACACCTGGCAGTTCGGAGTGCCCAACGAGGCCCACGGCAGCAAGTGCAACGAGCACCGAGCGGCCGTCGAGGCAGCGCTGTCACAGGCGGTCGGCGCCAAGGTCACGATCGAGTTCGTCGTGACCTCCCGATCGTCTCACGACGCCGATCACTCCAGCACCCCGGCGGCGACCGCCCAGCCGGCCCCCGCCACGACGGCCGCACCGGCGGCGACGACACCGGCACCGCCGCAGGCCGCCCGCCCAACCGAGGCCTGAGCCCGTCGCCCCAGCCGTGCACGACGAGCCCGAGCCCGAGCGACATGTCCCCCAGCACGACGACGAGATCGATCTGACCGATCTCACCGATGTTCCACCCGAATCCGTGAAGACCCCGATCGACCGGCTTGCCGAGGCGTTCCCCGGGTCCGAGCTGATGGCCGACGACTGAGCCGACGGGCACCTAGGTAGGCAGTAGATGGTCAGCGCATACACCCCACCCGTTCAGTCGCTCATCGACGAGCTGGGCCGCTTGCCCGGCATCGGTCCGAAGTCGGCGCAGCGAATCGCCTTCCACCTCTTGAAGGTGCCGGCCGACGACGCCAACCGGCTCGCCCACGCGATCCGCGAGGCGAAAGACAAGGTGCGCTTCTGCGAGCGCTGCTTCAACGTCAGCGAAGCGGAGCTGTGCGGCTACTGCACCGACGACCGGCGTGACTCGTCGATCATCTGTGTCGTCGAGGAGTCGCGCGACATCGTGTCGGTCGAGCGCACCGGCGAGTTCCGAGGTCGCTATCACGTGTTGCTGGGGGCGATGAGCCCGCTCGAAGGGATCGGCCCCGAGCAGCTCAAGATCCGCGAACTGCTGGCGCGGCTCGGCCCTGAGGGGGTCGAGGAAGTGATCGTGTGTACCAACCCGAACACCGAGGGCGAGGTCACGGCGATGTACCTGGCCCGCATGCTCAAGCCGCTCGGCCTCAAGGTCACCCGGATCGCCTCGGGCCTCCCGGTCGGCGGCGACCTCGAGTACGCCGACGAACTCACCTTGGGCCGAGCCCTCGAGGGCCGCCGCCCGATCGACTGACACCATGCCGTAGTTGGAACGCGAACGAGGTGCCACTCTGGCCGAGTCGGTAGCGGGCGGACGGGCCGACTCGGATCGAATGACACCTCGTTCTACGACCTTGAGCCGTATATGACGATCATGTTACGGATATGACGAAATGATGTCAAGTCATCATCGCGTCAACGACCTACAAGATCAGAGCGTGCGCAGGATGATGGCGTCGCCCTGACCGCCGCCGCCGCACAGCGCGGCGGCACCGATCCCGCCGCCACGGCGACGCAGTTGGTGCAGCACCGTGAGTGCCAGGCGGTTGCCGCTCATGCCGATCGGGTGGCCGAGGGCGATCGCCCCACCGTTGACGTTGACGACGTCGAGGCTGATGCCGAGCTGGCGAGCCGAGGCGATGCCCACGGCTGCGAACGCTTCGTTGAGCTCGAACACGTTCACGTCGGAGACCGACAGGTCGGCCTTCGACAGCGCCTTCTGGATCGCGTTGGCCGGCTGCGGCAGCAGCGTGGCGTTGTCCGGCCCGGCGACCATGCCGTAGCTGACGACCTCGCCGAGCGGCTCGACGCCACAAGCGGCGGCGGCCGCTTTGGACATCACGATCACGGCCGAGCCGCCGTCGCTGAGCTGTGAGGCGTTGCCGGCGGTGATCGTGCCGTCGGGATCGAACGCCGGGCGCAGCCCACCGAGGCTCTCGGCGGTGGTGCCGGGGCGGACGCCCTCGTCGTGCTCGACGAGCACCGGCTCGCCGCGACGCTGCGGGATCGAGACCGGAACGATCTCGTCTGCCATCAGTCCGTCCTTGATGGCGGTGGCGGCACGCTCGTGACTGGCCGCCGAGACTTCGTCCATTTCGGCCCGTGTGATGGTGTCGCCGGTGTAGCGGTCGGTGCCGAGCCCCATCAGGCAGGCATCGAAGGCGCACCACAGGCCGTCGCGGATGATGGCGTCTTCGAGTTCGGTGTTGCCGTAGCGGAAACCGCCGCGGGCACCCTGCGCCAGGTACGGGGCGTTGGTCATCGACTCCATGCCGCCGGCGACCACGATGTCGGCGTCTCCCGACTGGATCATCTGGTCGGCGAGATAGATCGCGTTGAGGCCCGACAGGCACACCTTGTTGATGTTGACCGACGGCACGTGCATCGGAATCCCGGCCTTGACAGCGGCCTGGCGGGACGGCACCTGGCCCTGGCCGGCCATCAGCACCTGGCCCATGATGACGTGGTCGACCTGGTCGGGCGAGACACCGGCCCGTTTCAGCGCCTCGGCGATGGCGAGGCCACCGAGGTCAGCGGCAGAGAGGGATGAGAGGGCGCCTGACATCTTCCCGATGGGAGTGCGAGCACCTGCGACGATGACGGATCCGGACATGACCCAAGGTTACCGCGTGGTACAACCCCCATTTCAAGCGGGCGCCGCCGATGACGGGTTGTGCCTGGCACATCGTGCGACGTCCGGCACATCCCGTCAGGTTTCTCGGGGGTGATTACCGGCGGGTAACATATGCGGCCATGGAACAGATCCTCGCAGCAATCCAGGGTGGCGCATCCGGTGACGAGATCGCCAATCTGACCATTCCCGATTCGTACCGCGCCTCGTTCGTGCGCCGCGAGGACGCCGACATGTTCGAAGGGGTCGAGTCGAGCGACAAGGATCCCCGCAAGTCGATCCACATCGACCAGGTCGCCACGCCCGAGCTGGCGCCCGACGAGGTGTACCTGGCTGTGATGGCGAGTTCGATCAACTTCAACACGGTGTGGACGTCGATCTTCGAGCCGCTGCCGACGTTCGGGTTCCTCGACCGGCTCGCCCGCGAGAGCGAGATGGCCGCCCGCCACTCGCAGCCGTACCACGTGATCGGTTCCGATGCCTCGGGTGTCGTGCTGCGGGTCGGGTCGGCGGTGCGCAACTGGAAGCCGGGCGACCGGGTCACCGTGCACTGCAACCACGTCGACGACCAGGACCCTTCGGCCCACGACGACTCGATGCTGGCGGCCAATCAGCGGATCTGGGGCTTCGAGACCAACTTCGGCGGGCTGGCCGACCTGTCGGTCGTGAAGGCCAACCAGTTGATGCCCAAGCCGACCCACCTCAGCGTGGGAGGAGGCGGCCGTCAACGCGCTGTGCAACTCCACGTCGTACCGCATGCTGGTCGGCGAGAACGCGGCCCGCATGAAGCAGGGCGACACGGTGCTGGTGTGGGGCGCCACGGGCGGGATCGGCGGCTACGCGATCCAGTACGTGCTCAACGGTGGCGGCACCCCGATCGGTGTCGTGTCGTCGCCCGAGCGGGCGGCGCTGCTCAACGCGATGGGCTGCGAGGCCGTGATCGACCGGCGCGCCGAGGGCTACCAGTTCTGGTCCGACGAGCACACCCAGGACGAGAGCGAGTGGCGCCGGTTCGGCAAGAAGATCCGCGAACTGGTCGGTGAAGACCCCGACATCGTGTTCGAGCATCCGGGCCGCTCCACGATGGGCGCCTCGATCTTCGCCGCCAAGCGGGGCGGCACCGTCGTCACGTGCGCCGCCACGTCGGGCTACATGGTCGAGTTCGACAACCGCCACTTCTGGATGAAGCTCAAGAGCCTGCTCTCCTCGCACTTCGCCAACTACCACGAGGCGTGGGCAGCCAACCGGCTGATCGACCAGGGCAAGATCCACCCGCTGCTGTCCGACGTGTACTCGCTCGAGCACGTCGGCGATGCGGCGTTGGCCGTGCACCAGAACCAAGCCGAGGGCAAGCTCGGCGTGCTGTGTCTGGCCCCCGAAGAGGGCCTCGGCATCGACGACCCCGAAAAGCGGGCCCGGATCGGCGAAGACAAGATCACCCGCTTCCGCACCAAACCCTGACCAGAACGGGGTTGGGGTTGGCAGAATGGGGGGATGATCCTTACTGAGATCGACCATATTGCGATTGCCGTTCGCGACCTCGAGGCGGCGATCGACTACTACCAGCGGGCGTTCGGCGCCGAGGTGCACCACCGCGAGATCGTCGAGAGCGACGGGGTCGAGGAAGCGCTCGTGAAGGTGGCCGACAGCTACATCCAGCTCACGGCCGCGACCCGTCCCGATTCGCCGATCGCCAAGTCGATCGAGAAGCGCGGCGAGGGGCTGCATCACGTCGGCTACCGGGTCGACGATTGTGCTGCCGCACTCGAGGCGATGATCGCCGCCGGCGCAACCGCGATCGACAAGGCCCCCCGCCCGGGCAGCCGTGGCACCACCGTTGCCTTCGTGCACCCGAAGGGCAGCTTCGGCACCCTGATCGAGCTCGTCCAGGAGTGAGCTCGGACGTTCCCGCCACGGCGGCCTTGCCGGCCGCCGTGCTGTGGGACATGGACGGCACGCTGGTCGATACCGAGCCGTACTGGTTCGCCTCGGAACGCGACCTGGTCGAGCAGTTCGGGCACGACTGGCCCGACCATCACGCTCAGGCCGTGGTCGGTTTCGACCTGCTCGACGCGGCGGCGTACATGCAGGAGCACGGCCACGTCGAACTGCCGGCGGAGGAGATCGTCGACCGTCTGCTCGACGGGGTGATCGCCCGGCTGCATCGCAAGATTCCGTGGCGACCTGGCGCACGGGAGTTGTTGGCCGACCTCAACGCGGCGGGTGTGCCGTGCGCGTTGGTCACGATGTCGTGGCGGCGTTTCGTCGACCCGGTGATGGCGTGCGCTCCCCGACGGATCGTTCGTCGCCACGATCGTCGGCGACGAGCTGCCGGTGGGGATGGGCAAGCCCGACCCCGAGCCGTATCTCCGCGGCGCCGCGGCGTGCGGGGCACACCCGGCCGATTGTGTTGCGATCGAGGATTCGCCGACCGGCGTGCGATCGGCGCTGCGGGCGGGCTGTCGTGTGCTCGGTATCCCGAACGTCAGGCAACTCGACCCAGCGCCCGGTCTGACCGTCGTCGACTCGCTCGGCGACGTGCGGGTCAGCGACCTACCCCGCCTGTTCGAGACCGAACTGCGCCCCACCCGAGCGCCCCACTCGATCAGGTTCAACCGGCGGACGGTGCTGATTGCGGTGGCGGTGGTCGCCACGCTGGTGCTGATCGGCTTCACGCTTCGACCGGGTGACGACGGCCCGCCACCGCTGCCACCGGGCGCCGTGCCGGTCGACGTGTGGGCGCCGTACTGGACATTGGCCGACACCTTGGTCGACGCCGACGAACGGTTCGCCCAGATCCGCGAGGTGTCGCCGTTCTGGTTCGGGGTCCGCCGGGCCGACGAGATCACGACCGACGAGAACGCTCCGCTCGACCTCGCCGACAGCTTCTTCGAACGTGCCAGGGATGCGTCCGTGAGGGTGGTGCCGTCGATCCGTGATCAGATGCCGGCCGGCGGTATGGCGGCGGTGCTGGCCGACCCGACCACCCGGGCGCTCCACATCGACGCGATCCTCGACTTCGCCGACCGGCTCGAGGTCGACGGCATCGACCTCGACTACGAACAGTTCGCGTTCGCCGACGGCGCTGCCACTTGGGAGACGACGAGCCCCGTCTGGGTGACGTTCATCGAAGAGTTGGCCGATGCGCTCCACAAGGACAAGCGCACGCTCACGGTGAGCATTCCTCCCGTGTACGACGTGGAGACCACGGGCGACCGCGGCTACTGGGTGTACGACCACGGAGCGATCGCCGAGCACGTCGATGCGATCCGCATCATGGCCTATGACTTCTCGGTGCCGGACGCCGGCCCGATCGCCCCGCTGGCGTGGGTCCGCGACGCGGTCGACGGCACGTCGAAGGCGGTGCCCGAAGAGTTCCACGACAAGCTCGTGCTCGGTGTGCCTTCCTACGGCACGAACTGGGTGGTGTCGACCACGGGCGAGTGCCCGGCGACGGCCGAGGGCAAGACCGGTGTGACGGCGTTGGCGGTCGATGAACTGGCGGCGCGCCGCGGTGCGACTCCGGTCTACGACGAGTTCACCGGCGAGTGGTCGTTCGCCTATTCGCTCACCGTCGAAGATGGCGTCATGATCTGTGTGCAGAACCGCAAGGTGCATTGGGTCGATGCCGAGGGCGTCGCCTTACGCACCGAGATCGCCCGCCGCGCCGGTTGGGGCGGCGTCGCCCTGTGGGCGCTGGGTTACGAGGACCAAGCGGTGTGGGATTCGCTGGTGGTGGCCAGCCGGGTGGTGCTGCCGGCGACGCCCACCGACTGATCCCTGATCCGACGAGCCTCACCCGGCCACCTGGGTGAACAATTTCGAAACGACCCCGGATCGTGGGATCGGTCTGGCACAGTGGGCCGATGCGCACCCGACGAATGCTCGCGATGCTGGCCGCCGCGTCGGTCGTTGTCGCAGCGTGCGGTTCCGGTGGCGGAAACGGCTCGGCCTCGCAGGTCGAGCCGACGCCATCGCCGGTCGAGCCGGTGGCGACGCCGACCCAACCGGGCAGCACGTCGATCCCGCCGCCACCCGTCACCGAAGCTGCACCGGCCACAACGACGGCGCCAGGCGCCAACCCGCCCGGCACGCCGGCGCCGGCGGCAACGACCACGACACCGCCACCCGAGCCGACCGCCACCGTGCCGAGCGTCGTGTGGCCCGATGACGGATGCAATGCCGACAACTCACCGACCTTGACCGAATCGGCTGCCGGGCCGGCTCCGGCGCTGGAGGTGCGGGCCGAATCCGCCGCCAGCCCGCTTCCCGATCTGGCTGTTCGCCGGATCAACTGCAACGGCGGCTGGGTGAACCTGCGCAACGAGATACCGAGCGCGCTGCCGCTGCTGGTGTGGATCTGGGCACCGCATTGACCCACCTGCCGTCGGGAAGCCCCCGAGGTCGAGCAGTTCGCTCGAGAGCACGCAGATCAGGTCCGGGTGATCGGCCTGGGCACACAGGACAACGGCGATCTCGCCATCGATTTCGTTACGTCACGCGAAACGTATTCGTTCCCGATGTATTGGGATGACACGTTCGAGTCGTGGACTGCACTCGGTGTGCGCAGCCAGCCGGCGGCCGTGCTGCTGTCGCCGACGGGCGACGTGATCGATTCGTGGTCGGGCATGTTCCCGATCGACACGGTGCTCGAACTCGCCTCGAACGCCTGAGCTACTGCCGCTGAGCGGCGGGGCTCAGGCTGCGCTGGGCTCGAGCACGACGTCGAAGTCGAGCTCGAAGCTGAGTTCGAACTCGAGGTCGAGGTCGATGTCGAGCCCCATCGCCTTGCGAAGAGCTGGGTCGTCGAGCAGGTTGCGGATCTGAAGATCGGCACGGGTGGCGGTGGGGTCGGCCACGACGCTCAGCTTGCGAGCCGACTTGCGCTTGAAGATTTTCCACATGACGAGTTCTCCTGAGTGGTGGTGTTGCCCTCGGTGTTCTGACATTGAGTTTGCGGCAACTTGGCGCGTTTGTGCGTCAAGAGCCACCGAAGGTTGTCGGTCGCATCCGACCCCCAGCGCGGTGTCCGCCACCGCTCGTGGTGGCACTTGAGGAAACCCAGACGATGCGCCCCGAAGGCGCCGGAATACGGCTCGCCGTCGAGCGGGTTCCGCCCGCCATGAGGAAACGGATCCTGACGACCGCGCTCGTAGGCGGACTGCTGTTGGCGGCGTGCGGCGGTGGTGGATCGAAGTTGCCCGAGGGTTTGACGCTGCCCGTACCGGCCGCCGGGCCGGTACCGGAGTTGGCCGTCGACGCCGAGTCTGCGTTGAGCCCGCTCCCCGAGATCGCCGTGCGGCTGCTCAACGGCGAGGGTGGTTGGGTGCAACTCAAGAACCAGCTCCCGGCCGATAAGCCGCTGCTCGTTTGGTTCTGGGCGCCGCATTGACCGGTTTGCCGTCGGGAGGCCCCCGGCGTCGAGCAGTTCGCTCGAGATCACGGCGACGAGATCAACCTGATCGGGTTGGGCACACAGGACGACACCGACATGGCGATCGACTTCATCGAGAAGGGTGGCACGGTCAGCTTCCCGATGTACTGGGACGAGACGTTCGTGTCGTGGCAGGTGTTCGGGATTCGCAGCCAGCCGGCGGCCGCCCTGCTGAGCCCTGACGGCGAGGTGCTCGCCGGATGGTTGGGAGCCTTCGACGAAGCCGAAGTGCTGCGCCTGGCCGCCGACTACTGAACGCTCCCGCGGGCGCGGCGCCTCAGGGGTAGACGACGTAAAGGTCGAGGTCGGGCGACACGATCACGGCGCCGATCAACCGGTCGCCATCGACCTGGATCGCCACGCCGATCTCGGCCGGTTGTAGCGCCGGAATCAGCCCGAGCTCGGCTGCGTCTGCGTCACGTTGCGGCAGCGCCTCGGCGAGAGCGAGGAACCGGGCGTACTCGTCGGGGCTGTCGCTCGCGAACAGACGGCCGTCCACCACATAGCGGGTGTGGCCTTCGGCGTCATCGAGGCGCCTACCCAACCTGACGATCGGCTGAGGCAGCACGTCATCGATCGTGAGCGCGTCGACAGCCTCGGCGCCTTCGTCGACTCCGTCGACCACCGTGCGGGCATCATCGACGGCGCCCAGCAGGCCGCCGGCGCTCGATGTCGCCCCGCCCGAGTTGAGGTCGTCGAGCAGTTCCACGACCTGGTCCTGCTCACCGAGCACCCCGGGTGCTTCGGTCGCTTCGGTCGCGGCTCGCGCTGCCCGGTCGGCGGCGCGCTGGTCCTGGTCGTCCTGGTAGGCGCGGTACGCAAACCACCCGGCGATACCGATTGCGGCAGCGAGGGCAAGCGCGATGAACCAACCGATCAACCGGTTGCGACGCCGCTTGCGGCGCGCCAATTCGCGCAGCTGTTCGGCGGTCTCGAGACTCTCTGGGGTGCCGCGCGGGATCTCGCCATAGACGGGCTTCCACTCGAAACGCTTCTGGGAGGCGACCATCGCCTTGGCGTCGAACTCGACCGGCTCAGGAGGGACGACGGCCTTCGGCGCCGCGTGCCGGCAAGAACGGTGACTCCTCAGATCCGGCGTCGAGCGTCGGCTCGGGAGGCAGCGGCTGCGAAACCTTGGGAGCGGCCGGCAGGAACGGCGCCGCGCCGAATCCGTCATCGGTTGCTCGACGTCAACAGCGTTATCGGAGTTGTCCGGCGGATCGGTCATTGCCTGCCCATCTCTCTCACGGACCACTCAGAAGGTGCAGGGGGATCCCGTGCTGAGCATCAACTGCCCGGCGGCATCGAGGTCGTAGTAGCGAGATGGCGAGTGCAGAAACTGCGCGTTGACGAGCGTCCGTTCGTAGCCGTCGCCGGTGGCGTCGGCGGCAGTGATCGTTGCTCACGCTGCTTCTGAGCGAAGTACGCCTCGGTGGACATCACGAGAATGTTGGCGTCGGAGGCACACGCAGACTCCTCGGCATTCGTGGACATGCCGCGGACGGCGACCGCTACCACGGTGGACAGCACCCCGAGCATCACGATGACGACCAGCATCTCGATGAAGGTGAATCCCTTGTCGTCCCGCTTCGACATCGTGCTCCCCAGCCGCAACAGCAGCTGTCTTTGATTGTTATGGTTCTGTGCGCTACCTTACCAAAACTTCGCCTACATCTGCGACGATGCTGCCGGTAGTTGGGCTGGATTCCGAGAGAAAATCCGTTCGCCATGCTCCAAACTTTGCAGTACGGTTGAGATATCCCCTTCCGACTTGTGGGACGGAGTCCTCAAGCTGAGACCCAATCTGCCGAAGAGTCAGACACGAGCAACTGACTTTCGGAGCGAACTGATGACCGACACACGCAACGACCTCACATCATCGACCCAGCAGACGCTGGACACCGACCTGTTGCTCGGTGTCGCACCGGTCGCTGTCGCTCGACGTCGGATTCCGCTCCGCAAGCGACTCTTCGACTTGTCGATCGCAATCCCGATGGCAGTGGTCACGGCGCCGATCGTGGTCGGCGCTTGGTGTCGGCTCGATGTTTCGGTATCGACAGTCGCCCCTGTTCACGCAACCGCGGCTGGGCCACGGCGGGACAGCCATTCAAGTTCTGGAAGATCCGTACGCTGCCACGCATCGTGCCGGACACCGCCGACAAGTATCAGTTGGCGGCGCTCGACCTCCCCAAGTTCGCCCGCACCGTCCGCTACCGGCATCTCGACGAGTTCCCGCAGCTCTGGTTGGTGATCACCGGCAAGATGAGCTTGGTCGGCCCTCGCCCCGAGATGCCGACCCTCAGCGCCTCGTTCGATCAGGACTTCGTCGCCGAGCGCCTCTCGGTGAAGCCGGGCTGCACCGGCCTGTGGCAGGTCTCCACGTCAGCCCGCCGGCTGATCGGTGAAGCGCCGAAGTTCGATCTGCACTACGTGCGGAACTGGACGCTGCGGCTCGACGCGTGGATTCTCTACCGCACCGTGTTGGCGATGACCACGAGCGAAGAGATCCGCCGCCTCGTCGACATCCCACGCTGGACCGGCGCCGCAGTTCGCCACGCTGCCTGACCAGTCACGGCGGACGGCGCACCCTGGCCGGGTACCGTCACCTTGCGATGTGGGAGTGACGGACAGCACCGACGACTGACTCTCGGGTCGACAACAATCGACTTCGTCGCGTTGGATACCGCAGCGACAGCAATCGCCAGCGGGCGACTACGCGGCGGCGTACACCTCTGCAACGCATACACCGTCGCTCTGGCTGACGAGAGACCCGACATCGCCGACGCGCTCGCAGCCGGTGCCGCCAACCTGCCAGATGGAATGCCGCTCGTGTGGTGGGCGAAGCGACAAGGCCACGCCGACGCAGAGCGCGTCTACGGCCCGGACCTGATGGAAGCGCGTGCTCGACGTCGGCCAGACAGTTCGGTACCAGGCACTACCTGTATGGAAGCACCCCGGAGGTACTGGCATCGAGTTGGAGCAGTGCGATCGGGCGGCGATGGCCGGACGCCGATGTGGTGGGCTCGCGAGTCGCCACCGTTCCGCGAACTGTCAGACGACGAGGTCGCCGAGTCGGTCCGCACGGATCGACGGACCTCGCGCGCCGACGTGGTGTGGGTCGGCATGGGCACCCCGAAGCAAGACCTGCTCGTCCACCAGATGTCGGCGATGAGCGACAAGACGTTCGTGGCGATCGGAGCAGCGTTCGACTTCATCGCCGGCACCAAGTCGCAGGCCCCGCGTTGGATCATGCGAATCGGCATGGAATGGCTCTACCGACTGGTCACCGAGCCAAGGCGACTCGCGAAGCGCTACCTCGTCTACAACGCCAAGTTCCTCCGCCTGCTCTGGCGGGACCGAGGGGAGCATAGGGTGAAGGCACTGATCGTCCACAACCACTACGCGTCTGCGCAGCCGTCGGGGGAGAATCGTGTTGTCATCGACGACGTGGACGTGCTCCGTGCCGCAGGGGTCACCGTCGGAACACACTTCCGCGATAGCGACAGCATCGCAGAGATGTCAATGACGGAGAAGGTCCTGCTCCCGTTGCGCCCGACGTACTCTCGACGCGAGGCGATGGATTTCCGGTCCGCGCTTACCGAGTTCGATCCGGACGTTGTTCATCTCCACAACGTCTACCCGCTCATCTCACCAACTGTCATACGCATCGCGAGTCGATACGGATCGAAGGTGATTCAGACAGTCCACAACTATCGCCATTCGTCCGCGAGCGGCATTCACTTCCGCGACGGCGAACCGTGCACAGAATGCATTGGGAAGCGAGTTCCGATACCAGCAGTTCGGCATAGCTGCTACCGCGGGTCACGCTCAGCGTCCGCATCAATGGCCCTCAGCCTTGCCGCGCATCGCTCGACTTGGAAGCTTGTCGATCTCTTTCTGGCGGTCGGGCCGGACGTTGTCAACAACCTTCGGCTGGCTGGAATCGAGTCCGACCGAATTCGTTTGCGCCCGAATCGAGTTACCGCCGCCAGACCGGTTGAGGGCACTCGCACGCTAGTGACCTACATTGGTCGCCTTGCCCCGGAGAAGGGCATCCAGTTGCTTCTCGACGCGTGGTCACGTGTCGGCCGCAATACTGGACGAACCCTCGCGATAGCGGGGGCAGGGCCTCTACAGGAGGAAGTCGAGCGGTTCTGCAACGATGAACCCACTGCGACCTTTCACGGACTGCTGCCGCAGGCTCAGGTCGAGGGGCTGTTTGATCGATCAGCGCTCGTGGTCGTGCCATCACTCTGGCCAGAACCCGATCCACTGACCGCTATCACAGCGCTTGCGCATGGGTGCCCCATTCTCGCAACACGTCGTGGAGCGCTTTCGCACTACTTGGACGACGATTCCGGCTGGTTGGTCGATACGACGACCGCGAGTTTGTCGGAGGGCCTCGCGGTTGCCTGTCGGGACACCGCCGAACTCGAGCGGCGCGGCCGTGGAGCGCTAGCCCTCGCCCGCCTCAGGGCGAAGGGCTACGTTCCGCTCGATACCATCTACCGCGATATGTTGGGTGGGTCGAGTCGGGAATCAGGCTCCGATGGAAGTCGGCGGTAGATGCGCACCAGGGGACTACCGATCGGTGCCGCTGGGCGGCGCCTGCTCTCGGACCTGATCGCCGGTCAGCGACACGTCGGCACGCTTCAGAAGCCCATCAGCATTCAGTTCCCGGTCAACGACGTCTGTAACAGCGCTTGTCAGATGTGCAATATCTGGCAGCAGAACGAGCGGTCGCCGATCACCCCCGACGAGCTGGACCGCCTCCTTCGCAGCGACCTCTTTCCGATGTCCGCACCGTCGGTCTCAACGGTGGGGAACCGACCCTGCGCAAGGACCTCGGTGAGTTGGCAGGCGTGTTGGTGAATCGGCTAGCGAAGCTCCAGAAGATTGCGATCATCACCAATGCACTCCATCCTCCAAGCGTCCTACGGCGACTCAGAGACGTGAGGTCGATCCTTGCTGAGACGGATGTCGGGCTTGACGTCATGGTGTCGATTGATGGCTGGGAGGACGTCCATGACCGAGTACGTGGCAAAGATGGGAACTTCGTCGCTGCGCTCGAGGTGATCGACGCGATCCAATCCGAACAGCTTGCGGACCATCTCAGAATCGGATCGACGATCGTCAAGGAGAACGTACTCGAGATCGAAGAGGTCAGATATCAACTCCGGCGCCGCGGACTCGCCGTCAATTTCCGCGTTGGAGTTCCCCACCGCCGCCTCTACATCGGACCTGGCACTCCTTTCGATCCTCGATGCGGTCGAGTCGGATCACCTGCTCCGATTCTTGAGCGACCTTGCAGCCACGGCCGACAACGCCGACGAGCGACAGATCTACCGAAGCATCGTGCGCCAGATCGCCTACGACGAACCGCGTGCCGTCGGATGCGACTTCCAAGGTCGGGCAATCACCTTGACGTCCAGGCGTCAGCTCGCGTTGTGCCCAGTGGTAGGCGACAGCATCGGAGTAGCCGACCCGGCGACCTGCGGCACCAGCTACTTCTCGGCCAGCGACGAGCTGGATCGGATCATGGCAAACGAGTGCGCCGTCCTGCGTACACGACTACCGGGGTCCCCGGAGTCGCGCCGCCACACTTGCTGTCGCAGCCGAGGTCGCCGGAGTTGCGGCCCTGGCCCGGCGTAGTCGAACTGAGTTGTTGCAACGACCCGGTAGCCGCCGGCTGCTACTCACAACGGCGGCAGCGGCCGACGGAGTTCGGGCCCGGTTTGGTCCGTTGCAGCACGACAGCACGCCGGACACCCAGCATATCGACGTGCTGATCCTCGGCTGGTGGGGCACCGAGACCATTGGTGATCAAGCGATATTGTCCGGAATCGCGGCAGGCTTTGGCGGTCACCCTGCCTCCTGACGCGCGGGGTCGCGGTTGCGTCGATGGAACGCCTGATTACCCATGAAACGATTCGGGCGATTGGCCGCGAGGATTGGTCCGTGATCACGATCGAAGATGCACTGGAGTCGATCTCTGCTCGGCGAGTCAAGAATGCCTTGATAGCCGGCGGCCCTCTGATGGCAATCCGACCACTCAAGAAGCTGGAGCAACTGTTCGTCACTGCCCACGAGGCTGGGGCCAGAACAGCAATCGTTGGGTGCGGAATCGGGCCGATCTCCGGCCGCTGGGCAACGACGAAGCGTCAAGAACATGATGCGAGCGGCCGATTTCGTCGGCCTCCGCGACCAGCCCAGCGTCGAAGCCGCGCACGCACTCGGGACTCAAGGCGCAGTGCTCATGCACGACCCTGCGTTGTGGCAAGTCGAGCGGACGCCGAGGACAACGCCACTAGATGGTGATGTGTCCTCGCGGTCCGCGTCCCCGACCCGCTCTACGTCACTGGTCGAACGCGTAGAACTCGGTTCGAACTACGCGCAGGACCTGGCTACCGCCATTGATCGGACAGCTAGAGAGTTCGTCGCGGTTCCGATGCACACATATCACGCTGGCGGTGATGACAGATGGCTGCTTCGCGACATCGTGGAGCATACGAGCAAACTGAGATTCCGTTGGCGCCGCCCAACCCTGACCGAGGTCTCTGCCCAATTTTCGGCGTCCAGCGCTGTTGTCGCCGGGCGCTATCACGCGTTCCTGTCGAGTGCGGCCGCTGGGATCCCCACCGTTGCGCTCGACTACAGCGGGCACGGTGCAAGATTCGCGCGCTCGCTGCGTCCCTAGAGTTGGAGAGCATCTCCTTTGATATCTGGCACGGCGTGCCGAAACTCGACGAGTTGCTCGACACGAGCATGGGCCTTGATTGGTTTGCCGTTTCAGAAGAACTTGGTGCCAGATCGGCAGCGGGTCGAGAACTGTTCAGTTCTATACCGTTTGCGGGCTAGCGCGAGCCCCGGGATTCAAAACCGAACACGGCCACCGACGCATGATGCCGGTAGCGCCATCGGAATCCGACCCACCACGTCACCGCGGCCGCGTAGGACCCTGCCGCAAACCCGGCGAGCGCGCCTTCGGGAGCGGAGCGGGAGGTACCAAGAAGGGTGAACACAACAATGAATCCAGCCGCTATCACGCGCAATCGCAGGCTCAGGCCGGTCCAACCCATCGCCCGAAGGCCACTGACGGCCCCGGTAGTCATCGCATTGGCGACGTAGGCCAACCCCACGATGAGGAGGACGTCGTTGGCGCCGGCCCACGAGGCGCCGAACACCCGCGAGCCAACACGATCGGGAATCAACATCGCTCCGCCGAGCCATACTGCTGCGACCGCGGTCAACACGCCCGATTGGACTCTGGCGATGTGGTACTCGCGTGCATGATCCGTTACGCGTCGCGCACGCGAATCTCCGGAATGAAGTGCATCGAAGCCGCAGCAAAGAACATGGTGACTGGACCCATCACCACTTGCGCAGCTCTGACAGCTGCCGCGTCCTCGAGGCTGCCGAGACCTGCGATCACGACGACCATCAGATACCCCGAAACTGCCAGCACCAAGAATTCGCCCGTGATCGACCGGGACAGTTCGCCGACCTGTCTCGTCCATCGAATGAGACTCGGTCGGTGCCAGACAGACGAAACCTGACGGAAGCCAAACAGCGACCCGGGGACCGAGCCAGCCATCCATGCTCCCAACGCCAACGGCAGGCTTCGATTGTCCGTAAAACGCAAGGCCATGCATCAACACAGTCGAGATCACGAGCCAGACCAAGTCGCTCGCACAAGCTCGCCACGGCCTCCTGAGCATGACTAAGCCATAGCGCCATACGTCCTGAACGAGAGCGAACGGAAGCAGCACTGCCAACACGAACATCGCCGAACTGGCCGAGCCGCTGGCCAGGAATCCGATGAGCGTTGCCACAAGCCCGAACCCAGATCCGATCGCGGCGGCCGTGAGAGCTGCTTGAACGACTGCATCTTCCGACGCCGATGTGTCGGACGACGCGGACCACAGCACCAACAATGGGTCACTGGTCCATGAACGAGACACTCCCAACGCAAGCAGATAGAACGTGACGGCCAACGCATACGTCCCGAAGTCGTGCGCTGTGAGCAGCCCCGCAATCGAGCGCGGTAGCGCCGAAATTCGTCGCGCTCGACAATCCCTGATCGACAAGTACCGCCAGCTTCCTGTGCATCACTCGGTCCCGAATGCCAACCGGCGGCGCACTCCAAAGGCGGCAGTTCAGCTGAGAACCACCGAACCACATAATCGCTGGCCCTGCAACGGCGACCACACTCATCTCGGAGGCCAAGTCTGTGTCACCATTGAGAACCGCAACGTTGTTTCGCACGATCAATCCGACCTCGCTCAAAGCCGACCCCGTCATGGGCGTTCAGCCGCCCTTGCGTACGGGGCGACCAGGCAGCTCACAAGGAACCGTTGATGTAACAGGGGTCACTGATCGAGGTCCACAGCTCGTCGCACCCCATCCAGTGAAGGTCGGCGAATGCTGCAATCCAATTGGCCGGCGAGTGCGATTGCACCGCTGGTGCCAATCACCAATGCGAGTGAGCATCGTTCTGACCGTAGTTGAGGCTGGCGGGCGTATTCATGATGCGAAAGCCTTCAGCGGATGTCGTCCTACTACTGCGTCATCAGCGGCCTTCACGGCAACGTCGGGTCCACCAATCGCTGGCGTTCACAACGCAGGGTCCGGTCCGGTTTTGCTCGACCGGCAGTACAGTCAATCGGGTGACCGCGACAAGGGGTGCGAGCGTGAGTCGCACTCATGAGTCAGGCGCTAGTGATCGCCATATCACGCCTCCATCGGGCGGCACATCGACCGAACAGATCTTCCGATCAATCTTCACCATTGCGCTCGTCGGCATCTGTATCCCGCTCAAGAACTCGCACTACCTCATTCCCTGGGTATTGGCGATTCACCTGGCACTGAGCGGCCTGCCCCGGACTCTGGTTCGTCTGACGACAGTGCTGACGGTTTTCGCTGCGACGTCAGTGGTGGCTGCGCACGTGTCGATGGGGGCCGTCAATCTCCCGGGCATCTTCTGGGCGGTGGTGACCTACTCACCGCTCGCCTTCTTGCTTGTTCTCGACCGCCGCCTTCTCATCGACCTCACGCCAGCGACGATCCGGACGACCAGCGACCAGCTCGCCCTGATCGTCATCTTGCAGTCGGCACTCGGGGCGCTTCAACTGCTCGTGTCGCGGAACCCTGACTCCGTGGCCGGCACGTTCGACCCAACTGGGTTCGTCACGGGCGTGACGATCGGCCAGGTGTACCTCGCCGCATTCCTCGTCGGGTCATGCTTCTTCCTCGCGGCCATGGGAACGACCTCGCTGCACAAGCTCGCAGTCGCGGCTGGCGCGGTCTGCGTGATCATTTCCCAGTCGGGGCATCAAACAATCCTGGCGACCGCGGCGCTCGTGGCAGCGACGATTCTCGTAGTGCCGTCACCGAAACGCGTCATCGGCGCGGCGCTATCTGCAACTGTCGCCGCTGCCTTCGTGCAGGTGCTCTCGCCGGTCACGATCTCGAGAGCACAGGGCTGGTTCGACAAGGCAGTCACCGACGAACAGTCGCTCAAGCGACGAGTTTGGTCTGATTCGATGGGAGTTGTCCGCGATCTACCGAACACGGTCCTCGGCTACGGCGGTGGCCAGTTCCTCGAGTCGAGGTGGACTGATCGCCTCGAACAACTATCTGTCGGTTTCGCTCCCTGGCCCCTTGTCCGGACGCTCCACCGTGTTCACCGAACTTGTCGACCCGGCCATCGCCAGGTACGCCGTGGTCGGAGAGGGCAGCGCTATCGCCAAGCCCTACTCGTCGGCCACCAGCCTGCTCGCCGAGTTCGGCCCGGTCACTTTCGCGGTCATCGTCATCGCCGTCGCGGCCGTGATCATCGGCCAACTTCGTCAGGGTCGACTCGCCGGTCCTGATGAGAGGAGAATCCGCACATACCTCGCTGCTGGAGCGATCTTCTTCGTGTTGCTGAGCCTGGTCGAGAACTACCTCGAGTTTCCTCAGGCACTCCTCATTCCCGGCCTGCTCTACGTGATCGCCGACCGCTACGCCGGTCAAATCGGGGCCCACCCGGAGCATCCTGGCCCGCCTGCCGTGGGTGGTGATTAGCCGCCAGGGCAGGGGGTGTCGTCGATCTCGCAGAGCGTCTGTTCGATCAACGCATCGACATCGTCATCTGCAAAGCTCGGCGATCTGCATCAGGAGATCTCGGCTCTCTGAGCGATTGGGCTGGAGTTCGAGTGCCTGACCGAGCGTCTCGACGGCCTGCTCGTAATCGCCAGACCATGCCTGTCTCAACGCCAGATTGTCGAGCCACCGAGGAGTATCGCTTTGACGAGACACGGCACGCTCAGCCCATTCGATCGCGGAACGAATCGCTTCGGCGCGTTCGGGGCCAGCCGTCGCCTCGGCGTGGACCCCCCAGCCCTGAGCGACCAAGTCGGCGACTGTCGGATCAGTCGGGAAGAACGCCGCTGCGGATTCGACCGCCTCAGCGTCGACGTCTCGCACCGCAGCGGCGAGGCGCACGTCGGCAAGGAAGAATGCCCCAGCAAAGAGAAGGCCGAGCGCCGCGGCTCCGTGAATGGGCCACTTCGCCGAGGTTGGCGGAGCCGTGGATGGCGCCTGCACCGTGTGCGCCATCCCGAGCAACAACATGGCGAGTGGGAGCGTCGACAGGCCGGCAGGCTGAAGCAGCCACGACCAGGCGAGCGTCACGGCAGCGAGCGCCAACGGCCCGCGCGCCCAACGCAGGCAGGCGACGGCGAATGCACCGAACACCAACAGGCCAGGAAGGCCGAGCGTGGTCAGGAGTTCGACGAAGACGTTGTGTGCATCAAACCTCGGCGCTTCCTGCTCGAACCCGGCACCAACCAAGCCCTGTATGGCTTGACGGAAGTTCCCAACTCCCCAGCCCGTGATTGGGCGTTCAATCCAGGCCCTCAGGCCCGCCTCCCAGGCGTCGATCCGCCACGAGAGACCACCACCGGCAAACCCATTGCTTCCAGCAAGCCGATCGACGGCGCTGGCACCTGTCGGAGTGGGCGGCACGGGCAGGCTCGACCCGTCAGCGAGCGGAACCGGCGTCTTCGTGGCGCGCCCGGCGAAGAAGTCGGCCATCCACGTTGCCAGCAGGAGGCCACCGACGACCGTGCCGGCGACGGCCAGACCGCTCGTCACGTCGCGCCGGCGTGCGGCGAGATACCCGACGCCGATCAGCGCCGCGACCAGCGCCGCACGCTGATCCCGAAAGCCCGCTGGCCGTCGCGAACAGCACGACCCCAACCAGTTGTGCAACTCTCCAACGACGCGGCACGTCGAGCGCTGCCAGGAGGACGGCGCCACAGCTCATCAAGGACCCGAAGTAGATCGAATAGGTCGCCAAACCATGAGCCCGCCCACGTTCGAGCACCATGACACCCGAGTCGGTCTGGGCGACGACCTGCAGCATCCCGATCAGTCCGCACACCGCCAATGCCCCGATCAGCACCCAGGGCAACACCGACCGGCCGACGTCGCTGACGTGTCGCCCCAACGCCCAACATGCGGCGATGCTGACATAGATGAGCAAACTGCTCTCGAGCCCGACCGTACCGATGGTACGGATCATGGGCGACGGTTGAAACGGGATCACCACAGCCGTCCATAGCACTGCTACCAGCAACACGAGTGCGGCGACGTCACGGGCTCGCGCCAGCCTCGTCAAGTAGAAGCCACCGAGCGGCAGGACGAACAGCAGAGCTGCCATGCGTGTTGACCAACCCGGCACCAACGACAGGGTGAACAAGCCGCAGCAGAACGCGACGACAGACGCCAGCGCCACCCAGTCGGTCACGGGCAGCAGTTGGTGTGGCAACTCGGGAGTATCCGCAAGTTGGTCCGGTTCGGTGAGGTCCGTCGACGCGGCTCGTCTCCAGAACTCATCGGACGACCCGACTGCAACACGCCGCAGGCTGCGTCCATCGCGGCTCAGCCAGCCGAAACGTCGTCCGAATCATGTTCCCGCCCATCAGGGTGTCTCTTGGTGGCGAGGATCTCGCGCGTCGCGAGAAGCGCTAGGCCCACTAGGAGCCCAGCAATTCCGGCCGCCGCAACACGCAGACCGACGCCCGGCCCCTCCGGCCTCGACGAGGCAGTGGCGGGCCGAATCAGCCTGGGGTCGCTTCCCCTGAAGCGATGACGAGGTCGAGCTCACTCAGCGACTCGACGAGTGCTGCGCGACGGATGGACAGCGCAACGGCGTCCGGATCCTCCGGGTCGACAATCGCCGAGCTGTTCGCTGAGCTCGAGGACGCGCGACTCCACACCCAGCGCAAGATCGCCGACGATCTGCCGGGAATGCTCCAGATACGCAGATGCATACGCGTTGGCGATGCCCGCCGCTCGGTCGGAATCTGTGTCACTGACACGGATCATCACCACGTTTGAATCGCCAACCACTCCTACAGACGGAGCTGGCAAGCTCCCGTACTCAGGATGGTCCGCAGAAGCGCGTTCCTCGACTGCCAGGCCCCGAATGACCTCGACTTCCGTAGCGACCAGACGCTCCGCCTCACCGTCGGCAACGTCGATGCCGACGAGGACCAGGGCTTCGGCCCCGTACGTGCGTTCCTCTCGGATAGAAAGTGTCACCGAACCGACGACGGCGAGCACAACAGAGATCACGACGAAGTACCAGCGACGAGCCACGATCCGCAAGTAGTCCTGCGCCGTCATCATGCTCAATTCGGTGTGCATCCGGCTCCCTACGATAGTTCCTCCACGTCCGCCGAAACGTGACGTTGGCGATCCCGCCCGGCTCCTTGGTGAGGCTCGCCATTCTGCCGCAATGCCCTCGACATCCTCGGCGAATGTGCATCGCGGATCGATCCTGCGACAGCCACTCAGACAGCCCGATCGAGCTGTTGCCGAACGCTCGAGGTTCGCGACCACCCGAACACGATGGAGGCCCCGCCCGGATGACCGGGCGGGGCCCTCGTTTCGAGTAGGGTCTAAATCACTCGGCGAGGCAACCCTGATTGGTCCCAGCCGTGGTCACGATGATGCCGCCAGCACCCACCGCGTACAACGTCGGCGTGTTACGAACGAACGACGAAATGTCGGTGTTGCTGCCTGGATAGTCGCCCTCCTGGGCACGGTACGCCTCGACGGCGACCTCGAGCGTCGCCCGCTCAGCTGCACAGGCCGACTCTTCGCCCTGGTCGGTGATGCCGCCAACCGCGAAGACCACAACGGTGGCCAAGGATGCCGAGGATGACGATCACGATCAACAATTCGATGAGGGTAAAGCCCTCGTCTTGGTTCTTCATTTGGTGTTTCCTTTCGTTCCGCCCCGGATTGGGCCGCTATCTCACTGTTTTTCACCGCACCGTGAGACAGGCTCCCGGTTACGCAAGTAGAACATCGGCGGTGTGACGGGACTACTTTAGCGAAACTTCGCACAAACCACCAGAAAAATCTCAAGTTCAAGTCAAGCCCCCGATCCGCCGATACACAGGCGATGCTGACGTACTGAGCGCATCCAACCCGTCAGCGTGAGAGGCCGTGACCGTGGTCAAACGCAAGAATTCGTCACCTACCCTGGGCGAACACAGCATTTTCGGCGACGAACAAGCCGCCCAGCTGCGCAGCGAACTCGATGATCTGCGGGCCGAGGTCGCCGAACTGACCGCCGGGCTGCACGCCCAATTCACCACAATTGCAGCCCATGCAGAGATCGCCCGACAACAGGCCGACTTTGCACGCCAGGAGGGCCGCGCCGAACTCGACCGCACACGCGACACGCTGCTCGATCTGCTCGAGCAGCTGCGCCAGCAGATCGTCGAGCCCGGCCAACGCCTGCCCGGATCAGCTCCCGGACCGTCCGTCGAGGCTCAGAACACCCGGATCGAAGCAATCGAACAGCAGCTCACCCGGCTCGCTGCCAGCGTCGACACCAACACCAAACGCCAGTGCGAACTGGCTGACATGGTCGTTGCGTTTCTCGACACGGCGCTCGCTCAACAGCGCCGCGAGCCGCTCGCCGGGCTCAGCCTCACCTGACGAGTTCGACCCGAATCCCGCCCTCGTCCCACTCGGGATCCATCGGGAGCCGGCTAATCGCACGCCCTGACGCACGGCGAGCCGTCCACAACATCGCCGCCGCCTCGTACATGTGCACCTGGCCGGCCCCTTTGGGCGGCACCCTGGTGACCACGTCGTCGACGCCCGGCAGCTTCGAGCGGATCAGCTCGAGGCGTTGCAAGCCGACCGTCCTCGTGATACGAGGAGGTTGTGAGTGGCTCGTCACCGTTCATGTGCTGGAACGACAGAGCGGCATTGCCGCTGTAGACAGACCGGCTGTGGAACGGCTGGATCTCGGTCGCCGCCTCCTTCATCCAGCGGAAGTGCCGGAAGTCGTTCTTGGTCAACCACGGTTCGAGCTCCAGCGCCTCCTTGCGACTCTTGGCGAACAGTGCCGGACGCGACGGCACCGGGTGGAGCTTGACCATGTGCGGCCAGCCGACCAGTTGGCGGGCCTCCTGATCACACAGCCGGTACTGACCCTGCGGGTGCTCGGGGTAACCGAACGGAATGTTGATGGCGGCGAAGTCGAACTTGGGTCGGTAGTCCAGCACCTCTTGCAAGGTTCGCAGGACGAACGCCTCCTCAGCCACCACCGTCACCCCGGCCAGGCGTGCTGGAAGCACCAGCCAACCGGCGGGACAGGGTGTGACGCCCCCGATCGACTTGAACGGGTTCTGGTTCGGGGCAACCATGGGTCAGCTGTTGGGAGGCGGTTCGAGCGGGTTGACCGGCTCGGTTGGACCGGCCGACCCTGGCGCGGGAGGTTCCATCGTGGCAACCGCAGTTGTCGACTCGGCTGCCTCGGTCGACGCGCTCGTCCGCCGCCTCGCGCGACGGCAGCCGTGCCGGTTCCGTCGCTTCGCACGCCCGAGCCCGATGTGGCTCCCTGCCCTGCGGCTGCGGTCGCCTGGGCCTGGGCCTGGGCACGCAACGTCGACACCTGGGCTTGGATCTCGTTCGGATAGGCCGAGATCGACTGGGCCATCTCCATCGCCACCAGACCTGAAGAAACGAGCCTCGCCAAGTCCATCTCGATCGTCTGCATTCCGTCGGGGCCACCGGTAGCGATGACGTTGCGGAGCTGACGGCTCTTGCCCTCACGAACCAGGTTGCGCACGGCTTCGGTACCCATCAGCACCTCGTAAGCGGCGACACGGCCGCCGCTGATCGCCGGCAGCAAGCGCTGTGAGATGACGCCCTGCAGCGCACCGGCCAGCATCGTCTGAATCTGTGCGCGCTTGTCGCTGGGGAACACGTCGATCATGCGGTCGAGCGCCTGCGAGGCGTCGTTGGTGTGCAAGGTTGCCAACACCAGGTGGCCGGTTTCGGCCAGGCTGAGGGCGATCTGGATCGATTCGAGGTCGCGCATCTCGCCCAGCAACACCACGTCGGGGTCTTCACGCAGGGCGCTGCGAAGACCGTGTTCGAAGGTCAAGGCGTCGGTGCCGACCTCGCGCTGGTTGACCATCGCCATCTTGTGATGGTGGAGGTACTCGACCGGGTCCTCGATGGTGAGAATGTGCACCGGCTTGGTTTCGTTGATCCGGTCGATCATCGCCGCCAGCGTGGTCGACTTGCCCGATCCGGTCGGCCCCACAGCGAGTACCAACCCGTATGGACGGTTCAACAGCACGCTGACCGAGCGCGGCGCCCCGAGCTCTTCCAGCGACCGAACGCGAAAGGGAATCACGCGCAGTGCCAGCGCCAGCGAGCTGCGCTGATGGAAGGCGTTGGCGCGGAAGCGGCCCAGCCCGGCAACGCCGAACGAGAAGTCGACCTGCAAGCGATCCTCCAGCTCCTGAGCCTGCTGATCGTCGAGCAGCGACATCACCATTCGTTCGGTGTCGTCCCTGTCGAGGATCTTCACGTTCTCGAAGCTGACCAGCGTCCCGTCACGACGCGCCGTCGGGGCGCGCCCCACCGTGATATGCAGGTCGGAGGCGCCGGAGTTGACCGTTGCCTGAAGCAGGGTGACCAGTACCGGATCTGGATCGAACATCACATTTCCCTTCCGCCGGGCCCGATCGGGCCTAGCGTGCTGACGACATGGACACGACACTGGTATTGATCGCCTGCATCGTGATGGGTTTGCTGATTGGGTCGTTTCTGACCGTGGTGGTCGACCGCGTGCCGCGAGGCGGCTCGGTGGTGCAACCGCCGAGCGCCTGTGGCACCTGTGAGAACCGGTTGACGACACTCGACCTGGTGCCGATCGTGAGCTGGCTGGTATTGCGCGGCAAGTGCCGGCATTGCGGCACAGCGATCGGACCCGAGCCGTTGATCATCGAAACGGCGACGGCGGCGATCTTCGTACTGTTCTGGTGGAAGTTCGGCGTCGACCCCGTGCTGCCGGCGTTCTGCGTGCTCGGCGCGGCGCTGGTTGCGCTGGTGTGGATCGACCTGCACGAGTTTCGGTTGCCGCGCGAGATCACGTACACCGCCTTCGCCCTGAGCTCGGTGTTGATCGTGATCGCCGCGCTCGTCGACGACGAGCCGAAGCGGATCTGGATGGCGGCGCTCGGCGCCGGCATCGCGTTGGCGATCATGGGATTGATCTACGCCGTCAGTCGCGGCGGGATGGGCGACGGAGACGTGCGCCTGGCACCACTGTTGGGACTGCACCTCGGCTACCTCAACCCTGGCATCGTGCCGGTCGGATTGTTCTTCGGATTCCTGATCGGTGCCGTGGTCGGCGTGATCGCCATGACGGTGGGCAAGGCAGGTCGCAAGACAGCACTGCCGTTCGGGCCGTTCCTGGCGATCGGCACCGTGGTGGCCGTGTTCGCCGGACAACCGGTCATCGATCTGATCTGGCACGGCTGATCACCCAACGCCGCTTTCCTTCACGCCGCCGAGCACGCCGTACATCGCCGACACGAGGGCGATCGCCACGAAGCCGACCACCACCCCGACGAAGACGATCATGATCGGCTCGAACAGTGTCGTGAACGTTTTGATGCGGTACTCGAGCTCGCGGTTGAAGTACTCGGCTGCAACCTCGAGCTGTTGATCGAGTGTTCCGGTTTCCTCGCCGACCTTGAACATCTGACGCGCCGCCCCCGGGAACAGCTCGGTCTCGATCAGGGGTTGCGAGAAACCCGAGCCCTCCAACATCTGCTGGCGGGCGATGTCGAGTTGCTCGCGATACACCACGTTCGAGACCGCCTCGATCGTGGTCTCCATCGCCGACGGGATCGCCACACCGGCTTGCAGCATGGTGTGCAACACGCTGCAGAACCGCTCGAGAATCGAGTACTCGATGATGCCGCCGATGATCGGGATCTTGAGTGACAATCGTTGCCACAGCTCCTTGCCGGTCGGGTGCATCGCCAGGAAGGCGATCGTGCCGAAGAAGATCAGCAGACCGATCGCCGTGACGTACCACAGGTCGGTGAAGAACCGTGCGACGAACAGCATCATGCGGGTCGGCAGCGGCAGCTCGGCGTCGAGCTCTTCGAACAGCGGCTTGAACTGCGGCAACACGTAGCCGGCCAGGATCATCACCGTGAACAGCGCCAGCACCATGACCACCAACGGGTAGGCGAGGGCGCCCGACCACCTTGGCGCGGGTCTCCATCTCGCGGTTGATGTAGCCGGCCAACGAGTCGAGCGACTCGTCGAGTCGACCGGTCAGCTCAGCTGCCTGGAGGATGCCGATGTAGTAGTTCGGGAAGACCTGTGGGTGTTGTGCTGCCGATGCAGACAACAGACCGCCGTTGCGGAGATCGTCGACCATCTCGCCGATCGCCCGCCGCAGCGCCACGTCGGTCGACTCGTCGCCGATCGTGGTGAGCGCATCGGTGATCGGGATACCGGCCTTGACGAACACCGACAGCTGGCGGGTGAAGTTCATCAAGTTCTTCTTCTTGACCTTCTCCTTGGTCAACTCGAAGTCGAAGACGCTGCGCGATTCCTCGATCTTGATCGGGAACAGGTTCTGCTCGACCAAGATCGTGCGGGCCGTGCCGATCGTGTCGGCCTTGGTGGTGCCCTCGATCTCGGCACCCGTGGCGTCGATGGCGGAATAGGCGAACTTGGGCATCAAGTGCTCCGATGAGAGATCTGGCGGATCGGTTGCGAACTCAGACGATCGATCATGCGGCGAACAACGTTCTCACGACTTCGGGAATGGTGGTGACATCGTCTTCGACGAGCTGCATCGCCTCACGCAACATCGTGCGCATACCCTGGGCGACCGCCAACCGGCGGAGTTCCTCGGTGGTTGCCCAGCCGACGATCAAGCGCCGCAGCTCGGGCGTGACCCGCAGCAGTTCGTACACGCCGATTCGGCCGTGGTAGCCGGTGTCGGCGCAGTAGCTGCAACCCTTGCCACGGAAGAAGTGGGTCTTGTCGGAACCGCCGCTGTGCTGGCGGTACACGGCGATCTCGTCGGCGGTCGGCTCGTACTCTTCCTTGCAGTTGTCGCAGATGCGGCGCACGAGACGCTGCGACACGACCGCCACCACGGCCGACGCCACCAGGAACGCCTCGATGCCCATGTCGAGCAACCGGTGCACAGCGGCGACCGAGTCGTTGCCGTGCAGCGAGGACAACACGAAGTGTCCGGTGAGCGCCGACTGCACGGCGATGCGTGCGGTGTCGGCGTCACGAACCTCACCGACGAGGATCACGTCGGGGTCCTGCCGCAGCAGCGCCTTGAGACCAGTAGCGAACGTCAACCCGGCACGCTCGTTGGTACCCACCTGGTTGATACCGGGGAACACGTACTCGACCGGATCCTCGATGGTGGTCACGTTCTTGCCGGTCGAGTTGATCTCGAGCAGCGTGGCGTACAACGTGGTGGTCTTGCCGGCGCCGGTCGGCCCGGCACAGATCACCATGCCGTACGGGGCGTGCACGATCTTCGAGTACGTGTTGTACGTTTCGCGGGGCATGCCCAGCTCGTGCAGGCCGACCATCGACTTGCTCTTGTCGAGCAGTCGCATCACGACCTTCTCACCGAACACCGTGGCAACCGACGACACACGAACGTCGAGCGGGCGACCGTCGACCGTGGTGGAGAACTGCCCGTCCTGGGGGGCACGCTTCTCGACGATGTTCATCTTCGACATGATCTTGAGTCGGCTGACGAGCGGGTTGTGCGCCGTCATCGGCAGCTTGACCGCCTCGACCAACTGACCGTCGATGCGATACCGCACACGCACGTGCGTGTCGAGCGGCTCGACGTGGATGTCCGAAGCGCGGTCGCGCAATGCCTGACCGACGATTCGGGAAACCAGCTGTACGACCGGAGCCTGGTCATCGAGGCTGACCTCGTTGAGCGCCTCCTCGCCGGCGTGATGGGCGGCCTCGGCATCGGCGAAGGTGGCGACCAATCGACCGATGTCGGCGTCGGAACGCCACAGCTGCTCGGTGTACGACGTGACCGTCTTGGGGTCGGTAGCCAACCACTGGAACTTCCTGCCGGCGGCCGCTTCAGCGGCGTCGCGCTGGACCTGCGAGCAGTCGGCGCCCCACACCGTGACGGTGCCATCCTGATCGGAAACCGGGATGAAGTAGTACCTGCGAGCAAGCTTCTCATCGATCTGCTCGGCGAGTTCAGGGTCGGCGCCGGTCGACCTCGGGTCGGCCACCGCCAATCCACAGGCCTTGCCGAGCGCCCTCGCGTACTCGATTCGACCGACGCCATACTTGGTCAACACGATGTTGCCGAACGGCCACAGCTCACCCTTGCCGTCGGTCAGCGCCTCGGCAAGCGATTCCGCCGGAAGGTCACCCGAGGCGACGAGCGCCTGGCCGACGGCCACGCACTCCTCGACGCTCACGCCAATCCGTTCCTCGGTCGCGCACACTGCCTTCCGACTTCTCGGAGGGTCGCTTCTCGTCTTTTTGTTTACGCAACGCCATAGTGGTCAGCCCTCGTCAGCTTCCGGAATTTCCGTTTGGCGGGTCGAAGCCAGAGACTGCATCGGCACGCGGTGGGTCGTTCTTCAACACGAACTTGTTCGGATCGAGCTCGAGCAACGACCGCTCGATCTCTTCCAGCCGGTCCAGTTGCACGGCGGTCGACACATCCATCGTGGCGTCCTGGATCTGGGTCTCGACTTCGGTCATGCGAACGACCAGTGTGTCGGTCTTTTCGTTGACACCCTTCTCGAGTCGTTCCATTTCGATCCGGACGAGCATCGCCTCGCCGACGGCGGTGGACATCTTCGCCTTGAGGTCGTCGATCACCTCTTCGTCGATGTTCCCGACCGAGGCCTCGACCTCGGCGATCTTGCGACGAACCTCTGTGAACTGGTCGTCGAGTGCGGCGACCCGAGTGTTCAACACCGTCATCGTGTCGTCGAGGCCGCGGCTGACCTTGCCGACATGGGCGTCGATCTCGGCGATCTTCAGCCCCGACTCCTCCTTGAGGCGGGTCTCGGCCGCCAACAGGCGACCGTTGAACCGATCCTCGGCGTCATTGAGCTTCTGCGAGACCGACTGACCGATGTCGGTCTGGAAGCGACGCACCGTCGAGTCGTTCTCGTCGACGGTGGCGCGGAGGCCGTCGACCTGCGCCGCGACCTCGACCTTGAGGGCGTCGCTCAACTCGGTCTGGCGAACTTCGATCTGTTGTGAGACGTCGTTGAAATAGTTGACCATTCGAGCCGCCTGCTCGTCGAACTTGCGCAGGTTGGTGTCGAACCCGTCGACACGCTGCATCAAGGCGTCCTGACGTTCGCCGAGATCGGCGACGACCGGTCGCGTGGCCTGCGCCACCAGCCCGTCCAACGACCCGGCCACGTCGTCGACCCGACGCGTCTGGCGACTCTCGGATTCGGACAGGCGCTGATCGACCGTTTGCGTCAGCTCGGCGATCTGACGCTTGAACTCGTCACGCATTTCGGCCCGCTCGCGTTGGCCGTCAGCACGAAGCCGATCAACCTCGGCGACGACCGCGGACGCGTGCCGTTCGAGCTCGGCCTGCACAGCGGCGACCAGGCTCTTTCGAAACTCGTCGATCTCCGTTGTCATCTACCTACTCGATCCTCCCGCTGGACCACCACGGGGCCGTGGCGGCGAACCCGACTGGGGCACACGCTTGTTATCGGTCGCGCTTCGGGAAGCTTGAGGAACTACAGACACTCCGCGATGTCGTAGTCCTACCGATTTGGGCATGGCTCCTGCTCGCACTCTTGTCGAAGTGAGTGTCCGCTTTTTCTCAAGATAGCCGACCAGATACCCCGATAGATGGACGACACGCTCGAACCGGCGAGATCGCGATGTGGTAGATCACCATCGCCAGGCGGCCGACCAACGAGCAGGAACCCAGGTCGGAGGAAACCCAGAAATGCGACACCCATCACTGTCGACGAAACTGATCGCCGCAGCACTTCCCCTCGTGCTGGCGGTCGCCGCTCTGCTCGGGCTCGCTGTCCGTAGTGACCTGGCCGACGCCCGCACCGCCGAGAACGGAGCCGAACTCGGAGCCGTCTGGGAGCCACTGATCGCCGCGCTCGGAGCGCTCGACATCGAGATCAACGAAGTGAACGACGGGGTGACTCCCACCGCGGCCACCAGAAGGGTCACCGATCAGGCGATCAACGCACTGCGCGAGCAGATCGAGCAACTCGATGCCTTCGACGCCGCCAGCCGCCACATCACCGCCGGACGATCGGCTCTGTCCGCCGCCCGCCGCAACCTGGACATGGCAACCGTGGCCCCAGACCTCCCGCTCGACGTCGATCCGTTCGAGGCCTACGGCCTCACCAGCCGCGAACTCGTGGCCGTCGGTCAGCTGCTCCCCTCCGAGGCCGGCAACCCGGCCCTGGGTCGCCAGTTGCTGGCGGTCGTCAAACTCGCCGAAGCGAAGCTGAGCGCCAACACGGCGATCATCGGCGCCACGCAATGGCAAACGAACCCGAGCGACATCACCCCGCTCACGACCGCCCGCAACGCCTACGCAGAGATGGAAGCGACGCTCGGCGAGTTCGAGGCGATCGCCCCGGAGGAATGGGCGACCCAATACCGCCAGAGCGGATTCCCGACCGAGCTCGCCAAATACCGAAGCGACCTCGATCGGCGCGATGCGGTCTGCCACGCTCGGCGAGGCCGCTTCGTTCGACACGGAATCGTTCGCCGGACTGGTCGCCAATGGGGTCCAGTTCCAGAGCGCGATCAGCCAGTCGATCGTCGACCGCGCCTCGATCGAGGCGAACAGCGCCCGCCAAACCACGCTGATCCGAATCATCATCAGCCTGGGGGCCGTGCTCTTGGCAGCGATCACTGCGCTCCTGATCACCCGATCGATCACACGCCGCGTGACCGCCATTTCGGCGAGCGCCAAGCAAGTCGCAGCCGAGCAGCTTCCCGCTCTCGTCGAGGCGCTGCGCGACCCCCGCGGCAAGGCGATCCTGCCGGACGTGCAGCGAGTCGACGCCAAGGGCAGCGACGAACTGGCCGAACTGGCCAACGCCTTCAACTCGATGCAAGACACGCTCGTCGACGTAGCCCAAGAGCAGGTCGAAGTGCTGCGCCGCGGCGTCAGCGAGATCTTCGTCACGATGGCCCGCCGCAACCGCTCACTGATCGATCGCCAACTCGCCCTGCTCGACGAGTTCGAGGCGGAAGTCGACGACCCGACCGTGCTCGGGAACTACTACCAACTCGATCACCTGGCGACCCGGATGCGACGCAACAGCGAGTCGCTCTTGGTGTTGGCCAACGCAGAGCCCAAACGCCGACGCGTCAAGGCGACCGAGATCGACGACGTGGTGCGAGCATCGATCGGCGAGGTCGAGGACTACCGCCGAGTCGACATCGAGCACCTCGAATCGCTCCAGGTGCGTGGCACCGTCGTTGCAGACGTCGCCCACCTGATCGCCGAGTTGCTGGACAACGCCACCTCGTTCAGCCCGCCCGAGACCCCGGTGCGAGTCGGCGGCCGGCGAACCAAAGATGCGTACCTGCTGCGGATCGTCGACAGCGGGATCGGCATCCCGACCGATCGCCTGCACTACCTCAACGATCTGCTGCGCGACCCCCCGGTCGCCGGTCTCAGCGTCGAGTCGACCTTGGGTATCTCGGTGGTCTCGATGCTCGCCAACAAACACGGCATCTCCGTCACGTTGTCGCCCGGCAACCCCGGTCTCTCGGTCGACATCTCGTTGCCGCCGGCACTGTTCGGCCCGATCGAGCAGCCGGCACCGATCGAGCAGCCGGCACCGATCGAGCAACCGGCACCGATCGATGCCTCCGTCACCTGGAACGACGACGATTCGCGATTCCTCGCCGAGTCGCAGATCGACGGCACCTTCGACGCCCTACCCGCAGCGGACGACGCCGTGGTGAACGACGTGGTGGTGAACGACGTCCGTACCGACCACCGCTCCGACACTGGAGACGGCTCCTGAGCCGTTGCCCGAACACACCGAGTCGGTGGCCACCATCGAACCGTGGGACGAGCAGCCGGTCGCCGAGTCGGACTGGACCAAGATGTCGCTCAATCTGTCGGCGTTCCAGAGCGGCCAGCGGGCTGCGACCAACGGCGAGCAGCCCGAGTTCGTGCCGGAGCCACCCATCGAGTTTGCACCCGAACCGACAGCGATGGCGGAGCAGCCGGCCGAGCTGGATGCCGAACTGGCAGTCGAACTGGCCCTGGCGGCCTTCGACGAGCACGTGCAGCCCGAGCCTCCCGCTCCGATGCTGTCCAAGTTCCCCCCGCCCCCACCGACCGCACGACAGCACGGCGAGTTCGACGCCCCGATCGCTCCCCCGGTCACTGCCGCCGGCCCGAGCAGGGGTCCGGTAGCTCCCACGTCGGCTCGGTCAGCGGCCGCTCGGCCGCCGGCCAGCACATCCCAGCCGAACCTCCCCACGCGCAGCTCGGGAGCTGCAGCGGACGCCGTCGACCCGTTGATCGAAGTCGGGTTGTCGCAACCGCTCTCCAATGATGCACGCAACGCTTCGCCCGTAGCTCTCCAATCGGCACTGGCCGTGTTCGAGTTCGACCCGCTCGGTTCGGGCAGGCTGCTTCCGAATCGACCACGCCTCGAAGACTTCGGCTTCGCTGACGAAACACCCCTGGCAACGGCCCAATCACGGCTCGATCCCGAGGCGCTCCGCCAACGGCTGCGATCGTTTCAGGCCGAGTTCAATAGCGGCGGCGCGTCGCCCGAGCCGCCGACCGACCACGGTGACTTCGGGGGTGATCGTCGATGAGCGCCGCCGACAACCTCAACTGGCTCGTCGCCAGGTTCGTTCAGCAAGTGCCGGCGGTCCGCCAAGCGGTCGTCGTGTCATCCGACGGGCTCCCGCTCGCCGGATCCGAGGGCGTCGACCGCGAATCCGGTGAGCGCCTGTCCGCCGTCGCATCCGGAATGATCGGACTCGCCTACGGGTCGGCCGGCCGTTTCGGTGCCGGCGCCGTGTCGAACGTGATCGTCGAGATGGAGAACGGCTGGATGTTCGTGACCGGCATCCGAGACGGCTCACTGATGTGCGTGGTCACCACCAAAGAGGCCGACATCGGCACGATCGGATACGAAATCGCCGTGTTCGCCGATCGAGCCGGTGACGTGCTCACACCCGAAGTGCGTGAAGAACTCAAATGCTTGATGCTTTCGAGGAGCTGAGGATGATCGATGAAGCCGAGTCGAGTGTCGAGGAATTCGACGCCGACGATGACGACCAAACCGGACGCCTGGTTCGCCCGTATGCGATGACGGGCGGCCGCACGGTGGTCGAGACCGACATCGGCCTGGAGACACAAATCCAGGCCAGCACGCGTGCGTCCCAGCATCTCGGTATCTACCGGTGGGAGACCGCCCAACTGATCGAACTCGTCCAAGCGCCGATGGCACTGGTCGAGGTCGCCGCCCGGATGCAGATCCCGATCGGTGTCGCGCGCGTCCTGGTCGCCGACCTCGTCGCCGACGGTGCCGTGGTCGTCCACGCGCCCGCCAAAGTCCAGAACTTCGCCAGCCTGTTGGAAAGGGTGCTCGACGGTGTCCGCAGTCTCTGATTCCCCCGCCCCCACCAGCGGCGGAAAGATCCCCGTCAAGATCGTGGTCGCCGGCGGCTTCGGCGTCGGCAAGTCGACGTTCGTGAACACGATCTCGGAGATCGAGCCGCTGCGCTCCGAGGCGATCATGACCACCGCCTCCGCCCAACTCGACGACCTCTCGCACATCTCCGACAAGAAGACCACCACGGTGGCGATGGACTTCGGACGCATCTCGCTCACCCCCGAAATCGTGTTGTACCTGTTCGGCACACCCGGTCAGGAACGATTCCAGTTCATGTGGAACGAACTCTCGCGCGGGGCGATCGGCGCCATCATCCTCGCCGACACCCGCCGGCTCGGTGACTGCTTCGCGGCGATCGACTACTTCGAGTCACGGGGGATGCCGTTCGTCGTGGCGGTCAATCCGTTCGACGGTCGACGATCACACTCGATCGAGGCGATCCGCGAAGCCACACAGGTCGACGACCACGTGCCGATGCTGTACTGCGATGCGCGCGACCGAGTCGACGTGAAGAACGCGTTGATCGCCCTCGTCGAGTTGGCCCTGCTGCGGGAACGTTCCAAAGTCCACGTCTGAGCACGCCGGCGCCGCGTCAGCGGGCGAGTTCGGCAGCTCGATGTGCCAAGGCCGGCACGCCGAGCCGACCGCACACGTCTTCGAAACCGTCGGTCGGGCCACTCCAGCACCAGTCGTCGACCGTGCCGACCGGTACCTCCAAATCGACCGTGGCGATGATGCGGAACAGCACCGCCAGCTCGGCGTTGTCCTGCAGCGTCTTGGACAACTTGGCCGCCCCACGGAGCCCCTCGACCTCCCACAAGCTGGCCTCCGGCGGGATGTTCTCGAGGTGCTCGTAGCGGGCCAGCACCAACGAAGACGACTTGGCGCCCCAGCCGGGAAGGCCGGGAAACCCGTCGGCGGTGTCGCCGACCAGCCCGAGGTAGTCGGGGATCGATGCCGGGCCGACACCGAACTTGTCGCGGACACCCTGCTCGTCGATGATCTCCCGCTTGCGCCGGTCGTATTGCACGACACGCGTGCCCTTGACGCACTGACCGAGGTCTTTGTCGGGGGTGATGATCAGCACCTGCTCGACCCGTTCGTCGAGATCGGCGACGTGTGCGGCGGCGCCGAGCGCGTCGTCGGCCTCCCACTCCACCATTGGCCAGGTGGTGACGCCCATCGCGATCAGGGCGTCCTCCATGATCGGGATCTGGTGGAGCAGCTCGGGCAGCATGCCCTCGCTCGTCTTGTAGCCGTCCCACAGATCGTTGCGGAACGACTCGATCACGTGGTCGCTGGCGACGCCGATGTGGGTGGCGCCGTCTTCGATCAGTTGCAGCGTCGAGCTGAGCACCCCGATCGTGGCGTCGTACGGACCCGCTTCACGCCCAGATTCGTCGCGCCGATGAGCGCTGCCGAAGTGCTGCCGGAACAACTCGTACGTGCCGTCGACCAGATGCACCTTCATGGCCCGAACGGTACCCCACTGGGTGCTGACCTCTGGTGCGAAACGACGAAGGTTCCCGGCGAGTGAGGTGGTGGCCAGGCGATCTGCGGCACACAAGCGATGCCGATGAAGGCTGCTCCATTCCTGGCCTGACCTGGTTCACGGGCGCCCGTTGCACAGGACCCGACCACCACCTCACCCGCAGGGAACCCACGAGTGGGGTCCAGGTTACCGCTCGGATAGCCTGCCAGGGCACAACACCTGGAGGGGTGCGAGAGCGGCCGAATCGGCACGCTTGGAAAGCGTGTGAGGGGCAACCCTCCGTGGGTTCGAATCCCACCCTCTCCGCCATGCCAGCCGAACCCGTGCTTCTCGACGGGCGCGAACCGGATTCGTACCTGGCGGCGATGCGGCTGGCGTTGGCCGAGGCTCGGGCTGCGCTCGAGCATCACGACGTACCCGTCGGGGCGATCGTGATTCGCAACGGCGAGGTCATCGCCTCACGCCACAACGAACGCCAACTCACGGGAGACCCGACCGCCCATGCCGAAGTGCTGGCATTGCGCGATGCGGCCACGCACGTAGGGAACTGGCGGCTCGATGAATGCACACTGGTCGTCACGCTCGAGCCGTGCGCAATGTGCGCCGGAGCGATGGTCAACAGCCGACTCGGACACCTCGTGTACGGCGCCACCGATCCGAAGGCGGGTGCCGCCGGAAGCCAGTTCGACCTGGTCGACACGGCGCTGCTCAACCATCGCGTTCCGAGGACCGTCGGCGTACTGGCCGACGAGTGCGGCCAGATCTTGGTCGAGTTCTTCGCCGCCAAACGCCGCCGACGCTGATCAGCCGCGGCGCATATTGTCGATCAGCCTGCGCAGTGCGCCGACCCGTTCGTCTTCGTCGTCTGACATCGACTCGTCGTCGAGGTGTGAGCCATTGCGGGCCTGCTCGGACGGACCGTCAACTTCGTCGAACACGGACCGAGTCGGAGTTCGGCGCATCGACTCGGCGATCGGATCCGGCGGCGGGCGGGGCACCTTCGCTCCGCGCGAAGGGTCAGGGTCGGGCATCGTGGCGACGAACCGACGGCGGGCTTCCAGCGAGCCGGTCTCGATCGTGGCGACGGCGCGGCGCACCGCCATCGCGACCGCTGCACCGGTATCGGCGGCGGGCGCCATCCACGGCTTGGCGGCCGGGATCGGACGCGGAGCCGGGTGATCGGTGGTGAAGTCGACCGAGTTGCCGAGGGCTGAACGATCGTGAATCACCGAGTGGGGCGACCCGATCCGCTCGAGCGCTGCGGACGGGTCATCTCCGTCAAGATCGCCGTCGTCGGGCAACACGACTTGATCGTCGACCTCGCCAGACGGCCAGATCACCTCGAACCGACCGATCGAATCGTGGTCGGGGTCAGGGTCGCGGTCGGATGGTGGCCCACCAGCGCCGGTGACCGCGACCGTCAGCGTCGGCGTCGGCGTCGGCGTCGGCGGAAGGCTCGCCAAGCGGGGGCGCCGGCGCCGGAAACTGGATCGCATCTGCGCCCGGCGGCACGAGTGCACCCGTCGATTGTGGCGGCAACGACTCGGCGGGTGTCGATTCGGGCAGCTGGGTCGTCCACGACCAACGCCGAATGCCCGTCGGGTGATGTCGGTACGGGGCGGGGTCGATGCCGTCGACCGATTGGCTCGCAAGCCACCCGACACAGTCCTCGGTCATCAGCTCGGTGACGAGCAGCACCTGGTCGCGATCGACCGAGCCGACGCGGTCGAACAGTCGTCCCAGATGGGCGACGCCCTCGACGAACATCGATCCCAGTTCGAGTTGCGTCGCGGTGAGAGCACCGGAGTCGACGAGTCGGGCGGCGAGCGATGGGTCGGTCGACCGTTCCGCGAAATAGATCTGACCGGAGTCGAAGTAGACCCTCGTCACAGGATTCGTCGCACACGTCAGTTCGCCCGTGAAGTGCCGGCTGCGAGCGGCATCGAGCACACTCCAGCCTGGGCACGGGAAGGCCGCCAACCCGAACAGATCGCGGTGAGCGTCGTCGTTCGGCGCCGTCATTGCGCACCAGCCGCGTCGAGTAACCGATCGAGCGGGTCGCGCATCTCGCCACCCTGACGTTCCAGTTGATCGAGCACTGCCAGCAGGGCCTCGACGACGACGTCGCGGCCCGAGTCTGTGTGGATCAGCTGGCACGGCACAGCCATTTCCCGCTGGAGGCTGCCGAGCCGCCGGGCGACCAAGTCGGCCGCGGCCGGGTCATCACAGCGGTTGACCGCCACCACGAGCGGCACACGCAGGTCTTTCAGTAGCGTCCGCATCGCCTCGCCGGCCTCGGCGTGGGTATGAGTCGCCTCGGCGTCGATGACATAGATCACGACGTCGACATCGCCTTTGAGGATGTCGGTCATGAACCAGAAGCGGCGCTGGCCGGGGGTCCCGAACATCAGCAGCCGAATGTCTCCGCTCTCGGCGACGTAGGTACCGAAATCCATGGCGACGGTGGTGCGCGCCTTGACCAACGCCTCGCCACCGCTGGTGTCGACGTCGGTTTCGACCACCGGTGTGTGCGAGACGCTCTGGATCAGGGACGTCTTGCCGGCCGCGAACGGGCCCGTGACCAAGAGTTTGAACACGTGCTCAGTCGGCGTGTGCAGGTCGGCCGTCACGGAATCCTCTCCTTGTCGTCGCTTTGGCATGTCGGGTGTGATTCGGCGAAGCGGCCGGTCATCCAGAACGAGCCGTCGCTCAATGTATCGGACCAACTTGACCCACTCTTGAGCGGCGATATCACACGGTCGGGGCGTCCGGTCGAGTCGTGACCGAACCGGATTGCCGTTAGCCTCGCTGGCGGAGAGGTGCCCGAGCGGCCAAAGGGACACGCCTCGAAAGCGTGCGAGGTGCAAGCCTCCGTGGGTTCAAATCCCACCCTCTCCGCCATGGTGATGTCGCGAGACATCTGCAAGGCCCGAACCCTCAGGGGTTCGGGTTTTTGCGCTTTCGGGGTGGGTTTCGGGAGCGGAAGCGTGCGTGGAGTCGGGGGCGTGGAGCGCCGTATGACACGCTGAGACAGCATGTTGTCGAGCTCGATTCTGGTCGTGGCGATCGTCGTGATCGGTGTTGGGCTCACCACCTGGATGACGGACCGACTGCGGTTCGAGGAGCGGGTCGCGATCGGCGCCGTCGGCGGCGCACTCGTCACCTCGACCACGACATTGATCGCCTTCACCGCGGTCGGAATGGGATGGGGGGCGCTCGGCATCGGACTCGCCCTACCCGGAGTCGCAGCAGGCGTCGGAATCCGCCGGTCAGCCGAGCAACTTGGTCGTGAAGGGCGATCGATGTGGCGGCGTCTGAAGCTGCCGACGCGGCGACCTGCGAGCCTTCGGCCGTTCATGTTCTTCAGCGTTGCCTCGGCGGCGGTGACGACCAGGGTGCTGTCGCTCTCGTACCAGACCACCGCCGACGGCGTCAGCGCCGGAAGCCTCGCCGTGTGGGGTGATTGGTCAGCACACCTGGCATACGCCGGGTCGTTCGCCTACGGGGACAATCGGGGGTTCGATCTGCCGATCGCTTCCGGACACGGGTTTCGGTACCACTTCCTGTCCGACTTCTTCGGCGCCATGTTCACCGTCAGCGGCGCAAACCTGCAACAGGGCCTGGTCATCTCGGAATGGCTGATCGCGGTGGCGTTCGCACCGCTGCTGTGGTGCGCCGCGACGCGACTGACGCGTTCGCGATCGACGGCCGCCCTGACGCTGTGCCTGTTCACGCTCAGCGGAGGCCTTGGTCTGTGGTACTTCGCTCAGGACGTCGAACGTTCGGGCTGGTCGATCATCACGGCGCTGCCTCGCACGTACGCCAGAATCCCAGACGAGCACATCTGGCTCGACAACACGATCTCTGCGTCGTTGTACGCCCAACGGTCGACGCTCTTGGGCTTGAGCGTGGGACTGGCAGCGCTGATCCTGGTGCTCGTCTCGCGCCCGAGTTGGTCGAAGCGGGGACTCGCCTCGGCGGGGATTCTGATCGGACTGCTCGGACTCGCCCACGCCCATACGTTGCTCACGGCCATAGCGCTCGGCGCAATGGCAGCCGTGGCAGACCGACGGCGGGAGTGGCTCTGGTTCCTCGCCCCGGCGGCGATTCTCGGCCTACCCGTCGCCGCCATGCTGCTGCCCGAGACGAGCGCGATCCGCTGGATGGTCGGCTGGAGCGCCGTCGCCGCCGACCAGCCATGGCCGTGGTTCTGGCTGCGCAACGTTGGCCTGCTCTTGCCGCTGTTCGCCTGGCTGACATTGATGGGAGGCGCACCCGGGCGGTTGCGTCGCTTGACCCTGCCGCTGTGGCTGTGGTTCCTCGTGCCGAACCTGATCGCCTTTCATCCGTGGGAGGGCAACAACTCCAAGTACTTCATGTTCTGGCAACTCGCCGGCTCGTTGCTCGTCGCCAGTTGGATCAGCCGCCTCTGGTCCCGGTCTTCGTCATCGTCATCGCCATCGTCGTACCCGCTGGAAACAGCACGGCAGGTGGCGATCGCCTTCATGGTGCTGGTGATGGTGTCAGCCGGTTCACTCGACACGATTCGGGCGATGCAGCGATCGGCGGCGATTCCGTGGGTCACCAACGACGACCTCGCAGCCGCAGCGTGGTTGCGCGACAACACCGAACCCGATGATGTCATCGTGTACGGGATGACCAACACCTCGGCGGTCGCCGCGCTCGGGGGCCGACGGGTGGTCAGCGGTTTCATCGGATGGACCTATGACCTCGGCCTCGATGACTGGTTGGAACGATCGACCGCGAGCGAGACGATCCTGACGGGCGGCAGCGAAGCGTCAGCGGCGGTGGATCGCTACGGAGTCGATTTCGTGGCGGTCGGGCCGAACGAACGCGGCGACCTGCGGGCATCCGACGCGTACTGGCAGCAACACGGGACGCAGGTCTTCGTCAGCGGCGAGTACGCGATCTACGCAACCGGTTGAGCGGGCGATCCGCCTCAGCGAGAAGCGGTGCGGAGGCGAGACAACGCCGCCACGCCGAGCATCGCCAAGCCGAGCAGTACGGCGACGATTCCGAACACCGTCATCGTCGATGTCGTACTGCCCGTATCCGGGAGGACGGAGATGACGGGTACCGCCGTGGTGGTGGCTGCACCCGAATCACCGGCGATCGTGGTCGGGACGATCGTGGTCGGCGCCACCGTCGTCGGCGCCACCGTCGTCGGCGTCGTCGGAGACGGCTGAGCGGTCGCCGTCGGCACACCTGGCGTCACAGGCGGTGGGGTCGGCGTGGCGGTCGGGGTGGGCGGTACCGGCGACGGAGTCGGGGTGGCGGTGGCGGTCGGGGTGGGCGGTACCGGCGACGGAGTCGGGGTCGCCGTGGGGATCGGCGTGGGCGGCACCGGCGACGCGGTCGGGGTCGGTTGACCCGCCAACGCGACCGGTCCAACGCCCGAGGAGGTCACCGCCGTGAAGGCGAGCACCATTGCACCAGCAAAGGCCAGTACGGCGAGCTTCTCCTTCAACGCAACCTCCTACGGGTGCCACCTGATCGGTGTACGCGAACACGGAACATGCTGAGTATAGCCATGATTCACGAGCTGCGCTAGCGTCCCGACGGTGTCGGCTGGGAAGGTGATCATCGTCGGCACCGGGCCGTGCGGACTGGGCTGTGGGCGTCAACTGGCGGCCACCGGACACACCTCGTTCGAACTCCACGAGCGATCGGCCGGCCCGGGTGGGCTGGCGGCCTCGATCGTCGATCCAGCCGGATTCACGTGGGATCGAGGCGGGCATGTGGTGTTCTCGCACTACGGGGAGTTCGACCGTTTGCTCGATGACGTGATGGGCGAGGACGTCGGCCACCACGACCGTTCGTCGTACATCTATGTCGATCGCCACTGGGTCCCGTATCCGTTCCAGAACAACTTGCACAGGCTCCCGTCCGACCTCGCCGAGCGGGCGCTCGCCGGCCTGATCGAGAGCCAACAGCAGCCCGTCGCTTCGAACTCGGATGAGAACTTCGCGACGTGGATGGTCGCCCGTTTCGGGCACGGCATCTGCGACCAGTTCATGCGGCCCTACAACGACAAGGTCTGGGCCTACCCGGCCGAGAAGATGAGCGCCGGATGGATCGCCGAGCGGGTCTCGGTCGTGGATTGGCGCGAGGCTCTCGGCAACGTGATCCATCGCCGCGACGACATCACGTGGGGGCCGAACAACCGGTTCGCCTTCCCGCTCACCGGTGGCACCGGCGAGATCTATCGACGCGCCGCGATCGACATCGCCGACCACATCAGCTACGACTCCGGTGTCGCAGCGGTCGACCCGATCCGCAGGTCGATCACCACCGACGATGGCGTCGAGCGGCGCTTCGATCATCTCGTCTGGACGGGCGCCCTGGACGTGCTGGTCGAGGCCCTCACCGAAGCTCCCGACGAGCTTCGGACGGCCGCCCGTGAGCTCACGTACAACAGCGTGACCGTGGTCGGCATCGGCTACGAGGCAGCGCTCACCGACGATCGCTCCTGGCTCTACTTCCCCACCGACGACGTGCCGTTCTACCGCGCCACCAACTTCGCCAAGTACGCCGCAGCCAACGTCCCCGGTGGTCGCACCGACCGGTACTCGTCGTGGATGACCGAGATCGCCAGCTCACCGTACCGACCGCTCGACGAGCGCGACCTCGGGGCTGACGTCGACCACGCCCTGCGCAAGGTCGGACTCGTGCCCGACCACGCTCGAACCGTCAGCGTGCACATCGATCACATCGAGCGCGCCTACCCCGTTCCGACCCTCACCCGCGACGATGCGCTTGCGACGATCCAGCCATGGTTGATGCGCCACGGCATCTATGCCAGGGGCCGGTTCGGCGCCTGGCGATACGAGCTGGGCAACATGGACCACTCGGTCAAGATGGGTGTCGACATCGCCCATCTCCTCGTCGACGGCACCGAGGAGCAAGCGTGGGCGTCGTGACGGCGAATCGACTGACGGTCGTGATGCCGGTGTTCAACGAGGCGGCAACGCTCGACACGGTGCTCGACGATGTCATCCGGCACGTGTTGGATCAGGTCGACGACAGCGTGCTGGCCGTGGTCGACGACCGGTCGAGCGACTCGACCCCGGAGATCCTTTCCGCGGCGTGTGACCGCGACCCGCGAATCAGCGTGATCGCCAACCCGGTCAACGTCGGTCATGGCCGGTCGGTGCGAACCGGGTTCGATCGGTCCTCGAGCGAATGGATCCTGCACATCGACAGCGACGGGCAACTCGACCTGGCCGACTTCGCCCGGTTGTGGGAGCTGCGATCCGATCACGACCTGGTGCTCGGTGTGAGAACACAGCGCAACGACCCGAACCACCGCTTGATCCTGACTCGCTTCACGCGCTCGCTTGCGTCGGCGCTCGCTCGTCACCGAATCGCCGACGCCAACACGCCGTTCAAGCTGGTCCGCCGGTCGCTGTTCGATCACCTCTCCCCGTCGATCCCCGAAACGGCGTTCGCGCCGTCGATCCTGATCGCCATCGGCGCTCACCGGGCGGGTGCCCGAGTCGCCGAGACGTCGATCACCCACATCGCTCGCCCGTACGGACGGTCGACGCTGCGGTTGTTTCGCCTGGCCAGGGCGGCCGCGCTGTGCGCGGCCCAGACCGCTCGATTCTCGATCCGTCGGGTGCCGCCGTTTCGATCGGGCGGGCCGGCATGAGCGACGGCGACGCGGCGCGAGGTGGATGGCCCAACCGCGTGCTCGTCACCGGTGGCGCCGGGTTCATCGGCTGCAACCTCGTGCGGCACCTGACCGCGGCAGGCGTCGACGTTGCCGCACTCGACAACCTGAGTCGCCCCAGCGCGATTCGGAATCTGGCGTCGTTGCGGCACGACCTCGGTGACGACGTCGAGTTCATCGACGCCGACGTCCGCGACGCCGAGGCGATGATCGACGCCACGGCGACCGCTGACGCGATCGTGCACCTGGCCGGCCAGACCGCGGTCACACGATCGATCACCGACCCTCGCCGAGACTTTCTCGACAATGCGCTCGGCACGTTCAACATGCTCGAAGGCGCCCGGCTCGGGGGCCGCGACCCGATCGTGCTGTATTCCTCGACCAACAAGGTGTACGGGGCACTCGAAGACCTGGAGATCGTCGAAGAGCGCGATCACTACCGATTTGCCGACCTGCCGAACGGGGTCGACGAACGTCGCCCGGTCGACTTCGCCAGCCCGTACGCCTGCTCCAAGGGCGCAGGCGAAAGCTACGTCGTCGACTACGCCCGCACGCTTCGGGCTGCGCACCGTCACGTTTCGCCAGTCGTGCATCTACGGGGAACACCAGATCGGCGCCGAGGAACAGGGATGGTTGGCCTGGTTTCTGCTGGCGCTTCGTTCCGGACAGCCGATCACGATCTTCGGCGACGGCAAGCAGGTCAGAGATCTGTTGCACGTCGATGATCTGATCGCCTGCTTCTCCGCCGCCGTCGGCCACATCGACCGGAGCGCCGGCGAGGTCTACAACGTCGGAGGTGGCGCCGACAATGCCCTGTCCGTGTGGTGGCAGCTGGCACCCGTGTTGCAGCGGGCGATCGGAACGGAGCTTCCGGAACCGTCGTTCGCGCCGTGGCGGCTCGGGGACCAGCGTGTGTTCATCGCCGACAGCGGCAAGGCCGGCGATCACCTCGGCTGGTCACCGACGATCTCGCCCGACGCCGGGATGACCCGCCTGCTCGACTGGATCGACAGCATCGGGCCGCAGGACATGACGTTCAGGGACGTGACGTGAAGGTCCTGGTCGCCCTCACCTACTACCGGCCGCACGTCAGCGGACTCACGATCTACGTCCAACGACTCGCCGGCGAACTGGCGGGGCGCGGTCACGAGGTCACGGTGCTCACGTCGCGCCACGACCGCCAGCTGGCCTCCGATGAGATCATCGACGGCGTGCGCATCGTGCGGGTGCCCGTGTGGGCCCGGATCAGCAAGGGCGTCATCATGCCGATGCCGTTGTGGGCGTTGTGGCACGCCCGTCGACACGACGTGGTGAGCATCCACCTCCCGCAGTTCGACGGTGGCGCCGTCGCCTTGGTCAGCCGAATGCTGCGGCGCAGAACCGTCGTGACCTACCACTGCGATCTGCGCCTGCCGCGCGGGGTCGTCAACCGCATCGCCGATCGCGTGACGTTCGCGATGAACTACCTGGCCGGGTTGTGCTCGCATCACGTCGTCGCCTACACCGACGACTACGCCAAGCATTCGCCCTTGTTGCGGCGGTTCGCCAAGAAGATCGTGGTGATCCCGCCTCCCGTCGTGATGCCGACGGCCGACGACGATGCGATCGAAGCATTGCGAACCGAGTGGAACGCCGGCACCGGTCCGGTGATCGGGATGGCCGCCAGGTTCGCCACAGAGAAGGGCGTCGAGTACGTGGTCGACGCGATGGCGGAAGTGCTGGAGCGTCACCCGAATGCCCGTGTCGTGTTCGCCGGAGCGCACGAGGACGTCGTCGGTGAGGCGCACTATCGGGCTCAACTGGCCGATCGGATCGAGGCGCTCGGTGATCGTTGGCGCTTCGTCGGGGTGCTCGACCCGACCCAGATGTCGGCGTTCTTCGGCGCCATCGACGTGCTCGTCGTCAGCAGCGTGAACAGCACCGAGTCGTTCGGGCTGGTGCAGGTCGAGGCGATGTTGTGCGGAACGCCGGTGGTGGCGACCGACCTGCCCGGCGTTCGACAGCCGGTGAGAATGACCGGAATGGGCGTGGTCGTCGACGTCGCCGATGCGGCGGCGATCGCAGGCGGTATCGACGAGGTGATCTCACATCGCGACCGCTTCCATCGGCAGCGCTCCGATATCGAGCAGCTGTTCGACCTGGCAACCACTGTGGATTCCTATGAACGGCTCTTCGGCGCAACCTGACCATCTGACCCGGCAACTGGCCACGATGGCACCGCATCGCGCGATTCTTCGCGCCGTCGAGTGTCGGCTGATGGGCGCCGTCGAACTGGTCGGACCGGTGCTCGACATCGGGAGCGGCGACGGCCACTTCGCGTCGATCGCGTACGACCACCCGATCGATGTCGGCATCGACCTGCGCCCCGACGAGCTCCGCGAAGCCGCCGACCGTGGACCGCAGGTGTTCGCATCGGTCACCCGCGCCGACGCCACCTCGCTTCCGTTCCGAGACGCTTCGTTTGCGACCGTGATCAGCAACTGCGTGATCGAGCACATCCACGACAACACACAGGTACTCAACGAGATCGCCCGCGTGCTGCGCCCGGGCGGCACCTTCGCGACGACGCTGCCCAGCGAGCACTTCGGCGAGTTCCTGCTTGGCTCGACGCTGCTGCGAACGCTCAGGTTGCGGCGCCCCGCCGCAGCGTACGGGAACTTCTTCAACCGGATCTCGTACCACCATCACGTCGAGCCGCCCGAGATCTGGCGGTCACGATTCGACGCCGTCGGACTGACCGTGACCGATCATCAGTACTACTTCTCGCCACGCGCCCACCGTGCCTTCGACCTGTGCCACTACCTCGGCGTACCGAACCTGATCACCCGCAAGCTGTTCGGGCGGTGGGTCTTGCATCCGGCGCTGACTCGCCCGTTCGACCGCTGGTTGCGCCGCTACTACGAGGAACCGTTACCCCAGCCAACCGGTGCCTACCAGTTCTTCTCGTGCATCAAGCGAAGCTGACATGACCGACGTCGTCGAGCAGGTCGAGCACGATCCGAACCCAGCGAAGCTCGACGACGACCTCTCACCCGAACGTCGGTGGGGTGCAGCGTGGTGGTGGGCACTGCTGCTGATCGTGGTGGTGGTCGGCTTCATCGCACGAAGCTGGAACCTCGATTTCGATCAGGGTCAGCACTTGCATCCCGACGAGCGGCACTGGGCGCTCACGTCGGCCGAGTTGGATCGACTGCCTGACCCCGACCCACACGGAACGGTGCTCGGGCCGGCGCTCGACTGGCTCGACGGCGACCGGTCGGCAGCCAACGTGTACCGAGCCACCAACTCGTTCGCCTACGGCCCCGTCATGCTGGCAGCGACCCGCACCACCGCCGGCTGGCTCCACGACGGGGTCGTCGACGGGGACCAGCCGGCAGCCGCGATCGCCGAGGCATTCGATGCGATCGGTGTTCCGCTGATCGCCGATGACGGACGACCAACCTTCGACACCGGCTACGACGTCGAGTTGGTCGGCAGGCTGCTGGCAGCGTTGCTCGACACGCTCACGATCGCAGTCGTCGGCCTGATCGGCCGCCGCCTGGCGGGGCCCGCCGTCGGCGCTGATCGCGGCGACGTTCTACGCCTCGTGCGTGCTCGCCATCCAGCACGCCCACTTCCTCGGGTCGGAGCCACTGCTCGGCCTCTGCAGCGCCCTGCTGGTACTCGCCATGTTGCACCTCGACCGGGGCGATGCTGTCGCCCCCGCCGTCCGCAGCGGGGCCTTGGTCGGTCTCGCAGCCGGGGCGGCGCTGGCCGCCAAACTGAACGCCGTCGGCGTCGTGATCGTGCCGGTGGTCGGGTGTGCAGCACTGCTGTGGAGGCACCGCAGGCGCAGCGACGCGGTTCGATTGGCTGCGTTCGCGCTCGGGGACCCTGATCGCCTTTCGGATCCTCAATCCAGGTGCCTTCAACGGACTCGGACTGCGTCCGTCGGCGGCCTTCCTGGACGACCTCGAACTGATCCGAGCGCAACGTCACTTCGATTCTCCACCGGCCGTGCAGTGGGCGAATCGCACCCCGATCGTGCAACCGATCATCTGGATGTTCCGATTCACCGTCGGACCGGGAATCACCATCGCCGCCGCGATCGGTGCCATCGCCCTGCTTCGACGCCTGCGCCGTTCACGCAGATCGATCGAGGCGCTCTGGCCGCCGGTCGTCATGCTCGCCGCCGCCGTCGTTCCGTTCGGTGTGGTGACGCTGACCGCCCTCCCGGCAGGTCGGTATCTGATCCCGATGCTTCCAGCCCTGTGCGTCATCGCCGCGGTTGGGGTTGTCGCGACTTGGCGGTGGTCGCAGCGCTCCAGTGGGTGGAGTCGGTCGGCGGCCCGAACCCTGGCCGCAACCCCGATCGCACTGGCCCTGTTGTGGGGTGCCGGCTTCGTCAACGGCGTCTACGCCGACACCAACACGCGTGTCGAGGCCTCGCAGTGGATCGCCGAGAACATCGAGCCCGGCAGCGTGTTGTCGTCACAGGCATGGGACGACGGTCTGCCACTGCGGCTGCCCGGTATCGATGTCGGATCGCTGCGCTTCGAGCAACTCGACATGGTCGGGACCGACTCGCCCGAGAAGGTCTTCACCGTCGCCCGACAGCTCGGTGAGATCGACTACGTGGTCGAGTCGTCACCCCGACTGTGGGGCGTGGTCGACCGCATCCCCGAGCGATTCCCGTCGACCATCAACTTCTTCGAGGCGCTCGACTCGGGCGATCTCGGTTTCGACCGCATCGCCACCTTCGAGAGCCGAATCAGGCTTGGCTGGTTCGCAGTCGACGAGTCGACGGCCGAGGAAGCGTTCTCGGTCTACGACCATCCAGAGGTACGAATCTGGAAGAAGGTCCGCCAGGTCAGCTATCGCGACATCGTGGACGTGCTCGATCCGGCGGCGGCCGCCAACGCCCTGTCGATCACGCCCGACGATGCCCACGCAGGTGGTCTGCTGCTCACGCCATCGGAACGGGAAGCGCTCGCCGACGGACCGACGTATGCCGAACGCTTCGACCTCGACGGGCCCGCATGGGCCCACCTGATCGGCTGGTTCCTGCTGTTGGAACTGTTCGGTCTGGCGGCGTTCGTGCTGTTCCGGCCGATCCTGGGTGGGCTTCCCGATGCCGGGCTCGGTGTCGCCAAAACGCTCGGTCTCGTCGTGCCGGCGTGCACCCTGTTCATCGCCAGCACCTGGTTTCGGATACCGCTCGGACTGCCGCTGGTCGTGACGGTGGCGGCGCTCGTGTTGTTCGTCGCCGGTGCCGTCGCCCGCCGTCACCGAACCGAGCTTCGACGTCTCTGGCGGGAACGACGCAGGGTGCTGATCGCGGCGGAGGCGACCACCCTCGCGGCGTTCGGCGGCCTCACCCTGGTCCGCGCCTTCAACCCTGATCTGTGGCACTCCGCACGAGGTGGTGAGAAGCCGTTCGAACTGGCCGTGCTGACCGGCGTCCTGCGCACCGAGTCGCTGCCCCCGTACGACGCCTGGTTCGCCGGAGGCGTCTCGAACTACTACTACGGCGGCTACCTGATGCTGCTGACCCCGGCCCGCCTGTTGGCCACGGCGCCGGCGCTGGTGATGAACATCGGGCCGGCGGTGTTCGCCGGCTGTGCAGCCGGTGCTGCGTTCTCGCTCGGCGCCGTCGCGCTGGCTGGTGTCACCCGCAGGATCGGCGGCGACGCCAAACCAATCGTCGCCGGCATCTTCAGCGCCGTCGCCGTCGTGGCGCTCAGCAACATGGCCACGCTCCGTCGTGTGTTGTCGGGCCGCCCGACCGGCGCTGCGTTCGACTGGTGGGCTCTCAGCCGGGTGATACCCGACTCGGCAGCGATCACCGAGTTCCCTGCTTGGTCGCTGCTGTTCGCCGACCTGCATCCGCACGTGATGGGCATCTGCCTCGTGCTCACGGTTGCCGTGCTTGCGGTTGCCAGCTATCACCACCTCGTCCGACGCCGCACCAGCGCGGCAGTCGGCTCGATGGCTCTGGCGGGGTTGGTGGTCGGTCTGGTGCGGGCGACCAACACCTGGGATTTCCCGCTCGTCGCCGGCACGGTCGCCCTCGCCGCCTTGCTGGCGGCGCTCAACGGCGGCTCGCGTCGAGTGTGCGCGGCGACCGCCGCCGTCGCCGCCATCGTGGTGGTCGGTGTGTGGTCGCCGTACACCGACCGCGGACTGGTGTTCGACAGCGGTCTCGACCGGTCGCTCGCCACGACCCCGTGGTCGAGTTGGTTGCTCCAGTTCGGTCTGTTCGCCGCTGCCTCCTTGCTGGTGGCGACGCCGCCGGCGATCGTGGCCGTTCGACGGACGCGCTCCGTGCGAGGGCCGATCCGGCTCGGCCACGTGGTGGCGTGTGGCGGAGCGCTCGTCGGCACCGGCCTGGTGCTGATGCGCCCGGGCAGCGCGGTCGGCGTCACTGCTGCGGCGCTGGCGGCGTCGATGGTCTTGGCGACGTGGCAGGCGCGTCGGCACCCGGCGGGCACGGCACCGATCGCAACGATTCTGATGGCGCTCGGCTGGGCGATCCAAGTCGGGGTCGAGATCGTGTCGGTTCGCAACGACGCAAACCGACAGAACACCGTGTTCAAGTTCTGGTACCAGTCCTGGTTGCTGCTGGCGGTCGGGTCGGCGGTCGTCGTGGCCGCATCACTGCCTCGCCGGCGAGCGCTGCGCACGAGCAGGTGGCCCGGTCTGCCGGCCGTTCTCGGTTCGGCTCTGGTTGCCGTGGCTGCCCTGGCGACCACCCTGTTCTGGTACGTCGCCGCCCCCGCACGACTCGACGATCGAGTCAGCCAGGGCGGATTGTCGCTCGACGGCGAGGCGTACCTGACGCCCGAGTTCTCCGTGCCCATGTACGACGCCGCGATCACCCCCGCCGACGACCTCCCCCTGATCGAGTGGCTGCGCTCGAACGTCGACGGAATCCGGACCGTCGCCGAAGCACCGGGCGAGGACTACCGGTGGTCAGGTCGCGTGGGTTGGATGACCGGGTTGCCGTCCCCGATCGGTTGGCAGTACCACGAGCGGCAACAGCGACGGTCGTACGGCGACGCCATCGACCGGCGGGTCACCGACCTCATGGCGCTCTACACGACGACCGACCCGTCGGTGATGGCGCGTGTGCTGAGCGACCGCCAGATCGACTACGTGATGTTCGGCACGGTCGAAGCAGTATTGGCGACGCCGGCGTCGGCCGCCGCCCTCGAACGATTCGAGTGCCTGACGGTGGTGGTGCGGGCCGGCGACCTGTTCGTCGCCAGCGTCGACACCACCTGCGTCAGCCGGCTGCGGCCTCGCGAATGATCAGGTACTGATCGGAACTGCCGGTCGGGTTCCAGGTGCGGCGGGTGGTGAACCAGGCGGCCAGGTCGCCGATGCCAGCTGTCGGGTAGTCGGGGAGCCACCACACCCGCAGGCGGAAGCGTTCGATCGAGTAGCCGTCGGGAACCGCCGGTGCGGCCACCGCGGCGCTGACGATGTAGGCGTCGAAGGTGCCCGGCAACGGTTGGGTCGGGTCGACGGTTGCGTACTCGACGCCGGGCTGGTCGTACAGGTACCACACCCATGGCCATGATCCGCTGTCGCTGTCGTCGACCAGGATCGAGTCGATCGTGCCGTTGCGAGCACCAGCGGCGAGCCGGCGATCGATGATCGGCACATCGACGGATGTCTGCACGGTGACCAACAGTTCGCGCGGGTCGGCACCGTCGGTGATCGCCGGCCGCACGGCGATCGTCGCTGTGCCGATCGCCACCAGCGCGAATGCGGCACCGAACGCCCGGCGACCACCGACGTCGACCACGTCCTCGGCGATCGCCTGGATCCCGATCCCGGCCAACAGCACGAGCGGGATCGTGGGATGCAGCGCCAGCCAGGCGAACTTCTCACCGGCCCAGGAGTAGATCACGAGCTGGATCACGGCCATGCCGGTGAACCAGGCCCCGACCATCGATCGACGCCGAACGGTGACCGTCAGGCCGGCGCCGGCGAGCACCAGGATCAGCCATTCGTAGCCACCCAGGATGCTCAGATAGAACGTCCAGCGTTGGCCTCCTCGGCCGACATCGTGTTGTCCCCACCAGTACCGAATGCCGTCCAGCAAGCCGGATTCGAAGCCTTCCGGATAGCGCAACGCCGAGGTGAAGACGAGCACGAACACCAGCACGAACACGGCGACCGTCCACAGCCAGGCATACCGCCCGAGGGCCGACAAGCTGCGGGCGAATTGGCCGGCACCACCGTCCGGCCGACGCCACGCCGTCACGAACACCGCAGCGAAGCAGCACGCCCCCGCAAACCCGAAGATGAACGTCGTCTCCTTGAGCGCCATGCTGGCGGCGAGCAGCGCACCCAACGCGATCAGATGATGTTGCCGAGGCTCGATCAGCGCCTGGGCGACGATGATCAGGATCGCCAACGACACGAGACCCACGAGCGAGTCCTCGCGGCCCGTGCGGGTCACCGTCAGCACCGTCGGGCTGATCGTGAAGACCAGTGCCGCCAGCGGCGCCCCGATCCGACCGAGTATCTGACGCGAGCCGGCGATCACGACCGTGCTGGCGATCCCCGCTGTGGCAGCGACCGCCCTGGTCCAACCCGGCGACGTACCGAACACGTTGAGCACAACGCCCTCGAGGTAGAACCGAAGCGGCCCGTGATACACCGGGTCGTAGCGCATCACACCGCCGTGGCGGGCCTGCCACGAGAACCAGGCGTCGATCGCCTCGTCGTGAGCGAGCGGTCGGACACCCAGTTTCCAGAGGTGGGCGAAGACCGACAGCGCCACGACAGCGCCGACCGCGATTCGATACCTGCGCTCAGTCATCGGCGTGCCAGCGGGCGAGGTCGCGACGGATCGACAGCAGTTCCAGCGTCGCTCGTACCGATGACAGCAACGAGCGTTTCGAGGCCGGTTCGTCCTGCCAGATCTCGAGCGGCTCCTCACGGAAGGCGTCGGCTGCAACGCCCTCGCGGTCGAGCCGACCCAGCAGCTCGACATCGAACGCCCACCTACTTCGGAACGGGCGAGCGACGGCTGCTTCCAGAGCCGGCCCGGCTCGGAACAACTTGGCCCCACATTGCGTGTCGTACACCGGCTTGCCGAGCACGATGCTGGCGCCGGTGGCGAACACGCGCCCCGTGTAGTGGCGAAACATGGAACGGCGCACGCGGCGACCCAGCATGGCGACCCGCGATCCGATGATCACATCGACGCCCTCACCCGACACGGCGAGATCGACGAGCCGCACGATCTCGCAGACAGGGGTCGCCAGATCGGCGTCGACGTACCCCACCCATTCGGGCTTGGCCCGCAACGCCTCGATGATCCCGGCCCGCACCGCCTCGCCTTTACCGAGGTTCGATTCGAGGACGAGGACGGTCACGTGTGAACGAGCGGCGGCGAACTCATGCAACCTGACTGACGTGTCGTCGCTGGAGCCGTCGTCGACGAACACCGCGGCCAGGCGGGGATCGCTCGCCAACTCGCCGAATCGTTCGACCGAGAACCGCTGCGCTTCGTTGAAGCACGGAACGACCAGCCACACCGGACGCTCGGTTGCAACGCTGTTCATTGGCGAGGACATTACCGGTGGGGCGTACCGGCAACCCGCGTCGTCGGCATTCGGCTCACGGGTCGACGAGGTACGACGAGTACAACTCCACGCCGCGACCGTCCACCACGTTCGACTGACGCCCGTTCGGGAACCACTCCTTCACGATCGCCAGTTCGGATGACCGCTCGGGAAGGAACACGAACAGCGTCACACCGGAAACCCGTGGCGCAATGCTCCGACGATCGAGCGGTTGCTCGATGTCGACTCCCGTAGCGAGCGGGGCACGAAAGGCGATGTTGGAGAAGCCTCCGAACCAGATCCGCGGGGCGCCGCCGAAATACACCGTCGGGCTCCCGTCGAGCGTGGCGAGCGATCGGGCAAGGTGCTCGACCACCTCGGTGTTGAGATCGCTGCTGACGTCGACCGGACTCGGCGAACGGAAGTGGCGGTGCAGGTTCACACCTGCCGTTGCGATCAACACGGTCACAGCGACTCCGAATGCGGCCGCGCGAACCGCCGGCCATCGTCCGCCGATGACTCGTGCGACGGTGTCCAGTCCGATTGCCGCAAGCAGGCAGATGACGACCAACACCCCGACCCAGCGCACCGCCATCGTCGGATCGATCGTGGTCGCGATTCCTGCTGCCGTCACCCAGTACGTGAGCGCCAGCGCCGTCCACAAACCGCCACGCCCGATCCGAACGGTCACGATCGCCAGTCCGACCGCTGCGAGCAAGGCCAGCGACCAGCCGATGAGCGGTGCCCCGCCTCGGTACTGGCCGGTCGCCGCCGAGCGAAAGGGAACAAGGCAGCGTCGAGCAGTTGCCGGAGAAGGATCACGATCGGTGGATGTCCCGTGCGTTCCGACTCGGCGCTCAACCACCCCTGCCCGAACACCGACACCGACCGGGCCCTGGAGTCGAAGTCGTATCGACGGACCGAGTAGTAGGCCAACTGCGGAAGCGTCGCCATCACGAACCCGAGCACCACGAACGCCGCTCGCCGGAGCCACGTCGCGGCGGCGGCTCGCAGCCGACGAACACCTTCGGTCTCGACAAACGCCGTCACGGCCAGCACCGCGAGCACGATCGGGAGCAGGATTCTGCTGGAGAAGTAGAAATACTGGCTGAACCCGGTCGCCAGACCGGCCACGAACAAGCCGATCGGTCGATTGCTCCGCATGGCGACATCGAGCAGATACAGCACGAGCAGCGCACAGACCGCGGTCCAGCCGTTGGGCAACGCTGAACGCGAGAAGTACAGGTGGATGTGAAAGGTGGCGAGCAGCAGCGCTGCTGCGACGGCAGGGAATCGGCGTCCGGTGAGTCGAAGCACCAACAGGTACGCCACTGAGACGGCCAAGCCACCGGCGATCGCGTTCGGCGCCCGGGCGCCGACGACGTCGTCGCCGAAGACTCGCATCGAGCCGGCCTGCACGACGTTCCACATCAGCGGGTGGGAGAGATATCCGACTCCGAACGGATTGCGGATCTCACCGTTCATGACACGCCGCGAGATCAGCGCGAACCCAGCCTCGTCGCCGTTGAGTGAACGTGGGTAGAGGTCGAGCCGGTACAACATCGGTCCCATCGCCGCCAGCCCGAGACCGAGCGACGCGAGGATGTCGATCTGGCTTCGCTCCCATCGCAGCCGCATCGCCGATACGGCATCGCCGAACTGATCGACACGCGGTTGCCAGAGGGCGAGCCCGGCCAGCCCGATCGAGGCCAGCCACAGCACGATGAGGTCACCCCGAGGCTGGTCGATCGGACGCGAGCGTTGCGCGATCCACAAGGCGATCGCCGCCGCACCCGCGGCCAGGGCTGTTGCAGCAACGACGCGGCCGGGCCAGGTCGACGTTGGGGCCGGCGAGCGATGGTCATCGGTTCGATCGTCCGCCCGGGCGGCAAGCCCCGGCCACAAGGCCTCGTCTCGATCACGAGACCACCACGCCAGGGCTGCCAACCCGGCGACCCAGACCGGAACACCCCACATCGCCCCCCATGAACGGGTGAACATCACCTGGCCGACGACGACGAAGAGCAGCCCAACACCGAACAACCCACTGATTCTCCAGGCCGGGGTCGATCCCACCCCGACATGATGCTCGCCGGGGGTGATCGGCGGCGGTGATGGGAACACCGCGAGCCACCGTCGAGGTCGGCCGCTCAGCGTCGTGGAGTGCCCACCAGATTCAGCGGCACTCGATCTCATCGGTTGGCGGCTCGAGATCGATCAGGTAGTCGTTGACCACGTCGATCACGCAGCGGTTCACGCCGTACCCGGTGTGCTGGTCGGCTTCGACGATGACCAGCCGCCCATCCTCGAGCGTGTTCGACATGTTGACCGTCGATTGGAACGGTGTCGCCGGGTCGCCCGTTGTGCCGATCACCACGATCGGACCGGCACCGGCACCGGTGATCGTGACGCGTGGATCGGTCGATTCGGGAAAGAACGTGCAGAAGTAGCCACCGGCCGACCCCTCGGGCGCCAGGCGCGGCGCAACCTTGGTGAACTCTGCGGCCTCGGCGTCGGTTTCCTCGACGGTCGGTCGATCCGGTGAGTCGGCACACGAGATCGCCTGGAATGCTTCGAGTTCGTTGCCGTAGGTGCCGTCGGCCGAGCGCTGGTAGTAGCTGTCGTGGAGGGCGAGCAGGCCGCTGCCGTCGCCGAGTTGGGCCTCGGCCAGCGATCGCTCCAACGCCGGCCAGAACGTCTCGGAATACATCGCTTGCACGATCGCCGTGATCGCCACATCGCGGTTGACGCGAGGGCGTCCGGATTCGGCCATGATCGGCTGTTCGTCAACCTGATCGAGCAACGCGTCGAGTGCCGCTCCGGCGTCACCGTCGTTGTAGAACTCGCAGCGATCGTCGGCACTACAACGAGCCAAGAAGGTTTCGAGTGACGCCTCGAACCCGGCCATTTGCTGCAAGCTCGACTCGAGCGAGTCGGCCTCGGGATCGGACGCCCCGTCGAGTACCGCTGCGCGAACGGTGTCAGGGAACAGCGTCGCCCAGGCGGCACCGAGTTCGCTGCCGTAGCTGAACCCGAAGTACGAGATCTGATCCTCACCGAGTGCCCTTCGAATCGAATCCATGTCGCGGGCGCTGTTGTTGGTGCCGACGTACTGGATGATGTCTCGGTTCTTGCCGATGCACTGGCGAGCGAAGTCCTGCGCCGTATCGATCAGCGCCTGGTGCTCGGCCTCGGACTCGGGCGTGGCGTCGATCTCGGTGAAGTACGGGTCGTAGTCGTCGATGCAATCGATCGGGGGATCGCTCTCACCGGTGCCACGCGGATCCCAGCCGATGATGTCGAACCGCTCCAGCAGTGCGCGGTCGAAGATCTGGGCGGCGAAGAACGCGAAGTCGGTGCCACCGAACCCTGGTCCACCGGGATTCACGAGCAGCGTACCGATCCGCTGATCCTGGTCGATCGCGTTGTAGCGAGCGACGTACAAATCGAAACGGGCACCATCGGGGCGCTCGTAATCGACGGGAACCTCGATCGTGGCGACATCGACTGCCTCGTCGAACTCCTCCCACTCGATCGGGGCCGGCACGAACTCACCAACCGGCTGTTCGGCGGTGACGACCGGACCTGCCGTGAGCACCGTCGTCGTCGTGACGGCGTCGGTCGGTCGACTCGACGTTTCCGAGACGCCCGACTTCGATGAGGAACAGGCCGCCACCGCACAGACAGCGACCACGACCAGAGACAGAGTCCGCCCAGACATCCCCGCATCGTACGGGCGCAGCACCCGGTCGGGGTGGCAGCTGACCGTCGAGCGTCAGCCGCTCGTGGCGCAAGCTCCGTAGCCTGACCCGATGCGGATGGGCCCACACCACATGATGCCGAGGGATGCCGACGCCGTGAAGGACGTCAAGCTCGCCCGCGACACGGCCGGCCGAGTGTGGACCTTCGCCCGGCCGTATCGCCCCACGATCATCGTGTTCTTGCTGTCGATCCTGATTGCCGCCCTGCTGGCCCTGGTGCCACCACTCGTCGTGCGCCAGATCCTCGACCATGCGATTCCCGAACGCGACCGGGCCGCGATCTGGTGGCTCGCAGGCATCGCCGTCGCTGCCGCCCTGATCGACGCCGGACTCCAAGTCGTGCAGCGCTGGTGCAGCGCCCTCGTCGGCGAGGGCTTGATCGCCGATCTGCGGCGGGCGCTCTACACGAAGGTTCAGCGGCTACCGATCGCGTTCTTCACGCGCACACCGACCGGGGCCATCACCAGCCGCCTCAACAACGACGTGGTCGGCGCCCAGACCGCAGTCACCAGCACGCTCGGCAGCGTCGTCAGCAATGTGATCGTGCTGGCCACCACGCTCGCCACGATGTTGCTACTGGAGTGGCGGCTGACGCTCTTGGCGCTGATCGTGCTCCCGATCTTCATCGTGCCGGCGCGCCGTGTGGGGCGGCGCCTGCAGGACATCTCGCGCCAGCAGATGCAGCACAACGCGGCGATGAACACCCAGATGACGGAACGCTTCAACGTGTCGGGCGCCTCGCTCGTGAAGCTGTTCGGATCGCTCGATCGCGAGAGCGAGACGTTCGCCAAGCGCGCCAACGCGGTACGCGACGCCGGTGTGCGCGCAGCGATGCTGGGCCGCGTGTTCTTCGTGGCGCTTGGCCTCGTTGCCGCAGTTGGCACGGCGGCGATCTATGGCGTCGGCGCCCAACTGGTGGTCTCGGGCGACATCAGCCCTGGCACCTTGGTGGCGCTGGCCGCCTTGGTGACCCGGATCTACCAACCGCTGACCGGACTGACCAACGCCCGCGTCGACCTGATGACCTCGATGGTGTCGTTCGAGCGGGTGTTCGAGGTACTCGACACACCCGAGGCGATCTCCGACAAGCCCGGTGCCGTCGATCTCGTCGACCCGACCGGCAAGGTCGAGTTCCGGGCTGTCACGTTCCGGTACCCGCCAGCCAGCGAGTCGTCGATCGCGTCGATGGAGACGCAGGCGATTCCAGGCGCAGACCCCGATCGCGACGTGTTGATCGGGGTGTCGCTGGTGCTCGCACCGGGCGAGACCGTCGCCCTGGTCGGCGCCTCCGGGGCAGGCAAGAGTACGTTCGCCTCGCTGATCCCGAGGCTCTACGACGTCACCTCGGGAAGCGTGCGGCTCGACGACAACGACGTCCGCGATCTCACGCTGACGTCGCTGCGCCGAGCGGTGGGCGTGGTGTCGCAGGACCCGCACCTGTTCCATGAATCGATCGGCGACAACCTCCGATACGCCGATCCCGACGCCTCCCTCGAGCAGGTGATCGAAGCGTGTCGGGCGGCTCGCATCCACGACACGATCGCCGCCCTGCCCGACGGGTACGACACCGTGGTCGGCGAGCGCGGCTACCGCCTCAGCGGTGGCGAGAAGCAGCGCCTGGCGATCGCCCGCCTGCTGCTCAAGAACCCGGCGATCATGATCCTCGACGAGGCGACCAGCCACCTCGACAACGACAACGAGGCGCACGTGCAGGCCTCGATCGAAGCGGCGCTGAGCGGGCGCACAGCGCTCGTGATCGCCCACCGCCTGTCGACCGTTCGGTCGGCCGATCGGATCGCCGTGCTGGACGGCGGGCAGATCGTCGAGCTCGGATCGCACGACGAACTGGTCGCCAACGACGGTCTCTACGCCGCCCAACTGCGAGCCGGCGAACTGCTGACGATCGATTGACCATCCCGCAGTTGCCTCTGCTCACGACAGACGTCGACCTACGCCGCTCGGTCTATTGCACGACCCACGAGTTGATCGCGTAGGCGCCATTCTGGTTGACCTGCACGATGGCGACCGATGTAGCGACTCCTGCAAGGGTCGACGTGATGCGGAACTTGCGCTGCACGACTGCCGAGACGAAGCCGATCTTCACCGTGTCGGGCCCGGTGTCCCTGCCGTCGATCACGTCGTACTGAGCGGCGATCACACCGCCCGTGATATCGACGGCGTGAGCGTTGGGGTTGTCGACATGAATGCGACCTTGTGGAATCGAGACGTAGCCAGAGATGTCGACCACGACCGCCGCCGTGCTGGGCAGGTCGACGTCGATCACGGCGGTCGGTGCGAACGGAACGCTGGCGGTCACCGGCGGCGCGGGCGGGTCACCGAGCGTCGGGAGTGGGATCGCCGGCAAGGACAGGTTCGAAACCGGGGACACCCCGGCGGCATTCGTCGCCACCACCGTGAACGTGTAGGGCAGGGCGTTCGTCAGGCCGACGATGTCGCACTGCAGCGGCGGCGGGGTGGCGCCCGTCGTCGTGACCGTGCAGGTCGACGCATCGGACGCAGTGACGGTGTACGACGTGATCGGCGCCGGGCCGGTCGATGGAGCGGTCCATTGGATGCGGACTGCCTCGTCGTACGGCGTCAGGGTCGGAGCGTTGGGTTTGCCGGGCACCGCCAGGGCGCCACCGCCGTTCGGCGTGATGCTCGGCGAAGGTGCCGACGCGACCGAACTACCGGTCGCGTTGGTGGCGACGACGGTGAAGTTGACCGAGGTCGACGTCGACAGTCCGGTGAAGGCACACACCGTCGCCCCGGTCGTCTGGCACGTCGGGCCGGTCGACGCCGACACGGTGTAGTCGAGGATCTCGGTGCCACCGTCGAACGGTGCAACCCACGACACCACGGCGGCGCCCGTGAAACGCTGAGCGACGACGGCGGTGGGCACATCGGGCACGGATGGCTTCGGAGTGAACTCGGACGGTACGTAGCCCTTCGTCGTGGCCAGCGCCGGCGTTGCGGTGCCGACCCACGACGCCGGTACGAAGATCGTGCCCGCAACATCGAGGTCGATCCCGGTGATGCCGTCGATGTCGAGCTCACCGTTGACGGTCATGATCGACACGTCGGCCGAGGGATCCGACGCCGCAGCCCCGGTCGGCACGTAGCGTCGGTTGAAGATCAGCGAGATCGGTTGATCGTTGGCGTTCGACACGACGATGCGGCCCTGCTTACCGAGCACCCAGGTTCCGCCGAGACCGCTGATGTTGTGCGTGCTGGGTACGTTCTCGGCGTAGAACAGCGACTGCTGGCTGTTGGTGCAGCCCTGCCTGGCCCCATCGCCGACGACCACGGATGCTCCACCCTCGATGATCACGTCGGACTCGAAGTAGTAGATGCCATTCGTGAAGAACGTGGGGCCGTTGAGCGTCACTGCGGTCTTGTAGGTACCGGGGAAGTACACCGTGCAGGTCGGCCACCCGGCCTTCATCGGGGTGCCGACGGTCTGGCGGAAGTCGAGACCGTGTTCGGGCAGATTCGGGTACCAGATCTTGCCGGTCTCGGAGTATGTCGACGTCGCTGTCGTCCATTCGGTCACCGACATCGGGTCGACTGGCGAAAAGCGATCACCGGAGAGGCCGACGGGGATCGGCGACCCGACCTGGGTGGCCGTCAGACCCATCCGGATCTCGTCGGCTGCTTGGGCGAACTCGAAATCGATCGCGTTGCACTTCGTCGTCACGACGTTGCCGTTGACCGTGACGGCCGCCATGCCCTTGTCGATGTTGGGCCCACCACCGTCACTGCAGGTCTTGTACAAGCTGACGGGATCGGCGAGCGCGATCCGAAGCCCCGACTTGACACCCTCGAGATCCTGGGACTTGTCGCTCAGCACCTCGTTCGAGCGCAGCACGGCGATCGAGTAGCTCATCAGCGGGAGCACGAGCATGGCGCCGACCACCATCAGCACCAGTACGAGTACGAGTACCGCTCCCTGATCTTGTTCCGCCTGCCGCTCGGCGACATGCCGTTCCCGGGCGGGCCGCCCGCTCACAGCGACACCGAGAGGGTGCATGCGACCGCCTCGTTGGCCGCTACCTGGACACGGATGCCCTCCCAGCCGCCACCGACACCGAGATCGAACGTTTCGACACTCCGTGGGGTGATGCCCGCTTGGCACGACCACGAGCCGGGCGTGTAGGCCTGCAGCTCGCTGTAGTTCTGCGGTCGCACTTCGACGGTGACGTACTGACCGTCGGGGATCGTCATGTCGAACGTGCCCGAGGAGAACTGCTGGCTCGTGGTGACCGTGGGCTGCTGAACCTCCAGCGGCGCGCTGGACGGATCGAGCACGGCGGTGCGCTGGTAGATGAAGGAGTCGGCCACGGGGTTGCCACCGGCCTTGGTCTGCAGCGTCAGCGTGCCGCCGCACTCTCCGAGTGCGACCGATTTCATGGCGCCGACGAGCTGGTTCCAATTGGGAAGCACGTACATGTTCGCCTCGCTCGCATTGATGTACGGTCCGCCGGCCGGGTACGCCGGGACGCCCGTGTCGTTGCCGGCGATCAGGTTGGCCAGGATCACGTCATTCCGGCGGGAGTACGTGACGGGAGCGTCGAAGCCGGAGTAGCCACCCGGCGGAGCCGTTGCGGGATGCTCCTTGCGAGCGCGGTATCCAGCCGGCGGATTGCTCGGGTTGCCACCGCTCGGAGCTGAGACGACCGCCCAGTCGAGCGCGTCGGCGGTATTGGTGACCCAGTTGTTGGTGCCGGTGTCGATCCAACCATCGGTGCCGTCGGGGGTTTGGTTGTAGGCGAGGTAAGTGGCCTGGCTCACCCAGTTGCCGATCGTCGATTCACGCCATCCGTCACCGGATCCGCCCGAAGTGTTGTGCAGGGTGTACAGCGTTTGCGACACCGGGTACCAGGCCACCGTGCCACTGTTGACCCGGTACTTGGCCGGGTTGGACGGCTGGTTGACGTAGTAGTCGCCGGCGGTCGTGTTGGTCCATCCGTCGACCTGGAAGTTGCTCGGCGACTGGCTCCGATAGGCGTCATAGACAGACTCATCGATCGAGTACCAGCTGCGCGTCCCGCTGATGCGGTAGTTCGAGCTGCTCTGGTTCGGGTAGTACTCGTCGGGGTCGATGTTGCGCCACCGCCAGCCGGACCGCTTCTCATAGTCGAGGTTGGCCTCGAACGACGAGCCACGTTCGATGTCCTTGTTGCTCTCGTAGATGCCGACGCCACCCTGCTGGTAGCGACGGTAGCCACGCTCCCAGACCCAGGTGTACCCGGCACCCGGATCGGACATCCAGGTCGACCAATCGTTGATGCCGCCAACGCCGACACCGATCAGATCGATCGACGGTGCGACACGGAAATCCTTGGCGATGTACTCGGCCCGGTTGTAGGCGGTCTGGCTGTAGCCCGAACCCTGCGACGGCCACGGCGGTGACAGCTGCGGAGCGGGGAGCGACGGGACGACGCTGCCTGAACCACCGGCGCGCTGAGTCAAGCGGTCGCGGTTGGGAACACCGTCAGTGAAGAACACCACCGTCTCGGGAACGATCGCCGCCAGAGTGGCGTCGGCGTTGTAGAACGTGCGGAACAGGGCATCTTCCCAGTTCGTGTAGCCACCGAACGACATGGAGTTGACGAGGCCGAGCAATGTGGTGACCTGGGCCGGGTCGGTCATGTCGAAGTACTTGTGCCACTGTGTCGTGTCGTTGCCACCGAGCACCTTCGACGTGGTGGAGAACTCGACCACCTGGATCTTGACCGGTGTTCCGGCGAGCGTCTCGACGAACGCCTCGACGCTGTCGACGACATCGTCGTCGGCGCCCGCCGAGGAGATCGAGCCAGATTCGTCGACGATCAGCGAGACGGGGCCACCGCAGCGGCTGATCGCTTCGACGAACGAGGGCGTGCCCTGGGTGCTGTTGGCATCGATCGTGCTGCGCGACGTACCACCGGCGGTGATGCTGATCTGGTTGAGACCGCCACCGGAACCTTCGCTGTCGCCACCGCCGTTGATCGACACGATCACGCGGTTGGCATCCTTGCGCTCGGCCTCGGACGCGAGCTGCGTGTTGTTGACCGCGTCGGGAGCCAGCGGCTCGCTGACGATGATCACCCATGTCGGGCGTGTGCAATCGACCGGATTGACCTCGCGTGTGCAGGCATCGCCGTACGACACGCCCGGGATGAACGCCTGCCCACCCGGAGGCCCCGGCAGATCGCCGAGGACCACGAACGACGAACATGACCAGCCAGCGCCGTCGGAGGTGCAGGTGACGCGGGTCAACTCGAAGCTCTGGCCGTCATCGGCCAAGGCGAAGCTGTACGACACATTGGTCGTGATCGTTCCACCGCTCGTTTCGGTCTGCCACGACAGCATCAGCACGTTCGACGAGTTGCTGAGGTCGATGCCGTCACATACCGACAGGCCGCACGGCGTTGCCTGCGGGCTGGTGTCGACCGTGTCGGCCGACGACAGGTCGGCGGGCACCCACAAGCTGATGCTCTGCTCGGCCCGGGCGACGTTGAGACGCCCCTCGGTGTTGTCGTGCTGCCCGAGCGTCACGATGATGGCGCTCGACAGAACGGCCATGATCACCCCGATGACCGTCACCGCGATCAGCAGCTCTGGCAACGTCATACCGCGGTCGCGGTCGGGTTGCCGGGACTTGGACTTGGACTTGGAGTCGACGTCAGACATCTGACTTCACCACCTCAATCGTTCGGGTCACCTGGCCGTTAGGGCTGGTGATTCGGATCGTGACCCGCTGAACCAGCAGGTCGGTCGGTTCGGCGGCGGAACAGCCGGGCGTGCTGGCGTTGCCGGTCGCCCACGTGCCGGCGTCGGCGGCGGTCGCGCCGGGTACGTAGTACTGCTGGGTCACCGTGGCCTGGGCCGGGTCCCATCCTTCGATCTGCACGGCGGCCTTGGCGTAGATCGAGTAGTCGCACCTCTTCGGCGCACGGTTGATCCGGTCGGCGGCGTTCACGATCGCCGTCTCGACGCGGGCCGCCGAGCGAGCTGTGCTCGACACACCGACGGCGGTGATGACCGCTGCCATGATTGCGACGACCACGGTTCCGAGTAGCACCACGGTAATGACGATCTCGATCAGGGTGAACCCTCGGTCGTCACCAGGTCGCGTTCTCTGTTGTTGGGATTTCGCTCTGGCGGTCATGCCCACCTCCGGGAAGTTCCGGATATCGATCCGGTCGCAGTAGTGATGAACATCGACACGCTTCGGGTCTCACGTGAACGATTCCGCTTCAATCAGAAAGATTCTTGACGAGAACGACGTTGTAGCGTCGTTATCGCGATCAGAGAGGGGTTGGAGCAACTCCATCGTCGATTTCCGGTGATCACCAGGCGGTCGGAAAACGACTCGAGCCACCCGTTGCCGGGTGGCTCGTCGTCAACTTCTTGGTTCGGGTGGCGGCTTCGCCGCCAGCACGAGTCAGCTTGCGTCGGTGGCCTCGTCGCCGCCTTCGGTACCGTCCTTGCCGCCGGGGATGATGCCCTCGACCTTGTCGGACACCTTGTCGTAGGCATCCTTCACGGGCTCGGGGATCTTCTCGCCGACCTTCTCGACGAGGTCGTCGATCTTGTCCTTGACTTCGCCGGCCTTCTCCTTGAGGTCGTCCACCTTGGACTCGCCTGCGTCGGCTGCGGTCGAGCCATTGGCGGCCTTCTTGCCGCCGAACATGCCCTTGATCTTGTCCAGAATTCCGGCCATGTCGTGGCCCTCCTCTACGTTTTGGCTTCCTTGGGTCCGAGGCGTTGCGCAGACTCTGCGGCCAACCCCGGGTTGTCCTAGGTTACCGGCCGGTATGGGTTTCTGGCCGAAATCGACCCAATCTCGTGCGTTGGCGCCCTGCGTGTGGCGTCCTCAGGCGTCGGGCAGCACCGCTCGCGCGGCGCCTTGTCCGTGCGCCTCGAGGTCGTAGCCGATCTGGCAGAACCCGTGATTGCAGTAGCCGCCCGGATGCTTGTGGAGATACCCCTGGTGGTAGTCCTCGGCGTAGTAGAAGACACCGTCGCCTGCCTCGTCGGCGAGGGCGATCTGGGTGCTGATCTCGCCGTACCCAGCCGCCGCCAGCGCCGCCTGGTAGCGCTCACGAGAGCTCTCGACCTGCGCCAGTTGAGCGGCGCTGGTGGCAAACACCGCCGAGCGGTACTGGGTTCCGACGTCGTTGCCTTGGCGGTTGGACGTGGTCGGGTCGTGGTTCTCCCAGAAGGCCTTCATCAACCGGTCGACCGAGACCTGGCCCGGGTCGTAGGCGACCAGCACCGATTCGGTGTGCCCGGTGCGCGCCGTGCAGGTCTCCTCGTAGGTGGGGTTCTCGGTCCAGCCACCCATGTATCCGACGGCGGTGGTGTACACCCCTGGGAGCTGCCAGAAGATCCGTTCGGCTCCCCAGAAACACCCCATTGCCACGTGGATCGTTTCGATCCCCGCCGGAAATGGAGGCTGGATCGGCGTGCCGAGCACGACATGCGGGCCGACCACCGCGATCGGCGTGTCCCGGCCAGGCAACGCCTGGTCAGCGGCGATCATCTCGGTCTTGCTACGAAACAACATGCCAACAGCGTACGCAACGATCAGACGGCCGTCGCGCCGGCACGTTCGTGTTCGCGAAACGTTCGCGAACCGGTGGAGTTCAGGGGAGCAGGAGCCGTTCGATTCGCTTGGCGGTGACGGAGACGCCGAACAGCGTCATCGCCACCAACACCGCGAAATGGCCACCGAATGCCCACGACCATTCACCGAGGTTGAGTGCCCGCGTCATCGCCACACCGTGATAGAGCGGACTGAGCTGCACGATCCACTGCCAATCCCCGTAGCTCGACAGCGGGTAGAACGTGGCCGAGAACAAGAACATCGGCAGCATGATCGACGGCACGTACTCGAAGTCGGCCCACGAGCGCATGTAGGTGGTGGCTGCCATGCCGACCGAGCTGAAGGCGAACGAGATCAGGATCGCCACCGGCAACATGCCGAGCGCCCACACCGACGTGGTCATGCCGAGCGCCCACATCGTGATCAGGAACGCAGTCGAATAGAGCGCTCCGCGCACGGTCGCATAGCCGATCTCACCGAGCGCCACATCGCCGGACGTGAGCGGTGTCGCCAGCGCAGAGTCGTACACCTTGTCGTACTTGAGCCGGAAGAACACGTTCATCGTCGACTCGTACAGAGCGCCGTTCATCGCCGACGCGGCCATCAGCGCCGGCGCCACGAATTCGGCGTACGGGATCATCCGCCCACCATCCTCGACGTCGCCGACGAGGGCGCCGAAGCCGACCCGAATCGACAACAGGTAGAACAGCGGCTCGAAGAAGCCCGACAGCAGCACCATCCATCCGCCGGAGCGGTTGACCATCCACTGGCGCTCGAGCATGCGCTGCGGGCGCGTGGCCTGAAGCACCTGCACAGGCAGGATCCGCAGCGGCAGTTCGGCGAGCGTGATCACGCCGCCAACTTCCTGGCGAACGTGATCCGTGAGGCCAACCAACCGACCAAGCACAGGCCCAGCAACACGGCGACGTGAACGACCGAGGCACCGAACGTGAGTCGGCCATGCACGGCGCCCCGACACAGCTCGACCCCGTGCCACAACGGGGTGACCTTGGCGATCGGCTGCATCCAGTCCGGCAGTTGACTGATCGGATAGAACGCACCGCCGAACAGGAACAGCGGCATGATGATGAATCGGTTGATCGCCGGGAACGAGTTGTCGGTTTCACGGGTCGCCGTCCACGCTGTGAGCGGGGCCGCGAAGGCGACTCCACTCAGGGCGCCGAACGGGATCGCCAGCAGCAGCCCGAATGTCCGCGTCTCGGCGAACAACGCCAACACAGCGGCGACTCCGACGACCGAGATCAGGGCCTTGGTCGCGTGCCACAGCGCCAAGCCTCCGGCGACTTCGCCCGGAGAAAGCGGGGTGGCGGCCTGGGCGTGAAAGATGCGCATCCACTTGAATCCACCCATCACCGGCCACAGGGCCTCGTTGGCGCACACCATCATCGCCGTCGTCGCCAGCAGACCAGGGGCGAGAAACTGGAAGTACGTCAACCCGTCGAGCAGGGTGTCGGCGTTGTCGCCACGGTCGACGAGCGCTCCGACACCGAGCCCCATCCCAGCCAGGTACAGCAGCGGCTGCACGAAGGCGCCGAGCATGTTCGACTTCCAGATCGTGCGGTACAGCGTGAAGTGGCTCTCCCACGCGCGGAACGGTTGCTGGTGTGCCCATCGCCAGTCCGATCAATCCACCAGCGAGCGGCCGGTGAGCCGGAGGAACACATCTTCGAGCGAGCTGCGCCGCACCAGAGCCGACTCGGGCTGGCTGCCGCGGGCGTGGACCTCGGCCAGCGCCGCCTCGCCGTCGTCGGCGTAGATCAGCACGCGGTCGGGGAGCACCTCGCTGCGGTGCCCGATCCCGACGACGTCGACGGCCCGCTGCTCGTTGGTGCCTGCCGCGAAGCGCAGCTCGAGCACCTCGCGGTGGGCGTGCTGCTCGATCAGTTCGCGCGGCGATCCGAGGGCGACGATCTTGCCCTGGTCCATCACGACCAGCCGATCGCAGAGCTGCTCGGCCTCGTCCATGTAGTGGGTGGTGAGCACCAACGTGACGCCGCGTTGCTTGAGCCGGTACAGGCGATCCCACAACACGTGTCGGGCCTGCGGGTCGAGGCCCGTGGTCGGTTCGTCGAGCAGCAGCAGTTCGGGTTCGTTGATCAGCGAGCGGGCGATCGTGACGCGTCGCTTCATGCCGCCCGACAGTGGCTCGATCTTGCTCTTGGCGCGGTCGGTGAGCTGCACGAACTCGAGCAGTTCCTTGGTTCGGCGCTTGCACTCGGCGCGCGGAATATCGAAGTAGCGGCCGTACAGGATCATGTTGTCCTCGACGGTGAGCTGCTCGTCGAGCTGATCCATCTGGGGCACCACGCCCATCCGGGCCCGGATCTGCTTGCCGTCCTTGGCGGGGTCGAGCCCGAAGATCCGCAGCGAGCCCTCGGTGACGGGCGAGACACATCCGATCATCCGCATCGTCGACGATTTTCCGGCACCGTTCGGCCCGAGAAACCCGAACGACTCACCGCGCTGCACCTCGACGTCGATCCCGTCGACGGCGACGAAGTCACCGAATCGTTTCACCAGTTGTTGCGCGCTCGACGAGCGGCTGACCGTTGTCGGAAGACATGCGGCTGTCGACGATACCTGCCAGCGGTGTCGGAGGTCGGGCCTGTTTTGTCGCCGTGGCATCACTCACGGCGGCGAACGGTACGCCTTCAACCGCAGTTGAAGTCAAGCCCACGCCACACTATGACTTGTGATGCGACGGGTGCTTCGAGCGTGGGCCGACGATGCCGCAGCGTTCGCGGTCGAACTGGCACGGGCCGACCCGTCGTGGATGAGCGAGACGTTCCCGGTGGCGGGTGGACAGCGCCGTGCTGTGCGGCCGAGGCATGTACACGAACCGGGCGCTGGCGATCGGCCTCGACGGTCCGCTGGCCGACGACGACCTCGACCTGATCGAGGTCCGCAGCGCGGCGGTCGGCGTGCCGGCCGCGATCGAGATCACGCCTGCCACCGATCCTGGCGTGGCGGTACAACTGGCCCGGCGCGGCTACGTGGCCGCCGACGAAACAGCGGCGCTTCGTCGCCGACTCGACGACATCGGGCGACTGCCCGTCGCCTGACCCGACGATCGTGATACGACCCGCCAACACCGATCTGCTGGGGCGGTGGCTGGAGACCTCGGCGCTCGGCTGGGGACACGTCGACGGCGACGCCCGACGGGCCAGCGATGCGTACGGGCGTGCCGCCGCGATCGTCGACGGCGACGGGCTGATACTCGCCACCGACGCCGGCGACGGGCGTCCAATCGGGTGCGCCAGCCTGACCGCCAGGGACGGGATTGCGACGTTGGGCGGCATGTCGACGGTGCCCGCCGAACGTGGCCGGGGGGTGCAACGGGCGTTTATCCACCACCGCTTACGAGTCGCCGCACGGCTCGGGTGCGAGATCGCCACCACCACGGCGGCCGCCGGGGGGAACCTCGCAGCGCAACCTGATCCGGCACGGCTTCGAAGCCTGGTTCACGATCACGACGATGAAGCTGGATCGGTAGCGTGGCCCGAATGCTGCTGCGGGCCTACCGACCGGACGATCTCGAGACGATCCATCAGATCAACGAGGCAGAGGTGCCCGCCGTCGGCACGGAAACACTCGAGGACCTCGGTGCGATCGCTGACGAGTCGGTGATCGCGCTCGTCGCCGAGGTCGATGACGCGATCGCCGGCTTCTGTCTCGTGCTGGCCCCCGGCGCGGACGTACGACTCTCTCAACTACCTGTGGTTCAGCGAACGCTTCGACGACTTCGTGTACCTCGACCGCGTCGCCATCCGACCTGAGTTCCGGGGGCACGGCATCGGGCGGGCGATGTACGCCGAGGTCGAGCGGCTGGCGGCCGAGCGATGCCCCGACGCAACCCGGTTCACGCTCGAGGTCAACCTGCGCCCCCGCAACGACGGGTCGCTGGCGTTCCACGCCACACTCGGATTCGTCGAAGTCGGCCGGCAAGAGACCAACTACGGCACCCAAGTCAGCCTGATGTCCAAACCCCTCTGAGATCGGTTGGGAGTTGTGCCAGGCACAACTCCCAACTCACTTGATGGTGGGGAAGACGAACAGACCGAAGGTGCCGGGGCCGGTGTGGGCGCCGACGCTGGGGCCGATCCGGTAGGACACGATCTCGTCGATCGTCGGTGCGCCGGCCAGGGCTCGTTCCAGGCGGGCGGCGAGATCGGTGCTGGAGGCGTCGGAGGTGCCGATCGCCACCGTGACGTGGTCACCCCACCCGGTTGCAAAGGTCGACATCACGTCGATCGCGTCCTCAACGGTCGAGACGCGGTCGAGCACCGTCAGCTCAGCGTTGCTCATCGCCAGGACCGGAATGCCGTCGCCGTCCAGGTCGATCCTCGCCGCCCTGCCACCGCGCTCGGTCAGGAACGGAACACCGACCATGAAGGCGGTACCGATCCGTGGAACGAGGTTCTCGATCCGGCGCCGAATGTCGTCAGGGTTGCCGCCACGATCGAGCGCCACACCGGCTGCCCACACGCACACCGCCACACCGAAGCTGGCGCTCCCGGTATCGATCACGTGCACGGGCGCATCGACGCCGGCCGCCGCAACCGTGGCGCTGCCGACGGTTCCCGACATCGCCTCAGCGATGTGGATCGAGATGATCTCGGTGCAGCCCCGGTCGATCAGGCGCTGGTAGGCGACGACGAACTGGCCAGGTGAGGGCTGGCTCGTGGTGACCTCAGGGTGGACACCATCGTCGAAGCAGGCGTAGAAGCGGTCGGCGTCGAGGTTCTCCCCCTCGCGATGATCGATTCCATCGACGGTCACGGTCATCGCAACGACCTCGACCTCGAACCGCTCGGCGAGTGCCGCCGTGAGCTGGCTGTTGGAGTCGGTGACGATGCCGATCACTGGATGCTCAGACACGATCGACCGATCAGGCGGTGACCGGATCGGCGGCCGCGGCCATGAAGCGGCGGATGATGATGGCGCTGCTGATCGCCGAGGCAATCGGTAGTGCAGCGGTGGGTTTCGGGCCCCAGGCATTCGGAAGCTTGCGACGCCACCAGACGACGCCCCCGAGCACCCAGCACACCGACGACGCAATCGTGGCCGAGAAGGCACGCTGCTTCCAGCGTGGGATGGCGACGGTGACCACTGCCACGGCAGCATCGATCGGGAAGTAGGCCGGGAACGTGGCGAGGCATTGCCCGACGCTGGCGGCGACACCCTTGCCGCCCCGGAATCCGTTCCAGACCGGATAGCAGTGGCCGACCACCGAGGACGTTCCTGCGATGTGGGCACCGACCGGTCCGGCAACCACTGCGCCGATCGCCGAGGCCGCAGCGCCCTTGGCGATGTCACCGGCGATCACGACCGCGCCGGCCTTCTTGCCGAGCACCTTGATGGCATTGGCCCCGCCGGGATTCCCGGTTCCGGCGTCACGCAGATCGATCGATCCGTTGGAGGCGCGACCGGCGACGAGGTCGGCGGTGGGAAACGTCCCGATCAGGTAGCCGGCGGCCGCTGCCCCGAGTATCGATGGCAACCAGGACGACCCGCGCATGGATCAGCACCGTAGTCTCGATCCGAATCGTGTCTCGACTTGGTGGAACGGCCCCACCGTGCTGCTAGGTTTCTGCACGCTCTCCAACGGATCAGGCTTCCTGCCCCCATCGTCTAGTGGCCTAGGACACCACCCTTTCAAGGTGGCGGCACGGGTTCGAATCCCGTTGGGGGTGCTAGTGGTTACATATATCTCCAGGTCCCGTGGTGAAGTCTGGAGTTCACGCCGGCCTGTCAAGCCGGAGGTCGCGGGTTCAAGTCCCGTCGGGACCGCTGCAGGGCCGCCGAAAGGCGGCCTTGTGCACATATCGGATGCACCACGCATCCGAGCACACGGTCGAGTAGCTCAGTCGGCAGAGCACACGCCTGAAAAGCGTGGGGTCCGGGGATCGACGCCCCGCTCGACCACCGTTCGAACAACAGGTCAGACCACTCAGGTCTGACCTGTTGCGCGTCCGGGCTTCGATTCAGCTGGCGCGATTACCACGCAAGATGTCGTTATCGCGCCAGCTGACGGGGATGCCCGTCCAGGTTGACGACGGCTGGCGCGATCATCACGCACGATGTCGTCATCGCGCCCGCGCACACCGCTGGATCTGGCGCCCCTGACCGCTGGTGGGTTACCTGCCGAGCTGGCTGGCGTCGCCGATCAAGCGGTGGCCGTGGGAACCGACCAGGCACTGGAAGCGGCGGTCGCCTTGGTCGAACGTGTCCGCCGACGGTTGCGTCACCGGTCGATCGAGTTCGGCTGCGGCCGATTCGGGTCCGGCGAACGCAGCGAACTCCGCAGCGCACACCTCAGCGACGGTCGCCGCGACCATCTCGGGGTCGAAGACCGCTTCGGGAGGGAACTGCTCCGAATCGAGCGTTCGCCACCGCGTAGCGCTGCAGGTCGTGCGGCTGGCTGCACGCCACCGACTCGAGCACGGAGCCGACCGACGGCTGCACGAGGCATTCGCCGACCGCGCCGAAGGGCCACTCGATCGTGGCGTCGTCGATTGCCATCAACCCGTCCGGACGCTCAACGATCCCCAGTTCGGCCACGCCGACGGTGGTCGCCACCACGTCCGGCACAGCGGTCGTCGGGGGAACCGTTGGCGTCGGCACCAGCGACCCCGACACCGACAGACCGGCCGATGTGCCGACGGTTGCGCCGATCGACGCGCCCGTCGAAGCGTCGACAGGATCGTCGCGACCTGACCCGATCAACGCCGCTGCGCCGGACACGACGATTGCCGACACCATTACCCCGGCGACGAACGGCCAACGCCGACGTCGCTGTGCCGTGGCAACAGGGCTCGGCACCTGTCGCCGCCGAGGCCGGTGGAGAGTCGCGTCAGGGTCGAACACGCCGGACAGATCATCGAACGACGCGTGCCCCTGACCGGTTTCATCCTGCGATCCGACCGTGCCGCCACTCGTGTCGCGACTCGTGCCAACGGCTGGTCGAGACGTCGTTGCCGCCGGCGAGGCTTCGGTGGCGGCACACGCCAGTGACCTCAGGCGTTGGTCGCTCATCGCGCCGATGACTTGGAGGCGGTCGACGAGCTCGGGTGCCGTGGGGCGGGCGGCCGGCTCGGCGTGCAGGCAGGCGGCCATCACGGCGTCGAGTTCGGCGGATTGCGTGGCTCCGGTGTTGACCGGAACCCACGGGGCGAGTCGATCTTTCATCGTCGGCGGGGCGCCGTGCACCAGATGCAGCAGCGTCGCTCCGAGCGAGTACACGTCGGACGACGGGCCGACGGGCGCATCACCATCGAGGTCCTCCGGGCTGGCGTACCGCATCGACCAGGCGTCGGTGCGGTCCCGAAACTCCTCACTGCGAGTCAGCGACGCAATCCCGAAGTCGCACAGTTTGATCTGCCCATAGGCGTCGATCAACAGGTTGTGTGGCTTGATGTCACGGTGCACGATGCCAACGGCGTGGGCGGCGGCCAGTGCACCGGCGGTCTGGCTTGCGATCAGCAGCGCCTCGCCGACGGTGAACACGCCGTCGCGTCGAGTCATCACATCGGCCACCGAACCACCGGGCACGTACTCCATCACCAACGCCGAACCGTGTTCGTGTTCGAGCATCTCGAACACCTGGACCACGTTGGCATGACCACCCAGGGCAACCAGCGCCGTCAACTCACGCCGCATGCGATGCCAGGCGGCGGACTGATCCGACACGTCGCGCAACACCTTCACGGCCACCTCGGCTCCGGTCGATCGGCGGACCGCCCGGTACACGACTCCGGCGCCGCCTTCACCGATCCGCTCGAAGTCGACGTATCCCTCGATCTCGATCATCGTCGCGATCCGCTCAAGCGGCGGTATCGATCTGGTCGAGCAGATCGATGTCGGCGGCCGTCACCAACCGCACCGCGAGGGCGTACTCGACGAGGCGAGCGCGGCGATGCGACGCCAACCGGCCGAGCCCGCCGTGCAGACCCCGCACACCCTGAGCTGACAACTTGTGACACACGTTGTCGAGCTTGCGGTTGAACTTGGTGATCGTCCATCCCAACCGCTCGGCGGCGTCCGACGAGGATGGCATCACCGTCGCCGCACGGTGACCGCTTCTCAAAGCCGGCTCAGCCAGCACCAGCACCAGACGCAATTGATCAGGCGTCATCGTCACCAGCCCGGTGGTGACGTCACCCGACTCGTCGTGATCGACGCAACCGTCGGCGAACGCCGATTCGGCGAGCTGAATCGTGAACTCATACGTGGTCGGTCCGGCCCGGAATCGGACACGCGTGTCGGCGAATGTCAGGGGCAGCACGGCGCCCGGCGCCAGGAACGCCTCCAGACGGCGATCCAGATCCGACACGGTCGCCACCAGTCGATCGCCAACATTGGTCAGCAGCCAGACCCCTCGTCGCGAGGTCAGGCTGAGGAACCTGCGGTGCAGGAAACGGTTGACGTCGTCGACCATGAGATCTGCATCGCGACCGATCGTGAACGGCGTGTGATCGACGTCGACGACCGAGCCACAGAATTCGATCGTCGGAGTCTGCTCGACTTGGTGCTCCATCCGGTTGCCCACCTTCGCTCGTCGTAGGCCGCCATCTCGTGGTCGGCACCAGGAGTGTCGGTCACCGAACGATGCAGAAGGGAAAGTGAGTCAGATCACCAATCGATGACCGGCCGACTCAGCCGCAGGCGACACCGTGATCGGGACCGACCTCGGTGCTCAATCGGCGGGCGTAGGCGCCCTCCGAACCCTGGGCTCTGGCCGCGCAAGCATCGGAGGCGACCACGAACGGGCCGAAGTAGACGACATAGATCGGTTCGCCGTCGATGTCCTGAGTGAGCGACGGGCAGGTCTGGTCGGTGCGCAGGTAGTTCGACCCGGGATAGGTCTCCAGCAGCCTGGCGATGCCGCCGGCGGTTGCGTTGTCGCCGACGGCAGAGGCGATCACGGTGATGAACGTGTTGTCGCAGCCCGGTTGCTGCATCGGGCGACCTGCCACCGCCAGATCGCCCACCACGGCTCCTGGTTCGCTTCTCGGCGCCGTGGTCACCGGCACTGGCGCCGTCGTCACCGGCGCAGATGGCACGACAGACGTCACTGTCGCGGCGGTCACCGATGGCTCGGGCATCGGGGCGGGTGTCGTGGTGCCCGGTTGACTCGTCGCAATCACGGGCTCGACGATCACCGCTGTTGGCGAGGTGGGCGCCGATGTGAGCGTCGATGTGAGCGTCGATGTGGTCGCTGTCTGGGAATCGGCGTCACCGCCAGATGAGGCAACGACCCACACGATCACGCCGACGAGGAACACGAACACGACACCGACGACAGCAGGCAGGTTCACGTTCCATCGCTCACCACCGGCATTCGAGGGCCCCGGCATCGGATACGTCATGGCCCCCAGTGTGCCCCACAACGCGTGAGGTTTCTGCGCATGGAGTGCGCAGAAACCTCACGCGTTGTGGGTCTGGGGTCGGGGTGTGGGTTCGGGGCTGGTCAGCCGAGGCCGGCAGCGATGGCGGCGGCGATCTGCTCGGCGGGCACACCGCAATCGGCGCCGGCTTGGCCGACCAGGTCGAGCGTGGGTTGATCTGCAGCCAGCAGAAGCGGCACCACAACACCCTCACCCCCGCCACGCTCGAAGGCGGTGACGATCGTGCAATGGGCGGCGTTGCCGGGCACGCCGGCACCGGTCAGGAAGCCGAACAGGGCCGGCCCGAACGTCCCGCCAGGGGCCTCGTCGGGGAACCCGGCCGGGTCGATCAGCGGACCGGCCTCGCTGGTCGGCGGGGCCTCGCTGGTCGGCGGCTGCTCGCCGGCGATCGTCGTGGTGGGCGGCGGTGGAAGGGTCGTCGTCGTGGTGGTGGTGGTCGTGGTCGTGGTCGTGGTCGGCAGCGGCACGGCAAGGTACGAGACCTCATTGACGTGGCCCGACGACGTGTCCGCCGAGGCGTAAATGCCCACTCCGGCCGCAGCGAAGGCGACGGCGCCGATTCCGGCCAACACCGTCTGGTCGCCAGGCATCGGAGCGGCCAGCTTGACGGCGCTATCGGGATCGATCTGATCGGCGGTGCCGAGCCAGCCCTTGATGTCGACCCACACCATCATCGGCGGCATCACCACGAGCGCCGCCAACAGAGCGATCGACACGTTGAGGGTGACGATCAGACCGAAGTCGCGCAGCAGCGGGAGCGGCGACACCATCAGCACGGCGAAACCACCGATCGTGGTGACGGCTGAGGTGAAGAACGCTCGACCGGTTCGGGCGGCAGCCGTGTCGCTGGCGACACGTGCCTCGAGCCCGCTCTGGCGTTCTTCGAGGTATCTGCCGAAGATCAGCACCGAGAACTCGGTACACGACGCAATCACGAGCGGACCTGACACCGTGGTCAACGGGCTGAGCTGAATCCCGAGCAGCCCGACGATCAGCGAGGAAGCGCCGACCGCCAGGAACACCGGCACGAGTGCCAGCAGCGCCCTGCTGAAGCTGCGGAATCGCAGCACCAGGAACAGCCCGGCCAGGCACAGGGCGAGGTAGGTGAGTGCGGCCCGGTTCGACGACAGGTTCTCGAGCAGGCCGATTCCGACCGTGGCGAGTCCGGCCGGCGTAGCGCTGATCGCCGACTGGCCGTCTGGCAAGTCGGTCAGCAGCACGCTGTCAGCGTCGATGTCGAGCGCCGCGATGCGAGCGTCGAGGTCGTCCTTCAGCTCGCCGACGAGCACCGCCCGATCCTCCAGGCTGGCACCAGCCAGGCGCAGGTTGATCTGGGCGGCGGTGGCATCGGCGTTGACCAACGCCTTGGCGATCGCTTCGGGCATCACCGCCGCGGAATCGGAGATGTCGACCTCGGTCGGAGGAATCACCGTCGCCCCGTCGATGTCGATGATCTTGGCCAACGTGTTCACCAGGCTGGACGACGAAATCACCTCGGGGCGCGCTTCGGAAGCGATCGTGAACTCGTGGATCAGGTCGATCACATCCTGGTCGTAGACGTTGTTGGCCTTGACGACCACGCCGAGCGTGGTGGCGAAGCCGGTCTCGTCCTCGAGCCGCTGGATGTCGGCGACGACTTCGCTGCCCTGGTCGATCCACTTCACGGGATCGGACTCGATCTTGGTGCGACCCTCGACGAGGATGCCGCCGACGAACAAGAACACCGAGGCGATCACCAGTGCGATACCGGCCTTGGTCGGCAAGCCGCCAAGCTTCACGACGATCCGTTCCACCAGCGACGCCCCACGCTTCTCGGTTGGCACCGTCCACTCGCGAATACCGAGCACCGAGGCGGTCAACACGATGCCGAGCGTGACGAGCACCGCCACGCCGATCATCAACAGCACGCCGAAGTCACGAATCATCGGCACCTTCGACAACTGGAGCGCCAAGAAGGCGACGATGCCGGCGATCGATGCAACGATCAACGGCGGCACCAGGTTGGCGAGCGTCTCGGCGATCGGGTGCTCGGCCTGATCGAGCACGACCTCTTCCTCGACACGGTTGTGGATCTGGATCGCGAAGTCGATACCCAACCCGATCAGGATCGGCAGACCGGAGATCGTGACGAGCGACAGGTCGATGCCGACCCAACCGAGGATCGAGAAGGTCCAGATCACGCCGAACAACACCGACAGCAGCGGAAGCAGCCGCCACCGAACCCGGAACATGACCGCCAGCACGATCGCCATGACCGCCAGAGCGATCAGGCCGAGGGTGAGCATGCCGCCCTTCAGGTAGTCGTTGATCTCCTTCAAGTACACCGGCGAGCCGGTGACGGTGAGTTCGAACCCGTCGAGGTCGACCGTGTCGAGGATCGTCAACAGTTCTTCGGTGGCGGCCGACTGGGCATCGAGGTCGAGGTTGCCCTCCAACACGATGCCGCCGACCGCCGTCGAGTTGACCGGTAGACCCTCCACGTTCGGGAACGTGCTGGCGAGCGACTTGCGGATCACGAGATCCTGCGGAGCGGGCGCCACGACCTGGCCATCGACGACCTCGTAGTTGTTGTTGCCGTAGATCAGCAGGTCGTTCCAGTCGGGGTCGCCGAGCACCTGGTTGTCGACAGCGCCGAGCCGGGCCAAGCTGAGCGAGACATCGGCGCCGCGCGACGTCGGCACCGTCGACGTCACGGCCGGCAGCAGAGATCAACGCCGCCCGGCCGGGGCCTTGCAGGAGCGAATCGCTGAACGTGATCGACACCGGCGGCGTGATGACCGACCGCACGTTGGCGACCTTGCTCATCTGCTCGGTGAGGGCGTTCAGTTCGGTCAGGTTGTCACCCTCGATCAGGTCGGCGACATCGGCGTCGGGTTCGGTGGCCGTGAACAACAAGATGACGGTCTCGCCACCGAACTGATCCTGAAAGTCGACATTGTCGATGGCGATCTGAGAATCAGGGTTGAGGTAGCTGTCCTGCCCCGTCGCGAACTCGATCCGGGTCGCTCCGATCCCCAACACCACAGTGATCGCGATGACCACCGCCAACACGACTTTCCACTGCTTGCCGAGCTGTACGCCCGCGCTCCTCCAAAAAGATTCCATATATCAATGGTACGCCCCGACGTGCGGATCCCGACGCAGAGTCGATTTGACTTCAGTATTCGGGACGATCGGCTCTACCACCGGCGCCGCCTAAGCTCGCCGTATGTCGTGGGAGCAGATTGGTGGCCGGGGTCGAGCTTCCGTTCGCGGACGATCTCACCGTTCCCGAACTGTTCCCGTATCCACTCGAAGTGCCTTCCCCACCCGCCGTCGACGACATCGAACGGGCTGCCCGCGACGCTGTCCTGGCGACGTTCGGTGACACCGTCACCGATGGAATGACGATTGCTGTCGGAGCGGGGTCGCGCGGACTCACCGGACGGGTCGAACTGCTGCGCGGCACGATTGCCGCACTGCGTCAACTCGGGGCAGACCCATTCGTGGTACCGGCGATGGGGTCGCACGGCGGCGCCACGGCCGAGGGCCAAGTCCACTTGCTGGCCGAACTCGGGATGACCGAGCAGTCGCTCGATGCCGAGATCCGCGCCACGATGGACACGATCGTCGTCGCCCACACCGACAGCGGCACTCCCGTTCACCTCGATGCCAACGCGGCCGCAGCCGATCGGTTCCTGCCGGTCAACCGAATCAAGCCACACACCTGCTTCAAGGGCCCGATCGAGTCGGGTTGCATGAAGATGGCCGTGGTCGGATTCGGGAAACAGCCCGGCGCTTCGCTGGTGCACTCGTGCGGACCGATCGAGATGCGCGACCGGTTGCTCGACGCCTGCGCCGCGCTGCGCAGCACCGGCAAGCTGCTCGGGCGGCATCGGTTCGATCGAGTCGACGTCCGGCGCCGTTGTTCAGATCGCCGGGTTGGGTGCCGACGACGTGGGCACCCAACTCGAACACGAACTCACCGAGTACTCCCGTGCCCTCGTGCCGTCGTTGCCGTTCGAGCAGATCGACGTGTTGATCGTCGAGCTCGGCGGCAAGGACATCTCGGGCACCACGATCGACCCGAACGTCACCGGCCGGTTCTGGGTGCCGGGCCTCGACGACCTTGCGCAAGCCGGCGGTGAGCGCGATCGTGCTGCTCGACCTCACCGACGTGAGTGGCGGCAACGCGCTCGGCATCGGGTTCGCCGACTTCATCCCGGCCTCACTCGCCAACAAACTCGACTTCCGCAAGACGTACATCAACTGCTTCACCGCCGGGCCGGCCGGGATGCGCCGAGCACGGCTGCCGATGGTGCTGCCCGATGAGCAATCGTGCATCAAGGCGGCCCTGTCGATGTGCGGTCGCGACCGCAGCCAGCCCAAGCGGGTGGTGCGGATTCGTTCGACCCTGCACCTCACGGAGTGCTGGGTGAGCGAAGCACTCGCCGGCTGATCGGCCTGGCTCGTCAGGTGCCGTAGCCGAATCCGAGGTCGAGCGCCGTCAACAGTGGGGCGTACGCCACACCGGCGGCTTCGCAGAGGGCAGCGCAGGTGCCTCCACGATCGACGATCAGGCTGACCAGCACCGGTTCGGCGCCGAACTGGCGGACCACCTCGACGGTCTCGATCAACGTGGTACCGCGCGTGGTGGTGTCCTCGGTGATGACGACCTTGTCGCCCGGCTCGATGGCGCCTGCCAAGCGCCCCATCACACCGTGATCCTTGGCTTCCTTGCGGACGCTGAAGCTGCGCAAGTGGCGTCCCCTCGTGGCCGCCACCGCGGCGACGCCGAATGCCACAGGATCAGCACCCATCGTGGGGCCGCCGATCGCGGTGGCGTCCTCGGGAATCACCTCCAGCATCGCGTCGGCGACGAGCAGGATCCCGTCGGGCCGACAGGCGGTCTGTTTGGTATCGAGAAACCACGACGACTTGGCGCCCGACTTGAGGGTGAAGTCGCCGCGCCGCACCGAGTGCTCCAACACATGGCGGCGCAGCGCATCGAGCGTCGGAGACAATTCGGGTAGTTCGCCCATGTCCGACGACGCTACTGCGAGCCGCTGCGTGGTTCGCGCCGCAGCACTTCCTGGGCGATCGTCGCGACATGCGTGCCACCTTCCTCAAAGACATGACCGATAGCCAGCCCTCTGGCACCGGTGTAGTGGTGGCAACTGAAGTCGTGGAGATGCCACAGATCAGCTCGCATTGGGCGGTGAAACCAGATCGTGTGGTCGAGGCTGATACCCGACATATGTGCATCGGGATCGCCCTGATACACAGCCCGATGAGCGGCTCCGACGGTGTCGCTGGCGAGATCATCAGATACATACGCCAACCAGCATTGATGTAGAAACGGCTCATCCTCATCGATCGATTCGGGAATCGGATCGAGCACTCGCATCCACGCCGTGACCCGCCCGGCACCGTCTCTTGGGCGGCCGTCGAGGTCGGCTTGCGCCACGAACCGACGGTCGAAGTGGGGTGAGAACGATGTGTTCTCGATGCCGCCAGGATCAGGAACCCTGGGGAACTCGACCGTTTGGAGCGAGAGCGAATGCTCGGGACGCTGGAACGAACACTCGGCGTTGAGGATCGCCCCGATCGCTTGGCGTGCGATCACGCGCCGCGTCAGAAAGCTGCGCCCATTGCGAGTTCGGTCGACCTCATACCTGACGGGTTCGGTGTGGTCACCTGGCCGAATGAAATAGGCCCGGATCGAATGTGGCACAAATGCTCGGTCGACCGAGAAGGCAGCGGCGCGAAGTGCTTGGGCAACGATCTGTCCGCCGTACAGGCCTCCCCACGGATATCGCGGCCCGGTTCCCACGAAGGTATCCGGGCCGTGGGCTTCGAGATCGAACATCTCGAGCACGCTATTGCAGAAATTGAATTGCGACCTACACTGCTCGATATGGCTGGAAAACGCGGACCGAAACACATGACCGATGAGCACAAGGCGGCGCTCGAACGGGGGCGTTCTGAGGGGCGCGCCGTACGGGACTACCTCGAGGCACTCCGCAGCACCAAGCCACGCCGCGGCCGCAGGCGCACGCCCGATTCGATCAAGCAGCGCCTGGCAGCAATCGAGCAGGCGTTCGCCGAAGCCAGCGCGATCGACGAACTGCAACTGATCCAGGAGCGCCGCGACCTCACCAACGAACTGGCGTCGATGGGTTCGACCGTCGATATCGCCGCCCTCGAGAATGCGTTCGTCGCAGTCGCCAAGGCGTACGGCGGTCGCAAAGGCATCTCCTACGGCTCATGGCGCGAAGTCGGCGTGCCCGCCGCCACGCTGTCGCGCGCCGGCATCGGGCGCGGCGACTGAGCGCCGGTCGGGGATCAGACCTCGATCGCCGCCAACTGATCGAAAACGACAGGCAGATTGCTCAGCGAGCGACGCAAGTCGAACGCCTCACCGAGCAGCTTGTTGTCGACTTCCGGGTCGGCTTCGAGCAACGCTCGGAAGTCGGTGCCCTCGTCCCATGCCCGCATCGCGTTGCGTTGAACGATCCGGTACGCATCGTCGCGCGATTTGCCGGAGGCAACCAGCCCCAACAGCACCGGCTGGCTGAACACCAACCCGAAGCTGGCGTCGAGGTTGGCCTGCATGCGGTCGGGGAAGACGACGAGGCCCGACAGGAGCTTTCCGAGGCGGCGCATCACATAGTGCGCCAACTGCGACGAATCGGGCAGCACGACCCGCTCGACCGACGAGTGCGAGATGTCGCGCTCGTGCCAGAGGGCGATGTCCTGCATGCCCGCCAACAGATTCGAGCGCAACACTCGTGCCAACCCGGAGATCGTCTCGGCGGAGATCGGGTTGCGCTTGTGCGGCATCGCCGACGAACCCTTCTGGCCGGGCTTGAAGCCCTCCTGCACCTCGCCCACTTCGGTGCGCTGCAGGTGCCGCAACTCGACGGCCATCAACTCGCACGTGGCACCGATCGAGGCGCACGCGTACAGGAACTCGCTGTGTCGATCACGGGCGATCACCTGGGTGGCCGCCACCGGTTGCAGCCCGAGCGCCGACCCGACGAACGTCTCGACCGACGGTGGGATGTTCGAGTACGTGCCCACCGCTCCGCTGAGCTTCATCACGGCGATCACGTCGCGCGCCGCCCGCAGACGGCGTCGGTCGCGATCGACCTGAAGCGCCCACAGAGCCAACTTGGCGCCGAAGGTGGTCGGTTCGGCGTGGACGCCGTGGGTGCGCCCGATCATCACGGTGTCGCGATGTTCTTGCGCCAGGTCGAGCAGCACCTGTAGCAAGCGTCCCGACTCCTCGATCAGCAGATCGGTGGCGTCGGTCATCTGCCAGCACAACACGGTGTCGCCGACGTCGCTCGACGTCAGCCCGTAGTGAATCCACTTGCCGGCATCGTCGGCGATCGCCGCCTGAACGACATCCACGAACGCAGCCACGTCGTGGTCGGTGATCGCCTCGCGGGCCACGATCGCCTCGACGAAGGCCTCGTCGACGTGGGGCGCCCGCTCGCGGCAGACACGGGCGTCCGCGTGAGGAACGACACCGATCTCGGCGTGCGCCTCGGTGGCGAGCAGCTCGACTTCGAGGAACCTGGCGAACTTCGAGACGTCCGACCAGACGGCCGTCATCTCCGGGGTCGAATAGCGCGGGATCATGGGCGGTCCTCGTTCGCCACGGCGCTGCTCACGGTGTCCACAGCAGATAGTCGTCACGCTCGGCGCCGACACCGACGACCTTGACCGGCACACCGACCTGCGCCTCGACCAGCGCCAAGAAGGCCTTGGCTTCGTTCGGCAACGTGCCCGACTCGCGGGCGGCCGACAGGTCGGTCTTCCATCCGGGCAGCGTCTCGTAGACCGGCTCGATGCGGGCCAGGATGTCGGACCGGTCGGGATAGAAGTCGATCAGCTGCCCGTCGAGTCGATAGGCGGTACACACCTTGACCGACTCGAACCCATCGAGGATGTCGAGCTTGGTGAGCGCCAACTCGGTCAGACTGTTGAGCCGCACGGCCTGGCGCAGCATCACGCAGTCCAACCATCCGGCCCGGCGCCGGCGGCCGGTGACGGTTCCGAACTCGCGACCGACATCGATCAGCGTCTCGCCGTCTGCGTCGAGCAACTCGGTCGGAAACGGTCCGGCTCCGACCCGGGTCGTGTAGGCCTTGGTGATACCGACGATGCGACTGATGTCGCGCGGCCCCAGCCCCGAGCCGGCACAGGCACCCCCTGCGGTCGGGTTGGACGAGGTGACGTACGGATAGGTGCCGTGATCGAGGTCGAGGAACGTCGCTTGGGCGCCCTCCAGCAACACCTGCTGACCGGCCGCCAGCGCTGCGTGCAACAGCGTGACGGTGTCGGCGACGAACGGCTGCAACCGACGCCCGAAGGCGACGAACCGATCGACGATCTCATCGACGTCGAGCGGCTGTTCACCGGCTTGTTCGATCAAGGTGTTCTCGGCGATCGCTCTCGCTCTGACGGTGGCGGCGAAGTGCTCGATGTCGACCACTTCGCCGACCCGCACCCCGACCCGGCGGGCCTTGTCGGCGTAAGCCGGACCGATCCCCTTGAGGGTCGTGCCGATCTTGTCGTCACCGCGCATCGCCTCAGCGATCGCGTCGTGGGTCTGATGCCACGGGAAGATCAGGTGCGCCAGGCTGGAGATCTTGAGCCGGGCGCACGAGATACCGCGCCCTTCGAGGGTGTCGATCTCGTTGAACAGCGTCGGCAGGTCGACGACGACACCATTGGCGATCACCGGCACGACATGGTCGTACAGGACACCACTCGGAATCAGCTGCAGGGCGTATCGCTGATCATCGACGACCACGGTGTGACCGGCGTTGTGACCGCCCTGGTAGCGCACCACGTAGGTGTGCTCTTTCGAGAGCAGGTCGATGATCTTGGCCTTGCCTTCGTCACCCCATTGGGCGCCGACGACGACTGTGACGGGCATTGGCACGCTCCCCGGAGATGCGGACTGAACGTGAGATGACGCTACTCCAGCAGGTGCCCCGCTTGGCGTGTCCAGTGTGGATCTGAACGATTTGTCCGAGGCCGGGGTCGCCGCAGCTACCGTTGCGCGGCGTGACGGTGATGCGATTCCAGCGGTGGACCGAGATGGACGAATCCGCCCGCAGCCAGCTCGTCGGACGCGGCCTGAGCGACATCTTCGACCCCCAGCTGCGCGACTCGATCGGCGCTCTGATCGACGACGTTCGGCTTCGCGGCGACGCCGCTGTGTGCGATGCCCTCGCCACGTTCGACGGCATCGCGCTCGGCCCCGAACAACTTCGCGTCACCGACGACGAACTCGACTCGGCAACGGTGAGCGACCAGGTTGATCGGGCGATCGACGACGCGATCGCCCACCTGCGAGCCTTCAACGAACAGCAATTGGAGCGGTTCACCGATTGGTCGTTCGAGCCAGAGCCGGGGCTCGTGGTCGGCGAGAAGATCGGCCCGATCACGTCGGCGGGCTTGTTCACCCCATCGGGTAAGGCCAGCTACCCCAGCGTGGCCTACCAACTCGCCGTTCCAGCGATCGTGGCGGGTGTGCCCGAACTGACGCTCGTGGTTCCGCCCGTGCCCGGTGGGGCGGGCGAAGTCGACCCGGCCGTGCTGACCGTGTGCCGCAAGCTCGGGCTGCGCAGCGTGTTCAGGGTCAACGGGCCGGCCGGCATCGCAGCGCTCGGGTTCGGTACCGACAGCATCCCTCGGGTTCGCAAGGTCGTCGGCCCGGGATCGCCTGCTGTCACGATCGCTCAGGTCGAGATGCAGCGTCACGGGGTGACCACGATGATGCTGCTCGGTCCGACCGAAAGCCTCGTGATCGCCGATCACTCCGCCGACGCCTGTTTGCTGGCAGCCGATCTGCTGATCGAGGCCGAGCACGGCACCGACTCATCCGTCGTGCTCGTTTGTACCGACCCCGCTGTCGCTACGGCCACCGACGCCGAACTCGAACGCCAACTCGACGACCTGCCGGCGGTGCGCGCCCATGCAGCTCGGGCAGCGCTCGGCCGCAACGGAGGCTGCGTGTTGGTCGACACGCTCGGCGACGCGGTCGGCGTCGCCAACTGGTTTGCGCCGGAACACCTCCAGATCGCGGTCGCCGACGACAGCGTCGACGCCGTGCTCGACGGGTTGATCAATGCCGGTGAGATCTTGGTCGGCCAGCACACGCCGTTCAGTTCGGCCAACTTCGTGATCGGGTGCCCAGCGTCGCTACCGACCAGCGGCTTCGCTCACGTCAGTTCCGGGATCACTGCGGCCACGTTCCTGAAACGCACCGCCGTAGCTCGTTGTGACCAGGCGGCGATGCAACGCCTCGCCCCATCCGTCGTCGCCCTGGCTGACCACGAAGGCTTCCCCGCCCACGCAGCAGCCTTGCGTCGTCGCTGTCCCGACGTCGACTGATTCGGTCGTCACTGAGGCGATGCACACCGTGCGCGCACAACGCGCTCGATTCGGCGCAGACAGTGGTCGACGAACGCAATTCTTCGGTGCCCCGGACCGGTCTGGTCCGTCCGCGACACCGCGTAGCGTACGATTGCGATTCGTGACGACAATCCTGCTGGTCGAGGACGACGAACGCATCAGTGAGCCACTGCTGCGCGTACTGGGGGCCGAGGGGTTCGAGGTGGTTCACGCCTCGACCGGGGGTGACGGCATGGCGGCCGTGCTCAGTCGTCGGCCCGACCTGATGTTGCTCGACCTCACGCTTCCCGACATCGACGGACTCGACGTGTGCCGCAAGGTCCGAGAAGAGCGACCCGAGATGCCGATCATCATGCTCACCGCTCGCGCCGAAGAGATGGACGTGATCGTCGGGCTCGGCGCCGGTGCCGACGACTACGTGCCCAAGCCGTTTCGACTTGCCGAACTGGTCGCCCGCATCAAGGCCCGGCTACGCGTTGCTCAGGCAGCCCATCAGATTCCACGCGAGTTGGTCGGCGGGCCACTGCGTGTCAACACCGAGTCGCGGCGCGCCTACCTCGACAACGCGGAACTGGACCTCACCTCGAAGGAGTTCGATCTGCTGGCGTTGCTGATGAGCAAGCCGGATGCCACATTCACCCGCGAGCAGATCATGTCCAGTGTGTGGGACGAGAACTACTGGGGCTCGACCCGAACACTCGACACCCACATCTCCACGTTGCGCAGGAAGATCGGCGACCACACCGATCCGCCCAGGTTGATCGTGACCGTCCGCGGCGTGGGGTTTCGGTTCGAGGGTTGACCGGGAGCGACCGTGCGCCGTCGCCTCGTCATCTCCACCATCGCAATCGTGCTGGTGGTTCTCGGAGCCCTCGCGCTTCCGATCGGTCTGGTCGTCTACGACGCCGCCGAGCGCGAACTCGATGCCCGGCTCGATCAACAGGCAGGCTCGATCGAGTCGCTCTACACGCAGGCCGTCAGCGCCCAGCCGACCTCCGACCTCAGCGCCGTCGGCGATCTGCTCGGCCCCAATGACGGGCTGGAGATCCGTGCCCCCGATGGCACGGTGTTGGTCGACAGCGCGCTCGTTGCCGGTGGCGACACGCGGAGCGCGTCTCGCAATGCCCCCGACGGCACCCGAATCACGGTGTTGACCGACGCCAGCCCGCTCGACGAGAACTTCCGCGACCAAATGCGGGTCTTGTTGATGCTGGCGCTCGGGGCGATCATCGCCGCCGCCGGCCTGGCGGCGGTGCAAGCGCACCAACTGGCGCGGCCACTCGAGCGCTTGGCGACGCGGGCTGGACGGCTCGGTATGGGCGACTTCAGCATGCAGCCTTTCGCCCGTACCCAGATCCCGGAGATCGACCGGATCGGCTCGGCGCTCGACACGAGTGCGACGCGGGTCGAGACGATGCTCGCCAACGAGCGACACTTCACCGCCGACGCAACCCATCAGTTGCGGACCGGCATCGCCGGCATCGCGATGCGGCTGGAGATCCTCACGATGACCACCGACCCCGAGGTCGCCGCAGAGGCAGAAGCCGGGCTGGCGCAGACCGATCAACTCAACGCCACGATCAACGATCTGCTGGCAGCCGCCCGCAACCGCACGACGAACGAACAGACCGTGTTCGATCTGGTTGCGCTCGTGAAGGCTCACGCCGAAGAATGGCAGCCCCGGTTCGTGGCGCTCAAGCGGCACGTGTCGATGATCACCGCCAACCCGGCGCCCCCCGTGTTCGGCACGATCGGGTTGGCCGGCCAAGTGATCGACATCTTGATCGACAACTCGGTTCGCCATGGTGCCGGCGCAGTGACCTTGATGATCGACGGGCCGGCGGTGATCGTGATCGACCAGGGCCCTGGTGTCCCTGCCGACCAACTCCGAACGCTGTTCGACGGACCGACCGACCCGGCCGCCCGACATGGCCGCGGGCTACCGCTGGCGCGGCGGCTGGCGCAATTCGACGGGGCGAGTCTGGAAGTGATCGGCAATCACCCGTTGCGGTTCCGATTTCAGCTGGTGCGCGGTGCGCATGCGCCCGTCAAGAAGGCGACCGTCGCGCCCTGACCTGACCGGCCGGCCCCGAAAAAACCAATCGCCGCCTCCGGGGGGCGGGATCCCCAGAGGCGGCGAACGGAAGGAAACATCGTCATCTTGCATGAGGCGGCGTAAACGTCCGAACAATCAGCGGTCAACTCTCTGCAAAATCGCCAACCTCGACGGTAAGGCGAGGTTCGCCATCGGCGCCGTCAGAGGCCGCCGTGGCGACCCGCAACACGCCGCCGTCGGGCGCCCGACCCTCGAGGATCAGCACCGCAGCGCGGTCGCCGATCTCGCGCTGGATGACCCGCTTGAGCGGGCGGGCGCCGAACGCCGGGTCGAAACCGAGATGTGCCAACAACTGCATCGCCTCTTCGGAAACCTCGAGCGTCATGCGACGATCGGCGAGCCTGGTGCGAAGCCGTTCGAGCTGGATGTCGACGATGAAGCGCAGATCATCCTCGGTCAGCGACCGGAACCGGATCATGTCGTCGATGCGATTGATGAACTCGGGCTTGAAATGATCGGCAGGGCTGCCGGGAATATTGGAGGTCATGATCAGCACCGAGTTCGTGAAGTCGACCGTGCGACCCTGACCGTCGGTGAGACGGCCGTCGTCGAGCACCTGGAGCAGCACGTTGAACACGTCGGGGTGCGCCTTTTCGATCTCGTCGAGCAGCACGACGGCGTACGGTCGGCGGCGTACCGCCTCGGTGAGCTGGCCCCCTTCGTCGTAGCCGACGTACCCAGGGGGCGCTCCGATCAGACGGCTGACCGAGTGCTTCTCCATGTACTCGCCCATGTCGATCCGAACCATCGCCCGTTCGTCATCGAACAAGAACTCGGCCAACGCCCGCGCCAGCTCGGTCTTGCCGACACCCGTCGGGCCCAAGAACATGAACGACCCGATCGGACGGTTCGGGTCGGAGAGCCCAGCCCGGCTGCGACGAATCGCATTGGCGACAGCCACGACCGCTTCGTCCTGGCCGATCACACGCTCATGGAGCTTGTCCTCGAGGTGAATCAGCTTGGCCATCTCCGACTCCATCAGTCGGGTCATCGGCACACCGGTCCAGTTCGCAACGACCTCGGCGATGTCCTCGGCATCGACCTCCTCTTTGAGCATCCGCTGCGTGCCCTGCAACTCGTCGAGATGGCCGGTTGCCTCTTCGATGCGGCGTTCCAGCTCAGGAATTCGGCCGTACCGGATCTCGGCGGCAACGTTGAGATCGGTTTCGCGTTCGAGTTGGGTGCGCAGGTGTTCCAGCTCTTCTTTGAGGTTGCGGATCGCGTCGATCGCCTGCTTCTCGCCCTCCCAGTGAGCCTTCATGGCCGCGAGCTGCACGTTCAGTTCGGCCAACTCGGTGTGGAGCACGTCGAGCCGCTCCTTGGAAGCGGAGTCGCTCTCCTTGTCGAGCGCCACCTGCTCGATCTCGAGCTGCAGGATGCGGCGCCCCACCACGTCGATCTCGGTCGGCATCGAGTCGATCTCGATCCGCAGCTTGGAGGCCGCCTCGTCGACCAGGTCGATCGCCTTGTCCGGCAGGAACCGGTTGGTGAGGTAGCGGTTCGACAGCACCGCTGCGCTCACCAGCGCTGAGTCCTGGATGCGCACACCATGGTGCACCTCGTAGCGTTCCTTGAGGCCACGCAGGATGCCGATCGTGTCCTCGACCGAGGGCTCACCGACGTAGACCTGTTGGAAGCGGCGTTCGAGCGCCGGGTCTTTCTCGACGTACTTGCGATACTCGTCGAGCGTGGTGGCACCGATCATCTTCAGCTCGCCGCGGGCCAGCATCGGCTTGATCATGTTGCCGGCGTCCATCGCCCCCTCGGCGCCTCCGGCACCGACGATCGTGTGCAGCTCATCGACGAACGTGATCACCTCACCGGCGGCGTCGGTGATCTCCTTCAGGACCGCCTTCAGGCGCTCCTCGAACTCGCCGCGGTACTTCGCTCCGGCCAGCATCGAAGCGATATCGAGGGCGATCAACCGCTTGCCCTTGAGGCCCTCGGGCACATCACCGTCAGAGATTCGGCGAGCGAGCCCTTCGACGATCGCCGTCTTGCCGACCCCCGGCTCGCCGATCAGAACCGGGTTGTTCTTGGTGCGTCGTGACAGGACCTGGATGACCCGCCGAATCTCGTCGTCGCGGCCGATGACCGGGTCGATCTTGCCTTCGGCAGCTCGCTGCGTGAGATCCTGGCCGTACTTCTCGAGCGCCGCGAACTTCTCCTCCGGGTTCTGGTCGGTGACCCGGTGGCTGCCGCGCACATCGCGCAACACGGTCAACAGCTCCTCGCTGCCCACGCCGAGCCGATCACTCATGGCCAGCAGCAAGTGTTCGACCGAGAGATAGTCGTCGCGGAGGTCTTTGCGGTATTGCTCGGCTCGCTCAGCGACGGTATTCAGGTCGCGGCTCATGCGCGGTTCGGAACCGCCGTGGGCTTGGGGCAACCGCTCGACGCTGGCGAGCGCCCGGTCGCGGACCATCCCGGGCGACTGGCCGAGCTTGGCCAGCACTGGCGCCACGACGGTGTTCTCCTGACCGGTGATCGCCACCAGCAGGTGGTCAGGGGTGAGTTCCGGGTTGTGCTTCGACTTGGCCTGATCGATGGCCGCCGCGAACGCTTCTTGGGTCTTGACCGTCCAGGTCTTGGGATCGAACGCCATAGCTCAAGGCTACCACCGACCTCAAATCCTGACATGCATCGACTCAGGTTTTCTGAGTGACGGGACCGAGCAGGCGCTACGGATCGCGCTCGGGCGGTACCGACACGTCGATCGCCCAGGCCGTGCCCGATGTCGCATAGCCAGCCGCCGCCACCGACTCGAAGAACGCCTGAACGTCGGGATCACGGGTGGTTGCGACGTGGTCGAGATAGTTGGCGGGTGCATGACCGACGCCCGTCGAGCCACCGCGAAACACGTCCACGACCTGACGATCGGCGACCCGCTCGACCCGCTGCTGCAACGTCAGGACATCGGTGGCGGCATCGACCACCTGACCCGGACGCCCGGACAGCACCCCGATCGCGACCCGGCCGAGTGTCCCCGACCGGCCCGCCACGAACTGAGCCGCCGCCGCAGCCGCGGCGGCGGCATGCGAAACGGCGCCGGCCACGTTGAACCCAGCTCGCAACGGATCGAGGCCGAGCACGTCGTCGAGCGCCGCCCCGGCGTCGTCGAGCGCCTCCGTCACCGAGCCGTATCCGATCGACTCGGCGATCACGGCCACGTCGCGGTAGTTCTGCAGGACGAGCACCTCGGTGCGTGGGTCGACATGCGCCAACTGAGGGGTCGAGTGATAGCCGGCAGCGACGACATGGGTCACGTTGAACCCGGCCGCACCGTTGAACCGACGATCCGACGCCAGATCGAGGGCCGTGTCGGCGCCGTAACTATGACCGACGATCATCAGTGGTGCTCCGATCGGAACCCCCGCCGCCCGCAGCCCGGCCGCCACCATCTGGGCGTAGCGGTTGTCCTCGACGCTCGCCGAACGCGACGACGAGTAGGCGAACTGGTCGACGTCGCGCACGGTGCGGTGGTGATCGTCGAGGCCGAGCTCGATGCCCGACAGGTCGGTCACGCCAGGGAGCACCACGAGGAAGCGCCCACCCGCCAAGCGCACCAACTCGAACTCGTCCTGGCGGATCTGGACCTGATCGTCGGTGTCGGCAAGCGCCCGCAGCACGAGATTGCGGCCGCCTTCGATGGTGGACGAGCCGGCGATCGAGTACGGCGATCGAAGCTCGGCGGCGTAGGTCTGCCCGACATCTCCGAACCGAGACGAAAACACGTCACCGACCCACGCGCCGGCGCAGCCGGAGGGTAGAGCCCGTCGGGCGAAGGCGCCTGCACTCACCCGAAGGTCGAGTACGCCGACCGGATCCAGCAGGTCGAACCGATCCGACGACTCGACCGATTCGAGCACCAGCCATACGAACGAGGCGTCGACCCACAACTCGGTGCTCGCCGCAGCCAGTTGGTGAAGCACCTGCCGCGACCGCTCGTCGCATCCGCCCGTCAACTGCAGATTGACGAAGCTGCCTTCCAGGTCGAATCGAGCCCGAAACCAGGCGTCGGCGCGAGCGGTCCACGCCGGTGCAACACGACGCGCTCGATCGGTGTCGATCCAGACCCGACTCACAACTCGACCCATCGCGCCGGCGGTGACGGCGGTCGCCGGAGCAGGCGTTCGACGGGCGTCAATGCCTGATAGTGCTCGACCGCGCCGGCGAACTCGACGCACACGTCGGCTCGGCGATCGCACACGAGGGCGAGCCCGGTCAACTGTTGCCCGGCGTCGACCAGGCTCACGCCCACCCGCTCCAGCGACTCGTCGATGGCGATTCGCACGGGACCACCGCAGAACGGAACCTGCGCCCACCTGGCGACCTCAGCCGCTTCGCGCAGCAGGTTCTCGCCGGCGGCACGGAAGCGTCGGGCGGCGTCTCGATACTCGGCGGCGGTGGGCACACCTCAACTCCTGCAGATCAGAGCTCGTAGGCAGACCCTTGCTCGACGCGGCCGGCGATTTCACTGCGAGGGTAGGGCGCGATCACCGGCGACGGGCGGGCACAACTCCCCTGTCGCACGAGCTCAGCACGAGCTCAGCGATGGCGTGACTCGCTCAGGCCAACTGCTGGGCGTCGAGCGCATACAGATCGTCGGCCGGTGCCAGCACGGCGGGCAACAAACCCTGCACCGTCGGGAGGATCTGCTCGCCGAAGAACCTGGCGCTGGCCAGCTTGGCGGCGCCGAACCCGTCGTCTCCGGTACCGGCTGCTCCCGAAGCGAGAGCCAGAGTCGACTTCGCCAGCAGCCCGCCACACACCGTGGTGGCGAGCAACCGCAGGTACGGGGCAGACGACCCCAACAGCGATCGCGGATCGTCGCGACCGACGACCAGCAGGTGGGCGGTCGCTTGGCGGGCGGTGGCGACCGCCCGGCGCAGCTGGTCACCGAACCCGCCCATCCCATCCAGTGCATCGAGTTGACCGGCCCGCTGGTCGAACTGGTCGAGCAGGTCGGTGACGACCCCACCGCCGCGCATGCTCAGTTTGCGCCCGACGAGATCGGCCGCCTGGATGCCGTTGGTGCCCTCGTAGATCGCTGCGATGCGCGCATCGCGATAGTGCTGGGCGGCGCCGGTTTCCTCGACGTAGCCCATTCCCCCGTGGATCTGCAACGCCAGCGACGTCAGCTCGTTGCCGAGATCGGTGCACAAACCCTTGGTCAGCGGGATCAGCAGATCGGCGAGTTCCTGCCAGGTCCGCGATCCATCGGTATCACCGGCGGTGCGGGCCGCGTCAGCCCGGTCGAGGGCACCGGCGTTGGTGTACACGAGGCACCGCATCGCATCGATCCAGGCCCGCTGCGTCATCAACATTCGACGCACATTCGGATGCTCGATGATCGGGCTCGACACACCGGCGGGGGCGCCGATCGCACGGCCCTGCAGACGTTCCTGCGAGTACTGCAGCGACTGCTGATAGGCCCGCTCGCTGACCGCGAGGCCCTGCAGCCCGACCGAGAGGCGGGCATTGTTCATCATCGTGAACATGTTGCGCATCCCGTCGTGTTCGCCACCGACCAGCCAACCGACCGCATCCTCGTAGGCCATCACACAGGTCGGTGAGCCGTGGATGCCGAGCTTGTGTTCGATCGACACGCACTGCGCCCCGTTGCGTTCACCGAGTGAGCCGTCGGGGTTGACCAAGAACTTGGGTACCAGAAACATCGAGATGCCCTTGGTGCCAGGAGGCGACCCCGGTGTGCGAGCGAGCACGAGGTGGATCAGGTTCTCGGCGCAATCGTGCTCACCCCAGGTGATGAAGATCTTCTGACCGGTGATCGCCCATGCCCCATCGGTCGACCCCTCGACAGGGATCGCCTTGCTGGTGACCGCCCCGACATCCGAGCCGGCCTGGGGCTCGGTGAGGTTCATCGTGCCGGTCCACTCACCGGTCAGCATCTTCGGGAGGTAGGTCGCCTTCTGGTCGCTCGTCCCCGTGAGCGTGGATGGCGTCGATCGCGCCCTGCGTGAGCAGCGCGCACAGCGAGAACGCCATGTTGGCGCTGGTCAGCATCTCCTGCACGGCGATCGCCGAGATCCACGGGAAGTCGGCTCCGCCGTAGTCGGCGTCGAACGGCATCGCCCCGAACCCGGTATCGACCCATTTGGCGTAGGCGGGCGGGAAGCTGGGGGGAGTCACGACCGACCCGTCCGGCTGCCAGGTGGCGCCGATCGTGTCGCCGTCACGGTTGGTCGGTGCCACCACTTCGGCCATGAACCGCCCGACCTCGGCGAGCACCTCGTGAACGGTGTCGGCGTCGACGTGCCCGAACCGTTCACCAACGAGGATCGAGCCGAGGTCTGCGACGTGATCCATCACGAATCGGATGTCACGCAGAGGGGGGGTGTAGTCGCTCACCCGCCCAGGTTTCCACAGACGATCGCCACGATGAAACCCGCCAGCCAGTCGCACGCCCGACCTCCCGTGCTCGTGAGAAATTACTCTCTGTGGTTTTCTGGCCGATGGCGACGGCTGATATGGTCCCCGGTCAACAACAGGGTGCCGTCCGTGACATTGGGGCGGCGTGCCCGCTTGGGGACATCTGGCGATCGTGAGGGGATGACATGACGCTGACCGACCAATCGAAACCAACCGCCGCAGGCGCAACCGGGGTGACCACGGTCGCCTCGTTGGCGCGTGACTGGGCGGCGCGTACGCCGAACCAGGTCGCCATGCGCGAGAAAGACTTCGGGGTCTGGAAGGAATACGACTGGGGCACCACCTGGGACCTCATCGAGACCGCCGCTCACGGACTGCTGGCGCTCGGCGTCGAGCCCGGTGACCGGGTCTCGATCCATTCCGAGGATCGTCCCGAATGGATCATCCTCGACTTGGCGGCGGTGGCCGTGCGAGGCATCACGGTCGGGTTCTACCCCACCAACCCGGCGGCCGAGGTTGCCTACCTGCTTCAGGACAGCGGTGCCTGCGTGCACTTCGCCGAGGACGAGGAACAGTACGACAAGGTCGACGAGATCGGTCGCCAGGCCTCAGGGAGCTTGCGCACGATCATCTTCGCCGAGCCGCGTGGCATGGTCGGCCAGGACGACGCACGCCTCTTGTTCTGGGACAACTTCCTCGAACTCGGTCGGCAACACAAGGCTCAGCACCCCTCGGCGGTCGCCGACCGCATGGCGGCGGCCACTGCCGACGACGTGATGACGCTGGTCTACACGTCCGGCACCACCGGGCCGCCCAAGGGCGCCATGCTCACCAACAAGAATGCCGATTTCTGCATCGACAAGATCGTCAACGCCGGAGAGCGGGTACCCGGCGGGCCGCCCAACCCCAAAGATCAGATCGTCACCTATCTGCCGCTGTGCCACGTGGCCGAGCGGATCTTTTCCACATGGACCATGGTCGGCGCCGGGCCGGTACTCAACTTCGCCGAGTCGATCGAGACGGTCAACGAGAACCTGCGCGAGGTACAGCCGACGATCTTCTTCGCGGTCCCGCGCATCTGGGAGAAGTTGCACGCCCTGTCGCTGATCCGAGCCAACGACGCGAGCTGGTTCAAGCGCCGCATGCTGGCGATCGGCCTCGGGTTGGCGAAGCGGATCGGCAAGATCAAGGTCGCCAACGACGGCAAGCACACGATCGTGTCGCGGATACTGGCGGCGATCGGTTGGGTCATCATCTTCCGACCGATGCGCGAGCGGCTCGGTCTGCGGCGCTGCCGCTATGCCAGCTCGGGCGCCGCCGCGATCGCACCCGAAGTGCTCGAGTTCTTCATCGGACTCGGCGTGCCCGTGTTCGAGCTGTACGGCATGACCGAGAATTCAGCGGTCGCCACCGCCAACTTCGTCGGGCGGATGAAGCTCGGTACGGTCGGCGAGCCGTACCCGGGGATCGGTTTGCGAATCGCCGAGGACACCGGCGAGATCCAGGTCAAGCACGACGGCGTGTTCAAGGGCTACTGGAACAAGCCCGACAAGACGGCCGAGACGATGACCGACGACGGCTGGCTGATGACCGGCGACGTCGGCGAATGGGTCGACGGTACACACGTGCGCATCATCGATCGCATCAAGCACATCATCATCACGTCGGGCGGTAAGAACATCTCGCCGTCGGAGATCGAGAACAGCCTCAAGACCTCGCCCTACGTGAACGAGGCGATGGTGATCGGCGAGGGCCGCAAGTACCTGACGGCGTTGATCGGTATCGAACTCGACACCGTCGGCGACTGGGCGCTGCGCCGCAACCTGCCCTACACGACCTACCGCGACCTGTCGGAGAAGCCAGAGGTCATCGAGTTGATGGACCAGGTCGTTCAGCAGACCAACGAGAAGTTCGCCCGGGTCGAGAACATCCGCAAGTTCGCACTGTTACCGAAACAACTCGACCACGAGGATGGCGAATTGACCGCAACCCAGAAACTCAAGCGGAGCGCCATGATGGACGTCTTCAGTGACCTGGTGGAGTCGCTGTACTGATGGCCAAACTCAAGTTCGATCCGTCCGACTCCAGTCATCTGGTCGGACTGGTGCTCGTCGTCAGCACAGCGATCTTCAGCGCATACCAACTCGCCACCGGTGCCGACATCTTCACCACGACCCTGCTCAAGTCGTTGGCGCTCGGTTCGGTGTACGCCCTGATCGCACTCGGCACCGTGCTGATTTTCAAGGCCACCGAGGTCGTCAACTTCGCCCAGGGCGCGATCGCCATGATCGGTGTGCTGTTCATCTCCTTCATGGTCGCCGACGAGAACCTGCCGATCGTCGGCTTCTTCTGGGAGATCCCCAACCCGATCTACGAACTCGGTGGACCGGCCTGGATCAGATGGGGCCTGAGCGTGATCGTGGCGCTCGTGTTCGCGGCGCTGCTCGGCCTGCTGATCGAGCGGATCGCGATCCGTCCGATGATCGGTCAACCGTTGTTCTCCGTTGCGGTGATCACACTCGGGCTCGAGATCGCACTGCGAGTGCTCGCCAACGACTCGGTCAAAATCAGCTTCCGCACCGTCAATGCCCCGTGGGGCAGCGGCGGATTCAACATCGGCAGTGGCTTCGTGTTCTGGGCCTACTTCGCCGCCATCATCGCAGCCGCGATCGCGTTCATCGCCGTGTTCTTCTTCTATCGATCGCGGATGGGGATCGCGATGCGGGCCGTCGCCCACGACCAAGAGGCCGCAATGGCTCAGGGCATCAACATCGGTCGGGTGTTCGCGATCGCCTGGGGTGCCGGCGCCGTGCTGGCGGCGCTGGGTGGCCTGTTCGCCACCCAGCCACCGGTCAAGGCGACCGGGGCGATCGACCAGGAGACATCGTTGATCGCATTCAGGGCCCTCCCCGCCGTCATCCTGGGCGGCCTCGACTCGGTACAGGGAGCGTTGGTCGGTGGCCTGATCGTCGGTAGCGCCGAGATCTACGCCGGTCAGTACCTCAGCGGTCAAACGTCGTGGCTCGGGTCGGGGTACCCGCTCGTCGTGCCATACATCGTGATGATCATCGGGCTGCTGGTCCGACCGTACGGCCTGTTCGGCACGCCAGAGATCCGGAGGGTGTGACCGCCATGAAGCCGCACACCTCATACCGCGACGCCTCATCGAGGGTCATACCCACGACCGATCGACGGGAGGCCTGACACATGTTCCTTCGACCGAATCTCTATACGTCGTACGAGGCAGAGACCCAGATCCTGCCGACCTACACCAAGAAGATCCTCGCCACGATCGCGATCATCGTGTTGCTGCTGATCCCATTCGACATCCCGATGCTCACGGCGCCGACCGGTATTCCGGTGCTGCGCGACATCCCGGTGATCTCGAACGGGATCCCGCCATTGCGGTTCTTCGGCGACAACTCGTGGCTGCGTGTGCTCGACGAGGCACTGATCTTCGCGATCGCCGCACTCGGTCTCAACATCCTCACCGGCATGGCCGGCCAAGTGTCGCTCGGCCACGCCTTCTTCATGGGGGTCGGGGCGTATTCCGGCGCCGTCCTGGGCGGTCTGTCGACCTCCAAGATCTGGGGCCTCAACCTGCCGATCTGGATCTGGCTGCCGGGCGCCGGGATCGGGGCGGCGATCGTCGGCATCATCGTGTCCCCTGTTGCGGTCAAGCTGAGAGGTCTGTACTTGGCGATCGTCACGCTCGGTCTCGTGTTCATCGGCATCCACATGTCGAACACCACCTGGGGCAAACACATCGCCGGTGACCCCGGCCTCGGTCGAGACTTCCCGAACTACGACATCAAGCTGTGGAAAGAGGAGACACCGCTGGTCTCGATCGACGACGACGGCAAATGGTTCGGATTCCTCGATGTCGACGACAACCAGAAGAAGTACCTGTTTCTCGCCGTGTTGTTCCTGTTCTTCATCCTGCTCGCCAAGAACATCGCCCGAACCCGCACCGGTCGCGCCCTGCAAGCGATTCGCGACCGCGACATCGCCGCCGAGGTGATGGGCGTACCCGAGTTCAAGTACAAGTTGATCGCGTTCGCCGCCAGCTCGTTCTTCGCCGGGATCGCCGGCGCCCTGTACGCCTCGTTCGCCGGCAAACTCCCGGCCGGCCAGTTCAGCCTGGCGTTGTCGGTCGAGTTCATCGCGATCCTGTTGATCGGTGGCGTCGGCACGGTCAGCGGCACGATCATGGGCACCTTCTTCGTGGTGCTCACGCCCAAGTTCGTCGAGGCGTTCACCGACTGGTTGGCCGACAAGACCGACGGATCGCGGCGTCGGTTCCAAGGTCGCCGAGGTCGTCATCTCGACCGGGCCCGGAAACCAAGGACCGATCTCGTCAGCCACCCAGACACCTGGGTATCCACTCAACGTGTTCGACTGGAACCTCGTGCTGTACGGGGTGCTGATCATCATCTTCTTGATCTTCGAGCCGCTCGGTCTGTACGGCATCTGGGTCAAGATCCGCAACTACTGGAAGCGGTGGCCGTTCAGTTACTGATTCGCGACGATTCGGTCGTATGACCGACGTCCAACTCGCCCACCCGCGAGACTCGTGGGCGTGAACAAGATGTGGGGTGCCGAATCCGGCGCCTCCCAAACCCATACAGGGGGAACCAATGAGAAAACTGACCAAAGGGATCGCACCGATCATGGCGCTCGCTCTCGTAGCAGCGGCATGTGGTGGTGACGACGACGACACCACGGCCGAACCGGCCGCAGACCGACGCACCGGCAGCGACCGACGCGCCCGACGAGCCGGACACGACCGACGCACCGGACACGACCGAAGCAGACATGACCGAGGAGACAACGGCTCCGGAGCCTGCCCCCGAGCCGGCCGCCGAGATCATGACCGACTTCGGCGTCACCGAGGACACGATTCGGGTCGGCCTGAACGCCGACCTCTCGGGCATCTTCGCCCCGCTCGTCACGCAGATCGTCGACAGCCAGGAGGTGTACTTCGAGATCGTCAACGAGAACGGCGGCATCGCCGGCCGCGATGTCGAACTCGTGATCCTCGACAACGGCTATGACGTGCCCAAGCACCTCGAGAACTACGCCGAGATGGCCGACGAGGGTGACGACGGCGTCATCATGTTCAGCCAGTCGACCGGCTCGCCGCACACCGCGGCCACGGCCGCCGACCTGGTCGACGACAACCTGCTGGCGATCCCGCTCTCGTGGTACTCCGGCTGGGCAGACCCGGCGATCGGCGCCAACGTGATGGAGCTGTACACCAGCTACTGCCTCGAGTCGATGAACGGCGTCGAGTACCTCGCCGGTGAGAACAACGCCACCACGATCGGCATCGTCTCGTTCCCCGGTGAGTACGGCCAGGACGGCGCCCAGGGCGCCAAGAAGGCCGCCGAAGCACTCGGCCTCGAAGTCGTCTATGACGGCGAAGGCGCCGTCGTGCCCGGCTCGGACCAGACCCCGGTGATCACCGAGTTGGTCGCTGCCAACCCGGACATCGTGTGGGCGACCATCAACCCGACGACCATGGCCGAGATCCTCGGCGGTGCATATGCACAGGGTCTTCGGGCCACGTGGTCTGGCAACTCGCCATCGTGGAACTACCAGCTGCTCGCCACCGACCTCGGCCCGATCGCCGACGAGGTGTACTGGCACTCGACCTACACGGCACTGTGGAACGCCGTGGATTCGGATGGTATGACCGAGATGATCGAGGGCATGCGCTCGAAGCGGCCTGACGCGGCACTGTCCGACACGTACATCGTCGGCTGGACCGAAGGCATGGCCACCCAGGCCGTGCTCGAGCAGGCTGCCGCCAACGGCGACATGACCCGCGCCGGTGTCGTCGCTGCGCTCCAGCAGGTCAACGTCAACTTCAAGGGCCTCGCCCCTGATCAGACGTGGTCGGGTGAGCCGAACGACTTCATCGTTCGCGAGTCGTACATCTACGACGTCGACCTCGCCGAGTTCGACCCTGCAGCAACCGTTCAGGCGGATTCGGGTACCGGATTCACCCTGCTGGCGGGTCCGTATGTTGGCGACATCGCCGCCAACTACGACTTCCAGGAAGCCTGCTTCTCCGCAGGCTGACGTAACAGTCAACACCGTTTGTCGGTGACGTGGGGGTGGGGCCCGGTGCCCCGCCCCCACAGATCCGGCGCACAACACACACGAACTACCGAAACGCAACACGGACGGAGCAAGCAGCGTGCTGGAACTCGCCAACGTCGAAGTCGTCTACAACGAGGTGATCCTGGTCCTGCGCGGGCTGTCGATCGAGGTGCCAGACGGCCAGATCGTTGCTCTGCTCGGCGCCAACGGAGCCGGCAAGACGACCTCGCTGCGCGCCATCTCGGGCCTGCTCGACAACCACAACGGGGTGATCACGAAGGGCACCGTCACCTACAACGGTGAAGTGATCAACGGCAAGAAGCCGAGCGACATCGTGCTCTCCGGAATCACCCAGGTGATGGAAGGCCGCCGCGTGTTCGGCGAACTCACCGTCGATGAGAACCTCATCTGCGGTGGCATCACCATCAAAGATCGCTCCCAGACCGACGCCGCCTACGGGCGCGTGATGGACCTGTTCCCGCGCCTCGCCGAGCGCCGCAAACAGGTCGCCGGGTACCTCTCGGGTGGCGAGCAACAAATGCTCGCCATCGGCCGCGCACTGATGGCCAGCCCCAAGTTGCTCGTGCTCGACGAGCCGTCGCTCGGGCTGGCACCGAAGCTGATCGAACAGATTCGCGACATCATCGTCGACATCAATCAGCAGGGCACCAGCGTGCTGTTGATCGAGCAGAACGCCATGATGGCGCTCTCGATCGCCAACTTCGGCTACATCATGGAGACCGGCAAAGTCGTGATGGACGGCGACGCCAAGAAGCTGCTGGCCGACGACGACGTCAAAGAGTTCTATCTCGGCCTGCACGGCGAAGAGGGTGCCAAGAAGTCGTTCAAGGACGTCAAGCACTACCGCCGCCGCAAGCGCTGGGCATCGTGAGGGAAGGCTACGAACCATGACCGCAGCCACTGCTCGAAGTGAACAACATCACGCTCCGCTTCGGAGGCGTCACCGCCATCAACGACGTCAGTTTCGACGTGCGTCCCGAAGAGTTGTTCGCGATCATCGGCCCCAACGGCGCCGGCAAGACCTCGATCTTCAACACGATCAGCCAGGTGTATCGCCCGCAGGAAGGCACGATCGAGTTCGAGGGCGAGTCGCTGATGGGCCTGCGTCCCGACCGGGTCGCCAGCCGGGGAATCGCTCGTACATTCCAGAACATCGAGCTGTTCCCGCAGATGAACGTGATCGACAACCTGTTGACGGGTCGTCACATCCGCATGAACGGTTCGATCTTCGATGGGGCGCTGTGGCTCGGTAAGGCCAAGCGCGAGGAACTCGAGAACCGTCGCAAGGTGGAAGACATCATCGACTTCCTCGAGATCGAACAATGGCGCAAGCACCCCGTGGCGCTGCTGCCGTATGGCTTCCAGAAGCGGGTCGAGCTGGGCCGCGCACTGGCGATGGAGCCCAAGCTGCTGTTGCTCGACGAGCCGGTGGCCGGCATGAACCTCGAGGAGACCGAGGACATGGCACGCTTCATCCTCGACATCAAGAGCGAGCTCAACATCCCGATGATCATGGTCGAACACGACATGGGCCTGGTGATGGACATCGCCGATCGGGTGATGGTGCTCGACTTCGGTCAACAGATCGCGATGGGAACACCCGCCGAGGTGCAGGCCAACCCCGACGTGATCGCCGCCTACCTGGGCAGCGAGTTCGCCTGACCAACGGCGCCTGACTCACGGCGCCCGGGATCGGCGTCTGAGGTCAGAGGTTCTCGATCACGGGTCGCCCGACCCGACGCGTGCGACCACGCATCCGTGCCACGACCACACCCTCGGTGTCGATGTCCGGGGCGGCGCTCACGACGATGTCCCACAGCGAGGATCGCCCGCTCGACCACGTCTGCGTGGCGGTGGCGGTGAGTATCTGGCCGATCTCGACGGGCGCCAGCCAGTCGATCTCGGCCGATGAGGCGAGCGCCATCTCGTTGTCGGCGTTACTGGCGAACGCCATTGCGCTATCGGCCAACAGGAAGCTCATTCCGCCGTGCAAGATCCGAAAGCCGTTGCACATCTCGGCTCGAACCGTCATCCGCACCACGGCGTGTTGCGAGTCGGCCTCGACCAACTCGATGCCGAACAGTTCGGCTGAGGCGTCTTTGGAATGCATCGCCCGTGCCGCGTTCTGTGGTTCCATGCGGCCGAGACTACGAGCCGGCAGCGAGAGACGATCAGTCGGGCAGCGATATCGACCATGCGGTCGACCAGGCCTCAGGCGTGATCGGCACGACCGGTGACGCCTGATCCCGGCGATCAACCGCTACCGTCGAGAGTGATGAGGCGCCCACTACGAGTCACATTGGCGATCGCGGTCGCAGCCACGGTCGTCGGCGCCCCGATCGTGTTCGGCGCCAACGATCTGCTCGACAACCCGGCCGCCGTTGCACAGCGGGCGGTGCGTCTCAGTGTGCCGGCCGACACCCCGCCAGAAACCGAGCTGGCGGCGGCCTACGAACTGGTCGAACTTGTCAACAACGATCGCGTCGGGCGCGGTCTTCCGGCATTCGAGTGGCACGAGCTGCTGTGGGTCGCGGCCAACGGCCACTCCACAGAGATGGCAGCCAACGGGGTCATGCGCCACCAGGGCAACAACGGCTCCGACGCCGCCGCCCGCATCACCCTCGCCGGATTCAACTGGTCGGCCTGGGGCGAGAACCTCGGCGCCGGCTACACCGACGCCGGGCAACTGCTGGCCGCATGGTTGAACAGCCCGACCCACCGCTCGGTCCTGCTCGGCAATTTCCGCTACATCGGCATCGCCGTCGTCGTCTCCAGTACGGGTGCTCCGTACTGGACCATGAACGTCGCCAGCTGACCGGCGACACCGATCAACGGCGATCAACGGCGATCGACGCACGACAGCACCGAACCGTGATACCCCGTCGGTACTCTCGTTGAGTATGTCCCGCGATCGCGCCCCCTACGTTGCCCAGGGCACGTGGCGGTCGGGCGCCTTGCACGTGTGGGGATGGAACGGCGAGTCCCCCGCCTCGGCGGCGTGGTTGTACGGCGGATTCGGTAGCAGCCGCTGGAGCGGCCACGGCGAGTCGGGTTGGCACGACTCGCCGATTTCGTACGGTGAACTCGGTCGGATACAGCTCGAACTCCCTGAAGGTGGGCAGCGATCGATTCCCGCAGTCCGGCTCGACCCGTATGGTGCCGCCGTCTGGCTGAGCGACACGCCGGATGGCAACCAGCTCTCACCGTCGCTGGCATGGTTCGCGGCGTTGACCGGGTTCGCCACACGCCTGGTCGGAACGGGCAGGGTGGCCCCGGACGTGCTCGATGAGGGGCCGTTCACGGTCGCCCGGTGGCGCCCGGTCATCGCTGCTGAACACCAGGACGCGGTCGCCCACGCGGCGGCGAGTGCGCCGGCGATCTGTCGCAACGGCACGCGGGCCACCACCGAAGAAATTCTTGCTGCATTGGTCGACGGCCTGGCGCGAGCCGTCTTACACCACGGCAGTTGGCGGCCGGAACTCGGGCACAAGCGGGCCGCCGAGGTGCAAGCGCTGCGGGCCGTGTTCGCGGCGCTCGCCAAACCCGACCCGGTCGTCAGGTCGGGCAGCGACGAGTTCCACGAAGCACTCGACGACCTCACCCGCACCCTCGAGCGACACCGCCGCCGACTGGCCGGCGAACCCGTCGTGTGCGGTCGACTGCGGTTGACGCTGCCCGACGACGCGCTCGATCCGTGGCTGGTCGAACTCGAGTTGGTCGACGATGCCGATCCGGGACGTTGGTGTACCGCCGCCGACGTCTGGCAGGAGTCCCCGCGGGCACTCGACCTGGCCGGTTCGGTAGCCCAGCTGTCGAACCTGAGAGATGAGATCGAGGCGCTCGTGACAGCGATCGCTCCCCAGGTGCCGACGCTGGCTGAACTGGCCGACGAGAGTCAGCCGACCGGTGTCGAGCTCGATCTCGAACAGGCCGACGACTTCCTCGACGTCGCCCCCCACGAGCTCCAGCGGCTCGGGATCGACCTGCTCGGGCCCGAGCATCTGGTGCGCTCCAAGGTCACGATCAGAGGCACCGCCAAGGACTCCCCAACCGACGATCGAAAGTCGCGGTTCGGTAAGGAGGCCCTGGTCGAGTGGAAGGCGATCATCGACGACACCCCGATCTCGGCCGCCGACCTGGCACGCGCCGAGACCGCCGGCACCACCCTGATGCGGGCCGGGCACCGTTGGGTCCGCATCGATCCTGCCGGTCTGCGCAGAGCTCGGGCGATGCTCGACGATCACCTCGCCAACAAAGCCACGGTCGGCGCCATCGATCTGTTGCGGCTGTCGGCCGGCGGCGCCTCCGACGACGAGACATCGGTCGAGTTGTTCGCCGCCGAGGATGGCATCGATACCGACAGCGACGATACGGGGCTCGTCGACACGGCGTGGGTACGTTCGCTGCTCGACGGACTACCGGATGAGCATCTCGAGGAGGCCAAGGAGTCAGCGGAGTTCCACGGCGAGCTGCGTCACTACCAGCGCCGCGGGCTGGCCTGGATGCAGTTCCTCGCCAGGGTCGGACTGGGCGGCTGCCTGGCCGACGACATGGGGCTCGGCAAGACCGCCACCGCGCTCGCCCATCTGGTCGAGCGTCCGGGGCCGCATCTGGTCGTGTGCCCGCTCAGTGTCGTGCACAACTGGGAGGCCGAGTCGCACCGCTTCACTCCCGGCCAGACCGTGTTGATCCATCATGGCGCCGGGCGAAACCAGAGCGAACCGGCGCTGTTCGGGCTGGCCGACGCCGACATCGTGATCACCACCTACGGATTGTTGCCGCGCGACCTCGACACGTTGGGTTCGATCGAATGGACCACCGTCGTGCTCGACGAAGCACAGATGGTCAAGAACGCCAGCACGAAGGCGGCCAAGGCGGTCCGAAAGCTGTCGGCGGGCCAGAAGATCGCTCTCACCGGCACGCCGGTCGAGAACCGGTTGAGCGAGCTGTGGGCAATCCTCGATGCCTGCAACCCCGGGCTGCTCGGCAGCCAGCAGCGTTTCCGCGAGCAGTACGCGACGGCGATCGAGCGCCACAATGACGCCGAGGTGGCCGCCCGCCTGCGCAAGCTGACCCAGCCGTTCGTGCTGCGGCGCACCAAGGCCGACCGACGGCTGCTGCCCGACCTGCCCGACAAGATCGAACAGATCGCCTACGCACAGCTCACCAAAGAGCAGGCCACGCTCTACCAGAAGATCGTCGATCAGTTGCTCGCCGACGCCGACCAGTTGGAGGGTATGCAGCGCCGTGGTCGCGTCTTGGCGGCGCTGACCCGCCTCAAGCAGGTGTGCAACCACCCGGCCCACGCCCTCAAGGACGGCTCGCGTCTGGCCGGCCGCTCCGGCAAGTTGAATCGGTTCGACGAGCTCGTCGACGAGTTGTTCGACGTGGGTGAGCGGGCGCTCGTGTTCACCCAGTTCCGCGAGATGGGCGACCTGCTGCAGCGCCACGTCAGTGAACGGTTCTCCGTCGACGCTCCGTTCCTGCACGGCGGTGTGTCCGGTGCCGGGCGTCAGCGGATGGTCGCCGAGTTCCAGGCCGGTGAGGGCTCGCCGTTGCTGCTGGTGTCGCTCAAGGCCGGTGGCACCGGACTCAACCTGACCGCCGCCAGTCAGGTCATCCACTACGACCGGTGGTGGAACCCGGCGGTCGAGGATCAGGCCACCGATCGAGCGTGGCGGATGGGGCAGCGTCGTACGGTCAACGTGCACAAGCTGGTGTGCCAAGGCACCGTCGAGGAGCGGATCGGTCAGGTGATCGACGAGAAACGGGCGATCGCCGATGCCGTGATCGGCACCGGTGAGGCCTGGCTGACCGAGCTCTCGACCGACGATCTGGCGAGTCTGGTCGTGCTCGGATGAGCCGGCCCCGCAAGCCGTACGGGCCCAAGCTGCCGGGGCGTCTGTACGGAACGATGATCAAGGTGCTGGCAGCGGAGATGAGCGACCAGGGGCGCCTCTCGCGAGGCAAGAGAATGTGGGCTGAGGACGCCGTGATCGACATCGTGGTCGGCCACGGAGCGGTCACCGCCGAGGTTCAGGGCAGCCGTCAACAGCCGTATGTCGTCACGTTGAGAGCAGCTGCCGGAACGGGCACGCCGACCCGCCGCGAGTTGTGGGTGCAATGCACCTGTCCCGACGACACCGGCACCGGTGCCGATGCCTGCAAACACGTCGTGGCGACCTTGTTCACGATGAGTGATGAGGTGTCGATCGAGCCCGAGCTGGTCGATCGCTGGCGCGACAGCGACCGTCAACCGCGACCCCACCCACACGGTGAGGTGACGGAACTGGGGCAACACGCCCGGGCCGACCTCGGAGACGACGATGACGATGATGACGATGGTGATGGCACCGACGCCGATGTGATCGAGCTGTACCCCGATCGCGATCCAGAGCTCGACAAGATCTCGGTGTTGTTGCAAGCGCCGGCAGGAGCCGGCCCACCCAGCTTCCCCGACCCCGAGCCACTCGAGCACCACGGCATCCGTGATCGACTCCTGCACGACGTGCTGCACGACGCGATCGAAGCGCTCGAAATCCGCTGGGACTGAGTTGGGAGTTGTGCCTGGCACAACTCCCAACTCAGGTGTCGACGAGTTCTTGGCGGAGTTCGCGTTTCATGAACTTGCCATTGGCGTTGCGTGGCAACTGTTCGGTGCGGAACCAGACCTTGGCGGGGATCTTGAACTTGGCGATCCGTTCGCCGAGGAAGTCGGCCAACTCCTGCTCGGTGAGCGACGCCCCCGCCTGCAGCACGATCGCCCCGGCCACGATCTCACCGAGGCGATCATCGGGAATCCCGAACACGGCCGCCTCGGCGACCGCTGGGTGCTCGTAGATCGCTGTTTCGACTTCTGAGCAATAGATGTTCTCCCCACCGCGGATCACCATCTCCTTGGCGCGGTCGACGATGTAGACGAAGCCGTCGTCGTCGATTCGGGCGATGTCGCCGGTGTGGAACCAACCGTCGGGGATCCCCTCGGCAGTCGCCTCGGGCCGGTTGAGGTAGCCCTTGATCACGATCGCGCCACGAACGCAGAGCTCCCCGAGCACGTCGGGACCCGGAGCGAGCACGTTGCCGCTTTCGTCCTCCAGGCGGGCCTCGAGCGTGGGCACCACGCGCCCGCAAGAGGACGGCTTGTCGGTGTAGAGCTTGTTCGAGTTGGCGGTGACGATGCCGTGCGTTTCGGTCAGGCCGTAGCCGGTCGACGGGGCGCCACCCGACAGCGACTTGTCGATCTTGTCGACCAGGTCGGGTTGCAGCGCCGCGCCGCCGCCACCCATGCCCTTCAACGAGGAGGTGTCACGAGTTGACCAGTCGGGGTGCAGGAGCAGTTCGCGACTCATGGTTGGCACGCCGGAGAAGTTGGTGACCCGTTCGCGTTCGATCAGCTCGAGGGCGCGGGCGGTATCCCACTTGTACATGAACACGATCGTTCCGCCGGTGAGTGTGCACGGCTGCAGGAGACAGTTGTTGGCGGTGACGTGGAACAAGGGGGTCGGCGCCATGAACACCGCTGCTGACGGGGTGGGCGGCGCCTCGCCCGTTGCGATGGGAGCGGGCAGGTCACCGGCGGCGACGGCCTTGGCCTCGGCGAGCGCTCCGGCCATCGCCATGAACACGATGTTCATCACGTTGTGGACTGACCCGCGGTGGGTCAGCTGGGCGCCCTTCGGAAAGCCGGTGGTGCCGGAGGTGTAGAAGATCGTGACGTCGTCATCGGGGTCGATGTCGGCGGCCGGCAAGCCCTCGGGAGCGCTGGCCGGGTCGACGACGTCATTCCAGTGCGCGGCCTGGGCGGGTAGAGCGCGCTCGCTGCGCACGGCGATCAGGTGCAGCGGGGCGACGGCTCGAAGCTCGTCGAGGTGCGGCAGCACCCGCTCGACGCGCTCATCGTCGGCGATCAACACCAACGGCCTCGAGTCGCCCAGTGCGTACACCATCTCCTGGCTGGTCCACCAGGCGTTCATGCCGACCGCTGCGGCACCGAGCGCGGCCGTTGCCCAATAGGCCACCACCCACTCGGGATAGTTGCGCATGGCGATCGCCACCCGGTCACCCGAACCGACGCCGTGCTCGTCACGCAAGCGGTGCGCCAGCGCACGAACCCGGGCGTCGATCTCGGCGTAGGTGTAGCGCTCGTCTTCGAACACGATGTACGGCTTGTCGCCGTTCAGCGCTGCGATCTCCCAGACCGAGCGCATGTTCGGCAACGTGTTCTCGAACACCCGCATCGGGTTACCGCGCACTTCGATCTGCTTGACCGCGAAGCCGGCTCCTTCGGCGGTGAGCTCGGTCCAGGCAGCGTCGTAGTGTTCGATCACGGGACCGATCATGGCCGCTCCGCCGGCGAGTCGACGAATGGGGCCGACGAGTGGGGTGGCGGTGGAACGGTCTCGGCCGGGCCGACCGTCACGCCGCGAGATGGCCGAGCACGAGGTCCCGCAGTTGGTCGACGTTGACGTTCTTCGACGAGCTGACCCACACGATGTCGCCGGTTTCCAACATGCAGCCGGCAGCCAGTTCGCCCTTTCGGGTACGACGTTTTGACGACTTGACCTTGTCCATCTTGGTCGCCACTACGGTGTGCGGCACCTCGTTGTCGCGCAGCCATTCGAGCATCTGCACGTCGAGCGGGGTCGGTCCGATCGGGCCGTCGACCAGAATGAAGACCATCTCGAGGCCGTCGCGTTCCAGCAGGTACCCCTCGATCATGGCGCCCCAATCCTTGCGGACGTGACCGGGCACCTTGGCGTAGCCGTATCCGGGCAGGTCGACCAGCGTGCCGCCGCCGACATGCTCGAACAGGTTGATCAGCTGGGTTCGACCAGGGGTGTTGGAGACGCGGGCGAGTTGACGCTGGTTGGCGAGTGCGTTGATCAGCGACGACTTGCCGACATTGGATCGACCGACGAAGGCGACCTCGCGGTCGCTCTCGGGGAGCTGATGGGTGCGGCTCGCCGACGACACGAACCGGATCTGGAGTGGTCGGGCCGACATGCCCGGCAGCATACGACGGCTGTGGCATGCGTCCCCTGGCATCGGCAGACGGATCCTGGTTCAATGGGTGCAGGCGGGCGTGGCGTAGCCGCGTGAATCCTGCCTCGAGCGAGGGGAGATTCCATGAAGGTGACCATGTCGGTAGCGGTCCTGGCGACGGTGGTGCTCACCGGTTGCAGCGGCGAGAGCATCGCCGAGAAGGCGATCGAGAACCAGATCGAGTCAGAATCCGGTGAGGATGTCGACATCGATCTCGATGGTGGCGACTTCTCGATCCAGACGGAGGACGGTGAGTTCTCGATCCAGTCGGATGGCGACCAGGCGATCATCCAGACCGAGGATGGTGAGGTCGTGTTCCAGTCGGATGGCGAGCAGACGATCATCCAATCCGATGACGGCAACACCGTGATCGGATCGGCCAGCGGCGATCTCCCCGACGACTTCCCGAACGAGGTGCCGATCCCCGATGGCGCCGTGTTCGAGTACACCCAGCAGATGACCACTCCGGAGGGCCAGAATTTCATCGTCGGTGGCAGCGTCGAAGGCTCACCGGGTGAGGCGCTTTCCAACTACGTCGCCGCCCTCGAAGCAGCCGGGTTCGAGCAACAGCAACTGACCACGACTCCCGATGGCGGCTTCTTCGCCTACCAGAGCGGCAACTGGATCACGAGTGGCACGATGAGCACGGGCAATGACGGGATGACGGCGTTCGGAATGACCGTCGTGCCGTCGACCGACTGAGGTTCCCCTGTTGGCGGACGTCAGCCGGCGATCAACGAGGCCAAAGCCCACAGCGCTGCGATCAGCCCGAGACCGGCGTACAGCAGGCTGCGGGCGAGCGGTGCACGCTCGAGGTGTGACTCGTCGCGGGGCCCCTTCATCGGCTTGACCACCGCCAGCAGGTTGCCGGCGAACAGGGCGCCGCCGAGCGCCAGCAACAACCAGAGAATCAGGTCCTCACCCAGAAACATGTCGTCATCATGCCGTCCGAACCGACCCGCAGCACCCATGGCTGCTGGGAATCTGGTGCGACCTGAGCGGTCGGACCAGCCCTAGCGGTTGGCGGCGGGGGTGTTGCCGTCGCCGGCGAGATGGCCTCGACGGTGACCGCCCTGCCAGTCTTCGTGGACCGGTGTGTCGCTGACGCCGCCCAGGATGTTCAGTTGCGGGCGTTCGCGGAGGCTGCGCTTCATCTCGGCGAAACCTGGGAACCTGGCGAGCGTGGTGACCGCGTCCCACAACTCCACCGCCTCATCGTCGCTGGGCACGCGTGAGATGACCGGCCCGAAGAATGACAACCCGTCGGGCGGCTGGAACGTGATGATCGGTGTGCCCACGTCGCGACCGGTGCGCGACAGCGCCAGCTCGGATTCGGCGTCGAGTAGGGCGTCCCACGAGGTGTCGTCGAGGGCGTCGGCGAAGCGGGTGGGCAGGCCCGCCGCATCGAGTACCTCGATGACGTGATCGGTTGTGCTGAGCCGGTCACGCATTCCCGATCCTTGCGGAAGATCCCAGTAGCTGTGGCCGTACGCCGTGACGAGGCGACCGACCGGCTGGCGGCCGAGTTCGTCGCGGACCGCAGCGGCGACCCGCAGCATCCGCAGGCCGGCCGTGTGGCCGAACTCGTACTCGGGCGGAAACTCGGTGGCGTAGTCCTTGTGCTTGTTGATCAGTCGCAACGAGATGAAACGCCAATCGACCGTGAAGTCACGTTGAGCGGCGACCTTGACAACCCATCGCGAGGTGATCCAGGCGAACGGACAGACCGGATCCCAGAAGAACTCGATGTCGTAGGACGGATCGGATGGTGGTGGTGTCGACGACGTCATCGATTCAGTGTGCGTGCATGGAGCCTGCGCCACCAACCCGGAACAGCGATCCAGCCGCACCGATCGCGATGTCGATCTCGGTGTCGGCTCGTGGCTCGCCAGCAGCGCTACACCAGCGGTGTGCGAGATAGGTGCCGCCGATCACGATCAGTACATCGCCAACGCTGAACACGTTTGCCAACGGCCAGTCGGCGGGGATCGCGAAGATGTCGCCAAGGAACGCCAGGCGCGGCGAGGTGAGCGCCCGCGAGTTCTCGAAGACACCGGGTTCGAACTCGGGAAGTCCGGCACGCTTCCATGCCGCCGCGTTGGCCGGCATCGTGCCACCGTTCGCCGAGATCACGATCAGGTTGCAGGCGGTTCCGATGGCGATGATCCAGCTGCCTCTGATCGAGCGGTTTCGCCAGAGGAAACCGACACACAACACGTACGAGACCAGATGCAGAACGTTCGACGACCACATCGGGATGTGCTGCCCGAGGACCTCGAACACGACGACCTGGACCAGAATCGCCAGCCACACCAGCCACAGCCCTTGAAGCTGGAGGCTGGCAAATCGTTTGAGGCGACGTCGGCTCAACAATGCCGACACGACTCCGATCGCCGTAAGCGCCACCACGATCATGCGCAGATCTCCTCGCCGACCGTCGTCGACCACTCGGCGACCTCGCGCTGCAGGTGCTCGAACGACATGGGGCGGGCGATCGCGTAACCCTGGGCGAAATCGCACCCCATCCCATCCAGGGCTTTCCAGATCTGCTCGTTCTCGACACCCTCCACCACGACGCCGAGCCCGAGACCGTGACCGAGTTGGGTGATCGTCCTCACGACCAGCCGGTCATCTGGCGACGAGCAGATTCGCCTCGTGAACTGACTGTCGATCTTGAGGCGGTCGGCGCGGATCTGTCGCAACGAAGCGAACGAGCTGTAACCAGCCCCAAAGTCATCGATCGCGAAGTGCACACCGAACTCCCGAAGTCGACCGATGGTGAGCTCAGTCCGCTCGGGATCGCCAGCAATCGCCCGCTCGGTGACCTCGAGTTCGAGACGGGCCGCCGGGAATCCCGTCTCGGTCAGACAGTTCATCACGGTGGACGCGAACGTTCGCTGCAACAGGCTGCGCGGTGACACGTTGACGGCCAGCGCGATGTCGGGGCGGTCGAGCAACATCATCTGGCTCATCGCTCGTCGCAACACGAACTCGGTCAGATCATCGATGAGATCGGTCTGTTCGGCCATCCCGATGAACTCGTTCGGCTGGACCGGGCCGTGGCGTGGGTGTTCCCAGCGGATGAGTGCCTCGACCGTATCGATCTCGCCGGTCGACATCCGGATCTGTGGCTGATAGTGGGCGAAGAGCTGGCCGCCGGAGATCGCCGACGCGAGGTCCGACAACAGGTCGATGCGTCCGCCGGAACGCGTCGGCAGAATTGTTCGGGCGATGGTGTTGCACACCCGTTTCGCTGTGTTTGGCCCGATACATGGCAAGGTCGGCAGCCGCCAACAAGTCCTCCGTGTTCGTGCCGTCGAAGGGTGCGGTAGCAACGCCGACGCTGACCGAGATCGAGACGGGAAAGCCCTGGATGTCGAACGGCTCCGACAACTGGCGATGGAGTTCGGAGATCGAGTCGGGCCCCTCCGTACTGAAGCTTCGACCAGGAATCACCACCGCGAACTCATCGCCTCCGAGTCGAGCGGCAGATGCTGTCGAAGGCAGCGTCTTGAGAAGCCGCTCAGCGAAACTCGACAGTAGGGAGTCACCAGTTGCGTGGCCGAGCGAGTCGTTGATCTCCTTGAACCGGTCGAAGTCCATCACCAGTACCACAGCATCTCGTTGTTCGCCGCTCGGACCGAGCGTCCGGCGCAGCCGATCGTCAAAGGCGCGTCGGTTGAGTAGCCCGGTGAGCGGGTCGTGGTTCGCCTCGTGGGCGCGCTCCAGCGAGTTGCGGGCGGAGCGAATAACGATGTACGAAGTGGTCGCCAGCAGCGGGACCAACACGAGGCTGTAGTCCACGGCGATCACGAACATAGGGGCCAACGACAGCAGCGCCCCATCAGCAGTCATACTCAGAGCGAGTCCCGTGCGCAACGTCGCAACGAAGCCGGACCCGGTGTGCAGCCCGATCACTATGGCGGTCAGCACACCGTTCAGTATCAGCACCGTCGAGGCGGCGGCGAGAATGCCGAGGCCCCAGTTCAGCGGGATCGTGTCGAGCCGGGTCATCGATCCTCGCAAGCCGAACAGTTGCAGGACCAGCGCCCCGGACGACAACGCCATCGCGATCTGAGATGCGTTGAAGATCACCATCCGGGCCGGGTTCCGGAGTCGCAGGTCGACGAAGAGATTGGCGGAGACCATCACGATCAATGCGCCGACCGGCATCCCGAACAGCATCAACGCGAACGCGAACGTCCAACCGGGTGAGACCTCACCGTTGTCGCCGAACCGCATCGCAAAGCTCGGTTGCGTCTCCCCCAGTGCCATCAACGTGGCGAACAGCCCGAAGACCGTCCACTCGGACTGGCTGAAGAAGAAGCTGGGCTGGACCGCGACGAGTATCACCGTCACCACGATCGCCGTCAGCGCGACGCCGCACACGAAGAGGAGGATCGGGCGATCTCGGTTGGCTTCACTCGTTCTGGCGTTCATCGATGTTGCTCTCGATCGAAACTGATGGTGAGAAAAGCGAGCGTCCGGGTTCGCGTTCGCGAACCCGGACGGATCACTTCAGCGCCATTTGAAAGGTGCACCGACAGCTGCGACCAGCGCCACGACGGTGCCGGCGGTTGCCGCCGCCTTGTACGCCGGCGCGACCAGGCGCCACTTGATGGTCTTGTGAACCCGCGACATGCGGTTCTCCTCTCCCGCCCAGGAGGCGGTGATTGACTGGGGGCATGAAGCGGCCCTCCAGCGGACCGGATGGACCGCCAACCAGTCCTCGGCAGATCGCGCCGTTATCTTGACCAAAAGATGGGTTCACGCCGATTCTTGACAATTTTGAGACAAGATTCGGTGAAACTACTCGTATGTGCTGTGGTAGGTATCGTGCCATTCGCCGGCTCGATCCTGGCCGCCCCTGCTGATCTCATCCACCGCCGGGTTCGGCTCAGGCGACCGTCGAGCGGTTGAACTTCCTGATCGACAGCCCGGCGAACACGACGATGATTCCGACCGACCACAGCAGCGAGTAGAGCGCGTCGTTGCCGACCGGATTGCCGTTGTACAGCGCCCTCGCGGCATTCGTGACGATCGTGAACGGGTTTGCTTTGGCGATCGGTTCGAGCAGCGCTGGGAATGTGGACGGATCGACGAACGCCGACGACACGAAGGTCATCGGGAACATCCAGATGAACCCGGCCGAGTTGGCCGCCTCGGTCGAACCGACCGAGAGCCCGATCACCGCTTGGACCCAACTGAGGGCATAGCTGAAAAGCAGCAGCAGGAGCGTCGCTGCCGCCGCCTCGAGCAAGGTGCCCTGAAAGCGGAAGCCGATCAAGAAGGCGACGCCGAGCATCACGAAGAACGTGAACAGGTTGCGAACCAGATCGCTGACCGTGCGGCCGACGAGCACCGCCGAGCGTGCCATCGGCAAGGACCGGAGCCGGTCGACGAGACCCTTGTGGAGATCCTCGGCGAGGCCGATCCCGGTGAAACTCGAACCGAACACGAGCGACTGACTGAAGATGCCCGGCAGCAGATACTGGTCGTAGTTGTCGAACCCGGCGACCTGGATCGATCCGCCGAACACATAGACGAACAACACGACGAACATCACGGGCTGAATGGCGGCGAACACCAGCAACTCCATGTTGCGGGGAATGATCCGCAGGTGACGCTCGGCTTCGACCCACGAGTCGCCGATGGCGCGTGTGACGCGATTCATCAGGCGACCTCTTCTTGATCGTCGGTGGCGGCTCGCCCGGTGAGTGTGAGGAACACGTCGTCGAGCGTCGGGCGGCGAACCTCGACGTCGAGCACATCGATGCCGGCGTCGTCGAGCGCCCGGATCACCCTGGGAACGACCCGGTCGCCGGCGTGAATCGGCGCCGAGAACGTGCGGCCGTCGGGTGATACGTCGATCTCACCGGTGCACAGCGGCCGCAGCGCCGAGATGGCGGTTGCCCCGTTCTCGCGCTGGGCGATCGAAACGTTGAGGTGGTCGCCACCGATTCGATCCTTGAGCTCATCGGCGGTGCCGTTGGCGATCACCCGGCCGTGATCGACGACGATGATCCGCTCAGCCAGCCGATCCGCTTCGTCGAGGTACTGGGTGGTCAACAGCACGGTCGTGCCGTCGGCTTCGAGCTCTTCGATGAGACCCCACATCGCCAGCCGGCTGCGAGGATCGAGACCGGTCGTGGGCTCGTCGAGAAACAGCACCGACGGGCGGGCGATCAAACTCATGGCGATATCGAGTCGCCGTCGCATGCCACCCGAGTAGCCCTTGACGACGCGGTCGGCGGCCTCGACCAAGTCGAACCGCTCCAGCAACTCCCCGGAGCGCAGTTTCACCTCGGCCCTCGGGAGGTGGAACAAGCGACCGACGAAATGCATGTTCTCACGCCCGGTCAAACGGTCTTCGACGGCGGCGTACTGGCCGGTCAACCCGATTCGTTCGCGGACCCCGTGCGGATCGGCGACGACATCGATGCCATCGATCAATGCCAGCCCTGCATCGGGCCGCAACAATGTTGTCAACACCCGAACGGTGGTGGTCTTGCCTGCTCCGTTCGGACCGAGTAGCCCGTAGATCGCTCCGCGCGGCACCTGGAGGTCGACGCCGTCGAGGGCGACCGTGTCACCGAAGCGCTTCACGAGACCGCGGGCGTCAACGGCCAGATCGGAGGACATCACGACAGTCTGCCTGGCGGGTGTCACGAAGTAGTCGGCCGGGCGGGTGCCGGCCAGGTCAGTCGGTTTCGGGAATCGCCTCGGAGAGCGGGTCGGCGTCGAGAGCGGGTGCCGTGGTGATCGATGGTGGCCCGGACTGGGCGACCATATCGACGGTGCGCTGCAACGTGGACGGGTAGCCGCCCTGCCACCCGCTGGGATCGCCGCACCAGAATTGGAATGCGTACGACCCGAAGCGGGCCGGGTCGGTCGGTGCCGACCACCGATACGTCCAGTTGGGTGCCGTCAGTCCGGTGTCGATCCGCTCGGTGGTGTCAGCGATCACCCACACGATCACCGGGCCGACCGGCAGAGCCTCCTGCTCCTGACACACCCCTGCAAACTCGACGATGCCGCCGGCACCGACCAACGTCGTCGAGGTTGTCACCGAGCGAGGTACGGGCGAAGCGACTGGGGGAATCGTGGTCGTCGGATCGGTCGTGCTGGTCGACGAGCCGTCGGGAGTCGAGGTGGGCGGTGAAGCGGTAGCGAGGTGGGGTGAACCGATGTCGGCCGCCACCGAAACATAGGCATCGGTCTGTGCCGCGTCGGGCGACGCCGGTGCCAGGCTGCGCAGGAGCAGCAGCCCGCATGTAGCGGTAGCACTGACGATGAACACCGTGCCCCACCCCGGAAACGCCCGAATCATGCCAAAGATTCTGCCAGGTCGAACACCCCAAGTGGCGGCATGCTGAGTCGTCACCACGCTGTGCACCGCGATCTGCGCTCGTTCTTGAGACGAATCAGATGATGCGGCTGCGCGGTCGGAGGCGTCAGCCGCCCGAGGTCGCTCCCGATTCGGACTCGTCAACGAGGAGTTCGGGAAGCCCCGACGGGCGGGCGACCTCTGCCGCCTGATCGGGTGTGAGCGGTTTGCGCGCCATCGCCGGCTTCAGCGCCCCCGTCGACTCACACGCTCATCGTCAGACGGTGCGAGCGGCATTGTCGAAGCGCGTGTACTGACCAAGGAAGACGAGGCGCTTGCTGCCGATCGGTCCGGAACGGTGCTTGGCCACGATCACCTCGGCGGAACCCTTGTCGGGCGAGTCGGGGTGGTAGACCTCGTCGCGGTACAGGAACATCACGACGTCGGCGTCCTGCTCGAGCGAACCCGACTCACGAAGGTCGGACAGCATCGGGCGCTTGTCACTGCGAGCCTCCAGGTTTCGGCTGAGCTGGCTGAGCGCAACGATCGGAACTTCCAGCTCACGGGCCAGGATCTTGAGGCTTCGGCTGATCTCGCTGACTTCCAGCTGACGGTTCTCGGAGCTGCCGTTGCCACCCATCAACTGGAGATAGTCGATGACGATCAGGCCGATGCCACCGAAACGGGCCTTGATGCGACGCGCCTTGGCACGGATCTCCATCACGGTCACGCGCGGGTTGTCGTCGAGGAACAACGGCACCTCGAGGCGACCGATCGCCTTGCCGATCTTGGCCCAGTCGGCCTCAGCCAACTTGCCGGTGCGGATCTTCGTCGAATCGACACGCGCCTCGCTCGACAGGATGCGCTGGGTGAGCTCTTGATGCCCCATCTCGAGCGAGAACACGAGCACCGGCTTGGTCGAGTGCTGCGCCACGTGAGCCGCCATCCCCAACCCGAACGCCGTGTTGTGGAGGTACATGTCGGCAGCCACGAAGTTGTGGAGGTTGGGAACGGTGAAGTCGATCACCTGGGTCGACCCGGACGGTGTGATCTCCAGCACGTCGTCCCAGAGCATGTCCGGCGACGCCCACCAGCGTAGGCGGTCGTCGTCGAGCGCCTCGGCAAGCAGGGCGACGGTCTCGCGCCGCACTCGGCCGCGGTAGGCATGCCAGTTGTGGCTGGACGGTTTGCCGGCAGCGGAGGTTGATCTCGCTCCACGGAACGTCGCCCTTGGCCTTGATGATGTCGTCCCAGACATCGACCGGAATCGAGTCACGCGAGAACCCGAAACTCGCCGCTTCGGCGACGGCCCGAACGCGGGCGACCGCCTCGTGCTGACCGAGGATTCCGATCTGCTCGATGAAACTCAGCAACGAAGCGCTGTCCATCACCTCGACTTCGAACGCCCGTCGATACCCGTCGCCGTACCGCACCGACCGCTCACGCAGCTTGTTTCGAATACCGAATCGCAACAGCAGGTGCTGGACGTCGCGGGCGAGCTGCTCGGACACGCTGGTGTATCCGATCCTGGCGTACCCCGCGTCGGCGACCCAGGCCGTGCCATCGGTGGCGAACAGCCGGTTCAAGAACCTGGCCAGCGACGCTCGCGGCAGACGGAAGATCGCACTCGGCACCGACTTGGCGTGGGCACCGCAACCCCACACGCCGTGCCGTCGCAGCATCGCCGTGACGGGATTCTCGCCGCCACCGGTGTGCCCGGCCGTGAGGCGATAGGTCGTCGCCAGCCCGGCATCACCGGCGAACCGCAGCTCGACACCGAACTCGACCGCTGCCTGACGGGCGGCATCGACGACCTCGGGCAGCGCTGCGGTGAGCAGCGGGGATGTCTGGCCAGGGCCGATCGTGCCGTCGCCGATCGACAACGCCAGCAGGTCGATCTCGGCGGTAGGGAGATCGTCGCCACCGAAGATCGGGAGGTTGGTCGGTACCGCAATCGACTCACCGACTTGGATCTGTTCGAGTGGGCGCCAGCCCTTGGCGGTGAGCAGCGGGTGACTGGCCGTGATCGAGACCGAGCGCCCAGACCTGGTTCGTACCCGGAACACCGGTTTGATGCCGTCGGCGAGGCAATGCGACATCGGAACCTGTACCTGACGTCCGTCAGCGTCGAGGGCGACAGCCGTCATGGCATCGCGCCGCTCGGCGCGTTCCATCAGTTCTTGGGCTGTGACCACGTCGCCAGTGGTCGGGTCGACGATCGGGGTATCCCAAGCCACACACTTGCCCATGGCGGGCCTGGCACCGACGATGTAGAGGGCGCTGGGCTGGAGGCCCGAGAGCAGCTCGTCGAGATCTTGGTAGCCGGTCGGTACGCCGGTGATGATGTCGCCCCGGTCGTAGGTCTCCTGGAGGTGGTCCATGACCTCCGGCAGCAACTCCTCGATCGTGCGGGTCGAATCGGTGACGCGCTGTTCGGCGACGTTGAAGATCTTGGTCTCGGCCTCGTCGAGCGCCTTGACGACGTCGTCGGGCTCGCTGTACGCCAACTCGGCGATGTCACCGGCGGCGTAGATCAGCTGGCGCAGGAGGGCGGTCTCCTGCACGATCTTGGCGTAGTGGCCGGCGGACGAGATCGCCGGGGTGGCGTTCTGGAGTTCGTGCAGCGCCTCGGGGCCGCCCACCTCGACCAGCAGCCCGTTGCGTCGCAGCTCGTCGGCGACGGTGACCGTGTCGGCCGGGGAAGCGCTGGAGTACAGGGCCCGGATGGCATCGAAGATGTGGCGGTTGGCCGGCCGATAGAAGTCCTGCGGGTTGAGGCCCATCTCGCTGACCACGCCGATTGCATCGCGCGACAGCAGCATCGCACCGAGCACCGATTCCTCGGCGTCGATGTTGTGAGGGGGCACGCGACCACGGCTCGATGACTGCCGCCCGGATGAAGAGCCACGACTGTCGCGTCGGGAATCGCCGCCACCGTTGGGATCGATCGGGAAATACTCGTCGCCAGCCATGGGGCCTCAACTCTGCCCTACATCGCCTGTGGGCAGCTAGGGGAACAAGTGGAGAATTGTCGTGGATAACCACCCGGTACAACCCTGTGGACGAGCAGTGGACGCATGTGGACAAGTGTGAACGATCGGTGTCACAGCGCAACGGAGTGGTGTCTGGTGACACCGCTCCGTGACGCGCAACGGCCCCACATCACGATGATGCGGGGCCGTTTGCAGTCTCAGGGACGATCAGACTTCCGGCACGACCTCGATCGTGATCGGGAACGAGACGTCGGAGTGCAGCGCGGCGGTGACGCGATGCTGGCCCGTGGTCTTGATCTGTTCATCGATGTGGACGACCTTGCGGTCGAGCTTGATGCCGGTCTGCTCCTCGACCGCAGCGACGATGTCGCTGGTGGTGATCGAGCCGAACAACTTGCCCTCGACGCCAGCCTTGGCAGGAATCGAAATCACCTTGGGTACCAAGGTGGTCGCGATCGTTGTGGCGGCATCGCGGTCACTGGCGTCACGAAGGTCGCGGGACCGGCGCATTCTGGCGGCCTGGACGATCGCGCCATCGGTGGCCTTCATGGCCTTGCCCTTCGGCAACAAGAAGTTGCGGGCGTGCCCATCGGCCACGTCGACGATGTCGCCGCGCTTGCCGAGGCCAGTGACGTCGGAACGGAGAATCACCTTGATCATCAGGCGTCACTCCCCTCGGCTGCGACCGCGACGACCTCGACGACGTCTTCGGAGTCGTCGGACTCGTCGGCGTCGGCGTTGGTCGCCTCGACCTGGCTGTCGCTGCCCTCGTCACGTGGTGGACGACGATCGCGGTCGCCATCACGACCACCATCGCGGCCGCCATCGCGACCGCCACGGCCGGGACGACCCGACGACGCGACCCGCTTGGCGTACGGCATCAAGGCCATCTCGCGGGAGATCTTGATCGCCTTGGCGATCTCGAGCTGCTGCTGACGGTTGTTGCCGGTGACACGCATGTTGCGGATCTTGGCGCGGTCGCTCATGAAGCGGCTGAGCAGGTCGACGTCTTTGTAGTCGACGAACTCCACCTTCTCGATCAGGAGCGGGCTGGTCTTCTTCTTGTACTTGCGGGGGTTTTCCGGCTTCCCGCGGCCCCGTTGGGGTTTGTTCGCCATGTGTATTCAGGTCCTTCCTGGACGATTCGGTCGGTGTCGACCGGAATCAGGGTTCAACAGATCAGAACGGCTCTTCGTCGCCGTAAACGGGATCGGATGGACGAGCAGAGCCGCCACCACCACCGGAGTTTCCACCACCGGAGTTACCTCCGCCGGAGAAGTTTCCGCCGCCGCCGCCCGAGCGCTCGGTGCGCTCGACTTTGGCTTGCGCCCAACGGAGGCTCGGCGAGCACTCGTCGACATCGATTTCGATCGACGTGCGCTTGTTGCCGTCGCGGTCTTCCCAGTCGCGTGAGCGGACTGAGCCGGTCACGACGACGCGGTTGCCCTTGGTGATCGAGGCAGCGATGTTCTCGCCCAGGTCACGCCATGCCGAGCAGTTGAAGAACGTCGTTTCGCCGTCCTCCCACTCGCCGTTGGCGTTGCGTCGACGAGGTGTCCACGCGATACCGAACGAGCACACGGCGGCGCCGCTGGTGGTGAATCGCAACTCGGGGTCGCGGGTCACATTGCCGATGATCTGTACGTAATTGTCCGTAGCCATGCCTGGCTCCCTTCGTGGGTGCTGCTCGACCGAGGTCAGGCAGCGTTGACCACCATGCCGCGGCGCTCGGCCTCGGCATCTGGCAGTCGGATCAGCTTGTGGCGGACGATGTCGTCCGCAAGGCGGAGCTGGCGCTCGAGCTCGTCGAGCGCGCCGCCGACGGCGAGGCACTCCACGACGAGGTAGTAGCCGGCTTCCTTCTTGTTGATCGGGTAAGCGAACGGACGCTTGCCCCACCAATCAGGCTTGCCGTGGACAGAACCCTCGACCTTGGCGATTTCGTCGGTGACGAACTTGGTCCAGGCCTGGGCTTTGGGATCGTCGACGTCGCCGTCGATGATCACCATCAACTCGTAAGCACGCATCATGCGTGTTGCACTCCCTTCGGACTGCGGCAACCGCTCGAATCGAGCACTTGCCTGAGGCCCCATCGCGATGACAGGGCAGGGTGAATATGACCGTGTGAGTGTAGCGCCGCCCCGTGAGACATGCTCCCAGAGTGAACGAGGGGTGTCACAGTCGTCGTGGATCGTGGTGGGTCGTCGGCAGTCCGGCGCGCTCAGATGCCGCAGCCGACTGGTAGTCGATCCGTGCACTCGTGCCGAATCGGCCCGAGATCATCGAAGAATTTCTGAGATTTCTTTGATGCTCTCAGAGCACCGTGACGGCGTCGCAGTCGGCCGTCGAAATTTGCTCGGCTGGGCCCCCGACTGTCGAGTTCTCACCGGCCCGAGCGGGCGTCGTGAGTGGCGCTCCGGCGCCCCTGAACGCACTCCTCGGATGAGCGGCAAACGGTAGCATCGTCCCTGGTCACAGACTTGCGTACGAACATTTGTTTGGTACAATAGGGCCATGTTCTCCGATCTCCTCGAAGCACTGATGGGGCTGCCAGACGCAGCGCTCGACAGTCGCATCCGCGAGATCGAACTCGAGCGCCGACAACTCGACACCGAACTCGCCGCCGCCGTCAAAATCGCCGAGAACCGCCGCCTCGGAGCCGAAGACGGACACCGCACCACCAACTCGTATCTGCGGGCAACACTCAACTGCTCGAGCACCGAAGCCAGCCGACTCCGATCCCAAGCCCGAGCCGTCGACGAGATCGACGGACTCGGCGACGCATGGCTCCACGGCCGCATCGGCCACTCCCAAGTCACCCGCCTCGCAATCGTCAACACCAACCCTCGAGTCCGCCACCGGTTGCGCGAGTTCGCCCCGATCCTGCTCGACCAAGCCGAACAACTCCCGTACAGCCAGTGGGCCCAATGCGTCGACCGGTTCGTCACCCTCGCCGACATCGACGGAGCCCACGACGCACGCGACCACGCCATCGAACATCGCGACGCCCACATCACCGACCTCGGCGGCATGGTCGACATCGCCGCCCACGGCGGCGACGCACTCACCACCGCCGAACTGATCGCCATCCATCAACGCTTCACCCAAGCCGAATACCAAACCGACCTCGACACCCGCCGCACCCGGTTCGGTGTCGACGCCGACCAACACCCACTCGCCCGCACCACCCGCCAACGACGCTTCGACGCCCTCGTCACGATCTTCCGGCAAGCCGCTAGCGCACAAGGTCTCGGTTCGACCGCTGATCCGCTCGTCAACGTGATCATCGACGCCGACACCTGGGCCCGACTGCTCGCCGAAACCGGGCTCGCCCCGACCACGTCACTCGACGGACAACCAATCGACCCGTTCACCGGTATCGCTCACCCATCAGACCTCCTCAACGAACTCCTCAACTCACCCCAATCGTTGACCGAGCGGCGCTGCGAAACCAGCAGCGGCATCACCCTGCACCCCCACGACGTGCTGCGAGCAGCACTCGCCGGCCACACCCGCCGCATCGTCGTCGACACTGCCGGCGTGGCGATCGACATGGGACGCCGACGCCGACTGTTCCAAGGCCCAGCCCGCCAAGCAGCCCAACTACTCGTGCTTCGATGTGAGCATCCCGGATGTGAACTCCCCGCCGAACTGTGCGACATCGACCACGCCAACGAATGGGCCCACGACGGACACACCGACCAACACAACGCCAGAATCCGCTGCGGCACCCACAACACCGACAAAACCACACACCGATGGCAATCAAAACGAGCCACCAACGGCCACACCTACACCATCCGAGCCGACGGCACGATCATGCTCCCCACCGGAATACGACCACCCACCTTCCCCAACGAACCAGACGACGAAGCAGACATCAAACACCTCACCAAACTGGTCAAGAGCCCGAGCCGCCGCCCTCCAAGCAGCCTGAACCAGGCCACCACGGTTGGGGCCCGTCGGACTTGGGAATACGTGCGGGGCGCACCGTTCGGCACGCCGCGTTCCTTCGCTCAGGGATGTGTAGTGCCCGGCCACCGCCGATTGAACTGCCGGCTATTCGCTGGAGTTGAGCGTGGTGAACGGGTCAGAGTGACTGGTTTGTCCATCTGGGGGTCTTGGGCAGGGAAGAGCACGCTGGCGAGCGTGCGGCCGTCGCCGTCGATGTCAGCGCCGTCGCCAATGATTTGATCGGGGTTTGAACTCCCCACGAGCAGCTCTGCGAGTCCGGCGTCGCCGCTGACGGCATGACGTTCTCGCCCACTTGGTGGATCAGCCTCGGACTCTGGGCGTTCTTCCTGGCCACCTGATTCTTGAGCCTCGCATCGGGTCCCTGTTACGCCGTGACGCGCGTCAGGTCCTCGTCCGCTCCCGCCAACGCGGCCCGAGCGTCACCGATCACGTCGCGTGCGGTGCGAAGGAACAGCACCGCGATCGCGACGCCGACGATCACGTCGGGCCAGACGCTGTCGAGTTGCCAGACCGCCGCCGCCGCTGCGAGCACCGCCACATTGGCGATCAGGTCGTTGCGTGAGCACAGCCACGTCGAGGTCATATTGATGTCGTCGGAGCGATGCCGCCACAACAGCGCGAACGCCCACGCGTTGCCGGCGAGAGCGACGAGCCCCATGATCGCCATCGCGTCGGCGACTGGTGGTGTGCCCTCGACAGCACGCCACGCAGCCTGGCTCAACACGACGAGACCGAACACGAGCTGCACGACACCTTTGGAAAGCGCCGCCCGGGCACGCCACCGGTTCCCGCGATGCAACACCCACAAGCTGAACGCATAGACGAACGCGTCGCCAAGCATGTCGAGCGAATCAGCGAGCAGCGCCGTCGAGCGTGCCCACCAACCGACTCCGAACTCGACGACGAAGAGCACGGCGTTGATACCGAGGACCATCCACAGCACCCTCCGCTGGCGGTCGCGCAACGCGAACGAGAGCTTCGTCGTCACCACCGCAGCAAGCAGCACCCATGGACACCAGTCTCTCACCCTCGGACTCCCTCGACCACCTCTCAACCTTCACGCTCACTTGGCGGGTTGGCAGTGGTCCCCGTTGGAGCCGACCTTGTGATGGATGGAACTGATCGCTGTGATCAGGGCACGTCTTCGTACGATCTGATCGTGGTCAGCGTTGGCGAGGTCGAGCGATTGGTCAACGGCCCGATCGGCCTCGTCGGGGCGTCCGAGGTGACGTTGATCGGAGAGGGCGCATGGTCGAAGGCTTACGGATTCACCTACGACTCTCGAGACCTGGTGATCCGGATCGGCCGGCACGTCAGCGACTTCCGGCGCGATCAAGCAATGTCACTGTTCGCAACCCCGGCACTACCGATCCCCCAAGTGATCGAGATCGGCCCGCTGCCGAGCGATCAGTCGAGCGACCTCCACTACTGCATCTCGACTCGCGCCTTCGGTGAGCCGCTCGAAACCTGTTCACCGAGCGAGTGGCCCGGCATCGCCGAGCGTGTCGCCGACGTATTGGAAGCGATGCGTGCGTGTTCGCTGCCCGTCACGGTCGGGCCCGGCGAAGTTCGAGCCGCTATCCCGTGGCGCGATCAACTCCTCCAGATCGAACGCGACGACCTCGACCCGAGGGGCGCAGGATGGCCGGCCAAGCTCGCACTGTCCGACCGTGGGTCGCAAGCCTTCGACACCGGCCTCGCTCGGCTCAGGTCACTCGACATCGGAGACGTGCCGCTGACCCTGGTCCACGGCGACCTGATCAACAGAAACGTCCACGTCGAGGACGGCCGTATCACCGGGGTCTTCGACTGGGGGTGTCAGCGATGGGGGGACCATCTGTTCGACCTCTGTTGGTTCGAGTTCTGGGCGCCGTGGCACACCAACCTCGACCTCGACCCGCTGCGAGCCGAACTCGAACGGCGATGGGCCAACGTCGGCTACGTCCCCGAGCGCAGACAAGAGCGAAGCCTGGCGTGCCTGATCTACATCGGTCTCGAGCACTTGATCTACAACGCGACCATCGACGGTTGGGCCGACCTCGACGAGGTCGTCGACCGCATGACCGACCTCCACCTGCTCTGAATCCTCCGCCGACGTTTGCCGGCCGGCGGCGAAAGTCGGTGCCGAGGACGCGGTCCGGGGCGGTAGAAACGTGGGGTGCAAACGACTGAATCGGGACCTCGCTTCGCCCGCGGGCGGATGTACGTGCGGTTCGTGCGGCGGATCGTGGCGTTGCATCCTCGATTGTTCGTCACCGCCGTTTCCGGGGCGTTCGTGTTCGCGCTCTGCACCGTTGCGTCGAGCGTTGCGATCCGTTGGGTGATCGACCATGTCGTCGTGCCCCGCTTCGAGGAGGGCAGCGTCGCCACCTCGACGGTGGTGACCGGGTGTTCGTTGATCATCGGAATCGGCGTGCTGCGAGCCGCCGGTGTCGTCGTGCGGCGCTCGTTCGCCGGATTGACGCAGTGGCGGATCGCCGAGTCGCTCACCAACCAGGTCACCGAGCGGTTCGTCGAGCAGCCTGCCAGTTGGCATCGCCGTCAGAGCCAGGGCCAGCTGCTCGCTCGGGCCGGCGTCGACGTGGAGACCTCGGTCGGTGTGATGGCACCGATCCCGTTCGCCACCAGCACGATCCTGATGATCGTGGTCGCAGCGATCTGGCTGGTCGCCACCGACCTCGTGATGGGGCTCACCGCAGTCGCCGTGTTCCCGGTTCTGATGGTCACCAACGTGATGTACCAGCACCGTGTCGACCGCCACTTCGACGACGCTCAGCAGGCGCTCGGCAAGTTCTCCGGAGCCGTTCACGAAAGCTTCGAAGCGGTCCAACTCGTCAAGGCCTACGGCGCCGGCCAACGCGAGACCGTGCGGCTGGCGGCCTTGGCGGGCGACATCCGCACGGCCCGCGTCAAGGCGGTGCACCTGCGCGGCTTGTTCGAGGCGCTGCTCGAGATGATCCCGTCGCTCACCAACATCGGGCTCGTAGTGCTCGGCGCCGTGCGTGTTCGAGATGGCGAGGTGACCGTCGGCGAGCTCGCCGGCTTCATCTACATGTTCACGCTGCTGGTGTTCCCGCTGCGACTGGTCGGGTACGCCCTGTCGGAGCTCCCGCACTCGTACGCCGGCTACCTGCGTGTGCGAGCAACCCTCGACGAGCCGCTCGACGACGACCCGGTCGCCTCGATCGGCACCACCACCGGCTCGACAGCGGTGGCGTTGAACCACGTGTCGTTCACCCACCGCGGCGAGACACAACCGGTGATCGTCGATGCCACGCTCGAGATCCCGACCGGTTCGATCACCGCCTTCGTCGGCCCGACCGGTGCCGGCAAGTCCACGCTGATCGACCTGCTGGCAGGGCTGCTGCAACCCACATCGGGGTCGGTCGACCTGATCGCCGGCCGCCACACGATCGTGTTCCAGGAAGCATTCCTGTTCGCCGGAAGTGTCCGCGAGAACGTCAGCGTCGGCGAGCAACTCGACGACGACCAGGTGTGGGAAGCGCTCCGGTTGGCATGCGCAGATGGTTTCGTCGGTGAACTGGCGGAGGGCCTCGACACGCTGGTCGGCGAGCGCGGCGTCAGCCTCAGCGGCGGCCAGCGTCAGCGGGTCGCGCTGGCACGCGCACTCGCTCGGCGACCCGATCTGCTGCTGCTCGACGACACGACGTCTGCGCTCGACCCGGCGACCGAGTTGGAGGTGCTCGAGAATCTGCGTTCGTCGCTGAGCCACACCACCGTGGTGATGGTGGCGTCACGCCCCTCCACGATCGCCCTCGCCGACGACGTGCTGTTCGTCGATCAGGGTCGAATCGTCGCCCACGGACCACACGAGCAACTGATGTCCGACGTGTCCGAGTACCGAGCGCTGGTCGAAGCCTTCGAGGCCGACCGCAGCACGATCGCCGGAACCGGCATGGGAGCCGGGTCATGACCGAACCGATGGGGCGGTTCTCGGCGGCCGGCACGATCGGCCGCGGTCTCGAAGAGGCACCCGTGCTGCGCCAGGGGTTGGCGATCACCTGGCTGCTCGCCGCCTGCGGCGCCGGTGGCAGGGTCGTCGTACCGATCGTCGTGCAACAGGCGATCGACCGCGGCATCGTCGGCCCGGACAAAGTACGCATCGACTTCGTGGTGTGGTGCGCCCTGATCGGAGTGGTCGCCCAGGTGGCTGCCGCCGTGTGCCAGCGGGCTGCGATCGTGCGGCTCGGCACACGCAGCGAGCAAGCGCTCAACGACCTGCGGGCGCGCCTGATCAGCCACATCCACGGGATCAGCCTGGCCGACCACAACGAAGAGCGCCGCGGGGCGCTGGTGGCTCGGGTCACCAGCGACATCGAAACGCTGGCCGAGTTCTTTCGATGGGGTGGGCTGGCCTGGCTGATCGACGGCACCCTGATGGTGATCGTGGCGGCCGTGATGCTGGCCTACAACTGGCTGCTGGCCGTGATCGCGATCGGCATCTCGATCCCGCTGTTCTTCGTGCTGCGCATCGTGCAGCGTTACCTCGTCGCCGCCTACGACCGCGCCCGCGATCGCAACAGCAACATGTTGGCCACCGTCACCGAGGTCGTCAGCGGCGCCGAGACGATCCGCGCCTACGGTGCCGGAAAGCTGTTCGCCGGGCGCACCCGGGCCGCCGTCAAGGAGCGCGCCGACAGCCAGATCCGTGCCAACATCATCGGCGCCTTCCTGTTCCCGCTCGGTGAGGTGTTCTCGGTCGTCACCATCGCCGCGATCGTCACGGTCGGCGTAGCGATCGGCCCGACCGGTGGTTTGACAGCCGGCGCCCTGGTCGGATTCATCTTCCTCACCTACCGGTACCTCGAACCGATCGCCGAGTTCACCGAGGTCCTCGACCAAACCCAGACCGCGGTCGCCGGTCTGCGTCGAGTGCTGACCGTGCTCGACATCCCGGTCGGACCTCCGCCACCTTCGTCGCCGCGGGCGTTGCCGGCTGGCAGGTTCGACATCGACATCGACGACGTCACGTTCTCGTACCGGACCCGCGGCGGGATTCGTACCAACGACGACATCGTGCTCGACCGGATCAGCGCCCACATCCCGGCCGGACAGCAGGTGGCGATGGTCGGTTCGACCGGTTCCGGCAAGACGACACTCGGTCGGCTCGTGGCCCGACTGGCCGACCCGATCGCCGGCGACATCCGGCTCGGCGGTGTGCCGCTGACTCAGATCGACGACGTCGAGCTGCGCCATCGCCTGGTCGTCGTGGCACAGGAGCCGTTCCTGTTCGACGACACCGTGCTCGCCAACGTCGTGTTCTCGCGCCCCGATACGACCAGAGCAGCCGTGGAGCAACTGGTCGACGAACTCGATGTCCGCGACTGGATCAGCTCGCTGCCCGATGGGCTCGACACTCGCGTCGGCGAGCGTGGCGACGCCCTCTCCGCTGGTGAACGCCAGTTGGTCGCCCTGTTGCGGGCCGGGGTCGCCGATCCCGACGTGCTGGTGCTCGATGAGGCCACCTCGTCGGTCGACGCCCTGACCGAAGTGCGCACCTCGCGGGCGCTCGCCAAGCTGGCGACCGGGCGCACCACGATCGCCATCGCCCACCGGCTGTCGACCGCCGCCCGCGCCGACCGGGTACTGGTGCTCGAAGGCGGCCGACTCGTCGAGGACGGCCACCACGACACCCTCGTGCAAGCCGGCGGCACCTACCAACGGCTGTTCGAAGCCTGGCTCTCCGCCACCGCAACCTGACCCGACGAGAACATCGGCCGTTCGTCCAGGAGCACGCGTTGGGCGACGATTTCGTTGTGGTCGACGCCGAGCAGGAAGAAGAGGTCGTCATCGATCGCCCACCTTTGGGCTCGACCGAAGGCGAGCGGGAGTTGGGTGTCTTGCTGTGCCACGGCCTCGTCGCATGCACCGCTTGCATCGTCGATCGCCGTCGACACGCTGATCGCCTGGCCACGTTGGTTGCGATTGATCGCTCCCGCTTCGGCGTAGTCGCCGGATCGGTCGACCTCGAACTCGAAGGTTCGGCATCCTGTCGACCCGACGATGCGGTCGCCGATCAGTTCGAACGCTGCCGACGGGTCGACGGTTCCGCTGCTGAAGCCGTCGTCGGTCAGGTACGAGATCACCATCCACTTGCCCTCGAACGCAGGGGCAGCGCCAGAATTTCCGCTCGGGGCTTGCTCGCTCGGGAGTCCGTCCGACCCGGTTTGATCCGAGAACGAGCCGTCGTCGCCACCCCCGCAAGCCCCGGCCAACACGATCATGCCCACCGAGCACACGACCGAGGCTGGCAGCGATCGTCTGACGTGTCCCATCGCGCCAACTTAGCCCGAGCAAGGAACCGCTCGCTGGGGCGCCACGTCCCTCGGCTACGACTCAGGCGCTGATCGTTTGGGCGAGCAGGCCGCCGATCGCTGCGACGGCGAACACGTAGCCGAAGAGGATCGCGATCAGCCGCCGTTGGGCGAGCTTGGTGAGGATGATGAACTCGGGCACGTTGGCACCGGCTCCTGCGATCGTCAAGGCGACGATCGCGCCGGTGCCGACACCGGCCGACTCGAGAGCGTCGGCGATCGGGATGAACAGCTCGGTACTGAAGTACAGCGGCGTGCCGAGGGCGGCGGCGATCGGGATCGCCAGCGTGCTGCTGTCGCCGGTGATCCGTGCCGCCGTCTCGGCTGACACGAACGCCTCGATTGCCAGGCCGACAGCGACGCCGAGCGCGAGCAGTGGGCCGAACGAGCGGAACAGCACGCCCGTCGTTCGGGCCGCGCCAGCCGATTCCTGGCGAAGCCCCCTCCACGGTTCGGGGTCACCAACGAGGCAGGTATCCGCCTCGGCCGCCGGTTGCTGCAGGGCCGGCGAGCCAACGGCGACGGGTGCCGTTGACCGTGACGCCGGGAGTGGTTTGAGATGCCGGTCGATCCCGATCCGTTGGGCGACGAGCGCCAGGCTCATGGCTGCGGTGAATGCGATGCCGAGGTAGGCGATCGCGACATCGAGTCCGACGATCAGCGCCAGCGCTCCGAACAGCACGGGGTCCAGCACCGGCGCAGCGACGATGAACGCCACGTAGCCGGCGGTAGGCACACCGGCGCGGCGCAAGCCGATCAACAGCGGAACCGCCGAGTAGGTGCAGAACGGGGTGATGAACCCGACGAGAATTCCCTTCAGGGCAGCCACAACAGGCGTGCCACCCATCCAGGCTCGGAGCCGTTCGGGGCCGAGCCGACGTTGCAAGAGTTCGACGCCGAAGGCGACACCGAGGAAGAGGATCACCAACTCGACGACGAGCAGCAGCGTCGAGTCGATCACGACTTGCCCGTCTCCTCGACGGCCATGATCCTGCGGGCGGCGTACGGGAGGTCGGCCATGCAGTCGCTGTTGACGCTGATGAGGGTGCGCACGCCGTCCGGCTCGGTGCAGATGAACTCGTCGTCAGCCAGAAGTTGGAGGTGTCGGGACACCGTCGATTGGGATCTACCGATCTGGGCGACGAGTTCGCCGACCGTCAGTGGGTGCTTGGCCTTGGCGATCAGGTGCAGCAGCCGAATCCGAGTCGGATCGGCAAGGCAGCGAAACCAGCGGGCGTAGTCATCGGCTTCCGAAACGGTCAAGGCTTTCATCGTTCATCGACGATAAACGATGAATGAAGAGATGGCAACCGTGCTCTGTGCCCTGCGGCGCCAGGTCAGGCTCCGGGCACGACAGCCAATGGACACGGATGATCGAGCAACTCCAGGGTGCTACCGGGCAGCATGCCGAACGAGCCGAGTTCGCCCTGGACCGTTTCGATCGCCACCAGGAAGTCGGGTGCGGTCGGATATCTCGCGCAGTCGCCACTGTCGAGGGCAACGCACGGTTCCATGTCGAACGAGTCGAGGAACTCACCGTCGGACGCAAAGAAGGCGATCGAGAGCGCGAGCAGCGTGTCCTTCATCCAGAACCGGGTGGTGTTCGGTTCGGGGTAGACGAACGCCATGCCGTCGGCTGGGCCGAGATCGGTCACCCCCATCAGCCCTCGGTTGCGAAGTTCGACGGTGTCGGCAAGCCACAAACACACCTCGCACACCGTGCCATCGGCAGCGGTGACACGCGCAGCGGTCGACTCGAACCCTTCCGGTTCGACGGCACCGACGTCGGTCGTCGCTGTGTCGGTCACAGCAGAGGTCACCGTCGTGTTCGTCGACGAGTCACTCGAAGACCGCGGTTCGCTCGCGGGCTCCGGGTCGCCTGCGCCGGAGTCGCTCAGCAACAGCACGCCACCGGTGATCGCCGCCGCACAGGTCGCTCCGATCGCTGCCCATCTGGCGAAGCTCACCCCGGCATCGTGGCACACGTCCGCCGCACGTAAGGTGCGGCGATGACGTGTGACTCGTGCGGGGCCGAGGTCGGCGAGACCCAGAGCGTGCACCGCAAGTACGTCACATCAGCTGCTTGGGATCAGGAGCAGAGCGAGCGTGTGCTCCCCGACGTCGAGCAGTGGTGCTTCGCCTGTTCGACGCAGTATCCCCACGAACTGGCCTGATATATGACCGTGACGCTGCTCAGCCGGCGTTGTTGTCGTCGCTGTGCAGCACGGAATGCAGGGCCCAGCCGACGGCTCCACCGATCAGCGGGAACACGACGAACGCCCACACCTGGTAGAGGTGATCGGTTCCGGCGAAGATCGCAGCACCGATGCTGCGGGCCGGGTTGACCGAGGTGTTGTCGACCGGAATCGTGACGATGTGGATCATGGCGAGCGTGAGGCCGGCGGCAAGTCCGCCGAACCCGGCCGGAAAGCCGTCTGTCGTGGTTGCCAACACCACGAACACCAGCACCGCGGTGAACACGATCTCGACGACGATCATCGACCAGATGCCGTACGGTGAACCGATCTTGTCGCCCCAGCCGTTGGCGGCGAAGACGCCGGTCTTGTCGAGATCGCCGTTCTCGGAGACGAGGTACAGCACGAGACCGCCGACGGCCGCACCGGTGACCTGGGCGACCACGTAGGCGATGGCGGTGGCGGAATCGATCTTCTTCGCCAGCCAGAAGCTGAGCGTGACAGCCGGGTTGATGTGACAGCCCGAGATGTGGCCGATCGCATAGGCCATCGTGAGCAGCACGAGACCGAACGCGATCGCCACGCCGAGGGCGCCCATCGCGTCGGCGGCGAGGATCGCGCTGCCGGGGCCGACCAGCATCAGCATCATCGTGCCGATCGCCTCGGCGACATAGGGGCGGTTGGTGGAAGAAACAGAAAGGGTGGTCATGGGTTTCCCCTCAGCTCGTGGCGCGGACGAGTTCCACGACGCGCGACAATAGCCCCACCCGGACTTGGCTTCGAGGGATGTTGAAGCCGTACCGTCCGCCAGTCGCCGAGCACCGAAGCGGGACGGTTGTGGCTCAGAGTCTGACGACGCTGCGACCTCTGGCTTTGCCGGCGAGGATGTCGGTCAGGACCTGGTCGAGATCGTCGAGCGTGATGTCGTGACCGATCCGGTCGAGGCCTGATGGTTTGAGGTCGGTGGCGATCCTGGCCCACGCCGCCCGGCGGCGATTCATGGGCAGCTCGACCGAGTCGATGCCGAGCAGGTTGACGCCGCGCAGGATGAACGGCAACACGGTCGTCGGCAGGCCGGGGCCGCCGGTGAGGCCGCTCGCCGCAACGGATCCGCCGTAGTGGATCTGCTTGAGCACGTTGGCCAGCGTGACCCCACCGACGCAGTCGACGGCACCCGCCCACAGCGTCTTCTCGAGCGGGCGGCGGCCCTCCTCGGAGAGCACATTGCGGTCGATGATCGAGCTGGCGCCGAGGGTCGTGAGGAACTCGGCTTGATCGGGCTTGCCGGTGCTGGCGACCACCTCATAACCCAGGTTGGAGAGCATGTCGACCGCGGTGGAACCGACGCCGCCCGTTGCGCCAGTGACCAACACCGGGCCGGAGTCCGGCGTGATGCCGTGTTCCTGGAGGGCGATCACCGAGCGCGCCGCCGTGAAACCGGCGGTGCCGACCACCATCGCCTCGCGGGCCGACAACCCGTCGGGCAGAGCGACCAGCCACTCGGCCGGCACCCTGGCGAACTGGGCGAACCCGCCATGACGGGCAACCCCGAGCTCATAGCCGTGGGCGATCACCGCCGTGCCTGCCGGCATGCCAGGGGCATCTTCGGCGAGTACGCCGGCCAGGTCGACACCGGGAACGATCGGAGAAATTCGTGCCACGCGGCCGGTCGGAGTCGAGGCCAGACCGTCCTTGTAGTTCACGCTCGACCACTGCACGTCCACCAACACACCATCGGCCGGAAGTTCGTCGGTCGACATCGTGACGACCCCACGCTCGACGGATTCGCCCTCGGTCACGGCCCGAAACGCTCGAAACGATGCAGCTGTCATAGCCATCGACGCTACTGGCCGCGCCGTCTCGACGGCGTGGCGGGGTGTGCGGTCGATCAGCGCCCGAAGTGGTCGGGGATGATGAGGTCGTCGGGGCTCAACTCGTGGATCGACGACTTGCCGAGACCGAGCAGGTTCGAGTCGATCCCACTGCGCAGGATGTCGAACACGTTCTCGACGCCGGCCTGCCCGTTGGCTGCCAGGCCCCACAGATAGGCGCGCCCGATCATGACCGCTTTGGCCCCCAGCGCCAGCGCCTTCACGACGTCGCTGCCGCGCCGTATGCCGCCGTCCATCACGACCTCGACCTGATCGCCGACCGCCTCTGCGATGCCCTGCAGCACGCGGATCGGAGCCGGCGTGCCGTCGAGATTGTTGCCGCCGTGGTTCGACACCGAGATCGCGGTGGCCCCGGCGTCGACCGCTCGTTGCGCCTCGTCGACGCGAGCAGATGCCCTTCACCATCAACGGGCCGTCCCACTGCTCACGCAACCAGGCGACGTCTTCCCAGCTCGGCGGCGGTGTACCCATCCAGGTTCCGTAGGCGCCGAAGAAACCGGGGACCGGGTCGTCGCCCGTGACGAAGTTGGGTACCCCGAACGTCGGTAGCTCGCCGACCCGCAGCCAATCGAGCAGCCACTTCGGTCGCAGGGCGACCTCGGGGGCGAACTTGATCATGGTCTTCAGGTCGATCGACTGCGGCACCATCACGCTGCCCCAATCGCGAGCGGTGGCGAACGACCAATCGAGAGTCAGAATCAGACCGACCGAACCGGCCGCCTTGGCGCGGCCCATGCGGTCGAGCATCGAGTCGCGATCGCCGGCCCAGTACATCTGGAACAGCGTCTGCGGGTTGGCGGCGATCACCTCGGCGAGCGGCTTGCTGGCGAACGAGCTGAGCCCCATCGCAATGCCTCGCGCGGCACACGCTCTGGCGACCGCGACCTCGCCATCGGGGTGCACCGCCTGGACGCCGGTCGGTGACACCAGAACCGGCATCGAGATCGGTTGGCCCATGATCTCGGTCGACATGTCGCGAGTCGCCGACTGCCCAGCCGTGACCGGCCGAATACCGAGCTCGGTGAACGCCGCCTCGTTGTCGTTCATCGACTGGCCGCGCTCGCTGCCTCCGACCAACTGCAGGTACAACGACTTCGGCAGGCGCCGCTTGGCCCTGCGCTGCGCGACCGCCACCGATTCGAACCATGCTTCTGCCACGTCGTCAGGCTACGGGGCGCGGCTGCGAGCGGTTCAGCCGCCACGTCACCAGGTTCTATGTTGGACGGATGAGCGCCATGCCGCCACCGCCACCGGGTGGATCACCGTTTCCGCCCGGATACGAGCCACACCGCGGCGGGTCGCCGTTCTCACCCGGATCCGCTCCACTCCAGGGTGGGTCGCCGCAGGCGTACGGATACGGGACGCCGCCGTTCAATCGTCCGCTCGGAAAGCGACGGTCGACCGGGCTGGTGATCCTGCTCAGCATCGTCACGTGCGGGATCTGGACGATCGTCTGGGCGTATCAGAACGGCGACGAACTGAACCGATGGTCGGGCAAAGGGCTCGGTGGCTTGCACGTCGTGATCACGATCTTCGTGTCACCGGTAACGATGTTCCTGCTTGCCGGCGAGGTCGAGCAGCTGTATCGCGACGATGGCCAGGAGCCGCCGATCACCACCATCTGGGGGCTCTGGTTCCTGTTGCCGCTGATCGGCAACATCATCTGGTACGTACGAATTCAGGACGCCATCAACGTGTACTGGACCGCCCACGGCCAAACCAACGACCCCGGACTCTGAGCACCTCGCCGTGGCACGCCAACCGGTCGGCACGCGGATCGTCTACGCCGACGGACCGGCTTCCGCACGCCTCAGCCCAACAGCAGTCCTGCAAGCAGCCGGCATGTCGGGCCCGGCCGACGTGTTGCTGGGTTGGACAGTCGAACGCCACGCATGGATCGACGATCCAGCGTTCCGCGGTGCCACCGTGCTGGCGGGATACGGCTTGGGGACAGCGGTCAACGAAGGGCGGATCGCCGCCCTCCCGGTCCGGCTCTCCGCTGTAGCACCGATGCTGATCGAGAACCCTCCCGAGATCGGCGTGGTCGCCGCCGTTCGGCGTGGCAGCGGGTTCGCCTTCAGCCGCTGCGTCGGATGGGGTGACGTGTTGGCAAGCGTCGCCGAACGAGTCGTCGTCGAGGTCGACGAGGATGGATACGATCTCGGCGGTCCTGCGGTCGAGGGCAACATCGTGGCCGCCCTCGTTCGGCCAAGTGTCGCCACCGCACCGACCGCGTCACGACCAGCCGACGAAGTCGACCTGCGGATCGGAGCATCGGTCGCAGCCCTGGTTCCCGAGGGCGCAACGCTGCAGTTCGGACCCGGCGGGATCGGAGAAGGGATCGCCACCGCCCTCGACCGACCGGTTCGGATCTGGTCGGGTCTGTGCACCGACTCGATCGCCGCCCTCCACGAACGAGGGCTGCTGCTCGCCCCTGTGGTCGCCGCCTACACGTGGGGCGGCGAGCCGATCCGGGCGTTGGCCGTCGCCGGCATGTTGGAACTGACGTCCACCACGGTGACCCACGACATCTCGCGGCTTTCACAGATCCCCCGGTTCGTGGGATGCAACACCGCCCTCCAGGTCGGGCTCGACGGTTCGGTCAATGTCGAGCGGGTCGGGTCGCGGGTGATCGCCGCGGTCGGCGGGCACTCCGACTTCTGCACCGGAGCATCACGGTCGCCGGGCGGATTGTCGATCATCGCCGTGCGGTCCACCACCGCCGCGGGAGCATCCACGATCGTCGCCCGGGTCGACGTGGTGTCGACCCAGCGCAGCGACATCGACATCGTCGTCACCGAGCACGGGGTCGCCGACCTGAGGGGTGTCAGCGACACCGAACGCGGCGAACGCCTGACCGCGATCGCCGCCCCGCACCATCGACCGGCGCTGGCCGGTCAGGCCTGATCGTTCGAACTCGCGGCGAGCATCGCGTTGCCACTGATCACATCGTGCACGTGGTGCACCGGATCGTGGAGGAAGTATCGGGCGAACGAGTCGACCGTGAATCGGGCGCCGTCGCTGCGATCGCCGGTGCGTTCCCACTGATCGTCACCCACCGTGTCCCACCGATCGGCGAGTGCCATCCCGGCGGCGACCAGCTCGGTGTTGACCTGCTTCGGATCCTGGAGGTCGTAGCGTTGCTCGATCGCCGTCACGTCTTGATCCCAGTTGGCGAACTGCGGACCGTCGGTCTCCAACATCAGCCTCAGTCGGGCGTCGAACAGGGAAAACACATCGCGGACGTGACAGCCGTACTCGAGCGCCGACCACCGATCGTCGACCGGCCGGACCCCAGCCGTCTCGGCTGCGAGCAACGGAGCCCATGCGGCGACGTTGGCCCGCACCAGTTCACCCAAGCTGGACCGGTCGACCAGCGCTGCGTCGTAGCCGCACTCGGGACACACCTCGTCGAGCACCCACGTCCAGTTCTTGCCATCGGGAACGATCGCCATCCGGCGACGGTACACAGATGAAGCGCTCGTGGTCGACGTGGTTTTCGGCGACGCCTGACGCCGCCGGTGTCAGATCGGCAGGATTCGCAGGAGGTGATGCCAGCGGCACTCAGGGCACGCCTCGACGACATACGCCGTGAGTTCACCCTGGGCCTTGGCGCCGAGTTTGCGCAACTCCTGCTTGGTCGTGACACATCGGCCCGAGGGCGGCAACCGGTGGCCGAACACGTAGGTGATGATGCGCAGCTTGTCGTCCTCGCAGATCGGGCAATCCGCCGTGGTTTCGGTACCCACGTTGCGAGCGGCACGGATCAACTCGGGGTGTGCGTCACACACTTCGGTGCGACTCACGCGCCCTAACCGGACCTGATTGATCAGCATCCGACGGGCCAGACGATGGTCGACGATGCCGCGCCGTTCGGGGCCACCGCGCAGCACACCGACCGAGAATCCCATCACAGCAGGCTACCCATCAGCCAGACTGGACCCGTGACGACCCCAGCCATCTCCTTCGGCCGCGACATTCCCGACGACCTCGAACTGCGCCTGTGCGGCGACATCAGCGGCGGCAAGCGAGCACTCGAACTCGGTATCAGCCGGCAGCACAACGCGATCGCCTTCGCCCTCGCCGGCGCCAAGTCGATCGCCGTCGATCCCGACGAGGCGGCCGTCGAACGACTCCGTCGGGCGGCAACCGAAGCGGAGGTCACCGTGGCGTGCCACGTCGGCGATCCGGCCGACCTCGGGTTCGCCACCAGCGGTTCGATCGAACTCGTCGTGGCCAACCACACGCTGCTCGACGTCGACGACCTCGGTCGTCTGCTCCGCCAAGTGCATCGCGTCCTGCGCTCGAGCCGCCCGCTGGTGATCTCGGTGCCACACCCGTTCGCCGGCGTTCACAGCATCGACGAATACGGCTCCAAGGTGCACCAGTACGGCACGGTCGGGCGCACGATCGGCGACTGGCACACGCAACTCAGCCGCGCCAACTTCCTGGTCGACCACATTTTGGAACTCGGCGTCAGCGAGATCTCGCCGATCCCGACGACGCTCGTGATCCGTGCCCGCAAGGAAGGCGACTGAGCACGAACAGCCAGAAGCCGATCGCGTCTCGTCAGACCCCTGCTCGTTCGGCCTCGACCAACGCCGCCGGCCGCGCACGTCCGAACAGGTAGCCCTGCCCCCGATCGCAACCGAGCTCGCGCAGGCGGCTCAGCTGTAGCGGCGACTCGATCCCTTCGGCAACGACGTTGAGCCCGAGTGACTGGCCCAACCGCACGACGGCCTCGACGATCGTGGAGTCCTCCTTCTCGATCCCCAACCCTGACACGAACGAGCGGTCGACCTTGATCGCCTCGACCGGGAAACGCCGCAGGTAGGTCAGCGACGAGTACCCGGTTCCGAAGTCGTCGACCGAGAGGTGCAGCCCCAAGCTGCGCAGCTCACGCAACGCCACCGTGGCGGCCTTCACGTCAGCCAACAGCGCGGTCTCGGTGATCTCCAGCCACAACGAATCGGCGTCGATGCCCGTCTCGGCGAGCGCCTGCGTGACGGCGTCGTAGAAGTTCGGATCGACCAGTTGGCGGGTTCCGACGTTGACCGAGATCGTGCAGTTGGCGAAGCGATGGCCGGCGGCCCGCCAGCGCGCCAACTGGGCCAATGAGTCGCGCAGGATCTGGGCACCGAGCTCGACCAGCAGGCCGGTCTCCTCGGCGAGCGGCAGGAACTCGCTCGGGGGCAACATGCCGCGTTCGGGATGCAACCATCGCGCCAACACCTCGTAGCCGAGTACTCTGCCCGATTCCAGATCGACCATCGGTTGGAAGTACGGCACGATCTCGCCTCGTTCGATGCCGCGTCGCAGTTCGCCGACCGTGCGCAGCGCCTGGACACCGGTCTCGTGCCCGCCCGCCTCGAACGCCTCGACGCAATCGCGGCCGCGTGCCTTGGCGCGGTACATGGCAGCGTCGGCGTCGCGCAACAAGTCGTTCGGTGTCATGCCGGGCTCGTGATTCGTGGAGTAGCCGATCGACGCCGTCACGAACAGTTCGTGGGCGCCGATCACCACCGGAGGATGAACTGCCCGGCGCAAACGCTCGGCGACCTCCAGCGGCTCACCGGACAACACGGCAATGAACTCGTCGCCCCCGAAGCGAGCCAACACGTCGTGCTCACGCAGCGCCGACTTGAGTCGATCGCTGACGATCTGGATCAGGTCGTCGCCGACCTCGTGGCCGAGGCTGTCGTTGACGACCTTGAACTGGTCGAGGTCGACGAACAGCACGACCACCTGGTCGAGATCAGCGGTCGTCAGGCGATCCTCCAGGATGTGCATCAGATACGCCCGATTCGGCAGTCCGGTCAGTTCGTCGTGGCGTGCCGCGTAGCGCAACTGCTCGGCGGCGCGGCGCTGTTGGGTGACGTCCTCGATGTGGGTGATCGCCAACGTCACCCCGTCGTCTTCGGTCGTGGACACTCGGGTACGAGCCCAGATGAACTCGCCGTCGCGGCGCCGGTAGCGCTGGTCGATCCGGAACGAGTCGACGATCCCCAGTTCCAGCCGGGCCCGATGCGGCTGCGCCGCTCGGACATCGTCGGGGTGCGTGAACTCGCGCAACGTGCATCCCACCAACTCGTTCACGTCGCGGCGCAGCATCTCCGCCAACGACTGGTTGGCGTCGACGATCCGGCCATCGTCCAACCGGACCAACGCCATCCCGGTGGGTGCCGACTGAAACGCCTGGTGGAACCTGCGACGGGCCTGATCGAGCGCCCTGCTCTGCTGCTCGCGCTCGGAGACGTCGCGCAAGCGCACCACGAGTCGACGGGCATGATCGAACACCGGGCTGTGGCGAGGAAGATGGAATGACGCCTCGACCACCACGCGGCGCGTCGCCCCGCCGTGCACCTCGACCTGGATCGGGTCGACCTCGTCGCCCTCGAAGGCGCGTTGGATCGCAGCCGCCAGCGTGATCTGTTCGTCACCATCGGCATGGTCGAGCAGGTCGCTGTCGACCATCTCGGAACGGCCCAGATCGAACAGCGCCAGCGCCGCCGCGTTGGTGCTGTGCACGACGTGGTCGGCATCGACCAACAACACCGCTTCGGGCAGTTCGTCGAGCAGCCGTCGAACCTCACCCTCGGCAGCCTCGACCGCTTCGAGCTGACGGCGCATTCGGTCGGCCTGCCGACGGTTGTGCCAGATGCTGGCGAGCAGCACGGTGACGGACGCCAGGCCGAAGCCGATCACCAGCAGGTTCTCCGTTGCGTTCACGCGTCGAGGTTAGATCCGCGACCCCAGCGCGATCGGCGATGGGCGCCGCTTGTTCGCCTCAGGTGACGCTCAGGTCGAGCGTTGCGCCCACCAGGCATCGAGGCGGGCCTTGGATTCGGCCTCCCCGATCAGCCCCTCGTCGAGACGGATCTCCAACAGGAAGTCGAGTGCTTGGCCGATCTCGCGACCGGGCTGCAAACCGAGATGGTCCATCACGGCCTTGCCGTCGAGCTCGGGACGGATCGCCGCCAACTGCTCGGCCTCGGCGACCGCTTCGATGCGCTCCTCCAGGTCGTCCATCCGCTTCGACAGTTGCACCGCTTTGCGCTCATTGCGAGTCGTGCAGTCGCAGCGCGTCAACACATTCAGTTCGTGCAGCAGTTCGTCGGCATCGCGGACGTACCGCCGGACCGCCGAGTCCGACCATCCCAGCCGATAGGTGTGGAACCGCAGGTGCAGGGCGACCAGTGCCGTCACCTTGGCGACATCATCGTTCGAGTAGCGCAGCGCCGTCATGCGCTTTTTGGTCATGCGGGCGCCGACGGCATCGTGGTGATGGAAGGTGGTGCCCTTGCCCTCCAGATGGCCACGCGTCGCGCGGCTTGCCGACGTCGTGGTAGAGCGCTGCCAAGCGCACCAGCCGGAAGTCGAACGGAGGTCGGCCCTCGGGTTGCTCGTGAGCAGGCCGTACGTTCTCGACGACGGCGATCGTGTGACTCAGCACGTCCTTGTGGCGATGGATCGGATCGTGCTCCAGCCGCATCGCCGCCAGCTCTGGCAGGAACTGCTCGGACAACCCGGTGTCGTACAAGAACCACAGCCCGGCGGCCGGGTGGTCGACCGTGATCAGCTTGTCGAACTCGTCGCGGATCCGTTCGGCAGACACGATCTCGAGTCGCGACGCCATTCGGGTCACCGCCGCCACCAGTTCGTCGGTCGGTCGCAGTTCGTAGCCGGCGATGAAGCGCGCCGCTCGAAGCATCCGCAACGGATCGTCGCTGAAGCTGATCTCAGGCCCGAGCGGAGTGCGCAGGACCTTGTTGATCAGGTCGACAGCCCCACCGTGCGGGTCGACCAGCACCGGGGTGTCGCCGCCGGTCAACTCCAACGCCATCGCGTTCACCGTGAAGTCGCGGCGCCCGAGGTCGGTCTCGACGTCGTCGGCGTAGGTGACGTGCGGTTTGCGTGAGTCGTCAGCGTACGACTCGGCCCGGAAGGTGGTGATCTCGTAGGTGCGACCGCCGAACTTGGCGCCGATCGTGCCGAACCGCTCCCCTTGTGTCCACACGGCGTCGGCCCAGCCCGCCAAACATTCCTTGATCTCGGGTGGGCGGGCATCGGTGGTCAGATCGAGGTCGTAGTCGTCGCGTCCCGAGTCGACCATCAGGTCGCGAACCGTGCCGCCGACCAGGTACAAGCGATGCCCGGCATCGGCGAAGCGCGCCGCCAGCGGCGCCAGCTCCGCGAGCACGGGAATGAAGCGGTCCGGAATCATGGCCCGATCAGGCTACGGGGCCAGCGCGCTGAGTTGGGAACCGGTTGGCGCGAACCCACGTTGCGCTCGCCCGTGCTGACGATCGGGTCGACACGGCCTACCCGAGCACCGCGCCAAGCGCGACGCCGGGCGAACCGGCTGCTGCCCGGCTACCGTCGCGCATGTGAACGGTTCGGTGGTGCGGATAGACGAGGAGATGGCGCGCATGTGGCGGCTGCGGCGCTGGCCGAACGACCCCACGGTTGCGCATCTGATCTTCGTCGATCACCTCAGCCTGCCTACGCCGGGATCGGTGTTGGCCGCCGTCGAGCAGGCCCGCCAAACCGGGGCGCGGGCGGTTCGCACGTCAGCGCTGTACCCACGCGTCGCCGACGTGCTCAAGTCAACCGGCTTCGAGACGATCGACCGGCTGATGTTGTTGCGTCGTGAGCTCGACGAATCGGCGCTGACCCGGCCGGCCGATCTCGAGCACCGCAGTCGGCCGTTTCGGGTCTGGCACCTCCCCAAAGCGGCCGATGTCGACCAGGACGCGTTCGGTGAGTTGTGGGGCAACGACACGGCCGGCCTGCGCGAGATTCGCCGCGCAACGCCACACAACCGAGCTCGACTGGTGCGAGTTCGAGGTGAACTCGCCGGGTTCGCGATCTCTGGAGCAGCCCAGGAGAACGGCTACCTCCAGAGACTTTCGGTGGCCAACGCCCATCGCCGTCAACACGTCGCCCGGGCGCTCGTGCTCGATGCCATGAACTGGATGGGCGGCCGTCGATTGAGCGCCGCGTTCGTCAACACCGGGGTCGCCAACGCCCCCGCCATCGACCTTTACGCCAGCCTCGGATTCGAACCGCTCGATGACGAACTGATCATCGCCGAACGTCAGCTCACGAGCTGAGACGGCAGTCGGCTCGGAGATGGTGAACACCAAATGAGTCGGAGGTTGCTGGCGGCGGCGGCGCTACCGATCGGCCTGATCGTTGCCGTTGCCGTGCAGCAGCCTGTCGCCTCTCAGACCGAGCCCGTCAGAGGCTTGGTGCTCGAAACCCAGAACTACGCAGTGCTCCCGGGATCGCTCGCCCACTTCGAGTTGCTCGTCACCGCCGACGTCCCGGAGATCGCCCCGACGACCACCACCACCACGACCACCACGACCACCACCACGACCACCACGACGCTCCCGATCATCGACCCGGCCACTGGCTCGACGGTGCCCGGCGTCGGTGACCCGCCCGATGTGGTGGGCGTTCCGGTCGACGGCACCATCCCCGAATCGACGATCCCGGCACCGACGACCACGATCGACCCCGGGCCCGAGATGATCGTGCAACTGCGAGCCCACCACCGTTTGGACACGGTCGCCGAGGCCAACGCTGCATTCGCCGACGATCCAGGGCCGGTGATCGACATCTTGGAGTTCGACTTGGCGAATGTCAGCCTGTTCGACGAATCGACCGGAGCCCGGCGGCTGATCCTCGACGTGCCGATCAACAGCGGTGTCGCCGACGTCGATCAACTCGACCTGCGCGAACCAGGTGTGTATCCCGTCACGATTCAGATTCGACGCGACTCTGCCCTGGTGACCGAGCACACCACCTTCGTCGAAGTCATCGACGTGCTCGGTGTCGGGCGTGGCCCGTTCCGGTTCACGGTGCTCGCCACGATCGACGATCCCGGTCCCGATCCCTCGACCGCCGAACTGGCAACGATCCGCGCCGAGCTGTCCGAGATCGCCGACCTGGCGGCGGAATCCGGCGTTCCTCTCTCGCTCGCTGTTCCACCCGAACAGGTCCGCACCGTGCTGGCGGCGGACACCGCGCTCGCCGCCCGACTGGCCAGTGCGCTCGACTCGAACGACGGCTTCGTGGTACTTCCCGATCTCGAACTCGACCCGTCGGCGGCCGCCGCGGTCGGACTCAAGGCAGAGTTCCAAGCACGCTTCGCACGCGGCGAAGCGCTGTTGGCGCAACTGTTCCCCGAGCAGCAGCTCGCCACCAGCGCCTGGCCGACCACCGGCGACCTCACCTCAGCCGGGGCTGTCATCTTGCGCGACGTCGGCATCCCGCTGCTGGTGGTGCCGTTCGACCGGTACAGCGGCTACCAGGGAAGTCTGATCAGCCTGACCGACACGTCGCTGCTGCTCAACGCCCGGCTCCCTGACGACTCCACACTGCGGATGCTCGTGGTCGACCCGGTCACGGAGCTACTCGACCCCGACCGACCATCGGACAACTCACCCGCCGAAGACGCCATACAGCTGATGGCCACGACTGCAACCCGCCGCTACCAGCTGAGCCCCGATCTGCGCACGATGGTGCTCACCACCGCTGACCTGGGTGCCCCGAGCCCCGAGATTCTGGCGCACCTCGAACAGTTCGTTGCCGAGCATCCCGCCTATTCGTTCCAACGGCTCGATCAGGTCGCCGACGCCAACTCGTTCTTCGTCGACGGTGTGCCACTCACCGTGTCACTCGACCAACGACCGTCGATCTCGTTGGTCTCCAGGGTCGAACAGGTCGCCGAGGTTCGGTCCAACCTCGATGACACCGAATCGATGTTGCCCGCCGGTGACGCCCGTGTGAACGGGTGGAGAGCTCGCCTCGACGTGGCGCTGTCGACCGGATTGACCGTCGGCGAGGCCAACGTTCGAATCGAAGCGGTCGACTCCGAGATCGACGCGATTCGGGCCAACGTGCGCCCGCCCGAGTCGTTCCCGTTCACGATCGCCGGTCGCCAGGTGGACATCCCGGTCCGGATCGAGAACACCGGCGACACGCCGTTGCGCGTGGTCGTTCGGCTCGACGCCGAAAAGTTGAGCTTTGCCCCTGAGGGTGTCGAGAGCGTGCTCGAGCCGAACGCGATCACCGCCATCCCGATCCCGGTGACGGCGCGTGCCAACGGTACGTTCCCCGTGCTGATCCAGGTGTTCAGCCCTGCCGGGAACCCGCTCACCGACCCGGTCGAGTTGACGGCGAGCGTGAGCACGTTCGCCGGGCTCGGACGGGTCGTCACGGTCGGGGCCGTGCTGGTGCTCGCTTCATGGTGGTTCAGCTACTTCCGACGCCGCCGCAAGACCGAACTCGAACAAGCGCTCGACGAGGCCAGGGATCGTCACCCGGCGCTGCTCGAGGAGTCCCCTGACCAACCCGACCAAGCCGCCCCAGACGCCGGCGAGCCCGACGCCCAGTAGGCTCGCGTCCTCGTGAGCATCCGAATCGTCACCGACTCCGCCTGCGACCTCCCCGAGGAGGTCGTCACCGACAACAACGTGCGCGTCGTGCCACTGTCGATTCGCTTCGGCGACGAGGAGTTCATCGACCGCGAACAGCTCTCGACCAGCGAGTTCTGGGCCCGCTGCGCCAGGCAGGCGGAGCTTCCCGAAACCGCTGCCCCGGCGCCAGGGCAGTTCGAGGCGGCCTACCGCGAAATTGCCGCCGATGGTGCCGACGGAATTGTCGTCGTGTCGCTGTCCGGCGCGATGTCGGCAACGATGCAGAGCGCCGAACTGGCGGCGCGCTCGGTGACCGACGTGATCCCCGTCCGAGTCGTGGACAGCCGCAGCGTCACGCTCGGGCTCGGAACGATCGTGCTGGCGGCCGCCCGGCTGGCCGCAACCGGCGCGACACTCGACGAGGTCGAAGCATTCGCCCGCGACCGTGCCGCTCGCACCCACGTGTTCGGCGCCCTCGACACGCTCGACAACCTGAAGAAGGGTGGGCGGATCGGCAACGCCAAGGCGCTGCTCGCCACCGCTCTGGCGATCAAGCCGATCATCGAGGTCGTCGACGGGCAAGTCGAACAAGGTGGCAAGCAACGCACCCGCTCGAAGGCCCTCAAATTCCTGATCGAGAAGGTCCGCGAGTACGAGGGTCAGATCAGCGACCTTGCCGTTCTGCACGCTGATTGCAGCGATGTCGATCAGTTCGTCGACATGCTTCGCACCGTGTACTCCGGTGAGATCGTGGTCGGCGAGATCGGCCCCGTCGTCGGTACACACGCCGGGCGTGGCACGATCGGTGTCGCATTCGACGTCGCTGCCCGATAGACCCTCGGTCACGAACCTCACCGGTCCCAATCCCCGGCCGCCCGCCGGTTCCGGTGTGCGACCTGACTGCAATGACGGTCTGCGTCTCCCCAACACCACTAGCGTGATGGGCGATCATGCCCTCGAGTGCCCCACCTCCTTCACCCGCGCCAACAGGTGAGCTGCTCGCGGGGCGGTATCAGCTCGATCGACGGATCGGGCAAGGTGGCATGGCCGAGGTGTGGGTCGCCCTCGACAGCGACCTCGATCGTCGCGTGGCGATCAAGTGGCTCAAGACCAATCTCGCCAGCGACCCGGTCGTGGCCGAACGCTTCCGGCGCGAGGCGATCGCCGTCGCCCGGCTGAGTCACCCCAACATCGTCGCCGTACACGACGTCGTCGCCCACGAAGGTCGCCAGGCCGTGGTGATGCAGCTCGTCGACGGCAAGAGCCTGCGACAGTTGCTCGACACCCAGAAGCGGCTCGGACCCGAGCTCACGATCCACATCGGTGCAGCCATCGCCGGTGCCCTCGACGAGGCGCACCGGGCCGGCTTCGTGCACCGCGACGTCAAGCCCGGCAATATCCTCGTCACTTCCGACGGTCGTGTGCTGCTGACCGACTTCGGGATCGCCAAGGGGCTGCAGCCCGGCGACGAAGACCTCACCAGCGACAACGTCATGATGGGCACCGCCAAGTACCTGTCGCCCGAGCAGGTGCGCGGGCGTCGACTCGACGGGCGCGCCGACCTGTACTCACTCGGTCTGGTCCTGTATGAATGCCTCGCCGGGCGGGTGCCATTCCTCGGTGAGACCGACGCCGACACGGCCTTGGCGAGATTGCAGCGCGACCCGACCGACCTCGGGCACCTTCGGCCCACCTTGCCGATCGGGTTGGTGAACCTGATTCACAAGACGCTGGGACGCAACCCAGCCCACCGTCCCCAGAGCGGAGCCGATCTGCGTGCGGCGCTGTTGGCGGTCGACACCACGCCACCGCGCATCGACGGCACCCCAGCCGACCCGCCGCCACGCATCGCCAACCCGCCAACGCGTGCCCTCGGAGCAGGCCCGGGCATACCCGGAGATCCGCACGTCACCGCTGTGGTTCCGATCACGCGGCAACAGCGCGTCACCCCGACCGCGCTCCCCCGCCGCGATGCCACTCCGCCGGCGCCGACACCGATTCGAGGGGCTCCGGCGCGTCACCACCAACAGCGCTGGACGCCGTCGCTGATCGTCGTCAGCAGTCTGCTCGTGATCGCCTTGGCGGTCGCCGGTGTGCTGTTCCTGCGCGTCAACCGGGGCGACGTCGGCACCGAGTTCGTCGACACCTCTCAAGCCGCCGGTGCCGACGAACAGCCATCCGCGGCGCCATCGGACGGGGAACCCGCCGGCGGTCTCGACCAGCCCGGTTCCGTCGCCGCGGTGCCGCTGGCGATCGTCGGGATTCGCGCCTGGGATCCTGATGGAACGAACGGTTCGGAGAACGATGCTCAGGCCGTGTTGGCGCTCGCCGACGGCAGCGACAGCACGTTCTGGGCGACCGAGTGCTATCAAGATCGGTATCTCGGCGGCAAGCGCGGCGTCGGCCTGATCGTCGACTTGTCGGTCGCCTCGTCGGGCACCCTGTCGCTCGACACCCTGAACGCTCCTTATCAGATCGATGTGTTCACAGCGACCTCTGCGGGCTCGCCGGCCGACCTCGACGCATGGGAGCGCGTCGGTGACACGATGTCGGGAGACCAAACCGGCCTGGTCACCACGAAGGTCGATGTGGCCGCGACACACCTGTTGATCTGGCTTCGGGAGCTCGGCGAGGACTCTGTCTGCACCAGTGCCAATCCGTATCGCGGACGGCTCGGCGAGATCTCCTACGTGCCGTGAGCCGGTCACACCGCTCTGACGACGAACTCGTATCGGCGGCACAGGGCGGCGACGCGGCGGCAATGGATGAGTTGTTGCGCCGCCACTACGACCGCGTCCACGCCGTGTGCAGACGAATCGCCGGCGGCACCCGCGACGCTGATGACGCAGCGCAGGAGGCCATGATTCGGGTCGTCCGAAACCTCGACCGATTCGACGGTCGCTCGGCGTTCGGCACCTGGGTGTATCGAATCGCCACGAACACGGCACTGGACGAACTCCGCAAGCGCAAGCGTCGCCCACAGTTGCGTTCGGTCGGCGACGACGACTTCGGTGAGCAGCATCAGGTCGAACCGGTCGATCAGATCGCCCATCGCGTGATCGACAGCGTGGCGGACCGGATCACGATCGACGCTGCGCTCGCTGAACTCCCCGAAGAGTTCAGGGCGGCGGTCGTGCTGCGCGACGTCGGCGACCTGGACTACGCAGAGATCGCACAGGTACTCGATCTACCGATCGGTACCGTCAAGTCCCGGATCGCGCGCGGTCGACGGCAGTTGATCGAGAAACTCGGGAACCGCGACCCCTCCGAGGAACGTCACACCAACAACCCCCGAACAGAACCATGAACGACGAGCAGTACTTCCTTGCGAACGCGTACGTCGACGGTGAACTCACCGCCGAGCAACGTCGAATCGCCGAATCCGATCCTGACGTGATGTCAGCGGTCGGTTTGCTGGTGACGCTGGGCGATCGGATTCGTGCCACCGAACCACCCGGAGCGAGAGCCCGTGAGGCGGCGATCGCGGCGGCGATGGCGGAGTACGGCTCGGCGGCAACAGATTCGATCGCACCCGTCGTAGAGCACCGGGCCCCGGTCACCCGCACAGCCGACTTGCGTCGACGGTCCTGGTCGACCCGATACCTCGGGGTCGCAGCCGGCCTGGTTGCGATCGGCCTGCTCGGCGCCGTGGTGGTGTCCAATCTTCCGGCCGGCAACGATGACGACGCCGCCTCGGAGATTGCCACCGACCAATCCGACGCTGCACTCGCGGTCGAGGTGACCGCTCCCGGCCGAATTGTCGAGTCGACGGAGCTCGCCCAGATGGGCGATGAGGCCGCCGACATGTCAGCTGCCGAGCTGGCCCCAGCGGCCGACGAGCCCGCTGGCGCACCAGCCGAGGAGCCGGCGTCCGAGGCCGCTGCTGATTCCGACATGTCGGATGCCGGTTCGGTTCGGCCCGTGATCGACCCCGACCAGCCGCTCACCACGCCGGCCGAACTCGGGGCGTACGGCAGCTACCTCGTGGAGTTGCAACAGTCCGGCCAGCTCCCGCCGACGCCGAACACGAAGTGCGCGCAGCCCGGCATCTTGGGCAGCACCCAGTACGTCTTCGATGACGTCCCGGTCGACGTGTTGATCGCCGTCGACGACGTCGCCCGCTCCACCACCGCCATCGATCCCGACACCTGCAACGAGATCATGGTCGGGCCGTTGTTCTAGCGATCACCCTCTGCCTCCCGACGTCGCTATCGGTTCATGGCTCGAATCCCACTACAGTCTGGTCCATGCCGGGCAATCCACTGACCGATCCCAACTGGGCCCCTGATCTCACTGCGCAGATCACGACGTTCGTCGGGAACGTTCGCGACAAGACCACCAACAACGCCATCAAGGCCGTGCGCGGCGTGGTCTTCGGACTGCTCGGGCTGTTCCTCGGGCTCGTCACGATCGTGCTGTTGTTGATCGCCAGCACGCGTGCCTTGCAGTCGTTGCTCGACATTGCGTTCGAGTGGGACAAATCGGTGTATCTCAGCTACTTCATCGTCGGGGGAATCCTCACCCTGGTCGGAGCGTTGCTGATGAACAAGCGTCACAGCACCAACGCCTGACCTGTCCCTCCCCCGAGTTCGGAGCACCCCATGGCTGCCAACGTCCGCAATGTCATCATCATCGGTTCCGGCCCCGCCGGACTGACCGCCGCGATCTACACGGCTCGCGCCAACCTGGCACCGCTGGTGATCGAGGGTGAGCCCTCTTCCAACTCGGATCAGCCCGGCGGACAGTTGATGCTGACCACCGAAGTCGAGAACTATCCGGGCTTCCCCGACGGGATCATGGGCCCCGAACTGATGATGAACTTCCGATCACAGGCGGTTCGGTTCGGCGCCGAGTTCCTCACCGAGAAGGTGACCCGCGTCGACTTCTCGCAGCGACCGTTCAAGGTGTGGGTTCGTGACGACGAGTACGTGGCGAACTCGATCATCGTGTCGACCGGTGCCCGGTCGTTGATGCTCGGCCTCGACTCGGAGGCACGGCTGCTCGGCCACGGTCTGTCGACCTGTGCCACCTGCGACGGGTTCTTCTTCCGCGGCCACGAGATTGCCGTGATCGGCGGGGGCGACTCGGCGATCGAGGAGGCCACGTTCCTCACCAAGTTCGCAGACAAGGTCACGCTGATCCACCGTCGTGACGAATTGCGGGCGAGCAAGATCATGCAGGACCGGGCGTTCGCCAACCCGAAGATCGAGATGCTCTGGAACCACACGGTGACCGAGATTCACGGCACCGACAAGGTCGAGGGGATCGAGGTCACCTCCACGGTCGACGGCTCGGTCAGCGATCTGGCGGTCACCGGAGTGTTCGTGGCGATCGGGCATCGCCCCAACACGGACCTGTTCGCCGGTGTACTCGACATGGAAGACAACGGGTACCTGCGCACGACGCCGGGCTCCACCTACACCAACATCGACGGCGTGTTCGCCTGTGGCGACGTACAGGATCACACCTACCGCCAGGCGATCACCGCGGCCGGCAGCGGTTGCATGGCGGCGATCGACGCCGAACGCTGGCTCGAAGCTCAGCACGACTGACCCTGGTGCTTGGTGTTTCAGGTAGTTCAGGAGATCGGTCGCTTCACAGCGTCCGATTCGGCACCCCGACACCGTCAGCCACTGGTCGCAGTTCGCAGTCGCCGATCGCTGACCGCTGACCGCGCACCCTGCTGACCAGCATGGGTCGGCGGGACCCCGTTCCAGCGCCCAGGAACCGGGTATCTCTGGAGTGTGTTACGTTGTGGGACACAGATCGACAATGCTCGACCGTCAGAGAGATGTCGTGTTACGTTGTGTGACGAGGTGATTTGTATGGCCGCCAAGTCTGGTGCGTCCACTCCGGCATCGAAGCTCGACGTCGTCGACGAGCCGTCGCGACACGTGTCTCTGCGGCTACCGACCGAGTTGTATCGACGGCTCGAGACACTCGCCGGCGACGGCAACGAGTCGGTGTCGCGCGCTGCCCGGCGCTTGTTGTCCGAGGGTCTCGAGCCACCCGGCCACCAGGCGATCGACCAGGCGATCTCCACCCTGCTGCTGGTGCGCGGCCAACTCGAACAGTGCCAGCCACCCCAGCCGGAATCGCCGCCGTCACGTGTCGAGTCATCCAGGCCGCAGCGCACGGTCGACTTGTTCAACGCCAAAACCGACCTCCAGCACCTGATCGACGATGTCGCCCGGGGCGAGGAGATCGTGATCACCTATGCCGGCGCTCGACGGGCCCGGCTGGTGCCGGTCGACCCTCCCGCCGCTCCCCCGGTCGCTGAATCGTCACGCCCAACTCGGAATAGGTGATCGTCGGCGTTGGTTCCAGTTCGGTACACTCGCCTACGTCCGCACTGGCGGGTCAGTCGCAAAGGAAGCATCGATGGCCAACGGAATCACCAACCTCAACAGCGCAACGTTCGACGAGGCGGTGGGCGGATCGAGTGCCCCCGTACTGGTCGACTTCTGGGCAGAGTGGTGCGGGCCTTGTAAGCAGATCGCTCCGGTGCTCGAAGAACTCGCCAGTGAACTCGGTGATCAGATCACGATCACGAAGCTCAACGTCGACGAGAGTCCTGACATTGCCATGCGCTACAGCGTGATGAGCATCCCTACCCTGCTCGTGATCCAGGACGGCGACGTCAAGAAGAAGATCGTGGGCGCCAAGGGCAAGGGTGCACTTCTCGAGGAGCTCAACGAATTTCTCCGCTACTTCCCGCTGACCCCCGGTCAGCGCGGCGAGGCGATACGCGACCTTCAGCGCCGCCTCGGCGCCGCCGGCTTCTTGCCCGCAGGTGCGCAGGCGGGCCTGTTCTGCGCGGCGACGGAGGCGTCGCTGCGCAGTTTCCAACAAGTCCGCGGTCTGCGGGTCAACGGCGACTGCGACGAAGAGACGTGGAGGGCGATCGTCGAAGCATCATGGCGACTGGGCGACCGGTTGTTGATGTTGGTTGCACCGAACCTGCGCGGCGATGACGTCGCTGAGCTCCAGTCAACGCTGGCGAGAGTCGGTTTCGACTCAGGTCGCGTCGATGGCATCTACGGGCCGGCGACGAAACGTGCCCTGGAGGACTTCCAGCACAACTGTGGTCTGTACGTCGACGGTGTCAGCGGTCCCGACACCGTGAAGGCGTTGCAGGTCGTCGCCCGCCAATCGGGCAGCGGTCCGGGGATCACGGCGGTCCGCGAGCTCGAAGCGCTGACGGCGTCGGCCCGATCGTTGGCGGATCTTCGTGTGGTGGTCGGTCAGTTCGGTGGCCTGAGCGCGCTCTCGCGACCGTTGGTGCAGGCACTGCGCCACCGCAGCGCCACGGTCGTTGCCTCAGATGAGCCCGACGCTGCATCCCAAGCGGCGGCTGCCAACCGTTTCGCTGCGACGGTGTACATCGGGTTCGAGTCGAGAGCCGATCCGGTCACCACGATCCACTATTACGCCGTACCACAGTTCGTCTCGGTCGGAGGGCGATCGCTCGCCGAAGCGATCGCCGATCGATGCCGTACCGAGCGGGTCGGATTGCGTCCAACCGTCAAGGGAATGCGGTTGCCAGTCCTGCGAGAGACACGCATGCCGGCCGTGCTGTTCGTGGTCGGCGACGTTCAAGAAGCGCTCGATCACAGCGCTGAGCTGGTGCAAGCCGTGATCGACGGACTGGAGATCTGGGCCGCCGGATCACCGTTATCCACAGGTTGAGTGGGCGGTCATCACGAGGTTGAGGGTTTATCCACAGATTTTTCCCCACCCTGTGGTTGAGGGTCATTGCTCGGGGTCATCAAGGGCGCTCGAACTTGAGGGTTTGCTCGTGATGGAATCGGTGCTCGACACCGCCGTTGTGCCCCTGAATCGATGATCAGTTGCCGGTCATACTGCGGTAAATTCGTTCAAGATCCTCGAGATCAGCAAAGTCGATCGACACGCGACCACGTTTTGCGGTCATCTGCACACTGACCCGAGTATCGAGATGCTCCGCCAACAATTCCTCAAGCTCCAGCAGACCTGGAGGGCGAAGCCGCGTCGTCGGAGTAATGCCGGCGCCGTCCTGGACCGGGGTGGGGGCCGTCGGTCGTTCGCTTTCCGGCTCTGCAGCAGCGACCGGTGGGCCGCCTCGCTTGACCGCCTCCTCGACAGCACGAACCGTCCAGCCCTCGGCGACGGCCAGCCGGGCCAACTCCTCTTGCAACGAGCGGTCAGGGGTCGCCAACAAGGCCCGAGCATGTCCGGCTGAAAGCTGTCCATCGGCGAGCAAGCGCTGGATCGCCGGCGGAAGGCCCAACAAACGCAGCGTGTTGGTGACGGCAGAACGACTCTTGCCGACTCGGTCGGAGACCTGCTCGTGGGTGAGCGAGAAGTCCTCGATCAACTGCTGGTAGGCGGCTGCCTCCTCGAGTGGCGTCAGGTCCTGGCGGTGCAGGTTCTCGATCAGGGCCTGTTCGACCGAAGCGAGGTCATCGGTGACCCGCACCAATGCCGGAATCGTCGCCAATCCCGCTCGACCGGCCGCCCGCCACCGCCGTTCGCCGGCGATCAACTCGAAGCCGCCCTCGACCGGGCGCACCAGAATCGGCTGCAGCACGCCGATTTGCTGGATTGATGCCGTCAGTTCTGCCAGGGTCTCCTCGTCGAAATGAACCCGCGGCTGATGTGGGTTGGGTGTGATCTCACTGATCGCCAACTCTCGCAAGGACGACTCCGTGCCCGCCTCTCCCGGCTCAGATTCGCCGGGGGGGATGAGGGAACTCAATCCTTTTCCGAGACCACTACGCCGAGCCATGGTGCAACTCCTTTGCGACTTCGCGATAGGCCACCGCCCCGCGTGAACGCGGATCGAAGGTGATGATCGGTTGCCCGAATGAGGGGGCCTCGGACAACCGCACGGTTCGGGGGACCACGGTCCGCAACACCTTCTCGCCGAAATGCGCGCGAACCTCTTGGACTACTTGTTCGGAAAGCTTGGTGCGAGCGTCGTACATCACGCAGACGATCGCTGAAACATCGAGGTCGGGGTTCAGGTTGCGCTTGACGAGGTCAACGTTTCGGAGCAGTTGCCCAAGCCCTTCGAGCGCGTAGTACTCGGTCTGAATCGGCACCAGGACCTCATCGGCCGCCGCCAGGCCGTTCACCGTCAACAGCCCGAGCGTCGGTGGACAGTCGACCAAGATGTAGTCGTAGTCGCCGAGCACGGCGGAGATCGCCCTCTTGAGGCGTGTCTCTCGACTGAAGGCCGGTACCAACTCGATCTCAGCACCGGCCAGATCGAGACTGGCGGGAGCGACGAACAGGTTTCGTACGTCGGTCGGTTCCGTGCAGTTCTCCAACGGGACGTCATGCATCAGCACGTGATACATCGATGTTTCCAGCCCGCGGTTCTCGATACCGAGTCCCGTCGAGGCGTTGCCTTGAGGATCGAGATCGATCACCAGTGTCCTGAGCCCCATTTCCGCCAGGCACGCGCCGACGTTGATGGTCGTCGTGGTTTTGCCGACACCACCTTTCTGGTTGGCGACAGCGATCACGCGGGGGAGAGGGCGCACGGGCTTGTGTGCGTCAGCGGCTGCGTTCATTGCGCCTAGTCTGGTCGGTGGATCACCAGAACGCGTGGATGCCGAAAGGGAAATCGGTCACGGTCCGCTCGGACATGTTTCACGGGAAACATTGACCGCCGCGACGACGTCATTCACGGTCAGCCGCGGTTCCGGTTCGGCTACCGGTGCGATCGAACACGGTCAGCACGCGACCACACATTGACGACATCCAATTGTTTCCCGTGAAACATCACGAGAAACGTCTCCAAGGACTCCGAGCCTCTCGGTGACCGTCCTAAGTTCCCACACAAACACCCAGCTCAGTGGCTGTTTCGGGTTGGATCGGTGACTCGACGGAAGACCCGGACGGCGCCCCGGCTTTCCGAACGAACACCCAACTCAGAGAGCAGTGTTGGGCTCCATCGATCGCCTTCAGGTGGCTCACTGATGACGACTCGACCGTCATCCGACAAGAGCGACAGCGCCGTCCGTAACGTGAACTCGGGTGGACCGAAACCGCGCCCTGTCACAGCATCGAACGGGGCCGTCGCTCCGGACTCGACCTCCCGAACGACCGACACGACATCAGCGAATCGGACCTGCGTGCGCCGCAGACCCAGCTTGGCGACGGCCAACTCCAAGAAGTCCGTCCGCTTCTGCCGGCGGTCCAGCAACACCACCGACAACTCCGGCATGGCGTTGGCGATCACCAGACCCGGGAGTCCCCCGCCACTGCCCAGATCGATCAACCGAGCCGGAAGCGAGAGGTCCTCGAGCGCCCGCACGAACTCCATCGAATGCTCCGCGGCCTCGGCGATCGGCCGGCCACCGAAAAAGCCGAAACGCTGCGCAGTGCGCAGCGTTTCGAGCAGAACCTGATCCATGGTCACCGATTACTCGGGCCGGATGATCACCCGGCGATTGGGGTCGTCGCCGTCAGAATGGCTGGTGACACCATCGATCTCGGCGATCGCGTCGTGGACCGTCTTGCGGTCGGGCGACGCCATCGGCTCGAGTGCCTTGGCGGAACCCGACTCGATGACCTGGGCTGCAACGGAAGCTGCGAAGCGCTCCAATGACTCACGACGCCGCTCGCGGTACCCACCGACATCGATCCGAAGTCGTGTGTCGTGATCGCCGAGCCGGCGCTGCGATGCCACTCGGGCCAGATCCTGAACGGCCATCAGCGTCCGCCCACCAGGACCCACCAGGAGGCCGAGGTCGGCTCCGAGCACTCGCACTTCGAGGTTCGTGCCGTCAACATCGAGTTCCGTCGACGCCTCGGCGCCGAGGGCGGCAGCGAGCCCGTCCATGAACGCCACAGCGGCCTGACCAACCTCTTCAGGTGCTACCGGTGACTCGTTGCGCTCGTTCTGGTCATCCATGCGCTTGCTCACTTTCTGTTGCTTCGATCGTGGTGAGCGCTCGGAGCGCCCGTTCGAGCCCTTGTTCGGGCGGTCGCTCGAGCGCCCGTCGTCGCCGTTCGACGCGCCAGTTTGCGTTTCAGCTGCTGCCTGTGGTGCTTCCTGGCGAGCGGCGGCGTTCTTGCCACCCTTACCGCGAGCGGTGGTACCGCCGGCGGTCTCTTTGCTGCGACCGCGATTGCGGCGCTCTTGCTTGGGGCGAACGGCTGTCGGCATCACTCGCGCCCGTACCCGTGCCTCGCCGCGAGTACGCCCGAACAGCCCGCTGCGCGGCTCCTCGAGCACTTCGAACTCCGCTTCGTCAGCGGCGACTCCGAGCTGATCGAGCGCCAGACTCTTGGCGTCCTCGAGGCTCTTTCCTGTCGTTTCGACCCATTCCATCAGATGATCTCTCTTTCGCCGTTATGTGCGCTTGCGCTTGGTGGAGGGGGTCGGGCGGCCCGATGGCCGGGAACTCGAACCCTTCGTGGAGCGTTTGGCGCTGGGGGTTGGCCGGTTCTTGGGGGCCGTCGTTCGTTTCGACGGGCGCACCACCGGCGTGGTTTCTTCACGATCTTTCGATGACTTCGTCGGCTTCGTCGGCTTCGGTGTCTTCTTGGCGTCGGCGAGGTCACGGCGAGCTTGTGCCAACGGTCCGCCACCACCAGTGTCCTTGGAGAGCTGACGAGCCTTCTCGCTCGCCGCCTGAGCTTGGCGACCGAGCGACTCGTCCCCATGGTAGAAGCGCTTGGTGATGTAGAACTGCTGCAGGATTCGCAGGATCGACTGCACGATGTAGTACACGACCAGGCCGAGCAGGAAGAAGATCTGGAACACGGCGAACACGACCGGCAGGTACTGCATCAACTTCTGCTGCGACGCCGACATCGTCGGGCTGACGGCCGCTCGGGCCGCAACCATCCGCTGCTGGAAGAAGTACAACCCACCGAGCACGACGACCAGCCCGGCATAGATCAGGCCCCTGGCGAAATCCTCACCGAGCATCTCGGCCGGCGACCGCGAGAGATCGAGGCCGAACGACGACATGTGCGTCGAGCGCAGCAGCGATTGATACAGGTCTGAGTCCTTCGAGACATAGCGCGGCAGGAAGCCGATCGCTCCGGTGCCGTCACCGCCGCCTGCTCGCAGCACGGCGCGAGCGACGAGTTCGTTGCCACCGACCGGCTCATACGTGAGGCCATGCAGAATCCGGAACATGATGATGAACACGGGCATCTGCGCCAACATCGGCAAACACGAGGCCATCGGGTTGACCTTGTGCTCTTGGTAGAGCTTCATCATCTCTTCGTTGAGCTTCTGGCGGTCACCGCGATGCTCGTTCTGCAGCTTGCGCATCTCGGGAGCCAGGCGCTGCATCTCCAGCATGCCCTTGGTGCTCTTCAGGATCAGCGGCGTGACGAGCAGCATCACCAGTCCGGCGATCAGACCGATGGCGATCACATAGTTGCTGGTCAGGGCATACAACCAGGCCAGCAGAGCGCCGGGAACTTCGAATACGCCAGCAATCATGGGTCAGTCTTTCTCGGGGACGGGGTCGAAGCCTGAGGGCCCGAACGGGCGACAGCGGGCGAGCCGCTTGACGGTCAACCAGAGTCCCCGGCGGGCACCATGGACGACGATTGCGTCATGGCCATACTCGGAACAGGACGGAAAGAAGCGGCACGGCGACAGGCGACCCTCGGCACCACGCTGGTACCACACGATCGCCCGTAGCATCATGGCTTGGGTTCGAGTTCGAGGGCCGTTTGGCTGCGAATCTGTTGGATCATCGCCGAGAGCTCCCGTTTCAGTTGGTCGAACGTCAGTTCGATTGCCGACGGGCGTGCTCCGATCAAGATCATCACGGGCGGGAGCGGCTCGATCCGGTCGAGGATTCGCAGGATCGCTCGCAACCGACGACGGAGCCGATTGCGCGTAACCGCTGGCCCGTAGGCGCGAGTGACCGCAAACGCGACGGACGTCGTTGTCGAATCGGGGTCGGGACACCAGGAGCACCACAGAGCGGAACGGCGAATCCGCGTGCCCTCGCGCCCGATACGGGCAAACGCTTGGCGTTCGCGGATCCGACCGATCAAGCGGAGAGACGGGCGCGGCCCTTGGCGCGACGGTTCTTGAGCACGGCACGCCCGGCGCGGGTGCTCATGCGGGAGCGAAACCCGTGCTTCTTGGCACGTTTGTGGGTGTTTGGCTGAAATGTACGCTTCACGTCGTCCTCCTCGAGAACCCGGCTTGCTGCAATACCGGGTCGACCCGATCTGATGCAAATTGGATGAGCGACTGATCGCACATCTCGACCTGACAATGCTACGGGGGCGAGGGCCTCGACGGCAACCAGGACGCCGACACAACCCGTGGCGGCAATCAGACTGCCGGTGGTCACCGACGAATTGCTCCGGTGGTCGATCAGCGTGGAGCATCGCATCCTCGGCGTCGATCCAGGTCACATGCCGTGTGGTTGGTGTGATCGTGGTGAACGAGCGGGCACGACCCTGGTTGGTGGCGATCCGGCACTGGTCGAACGGATCGAAACCGATCGGGCACCCCACGCCAGGAGGCGGTGCAATCCGCTCCGACTCCCTGTACAACCGTTGACCTGCGGGGTTTTGGTGAGTCGGTCGGGCGTGCTAGGTTGCAACGCTTGCCCACACCGAACAGGTTGTCCACACCTGTGGACAACCGTGTGGACGTGTGTGGCCACGGGTTTTCGGAGGTTCGAGTGAGTGATCAACTGGAGGTCTGGACGGCCGTCGCACAGTTGCTCCGTGCCCAGCTGACCGACTCGGTCTGGTACTCGACGTTTGCTGAAGTGATCCCCCAGGTCGACGATGATCCCACGATGCTCGTGATCCAGGTTCCGAGCAACCTCGCCAGGGATCGGATCCTGACCCACTACGAACCGAGAATCACCACCGCCATGGCCGAAATCGGGGTTGGTGACCGGGTGTTCGACGTCATTATCGGCGGCGCCGAGCAGACACCCGACCCGGTGGTCGCCGGCAGGGGTCCGTCGTCGGCAAGCGCCGGGCAGGTCAGCGGCGACGCACACTCGGCGGCTCAGACCGACAACGATGCCCTCGATTCGGCCGGACTCAATCCGCGCTACACGTTCGAGACGTTCGTGAAGGGTGCCTCCAACCAGTTCGCGTTGGCGGCCGCACTGCGCGTCGCCGAAACTCCGGCACGCAGCTACAACCCACTGTTCATCTACGGTTCGGCGGGTCTCGGCAAGACACACCTACTGCATGCGATCGGTCACTACGTACACAGCAACTACCAGCACCACGTGGTTCGTTACGTATCGACCGAGACCTTCATGAACGAGTACGTCGATGCGATTCGCTCGAACTCGATGGCCGGGCTCCGACGCAAGTACCGCGAGATCGATGTGTTGCTGATCGACGACGTGCAGTTCTTGGAGGGCAAGGAAGGGCTCCAGGAGGAGTTCTTCCACACGTTCAACTCGCTGCACGGTGCCAACAAGCAGATCGTGTTGTCGTCAGACCGCATGCCCGACGCGATTCCGACCCTCGAAGAACGCTTGCGCGGACGCTTCAAGTGGGGACTGATCACCGACATCCAGCCACCCGACCTCGAAACCCGATTGGCGATCCTGCGCAACAAAGCCGAACGAGAACGCGTGTCCGTGCCGGCTGAGACACTGCAGTTCATCGCCTCCAAGATCTCGACCAACATTCGTGAGCTGGAGGGTGCCTTGATCCGGGTCACCGCCTACGCCAGCTTGAGTGGAGCGCCGATCACCACCGAGCTCGCCCAACAACAGCTCGCCGACCTGCTGACCGACATCGAACCAAAACCGCGCACCGACGCTCAGATGCTCGACGAGATCGCCGAGATCCTCGGCTTCGAGGTGGAAGCGTTGAAGGGCAAGAGCCGGCAGCGCCCACTGGTCACCGGCCGCCAGATCGCGATGTACGTGTTTCGTGAGCAGACCGACCTCAGCTACCCGAGCATCGCCCGATTGTTCGGCGGCCGCGATCACACCACGGTCATCCATGCCGTCGAGAAGATCCAACGCCAGATGGGTGAGCGCAAGGCGATCTACGAACAGGTCACCGACGTCCTTCAGAAGCTGAAGCTGTGATCGGCGCGACACACATCGTGTGGACAACCACTCGGACAACCGGGGCGCCCGCGGTGGACAACGCGAGGTCATCCACCGAACGACATCGCTGTCATCCGCGCGCTGTGGATCACGGTGGACAACACCGCGCGCCGGGCCGAACCCTCTACGCTGGTCAAATGTTGGGTTGTCCACAATCCACAGCACCTACTACTACTGCTAATTCGATATATCAATCACTGGGGAGAAGGGCGGCACTGTGAAGTTCCGTTGTGAACGCGAGATCTTGGCCGACGGATTGGCCACTGCTGGACGAGCAGCCACCAGTCGCAGCGGCACGTTGCCGGTGCTGTCTGGCGTACGGCTCGACGTCAAGGACGGTGAACTCACGATCACCGGCACCGACCTGGAGTTGACGATCCGTCTCTCGGTGCCGGTCCACAGTGACCGCGATGGCTCCGCCGTCGTGCCGGCCCGACTCGTCGCCGACATCGTGAAGGCCCTGCCGGCCGGTGCCGTCGAGGTCAGCGTCGCCGACGAGGAGATGTCGATCAGTGCTGGGCGCTCGCAGTTCTCGGTACGGCCGTTGTCGCTCAGCGACTACCCGGCCCAGGTCGAGCCCGATGCCGAACCGGTCACGCTCACCAGCGATCAGGTCGCCACGGCACTCCGACAGGTGGTGCGGGCAGCATCGACCGATGACGCCCGGGCTGTGTTGACGGGCGTGTTGATCGCCTCCGACGACGAAGGTCTCAAGATGGTCGCCACCGACTCGTACCGGCTGGCGGTTCGTGACCTGCCGCAGTCGTCGATGTTGGCGGCCGGCCAGAAGGTGCTGGTACCAGGGCGGGCGCTGGCGGAACTGCAACGGATCCTCGACGGCGACTCCGAACTGACCGTGCGACTCGGTGCCCGCGAAGCGGTGTTCGAGGTGGGTGGCACGCGGCTCACCACGCGTTTGATCGAGGGCGAATACCCGAACTACCGCAACCTGTTGCCGTCGTCGTATCCGAACATTCTCACCGTCGGCCGTGACGCGCTGCTCGAGGCGCTGCGGCGCGTCAAGATTCTCGCCCAGGATTCGACACCGGTCCGGCTGACACTGGGCGGCGACACATTGCAGTTGACGGCGATCACCCAAGATGTCGGCAACGCCGCCGAGGAGATCGACGCCAGCTACGACGGCGTCGAGATGACGGTTGCCTTCAACCCCGAGTATCTAGCTGCCGGGATCGACGCCATCGAGGGCGATGAGGTCACGCTGGCCACCATGGACCCGATGAAGCCGGCCGTGTTGCGCGGTGTCGGCCACGACGAGTACCTGTACCTGTTGATGCCGGTGCGGGTGCCGTAACGCCTGCAATGCCGCCCGGCTCGACCGCGCCCGTGCAACGCGGGTGGCCATGATCGTCGAGCGGCTCGAACTCGTCGACTACAGAAACTACGAGTCGGCTGCGTTCGATCTCACGAGCGGTATCACCGCTGTGCTCGGTCGCAACGGGCAAGGCAAGACCAACCTCGCCGAGGCGCTCGCCTATCTCGCCACGTTGTCGAGCTTTCGAGGTGCGCCTCCGGATGCGCTCGTGCGAGTCGGCGCAGACGTCGGCATCATCCGAGCGACGATCCGTGAAGACGGTGGGCGCCAGGTGCTGATCGAGGCGGAGTTGGCGCGAGCCGGGCGGAATCGGGTCCAAGTCAACCGTCAGCGGCTCGGTCGAACGCGCGACCTGTTGGGTGTGATGCGAGTCAGCGTGTTCGCGCCGGACGACTTGATCATCGTCAAGGGCGGCCCGTCGGAACGCAGACGGTTCCTCGACGATGCACTGGTGGCGTTGAAGACCAGCTACGACGCGATGCGGCTCGAACTCGACCGGATCGTACGCCAACGCAACAGCTTGTTGAAGCAGGCGGCTGGACACCTGACCGACGAGATCGGGCTGACCCTCGACGTGTGGGACGCCCGCCTGTCGGAGGTCGGTGAACAACTCGGCTACGCCCGAGCGACACTGGTCGCACGTTGTCAGCCGATGGTGTCCGAGGCGTATGAACAGCTCGCCGGAACGCCGGCACCCGTCGAGCTGGTCTACGAGCCCGAGTGGCGTCGAACCGGATTGGCGGCGGCGCTCGCCGGGGCCCGAACGCTCGATCTGCGACGCCGGGTTTCGACCGTCGGACCCCACCGGGATGAGCTCGAGCTCGGACTCAATGGACTGCCGGCGCGCACGCATGCCTCACAAGGTGAGCAGCGCACCTTGGCGCTGGCGATGCGACTTGCCGCCCACCGGCTGGTGGCAGAACGGACCGGTTCGACTCCGGTGCTGGTGCTCGACGACGTGTTGTCAGAGCTCGATCCACATCGCGCCGCGGCACTCTTGGCGAACCTGCCACCTGGCCAGGTGGTGATCACTTCGGCGCTCCCGCTGCCGCCCGAGGCGAATCCCGAACGGATCATCGAGATCGAGTCGGGTACGGTCGTCGGTGAGAGTGCCTGAGCCGTACGGTTCAGCTCGCTGCCACATCCGAAGCTCCAGTAACCCGATCATCCGGCAACCCGAGGTATCGACCATCAGCCGTGACCCGATTCCGATCTCGAGTTCACTCGACGGCGTCATGAGGTCGCTGCGCGGCCCGAGCAGCAAAGCGGTCGGTGGCTTGTTCGGTCGCTGGAACGAGGCGGTCGGTGAGCAGGTTGCGCAACACGTGAAGCCGATCAAGCTCGATGGGGCGGTGTTGGTCGTCGAGGTCGACGATCCGGCCTGGGCCACGCAGGTCAAGTTCCTCACGGCGATGATTACCGAGCGGCTACTCGAGGTGGCTCAGGTGAAGGTCGAACGGATCGACGTACGTGTCGACAAGCGCGGGCGCGCGGCGTTCGGGCGACCTGAACGAGGACCTATTCGGCCGGCTCGTCGACGACGGTGGTGGTGTTGCCTGCTTCGTTGATCGCATCGATGACCCATCGGGCGAGCGGCGGCCCGGCCAGCGCGCTGACGACCACGAGCCCGCCGATCACACCGATCTTGGTCTTCTTGGCCTTGGCCTTCTGGATCGCTCGTTTCTCGGCCGCCCGGCGCGAAGCCTCGTTCGGGCCGGACTGGTTGGTCGGCATCAAATGCGCCATCGGGTGGACCGGCTCGCTGGTTTCCGCCGACTCTGGTGACCCGGGAGTGAGCGGCGGAGGGGTGAGCTGAACGGCCGCACTGGGCAGCGTGGGAGCGACGCTGGGCAGTGCCGGGGCGAGCGGTGGGGGAGTGGCGTGATTGTTCGAACCGGGCAGCGCAGGGGCTGTGTTCGGGAGCATCGGAGCGGTGGGCGAACTCAACACGGGTGAGACGAGCGGCGGACTCGACGGTTGAGTGTCGGTTGTGGGCCGGCTCGGCTGAGCTGCCGGTTGCGGCAGCTGACCGGACTCAGGGGGAGTCGCAACGATCGGTGCCGACGACCCGAGCCGGGGCGCGTCGCCGTCGAGTGAGTACGGACCGGGATCGATTGGCGCCGCCGCCGGTGAGTTCACCAGGCCCGTGCGGTGGCGCGCCCGACCCGAGCCGGGGCGCGTCGCCGTCCAGGGTGACGAACGGTGCTGAATTCGGTGGCGCTGATCGTTGCGCTGACGGTGATGTTGAAGGTGTGAAGCCGGTCGGGGCGTCGTCGAGGGCGTACTCGCTCATGGTGGTGATATCGGTTCCGAACCGCGTTGACCTGAGTGCCAAATCCAATCTCGCTGCAATCCGCCGCCGATTCTGACTGCCGCGGTTGGCATGATGTGACCATGTCGAACGCCGAGAATTCCGTCAAAGCCAGGTTGCAGGCCGACCTCACCGCCGCCATGAGGGCCCGCGACGAACTGGCGTTGTCGACGATCCGCATGGTGCGGGCGGCGATCATGAACGCCGAAGTGGCCGGCAACGAGGCGACCGAACTGACCGAGCAGGAAGCGATTGCGGTGGTTCGCTCGGAGGCCAAGAAGCGCGCCGAGTCAGCCGAGGTGTACGAGCAGAACGACCGTCCCGAGTCGGCCGCCAAAGAGCGCGCCGAACTGGCGATCATCGAGCAGTACCTGCCGGCGGCGATGAACGATGACCAACTGGTCTCGATCGTCGATGAAGAGGTCGCCGTCGCGGCGGCCACCGGCGCCGAGGGCGGCAGGGCGATGGGGATCGTGATCAAGGCGGTGCGCGAGCGTGCCGGCGACAGCGCCGACGGTGGCCGAATTGCAGCGTTGGTGAAGACCCGCCTCGGCCTCTGACCGAGCGTCGCGAGGCGGTTCAGCAGTGTTGATCTGCGGATTCTCCGCTGGTTGGGACCTCAACATACGATTTTCGTTGATTTCCGGGCATCTCAGGGGTGAATGAGCCTGTCTCTGTGGCACCCCGCTGGTACAATCACACCATTGCAGTTTGGACCCTGAACGAACGTCTGATCGATACGAGTTCAGGGGTCGAGCCGCCGCTCGAACGAGCTGTTCGCAACAAGCCAACGTGATTTGAGGTACCGCGTGTCCAACGACACCACACAAGCCACACCCGCAAGCCCGCAGGGCCCGGCACCCACGAAACAGGGCAACGCCTCGTATGGCGCCAAAGACATTCAGGTGCTCGAGGGTCTCGACCCGGTTCGCAAGCGTCCCGGTATGTACATCGGCTCGACCGGTCTGGCCGGTCTCCATCACCTGATCTGGGAGGTCGTCGACAACTCCGTCGACGAGGCGATGGCCGGCTATTGCGATCGGATCGGCATCACACTCCTCGCCGATGGTGGTTGTCGCGTCGACGACAACGGGCGCGGCATCCCGGTCGACCCGTACCCATCTGGGCCGCACAAAGGCAAGAGCGCGGCCGAGGTCGTATTGACCGTGCTGCACGCCGGAGGCAAGTTCGGCGGCGAGGGCTACAAGGTGTCCGGTGGTCTGCACGGCGTCGGTGTGTCCGTCGTCAACGCATTGTCGGAGCGGCTCACCATCGAGGTCGATCGCGGCGGCCAGCACTACTTCCAGGAATACGCCAAGGGCGGCAAGCCGCAGGGCAAGATGAAGGTCGTCAGCGACACGCCGAAGCGTGGCCGTCAGACCGGCACCACGATCACGTTCTACCCAGACCCGGTGATCTTCCAGGCCGAGGGCACCGAGTTCGTCGCTCGCACCGTGCTCGAGCGGTTGCAGACGATGGCGTTTCTCAACAGGGCCCTGGAGATCGTCTTCACCGACGAACGCCCCGAGCGCCAGCAAACCCAGACCTTCCAGTACAAAGGTGGCCTGGTCGACTTCGTCAAGCACCTCAACGCTTCAAAGGATCCGTTGTTCGCCAAGGTCTGCAACTTCGAAGACGACGACGAAGACGGCCAGATGCTCGACATCGCGATCCAGTGGAACACCGGGTACCACGAGGGCATTCACGGGTACGCCAACGGCATCTCCACGATCGAAGGTGGGATGCACGTCGAGGGTTTCCGCACCGCCATCACCAGCGTCGTCAACAAGTACGCCCGCGAGAAGAACCTGCTCAAGGAGAAAGACGTCAACCTCACCGGCGAGGACATCCGCGAGGGTCTCACGGCGATCATCTCGGTCAAGCTCCGCGATCCTCAGTTCGAGGGTCAGACCAAAGCCAAGCTCGGCAACGTGCCGATGCGTTCGTTCGTGCAGAAGGCCACATACGAGCGGATGGGCGAGTGGTTGCTGGAGAACCCGACCGAGGCCAACAAGGTCGTCAAGAAGGGGATCGCAGCATCCCAAGCGCGAGTCGCCGCCAAGAACGCCCGCAATGCGATCCGGCGCAAGACGGCCCTCTCGGGTGCTGGCATGCCCGACAAGCTCAAGGACTGCTCGTCGAAGAACGCCGACGAATCCGAACTGTTCATCGTCGAGGGTGACTCCGCCGGCGGCACGGCGCTCGACGCCCGTGACCCGCACGTCCAGGCGATCCTTCCGATCCGTGGCAAGATCCTCAACGTCGAGCGGGCGCGGATCGACAAGATGATGAAGAACAACGAGATCCAGGCGCTGATCACGGCGATCGGCGCCGGCGTCGGTGAAGAGTTCGAGGTCGAAAAGACCCGCTATCACAAGATCATCGCCCTGTGCGACGCCGACGTCGACGGCAGCCACATCCGGACACTGCTGCTCACGTTCTTCTTCCGTCAGATGCGCGACATGGTCGAGGCCGGGTACGTCTACATCGCCCAACCACCGCTGTATTCGACCGAGATCGGCAAGGAGAAGGTGTATCTCAAAGACGACATCGCCAAGTCGCGGTTCTTGGCCGAGCGCCCCAACCACAAGAAGGAGTTCGCTCGCCTGAAGGGCCTCGGCGAGATGGACTGGGAAGAACTCAAGTCGACCACGATGGATCCCGAGTCGCGCACGCTGCTCCAGGTCACGGTCGACGAAGCCGCCGAGGCCGACATGATCATGAGCGTGCTGATGGGCGACGACGTCGAGTCGCGCCGCAACTTCATCGTCACCAACGCCCGCGACGTCCGCAACCTCGACTTCTGAGACAGAGGTAACCAGTGTCTGATACCCCGAATCCCCCGATCAATCCGCCGATCGACCCACCGATCGGTGGCGATGATGGCGGCATCGAGCCCGACGGCCCGATTCAGCCGATCGCACTCCAGGAGGAGATGGAGAACTCCTTCCTCGACTACGCCATGTCGGTCATCATGTCGCGCGCCCTGCCCGACGTCCGTGACGGCCTCAAGCCGGTCCACCGTCGAATCATCTGGGACATGGAGCAGCAGGGCTTTCGCCCCGACCGACCGTTCGTCAAGTGCGCCCGCGTCACCGGCGACACGATGGCGCGTTTTCACCCGCACGGCGACTCGGCGATCTACGACGCGTTGGTGCGTATGGCACAGCCGTTCTCGTTGCGCCACCCACTGATCGACTTCCACGGCAACTACGGCTCACCCGACTTCGGTCCGGCCGCCTCGCGCTACACCGAGTGCCGTCTGCACCCGTTGGCGATGCAGTTGCTGGCCGACATCGACGAAGACACCGTCGACATGATCCCCAACTACGACGGCACCACCGAGCAGCCGGCGGCTCTGCCTTCGCGGTTTCCGAACCTGCTCGTCAACGGCAGCCAGGGGATTGCGGTCGGCATGGCGACCAACATCCCGCCCCACAACCTGGGCGAGGTGATCGACGCCACGATCCACCTGCTCGGCGATCCCGACGGCACCACCGTCGACGACCTGATGCAGTACGTCAAGGGTCCCGACTTCCCGACCGGTGGACAGATCCTCGGACGGGCCGGCATCATCGACGCCTACCGCACCGGCCGCGGCAGCGTGAAGACCCGCGCCAAGGCTTCGATCGAGGAGGGCAAGAACGGTCGCTACGAGATCGTGGTCACGCAACTCCCGTACCAGACCAGCTGCTCGTCGATCGCCGGTCGCATCGAAGAGCTCGTCACGGCCGGTGACCTCGACGGCATCGCCGACGTCAACGACGGCTCGGCGGGTGGCAAGACCAAGCTCGTGATCACGCTCAAGCGTGATGCCAACGCCAACGTGGTGCTCAACAACCTCTACAAGATGACCCAGCTGCAGAGCAGCTTCTCGGTCAACATGGTCGCCCTCGTCGATGGGGTGCCGCGCACACTCAACTTGCTGACGGCCCTCCAGGGCTACATGCGTCACCAGATCGAGGTCGTCACGCGGCGCTCCGAGTACCGCCTGGCCAAGGCCAAGCGCCGCGAGCACATCCTCGAGGGTCGCATCAAGGCGCTCGACGTGATCGACGCCATCATCGCCCTCATCAGGGCCAGCGATGACGCCGCCTCGGCGAAGGCTGCCCTGATGGCAGAGCCATACGAGTTCAGCGAGGTGCAGGCGGTCGACATCCTCGACATGCAGCTTCGCCAACTCACGCGCCTGAGCCGGATCGACCTCGAGAGCGAAGTCGAAGACGTCCGGGTCACGATCAAGGAACTCGAAGCGATCCTCGGCGACGACGTGTTGCTACGCCAGGTGATCCGCGAGGAGATGCTGGCCATCAAGGACACGTTCGCCACGCCTCGGCTGTGCGAGATCACCTACGACTCCGGTGACATGTCGATCGAGGATCTCGTCGACGACAAAGAGCTCGTGATCGTGATGACCGAGGCGCAGTACGTCAAGTCGGTACCGGCGTCGTCGTTCAAGTCACAGGGTCGCGGCGGCCGTGGAGTCAGCGGCGGCAAACTCAAGCTCGATGACATCGTGCGCCACGTGATCTTCACCACGGCGCACGCTCACCTGTTGTTCTTCTCGAACCGTGGCAAGGTCTACCGGCTCAGAGCGCTCGACATCCCCGAGCGCGAACGCACGGCCAAGGGCATGCCGATCGTCAACCTGCTGCCGTTGCAGGCCAACGAACAGATCCAGGCGATCATCGACACCCGCGACTTCGCCGGCGAACGGTTCCTCTTCTTCGCGACCCGCCTGGGCACGGTCAAGAAGACCGTGTTCGACGCCTACGATTCGAGTCGCCGCGACGGCATCATCGCCATCAACCTGAAAGACGACGACGAGTTGGTCAAGGTGATCGAGACCAGCGGCAGCGACGACATCTTCATGGTCTCCAAGGGCGGCATGACGATTCGCTTCAACGAGACCGACGTGCGTCCGATGGGCCGCAGCGCCGGCGGTGTGCGCGGCATGAAGCTCAAGAGCACCGACGACGCCGTCGTTTCGTGCGATGTGGCTCGTGACGACACGGCGATCCTGGTGATGACCCAAGCCGGCTACGGCAAACGCACGCAACTCGACAAGTTCAACGTGCAAAAGCGCGGTGGACAGGGTGTTCGTGGCATCAAGTTGACCGGCAAGAAGGGGTTCGTGGCGGCGGCCTTCATGGTCGGCCTCGACGACGAGATCGTTGCGATGTCGTCTGGTGGGGTCACGATCCGCATGGCGGTCCGTGAGATCTCCTCGCAGGGCCGTACCGCCACCGGTGTTCGCATCATGAACCTCGACGATGGCCAGACCGTTGCCTCGGTGGCACCGATCATCGCCGAAGACGACGACGAAGACGACTGACGAACACCCTGATCCTCGAACCGGCATCGACCGGTTTCCGATTGCGGCGATACCGCCCCGATGCCTTCCGTGAGAGGAGTCGGTCGTGCGCGATCGAGGTTCGATGTTGGTGCTGGTGTTGTTTGTCGGGCTGGCGGTGTGTGCTGTCGTGCTGATGGCGATCGTGCCGGTCCTCGATGATCTCGTCGACCGCCAGCGGGCCAGTTCAGCGGCCGACGCCGCTGCGTTGGCGGGGGTCACCGGCGGGTTCGAGTCGTCGGCTTCGTTGGCCTCCGCCAACGGGGCGACGCTGGTGAGTTGGTCACAGGACGGCCGTCAGGTCACCGTGCGGGTTCGGGTCGGTGACCAGGTTGCCGTCGCCCGCGCCACCGACGAACCGTGACGGCTGCCTACACTCGGAGCGATGAGCAATCCCGACGATGTCGCCATGCGATTGTCGGGCGCGATCGACGACGCTGTCTCGGCCAGCGCTACCGACGCCGACTGGAGTGTCGACGACGATCCTGATGTCCCGCCGGCAATGCCGTTGCCACCGATCGTGATGGCGACCGAGAACGACCCGGGCGCCAAACCGAACCCTGTGGATCCCGAGGTGTATGCACCGGTCTTGGCTCCGGCCGCTCGCGTGGCGCCGGCGCCGAACTCCGCCGTGTCCGCGCCGGCGGCGATTCCGACAACGATGCAGGCGACCGCGACGCAACGGGTAGCGGGATGGGGCGACTATGTCACGACCACTGCCACTTCGGCCGGCGGTGGACTGCGACCACCGGGACGACGTCCGCGTGTTCGACGCGTCACCAGAGTGTTGCGTCACATCGATCCGTGGAGCACGTTCAAGGTCGCCGTGTTGTTCAGCCTGGTCGGGTACCTGGTCGCGATGACATCCGGCGTGCTGTTGTGGCGCGTTGCCGACAGCACAGGAACACTCGACAACGTCGAGCGCTGGTTCACGCAGTTCGGGTGGGAGACGTTTGAACTGAAGGGTGGCGAGGTCTTCCACAACGCCTGGGTGATCGGACTGTTCGCAGCGATCGCCTTCACGGGTGGGCTGGTGTTGCTGGCCACGCTGTTCAATCTCGTGAGCGACATCGTGGGTGGCGTGCGCCTCACCGTGCTCGAAGAAGAGGTCGTCGAGCGAACGATCTCGTCGACTCGTCGATACGTGGTTCGGCGCCAGCCCAACGGCAGCGTTGCACCTGGTCAAGCACCGGAACCCGAGTGGACCGTGGACGGCGACACAGACGATGTGGCGGCATCGCCGCCGCCGTCGACAGGCGCCCCCGGCGATGCGGTCGACGAGCCGAACGCCGACTGGAGCGTCGACGATGTCTGAGGTTCGACCCCTACCCAGTTGAGGAAACGGCCCCGTCGGCGATAGCCTCGCTTCCTTGCTGGGGCTATAGCTCAGTCGGTTAGAGCGCTGCCCTGATAAGGCAGAGGTCACAAGTTCGATTCTTGTTAGCCCCACCACCAAACACCTGGTAGACGAGTTACGAGGACGCCGAGAGGCGTCCCGTTCTCATTCCCAGGTCCGCGTCAGGTCCAGTGCGAGATAGTCGGCGGAATCCGGCGGCACGAAACCCACAGCCGACAGCTCACCAATCCGGAGCAGTCCGCGGTCCTTGTGTGTGTCGGTGCCAGATGTTTGGAATTGAACCGACGACCCGTCTGGTGTTGGATCGCAGCGTCCCGGTGGTGGAAAGCCCGTCGGCATGACCGTTCGCCAAGCTGTCCGGCTTGGACATGTGACTCGGGCGACGCAGGTCCGAGGTCGCGTGGTCAGCGCCGTGCCGGCATGGCGTACGTCATCGCGACAGATCGCCGGTTCGGTGAGCGGTTCTCAGGGTCGACCGGAGCGTTCTGTATGCGTCGTGCTGAATGTTCTGCGCTGTCAGGGTTCGATGCGTTCGACGGTTCCGACGCGGTTGATCGTTTGGTCGAACGATGCGATTCGCCCGATGCCGGTGCTCTCGGCACAGGCAACGAGATACGCCTCGGCGAAGTCGAGGCGATCGATCTCGTAGACCTCGATCGCTCGTAGGAGCAGCGCTGGGTCGACCGTGATCACCGTTCGCATCGCCAGCAGCGATCGCATCGACGTCGCGACCTGTTCGCGTGGGGCTTTGTAGAACGACTCGAGCACGTAGACGGTTTCGGCGACGATCAGATCGGCGAGATACAGCTCTGGTTCCGACGCCAGGAAGTCTGTGGCTCGTGCGGCCATCTCTGCTGGGTCACCGGTGAGGTGGCGGACGAGGATGTTGGTGTCGACGAAGGCACTCACCGTCGGGTAACCGCACGGGCCGCCCGCGTCTTGCGGATCACGTCGTCCCACGCCGCATTGCGGCGAGAGGCCGGTACTTGGATGCTCCCTGCCAGCGACAAGAAGTCGGGTGTGCGGGCGAGCACGGCCCGGTTGCCTTCGACGCGGAACACGACGTCGTCGCCTTCGCCGATGCCGAGTGCGTCGCGCACCGCTTTGGGCACCGTCAGTTGACCCTTCGAGCTCATCCTCGCTGCGATCTCCATCTACAAGTCTCCTTACTCTGAGATGAATGTAAGGATACCCTGCCGAGGCTGTGGCGGGAACGGATCGCGGCGAGAGCGGTCAGCAGGTTTCCGCATGAACGTTCTGGGGCGATCGATGCGATTGCAGCTCAGGACCAGATTCCTCCGACGCCTGAGGGGTCGCGTGGTTGGAGCCGCACACAACGTTCAGTCGGTTGACCTCGTCGATTCAGCGATATGCAGGTCGCTGCCGCTCGGGATCGCTCAGATCGCGGGTGGGTACGTCAACCGATGGTGGCCGGCGCGACAGCCAGCCCGACGGCTTCGGCGCCGACGTGAAGGCGCTTGTCCCACACCGCGACCGTGAGACCGCTGGCGCCGAGCGCAAGCGCGCTAGCGAGATGAACGGCGTCAGCCCCGCGGAGATGTAGACGTGCTGCCAGCGCACCGGCATCACGCTCGACGTCGGCGGTCAACTCGACCGGACGCATCGATGCCCAGAACACCTCCCATTCAGCTGCAGCTTCTAACACCTCGGATTCGGTCAAGTCGTGATTGCGGCCGGCCGCTGCAAGCGCGGCGCAAACCTCGGGATACGCCAATCGACTCGACAGCGCTACATCGCATGCGTTCCACAACGCCCCAGCAATGTCGGACCCAGCCTCGTCGAGCACGAGTTTGACGAGAGCGCTCGAATCGAAATAGATGAGGGCCACGTTCAGCGACGCTGCTCGCTGACGATGTCAGCAACGGGTCGTTTCGGCGTTGGCCGGTGCCGATCGCCAGCGACCGGTCGGGTCGACGTGGTCGGACGACTGATGACGCCTTGCGCAGTGAGGCGGTCGATGATCGGTGTCGAGTCGAGGGCGACGATTCGGGCGACCGGGGTCCCGCGATCAGTGATGACGATCTCGTTCCCTTCCCGTGCCGCGTCGATCCACCGACCGAGGTGGGCTCTGAGCTCGGTGACTGCAACGTCCATAGCTGAAGTGTACATTACGCTGAGGTGTCACAGGTACAGATGGCCACAAGTGTTCCTCACCTCACGTCGAGCAGATCACTTGGGAACCGAGGAAGTCGAGCGACTTTGCCGGCTCGAGATCAGCGCATAACGACGGTGCAGATCAACGTCGCGTCGAGACAAGTTGGCGCGTGCAGACGGCGCCTCGGTCGCGCCTGCCGCCAGTGGTTGGGTGACACTTTCGTCGCGACGATCGGGCGGGATGATGCGGTGCGCGGCTTGGGCCCGATTGATACTGCAGGACGTCGCGACGGGTGGTTCTTGCCGTAGGTCGGGATAACGGGGGCCGGCTACCGAGTGGTCCGTCTCGGCAAGCGGTTGATCGGAAACGGCCGGACACCGACTCGGTAGGGAGTTCCCTACTGCCCTTGAGTCCCTCGTTCCCGCCCGCTCGGAGAGTCCGGTTCCTGCGTGCTTGTCCGGTGGCAGGATTGGTCGCGTGAAACCAGCTTGGTTGCTGCTCGGAGCAGCGCTGTTCGTCGTTGCTTGTGGGGGGTCGGTCGACGACAACGACTGGACGCTGGAGGGAGTCAGTCCTGATGGACGGCATCTCCTCGCTTCAACCTTCTTTGGTGGCGTCGCATCGGATTGCTCTCGCTTCGAGGGATGGGAAGTCGCCGAGTCGAACGAGACGGTCGAGATTCGGGCCCGCTTGTGGCGCAGGCGTGCGCCGTCTGGCTGTACCGACGACGGTGCCGTCGAGGTGTTGCAGATCGATCTCGACGAGCCGCTCGGCGACAGGTCACTCGTGGGCTGCGGCCAGGAGGATTGTCGAGCGAGCGTGAACCAAGGTGGGGTGGTGTCGATCGGCCAGGTGGTTGCTGCGGGCAGCATGGTTGCGGTGGCGGAAGATTCGCAGCTCGACGCCTATGGCCCCGGCGGGGAGTTGGTGGCCCAAGTCGCAGGGGCCAGTTCCGGTGAGGTGCTGGCGCTTGGCGATGACGCGGTGGTGCGCAACGATCGCAGCGGCGCCGCCGTCGCCGTCGACCTGTCGACAGGTGAGGAGATCTGGCGGACGGCGGGATGGGTGATCGCTTCCCGCGAGGACGTCGTGTATGTCTGTCGGGGTCAGGGCGCCGACGGGCTCACGGCCGTCGATGCAACGACTGGCGAAGACCTCTGGTCAAGCGATCTGGTGTGCGAGTCATTGGTCTCGCACGGTGCGCTGTTGACGATCCTGGGCCGTGACCCGAACGTCGATGGCGGACACCGCTTGGTGATCTTGGATGCAACAATCGGGAGGGTGCTGTCGGACGAGCCGATTCTGGATGGTTACGACGATCAGGTCACCGGATTCGAACGGGCGATTGCCGTCGGTGCCAACACCATCGCTATGGGATCTCAGGCGAACCTCGTGGTACTCGACGAGAACGGCACAGAACTGGCCCGCCAACCCCGCCGGCTCGGCTACCCGATGGGTCAGGCGGACGGTGTGGCCATCATCGCCGGGCACGACCAGGCGATTGGGTACGACCCCGCCCTGCAGTCCGAAGTCTGGACGCTCGATGTCGACGCGTTGTCGACCATCTCGGTCGCAGATGAGTCAGTCTGGTCGTTGGACCGACCAGTCGGAACGGTCTCTCGACTCGATCCCAAGTCCGGACGGGTGCTCTGGACCACCTCGGTCGGCCTCACCAGCAGCTTCGACGTCGCAGCAAATGGCAACGTCGCCTACATCCTCACGTCCCAGGCCCTGATCGCCGTCGACAACAGGTCTGGCGAGACCCAATGGTCCATTCACCGCCCCCACGAATCCGCCCGCTGACCAGCGGCATGCTGGATGAGCGGTCTCTCACCAGGTGCGGTGAGTCCATCCGAGGGATTCGGATCCCAGACTGGCAATCATGTCGATGCTTGTGGCCCATGGATCGGCCGTGCCCGCCAGCGCGGGGCAGTCGGCGCGGTGCTAGAACAAGCGGCGTGAGCGATTCAGACGACCCGATCGGGGCCCACCTGGCCGGTCTTCCGCAGCCTCAGCGCGACACGTTGACTGCGTTGTTGGCGACGCTTCGTCAACTGCTGCCCGACGCAACCGAGTGCATCAGCTACAACATGCCGTGCTTCAAGGTCGACGGGGCGGCGGTGGCCGGTTTCGACGGCTTCAAACGGCACTGCTCGTACTTCCCGCACAGCGGCAACGTCGTGGGGCAGGTCAGCGGCATCCCGGCGTGGTGCACAGTGGCATCGACGGGCACGCTGCAGTTTCCGGTCGATCGGCCGTTGCCGAAAACGCTCGTGCGCAAGTTGGTGCTGGCTCGACTCGACGACATCGCAGCCAAAGCTGTTGCCAAAGACCTGGCTCGGGCCACCAAGTGTCGCTAGTGATCCCGAGATCGACCAACGATTGGCCATACGGAGCCGGAACGGCGATGCAAACAAGTGACCCAGGACCCTACCTACCGGTAGGTAGGCCCTGGTAGGCTACGCAGCAATGAATTCAGACACAGCGGTACTACCGCGCCCACGCCAGCAATCGCTCAACGATGTCCGGGCGATGATTCCCGAGTCGTGTTACCAGCGTTCCAACAGCCGCGCTGTCTGGGCCGTGCTGCAAGCCGGCCTGTTGTATGTCCTCCCGGTGGCGGCGCTGGCGTTCACCGATCGATGGTGGGCGCTGCTGGTGTTGTGGCCCTTGGCGGGGCTCGGCGTGGCCGGCCTGTTCGTGATCGGCCACGACGCATCGCATTCGGCGCTCGTCGAATCGCGCCGAGCCAACCGACTGATCGCCCAGGTCTGCATGGCCCCCAGCGCTCACGTCGAGGCAGCCTGGGATCTCGGCCACAACCGGATCCACCACGGCTACACCACCCGCCAAGGGTTCGATTTCGTGTGGCACCCGATGACCGCCGATGAGTACCGAGCTGCCGGCCGATTCGTGCGGTTACGGCATCGCCTGGAGTGGTCGTGGTTGGGTTCGGGCGCCTACTTCTTGCGCTCGGTGTGGTGGGACAAGATGTGGCGCTTCAGCGCACCCGGCAAGCGCCACGATGCAATCGTTCGTGACAAGCGCACGCTCGGCTCGGCGTTGATCGTGCTGACTGCAGGAGCCGCCGTGCTCGGCGCCCTGACCGGCGGATGGCTGGCTGCCCTGTGGGTTCCGTTCAAGCTGCTGGTCGTGCCGTTCCTGCTGTTCGGGCAGATCATCGGCTGGACCGTGTACGTGCACCACGTCGCCCCCGACATCAAGTGGTGGACCCGCAAGAGCTGGTCGCAGTTCAACGGGCAGATGGAGTCGACCACGATCATGCGCTTCCCGCGCCTCATCAATCGGCTGTGGTTCCACAACATCTTCGTGCACGTGCCCCACCACGTCGACGCCCGGATCCCGTTCCACCAGTTGCCGACGGCCGCAGCGGCGATCTCCGAGGCATACCCCGACACGGTGCGTTCGTGCAGGTTCTCGTTCAGCGACTACCTGAAGGCAACGAAGGCCTGCAAGCTGTACGACTTCGAGGCTGCCGAGTGGCAGCCCTACTCGGCCGCACGTTCCTGAGCGACACGCAGTCAGTCGCTCGCCGGCTTGCCCAACAGGGCGTCGCGAAGCACCGCTAGCGCATCAGCAACTCCTTGCGGGTCGTCGACCCGAAACCGGGCCAACGTGTCACCGCTGCCGACCTTGACGCCGACGTCGTCGCCGGTGAGCACGGAGAACACGTCTTCGTCGGTCGTGTCGTCACCGAAGAACACGACCACGTCGGCGTTCCACTTGTCTCGGAGTGCCGTGATCGCCGACCCCTTGTCTCCCTCGCCGAGCACGACCTCCACAACCTTCTTGCCCTCGATCACCCGCGAGTCGAACCGTTCGGCCAGCTCGAGCGCTGCCAGTGCGGCGCCGGGTTGATCGTGTGCTCGGCGGTAGTGGAAGGCGACACCCAGCGACTTGGGCTCGGCCTGCGACCCGGGAAACCGATCGGCGACGACGTTCATCGCGTCGACCAGTTCGGCCATCACTTCCGGGTCGGGTGCACCGGTCACATCTGCGCCGTGATCACCCACGAGAAACACCGATGGCGGCGGATCGGTGAGGTGCCGGAGCATCGCCTCGGATCTCCCCGACACGATCACGGCCCGTGCCGCTGGTAGCTCGGCGATCTCGAACAGTGTCTTCAAGGCGTGTTCGTGGGGGCCCGCCTTCGCCGGGTCGTCGACGATCGGGGAGAGGGTGCCGTCGTAGTCGGAGGCCACGATCAATCGGGGGTGGCCCGCTGTGCGAAGCAAGGCTTGCCGGAGCGTTGCGTCGATCACTGGTCTTCCAACACGTCGAGGCACAGGCGTGCCCAATCGAACACGTCGCCGGATCTGACGACCCGCCGTAGCCGCCGCATGCGCGACGCCTGCTGGGCGGTGGTCATCGAGGCCGCCTCGGCAATCGTGTCCACGACACCATCGATGTCATAGGGGTTCACGATCAGGGCTGCTTTGAGCTCCTCGGCGGCACCGGCGAACTCGCTCAGGATCAGCGCCCCCGTGTTGTCGAGGCGACTGGCGACGTACTCCTTGGCGACCAGATTCATGCCGTCCCGCAAGGGGGTGACGAGCATCACGTCGGCAGCCACGTAGTAGGCGATCACTTCTTCGAGCGGCAGCGTGCGATACAGGTACGACACCGGGGCTCGTCCGAGTTCGCCGTAGTCGCCGTTGATACGCCCCACGAGCTGCTCGATCTCGGCCCGCAGCGCTTGGTAGGCGGGCACCTGTTCCCTGCTCGGCACGGCGATCTGTACGTACGAATAGGCATGTCGATCGCGTGGTGCCCTCTCGAGCAGCTGAGAGAACGCCTTGAGCCGCAGATCGATGCCCTTGGTGTAGTCGAGCCGGTCCATTCCGAGGATCAGGCACTCCGGGTCTCCGAGTTCGGTCCTGATCTCTGCCGCCCGGTGGCGGATCGCCGGCGAGGCTGCCAGCCGCTCGAACTCCGACGTGTCGATCGCGATCGGTGCCGGTTGGAGATGTACCGACCGTCCGTTCCAGCGCAGGTGTCTGCGGCCGTCCGATTGAGCGCCGGCCAGTCGCCGTGCCGCTCTGGCGAAGTTGTCCGCGCTCTGGCGGGTCTGGAACGAAATCACATCGGCGCCGAGCAAACCCTCGACGATCTGTTTCCTCCAAGGCAGCTGCGAGAAAATCTCGATCGGTGGGAACGGGATATGGAGATAGAAGCCGATCGTGAGCTCGGGCACCATTTCACGCAGCATCGCCGGCACCAACTGGAGTTGGTAGTCCTGGACCCAGGCGATGTCGCCGGCGTTGACGACCTCCGCCGTCTTCTCGGCGTACCTGCGGTTGACGTCGACGTATGGGCGCCAGGTGTGGCGGTGATACGCGGGCGGCACGACGGCGTCGTGATAGAGCGGCCACAGCGTGCCATTGCAGAATCCGTAGTAGAAGCCGTCGACCTCGGCCTCGGAGAGCGGCACCGGCTGGAGGTCGATTCCGTCGTGGTGGAACGGCTCGATGTCGAGGTCGGGGATGCCCGGCCATCCGACCCACGCCCCGTCGGCCTGTTGCAGCACCGGCACGAGGGCACGGACCAATCCGCCTGGGCTGGTCGTCCACTGATCGCCATCCCGTGACACGGGAAGCCGATTCGCTACGACGATAGTGCGCTGGGGGTTGACCACGATCTCCTCGCCTCCAGGCTACCAAGGCGGCCAGATTCGACACGAAGAAGCTGGTCATGCATCCGAAGCTCGCGCGGCGTGCGTTTGGTGCCGAGATCGGATAATCTCATAGTGTGCGACTAGAGGTTAGACGCCAGAGTGATCTGGCGGTCAGGGCGCTGAGGGCGCTCGCCGCCGATTCTCAGCGCGTCAAGAGCGCTGACCTGGCAACCAGAATCGGTACGACGGCCGGTTTCGTCCCTCAGGTGTTGTTGCCGCTGATCCAGTCCGGGTGGGTTCGTTCCGAGCCGGGTCCGACCGGTGGGTATTCGCTGGCGGTCGACCTGGCAGACGTGTCGCTGTTGGCGGTGATCGAGGCCACCGAGGGCCCAACCGATTCGGGGCGGTGTGTGCTCGCCGACCGACCATGCAACGAGTTCGACAGCTGCGCCCTGCACGTGCCTTGGCATCAGGCCAGGGCCGAACTGCTACGTCACCTGGCTGCCGTCTCGGTCGACGACCCGACGATCTCCGATTCGATGAGCTCGCCGTCATGAGCGCCACCTCGCCGACGTCACCGCACCCTGAGGCGTCCGCGACGGGCGCGCCAGGCCGAACACAGGCGACTTGGAAGTCGGTGGCATTGCCCAGCGAGCACGGCGGCTGGAGCCTGACCGCCGAACCGGCGCTGCTGGCACTGATCGTGGCCTTCTCCTGGTCGGGGATGGCGCTGGGCATTGCGGCGATGTTGGCGTTCGTCGCCAGGACACCGCTCAAGCTCGTGTTGGTCGACCGCTGGCGCAACCGTTGGCTGCCGCGCAGCCGACTGGCGTTGCGGATCGTTGCGGTGGAGATCGCGCTGCTGGTTGCGCTCGCCATCGTTGCGGTACTCGCGAGCGATCACCGATTCTGGATTCCCTTGGCGATCGCCGCACCTCTCATCGCCGTTGAACTCTGGTACGACATGCGCAGCCGCAGTCGGCGCCTGATCCCCGAGATCGCCGGCACGATCGGGATCGGCTCGGTAGCGGCGGCGATCGCAGTGGCCGGTGGCGAGTCCACCCTGGTCGCGGTCGGACTGTGGTGCGTCGTGGCCGCCCGCTCGGTGGCCGCCATCACGTACGTCCGGTGTCAGATCATGCGCGCCAAGGCGCATCCGCTGCGGCGCTGGCACAGCGATGCCGGTCAGATGGCAGCGATCATTGCCGTGGCGGTCGGGTGGGCGTTCGACGCGGTGCCGCTCGCCGCAGCGATCGCCGTCACGGTGCTGTGCCTGTTCAACCTCTCCGCCCTCAGCCGTCCTGCGCCACGGGCCGTGGTGATCGGTCTCCAACAGATGTTCTTCGGACTGATCGTGGTGGCGGTCACGGCGACCGCCGTGCTGGCGTCATGACCAAGCTCTCCAAGTCCTCCAACCCTTGCAAACCGAAAGGAACCACGACATGAACGTGATCGACCGAGACCTGAGCCTGGCGGAGCTGGTGACACAGCGCCCCGAACTGGCATCGCATCTGAATGCCCTCGGGCTCGACTTCTGCTGCGGCGGCCAACGCCGCCTGATCGATGCCATCGACGAGTCCGGCCTCGACTTGGCCGAGACGATCGCCGCGCTGCAAGACGTGCAGGCTGCTGTCGAGGTGTCGACCGACGACTGGCCCGACTTCACCATGACCGAGATGGTCGACCACCTCGAGTCGACTCACCACGCCTACCTGCGCGATGCACTGCCGCGAATTGACGCCGTCGCCGAGAAGGTGGCCGGCGTCCACGGCGAACGGCATCCGGAGTTGAGCCAGGTGCTCGACACCTTCCGGGCGCTGCGGGCCGACCTCGAACCGCACCTGATGAAAGAGGAGCGGGTGCTGTTCCCGATGATCCGCGAGTTGGCCGACGCCACCCAGGCGCCCAGCTTTCATTGCGGCACGCTCCAGAACCCGATCGCGGCGATGGCGAGTGAGCACGACGTGGTCGGTGAACTGTTGGCCCGCCTGCGCTCACTGACCGACGCCTACACCGTTCCCGACGATGGCTGCGGCAGCTACCAACTGCTGTACTCAGGCCTCGCCGAACTCGAAGCGGACACCCACCTCCACGTCCACAAAGAGAACAACCTCCTGTTCCCGGCCGCGATCCAAGCCGAGAGCAACCTCGCCGGCTGACGCCCGACGGGTCCCAGAGCGACGAGTCTCGCAACGACGAGGGCGGGCCTACCCTGTGGGGGTGAGCCCGCCCTCTGTTGTCGCAGTTCGCCGGTCCCTGCGAACTACGGGTTCTGGAACTCGGCCTTGGGGCCGAGGTAGTACCACCAGTTGAGGCCGAGGCACACCACATAGAACGCGGCGAAGGCGATCAGGGCGTACTCGGGGGTGGCGTTCTTGATCTGGGTGCCGAACTCGTCGGGCACGATGAAGGCGCCGTAGGCGGCGACCGCCGACGTCCAGCCGAGCACGGGGCCGGCCTGCTCCTTGTTGAACACGACCGCGATCGTGCGGAACGTCGACCCGTTCCCGATCCCGCTGGCGCCGAACAACACGAGGAACAGCAGGAAGAAGCCGAGGAAATAGTCCTCGGGAGTTTCCGAGCGGTACGCCTGGCGCATGAAGTACGCCACGCCGAGGGCACTGCCGGTCATCACGACCGACACCCATTGGGTCACCTTGGCGCCGCCGACGCGGTCGGCGATCCAGCCGCCGACGGGGCGGATGAAGGCACCGATGAATGGGCCCATCCAGGCGTAGGTCAGCGCCGACGGGCCGTCCGGGTTGACCGTGTCGTGGGTGAGCACCCCACCGACCTCGATGTGCTTGAAGCCGAAGATCACCTTGATCGCCAGGGCGAACCCGGCCGAGAAGCCGATGAAGCTTCCGAACGTCATCGTGTAGATCACGCTCATGATCCAGGTGTGCTTGTTGCCGAAGATCTTGTACTGGCGTTCGAGGTTGGGCTTGATCTCACCGGGGATCTGCTTGAGCAGGAACACCGTCAGCCAGATGGTGAAGGCGATCACCGGCCACTTCGCCAGCGACGGCGCACCCAGCCCGGTCGGCTCGGGGAGGATGATGTACAGACCGATCACCGACGGGACACATGCAACTAGGAGCATCCCGAGCACGCGCCCGAATGAAGACACCGGGCCGCCGATGTTCGGTGAGACGTGGGGCGCCTTGATGTTGCTCATCAGGAACCAGCCGAGCGCCACCAACGGGATCAAGATCACCAGCCAGACGAACCCGGCATTGTGGATGTACGTGTCGGTGCCGGCCGTGATCTTGCCGATCAGCGTGCCCGAATCCTGCACGAGCACCTTGGGTGTTCCGCCGAACACGGCGCGAGTCATCACGAGCGGAATCAGGAGCTGCATCGTGGTGACGCCGGCGTTGCCGATCCCGGCATTCAGCCCGAGCGCCAGACCTTGCATCTTCTTCGGGTAGAAGAAGCTGATGTTCGACATCGACGATGCGAAGTTGCCGCCACCCAGCCCGGACAGGAACGCCAGCAACTGAAACACCCACAGCGGCGTATCGAGGCTGAGGAGCGCGAAGCCCGTTCCTGCCGCAGGGATGATCAGCAGCGCCGTCGTCAACACGATCGTGTTGCGGCCACCGGCCAGTCGCACGAAGAAGCTGTTCGGGATGCGGAACGTTGCGCCGGTGAAGCCTGCGATCGCCGTGATCGTGAACAACTGCTTGTCCTCGAACGGGAACGCCAGGTTCTTCATCTGGACGGTGATGATGCTCCAGTAGAGCCACACCGCGAATCCGCACAGCAGGCTCGGAATCGAGATCCAGAGGTTTCGGGAGGCGACCTTCTTGCCGGTGCTCTCCCAGAACTCCTCGTTCTCGACATCCCATTCGGTGATGTCGGCCATGATGGCTCCTTGTCAGTTGTTCTGTCTCGTTGTTGGAATCGAGTTGATCCGCTCAGTCGGCGGCGAGCGCCGGCGCCTCATCGGGTGCGGCGTCGTCATCGAACTCGTGTGCAAACGCCCCCTTCGGCTCCTGGAGCAACGCCCACGTCAGCAGGAAGCTGACCAGGGCACCTCCGGCGAGGATGAAGAAGAACGTCTTGGCGTCGACGAGCGAGAAGATCACGAGGTACACGACGGCGCCGACGTTGCCGTAGGCACCGGCCATGCCGGCGACCTGGCCGGTCATCCGCTTGTTGACCATCGGGATGATGGCGAACGTGGCGCCCTCGGCGCCCTGCACGAACATCGAAGCGAAGACCGTCATCAGCACGGCGATCACCAGCCAGGTGACGCCGCCGAATGCCGGTGCCAGGTTCTTGAGGCCGTCCTCGTCGACTCCGGGCGTCCACTTGGCGATGAAACCCATCAGCGTGAACCCGATCACGATCCCGAGGATGTATGCCAGCATCGTCCGCTTGCGGTTCGCCAACTTGTCTGACAGAAAACCACCGAGCGGACGGGCGACGAGGTTGACGAAGGCGAACGAGGCGGCCACGAAGCCGGCCACCGTCGCGGTCACGATCGGGGCGCCGGCGTCGTTGGTGAGCGGTGCGAACACCTCCTCGTAGAACTCCGGCAGCATCGACACGACTGCCAACTCGGCACCGAAGTTGGCAAAATAGGTCGAGTTGAGGGCGACCACGCTGCCGAAGTGATACTTCTCGTCCTCCGGTACACCGGCTTTGAGGTACGGCAGGTTGACCTGCAGCGTGCGCACGACGTGGCCGATGTACACCAGCGTCAGCACCCCATAGATCACCCACAGCCCCGTGTCGGACAGCACCACGTCGCCGTCGACCTCGACGTTCGAGATCCGCCAGGCGAGCAGCCCGAGCGCACCGACCAGCGGGATCGACCAGAACAGGTACTGGCCGAGGTCGAAGTACGAGCTGACCAACATCGGCTCGGCCTTCTTGGTCTTCGAGAGCGTGCGTCCGTCGGGCACGTCACGCACCAAGAAGTAGTACATCACGCCGTAGATCCCGAGCACCAGGCCGTTGAGCGCCATCGCCCAACGCCACGCGTCATCGCCGAGACCGAACCAGCTGTCGAAGACGGTGATCGCCAACCACGGAAGCGTCATCGCAGCCCACGCTGATCCGAAGTTGCCCCATCCGGCGTAGAACCCCTCGGTCCGCCCGATGTACTTGGGTGGGAACCACTGGGCGACCATCTTGATCCCGATCACGAATCCGGCACCCACGCAGCTCAGGAACAAGCGCGAGATCAGCATCTGGGTGAACGTGTTGGAGAAGGCGAACACGATCGTCGGAATCGACATCGTGATCATCAGCCAGGTGAACACGACACGGGCGCCGTAGCGATCGATCAACGCCCCGACCACGATTCGGGCAGGGATCGTGAGCGCCACGTTGGCGATCCCGAGCACTTTGATGTGCTCTTTGGTCAGCCAGTCCGAACTTTCCCGCATCGTCGTCGCCAACGGCGCCAAGTTGAACCACACGAAGAACGTCATGAAGAACGCGATCCAGGTGAAGTGCAGCACCCGGATTCGTTCCTGGCCGAAGTCGAGTAGGCGCGGTGGCGCCTCTGCTGTGCTGGCGGTGTTCTCGGTCATGGTGGTTCTCCCGGGGGTGGGGGTGACTGGCAGTTCGGTGCTGTGCCGGGGTCAGCGGCGTCCGGCCTGGACTCGCGGGTCGTTCGACACGAACCCGGCCGAGGGACGCTCGCGGTTGGCGACCACCTTCTGCCACGGGCGGAACAGGTACTGCAGGGGCAGCGTGATGATGTGCACCAACCGGCTGAACGGGAACACGGCGAGGAAGGCGAAGAACGACAACACGTGCAACTTGAGCACCAACGGAAGTGCCGACATGTAGGCGACCTCGGGCTGGAACCGCAACAGCGAGCGAACGTAGGGCACGAACACCGAGGTGCCCCAGTACGAACCCCATCGGTAGCCGATCGCGATCCAGACGCCGGTTGCGATCTGGGTGGCGATCACCAGCAGCACGACGGTGTCCATCGGCGTCGTGACGCGGCGCACGCGAGGGCTCGAGTGGCGGCGGATGATCAGGATCGTGACTCCGAACGCGGCCCACAGCCCGAGCGCCAGCCCGGTGATCTCCAGCAGATACAGCCGCAGCGGGGCGCCGTTCCACAGTTCGAAACCGCGCGGCACGATCAGGGCGGCCAGGTGGCCGAGCAGGATGATCGTCAGGCCCCAGTGGAACGAGATCGTGCCCCAATACAGCTTGCGGCTCTCCAACAGCTGCGACGACAGCGACGACACCGTGAACGGCGCACTGCGCCAGCGCGTGATCGTGACCACTATGGCGAGCGCGGCGGCAACGTACGGCACGACACCGAACAGGAACTCATTGGCGGTCATCGCCGTCCTCCGATCGTGACGGGTCGGTTGGCGGCGCTGGCGATCGTGGCTGCCAGAAGGTGGCAGTACGGATTGCCGGGCGCAGCCGACTTGAGGGTTTGACTCATGGTCGCCAGCGCCCCGGGGAGCACTTCGACCAGGTCGGGCAGCGGTGTGTCGGTTGCGGCCAGATAGCGCAGGATCGGTTCGACGTGGTCGGGCAGTTCGCCGCCCAACTCGATCTCGGCATCTCTCAAGGCGCCAACCAGGTCGGCCATGAACTCGCCGCGCCGGTAGGCGTCGCCCCAGATCACGTGGCCGACGTACGGCACGAACGGCGCCGAGAGGTCGAGCGTGGCGGTGTGCAACTCCTCCCACTCGCCGAGCGACAGCGAGCCGACCTCGTCGAGGAAGTGCCGCATGTGGCGTTGGACTTCGGGATTGGTCTGGCCTCGATCGCGGTTGCCAGATCGGCGGCGGCACTCGGATGCGGATAGCGGTAACCGAGGGCGACCAACTCGGTCGACTTCATCATGCACCTCGCTTGGGGGGCTGGATGTAGCCGAACCCGGCCTCACCCTTGGCGCTGAGCGGGTCGCCGGTGAGCTCCTCGATCGCCACCTCGCGGTGATACGGCGGGAGCACGAAGCGATCCTCCATCGTGGGGATGGTGGTCATCTTGTAGATCGCCTCGGCCTCGTTCTCGGTCAGTCCGGCGTGGGCCAACATCTCGATCGTGAGCTCGTCGATCGTTCCGTCGACGCTCTGGCGACGCTTGTAGGTGCGCACTGCCAGCATCGACTTGAGCACTCGCTTGATCGGCTCGACATCACCGACCGTGAACAGGTTGGCGAGGTACTCGAGCGGCAAGCGAGCCTTCTCCAACTCGTCGAGCAGCTCGAAGTCACGGCGCTCCTCTGGCAGGTCGAGCTTGACGAGGCTGTTCTCGATCGTGCTCATCACCGGCGACAGCGGCGGTACGTAGAACATCATCGCCTCGGTGCGGTACTCGGGGTGGAGCGGGAATGCCATGCCCCACTCCTTCACGAACTTGTACACCGGTGACCGCTGGGCAGCGTCGATCCAGCCGTCGTCGATACCTTCCAACTTGGCTGCCGTGATCACCCGCGGGTCGTGCGGGTCGAGGATCATGTCGAGGTGGGCATCGAGCAACTGATCGTCTGGCAGGGAGGCGTTGGTCTCGATCTTGTCGGCGTCGTACAGCAGCACACCCATGTAGCGGATGCGGCCGACACACGAGTGTGCGCACGCCGGCGCCTGACCGGTTTCGAGTCGCGGGAAGCACAGGATGCACTTCTCCGACTTGCCGCTGTCCCAGTTGTAATAGACCTTCTTGTAGGGGCACGCCGACACACACATCCGCCAGCCGCGGCACTTGTCCTCGTTGACCAGCACGACGCCGTCTTCTTGGCGTTTGTAGATCGCACCGCTCGGGCAGGCCGCCAGACACGACGGGTTGAGGCAGTGGTTGCAGATTCGCGGCAGGTAGTTGAACACGACCCGCTCGAGCTCTTCCATCTGGGCCCGCACGACGTCGTCGACGCCCTCCATCGACGGATCGTTGGCGGCAAAGATGTCGGAACCGCCGAGGTCGTCGTCCCAGTTCGGGCCGGTGTTGATCTCGAGTGGCTTGCCGGTGATCTTCGAGATCGGGATCGCGGTCGGCTGCTCTTTGCCGGCGGGTGACCCGAACAGGTCGCCGTACCGGAACGTGAACGGGTCGTAGTAGTCCTCGAGCTCGGGCAGCGCAGGGTTGTAGAACGCCTTGGCGACGCCACCGCCCTTGGAGTGCAACACCAGCTTGAGGCGGCCCTTCTTGTCGCGGTGCCAGCCACCTTTGTAGTGCTCCTGGTCTTCCCAGCCGGTGGGATAGCCGGTACCGGGGCGGGTCTCGACGTTGTTCCACCACATGTACTCGGCGCCGTCACGGTCGGTCCACAGGTTCTTGCAGGCCACCGAGCAGGTGTGGCAGCCGATGCACTTGTCCAGGTGGAACAACATGCTCATTTGTGCTCGAACCCTCATCGGCCAGCCCTTTCGTTGTTCGACTCGTAGTCAGGCCGTTCGATTCGACGGACGTAGACGAAGGTGTCTCGGTTGACACCCGTTGGCCCCCAGTAGTTGAAGGCGTAGGAGAACTGGGCGTAGCCGCCACTCATCAGTACCGGCTTGAGTCGAGTTCTCGTGAGTGAGTTGTTCATGCCGGCCCGTTTGCCGTCGCGGCGGGTCAGCGGAATGCCGACCGTTCGTTCCGTGGCGTGGTACACGAACACGGTGCCGGTCGGGATTCTCGATGACGTGGTGCAGCGCTGCACGAAGATGCCGTTGTCGTTGTAGAGCTCGACCCAGTCGTTGTCGGCAATGCCGAGGCTGGCGGCGTCCTTGGCGTTGAGCCAGACCGGATAGCCACCACGCGAGAGCGTCATCATCCGCTCGTTGTCGCCGTAGGTCGAGTGGATCGACCACTTGCCGTGCGGGGTGATGTAGTTGAACAGGCGGCCGTCCTGGCCCTCGGCCAGCGATTGCTCGGTCTCCATCAGCATCGCGTGATCGGGCCGCGGCTTGTAGACCGGCAAGCTCTCGCCCCAGTCGAGATAGTTCTCGTGGTCGAGGTAGAAGTGCTGGCGGCCGGTCAGCGTGCGCCACGGGATCAGTTCCTCGACGTTGAGCGTGAACGGACTGTACGGGCGACCCTTGGCGATCTTGCCGCTCCACGTCGGCGTGGTGAGCACCCGGCGAGGTTGCGAGATCAGATCAGCGAACGAGATCTTGATGTCGCGTTGGCCGGCTGCGAGATGGACCAGCGAGAGGCCGGTCTTGGCCTCCTCGGCGACGAACGCACGGTGCGCCAGTTCGCCGTTGCTGGCCGGGTCGAGTGCCAGGATCGCCTCGGCGACCTGGCGGCCGCGCTTCATCTCCGGTCGCAGCACCCCCTGGTCGCGGGTGCGCTCGTCGGGCTGCTTGCGGGCCAACTCGTCGTAGTAGTCGTCGACCTGGATTCGCAGACCGTGGGCGCCGACACCGTTGTCGCGCATTCCTTCACCGAGCGAGGTCATCTTCTCGTACAGCTTGGTGTAGTCGCGCTTGAGCAGCTTGAACCGCGGCATCGTCTTGCCGGGGATCGCCTCGCACTCGCCGGCTCGCCAGTCGGCGACGGTGGGCTGGGCCATCTCGTCGGGCGTGTCGTGCGACAGCGGCTGCATCACGATGTCTTCGACCGTGTTGTGCAGGCGTCCCCCACCCGACATCTCCGAGACCTTCTTGGCGATTGCCGTGAAGATGTCCCAGTCCGACTTCGACTCCCATGCCGGCGGCACCGCCGCTTGCATCGGGTTGATGAACGAGTGCATGTCGGTCGAGTTGATGTCGTCCTTCTCGTACCAGGTGGCGGCCGGTAGCACGATGTCGGAGTACAGCGCCGTGGTGTCCATCCGGAAGTTGAGGTCGACGACCAGATCCATCTTGCCGATCGGCGCCTCCGGGCGAACCGTGACCTCGGCGACACCGTGGTCGGCGGGTTCGGTGGCGATCGCCGTGGAGTGCGTTCCGAGGTAGTGCTTCATGAAGAACTCATGGCCCTTGGCCGACGTGCCGATCGCGTTGCCGCGCCAGATGAACCACGTACGCGGCCAGTTCTCGGGTGCGTCCGGATCGTCGATCGAGAACTCGAGATCGCCCGACTTCAACCGTTCGACGACCTGGGCAACCACTTCCTCGTCGGTTTCGGCACCGCTGGAGCGGGCCTTGCGGACGACATCGAACGGGTTCTCCTTGAATTGCGGGAAGAACGGCAGCCAACCCTGACGGACGGCCCGAGCCTGGTGGTCGATGGTGTGATCGAACCGCTCGGGATGGTTGTCCGGGAGCGAGTCGTACTCGCGGTACCCACGCTCGTAGCGCCACTGGTCGGAATGCACGTAGTGGAACGACGGGGTGTTCTGCTGGCGCGGCGCCATGCCCCAGTCGGCACCCATCGCGATCGAGCCCCACGAAGCGTGGCAGACCAGCTTCTCCTGGCCGACGTAGTGGGCCAAGCCGCCGCCGTTGACGCCCACCGAACCGGTCAGCATCAATGCCGTGATGCCGCTGCGGTAGAGCAGGTTGTTGTGGTACCAGTGGTTGGCGCCGGCGCCGATGATGATCATGTTCCTGCCCTTGGTGAGCTCGCCGTTGCGGCCCCACTCACGGGCGTACTTGATCACCGTGTCGCGGTGGATGCCGGTGTACTGCTCCTGCCAGGCCGGCGTGTACGGCACGTCCGGGTTCTCGTAGTCGGTGGCGTCGAAGCCCTTCAACCCGCGGTCGACGCCGAAGCGGGCGTTGAGCAGGTCGAACACGGTGGTCACGGCAACCGGACCGTCGGCGGTCTCGATCGTGCGGATCGGGACGGAACGGGTGATCACACCCTCCGAGCCGAAGAACTCGAGTTCGATCTCCGTCGAACCGTCATTGCGGTCGATGAACGACAGCTCAGGGGCGATCGGCTGGTCGAGCACGCTGTCGTGCAGCTCGAGGTTCCACTTGCCCTTCTTCTCGGTCGCCCAGCGGTCGCCGATCGAGCCGTTCGGCATGCGCGGCTCGTTCGCCGCGGCATCCCACATCAACAGCTTCCATTCGCCGTTCTCGGTCTCCTGGTAGCGCGACAGCCGGTCGGCTCGCAGGTATTTGCCGGGCTGGCGATCCTTGATCTCGACGAGGAACGGCAGGTCGGTGAACTGGCGCGAGTAGTTCTCGAAGTAGTCGACCTTGCGGTCGCGGTAGAACTCGCTGAGCAGCACGTGGTTGACCGCCAACCAGAAGGCGGTGTCCTGGCCGGGGTGCGAGGGGATCCACCAGTCGGCGTACTTGGCGACCTGGCTGAAGTCGGGGCTGAACACGGCCAGCTTGGCGCCGGCGTGGCGCACTTCGGAGATGAAGTGCGTGTCGGGGGTGCGGGTCATGTTGAGGTTGGCGCCCATCACGGCGATGAATCGGGCGTTGAACCAGTCGGCCGATTCGTGTACGTCGGTCTGCTCGCCCCAGACTTCCGGCGAGGCCGGCGGCAGGTCGCAGTACCAGTCGTAGAAGCTCATCACGGCGCCGCCGATCAGCGACATGAAGCGGCTGCCGGCGGCGTAGCTGACCTGCGACATCGCAGGGATCGGCGAGAACCCGGCGACCCGGTCGGGGCCGTGCTTGCTGATCGTGTGGATCGTGGAGGCAGCGGCGATCTCGAGCGCTTCCTCCCAGCTGATCCGACGGAACCCGCCCTTGCCGCGCGCCTCCTGGTAGCGCTTGCGCCATTCGGGAGTGTCCTGGATGCTGGCCCACGCCTTGATGGAATCGCCGAGGTATTCCTCCTTGGCGGAGCGGTACATGTCGATCAATACGCCGCGGGCATACGGGTACTTCACGCGCAGAGGCGAGTACAGATACCACGAGTACGAGATGCCGCGCTGGCAGCCAGCGCGGCTCATAGGGCGGAAGTCCTTCTTCGAGTTGTGGGTAGTCGGTGGCTTGCAGTTCCCAGGTGACGATGCCGTCCTTGACGAACACCTCCCACGAGCAGCTCCCGGTGCAGTTGACGCCGTGGGTCGTACGAACCCGCTTGTCGTGCTGAAAACGGTTGCGGTAGAACTCCTCCCACTTGCGGGCGCCGGGGTCGACGGTTTCCGTACTCCAGCGGCTCATCGCTTGCTCCTCAGGGTGGTCAGACGGTTGGTCAGACGGTTGGTCGACCGGGTTGTGGCGGCGGCACCCCTGGCGGGTCGTTTCGCCAGCGTTTGTACGTAGGTCTGACGCATGCCACGCCAGGCGATCGCCATCCCACCGAGCAGGATCGCCAGCCCACCCACGCCGGCCAGCAACAACCAGTCGGAGGAGTTGTTGGGCCGATCCTGGTTGGGTGCATCACCCAGGAAGGCGACCAGGTCGGCGATGTCGGCGTCGCTCATCGGCTTGTCGGTGAAGATCGGCTGCATCGTCGGTGAGGCCGGGTTGCCGAGCCACGCCGTCAGGCCCGGTTCGCCGCCCAGCTTCTGGTACACGCCGGTCAGGTCGGGACCGAGGCTTTGACCACCGAGGTTGCCGATCTCGCCCGCCGTGTGGCACGAGGCGCAGGCACCGCCGCCACCGTCGAGTCGGTTCGACCCGAGGAACAGGTCGTGACCACGATCGATGTCGCCGACCGTCGGCGGTTCGGCAACCGGCGGCGGTGTCGCCGGTTCAGATGGTTCGTCAGGGGTGGCGGGTGCGTCGACTCCACTCGCCAGATCGACGACATGGGCGACGAGCGCCGTCATCTGCTCGTCGGAGAGCCCACCGACCGCCGGCATTACGGCGTCGTATTGCACGCCGAGTACCTCGAGCGGACCGCTGAGGCCATTGGTGATCACCGTGCGGACATGTTCGGGGTCGGTCGCCGCCGGGTTGCCTGCCAACGGTGGGAACGTGCCTGCGAGGCCTTCACCACTCGGTTGGTGACAACCGGCACAGTTGGCGACGTACAGGTCTGCGCCCGATGCGTCCTGTGCGCCGACCGACGCCGTCGACTGGATGGTCAGGGCGGTGAGTCCACACAGCACGATCAGCCCGACCGGGACGATGCTGGACCTCAGCGCAGTACTCCCGGCTCTCCTGGTTCGCTGCATGGAACTCGTCGTCCTTCCCGTCCAGCGCGATCATCGAGTGAGAATCGTCAACGCAAAATCCGTTGGACGACCGCATTGTCCGCGCCAGCGTCAGGGGCGTGAAAGGGCCCAAAGTCCTGAACACGACCTATGGATCGGTCAACTGCGCCCGGTCGGAGGCGGTCGGACTCAGCGCGAGCGGAGGGCGAACGGCAACACCGCACCGCTGCCGGCGCCGGTCAACTGCCAGGCGGCGACCGTGATGGTCCATCGACTGTCGACTTCGTCGTCGACCAGCAGCACCGGACCGGACAACACGTCCGGATCGGGCATCAGCGAGGGGTCGACCATGAAGCGGTTCCAGACGTTGCTGACCTGGTGGGCGGAGTTGGCCTGGTCGGCCTGGAAGCCGCCATCGCTCGCCACCGTGGTGGTGGTCAACGCCCGATGCACGGGCAGTTTGCCGAGCCGGCCGAGCGCTTCGGCCACCGAGTCGACCAACTCGGCGCGTCGACCGCGACGGGACCGGGCAGATCCACGTGGGGCGCTCGGCCCAGTTCCAGCGCTTGAGGATGGCGGCGATCGCCGTGACCAGCTCGGGTGGCACAACGTCGGGCTGACCGGAGTCGGCGCTGTTGATCAGGGTCTCGACGATCGGGTTCCAGCCACCGTCTCCGAGCCGGGCCAACGCCCGACCGGGAGCCGGTTGCCGCTCGGCCTTGATGCGACCCTTCGGTTCACCCAAACCTGATGGCCACTGCCGCCGGGGATCGATCACGATGTCGCCGCCTCGCAGCACGTCTTGTGCGGCGGCCACGACGAGCGGATCGGGCTGGCGTTGCCAAGTGTGTGCGGTACACCGGTCGCAGCGCCCGCAGTCGGTTGCGGTGTGGTCGTCGAGCGCCTCGCGCAGGAACCGCAGGCGGCAGGTGGACAAGTCTGCCCAGGCCAGCATCTGGGCCGCCTCGGCACGGCGCAACTCGCGCAACGAGGCGACCAACTCGTGGTTGTACGACCAATTCTCGTCCGTTCGGATGAACCCACCACCGACCCGATCGATCGCACCGTCGACTTCGAGGATGCTCATCAAGATGCCGAGTCGGCTGCGACCGAGATTGATGTTCGGTTCGAGCGCCACGAGTGAGGTTGCCTCGACCGGGTGCAGCAGGTCGAGCACCGATCGGCAGATCTCCTCGGACGGCAGCGACACCGACTCGAACCAACGCCACACCGCAGCGTCTTCGGTGGGGCGCGGCAGGGCGATCACTTCGGCTCGCTCGATCGCCCGGCCGGCGCGTCCGACCTGTTGGTAGTAGGCGACCGGCGTCGGTGGCAGGCCGAGGTGAACGCAGAACGCCAGGTCACCTTTGTCGAAGCCCATTCCCAGCGCCGACGTGGCGACCAACGCCTTCAGTTCGTTGGCGCGCAGGGCCGATTCCATGGCCAGTCGCTGATCGGGGTCGACCGAGCCGGTGTAGGCGGCGACGGCGTGACCGCCCGAACGCAACCAGGCGGCAGCGGTTTCGGCCTGGTCGACGGTGAGGCAATACACGATGCCCGACCCCGGCAGTTCGCCGAGTGTTTCGGCCAACCATGCCAAACGGTGGGCGTCGTCAGGCAGGTCGACCACCGAGAGGTGCAAAGACTCGCGGTCGAGCGGGGTTCGCAACACGAGGGTTTCGTCGCCGAGTTGTGTCGCCACGTCGTCGGTGACGCGCTGGTTGGCGGTGGCGGTGGTGGCGAGCACCGGTGTCCAGGCGGGGAGTTCAGCCAGCAAGCGGCGGAGGCGTCGGTAGTCGGGCCTGAAGTCGTGGCCCCAGTCGGAGATGCAGTGCGCCTCGTCGCAGACCAGAGCGAACGCCCGCGTTTGCATGGTGTCGAACACCCGGCGCCGGAACCCTGCGTTCGCCAGTCGCTCGGGGGCGATCAACAACAAGTCGACCTCGTCGGCGGCGATGCGGGCCTCCATCTCGGACCACGAGTCGATGTTCGACGAGTTGATCGTGACCGCAGTCAGACCGAGCCGCTCGGCGGCAGCCACCTGATCGCGCATCAGCGCCAGCAATGGTGAGACGACCACGGTCGGCCCCCACCCCCGGTCGCGCAGCATGCGGGTCGCCGAGAAGTACACGGCCGACTTGCCGAAGCCGGTGCGCGCCACCAGCAGGGTTCGCCGTCGCTCGGCCACCACCGCCGCAACCGCCTCGATCTGGTCGCGTCGCGGAACGGCATCGGGCCCGGCCAATGCCCGCACGTGTTGCGCCAACTCGATCTCGACCTCTGCCCTGGTAGGGCGGGGCGGTTCGATCACGGCATCCATGCAGTGGACCGTAGCGAGGGGGTGTGGCGCTACGGTCGCCAGCATGACGAAACAGACGAGTGGCTCGAGTGATGGTGGGTTGCGGTTCGGTTGGCTGTCGCCGGTGATCGGCAACCGGTGGAGCGATCACCAACCGATCGTGATGTACCAGGAGCAGCACATCTTGCCGACCGCTTTGGCGCACTTCGATTCGCTCTGGATCGCCGATCACTTCTACGGCTTCGACGCCAAGACCGATCCGTTCATGGAGGGCTGGACCACACTGACATGGCTGGCCGCCAAGTTCCCCGACGTGCTGTTGTGCCATCACGTGCTCGGGCACGGGTATCGGCCACCGGCGCTGACCGCCAAGATGGCGTCGACGCTGCAAACGTTGTCGGGCGGACGCTTCATCCTCGGGATCGGCGCCGGCTGGCGTGAGGACGAGTACCGCGCCTACGGCTACGACTTCCCGCGACCGGCCGTTCGGTTCGCACAACTCGCCGAGGTGATCGAGATCTGCCGGTTGATGTGGACCGATCCCGACCCGACGTACGACGGTGAGCATTTCCAGATCGCCGGTGCTGCGGCGTCGCCGCTGCCCGACGTGGTGCCTCCTATCTGTATCGGTGCCTCCGGTGAGCAGATCGGCCTGCCGCTGGTCGGGCGTCTGGCCGATATCTGGAATGGCAGCTCACGGGGTACCGACGACGATTGGCGTCGGCGGCTCGACATCGTGCAGTCGGCGGCGTCGGCGGCCGGACGCGACCCGGCGGCGATCGAGGTCAGCACCACGCTCGAGCGATCGCTGCCCGACAATGACGCAGAGGCCGCCGAGTTGTTCGAGTTCCTGTCGCACAAGGCGGAACTCGGCGTGCAGCACTTTGTCATGGACTTCGGGCATCCGCCAGATGTCGAACCCGTGCTGCGGTTCGTCGAACAGGTCATGGCGCCGCTGCGTGGGCGTGACGGCGGCTGACGGTCGTCGCTCGCGATCGGCGTATCGTGACCGCATGCGACCGGGCTGCCTGAACGCCACTGATCCAAGCTGCACGGCGTGGGCCGCCCGACGCTCGATTGCGAGTCGGTCGTGAAGCTGTTGCGTCGGATTCTTGCCGCCGTGGCGATGGCTGGCATCGCTGCCGCCGGGATTCGTCTGGGCGGTTCGGGCGGCGTACCGCCGCAGCACGGTGGGTGGCGCCCGCTCGAGTTGCCGCCGAAACAGCCTCGACCGTGAGCTCGTCGCCCACCCTGCACATCGTCGGACGCGGGATCGTCGCCGAACGTCTCCGGCGGATGCTCGTAGATCGCCCGGTGATCGTGCACGACCCACGCTGGGGCGATGTCACCGGCGTCCAAGACGGCGACATCGTGGTGCTCGCCCACGGCGGCATCCACGGTCCCGATGCGCAAGGCCTGCTCGGGCGCGGGCTGCACGTGGTGACGGTCGGTGAACAGGTCGACGACGCCAAGCAACTGATGGGGCTCGACCCCGCCGAGACCGGCACCACCTTGGTGGTTGGTGCGGCGATGGCGCCAGGCCTCGCTGGGTTGATCGCTCGTCACTTGGCAGACCAACTGGCCACCGTCGACGAAATCCATGTTGCCGTCCATGGCACGGCCGGTCCTGCCTGCGCCCGCGCTCACCATCGTTCGTTGAGTGGGCTGGTCGCCGGCTGGCACGACCGGGAGTGGTCGGACTACGTCGGCGGAAGCGGCCGCGAGTTGTGCTGGTTCCCCGAGCCGATCGGCGCCAAGGATTGCTACCGCAACGGCACGTCGGTGACGCTGTTGCTGCACCGTGCGTTTCCGGAGGCGGAACGGATCAGCGGCCGTCGCTCGGCTCGCCGGCGCGATCGGTTGACCGCATGGTTGCCGATGCTCCGTCCTCCCCACCCTGAAGGCGGAATCGGAGCCCTCCGGGTCGAGATTCGCGGGGCGGATGCCAACGGTGGCCGTCAGTGTTTGATCGCCGGTGTCGCCGAACTGGTCGGTACCGCGGCAGCAGCCACTGCGGCGGCCTTCGCGTCGGCGCTGGCGGAAGGTGCGCTCCCGACGGGGGTGATCGTTGCCGGCGCCGCCCACCTACCGACGGTCGACCTGCTGGCCCGGGTTCAATCCCACGGAGTGCGCCTCCAAGAGTTCACCGGAGTAGCGCAGCCGGGCTGACTAGCGAGGCTCGGTGATGCGGTCACCGGTCACTTGATCGAGCCGTTCGGCCAACCGCTCGATCGAACGCACGATGGCGTCGAGTTGGTCGCTCAACTCCTCACCGGTGACCACGTCGGCGAGCGCCAACCGCACGCTGGCGATCTCGCGGGCCAGGAATTCGGTGTCGGCCTGGGTGCGCTCGGCCACGCTGCGGTCGTGCTCGCCGGTGATCCGGTCGCGCCGCTCCTGTCGGTTCTGAGCGAGCAAGATCAGCGGCGCCGCGTACGAAGCCTGGAGCGACAAGACGAGTGTGAGCAGCACCAGGCCGCGACCCCACGGGTCGAACTGCCAGCTGGCCGGCACGAGGATGTTGAGCGCCAGCCACAACAGGATCACGACCGACTGCCAGACCAGGAAGCGAGCGGTGCCGAGGTAGCGGGCGATCGACTCGCTGAACCGGCCGAACGCCTCGGCGTCGTAGCTGACGTCGAAGCGATTGCGGGGGCGCGGCTGGTTCAGTTCGGAGCGGCGCGTCACGGGGTCGCCCTGATATCCCTGAGGACCGACGGGTTCACTTGGTCACCGTGGACTCTTCTCGGTGGCGGCGGGCGCGTTGCCGCCAACCCGACCCGAGCATGCGGTCGACGACGTCGTCGACGCTGATGGCACCGAGCAGCTGGTCGCTCTCGCTGAGCACCGGGATCGTCAACATGTCGTACGAGGCGAACTGTTCGAACACCTCACGGTCGGGTGTTCCGGCCTCGACCGTGGCGACCGTGCGAAGGCAATGCCGCAATTCCATCGCCGGCGGTTCGCGCAGCAGGCGCTGCATGAACACAGCGCCGAGATACTTGCCCGTCGGTGGCTGGAGTGGTGCCTGACAGATGAACACCTGACTGGCGATGCTCGGGGTCCAGTCCGGGTCGCGGATCAGTGCGAGGGCGGTGGCGACCGTGTCGGTCGGCCCGAGGATCACGATCTCGGGCGTCATCATGCCGCCCGCCGTTGCTTCCTCGTAGGACAGCAGCCGGGATACGAGCTCGGCCTCGTCGTCGTCCATCGCGGCGAGGATCGCTGCCCGCTGGTTGATCGGCATCTCGTTGAGCAGGTCGGCCAGGTCGTCGTACTCCATCTCGTCGAGCACGCCGATCAGTCGGTCCAGATCGAGGCCCTCGATCAGGCGCAACTGCTCCTCCTCCGGAAGCTCTTCGAGCAGGTCGGCGAGGCGCTCGTCGTCCATCGCCTCGGCCAACTGGCGACGTTGGGAGAGTGGGAGTGCTCGCACCACACCTGCCACGTCGGACGGGTGCATGTCTCGCAGTCGGGCGGCTTCGGCAGCGGCCTCGTTGGTGGCCGCGAACAGCTCAGGTGTTTCGTCCCAGTCGACCAGGCGAAAGCTCGGCCGGCGTCGGAGTGACGAACGCCGTGCCAGGCGAACCTTGGCGATCTCCCACCGTCGTCGACTGCCGTCTTCGACTTCCAGCAGACCGACGTCACTGACCCGCTCGTCGCCGAGCATTCGGTCGATCAGGTCGGCGCCGACCAGGGTTTCGCCGGGCCGCGGCTTGAACGGGTTGAGGTCGACATCCCAGCTGCGAAGCCGGGCTCCGTCACCGTCGAGTTCGGCGATTCGGGCGGCGTTGACGAAGATTCTGCGACGCTGACTGGTTGCAACGAAGCCGACGACGCGCGGTGCCTCGGCGGCGCGGCCGGGAACCACGACGAGGTCTTGGATCTTGCCGATCTCTGCGCCGCCGGCGTCGAGCAGTGGCAAGCGCATCACCCTGAAGGCGTAGATCAGCTCGCTTGCCATACAGCGCAGACTATCCGTCACCCCAGCTCACCAAGGTGTAACGGAGTGGTGTCCAGACACCTTTCGTTCACGAGAGCCTTGGGTTCAAGGCACCCCAGTAACGAAGTGGTGTCAGACACCTATCCGTTCGACCTGGACGAGGGTGTCGCTGTAGGCGACGCCGCCGCCCCATTCGGTGAGGGTGTCGTTGGTGAGGCTGTTGGCGACCTTGCCATCGGGGTGATGGTTGCGCCACCAGCCCCACGGGATCGATACCAGGCCCGGCCGCAGCCGCTGCGTGATCTTGACCGGCAACTCGAGGCTGGCCCGGTCGTTGAACACCCGTGCCGTCGCCCCGGCGTCCAGCCCGCGGGCGGCGGCGTCGGCGGCGTCGAGTTCGATGAACGGGCCGCCTTCGGCGGGGCCGTGCTTGGGGAGGTCGGAGTAACCCGAGTTGAGGAACCGGGTGTGGTGCTTGGGGGTCATCAGCTGGAGCGGGAACCGGTCGGCGTTCGGACCCTGCGGCCCCTCGTGGGGTGGCACGAACACGGGCAGCCGCGGTTGACCCATGTGCTCGAGCGCCTCGCTGGCGAACTCGGCCTTGCCCGACGCGGTGGGGAATCCGCCGCTGGCCCATGGGCGGTCGTCCTCGGGGAACGGCACCTTCATCCAGCCGGCCGCCTTGAGAGCGTCGAGGTCGACGGTCGGGAAGCTGTCTCGCAGCACGGTCATGTCGTCGTCGAACAACGAGGGTTCGGTGAGCCCCATCGCTTCGGCGATGCGACGGAAGCATTCGCTGTTGCTGACGGCCTCACCGAGCGGCTCGATCGCCGCCTCGTTCCAACCCATCCAGAGGTGCCCCCAGGCGAGCGTGACATCGCTGGCCTCGATGTGGGTGGTGGCGGGCAGCACGATGTCTGCGAATTGGGCGGTGTCGGTGAGGAACTGTTCGTGGACCACCGTGAACAAGTCGTCGCGGGCCATGCCTTGGCGGGCCGCCTCGGCATTCGGAACGATCACGAGCGGATTCGAGTTCCACACGATCATCGCCTTCACCGGTGGCTGCTCGTCGAGCAGGATTTCGCCGAGCCGGCTCATGTTCAAGGTGCGCACTTGGCGGCCTGCGAGCAGGTCGGGTCGCGCCAGGGCGTCTTCGTCGACCAGTTGGTCCTGCCACGAGCCGACGCTGCGGAACAGCCCGCCGCCGAGTTCGGCCCAGGCACCGGTGAGCGCCGGCAGACAAGCGAGGGTGCGGTAGAACATTGCCCCGTTCTCGTGGTGCTCGGCGCCGATCAGGGTGCGGATCGCGGCCGGGCGGGTGGTCGCGTACTGGCGAGCAAGTTGCTCGATCACGTCGGCCGGCACGCCGCACGCCTCGGCCGCCCGGGCGGGTGTCCACTCGACGACGGAGGCGGCGAGTTCGTCGAAGCCGAGCGTGTGCTCCGCCACCCAGGCCTGATCGTGCAGGTCGTTGCCGATGATGACGTGCATCATCGCCAGCATCATCGCAATGTCGGTGCCGGGCAGCGGCTGGATGAACTCGTCGCAGTCGTCGGCGGTGAGCGTGCGGATCGGGTCGATCACGACCAGTTTGGCGCCGTTGGCTCGGGCCTTCTCGATCACCGGCCAGAGGTGCCGGTTGGTGAGCTTGGTGTTGGTGGCCCACAGCAGGATCAGCTTGGAGTGTTCGAGCTGCATCGGATCGCCGCCCAACCCGCTGCCGTTGGTCATCCGAACGCCGGCGCCGACGGTCGGCCCGCAGATGTTGCGAAGCAGGTCGGTGGCACCGATGTGGTTGAACAGTCGCGACGAGATTCCCTGCGTCGCCAGCACGCTCTGGTTGCCGGCGTCACTGAACGGCATGATCGCCTGGCCGCCGTGCTCGGCAATGATCGCGTTCAACCGCGTGCCGATCTCCTCCAGGGCGTCCGACCACGAGACCCGCTCGAACTGACCGCTCCCCTTCGGGCCGGTGCGTCGGAGCGGATACAGCACCCGGTCGGGCGAGTACACGCGGTCGAGGAACCGGTTGACCTTCGGGCACAGTTCGCCGTAGCTGTACGGATGGGCCGGGTTGCCGCGCATCTTCACGGCAACACCGGCGTCGACCGTGACGGTCCACCCGCACGAGTCGGGGCAATCGTGGTGGCAAACACCATTGACGGTCGTCGCAGAACTCATCGAACCATCGTACGACGCCCGCTGAGTGGCCGACAGCGCGATTGCTCGACCTGCGTGATGCGTGTCAGGTGAAGGGCAGCTCGGCTCGTTCGAGCGGGGTCAACACGACGCCGCTCAGCGAGTAGGTGCCTTCCGGGTTGTTGGTCTCACCGGCCAGATTCCAGTCGACGCACAACCACTCGTCGCTCACGTACAACACCTCGGCGGTGCCGCCTTGGGTCTCGTCCAAGTTGTTGACGGAGAAGTACATCTCGGTCTCGTCACCGGGCTGGAGGAACACACCGACCGTGCCGAACGTGGTGATCGAGTCGTATTCGAGCTCGTCGCTGCTGGAGATCACTTCGCCGATCGTCAATCCGTCCTGCGACGTGGGTACGACCGTGAGTGCGAGGGTGACGGCACCGGGAGGGGCCTGGGGTCCGGAGAACATGCCGATGTCGTCGGAATCGAACGGATGGTCGCCGACCCACTGGGTGTACAGCAACAGGTCGGTGTCGGCGCCGAGCGCTTTGAAGCCGGCCGGGTCGAGATCGTCGAGTGAGCCGTCACCGTTGGGCACGATCGGTGTTGCCTGACCGGTCGCCGACTGAGCGCTGAACGGCCCGGGATACTCGGGCACGGCCGACAGCGTGAACTCGATCTCGATCGGTGCTTCGGTGCACGCTGCGGGAACGTCAGCTGGTGGCCCGGAGAGCGCGTCGTCGCCCTCGGTGTCTCCCGAATCGGCTGGTTCCTCGGCGGGCTGTTCGGTTGCATCGGCATCAGTGGGCTCGCTGGAAGTGTCGTCACCGCCACCACAGGCAGCGACGAAACAGAGTGTCGCAATGGCGATGAGCGCGGTTCGACGCATGAAGATCCCTCCGGAGGCGTGAAAGAAAACCCTAGTGCCGGCACGATCACGGTGATCGGGACCTCCTCTTGTTGATCGTGGCCCGACACGAAACCCTGTGCTGAGGGCGCGGCGCACCGGCGGTACGGTCGGGCGATGGCTCGGGGCGATGTGGCGACCACATTCTTGCGGTGGTCGTGGCTGCGGGCCACCTCGTTCCGCGGCTACTGGATCGTCACCAGCCTGTACCTGGTGATCGACGCCGACCTGTCGGCCTTCCAACTCGTGTTCCTCGGCACCGCGATGGAGATCACCGTGTTGGTCTCGGAAATCCCGACCGGGGTGATGGCCGACACGATCAGCCGCAAGTGGTCGATCGTGGTCTCGCACGTGTTGATGGGAGCCGGGATGCTGATCACGGGCCTCGTCACCGCCTTCCCGGCACTGGTGCTGGCGCAGATGCTGTGGGGGTTCGGGTGGACGTTCTCGAGCGGCGCCGACGTCGCCTGGATCACCGACGAACTGGACGACCCGCTGCGGATCGACAAGGTGCTCACGGCGCGAGCGCGCTGGCAACAGTTCGGCGCGGCGGCCGGCATGGTCGGGTTCGGGGGATTGGCGTGGAGCACCAGCCTCAGCACAGCGATCGTGGCGGCCGGGGCGACGATGGTGCTGTTGGGTGGCTACGTGGTGGTGCGATTCACCGAGCACGAGTTCGAACCGGTTCGGGAGCACCGCTGGCGCGAGTCGAAGTCGATCTTTCGACGCGGGTTCTCTCTGGCCCGCAATGACCACGAGATCTTGCTCGTGTTCACGGCCACGATCCTGATCAACTCGGGCGCCGAGGCGTTCGACCGCCTGTACCCGAAACGGCTCGTCGACCTCGGCTTCCCCCAAGACCCCGACCCGATCGTGTGGTTCACGGCGCTCGGCGTCGCCGCGCTTGCGGTCGGAGCACTGGCACTGCGGATCGTCGAAGCTCGCATCGACGGTGTTGGCGTGGCGCGCCGCGTGTATGCCGCCACCTGCTTCATCGGAGCGATCGGGTTGATGATTCTGGCGCACGCTCCGAGCGACGTGGCCGGAATGGTCGGCGTGATGCTCGTCGGCGGTGTGGCGTGGACGGTGATCCGGGCGGTCAGCCAGATTTGGGTCAACCGGCGAGCGACCAGTGACGTGCGCGCCACGGTGCAGTCGTTCCTGGGTCAGGTCGAGTCGATCGGTGAGATCATGGGTGGGCTCGTGATGGGCATCTTGGCGCAAGCCACCTCGATCACGGTCGCCCTGACCTGTTCGAGTGCGATGGTGGCGATGGCGGGCCTGGTGGTGATGCGGTCGCGTGCCGGACGCGACACGGGCGCCACGCCGGCGAGCACCACGACGGGATGCTCGACCTAGTGCCGTGACCGTGAACACCACAAACGTTCACGGTCGGGGCGCTAGGTGTTGTGTTCGGTGCGGCGAGGTTCGGGCTGGCCGAAGCCTTCGTGGGTGCGGAAGTGGTCGATCATGCTGATCAGACCATCTCGCAACTCCACCGTGGGCTTCCATCCGTAGTGATCACCGATCAGGGTGATGTCGGGGCAGCGCTGCATCGGATCCCCGTCGCGTTCTTCCGGGTGCGGCACCGCCACGATCATGCTCGTCGAATCGGTCAACTCGATGATCAGTTCGGCCAACTGGCGCATCGTGAACTCGGCCGGATTGCCGACGTTGACGGGGCCGATCAGATCGCCATCCAATACGGCCAGTAGGCCACGCACTTGGTCCGACACGTGGCAGAAACTCCGGGTTTGGAGCCCGGTTCCGTGCAGGGTGATCGGCTCGCCACGCAGTGCCTGGGAGACGAACGTGTTGACCACCCGACCGTCTTCGGGCCGCATCCGCTCGCCGTACGTGTTGAAGATCCGGGCGATCCGAACATCGAGGCCGTGCACGCGGTGATACGCCATCGTGATCGCCTCGCTGAACCGCTTGGATTCGTCGTAGCAACTGCGCGGACCGATCGAGCTGACATTGCCGAGGTAGCTCTCGGGCTGGGGGTGCACGAGCGGATCGCCGTACACCTCGCTGGTCGACGCCAGGAGGAACGCGGCGCCGTTGGCGACAGCGAGGTCGAGCAGATTGCGGGTGCCCGTGCTGCCGACGGCAAGGATCTCGAGCGGCATCGTTGCGAAGTCGAGTGGCGAGGCAGGGCTGGCGAGATCGAGCACGGCGTCGAATGAGCCAGCGGTGACTTCAGGGCCGAACGATTGCGTGACGTCGTGTTCGACGACGCCGAAACCGGGATGCGAGGTGAGGTGTGCCACGTTGCCGCGCCGACCGGTGACGAAGTTGTCGACCACCACCACAGTGTCGCCCCGGGCGAGCAGCCGGTCCGTCAAGTGTGAGCCGACGAAACCGCCGCCACCCGCCAGCAGCAAGCGCATCAGCGACCGATGCCTTGGTACGTGAATCCGGCCCGTTGCCACGCACCGCGATCGAGCAGGTTTCGAGCGTCGACGACCCCGGTTCCCGCCATCACAGCAGCGACCTGTGTTGGTTCGAGCCACTTGAACTCGTCCCACTCGGTCAGCACGGCGAGCGCGTCCGCCCCACGGCAGGCGTCGGTGGCGTCGGTGCAGATCACGATCTCGGTCGGCAGGCCTGGGCGCGAACCGTCGACGGTGGGGTCGAATGCCCGCACGACTGCGCCGGCCGCCAGCAACCGACCGATGATGGCCAGCGACGGGGACTCGCGTAGGTCGTCCGTGCGGGCCTTGAAGGTGAGACCCAGCACGGCGACCGTCGAACCCTTCAAGTTGCCGCCGGCAGCAACTCGGATCTTGTCGGCCACCCGGTCGAACTGTTCGTCGTTCACGGCGATCACGCCATCCAAGAGGTCGAATCGATAGCCGGCGTCGGTGGCGATCCGCAGCAGCGCCCGCGAGTCCTTCGGGAAGCAACTCCCGCCCCAGCCCGGACCGGGACGCAGGAACTCGGTTCCGATCCGTTTGTCGTAGCCCATACCGACGACGACATCGTCGACATCGGCGCCGACGCCCTCGCAGATCGCGGCGATCGCGTTGACGAAGCTGAGCTTGGTCGCCAGGAACGCGTTGGCCGCGTACTTGATCGTCTCGGCCGATGCCGGATCGGTCACGACGACCTGAGCCTTCACGGCGTCGTACAGAGCACCGACGGTGATCGCCGCCGATCGATCGTTGCAGCCGACCACCACGCGGTCCGGATTGAGGAAGTCGTCGACGGCACTGCCTTCGCGCAGGAACTCGGGGTTGCTGACGACGCGAACGTCAGGGCGCTGCAGGACCTTTTCGACCACCGTCGTGCTGCCAACGGGGACGGTGCTCTTGTTGACGACGATCGATTCGTAGGGCAGGTGAGCGGCGATCTCGCGGGCGGCCGCCTCGATGTAGCTGAGGTCGGCCGAGCCGTCGTCGCCCTGGGGAGTTGGCACGCACAGGAACACGACTTCGGCCTCGGACACAGCGCCGGCGCTGCCGTGCACGAAACGGAGGTTGCCCCGATCGAGGCCCTCGCGGACCAGCTCGTCGAGACGATGCTCGACGATGCCGATCTCTCCGCGCTGCAGGCGATCGACTTTGGCTGCGTCGATGTCGGCGCAAACGACATCGTGGCCGATGTGGGCGAAGCATGCCCCAGTAGTGAGACCGACATAACCTGTGCCAACCACCGCAAGTCGTGTCACGGAGGGCGAGGCTAGCTGGTGAGGCGATGGGAAGCCCGCCGGCACCGAGCTGACAACCCGATCATCGCGGTGGGCGACGATCTGATGATGGACGATCTGATGTTGAAGGGTGAGGACACGCACATGACGGAGCCGGGTGGAGTGTCGGTGACCGCTTCGGGAGCGACTGCGTGACCGCAACCCACACGGCCAGTGCGGCGGCGGTGATCGGAGGCGGCCCGGCCGGCCTGATCGCCGCCGAGCAACTGGCAGCGGCCGGCGTGTCGGTCACGGTGTACGACCACAAGCCTTCCGTGGGACGCAAGTTCCTGTTGGCCGGTCGCAGCGGGATGAACATCACTCACAGCGAGCCGGTCGCGGCGTTCGTCGAGCGGTATGGCGCGGCGGCACCTCGGCTGCAAGGTGCGCTCGACCGGTTCGGACCCGAGGCGTTGCGATCGTGGTGCGCCGAGCTGGGAGAGGACACATTCGTCGGCTCGAGCGGCCGCGTGTTCCCGAAGTCGTTTCGATCCACGCCGCTGCTGCGGGCTTGGCTGAAACGACTCGATCAGCTCGGCGTGCAGTTCGCGACACGAACCCGCTGGGTCGGCTGGGCGCCGGACGGCTCTCACCGGTTTGTGGATGCCGACGGCCTCGAGTCGGCCGTTTCGAGCGACGTGACGGTATTCGCATTGGGCGGCGCCAGCTGGCCTCGGGTCGGATCCGACGGCGGATGGGTCGCAGCGTTCGAGCGTGACGGGATCGCCGTCAACCCGCTGAGACCCGCCAACGCCGGTGTTCGTGTCGCCTGGTCACCGGCGTTCGTCGAACGGCACCACGGCCAGCCACTGAAGAACGTCGCCGTGAGCGTGTTGTCCGACGCCGGTACGGAAGTCGTGCGCGGCGACCCGGTCGTGACCCGCCACGGTCTGGAGGGTGGCCCGGTGTACGCCATCTCGGCTGCGGTCCGCGATGCCCTCGATCGACACGGTGTGTGCGAGTTGGCGCTCGACCTGCACCCTGATCAATCCGAGCAACAGGTCGCCGAGCGGTTGGCCCGCCGCCGCCCGAAGGACTCGACGACGAACTGGTTGCGGCGTTCGATCGGCCTGCACCCGGTGATGATCGGCGTGCTGCGCGAAGTCGACCGCCAATCGACTGCCGACCGACCCGGCCGAAATGGCGTCGCTGGTCAAGCAGGCGATCGTTCGAGTCGTCGACACGATGCCGATCGACCGGGCGATCTCGACCGCCGGTGGAGTGGCGTTCACCGAGGTCGACGACTCGTTGATGCTGGTGAGCCGTCCCGGCACGTACATCGTCGGCGAGATGCTCGACTGGGAAGCACCCACCGGGGGCTACCTGCTGCAAGCCTGCTTCAGCACCGGGGTCACCGCGGCACAGGCCGCCATCGCCCGACTCGGCTGACCTGACTCGGCGGAGCTCCGCTGACAACCGTGGCGCTCAGCGGGCGACCTGTCGCGTAGCCTGTCGGGCAATGTCGGATCAGCCCACGGTCGCGCCCGTCTCGAGTCGTCGTGGTACCACCACGTCGAACTTCGGAGTCGGCCGTCGCGAGTCGCACGACGCCTCCGGGTTCTACGGCCGCTTCGAACCCCCGGTGATCGACCACGACGACACCGTGCTGACGCCCGAGCCGGTGAGCGAGCCGTTCGTGTGCGGCGACGCACGCGCGATGCACACCTTGGCCGACGGTTCGGTGGCGCTGGTGGTCACGTCGCCCCCCTACTTCGCCGGCAAGCAGTACGAGGAGGAACTCGAACGCGACGGCGTGCCGAGCTCGTACCTGGAGTACCTCGACCTCCTGCAGGACGTGTTCGCCGAGTGCGTGCGAGTGCTGGAACCAGGTGGCCGGATCGCCGTCAACGTCGCCAACCTCGGCCGCAAGCCGTACCGCAGCCTGGCTGCCGACGTGATCCACATTCTCCAGGACCGACTCGGCCTGCTGCTGCGCGGTGAGATCGTGTGGCAGAAGGGTGCCGGGGCGAGCGGGTCGTGTGCCTGGGGTTCGTTCCGCAGCCCGTCCAACCCGGTCCTGCGAGACGTGACCGAGCGTGTGATCGTGGCCAGCAAGGGCCGCTTCCAGCGCGCCCTTTCCGTCGACGATCGCCGGCAACGTGGCCTGCCGCACGAGGCGACGATCGCCACCGAAGACTTCATGGCGCTCACCCTCGACGTGTGGCAGACACCGTCTGAGAGTGCCCGCCGGGTCGGCCATCCGGCACCGTTCCCGATTGAACTTCCCGAGAAGCTGATCGAGCTGTACACGTTCGCCGATGACCTGGTACTCGATCCGTTCATGGGCAGCGGATCAACGCTGGTCGCCGCCTCGCGCACCAAACGCCGTTTCGTCGGCTACGACCTCGACCCCGGCTATGTCGAGTTGGCGATGGCGCGAGTCGAAGACGAGGGCCACCCGCCGCTGACCGACCCCGACCGCCTGGCGGGGTCGAAGGACCGCATCGCCCAGGTGTTGTCCGATGCCGGGTTCGAGAGCGAAGGCGGCAACGTGCGCGTGAAAGGCAGCGGCATGTCGGTCAACGACGTCGTCACCGACGCCACCGGAGGCCGGTGGGTGATCGAACTGGGCGGCCCGTTCGTGAGCCATCGCGGTGGCCTGACCACCGCCGACGCGGTGTGGCGCACGCTCGGTCGTGCGCACACTCTGCGCGGCCTCGATGAACGGGTGCTGGTGCTCACCAGCGAGCTACCCAAACGCCGCAGCGAGTTCGACCACGCCCTGCGAGCCGCCGGCCCGCCGGCGCTGTTCGACGTGATCGACGTGTTCGACGAAGACGCCCTCGAACGCCTCCAGTCGTATGCCTCGGGAGACAAGACCCAACTCCCCGGCTTCTGGAACCCCACCGACCTCACCTAACAGATGGTGTCCGCAGGCCACTCCGTCATCCGTGGGCGGCGTCGGCGACGAGCAGGCCGACAACGAGGGCAGACGCGGCTCCGGCCGCGACGGCCCAGCCGAGTCTTCGCCACGACGGTCGGCGCACGAAGGCGGGAACGACGACGATCAGCGCGGTGCCGAAGGCGGCCATGCCGAACACGTCGTCCTTCCAAAGCGAGGGGCGGTCGGCCGGGCAGCGGCCACCGAACGCGCCACAACTCCCGAGCGTCGCCGCAGTCAGCACCAGCAGCAACCCGACACGACCGCTGCCGCGGTCGTGATCGTCGCCACGCCGACGAGCCATCGCCGGTCGGGTCGGTTCCCGGTCAGACGTATTCACCGTTGGAGAATTCATCGGCAGCGGCCGAGGTCGATGTCGGGGCCGAGTTGGCCGGTTTGGAGTTGTTCTCGGATCAGGGTGCCGGCGCGGTCGGGGTCGATCGCCCAGGCGCGCTGGTCGGTCTGGCGGCTGCGGGCCCACACGACGCCGACCAGCTTGCCACCGATCACCACGGCCGCCCCCGAATCGCCTGTTCGGATGTCGGCGACGAGCTCGAAACCGGGGCGCACGGTCTCACCTTGGGCGTAGACGTCCTCGGTGCTGATGTTGACGCGCCGGGCGACCACCACCGGCACCTCCACCCTGACACCGTCGCGCACGGTGTAGGCGATGCCGCGATCTCCTGCATCGACACCCTCACTGGTTACCACGAACGGCACGCCATCCAGTCCGTCGACGGCCACGTAGGCCAGGTCCATCTCCGGGTCGAAGCCGACCACGCTGCCCGGCAGGGACTGCCCGTCGCGGACGACCTGGAACGAACCGGCCCCCGCCAAGACGTGGGCGGAGGTGAGCACCAGGCCCGGCGCCACCAGTGCACCGCTGCCGGTCTCGAGCCCTGGGCGGCACGAATCGGACACGACGATGCCGACCACCGCCGACGGCGCAGCATCCGGCGCGCAGCCGGTGATCACCACCGCCACCACCACCAGCAGCGTGACGGCGCGCTTCAGGTCAGCTCCTTCGACATCCAGATCGAGTCGTCGGCGATGTAGCCGTGGCGGGCATACAGGCGCCGTGCGGCCTCGTTGGTCGCCTCGGTTTCGAGGAAGATCCGGCGTACACCGCGCCGGCGACAGTCGGCTTCGACGACCCGCAGCGCGTCGCTGCCTTTGCCGCCTCCGCGCGAGCGCACGTAGAACTCGTCGAGCACGACGTCCAGCCCGCCGATCTCGATCGACCAACCCCACGTGACGACGATGTACCCGTCGGCGTCGGCCTGGCTGGGGTCGATCAGCCAGATCGCTCCATAGGTGTCGTCGGCCAGCAGCGGCTCGAGGCCTCGCACGGCCACCTCTCGGTCGAACACGTGATGATCGGCGTCGCAGTACTCGGCGACGAGCTCGACCAGCACGGCCAAATCGTCTGGGACGGCGCGTCGCACCACGGTGGTCACGGTCAGAACCTACTGTTGGTGACCGTGCCAGCATCGCCGGACCATCCACTCGCAGCCACCTTGCTGGCAGCGGCGCAGGGTCGGTTCCCACCGGTCGACGGTCGCGTCGAGGTCGTTGGCCCCGATCGCGCCGGCTCGCACGCCGTGGTCGAGTTCACCGGTCACTTCGTTCGTGCTCACCGATTTACGTCCCGATGACGACCTGCTGGCGAGCATCGACGCCTTCGGCGGGGTGACACAACCGCACGTGCTGATGCACCTGGCCGGACCGACGGGGTCGATCGGTTCAGTCGACCTTGTCATGGTGCGCCAGGTTGGGCCGGCGACCACCAACCCACTCGATCGGATCGACGGCTCCACACATCCCAGGGTCGAACGGGCGCGCCATCATCGGCGCGATGTGACGGTGTTGGGCGACGAGCGCGGCATCGTCACGATCGGTACCGGCCTCGCCGACCGACGCGAGATCTCGATCGAGCTCACGGGTGCACCTGGCGCCAACGGGGCCGGCCGCGATCTGATCGCGGCGACGTTGTCGACGCCGGTTGTCCTTGCCCAGGACGAGTTCGTGTTCGCCCAGGTGGCGCCCGGAAACGCGGCGTCGGTGCGGATGTTTCTGGCGTGCGGTTTCGTGCCGATCGGCAGCGAAGTGCTGATCGAGCGCCGGCAACTCGACGGCTCAGTCCGTCAAGAACACGACGGCGATGCTCGACGTGGCGACGTCACTGATGTCGATCGGGTCGGCGAGTTCGAGGTCGCCGTCGATCGTCAGCAGCTCAGTTCTGCCGGAGGTCGTCGTCCACACGACGGAGCGTCCGTCGGGGCCGAGCGTGGCCGAACGCACTCGGCCGAGTCGCACCGGACCGTCGGCGGTGGCGACCTCGAAGACGCCATCGCGTTCGCCGATCACGGTGCAGCCGTCGTTCGAGGCGCCGGTCACCGTGAGCCCCGTCAGGTCGATCAGCTGCTCGCCCGAGTCGAGCGAGACCACCGACTGATAGGTGTCGCCCCCGCCGACCGGCAGGCACGACCACGCCCGGTCCGGCACGTCGATCGTGAGTGCCTCGGAGAACGACGTGGTGAAGATGGTCCTGCCATCGAGGTCGATGACCACTTGCAGCGCCTCGCCGACGACGACCAGCCGTTCACCGGCGAAGGTGGGGTGTACCCATCGCACCTGATCGTCGGTCGGCACGACAATCTGACCGAGCGGCTCGGCCTGCTGGTCGCCGCTCGCCACCTGGAACACCCCGCCGTCGATCGACACCATGACCAACCGGTCGTCGACCATGACGCCGCCGACCGGAATCTCGGTCGGGACCGTAGCGCGATTGCGGCGATCGAGATCGACGAGTGACACGTCGGCCTGCAACCCGACGATCTGACTGGTGGCAATCAGTTCGTTCCCGACCGCCATCGGTTGATCGGGCAGGAAGATCGCCGTCTCTGCGCCCGGCTGCACGATGATCGTTTGGAAGTTGGCGGCATCGGCGACCGCGAACGCCGAGCCGTCGTCTGCCCATCGCACCGTTTCGGTGAACATCAGCGGGCTGGACTGCCCGGCCACCTCACCGACGTCGATCAGGGTGCCGTCGGCGACGTCGACGATCACGATGTTGCCGCCCGACGGATCGCCCACCACGAGATGGTCGGACTCCGTAGTCCTGAGCGCGATGACGGTGCTGCGACGGTCGATCGCGATCGTGAGTGGTTCGGCGTCGGGCTGCTCTGTATCGACGATCGCGATCTGGGTGGTGCCAACCAATGCCAGACGCGACCCGAACGAATGCACGTCCAAGACGCGCCCCACGCCATCGAACTCGTCGACGACCTCGCCTGCGGCGTCGACGGTGGTGACCGACCCGGTCGTTCGGTCGATCAACGCGATGCTGCCCCAGCTGCCGGCAGCGACGGTCGGTGTGTCGGACTCACCGTTGGTGACTTGCCAGACGGCCAGACCGAGTGCCGCCACGGCGGTGATGACGATCGTGGTGACGAGCATCCGCCGGGCGGCGTAGTTGACCGGTGGTCGGGATGTGCCTCTCGTTGAGGTGGAGGTTCCGACGTCGGTCATCGCCTGTGACTGTAGGCAACCGAGCCGGTCGATCCCCCACCTCGCGGCGCTCGGCCGCTCGGGGTACAGTCGACGCTCGTGGAGTTCAGCTGCCCCCGTTGCCAAACCGCCGTCGAATCCCGGTTCTACGGACCCTGTGAATCGTGCCGCACCCAGCTGCGCGACCAGTTCCGCTCCGACGGTCGAGTCATCGAGTTGGCCGAGTACGAACCCAAGATGAACGTCACCCCCAACGCGGTAGCCCTCAAAGACGACTGAGTTGGGAGTTGTGCCAGGCACAACTCCCAACTCCATTCCGTTTTGGGGTCAGGAATCGGGGATGCCGCCTCCTGGGCGGAACTCGGACTGCTTGCCCGACTCGGCCCGCTGCGTCATCCGTTCGGCGGTGATCTGCATCGCCGCCGCGGCACGTTCGTTCTCCATCACCTTGGCCATGATCGCCCGTCCGGCGCCACCCATCAGTTCGGCGCGATTGGCGTTCAGGTAGGCCTGCGACTCGCGCAGCCCGACCGTCATGCCGCGCAGCTCGGGGATCACGTAGCGGGCGAACAGATCCCAGGAACGCATCGTGTTCTCGCGGTTGGCCCAGTCGTGGGCGAACCCCATCACGACACCGAACCCACCGGTGAGCTCCTGCAGGTTGCGGATTGCGGCGACGAGTTGGTCGGGTGTGCCGATCACGGTCGATCCGGCGCCGGCAGCACCGCCACCCGCCGTGCGCTCGAGCAGGTCCCACTTGTCGTCGACGTGCTCGGCACCTGGCCGGCCGAGCGTCCACACGTTGTACTCGTTGTGCCACCGGTGCAGCCCATCGACGGCCTGGTTGCGGGCTTCCTCCTCGGTCTCGGCGAGGTGGAACGCCATCAGCACCCGCCAGTCGGCGCGGTCGACGGTTTGTCCGTGCTTGGTGGCGGCCTCCTCGGCGAACGACCACTGGGTCGGCAGCGCATCGAGCCCATCGGCCGAGTTGGAGGCGATCGACAAGGCGCCGATCCCGTACTTACCGGCCAGCGTCATGCCCGACGGCGAGATCGACGACGCCGTCACCATCGGCATGTCGGCTTGCACGGGGAGCAGCTGCAACTTGGCGTCGTGCAGCTCGAACCAGTCGCACTCGTAGCTGAAGCGATCCTCGCCGCCCATCAGCCGCAGGATCACACCGAGCGCTTCGTCTTGGCGGTCGCGCAACAGGGTCGGGTCGATCCCGTGCGTCTTGGCGTCGCTGGGCAGGGCACCCGGCCCCGACCCGAACATGGCGCGACCGTTGCACATGTGATCGAGCTGCACGATTCGCTGCGCCACATTGAACGGGTGGTGGTACGGAAGGCTGGTGACCCCGGTACCGAGCCTGATCCGGTGGGTGTGTTGGGCGGCGGCCGCCAGGAACATCTCCGGCGAGGCGATCATCTCCCACCCAGATGAGTGATGCTCGCCGCACCAGAACTCGTCGAACCCCAGCTCGTCGAGATGCTTCACCAACTTCAGGTCGCTTTGGAACTGGAGCACCGGGTTCTCGCCGGTCGGGTGGTGAGGGGCCAGGAAGCAGCCGAATTGAAGGGGAGTCATCGGGGGCATGCACCGAGACTAGAGATGCTCGCCGACGAGGGTCGGGCCGGACGACCCGCCCGCTATCCTGTCCTCACCCGAAACACTGGGGGACGTAGCTCAGTTGGCTAGAGCACCTGCTTTGCAAGCAGGAAGTCGTGGGTTCGAGTCCCATCGTCTCCACCGATAAGCCCTGGTAGATCCCCTCCTCTCAACTCACAACTTGAGAGTAGCCCACAAACTTGGAAGTAGGGCATTTGCTTGTAAGTAGGACTTGTGAGTTTGGCCACCTCGCCGGTCCCTTTCATCGACCGTGACCCGGTGACATGAGCAACAGCGATGTATCAGAGATGTATCAATCCGGTGTTCGCGTCGGCGGGGACGTGTTCGAGTGGGCGGGCGTTGAGTAGTCGCTCGATGACCTCACTTCCCTTGTTCCACCTCGGCATGGTCTGCAGGATACGGAACTTCAACCATCGGCGAACCGCGAACCTGCCGGGTGAATCCGTCGGTGGCGGTATCCCATTGTGTGCGTGTGCGCTGGGTGACGTTGACCTCGCGGCCGAGTCGCTGCTGAGCGCGTTGGGCAGCCTCGTACAGATCGTCGCGGTCGGGTTGGCCGATGACGAGGACGTCGATGTCGTTCGGTACCGGCCCGGGCTCGCCTTCGTAGCGTGCGGCCCACGAGCCATAGATGTAGATCGCCTCAGCGCCGTCGACCGACGCGAACTCCTCGCCGATCACGAGCGGCGGTCCGAAGGCCATGATCGCCAACTGGCCGAGTGGCGGTAGGTACGGGTTCGCCGCGTTCGCCGACAACAGCTTCGTCCGCCCGATCGTCGTCGCCACGAGAAGCTCGGCCGCCTGCAGCCGGCGAACCTCGGTGGCGACCGTTTGGTACGGCTCCCTGGTCCGCTGGGCCAACTCGTCGATCGTCCACTGCCGAGCGGGATCGGCGAGCACGAGCGCGAGCAACTCACCTTGTAGCCGCGACCGGAAGACCGGAAGCAGGAGAGGAGCGGTTGTCGGCACAAGTCAAGCATTGCTTGTATTTCGAGCAATATCAACCAAAAGTCAAGCGATGTTCGCCTTTCGAGAAGGACGTGTGATTGATCAACGGAAACCAGTGGGGGCATGGCACTCGGCGCTCACGTAGTCTCGGTGTCATGACACGGTCGGCGGATCTCGATACAGCGGAACGATGCTGCTGACGATTTCGACGTCGGTCCCCTCTGCCACTGATCTCGGATTCCTCCTCCACAAGAACCCGAATCGTGTGCACGAAAAGGAGCTCTCCTTCGGGATGGCGCGTGTGTGCTACCCCGTGGCGGAAGCAGATCGCTGCACGGCGGCGCTGATTGTCGATATCGACCCGGTCAGCTTGATCCGAGGTCGACGTGGCAAGAACGCCGCTCACTTCTCGCTGTCGCAGTACGTGAACGACCGCCCGTACGCGGTGTCCTCGTTCATGTCGGTGGCACTTCAGACGATGTTCAGCACCGCTATGACCGGGCGATGCAAGGACCGTCCCGACCTCGCCCAGCAGAAGATCCCATTCACGGTCCACGTGCCTGTGCTTCCGTGCCGCGGGCGCGAATCGGTCCTGCGGTCGCTGTTCGAGCCGATCGGCTACGAAGTCACCACAACGTCGATCCTGCTCGACACCGACTTCCCGGATTGGGGTGACAGTCGGTACCTCGACGTCACCCTCGCGACTACAGCAATCTTGAAGGACGTTCTGGAGCAGTTGTACGTGCTGCTCCCGGTGCTCGATGACGGCAAGCACTACTGGGTGGGCGATGACGAGGTCGACAAGCTGTTGCGCCGCGGTGGTGAGTGGCTTGCATCGCATCCAGAACGGGAGCTGATCAGTCGTCGCTACCTGCGTCACGATCGGCGCCTGACGCGTGACGCCCTCGCTCGACTGATCGAAGCGGACGACTTGCTCGACGATCCAGATGCGTCGCAGGAGAAGAGCGACGAGCGGGAGGCCGCACTCGAGCGACCGGTGCGTCTCAACGATCTCCGCACCGAGGCCGTCGTCGCTGCGCTCAAGGAGGCTGGGGCCGAGCGGATCGCGGACCTCGGCTGCGGGCAAGGAACGCTGGTGAGCGCCCTGCTCAAAGAGGCGTGGGTGGGTCACGTCGTCGGTGTCGATGTCTCGTGGCGATCGTTGGAAATCGCCGGGCAGCGGCTACGCCTCGACGAGATGCCACCTCGGCAGCGGGCTCGGGTCGACTTGCTGCAAGGAGCGCTCACCTATCGGGATCGCCGGCTGGCCGACTTCGACGCGGTTGCCGTCATCGAGGTGATCGAACACATCGACGAACCACGACTCGCCGCCTTCGAGGATTCGGTCTTCGCCGCGGCACACCCGCGTACAGCCGTCGTCACCACACCGAACGTCGAGTACAACACGCTGTTCGAAGGGATGGCGGACGGCCAACTCCGGCACAACGACCATCGATTCGAATGGACGCGAGCTCAGTTCTCGGACTGGTGCTCCGGCATCGCAGACCGTCACGGCTACACGGTGGAGGTCTCCGGCATCGGCGCCGAGGACAAGGACCTCGGATGCCCGACACAGATGGCAGTGTTCCGCCGATGAAGATCAATATCCCCGAACTCTGCGTGGTCGTGCTCATCGGCGCGTCCGGGGCGGGTAAGTCGACGTTCGCCGCGCGTCACTTCATCGAGTCCGAGGTCATCTCCTCGGACTTCTGCCGCAAGCTCGTCAGCGACGACGAGAACGACCAGACCGCAACCGGCGCCGCCTTCGAGCTGCTCCGAGAGATTGCGTCCAGGCGCCTCGAACGAGGCCGTATGACGGTCGTCGACGCGACCAGCGTACGGCCCGAAGATCGCCGCTCGATCGTGCGACTGGCGAAGGATCATCACGTCTTCGCCTGCGCCATCGTCCTCGACGTCCCTGCTGAGATCTGCCGCGCCCGGAACGAGGCGCGTCCAGATCGCGACTTCGGCAGCCACGTCATCCGCAACCAGCGAGCTGCGTTGCGCCGCTCTATCAGGGGACTCCGCAAGGAAGGCTTCCGCAAGGTCTACGTGCTCGACGGCGTCGAGGCGATCGACGCGGTAGAGATCGTCGCGCGACCGACTCTGGACCGACCGCCGCGATCTCACCGGGCCGTTCGACATCATCGGCGATGTCCACGGCTGTCACACCGAGCTGGTTGAGCTGCTTCGCACACTCGGCTGGGTCGTCGACGAGCTGGGTGAGCACGCTCGTCATCCGGAGCGCCGGCTCGCAGCGTTCCTCGGCGACCTCGTCGACCGCGGGCCCGCGTCGCCGGCTGTGTTGCGGCTGGTGATGAACATGGTCGATGCCGGTACGGCGATCTGCATTCCTGGCAACCACGAGAACAAGCTCAAGCGCGCCCTCGAAGGCCGCAACGTCAACCTGTCACACGGCCTCGCCGAGACGATGGAACAGCTCGCTGGCGAGACGCCCGAGTTCCGCGCCAGCGTCGAGTCGTTCATCGACGGGCTGATCAGCCACGCCGTGCTCGACGACGGTTCCCTCGTGGTTGCGCACGCCGGACTTCCGGAAGCGATGCACGGTCGCGCATCGGGTGCGGTGCGCGCGTTCGCGCTCTACGGCGACACGACCGGCGAGACCGACGAGTTCGGGCTGCCCGTTCGCTACCCGTGGGCCGACGAGTACCGGGGCCGCGCCGCCGTGGTGTACGGCCACACCCCCGTCCCGCAGGCACTCTGGGTGAACGGCACCATCTGCCTCGACACCGGCTGCGTCTTCGGCGGATCGCTCACCGCGCTCCGCTGGCCGGAGCGCGAACTGGTGTCGGTGCCGGCGCACGAGACGTACTACGAGCCGATCCGCCCGCTGGAGCCGGCGGTCGTGGAACGCCCCACTGACGTGCTCGACCTCGAGGACGTGTCCGGCAAACGAATCATCGAGACGCGGCTCGACGACACCGTCACGATTCGCGAGGAGAACAGCGCTGCCGCGCTCGAAGTGATGAGCCGGTTCGCAATCGACCCGCACTGGCTGGTCTACCTCCCGCCGACCATGTCTCCGCCCGAGACGTCATCGCTCGAAGGCCTGCTCGAGCACCCGGCAGAGGCATTCGACGACTACCGCCGCGACGGGGTCGAGCGGCTGATCTGCGAGGAGAAGCACATGGGGTCGCGGGCCGTCGTGGCTGTATGCCGGGATTCCGATGTGGCGAGCCGGCGTTTCGGCGCGCCCGACGCCAAGTCGACCGGAGCGATCTACACCCGGACGGGTCGAGCGTTCTTCGCTGACGTGGAACTTGAGGTGCAGCTCCTTGATCGCGTCCGATCAAGCTTCGATGCACTGGATCTCTGGACCGAGTTGGAGACCGACTGGGCGATTCTCGACTGCGAACTGCTCCCATGGTCAGCGAAGGCCATCGACCTGCTGCGTGGCCAGTACGCGTCGGTCGGAGCGGCGGCGACAGCATCGACGACAGCTGAGGCTGCCGTTTGGGCGGTGGTTGCTGATCGTCTCGACGAGGCTGAGCCTCTGGCGAAGCGCGCCGTCGAGCGCTCCGAGATGGCACGAAAGTTCGTCGATGCTTACCGTCGATACTGCTGGGAGACGGAAGGACTCACTGGGCTTCGCATCGCACCGTTCCAAGTGCTTGCCACCGAAGGCCGCGTGCGAGCGCTCGACCCGCATCCGTGGCACATGGAGGTCGCGTTGCGGCTGGCGGCTGAGAACCCCGACGTGTTTCGCACGACTCGCACGATCGACGTCGTGCTCGGCGACGACGCGTCAGAGGCGGCGGCGATCGATTGGTGGACCACTCTCACGTCGGAAGGTGGCGAAGGAATGGTCGTCAAGCCCGTCGACGTGGTCGTGCCGACAAAGCGCGGCGTCGCTCAACCCGGCATCAAGTGCCGAGGACCCGAGTACCTGCGCATCATCTACGGACCGGACTACACGACACCGGAGCAGCTCGTGCAACTCCGCCAGCGCAACGTGAAACACAAGAGAGCCCTCGCGATTCGCGAGTTCTCTCTCGGCGTCGAGGCGCTCGAACGCTTCGTGCGAGAGGAGCCGCTGTACCGAGTCCACGAGTGCGTCTTCGGCGTGCTCGCCCTCGAATCAGAGCCGGTTGACCCCCGGCTCTGATCAGGTGGCCCTGCACGAATCGTGAAGCGGACACTCGGCAGATTTCGGAGGGGCCTACGCAGTAGCAACCACCTCATGCCGCCTCTCGAGCGACAAGGCCATCCCAGTGTGGCTACAATAACTGCATGAACGTGGCCACATCGAGCTCGAAGGTCGGCATCCGCGAGTTGAAGAACGGGCTCAGCGGATACATCGACCGTGTCCGAAATGGTGAAGAAGTCATCGTCACCGATCGCGGCCGTCCCGTTGCCCGGCTGTCAGCACTCGACGCTGCCCACGACTACCTCGCCGAACTCATCGCCACCGGGATTGTGCGAGCGCCAACCAGCAGCAAGCGTCGCCACGTACCGAAGCAGCGGATCAAGTCGAAGGGCACCGTCAGCGACCTCGTCGCCGAACAGCGACGCTGACCTCGATGATCACGTACGTCGACACCTCGACGTTGCTCAAGCTGATCATCGACGAGAACGGCTCTGATCGTGCGATGACTATTTGGTCCTCCGCCGATGCAGTCGCGTCGGTGAGCCTGATCGCGGTCGAGGCACGCGCCGCACTTGCTGCGGCAAGACGGGGTTGGCGTCTCACCGAGGTTCAGCTCCGCGCTGCAATCGCTGAGCTCGAGGCGTTGGTCAGCGATCTCCATATCGTGGCGGTGTCGGACGACCTCGTGGCGAGCGCTGCTGAACTCGCCGATACCGAAGGACTCCGTGGCTACGACGCAGTTCACCTCGCTGCCGCGCTCACCGTCGACGCGACCGTGCTCAGCAGCGCCGATGCTGCGCTCTGCGCGGCGGCAGCACGCCATGGGCTACACATCGCCAATCCGCTCGGAAGCTGAGATCCGGGGCCGGTCGTTGGGCAGGATTCCCGAGCACTCGGCTTGGGCCTGCAGCGCGCCCGCGGGCGCAGGCGAGCCCTCAGTCGGTGATCAGGCGGTCTCCGAGGGTTTCGGTCAGGAACTTCAGGCTTCGATCGGCTTGGTCGATCGTGCCGCATTCGACGCTGAGGAAGATCTCGCGATCGAGCGGGTCGAGGATCTCGAACACCTTGTCCCAATCGACGAGGCCGTCTCCGCATGCGCACCCGACCGGCGTGCCGGTGACGGCGCCACGCTCACGCTCGCTGTGCTCGAGGCTGATGTCCTTGGCGTGCACGTGGCGTACGTGATCGCGAACGGCGAGCAGCCCGTCGTACGGGTCTTCGACGGCAGCCAGGAACGAGTTGCCCGTATCCCAGTTGACGGCGATCCACGGCGAGTCGACGAGGCCGACGATTCGCAGCAGGCCTTCAGCGGTCTTCGTGTAGATGCCGTGTGGCTCGATGCACACGTACACCTCGTGACGCGCAGCGACGAGGGCAACCTGGTCGAGGGTGTAGCGCATGACGTCGTGAGCCTGGTCGTCGCCCATCCAGTCTGGTTTGAGCATCTCGTCGCTGTTGACGAACTTGGCGCCGACGGCGTCGGCCAACACGATCGACCGGGTCAGCCGGGGTATCGCCGCTTCGGGCTTCATCAACGGGCTGTGCCCACTGATGCTGCTGATCGACAACCCGGACTGGTCGGCGATCTCCTTCATGAGCAACGGATCCTCTTCCATCGAGAACGAGTGGAAGTATCCGACTTCGCTGAGCAGCTCCCAGCCGGTGTGCACCATCGGCTCGATGTAGTCGTAGCCGAGCTCGCTCGCCTTCTGCGACTCCCGCCCTGAACGACATGTCGGCGCTGCGGCAGTACTCCATGTTGAGGCTGATTCGGTACCTGGTACTCATGATGACTCCTCGTCGTGTTGGCGGACCCTTGGATGGTCCGCTGCGATCGGTGAAATGTGTTCCACGATGGCGTCCGTCGTGTTCAGCGGATGCTGAAACCTGACGAGCTCGAGTTCGGACGAAGCCAGGCGAGCGACTGCTCGATCATGGGCCTCCCTGGCCCTCGCATTCGATGCTCATCACGCCGTCGAAGTCGTGATCGTGCAGCAAACGCAGGATGCTCCGGATGTTGTCGGCGTTGACGCCGTCGCCGGTCGCGCAGTTGCTGACGGCGATGCCGGTCGCCCCGCCGCGCACGGCGTCGGAGAGCGACTGCGACACGTCCTTGATGTGGGTGTGATGGATCTTGTCGATGAAGCGTGTCGCGAACTCGACCGGGTCGTTGCCGGCGATGTAGCTGTTGCCGGTGTCGAGATTGAGACGCAGCCACGGCGTGTCGCCGCAGAAGTCGAGCATCTCGGCGAGTCGGTCGGGATTGGTGGTGAAGTATCCATGGACTTCGATCGTGACGACCACCTCGTGGGCGGCGGCGACCTCGATGATCCGCTCGTAGCTGGTCTTCATGTGGGCCATGGCCTGATCGTCGGTGAGCCCCTCGGGGGCGTGCAGCCCGTCGGTCGTGGCGACGCGCGGACACCCGGCGAGCTTGGCCCAGGGGATCGACTTGAGCACGTACGGCAGTCCGATCGACGGTCCATCCCTGCCCGACATCGGATAGGCGGCATCGATCTGGGACAGCTCGACGCCGTAACCGGCCATCTTGGCTCGCAACATGGCGGGGTCTTCGAGCAGCGAGATGTGCGGGAAGTACCCGAGCCCGTGGATCCAGCTGGCGCCGTCGATCACGCCCGGTTCGATGTAGTGCACATCGTTCGCCTGGGCCCACTGGAGGCACTGCTCGAACGACTTGTAGGACGAGTTGAAAGCATCGGTGTGAAAGCCGATTCCGACGGTTGGCATGGCGAATGTCCTTTGTTCGTGTGGGTGTCCAGAAGTCGAGTCAGAGTCGTAGCGGGGATGCGGCCCACCGGCTCGGGGTGAGCGATGCGGCCTCGGTGGGGCACAGCAGGTCGAACAGTTGCTGGCACATGCGTTGTTCACGGTCGCGGCTGAGCAGGGCCGGGCTGAACAGCGCGGTCTGCTTGAGTCCTTCCATCGCGGCCATCATCAGGTCGACCCGAGTGTCGACGTCGTCGCAGACCATCTGACCCGAGCCAACGGCACGATGGGTGAGCCCGAGGAACAGTCGCAGCGCCTCGTCGTAGAAGCCCGCCCAGCTCGCCCGAAACGCTTCGTCGTGCAGCGAGAGCGCGATCAGTTCCGTCGTGAAGACCCGGTTGCGGGGGTCGAGCAGGCAGTTTCGGACCGAGAGTGCGATGGCAGACTCGAGCGCTTCACGATGGGTTGCGGCGCGATCGACGACCTCCTGCATCGACACCCGCCATACTTCGTAGTACAGGCTGGCCGCTTCGAGAATGACGTCATGCTTGGTGTCGAAATGCCAGTACAGGCTGCCTTTGGTGACCCCGGCGCCGTAGGCAATGTCGTCCATGCTGACGCCGTCGATCCCGCGTTGGCCGAACAGGTCGAGCGCCGTACTCACGAGAGATCGTTTGCGATCGTTCATCAACGGCACAGTACCCATCAGTATGTTTGGAGGTCAAGAGGCAGCTCTGAACTGGTCGGAAAGGACCAAATCCGACGGCCAGCAGCGAACCGATCGACGCGAATCCCGAAGCTCGCGTCGCAGAGCGAGAGAAATACCTTGACTTTGGTATAAAAAGGTCCAAAATGGCTCGAAGGGGAGGAGCGAACCGGAGATGGTGTCCACAAGTCTGGCTTCGGCCGGCGAAATCCTGCAGCTGATTCGTCAGGGAATCGCCACGACTCGCCCAGAACTCGGACGCCTCACCGGGCTCAGCCGTACCGCCGTCACGCAGCGAGTCATCGCCTTGCGCGAACTCGGACTCGTGATCGAGAACGACCCCGACGGATCGACCGGCGGACGTCCGCCGGCCCAGCTGATCTTCAACGCCGATGCCGGCGTGGTACTCGCGGCCGACTTCGAAGTCGATCGTTGTCGTCTCGCCGCCAGCACGCTCGACGGCTCGCCGCTCGGCGAGCGGCGGGCCGACATCGACATCAGCCTCGGACCCGACGTGGTCGTCGCCTGGATGGTCGAGCAGTTCATCGCTCTCCTCGCAGAGGTGGGCCGCGATGTGACGGACGTGCTCGGAGTCGGAATCGGATTGCCGGGTCCGGTCGAGTTCAGAGCGGGCCGGGTGGTCAGCCCGCCGATCATGCCGGGATGGGACGGAGTCTCGATCCCCGAGCTGGTGTGGGAAACGTTCCCGGTTCCTGTCCAGGTCGACAACGACGTCAACATCATGGCCGTCGGCGAGCATGCCACCTACTGGCGGGAGTCCGTCGACGACCTGCTGTTCGTGAAGGTCAGCGCAGGAATCGGCTGCGGCATCATTCTCGGTGGGCACCTGCACCGTGGGGCGCAGGGCGCCGCCGGAGATGTCGGGCACATCCCCGTCGACGGCTATCCCGACGTCATCTGCCGGTGTGGCAACTCGAGCTGTGTCGAAGCGGTGGCCAGTGGTTCGGCGATCGCTGCTCGCCTCCGCGAGGCTGGCTACGACTGTGCCGACACCCGTGCAGTCGTCGACCTCGTTCAAGCCGGCAGTGCCGACGCGGCTCGGCTGGTCCGAGACGCGGGTCGTCTCGTCGGGACCGTCATCGCTCATCTGATCAACAGCTTCAATCCTGCGGTGATCGTGCTCGGTGGCGAGATCGCCCACGCTCACGCCCACCTGCTCGCCGGAATTCGTGAGGTCGTGTACCAACGGTCACCCGCACTCGCCACGCGAAATCTCGAACTCGTCGTGTCACGACTGGGTGATCGTGCCGGCATGATCGGGGCGACGACCGGAGTGCTCGACGACATCTTGTCGGCGGACTCGATCAACGCTGCCCTGCGCTCTGGCGACACTGCGCGTTCCGGGCTGTATCTGCCAGGGACGGGTCGGTCACCCTCGACCAGAACGTCCGACTTCGGACATCAAGCGTCCCAGGGAGCGTCGCGATGAGTGCGCTGCTCGAACTGCGGGGTGTTACGAAGCGGTTCTCCGGGGTCACCGTGCTCGATGACGTGGCGCTGTCGGTCGAGCCGGGCGAGATCCACTCCGTCGTCGGCGAGAACGGGGCGGGCAAGTCGACCTTGATGAAGATCATCGCCGGGGTTCATCAGCCCAGCGCCGGAACGATTCTGATCGACGGACGGGAGGTGTCGTTCGGTCACCCGATGAATGCCCAGCAGCTCGGTATCGGCATGGTGTACCAGGAACTCGTGTTGCTGGCCGAGCGAACCGTCGCACAGAACATCTTCCTCGGTCGTGAGGCCGGATCGGGGTTCTGGACTCAGCCTCGCAAGATGAACCGGGATGCCGCCGCGCTGCTCGACCGACTCGGAGTCGGCGGGGTCATCCGACCCGACCAACGTCTGGGCAACTTGTCGGTGGCTGCTCAGCAAATGGTCGAGATCGCCAAAGCCTTGTCGCAGGACGTGCGGGTGCTGATCCTCGACGAACCGACCGCCGCTCTCTCACCGGCCGAATCCGACGCACTGTTCGAAATCCTGAACGGGCTTGCCGCCGAGGGCATCGGAATCCTGTATGTGTCGCATCGCCTCAAGGAAGTACTCGAGATCAGCGACAGGGTCACCATCCTCAAAGACGGCCGTCTCGTCGACACCCGTCCGGCCGCCTCGCTCGACATCGATCGGATGGTTGCGATGATGGTCGGCCGTGAGCTCGGCGGCTACTTCCCGCCCCGGCGCGAGCAGCCGACCGACGACACGGACACGGTCGTCCGGATCGTCGACGGGTCGAACGAGAAGCTGTCGGGAATCAACCTCGAGTTGCGGCGTGGCGAGGTGCTCGGCATCGCTGGGCTGGCGGGTTCCGGCCGCACCGAACTCGTGCAGGCGTTGTTCGGGGTCGAACCGTTCAGCGCCGGAGCAGTCTCCGTCGACGCAGACAACGTCACGATCGACAGCCCTCGGACGGCCATCACACTCGGGATGGGCTACATCAGCGAGGACCGAAAGGGCGAGGGTCTCATGCTCGGCAAGGGGCCGCGAGACAACGGCTTGCTTCCGGCCAGGGCGATGGGCAAACGCAAGCTGGCGGGCAGGCTCGGCGCAGGTGTCGACATCGCCGACCGCCTCGACGACACCTTCGAATCGGTCGAGCTGCGCGCCGCCGTGGCGTCGAATCCGGTGCGATTTCTGTCCGGCGGCAACCAACAGAAGGTGGTCGTGGCCAAATGGCTCGCCACCGACTCGCGCATCGTGCTCTTCGACGAACCGACACGCGGGATCGATGTCGGGGCACGAGCCGGAATCCACGACCTCATCCGGGGCCTCGCCGACCAAGGCGCCGCTGTGCTGATGGTGTCGTCGGAGCTCCCCGAGGTGATCGGAATGAGTGATCGGATCGTCGTCATGCACGAGGGAACGATCGGGGGCGAGCTTCCTGGTGGTGCGTCGGAAACCGAGATCATGGGTCTCGCCGTCGGCGACTCGAAGGCGCTGCTCACGGTCGAAACTGTGACCCGACGTCAAGGCGGTTCATCATGACGGCGACGGTCGGGCGCGAGACGGACGCTTCGGTCATGTCGTCGTCCGGTCTGGCGCGAATCGGATCACTGATGCAGGGCCGGGCGATCTACTTGTTGTTGGCGGTGACGTGGATCGTCTCGTGGTCGTTGATCAAGGTTGACGGCGGTTCGGTCAGCATCAATCGCCTGTTGGTTCCCGCAGTCGGTCTCGGCATCATCGCCGCCGGCCAGACCGCCGTCGTCATCGCCGGCAGCATCGACTTGTCAGTGGCCTGGTTGGCCACCGTCTGCGCGATGCTCGTCGCCGACATGTCGGATGGCGACGGGTCGCAGTTGCCGATCGCGATCGCCGTGACATTGGCGGTCGGAGCCGGCGTCGGATTGATCAATGGCCTCGTCGTGTCGGGTCTGCACGTACACGGATTCGTCGCAACGCTCGGTATGGCACTCGGCCTGCAGGGCGTCGTCGCGCTGAGGTTTGCCAAGAACGCGCCGGCCAAGATGCCCAGCTCGATCGTCCAATCCCTGGGTTTTGGCAGCATCGGGCCGATCAAGTGGTCGACCGTGCTGCTGGTCGCCGTGACGCTCGCTGTGGCCTGGCTCGTCGGCCGCACACGTATCGGCGCCCATCTGTACGCGGTGGGTGGCAGCGAAGAGGTCGCTCGACTGTCCGGTATTCGAACGTCGTTCCCGATGATCGCCGCCCATGTGACCAGTGGACTGTGCACGGCTGTGGCAGGTATCTACCTCGCCAGCCGTCTTGGCACGCCGAACGTGGAGATCGGGTCGGCAGGCCTGTACGACCTCGAGTCGATCGCCGTCGTGGTGCTCGGCGGGGCGGCGTTGACGGGTGGCCGCGGGCGCCTGTCGTGGACCTTTGCGGCGCTGCTCGTGTTCATCTTGATCGACGACACGTTCAGCCAACTCGGCGTCAATCCGTTTCTGAAGCTCGTCGTCCGAGGCGTCATCATCATCGCCGCCGTCGCCAGCTACACCCTGGTCGCCAAGGAGGAGTCACGATGAGCGACACCCGGCAAACCTCCCCCGACCCGGCGTCGGTCGACCTCCCCCGCGCCGGCGCCTTGCAGCTCGCTCGTGAGCGCCTGCAGGCAACCGGCACGATCTTCATCGTCCTGATCATCTTGCTCGTCTGGATCGCCCTGAAGAATCCCAACTTCACCGACCCCGTGGTGTTCCTCAACTTCGTTCGCCGTGCGACACCCCTCATGGTGTTGGCTGCAGGTCAGGTGTTCGTCATCGCCATCGGCGGCCTCGACCTGTCGGTCGGTTCCACGGTCACGGCCACGGTCGTGGTGTCGGCGATGTGGTTCGACGGGCAGTCCCTGCTCGGTATCTCGATGCCGGAGACCTCCTGGGCGATCATTCCCGGCGTGATCGTCATGGCCGCCGGGATCGGGCTGATCAACGGTCTGATCGTCACCAAACTCAGGGTGCCGTCGTTCATCGCCACTTTAGGAATGCTGTTGATCCTGAGCGGAGCTGTCGACTACTGGACCGGTGGGGCGCCCCGCGGGCACCTGTCCGATGGGTTCCGACGGTTCGGAATCAAGGGCTTCGAGAACGTCCCCATCATCGAGCGCCTGCCGTACGCCGTGCTCATCATGCTCGGTGTCGCCGTTGTGTCCACACTGCTGCTCCACCGCACCACGTTCGGTCACCAGATCCTGGCGGTCGGAGAGAGCGACCGTACCTCGTTCGTCAGTGGTGTCGCCGTACACCGAGTGCGGATCCTGGCGTTCGTGATCTCGGGCATCTCCGCTGCAATTGCGGGCGTCTTGTTGGGCGGTATCGGTGGCATCTCCGCCGATGTCGGTGGGGGTCTCGAATTCGAAGCGATTGCCGCAGTCGTGCTCGGTGGCACGTCGCTGGCCGGTGGCCGTGCGTCGGCGCCCGGTGTCGTCGTCGGAGCGCTGACGCTGAGCGCCATCTTCACACTCTTGAACTTGTACGCCCTGGACGAGGGAATCCGAAACATCGTCCAGGGATTGATCGTCATCGCCGCCGTAGGCGGCATGGCCAGGCGGGAGATGCGCGGTGCTTGACACCGCACAACCCCTGTCAATACCAGGAGCCGGTTACGTCGCGGCTCCGCCTATTCCCGAACCTCGACGTGTCCCATGAAGGGGGAACCAATGAATCCGAATCAACGGCACCGACTCCGGTTGCCAGCGTTGATCGCCGTCGCGGCAATCGCCATCGCCGCGTGCGGCGGCGACGACGACTCAAGCAGTGACGACGCCGCCCCGGCCGGCACCGAGGCACCTGCAGGCACCGACGCACCTGCCGGCACCGACGCACCTGCCGGCACCGACGCACCAACGGTCACCGAGGCGCCTGCGGGCGACGACATGGCATCCGACGAAATGAGCGCCGGCCGCCAGTCCGAGTGGTACGACGAAGCCGAGTACGAGCTTCAGCTCGCGGCTCGCAGCGCCACGCCGGAGGGCCCAGAAGGTGAGCCGTGGCTGCAAGCCATCAACCCCACAATGCTCGACACGAGTGAGTACGCAACCCCTGGTGGCACCGTGTGCTTCTCCAACGTCGACATCGGCAACCCCTGGCGGGTTGTCGGCTTCACCGACATGGAGCAGGAGGTTCTGGCTCAGGGTGATCGCATCGGAGAATTCGTCGTGCGCGACGCCGGCGGCAGCCAGGAGCAGCAGATCGCTGACATCGAAGAGCTCGTTGGCTCGGGAGACTGTGACATTCTCATCGTCTCACCGGCATCCACCGCTGCCCTCACGCCAGCGATCGAAGCGGCCTGCCAGACCCTGCCGGTCATCGTGTTCGACCGTGGCGTCGAGACCGACTGTCCGCTGACGTTCATCAAGCCGATCGGCGGCTACGCCTTCGGTGCAGACGCGGCGGACTTCCTCGCTGAGACCGTGCCGGCCGGGGGGAACATCCTCGCCCTGCGCATCTTGCCGGGTGTCGATGTCCTCGAGACCCGCTTCGTCTCCGCTCAGATCATCCTCGAGGAGGCCGGCTTCCACTTCCTGGCAGCCGAGTTCACCGGGGGCGACCCAGCCAAGACGAAGTCGATCATCCAGGACTTGATCGACCGTGGCGAGCAGATCGACGGTGTCTACATGGACGCCGGCGCCACTGCCGTCGCTGCCACCGAAGCATTCGAGGAGAACGGGCTGCCCGTACCGCCGATCAACGGTGAGGATCAGCAGGACTTCCTGCAGAAGTGGTCCGATGAGGGCCTCACGGCCTCGGCGCCGACCTACCCGACGTACCAGTGGCGTACTGCGATCATCGCAGCTGCACGGGTTCTCGCCGGTGAGGAGATCGCCGGTGGCGACTGGCTCCTGCCACAGCCGTTCATCACTCAGGACAACCTTGCCGACTACCTCCAGCCCGACATGCCGCCGTTGCACTACGCACTCTGTGGCTGTGAAACGATGGCCAACTTCCCGGCTGCCTGGCAGAGCTGACCCCTGATGGCTGAGCAGACCGTGCGCGAGCGCCGAGATATCGGCGTGAACACGTGGGTGTGGTGTTCACCACCCACCGACGACCTCTTGCCCGATCTCGTCGACAAGATCGCCCGCTTCGGGTTCGATGTCGTCGAGTTGCCGGTCGAGAACGTCGGTGATTGGACACCCGCGCTCGTGCACGGTCTGCTGGCCGAACACTCCCTCGGCGTCTCGCTGTGTGCGGTGATGCCGGAGGGTCGAGAACTGGTGGCCGCAGATGCCGCCACGGTCACATCGACCCAGGCGTATCTGCGGTCGCTCGTCGACATCGCCGTCGAGGTCGGATCCAACACCGTCATGGGACCGCTCTATTCGTCGGTCGGCCGAACCTGGCGAATGTCGGCCTCAGAACGACAAGCGTTGTACGACGAGCTGGCGACCAACCTGGCCGACCCGGTCGCCTACGCCGCCGATGCCGGCATCCGGCTCGGCATCGAACCGCTGAACCGGTTCGAGACGAGTGTGATCAACACCGTTGATCAAGCGCTCCAGGTCGTCGAACGTGTTGGTTCCCCGGCGCTCGGCGTCGCTCCCGACACGTTCCACATGGCGATCGAAGAGCGCGGCATTCCGGCCGCCATCGAAACCATCGGTGAGCATCTCGTTCACATCCAGGTCTGCGGCTCCGACCGGGGGGCACCGGGTGGCGACAACATCGACTGGCACGGCGTGCTCGCCGCGCTCGACGTCGTCGGGTACACCGGATCGCTGTGCATCGAGTCATTCACCGCCGAGAACGCAACGATCGCCGTTGCCGCCTCGATCTGGCGACCTCTGGCGCCATCCCAAGATCAACTCGCCACCGACGGTTTCGCCTTTCTCGACGACTTGCAGGCGAACCGCCACAACTCGGCGACCTAGCGACGACATCCATGTCGACCATCAACCCAACCACCTCGGAGGAGTCCGTATGCAGCGCCCCATGACACTGTTCACCGGTCAATGGGCCGACCTCCCGCTCGACGAAGTAGCCGCGATGGCGGCCGAGTGGGGTTACGACGGTCTCGAGCTTGCGTGCTGGGGCGATCACTTCGAGGTGCCTCGTGCCCTCGAGGACCCCAACTATTGCGCCGCCAAGCGTGCGCAGCTCGAACGGTTCGGGCTCGGGTGCTGGGCGATCTCCAATCACCTCGTCGGTCAAGCGGTCTGCGACGATCCGATCGACGATCGTCACCGCAACATCCTCCCCCCCGAGGTGTGGGGCGACGGTGACCCCGAGGGTGTCCGGCAGCGCTCCGCCGAACGAATGAAGGACACCGCCCGCGCCGCCAAGGCGTTCGGAGTCGATCTGGTGATCGGGTTCACCGGCTCCAAGATCTGGAAGTACGTGGCGATGTTCCCGCCCGTCGAGGACGCCTGGATCGAGGACGGATACGCCGACTTCGCCGATCGGTGGGGCCCGATCATCGATGTGTTCGAGGAGTGCGGCGTGAAGTTCGCGCTCGAACCGCACCCATCCGAGATCGCCTACGACTACTGGACGACCCAGCGGACCCTCGAAGCGATCGGTGAGCGGCCCGGATTCGGGATCAACTTCGATCCGAGCCACTTCGTCTGGCAGGGGCTCGACACCACCGGGTTCCTGCGTGACTTCGCAGACCGCATCATGCACGTCGACTGCAAGGGCTCCGTCGTGCACCTCGATGGTCGCAACGGCGTGCTCGGATCGCACCTGCCGTGGGGCGACAGCCGCCGTGGCTGGGACTTCGTGTCGGCCGGCCAAGACCAGGTGCCGTGGGGCCGGATCTTCCGAGTGCTCAACGAGATCGGATACGACGGGCCGATCTCGGTCGAGTGGGAGGACGCCGGTCTCGAACGCACCGTCGGCGCGCCCAACGCGCTGGAGTACCTGCGTTCGCAGATCTTCCCAGCACCGACCGGTCGATTCGACTCGGCTTTCGGATCCGGAGATGATTCATGATCGACGACACCTACAACCACGGGCGCTCGGTCGCCCACAGAGAAGGAGAAATCCCATGCCCCTGAAAGTCGGCATCGACAGCTACTGCTTCCACCGCTTCTTCGGCGAGGTCTATCCGCAGCAGGAACAGCCACCGTTCCAGATGAACCTCGAGGACTTCATCGAGTTCTGCAAGGAACTCGACGTCGACGGCGTGTCCGTCGAGTCCTGCTTCATTCCGCAACGCCACGACGCCGGCTACATGCAGGGCATCGGGGCGATGCTCGACGACTACGGATTCGATCGCGTCTACGCGTGGGGACATCCTGACGGACTCGAGCGCGGCCAGAACGCCGATGAGTTCGACCAGATGATCAAGGCCTTCGAGTCCGCTCAGAACATGGGCGCCAAGGTGATGCGCGTGGTCGGAAGCAGTTTGATGTTCGTCCACGAGCCCCACCAACCTCAGATCGACGCACTCGTCGGACAGTTCGCCAAGGCGGTCGAGATCGCCGCCGACTACGACATCAAGATGGCGATCGAGAACCACATCGACTTCACCTCCGACGAGATCCTGCAGTTGCTCGAGCGCGTCGACTCGCCGTACCTCGGCCTCAACTTCGACACCGGCAACTTCCTGCGGCTGCTCGACGACCCGATCAAGGGCATGGCGAAGCTGGCGAAGTACACGCTCGCCACCCACTGCAAGGATCTCCGCGTCCAGCGTGGCGTCGCCCCTGACGAGTGGTACTTCTTCTCGGCCACCCCGGTCGGCGAGGGCTACGTCGACAACCTGGCCCTCGCCCAGATGCTCAAGGACGCCGACTATCAAGGTTTCCTCGCCATGGAGATCGACTTCCTGCATCCCGACTACAACAACGACGAACACGACGCCGTGCGCAAGAGCGTGGCCGAGTTGCGGCGCATCTCCGCCGTCATCGGCTGAGCTGGAGAGGAGCACAACATGACTTCATTGAACGTCGCCATCATCGGAACCAAGTTCATGGGCAAGGCGCACAGCAACGCCTGGGCCAACGCCCCCCGGTTCTTCGACATGGCGGCCAGGCCGGTCCTCAAGGTGGCCTGCGGGCGCAACCAGGAAGAACTGACCGAGTTCGCAGAACGCTGGGGGTGGGAGCACACCGAGACCGATTGGCGCGCCGTCGTGGAACGCGACGACGTCGACATCGTCGACATCTCGGTTCCGACCCACATGCACCGCGAAATCGCCGTTGCGGCCGCCGAGGCAGGCAAGCACATCTTCTGTGAGAAACCGTTCGCGATCACGGTCGAGGATGCCCGTGCGATGTACGAAGCTGCCGAAGCGGCCGGTGTCGTCCACTACGTGAATCACAACTATCGGCGCGTCCCTGCCGTCCGGCTCGCCAAGCGGCTGATCGACGAGGGCACCATCGGGCGGATCTTCCACTGGCGGGGTACCTACCTGCAGGACTGGATCGTCGACCCCGACTTCCCGCTGACCTGGCACCTGCAGGCTGAGACCGCCGGAACGGGTCCGCATGGCGACCTCAACTCGCACAGCATCGACCTCGCCCGCTACTTGGTCGGCGACATCTCGTCGGTCACGGCGATGATGACCACCTTCGTCAAGCAACGGCCGCTGCCGGGGGCGGGTGCGGCGACCTTTTCGGCTGGATCGGGCGGCGCAACCGAGATGGGCGACGTCACGGTCGACGACGCCGCGTTCATGCTCGCTCAGTTCGAAAACGGTGCGCTCGGGTCGTTCGAGGCCTCCCGCTTTGCCCCGGGTCGCAAGAACTACAACTACTTCGAGATCTACGGCAGCAAGGGCAGCATCGTTTTCAACCTCGAACGCATGAACGAACTCGAGTTGTTCCTGCGTGACGATCCTGCCCACGCCCAGGGCTTCCGCACGATCATCGCAACCGAGGCAGGCGAGCACGACTACATCGCCAATTGGTGGCCGCCAGGGCACACCATCGGATACGAGCACACGTTCCACCATGCGGTCGTCGACTTCATCGACGCGGTCGCCAACGGAACCGCGATCTCACCGAACTTCCACGACGGGCTCAAAGAAGTCGAGGTGCTCGCCGCCGGTAGCGAGTCGGCCGCGACCGGCCGCCGCGTCGACGTCGGCTGAAGGCTGGCCCGTGAACATGCACGATGGCTTCGTGGTCGGCATCGACCTCGGAACGAGCATGGCCAAGGCAGGGCTCTACACGCTCGACGGGGTCGCCATCGCCTCGTCGAGCGCACCGCTGCGGGTCAACCATCTCGCGCCCGGGCGGACCGAACAGGATCTCGACGAGTTCTATCGAGTGGCCGCCCAACAATGTCGCCGGTGTGTCGTCGACAGCGGGATCGACCCAGCCGCGGTGCAGGCACTCGCGATTTCCGCCCAGATGGCGGGGGTGGGCATCGTCGACGAGCACCATGCTCCGTTGGCGCCGTTCGACTCGTGGCTCGATACCCGGTGCGGTGACGTCGTTCGAGACCTGGCGCCGCTCGCCGATGCCGTGATCGCGTCGTCTGGCTGTGCGCCGACGATCAGCATCGGGCCGAAGATGGCGTGGTGGCAACGCAATCACCCCGAAGTCTGTGAGGCGGCGGCGTCGTTCGTGACCGCCGCCGGCTATGTGGCGGCGACCGCCTGTGGACGCGACGGCCACTCAGCATTCATCGATCCCACCCACCTGCACTTCGCGTCGGTCACCGATGTCGCCAACGCTCGATGGAGCCCGGAGCTGATCGATGCGTTCGGGCTCGATCCCGACCTGATGCCCGAGGTGATCGAGAGCACCGACATCGTCGGCTACCTCAACGCCACCACTGCCGCCGAGTGGGGTCTCCAGCCCGGGACTCCAGTCGCCGCCGGCTGCGGCGACACTGCCGCCGGTGCGCTCGGCGCCGGTGCGCTCGATTCCGGAACGGCGCTCGACGTCGCCGGCACGGCGGCCGTCTTCGCGGCAGGTACCGACGAGTTCGTCGCCGACATTCGACATCGGACGCTGATGACGATGCGTGCCGCGATCCCCGGCCATTGGTACGCGCTCGCGTATGTGGGCGGGGCCGGCCAGATGATCGAGTGGGTGTGCCGCCAGATTCTCGGATTCGATGACGTCACCGACGAGGCCTATCGAGCGCTCGACGATGCGGCGGCGGCCGCCGAACCAGGCTGCGCCGGGCTGTCGATGTCCCCCCATTTCGAGGGACGTGTCACCCCGGCTGCCCCGTACATGCGGGGCTCGATCGTCGGGCTGAGCTACTCCCACGGCCGGGCCGAGATCGCTCGTGCTGCGCTCGAGTCGATCGCGTTCGAGTACCGGACCTACGTCGACATCATCCACGAACTCCAGCCCGATTGGCGCCTCCGTCGCGTGATCGGTGCCGGCGGCGGCGCGCTGAGCCGGACCTGGAACCAGGTCAAGGCCGATGCGCTGGGCGCCGAGTACCTGCCGATCGTCGGTGCCGACCCTGGCACTCGTGGAGCAGCGCTCGTCGCCATCGCCGCGCTCGGCCACGACCTGCCCGAGGTGCCGACCGCTCTGCTCGGTGCCGCGACCGTGCCCGACCCGCAGGCGACGGCGACGTACGACCGGCTGCGCCACGACTACGGCCGGTGGGCGGAACGTCTCGCCGACGGATACCGCGCTGGCGACGCAGCGGCCGCTCGATCGGGATGACCCGGCGGAGCATCTCGCCAACTCGAGGTCGTGCCCGGCCTGATCGCCGGTGCTCAGAGCTGCCGGTGGCGCTTCTCGGCGAGCGTTGCTTTCATATCCTGCACTCGGCGTACGTGGTCGTCGGACCGAGAGAGGGCGACGCCGGTGGACAGAACGTCGACCAAGACGAGTGCCGCGATCCGTGAGATCGTCGGGGTGAAGAGGTCGGTGTTCTCGTGGGTCTCGACGATGATCGGAGCATCGACCATATCGATCAGTGGGCTTTGGCCGCCGGCGATCCCGACCGTGGACGCGCCATGTGACTTGACGATTTGGACGAGGTCGAGGATCGATGCCGTTCGCCCGGTGTTCGAAATGAACGTGAAGGTGTCACCCTCTTGCGCCATGCTCGCCATCATGTGTTGTTGATGGCTGTCGGCCGGCGCCGCACACGGCAGTCCGAACAGCGGGAACTTCTGGGCCGCGTCCTGGGCGATGATGTTCGAGGCGCCGTGCCCGACAAAGACCAGCGACTTCGCATCGGCCATCAACTCGATTGCCGCCACCACCGCACCGATGTCGAGTGTTCGGCGGGTGTGGTCGAGACTGGACAGCGTGTAGGCGAAGATCTTGTCGACGATCACTTCATTGGGGTCGTCGCGGGAGATCGCAGAGTTGGTCGCCGGAACCCCGAACGCCATGCTCTGGGCAAGCGCGATTCGAAACGTCTGGTAGCCGCTATAGCCGAGCGCGCTACAGAACCGCATGACGGTCGGATCGCTGACCCCCGCCGCGGCCGACAACTTGGCAATGCTCATGTTCAATGCCGCTTCGGGGTCGCCGAGGATGACTTCGGCCACACGTCGTTCGGATTTGCGGAGATCACCGATCGAGTCGGCGATCTGGGCGAGCACCCCCGCACTTGTCGGCAGGGGCGTCGACCCGGTGAGCTCGTTGCTGGTCATGATCTTGGAGGATGTGTTGCCGCCACCACCGCTGGAGACCGGTGACTCGGTAGCCATACTACGCCAGATCCCTCCGCCGGCTCTCACCCATTTCGTAGTTTGACTACCTAAATGCGAGAAATGTGCCACAAAATAGCGATGTGTGTCGCTTGACATGCCTCGTGGAGGTAGTAACGTTACCGACATGACCGACGGAAGGGGTGGGCGCTGCCGAACTCTGGCATGGTCGGGTTCGCAGCGGTTCCCGGATGTTCGCCGGGTCGAGTTCGGTCGCCGGGCGTCATGACGGTCATCTACCTCCCGGGCTTCGATGGTGGCCACCGACCGGTCGAGCTTCGGCCGCCACGAGCGCCGCTCGATCAGCCGCAGCGATTCACATCACGTGTCGCGTTCGCGGCTGCCCACGTGGTGGCGGATGGGCGTTCGAACAACACGCCCGGTCAGCCGGCGGTGATCGACTGGGAGGCAACCCTGGGGTTTCGGCGTCACCTGTTCAGCTGCGGGCTCGGTGTCGCCGAAGCGACCGATACCGCACAACGCAACAACGGCCTCGACTGGGCAGCGCTCCAGGAACTCGTCCGTCGGTCCGCCGACCAGGCGCAACAAGCGGGAGCCAGGATCGCGTCCGGCGCCGGCACCGACCATCGTGATGATGTGGTCACCCTGGCTGATGTCGGTCGCGCCTACCAAGAACAGGTCGAGTTCGTCGAGAGCACCGGCAGCCAAGTGATCGTGCTGGCCTCGCGCCAATTGGCGGCGCTCGCTCGCGATGGCGACGACTACCTCAGCGTCTACGACGCGTTGCTCGACCAGACGCGTGAGCCGGTGATCCTGGACTGGCCGGGCGAGCAGTTCAATCCGCAGCTCAGCGGCTACTGGGGCTCGACCGATGTCGAGCAAGCGACCGAGACGTTGCTCGAACTGATCGACGCCAACGCCGCCCGGATCGACGGCGTGACGGTGCCACCTCGGGGTCCGGACTACGAGGCCGGCGTGCGGGCCCGGTTGCCCGACGGCGTGCGCCTGTACACCGGCGACGACCTCAACTATCCGGAGCTGATCAAGGGCGACGGTACCCGTCACTCCGACGCGCTTCTGGGGACGTTCGCAGCCGTCGCCCCGGTGGTGGCGGCTGCGTTGACGGCGCTCGACCGCGACGACATCGACACGTACGACCGCGAGATGGACACCACCTTGATGCTGTCGCGACACATCGTCGAGCCTCCGGCGTTGTACCGCGAGACCGGGATTGCGTTCCTGGCATGGTTGTGCGGCCACCAGGAGGGGTTCACGATGGTCGCCGGTTTGCAGTCGGCGCGCAGTGTCGATCACCTCCTTCGAGTCTTCGAGCTCGCCAACCAAGCCCGGCTCCTGCCTGATCCCGACCTGGCGGCCGACCGATTGCTGTCGTGGCTCGACGTCAGCGGAGTACATCTGTGAGCACCGGTCGAGTCAGACCGTGCCGTCGTGCCCGAGGCGGCCCGGTCGGATCGCAATCAACCTGTCCGCCCACCACGAGTGGAGAATCAACACAATGAGCAACAGGAAACGAATCTGCATGGTCGGCGCTGGGCGCGTCGGTCGCCTGCACACCCGCAACACGACCGACCACGTTGGTCATCGAGCAGAGATTGCCGTCATCGTCGACCCCAACGTCGACCTCGCCACGCAACTGGCGGCGGAGTACGACGTCGGCCGGGTGTGTTCGTCACTGGAGGAGGCGCTCGACGATGATCGCCTCGACGGGGTCGTGATCACGACCCCCACCTTCACCCACCGGGACCTGGCGGTGACGGCTCTCGATGCCGGCCTCACCGTTCACCTCGAGAAGCCGATGGCGATGAACATCGCCGAGTGTCGCTCGATCAGCGCCGCTGCGCGAGCGGGCCGGCCGATTGGTCCAGCTGGGCTTCATGCGCCGCTTCGACCAGGGCTTCATCGATGCCGCCGAACTGCTGCGCAGTGGTGACATCGGCATCCCGATGATCATCAAGTCGCTGACCCACGGCCCGGGTCTTCCTCCTGCCTGGGCCAACGACATCCGCACCTCCAACGGCATGATCGCCGAGGTCAACAGCCACGACATGGACACGGTGTGCTGGTTCGCAGATTCGGAGCCGGTCGACATCAACGTTCGCGTCGCCAACTTCAAGGGCGCCGAACGCGGTGCGACCGCCGAACACTTCTACGACACGTTGCTGGCAACGGTGACCTTCGCCAATGGCGCGCTCGCCTCGATCGCCGGAGTCTGCCCCGTCGACTACGGGTACGACGCCCGGGTCGAGGTGACCTGCACGGCCGGCATGACCCAGGTCGGCGGCAACGGTCCCGGTGGGTTCTCGTACATCTCGGCCAGCGACCATCTCGACCACCGGCCCGTCTTCGCGTCGTGGCGCGACCGGTTCGCCGCCGCCTACGTCCGCGAGATGACCGAATTCGTCGACGTCATCGACGGCAAGCCACCGCGGGTCGGCCTGGACGACGGTGAGCGGGCAGTCGCGTTGACGATCGCCGGCACCTACTCGATTCTCGAGGGGCGCACGGTCGAACTGGCCGGCCTCGCCCCGGAGGCGATTCCTCCGTGGCAGATCACCGAAGGAGCAGTCGCATGAGGGTCGTCTCATATCAGGGACCGAAGAGCTTCCGACTCGACCAGCGCCCTGACCCCGACTTGGCGTCGGGTGAGGCGCGCCTGAAGGTCGAAGCCTGCGGCGTGTGTGGAACCGACGTGCGGATCTACAAGGGTGAACACTCGGCGTACGAACACGCCACCGGACGCGTGCCTGGTCACGAGATCGTCGGGCGCATCGTCGAGATCTCCACCGATGCCCAGATCGACGAGGTGGGTCTGGGCGATCGGGTCTTCGTCGCCCCGAACATCGGCTGTGGTGCTTGTGTTCAGTGCGCCAGTGGCAACGAGAATCTGTGCAGGCGCACCGAGGGCATCGGCATCACCCGCGACGGAGCGTTCGCCGACTATCTCGTCGTGCCGAGCCGGGCGGTCGAGCGCGGCAACCTGATCCCGCTCGATTCCTCGATCGACCCGGCGACGGGCACACTGATCGAGCCGCTCGCCTGCGTGCTGCGCGGCCAGCAAAAGGTGCGACTCGGGCTTGGCGACACGGTCTTCGTCGCCGGCGGCGGGCCGGTCGGCCTGCTGCACGTCGCACTGGCCAAGGCCAGCGGGGCGGCTGTCATCATCTGTTCCGAGCCCTCCGAGCAGCGGCGTCAGGCGGCGATCCGGGCCGGCGCGGACCACGTGATCGATCCGATTGCCGGCGATCCGACAGAACTGGTGGCTGACCTCACGGGGGGCGCCGGCGTCGATGTGGTGATCACCGCAGCCCCGATCCACGCCATCCAGACCGAGGCCATCAAGCTCGCCGGAACCGGTGGGCGGGTGCTGTTCTTCGGTGGGCTCCCCAAGAGTCGCCCGACCGTCGAGATCGACTCCAACATCATCCACTACCGAGAGTTGTTGGTGGTCGGAACGACGGCATCGACCAACCAGAACTGTCGGGACGCCACGGCCCTGATCAACGCCGGCGTGCTGTCGCTCGACTGGATGGTGTCCGACATCGTCGCCCTCGACGACTTCGCCGGCGCGATCGACAAGGTCCAAGACGCCACCGCCCTCAAGGTCGTGTTGGTTCCCGACACCGACGGAAAGGTCAGCCCGTGATCCCCACGCTTGCACCGCTGTTTCTCGATCCGGAGCCGAAGGCTCCCTTCCACACCCAACTCGACCATCTCAAGCGCCTGCTCGATGGTCGTGTGGCCTGGGCCGATCCCGCCCACATCGATCAGCCGATCGGTGACGATGTCCACGCCGTCGTGGTGCCCGACCTCAACGGTCTTGCGTATCGAATGGTCGAGTCGTTCCGCCGCATCGAACAGCCGATCCTGGTCATCACCTCAGAGTTCGGCACGGTGTCGATGTGGGACTGGGAGATCCGCGACCATCTGCGGCGCCGCGGCGTCAGCACGATTGCACCGACATCGCTCGCCGAGAGCTATGACGTCTGTCGGGCGTTGTCAGCCAAGGCGCAGATGGGCGACGGCTCGATGTTGGCGTATCAGGACGATCTCGGCGCCGGCATGCAGCCCGACATCTTCAAACGGTTCTATTGGTGGGAGGACGAGTGCGTCGATCTCGCCGCCGAGAAGCTCGGCGTGTCCGTCGAGTACCGCAGTTTCCGTGAACTGGCGGCGCGGGCCGCCGCCGTTCCCGACTCACGCGTCGACCAGGCGTGGCGGCGGTGGGAGGGCCGGATCCCGATCCTCGATCTCAGCCCGACGGCGCGTGCCGAAGCGATGCGATTGTTCGTTGCGCTCGAGGACGACCTCGACGAGGCGGGCGAAGTGATCGCGGCCGGCATCAACTGCTTGAACGAATCGGCGACATCGCTCACCACCCCGTGTCTGGCCTGGAACTTGTTGTTCGAGGATCGTGGGATCATGTGGGGCTGCGAGGCCGACCTGACGGCGATGCTGACCGAGCACATCGTCCACAAGTCGCTCGACGTCCCGGTGATGATGTCGAACCTCTATCCGTTCCTGCTGGGCGATGCGGCCTTGAAGCACGAGCGGATCCCGTACTTCCCGGAGGTCGACCACCCCGAGAACCACATCCTGGTCGCCCACTGCGGGTTCTTCGGTGTCGTGCCGCAGTCGTTCGCCACCGAGTGGACGCTCAGGCCGAAGGTGCTCGGCATCGTCGGCGACGACGCCCACGCGATCGACGCCCGCATCGCCGAAGGTGCGACCACGATCGTCAAGCTGGCGAGCACGCTCGACACGCTGGTGGTTGCGCCCGCCGAGCTGACGATGTTCGCCCAGTACGACAACTCCGACTGCCTCAACGGGGCCGTGCTGCGGGTGGCCGACGGGCCCAGTTTCGTCGAACACCTGCCGTCACATCACATGATCCTGGCGACGGGAGACATCACCCGCCGACTCGACCTCATCTCGCCCATCCTCGATCTCGCTGTGGAACGGATCTGACATGACCTGGACCCATGACATGAAGAGCCAACGGCTCGTCGTCGACTCGCCGACCGGCGCCCTCGAAGGCGCAACCAGCACCTATGAGAAGCGGCTCGCCGACCTCACCGGCCTGTACGCCGATGGTGAGGCGTTCGCCGAGAGGGCAGCGACCGACTCGGACACGATCGTGTACCGGGTGCACGATCTGCGTCCCACCGATCGCCCGGGCGACATGATCGTCGGTACGAGCGCGCTCGAACCCGGAACGATCGGCGACGAGTACTACATGACCCGCGGGCATCTCCACGCCATCAGCGACCGACCCGAGGTGTACCACTGCGTCCACGGCCACGGCGTCATGTTGCTGGAGGATTCCGAAGGCAACTCCGACGCGATCGACATGACACCGGGCGTCGTCGCCTACGTGGCGCCCGGCTGGATCCACCGCAGCGTCAACGTCGGCAACGACCGATTCGTGACGGTGTTTTCGTATCCGGCCGACGCCGGTCAGGACTACGGCGTGATCGAACAGGCGGGCGGGATGGCCTCGCTCGTGGTCGTCGACGGTGACGGGTGGAAGCTGGTCGACAACGAGAGGTACGTCGGGCGATGATCGATCGAATACTCGGGTCGCATCGTGTGATCGCCACGGTCACGATCGACGACACATCGCGGGCGGTTCCGACCGCCAGGGCACTGGTTGCGGGCGGTGTGCCGACGGTCGAAGTGATGTTGCGCACCGACGCCGGACTGGCGGCGATCGAAGCGATCCGCGCCGAGGTGCCAGAGGCGATCATCGGTGCCGGCACCGTGCTCACGCCGGAACGACTGGAACAGGCTCAGGCGGCAGGGGCGTCGTTCGGTGTCGCACCAGGGTTCGACCCGGCGACCGTGCAGCGGGCGGCGGAGATCGGCATCCCGTTCCTGCCCGGCGCGATCACGCCGACCGAGATCCAGGCCTGCCTCGCCCACGGCATCACGACGATCAAGTTCTTCCCGGCATCGACGAGCGGCGGGTGCGCCACGATCAAGGCACTCTCGGCCGCCTACTCCGTCGCCGGGGTGAAGTTCGTCGCCACCGGTGGGGTCGACGACACCAACGCCTTCGAGTACCTCGCCCTCCCGTCGATTCGGGCGATCGGCATGTCATGGCTGGCCAGCTCCGCCGATGTGGCGCGCCGGCAACTACGCCGAGATCGAGGCGCGCGCCAGACAGATCACCGAACGACTGAACAGGAGCGAACCGTGAACGCCGATCAACTCGTCCCCCCCGAGCGCCCGACGCTGTACTTCGTCGGGGTGACGACGGGCCAGTCGTCGATCATGAACGTCTTTCCCCGGTGGGCCGAAGCGCTCCAGATCGACGCCGACATTCGCGGGATCGACCTGCCGTTGCACGCCCCGCCGGAGGACTACCGAACGACGGTCGAGTTCCTGCGCGATACCGACCTCGCCGCCGGGGCGCTCGTCACCACCCACAAGCTGGATCTGTTCAACGCCGCTCGTCAGATGTTCGACTACATCGACCCGCTGGCCGACCTGATGGCAGAGGTCAGCTGCATTTCCAAACGCGAGGACGAGCTGCGGTGCCATGCCAAAGACCCGATCACCGGCGGGTTGGCGGTCGATGCGATCATGCCGACCGGTGCCTGGCAGGGCAATCGACGCCGAGATCCTGTTGATCGGTGCCGGAGGCTCGACCGTCGCCATCTCGTGGCACCTGATGCAGGCGGGCCGCGGCGCAGATCGCCCCTCGCGGATCCACGTCGCCAATCGCAGTCAGGCGCGGCTCGATCACATCGTCGAAGTGCATCGCGCCCTCGACCTCGATGTGCCGGTCGAATACCACCTGTGTCCCGACCCGACCGACAATGACACGATCGTCGAGTCACTTCCGCCAGGTTCGCTGGTCGTCAACGCCACCGGGCTCGGCAAGGATGCTCCCGGATCGCCGATCACCGCCGACGTGAAGTTCCCCGATCGAGCGGTCGCCTGGGACTTGAACTACCGCGGCGATCTGATCTTCCTCGATATCGCCAAGGCCGCTCCGCGCCGAGCGTCACGTCGCGGTCGAGGACGGCTGGATCTATTTCATGCACGGGTGGCTGCAGGTGATCGCCGAGGTCTTCGACATCAGGAGATCCCGACCAGCGGACCCGTCTTCGATCAACTCTCGGAACTTGCCGGTGGGGCGCCTCGGCGATGAGCCGCGTCCTCGTCACCCCGCGATCGTTCACCACCGGCACCGATCCACCCCGAGCTCGAGCGTCTGCAGGCGGCGGGGCACGAGCTCGTCTTCTCGGCCGCCGGTCGGATGCCGACCGGTGACGAACTCGCCGACCTGGTGCCCGGCTGCGCGGCATGGCTGGCCGGCATCGAGATCATCGATCGGCCAACGCTCACCAGGGCCACCGAGCTGAAGGTGATCGCCCGCCATGGCGTCGGCCTCGACAGCGTCGACTTGGTTGCGGCGGCCGAGCTCGGAATCTCGGTCGTCGCCCTCGACGGGATCGAACGCCGAGGGTGTCGCCGAACTGGTCGTCCTGCACGCCCTCTCGCTGCGACGACGATTCGCGGTCCGACGCCACGATCGACCAATCGGCAGCTTGGAAGCGAACCAGTGGTTCAGAGCTGCAGGGGCGCTCGGCAGCGGTCGTCGGCTACGGCGCGATCGGGTCGCGAGTGGCACACCTGCTGGCGGCGTTCGACATGCAGATCCGTGTGTTCGATCCGTACACGCGGCCTGGCGCCGGATTACGTCGCGGCAACCTCGGTCATCGAGGCGATCAGGGACGCCGATCTGGTCACGCTGCATTGCCCGCCCGGCGATGAACCGATCATCGGTGAGGTCGAGCTGGCGGCTGATCGCCGAGGGGGCGACGCTGATCAACACCGCTCGCGGCTCGCTCGTCGACCTCGACGCGGTCCTCGCTGCGCTCGAGTCGGGGCGGCTCGGCGGATACGGATGCGACGTCTATGTCTCCGAGCCACCGGAGACTCATCCGCTCTGGTTGCACCCGAACGTCCTGGCGACGCCGCACATCGGAGGGTTCACCGCCGAAAGCGTGCAACGATCGGCGGCGATCGCCGTCGACGCCATCTTGGAGGCCCTTTCCGGATCGACTGGTCGGCAGTGACGGCGATCCAGTGGCTCGGTCAGGCCGGGTTCGTGCTGCCGATCGGCTCGCACACGGTTGTCATCGACCCCTATCTGTCCGACTCGCTGGCTGAGAAGTACGCCGGCACGCTGTTCGAACACCACCGCAGGTTTTCCGCCGCCGGTCGATCCGTCGGATCTGGTGTGCGATCTCGTTATCTGCACCCACCGCCATACCGACCACATGGACGCAGTGACGTTGAGGGCGCTCGCCGCCCGCAACCCGAACCTGCGGATCTGCGTGCCGCGCGCCGAACGTGATCATGCGATCAAGATTGGCTTGGCGCCGGAATCGTTGATCGAGATGAGCGCCGGCCTCACGTTCTCTCCGTTCGAGGGTCTCACCATCACGCCGATCCCCGCCGCCCACGAGGAACTGCTGACCGACGATGACGGCGAGCACCATTTCCTCGGGGTGATCCTCAGGGTCGGCCCGGTCACGATCTACCACTCGGGTGACTGTGTGCCGTACGACGGCTTGGTCGACACGCTCCGCTCGGCCAACGTCGAAGTCGCCCTGCTCCCTGTCAACGGACGGGATGGGTATCGCCGCCGTCATGGCGTGCCCGGGAACTTCTGGATCGACGAGGCGCTCGAGCTCTGCGAGGCGGCCGGTATCGCCACCTTGGTCGGGCACCATTTCGGCCTGTTCGATTTCAACACGGTCGCCCCGGCACACCTCGATCGAGCAGCCGCGATGTCACCGACGACGACTCGCTGGATTCGTCCCGATGTCGGCGACTGGATTCAGCTCGACTGATCACATGCGGCGGTGAGGACTTGCACGGCAGCGACACTTTTGGTTGACTTGGAAAGCGTATTCCCATTGGGAGGAGGAGGGGTCGAGTGGAACGTGCTGAGGTTCTCATCATCGGGGCGGGAGCTTCCGGGGGTGTCGCCGCCGGAGCGTTGTCGGAGGCCGGCTTCGATGTCGTGTGCCTCGAGCAGGGGGACTGGCCCGATCCCGCCAGCTATCCGGCCCAGCGTCCCACCTACGAACTCGAGGCGCGCGAAGCAGTGGTCGGCCGCTCCCAACACGAGACAGAGCGCCGCTGACTATCCGGTCAACGACGGGGACTCCGACGTCGCCCCGCTGATGTTCGCCGGCGTCGGTGGGAGCATGGTGCTGTACGCCGCCGACTGGCCGCGATTGCTGCCGTCGGACTTCCGGGTTCGCTCGCTCGACGGCGTGGGCGACGACTGGCCGTTGCGGTACAGCGACCTGCAGCCCTATCTACGAGCGCACCGACCGGGCGTTCGGCGTCTCCGGTGTCGGCGGTGACCCGGCCTACCCGGCAGGGCAGGACCCACCCCTGCCGCCGTTGCCGATCGGTGAGATCGGGCTGCGGGTCGCCCGCGCCCACGACCAACTCGGCTGGCATTGGTGGCCGGCGTCTCAGGCCGTTTCGTCGGTACCCCACGATGGTCGCCGGGCCTGCGTCCAGTGGGGCACCTGCATGCAGGGTTGTCCGGAAGGGGCGAAGGCGTCGACCGACATCACCCATTGGCCGGCAGCGGTTCAACACGGTGCTCGGCTGATCACCGGTGCCCACGTCTCGCGGATCCTGATGTCGAAAGATGGGTTGGCGGCCGGGGCAGAGTACGTCACCCCTGGAGGCGACTGGCACGTCGTGCTGGCCGACGTCGTGATCATGGCGGCGAACGCGATCGGCACGCCGCGGATCCTGTTGAACTCGGCCAGCCCCACCCATCCCGACGGTCTCGCCAACTCCAGCGGACTCGTCGGCAAGCGGCTGATGGTGCATCCGTTCGCCAACGTCCTCGGCTACTTCGACGACGACATGGAGAGTTGGCAAGGCCACGTTGGCGCAAAGATCGCCTGCTACGAGTTCTACGAGACCGACCTCGACCGCGGCTTCGTCAGAGGCGCCAAATGGAGCCTTGCCCCAACCGGCGGACCGCTCAACGCTGCGCTGCCGACCCGAGCCGGCAACGACGTGTGGGGCGACGAACACCACGAACACGTCCGGCGTCACCTTGGACGAACGATCGGCTGGGGCATCTTCGGCGAGGACCTGCCCGACGAGGCCAACCGCGTCCAGATCGATTCGAATCTCACCGACTCGTCGGGGATCCCGGCGCCCAAGCTCACCTACCAGGTGAGCGAAAACTCCAGAGCGTTGCTCGACTTCCACATCGACAAGGCGGTCGAGTCACTGCGGGCCGCCGGCGCCTATGACGTCGCCACCGAGGCGCTGATGCGCTACTCGGGCTGGCACCTGCTCGGAACGGCACGGATGGGCGACGACCCGACGGATTCGGTCGTCGATCAGTATGGCCGCTGCCACGACGTGCCCAACCTGTTGATCGTCGACGGCAGCGTGTTCGTCACCAGCGGCGGTGTCAACCCGACCAGCACGATCGCCGCGCTGGCGCTGCGGTCGGTGGAACACCTCATCGCCAACCGGCGCCAACAAGCCGTCCCCGCCTGATTCCATCGATCGAACCGGAGTCCACCATGCCACCGAACACACCCATCACACTCGATCCCACATCCGGTGTTCCCGGCCGAGCTGCGATCCTGGTTGGAGCCGATCGCCGATCGCCTGATCCCCGCAGACGAGACGATGCCGAGCGCCAGCTCGGTCGGGGTCGCTCGGCGCCAACTCGACCGGGTGCTGGCTGCCCGGCCCGACCTGTTGCCCGACCTGACCCGGGCGTGGGTGATCACCGCCGACGAGGATGCCGCCACCGCCATCGATTCCTTGCAGGTGCTCGACGCCGCTGCATACGACGCGGTGCGGATCGTGGTCGCCGGCGGCTACTACATCCATCCCGATGTTCGCCAGCAACTCGGGTACACCGGTCAGCAACCGTCGGTGGTGCGTGTCGACGTGGTCCCCGAGTACGTGGAGGAGGGTCTCCTCGAACGAGTCATCGCCCGCGGCCAGATCTTCCGGGACGACGGCTGACCGGCCCGGTCGCCGGAGTCGTGAGCGAGCGCCCGATGGCAAGCCGTCGACCCGGGCCGGTGACACTCGCCCAGGTGGCGGCGGCGGTCGGGGTGTCGCAACCGACTGCTTCGCGTGTGTTGAACGGCTCGGCCCGTACGCCGGCGCCCGACGTCGTGGCCGCAGTTCGCAGGGCTGCCACCGAGCTCGGCTACATCGCCAACGCTCAGGCTCAGGCGCTCGTTCGGTCGACGTCGGGTCTGCTCGGGCTCGTCGTGCACGACATCGGCGACCCCTACTTCTCGGCGATCGCGGCCGGGGTCGAGCGGGCCGCCGAGCAACATGGCCGACAGGTGATGCTGGCGGTCACCGGACGCAACCCCGAACGTGAGCTCGCCGCCATCCAAACCTTCATCGCCCACCGCGCCGACGCCGTGGTGCTGGCCGGTTCGCAGTGGTCGTCGCGTCATGCGGCGCCTGTCCGCAAGCGGCTCAAGAGCGACATCGAACGCTTCGCCGGTCCGGGCAGCGGGGTGGCGATGGTCGGCCCACCGCTTCCTCACACGAGTGCCGTGGTCCCCGAGAACCGCAAGGGCGCGGCTGCCCTGGCGGAGGCCCTCATCGCCGACGGCGCCAGGGATTTCATCGTGCTGCAGGGCCCTCCCGAGTTGGTGACGGCTCGCGACCGGACCGCCGGATTCGTGGGGGTGCTCGAATCGCACGGGATCGTGCCGAGGATGCTCGTGCCCGGCGACCTTTCGTGCGACGGCGGGTTCGACGCAGCGCAGATGGCTCTCGGTTCACTGGCCGTTGGGAAGCGGCGACCGACCTGCATCTTTGCCGTCACCGACGTGATGGCGATCGGGGCGGTGGCCGCGATTCGCCAGGCTGGTCTACGGATCCCCGACGACGTGCACGTCGCCGGGTTCGACGACATCGAGACGCTGCGCGACCACGTTCCTTCGCTGACCACCGTCCGCATGCCGGTCGAAGAGATCGGCTACCGAGCAGCGGTGCTCGCACTCACCGAGGGGGCGGCACCCGTCACGGAGCGAATCCCCGGCGAGGTCGTACTCCGCGACAGCACCCGTCATCGTCCACGAATCTGACCCAACATCCGAAGGAGATCGATCTCGCCCAGAACAACCTGCATCATCGAACGGCGCCGCCGGCTGGCCCCGACGACGATGTCGGAATCGCGCGAGCGAACGGCGATCGCCTACAGGTCGAACCGATTTCTGGTCGGCCGCAACGCCGTCATGATCGAGCCGCTCGCCGGAGCGGGCGCCACAGTCGGGGTTGGGATCTCATCGTCTCGACCACGCCCGACCGGGTCGAGCACCATCGGCGGGCGCCGACGCCGGAGCAGTTCAGGTGTCGACGAACTTGTCGGCGCACCCGTGCACATCGCCGATGATGTCGTATCCGTCACCCGCGAAGTATGCCAACGGCCAGTGGACGGGGCTGCCGACGCTCGTCACCCGCTGACCAGGGATGACGGAGTGTGCCTGGCACACTCCGTCAGAGGTCGAGCGCGTCTTTGGCGGTTTGGACAGCCCATTTGTAGTCGGACTTGCCGTTCGGGCTTCTGAACAGGGTGTCGACTCGCACGATGTGTTTGGGGAGCTTGTAGCCGGACAGGCGGGTGCGCAGGGCATCCACCAACTCCTCGTCGGACACGTCGCTGCCAGGGGCGAGTTCCACGATGGCGGTCACCGCTGAGCCCCACTTCGGGTCGGGCACGCCGACCACGTTGACGTCGACGACGCCGTCGAGCAGCTTGAGCTGCTCCTCGATCTCCTCGGGGAACACCTTCTCACCACCGGTGTTGATCGACACCGAACCGCGCCCCAACAGCGTGATCGTGCCGTCGGCGGCGACGGTCGCCCAGTCGCCGGGGATCGACCACCGCCGACCTTCGATCTCACGAAACGTCTCGGCCGACTTGACCGGGTCGCCGTAGTAGCCGAGCGGGATCGGACCACCGACCGCCAGCTGCCCCTGCTCGTCGGAGCCCGGCTCGACGCGTCGGTCGTCCGGTGTGAACACGGCGGCGTTCGGACCCAGCACGAACTTGGCGGTCTCGGTGTCGCTGCCGCCGCTCGACGACTCCTTGCCGGCGAACCCGACCCCTTCACTCGACCCCAACGAATCGAAGCAACGCAGCGCCGAGCCGACCGCTCGGGCATGAGCCAGCAACCGGTCCTTCACGGGCTGGCTCCACATCACGCCCGACGAGGTGACGAGCCGCATCGACGTGAGGTCGACCGGGTCGCCCGCTGCGGCCCGAACGTCGAGGGCGTCGACCATCGGGACGCAGAACACATCGCCCACGATCGAAGCGTTGGTGCAGCGCTGCTGTTCGACGGTGCGCCACAAATCGGCGGCGTCGAGCCGTCGACTCGGCGTGGAGATCACGGCGCCACCGATGAACAGCGTCGACAGCGCCCCGATCCCTGCCGTGCCGTGCATCAACGGGGATGCAGCCAGTTGGCGAGGCGTGAGGCCCTTGGCGGCGATTGCATCGAGCGCCGTCGGGAGTTCATCGAGCAGGGCCGGAAACGGCACACCGAACGCATCGAAGCTGCGCTGCGTGATGGCGATCAAGTTGGCGTGCGGCCACATCACACCCTTGGGATGGCCGGTGGTGCCGCCGGTGTACAGAATCCACAGATCGTCACCGCTGCGGTCGATCCGCGGTGCAGGTTGCGACTCGGCGATCAACGCCTCGTAGTCGACAGCCCAGTCGGGAAGATGGTCACCTCCGACCTGGATCCACAGACGAACGTCGCCGAGCGCCGACCGAACATGATCGAAGCGCTCGGCCAGGCTGCTGTCGAAGAACACCGCCTTGGCGTCGCTGTTGTCGATCAGATACTCCAACTCGGCCTCGACGTAGCGGTAGTTCACGTTGCACGGAGCGGCGCGCACCTTGAACGCCGCGAACTCTGCTTCCATGTACTCATTGCCGTTGAACAGGGCGCACGCCACGTTGTCGCCGGCGCCGATTCCGGCAGTCGCAAGCGCTCCGGCCAAGCGGGCCGACCGCTGTTCGAACTCGGCCCACGTTCGCGACACGTCACCACAGTGCAAGGCCAGCGAATCGCCGCGGTGGTCGGCGATGACCTCCCAGGCCGAGGCGAGATTGGTCGTCGGGGTTCCGGGGGCGCTGGTGGTCATATGGCGCCGATCGTAGGGTGTCGGTGCTTACGCGAAAGCGTCGAACAACTCGCTGAACGCTTTGGCCTGCCCACCCGAGGTCGATGACGGCACCACGATCGGCGCCGTGACCCCGGCGTCGAACCACGCCTCGATGCCATCGCGCACCCGACTGACCGATCCCGACAGCGTGCAATCGTCGAGCCAACGGTCGCTCATCGCCGCCAGTACGGCGTCGCTGTCGCGGGCCTCGAGTCCGTCGATCACCGCCGTCATCTCGGCTTCGTACCCGGCCTCGATCCAGTAGTTCCGGTAGTTCGGCAGCCCCACGTAACCCTGCAACGTCTTGCGGTTGCGGGCCCGCGCGGCGTCGATGTCGTCGTCGATCACGGTCGGGATCATGTTGCCGATCGAGAACCCGCCCGCCAGTCGATCGGCGGGGATACCGGCCAACGAGTGCGCCATCCGGCTGAGCGAGGCGTTCGCCCACACAGCACCGTCGCCGACCTCGACCGACAAGCCGACCATCTTGTCGCGCAACGTCGCCAGCACGACCGGCGGCAGCCCGCCCATCGACTCCGCCGCAGCACGCATCGTTCCGACGTACTCGCGCATGTCGCTGAGCGGCTTGCCGGTCTCGACACCGAGCCGCCGGATCACCGGACCGTGGGTCACCCCGACGCCCAGCCGGAACCTGCCTCCGGCGATCTCGTGCAGATAGCTGGCCGATGTCGCCAGCGCCGCCGGATGCTGCAGATAGATCGGCTGGATCGACGTGCCGAACTCGATCGTGCTCGTGGTGTGAGCGATCGACAGGCACAGTCCCATGGCATCCCCGAAGCTGGGGCAGTAGATCCCACTGAACCGGCGCCGTTCGATCTCGGTCACGAGTTCGAGCGTCTGAACCCGTCGTCCAGGGACAGCGGCGAGCGAGAGAGCAGGCATGCGTTCGGTCATGCCGGCGAACCTAGCGTCGTACCCGCAACCGTTGCCCAGTTCGCCGCCCGACTTCGCCCGGCGCACCGTCACGGATCCGATCCAACGTGTCTTCGTGAAATCTCGGCGTGTCAAGCCGTGCCGACGCGGCCGAGGTACTCGGCGGCGAAACAGACGGGGCGGTGGGCGCCGCTCGGCGTGGCGTGCGCCGTGACCGCGCCCGACCGTGCTCCAGGGGGAGATACCATGTGGCCACTTAGGTGATTCGCCTCGTTTGGGCAGGACGGCCAGTAACGCTGTCGCCCCGTACAGGCCCGACGTCTCATTCTGAGCCAAAACGGTTCGAGGAGAGTCGCATGGCGGTCCATACGTCGTCACACCAACAACATCCCGAGCGCTCGCCCGGCGAGTCCTGGCGTCGTCGGACGGTCATGATCCGCCGCTCCTGGGCGCTGGCAGCCGCTGAGCGAGCTCGGCGATCGACGTCCGTCGAGCCGTCGACGGTGACCGAACCGACGCCCGATGTCGCGGAACGGCGAGCAGCCTGATGAGTTCAGTCAACTCCCCAGATCCCAGCACACCCGGATGGGAAGCTCCGCTGGGACTCGAACTCACGACTTCCGCGATCCGCGAGATGGACGTCCCGCTCGGCTCACCGACGCGTCCGTCGTGGCGCGGCCGCCTGCACTTGATCGCACTGCTATCGGCAGTGCCGATGCTGGTGCTCCTCGCCATCCACGCCGACGGTGCTCGCGCCCGGTCCGGCGTGATCGTGTACGCCGTCGGGTTGTGCTCGATGTTGGCAGTGTCGACGATCTATCACCGTTGGGTACACACGGTGCGGGCCCGTCGCATGTGGCGGCGCGCCGATCACGCCACCATCTTTGCCGCGATCGCCGGCACGTTCACCGCCCTGGCGATGGTCAGTCTCGGCATCGGGTTGGTGATCACGATGATGATCCTGATCTGGACGGCTGCCATCGGTGGTGCCGTCGTGCAGGTCGTGAAGCTGCCTCGTTCCGACCGGATCGGCGTGATCTTGTACATCGCGATCGGGTGGGCCGGGAACGATGCTGGTCCCGGCTCTGTGGATCCACGGCGGACCGCTGCCGGTCGCGCTGCTGCTCGGCGGTGGAATCATGTACACCGTCGGAGCGATCGGCTTCGGTCAGAAGTGGCCGACACTTGCGCCCGAGCACGTTCTCGTACCACGAGGTGTGGCACGCCTTCACGGTGGCCGCCGCCGGGCTGCATTTCGCCGCGATGTGGGTGGTGGCGGCATGAGCGACGTCACGACGATCAAGGCCCGGCCGCCGACCAACCCGATCACTGCGACACGCTGAGCTGATCGATCTGAACCGACACCGGCTGGCGCTCGAACTCGGAGCGTCACCCTTGAAACAGGAGACACCATGTCCAGCAAATCCCCGCAGCAGCGAGCCGGCAAGAAGCAAGGCAAGTCCCTCAAAGAGAAGCGTCAGGCCAAGAAGGAGAAGGCGCAGAGTCAAGCGCCCGCTGGTCGGCTGACCTGGCCGACGACCCCGGTCGGCTCGCGACGAACGGAGACGGCGACGCCGACCAGCTGGTACTCTGGGAGCCCTCGGGCGAGTCGCCTCGTTTGGGCAGGACGGCGGAAACGCAGTCGCCCCGTGCAGGCTCGACGCCTTGACCTGAGACCGATCCCGACGTTGGATCGGAGTCCGCCACCCACCAAGCCGCCGCTGCAACCGTCGTACGACAGCCGGCTCACCCCAAACCGAACCATTGAGAAAGAGTCACCATGGCAAAGAAGAAGCTTCCCGTATCCCGTTGGCACAACGGAACGACACCGGTCGAGGACCTGGCGCCGAACGAGCAGCTCGCCCATGAGATCGTGACCGAGTTCGGTGACCTCACCCCGTCGGTGGTCCGAATCATGGATGCCGAGTTGAGCGAAGAGGACCGCAATGTTGCGCTCAACTCGTTCCGTGACTCGCTCGGTTCGATCGGCGACCCCAACCGCGACCCACGCGTGGCGATCACCAACTCCGTGGGAGTCGGCGTGGCGGACCCCGCCGAGTTAGTCCGTTGCGTCAGGCGGTGCGACGCACGAAGACCGGTTCGTCGGACGTCGATCGAGCCGGGTCGTACCGATAGCCGGCTCCGTCGAAGTCGACCAGAGCCCTGGCTGACTTGATCCGTTCGCGGATGATCCAGCCGGCCATCATGCCGCGGCAGCGTTTGGCGAAGAAGCTCACGATCTTGTAGTCGTCGTCGCCCTTGGCGTCGAGGAACTTCGGGCGTGATCACGCGCCCGTCAACCCGGTCGGATTGGACCACACCGAAGTACTCGTTCGACGCCAGATTGACCAGCACGCGCGCGCCTGGGCTGGCGTCGAGGTCGGCGTTGAGTGCGTCGGTGACGCGGTCGCCCCAGAAGCTGTAGAGGTCATGCCCGCCGGGGTGCTCCACCCGCGACCCCATCTCGAGTCGATACGGCTGGATCAGGTCGAGCGGGCGCAGCACACCATGGAGCCCCGACAAGATCCGCAGCACCTTCTGGGCGTGGGTGTAGTCGCGCTCGGTGAACGATCCGGGGGCGTCGAGCCCGATGTAGGTGTCGCCGTTGAACGCCAACACGGCAGGGCGGGCATTGGCGGGCGTGAACGGTGGTTCCCAGTCCTGGAAGCGCTCGAAGTTGAGTTCCGCCAGCGACGGTGAGATCGACATCATCGCCGACAGGTCGTCGGGGGTCTTGGTCGCCATGATCGACGCCAACTCCGCGAGACGGTCGAGCATCAGCGGTTCGCTGTACTTGCGGGTGGCCGGCTTCGACTCGAAGTCGAGCGCCTTGGCAGGTGAGACAACGATCAGCACCCCCCAGTTCTACCTCCCGGATGGGGTCAGACCCCCTCCGGGAGGTGGACTCGGGGCGCTCCGACCTCGGTGACAGCGCAGTGTGTCAGTCGGCCAGTGCGGTGATCGACTCGGCCATCGCTGCCAGCAGACGGTCGCAGTCGGAGTCGGTGATCGCCACCGACAGTGCCATGTAGCCGCGCGGGGCGAGGTAGATGCCCCGGTCGAGCAACTCGTGGAACAGCAATTCCTTCAACACCGGGTCGGCGTCGGCAACATCGTCGGGCGATCTGACCGGGCCCGCCACGGTGTGGATCGTCATCAACGAACCCATGCCGGTCACACACAGCGGCAGTGGTGACGAGTCGCACAACTCCTGCAACCGGGCTCTCAGTGACTCGCCGCGCTCGAACAGAGCGTCGAGCACCGTGGCGGTCAGCAGCTCCCCGAGTGCAGCCGCTCCCGCCGCCATCGTGACGACGTTGTTGTTGAACGTGCCACCGTGTGTCAGCTCACCACCGCGGGCGGGGTCGAACGCACCCATCACGTCGGCCCGTCCACCGAACGCCCCGAAGGTCATACCGCCCGCCAAGTACTTGCCCAGCGTCGTCAGGTCGGGAGTGATCCCCAGCCGGGCCTGCACTCCGCCGGTGCTCATCCGGGAAGTCATCACCTCGTCGAAGATCAGCAGCGCCCCGGTCTCGTCGCATCGGGTGCGCAGCGCCCGCAGGAACTCGGGCGTCGCCGGAATGCAACCGGCCCCACCCATCATCGGCTCGACCAGCACGACCGCCGTCGAGTCGTCGATCACGCTGGCGTGCATCGTCGAGGTCGTTGAAGCGCATGCGGGCGAACTCGAACGGTGCCAGCAGCGGCTCACCGCCGTGTCCGAAGTACAACAGCCCACCGTGGTACGCGAACTCGCACACCACGACCCGGTTGCGTCCGGTGTGGTGGCGAGCCAGCTGGATCGCCATCAGGTTGGCCTCGGTGCCCGAGTTGGTGAAGCGCACCTGCTCGATCGACGGGAACCGATCGACGACCGCTTCGGCGAAGCGCACCTCATCGGTGTGCACGCCACCGAAACTCCACCCACGATCGAGGGTTGCGATCACGGCAGCTTCGACCGGGCCCGGGTTGTGGCCCAGCAGACCGGCTGAGTAGTCGCCGAGAAAGTCGATGTACTCGTGGCCGTCGACATCGGTGATACGCGACCCGTCGGCATCGGCAATGCGAAACGGAAACGGTGCGAAGTCGAGCACCGAACGGGTCGAACCGCCCGGCATCACCACCGAGGCGCGCTCGAACATCTCGGCCGACTTCGGCCGCTTGGCGGCGTAGCGTGCCCTCGTCGTCTCCAACCCAGCGTGGCGCCCAGCGTTCATCTCGCCATCATCGCCGATCGGTCAATGGCGTCCCGACCCCGACACGACCGCCCTGACGCCAACCGTCAAACTCTTGCGAGGAGACACCGTCCGGACTGCCACAAAGCACCTGCGTGTGAAAGGATTTCGGCTCGTGGCGACGATTCGCGACCGACTCGCATTGAGGGACCAGGAGTTGTTCGTCGCCCGCACTGCGGAACTGGAGCAGTTCGACGCCGTGCTCGCTGGAGCTCACCCGCATCGAGTGATCCACCTGTTCGGTCCTGGGGGGATCGGCAAGAGCGCCCTGATGCGCGAGGTTGTTCGGCGGGCCCGAGCCGGCGGGGTCGAAACGATCTGGCTCGACGGACGCGACATCGCTCCATTTCCGGCCGAGATCGACGCCGCCCTCACTTCGGTGACGGAGTCGGTTGCGGCACTCGTGGTGTTCGACTCGTACGAGCTGGCGAGTTCGCTCGATAGTCATCTGCGAGACACCGTGATCCCCGAGTTGCCAGACACGACCGTGGTCGTGTTCGTGTCTCGCCACGCGCCGGCACCGTCGTGGTTCGCCGATGGCTGGGACCGGATCACCCAGTCGATCGAACTCGGCGCCCTCGAGTCGGCCGACGCACGCGCCCTGGCGGAAGGTCACGGGGTCACCGACGACTCCCGCATCACCGAGTTGATCCGAAGAAGTCACGGGTCACCCCTGGCGCTCGTGGTCGGTGCAGAAGCCGGGCCTTCGAACACACAAGCCGGGCTGGTCGGCCTGGCCGGGCGACTGCTCGGCGACGAGGTCGACCCCAGCCGCACTCGCACGCTGAGCGTGGCCGCCCTCGCTCGCGTCACGACGCCTGAGTTGCTCGAAGAGGTCGTCGGTGACGGCGATCCGCAGGAGAGTTTCAAGTGGCTGGCGACCCGAACGTTCAGCGAGCCCTTGGCCGCCGGAGTGACGCTGCACGCACTGGTTGCGGAGGCGGTTCGTGACCAGATCCGAGCCGGCGACCCGATCGGCGAGGCGAATCTGCGGCGTCGGATCGCCGATCATTTGCACCGTCGGGCGCTGGCCGGACAGCACGGCCTCTCGACGGACCTGCAACACCTCGTGGTCGACCCCGACGTGAAGTGGGGGTTCTCCGCCGACGTCGGCAATCGGTACCGCATCGACTCGATCCGGCCCGGCGACAGCGATCTGATCGGCGACATCCTGATCGCGGTTGGGGTTGAGGAGTGGTGGCTGCTGACCAGGGTGTTCTTCGACGAACACCCCGAATTCTGTGGGGTCGCCCGCGATCCCGATGGTCGAATCGGGGGATACTTCGTGGCGGTGGCGCCGGACAATGCCCCACCGGCGGCCGAACGTGACCCGTTGCTCGGGCCATGGCTTCGGTACGCCCGAGAAGAACTCCGCACGAACAGTGCCGTGCTGTGGCGCGAGGCGGTCGACCTGACCGGGGAGATGGGTGAAGTGACCTCGCTGCTCGGAGCCGGTGGTCTGTTGTCGACCGGGGTTCCGAACCCGCGCTACGGGTTCTTGCCGATCTCACCGATCATCCCAGCGGCGCTCCAGTTCAGCGAGGCGCTGGGCGCTCGCCACGTGCCTGAACTCGACGTGCGAACGCACGGGATGGAACTCGACTGCCACGTTGTGGACTTCGGGCCGACCGGCTTGATCGGGTTCCAGCGCGACTGGATCTATCGCGAGTCCGGCGCTCCGCCTCCGAGCGACGTCCCGGAGATCGATGCCGCCGCCCTGCTGCGGCTGTTGCGTGACCCGGATGGTTTGGCACGCGGGCCGATCTGGCTCGGCACGTCGCCGTCGATCCGGCTCGAACGACTGCGATCGCTGGTGACCGGCGCCCTGGTGGTGTTTGGGTCACATCACGACGACCAGATCGCGCGGTCGATCATCGAGGCGGCCTACCTCGAGGACGCTCAGTCCCACGAGTCGATCGCCCGGCGTCTGCATCTCAGCCGTTCGGCGTACTTTCGGCGACTGGGCGCGGCGACCGAACGTGTCGGCGAAGAGATCGCGTCGATCGCCCGCCACGATCGCTAGTAGGTAGCCGGTCACGATCACCCAGCCCGTCGAACGAAAGTGGGACGAAAGCGGGACTGCACGTCGGCTGTAGCCCTGGTTCGATGTTGAGGACGAACCCGGTCCGGCGGTGGCGGAGCCGCCGGACTTGGGTTCGCCGAGTTCGTCAACGGAAATTGGGGGTACGTCGTGCATGGTCGTGTTTGGAGAGGTCCAACCCGCCTGGCAGTGTCGATGGTGGTACTTTCGGCGTCCGTTCTCGGATTCACCGACGTACAGGTCGGCCACGCCGCGGCCCCGTCATTCGTCGAACCGCCGACGCGTCTCTATATGGCGCCGACCGGAACCAACTTCGCAACCTCTCCGATCCCGTATGTGCATCCCGACGTGCCGATCGGCACCTTGAACTTCGACTTCACCCCCGATCCGATTTCGGGAGACAAGCGTCAGATCCAGGTCGAGTCACAAGACGACAACTGCGACCACTCGAACCGGCCCGTGCCGAGCTATGTCGGGTGCACCACGGTCAAGTTGCAGGTTGGCAACGGGAAGCTCTCGATTCCCAACTCGGATACCGGCAACGGTATTTACACCCACGCCGACGGGGCCGACATCGACACCGGCTTCTCGGGTGCTCCCGGTGCGATCGTGTATGTGCGTGGCGAGTTCGACGATGTCAACAAGGCGCTAGCTGATCTCGTGTACGACCCGGACGACGACTACTTCTACAACGGCAACGATCCTGAGCAGATCGAGTTCGACCTGCTCCCCGGTGACCCCGGCCTCGCTGATCTGATCGGGCAATTCTCGGCCGAAATCAGGGTGCTCGATGTGAACGGTTGGCTCGATCTGACTCAGACGATCGACACCGAGGCGGTGCCGAGTGGCGGCTCGGTGTTGATCGGTGGCCCCGATCCCATGGATGCGTCAGCCGTGTTCGATGTCGTCGATGACGACAACGACGACAGCACCGACACGTTCGACCCGAAGCCGCCCGACTGTTCGCCCGGTGATTCAGGAACGCACGGCAGCGATTGCGACGACCGGACCGACGGAACCGGGGACGATGCGTTGTTGTTGATGTTCACCACGTGTGGTGGATTCGAGTTCCTGAGCACCAACGGTTTCACGATCAAGGACGACATCGAGGAGCTGTTGACCGACCACATCGCGGCAAACCCGGCGTCGCCTACAGCCACCGAGTCGCTCGTGATCGCGGCCCTGCTTGCGGCGATCGAAACCGCTGCACCACAGGTGACGAGCTTTCAACTGGCTACCAACGCCACCAATGGGCCGGTGACGGCGTTTGCGGGAATCGCCCAGCTCGAGGAGATCAACTACACACTCGACAACGTGACCTTCCACGGCGTCGACCCGGCGACCCCTGGTCCACCTCACACGGCGATTGCCAACGCAACGTGTGAGCTGTTCACCATCGTCAGTGATCTCGGCAACAACGGGTTGCCGGTCGAGTATCTGGGGGACCCGCCGCTCGGACTCGAGATTCCCTGGCCAGGCGTCGATTTCGACTCGCTCACCGTGAAAGTCGGCGACGGCACCACGATCGACGCCAGCCTGCCGGCTGGCCCCATCGACATTCCTGAGGGCGACGGAGCGACGGTCACCGTGGCGATCACCACCGATCCAACCGATCCTGCGGGTCACCCGGCGTTCGACCTCGACATCACCGCCGTCGGCACCGGTGGAGCGGTCAGCGCGGTCGACTACGACACCGTTGCTCTGACACTGACCGTGCCGGAGGACGCCGTGTCGGTCGGCATCCCGATATCGACGATCGAGGATCTGCTGGTCGATCCGGGTGAGGGCATCTCGTTGACGGTCGCACCGCCGGCGACGCCTCCGCCGGGATACGCCGTGACGACAGACACGGCAACGATCGCCATCAACATCATCGATGACGATGCCGCCGGTGTGACGTTGATTTCGGTCGCTGATCCGTCGGTGGCGGAGGGTGACGTGGGGGATACGACGCTGACATTCACGCTGACCCTCGACAACCCCGCCACCGGGAATGAATCGGTCGATGTCGTGACGAACGACGACTCGGCGACTTCACCGGCCGACTTCGACGCTGTCTCGACGACGGTCAACTTCGCCCTCGGGGCGACCACCGCAACGGTCGATGTCACCGTGCACGGGGACACCATCGACGAGGGTGACCATTCGTTCACGCTCGACCTGTCGAACCCCGTCAATCTCACCATTGGCGACGCCTCAGGAACCGGCACGATCCTGGACGATGACGGACCGTCGGTGGTGTCGATTGCGGATGCGACGGTGACCGAGGGTGGGATCGGGAATCAGACGGCGATCTCGATGACGAACTTCGCTGGTCGGACGTGTGCGGTGACGGTGGCGTCGGCTGATGGTACGGCGACGGCCCCTGATGACTACGCCGCCATTGTGGGTTCGTTCGGCATCGCCAACACGGCGTCGGACGTGTTGGCGATCTCGGTCGCCAATGACGCCGATCCCGAGCCGGCAGAGACGTTCACGATCACGATCGCGTTGTCGGGTGCTTCGGATCCGCAGTGTGCGCTGGGCGACAGTGAGGCCACGATCACGATCACCGACAACGACTCCGGCGACGTGACGCCGCCGACGGTGACGATCGATCAGGGCGCGTTGCAGGCCGATCCGACGAGCCTGTCGCCGATCGTGTTCGACGTGGTGTTCTCCGAGCCGGTGTTCGGGTTCACGGCGGCCGACATTTCGTTCGCCGGATCGACGGCACCGGGCGTCTTGGTTGCCGCAATCGTCGGATCAGGCCCGACCTACACGGTCGAGGTCAGCGGGATGACCGGTGACGGAACGGTCGTCGCCTCGATCCCGGGTGGCTCGGTCATCGATGCCAACAGCAACCCGAACGACGCGTCGACCTCGACGGACAACTCGGTCAGCTTCGAGTTGGTCGACCTCACACCGCCGACGGTGACGATCGACCAAGGCGGGTTGCAGGCCGACCCGACGGGTGTGTCGCCGATCGTGTTCGATGTGGTGTTCTCCGAGCCGGTGTCGGGTTTCGTTGGTTCGGACGTGACACTGTCCGGGACAGCGGGGGCGACGACCGCACTGGTGGCAGGTACCGGCGCGATGTACACGGTGTCGGTCTCAGGGATGACTCAGGACGGCACGGTGATCGCCGCGGTCGATGCTGGTGCGGCGTTCGATGGGGGCGGCAACCCCAGCGTTGCGTCCACCTCGACGGACAACCAGGTCACGTTCGACTTCGACGAAGGCGACGTGACACCGCCGACGGTCACGATCAACCAGGGCGGGTTGCAGGCTGATCCGACGGGTGTGTCGCCGATCGTGTTCGATGTGGTGTTCTCCGAGCCGGTGTCCGGTTTCGTTGATTCCGACGTGTCGCTGTCTGGAACCGCCGGGCCCACCACGGCGGTGGTGGCGGGCACCGGCACGACCTACACGGTGTCGGTGTCGGGCATGACCAGCGCCGGCACCGTGATCGCCACGGTGATCGCCGGGGCGGCCACCGACGCCGCCAACAACCTCAGCCTCGCCTCGACCAGCACGGACAACACGGTGACCTACACCCAGTCCGGGCCGACACCGATCGTGCTCACGTTGCCGGCGAACATCACGAAGAACAATGACCCCGGCATGATCGGTGCCGTCGTCACCTATCCGGCACCGACGGCGACCGGCGGGACCCCACCGATCAGCGTCTCGTGTAGTCCTGCCTCCGGTGCGTTCTTCCCGATCGGCACCACGACCGTCACGTGTACGGCGACCGACAGCAACCCCGGCGACCAACAGAATCGGTTCGTCGAGGCGACCACGTCGGGAACATTCACCGTCACAGTCGTCGACGCCGAGCCGCCGGTCATCGCCAAGCCGCCGGACTTGATCCGTGACTCGTCGAATGGCAAGCCGATCCCCGTCACCTTCGTCACGCCGTCGGCGACCGACAATGCCGGGCCGCCGGTCGTGACGTGCGCCCCGGCGTCCGGGTCGCTGTTCAGCCTCGGCGTTGCCACCGTCACCTGTACGGCTACGGACGCTGCCGGCAACAAGGCCACGACGACCTTCACCGTCACAGTTGTCTCGCCGGCCAGCGGGGTTCCGATCACGGGTTCGAATCCGACGACGACGCTGGCGATCGCCACCGCGTTGATGCTGATCGGGTACCTGTGCCTGCGCCCTCGGCGACGTCGTCGACTCGCCTGAACGGCGACCGAGCCCGCTTCGACCGGCGTGACCTCAGCCGATCAGCGACAACAACTCGTGGATGGCGTTGATGTTGCAGCGGTCGGTCGAACCTGACACGTACGATTCGCTCGTGGGCGCGACCGACGAGCAACGACTGATCGCCGCCCTGCGACCCGTCGTCGATGCGTTGGGTGCGGAACTGATCGCTATCGAATCCGCCGATGATGGCGACGTAGCCATCGAATGGGATGGTCGCGCGGTCGTCGCTGTTCGTCTCCCGCGACTGCACGAATCGCTGGAACGGTTGTTGACTTCCGTCGAGCTCGAACTCGGTGGACCGCTGGCGTCCCTCACTCGTGAACAACAGCAGTTCGCGATCCGTCGACTCGATGAACTCGGTGCGTTCACGCTGCGCCGAGCGGTCGAGGACGTCTCGAAGGCGATTGGCATCAGCCGGATCACGGTCTACAACTACCTCAACGCGTTGTACCGCTGAGCGGTTCGTTCGCGTCGGCGATTGACGCTTTGTTAGCGTCGCGGTAACGACACCGACGTCAAGTGAGGGAAGTTGCTCCGAGTGGCCCGCACGTTGAGACCGCAGCCGACCGCACTGGTGGTCCGGCCGCCACGCGCCGATCGGCCTACGACCGGATCACCACCATGAGCGACACCATGGCCGATCTGACCACTGCGCCTGACGGTTCGCCCCAGGGCGGTCGCCGAGGATCTGGCCTGGCGTCTGCGCTCAGGCCGTTCGTCGGATTGGCCGTACCGATCGGTGCGGTTGTGGCGGCGTTCACGATCGGCGCCCTGATGTTGCTCGCCCTCGGTGCGAATCCCCTGCGAGGTTACGCGGCACTGCTCGAGGGAGCATTCGGTGGATGGGATGCACTCGCCGACACCGCATTGAAATCGATGCCGCTGCTGCTGGTGGGCGTCGGTATTTGTATCGCATTCCGTGCCGGTGTCATCAATATCGGGGGTGAGGGCCAGATCATCGCCGGCGCGATCCTCGCCACGGTGGTCGCCCTAGCCCTGCCCAGCGTGCCGCGGGTGTTGCTGGTGCCGCTGGTGGTGCTGGGCGGCGCGATCGGGGGAGGGATCTGGGGCGCGATCCCTGGTGCCCTCAAGGCATATGCAGGGGTCAGCGAGATCCTCAGCACGATCATGATGAACATCGTGGCCGCCCAGTTCCTGAGCTTTCTGCTCCAGGACCTGCTGATCGAGGAGGGAGCGATCCGCATCCAGCAGACCAAGCGTCTCAGCGGCAACGCCGACTTGCCCCTGATGCCTGGCGGGACCCGTCTTCATCTCGGCGTGATCATCGCCGTGCTGATCGCCGGTGCGGGCTACATCTTGTTGTTTCGCAGTGCGCTCGGGCTGCGCCTTCGTTCCGTCGGTCACAACCCCCACGCTTCGCAATACGCAGGCATGCCGGTCAAGCGCAGCATCGTGCAGGCACTGGCGTTCAGCGGGGCCTGCTCGGGTATCGCCGGAGCGGTGCTCGTGTTCGGCAGCGAGTCGCACCGCCTGATCGGTGAGGGTGGCGCCGCGGCATTCACCCAGAACGCCGGATTCAATGGCATCGTCGCGGCGTTGTTCGGCTCGCTCCATCCGCTGTACACGATCCCTGCGTCGTATTTCTTCGGCGGCATGTTGACCGGCGGAATTTCACTCCAACGCGAGCTGCAGGTGCCCGCTGCGCTGATCGTCGCTCTCAACGGAGTCGTCGTCGTGTTCGTCGTCGGCAGCCTCAAGTTGCGGTCCAAGCTCCAGCTCTGGGCCGACACCGCCGGGCGATCCGAGGTGGCGTCATGAGTGACTTCTTCACGGTCTCGGTGCTGGTGGCCACGCTCGCAGCCGGCATCCGGCTCGCCACCCCGTTCCTCCTGGCTGCGCTGGGCGAGACTATCGGGCAGCGCAGCGGTGTGCTCAACCTCGGTGTCGAGGGCGTCATGTTGGTCGGAGCGTTCGCTGCCTACTACACAGCGCTCGAGACCGGAAGCGCAACGTTGGCCATCTTCGTGGCGCTCGGCGCAGGCGCCGTGATGGGGTTGGTGTACGCACTGATCACGGTCGTGCTGCACGCCGAGCAGGGCATCAGCGGGATCGGCATCTTCCTGTTCGGACTGGGATTCACCGACTTGCTGTTCCAGAAGCAGGTTGGGACGCCGATTCCGATTCGCGGCCTGCAACCGATCGACATTCCACTGCTGTCGGAGATTCCCAAGATCGGCGAGATCTTCTTCCAGCACAGTCTCTTGACCTATGTCGCCTTCTTGCTCGTGCCGGTGGTGTGGTTCGTGATCAACCGCACCACGTTCGGGCTCAACATTCGAGCGGTTGGTGAGACCCCCGAGGCCGCCGACACGCTCGGCGTCAGTGTCAACCGCACGCGCACGGCGACGATCGTGATCGGCAACACACTCGCCGGTTTGGCGGGGGGAGCGTTGGCGCTCGAGGTCGGCATCTTTCAGCAGAATCTCACCGCTGGACAGGGATTCATCGCGATTGCGCTCGTGTACTTCGGCGCCTGGAGACCCGCTGGAGTGATGACGGGCGCGCTGCTGTTCGGCATCGTCTCGGCCACCGTGCTGCAGTGGAAGACGCTCGGCATCGTGTCGGGTGCTGCGTCCAGCTTGACCGCCATGGCACCTGCCCTGCTCACCATCGTCGTTCTGGTGCTCGTGAGCCGCCGGATCGATGCCCCTGCCGCCCTGACCCGACCCTTTGATCGGGCGGCTTGACCTATCAACCCACTACATCAGCCCGAACCTCAACCCAAGAAGGGGAGACATCATGACAACCCAGACCCGAACACGCCGAACCGGTCGTGTCGGCATCGCCGTGCTCGCTGCCGTGGCGCTGATCACCGCCGGCTGCGGGGGTGACGACGACACCGACGCAACGACTGCACCCGACGCAACGACTGCACCAGACACGACGGATGCACCCGACGCCACGGATGCACCCGACACGACGGATGCACCCGACGCAACGACGGCACCCGACGCAACGGATGCACCCGACACGCCCGATGAGGCTGCCGAGCCGTTCCGTATCGCGATCGTCGCACCGAGCGCCAGCAACGACCTGGCCTTCACACAGAGCATGGTCGACAGCATCAATCGGGTCGCCGAAACCCGCGACATCGAAGTCGACATCACCGATGGCACGTTCATCGTCGAAGACGCAGCAGCCGCCTTGCGCGGCTACGCCGAAGACGGCTACGACCTGGTGATCGCACACGGTTCGCAGTACGGCGCTCCGCTCCAGGAGATTGCACCCGACTTCCCCGACGTCGCGTTCGCGTGGGGTACCGCCGCGGACACCTTCGGGCTCCCGAACGTGTCCGCCTACACGGTGCGCGCCGACGAGGGTGGCTACGTCAACGGCACGATCGCCGCCCAGCTGTCCACGTCGAACACGCTGGGTGTGGTCGGCCCGGTCGAGGTCGGTGACGCCAAGCTGTATGTCGACGGTTTCGTCGCCGGCGTCAAGGCACAGAACCCCGACGCCGTCGTCAACGTCAACTACATCGAGTCATTCAGCGACGTCAACCTGGCCAACGAGGCCGCCAAGGCCCACGTCGCCAACGGCGCCGACGTGTTGACCGGCACGGCTCAGATGGTCGTCGGGGCCACGGGTGTGGCGCTCGAGGAGGACATCCCCTGGTTCGGCACCCAGTCGAATCAGGATGCTCTCGGCGCTCCGGTCGTCGTGGCATCGCAGGTGTACCACTGGGAGGTCGTGCTCGAAGAGATGATCTCCAACATCGATGGCGGCACGCTGGGAGGTCAGACCTACACCCTCACGCTCGAGAACGGTGGACTGGTGATGGAGTTCAATCCGGACTACCCCCTCGATCCCGCGATCAGAGCGGCGGCCGAGCAGACCGTCGTCGACTTGGCCTCGGGCGCGATCACCACTGGCGTCGAGTGATCGGGAGTCCGTGACGTGACGCAGCCTGACCCGGTGGTGCCGATGCTCGAGATGCGCGGGATCACCAAGCGCTTCCCTGGCGTGCTCGCCAACGACGGCGTGGACCTGTCGGTCCTGCCGGGTCAGGTGCACACACTGCTCGGTGAGAACGGTGCCGGCAAGAGCACCCTCATGAAGGTCCTCTACGGGCTCTACCAGCCCGACGAGGGTTCGATCTCGCTCGACGGTGTACGGGTCGAGATCCACTCACCCAACGATGCCATCGGTCGTGGGATCGGCATGATCCACCAACATTTCATGTTGGTACCCACCCTCACCGTCGCCGAGAACGTCGCCCTCGGCCTCGGAGGCCGACGGGGGCTTGCCGACATGCGACCGGTGCGCAAGCGGCTGCTCGAGGTGTCCGAACAGTACGGGCTCCGCGTCGACCCCGACGCCCAGGTCTGGCAGTTGGCGGTCGGAGAACGGCAGCGGGCGGAGATCCTCAAGGCGCTCTATCGCGATGCGCGCTTGTTGGTGCTCGACGAGCCGACCGCTGTGCTCACCCCGCCCGAGGTCGACGAGCTGTTCGTCACCCTGCGTCAGCTCACGGCCGACGGGAAGGGGCTGATCTTCATCTCGCACAAGCTCCATGAGGTGATGGCTCTCTCCGACGAGATCACCGTGCTGCGAGACGGCCGCGTGTCGGGCCACACACGACCGAGTGAAGCGACCCGTGAGTCGCTCGCCGAGATGATGGTCGGTCGCCCGGTGGTGCTGACCCGCTCGGTACCACCCCGCGAGCCAGGTGACGCCCAGCTCGTCGTCGACCGCCTTTCGGTGCTGGGCGATCGCGGTACGGTCGCCGTCGACGGCGTGTCGCTCGAAGTTCGTTCCGGCGAGATCGTCGGGGTTGCGGGCGTTTCCGGCAATGGCCAGCGCGAGCTGGCGGAGGCCATTTTCGGGCTTCGGCCGATCGCTGCCGGCACGATACAGATCGGCGACTCGCAGGTCGCCGAACCGTCCCCGAAGGCAGTTCGCGACGTCGGGCTCGCCTATGTGCCGGAGGAGCGGATGCGACACGGCACCGTCGCCGACTTCACGGTGGCCGAGAATTTGATGCTCGTCGACTACCTACACGCGCCGTACACCCGTCGCGGATTGTTGAACCGCCGGGCCATCACCGACCGCTGCAACGGCTTGGTTGACGGCTACAACGTCAAGACCCCGACGCTCGACACCCCGACCAGACACCTCTCGGGTGGGAACATCCAAAAGGTCGTCATCGCCCGTGAATTCAGCGCCGGTGCGAGTGTGCTCGTGATCGCACAGCCGACCCGCGGTGTCGACATCGGTGCGGCGGAGTACATCCACGAGCGCCTGCTCGAGCAACGTTCACAGGGCGCCGCCATCCTCCTCATCTCCGAGGACCTCGACGAGGTCATGCAGCTCTCCGATCGCATCATCGTGCTGCTCGAGGGCAAGATCATGGGCGAGGTCACCCGCGCCGAAGCGACCGTCAACGAGGTCGGTCTGATGATGTCTGGTGTCGACAGCGCCGATCTCAGTCGATGAGTGACAGCACCTCGTCGATGATCGCCAGCCCGGCCTTGGCGTCGTCGACGCTGATGTTGCAAGGCGGCACGACATGGATTCGGTTGCCGGCGATGAACGGCCACAGCCCGCGCGCCTTGCAGCCGGCCGTGATCGTCTGCATCGTCGCAGCATCGACCGGTGTTCGGGTCTGGCGGTCACCGACCAGCTCGATCGCCCAGAACACTCCCAGCCCGCGCACCTCGCCGACGCAGCGATGGCGCTCGGCCATCGCCGCGCAACGCCGGGCCGATCACGTCGTTGCCGAGCATGCGAGCGTGCTCGACGACGCCCTCGTCCTCGAAGATGTTGATCGAGGCCACCGCCGTGGCGCACGCCAGCGGGTGGCCCGAGTAGGTGAGCCCGCCCTGGAACACACGGTCGCGGAACGTGTCGGCGATCTTGCGTGAGATGATCACGCCACCGAGCGGCACATAGCCCGAGTTGACACCCTTGGCGAACGTGATCAGGTCGGGCGTGACGTTCCAGTGGTTGACGGCGAACCATTCGCCGCAACGACCGAAACCGGCCATCACCTCGTCGCAGATCATCATGATTCCGTACTCGTCGCACAGCGCACGGACCCCGGCGAGGTAGCCGTCGGGCGGCATCAGGATGCCGTTGGTGCCGACCACGGATCTCCAGCACGATCGCCGCCACCCGGTCGCCGCCCTCGCCGACCACGACGGCCCGCAGATGCTCGAGCGCGCGCTCGCATTCCTCCTGCTCGGTGGTGGCGTGGAACGCCGAGCGATACAGATACGGCCCGAAGAACTTGATCGCCCCCGGCAGGCCGGGCTCGCTGTCGAACCGGCGCGCCTCACCGGTCAGGCTGATCGCCCCGGTCGTGCTGCCGTGGTAGCTGCGGTAGGCCGACAGCACCTTCATGCGCCCGGTGTGGCCCTTGGCGAGGCGGATCGCGTTCTCGATCGCCTCGGCGCCGCCGTTGGTGAAGAACACCATGTCGAGGTCGCCGGGTGCCCGCTCGGTGATCAGGCGGGCGGCCTCGCTGCGCATGTCGTTGGCGGCGCTCGGGGCGATCGTGCACAGCCGGTCGGCCTGAGCCTTGATCGCCTCGATCATCTTCGGGTGTTGGTGCCCGAGATTGACGTTCACGAGCTGACTCGAGAAGTCGAGGTAGGTGTTGCCCTGGTCGTCCCAGATCCGCGAACCCGAGCCGCCGGCGATCACGGTCGGCTGCAGGGCGCCCTGCGCCGACCACGAGTGGAACACGTGGGCACGGTCGTTGGTGAAGGCCGTCTCCATGTACTGGTCGGCGAGTTGTTCGGTCGGGATGTCGACGCTGGTCATCGACCCAGCCTAAATCTCGCGGTGCGCGATGTCACTAGGATGGGGCTCCTGAGTCGGCAGGCCCTGCTCAGAACCCATTCCGACGCGAGCCCGAGGGGGAACGATGACGAACATTGTGCGAGCAGCCCTGTTGCAGACCGACTGGACCGGCGACAAGCAATCGATGATCGACAAGCACGAGCAGCAGGCCCGCGAGGCGGCTGCCCAGGGCGCCCAGGTGATGTGCTTCCAGGAGCTGTTCTACGGCCCCTACTTCTGCCAGGTGCAAGACGCCCAGTACTACGAGTACACCGAGGAGATCCCGAACGGGCCGACCACGAAGCGCTTCCAGAGCCTGGCCAAAGAGCTCGGCATGGTGCTGGTGCTGCCGATGTACGAGATCGTGCAGGCCGGGCTGTACTACAACACCGCTGCGGTGATCGATGCCGACGGCACGTACCTCGGCAAGTACCGCAAGCAGCACATCCCGCAGGTCAAGGGGTTCTGGGAGAAGTTCTATTTCACGCCCGGTTCCGACGGCTATCCGGTGTTCGACACGGCGGTCGGCAAGGTCGGCGTGTACATCTGCTACGACCGCCACTTCCCCGAAGGCTGGCGCTGCCTCGGCCTCAACGGCGCCGAGATCGTGTTCAACCCGTCGGCCACCCACCGCGGCCTGTCCGAGTACCTCTGGAGCATCGAGCAGCCCGCAGCGGCGTGCGCCAACATGTACTACGTCGGGGCGATCAACCGGGTCGGCATCGAGCCGCTCGGCGAGAACGACTTCTACGGCCAGAGCTACTTCGTCAACCCGCGCGGCCAGTACGTCGGCGACAAGGGCGACGCTCACAAGCCGGAACTGATCGTGCGCGATCTCGACCTCGGCCTGATCCGCGAGGTCCGCGACGGCTGGCAGTTCTACCGCGACCGTCGCCCCGACGCCTACGACGAAATCGTCACCCGCTGACGTAACGGTTTGGTGCCAGGCACCAAACCGTTACACCGTTACGCAACAGAATCCGTTCGAAGGAGGAATCAGACATGGCTCGAACACTGATCACCAACGGCACGATCATCTCCGCCACCGGCCGCGCCGCCGGTGACGTGCTGATCGACGGCGAATCGATCGCCGCCATCCTGGCGCCCGGCCAGGCGGCCGGTCTCGGTATCACCGCCGACCGCACGATCGACGCCACCGGCAAGTACGTCGTTCCCGGTGGAGTCGACGTGCACACCCACATGGAGCTGCCGTTCGGCGGCACCGAGGCGAGCGACACGTTCGAGACCGGCACGATCGCCGCTGCCTGGGGCGGTGTCACCACGATCGTCGACTTCGCCGTCCAGAACACCAACACCAGCGTCCACGAGCGGCTCGCCGAGTGGCATGCCAAGGCTGCCGGCAACTGTGCGATCGACTACGGCTTCCACCAGATCATCGGTGGTGTCGACGAGGAGTCGTTGAAGGCGATGACCTACCTCGTCGACAACGAGGGGATCACCAGCTTCAAGCTGTTCATGGCCTACCCGGGTGTGCTCTACAGCGACGACGGCCAGATCCTGCGAGCGATGCAGAACGCCTCCGAATCGGGGGCGATGATCATGATGCACGCCGAGAACGGGATCGCCATCGACGTGCTGGTCGCCCAGTCGCTGGCGCGCGGCGACACCGACCCGAAGTTCCACTCGCTCACCCGCCCCGCCGAGCTCGAGAGCGAAGCAACGCATCGGGCGATCCAGCTCTCCAAAGTGGCCGGCAACGTGCCGCTCTACATCGTGCACATGTCGGCGTCTGGTGCGCTCGAAGAGGTCGCCGCCGCCCAGCACGCCGGCTACAACGTGTTCGCCGAGACCTGCCCGCAGTATCTGTACCTCACGCTCGAAGATCACCTCGCCCAGCCCGGGTTCGAGGGCGCCAAGTGGGTCTGCTCGACACCGCTGCGCACCAAGCACGAGCATCACCAGGCCGACCTCTGGAAGGGTCTCCGCATGAACGAGCTGGCGATCGTGTCGACCGACCACTGCCCGTTCTGCTTCAAGGACCAGAAGGAGCTCGGGCTCGGCAACTTCTCGAAGATCCCGAACGGGATCGGCAGCGTCGAGCACCGGATGGAGCTGCTCTACCAGGGGGTCGTCACGGGCGAGATCACGCTCGAGCGCTGGGTCGAGACATGTGCCACCACGCCGGCGCGGATGTTCGGACTCGACCGCAAGGGTGAGATCGCCCCCGGGTTCGACGCCGACATCTTGGTGTGGGACCCGAACTCGCGGACCAAGATCGGGATCAACGACAAGCACCACATGAACATGGACCACTCGGCGTGGGAAGGCTTCGAGATCGACGGCAAGGTCGACACGGTGATCAGCCGTGGCACCGTGGTCGTCGAGAACGACACCTTCGTCGGCAAGGTCGGCCACGGCAAGTACGTCAAGCGCGGCCTCAGCCGCTACCTCCACTGACCCCGGGTCAGACACCTCAGTCGAAGGCCTCGAACAGCAGGAACGTCATGAACAACATTCAGCATTGGATCGACGGCAAGGTCGTCGAGTCGACATCGGGTCGCACGGCGCCCGTGTACAACCCGGCGCTCGGCGAGCAGTCGGGCACCGTCGCGCTGGCCTCGGTCGCCGAGGTCGATGCCGCTGTCGCTGCGGCCGCTGCGGCGGCGCCGGCATGGCGGGCGACCAGCCTGTCGAAGCGGGCCGAGATCCTGTTCCGCATGCGTCGAGCTGGTCGACGCCAACCGCAAGGAGATCGCCAGCCTGCTCACCGCCGAACACGGCAAGGTGCTCTCCGATGCGATGGGCGAGGTCGCCCGCGGCCTCGAGAACATCGAGTTCGCGTGCGGCGTGCCGCACCTGCTGAAGGGCGGCTTCAGCGAGCAGGCGGCCACCGGCGTCGACGTGTTCTCGATCCGCCAGCCGCTCGGCGTCGTGGCCGGTATCACCCCGTTCAACTTCCCGGCGATGGTGCCGATGTGGATGTTCGCCAACGCCCTGGCGTGCGGCAACACGTTCGTGCTCAAGCCCAGCGAGAAGGACCCGTCGGTCGCGCTCTACATGGCCGAACTGCTGGCCCAGGCCGGTCTGCCGGCCGGCTGTTTCAACGTGGTCAACGGCGACAAGGTGGCCGTCGACCGGCTGCTCGACCACCCCGACGTGAAGGCCATCAGCTTCGTCGGCTCGACCCCGATCGCCAAGTACATCTACGAGACGGGCACCAAGAACGGCAAGCGCGTGCAGGCCCTCGGTGGCGCCAAGAACCACATGCTCGTGTTGGCCGACGCCGACCTCGACATGGCCGCCGACGCGGCGATCGGCGCCGCCTACGGCTCGGCCGGCGAGCGCTGCATGGCGATCAGCGTGATCCTGGCCGCCGACACGATCGCCGACGATCTGGTCGCCAAGATCGCCGAGCGGATTCCCGCCGTGAAGGTCGGTGCCGGCAACGCACCCGACAGCGAGATGGGGCCGCTGATCACCGCCGAGCACCGCGACAAGGTCGCCAGCTACATCGACGGAGCGCCCGGTGACGGTGCCACGATCGTGGTCGACGGCCGTCCCGACGGTCCGACCGACGGCTACTTCATCAACCCGACCCTGCTCGACAACGTGCAGCCCGGCATGGCGTGCTACGACGCCGAGATCTTCGGACCGGTGCTGTCGGTGATGCGGGTCCACGGCTACGAGGACGGCGTCGCCACGATCAACGCCAACCCGTTCGCCAACGGCACGGCGATCTTCACCCGTGACGGTGGCGCGGCGCGCCAGTTCCAGTTCGACATCGAGGTCGGGATGGTCGGCATCAACGTGCCGATCCCCGTGCCGGTCAGCTACTACAGCTTCGGTGGGTGGAAGGCGAGCCTGTTCGGCGACACCCACATGTACGGCCCCGAAGGCATCAACTTCTACACCCGAGGCAAGGTCGTCACCAGCCGCTGGCCCGACCCGGCCAAGTCCACGATCGACCTCGGCTTCCCCGAAACCCGCTAACCGGAGGGATCACGCCAGCCTCCGGGGTTGCACCGTGTCGGTGTCGGAGCCGGTGGATTAGTGTCGGTGCATGGATATCGGCATCGTGTTGCAGACCACACCTCCCGCGTTGCGGGTGATCGAGCTTGCCAAGCGCGCCGAATCACTGGGCTTCTCGCACGTGTGGACCTTCGACTCGCACATCTTGTGGGAGGAGCCGTACGTGATCTACAGCCAGATCCTGGCCGAGACCCGCAACGTGATCGTCGGCCCGATGGTCACCAATCCGGCCACCCGCGACTGGACCGTCACCGCCAGCACCTACGCCACCCTCAACGAGATGTACGGCAACCGCACGATCTGCTCGATGGGCCGCGGCGACTCGGCTGTTCGGGTCACCAACGGCAAGCCGACCACGCTCGCCACGATGGGCGAGTCGGTCAACGTGATCCGCGAGCTCGCCAACGGTCGCAGCGTCGACTACAAGGGTTCGACGATCACGCTTCCGTGGGCGTCGAAGTCGCGACTGCAGGTGCTCGGCGCCGGCTACGGACCCAAGGCGCTCAAGCTGATCGGCGAGACCTGCGACGGTTTCGTGCTGCAGTTGGCCGACCCGCAGATCGCCGAGTGGACCATCACCAGCGTGCGCACCGCTGCCGAGCAGGCCGGGCGCAACCCTGACGATCTCACGATCGTGGTCGCCGCCCCGGCCTATGTCGGTGACGACGTGCCCTACATGCGCGATCAGTGCCGGTGGTTCGGCGGAATGGTCGGCAACCATGTGGCCGACATCGTGTCCCGCTACGGCGAGGACGCCCCGGTACCGCAGGCCTTGACCGACTACATCAAGAACCGCCAGGGCTACGACTACAACCAGCACGGCCAGGCCGGCAACACTCACGCCGCCTTCGTGCCCGACGAGATCGTCGACCGGTTCTGCATCCTCGGTCCGGTCGAGGCCCACATGGATCGCCTGAACGAACTGCGGGCGCTCGGCGTCGACCAGTTCGCGATCTACCTTCAACATGACGGCAAGGACCACACCCTGCTTCAGTACGGCGAACACATCATCCCCAACTTGAACGAGCACGTGCTCGCCAAATCGTGACCACGACCATCGTGACCACAACATGACCGCATCGGTGACCCCAACGTGATCCGCCGCGCTGCTCGCCGCACGGCGCTGTTCTGCGTGGCGTTGTTCCTGGTCGCCTGCGCCTGGGAGCTGTACAAGTTGATCGGGCCCGACGGCGGTGGCTCGGTGCTGGGGGTGCGAATGATCCCCAAGACCTCCGACCGGGCGATGCCCCACACGTGGGACATCGTGCAGCGGCTCGGCGAACCCGAGAACCGTGGTGGCGGCGACCCGATCTGGATCACGGTCGCCGGGTACGCCTGGTACACCTTCCGACTGTCGTTGGGCGGCCTCGTGCTCGGTGTCAGCGTCGGTATCGGCCTGGCGGTCGTGATGGCGCGCTTCAAATTTGCCGAGCGTGGCCTGCTGCCGTGGGTGATCATGTCCCAGACGGTGCCGCTGATCGCACTGGCGCCGCAGGTGGTCAGCTGGAGCGGCCGGATCGACATCTTCGGCTGGGAGTTTCCACGCTGGGCTTCGGTCTGCGTGCTGGCGGCGTTTCTGGCGTTCTTCCCGGTGGCGGTCGGCACGCTGCGTGGCCTGCAGTCGGCTTCGGCGGCGTCGCTGGAGCTGATGGACAGCTATGCCGCCTCGTGGACCAAGACCCTGTTCAAAGTTCGTTTCCCGGCCGCCGTTCCACACATCGTGCCGGCCCTCAAGCTGGCGGCCACGCTGTCGGTGGTCGGCGTGATCGTGGCCGAGATCTCCACGGGCATCCGGGGCGGCATCGGGCGCGCCGTGCTGTCGTACCAGCAGGCCTCCACCGGCGACCCCACCAAGGTCTACGCCGCCGTGCTGGGGGCAGCCGTCCTCGGGCTGGCGCTGTTCGGGTTGGTGGTGCTGGTCGACGCGGTGTTGATGCGCAACCGCCCCCAGGAGGCAACAGCATGAACCCGACCGGAAATCCGATCGTGAAGAGGGAGCCGTCGTGAGCGCCGTTGTCATCAACAAGGTCACCAAAGTGTTCAACGCCGACAAGCCGAACCAGGTCGACGCCCTGCTCGACGTCGATCTCACGATCGAGCCGGGCCAGTTCGTTTCGCTGATCGGGCCGTCGGGATGCGGCAAGTCGACCTTGCTGCGCCTGATCGCCAATCTGATCGAACCGACCGTCGGCGATGTGCTGGTCAACGGCAAGTCGGCCGCCCAGGCCCGCCTCGACCAGGACTACGGCATGGCGTTCCAGCAGGCAGGCCTGTTCGACTGGCGTTCCGTCGAGAAGAACATCGAACTCCCGCTCGAACTCAAAGGGTGGGACAAGGCCAAACGGCGGGCCCGCGCCGAGGAAATGCTCGAACTCGTCAAGCTCCCCGACTTCGCCCGTCACATGCCGTGGCAACTCTCCGGCGGCATGCAGCAGCGCGTCGCGATCGCCAGGGCGCTCGCCTCGCACCCGCCGCTGTTGCTGATGGATGAACCGTTCGGTGCGCTCGACGAGATGACCCGCGAGCACATGCAGGCCGAATTGCTCCAGATCTGCGCCGCCACCAACACGACGGTGGTGTTCGTGACGCACTCGATCCCCGAGGCGGCCTACCTGTCCGATCGGGTGGTCGTGATGTCACCCCGGCCGGGTCAGATCACCGACATCATCGACGTCGATCTCGGGTCGGGCCGTGACGAGGACACCCGCGAGGCCGACGCCTTCTACGACTCGATCACCGCGATTCGTGAGGCACTGCGCGGGGTCGAGCACGGCACCGTGGGCGGCGGAGTCGACGACCGGTGAATCCGCGCCGCTTGCTCGACGTGGTAATGCCACCGGCCGTGTTCGGGGTGCTGTTCGTGGTTCTGTGGGAGGCCGTCGTGCAGGGCTTCGACCTCAAGCCCTATTTCCTGCCTGCCCCCAGCGCGATCTGGGACGCCTTCTTCGACAACGTCGGCCTGGTGCGCAAGGCGACGTTCGCCTCCGGCAGCAACGCCCTGGTCGGGCTGTTGGCGGGCACCGTGCTGGGTGTCGCCGCTGCGTTCTTGTTGATGCGGTTCAACATCCTCAACGAACTCGTGTCACCGCTGGCGATCGCTCTCAACGCCGTGCCGATCATCGTCCTGGTGGCGGTGTTCCAGAACATGTTCGCCACCACCAGCGAGATCCCGCGGCGGTTGATGGTGATGTTGATCGTCTTCTTCATCGTGCTCGTCAACGTCGCCAAGGGGCTCCGTCAGGTACACCCGACGCATCTTGAGCTGATGCGGTCGTATGCTGCGTCACCGGTCGCAATCCTGACCAAGACCCGCATCCCGAACGCCCTCCCGTATTTGTTCACCGCTCTCAAAATTGCTGCCCCGACCGCCGTGATCACGGCCTTCGTCAGCGAGTACTTTGGGGGCCGACAGAACGGTCTCGGCTACTTCATTCCATCCAACTTCGCCAACTCGAAAACCGCTGTGGCATGGGCCTATGTCATGGGGGCGTGCCTGTTGGGTCTGAGCTTCTACCTAGTCTCCGTACTTCTGGAGAGCATCATCAAACAACGTCGGGGCGCTGCCCCGGGGGGAGAAACAACATGAGAACACGCAAGATCACCAAGGTGATCGGAGCGCTCGCCGCGCTGTCGCTCGTAGCCGCAGCATGCGGTGGCGACGACGACACGGCCGAGCCCGCCTCCGCCACCACGCAGGCCGACGATATGGCTTCGGACACCACGATGGCCGACGACATGGCTTCGGACACCACGATGGCCGACGACATGGCCGACGACGACATGGCTTCGGACACGACGATGGCCGACGACATGGCCGACGACATGATGGAGTGCGAGACACCCCGCGAGATGAGCCTGCAGTTGCAGTGGTTCACGCAGGCCCAGTTCGCCGGCTACTACGCCGCCCTCGACCAGGGTTTCTACGAGGCGCATTGCCTCGACGTCACGATCCTCGAGGGTGGTGTCGACATCCAGCCCCACATCCAGCTCGCCAATGGTGACGCCGACTTCGCTATCTCGTGGGTCTCCAAGGCTCTCGCAGGTCGCGAGGCCGGAGCCGACATCGTGGACATCGCCCAGATCTTCCAGCGCTCCGGCACCCTCCAGGTGTCGTTCGCCGACAAGGGCATCACCTCACCGGCAGACTTCGCCGGTAAGAAGATCGGCAACTGGGGCTACGGCAACGAGTACGAGATCTTCGCCGCCCTCGGCGCAGCCGGGCTCGACCCGGCCACCGACGTCGAACTGATCGGTCAGAACTTCGACATGGCCGCCCTGTTGGCAGGCGATATCGACGCCGCCGAGGCGATGACCTACAACGAGTACGCCCAGTTGTTGGAGGCCGTGAACCCCGACACCGGCGAGCTGTACCAGCCGGAGGACTTCAACGTCGTCAACTACACCGACGAAGGTGTCGGCATGTTGCAGGATGCGATCTGGGCAGACGCCGGAAAGCTCGCCAGCGACGCTGACTACCGCGACATGGCGGTCTCGTTCGTGGCTGCCTCGATGGAAGGCTGGATGTACTGCCGCGACAACGTCGAGGCGTGCGCCCAGATCGTGCTCGACGCCGGCCCGACGCTCGGTGCCAGCCACCAGCTGTGGCAGATGAACGAGGTCAACAAGCTGATCTGGCCGGCCGACACGGGCATCGGCTTCATCGACGAGGCTGCCTGGAACAACACGGTCGACATCAGCCTGAACACCCCGAACCTCGAGGGTGGCACGGTGTTGACCGCCCAGCCGACCGATGGTGCCTACACCAACGACATCGTCACCGAGGCGTGGACTCACATCACGGGCGGTGGCGACACGCTCGGCGTCTCGTACGCCCCGATCGAGGTCACCCTCAACGAGGGCGGCAACTAACCCATGACGGGATGTGCCAGGCACATCCCGTCATCGTGAACTGCGCAGTAGGGCCGGTGACCTCCGGCCCTACTGTCGCGTTCGGGGTCACCCCTATCCTGTTCCGATGCGAATCGCCCCGCTCTTGATCGTCGTGTCCGTTGCCGTGTCCGTGTCGGCCTGTGGGGGTGGCGATGATGACGATGCCGCGACGGCGACCGCACTCGGAGTTGGTGGCGTCGGGCGAGATCGACATCAGCCTCGACCCTGTCGACCTGTCGGCCGAGTTCCCGTCCGATGTGCCGCTGCCCACCGGTCTGCTGATCCTCGGCTCAGAGGTACTCGACGGTGAAACCCAGCGGATCTTCGAGGTCACCGGCTGGCACGAGGGCGAGGCGGTCTCGCTCGCCCGGGACTACGAGACGGTGCTCGTGGACCTCGGCTACGAGATCGCCAACCGCACCGAAACCGCCGACAAGATCTTCTTCAACGCCGAACGACCGGATGTGTTCGTGAGCGCCGGCTTCTTCCCCGACCCGGTGCGGCTGGAAGGCACCTCGGTGGGCATCACCGTCGTCCCGATCAACAGATAGCCGGCGCTATCTCATCGCCGAACGAAGGTTCATCGGGCGGCGCGGTACGGGTGAGCTGGTGACGATGTTGGTCACCGAGTCGCCGAACTCCCACAGCTGATCGAGCAGTTGTTCGAGGTGAGCGGTGCTGCGCAAACGTGCCCTGATCACGTGCGACTCCGACCCGGTGACACGATTGGCCTCGATCACTTCCGGCAGGGCGCGGATGATGTCGTCGACGCCCTGTGCCCCACGCGGCGCGTTGAGACGGATCACGCACAGCAGCGGAAACCCGAGTGCCTCGTAGTCGACGACCGCCCGATATCCCTTGATCACTCCGAGCTCTTCGAGTTTGCGGACCCGTTCGGTCACAGCGGGAGCGGTGAGCCCGACCCGTTCGCCCAGTTCGCGGTACGAGATCCGCCCGTCGAGCTGCATCAGGTCGAGGATGTCGCGATTGATGTCATCCAGGTCGATCATGGGCCTGATTGTAGTTTCGAAAGCTAAAGTACCGTCAGACTTTCGAAAGCAATGCCCGAGGTGACTGAAATGCCATGAGAAGCGTTGTTTCCAAATTGGCTTGCTGGGCGGGATTCCGTAGCGTTGTCCACATGAACGGTTTGCAGAACATCGCCTTCGGAAATCTCCTCGCAGCGTGGGTTCGTCGTGACGACGCCCGCCAGCAGGGCAACTTGCGTCGCCTCTCCGACGCTCGGATCGAGCTCGACGACGCCCGCAATCACATGCGGACGACGTTCTTCAACATCCGCTGACACCCACCCACTCAGCTTCACCCTCATTCGCGTCGGGCGCGTCCGTCGAGTCGTCGAGACTCCGGACCTGCCCGATTCGTCGTTTTCGGTGGTGCTCGATCGGGCCTCGAACGGCGATCAGCCGCCGAGCCCCTTCAGCACCTTCTGGAGTGCCTCCAGCCCGGCCGCCAGTGAGTCGGTCAGGTCCGCCAGAGCGGTCTCCCTGACGTCGATCTCGATCGGCACGGCGAGCTTCACGGCGAACTCCTCGCTGATCGGAACCGTCTCGTCGATCGGAATCTCGACGACGAGATCGATCGGAACGCTGAGATTGACCGGAACGGTCACATCGATCGGCACGCTGAATCCGAGTCGTGTGTCGACCTGGATCGTGGTCTCGATCGTCTCGTTGATCGGGATCGACGTCTTGATCGGCACCTCCACGATGCGCTTGAGCACGACCTCGGTCTCGATCGGGATCATCTCGTCGATGTTCACGTCGAACGCCAGTGTCGACTCTCCGAATTCGCGCAGGCCAACGATCGCTTCGTCGACGCCGGCCGATACTTGCGGCTCGAGCTCGACCAGTTGCTCTTGGAAGCCGGTGATCTGGGAGGCATACAACGCCGCCCCTGCTTCGACTCGGTTGAGGTCGTCCTTCGTGACGAGTAGCTCGGCTCGAGTCGCCTCCAGTTCGGAGCGGGCCGTGCTGGCGTCGTCCTCGGCGTTGGCGACGCGCCCGAACAACAGCGCGATCGTGGCGAGCGCCCCGACCAGCAACAGCGCCACCAGTCCGATCATCACATTCACCCGCCGCCCCAACACCGCCACCTCAGAGTTGGAAGTTGTGCCAGGCACAACTCCCAACTCCGGTGACTCGGGGTGTTCGGGGTGTTCGGGGGATTCGGGGTGGTCGGGTTGTTCGGTCATCGTGGTGTCTCCGTCGCTGGTGATGCGTCGCATCGCGAATGTGGCCAACAGCCCCGCACCCAGCACGACCGCAGCTGCGGTGAACGTTTCGGCGATGGCTTGGGCGGTGAGGGTTTCTTGGGCTTCGAGCAGTGCTGCTTCGAAGCCGGGGTCGGTGAGCGATGGCAGATCGATCGTGCCGCGCAGGTGGTTGAAGCGGCTCAGTCCCCAGGCCGTCAGCGCCGAGAGGCCGACGCTGAGGCCGAGCAGCCGCACGACCATCACGATCGACGCCGCGGCACCGCGCTGATCCTCGGGGGCGGCGTCGACGACGGCGCTCGTGGTGGGCGCAACGGTCAGCCCGAATCCGCCACCGAGCAGGGCGAGCTGGAGGGCGAACACCGGGTACGACGTGTCGGAAGTCCACGAGGCGCCCATCCAGGCGTACGCCAAGGTCGACATGGCGACGCCGGCCAGCACGGGCGGTCGGAACCACCAGCGCTCGGTCGCCCGCCCACCGAGGTAGGAGGTGACGGCCATCGCCGCGGTCAGCGCCGACAACGTCCAACCGGCGTACACCGCGGCGCGCTCGAGATCGACCTCGACCGAGTTGATGAACAGCGGCACGTCGACCATCGCGATCACGAGTCCGGCACCGACCACGAAGTTGACGAACAGCGCCGCCCGCAGGTTGCGGCCCTGGAACAGACGCGGGTCGAACAGCGGGTTGTCGACTCGGCGTTGCTGCACCACGAAGGCGGTACCGGAGGCGAGCGCCACCAGGTACAGCCAACGCAGGTCGGTGCTGCCGCCGGTCAGCTCGTCGAGCCCGTTGACACTCTGGATCTCGGCCGACCCGAGCAACGCCACGTTGAGCGTCACGAGGGCGATCGTCAGCAGCGTCGCTCCGGTCCAGTTGACCCGCTGGCGACTGCTCGGGGCGGTCGTGTCCCTCGAGCGCCCACCACGACGCCACCAGACCCCCGAGGGCGAGCGGGATGTTCAACCAGAACTGCCACTGCCACGAGAGGAACCGCACCAGCATGGCGCCGTACAGCGGCCCCCAGACCCAGCCCATCGTCTCGATCGCGCCGAGCGTTCCGAGCGCCCTGGCCCGCTTGCCCGCCGGGTACACGTCGCCGACGACGGCCAGCGCCACCGGAACCATCGCCCCACCACCGATCGCCGTCAGCACACGCCCAGTGAGAAACCAGCCGAACGCCGAGTCGAACGACGTCGAGAGTGGAATCAGGATCGTGCCGACCATGAACAACAGGTAGGCGGCGACGAACGTCCGGCGCCGACCGAGCACATCGCTGATCCGGCCGGCGATCGGCATCACGGCGACGAAGGCGATCAGGTAGGCGTTGACGACCCACGCCGCGTCGTCGAGCCCGTCGGGCAGGATCAGCCCGAGGTCGCCGATGATCGGTCGCAGCATCGTCGACACCACGGTGAGGTCGTCGGCGGCGACGAACACGCTGAAGCCGACGACGGCGAGGATCGCTGCCGGCGAGGGACGCCGCTTGGTCGGCGACACGGGTGGGGGTGTGGTGTTGTCGGTCATCTCAGTTCGTCACGTTCTCGGGAGGCTCGATGGTGAAGCTGTCGCCGTAGTTGGTGAGCGCCAGCACCCAGTTCGACTCGCCGCCGTCGATCACGGTGGTCAACTCGGCGGCGGTGACCAGGCTGGTGCCCGGGTGAACCCACAGATCGATCGGCACGTCCTGACCGCGCACCAGCCCGACCGTGATCTCGCGAACCTGGGCGGCGGGTGCGATGCCGCGCACGTGGTAGCGCTCGCCACCGCGATCCTCGACGCCAACCAGCTCGACGTCACGCAACTCGGTCAGCAAGGGGCGCCAGCCGTTCTCGGGGTCGAAGAACTTGGACGGGTCGATGTCGTAGCCGGCGGGGAGCGTCTCGAAGTCGCCGGTGACCGGGTTCGAGATCCACACCTCGGCGTCGATCGCGACTGCCCCGAGCTTGGTGTTGAGGTTGTCGTTGATGCGCACGGTCAACTCGGCCTGCGCCTTGCTCGGCACCGTGAACTGCCCGTGCAGCTCGTTGAGTGCGATCGACTCGAACTGGTCGATGAACACCGGTGCACCCGTGCGCTGCAACTCGAACTCGACGCTCGTGACCGCCCGCATCGCCTCGGCCGCGGCAGCAACGATCGCGCTCGGATCGGCGTTCGGGTCGGCCACCGCGTCATCGGAGTTGGGAGTTGTGCCTGGCACAACTCCCAACTCGGTTGCTGCTGGAGGGTGAACTGCCGACGATCTCGAACGCCAAGGCCAGGGTGATCACCAACGCCAGTCCGGCCAGGGCCAAGGCCGTATTGGCGAACACGGCGGTGCCGTCGGATCGCACTCGCTCCGTCATGAATATCCTCCTGCCACGCTTCCGGCGGACCCGAAATTGAGCGCAACAGTCATCCAACCGGCCTTTGTTGCACGCTATTCCGCAGCGCGAACCGCCCGTGCCACCTCACCCCACTTTGCGGCGGCCCCTGGGTCGCGACGAATCGACTCTTCGGCGAGGTACATCACCAGCCGGGCGGCGGTGCCCGAGTAACGCTCGATCAGGCGGTCGGCGAGCTCGTCCCAGGGGCAGACCACGGCGAAGTGCTCGAGCATCTCGTCGGTGATCAGGGCCGCCATCTCCTCGAATTTGCCCTGCCGAATCAGGGTGCCGAGCTGGGGTGTCGTGCCCTCGTAGCCGAGGTCGTCGAACTGGAAGGCGTAGTTGGGTGTCGAGCCGTAGAAGGCGATCTGGCTGCGGGCCCGGCTCACCAGTGCGGCACGCTCCTCCGGCGTGTCGCCAGGGGCGGCGAAGACCGGGATCGTGAGCTGGATCTCGGCGGCGTCGCGACCGGCCCGCTCGGCGCCCGCCGCCACACCCGGCAGCAGACGCTGTTCGATGTAGTGCATCGAGTGCAGCGGGTGCACGTGTACGCCGTCGGCGACTTCGCCGGCAACTCGGGTCATCAGCGGTCCGACGGCGCTGATGTCGACCTTCACGTCACCGAACTCGTGGCGCGGCGGCGACCAGGCGGCCGGCAGGTAGTTGAGCTGGTAGTACGGCCCGTCGTGGGCCAACGGCTCGTCACCCCGGAACGCCCTGATGCACGCCTTGACCGCTGCGACGTAGTCGGCCAGACGGGCGGCGGCCGGCTTGAACTCTGCCGAGTAGCGGCGCACCACGTGGCCCTTGACCTGGCTGCCGAGCCCCAGCCGGAATCGGCCCTTGGTGTTCTGGGCCATCTCCCAGGCAACGGCGGCCGAGATCATCGGGCTGCGCGGGAAGGCGACGGCGATCCCGGTGCTGAAGTGCAGGCTCGGCGCCGCCATCGCTGCGGCGGCGATCTTCATCCACGGCACTTCGGAGGTCTCGGTGAACAGCATCCCCGAGAAGCCGTTGGCTTCCAGCAGGCGGGCGAACTCGGCCGTCTCAGACCACGTGCCGGTCCCGGTCATCAAGTCGAACTCCACGAATCCACCCTTCGTCGTGCTGCGCCTCCTGGTGACGTTACGACGAACGACGCGCCGGCGGCGTGTCCAGTCCGTCAGTGTCAGCGGGCCATCCCGTAGAACTCGTTGTTGGGGCGCATGCCCGTGAAGTTGGCGTAGCGATTCGACAAGGCGAACAGGGCGGTGATCGCCCCGATGTCCCAGATCTCGTCATCGGTGAAGCCGTTGGCTCGCATCGCGTCGAGGTCGGCGTCGCCGACGTTGGCCGAGTCACCGGCAACCTTGAGGGCGAACTCGACGATGTGGCGCTGACGCTCGGTGAGATCGGCCTTGGCCGGGTTGATCGCAACCTGATCGGAGATCAACGGGTTCTTCATGCGGATCCGCAGGATCGCACCGTGGGCGACGACGCAGTAGAGGCAGCCGTTGGTGGCCGACGTGGCGACGACGATCAGCTCGCGCTCTGCCTTGGAGAGCCCCTCGTTCGAGTCCATCAACGCATCGTGGAATGCGAAGAACGCCCGGAACTCGGCGGGTCGGCGGGCGAACGCCAGGAACACGTTGGGCACGAACCCCGACTTCTCCTGAACCGCCAGGATCTGCTGGCGGATGTCGTCGGGAAGCTCATCGAGGTCGGGGACGTCGAAGCGGGAGATCGGGTGCTCGCTCATCCAACGAGCTTCGCGGATCGGATGCGGATCAGCCCTCGTTCGAGGACCGCCCACAGTCCGGTCCCGGCGTGCGAGGCGACGCCCGTCCAGGCGCCGGGGAGCGCCGCCGCGACGTCGTCGGGTGTCAGGTGGATCGGGGTTTGATCGCCGAGCGTGTTGACCCACACCACGCTGCCGCCGGGTTTCAGGACTCGGTCGACCTCGTGCGGGAACAGCAGCATGTTGATCAGCAGCACGACATCGGCGGCGTTGTCGGCGAACGGAAGCTGTGCCGAATCGGCGCGCACCTTGGGTGCCAGGTCGGACGGTGCGTGGGCCAGCATCTGCTCGGAGAGGTCGACCGAGACCAGGTGGTCGGCTCGCGCCGTGCAGCAGACGGGCGCCCGCACCGGTTCCCGACCCGAGTTCGATCCAACGCCCATCGAGCGGCGCCGCTCCCCGGTCGATCGCGTCGAGCACCGGCGCTGCTTTGGTTGGGTCGACGTGGCGCTCGCCCCACTCGGGTGCCAATCCGATCGAACACGGCGGCAACCCGGGCTGCGTCTTCGACGTTCCATGGCTCCCCGAACGCCATCGCCCGCGTCAGCTTGCGCATCGGATGATCCGGCCCAGCGAACGATCCAGGAGGTCGGTATCCGTCGAGTGGCGGCAGTTGCGTGATCACGAAGGCCGAGTCTGCCTGGCGGTGATGGCGAACGTCACGGCTGCTGCGGCTGCGACGTTGAGTGAGTCGACGTCGGGGTCGATCGGGAGTTTGACTCGATGGGTGGCGATGGACGAGCGCGGCGGGCGACAGGCCTGGCCCTTCGGCTCCGAGTATCAGCGCCAGCCGTTGTGGAACGTCGAGCTCCCAGATGTCGCGGCTGTCGCCGGCTGGGGTCATCGCCCATGTCTCGAATCCGGCATCGACCAGGCGAGTGAGCGCGCCGGGCCACTGGCCGTCGGCGACTCGGCAGGCCGGGAGGAACAGGATCTCGCCCATGCTCACCCGCACGGTGCGACGGGTGTAGGGGTCGATGCAGGTCGGGTCGAGTACCAGCGCCTCGATCCCGAAAGCTCGGGCGGAGCGGGCGATCGCTCCGAGGTTCTCCGGATCGTTGAGGCCCTCCAGGACAGCGACGCGCCGGAATCCGGCGATGACCTCGTCGAGTGTCGGTTGCACTCGACGATCGGCGGCGGCGATCGCCCCGCGGTGCAGGTCGAACCCGACGATGTCGTGCAACAGCGCCTTGTCGACGACGTATATCGGTGCGTCGATCGGGTCGAGCAGATCGGCCATTCGCTGGTACTTCTGTTGCGACACCAGCACCGAGCGAACCGTGTGCCGCGAGGCGATCAGCCGCTCGATGGCGACCGGACCCTCGGCGATGAAGAACTCGTCACCCTCGATCCGCCGACGGGCGGCAGCACTCTTGAGCTCGCGGTAGTCATGGAGGCGTGCGTCGCCGGCTTCGTCGATCAACTCCATGGTCGCCCAGTCTGCCCGACCGTCAGCGAATCGAGGGCGGAGGACGCGGTCCTCGTACGATCGGCTCGATGGAACTCGAGCGGCTGCTGGCGGTCGGCCGTGACGGCGCTGCTCGGAATCTGGCACGCTCGCAATCGGGTGGCTGGGTCGCGGTGGGCGACTCGACTTCGCGCTCGGCGGATGGACCGAGCAATCGGCGTCGGATGCGAGTTGGCGAGCGGCTCATCGTCACGATCGGGAGCTGGTTGATGGTCGCCGGTGGCCTGGCGCTCGGCACGGCGACCGCTGCGGCGGGCTGGTGCCGGTCGGGGCGATCGGACCGGTCGTCGTGATCGGCGCCGTCGCGCTGCTGGTGCCGGTCGTGATCGGCGTCGTCGCCGGCACCGGCAAACTTCAGCCGTCGATGACTTGCGATTTCGTGCTCACCGCGCCACAATCGAACATATGTTCCATCAAGGGTCGCTGTTCGGCACGTTGGCGCCCGCGTACGACGACGCCTTCAGCGAGCTGACAGCGGCTCGACCTCGATGCGAACAGCTGGGTCGACCTGGCGCCGGGCTGGTTGAGCGGGTCCGATCAGATCTTCGACGAGCTGGTGGCGACGCTGCCGCTGCGCCAGCGCACCGGCGTGAAGATGTACGACCAGTTCGTCGACGAGCCGCGGCTGTCTGCGTCGTGGCGAGTCGAACACGGCATCCCCGAGCCGATGCCGATCCTCAGGGAGATCCGCTTGCTGCTCGCCGATCGCTACAACGAGCCGTTCGACTCGATCGGCTTCAACCTGTACCGCGACGGCAACGACTCGGTCGCCTGGCACGGCGATCGGCACCGCCACATCGTCACCAACCCGGTGATCGCGATCGTCAGTGTCGGTGTCGCCCGCCCACTCCGGCTGCGTCCACGCGGTGGTGGCAGCTCGGTCAGTTGGGCGCTCGGCGACGGCGACCTGTTCGTGATGGGCGGTGCCTGCCAACACGACTGGGAGCACACCGTGCCGAAGGTTCGGGTCACCCGCGGCCAGCGCCTCAGCATCACCTTCCGCTCGGTCTGACCGGAGGGGGTCTGACGCCCCTCCGGGAGGGTCAGCGGTGGAAGATCATCTCGTCGTGTTCGAACGCCTTGAACTCGAGTGCGTTGCCGGCCGGGTCGAGCACGAACATCGTCGACTGCTCGCCGGGCTGACCCTCGAACCGGAGGTGCGGCTCGATCACGAACTCGGTGTCGGCGGCGACCAGTCGGTCGGCCAGCACGCGCCACTCGTCCGGTCGCAGCAGCAGGCCGAAGTGCGGTACCGGCACGTCGTCGCCGTCGACCGGGTTGTGGGCTCGCTGCGATCGTTGCTCCACCAGGTGGGCGACGATCTGGTGGCCGTACAGGTCGAAGTCGACCCAGTGGTCGGCGGATCGACCCTCCGGGCACCCGAGCAGTTCGCCGTAGAACCGGCGTGCGGCCTCCAGGTCGTCGACCGGGAAGGCGAGGTGGAAACGGGGGCGCTCGCTCATGATGTTCAACTCACCGTGGGTAGCGGGATGGCGTAGGTGCCCTGGGCGGCAGCGGTGATCTTGTCGGGACGCCCCTCGCACCACACGTGGGCGGTGCCGACCACGCTGCGTCGGCTGACGGCCTCGAGGGTTGCCTTGCACAAGATCCGTTCGCCCTGGGCGGGACGCAGGAACCGGATCGACAACTCCGAGGTGAGCGCCATCGGCTCGATCCGGTCGAGCGCCACGAACGCGAGGAACCACAGCGCACAGTCGACGATCGCGAACTGACACGGACCCGACACGAACCCGCCGGGTCGGATGTCGCTCGGTTTCACGTCGTAGGCAGCGACCGCGAAGTCGGCCCCGATCTCGACGCACCGGTTGCCGGTTCCGGGAAACTGGGCACGGACCATCGTCGTTGATCTGCGTCGATGTCGAGCGGTGGCGAATCGGGCACGGTCCCCACCGTACGGAGCAGACGTGCTACGAATCGAACCATGATGAACGAGGTAGTCGTGGTCGGGGCATCGCTGGCAGGGTTGCGAGCGGTCGAGACGTTGCGTTCCGGTGGCTACGACCGGTCGGCTCACGGTGATCGGAGCCGAACCACACCTGCCGTACGACCGGCCGCCGCTGTCGAAGCGTCTGCTGTCGGGCGAATGGGAGCCGGAGCGGATCGCGCTTCGCAAGCCCGACGACATGGGTTCGCTCGACGTCGACTGGCGACACGGGCGTATCGGCCGTCGGTCTCGATACGCAGGCCCGCCGCGTGGCGCTCTCCGACGGATCATCGGTCGGGTACGACGGCTTGATCATGGCAACCGGGGCGACGGCCCGGCGACTGCCGGATCAAGACCGGTACGACCACGTCGTCGAACTGCGCACGCTCGACGATGCGCTCGACCTTGCGGAACCGGATCATCGACGGCGGCAAGCGGGTGGTGGTGATCGGCGCCGGCTTCATCGGTCTCGAGGTTGCCGCCACGGCCCACGATCTCGGCAACGACGTCGTGGTGCTCGAGGGCGGCCCCGCACCGCTGATGCGGGCGCTCGGGAGCGAAATGGGTGCAGCGGTCGCCGCCGTACACGCCGACCGCGGCGTCGAGATCCGTTGCAACGTGGTCGTCGACGGGTTCGCTCCCGACGGGGTGCTGGTCGATGGCGGGCACCTCGAGCGCGCCGACGTGGTGGTGGTCGGGATCGGCGTGTATCCGGCGGTCGGGTGGCTGGACGGTTCCGGTTTGACGGTGACCGACGGCGTCGTGTGTGGGCCCGACCTCAACGTGGGGGTGCCGTTGGTGTACGCGGCCGGCGACATGATGCGCTGGTACAACCCGCTGTTCGACGAGGAGATGCGGGTCGAGCACTGGACCAACGCCGCCGAACAAGGCGCGATCGCGGCCGCCAACCTGCTCGCCGAGGCGGCCGGCGAGGCGACCCAGCCATATGCGCCCGTTCCGTTCTTCTGGAGCGAGCAGTACGACCGGCGGATCCAGTTCCTCGGGCGGGCCGGCGCCGACGACGACGTGCGGGTGATCGCCGGATCGATCGAGGACCGCCAGTTTGCGGCCCTGTTCGGTCGGGAGGGGCGACTGCGCGGCGTGCTCGGGCTCAACATGCCGCGTCACGTGATGCCGTTTCGCAAGCCGTTGATGGAAGCGATCAGCTGGGACGACGCGCTCGCCCGAGCAGCCGAGATGTAGTCGAGCCAGCGGAGTGTGCGGGCAGGCCGGTGAGCTGTCTAGGCTCGCGATATGTCGCACCTGTCGAACGTGTGGTTCAAGGTGACCGACCTCCAGGTCGCCACCGGCCGAGGATGTCGCGTCACCACGGTCGATGGTCACGAGTACCTCGACTTCGCGGCGGGCATCGCCGTCAACTCGACCGGCCACAGCCATCCCAAGGTGGTCGCGGCGATCGCCGCTCAAGCCGAGCGATTCGTCCATGCCCAGGCCAACGTGTTCACCCACGACCTGATGGAGCCGCTGGCCGCCAAGCTGAACGAGATCACGCCGCCCAGCATCGACACCTTCTTCTTCGCCAACTCGGGTGCAGAGATCACCGAGGCGGCCGTCAAGCTGGCCAAGCAGGTCACCAAGCGCCAGAACGTGATCGTGTTCCAGGGCTCGTTCCACGGTCGCACCCATCTGGCGATGGCGATGACCACGTCCAAGACGATCTACCGGGCCGGTCACGCCCCGCTTCCGAGCGGTGTATTCGTGTCGCCGTTCCCCGACCCGCTGGCCTCCGATCAGGAGGCCACGATCAACGCCTCGCTGCGGGCGTTCGATCGGCTGCTTGCTCACACAGACCGCACCGTCGGAAACCGCCGCCGTGATCCTCGAGCCGGTACTCGGCGAGGGTGGCTACGTCCCGGCCCCGGCCTCGTTCATCCAGGGCATCGTCGAGCGTTGCCGTGAGCACGGCATCATGTTCATCGCCGACGAGGTGCAGAGCGGATTCGGTCGAACCGGCAACTGGTTCGCGGTCGACCGCTACGACGTCGAACCCGACATCATCTGCATGGCCAAGGGCATCGCCTCCGGCTTTCCGTTCTCGGCGCTCGGCACGCGACGCGAGCTCGACGACCAGTGGAACAAGGGCAGCCACGGCGGTACCTACGGCGGCAACCCGATCGGTTGCGCGGCGGCCCTGGCCACGATCGAGGTGATGAGCGAGCCGGGATTCATGGACAACGTCCGTTCCCGTGGCAGTCAACTCCGTGATGCTCTGAGCGAGCTGAAAGAGCGCTATCCCGTGCTGCGCCAGGTGCGCGGCCCCGGCCTGATGGTCGGTGCCAGCTTCGAGGACGCTGCCCGCGTGCCGGCCGTGATCGAGCACTGCCTGCGCGAGGGCCGTCTGATCCTGATGAACGCCGGCACGTTCGGCAACATCATCCGGTGGATGCCGCCGCTGATCGTCACCGCCGCCGAGATCGACGAGGGCGTCGAGGCGTTCGCCGCCGCACTCAAAGCGACCGCCTGACCGCAGCCGCACGCGCTGATGCCACGCCTCGACGCTTCCCGGGTCTCGGCGTGGCGCGATCTCCAATCGGTCGTGGCCGAGGTGACCCGCCACATCGATGACGACCTGCGCCACGAATGGGCCGTGCCGCTGGGCTGGTTCGATGTGCTGGCCACGGTGCGCCAACTCGGCGGACGTGCCCGCCCGCAGGACATCGCCTGGGCGATGCGGATCCCGGCCTCCAGCCTGAGCCGGCGACTCGACCGGCTGGAGGAGGAGGGTTGGATCGCCCGACATCGCAATGTCGACCCGACCGACCATCGGGTGGTCGAGGTCGAGCTGACGCCACGCGGCAGAACGCTGTGGCGCGAGATGAGCATCACCTATCGCCGATCGATCCAGGCCCGGTTCGCAGCCCGACTCAGCGACGACCAGATCGCGGCGATCACGGAGTTGAACCGGGAACTCGACGACCGTCAACTCGAGGACCAGGACGTCGAGGACCGTGACCAGCCCGCCACCGAGGTCGGTCGGTGACGGCGTCGATCCCCGTGGTCGATCTGAGCCCGCTCGCCGAGGGTGAGCGCGGTCGGGCCGCCGTGGCCGACGCCGTAGTGGCGGCCTACGGCGAGGTCGGGTTCGCCTACCTGGTCGGGCACGGCGTCGCCTCCGATCTGATCGACGGTGTGTTCACCGCATCGAGGGAGTTCCACGGTTTGCCGCTCGAGCGCAAGATGGCGATCGAACTCGATGCGAACCATCGCGGCTACATCCCGATCGCCTCGTCGACGGATCGCACCTCGACGCTGGCGAAGGTCACCAAACCGAATCAGAGCGCCTCGTTCATGATGATGAACGACGACCCGGTCGGTTCAGCGGCGGTCGTCGGCGGCACCTATCTGGCCGGCCCCAACCAGTGGCCCGACCTACCCGGATTCCGCCAAACGGTCGAGCGCTACCACGCCGCGCTGTGCCAACTCGGCCACCAACTGATGTCCGTGATCGAGTTGGGACTTGTGCCTGGCACAACTTCCAACGCTTCGTCGCCGGGCGTGATCGGCGCTGGCTTCGCCAAGCCGACGACGTGGTTGCGTCTGCTGCACTACCCGCCGGTGGCGGTCGACGCGGCGGGTGACCTGTACGGCTCTGCGCCGCACAGCGACTTCGGTTGCATCACACTGCTCGCCCAGGACGAGGTCGGTGGGCTGCAGGTCGCCGATCGTGACGGGTCGTGGATCGACGTGCCGCCGCGCCCGGACGCGTTCGTGATGAACGTCGGCGACATGCTGCATCGCTGGAGCAACGGACGGCTGTTGTCGACGCCCCACAGGGTGATCAACCGAACTGGCCGCGAGCGCTGCTCGGTTCCGTTCTTCTTCGACCCGAACATGGCAACGCTGATCGAACCACTGCCGAGTTGTGTCGACGATGACAACCCGCCGCGATTCGAGCCGATCGAGTTCGGCGAGTTCGTGCGAACCCAGCTGACCGCTACCTACGACCACCATCGACCATGACGCTGCCGGGTTGAGCTAGGCGTCGACGGGAATCCGTTCGATGACTTCGGCGTCGGGCGTGCCGAGGTTGGCGTGTAGCTCCTCGAGCGCGTGGCCTTCGACGTTGAGCGTCGGCACGATGCGGTCGAGCCACTTGGGGAACCACCAGTTCTTCGAACCGAGCAGTTCCATCGTGGCCGGCACCAGCAGCATGCGCACCAGGGTGGCGTCGAGCAGAACGGCGAGAGCGAGGCCCGAGCCGAACAGCTTGACGATCCGGTTGTCCTCCAACAAGAAGGCGCCGAACACCACCACCATGATCGCCGCTGCGGCAGTGATCACCCTGGCGGTTGCTGCCAGTCCGTCGGCGACGGAGTTCACGGCGTCGCCGGTGCGGTCGTATTCCTCCTTGACGCGAGAGAGCAGGAAGACCTCGTAGTCCATCGACAGGCCGAACACGATCGCGAACAGCATCATCGGCACGAACGGTTCGATCGGTGCCGGCTCGATGCCGGTCAGGCCGCCGAACCAGCCCCACTGGAAGATGGCGACGATCACGCCGTAGGCGGCGGAGATCGACAGCATGTTCATGATGACCGCCTTGAGCGGTACCAGCAGTGAGCGGAACACCATCATCAACAGCAGGAACGACACGGCCAGCACGGCACCGAAGAAGATCAGGATGCGGCCGCCGAGATAGTCACTGAAGTCGATGTTGGCCGGAACCGACCCGGTCAGATTGGCGGTGATGCCGGTGCCTTCGACGAGCGGTGGGATCACTTCGGAACGCAGCCGGGCGACGGTGTCCTCGGTCTCCGCGTCCTGGGGTGACGTGGTCGGGATGATGCGCAGGATGAACGCCTCGGAAGCAGGCGGGTTGGCCTGGTCGCTGGGGAACGGTGGCGACACGGAGTCGACGCCGGGGTCCTGGGCGATCACGGTGCCGAACGATTGAATCGCTTGGAAGTCGTCGGGTCCGTCGACTTCCATGGCCAGCAAGAACGGGCCGTTGAAGCCCGGACCGAACCCGTCAGCGATCAGGTCGTACGCCTGGCGCGTGGTGGTGGTCTCGGCGAAGTTGCCCTCGTCGGAGAAGCCGAGCCGCAGTGCGAACACCGGCAGCGTCAGCAACACCAGCAGCCCACCGGCAACGGCGACACCACTCCACGGATGGGCCTGCACGATACGGCTCCAGCGGTACGCCCACGTTTCACGGATCGGCTTCTCTTTGCGGGGCGGCACCTCGCCGTCGGAGCGGCTTGACGGCCAGGCTGGCGAGCAGCGTGACGACCATGAACACGCCGCCGATCGCACCGACGACGGGGATGCCGAGCCCGAGCCCGAGCAGGGCGATGGCGGCAAACCCGGCGGCGATCAATCCGCGCCAGCGGGTGACCTCGATCCGGTTGTGCGCAAGGGCGAGCAGCGCCGGCAGCAGGGTGATCGAGGCGAGCAGCGTCAAGAACACGGTTGCGGCTGCGGCGATCCCGAGTCCGGCCACGAACTTGAGCCCGATCAGCAGCATGCCGAGCAACGACAGCACGACGGTGATGCCGGCGAACACGACGGCCCGCCCGGCGGTGTCCATCGCCCCGATCGTCGCCTGCTCAGGTGTGGCTCCGGCGCGGGTCAGCTCGCGGTACCTCGTGATGATGAACAGGGCGTAGTCGATGCCGACGCCGAGGCCGATCATCGTGCCGATCAGCGGTGCGAACTCGGGGATCGTGAACAAGTTGGTCAGCAGGGCGACCAGGCCGAACCCGCCGGCGCCGACGCCTGCGACGGCGATGCCGATCGGCAGGCCCATCGCCAGCACCGACCCGAACGCGAGGATCAGCACCACGATCGCGAATGCGAGGCCGATCAGTTCCGACTCGGGTGGCTCGAACTCGGCGAACGCCGACCCGCCGATCTCGGTCCGCAGCCCGTCGATCTCGGGCAGCAGTTCCTCGATCGTGACGCCGATCGCCGCCGACTCGGTCTCGTCGATGTCGTTGGCGAGGTTGAGTTGGGCGAACGCGATCGTGCCGTCGTCGCTGATCTGTCGAGCACCGAACGGCGTGTAGGGGCTGACGACGGTGACACCCGGGATCTCGCCGACCTTGTCGAACACGACCGACATCGGCTCGGCGACTTCGGGCGTCGTGACTCCGTCGGCCGACTCGAACACGATCTGGCCGCCGAACACACTGCTGGCGCCGGGGAAGTACTCGGTGAGCGTTTCGAATCCGCTGGCGCTCTCGGAGGCAGGGGTCTCGAACTCGCCGTTGTAGGACGAACCGATCGCCCCACCGATTGCGTTGAGGCCGACGATCAGGGCGATCCAGATCCCGACGACGATCCATCGGTGGTGGTAGCACCAGCGTGCCAGTGTGCGATACATGAGAGTCTCCGAGGGGTGGTCGAGCGGCGCTCGCTCGAGGTGAGAGGGATGTTCTAACCGCTTTCAGTCCGAAACGCAACGACACCGTAGCGTTATGTGTCGAAGGTCACACCGATTCGGTCATGTTTGTTGAGAAATGGCGCATGAACTGTTGCCTAGTTCCGCTACGGTGCCGTTTCAGTATGGCCCGTCCTTTGAGCGAGTCCGCCCGCACCGAGATGGTCGCGGCGGCCCAGCAGATCATCACCACCGAGGGTATCGGCTGCGTGCACGATCGATGAGGTCGCGCGTCGGTCGGGGGTCGCCAAGTCGACGATCTATCGGCACTTCGCCAACGCCGACGAGCTGGCCGTGACCGCCATCGACGGACTCATCGCCGATGTCGCGATGCCCGATCACGGCTCGCTGCGCGACGATCTGCGCTCGATCATCACGGCATTCAGAGACGTCGTCCAACACGACAGCTTCCGCTTGATGTTCGTGTCGATGCTGAGTCGAGCGGTCACCGACGAGGCGTTCGCGGCCGTCTATCGGCGAGGCCCAGGAGATGCGCCACGCACCGCTTGCGGATCGCGATCCAGCGCGGCATGGCCCGCGGTGAGGTCGACCCGAACCTCGACCTGGAGCGGGCGATGTACTTCGTGCAGGGCCCGTTCGTCGCCAATCGACTCGTCGAGTTGGCCGAACTGTCCGACGCGGACATCGACTTCTTCCTCGATCTGATTCTCAAAGCCCTCGCCCCCTGAGCCGCAGCGTCATGGCGCTCGTCGGCCCGTCGACGGTCCGGTTCTACGTCTGAGCGGTCCGGCAGCCAGACTCGGGCCCATGAGGACCGCCGTGATCGTCGATGCGATCCGAACCCCGCTCGGCCGACGCAACGGCAAGCTCAAGGATTGGCATCCGGTCGATCTCGCTGCGCACGCCCTCGGGGCGCTGCAGCAACGCAACGATCTCGATCCCGGCGTCGTCGACGACGTGGTGCTCGGGTGCGTCATGCAGGTCGGCGAGCAGGCGGTCAACGTGGCGCGCAATGCCGTGTTGGCGGCCGGGCTGGCCCGAGTCGGTGCCCGGCACCACGGTCGATCGGCAATGCGGCTCGAGTCAGCAGGCGGCGCACTTCGCAGCTCAGGGCGTGATGGCCGGCGCCTACGACGTCGTGGTGGCGGGCGGCGTCGAGATGATGACCCGGGTGCCGATGGGCTCGTCGATGTCCGACGGCAAGTTCGGCTACCCGTTCGGCCCGCGGATCAGCGCTCGCTACGCGCCTCAGGGTGGTCTGGTTCCGCAGGGCATCTCGGCCGAGCTGATCGCCGACCAGTGGAACATCACCCGCGAGGAGATGGACGCGATCGGGTTGCAGTCGCAGCAGCGGGCGGCTCAGGCCACCGTGGAGGGTCGCTTCGAACGCGAGATCCTGCCGACGCTCGCCGCCGACGGCCAGATGATGGTGCGTGACGAAGGACTGCGCGAGACGACGCTCGAGACACTGGGCAAGCTCAAGCCGGCGTTCATCGCCGAGGACGACGGCGGTCGTGTCACCGCCGGCAACTCTTCGCAGATCACCGACGGGGCATCGATGCTGCTGATCATGAGCGAGCAGCGTGCCGTCGAGCTCGGGCTGACGCCGCGGGCACGGTTCGTCGACTTCGCGGTGGCCGGCAGCGACCCGCGTTTGATGTTGACGGCTCCGATTCCGGCGACCCACAAGGTGCTCGCACGGGCCGGCCTGGCGCTCGACGAGATCGACGTCGTCGAGATCAACGAGGCGTTCGCGGCGGTGGTGGTGGCGTGGCAGCGTGAACATCACGCCGACATGAGCAAGGTCAACGTCAACGGTGGGGCGATCGCCCTCGGTCACCCGCTCGGTTGCTCGGGCGCTCGCCTGATGACCACCCTGTTGCACGAGCTCGAACGGGGCGGCGGGCGGTTCGGCCTGCAGACGATGTGTGAGGGTGGCGGCATGGCGAATGCCACCGTCATCGAACGCCTCGGGTGAGCGACCGGTTCGCCGAGTTCTTCGATGGGCGCTCGATCGCATTCCGGTCGCTCGGCATCGCATCTGTCGGTTTTGCCCAGGTCAAAGGAGGGCCATTTTCCTTCAATAACGCGTGTATTGAGTGTGATTCCAAGTTGTGCACAGGGCCTGGGGATAATCGGTAGCGTGGCGGCATGATCGTCGCAGCGTCTGTGGGGAGTGTCGTGTGGGTGCTGCTCGGACTGCTGTTGATGGTGGTGTTGTGGAAGTCCGGGATGACCGCTCTGCACGCCCTGTCGGCGCCTCCGGTCACGCCCCCCGAGCCCGGCGAGTTGCGCAAGATGAATGTCCGGTATCGGTGCGATGTATGCGGTGTCGAGTTGAAGATGACGCTCGCCCCCGACGAGGATCCTCCACCCCCGAAACACTGTCTCGAAGAGATGATCATCGTCGCCCCGCTGTACGACTGAACGCCGTCAAGGGGTTGCCCGACTGTCCACAAACCTGTGGATAAGTCTGGGGGAAATGACAGAGGTGTGATTCAGGTGTGTGGACAACCGCCCGTTGAGCGGTGTGTCTGGCACTCAGGGTGCTATCGCCACTTGGTGGCCGTGTACAGGCCACCCAGGATGCAGCCCAGACCCACCAGGGTGAGGATGTTGTTGCCGGTGAACACCAAGTTGCGCAGGATGATGACGACCATCCCGATCAGGAACAACGCCACCATCAGCACCGGAACCCACGGCTTGGGAGCCTTCATCTGGGACGTCACGGGGGGCGTGTAACGCGACGAGGTGTGCACGCCGCGTACGTTCTCTTCGGGGTTGGCGAAGTGCTGCTCGCCGGGACGAGTGCCCCGTGGGGTCGTACGACCGCCACCTGTCTTGCGCTTTGGAGGTGCCACGAAACGAGAGTCTAGGGCGCGAACCGGGGCAGGGCGCGTACGGCTGCATCGGTATCGTTGCGACGTGGCCCGCATCCTGGTGATCGACTCGTACGACAGCTTCGTCTACAACCTGGTGCAATACCTGGGTGAGCTGGGGGCGGACCCGATCGTGTTCCGCAACGATCAGCTCACTGTCGCCGAGGCGCTGGCGCTGGAACCGGACGGCGTGTTGCTCTCACCCGGCCCCGGTCGCCCGGAGACATCGGGCATCATCTGCGAGGCGGTCACGGCGTTCGCTGCGGTCGCCACGCCGGTGCTGGGGGTGTGCCTCGGGCACCAGGCGATCGGCCACGTGTTCGGTGCCGATGTGGTGCGGGCACCGGTATTGATGCACGGCAAGACCTCGCCGATCGAGCACGACGGCGTCGGTGTGTTCGCCGGGCTGCCGTCACCGTTGACGGCGACCCGCTATCACTCGCTGGTGCTCGACCCGGCAACCGTGCCGGACGAACTCGAGGTGACGGCCCGGTCGGCCGACGGGATCGTGATGGGTGTGCGCCACCGAACGCTCGATGTGGAGGGCGTCCAGTTCCACCCGGAGAGCATCCTCACCGGCTGCGGCCACGACCTGCTGCGCAACTTCCTCGCCCGCACCGACTGACTTGCACCGGCGGCCGCCGATCGTTGGCGGCCGATCAGGTTGCGATCAGGGGCCGGCCGTCGTCGATGTCGTGGAGGTGGTGGACGTGGTCGTGGTCGTGGCCGGGATCGTGGTGGTGGTAGTGGTCGTGGTGCTCGTGGTGGTGGTTTGGGCGACTCGCGCCTGACCGATCACGATCACGATTTGCGTGCCCTTGGCGACATCGCGGCTGCTCGGCACGCTCTGTTCGAGCACGGTGCCGTCCTTCGGGTCGCCGGGCGCGAGTTCCTGTATCCGACGCTGATCCCGAGCCCGACCTCGTCGAGCAGGTTGCGAGCCTGACCCTCCGTCAGTCCGACCAACGCCGGCACCCGAACGAGACCCGGCCCGGAGCTGACGATCAGCTGCACGGTGCTGCCGCGGGCGACGAGCACGTTTGGTGCCGGATTGGTGTTGATCACGACACCGGCAGGGATCGTCTCGTCGACCTGTTCGGTCGTGGTGACGACCAGGCCGTACTGGGCGGATTCGAGCAGCGCTCGAGCCACGGCGACCGGGTCGTTGATGACGGTCGCCGGGATCGCCACCTGCTCGGGCCCTCCGGACACGATCACTCGGATGATCTGCTCTTGTGGCACGGCGGTGCCGGCGGTGGGTTCGGTGCGGATCACGAGACCGTCGGCGACTTGGCTGAGCTCGGTGACTTCCTCGATCTGGAAACCCTCGGCGCCGAGGATCGCTCTGGCGTCGGCGAGGGCGAGGCCGTCGACGTTGGGAATCACGACGAGCGCTTTGGTCGGGTTGTAGTACAGCTCGATCACGGCGCCCTCGGGCACCACCGTTCCGGCGGCCGGCACGGTGCGATGCACGAAGTTCTCGTTGACCTGCGGGTTCTCCTCGGGGAACACCTCGTAGGGCAAGTTGAGCGCCGTGAGCGCCCCCGTGACCGACTCGAGCGGCTGGTTGACGTAGTTGTCGAGCGTCAGCGCCGTCGTGGTGGTGTCGCCCTCTTTCGTGAGCCCTTGATACAGCAGCACGCCGCCGGCGACCAGGGCGATCAGGGCGATGAAGGCTGCGAGTGCGTACCAACCGGTGCGCGAGTTGCGGTCCTGGTAGTAGCGGGCGTCGGCCGAGGCGCCGGGTGGGTATCCGGTGAGATCGGGGCCGGCCTGCTGCGGCATGGCCGCCGTGGGGGCGCCGGCGATCTGGGGGTGCGCCGTCGTCGGTGCGTACGAGCCGGTCTGGGCGATGTTCGGCGTGGTGCCGACCGGCTGGGTCGGCCCGGTTGCGGTCGTTGGTCGCTGAGGTGGCGTTGCCGGGTTGGGGCGAGCGGCAGCGGCGACGAGCGCCTGGACCTGCTCGCCGTTGCGGAAACGACGCAGGTCGTCGCGCAGGGCGTGTGCACTCGGGTAGCGCAGCTTCGGGTCTTTGGCGAGCAGCTTGGCGACGATCGCCTCGAACGGGCGCGGCACGCCTTCGACCAACCGGTTGAGCGGGGTGGGCTGGTCGTGGACCTGCTTGTAGGCGATGCTGACCGGGTTGTCGCCGACGAACGGTGGCTTGCCGGCGACCATCTCGTACATCACGATCCCGAGCGAGTACAGATCGCTGCGCGGGTCGGGCTGGGCGCCCTGGGCCTGCTCGGGCGAGAAGTACGACGCCGTGCCCATCACCGAACCGGCTTGCGTGAGGTTCGATTCGGTGGCCGAGTTCATCGCCCGGGCGATGCCGAAGTCGGCGACCTTCACCTGGCCGTTCGAGCCGATCAGGATGTTGGCGGGCTTGATGTCGCGGTGGGCGAGTTCGGCCTCGTGGGCGAACCCGAGCGCGGCGGCGACCTCGCTGGCGATCTCTGCCGCCTGGGTGGGGGTCAGCTGCTTGTTGGTCTTGAGGATCTCGGCCAGCGTGCGACCCTGCACGTACTCCATGGCGATGAAGTAGGTGCCCTCGTACTTGCCCCAGTCGTACACGTTGACGATGTTGGGGTGGCTCAGGTTGGCGGCGGCCTGTGCCTCGCGCCGGAAACGCTCGACGAAGTTCGGGTCGATCGCGAACTCGGGGAACAGGACCTTGATCGCCACCTGGCGGTCGAGCAAGCGGTCGCGCGCCAAGAACACGTCGGCCATCCCGCCGCGCCCTACTCGCTTGTGGATCTCGTACCGGTCGTTGATGACCGTTGCGTCACCGCTGTTGCTCATGGTTGTCGCCTCTGTTCGGTCACCACTGAAGTGGTGTGCCGAACGTTGGACGAGGTTATCGACCACTGGGTGATGTGCACGTTCAGCCCGCTTCCGGTTCGGTTGTCGGGGGTGCGGTTTCGGGCGCTGCGACAGGCAGCACCGGCGGGTCGATCGAGAACATCGCGTCGAGCATCGCCTTGGCGAGCGGACCCGCCAGGCGACCGCCGGTACCCGCCGAGATCTCGGCGTCGGTGCCCTTCAGCATCACGGCCACGGCGTACTTGGGTTGCTCGACGGGGGCGAAGGCCATGATCCAGGCGTGCGAGCGTTCGGGTTCGCCGGGGCCGTTGAGCTGCGCCGTACCCGTCTTGGCGGCGACCGGGATCCCGCCTTCGAGGGCGATGCAGCAACTCGCCGTGCCGCTCTCGGCGACGCCGACCATCAGCTGCTTCAGGATGCCGGCCGTCTGGCGGCTGATCGGTCGCTTCCACACGTCGGGCTGGGTGCGGCTGATGATGCGGTTGTTGTGGTCGAGTTCGGCGTCGACCACGAACGGTTTCATCATCGCCCCGTCGTTGGCGACGGTGGCGGCGATCATCGCCATGTGGAGCGGCACCATCTGGTCGTCGTTCTGGCCGAATGCCCGCATCGAGAGCAGTGGCAGGTTCTGGTCGATGTCGGTGAAGTCGCCGATCGTGCTGGCGGCGGCGCCCGGCAGGTCGATCGGGATCGTCTCGCCGACGCCCCAGCGGGCGATGCCTTCCTGGAAGCGGTCGGGCCCGAGGTCTTGGCCGATCCGGGCGAACGGCGTGTTGCAGGAGCGGCGGAACACCTCGGCCATGTCGCCGCCGCAGATCGAGCCGCCGTAGTTCATGATCGGGTCGTCGGTCTGGGGTGGCACGTACTCGCGCTCGGGCTCCCAGAAGCTGTCGAGCGAGACGACGCCGAAGTCGAGGGCGGCGCCGGTGGTGAGCACCTTGAACGTGGAGCCGGGCATGTAGCGCTGCTGGTAGGCGTTGGCGAGCAGCGGGTCGCGGTCGTCGGCCTGGAGTTCGGTGACGTAGTCGAAGGCCGCTTCGTAGTCGGGGTCGGCGACCTTGTTCGGATCGAAGCTGGGGTAGCTCCACATCGAGATCACGGCGCCGGTCTCGACCTCGATCAGCACGATCGAGCCCTCGCGTTCGCCGAGCAGGAACTGGGCGAAGCGTTGCATGTCCGCCCGCAGCGTGAGGTGCAGCGACCCGGAGTTGTCGTTGGTGCGGCTGAGGATGTTCTCGAGCGCCCGCACCTGCTGGGTGAACGTGTCGCCGGTGAGCACTCCCGACTTGCTGCGTTCGAGCTGGGTCGCCCCGAGCCCGAACGTGTAGTAGCCGGTGATGTTGGCGAACAGTTCTCCGGTCGGGTAGGTGCGCTGGAACTTCACGTCGCTGTCACCGGGAGCCTGCACCGAGCGAGCGATCACCTCGCCGTCGGCGGTCTTGATCGGCCCGCGCGGTGTGTCGAACTGACGGATCAGAGCGCGCGTGTTGGACGGCTGCGACGCCAACTCCTCAGTGCGACTGACCTGCCAATAGTTGAGCGCCGCGAACAGCACGACGTACAGCGCCATCAGCACGGCCGCCAGCTGCCGAATCTGCCGATTCACGAGATGGCCTCGTGGATTTCGGTGTAGGTCATGCCTGACTTGCGGGTGCGGCGGCGCAGCTTCCAGGCGGCCCACCGTTCGCGGGGGGTGGGGTCGTCGGGGAGTTCGCCGAGGCGGCGGGCGCCGGCGTCGCTGAGTCGCAGGAGGATCGCCAGCAGGATGTAGTTCGACAACAACGATGATCCGCCGTAGCTCACGAAGGGGAGCGTGATGCCGGTCAGCGGCACGACCTTGATGACACCACCGATGATGATGAACGCCTGGATCCCGACGATCGTCGTGAGGCCGACGGCCAACAGCTTCTCGAACGTGCGGTCGGTGCGCAGGGCGATCCGCAGTCCGGCGCCGATCAGCAGCAGGTACGCCATCAGCACGGCGGTGGCGCCGATCAGGCCCATCTCCTCACCGATCGCGGCGAAGATGAAGTCGTTCTGCGCCAGCGGCACCTTGTCGGGGCTGCCGCGCCCGAGCCCGGTACCGACGATCCCGCCGTCACCGATCCCGTACAGCGCCTGCACGATCTGGAAACCCTTGCCGTATTCGTCGGCCCACGGGTCGAGCCAGATGTCGACTCGGGTTTGCACGTGGTCGAACATGCGGGCCGACATGAACGCCGCCAACCCGAACAGCACGAACCCGAGTACGAGGTAGGCCGTGCGCTCGGTGGCGACCCACATCATCACCACGAACAACGTGAAGAACAGCAGCGATGAGCCGAGGTCGCGCTCGCCGACCATCACCATCACGGCGAACGCCCACCCGATCAGCACCGGGGCGATGTAGTGCAGTTCGGGCACACGGAACGGACCGATCTTCCACGTCGAGGCGGCGATCAACTCACGCCGTTCGGCCAGGTAGGCGGCGAAGAACACGGCGAGGGCCAGCTTGGCGAACTCGCCGGGTTGGAAGTTGATCGGGCCGAGGCTGACCCAGATCCGGGCACCGTTCACGTTGCGACCGAGGCCGGGCACCATCGGCAGCAGCAGCATCCCGACCCCGACGAAGAACAGCGTCCACTTGTAGCGGGCGAGGTCGATCGCCCGCTGCACGAACAGCAACGTGGCGACGAAGGCGCCGATCGCCACGAGGCTCCAGAGCGACTGGAGTCCGGCCAGCTCGTCGTCGAGGCGGGTGATCATCACGAAGCCCAGCCCGTGCAACAGCACCGCCAGCGGCAAGAGGGTGCTGTCGGCGCCTCTGGCCAGCTTGCGCACGGCGAAGTGGGCGCCGCCGATCAGCAGCAACAGCAGACCGAGGAACGGGCCGATCCGGGCCGGGATCTGAGCGTTGGCGCCGATCGACGCCAGGGTGTAGGCGACCCCGATGATGGCCGCGGCCATCACGATCAGGGTCAGCTCGGTGGAGCGTCGGCGCGCCACCAGGCGGGCCGAGACCGGCAGCACCTCGTCCGGCATCAGGGCCCCGTGGTGGTGGCGGGGTTGGGTTCGATGGTGGTCGAGGTCGTGGTGCTGGTGGTGGTCGTCGTGTGGTGGTGGTGGTCGTCGTCGTGGTCGTGGTGGGCGACAGTCGTTCGGCCACGAACTGGGCGGCGCTGGCCTGCGACTCGAACTCGGGCCTCAACTCCACCAGGGCGATCGACGACTCGTCGAGCTCGTCGCGACCGTGCAGCCCGGTGGCTTCACGGGTCGGCTCGAACCACAGCAGTCCACCCTGTTTGCCTTGGTAGATGCCGACCTCGCCGGTGGTATCGAAGGCAACGAAGTAACCGCTACGGGCGTAGGCGGCGAAGATCGCGAACCCGAGCACGAGCACGGCTGCGACGCCGAGCGCCAGCACGAAACGGGCGAACCGATTGCCCTTGGAGCGGCGCTTGCGCTTCGGCTCCGCCTCGGGGGTCGCCGCCCCCGCCACAGGGGGAACGTCGTCGCCCCCGTCGTAGAGCTGCGGCGCGGCGTCGGTGGTGACCTCGGCGGCGAGGCGCGTGTCGGGGCCGTCGGACGTGTCGGCCTCGGCGTGCTCGGGGAGCGGGTCGGAGACGATCTGCTGTTCACCGGTGTTGTCGAGGTTGTCGTCGCTCCAGACCGGCACCACGTCGAACTCCATCGTGGGGTCGGGTGGATCGTCGCCCTCGAGTACGTCGAGCACGACGACCGTGATGTTGTCGCGGCCGCCGGCTGCGTTGGCGGCATCGACGAGGCCCTGGGCCGCGGCCGCCGGATCTTCGGGATGAGCGGTGATGACGGCGGTGATCTCGTCGTCGTCGATCTCGTCGACCAGCCCGTCGCTGCACAGCACGAACCGGTCGCCGCGGATGATCGGCATCGTCCACGAGTCGACCCGCACACCGGGCTCGATCCCGAGCGCCCGGGTGACGATGTTGCGGCGGGGGTGGAAGCGGGCCTCGGCGCGGGTGATCGCACCCTCGGCGACGAGTTCTTGCACGAAGCTGTGGTCGACCGTGACCTGGCGCAGGCGGCCGTGGCGGAACACGTAGCCGCGCGAGTCGCCGACGTTGGCGATCCCGAGCACCTCGCCCGTCGATGCGGTCGGCGATCACGGCGATGGCGGTGATCGTGGTGCCCATCCCGGTCTGGTCGACGTTGGTGGTCGACCCGTTGTAGATCTCGATGTTCGCTTCGTTGATCGCCGACACGAGGTCGTCGAGCGAGTTGTCGACACCGGACGGCAGTCGGGTTTGGAGCCGGGTGACAGCGAGTTCGCTGGCGACCTCGCCGGCCAGGTGCCCACCCATCCCGTCAGCGACGACGAACAACCCAACGCCGGCGTAGGCGTTGTCCTCGTTCTGAGCCCGCAACTGCCCCTTGTCGCTCGCCATCCCCCACCGCAGCTCAGCCATCAGCGCACCCCCACAAGAACTCGCCGACAGCTCAGGAAGCTGCGAACCCGATTCGACCCGAAGCTGTCCTGGGTTGCGCCGTATGACGTCGTCAGCGCGCCACCCCAGCGTCAACCGACTCCCCCGCATCCCGCCACCGCGCTGCTCGTCAGCTGGCGCGATATCAACAGAGGATGTCGTGTTCGCGCCTGCTGTACCGGAGGCGTCGGGGCTCCGCTCGTCAGGTGGCGCGATGACTACAGGGGATGTCGTTATCGCGCCTGCTGAGTGGCCGAGTCGTGGCCGGGTTGGCGGGGCGAGGAAGCGTAGGACGTTCATTGGGCCTCCAGGACGGTGTAGCCGATCTGGATGCGGTCGCCGGGGTGCACGGTGTGGCGTTGGGCGAGGCGGGTGGCGTTGAGGTAGGTGCCGTTGCGTGAGCCGAGGTCGTCGATCACGACGTTGCCCTCGGCGATCGAGATGCGGGCGTGATGGCCGGAGATGTACTCGTCGTCGGTGATCACGATCGTGTTCTCCGGGTCGCGTCCGATCCCGACGTGAGCGGTGATCGCGAACGTGGTGCCGCGACGCTCCTTCGGCTCGAGGATCATCGAGTCGGCCCGGCACACCGCGGCGTCCTTTGGGGGCCTTGACCGAGCGTTTACCCGCCCGGACCGGGGGAGCGCCGACCGGAGCAACCGGCGGCGGCGCGGCCTGCGGTTGGGGTTGGGGTTGTGCCTGGCGGGCGAACTCGGCGGCGCCGCGGGCGTTGGCCGGCTGGCGGACCTCGCTCCACACTGCCCACAGCACGCGAGCGAAGAACAGATACAGCAGAGCCAGCAGCACCAGCTTCAAGATGTCGAGTACCTGGTCGGTCATGCGTGCATTCGGCGGTTGGGGTTGGAGGGGCCGTGGCTCGTCAGGAGGCTTCGAAGCGGAGGCTGACGGAACCGACGGTAACGATGTCGCCATCGGCGAGGCGGTGGTCGGCCACCAGCCGTTCGCCGTTGACGAAGGTGCCGTTGGTGGAGCCGAGGTCGTTGATCACGAAGCCGCTGCCGGCGCGGTGGATCTGGGCATGGTGGCGGCTGGTGTTGCCGTCGGAGATCACGACGATGCAGTCTGCCAGGCGGCCGATCAGGTTCTTGCCCTCCTCGAGCTCGATCCGGTCGCCCGACGGCATCACGATCGTGCCGGGACGCTTGCCTGCCTCGGCCTGCTTGAGTCGTGAGGCGATCCCGAACCGGCCGGGCTTGAGTGAGTTGTCGATCTGGAGCTCGACGGCGACGGGCCCCATGAAGTGGTAGCCCTCTTCGCGGGCGTACTCGCGGCAGGCCTCGACGAGCTCGGTTCGCAGGGCATCTTCGATGTCGGCGAACCCGGTGTGATCGTTGGCGGAGAGCAGCACGGTGAAGTCGTTGGGCACGATCCGTTGACCCTTCACGTCGACGGAACGGTGGTCGTCCATCTCACGAATGAGGCGTCGACCGAGCTCGATTGGCCGGATGGAGTTGCGCGAACGTTGGAACACGCCCTCGACCATACGCTCCAGACGACGTTCAAGTCCTTGCATCCCCATGGTCGAATGAAGGCTACCGACCCGAAGCGCACCATCCGAGCCGGTTCGATAGCGGGTTCGGATCAGAAATCGAGAGCGGGGAGAAGTGCCCTTTGCGGTGCGACGGACGACGGCTACGTTGTGCAACGTATGGGCCACGTACACATGATCCGGGCGATAGCGCCCGCCGCGCTGCTGTTCGTGTGCGCATCGTGCTCCAGCGGAGACGACGCAACCCCAGCCTCGACTGCCCCGCGTCGTTGTCGCCGTGACGACGAGCCCGCCCGAAACCACGAGCTCCGGTCGCCTCGACCGCGCCCGAGACGACGCCAGCCCCGACATCGCCGCCGACGACCGAGCCGGTGCCCGCCTCCTCCGCCCCGTCAGCCACCACCGATCCCGCGGAACTTCCAGACGGTGTCCCACCCAGGGTGACGTTCCCCGAGGACGCGGAGCTCCAAGCGGTAGTCGACGCTTTCTACGCCTACCGCGATGCACTTCTCGCGATGCTCCAAGACCCGACGGACAGCTCGCTGGTTGACGCTGTTCTCATCACGAACGGGTGAGCCTCTGACGACGAGGGTGAGTGGTCTCGCCGCGAGGCTGTCCGCGGAGGGCCGGGCGGATCGTCAGCCGGACGGCACGGTGAGCTACACCGAGGTCGCCAGTTTTACCGTGTTTGCCGAAGACGTGATTGCGACGCTGGATGCTTGCATTGTTGACACCGCGGTCGTGGTGGAGGTTGGAGGAAATGCCGATGGTTCGGATCGGGTCGTCGACGACACCACGGCCTCCGGGTTTGACACGTACTCGTTTGAGTTGGTGAACGACGCCTGGCTCGTGGTCGACATTGCCCGGGTCGGCCGCTGGGACGGACAGATCGGATGCGGATGATTGCCGCGGGCCTGCTCGTGCTTAGCGTGGGCACGGCGTTGATTCTTCCGCCCACGCCCGTGAGTGGCGGCTCTGAGGATGAAGGCGATCTCTTCGCTGAGGATTCGGTTCCGGTCACGACGATGGTGACTGAAACGACTGATGTCCCGTTGCTGTGCACTACCTCTGAGATGAGGTACTTGAAGAACGGGCGATACGAAGCGGGTTCGTACATCTTCAGCTATGTGGATCGCACCTTCTGGCGGTACGGCCCGGCGACGGGCCAGGTGTGGGTGCGCTCGAAAGAGGTGTGCGAGCGGGCGGCGTCCAAGTCAGTAGTTCGTTGGTCTGGGTGTTGGTAGCGGATCCTGATCCTGAGGTGTTGGTGGGGGCGTTGTACGACCGGGCGGTTCGGGACATCGACGTGCCGGTGCCTGAGCTGAGTCCGGTCGGGCCGGGGTACATCAACCTTGGGATGTGGATGGCGGTGGAGGATCCGGGACCGTATTCGGTGACGGCCTCGGCGAGCCCGACGACGTGGGTCACGGTGACCGCTGTCTTGTCGGAGACGACGTTCGATATGGGCAACGGCGAGGTCGTCACTTGCGTCGGTGCGGGTGATCCGATTCCGGACAACAAGTTGAACTCGATCGAAGCCAGTCGGTTGTGTGGCTACACCTTCACGGCGCGTCCCGACGGCAATGCGGTGACGATCACGATGACGTCGTCGTGGTCGGTGAGCTGGACGAGCTCGCGTGGCACTGGTGGGACTCGGGCTCCGATCTCGAAGTCGAGCACGGTCGAGTACCAGGTTCTGGAAATCCAAACCGTCGGCCGCTCCAACGGCTGATCGGCGGGCAGAGCCGATCGGCGCGTCCACGGCTACCGTCGCGGCGATGAGTGATGTGACGATTCTCGACGGGGGGATGGGGCGCGAGCTGAAGCGGATGGGTGCTCCGTTCCGGCAGCCCGAGTGGTCGGCGTTGGCGTTGATCGAGTCGCCCGATCACGTGCGTCGAGCACACGAGGCGTATGCGAGGGCCGGCGCCGAGGTGTTGACCACGAACGCCTACGCCGTAGTGCCGTTCCACATCGGTGACGAATTGTTCGCGTCGGACGGGTTGCGGCTGGCGACGTTGGCGGGCTCGTTGGCCCGCTCGGTCGCCGATCAGTTCGGGGCGCGGGTGGCGGGTTCGCTTCCGCCGGCGATGGGTTCGTATCAGCCCGACCGGTTCGTCGCAGACGAGGCTCGCCGCATCATCGAGGTGTTGGTCGAGGCCCAGGCGCCGTTCGTGGACGTGTGGTTGGTGGAGACGGCATCGTCGATCGCCGAGGCCAGCTTGGCGCGCTCGGTGCTCGACGCTGCCGGTGACACCCGCCCGATGTGGGTCTCGTTCACGCTGGAGGACGAGACGTTCCACGCCGACGCCGCGACGGCAGGGCCGGTTCGGAGCGACGATCCAGTCGGCCGAGGGTGCCGCCGTCGAGCCTCGGTTGCGCTCCGGCGAACTGGTTTCCGATGCGGTCGTGGCGGTCGAGGAGATGGGTGCCGCGCTGGTCGCCTTCAACTGCAGCCAGCCCGAGGTGATGGAAGCCGCCGTGCGAACGGCGGTGTCGGCAGGGTCATTGCCGGTCGGTGTGTACGCCAACGTGTTCGAGGTTGAGGAACACGAGGGAGCCAACGCCTCGATCCATGAACTGCGGGTCGATGTGACCACTGAGGTGTACCTGGACTTCGCCGAGCGGTGGGTGGCCGCGGGCGCAACGACGGTGGGTGGATGCTGCGGCGTCGGCCCAGCCCACGTATCGGCGTTGTCGGCACGTTGGCCGAGGGGTTAGCCTTCACCTCTCCACAATGCGCGAGTGGCGGAATGGCAGACGCGCCAGCTTCAGGTGCTGGTGTCCGCAAGGGCGTGGGGGTTCAAGTCCCCCCTCGCGCACCCGTGAAATCCCCTGCTTCGGCGGGGGATTTTGCTTTCAATCGATGGTCAGCAGGAACGACTCGCCACTCCAGCCGTTGAGTTGGTCTCTGGCTTCGACCATCACTTCGTTCACGTCGGCCGGGATCTCGACGCCTGCCAGCGACCTGGTGAAGGGCTGTTCGCCTGCGTGATCGTGGAGCAGTTCGCGGATGCCGAGCTCGGTTCCGTCCGGGGCGAGCACTCGCCAGGCATCGGCGTAGCGCTGCGGCGTGTCGTACGGCGAGCTGATCGTCACGTCGAACGTCCAGGTGCCGTCGTCGGCGTGGGTGGCGGTGACGTCGAGCACGTCAGGAAACAGACCGTCACCGGTGCCGTGGTCGTCGCGGTCTTTTCGGTCGTGACGGTCGGCAGCGACGGGTCCGGCTCGTTGCCCCGCCGCCACCGAGGAACCAACCAGCACCACCACGGCGCCTACGAGGACGATCGGTGCTCGGCTCATCCCCCCAGCTCACCCCAGTTGGAGTTGCCGCAACCCCAACTACGTCGGGGGGAGGCCGCCGGTCTCGCCGTTGAGGGCGGCGACGCCGTTCAGCACGGCCCGCAACTCGTCGAGCACCGACTGGTCGAGGTCTGGCTTCCTGAACGTCTCCAGGTTGGATCTCAGGTGGGCGGGGTTGCCGGTGCCGACCAGGACGCTGGAGATGCCGGGCTCCTCCCTCACGAAACGGTACGCGAGGTCGGGGAGCGATCCGCCGGATTGGGCGACCAGGCGACTCACCCGTTCCAGCTCGGCCTCGACGTCGACCGAGTCGGGCAGCGTGCCATCCGCTGCGGCATCACGCAGGTGTTGCGCCAGTACGTCCATGTCTCGCAGGGCCTGGCGCACGGCGAACATGTCCAACACGCCGATGTCGGCAGCGATCGCCGGACGCAACACCGTCTCTCGGGCACTCTGGTTGAGCAGGTTGAAGCCGACCATGATCACGTCCCACACGCCGTCGGCGATCGCTCGGGTCAGCGTCTCGTGGCGCAGGTCGACCCGGAACGCCTCGGTGATCCCGACGCTGCGCACCGTGCCGGTCGCAACGCATCGCTGCAGGGTCGGAAGCGTCTCGTCACGGACTCGCTCGTAGTCTTTCGGGCGCACGCCATGCACGTGCACCACGTCGAGATAGTCGGTGTTCAGCGCCGCCAGCCGAGCGTGCACGGCGGCCTCGATCTCGGCGGGAGTACGGAAACCGTCGTCGGTGGCGAACAGCACCTTGGTCGAGATCACGATCTCTTCGCGACGCTTCGACGAGCGCTCGATCCCGAGCGCCACACCCGGCTCGGTGCGGTACGCCTCGGCGGTGTCGATCAGGTTGATGCCCGAATCGATCGCCTCGGAGATCAGCGCAGCCGTGTGATCGACGCCCTGGGCCAGCCCGGCCCGACTGAACCCTCCCGCACCGAAGCCCATCGCGGTGACCTCGATCCCTGTTCGCCCCAGCAGGCGCCGGTTGAGCGATCGACGATCGCTCAACCGGCGATCACTCACGATCGACCGAGTCCTGCCGCAACTGTCCGAACGAACAAGACAGCGGCAACAGGTCGGTCGACCGACGAAGTGAGAACGATCCGGGCCGGGCAGCAGACTGCCCGGCCCGGATCAGTTTCAACGCCCCCAACCTCGGTGGCTTGCCTTGACCTTGATCGTCAGATGCTTCTCGGACATCGCCAGCACGTCGGTGCCGTTGTACACGACATCGATGCTGTGGTCGCCGACGCTGATGTCGTTGGGCAGCTTGACCCTGGCGATGGTCCACATCCACGGTCGCCGTGTTGCGGCGTCGTACTCGCCGACTGCAACTCCGTCGAGGTACACCGTCAACGTTCCGTCGATCGGGAGCGGGCCGGTGACCTTGGCCAAGACCCACACGGTGTGGCCAGGCCTCGTCGTTCCCGGCAACACGATCGCCTTGGTGGTGGTGGGGGCCTTGTTCAGGTCGACCGCCAACGTGGCGGTCGTGCCGGTGGTGGGCACCGAGACGACCAGATCCTGAGTGCCGTACAGGCCGGCCGGGATGGCGGTCGTGACCGACGCCCGGCCGATCTCGTCGTTCGCCACTTGCAGGGTGCGGTCGACCGCGTGCGTGCCCAACGAAACTCCACCGAGCGACACGTCGACGAACGCCGCCGGCACCTCGGTGGTGCTGAAGTCGAGCGACGAGAGGTCGATCGTGATCGAGTCACCGACGTCGTAACCGTCAGCGTCAGGGGCCGACAAATGGATTCCGACCGCCCGCTGCGCCTGGTCGGGTGTAGCCGAGCCGTTGGCGGCGAACCAGTCGACCATCGATTGCAGGTCGATCTTGCCCGAGTCGGCCCTGGCGGTGCCGTGCGGCGAGGGTGAAGAAGTTGTCACCGCCGGCGGCGAGGAACGAGTTGACTGCGACCCGGTACGTGGCTGCAGGATCGATCTCGACACCGTTGAGCAGCATCTTGGTGATGTGGTTCCCGGCCGCAGCGGTCGGGTCGTACACGTACGTGAGCTCCTTGTTGACGCCGAGCTTCAGGATCGGACGGCTGGCACCGGCGGGCTGCCATTGCTCCTCCAGCACCGACTTCACCTGGGCGCCGGTGAGGTCCATCGTCACCAGCGTGTTGGCGAACGGCTGCACCGTTGCCGCCTCGCTTGTAGGTCACGTGCCGTCGACCGCTGGCGATGTTGGCACGCAGAGCCACCCGGGTTCATGAAGGCGATGTCGGCTGACGAATCCTGGCGGATCGACCACAGCTGCACGTCGGCGACGAAGTTGCCGATCGTCGACTCGCCGCCGCGGTTCTCGCCGGACGGCTGGATCGCACGGTTGAAGTTGGCCGTGACGGAACCCAACACGACGCTGCCGAGCACGTCGGCGGCGGCGGTGGCCAGAGCGACGGCCGCTTGGATGCCGGCATCGGCCGGTGGGTTGAGCGCGGCCATGTCGACGATCACGTTGTTCATCGAGACGATCTGATCGTTGTTGTCGGTATCGACGACGATCGTCATGTTGCTGAACCGCTCGCCGTACTGACCGCTCGAGATCACCGGACGGCCGTTGATCACGTGGTTGTACGCCAGATGGGTGTGGCCCGACACGATCGCGTCGACGTTGCTGTTGGCGCCGTTGACGAGCTGCCCGAACCGCGAGCTCGGGTCGGTCGCCGAGGCGATGTTGGTCGTCGTTGCGCCCTCGTGCACGAGCAGCACGACGACGTCTGCCTCACCGTTGGTGGGGTCGCCGTCGCTCAACTGATCGGCGACACGGTTGGTGGCCGCCAGCGGCGTTTCGATGCTGACCCCTGCGATACCGGCCGGGCTCACGAGTGACGGCAGCTCGTCGGTGACGGCGCCGATGAAACCGATGTCGACACCGCCGACGCTCTTGACCCAGTACTCGGCGATCGGGGTATCCCCGGCGGCTTCTTTGAGGTTGGCGACGATGTACTCCCAGTTGGCGAGCGGAATGACCCGGTCGGCGAGGTCGTCCCACCCCTGATCGAGTTCGTGGTTGCCGACCGCACTGACGTCGAGACCGGCGGCGTTGAGCCCCTCGATCGTGGGGACGTCCTGGGCGATGAACGACGTGAACGTCGAGGCGCCGATCAGGTCACCGGCAGCGGCGAACACCGTGTTCGGATTGGCGGTGCGGATGTCTTGGACAGCGGTAGCGAGCTTGGCGATGCCGAGTCGTGCCATTGAAGTCCTGCTCGATTCGGCCGTGGAAGTCGTTGATGGTGACCAGGTTGATCGTGACCGGGGTATAGGCCTGCGCCGTTGGGGTCGCGAGCCCAGAGAACACGAGTGCCGTGACCACACCGAATGCGGCGGCCACGGTTCGAGCCCGTTTGCGGGCTGAGGTTGGAACTGAGCGTCGATCGACGCTTCCGGAAAACTGTTTCATCAGGGTCTCCTCTGGGATTGGGATCGATCCCAACACTGGGACCGAAGGCTCCCCATGTCCGCACCGCACGGGGTATCAATAACGTAGTGCTGCTCATGGGTGCCGGGCAATGGCCATCTGGCCCTTGACATGCGGCTACACCAGTTCGTCGGGCGATCTTTCGAAGCTCTTTCGAATTGCGAGCCCGTGCGCTTACCACCGAAGCCGATCGTGGAGTCCATCAACCAACCGCCACCCGGCGGCAACACAGAAGGACCAGATCATGCACAAGACCCTGAAGACATCGATCGTCGCCATCGCCCTCGCCGGTGGCGGCGCGATCGGACTCGGCACATTGGCCAGCGCCAGCTACGGCGACGAGCCGCCGACGACAGAGACCCCGACCGACACCGAGAGCATCGCCCCACAAGGCCTCCAGGCCGCACCCGACGACGCCACGGACGACACCACGGACGACACCACCGACGACGCCACGGGCGACCAGGTCGAGGGCGGGCGCCGTGGTCGTCACGGTGCCCGCCACACCGAGGCGGTCGCCGAGGCGCTCGGGATCACCCCCGAGGCGCTCCAGGAGGCGCGTGCCGCCGGCCAGAGCATCGCCGACGTGGCAGCTGCCCAAGGCGTCGACATCAGCGTCGTCGAGCAGGCGATCCTCGACGACATCCAAGAGCACCTCGCCGCCGAGGTCACCGAAGGTGAGCTCACCCAGGCAGAGGCCGACGAGAAGTTGGCCAACGCCGGGGAGAAGGTCACCGAGATGGTGAACCGTGTCCCCGGTGAGGGCGAGGGCGGACGCCGCGGACGCGGCCTGCGCAGTGCCGACACGATCGCCGAGACGCTCGGCGTGACCGTCGACGACCTGCAAGCGGCCCGCCAAGCCGGCCAGAGCCTGGCCGACGTGGCAACCGCTCAGGGCGTCAACGTCGACACCCTCGTGCAGGCGATCGTCGACGACGTCGAACAGCACCTCGCCGACAAGGTCACCGAAGGTGAGCTCACCCAGGCAGAGGCCGACGAGAAGCTGGCCGACGCCGAAGAGCACGTCACCGAGCGGGTCACCCGCACCCCCGGTGAAGGCGGCCCCCGCGGCGAGCGCCCGACACCAGCCGAGGCCGGCGCCTGACCCAGCCCCCCGACCCGGAGGGGGTCAGACCCCCTCCGGGTTGGGCGGTATCCGACTGACACTCACTGCCCCGGAGGGGGTCTGACCCCGTCCGGCACCAGCGACGAGGAGCCAATCATGAGCCGTATCCCGTTTTCCAATCCCGCCCGCCGTCCGTCCCCGCGCACCTTGATCGCCCTCGGCGTCCCGGTGCTGCTGACCGGGGTCGGCACGATTCATCGTGATCGACCACGACCCGCCCGGCGAATCCGCGGCCGGCGTCGCTGATGCCGCCGAAGCCGCTGATCCGCCGATGCCGTCGCAGGTGAGACGGTTGCCGCTGCGACCCAGGATGACGTGCTGGCCCTCATGGCCGACTCTCGCAGCCTCGACGGCACGGGCAACAACCCCGACGTGCCCGAGCTCGGCTCGGCTGGTCAGATCTACCCACGTGAAGTGGAGGCCAACTACGCCGACGACGTCGGTGAACCGCAGACCGGACCGGACGAGCGCTACCTCAGCAACCGGATCTTCAACGACACCAACCAGAACGTGTTCTCCGAGAACGGACTGACTCACTGGAGCTTCGTCTGGGGCCAGTTCCTCGACCACACGATCGGACTGCGCGCCACGGACTCCGGCGACGACGCCGACCCGCTGGTGATCGCCTTCGACCCGGACGACCCACTCGAGGCGTTCACCAACGACCTCGGCTCGATCAGCACCACCCGCTCGGCGGTCGCCGAAGGAACCGGGATCGACTCTCCGGCTGAACAGGTCAACACCGTCAGTTCGTTCATCGACGCCTGGGCGGTCTACGGCGGCACCGACGAACGGCTCGACTGGCTGCGCGACGGCGTGGTCGACGGCGATCCGACCAACAACTGCCGCCACGCTCCTGACCGTCGACGGCTACCTCCCGACTGCCGCAGCGCGTCCCGGCGAGGAAGCGCCGACCGTCGATCTGATGGGCCGCTTGTTCGGTGATCCGTCTGCCGCCGTGTTCGCCGGCGACGTGCGCGCCAACGAGAACATCGGCTTGACGGCCGTTCACACGCTGTTCGTGCGTGAACACAACCGGATCGTCGACGCACTGCCCGACGACCTCGACGAGCAGACCAAGTTCGAGATCGCCCGCCGCGTGATCTCGGCGATCGAGCAGTACATCACCTACACCGAGTTTCTCCCGGCGATGGGGGTCGAGCTCGACGCATACGCCGGTTACGACCCCTCGGTCGACCCATCGATCACGAACGAGTTCGCCACCGTCGGGTATCGGGCCCACTCGCAGATCCATGGTGAATTCGAAGCCGAAATCCCGATCGAGCAACTGACCGACGAGGCGATGGCATCGCTGCAACGCAACGGCGTCAGTGTCGAGGTCGATGACGACGTCGCCGAGGTGGCGATCCCACTCGGCGTGGCATTCGGCAACCCGGGTCTCCTCACCGAGATCGGGCTCGGCAACCTGCTGGCCGGCATGTCCAGCGAGGCGGCCTACGCCAACGACGAGCAGATCGACAACCAGCTCCGCAGCGTGTTGTTCCAGCTGCCCGGGCCCGACGTCGAGAATCCGATCGACTGCCTCGACGGCACCGAGATCGCCGGGTGTTTCACCGCTGTCAACGACCTCGGGGCGCTCGACGTGATCCGTGGCTACGACCACGGCATGCCGACCTACAACGAGCTGCGGGCGGCCTACGGATTGGCGCCGGCGACCAGCTTCGCCGACCTGACCGGCGAGGCCACGGAGGAGTTCCCGAACGACCCGGAGATCGACGCCTCGAACCCGATCGACGATCCGGACATCCTCGACTTCGTGTTCCTCGCCGACGGCGATGGCAACGAGATTCCGCTCGGCAGCGACGAGGCCGACACGAGCGCGGTCACGGCGATCCGTCGCACCACCACAGCGGCCCGCCTGAAGGCGATCTTCGGCGATGTCGACAGCGTCGATGCGTTCACGGGCATGGTGTCCGAGCCTCACGTGGCGGGCACCGAGTTCGGTGAACTCCAGCTGGCGATGTGGACGCATCAGTTCCAGGCCCTGCGCGACGGCGACCGCTTCTTCTACGGCAACGACCCGGCCCTCACCGCGATCAGCGAGGTGTACGGCATCGACTTCCAGGTCTCGCTCGCCGACCTGATCGTCGCCAACACCGACATCGCCCGCGACGAACTCCCCGAGTCGGCCTTCCTGCTCGACGACGAGTCGGTCACGCCGCCCGCCACCACCGGCGACGTCGGTGTGATCCTCGACGACGAGATCGCCATTGTCGACCCCGATGCCGAAGTCGCCAACGACCGGACACTCACCGAAGTCGCCGCTGGCGGTGGCGACCCCGACGACGACCGCCCATCGCGTCGGGCAGATCGCCGTAGCGACCGGCCACCCCACCGCGACCGCGAACGCCCCGGCAGGGACAGGTGAACGGATTGGTGCCTGACCCCAATCCGTTGCGCCCGGGCATCGTGGCCGGGGACCGCAACCTCGCCCGCCGGGAAGGCGTAACGATTTCGTGTCTGACACCATTCCGTTGCGGGCTGGCATGATGGCCGGGATGAGCGACGCCATGATTCTCGTTGCCGAGGATGATCGGCAGGTGCGAGAGGCGTTGGAACGGATCCTCCGGTTCGAGGGCTACGGCGTCGTCACCGTGAACGACGGCGCGGCGGCGCTCGAAGCGATCGACACCCACACACCCGACGCGATCGTGCTCGACGTGATGATGCCGCTCGTCGACGGGCTCGACGTGTGCCGCCGGTTGCGGGCCCGCAACGATCACACTCCGGTGTTGATGCTGACCGCCCGCGACGAAGTCCGCGACCGGGTCGCCGGGCTCGACGCCGGCGCCGATGACTATCTGCCCAAGCCGTTCGCGCTCGACGAGCTGCTGGCGCGGATCAGGGCGCTCCTGCGGCGCAGCGACGTCACCACCGACGGGCCGCTGCGGTTCGAGGATCTCGAACTCGATCTGGCCGGCCGGATCGCCCGCCGCGGCGACCGCATCATCCAACTCACCCGCACCGAGTTCCAGATTCTCGAGATGCTGATCCGCAACGCCGGCACGGTGCTGGAGCGGATGACGATGTACACCGAGATCTGGGGCTACGACGGCGAGACGTCCTCGAAGGCGCTCGACGTGCACACCCGCTACGTGCGCCGCAAGCTGGAGGAGGCCGGCGAACCGCGCCTGATCCACACCGTGCACGGCGTCGGCTACGTGCTGCGTGCGACACCGGACGGCAGCCCGTGACGCTTCGCTCGCGGGTGGTGCTGATCGTCACCAGTCTGGTGGTGGTCGGGATCGCGCTGGCCTCGCTGCTCGCCTACGGCTCGGCACGCAGCGAACTCCACAAGGAGACCGATCGGCTGCTGACGCAACGCTCCAACGAGGTGCTCGGCGGCATCCGGGCGGCGCCGCAACAGGGCGAACGCAACACCCGCGGCGACGAACAACCGTTGGCGTTCGACCCCGACGCCATCACGCAGGTCCTCGACGCCAAGGGCAACGTCATCGCGTCGAACGGAGCTGAGCTTCCGGTCGCCGCATCCGACATCGCCGTGGCAGCGGGCGGGCGGACCCGTTTCCGCTACATCGAGATCGACGGGGTCGAGTACCGGCTGATCACGGTCCACAATCGCTCAGCCGGCGGTGCTGTTCAGATCGCCAGAGACGTGTCGTCGACCTCGACGGTGTTGTCCGGCCTGTGGTTGCGACTGGGCGTGCTCGGTGCCGCGTTGGCGGTGTTGGCGGCGGCCGCCGGTTGGCTGTTGATGCGCCGCACCACGCAACCGCTGGAAGACCTCACCGCCGCTACCGAGCGGGTCGCCGCTACCCGCGACCTGACGCCGTTGCGGCTCGACCGCGACGACGAGGTCGGACGCCTGGCGTCCAGCTTCGACCAGATGCTGGTGGCGCTCTCCGTCAGCCGCGAACAGCAGCGACGACTGGTGCAGGACGCCGGACACGAACTGCGCACACCGCTGACCAGCCTGCGCGCCAACATCGAGTTCCTGCAGCGAGCCCACGACCTGCCGCCCGACGAGCGCGACACCCTGTTGGCCGGGGTGCGCTCGGAGATCGAGGAGTTGGGCAACCTGTTCGACGAGGTGATGCTGCTCGCCACCGACGACACGACTCGGGCCGAACCCGACACCGAACTCGACCTGGCCGAAGTGGTCGCCGATGCCGTCGAGCGATTCCGGCGACGCACCGACCGGGTTGTCGCCGTCAGTGTGGAGCCGACCGTGATGCTCGGCAATCCGGCCTTGCTCGACCGGGCCGTCACCAATCTGCTCGGCAACGCCCACAAGTTCAGCCCTCCCGAAGAACCGATCGACGTCACGTTGGCCGCCCGACGCGTGACGGTTCGCGACCACGGCCCCGGCATCGCCCCGGCCGACCTCGAGCGGGTGTTCGACCGCTTCTATCGAGCCGACGACGCCCGCTCGCAACCCGGCTCGGGCCTCGGCCTGGCGATCGTCCGCCAAATCGCCGAACAACACGGCGGCACCGTCGCCGCCACCAACACTCGGGACGGCGGAGCAAGCATCTCCTTCACCGTCCGCTGACCGTCGAGTTGGGAGTTGTGCCAGGCACAACTCCCAACTGCTGTGGGCCGAGTAGTGCAACCGCGATGAGCGAGCCGACCAGACCTCCGGTGCTGGACAACAGCAGGTCGCCGATGGTGTCGCCGTAGGTCAACGACAGACCGTCAGCACCGCCGATCCCGTCGGTGGAAACGAGCCATTCCATGATTTCCCACCACACGATCGCGATCGCCCCGAACCCGTAGCCGAGCAGCACGGCATCGCGTCGATCGTGCACGTTGCGGAAGCGGAAGGCATGGAACGCGGCCACCAGTACCACCCAGTTGATGGCGTGCAGCACGTCGTCAGTGCGTGGATAGTCGTCATACAGACCGAACAGATTGCCCAGCGTGTCGAGCAGGAATGGGGCTGCCAGTAGCGCGTCAGCGGTGTGGGCGTACGGACTCCAGCGCCGCCGCCACCCGATCACCGGAACCAGCACGGCAGACGCCAGGAAGAGCGGCGCCCGCATCGGCATCGCCTTGCCGTCGACCGAGTCGGGCACCACCACGATCGCCACGAAGAAGGCGATCGCCAAGCCGCCCTTGATGGCGATGTTGAGCCGCAACGCCCATGCCGTTCGGTCGACGTCGAGCACCTGCGAGAGACGTGCCTCGTCATCCATGGTCGGCATCTTCGGGAGCGTACGCCAGCCTGAGTTGGGAGTTGTGCCTGGCACAACTCCCAACTCCAGCGCAGCGGTTAGCGGCGTTTGGCACGTGGGGGAGTGCTACCCATTCACGCCGAGACCGACGTTCCGTAGGGTCGGACGGGTGCCTGAAATGCGGGCACCGCAGTGTGTTCGGGAGGAACCTGATGAGACCCATGACCCTGATTCGAGTCAATCCAGAGAGTGTGCGTGGGTATGGACGACAAGCCCAGTCGGCGTTCGAGATCATGCACCGATCGCTGGTGGAGATGGTTGACGAGGTCGTAGCCGTGCGCTACTTCGGTCCGAACGCGGTGGTCTTCAAGACCGAGTGCGGCCGAATCGCAGCCGACTTCGCCAACCGGCTGCACCTCGACATGGGGGCGATGGCAGAGGCGGTGCGGCGCTCGACCTCGAACATCGCCGCCGCCCTCGGTGGGCAGCCGATCCACATCCAGATCGACAGTCGACCGATCACGCCGCCAGTGCCGCTCAGCGTCGACTATGTCGATGTCGACACCGCTGCGCTCGAAGCCATCGTGCCGGTGGTGGCGCGTCGGTTCACCGAGCTGCGAGACAGTTTGACGGGCAACTTCCAGCGCCTCCAGGCGACCGACTGGGAAGGCAACGCCAAGCTCGCCGCTGTCGATGCCGTCGGTGGGTTCACCACGTCGGGTCGGGCCAAGTGCGACGCCACCGAGCAGACGCTGTCGAGCTTCATCACCCGTCAGGTGCACGCGGTCATCGCCGCCGACCGCTAACCCTGATGGAGCTCTTGTTGCGAGTCCGGGTGGCGACCGGCTGTGCTGGAGGCCGATCGCACGGCGGCACCGGTGACCGAGTCGGCGACCTGGTCGTCGTGATCGACCCCGAGCACTCGGTAGCCGACCTCACGGCGGCTCTCTGCGATCACCTTGCTTTGGGCGGCGAACCGGCTCTCGGTTCGCCACGCCAAGGTCGAGTTCTCGTCCCGACGGAGGTCGTCGCCGCGAGCGGGTTGATGTCCGGCGACGAGCTGACGCTCGGCGCGATCCGACCTGAATCCGCTGGACGCAACCTGCCACCCAGCGCCGTCACCGCCGACTTGATCGCCGGGCCCGACTCGGGTCGATCACGGCTGCTGCAACCGGGCCGATACTCGCTGGGACGGGGTGCCGACATGGACCTGGTCGTGGCCGACCCGTCCGTCTCGCGTCACCACGCCGATCTCGACGTCGACTCGACCTGGCACGTCGTCATCCATCCGATGCCGGGCACGGCTAACGGAGTCACCGTCAACGACATCGCGATCGGCTCTGCGACTGCCGTCGCGGCAACCGACGTGGTCGGGTTGGGCGGCACTCGGCTGGCCGTACGCAGGTTCGAACGCAGCGAGCACGAGCACCACGACCGGCTCGGCCAGATCGACTTCCATCGCACTCCGTACCGGCCGCCGGTCGTGGTGACCCGCCAGTCCGATCCGATCGGTCCGATTCCGTCTCGGCCGGAACCACGCCGGCTCCAAGTGCTCGCCGTGCTGGCGCCACTCGTAGCCGGCGTCGCGATGTTCGCCTTCACCAAACAGCTTCAGTTCCTGGCGTTGACCCTGGTCTCACCGATCGTGATGGGCGCCGACGTGGTCGGGCAGCGGCGTTCGGGGCGACGCAACTTCACCGACCAACTGCGTGCGTTTCGTGCCGGCTTGCTCGCCGAGCGGCGGCGGCTCGAAGCGATGCGAGATGCAGAACGGATCGAACGGTTGCAGGTCGCCCCTGACGTGGCCGACCTGGTGCGGCGTGCCGAGTTGCGCACGATCGACCTGTGGGCCCGAGGCCGCAACGCACCAGGCTTTCTGCGACTGCGGATCGGTCTCGGACCCGACCTGGTCGGCTTTCCGATCGAACTCGAACCCGGCGGTGACGACGACCTGCGGGCGGAGGCGATCACCGCGATCGACGGAGTGCAGTGGTTGGACAACGTGCCAGTCAGCGTCGACCTGTGCGCCGACGCCGTCATCGGCGTTCATGGGCAGCACGAACTGGTCGAAGGTTTGGTGTCGTCGTTGGCGATCCAGGCCGCCACGTTGCACAGCCCCGACGACCTCACGATTGCGGCCGCCGTTTCGGCCGACCGACCACTCGGGTGGTTGAAATGGCTCCCGCACCTTCGCTCTGTCGTGTCGCCGCTGCCAGGAAGCCACCTCGTCACGACCACGGCCGATGCGGAGTCGCTGATTGCCAGCCTGATCGAGGTCGCGGTGTTTCGGGGTCTCGACCGATCGGGCCGACCCGACGTGCGGCACTGGCCGCACATCCTGGTGCTGCTCGACGCCGAGCTCCGGCCCGATCCGGCAGAGGTGTCGCGCCTGTTGGAGATCGGCCCGTCGGCCGGAATCAGCGTCGTCTGGATGGCGGGCCGGGCGGCTCAGGTCACCCGTCATGCAACCCGCACGCTGGCACTGTGCCGGGCAGCCGGGGCGGCGATGGTCGGCCAGCTCTCGTCGACCGACCCAGCCTTCCCACACCAGCAGTTCGAAGTCGAGCATGTGCGCCCCCGCCTCGCCGAACGGACAGCGCGTGCGCTGGCCCCGGTGCGCGATGCGTCCACAGCGTCACTCGCCACCTCGATCCCGAGGGTTGCCCCGCTGCTCGATGTGCTCGGTGTCGGCAACCCCAACGCCGAATGGGTCATGCAGCATTGGCAGCGGGCGGGTGCCGACGACCTACGTTTCCCTGTCGGAATCGGCGCCGCCGGCACCATCGAACTCGACCTGGTGCACGACGGGCCACACACGCTGATCGGCGGCACGTCGGGGTCGGGCAAGAGCGAACTCCTGCAGTCGATGGTGGCGGCGCTGGCGGTCAACCACCCGCCGACTCGGCTCAACTTCCTGTTCGTCGACTACAAGGGCGGCGCATCCTCGCACGTGTTCGAGCGGCTGCCGCACACGGTCGGATACGTCACCAACCTCAGCGCCGAACTCGCCCGCCGAGCGCTGACGTCGCTGGGTGCCGAGCTCAATCGCCGAATGGCGACCATGGAGGGACGCGCCAAGGACCTTGCAGAACTGCGGAACGTCGCCCCGACCGAGGCGCCGCCCTCGCTGGTGATCGTGATCGACGAGTTCGCCACGTTGGTCAAGGAGGTCCCCGAGTTCGTCGACGGTGTGGTCGACATCGCGCAGCGTGGCCGCAGCCTCGGAATCCATCTGGTGCTCGCCACCCAACGGCCGACGGGTGCCGTCAGCGAGAACATTTTGGCGAACACGAACCTGCGGATCTCGCTGCGGATGCTCGATCGCAGCGAGTCGAGCTCGATCATCGACAGCCCGGACGCCGCAGACATCCCGGTTCCGTTGCTGGGCCGCGGGCTCGTTCGGCTCGGCCCACGCCGGTTGGTCGAGTTCCAGAGTGCCTTCGCCAACGCCCCGCTGGTCGGCGATGAGATCCGCCAACCCGTGTTGGTCGGCGCGTTCGTGGGTACCCACGATTCCCCACGGGCACCTGCCACCCAGGATCGGTCCACCTCATCGGTGTCGCAGCTCACGTCCCTGATCGACGCCGATTGTCGAGGCCGATCGCCTGGCTGCACATCCGGTCCAGCGTCGACCGTGGCGCGACGTGTTGCCACCGGTCGTCACGATCGAGGCGCTCTGTGCCGATCGGCGCGGTTCGACCGAGGCGATCGTCGGTCGACACATCGCGATCGGACTGATCGACGATCCGGCACGACAGGACCAGCGGCCAGGAGTGGTCGACCTCGAACATGGTGGCGGCCTGCTGGTGTTCGGCGCAGGAGGATCGGGCAAGACCACACTGCTGCGAACGATCGCCGCAACGATCGAGCAGACCTGCCAGGCAGACCCGGTGGCGACGATCGCCTTCGACTTTGCCTCACGCGGGTTGGTCGGGCTGCGGCAGCTCCCGACCGTGATCGACGTGGCGACGGGCGACGATCTCGAATCGGTCACCCGTCACTTGTCGCTGCTGGTCGCCGAGATCGACAACCGCCGCCGTTTGCTTGGCGATGCCGGTGCCGAAGACCTCACCGCCTATCAGCGCGATCGCCCGGGTCTGCCACGGATCGTCGTGTTGATCGACGGATTCGGTGGCCTCGTGAGCACGTTGCTCGAGCCGTCCGGTACTGCCGGCATGTCATCCCAGGCGTGCGACCGGTGGAACGACGCCGTGACCCGGATCGTCGTCGACGGCCGCCAGGTTGGGATCCACACGGTGATCACCGCTGATCGGCGCAGCGCCGTGCCGGCCAGGTTGTGCGCGGCGATCGCCAACAGGCTGATCCTGCGTCATGCCGACGAGGGCGGTTACGCCGACCACGGTGTGTCGGTCCACCGGGCGGCCGAGCTGGAGCAGACGGGCAGGGCACTCCTCCAGGGCGACACGCTGATCCAGATCGCGTCGGTGTCCTCCGATCCACTGGCACGGTCGCAAGCCGAGGCGATCACGGCGATCGCCGGCGCCAGTGGCAACCCTCCGACTGCGGTATTGGCGAGCGCCGTGCTGCCCGACCGGCTGGAACTCGACCTGCTTCCGAGCTCGCCCGACGTAACCCTCGACGGGTGGCGGGCGGCGATCGGAGTCGTCGACGTATCCGGTGAGCCCGCCGTGGTGGATCTCGAATGGTCGAACCTCACCGTTGCCGGCCCCCCTCGTTCCGGGCGGTCGATGGCGTTGGCGGTCGTCGTCGCCGCGTTGCAACGCGACCACGAGGTCTACGCGATCGGACCGTCCTCCAGTCCACTCGCCTCGCTCGGCATCGAGCGATCTGGGTTTGGCCGGCCCGACGAGTTGGCTCCCGTGCTGGATCGGCTGATCCGACATCTCACCGGTCGACTACCGCCCGCCGTCAACAGTCCGTCACCGGTGTTGGTGATCGACGACCTCGACCAACTCGACGACCCGCTGCTCGGCCAGTTGCTCGACCGACTCGCCGGCTCGGACGACCTGCGGGTGATCGCAGCGCTGGAATCCCGTTCGATGACCGGCTACACCACGAACTCGATGATCACCCTGATGCGCCGAGCGCGTCGCCAACTGCTGCTGCAGCCCGACGACCCGAGCGAGTTCCTGCAGATGACGGGCGTCAAGCTCCCGAGTCGTCCTGGGTTACGGCTGGCGCCCGGTCGCGGTGTGCTGTTGAGCGACCGGACGACGTCGATCATCCAGGTCGCCTGCGCCACCGCCGTCGCCGGCGACGAGCCGGCTACTCGTCCTCGCCATCCAGCCGTTGTTGATCGGCCAGCGGCAGCGCCGAGCGCAGCAACTCGATCCGCTTCCACTCCGGAAGCGGTGGTGTGTGACCGTCAACCGGCACGAAGGTAGAGATCTCGCCGTCCTGGTGGATGTAGCGGCCGCAGTTCGGGAACACCCTGCCGATCGTCACCACGATCACCGCTTGCGCGCCGTGGTGGCGTTCGACGTCGGCAGCCTCGATCGAGACTCGGGCGGTGCCGTGAATCCGCATCCGCCAGGGCCGTTCCAGGTCGATGAACAACAGGGCGACCCGGCCGGTGTCTTCGATGTTGCCCATCGTGCGCATCATCCCGTTGCCGTCGTAGCTGGGTATCCGCAGCTCGGTCGGGCTGACCACCTCGACGAAGCCGACGGCACCACCCTTGTACGACACGTCGGGCCACCCCTCGGCGTCGACGGTGGAGATCCACACCGTCGACTGGCCACCGATCAACGTGACGTCGTCGCCTGGTCCAACTCCGTGTGCACCGTGACGCTCTGCAACACGTCAGCGATCCGCCGCGAATCAAACGCATCCTGCAACCCCCGCGCCCCCACCCCATACAACTCAGAGTTGGGAGTTGTGCCTGGCACAACTCCCAACTTACGCGACGAGACGTGTGGCGCGCACCGCAAGCGCGGAAAGGAAGGGTTCTGCGTCGGCTCGTCGCCTTGCCCGCCACACCGCTTCCTTGAAGGCTCGCTGACTCGGATACCCGAAATGGGCGACGAGCGTGACGTCGTTGAGATCACCAATCTGGTCGACCACGAGTAGCGAAACGACCCTTGCCATGCCCTGCCGAGCGACGGCCACCTCACTGCTGGACTCGTCAATCACCAACTCCACGACAGTGTCGAGTTCAGGCGGAGGAAACGTCACGTTGGCGGAGCGTTGCGGTTCGTGTTCGAGGTTGGAGGTAACGAAACGGTCGAAGGCATTCGGGTCTCCACCGAATGAGTCGAGGATGACATTCGTGCGCATCCACGCGGGGCGTTTGCGATGGCCGAGGTATACGCGGTGGCTGGACCACCGGTAGCGATCGAGAAGAAGTGAGCGATCGATGTCCAGTGGGTTGCGATGTATGTAGCGGGCGGCCTGGATTCGGTAGTCCACAGTGTGGATCGGTAAGGCATGAAATCGTCCTCGGAACAACGGCCCATCGCGGCCAGATCGCTCGTTGTGATGCCGGGTGAACACGGACCCGAGCAGATGCATGTACTCCGACAGGCCACCTTGGGGGCAATGGGCGAGCAGGTGATAGTGGTTGGTCATCAAGCAATAGGCGTGCAACTCGACGCCGAACCGCTCGTGTCCGAGGCCCAGCAAGTGCTCGAACTCGACACGGTCGCGATCCGAATGAAACGTCGGCTGTTTGGCGGCCCCACGATTCATCACGTGGAACCAGCTGGCGTCGGTCTCGAAGCGGGGTGGTCGTCCCATGCCCCGATCTTGCGCGACCGGTGTTGCAGAGTTGGGAGTTGTGCCTGGCACAACTCCCAACTATGCGAGGGCGGCGTGGAAGTGGGCGAGGGCGGTGGTGATGTCGGACTCGGTGGTCTGCCAACTGGTGACGAGGCGGATCGTGTCGGGGCTCATCCGGTAGAACAGCAAGCCGGCTTGCACGAGATGCTCGATCGCTTCGGACGGCATTCGGACGAACAACATGTTGACGTCGGGTCGGTTGATGAACTCGACCGGCAGCTCGGCCAGGCCGGCGGCCAGCTCGACCATCCGCTGGTTCGAGTTGCGTGCCATCTTCAGCCACAGGTCGTCGTTGAGGTAGGCCAACACCTGGGTCGACTGGAACCGCATCTTCGACGTCACGTGTCCGGACCGCTTCGTGCGGTACACCAACTCGTCGGCGGCGTCGTCGTCGAAGCACCACGATCGCCTCGGCCGACAGGCCACCGTTCTTGGTCGCCCCGAGCGACACGGCGTCGACGCCGGCCTTCCACGTCAGATCAGCCGGCGAGCACCCGAGCGCCACCAGAGCGTTGGCGATTCGGGCGCCGTCGAGGTGCACCTTCAAACCGCTGCCGCGGGCGAGTGCCGACAGCTCCTCGACCTCGGCGAGCGGGTAGATCGTGCCCATGTCGGTCGGCTGGGTGAACGACAGCACCGACGGCTGCGAGTGGTGCGGGTCACCCCAGGTGATCGAATCGAGTGCGGCTCGCACGCCGTCGGGCGTCATCCGGAAGTCGTCGCCGGGCACGCCCTTCATGACCGCCCCGCCGCCCAGCATCGACGTCGCCCCGCCCTCGCTGTTGAGGATGTGGGCCGTTTCGTGGCACAGCACCGAACCCCACGGCGGGCACAGCGCCGTCAGCGCCAGGGCGTTGGCGGCGGTGCCGCTGGTGACCGGGAACACTCGGGCACTGTCGTGCTCGAACACCTCGCGCACCCGTTGTTCGAGTCGGGCCGTGACCGGGTCGTGGCCGTAGGCGATGGCGGTGCCGAGATTGGCCTCGCTGATCGATGCCAGGATCTCCGGGGCGACCCCGGCGGCGTTGTCGCTACGAAACTCGATAGTGCTCACCCCGGCGTTCTACCAGCGCCGGACCAGGAGTTGGGAGTTGTGCCTGGCACAACTTCCAACTAGGGGCGTTTCTCACGCCTTGGTCGTAGGCCGCGATCCCGGCGAGGATTGCCATCGCGACGATCGGCGCTGACACCGATGATGGTGACGCCGTGGATGTGCATGTCGGTCGCACCCGGATTGCGGAAGCCCGGTCCGACCGGCCGATCGGTCAGTTCGAACATCGTGCTGGCCGTCATCCAGACGATCGGCAACGACCCACCGACCGCCAGACCGAGGCCCCACCGGCGCACGATGAGGAAGCCGACGACGCCCGCCATCACGAGCAGCCCGAGTTGCACGAGGCGCAGCGGTCACGAGCATCGCCGGCGCTTCGCCGGGAGCATCGATGAGAAACCAGTTGTCGCTGAAGGCGGCCTTGTTCTCGGGCACCAGTGGGCCGGCGGCCGCCACGACGACCGCCAGTGCCCCGAGCGCCGCGATCCACGGGTCGAGCCCACCGCGCCGGTCATCCGAGGCGTCGTTGATCGCCGCGAAGAACAGCACCACGCCCAGCGCCCCGGCCGCCAACAACAACCAGTAGCCGAGGTCGCGGGTGATCGTGAGCACGAACTGTTGATCGGTCGGAATCGCCGCGAACTCGTGAGCGGCGTCGATCGGAATCTGCGCCAGCCCGAGTGTGATCCCGGCCACGCCGGCCATCGCCAGTCCCGCTCCGCCCGCCAACCCTGACCCCCATCGCCAGTGGAATCCGGCTGCCACGCCACCGACCATCATCGTCAAGATCGCCAACAGCCCGGCGATCGAGAGGTTGTCGGCGAGGTCGTCGGCGATCCAGGTACCGGTTCGGAAACCGAACGGTGTGGCGTCGCTGGGAATCAGCCGGGTATCGCTCGAGACCGCCACGATCGTGGTGAACAAGCTGCACCATCGCGACCGCTCCGGTGAGCAGCGCGATCAGGCTGACGGCCCCCACTCGAAACCCGCGGTCGAACCGGCGCAGAGGGGGTCGGTGGCACGTATGCGGGCATCGGAGCGGTCGCCGCCGGGGCGATGTGTGGCGGGTCGTGCTCGACGAAGTCGTACGGGGTCCGCAACGACGTATCCGGCTCGACACTGCCAGGGGCCAGCCAGACCTCGGTGATCGGTTCGGTCGCCGGGAGGCCCGCCGTGACGCCTGCGACGGAGCGGATCGGCCTGCGCTGGGATCGCTCCGGTCGTCGCCCAGACGGGATCATCGGCGCTCCACGGGTCGTCGCCGTCCGAGACGTCGGCATCGCCGGATACCGGTTCGGGCGCAGTGGGATTTCGAGGCGGCCGGCTCGGCCGCCCGATCGTGGGCACCAGCTCGGTCGGCTCGTCGGCGATCACGGCTGCGTGTGCCGCAGGATCGGGCTCGACGACCTGCACGACTTGGGTCGTTTCGGTGACACCCGTCAGCGACGTGCCGCATCCCGTGCAGAAGCGGTCCTCCCGCTGCACCGACTTGCCGCACTGATGGCACACCATGCGGACCCATGCTAGGGCGTTTGACCAGCACGTTGCCGTCGTTTGTGTGACTCGACATCCACCCGTCACGCTGTCGTCATCGGATCGCCTCGGGCGAATCGACGCGACTGGTACCCCTCGACGACGCGGCAGACTGCTGGGATGGTCGGTCGGTTCGCTCCTTCTCCGACGGGTGAACTCCACCTCGGCAACCTGCGCACCGCCCTGGTCGCATGGCTGGCGGCGCGCAGCGTCGGGGATCGGTTCGTGGTGCGGATGGAGGACCTCGACCGGGTCACGTCGTCAGAGCACCACGAGCGCCGGCAACTCGCCGATCTGGCAGCGATCGGGCTCGATTGGGATGGTGAGGTCGATTCGCCAGAGCGAACGATTCCCGATCTACCGGGCTGCCATCGATCGGCTCGCCGCGGACGGCCGGGTGTACCCGTGCTTCTGCACCCGTCGCCAGATCCGTGCCGAGATCGACGCCGCTGCCCAAGCCCCCCACGCCCACCTTCCCGACGGCGCCTATCCGGGCACGTGCCGCGACCTCACCCAAGATCAGCGCCGGCAACGCCTGGACTCAGGTCGCAGCCCGGCGCTCAGGCTGCGAACCGACGGGGAGGTGGTCGAGTTCATCGATCTGGTACACGGCCCCACCGAGGGCGCCGTCGACGATGTGGTGCTGGCGCGAGCGGACGGCGTGCCCGCCTACAACCTGGCCGTCGTCGTCGACGATGCGGCACAAGGCGTCACACAGGTGACCCGCGGCGACGACCTGCTCACGTCGACTCCACGCCAGATCCTGTTGCAACGCCTGCTCGGGATGCCGACACCCGACTACCTCCACGTTCCATTGGTGCTCGGCGACGACGGGCAGCGATTGGCGAAACGTCACGGAGCGGTCACCCTCGCCGACTGGCGAGCGCAGGGCAAGACCGTCCCCGATCTGATCTCGACGTTGGCGGTATCGCTGCGACTCTCCGAACCCGGCGAGGCGGTGACCGCCGCCCAGTTGGTCGAGCGTTTCGACCCGTCGTCGCTGCCGAGATTGCCGAGCCGTCTCGCCGACCTGTCGTTGCCGTGACCTGCGTGGGAAGGGAACGCATCTCGGGCCGGGTTCCCCCCTCTGTGAACAAAAAGTGTGTGAAATGTCACTCGATTGGAGCGAGGGTGCCCCAGTCGGGACCGCTCCGTTCGATAACGTTGGGGACGTCATGAACGTGAGAACTGGGCTACTGATGGGAACGGCACTCGTGCTGTCGGGGTGTGCCAGCACGACGCTCGCCAGCACCCCTGCGCCGGCCCCCGAGGCACCGATCACCACGATCACGGTTGCCCCGACCACGCCCGCCACCGAGCCGACGCCCGCTGTCGAGGCGCCCGTCGTCACCGAGCCGGTGGTGGTCCCAGAGACCACCGAGCCGCCGCCCCCGACCACCACGATCCCGTTGAACATCGTCGCCGTACCGGTTGCCGACCCGCCGATCGTCGGCGTCGGAAAGAACGATGGCCCCGAGACCCAGCGTGCACAGGAACGCCTGCTCGAACTCGGCTTCTGGGTCCAGAACGCCAACGGCGACTACGGGCTCACCACGAAGCAAGCGGTGATGGCGTTCCAGAAGTACTACGGCTTGATCACCGACGGCGTGATCGGCGAATACACAGCGTCGATGCTGACTGCTCTCACCGAGCGCCCGCACGGCCGCGCCGACGCCGGCACCCTGGTCGAGATCGACAAGGGCCTGCAGCTGCTGTTCTTCGTCGTCGACGGCAAGACGGTGTGGGTGCTCAACACATCGACCGGCACCGAGATCCCCTACGACGAGGCCGACAAGAACGTGCCCGACAAGCGCCAGATCGGTGACTCGATCACCCGCAACGGCTTGCACGACGTGTACCGCGAGCGTGCCGAGGGCTGGTGGGAGGGCGATCTCGGCGAGATCTACCGCCCGAAGTACTTCACCGGCGGAATCGCCGTACACGGGTCGAACAGCGTTCCCGACTATCCGGCGTCACACGGCTGTGTGCGCGTCAGCGTGCCGGCGATGGACTGGATCTGGGAAACCAACCTGATGCCGCTCGACACCCCGGTCTGGGTCCACGAGGGCATCAGGGCCGTAGCTGCTTCGGGCTGACGCGGCTGTCCGTCCAGTCAGTTGTCAGCCCACTCGTGTAACCGTTCAGTCGCGCGACAGGTCGTCGGTGTAGCTGGCGCCGAGCAGGGCTCGCATCTCACCCTCATCGATGTTCCAGGTGGCTGCGTACATCGCCGCCAGGTCGGGAGCCTCGTCGAGTTGTCCCCACGATTCCGGATCCCACATCGCCGCCCGCTTGAACGCCTTGGCGCAATGCCCATACACCTCGGCGGTTTCGATCACCACTGCCATTTTCGGGCGGCGCAGCTCGCTCGTGAAGCTCCCCAACAACTCCGGATCGATCGTCAACGCCGCCGGACCGTTGATTCGTAGCGTCTCGTTCTTGCCGGGCACCATCATCAACACGCCGGCGTAGGGATGGGCGATCAGGTTGCGATAGCTATCGAGTCGATTGTTGCCGTTCAAGTCGGGAATCGCGATGTGTCGAGCGTCCAGGCGTCGCACGAACCCTGGTGGACCGCCGCGCGGTGATGCGTCGATCGAGCCGTCCCCGTTCGTGGTGGCCAGCACGAGGAACGGACTGCGGTCGATGAAGCCGGCCATTCCGGTGTCGATCGCCGACAACTGCTTGCTGATCGCCCGCTCGCCCGGCTCGCGGTACAGCGCTTCGAGTTGGGCGACCGTGTCGATCCGTCCAGGCAGGTCCATGCGCCCAGTGTGTCACGTCGTCAGGACTGCGATTCGAGCAATCGCTTGAGGTCGGCGAGATCTTGGCGCATGGCGCGCCGCATGGCGATCGCCATCAACGGTGCCATCAACCGTGAGAACCCCTGCGGTTCGCCGTGGTTTCGCAACGTCATGTGGGTCACCCGTTCGCCGACGGCCCGCCAGGTGTAGGTGGTGTTCATCGGGAACGGACCCTCGGCGGTACGCATCGCCACTTGCTCGCCGGGCGTGAACTCGGTGACCACATAGGTGTAGACCAAGTCCTTGCCCACGAAGCGGGCACGGAACGTGATCTGCGAGCCGAGTTTGACCGGCGGGTCGGTCTGCCAATCGGCGGTTTTGATGCGGCGATACCACTCGGGTGCGTTCGACGGGTCCCCGGCGTACTCGGCGACCGCGGCGATCGGGCGCTCGATCACCACGGTTTCGGCAACATCAACGTTCATCGTGTGCTCCTTCGCTCGAGGACGACTCTGACTCGACCTTAGGTCGGTCTCGACGTCGGCATCGGCTGTGTGTGGCTCCGGCATTGTCATGCCAGACTGGGTTGGCGTGCTTGTGACGCTTGGCACTGCGCAGAACCCTCCCCAAGACCGACTCGACGAAGGAATCCCCGCACCGATGACGACAGCACAGGAACTCGATCAAACCGTGGCCGGCCAGACGGTGGCTACCCGCTTCCTCGCCAATCTCGCTCGCAACGGTGACGTCGAAGTGCTGCGCTCGAAGGGCGCCGACGGGGAGTGGCAGAGCCAGACCTTGGCGCAGGTCGGCGATGACGTTGCCCGACTCACGACCGGCTTGCGATCGCTGGGTCTCGGCAAGGGTGATCGGGTCGTGTTGATGATGTCGAACCGACCCGAGTTCCACGCCATCGACCTGGCCGTGCTGTTCTGCGGTGCCACGCCGGTGTCGATCTACAACTCCTCGGCTCCCGATCAGATCGACTACCTCGTCAACCACTGCGGGGCCAAGATGGCGATCCTCGAGAACGACGGATTCCTGGCCCGCTTCGATTCGGTCGGTGATCGGCTGGGAACGATCGAGACCACCGTGATCGTCGAGCCGTCGGCGTCGACACGCCCGGAGTTGGTGCGCCACGCCGATCTGCTGGCGTCAGACCCGGCCGATCTGGCACAGGCAGCGAAGCTCGGTGATCCGACCGATCTCGCCACGATCATCTACACCTCCGGCACCACCGGCCCGCCGAAGGGCGTGATGTTGAGCAACCGCAACGTCTGCTGGACGCTCGAGTCGATCAGCCGGCTCGATGCGTGAGCAGACAGGGCTGGAGGACATGACCGGCTTCCGGCACGTCTCCTATCTGCCGTTGGCGCACATCATGGAGCGTCTGCTCGGCCACTACTACCTCGTCGAGTTCGCCACCCAGGTCAACTGCTGCCCCAATGCGGCGCAACTCGGGGCGATCACCGCCGACGTGCACCCACACTTCTTCATCGGCGTCCCGCGTGTGTGGGAGAAGCTGCACGCCGGTGTGAACGCTGCGTTGGCCGCCAACCCGGAGGGCGCCAAGGCGTTCGCCGGAGCGCTTGCCGCGGCCGAGGGTTTGGCCGACAAGATCGCAGCCGGCACCGCCACCGACGAGGAGGCAGCCACGTTCGCCTTCCTCGATGAGGCCGCGTTCCAACGGGTCAAGATGATGCTCGGGCTCGACCAGGCCCAGGTCTGCATCAGTGGGGCGGCACCGTTGCCGGGCGAGGTGATGTCATGGTTCCGCACGATCGGGGTGCCACTCAGCGAGGGCTACGGCATGTCGGAAACCACCGCCGTGTTGACCTGGTCTCATCTTGCCAAGCCTGGCCATGTCGGGCGGGCGGTGCCCGGAGTCGAGATGAAGCTCGGCGACGACGGTGAGGTGTTGGCGCGCGGCGGCAACATGTTCGAGGGTTACCTCGACGCCCCCGACCAGACCGCCGAGACGATGGATCCCGACGGCTGGGTCCACACCGGTGACATCGGCGAGATCGACGAAGACGGCTACCTCCGGATCGTCGACCGCAAGAAGGAACTGATCATCACGGCCGGCGGCAAGAACATCAGCCCTGCCAACCTGGAAGCCGCACTGAAGGGCATCCCGCTCGTCGGGCAGGCTTGCGCGGTCGGCGAGAAGCGCCCGTTCGTCTCGGCGCTGGTCGTACTCGATCCAGATTCGGCGCGGGCCTGGGCGGCTGCGCGTGGCCTCACCGGCGATGATGCGAGCATGGCGGCGTTGGCTGAGAATCCTGACGTGGTCGCCGAGATCGAGGCCGGTTTGATCGAGGCGATGTCGACGTTCAACAACGCCGAGTCCGTCAAGAAGGTCAAGGTGCTCGGCGACGAATGGTTGCCCGACACCGAGCTGCTGACACCAACGTCGAAGCTCAAGCGACGCGGCATCCTGGCTCACTTCGCCGACGACATCGAAGCGCTCTACTCGAACTGAATCGAACCAACCGAACCATCCGAGCGACACGAAGGACACCATCATGAAGCAACTCTCCGGGCTCGATGCGGCGTTCCTCTACATGGAGACGCCGAACACGTACGGTCATGTCAACGGGCTGGCGATCTACGAACGTCCCTCGCCCGATTTCGACCCGTACGCGGCCGTGTACGAGCGGTTCGGTTCGCTGGTCGGGCACCTCGAGCCGTTCCGGCGGCGGGTCGTCGAGGTGCCGTTCGGGCTCGATCATCCGTATTGGGTCGATGACCGGCACTTCGACCTCGACTTCCACGTGCGTCAGATCGGGCTGGCTCCGCCCGGTGCCGCCGATCAGCTGGCCGAGCAGGTCGCCCGCATCATCGGGCGCCCGATGGATCGCACCCGCCCGCTGTGGGAGGTCTACGTGATCGAGGGCCTCGGCGATGGTCGCTGGGCGATGCTCACCAAGACCCATCACGCCACGATCGACGGTGCCGCCGGAGTGCTGATGCTCAAGTTGATGACCGACGAGAGCGCCGACGCCCCGTGGCCGTACGAACCGTTCGAGTGGGAGGGCGAGGATCTGCCGACCGACGCGGAGCTGCTCAAGCGGGCGATCAATCGGCTCGTGTCGAACCCGGTCAAGGCGGCCCGTCTGTCGCTGAAGTTGGTGCGCAACTTCGCCGACTCGGCCGGCCTCAACAGCCTCGGTGAACTGGCGTCGCGTTCGCGTGAACTGATCACGTCGACGGCGGGTCGTTCCGAGCAGGCCACGGCGTTGTCCGAGCAGGTCAAGCGGGTCACGATGCCGCTCAGTCCGGCGCCGCCCACTCCGTGGAACAAGAGCGTCGGTCCCGACCGTCGGTTCGCGATGCGCTCCGAGTCGTTGGCGAACATCAAGCAGCTCAAGGATGCGACCGGCGGCACCGTCAACGACGTCGTGATGGCGATCTGTGCCGGTGCGCTTCGCGAGTACCTGTTGCGTCACGACGCGCTTGCCCGACGAGCCGCTCCGGGCGATGGTGCCGGTCTCGATTCGCACCGGTCTCGAGGCAAGACCCGTGGACCAACCGCGGTCTCGTCGATCATCGCCGAGTTGCCGACCAACTGCGACGATCCACTCGAACGGGTGATCCGTGCAAGGCCGCCATGAACGTGGCCAAGCAGCAGCTCGACATGGTGCCTGCCGACGCCATCATGGAGGCCACCGACGTCACCTCACCGGTGATCGCAACCGCAGCGGTGCGCCTGATGGCGCGCCTGTCCGACCGCGTCAACATGCCGATCAACGTGGTGATCTCGAACGTGCCGGGTCCACGCGAGGAGCTCTACTTCGCGGGAGCCAAGCTCGATCACTACATCCCGGTCTCGACGATCAGCAACGGGGTCGGGTCTGAACATCACCGTTCACTCGTACGGGGACCGGCTCGACTTCGGGCTGGTCGCCGACCGCGAGCTGGTGCCCGACCTGTGGGACCTCGTCGATCTCCACATCGAGGAAGTCGCCCGCCTGTTCGAGGCATCGGGTGCCGAGTGGGCCGTGCCGCAGAGCCGCACCCGCAGGCCGCCGCGGTGCGATGCGGCCGATCAAGAAGGCGTCCGCCAAGAAGGCGCTCCGGCAAGAAGGCTCCGGTCAAGAAGGCTCCGGTCAAGAAGGCTCCGGCCAAGAAGGCTCCGGCCAAGAAGGCTCCGGTCAAGAAGGCTCCGGCCAAGAAGGCGTCCGCCAAGAAGACCTCGGCCAAGAAGGCTCCGGCCAAGAAGGTGTCCGCCAAGAAGACCTCAGCCAAGAAGGCTCCGGCCAAGAAGCGTTAGCTCGACAGAATCCGGTGACCCTCAGTCGCCGATGGCGACCTCTCGGTCAGGGTCGGCTGACCACTCGCTCCACGAGCCGGGGTACAGACGCCCGCCCGAGATGCCCACCAGCGACATCGCCAGCAGGTTGTGGCACGCCGTGACCCCGCTGCCGCAGTACACGATCGGGCTCGAACCGAGCCCGGCGAAACGTTCGGCCAGTTGCGACACCGGCAGCATCAGCCCGTCAGGGCCGAGCGTGTCGGCGTGGAACCGGTTGACTGCTCCGGGAATGTGACCGGCACGAGCATCGAGTGGCTCGCTGTCGCCGCGGAACCGTTCGGGTGCTCGCGAATCGATCACCGTGGCACCGAGCGAGGCGCCTTGTTGCACGGCGTCGGCGTCGACCACGCCCGTCCAATCCGGCGTTGGTGGGTACACGCCGGTGCCCTGCTCGGGCACAACGGTCGAGACCGCGTTTCCGGCCGCGACCCAGGCCGGATAGCCACCGTCGAGCACAGCGACACGGCCGTGACCGATCGAACGCAGCATCCACCACAGGCGTGACGCGACGCCACCACTCACGCTGTCGTACACCACGACATTCGACGAAGGTCCGATCCCGAGCCGCCCCAGCAGCTCGGTGAAGTCGGCGACCAGCGGCAAGGGGTGGCGCCCGCCGCCGGGGCCACCACCGAGCTCTGTGTGCAGATCGACGAAGCGGGCGCCGGGAACGTGACCGGCGTCGTACTCACGTCGACCCTGGGCGTGATCGGCGAGGTAGAAGCGCACATCGCACACGACCAGATCGGGCTCGTCGAGGCGGGTGGCGAGGTCGGCGACGGAGATCAACGACATGCCTGCGACCGTAGCCCAACTGGCGGGCGCCGATCGGTCCAGCGAACTCGCGGACGGCGCCCTCGCCCCCGGATCCCGTATCGTCGCGGGCGTGGCGACGTTCACCGACAAGCCGACCATCACGGGCGACCGCGTGGTGTTGCGCCCGATGCTGGCCACCGATGCCGAACACGTCTGGTCTGACCTCCACGACGCCGAGGCGACCCGCCTGACTGGATCGCACGCCAGTTTCGACCGGAACCAGATCGACGAGTGGTGCGCTTCGCGGGCGGGGCAGACCGACCGTCTCGATTTGGCGGTCGTCGAACGCGCCACCGGCGAATGGGCCGGCGAAGTCGTCGTCAATCAATGGGACCCCGACAACCGGTCGTGCGGCTTCCGGGTTGCGCTCACAGCGACGGGCCGGGATCGCGGGTTGGGTACCGAGGCGACTCGGCTGATCGTCGACTACGTGTTCGATGTGCTCGACGATCCGCCGGTGAACCGAATCTCGCTCGAGGTGTACGACTTCAACCCGAGGGCACAGGCCGTCTACGAGCACGTCGGGTTTCGCCGCGAGGGCGTGCTCCGACAAGCGCTGGTGTGGGACGGCGACTTCCACGACGCGATCGTGATGAGCATCGTGCGCGCCGATCGACCGACCTGAACGTCGCTGTACGGCGGGTGATCAGCCGGGCTCGTCGACCCAAGCGTCGCCGACGTAGAACGACGCGATTCGCGCCGCCCGGTAGCTGACGACGCCAGCGATCGATGTCTGCACGTCGACGAGCGCGGCGAGTGGGCTGTGAGGCGCCGACGTCACGGTGACGGCTGTGATCACATCCGCCGACTCCGATGTCTGCGGCTCGGTGCCGGCCGTCATCGGCACATCGTCGGGCTGCTGTGCCGCGGCGGTGGTCGCCGGTGTGGTCGCTGTCGGTCGCTGTGGCGATCTCGGCGACGGTGTTCGACGCTGTCTCGGAGGCTCCAGAACAGGCGGCACCGAGAATGAGGAGACCGAACAAGATCGGCTGTGTAGTCCGAAGCACCGGTACGAAGCTATCGGTGGTGGCCGGATTGCCGACCGGTGCCGACAACCGAACTGGTGCTGCGAGGCGAACGCTTCAGTGCCGACGGCCTAATGTCACACCGTCGAAGGGGGACAACATGGGGACGCATTGGCTCGTCGAGGGCAAGATCGATCGGCGCTGGCCGGTCAACACGCGCGGCAACATCGGCGAGGTGTTTCCGGAGGTGCTGACCCCGTTCACGTACGAACTCGGAATTCTCGCCGCCGAGCGCGCTTGGCGTGATTCGTATCGGGAGATCGGCGTGCTGCAGCCCGGCGACTTCGCCTCGGATGATCCGCTGATCATCGGCCTGTACGGCGGATACGGCTACCTCAACATGTCGTTCCTGAGGATCCTGGGTGTGCGCGCCCCGGGTTCCTCGGCCGAGGCGATCGACCTCTCCTTGTTCGGCGAGTCCAACGCCCCGCCGTACGTCGCCCAGAAGGGCGACCGCAACCTGCGTGCCACACTCAAGATCCTCAAGAGCGTGATGAGTGCACTCAAGCAGAGCGAACTGCCGGCGATCGTGGCCGACAGCTTCCAGGCAGCGGATGACTTCATCGCCGAGCGTCCACCGCTCGACGCTGCGGACGATGTGCTGATGGCCTACCTCTTCACAGCCCCCGACGCGTTCTACCGGGTGTTCAAGAACCACATGACGTCGTCGGCGTTGGCGATGATCGTGTCGGGCGTGCTGGCCGACGCCGCGGTCGCGGCTGGTGAACCGGGCCTCGTGACCCACCTGATGGGGACCGCTGGTGACGTTCGGTCGGCGCAGTATTCGAGGGACCTGTACGAGATCGCCAAGCACGTGCGTGCCACACCCGCCTTGAATGCCGCCTTCGACGGGGGCATGAGCGGTCTGAACCAACGGCTCGCCCACCTGTCCGGTGCCGAACAGTTCCGCACCGAGTTCGCGGCGTTCATCGCCGAGCACGGCCACCGCGGCCCGAACGACTGGGAGTACTCGGGGCGCACGTGGGACAACACCCCCGAGCTGGCACTGATGGCGATCGACCGGATGCGCCTCGCCGAGGGCGACCTGACCCGCGCCCACGACGCGGCCGGTGAGGAGGCCAGGCGTGCGGCGGCGATCGCCAAGGTGCGCCCGAAACTGAAGTTGCTGGACCGTCTCAACTTCGACAAGGCGATCACGGCGTCGCCGTGGTGGTCGCAGGCACGCGAGGCAACCCGCGACCGCGCCGTGCGATTGACGATGCCCGTCAAGCAGGTCTACCGCGAGCTGGTACGGCGCGGCGCCGAGCGCGGCGGCAATCCAGATCCCGTCGCCGTGGCGCTGCTGTCGCCGAGCACCGAACTGGCGTCCTATCTCGCCGATCCGGCCACGATGACCGACGTGCTCGCCGAGCGGGCGGCGCTGCACGCTCGCTTCTCGGCCGTCACCCCACGGTTCTTCATCACCGCTCAGGGCGAGGTGCCGTCGATCGAGGAACTCGAGGCGGAACAGGCGTCGCGGACGGCAACCGGAACCGCTGTGGCAGGTGACGTGCTGACCGGAAAGCCCGGTTGTTCAGGAGTCGCCCGCGGACGGGTACGGGTCGTGCTCGACCCGATGGAGGCCGGGGATCTGATGGAGGGCGAGGTGCTGGTCGCCCCGATCACCGACCCGGCCTGGACACCGCTGTTCATGCCCGCCGCAGCCGTGGTGGTGAATGTCGGCGCGCTGATGAGCCACGCCGTGATCGTGTCGCGCGAGTTGGAGATTCCGTGCGTGATCTCCGTGGACGACGCGACGACCCGCCTGACGGACGGGCTGCTGGTCGAAGTCGACGGCACAGCCGGCACCGTCACCGTGCTCCCCGACGAGTAGCCGACCGCCTGCTCCCGCGACGACCTGGCCACGTGGCGCAGACCTGCGGGCTACGGCCTTCGCCCGCCGGTCGGCCTGCGGACCGCTGCAAGGTCGTGACGTTTCGCCCATCCGTCGACGACCGACGAGGATTCCCAGTCCGGGAGCAGACGATCGCAACGCTGCGACATCGAGCGCGGGGCCGCACCGAAGCGACGCCAGCATCTGTTTGGCTCGTTGGCGTCGCGTCCACTCGTTTCCCCCACACAAGCCGAGCAGGTGGAGTGCCGCCGTGCCGAACAGACCCGGCACGATCGGCGAGCGCCACCGGGGGGTACCGGTCGCGTGGCAGATCGCTTCGACGATCTGACCGACCGAGTAGAGGCGACCATCCGACACGTTGAGGATCTGCACCACCGGCGTCCGGATCGAGCGCGGTTCGTGTGACGACGTCGGCGAGATCGTGGTCGCTGATCAGACAATGCCCGTGGCCCTCGATCACGGGAATCGGCCAGCGCGAGCGCACGACGTCGAGCAAGGTTGCGTACTGTCCTCGCAGACGGGGACCGGAGACGGCGCAGACGCGCAGCACGGTCAGGGCGTCGCCGAGAATCGCTCCCATCACTCGTTCGGACTCGAGTTTCGAGCGGCCATAGGCGGTGGTCGGTCGTGTCGGGGTGGTCTCATCGCGGGCGCCATCTGATCCCGATCCGTACACCGACGCTGAGGAGATCAGTACCACACGTCGAACGCCCTCAGCGTTGGCCGCTGCTGCAACCGAGCGGGCGCCGCCGACGTTGGCGTCGACGAGTTCCTCCATTGCGGAGCGCGAATCGGGTCGCCGGTGGGCGAGACCGGCGGCATGGATCACGACCTCGACACCTCGCATCGAGGTACGCAGCGTTGGCGTGTCGCGCACGTCGCCGGACACCACTTCCACCTGATCATCGACGGAGTTCCATGGCCAACCGTCCGTCGGCGGTGCGGTGCGGCGGGTCAGCACACGAACTCGGACTCCCGCCTGGACGGCCGCATCGACGATCGACGGACCGATCATTCCGGTTGCTCCGGAGATCAGCCAGGTCGAATCGCTCCCAGTCGAGTCCCGCGGTGTGCGGGCGAGGCGACCGGCAGGCATCATGGAATACTGCCACGGTGGTGGACGGAGGGGCTGAGACGAATGCTGCGGATCGTCGCATCTGCGTCGTCATCCCGGTCCACAATCGACGCCACATCACGATCGCCGGACTGCGGTCGCTGATGGAGTGCGACACCACCGGGTTGTCCGTACACGTCGTCGTGGTCGATGACGGTTCGACCGACGGGACCGGGGCGGCCGTCAGGGCAGCATTTCCAGCGGTGGAACTCGTCGATGGCGATGGGAGCCTGCACTACGCAGGCGGAACGAACCGAGGCATCGAAGCAGCGCTTGCCGTCCCCGAAGATCGTGAACCCGAGTTCATCATCACCGCCAACGATGACGCCGAGTTCGACCCGATGCTGTTTCAGCGCCTGATCGCATCGGCGGATCGCAATCCCGGCGCCGTGGTCGGTGCCCTGCTCGTTCGACACGGCGATCGGTCTGTCGCCTTCCAAGTCGGCCTTCATTTCGACGTGTGGTACGGCGGCTGGCATGTGCCTCAGCGATGGCAGGTCGACGACCTCCCCGCCGGCGATCTCGTCGTCGAGACGCTCGTCGGCAACTGCTTGATGGTTCCAACCCAACTCATCCGCGAGGTCGGGTTGATGGATGATCGCCGGTTCCCCGTCGGTGCGGCGGACGTTCAGTGGATCAGGAGGATGCAGAACGCCGGTCGTCGTTGCGTCGTCGCGACGGATGCACTGGTGTTCTGCCTGCCCAACGACAGCTTGCCCTCGCTTCGATCGATCGGCGTCAGGGAGACGCTGCAGATACTGCTGATCGATCGGCAGGCACCCCCTCAATCTTCATCGCCAGTGGCGGGCGGTCTGGTATTCCGCTCCGTCACACGTCGCAGCCGTCGTCGCCTTCTCGATGCAATGCGTGCGACTGGTGCAACGCTCGCTGGGCATCGGGCGCTGGCCGAATTGGCCCGACCCCGCGGTACCCGGCCGATGACCTGGACTGCGGGTGTCGCGGCAGGGATTGCGGCCGCCGTGCTCACCCTCGTGTTGACGTGGCCGTTCGCCAGAGCCCTCACGTCGATCGGGCTGGTGGACCGGCCGAATCACCGATCGATGCATACCGGCGAGATCCCACGCGGAGGTGGCGCCGGTCTCATCGTTGCGATCACCGCCGTGACGCTCGCCTGTGTCGTCGCCGGCCTCGACGACCGCGTCATCGTGATCCTGGGGCTCTCTCTCGGACTGGCCGGCGTCGGGTTCCTCGACGATCGGCACAATCTGGCGTTCACGCCGCGCCTGCTCGCCCAACTGGCGGTGTCGCTGGCGGCGATCGCGATCGTGCGCGAGCCGGAGCTGAGCACCGTGAGCCACTGGCCGATGACGGTCACGGTGCTCGCGACCATCGTCTGGTTTCTCGGCTGCTGCAACGCCGTCAACTTCATGGATGGTGTGAATGGAATCACCGGTCTGCACGCCCTCGTGTTCGGGCTTCACCTCGTGGTCATCGGGCACCACGATGAGCTCGTCAGGGTGCCCGCCTTGATGGCGTGCGGTGCATCGCTCGGCTTCCTGTATTGGAATGCCGTGCGACGCAAGGTGTTTCTCGGCGACGGGGGCGCCTACTTCGTCGGCACCTACTTCGCCTTGCTCGTCATACGCCGTTCCGCTACCCGACCAGGTCGATGACCTGATCGTCGGAGTCGGAACACTGACGCAACGCAAGGGTGTCGATCTCGCCATCGAGGCGCTGCATCGTCTCCACGACCGAGGGCGCGTCGTCCGGTTGATCTGGCTCGGAGACGGCGAGGAGCGGCGCCCGCTGCAGCATCTGATCGACCGACACGGGCTTTCGGCGAGCATCGAACTCCGGGCCGCCGACACTTCAGCGGCGCACCGACTGCACCTGCTCCACACCGTGGCCGGGGCGACGATATACATCCAGCCCGAGCAGGCTCGACGGCCTGCCGTTGGCCACGATCGAAGCCATGGCACTCTCCCGACCGGTCATCGCCACACGAGTCGGAGCCATGTCCGACCTGGGTGAGCTGGCCGGCGTCACCTGGGTTCCGACCGATGACCTCGAGCGGCTCGTCGATGCGTTGGACCGGCTCCTCGGTGACGGCAGTCATCGCCGACAGCTCGGGAAACAGGGTCGGGATATCGTCGCCGACCGATACGACATGCGGCGGGCAGCAGCAGATGCCTACGCGTACTACGCGATCGCCACCGAGCACCGCAGGCCCAATCGATGAACGCTGCCGTTCCACTCGTCGCCCGCCGGTCCGGGCGGGCGGTCCAGACGGCCTCGCTGCTCGCCGCGTGGATCGCCCCGATCGCTGCCACCGTGGTTGCGACACCGTACGTGCTGCGCCGCATCGGACCGGCAGAGTACGGGCTCTTCGCGGTGGTGCTCGGTCTGGTCGTGTCGATGGCCGCGCTCGGGATGTCGCGACCGCTCGCGGTCTCGACCGCCGCCGGCGGCACCCACGGGGTCCGGCGCGCCGCAACATGGGGAGTCGTGCTCGCCGTCGGCGGGTCGTTGGTCGTGGCCCTCGTGGCGGCAGCAACCCCATTGACCTGGCTCGTCGGGGACCAGGTCGACGGTGCCCACGCCCGCCTGACCGCTGCTGGCGGGCGCATTCGCCGTGCTCGGCACCGCTTTGATGTCGACGTCGGCGGGGCGCGTGATCGGCGTATCGCGGTTCGTGGCGGTCGGCTCGATCACAGCGATCCTCGGTGTCGCATCGAGTGCTGGATACGCCGTCATCGCATCGCTCGGTGGTACGGCGGTCGCGCTCGTTCTGTGGAACGGTGTGGTCGTCGCTGCCGGGGCGCTGCTCCTATTCCGCGCCGGGCGCAGGCGGCCGCCGCAGGGCGGCGACGCTGCGCCGATTGCTGCCATCGCGTTCGGCGCCACGCGCTTCGACGCCGTGCCGTCGATGTGGCCGTTCGTCGTGGTTCAGCTCGCCGGGAATCTTGCCATCGTGGTGGAACGCGTCGGGTTGGCAGCGTCGACCGGGCTCGAGACCCTGACCGTCTTCGTGGTTCCACACACCATGGTGCTCACGCTGCACGCCGGACTCGTCTGGCTGACCGCGCCATTGCTGACACGAGCCGTCCACTTCGCTCGTGTCGGCGACACAGCGGGACTCGTCGCGATGTACCAGCGCGCCAGTCGGCTGGCCGTGGCGACAGCGGGCTTCGGTGGCGTCACCCTCGTCGTCGTCGGGCACGGCCTGCTCGATCGATGGCTGGGCGGGACCTCAGTGCTCGGTTCGGGGAGCTTCCTGCTGTTGACCGTCTATGCCTTCGGGCTCCCGCTCACCGTTGTGCCCTGGAGTGTCGCCGATGCGACCGGCCATGCGGGCGAGAATGCCGTGGTCGGAACCGTCTGGCTCGGGTTCGTCGTGGTTGGTGCGATCGCGTCGAAGTGGCTCGGCGTCGAGGCGACCGTTGCAGCGCGAGCGGCGATGGTGCTGACGTTGCCGGTCTATCTGCGCCGCATCGAGCGTGTCGCACTCGAATCCGCCCGGGCGTGGTCCGCCACCTGGCTGGCTCGACTGGCAGGTGCCGTGCTCATCGCCGCAGCGGGTGAATGGTTCGCTTGGGCGATGCTCGGACGCGACCTCGTCGCTGCATGCGTGGCGACGCTCGGCGGTGCGGTGCTGTTCGTCGCCGTGATGCCGTCGGATATCCGCCTCGCGGCGTCGTCGCCGAACCGGGAGACGGTGCGATGACGGGCGCGATCGATTCGCGAGGTCGCACCGTGTGGATCCTGTCCGAGCTCTACCATCCGGAACTCACCTCGACCGGGCACTACATGACGGCGATCGCCGAGCGCTTGGCGGCGGACGGGCACCGGGTCGCGGTGCTGTGTGGGCAGCCGACGTATGGCGCCCGCGGCACGAGGGCCGCCCAACGCGAGCTCCGCAACGGCGTCACGATTCACCGATGCCGCGGCACCACCTTTCACAAGGACCGGATTCTGGGGCGGATCGCCAACATCGTCACGCTGTCCACGTCGACGCTGTGGACCGGACTTCGTCGGATCAGACGCGGCGACACCGTGATCGCCGTGACCAACCCGCCGACGATGCCGTGGGTTGGTCTCGCCGCTTCGGTCGCTCGGCGAGCTGAGTTCGTACCGGTCTTCCACGACATCTTGCCGATCGCGCTCATGGTGGCCGGGCATCGAAAGCCGACGGCGTTGTCGGTCCGATTCGCTCGCGCGATGACCTCCTTGGTGGTTCGCGGGTCGGGCAGGATCGTGGTGGTCGGCCGCCCGCTGGTCGACGAACTGAGGAACTATGGGGCGACCGATCCGGTCGTGTTGATCCCCAACTGGTCCGACGATCAGGTCGTTCACCCGATCGAGCCCGGCGAAAGTGCGATCCGTCTCGAGCTCGGACTGATCGATTCGAAGGTGGCGTTGTACGCAGGGGCATTGGGGCGCGCCAATGACTTGGACACACTCGTCGAGGCGGCGGTTCTGCTGTCGAGGCGACCAGACATCACGTTCGTGCTTTGCGGTGATGGCCCGCAGCGTGCCACGGTCGAACGTGCCGTCGTCGAGCGAGGTTTGACGAACGTCATCGTCACGGGTCCATACGGGCGCGAGCGCCAGAGTGACATGTTCGGCGTGGGGGACCTGGTCGTGATTCCGATGCTCGCCGGCATCGGGCGCTCCAGCATGCCGAGTCGCACCTACAACGCGCTGGCGGCGGGTTGTCCGATCGTCGCTGGCACCGAGCCGGTGTCGGAATTGGCGATGCTGATCGACGAGCACGCGGTGGGGGTGGTCGTCGAACCCGGCAGGCCGTCAGAACTCGCTGCGGCGATCGAGCGGATGCTCGATGATCCGGGCCGGCGAGAGATGGCGGCAGCGGGCCGCAGGGCCGCCCTCGGACCGTGCTCGGCCGAAGCGGCGCTGGCCGGGTGGTCGTCGTTCGTGGGCACGCCGGGGCCAACTCGGGAGCGCACACGCTGACCGAGCTCTGCGAAGCGATCTCATCGGCCGCTTCTGCACCCGGTGAGCGCTGCAGGGGTCAGCGCTTGGCGAGCGCGTCCTGTATCTCTGCGGATGAGATGAGGAGCGCGATCAGGTCGTCCAGATCCAAGATGTCGCCCTGGTCCGACCGGTATTCGACGACCGGCGCATCGATGACGGTGCCCTCGCTGAAGTACAACGAGTAGTCCAGTCCGCGGGTGTCGATCGGAATCCGGATGTACTCGCCGAACACGTCCGCGTGCAGCAGTTCCTGCTCGGTAGCGAGGGTCTCGTGCGACTTCTCGCCGTGGCGGGTACCGATCACCTCGATCGGGTTGGCAACCTCGAAGATCCGGCGGATTGCTTCGGCCAGGTCGCCGATTCGCGCAACCGCCGCACGACGAACGAACGTGTCGCCCGGCCGGCCCTGTTCGAGGGCCGTGTCGATCAGGTCGATCGCCTGCTCGAGCGGCAGCAGGAATCGCGTCATGTCGGGATCGGTGACGGTGATCGACTTGCCGGCCAGCGCCTGATCGAGGAACAGCGGCAGCACCGACCCACGTGAGAACATCACGTTGCCGTATCTCACGCAGGTCGCGACCGTGGCAGTGTCACGTCGTGCGGCAGCGGCCACGACCTTTTCCATCAATGCCTTGGTCATCCCCATCGCGTTGATCGGCATCACCGCCTTGTCGGTGCTGAGGCAAACCACCGACCGAACCTCTTGAGCGATCGCCGATTCGATCACATTCGCGGTGCCGAGAATGTTCGTCTGAACCGCCTCGAGTGGGAAGAACTCGCACGACGGCACCTGCTTGAGCGCCGCGGCGTGGAACACGACATCGACACCGCGCATCGCTCGATCGACGCTGTCTCGGTCGCGCACGTCGCCGAGGTGGAAGTCGAGGCGATCGTCGGCGAGCTCGGTTCGCATCATGTGTTGTTTGGTCTCGTCGCGACTGAACACACGAATTCGGCTGCAGCCGGCGTCGAGCAAACGCTGCACGGCTGCCCCGCCGAATGAGCCGGTACCACCCGTGACGAGCACTGTCTCGTTGTCCGTGATGTTCATCGTGCTCCGTCCGGCGACCCTCAAGCTCTCGCAGCGTGCACGATACTGTTCGTTGAATGGAGCGGGGAAACGTTGACGCCGACCTGGTGGGAGCGGGCCGCCAGGTTCAGCGGCACGTGATGGTGCTCGGCATTTCGGGCTTGCTGGGGCACGTCGTGTACGACACCATGGTTGCCAACGTGCACCAGGTGACCGGTGTGATGCGGCGATCCCGCCAGCAGGTCGAGTGGTGGCCCACGTTCAACGAATCCTGGCGATCACGTGCGCTTGGTCGACGGGATCGATGTGACCGATTGGTCGACCCTTGTCGCGCTCCTCGATGAGGTCCGACCGGACACGATCGTGAACTGCATCGGGCTCACCCCTCGACGCTCCGATGGGTCAGACACCGTCGCAGCGATTCGGATCAACGGCCTGCTTCCTCATCTGCTGGCGGAGTGGGCCGCCTCGAACGGATGCCGCCTGATCACGGTCAGTACCGACTGCGTGTTCGGTCACGAGCCTGGCGGTTTCACCGAGTCGACGATCGCCGACGCTGCCGATCTGTACGGGCGCACGAAAGCGCTCGGCGAGGTGAACGAGGGTCCGGCGATCACGCTGCGCACGTCGTTCGTCGGTCTCGAGCTGGTGAATCACAGCGAGCTGCTCGAGTGGCTCCTGGGGCAGTCCGGTGGTCGGGTCGCCGGGTACACGAACGTCTGGTACTCGGGAGTGCCCGTGGCGATGGTGGCGTCGGTCGTTCTGCAGTTGACGGATTCGCACCGTGGCCTGGTCGGTCTCCACCATCTGGCTGCCCCCGACCCGATCTCGAAGTTCGATCTGCTGCAGTTGGCGAACGCCGCCTTCGAGTCGAACGTCGTGATCACCCCGCAGTCGACACCGGTCTCGCATCGGATCTTGGACGGATCCCGCCTGCACGAACTGATGTCGCTCGGACCGGTCGACTGGGCCGACGCGTTCGATGCGCTTGCCAGCGATCGTCGCTACGACCTTCGCAGGCATGCAAGGGTGGCGCCGTGAAAGTGATGACGATCGTCGGAACCCGACCCGAAGTCATCAAGATGAGTCGCGCTGATCGACGAGCTGGACCGCACGACCGAGCACGTGCTGGTGCACACTGACCAGAACAGCGACTACGAACTGAATCAGGTGTTCTTCGACGACCTCGGCATTCGAGCGCCCGACCACCACCTCGGCGTCGCTGTCGGCCGGCGTCGCCGAGACGATCGGCAACATCATCGCCCGCGCCGATCGCGTGCTCGAAAGCGTCGCACCGGACGCGCTGGTGCTGTACGGCGACACCAACTCATGCCTCTCGGTCATCCCGGCGAAGCGTCGCAAGATCCCCGTCTTTCATCTCGAAGCCGGCAACCGTTGCTTCGATCAGCGGGTTCCCGAGGAGGTCAACAGAAAGATCGTCGACCATCTCAGCGACATCAACGTCGCCCTGTCGGAACACGCCCGCCGCAACCTGCTGGCCGAGGGTCTGCGCAGTGAGACGGTGTTCGTGATGGGATCGCCGATGCCCGAAGTGCTGAGCCATCACGAGGCGGCGATCGCTGCTTCGACTGCCACCACCCGACTCGGGCTCACGCCAGGACGGTTCGTGCTGATGAGCGCCCACCGCGAAGAGAACATCGACAGCGACCAACAGTTCGCCGGCTTGCTGGCGGTGCTCGACCAAGTCGCTGCCCACTGGGATGTTCCGGTCGTGGTCACGACTCATCCCCGCACTCGACGTCGACTGGAGGCGCAAGGACATCGACCCGACAGCCGCGTCCAGTTCCTGGCGCCGCTCGGGTTCACGGACTACGTGCGTTTGCAGCTCGATGCGATGGTCGTCGTCTCCGACAGTGGCACGATCGCCGAGGAGAGTTCACTGCTCGGATTTCCGGCCGTCACGATTCGACAGGCCCACGAACGACCCGAAGCGGTCGATGCCGGGTCGTTCGTGAGGTGTGACGTCGACCCCCGGCGTGTGATCGAGGCGGTCACGTTGGTCGTCGATCAGCATCGGCGATCGCCCGAACGACGCCCGATCGGCGACTACGAGGTGCTCGACTTCTCTCGCCGAGTTGTGCGCCTGGTGTTCGGCTACGTCGACTCGGTGAACCGCACGGTTTGGTCGAAATAGTCGGGTCCACCACCACCACCACCGTCGTCTCCGCGTTCTTGGCGTTGGTCGGTGCGGGGTTGGTCGGGATGTCATAGGCCATCGGCGGTCAACTCTGCCGTAGTCGCCACCCGTCGAGCATGCCGCTTCACCCGATCGACTGGCATCCGTGCCGATCGGCTCGATCAGCTCGCCATGTGACAAGCAGTTCTGGCGTCGCAGGCCGTACTGTCGAACGACATGGACGCCGACACCGCTGCCCTCAACCGATCCGCCACGACCACTCCGTTTGACGCCGCCCGCGCCGCAGTAGCCGCAGGTCAGCCTGCCCGCCAGGCTGCCGCATCGGTCGTGGCAGCGATGACACCAGACGAAAAGTTGTGGTGCCTCGATGGCGATGCCCCGACCTGGGTCGGTCTCAAGTTTCTCGGCGGTGGCGGCTACCACGAGGCGCCGTTCTACGGTGCAGTCGTCGATCGGGTCGGCATGCCAGGGATTGCGTTCTCCGACGGCCCGCGCGGTGTGGTGATCGGCAACGCAACCTGCTTTCCCGTGTCGATGGCTCGTGGCGCTACCTGGGACCCGGACCTGGAGGAACGGCTCGGCGATGTGATCGGCCGTGAGCTGCGTGCATCGGGCGCCACCCTGTACGGCGGCGTGTGCGTCAACCTGTTGAGACATCCGGCCTGGGGCCGCGCCCAGGAGACGTACGGCGAGGACCCTCACCACGTCGGTGAGATGGGGGCCGCACTGACCCGGGGGATTCAGCGCCACGCGATGGCCACCGTCAAGCACTTCGCCGCCAACTCGATGGAGAATGCCCGTTTCCGTGTCGATGTCGAGGTCGACGACGTGGCCTTGCACGAGGTGTACCTGCCGCACTTCAAACGCATCATCGACGAAGGCGTGGCGTGCGTGATGAGTGCCTACAACCAGGTCAACGGTGAATGGTGTGGCGACTCTCGTGAGTTGCTGACCGAGATCCTCCGCGACGAGTGGGGTTTCGATGGGTTCGTCATCAGCGACTGGATCTTCGGTATGCGCGATGCGGCTGCTTCGCTGCACGCCGGGCTCGACATCGAGATGCCGTGGCGGATGATCCGTTTCCCGAACCTTCCGGCGGCCCTTGAGTCCGGCGACGCATCGTGGGACGACGTCGATCGGGCGATCACGAACGTGGTCTCGACATTGCTGCGCTTCGATGCGGTGCTTTCCACGCCGGCGCCGCCGATGTCGGTGATCGGCGCCGACGAACACGTCGCCCTCGCCCGCGAGGTGGCGGCCCGTTCGGTCGTGCTGTTGCGCAACGAGTCGGTCGCCGGCCATCCGGTGCTTCCGCTCGACACGGCTTCGCTGGGGAGCGTTGCCGTGATCGGTGCGCTGGCCGATCAGACCAACCTCGGCGACGGCGGTTCGAGCGATGTGTACTCGCTCGACAACGTCAATCTGCTGGACGGGATCCGGGCCGCCGCCGTCGGTGTCGACGTGGTCCACGATGACGGAGCCGATCTCGCCAGAGCCGCTGCGGTCGCCGCCGAGGCCGATGTGGCGATCGTGGTGGTGGGTTACACGGCCGACGATGAGGGCGAGTTCATCGGCGACACGGGCAGCGACCTGAGCCACCTGTTCCCGGCTGCCGACGAGCCCGATGTCGTCGCCGCCTTCGAGGCCTCGCTCGAGCGTGCGTTGCCGACCGTCAAGCCTGACCATCTGCGGGCTCGCCCGGGGTTGGGGTTCTCGAAGGGCGGTGATCGCGAGTCGATCCGGCTGCGTCCGCACGACGAGGTGTTGATCGCTGCGGTGGCGGCGGCCAACGACCGCACCGTGGTCGTGATCCAGGCCGGCAGCGCCGTCGTCATGACCGATTGGGTGACATCCGTCCCGGCCGTGGCGCAGGCGTGGTACGGCGGCCAGCAAGCCGGGCACGGCCTGGCCGACGTGCTGTTCGGAAGCGTCAACCCGTCGGGCCGCCTGCCGTTCACGGTCGCCGCCGACGAGTCGCATCTGCCCGGCTTCGATCGCCAAGCCGACCACGCCGTGTACGACCGGTGGCACGGTTGGTGGAAGTCGGAGCGCGACGGCCACCAGCCGACCTACCCGTTCGGGTTCGGCCTGTCGTACACCACGTTCGAACTCGGATCGTCCGACGTCTCGCGGGACGGCGACGCAATCGTGGTGACCGGCTCGGTCAGCAACACCGGCGCCCGCGACGGAGCCGATGTCGTGCAGGTCTACGCCACGTTGCCCGAGCCCGGCCGCCCCCGACGCCTGGTCGGCTTCCGCCGAGTCGAGGTGGCAGCAGGCCGGTCGGCGCAGTTCGAGATCCGCTTCGACGCCGATGCCCTCGCGACACGCGACCGCGCACGCAAAGCCTGGAACCCACCCACCGGCCGCCACGACTTCGCCGTCGCCCGCAACGCCACCGACCAGACCGCCCACCACCTGACCCTCCAGCTATGACGGTATGTGCCAGGCACACTCCGTCATATGACGGCATGTGCCTGGCACACTCCGTCATCGCCGCGGTTCAGCGGAAGCTTCTGAAATAGGTTCGGAGGTCGGCGACGAAGGTGTCGGGTACTTCGAAGGCGGCGAAATGGCCGCCCTTGTCGTACTCGGCCCAGTACTGCACGTTGTAGATCGGCTCGACCCACTTGCGTACCGGCGGCACGATCTCCTTGGGGTACACGGCGAACCCGGTCGGCACGGTGACGGTGTGGCGCTCGCCTCGCCCGAAGCTCTCCCAGTAGATCCGCGCCGACGAGGTCGCCGATCCGGTGATCCAGTACAGCATCACGTTGTCGAGCATCTCGTCGCGCGACAGAGCGTTCTCCGGATGGCCGTCACAGTCGGTCCAGGCCCAGAACTTCTCGATGATCCACGCCGCCTGACCGGCCGGTGAGTCGGCCAGCCCGTAGCCGACTGTTTGGGGGCGCGACTTCTGCTGGGTCGAGTAGCCCGAGTCCCACTCCATGTAGTACGTCAGGCGCTCTAACGCGTGCAGTTCCTCCGGCGCCTCCGGGGCTCCGGTCGGGCATCGCGCCCATCGCCAGCGTGAGGTGGATCGCGGCGCAGTGCTCAGGATCTCGAGCGCCGACCGCCGTGGTGACCGCCGAACCCCAGTCGCCGCCCTGGGCGACATACGAGTCGTACCCGAGGCGTGACATCAGCGTCGCCCATACGTCGCCGATCTTGTCGATTCCCCACCCGACTTCGGTCGGCTTGCCGGAGAAGCCGAACCCCGGCAGCGACGGTGCGATCACGTGGAAGGCGTCGGATGCGTTGCCACCGTGGGCGGCCGGATCGGTGAGTGGCTCGATCACTTTGTGGAACTCGACCATCGAGCCGGGCCAGCCGTGCGTGATCAGCAGCGCGATCGCATCGGGATTCGACGAGCGTTGGTGGACGAAGTGGATGTCGACACCGTCGATCTCGGTGACGAACTGGTCGAACCGGTTGAGCGCCGATTGGCGAGCCGGCCAGTCGTACTCGTCAGCCCAATACCGGCAGACCTCTTGCACATAGGCCAGGGGCACGCCCTGCGACCAGTCGTCGACCACCTCGGCGTCGGGCCAGCGTGTGTTGTGCAGACGCTGACGCAGGTCGTCGAGCTGCGACTGCGGGACGTCGATCGTGAAGGGACGGATCTGCTCGGTCATGCCGAGCACCGTACGCCGTGGGTCGATCCACCCACGACGCGCACGCCTCAGGGAGCGGCGCTGCTCAGGTCGACGATCGCCTCGTGTTCGAGGGTGGCGATCGGTCGACCTTCGTGCTCGATCAGCACGTCGATCACGGCCCGCTGGCCGTGCCGTTCGAAGCGGTCGACGACGGTGGCGTGCACGTCGACGGTGGTACCGGCCGGGCCGACCGCGTGATGGCGGATGATGCTGCGGGTGTGGATCCAGGCGCCTCTCACGAGTTCGGTCGACATGATCCGATTGCCGATCGCCGGCCACACAGCGGGGTGCACGATGCCGTCGCGTGTGTACAGGTCGAGGTCGTCGCCGGCCCGCCAGCCGTAGTCGGCGCCGAACTGGTCGTCGAGCGTGAACTGCCGCGACGCGAGCGGCTCGCCGGATCGCATCGCCGGGGGCGGACCACCGTCTCGAACTGCCCGCAAGGTGACCCTCGGGTTGACCGGTTGCGAGGCACACACCGCTTCCACCATCACGTCGCCTCCATCGAGAACGGTCGGTACGCAGTCGACCTGATGCTCGGCGAACACAGGGGCACGAAAGCGCACCTCACCTCCGCCGCGGCCGAGCCAGTCGATACCCCAGGCGGCGACGATCGGATGGGTGAGGTAGGCGTAGGTGGTGACGCCAGCCACCAGGGCCGACTCGAACCCGGCGGCGATCGCTCCGGCATCGGTGTGGATCGCGTTGGTGGCGTGCTCGGGCAGATTGCGGGCGGTCACGGTCCAGGTCTGCGGTATCTCGCTCACGTCGGCACCCTATGACGCCATAACCTGACCGATCGTCATGGAGCGACCATCGATGCCCAACGACGCCAACGTCGTGCTGACCGGTTTCATGGGGACCGGCAAGACCACGGTCGGCCGGCTGCTCGCCGACCGTCTGGGGTTCGAGTTCGTCGACACCGACCAGCTGATCGAACAGCGCCACGGTCCGATCCCGCTGATCTTCCGCGAGCACGGCGAAGGTGAGTTCCGGCGTCTCGAACGTGCAGGTCGCCGACGAACTCGCCGACCGCAACCGGCTCGTGATCTCGACGGGTGGTCGGCTCCTGCTCGACGCCGTCAACGCCGCCCGTCTTGGGTGGTTCCGGCCACGTGTTCTGCCTGACGGCGTCGATCGACGCGATCCTGGCCAGGGTGAGCGCCGACGGTGCCGCCGTCGAACGCCCGCTGCTGGCCGGCGCCGACGTCGCGCGATCGGATCACCGCCCTGCTGGCTGAACGGGCACCGGCCTACCGCCGGTTCGACCAGGTCGACACCGAGGCCCGCACTCCGGCCGAGGTGGTCGATGAGATCCTCACCCAGTTGGCCGGTCGCCGCGCCTGACCCGGTGCACGAGCTTGCGCAGCTCGTCGACCCACAACACGGCCGATGCCAGAGCCAACGTGATCAGCCACTCGGTGACGTCGAGCGGAGCGGTGTCGAACGCCTGCTGCAGGAACGACACGTGCACGACGGCGACCTGGAGGGCGACCGTGACGACCACGGACAGCCACAGAACCCGGTTCTCGAACGGCCGAACGAAGGCACTGACCACGTCGGAGCGGGCGTTGAACGCATTGAAGATCTGACCGAGCACGAGCGTGGAGAACGCCATCGTGCGAGCCGTGGCGATGTCGCCGTCACCACCGAGCAGCCCGCCCGGCAGCCGTAGGTCGAAAGCGACCAGGGCTGCGACGGCGGCGGTCACGCCGATCAGACCGATCGTCACCAGCATCTGGCGATCGATGATGCGGTCGGTGATGCGGCGCGGTGGTCGGGCCATCACGTTCTCGACGGACGGGTCGATTCCGAGTGCCAGTGCCAGCGCGCCGTCGGTCAGCAGGTTGATCCACAGGATCTGGGTGGCGAGCAGCGGCACCGCTGCTTCACCGCCGACGGCGTGCAGCCCGATCGTCGAAGCGGCGAGCACTCCGATCACCATCACCAGCACCTCGCCGGTGTTCGAGGCCAACAGGTACCGCAGCACCTTGCGAATATCGGCGAAGATCTCGCGCCCCTCGCGGACGGCGAGCAGGATCGTGGCGAAGTTGTCGTCGGCGAGCACCATGTCGGCTGCTTCCTTCGACACCTCGGTACCCGTGGTGCCCATCGCCACACCGATGTCGGCGCGCCGCAAGGCGGGGGCGTCGTTGACGCCGTCCCCGGTCATCGACACGATCTCGCCGTCGGCCTGCAGCGCCTCCACGATCCGCAGCTTGTGCTCGGGCTCGACGCGGGCGAACACATCGTTCGAGCGGGCGAGTTCGGCGAACTGGGTGGCATCGGCCTCGTGCAGCTCGCGCCCGGAGACACCGCTGGTCGGGCGTTCCTGGTTTCGGATTCCGAGCGCCTCGCCGATCTTGACGGCGGTGGTCGGGTGGTCGCCCGTGATCATCACGACTCTGATGCCGGCCGCCTGCGCCTCGGCGATCGCCCCGGCCGCTTCCGGGCGGGGCGGGTCGAGAATGCCGACCACGCCGAGGTGCGTCAACCGGTGTTCGTGGTGATCCCCGAACTCGGGCGGCTGGGCCTCCGGCCGCGGCGGCTCGAGTGCGCTGGGATCGAAGGGACGCGAGGCGACGGCGATCGTACGCAGCGCACTCGATGCCAACCCGTCGACCTGCCGAGCGATCTCGGCGCGGCGATCGCCGGTGAGCTCGACCACCATGTCACCGACTCGTTCATGGGTGCATCGCTCGAGCACCACGTCGGGGGCGCCCTTGGTGAACAGGGTGTATTCGTCGTCCGGTCCGTCGTCGCCGTTGTCGCTGCCGTTGCTGCGGTGAACGGTGGTCATCCTTCGGCGTTCGGCCGAGAACGGGATCTCTGCGACACGGTCACGGGTAGCTCCGTTCGGGGCGATACCGACCTTCTGTTCTGCGACCAGAAAGGCAGCTTCGGTGGGGTCACCCTGGACGGACCACTCGCCCGACTCCCCCTCGCGCAACGAGGCGTCGTTCGCCAAGCTGCCGGCGTTCAGCACGGCCGTGATCTCGGCCCGCACTCGGTCGTGTGCGCTCGGGGCGCCCTGCACGATCAGCTCACCGACCGGCTCGTAGCCGACTCCGGTGATGCTGGCCGCCCCGGAGGCCGTGAACACCTCGACGATCGTCATCTCGTTGCGTGTCAACGTGCCGGTCTTGTCGGTACAGATCACCGACGCCGACCCGAGTGTTTCGACCGACGAGAGGCGTTTGACGATCGCTCGCTTGCGCGCCATCCGCTGAACCCCGAGGGCGAGCACGACGGACAAGATCGCAGGGAGCCCTTCGGGCACCGCCGCAACCGCGAGCGATACGCCGATCAACAAGGCGTCGACCGTGGTGTCGAACGACCGGGTCTCTGCCGTCAGGATCACCGCCACCACGATCACGGCCGACAGCACGACGACAGCAACCCCGAGCCACCGACCGAGCCAGGCGACCTGGCGTTGCAGTGGGGTCTGGTCGTCGCCTTGATCGAGCATCGTGGCGATTCGGCCGATCTGGCTGTTCATCCCGGTCGCCACCACGACCGCCTCGCCGCGGCCGCCGACGACGGCGGTGCCACTGAACACCATGTTGGTGCGCTCGGCGAGCGGCGAATCGTCGGCGATCATCACCGTCGACTTGGTGACCGGTGTGCTCTCGCCCGTCAAAGGCGCCTCGGCGATCCGCAGCGACAGCGAGGTGGTCAGCCGGCAGTCGGCGCCGACTGCGTCGCCTTCGGCCAGCATCACGAGGTCGCCGACGACCATCTCGATCGTCGGTATCCGTGCCAGCTCTCCGTCGCGGACGACGCTGGAGCGGGTCGCCGTCATGCGTTGCAGGGCGGCGACCGCCTTGATCGCCTTGGTCTCCTGCCAGAACCCGATCCCGGCGTTGAGCACGACGATCGCTGCGATCACGATCGCTTCGAGCGGAGTCTCGTGGGCGCCGTCGCTCCACCAGGCGATCAGCGAGATGACGATTGCCGCCAGTAGCAGAACGACGAGCGGATCGGTGAACTGCCGGCCGAGCCGGCGCCACCACGGTGTCGGCGGTGCGGTTGCGATCTCGTTCGGACCGTCGCGTTCCTGGCGCCTGGCGACCTCGGCCGAGGTCAGTCCGCTCGTCGGGTCGGTGTCGACCGCTTCGATGACGTCGACGATCGGCGAAGCCCACGCGTGCAGCGCGGTTGCAGCAGGCGTCCGAGGATCACCTGCCGGGGGATCGAGCGATGAAGAGGCCATCGAGGCCGCCGTGGCAGCCAGTCAGCGAGCGGGGTCGCCGACGCTGGTGGATCGAGCGATGGGCGGGATCACGAGCACCGGACAATGGCTGTGCTCGACGATCTGGTGAGCGGTGCTGCCCAGCCGCAGTTCGGGACGATTGCCGGCCCCACGCCGACCGACCACGATCAGAGAAGCCTGGTCATCCTTGGCGGTTCGCAGCATCACGTCGACCGGCGGACCGTGCACCAACCGGATCTCGAAATCAGTGTGGCCTTGCTCCCGCAGCGCCTCGCACCAGGCGTCGACGTGGTCGCTGATCTGGCGTTCGTGATCGTGAGTTGGCACATGCTCACCGTCGATCACCTCGGTCAAGCCGATCGCGTGCACCACGACCAACGGCGCTCCGGCGGCGTCGGCGTGCCGGCCGGCCACGAGCATCGCCCGTTGGGCGTTCGCCGATCCGTCGATCCCGACCACGATCGGTCCGATCCGCGCGACATCCATGTTGGTCTCCGTTCTGCGCTGCGTGCGCCGCCTTCTGGGCTCCATCTGATCCGAACGCCCCCCAGCTTGCCAGAGGCGATGGTCCTGGCCGACCGGCTCAGACGACCGGGAACCCGGCGAGCGGCGTGACGTTCGACCTGTCGGCTCGCCTTCAGACCTAACACGATCCCCGAAGTCGCCACGAAAGCCCAGGTCAACACGGTGGAGACATGTTCCTCACCACACGACCCGGAATCGCCACATTGATCGCCGTGCTGCTGATCCCCAGCCCGGCCAGCCCGATCCCGACCGCCCACGGCGCCCCGCTGGTGAGCCTGCACCCGTCGATTGCGTTCGTGGGAGGAACCGATGCCGAGCGGGACACCGTGATGGTGGCCGCCGGGCGCTTCATCTCCGAAGGTCTTCCACTTCCCGACCTCGAGATCCGATTCCACGACGATTCCGCGAACTGCAACGGTCATCGAGGTCTGTTCCACCACAACGACGGTGCACCGGTGATCGATCTGTGCTTTCGTGGCGAGTTCCTGGCTTTGCACGAACTCGGACATGCGTGGGAGCACTTCAACCTCGATGATCAGGCGCGTGCCGGCTTTCAGGAGTTGGCGGGCGCACCGACCTGGAATTCGTCCGAGATCGCCCATCGGGACCGGGCGATCGAGATCGCCGCCAACGTGATGGGGCACGGGTTGTCTTCGGAACCACTGGCCGCCCGCCAGGACCGTTCGCGTGAGTTCGCCCTGTACGAGGCACTGACCGGTTCCCCGACACCACGGGTCGCGATCGAGGAGTCTCCGGAGAGCCAAGCCGAGCAACTCGAGCTGGCAGCGGCGTATGCCGGATGGAGCCGCTCGGCAGGTGACGAGCAAGCGGGGTGACGGTTCGGTTCGAGTCGCGGTGTCCGCAAGTCGGTGTTTGCCCTGCGTGTGGCGTGTAAGGAGGTTGAAAGGTTGGCTTGGTTGACTGATCTCGAACAGCGACGAGAGCGGTCCGCCTAGGATCGCTACGGGGTTGAGAGGGGTCGATGTGAACTTCGGAATTCTGGGTCCGCTGGAAGCCGTCGACGAGGATCGGCCGATCGTGATCGGCGGCCGCAAGTTGCAGGTGCTGATCACGCTGCTGATCCTCAACGCCAACCGAGTGGTCACGACCGATCGGCTGCTCGACGAGTTGTGGGGCGACGACGCCGACGGCAGGGAGAAGACACTGTGGGTGTACATCTCGAGGCTGCGGGCGGCGCTCGGCGAACGCCAGATCCTGGTCACCCACGACCACGGGTACTCACTGCTGGTCGGGCCCGACGACCTCGACGCCGCCCGATTCGAAGCGATGGTCGTGCAAGGCCGGGCGCTGGTCCACGACGATCCCGGACGGGCGTCGCAGTTGCTGGGGGACGCACTCGCCCTGTGGCGAGGCCCGGCGCTCGAGGAATTCGCTTACGAGGACTTCGCCCAAGCGGAGATCGTTCGATTGGAAGAACTGCGCTCGTTGGCCCACGAGGACCGGATCGAAGCCGACCTGAACCTTGGGCGGTCCGGTGAACTGATCAGCGAACTGGAGTCGCTGCATCGCGAGTACCCGGCCCGCGAGCGATTGGTGCACCAACTGATGCTGGCGTTGTACCGATCCGGGCGTCAGACCGACGCGCTGTCGGCGTTCAAGCGTTACCGACTGCATCTCGTCGAGGAGCTCGGCGTCGATCCGTCACCCGAGTTGCGACGTCTCGAGGAACAGATCCTGCTCCACGACTCGCGCCTGCAGACCCGTCCCGGAGGCGCGACCTCGTCGGGCGAGATGGCGCCCACCGGCGCAACGAACCCGTTCAAGGGCCTGCGTCCATTTCTCGAGGACGACAGCGGCGACTTCTTCGGGCGCGACCGGATCGTTGCCGAGGCGGTTCGGCGACTCGACGCCGGAACCCAACTGCTGGCGTTGGTCGGTCCGAGCGGATCCGGGAAGTCGAGCATCGTCCGCGCCGGCCTGATCCCTGCGCTTCGTAAGGGCGCGATCGAAGCTTCCGACGGCTGGCTGATCGCCCAGATGGTTCCGGGTTCGCGCCCGTTCGCCGAACTCGAGGCGGCCCTGCTGCGTTCGTCGCTCGACGCCCCCGACAGCCTGTCCGAGCAACTTGCCGATCGCGACACCGGCATCTTGCGAGCCGCCCTGAGGGTGTTGCCGACCGACACGTCGAGCCTCGTGCTGGTGATCGATCAGTTCGAGGAGCTGTTCACACAGGTTGCCAACGAGGACGACCGCGCCGACTTCCTGACGGGACTGGTGAATGCCGTCGATGAGTCGCGCGGTCGGGTGAAGGTCGTCGTCACCCTGCGAGCTGATTTCTACGACCGTCCGATCGCCTATCCCGAGTTCGGCGAACGTCTCGGCGATGGAGTTCTCAACGTCGTTCCACTCTCGTCCAACGAATTGGAAAGTGCAGCACAGCTCCCGGCCGATCGGGCCGGCGTCACCCTCGAGCCGGCTTTGATTGCGGCCTTGTTGACCGACGTGATCGGACGCCCGGGAGCACTTCCGTTGTTTCAGTACACCCTGACCGAACTGTTCGACCGTCGCATCGAGAACACGCTCAGTCTCGGCGCCTATCGGGCGATGGACGGTGTGACCGGGGCGCTCAGCCGTCGCGCCGATGACCTGTTCGCCCAGCTCGACATCGAGCAGCAGGCCACCGCCCAACAGCTGTTCTTGCGTCTCGTCAGCATCGCCGACAACGACGAGTGGACTCGGCGCCGTGTTCCGGCTTCCGAGATCCTGTCGCTCGACGCCGATGTGCTCGCCCTGCAGACCGTGATCGATACCTATTCCGCCCACCGGCTGCTGATTCTGGACCGCGACCTCGTGACGGATTCGCCGACCGTCGAGGTCGCCCATGAGGCGCTCCTGACCAACTGGGCGCGTCTCGAGGGATGGATCGAGGCGGCGCGCGAAGACGTCAAGCGGCATATCGCTCTGAGTGCGGCGATGAGCGAATGGCGTGACGCCGACTTCAACCCCGACTACCTGTTGCGCGGTGCTCGGCTCGAGGCGTACGCGCAATGGGCTGCCAGCGCCACGATGCAGTTCACGCTCGACGAGCGCGAGTTCCTCGATCTGTCGAAGGTCCGCCACGAACGCACGCTCGAAGAGCAGCGGATCCGACTGGTGCGTGGCGACAAGGCCGAGCGCTCGGCGCGACGTCGGCTGTGGGCCGTGGCCGCCGTCGTGGTGCTGGTCGCGGTGGCGGCGGGCGCCTACGTGACCGGCGTGTTCGACAGCGGGCCGGGCCCGACCGTGGCATTCTTCGGGCACCGCGATGACGGCGGGTGGAACGCCAACATCGCGGCCGGTCTCGACCGGGCCGCGAACGACAATCACATGAACCTGGTCGATGCGCCGTCCGTCGTCGATCCCTTGACCGATCTGCGACAGCTGGCTGAGTCGGGCCCTGACATCATCATCAGCGACGGGATACCGACATTCACGTCGCCGGAGGTGTTCGGCGACTTCCCCGAGGTCAGGTTCGGTCTGGTCGACAGTTCGTTCGAGTCGCCGAACACCGCCTACGTCACGTTCGACAATGAGCAGGGTGCGTTCCTGGCCGGTGCTGCTGGTGCGCTGAAGTCCGAGACGGGGGTGATCGGCTTCATCGGCGCAACCGCGATCCCCGACATCGAGGAGTTCCGGGCCGGGTTCGAGGCCGGTGCCGTCTGGGCCGATCCGGATGTCGAGGTACTGGCGACCTTCATCGAGCAGCGGTTCATGGCGGAAATCGGTGCCGGCATCAACGGGTTCGCCAGCCCGGGGTTGGGATACGACAGAGCGGTGTCGCTGTACCAGCTGAATGCAGATGTGGTGTTCCACGCCTCCGGGTTCTCGGGGTGGGGTCTGTTCGACGCCGTCGTCGATCAGTCTGAAGCGACCGGGCGGCGGCTCTGGGCGATCGGTGTCGACAACGACCAATGGTTCGACGTCAACCCGATCCAACAGGACTATCGTGCTGACCTCGGTGATCAAGCGCGGTGACAACGCCGCCTATCAGCTGATCGAATTGATGCTCGCCCCGAAGACGCGACCGGTGAGGTTGCCACGGTCGGGCTGGCCGACCACGCCTTCGACTACTCGACTCAGGGGGTCGGCATGACCGTCGAGATGGCGGCGACGCTCGATTCGGCGATCGAGGGCATCGTCGATGGACGAATCGTCGTCCCGACCGTTCCGTCCGGCGAGGTGCTCGAGCTCGACGAGGACCAGACGGCGTTCGAGACGGCGTTCTCCGGGCGATCTGTCGAACAAGTCCATCAGCAGCTCGACGCCATCGCTTCGCGACATGCCGAGGAATACGAAGCGCTGTGCCTCGACCAGGTCCCCAGCTCGGCGTGCGCCGAGTTCTTCATCAAGTACGCCGACGAGTAGTCGGCCGACGACCCGGCGAGCACGTGTCGGAGACGGCGGGAGCGACGCCGCTGGGGCAGACTGTGGAGATGGCTCGCTACGACGACGGCCCGGTTTCGATCCACTACGACGTGGAGGGCGACGGCTTCCCGGTGTTGCTGATCGCCCCCGGCGGGATGCGATCGGCGAACGAACTGTGGAACGGGATGCCCTGGAACCCGCGCACGGCGTTGGCCGGGGAGTATCGGGTGATCGGGATGGATCAGCGCAACGCCGGCCGATCGACCGGTCCGGTCAGCGCCGACGACGGGTGGGCCACGTACACCGGGGACCAGTTGGCGCTGCTCGACCACCTCGGGATCGAACGCTGCCACGTGGTCGGGATGTGCATCGGCGGCCCGTACATCATGGGTCTGCTGACGACCGCCCCCGAGCGGTTCGCCTCGGCGGTGGCGCTGCAACCGGTCGGCATCGACGACAACCGGCAGGCGATGTACGAGATGTTCGACCAATGGGTCGGACTGGTCGGCGACGCCCATCCCGACATGACGCCCGACGACTGGGCGTCGTTCCGCAGCAACATGTGGGACGGTGAGTTCGTGCTGACCGCCACTGCCGGAACAGGCGTGCGGCCTGCACGACCCCGATGCTGGTCGCGATGGGCAACGACCTCTACCACCCGCAGTCCATGTCGCGGCGCCTGGCCGAACGTGGTGCCGAACGCCACGCTCGTCGAGGACTGGAAAGAGGGGCAGGCGCTCGAAGCCGATCGACGGCACGATCCGGCGGTTCCTGGCCGAGCACACTCCGTGACCAGCCGATCGACTCGGCGTCGGTCCGTTCGTGCCGGCCGGATGATTGCCGCCGTGCTGGTCATCGGCGGTGCGTCGGCGTGTTCCGGCGGCGATGACACGTCGTCGTCGACCACGACCACCTTGTCGACCACGACCGTGCCGATCGTCGAGGTGCTCGCCGTTCCGCTGACCGAGTCGTACTTCGCCGCGCTGGCACAGCTGCCGGCCCTCGATCAGGAAGTGTCGGCGGCCGCTGTGCCGGGCAGCGACGCGGCGATCTTCGCCCAGCATCAGGAGGTGGCACGCCGGTTGCTGGGACTGCATATCTGCGAGGACTGCCGAGCCTGCCCTGGATGGTTTCCTGGTCTGTGAGGCCGACGGCGGGTGCTCCACGTACAGCGGTGTCGTGACCGAGCCGGCCAGTGGTCGGTTGATGAGCTTTTCGGTCGACGGGTCTCCGCTGACAGGGCGGATCGTCGGTTCCGGACCGGCCGCCCAGCGCGACGGCATCATCGTTCGGGTCAGCTCTGCCCACGTGACGGTTGGGGGCGACCTGTTCGTCGTGCTCGACGTCGACAACACGTCCGAGTTCGCTGTGGAGTTGTTCGGCTTCGCCGCAGTGTTGCAGCCGACCTCCGTCGGCGGGAGTGCTGCCAGCGTCGAGGCGGCCGGCGCGTGGGGAGCGACAACGGTCGACCCGAGTGGTACCGACGAGACTGATGGTGATGTTCCCATCGTCCACGCTCGGTGGTGTGCTGCAACTCAGCGGTCTCCGTCGCGACGGCCTCGACGTTTCGTTCGACATCGTCGTCCCCGTCCGCTGATGAGTGTCACCAGCTGTGAACTGGGTGCTCCGACAAATCGGTCCTCCCCTGGTTGCAGCCTGGCGGACATCGGCCGGTGGGGAACGAGTGCTCGGAGCGAGAGGCTTGACACGTCGCAAGCGGTCGCAACGCACGGATCGCAGCTGGCAGCAGATCGGCGAGACGGATCCGTACTTCGGTGTGGTCACCGATGAGGCCAATCGAAGCGCTGGCGTCGACCAGGCGGCGATCGACCTGCTCTATCGGTCGGGCGAGGAGTACGTGAGGCAGATCCGGGATGTGGTCACCCAGGAACTGGGTGATGAACTGAGTCTCGAGACGGCGCTCGACTTCGGCTGTGGTGTTGGTCGAGTCACGTTCCCGTTGGCCGACTGGATCGGCTCGACGGTCGGCGTCGACGTGTCGCCCGGCATGCTCGATCAAGCCCGCTCGCGCGCACAGCGTCATCCCGATCTGGACGTTCGATTTGTTCTGTCAGGCGAGGCCGAACTGTCGTCGCTTCGCCGCTTTGACCTCGTCCACTCCTTCGTGGTGTTTCAGCACATCCCGCCCGCCAGGGGTCAGGTTCTCGTGAAAGCATTGCTCGGTCTGGTCGAGGAGGATGGAATCGCGATCCTCCACTTCCCGTTCAGAAGCTCGATGTCGTGGCCGAAACGTTTCAGGCTCAGCCTGTACACACGATGCCCACCCGTCTGGAAGATGAAGAACTGGGTTCGCAGGCGACAGCAAGAACCGATGATCGAGATGCATCTCTACGATCCCGGCTGGTTGCTCGGGACACTGCAAGACCACGGTTTCCATCGGATCGTGTTGCGCCTGAGCAGGCATGGCAGTTTCGACGGGATTGTCATATTTGCGCAGAACCGGTCGATCCCCTTCCTCTAGCCGCCCCACCCCGTGCGATTTGATGAGGTTGAGATGCAGGAGCACACCCCGTCGGGGTCGCCTCGGCGAGGAATGTGGGGGCAGGATGGGTCGATGCACGGACCGGACGGGCAGTCAGCCGTCGCCGGCAACGCGCCCGACCGGCCGCTGGCCGGCATTCGACACGTCGATCTTCCCGAGGTCGAGCTGACAGCGGAACTCGCTGAGCGCCGGGAGGCGGTGGCGGAGCTGGGTGAGGCGCTGCGCGATCTGACATCCCGGGCGATCGGCAGCGAGGTGGCGGTCGACGTGGTGCGCCGGGTCGCCGAGGATGTCCGCCAGCTGGCGTCGACGCTGGCCGAGCACCAACGTCGTCCTGACGAGCTGTCCTCCGTTGACGACCTGCATCGTGGGCAGCGTCTGTTCAACCCGGTCGTCGGCCTGGGTAACCCGGTCGCCCCGCCGATGCGGATCGAGATCGTGGACGGTACTGCGATCGGCTCGTGCACGCTCGACTGGCGCTACGAGGGGCCGTTCACCTACGCCCACGGTGGCGTCAGCGCGTTGCTCCTGGACCAGATCATGGGGTACGCCGCTGCCGCCGCTGACCACCCTGGGGTCACCGGCAGGTTGGAGGTGCGCTATCGCTCGACGGTGCCGCTCGGCCAGCCGCTGCGGCTGGAGGCCAGGCTGATCGACGTGCTTGGTGTCCGGGCCGCGGTCCGGGGCTCGATCAGCCTGGCGGCCGCCCCGGACGACACGCTGGTCGAGGCCGAGGGACGGTTCTTGGCGCTCCGCCAGGAGCAGGCCGAGCGCCTGTTCGGCGGCATCTCCGCAAGCGCCGACTGAACATCGAAGCTGTCGTCCGCCACCCGGATCCCGAGCGCCAGTCGGATCGGGAGCGGAGGCTATCGAGCTTCGGGGACGCCAGGTCAGGCTGTTCGACCGAGGATGTCCAGCAGCATCTGGACGAACTTCGGCTCGTCGGCGTCGGTCGCGAAGTGGACGTTGGCGGGCTTGTCCGGGCGCGACCGGAAGTCGCACACCGTGCGCCCGACGGACAGCTCGGCGTTGACCTCGACATCGACCGGGATGAACTCGGTGGTCAGGATCGTCGGGTCGATGATGGCGCACACCGCCAGCGCGTCGTGAATCGGCGCCGCTCCGGGCCGGTGCGGCATCGGCTGCGTGGCGTTGTAGCCGTCGATCCGCTGCAGCACGAAGCGTGCGGCCGCCGTGCCGGCCGGCGTGCCGAGGTCGTGAAGGCGCTGGGCGTCCTCGGTCGACAAGACGGCGCAATGGGTGGCGTCGAGCGGAACCATCCGAATCGGTCGGCCACAGTTGACGACCACCCTGGCAGCCTCGGGGTCGAGCCAGATGTTGAACTCCGCCGAGTGCGTCAAGTTCCCGACCTGGTGGGCCCCGCCCATGATCACGATCTCGGGGATCGCGTCGACGATGCGTGGCTCCTTCTGGATCGCCATCGCGATGTTGGTCAGCGGCCCGACCGGGCACAGCACGATGTCGCCGTCTGACGCCAGGTACGTGTCGATCAGCCAATCGACGGCATGCTCCGGCCGCAGCGTGGTGCCGTGCGAGACCGGCGGAAGATCGAGCAGATTCCCATGGACTCGTGCCGCCATGCCCAGCTCGGCCTGCGATCGAACCATCGGCCGATCCAGGCCCCGAAACACCGGAATCTCCGGCATCCCGATCCAGTCGAGCACCCGCAGCGTGTTCTCTGTCGTGTACTCGACCCCGGTGTTGCCGTTGACGGATGTCGCGCCGACGAGCTCGATGTCGGGCGAGAGCGCAGCGACCATGAGAGCGACGGCATCGTCGGTGCCGGTGTCGACGTCAAGGATCACTTTGGTTCGCCATCTCGACAGTCTGCAACAACGCCCCTCGAATCCGTCGATCCGACAGCTGGCGCGCTCGCGAGCCTCAGCCCGAGCCCTCGAGAGGGATCAGTCGAGGGCTGGGGGTTCGAACTGGTCGGGGGTGATTTCTGCGACGGCGAGCGGGAGCAGGCGCACCTCGAGTCGTTCGGCGCCGTCGATCGACTCGAGGCCGATCCGGCGCAGCGTGTCGAGACCGAGCGGTGTACCGGCCGCTCCGAGGTCGATGTAGATGTCGCTGCCGTCGATCGTCGTGGCGATCAGCCGCACGCTCGAACGGGGGCCGATCCAGGCCTGCACGACACGTTCCAGTCGACGCCTCGGGCGGTTCGCCGGTGAGGCTGGGGTCGAACGACGGGATCCAACGCAAGGTGATCGCAACGGTGCCGCCCACTGCGTCGGCGACCTCGTCCGCCAGGTCGGGTGCCGCCGGTGGCGCCGACGGGCCGCTCACCACGACGTCGATGTCGCCGTTGTCGTACGTGAGGTCGAGCACGTCGAGCGGCCACGCCGTCGATCGCCAGACGATCGACCCAGTCGTCGATCACTTCGCGGGCGACGTCGGCGGGATCGACGGGTGGCGGGGTGTCGGCACGGGCGATGCCTTGTGCTCGCTGATCCCAGCGCACGATCGCTTCCGCTTCGTTGCCGAGCAAGGGCCTCAGTCGCACGGCCAAGTCGGTACGCCTCTGGTGGTTCCTCGAGACCGGTCAGCTCGACGACCACCCTGGGAGCCGTCGATGTTGAAGTCGCTGACGTCGAGTTGGGTCGCTCCCAACCACTCCTCGATCGTGGCGCCGATCTCGCTCTCCTGGCGTGACGACGTTGCGGCGTCGAACGAACGCGTCGTCAGCGGGATCGCGATCGCCACCGTGGCAATCACGATCCCGACCGTCGTGAAGCGCGATCCGTGAACTCTGGAAGCACAGGCGGATCGTCGGAATCACGCCGGTCGCCAGCAACACCACGAGGGCGCTCACGATGATCGCCAGCAGGTTGGTGAGGAACAGCAATCCAGAGCCCTGTGCCAGCACCATCCGGTCGGCGTCGAGCAAGATGCCGGTCGCCGCCAGCGGCGGCACGAGGGCGACCGCCACGGCGACGCCCGGGAGTGCCCCAGACATGTCCTCGCGGGCCGTCGCGTACGCACCGGCGGCTCCCGCTGCCACGGCGACGATCAAGTCGCGAACATCGGGCCGCGTGCGGGCCAGCACCTCGGCGCCGATCTCGACCGTCGGGAGCAACCGCGCCAGCAATACCGCGAAGGCGATCGACCCCGCCGACCCGGCGACCACCAGGAATGCCGCCTGCACCGCCCGCTTGCCGAGCCCCAGCCCGACCGCAGCGGCGAACGACATGATCGGCGTCATCAGCGGGGCGATCAGCATCGCTCCGATCACCACGGCCGCCGAGTTGGCAGCCAGGCCCATCACGGCGATCGTCACCGAGAGCATCAGCATCAGGCTGAATCGCACGACCGACTTGCGGTTCTGGTCGGGGAGCAGCAGCGCCATGATCCGCAGCTGCTCGTCGCGGTCGAGTCGGCCGTCGTCGCGGAGCAGATGGGCGTAGGCGCCGTCTGGGGTGAACGGGGCGGCGCAGCTCGCCCGTGAAATCCCGCAACCTGCGCAATGCGCCCGACTCACGGTTTCGATCGTCCATCCGGCGTTGATCGTACGCCGTCACTGGATCGTCTGGCTCAGGACGTGTCGCTAGGACCGTAATTCAGAAGCTGCCTTCGGCGGCCCGATCGATTCGCTGCAACACGATCAGGTCCTCGTGGAGTTCCATCCAGATGTCGTGGAACGACTCGCACATCACACCGGTGAACTGCTTGATCTCGCCGTTGCCGACCCGCTCGGCGGCGCTCGCCAAGCGATCGTTGTAGCGCGCCATCCGCGGCAGCGTGCCGGCGAAGCCGTCGATCACCGGCCGTGCGGCGGACGCCAGCGTTGCGAGGCGTGCCGTGCAATCACGGTCGTAGTCGGCGTCGGTGTGGTCGTTGGGCTCGTCGTTGCGAACCTGCCAGTCGCGTGCACAGCTGCTTGAAGTCGTCGTTGAGGGCCAGGAACGCCGGGTAGTCACCGGCCAGCCCGGCCTGCACGAACTCGTCGGCGAGGCTGTCGAGCAGCGAAGCGTGCAGCTCCTTGCCGGCCGGCAGCAGGCCGTACATGTGGCGGCTCTCGATGTGACGGACGTGACCGTTCTCGATGAGTTGGACGAGCAGATCGTGTGGGTGATGGCCGAGGCTCTCCATGAATCCGTCGGGTGTCACGAAGCCGCGTACCCGCAACGTGTGCAGCACCAATGCCTCGTCGATGTCGTGCGGCGGATGCGCCGCCGACGCTCCCAGGTCGGGAGCCGTGACGGCGGCGGCCGCCGAGCTGCGGTCGTCGGCTCGACTGGTGCCGGCTCGGCGAAGTCGAAGTGGACGTCGTTGATCTGGACCCGCCCACACGCCAGCAACGCCTGGGCCACGCCGAGCCGAGCCAACGGCACACGAAACGGCGAACAACTCACCGAATCAAGGCCGAGCCGCACCAGGAAGGCCGCCGACGCCGGGTGGCCGGCGTGCTCGCCACAGGCCCCGAGCTTGATGCCGGGTTTGACGCAGCGGGCCGCTTCGGTGGCGATTCGGACCAGTTCGCCGACGCCGTCCTCGTCGAGCACCTCGAACGGATTGTCGGGCAGGATGCCCTTGGCCCGGTAGGCGGGGAGCAGGCGCGACTCGACATCGTCGCGACTGAAGGCGAACGTCATCTGGGTGAGGTCGTTGGTGCCGAACGAGAAGAAGTCGGCATGCGCGGCCAACTGGCCCGCGGTCGAGCGCGGCGCGCGGTGTCTCGATCATGGCGCCGACCGTGATCACGTCAGAGGCCAGTTCGGGATGCCCGATCTGGTCGAGCACCGTCGGTGACGCAGTTGCGGGCGAACCGCAACTCCTCGGCGTCGACGACGAGCGGAATCATGATCTCGACGTGCGGGTCGCTTGCCGCGCTCGAACAGCTTGGCGGCAGCTCGACACAGCGCCCGCACTTGCATCTCGTAGACACCACTGCGCACGATCCCGAGCCGAACTCCGCGGGTGCCGATCATCGGATTCGACTCGTGCAATCGGCGCACGGCGACGATCTCGACCAGTTCGTCGTCGGAGAGTTCGCCACGAGCTTCGCGGGCCGTCAACTCCAACAGGTCAGGGAGGAACTCGTGGAGCGGCGGGATCGAGCAGACGGACCGTCACGGGCAGCGTGTCCATCGCCTCGAGCAACCCCTCGAAGTCGGCGGTCTGGGCACTTTCCAGCTCGGCCAGCGCCGACGGCCTCGTCGGCGGCGTCGGCGCTGAGGATGAAGCGTCGCATCACCGCCAACCGATCGGCGGCGAGGAACATGTGCTCGGTCCGGCACAGTCCGATGCCCTGCGCTCCGAGCCGACGCCCGACGCCGGCGTCCCCTTCGGTGTCGGCGTTGGCTCGCACCTGCACGTGGCCGGCTGCGACAGTGTCGGCCCACGCCAGCAGCGTGGTCGAGCTCGGGCGGGGCGCTGGCACCAGAGGTGGCGAGCGCTCCGGCGTAGACGTGCCCGGTCGTGCCGTCGATCGTGATCTCGTCGCCGACTCGGAGCACCGTATGGTCGATCGTGACGCGGTCGCCGTCGATGTGCATCTCGGCTGCACCGACCACCGCCGGGATGCCCCACCCGCGGGCGACCACTGCAGCGTGGCTGACCATCCCGCCGTGCGTGGTGAGAATGCCGCGTGACGCCTGCATGCCGAGCACGTCGTCGGGTGTGGTCTGGCGGCGGACCAGGATGACAGCCTGGCCCGCCTCGCCGGCTGCCATCGCCGCCTCGGCGTCCGAACACGATCCGCCCGGCCGCCGCGCCTGGTGAGGCCGGTAGGCCGATCGTCAGTGGCTCGGCATCGACGTCGGCCGCCAGGCTGGCGTGGAAGAAGCGGCCAATGCCTCGGGCTCGACACAGTTCAGCGCAGCTGCCACCGCGAGCCCGTTCTTGGCGCTCGCCGCCCCGTGGACCGCCGTGGTGATCGTGCGCGCAACATCCGCTGTCATGGCGCCGACGTTAGTCAGGCGCGATGTGTCGTTCGTCACGCGGTCGACCGCTACAGCGTCACGGTGTCGCCGCCCGACGCGGCCGATCGGTACATCGCATCGACGACCTTGTGGGCCTCGATCCCGACCGCGAAGTCGGGCCAGGCCGGGGTGCCGGCGATGGCTGCCTTCACGAAGGCGACATCGGGGTTGTGTCCGTCGCGTGCCAACTCGGCGGTGGCGGCGACGAGCTCGTCGCCCTCCAGCTCGCTGGTGGTGCCGTCGGAATCGGTCCAGCGGGTCGGCCCGAACCAGTCGTCCTCCAGCACGATGTGGCGGTTCTCGCAGAACACCTCGATCCGTCGCAGGCTGGGTCGCGCCAGATTGTCGTGCCACACCGACGTCAAGCGTTCCGATCGCTCCCGAGCTGAACGCCACCGTCGCCGCCACCGAGTCCTCGATGCCGTCGTGACCGTGGAAGTTCGCCGAGCGGGCGCTGACCGACTCGATCTCACCGATCACGCTGCGCAACATATCGATGTCGTGGATGCTGTGTTCGAGCAGCGTTCCGGCGCCGGCGCGCTCCCGATCGGCCCGCCACGTCGAGCCGTAGTGACCCTGGATCGGAATGAACTGGTCGTCGCGGAACACGACACTCATCACCCGACCCGCCTTCGGATCACGCACCAGGTCGGCCGCCAGCAGGTACGCAGGGGAGCGTCGGAGGATCAATCCGATCTGGTTGGTCACGCCGTGTTCGGCCACGACGGCCGCCATCGCTTCGGCGTCGGCGGCGTTGAAGGCGAGCGGCTTCTCGCAGAAGATCGCCTTGCCTGCCTGCGCCGCCCGTTCGACCAATTGACGGTGCTCGGAGGTCCAGGTGCAGATGTAGACCGCGTCGCATCCGTCGATGACCTCGTCGGCGTCGGCCACGACGTGGTGTCCCGAGGCGGCGGCGAACCGTTGCGCCCGATCGGGATCGATGTCGTACACGCCGACCCGTTCGATCAGCGCACCGGCCGCCCGCAGCATCTTGGAGTGGAACGTGGCGATGTGCCCAGTGCCGATGAATCCGACCCGCAGCCGATCAATGCTCATACGGCGAAGCTACGACTCGCGCCGATCGCTCGACGTCACCGTGCTGGCTGATGGCGCGTGAGCTGTTCGATCAACGGCTGAATCGTGTCGGCCAGCGTCGGCGTACCGGCATCGGCGTATTCGTAGCGGGCGTGACGCACCGGGTGGCCGGGGTCGATGATGTGGCCCAGGTCGATCGGTGTCCCGGTCACGACCACGTCGCACGGGATCGCCTGCAGCGTGGCCTCCAGATCCGCCAGTTGCTGGTCGCCGTATCCCATTGCCGGCAGCAGCGTCCCGATCGAGGGGTAGCGGGCGAACGTCTCGGCGATCTGGCCGACCGCCCACGGTCTCGGGTCGATCAGGTCGGTTGCCCCGGCCGCCTTGGCGGCGACCACGCCGGCGCCGAACGGCATTCCACCGTGCGTCACCGTCGGGCCGTCCTCTACGACGAGCACCTGCGTTCCGGCGAGGTCCGGGCCAGGGTCGAGCGTGACCGGTGAACGGGCCTCGACGATCGTTGCAGTCGGGTTGACGGCGGCGACGTTGCGTCGGATCTCGTCGATCGCAGCCGGCTCGGCCGAGTCGACCTTGTTGATCACGACGATGTCGGCCAATCGCAGGTTGACCTCGCCCGGGTGGTAGGCGACTTCGTGTCCTGGGCGCAGTGCGTCGGCCAGACAGATCGTCAGGTCGGGACGGAAGAACGACAGGTCATTGTTGCCACCGTCCCAGATGACCACGTCGGCTTCTGCGCCGGCCCGCGCCAGGATCGCGGCGTAGTCGACTCCGGCGTAGATCACCAGGCCGCGACGCACCGGCTCCTCGTACTCCTCGCGCTCCTCGATCGTGGGGTTGGCGGCGTCGATCTCGGCCAACGTCGCGAAGCGTTGGACCCGCATCGCTTCGAGGTCGCCGTAGGGCATCGGGTGGCGAACGAGCGCAACCTTCAATCCGGCTTCGGTCAAGAGCCGACCGAGGTGTCGGCTGGTCTGGCTCTTGCCGACTCCGGTACGTGAGGCGACGACCGCGATCACCGTGGTGTCGGATCGCAGCATCGTGTTGGCGGGCCCGAGGAAGCGCACGTCGGCGCCGGTGGCGAGCACTCGCGACACGAGATGCATGACGTCGTCGTGGGCGAGGTCGGAGTAGCTCACGACCACTTCGTCGACCTCATGGTCGGTGACCAGTTGCTCGAGTTCGTCCTGGGGCCGGATCGGAATCCCGTCCGGGTGATAGGGCCCGCTCAGCACCGGTGGATAGATCCGGTCGTCGATGTTGGGGATCTGGGTGGCGGTGATGGCGACGATCTCGACGTCGGGGTCGTCTCGGAAGACGACGTTGAAGTCGTGGAAGTCACGCCCACCGGCACCGAGAATCAGAATCCGCTTGCGTGTCATCGTGACTCACGCTCGTTCCTGGTCGGACCTGCCGCCGTGGGCGGCGGGCTGGATCGGTCGGAGCGGTCGGCCGTGCCGTGACCGTCTCCGATCACCACTCAAGCGCGACCGGGGTGAGGCGACCAGAGTCGAAGGTCGGTGCCCTGGGGCGGTCCGATTCGAACCATGGGTGATCGACTCAGGAGGCGACGTCGCCTCCGCGGACCCACCTGGTCGGGAACACCAGAACCCCTGGTGAACCATCGTCCAGAGTTGCCAACGAGCCGACGATGTTCGACATGGCCAGTGACGCCCCGGTACGGACATAGTCCATGGTGGTTTGACCCTCGATCGACGGGAGGTCGGCGCCGGTGAACGTGATCGGGTCATTGCTGATCGACGGAGTCAGGATCGAGATCGTCAGGTCGGCGAGTCCGGAGAACACCAGCTGCCCGTCCTCCACGAACCAGTCGAGCTTGCCGGCCCCGTTGACGATCACCTTGTCGACGAACGGGTCGCTGAGTGCCAGCCGTACCTCTTGATACCGAAGTTCGGCGGTCCCGTCGTCGAGCAAGCTGAGTGCCAACTCTCCCGACGCGCCGGTGACGGAGATGCCGATCTGCTCGTAAGCCAGGTCGTAGGCCTCGACCATCGCCGAGGCTTCGGCGATCCACACGCCGGTCAATTCGGGATCGGTCTCCTCGGTACACGCATCCTCGAGGGTGCGAACCGTTGCCTCGACCGAAGCTTCCTCTTCGGCGCCACCGGTGAGTGCGATCATCATCTGGCCGGCGTTGCCCGGAATCGGGCGGGCAGTGGAGTCGGGGATCCGGCCGTCCTCGCACACGCATTCCGGGTTCAGACACCACGTCGTCTTCGAACTCGGGGTGAACACCGAGTTCGGGTCGTCGGCCCAGGCCGAGATCGTCAATCCCTGATGGACGATCTCGATCAGCATGGGTTCGTCGCCGCCCGGTGCGAAGTCGAACGCGAACGCCGCCTGTTGGCCGGGCTTGACGAACTCGTACGCCGTCCCGCGCACCGGGCGGGGGGTGATCGTGCGGGCGCCGCTGCCGAGCCGGGGAGCCGTGAACGTCCACGGGAAGCCGCGCTGGCTGAACTGGGTACTCATCGATGCCAGCTGGGCGATCTGGCGGGGTTCGAGGCCGGCGGTGGCGGCTCGGAAGGCACCGGGCGAGCGGCCGTTCTGGATGATGCTCGGGATCCGACGCCACAGGCCGTCGGGGCCGCCATCGAGGTAGTTGAGCTGCCAATAGAACGCCACAGCGTGGTACGAACTCACGTAGAGTCGGCCGGTCGGTGCGTTCAGGAACGTATTCGCCCAACCGGTTCCATTGGCACCGTCGGAGGCTTCCGACTCGACCCATTCGGCCAGGCCCTCGACGATCCACGCCGGGGTATCCCAATAACCGTCGACCGCGCCGGGGAAGTTGGCGCCGTGCCAGCAGTGGAAGAACTCGTGGGTCAGCACCGCCTCGAATCGGGCGATGCTGGTTCCGGGGAAATCGACGACGTACAGCGAGCAGACGCGACTCCCATCAGGGTTCTCGTTGGTCGACGCCCAGCCGGCCCACGTGCTCTGTTCCGTGGTTCGGTCGTCTTCGTCGACGACGTAGAAGTCGTAGCGCGGCATCTCGCCACCGACGTGCTCCATCACATAGCGTCGAGCCTTCACGACGAGTGCGTTGAACTGGGCGTCGGTCAGGGTGCTCAGCCGGGGACGGGGCGCTACGAGAGCACTGATGCGGGCATCGGCGGTGGCGTCTGCCTCTCCCGACTCTCGACCGCCGGCCGACTCGTCAACCGAGCCGGTCGCCTCGAACGTTTCGTCCGAGATCAGTCGCGCCGACGACCGGACTCCTTCGAGGTAGTCGGCGACCTGCTGGCGCTGGCCGTCGGTGAGCTGGTCGTCGAGCAGTCTGAGCCGGCTGACGACAGACGTCAATTCGTCGGGAATGCTGTCGTCGCGGGCGACCGCCAGCGCCCCGTCGAGCTCGACGCCGGTCACTGCCGAGAATGCCGTGAGTGCGACATCGAGCTCCGAGATCTCGCCATCGAACACCAACTGTTCGAGTTCGGCGAGGCTGGGCAGCGGATCGCCGATCGCGGTGGTGGTCGGAGCCGTCGGTACGGTCGATGCCGCCGGCTCCGCCTGTGTCGTGGTCGGGGCGGCGACCGTGCTGGTGGTGGTGGCGGCGGTCCGGTCGTCGGTGACACTCTCGTCGCTGGAGCCGGCGCAGGCCGCGATCAGGATGAGGCTTGCCAGTAGCAGCCTGACCCGGCGTCGATGATGTCGTGCTGCGGGGAGTGACTGGCGCATGATGCGGTCCGATCGTTGCTGGCGCGGCGACGAAGACCTACCGCTTTTTCACTGTGCCAGGGTGCGCCAGGCGCGTCCACGGGTCGATCGGCGTAGATGCCGAATCGCCGACCGGGGTCACGGTGTGTGCTGGACGCCTGGCGTCTCAGGCGGTGGCAGCGTCGAGTACGGCTTGCACCTCGGTAGCGATCTCGACGGCGGTCGCCCCTGGGGTGAGCACGGCGGCGATGCCGGCTGCCCTCAGCTCGTCGAGATCGTGGTCGGGAACGATCCCGCCGAGGATGACGGGGATCTCGCTGCCGCGTTTGCGGACCTCTTCGACCACGAGCGGGGCAAGTGTCATATGGGCGCCCGACAACATCGACAGCCCGATCGCGTCGACGTCTTCGTCGACTGCCGCCGCCGCAACGGTTTCCGGTGTTTGGAACAGGCCGGTGTAGATCACCTCGAACCCGGCGTCGCGGAGGATTCGAGCGACGACCTTGATGCCGCGGTCATGTCCGTCGAGCCCGACTTTGGCGATCAGGATCCGTCCACCGGCCATCAGATCACCGGGACTTCGACGTGACGACCGAACTCGGATTCCATGGTTCCCATGATCTCACCGAGCGTTGCGTACACCTTCACCGCGTCGATCAGCGCCGGCATCAGGTTGACGCTGCTGTCGGCTGCCTCGGTGCGGATCCGCGCCAGCGCTGAGTCGACGGCGTGCTGATCGCGATCCTGTCGGACCTGGTCGAGTCGCTTGCGCTGACGTGACTCGTCTTCCGTGGTGATCTTGAGCAGCTCCATCTGGGCCTCGTCGTTGCCCTCGGTGAAGGCGTTCACGCCAACCGTGATACGGCGCCCGGAGTTGAGCTGGCGTTCGAGGTCGTACGCAGAGTCGGCGATCTTGCCCTGGAACCAGTTCTCCTCGATGCCTCGGATTGCGCCCTCCAGCATCGAACCGTCACCGAGTTGGTCGAGGTGGGCGAACAGCTCCTCGGCCTGGGCCTCCATCTCGTCGGTCAATGCTTCGACGAAATACGAACCGCCGAGCGGATCTGCGACGTGGACGACGTTGGTCTCGTGGGCGATCACCTGCTGGGTCCGCAATGCGATCCGAGCCGACTTCTCGGTCGGCAGCGCCATCGCCTCGTCCATCGAGTTGGTGTGCAGCGACTGGGCGCCGCCGAGCACGCCCGCCAGTGCCTCGATCGCCGTGCGCACGATATTGACCTCCGGCTGCTGCGCCGTGAGCGATACGCCGGCGGTCTGGCAGTGGAACCGCAGCTGCATCGAGCGTTCGCTCTCGGCTCCGTAGCGCTCTCTCATCCAACGCGCCCAGATCCGGCGGGCGGCGCGGTACTTGGCGATCTCCTCGAAGAAGTCGATGTGAGCATTGAAGAAGAAGCTCAGGCGGGGGGCGAAGGCGTCGACCGGCAGGCCGGCCTGGAGCGCCAGCTCGACGTAGGCGAACCCGTTCGCCAACGTGAACGCCAGTTCCTCGACGGCGGTCGATCCGGCCTCGCGGATGTGATAGCCCGAGATCGAGATGCTGTGCCAGCGCGGCATCTCGGCAGCGGTGAAGTCGATCGTGTCGCGGACCAGCCGCATCGACTGGCGGGGAGGGAACACGAACTCCTTTTGAGCCTGGTACTCCTTGAGGATGTCGTTCTGCAGGGTTCCGCCGAGCTGGGCGCGGGGGATGCCCGCCTTTTCCGCTTGGGCGACGAACATCGCGAAGATCACCGCGGCGGGCGAGTTGATCGTCATCGAGGTGGTGATCTCGCCGAGGTCGATACCCCGGTAGAGGTCTTCCATGTCGGCGATCGTGTCGATCGCCACACCGCACCGCCCGACCTCGCCGAGCGCCATCGGGTCGTCGCTGTCGATCCCGAGCAGGGTCGGCATGTCGAACGCCGTCGACAGGCCGGTGCCGCCGGACTTGATGATCTCCTTGAAGCGCCAGTTGGTGTCGTCGGCGGTGCCGAACCCGGCGAACATCCGCATCGTCCACAGGCGCGACCGGTACATCGAGGCGTACGGTCCGCGGGTGTAGGGGAACTGCCCAGGGAACTCTCCGTCGTCGGGGCCGTACACCGGATCGAGCGGGATCCCCGACATCGTCTGGAAGTCGGCGTCGCGCACCGTCGAGGCGCCGAACGCCTCGTGCCACAACTCGCGATTGGTCTGCTCGGGGATGCCCATCTCACCAAGAATACCCGGTGACCCGCCGCCGCTTCTGGCCCGCCGGGCCGGCGGGCGGGGACGCATCGGGCTGCCACCCAAGAAGGTCCTGATCGATCTTGAAGTACTCGCCGCATATGTAGCGGTTCGCAAATTCTGTGTGTGATCAAAGTAAAGTGTGTCGGCCGGAATGCCGATACAAGACACCGGACGGCGCCGCGCCCCGGCGTCAACGCAACACCGCTTTGATGGAGCCACCGTGATCAAGAAGTCCCTCACCCGCCGAGTCGGGCTCGCTGCCATCGTCGGCATCGTCGCCTCGAGCCTCGGCTACACGCCGATCAACACGTCGACATCGGTGCAGGCGGCGGCCAGCGACGTGATCGTCAGTACGTTCTATGTGCCGTTGTTCGAGGACAACGCGTGGTCGGCGCTGACGGGGGTGCAGTCGTCGATCTCGGGCGACCCGCGACTCTCCTCGACGGTCTCGATCACCGTGTCGCAAACCGGCACGATCATTTTCTACGACCAGTGGGAGGACGGTTATGAGGCTTCGCCGAATGTTCCGGTCTCTGCCTCGACGCTGGTGTTCGGCGACGGCAATGTCGCCAACGGCAACGCCGCCCAATATTGCATTCCGGCTCGCTGCAACGGTGACCTGATGCCATCGGGCGCGGTGTTGCGGTTGAACAACTCGGCCACGGTCGACCCGGGCCCGTTGTCGATCCCGCGCTCGTCCGGAACGATCCGGTTCGACGGTCGCGACAAGATCTCCGCCACCGGCGGTCTGGCGGTCACCCACGCCACCTGGCCGACCGCTGTCAACGCGCTCCACTCCGAGATGGCGTCGGCGTTCGGGACCTCGCGTTGGGGAAGCCAGTTCGTGTCCCCGGTCGGCACCAACTCGCCGATCATCACCCCCGACGGCAGCAACCCGTTCAGCTATGTCGGAATGGAGGTCATGGCCAAAGAGGCCGGCACGGTCGTGTCGATCGACGCCAACGCCGACGGTGACTATCTCGACACGGCGCTCGGTGATCGCGTGGTCACGATCGGCGAGGGGCAGACGACCTACGTCAACGGCACGATCCGGCAGGGCGCCAGGGTGGTTGCGAGCAAGCCGGTCCAGGTGTTTCTGATGACCGGCAAGGTCGGCTCGACCTACGAGGACCGCTCGTACCAGATCTTCCCCACGGAGGGTTTGGTCAACGACTACTGGGCGCCCGCCTCGACCGGGCTCGCACCGGTGTCTCCGGCGACCACCACGAACTACGCCACTGTGCTGTACCTCTACAACCCACAACCCACCCCGATCACCATCACCCTGGCGCGAACGGGCGTCGCCGATGTCGTCTACACGGTGCCGGGCGGACAGATCGCCGGCCAGACGGGTGCGATTCCGGTGCCCTATCTGGCGCCGGGTCAGGCTGCCCGAGCGACCTCGAGCTCCACGTTCGCGGCGGTCGCAGCGAACGGCGCTCGCCAACCCGCCGCCGCCGCCCTCGGGCAAGACTCGGGCTCGACGTGGGACTGGGGCTACAGCCTGATCCCGTCGCGGCTGCTGTCGACCACCCTCGACGTCGGCTGGGCGCCGGGTTCGCAGAACCTCAGCACCGCCAACTACGACATTGTGTACCTCACCACCAATGGTGCCACGACGGTGTACGTCGACCACGACGGCGATCCGACCACCGGTCCGAGCGTCGATGCCAACGGCGCCCACTACGACGTGTCGTACGTCGTCGGCAGCGCGCTCCAGTCGACGAAGATCACCGATCCGTCCGACAACGACATGACGGGCACACACATCTACACCACCAACGGTGCCCTGATCGCAGCCGTCTACGGCGAGGACCCGGCCGCCGCTCCCGCCGCCTTCCCCGGCGTCGACCTCGGTACGGCGATCTTCCCGAGCTGCGGGGCGTTGTGCGTCACCAAGAACGGACACCTGACCAACGACGTCGACAACGACGGCAACTACGACCCGGGTGACACCGTGCTCTGGACGATCAGGGCGATCAATACGGGATACGTTGCGCTCACCAACGCCGTGGTGAAGGACACCTTGCCCGCCGGCGTGACCTATGTGGCGGGCTCCTCGAAGCTGGGCGGTATACCGTTGGCCGACGACGGCACCGGCACGCCGTATCCCTTCGATGGCACCGGTCGCAACGTCGGCACGATCCCGGTCGACGGAACCCTCACGATCACGTTCAGTACCACGATCAACCAGCCCTACGACGGTGTCGGAATCCGGCTCGTCAACACCGCCTATGTGATCAGCGACCAGGCGGCCGGTCGCGGCACCGCCGAGGTGCCGGTCGACCTGACCCCGTTGAACATCACCAAGACGTCGAGCGTGTTCCCGAACGACGCCGGCGGGCTCGGCTCGCCGCTGTCCTACACGATCGTCGTGACGAACTACGGAAGCGAGACGCTCAAAGACGTCGCCATCACCGACCCGCTCCCGACCGGCCTGACCTGGAACTCCACCAGCGTGACGCGGCCGGCCGACATCACTCGAGCCGACAACTTCGAAACCGAGGACTATGCCGGTTCGACCGGCACCAACGCCTGGGTGGGCGGCTGGACCGAGACCGGTGACGGCACCGATACGCCGCCCGAGGACAAGGGCGAGATCCGCAGCAAGGACGACCAGAACGACCGGGCGATCGAGTTCAACAAGCCCGCCAACAACTCCACGCTCGATCGGGTCGTGGGCAACCTCACCGGCTATACGGGGGCGACGGTGTCGTTCGAGATGCGTCGCGACAAGTTGGAAGCAGGTGACAGCTTCACCGTCCAGGCACGCGCCAACGGCTCGGCCGCTTGGGTAGATCTCGGTGTGTACGACAGCGCCAACGAGACCGAGGATGCGGTCTACGTGAAGTACACGCTGCCGATCGCTGACGCCCAGCTGGGTACCGCCACCGCGATCCGCTTCCGGGTCGGCGGGTCGTGGACCGACGGCGACGACAAGCTCTACCTCGACAACGTCGAGGTTGCAGTACGGCCGACCTCCACGGTCCCCGGCAGCGCTGCGCCGAACCTGTGGTTGCAGCCGAAGCTGCTGCCGGGCGAGACGGTCACCGTCGTGGTCAACACCACGGTTTCGTCCACGACGCCTCCCCAGTTCTTCAACATCGCCACCGCTCGTTCAGGCACCCTCGTCGCCCGGGCGACGGCGCTCGACTGCGCCACCTGCTTCGACTACGGCGACGCGCCCGCAACGTACGAGAGCGCCACCCCGGGAGGTGCTGCCGACGCCGGTGGCCACAGGGTGATCGGTGCCGCGTCCTACACCACGACCACCTTCGCCTCGGACAACTTCGAGTCTCAGGGCTTCTCCGGAACTGGCGGCTCACCGGGGTTCGCCGGCTCGTCGTGGACCGTCAGCGGCGACGGTGAAGCCAAGATCGAGAAAGTGAAGGACAACAGCAACAACGACACCTACGTGATCCAGTTCAAGGCCAAGAACAAGACGGCGACGGTCAGCCGACTGGTCGGCAACACCTCGACCTGTCTGGGCGGGGCCAGCCTGTCGTACGACTACAAGCGTGACGACAAGGTGTCGCCGACCGATCCGCTGCTCGTGCAGAGTCGCGGGAACAGCTCGGCGGCCTGGGTCACGCTCGCCACGATCACCGGGACCCTGGCCGCCGATGCGCTGTTCCTGCCCGCCGTGCATGCCCTTCAGATCGGCACTGCGACCGAGGTGCGCTTCGTCGCCGCCTTCGACAACCAGGACGATCCGAAGGTGTGGATCGACAACGTCAAGATCGAATGCACAGCGGCCACCTACGCCGCAACCGGACCGTACTTCGGCACGGTCATCGACCGTGAGTCCGGGCCTGCCTCTTCCGCGAACGCGACCGGCGACAACAACAACATGGGCACCAACGACGAGGACGGGATCACCGTGCCGTCCGTCGACACCAACAAGTACACGTTCACGTTCACCGTTGCCGACCCGACACCCAGCACCAACTACGTCAACAGCTGGTTCGACTGGAACAAGAACGGCGTGTTCGATGCCGCCGAATCGTTGTTCTCCGCCGGCTCGTTCGTGTCTGCCACCACGGTGTCGGGCGGCGGCACCCTCAACGTCGTCGGTGGCATTGCCGCCATCTCACAACCGGGCACCTACTCCGTCACGGTCAACGTCCCCAATCTCGAGACGAACGGTTCGGGCTATGCGATCGGCGACGCGGTGCTCAGCCGCTTCCGCGTCGCCACGGCGAGCGCCGGCGTCGCTGCTGCGACCGGAAAGGCTGCCGACGGAGAGGTCCAGGACTACACCTCGACGCTGAACACCCTGCCTGTCAACCTCTCGTACTTCGCCTCCAAGAAGCAGGGCGGGAACGTCGTGGTCGATTGGCGCACGGCACAAGAGGTCGACAACCTCGGCTTCAATCTGTACTCGGAGGAAAAGGACGGCTCGTTGACGCTGCTGACCTCTGAGATCGTGATCTCCAAAGCCCCGACCTCCGTCGTGCCCCAGACGTACCGGCTCTTGGTCAGCGGCAAGGCCAAGATTCTCTGGCTCGAGGACATCGCCCTCGACGGAGCCACCGAGCTGCACGGTCCGTACAAGGTCGGCAAGAAATTCGGTGACCCGAACCCGCCGGCCGACATCGACTGGGAGGCCGCCCAGTCCGAGGTCGACGAAGTGGCCGACCAGCAGGCCCAGTCCGAAGTCGATGCAGCCAGCGACGCGTCCGATGTCCGCAGTGCCGGCGACGTGACGGGACCGCTGGCGCGATTCGAGGTCTCCGAGACCGGTATCCAGCAGGTCACGTTCGAGCAACTGCTCGACGTCGGGGTAGACCTCGACGGAGTGCCCGCGGCCTCGTTGGCGATCACCGACCCGAACGGCCCAGTCGCGGTAGAAGTGGTCGGCGGCGACACCTTCCGACCTGGATCAGCGCTGCGATTCCTCGGCGAAGCGCTCGACACCCTGTACACCGGCACCAACGTGTACCGCCTCCAGGTCGACCCGTCGCTGGCCCGTCCGATGCACGTCGACACGACGCCCCCGCCGGGCACCCCGGCGGCCGCGACCACCACGACGACCACCACGACCACCACGATCCCTGACGCGCCGAGAACGACGCTGTCGGAGAAGGATCAGAAACAGGCCGACAAGGAGGCCGAGAAGGCAGCCAAGGAAGCCGCCAAAGAGGCCGAGAAGGCCGCCAAGGAGGCCGAGAAGGCCGCCGAGAAGGCAGCCAAGGAGGCCGAGAAGGCAGCCAAGGAAGCGGAGAAGGAAGCCAAGAAGAATCCGACGACCACGACTTCCACTTCCACCACCTCCACGACGACCACCACGCTGGCTCCGACCACCACCACGACGACCACCACGGTGGCTCCGACCACCACCACCACGACGCCGCCCCCGCCGCCCCCGGCACCGGTCGTACCCGTCACGGCCTACACCGAGACAGCGGAACTCGAGATCAACAGTCGCTATTCGGTCACCGCCCCCGGGTCGGACCCGTGGTACCAACAGATCATGGTCAGCCAGCCGAATCGGCCGCTTGCCGTGACGTCGGTGATCAACGTCGCCGACCCACTCACCGACCAAACGGCGACGGCCGCCGTGGATCTGTGGGGTATCACGCGATACGACGTCGACGATGAACACCACGTCACGCTGAAGGTGAACGGCGTCACCATCGCCGACGCCCACTTCGACGACACGAACGCCTATCGGCTCGCCGGCACGATCCCCAGTGGTGTGCTGGTCGCCGGTGCCAACACGCTGGTGGTCACCTCGATCGGTGACACCGGGGTCCCGGTCGACATCATTGCGGTCGACCGCTGGGAGGTCACCTACCAGCGACCGACCCTCGCCATCGGCAACCGGATCGATCTCACCGCTGGCGGGCCGAGGATCGATGTGACCGGCCTCTCGGCCGGCCCCGTGCTCGCCTACCGCGTCGACAGCGACGGCTCGGTGTCGAAGCTGTCGCCATGGATCGACGGCACCACGGTCAGTATCGCAGCGACCAACCACGCCGAACAGGCGCCGGACCGATACCTGGTGATCGCCGATTCGGCCGTGTACTCGCCGGTCGTCGCACCCGCCCGCCCGGTCAGCGATCTGATCGATGGGTCGGCGGACTATCTGATCGTCACGAACGCCGTGTTCACCGACACGCTGACGCCGCTCGTGGCGTATCACGAGTCGCTCGGCCGAGTGGTCAAGACCGTCGATGTGGCCGATGTCTATGCCGCCTACGCCGGTGGCGTCACGGACGCCCACGCCATCGATCGGTATCTCGCAGACGCGATTCCAGCACTCGGTGTGCGGTGGCTGCTCATGGTCGGCGCTGATTCCGTCGACTATCGCGACTATGACGGCGATGGTTCGTTCAGCCTGATGCCGTCGCTCTATGGAGCGACCGGCTTCGGCATCACCTACGCCCCGATCGATCCGGCCTATGCGGATGTCGATGGCGATGGCGTGCCCGACGTCGCCCTCGGTCGCTTCCCGGCCCGTACTCCGGGTGAACTGACGACGATGATCGACAAGACGTTGACATACGCGTCGACTGGTGGTGATCGCTCTGTGGTGTTGGTCTCCGACGCGGACGACGGTGTCGACTACGCCGCCGAGAACGATCTGATTGCGGCCAAGTTCGATGGCTGGACGGTGCGTCGATCCGACGTCGACCGACAGGGGCTCGTCGCAGCTCGAGCCGAGCTCTTGGATGCCATCAACGACGGCGTCGGGGTCACGATGTACCTCGGCCACTCCAGCAGCGGTGAGTGGACGGAAGTAGGGCTGTTCGATGCCACCGCAGCGGCAGCGCTGACGAATGCGGAGCATCCGACGGTCGTTGCCCAGTTCGGTTGCTGGAACACGTACTACGTCTCGCAGGGGGCCGACACGATGGCTCATGCCCTGATGCTCGACGCCAACGGTGGGGCGGCCTCACTGATGGGTGCAACCACACTGACCGCCGCTGCCAACGACGCGCTCCTTGCGAATCTCTTGGCCGAGCAGCTCGCACCGGGCGACCTCACGATCGGTGAGGCATTGCTCGCTGCCAAGAAGAACCTCGAACGCGCCACGGCCGGCTATACCCTGGACGTACAGTTGGGGTGGACAATGCTTGGAGACCCCGCCATGTCCGCAGGAACTCAATGACCGAACGCAACCACCGAACCGACCTCGCTCCCCACTCATCGCTCGATCGTCGGACGCTGCTGCGTCGCGTCGCCCAGGGTGCCGCGATCACCGGTGCGATGGTCGCCACGTCACAGATCGTGCAGTCGTCGCCTGTTCATGCAGCCTGTTCGCCGGTCACCAAGTTGCTCCAGGTCAACCCGGCCAACTGCATGCAGATCGCACCGACGACGAATCCGACGAGTGGCCAGCCCCCGACGTGCGTCACGACGAACTGGGTCGCCGGCCAATCCGACACCGTCGGGTACACGTGCCCCAACACGTATCAGGTCAACATCACGGACCCCGAGTGCGATCCGGTTCAGGCGTGGGCGGTGAAGTCCTGTCTGTTGGCCTCCGGAATACAGGTCACATGTGTGCCCGGGACGATCTCGGGTGATCTCGTAACGTTCCCGACCTTCACGGCGGCTGAGGTGGCTCAGAACTGCGTGTACCTCGACTATCGCATCGAACTCGACTGCTGCGTCGGCGTCTGAGCCGGTGGCCGGGGAGTCCGTCGAGCCGGTCCTGACGAAACGCCCGCACGAGGCGCTCGGGTTCACCTTTTCCTTCGAGTCGGACGACTCGGTGCTGGTCGGTGTCGTGGAGCGTCTGTATCGGGATCTGCCTGTTTCGTCGTTCACCGATGCAACGGTCATCCAGGCCGCCCTCGACGAAACCCGGCAAACTTACGAGCTCACGGTCGTTCGTCCCGATGGTGAGGTCGAGCAGCGCGGTGGAGGACGCGGCCGCGGGCGGATTCTCGAGTTGTTGTGTTGGGAGGTCAACGGCCGGGCGATTCGGTCGGCTACTCCTCATCCGATCCTGCATGCCGCAGTGTTCGCCGGTCCGCTCGGGGCGGTTGCCGTGTGTGGCGTCAGCGGAAGCGGCAAGAGCACGTTGGCGGCGGCGGCGGCCCAGCGCGGCTGGGAGCATCTCAGCGACGACCTGGCGCCGATCGATGTCGACACGATGCGGGTCTCGCCGTATCCACGCCCGATCATGATTCGGCCGGGTGGCCGGGCATTGCTCGAACGCCCGGTCGAGCCTCCGGCCGCCCATCTCGAGTTCTTCACCAACGAGTGGTTCGCTCCCGCCAGCGAACTCGGAGCGACCGTAGCGAACTCACCGCGCTCGCTGGTGGGCGTCGTGTTCCTCGATCGAAGCGATTCGGTGGTGCTGGAACCGATCAGCCAGGCCGATCTGTTGTACGAGATGACGCAGCACTCGGCGAACCTCATCGAGCGTCGCGCGATCGGCTTCGCCGAGCTGGTCACCATTGCCGATCGTGTGGCGGGATACCGCCTTCGCCTCGGCGAACTCGGCCGGGCGCTCGATCTGTTGGCGCCGCTCGTCGGCCACTCTGCCTGAGTGACCACGCCGGGCACCGATCAACCGGCCCGAAAACGGCAAACGCCGCCGACCCGAGGGCCGGCGGCGTTCAACGAACGAGATCGTTCAGAGCGGACGGACGTTCTGGGCTTCGTCGCCCTTGCGGCCCTGGCCGATGTCGAATTCGACCTTCTGACCCTCGTCGAGTGACTTGTAGCCCTCGCCGACGATGTTGGAATGGTGGACGAACACGTCGTCTGCACCATCACGTGAGATGAAGCCGAAGCCCTTCTCACTGTTGAAAAACTTCACGGTACCTTGCATTGGTTTCTACTTTCGGTTCGGGCAGCCATTGTGGCAAACCCAGTGGCTCACTCTACGAGCAGATCCACGGCAATCCTCATCGTGGGCTCGTCGATCGACTCAGGCCTCGTCGCGGATGACCTGCAGACCACCCGGGTCGACGAGTGAATCGAACAGTCTCAAGTTGTGATTGTGGCCGACGTGGTGGAGCCCGAACGCCGACTGAATCGACGTGTACATGCCCATCGCGTCGAGCGAGTTGTTGACGCTCTGCTTGGCCAAGGTGAGGCCGATCATCGGCCGTTTGGCGATGTGTTCTGCCATCGCCAGTGTCGCCGCCTCGAGTTCGTCGCCCGGCACGACCTTGTTGACCATCCCGTGTCGGAGGGCTTCGTCGGCGGTGATTGCTCGTCCGGTGAACAGCATCTCCTTGGCGAGACGGGCGCCGGCCTCGTAGGGATGGGTGAAGTACTCGTGGCCGTTGACGCCGAAGGCGACGACCGGGTCGGAGAACGTGGCGTCCTCGGAGCACACCACCAGGTCCATCGGCCACACCAACATCAGCCCCCCGGCGATCACCTTGCCCTGGACCTGGGCGATCGTCGGCTTGGGGATGTTGCGCCACCGCCAGCACAGACCCACGTACATCTCGGCCTCGGTTGCCATGTACCCCTCGGCGCCGTCCGAGTCGAAGCAGCACCACGTGCCGATCGGCTCGATATCAGACATGTCGGTACCGGCCCGCAGGTCGTGGCCCGAAGAGAAGTGGTTCCCGTCGGCGGCCAGGATGATGACTCGAACAGAGTCATCGCGAGCGGCCCGATCGAACGCCTGATTGAGTTCGCTCAACATCTGATAGTCCTGGGCGTTGGCGGCCTGTGCCCTCGCCAGCACGATCCGGGCGACGCCGCTGCCCGGCTGCTCGTAGCGAATGTGTTCCCAGGTGTCGTTGGCCATCCTGAAAGTCTCGCGCTGTCAGAGGTTTCACCCGCAGGCGGGGAATCCGGTCGAATCTTGCGCCCCTCGATTCGGGCGAGTCGATGCTCTGGTGCCGAAGGTGTGACAGAATCCCCGGCAGGGTCATGTGGCCCTACCGTGCGGGGACAGTCGTTCGGACGATAGGTGGCGGGCGGACCGTCCGCCGTCGCAACGGAAGGGTGGAGTTCATGAAGCGGATGATCGTCATAGCGGCGACTGCGGCAATGATGTCGGCGAGCTGCGGCGGCGGCTCCACCGACGAGTCGACGGCAACGACTGCACCGTCGGTGGAGACGACGGAGGCACCACCTGCCACCGACCCGCCCGATGACACAACGCCAACGACGGAGGCGCCGTCCGGACCATCCGGAGCGACATCGCTCGAGGAAGTCAGTGGCGCGGTCGTCAGGATCGTGGGCACCGGAACGTTCGCTGAGCCTTCGGGTGTCCAGGCCAACGTGCCTGGCAGTGGGAGCGGCTTCGTCATCGATTCCTCCGGTCTGGCGATCACCAACAACCACGTCGTCACTGGCGCCGCCCTGCTCGAGGTCTTTGTCAACGACGAGGAGAAGCCCCGCAACGCTCGCGTCGTCGCTGTCTCTGAATGCTCCGACCTCGCCGTGATCGACATCGACGGTCCCGACCTGCCGTACCTCGACTGGTTCGACGGAAGCGTCTCGGTCGGTATGAAGATCTTCGCCGCCGGGTTCCCGCTCGGCGACAGCGAGTACACCGTGCTGGACGGGATCGTGTCGAAGGCGGACGCCGGCGGCGAGACCTCGTGGTCGTCGGTCGATTCGGTGATCGAGCACAGCGCCGACACCTTGCCCGGCAACTCGGGCGGCCCGATCGTGACCGAGGACGGCCAGGTGGTGGCCGTCAACTTCGCCGGCAACGATCTCGGACAGTCCTTCGCGATCGGCATCGACGTCGCCCGCCCGATCGTCGACCAACTCATCGCCGGAACCGACGTCACGTCGGTCGGCATCAACGGCGAAGCGCTGATCGACGGCGATGTGTCAGGCATCTGGGTCTCATCGGTCCAGTCCGGATCACCGGCCGACGTGGCCGGCGTGAAGGCCGGAGACTTCCTGATCAGCATGGAGTCCGTGTTCCTCGCCACCGACGGCACGATGTCCGACTACTGCGACATCCTGCGCAGTCATACGGCAACCGACACGCTGGCGATCTCGGTCTACCGCCCCGGGACCGACGAGGTCCTGGACGGTCAGCTGAATGGCCGGACGCTCGAGGTCGTCACCTCGTTCGAAGCACAGTTCGACGACGAAGTCACCGACGACAGCACGGCAGCCGACTATTCGGGTTACACGGTGGTGACCGACGACTCCGGATTGATCTCGGTCAGCGTGCCGGTCGAATGGTCGGACGTGTTGGGCCTGGCCTGGAACGCCGACCTCGCAACGGGAGTCGAGGAGGAGATTGGACCGGCGATCAATGCCGCACCTGACATCAACGCCTGGCACGCAACGTGGGGCACCCCCGGTGTCTTCATCGGTGCCTCGCCGTTGTTCACCACCACGGTCGAGGAGACGCTCAACCTGTTCGACTTCAGCAGCTCGTGCATTCTGGACGGGCGCTATGAGTACGACGACGGCGTCTACACGGGCCTCTACGACTTCTACACCGACTGCGGCGACGAGGGCAGCCTGTTCTTGAACGTGGTCGCCGAGCCGGCAGATCAGTCATGGCAGGCGTCGATCCAGATCATCGCCATCACCGACGCCGATCTGGCCGCAGCAGACGAAATCTTCGCCACCTTCGTCGTCAGCCCGCTCGGCGGCTAATCAGTTGGGAGTTGTGCCAGGCACAACTCCCAACTCTCAGCTCTCGGCTCAGGTGAGGATCAGGTGGCCGACGGCGGTGTTGCTGGCAGGCACGTGGTAGAAGCGATGCTGCACGGTCGGCTCGGCGCCACCGGCAAGGTCGGCCATCGCTCCGCGGGCGATCAGCCACATCACCAACTCGATCCCCTCTGAGCCGGCTTCTCGTACGTACTCGATGTGCGGCTTGTCGGCGAGTCGTTCCGGGTCGGCGATCAGCTGATCGAGGAACGCCTCGTCGAACTCGCTGTTGATCAAACCGGCGCGCTGACCCTGTAGCTGGTGGCTCATGCCGCCGGTTCCCCAGATCTGCACGTCGAGCGGCTCGTCGTAGGTCGTGATCGCCCGCCGGATCGCCTTGCCGAGTTCGAGGCACCGGCGTCCCGAAGGCGCCGGGTACTGCACGACGTTGACGGCGACCGGAATCACCGGGCACGGCCACGCAGTCCGGTTGCCCGAACATCAGCGAGAGCGGCACCGTGAGACCGTGGTCGACGGCGAGCCGGTTGACGATCGTGAGGTCGAAGTCCTGCTGGATCACCGACTGGGCGATGTGAGCGGACAGTTCCGGGTGACCGACCACCGGCGGAACCGGACGCCGCCCCCATCCTTCATCGGCGATCTCGTACGCCGCCGCCGTTCCGATCGCGAACGTCGGGATCAGTTCGAGACTGAACGAGGTGGCGTGGTCGTTGTAGACGAGCACGATCGCGTCAGGGGTGTGGTCTTCGATCCATCGACGCGAAGGCTCGTATCCGGCGAACAGCGGCCGCCAATACGGCTCGTCGGTGTTTCCGTGATCGATCGCGGCGCCGATCGCCGGGACGTGCGAGGTGTACACACTCGCCGAGATGTCGGCCATCAGCCGGCCCCTGGTTCGTCGCCGGGGTGCTCCCATTCGTGGGTGAATCGATTGCCCTCGATCGAGCGACCTCCGGCGACCATCATGGCGCGGTACTCCTCCTCGCTCATGCCGGTCATCGACCCCGCCATCTGCTGGAAACTCTTGCCGTCCGTTGCTCCGATCTTGGCGAGGAAGTAGATGTTGCCGCCGAGCGAGATCATTCGGTTCATGTCGCGATCGAGCACGGCCTGCTTCTGTTGCTCGTCCATCGCCCATCCGTCGAGGTAGGCCCGCTCATCGGACCGGAATCGGTCACGGTTGTCGGCGTTCATCAGCGACATACAGAACTGGTTGAGCCAGTAGCCCTTGCGTGACTGCTCGAGGTCGAACACGGTCGTGCCGGGCACGTCGAGGTAGGGCTTGTCGAGTGGCATGTGGTACCTCGGATCGTTCCCGTCACGTCGGCGGAGCAACCATCATGGAACGATCCGCTCTCGGTCGGCAAGGCCAGCTGTCGCTCAGCCTGGCAGCAGTGCGACGTCGGCGCGACGGGTAGCGTCGGCTGCGATGCGGATTTCCGAGCGAGTCGACAACGCCGTGCGGGCGATGGGTGAGCTGGCCGTCGGCGGCGATCTCCCGATCAAAGCCGAGACGATCGCCACCAACCAGGAGATCTCACTGAAGTACCTGCTGGACATCCTGCGCGACCTCAAGCGGGCCGAACTCGTGCGCTCCAAGCGTGGTCCCGACGGTGGGTTCGCCCTCTCGCGCCCGGCCGACCAAATCTCCTTGGCCGATGTGTTCCGAGCTGTCGACGGTCCGCTCGCCGACGTCCACGACGAGAGCCTTCGTGGGCTTCGCTACCCGGCGCCGGTCGAGGTGCTGCCGAGGGTGTGGATGGCGATTCGAGGCAGTCTGCGGCGCGTGCTCGAAACGGTCACGGTGGCCGACCTGGTCGCGGGTGAGCTACCCGCCGGGGTCGAGGAGTTGGCGGTCGAGTACCAGGTGGCGACGGAGGCCCGATTTGGTCGCTGACAGCGAACGCTCAGCGGCGGTGATGGCAGTGCGGGCGGCGTCCGAGCTGTGCTCGTCCGTGCAAGGCCGGTTGGTTGCCGGGGACACACTCACCAAGGGTGACGAGAGCCCGGTCACGGTGGCCGACTTCGCAGCCCAGGCGATCGTGTGCGCGACGTTGGTCGACCATCTCGGCGCCGTCGAGTTGGTCGGGGAGGAGTCGTCGAGCGACCTTGCCGGCAACGAGGTGTTGCGCGACGGTGTCGTCAGCCTTGTCTCGACACATGGTCACAGCGACGCCAGCGAAGCACAGGTGCTGGATTGGATCTCGGTCGGTCAATCGGCCGGCCTCGGCGGCCGACACTGGACGCTCGATCCGATCGACGGCACGAAGGGCTTCCTGCGCGGCGATCAGTACGCGATCGCGTTGGCCTTGATCGAGGACGGCGAGGTGGTGCTGGGAGTGCTGGGCTGCCCGAACCTTCCCAACCCGGACGGATCGCGAGGGGCCCTGTTCGTTGCGGACGCGAGCGGCTGCGAGGTGTTCTACGCCTCGAGCGACCGGGCCGTTGCCGTGCGGGTCGCCGCTCCCGCCTCGCTGGCCGAGGCGCGGTTGTGTGAATCGGTCGAGGCTGGACACTCGAATCACGACCATTCGTCACTGATTGCAGCGCGTCTGGGGATCACGGCCGAGCCGTACCGGATCGACAGCCAGTGCAAGTACGGTGCCGTGGCGCGAGGTGACGCATCGATCTACCTGCGACTGCCGACCCGTGCCGACTACTGCGAGAAGGTCTGGGATCACGCTGCCGGGAAGTTCGTCGTCGAGCGGTCGGGTGGCCGCGTCACCGACGTCGACGGGCTGCCGCTCGACTTCTCGCACGGCCGCTTGCTGGAACGCAACCGCGGCGTGGTCGCCACCGACGGTCGTTTCCACGACCAGGTCGTCGGTGCTGTGCAGGCCGTCCTCGCTGCTGGCTGACCGCTGACGTGCCCGTCAGAGGCCGAGTTCGCGGCGGAGTGGATCGACGTCGTAGCTGAACCCACGAACCCGTCGATCGAGCCTTCGGAGCGGTCTCCGAGGCGTCGATCGATCTGCTCCAGTTCTGCGAGGAGTCGTTCGAGTTGTTCGCGCCGCGTCGGCGGCCGCTTCACGTGGCGTCAGTCCGCCGAGGGCGGGGACTCGCGCCTCGAGCCATGTCGCCTGAGCCTGCCGGGCGAGCTCGGCACTGAGCTGCGCCATCGCGGCCTCTTTGTTCATGTCTGGGCCGAAATCGCTGGGCACCGCATCGATCGCGTCGCGGTCGAACAGTTCATCGGTGAATCCTGGCGCGTTCACCAGGCGCGACGGGCGCACGAGCGCACCGACCACGCGCACAACTCGAGTCCGTCACCCGCAGCGCACCGATCGAGCACCCGACCCGCCGAAAGAGATCCAGGCGGGGATACCCGTTCGACATCGCAACCGTCCCGCGCCTGCGGGCACTCGCGTTGAAAGGTTCTGAGTCGTGGTGGATCGTCGAGGACCGCAGCGGGTGATCCCGCGCTCGATGTGCCTGGTCAGGCAGTTCGTGCGAACAGTTGGCCGGGTTCCGGTTGCTGTTCGGTGAGCTGTCCGGGTGGCGGGTCGGTTGACTGGTCGGGTGGTCTCGATCGTGTTCGGCCTCGGCGGGGTTTTCGGTTGGGTCCGTTGACGGTTTGCCAGAGTGTGCCGTCGGGTTTCCACCAGCTGACGACACGATCCGGGTTGATCGTGAGGTTCCAGCCGCCCTCGTGGACTTGGTGGTGGTGGATTTCACAGACCGGCAGGAGGTTGTTGAGTACGGTTTTGCCGCCTCGGGTCCACCAGATGATGTGATGGATACGGCATTGCGAGAACGCCACCTGGCAGTGCGGATGAGCACACGTCGCATACATCGCCGCCAACAAGCGACGCTGCGCCCGACTGGCGGTGCGCTGCTCCTCACACAGTTGGTCGACGGTCCCGTCGGGATTGACGATCACGGCGGCGATGATCGCCTCACAACACAGGCGTTGCAGCGTGGAGACTGGGACTGGTTGCCCATCGACCGTTTCACACAACGTGTCGGCGTGGCGGCCGTGACACGCCGATTGGTGATCGACATGCACGATCACTTCAGGAATCCGCTGCGCCGACTGTCCGGCGCTGACCGCTGCGATCACCGCTTCGATCTTCAACTCGTCGAACGAACGGTGCTTGTTGGTCGGGTCTTGACGCAAGGTGGCGAGATGAGCGTCGATCACGGCGTGCAGCGAGGCGTCACGCAGCGGGTCGAGCGAGATCAACGTCTGTTTCATGCCGGTGTCACGATCAGTCCAACGTTTGATCTTCGACGCGTCACGCTGCCGATCCAACTCGTCGGCGTCGCTGTTCGGGCGGTGTGCCTCGCGGATCTTGTCGATCGTTGCCTTGGTGGTGCGCTCGAACAGTGCCACCGGCTGATCAGCCGCGTTCGTCACCAGCTGATCGACCACCAGCGACAGATCAGAGCGTTCCACATCGGTCAGGTTCTTGGTGAGGTTCGCCAAGGCGTCGACATGACCAGCCGTGCACGCACCTGTCGCCAAGGCGTCGTCGAACTCGGGCAACTCGGTGCACACCCGATCACGCCCACCGGTCGCTTGAGCATCGCGACCCGTCAGGCGGCCCTCGTCCAACAACACGTGTGCACCCGTATCGGCCACACCCGCGGCGGCGAGCTGGGTGGAGCGCCGGTTGATCCGCACATCGACATAATCGACGAACGCCCGCAACGTCGCCGACGACCTTGACATCCCAGCCAGATCGACAGCATCAGCAACATCAGGATCACACGCCAACAACCCCGCCACCGCTGCGCTCACCCCCGAATCGAACATGCAAACATCATGCACACAGGGGTGTCACACAGTTTCTCGAACTGGTGTTCGATCGACCAATTATCCAAGGATGCCTCGGGAGCGATGACGAGCCGGCCCTTCCGAACCTGGCCCTCGTGGTTCTACGCTGCGCGCATGTGCGGCGACAACGACGAGCGGGCGCTCGGCGTGCGCCGCAGTGTGGAGCGTGCGAGTGTGGAGAGCTGTGAGCAACGCCCGACTGATACTGACCTGCGGGTTGCCCGGAGCGGGCAAGACCACACTCGCCAGGCAGTTGGCCGCCGACCGGAGCGCCCTGCGTCTCACGAAGGATGAATGGATGTGGGCACTCGGCTCCAGCCCTTGGGATGCACCGACCCAGGAGAACGTCGAACGCCAACTCTGGCGCCTTGCCCAGGATGTCCTGCGCCTCGGACTGAGCGTCGTCCTCGACGTTGGGCTCTGGGCGCGGATCGAACGTGACGACATGCGATCCGCTGCTCGCGCCCTCGGTGTCGGCGTCGAACTGCGCTACCTCGACGTACCCATCGACGAGCTCTGGCGGCGCATCGAGGCCCGGAACTCGGAGCCTCCCTGGGACAGCGAACCGATCCGCCGCGTCCACCTGGACGAGTGGGCCGCCACATTCCAGGCACCTGACGCTGCCGAGCTGGCATTGTTCGACCGCCCGCCAGACTCGAGCTGAACCAACGTCCAGGGTCGCCGCCGCGTGCCGACCAACCGCCGTCGGCGGCTGCTGTGAGCTTGGAGCCCAAGTACGGCGTCGGGTGGGTGAGGCTTCTCAGTGAGGACCCTGGACGAATCATCTACGAGGACGACGTACAGATTGTGGTGTGGCTCGATGATGCGTAGCCGATCCAGCGTCTCGTGCCCTCCGATGTGACCGCCCCGAACTGCCGCTCGGCGCACGTCGTTCTGCACTACTCATCGCGCTTGCGTCGGGAGCGACGATCGGGCATTCGGCGCTGCTCGACACTCCCTGGCCCCCGCTCAACCTCGCCAACAGCATCACCCTCCGTGCCGCCGGTTCCGAAATTTGGCGGTCTCGCGCGCTCTGTCTCCTACGGGAGAAGGCCGGCGGCTCGCAACTCGGCGGCGTAGTCCGAATCGAAATCGGTCCCCAGAACATTGAGCCACCGGTCCGGATCGAGCATCCCTGCGGCGTCAGCGTCGCTGAGCAGCACTCGTCCATCCCCGGCAGCAGTCGTCTTCAGCGTCCCACCGATCACCGGCGCATCCTGCACCCGGTTGACCATGACGAAGAACAAGTAGCTCTCGCCCAGCAGCGGCATCTGGGACTCCTCAAACTCAAACAACATGTCGTCGTACACCCAAGCAGAGGTTTCGAGTACGTACTCTCCGCCAGCCTCAACAGCGATACCGGCCAGAACTTCATCGATGCGAACCGAGACTGGAACCACAACATCGTTGACGAACTCCAGTTCGGCGGTGTCGTCGTCGGCCCGCTCTCCTTGAACTGTGAACCTCTCAGGCTCGCCGAAGCCGATCACCTGTGCGACCACCACGGCAACGCTTCGCCGAACAAGATCGTCGGGCTCCCCATGGTCGTACTCGTAGCCGCTTGCTTCAGCATTCATCACTCCGCCAGATCGAATCTGCAACGGCCACGACGCTTCATCCCTCGGCGGGCCAACCAGCCAGAGGTCGTCGAGAGCGTGTGGCGTGAACTCGGCGTCGTTGGCGACGCTCGACGCAGCAAGGTTGCTGCCGGGTGAATCTCCTGCCGGGCGATCGGCTGCTGTGCCGCAGCCGGCAAACAGCACGCAACCACACAGAAGACGCAATCCGGCTCGACGGCAACGAACCGTTGACTTCCTCATCTATTACCAGCGGATACAGGGCCCGAATGCCGGCGGTATCGGCTGGGCGATAGCGAGGATGACCCCTCACCGCGGGTGACGAGCAGCGCCCACGACACCAACGCTGTGGCGCCGAACCGACTTGGAACCATGCGGTGAACGCTACATCGCAAGCAGGCAGCGCTCGGCCCGCGAACCGACAGGTCTGCCAACCGCCCTGAACCCCGGTGTGGCGCGGCCCGCGAGATGACGATCCAACTGCCAGTTCGTCGTCGCTTGGATACGCGAAACGAGCAGGACGTGCGTACAGAACGATGCCGGCATGACGATCGATGCGGCGCACACGGCGGCGCATCAGCGCCCGCACTTCCGTGCCCCTGGTCGACAGTTCCGCCCTATTCCGGTATTGTCTACTGACCCACCGGAGAATAGGTGGAACTCCGGATGCGACACGATTGGAACGAGCACGTGAACGAATTTTGGGCGACGGCATGAACGGCATTGTCACGCACCCCGCCGCGACCACGCCCTCCGCAGGGCGGCTGACCCACCTGCAGCGGCTGGAGGCAGAGGCGATCCACATCATGCGCGAGGCGGTCGCCGAGAGCGAGCGCCCGGCGATGCTGTACTCGGTCGGCAAGGACAGTTCGGTGATGCTGCACCTGGCGATGAAGGCGTTCTACCCATCGCCGCCACCGTTCCCGCTCGTGCACGTCGACACCACCTGGAAGTTCAGCGAGATGTACGCATTCCGCGACGATACGGCCGGCTCGCCTCGGGCTCGACCTGATCGTGCACCAGAATCCTGAGTGCGTCGCCCGCGGCATCAACCCGTTCGACCATGGATCGGCGCTGCACACCGACATGTGGAAGACGCAGGGCCTCAAGCAGGTGATCGACGAGCATCGCTTCGACCTGTGCTTCGGCGGCGCCCGTCGCGACGAGGAGAAGTCGCGCGCCAAGGAGCGGATCTTCTCGGTGCGATCGGCCCAACACCAATGGGACCCGAAGCGCCAGCGTCCCGAGCTGTGGAGCGTCTACAACGCCCGCCGCAGCAACGGCGAAACGCTGCGCGTCTTCCCGATCTCGAACTGGACCGAACTCGACGTGTGGCAGTACGTGCACCTCGAACAGATCCCGATCGTGCCGCTCTACTTCGCGGCCCCTCGGCCGGTGGTCGACCGCGGCGGTGTGCCGATCATGGTCGACGACGACCGGATGCGGCTCGACGACGGCGAAGTAGCCGCAGATCAAGAACGTGCGGTTCCGCACGCTCGGCTGCTACCCGTTGTCGGGGGCGATCGAGAGCGACGCCGACAGCCTGACCGGCATCATCCAGGAGATGCTGCTGGCCACCACGTCCGAGCGCCAGGGCCGCGTGATCGACTTCGACGGCGCCGCATCGATGGAGAAGAAGAAGCAGGAGGGCTACTTCTGATGGCGCACTCGTCAGATCTGATCGCCACCGACATCGAGGCCTACCTCACCTCGCATCAACACAAGAGCCTGCTGCGCTTCATCACGTGCGGCAGTGTCGACGACGGCAAGAGCACGCTGATCGGGCGCCTGCTGTACGAGGCCCACCTGGTCTTCGAAGACCACCTCGCCGCCCTCGCCGCCGACTCGGCCAAGGTCGGCACGCAGGGCGCCGACCTCGACTTCGCTCTGCTGCTCGACGGCCTGTCCGCCGAACGCGAGCAGGGCATCACGATCGATGTCGCCTACCGCTTCTTCTCGACCGAGCGCCGCAAGTTCATCGTGGCCGACACCCCCGGCCACGAGCAGTACACCCGCAACATGGTGACCGGGGCGTCGACCGCCGACGTCGCCGTGATCCTGATCGACGCCCGCAAGGGCGTGCTGACCCAGACCCGACGCCACAGCTTCCTGGTCTCGCTGTTCGGCATCGAGCGGGTGATCGTGGCCATCAACAAGATGGACCTCGTGGAGTACTCGGCCGAGGTGTACGCCGCGATCGAGGAGGAGTACCGCGAGTTCGCCGAGCGGATCGGGCTCGACGACGTGACGTTCATCCCGCTCTCCGCGCTCAAGGGCGACAACGTCGTCGAACCGAGCCAGCACATGCACTGGTACCACGGCCCGACGCTGATGGGATACCTCGAAACCGTCGCCGTCGACGATGACGCCGCAGCGGCCCCGTTCCGGATGCCGGTGCAATGGGTCAACCGTCCGAACCTCGATTTCCGTGGCTTCTCCGGCCGGATCGTCGAGCGGCACGATCCGCCCGGGCGACCCGATCCGTGTCCTGCCGGCGGGCACCACGAGCACGGTCGCCCGGATCGTCACCCTCGACGGCGACCTCGACGAGGCGGTCGCCGGGCAGTCGGTCACGATCACGCTCCACGACGAGATCGATGCCAGCCGCGGCGATCTGCTGTGTGCCGCCGATTCGCCGGCCGAAGTGTCCGACCAGTTCGAAGCGCACATCGTGTGGATGCACGAGGACGAGATGCTTCCGGGCCGTTCGTACCTCATGAAGATCGGTGCCCGCACGGTCGGGCTGACCGTGGCCCATCCGAAGTACCGGATCGACGTCAACACGCTCGATCACCTCGCCGCCAACACGCTGCAGATGAACGAGATCGGGGTCTGCAATCTCAGCCTCGACCGGCCGATCCCGTTCGATCCCTACGTCCAGAACCGGGAGACCGGCGGATTCATCATCATCGACCGTTTGACCCAGAACACGGTCGGCGCCGGGTTGCTGCATTTCGCCTTGCGCCGTTCACACAACATCCATTGGCAGAAGGTGCAGGTCGACAAGCAGGCTCGCGTCGAGCTGAACAGCCACCGACCGGGAGTGGTGTGGTTCACCGGGCTGTCCGGTTCGGGCAAGTCGACGATCGCTGACATCGTCGAGGCAAAACTGCACGTGCTGGGCGTGCGCACCTATCTGCTCGACGGCGACAACGTGCGTCACGGCCTCAACCGCGACCTCGGCTTCACCGACGCCGACCGGGTCGAGAACATCCGCCGGATCGCCGAGGTGGCGCGGCTGATGGTCGACGCCGGGCTGGTCGTGCTGGTGTCGTTCATCTCGCCGTTCCGGGCCGAACGCCAACTGGCACGTTCGCGCGTCGACGACGGCGAGTTCATCGAGGTCCACGTCGACACGCCCTTCGAGGTCGCCGAGTCTCGCGATCCGAAGGGCTTGTACGCCAAAGCGCGCGCCGGCGAACTGTCCAACTTCACCGGAATCGACTCGCCCTACGAGCCACCGGAACGGCCGGAGGTCACGGTCGACACCACGTCGATGACAGCCGAGCAAGCCGCCGACGAGATCATCGCCACCTTGCGCTCACGAGCCGTCATCTCGTGAGTTGCGGGCTGTGCCACGAGCGGCACAGCCCGTGGCACAACACCCGATTCCGTCCTGTTACCTGGCTGTTACCGGTGCTGGCGTACTGTTTCGAGGATGATGTTGTCACGCCTGTCCAAGTTGTTCAGTGCGGTTGCGATCCTGGTCACTTCGGTGGTGGTGGTTGCTCCTGAGAGTCCCGTTGCGGCGGTGGCGGGCTATACGCCTTTGGCGGCACCGCAGCGGATCGTGGACACTCGAGCGGACGGTGTGACGGTCGATGGGAAGTATCAGGCGACCGGGCAGCAGGCCGGCGGGTCGGTCATGAATCTCGAGGTGGCGGGGCGTGCTGGGGTCGATGCGTCGGCTGCTGCGGCGGTGTTGAACGTGACGGTGGTCGGGCCGGCGGGTGGCGGGTATCTGACCGTGTATCCGTGTGATCAGGCCACGCCGAACTCTTCGAACATCAACTATCAGTCGGGAACGACGATCGCCAACGCCGTGTTTGCCGGGCTCGACCGCCAGGGGCACACGTGTCTGTTCACGTCGCAGGCTGCGCATGTCATCGTCGACGTCAGTGGTGCTTTGCCGGTGGGTGCGGTCAGTTTGTTGGCGGCGCCGCAGCGGATTGCTGACACTCGACCCGATGGGGACACTGTCGATGACGTCAATCAGGCGACGGGCAAGGTGGGCGCCGGTCAGCAGTTGATGGTGAAGGTGGCCGGGCGTGCCACGGTCGGTGCGGCTGAGCGGACGGCGGTGTTGAACGTGACGGTCGCCAACCCGGAGGCGAACGGTCACTTCCGTGTGTTCCCGTGTGATCAGAGTCTGCCGAACTCGTCGAATCTGAACTACAAGCAGAATCAGGTGGTCGCCAACTCGGTGGTCGCCAAGTTGGACGCGGCGGGTAACACGTGTGTGTTCACGAGTGCGACGGCGCACGTGATCGTGGACGTGACGGGCACGATGCCGGCGTCGACGTTCGTGCCACTGGCGGCCCCGGCCCGCTTTGCCGATACCCGTGCCGACGGAGAAACGGTCGACCACGACGTGGAGCGGATCAGCTACCGGCGCGCCGGCACGACGATGCAGTTCAAGATCGGTGGGCGGGCGGGCGTGCCTGCCGGGGCGACAGCTGTGGTGTTGAACTTGACGGCTGTGGGAGCCTCCAAGGGTGGCTACATGACGATCCACCCGCGCAACTCGCTCCGCCCGAACGCCTCGAACATCAACTTCAAGCCCGGCAATGCGAGTGCCAACACGGTGGTCGCGGCGATCGGTGGGAACGGAATGGTGTGCTTGTTCGCCTCGGCCGACATCGAGGCGATCGTCGACGTGACCGGCTACTTCATCGGGTCTGCCCCGGTCGACACCGGCAAGAACTGCCCGCAAGAGTTCCCTGCCAACACCTACCCGGTCGGCCCCTACCAGATGCCCGCCGGCCGCTACGTCAGCGAAGCACCGACCAACTTCGACTGCGAGTTCCAGCGCTGGAACACCGACTCGTTCCTGGGTGGTCAACTCGGCTCGAACATCATGTTCGGTCCCGGGCGCCTGATGGGCGACGTGTTGCCGACCGACAAGTTCATCAACTTCCGCTTCGACGGCTGTGCGCCGCTGGTCCCGTACGTTCCGCCAGGACCGCCGTTCCCGCTGAAGACGTCGTTCGACAGCGGCTTCCACGTCGTCAACCAGCACATCGCCCCCGGCACCTACCAGGCCACGCGACCGTTCGGCTCGGTCTGCACGGGCGTTCGGTATTCCGCGCTCGACGGCGCTCAATCATCGATCCTCGGACGCTTCAACGACGCCTCCGCCAGTGTGGTGACGATGACGATCGCACCGACCGACGTCGGCTTCCTGGCCGGTTGCGACGGCTGGACCAAGATCGGCTAGCCGGCACGAACTGTCAGAGGGTGAGGCCCTTGGCGGCGACCGGAGTCATCTTGGTGATCTCCGGGCGGCCGCCGAGCAGGCCACCGAAGGCACCCATGGCTGCCCGCATGGCGTCGCCCTTGCCGTGCGCCTCGATCGCTGCGTCATCGCGATACAACTCGAAGAAGTAGTAGACGCCGGGCTCGTCGTTGGCAGCGTGGGCGCTGTACACCTCGAGCCCGGCTTCCTCCTCGGCGGCGGCGATGACTCCGGCCAGAGCCACTTCGAGCTCGCTCGACTTCCCCTCGGCGGCGGTCAGCTTCGCAATCAGTGAGATCTTCGACATCCGGGTCAATGTAGTCGTCCTCATGTCGTGGGCTGATGTCTGATGCCGTGACCATGACCGCTCGTGGGGTTGGCGGCGAACCAAGATCGAACTGGGCAGGTGATGGATGGGACGCTGTTACCGGGCTGTTACCAACTATTTCGTACTGTTTCGGGGATGATGTTCTCACGCTTTTCGAGGTTGTTCAGCGGCTTGGCGATTCTGGTCACTTCGGTGGTGGTGGTTGCGCCTGAGAGTCCGGTTGGGGCGATCGCGCGGGCACTACGCCTTTGGCGGCGCCGCAGCGGATCGTGGACACTCGAGCGGACGGTGTGACGGTCGATGGGAAGTATCAGGCGACCGGGCAGCAGGCCGGTGGGTCGGTCATGAATCTCGAGGTGGCGGGGCGGTGCTGGGGTCGATGCGTTGGCTGCTCCGCGGCGGTGTTGAACGTGACGGTGGGTGGGCCGGCGGGTGGCGGGTATCTGACGGTGTATCCGTGTGATCAGGCCACACCGAACTCTTCGAACATCAACTACCAGTCGGGAACGACGATCGCCAACGCTGTGTTTGCCGGGCTCGACCCGCAGGGACACACGTGTCTGTTCACCTCGCAGGCTGCGCATGTCATTGTGGATGTCAGTGGTGCTTTGCCGGTGGGTGCGGTCAGTTTGTTGGCGGCGCCGCAGCGGATTGCTGACACTCGGCCCGATGGGGACACTGTCGATGACGTCAATCAGGCGACGGGCAAGGTGGGCGCCGGTCAGCAGTTGATGGTGAAGGTGGCCGGGCGTGCCACGGTTGGTGCGGCTGAGCGGACGGCGGTGTTGAACGTGACGGTCGCCAACCCGGAGGCGAACGGTCACTTCCGTGTGTTCGCGTGTGATCAGAGTCTGCCGAACTCGTCGATCCCAAGCACAAGCAGAATCAGGTAGTCACCAACTCGGTGGTAGCAGGTGGACGCGGCGGGTGAACGCGTGTGCACGCACGAGTGCGACGGCGCACGTGATCGTGGATGTGACGGGCACGATGCCGGCGTCGACGTTCGTGCCGTTGGCGGCGCCGGCCCGCTTTGCGGATACTCGTGCCGACGGAGAAACCGTCGACCACGACGTGGAGCGGATCAGCTGCAAGGCGCCCGGCGCCGACGATGCAGTTCAAGATCGGCGGGCGGGCGGGCGTGCCCTCCGGGGCGACAGCTGTGGTGTTGAACTTGACGGCTGTGGGCGCTTCCAAGGGTGGCTACATGACGATCCACCCACGCAACTCGCTCGCCCGAACGCCTCGAACATCAACTTCAAGCCCGGGAATGCGAGTGCCAACACGGTGGTCGCGGCGATCGGTGGGAACGGAATGGTGTGCTTGTTCGCCTCTGCCGACATCGAGGCGATCGTTCGGCGTGGCAGCTCATCGGATCGGCCCCGGTCGACACCGGCAAGAACTGCCCGCAGGAGTTCCCGGCCAACACCTACCCGGTCGGCCCCTACCAGATGCCGCCCGGCCGCTACGTCAGCGAAGCACCGACCAACATCGTGTGTCCGACGTATCGATTGAAAACCGCCAACTTCCTCGACGGCAACCTGGGTTCCGTCAGCATGTCCGGCGCCGGGCGTATGTTGCTCGACGTCCTGCCGACCGATCCGTACGTGCACTTCCGCTTCGAGACGTGCGTCCCACTAGTGCCGTACGTGCCGGTGACAACCAAAGCGATTGCCTTTGACTTCGGCTATCACGTCGTCAATCAGCACATCCAGCCCGGTACCTACCGGGCTTCGCGCCTCCCAGCGAGTGTGTGTGCCGTGCTGCGATCTCGATCCATTCGACGGGTCGAAGGCGGCGCAGCTCGAGCACATCTATGAGACGGACGCAGCGACAGTGGCGATCAGGTCCTGCCGACCGACGTCGGTTTGCTGGCCGGCAACGAGTACAGCAAATGGACGAAAGTCGGCTAGTGCCCCGACCGCAAACGTTTGCGCTGTTTCGACGGTCAGCTTCGCCCCTGGCTGCGTTGCGGCTCGCTGATCTGGGGCAAGGCCAGTAGATCGTCGCCACGTCTTGCCAGGAACGAACCTGACTCGTCGCGAACACCACAAACGTTCACGGTCACGGCACTAGTGAGCGAGAGAACGCTCAGCGATCAGGGCCCTCGTCGGCAGCGCCTCAGCGCCCTTCGGCGAGCTGTTGTTCGAGATCGTGCAGGACCTCGTAGCAGGCGAGCACATCGGCAACGCTGGAAGTTCGGTTGACGACCCTCTCGGATGGCGGCGACAACTCGCCGTCCTGAAGCTCGATACCGTTCATTGACAGCAACACCTGCGACACGTCGACCGCTTCCTCCGAGCCGTGAACAGGTCGTCATAGCGAGCGACGTAGGTACCGGTGTCGCTGATGTAGCGAAAGAACGTGCCGAACGGTCCGTCGTTGTTGAACGACAGCGACAGCGTGCAGATCGCTCCCGTTTCACCTCGAGTTGGATCGACATGTCCATCGCGATTCCCAGGTCGGGATGAAGCGGGTCCTGCATGGCGTTCGCCTGCACGACCGTGCCACCCGTCCTGGTACTGGAACGAGTCGACGGTGTGCGCAGCGTGATACCAGAGCAAGTGATCGGTCCAACTCCGCGGTTGCCCGAGTGCATTCATGTTGGTCCGTCGAAAGAAGTACGTCTGCACGTCCATCTGCTGGATCGTGAACTCGCCCGCCGTAATCTGGTTATGAACCCACTGATGGCACGGGTTGAAGCGCCGCGTGTGGCCGACCATACAAACCAGCCCCGTCGATTCTTGTACCCGCCACGACCGCCCGCGCGTCGGCCAGGAGGTCGGCGAGCGGAATCTCGACCTGGACGTGCTTACCGGCGTCGAGGCAGGCAATGGTTTGGCTCAGCGTGCATGTGGGTCGGAGTCGCAAGGATGACGGCGTCAACATCGTCGCGGGCCAGCGTTTCGGCAGGAGATGGGCGTGACATGGCCGACGCCGTAGCGCGCAGCAACCTCAGCGGTTGGATCGAGCGTTCGT